>NZ_JAGYPG010000009.1 GCF_018343625.1 Lederbergia citri | reverse complement strand
CACCCGAAGTCGGTGGGGTAACCTTTTGGAGCCAGCCGCCGAAGGTGGGACAGATGATTGGGGTGAAGTCGTAACAAGGTAGCCGTATCGGAAGGTGCGGCTGGATCACCTCCTTTCTAAGGAATCTAGATCAGTCGAGCGCTGATCAGGAGACGTTTCGTTTCGTTCAGTTTTGAGAGGTCAAATTCTCTTAATATATACAAATGTGGGCCTGTAGCTCAGCTGGTTAGAGCACACGCCTGATAAGCGTGAGGTCGGTGGTTCGAGTCCACTCAGGCCCACCATCCCACATTTGTCTTATTTGAAATGGGGATTTTCCTGTTTTATTGGGGCCTTAGCTCAGCTGGGAGAGCGCCTGCTTTGCACGCAGGAGGTCAGCGGTTCGATCCCGCTAGGCTCCACCAATTTATTCGTTCCTTGAAAACCAGATAATAGAGAAGTAACAAACCAAGAAAACATCACCTTATGGAATCATCCATAAGAAACCTTTTTATGATTAAGTTAGAAAGGGCGCACGGTGGATGCCTTGGCACTAGGAG
>NZ_JAGYPG010000008.1 GCF_018343625.1 Lederbergia citri | reverse complement strand
CAAACTCTCATAAAAGTAGTTTGTTAGCTCATTTGCTGGCAATGGTAAAAACCATTGTTTAAATAAATAATTTAACGTTCGTTTCGTTCAGTTTTCAAAGATCAAACCCAGTCGCTCATAAGCGACTTACCTATAATACTACTATCAAAAGTCTTTGTCAACACTTTTTTTGGTGGAGCCTAGCGGGGTCGAACCGCTGACCTCCTGCGTGCAAAGCAGGCGCTCTCCCAGCTGAGCTAAGGCCCCAAAATAATGGTCGGGAAGACAGGATTCGAACCTGCGACCCCTTGGTCCCAAACCAAGTGCTCTACCAAGCTGAGCTACTTCCCGAAAAAAGATAATCAATATTGGCGCGCCCGAAAGGAGTCGAACCCATAACCTTCTGATCCGTAGTCAGACGCTCTATCCAATTGAGCTACGGGCGCAAATATAAAATTAATAAGAAATGTTGGTGCCGAGGACCGGAATCGAACCGGTACGGTAGTCACCTACCGCAGGATTTTAAGTCCTGTGCGTCTGCCAGTTCCGCCACCCCGGCGTAAGTTGGAGCGGAAGACGGGATTCGAACCCGCGACCCCCACCTTGGCAAGGTGGTGTTCTACCACTGAACTACTTCCGCGTGGCTTAACAACTCTCAACTAAAAATAAATAATGCGGGTGAAGGGAGTCGAACCCCCACGCCTTGCGGCACTAGATCCTAAGTCTAGCGTGTCTGCCAGTTCCACCACACCCGCGTAAAGGCAAGTTATTTTGCCCTAAACAAAAAACAATGGTGAGCCATGCAGGATTCGAACCTGCGACCCTCTGATTAAAAGTCAGATGCTCTACCAACTGAGCTAATGGCTCGTACATATTTAAAAAAGCTGGTGCCGGCCAGAGGACTTGAACCCCCAACCTACTGATTACAAGTCAGTTGCTCTACCAATTGAGCTAGGCCGGCATATATGGTGGAGGATGACGGGATCGAACCGCCGACCCTCTGCTTGTAAGGCAGATGCTCTCCCAGCTGAGCTAATCCTCCAAAATATGGGATACAAGTATATGCATTGCTATAGGATATCATCCTAATAGTTCATATAGCATACATGCCTGGCAACGTCCTGCTCTTGCAAGGGGAAGCCCCTTACTACCATCGGCGCTGAAGAGCTTAACTTCCGTGTTCGGGATGGGAACGGGTGTGACCTCTTCGCCAT
>NZ_JAGYPG010000007.1 GCF_018343625.1 Lederbergia citri | reverse complement strand
GGTTACCCCACCGACTTCGGGTGTTACAAACTCTCGTGGTGTGACGGGCGGTGTGTACAAGGCCCGGGAACGTATTCACCGCGGCATGCTGATCCGCGATTACTAGCGATTCCGGCTTCATGCAGGCGAGTTGCAGCCTGCAATCCGAACTGAGAATGGTTTTATGGGATTGGCTCGACCTCGCGGTTTTGCTGCCCTTTGTACCATCCATTGTAGCACGTGTGTAGCCCAGGTCATAAGGGGCATGATGATTTGACGTCATCCCCACCTTCCTCCGGTTTGTCACCGGCAGTCACCTTAGAGTGCCCAACTGAATGCTGGCAACTAAGGTCAAGGGTTGCGCTCGTTGCGGGACTTAACCCAACATCTCACGACACGAGCTGACGACAACCATGCACCACCTGTCACTCTGTCCCCCGAAGGGGAACGCCCTATCTCTAGGGGTGGCAGAGGATGTCAAGACCTGGTAAGGTTCTTCGCGTTGCTTCGAATTAAACCACATGCTCCACCGCTTGTGCGGGCCCCCGTCAATTCCTTTGAGTTTCAGCCTTGCGGCCGTACTCCCCAGGCGGAGTGCTTAATGCGTTAGCTGCAGCACTAAAGGGCGGAAACCCTCTAACACTTAGCACTCATCGTTTACGGCGTGGACTACCAGGGTATCTAATCCTGTTCGCTCCCCACGCTTTCGCGCCTCAGCGTCAGTTACAGACCAAAGAGCCGCCTTCGCCACTGGTGTTCCTCCACATCTCTACGCATTTCACCGCTACACGTGGAATTCCGCTCTTCTCTTCTGCACTCAAGTTTCCCAGTTTCCAATGACCGCTCACGGTTGAGCCGCGAGATTTCACATCAGACTTAAGAAACCGCCTGCGCGCGCTTTACGCCCAATAATTCCGGACAACGCTTGCCACCTACGTATTACCGCGGCTGCTGGCACGTAGTTAGCCGTGGCTTTCTGGTCAGGTACCGTCAAGGTACCGTTAGTTAGACGGTACTTGTTCTTCCCTGATAACAGAGTTTTACGATCCGAAAACCTTCTTCACTCACGCGGCGTTGCTCCGTCAGACTTTCGTCCATTGCGGAAGATTCCCTACTGCTGCCTCCCGTAGGAGTCTGGGCCGTGTCTCAGTCCCAGTGTGGCCGATCACCCTCTCAGGTCGGCTACGCATCGTCGCCTTGGTGAGCCGTTACCTCACCAACTAGCTAATGCGCCGCGGGCCCATCTGTAAGTGACAGCAGAACCGTCTTTCAACCTCTCCTCATGCGAGAAAAGAAGTTATCCGGTATTAGCTCCGGTTTCCCGAAGTTATCCCAGTCTTACAGGCAGGTTGCCCACGTGTTACTCACCCGTCCGCCGCTAACCTTTGGGAGCAAGCTCCCAGGTCCGCTCGACTTGCATGTATTAGGCACGCCGCCAGCGTTCGTCCTGAGCCAGGATCAAACTCTCATAAAAGTAGTTTGTTAGCTCATTGCTGGCAATGGTAAAAACCATTGTTTAAAATAAATAATTTAACGTTCGTTTCGTTCAGTTTTCAAAGATCAAACTTCGCTGCGCCATCTGATGGCGACTTTTCTATTATAACAAAATCGAAAAGTCATGTCAACAATTTTTTTAAATGTTTTTTCAATCTCTATTTAAGTTATTGTCTCTCTATCGGAGGCACGAATAATAATATAACACCATTTTATTATTGTAGCAACACTTTTTTTATTGGAAATATAAAACTTTTATTCCAAATAGAGAATCCCCGTAAATAACGGGGATTTTTAGTTAATCTCGTTTTCTCATTAAAGGGAATAACAGTACATCGCGAATAGACGGAGAATTGGTTAAAAGCATAACCAAACGATCAATGCCTATTCCTAATCCTCCTGTTGGAGGCATTCCATATTCTAGAGCTTCAATGAAATCTTCATCCATTTCATGAGCTTCATCATTGCCTTGTTCACGTTCACGCAATTGATTTTCAAAACGCTCGCGTTGATCAATAGGATCGTTTAATTCCGTAAATGCGTTCGCATGCTCACGTCCGACAATAAACAACTCAAAACGATCTGTGAATCTAGGATCCTCTTCATTCTTTTTGGCAAGCGGAGATATTTCAACTGGATGTCCGTAAATAAATGTCGGCTGAATAAGCTTTTCCTCTATCTTTTGCTCAAAAAACTCGTTGACGATATGCCCGAAAGTCATGTGTTCGGTGATTTCAATTCCGTGATCTTTGGCAAGTTGTCTCGCCTCGTCATCATTCATATTTTTCCAAAAATCTACACCTGTATACTCCTTAACGGCATCAACCATGTGCAGTCTTTTCCATTTAGGTGCAAGGTTCACTTCATGATCTCCATATTGGACGGTAGTGGAGCCTAATACTTCTTCAGCTACATGCGCGATGAGATTTTCAGTCAACTCCATAATATCGTGGAAATCAGCATACGCTTCATAAAGCTCTAGCATCGTAAACTCGGGATTATGCCTTGTCGACACACCTTCATTACGAAAAACGCGTCCAATTTCATAAACCTTTTCCATACCTCCAACAATAAGACGCTTTAAGTGAAGCTCGATGGCGATCCTCATGAAAAATGGCATGTCAAGCGCATTATGATGCGTTTCGAACGGACGAGCTGCCGCTCCACCAGCAATCGCGTGTAGCATTGGAGTTTCAACTTCCAAAAAGCCTTTCTTATCTAGGTAGCGTCTCATAGCTTGAATGATTAAACTACGCGAAATAAACGTTTCTTTACTATCTTGGTTCGTGATTAAATCTAAATAGCGTTGGCGATAACGCTGCTCAACATCTTTTAAACCATGAAACTTCTCAGGCAAAGGGCGAAGGGATTTTGATAATAAAGTAAATTCCTGCGCCTTAATAGAAAGTTCTCCTACCTTTGTCTTAAAAACCGTTCCCGTAACGCCAACAATATCCCCAAGATCCACTGTGTTGAAAAGATTATACTGTTCTTCTCCAACAGCATCTTGTCTAACATAGATTTGAATTTGTCCAGGAAGATCTTGAATATGGGCAAAACCTGCTTTTCCTTTGCCGCGCTTTGTCATAATCCTTCCGGCGATCGTTACAGAAACAGACTTTTCATCTAATTCTTCCTTTGTAAGTTGATCATATAATTCTTTTATTTCTTGCGTATCATGAGTACGTTCAAATCTTTTTCCAAAAGGGTCGATTCCACTCTCACGCAACGAAGTCATCTTGTCGCGTCTTACCCGCACTTGATCATTCAATTCTTCTTGACTCATATATACCACTCCCATCTATTTAATAAAAATAAGCAATTGAAAAAATAAAACAACTGCCAGCGGTTACTGGCAGTGTAGTGAGCGATGTTAAACAGCTTGCTTTTCGTTTACTTCCGCACCATCAGTAATATAATCCAATAAATCGATAAGCTCGGATCTTGTAAGACATTCATTGATCGCATTTCTAATCTTACCATTTCCTTGAATACCTTTTAAGTACCAAGCCGCATGCTTGCGCATTTCTCTAACCGCCACATATTCTCCTTTTAGCGCGATTAAGCGATCTAGATGTAGCTTGCATACGTCCATTTTTTCTTTAACAGTAGGTTCACCTGCTAATTCGCCTGTTTCTAAAAACTTTACGGTTTGATAAATCATCCACGGATTTCCAAGAGCAGCACGTCCAATCATGACTCCATCCACTCCGGTTTCATCCAACATTCTCTTCGCATCCTCTGGAGTTTTTACATCACCGTTTCCAATTAGCGGGATATTAATAGATTGCTTAACTTTACGTATGATATCCCAATTCGCTACACCTTCATACATTTGCACACGAGTTCGGCCATGCATGGAGACTGCTGCACCACCAGCACTCTCTACGGCTTGGGCATTTTCTACTGCAAAAATATGCTCGTCATCCCAACCGATACGCATTTTTACGGTAACGGGCTTTTCAACTGCCTCAACAACAGCTGATACCATATCGTAAATTTTATTAGGTTCAAGCAACCATCTTGCTCCTGCTTCACATTTAATAATCTTATTAACAGGGCATCCCATATTAATATCGATTATATCTGCATTTGTATTTTGATCTACGAATCTTGCCGCCTCTACAAGAGTTTCTTTTTCTCCTCCAAAAATTTGCAAGGATAGCGGCTTTTCGCGTTCATCGATATAGAGCATATTCATCGTTTTTTCGTTTTTTTGGACAATGCCCTTATCACTAATCATTTCCGCACACACAAGCCCTGCGCCAAATTCTTTAACCGTTAAGCGGAATGCTGAATTACATACTCCCGCCATCGGTGCAAGAACAACTTGATTTTTCATTTCGATATCTCCGATTTTTAACAGTTCAGCTACCTCCTTTTCTTACTTAATTCAAGCAAAATCGTAACAAGATTAATCTTCGTCCTCTGATGGGGCCAATTCTTCGATTGTCACACCTAAAACGTTTGATATCGTCAATAGAATATCCTCAGAAGGCAGACGGGTACCTCTTTCGATTTCGCCAAGAACTGATACGGAAATTGCTATATCTTTCGCAAGTCCTTCCTGCGTATAACCTTTTAACTTTCGAAAAGCGCGGATGCGTCTTCCCCATTTATCTGTTTCCATAACCGAACTCCTTCTTTATCAGGTATTTCGTCTAGAACTTCGACTAAAGGGGTATTTAAAGTCGGAAGCACAAGGCTCCGATTTATTTCTAAAAGTGGAATAAGTACAAATGCTCGCTCCGTCATCCGAGGATGCGGCACTTGTAAAGTCTCCATCTCAATATTTTCTTTATTATACAATAAAATGTCAAGGTCTATCACCCTTGGACCCCATCTAAATTCCCTTATTCTTCCTAATTCGAGTTCAATTTTCAAGCAAAGCTCCAAAAGCTGCAAGGCTGAATAAGAAGTGGTAATTTTTACAGCTATATTTAAAAAATTTTCCTGATTCGTATATCCAACAGGATCTGTTTCATAGATAGAGGAGCATGCCTCAACATTTACGTTGTCATCTTCCCTTAATTTTTGTAAGGCAAGCTTTAAAAATTCTTCTCGATTTCCAATATTTGATCCTAAAGATAGATACGCAATATTCTTCATGATGCTCGCTTCCTCGTAATTTCTACCGCAACGGAATGATAGTGTCCTGGAATAGGTGGATCAGGTTTAATCACTTTCACTGTAACGGACTCAATTTTCATGAATTTTTCTAGTATTGCTGACGCTATATGTTCGGCAACAGCTTCAATTAACTTATATGGTTTCCCTTCAACAATTTCTTTACATAGTGAATAAATATCGGCATAGCTGACCGTTAATTCTAAGTCGTCGTTTAGACCCGCTTCTCTAAAATCTGTTTCTGCGACTACATTTACGCGAAATCGTTGGCCGAGCTTGGTTTCTTCGGGAAGAACCCCGTGATATCCGTAAAACTCCAATTCATTTAAATAGATTTTATCCATCATGATTCCCCTTCCCGAGTAAAACATCCATCATAGCCGCCATCCTACTGATTTCTTTTACATCATGGACACGCATAATGTGACATCCTTTTTGAATGCCGAAGCAAACAGTTGCCCCAGTTCCTTCCATCCGCTCTTCCACCGGTAAATCGAGTGCTGTGCCAATCATGCGCTTACGCGAAGTGGCAAGGAGGACTGGATAACCAAGACCAACAAGTTTGTCCAGATTAGCCATCATCTCAATATTTTCATGATAATCCTTAGCAAAACCAATACCAGGGTCTAAAATTATTTGGTCATCCGCGACCCCTGCCTTTTTCGCAAGGGATATACTTTCATACAAATCATTCAACACGTCGCGAATAAAAGATTGATAATCGCGATTTTCACGATTATGCATCAAAATAATCGGAACGTTATAATCAGCAGCGACACTCGCTATATCAGGGTCCTTTTTCGCACCCCAAATATCATTAATAATCGAGGCACCCGCATCGACAGCTCGTTTTGCTGTTTCCGCTTTATATGTATCAATCGAAATGGGAATGGCTGCTTTAGCGGCTATCGCTTCAATAATCGGAACGACTCTGGCAATTTCATCTTCGGCTGGCACAGGTTCATGCCCCGGCCTCGTAGATTCGCCGCCGATATCAATAATATCCGCTCCATCTGCCACCATCTGAACTGCATGTTGAACTGCCGTCTCTATATTGTTGTAGCGGCCGCCATCTGAAAAAGAATCAGGCGTAGCATTTAAAATCCCCATGATTAATGTTTTATTAAATTGTAGTTCATATGACCCGCATTTCATTTTGTTCACACCTTTTTTATTTCTTATTTCATTAGAATAACCTTTTTATAAGAAAAGCGGAAGGCGCCCGATCAAAAGAAGGAAGGCTAAGGGCGCAACGTCCTGTTGCAACGCCTTCCTGACCCGCATCCTACGGGCCTCCGGCAAGCAAATGTTCTGAGTCAAAAAAGTCCGGTCTTTGACTTTTATTGACTCAGGTTATTTGACCTCGAGGGGCTGGCGCCTGGAGCTAGACAGGACGGACACCCGTCCCGTAATAATTCTAAGTAAAAAATTATACTTCCTTTAGCATAAAAATAGAAAAGCAAGCCCTCATTTGGACTTGCTTTTCAGATCGTACATGTATTAGTTTTCATATTGATAGAGTGCTGTACTTAGATAACGCTCTCCATTGTCAGGAAGAACGGCCAATACTATCTTACCTTTTCCTAATTTTTTCGCTACTTGTAACGCCGCCGCCAAGGCCGCTCCGGCTGAAATTCCGCCAAGTACACCTTCTTCTTTGGCAGCACGTCTCGACGCTGCAAAAGCTTCATCATTAGAAATTTTTATAACTTCATCATAAATCTCTGTATTTAATACAGTTGGAACGAAACCTGCTCCGATTCCTTGAATTTTATGAGGGCCAGGCTTTCCACCGGATAGAACCGGAGAGTCTTCAGGCTCTACTGCAAATATTTTAATATCAGGATATTTTTCTTTTAATACTTCGCCAGCACCTGTTATAGTTCCACCAGTTCCAATCCCTGATACAAATGCATCCAACTGATCTCCCATTTGCTCTACAATTTCTTTACCAGTTGTCAAACGATGGATTTCTGGATTAGCAAAGTTTTCAAACTGTTGAGGCATAAAATAGCCTTTTTCTTCTGCCAATTCTTTCGCTTTTTGAATGGCACCTTTCATACCTTCAGGCCCTGGTGTCAATACTAATTCTGCTCCATAAGCCCTAAGCAAATTACGACGTTCTAGGCTCATTGTCTCAGGCATTACGAGAACTGCACGGTATCCTTTTGCAGCTGAAACCATCGCTAGGCCAATACCTGTATTCCCACTAGTTGGCTCAACAATCGTATCGCCTTCTTTTAATTTCCCTTCTTTTTCAGCAGCTTCTATCATCGCTAAAGCGATTCGGTCTTTTACACTGCTTCCAGGATTCATATATTCAAGCTTTACATATACATCTGCGCTGTTTTCATCAACGATGCGGTTCAATTTTACTACAGGGGTATTGCCCACTAAATCGGCGATTGAATTTGCCTTTTTCGTCATGTTCTCCACCTCTAAATCCGAGTATTTTAATTGGTTTATTTACAAATTACCAGTAAATAGGTGTACTGTCAATAACGAACCCTTATTATTTACATAATTGTATGAAAATATACCTATGACTTCTCTTTGCACTACATGTTTTTTTCCTATAAAAATCAAAAAGGCAGTTCATTTACTGACCGCCTTTTATAACACACTATTTAATTCCCACTAAATTTTTCTATCGATGCTTCTTTAAGTTCTTCTAGTTCTTCCTTGGAGTAGTGGTATGTGGAGTTGCAAAAATGACATTGAGCGTTCGCCTCGCCATCTGCATCAATCATATCCTGAATTTCCTTTTCGCCTAGACTGATGATTGCATTGGCAAATCGCTCTTTTGAGCAAGTACAAACAAATTGAACGGGTACCTTCTCTAATATCTTTACATTTTCAGCGCCGAGAACTTGATTAAGAATATCTTCAGGAGCATATCCTTCACGAATCATTGTTGAAACAGGCATAATAGATCCGAGTCGTTTTTCAATATCCTCAATGACTTCATCATTTGCCCCAGGCATAATTTGGATGATAAATCCACCTGCAGCCAGAATCGTATTATCTGGATTAACGAGTACTCCTACTCCAACAGAAGATGGAGTTTGTTCCGATTTGGCAAAATAATAGGTGAAATCTTCCCCTAATTCACCAGAGACGATCGGAACCTGTCCTGTAAAGTGGTCGCGCAGCCCCACATCCTTCACTACAGATAATGTCCCTTCCGTCCCAACCGCTCTCCTTACATCCAACTTTCCTTGTTCATTTAAATCAAAGTGAGTTTGAGGATTCGTTACATAGCCACGCACATTTCCTTTTGCGTCTGCATCAACAAGGATAATGCCGAGTGGTCCGTCACCTTCTACTTTAATCGTAATTTTTTCTTCACCTTTTTGCATTGCACCCATCATTACACCCGCTGTCATCGCTCTGCCGAGAGCCGCTGAAGCAGTAGGCCACGTGTAATGACGACGCTGTGCTTCTCCAACTGTTTCTGTTGTAAGTGCTGCATATGCACGTACTTGTCCATTATATGCAAGTGCTTTTATTAAGTAGTCCGCCATTTGCTAGCCCCTTTCATTCGCTGACATTTCTCTTATAAATGAGCTGCAACCCTTTAAGGGTTAGATCTTGATCCACAATATCAATCATTTTTGTTTCGGTTGCAATTAAATTTGCAAGTCCACCTGTAGCCACAACGATAGGCTTTTGCTTACTTTTCTCTATAATACGTTTTACAATACCCTCAACTTGCCCAACAAAACCAAATAAAATACCAGCTTGCATCGCCGCCACTGTATTTTTTCCGATGATTTCATCAACATGAGTAATCTCTATCCGCGGAAGCTTAGCTGCCTTTGAATAGAGCGCTTCTGTAGAAATACCGATACCAGGTGCAATGACTCCACCCATATAATCAGATTTTTCATTTATGTAGCAGAACGTTGTAGCCGTCCCGAAATCAACTATAATCAGCGGACTTCCATATTCGTGTATGCCTGCTACCGCATTAACGATTCTGTCAGCCCCTACTTCACGAGGATTTTCGTATTTTATATTTAACCCAGTTTTAATTCCTGGTCCAACAATCAAAGGTTTCACTTGAAAATATTTCGAGCACATTCTTTCCAATGTGAACATAATAGGAGGAACTACAGAAGAAATAATAATTCCGTTTATATCTTCAAAGCGTAATCCAACATGTTGAAATAGGGCATTAATCGCCATGCCAAACTCATCTTCCGTTTTATGCCTGCTCGTTTCAATGCGCCAATGATATTTCAAATCATTACCTTGATATACACCAAGAACGATATTTGAATTCCCTACATCCAAAACAAAAATCAACATCTTCACCACTTTTTTAAAGAGACTTTTTCATCTCAAACATCATACCACAATTACTTTATATAATGGCAATAAAAAAGACACCGAATTTGTACTCGATGTCTTCTTCATTTTATTCCTTTTTATCCTCATCTTGTGAATCGGATGGATCATCTTCTTTTTTCGTCGGACCTAATTTTTCAGGTTTGCCTACAGGAGGATCGATTCGTTCTTCTTTGATCGACATGTCTCCTTCGTCCTTTGGCTGGATAGTTACTTTTGGATCATTTGGATCTGGCGTAACCGTAGAAACTGGGCGATCCGGAAGTGTACCTTTTTCATAAAGGCTCTTAATCTGATCTGCATCAAGAGTTTCCACTTCAAGAAGTGTTTGTGCAATCAATTCAAGCTTGTCACGATTTTCTCTGAGAATTTTTTCAGCTCGCTCGTAACATTCTTTAATGATGCGTTGAATTTCCATATCGATTTCATATGCAATCGCATCTGAATAATTTTGTTCGTTGTGTATGTCACGGCCTAAGAACACTTGACCGCCTTGCGCTTGACCAAATTGAAGTGGACCAAGTTTTTCACTCATCCCAAATTCAGTAACCATGCGGCGGGCAATTCCGGTAGCACGTTGGAAGTCATTATGGGCACCTGTTGACGCTTCATTGAAGGTAATTTCTTCAGCAACACGGCCTCCGAGCAATCCAGTAATTTTATCAAGCAGCTCCGGCTTCGTTTGGAAATAACGGTCTTCCTTAGGAAGCATGACAGCATAGCCGCCAGCTTGACCACGTGGAACAATTGTTACTTTATGAACTATATCTGCTTCATCCAACACGAGACCAATGACCGTATGTCCACCCTCGTGATACGCAACAATGTTTCGCTCTTTCTCAGATATGACTCGGCTTTTCTTAGCTGGACCAGCAATTACACGGTCGGTCGCTTCATCCACATCAAGCATATCAATTTTCTTCTTATTATGCCTTGCCGCAACTAACGCAGCTTCATTCAATAGATTTTCCAAATCTGCACCTGAAAAACCTGGTGTTCTCATTGCGATAGATCTCAAGTTGACTGACTCATCAAGCGGTTTATTACGCGCATGAACACGTAAGACTGCTTCACGCCCGTTGACGTCAGGACGATCAACTGTGATTTGACGGTCAAAGCGTCCAGGACGCAATAGAGCAGGGTCTAATATATCTGGACGGTTTGTAGCGGCTACAATGATAATTCCTTCATTTTCACCAAACCCATCCATTTCCACGAGCAATTGGTTTAATGTTTGCTCACGCTCATCGTGGCCACCGCCAAGGCCTGCACCACGTTGGCGTCCAACTGCATCAATCTCATCTATAAAAATGATACATGGAGCGTTTTTCTTAGCATTTTCAAATAAATCACGGACACGAGACGCACCAACACCGACAAACATTTCAACAAAGTCGGAACCACTGATGGAGAAAAATGGAACTCCCGCTTCCCCAGCAACAGCGCGCGCTAGAAGTGTCTTACCAGTACCTGGAGGTCCAACAAGTAAGATCCCTTTTGGTATTCTTGCACCTAATTCGGAGAACTTTCTTGGATCCTTCAGAAACTCAACGACTTCTACGAGCTCCTGTTTTTCCTCATCGGCGCCCGCAACGTCTTTAAATCGTACCTTTTTCTTTTCTTCTGAGTAGAGCCTTGCTTTACTCTTTCCGAAGTTCATTACTCTACTTCCGCCACCTTGCGCTTGGTTCAACAAGAAGAAGAAGAGAATAAAGATAATGATGAATGGAATAATTGTCGTGAAAAATGACACCCAGCCACTTGTTTCTTTCGCAGGCTTTACTTCTAATTCAGATGCAGCCGCATCAATACGATCCAACATAGCAGGACTATTCATCACATACGTAATAAAAAATTGACCTTCCTGAGCACCTTTTAACTGACCTTTAATTTCATAAACGCCTCGTTCAGGTTGCATTGTATACTTTTCAATTTCACCATTTTCCAAATGCGTGACAAAAGCATTATATGTCATCGGTTTTATTGTTTCATTGCTATTTTTAAACCAGCTTAATATTCCCACAAGAACGAGAAAAATTAGAGCGTAAAAAATAACATTTCTAAAAATCCGGTTCATCCCTTACCTCCTCCCACTTTAAGAAAAGCGAACATATGATTACTGTCTTAAAAATGTATCCTAATAAAAATCTTACACTTTTTTAGCTTTTAAAAAAACTATATTCAATAGTATCATAGTCATTTCTTTCTTTACAACAAATCCACTTCTTTTTCAATATTTATTTCATTTTTATTCATTCTTGCCATAAACTTCAGGCTTTAATATCCCAATATAGGGCAAATTGCGATATTTCTCCGCATAGTCAAGGCCGTAGCCGACTACAAATTCATCCGGTACAATAAAACCTACATAATCTGCTTCAATATTTGCTTTTCTTCCTGTTGGTTTATCCAATAGCGTAACAATTTTGATTGATTTCGCTTTACGATAGCGGAATAAATCAACAAGATAGTTTAATGTCAAACCACTATCAATGATATCTTCAATTATTAGGATATCACGGCCTTCGACAGGCGTGTTTAAATCCTTCAGTATTTTTACCTCTCCAGAGGAGACAGTTGACCTTCCATAGCTCGAAACATCCATAAAATCGATCTCTAAATATGTATCAATCCTCTTCATGAGGTCCGTCATAAAAGGAGTTGCTCCTTTTAGTACTCCAATAGCAAGAGGAAAACGTCCATCATATTCTTCCGTAAGTTGATGGCCAAGTTCAATGATTTTTGCATTGATTTCTTCTTCACTTATTAATACTTTTTCAATATCATGCTTCATTTGTTCGGTTGCCTCCCAAGTATGTTTAGTCGCTATAGTATATAAGGTAATAATCTTTTTGTCGTAAAGGAGGTGTTTCATAAGAAGATTTTTTTAATCCCGGGATCCAAAGGATTTTACCGGTTTGATCAGTCACAATTGGCCATTTTGCCCTTTCTTCCAAAGGTATCTTCATATCAATAAAAATATCTTTGATTTTCTTTGTGCCGTTCATCCCTTTTACTTTTATTTTGTCACCGATTTGTCTTGGACGAATAATTAAAGGGAATTGAATGTCTTCTGGTTGAACAATTATTGTATGTTCATTTTCTATTATTGGAAAATTAGCTGCCTTTTCCACTCGAATCATTTTTCCGTTTGGCAGAACGGCCTGCTCGCCTTCAAAAATTTCGTAGTAAAAGCTTGAGCTCTGCTCTTTCTCACTAAATGTAAATCGGCAAGAATTATAGGACCTAATCACTTTTAGACCATTCGGAAAATCCAATCTTCCAGAAGGGTTATCTCCCTTAATCAGCTGTTGAAATGCGTCTATATGTACCGACGTTAAATCAGGTATGTATTGTTTGTAAAGATAGTTTAATATTAGATGAATCACTCTTCTTTGTAAAGGCAAAGCTATTTGACAAAATGAAGGAATATCAAGTGACATTGCACCCTCTTCATAAACCTGACACATCTTCTTAAATGCCTCTTTTGCCAATTCCTGTAGGTATGTTTCGTCCTCACTTATTTCTTCACTGAAACGTTGAAAATGTTCAATTACACGAGGGTTTTCTTTTTTTAAAAAAGGCAGCACATCCCACCTAAACCGATTTCTTGTATATTTTTTTGTATCATTGCTTAGATCACGACGTGGTTCTAAATGATGTGCTTTACAGTATTCCTCTATTTCTATTTTGGATACGCCCATTAGCGGGCGTATTAACTCTTTACCTTGACCAAATGGCCTTTTCACTTGAATGCCCGCTCTGGAAATCCCACTGCTTCCCCTCACAAGCCGCATTAGAATTGTTTCTATTTGGTCATCACCATGCTGACCAACAGCAAGCTTATTTGCATGAAGCTCTTCCATTACATTTTCAAAAAATTGATAACGGTATTTTCTAGCCGTTTCCTGTAAGCCCGTTTTATCTACTTCCATTTTCGCATTAATATCGATTGAAGCACTTTTAAACATGATATTTCGATGTTCGCAATAACGTTGGACGAAAATTAGATCTTCTTTTGATGCTTCGCCTCTTAACATATGATCAACGTGTGCGGCAGCAATCTTAATGTTATATCTCGTTGACTGATGATATAGGAAATCAAGTAATGCCAAAGAATCGGGACCACCAGACACCGCTATCAAAACATAATCTCCCTCATGAAGCAGGGAATGCCTTGAAATAAAACTATGCGTTTTTCTCTCATAATCCAACACAAAAACCATTCCCTTACGTTATTTCGGAAATTCCCTATCTATATATATCGTATCATTTACTCGATTGAAAGGAATAGCATAAAGCATTGAAATTTCCTATAATATATAGCCATATATATATAAGGTATATAAAATCAAAGTAAGCAGCAGGATTGATGCGGTTTCCCAAAAAGACCTCATTCTTTTCTTTTTTGTTTTTGGTAAATATCGCGTTGTTCGTTGCTTTTGTGACCGCTCACCTACAGAGAGAATCACAAGAATCTCTTTTTTCATTTCTTTAGCGGAGTCGTATTTCCCTAAAAGCGCCTTCATTAAAACCGTTTCAAATTTTATCAATTCCTTATTTCCTTGAATCATAGCGGTTAATTGTTTGATGCTGTCTCCTTTTTTAACAAACCGTTTTGGGTAATATAAATTGATCATCATCATAGCGGTCGAAAAAAGATCATAACTTGGTTCTGCCTTTCTAGAGCCCAGCCCCCAGTAACCACGATCAAAAAACTCAGTAAATTCTTTAATAGCGCGACCCTTCATCGTCGTTCCCCCAACATCAATGCAGCGAATTCTAGGTGTTGGTCCTTCCACAATTAAGTTCTCCGGCTTCAAGTCGCCGAAAATCCAACCTTTTTCATGCAAACCTTCTAAAACATCTAGGAGCTGCACGATCATGACGCCAGTCCAAGATAGACCCTTTTCCCTAATGAAGGATAAAAGCTCTTGTCCTTGAATGTATTCCATCGCATAAAAATGAATTCGTCTTTTTCCGTTCACCCAATCATCTACATCATACAAAGAAGGTCCGAGGGCTGACCCTTGGACCTTCTCAAGTGCTTTTAGGACATTAACCTCCGTGGTGATTGTAACACTATCCACGCTCATCTTCACCGCAGTATAACCATTACGATTTTTGGCGAGATACACCACTCCATTTGCACCTGAGCCAAGCTTTTTAACAATTTCATAATGATGCCTATGCCATTTTCCAATGATGACAGTGCCAGTAGAATAATTACATTGATTCTTCGATATATTGTTCATCATCACCTGATAGCAATCCTCTCAAAGAACGCTTTTTCTTAAAATATGTGATCGCTTCGCGGATAGCAGGTCCCGTTGGAGTAATCCCTCCTACGGCGAGTTTTGGGAAAATACTCGTCAGTAATCCCAAATTTGGCGTCCAATCTAAAAGCCTTTCTACATCTTTCCTTTTCCCGGGAAATATTAAAACCGCAAAACGATTATCGCCCATCCTAGCGTTCAAACTTAAAGACAGGTCTAATAAAGCTTCTTTTACAGTATCCAGCTTCGTTTTCATGCTAGCGCTCGTATCAATTAATATAACGACTTCTACGTCCGTTGTCTCACCGAGTTCATCGACTACTTCCATCACTTCTCCGCGCTGTTCAGGCGGAAGCTCTTCTAACTCCATATCCTTCCCTAAAATTTGCCGCAATTCTTTATTTACAACCCCTTGCAGCGTCTGGTTCATCGCCTTTCTTGTTACCATTTGTACCGTTTGCGATAATTGCTCGGCAAACACAACTTGACTAATCCCGCCACCAGAGGCGGCAATCCCTTCTATTTCCTTTATGCCTTTTTCTTCAATAGAATCGTTTTCAACTACCCCAATGACATTAACCGTAATGCCATGCTCTTTCGCAAGTGCAGCCATAGCTATAGGGTTTTCACCTTGATTGGAACAACCGTCCGTAATTAATAAAATTTGTTTCAAACTGCCCTTTTTCATGTACTCCCCTCCAAATTTAACAGTTTCGCTTCATATGAAACTGTTTATTTAGTATCATCCTCGCCGGGAGTAACTTTTTTTATACTTAAATATACTATAAGTTTTATTGTGTCTATATTTTTGAATTTAGACTTTAGCTGTCCAGCTACAGCGCCTATCGACTAGCAAACTTCTTGCCCTTCTCTTAAGTCAAAGGCCGAAGAAGGAACGTCAACTAAAACCGCCCATCCTGTGGGCCTGTACGTCGATGAACAAGGCGCTTGCGCTTTTCTAATACTTCTTTATGATATTTTCATATGTCTACTTCTTACAGGAATGGCAGCCCATTTTGGCGTATTATGTTTTATTGCCACAACAGCAATCGTCATATCATCCGCAATCACTCCAGATCTCGTTCTTATCACTTCCTCCATAATTAAATCTGCAACAGCCTGCGGTTCATCCGTTTCCATTTCTCTTAGCTTCCGCTTCATCCACAACTCATAATTTTCAACATTTTTAGGTCCTTCAAATATACCGTCGCTCATCATGATAAGTAAGTCGCCGGCACGCAACTGCTCTGTCACGATATCTACATCAAAATCTTGTAAAATTCCCATGGGTAAATTACCAGATTCAATTTTTAATATTTTATCTCCCCTTTTTATAAAACTTGGCGTCGAACCAATCTTAAGAAATTTTGCTTGGGCATTTTGTAGATCAATCATTGCAAGATCTAATGTTGAAAAAATTTCATCTGTCGTTCTTAACGATAAAACGGAATTGACTGATTTAATCGCCACCCTTTCTTCAATGCCAGATTTGAGTATCTTTTGCAAAAGCTTGAGTGTTTCACTGCTTTCATAATGGGCTCTTTCTCCGTTTCCCATCCCATCACTAATAGCTACTGCAAATTTTCCGGGACCTAGTTCGATCGTAGAGTAGCTATCTCCTGATAAAAAACCTCCTCCTTTTGCTGCATGTGCAACACCTGTGTCTACAGTGTAGGCCTTCATTGAACGAAGGGTTGCGTAAGATAAATCCGAACGATACTCTTCATACTCTTCACCCTTTACGATAATCGTTTCATTTAATATGTCGGATATGATGGGTGCGATGATTTTTTCAAATTCTCCTAAACTACTTGCATAAGGAAGAGTTATATCAATGTCCACATTTCCGGGTTCGAGGCTATAAATTTCAATTTGCTCGATCTCAATTCCGAAATCCTGCAAAACATCAAGCATCATTTCTTCCTGCCGATGATGGTTTTCTTGTTCCCGCTGAATTTCTTTTGCAAAATCTCCCATTACTTCAGACACACCTAATAATTGTTCAGCTACAAGCTTCCTGCTTTCCTGCAATTGTGTTTTCAATTGCTGGTTTGCGTTCATAATCGTAAGTTCTTTATGGACTGTATCACGCACTTTTTTTGCTTTATTACAATGCTTGTCCAACTGCCTGTAAACAGGAGGTGAGAGAGTCCCCGAATTTTCATCCATGTCATGCATAACAGTCCTCATTAATTCATATGTTTTATCAAAGTTAGAACTCCAACAATGATTGCGCTTAAAACAGTTTTGGCATGTTTTCTCTGTTACATGACTGAGAAAAAGATCAAATTCCTGTTCTTCGTTTTTTTCATCCTCCCATTTTTCAGTTTGAGAAAAACTATTAGACAAAGCTTGAAAAACAGATGAAAATTGCTCTACCCTTCGGACAGTAATGTCCCTAATTTTTCTTGCATATCGCTGTTGGTCTTTCGCATGCTCGGGAGTTCCAGGAATAAAACGGGCCAATTTTTCGGTCAAGCCTGACGGAGTAATGAAAAATAGTAAGATGGCTGCACATGATTCATAAACAGTCAATTCAAGTGGAGTATTGGACTCACCGTACATTCCAATCAGAATTGTTGCCACCATTAGCCCAATTGCAGAGCCAATGCGTTTTCCTTCTTTAAGAAGACCGCCGAGCAATCCTGCAAAAGCTAACAAGCTCATTTGATAAAGGCTTGCGATATTCGAAAGACTAAATATCAGACCTGTCACGACACCAACAGTCGATCCAACAGTTGCGCCGGCTGTAAAAGCAAAAAGAAGAACAAGATAACGTGAAAGAATATGCTCAACGGATAATTCATACACCGCCCAGCCAATCGTTCCCGTTAAAACAGTAGCAAGCAAGATGATAAGACTAATGACTTCTTCCGTTTTTAAAGATTTTTTTCTTTTACGGGAGGAAAGAAATGGAATACTTTGCATAAATATAAAGACAAGGACATATGCAAGACTCGCTTCAACCGCTGCCATTACGGCATCATAACGAGAGAGAGTCTGTCCATTTTGAACGAACTGAAAACCGCATTTTATAAAGAAAGAAAGAGAAAGAACTAAGTAAGGCAATATTTTAAAAGCATGTTTCAACAAACGGTTCAAAGCTTTAAAAGTAATCAGGAATAATATACATAAAGTAAGGGTATATGCAGCATTTCCTATAGACAGTGTTAGCGAACCTGCTAATAGACCAAAAAGGACTAACGGGGCCTTGTCCCTTTTTAATAAGTAGACGACTGCGAAGAATGGCAAAGCAAATGGAGTTAAATGGGATAATATTAAAGCACGGCCAAGAAGCAGAGATACAAGAAGCAAGGCAATGCCCTTTTGCAGGAATAAATAATCCAGTCGCTGCTGAATGATCCTGAGCTTCTTCGAAATATCAATTTTATTTTCTTGCAGTTCCATATTCCGTAACGGCGCAATGATACTTAGATCTCCTCTTTCCACTTTAAATACACTCCCCACATTTTTAATAGCTTTCATTATAAATGGGCTTGTTTTAGTATTTTGTCATTTTGATGGACATGATTAATAAAAGAGTTCGACTAATTTGGGCAAATTAAAAAGCATAAGACTATTCTTCATGGGAAGAATGTCTTATGCTTTTTTTTGATATTTGGCTGCTGACGCTATAGGCTTGTGGTCAAAACAAGCAAGCGCCTTTCGTTTTGTCTAGCTACAGCGTCTAGCGACTAGCAAATTTCTTGTCCTTCTCCCTACGATAAGTCAACATCGGCTCGTTCCTCGCCGTGTTTCCTTTATCTCAGTCAAAGGCCCTGAAATTTGTACGTCGCTAAACAGACGCTTTCGCATTTCGTATTGTCTAGCTACAGCGCCTAGCGGCTAGCAAACTTCCTGTCCTTTTCCCTACGATAAGTCAACATCGACTCGTTCCTCGTCGTGTTTCCTTTATCTCAGTCAAAGGCCTTAAAGTTTGTACACCGCTGAGCAAGGCGCTTTCGCATTTCAGTATAGCGGCGGAGGGGATCGAACCCACGACCTCACGGGTATGAACCGTACGCTCTAGCCAG
The DNA here is from genome assembly GCF_018343625.1 of Lederbergia citri. GTDB lineage: Bacteria > Bacillota > Bacilli > Bacillales > Bacillaceae_C > Lederbergia > Lederbergia citri. Next base: position 62,950 of record NZ_JAGYPG010000007.1, on the reverse strand, counting down.
CTGAGCTACGCCGCCATGAACCTTATAAAAGGCACAATGTCTATAATACAGACCTCTCAAAAAGTTGTCAATCATATTTTTACAAGAAGTGCGAATAACCATGAATTTCCAGTACGAAAAAACTGCCCAAACCAAGAATTTGTTCTTAGATTTGGGCAGTCCCATATATTTTATTAAACAGACAGCAAGTTAACCTCTTCTCGCTCCTCGTCCACCACGTTTTGATTCCGTATGACGCTTCAATGAAGATAAGCGGTCTTCACTATCTTTCAAAAACTTGTTCATTTTTTGCTCAAAGCTTTCTTTTGTACGAACATCATTTACTCGATTTTGTCGTGGACGTGGATTTGAATGTGAATGTGAATGAGATTGAGCCGGTGGCTGATCTTTTGCTTTACGAATTGACAAGCCAATTTTTCCGTCTTTCTCAACATTTAAGACCTTTACTAGGACTTCATCGCCAACTTTTAAATGTTCATTGATGTCTTTCACATAATTGTCGGCTACTTCACTAATGTGAACAAGACCTGTTGTGCCTTCGGGCAATTCAACGAACGCCCCAAAATGAGTGATGCCTGTTACCTTACCTTGTAACTTGCTGCCTACTTCGATCGACATAAAAAAAATGATCCTCCTTAAAGTATAAAAAATAAGCCTTATTCTACATTATATAGAACTTATAAAAAAAGTGTCAATAAGACACCTTATCTTCTTTCTTTTTCTTTTTTGGTTCTGGGATATTAAAAATGATTTCACCTTCTTCAGAAAGGAAATACTCACTTCTCGCCAGCTTTGCTAAGTATTCATCATCGTTTAGCTTCACAATTTCATCTTCCAACTTTATTTGTTCTTTCTCTAATTCAGCGAGCGTTTTTTCCAGCTTCGCTTCTTCCTTTTTCTTAGCTTCCAGGACACCTGATCGATACATAAAAGTGGAGATGACTAAATAGGATAATGCCACGGTTAGGATGAGGAATATAGACAATCTTCGAATGAGAAGTTTTTTTCTTTTGGCTGTTCTTCTCATGATGACTTCTTGCTGCTTCATATAGTTTGTTTCTAGTGAAGTAATCGGGCTGATTTTTTTTACTCCCATCCTATGGCCTCCTTATTTATTTATTGCGAAACATTTCTTTTATAAAATGAACCACTTTCATCATTACATTCTTGATAATTTGAAAATATCCTGCTATTACGTCATATGATTTTCGGAAAGCTTTTTTTACTTGTTTTGGAACAAGGTAGAGAAGTCCTTTACCAATTAATTTTAACGGATACAGGACAACCTTTAAACCCCATAATAACACTTTTCCTACAATTTTTACAAGTGTCAAAAGGACCTTCCCTGTAAACACTAAAACCCCTAATAGAAATAAAACAAGCCATTTGATTGGACTATATACAAGTGTAGTAAATAACTTATGAATAAAACGAATGGTAGCTTTTGTGAAAGTTATGACTGCTTCAAGGACTTTTAAGTAAAATTTTTTTAATAAGGCTTGGTAAGCAGCAAAGCCACAAAGAAGCGCTAATAAAAGGTAAAAACGTAGTTCTCCATAATTAACCAGATACAAAATATAAAAAGCGATAAGCCCATGGAAAATCCAAAATAAAATATCGTTTATAAAAAGAATCAGTTTTTTTCGATTCTTTCTATTTAAAAACCGCTGATACGTATCGAGGGATGCGCCAAAAAAGCTTCCCATGGCGATCATGGAAAGCATTGTATAAAACTGAGTAGATAAACTCATCGAAATAGCTTCCCAAAGAATCCTTTTGCCTTCTCGCCGTGATGATCATCAAGATAGACTAGATCATATATCTTACCTTTTATCGAGACAATCCCCTTGTCTACATCTAGATTCTTCATTTGAAGATTTTGGCCACGTATCGCCAAAAAGCCCATTGACGTTTCTAATAAAAATTCTTCATTATCAAAGCTTTCTACTTGCTTTACCCCTGTTATATCAAGAATTTTTCTGCCTCTCATCACTACATCGTGATCAGGCACCGCTCCCTTTGAAGGCATAGATTCGTAATATTGGTTCATTTTCATCCCTCATTTTCGCACTAATTTTGTTTAATACATATGAGAGAAAATGAAATAATAGAACAAGCCTTACGAAAAGCGGAAGTGCCTGTTCATCGACGTACAAACTTCAGATCCTTCGACTGAGATAAAGGAAACACGATGAGCCTGGAAGGCGAATCGATGTTGACTTATCGTAGGGAGAAGGACAAGAAGTTTGCTAGTCGATAGGCACTGGAGCTAGACAATACGAAAAGCGAAAGTGCCTTGCTCATCGACGTACATACCCAGGAAGGCCAGACTATTCTAAAGCTCTTCCCTAGCAGCTTTTTCCTCTTTCAACACCGTATACATATTAGCTGCTTCTTCTTTTCTAGATGATTCTTGAAGAGCGTCAATTTTGACGGTCACCGTTTTTTGCCCGAAACGAATCTCTAGCTCGTCCCCTACTTTAACATTGGAGCTAGCTTTTGCAATTTGTCCATTTATTGCAATTCTACCTTTATCCGCTACTTCTTTTGCGAGAGTGCGCCTTTTTATCAATCGTGACACTTTTAAAAACTTGTCTAAACGCATTGTTGCCATCTAAATTTACCCCCTATTATAAACCTGCTTTTTTTGCATCGTTCCAAAATTGATCTAGTTCTTCCAAAGTATATTTCTCAATTGGTTTCCCGCTCTCACGTACTTTTGATTCTATAAAAGAAAAGCGGCGGAAAAACTTTTCATTCGAAGTCTGCAGTGCTTCTTCGGGATGAATATCCAATAATCTTGCTACATTCACCAACGCAAATAGCAAATCACCTAGCTCAAAAAGTTGTTCCTGCTTATTTCCATTCGTTAATTCGTCTTCGAATTCCTGCATTTCTTCCTTTACTTTTTCCCATGCCCCTTCTGGAGCACCCCAATCAAATCCAACTTTTGCTGCAAGTTTTTGGTAATCAAAAGATCTTAACAAGGCGGGCAAACCTTTACTCGTTCCATCTAGCAACGATTTTTTACTTGTTTCCGCATTTTTTTCCTTTGCCTTGATCTCCGCCCAATTTGCCACTACTTGTTCAGAGCTTTCTGCTTGAACATCGCCAAAAACATGTGGGTGACGACGGACCATCTTTTCACTTATGGCTTCAATGACATCCTCAATCGAAAACATTCCTTCGTCTTCGCCAATTTGAGCATGTAGCATAATTTGCAGCAAGACATCGCCTAATTCTTCTATCATATTATCGATATCATCACGGTCAATTGCATCAAGAAGTTCATACGCTTCTTCAATTAAATATTTTTTTAAGGATTCGTGGGTTTGTTCTTTATCCCACGGACAGCCATCAGGTCCTCTAAGTTCTGCTATGATCTCTCTTAATGTGGAAAATTCTTTATAAGCCAGCTCTCTTGTGGAAATAGGCGGCACGTATAAACTTGTCAAATTATCCAATTTTATTTGTCTGTCTAGTTCGTACAACGGGATTTTTTTGATTTGTTCCAACGTGCTTCCTGCAGCAGTTACGATCACAACCTCATAATCATCAGGATATTTTTCCATCAATGTTAGTTTTACATCTGAAGCTACAAAAGCATCATACACTTGAGCAATAATTAAATGTTGATCAATTCTAATCTGCTCTTTTTGAAGAATCGTCCCATCCAGCAGTTGGAAACCTTCAACAGGATCTACTTTTACCGCTGCAAATAGACTGTCCAAAAAGCTTTGACCACCGCCTATTTTTACCTCCACTCCACGTGTAGATCCCCGTTCTAACAGCAATTGAACGGTCCTCTCCGCTACCATTGGATGTCCTGGAACAGCGTAAATAATATCTTCAGCCGCCATGTTTAATAGAGTTTCCGTTATTTCTTCATAAACTGCTTCAAATTGATCGTGTTTTTCATATACGTGGTCAAAGGATTCATAGTGAATATCTTTACGCAAAAGTTCTTCTACAACTGGGTGCTCTTTTGTTCTTAAAAAAAGGCGCCCGCCTTGCTTTAACAGTTTATAAACGCCATACGGCAATTGGTTTAAATCACCCGATCCAAGTCCGATAACTAAAATTTCTTTATTCATGATTACTTCCTTTCCCGCTCTTTCCTTACGAGTCGTTTCCCAAAAGGAATTAACGCTATTTCATCAGCAGTTAATGTATGACTTTTTACTATCATTACCAAATATATAGCCGCTCCTACCATCACGCCGCTTAATGCAGCGAATGTAAAAACAAGTCGGCCATCACCGAGCAAAGAAATTAGAAATAGCCATAATTGTAAAACAGCCGTCATGGCAAGCACAGCTACTATAAGCTTTGTAAATATTTTTTTCAAAACAGCTATAACGACCACTCTTTTATTTAATTTTTTTAACATTAATACGGTGATAACCGCTAAACCTGTTATCGTTGCAATAGCTGCCCCCATCGTATCAAATATCGGTATAAATAAAATATTTAAGCCCATTTTTACTAAAAGACCGATCAGAATAAATTTCCCTGGGGCAAAGACATGCCCCAATCCTTGTAAAATTCCCGAACAAATTAATATTAAAGAACTGAAAAAAATGGCTATCGCTAAAACGGAAAGAACGAATGTTCCTTCATCATTTGCGAACAGCATCGCATTGGTAGGCTTCATAATATTTACGAGCCCTGCAGTAGCACCAACGCCAATAACGGTAGTGATTTTAATAGCGCTGATCGCTTTCTTGTGAATGACATCCTCTTCATCTTTCATCCAAGCTGCCGCTATAAGCGGTACAAGGGCTAAAGAAAAGGATGAAGCAGCGACTGTTCCTAGTTGAAGCAAGGGCTGCCCTCTATCAAATACCCCTTTCCATGCTTTCGCCTCATCCGCACTTATGCCTGATTGGACGAGCAAGGAATATAAGCTAAATGAATCAATCAACTGAAAAAGAATGAGCAGCATCCCGCTTAAACAGATAGCGGTTCCGTGAACAAGAACGATTTGCGCCGTCTTATAAAATTTACGAAAAGATAGTCCTTTTTGAAATAACATTCGAATTGCTTTATTTCTCATGACATAGATGGTGAGAATAAGTAGCCCAAAAATCGTTCCAAGTATGGAGCCCGATACTGCGCCACTCCCGACATCATATAAAGAATATCCCTTTGACGTCAGCAAGTAAGCGAAAACAAGGATAGCAGTGACCCTTGCTAGTTGCTCCGTCACTTGGCTAATAGCCGTCGGCGTCATCTTTCCGACACTTTGAAAATAACCACGCCATACGGAAAAGAACGGTAAAAATAAAAACATAAAGGCAGAAATTTTGATTAAAGGGGTTAGCCCTACATCGCCCATTGATAAGGCAATAAACTTTGCTGCAAAAAACAAAATAGAAAATAATGAAACGCCAACAAGAAGAAGAGTAAGGAAAGCGGCTTGCAATCCATGTGCAAGATGATTTCGTTTTCCGACCCCACTTTCAGCCGCCAATTTTGAAATAATAACGGGAAAACCGGAACTGGAAAGAACCGCTGCTATTCCGTAAAGCGGATAAACTTGCTGATATATGTAAAAACCGACATCACCCACAATGTTTTGAAAAGGCACCCGATATACCGCACTCAGCAATTTTACAATAAAAGCAGCCATCGTTAGAATGAGTGCGCCGTGCATAAACTGATTTGATTGTTCTTTAGGCAAACTCGCCCTCGCCTTTCTGCGTAAAATCTTGATAAAAGATATTATAGCATAAGAACAAATGCGCAAGCGCCTGTCCATCGACGTACAGGCCCACAGGATGTGGGTCCGTCGACGAAGACATAAGGGACGTGGCGGTTTTAGTCGATGGTCCTATTTCGGCCTTTAACTGAGATAAAGGAAACACGGCGAGGTTGGAAAAGCGGAAGGCGCTTGGTTAAAAGAAGGAAGGCTAAGGGCGCAACGTCCTGTTGCAACGCCTTCCTGACCCGCATCCTGCAAGGCCTCCAACAAGCAAATGTTCTGAGTCAAAAAAATGTCTGTATTTTGACTTTTATTGACTCAGGTTATTTGACCTCGAGGGGCTGGCGACTGCAGCTAGACAAAACGAGCCGATGTTGACTTACGCAAAAGGGAAAGACAAGAAGTTTGCTAGTCGATAGGCGCTGGAGCTGGACGAAAACCTCCTACCATGAAAGTTGTCCACAAAGTTCAATGTTATTTTTTCAGTAAAAACAAATAACCCGAAGATCATAAATATCTCCGGGTCGTATATATAGCTTATTAAGATTCCATTTGCCTTGCAAGAAAGCTCGCAGCAGTTTCCGCAGATTTTTTTTCAACGTCTCCGATGGTCTGTTCTTTCGAAAAAATGACAACTGCTCCAATTGGATCCCCGCTGGCAATGATTGGAGATATTGCATAAGAGGAAAGTTCTTCCTCATGGCCTTCAATAAGTGCAATTTTACCTGGGTTTTTTTCGAGATGAGACGACCGCTCGGCCATCGCTTTTTCAATTATATCTCCATTGCTTTTATTTAAATATTCTTTTTTAGATGTTCCACTAACAGCAATAACTGCGTCTCGGTCACAAATGAGTATTGAGCTTCCTAGGCTTTCATATAATGCTTCTCCATATTCTTTAGCAAAATCGCCTAATTCATTAATGGGAGAATATTTTTTTAATATTACTTCCCCATCACGATCTACAAAAATTTCTAATGGGTCACCTTCCCGAATTCTAAGAGTTCTACGAATTTCCTTTGGAATTACCACTCTTCCTAAATCATCAATTCGACGAACAATACCAGTTGCTTTCATCCTAAGTTGCCTCTCTTTCATCAGATGATTTTACGTAAGCTTTCGTATTAATGAAGCACCTAAATTTAAAGAAAAGCTTCCGTTTTTACAATTCATTACCATTGGTAGTTGAATTTAGTATCTTTCAGTTAGAGAGTTCTATACATTCTAAGTCATTTTTTTCTAGATGAAAGCAATTTTTACTTTTTGGCACTTCCCAAATCTTTCATAATCTCTGTTGAGATGGTTAGCCATTCTTTAGTTTGCAATCGATTTAGTTGGATTGTAATTTTTAACCGTGAACCATCCATCCCGAGGCCAACCATCCGACCATGTCGATTGCATATTGCAAATACTTTTGTTCCGTCTATTTCTTTCGTACCTTCTTCCGACATAAAAATGGATATATCGGATTTTGTTTGCTTAATAAGCTCAAGCTTCGCATGACGGGCATACACTTTCATTTCAGCAACCGTAAATAAATAGCCGACCTGTTCCGGATAGTCGCCGAAACGATCAATCATTTCATCTTGTAATTCTTGCAACTCTTCCAAAGAATCAATATTCCTAAAGCGTTTGTACATTTCTATTTTCAGATAACCATCGCCAATATAGGAATCAGGTATATAGGCATCTAATTCAAGTTCCACTTCAAAGGCAGGTACATTTTGCTCGTGTATCGTTCCCCTTCGTTCATCGATGGCATCTTTAAGCATCTGAGAATATAAATCAAACCCGACGGAATCAATAAAACCATGTTGTTGGGCACCAAGTAAGTTACCAGCACCTCTTATCGACAAGTCGCGCATCGCAATTTTAAAACCGGAACCAAGTTCTGTAAATTCTTTAATGGCCTGCAATCTTTTTTCAGCCACTTCCGTAAGAACTTTGTTTCGTCTGTACGTGAAATAAGCGTATGCAATTCGATTAGAGCGCCCAACCCGTCCCCTTAATTGATATAGTTGAGAAAGTCCCATTCGATCGGCATCATGGACAATCAGTGTGTTTACATTCGGGATATCAACACCCGTTTCAATAATCGTGGTAGTCACAAGTACGTCAAATTCTCCATCAAGAAAACTTAGGATAACCGATTCCAGCTCTGTCTCCGTCATTTGCCCATGTGCATACGCAACCCGAGCGTCAGGGACAAGCATTGAAATCTCTTCTGTCTTTCTTTCAATATCTTCAACTCTGTTATATAGGAAGTAAACTTGGCCGCCCCTTGCCAGCTCACGCTCAATGGACTCTTTTACAAGTGCACCATTATATTCCATAACATAAGTTTGCACAGGGAAACGATTTTCTGGCGGCGTTTCAATGACAGATAAATCCCGAACGCCTAACATTGACATATGGAGTGTTCTAGGGATAGGAGTTGCCGTCAATGTCAACACGTCAATATTTGCTTTTAACTGCTTGATTTTTTCTTTATGTGTCACTCCAAAACGCTGCTCTTCATCGACAATTAATAGTCCGAGATCAGCATACTGAATATCTTTTGATAAAAGACGATGGGTTCCAATTACAATATCGACCGTACCGTTTTTTAACCCTTTTGCCGTTTCAGTTTGCTGTTTTCTTGAACGAAAACGGCTAAGCAAGCCAATATTAATTGGGTAATCTTGAAATCTCTCCTTAATAGTTTCGAAATGCTGTTGCGCCAAAATGGTGGTCGGCACTAATACAGCAACTTGCTTTCCGTCCATAATCGCCTTGAACGCTGCACGGATGGCTACTTCTGTTTTTCCATAACCGACATCCCCGCAAAGCAGGCGATCCATTGGCCTTTCTTTCTCCATATCTCGTTTGATTTCTGTAATCGACCTGAGCTGATCCTCTGTTTCTTGGTAAGGAAAAGAAGCTTCGAGTTCCCGTTGTAAATCGCTATCCGGCGAAAATGGATACCCTTTGGCGGCTTCTCTTTCTGCATATAATTTAATCAAGTCATCCGCGATATCCTTAACTGAAGACTCTACCTTTTTCTTTACACGCTTCCAATCACTGCCGCCTAATTTATAAACTTTTGGCTCCTTTCCTTCAGAGCCTACATACTTTTGAACGAGATCTATTTGTTCGACTGGTACATAAAGCTTATCGTCGGCTTGATATCTAAGATGTAAGTAATCTTTATGCACACCATTGATTAATAAGGTTTCAATCCCCAGATACTTTCCTATTCCATGATTGACGTGAACAACATAATCGCCGACCTGCAATTCAGAATAGCTTTTAATCCGCTCGGCATTTGAAAGTTTTTGCCTTCTCTTTGATTTCCGGGTTTTTTTATTAAAAATTTCTTCTTCTGTTATGACAGCCATTTTTGCCAATGGCAGCTCAAAGCCTGAATTCAATGCACCTTGAATAATTTGAATTCCAAAAACAGGATGAGCTTCATCTTTTACATTAGATGCTTCGATTTCATAGTCATATAAAACAGATTGTAATTTCTTTGCCCGTTCAGCATTTGGAGCAAGAAAAATAACAGAATAGCGATTTTTTTGCCAGCGTTCCACCTCACCTTTAAGCAAATGCATTTGACCATGGAAGTTTTGCATAAGCTTACAAGGAACATTGGCAATATTTTGCGGATTCGTATTCGCAATATGCCTCATAAATAAGGATAAATACACTTTCGGTAAATTATGTTTAGTCAATAATTGAGAAAATGGATTCGACACGGCCAGATCATGAATGATTTCCCCGTGTTCAAGTAAGGACGTATACCATTCAGCTTCTTCCTTATCAAGTCTTTCATTCATTTCTTGGATGCGGCTTAGCTCATCAAAGATTAGTAATCCATTCTCAGAAAGATAATCTAGTAAACTTGCAGGAGGCTCATAGGCGTACGATATATATTTATAAAATTGCTCCGGCTTTTGACCATTGCGCAGCTGTTCTAAATCATAACCAATATTTTCGGATAAAAGCTCCTTTGCCTTTTCACTTCTAAGTTTTTTCAATGAACGTGAAAGTCCAGCTTCAATTTGATCAACCATTTTTGCCAATTGATTACGATTTACCGGTGATTCGGTGGCAGGACCAATCATTACACTTTTTCTTTTATCTTTCGAACGTTGGTCCTCAAGAGAAAAAGTTCGGATTGAATCTACTTCTGTATCAAAAAGCTCAATGCGAATAGGATCAGTTTCTGTAAGCGGATAAATATCTAATATTCCTCCGCGCACACTAAATTCACCTGGTGCGCTAACCATGTCCGTTCTGCTATATCCCATTTGCACAAACTTCAACAAATCTTTCTCAAGATCTAGATCTTGCCCTAATTCAATAAGCATTTGATATTCTTGCCATATCGATGGTGGTGGCAGTATTTTTCGTAAACTAGCAATCGGAACGACAAAAACACCGCGACGACCCGAGACCATATTATTAAGCGCTTCAATTCGTTGGGCGCGCAGCTCCGGGCTTGCGATACTAAGTTCTGCAGCAATCAGCTCATTGGCAGGATAAAGAAAGAGCTCATCTTCATCAATAAATTGAGCGAGATCCTCATGAAGTTTTTGAGCTTGCAGAAGATTATGGGTAATAACGATGGTCGATTTTCCGGTTTTTTCTGCAGCAGCTGCTATGAATGCTGCCCTTGCCGAACCTGATAACCCAGCTATCAATTGTTCTCGCAGATTTTCTTCAATTCCAGAAAGAATCGATTGTATTTCGTTTTGCTCTATAATTAAGTTTTTAATGCCTTGCATGTTTATCTCCTCTTCATAGAATAGGCAGTTATTTGAGAGGTTAACTTGTACTCTATCTTTTTATAAAATGGGTGTATTATATTCCAACGGAAAAATGCTTTGGATTTCCGTCCAAAGCTTTTTAATGGATAAGATAATCATATTGATGCAAGTCAGGATTCTTTTTAAATGCTTCATGGCAATCGTCACATATCGATTGAATATGAATATCTCCATCTGACCCATACGAAACCATATCTTGTTTTTCCTCATTCGTTAATGTATGAATGCCAAGTTGTTCTTCATTTAAAACGGTATCATTAATGGTACCCATTTTGGTAGAACAATGGCGACAATAATAATGAATAGGTATAGTAAGCCCTCCTCACAAAAGGAATCCGTTCATAGTATGAACACCTTTATAAGGAGTTATTCATGACTACCCATTAAATTGGTTCATGACTTCTAAAAAAGGCTTATCCAACCACTCTTCGCATGCATCAACACATTTTTCGACAACCGCTTGTATTTCTTCTTTTTCTTCTTTGCGAAATTTACTTAAGACATAATCAGGTACTGTCATCCCTACAGGAGGGCGATCGATTCCTACTCGTATTCGTTTGAAATCTTGAGTACTGAGATTGGCAATCGTAGACTTCATCCCATTATGTCCGCCGGCGCTTCCTTTTTGCCTTAATCGTATTTTTCCAACCGGCAAATCAAGGTCATCGTAAATCACGAGTAAATTTTCCACCGGGATGTCATAGTAATCCATGAGCGGACGGATACTTTCTCCCGATAAATTCATATATGTCAAAGGTTTAAGTAAAATAACCTTTTCTCCATTTTTATGAACAACAGAATAAATTCCATTAAATTTTTTCTCAGATAAAGTAGTCCCTAATCTTTTCGCTAACTCGTCCACAATGACAAAGCCGATATTATGACGAGTTTTTTTATAAGAAAGACCGGGATTCCCTAATCCTACAATTAATTTCATCCCAAACACCCCAAGTTACACCTGTTTCATATTATTATACGTGATAATTGCTAAAACGGAAACAAAAGCACAAGCTTCTGCAGCTGGAAAAACGATGAAAAAGTTAAGAAGGTATGATTCAAAATTATTGGGGTATGTGACAAAGAACGAACAAATTAAGAAACTTTGTCCAATGTAGCATGGTTATTGGACACACAGTTTGCTAGCCACTGGCTGTTTGCGCGAGACGGAAACAAAAGCGCAACCATCTGGCTGCGCTTAAATCAATATTATGCATCTTCACCTTCAGCTTTATCATCGTTGCTATTTTCAGGTGGGTCCTCTTCTCGAACTCCTCCATCTGGATCTTCTTCTTGCGTACGTGGAGGTTGGATATTCGCAATTGGCTCATCGTCTTCGTGATTAATTGTACATGATACATTTCCACGAATTTCCCCAACAGTTATTGATTCTCCAATGTTTAAATTTGTAATATCAATTTGGATGACTTCTGGAATTTCATCAGGAACAGCCGTTACGGAAAGTTCATGCAACAAGATCTGGAGAACTCCACCACTCTTGACACCTACTGAGTCTTCTGATAATTCCACCCTTACATTTGCCTCAATCTCTTGATTCAGATCAATCGCTAGAAAATCAGCATGAAGGATATCATTTTTCAATGCATCTTCTTGATATTCATGTAAAATAACATTTACTTTTTTTCCTTCAAGATCTAGAGAGATAACACCATTTCTTCCGACTTCTCTCATAGTTTTCATAAAATCGGCACTATTTACAGAAATTGGGGTACTTTCAACCTGGTAACCGTAAACTACCGCTGGTATACTACCTTGCATGCGAATGGCAGTCAATTGTGATCGTTTCCCATTCGTACGACTTTTTGCTTCTAGTACAGTACTCATTAGTATGACACTCCCTCTCCCTATTATGTAATGCATCTCTATTAATACCCTAACATAAAGAAAAATAAACTTCTAATGATAAGAAAATTGAAACAGTCTGCTAATCGGAAAATCGAGGAAATTCTTCACAAAAACATCGAAAAAGTGGTGATTCAAGGGTAAAGCTAGCCTCATAACTGACCAAAACTTAAGGGAAGTACTCATTCCTGTCTTAATCAATCATTTACGTTAATTTCCTCCATCAAGTCATCTTTTTGTTGTTCTGCAAATATTACTACTTCATCTACACTTTCTTTTGGCTTACCATATACTTCCCGCGCTTTATATGAATGGATGGTTTCATACATTTTTTGTACCTGTTTAAAAACTTTTTCCTCCATCTCTTTTTTATTTGGGGACCAATATAAAATCTCCAATTCCACTGGCTTACCAGTGGATGATGAACGGGTTTTATAACCAATAGAATTGGCGTGAACAAAACCTTCTCGATTATAAAATCGTAATCTTTTTTCCGTATCAGAATCATCATAATCGATCGGTTCTACCTCTAGAATAATAGGCTTACTTTTCTTTTTCATTTTTTCAATCAATTTATGTCCAATACCCTGACCCCTTGCTCTTGATGATACCCAGATATAATCAATAAAGACAAATTGATCGAATTCAGCATACATCATCACATGGTATGGGCCTTCATCCTTGTGGTAGATATTCCCTTTTTCATTTAATAATATTTCCATATGCTCTTTTGATTTCATTTCTTCAGCTGGAAAGTATTCATTTAATTTCTTGTACCAATTCATATGACTGCTCCCTATCATTTATTTACTCGTCTGTAACCTCAAATAATAAATAGTAAACGAAATATCCTGCCAAACCACACGCAGGAATGACCATGAATAAACCCTAATATTAATATTTGCAAAAAGATAACACTTATCCTTAATCTGATATAAGAAACGGCATGATGTGCTCTTATTTCTGTACTAGGTAAATTTAGTCTATGCTCATTACCTTTATGTATAAGTTATTTATCCTTAAACAGATGGCTCCCTAGAACTAAACTTATTGATAAAACACAGCAATATACAAAAAGACACCGGAGATTCCGATGTCTTTTTGCATGTATTAATCAAACAATGTACTTACAGATTGATTTTCGTGAACTCTTATAATCGCTTCTCCTAATAAAGGTGCTACGGAGAGTTCTTTAATTTTAGAGATTTTCTTTTCTTCTGGAAGTACGATTGAATTAGTGACCACTAATTCCTTAATATTGGAGTTTTGAATCCTTTCAATAGCAGGCCCTGATAAAACTGGATGTGTACAACATGCATATACTTCCTTAGCTCCACTTTCAGTAAGAGCATTTGCCGCTAGCGTTATTGTACCTGCTGTATCAATAATATCATCGATTAAAATCGCAATTTTCCCATCGACATTACCGACAATATTCATTACTTCCGCTACATTCGGACGAGGACGTCGTTTATCAATTATAGCAATCGGTGCTTTTAAACGATCCGCTAGTCTTCTAGCACGTGTAACACCGCCATGATCAGGAGAAACAATTACGATATCGTCTTTATATAAATTTTTTGATTTAAAATATTCACCTAAAATAGGAACACCCATCAAATGGTCGTTAGGGATATCAAAAAAACCTTGGATCTGTGGTGCGTGGAGGTCAAGATTGATCATCCGTGTAGCCCCAGCTGTTTCAATAAGATTGGCAACGAGTTTCGCTGTGATTGGTTCACGTGCTCTTGCTTTGCGATCTTGACGAGCGTATCCATAATAAGGCACAACTAGATTGATCGTTTTTGCTGAAGCACGCTTTAACGCATCAATCATGATGAGAAGTTCCATCAAATGATCATTTACAGGATCGCTTGTTGACTGAACTACATATACATCGCAGCCACGTATACTTTCCTCGATATTAATTTGAATTTCTCCATCGCTGAATCGATTGACTGAACATTTACCAAGTTCAAGACCGATAAATTTAGCAATTTCTTGCGCCAAAGCACGATTAGAACTTAACGAGAATATTTTCAAGCTAGGGTCAAGATATTGATTTGACATGATGAACCTCCATTTTAGTTTTTCAAATTTAGTTTCTTGACGTAATTTTCTTTATTAACCTGCCTTGCGCGCGCGATGGATAGAGATTCTCCCGGTACATCTTTTGTTATGGTTGAACCTGCGGCGATATAAGCACCCTCTCCAATTGTTACAGGTGCAACAAGATTAGAGTTACAGCCAACAAACACATTATCTTCTATTTTCGTTAAAAATTTGCTCTTACCATTATAATTAACCGTAATCGAACCGCAGCCAAGATTTACATTGGAACCAACCTCAGCATCACCAATATAACTCAAATGGGAAGCTTTACTTCCTTGTCCGATTTCAGCTTTTTTAATTTCTACAAAGTTTCCAACTTTTACATCATCATGAATATTGGATTCTGGTCGAATATGTGCAAAAGGTCCAATTTGGACTTTCGATCCAACCGAACTATCATGAACGACAGATTGTCTAATTACGGTTTCTGATGCAATTTGGGCATTAACGAGTTCACTGTTCGGACCAATTTGACAATCCTCGCCTATAACCGTTTGTCCTTTAATGATGGTACCAGGAAGTATTATGGTATCCTTCCCAATTTTTACATCTGAATCAATATACGTATTAGTTGGATCGATGATCGTAACGCCATTTTGCATATGAATCGTATTAATTCTGTTTCTCATAAGCCTTTCCGCTTCAGCAAGCGCAACACGATCATTAATTCCCATTGTTTCATCAAAGTCAGATGTTTGAAAGGCAGAGACAATTTTTCCTTTTGCTTTTAATATTTCAATCACATCAGGAAGGTAATATTCTCCTTGTACATTGTCGTTTGAAACTTCTTCAAGTGCTTCAAACAATGCTTGATTATCGAAACAATACGTTCCTGTATTGATTTCCTTCACTTTTCGTTCATCTTCATTTGCATCTTTATGTTCAACAATTCTTTCTACAGTTTCATTAGAATTGCGAATTACCCTGCCATAGCCGTCAGGTTTTTCTGTAAAAGCTGTTAGGATTGTTGCTGCTGCTTCTTGTGATTCATGCAGTTTAATCAGCGCTTCCATCGTTTCAGCTGTAATAAGAGGTGTGTCACCGCATATGACAAGAGTTGTTCCGTTCTGATTACTTAGCACTTCCTTCGCCTGTTTGACTGCATGGGCAGTTCCAAGCTGTTCCTCTTGTAGAACAAAATCACTTTTTCCTTCCAAGCTAGTTTTTACAAGCTCCGCCCCATGGCCTACAACCGTGACGATTTTGTCAGCGTTCACGTTTGAAATATTGTCCAAAACGTGCTCTACCATTGGCTTTCCACAGACAGGATGAAGTACTTTATATAATTTTGACTTCATTCGTGTTCCTTGGCCAGCAGCCAATATTACAGCGAATCTTTTTGTCATAAACGGGCCCCCAATAACCTTTTTTTCCATAATTGAATATATCTTAATTACTGCTTTTTTTCAAGAATTCGAGAGAATGTATGAAAAATCTTCATAATATAGAAAAGCGGAAGGCGCTTGATCAGACCCGACAAGCAAATGTTCTGAGGCAAAAAAGTCGCTCTTTGACTTTTATTGCCTCAGGTTATTTGACCTCGAGGGGCTAGCGCCTATAGCTGGACAATCGAAATGAGAAAGTGTCTGTTCATCGACATAGAAACTTCAGGGTCCGGTCCTTGACTTATCGAAGGAAAAGAACAAGAAGTTTTCTAGTCGATAGGCGCTGAAACTAGACAATCGAAAAGCGGAAGGCGTTTGCCGGACAATGCATCTTTAGAGTTAAAAAACGCAAACAAAAAGAGCCTTACTTATGCAGTAGGGCTCTCGTTGATCTTATTTTAGGAAGCTCCGGCTTCTTCAAGTTCCGGCTCTTCGACTTCTCCTAAACGATGGTATTCTGCCAATACGACATCCTGGATTTTACTCCTTGTATTAGAGTTTATTGGATGAGCAATATCGCGAAATTCTCCGTCCGGAGTGCGTTTGCTTGGCATCGCCACGAATAGACCATTATTACCGTCTATTACACGAATATCGTGGACGACAAATTCATTATCTAGAGTGATTGAAGCTATCGCTCTCATTCTCCCCTCTGTGTTGACGCGGCGTAGTCTCACATCTGTTACTTCCATTGTGCTCACCACCTTCTTCTCCTAGATAGAACCATAATTATGTATTCAACATAAATTGGAAAATTCCTTCTTGAAATGTTAAATTTTTTAAATATTTATAATTTGTTGTTAAAAAGCTGTAAGCGCTTAAATATTTTGCCTCAATTTGGCCTTCAGTGGCCAAATATGAATTGAGTTATTTTACAAGTGCTATTACTTCGATTTCCAGTAATACATCTTTCGGCAAGCGTGCAACCTCTACGCATGAACGGGCAGGTTTATGCACAGAGAAATATTCACCATACACTTCATTAATGGTTGCAAAGTCATCCATATTTTTAATAAAAACGGTAGCTTTTACAACTGACTCAAAAGAAGCTCCCGCCTCTTCCAAAACAGCTTTAAGATTTTGAAAAACTTGATGAGTTTGTTCAACTACTCCGCCTGAAACGATTGTACCTTCTGGAGTCAAAGGAATTTGACCAGAACTATAAAACATATTATTGACGATGATTCCTTGAGAATAAGGTCCAATTGCAGCTGGTGCTTTATCAGTTGATACGATTCGCATTTCATTCTCTCCTTATGTTCATTTTATCTTCTTACAAAAAATCACTTCGATCTGAAAAATAATTTCCAGGGGATACGTTAATATGTCTTTCTCTTACATTCACGTCGGTTAGCTTAATAAGTGATATATAATCGTCTACTAAACGTTCTTCGTCAAATTCAGACTCCACTAATACCGCAGTGCCAGCAACGGTTGCATTAAATTCAGCCAGAAGGTTCACCATCCCATTTATAGTTCCACCTGCTTTCATAAAGTCATCCACGATCAATACTTTTGCATTCTCTTTTAAACTTCTTTTAGAAAGAGACATCATTTGCAAGCGTTTGGATGAACCAGATACATAACTGATGCTTACGGTTGAGCCTTCCATTGCAATATTATCACGCCGTACCACGATAAATGGAACATTTAAATGATGGGCGACGGTTTGTGCAATCGGAATCCCTTTTGTGGCTACCGTCATGACGACATCAATTTCTCGGTCAGAAACAGCGGAAGCAAGATGTTTGCCTACTTCATTCAAAATTTGCGGGTCACCTAACATGTCGGTCATAAATAAGTAACCACCAGGAAGTAATCGCTCAGGATCAGCGATTAATTTGCATAATCGGTTAATAAATTCCTCTGCATGCTCTTTTTTAACCCTCGGAATATATTTTACCCCACCTGCTGCACCTGGAAGAGTCTGTAGCGTTCCAATCCCTTGATTTTCAAATGTATCTTTTATAATCACTAAATCCTCACTGATGGATGATTTAGCTGAATGATAACACTGTGAAAAATAAGTCAACGAAACAAGCTCCCGTGGATGATTCATTAAATAATGAGTCATATCTACAAGACGCTCGCTGCGGCGAAATTTCATCCTTTTTCCTCCTATTACCCCTAAATGCGAATATTATTATTGTAAATATACATGATTGTACGTATATTAGCAAGGTTATGGAAGAATTTCACTGTTAATGTAAACCATGTGCGTGAAATACAGCTCTTATCAATATTTGTCTCACTCGCCTAACATTCTTACCGCGAACACTTGATGACAAAATCCTCGAAGTCCGTTGTATATTCTCTGTAGGCGTGAATCATGCTGGACAAGTCCAAAAACAGTAGGGCCACTTCCGCTCATTAATACAGCATCGGCGCCAAACTTCTGCATTTGTTCCTTAATGTGAAGAACCTCGGGATACATTTCTAGCGTAACTTTTTCTAAGGAATTGCCTAAATGGCGGCATACTTCATCGTATTGATGATTTTGAATAGCATTCACCATTGCTTCAGTATTGGGATGATGAATCTTCTCTAAATTGACATTACGATAAATATCAGCTGTCGATACACCGATTGAAGGCTTGGCCAAAATAACCCAGCAATTTGGCGGGGCAGAAAGTTTCGTAATTTTCTCCCCTCTACCACGTGCCAAACCTGTTCCTCCATAGACACAAAAGGAAACGTCCGAGCCAATTTCCGAACCAATTTCCGCCAGTTGATCCATAGATAAATGAAGCTCCCATAATATATTGAGACCTCTTAAAGTAGCGGCTGCATCACTGCTTCCTCCTGCAAGGCCTGCAGCAACGGGAATCGTTTTGTCAATCGCTATCGTTACGCCTTGTTTGATATTAAATTTTTCTTTCAGAAGCTTCGCGGCTTGAAAGGCAAGATTACGCTGATCATCCGGGACAAAGCGGCTGTGCGATATAATGATGA
Source organism: Lederbergia citri (assembly GCF_018343625.1). GTDB lineage: Bacteria > Bacillota > Bacilli > Bacillales > Bacillaceae_C > Lederbergia > Lederbergia citri. The sequence continues at coordinate 44,126 of NZ_JAGYPG010000007.1, read as the reverse complement.
TTTGGCCATCTTCCCGTTTCTCTAGTTCAATCCTGTCTGCTAAATCAATTGTCGTCATGACCATTTCCACTTCATGATAGCCATCCGCGCGCTTGCCAAGAACATCCAACGTCAAATTAATTTTAGCTGGAGCTTTCATTAAAAGCCTCATGTTATCACCTGCTTGTCTCTCCGTCATTTAACTTTTCTCATTTTAACATGAAATGACATAAACACATAAATTTCTTCTGTGTAACAAAAAAAAGCCGAAGCAAGTGCTTCGGCTGCGGGTAGTGAATATCTTTAGGCAGTTGGACATTTCAATGTCATTGTTTATTGGCAAGCTGTTGCTCGGCTATTTCAATTGCGCGTTTAACCATATTACCTGCATCACGGGCTTTAATTCCGCCCCATCCTTCATCCTGAACAACATCATAAAATCCTAGCTCTTTTGCCAGTTCCACTTTCATTTGATCTGACATGATTCCTCTTCTTCGCCCCAAAAAAATTCCTCCTTATACCCGCTTTTATAGTGTGGGCAAAAAGGAGGTAATTATAGATTTACTTAAGATTATAAACGTAATTAATCCCAGGAACGAAAAAACAGCAGTAAACAAAATTATGTTTACTGCTGTCCCAGCGCTAGATTTCCTGCTGTATCTTCAAAAAATGTAAGTTCAACCGTTTCAGTAAGTACATCTGCATAGCTGTAGGAAACTCGCTCAAAAGAATTTTCCTCTTGGTCTAATTCGATGACAAAAACCGATGGATAAGTTTCTGCCAAAACCCCAGAACGTTCAATGGTTTTCCTGCGTCCTCCATTGGCTTTCAACATTAATCTTTTACCCAAGTTTGAATCAAGGGATTTTTTAATGCTTGCTAATGTTTTTGGCATTTTCGCTCCACCTCACTGTAAATAATTATAACACGGCGAACAACTAAAGTCAAATAAATTATTAATTTTATCAATGATACCTGCTAATTGTCAACGTTTTTTTATCTACAATTTGTTCTCTTTTCCAACAATTTTTATTATGTGCCATTTTATAATAATTATGTACAGCTTTAAAATGTTCTCATGGAAAAAGCACTGGATATGATTATTCCAATGCTTCAGTCATCAATTGGTGGTTTAAAAGGCATGCCCGTTCGCAATACTCCTTTTGTTTCTACTCCTCCTAGCCCCTTCTCCCCGGTAAGAGTATTTCGCAATACATCCCACACATTGATTCTCTCCATAAATGGTGTGAAACCAATTTTAGCAACGATATAAACAGGGTCAAGGGCATGAATATTCACACGAAGGGGAGAGCTAGCGAAATTGGCTCCAGCAAAAATAAGTGATTCGAAATGTGATTGACAGGCGCCCGCAAAAATGACGAGCTGATCCAAGTTCGGGACTTTCTTCCGCGCCTCTTTAACGGTTTCTACGAAGTACTTTGAATGCCGATATGCATTAAGATCAATTTTTTTCCCTTTCGATTTTGAATAGGAGTCGTGACCAGTAATCACAAGAATATCCGGACGGTATTGTTCGATTAACGGACCAACACGGAGGTGCATTTCTTTCTCATTACAATGAATGCCGATTACTGATACACCAAGCTTCTCATATAAGTCTAGGCATTTTTGCAAATAATTTGGGTCGCCATCAAGGTGAAGAACACGACCAGGTAATTGAAAATAATTGAAATCCCGTTTATAACCTGATGTCACTTTATACTCTTGTTCAAGCCGGATGAGATCTATATCCTGCCTAAATAATTCGAATGATTGCTCTTCGAGTGAACGTACTTCTGAAGTCCTTTTAAAACGTTCCGACTCACTTATAGGGACTAAGTCATCAATGGGTGCGTCTGCTGCCAGGCGGTAATCCTCACCGGATAATATCGCAATTCTTTGACCGTCAATCTCCATGATATCGATGACCCTAAATAAAAGGTCACATTGATAGGACAAGCGGCCGACAATCATATTGATTTCAATCACGGTCGTCAACTCCAATGAACAGTAAATAAATTATGTTCCTCATGGATTAGGCTATGCAGACGACTCGCTCCATGTGACTATTAAGAAAAGAGGAAGGCGCCTGGAGCTAGACAGCAAACCTTAAGTTCAAAAAATATAAGTCAATAGAGGCTAAAACTTTTCTAGCTAATCCCAAATTTCGGCAGTAACGCATCACTCAACGACCCAAATTCTTGGATTGAAAGAGTCTCCCCTCTTCTAGAAGGTTCAATGCCAGCTAATTGTAAGGCATGCAGGATTTCTTCCTTTTTTTCCTTTCCTTTTTCAAGTCCAGTCGTTAAATTATTCAAAATCGTTTTTCTGCGTTGAGAAAATGACATTCGGATAACATTGAAGAAAAATTGCTCATCCAAAACCTCCACTGCAGGCTTTTCTCTTTTAATTAATCGAATAACTGCTGAATCAACATTCGGCTGTGGCATAAAAACCGTTTTGGGTACAATCATAACCGTTTCTGCTGTTGTATAATATTGAATGGCAATCGACAATGAACCATAATCCTTCGTACCAGGATTTGCGGCAATCCGATCTGCCACTTCCTTTTGCAGCATTACAACCATCCCGCGTATTGGAAGATTGTTTTCAAGCAATTTTAAAATAATCGGTGTCGTCACATAATAAGGAAGGTTGGCTACGACCATTACATCTTGAATGCCTGAGAACTTTTCTGGGATAATGTCTTGTAAATTAGCCTCCAAAATATCTTGATGGAGAATTTCAACATTATCATAAGGAGAAAGAGTATCCTCAAGAATTGGAAACAATCGTCCATCAATTTCAAATGCGATGACCTTTTTACTTTCTCTAGCTAAGTGCTCGGTCAATGCGCCAATTCCCGGTCCAATTTCAATGGCTCCTGTTTCCTTTGTCAGTCCAGCAAATTTGGTGATGTTTCGCAATATGTTGGGATCAATCAAAAAGTTTTGACCCAGACTTTTTTTAAAAGAAAACCCATATTTATTTAAAATTTCTTTCGTACGTATTGGGGTGGCAATATCTTTTTGCACTACTTTTCCTCCTGTAAAACACATTTTAATGCTTCAATAAATTCTCCCTTTGTTATTTGAAACATCATTAATCGTTTATGGAGCTGCTTACCATTCGTATAGCCAATTTTAAGCAGTTCCCCAAGTCTTTCCCTTCGTTCCTTTGCTTGGGGTCCTCCAATTAGGCCAGCATCAATTAAATCCTCTTTAGATATTAGTTCTTGGGTAGTTTCAGTCATGATTTGGGCTTCCTTCAAAGCTTCGCGAATGACTTCCCTTGAAGCATGCTCCACTCCCAGGCCCCGACCAGATTTACGTTTCGCAAATTTTTTATCTATAAAAGCATGCTTACAACCAGGAACGTGCTGTTGAATCGTTTTGCGGATTTTTTCACCCGGATAATCGGGGTCTGTAAAAATAATGACTCCCCTAACTTGTTGAGCAAGCTTTATTTTTTCAATCGTTTCCATCGAAATGGCCGAGCCATTCGTTTCAATGGTGTCAGCATCCACCGATTTTTTTATCGCTTGCGTATCATCTTTTCCTTCAACCACGATAATTTCTTTTATTTTCATTTTTCCTCCAAAAAAAGTTGAAACATTTTTGTAACTAAAACGTCTAATACAGTAAGATAGTTTTCCCCTATCTTCTTTGTCGATTATCTTTTGTATCATAACAAGCGGTTCAGGAGATGATCGACTCTTTTTTAATTATTATAAACGTTAATCCCCAAAAAGAAAAAAGCAGAGGATACTTTCCCCTGCATAAATTATCATTAATTTAAAATACGAATTTTAACTTGTTTTCTGCCAAAACGGTAGGCCTCTTCTTTTGAGGCAACAAAGATATCGATGCGATTGCCTTTTATAGCGCCGCCCGTATCTCCCGCAACGGCATATCCATATCCTTCCACCCAAACTTTAGTACCGAGCGGGATGACCCTTGGATCAACGGCAATAACCTTAAGATTAGGGTTTGCGCGTAAGTTAATGCCAGTGGCTGTAACACCTGAACAACCATTGCAATACGCGGTATACGCTGTAGCATTCATATACATTTCCTTGCCGCCGCTTGGAGCTGCTGAACTGGCAGCAACGGTTTTGCCACGAGACACTTGTGCAACCAATTCCTTCGTGCCAACAGCAACAATTTTACTTTCACTTTCTCTTACTTTCGTTTCCGCGATTAATTTTCGTGTAACCTCTTTGCCATTTTCCTTTGTCACTTCGTACTCTTTTTTCAACAAGCCTTCTTTGCCTTGTTGTACTAATTTCTCAGTTCCTTTAGCCAAATTGGCGTCTTTTCTCGTAACTATTGTGTAATCAATTGGTTCTTCCACTACATCGGTGACCTTTTCAACTCGGACAATTTTTATTTCACCGTTTGGTTCCACGTTTTTGTCTAAATCTGGCTCCACACGGTCCATTTTACCAAGTGTAATTCCTTGTTGCTCTAAAAAGTCAGCGACCGTAGTCGAAGTGCTCCATACTTTTTCCTTTTGTTTTCCATTTACTAACACAAGAGGAAAAGCTCGATCAATTACTAGTTTCAAATTTTCATATATTGGATCTTCTAGCGAATAATTGAGTTTATCGTGATCGTCTATATTTAATCTCTGACTTTCCATAAATTCTTTTACTGTCTTAGCTGTAGTATATACATCCTCTTCATGATCGCCGTCCTGTATCGTAACTTTTTTGGCCGGTTCCCACACTACATTCAGCTTATTTTTTACTGCGGTATTTAGAGAATGTGAAATGAAATCATCTTCGTCTACCACGACATTCAGATCTTTCAGCATATCCCCGATTGTTTCTGCGTGGGTTTTTACTATCATTTTTTCCCCATCAACCGAAAGAGCGACCGTTTTCTTCGTCCCTTCATAAACAAGTATTGTCAAAGTAGCTATAAAAACTAGAAAACTAGCAATGAAAAGACCTAACTTCTTTCGAGTTAATGAAGAAAAATAAGAGTATATTGCGGGTTTTGTGTTCATACAAACACGCCTCCTTCTTCTCCGAGAGATTATACAAACATCGTTTGCAAATTGTCAACTCTAACTACTTTTCACAAGGTAAGCTCTATTATGCACAGGTAGTAGTGAAAAGAAAAGAGAGAGTTATCGACAACCCCTGACTTGGAAGAAGTAAAGTTTTGTAGAATTTACTGGAATCTCTATTAAAAGACTTGAAATCATCTAGCATTTTCCATTACTAGATTTTGTCAATCGATGCCGAACACTTTTTTTGCATTTGCTGTTGTGATCTGTGCTACTTCTTCCAAACTTATGCCTTTTAAATCAGCAATTTGCTCTGCAACAAGCCTTACATAACTAGGCTCGTTTCTCTTGCCTCTGTATGGATGCGGAGCTAAATACGGGCAATCCGTCTCGATCAAAAGACGGTCAAGTGGGACTTGGATTGCTACCTCTTTCGGCTTTTTCGCATTTTTAAATGTTACGGGACCACCGAGAGAAATATAAAAGTTTAAATCCAAGCATTGTTTCGCCACCTCAGCACTTCCGCTGAAACAATGCATTATGCCACCAACTTCTTCAGCATGTTCTTCCCGCAAAATTTGGATGATGTCTTGCGTCGCATCTCGGTTATGTATAATAATTGGCATGTTTATTCTTTTAGCTAGCCTGATTTGTTTACGGAATACTTCCTTCTGGATTTCCTTTGGCGATTTATCCCAATGATAATCTAGCCCCATTTCGCCTAAGGCCACCACTTTAGGATGTGCCGCAACCTCTTCAAGCCATTGTAGATCGTCTTCTGTCATATCTATTGCATCAACGGGATGCCATCCAACACTAGCATAAATTAAATCGTGCTCACTAATGATTTCCAATGCTTTTTCGATTGTTTTTCGGTCAAACCCCACTACAACCATATATTCAACACCTGCGTTTTTCGCGCGGGCTATGACTTCATCCATGTCTTCAGCATATTGGTCATCATTTAGGTGTACGTGTGTATCAAATAGCATAATTAGACTCCTTTAATGAGTATACTCTTTTATTTCGTAACTTTTATCACAAGCAACTAACATTTCCATTACAAAACGAAATAACATAGAGAGCGAGCAAAAAACCATTTTATGTCGTAATCTCTCTATGTTATCAACATTTGTTAAATGTTATGAATAAACAGAAATATTAAATTTACTTTACAATTGCACCGTTTTCTAGATTTTGATCAACACTCGCTACTGAAAGTACCCCATTTTTCTCTCCTGCAAGAATCATCCCTTGGGATAATTCTCCACGAAGCTTCACAGGTTTTAAATTTGCGACTACGATTACTTTTTTCCCGATCAGCTCTTCAGGTTTGTAAAATTCCGCGATGCCTGAAATGACTTGGCGCTTTTCAAATCCAAGATCAAGTTGGAGCTTCAGAAGTTTATCGGCCTTTTTAACAGGCTCACAATGTATGACTTCCGCGACACGCAATTCTACTTTCATAAAATCATCGATTGTAATTTCTGGAAGGTGCTCCTCTTCTTCCTCTGTTTTTTGTTCTTCGGCAGGTGCTGATCCGCCTTGCATTTGATTTTTGATATAGTTTATTTCTTCCTCCATATCTAGACGCGGGAAAATCGGCTCACCTTTTTCAACGACGGAAGTGCCTTCAGGAATGGAGCCAAATGTCTCCAAACTTTCCCAAGAAGAAAATTGTTCATTTGTAATATTTAATTGAAGAAGGATTTTATTCGGAGTTTCAGTTAAAAATGGTTTTAATAAAATCGATACTCTTCTTAAAGATTCTGCAAGATGAACCATGACACTGCCCAATTCTTTGCGCTTTCCTTCATCTTTCGCTAAAACCCATGGCTGAGTTTCATCGATATATTTATTCGTCCTGCTAATTAACTGCCAAACAGCGGTAAGAGCGACGGAATACTCCATATTCTCCATTGCTTCTTCATATTGTGTAATCGTTTCTTTATTTACTTTTTGTAAATCATCATCAAATGGAGTGATAGAGCCTTCGTAAGTTGGAATGTTTCCATCAAAATATTTATTGATCATCGCGACAGTTCGATTTAATAGATTTCCTAAATCATTCGCCAAATCAAAATTGATTCTTTCGACAAAGCCTTCCGGCGTAAACACTCCATCTGCTCCAAATGGAACCTCACGCAATAAATAGTAACGGAGAGCATCAAGTCCATAACGATCAATGAGTGTAACAGGATCAACTACATTTCCTTTTGATTTAGACATTTTTCCATCTTTCATGAGGAGCCAGCCATGAGCAAATACTTTTTTAGGCAATGGCAAATCTAATGCCATCAACATAATTGGCCAATAAATCGTATGGAAACGAACAATTTCCTTTCCGACAAGATGGACGTCAGCTGGCCAATATTTTACATACTTAGAATCATCTTCTGTTCCATAGCCAAGCGCTGTAATATAGTTTGTCAGTGCATCAATCCAAACATAAATGACATGCTTTGGATTCCCTGGAACCTTAATGCCCCAATCAAATGTAGTCCTAGACACAGCCAAGTCTTCCAATCCCGGCTTAATAAAATTATTGATCATTTCATTTTTACGAGACTCCGGCTGGATAAATTGAGGGTTTTCCTCATAATATTTCAAAAGACGATCGACATATTTACTCATTTTGAAGAAATATGATTCTTCCTTCACCTTTTCTACTGGGCGGCCGCAATCAGGACAATTTCCATTTTCGAGTTGACGCTCAGTGAAGAAAGATTCACATGGCGTACAATACCAACCTTCATAAACATCTAAATAAATATCCCCTTGGTCGAGAAGTCGTTTGAAAATTTTCTCTACCACTTGTTTATGTCGAGGTTCAGTTGTCCGAATAAAGTCATCATATGAAATATCGAGTTTTTTCCACAAGTCCTGTATGCCGCTGACAATTTCATCCACGTAAGCTTGCGGAGTTAAACCACTCTCTTCCGCCTTTTGTTGGATTTTTTGCCCATGTTCATCTGTTCCAGTCAAATACATGACATCGTATCCACGCATTCTCTTATAACGAGCCATTGCATCTCCTGCTACGGTTGTGTAGGCGTGACCTATATGTAAATTTCCGCTCGGATAATAGATCGGGGTTGTTATATAAAATGTTTTTAATTTTTCCTTCATTAAAGTTCCCCTCCATCATTTTTCTTGATTTTGGATGTCTAGGTCCAGGTGTTACGCCCTGGTGACGACATCTTATGGGCCTGTAAGTCGATGAACAGGCGCTTGTCCAGTTCCAGGCGCCAGCCCCTCGAGGTCAAATAACCTGAGTCAATAAAGTCAAAGAGCGACTTTTTTTCCACAGAACATTTGCTTGTCGGAGGCCCGCTGGATGCAGGTCAGGTAGGCGTTGCAACAGGACGTTGCTACCTTAGCCTTCCTTCTTTATCCAGGCGCCTTCCGCTTTTCTTCCTATATACGCATGATTACCTCTTATATCATCAAAATATACGTGAAAATTAGTATTTACGCAACTTAAGCATGTCAGTTTTTTTATTTGACTAAGAAGTTATCATTGTTTACATTATACAATTATGGAAAGACACTTACTTGTATAGCGCAAACCTATCAAAAAGCATGTCACCTCTAGCTTTCTGATTGACTTTAAATGGAAGAACTGCTATGATAAAGAAAGAAGAACTTTGTCGAAAAATGACGATAAATATTAAAATAGACATCGATTTAATTATGGGGAGGAACAAAAGATTATGAAGTCCACTGGTATTGTCCGTAAAGTTGATGAACTTGGCCGTGTAGTAATTCCTATCGAACTTCGACGTACTTTAGGAATTGGCGAAAAAGATGCGTTAGAAATTTATGTCGATGACGATAAAATCATCTTGAAAAAATACAAACCTAGCATGACATGCCATATTACAGGTAATGTTTCAGAAGATAATGTCGTATTAGCAGGCGGAAAACTAGTACTTAGCCGCGAAGGTGCCGATGAGCTAATTAAAGAAATCGGAAATGCCTTTAAAAAATAAACAGTAAAGCCAGCTCTATATGTGAGCTGGCTTTTTTAATATATTCATAGTATGTTGTTCTAACGCTTTTCTAAGATCGTCCAATAAGTCCTCGACATCCTCAAGACCAACCGAAATTCGTATTAGTCCATCCTCGATTCCAAGCTCTAATCTTCTTTCGCGAGGGATGGAAGCATGTGTCATTAGTGCAGGAATCGAAATTAAACTTTCCACTGCCCCTAAGCTTTCAGCAAGGGTAAAATACTGGACCTTATTCAATACATCCAAAGCTGTTTCTTCACTTTCTACTGTAAAAGAAATCATTCCACCAAATCCACCAGCTTGTTTTTTATGAATATCATGGCCAGGATGCTGTTCAAAACCGGGATAATATACTTTCCCGACTGAAGGATGTTCTGCTAGAAAGGATGCTATCGCGTTTGTATTTGCTTCGATTTCTTCCATCCTTACTCCTAGCGTTTTGATTCCTCGCATTAAAAGCCAGCTATCTTGTGGTCCAAGCACACCGCCTGTCGAATTTTGAATAAAGTGTAGTTCTTCTCCCAATTTTTCGTTTGCGACAACGACAAGCCCTGCCACTACATCACTATGTCCTCCAAGATATTTGGTTGCACTATGAAGCACAATATCAGCACCTAACGATATCGGAGTTTGCCAATAAGGAGTACTAAACGTATTGTCGACAATGAGTAATAGTTCTCGTTCTTTAGCAATTGCACTGACTGCTTGCAAATCTGTTATTTTTAATAAAGGATTTGTCGGTGTTTCAATATAAATTGCTTTTGTATTTGGTAAAATGCTTTTTTCGATTTCCTCTAAATCAGTCGTATCCACAAATGATACGTCAATTCCGAAACGGTTGAATACTTTCGTCATGACTCTAAATGTTCCACCATACACATCATCCGTAATAACGAGATGGTCACCTGCAGAGAATAGCTGGACAACAGCTGTAATGGCTGCCATACCTGAGCCAAACGCAAATCCTCTCGTTCCCTCTTCAATATCGGCAATTAACTTTTCCAACGCTTCCCTTGTCGGATTTCCAGTTCTCGCATATTCATATTTAAAATTGCCGACTCCATCTTGCTTGAATGTGCTAGCTTGATAGATAGGAATAGAAACAGCTCCCGTATATGGATCCCTGCCAACGCCTCCGTGGATCAGTTTTGTTTTCTTTTTCAACGATCCTCACCTCCATCATAAATATGACTGCTTATATACCGCTCACTACTATCAGGAAAAATCGTTACGATATTCGTACCCGCTCTTGCTTTTCTTGCTTCTTTTAATGAGGCTGCTAGAGCCGCGCCTGATGAGCTTCCTACTAATAATCCTTCCAATTTTGCTGCCTCTTTAAGAGTATCGAAGGCTTCCCTGTCGGATATTGTATAGATTTCATCGAAGAAGGATTTGTCCATAAAAGGCGGAATAAATTCCATCCCGATTCCTTCTGTACGATGAGAACCGGGCTCCCCTCCATTTAAAATCGATCCTTCGGGTTCAACGATTACACATTTTACTTTGCTATTCCGCTCTTTCAAATAGGAAGCGGTTCCCATAAATGTTCCTCCAGATCCCGCTCCAGCAACAAATATATCAATTTTCCCATCCAAAGCTTCATACAATTCAGGACCCATCGTTTCATAATACGCAGCAGGATTATTGGGGTTCTGAAATTGCCCTGGATAAAAAGCGTCTGGAATCTCTGCTAAAAGCTCCTTCGCTTTTTGAATCGCACCTTCCATTCCAAGTTCAGTCGGCGTATTGATCACTTCTGCTCCGAGTGCCCGCATTAATGTTTGCTTTTCCTGGCTAAATTTCTTTGGTGTAACAAAAATTGCTTTTACACCAAATTTAATTGCTGCGAGTGCAAGACCAATACCGGTATTCCCTGCAGTTGGTTCGATAATGGTGCCGCCTTTTTGTAGATGCCCCTCTTGAATCGCTCGCTCAAGCAAAAAATGTCCAAGTCGATCCTTTACACTTCCCCCAGGATTGAAATATTCCAACTTTGCAAATAGCTTCACTCCTTCAGGAAGTGGAAAGGACGTTAATTCTAATAACGGCGTATTCCCTACTAATTCATGAATACTCCTTGCATATTTCATGTTAGAAAACTTCCGTCCATTCGCTTCGACGAGAGAGCATTTTTTCAGCAATTTCCTTTGCTCCTTCTAGACTATGGCTTGCTGCCCATCCGCACTGAACTTCATTGCAAGCTGGAACTTCTGTTGCTGTCAGTACATCTTTTAACGTCTTCTCTACTAAAGAGAATATTTCGTCGTAGTCATCATGATTTACGACTGATAAATAAAAGCCTGTTTGGCATCCCATTGGGCTAATGTCGACAATCTTATCTGAATAATTCCTGCTAAATTCTGCCATCATATGTTCCAATGAATGTAATGCCGGCATTTCCATATGCTCTTTATTCGGTTGACAAAAACGTATATCATATTTGCGAATTTCATCTCCGTTGTATCCCGTTTTTACACCTGCAAGTCGAATATAAGGTGCTTTTACCTTTGTATGATCTAAATTGAAACTTTCCACGTTCATCTTTTTTTCTACAGTCATTCTGATTCTCTCCTTTGTTTAGTTGCTTCGATTAACCATACGAATGCATTTTTTGGCGTAAAAGTAACCGTAAAACCGTTTCGTTCGAAAAGCCCCTTCATAATCGGAATTGTTGTATAATATTCTGTTCGCAAGTCATTTGCCAAGCGGTTAAATCCACTAGTCTCGGCTTTTTGAATCATATTACTTTTAGCATCTTCATCTTCAAATACTGTATCGGCAAATACAACTTTACCATCGTCGTTAAGAATAGAATGATACTTTCGTATCGCTATCTCTTTTTCCTCATCTGTTAGATGGTGAAAGGCGTAAGTGCTAACAAACGTGTCGACCGATTGAAAGGGGTGTGTGAACGTAAGAAAATCTCCATGTAAAATCTTAACTTCCGGTAATTTTTGCTTTGCTATTTTCCGCATTCCAGAAGAAGGTTCGATTCCACACACTTTTTTCCCGCTTTTCACTAACAATTCGGTTAGATTACCTGTACCCACACCAAATTCAATGACATTCCCTGTTGCTTTATCGACTACCTCTTCTAATATATGAAAATAGTTGCGAAAAACTTCATTGTATTCTGGATCATGCCCCGTAACCGTTTCATCATAAGAATCAGACCACTCATCAAATAAGGCCGTAAAGTCGGTGGACATTTTTTATCCTCCTTTTCGGATAAAATTACTCGGAATTATTTTTATTATTTAATTTATCACTTGTTGCCTAAAATAGCAATCGGAAAAAAGACTTATACGAAGAAGTCATTAAGAGAATAATCTTCATTACTTCCGCCCAGAGCACCCGCTTTCAGCAGAAAGCAAATCTTATCCTAAGAAATTGGATAATGGGGGAAAAATGGTAAATAAACACTTGGATTTCATATAGAAACACATCAGTATTAACAAACTAAAAAAACTTGGATTTTTAGTCCAAGCTTTTTTGTAGTATATGTTTAGGTTTTGTCTTCTTCAACAAAAGCATCCTTAAATCTTCACAAACTTAATACAGGGATGCAGCACGTTCATCAACAAAGAAAAAGAGTTTTTCTTCTTAGGCCTTTGTTTGACAAAAGATAAAATGATCATCGTGATTCCAAACGTGCAGATGATCTGCACGGTATCCTCGCAGCCACAACTCGCCTTTAATTTTTCTAAGATAAAAGCCTTTTGGAAATTCAACGTCTTCAGATAGTATCCCCGACGATATTGTGATGGAGCCTGATGGAGCTTGATGTCGCTGTAAAGAATTCCCCGAATAACCTTCAGGCTGGTCCAGATATTCTAGTCTTAAATAAGGTCCCAGCTCAAGCGGACACAATTCCAAACCAAGTTCGTTCGCTTTTTTAAAGATCTGAGCTGTAGTAGCTCCAATAGGAAAGCCAAGGTTCCCAACGGTTAGCTCTACGGTCTGAAGATTGTACTTTTTACCAGAAGTCGTAAATTTATCATGAGCTAATAGCCTCTCTCCATACTCATTTATCAAGATATAGTATTGTTGCAATTTTTGGATAAGTTGCGATTTCGTGAGTCCCCCAACCTCTATTTTTCTAGTAATAACTGAACAATCAGGGTATATTTTTTCATTTTCAAAAAGCAATCGTAGTCATTCCTAACATATAGTATATAAACGGAAAAAAATGAATGGATTCATTTAAACACCCTTGGACTACCCGCAACTTATTGTTTGTTTTAAAGTGGAGGATTCCAAAGAACATGAATCTTTTGATTCTTTATGAATTAGGCGCTTCCTGGAGCAAATGCGTCTAATTAAATCTGAACGTATTCAGCCATTACAATATTTGAATATACCCCTCTGTTCCATGCACGCGAATTCGTTGCCCATCTTTAATCAGTTTGGTTGCATTTTCCACCCCGACAACTGCTGGTAAGCCATATTCACGTGCGATAACTGCTCCATGGGTCATCAATCCACCAACTTCGGTGACTAGGCCTTTTATGGATACAAACAATGGTGTCCAGCTAGGGTCAGTAAAGGAGGTGACTAATATATCTCCATCTCCTAGATCAGCATCTTCCATGTTTAAGATGACACGTGCTCTTCCCTCTATTACTCCGGAAGAAACAGGCAGACCTACAATCGCTTCGGCTGGGAGATTTTCACGTTTGTACTGACCTGCAATAATTTCACCATCAGATGTGATAACACGTGGCGGAGTTAGTTTTTCATATAATTGGTACTCGTCTTTTCGTTTGCTAATGTCTTCGTAATCCAGTTTCTTTGTGCGTACGACTTCGTGAAGTTCTTCAAAAGTGAGATAGTATATATCTTCTTTTTCATGAATAACGTTGTCTTGTACGAGTTGTTCGGCTTCTTGCAGTAATGCCTGCTTATAAACATAGTAGCGATTAATCATACCGTATTTTGGATATTCCCTAAACCCACTGAAATTCCGGATTAGGCTGATCATTCGTTTTGTTTCTTTGGCTTTTTGTTCGCCATCCGGTAATTGCTCCAATCGAACTAATAGCTCTTGTTCTTTTTCCAAAGCAACACGCTGCCCCTGCTCAAATTTCCGATTGCTGGCATTTGGCTCAAAGTTTTTGATGTTACCTAGAATCATGGGAACTAGTGTAGCTGGTTTTTCGCTCCAACGATTTTTAGTAATATCGATTTCTCCACTACATCGCATTCCGAATTTGTTGAGAAAAGCATAGATAGCGTCTTGGGCTTCCCGTCCACCATCAAACTTAACCAGGTCATCCAAAAAGTTATCATCTTGTACATGTTGTAAATACTCAATTACTTCGGGATAAGGACGAATCACATCGGCGACATCCAATAGCGCCAGACCCATATCAGAAGTAATATTGTTTGGTACAGATTGAGAAAGCGTATCTGCTACGTTTTTTTCACCTAGCCACTCGTTCATTTTTTCATTGATCCATAATGAAGCATTCATAGCAGCCATAATCACACCCAAACTTTGTGGGTCAAATAAAATCTTCTTTAATTGCTGGATATCTTCTAGAATAAAATCAAATAAATCTGTTCCTGATTTCGATTGGATGTTTTGTTTTAACTCTTCGATCGATGTTTGACTACTCTTAATCAAATCAGAAACGATTGTCGGATCAATATCGATTTGTGTTTGAAAATCGGCAGGCGACACACCTTTATTGCTTTTACCGGGACTCGGTTCTTTTTTATCATTTGGTAACGATTTTATGAAATCTCCTCGCTCTATGATGGCCATGAGTGCGTCTTTTATGAGTGGATCGTGTTGTCCCATGGTATTCAATAAAGTTTCTCTGCTCACAGCTGAAGCTAGCATGGGTGTAACATCAACAAACAATCTTCCACCGGCTTTACGCATGGGTGCAGGAGTCGTTAATAGGAAAAAAGACAATCCCAATGGTTTCATGGGATCGGTCATCATTTGTTGGTGACCGACAGATACGTAAACGTGATTTTCTTGGGTTTCACCTGCTTCAGGAATCGGGAATAAAGTCGTGATTGGCCGACTCTGGACAGTATAAAATGTATCATCAACCAAACACCATTCAATATCTTGTGGGGAACCAAAATAAGCCTCGATCTGTCTTCCGATACGAGCCAGTTGTAAAATTTGCTGGTCAGTAAGTGTTTGATTCTTTTGCTGATCAGGATCGATCTGCTTTGTCTCTGTTCCACCTTCTTTTCGTCCATATATAGCCAATTTTTTGGTTGCTATCATCTTATTGACGATTTCCCCTTCCTGTACTTTATAACAATCGGGAGATACCAAGCCAGAGACGAGTGCTTCTCCAAGTCCAAAACTAGCATCGATTGATAGCAGCTTTCGGTTAGAGGTAATCGGATCAGCGGTAAATAATATCCCTGATGCCTGTGGAAAAACCATCCTTTGAACGATAACGGATAAATAAACTTGACTGTGGTCAAATCCATTTTGCATTCGGTAGATTACCGCACGATCCGTAAATAGGGAAGCCCAACATTTGCTGATATGCTGCAAGATGGCTTCTTTGCCGATGATATTTAAATAGGTGTCTTGTTGACCGGCAAAAGAAGCATGTGGCAAGTCTTCAGCAGTTGCACTAGAACGTACTGCATAAGCATGTTCTTCACCAAACTGGGAGAGATAGTGAGTAACTGCTTTCACAACATCGGACGGAATTTCTACTTCCATAATGATTTGTCGAATCTTCCTGCTGATTTCACCAATTTGATCTCGCTCTTCTACTTTTAGCATGGTTAGTCGATCCAACAAAGCATGGTACGTTTCGTTTTGTTCAATGGCTTTTTGATATCCAACTGTTGTAACACAAAACCCCTCTGGTACTTGTATTCCTTCAATTTTTGATAATTCCCCTAAATTTAACCCTTTTCCGCCAACGAGCCAAAGCTGTGTTTTTTCCATTTCCTTAAAACTGAGAACCAAGGAGCTCATTCTATTACCCTCCAAGAAACCATATTTAAGTTCTCTAACTGGCTTTCTTTAATAGTCGATTCTGTGGTGAAATGTTTCACTTTCTGTAAAGAAAATTCGTTCATGAGTTCATCAAACTCTCCCGAAATAATGTTCCCAGTCAGCAACATGTGATCACTCCTAAACCATAAGGTTATTTTCTGTTAGTTTAACCCAATGTTAAATCCATATGAAGACTACTGCCATCAAGTTGAAGAACAATATTTGGCCTAATTAATAAAAGACTTATTTAAGGATAGCACCCTTTAATGGAATAACTAACATATAGACTAGCTTACCGGTTTATTACAGTATATTTATTTACAATCATACAGGTAGTTTTGTATAGGACGCTACCCCTTTTATGACATAGAAATAGCTGCCGCCCAGAGCTATTTCTACTAATGGAAGTCTACTTGCATTATTACTTTCACTCTCAAATCCCTACTAAAAAAAGAGCGCATACTCATAAACATACTGCATAATTAACACCCATCGATGCCGCAAGCCATTCCTTCTGCCATTAAATAGAGTTTTTGTTTGTTTATTTCTTCATAAATAATTTGTTTCAGGTTTTCATTTGAACGAAAACCCGCTGCAACTGTATCGCCAATAATAAAAGTAGGAACAGCTGTAATATTCGGTTCATAATAAGCTTGTTGCAAAGCTTTTTGGTGTTCTTCCCGATAAGTTCAGTTCTCATAAGCCATAGCCATTGCACGCCCCTTAAATGCGCCCGTTCGTTGAACAAATTTGTTATTGACGTGGTGCAAGTAACATCACCGAAACACCTATTAAACATATTCCAGCACCAATCCAATCATATAAATCAGGGGTTTTTTTATCAATGCCCCATCCCCATAGGACAGATAGAACAACAAATACCCCACCGTAAGCAGCATAAACTCTACCGAATGATGGAAAAGTTTGAAAGGTGGCAAACACACCGTATAAAGCTAACGCTATTCCACCACCAATTCCCCAGTAAAAAGGCTTTCCTTCTCTTAACCATAACCAAATCAAATAGCCTCCACCTATTTCAGCTATTCCTGCAAGAATAAACAAAACGATTGCACTAAAAATGTAAACCACTTCCTAAAACTTTAATGTATATGTAGATTATAGTTTTGTTTAAAATCTTATTCCAGATAATGGCCCATTCATAATGAAAAGCGCCATTAATCAATAATGGCGCCCAATCGTAAATTTCGGATATTTTTATTAAAAAATACTAATCTAAGTGGTATGCCTGATAAACTTCCCGTTTTGGCAGATTGCGGTCTTTCGCCGTTTCTTTAATCGCCTCTTTTGAGGAAAGGCTTTTTTCATCGATATAATGCTGAACATGTTCCTTTATATCCATTGAAAGCCACCATTCTGACTCTTCCTCATGTTCATACATTTCGCTGCTTCCCTCTATAATTAAACAAAATTCTCCACGAACTTCCTCTTCATCTGCCCAACAAATAGCTTCTTCCAAAGTTCCTCGTATAAACTCCTCGAACTTTTTAGTCAGTTCCCGACAAAGGACGATGTTTCGGTTTCCTAAAATATCATGCATTAATTTCAGAGTTTCTTTTAAACGATGAGGTGCTTCATAAAAAATGAGAGCTGCGTGTTGTTTTTTTAATCCTTCTAATTCTTGCTTTTTCTCTTTTTTTCCTCTCGATAAAAAACCATAAAAATAAAAAGGCTGTGGTTTAATTCCGGAAGCAATTAAAGCCGTCAAGGCAGCATTCGCACCTGGTAAAGAGACAACTGTAATGCCCGCTCGAATCGCTTCTGCAGCAAGTTCGTAACCAGGGTCAGATATGCAGGGCATACCAGCATCGCTTACTAAAGCAACCGTCTCTCCTATTTCTAAACGCCTAATCAGTTCCTTTCCGCTGCTTTCTTTATTATGTTCATGGTAACTGATTAAAGGCGTACTAATCTCAAAATAATTGCATAGTTTTTTCGTATTCCTCGTATCCTCTGCAGCAATGACATCCGCTTCTTTCATAATCCGAATCGCCCTGAATGTCATATCCTCAAGATTTCCAATTGGAGTCGGAACCAAATACAGAATTCCTTTTTCGGTTTTACTAAAACTTTTCTGAATTTGCATCCCACTCACCTGCTTCGCTTAAAAATTGTTCTTTTTTCTTTCTCGGCAATCGTTTAAACGCATATTCCGCACGGAGCGCTTCACTTTTGCTTTCATATTTTGCAGCATAAATCATCTTCACAGGATTCCGCACCCTCGTATATTTGGCACCCTTCCCGCTATTATGCTGGGCAAGCCTGCGAGAGAGATCGATCGTGTAACCGCCATAATAAGAGCCATCATTACACTCCAATACGTAGAAATAATGTTCATTCGTTTCCATATAAAATGTCTCTCACTTCATCCGTATATTCATTTTCTTCATTATAGACGAAAAGCGGCGACAGTACCTTCAACCCGGCACTTCCATCCTTAATTCCTTCAACTAAAATCGTATTTGCTTCTTTTCCTGCCTTCGGATAGACAAATCGAAGTCTTTTCGGCTCCAAGCGGTATTCCCTCATTAATGTTAAAATGTCCATTAATCGTTCAGGTCTATGTACAAATGCCGCTTTCCCGCCTTGTCTAAGAAGCTGGCTGCTCGTCTTAACGGCATCTTCCAGTGTACAAAGAATTTCATGGCGGGCGATCGCTAAATGTTCATTCGCATTAATCACCTCTGTAGTTGGAGACAAAAAATACGGAGGATTACATGTTACGACATCGAAACGATCATGTCCTAATCTTTTTGGCATATCTTTTATATCGCCATGAATCATTTCAATTCTGTCTTCTAAATGGTTATAAGAAATACTCCGCGTCGCCATATCATATAGCCTTTCTTGGATCTCAACCCCAATAATCTTCGCTTTCGTTCTTGGACTAAGCAGAAGAGGAATAACACCATTCCCGCTGCACAGGTCAATAATATTCCCTTTTTGAATCGGCAAATACGTAAAGCGAGCCAATAAAACAGCATCCAACGAAAAAGCAAACACAGACGGACTTTGAATAATCCTTAAATTTTCTGCCAACAAATAATCTAAACGTTCATCTTCATAAAGATTTACCATTACGCACTCTCCAAATAGAAAAGCGGAAGTGCCTTGCAGCAGGACTTCACATAAGCTTTTCATAACTAATACAATTAATTTCCTATTTTTAAATAAAAGAACCCTCCTCAATATAAGAGGAAGGCTTAGCATTGTATTATTTTTTATTCAAAAAAGATAAACAAAACAAACAATCTTCGTCACGACGGGGGCTGCCAAAGTGGACATTGCAAATATGGAAGCCTTCTTGATAGAGCCTTGCCAAATTATCATAGCCTTCGCCAATTTCAGAAATCTTTTCGTACACACTTTTTCCCGGAGTATTTCCTTGATCAGATGAGGTATCTGATTCTGGAGTTTCTTTTTCCATAGCCTTGCGCAAATGGTCATTTTCAAGTTTCAAAACGTGGTTTTCTTCAATTAGCTTAGCAAGATGTTGCTTTAGTTCTCCAAGCTGTTGATATAAATGTCCAATTTGCATTTCCATGCTGCTAACTGAATCGAAGAACTCCTTTTTATCCATGACTTACACCTCATTATTCCCTAGCCGGGATAGATGTTGCACTTTCACTAGAAATATCTTCAAGTGTGTATTCCAATATGCGCTCTTGCTCTGGCAATTCTACTTGAATCAAGCGCTCTAATATATTTAACCCAATGACCTTCCCCGATCCATCAGGTGTATTAATATCATCACCAACATCCGGCAATTCTGCCTTCGCTGCCTCATATTCATCATTTTCGTATTTTAGACAACACATCAGTCTTCCACAAAGACCGGATATTTTAGTAGGATTTAGGGATAAATTTTGATCTTTCGCCATTTTAATTGAAACAGGCTCAAAATCTCCTAAAAACGTGGAACAGCAAAGCATACGGCCACAAGGACCAATTCCACCTAACATTTTCGCTTCATCCCTTACGCCAATTTGTCTTAGCTCAATTCTCGTCCTAAAAATCGCCGCTAAGTCCTTTACGAGATCGCGAAAATCTATTCTACCATCTGCTGTAAAATAAAAAATGACTTTATTTCGATCAAATGTATATTCGACATCTACAAGTTTCATATCAAGGTCATGTTCGATAATTTTCTCGTTACAAACTTGATATGCCTCTTCTGCCGCGATTTTATTTTCTTCAACATTTAATTGATCCTTTTGATCTGCCATCCGCACCACTTTTTTAAGTGGAAGAACGACATCATGATCATGTACTTGCTTTTTATCCGTAACGGCTTTACCGTATTCAATGCCACGGGCCGTTTCCACGATGACAAAGTCATTCTTGCGGATTGGAAAATCGCCTGGATCAAAATAATATATTTTACCGGCTTTTTTAAACCGGACACCTACAACATTATACACAAGAAGGTCCCCCCTGCAAACTTAGCAAAAGCTGTTCCATCAAAAGATGGGGATTCATATTTGCATTTAATTTCCGTTTGGCTTCCAAAATTGCACTCATTTGTTCAGACAGCCTTCTTGAAGAGGTTTGCAACGCATCCGCTGCAAATTTTTCCCGCCAATCGGGATAGACAAGCTGTTCTTCTTTCCCTAATTGAATATAAAGTAAATCTTTATATATAAGAAGCAAAAGATTTAATCCCAAATCTATTTGTGCTTTTTCTTTAAAATGGTGTATCCATTCATCCTGAAGAGAAGTCATGGCGTAAAGTGTCCCCTTCTTCTGGACTTCATATAAGTTTAACACTATTTTTCTTGCTTGTGCAAACCAATCATCACCATCCAACTCTAAAGCTTCCTGTAAATGATTAGTAATGGCGGCTAAAAGAGGGGCTTTTATGTTATTTATTCCAGCATCCTGCAGTTTTCTAGTCAACACTTCACCAGGGATCGCCTTAAAAGATACCGTTTGACAACGCGATAAAATCGTTGGAAGGATGCGTTGAGGTTGTTCTGTTACAAGAATAGCCGTTGTTTCAACATTCGGTTCTTCTAGAAACTTCAACAAGCTATTAGCTGCTGGAATGGTCATCTTTTCTGCATCTATGATGAGATATAATTTTTTCTTCGATTCTACCCCTGATTTACTAAATTCTGTTCGTAATGAACGAATTTGTTCAATTTTTATCGACAATCCGTCTGGTTCAACGATATGAATATCGGGATGGTTGCCATGTTTAATCCTTTTACAATTCACACAGTCTCCACACGGAATAAAGTTATGCTGTATATTTTCGCAGAACAAACTTGCAGCGATTAAAATGCTTGCAGCACGCTTACCTGTACCTCGTTCCCCTTCAAATAAATAGGCGTGGGCTACACGGTCCTTTTCAATGCTGCTTTTTAACATTTTCGCTGCAAACGGTTGCTCTTGTTCAAATTCCTGCCAACTCATGGCATTCATTCACTCGCTATCTTTTTAAAATAATCTATAAACAATGTAATATTGCATTAAAATTGATGAAATTGCTCGATTGGAAGAACGAATACAGTTGCTCCTCCGACAGAAACCTCTACCGGATAGGGAATGTATGAATCTGCATTGCCGCCCATTGGAGATACAGGAGCCATTAGCTGCTCACGAGATTTACAATTATCTCTAATGACTTGAAGAGCCTTATTGACCCTAACATCTTCTGTTCCAATCATAAATGTCGTGTTACCAGATTTTAAAAAGCCGCCTGTCGTTGCTAATTTCGTTGCTCGAAAATTATTCTCTACCAACGCACTCATCAAACGATTGCTGTCCTGATCTTGTACAACTGCCATTATTAATTTCATTAACATTCACCCCTCCATAATATTTGCTGCATACCTCTTATTTATTATTATATCAGCTATTCTTAGTATGTTACATCGATATTCATGAATTTTCTCACGAATTTAATGCCTATTTTAAATTTTTTGCAATTAGCTCTTCTACTAAACTTTTTGCATGAGAATAAACTGTCTCAAATGATGCACTGGCGTCTATTTCAACGATGCGATCTGGAAACATGTGTAATAGAGTTTTATACCCTTCCCTTACACGATAATGAAAATCTAGTTTTTCTAAATCCAAGCGATTGATTTCCCGCCCTTTATGTTTTTCAATTCTCTTCAATCCAACTTCAGGATCTACATCAAAATATAAAGTCTTATCGGGCATTAAATCTTGAATAGCAAACTGATTAATCGTAAATATTTCATCAATCCCTATACCTCTTGCATGCCCTTGATAAGCAAGCGAACTATCGATAAATCGATCACATAGGACGATGGCACCACGTTCCAACGCCGGAACTACTTTCTCAATTAAATGCTGTCTACGCGCTGCTGCATATAATAATGCCTCTGTCCTGCCATCCATCGTCGTATGATTTGGATCAAGTATAATTTTTCTAATTTGTTCTGAAATTTGAATCCCACCTGGTTCCCGGGTTAACACGACGTTAAACTGTTGCTCTTCCAATTCCTTTGCGAGTTTTTGAAGAATCGTAGTTTTCCCCGCTCCCTCAGGTCCTTCAAATGTAATAAATAATCCCTGCATTCTTTTCCTCCATAAGCACTGCTAGATGTGGTTTAAGTATACTATAAGAACAGCGAAAGCGCCTGTCCATCGTCGTAAAAACTTCAGGGCATTTGACTGAGATAAAAGAAACACAATGTGCCTTTTAGCGATGTACTTTGTAAAAAGTATACTCAATATTTTATACCTTCGTCCTTATCTTTCAAATAAAAACCGCAATCTTCCCTTGTTTTAATTGTGTTTCTCCTTGAAAACGAGCACCTGCTTGTAAAAGTTTTTGAAGTTGAGTAATATGTTCATCCGTAATTTTTTCGCCAGGTAAGAATAATGGAATACCCGGAGGATACGGAATAATCATTTTTGCTGCAATCCTTCCGACAGATTGATTTATGTATACCCATTCATACGGCATATTGAGCATTTCTTTATAAGAATAAGATAGTTCCACTAAATCAATAGGATTTTTCATTTCGAAAAGAATATTGTTTTCTTTAGATTTCCTTAGTGATTTTAAAGAAACCTGACGAATTCCATCGATAGCTTTCGTAAACGGAAAACTCATCCCCTGTTTTATTAATGGGAGAATAAGCAATACCTGATACGGGTCAGCCAGTTCAGGAATTACGCATACTTTTTCAAGCTGTTCCTGTAATTCAAAGCCAGATAAATTTTCATGACGGAGTATTAATTTAAGCGGATCATCACTTGTCATAACAGTGAGACCGGAAACCTCCTGCAATTTTCGGATATACAATTTTCTCTCATGAATGAAAACATCTCTATCCTCTTCTGTATAATTACCAAGATAATAACGTGCATAATCAAGCGAGGCCATAATCGGATAAGAAGGACTGCTTGATTGCAGAACATTTAAGTAAAATTCCACTTTTTGCTCATTAATTCTTTCACTATTAATATGTAAAAAAGATCCCATCGTCATCGCCGGTAATGTTTTATGAGCAGAATGAACAACGATATCTGCGCCAAGCTGAAGTGCAGATGGAGGAAATGGATTTCCTAGCTGGAAATGTGCTCCGTGAGCTTCATCTACTAGTACGACTATGTTATGTTCATGTGCAAAATCAATAATTTCCTTAATATTATAGGTTTGTCCATAATAGTCAGGGTACGTGAGTATCAATATTTTTGCATGAGGATTTTTCTCAATGGCGTACTGGATGACTTTTTGATTTGGCCCCGATGGTATCAAAAGATTTTTATTAATGTCAGGTGAAAAGAAAACAGGTTTCACTTTTGCAAGCATTAGACCATTTAATATAGATTTATGACAGTTTCGCTGCACTAAGACAGTGTCATCTTCCTGGCAAGCAGCCAAAATCATCGCTAAATTCCCTACCGTACTTCCATTGACAAGAAAGTAGCTTTTCCTAGAACGGTATAATGCTGAGAGTAGATCCTGAGCTTCCTTAATCACTTCCTGCGGATCGTGCAAATCATCTAAGCCTAAAAGCTCCGTGACATCAAACTTGGCAAAGGACTTAAAAGGGATTTCTTCACTAAATAACTCACCATTTTTATGTCCTGGGACATGGAAGGAAATTGGATTTTTTGAAATATGGTTGACTAGACTTTCGTATAGAGGCATACTCTTTTGGTGCATATAAAAACCTCTCTTACATCATTTCTTTCCTTTTATTGTACTATTTGGACTTAAAAAAAACAGGCTAACTTTTAGCCTGGGCAAATTTATGAAAATATCTTCTTTTCTGTTATCGCTTTTAATTGTTTAATATAATATTTATAAATTGGATCCTTCGTACTTGTGGCAATAATAGCTTTCTCACAATCTGTGCAAATAAAAGATGTATAAAGATGAATTCCTTGTTTATCAGTTTCTTCACAAATTATGCATTTTTCCACATCTCCACCTCCATACATATCAGTTTGCGCCGTTCCCTTTATTTGTATACACAATTTTTAACATTTTTCATATTACGAAACTCTGCAATTTAATTGTATGCATTTGGGACAGTTGCTGTGTTTGTACTGAAGGATAATACTAAAAAAGGACACGATGTGGTGCATTCACCAAATCATGTCCTTTTATTATATGTAGAATTTGCTTTTCTTTGCCCAGCTACAGCGCCTATCGACTAGCAAACTTCTTGCCCTCTTCCCTACGATAAGTGAACATCGACTCGTTCCTCGTCGTGTTTCCTTTATCTCAGTCAGAGGCCCTGAAGTTTGTACGTCGATGAGCAAGGCGCTTTCGCTTTTCTATATGGAGCCTAGCGGGATCGAACCGCTGACCTCCTGCGTGCAAAGCAGGCGCTCTCCCAGCTGAGCTAAGGCCCCGTTATCATGTGGGGTGATGGGCCTGAGTGGACTCGAACCACCGACCTCACGCTTATCAGGCGTGTGCTCTAACCAGCTGAGCTACAGGCCCACACTATAAACGACTTTTATATCCTATCATGGTTATAAATCAGTGTCAATTACTCATAAAAAAAATCCACCCCTTAATGGAGTAGATATTATAAAATCCATAATTGAATCATCGCTAAAGCTGCTACTCCTGGTATTCCCAAAAATCCAGATATAGCCGATGTGGCAAAATTAATCGGCACGAAAACCCCAAATTGATTTCCGATTGCGTTCAAAAAAAATAAAAACAATGCCCCAATCACTAGCTTCATACATGCTTGGCCAATCCACTTTAAAACCTTACCTGGTAAGCCAGCCATTAACAAGAAAATAATCAACACGCAAAGTGTAGATATGATAATAATTGACTCCAAATCCCGTCCCTCCCGGATCAATCCTTTTAATTAATTGTATGAAAGGATTGTCCGAAAAGAACTTTTTGTTATATTCCATATTTATTTATGGAGATTTTTCTTACTTTTGCTTCATGAAATAAAAAAAAGTATTTCGCTTTTGCAAGTTGGGTGAGTACTTGCAAATCATCGCTTTTTTCAAAACTCATCTTTAATAGCTGAGATTGAATCATCCAATCCTTTTTTGTTGTGTCCATCAGCTCAATTAATTGTTGATCATATTCCCTACGGAGCTTTTTCTTTTTCTTAAACACGACAGGCTCCCTCCACCTCTAGATTTCTCTTCTTCCTTCAAGTGCTTTTGAGAGGGTGACTTCATCAGCATACTCTAAGTCTCCGCCTACCGGGAGCCCATGAGCGATTCTCGTTACTTTAATTCCTGATGGTTTTAAAAGACGTGAGATATACATGGCTGTCGCTTCCCCTTCGATATTAGGGTTCGTTGCCAAAATAACCTCTTGGACTGTTTCATCTTGTAATCTTTTCAGTAAATCCGGTATGTTAATATCTTCAGGGCCGATTCCCTCCATTGGGGAAATAGAACCATGCAACACATGATATAGCCCATTGTATTCCTTCATTTTTTCCATAGCGATGACATCTTTAGGCTCTTGGACTGTACAAATCACGCTACGGTCGCGGCGTGGATCTTTGCATATATAGCAAGGATCTTGATCCGTAATATGGCCACAAACGGAACAATAGCCTAAGTCCCTTTTCGCATTGACAAGGGCCTTTGCAAAATCCAATACGGTTTCTTCCTTCATACTAAGAACAAAAAACGCCAGGCGGGCTGCTGTTTTGGGCCCAATACCCGGCAGTTTCATAAAGCTGTCGATAAGCTTTGATATCGGTTCTGGGTAATGCATCAAATGACCTCCTAAAACCCTGGAAGATTGATGCCTTTAGTAAATTGTCCCATCGTTTGATTTGTTAAATCATCTGCTTTTTTTAGCGCATCATTTGTTGCAGCTAGGACAAGATCCTGTAACATTTCAATATCTTCTGGGTCCACTACTTCTTCTTTTATATTTACTTCAATGACTTCCTTATGGCCAGATACGATAACAGTTACCATACCGCCGCCAGCCGTACCTTCAATACGCTCTTCCCCTAATTTTTCCTGTGCTTCAGCCATCTTCTTTTGCATTTTTTGCATTTGTTTCATCATACCTTGCATATTTCCCATTCCACGCATCATCTTTTATGACCTCCAAAAATAATCATTTAATTTTTAAATTCAATCAGATCAGCACCGACTAACTTCATTGCTTCAGATATTAGTGGATCTTCATGTTCTTCCTCATCTTTATTTCCATCCTGTTTTTGATTTTGTAGAAATTCTTCGCGAATTTGCATCCACTGGTCTTCTGGAACTCCAACAAATTGAAGACTTTTACCAGTAATTTCTTCAAGGATGTTTGAAGTGATGTCTAAGAACGTCTGGTTTTCCATCGCCATTTTACAATGGATTTCATATTTAAATTTTAAAATGAATCCTTTTGGTGAAGCAGCTGCTGGCTCTGCATCGTTCAACAATGCTGATTGTGAGCGCATTTGCCTGCTATTAAGCGCCTCTAGTAATTCGCCCCAATGACTCTTGACGGAATTTAAATCCTCTCTCGTCGCATCTGTTAAAATTTCTCTTACCATCCTCGTATTTACTCGGAATTCCTTCGACGCGCGAGCCGTTTTCTTAGGAGACTGAGCTTGGGACACTTCCTCCATAGCCGGGCGATTTGTTCGTAATGCTTTAAGTTCTTTTTCAAGCCCTTCTATTTTAGCATGTAATTCTTGAATTCCAACCACTTCTACTACTTTCTTTGATTCTATTTGGCATAGTTTGACTAAACATACTTCTAAGTAAATACGGGCATGGTTGGAAAATTTCATTTCTTGTTGAGTATGATTTAGTATATCAATATAGTTATATATTTGCTCCGGCTGTATTTCTTTCGCCAGATTTGTAAAATCTTCATCAAGCATGGCCCGTTCTAATGATTCCTCTAGGTTAGGAGCCGTTTTGTAAAGGAGAATATCGCGAAAATATAAAATCAAATCTTCTGCAAATCTCGCCGGATCTTTTCCTTCCAACATTAATGCCTCAAGAGCAGTCAAAGCTTCAGGAATATTTTTTTCATAAACAGCTCTGCCTATTTTGTTCAAATAATTATGAGAAACTGAACCTGTAACCGTTAGGGCGTCTTCTACCGTAACACGTTCTGTGCTGAATGAAACGGCTTGATCAAGAAGACTTAACGCATCCCTCATTCCACCGCCCGCAGATCGGGCAATTATATGCAGCGCCTTCTCTTCATATTGAAGACCCGATTCTGTAGCAATATGAGACATTCTCCCAACAATATCTTGAGCTGTTATTCGTTTAAAATCAAAGCGCTGACACCTAGAAATAATTGTTAGCGGTATTTTATGAGGCTCCGTTGTCGCCAAAATAAAAATGACGTGTTTTGGCGGTTCCTCTAATGTTTTTAATAGGGCATTAAACGCGCCAATGGAAAGCATATGCACTTCATCAATAATGTAGACCTTGTATGGGACAGCATTAGGTGCATATTTTACTTTATCGCGGATATCCCGTATTTCTTCTACTCCATTATTGGAAGCCGCATCAATTTCAATAACATCTGGAATCGAGCCATCTGTGATCCCGCGGCAAGCCGAACATTCATTGCAAGGTTCAGCAATAGGCATTCTTTCGCAATTGACTGCCTTAGCTAAAATTTTTGCCGCACTTGTTTTACCAGTACCGCGAGGGCCCGAAAACAAATACGCATGGGTCGTCTTTTGTTGGAGGAGAGCATTTTGCAGGGTTTTCGTCACATGTTCCTGACCAATCACATCCGCAAATGACTGTGGTCTCCATACTCTATATAGTGCTTGGTACACGATACTCCCCTCCTTTTTTTATCTTCCATTCTTTTCTCGTCCTTTTATTATACCTTATTCAAGGATATATTTACAAAGTGATTATCCTCACGTTTTTAAAGAGAAACGTATATTTTTTCTAACGTACAACTTCGAACTTTTTCTATCTTTTTCACCAAAAGAAAAGCATTTCCCCTATTTTTCGATAATATTTCCCAGGAAATGACCATTATTTTTTGTGGATCCGTATTGTCGGTATTGTCGTTTTGAGTTGGTTAGAAGAATTCATATTGCCTATAAAAACTTTAGTTTTTCTCCTAATCATTAATTGTTGTTATATAATTAAAAAAACAGTTATTTTGGAGGTGCCTATTTGAAACCCCGTATTACAGTAATTACTTTAGGTGTAGACGATTTAGTAAAGTCATTACATTTCTATCGAGATAGTCTTGGTCTTCCAACTGAAGGTATAGTCGGTGAAGAATTCGAACATGGTGCAGTTGCCTTTTTTGAATTGCAATCAGGTTTAAAACTTGCTATATGGAATCGTAAAGACATCGCACACGAGGCAAAAGTTCCTTTAACAAAACCTAGTCCTACTGAATTTACATTAGGTCACAATGTTAATAGTAAAGATGAAGTAGATAAAGTAATGGAACAAGCTAAACAAGGTGGAGCAATCATAACTGATCCTGCTCATGAAACTTTTTGGGGGGGATACTCTGGTCACTTCCAAGATCCAGATGGGCACTTATGGGAAGTTGTATGGAATCCACAATGGGATGCAATTGAATAAACTCTGTAATTAACTTTATCATCGCTTACCATGTAGTCCTGATTTTTCAGGTCTGATCGTTAGTCCTTTCTAATAATCAATTTTACGTCAATGAGCAATACTCTTTTTTTACAATGCGCTAAAAAACCCATCCACAAAGTGAATGGGTTTTTGTATGCAATTTATAAACTGCCGCACACCTTCCTCTGACTGTGTACCATAAGCGTTACTCAAGCAGTTAGCTCAATCCAGGCTACCCTGCGGCACATGAGAGATTCCACTTAATGCTGCTTCCTTCCGGACCTGACATGGTTCATAGATTCCCATTGCGCAGGACCCAGATGTCAACACCACTTACTTGAGGCAGACCCTACAGTACAACAGCCTCGGGAAGGAATTCAACCCCGCTGGAGCGGATTGCGGGTTACAGGGCTCCGCTACTTCCCCGTCTAGCACGGCAAAATTGATACCATATTCAATTGCGCAACTCATATGCGCATGATTTAGTATACTATTTTTTCACTAAAAAATCAATGTTTCGGCGGGATTACTGATTGTTTTGTTTTTCCATTTTCTTTTTTTCCCTCAACTCACGAAAGAATTGACTTAACAGCATCCCACATTCTTCCTTCAAAACTCCATCTACCACTTCACTCTGATGATTAAAACGTTCATCTTGAAGTAAATTCATTAAAGTTCCTGCACACCCTGCCTTTGGGTCCGATGCCCCGTACACCACTTTTTTTATCCTCGATAAAATAATGGCACCACTGCACATCGGACATGGTTCAAGTGTTACATAAAGCTCGGCTTTTTCCAATCTCCATGTTCCAAGCTTTTTACAAGCCTCTTCGATCGCTAGTATCTCAGCATGAGCGATCGAATTTTGCTCGGTTTCCCGTAGATTATGGGCGGCCGCTATAATGTTGCCTTCTAACACGATAACAGCACCAATTGGTACTTCATCATACTCCCTTGCCTTTTTAGCTTCTTCGATCGCTGCTCGCATAAACTTTTCATCTATGAGTTCCATTGAAAATCTCCCTGTTCATGAATATCTTTTATTTTACAAAACTTCTTTGAGTAAATCATGTCTATTACTATATTTCACCTCATAAAATGGTTACAACCATTACTTTGTTTCTAAGGAATATTATAAAACTTACTATGGCTTTTATTTTTATTTTAGAATGTGATGTCCAGCTCCAGCGCCTATCGACTAACAAGGCGCTTACACTTTTCTATGTTTAAAGGAGGTTGAACTATGCAAATTCATATTGTCGAGGCTAATCAGACATTAACTTCAATTGCTTCAAGATATGGCGTGCCTGCCAATACCATTACAGAAGCAAACGATCTGCCCAATCCCGATAAGCTGGTTGTTGGTCAGGCAATAGTTATTCCTATCGTTGGAAGTTTCTACTGGGTGAAAAGTGGGGACAGCCTCTGGTCTATTGGTCAGAAGTTTGGGATTTCCTATCAAGAACTTGCCCGCATAAACGGAATTCCTGTTAACACCCCTATTCATGTAGGCTTACGTCTCTATATTCCTGAAAGGCCAAAAACTAACCGGGAGTTCAATGCCTATGTTGAACCATTTGGGGAAACCGTCTCTCCAACTCTCGAAACGAGTGCAAGGCAAGCTGCTCCCTATTTAACGTATTTATCGCCATTTGGGTATTTAGCAAAGAGTGATGGTTCGTTGACAGCTCCGCCACTGAATAATTTTCCAACCATTGCTCGTGCCAACCGCAATACATTAGTGATGGTCATAGCCAATCAAGAAGCTGGCCAATTCAGTTCTGAATTGGCGCATACCTTGCTTACAAACCAACGAGTCCAGAATACATTTCTAAATAATATCATTCAAGAAGCAAAACGAGTCGGCTTTGGAGATGTTCACTTTGATCTTGAACGACTTTTTCCAAGAGATCGTGAAGCCTATAATCGTTTTTTGCGGACGGCTCGAGATCGATTTCATAACGAAGGATTAATGATTTCGACTGCACTTGCCCCAAAAACAAGTGCCACTCAAAAAGGCGAATGGTATGAAGGACATGATTATAGAGCGCATGGAGAAATTGTTGATTATGTCGTTATCATGACATATGAATGGGGTTATAGCGGAGGACCAGCGATGGCTGTCTCACCGATTGGACCAGTACGAGATGTATTAGAATACGCGATTACAGAAATTCCTTCCAGCAAAATATTCATGGGTCAAAATTTATACGGCTACGATTGGACACTCCCGTTTGTACAAGGAACAACGGCAAAAGCAGTTAGTCCGCAACGAGCGATTGAAATAGCGGCTGCAAATAATGTATCGATTCAATACGATCAAAAAGCTCAGGCACCATTTTTTACGTATACGGCTCAAGATGGGAAAAGGCACGAAGTATGGTTTGAAGACGCAAGATCCATTCAAGCCAAATTTGATCTCGTAAAAGAGTTAAACCTTCGTGGAGTGAGTTACTGGAAGCTCGGACTTTCCTTCCCACAAAATTGGCTTTTAATTACCGATAATTTTAATGTAGTAAAAAAATAGTGTAGGGGGGATCATTTCTCCCCAACTCCCTCTCAATGGTATGATGGAAGAAATAGGTATATGGGGGAGGATTATTAATGGGACAAGCACCTTTTATTGCCGTCGAAGGACCAATTGGAGTAGGGAAAACTTCTTTGGCAAGTGCATTTTCGAAACAATTTGGATTTTATTTTTTAAAAGAGATTGTTGAAGAAAATCCATTCCTACATAAATTTTATGACAATATTCATGAGTGGGCCTTCCAAACCGAAATGTTTTTTCTCTGCAATCGCTACAAGCAGCTTGGTGATATGGAAAAAGATTATTTGCGTGCCGGACAACCTGTTGTAGCCGATTATCATATTTTTAAAAATATCATTTTTTCTAGAAGAACATTAAATTCCGAGCAATTTCTAAAATACGAACAAATATACAATATCCTTACCCATGATCTCGCTAAACCTAATTTGATTGTCTATTTGACTGCTGACCTAGAAATATTATTGGGCAGAATAAAAAAGCGGGGAAGAGATTTCGAATATAATATTGATCCATTTTACCTTCAACAACTAACCGTTGATTATGAAGAGTTTATGGAAAAACTCCCTATACCCGTCGTTCGTATTGATGTAACCAATTTAGATTTTGTAGCAAATCCCGATGATTTGAAAACAATCTTTTCAATCCTGCATCCTGCACTGGAAAAAAGGAGCATTAATCGAAATGCGTCAATATAACATACCTGAAAACTCTATTATTACCGTTGCCGGCACAGTCGGTGTAGGAAAAACGACGATGACTAAACGACTTGCTGATGCTCTAGGGTTTCAAGCTTCTTTTGAACAAGTAGATGTCAATCCTTATCTCGATTTGTTTTATGATGATTTTAAAAGTTGGAGCTTCCATCTGCAAATATATTTTTTGGCAGAACGCTTTAAGGAGCAGAAAAGAATATTTAATGTAGGAGGAGGTTTTGTTCAGGACCGCTCCATTTACGAGGATGCTGATATTTTTGCGAGAATGCATTATGAAAATGGTACGATGACAGAAGTTGATTATAAGACCTATGTAAATTTATTCGAAGCGATGGTACTTACCCCTTATTTCCCTCAACCAGACTTACTCATTTATCTTGACGGACCACTTGAATACATTTTGGAGCGCATACACCAGCGGGGACGTCCTATGGAAGTAAAGACTGCCGATGAATATTGGGTTGAGTTACATAGTCGATACGAAAACTGGATTCGGAACTTTGATTTATGCCCCGTACTAACTTTAAACATTAAGGATTATGATCTTAACAACCAACATTCTTTGGAATCCATTATTAAAAGAGTTGAAAAATCGATAAAAAAACCCGATGCCAATTAGCATCGGGTTTCCTATCTCCAATATTATGCAATGTTAATGTTATGGCGGAGGAAGAGGGATTCGAACCCCCGCGCGGTTTAACCCGCCTGTCGGTTTTCAAGACCGATCCCTTCAGCCAGACTTGGGTATTCCTCCATGGCAACAAAAAATATTGTAACAGCGCTACGTTCTAAAGTCAACTAGAAAAATAAAAAACCCTGTGAGTTTTTTTCACAGGGCTCCTTGAATTAACCAATTACTTCCTTATTTCTCATATATGGACGAAGCACTTCCGGTATGATAACTGTTCCATCTTCTTGTTGGAAGTTTTCCAAAATGGCTGCTACTGTTCTGCCAATCGCCAAACCAGAACCATTTAATGTATGAACATGTTGTGGTTTTGCATTTGGCTCAGGACGAAAGCGTATATTTGCACGTCTTGCCTGGAATGCTTCAAAGTTAGAACAAGAAGAAATTTCGCGATACGTTTGTTGGCTTGGAATCCATACTTCAATGTCATATTTTTTAGCAGCTGTAAACCCAAGATCTGCTGTACACATGCTTAATACTCGGTATGGTAAATTAAGAAGCTGCAGAACTTTTTCCGCATGGCCTGTTAATTTCTCGAGCTCAGCATAAGAGTCTTCTGGTTTCACGAACTTCACCAATTCTACTTTGTTAAATTGGTGCTGACGGATGAGACCACGTGTATCCCTTCCGGCAGATCCAGCCTCAGAACGGAAGCAAGCACTAAAGGCCGCATAATTTAATGGCAATTGATCCCCATTTAAAATTTCATCGCGATGATAATTAGTAACAGGCACTTCCGCTGTTGGAATCAAGAAATAATCTTCACTCTCAACCAAGAATGCATCTTCTTCAAATTTTGGAAGCTGCCCTGTTCCTGTTAAGCTAGTACGATTCACAAGATATGGAGGCATAATTTCCTCATATCCATGCTCTTCAATATGAAGATCAAGCATAAAGCTAGCTAACGCCCGCTCTAGTCGTGCTCCTAAGCCTTTATAAAAGACAAAACGGCTTCCCGTCACTTTTGCTGCCCGTTCGAAATCTAATATTCCTAAATCTCCAGCGATATCCCAATGTGGCTTTGGTTCAAAACCAAAATCTCGAACCTCTCCCCATTTATGGATCTCTACATTATCATCTTCCGTCTCCCCGACTGGAACACTTTCATGAGGAATGTTCGGAATGGATAACATTAAATGATCCAACTCTTCTTCTACTTCACGAATGGTTGTATCAAGCTCTTTTATTTCATCCCCAACTGCACGCATTTCGGCAATTAAGTCATCTGCATTTTGCTTTTCTTTTTTCATCTTGGCAATTTGTTGGGATACTTCATTACGCTTACTTTTTAACTGCTCAACCTTCACAATCGCTTCACGACGCTTATGGTCGAGCGTTTCAAATTTGTCTAAATCCGTTAAATCTTCTCCACGATGCTGCAATTTAACTTTAATTTCTTCCAAATTGCTACGCAACAATTTAATATCAAGCATGTGATTTCCTCCTTAAAAATTTTCTTATAAACACAAAAAACTCCCATCCCTAAAAAGGGACGAGAGTTTACCCGCGTTGCCACCCAGATTGAAAGCTTTCGCCTTCCGCTTAATTAGATAACGGCTCTGCACCGAAAATGCTTACTGGCATAAAGCGTTCAACATTTTGCTCGAGGATGGATTCACAGTATGCGCCGCCGATTCTCACCAACCATCGGCTCTCTTAAGACTGCCATTACTTGCTACTATTTCCTCTCATCGCATTACTCTTGATAAAGTTCTTCATACTATACTACATCGAAACATCGATTGCAACTTTTTTATCAGTATTTTCTTTTGCATTTTTACACATATCGATAAAGTATTGCGTCAAACGTGTATCATCTGTTAACTCAGGATGAAACGAACAGCCAAGGAACTGTCCTTCTTTTGCTGCTACAATTCTTCCATTGTATTTCGCAAGAATTTCAACATTTTCACCAGCTTCAACAATATGAGGCGCTCTAATGAAAACGGCTGTCATGGAATCCGCTACTCCTGCTACTGTTAAATCCGCTTCGAAACTGTCTACCTGACGGCCAAAAGAATTCCGCTCCACCGTGATATCCATCATGCCTAAATGTACGTCGTTTTCTTCACCGATTCGCTTTGCAAGTAAGATTAACCCGGCACATGTACCAAACATCGGCTTGCCGTTAGCTGCAAATTCTTTTAAAGGTTCCATAAAACCATATTTATCAAGCAATCTGCGCATCGTAGTGCTTTCACCGCCAGGAAGAATTAACCCGTCAAGTTCCGCTAATTGTTCAACCGTTTTTACAACGACTGCTTTCGCACCGCACTGTTCCACGGCGTTTACATGTTCACGAACTGCTCCCTGCAATCCAAGTATGCCGATTGTGATCATATTACCACCCGCGCTCTTGCATACGGTTTTCTTTTGTAAGGGTAGAAATTTCAATACCTTTCATAGCAGTTCCTAAACCTTTTGAAAGCTCAGCAATCAACTCATAATCTTGATAATGAGTCGTTGCTTCTACGATCGCACGAGCAAATTTTGCAGGATTCTCTGATTTGAAAATACCTGACCCTACAAATACTCCGTCAGCGCCAAGCTGCATCATTAAAGCAGCATCTGCTGGAGTTGCTACCCCACCAGCTGCAAAGTTAACAACCGGCAAGCGGCCAAGACGCTTAATTTCAAGTAACAATTCATACGGAGCACCAAGAAGTTTCGCTTCCGTCATTAACTCATCTTCATTCATATTTACTACTTTTCGCACTTGAGCATTTACTTTTCGAATATGGCGAACCGCTTCGACGATATTACCTGTCCCAGGTTCTCCTTTTGTTCTAAGCATTGAAGCTCCTTCACCAATGCGGCGAGCTGCCTCTCCCAAATCGCGGCATCCGCACACGAAAGGAACCGTATATTCTTTTTTATTTAAATGAAATTCCTCATCTGCAGGTGTTAAAACTTCACTTTCATCGATATAATCAACACCCATTGCTTCTAAAACTCGTGCTTCTACAATATGGCCAATTCGCGCTTTTGCCATAACTGGAATAGAAACAGCTTTCATGACCTCTTCAACGATAGTAGGGTCAGCCATTCTAGCTACGCCGCCTGCTGCTCTTATATCAGAAGGAACACGCTCAAGCGCCATTACAGCTACCGCTCCAGCTTCCTCCGCTAATTTTGCCTGTTCTGCATTGACTACATCCATGATTACGCCGCCTTTTTGCATTTCTGCCATGCCGCGTTTCACACGATCTGTTCCAGTTTTCATTTCCAGCGCCCCTTTTTTTATATAAAATATCTTATTAATGCTATCGGAATAATTTTAGTTAACTACAAATATAGTAACGTGTCAATATAGGGAAGCAGCCAACTCTAGTCCCTCGAGAGGATTAAAGTTAGCTGCTTTATTCTTAATTAGAACCAGCCCTTCACTGTTTTCGTTACGCTTGTCCACATATCAGAGAAAAATCCACCAGTTCCTCGCATCATCAACACAAACCAATTAGCTTTCTCAACTTTTTCTTGAGTGACCATGTTGATTTTTGGCGCAAAATCCTTGGATAAGTAGCCAAAATCATTCTCTCCACTATAGGCAAGATCAACTGTACCTACTACTTCATTTTTCTTGAGTGGAGCTGTTAATTGGCCATCCTTATTTAACTTCTTTTTATCAACCTTAAAGACTGGTTTATATAGTTTTTCTTCACCATTTTTAATAACTAGTTTTATCGGTTTATCTGTATAAATTTTGACAGACTTTTCTTTCCCTTTTACAACAGGTAATGAGTCATGCTTCTTGATTACATAGTTTTTTGGATAAAGCTCCTTAGTGGAATAATTAGTAAATGCATATTCCATCATTCTTTTAGACTCATCAAAACGAGATTTATAGTCACCTTGTCCTTTTGAATTTTTCGCATTCATGACAACCGTGATAACCCTTAAATCGTTTCGTTTCGCTGTACCTGTGAAACAATAGCCCGCAAAATCAGTTGTACCTGTTTTCAGTCCATCTACTCCCTCATAGCCATAAATCAAACCGGGAAGCATCCAGTTCCAGTTTTTCATCTCACCAGGCATTGTGCGGAATTCTTTTTTCGTGATACTCGTTGTTTCTAATACTTCTGGATAGTCTCTTAATAAATATGCAGCTAATTGCGCGGTAGACCTAGCCGACATTACATTTTCATCTTCTGCACCCGTTCCTTCAGGATGCATCCCTTTTAAATCACGATTATTTAAACCAGTAGAATTAACAAATTTATAATTTTTCAAGCCTAGTTCTTTTGCTTTGTCATTCATCATTTGAACGAATTTTGATTCGGAACCAGCAATCGCTTCGGCAATGGATATAGTGGCTCCATTTGCAGAATATATTGCCATCGCTTCATATAACTCTCTAATCGTAAATTTTTTCCCCTTTTCAAGAGGAACATTTGATAGATTCGTATCTACTGAGATTTTATTTACATAATCACTAATCGTTTGTTCTTGATCCCATTTGATTTTTCCATCATGGATCGCTTCGAACATAATGTATTCCGTCATCATTTTCGTCATGGACGCAATCCCTAATGCAGCATCCTCATTTTTCGCGTATAAAATTTTTCCGGTACTTGCTTCTATGAGAATAGCAGCATCAGCATTTATATTTAAAGCATCTTGAGCAAAAGCGCGATTTGGTAATTGTATCGAACTTAATAGCAGTAATAAACCTAAAGTAAAAGCAGCAAAAATTTTGAACGTTCTTTTTTTCACAAGTTAGCCCTCCAACGTTATATGTACACCCTTGTCATTTTATCATAGATAGTGATGAATTTGTAGACGACAAAGGAATTTCATCTTTAACAAAAAAATGGCAGAAACCCATGAGCATAGGAGCAAATGGTTCTACCATTTAAATATTTATTTATCAAAAAATTTAAGATATTGAGTAGTTAGGAGCTTCTTTCGTAATTTGCACATCATGAGGATGGCTTTCACGCAAACCTGCACCTGTCATTTTAATAAATTGAGCATTTTCGCGGAGTTCCTGTAAATCAGCTGCTCCACAATAACCCATTCCAGAACGAAGTCCGCCAGTTAATTGGTAAAGTGTATCAGCTAGTGGTCCCTTATAAGGAAGTCTACCTTCGATTCCTTCAGGAACAAACTTTTTCGCATCCTCTTGGAAATAACGATCTTTCGAGCCTTTTTCCATAGCGGCCTCTGAACCCATGCCTCGATATACTTTGAAACGGCGTCCTTGGAAGATTTCTGTTTCTCCAGGACTTTCAGACGTTCCAGCAAGCATACTTCCAAGCATAACAGCATGTCCACCTGCAGCTAATGCCTTTACGATATCTCCAGAGTATTTGATTCCACCATCTGCAATGATCGCTTTGCCGCGTTTTCTCGCTTCTGAAGCACAATCATATACCGCAGTAATTTGTGGCACACCCACACCCGCTACAACACGTGTAGTACAAATCGAGCCTGGTCCAATTCCAACTTTGACAACATCGGCACCAGCATCAAATAATTCCGCTGTTGCTTCAGCTGTCGCCACATTCCCGGCAATAATGTTCAAATTCGGATAATGGTTTCGTATTTCTTTTACAGTTGATATAACGCCCGCTGAATGTCCGTGCGCCGTATCAACTACAATTACGTCGACATGGGATTTCACAAGCATTTCCACTCGTTTTAATGTATCCTTTGTGACTCCTACTGCTGCACCTACTAATAGTCTTCCCTTTTCATCTTTTGCAGAGTTCGGGAATTCAATGACTTTTTCAATATCCTTTATCGTAATTAATCCTTGTAAAACACCTTTTTCGTCCACAAGAGGTAATTTTTCAATTCGATGCTGTTGTAAAATGCTCTCAGCTTCAGCAAGAGAAGTACCAACTGGGGCAGTTACAAGATTTTCCTTTGTCATGACGTCCGATATTAATAAAGAATAATCTTGAATAAAACGCATATCGCGATTCGTAATAATCCCTACTAAAATTCTTTCTTCTTCGTTATTTACAATTGGAACACCAGAAATTCGGTATTTTCCCATTAAATGCTCCGCATCGTACACTTTATGTTCAGGAGTTAAAAAGAAAGGATCTGTAATAACGCCGCTTTCAGAACGTTTTACCTTATCTACTTGCTCTGCTTGCTGTTCAATACTCATATTCTTGTGAATGATGCCAAGGCCGCCTTGACGAGCCATTGAAATGGCCATTTGAGATTCAGTTACAGTATCCATACCTGCACTAATGATAGGAATATTCAATTTTATCGTATTCGTCAACTCTACTTTCAAACTTACATCCTTAGGTAAAACTTCTGATTTTGCTGGAATTAATAATACATCATCAAATGTTAAACCTTCTTTTGCGAACTTTGATTCCCACATTTTTTTATCCTCCTGCCCAAAATATTATTAGTAGGTTATCAATTGGTTAAAATACTGTCAAGGATATGTCGTGATGTTCCATTTTTCAAATAATTTGGAGGTTTTAAGCTTGTATATAGAAGGTGACATATGGAAACGCTTTTCTATTTTTCAATCAGCCGAAACGACTCAACGCTACTTAAAAAAATGCTATACAGAATTGAAAATCGAGGGAAGTGAATCGAAAAGTTACGATAATTGCTATGCATTTATGTACTATCTTGAACAAGGAGAAGTATTTTATAATCAAGCCGCTACTTCACCATTATCTGTAAGACCGATTTTGCTATTTTACGGGCTCATCCATTTAATAAAAGCCTGCCTTCTGACAGTTGATCCGTATTATCCAAATTCAACTTCTGTTTTAGCACATGGGGTATCAACGAGAAAACGGAAAAAGCGCCATTATAAATTTTTACATGATGAGATAAAAGTACAAAAACATGGATTATGTACATTTTTTTCGGAACAACTGTTCCACGTGAAACAGCTCGAAGGAGAAAAATTTAGTATGCGAGATCTCCTGTATTTGATTGTCGAGTTGGAAGAGATGATGCAGCATATTTTTGGAAAACCTAACATGCTTGCACTTAAATATACCGAGTACAAAAAATGGGAGATGCCCAAAGAAATTCATGAATCCTATTTTGTGGACGAAAAAAGATTGAAAGAATTATTAAACAGCAAATATCCGGCGGAAATACGATGGAACGAAAATAATTTAGAACTACCTACTTTAAAAAATCAAAAAATCGTTTCTCCTCCTTTTCGCTATCACTTGTTTAATCAAAAACTTTACCTTCCTGCTCAACTTCACCCTAATATGGTGCTTCCAGATATGATTGTTCATTATCTTTTACTTTATAATTTAAGCATGATTTCCCGCTACGAAACAGAATGGTGGATCGATTTAATAAAAACAACTCCCAACTCTGATTATCCTTTAATTAAATCGTTTCTTGAAATAACAGAAAAAAAAGGCCCCTTTCTTGTAGAGGAATATATAAGGATGAAGTTATTATAGGTGGTTAGATGAAGGTAGGATTAGGGACTATTCTGGATATTCTTCAATTTCTCCTGGAAAGTACGCTTTAATTCTCGATGAAACTTTGTATTATTCCAATTTGGTCGTGAATCACACCTTTATTCTCGATGAAATCTTGCACTTTTCCTTATTCATCGTTAATTTCATCATAATTCTCGGTGAAACCCTGCAGTATTCCATTTTCGTCGTGAATTTGACCTTTATTCTCGATGAAACTTTGTATTATTCCAATTTAGTCGTGAATCATATCTATTATTTAATACCTTCAGTATTTGATTGAATAAAACAAAAAAGACACTCTCATTTGAGAATGTCTTTGATTGCCTGGCAACGTCCTGCTCTTGCAAGGGGAAGCCCCTTACTACCATCGGCGCGCGAGCTTAACTTCCGTGTTCGTGCTGCGGATCAGGATGACCGGCGAATCTCTTCGTCATCGGCGCTCGTTCGATTCTCATGGGCATAGCCCATTCCGAGTCTCTCTCCCTTGATTCCTCGATCTTCTTGGTCCTCCTGATCCTCGCTTACAAAGTTTTCGATTCTTTTCTTCCATGCCTTTCGGCACTTTTCAAAAACAAAAAAGACACCCATTGATTGGGTGTCTTTGGTTGCCTGGCAACGTCCTGCTCTTGCAAGGGGAAGCCCCTTACTACCATCGGCGCTGAAGAGCTTAACTTCCGTGTTCGGGATGGGAACGGGTGTGACCTCTTCGCCATCGCCACCAGACAAGTATGTTGGGAAGGATTCATTCCTTCAAAACCAGATATAGAGAAAACAAACCGTATTTGATTAAGTCCTCGATCAATTAGTATCCGTCAGCTCCATGTGTCGCCACACTTCCACACCGGACCTATCAACCTGATCATCTTTCAGGGATCTTACTCGCTTGCGCGATGGGAAATCTCATCTTGAGGGGGGCTTCATGCTTAGATGCTTTCAGCACTTATCCCGTCCGCACATAGCTACCCAGCGATGCCTTTGGCAAGACAACTGGTACACCAGCGGTGCGTCCATCCCGGTCCTCTCGTACTAAGGACAGCTCCTCTCAAATTTCCTGCGCCCGCGACGGATAGGGACCGAACTGTCTCACGACGTTCTGAACCCAGCTCGCGTACCGCTTTAATGGGCGAACAGCCCAACCCTTGGGACCGACTACAGCCCCAGGATGCGATGAGCCGACATCGAGGTGCCAAACCTCCCCGTCGATGTGAACTCTTGGGGGAGATAAGCCTGTTATCCCCGGGGTAGCTTTTATCCGTTGAGCGATGGCCCTTCCATGCGGAACCACCGGATCACTAAGCCCGACTTTCGTCCCTGCTCGACTTGTAGGTCTCGCAGTCAAGCTCCCTTGTGCCTTTACACTCTGCGAATGATTTCCAACCATTCTGAGGGAACCTTTGGGCGCCTCCGTTACTCTTTAGGAGGCGACCGCCCCAGTCAAACTGCCTGCCAGACACTGTCTCCCACCCGGATCACGGGTGCGGGTTAGAAGGTCAGTACAGCAAGGGTAGTATCCCACCGATGCCTCCATGGAAGCTGGCGCTCCCATTTCCTAGGCTCCTACCTATCCTGTACAAGCTGCACCAACATTCAATATCAGGCTGCAGTAAAGCTCCACGGGGTCTTTCCGTCCTGTCGCGGGTAACCTGCATCTTCACAGGTACTATAATTTCACCGAGTCTCTCGTTGAGACAGTGCCCAGATCGTTGCGCCTTTCGTGCGGGTCGGAACTTACCCGACAAGGAATTTCGCTACCTTAGGACCGTTATAGTTACGGCCGCCGTTTACTGGGGCTTCAATTCGCACCTTCGGTTTGCACCTAAGCGCTCCTCTTAACCTTCCAGCACCGGGCAGGCGTCAGCCCCTATACTTCGCCTTGCGGCTTCGCAGAGACCTGTGTTTTTGCTAAACAGTCGCCTGGGCCTATTCACTGCGGCTCTCTCGGGCTTACACCCTATCAGAGCACCCCTTCTCCCGAAGTTACGGGGTCATTTTGCCGAGTTCCTTAACGAGAGTTCTCTCGATCACCTTAGGATTCTCTCCTCGCCTACCTGTGTCGGTTTGCGGTACGGGCACCTTTTACCTCGCTAGAGGCTTTTCTTGGCAGTGTGGAATCAGGAACTTCGGTACTATATTTCCCTCGCCATCACAGCTCCGCCTTAGGATGAAGGATTTGCCTCCACCCCGGCCTAACTGCTTGGACGCGCATATCCAACAGCGCGCTTACCCTATCCTCCTGCGTCCCCCCATTGCTCAAACGGTAAAAAGGTGGTACAGGAATATCAACCTGTTGTCCATCGCCTACGCTTTTCAGCCTCGGCTTAGGCCCCGACTAACCCTGAGCGGACGAGCCTTCCTCAGGAAACCTTAGGCATTCGGTGGAAGGGATTCTCACCCTTCTTTCGCTACTCATACCGGCATTCTCACTTCTAAGCGCTCCACAAGTCCTTCCGGTCTTGCTTCACCGCCCTTAGAACGCTCTCCTACCACTGACACCAACGGTGTCAATCCGCAGCTTCGGTGATCCGTTTAGCCCCGGTACATTTTCGGCGCAGAATCACTCGACCAGTGAGCTATTACGCACTCTTTAAATGGTGGCTGCTTCTAAGCCAACATCCTGGTTGTCTAAGCAACTCCACATCCTTTTCCACTTAACGGATACTTGGGGACCTTAGCTGGCGGTCTGGGCTGTTTCCCTCTCGACTACGGATCTTATCACTCGCAGTCTGACTCCCAAGGACAAGTCATTGGCATTCGGAGTTTGTCTGAATTCGGTAACCCGATGAGGGCCCCTAGTCCAAACAGTGCTCTACCTCCAAGACTCTTCTCCTTGAGGCTAGCCCTAAAGCTATTTCGGAGAGAACCAGCTATCTCCAGGTTCGATTGGAATTTCACCGCTACCCACACCTCATCCCCGCACTTTTCAACGTACGTGGGTTCGGGCCTCCAGTAAGTGTTACCTTACCTTCACCCTGGACATGGGTAGATCACCTGGTTTCGGGTCTACGACCTCATACTCAAAACGCCCTATTCAGACTCGCTTTCGCTGCGGCTCCGTCTCTTCGACTTAACCTTGCATGAAATCGTAACTCGCCGGTTCATTCTACAAAAGGCACGCCATCACACATGAATGTGCTTTGACTATTTGTAGGCACACGGTTTCAGGATCTCTTTCACTCCCCTTCCGGGGTGCTTTTCACCTTTCCCTCACGGTACTGGTTCACTATCGGTCACTAGGGAGTATTTAGCCTTGGGAGATGGTCCTCCCAGCTTCCGACGGGATTTCACGTGTCCCGCCGTACTCAGGATCCACTCAGGAGGGAACGAAGTTTCAACTACAGGGCTGTTACCTTCTATGGCGGACCTTTCCAGATCGCTTCGCCTACCCCGTTCCTTTGTAACTCCATGTTGAGTGTCCTACAACCCCAAGAGGCAAGCCTCTTGGTTTGGGCTCTTTCCGTTTCGCTCGCCGCTACTTGGGAAATCGATTTTTCTTTCTCTTCCTCCGGGTACTTAGATGTTTCAGTTCCCCGGGTCTGCCTTCCATTTCCTATGAATTCAGAAATGGATCCTACCCCATTACGGGCAGGGGGTTTCCCCATTCGGAAATCTCCGGATCAAAGCTTGCTTACAGCTCCCCGAAGCATATCGGTGTTAGTCCCGTCCTTCATCGGCTCCTAGTGCCAAG
Organism: Lederbergia citri; assembly: GCF_018343625.1. Taxonomy (GTDB): domain Bacteria; phylum Bacillota; class Bacilli; order Bacillales; family Bacillaceae_C; genus Lederbergia; species Lederbergia citri. The sequence continues at coordinate 52 of NZ_JAGYPG010000007.1, read as the reverse complement.
GCATCCACCGTGCGCCCTTTCTAACTTAATCATAAAAAGGTTTCTTATGGAT
>NZ_JAGYPG010000006.1 GCF_018343625.1 Lederbergia citri | reverse complement strand
GGTTACCCCACCGACTTCGGGTGTTACAAACTCTCGTGGTGTGACGGGCGGTGTGTACAAGGCCCGGGAACGTATTCACCGCGGCATGCTGATCCGCGATTACTAGCGATTCCGGCTTCATGCAGGCGAGTTGCAGCCTGCAATCCGAACTGAGAATGGTTTTATGGGATTGGCTCGACCTCGCGGTTTTGCTGCCCTTTGTACCATCCATTGTAGCACGTGTGTAGCCCAGGTCATAAGGGGCATGATGATTTGACGTCATCCCCACCTTCCTCCGGTTTGTCACCGGCAGTCACCTTAGAGTGCCCAACTGAATGCTGGCAACTAAGGTCAAGGGTTGCGCTCGTTGCGGGACTTAACCCAACATCTCACGACACGAGCTGACGACAACCATGCACCACCTGTCACTCTGTCCCCCGAAGGGGAACGCCCTATCTCTAGGGGTGGCAGAGGATGTCAAGACCTGGTAAGGTTCTTCGCGTTGCTTCGAATTAAACCACATGCTCCACCGCTTGTGCGGGCCCCCGTCAATTCCTTTGAGTTTCAGCCTTGCGGCCGTACTCCCCAGGCGGAGTGCTTAATGCGTTAGCTGCAGCACTAAAGGGCGGAAACCCTCTAACACTTAGCACTCATCGTTTACGGCGTGGACTACCAGGGTATCTAATCCTGTTCGCTCCCCACGCTTTCGCGCCTCAGCGTCAGTTACAGACCAAAGAGCCGCCTTCGCCACTGGTGTTCCTCCACATCTCTACGCATTTCACCGCTACACGTGGAATTCCGCTCTTCTCTTCTGCACTCAAGTTTCCCAGTTTCCAATGACCGCTCACGGTTGAGCCGCGAGATTTCACATCAGACTTAAGAAACCGCCTGCGCGCGCTTTACGCCCAATAATTCCGGACAACGCTTGCCACCTACGTATTACCGCGGCTGCTGGCACGTAGTTAGCCGTGGCTTTCTGGTCAGGTACCGTCAAGGTACCGTTAGTTAGACGGTACTTGTTCTTCCCTGATAACAGAGTTTTACGATCCGAAAACCTTCTTCACTCACGCGGCGTTGCTCCGTCAGACTTTCGTCCATTGCGGAAGATTCCCTACTGCTGCCTCCCGTAGGAGTCTGGGCCGTGTCTCAGTCCCAGTGTGGCCGATCACCCTCTCAGGTCGGCTACGCATCGTCGCCTTGGTGAGCCGTTACCTCACCAACTAGCTAATGCGCCGCGGGCCCATCTGTAAGTGACAGCAGAACCGTCTTTCAACCTCTCCTCATGCGAGAAAAGAAGTTATCCGGTATTAGCTCCGGTTTCCCGAAGTTATCCCAGTCTTACAGGCAGGTTGCCCACGTGTTACTCACCCGTCCGCCGCTAACCTTTGGGAGCAAGCTCCCTCAGGTCCGCTCGACTTGCATGTATTAGGCACGCCGCCAGCGTTCGTCCTGAGCCAGGATCAAACTCTCATAAAAGTAGTTTGTTAGCTCATTTGCTGGCAATGGTAAAAACCATTGTTTAAATAAATAATTTAACGTTCGTTTCGTTCAGTTTTCAAAGATCAAACACGTTGCTTTTTTACAGCGACTTTAAGATTATATAAAATATAAATCTTATCGTCAAGACTTTTTTTAACTTTTTTTCAAAAGCTTTTTTTCAGCAACGGATATAAATATAACAAGGTTCTTTCTACATGTCAATTACTTTTTTTAAATTATTTCCCCGAGCTGCTCGATTCTTTTGTAGAAGGTAAAATATAGTTCATACACTCATTCTCTGAAGCGACTCGTTTAAATAATGAAAATAAAGTCTTATAGCGTTCCTTCATAGACTGTTTAACGATTGATTCAATTCTTACATCCTTTAAATCAAAAAGAATTTCATCCATTTCTCTTTTCAGCAAATAAATAATTTCTTCTTTATCTCGATCATTTAAAAGTAACCCAAGCATTTTTACACCTCGTTTATATGCATTGCATCAGTTTTAACGATTGTATAGTTATGTATCTCCAATTCCCTTCAAATTATGAGATAAATAATCCTTCCTCATCATTTCATTCATATCCTTAATGCCATCATACATAGACTATTATGGACAGGCAGATGAGGAGGATTGGTATGAATTTTTTTATTACTTTAAATGGGCGTAAAGTAAAACAAGGATTCTTTGTTGTGTTAATCTCCTTTTTTACCGCCTTACTTTTTTTCTCTCAAGCTACCGTTCATACTCCAGTCTTTGGAACTAAAGATCATCCAAAAGCTATCTATAAAGGAGAAAAAGGAATAAGCTTGACGTTTAATATTGGTTGGGGGGATGTTCAAGCTGAGCCAATTCTTGATGCATTGAGGAAAAAGGATGTACGTGCCGCTACTTTTTTTCTCTCGGGTGCATGGGCTGAGAGACATCCGGATACTGTAAAAAGAATTAAAGAAATGGGATTTGAAATTGGAAGCCTCGGTTATGCATACGAAGATTATACGGAGTTAGAAGATGAGAAAGTTAGGAGAGATATATTACGGTCTTTAGACGTTTTGAAAAAACTGGACATCAAAGATGTTACGCTGCTCCGCTCTCCTACAGGGCACTTCGATAAACGAACATTAAAAATCGCCAATCAACTCGGATTAACGGTTGTTCATTGGAGTTTAAATTCACAAGATTGGAAAAGTCCCGGAGTCAATAAAATTGTTGAAAACGTACAAAAGGTACAAAAAGGCGATATTATTTTAATGCATGCTTCAGATTCTGCCACCCAAACAGCAGAAGCTCTTCCGGCAATCATTTCAACTATAAAAGAAAAAGACCAACTAGTTACTCTTTCAATCCTTATTGCTAACGGTAAGGTAAAAACGACCTTAGTTCCATAATAGGAAAAGCGACCTCATCTTTAATGGGTCGCTTTCTTATTTTGGATATTCGAAGTTTTTTTTGCTCTTTCTTCTGCTGATAATCGATTATATTTTGGCAACATTAAAATTTGATAGGCGTTGCATGCAATTAGCGGAAAAATCATCAAATAGATCCAGCTTTCATCATTTGGACGTAAAACCGGGAGCCATTCGAGAATTGTAACGACAACCATAAAAAATAGTGCAGAAACAAAAATGTTTCGATTTGTCATTTTCGCTTTGAAGTAAGCAACGATTAGTGCCGCTACCAAAATAAAAAGTGCTAGCCCTATATATGGGAGAAGACTCTCGTTTTCACCCGCAAACGATTGAAATCGGAAATAAATCAGATCAAATAAAACGAAAACGACTAGAACAAGCTGAACAGCATTCCACAGAGATTTAAATATCCCGAGGCCAAACTGGTGAATAAATAAATAAGCAAAAAAGCCGACTTGGCTAACGACTGCAAAAATGAATCCAACTCCGACAAGCCAGATAAATGTAGATAGGATTGCTCCTATTTTCACTTCAGTAAAATATGGTTGAAATTCACTCCAACGAATAATAAATCCTAATATACCAGTTAACAATCCACCTAATACGAGTGAATTATATAAAAACTTAATCAAGTTTCTAATAGTCACTTCAAGAATTCCTCCATTTATGTACTTAACAAAACGATTTTATCAATCTTCCTATAAAAAAGCCATGGATGTCTAGATTGTGCATAAATTTTTCACAAATTCTCATATTAACTGTAAGGGATATTGTTTAGAAAGGAGCTTCTTTCAATGCGAAAAAGTGTTTATTTGCTCCTGTTAATTGCTTTATTAACACTTTCTTCCTGCAGCGGCAATGAACAAGGAAATGCAAAATTAGACTATGATCAAACAAAAAAAATGATTGTTGATATTTTGAAATCAGATGAAGGCAAGAAGGCCCTTCAAGATATGATGAAAGATGAGGAAATGAAACAACAATTAATTATGGATCAGACTGTTGTTACCGAAACGATTGAAAAAACACTTACATCTGATAAAGGGGAACAATTCTGGAAAAAGGCAATGGCTGATCCTAAGTTTGCGGCTACAGTAGCCAAAAGTATGAGGAAGGAACATGAGGCACTATTAAAGGACTTAATGAAGGATCCTGAATATCAAGGGCTATTAATGGATGTATTCCAAAATCCAGAAATGCAAAAAGATTTTGCGAAAGCCCTAAAAAGCAAGGAATTCCGAGAACAAATGCGTCAGGTAGTAAAAGAAACAATTGATAGTCCACTTTATAAGGCAAAAATTCAAGATCTTCTTTTAAAAGCAGCTGAAGAAGCTGGAAAGCAAGGGAAATCAGGTAAAGAAGAACAAGGCGGCGGTGGCCAGGGTGGAGGCGGCGGTGGCGGCGGTCAATAAGAGACGCTTGCTTGCCTCCCTACCAAATCTAAAAAATGAGACATATACCTCACTATTGGGTATATGTCTCATTTTTTTATTCAGCCTAATAGCTGCACCATTTTTTCAGCAATATCACCGTAAATGCGTCCAATGTTATGGTCTTCACCATAAATAGAAGGAGCAAAATCATCCTCATTCCAATCTGGCTGTTGTAAAGGAAGCTTCCCTAATACTTCTGTTTGCAGTTCCTCAGCAAGCTTATCCCCGCCTCCTTGACCGAAGACAAGTTCTTTCTCTCCTGTCAATTTGCTTTCAAAATAAGACATGTTCTCGATAACACCAAGGATTTCGTGATTTGTGCGCAGGGCCATTGCACCTGCCCTCGCTGCAACGAATGCAGCCGTTGGATGCGGTGTCGTTACAATAATTTCCTTACAGCTTGGCAGCATCGTATGTACATCAAGTGCTACATCCCCCGTTCCAGGAGGTAGGTCGAGCAATAAATAATCGATGTCTCCCCATTCAACTTCGGTAAAGAAATTATTAAGCATTTTTCCTAGCATTGGACCACGCCAAATAACAGGGGAGTTGTCTTCAACGAAAAATCCCATTGAAATAACTTTTACACCAAAACGTTCTACTGGAATAATTTGATTGCCTCTTACCTTTGGACGGTTCGTTATTCCCATCATATCCGGTACACTGAACCCATAAATATCCGCATCAATTAATCCAACTTTTTTTCCAAGGCGAGCTAGGGCCACGGCTAAGTTAACAGAAACGGTCGATTTCCCTACTCCCCCTTTACCACTTGCAATAGCAATAAAGGTTGTTTTACTATTCGGTGATAATAAACCGCCTTCATCACTTTGCAAATCTCCTGAAGCCCTGTGTTTTTCCAGTTCTTCCTCTGATAAAGTGTCGAATCGGATTCCGACAGTTGCAGCTCCTGCTTTTTTTAACGCATCCACAACTTTCATTTGGAATTGAAGTTGTTCAGGAGTTCCAGTTTTAGCTAAGGCGATTTTTACACTGACATGTGCTTTTTCTTCTTTCGCTTTCACCTCAAGAATGCCGTTCGTCTCTTCAAGTGTTTTATGTAGTAATGGATCTTCCATTTTTTTTAACACATCATACGCTTGCTGTTCAGTGATCAAGGTCTCGCACCTTCCTTATCATCGATTTCATTCTGTTTCAGTATAACATAATGCACTTTTTAAGGAATGTTATACGCTTATAGGAAAAGCGGAAGCGCTTGTTCATCGACGTATGGATTTCGAAATCCCTGACGAGATAAAGGAAACACGATGAGTCCGACAGGACGAATTGATGTTGACTTATCGTAGGAAGGGATGTAGAAATCCACTAGTCGATAAGCGCTGGAGCTGGACATAGAAAAGCGGAAGCACATGGTCATCGACGTACAAACAATTGCGGCATTGGTGACCTTCGCGGTGTGAAAGAAGGTGCTGAAGGGAACCAATCGTGTTATTGGTGACCTTCGCGGGTTGAAAAAATCTTCTGAAGGGCACCAATCATGATATTGATATCTTTCAGAGGCTAGAAGTAATCAATCACGATATCGGCGGCTTATGTTAAGTAAAAAAATATATAGATAATACTTCAAAGGCTTTGACTAATATAAATAAAACGTAGGGAATCATTAGGCACTTTAACCGAAAAACAAAAAATTCGGAAACGTATATGTCGCTCCGAATTATTCAATCGATTTTTCGTCAGTAAAAAATCGAAGGACTCCTCTATAAATTGCGATGGCCACCTTCTCCTGATACTCCTCCTGTTTCAATGATTCTCGTTCGGTTGGGTTTGATAAAAATCCAATTTCCACTAAGGCTCCTGGCTTTTTGGCGTTTTTCAATAAATATATTTGTTCGATTGTTTTGGCTTCCCTTTTTGTATTTCCTAAACTTTTTACCAACTCATTTTGAATAAATTTTGCCGCTCTTTTATTATCAGGATTGTGCGGCGCGTAAAATGTCTGGGCTCCGCTCCAACGCGGGGAAGGGATCGCATTTAAGTGAATACTAAGGAATAAGTCCGCTTCGGATTCATTGATTATCTTAAGTCTTTTATGCAAATCCTCTGTCTTGCGTCTGCTTAGCCCTCTTGTATCAGGAGAAGCCAAGTCTGTATCAGTTTCCCTCGTCATTAACACTAGCGCACCTTGCTCCTGCAAGTAATCGCGAAGCATATAGGCCACCACCAGTGCGATATCTTTCTCTTGAACATCTCCCCCTTCCGCTCCACCATCTGGGCCGCCATGTCCCGGGTCTAAGTAAATAACTTTCCCTGTTAATGGAAGATTCCACGTATCAAAAGAGTCTTTCAGTAAAAACTTGTATTGAAAAATTAGAAATAGCAATGCAGCTCCTACTGAAAATGAAATGATTTTTACTTTTCTCCCCATTCGATCTTCCCCTTCATGCTTTCTTCGTAAAAGCATATGGGACAAGATTGTTTTTTAGAACGGCAAACCTAGTGTAGCCGTAATTTGTATCTCCTTTCTCCCTTTCTATAGCCGTTTACCCACCAATAATAAACAAAATGCTCACATGCTAAAAAGATATCCTCGTCACTGATCATCTTTTTTCCATAATCCCAGTAAAGCCAAAAATAATATAAAGTATCGATAAAATGTGTGATATCTTGATGACACCTTTTTTTCGCCATTTCCATCGTTTCACCATGGATTGTAAAACGGCTAAATTCTCCTCCATTTAAATAGGCTTCAATCGCTACATCAAAGCAGGCCTCTTCCACCCCTTCATCTAAGGGGCCAACTCCGATTCGCAGAGCATTAAAATGGATGATCAAACTTTTTTTTAATTCTTCTATTGATAAATCTCTTAAAAGCTTTCGCTCAATGGTTAATTGTTTTTCACGTTTTCTCTCTTCAAAATTCGTCATAACATTCATGCTGACTTCATCCTCCCATTACATAGTTTCAACGAACTAGGAGAAGTCATGCGCATTGTAATCAAAAAATGATTTATGGAAATCGAAACATTATTTAACATTAAATCGTCTATTAAGTGTAGGGGGGCTTTACGAGTGAAGAAGTATATCATAATAGCATGTCTTGTTTTATTAACTGGTTGCCATTCTAATGTGGTCATCGATTGGGTCGATTTTTTACAATTTAATGGGGAACAATACAATGGAAGCACATTAGAAATAGCCGATCCTGAATTAATCGGAAAAAAAGTCGGGAAGATTAAACACACGTTAGAAAACAATGTTAAAGATCCAAGTTATAAATCCAAGGATGGAGATGCCGCATACATCTCTAAAGGAACGGCTTTGTACGAAGTGAAAAATGAATCAAATTTACTTGCCATACGAGACAAGGATTCAATTAATGGTTATAAAATTTATTCGAAAGAAAATTATGCGGCAAATACTTCTTACTTTAATAAAGATGAAGTAACAAAGGTTCAAATTTTTGATGAAGTTTCTTATAATCAATTCATTTTGAGGAAAGCCATTTCGGACAAAAAGGATATTTCTCAACTATTTGATATTCTAAAATCGGGAAAACCGGATTCTACCGTTGCATTTGATTATTCCAACCCAAATATGAATTCGTTTGTGATCCTCGTATACACTTCATCACCTATTGCTGAAAAAATCCCATTGTTTTTTGATGGTAAGCAATACTTTTGGTATAACCATGACAGTGAAGTGTTGCCTAAAGAGATTGAGCTTATTTTAAGTGCAAACGATAAATAAGAAGCCTTACCTCCTTTGAAAAGAGGTAAGGCTTCTAGTCATCCAAAAAATTGAAAATCCTGTTATTTTTTATACCAACCTCCAAATTTATCCAATCGACTCTATCTTTTAATAAAAATTTCGTCTATATTTTATATAAAACTAAGATAGTTTTCCCCTTTAAAAAATCCAAAAAGGAATGTATCAAATTGCAGAAAAAAATATCCTACTTCCTTCTTATTTTAGGGAGTTTGATCATTGTGTTTAGCCTTTGGCAAATATTCGAAATGAATGTATTGAAAGATAAGGCATTAAAGGAAGCAAAGACAAAAATTGAACATCTTGATAAAAAAGAGCTTCAACATGAGAATATGATTGATTTTAGTGCAGAAAAAGGCGAGGTCGTTGGAGTTTTAGAAATTCCAGCCCTAGAAAGAGAAATTCCTATTTTGCATGGGGTAGATGAAGAAGAACTTAAAAGCGGGGTTGGCCATTACCCTGGCACTGTTTTTCCCGGCCAAAAAAATCAAATCGTATTGTCTGGGCACCGCGATACCGTATTTCGCAAATTTGGAGAACTTAATATTGGTGATTCGTTCATCGTAAAGATGCCTTATGGAGAGTATGAGTACATTATTGATCACACTAAAATTGTTGACGCTTATGACCGAACCATTATAGCTCCTACTGATGGCAAAGAGGTTCTTACTGTCACAACCTGTTACCCATTTCAATATATCGGTAATGCACCGGATCGGTATATTATTTATGCTTATCCTAAAAAGTGAAGCACACTATATGCTATATGTGAGCTTTACTTTTTTCAATATTTTGCCATAAAATCATTACTTCTTTAATTCTAAAGGTGCTATAATGAATATGAGGATATTGCTCAATACTTCACAAGTTCATTTTCGCTTGCTCAATGTTTCACAATATCTTCAATATACTTATCACTAATATAATTTCAAGGAGGTCTTCAAGATGTCTCATTGGAAAGGTTTTGCAGAAGGTCGCTGGCAGCAGGAAGTGGATGTTCGAAATTTTATAGTGAATAACTACTCTTTATACGAGGGTAACGAGGAATTTTTACAAGGACCTACAGAAGCGACGAGTGATTTATGGAAGCAAGTGATGGAGTTAACAAAAAAAGAGCGTGAAAATGGCGGAGTGTTAGACATGGATACGAAAGTAGTGTCAACGATTACTTCCCACGGTCCAGGATACTTACAAGAAGAACTAGAACAAATTGTTGGATTCCAAACTGATAAACCGTTTAAAAGATCTCTCCAGCCATTTGGCGGTATTCGGATGGCAGAAGCCGCTGCTGAATCTTACGGTTTCAAAGTAGATGAAGATGTAGAAGAAATTTTTACAAAATATCGCAAAACACATAACCAAGGGGTATTTGATGTCTATACAGCAGAAATGAGGTTAGCACGTAAAGCTGGTATCATTACAGGTCTACCAGATGCTTATGGTCGTGGTCGGATCATCGGAGACTATCGAAGGGTTGCCTTATACGGGGTCGATTTCCTCATTCAGCAAAAACAAGCTGAAGTAAATCTAGTTGGCAACGGCATGATGACAGAAGAAGTGATTCGTGACCGTGAAGAAATGGCTGAACAAATCAATGCTCTACGTGAATTAAAAGAGCTCGCGCAAATTTACGGATACGATATTTCTAAACCTGCCACAAATGCGAAGGAAGCATTCCAATGGCTATATTTCGCCTACCTTGCAGCAATTAAAGAACAAAATGGTGCGGCAATGAGCTTAGGTCGTGTTTCTACTTTCCTAGATATTTATATTGAAAGAGATTTGCAAAACGGCATCTTAACGGAAACAGAGGCACAAGAGCTCGTCGACCATTTCGTTATGAAATTACGCTTAGTCAAGTTTGCTAGAACACCAGATTACAATGAATTATTCAGTGGGGACCCTACATGGGTAACAGAATCTATCGGAGGAATTAGTCTCGACGGAAAACCGCTCGTTACGAAAAACTCTTTCCGATTCTTGCACACGCTTGATAATTTAGGGCCTTCTCCTGAACCAAACTTGACGGTCCTATGGTCTACTCTGCTACCTGAGAACTTTAAAAAGTATTGTGCAAACATGTCTATTAAAACAAGCTCTATTCAATACGAAAATGATGATCTCATGCGAGGAATTTACGGTGACGACTACGGTATCGCCTGCTGTGTATCTGCGATGACGATTGGGAAACAAATGCAGTTTTTCGGAGCACGCGCAAATCTAGCAAAAGCATTGCTTTATGCGATTAATGGCGGTAAGGATGAAATTTTAAAAGCTCAAATTGGTCCTGCATTTGCACCGATTACTACAGAGTATTTGCAGTATGAAGAAGTCGTCGATAAGTTTGACCACGTAATGGAATGGCTTGCTGGGCTTTATATGAACACCCTTAATGTCATTCATTACATGCATGATAAATATAGTTATGAAAGAATTGAAATGGCGCTCCATGACCGAGAAGTTTTACGGACAATGGCTGGTGGAATTGCCGGATTATCTGTCGTAGCAGATTCTTTAAGTGCCATTAAGTATGCAAAAGTGAAACCAATTCGCGATGAAAATGGCATTGCCGTCGACTTCGAGATTGAAGGTGATTTCCCTAAATACGGAAACAATGATGCTCGCGTTGATGATATTGCCGTAAATCTCGTTAAAACCTTTATGAATAAGTTCCAAAAACATAAAGCTTATCGCGGCGCTACACCAACATTATCTGTTTTGACAATTACATCTAATGTTGTCTACGGTAAAAAGACAGGTAATACACCAGATGGAAGACGAAAAGGCGAACCATTTGCACCAGGGGCGAACCCACTTCACGGACGCGATCAAAAAGGAGCAATTGCATCTTTAAGTTCTGTCGCAAAGCTTCCATATGAATATGCGTTGGACGGAATTTCTAACACTTTCTCTATCGTGCCTAAAGCACTGGGACGAGAAGAAGACACAAGAATTTCTAACTTAGCGGCTATTCTTGATGGATATATGACTAAGTATGGACACCACTTGAACATTAACGTATTCAATCGAGAAACGCTGCTTGATGCAATGGAACATCCCGAAGAATATCCACAACTTACAATCCGAGTTTCTGGATATGCCGTGAACTTTATCAAGTTAACGAGAGAACAACAAATCGATGTTATTAATCGTACGTTCCATGAAACGATGTAAGAAGAAAAACGGAAGGCGCCTGCCTGAAGCTAGACAGCAAAAGCATTAGAAGGTTGGAGCCAGTTATACATTACTGGCTCCCTTATGAAAGGATTTGAAGCTATGAAAATCCAAACTCGCATTCATTCAATTGAATCTTGTGGCACTGTTGATGGCCCAGGTCTAAGGTATGTCATTTTCACACAAGGCTGCCTCCTGCGCTGTCTATATTGTCATAACCCCGATACTTGGGCTTTCGGAAATGGAGAAGGCAAAGAAGTTTCTGTCGAAGAATTGATGAAGGATATAAAAGATTACCTTCCTTTTTTACAAGCTTCTAATGGCGGCGTGACAGTCAGTGGCGGAGAACCTCTCCTTCACGTTGACTTTCTCATCGAATTATTTACAGAATGTAAAAAACTCGGCATCCATACAGCAATTGATAGCTCTGGCGGATGTTTTACACGAAAAGAACGTTTTATGAAATCACTTGGTCGATTAATGGAAGTAACCGACCTTGTTTTACTAGATTTAAAACAAATCGACGAAGTAAAACATAAACACCTAACATCTGTTTCAAATAAACATATTTTAGACTTTGCCCATTATCTTGAGGAACAGAAAATGCCAGTATGGGTGCGGCATGTACTTGTCCCAGGGCTAACAGACAATGAAGAAGATTTAAGAAGACTTGGTGAATTTATTCGCTCTTTATCCAATGTAGAAAAAGTGGAAATTCTCCCTTACCATCAATTAGGAGTTTATAAATATGAAGCTTTAGGCATCGATTATCCGTTAAAGGATGTGCAAACGCCCGAGGATGAAAAAGTAAAATGGGCTTATGCTATTTTAACCAATGGGTAACATTCTTAAATATCGATTTTATATAAAGGAAAAGACTGAATTTGTAAAAACTCGGATACTCCCCCTAAGATTAACCAAGTTCATAGCCAGGTGGACTTTAGGGGGATTTTTACTAGTTAAAAGTAATTTTTTTAGTAGTTTCATAGATATGTCATTCACCCGTAACCAGTGTTACTAATCTTCAATTTGCTCTGGTGAAGGGATTGGAAAATTAAATTCTATTTTTTCATTGTTTATAAAAAGTGGGATATAACATTCTAAATCCTCAAATAGCTTGATGTCTTTTAAAAAGTATGTTGCTTCAAAAGTGGATTCCTTTCTAGCTGAAAAAGAGAAAATAACCGTTTCATCTTCATCTTTTCCTCTTTTTGTTACTTTATCGTCCCAACCATATCCTACCAAGGGAAAGCGCTCTTTCGGATTCCTCAATTGGAGAACGTTTTCCGAGGTATCTTGATTTTCCCTTAATGTTAATACAGCAGGAGAGTTCTCTTGATTTTCAAGTTTGAAGTACACTGTAAGTCGTTGTGCGTTATATTCATAGCTGTAATTGACTTGATATAATATCAATCTAACACCGTTGGTTTCTTGAGTTTCATTTAGCCCAACCGACATATTATATTCCTTTTCATTTTTATTATACCAAAAGTGATTGAAAAGAAGGGAGCATCCAGCTAATAGTACTGCATAAAAGAATAAGATTAACCATAATTGTTTCTTCATCATTTACTGCCTTTCTGTACCTCAGATACCATTTGTTGAAAAATCTTATAAACACCTTCTTGCTTCATAACATCTAAATCAGCATATTTTCCGCCAGCTAATAATGAGACGGCCTGGGGCTGCGATTCATACAAAAACCAAATCATATTAATATGGTCCTCATCTTGCTCGATTAATAATGGTCCTATTTCCGGGTCAGTTGTTTGCTCCAGTTCCATCCCAATATTTTGGTAATAGTCCTTCATCTCCTTTAGCCAGGACTCCAGATTATCAGACTTATTATAAAGTTCTAGTTGGAGTGTCATATCTCCTGTCTCTCTCTAGTTCTTTATAATTCACAACAGTTATGTTCAACGGTCCATATTCGCCGCTCTGTTCTTTCGGAACATAAATCATTTCAGCTTCTGCTTGTTGAAAAACCTCCCATCCAGCAGGGATGCTCACTGTAACAGATTTGGAAAATATTTTTGCGTTTGATAACGATACAGCTGATACTATCGCCACAAGGAACATACCAACTAGAAACCATCTACGCTTTTCTTTACGAAATGAACGTATCATCTTCATTCTCCTCACCATTTGAGATTTGGTGGAAATAAAGTTTGCGGCTCTCGGAAATTGTGGTAAATCCATATTACTTTGAATCACTTTTAAGATTGTGTGCCCGTAGTCTGCGGGGTCATCATTCTCAATTCTTGATAGGGCAAAGGCATCGCTCGAAAGCTCCTGATCTTCACGCATACGGGAATAACAATACCAAAGTAAAGGATTGAACCAGTGAAGCAGCAACATCAGTATCATTAACCAATTGACCCCAATATCACGATGCTTAAAATGTGCCAACTCATGATAAAAAATAAAGGATAAATCCTTCTTACTATACTCCTGCAACTGTTTGGATGGCAGAATTAACCTTGGCCGCCACAAGCCGTACAATGCAGGAGAAAATATTGCTGGACTTGTCATAAGTTGAATATCAGAATTAATGTTTGATTTCTGTTTACACATATTGAATAGTTCTAGAATAGAAGTATCAGAAATTGGTATGGCGGAATATAGACATTTACTGAATCGACGATTAGTGCGAAAAAGCTGAATTAGGCCAATTGCCATGCCTGCGAGCCATAAGAACGCGGCGATGATGATTATAGGATGAAGATTACTAGAAGTGGGATTCTCGGAAGCTGTATTTGTATCTAGGTCTGTTCTTGGTTGAAGGGTTACAAATGATGGATCAGAATAAAGGGTATGATTGAATTGAAAGTGTATAAATGCATCGGATTTACTCGGCGTAAATAAGTTAAATAAACTGAAGGAGCTCTCAGGTACCCAAGGGAGCATTAGCCGTATGACAAGGATGAGCCAAAGCCAAACGAACCATCTAGGTTGAAGTTTTTTCTTGAATAAAGCTCGGATTATTAAAATAAATATAGCGATGATACTCGATAATAAGGAAGTAACGATTGTCCATTTAAAACAATGAACGAGTATGGTAAGAAACTGATCCATCTCAATCCCTCCTTTCATCAAGTAAGCGCTTTAATTCTTCGACATCATCTTGGGACAGTTTATTGGTCTTAACTAAATGAACAAGCATAGGTTGAAGTGCTCCGCCGAAAATTCTTTGTAAAAACGATTTTGATTCGTTTTGAATGCTTTCTTCTTCTGAAACAAGCGCAAAATATCGACGCTTCCTTCCTTCTTGCTGATATCCAACTACTTTTTTATTCACTAAACGATTAACTAGGGTCTGTATTGTCTTCGGTTTCCAGTCCGTGCTTTGCGTCAGTTCATGAATAATTTTACTAATAGTTAGTGAATCGGATTTCCAAAGCACCTGCATCACAACCCATTCTGCCTCAGTAATTTTAGGAGATTCTTCCTTCACTTTTTCACCTCCGAAGGATTACAATTGTAAGTTTAAATTTATTTTATGTTATTTTCTAAAAATTAGCAATAGATTATATTTAAAAAATATGCCCCTCCATGGTATGATTCACCATTTTGTTAAAGTTCCTTAGAATCCTTTCACAGCCTTTGGGAAGAATAGTTGCAAATATACTGGTACGAGGAGGATATGTAAATGTCCCGATACTCTGTTTTCATAAATACAATACTTGTTCTATTTCTAATCCTCCCTTCTCTTGTAAAAGCAAATGAACAAAACTACGTCATTATTGGTTATTATGGAGGCTGGTCTCCACTTAAAAATTTCAATCCTCAATCCATTACACACATCAACTATGCGTTTGCAGATGTGTGTTGGGACGGAAAACATGGAAATCCGGAAGCGGGCAATGGCGGATTACTGCCTTGTACGGATTTGAATGGCGAACAACAACATGATATTCCCAATGGAACTGTCGTTTTAGGGGCCCCTGCTTCCGACATTCCAAACTTGGAAAACTTGAAAGCCTTTAAGCATGTAAATCCTCAATTAAAAACACTGATTTCTATAGGCGGCTGGTCGTGGTCTATGAATTTGTCGCTTGTCGCGAGAACGGAGAAAACTCGGAAACAGTTTGCGGAATCCGCTGTTTCCTATATTCAAACATATAATATGGATGGCATTGACCTTGATTGGGAATACCCTGTTAGTGGCGGAATGCCTAATAATCAACATGATCCTTCAGATAAGAAAAACTTTACCCTTCTACTGCAAGAAATCCGAAACGCTCTCAATAAAGCTGAACAAAAAGATGGAAAGAAATACTACCTTACGATTGCGTCAAGCGTAGGCTTTTCCTATTTAGAAAACACAGAATTAGACAAAATCTCCGAGATTGTCGACTATATCAATATTATGACGTACGACTTTAATGGAAGCTGGTCATCCATAACTGGCCATAACGCCCCGCTTTTCGAGGATCCGAAAGCATTGGAAAACGATGTCCATCCCCATAATGTCTCCGCTGCTGTCAACGGACATTTAGAACACGGAGTTCCTACGCATAAGCTTGTATTAGGCATTCCTTTTTACGGGCGATCCTGGGGAAATTGCAATCCCAACACAGAAGGAAAAATGATCGAAAATGGCGGCTATCAGCCATGCTCTGGTAATGGGGGCGGCAATCTCGAACCTGGCTCCTATGATTACAATTTTTTAGAAAAAAATATAATCAATCAAAATGGTTTTAAACGTTATTGGAACAATGATGCTAAGGTGCCTTACTTGTATAGCGAGGAAAAAAGGGAGTTCATTTCCTTTGATGATTCGGAATCCATAAAGGAGAAAGTCCATTTTATTACCGAAAATGCTTTAGCGGGAGCCATGGTTTGGGAATTAAGCGAGGATGACGAAACTCAAACATTAATGAAAGCGGTCCGTGATGGTCTTGGTTTTCCTTCGCTAGAAGCTCCTATAGAACCAACGAGGAAAAAAATTGAAAGCGAATCAAAAAATTGGATATATCTTTTCATCATAGGCATCCTGCTCATAATCTTATTGATAGCGAAAAGAAAAAGAAAATAACAGCACACTATCTCAGTGTGCTGTTTCCTTACGTAAGCTTTGATAAGAAAAAAGAAGCGATTGAAAAATACGTAATCAAAGAGAAAATATCATTTACCGTTGTAATCAGCGGCCCTGAAGCAACGGCGGGGTCTAGTTTACATTTATACAAAATAAGTGGTATTACCGTTCCTGCCATCGTTCCTAGTATAAGCGTCAGCAAGAGAGAGCAGCCTACGACAAGCCCCAAATATATATTCCCTTGCCAAATAAAAGCAATGATCGAAATGAGGAGACCGCAAGAAACGCCAATAATAAGGCTTACCCGAAATTCCCTAAAGATTAATTTCATAACTGTTTTTGCATCAATTTCATTTTCCGCCAATCCACGGACGACTACTGCAAGGGATTGGGTTCCCGTATTTCCAGTCATCCCGGCAATTAGCGGCATAAAAAACGCCAAAGCTACTACCTTTTCCAATGTTCCTTCAAACTTTGAAATAATGCTTCCGGATATTAGACCTATAAAAAGTAGAATAACTAACCATGGTAATCGCCGGATAGCTGCATTGAATGGTTTAGTATTAAAATCAATCTCCTTACTAGCTGTTGAAAACTTTCCATAATCATCGCTCGCTTCTTGAATGAGTGCATCTACCATATGATCAAATGTGATAATTCCTACTAGCACTCCATCCTCATTCGTAACAGGTAGTGCCGTAAAATCGTAGCGTTTGAACAACCGAACAATATGATCGCGCTTTGTTGTTGTCGTTACGCAGATGACCTGCTTGAGCATAATATTTTTTAACATTTCATTAGGGTCAGCAAGTAGTAATTCTTTATACGGAACAGTACCGGTCAAAAATCCTTTTTTATCAATAAGATAAACATGGTTATTACCCTCACCGTAAAGCGCAAGGGATCTGATTTTATCAATAGCGTCTTGTACAGTTAAATTGTCCTCAATGGAAATATACCGATTGGACATTAAACTTCCCGCTGTATTATCAGGATAATCAATCATCGATTTGACATAACTGGCGTTCGATTCGTCCATTTCTTCAAGAAATTTTTTTAATTGAACTTGGGGGTATTTTTTTAACAGGCGAGTAAGGATATTCGTATCAAGTAAAGCGAGCACTTTATTTGCTTTTTCAGGGCCAATTTTTCCAAGTACCTCAAGCTTTTGCATCGTGTTTATTTTTTGCATCATACTAGCGATCGTTGTTTCATCCAGGTTGTGGAGAAGCGATATACCATACTTTTCAGGAAGGCTTTGAAAAATTACACTCATATCATAAGGTCGCTTTTTCTCAAACATTTCGTTTAACTCAGCAAATTTTTCATTTTGTAATTTTTCTATGACTTGTAATGTTTCCTCTTCTAATTTTTGTTTTGTAATAATCGCAAGCACTTCCCTTCCTTGTCCACATCCATTAAAATTCTATATCCTCTTTCTTCTTTCTTAAAACTTTTCGGGAACAAAATCGGCCATTCTTTCGTCTGTCTAATGAATAATGTAAAAGGAGAGAGGATTTTCAATGATTCTATTGAAACGATCAGGACTTTTATTGATGGCGATCATGTTATTTACTATTGTTTTGGCAGTGGAAAAGAGCTCTGCGGATGAACTTCCTATTTCTGTTGGAACAGGAAGCACGCTAGATCATAATTCAATTCAAGCTTCAAAATATTTTATGAGCGGAAGCACTCTTATTCAAGCTCTTTCTAGTACACAAGTAAGGGTCTCGGGGAATACGAAAGCGTATAGCCCAGTTGATAATATTAAGGTTGACCTAACGTTGCAGAAGTGGGAATCTTCGAGTGGAAAATGGGTGGATGTACTCTCGATCGGAAGTGCAACAAACTATTCTTCCTCTATTGTATCCCTATCTAAAGAGGCGAAGGTTTTAAAAAATGCCTATTACAGGGTATGGGGGCTTCATCGGGTCATGCATGGAGGAGTCATAGAACAGAATACAAGTATTTCAACGTATGTATACGTAGATTAGGAGGTTCTCTTTAGGGAACCTCTTTTATTTTTATATATTCCCTTTCAACTAAATCGGTTTATAATTATAGTATCTAATTCCATCTTATAGAGGTGACGTTTTGAGATTATCCCTTTTGAGCAGTATTCGTTTGTTCATGTTTATTCTGATCAGTTTCATTTACTATACTTCTGTTGAAAACCATACAACATTGCAATTAACTTTTGTCATTATAGCTGTATTAGCATTCTGTATGAATCACTTTTTGTTAGTTACCTCTCTTGTAAAAAAGTTTTTTATTTTTGCTCTTACACTAGATGTTATTTTCATTCTAGGTTTTGTTTTTTTCTTTCCTGGGCCAACACTCTATTTGCTCCTGTTCGGAGTTGATGCCGTAACTCTCTTTTTAATTGCCGAAAACAAGCGCATTATTTGGGGATTTTCTCTTGCCTTTTTCTTCTTGTGGGCGCTTTGTATTTCTTACACGTATCGAATCACGGGAAGCCTCGATATAATGGAAAACTTAACCAACTTTGCGTTTATTATGTTTGAAGCTGTTGTTGGCCGCCTCATACATAAGCTTGTGTATGCACAAGAAAAAATTGGAACTCAATATGAAGAGCTTCAAGAGACGCATCATGCATTAAAAGATGCCCACGAACAATTACAGCATTACTCCAACCAAGTAGAGGAATTAACACTTATTCAGGAGCGAAATCGAATTTCCGGTGAGATTCACGATACCGTAGGCCATAAAATGACTGCATTACTCGTTCAGCTGCAAGTAGCAAAAGAGCTATACAATATTCAACCCGAAAAGAGCAAGCAAACGATACTTCTTTGCGAGGAACTGGCAAGAAATGCTCTTCAAGAACTACGGTTATCTGTGCGAACACTAAAAGATGAAAACAGGTCCTTTGTGGCAACGATTAGAAAAATTCTCGAAGACTATCAGAATATGACTGGCTTGAAATCTAGTTTTCAATTAAAGGGAAATGCTTCGCAAATTCCAACTGCCATTCAATTAGACTTAACACGCATCATACAAGAATCGGTTACGAATGCAGTTCGGCATGGACAAGCGACAGAATGTAATGTCACGATTGAAGTATCCGATTCTACCTTGGAGGCTTTTATAAGAGATAACGGAACAGGATCGACAAATGTTAGCCCTGGATTTGGCTTGAAGAATATGAGAGATAGAGTTCAAGAGCACGGTGGTCAAATCGTGTTTGAAAGCAATCCACAGCAAGGGTTTATCATAAGGATGAGTGTGCCATTGAAGGAGATTCAATGGCAGATGGGGGGAGCGTAATGATAAAGGTTTTAATCGTGGATGATCAAGAGTTAATGAGGGATGGACTTGCTACCATTTTGAATCTTAGACCAGAAATCGAGGTAGTCGGTGTCGCATCGAACGGAAAAGAAGCGTTTGAAAAAGCGAGTCATCTTCTCCCTGATATCGTATTAATGGATATTCGCATGCCAATCGCCAATGGAGTTGAAGGAACGAAGCTTATAACCTCTTCCTTACCAGATACAAAAGTATTAATGCTAACAACTTTTAACGATAGTGCGATAATTTTCGAGGCACTCGAAGAAGGTGCTAGCGGCTATTTATTAAAAGATATGCCTACTGATGCGATCGTTCAAGCAATCATGACGGTTCAGTCCGGTGGAATGGTTTTACCAAAAGAATTAACAGCTGAAATTGTAAAAGAAATGAGGAGAAGCCAACCAGCTGATCATCATACTGATGTTCCGCAAATCATAAAGGACTTAACAGAACGCGAACTTGAAGTATTAAGCAAACTCGGCTTAGGCTTAAACAATAAAGAAATCGCCAATGAACTATTCATCTCAGAAGGAACCGTTAAAAATCACGTATCTAATTTAATAAGTAAACTCGAGCTAAGAGACCGGACTCAAGCAGCTATTTTCGCGGTGAGATATCATATCACTTCCTTTTGATAGATGACTTTTGGCATAGTGCCCTATGACATACAGCTAACATAGCTGTATTTTTTTTTGAAAAAATCTATCTGGAGAGAGATTTGCTTGGAAAGGATACACGATATACTGTGTTTAGTTAATAACCGTTATTAAAAGGATGTGGAGTCATGTTAGAGGTTAAAGAGCTTAAAAAAAGCTACGGAAAAAAAGAAGTCGTAAAAAATGTTTCTTTTACCATTGAAAAAGGCGAGTCATTTGGTCTTCTCGGCCCTAATGGTGCAGGAAAATCTACTACCATCTCGATGATATGCGGTCTTATTCCATACGATCAAGGAGAAGTGTTGGTTGATGATCTATCTGTTAAGAAATCACCAATGCTCATTAAGAAAAAAATAGGTGTCGTTCCGCAGGAGATCGCCCTTTACCCAACGATGTCAGCTAAGGATAATTTGCTTTTTTGGGGAGCGATGTATGGATTAAAAGGCTCTCAAGCCAAAAAACGTGCGGACGAAGTGCTGGAGTTCGTTGGTTTAAAGGACCGAGCCAATGATCGAATCGAAACGTTCTCCGGCGGGATGAAACGGAGAATCAATATCGGTGCCGCCTTAATGCACGAACCGGAATTACTGATTATGGATGAGCCAACAGTCGGGATTGACCCTCAATCAAGGAATCATATTCTAGAGACAGTTAAAAAGCTAAATGAAAAAGGAATGACGATCATTTATACGAGCCATTACATGGAAGAGGTTGAGTTTTTATGCAACCGTGTCGGAATCATTGATCACGGAGAAGTCATTGCAATAGGAACACAATCTGAGCTGTGCAGCCGTTTAGTTGGCGGGTCAGTCATTCAATTAAATGTTGAAAATGAAACTATTGAAGCGCTTAATGCCATAAGAAAACTGGAAAATGTCAAAAAAGTTGTGGCGAAGGAAGATTCGAATATAATCGAAATTTTTGCAGAGCAGCCGTATGAAACACTAGGTTCAATTATGACCGCAGCTGTAAATGATGGCATGAAAATTGGAGCAGTGGAAATAAAAGAACCTAATCTTGAGACCCTTTTCTTGCAGTTAACAGGGCGCTCATTACGGGACTAGGGGGTTTATCAATGAGAGCTTTTACAATTGCCTGGAAAGATATGAAAATACGTTTACGAGATCGAAAAGGGTTTATAAGTATGCTGCTAATGCCCATTGTACTGACAGCCATTCTTGGTTCAGCTCTTAGCGGCATTTTTGGAGAAAGTAGTTCGATTCCAGCTACAACGGTCGGGATTGTCGTTTCTTCTGCGGATGATTTAACCGATCAGTTTGTAGATAAGGTTTTACAAGGGGATGAATTAAAAGAAAGCATTACACTTAAAAAGTATAAAAGTGAAGCTAGCTTAAGATCAGCTATGGAGAAGCAACAGGTCGATGTAGGAATGATCCTCCCTTCTGGTTGGGGAGACGGTTTAATGAAGGGTGACCAAAAAGAAGTAACGATGTTTAGTGACCCTGAAAAAGACATTCAATTTATGATTGTAAATTCGATCACGACGTCTTTCATTAACCGAGTAACGTCCGTTTCAAAAGCGACTGAGGTCGTTTCAAAAGAGTTAATGGCTGTGCCTGTGTCTAGTGAAAATATCGATATTGCTACTGTCGCGGGCGGCCTTGCAAATGAACTTTCAGAACTTGCAGGTTCAAGTGTGAATGTTGTTACGTCAGAAAAAGATGGGAAGGAACCGATTTCTGGCATGCAATACTATGCAGCAGCCATGTGTGCCATGTTCGTTTTGTTTAATACAACAATTGGGGCTAAATCGATTATCCAAGAGCGAAAAACGGAAACATTAGCTCGTTTAATAAGCAGTCCTACCCAACGTTCTTCTATTATATTCGGAAAATTTTTAGGTACCTTATATTTTTCCTTCCTGCAATTAATCGTGTTTGTCAATGCCACCCACTTTTTATTTGGGGTCGATTGGGGAAGTAATCTTTTGCAAGTCCTTGCTATTGGGTTGGCCTTTTCTATATCTGTATCTGGCTTTTCAATGATTATTGCTGGAATTATTACAGAAGAAAAAACAGCTGATACGATCGGTGGCGTTGGGGTTCAAATTTTAGCGCTATTAGGCGGATCCATGATTCCAGCTGCGGCGTTTCCAAATGCTCTGCAGCTTTTGGGGAATATTGCACCTAATAAATGGGCGCTTGAAAGCTTCGTAGAGATTATGAACGGAACAGATTGGAACACACTTATCCTACCAATGACCGTTCTCCTATTTAGTGGATTAGTAGCATTATTGATCGGATCGTTAAAGTTAAAGCCAAGATAAGGAGTGAAAAAATGTGAGAAGAATAACAGCTATTATGATATTTGAATTAAAAAGAATGTTTAAAAAGCCACAATCATACCTCCTTATGTTTGGTATGCCTCTTTTGTTCACCTTTATATTTGGAGCGCTTTTTTCTAGCGAGGGGGAATCCAAACCTAGTATTGCTGTAGTAGATGAGGATCACACCACCTTATCGGAAGCGTTGGTGAACGAGCTGCAAAGTAAAAATATTATGGACATAAGTATTTTGACTGCTAAGGAAGCTAGTGAAAAGTTCAAAGACCAAAAGGTAACTGGATATATTCAAATCAATAAAGAATTTGAAGAACAAATGTTGAATAAAGAAATTCCAGAAGTGGTTTTTGTATACTCTCCTTCATTTAATGGAGCAAAAATGATCGAGCAGGTCATCAATGACAGCATGGTAAAACTAAGAATCGAGGCTACGGCAGCAAGTACTTATCAGAATATTGCAGGAGACAGCTGGAAAGGCGTTCAGGGTAAAATCTCTAACGAACTCGCCACAGATGCTAGCATAAAAAAAGTGGTCATCTCAAAGAGTAAAGAACTGGAAACGATGAACAATATGACCGCTCGTTCTGCTGGATTTACGATTATGTTTGTCATGATTACGATGCTTATTATTACCGGAATCTTTTTAGAGGCTAGGCAGACAGGCGTTTGGTACAGAATGATGTCTACTCCTACATCGAAAAAGGAACTGTTGATTGGATATTTGCTTGCCTTTTTCCTAATCGGGTGGATTCAATTTGGTGTACTAATGCTCGTTTCAACATTCGTATTTGATGTAAACTGGGGAAACGTATTTGGAATCTTCGTTCTTGTTTCAAGTTTACTATTATGCACGATTGGACTAGGACTCTTTATAGCCGGCTTTGTCAGAACATCCGAGCAGCAATCCGTTTTTGGAAATCTGATCATCGTTTCAACATGTATGCTTGGCGGGGTCTATTGGCCGCTCGAAATCATGCCAAATGTAATGCAGCAAATCGCTAAATTTGTTCCACAATATTGGGGGTTGGAAGGCTTTGCGGAATTAACCGTTAGAGGCGGGACGGTCATGGATGTTCTTGCACCTAGTGGGGTCCTACTGGCATTTACGCTCGTGTTTCTCCTTATTGGAATGAATCGAATTAAATTTGAATAGGTAGTGAAAATTATGAAAAAGAAAAAATTCAATTTAGCCTATATGTCTACGACTTCCTCCCCTATCATTCTTTTAGGCTTCATAAATAAAAATTGGGCCGTCATCATTTTAGGTTTCTTACTGTTAGCCACTTTTATCATTGGTGGACAAATGCAAACTAAGCGGCAAAAAGTAGAATAAGAAAAGGTTCTCCCTTTAAAAAATTGGGAGAACCTCTTTTATATAGAATTTGCAATTGTTAATATCTCTTCCTTCGTCAATTTGCCTTCAATAGAAAAATAGTGACTTTGTGTCATCCAGACTAACTGGGCGTGGCCGTTTTTATAAATGATTAAGTTTGCCTTTTGTCCTTTAATTTGCACTTCTTCTATTGATACATCATCGACATCCATAGTGGCTCCAAACGCCATTTGGGTTTCTAGTGGCATTTCCGTCACCATAAAGCCTCTATCCTTACCGACATAATTTAAATAAACAGCCTCTACTTTATCTTCATAGCCATCCATGACTGTTACATCCTCTAATTGAAATTCTTCGATAAGATTTTTAGGGATTAAAATTGGAAAGTGGGCAGCGTTTTTAGCCTCTTCTAGACTCATTTGTTTAGATATTATTTCTGAATCCTCAATAACCTCAAACGTTCCATCGATTATGCCCGACTCCTCGCCGGGACCTCCAGATTTCCCAAGTAAATGGACTACATTCCCTTGTATTGTATGGAATATGTCCGTAAATTGGTTAAAGGCGATACCCGATTTTGGAGTAGTTGCGAAAATAAAGAATAATAATACAGCCGCTGCAATCAAAAAAGGATTTCGCAATATACGAAGTGGGAGTGTTTTTTCTCTTTTTCCACTCATTCGTGTTTCGATTTGCTTCCATGCTTCCGAAGCCTCCAGAAGAGGAGGTGGGCAGCTATTTATTTTTTCATTTAATGCTTCACGAATGATTTCGTCCAAATGATATTGTTTATACTCTGGCATTATGTATCATCTCCCTCATATCGGGTTTTGTTTCTAATGCTTCCCTTAATTTTAACTTAGCGCGGTGGATACGTGTTTTGACCATCGTCACTTTAATATCTAATGCCTCGGCAATTTCTTCATATCTCATATCATGTATATACGCTAATATTAATACTTGCTTATGTTCCGGTTTTAGTTCATCAATTTCTTGGAGGAGTATGTTCTTTAGGAACTTTTTTTCAACAATCGTCTCAACAGTAGATTGATAATCTTCATGTTTAGAAAGGTGTTCGTCGATGATATGGTCTTCCGTAGCAACATCGTTCCACTTTTTGATTTTTCTCAGGTAATCAATGGCTGTGCGGGAGGCAATCGCAGCTAACCATGCTCCTAACTTTTCTCCATCCTTAACCGTGTGCATATTTTGAAAAGCTTTAAGAAACGTTTCCTGTACGATATCCTGCGCTAATTCACGATCTTGGACAATATAGTACGCAGTATAATACACTCGTTGATAAAACATTTCAAAAATGACTCTTTCCGAATCGCGATCTTTTTTTAGAAGTTTTTGTACTAATCTATTAATCATCCCCACATCCTTTCCGAGTGAAGATTTCCTCATTTTTCCTTTTATTATATCTTAAGACGGATGACTTTTGTAAAAGTTTCATTGATTAGGAAAAGTTCATTTTCATTAGACTTATATAGTAGCCCGCTCTATAATTAGTTCAAATTACAATGAGTCATGGAGGTCAAGCGGATGAAAAAAGGAAATTACGTGGCGATTATTGGTACTGGCTTTGTCGGATCAAGCTATGCGTTTGCTCTAATGAATCAAGGGATTGCAGACGAGCTGATTCTGATAGATGTTAATAAAGAAAAAGCATTTGGCGACGTGATGGATCTTAACCACGGCAAGGTGTTTGCTCCCGATTTAACCCATATTAGATATGGACAATATGAAGATTGTACCGATGCCGATCTCGTTGTTATATGCGCTGGTGCAAATCAAAAAGAAGGTGAAACACGGTTAGATTTAGTAGAAAAAAACCTAAAAATATTTAAGTCTATTGTGGAGAGTGTAATGGCGAGCGGGTTTGATGGGATATTTTTAGTCGCCACTAATCCTGTTGATATCTTAACTTACGCTACGTGGAGATTTAGTGGCCTTCCAAAAGAACGTGTCATCGGATCGGGGACCATTCTAGATACTGCTCGTTTTAGATATTTGTTAGGCGATTATTTTAACGTCGCTCCAAACAATGTTCACGCTTATATTATCGGAGAGCATGGTGATAGTGAGTTACCGGTATATAGCTTGGCTGATGTTGGTGGAGTCCCGGTCCTAAATATGATTGAGCGTAATCCAAGGTATAAAAAAGAAGACTTAGATAAAATTTTTATCCAAGTGCGTGATTCAGCATATGAAGTCATTAAAAGTAAAGGTGCCACTTATTACGGAATTGCAATGGGGCTTGTATGATTAACAAAAGCGATTCTTCGAAATGAAAACACCATCCTGACAGTGTCAACACTACTGGAAGGAGAGTATATGGAAAAGGATATTTATATAGGAGTGCCAGCGGTCGTAAATCGAAACGGAATAAGGGAAATCGTTGAATTAGAGATTAGTGAGGAAGAACAACGCTTATTTCATCAAAGTGCTGAGCTTCTAAGAAATATATTAAAACCATATTTTTAAGGATACGTCTTTTTACTATTAAAAAAATGACCCTCGGCCAATAATCCGAGGGTCATAGAATGCTAGTCATTACATTACTATTTTCTTTCTCTCATCCAATCTGGTTTTGTAAAGCCTGGAAAGTCACTGTCAATGACATCTTCGAATTCCTTTGATTCTACTACTTCTTTAATATCTTTTACAAATTGTGCATCTTTATTTTTTCCATCGATGACGACACGGTTACGGTGAACATCTCTCATGTTTTCGATCATAATGCCTTCATTCATATCAAGGCCTGCTGCAAACACAAAGTTCCCAGGTACTGCGGACATATCGGCACTCTCGATTGCACGGGCAAGCTGTCCTGCTTCTAATGGTTGGAACTTAAGATTTTTTGGATTATCTTTAATATCTTTTTCGGAAATCGTCAAATGGCTTACATCATCTTTTAATGTAATGAAGCCTTCTTGCTCCAAAATTAATAATGCTCTACCCATATTTGTAGGATCGTTTGGTAAGGCATACGTTGCACCATCTGTGATTTCATCAATTGATTTAAATTTATTTGAAAATACAACCATTGGAGAAGTCGGCACTGTAATGACTTCCGCTAAGTTTAATTTATTTTGCTCTGCAAATGTTTCCATATAGATTTTATTTTGAAAAACGTTAGCGTCGATATCGCCTGTTCCTAGAGCGTTATTTGGTTGGATATAATCACTGAATTCTACTACCTTTACCTTATAACCTTTCTTTTCAAGGCCAGGTTTGATTGCTTTTGTCACCATATCTGTAAATGGACCCGCAGTTGCACCAATAGCAATTTCTTTCTTATCATTGTTCGATCCTGATGAATCTTTTCCACCACAAGCGGCAAGTGCTCCCATTACTAGAATGAGTGTAAATACAAATAACCATTTTTTCATTTTTGTTTCCTCCTGAAGTTTTATCTTTTATCTGCATGTTTGGCCCAACGATCTCCAACAAGTTGAATGAGTTGTACTAAAACAATTAATACTAATACGGTTGTAAACATAATAACTGTATCGTAGCGGTAATAACCATAACGGATGGCTAAATCTCCGATTCCTCCTCCACCGACAACGCCTGCCATTGCCGAGTATGCAACTAGACTGATTGTTGTCAATGTAACTCCTTGTATAATGCTAGACTTTGCTTCGGGGATGAGCACATCTTTAATGATCATCCATGGAGTAGCGCCTACCGATATTGATGCTTCAATAACTCCTTTATCAATTTCACGAAATGCCGTTTCTACAATTCTTGCGAAAAAAGGAATCGCCGCAACTGATATTGAAACCGAGGCCGCAGTAGGGCCGATTACTTTTCCGACTATCAACATCGTAAAAGGGATGAGTAATACAAGTAAAATGATAAAAGGAATCGATCTAATTAAATTAATTAAAAAGCCAACGATTGTATTGACGTATTTATTTTTCAAAAACATGCCTTCGTCCGTTACGAATAAAATAACTCCTAATGGAAGCCCGAGGAGAACAGCTACGAGAAGCGAGATGCCAACCATGTATATCGTTTCAAAAAATGCTTTATTCAAGTCTGGAAGCATTTCGATAATATGATCAATAACCATCCGTCACCACCTCCGCATTTCCCGTTCTATCTTGCAAGTAAGTTATGGCTTTAGCTACTTCATTTTTCTCACCAATGATTTCTAAAACAAAAATACCCAATGGTTCCTCTTGAATATATTCAATCTTTCCGTGTAGGAAATTCCCTTTTACCTGGTGCAATTGGAGCATATCTGATACAACCGTTTCTCCCGCTTTAGAGCCTTTAAATTGCAATTTTACAATCGTTCCTTGACACTCCCTAATCAACTTTTCAGGAATATCTAATTGAAGGATGTCACCAATAAATTGTTTCGTTAGTTCTGCCTCTGGTGCTGCAAAAATATCGTAAACTGATCCTTCCTCCACGATCTTTCCATCCTGCATGACAGCCATTCGATCACATATTTCTTTCACAACTTCCATTTCATGTGTAATCAGTACAATGGTTAACCCTAATTTTTGGTTAATATCTTTCAATAGAGCTAGAATCGATTTTGTTGTGCTTGGATCAAGAGCGGAGGTTGCCTCGTCACATAATAAAACATCAGGATTGTTGGCAAGTGCCCGTGCAATTCCTACTCTTTGTTTCTGACCACCGCTCAATTGGGCAGGATACACATCTCTTTTATCTGCAAGTCCCACCATTTGAAGGAGTTCTTCCGCCCTTTTTACTCGCTCTGCTTTCGGAAAGTCTGCCGCTTTTAAGGCGAAAATAATGTTTTCGATAATCGTTTTGGAGCTCACTAAATAAAAATGCTGAAAAATCATTCCAATTTTCTGACGCGCTTTACGAAGTTCTTTTGCTGAAAGCTTTGTTAAATCAGTTCCATTAATAATAATGGATCCGGAGGTTGGCATTTCCAGAAGGTTCATACAACGGAGGAGTGAACTTTTCCCAGCACCGGAATAACCGACAATGCCAAAGATCTCTCCTTTTTCAATGGTAAGTGAAACATCATCAACACCGATGACTTCTCCTTTTTTCGTTTTATATTTTTTAGTCACATTATTTATTTTGATCATCGTTTCCACCTCATAAGTTTAGAAAAGAGTGGCATTACCTTGAAAGCTCTTACTCTATAAAAGAAAAACGTCTCTTTCAATTGAAAGAGACATCGAAAAAATTGTTCGTTCTATTTTCGACTTATCTCCCAGAATTGACTCATTCCGCAGGAAGTGGCACCTTTCCATCAATAGGAGGTTGCCGGACGTCATAGGGCCTGATCCCTCAGTCACTCTTGATAAGTTAATCGTATTAAGTTCAATGGAAATATTATCCTAGAATATTAACAACTTGTCAATACTTGTTCGGTCTGCGATCATCGAAAATAGGAATTCTACTACGGATTTCTTCTATTTCTCGAAGGTTTACCTCACTTATTAATAGTTCTTCTTCCGAACCACCTTCCGCAATAACGGTTCCCCACGGATCAATAATCATAGAATGTCCGGCAAACTCATTATTGACATCAGCGCCTGTTCGGTTACAAGCAATGATATAGCATTGATTTTCAATCGCTCGGGCTTGTAAAAGGATTCGCCAATGATCCAGTCGAGGTGTTGGCCACTCTGCAACAACGAATAATGCTTTCGCCCCATCCATCACCGGTTTCCTTAGCCATTCTGGGAATCTTATATCATAACAAATAAAGCTTCCTGCTTTTTCTCCGTCAATGGTAAAAATCGGTTCGTCCTCACCAGCCTGTAAATATACATGTTCGTCCATAAGCTGGAAGAGATGAAGTTTGCTATATTCATGGACAAGCTTACCTTCCTTGTCTATCACATACATCGTATTCTTCACACCGTTATCTACTTTTTTTGCGATTGAACCTCCAACGATGTGAAATTGATGTTTTTTCGCTTGTTCTTGTAAAAACTGCAGGACATCTTTTCCTTCATCATGTGCAATTTCATCTAAGCGCGTTAAATCATATCCCGTCGTCCATAATTCAGGTAATACAACGATGGAGCATTGCTCTTTTGCCGCTTTTTCAAACCATTGCTCTGCCGCAGTGAAATTTTTCTTTGGATCCCCAAAAGCAATATCCATTTGAACACAACCAATTTTCCACTTCATTTTAGGCTCCCCCTTACTATTCTTCACTTTACAAAGGTTATCTTTCGTTATAACATTTAACAGAACAAAAGCGCAAGCGTCTGCTCAGCGACGTACAAACTTTCTAGGGCTCTGACGAGATAAAGGAAACACGGTGGGCCTTGGCGAGCCGATGTTGACTTATCGTAGGAAGAAACCGAAAGTTTGCTAGGCGCTAGGCGCTGGAGCTAGACGGGAACTACCTTCTTAAAAGTCTTCTACAAAGTCCTAATATATAATTTCCTAAGCAACTAGAAATGAAAAGGAAAATTCAATATTTTTATAGAGGTGTCTCGATGAAGAATTTTGAAACTTCGGACGTTTTAAAGCAATTGCCTAAACAATTTTTTGCATCACTTGTGCAAAAAGTGAATCAATACATAGCAAATGGCCACGATGTTATTAATTTGGGTCAAGGAAACCCGGATTTACCAACTCCATCACATATTGTAGACCGATTAAAAAACGCCGCTGAGGAACCAGTCAATCATCGTTACCCGCCGTTTCGCGGAAAGCCTGATCTCAAAAAAGCGGTTGCTGAGTATTATAAACGAGAGTATGATGTGAAGCTTGATCCTGAAACAGAAGTAGCGGTTTTATTCGGAGGAAAAGCTGGTCTTGTAGAATTACCACAATGCCTAATGAACCCTGATGATACAATGCTTGTTCCTGATCCAGGCTATCCAGATTATTGGTCAGGTGCAGCACTTGCAAATGTCAAAATGGAACTGATGCCATTGAAAGCTGAACATCAGTTCCTTCCTCAGTATGATGAAATTCCATTAGAAATTGCAGAAAAGGCAAAAATGATGATCCTGAACTATCCAAATAATCCTACTGGGGCTGTAGCGGATATAAAGTTTTTTAATGAGACAGTGGAATTTGCAGCAAAGCATCATATTTGTGTCGTTCATGATTTTGCGTACGGAGCGATTGGATTTGATGGTAAGAGACCAGTCAGCTTTTTACAGGCTGAAGGTGCGAAAGATGTAGGAATTGAAATTTATACGTTGTCGAAAACCTATAATATGGCTGGGTGGCGTGTAGCTTTTGCAATAGGAAATCCTTCCGTCATCGAAGCTATCAATCTTTTACAAGATCATCTTTACGTTAGTTTATTTGGTGCAGTTCAAGATGCCGCGACAGAAGCGTTATTAGGCTCCCAAGAATGTGCGGTAAAATTAAACGAAACATATGAGAAAAGGCGAAACGCATTTATATCAAGCTTGCACGAGATTGGTTGGAAAGTCCAAGCTCCCCCTGGATCATTTTTCGCCTGGCTAAAAGTTCCTGACGGCTATACATCTGAAGCATTTGCTAATCTATTACTGGAAAAAGCACATGTAGCTGTAGCACCGGGGATTGGATTCGGTGAATACGGCGAAGGCTATATAAGAGTTGGCTTGTTGACGACGGAAGAGAGATTACGTGAAGCTGCAAGAAGAATCGGAGATTTAGATTTATTTTAAGTGGAAAAAATTCAGATAGGGGAGTAGCCCCATCTGAATTTGTTATTTTCTTTCTACCAATTCGGGAATTGATTTACCTTCAACAAAATCGGGCTGATTAATATCCATTATTTTATATAAGGTTGGTGCGATATCTAAAGTAGAAATTTCCGACTGGATTGTTCCTTGAGGGATTCCATTACCGACCGCTAAAAAGATAGGGAGTAGTTCTTTTCTTGTCGGGTCGCCACCGTGGTTGCCGAGAACATCTGCGCTCAGAACCTTTTCACCATCTTCTTGGGTCATATAGTACCCTTTTTTTGCGACCAATAGAACGTCACCTAGATTTTTATCCTTATTTTGATTTTGACTCTTTTTAGGTAAAATGACTTTTTCATAAGGATTAATTTTATGTTTAAAAGGAGAAAAGAGTGCTGTATCTTTAATGGCTTTGAAAGACTGGGACTTATCTCTGTCCGCGCCTATAAAATCTCCTCGGAATTGTCCGTACAGAAAGGAAAAGTATTGCTTAATAGGAGCTTTCTTTGTTTTCACACGTACATTTTTAAAAATAGAAACGATATCGTTTCGAACAGATGGATATTCCTTTTGATCGACTGCACCGTCCTTTTGAGTTCCTTTCAAGTTAATAAATATATTTGCAATCGATCCGCTCGCAATTGCAAAAGCTTTCGATTTTTTTACATCGATTTTACCATCACTGTCCTTTACTAATAAGCCGTGTTTCTCAAGTTCCTCGTTAGGTGATAAGCTAGAATGAACTGGCTCCATTCCATGATCGGAAACAAGAAAAATTCGCTCCCTATCATTTATCTTTGAAAGTGTTTGACCAAGCATACGATCAGACAAGCGGTACGCCCATCGAATATAGCCCATATAACGCTTGGACTTTTCTCTTGAATAACCTGGCTGCCTCGGGTCTGTTAGCAAGTAATTATGCGACTCATGATCGACTTGTGGATAGTAAAAGAATAATAGGTCAGGCTTGTACTGTTCTTTTAAATACAACGAGACATCTGTTGTCCATTGAGCAAAGCGGGTGCTAATCTCCTCGTATTCTTTCCGTGTTATCCATTTTTTCTTCAGTGCCATATCATCATCTTGGACAGGGAAAAAACTAAAATTGTCATTGATAGTCTTTTTGAATCCTGAAGGTCCTTCAATAACAGCTGAAGTCACTGCTGTCCTGTATAATTTAGCATCAGAAAGATCCGGTTTTTTGGCCTTTAGTTTAAAAGAAAACCCAGCTAATCCTTTGTCTTTAACCGGAAAGGAAAGGGATCCCCATTCATTTAGATATACCTTTTCTGCGGATTTCATATTTGGCTCAAAGGACACATAAAAAGTATCATATTTCTTTTGGTTACCAGATCTTTTTGCCTCAATGTAGACCGTACGATTGTCTTGTTTATCAAGCTTTAGCGGAAAACTTACCTTTTTAATGCTTCCTTCCGACTTAAAATCCAAGGACACAAAATCACTTTCAGCCCAAGTATCACCATAGTAAACTGCATAATCAGCCTCATTTCCGTATTCCGGATTTGAGCCTGGAAAAAGAACAGTTGCAGTTGTTTTTCCTGCTTTTCGAGCTATTGACCATACGGGTTCAGCATCAAGCGGAGAAAAAAAGGCGCTATCCCGATTTGTCAGGTTCTTGTTAGGTTTATGAATTTCATTGCTGACCATCCCAGTCACATGTGGTTTAGCGCCAGTTGCAATGGCGGCATGAGAAGCCGAAGTCAAGGATGGAAAAATAGTCCTTATCTTTTTCGCATACAATCCCTTATCTGCCACTTCAGTAAAATACGGCATGTCCCCTTCATTCATATAACCTTCCAAAAAGTCGTGGCGCATGCCATCAAACGAAACTACCATAATTGTCCCTTTTTCCTCTGCACTCAATGTAAAGGATGGCATGACCAAAACACTTATCATAGTAAGTAATAAGATCTGTTTTTTCATGTAGTAACTCACCTAGCCCATACTAAGATAGATTGTATGGTGTTTACCCGTACGCTACAGATTTTAAGCCTTTGTCATCATTCCAAGATAACTCATGCCAAATTAGGAATAGGCTCTCATATTTTTTTATATATAAGGTTGATAAAATGTTCCTAGATTTAAAGGTAAAAGAATTAATGCAAAACATCGGGTAGCTCAAAATCCCACCTTATTACCCCTCTTCTGGTCTTCCTAACAATGAAACTTATAAAAATACCCCTTTCTCATATCCAATGAGAAAGGGGTATTTGTTAAATTATACATAAGTCACAAATTCACCAATTGGTTTGCGGTAACCTCTCAACCTTCGGCTACTTTCCTTTTCTTTTCCAATCGTAATCATTAGTACTACTTCATGTGTATGAGGGATATTTAATAATGCACGTATTTGCTCTTGGTCAAATCCAATCATGGGACAAGTATCCCACCCGCGGTTTTTTGCTGCCAACATGAAGAACATAGCTGACAAGGAACCATTACGGATCGCATCCTCTTTTTTAAAAACATCCCCGCGCTCCTCGTAAAATTGAACATTTTCATCAATCATTTCTTTTAGTTCAAATTCTGTTAGCACTCCTAGATGTAACATACCTTGATGTAATCTTTCAGTTTGTTCATACGCTTGTCTGTCTGCAGTCACCAATATAACAGCAGATGCAGAATGTATTTTATATTGACTATGTGCCGCTTCACGAACCTTCTCCTTCAAATATTTATCCATCACAACGATATATTCTGTATGTTGCAAATTGAATGAAGAGGGTGCAAGCTTAACATCATTGAAAATTAAATTTAAATCCTCTGGAGTGATATGAACGTCCTGTAAAAAATTATTTGCAGAACGCCGTTTCTCAATTAACTTCATAAATTCCATCTGCAGTGCCCCCGTCAAACATACTTAAAAATCATATTCTGCATCTTTTGCTTCGCGAATCTTTACATATGCGTCTACAAGAAGCACAGTGTCTTCTACTAGACGATCCATACGGAATAAAATATCATCATTCACTATTTCGTTCCTATAAAAATCCTTTTCTTCTATAAATACATACGTTGGGACAATATGTGCCTTCATATAAGAAAGTATGGGCTTTAATTGTTGCTCTGCCATCAAATAATGTTTCGCTGTTCCTGCTGTCACAAGTATACTTACTACTTTATCTCGAAAGGCGTTAACGGGTAACAAGTCAAAAATATTTTTTAATGTGGCTGCAATAGATGCTTGAAACACCGGAGTTCCGATAATAATAGCGTCTGCTCCCATGATCGTCTCCGTTACATACTTTGTATCGCCATCATATTCCCAGTAATTGCGTCCATCACTAAAGACCATTTCATATTCAGCTAAATCTAGTAATGTAATCTCTGCATCTGGATACTTTTCACGAGCTTTATTAAGTGTGTATTCCATTGCTATTCTTGTTTTATTTCCCACATTTGAGCCGGAAATTCCTACAATCTTCATGTTAATTACCCCTTGTATATTTCTTAATTGCTGGCATAATTTCTGTAGCAATCAATTCAATATTTTTCATAATGTTATCGAATGGCACGCCGCCAAAATCAATCTGTGCCATAAATCGTTGCTGACCGTAAAGTTCATATTGATAAATCATTTTTTCAATTATTTGCTGCGGACTACCTATCATTAACGCATCTCGATGATCAGTCGATTGCGCAAATTGTTGTTTTGGATAGCCGCCGCCTCGTAACGCGAGCATACCAGAATTAGCGTGTGGGTAGTATTCTCTAAGAGCATCCTGAGTAGTTTCCGCAGTATAAAATAAACTCGTCGTTGCGATTGGCAATGTTGCTGGATCAAAACCACTACGTTCTGCTGCCTCACGATACGCGTCAACTGAAACCTTAAAGTTAATCGCTGGGCCACCAAGTGTTGTCAGCATCATTGGTACTCCTGCATATCCAGCTTTAATCGCACTAGCAGGTGGTCCACCTACTGCGCGCCAAATTGGTAAATGACCATTCAAAGGCTGCGGAAGTATCATTGCATTTTTAAGCGGCGCCCGGAATTGTCCTTCCCACGTTACTTTTTCTTCCTCATTTATTTTCAAAAGAAGCTCCAATTTTTCTTCAAATAATTCCTCATAGTCACGGACATTGTATCCGAGCAAATCATATGCCCCAACACGTGAACCACGTCCAGCAACAATTTCCGCTCTCCCTTTTGAAATTAAATCAATCGTGGCAAAATCTTCATACACTCGGACTGGGTCTGACACACTTAACACTGTAGCCGAGCTGGCAATTTTAATATTTTTTGTCGCTTGTGCAATGGCCCCTAAAATGACCGTATGTGCCTGTGTCGTAAAGTGAATTTGATGGCTTTCTCCGACCGCAAAAACATCAAGTCCTGCCTCATCAGCAAGTTTACTAGCCTCAATTAATTCTCGAATTCGCTGTTCCGCGCTAATCATGTCACCTGTATGCGGGTTAAATAAATGATCCCCAATTGAATATAACCCGAATTCAATCCCTTTACTTGGATCGATACGATATTTTTCCATGTCCATTCACTCCTTCTTAATCTATCGGTGCTAATTTTGCTTCAATTTCCGCACGTCTTTCTTCCAAGAACGGTGGTAAATCTAATGTTTTACCTAATTCTTCGACTGTTGAATCTGCAGTAAATCCAGGTCCATCTGTTGCAATCTCAAATAAAATGCCATTAGATTCACGGAAGTATAGGCTCTTGAAATAAAAACGATCGACAATTCCGGTTGAGTGGAAGCCTCGTTCTTTTACCACACCTTCCCAATAACGCAATTCTTCTTCATTTTTCACACGAATCGCCAGATGATGGATACTTCCTCGACCAGGCTTTTCTCTTTCCCCGTCTTGTTGTTTAATGATAATCTCTCCGAATGATTGCCCTTCAACTGATTGATAAATTACTTCACCATCCGAACGGCTAACTTCTACGTAACCAAACATATCGCGTAATGTTCTGGCTGTTTTTTCTAAATGTCTAACTGTTAGTTCAACTGTTCCCATTCCTAAGATACGGTGTTCTTCTTCGATGACAGAATCCTTCCAAGCTGACCAATATTCAGGAATATCATCACCGTTATTATTTAATAAGACCATTCGCAGTCCTTCCGAATCTTCAAAATGGAGCGCATCTCGTCCAGCATATTTTGTAATGTCACCGTGTTTAACATCCATTGACTCAAAACGATTTTTCCAAAATTCAAGACTTTCAAAAGACGGGACAAGCAAGCCAATTTTCGTGATGGCGTTTGTGCCACGATGTGTCCTCCCTACATAAGGCATTTCAAAAAACGATAGCTCCGTTCCCGCACTGCCTGTTAAATCTCCGTAAAATAGGTGATACATCGAAGGATCGTCTTGATTCACGGTCTTTTTCACTCTGCGTAGTCCTAATACTTTTTGATAAAAATGATTATTTATTTGAGCGTCCTTCGTAATCATCGAAATATGGTGGTGACCAGGTATTTTATACATATTGCTTCCTCCTTTTTTAACTTGACTAATCAAGTGATGGTTTAAAAAAAATTACTCAGATGGTAATTTTCTTTTTTGACTATATTTGTGAACTCTCGTCATGAGTGTATATAATGTCTTCTTTTCTTCTTCACTTAAAACATCATCAAAAAAAGATGATTGAAACGCAAGCTGTGCTGGCATTGCTTCTTTTAATACGGATTCAGCCTTCTCCGTTAGACTTATTGTTTTCGTTTTCCAATCTTGCTTTCGATATATATAGCCTTCTTTTTCAAGTCGGGAAAGCATACGAGAAATACCACCTTGCGTAACCGTTACCTTTTCTGCCAAGTCGCATTGTGTAAGTGGCTGATATGTCTTAACTTGAATAAGTACATCAAATTGGGCAGTAGTTAAACCAAATTGTTTTAGAAATTCATTCGACAACTGGTTGCTTTGGTTTGTAAAACGCATTAAACGTAGCCAAATTAATGATCCAAGTGTATTATTACGCAATGTTCATCCCCTCCTCTTCGCTAGCCTTATTATCACTTTACTACTCAAGTGATAAAAAATCAAGTAGAATATCACAAGTACATACTATACGGTGTTAGTTAATCATACCCATATTGATAAATGGTGTATCATATTTAAGAATACCCTTAATTCGTTTAATATTTATATCTTCCCCTTCTAAAAAACGGTTAAAGTCAAAGATTACCGGCATTCGATCACCGCCAATTGCAAACAATGTTTTTCTTTCTCTTGGTACATAAGCAGATGTGTGGATTGTTCCTGCTGAAGCACCATAGTTGCCAGAAAATATTTCCTTGTCTTCTTCGTTTAATATTCTATATGCCCCGTATAAATTTAAATCATT
Organism: Lederbergia citri; assembly: GCF_018343625.1. GTDB lineage: Bacteria > Bacillota > Bacilli > Bacillales > Bacillaceae_C > Lederbergia > Lederbergia citri. The sequence goes on along the minus strand of NZ_JAGYPG010000006.1, from coordinate 86,880 downwards.
GCTTTGTTGCTTTTCCAGTTCATTCTGTCTCCTTAAAGAGTCATTCATACGATAACGGTTTTCTTCTGTTAATACTTCAAAATGATTTGTACTTATATTCGATTTTCTTGCTACTACTTTTCTTGGTGAAGCTTCAACGACAAATGTCTCACCACTCGGATCTAATAATACATAACTAAATGAAGTTCGGTGGGGAATTTCCATAATCAATGAAATCGCTTCCTCGACATTAGCACAAGTTTCTAGAATTATGCGACCAATCATATTACATACAAAACCATTTCCAGATCCAATCCGATTAATGAAGTTATAGCCCATAGCAAGACCTTTTTCATTCATTCCATCTGTACGTCCTGTTATTTGCATGGAAGGACCTATAACCGCATAGCCCGTATCAGTTGGCTGGTATATGGTATACCGTCCTTCGTAGTAACCTGGATGGCTATCATAATTTCGAATTAAAAATTCGGAGCCTGTTAAGATGGAGCATCCACTTTTCTCATAGTCTACATAATATCCTCCAAATTCTCTAAGGGCATCCTCCATTCTCCAATTTAAAGCATCCGCTAACCCATGAAGCTCATCCAGCATACCGGGAATAAATTTGGTGAATAGTTGAATGGCCTCTTTTTCATTAATATTAAAATGACGTTTTCTTATAGAAGCCCATTGCTTTTCACGGTTTGACAAGATAGGAGATTCCTTTAACAACTCCCCTTGCATATAGCCAAAGTCGTAATGATTCCCTCTAAATTGAACTATTTCACTATAAACATTACCCATATATTCACCCCCCTTTTTACAAAATATATAGTCAAAAGTTTTTTAGTTATAGTCACTTTACTACTCAATTGATGAGGTTTCAAGTAAAAAACGCAAAAAGGACGATTCTACCCCCTATCAGAAAAAAGAGTATGTCGCCCTTATACGCAAATAAATCCTTATTACCACTAGTGGAACTCACCCGTACTAACAGGATAGAGATTTCCTTTAAACCCGAATGAAACCTTGCCTGTCTCTTCTGAAACTACAAGTACGAGCGCATCACTCTGTTCAGATAATCCTAGGGCCGCGCGGTGTCGTGTACCTAGTTTTTTATCACCTACAAATTTGTCCGACAGCGGAAGAACATTTGACGCAGAAACAATCTGATTAGCATTTATCATTACAGCGCCATCGTGAAGTGGATTACCAGGAAAGAATATAGATTCTATTAATGAATGCGTTAGCTCCGCTCTGATTGGAATACCCGGTCTCATTAAAGGTTCGAGAAAATCTTCACGTTGTATCACAATTAACCCGCCATGTCTACGATGTGACATATTTTGAACACAAATGGACAGTTCTAGATATTTATCTGTAAACGGAGCCAAATAACAATTTAAATAGAAGTTAGCTGCCTTCATATCGATAGAGATAAAATTCTCTTTAATTTTTTCAAAACTTCCAAGAAGACAATAGTCTTCTTGATCCATCACATCTAAATTGGACTGGAGTGCCGCTATGACTTGGCGAATCTCCTCCTTTATCCTTTGTTTCATTGGTGAAAAATCACAATTCGAATGGTTCACGAAAACACACCTCCTATAGCTATGTATTTATTATGTGTGATGATGATAAGGACCATTCAGCAGTCAATTTTTGAATAAAAATTGATAAGTGTATCACCCTAAGAAAAGCTCTCATCCACAAACCGTTTCATATGTGTGTGATAAGGGTGACATTAATTTTATAGATAAGAGGTATAAAAGTATGCCTAACGTAACAGTATTCGGTAGAGAAACATTTCAAGTGGAGAAGGGGAAAAGATTAGTATTAGCTCTCGAAGATAATGGCGTAAATATTCTCCATCGCTGCGGTGGAAATGCAAAATGTACTACTTGTAGGGTAGAAGTATTGGCAGGAAATTTTATGGAGGTAACGAATAAAGAAAAACAAGCTTTTGCTGTTAAGGGCGTCGATGAGGATCTATTTGAAGATTGTTTACGCTTATCTTGTCAAATTCGTGTGAATGGAGACATAACTGTTCGACCAATTATGACTGTTGAAAATACAGGAAAGAAAGCCGGTCCAAGACCTGCGGATTAAATAATTACTATTAGAAAATGAGTTCATACCCAAGTACTCTCTATTCCAGTGTTTTTTTATGCATTATTTCAACTAGTTATGAACAAAAAACAAAGAACATATATATTAGAATAATCATTAACTGGGAATGAGGTAATGGTATGTTTATTTATGTAGTTAAAACGGGCGATTCTCTATTCTCAATTGCATCAAAATATCAAGTGACTATGGATAGCATACGTATCATCAACGGGTTAACAACAGATCGATTAGTTCCCGGGCAAAGTTTACTCGTTCCTACAAATATGTATACTGTTCAACCTGGGGATTCGTTGTATAGCATTTCTAAAATGAGCTTGATTCCTGTTGAAACAATACGTCTTATAAATGGTTTGCATTCTAATATCATTACGGTTGGCATGAAACTATATCTACCTCCTAGAACTAAGTATGAAACGGAAGATTTTAGCTATATAACACCTTCCACATCTGAAATGAATCAATTTATCGTTCAGAGTTTTGCGCCTATAAATACTTTTTTTGGTATTTTTGAGTACCATATTTTTGAAGATGGAAGTCTTAGCACTTTAAATGATCAACAACTTATTCAGCTATCAAGAGAGTATCATGTAGCTCCCCTTGCTGTAATTACGAACTTGACATCTACGGGATTTAGTCCGGATTTAACAGAAAAAGTTTTAGGTTCTCCTGTAATTAGAGACCGGTTAATTAGTAATATTTATAATTTGGTCAAAAGTAAAAATTACGCTGGTGTAAATATTGACTTTGAGCGGATACGTGAAGGACAAAGAGATTTATATAGTGATTTTTTACGTTCCTTAAGAGATCGCTTGAAGCCAGAGGGATATTATACTTCTGCTGCTATTCCAGCAAAAACTAGCGATGAAATTTCATGGCTTAAGGGATATGATTACGGAGGAATTGGAGCAGCTGTTGATTTCGCCTTCATCATGGCCTATGACTGGCATGAAGCAAGCAGCCCACCTGGCCCAGTAGCTCCTATAAATGAGGTAAAACAATCCATTGAGTATGCTCTAAACCATATGGGAGTAAATAAAATAATCCTCGGTGTCCCACGTTACGGATACGACTGGACCATGTCTAATGGAAACGTAGTTAGCGCACATGCCGTTTCTGTAGCTGGAGCAGTAAATACTGCTATGAAGTATCAAGTTCCAATCCAGTATTCTACGGAATATCAGCAGCCTTTTTTTACTTATCGTGATGAAACTGGAAAAAGACATATTGTATGGTATGAAGACGCAACAGCTCGAGCACAAAAATTACAGCTTGTCGTTGATTATCGCTTAAGAGGCGTTGGAGCTTGGCAACTAGGATTGCAGTTTCCTCAGTCTGCTGTTTTAGTAAGGGAATTTTTTATTAGTAAAAAAATAATCTAGTAAATCATTTCTGCTATTTTTCAGTAAGGAGGGTTACTTACTTTCAAGGAGGAATAATAAGTATGTCTTCTTTTAACCCGCAAAAATTATTCGTCAATCTCATTCCTCCGGCCACTTCTTACCAACCAATTGATGGTAGGAGGTACACTCTTACTCATTCCGACCTTACAGGTGACCTTTTTTTAGATATTGGATATGTATACAATTCTGAGGCTATTGAACCAAAAATGCGAGATGAGGTGCTGGCAGAATGGCAAAAAGATAAGCAATCTTCCTTTCTTTTGATAGGAAACGTTCATATTGATAATGGGGAGTTCAGTGAAGAAAAGGCGGGAATGCGTTTTAATATATTTAATAAGGAAATGCCCACTGCTTTAAAAGGAATTGTATATGGAGAACGACCCTTTTTCACTAACTATCCGTCGCTTCTATATGCCCCTATTTACATTCAATTTCATTCTGCTTATTCAAAGTATCGACAAATTCTATACTTTGGTACTCCTATACAGTTTTTACAACAAATATTAAAATAGAAAATTCCCCGCTTACTAGCAAAGCGCATACACTTTCATAAAGCATGCATAGTTTTCCCACATATCGTAAAGAGATTTGCAAGAATAATGATTGTCTAGTTTGTTTAAACCGATATTGAAATCCTAGACCCAATCATTCAAAGTTGCACTTAATTCTATTGACATTTATTTCCCTTTCCAAAGTTTTAGTATGATAAAAAGACCATCCTTTCATTCTCAGATCATTTTGAGTACAAGATGGTCTACTTCTTTTTGAATTAGCTTATTTTTTGGTGTTTCAATTGCCACAAGAACTACCCCAGAAAATACCACAAAGCTATTCCCACATAAAAGACCCCCAAACCAAAAGGGTTCGAGAGCCTTGAAACGTCGATTTAGAATTCTACTACAGGCGTACTGGTTCTGTTGCTTTCATTGGGGTTGGGGATATTTCCTTCACTTCGTTTGATTTTTTTACAAAGAAAGAACATATTAATCCAACTATTGAAATCCCTGTAGTAAAGTAGAAAGCATATTTTACTCCTGCAGCTAATACTTCTTGCTGGGGTGCATCAGGAAAATCAATTAAATAACCGCTTTGGCCAGCTGTAAATACCGTAATTGCAATTGCAGTACCAGCTGCTCCGGCTACTTGATTCAATGTATTCATAGCCGCTGACCCATCAGCATATAACTTACGTGGCAATTGATTGAGTCCATTTGTTTGTGATGGCATCATGACCATCGTTAACCCAAAGAATAGAACTATAAAGGCTACTATTATTTGCCAAGTGGGTGTTGTTGCTGAAATAGTAGACGCAAAAATAAGATTCCCAATTACTATAATTATAGATCCAAGAATCACGAGTATACGTGGGCCTTTTTTATCAAATAAAGATCCAACAATCGGTGACAAAATAACATTCACGGCATTTCCAGGAAGTAATAATAAACCAGCCACCGCAGCGCTAAATAATAGAGCACCTTTTAAATAAAGTGGTAATAAAATTGCCGATGATAAAATGATTATAATGCCAAGAAACATCATCAATGTTCCTAATGTGAACATTGGATACTTAAAGACACGTAAATTAATCATTGGCTGAGCCATTTTCATTTGACGATTGCCAAATAAAACAAGTGCAATCATTCCTACAAGTAAAGGTATCCATACTACAGGGGATGAAAAGGCTTCTTCAGCCATAGTAGCCAGAGAAAAAATTAATCCACCAAAACCTATTGTTGATAGAAGAATCGACATTATATCGATACTAGGTTTCGTAATTTCCGAAACATTTGTTATTTTAGCTACAGCAAAGAGTGTTAATAACACATAGAAAATAGCGCTAATCCAGAAAATAAAGTGCCAGCCTATCGAACTAATAATGACCCCTGAAAGTGTTGGTCCTAGAGCTGGAGCTAATGTAATCACAAGACCCATAAGTCCCATGACAACTCCACGCTTCGATATTGGGAAAATAAGTAAAACAACCGTCATCATGACTGGCAGTATAAGACCGGTCCCTAGTGCTTGTACTATACGACCAAATAATAAAATAACAAAACTTGGAGATAACCCTGCTAAAATGGTTCCCAACAGCGAAATAATGAGTCCCCCAATAACTAATTGCCTTGTGGTAAACCATTTCATTAGAAGTGCCGTAACTGGAACTAAAATTGCTAATACTAATAAATATCCTGTTGTCAACCACTGTGCAGTAGCTGGTTTGACTGAAAATTCCTCCATTATATTTGTTAATGCCATATTTAATGCTGTTTCACCAAATAATCCTATAAAAGCACCTAACATTAAGATAAATGCCATTGTCTTAGGGTTTTTCACTTGAATTTGTGTACTCATAAAAATCTCCTTTTAATGTAATCCTTCTTTTCTGTATTAGTCATCTTAAAGCAAATATCATAATCCTATTTGGAGAAATTTATCGCGATGTTCATTTTCTGCGATTTGTATCCGTTCCGTAGTACACCCCCACACACTAACTTTGCTACTATATCAAATAAATTTTCTATATGTCAACTAAGTTGACAATATATTTTTCTTGCGTTATTATAAACTTAGTTGACATAAAGATTGGAGTATCAAATGTTTAATATAGGAGATTTGGTCGTCTATTCCGCACATGGCATTTGTAAAATTGATGATATTTGTGAAAGAACTGTTTTAGGTATCACAAGACCTTATTATGTATTACATCCCATTGAAAATAATAGTGAATTAACCATCAGTACACCTGTTAATAATGATAAAGTGGTAATGCAAGAGATAATTGATAAAGAAGAAGCAATTAATATTCTTGAATCTTTTAAACATACAGGGATACAATGGATTGACAAACCTAATATGCGGTATAGTACATATTCCGATATTATAAACACAGGTGATCGAAAAGAGATTGCTAACATTGTAAATACTCTGATGAGGAAAGAAATTGGACTTAAACTTCACGAAAGAAAACTTTATGTGCAGGATCGTAAAATATTAAACTCTTCACGAAATATACTATTTAAAGAATTGGCTATCTCATTAGACAGTAGTTTTGAAGAAATTGATGAGTGGGTAACAAAGGTAATAAAGGGAATTAATTAAGACTTAAAAAGTGAATTAAATGTAAAGAAAACCCCCTCTTTGTCAAACCTTTTGACAAAGAGGGGGTTTATCTTCTCTATTATTCTATTCCCCAGTCTAATTTTAATAGATCATTAAGAATAGTTACTCGATCAATTCCTATTTTTTCTGCAATTTTATTTTCAAGCTGGGCTTTAAGTTTCATGTTCCTTTCGTAGCATTCTTCACCTAAAGCGGTTAGCTGAACACACTTCTCTTTTTTGTTGTTTTCTACATTATTAATTTCTACTAAACCTTTTGTAGAAAGAATCTTGATAAACTTATGGATCGCTTGACGTGAGATGTTTACATTTTTTGTTACATACGAAATGGTCGGCCGCTTATTATAAATCCTCGCCATTATATACCATTCGGAATTTGAAATATAAATCTCACTTTGATCATTCCATGCTTTTTCAGCTATTCTTCGAAGCATACTATGGCGCTCGCTCAATAAATCGATGAGATCCAGATTTTGTAATTCAGAGTTTGGAATCAAACCATTCACTCCAATCCTAGTCTTCGCCATTTACTATATAAAACTAGCTATTGAATGTCAATTTGGTTAACATCTTATATCTTCTATAGTTAAGCAATTTTCAAGAATAATTCAATATATAAAACAGGCTACCACATGATAAATGAGATAGCCTGTAAACGTTGATATATCAATGTTTTCACTAAGATTAACGTTTTGAGAACTGTGGTGCTCTACGTGCACCTTTAAGCCCATATTTTTTCTTTAAGGCGGGGTGTCTACATATTAGTATAGAAGTTCATAAACATTGATTTTGCGATGTTTATGGGCAGATCAGCCATTCAAGGTTACTTGTCTTAGGCGATTAATTATCTTCAGACGATAACCGCTTTTGTGCTAATACGACTGCTTGGGCGCGATCGGAGATTTGCAACTTGTTGAAGATATTGGAGACATGGTTTCGCACTGTTTTAAGATTGATCATTAATCGATTAGCAATTTCTTGGTTGGTGAATCCGCGAGATATCATCGCTACTATTTCACGTTCACGTTCGGACAATTCCGGAAACGCAACCGCAATTGGAGATGCGGCCGTTAAAGAAAAATATTGAGCCAATCTGACGGCGATTGCCGGACCGAATATTGCCTCCCCATTGTGAACGGCTCGAATGGCGCGCAGCATCTCCGCCTTGTCGGCTCCTTTAAGCAAGTAGCCGCGGGCACCGGCCCGGATGGCAGCAAATACGGAATCACTATCGTCATACATGGTTAGCATCAGCACCCTAATATGCGGCGAGGTGGCTACAATCTCACGTGTCGAATCAATGCCGTTCAAATCCGGCATTTGCAGATCCATTAGTACAAGATCAGGTTGAAGGTTAGCGGCCATCCGAATTGCCTCCACGCCGGTCAGCGCTTCTCCGATCACTTCGATGTCCGATTCACGGCGAAGCATCATCTTGATGCCTTCCCTAAATTGTTGGTGATCGTCAGCGACCAATACTGTAATTTTCTCCATGGAACAACGCTCCCTTGCGTCTAATCTGATATGGGAAACAAGACTCTTACATGGGTTCCGGCATTAATCCCGGATTCGATAATACATGTTCCTCCCAGTTCGTATGCTCTTTCACGAATGGAAATGATACCAACACCGAGCGGCTTTCCTTCAGGTACCCCGACACCGTTGTCATGAATTTCAAGCTTTATCTGGTCGTCGACTTCTAGAAGGACCGAGGCTTCGGTTGCTTGCGCATGGGTCACGATATTCGTCAGCGACTCGGCGGTAATCCGATAGATGGCAACCTCTACTGCAGCACTTAATTCCGGTAAATCATCCGACGCGTTGAATGTTATTCTTAGGGATGCGCTTTCATATTTGGATATCAGAATGCGCATCGCAGCGGTCAATCCGAGCTCATCAAGTGTTGGTGGTCGGAGTTCATAGACTAATTGGCGAATTTCTGCGACTGCACCTTGGAGATCATGCTTTAACGATATCAGCATCGAAGTAGCAGTTTGGGGATCATCTGGGATTTCTTCCCGCACTGCATCGACTTTTAGCGTAAGTCCGGCAAGCGTCGGACCGAGTCCATCGTGCAAATCCCTCCGCAGTCGCCGCCGTTCCTCTTCCCGAGTGAGGACGAGCTGTTCCCTCGAGCGATGCAGATCCCTGGCCAACTGCAGCGCATTAGTCGTTTGACGGACTGCCAAAACCGCGATACCTGCCTGCCCGGCCAAGTCTTCCAACAGTCGGCGATCTGCAACCGAGAATGGCGAACTCTCATCACGAGGCGCGAGTTGCAACTTCCCGATGATGACACCTTGCGCATTAAGCGGTAGTTCTAGCAACGTAGATGAATCGGAAGGAAAACGTCCGTATGAAGCAGCAACTTCCCATTCGCCCGGTTCTGTACTAATTGTATGCGACATTCCTTTGTCCTTTTTCAGCCGAATCGCTGCATAAGGAAGTTTCAGTGACTGCGCTGTCAGTTCGACAATGGCTGGCATAACCTCAGTCGGATGCATTGTTTCCTCCAGTCTTCTGCCGAACCGCGCCAACAGAGCATTCGGGTCGTCCCTGTCCCCATATATCAAACGATTGACACCCAGTTGCAATCGCTGCCGCACTGGGGCGAACAGAACCGCGACAACCCCAGTGGCTATTAGTGAACTTGTAAAACCTCCATGAATTTGTAAAACGCTGCTTATGTAGCTAATGAGAACAATGTAGCTACCGATTACAAATAGGGTTAACAGAGCATAGACTAGCGTGCGATTAATAATCGGATCGATCTCCCAGAGCCGAAATCGAAGCAGTGAAATGCCGATTCCAAGTGCGATGGGCGTATACAACAGTGTTAATGCCGTACCTGATGTAAGCATAAAGACGGCATCCTGATCATCTGGCAAAGCAACTACCAGCACCAGTTGAAGAAGAAGGATAGTTATGCTGATCGAGAAACCAAATACGAGCCATTTCGTTTGCTGTCGCCGAACCGCATCCTTTTCCTTAAAGTACCGTACCCATTGAACAGCAAGAGTACTGCCCCATGTGATTATAAGTTCCAAGATTAATAGAACGATTGAAAAGTTAATTAGTGCTTCGAAGAAAATGAATTGAAAAAGCCACAAAGGCACAACTGCAATGCCCCATTTAGGAACAAATTTACCATCAGGAAAAGTGACAAGAAACAGACCCAGTAGCGGGAAAACAAAGGGATAGGCATCGAGAAACCAAGTTATTTCGGGATATGCCCATCGAAGGGCCGCAAACAAAACCATAGACACGCCCATCGTCCCGAAAGCAATCAGGAAAAAGGAGGCGGATAGCGTGTACCACCCCCGAAATTTACTTCTAAATAGAAGTACACCGAGAACAAAGTATAGAGTAGATGCCAAAGTATGAAGAATAACCGTATAATGCACATATGCCGAGAACGTAATCCCTATTTTGTCAAGCAAAGACAAACTGGCTTCGTTCAATTGCGCAAAGCTACATCCCTCATTAACTGGGGAGTGGCAAACAGTGCGAATTTGTGCGTAATAAGCTGGGACCGCAGCGACAAGCAAAATGAAGTTTCCTACTGCAAAAAGCGGCCAGATAAAACGAATGATTTGGAAAGAAACGCGACTTCGCACATTTTTAACATGTTCAATGGGGGTATGAACCATGAAACCACCCTTCCAAAAAGTGGAGAATCATATATTTGTATTATGTCACATTAGTTTGTTTCGGGGTACCTGTTTTAAGTAATTTCACACACATCCAGGAAACCGCGATTGGGTAGCCAAGATAACTTATTAATGCCAACTCCTCAGAAACATATTTTAAGATTGATGCTGCACTAACAATTAGCAGCAATACGCCCGGCCAACGCGCCGTTTTGCTAAATAGCATAATTGTTAAACCGTAAAGGCCTGAGCCTGCTATAAACAATATAGAAGAAGTCACTTCCGCTTCCCATATTGGGGAAGGCAACTCACTTTCAGTCACCTTACTTAAATCCATTGACGGATCGATATCATAGATGAATGGGAATGCAAATTCGTGTACTGCAATAGAACCTATTGTCCATGTCATCGCGAAGATGAATATAATAGTGCTGATAAATCCAAGTACTCGCATATTTTCCATTTGGCTTAAATACACAGCAAGAACTCCAAACATAAGAAAAACCCACGCTAAAATGCTGATAAAACTAATGAATGTAACAGGATTATCGCCTTTTGAAACAGCGCCAATAAAACTAGATATGATGAAGAAAAAACCTATAATCCCAAACACCGCGAATATCCGATTAATCTTTGAAAGTGTCATATGGAGCCACCCCTTTATTAATATCATTCGTGAATCTGATTTCCGACGCTTTAGCATTTGAAATAATAGCAAAACCCAAATTGGCCCAAAACAAACCCCACATCATAATTAAGACAAAGTTCGGTTCTTTCGTTACAATGAGTGCGATTAATGGACCTAAGAAGAAATACACACCAATCAGTAAGGGAGCGACTTTACTCCAACCACTCCATACTTTTGCCCTGATCGTCGCGATACCGCACGCCACCATGCCGACAGCGACTAACATCGCACCAATCGGCTTAAATGGCTGATTGACGGTATTGTCCCAATAGTAGAAAATGATCCCATGTGCGATTTCTTGAGAAACAAAGCCAAGTAGCGGAATGACCAGCAGCCATTTGCCTCTTCCGAGCGCTTTCAGCCATAACAATCCGAGTAGTCCACCTGATAACAATAAAACTGAGAGTGAATAGGCAATCTGGCCGTAGGGCATTATGTCCGGATCCATTCCGGTCGAAAGCAATATGCCGAGTACAATCTGGATCAGCCCGCCAGTTATACTAGCAACACCCGCAAGACGAATTTTTTTCGAATTTGCCAAAAGTTTTTTCATCCTTTCTTCGGATAATGGTATTGTAATTTAAGTATAGTGAGGGACAGTCCCATTGTCGCGGGACGGTTTCCCGTTCAAACGGGAATTTAGCAGGGAATTTCATTTCGTAATCGTTCACGTGATTGATGAAATCTAGACGAAAAGAAAAAACCGTTGGGTTAATGGTCATCGAATCCTTTCATTCCAAATTAAAAACGAATGAGTTCCACTTTGTAAAAATGAATTCGCTCAGCATGATAGAAGTGATAGACCGTGTCAACAAATATATGAAGTATTATAATTCAGAGAGGATTCAAGGAAAAAATTAGGCTACCAAACTCCCAAGGAGTGTAGGTGTTTAGCAACCTAGCACAGGTGTTTTATGTGTGTCTCATTTCAATAGGTCAGTTCAATTTCATAATTGGCAACCTTACAAAAAAGCTTTTTCAATGGTCAAATAATGAAATTAAATATCCTTTTTAAGAAGTAATCAAGTTAAGTCAACACTAGTGATTTGTTCCAAAATAAATAATTACATTCAATTTACATTCACTAACTTTTTCACAAACAAAACAGGCTATTTCATCATAAAAGAGATAGCCTGTAAACGTTGATATATCAATATTTTCATTAATGCTAACTTTTTGAGAACTGAGGCGCGCGACATGCACCTTTAAGACCGTATTTTTACGTTCTTAAGACAAACTAATGTTAGGATGCTGTTATTGTTTTCCTTTTGTTCACGAATAAAGATGAAGAATATACAATTAGGAATGCCAACATGATAAAGGCAGAAGCTAGATAGATTGAACTATAATTTAGTTTTGCCGCAACTAAACCCAGTATAGCAGACCCTCCTCCAATTCCTATATCCAGAGAATTATAAAACATGGAGCTTACCTTTAAATAACGATCTGGTGTTGCTTTATTCAATACCCAAGCTTGTAATGCAGGGAATAAAGCTCCTTGCCCCATTCCATATAAACATGCAGCACTTAACAAGCCATATAATGTAGTAGATTGATACAATAAAATAAATCCAATTATCATCGATATTGAGCTTGGAATTATAACCCAAACAGGACCTATTCGGTCAAAGGTTTTCCCTGAAATGAATCGAATCAAAAATGCACTTATTGTGTTAATAAAATAAAACCATGCTACGCCTTCAATGTTTAATTCTTTTGCATAAAGTGCCATAAAGCTCATTACACCGCCCATGCATGCACCCATTAACAGAATTAGAAAAGAAGGAATAATGGCAGATTGATCAAAAATGGGCTGAAATACGGTTCGTTCTTTTTGATTTTCGCTCTTTTGACTTTCCGGAAAAGAAATGAAACTAACACAAACTAAGAATAACAGTACACTAGCACCTGCTGTCGTAAATAAAATTATAGGATGATAAGAATTAATTAACCACATACCGACAAAGGGCGATATCGCCAATGCAATGGTAGTACCATTCCCAATCATCCCTATTCCTTCTCCCCTTCTTTCATTTGGAATGATTTCAGCTGCTAATGTAGTAAGAATGGTAATGGACAAACCTAAACCACAACCGTGAAAAATACGGAGGGAAAGGGCAAGATAAAAACTGTTCGCTATGTAATAACCAAGGGTTGAAATTAAACAAATAATAATAGAACACACTAAAACTTTCTTTCTTCCAAATCGATTTGTAAAAATCTCAGTAAAAAAACGAATAAAGACTGCAGAAAATGTAAAACTTCCGATAATCAATCCTATTTGTGAGGTAGTAAACCCACTTTGGTTTGATAAAAAAAGTGGAAGTGTAGGCAATAATATATCGAATGCAAAAAAAGAAAAAGCATTTGCTAACATGAGTAAAATAAAGATTTTTGTCCAGAGTGATGCCTTAGTCGACATGATACGTACTCCTTTTTCGAAAAAAAATTCAAGGGGAAATGGGTAACCAAATGATTGACTAACTTAACTCATTTGTCTTTGTCTACTTTGACTGCAAATAGCCGATTTATGCTTGAACTTAATTAAAATTAGTGCTGTCGAAACTTCACGCCAGACTTCATACTTGGAGCAACATTTATGAAAATATTGGTTGACAATCCCTGCGAGACCTATACCAGCTAACAATCGAAAGACGGAATTGAATTTATTAATCTTAATGAGACGCAACTGAGTTAATGCTTGATTTTACTCATTCGTTTCTCACTTTACCACTCGACAATGGCTTGTTGTAAATGAATGTTTGCAGACTAATATAATTTATTTTAACAAATGGGAGCCAATTTGGTCATGAAAATATTTCACTTTTTAGAATAATAACTTTCATGGTCAAAAGGCTCTTTTTAAACAAAAAGACCCCCAACTAAATCGGTTGAGAGTCTTTAAGAAACGTCCATGATTAAGGTTTTGAGAACTGTTGCGCGCGACCGTATTTCTTACGTCTAATGTTCCTGTAGAAATTCTATTTCTATACTTTACTACAGATTTAGGAATCAGTTAATTCCAGCTTGTATCATTATCTCTAAACACCTACGATTTTTACAGTCACATTGCATTCAATACCATTCAGTGGGCGTACACCGTTCACTAATCATGATAATCTGATTCACCAGAGAAAAGGAAAGCTTATTTCACTTTTCACGGTAGTTCATCAATACATATTAATTTTAAGCTTCATCTATGCCTCGATTTGTTTAATTATTCTTGCAGGATTTCCACCTACCACCACATTATCAGGTACATCTTTTGTTACAACCGCACCAGAGGCGATAACAACATTGTTACCTATTTTAACTCCAGGATTAATAACCGCTCTCCCGCCAATCCAAACATTGTGACCAATATGGACTGGTTTACCATATTCTGCACCTGATATTCTTTCATTTGCATTTAGTGGATGAGTGGCTGTATATATGTGCACTCCCGGTGCAATAAAGCAATTATCACCTATTCGGATTTCACAAACATCCAAAAATACACAATCAAAATTTGCAAAGAAGTTTTCGCCAACGTGTATGTTGTAGCCATAGTCACAACGGAATGTCGGCTCTATGTGTAAATTCTCTCCAGTGGAACCGAACAGTTCTTTTAATAATTCAATTCTTTTGTTCTCTTCCGTTTCGATTGACTCATTAAAGTATCTCGTTAGCCTTCTAGCGTTCATTCGTTCTCTGTGTAATTCCGGGTCGTCTGCATTATAAAGTTCACCATTTAACATTTTTTCTTTTTCCGTCTCATTTTTACAGTTATCATTTCTTCATATCACCTTATATATAAAATCATATTCTAATCTAGCCTTTTTGAATTATATTTTAAAGAATACTGACATCATACTTCTATTAGTTTTTAAGTAAAGATTAATTAACAGTCTCAGTTAGTAATCTCTTTTATTACACTGTCAATTCTATGGTATTACCTTCAGGATCCTCTATCACACTCTCATAATAACCGTCTCCGGTAACACGAGGAGCACTAACTAGGTGGTAACCATCTTTTTGTAAGCAATCTGTCATTTGATTGACGGCCTCCCTGTTTCCTAAGGAAATTGCGATATGAGCCCAACCAATTCTATCGTCTTGATCCGGATTATCAATGCCTTCCTTACGCATAATCTCTAAACGTGCACCCTCATCAAACGTTAGAAAATAAGATTCAAATTTCTTATCTTTATTATGATATTTCGCATTTGCCTTCGCATTAAAGTACTTTACATAAAACGACTTCATTGCTTCCAAATCTTTTACCCAGATTGCTACATGCTCTATTTTCATCTTGCTTCACTCCCCAAACAAAGTTATATTTCCACACATATACAATTTATTAGCCACTACTAAAACCTTTGTCTTAACTGTTTAACAAAACTTAGCGGTTCCAATGCATATATATATGAATATGACTTTACCTCGATTTTAAGATCCCTGTCTAGTGAACTAACATCTTCAGAATTTGTGCGGACTGAACTCAAATATACGCTTCTCACATAATTTACCATAACTTAGATAACATCATCACTTACCCTGTACAGGCGGTCTTCTTCGGAAAGCCAGACGAGCTCTGTCTCATCTTTCAATCGGTGATCCCATGATTCATATGTAATCCAGGCATCATAAGAATCTGACTTCCAAAGTTCTATTGCTTCGGCACTTCATTTTACCGATATGGAGATATCGCCGCTAATTTCTAAAATAAGCCCCTTCCTACCGGCCAAGTCCTATGGTACGGCGGCCAATAAGTTCGGCAGCACAAGCAAGATTAACAGGATAAAGCAAAAAGAACCGTTTTCTTAAAATTCCGTTCCTCCCTCTTTAAAAAACGTTTGGCATTAAAGGTAACGGAAAATAAACTCAAACGGTTCCAAAGATTAGCTAAAAATATTTTTCCTTTATTTAAACGATGTCATCAGCTGAATGACAGCAGGTCCCAGCAGGACGATAAACAGACTTGGAAAGATGAAAAAGACTAGCGGAAAAAGCATTTTGACGGGTGCTTTCATTGCCGTTTCTTCCGCCCGCTGCTTTCGCATGTCCCTTACCTCCTCCGATCGGACGCGCAGCACCTGCACCATTCCAATTCCAAGCTTTTCAGCCTGAATGATGCTGCCTATCAGGGATTTGACATCATTCAAGTCGAGACGCTCACGAATTCCCGACAGGGCTTCCCTTCTCACCTTTCCAAGCCGCATTTCCTCCAGTGCACGCCGGAATTCACCTGACAGAACTCCCGGCTTTTTTGCCGTTACTTTTGACAGTGCTGAATCAAAGCCCAAGCCGGCTTCCAAACTAACGGTCAGCAAATCCAGAAAGTCCGGAAGCTCCTTTAACGCGAGCCGCGTCCGGGCTTTCCGTTTCATATTCAAGTAAACGCTTGGAAGCAAGAAGGATGCTCCAAGCCCAGCAACAGCAAGAAAAAACAGCACTCCTCCCCCGAAGTCAGCAAGAATACCCCATCCAGCAAAGAGAATGGGAAGCAGAATCGCTAAAATGAACTGTATGCCTTTATATTCCGCAGGGCCCATTCCAAACGGATTTCCCGCCTGCTGCAGCTTTGCCTCCAATTTAAGAACATTTTTGGGTGACAGTTTCTTATCCATTCGCACCCGTGTATGAGTCCAAAGCGTTTGTTTCAATCTCTTCATGATAGGCTCTCGCAATTCTTCCTCACGGACCGAACGAATCATATGTTCTGATGATTCCGGAAAAAGATTCTCCAATCGATCTTGCAAGAGTTGTTTCTTTTGTACACGCCATGAGATTACAGCATAAAAGGATAGGGTGACCGTCAAGAAAAAAAAGAAGACAAGCATCCGGCTACACCTCGATCGATATGATTTTTCGTATCATGAAAAAACCGATGATGCTGGATATGGCTCCGCCAATGATAAGAGCGATGCCGACAGGATGGGTAAATAGTGAGCCGATATAGTCCGGTTCTATCAAATAAAGCAAAATCCCCAGAATCAGAGGCATAAAACCAATGACCATACCGGATAATCGGCCTTGCGCCGTCAGGGTTTTGATATCACGTTGAATCCTCATGCGCTCCCGGATGGTGCTTATAATGGTCTCCAAAACTGTTGCCAGATTTCCGCCGACTTGGCGCTGTATAACGATGGCCTGGATCATTAAATCCAGATCATCACTTGGCATCCTTTCCTTCAGACCGTTCAATGCTTCCTCAAGAGTGCTGCCATATTGCATTTCCTTTAACGTTATTTCAATTTCTTCCTTCAACGGCGATTGGGCTTCGTCCGCCACATTTTTCAGTGCCTGAGGAAAGCTGAACCCTGCCCTCAGGCCGCCAATGATGCTTGTAATCATATCCGGCAAGTCATCATTAAATTTTCTAAGCCTTGTCCGCTGTTTTCTAGATATAAACAGCTTGGGCAGCAGAAATCCTGCAATTGCTCCGAATAATGCCAACAGCAAGCTGCCAGACAGCAGATACATCACTCCGCTCCCCAATGCAATAGAAATCCATTGAAACAGTATAAATTCTTCGGGCCTTATCGGTACGCCGGCACTTCTGAGAGACTGCTCAAGTTTCTGGTTTTTTTCTCTGCTCAACAGCTTCTTCATAATGTTGCCGGTTGCTTTTTGAAGCTGGTTCATCATATTAATTTTTATGGATGGTTTTATCGGCTGTTCCTCCTCCGGCTCAGCGCCATCTAAATAGTAATGCACCCTGTCAGCCACGCTCTGTTTTTTTCGAATTATCAAGGATAAGGCCATATAAATGAGCAACGAGACAAAACAGAAAAACAAAAATATAAGTAAACCTTTCATTCCTTCCTATCCCTCTTTTCAATAAAAACATCTGTTGGGATATGAATGCCGGAGGTTTGCAATTTCTCATAAAACTTGGGAAGAACCCCTGTAGGAACAAGATTACCTTTTATCCGGCCGTCAGGATCTTTCCCTTGCCTTTCGAATGTAAAAATATCCTGGAGGACAATGATATCCCCCTCCATTCCCTGTACTTCTGTGATGCTGACGATTTTCCTTGAACCATCCGACAGCCGGGATTGCTGGATGATCAAGTCGAGCGCACCAGAGATCTGTTCACGGATTGCTTTTACCGGGAGTTCTACCCCCGCTAGAAGGACCATCGTTTCAAGCCTGGCGATCATATCGCGAGGACTGTTGGAATGACCGGTGGCCAATGACCCATCGTGCCCTGTGTTCATCGCCTGGAGCATGTCCAGCGCTTCTGCGCCGCGGACTTCCCCAATGACAATCCGGTCAGGGCGCATGCGCAGGGAGTTTTTCACGAGCTGCCTGATGGTGATGGCCCCTTTTCCTTCAATGTTCGCCGGCCTAGCTTCCAATGAGATGACATGCTCCTGCCCCAGCTGAAGCTCAGCGGCATCCTCGATGGTAATAATCCGCTCATTATGCGGGATAAAGTTAGATAGGACGTTTAATGTTGTCGTTTTTCCTGATCCTGTACCTCCACTGACGAAAATATTGAGTTTCGCTTTAACGCATGCTTCCAAAAAGACGGCCATTTCATTTGTCAGCGTCCCGAACCTGACTAAATCCGAGATAGTAAATGGATCTTTTGCAAATTTCCGTATGGTGATGGTCGGTCCGTTCAAAACAAGCGGGGGAATGATCGCATTTACGCGTGAGCCATCTGGGAGCCTAGCATCCACCATAGGACTGCTTTCATCAATACGCCTTCCAAGCGGGGACACAATTTTATCAATGACATTCAAAACATGCTCGTCATCCCGGAACTTAATATCAGTCAGCGTTAATTTTCCTTTCCGCTCACAGTACACTCGGTCCGGCCCATTTACCATCACTTCACTTACCTCATCATCCAATAGGAGCGGGTTAATAGGTCCGAAGCCAGTTAAATCATTGATGACTTCTTCCACAATACGTTTACCATCCACTGTTCCTCGAAACGCTTCATTTTCTTTTATAATATCAGCCACCATCGATTCCATATTGGAAATAATGCTGTCAAGATCTTCTTCGCCCTTAATCTCGTTTAGAATTCTTTTATGAAGAAGCCTTTTTAGCTCATGGTGCCTTTCTTGACCGGGGTTTCTAGACATAGGCGGAGCTTGTTCCAGACGGGGTTCCTGTTCCTCCTCGTTTTCCGCCTCCGTTTGATTCGGCATTTTTTTCAGCTGTTTCTTCTCTCCATTTGTACCTTCTTGCTTATGAATACGGTCAAACAGGCTCATCCTTGTCCCGCCCTCCCTTTGCCGCGTCTTATCCTTTGAAAACGGGCTGAAGAATTCCTGTGATTAAGACCTGTACGCTCAGCTTCCGGCCAGTTGGAAAGGATCTTATCAGCCAATTGATATACCGCTTTTGACAAATCTGGTTTCGCCCTGCTTAATACAAATGGGAATCCAATGTTTAAGGAACGGTTTGCGGTTGTGAAATCGTTTGGTATGTTAAAAATCTTTCTTTCGCCAAGTATACTTGGGGCTTCCGACACCGGGATGACACTTTCCAACGTAGACCTGTTTAATATGACTTTCACCTTATTTCTATAGCCTAAGAGTCCCAGTGTTTCCAGATACATTTTTGTATTCTTGAGAGAGTTTACCTCTAAAGTTGTCAACGCAAGAACTTGGTTGGCATATTCAATAAATTGAAGAGTTCTTTCATCTAATCCAGCTACTGTATCCACAAAGATATAGTCAAATTGCACTCGAATAAGACCCATGATTTTATCAATGGCTTCCTTTGTAATCAAGTCTGCATATTCAGGACGCCGGGGAGAAGCCAGAACACGGATGCCCGAATAATGCTCGGTCAAATAGTTTGAAAGTGCTGGACCATCCAGATGTTCCAGATTATCTGCAGCATCCTTAATGGTCAGGTCAGGACGCAGGTCCATGGAAGCACTTACGTCCCCGAATTGCAGATTGGCATCTATGATTCCGACCTTATACTTCTTCATAGCAAGTGCAGAGGCAATATTTACTGCGAGCATTGTCCTTCCAACGCCCCCCTTTGCACTGCAAACGGCTATGACCTTTCCTTCCACCTGCTTTTCTTCCATATTATTATTGTTTGAACCTGACATTGTAGCACCACTCTCCTCTTCCTGCCTGTTGTAACAATTATTTCCCCTCGTCGGCAGGAGTTGAAACAAGTGCGGAATCCAGCAAAAACTGTACTTTTCCTCTTTCGGCTGCATTAATCAATGCCAAAGCATCTTGGGGCTTCACCTCTACAGTAAGGGAAGTATACTCGGCATAGTCCTCCTTTGAGGAAGGCGGTGACATTTTCCTTCCAACCGCTAGTACTTTGATTCCGGACAAAATCTGCGATGATTGAACGGTCTTCCCGTCCCCCTCCTTGACTGTTTCTGACAGGATGGCATCTACTCTGTCCCCCGGTTCAATCAGGTTGGATACGGACTGAACGAAATCAACACCAATGGAAACTGCTCTGTATCCTTCATCTATTTTTCTTGATAGAAGCACATTCTCTTCCTTTTGAGATTTGATGCGATGTTGAAGGACCACCTCTCCCGCCTTCATATCAGCTGTAGCAAATTTTCCGACCGCCTCCTGCTTGCTTTTAATGGCATTTTGGTCAACCGCATCTAGGGGGACTTGTATAGTGTCGAGGAGGTCATCTTTTATTCTTTGATTTTCCTGAATATTTTCCTTGGCAACAATGACCTGTGCCCTTTCTGTTTGTTTTTCCTCATTTCCATCCAATTGATGGAGAAATTGAACAAATAACAAGGTCGTTATGGCACCCAAAAACAATGACAAAGGCAAAACCAATTTTTTTCTCATGTTTTCACCTACCTGGAAAGTCGAATGACATAGGTACCATAGTTTTTTGCACCCTTTTCCGTATATCCTGTTCCTGCTCTCTCAATAAACATTCCTGTAACAGATGTATCCTTTGAATTCATCGGGTCCTTAATATAAAAATAAGCAAAGCCTGTAATGATTACTGCTTTCACCTGATTGGATGAAATGTTATACGGCCTATAAACAGGAACCAGAATAATTCGGGAACAATCCCGTTTAAATAGATTATCCAGTGATTCCGGACATCCATTAATCTTTTCCTGGACTGCACTTCTCGTTTTTTCTGTAATATTCCCTGTCTGTGTTGCAATCACATCTCCAACCTTCAACTCTTCATGATAGCCATAGCGCAAGTTTTCTTCATACGTACTTGCGCCAGTGCCTCCCAAGGCAAGAATGCCAAAGTTTCCGGCCGCAGAATCACCTGAGCCCACTTTCAGCTTATACTCCCGATATAGTTCCAAAGGAACCGTTTCATCCACCCCCAAGGGGGAGACCCCGGAAGCCCTTCCCATGACCCCCAGTGAAGCCGTGGCTTCAGCTTTCACTTCCACTGTATTGATCCCAAAGAGACTGGAGAAGGCTAGCTTGACCGGTTTGGAAAGCTGTACCTTCACCTTCTCCCTCGAGTTGATCTCCAATTGATTCATTGCATCAGATTCGCCATGGCTTCGAAGGATATCGCTGACTACCTGACGTACTCTTTCGTCTTGGTTTGTCAGCTCCTGCGCACCAGATAAAGCCGCCGCGTTCGCCGTTTTTTGAAGATGGCTCTTCTGCATATACATTATGCCTCCATCAATAACAAGCCCTGTTATGGCAAGAAGAGCTATCAGTGCGACCGCAGTTAAAATCAGCACATTTCCATTTTCCTTTTTCATGAATGCTTTCATCAATGAACCTCACTCCACCCGGATGGTTGAACTAGTTTTTACCATAAACGACCCAGGAATGATGGAATCAATCAATGGAAGAATCGGATCAAATGGATATGATAGCGTTGTGGTCATATATTGTCCGGGTTTCCGGGCACTTTCTGCAGGAGATATGCTGACGGACAGTTGCGAAGCATTGCCAAGTTGCGCATGCTGACGTGCATATTGGACCATTTCAGCATCTGTCCCGCCCAAGCTTCCGATCCGGACCGTCTCCTGAGTCACAAGCTGAAGCTGGGTATACGAGTAGAGCAACCGGCCAAAATCTATGATGCCAACGAGCAAGAGCAGGAAGAGCGGAATGACCAGGGCAAATTCCACTAGGGACTGGCCTCTCTCGTTTCGAATCACTGGAACTCCAGTCCCTTTAGGAAGAAGCTGCACAGCACTCCTCCGCTGATGGCGATACCATATGGAATGGTGCCCTGCATCGCAGTTCCCTTCATATGCATCGGAATGGATAAACCCTGGCTTCGGCTCAAGATGGAATAAAAGAGATATTTGAGTCTATGAAAGGCTCCTTTTCGGATAACAAGGATGGCGAGAGCAATGAAGCCGCCAATAAGAGCCATATAGACGGCAGCAACGAGGACAAAGACCACACCCTTGATCGCACCTACAACCGCTAGAAGCTTAACATCTCCTGCACCCATGCCGCCCACGAGATATGGAATGATCAAGATGGCGAACCCCGTTCCGAAGCCGGCCAGACTGGCAAGGAATCCATCCAAACCAAATAAAACCGCTTGAAGCAGAAAGGTTAAAATGAGAGCTGGAAAGATTATTTTGTTATAAATCTTTCGATCCCTTACATCCGTTATGGCACATATGGCAATGACCGCAAAAAGCAAGGCATCTAAATAAACCATGGTTTCCCCTCACTTCGAATACTATTCCTCTTAAGAAGAGCCTTGCGGGTACAAGGCTAAAACATGATTAAACGGTGTAACGTTATGTGCCATTGGTGCCGCCAGTCGTACCTGCACCTCTAATGGCGTCAACCGCTCTATTGAACAGAGCTATGATCTGATCGCGCATTATAATCAAAACGGCCACAACCCCAACTGCAATCAATCCAAGTACCAGTCCATATTCCGTCATCCCTTGACCTTCTTCACCAAAGATGAGTGCTTTAATTTTTTCCATCATGCTGATCACTCCTGTTAGAAGATTTTAACTTCGTGTCCTACACTAACCCTGGTTTTTTCGACTGTCCCCGAGGGCAGCTCCACTACTGACTCAACACCTGGGTAATAAGTTCCCAGCTTACCAGGTTTAAGATCTTGGTCAATAGCGGCTATACGATTTTCTTTGTCTAGATAAAGAACATCAATACTATAGTTCATAAAGAAGGTATGAATGGATCTGCATGGTTTTATCCAGATGCTTTTTTTTTCCTTCTTGCTAAACATCAACCCTTTCAATCTTGAGAAAAAGGAATTGGCTTGCGTAATATTTTTAGATATCACCTGATTCAGTGTCACGTTGACAAGCGTCAATGAATCACCTCCTCAAATATAAATGCCCGGCCTGCTGTAGCTTGGCGACATTCAACCTGAAAGCAGAATATGGGGACCCTCCCATTTTCTCATTGATGCCCACTACTTTCGGCGGCTGTCTGGCATGGCGTAATTCCGCTGCAGCCCCTTTAGCTTTGTGTCACTGGTTTTCACCAGTGCTTCCACGATCTCTGTCAGTTCTAGCATCGACAGGTTTCTACAACATTCTATATATACTCTTTACCACCTTGTCTTCCTAATAAAACCAAGCAGAAAAATCAGGCTCAAAGTCACGGCTATTATTTTCCGGATGCTTGTCTATGCCTAGTATTTGGAGGGATGATGATGAAGCAGCAGGCGATATCATTAAAATAGGGTTAAAACAGACCTAAGGCGAAACTCTTAATTATTTCGAAAAAAATTACATTCAAATTACATTCACTATCTTTTTCCAAAACAAAAACAGGCTATCTCAGCATAATTGAGATAACCTGTAAACGTTGATATGTTAATGTTTTTATTAAGATTAACGTTTTGAGAACTGTGGTGCACGACGTGCGCCTTTAAGTCCGTATTTTTTACGCTCTTTCATGTTCTATTATAATAGGAAGAAACGAGAAATAAGATGATTTATCAAGAGCCCGATTTTCAGGGCTTTTTCTATCTTTATAGAAACCAGAGTAAATCTGGTTATATTCCTTTGGTGGTCAAAATGTAGTCAAAGGAAGATTACTGCATACTAGAAAGAGCCTATTAAAACGGGTTTTTATCTTACCAATCGTATCTAATAAATTACCACTCATAAAACAAAATTGGTGAGCTCGTTTTAGATTTCTTCTTCTCTTTACATCTTTAATCTGATTCATGCCTTCTACCTCTTTTTTTATATACGATAAAACCTAGTAATAATAGGGATTTGAATGTACGATTTTTTACCGCATTAGGATAATATAATGAGAAACGGAGAAATACAATAACAAACGGGTTTTTAAATGTAAGAAATAAATAATTTAGTTACTTTCTCTTTTTTCTACCTTAAAGGTAAAAGGTTGCCATTAAGGCAACCTTTCGTCAATCAGTAATTCGATAGTCAAAGACCATTAAAATAGGGGTGCTTCGCATCACTTAATTTTATCCCGAAACTTTCGAAATCGAACTCACCGACGGTCTTGTCTCCTTCATAGAGTTCCAATAGAAAGCCCGCCATCTGAGCCGCCGTATGGTAACGGAAGAATTTTTTATCGTAATCAACGGTTTCAGCTAGCTCGTTGGCCACTTGCTCGAATTCGGTCTCGGTAGCGCCAGGAGCAAGTACTTTCGCCCTCAGTTTATGTCCACCCGCCTTCATCTCGTGATCAATGCCTTCGGTAAGCGCACTGACGAAAAATTTCGTTGCACTATACATCGTGGCTCCGCGAAAGAGTGTATACCCCCCGACGGAGGATACATTTATCAGTTGGGAGCCCTCTGTATCCTTATAATCCCTGATATATAAGGATGAGAGAATTGCGACAGCATCCATATTTAAATGGAGCATATCGAGGTTGCGAGGAAGTTCAGGATTCGTAATGTCTCCGTGATTGCCGCGCCCTGCATTGTTTATCCAGGTCTCAATATCGTAATCTTTTAGGGATTCATAAAGCTTTATCGTCTCGTCATTTGAAGAGAGATCTGCCTCACGGATAACTACGTCGGACTCCGGATTTATCTCTAGAATTTCCTCCTTTAGTTTCATGAGCCTGTCTCTGCGGCGAGCGATAATTATTAAGTTTTTACCCCTTGCAGCAAAAGCTTTTGCAGTTTCATATCCAATACCGGAACTAGATCCAGTTACGACTATGTATTTCTTTGTATTCACAAGTAAGTCCTCCTGTAATTTTGTTCTTTTGTCATGACAGTAAATTCCTCTTTGTTACTATCAGAATTGTTTATCACTTTAAAACTCCGGGTGTAGGATTTTGGTTATGATAGCACAAAGAAAGAATTCACATAATCACTGAAAAGACTGCAATTGGATTATATGAGGTAGAACAGCATATACTTATTATCCATCAAACGAACATGCCACTGTTATCAAGATTAACTTAAATAATTGCCTAATCGTCTCCATATAAATCATAGGTTGTGACGACACCTTTGTATTTAATTATAAACCGGGTTACTTTAACTTGTACCCCTATTAATTCTAAAAAAGCCGATGGGTAACTTAATAACCAAATTCATAAATTCGCTTTTACAAATTTACCAATGATTTTTGGGCACACCATTGATGTTTGGCTTACTTGATTTGTTTTTAATGGTATGTCCACCACGTATTTGATTTTCCAATGTTCCAATTGAAAAAAGTAGTCAGCCAAATCAATTTTTAAATGAAAATAATCCTCTCAAGTTTCTCCGGATAGCACTAAATTCTCAGATTGCATCTCCCGCTCGTTCGCAATACGTTTGGCGGCTCTTCGCATAGCAATAACGAAGGACGGAATGATAAACAAATCCGCTATAACCCATGCAGCGGGTGAAGCGAAACACGCCGCGGTAAACCCAAATATGGGCACAAACACTATGCCAACCGCGCCGCGCGCTACCATCTCCAGTAGACCCGCAATCATTACAATCGTTCCATATCCCAATCCCTGAATCGACAGACGGACAACGTGTATCAGCGCTACGGCCCAGTAGAAAGCCGCACAAGTTACCATGTACTGGTAAGTGAGGTTAATTAAATCCGTGGACTCCGCGTCAATAAAGAGCAATGCCAGCGTCCTGCCAAACAGCATAACGATGAGGAACGCGACGATGCTGTACCCGACAGCTACTACCACGCCTGTCCGAACTCCCTTCTTAATCCTATCTATGTTACCCGCGCCCATATTCTGTGCGCAGAACGTAGTTGCCGCGTTGCCGATGGCTACTGTGACAGATCCACAGATACCGTCGAAACGACTTGCTGCGGTGATAGCCGCGACCGACACCGAACCGAGGGAGTTCACTGAAGATTGGAGAACTGTGCTCCCTATTGCGGTAAGCGACATAAGTAGTCCCATAGGAATACCATTGCCCAGAAGCCTCCTTATATGCGACCATGATGGTTTTAGATCGGATTTTGAAATGTGCACGAGATCAAACCTTTTCGCTATCAGCACGAGACAGCCTATTACCGAGCCAATTTCGGATATAACTGTTGCGAGCGCCGCGCCCATCGTGCCCCAACCGAACGCTAGGATAAACATAAAGGACAATCCGATGTTTAAGAGCGAAGATGCAATCAAAATATAGAGCGGAGAGCGGCTGTCTCCGAGAGAACGCATTATGCCCGATAGCATATTGTACGCAAATGTTGCAGGGATTCCCCAGAAGATGACGATGATATAGTTGTAAGCCATGTCGAAAATATCGGCAGGGGTGTTTGTGATAACAAGAATAGAACGACAAAAAATTACAGCCAATACAGTTACCACCACCGAAAATCCTGCGCAAAGCCAAATAATATTTCCCGTAAAGCGTTTCAATTCCGCAAAATTCTTGGAGCCGAAATTCTGGGCGATATGGACTGCAAAGCCACCGGAAAGTCCCATACAGAAACCAATTATTAAAAAGAAGACGGCGCCTGTAGAGCCGACGGCGGCAAGCGCGCCCTCACCGAGCGTCCAACTGACAACCATCATATCAGCTATACTGTAAAACTGTTGGAATAACATTCCGAAGAACACTGGTATGGCGAAGCTGATGATATGTTTCAGCGGCGAGCCCGTAGTCATGTCTTTTGTCATACGCTTTCTCCTAGACGCCGAAACCAGAATACATTTGTCCTATATGAGCAATCCATTCTTCATCATTCATACTCCTGCGGAAAGCGATAAAATCGTCACAAGCTACAGTATAACGCCACTTTTTCTCCCCATCTGTTACCGCTTCATAAACAACCGCTGCGACATCGTCGGCACTTGCGCGACTGTCGGATACAGGTTGAGCCATTTGGTTCAAATAGCCCGCAGCTTGTTTCCCATAGTCGCTTTCATCAATACCGTCTGCCATAACCAAAGAACGGTTCCAGAAATCTGTTTGAATGCCGCCCGGCTCGACCAATTTACAGTAAACGTTAAACGGATACAATTCATAACTGAGCCCTTCCATCAGACCTTCGACAGCGTACTTAGCCTCATGATATGTAGATGTCAACGGTAACGTCAGCAGCCCGCCGACAGATGACGTACTGATAATCACGCCATCGCGGTTTTTTCTCATGTGCGGGATAAACTTCTTTGTCACAAGAGTAAGACCAATGATCAGCGTGTCATAAGCATTGCGGATTTGCTCTTCATCGGATAATTCGAGCGGGCCAAACAGGCAATATCCGGCGTTGTTGAACAGCGCATCCACCTTACCGAAATCGCCAAGGATTGTGTCATAAGCGGAAGTTATTGTGGCAGAATCGGTAACATCCAGTTCGTAACATTTTACATTTGGAAGTTCACTTAATTCTCTTTCGCTCTCAGGATGACGCATAGTTGCCGCCACGTTCCATCCTTTAGCTGCAAAAAACTTTGCGGACGCTTTTCCGATTCCGGAAGACGCGCCGGTTATAACGATTGTTTTCACTTTAGTTCCCTCCTCAAGTTTGAATAGTCAATTTCTACTGAAATACTAACAAAAAACCACTTGGAGCTGAAGTTCGAATATATTATCATGGTATTAAGTAAAAACTTAACACAGGAGGCCGCTATGTATAACCATCAGCTTGACACGTTCATCAGAATTGCCGACGCCGGCAGCTTCGGAAAAGCCGCCGAGTCTCTATATGTTTCTGCTCCCGCCATCATTCAGCAGATAAATCTACTAGAAGAACGCTGTGGCTTCAAATTGTTTCGTCGCTCCAATCATGGAGTAAAACTTACCCCTGCCGGTAAGTCTCTCTATAAAGACGCGCAGGCCATCATCAAGCTATCTGAGAACGCCTTAGACAAGGCACGGCATTTAGCAAAATCCGCTGAAAGCACTATTCGGATTGGAACTTCCCTGCTGTTCAAATGCAGATTGCTGCCTGACATATGCTCAAAAATTAGCGAGCTTCATCCCGAACTGAAGTTTGAAATTCCTTCACTGTCAGAGCAACTGACCCGGGACAACGATTTTTCCGATATTGGCGTCAAGTTTGACATACTGGAAGGTATAAACTGTACCATCAGTTGGAAAGGGCTATGCAATTTTCTTGAACTCATGCGCACACCTATATGCTGCGCGGTCGCAAAGGAGCACCCCTTGGCCCATCGGGATATACTGAAAATGGATGATTTAAACGGTGAATGTCTGGTTATGCCTATACAGAATGTGTCAAAAGAACTTGATGGGTTTCGGAGGGAGATAAAACGTAATTTTCCTGCTACGCGCATTATAGATTCTCCATATTTCGGGTTAGATACTTTTACCTTTTGTGAGATGAATCCGTATATTTTGATTACGCAACCTGTATATTCCGATATTCATACTAATCTAGTGACAATCCCGCTTAATACGGAATACACTCTGCCATATGGCTTGATTTACGCCAATGAGCCGACTATGGCAACCTCAAAATTTATTGATTTGGTTAAGCGAGTGAAAGAAGCGGAGTAAGTAGTATTTATGCGACCCTTAGGAGCGAAGGGATTACAAATGGGTACGGCTTTCTTGACTTGTATGGAAAGTGGAACGAATAAGGTGCATAAAGAAGTAATTCTTAATGCTAACGAAGACCGATCATTTTCAGGTAAATGGGCAAGAGGAATTAAAAATAAATTTATTTTAGAAATGCAGAAACATGAAACACTTTTACCCAATTTTCCTGTTCAAAATACAAAATGTGGTCAAAAGCTATTTTCGTGCATAAAAAAGACCCCCAAACCGAATGGTCTGAGAGCCTCGAAGTATTGATATATTAACGTTTTGAGAACTGTGGTGCACGACGTGCGCCTTTAAGTCCATATTTTTTACGCTCTTTCATACGTGGGTCACGAGTAAGTAGACCTGCACGCTTAAGTGTTCCACGGTATTCAGGATCTGCTTCAAGCAATGCGCGAGCGATTCCGTGACGGATAGCTCCTGCTTGACCTGTATAACCGCCGCCTTTTACAGAAACAAGTACGTTGTAGTTTCCTACTGTTTCAGTAGCTGTAAGTGGCTGTTTAATAACTTCGCGTAAAGCTGCGAATGGAATATAGTCTTCTACTTCACGATCGTTAATAATGATACGGCCTTCGCCTGGTACTAAACGTACGCGGGCAACAGAGCTTTTACGGCGACCTGTACCATAGTATTGAACTTGTGCCAATATAATGCCCTCCCTTTAATTTACCCGCGAAGCTCGTATACTTCCGGTTTTTGTGCTTGATGTGGATGTTCAGATCCAGCGTATACGTGCAATTTTTTACCCATTTGACGTCCTAAAGATCCTTTAGGAAGCATGCCCTTGATAGCTAGCTCAAGCATTTTTGTTGGATATTTTGCACGCATTTCTCCAGCAGTTCTAGTTTTCAATCCGCCAGCAAATCCTGAGTGGCGGTAGTAGATTTTGTCAGATAATTTCTTACCAGTCAATTCGATTTTATCAGCATTAATAAGGATTACGTGATCGCCAGTATCAACATGTGGCGTGAAAGTTGGTTTATGTTTGCCGCGCAAAATGGACGCTACTTCTGATGCAAGACGACCAAGAGTTTTGCCTTCAGCGTCTACAACGTACCATTTACGTTCGATTTCACTGGCTTTAGCCATATACGTAGTACGCATTTGTTACCCTCCCAAATTTATCAAAATTCCAAGTTCGTATTTATTTCAATCACAATAAGATTCCGGGGCTTATCGTGGGGTTAAAAACAATACCATAGGATATAATACCGTTTTTGACAAGCAAAGTCAAGAAATTTTTGAACACCAGGTGAAGTTGTTTCGTCATAAATAGATAATTTCTGATGTCGTGCAATTTTTTAATGTTCTCATGCAACTCTCTGAATGAGAACTTTTGTGTTTAGGAAATTGTTAGCTTAGGACCTCAATCACGGTATTGAGACCTTTTGATTCGTGGAAATTGCTATCCAAGCACCTCAATATCGCTATTAAGACCTTTCAAGTCGTGGAAATCACTGACCAAGCACCTCAAAATCGCTATTGAGACCTTTAGCGCCGTGGGAATCCCCGGCCAATTACCTCAATCGTGCTATTAAGACCTTTAACGCCGTTGAAACCGCCGCTCAAGTACCTCAATCGCGCTACTATTGTAGAAAAAAAGAACCAAAGTTAATAATAAACTTCCCACAAATACAGACCTTCAGCGGGAGCCGTTTTGCCTGCAAGAGTACGATCGCGACCAGCGAGAATTGCCGGGATGCTTTCAACTTCGATCTTCCCTGTTCCGACATCAAGCATTGTTCCTACCATAATCCTCACCATATTATACAGAAAACCATTCCCCGTAAATGTAAACACGATCTCATCATCTTTCTGCTCTATGCTAATCTTGGATACGGTTCTTACTTTATTATCCATATCTGTTTTCGCGGAGCAAAAGCTTGTGTAATCATGAGTTCCAATCAAACATTCGGAAGCTTTTTTCACTTTCTCGATATCCAATTTATATGGATGGTGAGCTGCATAATGACGCTTAAACGGATCGCGAACAGAGCCTGTATATACGACATATTTATACGTTTTACCGCTTGCATCGAAACGAGCGTGAAAATCTGAAGAAACAGAGTCGACTTGCATTAGCGAAATGTCTCCCGGCAACAAACCATTCAATGCTTTTACCCAGCGCTCTGAAGGAAGTTGTAGCGTCGAATCAAAATGGATGACTTGTCCTTTCGCATGGACACCTGCATCCGTACGACCGGAAGCAACGATACTTACCTCTGCTCCTTTATGCATTTTTCCAAGTGCCTTTTCGAGCTCTTCTTGGACTGTTCTACCATTAGGCTGAATTTGATATCCTGAAAAACCCGATCCATCGTAAGCGACTATCCCTTTGTAACGCTTCATGTTTTTCAATCCTTCATCATGACCTTATAAAGATTAGCAATACCGTTAGTAGAATCAAGATGCAGGCCGCAGCCGTGTCTGGCACGCTCCAAGTTAACAGTCGATATTTTGTTCGACCTTCCCCACCGCGGTATCCTCTAGCTTCCATAGCTGTTGCCAATTCTTCCGCCCGCTTAAATGCACTCACAAAGAGAGGAATAAGCAACGGAATAACCGCTTTAATTCTTTCCTTGAAAGGTCCGCCTGAAAAATCGACACCTCTAGCCATTTGTGCCTTCATAATTTTATCCGTTTCATCCATTAAAGTCGGGATAAAGCGAAGAGAAATGGACATCATCAACGCTAGCTCGTGAACAGGAAACCTTACTTTTTTCAATGGATTCAGTAGACTTTCAATTCCATCCGTCAACGTAATTGGCGTTGTCGTTAATGTTAATAAGGATGTGACAAATACGAGTAAAGTAAACCTTAAAGAAATAAAAATTGCTAAACGCAGACCTTCTTCATAAATATTGATAAAACCTAATGAAAATATAACCGGTCCTTCTTTATTGAAAAATATTTGCAAGAAAAACGTAAAAATCACGAGAATGAGAACTGGCTTCAGACCATTAATTAGAAATTTAAGATTGATATTAGCCAATAAAATGATCAATCCTACAAATAGGACTAGTAAGCTATACGTATAAACATTATTTGCAAGAAAAATAATACATATAAAGCCAAAAACGAACAATAACTTTGAACGTGGGTCAAGGCGGTGGAGAATCGAGTTCCCAGGAATATAGCGGCCCAAAATCATTTTCTCCATCATAGCGATTCACCTCGCCCTTGCATATCCTTTAAAGCCTCGGAAAGTTCTTCAATCGTTAAACAAGTCTTCCCTATTTTTCTATCCATCTTTCGTTCGAGATTATATTGAAACTTAACAACATCAGGAACATCTAATCCTAGTTCCAATAATTCCTCGGGATTGGAAAAAATTGTACGCGGATCTGCAGTTCTTTTTACTTGTCCACGATGCATAATGAGAATCTCGTCCGCATATTTAGCAGCATCTTCCATACTATGCGTTACTAGTATAGTAGATAAGCCTTTTTGTTTATGCAATCGATAAAACATGTCCATAATTTCAGTGCGGCCCCTTGGATCTAAGCCTGCTGTTGGCTCGTCTAATACAAGTACCTCAGGCTCCATCGCAAGCACACCAGCGATCGCTACACGGCGCATCTGGCCACCTGACAAATCGAAAGGAGACTTTTGCAGTACCTCTTCTGGGAGACCAACTTCAACAATTAACTCTCTCGCCCTACGCTTCGCTTCTTCCTCGGGAACTCCGAAATTCATTGGACCAAAACAAATATCTTTTTCGACCGTTTCATCAAATAGCTGGTGTTCAGGAAATTGGAAAACAATGCCTACTTTTTGCCGAATGGGTCTCAGGTTTTTTTCTTTTTTCCCTGCATCAATGACTCGATCCCCGATTTGGACCTTGCCTTTTGTTGGCCTTAACAGAGCATTTAAATGTTGGAGAACCGTCGATTTTCCGGAACCAGTATGACCAATTAATGCCATGAATGTGCCATGCGGTATAGATATATTGACGTCATGAATGGCAAGACGTTCAAACGGTGTATTTATCTGGTATTTATATTCTACATCTTGAAGTGTAATGTCCATAACTCATTCACCAACTCTGCATCTGTCAAATAGTTTCGGGGAATCTCAAACCCTTTTTCCCTTAAAGCTTTCGCCATTTTAATCGGAAACGGGATGTCGAGGCCAAGTTTAATTAGTTCTTCTTCAAGGTGAAAGATTTCATCCGGGGTGCCTTCCGCATACACGTTACCTCTATTCATAACGACAATTCGGTCAGCCTGTGCCGCTTCTTCAAGGTCATGTGTAATCGAAATAACCGTTAAGCCTTGCTCGTCCTTCAACCCTCTAACAGTCTTTATGACTTCCTCTCGACCTAACGGATCAAGCATAGATGTTGCCTCATCAAGAATGATTACTTTTGGCTGCAGTGCGATTACTCCAGCAATCGCAACCCGTTGTTTTTGACCACCAGAAAGATGGTGTGGCTCTTGGTCAAGAAAATCAATCATTTTGACATGTTGTAAAGCTTGTTTTACACGTAGTAACATCTCTTCATGTGGAACGCCATTGTTCTCTAACCCAAAAGCCACATCATCTTGGACTGTTGCTCCGACAAATTGATTATCAGGATTTTGAAAAACCATCCCTACTAATTTGCGAATATCCCAAACCGTATCTTCAGATAAAGCTATATCATCAACCAATACGCTTCCGCTTTCAGGAAATTGCAGACCATTTAATATTTTGGCAAGTGTTGATTTTCCTGAGCCATTATGGCCGACAATCGCGAGCCATTCACCCTCAGTTACTGATATGGAAACATCGCTCAGAGCATACGATTCCTGACCTTCATATTTAAATGAAACATTATTAATTGAGATAACGGGTGAAGACATGTCTGCTCTCCTCTCAGCTCTGCTTGCTCAACTAAATAAAATATGTCTATAAATAGAAAAAAAGCCTGCACCTCACTCCAAGAAAGTTTCCAATCCTTCCTAGGATTGATTCAGAATAAGGGGAGGAGGCGCATTGAGCTAGACAGGATCACTTAATGGATGTGCAAGTTGCTTGCACTAACCAATAAAAACATAAGTGCCTATCGTAACACTCTTTTTAGCTTTATCATCTACGTTTATCAAAATGTTTCAGCGCTTTCGCTATCTATCAAAAGGGCAGATCTTTACGCCCTGCCCTTTCAATAAAAAATGTATTATACCAACTCGATAACAACCATTGGAGCACCATCACCGCGACGTGGTCCAAGTTTCATGATACGAGTGTATCCGCCTTGGCGTTCCGCATAACGTGGAGCGATATCGGCAAATAGTTTTTGAACAGCATCCTGGTTAGTTTCAGCATTCGCTACTTCATTACGGATGAATGCAGCTGCTTGACGACGTGCATGCAAGTCACCACGTTTTCCAAGAGTGATCATTTTCTCTACAACTGAGCGAAGTTCTTTCGCACGCGCTTCAGTTGTTTCAATGCGTTCGCTAATAATTAAATCCGTTGCTAAGTCACGAAGCATCGCTTTACGTTGAGAGCTCGTACGTCCTAATTTTCTATAAGACATCAAGTTTCCCTCCTTCGTTGATAATATTTATATACGTTCAAGCATTTTAGAGGTTGGTAGACCTTTATTCAGGAGGTCAGTCATCTTTACGAAGTCCAAGACCAAGATCTTCTAATTTGGCTTTTACTTCTTCCAATGATTTTCTTCCTAAATTACGAACTTTCATCATATCTTCCTCTGTCTTATTAGCCAGTTCTTGGACCGTATTGATCCCCGCGCGCTTTAGGCAGTTATAAGAACGAACAGAAAGATCGAGCTCTTCAATAGTCATTTCAAGAACTTTTTCTTTTTGATCTTCTTCTTTTTCTACCATAATTTCTGCATGCTGAGCTTCATCAGTTAATCCAACGAAGATATTCAGATGTTCTGTCAAAATTTTTGCACCTAAAGAAATAGCTTCTTTTGGTCCGATGCTTCCATCTGTCCATACATCCAGCGAAAGCTTGTCATAGTTAGTCATTTGTCCTACACGTGTATTTTCAACTTGATAGTTTACACGTGATACCGGAGTATAGATTGAATCAATTGGAATGACACCGATTGGTAGGTCATCTCTTTTGTTTAGATCAGCTGGCGTATATCCGCGGCCGCGTTTAGCAGACATGCGTAAACGGAAATTTGCATTTTCGCTTAATGTAGCAATGTGTAAATCTGGATTTAAAATTTCAACATCACTGTCATGCATAATGTCAGACGCTTTTACGACGCCTTCACCTTGCACATCTATTTCTAAAGTCTTTTCCTCGTCAGAATAAACCTTCAAAGCTAGTTTCTTTATGTTTAGGATGATAGAGGTGACATCTTCGACAACACCCTCTATTGTTGAAAATTCATGTTGTACACCTTCCACTTGGATAGATGTTACGGCAGCACCAGGTAGAGAGGATAGTAGGATACGACGCAAGGAGTTACCCAAAGTTGTACCATACCCACGCTCAAGTGGTTCTACAACGAACTTTCCATATTTAGCATCATCGCTGATCTCAATCGTTTCAATTTTCGGCTTTTCCATTTCGATCATTCAAATATACCCTCCTTCAAAACGTCGAAATCTCGGAGTGTATTTTCCCGAAATTCCCCTTGTTACATTACCATTTGTGCAACAACTGGATGAAGAATTGATTCCTTACGAGCATAAATTACAATATTCTCCCATTATAACCAAGGAATATCAATGTTATACAAGAATCATTATACACGACGACGTTTTGGCGGACGGCATCCGTTATGTGGAACAGGAGTAACGTCTCTAATCGCTGTAACTTCTAGTCCTGCAGCTTGTAAAGCGCGGATTGCAGCTTCACGTCCTGCACCAGGGCCTTTTACTGTTACTTCTAGAGTTCTCATTCCATGTTCAATAGACGTCTTAGCAGCTGTTTCTGCAGCCATTTGCGCAGCGTATGGTGTAGATTTACGTGAACCTTTAAAACCAAGCGCTCCCGCAGAAGACCAAGAGATAGCATTACCTTGTGAATCAGTGATTGTTACGATTGTATTGTTAAACGTAGAACGAATGTGTGCAATACCAGTTTCAATATTCTTTTTCACACGACGTTTACGAGTATTAGTTTTACGTGCCATGTTAGTATGTTACCTCCCTTACTTATTATTTTTTCTTACCTGCTACAGTTTTACGAGGGCCTTTACGAGTACGAGCATTGTTTTTCGTGTTTTGCCCGCGAACAGGAAGACCACGACGATGACGAAGGCCACGGTATGAACCGATTTCCATTAAACGTTTAATGTTTAAGGAAACTTCACGGCGAAGGTCACCTTCAACTTTAAGTCTGTCAATGATATCACGGATTTTTCCAAGTTCGTCATCAGTAAGATCGCGAACGCGTGTATCTTCTGAAACACCCGCTTCAGCAAGAACTTTAGAAGCAGTATTTTTACCGATTCCATAAATATATGTTAAAGAAATGACTACACGTTTTTCACGTGGAATGTCTACACCAGCAATACGTGCCATAAATATTGCGCACCTCCTTCTTATCCTTGTTTTTGTTTATGTCTTGGGTTTTCACAAATCACCATTACTTTGCCTTTTCTGCGTATTACTTTGCACTTTTCGCAGATTGGCTTAACTGATGGTCTGACTTTCATTTTTTATAACCTCCTTAATAGTCCGGAGTGCCAAGTTTATTTAAAACGATATGTGATTCTTCCGCGTGTCAAGTCATACGGAGAAAGTTCCACCGTTACTTTATCGCCAGGAAGGATACGAATAAAATGCATGCGGATTTTACCTGATACGTGGGCAAGCACCGTATGGCCATTTTCTAATTCTACTTTAAACATTGCGTTAGGCAAAGTGTCAACAACCGTTCCTTCAACTTCAATTACATCTTCTTTCGCCATCTAAGCTATCTCCCTTCTCTAAAACATCCAGTTCCTCTTCTACAAATTTACCAAGTGCCCATCTAAGTTTCCCGTTTGTGACTCTACCTGCTTCTATTAAACTGTTTCGAACTTCCATTGAAACATAGTCGTAACACGTTAGATGTTGGATGTTCTTCTTTTTTGGACTATCGAATTTTCTTTTATCCCCATCCGCAATTAGAACGAATCGTTCATCGATGTGTCGGATAATAACCGCGAATTGTCCTGCGTCTCGTCCCTTATTGATAAGCACAATTTGACCTATACGGGGGGTCGAATCAGACTCATTCAACCAGATCACCTACGCTTAAATTCTTGTTAAAATCTCATAACCAGTTTCTGTGATGGCTATCGTGTGCTCAAAATGCGCGCACATTTTTCCATCTACTGTGACAACAGTCCAATTATCCGCTAAAGTTCTCACATAGCGGCTGCCTGCATTTACCATAGGTTCAATGCAAAGCACCATTCCGGGTTTTAAACGTGGGCCTTTATTCGGCGGACCGTAATGAGGAATTTGCGGATCCTCATGTAAATTCTGGCCAATTCCATGTCCTACATATTCTCGGACAATTGAAAAACCATTGGATTCTACAAATGTTTGAATCGCATAAGATATATTAGAAAGACGTACACTCGGCTTTGCCTCTTCTAAGCCAAGATAGAGAGATTTTTCTGTGACGTCGAGAAGTGATTGTGTTTCCTCATCAATGTTTCCGACAGGATACGTCCAAGCTGAATCACCATGGTAGCCGTTATATTTAGCTCCAATATCAAGGCTGATAATGTCGCCGTCTTTTAAAACTCGATTCCCAGGGATTCCGTGAACAAGTTCCTCATTGACGGACGCACACACGCTGCCGGGAAAACCGTTGTAACCTTTGAAAGAAGGAATTGCATCGTGACGAGCAATGAACCTTTCCGCAATGGCATCGAGTTCTTTTGTTGTAATGCCTGGCTGAATATGCTTTTGTAGCTCTTGATGAGTCAATGCAACAATTCTGCCAGCCTCTCTCATGATTTCTATTTCACGAGGGGTTTTACAAATAATCATTATATCAAACCTTTTAGCAGTAAATCAATGTCCGAGAATACTTGATCGATATGTTGCTGGCCATTGATGTTTTTCAAATAACCTTTTCCTTGATAGAAATCAAGAAGCGGTTGAGTCTGCTTCATGTTAACTTCAAGGCGATTTTGAACCGTTTCTGCATTATCATCTGGGCGTTGATAAAGCTCTCCGCCACAGCGATCGCAAGTACCTGGTTCAGCAGGTGGATTAAATACTAGATGATAAGTAGCTCCACAGCTTTTGCAAATGCGTCTGCCTGTGAGGCGTTCCATCAAAATACTTTGATCCACTTGAATGTTAATGACATAATCTATTTTTTTGCCAAGTTCGACAAGAATATTTTCAAGAGCTTCTGCTTGAGCAACTGTTCTAGGAAAGCCATCTAATAGAAAGCCATTTTCACAATCGCTTTTACTTAACCGTTCACGGACAATGCCAATCGTTACTTCATCCGGAACGAGCTCGCCTTTATCCATAAAGGATTTGGCTTTTAATCCAAGTTCCGTACCTTCTTTCATGGCAGCGCGGAACATATCACCTGTAGAAATATGAGGTACCCCATATTTTTCTACAATTTTATCGGCCTGTGTGCCTTTACCAGCACCGGGAAGGCCCATTAGTACTAAATTCATCTGTACCGCCCCCAACATCTAAATGGGTTCAGGAACAATCTGCTTGTTCCTAAATCCATTTCGATTATTTAATGAAGCCTTTATAGTGACGCTTCACCAGCTGGGCTTCCAATTGTTTCATTGTTTCAAGTGCAACACCCACGACAATCAAGAGACTCGTTCCGCCAATTTGTGCGGATTGAGGCAGGCCTGCAAATTTAATGAAGAAGACAGGTAATATGGAGATACATGCCAAGAAAAGAGCACCTACAAACGTTAAACGATATAAAACTCTCGTCAAATATTCTTGAGTGTTTTTACCTGGTCTAATTCCCGGAATATATCCGCCTTGTTTCTTTAAATTTTCAGCTACTTGTTCAGGGTTGACTTGAACAAATGCATAGAAATATGTGAAAGCGATGATGAGCGCAAAATAAATCACCATTCCAATTGGTTTCGTATGATCGAAAATATATTGAATGGTGCTAGCTACATCACCGGAGCCAAAAAAAGTGGCGATCGTCTGCGGAGTCACCATAAATGCGCTGGCAAAAATAACCGGAATAACTCCAGCTGCATTAACTTTCAATGGTAAGTGTGTATTATGTCCTCCAACCGGGCTGCGTCCATCCATTCGTTTTGCATACTGAATAGGAATTTTACGCAGTGCTTGTTGAACAAAAACAACACCTACTATGATTGCTACGATAGCAAGAACAATAAGCAGCATAATTACAATTTTTAAGAAAAGCTGCTCTCCTGCACCTTGAAACTGCTGGGCATAAATCTGGTTTACTGCGCTAGGAATACCTGCAACAATCCCTGCAAAGATGATAATGGAGATTCCGTTGCCGACACCTTTAGATGTAATTTCTTCCCCGAGCCACATTAGAAAGGCTGTTCCTGCTGTAAGCACGATGGCAATTACTACATAAGTGCCTACACTCGGGTTTTTGATGAGCTGCAAACCTGTCATTCGGTTGAAACCAAACGACATACCTACTGCTTGAATCAAAGCGAGAACAATGGTGAAGTAACGCGTAAATTGAGCTAATTTACGTCTACCCATTTCACCTTGTTTGGACCATTCCGTGAATTTTGGTACGACATCCATTTGTAAAAGCTGAACAATGATGGATGCAGTAATGTATGGCATAATCCCCATAGCAAAAATGGAGAAGTTTTTAAGTGCCCCACCGCCAAAAATATTCATGAAGCCAAACAAACTTGCCTGATCTTGCATTTGAAGTACTTTAGCATCTACGTTTGGAACAGGTATAAAAGCACCTAAACGAAATACAACTAACATTAACAAGGTGAATAGAATTTTCTTCCTAATATCACCTACGCGCATAAAATTGGAGATTGTCCGAAACATTAATTAAATCACCTCAGTTTTACCGCCGGCAGCTTCAATCGCCTCTTTAGCAGCAGAGGAGAATTTGTTCGCTTTTACAGTAAGCTTTTTCTCGATGTTGCCGTTAGCAAGAATTTTTATTCCCGATTTTTCGTTGCGTACAACACCAGTTTCAATCAGAAGTTCTGGAGTTACTTCTGTACCGTCTTCAAAGCGATTTAATGCATCAAGGTTTACAATAGCAAAGTCCTTGCGGTTGATATTTGTAAAACCGCGCTTTGGTAAACGTTGGAATAATGGTGTTTGACCACCTTCAAAACCAAGACGTGTACCGCCGCCAGAACGTGCGTTTTGACCTTTATGGCCCTTACCAGCAGTTTTTCCATTGCCTGAACCGATGCCTCGCCCAACACGGTTGCGCTCTTTACGGGATCCTTCAGCAGGTTTTAGCTCATGAAGTTTCATAGTTGGCACCTCCTTAATTTTCGAAATAGATTACTGCTCTTTTACAGTGACAAGATGGGAAACTTTATTGATCATTCCGCGAATTGCTTCAGTGTCATTATGTTCAACTGTTTGATGCAATTTGCGAAGTCCGAGTGCCTTGACTGTTTCGCGTTGGCCTTCAGTACGGCCAATTAAGCTCTTAGTGAGGGTAATTGCTAATTTATTCGCCATGTGATTCCCCTCCTTAACCTAATAGTTCTTCTACTGTTTTATTACGTAATTTCGCTACGTCCTCAGCACGTTTTAAATTTTTAATTCCTTCGATTGTTGCACGAACCATATTGATGGGCGTGCTGGAACCAAGTGATTTGGAAGTAATATCGGAAATACCTGCAAGTTCAAGCACCGCACGAACCGGTCCACCTGCAATTACTCCTGTACCTTCACTAGCTGGTTTTAGTAAAATCTGACCGCCACCGAAACGTCCGATTACTTCATGAGGAATTGTTGTTCCTACGATAGGAGCTACGATGAGGTTTTTCTTTGCATCTTCAATCGCCTTGCGGATGGCATCTGGAACTTCTTGTGCCTTTCCTGTACCAAAACCGACATGGCCATTTTTATCACCGACAACGACTAGTGCTGTAAAACGGAAACGACGTCCACCCTTTACAACTTTCGCTACACGGTTTACTGTAACTACGCGTTCTTCAAGTTCAAGTTTGTTAGCATCGATTTGACGCATCTATTGTGTCCCTCCTTTTTGATTAGAATTCAAGGCCGTTTTCACGTGCTGCTTCTGCTAAAGCTTTCACACGTCCATGGTATAAGTAACCGCCACGGTCAAATACAACAACTTTATAGCCTTTTTCTACTGCACGCTTTGCGATTAATTCTCCAACTTTTTGAGCCGCTTCAACATTACCTGCAGACTCGATGTTCAAATCTTTATCAAGTGTAGAAGCGCTGGCCAACGTTACGCCTTTTTCATCATCGACCAATTGAGCGTAAATATTTTTATTGGAACGATATACATTTAATCGCGGACGCATTTCTGTTCCACTTAATTTAGAGCGTACGCGTGCATGTCTTTTTTGACGCACTTTGTTCTTATCTTGCTTAGTGATCATTTACGAGTCACTCCTTTCAAGTAGCCTAAGCGGCATTATTTACCAGTCTTACCTTCTTTACGACGAACTTTTTCACCTTCGTAACGAATTCCTTTACCTTTATATGGCTCAGGAGGACGTACAGCACGAATGTTCGAAGCAAGCGCTCCAACTTTTTCTTTGTTGTACCCCTTAACGATAATCTTTGTGTTCGCAGGAACTTCAATTTCAAGACCTGCTTCAGGTTCGAACTCAACAGGATGTGAATACCCTACGTTCAAAACAAGTTTATTTCCTTGCTTTTGTGCACGGTAACCTACCCCAACTAGTTCTAACGTTTTTTCGAAGCCTTTGGAAACTCCTTCTACCATGTTTGAGAGAAGGGAACGAGTTGTTCCATGAAGGGAACGATGTTCTTTTGCTTCTGAAGGACGAGCAACGTTAATCACGTTATCTTCTATATTAATTTGAATATCTGAATTAAAAGTAGTTGTTAATTCACCTTTAGGACCTTTTACAGTAACAGTAGAGTCATTCTTTGTCACTGTTACGCCTGCAGGGATTTCAATTGGTTTTTTCCCAATACGAGACATTTTCTTGCACCTCCGTTCTTCGAAAAAATATTACCAAACGTACGCTAGTACTTCTCCGCCAACTTGCTTCGCTCTTGCTTCTTTATCAGTCAATACACCTTGAGAAGTAGAGACAAGTGCGATACCAAGACCGTTAAGTACTTTTGGAACCTCGTTAGCTTTTGCATATACACGCAAACCTGGTTTGCTAATGCGCTTTAAGCCTGTAATTACTCGCTCATTATTAGCACCGTATTTTAAGAAAATACGAATGATGCCTTGCTTGTTGTCTTCGATAAATTCAACATCACGTACAAACCCTTCACGTTTAAGGATTTCAGCGATATCTTTTTTAATATTAGAAGCAGGAACTTCCAACTTCTCATGTCGGACCATATTCGCGTTGCGGATGCGTGTAAGCAAATCTGCAATTGGATCAGTCATAACCATTTATTTTACCTCCTTCCCAAATTCGGTCTTACCAGCTGGCTTTTTTAACGCCAGGAATTTGACCCTTATAAGCTAATTCACGGAAACAAATACGGCAAAGTTTAAATTTACGAATGACGGAATGTGGACGGCCGCAACGTTCGCAACGAGTGTATTCTTGCACTTTAAACTTTGGAGTACGTTTCTGCTTTACGATCATAGATTTTTTAGCCACGTTTTCGCCTCCCTTATTTAGCGATTACTTTTGGAACGGCATTCCAAATGCAGTCAGTAGTTCACGAGCTTCTTCGTCTGTATTCGCAGTAGTAACGATAACGATATCCATACCACGAACCTTGCTCACTTTATCATAATCAATTTCAGGGAAGATGAGTTGTTCTCTAACACCTAGTGTATAGTTTCCACGACCGTCGAATGCCTTTTTAGAGATTCCACGGAAGTCACGTACACGTGGAAGGGAAACAGAAACTAGTTTATCAAAAAACTCATACATACGCTCTCCGCGAAGAGTAACTTTTGCGCCGATAGGCATACCTTCACGTAAGCGGAATCCCGCGATTGAATTTTTTGCTCTTGTTACAACTGGTTTTTGACCTGTAATTAAGCTAAGTTCTTCAACAGCATTGTCCAAGACTTTTGCATTTTGTACAGCATCGCCAACTCCCATGTTGATAACGATTTTTTCAATTTTTGGTACTTCCATAATGGATTTATAATTGAACTTGCTCATAAGAGCAGGAGTTACTTCTTTTTGATATTTTTCCTTTAGGCGGTTCATGTAGTGTACCTCCCTTCATCTAAGAACTATTTATCTAATGCTACACCTGATTTTTTTGCTACACGGACTTTTTTGCCATTAACTACATCATAACCAACACGAGTTGGTTCATTTGTTTTTGGATCCAGCAACATCACATTGGAAACGTGGATAGCCGCTTCTTGAGTGATGATTCCACCTTGTGGATTATCTTGAGAAGG
The DNA here is from genome assembly GCF_018343625.1 of Lederbergia citri. GTDB lineage: Bacteria > Bacillota > Bacilli > Bacillales > Bacillaceae_C > Lederbergia > Lederbergia citri. The sequence goes on along the minus strand of NZ_JAGYPG010000006.1, from coordinate 43,508 downwards.
TTTTGAATGCTTTTTAACAATGTTCACACCTTCAACAAGCACACGGTCTTTTTTCGGGAAAGCAGCTAATACTGTTCCAGTTTTCCCTTTGTCTTTACCTGTGATGACCATTACTTTGTCACCTTTTTTGACATGCATTGAATCGCACCTCCTTGATTGGTGAATCTAAAATTATTAAAGAACTTCTGGTGCTAAAGATACGATTTTCATAAAGTTGTTATCACGAAGTTCACGAGCAACTGGTCCGAAGATACGAGTTCCGCGAGGAGCTTTGTCATCACGAATAATGACACATGCATTTTCATCGAACTTGATATAAGAACCATCCGCACGGCGAGCACCGCTTTTTGTACGTACGATAACAGCTTTTACTACATCACCTTTTTTGACAACGCCGCCTGGTGTTGCTTGTTTTACTGTACAAACGATAACATCGCCAATATTCGCAGTCTTACGGCCTGATCCGCCTAGGACTTTGATTGTTAAAACTTCACGGGCACCAGAGTTGTCAGCCACTTTTAAACGAGATTCTTGTTGAATCATCTAGTTTACCTCCCTTCGGAACACTTATTTCCGAAACAATTAATTAGATAATGACTGCTTTCTCAACAACCTCAAGTAAACGGAAACGTTTAGTTGCTGAAAGTGGACGAGTTTCCATGATGCGTACTACATCGCCAACTTTAGCTTCGTTTTGCTCATCATGAGCTTTGAATTTTTTAGAGTACTTTACGCGTTTGCCGTATAATGAATGCTTTTTGTACGTTTCAACCATAACAGTTACGGTTTTATCCATTTTGTCGGAAACAACGCGTCCTGTATAGACTTTACGCTGGTTGCGTTCACTCATTTCGCAAACCTCCTCTCCGATTATCGATTATTAACTTCGAGCTCTCTTTCACGAATCACAGTTTTCATACGTGCAATTTCTTTGCGAACTTCGCGAAGACGGGCAGTGTTTTCAAGTTGCCCAGTAGCTAATTGGAAACGAAGGTTAAATAATTCTTCCTTCAATGACTTTACATTTTGTTCAATCTCGGCAGTGGTTAGATCACGGATTTCATTAGCCTTCATTACGTTCACCACCAATTTCTTCTCGTTTTACAAACTTACATTTAATAGGAAGTTTGTGCGCAGCAAGACGAAGCGCTTCACGTGCCACCTCTTCTGATACACCTGCAATTTCAAACATGATTTTGCCAGGTTTTACTACTGCAACCCATCCTTCAGGGGCACCTTTACCAGAACCCATCCGAACTTCTAGAGGTTTTGCTGTATATGGTTTGTGAGGGAAAATTTTAATCCAAACTTTACCGCCACGTTTCATGAAACGAGTCATCGCAATCCTTGCGGCTTCGATTTGACGATTTGTAACCCAAGAAGCTTCTAGAGCTTGTAAACCAAATTCGCCAAATGCAACTTCTGTACCGCCTTTTGCACGACCACGCATTTTTCCGCGGTGTTCGCGACGATACTTAACGCGTTTAGGCATTAACATGATTATTTTCCTCCTTCCACAGATTTTTTCTTTTCTGGAAGGACCTCTCCACGATAAATCCATACTTTAACGCCGAGCTTGCCGTAAGTTGTATCTGCTTCAGCATGTGCATAGTCGATGTCAGCGCGAAGTGTATGAAGTGGAACTGTTCCTTCGCTATAATGTTCAGCACGAGCAATATCCGCTCCACCAAGACGGCCGGATACTTGTGTTTTAATTCCAAGTGCTCCCGCGCGCATAGTGCGTTGGATCGCTTGTTTTTGTGCACGACGGAAAGATACACGATTTTCCAATTGACGTGCGATATTTTCTGCTACGAGCTTCGCATCAAGATCTGCTTTTTTAATTTCGATGATATTAATGTGTACACGTTTGTTTGTTAGTTCGTTCAATGCTTTACGCAATGCTTCAACTTCGCTTCCACCTTTTCCGATAACCATGCCTGGCTTGGCAGTGTGGATTGTAATGTTGACGCGGTTTGCAGCACGCTCTATTTCAACACTAGAAACAGATGCATCAGACAAACGTTTTGTAATGTATTCACGAATTTTAATGTCTTCGTGTAATAACGTTGCGTAATCTTTGTCAGCGTACCATTTGGATTCCCAGTCACGGATAACGCCGATACGCATTCCGATTGGATTTACTTTTTGACCCACTAATTATCCCTCCTTCTTTTCTGATACCACGATCGTAATGTGGCTTGTGCGTTTGTTGATTTGGCTCGCACGACCTTGTGCACGCGGACGGAATCGTTTCATTGTTGGACCTTCGTCAACAAATGCCGCGGATACTAAAAGATTATTTACGTCCATATCATAATTGTGTTCTGCGTTTGCTATAGCAGATTTCAAAAGTTTCTCTACGATTGGGGAGGCAGCTTTTGGTGTTAGTTTCAAAATAGCAACTGCTTCGCCCACTTGCTTTCCTCGAATAAGATCAACTACTAAACGTGCTTTACGAGGAGCAATTCGAACTGTTCTTGCAACAGCTTTAGCTTGCATCAGGATGCCCTCCTCTCATTAGCGTCTTGTTTTTTTATCATCAGCTGCGTGGCCTTTATAAGCGCGTGTCGGCGCAAATTCACCAAGCTTATGGCCTACCATATCTTCACTGACATATACTGGAACATGTTTGCGGCCATCATAGACAGCGATCGTATGTCCTACGAAGTTTGGAAAAATTGTTGAACGGCGAGACCAAGTTTTAATTACTTGTTTTTTATCACTCTCGTTTAAGTTCTCTACTTTTTTCATTAAGTGCTCATCTACAAAAGGCCCTTTTTTCAGGCTGCGACCCATGGTTGAACCTCCCTTCGTGATTGCACTACGGTCCCTTCGATGAACCGTAGATTAATCGCGTTATTTTTTACGACGGCGTACAATAAATTTATCTGATTTGTTCGCTTTTTTACGAGTTTTGTAACCAAGAGTTGGTTTACCCCAAGGTGTAACAGGTGATTTACGTCCGATTGGTGTACGGCCTTCACCACCACCGTGTGGGTGATCATTCGGGTTCATAACAGATCCGCGTACGTGTGGACGTTTGCCCAACCAGCGAGAACGACCTGCTTTACCGACATTTACTAGTTCGTGTTGTTCGTTTCCTACTTGACCGATAGTTGCACGGCAAGTTGCAAGGATCATGCGAACCTCACCAGAATTCAAACGAACTAAAACATATTTTGTTCCTTCTTTACCAAGAACCTGTGCAGAAGTACCTGCAGAACGGACTAATTGTCCACCTTTTCCTGGTTTTAATTCAATGTTATGCACAACTGTACCAACTGGAATGTTAGCAAGTGGAAGTGCATTCCCAACTTTAATGTCAGCATCTGGTCCAGACATGACATCCATGCCGACTTTCAAGTTTTTAGGCGCTAAGATATAGCGTTTTTCACCATCATGATAGTTGATTAGTGCAATATTAGCGGAACGGTTTGGGTCATACTCAATTGTAGCAACGCGTCCTGGTATACCATCTTTAGTTCTTTTAAAGTCGATGATACGATATTGACGCTTATGACCACCGCCGCGAAAGCGAACTGTAGTTCTACCTTGGTTGTTACGGCCGCCTTTTTTATGAAGAGGCTCTAGTAATGATTTTTCTGGTTTATCAGTAGTGATGTCTGAAAAATCCAAAGCTGTCATATTACGACGTCCGTTTGAGGTAGGTTTGTATTTTTTGATCGCCATTTTATTCCCTCCTCTTAAACTCTTTTCACTGCGTTATTAGATTTCGAATAATTCGATTTCCTTGCTGTCTTCTGTTAACGTAACAACTGCTTTACGGCGTTTGTTTGTATAGCCACCGAAACGGCCCATACGCTTAAACTTACCTTTGTAGTTCATTACGTTTACCTTTGCAACTTTTACTCCGAAGATACTTTCAACTGCATCTTTCACTTGAGTTTTATTTGCCTTTACGTCCACTTCGAACGTATATTTTTTATCGGCCATGATATCAGTAGAACGCTCTGTGATAACGGGGCGCTTTAATACGTCACGTGCATCCATTATCCAAGCACCTCCTCTACTTTTTCAACTGCTGCTTTCGTCATGATCAATGTGTTATGTCCAACAACGTCCAACACGGAAATGTTGTTAGCATCCACAACTGTCACTCCAGGAATGTTTCTTGCAGATAACGCTACATTTTCATTAAGCGTTTCTGTTACAACAAGCGCTTTTTTTCCAACTGGAAGGTTAGAAAGGACGCTTACGAATTCTTTTGTTTTTGGTGCTTCAAAGTTTAATGACTCTAAAACTACTACGCTCTCTTCCAAAACCTTAGCAGAAAGTGCTGATTTAATTGCTAAACGGCGAACTTTCTTAGGAAGTTTGTAGCTGTAGCTACGTGGAACGGGACCGAATACTGTACCGCCTCCGCGCCATTGTGGTGAACGAATGGAACCTTGACGAGCACGGCCTGTTCCTTTTTGACGCCATGGCTTACGTCCGCCACCGCGTACTTCAGAACGGGTTTTCACTTTAGATGTTCCTTGTCTTAAAGAAGCTCTTTGCATAACGATCGCTTCAAATAATACATGGTTATTAGGTTCGATACCAAAAATGGATTCGTTAAGATCGATTTCACCAACCTTTGATCCAGCTTGGTTGTATACTGCTACTTTAGGCATTCCTATTTCCTCCTTTCCTTAAACGATATTTATCTCACTTTAATTCCTGTTTTGATTTCTAACATTGCTTTTTTCGGTCCTGGAACATTACCTTTTACTAAAATAAGGTTACGTTCTGCATCAACCTTTACAATAGGAAGGTTTTGAATTGTAATTCTTTCTCCACCTGTACGTCCTGGCAATGCTTTTTGCTTAAATACGCGAGCGGGATCAACAGCACCCATAGATCCTGGTCTGCGATGGTAGCGAGAACCGTGGGACATAGGTCCACGTGATTGTCCGTGGCGCTTAATTACACCTTGGAATCCTTTACCTTTTGAGATTCCTGTTACATCTACTAAATCGCCTTCTGCGAAAATATCAACCTTGACTTCCTGACCAACTTCAAACTCATCTAAATTAATTCCGTTAAATTCACGGACGAAGCGCTTAGGTGCAGTGTTTGCTTTAGCAAAACGCCCTTTTTCTGGTTTGTTAGCAAGCTTCTCGCGCTTGTCTTCAAATCCAAGCTGGACTGCTTCATATCCATCAGTTTCAACTGTTTTCTTTTGAAGAACTACGTTTGGAGCAGCTTCGATTACTGTTACAGGGATCAATTCACCGTTTTCAGCAAAAACCTGCGTCATTCCGATCTTTCTTCCTAAGATTCCTTTGGTCATGAGTCACACCTCCTGATTTCGTAATTAAATGTATTGATTATAATTTGATTTCAATGTCAACGCCTGATGGCAAGTCTAGTCTCATCAATGAATCTACAGTTTGTGGTGTAGGATTGATGATGTCGATTAGACGTTTATGTGTGCGCATTTCGAACTGCTCACGAGAATCCTTGTATTTGTGCACCGCACGAAGAATTGTGTAAACAGTTTTCTCAGTTGGCAATGGAATTGGCCCTGAGACATTTGCACCTGAACGTTTTGCAGTTTCTACGATTTTTTCAGCTGATTGATCAAGAATTCTATGATCATATGCCTTTAATCTAATACGAATTTTTTGTTTTGCCATTACTTTCCCTCCTTTATCGCCTATTTTTAAAATAGACATACTCCGTGAAAATTTCCCACACACTCGCCATGGCAAAGCGGCCGGGTGTGTCAGCAACCTTCCACATCATTGCAGTCAAAAACCAACATTATTCATTATACATAGATTATTGGACCAATGCAATATGTAATGAATAAAATCAATCTTTTTTTGCACCTGTCTTATTATACAGACGCGAACCTTCTATTTCAATAGAAGATTTTTTGGTAAATCCAAAATCTTTCCTTATTATATTGATTTCAATTCCAAGTAACAGATAAAAGCGATAGTGATTTTTTATTTGAAAAAGTGTTTACAAAACAAGGCCGTTTGTATAATATGGTTAATAAGTTGCCTTGGGTAAACATTTTGTCTATTGGTTATATTATTTTGATTCGGCTAATATTTTAACTTAAGGATAAATTTAAAATGCTTTTGCTATCTTGTACGTTGATTTTCGCTACTGGCCATGCATCTAGCGGGCAGCAAGTAGTCTCTTCTGCACTATTCTCTTTTTCCTGTAGGAGGATCTGGCCGTCCGCGACTGCTTTAAGAATTCAAATCCTTTAAAAAAGAAGAAAGTAGGAGAAAAGAAAAATGGTAAAGAGATTTGTTCTATCAATGTTAATGTTACTTTTAGTCATTTCTACAACAACAGCTTGTTCAAATGCAAATGCCACGAAGAAAAACAGTGATGGTAAAGTGAATGTTACAACAACGGTTGGAATGATTACTGATATCGTTAAAGTAGTTGGCGGAGAACATGTAAATGTGGTAGGACTTATGGGCTCTGGAGTAGATCCACATTTGTATAAAGCTTCTCAAGGAGACATTAAAAAGTTAGATCAAGCCGATATCATCTTTTATAACGGACTCCACCTTGAAGGAAAAATGGTTGAAATCTTCGAAAGAATGGCTAAGAAGAAGCCAACTGTAGCAGTATCGGATAATATTGATCGTTCAAGTCTACGTTTAGGAAACGAAGATATGGGAACGGAATATGACCCTCACATTTGGTTCAATGTAGCGCATTGGATGAAGGCGACAGAAAGTGTTCGTGATAGCTTAATTGAAATCGATCCAGCTCATAAGGAAGTCTATGAAGAAAATGCAGCAAATTATTTAAAACAATTAGAGGAACTTGATAATGAAGTTAGAGAAAAAATTGCTTCTATACCTGAATCGGGGCGAGTACTTGTAACAGCACATGATGCTTTTGGGTATTTTGGAGATGCTTACGATATTAGAGTTATGGGATTGCAAGGAATTAGTACTGCATCCGAGGCAGGTACTAAGGATTTAATTGATTTACGTGATTATTTAGTGAATAACCAAATTAAAGCTGTATTTATCGAATCTAGTGTTCCTCGCAAAGCAATTGATGCTGTCATTCAAGGTGCTAGCGAAAAAGGACATAACGTGGAGATTGGCGGAGAATTATTCTCCGATGCAATGGGTGAAGACGGAACTCCAGAAGGGACTTATATTGGAATGGTTCGTCATAATGTGAACACGATTGTAAACGCACTTAAATAGGAGGATAGGATATGAGTACCCCATTAAACATAAATGATTTATCTGTTGCTTATCAAAAAAAACCGGTACTTCGAAATATTTCTTTCGAAGTACCGGAAGGGAAATTAATTGGGATTGTCGGCCCGAATGGAGCCGGAAAATCTACCTTAATTAAAGCGGCACTTGGATTAATTCCCCGTTTATCAGGCTCAGTAGAAATATATGGACGTCCTTATCGTCTCCAACGAAAAATTGTAGGATATGTCCCGCAAAGGGAATCGGTTGATTGGGACTTTCCAACAAATGCATTAGATGTGGTCATGATGGGGAGATATGGACATTTAGGGTGGATAAAAAGACCGGGTCGGGCAGAAAAAGATTTTGCAATGGAATGCTTAGACAAAGTTGGTATGGCCGACTTTGCCTCAAGGCAAATTAGCCAACTTTCAGGCGGCCAGCAGCAACGGATTTTTTTAGCTCGAGCGCTGGCACAGGATGCAAAGTTGTATTTTATGGATGAACCCTTTGTAGGGGTAGATGCAGCAACTGAAAAGGCTATTATTACACTATTGAATGATTTAAAAGCAGAGGGAAAGACAGTGCTTGTTGTCCACCACGATTTAGCAACAGTTAAAGACTATTTCGACTGGGTGCTTTTATTAAATGTTGAATTGAAAGCTTTTGGACCGACAAATAGTGTATTTACTCCTGAAAAACTACAGCAAACATATGGCGGAAAACTTGCTATGCTTGAAAATGAAAATCAATCCTCTCTAATCATTACGTAAAGGAAGGTGAACAAAATGCTTGAAGGATTAAAAATCTTTTTAGATCCAAATACACAGTGGATCCTTTTTGGCAGCATGTTGCTCGGCTTATGCAGTGGAGTCATTGGAAGTTTTGCCTATTTACGAAAACAATCGTTAATGGGAGATGCTTTGTCTCATGCAGCTCTCCCTGGCGTTTGTATTGCCTTTATGCTAACAGGCTCAAAGTCAGTTTTTTTCTTTTTAATTGGTGCATCGATAGCCGGAATCATTGCAACATTTGGAATTGGGTTTATCACCCGCCACACTAGAATTAAACAAGATTCAGCTTTAGCCATTGTCCTAACTGTTTTTTTTGGACTTGGTATCGTTCTTCTTACTGAGATTCAACATAGTGGGACTGGAAATCAAAGTGGGTTAGATAAATTTTTATTCGGGCAAGCGGCCGCTCTCGTTTTATCAGATGTGTTAATTATGGCTATCACCTCTATTATATTGATAAGCGTATGTATACTTCTCTTTAAGGAATTTAAATTAACAAGCTTTGACCCTGGATTTGCTAGTGGGATGGGATTTCCCGTTGCTTTTCTAGAGCAGCTGATCATGCTTCTTATTGTAATGGCAGTCGTAATTGGAATCCAGGCTGTTGGTGTCGTTCTGATGTCTGCCTTGCTTATTACGCCTGCTGTTTCAGCTAGATATTGGACAGAAAAGCTAAGCGTAATGGTATTTTTGTCCGGAATCTTTGGAGCGCTTAGCGGCATGGTGGGAACGTATATAAGTGCGAGTGGCAACAACTTGCCTACTGGCCCAATCATTGTCCTTGCGGCGACCGCATTTTTCATTTTATCCGTCATATTTGCCCCGGGAAGAGGATTATTATCTAAACTTCTAATTCACCTCCTGGCGAAACGTGCAGTAAAAACATCTAGAGTCAAATTAAAAGGAAAGGAGAGGACGGTGTGAGTGCTTTTTGGATTATTTTAACTGGGGCATTGGTGGCAAGTGCCTGCGGTCTTGTCGGATGCTTTCTAGTATTACGAAAAATGGCTATGATCGGAGATGCAATCAGTCATGCCGTTCTTCCAGGCATCGTCATCGCCTTTCTTATTAGCGGGTCAAGAGACTCATTGGTAATGCTATTTGGTGCGGCGATCATCGGACTCATTACCGTATTCTTAATCCAACTCTTCACTCAAAGCGGTGTCCAGTCTGATGCTTCGATCGGAGTAGTATTTACAGCATTGTTTGCAGTTGGAATTGTCCTCATTAGCTTGTTCACGAGGGATATCGATTTGGATTTAGATTGTGTTCTCTACGGTGAAATTGCTTATGTACCATGGAACACGATTGATTTTATGGGCATCGGTATAGGTCCGAAAACTGTATGGGGAGTCGGCCTCTCCTTGTTATTCAGTGTGCTCGTTATTTCTTTATTCTATAAACAGTTTAAAATTTGTTCCTTTGATCCAGCAATGGCAGCAGCCGTTGGAATTCCCGTTGCTTTGTTTCATTATTTACTTATGGGACTCGTTTCGGTTACAACGGTTGCTTCCTTTGAAAGTGTTGGAGCCATTCTCGTCGTTGGAATGCTAGTCGTGCCACCCGCAACTGCCTATTTATTGACTGAAAAGCTTAGTCGAATGATTTTTTATACAATTATCATTGGCTGTATTAGTTCCATTATCGGTTATTATGTAGCCAGTATATTGGACGCATCCATTGCAGGCAGCATGATTTGTGTAGCGGGCGGGATATTTTTAATCACGCTGCTATTTTCACCGTCACACGGAGTAGTAATGAGGAAATTAAAACAGAAGAAATTAATTCAGGTCGTTTAAAGTTAGTTGCTTGGAGGGGAAGAGACGTACTCTTGCAGATGAAAAATATATTAAATAGCCCACAGGAACTCCAAGTGCCGAGGATGCTCACCATTTGTGTCTCCCAACAGCTGCAAATCGACTATTAGATTTCTCCTTCCCTTTCTTAAATAATTCAACACGGTCGTCTTGACTAGTTGCGGTGACAGTCCCCTCTTGGTCAAAATTGTCAAAATCAATCGAACAGCAATTGTAGCATATTCAAGAGTGCTTGTACGATTCAAGGCGGATTGTACAACAATTGTAGCAAATGCCCAAGTTTTTGTGCGAATCAAGTCCAATCGCTCAGCAATTGTAAAAAATTCCTATATTCTTGTGCAATTCAAGAGCAATCGAACAACAATCGTGACAAACACCATCGTTCTTTTGCTAATCTCGAACTCTATCCCTGCAAGTTGGTATTAGTAATAATATTAAAAAAATGTTTCAACTACTATTTCATAAAAAATCCTCGATAATGAAAAAATACAAAAACAAAAAAGCAGCAGGGAATGAATCCCTTGCTGCTTTTTATCATTATTACTTTTCGATTGTTGATACAACGCCAGAACCAACTGTACGTCCACCTTCACGGATAGAGAAACGAGTTCCGTCTTCGATCGCGATTGGTGAAATCAATTCAACAGTCATTTCTACGTTGTCGCCAGGCATTACCATTTCTACTCCTTCTGGAAGATGAACGATTCCAGTTACGTCAGTAGTACGGAAGTAGAATTGTGGGCGGTAGTTAGTGAAGAATGGAGTATGACGTCCACCTTCTTCTTTAGATAATACGTAAACTTCAGCTTTGAAGTTTGTATGTGGTGTGATTGTACCAGGCTTTGCTAATACTTGACCACGTTGAATTTCTTCACGTGCTACACCACGAAGAAGAGCACCGATGTTGTCTCCAGCTTCTGCAAAGTCAAGAAGCTTACGGAACATTTCAACTCCAGTTACAACAACTTTTCTTGATTCTTCAGCAAGACCGATGATTTCAACTTCTTCACCGACTTTAACTTGTCCACGCTCTACACGTCCAGTAGCAACTGTACCACGACCTGTGATAGAGAATACGTCCTCAACAGGCATCATGAATGGCTTGTCAGTGTCACGTTCTGGAGTTGGTACGTAGTCGTCAACAGCGTCCATTAGTTCAACGATTTTTTCTTCCCACTCAGGGTCTCCTTCAAGAGCTCTAAGAGCAGAACCTTTAACAACAGGAATGTCGTCGCCAGGGAAATCATATTCAGAAAGAAGATCACGAATCTCCATTTCTACTAGCTCAAGAAGTTCTTCATCGTCAACCATGTCACATTTGTTCATGAATACAACGATGTAAGGAACACCTACGTTACGAGAAAGAAGAATGTGCTCACGAGTTTGTGGCATTGGGCCGTCAGCAGCAGAAACTACAAGAATAGCTCCGTCCATTTGCGCAGCACCAGTGATCATGTTTTTTACATAGTCAGCGTGTCCTGGGCAATCAACGTGTGCGTAGTGACGCTTTTCAGTTTCATATTCAACGTGAGAAGTAGAGATTGTAATTCCACGCTCGCGCTCTTCAGGAGCGTTATCGATCATGTCATAACCTTTAGCTTCTCCGCCGCCACGTTTTGACATAACTGTCGTAATAGCAGCTGTAAGAGTTGTTTTACCATGGTCAACGTGACCAATAGTACCAATATTAGCATGTTCTTTGGAACGATCAAATTTAGCTTTAGCCATTTGAAAATCCTCCTTTTATTTAAGAAAAATAGTAAGTATGAGAGGCGCTTTAAAACTAGAATATTAATTTTAAAGCGACTCCTAGCATATCTAATAGTAGTTATACTTGATTAATGATATAAAATCAATTATTGACCGCTATTTTTTTTGATAATTTCTTCCGAAATTGATTTCGGCACTTCTTCGTAATGATCAAAGAACATTGTATATGTTCCACGACCTTGTGTATTAGAACGAAGTGATGTTGCATAACCAAACATTTCGGCAAGAGGAACGAACGCTTTAACGACTTGTGCGTTTCCACGTGCTTCCATTCCTTCTACACGTCCACGGCGTGATGTAATATCACCCATGATATCTCCAAGGTATTCCTCAGGGATTACGACTTCAACTTTCATAAGTGGCTCAAGCAATACTGGGTTACATTTTTTCACAGCGTTTTTAAGTGCCATAGAAGCTGCGATTTTAAATGCCATCTCACTCGAGTCAACATCATGGTAAGAACCGTCAAATAGTCTCGCTTTAACGTCGATTAATGGGTAACCAGCAAGTACACCGTTTGCCATTGAATCTTCAAGACCAGCTTGTACAGCAGGGACATATTCACGAGGAACAACCCCACCCACGATTCCATTTTCAAATTCGAAGCCTTTTCCTTCTTCGTTAGGGGAGAATTCAATCCATACATGACCGAATTGTCCACGACCACCGGATTGGCGAACGAACTTACCTTCTACTTGAGCAGAAGTACGGAATGTTTCACGGTATGATACTTGAGGAGCACCGACGTTTGCTTCTACCTTGAATTCACGTCTCATACGGTCAACAAGGATGTCTAAGTGAAGCTCACCCATACCAGAGATAACAACTTGACCTGTTTCAGGATTTGTTTCCGCACGGAATGTAGGATCCTCTTCTTGAAGCTTTGCAAGGGCAGAACCCATTTTGTCTTGGTCTGCTTTAGATTTCGGTTCAATTGCAACTGAGATAACTGGTTCAGGGAATTCCATAGACTCTAAGATAACTAAATCTTTTTCGTCACATAGTGTGTCTCCCGTACCTGTATCTTTTAGACCAACCGCAGCTGCGATATCCCCACTGTATGCAGTAGAAATTTCTTCACGGTGATTGGCATGCATTTGCAGAATACGTCCGATACGTTCGCGTTTACCTTTCGTGGAGTTTTGAACGTAAGATCCAGAGTTCAAAGTTCCAGAGTATACACGGAAGAACGTTAGACGACCAACATAAGGGTCGGTCATTACTTTGAAAGCAAGTGCCGAGAATGGCTCGCTATCGTCAGCATGACGAGCAACCTCTTCGTCTGTATCAGGAACAATCCCTTTAATAGATTCAATATCAGTCGGTGCAGGCAAGTAATCAAGAACTGCGTCAAGTACTTTCTGAACACCTTTGTTTTTAAATGCTGTTCCGCAAAGAACTGGGTAAAATTCTACCTTCAATGTTGCCTGACGGATGGCAGCTTTTAATTCTTCGACGGAGATTTCTTCTCCTTCGAGATATTTCATCATAAGTTCTTCATCAAAATCCGCAACAGCCTCAATTAAGCCTGCGCGCATTTCTTCCGCTTGGTCACGTAGATCTTCAGGAATTTCTCCTTCAACAGCATCAAGTGCTGCGTCTCCTTCGTAGAACCATGCTTTCATTTCTACAAGATCAACCATACCTGTGAAGGTATCTTCTGCACCAATTGGAAGTTGAATTGGATGTGCATTTGCTTGTAGACGATCATGAAGTGTTTTAACAGAGTATAGGAAGTCCGCACCGATTTTATCCATTTTATTAACGAATACAATCCGTGGAACACCGTAAGTTGTTGCTTGGCGCCAAACTGTTTCAGTTTGAGGCTCAACACCTGATTGAGCGTCAAGTACAGTTACAGCTCCATCAAGTACACGTAAAGAACGTTCAACTTCAACTGTGAAGTCTACGTGCCCTGGTGTGTCAATGATGTTTACACGGTAGCCTTTCCATTGTGCAGTTGTTGCAGCAGATGTAATGGTAATCCCGCGCTCCTGCTCCTGTTCCATCCAGTCCATTTGTGAAGCACCTTCATGTGTTTCACCAATTTTATGAATGCGCCCTGTATAGAAAAGAATACGTTCGGTAGTAGTAGTTTTACCGGCATCAATATGAGCCATAATTCCGATATTACGAGTCTTTTCTAAGGAGAATTCTCTTGGCATTTCGTATTTCTCCTTCCTGGGATGAGTAGTAAAATTTTATAAAATGATATCTTACCAGCGATAATGTGCAAATGCTTTGTTTGCTTCAGCCATTTTATGCATATCTTCACGCTTTTTAACAGAAGCTCCAGTATTATTGGCTGCGTCCATAATTTCATGAGCTAGACGCTCTTCCATTGTTTTTTCTCCGCGAAGACGAGCGTAGTTTACTAACCAGCGCAATCCTAATGTTGAACGGCGGTCTGGACGAACTTCAACTGGTACTTGGTAGTTAGCACCACCTACACGGCGAGCTCTAACTTCCAATACTGGCATAATATTTTTCAAAGCTTGATCGAATACTTCCATAGCATCCTTACCTGTACGGTCTTGGATGATATCAAAAGCTGCATAAAGAATTGTTTGTGCTTTACCTCTTTTACCGTCTACCATAAGCTTGTTGATTAGACGAGTTACAAGCTTTGAGTTGTGAATTGGATCCGGTAATACGTCTCTTTTTGCTACAGGTCCTTTACGTGGCATCGGTGTTCCTCCTTTCGATGATTGTATTTAATATGAATTATTTTTTAACTTTAGGTTTTTTCGTACCGTATTTAGAGCGGCTTTGTGCACGGTTTTCAACACCAGCAGTATCAAGTGCTCCACGTACAATGTGATAACGCACACCCGGTAAGTCTTTTACACGGCCTCCACGAATAAGCACAACACTGTGCTCTTGTAGGTTATGGCCAATACCAGGGATATAAGCTGTTACCTCGATTCCGTTTGTCAAACGAACACGCGCATATTTACGCAATGCTGAGTTTGGTTTTTTCGGAGTCATTGTACCAACACGTGTACATACTCCACGCTTTTGAGGTGAAGATACGTTTGTGTTCACTTTCTTAAAGCTGTTATAACCTTTGTTAAGTGCTGGAGAGTCAGAAGTTGTCACTTTTGACTTTCTGTTTTTACGCACTAATTGGTTAATTGTAGGCATTTTTGTTCCTCCCTTCGGTCTTTTTATAAGCCCACACATCCAGGTGGTTCTTTTTAAGGCAAAAAACAAGTTTTTGCAGGTGAAAATACTGCAAAAACACCTTTAATGAATAATGGCAACAGTTGTTGCTCCGACATCAATGCCGCATGCTTTCCCAAGCTTTTTCATAGAGTCCACTATTGTAATGGGTACATCCATTTCTTCAGCTGTGTGAATAATACTTTCCGTAATTCGTGAATCTGCATCAGATGCAACGAATACTTCTTGTACATGCCCTGATTTAAGAGCTCTTACTGTCTGTTTTGTTCCTACGATCACATTTGAAGCCTGTGACACTTTTTCATAAGACATTTTCCATATCCTCCAAAGTAACAGGTATAATGATAGGAGCACCTTGAATATAGTAACATCTGTCATTTTCTATGTCAATAAAAAATGTAAAAAACATATAAGAAAAGCGGAATCGCATGTTTATCTGTTTTAAACAAGAGATATTGCTAGCCGACAAAGCCGCCGACTAGCAACATTATAAATACGATTGAAATTACTTACTCTGCGTTCACTACTTCGTCTTCTTCTACCATAACGGAAGCTGCCTTGCGATACCTCTGCATCCCTGTTCCAGCAGGAACGAGCTTTCCGATAATGACATTCTCTTTTAAGCCAAGTAGTTCGTCTGTCTTTCCTTTGATGGCAGCGTCTGTAAGTACGCGAGTTGTCTCTTGGAAAGAAGCAGCCGACAAGAAAGAGTCTGTTTCTAGTGAAGCTTTTGTAATACCTAACAACACTGGACGACCGGTTGCAGGTTGTTTTCCTTCAAGAAGTGCTTTTTGGTTGGCATCCGTAAATTGGTGGACATCAAGTAGTGTACCCGGTAATACATCTGTATCACCTGCATCAGCCACACGTACTTTTCTGAGCATTTGGCGAACCATTACTTCAACGTGCTTATCGCCAATCTCAACCCCTTGCATACGGTAAACCTTTTGAACTTCAAGAAGCAAATACTCTTGAACTGCAGCAACATCGCGAACACGAAGTAATTCTTTCGGATCAATTGACCCTTCTGTTAATTCTTGACCGCGTGTAACTTGATCATTAACTGCAACTTTTAAACGTGCAGTATACGGCGCGTTATATGTGCGTGTCTCAATTTCACCTTGGACAACAATCTCATGCTGACGATCGCGTCCTTCCGAAATAGAAGTGACGACACCGCTAATTTCAGTTATAACGGCAACCCCTTTAGGATTACGTGCTTCAAACAACTCTTGGATACGTGGAAGACCTTGTGTAATATCGTCTCCCGCAACCCCTCCTGTATGGAAGGTTCTCATCGTTAATTGTGTTCCCGGTTCTCCGATTGATTGTGCTGCAATAATACCTACAGCTTCACCGACATCCACGACAGATCCAGTGGCTAGGTTACGGCCGTAGCATTTTTTACATACGCCATGGCGGGTGTTACATGTAAATGCGGAACGAATCCAAACATCTTGAATCCCTACATTTTCAATTTCTTTAGCTAGATCTTCGTTAATAAGTTCATTTTCTGAAACTAAGACTTCGCCTGTTTCAGGATGAACAATTTTCTTCCTAGCATAGCGGCCAATTAAACGCTCTTCAAGCGGTTCAATTATTTCGGAACCATCTCTAAGCGCTGAAACAAGGAGTCCTCTATCTGTTCCACAGTCATCCTCACGAATAATTACATCTTGTGCAACGTCCACGAGTCTTCTTGTTAAATAACCAGAGTCCGCTGTTTTCAATGCCGTATCTGCAAGACCTTTACGAGCACCGTGTGTCGAGATAAAGTACTCTAGAACTGTTAGACCTTCACGGAAGCTTGATTTGATTGGCAACTCAATGATTCTTCCTGCCGGGTTCGCCATGAGTCCCCTCATACCTGCAAGCTGAGTAAAGTTAGAAGCGTTACCCCTCGCTCCAGAGTCACTCATCATGAAGATAGGATTCAATCTTTCTAATGTTTTCATTAGTTTACTTTGAATCGTATCCTTAGCAGCGCTCCAGATGGAGATAACACGATCATAGCGTTCTTCCTCAGTAATGAGACCACGCTTGAATTGCTTTAAGACATTGTCTACCTTATTTTGTGCTTCATTCAAAATCGTTTCTTTTTCAGCTAAAACGACGATATCTGATACCCCGACTGTAATCCCTGCCTTAGTTGAATACCTAAATCCAAGGTTTTTCATACGGTCAAGCATTTTCGAAGTTTCTGTAATATGGAAACGTTTGAAGATTTCAGAGATGATATTCCCTAAAATTTTCTTTTTGAATGGTTCCACAATTGGTTGTTCTTTTATGAACTCGGCCACATTTGTGGTTGGTTTAATGAAATATTTTTCCGGTGTATTTCCTTCTAAATTTTCATTAGTCGGTTCATTAATATATGGGAAAGATGGTGGAAGAATCTCGTTAAAGATCAACTTACCTACAGTTGTCACTAATAGGCTATTGTTTTGTTCTTCCGTAAATCTTTCATTTTTCAAAGAGCTTGCTTGAATCGCAATTCGGGAATGAAGATGAACATAGCCATTTTGATACGCAATTAAAGCTTCATTCGTATCTTTGAATACCATTCCTTCTCCATCTGCATTTTCACGCTCAAGAGTTAAATAATAGTTACCAAGTACCATATCCTGAGACGGTGTTACAACTGGTTTACCGTCACGCGGATTCAGGATGTTTTGTGCTGCAAGCATTAATAATCGTGCTTCTGCTTGTGCTTCCGCAGATAGTGGTACGTGAACAGCCATTTGGTCTCCATCAAAGTCAGCGTTATATGCCGTACAAACTAGAGGATGGAGTCTAATCGCTCTTCCCTCTACTAGAGTTGGTTCAAACGCTTGAATACCTAGTCTGTGAAGGGTTGGTGCCCTGTTTAATAGAACTGGGTGCTCACGAATAACATCTTCGAGTACGTCCCAAACTTCTGGCTGAACTCGCTCAATTTTCCGCTTCGCACTTTTTATATTGTGGGCAAGGCCTTTTTCAACCAATTCCTTCATGACGAATGGCTTAAATAGTTCAAGAGCCATTTCTTTCGGTAAACCACATTGATACATTTTTAAGTTAGGACCTACGACGATAACGGAACGGCCAGAATAGTCGACACGTTTTCCAAGAAGGTTTTGACGGAAGCGTCCTTGTTTTCCTTTTAACATATGGGAAAGGGATTTTAACGGACGGTTTCCTGGACCTGTTACAGGTCTTCCTCTTCTACCATTGTCAATCAAAGCATCAACCGCTTCTTGAAGCATCCGTTTTTCGTTTTGAACGATAATACTTGGCGCTCCTAGATCTAATAATCTTTTCAAACGATTGTTACGGTTGATTACGCGACGATATAAGTCGTTTAAATCAGAAGTGGCAAAACGTCCACCTTCAAGCTGAACCATCGGACGCAATTCTGGTGGAATGACAGGAAGAACGTCTAGCACCATCCATTCAGGTTGGTTTCCTGAGTGGCGGAATGCCTCAATTACTTCCAAACGCTTAATAGCGCGAGTACGACGTTGTCCTTGTGCTGTTTTGAGTTCCTCTTTAAGAACGTCTGCTTCTTTTTCAAGATCGATATCTTGAAGCAATTTTTTAATCGCTTCTGCACCCATGGATGCTTGAAATTGCGAACCGTATTTCTCACGGTATGCACGATATTCTTTCTCAGAAAGAAGCTGCTTTTTATCTAGGGTCGTATTACCCACATCTGTCACAACGTAAGATGCAAAGTAGATGATTTCTTCCAAAGCGCGAGGGGACATGTCGAGGACAAGTCCCATGCGGCTTGGAATACCTTTGAAATACCATATGTGTGAAACTGGTGCAGCTAGTTCAATATGCCCCATTCTTTCACGACGGACTTTCATACGTGTCACTTCAACGCCACAGCGATCACATACGACTCCCTTGTAGCGAACACGCTTATACTTTCCACAATGACATTCCCAATCCTTTGTTGGACCGAAAATACGCTCACAGAACAAACCGTCTTTTTCTGGTTTCAATGTACGATAGTTGATTGTTTCTGGTTTTTTCACTTCACCGTAAGACCAAGAACGGATTTTATCCGGTGAAGCAAGACCGATTTTCATATACTCAAAATTATTAACATCCAGCAAGGGGCCTACCTCCCTTTTCGTCTACAGGTTTTACCCTTATTGCTAATTTCAAGGTATTATTCATGTGATGCTGCCGTTTCTTCTACTTTAGCATCTGGAGCAATATTCAGTGTGTCAGCCTGGTTAACATCGTCATCATCATCCAGGTCACGCATTTCTATTTCTTCTTCATCACCTGATAGGATTTTAACATCCATACCAAGACTCTGAAGTTCTTTGATTAATACTTTAAATGATTCTGGCACTCCTGGTTCAGGAACATTTTCACCTTTTACGATGGCTTCATATGTTTTCACACGACCAACAACATCATCAGATTTAACTGTAAGAATTTCTTGGAGTGTGTAAGCTGCACCATATGCTTCAAGTGCCCAAACTTCCATTTCTCCAAAACGCTGTCCACCAAATTGTGCCTTACCACCAAGCGGCTGCTGGGTAACAAGCGAGTATGGTCCTGTAGAGCGAGCGTGGAGCTTATCGTCAACCATGTGAGCAAGTTTGATCATATACATAATCCCTACAGACACGCGGTTATCAAAAGCTTCACCTGTTCTACCATCATAAAGGACTGTTTTTGCGTCGGTTGCCATTCCTGCTTCTTCAATCGTTTCCCAAACATCTTCTTCAGTAGCACCATCAAAAACAGGTGATGCCATGTGAAGGCCTAGACTTCTGGCAGCCATACCCAAGTGCAGCTCTAGTACTTGCCCGATATTCATACGGGATGGTACTCCTAATGGGTTAAGCATGACATCGATCGGAGTTCCGTCCGGCATATACGGCATATCTTCTTCAGGTAGGATTCGGGAAATAACCCCTTTGTTTCCATGGCGTCCTGCCATTTTATCCCCTTCAGAAATTTTTCGTTTTTGAACGATATACACGCGAACAAGTTGATTTACTCCCGGTGGAAGTTCATCTCCTGCTTCACGATTGAACACTTTTACGTCTAATACGATTCCGCCGCCGCCATGTGGTACACGAAGTGATGTATCGCGAACTTCACGAGCTTTTTCACCAAAGATTGCATGAAGGAGACGCTCTTCTGCTGTTAGTTCCGTAACACCTTTAGGAGTTACTTTACCAACGAGCAAATCGCCATCTTTTACTTCAGCACCGATACGGATAATTCCACGCTCATCTAGATTGCGCAGCGCATCTTCTCCAACGTTCGGAATATCACGTGTCATTTCTTCTGGTCCAAGCTTCGTATCACGGGCTTCAGATTCATATTCTTCAATATGGATTGAAGTATATACATCGTCTTTCACAAGGCGTTCACTCATAATGATCGCATCTTCATAGTTATATCCTTCCCATGTCATAAATCCGACAAGGACGTTTCTTCCAAGAGCAAGCTCTCCTTTATCCATCGAAGGACCATCGCCTAGGATTTCTCCTTTAGTTACACGATCTCCTACACTCACGATTGGACGCTGGTTGTAGCATGTTCCTTGGTTAGAACGAATAAACTTTTGCATGCGATATTTGTGAAGATCACCTTTTACTTCTTGACCATCGACTTCTTTAATGTTGCGAACCCATACTTCACGGGATTCTACGTGTTCAACAATTCCGTCATGCTTACAGATAACCGCAGCACCAGAGTCTTTCGCTGATACGTATTCCATACCAGTTCCTACAAGAGGAGCTTCCGGCTGCATAAGCGGAACAGCTTGACGTTGCATGTTCGCTCCCATTAGGGCACGGTTTGAGTCATCGTTCTCCAAGAATGGAATACAGGCTGTTGCCGCTGAAACAACTTGTTTCGGCGATACATCCATGTAGTCAATGCGGTCTCTTCTTACAACAGTATTTTCTCCACGGAAACGAGCAATAACTTCCTCGTTTAAGAATCCGCCATCTTCAGTAAGAGGAGCATTTGCTTGTGCAACAACATAATTATCTTCTTCATCCGCAGTTAGATAATCGATTTGGGTCGTAACTAACCCCGTTTCAGGGTCAACACGACGATATGGAGTTTCAATAAAGCCAAAACGATTCACTTTTGCGAAACTGGATAAAGAGTTGATCAAGCCGATATTTGGGCCCTCAGGCGTTTCAATTGGACACATACGACCATAGTGTGAGTAGTGAACGTCGCGGACTTCAAAGCCTGCACGTTCACGGGTTAATCCACCTGGTCCAAGTGCAGATAGACGACGTTTATGGGTTAACTCCGCAAGCGGATTTGTTTGATCCATAAATTGTGAAAGCTGAGAACTACCGAAAAACTCTTTAATAGATGCGATAACTGGGCGAATATTAATCAACTGCTGTGGAGTAATCGTATTAATGTCTTGAATGGACATACGCTCTCTTACGACACGCTCCATACGAGATAAACCGATTCTAAACTGGTTTTGCAATAATTCACCTACAGATCGAAGACGGCGATTACCAAGGTGATCGATGTCATCTGTGTCTCCAACTCCGTATAGCAAATCAAAGAAATAGCTTATAGAAGCAATGATGTCAGCAGGTGTAATATTTTTGATAGCCTCTTCAACATAAGCATTTCCAATTACATTGATGACCTTTTCTTCATCTTCATTAGGAGCATAAATTTTGATGGATTGCACAACAATATCACCATCTAATACTCCACCATGTTGATTATAAGTTTTAAAACCAGTCCCACTTTCTAGATGAGAGAGGATTCTATCCAAATTACGGCGATCAAGCACGGTGCCTTCTTCAGCAATAATCTCCCCTGTTTCCGGATCAGCTAATGTTTCAGCTAATCGCTGGCCAAAAAGACGATTTTTAATATGGAGTTTTTTATTTAATTTATAACGTCCAACACTTGCAAGGTCGTATCTTTTTGGATCAAAGAACCTGGAAACGAGCAAACTTTTTGCGTTTTCCACCGTAGGAGGTTCACCAGGACGAAGACGTTCATAAATCTCAAGCAAGGCTTTTTCAATGCTTTCCGTATTGTCCTTTTCAAGTGTATTACGCAGATATTCATTATCTCCGATTAAGTCTATGATTTCTTGATCAGAACCAAATCCTAATGCTCGCAAAAGAACCGTAACCGGTAATTTTCTCGTGCGGTCGATGCGTACGTAGACAACATCTTTAGCATCTGTTTCGTATTCTAACCATGCACCACGATTTGGAATGACTGTAGCTGTAAAACCTTTTTTCCCGTTCTTATCGAGTTTTCCGTTATAGTACACACTCGGTGAACGGACAAGCTGCGATACAATTACGCGTTCGGCACCATTAATAATAAAGGTACCCATTTCTGTCATAAGCGGGAAATCACCCATAAATACATCTTGGTCTTTCACTTCACCTGTTTCTTTATTAACAAGGCGGAGCTTAACCCGTAGCGGAGCGGAATAAGTTGCATCTCGCTCTTTTGATTCTTCTACTGAGTATTTGGGTTCTCCGAGACTGTAATCAATAAATTCCAATGAAAGATTGCCGGCAAAATCCTCGATTGGCGAGATGTCCTGGAACATTTCCCTTAAGCCCTCATCAAGAAACCACTGATAAGAAGAAGATTGGATTTCGATAAGATTCGGAAGCTCCAATACTTCACTGATACGCGCAAAGCTTCTGCGCTTCCTGTGCCGTCCGTACTGAACTAGTTGACCTGTCAACCGATTCACCCCTCAAATCATGCGTTTTAATGATTGCATTTCCTCTGGATAAACCAGAAAAAATGGTGTATCATAGAACAAAAAGAAAAATGGTTTTACTTTGAAAACCACATTTTTCACATGACGAACTATTATTTTATAATCTTTTCCAACTTTGCCAACTTCCATACTTTTAATAATGAAATTGACAAAAGATTAGAAAACACTATATTCGCATTTTACAATGCTACCACAAGCCTGAATACAAGTCAATATTTTTTATTCTAATGAAAGCATAAGTTTTTATAGGCTGTTACTTGATTTAAGGCTTTGTTTGACTAGTTCCCGAGCCTATCAAATAGTAAACTTCCTTCACTTTCATTTGCGTAAGTCAAACGACGTTGAACAAGGTGCTTACGCTTTTTTTATTGCTTTTAAAATGTAATAGCCCTTCTTTTTCACCACTGTCTCCACGTCGCTGAATAATTCTTCGATCTTTGCTTTCGCCGACGGAGCTCCTTGCTTCTTTTGAATGACTACCCATAACTCTCCATCAGACTTTAAACGATGGAAACTTTGTTCAAAAATATCATGAACGACATCTTTTCCAGCCCGAATAGGTGGATTGGTTAATATTGCCGCAAAGTTTTCCTCACTCACATTTGCTAATCGATCACTTTCATATATTTCTACATTATAGATGCTATTTTGCTCGGCATTTTCTTTTGCCAGTGCGATTGCACGCTGGTTAACATCAATCATATGAATCAACCGATCCGGAAAATCCTTTGCAATACTCAAGCCAATCGGGCCATATCCACACCCTACATCCAATATCGGACCGGCCGTTTCCGGAGGTTCGAATGTATCTATTAATAATCGGGATCCAAAGTCCACTTCACCTTTTGAAAAAACACCATGATCCGTTTTAAAACGAAATGTATAATTTCTCAATTCTGCATTCCAATATTTCGGATCACTTACAACTTCAGGTTCGCGTGAATAATAATGTTCAACCATGCGATGACCTCCTTTGAACCCTTAATTCAATAGAATGTTCCAAACCTTTTACTCCTATTAAAATAGGACGACCAATAAAATCACTTATAAATATAGTTTTATAAAAAATTAGCGAAAAAAAGCCCGCTTTAAAAGCAGCGAGCTTTTTATTTTTTCTAGATGATTACTTAACTTCGACGCCAGCTCCAACTTCTTCAAGTTTAGCTTTGATTTCTTCAGCTTCTTCTTTAGCTACGCCTTCTTTAAGTGGTTTTGGAGCATTGTCAACAAGCTCTTTTGCTTCTTTTAAGCCAAGGCCTGTGATTTCGCGAACAACTTTGATAACTTTAATTTTTTGTGCACCAGCGCTAGCAAGTACTACATCAAATTCAGTTTGTTCTGCAGCAGCTTCGCCACCAGCAGCACCGCCAACTACAGCTACAGGAGCAGCAGCAGTTACGCCAAATTCTTCTTCAATTGCTTTAACAAGATCGTTTAATTCAAGAACTGTCATATTTTTGACAGCTTCGATGATTTGTTCTTTAGTCATTATTTATTTCCTCCGTTAATTTTATTGTTTTTTAATAATATCCGAAATTATGCGCTCTGTTCTTCTTTTTGATCTGCAACAGCTTTAGCTGCAAGTGCCAAGTTACGAACAGGAGCTTGAAGAACGCTAAGCAACATAGAAAGCAATCCTTCGCGAGATGGAAGATCTGCAAGCGCCTTGACTTCTTCAACAGTTGCAATATTACCTTCGATTACACCAGCTTTGATTTCAAGTGCCTCATTCTTTTTAGCAAATTCGCTCAAAATTTTAGCAGGCGCTACAACGTCATCCGTACTGAATGCGATAGCGTTTGGTCCTGTTAATGACTCATTCAAACCTGTAAGTTCGGCAACTTCTGCCGCACGGCGTGTCATTGAGTTTTTGTAAACTTTGAATTCAATGCCCGCTTCGCGAAGTTGTTTACGAAGTTCAGTTACTTGGGCAACTGTCAATCCACGGTAATCAACTACCACTGTAGAAACACTTGATTTTAACTTCTCAGAAATTTCTTCTACAAGTTGTTTCTTTTGCTCAATTACTTTGCTCATCCTTACACCTCCTAGATTCCCAAATGGACATTTATACCATATACAAAAAACCTCCATAAATAGACATGGAGGTTTTACGAATCAATCATTCGAACAGATTGATTATATATCGCAAGGACCTCGGCAGGAAATTAAGCTTTTCAGCACCTACTGTCTACGGTACAAATGATTAAATTTTCAACAAAGAGTATTCTATCAGATAGCAAACTGACAGTCAACTATTTTTTATACTGAAGAAGGATCAACTTTTACGCCAGGTCCCATTGTTGAAGTAACTGTAACGTTCTTCATGTAAGTACCTTTTGCAGCAGCTGGCTTCGCTTTTAATAATGTATCGAAAATAGTAGCAAAGTTTTCAACAAGCTTTTCTTTATCGAAAGAAACTTTTCCGATAGGAACGTGGATAATACCAGATCTGTCTACACGGTATTCAACTTTACCAGCTTTAATTTCGTTTACAGCTTTTGTTACATCAAATGTAACTGTACCTGTTTTAGGGTTTGGCATTAAACCTTTAGGTCCAAGTGTACGACCAAGTTTACCAACTTCACCCATCATGTCTGGAGTAGCAACGATTACATCAAATTCGAACCAACCTTGGTTGATTTTATTAATGTATTCTGCATCTCCTACGTAATCAGCACCAGCAGCTTCTGCTTCCTTTAGCTTTTCACCTTTAGCAAATACTAATACGCGTTGAGTTTTACCTGTACCATTTGGAAGTACAACTGCGCCGCGGATTTGTTGGTCTGCTTTTTTAGGATCTACCCCTAAACGGAAAGCTGCTTCAACTGTTGCATCAAATTTTGCATAATCAACTTTTTTCACAAGTTCAATTGCTTCGTCGATTGCATAAGCTTTTGAACGATCAA
The DNA here is from genome assembly GCF_018343625.1 of Lederbergia citri. GTDB lineage: Bacteria > Bacillota > Bacilli > Bacillales > Bacillaceae_C > Lederbergia > Lederbergia citri. The sequence continues at coordinate 18,092 of NZ_JAGYPG010000006.1, read as the reverse complement.
CTTGCTTCAAAGCTTCTACATATTTCTTACCTTTTTTAGCCATTAATATTTCCTCCTATATTGTGGTTTTAGCGGAATGTGACCTCCCACGTCGAAAAGCGCAGGCACCTTGCACATCGACGTACGGTTTTACATTCACCCTGACTTATGGTGGAAAGGGATCTGAAATCCGTATTCGATAGGCGCCGGAGCTAAACACTCAAAAGGAAGGCTAGATGCAGCCTCCCTCTATCAACAGCCTTTCTTTCAATCAAAATCAGTCTTCGATTTTGATACCCATGCTGCGTGCAGTGCCTTCAACCATTAGCATAGCTGCTTCAACGCTAGCTGCATTTAGGTCTGGCATTTTTGTTTCAGCGATTTCACGTACTTTATCGCGTTTTACAGTTGCGACTGACTTTTTATTTGGTTCACCAGAACCTGACTCGATACCAGCTGCTTTTTTAAGCAAAACGGCAGCAGGCGGAGTTTTTGTGATGAATGTAAAAGAACGGTCTTCAAATACCGTGATTTCAACTGGAATGATTAAGCCAGCTTGATCTGCTGTACGAGCGTTAAACTCCTTACAGAATCCCATGATATTTACACCTGCTTGACCTAGTGCTGGTCCAACTGGTGGAGCTGGATTCGCTTTGCCCGCAGGAATTTGTAATTTTACAAGTTTAATTACTTTTTTAGCCACGAGACACACCTCCTTAAGTCCGTGATGTGGTAAATGGGTGTTCACCCTCCCACTCAACATATCAAAATATAAGATATTATTCTTTGATCAGTTCTCCGTATTAGAAGCACACTGACCTAGAAGATATTATCACTTTTCACAATATATTTCAAGTTGTTTCAAATTATAATTTCTCAATTTGTGTGAAGTCTAATTCAACAGGCGTTTCTCGACCAAACATGTTGACCATTACTCTTGCTTTGCCTTTTGTTTGATCCATATCTTCGATTTTTCCAGTAAAATTGGCAAACGGTCCTTCTTTTACCGTTACGGTTTCACCAGGTTCAAATTTCACATCAACGCGTTTTTCGTCCATTCCCATCCGTTTAAGGATGAAAGAAATTTCTTCAGGCAATAATGGCGTTGGCTTTGAACCTGATCCAGAAGAGCCGACAAATCCTGTCACTCCTGGTGTATTTCGCACAACATACCAAGAATCATCTGTCATGATAATTTCAACTAAAACATAACCCGGGAAAACTTTCCTTTTCACAAGTTTCTTTTTACCGTTTTTAAAATCGGTCTCCTCGTCTTCAGGAACGATTACCCGGAAAATTTTATCCTGCATGCCCATGGATTCTACACGTTTCTCAAGGTTCGCTTTAACTTTGTTTTCATAGCCGGAATAAGTATGGACAACATACCAGTTCTTTTCCATTTAGTAGGACGCTATGTCCTTCCCTCCCTGCACACTCATAAATTTTTTGCCAAATGAAAAAACCCGTTGACCGGGCTTTAAGACTCTCTATCTATATTTTTCATTATACCATGAGAAACTGTATATTATACAAGCCCCAAGGTAAAATAAGAATTTATAATCCTAGAATAAAACGAATTGATTTAGAAATGACTAGGTCAATTCCTGCAAAAAATAACGCAAGGATTGTGACTGTTGCTACAACTGTAATCGTATAGCCGGTAAGTTCTTTACGCCTCGGCCAACTTACTTTTCTCATTTCTGATCCTACATGGCGAAAGAATTGGGTTAAGCTTGACATGTTCGTACCTCCAAGTAAATAGCTGCTTATGGATGTATGCTATTTCGTTTCTTTGTGAATAGTATGAGCGTTACAACTTTTGCAAAATTTCTTTAACTCAAGGCGTGTAGCGTCATCTTTATTCTTATCGGTCATATAATTGCGCGAGCCACACGCTGCACAAACTAATGCAACTTTCTTTTTCACTTGCAGCACCTGCTCTCCCAATTATCTAATAAAAAATATCACGGAAGTTAGTTTCTGTCAATAATAGGTTTTGTATCAGACGCTGAATTCTCGTAGTTCTAAATAGCGCTCAAGCTTTCTCTTTACTCTTTGTAAAGCGTTATCAATTGATTTTACGTGACGATCCAATTCATCGGATATTTCTTGATATGTTCGTCCGTCCAGATAAAGCGCTAACACTTTTCTTTCTAAATCGCTCAATAATTCCATTACCTTTTCTTCGATGTTATTTAGCTTTTCTCTATTAATTAAAAGTTCCTCTGGATCAAGAATTTTTGCACCAGAGATCACATCCATTAATGTACGATCTGATTCTTCGTCATAAATAGGCTTGTCCAAAGAAACATAAGAATTTAGTGGGATGTGTTTTTGTCGGGTGGCTGTTTTGATTGCAGTGATGATTTGTCTAGTGATACAAAGTTCTGCAAAAGCTTTAAATGATGAAAGCTTATCTCCTTTAAAGTCTCGAATAGCTTTATAAAGACCAATCATGCCTTCTTGCACGATGTCCTCTTTATCCGCTCCAATTAAAAAATACGAACGGGCTTTCACTCTAACAAAATTGCGGTATTTTTTAATGAGGTAATCTAGTGCTTCGCTTTCTCCTTCATGAATCAGTTCGATCAATTCTTCATCTTCAAATAAATCATATCTGATGTCGTCATCTAGTCTGATATTTAAGATCACCGTATCCCCCCACCCTCAAAACCATAGATAAAATTATTATACATGACAGAATTTTCTAGCGTCAACTAGTCATTTCTCCCCGCGTCGCCATTTTTCGAAAATTGCTGCAACTTCATCACTTAAGGGAATTTTTGATGCCGGAAGTTTTTCTCTAGTACTTTCGAGCCGCTTATCTATCTTTCTATCGATGGCCTGAACTTCAATTAATAATTCCCGCGCAGAAATTCTAAGGGCTCCTTGTCCAAAAATAGCCCATTGTTCTGTGTAATCTGAAGTAGCAACGTGGATTTGCGTTCGAATATTGCTCAATTCTTTCGCTAATTTTTCGATCCGCTCGTCTGCGGTTTCTTCGGCTTTCGTATAAATGACATCAATTTTATGCTTGCGATATTTTTTTTCAACTCCCTTTACCTCATAAGCATCAAATACGACAATTACTTTATATCCAGTATAGCCTTGATAATCAGCCATAATTTCAATTAATCGATCTCTTGCAGCTGCAAGATCTTTCTTTTTTAGTTCAATCAATTCGGACCAAGCACCGATGATATTATAGCCATCGACAATAAGGATATCCATTTTTTATCAACCCTCAAGTGGATTCCGTTTTCGATGAACCTCATACATAAGTAAAGCAGCCGCCACTGAAGCATTTAGGGATGTAACGTGTCCTGACATCGGCAAATGGATTAAAAAATCACATTTTTCCCTAATTAAACGGCCAATCCCTTTACCTTCACTACCAATGACGATTGCAAGTGGCATCGTCGCATCCATCTTTCTATAATCTTGGCTTCCTTTTGCATCAGTTCCAAAAACCCAAATCCCACGTTCTTTGATTTCTTCTATTGTTCTTGCAATATTCGTCACACGTGCAACCGGAATATATTCAATGGCTCCTGTAGACAGCTTAGCGACAGTAGCGGTCAGGCCAACTGCTCGTCGCTTTGGGATGATGATGCCATGCACTCCGGCAGCGTCTGCTGTACGCAATATGGAACCGAGATTATGAGGATCTTCCAGCTCGTCTAAAATAAGAAAAAATGGATCTTCTCCTTTTTTAGAGGCATGAGCAAATAAATCGTCTAGCTCAGCATATTGGTAGGCAGCAACTTGTGCGATGACACCTTGATGATTCTCTTTCGTGTTCTGCTCGATTTTTTGCTTAGGAACGTATTGAACTAACACATTGCGCTCTTTCGCAAGCTTCACAATGACTTGCATTTGTCCTTTTTGAGATCCTTCAGCAATCCAGATTTTATTAATATCCCGGTCTGATTTTAACGCTTCAATAACGGGGTTTTTCCCCGCAATCCACTCTTGACTCATGCTGTTTCCACTCCCCCGGTTTCAATCTTCATAATTGCCTCATCAATGATTTCGTTAAGTCGATTTTGGTCGTTTGCTAAATATACCCAGCCAATCACCGCTTCGAAAGCGGTGCTATGGCGGTAGGTGAGAACATCCGTATTTTTGGGGGTTGTCCCAGATTTGGCATTTCTCCCCCGCTTCATAACATTCATTTCTTCCTCATTTAGAAAATTTTCTTCAATCATTTTCTTTAAAATACTCGACTGCGCTTTAGCCGAGACGAAACGAGTCGCTTCTCGGTGAAGCCGATGCGGTTTTGTTTTACCATTCAGTAAAAGATAGTGGCGGATAAACACATCATAAACGGCGTCACCGATATAAGCGAGAGCTAAACTATTCAATTGCTTATAGTCTACTTCTTTCTCAGGCAGATTCATATTGATTAGCCCCGTTTCCATCTTGTACCTTGAGGTGTATCTTCAAGAATGATGTTCATTTCTTTTAATTGATCACGAATTTGGTCTGCACGTTGGAAGTCGCGATTTCTTCTCGCAGCTAGGCGTTCCTCAATTAATTTTTCAATCTCGCCATCGAGCAGTTCCGCCGCTTCCAATTGAAGACCGAGGACGGAGAATAATTCTTCAAATATTTGCATGAATGATTCAATGACCTTAACAGATGTATTTTCTTCCATCAAATAATAATTGGCTTGTTTTGCTAGCTCAAATAAAATGGAGATTCCATCTGCCGTATTAAAATCGTCATCCATTTCTTTTATAAATTCATTCTTCAAGTCCGAAATTTTTTGCAAGTTCTCCTCGTCGTTCGTTGTCAAATTCGCACTTACATTTAGTCGATATTTTAAATTTTGATAAGACGTTTTTAATCTTTCAAGACCCGCTCCGGCATTTCTTAACAATTCGTCTGTAAAATTGATCGGGTTGCGGTAATGGACGGCTAACATAAAGAACCTTAATACTTGTGGATCAACAGATTTAAGGATGTCATGAACAAGGACAAAGTTTCCAAGCGACTTCGACATTTTTTCGTTGTCGATGTTGATGTATCCATTATGCATCCAATAACGGGCAAATGTTTTTCCTGTCAGTGCTTCTGATTGAGCAATTTCATTTTCATGATGTGGGAAAGTTAAATCTTGTCCGCCTGCATGGATATCGATCGTATCGCCCAAATATTTTCTTGCCATCGCAGAGCACTCGATATGCCAACCCGGTCTTCCCTTACCCCACGGACTTTCCCAATAAATTTCTCCTTCTTTTGCTGCTTTCCATAATGTAAAATCAAGGGCATCTTCTTTCTTTTCACCAGCTTGAATGCGGGCGCCAATTTTTAAATCATCGATTGATTGATGGGAAAGCTTTCCGTATTCGTCAAAGCGTCTTGTTCTATAATAAACATCTCCATCTGATTCATAGGCAAAACCTTTTTCAATCAATGTTTCGATAAATTCAATAATGATATCCATATTTTCTGTTACACGTGGATGTAGATTTGCTCTTTTGCAGCCAAGTGCAGATACATCTTCAAAAAATGCTTCAATGAACCGTTCCGCAATTGTTGGGACATCGCTTCCAAGTTCTGCTGCCGCTTTAATAAGCTTATCGTCTACATCTGTAAAATTGGAAACAAAATTAACTTCATATCCCCGATATTCCAAATAACGGCGAACCGTATCGAAAACAATCGGCGGTCTTGCGTTTCCGATATGAATATAGTTATAGACGGTCGGACCGCAAACATACATCTTAACTTTTCCTTCTTCTAACGGTATAAAATCTTCTTTTTTTCGAGTAAGCGTATTATAAATTTTAATGGCCATCAATCGAGACTCCTTCCGAAATTTCCTTCCGCAATTGAGAGATTTCTTCTTGCAACTGAGCGATCTTTTTATCCATTTCTGTACATTTATCTGAAACTGGATCAGGTAGATCACAATGATTCAAATCTTTAATTCTAACTCCATCCCGGACAACGACTCGTCCTGGTATACCGACAACCGTAGAATTGGGTGGTACATCTTTTAAAACGACGGAGCCAGCCCCTATTTTTGAATTTTTCCCTATCGTAATATTACCAAGCACCTTGGCACCCGTTGCGATAAGAGCGTTATCTTCAATCGTCGGATGCCGCTTTCCTTTTTCTTTTCCCGTTCCCCCTAAAGTGACACCTTGATAAACTGTCACATTATTACCGATTTCACACGTTTCCCCAATGACAACCCCCATTCCATGGTCTATGAAGAAACGACGCCCAATAACCGCACCGGGGTGAATCTCAATCCCTGTAAAAAAACGATTGATTTGCGATATAACTCTCGCAGCAAAATACATTTTTCTATTGTATAAAGCATGTGCCACGCGATGAGCCCAAATGGCATGCAAGCCTGAATAGGTTAAGATCACCTCAATACTGGTACGTGCAGCGGGATCCTGATCGAATACAGTCTCTATATCTTCTTTCATTCTTTTAAACATTTTTTTAGGCACCCCTTTATAGAAAATAAGAAAAGCGCAAGCGCCTTGCTCATCGACGTACAGGCCCACAGGATGTGGGTCCGTCGACGTTGCCACAGGACGTGGCGGTTTTAGTTGACGTTCCTTTTTGGCAATCGACTGAGATAAAGGAAACACGATGAGCCTATAAGGCGAATCTGGCTTCCTTATCGTAGGGAGAGGGACAAGAAGTTTGATAGTCGATAGGCGCTGGAGCTGGACAGCAACCATCTTTTTTCAAAAGTTTAGACTTAAATCTATTTATACTTTCTTTTAAAAAAATAAAAACGCCTCTGAAAAAATCAGAGACGCCTTTGGCGCGGTTCCACTCTGGTTGGGCACAGCTTTGTAAAAAGCAGGCGCCCCGGCTCCTTCTTGATAACGGCAAGACTACCGCCAGCACCTACTCAGCTTCCCCGTTCGGCTTTGGACTCAGAGGCGCACTTCAAAAAAGGATTAGCTGGTCCCGCTCTCAGCCGGTGGCGGCACTCTCTGATCAGCATCATTTTTTTACTCTTCCTCTTCAACGTTTTAATTATAAGTATAATATATTATAGTTTTGTCTAAATGTTAACCCTTCAAACGCTCTAGTCGTCTTTTTATTTTTTCTTTGCCTAATAATTCGATTGCATTTGGAAGTTCTGGTCCATGTGTTTGACCCGTAACCGCGACACGAATCGGCATAAATAATTTTTTCCCTTTTTGCCCAGTTGATTTTTGCACGGCTTTGATTGCCTGTTTAATGCCATCCGCTTCGAAAGGTGTAAGGGCATCTACCTCATCATAAAATGCGCTTAGAACTTCAGGAACTTGCTCCTCTGCCAAAACAGCTTTTGCCTCTTCGTCATACTCGATTTCATCTATGAAAAACATGCTTGATAGCTCTATGATTTCTGCTCCGTAGCTCATTTGATCTTGATACAGAGCAATTAAACTTCTCGCCCATTCTTTCTCTTCTTGATTTGGCTGTTCACTTACAAGTCCAGCTTTTACAAGGTGAGGTAAAGATAAAGCTACAACTTCATCAAGATCCAACTTTTTCATATATTGATTATTCATCCAAGCAAGCTTTTGCTTGTCGAATAGCGCAGGGGATTTCGAAAGTCGATTCGCATCGAAGATTTTAATGAATTCTTCTTTTGAAAAAATCTCTTCTTCCCCTTGAGGTGACCATCCAAGCAAGGCGATAAAATTAAACAAAGCTTCAGGTAAATACCCAAGTTCAGCGTATTGCTCAATAAATTGGATAATCGATTCGTCGCGCTTACTCAATTTTTTACGGCTTTCGTTGACGATGAGTGTCATATGTCCATAAGTAGGCGGTTCCCAATCAAATGCCTCAAAAATCATCAATTGCTTTGGAGTATTAGAAATATGGTCGTCTCCACGAAGAACATGGCTAATTTTCATTAAATGATCATCGATGGCTACAGCGAAATTATACGTTGGGATACCGTCTTTTTTTACAATGACAAAGTCACCGATGCCATCGGATTCAAAAGAAACTTCATCTTTTACCATATCTTTAAAGGCATAGACCTTCCCAGCAGGTACTCTAAAACGAATGCTTGGAATTCTTCCTTCCGCTTCAAGTGCTGCCCGCTCTTCCTCAGAAAGATGAGCACATTTCCCGGAATAGCGCGGCATTTCACTGCGTGCGATTTGCGCTTCACGCTCTTTTTCAAGTTCTTCCTCCGTACAGTAACATTTATAGGCTAGACCACGCTCTAAAAGCTGATCATAATATTTTTTATAAATGTCAACTCGCTCGGATTGTCGATATGGACCGTAGCCTCCGTCCTTGTCCACACTTTCGTCCCAATCGATTCCCAGCCATTTTAAGTACTTAAGCTGACTTTCTTCGCCGCCCTCAATATTACGTTTTAAATCTGTATCTTCAATTCTAATAAGGAATGTTCCACCCATATTACGTGCATATAGATAATTAAATAGTGCTGTACGCGCATTACCAATGTGCAGATGGCCCGTTGGACTTGGCGCATAGCGCACTCTCACGTCATTTGACATTTTGTTGCCTCCATTCAAAATCACGGTCTTTCTATTTTACAATAATATAAACTCTTAATAAAGTTCTTGTACACTTTTAACTTTGTGCAGCTGATTGCCGCTTTAGGAGCTGGCTTTATACTTTTTAAAAAATTAGCTAGTCATTATTTTTCTCAATTAATATTACGGCCTGAGTGGCAATTCCTTCTTCGCGTCCCACAAAGCCAAGGCGCTCTGTAGTCGTGGCCTTAACATTAACTTGAGACGTATCCGCTTCTAAAAGCTCCGCTATCCGCTCTTTCATTTTTTCAATATGAGGAGCCATTTTCGGCTTCTGCGCCATGATGGTACAATCGATATTAACAAGGGAATATCCACGATCTTTTACAAGATTCCAGACGTGAGTCAAAAGCTTTGCAGAATCTGCGTCTTTAAATTTGGGATCCGTATCAGGAAAATGTCTGCCGATATCCCCTTCCCCAATCGCTCCAAGACAAGCGTCTGCTACCGTATGTAAAAGAACATCCGCATCAGAATGCCCAATCAATCCTTTTTCGTAAGGAATCTCAATTCCACCAATGATTAATGGCCGGCCTTCAGCAAATTCATGCACATCAAAGCCTTGTCCAACTCTAAACATTCATGCATTCTCCTTAAGTTCAATTTTCTTGTTGCCTTTTCTTTAAAATCGCCTCAGCAAAGTACAGGTCTTCCGGTGTCGTTAATTTAATATTATCGTAGTCAGCCTCAACAACTTTTACGGAATGTCGAGTTTTCTCTACGAGCGACGCTTCATCTGTCCCTAAATATTTTTCTTTTTGAGCACGCTCGTGTGCATTCTTCAACAAAGAAAAATGAAAAGCTTGTGGGGTTTGCACCTGCCACAAGCTGGATCGGTCTACCGTTTCAACGACTTCAAAATTTTTAACTTTTTTGATCGTATCCTTCACCGGAACAGCCGCTATTGCTGCTCCATTTTCTTCCGCTGCAGCGACGAGACGCGCTATAGTCTCCGGACGAATAAAAGGGCGGGCTCCATCATGAACGAGAATGATTCCTTCTTCCTTAGCAGCTGTCAATCCATTATACACGCTATATTGCCGCTCACTACCACCAAATACAAGGTGTATCTTCGTATAGCGGCTCCCGATTTCGGTAAAAAAAGATTCATCATTCGAATGAATCACAAGGATAATTCGACTACAATTAGGATCCTTTTCAAAAACATCAAGTGTATGAAGAATGATAGGTCTTCCTGCCAAGTTCATCAATAATTTGTTGTATCCAGCACCCATTCTCTTACCCGACCCTGCAGCTGGAATGATCACTTGATAATTCATTTACTTTTCCCCTATTCCTCATTCAATCATTTATAATGCCTTCTCCAGCAGCTTCGGCTTCGCAAAAATCATTCGTCCAGCTGATGTTTGCAAGACACTTGTTACGACCACATCAATTCGTTTCCCAATATAATTTCTGCCTTCTTCCACTACAATCATTGTACCATCGTCCAAATAAGCAACGCCTTGATTATATTCTTTTCCATCTTTTATAACTTGAACATTTAACTCTTCTCCCGGTAAAACAACAGGTTTCACTGCATTAGCAAGATCATTGATATTTAATACATTTACATTTTGAAACTCACATACTTTATTTAAATTATAGTCATTTGTAACAACAATCCCATCTGTAAGCTTAGCAAGTTTGATGAGCTTACTATCGACTTCTTGAATATCATCAAAGTCAATCTCGTACATTTCAACTTGAATATCTATTTCTTTTTGAATCCGATTCAGGATATCAAGCCCTCGTCTTCCGCGATTACGTTTCAATGCATCAGACGAATCGGCTATATGCTGAAGCTCTTCAAGGACAAATTGAGGTATGACAATAATTCCATCTAAAAATCCAGTTTGGCAAATATCAGCTATCCTGCCATCAATAATGACGCTCGTATCTAGTATTTTTAACCTTTTGGAAGAAGTATCTTTTTCGGCCTCTCCCCCATCTGCACCTCGTTTTTTTCCACCTCGATTGATAGAAAAAAGGCTCGTAAGTTCATCTCGTTTTTTAAAACCTACCTGGAATCCTAGATATCCAAGCAATAATGTCAACAATATCGGAACATACGTATTAATAATAGGGATTTCCATTTGATTTATGGCCAGACCTGCTAAAAATGCGACAATCAAACCGAAAATAAGACCGAGACTACCGAATAAAATATCTGTGATAGGAGCTTTTACAATCCTATCTTCAAGCCATTTTACACCGTTGACAATAAAATCAACTGCCCAAAAAGTGATTAAATAAAAAATAATTGCACCTATAATAGCTGAAATATATGGGTTATTAATTAACGCCACACCATCTAGCTTTACCAATTTTAATAATTCAGGAATGAGAAAAATGCCCAAAGTGCCTCCAAGCAGCAAGAAACACGCTTGTACAATTCTTTTTAACATACATTCCTTCACCTCCTTCTTCTAATTATTAACAATTAACTTGCATAAAAACCGTGGGATTGTAAAAAATTTCCTTTTTAAAAGATTCAATATAAAATATAAGTTCTCATTTTAATATAACATTATCTGTAAAAAAACTCCTTCACCAAAAGGTAGCAATTTTAAATATTAATGTCAATTCTAGCATAGGACAAAAGCACTTTTTTTAAAATATGTTCACAATCTATGAGAAAGCATATTGAAGTGCTTCTCCTACAGTATTAACCCCAATAACTTCAATTCCAGCGGGAGCTTTCCAGCCTCCAATATTATTGGCTGGTATTATGACTCTCTCAAATCCAAGTTTTGCGGCTTCTTGAATCCGTTGTTCAATTCTTGAAACTCGACGGACTTCACCTGTCAATCCAACTTCTCCAATGATGCAATCCGTTGCTCTCGTTTGTTTATCGCGAAAACTAGACGCGATGCTTGTCGCGATTGCAAGGTCAATTGCCGGCTCATCAAGCTTTACTCCACCCGCCACTTTTAAATAAGCATCTTGATTTTGCAATAATAATCCTACTCTTTTTTCTAAAACTGCCATGATTAAGGATACTCGGTTATGATCAATTCCAGTTGCCATTCTTCTAGGATTTCCAAAGCTAGTAGGGGAAATAAGTGCCTGGATTTCTACTAAAACAGGGCGTGTCCCTTCCATAGATGCCACGACAGTGGAACCAGAAGTGCCTTTGGATCTTTCCTCTAGGAAAATCTCAGATGGGTTCTCTACCTCTTCTAGACCCGATTCCTTCATTTCAAAAATTCCCATTTCATTTGTAGAGCCAAAACGGTTTTTTACAGCACGCAGTATTCGATACGTATGGTGTCGCTCCCCTTCAAAATAGAGGACTGTATCCACCATATGCTCTAGTAAACGTGGTCCGGCAATTGCGCCTTCCTTTGTTACATGGCCGACTATAAAAATAGCAATTCCTTTCGTTTTGGCAATTCGCATTAGTTCTGCCGTACATTCACGTACTTGGGATACACTTCCGGGAGCTGATGTGACCTCAGGATGATAGACGGTTTGAATCGAGTCTACCACTACAAAATGAGGAGATAAATCTTCAATTGTTTGGTGAATCAATTCTAAATTGGTTTCGGCATATATATAAAGTTCTGGTGATGAAACATTTAGTCTGTCAGCTCTAAGCTTTGTTTGTTTGACAGATTCTTCCCCAGAAATATAGAGGACTTTTGGATTTACTGCTGCTAATTGTGCGGATACTTGCAAGAGTAAGGTGGACTTACCGATTCCTGGATCGCCGCCAATTAGGATAAGAGATCCTGGGACTACCCCACCACCGAGTACACGGTTTAATTCTTTTAATTCAGTTGTAACACGCGGTTCGTGTTTCGTTTCAATTGAAGTGATTGGAGATGCTTTGGAAAGTTCTTCAGACGAGGTATGTTGAAATGATCGTTTCGGTTGTTTTCCGATTATATCTACTTCTTCCACCATTTGGTTCCATTCCCCACAGCCCGGACATCTTCCCATCCACTTAGCCGATTCATACCCACAAGATTGACACATAAATTTTGTTTTTTTCTTTGCCATCTTTTTCTCCTTTGAATAGAAATGCGAAAGCGCCTTGTCCATCGACGTAGAAACTTCAGGGCCTTTAACTGAGATAAAGGAAACACGATGAGTCCGATAGGACGAATCGATGTTGACTTATCGTAGGGAAAAGGACAAGAAGTTTGCTAGTCGATAGGCGCTGGAGCTAGACATTTAGAAATGCGTAAGCGCCTTGCTTATCGACCTATGGATTTCAGATTTCCTGACGAGATAAAGGAAACACGATGAGTCCGATAGGGCGAATCGATGTTGACTTATCGTAGGAATGAGGTGGAAATCCATTAGTCAATAGGCGCTGCAGCTAGACTTAGAAATTTGAAAGTGTTGCGTCAAATATATCATTAAAGAAAAGAACTGGGTACACATTCAAGACAGTGTACCCAGGTTTTTTGCTTCCGCAAAATAACCTTCTGCTAGAAGTTGTCAAATTATGACATAGATTTTTCAGTTGGCTTTACTGTAAATTCTCCGTTTTCGACATCAATTAAAATATGTTGGCCAGTACCAATGTTGCCTTTCAATAATTCCTCGGATAAACGATCTTCTATGAACTTTTGAATGGCCCTTCTAAGCGGACGGGCTCCATATTCAGGATCAAAGCCTTCATCTGTAATTTTTTCTATAGCAGCATCTGTCAATTCCAAATCCATTTCCTGCTCTTTTAGTCGCTTCATTAATTGTTCTGCCATCAGCGAAACAATTTCCTTCAAATGCGGTTTTTCTAAAGCGTGGAAAACAATGATTTCATCGATACGATTTAGAAATTCTGGTCGGAAGGCTCTTTTCAGCTCTTCCATTACCTTGCTCTTCATATCTTTATAATCCTGTTCTCCGTCTTGAATGCTAAAACCAACATATTTATTGCGTTTTAACGACTCTGCTCCAACATTTGAAGTTAAAATTAACACAGTATTTCTAAAGTCAACCGTTCTTCCTTTTGAATCTGTGAGGCGCCCATCTTCTAATACTTGCAATAAGATATTAAATACGTCGGGATGGGCTTTCTCGATTTCATCAAGCAAAATAACCGAATATGGCTTTCTTCTTACTTTTTCAGTTAATTGCCCGCCTTCTTCAAAGCCGACATATCCCGGAGGAGAACCGACAAGTCTTGAGGTTGAGTGTTTTTCCATGTATTCGGACATATCAATACGTATCATCGCATCTTCATCACCGAACATCGCTTCTGCTAAAGCTCTCGCAAGCTCAGTTTTACCAACTCCCGTAGGGCCTAAGAAGATGAATGAACCAATTGGCCGCTTAGGATCCTTTAGTCCGGCCCTTGCTCTACGAACTGCTTTCGCCACTGATTTTACCGCTTCTTCTTGACCAATGACCCTTGAATGCAAAATTTCTTCCAATTTCAATAACTTTTCGGTTTCAGTTGAAGCTAACTTAGACACTGGGATTCCGGTCCAACTAGCTACTACATGAGCAATATCGTCGACTGTAACCTCACTGTTTTCTTGACCTTGTTTTTCTTTCCATGTTTTTTTCGTTTCTTCCAGTTCCTCGCGAAGTCGTTGCTCAGAATCACGAAGAGAAGCTGCTTTTTCAAACTCTTGACTTTGAACAGCTGCGTCTTTTTCTTTTCGTATTGTCTCGAGCTTGGCTTCAAGTTCTTTCAAGTTTGGAGGAGTTGTATAAGAACGAAGTCGCACCTTCGACCCTGCCTCGTCAATTAAATCAATTGCTTTATCCGGTAAGAAACGATCAGATATATAGCGATCAGATAATTTCACAGCAGCTTCAATTGCCTCATCTGTAATCGAAACACGGTGGTGTGCCTCATAGCGATCTCTCAATCCTTTTAAAATTAAAATGGATTCCTCCGCTGTCGGCTCATCTACTTGAATTGGTTGGAAACGGCGTTCAAGCGCTGCGTCCTTTTCAATATATTTTCGATATTCATCTAACGTAGTAGCGCCAATACATTGCAATTCACCGCGTGCCAAAGATGGTTTTAAAATATTAGAGGCATCTATTGCACCTTCTGCTCCGCCTGCACCGATCAACGTATGGAGTTCATCAATAAATAGAATGATATTTCCTGCTTGGCGAATCTCATCCATTACTTTTTTCAAGCGATCTTCAAATTCTCCACGATATTTCGTTCCTGCTACGACAGTTCCCATATCCAGAGTCATAACTCGTTTATCACGCAAAATTTCTGGAACCTCATTTTGAATAATTTGTTGGGCAAGGCCTTCAGCGATCGCCGTTTTACCAACCCCTGGCTCTCCAATGAGAACAGGATTGTTTTTTGTACGCCTGCTTAAAACTTCAATGACCCTTTGAATTTCTTTATTTCGACCAATTACAGGATCTAGGCTACCTTCCTTTGCGATAGCTGTTAAATCACGAGCAAGTCCGTCTAATGTTGGAGTGCTGGCACTTGATGAACCCCCACCGTGATTATTCGCTTCATTGCTCCCTAGTAGCTGAAGCACTTGTTGGCGGGCTTTGTTTAAGCTCACTCCTAAATTATTTAAAACGCGAGCAGCCACCCCTTCACCCTCGCGGATTAATCCTAGAAGAATATGCTCGGTGCCTACATAGGAATGCCCAAGTTTTCGAGCTTCGTCCATGGAAAGCTCAATGACTTTTTTTGCTCTCGGTGTGTAGTGAATATTTTGCGAGGTATCCTGTCCACGGCCAATTAAATTCTCTACTTCTTTTTGGATTTTTTCGGGTCCCAATGCAAGGCCATACAAAGCTTTGGCAGCAATCCCTTCGCCTTCTCTCACTAGTCCAAGCAAAATATGTTCCGTACCGATATTGCTATGTCCAAGACGGATCGCCTCTTCTTGTGATAACGCCAATACTTTTTGTGCCCTCTCAGTAAAACGTCCAAACATCATACGATCTCCTCCTAACTATCTTTCTCTTCAAGTTTTAATCGTTCACGAATAAATGCTGCTCTCTTAATATCACGTTCAGCCGGACGGAGGGGACCGCCAGCATATTGTTGTAAAAATCCAGGCTGCGTCAAAATCATTAATTCGTTAAGGATATTTCTTGATAAATGCTTTATATACCCTGTATCTATGCCCAATCTAACATCAGATAAACATTCGGCAGCCTCTTTTGTTTCTATCACACGGCTATTGGCCAAAATTCCATAAGATCGGAATACTCTATCCTCTAATTGTATGTTTGATGTCTTTACTAATGCTTCTCTCGCCGATCTTTCCTGAGCGATGATCTGCTGCACAACACTTGTTAAATCCCCTACAATATCTTCTTCAGATTTTCCAAGGGTGATTTGATTTGAAATTTGAAATATATTACCTAACGCTTCGCTGCCTTCTCCGTACATCCCTCTTACAACAAGACCGAGCTGATTGATAGCAGGAATGATTCGATTCATTTGCCTTGTTAAAATTAATGCGGGAAGGTGAACCATAACGGATGCCCTTAACCCAGTTCCAACATTTGTTGGACAACTCGTTAAATATCCAAGATTTTCATCGAATGCATAGTCTATTTTTTCCTCTAACAAATCATCAATTTCATTGGCTCTTTTTAACGCTTCATTTATTTGAAGTCCAGGAAATAAGCATTGGATTCTTATGTGGTCTTCTTCATTTACCATAATACTGATATCTTCATTTTCGGATAATATAACAGCACCATGAGAAGCATTTTCTGCTAGGCGAGGACTAATTAAATGCTTTTCTACTAACACTCTCTTTTGCAGAGTTTTTAAATCCTCTACTTCTAAAAATTCCATTACTCCGTAGGAATCAAATAAATCAGAATGTATTTCTTTTAATTGGTTGATAATTTCCCTCGCCTCTTCATTACTAAACAATGTAGGGAATTTATAATTGCGAAAATTTCTTGCAAGTCGTATTCGAGAACTTAAAATAATATCAGAATCAGGGCCTTCTGCACTCATCCATGAACTAACCGCTTTATTTAAAAATTTTTCTAAATTCATGATCTCCCCTCCTCATCCAACATCGTATTTTCGAGGGAACGGATTTGGTCACGTATTTCAGCTGCTTTTTCAAATTCTTCTTTAGCGATTAATGTACGAAGCTCTTCTTTAAGTAATTGAACTTTCTTTTTTAAATGGATTGATCCCCCTATTCTTTTTGGAACCTTTCCACCATGTTTTATGTTGCCACTATGAAGTCTTCTCAAAATCGGTGCCATTTGATCCTTAAACGCATCATAACAATTGGCACATCCGAAGCGGCCAATGTTTATAAATTGCTGAAACGTCATTTTACATACTTCACATTGATCAATTTGTTCAGATGGAGAAGGTTGCGATTTTGCCTTTTGAAAAGAAGGATCCAAATTTAATAGACCGGCTAGTAAATCGTTAAATGAAAAACCACCTGCACCATCAAGCATAAAAAACTCGCCTTTTTCTTGGGCACACTTTTCACAAAGTTGAACTGTCGTCTTTTCACCATTCACGACCTTTGTAAAATGCATCGTTGCGGGTCTTTCTTTACATTCTTGGCATATCATCACCTTCACCTTACCTTTATTCATATTTAATCGCTAGAAGCATTGCCTTCATAAGTCTCGCCCTCATCTCATCACGTTCAGGTAAATCAAGATATATAACGGAGCGATCGATTACGCTTAGCATTAATTTTGCTTCTTTTTCATTTATAACCCTTTCATCTAATAACCGAAAAACAATATCCTGTGCATTTGGTTGAGAAATATTTCTCCCTATAAGAACCCCTAACTGATCGATCAAATGAGCTTTAGTGTGTGTTCTTACCTTCGTAATTCGAATATAACCGCCTCCCCCTCTTTTGCTTTCTACCATATACCCTCTTTCAATCGTAAAGCGAGTATTGATTACGTAGTTAATTTGGGAAGGCACACATTGAAATTTATCAGCAATCTCACTTCTTTTTATCTCAACAATTTCTGATTCACTTAGTTCAAGCACTTTTTTTAAATAACTTTCTATTACATCGGAGATATTCCGCATCATCAAGCCACCTCCTTGAACCGACGCTTGACTTTGACTATATTTGACTTAATTATACCGAAAAATACTCATAAAATGCAATTATCTATATCCAACATTATTTTATCCACGCAGCAAAAAAACGAAACCAAATCGCGTTGTTTGACAAATTTTTCAAAGAACATTAATAACATCTCCTTAATGCTAGGGAAGGAATTTCGCATATTATTGAATCAGTATGGTGTGGTGTACGCAAATAATGTCTATTTCACTAAGAAAATTTATTAAAAATTGAAAAATTGACCTAAAGAAAGGTGGACGAACAGGGACACAATCGGACGTGCTTGAATGGTTATATTAAGAACCTTATCTTTCTAAACGATATAACAAAATATGTACTGAAGGGAATCAATCGCGGTATTAAAGTCTTCGGCATTTTTTTGAAAACAAAAAAGACACTCTCATTTGAGAATGTCTTTGATTGCCTGGCAACGTCCTGCTCTTGCAAGGGGAAGCCCCTTACTACCATCGGCGCTGAAGAGCTTAACTTCCGTGTTCGGGATGGGAACGGGTGTGACCTCTTCGCCATCGCCACCAGACAA
>NZ_JAGYPG010000005.1:25031-212930 GCF_018343625.1 Lederbergia citri | reverse complement strand
GGTTACCCCACCGACTTCGGGTGTTACAAACTCTCGTGGTGTGACGGGCGGTGTGTACAAGGCCCGGGAACGTATTCACCGCGGCATGCTGATCCGCGATTACTAGCGATTCCGGCTTCATGCAGGCGAGTTGCAGCCTGCAATCCGAACTGAGAATGGTTTTATGGGATTGGCTCGACCTCGCGGTTTTGCTGCCCTTTGTACCATCCATTGTAGCACGTGTGTAGCCCAGGTCATAAGGGGCATGATGATTTGACGTCATCCCCACCTTCCTCCGGTTTGTCACCGGCAGTCACCTTAGAGTGCCCAACTGAATGCTGGCAACTAAGGTCAAGGGTTGCGCTCGTTGCGGGACTTAACCCAACATCTCACGACACGAGCTGACGACAACCATGCACCACCTGTCACTCTGTCCCCCGAAGGGGAACGCCCTATCTCTAGGGGTGGCAGAGGATGTCAAGACCTGGTAAGGTTCTTCGCGTTGCTTCGAATTAAACCACATGCTCCACCGCTTGTGCGGGCCCCCGTCAATTCCTTTGAGTTTCAGCCTTGCGGCCGTACTCCCCAGGCGGAGTGCTTAATGCGTTAGCTGCAGCACTAAAGGGCGGAAACCCTCTAACACTTAGCACTCATCGTTTACGGCGTGGACTACCAGGGTATCTAATCCTGTTCGCTCCCCACGCTTTCGCGCCTCAGCGTCAGTTACAGACCAAAGAGCCGCCTTCGCCACTGGTGTTCCTCCACATCTCTACGCATTTCACCGCTACACGTGGAATTCCGCTCTTCTCTTCTGCACTCAAGTTTCCCAGTTTCCAATGACCGCTCACGGTTGAGCCGCGAGATTTCACATCAGACTTAAGAAACCGCCTGCGCGCGCTTTACGCCCAATAATTCCGGACAACGCTTGCCACCTACGTATTACCGCGGCTGCTGGCACGTAGTTAGCCGTGGCTTTCTGGTCAGGTACCGTCAAGGTACCGTTAGTTAGACGGTACTTGTTCTTCCCTGATAACAGAGTTTTACGATCCGAAAACCTTCTTCACTCACGCGGCGTTGCTCCGTCAGACTTTCGTCCATTGCGGAAGATTCCCTACTGCTGCCTCCCGTAGGAGTCTGGGCCGTGTCTCAGTCCCAGTGTGGCCGATCACCCTCTCAGGTCGGCTACGCATCGTCGCCTTGGTGAGCCGTTACCTCACCAACTAGCTAATGCGCCGCGGGCCCATCTGTAAGTGACAGCAGAACCGTCTTTCAACCTCTCCCCATGCGGGAAAAGAAGTTATCCGGTATTAGCTCCGGTTTCCCGAAGTTATCCCAGTCTTACAGGCAGGTTGCCCACGTGTTACTCACCCGTCCGCCGCTAACCTTTGGGAGCAAGCTCCCTCAGGTCCGCTCGACTTGCATGTATTAGGCACGCCGCCAGCGTTCGTCCTGAGCCAGGATCAAACTCTCATAAAAGTAGTTTGTTAGCTCATTTGCTGGCAATGGTATAAAACCATTGTTTAAAATAAATAATTTAACGTTCGTTTCGTTCAGTTTTCAAAGATCAAACTAATATGTCGCATCAAGAAGCGACTCTATTAATATAGCATGTTTCTGCTTAACAGTCAACCATTTTGTATAATATTTTTTCAACCAAATGATTATGTCGACTGTTTTACAATAGTATCATTTTATAATAATAACGTCAATAAACTTACAAATAAAACTCATTGGTAATATTATCCTAGTATAACAAAAGACCTATTAGCCATTGCCAATAGGTCTACTACATTAATTCTCCTATTCCCATTCGATAGTTGCAGGTGGCTTACTAGTAATGTCATAAACGACACGATTGACGTGTTCCACTTCATTAACAATTCTCGTAGAGATTTTTTCAAGTACGTCCCAAGGAATTCTAGCCCAATCCGACGTCATACCATCGATTGATGTAACGGCTCTTATTCCGATTGTGTGATCATATGTGCGGGAGTCTCCCATTACCCCAACACTTCGAATATCAGGGAGCACCGTGAAGTATTGCCAAATTTCTCTTTCTAAGCCAGCTTTTTTAATTTCTTCGCGCAAAATATAATCCGATTCTCGAACTATTTCAAGTTTGTCATCAGTTACTTCACCTAAAACACGAATTCCTAAACCTGGTCCTGGAAAAGGCTGGCGCCAAACGATCTCATCTGGAATCCCCAGTTCAGTTCCCAGTGCTCTTACTTCGTCCTTGAACAATGTGTTGAGGGGTTCGATCAATTTAAATTGCATATCTTCTGGTAATCCGCCTACATTATGATGGGATTTTATTGTTTGAGCAGTTGCAGTCCCACTTTCAATAATATCTGTATAAAGTGTCCCTTGAGCTAAATATTCGATGCCCTTAAGCTTTGTTGCTTCATCATCAAACACGTAAATAAATTCATTACCGATAATTTTACGCTTTTGTTCAGGATCTGTTACTCCTTTTAACTTGCCGAGAAAACGGTCACTAGCATCAATCTTGATAACATTCATATGGAAGCCTTCGCTAAATGTTTTCATGACGCTGTCGGCCTCACCTTTACGAAGCAAACCGTGATCAACAAAAATACATGTCAGTTGGTCACCAATTGCTTTATGGATTAATACAGCCACTACCGAAGAATCTACCCCGCCACTAAGAGCGCATAATACTTTTTTATCTCCGACTTCTTGACGAATTTTCTCCATTTCTATTTCAATGAAGTTTTCCATCGACCAGTCACCTTTGCAGCCACAAATTTCAAATACAAAGTTTTTTAATATTTCATTACCATGGATAGAGTGGCGTACCTCAGGGTGGAACTGAACAGCATACAATTGCTTTTCAACGTTACTCATTGCCGCAATTGGACATGATGGATTGGTAGCGTCGACAGTAAACCCTTCAGGTGCATCCTGTACTAAATCACCATGACTCATCCAAACGACTTGTTCATTCGGCAACCCTTTAAATAAATGTGCGCCTTCTTCAATTTGTATCAACGCTTTTCCGTATTCGCGTTCCTTTGCTCTTTCGACACGTCCACCAAAATGAACTGTCATTAGTTGCATTCCGTAGCAAATTCCAAAAACCGGTATCCCTAGGTCAAAAAGTTTTTCGTCGCAGCGAAACGCGTTTTCGGAATAGACACTATTCGGTCCTCCAGACAAAATGATGCCTTTTGGATTCATTTTTTTAATTTCTTCAACAGAAATGGTATGGGGATGCAGTTCGCTGTATACACCAAATTCTCGTATTCTTCTTGTGATTAATTGATTATATTGACTCCCAAAGTCTAAAACTACAATCATTTCCTGATCATGCAATTCCGTTTTCCCTGGCATATTGTACCCTCCAAAATATATTAAATAAGCTGAGATTTACTCCCTATGTGCTTGTTTTCCAAGGTGTCAATCGACTTCGGAGCTATGCACTTGCGAGTCTTTCATGTACCATTTTCCAATTGGAACCTTAGATAAAATCAACAAAGTGGTAAAATTAATCATCAGCTTTAACATAACCAAATAAAAAACTGAAATTCCGCCATCTTATTATACTAAGAAGGCAGAATTCCAGTATTAAAAGAAGACAGAACAAAAGGGTTTGCTTGTCCTATGGAAAGAACTGCCTTCATAGTAAGATCATTTAAGGTGACCTCGTAGAGACTCCCATACCATATTAATGGGATTATATGAAGTTCCGCCAATTAGGCGACATCAATAATTTAATTATCGTTACAAAGATTAAACCTGCGTTTTATTTTAAACCTGAATTAAAACATGGTCAACCTGTTGCCTTTTTAATTAAATTTTCCCATAACTTACTCGCATATTCCCATTCTGTTTCAACCATGTCTCCTCTGTAGATCGCTCTCTCGTAACATTGTGTCAAGTCACTCATATCTTTCGTATCAAAATGAAAATCAACATAGCTGGCGTATTCGCGGAGAGTTTGCCCGATATTTCGCTTTATTCCAAAACGATCAAGCTGCTTTAATAATTCTTCATACGCACGAACCAGTGTGTCTGCATCATTTTTTCTTTTAAATCTCCACAAAAGAATATGCGGTATCCACTTGCTCCTTTGCCAATATAACCAAGCTCCAGTAATAATAACAACAAGCAAAATCCCTACTAATATATATTTACTTTTCGCTATAAAGGCACTAATGATTGCAGATCCACTTATTGCGTCTTTCTTTTTCGTTTGTTTATTTTCTTTTTGCTTTAAATCATCTTTGTTATCTAGTTGATTTGGCTTCGAAGGCTGAATAGCTGGTGTAATAGGAGCAGTCGTTTCTTTTTCTTCATCATTCACGATAGTAGTATGGTTGCTAAATCCAATCGTTGGCTCAAACGGAACCCAGCCTTCTGAAGGAAAATAGACCTCAACCCATGAATGAGCGTCATTATTTGTGACCTTATATATTCGATCTTTTCCATCTGTCTCACCATTATATTGACCTGCCGAATACCCCTTTGCCCATCTTGCAGGAACTCCAGCAGCACGCAGAAGGACAACCATTGAAGTTGAAAAGTTATCGCAATAACCTTTTTTTGTGTCAAATAAAAATTGATCGACGTAATCTTGGTCCTCCGTAGGGATTGCTACATCGGATTGACTATATACAAAGTCTCCACTTTTAAAATACCTTTCAATCGCTTTTGCCTTATCAAACCAATTATCTTGATCTTTCGTCAGTTCCTCAGCCAAATCCCTAACCCTCTCAGGTAAATTCAATGGCAACTGAGTAAATCTAATCGTGGCAGGAGAATTCAATTGACTTGGGTATGTTGTGCGCATTTCTTTTAAACTAAAAGCTGTTCTTCTATAGTCAATTTCATAATGCGTGAGCTTAGAAGGTGAATCATCAGCATGATAAGACAAGATTTTTTCACCTGCATCATATTTAAAATATCCATCTTCATTACCATGCACTGTAAAAAAACCATAGGGCAAGACTATATGTGGATAGGAAATCTTGAAATCTAATGATGCTTTTCGCATCGGCTCATCCGTTGTTGAAGCAATATCCATAGGGGCATCTTCCCCTGAAAGAAACTTTCCTTGAATAGATTCTTCAGTACCCTCCCAGCCTTTTCCGGTATAAGTATCTTTCGTCTCCACTCTCCAATATTGCTTCGTCGGTGTTCTCACTTCAAAAACAACCCGATTATCTCCTATAAAAGGACCGCCCAATTTTGAATCATCTGGGCTATACCCAATCCTCGACACCCCCCCTTTTCTCGGAAAAACGTTATCGGCTTTGGATTGAATAAAAGGAACAGGATCGGGCCAAATCGGACCTGCTTTTGGAGAGGCATAGCCGAGGAAAACACTTGCTACAATCATAACGATAAGTGGAATAACCCACTTGTTCAAGAGATTTCCACGGTTTTGAATTTGCTCTTTATCGAGAAGGCGCTGAAAAAATAATATTCCAAGCAGCGCAAAGCCGAGGACGACAATCCGAACAATCGCCCACTCTCCATTATAAATCGTAAACGTATCCAAAACGCTAACATAAAGAATGGTCATAAAATAAAAAATAAGAATCCTTTTCCTAATCGTCAACCAGTAAGTTAGGAGATAGGTCATAATCCAAAGCAATATAAAAAACAGAAGTGTCCGAAACATATCTGATAAATCATTTATATTTCCAGAAAACAATAATTTTATATTTAAATAAACATCTTCTAAAAATAACATGAACCACTTAAAAATACTAAGATCCTGACGACCGAAAATAGAGTAAGTAAAAAGTAAAATAGTACTTGCTTTGATCAATCGACGGAGCCAGATATTGACCGGGAGCAAATTTATCAAAAGAGAAAAAGCGATAAATATAACGAAATAATATAAATGACCAGTATGAGTAATTTGGTTAAGTGGCCGCAGCCATTCCCATAATAGCAAGAAACCAAATACATATAATATTAAGGTAGAAACGAAATGTTTGTTCATCACGCCCGCTTCACCTCCGAAAATGCTCTTCGAAAGTCACCTTCATACAGCGGTATCATAAAAATTCCTTTTTGCATAGCCGCTGCTCTAACCATGAGTTCCTCTTGGCTCAATGGGTCATCTTTCTTTTTAATGTAATATACGATAAACGTTCCTCTGCGTCGCAAATAAACCCCAGCTTGATCAATCAGTTCCTTACTTAATACGGAAGTAATAACGATCATGACAGCAGGCTGTTTAAAAAGAATTGTTTCAGTCTCAATAATATTTGCCAAAGGAACCTCGCTATCTGATTTTACCTTAGCTAGATGAAGAAAAATCTGCTGCTGTTGCTGATCCCCTCCTCTGATCGGGAAAAAGGTTTTATCTTTCCCTGCCGAAAATAGACCAATCTGCCCACCATATTTAAGAACGGATTTTGTTACGGATGCAGCAAATTTAACAACTTCTTCAAAGCTCCTTGTCTTCGTTCGATCCAATATGATGAGAAGGTCGTTAGTTTGCCTAATCTCAAATTCCTTAGACATCATATCATTCGTCCGAGCAAACGCCTTCCAATCAATCCATGAAAAACGATCTCCTGGCTGATACTGCCTAATGCCTGCAACAAGTGAAGTATCCTTTTGAAATTGCATTACAGAAGCAGTACCCCCTTGCTCATATTGACTTTCAAGAGCACGGTGTTCAATCTCCACATATTGAGGGTAGACTAATAAAACTTCCCTCCTGTCAAACCACTTTTCTTTTTCCACTAAACCAAGTGCATCCCCGGTTTTAAATCGAATCGCTTCAAAAATATGCTCTCCCCGAGGAACTTCATCAATTTTGTAATAAAACTCCATTTTTCTTTTAAAGCCAGGAAACAAGATTTTTTTACTGCCGCGATTATAAAAGTTATCTGGTCCCCAGTCCGCAACAATTAGAAAAAGAAGAGGAAAAGGAATTTTCCGACACAATGATACTCTTACTGTAACTTGTTCTCCCGCTGTTAATTGTAACGGAGTAAAGACTCTATCAATTTGAAAATCATTTAATGGATAAATTAATAGAGCAATAGAATAAATGGCAAAGGGAAGAAAGCTAAAAAATAAAAACCAGCTTACAAATCCTCCTTGAAACATGGCAAACGCATATGTTAGAGCTAATAGCAAAAGTAAGAAAATCATCCCAAAAAAAGGTTGGATTCTAGCTATAATTCGATTCCGTTTAAAAAAAGATCTCATTTATTTAACAGCCCTTTTGATTGGAACATGAGTTTTTTCAATGATCTCTTCTAATATTTGTTCAGTCGTGATTCCTTGATATTTTGCATCAGCCTTTAAAATCATTCGGTGAGAAAACACAAAAGGCATTAAATATTGAATGTCGTCCGGAATAACATAATCACGTCCTGATAAAAAGGCAAGAGATTGTGATGCTTTCATAAGAGCAATGGAGGCTCGAGGGCTTGCTCCCAAATATACATTCGGATGTTTTCTCGTTCGATTCGCTAATTCAACAATATATTGTTTTAATGTTTCTTCTATATACGTTTCTTTTACTTGTTGCTGAAGTTCCCTTAATTCTACCAATGTGATAACTGGTTGCAATTCTTCGATTGGCGGTACTTTTTGTGATCGCGTTAATACTTCTACTTCTTCTTTTTCCGAAGGATACCCCATTTTCATTTTTAATAAAAATCGATCAAGCTGAGCTTCTGGCAACGGGTATGTCCCTTCATATTCAATCGGGTTTTGCGTAGCCATGACAAAAAATGGCTTCTCCAGTTGGAGAGTCGAACCATCTACCGTAATACTCTTTTCTTCCATTCCTTCCAACAAGGCTGATTGGGTTTTAGGGGAAGTACGATTAATTTCATCAGCAAGAATGATATTTCCCACTATTGGGCCAGGTCTAAAAGTAAATTCCATTTCCTTTTGATTATATATAGAGACCCCTAGAACATCAGAAGGTAGTAAGTCAGGGGTAAATTGAATTCGTTTAAAGGTTGCATTTACGGATTTAGCCAAAGCTCTTACCATCATCGTTTTCCCTACTCCAGGAACATCCTCAAGCAATACATGGCCTTCCGCCAAAAGGGCTAAAAGACTAAGTCTTGCCACGTCCGTCTTTCCAATCATAACTTTTTCAATGTTTTGTAAAATCTTTTTGATTTGCTGCTGCATCATATCGCTGTTCATCCACATACACCGCCGTCTATTTATTTTTCTGATTAGCTCTGTTAAAGCTTGTTGATTTCCACCGTACTCACTTTTCGCGGGATTGCAATTGACTCTTTATGATTTTATTACGCATATAGGTCTTTCGTGACCTAACAAGAGTCACCTTCAATATATTCGCCATTTCAACAATGGTTTTTAACAGAGACATACTCCTTAACAATAATATTCTGTCTAAAACAGGAAAATCCTCCCGTAAAATGAAAGAAGAAAGGACAGGAAAAAAGCATCAGTTTGTTTGATACTTTATACCTGTCCTTTAACGTAGTCAATCTACTTCCAAAAAGTGTCAAATAGAGTGATTGGCATATGTCGTTTGTGTGCTGATTTACGGTATATTGCTTCGATTGTATTTTTAGCTGTATGTGAAACTTCTTTTCCTTCAAGGTAGTCATCAATTTCATCATATGAAACGCCTAAGGCAACTTCATCTGGAAGCATTGGTCGATCGTCCTCGAGATCTGCCGTCGGAACTTTCATATATAAGTGTTCAGGACAGCAGAGCTCCTTGAGCACTTGTCTGCCTTGTCTTTTATTTAAACGGTAGATTGGCACTAAATCAGAACCACCATCACCATATTTTGTGAAAAATCCGGTCAGTGCTTCTGCAGCATGATCTGTACCAAGTACAACACAATTATACATTGCAGCAATACTGTATTGAACCTTCATGCGTTCTCTCGCCTTTTCATTCCCTTTCGTAAAATCTGAAATTTCAACGCCGGCTTCTCGCATTGCTTCAACACTTGCTTCAACTGCATTTTTAATATTCACTTCATACGTAACACTTGGTTTAATAAAATCCAATGCATCATCTACATCATTAGAATCACTCTGCTTACCATATGGTAGTCGAACCGCGATAAACTTATATTTTTCTATATCTCGTCCTTCATTTAATTCATCAACGGCCATTTGTGCAAGCTTTCCAACAAGTGTTGAATCCTGCCCACCGGAAATACCTAACACAAATCCGTTAAAAAACATATATTTTTCCATATATTCCTTCATGAAATCAATACTTTTACGGATCTCTTCTTGTGCGTCTATTTCAGGGAGAACTTTAAGTTCTTCTATAATTTGCTTTTGGAGTTCATCCATCGTGATTCCTCCTGACCTATGATTTTTTCAGTTTACTAACTTTTTCTTTTACCTCTTCAATATTCCTCATTTTATTATTCCAGCATCTTTGGCTAAGGTCGACAGGGTATTCTTCAGGATTCAGAGACCGTTTATACTCATCCCATAATAAACTAAGGTTTTCTTTCGCATATCCTTGAATTTCCTTAAGCTCTGGCAAACGATACACAAGCTTGCCATTATCATAAATTACTTCATGCAAGTTGATTGCATCGAAGTTGGTCACAAACTTACTAATATACGTATGAACTGGATGGAACATTTTAAGCCGCGGCTCGTCTTCCGGTTTCTCATCCCATAATGTAATGTAATCCCCTTCTGATTTACGATTTATCCTATTTACTATACGATAAACCTTTTTTCTGCCAGGTGTTGAAACCTTTTCAGCATTGCTGGAGATTTTAATTGTATCTTCCATTCCTCCAAGTTCATTTTCAATCGAAACAAGTTTGTATACGGCTCCTAATGCAGGCTGATCATAAGCTGTAATTAATTTTGTCCCAACACCCCATGAATCAATCCGCGCGCCTTGTGCTTTTAAATGTAATATCGTATATTCGTCAAGATCACTCGAAGCAAAGATTTTAGCGTCTGTTAACCCAGCTTCATCCAGCATCTTTCTTGCTTCTTTTGATAAAAAAGCCATATCGCCGCTATCTAGACGAATTCCTTTAAAATTAATCCGGTCTCCGAGTTCTTTCGCAACTTTTATAGCAGCTGGCACTCCAGACCTTAACGTATCGTACGTATCTACTAAAAACACACAGTCTCGGTGAGATTCAGCATATTTCATAAAAGCCGTATAATCGTCTTTGTATGCTTGGACCATGGAGTGTGCGTGAGTACCCGCAACAGGCATGTCAAAAATTTTACCAGCTCGGACATTACTCGTACCATCAAATCCGCCAATGAAAGCCGCTCGAGTTCCCCAAAGTGCTGCATCTAGTTCCTGCGCTCGCCTTGATCCGAATTCTAATGCGATTTCATCCCCGACAATTTGTTTGATCCGTGAAGCTTTTGTAGCAATCAATGTTTGATAATTCACAATGTTAAGCAAAGCTGTTTCAATGAGTTGCGCCTCTACAAGCGGGGCTTCCACTTGCAGGATCGGTTCATTGTTAAAAACAACTTCCCCTTCTTTCATTGAACGGATTGTTCCAGTGAATGTTAAATTTCTTAAAAAATCAATGAATTCCTCTTCATAGCCAACTTCTTCTTGCAAGTATTCGATATCTGTTTCACTGAAACGAAAATTTTCAATGAAATGAATGATTTTCTCTAATCCCGCAAAAAGTGCATAACCATTTCCGAAAGGCATTTTACGAAAATAAAGATCAAACACAGCTCTTCGATTATGAATTCCGTCTTGCCAATACGTTTTCGCCATATTGATTTGGTATAAATCTGTATGCAATGCCAAACTATCGTCTTTATAATGATCGTTCATGTAAACCACTCCAAATTTTAGCTTCCTGATACCACTTTCGCTCCTAAAGTCTGGGCAAAGTGGCCTAATGCCCATTCATGACCTGCTTGATTAAAACTTGCCACAGCATCTTCATGTATAACAATTTGGAAGCCTTTATTGTAGGCATCAACAGCAGTGTGCAATACACAAATATCTGTGCAAACACCGCAAAGATGCAATTCTTCGATTCCGCGCTCACGAAGTTTTATTTCAAGATCTGTACCTGCAAAAGCACTATACCTTGTTTTATCCATATAATAAACGTTTGCATGATTCTTATGCTTTTCATAAAGTTCGGAAAGCTCCCCGTACAAGTCTCTTCCACTTGTTCCTTCAATATTATGCGGAGGAAATAATTTTGCTTCAGGGTGATACTCATTACCTTCTGTATGCTTATCAATCGCTAAAACGACAAAATCACTATTTTCTATGAATTTTTTTGTTAAAGATACGATCGCTTTTTCAATTTCCTGGCCAGGTTTACCGCAAGTTAGTCTTCCGTCCTCTGCTACAAAATCATATGTATAGTCCACATTTAGAAGTGCTTTTTTCATTATTCGCTGCCTCCCATTTTTAATTTCTCAATTAAAGCTGTCGTGTATGAATCGATATATAAGTCTGCTTCTATATCATCATTTTGAAACGCGCAAGTTTTTAATCCAACCGCTTTGGCTGGAATTAGATCAAGTGCCCGATCTCCAATTGCCCAGTCTAATTGATATTTATTATGAACATATTCATATGCAGCCACATCAGGTTTTCTCGGATAGCCATCATCATCCGGACTGACGATTTCATCGAAATACTTGAGCAGCCCCCATTTCACAAGCAGTTCTTTCGTTGAAGCTCTTGTTCGATGTGTCACAATCACATTCACATCAGCCGCCGCTAAAATGATTTCAATTCCATCAAATGGAGGACTACCCGCCTCAGCCCCGGCGTGGTCTAATTCTTTAAACCTTTCTCGGTAATCTTCCGAGATTCCAAAGTGAGCAAACGCTTCTTTAGAAGTTTTTTTAAGCCAACGAAGAGCCTCTTTTTGATCAACGGATTTCCCATGCACTTCTTCGTACACAGAACAAAAACTATGTAAAATTGCGGGATACGTATCAAAAATTGTACCATCCAAGTCCCACAATAGACGCAATGACATCACTCCCTGCCGTTCAAATACTCAGTATTCTGAAACTAATATCTATTATACAATATCCCTTTTTACTTTTCATTGCTGTTTATTCTTTATACTTATTCTGAGCGTAATATCCATAAATACCTAACCGAGGTGTATCAAATAGAATTCCTCTAAAAAATAGATAAGTTTTTACATTCATTTCTTTTTCTTGCATTATCATTCTAGTTGTTTATGCGCTGCCGTTATTTTTTATAAATGAAAAAGATATAGCTAGTTTCATTATTTTTCCTTCTTTAAGTATTGTATCTATAGGATTCATATTTGGAATATTTTTACGATAAAGTATGTCTTTCGTGATGAATTCCTATTAGTAAAAGCAGGACCTTTCCGAAGTCAAATTCCATATACGAGGATTGCCCCTATTAAGGATATCTTCACATTATTAGCTTCCAAAAATGATCTGCAAATTTTTAGGTAGTGTAAAAATTTCATCTAAAGATCAAGAATCATTTTTTTCTGAGTTAAAAAACATTGTGAAAATGTAAAAAAGCTTGTAAAGAACTATACAAGCTTTATTTCACCGATCCCGTCATACCAGCAACAAAATGCTTCTGCATGAGGAAAAATACGATGGCTGTCGGCAAAGTCGCAATTACAATCGCAGCCATGATGACACCGTAATCAGGCGAGTAACCTGCGCCAAGATTGGAGATAAGCAACAGGATAGTTCTCTTTTCGGGTGTCTGCAAAACGACAAGGGGCCATAAATAATTATTCCAACTCGACATAAAAGTGATAATTGCGGCGGCTGCATACGTCGTTTTCATTGTTGGGAGGAAAATACGAAAAAATATCCCCATTTCACTTAGACCATCAATTCGTCCTGCCTCAATCAGTTCCCTCGAAAACATTTTTGTACTTTGTCTGAAGAAAAAGATTAAGAATGCCGTAGTAATCGTAGGTAAAACAACTGCAGCCAATGTATCTATACCAAACATCGGCGCAACTTGTGAGATACTTCCAAACATCCGATATAACGGAACCATTAACGCTGCAAATGGAATCATCATCGACAACAAAAGAATATTAAAAACTGCATCCTTACCGAGCTCCTATAAATCTCAAATCCATAACCGGCTAAAGAAGCAATCAATAAGGCCAATATGGTTGTGGATATAGAGACAATAAAGGAATTAATCAAAGCAGGAACAATATCAACAGTTGTGAATAAGGTTGTAATATTTTCCCACATATAACTTCCTGGAAGCAGTCGTCCTCTCGTTACATCAACCGACCTATTTGTCATGCTCACAATCATCCATAAAAAAGGAAAGATTGAGACGAAAGCAGCTACACTTAAAAAAAGATAGACAAAAAATCGTTTAAACATTTCGCTCACCTGCCACTTTAAACTGGAGAATCGAGAACAATATAATCAAAATTACAATGACGTAAGAAACGGTTGCTGCATATCCAAAATCAGGAGTGTATTTAAACGAAAGATTGTATATGTATTGTGATATGGAGGTCGTCGCGTTTCCTGGACCGCCTTTCGTGATATTCATAATCTCATCGAAAATTTGCAGCGTTCCAATTGTTGATGTGATGGAGGTAAATAAAATAATCGGTTTTAATAATGGAATCGTTATTTTAAAAAACTGTTGAGCACCCGATGCACCATCAATCCTAGCTGCTTCGTAAATGGAAGGGTCAACGTTTTGGAGAGCAGAAAGATAGAAAATCATATTATATCCTGTCCAACGCCAAGTTATCGCTAAAATAATTGTTATTTTTGCCCAAAATGGATTGGTTAACCATTGAATTGGATCAGGAATTAAAGACAAAGATATTAATAATTTGTTCACTAAGCCGTTTGTTGCAAATAAATATTTAAAAATAACGGAGAGTAGGCAACAAGGGATGTTACACATGGTAAAAAAATCGCTGTTCTAAAAAATCCTTTAAACTTCAATGTTCTGTCATTCAATAGAACTGAAATAAATAAGGCCAATATAATCATAATTGGAACTTGAACGATTAAATAAATAAACGTATTTGTAACGGCAGCTATAAAAGTGGGGTCACTAAATAATCGAATATAATTATTAAAGCCTACAAAATGTAAGTTTGCCCCCGCACCTGATTTAAAGGATAAAATTAATGCTTGAATCATTGGATAAAAGTAAAACCAGCAAATTAAGATGACTGAAATCATAACAAAAGTCCAACCGATTGTATTACTTTTCACCCTATAATTCACAGCTATTCACTCCTTAGCGACAAACTTATGTCCTTTGAAAAAATTTTGGGCAATACACTTTTTAACGAGGCGATTTCTGATCTAAAAAGCGATTGCCCAATAATTTTCATTATTTCAATTGTGCCTCAGCTTGTTGTTGGGCATCGTTCATTACATCATCAATGTTTTTTCCGCTTAAATAATTCTGCATTTCCGCAATTAAAATATCTTCGATTGCGTACGTGTGCATTCCATAATTCACACTTGGAATTTGAGCCATCCATTTTGAAAAATCTTCAACAACCTTTTGTCCACCGAAGAAGTCGTCACCACTTTTATACGCTTCTCCGTCTGTTGCTGGTTTATACGTACCAAGTGCTCCAACTTCCTTTACAAGCTTTTGGTAAAGGTCTTTATTTGAACCGAATGTTTTTCCGAGGAAGTCTGCAGCTTTTTCCTTTCCGTCAATATTTAACACATAAAAGGAACTTCCCCCTAAGTTAGATGCATTAACGGCTCCTTTAATAGGTATTCTCGGAATTGGAACAACCGCCCATTTCCCGGATTGAGATTCTTCTGCTTTTATACTAGGAGTAATCCAGTTGCCCGTAGGAACCCCGGCAATATCACCATTATTAAAAGCGGATAAGAATTGGCTCCAGTCAGATGTTGTGACAGCGATTTTTTCATCCAATAAAGTTTTATAAATTCTAAAAGCCTCTTTGAGCGCCTTATTATCGGCTAAATTAGGTGTTACTCCATCGTCTTTCAAATACCATGCCCCTGCTGATTGAATCATCATGCGAATCGTACCTAAATCATTTGGATCAAGAGTCAAGAAGCCCTTACCTGTTTTATCTCTAATCGTTTTTCCTATTTCAATGAATTGATCCCAATCTATATCACGAACATCATCTGCAGTAAGTCCAGCATCTTTTAACATATCCGTCCTTACAAATAAGCCCGTTACGCCTGTATCAAAAGGCAAACCATATTGTTTTCCGTTAAAACTTGTTGGGGCAATTTTATAGTCAGCAAAATCTTTTGTATCGAAGAATTGCGAAATATCATAAAAAGCATCTGGATAAGCTTGCAAAAAGCTTTGAGCACGATAATCCTCAATTAAGACAATATTGGGCATTCCTTTCATCGTACCCGAACTCAATCCAGTGTTTAACTTTTGAACAATATCCGGCTGTCCATTTTCAATAATCCTTAATTTAAAATCCTTATCACCTGTATAATTGGCTTCAGCAAGCTTAAGTGCAGCTATATTGAACTTTGGATCCCATGCCCACGCAGTAATTTCATTAGTGCCCTTATTGGTGGTGTTTTGAGTCCCACCTTTATTGGACGAACCCGCAGAACAAGCCGTCGCAATTAAAAGAGTCGACAACAATAAAAAAAAGACTTTCTTCAACATAATCACCCCACTCAAGGTTTAAGATCTTGAATTTAGTTTGGAAATTAATTCAGATATTATGCATATGGAAGGAAAAAGGATGTCCTTGTGAGCTTTGGTCACATTAGGACATCCTTGGTTTGAAGTTGCATAAGATATTTCATATCCGGATTGGTTTTATATTCTATAGATACTCTTCTTTGAAAAATGAAGGGAATCAGTCCCGATTGATGCTGGATTGAGACTGAATTTCGAAAAGTTTAGACGTTCTGGTCCTTATTTACGCTCGATCGGGACTGTATTCCGAAAAGCTAAGACGTTCTGTCCTTATTCATGCTCGATCGGGACTGTATTCCGAAAAACGAAGGCGTTCTGTCCTTATTCACACTCGATCGGGACTGAATTCTGAAAATCGAAGGCATTCTGTCCTTATTCACGCTCAATCGGGACTGTATTCCGAAAAACGAAGGCGTTCCGTCCTTATTCATGCTCGATCGGGACTGTATTCCGAAAAACAAAGGCGTTCTGTCCTTATTAGCGTTCGATTGAGACTGAATTCCGAAAAACGAAGGCGTTCTGTCCTTATTCACGCTCTATTGGGACTAAATTCCTAAAAGTGTAGACGTGCTGTCGGTATTCACCCTCGATCGGGACTGAATTCCGAAAAACGAAGGCGTTCTGTCCTTATTTACGCTTAATCGGGACTGTATTCTGAAAATCGAAGGCGTTCTGTCCTTTTTCATGCTCGATTGTGACTGTATTCTGAAAATCGAAGGCGTTCTGTCCTTATTCGCGTTCGATCGGGACTGAATCCAGAAAAACGAAGGCGTTCTGTCCTTATTTACGATCGATCGGGACTGAATTCCGAAAAACGACGATGCGCATGTATATTTTTGCCGCAGAACGTTCTCAATCAAGCTTTGAGACCATTGCTCATAAAGGACCTCAATCCGATTATTGAGACCTTCCGCAACTCCGTCATCACTGATGAACAACTTCAATAAGGCTATTGAGGCCTTTGGCATCGCCTTTTTCGCCGATGAGTGACCTCTATGCGGCGATTGGGACCCTTCGCTCAATCCATTTAAATGATGAACGCCCTCAATCCAATCGAAATGGTCTTACAGTTTAATTGGACTGATTGAAAAAGAATATCTATATACTTTGTCGGCATAAATTGTAAATTCCGGATGAGTTTTTTGGCTCCAGCTATCGTCGCCACCTACACCCATTTGTTTGTAGTTGATTCTTACAACCGATTGCTTTCTGTCCGGTAATTTATACGTGTGGCTAGCTTTTTCAAGTTCGAAGGGGGTATATGGAAGAACGTTTGCTTCGATTGTTGGGTGACCGGATACTTTTACCCCATTTCCGTCCTTATCCGTTATTGTAATCCATCTTACTTCAGTCTTGTTCCCACACTCTTGTGGTTTTAAATAAGGAACATATTGCTCTTCTACTTTTCCTTCGTAAAGACCAATTTTGGCGCCTTTTTCTTTATCGATATAATTTTCATGCGGACCTTTTCCGTACCATTTTAGATTGCTAAAGCTTGAATCCATCGTAAACATGATGCCGACTTCTGGAATCTCCGGTAATTCCCTGCCTGGTGCCAATTCGTAATTCACATCGATTGTACCGTTCTTTTTAATTTCATAAATTATTTTACATGTCGAGGCATTCTTGGTCGGAATGTTATACGTGACTGACACTTTAACCGTATCTTCTGTTGTATCAACATGGAAAGATTGTAGCTCGCGCTTTTCACCAGCTTCTCGCCATGTAGCAGCACGTTTATCCAGTTCATTTCCTCTGTCATTATCGGTCATCGCTCTCCAGAAGTTTGGAGCAAGTGGTATTTTTAGCAATTCTACACCGTTAATCTGATAAGATTCTAAATCTCCCGTTGCTTTTTTGAAGCGAACAGAGAATTGATCTCCTGATATGGTCATACCAGCTTCGTCTTCCGTTTTTAACTTAGTAGAAATAGGCTGATAACCCACTTCTCCACCCACGCTTTTCAAAATAAATTGTTCAAATGCAATTTCATGACCTTTTTCAGCCCATATTGTGCCTTCTTTAAGTCGGAAACTTACAGTTAGAATGAGTTCTCCTTGATACTCATTAAAGTCATTTATCGTAAAATCAAGGTGAATGTTAGCAGTGGACTGCGGTTCAATCGTTACATTTGTTGATCCCGTTTTTATGACTTTTCCGTCCTCCATTACTTCCCAATGAAGTTCAACATGACTTAAGTCGGAAAACAAGTGCTTATTTTTAACCATAATTACACCGTTTTCAAGATTCGCTTTATAGAACTCCACATTTTGATAGCATTTTTTCACTTCAAAAATCTTCGGAGTTACGGTTCCATCTGCGAAAATTAACCCGTTTCCAGAAAAGTTTCCATCATTAGGCGACTCTCCGAAATCCCCGCCGTAAGCTAAAAATTCAGTATCATCCTCTGTTTTAGTTCGAATCGCTTGATCTCGCCAGTCCCAAATAAAACCGCCTTGTAAAATAGGATACTTATCAAATAACTCGGTATATTGATACAAGTTACCACAGGAATTTCCCATCGCATGAGCATATTCACAAATAATATAAGGCTTCGCTTTATCAGAAAACTTTTCCGCGTCAAGTGCGTACTTTTCAACTAGTTTAGGAGGGATATACATCGTACTTTCTATATCGGAAGCGGCTTCAGAAGGACGATAATGGAAAACCCCTTCGTAATGAACGAGACGGGTAGGATCCTTTTCTTTAAAGAAATCGTGCATTTTCAAGAAATTGTCTCCACCAAATGATTCGTTTCCAAGTGACCAAATAACTATCGAAGGATGATTTTTATCACGCTGGAACATAGAGTTGCAACGATCTAATACATTTTCTGTCCATTCAGGTCTGCTTCCCGGCACTGTATCTTCCAACTCTTTTTGCCCATAATACCAAGTCCCATGTGTTTCTAGATTGTTTTCATCAATGACATATAGACCGTATTCATCACATAATTCATATAAATAAGGATTGTTTGGATAATGTGACGTGCGCACGGCATTTATATTATGCTGCTTCATTAAAGTAATGTCGTGAACCATATCTTCATAATCAATTGCACGACCTTTATTCGCCGAAAATTCATGACGATTTACACCTTTAAAAATAATTCGCTCGCCATTGATTTTCATTAAACCGTCTTTTAACTCAAATTTACGGAAGCCTACTTTGCAGCTTACGGTTTCAATAATTTGTCCAGATGCGTCTTTTAAACTTAATACGAGAGTGTATAGATTTGGATGCTCTGCACTCCACTTCAAAGGATTTTTATCTATTGATGAAGTCGAAATTTTTACATCAGTGTTCTCCGAAATATTTGCCGGGACAACAAGAGGTGTTCCCAAAACTTCCTGTCCATTTTGGTCAAAAAGCATCGCTTCAAACGTTGGATTCTCCATGCTCTCTTCAAAATAATTTGAAATTTTTGCCTGAATGTTTAGTTCCGCGTTTTGATATTCTTCGTCAAGCTGGGTCGTAACAAAAAAATCTTCTATGTGAACGTGAGGAGTTGAATATAAGTAAACGTCACGGAAAATGCCGCTCATTCTCCAAAAATCCTGGTCCTCAAGCCAGCTCGCATCACACCAACGATACACCTCAACAGCAAGTTTATTTTCACCGTCTATTAAATAAGGCGTCAAATCGAATTCAGCCGGCGTGAATGTATCCTCGCTATATCCAACTAGATCTCCATTCACCCAAATATAAAAAGCGGATTCAACACCTTGGAAGCTTATGTATACAGGTTGGTCATCCCATGAAGCTGGCACAGTAAATGTTTGGATATATTGACCTACGGGATTATAATTCGTAGGAGCAAACGGCGGCTCAATATCGTCCTTTTCAATCCATGGATATCGCACATTCGTATATTGCGGATAGTCATATCCTTGCAGTTGCCAATGTGCTGGAACTTGGATCGCATCCCATTTACTGCTGTCAAAATCCGCTTCATAAAAGTTTTTAACTCTTTTATCAGGAGTTTCTGAAAAAGAAAATTTCCAGTGTCCATTTAGGGATTTGAAAAATTTCGATGATTTGCGATTACCTTCTAAAGCTTCTTCAATCGTTTGAAAAGGCATTAGCGTGGAGTGAGCGTCTAGCCTGTTCAATTGAAAAATCTCAGGATTGTTATTCCACTCTGGGTAACCATTTTTAGGTGGGCTATATAAAAATTTCCCCTTTTGCTTCCGCATTCATAATCCCTCTCTTTTTTGTTTATTATTTTTCACCAAGACAATTTTACACTTATAAAATTAATTCTTCTATATAAAAAAGCAGGCTTAAGAAAACTAGTACTGTTCTCTTAAGCCTGCGATTTATTAATACCGTTTATTTATTTTTTTGATTTTCAATTCCACCATTTGGAGTAAATTCTTCCGAAGACTCTGTTTGGTATTGCATATTCCTTGGATAGTCTTCAGTTGTTTTTTTAGAAACAACATTGTTTTCGACATACCTATGGAACACATATTCAAAAAGAGTAACAGCAATTGATGCTTTTAAAGACATTGTAAATAAATTATTAAAATCAGTAGGTGCTGCACTCAGGATCCAAATTATTATTAACACAATTCCGAAATCCGCTATAGAAGCAACGGTATTATTGGTTCTTGGTAAAATTATCAAATCACCAATAATATAAGAAACAACTCCTAACACTAAGGTAATCAAAAATACATTCCCAAAAGTCATTCCATATAACATACCTAAGATAATATATAACAAAGCTAGGCTCGAAATAAATTTGATTGCCAAAGCTTTTACGTGATCCATTTTTATCAAACTTTTACCTTTTCAACCACCCAATTTTTTAATGAATACTATTCGCTAAAAGGAAGCAAATTATTGTTGAGGTTACGTTAAGAAAAAAAAAACGTATGTTTACTGTTACGGAGCAGAATATATAGATGATTAAATGTTAAGGAGGATGTAAGTGGGAATATTAAGTGGAAATCCAAAAGATGAACCGATGCATTACGGAGAGGTTTTCGGAATGTGGACTTACCTAATGACAACTAAAGGTCTAACCGTTTGTTATGAAGTCCATTTAAACCATGCTGGAGATTCGGATCTTCAAGCACTGTTAAAGGACGCAATCCAATTAACTAAACAGGAAGCAAAAGAGGTAGAATCATTATTAAAGGAATCTGGAGTACCTTTACCCCCTACCCCACCCGAAAGGTCGAAAGCAGATTTAGAAGAAATACCAACAGGAGCAAGGTTCCTTGATCCCGAAATTGCAGCATCTTTAGCAAGGGATGTTGCTGGAGGTTTAATTACATGCAGCACGATAATGGGGGAATCTATTCGTGAAGACATTGCCATGATGTTTGGAAAATTCCATGTTCAGAAAGCAGCATTCGGCGCAAGATTGCTACAGCTTACTAAAGACAAAGGTTGGCTTATTCCTCCACCACTTCATATTAGTGCTAAGTAAGTCACCTACGAATCAACTTATTAACAAGTCCACGGACTTGTTTTTTTCATTACAAAGTGGAGTTTTGTAAAAAGGAATAAATAGGATAATAACGAATTTAAGAAAGAAATGAAACCATATATAAGGGGAAGAAAGTGACTAAAGGATCATCCCTTTTGTGCTGAACCCTAAAAGTTAGACCAAAATATTTATGCAGCTAGTTGACTGGTATGAAGACGGTATTCCACCGGGCTCATGCCAGTCAATTTTGCTTTTATCCGTTCATTGTTATAGTAAAAAATATAATCAGATACTGCTTGTTTAAGCTCTTCAAATGACTTATAAACTCTACCGTAATACATTTCCTGTTTCATTATCCCGAAGAAATTTTCCATTGGTGAATTATCCAGACAGTCTCCCTTTCGGGACATGCTTTGAAATATACCGTTATCTTTTAGTTTCCTTACATATCTTTTCATTTGATAACCCCAGCCTTGATCAGAGTGTATAGTCGTTCGATAGGGGCAATCTTTTGTTATTTCAATTGCTTCGTCTAAAGCATCCATAATTGCTTGAGCGTTTGGCCGTTCTGAGAACCGAAAGGATAGAATTTCACTATTAAACATATCTAAAAATGGATCTAAATAAGCCTTCTTAATGATTATCTTCCCATCAGAATCGGTCGTATAGTATTTGAATTCAGATGTATCAGTCGTTAATTTTTGATGTGGAATACTTGTATGGAATCTACGGTTTACAAGGTTTTTCGAAATCTTGCCTATAGTTCCTTTATAAGTGCTGTATTTACGAGATTTACGTGTGAATGATGTACAAGTAATACCAAGTTTATTGGTAATCCGTAGGATTTTTTTGTGATTTACGATATAACCTCTCTTACGCAATTCCATATCAATTCGACGATATCCGTAATTTCCATTATGTTTGTCTACAATATCTTGGATGATCTTTTCAATCTCTTCATCTGGATTGGATTCATTAAATCGTTTTTGCCAATACATATAGGTTGCTTTTGGAAAACCTGTGGCTTCAAGGATAACAGCTAATTTGAATTGTTTTCTGAGTTCGTGAATGACCCTGGATTCTGTTTTAGCAGTCGGCTCGGAATATTTACCCCTGAAGCACGGAGCTTTTTTAAATAGGCATTCTCCGCACGTAGTAACTCTATTTCTTTTAAAAGTTGTTGTTCTTTCGTCAATTTCTTCTCATTTTTATTCCTCTTTGATTCGTTGGACAATGATGGACGCCCCTTTGATTTAGAGAGTCCTTCAATACCTTCATTTTGCCATTTCCTCAACCAATTAAGAATCATAGGTGGTTCAGTAATGCCAAATTTTCTAGCAACTTCTTCAAGGGAATCTCCTGTTTTTACCTTATAGTTTAAGACATCTAATTTAAATTGAACAGGATAATTCGTAATTGCTTTTTTAGAAGCCAAACCCTGTTTGCCAAATTGTTGGAACGCACTGACCCATTTTCTTATATTGGTTTTACTTTGAATTCCAAATCTAATAGCCAAGGAAGCATATCCACCTTCACCTGCTAAATAAGCGTCAACTACATTTTGCTTAAATCCTTCATCATATTTGACCACAAAAAACACCCCAAGAGTTAGAATTGTTTGTCTAACTTTTGGGGTGCACATCATTTCTTCAAGTCTTTTTTATACTATCAGCTTCTTAATTAAATGCCGTCATATCATCAAGGAATGGCTTGGACTACAAAAATGGGCATTTTACGCTGTTTCATTTTACACATAGACACGGTCAGTACATAGAATAAGGTATCTAGATTAAAGGAGGTGCCTTTTTTTATGGATGGTGGATTTGGAGTTGGTTATGGAGGCTTCGCATTAGTAGTAGTGTTGTTTATTCTCTTAGTTATCATAGGTGCAGCATTTGTTGGTGGATATGGGTACGTTTAAGAGCCATACCATTAACATAAAAAAATGAAAAAAAGCTTTTCTTTCCTTTAAAAAGTGGAAAGAAGAGCTTTCTTTTTTTAATGTTTTTGGTATCGCTCTGCAAATACTTTCCAATCATCTAAAAAGTATGGCCATAAATTCGGTCGACGTCTAACAGCCAGTGGATGATACGCCACCATTGTGAGGTAACCTTGAACATTATGCCATTTGCCTCTGAAACTCTTCACTTCAGCATTTTGATTTCTGAAAAAAGATTGTACTGCCACATTACCTAAACAAAATATAAGAGAAGGTTTTATGCTTATCAGTTGTTGTTCTAAATGCTGCATGCAAATATTCCGAGTAAATTCTTTATCATATTTACGGACTGGTCTTCTTTTTAAAATGTACGTTATATATAAATCAGACATTTTTAGTCCGACTTCAAATGCAGCTTTTTGCAACGTTTGTCTTGTGCCACAAACTGTTGGATTCCCTTCCTTATCCTCTCGTGCTCCGGGATTATCAAGGATTACCATAATGGGTGCTTCTGGGTTTCCTTCCCCCCACACCATACGAGTTCCTTGCTTATACAATCCACATTCTTTACAATTCAAATAATTATTAGGGGTTGGGATCTCCGGCCATACGGTAGAGCAAAAATCAGCCATTACTTAACCTATTCATATATTTCATCCGCATTTTCATATCGTAGTTTTTCGGCGTGAATTACATCTTTCTTTTTATCATTTTTATCCATCTCTTTTGTTCTTATATTTATTTTTTCATTTTCCTTTATAGATTTTACATCCCAGGACTCCACCATTCTTGATGTATACCTCCATTTCTTTCTTAATTCACTATATCTTCTCCAAATGTACAGGTCTTATTCCTTTCCAAAATAATACTCGTATCTAAATAACCCAATGGTAAAAAATATGTTTTAACATGATTAAAAGAGGGTTTTAAGAATGGACTTGGATTTGATATGGAAGGTTCTGCTGATTTTTGCCATAGGAACACTGTATTTGAGAATAAGCGGAAGAAAAACAATTTCCCAAATGACAATGCCAGAAGCCATCATTATGATTGCCTTTGGTACTATGCTCATCCAACCTGTAACGAGCAAAAGTATATGGACGACCATTATCGTAGGAGCCATTTTTATTTTGGCACTTATTGTAACAGAGTGGATTCAAATAAAATCTGATTTCCTTGAGTCGATTATTTCCGGCAAATCCGTACCTGTTGTGGAAAAAGGGCAACTTAATAAAAAGAATTTAAGGAAATTGAGATTAACAGTCGATAAATTAGAGGAACGGCTTCGTCAACTCGGAATTGCTTCTATTAACGATTTAGAAACAGCAACAGTTGAAGTGAACGGAAAAATAGGATATACCTTAAAACCCGAAAAACAACCAGCCACGAAAGAAGATATTCAAGCTCTCATAAAACT
Source organism: Lederbergia citri (assembly GCF_018343625.1). GTDB lineage: Bacteria > Bacillota > Bacilli > Bacillales > Bacillaceae_C > Lederbergia > Lederbergia citri. Next base: position 188,524 of record NZ_JAGYPG010000005.1, on the reverse strand, counting down.
GATACAAACAGGACAATTAAACAGAGCGATAATTAATAATAATTCAAGCGAAAACATATTTTCGGAAATCATAAACAAGAAACATGCAGATTCACCTCCGGAAAATTTACAATAGCAAGTGAAGTGGATGCATATGCTGGATGTTCGGCCCACTCAAATTGCGATTTTTGAAATGAGCATGGGCCCTTTGAACCGTTCTAACGGACTGCTTTTGAGGTTTTCTCATGAACTTGGGAGCTTTGAACGATTCAAATGGACAGCTTTTGGGTTTTCACATGAACTCGGGAACTTTGAACATTTCATAAGGACAAATTTTCGAGGTTTTCACATGACAAAAAGAAGAAGTGGCTCCAATACTCCACTTCTTCTTTTTTGTTCAATCTAATAACCGATTATTTTCATCTACTGACATGAGCTTGGCGGATTGTGGCCCTCCCTCTGCCGCAATAACACCAGCACCTCTACATACACTACAATTGTATTGCCAGCCTTCATCATCAGAAAGCATACCTGTCCCTTCGCACGCTTTACAAGTAAGTTCTCTATCCACCATATAATTCACCTCAATTATTCAGCAATTTTTTGGCGGCTTTTTACCCAATTGATCATTCCGCCTGCTAACATGACTTCTACTTGTCGTTCTGATAAAGTATGTTTCACTTTTATTTTTTGCTCTCTTCCTTTAATGCCTATTGTGAATTCACTCACCTGTTTAATGATCGTTCTTACATTTGAAAGTTGTAAAATATCTCCTTGGTTTAACATGTCATAGTCATCAGGATTAACGAAAGTTAATGGCAGTACACCAAAGTTAACGAGATTTTGCCAATGAATCCTTGCGAAATCTTTAACAAGCGCTACCCTCAATCCTAAATATCTTGGAGCTAGCGCAGCATGCTCACGGCTTGAACCTTGACCATAGTTAAACCCTCCAACTACTGCATGGCCGCCTTGATCAACCGTTTCTTTTCCTCTTGTGTAATATGTTCGATCAATGATTTCAAACGTAAATTTACTAATTTCAGGGAGATTGCTCCTATATGGCAGAACGCGAGCTCCACCTGCTAAAATTTCATCGGTGGAGATATTGTCCCCCATTTTTAATAAGATCGGAAGTTCCATCTGGTCATGAAGCTCATCCATAGAAGGTATGGAAGCAATATTTGGACCTTTCACGAGTTGCACGTTTTTTGCTTCTTCGTAAGGTAGTGGTGCCTCCAGTAAATTCACATCAATTGTAGGATAGTTCGGTTCCTTTACGTTTGGATATGAGAAATCCATCGTTCTAGGGTCTGTAATTTTCCCTGTTAACGCTGAAACTGCAGCTGTTTCGGGGCTACATAAATAGACGCTATCTTCCCTCGTTCCTGATCTTCCCGGGAAATTCCGCGGTGTCGTCCTCAAACTATTCCGCCCTGTTGCTGGTGCTTGCCCCATTCCGATACAGCCATTACACCCTGCTTGATGTAATCGTGCGCCTGATTGAAGTAAACTTGCGATATGACTTTCCTTCACTAAATCCGTTAACATTTGTCGGGAAGTAGGGTTAATGTCAAACGAAATTCCTTCCGCAATATGTTTCCCTTTCACGATTTCCGCTGCAATGGCAAAATCACGAAAACCAGGATTGGCTGACGAACCAATATAGGACTGATAAATTGGAGTACCCGCGACTTCTGAAACTGAAACCACATTACCTGGACTAGACGGTTTTGCGATTAGCGGTTCTAGTTCCGACAGATTTATTTCATCGGTCAAATCATATTTAGCATCAGCATCCGGAACTAATTCTATCCAATCATCTTTTCTTCCTTGCTCTTTTAAAAATCGTCTAATTTCATGATCCGAAGGAAAAACAGTTCCAGTAGCCCCTAACTCTGCCCCCATATTCGCAATCACATGGCGGTCCATCGCACTTAAAGTGTCAACGCCCGGCCCGTAGTATTCTATTACTTTTCCGACTCCTCCCTTCACATCATATCTACGAAGCAGTTCTAAAATGACATCTTTCGCACTTACCCAATCAGGAAGCTCTCCTGTCAGCTTTATTCCCCACACTTGAGGCATTTTTACATAAAAAGGCTCTCCTGCGATCGCTAGCGCTACATCAAGACCACCTGCACCCATCGCAAGCATCCCCATACAGCCATTGGCACAAGTGTGACTGTCTGATCCAAGCAATGTTTTTCCCGGTTTAGCAAGCCTCTGCATGTGAACTGGGTGGCTTACTCCATTCCCTGGACGGCTATAATACAATCCGAACCGTCTTGTAGCACTTTGTAAAAATAGATGATCATCAGGGTTCTTGCTGTCAACTTGGATAAGATTGTGGTCAACATATTGAGCTGATGCCTCCGTTTTTGCCCGTTCTAATCCCATTGCTTCAAGCTCCAACATCACCATTGTTCCCGTCGCATCTTGTGTTAAGGTTTGATCAATTCTTAATCCAATTTCTGTTCCGGGAATCATTTCTCCAGATAAAAGATGTGACTGAATTAATTTTTGTGTAATATTTGATGCCATCTAGCTACCTCCTAAAAATACACTCCATATTACGTTATACTTCTTAATAGGATTGTTTATTCTTTTGAAATATATGCAATAAAAAACACTATTCCGTTACAGAACAGTGTTTTGCATTTATATGTGTATATTATTTTTATTCAGCTGTTTAGTAATCCATTTCAGAACAAGCTGGTATACTTCATATTTATTAGTTTCATTCAACATTTCATGTCTGCCGTCTTTTAAAAAGGTGGAATCAATATTTAATAGACCCATTTCTCTATATTGCTTTATAACCTCTACTACTTTGCTGCCCCCAACCGGATCTTTATCTCCGCTGAAAAATAATATTGGTAAATCTTTTCGGATTGATTGATTTAGTTTTGAATCGTGAATTTTTTCCAGTCCGTCAAAAAGATCATAGAAAAATCCTGAGCTGCAAACGAAGCCACAATGTGGATCGTTTATGTATTTTTCCACTTCATTACTATCGCGTGAAAGCCAATCAAAGGTAGTGTTAGGATTTTGGATGCTCTTATTAAACGAGCCGAATGAAAGGCGATCCAGAAATGGACTTGGTGCCTTTGGACCTTTTAAACGACTTTCCCATTTTGCTATTAACTTCCCCAACTTTCCTGCAATCCCTGGGCTGCCGGCAGTTCCTGAAAGAATTACACCTTCCACAGAAGATGAATATTTTTGTATAAATCTTCTAACTAAAAAGGAACCCATACTATGGCCCATTAGAAAAATAGGGATATCGGGATATTCATGATGGATCGATTGATTGATGCCATAAAGATCATCCACAACACGGTCAAATCCATTTTCATCGGCAAAGAAGCCAACTGTACCAGCCTTTTCACCTGTTTCCCCGTGGCCACGATGGTCATTTCCGTAAACAAAAATCCCATTTTGAACTAGATGTTCCGCAAATCCATTGTACCGATCAATATGTTCAGCCATACCATGTGCAAGCTGAAGAATTGCAACTGGTTGAGCATCTGGTTCAACCCACTTTTTCACATGAATTTCAACGCCGTCATCCATCTTGATCCATTTAATAGAAGACTTCATTCCATCCCCCCAACCTCCATAAAGTCTATGGAAATTTTATATCCATCACCTTTGCCATCATTTTCGGCAATTCTGTATTATCATGTAATCCTCTAAAAAATTGAGCCCCTGGACCAAAAGCATACACAGGGATGTCGACTCCGGTATGCTGAGAGGTAGTCCATCCTACAAGTGCCCGCTCTGATACAATTCGGTTGATAGCTTTTACCGGTTTATCAGCTTGTTCTATTTTATTTACTTCTTCTTTTGTTAAATCAATTCCTGCATATTTTTTCATTATTTCCTTTGCATTGCTTCGCTTTTTATCTAATTGCATCTCCATAAAGCGACCGGAAGATTTTACATTACGAAGAACATCTAATTTTGCATCGTATTTATCATAAGCTCCTACAGACATTCCCCCATTATCATGGTCACCTGCAATGACTATGAGGGTATTTTTATCTTTTTTAGCAAAATCAACTGCAACAGCAACTGCTTTTTCAAATGCTTCAATATCTTTCATCGCCCACGCTGCATCGTTGTCATGTCCAGCCCAATCAATTTGGCTGCCTTCCACCATTAAGAAAAAACCTTTTTTGTTTTGATTCAAGACTCGCAATGCTGCTTTCGTCATTTCCTCTAGACTCGGTTCACTTGTAAAATGGCGATCTAATTCAGGAACCATTCCTTCCTTTGCAAATAGGCCCAGGAGCTTTTGCGGCATTTTTACGTTGCTTAACTCTTTTTTATTCGTAACGATTTCATATCCTTTCTTTCTCCAGTTTTCTAGCAAAGTCAAAAAATACTTTTCCCCACCTCCAAGCAGTACATCAATTTCGTTATTTAAATATTGAACCGCTATTTCAGACTCGTCTTTGCGAGATAATACATGGGCTCCGAATGCAGCTGGTGTGGCATATGTAATGGTCGAGGTCGCAACAAGTCCTGTTCCCTTTCCTGCTTCTTCTGCAGCTTCCAATATTGTCCTCAGTTTTTTTCCGTCCGGAGATACACTGATCATGCCATTGTTTGTTTTAAAACCAGTCGCCATAGCAGTTGCTGCCGCAGCAGAATCGGTTACAGGTGAATCGGCAGAATATGTTTTATGCATGCCAACTAGCATTGAATCCATAACTGTTTCTTTTCCTTTATACAAACGATAATTCGTCGCATAGGAGGTTGAGAAACCATCCGGAATCAAGAAAATAACATTCTTCGCTTTTACATTTTCTTTTGCTAAAACTTGTGTTGCTGGTATCGTTGAAAAAATTATAAGAAAGACTAAAATCGAAATGTTTAAAAGTCTCCTGTTCATTCATCCTGCCTCCTTTATTCTTCAACCATTTAGCATTTGTAAAGTGGGAATCTTTTATACAACTGGCATTAATACTATTTCATAAATTTATGTTTAAGAGGAAATATTTAAGGAATAGGTATAGAGGGAGGAAATTTATTAATGGATCAAATAAAAGAAAAAGTAGATAAAGATAATAACAAAAAGAAAAGAAAAAAATACAAAGTACATAAAGACGATATAACCGTTATTGATAAGGATATTGCTAAAAAAGCAGTGGTGGCTACTTCATTAGGAAATGCAATGGAATGGTTTGATTTTGGAATTTATTCATATTTGGTAGTCATTATCGGAAAGGTGTTTTACTCAGGGGTAAGTGATTCTGCCCAATTGGTATTCAGTTTTGGAACATTTGCAGTAGCATTTCTGGTACGTCCAATTGGTGGTATGTTCTTTGGAATGCTTGGTGACCGGTTGGGAAGGAAAAGGATTTTAGCTGTTACGTTAATAATGATGTCGATCGCTACTTTTTTGATTGGACTCATTCCGGTTTACTCAACGATTGGAATAGCTGCGCCGATTTTACTACTAATTGCAAGATTGGTGCAAGGTTTTTCTGCAGGTGGTGAATATGCCGGGGCTATGACCTTCATCGCTGAGTCAACTCCAGACAAAAAACGTGGGTTTATGGCAAGTGGATTGGAAGTAGGAACACTTGCAGGATACATAGGCGGTGCTGGATTGGTCACGATACTCACCTTTGCTTTAGGATCGGAAACAATGCTTAATTGGGGATGGAGAATACCTTTCTTGATAGCTGGTCCGATTGGAATAATAGGATTGTATCTCCGCAACCATCTTGAAGAATCACCTGCTTTTGCTGCGATGGAAGAGAAAATAGAAGAAACTCAAAATAAACCGCACGTCTCAATGAAAGAGCTGTTTCTCTATCATCGCCGCTCATTGTTAATGTGCTTGGTCTTAGTCTTCTTTTATAATGTTATTGATTATACAGTTTTGACTTATATGCCCTCACATTTAACAGGTGTTTTAGGTTATGGAGATACAAAGGGATTATTACTCATTATCATTGTTATGTTCATCATGATTCCGACTGTATTGGCAATTGGCTATTTTGGGGATCGAGTTGGTAATAAAAAGATTATCCAGGCAAGTTTAATTGGAATTACATTATTATCGATCCCATCGTTTTTATTAATCGGAAGCGGCAATAATTGGTTAGTCTTTTTAGGGCTATTAATATTAGGAGTGTTCTTGGCAGCCATAAAAGCTACGATGACATCACAATTGCCATCACTATTTTTCACAGAAGTCAGGTACGGTGGATTAGCGATTACCTACAATATTTCCGCCTCGCTATTTGGCGGTACAGCACCTTTACTGATTTCTTGGCTCATAAGTATTACTGCTAATCAACTTATTCCTGCATATTATTTAATCTTTGTTTCGTTGATTGGAATTGTCGTGGTAACACTATTCTTAAAAAACACATCTGGGAAACCGCTCCGTGGTTCTCCACCAGCAGTTGCTGAAAAGCATGAGATTAAAGAGGTTATTGAGGAGATGGATGAGGCACTTTGGTGGAGCGCGGAAAAGCAAAAAATCGATAAAAAAATTGAGTTAATGGAAGAGAATAAATAAAGAATTACTTCTTTAAAAAGTAGTAGATCAAGTATTCACTTGATCTACTGCACGCTAACATTTAAAAATGTTTTCAAAGTTTCGCCTTTCCCGATGAAATATAATTCGTCTTTACGATTCATTTCATCCGTTTGTGCCATCCACGGTTCCACGCACATGAAATCCTGATCTCGCTCCGTCCATAAATAAACATATTTGAATTCTTCACCGTATTCTAACGTAACCTTTTTATCGATTTCAGGTAGTGTAAAAGCAATTTCTTTTTTCTCGGAATCCAACAGCACAAAGGATTCCTTTTTATCTGTTAAATCTAGCCCGTCTCCTACATTTTTGATTTCGTAATCATTGTCATCCCGATACGTTTTCGCGTCTGTTTCGTAATCAAGTTTTTTATTCGCTGTCCTAAAATAAGGATGGAAGCCAGCATATATAGGCATTTCTGTTTCTGATTTATTCACATACTCTTGCAAAATCTGTAGCTGATTGCCTTTTAAAATATATGTATAAATCACTTCAAATTCGAATGGATATGCACTTTTTGTTTCTTCATTGCTAGTTAAACGGATTGTAATAGAAGCTTGACCATCTGTATTCGTATCAATGACTTCCCATGGAAGATTTCTTGCAAATCCATGGTTTTTCATTTTGTAGACAGTACCTTCCCATTCGTATTCCCCGTCACGCAATTGGCCTGATATCGGAAATAGAATTGGAATTCCTCCCCGAACATTTGCCTCTTCATCATAGAACGTTTTTTTATTTAAAAATAGCGTTTCGACACCTTGGACACCAAAAGCTGTAATGATGCCCCCTCTTTCAGGCGCTACTTTTAACCAAGAGCCAGTTTCTGAACTTTTTAAATGATAAATTGTATATTGTTCATCTTTTTCCTTCGTAATCTCGTACATACTTTGACAACCTTTCTGAAAATCATAATGAAGTAAGATATCTTTTCTTTTCTCGGAAATATGCCCACTCTTTAAACCCGATTTCTTTTAATTTTGCCCTTACTAATTCAAAATCATCGCCGACACGTTCAGGATCGTGAGCGTCGGAGCCAAATGTAACGTTTACGCCATGATATAGCGCTCTTTCAAGAATTTCATCAGCTGGGTACCAGCCACCGCAATCCTTCGTTTTCCCAGACGTATTGATTTCAATCGCCACATCATGTTCTCCAATAATTTTTAAAGTACGGTCCACTACATCTGTTTGAATCGATGAAAAGTCCGGATAAAATCCTTTCATCGCATCAATATGACCTAAAATTTGGAATACTCCACAGCTTGCCGACTGTTGAATCAGTTCGTAGTATTCTTCTTTCGTACGAACTCTTTCCTTTTCAGTCAAGCCTTCCCAACGATCTCCTTTAAAAATACTTACCCCATCTACAAAATGGACAGATCCAATAATATAATCGAAAGGATAAGATTCATAATGTTTTCGATATAAATCAATATACTCTGGAAAATAGTCCGATTCTACTCCTAAAAGAACATCGATTTTTCCTTTGTATTCTTCTTTTAGCTGTAAGACTTCCTGCACATATTCAGGAAACGTACTTTTCGCCATGGCAATCTTTGGATGGAGTTGGTCCTTTTCACTCGCAAAATATGGAGAGTGGTCGGAAATTCCGATCATATCCATCCCTTTTTGAATCGCCGCTTCAATATAATCCCGTATATCGGCACGTGCATGTCCGCAACGGAGATGATGGGTATGAAAATCAAATTTTAGATGGGAGTTCATATAATTCCTCCAATTCAAATAATTGTTTCTTCTATACTATCATACTGTAAATTGAAAGAAATTACCGATTATGTACATTTTATTTCCAATGAACTAAGTTTACAATCCTATTGTATTCAACTGTACTAGTTTACTACCTATTAATCGTTTTATGACCGATTGTGTTTTTCTGGAATATTATTCACATTAATCTTATCAGAATAATTATTTGTTCGTGATTGATGACTATATTACAATATAACTATATATATTTTTATGTAGTTAACGGAGGAATTCATTTGGAGACTTTAAAAATTTCACTACCAATCGCCATTATGTTAGAAACATTGAGAGACAATGGTGTTACGGACGAACAAATAATCACACAAATCGATAAAAAAGATGTAAGTCCTTGGCAAAAAGTAGATACAACCTTCGACTTTCAAGAGCTTATAAACCTATCAACAAATAGCGAATTTGAATCTATCCTTACAAATGGATATTCAGTAAAATTTATGACCATTAATGGACTCAAAAACCTACTGCGATTGAAATTCAATAAGATTCAAGATCAAGATTATCAACAAAACGAAAAAGGAATCACTGATCTCATTTTAACTGAACAGGAATTGTCGACTCTAAGACAAATGCTTTCAAAAAATTGTGTCCTTCATGTAGGGAATAAGATCAGTATTGATTTCTATTAAATTTTTCTCGTATTGTTTTGCAGGATTCCAATGACTATATGAATTTATCAGTTCTCTTAATTCTAGTATTTTATTTCTATAAATATTTGTATTGGGACGAATGCAAAGAATATTACAAGCAATTGTTTACAGGAGCTAAAAATCATTAATAATGATAAAAGATAATTGGAAGAAAAAAACGAGGGTGGCAACTTAGCCCCCTCTTTTTACGTTATTTGTACGTCAGTTGCTCATTCGGTATCATTGTAGAGTTTGAACCTTCTCTTCCTCTTACCTTATCAATTTTATCGATAAACATTTGGAAAACTTTCTTTTTTTCCTCTAAGTCTCTAATTCCTTCTTTTAGTTCGTTGAACCGTTCTTGAAATGGAGTATGATAAAGATGGCGAATGTTTCGGATAATCTCTTCATTTACGGTAGATTGAATAACTTGTTTCGTAATACTGAATTTATAAGAATATACTTGCAGTTCCTTTTTTATTTCCTCTTATTCTTTATCTATTTCTACTAAAATTTCGCCTATTTCTTCTTTCCATTCTTCCAAGGATTTTTTTACATGAGCTTCCATAGTCAAACTCCTTTTTCATCAAGCATTTTTATCTTTATCGTTAGACAAAATAGTTGCTATTTTACATTCTACCGAATGATCTTTTCAAGAAGATAACGATAGAATTACAGCTTCTCAACAATTGATGAGTAAGGAGTTATAGCTTTTATTAAACCAGTTTCTGACCACAATTTGAGCAAAAATTCCCGCCGCTCGTTTTTTGCCCACAATTCGGACAGAAATTAGGTATTTTATTTCCGACGCTGTGGTTATTTCCTTGAGACGAAGGATTCTGATTCTGATTCTGATTCTGGTTTTGATTTTGATTCATATTTTTCATCATTTCATTGGCGACATTCATTCCCATCATCATGCCCGCCATATCTGCGGCTGCCCCGCCGCCTTTTACTTTTCCTGATGCAATGCCATCCGTCATCTCAACTTGCTGATATTTTTGAATATCACCAATCATACTGTGGGACGCCGTTTTTGCAATCATCTCTTGAATTTTTTCCGGATAATTGAAGCTCATAATATTAAATCCAGTAATGGTCATCCCGCTATCTATGATTTGCATGTCGAGATCTTCCTTAATCCCTTTTGCAATTTCAAAAGAGTTTGCCTGAAGATTGAACATATCTTTTCCTTCTCTGCTGATCCACTTCATCAAAAGCTGATCAAGAATCGAAACAATCCTAATTTTGATATCTTCTACAAGATAACTATTTTTCACTCCTGCAATTTTATCAATCAACGCCATATAATCATTCACTTTAAAATTAAACGTACCATTTGCGCGGATTGGCATGCCGCCAGGAAGCAATGGCGTCGGAATATTAATTGCATTTTTCGTTCCCCATTTAACCGTAAATTCCTTCGTGTTCACGAATAACACTTCCACACGCATTCCGCTGTTAAAGCCGAATTTAAAACCTTTTAGTGTAGATAAAAATGGGATAATTTGCGATTCAATATTATAATCCCCTTCATCCGTAAAAATCCCTTCGATTTTCCCATTGTTAATAAAAATGGCATCTTGACCAGGACGAATAATGAGTCTACTGCCTTTTTTAATTTCGCGATTACTCCATTTCCAGAAAATCATATCGTCTCTGAATTCTTCCCATTCTACGACGTTAGCAAATTGATTTTTAAATAGTGACATGTCTCATCAATCCCTTTCTATATATTAAAATTTACCCCCACTACCACTATGGGAGTGTCCTCCGCTTGTAAATCCGCCGCCTCCACGGCTTCCCCCACCACTACTATTATTCGATGGTTTTCTCCGCTTCGTTGTCGTTGTTCGAATATAAATATCTCTTCGATCCAATACCCTTGATTTATGACCATCTTCGTAAGTACTACTGTTAATCGTCACTCTTCCACCTGAATTGTAGGCCATAATTCCGACAATGATTCCAGCTAATCCTAGTGAACAAATAATTTGAAACCATATATTAAAAAATAGATTGTCTGGATTCACACCTGGCCGAAATCCCATATATTTATAGGATGTTTTTATAAAAGTCTCAAAGGCATGTTCATAGTTACCATTTGACAAATCAGGTGTTATTTTTTCACGTATTTGAGTTAACCTCTCGTCATCCAAATATTTTTCAGCTTTATAAAAACCCCCCAAATAAACGTTACGTCCATTAATATCAATGGTAAGAATGGCTGTATTCCCATGTGGTTTATCGTAGCCAGGAGCAGTTTCATCATAAAAATCTTCCATGTATTTTTGAGCAGTTTTCCCTTCAGTATCGTTCGTCGTCAAAATAATGAAGTCTGAATTTCGCTTTGCACCATATTCATTCGCCATCGCTTCCAGTCTTTGAACTTGATCATCGGTTAATAATCCAGCATAATCATAGATTTTCTGTTCTGCTGCATGAGAATTTGTGGAAAATGGTAGTAAAATCAAGAAGAAAGTTATTATAAATAAATACTTTTTCACCATAAACCACCACCTAAAGCTAACGAGATAAGTTTTAACGCGATAAAAGTTGATGCCGCAATGCCCCCAAACCACATTCCGACTTTTGCCATACTGATTGGAGGTTTTCCGACTACTTTTCCTGTCTGACCATTCATTGCAAAGGTATGTTCTGCTTTATCGTAGTCATAATAGACCATCCATACAGGAAATAGAGCGTAAACACTCTTCATTTTTTTCGTATCAATCTGTTTATTTTTATATGAGACCGTGGAATAACCCGATATGGTAGAACTAATATATGAGTCTATAAATCTTTGTATTTTTGACTTTACTCGTGGTAACAATTCCTTATCATTATAATTGTACTTTTCCGCAATATACCCAGCGAGATATGGGGTTTTAAAATCTTTTAAATCCGTATAATGATACGGTTCCAGTTTATCCATCATTCCATCAACCATTTTTTCAGATGCATCAACCGGGACCTTTACATAGTCGAGATTAATATCTCGATAGACATCAAAAAATTGTGTCTCCGTATAAATATAATCTCCGCGAGTATATGTTCGGACCTTTGTGCCCGTAGCACTCACTTTTACCCTATTATTTAAATCGTACAACCAAAAAGGAACATACATACCAGTAATATTTTTAATTCGATCTGCGTTCATGAATCCTTTAGGAGTGAGACGTCCATTTTTACACCATTTCTTAAACGCTTGAATTGCTTCATCCTTGCTGATTGAAAATGGTATGACTTTTCCGGGAGCTAGAATACCTGATAGCCGATCTGCCAGTACTACAGCAGCGCCACAGAAACCGCACGAAGTCGCCGTGGTGTCAGCATCAGTAATAATAACAGCACCACAGTTATGACAATGATATTCTTTCGCTTCACCTTCAGAAAACGTAGTGCTAATAAGATCTTCGTCGAAGTTTTCTATATTCTCTTGTCTTCCACAGCTATGGCATAAAAGTGTTCCCGTCTCACTATCAAACGTCATATCATCTCCACAGTTAGGGCATTTATACTGTAAGAGCATCCTTTTCACCTCTTTTATCTACGAAAGCTGTAGCCTAAGCTACAGCTTTCGTTAAGGATTCTTATTTTATTCTTTGTTTTTTAACGATGCCTTAAGGGCTGCAAGCTCATCGTCAACGCCTGTATCATCACTATCATATTTTGCTTCTAAGTCTTTTATGTCATCTTTAGGACTAGTATTTAATTCAGCCATAGCGGTTGCTTCGTCGAGGGCTCTATTCACCTTTTCTTCCATTCTTTCAAATGCAGAAATGGAATGGCCTGCTCCCGCTACAGAAGAACCAATTTTATTCAATCTTTCTTGAGTTTTTGCAACAGCCATTTTTCCTTTAAGCATTGTTCTGCGAGACTCGAGTTCACCTATATCTTCTAAAAGCTTATCGTGCATTTGTCTCATTTTAAAGGCATTATTGGCAGCCAAGTTATATGCTTCTTGCAGTTCTGATTGTTTTGTAACTAAAAGGGATTTTCTTTCTAAAAATTTTCTAGCGTCATCATCATTTCCAGCTTCTACTGCTTTTACCGCGTAGTTTTGCATTTTTTCAATATCTGCTTTACACTCATCGAGAGCTCTTTTTGCTCTTTGCTCTTCTGCCATAACAGAGGCCGTTTCTGCTTTCACTTTTCCTAAATCACTGTTGAGGTTCCGCATGTATTGATCAATCATTTTCTCCGGATTTTCTGCCTTGTCTAATAACGCATTAATATTGCTAGCCATAATATCTCTAAACCTAGATAAGATTCCCATAATGCCCTCCTCTAAAATTTTATTTAGTGTATATACTGCATCTATTAAAGAAAAGTTTCATTTTTTATAAAAAAATTAACCAAGCAGCTTCAAACCTACTGCCCCAGAAATGATGCACATGAGAAACATAATACGCTTCCATCCTGCTGATTCATTAAAAAATAATATTCCCATGATGACTGCACCCGCTGCACCTAACCCCGTCCAAACAGCATATGCAGTACCTAGTGGAATATCCCTCATAGCGAGAGAAAGAAAAACAAAACCAAGTCCAAATGTAGTAATGATAAGAAGAAGTCTGCCAATCGATTTTTTCTGAAGAAAAAGATTAATACTCATCACTCCGAAAATTTCTCCGAAGCTGGCAATGACTAAATATATCCATGCCATCTTACTGTTCACCTACTTCTTTTGACGGTGCATCTTCCGTTGTCATTTTAATTCCGATGACTCCGATAATAATTAGACCAATGAATAGAAATTGGTAGATGGAAAAGTCTGCATGGAAAAAAAGAATATCGACGAGAACAATTAAAGCAGCTCCCGATCCCGTAAATACCGCATAAACGGTTCCTGATGGCAATTTTTCACAAGCTTTGATTATAAAAAAGAAACTAAACACAATCATGATAATGGTACCGAACCATTCCAAGATTGTCGTGGAATAGCGAAGGCCCACCACCCAAAAAACTTCTACAATAGTTGCAAAAAGAACATAAAGCCAACCCATTTATACGATTCCTCCAGTAAATGAATTGGCTTTATTTTAACATATTAAAAATTGAAATGTTTCGAAGAGGATTGAAATGCTTCTTGCCATTTGTCTAGTTCTTTCATAACGTTTAGCGCCCATTTAACCTGAGTAAGCATGCCTTGTGCATGATTTCGTGCTGCTTTCTCATTATCAAGAAAAGCGATCCACCCTCCGATTGACCAAAGTGGCTGCCTTGCTAGCGCTAAGGGAAGGGCTTTGCGTTCGTCATTCGATAATCGTTCTGCTAGCCCTTGATCATAAACATTAGCCAAGCTGCTTAGTCGGGTGAGGCGATCACCCGCATTTGTACTCTCGTAATGAAAGTTTAAGAAATAAAGAGTCAGGGCAAGATCGTCGATGCGTGTTCTTTCTCCCATAAAATCAAAGTCAGTGACGAGAACTATTTGATCCTGTTGAAAAAATACATTATTATCCCAGAAATCTCCGTGAACAAGCTGGTGTGGAAGTTTTGAAATAAAGGGAGTCTCATATGCTGATACAAGCTCCGCTAATTCTTCCGTTGCATCAGCTAGCTGCTTCTCCTCCTCAGTTAAGTTTCCCCATCCTTTAATACGTTGAATTCCTTTTCTTGATTTGCCAAGAACATCTTCAGGCTTTATATAATTCGCAAAGAAAGGATCTTTTCCAGGAGTGCTCACGTGGACATCCTTTAAAATCGTATGAATGTGACCGAGTAATGGAAGTGCCTTTTGAACTAGATCCCATGTATCCATACCTCCATCGCTTTTGATATACGTTTCCACTTCAACAAGACGATGATCGTATATTATATATGATTGCCCATCTTTTGTGAGAATTTCTTCAGAAGTCGGCACTCCACCCTCTTTTAGTTTTCGCCTCACATATTGAATATCTTGAAGCCTACCCTCGTTGACATAAGGTCTGTAAACTCTTATAACATATTTTTGAATGTCAGCGGTTACAAGCAAGTTTAAATTTGATGAGCCTCCCAAGTCGAAAATATCATTAGAGATTGGCAGATTGTAAGCATCCCGTACAGAATTCAGCAGATCTATAGAAGGAACCGCCCGAAGCCCACGCCTCCCGCTTCCGGCATTGTCATTAATTTGGATTGATTCGTCTACATTATTAGGATGTTGGTCCATATTGTTCTCTCCTCTGGAGTAACCTTGAAATTGTAGTAGTCTTTCTAGTTTTTAAGATTTAGCGTGTCGAGATGGTTCTTGTTTTTTAGTTAGTCTTAGAGGGCAATATTAGGAAACTCGATTTCTTAGTGTTGGATCATTGGATTAATCTTTTTGCTCAATATTATGGACTTGACTAGCAAAACCTCGATTGATGACCTTGACCGTGTTTTTCTGATTACTTAGGGCGCCATTCCGAAAGTTCACTTTTGAAAACTTGAATTGAGACGGAAATCACTCTTTCTTCCATTTTCAGTCCCGATAGGGTTGTTTTTTTAAATACTGATAGCCGTAACTTATACGATTTACACTTTCTTTTTCATATTTACAGGAGCCCAAAGCTTTTCCGCAACTATGACCATTTAAAAAACCACCGCTACGAGAATCGGCGTAATCACTGATGTAAAAATAGCACTCAGTACCATAGCCACCGTACTGGCTGCGCCTTCTCGCAAATCGTTTTCCATCGACCGGGCAGTGCCGATTGCGTGGGAAGCACTTCCCATTCCGAGTCCTCTTGCAAGGTGGTGGTCAATCCGTACCCAGCGAAAGAGTGAATGTCCCATAACCGCACCGCCTATTCCGGCGACCATCACAAGTACAGCAGCTAATGTTGGCGAACCTCCAATGGTTGCAGCGATGTCCATGGCGATTGGGGATGTCACAGATTTAGGTAAAATTGAACGTATGAGAAGGTCATCTAATCCCATCCATTTTCCTAACAGCAAGCCGCTTGTCACTCCCAAAATAGATCCGCATAAAGTACCAAACAAAATCGGAAGGGAATATTGGATAAGGATTTTTCTATTCTGATAAAGCGGATAAGCTAGTGCGACAACTGCTGGACCAAGAAATGCTTCAATCCATTTTCCCCCGATGAAGTATGTGTCGTACGGTATATTAAAAATCAATAAACCTATGACCAGTATGATTGTTGATGTTAAAACGGGCAACGTCAATGGATGAGGGTATTTTTGGTTTAGCTTTCTTGCAGCTAAAAAAACAAGAATTGTAAAGGTAATAGCAAGCAATCCTATTAAACTATCATTCATTTTCATACCGCCTTTTACGAAGCAATAGCTGACTCAGCCTACCTGTAAAAATCATGACTAAAGCGGTACTAGTCAATATAATAAAAATTAGCAGGACCCCTTTTCCATTAAATAATTCTGGAAAATTAATAATCCCCACTGTAACCGGCAGAAAAAGCAACGGTAAATATTTTATAAGCAGGACAGATCCTTTTTGGATCCAGTCCTGCTTTAAAATACCTGTTGCAAGCAACATAAATAATATAAGCATTCCAATAATACTGCCTGGAATGAAAAGGTTCAAAGACTTCTGAATCCAGCTCCCGAGCAAAAAGATCAGAAACAGAAGCCCAATCTGTACAATAATTTTTACTATTTTCACTGTCAATACTCCAGTTTTGGTTCTTTATTTGTTACACCAAGCACATCCAATAGGAAAACAAACACCGGAATTCCGACAATCAAACCCCATACTCCGAAGAAATTTTGTGAGAATATCAAAACGATGAATGTATAAAATACAGGCAAATCAGTCTTAGAGGACATTAATTTCGGATTTAAAATATATGCTTCCACAGCATGGATGATCATAATAGCGACCACTACATAAATCACTTTTATAAAACCGCCGATTGTATAGGCGATCAAGCAGAGAGGAATTAAAGAAATTATTACTCCTGCAACTGGAATGAGACCTAAAAAGAAAATCAGGATCGCTAAACCAAATATTTGAGGGAAGCCCAAAATCATCAAAGAAATAACCGTTAATCCACAATTCACAATCGCAATAATAAATTGCGCTTCAATGACCTTACCAAACGTACGCGAAAACTTTTGAGCAAAAAATTCAATTTCATAATAAAATGGAGCAATTTTACTATCTTTAAATTTTGCTGTAAATTCTTTTAAGCGCGGTTTTTCCAGTAAGAAAAACAAACTTAAAAGCAAAGCAATTAATACTTGAATACTCGTTTTACTAATATCAGTGAATGATTTTAATAAAAACGTAAAGCCGTTTTCTAAATAGGCTGAGATTTGGTTATTCGAAATGATAGATTCAATATAATTAATCACTACATTATCATGCGGTTCTGCATAAAAAGCGGTGATCCTCCTCACCAATTGACTAATTTCCATTGTAATAATTGGTAAATATTTCACAAGACCCCACGTTAATAAACCGACAATTAACGAATACATCAATACCGCAAGTATTTTTCGATTAATAGGAATACGCCTTGCGGTAAATTCCACTAGCCTATCCATTAAAAACGCAAAGATAAATGTGAGTAAAATTAAATTCATCATACTCCTCATCAAATATAAGATAAAAACGATCAATCCAAATATAATGAATCGTTTAACACCCTTTTTTTGAAAGAACTCTGCAATGTTCATCCGTTTCATTTCCCCTTATTTCGTTTCCTATATTTATTATCAACATAAAAGCCCACGATTACAAGAGTTCTGCCAATAAAAAATCTACTCCAATATATATTGGAGTAGACAAAAAGGTTACTTTTTACTATCTTGGTATTTCGCCAGGTATTCTTTCACTTTCGCTGAATCTGCCACTAGCTCGTTTCCTGTTTGGACGAGTGGACTTACAGTGGAAGAAGCCTTCATTTTATTTCCTTGATAGAAGTTAATAAATTCTTCCTGATTAATAGAATAAAGAACAGCTTTTCTTAAATCCTCGCTTTTGGCCACTTCACGATTGGAAGTGTTAAAGAGCAAGTAAGAAACTGCATTGCTCTTATTTTTTTGTAAAACTAACTTGCCATCGCCTTCAACTAAATCATATTTCGTTTCAGGAACACCGTTGAACAAGTAAATTTCTCCATTACGTAGAGCGGAAAGGGAGCTATCAGGATTTTCAATGAATCGAACGGTCACTTGAGAAATTCTTGGTTCGAAATTAGTTCCCTTCATATAAGCAGGATTTTTGTAGAAAACAGCTTCATAATCATTTTTATAAGATAAAATGTATGGACCACTAGCGTATAAATGGTTGTTGTATTGATCGCCTTCAGTCACTGTATTTTGATCACCGTAAGGAATATCCTTTGCTGGGTCAAAAGAAGCAACATCATACGTATTAATGCTTTCTACTTGTTTTTTAGAAACAATTCCAGCAGATTGGTGTGCCAAATAGTTCAATACTTGTGGAAATGGTTCAGTTGTTGTTACTTTAACAACTTGGTATTTCCCTTCTTTATTATTTGCATCATTTTTATCTGCAACAAGTTCTTTAATTTTTGCATCCAAGCCATTTTCAAGGGCTTCTCTAATTGTTCCGTTTCCGCCTGATTGCTTAACTGAATCAAGTTGACTTAAATCTGTTACGACTTCAGCATCTTTAATATGTTCATGCAAGCTATATGTGCGGTGATCTGGTACAGAATCTTTATCCTTTGCACGGTTAAGTGAGAAAACGACGTCATCTGCACCTACACGTTCGCCGGAATCAACCGCTTTTTTATCATTGATTTTTGCAAAATTGATATCATCTCTTAATAGAAAATAATAATCAGAGTTTCCATCTGCAATGCTGTGATTTAGTGAAAGTGAACCATCAGAAGTAACAACATCATCATCTGTTAAATTCACAAGACGAACGTACATATTTGTGTTAAGTGTATTGATAGAACCGTCATTACCTTTAATTGGATCAAGGGATGTCAATGTTCCAATTGCTTGTTGAACAATTAATGGATCCTTATCTCTTTTTGACTGATCATTGAAATCAATTGTTTCCCATGCAACAGCGCGGGATTTTGCTAGTCTTACAGTGTCCGCATTTACAATATCCT
This sequence comes from Lederbergia citri, assembly GCF_018343625.1. Taxonomy (GTDB): domain Bacteria; phylum Bacillota; class Bacilli; order Bacillales; family Bacillaceae_C; genus Lederbergia; species Lederbergia citri. The sequence continues at coordinate 169,526 of NZ_JAGYPG010000005.1, read as the reverse complement.
TATTTACACCTTGTGCTTTAAAAGAATTGTAGAGTGGTACAATATAGGCTTTATCAAAAACGAGTCGGTCTTCAAACTTCTTATAAGTACCAGTAAATTGATCTGGTGTTTCTGTTGCTGCTTGATCGATTAATTTATCAACTTCTTCATCAGACATAATACTGTTATCTCCACCTGTTTTGAAAAGAGCACGAACAGCATAGTCCGGGTTCCCTGTAACAGTTGTCCAACTTGATAATGCAAGATCAAAATTCCCTGCATCTTTTTGAGCTGTAAAGCTGCCGTAATCAGGTTGGATATTTAATTTCACATCAAAACCATTTTTAATGAGCTGATCGCGAACGATGTTCATATCGTCTTCACTCGTGCTCATTCCAAGAATTTCAATTGCTGGTTTGGATGTATTTGCAGATTTATTGCCTTCATTGGATTTCTCTTCATTTCCAACTTTAGATTTCGTATTGACACATCCGGACAATACGAGGATAAACGCTAATAATAGCGGCAAAAAGCTTTTTTTCATTTTTAATTTCCTCCTAAAATTTAATCGAGTTTTGGATCTAAAGCATCCCTTAACGCATCCCCCAAGAAGTTAAACGACAATACGAGCATAATGATCGCTAAACCTGGGAAAATGGCGAGATAGGAATGAGATTCTAGATACGTACTACCAACTTTTAAAATATTTCCCCATTCAGGAATATGCGGTTCTACTCCCAGACCTAGATAACTTAAGCTACTAGTTGCAATGACGGCTGATCCAATTGTAAGGGTAGCTTTAACGATCATTGGTGCGAGTGAGTTCGGCACGATTTGTTTAAAAATAATCGAAAAATCACTTGAACCTAATGCCCTGGCTGAGTCGACATATTCAAAATTGGATACCATCAAAACATTTGCCCGCATCGTTCTAGCATAAGTAGGAATGGATCCTACACTTAACGCTAAAATCAAGTTCATTGTGTTGGCGCCAAATGCTGCGATAATTGCAATCGCCAGCAGTATTCCTGGGATTGCATATAAAACATCGAGCAAACGCATGATGATATTATCTGTCCGTGGACTGTAATAACCTGCAATCGCTCCTAAAATACCGCCGATCACTGCCGGTATAATCGTAGAAATACATCCGACAATGAGCGAAATTCTAGCTCCAAAAACGATTCGAGAAAACAAATCTCTACCAAAGTTATCCGTTCCTAGTGGATAGGCTAGACTAGGAGTTTGCAAGATGACCTCATAATTATTTTCAGTCGCCATTTCATAGTCAAAAGTGAAAATACTACAAATTGATACTGAAAATACAAAAACAATAAAAAACATTCCTAACATTGCAGTCGTATTCCGAGTTATTTTCTCCCAAATGGCACTCCATTTTTCTAAGCCCCGCTTATCGCTGTTTCGAACTTTAATCAGCAAGTTAATTCCAAGCAATAGAGCGAATAAATTACCGGTTAAGGAAGTAATTACTAAGAACATCGCAATATAGGTCATCCATTTCGGGACACTGTCTTCTTGCTTTGCTACTATAACAAGTGTAACCAAATAAAAAACACTAACAGCAAGCAATACGAGCATCGCCAAAGGAAATGAATCTGTTACATATGGTTTAAACAGATTTAAAGCAGAAAGAGCAATGATGAAAATCTGATTTAACAACATGTAATAGGCAAAAATATATTCTGATGACTTCTTTTCTTTTATTAGGTTGAAAGCAAAAGTAACGACAAACAGATTTCCTGTTAATAAGCTGAGCAGCTGAATATACCCTAATCTTCTCGTCGATTTTTTAATATAGCCCTCTTTTTCCAAATCTCTTTTGATAAGCAGTGCAATAAGAATTTGGATTAACGTAAATAAAAGATAAAGGACAAAAACACTAAATATAAACGGTTTGATCGTATTGGCAGTAAAATTGAAACTATTTATAAAAAGAATAATCGTTAGTGCCAAAGAAGAAATCCAAGTAAAATTAGCCTGTGTGTACTCATTTGAAAGTTTTAAAGCATGTTTTTTTCGAAAACTATTTATTTCATTCACAATACTTGCCATTGCTACACCTGCTTCAATATTGTTTCATCTTCGAACGGATGCGTGGGTCGAAAAAAGCATATAAAATGTCTATCAGAACATTCACTAACGAAATAGTGATTGCAATATAAACTACTCCGCCCATAATACTCGGAATATCAGGAATAAATTGTTTATCTACGATGTAGCTCCCTATTCCACTTATATTGAATACTTTTTCCGTAACTGCAGCCCCTCCGAGCATTCCTCCGAATAGAAGACCGATGACTGTAATGATGGGAATCATCGCATTTCCAATGGCATGTTTCCATAAAACATGGCTCTGGCTAAGACCTTTCGATTTTGCCGTAATAATGTAATCTTCATTAATTACCTCCAGCATGGAAGATCGTGTCATCCTCGCCACCGAAGCCGTCAACCCCGTCCCAAGCACCACGACTGGCATGATGATGGACAGCCAATTTTGTGGATTGTATGTTGCTGGCAGCCATTGCAATTTTATTGAAAAATTCAAGATAAAAATAAGTCCTTGCCAGAAACTCGGTATTGATAATCCAATTAATGCGATAAACATAAATGAATAATCAAAAAAAGAATTCGGCTTTGTTGCTGACACGATGCCAATTGGTATCGCGATTACAATCGCCATAATTAATGAAAAAATCGTAAGCTTAAACGTAATTGGAAATTTATTCGCGATACTTGTGGCGACATGTTCATTTCCGGTAAAAGATTTACCAAGATCAAAAGTAGCTATTCCTTTAATCGCATCCCATAACTGGACAAAATAAGATTGATCCAGACCATACAAATGATTAAACGACGCAATTTGTTCCTTCGTAGCCGATTCACCGAGAATATTTGCCGCAGGATCAAATGGTGATAAGTATAAAATCGTAAATACGAGTATTGCCACTCCAATAATAACGAATATACTCATAACCAAACGCTCAAAAATGTATTTTAAAAAGGCGTTACTATATAAAAGAATAAGTATATACATTGGCAAACCTGGAATAAATGATAACATTAAAAAAAGCGGGTTCGAGACCAGCGATTGAAATACAGCTTCAAACGATAATCTTTTCTCCCCTTGTTTATCAAGGTTTTCATTTGTTTTTTCAAGTAACGTCTTTTGAAATTTTTCTTCTGCCCATTTTTCTGCTTTCTGATCGATCTCTCGTTGACCTATATTTTCGTTAAAAAATTCCTGCTTTCTCATTAGTTGTTCTAGAAAATCTCGCCTTAATTGATCCTTATAACCGGAGGCGAGCAAAGCCTTTTTCGTTTCTTCTAATATCACAAAATAGGAATCATTTTTTCGTTTATAAAGATAATAGAAAAACACAAAAATATGCACGGGCAAGCCAAGTATCCAAAGCAAGTATTTATAAGAAGGCCGCAGTTGCATTTTCCTATAAGTACGGCTTATTAAAGCTTGTATGCTTTCACCTTTTCGGATTTTCTCGTTCGTTTCCATGACCCCTCTCAATAATGATTCCCTCCCCCCATACACAATGATGCAATCTCTGAAAGATAAAGCTACGTCAGGATTAAGAAGTGGGACTTTTAGTTAATAAAAGTTTAATTGCATTAATCCGACCGGTATAGTATAGTTTATTTTAGCTTTTTTAGAAAGTCAATATTTAGATTTTTGTTGGCGGTGGAAAAATTGGAGCCTATTTTAAAAGTAAGAGATTTACGTGTATCATTCCATACTCGGGACGGTGAATTTGAAGCTGTCCGTGGCATAAATTTTGAAGTAAAAAAAGGCGAAACACTTGGCATAGTCGGTGAGTCAGGAAGCGGGAAAAGTGTTACAGCTAGAAGTATCATGCGTCTTCTCCCCTCTCCTCCTTCTTATATGAAGGCGGGGGAAATAACGTTTCTTGGCGAAAACCTAGCCCATAAAACGGAAAAAGAAATGGAAGCGATTAGAGGTCGTGATATTGGAATGATTTTCCAAGATCCGATGACTTCTTTAAATCCAACGATCCGAATCGGAAAGCAAATTTCTGAGAGTCTGATTAAACATCAAAAACTATCAAAAAAGGAAGGTAAGAAACAAGCAATTGAAATATTGAAGCTTGTCGGAATCCGCAACAGTGAAGCACGGTATAATCAATATCCACATGAATTTTCCGGTGGCATGCGGCAAAGGGTAATGATCGCCATTGCCTTAGCTTGTCGTCCAACTTTACTCATTGCTGACGAACCGACAACTGCTCTTGACGTGACGATTCAAGCACAAATCTTAAACGTTATGAAAGATATACAAGAGAAATTCGGCACATCTATTATTTTGATCACTCACGATCTCGGGGTAGTTGCTGGAATGTGCGACCGTGTTGTCGTGATGAAAGATGGAGAAGTGGTAGAAACCGGCACAACAGAAGAAATATTTGAAAGTCCGAAACATCCATATACGTTGAAACTACTAAATGCTTTGCCACGATTGGATGAGAAGAAGAAACCGAAAAAAGTACCTTTAATTTTAGGGACAATGGATAAAGGCTTGCCTTTGCTCGACGTTAGATCTCTAAAGCAATATTTTGATATGGGTAAAGGGAATGTCTTAAAGGCTGTAGACAATATTAATTTTCAAATAAAACCTGGAGAAACCCTTGGACTGGTAGGAGAATCTGGATCGGGGAAATCAACGACTGGCCGCGCGATTTTACGACTGTACGAACCAACGGACGGAGAAATTTTATATCAAGGAATGGCAGTCAATCGCTTATCAAAAAGTGAAATGAAAACGATGCGCCGCCATATGCAAATGATTTTCCAAGACCCTTACTCTTCGCTCAATCCTCGATTTAAGGTTCTTGACATTATCGGGCAAGCATTGGACATCCATAGTTTAAGCGGAAGCACTGCAGAAAGAAGGAAAAAGGTAGAGAAACTTCTTGATATGGTAGGGCTAGAGGCATTTCATGCGGATCGCTATCCACATGAATTTTCAGGCGGACAACGCCAACGAATCGGGATAGCTAGGGCTCTCGCGGTAGAACCAAAGTTCATTGTCTGCGATGAACCATTATCGGCACTTGATGTTTCGATTCAATCTCAAGTAGTGAAATTATTGGAAGACTTACAGCAAGAGCTTGGATTGACTTATTTATTCATCGCCCATGACCTATCAATGGTGAAGCATATAAGTGACCGAGTCGCAGTCATGTATGCTGGAAAAATAGTAGAACTTGCCGAAAGTGAAGAACTGTACAGCAATCCGCAGCACGATTATACAAAATCGTTGCTTGCTGCTATACCCATTCCCGATCCAAAAGTAGAATCACAGAAAAAAAGAGTTTTGATGACGGAACAAACAGATGAAGATAAATATGGGTTGATGAATTCTGAACTTGTGGAAGTTTCTAAGGGACATTGGGTAGCAGTTCCTAGAAACTAAACTAACGGTATAGTTATGTACAATAGAATAGGCTTACTCCCCATTAAGTAGGAGGAGTTTGAGATAGATGATGACTTTGTAGCCTCCATCTTGTCTAATAATGCTAAAAATATAAAAGAAAACCCTCTAATGAGGGTTTTCTTTGTATTTATACTTTATTCAGCCCATAACTTAATTAACTCTTCTGCATTTTCAGTAAGGACTCTTTTTGCATCCGTAGTAATATGTTTTTGAAGAGCTTTATTGTTTATGTGTTTAATAAAATCCTCCACTGCCTTTATGGATTGTTTTTGATGCCCTTTTTCATACTGATGATCAGCTTGTTTAAGACTATTAGATAACTGGTTTGTAAGTGGACCAGTTACGTCCCCATTTGCAATATAGCTGTCTAGTAATTCATACATATACACAAGGCTTACAGATGGTGGTATTGTACCATCGTCATCTTTTTCAGGTGTGAACTTAATATAATCATAGTATGCGCGTATAGGAGTACCAGGATAAACAAACTCTCCCGTCCACGTTCTTGCAGCTGCACCAGCACCAGACCACAAATTGGCCATGATATAGGATGGATCAGAAGGCAATTCTATTCCATCACCAACTACAGTACGAACCAATTTACCATCCACAAACCATTTAATTTGATTTTGGGACCACTCTATAGCATAGTCGTGGTAGTCTTCTGAGGCGTCAAATCCAAGATCAATGATGGCATGAGCATTTACTCCTCGTACACCTTTTATAAAAAAGTTTGTTTCTAGCTTAGTCGTGTCTCTTCCTAAAATTTCTATATCAATCTCATCCCCATCTGGAGAATACGTGAATAATGAAGTGACAAGACCTACACCCTTAGCTACTTTAATTCGTCCCTCTATACGTCCATATCCATACTTTTCTAGAGTGTAAAACTCACCGGAAGTATAAGGCTTATTATTATTATTTGGTGCATCGTCTAGTCGAAGTACCATTTTTCCATCAGAAAACTCTACATTATCTTTTGACCAAGAAACGCCAAAGTCTGCCCCATTTGCCCAACCATCGGATCTAAACCACAAAGTTGGATCAAATGAATCAAAGTGATCTTCAAACCCCATACTTGTCTCCTCAGCCGAAGCAATACTTGAGTACAATGGAATTCCTCCAATATAAAATACAGCTATCATTAGAATAATTGACATTCCCTTGAAAGTTGTTTTCAACATATTATTTTATCTCTCCTCTAAAAGAATCCGTCTTATTTTCTGTTTTCGTCAGTAATATTCTTTTTACCTCAATCTGTCCATAACTGAATAAGCGCTTCAGCATTTAGAATAAGGACTCTTTTTGAATCTATAGTGATATGTTTTTGCAATCCCTGATTGTTAATGTGTTTTATAAAATCCTCCATTGCCTTGATGGCTTGCTTTTGTTGGCCATTAACATATTGATGCTCAGCTTGTTTAAGGCTATTAGTTAACTGGTTCGTAAGTGGGCCATTTACTTCCCCATTTGTAATATAAGTTTCTAGAAGATTATTCATATGATCCAAGCTTGGTGCAGTAGGTGACCACCAATTACCTGAAACAATAATCATGCTGAGCAGGCGGATATTGTTTGCAAAATATGCTCCTTTTGCTGTTTCTTTACCCACATTATAATCCCATAAATCATTTAACCACTGTTGGTTTGCCTCATCTATCATGGCACTGACCGTAAATGGAGCAGAAAAAGCTGCGTCTCCAGCATTATTAGATAATTGAGTCCCGTCTAATTTATACCCTCGCTTAATATTGACTGGGTTATCTGCAGTAGTCCCTCGTATCCAACTGTTCAACTTCGATAACTGGGCAATCGCTCGGTCATCACCAGTCACAAGATAATCAGTTGTAATACGCCAAGGAACACGAGAAGAATTCCAATAATAGTCTCCATCCCTACTAGACTCTAAAAACCATGCATGAGCTGGTTTAAATTTTCCAGTATCCAAATCTTTTAGGAGGAAATCAGGAAGTAAGCCTGTATTTGGACTATATTCCGCAAACACATCATTAATAATGCTGTAAGTTTTATCTATCACCTTATTCCAACGTTCATCTCCGGATATCATTTTATACGCTTGTAAATGCTGAAGCATGAAATCTGATGGACGAGTAGCTATACCATAAGTTTTACTATCGTCTGCTGCCCAGTCAGCCAATTTCAAATAATAATCCGTTTGGTGAACTTCGCTTTCCATTATGGCGTCAATTACTAATTTCGCTTGCTTTAAATAATTAATCTCTCCATCGCTACCCCATTGTTTGTCTGCAAGGAGCAAAGAATACGCAATATCCATATCTCCATCAAGAGCTGAATCGATTCCATTAACATCAACGATTTCATCATTAATAATAGCCTGCTGCCATGCCATTAATTGTGGATTAATTTCACTTGGATGTGCTCTAAAGTAACGATAAAGTCCATCATAGTAATTTTTTGCCTTCGGATCATGACCTGCCATTAATGCAGTAATCATCATGCCGTAGCCATGTGCTTCTGATACCGTAATAGCTTCTCTCGGATCATTTGTCGACTCACCATTATGGTTATAAAATACATAATACTGATCCTTATCATAAGGATTTTGCCTTAAGTAACGCTCTTTCCATTCATCGTATAATCGTGCCACCGTTGCATCCATCTCATCTTGACTAACGTGATTTGGCTTAATCGTTCCCTCTGTATATGTAACGTGTTGAGGAAACGGTCTTTTAGGTGTATCTTTACCTATATCTACCTTGTTTGAGCTTTTCGCAAAAGTAAGATTTGTAAAACTAGAAAATACTAAAAATAACATTATTAAAAATGATATTGCATGCCTTGCCTTTCCTGTTACTCTTTTCCCAACCACCATCTCCATCCTCCTCAAAAAAATAATGATAAAAACGCTTTCATTTCTTTTTGTATTTTGATTAATTTACATAACATACCTCCTCAAAGTATTAAAATATTTTAGTTCTATCGGTAGATAGGATAGAATTCTTCTGAAATGGAAAATCTTTATATATGGAAGAAAAAGGATGCGGTAAATATGGTTGATATAATTCTAAGTGGCAATTAGTTGTAGTAAACTCTATTAAAAAAACTATTATTGTTACACGCATAATAAATTTGTTACACCAAATGGTCAATATAACTTATTTACTATTTTATAAATTATATTTTGAAGCATCCGACAATATTCTCATTTTAAATCAGGACTTTTGTAAGTTAACCATGCTGCAACCTCGGACTATCATAGTGATTTATTACTATATTTCATAAGAATCAAATGCTAATTCATTAGACAAAAGACCTATTTCAGGAAAAATTCGACAAAACCTTTATCCGACTTACATAAACTTAGTATTTTTGTTCGTCTTTTGCTGCCATATAACAAAAAAGAAATAGGTCCCATTAATCAAAAAATCTAGGAACCTATTTCTATATAACAATGTTTAAGTTGAATAGTTTGTGACTTTTACTATTTTCTTCTGTTGTACGGATGTAGTTTGATAGAATAGACCAGCGACTATAACGCCAAAAATTCCGGCAACAATCCACATTATTTCGGCACCTATAGAATTCCAGACATTAATAAGCATAAGGAATCCAGGAATAGTAGCCGTGATCAGCGATAAAATCAATGTAACCCAGCCCGTAAAAATGGCGATATCTTTTTTCAGGGCGAGTAAGAGGAAGAATAGTGACCAGAGAAATGCCCACATGAACCAGATAATGCCAAACTTCGGATCCTGAAAATGGACAAAGCTTATGATCCCATAGCCCACAGCCATAAACGCAACCCATAGTGAAAACCAACCTACTCCTGCACTATCCCATTCCTTTAAGTTTGTAATCCCTACATAAAGATATGTGAGGCTAAATAAGAAAACACCTGAAGCATTAAATATCACCCAAGAATCCGAACCAGCAGTAAAAATAACGTAAAAGGGAGTAATGACCTGAATGGCACCGAGAAAAAGATTAAATAATCCCGCGCTTTTGCTATCTACCTTTCCTAAAAGCATCAATGCGTTAATGAAAAGAACAGCGCCGCAATACATTAAGCCAACATTTTGCATTTCTTTTCCCCCACTCTCTTCATGATCAAGAGACGCTTTCTCTTCGCTGCTGATTTAATAAATTTACAAACGCGTCTGCAGAAATAACTGGAGCGAAATAGTTATTAATCCTTTCCATTGCCGCAGCTTCCTGTTCAGGTTTTGCGCAGCCTGTTGCATCACCGATAATGATTGGGAGGTACCCATGGTCTCGAGCTGAACGAGCATTTCCTTCAATGCACCAATCAAGGTGAATACCAGTAAATACAATCACTTCCACTTGTTTACGTGCAAGCTCTAAGGGCAACTGAGTACCGACAAATGCTGTTTGCAAAGCTAGTTCATTAAATTGTAGATCTCCAGGTCTCACCAATGCTTTGAGCTCGTCGACGAGTTCATTATCCTGAGCCTTTTGTTCTTTCGTAAAATTTAACTTTTCTACCCATGTTTCATACTGAACTTTATCAAAAATGGACTTTGGATACTCCTCTCGAAAAACACTATAGCCAATCCAATTAAACGAAACAAAATTGGTTGCATTTCTGGCTGCTTCTACCACTTTTATCGTTGCAGGCAAACTTCCTCTTTCTCGATGATTTTCATGGCCCTGTGCTCCCGATGTTTCGTATAAAGATTTATTTTGACTAACGGATACAAATGCAGCCCTTCGTGTCAGAATCTCAGCTAAATCAAGTTTTTTCCATTGGGGAGCAAGTTCGGGGATAGCGTGAATTCCTCCAATTTTTTTTTCGATGCTTTCAACTGTTGCCATTCTTATTCCTCCAAATCATTAATTTTTTTGTCATAAAAAATTTATCCTTCCTTTTCTCCCTCCTTTTTTAAGAGACAATCTAAACCAAGTAAACATACCTTTTTACTTAGTTTAGAACAAAAAAATAAACCACTTCGATAAAGAAGAGGTTATAAGTCCGTCCGTTTGTCTCTTCTTATCTCTCAAGCATTTCGCTTGCTGGAATTGGCACAGTACTTAAAAAAGCCTGTTGCCGAGGTGTCATTGGGCCAGTCCCTCAACCTCTCTTAATAAGAATTACATTATGAAATTATCTAGAATCTTACATGATGGTAAATGTACTGTCAACCTAATTTTTGGAAATAATTCAAAAGAACTAGTTGCATAAATTCTTACTAAAATTGACCTGCCCAATATTTGGCTTTATAATAATCATAAACTTAATTCGATCCTTTAAGGGGAGTAGCTGTACAGTAAAGTCGTCAATACGGGATTTTTTTCCTCGGCTTTATTGGCAACATTTGTTGTTTGCGAGACCTTACCAATTTTCGGTAAGGTCTTTTATTTTTCCTTAGACACTATAACCGAAAAATGGTTATAGTGTTTTTTTGTTAAAAGGAGTTGAGAACTTGAATAATTATGCTGGTTTAGCAGGTAGTGTAGTAATCAATCCTAAAGATCATAAACTCATTCAATATGACGCTTCTTTAGCTTTAATTGGTGTAGGGCGCAGTGCTTATGTATTTAAAATAAATAATACAAATCATGCTTTGAAAGTATTTTTTCCTAGTTATCAGCATTTGGCTAAAGTGGAAGCTGACGTTTATAAAATAATTCAACATATCGACTATTTCCCAAGTTTGTATGAATCAGGCTCTCACTACCTGGTAATTGATTTCATTGATGGATACACACTATTTGAATGTCTCTCACGAGGGATTCCAGTTTCCGAAAACCATATTAAAGACGTCGATATGGCGATTAATCTTGCTCGAGAAGAAGGATTAAACCCATCAGATATCCATCTTCGTAATATTATAATCCATAATGGGAAGATAAAAATGATAGATGTTGCCCGTTTCAAACAAGGTGAGACAGACCATCAATGGAATGATTTAAAAACGGCTTTTTATCGCCTATATACGAAAAGTTTTTTCCCGAAAAAGATTCCCGCCTTCATGATGAATTGGATAGCTGTTCTCTATAAAAGATTTTATAGAAAAAGCCCAATTCATATTAAATAAATCACTCCTAAGAAAAGCGCAAGCGTCTTGCTCATCGACGTACAAACTTCTAGGCCTTTGACTGAGATAAAGGAAACACGGCGAGGGACGAGCCGATGTTGACTTATCGTAGGGAAAAGGACAGGAAGTTTCCTAGTCGATAGGCGCTGAAGCTGGACAAAGCAGACATCCATTGCCATGGAAATCCTATTTGAAATTTATACTTTCCTTACTCCCAAAAAAGCCAATCACAATTCTTCAAAACTTGTGATTGGCTTTTCCATTTATGTCTACTATGAAATTTTCTTTCTTTGAAAAATAATCAAGCATGCCTTCTACTCCAGCTTGTATTGCTCCTAAGAGCGTTAAAGGAACCAGCAGAAGGAGCAACGTCAACGCTAAACTTTTGAGCATTTGTAATCCCCACCAACTAGCTTAAATAAGCTTATACCCACTAATTAAGATCATCACTGCAATGATGGCTCGTAATGGTTTAGCTGGAAGCTTGGATGAAAACGTACTTCCTAAAAGGACACCTGGGATGGAGCCTGCTAAAAGATTGAACATTAATACGTAATCAACATTTCCTATACCGGCGTGCATTAGCCCTGCTGCTGTCACTAATAAGAATGCATGGGCAATATCTGTTCCTACTAATTCTGAGGGCTTCATTTTATAAAAATAAAGCATGGCGATAGCAAACATTGACCCAGAACCAATTGACGTTAATCCGACAATAAATCCTAGAACAACTCCTATTGTAATCGTTAATGTTCTTTTTTCATGTAATGGTTTCTGCTGTAGCTTCGTTTCATATTTTTTCTTATTAAATGTTTTAAATAAAGTGGTGAGTGCAACTAATATCAGGGCATACCCTAACGCATGTTTAATCAACTCTTCTTGATTATGGAAAAAAGAATCATATAAATGAAGCATACCTACGGCACAAATCGCGCTCGGAACACTTCCAATCGCAAGGTATTTTGCTAATTGAAAATTAATTGTCTTTTGACGCCAATGCTGAAAAGAACCGAATAATTTTGTGATTGAATTATATGCAAGATCGGTTCCAACCGCGATGGATGGACTAATTCCCAATAATACTAATATTGGAGTTAATAAAGCCGCTCCCCCAACTCCAGTTAATCCAACTAAAAAACCAACAAATAACCCCATTACAATAATGCCAATACTCATCAGGCACACCCCAAACCTTTGACTAGACTTCTATCCCAATTTATGTATACGCCTATTGCATGGTGACCTAATAAATAAAAAAAGATAAGCCAGGGATTGGACTTAATCTTTTGGGATTGAGTCAAGTTTGGATTCTCAAAGAAAATTGAAATTCACTCAATCTTCATCGAGAATTAAAAAGATTTCTCGATGAAATGGAAATCGTAACGAGTTTCATCGAGAATAAAGAAGGAATTATCGATGAAAATATAAAATCATAATGTTTCATCGAGAATTAGGGTAGGATTCTCGATGAATTCAAAATATCACAGTGTTTTGTCGAGAATTTCTTTAAAATTATCGATCAAATTGAAATCGCCAAAGAGTTTCCTCGAGAATAAAGAAGAAATTATCGATGAAATTTTAAATCACACTGTTTCATCGATAATTAAGGCAAAATTCTTCTATGTAATTGGAAATACGAATGAGTTCCATCGTAATTGCCATTACCACTCGTCATATCCTTGGACGGACTTCCAGAATTCACTTCTTCTCCTGTTCCTCTTCTAATAATTCTATTTTCTTACATCCAACGTACAGACAAGAATAGATATCAGCTTCTGGATTCGCTTTTGCTATGCCTTTTACGTAAGGTGTGACCAAATCTTTAAAATCGGCTCCTACTCCTTCTTCTTCCAGTATCCCGTATATATACAGTTTTTTTTCATCAAATAAAACGGCTAAATTTCCTACGGCTTTGTTTTTTGAATCAACCACATTTAGAAGCTGGTAATGTTGAGTCATGATTTCGGGTGAAAAATAAATTTCCATGCAGTGGCTCTCCTTTACGTAAACTCCAATTTTTCAAACAACGAATCGCTTTCCTGTTTGGGCTCTTTCTTTCCTACACGAATGAGCACTAAACATAGAAATGCTACAAACAGTGTCAGGCCAGCGGTGGATAAAAACATACCTGTTCGTGACCATTCCATTAATGCAGTGTATACAGGTGGACCGATTGCAACGCCCAAAAAACGGACGGAACCATATAGCGACGTTACAAATCCACGTCTATCAGAAGGAACAGAACCTGTTATAAAGCTATTAATACAAGGTAGAACTAAACCAGTTCCTACGCTGCTAATGACTAGCACTGAAAAAAATGGAACTAAACTTTTAAAGAAAACAAGCGTTGAAAACGACGCCGTCATGAGCAATAAACCTATAATAATTAATTTTTTCATGAGTCTCATATTTTTCCCGATCTTAGTTCCAGTAATGTAAGAGGTTGTTGTCATGAACAATAACGGAATCGCTAAAATCGCTCCTTTCAGTAATCCATCAATTTGATGATCCTTCTCTAAAATATCTGAAATGTAAAATAGGATACCAAATAAAGCAAAAAGGCATGTAGCACCTGTCAAATATGCGACCAATAACCATCGACCCTCTGTTTTAAAAACAGAAGCGAGACCCTTTACGTAGTTCCCAAATGGCGGAGGTTCTTCCTCCTTTTTCTTTTCTTTTACAAAAAATATCGTTAATAAAATGGAAATAAGGCAAAAAATAGGGAAGGCAAAAAAAGCCGCATACCAGATAATCAGTGCCAATAAAGAACCGATAATAGGACTGATTACTTTCCCAACACCATTAGATGCCTCAACTAATCCTAATACTTTACTTTGCTCTCCTCCTTTAAATAAGTCCCCCGTCAATGCCATTGCAATCGGAGCGGTACCGGCTGCTCCTATCCCTTGCATGATCCGCCCGACGAGAATCCACGTATAGGTATTAGAAAACCAAGCCGCTGCCATTCCCGCTAATATTCCACCGCTCCCATACAAAATTAGTGCAGGGATTATAATGGCCTTTCGTGAAAATCGGTCTGATAAATACCCTAAAATTGGAATTGCAATTGCAGCTGCAATGGAAAAAACAGTAATGATTAAACTAATTTTAAATTGAGATACATCCAATACTGATTTCATTTTAGGCAATACGGGAATTAGCATAGAGTTTCCAAGTACTAGAATGAGCGGGATGGAACTAATTGCAAGAATTGTCCCGCCTTTCGGTTTTTTCTTAGACAAAGCTGTCCTCTCCCCTGCTGCAAGAATCTTGTTTATTGTTTGAATGCACCTCTCTTTTTATACAGGGCAAATGCCTATTTTCCATGGTAAAAGCCCATTCTTTACACATTCGCCCATTTTTCGAATAGGCTAACCTAGAAAAATAGAGGAGGCACTTTCCCTATGGATTTTTTACATTTACCCGAAAGAACGATAAAACCAAGAACTTATGGTCTAACATCCATTATTGATTTAGGTACCCCTTACGAAGAATTAAAGAATATATTAACGGATTATAGTCACCTGATTGATGTGGCTAAAATTGGTATTGGCTCTGCTTACGTTGCTCCAAACCTTAAGAAAAAAATCGATTTATATAAGGAATTTAATGTAAAACCTTATTGTGGCGGTACATTATTTGAAAAATGCTATTTACAAAAAAAGATTCCGGAATACTTACATTTTTTGCAGCTACACGGAATTGAATGGGTTGAAGTTTCATCTGGAACATTAGACATTTCTATTGAGGAACGCTTAAATATTATTTCTAATTTGTTGAAAGATTTTCATGTGATTGCTGAGGTGGGGTCAAAGGACGTCAATCATCACATGGATATTTCTGAATGGAAGCAAGAAATTGAGCTCTTATTGAATGCTGGTTGTAATTACGTTATTAC
This sequence comes from Lederbergia citri, assembly GCF_018343625.1. Classification (GTDB taxonomy): domain Bacteria; phylum Bacillota; class Bacilli; order Bacillales; family Bacillaceae_C; genus Lederbergia; species Lederbergia citri. The sequence goes on along the minus strand of NZ_JAGYPG010000005.1, from coordinate 154,123 downwards.
AGAAGGAAGAGATTCTGGAACTTCTGGAATTTATAACCAAAATGGCAAAATTAATGCGGATTTAATCTCAAACATACTAGAAAATCTCGATTACGAAAAAATCATCTTTGAAGCTCCAACACCAAAACATCAAATGTATTTCATCAACGAAATCGGACCTAATGTCAATTTAGGAAATGTAAAACTAAGTGATGTATTAGTTCTTGAAGCACAACGCTGTGGACTTAGATGCGAAACGTTTTTTATGGGAGAACACATGCTCATTTAAATCGAAATGGGGTGAAAAACATGTCTGACGTTTTAAGCTATGAAAATTGGAACGAAGAAAAAATTAAAAATATTTCAAATGAATATCCAGATTATATGGATATTTTAAAATGGGCTTTTCAAGAGTACGGGGATGAGATTGTGTATGCTTGCAGTTTCGGCGCTGAGGGTATCGTACTCATTGATCTAATTAATAAAGTAAATCCTCATGCAAATATCATTTTTCTCGATACAGGACTTCATTTTCCTGAAACATATGAATTAATTGAAAAAGTAAAACTTCGTTATCCCACTCTAAACATCAAAATGGTTAAACCAAAAATTACTGTCGGGGAGCAAGCCGCTATGTTTGGTGATGAATTATGGACTGAACATCCGAATCAATGCTGCCATATTCGAAAAGTGCTCCCTTTACAGGAAGCTTTAAAAAATACAAAAGCTTGGATTTCAGGCTTAAGACGGGATCAATCACCGACAAGAAGCAATACCCAATTTATTAATAAAGATCATAAGTTTTCGAATATCAAAATTTGTCCACTAATTCATTGGACTTGGGACGATATTTTGACGTATATCCAATTGAATAATTTACCGTACAACCCTCTTCATGATCAAGGCTATCCTAGCATTGGCTGTTGGCCTTGTACTTCTGCTGTACTTGATCAAGACGACCTTCGATCAGGGCGATGGGCGGGAACTACGAAACTGGAATGTGGACTTCATCAGACATGAATAAAGGAGGTAAACATATTGAGTATTATTCCACATGGGGGAAAACTAGTTAATCGAATTAAGCTTTCATCTGTTGCAGACCTTTCTCTTAACTATGTTGAACTTGATAATATGGAACTTAGTGATTTGGAGTTAATCGCCAATGGTGCTTATAGCCCTCTCGAAGGATTTATGGGAAAAGCGGACTATTATTCTGTCCTCCATAATATGAGATTGAATAATGGAATTCCATGGTCCATCCCAATAACATTAGCAGTTGATAAATGGAAGGCAGCAGAAATCGAGGCAGGAGAAAGGATTAATCTTGTTCATAATGACATGATTTATGGAATGTTGGAAGTAGAGGAAAAGTTTAAACCCGACAAACATATGGAAGCAGATCTCATTTTTAGAACGACAGATCTCAACCACCCTGGGGTGAGAAAACTTTTCGAAAGAGAAGATTTCTATATCTCTGGTCCAATCACCCTTATAAAAAAACCCGAAAAAATAACGTTCACCTCATTTTATTTAGATCCTATAGAAACAAGAAAAAAATTTGATGAATTGGGCTGGAAGACGATCGTCGGCTTCCAAACTAGAAACCCCGTCCATCGTGCCCATGAATATATTCAGAAATCCGCATTAGAAATAGTCGACGGACTGTTCTTAAATCCACTTGTTGGCGAGACGAAAGCAGACGATATCCCGAGTGAAATCCGAATGAAAAGCTATCAAATATTAATTGAAAACTATTACCCAAAAAACAGAGTATTTTTATCTGTATTCCCTGCCGCTATGCGCTATGCCGGCCCTAGAGAAGCTATTTTCCATGCAATTGTCAGGAAAAATTTTGGCTGTACTCATTTTATCGTTGGGAGGGATCATGCCGGAGTAGGAAACTATTACGGAACTTATGACTCGCAAAAAATATTCAGTTATTTCGATGAAGATGAATTAGAAATTAAGCCGTTATTTTTCGAACATAGCTTTTACTGCAAGAAATGCGAAAACATGGCATCCGAAAAAACATGTCCACATGATTCGGAACATCACGTAATTTTATCTGGGACAAAAGTAAGGGAAATGTTAAAAAACGGAGAACATCCTCCAAAGGAATTTAGTCGTCCTGAAGTAGTTGAAACGCTTATTGAAGGACTAAATGAAGCCTATATCTTGCATTGAAGGTGATGAAATGGGGAAAAGCAGTCATATCGTTTGGCACGATACGTTAGTAACAAAAAGAGACCGGCAGCTTAGGAATGGCCATAAAAGCTGTGTCCTTTGGTTTACCGGATTATCTGGTTCCGGAAAATCTTCCTTGGCTAATGCTTTAGATGTTGAATTATTTCACCAAGGGATTAAAAGCTATGTATTAGATGGGGATAATATTCGTCACGGATTAAACAAAGATTTAAGCTTTAAAAAAGAAGATCGGAAAGAAAATATTCGTAGAGTTGGTGAAGTGGCAAAACTGTTTGTAGATAGTGGCCACATCGTTTCCACTGCATTTATTTCTCCTTTTTATGAGGATCGACAATTAGTTCGAAACATGTTCGAGCAGAACGAATTTATAGAGGTATTTGTGGATTGCCCGTTGCATTTATGCGAAAAGCGTGATCCTAAAGGTTTATACAAAAAAGCTAGGTTAGGAGAAATCTCAGATTTTACTGGTATCGATTCACCATATGAAGTTCCTATCAATCCCGAACTTGTTATTGAAGCAGACAAAATGACTATCGAGAAATCGGTTCAATTAGTTATGTCTTATTTAAAAGATAGCGATATCTTGTAAAAAGGCTTATGGGAAGATTCTTAACGGATCTTCTCATTTTTTTCGCCAGGAAGGGGTTAAAAGCGCCAACCTATGTATGTTTAACTCGTAAATATAGTCAATAATACGAGTGGAAAGAAACTGGCAAATGACAGCGTATACGACAATTTTATAATCGATAACAAGCGATGTTAATAAAAAAATCAATAAATTGATCGCCATCATCACTTTACCAGGGCTCCAATTTTTATACTTTGCGATCATCAACGCAGGAATGACCATCCCTCCACTCGACGAACCAACCCGAATCAATATTCCAACCCCAATTCCGAAAAATAGGCTCCCTGCCAAAATATCTAAAATGATATGTATATGAGGAAACGGAATTTGAGAAGCTAAAAAGCTAACCGTCGTCGAGGTCGTTGCAACAGAAATAATCGTGCGAAACGTCCATGAGGAGCCGAAATATTGATAGGCAAACAGTAAAAAAACGGCATTTGCAAGCCATAAAGAAAAACCAAGCTGGAAGCCAAACCAATGATTCACAAGCAGTGCCAAACCTGCCGCACCACCTGAGGGAATCGAATGAGGAAATAAAAAAAAGGACATAGAAATCCCTTGCAAGAATGCGCCAAAAAACAAAAAGATATAGGATAGGATGATCTTTTTCATTATCCGAAAATCACTTCTATCTCCTCCCGCGGACAACCTCTCTTGTCCATTTTATGAAGAGAAAAAATGATTATGTAGAAACCTCTTTATAGACAGAAAAAAATTCTTTATTTTCAAGCACTCACAATTTCCAGTGATTATATGGACAAGTAATTCATATAATGAAACGAGTATAACCACGGGAGGATACGAATGATTACTTTATTGGAAAAAGCCGTCATCGGGATGGCGCTACTTCGCTTATTATCCGGAAGTGTAGAAATATTCGCCGCCTTTCTAATGATTAAGTATAATGACGTAGAAAAAGCATTAATCATTAATAGTTCGCTCGCATTAATCGGACCGACTATTCTTATTATAACAACCACTATTGGTCTCATTGGACTTGCCGATAAAATTGCGTTTGGAAAATTTGTTTGGATTTTTCTTGGAGTTGCGTTTATTATTTATGGCGTTAAGAGTAGTTAACTATATATTTTAACCCTTCTCTTTTTGCTAAGTTTGATAATTCGTTAACCTCGATAAATTGAGCAACAGCTTCGGGATTTGTTTTTGAATACTCTCTTAATGACCAGCCAATCGCTTTTTGGATAAAGAATTCATTAATGTGAGAAGTACGCTGAATAATTGAAAATAGCAACTGCTCATCAGTTTTGTTTTTATATTTTAACTGAAATAAAATCATTGTTCTTTGCAACCATATATTATCTGAACTTATCCATTTTTCTCCATACGTTTTGATTAAATTAGGATGTTTTAAAAATAATTCTCCTACCAAATGACTTGCAATTAAATCAACTGTATCCCACCACGACTTTGTTATAATTGTATATTCCAATAAATCAATATCTGTTTCCAGCAGGTATTTTTTCTTTTTAATCAAATAATCCAACGCTACATATTGATATTCTCTTTCAGGTTTATCCCATAGTTCCTTTATAAAAGCGGTTAAAGATTCATGAGGAACCAAGCCCACATTTTTTAACCAATCTGCAGTGATTGCCTTCCTTTCAGGTGATCGGATCCCAAGGAAAGGAAATAAGTTCTTCATATATTGCTCCATGGATATTGCATTTTCGGGATTACGTTTTAACTCATATATCTCACTTAAATTAGCAATAGTATTTTCCAATGTCATTTCACTCCCTATGAAATTTAGCAGATAAATTATTTTTAATTGTATAAAATAGCACTTTAAATTACACCTATTATTCATTATGATAAGGTATATTAAAAATTTGAAGGGATCTGTCATCCATGTGGGGGAAATTTCGCAGCTGGTTAGAAAATCTCGCACCTGCCCATGTTATTGCAGGATATTACTTACTCGCTGTATTAATATCCATTCTATTATTCAGCATCCCTGCAGTCTATAGGCCTGGAGTCAACCTCAGTATGATGGATATCATCTTTATGGCTGTCAGCGTAGTTAGTGATACAGGCATGGCTGTATTTAATATTGCGGAAACATTTAGTGTTTTCGGGTATTTTGTTATTATCATCATTTTACAATTTGCTGGAATTGGCATTATGGCTATCAGTACGTTTTTCTGGATGGTTTTTAGGAGAAAAATTGGGTTGCGAGATCGCCGATTAATCATGGTTGATAATAATCAATACGCTCTATCTGGACTCGTAAAATTGATTAAAGAAATCCTTCAAATTATTATCCTGATTGAAATAACTGGGGCAATTGTATTTGGCATTCACTTTTTAAGATATTTCCCGACTTGGCAGGAGGCATTTGTACAAGGTTTGTTTGCATCTGTCAGTGCAACGACTAACGCTGGAATGGATATTACGGGCGAATCTCTTGTTCCATTCGCTGGTGATTATTTCGTGCAAGTGGTAACAATGATTCTAATTATTTCGGGTGCAATTGGATTTCCTGTATTAATAGAAGTGAAAGATTTTGCGTTAGGAAGAAAAAAGAACTTTTCATTGTTTGCAAAATTAACAACTTCTACATATGGAATCCTTCTTGTAATTGGAACCCTCCTATTTTACCTAATGGAATTTCAGCATTATTTTAAGGATCTTACATGGCATAAAGGCTTTTTCTATGCTTTATTCCAAGCAACCACAGCGAGAAGTGCTGGTCTTACAACCATGGATATGAACGATTTTTCTTTATCTTCACTATTGGTTATGAGCCTTCTCATGTTTATTGGTGGATCTCCAAATTCCGTTGGTGGTGGGATTAGAACGACAACTTTTGCTTTAAATGTTTTATTTCTATATAACTTTGCAAGAGGAAATCGTTATATCAAAATTTTTAAACGGGAGATTCATCAAGATGATATGATGAAATCAATTGCCTTTACGACACTAGCCTTGATCATGTGTTTTATCTCAATTGTAGCAATCAGTATTTCTGATCCGCAGCATCAACTTATTGAGATTATTGTTGAAGTTTGCTCTGCATTTGGTACAGTTGGAATATCTTTAGGAATTACCCCCGATCTAAGCATATTTGCGAAATGCATATTGATGTTCTTAATGTTCGTCGGAAGAATCGGTCTAACCTCTTTCTTTTTTATAATAGGCGGTAAGAAAAAGAAGGAAAATTACCGATATCCAGAAGAAAGAGTTATTATTGGATAGAAGTTTATTTCAAAATAATCAGGCTTTTGAATCGCGGGTTGAGATTTAAGTAATTGTAACCAATCGCTTTTGTATCCGAATCGAAATCATAAATCAGGTGTTTCTCACTTTTCAGTCCCGATTAAACCGGATTCGAGACGGAAATCAAGTATTTCTCACTTTTCTGTCCCGATTGAACCGGAATCGAGACGGAAATCAGGTATTTCTCACTTTTCAGGCGCGATTGACCTTGATTCGAGACTGAAACCAGGTATTTCTCACTTTTCTGTCCCGATTGAACCGGAATCGAGACTGAAATCAGGTATTTCTTTCATTTCAGTCCCGATTGAATCTAAAACACAAATGAAAAATATAAATAATAACATTGGAGTGAGTATTGTGAAACAAACCATTCAACCTGTATACAATTTTAACGCTGGTCCTTCGGCATTACCTTCTGCGGTTCTTGAAAAAGCTCAACAAGAATTGCTTAATTTCCGTGGTACAGGTATGTCCGTCATGGAATTAAGCCATCGTAGTGCTGCATATGAGGAAGTACATAATAACGCGATTTCTCGCTTGAAAACTCTTTTTTCCATTCCTGATAATTACGAAGTTCTCTTCCTTCAAGGTGGAGCAAGTCTTCAATTTTCAATGATTCCTATGAACTTTTTACAAAAAGGTCAAAAAGCTGCTTATGTGAATACAGGCGTATGGGCAGAAAAAGCATTCGCTGAGGCAAAGCTGTTTGGCGATCCTTACGAGGCAGCTAGCAGTAAAGAGAGTAACCACCGTTTCATCCCCAATCTACATGACCTGAAAATTAATCAAGACGATGAGTATGTTCATATAACTTCTAACAACACCATTTATGGTACCCAATGGAAGGATTTCCCTAACACAGGTGAGGTTCCTTTAATTGCGGATATGTCGAGTGACATCATGTCTAGGCCAGTAGACGTTAGCAAATTTGCTCTTATTTATGCAGGAGCGCAAAAAAATCTCGGACCTTCTGGGGTAACGGTCGTCATTATTCGTAAAGACATGATTGAAAAAGCGAATCCGAATCTCCCGACAATGCTGAAATATAGCACCCATTCTAAAAATAATTCGTTATTTAATACCCCTCCTACTTTTGGCATTTATATGCTTGGTGAAGTATTAGGATGGATTGAGGAAAAAGGCGGATTAGAATCATTAGCAAAACAAAATGAAGAAAAAGCGCACCTTATTTATGACGCGATTGATGAAAGCAATGGTTTTTATATAGGGCATGCTAAACCCGAAAGCCGTTCCCTTATGAATATTACTTTCAGACTTGCTGATCAGGATTTGGAGAAGAAGTTTTTAGAGGAAGCTAAAGAAGCAGGATTTGTAGGAGTAAACGGTTACCGTACTGTCGGAGGCTGCCGTGCGTCAACGTATAATTCCGTTCCAGTAGAAGCTTGCATGGCATTAAGAGATTTTATGATTCAATTTCAGAAAAACAACTAACTAAAAAAAGAGGAAGCTACCAAGTTCAATAGTAGCTTCCTTTTTGCATCAAGATGTACCATCACCTTTTACATATAATCTTTCATCCATCATATTTCTTAAGTCATTCCCAGTTGGATTTTGGTAAACTCTGAGTCCAAACTCTGGAGCAACCGCAAATAAATGATCAAAAATATCCGATTGTACTGATTCGTACACGGCCCATCTGACATCATTCGAAAATGCATAAATTTCTATTGGCAAGCCATGTTCAGTTGGTTCCAGTTGTCTAACCATTTGTGTCATTTCCTGGTTGATTCCAGAGTGATTCTTTAAGTAATTGGTGATATAGGCCCTAAAAACACCGATATTCGTCATGGCCCGCCCGTTTACCTTATTATTACGATTCACTTCATTTTTCGCATTATATTCTTCGATTTCTCTTTCCTTATTATCAATATAATCCCTAAGATAATGGATGTTTTTAAACTTCTCAATCATGTCCTCGGTGCAAAAGATAATACTATTTGTATCGATAAAAATAGGACGCTTCATCCTTCGTCCACCGGAATTTTGCATACCTCTCCAGTTTATAAAAGAATCAGATATAAGGGCATAGCTAGGTACTGTCGTTATCGTTTTATCAAAGTTTTGAACCTTTACGGTGTTTAAAGAAATTTCAATGATGTCTCCATCCGCACCGTATTTAGGCATCTCAATCCAGTCACCAACGCGAACCATATCATTCGACGTCAACTGAATGCCAGCTACAAGACCTAATAATGAATCTTTAAAAATTAACATGAGGACAGCTGATAATGCACCAATACCACTTAAAAGAATAGCAGGACTCTTCCCAATTAAGTTGGCAATAATGATGATTCCAGCGATAATTACAACAACAATTTTTACGACCTGAATATATCCTTTTATCGGTTTAACCTTCGATATTTCATAAGTTCTATAAATATCATCTACAGCATTTAAAAAGCTATCCAAAACCATCAGTCCGACAATAATGATATATGTAATGGCTCCCTTTATTATCCAACTTTGATAACTCGGAAAGGTCGTAGAAAAGTGATAAATAATGAGGGCAGGAACAATATGGGATAACTTACGAAAAATCTTCCTTTCCAATATAATATTGCCCCATTTGAAGTGTGTCTTCGTTACATAATGATTGATAATCCTAATAACTATGCTTTTCGTAATAAAATTAGCTAGAATACAAAGAATCGCGATAATAAGGATTTGGATAAAAACAGAAAGATATTTGGCTATTTCCGCATTCATTCCATATTCAACAAGCAGTTTGTAAATTGATTCCACGTTTTCCACCTTCAATACATGTAATACCTGTATTTAAGCTTAACATACGAAATCGGTCGTTACACTTATCTTTACTTTTACAAAAAAATATCAAAAATGTGTCATCTAATGAAAGATTAATAGATTGGATTTTCTTTTACATTAATCCAGGACTCAGTGTTCTCAAGCTGACCTGCTAGTTGTAACAGGAGGTCTTCGCGTCCACGTCTTGCCATCACTTGAATACCGCACGGAAGACCATCCTTTGTAATATGCATAGGAAGAGTCATGGCTGGTTGGCCCGTTAAATTTGCAAGTTGGGTAAAAGGAGTCTTCTCAAGGCTTTTGTTTGCCAGTTGATCAACAAAGCCGGATTTTTTCAAAATACCCCCTAATCTTAGACCTCCAACTATTCGAATGAGCATTTTTTCAAATGGCGTTTGATCAAGCTCACCAATCCTTAAAGGAGGATTAGCAGTTGTCGGTGTAATGTAAAGGTCATAGGTGTCATGAAAGCTTTCCATTTGGATTGCCGCCTTATCCCAAAATGTTAAACTTGTTAAAAGTTCTTCCGCAGACACGGCTTTGCCAAGTAACCCAAGAATCCATGTCGCTGGCTCTACATCCTTAAACTCGACTTTTCGTCCAAGTACATCCTCAAGAGCAGTCAAAGTTGAAGCAACTTCTGCAAAATACAACATCATATAGCTGCTAGCTAACTTTTTACCATCAATTGGTGCTTCTTTTTCTATAATATGATGTCCCATACTTTCTAGAAGCTTCATTGTTTTATGCACGGCTTCCTTACACTCGTGATCAACTTTCGTGCCGATTGGAGAATTTGTTGTAAACGCAATTTTTAATGGACTAGAAATAGGGGTCTCAGATGCAGTAAGATAAGACCCATTAAAAGGAGGAGCAATAAAAGCAGACGCTCGATCGTATCGATACTGGTCAAGCATCGCCGCACTGTCCCTAACGGATCGACTTAAAATATGATCAACTGAAGCCCCTTGCCATACCCGCCCTCGGTTAGGACCAATTGGTGTACGACCACGAGTTGGTTTTAATCCAAATAATCCACAAAAAGCAGCTGGAATTCGAATGGAACCACCGCCATCATTTGCACCTGCGATTGGAACCATCCCCGATGCAACCGCGGCAGCAGAGCCCCCACTTGATCCTCCAGGGGTATAATCAGTGTTCCAAGGATTTCGGGAAGGACCATAATAAGCTGGTTCAGTTACCCCCATTAATGCAAATTCCGGAACGTTCGTTTGACCAATGATGCTGACACCGGCATCTCTTATTTGACGAACGAATTCACTATCATGATCAGCAATAAAGTTTGCCAGCACCTTCGAGCCGCTCGATATCGGATGGCCTTTTAATTCTTGAGAAATATCTTTTGTTAACACTGGAACGCCTGCAAAAATTCCTTGTGATTGAACGAAATCTCCTTCTTGCGGGTGATCATATATTTTATTAATTACCGCATTAAGCTTCCCGTTTTTTTGCTCAATTTCTCGGATGGCCATCTCGCGCACTTCTTCGGGTTTAACCTCTCTTTTTTGAATTAATTCAGCTAACCCTAGTCCGTCGAATTGCTTGTAATCTTTCATTATATCTTCACCTCCATTTAGTAACGAGTCCATACATACAATTATTGCAGTAATAAAGAGCCTTTCGCGCAATATAAGTTTAAAGCTTAAATTGGCGAAAGGTTCAGGAATATATATATTACCACGACATTTCCGAATATCGTTTTATACCCTATAGGACTCCTGAATTGAAAAAAGGTATTTTCTTATTAAAGGAAAATACCTGATTGTAGTAAGCTAAAGTTTATCTATTTACATTAACTTTATTGACATTACCTATTTACATAATAAAAAAATACTATTTGGCGTTCTCATCTGGTTGATGGATCCCAAATATATTCCCTTCCGAATCAACATAATAACCCTGCCATGCCATTCCAGGCAGAGCATGTTTTGGCTTGGCTACCTTGCCACCATTTTTAAGAATTTTGGCTTCTGTAGAATCGTAATCTCCTACTCTCATTGTACATGCATAACCATTTAAACCCTGGCCAGATGCTGGAGGTGCACTTTGACGTTGCATCAACGCCCCGTTAATTCCAGGCTCATTTGCATCGCCAGTTACTGCTCCAAAATAAGGCATTCCTGCATAATCGCTCCAATCTTCAAATGACCATCCAAATACCTCTCCATAAAACTTCTTTGCTCGTTCCATATCATCCACATGAATTTCAAAATGAATTAATCTTCCCACGATACCCTCCTAATTTTATTAAAAATTTTTATTTCCCGACTAGTATTTTATATTCTACCTATTTTTATGGTTTCCTTCTGATATTGATATAAATATGAAATGTTATTCAATATGACAATATTACATGAAACTGAGGATACATTTGCCCATGGAGCAGAAAAAGCGTTTAGTATAAAAAACGTCTTCTTCCTACAATGTCAATTGTAAGAACAAGACGTTTCGTTAGTTAAGATATCCGTTCATGCAAATTTGTTCGAATAAACTGCTTGTTTTCTTTCTTTTGCAACCTCAGAAAAATATTATTAGCCAAAAGTGAAATAACGATTAAAACAGTGCCTAGTATATCAAACATCGTTACATCATAGCCTTGATAAATCGAGATTAAGAGTGTGGTAACAGGAACAAAGTTAATGAATAAAAGTGCATTTATAGGTGATAAAATGCTTACACCAATATTCCATCCGAGCAGTGCAATGAGACCGGGAAATATTATCATAAATAGTAAATGTGGACTTGTTGTTATGATAACTTCCTCTGTTGGGAAAGATACATATCCAATCAGTGTCGCTCCTGCTACAATCACAATGGCTGTTATCGTTCCAAGCAAACAGCTTAACGTTGAATACCGCAAAACGGACCAACCGCTAAACTTGCTCCCACCCATTGTGTAAATAACCCATCCAATAACTGCAATAAATATAAGAATGGAAGGAATAAAATCATCCGTCGCACTTAGAAATGCTTTAATATCACCTTTTGTAATTACAGACATTGCACCGATCAATGACACAATTACACATGTTAATGTAAATAAATGTGGACGTTTATTAAAAATCATCCATAATATCACAATGGAAATCATCGGCATTAAGGACTCCATAATGGAAGCCACCATTACACCTGATTCACCCAATAAATCTTCTCCCCAGAAAATAAATAGATTATAAACAGTAAATGCCATTGTACCAAAGAACCATAATTTCAAACCTTTACCGTCTAATCGAAAAGCTTGTTTTCCTTCTTTCCAGTAGAGTAACGCTACTAAAATGATTGTAACAGCACCATAACGGATGATTGTAAAATAAAAAGGATCAATCTGTTTAAAAGCTGAATGTGCAACAGGAAACATTGCTCCCCATGAAACTGCAGCAATAAAACACAAAACAGCTCCCCATAATACATTACTTCTCAATTTTTATCTGCCTCCCTGAATCATTACCAGATTCATTATCTACCTTTTTTGATATCTTTTAAAACGAATAATAGTGATGATTTATCATCACTTTTCGTGATACCATATGAATTAAGGAATAATTAAAGGGGGCTGAATAGTGGAATTTAAAGATTTAGAGATTTTTCAGTTGGTTGCACATAAAGGTACCATTACAGAAGCAGCAAAAGAGTTGAATTACGTGCAATCAAATATTACATCTAGAATTCGTAAGTTAGAAGTTGAAATGAATACTCCGTTGTTTAATCGACATAGACGAGGTATGAGCTTAACACCAGAGGGAAAAAAACTATTAGCCTATAGTAAAAAAATATTATTATTAACAGAAGAAATGAAAAATGCAGTTCAAACTAATAATGAACCCTCTGGAAAATTAGAAATAGGTACAATAGAATCCGTCATTCATTTACCAACAATTTTGTCTAGCTATATTAAAAAATATAAAAATGTCGATCTGTCTGTATTTACCGGAGTTACTAAAAACTTAGTGGAGGAAGTATTACATCATAAATTGGATGGTGCTTTCATTACAGAATCAGATTTACATCCCGACCTTGTGTCTCATGAAGTGTTGCAAGAGGAGCTCGTATTAATTTCTGATACTCGTGTTTCCACTCTAGAAGAGTTAAAAGAAGAATCTATTTTATGTTTCAACAAAGGTTGTGGATACCGCGCACGTCTCGCACAATGGTATAAAGATCAAAACATTACCCCCAAAAAAATAATGGAATTCGGTACATTAGAAACCATCTTGCGCAGTGTTGTTATGGGACTTGGCATTGCTTTCGTTCCAAAGTCAGAAGTTAAACAATTGGAAAAGGATGGACTCATTCAATTTCATAAGCTTCCAGAGCAATATAGTAAGATAAAAACTGTTTTTATAAGAAGAGCCGATACTTACTTAACACCAACCATTGAAAAATTCATCGAAACAATTGAAATCAATAAACAGAAGAATTATTTTTATGAATAAATGAGATAACAAAACAGACTTTCAACATTAAACGTTGAAAGTCTGTTTTGACAGCTTTACACGCTGTCTGTTACTGTCGGTGAATTAGACACCATATTGTTTTTTAATTAAGCTTCTTGAATGGTTTCAGCTTCAAAAGGAGGGTTAAATTGATTTTCCCATTTAGCAACAACGATCGCTGCTAATGAATTTCCTACCACATTAACCGCAGTACGTCCCATATCTAAAATACGGTCAATACCAGCAATAAATGCTAATCCTTCAGGAGGTAAACCAATTGTACTAAATGTCGCTAATAAAACCACAAAGGAGACACCAGGTACTCCTGCCATACCTTTAGATGTTACCATTAAGACTAACATTAGTGTAATTTGTTGTATTATGCTTAGGTCAATTCCATACATTTGGGCAATAAATAGGGATGCTATTGCTTGATATAAAACAGAACCATCCAAATTAAAGGAGTAACCTGTTGGAATAACAAAAGTGGCAATGTGTTTGGGAGTTCCGGCTCGTTCCATCTTGTCCATAATTTTTGGAAGTACGGTCTCTGAACTTGATGTTGAAAAAGCCAAAATTAACTCTTCTTTAATCATCTTCAGTAATTTAAAAATACTGATTCCAACAAACTTAGCCATCAAACCTAAAATTATGATTACAAAGAAAATCATGGTTCCATATACTGTAAAGGCTAACTTACCTAATGGGATAAGTGAGTTGAAACCATATTTAGAAATTGTTACTCCGATTAATGCAAAGACACCGATTGGAGCGTACTTCATAAATAAGTTCGTAACATAAAACATGGTATTCGCCGTACCTTCGAAGAAACGCAAAACCGGTTTTCCTTTTTCTCCAATGGCTGCAATTCCAAGACCAAATACAACGGCAAAGAAAATAATCGCAAGCATATCGCCTTCAACCATGGCTTGAATAGGATTTGTTGGAACAATATGAAGTAGGGTGTCGGCAATTGATTTTCCTTCTTGTTCCTCTGAAGTGTGTACATAACCTGAAATGTCACTTTTCTCAAGCTTGTCCATATTTAATCCAGCACCAGGCTGAAATATATTGGCTGCAATAAGGCCAACAGCAATGGCAACCAATGTCATACCAATAAAATAGGTAAGTGATTTAGCACCTAACTTACCAACAGATCTTATATCACCAACACCAGCTATAGCAACGATAATACTAGAAAGTACAATTGGCACTACAATCATTTTAATTAATCGGATAAAAAGATCACCAAATGGCTGTAAGACACTCTGTGCAGTTTCACTTCCATAGAAGATCCCACCGACAATAATACCTAATATAAGACCGATAAAAATTTGATTTGCTAAACTTAATTTAAACCTTTTCATTATTTACCCCACCTTCTTGATGATTGTTAATATATTGCTCAGGTAAGGGAAACAAGTAATATGAATGAAACTATTAATTGATTTAACACAAAAAAAAAAGCTCGTACCGACTAACTTAATACTTTCATTCTGTTTCCACTAAAACGCTGACGAGGTTAGCTTTCAGGTTAGGACTAAGGGAAACTAAGAGCCCCTTCTTTTAAGAATTCACCTATAACGGAAACATCCGCATAAATAATTTGGGTCCCCCGCTCTTAAAATAAGATTAAGCGAAATATTATCTTAGTAAATATTATCATTAAATTACTATATCAGTAAATAATTGATTATTTCCAGTTTACTTTGAAATTAGCTTTAAAAATATCCCTACCGCTCTCAAATTAACTATCAAATAACTTGTTTATAGCTATTTTATCCGCTTCTAATGGGCCTTTCTTATATTATTTTTGATTCCATCAGCGATAATTTTGTAATCAATGTAACTAAAAAATAATATTCTAGTAAAATAATTTTCGTCTCGTTTTTTATAAAAATCGTTTTTTTATAGACCCAAAAAAAGACAGGTGCTTTATCCTGTATCATCTAGTTATTAAAAAGTATTATACCTTTACTAAAATTCCCGTCCCCGATATTATCATCTTGTACCTCGACAAAAACTTAAACTAATTTCTTGTGGTAGCGCCAATTTGATTCATATCTAGTTTCGCTATTACAATAATACTCTAGTATCGATTCTTCTTGTTCTAACAACCTATCCTTCACTTTTTCTCACTCTGATCATTTTTCTTTTGTTTTTTTCCCAACCATGCCAACACAATCAATGACAACATCAGCCCCGCCTTTTGTAATCTCATGTAAATAGGCTCCGGCATTTTCATAATCCTCAAAGTTAATGATTTCCACATGATGCGATTGTTTTGCATGTTCCAAACGGTATCCGATATAATCGACGGCAGTAACCCATTTCGCCCCTTTTAACCATGCAAGCTTTTGTGCTAATAATTCCACTGGTCCACAACCAAGAATGATAACCGTATACCCTTCTTTCATCCCAGAATTATTTATACTCCAGTATGCCGTTGCCCCAGCCTTAGAAAAGTAATACTAAGTTATCATCATCTACTTCACTCTCTTCCGGAATCTTAAAAGGGGTAAAGTTACCATATGGTACAACATTAATGAAGCAAGATATAATGAATATACGTTCCTTATATAACTTACGTAATATACAGGATTTTTAAAACGCTCTTAATATTTATATTATGTAAAAAATAAGAGGATATATGCTCATATATTGAACATACTATCCTCTTATTAGTTTAATCTATTTAAATGTATCAACATTTTTAAGTGTTTCATCGTTTCTAAAATGAATTTAATTTTTTCTTGAATACCGGTGGTCGGAGTCGAAATAACGGTCAAAGTATTGATTTAATAAGTTATTGCAGAGCCAATGTGTAAAATTTGTGTAAAAATAATTCATATCTTAGAAGAAAGGAATAAAATTCTTCCTTTCTTCTTTTATAGTTCATTACATTATTCTATGTCTAGTTGTCTTGATGTGGCAACAAAATCTGGCCGTTCCTTTCATTGCTTAATAGTGTATGCATTATTAGTTTGGAAAGCTGGCTAGGTTGGTAAGGCTTGATTAGGTAATCTTGTGCTCCAAGAGAGAAGCCTTGCTCCTTATCATCAACTGCGGTTGAAACGAAAATGGGAATATCTTTGAGTTCTTCGCTAGCTTTCATTTCCTTCATAATTGTCCAACCATCCATTCCATCATCAAGCATAATATCCAGAACAACGGCATCAGGTGGTTCTATTTTCATTTTTTCTAATGCCTTGATCCCGTTATTATGGTAGATAACGTTAAGCCCACTATCTTGTAACTCATGGCTTAAAAGTTCGGCAAGACTTAAATCATCCTCTACGACCATGATCTTGTACCTAAGCATGGATGCCGCTCCATAATCATTTTGTTTATTGACTTTCATCATTACATGCGGAAAGTGAGTGGTAAAGGTGCTGCTTTTTCCATACTCAGAGCTCACCGTAATCACACCGCCGTGGGCCTTGACAATTTCTTGGACAATAGCAAGTCCAAGACCAGTTCCCCCAATCCTTCTTCGATCAGAATTGTCGACTCTATAAAATTGTTGGAATAAATGAGGTATAGCATCTTCAGGGATGCCAAGCCCCTCATCTTTAACATCAATAGAAATCATATCTTCGCTTCCATAAACTCGTATGAATATATTTCCTCCTTTTGGAGAATATTTGATCGCATTATTTAATAGATTTGTAAACACCTGTTCTATTTTCATCCGATCTCCTAGAATGATTGTTTCTTCCAGCTCAACTGAAAACTGAATTTTATGGGATGATGTATTAACTTTTTGAAGTTCAATTACATTTTGCAAAATAGATGTGATGTCTATAAATTTCTTCTCATACGTTTGTTTTCCTGATTCCATCCTTTGAATATCAAGAAAATCATTAATTAAGGCAGTTAATCTTTTCGCTTCATTATAAATAGTCTGTAAATATTTTGTTTTTCTTTCAGGCTTTAGTTCTTTGTTTAACAACAACTCCGTAAAACCGAGAACACTGGCTAACGGTGTTCTTAATTCATGGCTAACAGTACTAACAATTTCGGATTTCGTTTTCGCTATTTCATACTCTTTCGTAATATCACGATGCACAAGTAAAGACCCAAAGTCTTCATTACAGTCTTTTTTAAATGTTTTGCAATAAACTCTAATTACTTGTTTACCATTATTTTTCCTATAAACAAACGAATGCTCTTCAGCAGAGCTAAGATATGCTGAGTTTATTAGATTCTCCATTAATTCAATAAACTCAACTTCTTCAATTTGATCCGCCATGAAACGGCTCCATCGATCCCATGAAAGCCCCAACATCTCATCAATAGCAATCTTTTCGAATATTGATCCTAGCTGTTGGTTTACTAGTATAATTTTCCGATCTTTATCAATTAGCTGGATCCCTTCTTGAACCGTATTTAAGATATCCTGACTTAAGCGCCTGTCTTCCTCAGACTGTTCGAAAAGACTAATTTTTTCGAGATAAATAGCAATTTGTATGGCAAGTATTTCATATTCATTTATCTCTTTTTCTGTAAAAGGCACTCCGTATCGGGTGAAAACCAAAATAGCTTTTATTTCAGATGAAGAAATAACTGGCAAATAAATGTCATAACTATATTGGAGTGTTTCATGATAGCCTTTCTCCATCAGGTGCTGTTCACGTTTGACAGTGTAAGCTTTTTTCTCATTAGTTAAGCGCAGTATCAAATCACTGTTTAGATTACTAATAAATTGTTTAACCCCCGAGTCGGAAATCCCATAAGAAGCAAAAACTTCTTCATGAAGGTAAGCAATGATTCCTTTATCTGAACAAGTAATTTTACACATACTGTTAACTATACTTTGAAGCACCTCTTCTTTATTAAGAGATGAAGAAATACCCTTGATTAACTCGTTCCTTTGCACAAGCTTTTGTTCTTTTTCTGTTAATATCTCGAGAGTAGCTCTAAGTTCTTGTTGTTGCGCCTCAAGCTCATCTTGCTGTGCAATAAGTTCTTCGTTATGGGCTACCAAATCTTGTTCTTTATAATGAATACTTTCCAGCATCTTTTGAAAAGCGATTGATAAAGTACCCAATTCATCTTTTCGATTTGAATCTACATTTATTACTGTCTCTCTTCCAGCAGCTATTTCATTGGCGGAATGGGTAAACTCTGCAAGAGGCTTCCCAACACTTTTGAACATCCTCCAAAGTGTAATGAGTAATACTATCAGAAATAATATCAAAAATAGAATCAGGCTATTTTGCAAGTTTGATTGTTCTTCAGCAAATTTTGCGGCATTATTTGTAAGTTGATAATTAAGCTTATTAATGGTTGAATTCATACTTTCCAAAAATTCATTCACTCGTAAGTGGACATCATTATTAGAAAGATTAACACTAGGATCATGATGTTGTTCATAATCATTCAGAACTGTGGGAATTACTTCCGTGAAATAATAGTTTATAAAATCATCAATATTTTGATGGATAGAGCTTTCTTCTTTTGTCTTTATCAATTTACTGAACTCATTAAGCTCTTGTCTAAGTGACTTTTCTTGATCGATTGCCTCATGTAGAGTAATTGGTACCCTAATGGCTACAGAGTTAGACATGACTAAAACCTGTGAGTGAAACGGTTCGTAAATATCATTAATAATCTTCAGTTTCCCTTGAATATTCTCCCTTTTTTCAACATATTCAACCTGTGCTTGATGCTGAATATAGAATAAGGATCCAGTTCCTACAATGAAAAAGAGGGAACACATTCCAAACAAAAATAAAACTTTATTTGATAAAGATTTTTTCATAGAATTAACTATTTTCATGTAGAATCCCCACAACTAGTCCCAAGAGTTCCATTGGGCTAAATGGCTTAGCCATAAAATAATCAGCGCCTGCTTGTAAAATCCGTTCTTGTTCATACATCTGACTTTTCGCTGACAGCATCAGAATTTTTGTATACTCGTTCTTATTCTCAACGTTCCGTATTTTCTCGATAATCTCAAGCCCTGTATAAATAGGCATCATATAATCAAGTATGATCAAATCATAGTGATTGCTTTGAATTAAATCCCATGCTTCACCACCATCAATTGCTTCATCGACCGTATAATAATCCTGATCTTCTAATGTATCTACCACAAGCATACGGAGCACTTCTTCATCTTCAGCCAATAAAATTCTTTTCAAATTTTTATCATCCTTTACTTATTTCATCCGATTTAACATTCTTTCAATTCTCTCTTTGAGCTCTCTCACATAAAACGGTTTTATGACATAGTCGTCAGCCCCGAGCTTTAAAGCATGTTCTATCTCATTTTTGCTTTTTCTACCTGTAAGCATTAATACTTTATACCTGTGTGCATTGCTGCTTTGTTTTATTTTCTGAAGAACTTCTAGTCCATCCATAATCGGCATAATACCATCTAAGATTAAGAAATGATTGATATCCTCTTTGGCATGTTCGGAATTCAAAAAAGATGGACCATTCTCAAATACTTTGATGTTTAATTCTACATGCTTAATGGTTAAGGATTCTAGAATTTGAGCCAATATTGTCCGAATGATAATGTCATCATCGACAACTGAAATATTGAGAATAACCTTTTGATATACGTTATCCACCAACTGTGAACATTCAACCCTCGCTCGACCGAGGCGTTTTGCTTCATACAAAGAGCTGTCGGCCCTTTTGAAAGCTTCGTCCATCGTTACAGATTCATCCTCAACGGTAAATACTCCCGCTGAAAAGGAGACTGAAAAGTCAATGTCATTATGACTAAAGACCTTTTGCGAAAAACCTTTTATTAGTTCTTCTATCCGTCCCTTTGCTTCCTTATTGGTGGTTTTCGGAAATACGATTACAAATTCTTCTCCCCCATATCGATATATCATATCTAGAGTCCGGATATGGCTCTTAAGATACTGGGCGAATTCTTTAAGCACTTTATCCCCCATAAGATGACCGTAGGTATCGTTTATTTTCTTAAAGAAGTCAATATCAACGATACAAATCGAAAATTCTTCCTTCGAGCGATTAAAGTGTTGAAAAAAACGAGGTAAACTTTCTACCAAAAATTTCCTATTATAAACTTGAGTTAATTCATCAATAAGTACTGATTGTTCAAAAATTCTCTTTCGTTGCAAATGTCGTTCAATTTTTGCAACAAGTTCTTGAATATCAATAGGTTTGTTCAAAAAGTCGTCTGCACCCTTTTGATAAGCTTCTATTCTTGTTTGCTTATTGTTTTTGATGCTGATCATAATGGTCGGGATAAAGTGTTTTTCATTATGTTCTTGAATTTCTTGTAGTACTTGAAAACCATCTTTATGTGGTAACTGAATATCAAGGATGAGGCAATCTGGTTTCATTTCAAAATATTGTTTAACCGCCTTATCTGGGTTTGTATTAGTCACAACTATCCAGTTTTTTTCTTCTAATACATCTTTTAGAAGCATAAGTAGCGAAACATCATCATCTATGATTTGAATAAGAGGTGCATTAGTATGAAAGACAGGTTCATCAGAAATTACTGATTCATTAAAGTTTTCATGTGAATATGTAAGTTCAATTATCGGGAATAGGAAAGTCTTCAAATCCGTTATATCCCATTCCTTTTTGTATCTATCCAACTTATTTAACAGCCCGTCTGAAACCTGCATTAAATTGACAAGTTGGAGTGTTCCTGAAGTCCCTTTAATAGAGTGGAGAAACCGATAGACATCCTCAGCTAAAATGGTTTCTCCATCTTCTAAAGATAGCCATTCTGACAATTTACTTTTAATAGATTGGAATAAATGATTTATATATTTTTGAAGATCCATTAGTAACTCCTATCTTTATTAATATGAACTTTGTACTAAATAAATCTGACTTTTAAAAACAATCAACTCTCTTTTTATTCATTCATTTTGCTCTTTACAAAATATTTTACTTTTAACCCTTCAGTCCTACTGCTATGGCCGTGACGGTGCCCAACTTAGCAGCACCAACGTTAACTAATTGATTTTGTTTGATCTATGTAGGCAATAACAAATGGCGAACATTTCACTAGGTTTTCCGTTGCATGTACTCCATATTGATGGTAAGTAATTTTTGAGCCTTAAGCGAATCCCCTTAACAGTTTTTAAAAACACTTTGTATGATGAGTCCAATATCTTTTGGTTTTGTAGATTCCCATTATTAAAATTCATATTCTATTTCATCAAGAGGGGCGTTAAAATTCTTCATGAGACATCAAGTGTTATATTCTCACCTCTTATATCGTATAGAAATAAGAATCTTTATATGGACAAATTAGGGAAATAACATAGGGAGTATTTATACTCCCTACTCATTTTATCTTCTGATATAATTTGTGCTTACTACTAATTTCTTTATAAAAGTCTGTAACTTCCATATAAGAGATGGTCTCTTTATCACCCAGACCGAGAACACCAAACATGCATAGGCTCTCATGAAATAGTTCATGGACCTTTTTTTGTAGTATTTTATTAAAATAAATTAATACATTTCTGCAGAGAATTACGTGAAACTCATTAAATGATCTATCGGTTACTAAATTGTGCTGAGTAAAGACTACGTTTTTAGATAAAAAGGAATGGAATTTAACTCCATAATTAGTGACATTGTAATAGTCTGAAAATGCCCTTTCGCCACCTGCCTGCAAATAATTATTAGTGTATTTTTTCATGTTATCTAATGGAAATAAGCCATTTTTCGCTGTGCTAAGTGCATTTGCATTAATATCCGTAGCATATATTTTTGTTTTTGCAAGCAGGCCAGCTTCATGAAGCAAGATCGCCATTGAATACACTTCTTCCCCTGTTGAACAACCTGCATGCCATATACGGATTGAGGGATAAGTGTATAGAAGTGGTACTATTTTTTCCCTGAAGTTTAAGAAAAACAATGGATCTCTAAACATTTCGGTTACATTGATGGAAAAGTCCCCCACAAGTCTTTGTAAAACTTGAGGGTCATGTAGAACCTTGTTAAGCAACTCAGTGATAGTCCTTAAATTCTCCGAGTGAACTCTATGCCATATTCGTCGTTTTATAGATTCATAAGCATAGTTTCGGAAATCATATCCACACCATTCAAATAACCCTTGTAATAATAACTTAACTTCTAATTCCTCTAAATCGTTCTTGGGACTATTTTGATGTAAATACAAATTTCCCTGTGAATTGTTCATTCCCTAATTATCCCTTTCTCCATTGTATAGCCAAACCTTTATTAAAGAGATTAACTGATCAGGATCTACAGGTTTAACTAGATAATCTGATGCCCCTACTGCTAAGCACTTCTCTCGGTCTTCTTTCATTGCTTTCGCAGTAACAGCAATAATAGGAAGAGTTTTGTTATCAGGCACTTTTCTTATTCTTTCTATTGCTTCATATCCGTCCATCTCCGGCATCATAATATCCATGAGTACTATATCTATATCCGTACGATCTTGCAATAATTCAAGGCTTTCCAAGCCATTTTCGGCAAAGATAACTTCCATTCCACTGGTTTCAAGAATGCTGGAAATAGCAAATACATTCCGAACATCATCATCAACTAAAAGAACTTTCTTTCCTTTAAGCTCCTTATTCTTACTTAATTCCTCTATATTTGAAAGATGATCCTTTTCGTCCGATTGACTGCTTTCACTCAAATATAATTGAAGCTCAGCTTTTAACCGCTGCGGCGAATGTTCATTCTTGATGATAATGGTATGTGCATGCTTATTTAATTGCATCTCCTCTTTTAAGGTTAAGTCTCTTCCAGTATACACAAACACTTTTATTTCATGGTTTTCCTCACATATTCTTTCTATCAGATCAAAACCGCTTGTATCTTTCAGTCCTAAATCTAAAATCAAACAATCAAACTTATTTACTTTGAGTTGTTCGATTACCTCTTGACCAGTAGAAACTGATTTCATAATGAAATCCATGTCGCTAATTAATTCCATTATGCTATTTCTTTGTCTTAAATCATCATCAACAATTAGTAATCTTTTAATATGACTATTCTCCGCCTTTGGCCGATCAGAATGAGATTGATGCTGTTCACTAGTTCCTAATTGAAGTGTGGAAGTTTCAATTGAAACAGCCGCTTCATCTTGTCCAACTTTAATATTATGATTTATTTCGTTTTTATAATTCCCAACATAGAATGTGAAAGTACTTCCTACCCCTTCAGTACTTTCAACCATGATTTCTCCGCCTAGAAGGGCAGCGCTTTCCCTGCTAATAGATAGTCCTAAGCCTGTTCCGCCATATTTACGACTCGTTGTCCCGTCAGCTTGTTGGAAAGCTTCAAAGATTATATCCTGCTTATCTTTTGAAATACCAATTCCAGTATCGGTAACAGAAAATGCAATCATATCATGATGATTTGCTTTTGAAATATCTACCTTCACTTCGCCTTGTTCCGTAAACTTAAAAGCATTTGATAATAGATTTTTCAAGACCTGCTGTATTCGAGCTTCATCACTATAAATAAAAGGAGGTAGGTCATGTTTTAATTGAATTTTTAAAGATAAACCTTTTTTATCTGCAACTGGTCTAAAGTTTTTCTCAACAAAATCAACGATATCTTTGTACATGACATTACTAAGGTTAACACTCATTTTTCCAGACTCAATTTTTGCTAAATCGAGAATATCATTGATTAATAACAAAAGATCTTGCCCTGAGGAATAGATCGTTTTTGAATATTCCACTTGTTTTGGCGAAAGATTTTGTTCTGGGTTGTCAGCTAAAAGTTTAGACAATATTAATAAACTATTTAAAGGTGTACGAAGCTCATGAGACATATTTGCAAGAAATTCAGATTTATATGTTGAGCTTAAGGCTAATTGCTCGGCTTTTGCTTCAAGTTCTGCCCGTGCCTTTTCTACCTCTCGATTAACCCGCTCAAAGTTCTTATTTTGAACTTCCAAGCTTTTTGCCTTTTCCTCTAAGTCTGCATTTGTTTGTTCAAGCTCTTCCTGCTGAATTTGCAGCTTTTCTTCAGATTGACGAAGGGCACTGGTTTGCTCCTCAAGTTCCTCATTTGCTGCTCTTAGTTCCTCTTGCTGACTTTGGAGTTCTTCAGATTGAGCCTGTATTTCTTCCATTAGCATTTGAGATTCTTCTAATAAATTGGCTAATTGAATTCTGCTCATTACACTTTCAATAATAGTTCCAGCATCATGCATCAATTCTTCTAAAAAGTTTTGTTGCGTTTCATTGAAAGGTTTAAAGGATGCAATTTCAAGAACTGCTTTTACTTCTCTTTCAAAAATGATTGGCAGTACGTATAGATTTAATGGTGCTGCCTCCCCTAGTCCCGATGAAACCCGTACATAATCTGATGGGACATCTGTAAGGATAATCGGTGATTTTTCTAGGATTGCTTGACCAATTAGACCTTCACCAGCTTGAATAGTATTCGTGACATGTTTTCTTTCCTTAAAAGCGTATGATGAAAGGAGTTTATACATTATATCTTCATTTTTCGCATCGATATCTATTACATATAATACAGCATGAGCTGCTTCCACTGTTGGAACCACTTTTGAAAGGAATGTGCTACCCAATGTTTCTAAGTCATGAACACCGCTTAGGCTCGTTGTAATATCAGCTATATTTGTTTTGGTCCAAGTCAGTTCTTGTTGCTTTTTCATTTGTTCTATTAAAGAATCGCCCATCTGATTAAATGATCTTGCAACCTCATCAATTTCATCATTAGATAGTACTTCAACTTTCGTATTCAAATCTGTATTTCCATTAGCCACATTACTCATAATGCTGGACATTTTATTTAGTCTAGTTGAAAGTGTCCAAATACTTTTATAGAGAATCCATAAAACGAGCATGATACATAAAGCTAAAAGGACTGAACTGATAATGATATCTCGCTGAGAATCTTTTTTCATAGTATTTAACGATGCTCCTAGTTCATCATTAAATGAATCCGTTATATCTGCAATAACATTAGTTAGTTGATCATCAAGGTGTTTGGAATTTTCTTTAATAAGAGCACGAGCCTCTTCTTTTTTATCTTCGGAAACAAAAGTAAGTAATCTTTCCTTATAGACATTAAAATCATCATTTATTTTTATAAGTCTTTCAGTAGCCTCTACTTGATCTTTTGTAGAAATCTTTGACTCCAAAATACTAATATTTTTTTTTATATTTTCGTTTATTAACCGCAATTGATGGATTTCTTCCTGAATCGTTACTTCATCTGTAAAAATAACCAGATTTCTTAGTAGTATCCTTTCGTCCTTAATGTCTGCACGAATTTGTCCAGCTAAAATAGATGCATCATAGTTATCTTCAATCACATTACTCGCAATATTGAGGTGGTTTATTTGTATCAGGCCAGCTCCAATAAGAACGATTAGGACTATAGGTAATGTGCTCAGAGCTAATAATAGCTTTGTTCTTATTTTCATTTGTTTCTTCCCCTTGTTGAAGATTTACTTAATTGCTTCTGGTTCTCCTTAATTAAGGCTATTTTCTTAAAGTTTGTTGTTTGTAAAAGCCCAAGAGCCGGCTTTTACGCCTAATAAGGAAGTTTAGCGGTTCTTATTAAGCCGGTAACTCTTTTCCCATCTTAATATAAGTTCCAAGGATAAAATTTATTTCTTGTTATTAAAATTTACATCTAATAGCTACAATGTTTGGGAAAAGGGCCTTAATTAAAAAGCGTATTCCCTTCATTCATGAAAGTCTCATATACCAAAGCGATCGCTTGGACACGGTCAGTAACATTGAGTTTTTGAAAAATACGAGTAATATGATTCTTAACAGTATGTTCACTTATAAATAATTGTTCAGAGATTTCCTTGTTGGTTAATCCATCCATAATTAACTCGAATACTTCCATTTCTCTACTAGAGATTGAATAGGACTTTTTAATATATGTAAGGGCTACATCGAGAACATCTTTTTTAAACTTTTTATCATCATTTATGTCAGTATTTTCTGACAAATGAACGGTTGTCATTTTTGTTCTATCCTCTTCTCTAAACACGAAGGGGTTCTTACTTCGATTCACAAAGAATTTTTCAAAATCAGAAGATAACAAAGGAGGACTGAGTAAATATCCTTGCACCTCGTCACAATTTA
This sequence comes from Lederbergia citri, assembly GCF_018343625.1. Lineage (GTDB taxonomy): Bacteria > Bacillota > Bacilli > Bacillales > Bacillaceae_C > Lederbergia > Lederbergia citri. The sequence goes on along the minus strand of NZ_JAGYPG010000005.1, from coordinate 127,766 downwards.
AGTTGTTGATTTCTTTTAATTGTTCTTCTGTTTCAATCCCTTCTGCTATTACGGACATGTTTATACTATTTGCTAAGGAGATCATAAATTGAATAACAGCTTTACTATTATTTTGGTGATTTAAAATATCATCAATGAAGGATTTATCTATTTTAATAGTATCAAACGGAAAACGCCTCAAATAATTCAAAGAAGAGTACCCCGTTCCAAAGTCATCAAGGCTAATTTTAATACCCATTTTTCTAAGTTGCTGCAAAGTGCTTGTAATAACATCTTCATTTCCCAAAAGTACAGACTCTGTAATCTCAATTTCTAGCAGTTCTGGATTTATGTTTGTTTCAGTCAGTACCTGTTGAATATGTTCAATTAGATTTTTTTGTAAAAATTGACGTGCTGAAAAGTTAATGGCAATTCGAATAGGATTAAGGTCTTTCTTATTCCATATCTGTATTTGTTCACAAACCTTTTGAAGTACCCATTTTCCGATCTCAACTATTTGGTCAGTTTCTTCAGCTATTGGGATAAACTCACTCGGTGAAATTGCTCCCCAACTTGGGTGATTCCATCTTAATAAGCTTTCAGCACTCGTGATTTTTCCAGATTTAATATTTACTCTAGGTTGGAACACAAGCTCAAGTTCCTCATTTTCTATTGCTTTACGGAGATCATTTTGCATTAGAAAAGTTCGATATGATTGCATATTCATTCCTGAGTGATATACTTTAAACTTGTTTTTCCCTTGCTCTTTGGCACGATGTAATGCTACGTCTGCATTTTTCATTAAAGTGTTAGAATCTTCACCATCGTAAGGGAAAACAGATAATCCGATACATGTTGTAATAAAAATCTCATATTGATCTATAATAAACCGCTGGCTTAACCTTTCTACTATGTTTTCAGCTACCTCTAGAGCTTTTTCACGGTCAGTATCTACTAAGATGATGTTAAATTCATCACCGCCTACCCTTGAGACAAGGTCTTTCTCACGGACACTTGCTGACAGCCTTTTGGAAACTTCTTTTAATAGTCTGTCGCCAACAATGTGACCAAGAGAATCATTCACATATTTGAAACGATCTAAATCTAAGTACATAATACCCAGTGTCTGTTTCATTCTTTTTGCATGATTTAGTTTAAATAGCAATTGATCATTGAACATTCTTCTGTTTGGTAAATCTGTCAACCCATCATGAAAGGCCATATATTCTATAACTTTGTTCTTTTCTTCAAGTGCATTTGCTTGATGAATAAGAGTCTGTTTCAACTTATAGATTTCAACAAATCCTTCAACCTTTGCTTTTAAAATAATTGGGTCAAAAGGTTTTAAAATATAGTCAATGGCTCCTAAAGAATAGCCCATAAAAATATGCTCTGTATCCATATTATTGGCTGTAATAAATAATATTGGAATGTTTTTTGTTTTTTCACGAGCCTTAATAATCTTGGCTGTTCCAAAACCATCCATACCAGGCATTTGAACATCTAATAGAATCGCCGCAAAATCATATTTTAACAAATATTTTAATGCTTCTTCCCCTGATGATGCTTTAACGAGATTGTAATCATCTCTTTCAATGATAGCCTCTAAAGCTAATAAATTCTCGGGTCTGTCATCTACTAAGAGAATATTAATCTTGTCTTCATTTTTCAAAGCCCATACGCCCCATTCCTATCATATGAAATACCTAAATATAGGATAGCATACTACTAGGAATGATGGCATATATGTTTGGAAATTATTGTCGAAGTATACCAAATATTAAAACATATTCTTTAGGATAGTTAACAGATTATTAAAATAAGGCTTAATAACAAAATCCTTAGCTCCACAATGAAGTGCTTCTTTAATTAAGTACTTCTGTCCCATAGCAGAGCAAATAATCACATTCGCAGAAGAATCATAATCACGGATTTCTTTTAAGACATCAAGCCCATTTACTTTAGGCATAGTTAGATCTAGTAGTAAAATATCTGGTGAAAAAGCTTTATATTTTTGTATCGCATCTTGACCATCATGTGCTTCTAAAATTACATAGAACCCGCCTTTATCCAACATATCCTTCAACCACTTTCTCATAAACGAAGAGTCGTCTGCTATAAGTACGGATTTATCCAAATTTCCACCTCCTTATCCAGTTGCCTTAAGCTTCTTCAAATAGGTAATTTTGTCTTCACTAATAAAATTACATTCAGGAGGAAACGCTTGATTTTTTAACTGGAGTGAAAAATTATTTAATATTTTAATAAGAGAATCCCTTTCCTTTTCATCTATTGTGAATTCCAGTCCATATTGGAAAATATCCTTTACTTCTTTTTTCCAAGTTATATGTCCATAAAGTTCTAGCTTTTCACCCAAAATAATCATTACAAATTTATAGGTAATGTCAGGGCGTACTGGTAAATGTATCGCAGATAGGAACCTCAGTCCTCCAGGACCAATATCTTCGATTAGTGCCTCTGTTCGCCCTAAATTAACCTCTCTGCCCTGTATACAAGTTAAAGTTAAATTAGCTTTTAATGGGGATAGTAGCTCGATTCTAAAAAATTTTCTTCGATCTTTTATTTTAGGTTTTTTACTTCTAGTAATTGGTCTAAGGATAAACCTTATTAATAGGTCCTGAAACTCTTCCTCTGGAATCGGTTTACTAAAGATATATCCTTGTATTTCCGTACATTCTTGTTGTTTTAAAAATGCTAGTTGTTCCAGGGTTTCAACTCCTTCTGCAACAACATTCATATTAAGAGCATTCGCCATAAAGATAATAGATTTTATAATGATTTCTACATTAGGTGTTTGGGTAATCTGACTCACAAAAGATTGGTCAATCTTAATCGTATCAATTGACAAATTCTTAATATGAGACAAAGAAGAATACCCTGTCCCAAAATCATCCAAAGCGACTTTTATTCCGAGTTCTTTTAGGAATTTGAGTGCAGATTCAACCAACTTCTCATTTTGAATAATTGTTGTTTCTGTAATCTCGAACTCAATGAGAGTAGGATCAACATTTGTTTCTTTCAAAATACTAATAATTGTCGATTTCCAATCATTTCTTAAAAATCGTTGAGCCGTAATATTTATGGAAATTGGAACAATTGGAAGCCTTACTCGTTTCCATTCTGCGATATATTGACATACTTTCTCTAAAACCCAATCACCGATGTCTATTATAAAACCATTTTCCTCTGCAAGTGGGAGAAATTCTCCTGGAGAAACTAATCCCCACACTGGATGTTGCCAACGAACTAAAGCTTCTGCACTGACAATTTTTCCAGTGGATGCTTCAACTCTTGGTTGAAAATGAATCAATAATTGGTCATTGTCAATTGCTTTCCGTAAATCCCTCTCTAGTTCATATTGTTTAAATGAAGGTATATCTAAAGTAGGGGAATAAATTTGGAAATTATTCTTCCCGTTAGTCTTCGCCCTATTTAGCGCAATATCCGCATACTTAGTCAATTCCTCAAAAGTTACTCCATCAGAAGAGGATGTACTAATCCCTACGCTAGCCGTAATGAATAATTCGAAATCATCAACCATGAATGGTTGTTTTAAACTATCAATTATCATCTTCGCAATTGATTCTGGATAATCTTTTTCCATATAACCCCATAGGAGGATGCCAAATTCATCTCCGCCAATTCGTGCAAATAAAGACTTTTCAGTCAATAACTTTTGAACTCTTTGACCAAATTGATGCAATAATTTGTCCCCAATAACGTGACCAAGAGTATTGTTAATATTTCGGAAACGATCCATATCCACATACAAAATTGAAAATGATTCCTTATTTCTTTTTGAATATAGAGAAGTGATTTTTTCATCAAAAAGCTTGCGATTTGGTAATTCAGTTAAATGGTCATGGAAGGCTAAATATTGGATTAGTTTTTCATATTCTTTCTGTTCTGTAATATCGCTAACAAATCCATCAACCCTAACAACATTGCCTTTCTCATCGATCTCTGGAATGGTTTTATCTTGAACCCATATAATTTGACCATTTTTATGGCATATTCGATATTGAATATTGAAGCTTCTTCCTTCTGCTGTATTAGAATATTCATTTAGATAATCATGAAGATCATCGGGGTGAATAATAGAATCCCAAGCTTCTCTTTTATAAAAATATTCTGGAGGATATCCCGTGATATCTTCTATACCTGGAGTTATCAAAATGTTCTCTTGTTTCAATACATCGAAGGATCTTATTCCTAATGATAAATTCTCATAAATATGTTCTAACCTTTGCTCACTTTCTTGCAACTTGTTTTCGACTAATTTTCTTTTTGTAACATCTTTTGTCATTCCTAATAAACGGATTGGGCTGCCAGTTGTATCAAAGACCATTTCTACTTCTTCCGAAACATAAATAAGGGTCAAATCCTTACGAATAATTCGGTATTCAATACTGTAGCCTTTTGACTCCTCTAAGGCCTGGTTTAATGTTTTTTTATATCGGTCACAATCATCAGGGTGTACAAATTGTAAGCCTTCATTCAAATTTGTAACATGATTATTATTTTTCTCTCTCCCAGTAAGTTCAAACAGGTAGTCGGACCAGTAAATTTCATCTTTTAGAACGTCATAGTCCCAGCTGCCAATTTTTCCAATTTGCTGTGATAATTCTAAGCTGGTTTTTATTTTTTCTATTTCCTCTTCGTGCTCAATTTTAACTGTAATATCCTTTGCAATGGCATAAACTCCGATTACCTTCATATCGTGATTTAAAATTGGAAGATACGTGACATCCATTTTTAATTTGTTGATATTTTTGCAACTTATATAGGTCTGGAACTTTTGGGCATTCCCTTTTAACGCTAGCTTAAAATATTTACTATTTTTCTTATTTCTCTCTTTAATATATTTCTTTAATTCATTTTCTAATTCTTGATCAGTTAGACCAAATTTCTCTATCACAGTTTTATTAAAATATATTGGCTCTCCATAAACACTTAATGCAAATACCGAATCGGGATGATTTTCAAATAAAGTAAGAAATGTCGTTTCATTAAGCAACCTCCCACTACCAAAAAGGGAATAGTAATTTTTGCCATTCATTTCTTTTCTTTTTCCTGCTAAAACTGAGATTATACCCATGTAAAAAACCCCCTTTAACGAATTCACTTGTCAGGTTTCGATAATTCTATGCAAATAGATACGTTTTCTTAGTACCTCTATTTTCTATTACTTTAAAAGTTAAATGTATCCCCATCTATTCTTATTCCAATAGGAAGAGGCTCCTCATTTCTCCATTTACTATTATTTTTGGAAACTATCATTCCTAGCCCTACATACCTAATTTTAAAAAGGGTTATATCACCAGATTCATTCCTTCAAACATATAAAATCTTGCAATCCGTTATCGATTGGGGGGAGATTAAATAGCAAAACCATTTAAAATAAAGAAGCCGTGAACTTCTTAAATTTGGCAATAATGATCACTCATGTCATTTCACGTATATCTTTAAAAATAAAAAAAGCACCTTCTATTTGAAGATGCTCTTAATGGCAGATGATTGTGTAAAACCTTGTATAAAAGAGTGTAGAATGTTTTGAAATCCTATCGCTTTCTAACAAATATACCAGAAATTGAAAAAAAGCTCATAACCCTCCTCATATAAAGGTTTATGAGCTTGCTTTCAGAAAATCATATTTTAATTTAAAAATACCTAAAAGTACCGGTGGTCGGAGTCGAAATGACACTCCTCACGGAGCACTCTTTTGAGACTAGCTCTTTCGTTTTTCTATATATCCACCGAAACTTTACTTACCGCCAACTTTTCTAGTAAATTATTAACCGCACTACAAAGTGCTTTTACAGAAGATGTCATGATATCAGAATCAATTCCACACTTCCCCATTTCTGTGATTCCTACATAAGATACAGCAATTGAACGTGATTCGCTTTCCTTGGCAGAAGACCAAAAAACGATTTTATTTGTATTGTTTTCCTGGATTTAACTTTTCCAGCTTATAATTTGCGTAAAAACGGCTGAATTAGTAAAGATTTTTATTCTTCTAATGGTAACTTTTGTACTCCGTTTACAGTGCTTCCCTTTACGGTAGCAGGTGAATTGTGCAATGAGCCTTCACCAACCACAAATGGTTCGTCTCTTTTGTCCCTCCACGAATAAAAAGATCGGGCAACCCTTCTGAAGATAAATCAATAAATGCTCCAGGAGCTACTAACTTACCTGATTTCCCTGCTGGTTTAATATCTTCAAAACTTACAGCTCCTGCACCACTTGGTTTGTTAGCTACATAACATAATGGGCAGAGGATACTGCTGAAAAAGAAAAGAAAGTATTGCAGTTGAAATCGAGGTGCGAAATAAATTTTTTGGCTTTTTCAACAAATAAATCACTCGCATTTTTATAAAAACAATAAATTATATTCGTTCAATTGTTACTTTAGACTTGATGTTAATTAATTTCACCACTTCCACAGTACTATTTACTCAAACCTTTAATAATCCATAAATAACAAAAAAGCCAATACTCTGATTGTCTACAAAGCATTGACTTTTTTATCTGAAAATTTTATTGATACCGGTGGTTCTGATCGAACCGACACTCTATTTTGAAACATTATTTTAATCTGGTGTTTCTCACATTATACATCCACCGACACCTTACTAACCGCCAATTTTTTCAACAAATTATTAACTGCACTACAAAGCGCCTTCACTGAAGAAGTCATAATATCCGCATCAATCCCGCTTCCCCAATACACAGAACCATCGGATGCTGTAATACCCACATACGATACGGCATTTGATCTTGATCCGATTTCCTGGGCATGCTCTTTGTAGACCAAGTCTGTATATTGAATTCCGAGTCTTTTTTGAATGGCATTGCTAATGGCGTCGAGTCTTCCATTTCCTTCACCCGTTAATTGTTCAATTTCGCCACTCATTTTAACTGTAACGGTTGTTATGAAATCGTCGGATTGAGTGTAACGATAACGAATAAATTCGACTGGCGTAGAAACATTGACATACTCTTTCGTAAAAATACTGTAGATTTCATTCGGCAAAAGTTCTTTTTGCATATGGTCTGATTCGTTTTTCACTAGGTACCCAAAGCTTTCGCGCATTTTTGGCGGCAAATCAAATCCGTATTGCTGCTCTAGCACATAACCGATTCCGCCTTTACCAGACTGACTGTTAATACGGATAACGTCACCTTCATATTCCCTGCCAATATCCTTTGGATCAATGAGCAAATATGGAACCGTCCATTTATCGCAATCATTTTCTTCACGCCATTTCATTCCTTTGGCGATTGCGTCCTGATGCGAACCAGAGAAAGCTGCGAAAACAAGTTTTCCTGCATACGGCTGTCTCTCATCTACCTTCATTTTTGTCATGCGCTCATATACTTCTTTAATTTCAAGTATGTTTTCAAAGTTAAGGTTTGGGTCCACTCCATGAGAATACAAGTTCAAAGCAAGGGTTACAATGTCCACATTTCCTGTTCTCTCACCATTTCCAAACAACGTTCCTTCAATTCTCTCCCCGCCAGCGAGAAGCCCTAACTCCGCGTCGGCTACCCCACTTCCCCTGTCGTTATGTGGATGAAGCGACAGAATTACATTTTCTCTGTAGTTCAAGTGATTGCTCATGTATTCGATCTGGCTCGCATACACGTGAGGCATTGACATCTCAACTGTTGCAGGCAAATTAATGATAACCTTATTATCTGATGTCGGCTTCCAAACATCGAGAACTTGATTGCAAACATCAAGTGCATAATCAATTTCTGTACCTGTAAAACTTTCTGGGGAATATTGAAACTTAAAGTTTCCCTCCGTTTCAGCCGCATATTTTTGTAATAACTTTGCTCCTGATACAGCAATTTCAGCGATTTCATCCTTCGACTTTCTGAACACCTGCTCACGTTGGGCTACTGACGTGGAATTATATAGATGAACGACTGCGCTTTTTGCCCCCTTTAGTGATTCAAATGTCTTTTGGATAATATGTTCTCTTGATTGGGTCAAAACTTGAATCGTTACATCATCAGGTATTAGGTTTTCTTCTATTAACCTACGCAAAAATGTATATTCAGTTTCGGATGCTGCTGGAAAACCTACTTCAATTTCTTTAAAACCGATTTGAACAAGTAATTGAAAATATTCAAGCTTCTCCTCTAGATTCATAGGAACGACGAGAGCCTGGTTTCCGTCGCGAAGATCAACACTACACCATATAGGTGCCTCTGTAATATATTCCTTCTTCGCCCAATTTAAGCTCATCTCTGGGGGCATAAAATAACCTCTCGCATACTTATCCACATTTTTCATTTTGACAACCGCCCTTTCGAATATAACTGATTATATGCACTTTCAACATAAAAAAAGCCCTTCGACTCTATTTATATAGAGACGAAAGACTTTGTCATCATTCGCGGTACCACTCTAATTCATACCCAAAAAAGGTATGCACTCATGTAGATAGGGTTTTAAAAACCACATATCCCTCTGATATAACGGTCAGGATCCGTCCCTACCTAATTTTTTCATTTCAGTAGGCTGCTTCAAGGCGAGTTCAGATTGATCCACGGCTGTTTCGCAGCAACCAACAGCTCTCTGTGCGCTTCATCAAATCTTACTATTCCTTTTCGTCGCATTTAAATATTTCAAAAATTATACCAAATTAAGCTCAAGTAAGCAAGATGTTTAAAATTTTTTTCCTTTTTAGGAAGCTTTTTTATTGAATAGAAATTTATATAACAGGCACAGGCTATCTTTAAGAAATTCCTTGCAAATCGTGTTAGCTGGATTATCTCTAAATTTTTAGTAAGATGAAAATGATGCATAGACAATAATAGTTTGGAGGAATGGAAATGAAATGTAAAATTAACAGAAATGCTGCGAAAGTACTGAATAAAATGTTAAGTACTGAAGAAGCTGAAGGAAAAATGATTCGTGTATATATTACACATATGCACGGTGATCACGCACATTACGACATCAAACTTGATACACCGACTGAGCATGATGAAATTGTTAAAACAGACAAGGATATTGATATTTTATTGGACAAGCGTGAAGCATTTTTAGATGGGGTTTGGATCAAATATTTTTATGTTCCAGAAGAAGGTTTTGAAATAAACAATCCATCCAAGGAAGCCCACGGACATCACCACCATTAATAACCTTATAGCATATTTTTCACTCTGTACCAATCGCTTCAAAGCAGCAAACAAGCTATCCGGTTTAAATGCCTGATAGCTTGGTGTCTTATCATTATTCGATTATTTTCAAACGTGCATCATTTAATGCTTCAATTACTTTATCACACCAATTATCAAATTCATGATCCTCTTTTTGAAATTCTGGATGCTCTAAAATATATTGAGCAGTTTGTTTAATACCTTGGTCAACTCTAGTTGTTGCCACAAAATCCGGTACAAGTCTTTTTAGCTTTGAATTATCAAATACAACTGTATTTGCTTTATCTCCAATAAGTCCGCCCTTAAAGTCATATTTGCTGCAAGCATCTAAAAATTCAGATGGAACATGAACGGCATTTAGTTTTACTCCTAAAGCATCAGCGATAATTTCGTATATTTGGTTCCAAGTGAAGTTCAAGGTATATAATGTGCTTTTCAAAAAAATAGTCATCCATTTTAAAATTTTATCTAATAGGAGAAAACACTTAAAGCTATTAATAAACTATTCACCGCCGACAAAATGAAAAATCTGACATGATTGTGGCGTATAAAGTTTCAATTACTAGGACTACCATTCTGCAATTGTCCCATCTTTATGTCTCCATACAGGATTTTTCCAATTATGTCCGATTGCCGCTTGTTTTCTTACAAACTCCTCATCTACCGTAATTCCGAGGCCGGGCTTGTTTAAAATGTTTACGTATCCATCTTTGTATTCAAAAACGGATGGATCTTTGATGTAGTCTAGAAGATCATTGGTTTGATTATAATGAATGCCTAGGCTTTGTTCTTGAATAAAGACATTGTGTGCAGTTGCATCGACTTGCAAACAGGCTGCTAATGCGATTGGACCTAGTGGACAGTGTGGAGCAACTGCGACATCATAGGCTTCTGCCATCGCGAAGATTTTTTTACATTCCGATATCCCTCCGGCGTGTGAAAGATCAGGTTGGATAATGTCTACATAGCCTTCTGATAATAGATTTTTAAAGTCCCAACGTGAGTACATGCGCTCTCCCGTAGCAATCGGGATCGCCGTGGCTTGGGCAATTTCACGCAAAGCTTCGTTATTCTCAGCTAAAACTGGTTCCTCTATAAACATTGGACGAAATGGCTCAAGCTCTTTGGCTAAAATTTTGGCCATTGGTTTATGAACTCGTCCGTGAAAGTCAATACCAATTCCAAAGTCAGTTCCAACAGCTTCACGAACCGCGGACACTCGTTCAACGACTTCATCAATCTTCTTATGCGAATCAATATATTGTAATTCTTCTGTTCCATTCATTTTGATTGCGGTAAACCCAATATCTGCCTTTTCTTTCGCATCCCTAGCAACATCACTTGGTCGATCACCGCCTATCCAAGAATACACACGAACGGAATCTCGGCATGCCCCACCTAATAAATTATATATGGGAGCATTATAAAACTTCCCCTTAATGTCCCATAAAGCCTGGTCAATTCCGGCAATTGCACTCATTAAAATCGGACCGCCGCGATAAAAACCAGAACGATAAAGGGTTTGCCAATGATCTTCAATTTTCATTGGATCTTTTCCAATCAGATATTCACTAAGTTCCTTGACTGCAGCTTTAACTGTATTTGCCCTTCCTTCGACAATCGGTTCACCCCAGCCAACAATCCCTTCATCGGTTTCGATTTTTAAAAATAACCAACGTGGTGGAACAATAAAACATTCCATATTTGTGATTTTCATCGTAAGATTCATTCCTTTCGCTGTCCTTAAGGCACAAAAATTGTGAAGTTGCCTTGGCTAACCCAAAATATGTCAAGGTATACGTGAAAATAATTCATTTGGCTTTGTGACTTACACAAACATGGCTTTGTTCCGGGAAGGTTTATACCACCCTCTTCACATTCGCCAAATTCGAGATTTGATGTGGTATCGAATTAAATTAGTACACACGTTTGATAACCTTACAACTTTATGCAATTCTACCTAGGTCCGCCAATTTAGTAGAATTATATTGTTATGTTTACTATTCCCCTATTACACCTTTCTACCAACTAGTCCTTTTCAATTATATATATTTGAAAAATACTACCGCTTTGTCGCCTTTACTTTCCATGCACAACGTTTACGTATTGTCGTGATTTATTTGTCAACTCAGTCAAATACGTTTCATTAACTTCACTTTTGGAATCAACGAGTGAACCTCCAACACCAATCCCTACGGCACCGTTGTCAATGTACTCCCTGGCATTCTTCAGATTGATGCCTCCGGTAGGAAGAAGCGGTATGTGCGGTAATGGACCTTTAACCGCTTTTATATACCCTAACCCGAAATTCGCCGGAAAAACTTTGATAATATCTCCTCCACTCTCATAAGCTGTTAGAATTTCAGTCGGTGTAAACGCGCCCGGAATACTAACCGCACCGTATCTTTTTGTGATTTTTATAGTCTCGGTATTGACCGTCGGGGATAAAATAAATTTCGCTCCCGCCGAGAGTGCATCCCTTGCAGATTCAGGATCAAGAACAGTTCCAGCACCGATCACCATTTTTTCACCTAGATCTTCCGAAAGATTTTCTATAACCGAAAGAGCTTTTGGAGAATTTAACGTAATTTCGACGATTCTTATACCGCCTTCATAAAGGGCATTTGCAATGTCCTCTACATTATCCGGATGAATATTTCGAATGATTGCTACAATCTTGTTTTCTAAAATGGATGAAAGAACTCCCATTTTCTACGCCTCCTATCTAATCACATCATCATTTGCTGAAAACTCTATAAAAGCCTCTAAGTCCTTTCGGTTCGGCAAACCTTCCATGTCTCCCATGACCGTTGTGACCATAGCACCAACCGCGCAACCTCGATGCACTGCATCTTGAAAAGATAAACCATCAAGGAGGCCAGATAATAATCCCGCTGCAAATCCGTCGCCCGCACCAACAGGATCCACCACATTCGTGATTTTCATAGCCGGTACATACCCAGTTTCCGATGTAGTTGAAAAGTAAGCACCCTCTTCTCCCCTCTTTACAACCACCGTTTCAGCTCCGAGTTGATGGAAAGACTCAGCTATTTTTTCGCAATCTTTCATTTGAAATAAAAATTCCCCTTCACTAATCCCGGGCAAGATAATATCAGAGATCCCCGCAATTTCTAACAGCACGCTCCTCGCCTCTGAGTCACCCCATAATTTCCGGCGAATATTAGGATCAAACACTACCTTGATTTTATGCTTCTTAGCAAATTAAATCGCTCGAAAAACCGCTTCCCTACAAGTCATACTTAACGCCGGCGTGATTCCCGTTATATACAAATACTTTGTCATGAGAAGATAGTCCTCATCGATGTCACTAGCCGTTAAATGACTTGCGGCTGAATTTTTACGATAGTAATGTATATTTATTCTTTCTGGATTTATAATTTCCTTGAAAAAGATCCCTGTAGATAAGCTTGGCTCTTTTCGGACCCTACTCACATCCACACCTTCCCCCCTTATAAAGGAAAGGATGGATTTCCCAAATTCATCTTCGCCAACTTTACTAATCCAACCCGTCTGATGTCCTAGTTTTGTGAGCCCGATTAATGTATTCGTCTCGGCCCCTGCAAATCTAGATGAATATTGTCTGGCATACCTCATTGGCCCATTTGTTATAGGGGTAAATAAAACCATCGTTTCACCGATACCAATTACATCCATTTCAATCCCCCTTTGGTTTTTGTATAAGTTACATATTTCGAACGAAAAAAGTAACACAAAGCTAGGTCCTCTTAGTTGTTGTTGGTCATAAATCACTATATTTGTGGGTGACCTTAGTGGACGGAAAAAAATGGTTAAGGTACCTATAAGATAATTGGTGACCATAGTCGTTTTAAAAACACGGTGGAGGGCATCCATTCCAGTATTGATAACCTTAGTCGCCAGAAGAAAAAACTCAGGGAATGTCTCCGATCACAGAATTTTTAAAAATCATCAGAATGATACAGCCTATTACTTAATCCACCATCTAACACAATGCTTTCGCCTGTCATTTTATCCACGTTATCCGATGCAAGAAATAAAGCTAAGTTTGCAATATCATCTGGAGTGCAAATTTTACCAGTAGCATGTAGTTCTAAAATCTCTTTTTCTACATGAATAGGTTTCTCTTTTTCCTGAAGCCACGTTCTGTAACTGTAAATCCTGGGCATATCGCATTGACCCTGATATTATGTTTTCCTAAGCTCAATGCCATACTCCTCGTCATTGTATTTAATCCACCTTTAGCGGCGGCATACATTTCCGAATGTGGAATGGTCGCGATCGCATGATTTGAGGATATATTTACAATGACCCCGCCGCCATTATCAATCATTTCTTTTACAACATATTTACAGCAAAGGAACGCACCTCGCAAATCAATATTAAGATCCCAGTCCGCAATCGTCGCATCGAGCAATGATTTGAAAAGTGTTATTCCCGCATTATTTACGAGAATATCTATCCTCTGGTAATTTTTTACCGTTTCGGCAACAAGCATGCGAATACTTTCTTCCGATTGTACGTCCGTTTGGATAAATAACGCTTCTCCACCACTTTCATTGATTTCCGCTTTCACCTGTATTCCTTCATCCCGATCAATGGTAGCAATAACGACTTTTGCACCCTCTTCTGCAAATCGTTTAATAATTCCTTTGCCAATCCCTATTCCGCACTATTCTCCTACTACGGTATTAGAGAACTCTATCTTAGTAAACTTTTCTGGTCTATGATTATCATCAGACCCTATGGAGGACCAAGCCCATCCAACATTCTTATTTAATGAAATTAGTTTTTCATATCTTGCAAATTGGAATTTCCATGTATCTCCTTCAACTGGAGGTAACGATCTGCCATTGGCCAACCATTTCATTCCCGACCATGGAAACGCTAGCTCAACAGTCCATCCCTTACTGATTTTATTTTGATCATTTATTATTCCATCCACATGAACAGCAGTCTTTAATCCTGGAAAATCCCAATTTTTAAAAGCCCATCTTAGTCCACGCGGGTGAGTTCCATTCCAAAAATACTTGGGAATTCTATCATGATTACCTCCAAAGGTACATACATTCTTTTCATAGATATCAAATTCAGGAACGTCATACTTTCCTCCCTTCTTATATGCATCTTTCCAAATAAAAAACACTTCGTATATTGTATTTAATGCATTAATTTCAAATTCATAGTAAGTGTCGCCCCCATCTATAAATAATTCCACGTTATTCTCATTAAAAATAAGTCCATCCCGCTCAGTTATTTCTGATTGAACATATGGTTCTTCAATCCAATACCCAACATATAAGTATTCATCATCCCATAATACTGCAGACCTTGTCTCATATAACGCTGGACCGCCATTAATAATATCTACAAATCGGGGTGACTTTTGGGCTAATAACCATGACTTTTCATTTAACTGACCATCAACCATTATTTTTTCTTTTGTACGATAGGCTTTATATGACATAATCTTTGCTCCTTAGGTTTAAAGTAATTTTTTCAAATACAAGGCGACTTAATTAGGGAGTCCTTCATACGAAGAACTCCCCTAAAAGAACATCATACCCTAAACAAAGATCGTACTTTAAAGATCCGCAGCAACTCACCAATAGTAATTTCCACGTCTGGGCTGAAATCATTACTATTTAGGTAGTTTAGTAGTTGGAAAAAGAGATTATGTGCTTCGGGACTTTTCATTTTCTGTTTTTCATTTAAATTAAAAGAAGTGACAAAAAGTTTACCTCTTCCTACTTTTACTTCATATGCATATGCCAAACTTTTTGCACGGTTAAAATTATCAATTACTTCTACTATTGGTTTTACTTGTGGTATAAGATCCATACCTAGTGCTGCAGTATTGTCAACTAAGTGGAACCATTGCCAATCAGAAAATCGATCGTGTGGGAAATGATTCATTGAAGGATGATCATGGATAATCAATCCCATCGTAGTCCCAGTTTGTTGAGGAAACCAAACATAGTTCCAAAATATTGGTAAATATCGAGTTTGTACCTCATCATGTTGGCGACCTTCTTTAGCCATAAGCCAAACTGAGCCTCCGTCAACCAAATATTGAAGAACATCGCGTGATAATTGATCCGTAATCACGAGATCTAATTCGTTTTCTTCTTTATAACTAAGATGGTTAATACCAACGGTTCCCTCAATTCTTGCTCCATAAAGAATAGATCTGAGTGTTTCGATATTTGTCCATATCCGCTCAGGATTCTTCGGTAAAGTTAGACGTGGAAAAGTCCAAAAATCCCATTCGTTCGTAAAAATATTGCCATTCAGTTCTATAGAGGCTTTGAGCGTCAATTTACGCGCTTTTCCATCTCGTATTTTTACCCGGACTTTGGAAAGCTCAAATAAACCTCCGGCAGGGATATCAATTATATTTTGTTTTCTCTCTCCGACTATATTGCCTTCCTCTTCTAATTTCCAAGTAAGCTTCGCTGATGAAGCCGCTTCACCAAAATGGGAAACCTCTAAATCAGCACTTAATTCTTCTCCATTAAAAAATGTCCGTTTTTTTGCTCTCATTAGTAGGACTGTTTGATCATTAAATTGACGAAAGTCCTTTGGTTGAATAATATCTTTTGAATCCCAAAATACATCTAGAATTCCAACAGTAGCATGACCCTGTCCAGGAAAATCACGTATATCTAATAGTTGGATACCAGATAGTCCTTTTGTTCTTCTTGCTTTTTCCATTGTCTCCTTCAAAGATCGTACGAGATGTATGGCAGTGGCTTCATTAAATTCATTTAATCTCTCATCTAATTTTTTTGCCTTTAATGTTTCGTTAATATATTCTAACCAGTGAGGTTTAAGAATACCTTTATATTTATCCGATTCTTCAGGCCTTACATACATTGTAAACTGCCCGTGTTCGTGAGCAATTAATGGCTTGTCTTCCAATCTAGTAACTTCGTCATAGTCAAGTGTGGTATCCGGAAGGGCGGAGAACGCTATATCATATGGTGGATGCCAGTTTAAAGTTGGTATATAATAGTCACCTTCACGATCATGCGCAGGCAACTCCCCAAATCCTGTATTATCCGTATATATCCTGCTTGAATCTAGTTCCCTTGCAAGTCTAACAAATTCATTTAATTGGTTGTGCCCTTCAACACTAATTAATTCATTACCCATAGATAACATCATGAAAGATGGATGTTTATGTAAAGCTTGGATAATTCTTTTTAGTTCCCTTTTTAAAAATTCACTTGTTTCTTGATTAGCTTCCTTTTTTCTAATAAGAAATTCCTGACTCCAATGTGGTAATTCTGTTTGGACTAGCATACCTTCTTGGTCAGCAGCTTCCCAAAATGGTTCTGGTGGAGTCCAGCCGTGTAAACGAACATGGTTGAAACCATAACTTTTCACAATTTTAAATTGCTTTTTGTAAAATTCGATATCCCAAACAGGGTAACCCGTTTGAGGAAATATACAACAATCCACATACCCTGTTAAGAAGATTGGTTTTTCATTTAATAAAATGTGTTTACCCTCTGTTCTTATTTCTCTGAATCCAAAGGTAATTTTCTTCAAATCATATTGTTCATTGTTATGTTTTAATTCAAGCTCTACATCATATAAATAAGTGTATTCTGGTGACCAAAGCTTTGCGTCTTCTAATTGAACAGCAAATGATTGATTAATAACAGAACCTTCTACTCTATCTGGAACCTCTACTATCTCCGTCGCTTCAATATTTCCGTTATGTATTACATTCGCTGTAAGAGTCCAATTACTTAGATCGTTACAACCTTCACGGCTCACTGTTACCTGAAATTTGACACATTTTTCTGCAATATCCGGATAAATCTTAATATCACTTATTGAAAATGGCATTTCGGATTCTAAATAAATGCCTCCGGTGATTCCGCCCCAATTAGTAGCTGTATGATATGAGTGAATGTGACTTTCATGCAAAAAAAATTTCATTCTATTATCCACTCTGATTACAAATCGATGCTTTTGTCCCGCATGAACGTATGATGTGATATCAAATCTATGCGGAACAGATAAACTTTCCCCATTACCCACAAAAACACCGTCAATCCACAATTCTGTTAACCAACGTACTCCTTTTAATACTAAGAATATATTTTGATTTGCAAGGTCTTGAGGAATTTGTATTTCTTTTATATACCAAGCTGCTCCTTCATATTCCCGGTCTTTTTTCCAAGTCCCGATCGGTTGGTGGGATGATTTTGATCCGTACCCTTGTTCTTCCCAAGATTTTGTAGGAAGGATTGTCCCCTCAAGTATGTCAGCATTATTATCTTGAAACAATTTCAATTGATCGTTTGGATCTAGTTTAAATTTCCATTCAGTATTTAAATTTATGAGAGTCTTTGATTCTTTTAAACTTTGAGAATGCATGCCTTTTTCCTCCATTCTGATAATAATTACTATGAAATCTTTAATCTATCTTAAATAAACCTTTGTTTTTACCGGTAAAAATGATTAAATTCCTTTCTAATAACGTTTCTAATCTAAAACTTTTCAGAGTTATACAGTCTAGATGTAACGCCTCCATCGATTACAATATTTTGTCCGGTAATCATTTGAGATTCTTCTGAAGATAAATAAACTGCTAATTTCCCAATGTCTTTTGGGGAACAAATTTTATTCAAAGGATGTAATAGTAAAACATCATTATGCACTATACTTGGATCTTTATTATCCAATAACCAGTTCCTATAGTGAGGTGTATCTGTAAATCCAGGACAAATTGAATTCACCCTAATTCCATTTTTTCCTAAACTAAGTGCCATACTCTTTGTCATAGCATTTACTCCGCCTTTAGCAGCCGCATATATTTCTGTATTAGGTAGTGTTGCAATTGAATGATTCGAGGATATATTAATAATTGATCCATGTTTTTGTTTTTTCATGTGTGGTAAAACATATTTACTGCACAAGAATGGTCCTCTTAAATCAATATTTATTAATCGATCCCAATCATCTATAGTTGTATCTTCTATCGGCTTAAATGTCGTGATTCCCGCATTGTTAACTAAAATATCTATTTTTCCAAATCGATTTATTGTTTCTTGGATCATGTTTTTAATACTTTCTTCCGAAGAAACATCTGTTTGGATAAAGGCTGCATTTCCACCTTTTTCTCTCAATTCTTGTTCTGCATTGCTCCCTTCCTCATATTCGACGGTAGCAATAATAACCGTCGCACCTTCACTTATAAAACACTCAGCAATTCCTTTTCCAATTCCTCGACCTGCACCGGTAACAATAGCAACTTTTTCTTTTAGATGGCCCAAGACATATCACCCCACTTTAATTTTGTTTCAGGATTTTACAGCTCCACTCGTTAACCCCGAAATAAAATGATTCGATGCAAATATAAAAGCAATGATTAAAGGCAATACACTTATTGATGTGCCTAACATTATTCCAGGTATATCCGTTCCATACATCGTTGTTAAAGTTGTAAGTGCAAGTGGGATTGTAAATAATTCACTGCTATTTAAAACTATCAATGGTATTTGAAAACTTTGCCAAGAATTTAGGAAAGATAATATGGCGAGCGCGCCTAACCCCGGCCTAATTAATGGGAGTACAATTTGCCAATACACTCTAAAGTCAGATGCCCCATCTAATTTAGCTGATTCATGTAACTCATCTGGGACAGCTTCCTTTATAAATTGATACATCCAAAAGATACCAAATGGGTATGCAGCAGTCGGGATAATTAATGGTAAATGTGTATCAATCCAACCAAACCATTTCATTTCCATAAACCAAGGTATAATTCCAGCTAACGGAGGAATCATAATGGACCCAACTATAATATAAAGCAGTATTTTGTTACCTGGTGCATTAGGAAACTTTGCCAGTCCAAATGCTGTAATGGAGCAAACGAATAAAATGAGTAATGCACTTAGAATACCAATATAGGCGCTATTCCATAGGTTAAGGAAGAATGGAATTTGCTCATTTAATCTAATAAAGTTATTAATCAACTCTTTTCCTGGAAGCAATGGTGGTGGGAAATTAAAAACAGCACTCTTGGAATTTGTCGATAAAATTAACATCCAAAGGAGCGGAAATGTAAATAAAAGCATCGAAACTATGACAAAGATATGAGTAATAAGTTTAGTAGATGATTTAACCAAAATAAATACCTCCTTCCCTAAGTTCTCTTTCTTAGTAATCGAGCATTTATCAAGGTTACAATCATGATCATTCCAAAAAGGACATAAGATTGTGCTGAAGCTAAGCCAAATTCAAAGTATTCAAAAGCTGTCTTGTATAAATACATTCCCATACTTAGACCCGCGTTATTAACACCACCGCTACCTTGGGTTAACACAAACGGTTCATCAAATAACTGGATACCTCCGACAGTAGCCGTTATTAAACTTACAAATAAAATCGGAATCATAAGAGGTAATGTAATGTACCATACAATTTGTTTTCCATTTGCACCATCTATTTTTGCTGCGTCGTATAAATCATTCGGAATTGTCTGTAACCCTGCAATATGTAAAATAAAATGATATCCGGTCCATCTCCAAATTATAATTAATACAACCAAGGGTTTGACCCAAAACGTTGACCGCAACCATTCGTGTGTAAAAGTGCCCCCAGTAAAAAGACTAATCACAACATTGATTATCCCGGAATTTGTAGAAAATAGGACACTAATCATGATTGCTGTTAATGCAGGTGCTACTAATAAAGGAAATAAAAAGACTACTCTATAAAATCCTCTTGCCTTTGTAATATAATGATTCACCATGAAAGCTAGGATAAATGCCAATCCCAAAGTTAATACAGTCGAGAAAAACCACATAAAAATGGTATTATAAATTGACTTTATAAATACTGGATCATTAAATAATCTGGAATAATTTCTAATACCAACAAATTCCGGTATTCCTACTCCATTCCAACTTGTAAATCCCAGAAAAAATGACGCTATGATTGGAAATGCATTGAATATGATAAAAAGAATAAAGAAGGGGGCGACAAATACATAAAACATTTTATTTTGCTTCACTTTTTTCAATAAGGTGGTTAATTTAGATTTATTATCAACGTTTATATTCACTTGGCTATCTTCATTCAATTTTGCTCTATTTTCTTGATTTTTAGCAATTACCATGGTTTTCAACGCCTCCTTTAACTAATGAGCAGATTTTTCACTGCCCATTAGTTATGCAAAGCAATTATTATTACTTTTTCCTTGCTTCTATTTCCTTAATAGCTTGGTCTAGTGCTTCTTCCATTTTCATTTCACCTATAGTGAAATTCGTTATTAAACTTTTTATTCCATCTGACGCTATTGGATCATTCGTAGTCACAAATGGTGCCGCCATATCTTCTGCAACATTTTTAAATATCTCATTTGTAATTTGACCACCAAAAAAAGAATCTTCATTATTCATCCAATCTTCATCTAAAACTTCTAAATAAGTTGGATACAAATCATCTTTTTTGTACATTTCCTCTAAATTTTTATGATTTTGAGTTACAAATTTTACAAACTCCCATGCACTTTCTTTTTTCTTACTTGTTTTAACAATACCTATAAAATCTCCACCATTATCATAAGCACTTTTTCCGTTATATGACGGAGCATATGTAACACCCCATTCGCCATCGGAGCCTTCAGCATTGTTCTTTAAGTACTTACCAAACCAGTTACCGTACAAATATGTTGCGACTGTTCCATTTTGTATGGATGCATTCCACTCGGGGGACCATTCCTCAAAAGGTGCAATAGCATCTTTTGCATACAACTGTTCTATCAGCTTATAACTATACAAAAAATGCTCGTTATCGATTAATAATTCGCCCTCTCCATTGAAATAAGATGTACCTGACTGTTGAACGATAGCATCAACTATTTTATGCGGTGTCGCTAACATCCACTGTTTACCGGAAATTGATAGCTTTTCCGCCAAATCAATATAATCATCCCATGTTTTTAGTAAATCATGTACTCCATCAGGATCTGTAGGAAGACCCGCATCTTTAAAAACTCTCTTATTATAAAACATTGCGGCAGGTCCAGAGTTTTTTGGTAACGCAAACACATACCCATCTTTTGTTGATGCATAATCCCAAAAATAGTCTAGGTAACCGTCTTTATACTCTGAAGCATTATATGGTGCGTCATTTAAGTTCTCAAACATCCCCATATCCTTAAAATTTATAACATTTCCAATCTCAACCATAGCTACATCCGGACCCTCATTGGCAACTAAAGCAGATGCAAGTTTTTTATGATAATCTCCTTGAGGAAACGCCTGAACCTTTACTTTGATATCGGGAAATTCTTCTTCAAATAAAGGAACCGTAATTTCTTCAAAAGTCTGATCATTATTTGGCCAAGTCCAAACAGTAATTTCTTTTTTTCCGCCATCACTATTTGCCTTTTCTTTTTCACTAGAACAAGCAGTTAGCAACACCAAAGAGAGAATAAAAACAAACCAAATTAAATACTTTTTTTTCATCTTCACACTTAATACCCCCTCGTTTTTTTGACAGCGCTTTCACTATTCACATTATATTAAAGTCACCTTAATAAAGTCAACCGCATTTTTAAATAATTCAAAAAATAATGCCGTAAATACAGAGTTTTTAGTATTAAGGATGTGTATAGTTTTTTATTATAAGTTTGTTTATTTATATACTCTTTTATATAATAAACTTAGTTAATGATAATAATGTAATAATTAATAAGGAGTCATTATGAATGATTGATAAAACCCGAAAAGTAAGTAAAAATTTAATGAAACAATTGAACCAAAAGTTAATTTTAAAAATATTAAAAGAGAATGGTCCCGCTCCAAAATCAGAGATAGCAAAAATCACTGGACTTACAATTCCAGGGGTGACGGATATTATTAATGAACTTGAAAGTTATAAATTAATTAAAAACATGGGGGAATCACCCATTAAACGGGGAAGATTTCCCGTAATATATGAGTTAAATAAAAATTCATTTAAAGTAATTGGCATTACTATAAGATCAGAATCAATAAAAATCGGATTATTTAACATGCTAGGCGAGACTTTATATTTTTTAGAAGAAAAACTAGGTCGTGTTACCTCCCCCGAAAATACGATGGAACTAGTTTCAGGTTTAGTTAATCAAATGCTGGAATTATCTAAAACGAAAATAGCGGATATTAATGGCATTGGCCTTGGAATGCATGGGATTGTAGATCCAATAAAAGGGATTTCTATTTACCCTCCACATCTAAACTGGCGTAATGTTCCCATAAAGAAAATACTCGAAGAAAAAATGAATACTCCTGTTATTGTTGATAATGACTGTAATTCACTAGCAATGGCTGAATATTGGTTCGGAGAAGGTGCTGGGCTAAATTCTTTTATAATTTTGAATATCGATTATGGAATTGGTGCAAGTATAATGATCAATGGAGAGCTTTTTCATGGAAATGATTTTGGAGCAGGTCAGATAGGTCATACAATTGTTCAAGATAATGGTTCACTTTGTTCTTGCGGAAATTATGGATGTTTAGAAACAATATCAAGTGAATTATCGATTCTTGAAAATATCAAAATTAAAATTAAAAAAGGATTTCCTAGTCTTATAACTGATATTGAAAAAGACCCAGATCAAATTAATCCCGTTCATGTATACGCCGCTGCAAAACAAAATGATAAGCTAACGTTAACAACCTTAGAAACGGCCTCACGCTATTTAGGCATTGGCATCTCAACGCTTGTAAATGTTTTTAATCCGGAAAAAGTGATTGTAACAGGTGGTATTTTACGCGGCGGTGATTTGGTCATGAATCCATTATCTGAGTCTTTTAAAAGTCATGCACTAAAAACAAATGTAGCTAGGTTGGAATTAACTCAATCTAAACTTGGAAGAAACGCTGATGTCCTTGGTGCTGCAACATTATGGATTAACGAGTTATTTAAAGGAGACTTTCCATTGGCGAGTTTGAAAAAGGGGAATATTTCGAGTAATTAAAGTATAAATGTGTTATCAATCAGCCATTTAGTCTGTTTGGAAAGAGTGAGGATGGGGATTTGTTCAGCCATTTACCATAAGGCTATGAAGGAAAATGATTTTTTCAAAAAATAGTCAACCATATAAAAATAATGATATTTAACATATCAATAATGCTGACCTCCCTACCTTGCTCTTTCCATTCAAGAAATTGTTACACTGTCATAAATTGATAGCCTTCCGTTTCTTATGCTGTTAACAGTTGAGGAAATGCACCTGTGTTCTTAATGAATGTCATGAATTAAAACGATTGTTCCGTTTGTAATGGGTGATTTAACTACTCAATTGACAGGCTTTGCGCTACGACAATCCGATGAATATACTGATCAGAGAATAGAATAGTCGGGTTCTTTTGCATATTTTATGACAGAATCATTAAAAAAAACATATGGTAGACGAAGTAGTTTTGGTAGAATACTTGTAGATTCTTTGATTTTTTTGTTAATGAAATCCAATTTGTTCCTATTTTACTTAAGATTCATGTTCTTTAAATTAGGATGACTTTTTGAATGCTTTCCCATTTAAGCTATTGTTACAATTACATTACTAATATTTCATTTTGTTTTCACAAAAAAATAAGCCATCAGGATTTTTTCCCGATAGCTCATTGACATAGTTCTATTCTTTTATTTTCTTCAATGCTTCATCCAATACTTCTATTACTCTATCACACCAAGCGTCGAATTCCGGATCTTCTTTTTGAAGTTCTGGATGTTTTAAAATAAATTGAACCGTTTGCTTAATGCCTTGATCAACTCTAGTCGTAGCCACAAAATCCGGTACAAGTCTTTTTAGCTTTGAATTATCAAATACAACTGTATTTGCTTTATCTCCAATAAGTCCGCCCCTAAAGTCATATATGCTGCAAGCATCTAAAAATTCAGATGGAACATGAACGGCATTTAGTTTTACTCCTAAAGCATCAGCGATAATTTCATATATTTGATTCCAAGTAACCGATTCATCCGACGTGATATGGACAGACTCCCCAATTGCATGGATATTCCCCATCAAACCTATAAAACCCTTTGCAAAATCACGATTATGTGTCAAAGTCCATAAGGTAGTACCGTCCCCATGAATAATGACTGGCTTATTTTCAAGCATCCTTTTTGCTACTTGCCAGCTGCCGTTGTTGCCATGCACACCAAGTGGAATCGAACGTTCACTATATGTATGGCTTGGCCTAACGATTGTGATTGGAAAACCATTATCTCGATATTGCTTCATCAAATAATCTTCACAAGCAATTTTGTTTCGAGAATACTCCCAATATGGATTGGATAATGGTGTTCCTTCTGTAATCCGATAATCAGATAACGGTTTTTGATAAGCAGATGCAGAGCTAATAAAAATATATTGCTTCGTTTTCCCTTTAAAAAGTCGGTAATCTCTTTCCACATGTTCTGGTACAAAGGCGATAAAATCTGCAACTACATCGAATTCATGATCTTTTATAAGGTCAGCAACCTTTTGTTCATCATGAATATCTGCCGTAATGACTTTGACACCAGCTGGCAGATTGTCATTTCTTGTACCTCTATTCAAAAGATACAGTTCACAACCACTTTCCGCTAGCTGCTGTGTAATAGCTGAACTAATCGTCCCTGTTCCACCAATAAATAGCGCTTTCATTTTATCCCTCCAATATAAAAATTATTATACCTATGTTAATGATACTGTTTTTTCTCATAGTTTACTACTTTTGGAGTTTTAAGGAATTTGGCCTGCTTAACGATATATGAAATTCCACCATTCTGCTCTGTATTGAACCTAATCACTGCATTTCTCTAAGATTTGTTACAATTCTGCCGAGCATCCATTCCAATCGTTGCATAACTCCACTACTTGTCACTATTCTGCGGTGCATCCATCTCTATCGCAGCATAACTCTTGTATTTCTCATAGTTCTGCTGTGAATCGACCTGAATCACAGCATTTCTCTGCTGCACCTGCCATAATTAAAAATAGAAAAAGGATAGGTTACAGAATATTATCCCGTTCACCTATCCTTTTCCTTTCAAAACATTACTTTTTAATCGGTATTAATGAAAATTTATAACTATAGTGTTGATTAGCATATAACGTAAATTCCGGATGTGTTTTTTGTAACCAACTATCGTCTCCACCAACACCCATTTGTTTGTGATTAACTCGAATAACGGATTGGTTTCTATTCGGTAATTTATAGGAATGGCTTGCTTCTTCCAATTCGAATGGTGTGTATGGAAGAACATTTAGTTCTACTGTTGGCAATCCCGTAATTTTAAATCCGATGCCACTGTCGTTCGTGATTGTTGCCCATCTGACTTCTGTTTTATTTCCACATTCTTGTGGTTTTAAATAAGGGATATATTGGTCTTTTACTTTTCCTTCATAGATACCAATTTTTGCTCCTTTTTCCTTATCAATGTAATTCTCGTGAGGACCTTTTCCGTACCATTTTAGGTTGTCAAAACTTGTATCCATCGTAAACAACATTCCAACCTCTGGGATTTCCGGTAAATCAGATCCAGGAGTCAATGTGGATTCCACTACAATTTCTCCATTGCTTTTCACAGAATAGCAAATTTCTGTGCTAGATTCAGTTGAAGTAGGTAAGCTATATTTTACTAGAACAACTACTTCTTCATTTGATTTTTCAACTTGGAAGTTTTCCAGTGTCCGCTTCATTCCCGCTTCACGCCAAGTAGCACTACGCTTATCAAGCTTATTACCTCTATCATTATCCGTCATGGCGCGCCAATAGTTAGGTATAAGCGGGCTATTGATTAATTCTTCTCCGGCAAATTGGTAGGAGACAAGATCACCAGACTTTTTATTAAATCGAATCGAAAATCCTTTTCCTGAAATCGTTAGCTCATCGGCTTCATCGACTGTTTCCAATTTTCCATTTACACTTTCTGGTTGTACACTAACACCTTCATGTAAAACAAATTGTTCAAAAGCAATCTCATGACCTGCTTCTGCCCAAAGTGTACCTTCTTTCAAACGAAGACTAACCGTCAAGATAATTTCTCCATCAGCATCAAGCTCGTCCATTGCGTAACTTATTTTAACTTCTTTCGAAGATAATGGCGGAACATCCAAATCTTCCTTGCCTGTTTTTATAAGTTCTCCATTACTAGTAAGTGAAAAGGTAAGTTCAAAATCATTTAAGTTAGTAAAAAGATTTTTATTTTGAACATTGATAACTCCGCTCGCAAGATCAACCGCTCTAAATTCGATATTTTGATAACATTTTTTCACTTCATAAAGCTTAGGAGTAACTGTACCATCTGCAAAGATTAATCCATTACCGGAAAAGTTCCCATCATGAGGCGATTCACCGAAGTCCCCACCGTACGCTAGAAATTCAATGCCATCTTCTGTTTTCGTACGAATTGCTTGATCACGCCAATCCCAAATAAAACCACCTTGAATGATTGGATACTTGTCAAACAGCTCTGTGTACTTAAATAAATTTCCAACGGAATTTCCCATTGCATGAGCGTATTCACAGAGAATATACGGCTTCATTTGTTGCTCTGATTTTTCCGCTTCGATTGCGTATTCCTCTACTTTTGAAGGGGTAATATACATCGTGCTTTCTATATCTGATGCTGCTTCGGATGCTCTGTAATGAAATACACCTTCGTAGTGAACGAGTCTACTTGGATCTATTTCATTGAAAAATTGATGCATTTTAAGGAAATTGTCCCCACCAAATGATTCATTTCCTAAAGACCAAATGACAATGGATGGATGATTTTTATCACGTTGAAACATGGAGTTGCAACGATCTAATACATTCTCTGTCCATTCAGGCTTGCTTCCTGGAACCGTATCTTCAAGTTCCTTCTGTCCGTAAATCCATGAACCATGCGTTTCTAAGTTGTTTTCATCGATGACGTACAAGCCATACTGATCACATAATTCATAGAGATATGGATTGTTCGGATAGTGAGAAGTCCGGACTGCATTAATATTATGCTGTTTCATAAGCTTAATATCATGAATCATGTCCTCATGATCAATTGCTCGTCCTTTATCGGCATTAAATTCATGGCGGTTTACACCTTTAAAGACAATTCGCTTTCCATTTATCTTCATCAAACCATCTTTAAGCTCAAATTTACGGAATCCAACCTTGCAGCTTTCCGTTTCGATAAGTTGACCGTCTTCATCTTTCAAACTAAGGACCAAAATGTAAAGATTTGGCTGTTCTGCACTCCACTTCAATGGATTTTCAACAAATGTAGAAGCACTAATTTCACATTTTGCCTCGCCAGAAATATTAACTTCTACAGAAATCGGCTCAGCCAACACTTTTTTCCAGTTATCTTCATAAAGCATTGCTTCAAACGTAACATTCCCACATGTTTCTTTTACATAATTGGTGATGCTAGCATTCACTTTCATCTCAGCATCGCGATATTCACTATCAAGCTCTGTATTGACAAAAAAGTCTTGAATATGGATACGAGGCGTTGAGTATAAATAGACATCCCTAAAAATTCCACTCAATCTCCAAAAATCTTGGTCTTCAAGCCAGCTGGCATCGCACCAACGATATACTTCTACCGCTAATTTGTTTTCTCCATCAATTAAATATGGAGTAATATCAAATTCAGCTGGGGTAAACGTATCTTCACTATAACCGACTAAATCTCCATTTACCCAAATATAAAATGCCGATTCGACTCCTTGGAAACTAATATATACAGGTTGATTTTCCCATGATTCTGGTACCGTGAATGACCGAATATATTGTCCAACTGGATTGTATTTCGTAGGTGCAAACGGGGCTTTAAGCTCTTCCGTGTTAATCCAGGGATAATTTACATTCGTATATTGTGGATAATCATATCCTTGCAATTGCCAGTGGGCTGGCACTTTAATAGGATCCCAATTACTAGAATCAAAATCAGCCTTAAAGAAATCGCGATTTCTTTGATCAGGAGTTTCAGAGAATGAAAATTTCCACTCACCATTTAATAACTTATAATATTTCGATGCTTGGCGATTTCCCTCAAGCGCTTCTTCTATTGTGTCGTAAGGCATTAATGTTGCATGGGCGTCTAGCCTATTCAATTGAAAGATTTCAGGGTTATTATTCCACTCTGGATATCCGTTTTTCGGTGGAGTGTATTCAAATTTCTTCAGCTGTTTCAACATCTAAATCCCCACTTTCTTTATTTTACAGATCCCATCATACCGGCAACAAAGTGTTTTTGCATTAAGAAAAAGACTAGTGCCGTAGGTAATGTAGCAATCACAATGGCCATCATAATCACACCGTAGTCAGGTGTATATCCTGAACCTAAGTTAGAGATAAGTAATGGAATCGTTTGTTTTTCCGGCGATTGAATGACAACGAGTGGCCATAAGTAGTTATTCCAACTACCCATAAACGTAATAATAGCTGCTGCTGCATACGTCGTTTTCATTGATGGCATAAAAATTTTGAAAAAGATGCCTATTTCTGATAAACCGTCAATACGGCCAGCTTCTACTAGATCTTTTGCGAACATTTTCGTATTTTGCCTAAATAAAAAGATTAAAAACGCTGTCGTAATTGTCGGTAAAGAAACGGCTGCCAATGTATCGATTCCAATGAATGGCACTACTTGAGAAATTGAACCAAACATACGATAGAGCGGAACCATCAAAGCTGCAAACGGAATCATCATCGACAATAGCAAAATATTAAATACGATGTCTTTCTTTTTACTGCGGAAGATTTCAAATCCGTATCCCGCTAAAGACGCGATAATCAACGCTAAAACCGTCGTTGCAATCGCAACAATCGCAGAGTTTAACAACGCTGTTCCCATATTGACATTTTCAAATAATTTCTGCATGTTTTCAAAAAAGTGACTCCCTGGAAGCAACCGGCCTTTTGTAACTTCTTTCGATTCATTCGTAGAACTAATAATCATCCAAAAGAATGGAAAAATGGAAATGAATGCAGCTATCGATAAGAAGACATACGCAAAAACTCTTTTAAATGTAGTCAATTTCGATCACCTGCCGCTTTAAATTGTAATGATGAAAAGATAACGATTAATATAACGATTACAAATGATACAGCCGCCGCATACCCGAAGTCAGGCGAATATTTAAATGATAAGTTGTAAATATATTGAGAGATGGAGACGGTCGAATTCCCAGGTCCACCCTTCGTAATATTCATGATTTCATCAAATATTTGAAGTGTTCCAATGGTTGAAGTAATAGAGGTAAATAAAATGATTGGTTTTAAAACAGGAATCGTAATTTTAGTGAACACTTGAAACGCATTTGCCCCATCTATTTTTGCAGCTTCATAGATTGATTGATCTACATTTTGAAGTCCTGACAAGTAAAAAATCATGTTATAGCCAGTCCAGCGCCATGTAATCGCGATAATAATGGTTATTTTTGCAAGTAATGGATCCGTTAACCATGGAATTGGTTTTGAAATAAGAGAAATGCCCATTAAAAACTGATTAAGGATTCCATCTAAACCAAATAAATATTTAAAGATAATGGAATAAGCTACAAGTGAGGTAACAGCTGGCAAAAAGATCGCTGTTCTAAAAAAGCCTTTGAACTTCAATTTAGGATCATTTAATAAAACTGACAAAACTAAAGCCAAAATGATCATAATAGGGACTTGGACAATCAAATAGATAAAAGTATTTTTTAATGCTGCTAGAAATGTAGGATCTTTAAATAATCTAGTGTAGTTATCTATTCCAACGAATTCCAAGTTATTCCCCATACCGGATTTAAACGATAGGATGAAGGCCTGGATCATCGGCAAGAAATAAAATATAACGATAAAAATGGTGGCAAAAAGGACAAATGACCAGCCGATTGCATTATTCTTCAGTTTGTTGCTCATGTTCTCATCTCCTTAGGCTAAAGCAATTGCAGGTCCTCTAAAAATTGAGGATTCAAAAAGGAGGATAAAAAGGACCAAAAATTTCAAGGCGGCGTAGTTTCGAGCAGCGGAATGTATGCTATTACATACATGAGCAGCGGAGAAACAAGCAAACGAAGAAATTCGAAGTGTCATTTTTACCGGACTTTTTGAATATCCTCTTTTAGGTAAAACCTTGGAACAAGCTCCACTAGGCTTATGGTAAAAGTCCATACGCCCGAATGCAGAACTTGACCAAGGCTGATTTTAGAAAAATTATTTTAATTGTGCATCTGCTTGTTTTTGAGCATTATTAAGGACATCTTTAATATCTTGGCCGTTTAAATAATTTTGCATCTCGGCTACTAAAATATCTTCTACCGCATACGTATGCATGCCGTAGTTAACAGTTGGAATTTCTTCCATCCATTTTGAAAAATCAGCAACAGTCTTTTGACCACCGAAGTAAGGATCTTCTGCTTTATACGCATCACCATCAGAGGCTTGTGTATAAGTACCGATTGCCCCTACTTTTGTTACTAGATTTTGATAAAAATCTTTATTAGAACCAAAAGTATTCGCTAAGAACTCAGCTGCTTTTTCTTTACCATCAACATTTAACACATAGAATGAACTTCCACCTAAGTTTGAAGCATTAACTGCTCCCGGTAAGTCTAATCTTGGAATTGGTACGACAGCCCATTTTCCAGATTGTGAATCTTCAGCTTTAATACTTGGTGTAATCCAGTTACCTTGCGCAACTGCTGCTACTTCCCCATTGTTAAAGCCTGCAAGTAATTGGCTCCAGTCAGAATGAACTCCAGCAACTTCATCTTTTAGCATCGTTTTATAAACACGGAATGCTTCAGCCAATGCTTTGTTGCCACTAATATCAGGAGTAACTCCATCTTCTTTTAAGTACCATTTTCCTGCTGTTTGAATCATCATACGAATGGTTCCTAAGTCGTTAGGGTCAACCGTAATCATTGGCTTTCCTGTTTTTTCTTTCACTTTTTTACCCATTTCAATAAATTGGTCCCAAGTGATATTTGTAAAATCATCCACTGTATATCCAGCTTCTTCAATCATATCTGTACGAATGTATAAGCCAGCTACACCTGTATCAAAAGGCAAGCCATATAATTTTCCATCTAGACTAGCAGACTCGATTTTATAAGGGGCAAAATCATCTTTATTGATATACTCAGATAAATCATAAAATGCGTCTGGATACGCTTTTAAAAAGCTTTGCGCACGGTAATCTTCAATTAGAACAAGATTTGGCATCCCTTTCATTGTTCCGGAACTTAAGCCTGTATTTAATTTAGAAACAATATCAGGTTGAGCGTTTTCAATAATGTTAAGATTAATCTCTTCTTCACCATTATAAGATTCATCAGCAAGCTTCAAAGCTGCTATATTGAAATTAGGATCCCACGCCCAAGCAGTAATCGTATTAGAATCACCACTCTTACCGGAGTCTCCTCCTTCTTTTGAACCTGAACCGCATGCAGCAAGCATCATGATACTTGCGACAACTAATAATAATAGTTTCTTCACTGGTTATACCTCCTCAAAATTGGAAACGCTTGCTTCCTATAAAAATCATAACAAAATAAAAAAAAAGACCGTTAGGACGATCTTTAGAAAAAACTTTAAATATATTTTGGAGATGAGCTGGAAACGTTTTCTCGTTAAAACTTTTTTTATAAATTTGTATTATCTTTAGATTTTATGACCGGCAATCGAACAGTAACTCTTGTCCCTTCCCCTATTTGGCTCGCTACATTCACACCATACCGATTACCATATATTAACTGAATCCTCTCTTGGACGTTCCGAATCCCAATTCCACTAAAAAGCTTTCGCTTGCTTTTACGATTAATCGTCTTCTCTTCCATCCCATCACCATTATCATTAATTTCACAAATGAGTTGCTCATCTTTTTGTAGAATCATAAGCTGGATATATCCTTCTTTCTTACGGTTAAAACCGTGAAAAAAAGCATTTTCGATAAATGGCTGCAATATCAATTTCGGTAACTCAAATGGTAAACATTCAGGTGAGACGAAATAATGGACTTTAATTGAATCTCCGTATCGAATTTGGTTGATATATACATAATTCTTTATATTATTTAACTCTTGCTCTACAGTATTGGTTTCACTGATGTTTCCAATTGTGTTTTGCAATAAAGAAATTAACGCATTAATCGTTTGCGCTGATTTTTCTTTATCACCATTTTGCACCATGAATTTGACCGAAGCTAATGTGTTATATAAAAAATGTGGGTTAATTTGCTGCTGAAGAGCTTCTAGCTCTGCATTCCGCTGCTTTTTCTGCGTATCAATCAGCTTTTGCACGTAGTCATGGAGCTCATCTAACATATTGTTGAATGCTTTCGAAAGCTGCCTTGTCTCATAACTTCCAGATTCAACGATGTATGAATCAAAATTCTTTTGACTCATATTGGAGATTTGTTTTACTAATGATGATAATGATTTCGTTAACCTTCTAGAAATCAAAAAAACGATGCATAGAGCAATCATAACGATAACAGCACTAATCATTGCAATCATTTTCGTATCAAGCAAATTACTCATTACACTTTCACGGTCAATTAAGTTGACAAGATACATATCAAATGTAGGTAAATACTCGGAAAATAATAAATAGTTTTCTCCTAAAACTTCTACCTGTTTGTACGTATGATGATGACCTTCCATACCCTTTACATCTTGGAGCAACTCTTGAAATTTCTGTCCAGCAATAGACTCGTCACTACTGGATACAACCATTCCAGATTGATTAAGAAGCAGTACATTATTTCCGTTACCAGTATATCTTGTATATAATTGCTTGAAATCTCGTTCGCGAATCGCAATATACATTACGCCATAAATTCGATCCGTCGAATTTTCTATTAATGCTTTTGAAGTGACAATCGTCTCTTCCTGATTAATATCATGATCGATTTTCTTCGGATCATATTGATATAAAATTCGATTTGGTTCCTTATAAGAATTAAATGTAATGCGATCTTTCTTTAATCGGTCCGCCGAAACAGGCCAATTCACATAATTTGTTGAATATACCCGACCATTCTCTCCAAATAAAACTATATTGATTCCTTCTTGATCAATCATCGTTACATATCGATCCATTTGCAGTTTTATTCGATGTGCTGCCTTTGCTAATTCAATAGGATCTGACCGTTCATCCGTTAAATAATTCTTCACATAACCGCTTTGCTGAACTTGGTTCGAGACGGATACGAGCGAATAACTTAAAGCTTCAAAATCTGTTGTTACTTGTTCCATTACTTTCGCATTTCCAAGACTAAATGTATCAATAAAAAGCCTTTCTGACACACGAATCATGGTAAATGTAATTAAGACGGATACAGCCACTATACTTACGACCATTACGAGAAACATCTTAAAAAATAAGCTATTATTTTTTATGCTGTTTAAAAAGTTGCTTACCATTTTCTCATGTCCTATACAGAAAAGCTTTTCCTATATTTACTAGGAGACATTCCTGTCATTTTTTTAAAAACCTTACAAAAATAACTATGATCTGAATAACCAACAAGGCCACTAATTTCTGAAATGGATATTCTTTGATTTTGTAAATATTCCTTCGACTTTTCTATCCTAATATGTGTTAAATACTCATTAAACCCAATGCTATGGTGAGTACTAAAATAAGTTGATAAATAAGATGGGTTAAAATGAAAATGTTCCGCCAAGTTAGAAAGACTAATCGGTTCGTCATAATGCTGGTCAATATAATCAAGTAATTTTTGCATATTGGATTGACTCGGGTCTTGTAGCTCCGTATCAATGATTTCTTTTACTTGGGTTAAATAAGTATGGAAATAATAGACCGTCTCCACAACATCTTTTGCCTCATTGATCATGGCAAAATGTTGATACTTGTCTTGTTGTAATGTATCACTTTTAAAATTCAAGTTTTCCAACAAAATGGTCGTATTGAAAATAATATTTCCTAAAAATGCTTTAAATTCATTCTCATCCTTCGTGTATTGATGGGACAAATAGTCTACATATTTATTTAGATATTCAAAGGCTTCTTCAAAATTTCTCCTTTTGAAGACATCAATGAATTGATTTAAATCAAACGTTATATTTTCTTTTGGTAGTTTAGGTAATTGTGCAAAAGTTAACAAAGTTTGGTTTGGAAAGTAAAATCGATACTTCCTCAGCTTTTGTAAGTCATCTTGAAATTGTTTTTTTAAATCTTTCAATGATGCAAAAGGTTCACTTAAAGCCCAATTCATATTTAGATGGACATCTTCCAAAGCTTTAAGAATAAATGGGATATCATAAATTTCTATATTAAGCAAAAACGTATAGCTAGTTGATTCTTTAACAATGGGATAATTCGTAACGTTAGATAGAATGCTCAAAACTTGCTCTATTTGTAAGTGGTCTAAAACCTGATCTTTTGCATCGGCACCAAGTAAGCAAAAATATTTATTTGGAAATGACTCTTTAACTAAATGATGATCGTAATCTACCTCATACCCTTCCATTAGTTGCTGAATGATTTCTTCGATGGAATGTAATGGGCTAACGGTACGGTTTAGAGTAAAATTTGGTATCTTATTAACGGCCTTTTGTATTGTTTTTAACAGTTCTTGTCCGTCTAATTTAGGCTTGAGTATATAGTCTGTTACTCCACTTTGAAAAGTAGAACGGACATATTCAAAATCACTAAAACTACTTAAAATAATGACTTCAATATTTGGATAATGTTCTTTAATCTCTTTTGTTAATTTTTCACCATCCATAACAGGCATGACCATATCAGTAATGACAATGTGGGGGTGCTCCTGTTCAATCAAGTAAAGTGCTTCTTTTCCGTTAGATGCCTCGCCGACAATGGTGAATCCTTCTTGTTCCCAATTTATATAATGCTTAATTCCTTGTCTGATTAACACTTCATCATCAACAATTAGGACCTTACATTTCTCTGGAGCAGACAAGTGTCATCCCCTCCTCCCGTTCATCATTGATATCTTTATCAACTAGCAGTTTGTCTGTTTTCTTCCATTACAATGTTATTATAATGTAATAAATCTGAAGTGTATAAGGTTCTATATGTGGCTAAACTATGTTCTTTCACATTATAAAAATCTTCCCAATTAACTATTCCGTATATACGATTTAATATTTCAGCGTTTCTCCATGCCGTTTCTTCAAATTCAATATTCATTTCATGCTCTTCGATAATCATTTGAAACAGCTGGCCATTATTTCGATATTCTGATTCAGAATGATATCTTCTCATCTTAAAAATCTCAATCGTTTTAGGCAATGATTTCAATAATGCCTCTCGATCCATAGCATGCCCCAATTCATGCATCGTAAGAGCTTTAATATAAGTTTCCAATGAAATTGGTTTTTTCATGCTGTTTCTAGCTTTTTGAACACGACTCAAATCACAGCCAAGAAAATGATGAATAAAGTCATAACTCATATTAACGCCTGTATTCTCTGTTTTTAGATTTATATTCATATGAACGGCTTTTGTCGTTGAAAGTATCCACTGCTTGATACGTTTATTTATATTTCTTTTTCTCATTTTTTCCCCTAACTTTCAATTTATGTGAAACTATTAACGTAAATAGGTGAAATTTTTACTAATTATTAATCTAGTTGTTTCTGACTATTTTAATATTATAATTTAATTATTTTATATTTCAAGATGTTATTCTCCTAGTATTCATGCTTCTTTATAGATTTTCAGTTCTAATATACTAGCCAGAAAAAATAGTTTAATAATAATTCTAGCGGATATACATATATGGATGAAAGACCAAAACTTTTTAAAGGAGAGATTCTAATGGTAAGCAACAACGATAACCGTGATGGAATGTCCCATGAAGAAGCAGGTCGAAAAGGCGGAGAAACAACCGCTAAAAAACACGATCATGAGTTTTATGAAGAAATTGGAAGAAAAGGTGGAGAAGCCACTTCCAAAAATCATGACCGTGACTTTTATGAAAAAATAGGTAAAAAAGGTGGAGAGGCTAGAGCCCGCCAAGATGGTCAAGATGGAAAAATGAGCTTATCTGAAGCTGGTCGTAAAGGTGGAAAACATAGCCACGGCGGCGGAAGAGACAGCTAATACCTTATAAATGAATTATGGGAACAAGGTTAAGGGATATTTTTCTCTTAACCTTGTTCTTTTTTATTTGACTCAGCTAGAGATAATATAATGGTATCCTTATGAGATTCGATTTTCAAGATGTTTTTCTCCTCCCATTCATGCACCTTTCTAGTTTTTAAGTACGAAAGAACTAGCCAAAAAAAAGTTTAATAAGAAATCTAACGGATATACATATGGATGTAAGACCAATACTTTTCAAAGGAGAGATTCTAATGGCTAGAGACAACAATAACAACAATCGTGACGGAATGTCCTTAGAAGAAGCAGGTCGCAAAGGCGGAGAAGCAACCGCTAAAAACCATGATAGAGATTTCTATGAGGAGATTGGAAGAAAAGGTGGAGAGGCCACTTCCAAAAATCATGATAGAGATTTCTATGAAGAGATTGGAAAAAAAGGTGGAGAAGCTACTTCGGAAAGCCACGATAGAGACTTCTATGAAGAGATTGGAAAAAAAGGCGGAGAGGCTACTTCCGAAAATCACGATAGAGATTTCTATGAAGAAATTGGAAGAAAAGGCGGAGAGGCTACCTCCGAAAATCACGATCGAGACTTTTATGAAGAAATCGGAAAAAAAGGTGGAGAAGCTAGAGCCCGCCAAGATGGTGACGATGGCAAAATGAGCTTATCCGAAGCTGGCCGTAAAGGCGGAAGAAATAGCCATGGCGGTGGAAGAGATAGCTAATATCATATAAATTGTATTTCGAACAAGGTTAAGAGTAAAAACTCTTAACCTTGTTCTTTTTTACGTAAGGAAATAGGATATAATTAAGTGATATCTTATATTAATTAATGGGGGTATGGGAGTGGATACGATCACACATACTTTGTTTGGGCTAGCATTATACAGGGCCGTTGATAAGAAGAATATGGATAAAAAATATAAAAGAGCCTATCTTCTAACAGCTGTAGGTGCCAGCCAGATACCTGATATTGATGTAATTTCACAATTATGGGACTCAGAAGGTCTTTATCAAATGTGGCATCGAGGGATCACTCATTCCCTGTTTTTAACTCCTGTTTGGGCTTTATTGTTTTTCCTTCTTTGTCTATTGTTATTTAAAATTAAAGATATTAAGTTATTTTTACTCGCTTGGCTGGCGGTTTTCATCCACGATACGAGCGATCTATTTAATGCCTGGGGTACAGGATATTTAGAGCCATTTTCAAGTATGCGTTTAAGTTTTGGTACGATTCCGATTGTTGATTTTACTATTTGGATTATAATCGGCATAGCCTTCCTATTTTCAAAGAGAACTAAACTAAAGAGTCCATATTATTTTAAAATGGCTTGGGCGCTTATCGCCATTCATATTTTGGTCCAGAGCACACAAGGCTTTCTCGTTTATAAGCAGTATGAAAAAAATAATGACCAGGTTGCCCTTTCTGCAAATTTTATCCCATGGACATTCACAGTTATTACGAAAAAAGCTGATAAAGTTACAATTTATCAAGATAATCTTTTTCAAGAAAAGAAAGAAATGTATGTTTTACAGTCAAAAGAAGATGCTGACTTGGACACCCTATTTACTAAATTGCCGCAGGCGAAGACACTTTATGAATGGTCCCCATTTGTAGTAGTAGTAGACGACGAAGATCGTCTCGGCTTATATGATCCTCGATTTTATCGCAAAGGCCAGTCATTTTTATTCGAATATATTGAGAAAAAGAAGAACTAAAAAGGCAATTCCAAAAGGAAGTTGCCTTCGTTTTTCCAATCAAAGCTGAAATCTGTTACACAATACTTATCAAATAAAGAAGAATGGGAAGAATGGAAAGAACCCGAATCCGACAAAGACAGGGTCGTCTCCGCCTCCGTAACCACCACCTACATACGCGGTTCCGACAATAATCAACAAAATAAACAGCACTACAATTAAAGCAAAGCTGAAGCCACCTTTTCTTTCAACCTTTTCTTCCTCCACATTACCCCTCCTTTCACCCGTGACAGGCATGCTACAAATTATGTTATAAATCTAGTGGTGATTGGACATGTATCCCATAAAAAGCAAAACCTGTTCAAAAACCTAAAGAGCTTCTTCCTGGAGTTCAAATATGGGCAGTTGAATTATAAAACTTGTCCCTAGCCCTTCTACACTTTCTGCTGAAATTTCTCCACGATGGTAATGAATAATTTCTTTACAAATTGCAAGTCCTAATCCATTGCCATCATTTCTTTCTACTGATTTTGTATAAAATCGATCAAAAATTAACGGGAGATTATCTGCTGATATACCTATCCCAGTATCGGAAAGAATAAAAACAACTTCGTTTCTATCTAAATCCACTTTATGTTGTAAAGTAACCCCACCAACCTTAGTATTTTTTAATGCATTGGAAATAAGGTTCTGAATCACCTGTTCAATTCTTCTAATATCAACTTCGAGAAGTGGATATTCTTCTGTTTCAGAAAGCGGATCTATTAAAACGGTAAAACTTAAATTTGCATTCACTACTTCGTGCTCAAATAGTTTTTTTAAATGATTCAGCAATTGATTGGAAGGGACGTACTCGAGATGAAGTGACAATCCACCTCCCTCAAGCTTTGTTAGTTCAAATAAATCTTCAATCATCCGATTTAGCATTAATAAGCGTTGATGACTTCTTTCTAAATACAGTTCTTTGTCTTCCTCTTTTGTTATGACACCTTCTAAAATTGCTTCAATATAGCCGCGAACCGATGTAATCGGCGATCTAAGATCATGAGATACATTTGATAAAAATTTCCGTCTCATTTCTTCAGATTGCGCTAATTCACGGTTTGCTTTTTCTAAATCTTCATATGCAAATTCTAATTGTGCAGTACGTTCCTTCACTTTTCTCTCTAAATTTCTGTATAAAAAGGCATTCTCTAAAGAAATGGCTGCCTGCGTAGAGAATATGTTCAATATTTCAATTCTTTCTTTTGTAAAAGCATGTGTCACCATATTATTTTCTAAAAACATCGCACCGACTAGCTTACCTTGATGTAAAATTGGAAAGCATAAAATAGATTTAGGCTGGTGTTTCTTAATATAATGATCATTCTTAAACATTCCATAAATAGCACCACTTGATACGACAATAGGTTCATGACTTTTTTCTACATAATGAATCATGTTTAAAGGGTACTCTATTTTGACTTCTTCATTAAATATCTCGATTTCATCTTTGTTCCCGTGGGCAACTGGAACTAATTGTTCATTTTCTTTTATAAACATTACTATTTTTTCTGCACCGCTATTTTCTAATACGATATTCATTAATCTAGTAAGAAGCTCCTCAAGCACAATTTCTCCTGAAAGTGCCTGCGCTGCCTTCATCATTGTGGCTAAATCAAAGGAGTTCGTTATTGATTGACCAGTTTTATTCACTTCCAGTATTTCTTCTTTTAATAGATTCTGATATTCTGTTTTAATTGATTTTGCCTTTCGTATTGCTCCCCAATTCTCATATGCCGATAGAGCTGTAGATAAATAGGCTTTAGCCACAAAAGGCAAGTCACGAGAAAGATAAAAGCGTCCTGCACATTCAGATGCAATGGCTGTATCTTGAATAAACCCATTCTTTTGTGCCTGCTTAATGGATCGATCGTAATACAACGAAGCTTTTGTAACCTCCCCTTTCATTCTTGCTTCTTCCGCTTTTATCAGCATATATTTATGCTCGTAGTTGGAAGGGGAATGTTTTGACCATTTCTTCCATAAAGAAAGATGCTTTTTTAATTGTTTTCGAAAGTAGCTTTTTTCTTTCATCACTGAATCGTTATACAATTTAGCCATCCATAAATCTTTGTAAAAATAATACTCCGGAGCAATGACTAGAGTTAAAGACCCATCGACAAGATTATTTAATTTTTCCATTAACTCCTTTGCAATATCTCGTTCATTCAGTAAATATGCCATCTGCAAACGAACAGTATAGTGAACAATTTCTGCAGAATCATCATCAGTTATTTTCGGAAAGCTCCAATTAATATTTGCAATTTCCTCATTTAAAATATGAATCCAATATTTCACTTCATTCAAATAGTTTCTTGATAGATCATATTGAATTTGATTGGAAAATTGGAGCTGTTCTTCAATCGTATTTAGTGTTTCCGCGAGCTGATGACCTTTTAAAAAACTAATCATACAAATGAACGAACTGCATGCTCCTGCCAGGTGGGCGTTTCCCGATTCAATACAATGTTTTTGAGAATGCTCTAAATATTGTTGACTGTATACGAGATGATTTTTCCAATGATTTACAAAGGATCCATATACAAAATACACCCTGCCCAGCAAGTGGGAATTTTGGCTTTTCTCCGCCTCATAAAGAGCCAGGCGTCCAAATTCGTAGCTGTCATTATATTGATGAAATCCGGAACTTAAAATGAGAGAGTAATTATTATAAACAAGAGCCGAAACATCTGTTATTCCATACTTTATTGTAAAGTTAAACGCCTTTAGCATTAGGAGTGCAGATAAATTTTGATCCACATGGTAAGAAGAAGCGTTCATATTAATGAGTGTCTGCAATATAATCTGCTTTTCATCATCCAAAATATGAGGCAGTCGCTTTAAATCACTTGCTTTTCTCCTGCTTAAATACATCTTAGTTAATAAAAACTCCTTCGCTACGGCAAGCTTTCCAGGTTTTTTATTAATTTGAAATCCAAATAATTGAATTCCTTTCAAGCCACAATCAATTGCTTCTTCTACTCGATGCAAATGCGTATATAAGGCCATTTTCAATTGATAAATTCGGAGCTGCTCCTGTTTTGTTTGGACCCTACTCAACGCTTCATCAAATCGTTCTTCAGCAAGATCAAATTGATTATCTAAATATTCAGCTTCTCCAAGCCCGATGGTCAATCGTGCGGCGAGTTTATTATGCAGCTCCCAACCGTTCTCGCCTAGTAGTTCTTTTCCTATTTCAAAAAACGAAAGAGACGCCTTAAATGCTGCACCTTGCTTTGCTTTTTCCCCCGCTATACAATTCCATTCAACAAGCTTAAGTTTTTCACTTTTACTCAAATCATTCCGGCTTTGATTAAAATGGTTTGTAATATCAAAGATTTTTTCTTCAAAATGATTTTGACTCGTATAATACGATAATAACAGTCTACCAATCGATAAATGGTACTGCTCCCGTTCACTTACGGTCATTGTTGAATATATTGCTTGTTGGACACGGTCATGAAGAAATTTATAATGGAGTGGTTGTATTTCCGTAAGGTTATTCTCTCTTTCTTCATATATCCACTTATAACTAGGACTAAGTGGTAAAAGCATCCCTTCTCGCAGTGCTTCCCAAAGTGTACTGACAGTAACAACTATATTTTTTTCGTAGACCGCACTTAACACATTGATATCAAACTGATTTCCAATACATGAAGCAAGTTTCAATAGCCTTTGAGTTTCTTCAGGAAGTTTATTAAATCGCTCCACAATCAGCGCAATAATATCATCTTGAATTTTCATATTAGGCAATTTTCCTAAGTCGCATGTCCATTTTCTTAGTTCTTCATTAAATGAAATGAATTGTTGTTCATAAAAGGATTGAAATAATTGTTTTATAAAAAAGGGATTTCCTTTTGTAATTTTTTCGATAAAAGCAGCAAGTTCTTCCGACTCTTCTTTACGACAATATAATGCGTCCTCCACCCATTCTCGTATATCTTCTACTTGCAAAGGAGTTAGGTGAATGGATGTAACTAGGCCCCGAATAGATTGGAGCTCTTTGACCATTAGATGAAAAGGGTGGGTCACATCTACCTCATTATCTCGATAAGCTCCAATAACGAATAAAGATTTAACTATTTGTTGAGATAAAATATATTGCAGTAAATCTAATGTCGCATGGTCCGCCCATTGTAAATCATCTAAAAAAATGACGAGTGGATGGTTCTCATCAGAAAATAAGTCGATTAACCTTAAAAAAGCAAAACGCAAGCGTGTATGACTCTCAATAGCAGGTAGTTCTTCCGGTTCTTCCACATCCCCAACGATCCATTTAATGGCCGGTATCATTTTTGCAATGGATGCCAAGTATGGTCCCATTTCGGTTTCCAAGCTAGTTTTCCAATGATGTATACTGTTTTCCCCTTCAGCCATTACCTGCTTTAACAAATCTTGAAGAGCTTCGATAAGAGGATAATATGGGGCATCACGCTTCAATTGATCAAATTTCCCTGAAATAAAATATCCCTTATTTCGAACAAGTGGTTTTTGCACCTCATTAACCAAAGCTGTTTTTCCGATTCCAGAAACTCCTGGAATCAGGAAAAAAGAACAATGACCTTTACAAACATGATTAAAGGCAGTAATGATGGTCTTTAATTCCTCATTCCTTCCATATAGCTTATCTTCAATATCAAAAATTTGATGTGGATCATTTTCGGCTATTGAAAAATCCAACTGCTGTTCGAATTTTAATAAATCATGTTTTAATCCAGTAGCACTTTTATAACGAGATTCAGGCATTTTTGATAATAATTTCATAATCATTTCAGATAGTTTATATGGAAGTGATGGGTTAATCTCGTGAGGCGGGATAGGACTTTTAGCAATATGGGCATGAACAAGTTCAATTGGATCCTCCATATCAAAAGGCAAACGACCCGTTAGCAGCTCATACAATACGACTCCAAGTGAATATAAATCTGTGCGTGAATCAAGAAAGCGATTAATTCGACCTGTCTGTTCTGGAGAAATATAGTGGAGCTGCTTACCTAATATGTAAGGATTCATGTGAGCACGATAATTTTCACGTTTAAGCATGGCCGCGTGATAAAAACCGGTAATTTTTAGTTCATTCGCCCATTCATTTACTAAAATATTATCCGGTTGTATATTTTTGTGAATGATTTGACTTAAATGAAGCTCTTCGATTATGGTCGTTAACTTTTTAGCAATCTGTAAAAATTGTTTTATGTCTACCACGTGTTTATTCATAAAAGAAGTTAACGACATTCCTTCAAATGGTTCTGTAATTAAATACGATTTATTCCAATAACTTTCTAG
Source organism: Lederbergia citri (assembly GCF_018343625.1). Classification (GTDB taxonomy): domain Bacteria; phylum Bacillota; class Bacilli; order Bacillales; family Bacillaceae_C; genus Lederbergia; species Lederbergia citri. The sequence goes on along the minus strand of NZ_JAGYPG010000005.1, from coordinate 84,498 downwards.
CTTAATTGGTTTTAATAATCCAGTTAATTTAAGGTCTTTCGTAATATTATATTCATGAGTAATGGTAGCTATATCCTGGAAATCTAGTTCTTCTTTTATAAGCCTCTTTATTAAAACCTTTCGATTGGACACTTGATCAACTGCTTTAAAATAGGCACATGATTCGGTAGTTTCAAATTCAACAATATCTTCATAACCCGGTAAATTTGTTTGTAGGTCGAGAGCTACATTCATAGAATTCCTCCATTACATCATGATGGGATTTGCTCCTTACTTACATCATTACCCACATCTACTCATTCGACAATATCTGCCGGCAAAACTTTAGCAAATCTTTAGAATAATTTGAACGCAACTTATACTAAGTTCTGTAACATATGTGATAAATGACGTTAGAGGTGATCTTATGGTGCAAATGACCGAGAAAAACTCCTTAGATCTACAGCTCGACCAAGAATGGGTTTTATTAATAAAATTAGCCAAAAATCAAGGATTGAGTATAGATTATGTACGGAATTTCTTAAAAGAAAAAAATCGCGAAGTTAATATAGGTCAGAATTAAACTTATATCCAATTCCCCTTACCGTAGTGATATATTTTTGCGACGTTGGATCAACTTCGATTTTTTTACGAAGATTACTTATATGAACCATCACCGTTCGATGATCCCCGAAACTACTTTCACCCCAAATATTATGAAAAAGTTGTTCGAATGAAAATACACGATCGGGATTGGAAGCTAATAAACAAAGAATTTGAAATTCTTTTGTAGACAAGTGTATATCTCTGCCATTTGCTTTCACAGAATAGGACTCTTGATCAATCAATAGTCCTGGATACGAAATGATGGGCTTTCTATTAAGGAAATTCTCTGATGATGGGGAAATTTTTTCTAATAGGCGATTTCTGCGAAGATGTGCTTTAACTTTAGCTATCAAAACGGAAGGACTGAAAGGTTTGGAAATATAATCGTCGCCCCCTACTCCAAGACCAACGATTTTATCAATATCATCTTCCTTTGCACTTAAAAATAAAATAGGAACATCACTTTTCCGTCTTATCATTTGACATACTTCCAAACCATCTATCCCTGGCAACATAACATCCAAAATGATTAGATCCGGCTTTTCCTGTACAAAAACATCCATAACTTTATATCCATCGTCTGCTTCAACTACACGGTAACCGGCATTACATAAATACAATTCCAGCACTTTACGAATATCATCATCATCATCAACAATTAAAACAGTCTCCTTATTCATGTTTCCCCCCCTTTTGTCTATATATTTTAAAAAAATTTTTAACCAAGGATGTTGATTACCTCTACAGGTGCGAACTTTCCACTTCAATCAACAAAACGAAAAAATATCTATAAATTTCAACAAAGTCTTAAGAATTAATTCCTAAATAGAGTTTAATTCAGCAAAAATGGGTTTTCATTCCAGTTCCATTTTACCATTGTTCTAGGAGATTCGATACAATTATTGGGAAATTTGTCTTTTAATAGGGTTTATGTTCACATACTTTTTGTTGATTCAATCATTGAAAATATTTAAATAAATGGGAGCGCAGTAATCTGTGTACTACTGAACTTTTAACTCTATTGATTAGAGTTGAAGATGTTTGTCGCCCCTCCTATTTAAGTATTTTCGCTTCCAATTTTATAACTCTTTCTAACTATATCCTGTACAGACTTCATTTCTTTCTATTTTTCTAAAAATTATGCTTGCTTTTTTATGCCACGCATATGATATAACTATTATATTGAAGATAGAAAAATAGAAAGATAACATCTGAGAGAGGGTAATGGGGTAGTGATAAAAGACATGACAGAAGGTCGGCCACTCAAACTAATTTTTGCATTTATGGGGCCGATGATCATAGGGGATTATTTCAGCAGTTATATAATATGGCAGACGCATTAATAGTAGGGAAATTTGTAGGTTCTCGTGCACTTGCTTCAGTTGGTGCTACAGGTTCAACCTTTTTTTTTATTCTTTCCTTGACCCTTGGGCTGACAAATGCTTTTTCAATTGTGATGTCCCAATATTTCGGAGCAAAAAACGAGGAAATGGTAAGGAAAACGTTAGTAAGTTCTATTTATATCACAATAGCATGTACTATTTTATTAGCGATTGTCGGAATTTTCGGTGCTAGACCTTTGATGCAGCTTTTGAAAGCGCCAACAGAGATTATCGATGATGCCGTGCTTTATATTCAAATTTGTATCGGCGGAAGTGTTGGCCTTCTTTTTTATAATGCTGCGTCTGCGGTCCTCCGTGCTGTTGGGGATAGTCGAACACCTCTATATTTTTTAATTCTTTCATCCATTCTTAACGTCCTGCTTGATTTACTGTTTGTCTTAAGTTTTGGCATGGGCGTTGCTGGAGTCGCGATTGCTACCGTTATATCACAGGTTGTTTCAGCTGTAATTTGTGTCATTTACACTTATCAAAAGTTTCCGATATTCCGAGTGAAACGTACTGACTGGAGTCCTCATTATGGGAATATTGGCATGATTTCTAAAATCGGTATTCCAATGGGTTTGCAAAGTTTATTACTCTCAATAGGGGAAATGACTGTTACAGGCGTAGTGAATTCATTCGGTACAAACGCGGTAGCTGCTTATACTACTGGTATGAGAATACAGCAATTTGCTACTCTTGCCTTCTTTAATATGGCACAAGCTTATTCCACCTTTGCCGCTCAAAACTTAGGTGCCAAGAAGTTTACGAGAATCCAAGATAGCTTTAAAAAGGTTGCACTTATTTTAATTGCGATTACGCTTGTTTCTGGTGGATTAATTATTATATTTGCAGATGAAATTGTGAGGTTATTTATTTCAAATCAAGATGCTCATCTTGAGGAAATTGTAAAAATGTCTAAACAATTACTATTCATCAGTGCCTGCTTCTTCCCATTTTTAGGACTAATATGGTTCTATAACAATACATTACGCGGCATGGGTGAAGTGGCGATCCCGTTATTTTCAGGGATTGTCGAGCTAATAGCGAAAGTAGGTCTATCTATAACACTAGGTATGATGTTCGGTTACATAGGTGTTTGGTGGGCAGGTCCTATTGGCTGGGCCCTAGGTTTAATCCCATCTGTTATTCAGTATCATAGCGGAAGATGGAAGAGACAAGCAGATCGGATTGCCGCGTAATACGAAAAGCACAAGAGCCTTGTTTATAGACGTACAGGCCAGTAAGATGCGGGTCTGTCGACGAAGATACTTTCTTTACTTTTTATATTATCTAATAGAGCTCTCGGAACATCTAATAGATTTACAAATAATCTAATAGGGTGCTCAAAACGTCTAATAGAATTCTAAATCATCTAATAGAGCATGCAAATCATCTAATAGAATCTTAAATCATCTAATAGAGCATGCAAATCATCTAATAGAATCTTAAATCATCTAATAGAGCATGCAAATCATCTAATAGAATCTTAAATCATCTAATAGAGCATGCAAATCATCTAATAGAGTGCTCGAAACTTTTAAAATGCCCCACACCTTAACAGGTTGTGGGGCTTTTACTATGTTAACGTTTAACCAATTCGATAAATTGATTTAGTTTATCAAGTGTTTTAATGTTCTGGTTGCATTTTTGGCTATCGCTGCAAATGTAATTTCCTCTATTCGTGTACGTTTCTTTCCCACTTTTTACATTTGCCATGAATAAAGCTACTTCCTCAAGACTATTACAAAGAGAACAAATTCCTTTTGTCGTATTCCTAAATGTTCCGTTTATCCCTATCAATTTTCCATTGTAATCGAAAACGAGATATTTTCTCTCTGAGCGAATATCATACCATCCCAAATATGAAGTTTCCTTTAAATCAATCTCCTCCATTTTGGGGAGTTTCAATTTCTTCGCTTTAGGAAATAGCTTCTCAATCGTCTTTTCTGATACGGATCTAAACGGAATGACATAAGGTTTTAATTCTTCAAGAAAAAAATTGGCTTGAATTTCTCCATCAATTTCCGGTATTTTATCGAATATTGCTTTGTCATACTCATCTTCCGGAAATAGATTCATAACCTTATCTAGAGATCTAAACGCTACTGCTTTAAGAACAGCAGGATCCTTCACTATAGAATAAGAAGAAACTAAATTTTTCACTTGATGTTTTATAAAATTATATTGGTCACATCGGATAAATGCTTTTGTGTTCATATGGCTTTCCATTTAAGACAGCTCCTTATTTTTAAATATTTGTGGAAATAAGGGGCAAAGCCATTTATAAATTAGGCGATGTATAATATTTCATTCTCCACCTCATGCAAAGAATCGCCCTGTCATAATAGGCTTTGCATGAGACGATCCAAGCCCTGGCACTGTATAATACGCCATGTGATATCACCTCCAGAAACTATGTAAGTATTATACAACAACATTCATTTGACTTGCACTCGAAAAATACATACACCCACTGGAAATCAACGGATGTTAATCAAAATTTAGATTCTATCCTTTTATCAGTTCTTTGATATCCTCTAAACCCATATTTGTCAATAAAATGCAGAGTTGAAAAATTCCTTGGCCTTTTTTAGGAGGCAAGGAATTTTATTATGATATATTACTTTAACTATTTTCCATTAAAAAATTTTCCAACATCGTGTTAAACTTTTCATCATGTTCCCAAAACATGAGATGTCCACCGAGAACTTCAATTGACGATTTAGGGGAAATCCTTTCGGTAAATGCTTTTGCAATAGGAGCCCAGTGTTCGGCAATAACTGTAAGGACAGGGACTGACTCGCTAGCAAGTTTGGCTTCTTCTCGATAATCGGAAAACATCCCAGAAGCAAATAAATTAGCAGCAATATAATGTGGTGTTTTTAAAGATTGTTCCACTAGCCAGCTTAGCTCATTTTCCTCTAACTCTCTTTGTACCATGACACCGGTAGCATAACCGCTAATAAACTCTCGTTGCTTATCTCGATCTTGAAGATAATGGGTATAGGCAGCGGCAATTTCATCAAGTGGCCCCTCAACCCAGTCTTGTTCATGGTTGATTGATAACGGTTTTGGGGATAGATCTATAAAAGCCAATGATTTAATATTTTCTGTGCCTTGCTGTTTTATATATTCCCATATCGTCAAACAGCCGAACGACCATCCAACTAATGTAACATTTTTCAGTTCTAGAGCCTCTATTACTTTAACCAAATCCGCTCCATGCGTTACGTAATCATTGCCATGTAATGTGATGGATGATCTACCATGACTGCGGGGATCCATTACAATTACACGGTTGGTTTTCTGAAAGTACTCAATTTGCTTTGAGAAAACTTCCGTTGTAAAAGTCCATCCCGGAATGAAAACAATTGGATCTCCAATGCCAACATCCTGAACAAATAATTCTACACCGGGTTCAATCTTAATATATTTTCCACCTTGAATTGCCATAGCCTGTCCCTCCCTAATATCATCTATTACTACTTATATTCTGGGAAGACAATAAATAACCTTTAAAAATTTCACTAATTATCCAATAAAGGAATTTTCACTTTATACAAAAATCCGCCAATCGGAGTGCCAATTAGCGGATTTTTTTAAACTAATTTTTTTCTTCTATCTTCTTATTCGTTTCATCGCTTCCACGATAGCGACGATATGGCAATGTGTTCCACGATCGATAATTAATATCGTCATCCCGCAGAACCTTTGGAATATCTGAAAGTATCTTTTTGGCAACTTCCAATTCCTGTTCTGCCTCTTCTTTATCTTGATACATAAATTCATCGGAAGCTGTGACTGGAGCTTGTTTCACCTTTTCCTCCAAATCTTCGATGACCATTTCCTGTTGATGTTTTAATGCTTCTCGCGCATCTGCTACCCATTCCGGTTGCAAATTACGATTTATATCTCCAACACTACTATACGCTTCAAAAATGTCCCGATAAATTCGGTCTGCATTTGAACGAACATCCAAATTGGCCATTTCCAAATCAAGATTTGTCAATTCTTCGATAGTTAAAGGGGTGTTCCGCTTCGGTCCACCAAGCCTCGTTCTCTCCAAATAAAACGGGAACATACTCTTAATCGTTTTTCCAACAGGTGAGATAGCGTTTCCATCTTCATCAAGCCCTTTAGGCTGAACTCCCTGCATTGCAATTCTAGCCGATTCAGGACGAACAATTTCTTTTGGCGGCATAATCCCGTGACGAAGCATCTCGCGAATTCCTGTACCGGAAATGCTGATGCGATAACGCTCATCATGTGGACAAGATTGAACAGTCCCCGGGGTATCACAGCGCGTGCAGTAAAAAACTTCATAGTATAAGCGAACATCAATACCCAGTTCAGCTGGTTTAAACTGATCGAAAATTCTATGGCTCGCATACTTATCGTAATAATCGCCAATTCCTGCGTGGTCTCGGCCGATTAGTGCATGTGTACAACCATAGTTTTTCATAATTAATGCATGTAAAACCGTTTCCCTTGGTCCGGCAAAAATATACGTCACTCTAAGCGGGGCTAAAATGGAACGACCCTTCGGGTAATAAGTTTCTAGAACACTTTTATACGCAAGCATACGAAACTCATGGCGGGTGTATTCGCGTTTCGCCATTTCCACTAACGGTTGTAAAAACAATCCATCTACTTCTTCAAGTGCATTTTTATGAATGTATTCGTGCCCTCTATGTAAAGGATTTGCTCCTGTAATAAAACCTGCTGTTGAGCGAAACTTCTTTTCTTCATAAAATATTCGCCACGTATCTTGCGGTTCGAGTCGAAGCTTTTCAAACGGCCCCCAATTCACTCGTCGCAATAACTTAATAGGTCCACCTAGCGCAGTATCTCCCATTCTCCTATAAATAGCATCGACTCCTGGGTGATTGCGATCCGTCGTACCAAATAGGTGGGATGCACGAAAATCTTTATCGTAATCAAAAATATCCTCTATTTTTAGAATCGCAACAGGATCATTTTTTTCATCGGCAAGTGTAACTTCATCGCCAATTGAAAGAGTAAGAATAACTTCTTTATTGCGATTACCAATTGGAGCAAAGCTAAGCGGTGCTGGCCAAATTAATCCGCTTTTCAATCGGCCTGTCGTCAGTACAGAATGATAGTCTTCTTTATTCATAAATCCCTCATTAGGGGATAAAACACCAGTAGCTATCATCTCAAGTGTTATAACAGCTTCCAAGTCTACCATAATCGTTGGGAGCTGCTTTGCCCTGATTAATTCCGCCTCCAATTCTTCGCCCGTTACCACTTTATTCACTAATTTTCCGCCATGCGGCTGTTGTGGGTAATTGGCAAATTTACTTTTCTCCGTAACCTCCAACATTTCTCTTCCTCCCTTGTAAAAAAAGTATTTTTCTGCAAGCGATGACTGAAAAAATGTATGTTATATTTTGAATATTAACATAATTTTTCATAAACTTAAACCCTCCATAAGTCTTATCCGCCATGCATAACCTACTAGAAACCGATATAATTTAACTCCGAAATAAAGAAAAAACTTCTATAAATTATATAGAAGTTTTCCTAAATCTTCTTGATTGCTATTACCGCAATGCTCTCTTTATTTGGAGAGAGAATAACAGCGTTGCCCGTTACATTCTGTAATTGCAAGGCCGCAGGGGTTTCTTTTACACTTATGATCGTTTCTGCGGCATCAATATAATAATCATCACCCGCTCCCTTATAGTAACTCAATGGAGAAATGATTTCACCGTTTGCATTCATTGAAAAATATCCAATTTCATCGGATAGCACATAATGGGAGATTCGATAATCACCAGGTTCATAGACCATCAAATTACCAGCATAATCATAATAAAAATGTTCGATGCTTTCACTATTAATCCAAACCCGATCAAAATGGACAATTTCTTGATTGTCTACGAGTTGCCCAATAATGCCCGATGATACTAATATGGTATCTGCCTCGATAAGGTGCTCTTGTAATTGCGGATAATTTTGCCTCAAAATATCTTTCAACTTAACATCCCGTAGGTCTTTATCCATTTCCGAATAATCTGCATCAATTTCATCTATATCAAGTTGCAGATCGTAATCATTGATTGCTTGGATGTCCTGGTTTGGTTCGCTGTGGCGAGTTGATTCGATGTCGCTGGTTGATTCAAAGTCGAAGGTTGGTTCAATGTAACTCGTTGGGTCAAAGTCTACAGTCGGTTCGATTTCGCTGTTCGATTCAAAGTCGAAGGTTGGTTGGATATCACTCGTTGGCTCAAACTCGACGGTCGGTTCGATTTCGTTGGCCGATTCAAAGTAGATAGTTGGTTCAATTTCACTTATTGATTCAAAGTCGGCGATCGGTTCGATTTCGCTGGCCGATTCAAAGTTGATGGTTGGTTCGATGTCACTTGTTTGCTCAAAGTCGACGGTCGGTTCGATTTTGCTGCTCGATTCAAATTCGAAGGTTGGTTCGATATCACTCGTTGGGTCAAAATCGACGGTCGGTTCGATTTCGTTGGGCGATTCAAAGAAGATAGTTGGTTCAATGTCACTTATTGATTCAAAGTCGGCGGTCGGTTCGATTTCGCTGGCCGATTCAAAGTAGATGGTTGGTTCGATGTCACTCGTTGATTCAAAGTCGGCGATCGGTTCGATTTCGCTGGCCGATTCAAAGTAGATGGTTGGTTCGATGTCACTCGTTGGGTCAAAGTCGACAGTCGGTTCCATTTCGCTGGTCGATTCAAAGTAGATGGTTGGTTCGATGTCACTCGTTGATTCCAAGTCGGCCGTCGGTTCGATTTCGCTGGCCGATTCAAAGTAGATGGTTGGTTCCATGTCACTCGTCGGGTCAAAGTCGGCGGTCGGTTCGATTTCGCTGGCCGATTCAAAGTAGATAGTTGGTTCGATGTCACTCGTTGGGTCAAAGTCGACAGTCCGTTCGATTTCGCTGGCCGATTCAAAGTTGATGGTTGATTCGATGTCGCTTGTTGGGTTAAAGTCGGCGGTCGGTTCGATTTTACTGGTCGATTCAAAGCTGATGGTTGGTTCGAGATCACTCGTCGGGTCAAAGTCAACAGTCGGTTCCATTTCGCTGGCCGATTCAAAGTAGATGGTTGGTTCGATTTCACTCGTTGGGTCAAAGTCGACAGTCGGTTCGATTTCGCTGGTCGATTCAAAGTAGATGGTTGGTTCGATGTTACTCGTTGATTCAAAGTCGGCGGTCGGTTCCATTTCGCTGGCCGATTCAAAGTAGATGGTTGGTTCGATTTCACTCGTTGGGTCAAAGTCGACGGTCGGTTCGATTTCGCTGGCCGATTCAAAGTAGATGGTTGGTTCGATGTCACTTGTTGGGTCAAAGTCGACAGTCGGTTCGATTTCGCTGGTTGGTTCAAAGACGACGGTCGGTTTGAAATCATGAATTGGCACGCTATCGTCAGCTGGCTCAACATCATGTAATGGGCCACAGTAACAAATATGTTTACAATTGCATTTTTTAGGATTACGTTTTCTAGTCGTGCCACAATCATCTTTCTCATTAGGGATACAGTGTTCCAGGCTTATTATATTGGATACAATTTTGAATTCATTATGTTCTATATTCATATCAGGAATTATTTCGAAATTGACATTATTCAACGTAATCTCAAAATCAGACACTAATACTGAACAATTCGGATTTTCTTCTTTGTTTTTAATGAAGAAGGTGTTACAACAGAAAATAATCTTAAGCGGTGATTTATTGCCATGACGGGAATTTGGAATAATTCGAAAATCGGTAAGTTCAGACTTTAATTTGGCATGAGGGGGAACAATGATTGAAATATTTTTCACTTGATGGATTTTAAGTTTTTTAGATTTGTAACATGTTTCTTTGCTTTTAATAAAAATTTCAATGAATCCACATACTGAAATGGTAATATTAGGATGCATTTTTTCATGACTTACATCCATTTGATCTATTCTACATTTTAATTCCCCATGAATATTGAATGTATCTTTATTAGAACACAAACTTTTATTTTCTTTCTCAGTTTCAATTAAAACATTTTCCATTCTCTCTTTGTCACCTCCATAAAAGCTCAAAAACAGGCTCTTGCTCATATCTTACGAAGGCACTTATCAATTTGTATAGGCTGCATATCCAAAAATGATAAATATAACTCAATCAATTTATCACAGGATCAAATTTATGAAGTAGGTCAAGTTAATGTACGAAACCATATAAGATGGTGTTCACCTTGTCCCCAGTAATCCTCAAGAATAACTGAAGGTTCTCCTAATACATGTTTCCAATATTGTTGCGAACTTGAAAAACCAGCATCAAGATAAAATTCCTTTTTACCTTGAAGGGCTAATTCTTTTTTAATCTGTTGGAACATAAATTGCCCAACGCCCTGCCTTTGAAAACTTGGAAGTATATATACGCCCGCAACCTCATATACATTTGGAATTGTATTAATATTTTCGGTAATATCCCGATTAGGTCTTTTCAGTGCTATAGATCCAACAATTTTATTTTGGATTTCTGTTACAAAAAAATGCACTTCATTATTATCGTAACTTTCTTGTACAACTCGATTTAAATTTTCAACTTCATCAGCAATAAGGGTAGAATCCTTTTTTTCACGAATGACTAAATCTTTAAGACAATTTCTAAATAACTCGTCAAGCTCAAGAATATCACTTTTATGAATTCTTCTAAATCTCATAGAATCTCCCATTTCTTCATATTAATAGATTTATATTATCGTAAAGTAAATTAATGGTAAAACAACTTTATGTTGTTAAAGAAAATAGCACGACAAACTATGTTCTTTCACAAGGTTTTATTGCAAGAATGAGGTCAAAGGTTGATAATATATCAGTTTTTTTAAATCGTCCCTATGGAGCGAGTTTATTTTCTTAGGACAATCACCTATACCAGTAGATTGAGTATACTAACATAAAAAATCTATTTATGGATATAGGGAGAGAATGTAGAATGTACTACTTTCGAAATACAATGCCTACTTATTCACAACCTATTTATTGGGGACCTATTTCACAGTATACGGCTCCAGTAAGATATGTATTAGCTAAAGCTGCTACTACTCCGAGCAACCAAGTAATAAGGAAAAATGTAGTTGATTTTATAAGCATGAATCGTCTGCTTTGGGAAGAGCATGTTAACTGGACAAGGATGACCATTATCAGTATTGTATTCAACTTGCCCGATTTACAATTTGTTCAGGAACGGCTTTTACGGAATGCAACAGATCTAGGAAATTGTCTCAGACCTTTTTATGGTAATCATATTGCGGATCAATACGCTATGCTGATAAAAGAACATCTGATTTTGGCAGCTGAATTAGTCACAGCATCTGTAAAAGGAGATACCAAAACAGCAGAAGAAAAGAATAAACAATGGTATCGGAACGCAGATGATATTGCCGCCTTTTTAAGCAGCATTAACCCTAACTTAGGTATAGAAGATGTAAGAAAAATGTTTTACATGCATTTAGATTTAACAAAAGACGAAGCGGTTAAAATGATTCAAAGAGATTATAAAGCCGACGTTGCAATTTTTGATGAAATTGAGGCGCAAGCTTTAGGAATGTCAGATATGATAGCTGAAGCAATCGTTAGACAATTTCCTAATAGATTTTAGAGTTTGAAACTGAGCTTTTTCCTAAAGCGTTAAAGGATGTGAATTTTACTATTTTCCTTTTGACAAACTTTATCTTTATTTTTTCTAAGGCTAAGGTCATCTATAACTCGATTGGTGACCTTCAGCTACTTTTTCTACCACCAAATAGTAAACTTAAGCAACCATTTGGACGCATACTCTCCTATTAGTTATAATTCAAATTGTGACGAAAAATAATAAGGGAGTGTTGTATGTGTACCGAAAAGTGGAGGATTTTGTAAATGATTGGAATGTTGCTTCTGCAGGAACATTAAATGTATTTAAAGCTATGACCAATGATAAGCTGGATCAATCCATCATCGAAGGTCATAATAGTCTTGGATGGTTGGCTTGGCATTTAGTTGGTGCTGCAGGTGCATTTGGCCATTTTGCTGGTCTTAACATTCCTGGCCCTACGCGAGACCAACCTGCCCCTACTGATGTAGCGGAAATAGTTGCAGCATACGAAAAAATTATTAATGCCTATAAAGAAGAAACGACTAAACTAACCGACGAGTCCTTGCTTGAAGAGGTAAATGGATTCGGAGGTCCAACACTACGCGGAGCACTTTTACGAGCTTTAATCGATCATCAAACCCATCACAGAGGGCAAATGACTGTATTACTACGCCAGGCAGGACTAACTGTACCGCCTATTATGGGACCAACAAAGGAAATGCAATAAACTCAATCCACCTACACAGGTGGTTTTTGCGTATGTCAGTTATTTCATCTTTTAAAAAATCTATGATAAACTTTTTAATATACATAAAGAAAGGAAGCGATTTCATGAAATACATAACGTTTAACAATGGGAATCGTGCACCGCAGTTAGGCTATGGGGTGTGGAAGGTTCCGAATGAAGAAGCAGCAAATGCTGTAGAGCATGCACTGGAAGCCGGCTATCGTTTAATTGATACTGCGATGATTTATAGAAATGAAGAAGGTGTCGGAGAAGCGCTAGCTAAAACTAGTGTTCCACGCGAGGAATTATTCATTACAACGAAGGTTTGGAATGCCGATCAAGGATATGAAAATACGTTAAAGGCATTTGATGAAAGCCTTGAAAAACTTGGACTGGATTATGTGGACCTTTACTTAATCCACTGGCCAACACCAAATTTTGATCAATATGTAGACACATACAAAGCATTGGAAAAAATCTATAAAGATGGACGTGCAAAAGCAATTGGCGTTTGTAACTTTGAGATTGAGCACTTGCAGAGTATATTGGATGAATGTGAAGTCGTGCCTGCAGTTAACCAAGTAGAGTGCCACCCATATTTACAGCAAAAAGAATTAAAGGAATTTTGTAAAAAACACGGCATTTATTTAGAAGCCTACAGTCCTTTAATGAACGGGACGAAGGTGTTAGAGGATCCTGTCATTAAAGAATTGGCAGAGCAATACGGAAAAACACCTGCTCAAGTCATTCTTCGCTGGCAGTTACAAACAGATGTCATTGTGATTCCAAAAACAGTCACGCCTTCACGGATGAAAGAAAATATCGATATTTTTGATTTTGAATTAAGTGAAGCGGATATGGAAAAAATCGCTTCTTTGGATCGTGGCGAGCGTCATAATGCCGATCCTAATGAAATGCATGTTCGCTAAAAGGCTGTTTTCAAGCAGCCTTTTTCTTATTTATAAATTCTCTATCAACGTTTCCTGAATTGTACGTATCAAATCACCACGACTGATAACCCCAATTACTTTATTTTCCTTATCCACCACCGGCACTTTTTTAAAATGATGCTTTGCCAATAATTCCAATACTACCTCTAAATCGTCATCCTCAAACACTTTTACAATGGAGCGACTTTTAGCAATTTGCTGGACGGGGACATCCTTTAAACACATTACAATCTCTTCTAATTTTTCCTTATCAAAAACATAAGTTAAAGAAGAATAGTAATCAAAAGCGAATATATTTTTTGGTTTGATAAACCTCAGCACATCTCCATCAGTAATCATTCCTGTTAAAATTCCATTATCATTAACAACAGGCATCCCACCTATATGATGTTCTATGAATTGTTTTATAGCATTTTTTACACTATCATTTTCATTTATGATATAAACATTATTAATCATAAAATCTTTTACTTTCATAAAAAAGTTCCTTTCTCCATTGTTTTGGCAGAAAACAAACCGTTGAATAGTGTGAATAGTTTCATATCTCTTATACTACTCTTCCCTATGTCTTCACCTATTAAAACCATCGGAGAAACAATTAATCTGGTAACACGCTCACAATAAAAGAATACTCATTTATGCACACCTATCACCCGAAAAAATAAATGAGCATTATTTTTGTAAACGAGATGTTATTTAACAGTATTTGAAATCATTCATTTTGTGTATGCTGTGAAAAAATAAGATGAGTATAATATAGGTGGAAGAAAAATAAGTTGTTTTTCTTCCACCTTTCTTTTTCAGTACTTAATATCCGTCTGTTTTGTGCCCCATTTTTTCTGCATCTTTGACCGTTTTATCCGCAGTGGAGGAACTCGTATGCGAATTATTTTCACTTTTTGAATGCGCGATTCCATCTGCAACTTGTTTTCCATAATCCGGGTCAGCTTTTGTGAAGTATTCAATCATTTTTTCTTGGATAACGGGATTACAAATTTTTAGTGCATCGACTAAATTTGATATGAGTTCTTCCCTTTCTACATCATCAAAGGCACGATACGTTTCACCAGCTTGTTTGAAATCATTGGTACGATCAATTTTTTGCCTTACTAATGTTGCATCATAATGCGGTTGATGATCTTTAACATTTTTGGTCGCTTCTTTTAATCCTCCTAGAACGGAAGGCTCATAGTTAACGTGTAGATTTTGTCCAGGAGCGCGATCCACTTTATATTGCATTTGCCCTCCTCCTTGATTCGTTGCCACTCGTTTTTTCGGTGCATTTATTGGAAGCTGTAAATAATTTGCACCTACGCGATACCGTTGTGTATCCGAATATGAAAACGTCCTGCCTTGAAGCATTTTATCATCAGAGAAATCAAGTCCATCCACAAGGACTCCTGTGCCAAATGCTGCCTGCTCCACTTCTACAAAATAATCTTCAGGATTTTTATTTAGGACCATTCTTCCCACGGGCAGCCAAGGAAATTGTTCTTTTGGCCATAGTTTTGTATCGTCAAGAGGATCAAAATCTAATTCAGGGTGCACGCCATCACTCATGATTTGTACGAATAGCTCCCATTCGGGATATTCACCACGTTCGATCGCTTCATATAAATCTTGTGTTGCGTGGTTAAAGTTTTTACCCTGAATTTCCTCTGCTTCTTTTTGCGTTAAATTCTTTATACCTTGCTTCGGTTCCCAATGATATTTTATAAGGACAGCTTCACCTTCACTGTTTACCCATTTATACGTGTTCACTCCGGACCCTTGCATTTGGCGGTAATTCGCCGGAATCCCCCAAGGAGAAAATAAAAAGGTAATCATATGAGTAGCTTCTGGTGTTTGTGAAACAAAATCAAACATTCTCTCAGGATCAGGAAGATTGTTCACAGGGTCATGTTTAAACGCATGAATCATATCAGGGAATATCATCGCGTCACGAATAAAGAATATCTTTAAGTTGTTCCCTACTAAATCCCAGTTCCCCTCTTCTGTATAAAACTTTACAGCAAATCCGCGGGGATCCCGTAAGGTTTCTGGAGAGTGACCTCCACCAGCTACAGTAGAAAAACGAACGAAAACAGGTGTCTGCTTCCCTGCTTTTTGCAATACCTTAGCCCGTGTGTATTTGGAAATCGGCTCATTTCCCACCTTCCCATAGGATTCAAAATACCCATGAGCACCTGCTCCACGCGCATGAACAATACGTTCAGGAATCTTCTCACGGTCAAAATGCGAAATTTTTTCAATGAAATGGTAATTTTCTAATGTGGAAGGTCCTCTATTTCCCATAGTTCTAATGTTCTGGTTATCCGAAATTGGGTGTCCTTGACGATTCGTTAGCGTCATTTCATCTTCAAATTCTTGACCATTATGGCTCATATTTTATCCTCCATATCCAAATGATATAAAGATATTAATGTCCATAAACAAGATAACTATGTATTATTTATCAGATGAAATTAAGGGACAGCACAATAAGAAAAAGGTAGAAAAACCAGAAGTGGATTTACTACCTTTTTCATTATACATTTAATTAAAACGGAATTTCTTAAGCGCCAAGAATTTCTTCAACTAAAATTTCCATTCCGATCGGCGTCATTAATAACCATGGCAATTTCTCCCGCTTTCTCCTACATGTCTAAATTTGTGTAGTATTCATTAGGAAAGCTCCTTGTTTTTTATCTATAGTTTTCAGGGCTGCCATATTTCTAACATATTTCCATCTGGGTCACGAAATTTAAAGTTAGGTCCACTAGGCTTATTTTCTGGAATATCAGATACAATGTTTACTCCGTTTTCTTTAAAGCGATTGTATATCTCTTGGATTCGGGGAGTAATAAAGCAAGCTAGGGGAAGGCGAGCACTGCTCTCTAATGTAAAATCTAAGCCCCCTACTGCTTGTTTTGTTTTTATAAGGAATATTGCAGGAACTGTTTGCCTGAGACCCGGTTCAAGGAAATTCCCGTTAAGATCAGGAAATCTCAAAATCGATAATTCCATCCCCGGTTTAACAGGATTATGGTTTGTAGGTTCACATCCTAAATTTTTTTGATACCATTTAATAGACTCATAAACGTCTTGCACAGGAATGTAAATACAAGTTACACCTGTAATGTCTTCTAGTTTTTCCTCTAATTTAATTTGTTCCATAAGCAATATTCTCCCTTCTTCATTCACATTAATCTAAGAATAAGCTAATACTTAGGTATATTCTTCTATACTAATCAACATTTACCTTCCTTCTGTATATGCATTTTCTTCATGACAGTATGAGTATGCTCAAGGTGGCAAGGTCAAAACGCAAATTTAGCATATACAGAATTGTTATTCTGAATGAACTAAAGCGGTGCTGGAAGATAAGAAAAACGATAAAGACGGGTACCATGATTAAGACAGCGGCAGACATAACAACATTAAAATTTGTTGTGTTTTGACTGTTAAAAAACACCAAAGCCAATGGTACAGTCATAATCATCTTGTAACCCATAAGATGGATATTGATAGGGCTAGTCAAGAATAAGAAGACGATATATTCCAGAGAAGGTACTTAGGATTATGGGGAGTTCGACATTAAAAAGTAGATTCATGTGTAAATAAGATATTAATAGAATAGATGCCAGGTTCTAAAACAAATACGAATTGTTTTAGAACCTGGCACATAATCCTAGCCTTCGCACACATAGCTGTTTCCTGGAACTGCCATTTTGTACTATTAAATATCTCCCACATTTAGGATCGTAGTTATTTCTTACATTCAGGTCACACCAGAGAAATTTCTTTGTATCCTTCTAAATAGCATATTTTATTTACTAGGAATTTCTGTATGACTAAATTGCGGTAAAAATTCTCGATGTGCTTCAATCAATTCCTTTGCTAAACTCACTGCGATTTCTTCTGTGTTAACCGATCCATCCAACAAAAGGGCTTCAACAAACATAGAAAAGTCACCTGTTAAAGCTGCTCGTACAGTCAAATTCACTACCGAAATATGATTATGTAATAGGCTATTCGGAATTTCAGGTACATCATTTATAAATAAAGGTATAAAACCCTTAGCGGTTGCTATAGCTGGCATCTCTAGTACTACATCATAAGGTAAGCTTGGAATTGCACCTTGATTTGGAATATTTATTGAATAAACTTTTCTGTCATCCGAGTACAAAGAATGTAAGATTTCTACCAGCTGTTCGTGCTCGCCCTCTGAGCGATGGAATAATCTCTCATTGATACTTCCGTCTATAGCTTGTTTATGCATCTTCTCATATTCACGGTCTCCATATTCAATCACTTTTTCAAAAGAAAATGCATCTTTACCGAGTGTCTTTCCATAGTAATGCCCTGCTGGGAAACGTTCAGGGAAAAACTCTACTACATGTCTGTCTAGTACAGCAGGAAACACATTATATTTTTCAAAGAACTCCCATGAAAATGGATTATCTCCATAAAATGGGGTATCTGAATCGCATCCGCCCATCTCACGGAATGCCTCTAAGTTTGGGTGTATCGATAAGCCCTTTTGCTCCGAAAGCTTTTCCAATAATAATGGTTTTGCATCTTTACCTTTTAATCTTAAATCATATAAGAAGGTGAGATGGTTAAGCCCTACCCCCAAAGTTTTAAATTCCGAGGGTGGTACACCAAGAAACTTCGCCAAATACTGTTCGACATGAATTACACCGTGGCATAATCCGATGACAGGGATGCCTATTTCTTTTTTTATCGCTGTACAGATTGCTGTCATTGGGTTTGAATAGTTGAAAAAGTAAGCCTCAGGACATAGTTCTTTAACATCCCTTGCAATTTCAAGCATAGCAGGGATCATCCGTAATGCCCTTGATATTCCACCGGGCATTGTCGTATCCCCGACTGGTTGATAGACCCCATACTTTCTAGGGATAAGAACATCATTTTCCCAAGCCCTTCTTCCCCCCACTGCAACGGTTGTAACAACAACGTCCGCACCAGGCAATAACTCCCTTCTATTGGTAGAAGAAGTGATAATAATATCGGCATTTTTCTTTTCGACCATTTTTTTTGTTAGTGTGGTAATCGATTGAAGAGCCCTTTCATCTATATCGACCAAGGCAATTTCCCAACGACCAATACGTTCCGAAACAATAAAATCAGTCACTAGTCCTTGCGTAAAAACGGCGCTACCAGCTCCAATTAAAACAATTTTCCTTCTACCCAATATCTTGAACCTCCCCTTTTCATCAACGCCGGTACATTAATTAATAAAAGTTACATACACAATAAGTAAAAGGTACAGCCATTACGTTATTTCAAACCGGTAAGGGCCATTCCTTTAATAAACTGCCGTTGGAATATCAGGAATACAATAACGACTGGAATCATAATTAGAACACCTGCTGACATAACCACATTGTAGTTGACAGAATGCTGGCCATTAAAGAAAACTAACGCCAATGGCACTGTCATTTTATTGGTGTCATTCAACACAATCAGTGGCCATAAATAATCATTCCACGCTGCCATAAAAGTGAAAATTCCCAGTGCCGATAATGCTGGTGTTAACTGGGGTAAAATCATACTCCAGAATGTACGGAACTCTCCGGCTCCATCTATACGGGCAGCCTCGATTAAATCATTTGGAATCGCTTCAATAAACTGTTTCGCTAAAAAGATGCCAAATCCGCTTACTAAATTTGGAATGATAATAGCAAGCAGATTATTTAACAATCCCATTTTAGCAATAATCAAATAGCTTGGTATCATGACAACTTGAAATGGAACCATCATGGTTGCAAGCAGCAAAACAAAGTAGATCTTTTGACCACGAAAACGATACTTAGCAAAAACATAACCGCCTATCGCACTTGTGAATAGCGTTACCAAGGTGATGGCCGCCGACGTAATCGTACTATTCAAAAGCCACCTCATGAAGGGAGCCTCTTGAATAACAGTTTTATAACCATCAAATGAGATTGATTTTGGGAATAATCCCGATGATGGGGAGATGATTTCCAGATTGCTTTTTAAGGAGGATAACACCATCCATAAATAAGGAATAAACATAATGATTGCTCCTACAGAAATAAAGAAAAAAAGAATGATATAAGGAACATCTACTTTACCTTTCATACCCTTGCCCTCCTAGTACTCCCAATTTGATTTGCCGACACGAAGTTGAATAATCGTGATGATTAAAATGATTAAAAATAGAACCGTTGCGATCGCGGAGGCATAACCCATATTAAAATACTTAAAAGCATGGTCATAAATACTTAATGCCAATACCCTCGTTTCATTCTGGGGTTCCCCATTTGTAAGCACCTGGAATTGCGGAAACATTTGGAAGTAAGACAAACTTGTCATAATGGTAATAAAAAGGGTTGTACGACTCAAAAGAGGAACTGTAATATTTCGAAACCTGTCCCACTTGCCGGCACCATCCAGATCAGCTGCCTCATAAAACATTTCTGGGATAGCATTCAATCCTGCGATAAATATGACAATATTAAAGCCCATATCAGCCCAAAGTGTCATAATGATGACGGAATACATCGCCATTGTTGGGTCAGTCAACCAATCAATTCCTGAGAACCCAATACTCGTTAAAATCATATTGAATAGACCTCTATCAGAATTAAAAAGGGTAGACCAAACAACCGCCGAGGCAGCTAAAGGGGCTATACATGGCAAAAAGTAAAGTGTACGGAATGTATCTTGAAAAAAACGGCTCCGAATTTTACTAATTCCGATGGCAATGAATAATGTTAAAAATATATTTCCAGGGACAGCAATAATAATAAACTTAAATGTATTCCAAAAGGTTTTTTTAAACACATCATCCCGTAGTAGCTCTTTAAAGTTTTCTAGTCCAACAAAGGGAGAGTTGGCATTTAACGGATTATACTGGTATAAAGATAAAAGCAATCCCCAGACAATTGGGATCACAAAGAATATCATAAACAAAACCATAATAGGCGTTAAGGTGACAAAAATAAATTGCCGTTTCTTTTTATATAGGTCTGAGAGTGTCTTTTGATGTTGATTCTCTTTGCTTGGCATATTCGTCTCGGTTTGTACTCGCATAATATCACTCCTTTTAAAAGAAGAGGGATTACCCTCTTCTTTGTTCATTACCATTCGTTATTTCTGTTTATCCACCATATTATTAATCTCTGTTTCAATCTTTTTCAAACCATCCTCAATTGAAAGTTTTTCATCCACGATCAATTGAAAGTTATCATTCACTTGCTGTTTAAAGAAATCTGTATCAAAATCACCGATATATTTACCGTACTCTAAAATGTCCAAAGATGCCTTCATTTTAGGTAGAGCTTCCAAAAGCTCCGGATCCTCAGCAGCCGCAATATTGGCAGGTACAGTGAACGTAGTAATATTAAAGTATTTTGATTGTTCTTTCTCAGTCATATAATTCACGAATTTCCATGCTTCCTCTTGATGCTTGCTGGATTTTGCAACAATTTCTCCCCAACCAGTTTCCGCGGCAAAATATGGCTTACTATTTCCATAGGCTGGCATCGGAATGTAGTCAAACTCTCCTAATTCATAGTTTTCCTGCCCTTCCGCAATGGTCCAAGGTCCTCTATACGCCATTGCTGACTTTCCTGTGAAGAAAAAGTCAGAAATATCTAGATCCCCACCAAAATCTCTAAAGTCCGTAACCTTATACTCTGTTAAAAACCGCTTCATCTCACTCATTGCCTTTGTTGCTTCAGGAGTACCAAAATCCACATGCCCGTCTTCTGTTAAATATTCTCCGCCTTGTTGAAGAATAAGGGACAAGAAAAAGAATGTAATATTATCTCCACTCACAAACTCGAATCCTTTAGTTGTGATTTTAATGTTCTCGGTTTTTGTTAGTTTGATAGAAGCATCAACAAGTTCGTCCCATGTTGTTGGATATTCAATTCCTGCTTCTTTAAACATATCGGGACTTGCAAGCATTCCTCCATTTTCCAAATTGTATTCTTGCGGAATCCCGTAAATGGTTCCATCCTTCGTATAAGCACCTAAAGCAGGTTCAAAAAAGTCCGTTTCTAACTTATCGGCATACATATCAGGAACAGGTGAAAGGTGTCCATTTTTAATATATTGTGGCGCCCAGCTGCCAAAAACTTGGGCGATATCAGGAGCTGCATTTCCAGCATAGGCCGTCTTCAATTTTTGAACGAAAGCATCGTATGGAAAAATTTGCAGGTCTATCTCCACATTTGGATTTTCCTTTGTGTAATCTTCAATAAACTTCTTATTTGCTTTTACAAACGCAGGATTATCATGAGCCCACCATACGAGCTTTACCTTGCCGGAATCTGAGCCGCCAGAAGATGAGTTGTTTGAACACGCTTGCAAAACTAGTATAGAGACTAAAGCGAACATTAATGCTGAAAGCAATCTTTTCTTCATAATATTTGGTTCCCCCCATAATTTTGTTTCTATTTTTTAATTCACTTTCAACTAAATACCTTAGTTCACAGAGCAACATCTTTTTCACTTTTCGCTTTTTTCATAAATTCTTTAACTTCGGTCATTGAAGGAACATTACTTGCACCTCCAATTCTTTGGGTAGCGAGTGCTCCAGACGCATTTGCCATTTCCAGTAATTCAATCCCTTTTAAATTTTGGAGATGTCCGGCAATTAATCCGGCATTAAAGGAATCCCCCGCCCCCGTTGTATCAATCGGATTGACCTTTAGAGCAGGTGCTTCAAGAATATCTTTACTCTCTTCAATCATGATGGATCCATTTTTACCTCTTTTAACAACAACCTTCCCACTTAACTCGGGAAGCTGATCAATAATCTGGTCAAGTCCATTAATATTAAATATATTCAGGATTTCATCTTCGCTTGGAATGAAATAATCCGCTAATTGGATTACTTCCGATATCACCTCCCTGTCCCAACTATTATGTGGATCCCATCCTGTATCGAATGATGTACTTATAGAATGCTTTTTAGCCTTTGCAAAAATTGTTTTCCAACTTTTCTTCATCTTTTCTTGGAGATAGAAAGAACCAAAATGTATATGATCAGCCTTGGAATATATATCATCCGGGATATTTTCTTCAGTTAATTCCGATATGGCACCCATATAAGTCAATAAAGCGCGGTCATCTTTAGTAGAAAGAGAGACTGTTACACCTGTTTGCAAATGATCGGCAATCGTTACATACGATGTATCTACACCATTTTTTTGTAATTGATCTAAGCAAAAGTGACCAAACGGATCATTTCCTACCACTCCGACAAAAAAAACATTGTATCCCATTCCTGCTAGGCAACTTGCTGTAATAGCTGAAGAAGATCCCAATACTTGGTCGAATCTGTCAACAAGCTTTTCCCGATTCAATTCTGGTGTTACATCTTCACCTGTAATAATTAAATCAGCATTAATTTCTCCTAGTATAAAAATATTTCTATCCATATATTTCACCACCTTTAAATATGCTTTTTATTATTTAAGATCTCCGATATACTCTCTTTCTGCTTCAAATAATTCATTGAACATAGACCTTATTTCTTCCAATGAGCAGACTGCCGAAGTCAATGGATCAATTGCTAAAGCATAAAATGCTTTTTCTTTATCTTTTTCAAGAACAGCTTGTACAGCCAATTCAAAGAATGCCATATTGCTTCTACATAGAGCAGCTAGATGTTCAGGAAGTTTCCCAAACTTAGTAGGCTGAATGCCGTTTCCATCAACAAGACAGGCTACTTCAACAATCCCATCATGAGGTAGATTTTGAATTACCCCTTCGTTTGCTACATTTCCATAGATAATCTTCGGAGTTTTCGTTACCATTGCTTCTATAATATCGGCGGCGTATTCATTACTTGATTCCAAACTGATTTCCTCTTCACCGGAAATCTTGCGTAATATCTCCGCATCATTCTCTTTTCTCCATGTCGGCCAATTATTTGCATAAAATCCAGTTGCACCATTATATCCAGCACTACAATGTTGATCGATTAAGTCTTGTCGTTTTCGATAGTAAGGAATATATTCTGAGAAGTGGCCACTAGACTCGGAAACAAACGCCCCTAAGTATTTCATAAAATCAAAGCGAACTGGATCCTTTAATAATAAGTTTGGATCGTTGGCTATTTTATCTTTTAATACTGGATACATATCCTTTTGATCATGGGTCAGTTTAGTAAACCATGACATGTGATTAATGCCAGCCGCTTTCCACTCCAGTTGTTCGTAAGGCACTTCTAAATATTCTGATAATTGCCTTGATGTATTTTGAATTGAATGACATAATCCGACAACAGGAATCTTTGAAACCCTCGTCGTTGCAAGGGTTACTGCGGACATAGGATTTGTATAGTTCAATATCGTTGAATTTGGACAAAGCTCATTGATATCTTCCACAATCTTTATCCATTCTGGAAGGGTACGTAATGTTTTAAAAAGCCCACCAGGACCAAGAGTATCCCCAATACATTGATTCACCCCATATTTTAAAGGTATTTCATATTCCGCTTTCACTGTATACAAACCTGCTACTTCAATTTGATTGATGACAAAATCTGAACCAGGCAAGATCTCTCTTCTATTTATGGAAGATTCCACTGTCCACCTTTTTCCTGTAAGCTTAATAATTTTTTCTACTAGTTGATGGGCGATTTCCAACCGATATTCATCGATATCTACAAGTCCAATACTTCCTTCATCTAATCCAGGAATATTTAATATATCTACCGCTAAGTTTTGTGTAAAGGCGCTTCCTGCCCCAATAATTGTTACTTTTGTCATAGAATAATCTTCCCCTTTATATGAATATATTTTTTTGTTTATAAAACATGTCTGCAAGTCCTATTTAACTTCTAAAGTAATAATCTATTGTTATTCATTAAAATAGGTGGACCCTTTTTGCGTGCGCTTTCAATATGGTTGTTTACAAAAATTGTAAATTGTAAATGGGAATAGAATAGAGTCTTCTCGTTTGTTATGGAATTCGTAGGATAAAGCCCACTATATTTATAAAACGGTTACATCAATTTTAGTTAATAGTTCTTGTACCTTATGTAAATGAATCTCCCCGGTTTTTGCTTCCATTGCATTTGACATTCCACAAGCACACGCCCATTTTAGGCAGGTTTTGAAATCATATTGATTTTTCAGTGCATATGCCATCCCTGCCAACATACTATCACCAGAACCCACTGGATTTATGACTGGAATTTCGGGGATTTCCGCAAGCAATACGGTGTCATGCCCTACTAAAAGA
The DNA here is from genome assembly GCF_018343625.1 of Lederbergia citri. Lineage (GTDB taxonomy): Bacteria > Bacillota > Bacilli > Bacillales > Bacillaceae_C > Lederbergia > Lederbergia citri. Next base: position 60,021 of record NZ_JAGYPG010000005.1, on the reverse strand, counting down.
GCTCCTTCTTTACCTAAGGATACGAGCACATATTGAACTCCCGTTTCACAAATTTTTTTCGCTGCGTCGATCATTTCATCCATTGTCAATTCTTGTTTGCCAACATATTGACATAGTTCTTCTTTATTTGGTTTGATTAAAAATGGTCTTCCTTGGATGCCATATTCAAGCGCTTTTCCACTAGTGTCCAATATAAATGGAACGTTTGACGCATTAGCCATTTCACTAATTTCCGAATAAATGTCTAGAGGAATCCCCTTAGGCAAACTACCCGATGCCGTAATCAACTTTGCCTTTTCCAACATCTTGGAAAACTCAGATAAAAATTTATCCTTTTCCGCAATCGTTATAAATGGGCCTTCCTCTAGCAACTCCGTTTGTGTACCATATTGATTATCAATGATCGCAAGACAAGTTCTTGTTTCTTCATTAATTTCAATAAATGAGTGATCTAGCCCTTCTTGGTTTAGCCGACTTTTTATCCACGAACCACTATGTCCCCCCAAAAAGCCGGTACATAGTGGCTCACATCCTAATTGTTTTAATACCCTCGAAACATTTAAACCTTTACCACCCGCTGTTTTACTGCCATTTGCCACACGCTGCACTTTATTCAGCTGAAAGTGGTGCGATTGGTAAGAAACATCGATAGCAGGATTAAGTGTGATTGTAATAATCATTCAAATCTCCTATGCTTTCTGTCCACTGTGACACATATTGATTTTATTCTTAACAACCTGTTTCAATTCTGCGGTTGCCCCTTCGAAATATTTACGCGGATCGTTTTCTTCCGGATGCTCACTAAAGTAGCCACGTAAACCTGAAGCAAAAGCATTCTTCAATTCAGTCGAAACATTCACTTTACATATCCCCATCCGTATCGTTTCCTGGACAAGGGCATCTGGAAGTCCGGAACCACCATGTAGGACAAGAGGAATATCAACAACCTTCTGAATTTCATTTAAACGCTCTAAATCAAGTTTCGGCTCCCCTTTATATAGTCCATGTGCTGTACCAATCGCAACAGCCAAAGAGTTAATTCCAGTTCGTTCAACAAATTCCTGTGCCTGATCTGGATTTGTGTAGATTGCATCTTTTTCATCGACGCTCATATCATCTTCAATCCCGCTCAAACGTCCCAGCTCAGCCTCAACAATGGCTCCTCTAGGGCCAGCGTAATCAACCACTTCTTTAACAATCCGAATATTTTCTTCAAATGGATGATGACTGGCATCAATCATAACAGAGCGAATCCCTGCATCGATCAATCTTTTGATGTCATCCACATTTTCGTGATGGTCCAAATGAAACTCAAATGGAACGCTATATACTTTTCGGGCAGCCTCCATAATACCAACAATGAATTCTTCACCCACATATTTAATGGTTCCTGGTGTTAAGGCGAGCAGTACAGGTGAATTCATTTCTTCCGCCGTTTCAAGCACTGCCTTTGCAATTTCCATATTATGTGTATTAAAAGCTGGGACTGCATAATTTTTACCTTGTGCCTCTAAAACTAAGTTTCTAGCTTGTCTATACATTATTCGTTTCCCCCATAAGGATGGATTTTTACTCCTTGGACCACTCTGTTGATTAAACCGTCTGGAGAAGGATTATCTGGAGATATTCCGCTATCCAAAGATTTTTCATATGCAAATGATTGCGCAAATATGACATATGGGAATGTTAACCACACATCCTCCAATGATACAAGCTCGGGATTCACTACTTGTATATCACTATGCTTTTTAATAAATGGGTCTTCCATTCCAGAAATAGCAACTAAAGGTCCGCGATTTTTCTCATAATACAACTCTTCCAGCATATCCAAATCATATTTTCTTGTATATTCTTGATTGGATAGATACACAACAACCATCGTCTTATTATTTAAAAATGACTTTGGACCATGACGAAATCCTAATGATGTATCAAACATGGTTGAGAATTTCCCACCTGTCAGCTCCAAAAATTTAAGGGCTGATTCCCGTGACAAACCTTCAAATACACCTGAACCAAGATATACAAGTCTTGAAATGTCTTCTTTTACAAGATTAGGAAGAAGCTCAGTACAGGCACTTAACATTTTTTCACCGGCGCTCGCTACTTTTTCAAGTTTTTCGGAAAAATTCTCCTTATCATTCGTAAAAAGATATAACGCCGTTAACATCATTGTTGAAAAACTACTTGTCATCGCAAGACCTTTGTCATTGGATTCCTCAGGTAATATTAATACAAGTTGCTTACCTTCTTCTCTTTTCCTATTGGCAAGGGCGCCTTCACTATTGCAAGTGATTGTAATTTCATAAAAATCTTTAATGATCTTGTCGGCAAGTTCCACGGCCGCAATACTTTCAGGGCTGTTTCCGGACCTTGCAAATGAAACGATAATAGTTGGCACATTCTCATCTAAAAATAAATCCGGTGTAGATGTAAGGTTAGTCGTTGAAATACATTCGGCATCCCAACCTCTTTGATTAATTTCACGGCGGATATGCGGATAAAGTGTTTCCCCAACAAATGCACTGGAGCCCGCCCCCGTAAAAATAACCCTAACACGTTTATGTTGCCTTTCAATATCTCTTAAAAATGAATTCAACAATTCGACTTTTTTTGAAAAATGGACGATTGTTTTTTTCCATAAAGATGGCTGTTGTCCAATTTCTCTCAGTGTATCTGACATATTCACTTGCTGATCACTCACATTTATCACCCTTCTTTTTTATTATAACGTCATGTTGTCACTACCAGATAACTTATGAAAAAGTTCACTTTAACTCAACAAAGTAAGTGAACTTGTCACCTCTAGCTATTGTACTCGTATATTCTATGACGGATGAACCTTCATGTGTAACTCTTTCTATATGAAGGCAAGGGGCACCTTTATTGATCTTAAGTTGTTTTGCCTCCTCGTCTGTAGGAATCGTTACCTGAAACCGTTCGTTTGCCCCTGTTATTTCTGTTTGATATTTATCATTGAAAATATTATACATTGGAATTTTCTCCAAATATGTTTCCTTTAATCCTGGGAATCTACTAACAGGTAAGTATGAAGTTTCGTATAACATTGGAACATGATCCGCCAAACGTAATCTTGTTACTTTGTATAATAATTCACCTTCGGCTAAACCCATTTTCTTTGTTAGCTTTCCTTCACACTTAATGACTTCAAACTTGATTACTTTTGTTGAAGGAGTTTTATTGATTTTTTTCATTTCTTCAGTAAAACTATAAAACTTAACCAAACTTTGATTAATAACCTTTGGTGATACAAAACTACCTTTTCCGTGCTTCTTATAAATAAGTTTTTCCTTCTCTAACTCTTGCATTGTTTGTCTGACAGTCGTCCTGCTCACATTATATTGTTCACATAACTGTCTTTCAGAAGGAAGTTTATCGTGGTCTTTTAGTTCACCCTTGTTGATTTTTTCAATAATAATATCCATTAATTGATAATACAGTGGCAAGCGACTATCCATATCAATCATAGCAATCTCCTCAAGACACATAAAAACATATGTAGTGTTGTCATAACCAGTTGCTTAGAATATATCATTTGATGTCTAAACTGTAAAGTCCTTTTTTAAAAACAATTTATTTTTATTAAAGCAATGGGGGCAACTGCCCTTTGCAGGGAACGCCTTGCGAAAAAAATAATTGTTTTAGTATGGCTGCACCAAACTAGGAGGAAACTCTGTGCTTTCAAAGGGGATTTAGCATACAGTAATTTTCATAATGTTTCAAAAGCAGGCTTTTACATCTTATCAATGATGTTTAATGCTTCATAAAAAGTTGGCAGCTCTTATTCGGTTTAAAAATCAAATTCCTTTTCATCAAAAAAATTGACTAGAACACCTTATATAAAAATAACACAAATACAACATCTGTCCCATACACCAACACTAAAAACCCGGACTTTAAAATTATTCCGCAGGACAGAATTCAATCAGGCTTTTAAAGATGGCGTTTCTACCAACGGAGTTGACGAGGGTATCCTTGCTTTAGTTGATGGTTGGGGAATTGAAGGGATGGTAGGAAACAGGCCCTTAACTACTCCAAATATAACCCAACAAAAATACATTGAGTTAAAGCAATCAGGCATATATGTGTCCGATACTACTGTGGTTAATACCCAAGAGCAGCTTGACAATTATTATGCCAGAGCCAAAGCGTGGGACATTATTCCGTATCCGCGTATTGGTGGGGAATTAGCTCAGAGTTTATTCTCCGGAAGACGCTGGGCTGTCAATGGGGATTACTTTTGGGTCGAAAATCAGACCAATATAGGCCTGAGCAGCAGAAAATAAACTTGGAACTGACGGTGCCTGGATTAAATAGTTTGGTATGATGAAAGATTATAGAATAAAAGCCTTTTCTTACCATTAAAGTGAGAAAGGGCCTTTTTTTTCGGTGGTTACCCAATATGTTATTCTTGGGGCTGGGTTAGATACATTTTGCTTTCGCCACCCGGAATTAGAAAGCATTCTAGATATATACGAGATTGATTATCCAGCCACGCAAGATTTTAAAAAGAATAGATTAGAAGAAACAAATTTTAGAATACCGAGTAACCTTCATTTTGTTCCAATGGATTTCACTAAGAAGTATTCCACTCAAAAATTAATCGATCAAGGAATTGAGAATAAAAAAACGTTTTTTAGTCTGTTAGGTGTTTCCTTTTATTTAAAGAAGGAAGAATTAGCAAACTTAATCAATGAATTATTTACGACAGTACCATCAGGCAGTTCCATAGTCTTTGATTATGCAGACGAAAAACTTTTTGAAGAAAGAGGCATTTCTAATAGAGTAGAAAATATGCTAAAAATGGTTGCTGCTGGGGGATAGCCTATGAAATCGTGCTTTTATTATTCTGAAATGGAGAGTTTATTAGAAGCATCAGGTCTACTCATATACGAACATTTATCACCAACGAAAATTAATGAGCTTTATTTTAATAATCGAAATGATTATTTAACAGCATTTGAAACAATTCATTACGTGCATGCAGTGAAAAGATAAGAGTATTACCAGTTCGTTTGAACAAGATCATGGTCGCCATGATCTTGTTCATCATGTTAAGTTATTGAATTGGAGTATTAAATGGGAACACAGATACAGGCGTATGTTTCAATCTTCATAATCAAAAAAAAGACGTGCTTAAATCAGGGGAAAAAGAAAAAAACATACACACTGAAATATAAAGAATATCTATCAAAATTGATTGTTTATAATGAGAGATAAATGACAGATCAGTATAGAAGTCTTCCATATAATACACTTCAAAAATAAGTACAGCCCCATAGCCCTTATTTTCACTTTCTATTAAATAATCAACTAACCTCAACAATATTTTTTAAGCCAACCGACAATACATCACGGTTTTTTATCTTTACTTGAGTTGTTTTTTTCTCCTCTAGATGAAGAATCCTGCTTTTTCTTATTCCCATTATTATCTAAAGAAGGATTAGTAGGCTGCTCCTTCTTTTTCGGAGGATGCTCGAAATCTTTTGCTTTATCCTTTTGAGGATTTTTCTCTTTTTCTTTTTTAGTCTTTGAATTATTAGGTCTCTTATGTTCTACTTGATTTTCACTTGCTGGATTACTTTCATCTGATTTCTTATTCGGTTGTTTCGGGAATTCTTGATTTTTCTGCTGCTTTATTGGCTGTACCTTTTTTTCTTGTTCTTTTTCCTGATTTTTAGAATTTGATATTTTCTCTTGTTTTTCCTTATGTTGTATAGGCTCCTGATCTTTCTTCTGATTTTTAGAATCTAATTTTGTCTCTTTTTCAACTTTTACTGAAGATTCCTTTATTTCCGGCTCAGAAATTTCCTGATCACTTTTTTTATATTCATGAACTGACATTTGCTGTTTATTTGCTGTCATTCTGTCTTCAAACGTACTTTCGTTAACTTCTAAGGTCACTTCTTTATATGACTTTTGAACATCACTTACAGCACTTTCTATAATTTCGTGCACTATAGGTTTTTTTTCTCCGTTCGGAAAAATCGTTGTAATCATAACTTGTACATCATTAGGATTTGTAGATAAATCCTTTATTACACTATCTAATACCCTACGTAAGGGTTTCCCCTTCCATTTTTCAAAGCTATTCTCCAATTCTGAAGCCGATTCTTTCAAATGACGTAAGGAAACGACATTACCTTTCTTATCGACCCCAAACTCCATTGCCTCGTCTGTATCTAGTTGTACATAAGCCATCACAGTACTCGTATTCGGAAACAAGAATGAAGCGGATAAAAAGAGAAGCATGGCTGCAATCAAAGCGGCTCCAATAATTGCTGGATTAACTTTTCTATTAAATAGAAATGGCCAAAGAACTTGAAGAAATTCAACTTCATCTCCTATCTCTATTTTATCTTTCATCGGAATTCCGCGTAAGAATTCCCCTTTATCTGTTAGAAGGATTGAATAATATTTTTTCTTTTCGCAAACAATGCCTCTCTTTTTCCGCATCATAAAAGTTCCTCTCTAATGTATTCCTTTAGGTATACAAAGTTACTGTTAATTAGCAGTGTAACCGCCACAATATATTTTCTATTTCGTTCAATTGTCTTTCTAGACAATTTGGTAATGGATGTAAGCTCATTTATCGGTAGTCTTTTCTTTTCGATAAAATAACTATAAAAATCGGGTGTTGAAGAAATGATTTGTGCAATATTAAAAGCTATTTTTCTTGAATCATCATGTTTGGGTGAGGATACTACTAACTCTTGAAACGACAAGCCATATTCCTTAAGAACCTGTGAATATTCCTTAATCTCTTCACGGCGCTCAACAGCTTGCTGTTCTTTCAAAAATGAGGATATCGACATTTCGTTGAATACATAATGTTGAGGATTTGCACCTGCTTCCCTATCTTCATCATTTAATACAATTAGTTCTTCATTTCTTTTTGATTCTTTGCGCATATAATCAATGAGTCTTCTTTTAATAATTAAATGTGAAAAAGTCTTCAATGAAGTCTTCTCGTCGGGATTATATTGTAATATAGCTTCATAGAAACCTTTTAAAGCTACGCTAAATTCATCATCATGCTCACTAATAAATCGTTTACAGACTACTGATGCAGTTTTTTTCATAAACGGAGTATAGGCGATGAGAAGTTCGTTCATGACCTTCTCATCGCCTTTTTTTGCCTTCAATACAAGCTCTTTCAATTCTGTATTGGACTTATTATTGAATACTCCTTGTATGATAGACAAAAGCATTGGTATCTCTCCGTTCTTACCAAACAACATTCCTATTAACTATAGAAGGTAGATTGAAAATTGAAAAGAAGTTTTCTGAAATTAGTTCGTTTTTCCATTCTTTTGCTTTTGTTCTTTTCCCGCTTTTCGTTCTGTTTTTTGTGCTTCACGCTCTGCTTTTTGAGTATCTCTTAACTCTTTTCTCTGTTCAGCATGCTTTGCATTCAATTGAGCTTGTGGAGCTTTTTTAGTCGCCTTTTCTTGTTTAACTGGTGAATCAGCTTTAACAGTTTCTTCTTTTACTTCAGTTTCCTTTGGTTCTGTTGTTTGCTTTGATTGTTCAGCTTTCGATTGCTTGTTCTCCCATCTTTCAACTGAACGTTCCATATTACGCTTAATTGCAGCTTTTGCTGTTGGATTTTTCACATTTCCGTAGGCTTTTCCAAGAGCAGCTAGATTACCAGCCTTATAACCTTCTGGTGTAGCAGGAAGTGTACTTTCTTCCGTTTCAGTTGCTCCATCTTCTACTTCTTCTTGGGCAACTTCATCTTCGTCCGCTTCGTCCTCTACTTCCCCTTTATCAGAGTCTTCTACTGATTTGTCATCGTTCTCTGCTTCTTCTTTATCAACCTCTTCCAAAGTTTCATCTTCTTGATCAGTATCATTCACATTCTCGTCTGCTCCATTCTCTATTTCTTCTTGATTAGCATTTTCTGCTGTTTCATCCGCTTCATTCTCAAGCTCTTCATTAACAGTTTCATCATCTGCATGTATTTCATCAATCGCTATATTTTCCTCTGTAGTAACGTCCACTTCTTGTGATTCCTCGGCTACATATTCTGTAGAATCTTTTTTAAATGAATCTAATCCATTTGCCCATGCATACCCTGTTCCAGTTACTGTAAAACCAGCAATAAGTAGTGCTGCTCCAGTTTTCATCAATTTGTCTTTCATCATTCGTCACCTCGTCAATTTTTGTCTTTTTTTGTAGACATCTAGTTATTCGAATAAACTTTTAATTTTTATGGGGTCGTTAGAAAAATAGATCTTTTTAACTAGTTTCAATAATGAAAAACAATATGACATAGACTTTCATCGGAGCATGGATCTCTTCACTAGTGATCTAACTATAGAAAAATATTAGCACTTCTTCATAAAAGTAATATAGGTCTTTGGAACTTATTATTTTCAGAGAGATTTCATTAATAACATTCAAAATTTAATCATTATTATTGTAAAAATCTTGGTACATTGTGTCAGCCACTTCGTCTTCAAGGATATCTAATGGGTCATCAACTACTCCATGGTAATGTATGTCTATATTCATATCCGTTCCAACATCCTTATATGGGTTGAATCGATCTGAAAGATCTTCAAGCAGCTGTGCTTCCTCAAAGAATGTTGTTCACCTACTTCTTGCAACTTTCTATGCTGGTCATCTTGAAATAGGCGATCATTCTCTAATTGGTCGCGTACAACCGTTTCTTCGTTTATCCTGTTTATTTCGTCTTCCTGCCATCTTTCTAGTACCTCGGATTCACTTTCTTTCACTTGTGTTTTTTCAATCGTATCGCCAGCCCCACTAAAATATGCAATATGTGAAGTGTGATCCTTCACATTTTCTGTAACGTCCATCTTTAGAAAAAGATCCTTAAACATTGCTGCTACAAAAAGTATGCCAAGACCGCCAATTAATAACACAATCCATTCCATTTCAATCTTCCTCCTTATTTTTCCTGATTGATTTTCAGTATAATGGTAGTAAGACATATTTCTTAGGACATTATCTATACAGTAAGGGGAAAAAAGTTGGAAGATCTGCAAAATATAAAAAAAAGACAAGAATTATTACGATCATTTTTTTATGATATAGAAATTCACGATAAGAACAACTTTATGGTATGGTTAATATCCGAAGGTACAATCATTTAGAAGTCTTTCATAAAGATTTGTTTAGTAAGAGAGAACAATGAGGGATTTTAGTCTAATCATAATAAGATAAATTCTTTCAATGCACTTTATCGGATAGAAATATAGAATATATGTACTTCATCATACAAGTTCAAAATTCAAAAAAACAATGTTTATATAGACTTGCATGTCCAAAAAACTAACAGAAAAGACCTCTCATAAGTTTAGCGAACTTACAAAGGTCTTTTATAATAAACCAACAATATATGAATCGGAAATTAACATTCAACTTTTTATTTCTTGTTCTTCTGATCCGCTGTCTGCAAATTTTCTTGTGTTTAAAAGCCCTCTTCAATAAATCGTACACAAGCTAAACCGACCATTTGAGACGGGATAGCAGTGTTTCCGTCCGGTAAAATTGGAGAAATAGAAAGATCTGCGACTTTTAGATTTTCAGTTCCAAAAACATTGAGATATCCATCTACAACTCCGTCTTGAATGCTAGTAGCCATTCTACATTGTCCGCCAAAGTGTTGAATATTGCGATACGCGGCTTTAACGTATTTAGCAATCTCTGCTCTTTTATCCGCTTCATTTGTTATTTCAAAGACATCTTCAGAAGGGTATACTAACTTATATCTTCCTTCAGGATCAAGTCTTCGAGCTTCCTTCATAATGTTGTATATTTCAATATACTGATTGATCATGAATTCTAAGTCATTCTGATCTGTCAATGGATTTAGGTGAACCGTGGGATAAGCTTCAGGATCGCTGTGGGCAGCCAAAATAGTTCCTCTGCTTCTAGGGTTATTGTCAAAAGGACCAATACTCATCACATTCGTCTCTTTATTTTCATTAAATGCCCAGTCGTTTTCGATCACGACTGAGGGTGGAAGAAAAGAAGGTGTTAAACTGCTGTAAATTTGAAGTCGTCGGCCTCCTGTCGCACCTTCTCCTTTAAAAGCTCCTAACGGAAAAGGCAGATTAGGGTCAGCATCCCTCACTTCAAGAAGTCGGCTAGTCTCTACTTCAACTCCCACTCCACCATTAAATTGAGTTTGGAAGTTGTGTCCAACATTAGGGCTATCCACTATTGTTGATACACCAATTTTTTCTAAATCCGTTGGATTTCCGATTCCGGAACGCTGCAGGATAACCGAAGAAAAATTTCCTGCAGAAAGAATAATTCCTTTCTTTGCATAAGCCGTTTTGGTTTTCCCGTTCTTGACATACTCGACACCCACAGCAACCTGAACTCCATTTTTTTGTTTAAACAGAATTTTATTCACTGTAGTTTTTGCAAAAATAGTCAGATCCCTTTCCCCAACTCCAAATTCATCTGGCTTTAACTCATGACCTTGCGTAACCACATCAGTACCTAAATATCCAGTTGCTGTTGACGAACGAACAAAACCTCCTTCCACTGGTTTATTCGTAGCCTGTGATTTATAAAATGTGCAATCTTTTACTCCAGTATTATAATCTTCAACAATTGGGATATTCAGCACTTTGGATGTCGCTCTTGCTAATATTTGAACTAGTCCATTTTCGTGTTCTGGAATAAATTGTTGTCTAACATATATGGGGCCATCTATACCTCGTTGTGACGGATCTTGTGTTTCACCTGTATATGTTTCGTTTTTTATGAATAAAGAACTTATATTATCATAATTCCATTGAGATCCAACAAGATCTCCCCATTGATCATAAAGTTCGCGACTCCCTCTTACTGCATACATAGCATTATGTTCAGAGCTTCCGCCAATTGCTCTTCCACCCGAGATTCTTAGCTGACTATTAATATTAGGTTCTACTGTAGACATTATTTGAAATGAGTGTCTGTTATCGGAAGCTAATAGGCCTGAGCCTGGGTTAGAAGCACTACTTAACTCATCTGTCATGTTTGTTCCTGCCTCAAGAGCCAATACAGAAGTTCCGAAATCATCTGATAATTCCTTGGCAACAACCCCTCCTGCGGTTCCAGCACCTATGACAATGTAATCGTAAACTTCTTTCCTAATTCCCATAAAATCATCCTTTTCTATAGATATATTTATACCACCTATCAAGGATAATTTATGACATATATACATAAGTGACGGGGCTGAAAACTAGAGTCTTATAAATATGTAAAAATATGTTATTGCCCTAAAGAAATGATTGTTAGTCCATAACAGTTTCCTTCAACTCAATGCCATTTATTTTAGGTTCTCTACCATCTCAACAATTGATTCAATCACTACTTCTGGTTGATCTAAATGGATATAATGACTAGCATCGTTGACAACTATATGTTTACTATTTCTTGATAAGGAAGCGGTTTGAGCTTGGAGATCTGACCACTCTGGATAATCTTTATGTTCTGCTGATAAAATATAAAGAGGCAGCTCACCATAACCCTCCATTTGTGCAGCACGAACTTGATCCTTTGATTTCGTCATCAAAAATCCAAGTTCACTTATTTGATCTGCATCGTAGAATCGCTGATGGAAAAAATGCACAGCTACTTCGTCATTTGCAAAATATTCATGAAGAGGCAGCATATTAATTGATCCTAGTAATCTTCCAACACCAATTTCTTTCAACCCTCTAACTAGATAACTTTCAAATTTTGAAAAACCACCCTCATCATCCACATGTGAGGAGTCAATCAGTACCAGTCCAGCTACATCCTCTTTATATTTCTGTGAAAATACTTGCGACGTAAAACCACCAAATGAATGACCGACTAAAATAAAGGGACCATTTTCACCTGCCCGATTAAGCAGATTATGTAAATCATCTGCAATTTGTTCTGCTGTTCGTTCATTCATAGCGGCGTCACTCCACCCATAGCCTGCCCTGTCATAGGATATGACTCTTGTGTAGTCAGATAGTTTTGATTGTATATTTTCCCAGTCTTTATATGAGGTAGGGGTTCCCAAACCGGATTCTAGTATAATCGTAGGTCGATTTTTTGCTTCACCAACACCATAAAGGTGAAGACTATATTCTCCTATATCCACTATTTCGCCTACTGTAGGATACTTGTCAGCAGTTATTCGAGTAACAATTTGCTGATAAGAGAATCCTATTAAAATGAGAATTCCTAGAGAAATACCTAACCATTTTAGAAAAGATAAAATCGCTCTAGAAAAAGATTTCTTCCTCTTTCTATTTATATTGATATTCAAATTCATATACTTTTCCATTCATTCACCTTCTATCTGTTTTGCATGTAAAATTATACCATATCATTTTATAGGCAATTAAAATTTATGTGAATTTGTTTTATCGCAGAAGGGACATCTATTTTTAAATGCGATAGAAATGGACAGCAAATATTAATGCATTACTGCATATAAATAAAGCGAGGCGCAGCCTTTGCGCCTCACTTTTCTTCTTCAGTCAGCCCCCTACACTTCCTCCCCCGGAGCCGCTATCAACAGAATCATGCACCATTATTCATTCCGAATGTAACCTACTTCACTTTGTTCTTTTTGAACTAGTACCATGCTTTTTGGGATTATCTACTTTGAATGCTGATTCAATCTCATGATCTTTTTTTAATTGTTCAATACTCGAATTTTTAATTCCTTTTTTAGGCATAGTTTCACCACTTTTCTAAGAACTTTTTATCCATCTTCATTATTTTTTCTATTGAAAAGTAATTAATTCGCTTTTTTAAAATTCTTTGGTACTATACAGCGAAAATCAAGAATTTATAATGGTGTAAGTCCTCTCTACTAGTAAAAAATCGGAAATAAACATTAAAGAAAAGCATCAATAAATGATAAAAATAATAAAAGCAAATGGTATAGGGAAACTTACAATAGAAACTACCCATTAGTATCAATCTACATTGAGAATTAGCTAAAAAGGAGTGAGAATAATGGAGAAGAATGAAAATAAAAAAGATTCTTTGAAACTTGCCGGAAGAATGTATGATGTTCAGGACTATGGTAGGGAAGATACTTTATCCTCAGGACTGGCAACTACACATGAACAAGTTTCGGATGCTTATATGGAAGGTGAAATCAAAGCGGTTATTGATGATGTTAGCGGATCAGATAATGAAATCAGGAGAGAAGGATTAGAAGAAGAATCGCAGTAATTAACATACTATTGAGTTTTCCCCTTCCCATTCTTGAGGAAAGGGGAATTCTTTTGGGAAGTTTTAAACTATTGGGTAATCGACTACAACTACATTTGCAATTACACCCTCCAAAGATTTAACAAAATCTTGGTGAACAGGATGGGGACCGTATTCAGTAAGAAATTGTTTATCTTCAAAGGTCACGCGTAAACCTAAACTGTAACCTTGTTTTCGATCTTCTTCCTCTGTAACGTTAAAGCCCGCAGAAAGTTCAACAATCCCAGGGATTTTTTCTTTAAAACCTAGCAGCTTAGCTAAAAGTTCCTGCTCTTTTTCTGGAGTAATATTTTCATTAAATTTAAAAAATACCATATGCTCGTACATATTCTTCAACCTCTCTATACGTTTCTAGTATCTTTCTAGAAATTCGACAAAAACCCGCATTCTCCTTCTTGTGTTTACAAGGTGTATCAATACGTTTAATTGAGATAAAAAGAAGCATGACATTTCGGAGTCATGCTTCTTTTTTGATAAGTCTGATTCATTATTTTCGCCAGAAATTCGTATATTCTGCTTTGTCCTGTATATTAAACTCAATCATTTTCTCAAGCAATTCGTAATTTACGGGCTCATTCCACGGAATTCGAAACAAGCCTTTCGTAGCACTATAGCCAGCTTGTGCTATTTCATCAGCAAAACGCTCAATGCCTACTTCTTCGGGTGAAACGCTTAAATGTTCCTTCGCTGTCGAAAAGCCAATGATAAATGTGTTGTGATCGGTAAACATGGGCGTATTCCACTTGATTTGCGGTTCCAATTTTGGGAATCTATTAGCAATCCAAGCCAAAATTTCCTCTGTTCGGTCGCGATGGTCGGGGTTATCGATGCCTTCTAAATATTTTGCAAAAACTTCCATGTCATCCTCCTTTAATTTTATCCTTATTTGATTTACTTTCCTTGGAAGCAGCATTATAATTCCTCAATCTTGAGGGCATTTTTTTCTTTTTTAAGTATTTTTCGTTAAGGACAATCACTTTCTTATTGTCAGTAGTATCGTATGGCCAGTATTTTAATTTATATTTTTCAAATGCTAAGTGACCGAAAATATAAATGGGAAAGCTCATTAACAGTACAACGACTAATTGTAGTAGGAAATTATATTCATTCTCAACGATATAAATTGTCATGACAGTGTTGGCCCCAAATGAAACCATGAATGTAATGAGCACATTACATATATGAAAAGGGAGAACATCACTCTTAACTCGAAACAATTTCTCTAATTCATATTTAAATAAAAGTGAAATAAAGACTGAAATCACTAGGACTAAAAGGGTAACAAAATATGTAAGAACAATGTACATTTAGTTCGCCCCCTGAAATAAAAATGTTAAATTCATTGTAACACTAAACCCCAAAAAGAAGCTTCTTACAAATTTGGTCAAGAACCCTCCTTTCATCTACCACAATGTTAGCAAAATGATGTTATCTTAAAGCCCATACATCATGCTCACTGGGGAATTCGGTATATAGATACTGAATTTAGCCATTTTAAATATACCGCTTACATTTACTGTTCTATTAGTTTAAGATTGATATTGATAGGATAAGTCTACCAAAAATGATTGTTTGAGCTATAGAAAATAAGGGGGAAGTTGATATGTCGAGAACATTTATTTGTAGTAATACAGAACCAATCGTAGAAACTAAAGCTGGGAAATTAAGAGGTTATAAGATTGATGGGACGTATGCTTTTCACGGCATAAAATATGCAGATGCTAAAAGATTCCAGATGCCTACAGAAGTTCAGCCATGGGACGGTGTGAAGGAAGCAACATCTTACGGGTATGTAAGTCCTTTGTTGAAACAGGAACAACCTTCAGGTGAGATACTCGTACCTCATCGTTATTGGCCAATGGATGAAAATTGCCAATATTTGAATATTTGGACTCAAAGTATAGATAAAAACGCTAAAAAGCCTATACTTGTTTGGCTGCATGGTGGTGGTTTCTCAGCTGGGTCGTCCATTGAGCAAGTAGCTTATGATGGAGAAAATATGAGTAAATTTGGTGATGTTGTTGTAGTTAGCATAAATCATCGTTTGAATATTTTAGGTTATCTAGATTTATCGCCTTTCGGGGGAAAATATAAGAATTCAGGCAATGCAGGGAATGCAGATATGGTTGCTGCTTTAAAGTGGATTCAAGATAATATTGAGAACTTTGGTGGAGATCCAGACAATGTAACAATATTTGGACAGTCTGGAGGCGGGATGAAAGTTTGGACTTTGATGCAAACACCAGAAGCTGATGGGTTGTTTCACAAAGGAATCATACAAAGTGGATTGATTGATGGTTTTGTAGCAACAGGTAAAGTTGATGGAACAGAAATCGTAAAAGCATTACTAAATGAACTTGGCTATGGAGAAGGAGAAGTTGAAAAACTAGAAACTATTCCATATCCCCTTTTGGCAGAAGTTTATAACAAGGTATCGGAAAAACTGGCGATAGAGGGCCATTATGTTGGTTGTACTCCAATTCAGAATGATTTTTATGTAGGAGATCCACGAGTTGTTGGATTTACGGAGCATGCCAAAACGATACCTATAATGATAGGCACAGTTTTCGCAGAATTCCCAGCATTTGGACCAGGAATTGCTGACAAAGAAAAGCTATCCAGTGAACAAATAGAAGAATTAATTACAAAGAGATACGGAGAACATAGTGAAAAACTAATAGCCCTCTTTAAAGAAACTTATCCTGAGAAAAATTTGACAGACTTATTATTTCTTGATTCCTTATTCCGTGCTCCCTCTATTGATTTTATCGCTAAGAAAGCGGAGCATCAGGAATCTCCAACTTATTCGTATTTGTTTAGTTTAGAGTTTCCTTATGATGGTGGAAGGACTGCTTGGCATTGCAGCGAAATTCCTTTTGTCTTCCGGAATACGGATAAAGTTGCAGTATGTAATATTCCTGGTGTTTCAGATTTGTTGGAGAAGCAGATGTTTGATGCATGGATCAGTTTTGCAAAGAATGGCACGCCTTCTTCAAATGACCTGCCTGAATGGCCTGCTTGTAAACCAGGTGATGAGGCGACGATGATTTTTGATAGAACTTGCGAGGTAAGGCGTAATTATGATCATGAATTAATTGCCCTGCATTCAAGTGTAGAGCCATCCTTTGAATCTATTGTAAAAAATGAAGACATTCAGCATTAAGTACAACATTAAAATATAACTGCTTATAAACAGACTTACTATCGTTTGATTTTGAACCAACCAGAGCCACACACTTCTAAATCTTGATCTAGTGAGGTTTGGCTCTTCTTTTTGTTTTTTCTTTACCTTGTTCTTCAAAATACTGCTTTATGAAAACAACCGCAGAACTAAAAAACCGCTCATCCTCCAAAAAAGGAAGTAAGCGGGTTTTAAGCATTCTATAACTCATTCTGATGTCGTCAAGGACGCCTGGACTTCCGGACTGATTTTCGGGAAAGGATAGTTAATTTTTTCATCAAATTCCACCCAGTCGAGATTTGCCATCATTAGCAGGTAGCGTTTGCCGCTGGACGGGTCGCTGATGATGATGTGGTCACGACCAGCCGTTTCTATGCGCCCGTAGTAAACCCTTGCATTCCATTCGTTGTTACCTTGATAAGTAAAGTAGAATGTACCTACCTTACCTTTGTTGATGCGTATGATATTTTCAATAAATGATTCTTCCATCGCGCCTGCCAGAAGTTGCTGCGCGGTCCCCATCGGGACAACTGGGGCGGCATACGAGGGGCCAGAAGGCATAGCCATCTGAGAGCCAGCATGTTGTGCGCGACTGGTCCGCATCATGGAAGCTGGATAAAAACCAGGATAATAATTCATTGGATAATGACCAGGGTCTCCACTAGTCATGGGAAGATCAGCTCCTTTATTAATTTATCTATAAAACTCTGGGCAATAGCCCGGTACCGCGACATAGAAGCAATGGTTCTTGTGCGCAAAATCGAACTTTGTCATGGGTGATCTTGGCATCGTTTCGGTACAAGGAGCTCGGTACTTTTTCCCCGGACTGGGGTTAAAGAACCACAAATTCATTCTTGCACGAGGTTCCCTATCACCATGTAACAAATTCCTTGCCCTCTGGAGGTCAGCTTCTGTGGGACGTTGTGTATACAATGATCCATTTAAGACAGGCTCGAAGTGAGGAATATTGGTTCCAGGTATGGTTTGATAGATCGCATGTCTGATATTGCGCAACCCTTTGAAGTCAGGAGCACAGTCTGCCTCGACTCGATTAGCCACAACCGAGCCTACCATGTTCATCCCTTGAACTCCTTCACCGATTGCTTCCGCAAGCATGAGCCTCGCTAACTCCTCCACGTCACGTGAAGTATGTTTTATTCGTCGACCCATTTTCTCACCACCTTCGGTATATACAAGTAACTTATTACCTGAAGCTGGTTTTGGTAACTTGCCTATTAGCCCAAATACTTTGCTTCTGAAAGTTCATAATATTAGGACATACGTTTGCCCATTTTCCCGAAAAGGCGAACATTACACTTAAAATTAACCGACCTGTAGGTATAACCTCGATTAAACCCATATTTAAGACATGAACTTTGTTACCTCGTTCAAACAAATTTTTAATTGTAGTGATACCTTCTGCTGTTAGCCTAGCAAATCTATCTAGTTTCTTACTACTAGGGTATCACCTGGAAATATGACATTTAGAAAGTAAGATAATGATGCCGTTGCAAACTTTACTATATTCTTTATAACGCTTACTTACAGGGACTTTCATAACCTTTTGTATCTTAAGACTTTCGCTTTCTAGTGAAGGTCTTTTTACGTATTAAGTAAAGTCTTCCTTGAAAAGATTAATAGCTGAATGTTTACAAATTGATTAATCAGATTTTCATCATGAAGATAAAAGGATATAATCGGCGTAGATAGAATAATAAATATAAGAAATCTTTTGGTAGTGTCTTTATGAAAAATGGAGGAGATTTTATGTTTTTTGTTTTTCTTATAACAATTATTTTGGGCTTTGTAGCAGTAGTTAATCGTCTTAATCTCCTATATGAGCAAAATAAAATAATAATTGATATTCTGGAAAATGCGCTTAACGAACTACCTAAAGAAGATGATATAAATCAATAATTTGTTCATCCCTCCTATATCCTTTCCAGCAAAAAGATAACTTAATAATTGAGGAAACTATCTTTTTATTCTGTCGGGAACAGCGATTTTTAGCTTGTTCAAATTTTTTCAGAATTTCAGTTACATAATAATTTCGTTTTGAAGCTGATTCTGATTTTAGTAATGAAATTCTAAGCTCATTAATTTGAGCCATTTCATCTGATGTAAGTATTTCTCTTAGTGTTGTATTTTTTTACTCAGAACCCTCCCATAAAAAATACATAAGATATATATTTATAGTTTTTATGCTTTTGAGTTATAAAGTTCCTTCACACCTTTTCAACATGGATTACTACCATCGTTTTTTGGTTTCTTCAATAAAAAATTTCCCTTCACTTCGTTCTTTTATATAAGATCTAAATTCATCAGTTTAATTAGCATTTAGCCAGAGATCCTTTGCAATTACTCTTAAAAACTTTGCTACATAGTCAAAAAAAGGAGTAGGATTAATTGATATGAAAAGAAATTGGGCAGGTAATTTTCAATATAGTACGACTAACTGGCATGAACCTGAATCCGTTGAAGAAGTGCAACAATTAGTATCAAGGTTAACAAAGCTTCGTGTGATTGGAACGGGTCACTCGTTTAATAGCATCGCAGATTCAAATGAGAATATAGTATCCTTGCAAAAGATTAACAAAGTCTTATCCATTGATCGTGAAAAGGAAAGCGTAACCGTGCAGGGAGGAATCAAGTATGGTGACCTTTGTCATGTGCTTCAACAACATGGTTATGCCTTACATAACCTTGCTTCCCTTCCACACATTTCGGTTGCTGGAGCTTGTTCAACAGCAACGCATGGATCAGGTAATAGCAATCAAAATTTAGCTGCAGCTGTGCGTGCAATGGATGTTGTCACAGCCGATGGAAATATTGCAACTTTTTCAAGGGAAAAATCGAAAGAGGAATTACAAGGCGCGGTTGTTGGATTGGGTGGACTCGGTATCGTCTTAAGACTAACACTAGATGTCCTACCAAGCTGTCAATTAAGGCAAGATATTTATGAAAATCTTCCGTTAGCGCAACTAGCACACGATATTGATACCATCTTTTCCAGTGCCTATAGCGTTAGTCTGTTTACTGATTGGCAGGACGAAATGTTTAATCAGGTGTGGCTAAAAAGCAAACTAATGGATGATCAGACTTTTTCGTTAGGAGAGGACTTTTACGGAGCAAAAGCGGCCAAAGAAAATCTTCATCCCGTTCCAGGGGTTGGAGCAGAGAATTGTACAGCACAGCTGGGTGTTCCAGGGGATTGGCTAGATCGCTTGCCACACTTCCGAATGGATTTCACCCCAAGTAAGGGTCAAGAGCTGCAAAGTGAATATATCTTCGCCCGCGAACACGCCTATGACGCCCTTTGTGCGATTAGTGAAATTCGGGAACAAATTGCACCACATCTACTTATATCAGAAGTGCGGACCATTGCGCAGGATGAGCTTTGGATGAGCCCATCCTATAAGCAGGATTCGGTTGCCATTCACTTTACGTGGCAGGACAAATGGGCTGAAGTCCAGCAGGTTCTACCAATAATTGAAGCCCAGCTTGAACCTTTTCAAGCAAAGCCACATTGGGGAAAACTGTTTACTACCTCACCTGCAAAAATACAATCACTTTATGAAAAGATGCCTGATTTTCAGCAACTGCTTATGAAATATGATCCGACTAGTAAGTTTCGCAATGACTTTTTGAATAGATATATATTTAATGAGGTGGAGTGAAATCGTTCTGCAAAATATATTAATATTGCTAGATTGCGCTTAAAATGTAAGGTACACCATATAGACCCTTAAATTAAAGTACATAGCATAAAAAGGAATTGCCGAAAAGAGGCAATTCCTTTTGTTTAAACCTTATTTCTTTTTTCTTGCTATGAACAAAAGTACTAATTACCACTAACCCCCTAACTATCAAGGGTCCTGAGGTGTTACATCATGCAGCCATTTATTAATTGTTTTATAACCTTTTCGGACACTAAAGTGGCATCACCTCACTTATAAAAGAGATTGTTTCCGCTTAAAAAAGGGAACTTAGGCTTTCTTTTACAACAGCATCCACTACCTCAAATATTCTGACCACTTGACTTCAAAGTCTTCATTTTTAATTGTAACAGCCCTTTATCCATATGTTTGCCCCGCTATCCCATATAAAGTTCCATTTCTTTGCGGAAACTTATCAGGATTAATAACCATCATCGGTCTTTTAGTTACATTATCAAATCCTTGTTTTTCCAAAAACCTTATAAAATTCTCGTGTCCTGATGCCACATCAATTCTTAACTTACCCATGTAGTTACCCACTAATTTATCAATTAATAAAGCTGCTATTTCATCATTGGGTGTGACTAAAGGTCCTAATATTAAGCTTTTAGTTCCTTGAATAGATAATCCAAAACCGATTATTACTCCATATTTATCTTTAACAACTAAAGATTTTTTTGCTTGGTTAATTCTATGTAATAAAAGCTCCCGCCTGTTTACTCCGGTCGCTTTTTGATCTAATTTCACAACCTCAGAAAAATCTGTTTCACTATAAGGGGAAATTTCAACTTGTATTCCATGAATTTTATTTGATCGAATGTAGTAATCACATGTTACCTTATATACATAACTAATCGTTTCAAAACCTAGCTTTTTATAAACAGGTTCACCCGCAATTGAAGCAACTAACATAATAGTTGTATCTCGGGAAACAGAGTCCATACAAATTGTGGTAACTTCCTTCCCTAAGCCTAACCCTCTATAATCTTGATTTACAAGAACCATTCCTATAGATGCCAATAAATCGTTATCATATAAAATAACTGCAGCTGCAGAAACTACTTCTCCTAGTTGGCTTCTGTGTCCATATACTTTTCCTGTAGAAAAAATCGTCGTTAATTCCTCCCGGTTATAATCCCATCCAACTGATTTGGTAAGACGTATTAATCCAGGTATATCTTTTTCAGTTAAATTCTCCAATAATAATTCTTTTTTCTTATAATTCCGATTCATTTCAAAAAACCTCTCCTCTATAAATTTACTCGTTAACTTAAATACATGAAACAAGATATGTAATTTCCCTCTTCTCATAAGCTTGCCAGATTATTGAAGAATGGATTTTACTATATTATAAACCGTTTAATATTAAGCACGGTGACCCGTATCATAAATAGATGAGGCTTTTTATATTAATTAACTATAAGTTAATGTCGTAGTAGCATTGTTTTCCTTGTACTCATCACTATCTCTCCAGTATAAAGTTTAGTACCCTAATGACGACCATTATCATACCATTGTTCAATTTGTATGTAACATGTGAAGATAGCATTGTATTAGTTTATTACGACAATGTTTTTGTATAGGTCCCTCAAGATAACTGAGGGATTATTTTTCTCTAATGGAATATATGGTTAAAAATAACGAAAAAAGTTTAATATTCATAAATAAATAGTAATATAGGTTTTTATTAGCAAAGTTTTCATGTGAGGTGAAATTTAATTAAAGTTATAACCAAAAACCAAAGCCAAGTTCTCCTAAAATCATTGGTACAGTAATACAATCTTAAGCCCATAAATGATGACATCAACATGATGGAGGAGGATATAGAAATAAATATTAATTTGTCCATTATTTTATAGTTTCTGAAGCTACTTTACAATCTTAAATGAGGTAATAAAGGAGAGGAAAGGTATGTCAGGACAGGATATTCTTATTCCCTGGTTTCAAGAAAATTATGATGACCAAGTAGAAGGCTGGATAAGGGAAGAACTTGAGAAAGCTAGTTTATCTATTAGAGGGAAGATGGAACGTGTAAAGGAAACCGATATGAGCCTTGTTATCCGTGTTCCAACAAACGAAGATGATTATTACTTTAAGGTTGTCGGTTCTGCTTCAAAACAAGAGGCAATGCTTAGTAGAGAACTTAATATCACTCACCCTGGAAAAACAGTTGAAGTCCTTGCGGTAAATGAAATGAGAGGTTGGCTATTGATGAGAGACCTGAAAGGTCAATCTCTACGCACACTGAAAGATAAAAAGATTTGGCAAAAGGCAATAAGTGAATTTGGTGAGCTTCAAATCACTGAGTTAGAGAACATTGAACGGTTGTTACAGCTTGGAGTTCCGGATCGTAGAATGTCCGTTCTTAAAGAGGAAATCCAACAACGTTTAGAAGAAATGTGTGCAACAGGTTTAAATAAAGAACAAACCAATCAAGTTATGACGCTTTTACCAATCCTGCTAGAAATGTGTGATGAATTGGAATCAATTATTCCTGCTTCTCTTGAACATGGGGATCTACATTCCAATAATATTAGACTTGTGGAAAATAACATCGTATTCTTTGACTGGGGCGATGCATCAGTCTCACATCCGTTTTTCAGTACACGAATTTTCTGGCATGCTCTCGATGATTTAATTGAATCCGAATCTGAATGGTTGAGATTGGTGGATGAATTTCGACCGTATTATTTAGAACCTTGGACAAAAATAGCGCCAATGAGGGAGCTTGAACGAGCATTACGTATTTCTGATGAACTTGCATGTGTGCAAAGGGCATTAAGCTGGCATTTATATATCACACCAAATCGCAAAAATAAGCATGAGTCTTATAACAAACCATCCCAATGGCTACAGCTGTTACTTGAGCAGCGAGCATTAGTAGGAAAATGATATATTCTGTTCACTACTAAATAATATTTTTATACTAAAAGATTCCTTCGATTATTATTTCAAATAATCATAAGGCAAAAAAACTCTTCTTTTTATCATGAAAAAGTAGAGTTTTATTATTATATGATATTTCTTACGCCGGTCGTATGCCTTAACAATGATAATACTGAATAGAACCCCGTTAAATCAGGTTGGACAACCGTGTCGACTTGGTCGATCCTATTTCAGGTTACTATTCAAATCAAGATCCACAATAGCCACATTTTTTTCAATACGTTCCTTGATTTCAGCAATCCAATGCTGAATTCGTTCTGTTCGTTCCTCAGCCGGCATTTTTTTACTAAAAACAGAATATAAATCAACATCCCTTAGCTTCAAAAACAATGGAATCGTTTCGATACATTCTTGTGAAAGCTCATTTTCCTCGCGATATCCTTCCAGAAAAGCTTGCATGAACTCTCTTGCAAATTCATTGCGCTCCCCTCTTGTTCCATATAAATGCTTACTAATGAGAAAATAATAAAGCGGAATGGCAATATCCGATGCAAAAAAGTGATAGCTTGCATCATCAAAATCGAAAATATGGATCGAATCCCCATCATAGAAAAAGTTTCCAGCATGGACATCTGTATGGATAAGTCCATAAAAATCTTTCGTTTTTGGCAATTTCTCGATTTCTGCCACGACATTACGAGCTGCTTTCAAGGCTTCCTGGTCAGACTTAGGATAGTAATATTCTAAACGCAATAAATCATTTTCATCCCATTGATAACGTGGTTGGATGTTCTCTCCTGGTTGGTAGTTTTTTGTAAAATGATGCATTTTTCCAATTACTTTTCCCCAAATACGGAAAAGCTTCTCATCAAAATCAACTAGCTTCACAGGATTTCCCGGTGCTTTTTCAAACAACGAGGCATAGAAAACGGAATCCTCTGACTGAAATGCCTCTACTGTATTCCCGTTCGGAGACAGAAACACCGCTGGAATACTGATTCCACAACCATGCAAATATTGAATCCAATCCAACTCCGATTCTAATTCCTTTTGCGTACGATGTGAACTATGCGTAACTCTTAATATTTTCGCTTCTCCCTCATGATAAACTTCAAAAGCGTAATTCTCAAAATCACCGAGCTTTTTAAAGTTAGTGTCTAACTGATAGGTACTCAAGATTTTATTCATGATTTCAGAAGTGAATTGTTTTTCTACTGAATGTTCCAAGTTTGTATCCCCCAATGTTCCTAGTGACAACCAAATTATATATTAGACATTTGGTGGGGTTTGACCTTCTTTGAAAAGTAAATTTTTATTGAAGAGAAATTGATTAAGGACTATAGGCGTGGACTAACAAAAGATGTAGGTTTGAAGGTTTAAGTAGAGATTATCTATTGCTCCATAAAGGGCGGATTACTCTTTTTCGGTAAGGATGCCCCTCCTACTCAAACTAATATAAAGTGGAGGCACAATATACACTTGAAGAGTTGAAAGTTTAGGATTTATTTTAGGCGATATGTTAAAGCTTCGGATTATACAATAGAGTTTTTAGAATTTATTTTTATTATTAGATAATAATATATCATGTTAAGGGGCTGACATGATATATGAAATTTAACAAGAAAAAAATCAATGTTGTAAATATTAAACAAACAAAGAAAAGCGTGTTTGTAACAGCAGTAGGAAACGCTATGGAATGGTTTGATTTTGGATTATATTCATATTTAGCTGTTATTATTAGTCAAAACTTTTTTAGTGCTGTTAAGAATGATGAGATAAAATTAGTTTTCATATTTGCCACATTTGCGATTGCCTTTTTAATGCGCCCAATAGGCGGTATTATATTTGGTAAAATCGGAGATAAATTTGGTAGAAAAATTGTTTTAACCATTACGATTATGTTAATGGCTATTTCCACATTACTAATCGGTTTATTACCTACATATAATCAAATAGGTATATGGGCTCCTATACTCCTATTAATTGCAAGAATTATTCAAGGTTTTTCGACTGGTGGCGAATATGCTGGTGCAATGGTTTACATTGCAGAATCCTCTCCAGATAATAAACGTAATATGCTAGGAAGTGGTTTAGAAATTGGTACGCTCGCTGGTTATATATTAGCTTCACTACTCGCCAGCATACTCTTTATCACTTTATCTGATCAGCAGATGGCCTCGTGGGGTTGGAGAATACCGTTTCTACTTGGTCTACCATTAGGGCTTGTTGGGTTTTACTTAAGAGGCAGCTTAGAAGAAACACCGATTTTTGAAAATGAACTTTCTCATGACGAAGTCCAAGAGGAAGGCTTCCTAACTATTTTAAGAAATCACAAAAGGGATGTTCTTGTATGCTTTGTGGCTGTCGCATTTTTTAATATTACAAACTATATGTTATTATCATACATGCCCTCTTATTTAGATCAAATTATTGGATTATCTAGTACGTTAGGAACCGTATTAATTACTATTGTAATGGTTATTATGGTGCCTCTTGCTTTCATGTTTGGAAAGCTCGGTGATAAAATTGGAAACAAGACTGTCTTCTTAATTGGTTTAGGGGGATTAACCCTATTATCTGTCCTAGCTTTTTATTTAATAAACTTGAATACGATAGTATTTATTTCTTTAGGAATTTTAATTCTGGGTGTTCTTCTTTCAACTTATGAAGGCACAATGCCCGGATCGTTACCAACTATGTTCTACACAGATATTCGATATAGAACATTAGCTGTTACCTTTAATGTCTCTGTTTCAATATTTGGTGGGACTACCCCATTAGTTTCAACATGGCTAGTCCACCAAACTAGGAATAACTTAGCACCTGGTTTCTATCTAACAATCGTTAGTATTATCGGATTTCTAGTGATATCATTCTTTTTCAGTAACACCTCAGGAAAATCACTAAAAGGTTCTTACCCAACAGTTGCTTCAAAGTCTGAGTATATAGAAGCTGTTGAAAATCCAAAAGATTCATTATGGTGGAAAAGAGAAAAATAAATTGAATTAAAAAGCACCTTTTCAATATTGAAATACTACTCGAGATATGGACACTCTAAAAGAGTGTCTATATTTCGGGTTTTTGTTTTACTTATTTACTTTAAAAAATATGTAGCGATAATTAAAAAAGGTTAACTGAAATGATCATTATTATCCCCCACCATATTATCACAAGGTGCATACTTGCCATCCCAATTTCCCTTTCGATAAAGTCGAGGACTTTACGGAGACATTCTACAAAAAGCAATCTATAAAAATGCTTTTTAAAATATTCATGTGATATTTTTGCAGATATATCACTTTTTCATTGGTAAAAACCTTGATATATCAACATTTCAATGTGGAGAGTTACATCATGCTGCCCGTAAGATGAGAGTGTGTAATATCTTTAATGTTGTATGAAAACAGTGCGATATATCAAGGTTTTGCGGAATTTGAGGTGTAACATCTTTAACGGTAATCTTTTTTATGGTTATTGAGGTACAAGAAATTTTAACAATAGTTTTTTAATGCAAAAATTAAAAAAGTCCAATCAAAATCTCCAACTAGGCATGGATAATCTCCTTATTTACACCAGTCCAATCCTTAAAGTCTTAAAATTCAATTGAATCAATTCCAAAATACTTACTACTCCTTTCTATCCTAGCTATTCAAACTTCCTTTTAACCAGACACGGGGACGGTATGGACCGACAGGGATTTGTATAAGGCTCGTTTTTTCTGTCGAATTGACTCCGTAAAGTTCATCAATTTGGTTAGTGTCGAATCCTAATAGTGGGTGTCCCCCCATCTCTAGAGCACATGCTGTTAAGAGCAGCCTCTGCAGGAGTATACCTGCTTCCATCTGTTGAATTCTGTATCCTCTATAGCCCAGTTCCTTTTTGAAGTAGTCCTTGTCTCCAACAACATGCAAACAGAGCGGAACCTGAAATAGATTTAGATTAGGCGTTGTTAAACCATTTTGCATATACTCCCGGAAATCCCCCAAAGATATTCTCCGAAGTGCATGAACGTTTTTGTCATAGGCGTAAGCACCATCTTGAATACCTTCAACATTATAAAAACTGCCATACAAATTTAGACCAGTCTCAGCATCCTTATTTTTGTCGTCAAGGTCATTTTGGTACGATAATGCAAAGGTCTCTTTTAACAATGTGGCTATTTTTGTTTGACTGACTTTCCCTATCATAAAATCAGTATCAGGAGAGTGCCTCTCTCTGCAAACGGATGCCAGATCGTATGAAAACTTCTCCGTAAATGGCAGTATGATTAACTCTGTGCCTAATGCATTGTTAAGAGGAACATCTTTCTTTTTGTTCACAAATGAATGTGTTGTTTCCAACATCGAAGCTTCATTGATCTCTTTCAGCACAGGGTAATCAATGACTCTCTTTGAACGGTTATATGTTATATGCTTGAGCAACGGAACTTCCCGTGACAATTCCGTTGCAGAAATATTTTTTTCTAAATTAAATTGGTCAACATTATAAATAGATAATGGGATCACAGCATATACACTTTCATCCTGTTCAGATAGCCCAAGCAAATGATTGATAGAACGATCTAGAAATTGGTAACATACCCTTGTTGAGAATCCCATCCTACCCGCGACTTCCAACGATTGCCCAATTAGCACGCCTGCATCCAACCCTTGTAACCTGTAAGAGAAATTATTGTATTTATAAAAATTTTTCCAAAAAACTGTCGATACAAAAACAGTGCAAAAACAATCTGAAAGATTATAACGATTTCCAAGACTTCGGGATAGGTAGGAATCGTAGTTGCCTTCTCGCAGCAATAAAAGGCAATGGTGTGCAACATCGTAGTGGTAAACTCCCTCTGGTACATCCTCCAACTTTAAGTACACATATAATTCATTGGGATACAACCCTCCACCAGAGGGAACAAATCTGCGAAACAACTGGGCGTAGCTTACAGTAGGTTTCTTCTCGGTGCCGTCAATGAAAGCAACTTGAGAGTAACGAGTAAGACCATATACATACCACAAGTAATGACCAAACTCCTTCAGGCTTGGTATTGAATGAACTTCTCTCCCTTTGAGAGTTAACGGTACATCTGAGGTAAGTGGAACCTCTGGTAAACCACGGTAAAGTTTATAGGGAAGTGGTGCGTTTTCCCAATCCGGTTGCCAATCCGACGAAAGAAGTTTATCAGTATCAAAATGCAGATTGTATAGGAATGTATCTAGTTCCAACCTGAAACCCTCCTACTCTTGCAGTTATGGAAAAGGATGGGGATTTGGATTCAACTGTTCATATGTTAACGGGTGCTTTTTAAACCCGAGTTTCACAGGTACGTTGAGTACCCGTTCAAGACCTCTTATACGTGTAAGGTGATGCCCAAAGGTCATTGGCAGCATTCCAGGAATCAATACCTTTACACAAAATAAGCCGTTCCTTTTGGTTATAGGTGATGTTTGGTCAACCACAATGACTTCCAGGTCTAACTTTCGGAACCTATTTAGAATATCCTCAACATCATCCTTCAAATCAGCATTCACAAGCGGACATTTAAATTCCTCATCAAATGTACGTAAAGGACGATTTTCATCCAATAAAAAACTTAAATTCTCCTCTGCTTCTTTTAGCCCGTAAAGCATGCCATGGTCCTCCATGGTACGTACAGCAAACGGATTCTGTAACATTTCTTCATATTTCTGTCGATTTTTCTCCAAGATTTCGTCATGCCTAAACATCATTCCTGCAAGCTCGTAAATCGCACTTTTTACTGCCTTTACAGGATCAGGATTAGCTCCGGCTGCACAAATGAGGTTTGCACCCTTGGATCCCCTGTTTTTTGCCACTGCCCAAACGGACGGAATCTCATGTTCCATTGTCGCATTGTAAAAAAGCAGGTCATAACCAGCGACTTCACGAATCCGGCTAACCATCAACTGCAATTCTTTATCGTTCGAAGAACTAAGGTCAAGACGGGGAAGGGAGAGTTGTGCATACCAGGTTAATAAGAATGAGTCTCGTTCAACGACCTCCATAATGGCATGGAAAATGGCCTCCTCTAAACTCCCCCCTAATGCACAGCCGTTGGAAGTCTCATAAACAAATCCTTCTCCATATCCCAAACTGTAATAGGCCAGTAACTCCGGAACGAGAATAGGGCGTTCTTGTAAAAATGAATATCCCCAGACCCAATTCATTGGTTGATCAGGATGAAATGGTTTAAATGGAAATTGTGGCTTTGCATACTGTTCCTCCTCATGCAAACCTACCTTTGCAGGATTTAATGCTTTATCCACCAAATTGTGATAGCTATCACGAACTACCTTCCATTTGCCTCGAGGTTCGATTCCGCAATATCTCTCCAAACCCTCTAAAATAGCAGTTAGCTCACTCACTTCATAAGAATTAGATCTACCTGCTACTCCCTCGTCCCCAACAAGCAACGGCATGTTCACTACAACGTCAGCGAACGGCAGCCTGAAATCCTGCATTTTCCCATTCATGATACCAGTACGATAATCCAGATAATCTTTGACTAGCACGTTTTTTAATTCATCCATCGAACGGCATCGGTAACTACCAGGATTCAATTTAGGGCTTGGTTCTAACTTAATGTAAGCCAATTCAGATGTGTCTTTAGGTATTAGACTGCACATAGGGCACAACGAATCTGGTAAAAAAAAGTGGCTGGAGATCGTTAACGTTTTCAGATTTGTAATGAACATCCTTTCTCCTAAAGGGCTTTGTTCTCCTTGAAGAATCTTTATCACTTCGTTGCTAATCAAGTTCGCCATTTGCGATAGTCCAGTTCGTGATACCCATGCATCACGGAGTAAACCTTCACTTGCTGCCATTTTCATCCTTAACCCCAAACTTTCTTGGCGATCAGGCCCAGCTAACAAAAGTCGTAGGTCAGCACAGCGAGAACATCCCGGTACATCAGGTCGTACAAATGGACCAATGATTCCTTCACCAAACGAAACGAAGCCTCGAAACCACGGAATACCTAGGGTCCTTAACCTCTCTTCGGCTTTTTGATGAACGTGTGGTTTCCAGGTATCGTGCAGTACAAGAACTAATTTTGTATTTTCGGGAACCTCTTCAAGAATACTTTGGCGCCTAACAAAATAGCTTGGAGACAATTGATCATCGACATAATCCGCTAATAACCCCTCACCATCTATAAGTATATGAGCAGCCATTAGGATCCCTCCTCTTGTACCTTAACACCAAACACCCCTGCCAGTTCTTGTCTTAAAAAAGGCTCATAGGCAAGGTCATAGATTACTAGCCGCATGCGATTCCGGTTCAATACATGAATAGACGATTGTAATAGCTCCCGAGATGTCATTTCATCACAAGATGGAATATCCAATTTGTTTTCGTTGTTTTCCAGAAAAACAGCTGGTCCCATCTCTTGCTTTACTGTGGAATTCACTTGGTTTTGAGCATCCAAAAGCGCTTGTTTCAATGCATTTCGTAATGCCAATGTAGTATTTAAACCTGAGCAGGTGTACCAACGGCGATTCGACCTTACCCATACCACAGGGAAGCCTAAAACATCCTCTTTTAAACCAATTGTTGGAGCACCATTTAAGGTAGTCAGGGCATTAAAATAAAACCTGCATCGCTTATCTTCTACGGCTCCCAACTTAATTCGATAAACCCTACTCTGCTGATCGACCTTTCTTTTTTTCAATTCTTCACCTAAATATACTTGAAGGCCTCTGCAAACAGCCTCTGCGATTGTTTCTCCAGCACCGATACCTATAAATTCCTCAGGTATGTTCGCACCTACCTTATTTTTCTGATGCTTGTATCCCAAATCAGGCAAATTTATCATTTGTGAAACATACATTTCAATGCCCGTCAGCCCGGCCTCTTTTTTTGCTTCCTCATGTGATAGTCCTCCACAGACAACCTCAGGAAGTAGTTCTGCCGGTCCCTCTGATAAGGGGTTAACTGCTTGAACATAGCACTGTGCAAGTGGAAGTTGGGGTAAATCTCGTTCCTCCCAGGTATGAAAAATTCCTATTTCTTCTGACGTTAACCCACCGAAATACTCTAAGAGGTTACTCGTTGGTTCATTTCTGTCCTTTTCCAGTTCGAGGCGTAAATCAAAATCTTCCACCAGTCTTGGAGTTTCACGTTTGGACGTACCCAATGGATGCGGGATGAAGTAAAGCCAGTCTCCTTCAAGGGTTTCAAGATCAAGCATGTAAATTTTATGACTCTCATTGGAATCTGCAATCCCTGTAGCCCTTTTGAATAATTCGAATACGGAAACATTTGCCAAAATCGATCCTGCTGTTGAAGAGAAGGATTGAGACGGCCGATCTTTTTTTAGTGCTGAGTAATGGATTCTGCGCCATGCGGTCTCCCAACATCTATCTGTATCCGGTTGTTCAAATGGACCAGATAGCCCCACTTGTTCTAAATAGATGGCTGGCATAAATGCCTTCTTTTCTTCTTTGCAAACCAGATTAAGATCCCTTAGCTCATTTATATTGCCATCCTGCGAGACGTATAGAATCCAATCATAAAGCTGAACTGCTTGCTTCCAGAAACTGCTCCCCGCGTCTTTATGAAAGGGTACATTCTTGATTTCAACTTCAGAATCGGTCTTACGGGCATTTTGCACCAGTTCATTTAGCCTCTGCCAATTGGTAAGAATGGAATCTGTGACCATAACATTTAATTTGGCAAGACCTGATTCGATTAAAGCGGAAGCCAATGAAAGCATAAAGGGGCCAGAGCCAACAGCCAGGACTTTCGCCTTACGGTATTCTTGAAAAAGGTACGCACCAGATTCCATAAAATTCTCTATAAATTCGATTTGTGAAGCATACTTTTCAAGAACGTTTTGATTTAATTGATGAGGAGCCTCTTTACTTAGATCCCGAACAAAACCGTTGCTGTACAACGTTTCTCCAATTTCGTACACCCTATCTCGATAAGGGGCAGTTAATCCCATTGTTAATTCTCCCATTGTATACTCACCATTGAACATTGGAAGCAATTTTTCAATCCACTGATAGATTGTATTACCCTCCATCCGGAATGAGTTTAAGTTGTTTCTAAAATACACACCGCCTTTTGGATCTGGAAGAAAAAAAGTATCCCTTTTGAGCTTTATACGTGAGGACGAGTTAAGTTTTGTCATTCAGCTCCTCCTTATTCATAATCGTACAAATTATGCACTATCAGTTTATGTACGATTTTTTGTCCAATATGATAAAAAGAAAAGCGGAAGCGCCATGTTCAGCGGCGTATGGCCAGGAGGCACCAACTGAGATAAAGCAAACACGAAGAGCCGGTGGCGATTCGATGTAGAATTATCGTCAAAGTAATATACTTTCATTAAATTTAAGAAGTGCCCCTGCGAGAAATTACGCAAGGGCATTTTTGATTTAAAGTATTTAATTTTTACTTAAGGGAATTACACGGCGCCAAACAGCTCAAACTGCCAAAACTATTAAATAAAACCGAAACAGCCAAAACCGAGGCCAAAGCCGAAACAGCCGAAACCAAAGCAGCCTCCACAGCCACCACATCGGAAGCCGAAACAGCCGCCGCATCGGAAGCCACAGCCTCCACATCGGAAGCCACAGCCTCCACAACGCCTGCTCATCATATACGGGTCGTGGCTTTGAAGATCCAGAGGAACTAACTGACCAACTTGGTAAGGGTCGATTCCCAACCCTTGTAGCTCATTTTGTAACATTTTATTTCTTACCTCCCCATTGTATTATATTTATTTAGTTTAAACATGAATAGAGAGTGGAAAAGTCAATACCAGTTCTGTGTATACGAAATCACTCTCTACAACAAATTATGTTTACGTTTAGGTCTCTGTCACTAAACATAGAGCCTATTCTTTTCCCTTCCAATATTTATCTACTGTTTTTTCCCGTGGAATCCTTTCTGCCGATGGATAACTACCGAAACAAAATAAAACTTCAGGAGAAACGTACAACATGAAAACAGCAAAAACCAATACACCTTCAAATAAAATTCGCATCAAGACAGAGAGGGAAATTAAACGGATAAAGTAAAGAGGGCTTGTGTCATGAGTACAAAGCAACCACAGTACATCAAGAAACCGACAAACCATTCAAACAGGAACTTTATCACCATTTATTTTCAATAGCCTCCTAGAATAACAGAAACTAAAGAGGGAGCGAAATGCATGTAGAAATTCAAAAAGCCCACATCCAATAATTTGCACGGCGTAAAGAAATGGTAGTCCTGATGACTTTATTTTTATTGAAGAGGCATGTAACAATCTAAATCTTGATAAGCAAATTTAAACAACATAAAAAAGACTACCTCCTTGTTTTTAGGAAGTAGTCTATACTTTAGAGAAAAAATCATTTACGTGACTAGTTCTCAGAATGGATGAAAAATGGTAATAACCACTTCTCAAATGTAAGATCTTAAAATCCTTACATCATGCCGCCCATTTAATAATCTTACATACAATCAAAAACAGACACTTAAAAGCCTATTAAATCAACGTTTTTAATTTTCGAAGTCACACATAATCATTTGTTTTATAAACTTTTCGGATACTTTTCGGACACTAATATGACTTCACAATTCCTTTTAACTGACTTCCCTTGACGCGTTCTCCTTCCTTTGTAATTTTCATACTTTGTTCAGGGTAGTCGATGTCACAGAACCTTTTTGTTTAATATAAGCTTTGAATTCTTGCATGGGCTGCTAGGGGGCGCAGGTTCAATTCCTGTCATCCCGATATAACAGATATGCGCTTAGCCCTTTATTACCAAGGAGTTAAGTGTTTTTTTAATAGTACAGTTTTGGAGTATTTTTATTGGTACAGGATTTTCGGGGTTTATTTTTCACATTGCAAATGAATGTTGGCTTTTTATACAACCCTAGTTTCTTTAGCAACACATTCTAATTTAGACAATCACTTCAATTCCAATGCTGTCGATATCTACACGAACTGCCTGTCATGCTGGAAATGTCGAATTATCCCATTGTAATAAAAGATATGGGTGTCCTGAACAAATGAGGTAATCAGGTTCTGTCTTTATTAGGAACTTATCTAGCAGATTTAAGTATGTTTATCAAAAGGTTCCATCATTTTTACCAGTGTCGCTCCAAAATTGCGACCTTTTGTTATGGCCCAATTATTGAACACATGATAAACATCGATCTTCAAGTAAAGCTACCCGTTAGTTTAAGTGTATTTCTTCACAACTTCTTACTTTTTCCTTTAGTTAACAAGGAATATCTTACAAATACACAATTTATTCGGAATGTGCAACAAGTCAATTTATTTCAATTAATCTACAAAATTCGATATCATTTGCATATAGGCAAATTTTACGAAAGTAAAAGACGCAAAGCCACGGGCCTAAAACACATTGTTGTCACGGTAGCCGGGTTGCCAGGTAATACCTGAATAAAAATAACTAAATTTACCTTTCGAATTTGCCTAAATATACTGAAAGGGTAAATAGTCAATGGCAAAAATTTTGTTAGTTGATGACTCTCTTTTTATGAGAAATTTACTAAAACAACTTCTTTTAGAAAACGATTTTGATGATTTTCTTGAAGCTGAAGACGGTTTAAAAGCAATTGAAATGTACAAATTATATTCTCCGGATATTGTATTGATGGATTTTACAATGTCCATGCTTGACGGTATTGATGCCCTTAAAGAGATAATAAAAATAGATCCAAAAGCAAAAGTCATCATGTGTTCCGCTATAGGACACCATAATCTAGTAAATAGTGCAATAGAAAGCGGAGCTAGAGATTTTGTAATTAAACCCTTTTTCGATAATTTAGTTGAAAAGGTAAATAAGGTACTCGGCACTCTGAACTGCCCCCTGTCAAGTAGACAGTGGAAATAAAAAAACGACACTAGGCGGCTTTAGACCTGTATTCTAAGGGGCTAAGGCCGTCTAGTCTTTTTTGTAATCGTTGTTGATTATAAAATTGTATG
>NZ_JAGYPG010000005.1:0-25021 GCF_018343625.1 Lederbergia citri | reverse complement strand
CTCGGCACTCTGAACTGCCCCCTGTCAAGTAGACAGTGGAAATAAAAAAACGACACTAGGCGGCTTTAGACCTGTATTCTAAGGGGCTAAGGCCGTCTAGTCTTTTTTGTAATCGTTGTTGATTATAAAATTGTATGTATTCATCAATGTCTTTTTTCAACTCTTCAAATGTATCGTACTTGTTTAGATAATACTTTTCACATTTCAATGTTCCCCAAAATCCCTCCATTGGCCCATTATCGATGCACCTTCCCACTCGCGACATACTTTGCGTCATTTCTGCTCTCCCAATTTTCCTTTTGAATGCAGGGGACGTGTATTGAAATCCTCGATCACTGTGGAAGAGGGGGCTAGCTCCTGGATTGGCTTCCAATGCTATATCCAGGGTTTTAAACACCAACGGATTATTGTTGGATGTGCCTAATACATAGCTTACAATCGATCCATCGTACAAATCTAAAATCGCACTCAAATAAGCTTTCTTGGAGGCTCCATACTTCATTTCGGTTATATCAGTCAGCCATTTTTCATTTGGTTTCTCCGTGTGGAAATCCCTGTTCAATATATTCTCTGCCACATGTTGCGGTGTGCTTGGTTTATAATTCTTGCGTTTGCGTCGAATAACCGACTGGATTCCAGCCGTCCTCATCAGCCGATACACACGCTTATGGTTAATTGTCTTGGATAAGATACGATTTAGGTTAAGCGTTATGCGGCGATATCCGTATATGCCGTCCACCTTCTCATTTAGGCGTTTTATCTCCGCTAAAATTTCTTCATTCCACTTCTCATTCTCGGAAGGGGTGCGTTGAAGCCACTTATAGTATGCAGAACGTGCAATTCTAGCAATCTTGCATAATAGCGAAATTGAGAAATTCTCATTCTCATGTAATTCCTGAATAGCCACATATTTATCAGTTAAGCGAACCTGGCTTAATGCCGCCTCTTTAGCCGCCTCCTTTCGATGTCCTCCAACTTTTTTAAGAATGCATTTTCTGCCCGAAGACGCTCATTTTCCCGTTCCAAGCGTTTCATTTCACGCTGAATCTTCTCTTCGGGAGTTAACTCTGGTTCCGCCTTATGCTGGCCACGCTTATCTTTAAGACCGTCTTCTCCGTCTTTCTCGTACTTTTTTACCCATTGATACACCTGTTGATAAGAGACTTTGAAAAGCTCTGATGCTTGGTGATAATTTTTTCCGTTTTGAAGACAATACATTACAATTTCCAAACGTTCTTCAAGTGTAGTGGACCGACCTTTGATCATAGAGCTGCTCATCCTTTGCGTGTCTTTAAATTCTCTATGACCATTATAATTCTTTATCCACTTTTCCAACACTGAGTGACTTGATATTTCATATTTCCGAATAACATCAATCAATGAATAGGATCCGGAAAGATAATCAAGAACGGCAGCTGTCTTTAGCTCCTTGGTGTACCGTTTCCATCCAGTTGAACCTTGGAGCCCATCCATTCCATATGTTTGATATAGGTAGACCCATTTATTTAAGGTTAGTTTAGATATATTGTGTTCCCGACAAAAATCTTTTACAGAGGTTTGTCTGTCCTCAAACGCCATAATTAACTCATACTTTTCTTGTGCACTATAAATACTTTTTGCCAAAGAAAAAGCCCCCAATTTAGTAAACAGATTTTTTATTATTTCATCTGTCTACCTTATTGGGAGCATATCACTCAGTAGAGTGCCTTTTTTATTGATTCTCAGATTTTTACTGCGTAATATGTGTCAATTGTGAAGTTAATAAACAACTTCTTCTTCAACTATCCTGCCAGTTAGTTAAACAACTGAATAATCATTCTCTTGTTTGTCTAAATGTTATTACAAAGTCTTGCATAGAACAAAACTATTATTTTTAGGTATAAAAAGAACAAGAAAAAGGGATGATTCATTCATTCTTTTTTTCTTGTGACTGTACAGTGCTTTCAGCTAATTTAAATAGTTCATCGGCTACCGTGTTTTCAAATTCGGATTTTTTCATTGAATTATCTAAACCAATTTTAAAGACAGTTAAACCGATTGCTAACATTGAGAATGTGTTGCTAACCTTGTTAAGCGTGTTATCCGATAGGGCTAGGGTTAGGTAGGGAGCAATAATTAATGAGGTTATTGCCAGAAATTGGAAAACAACTTTAAATAGCTTTAAATTTCCTATCCTATTATTTCTAATTTTAATATCAATTGCTTTTTTTTGATGTTGAACCTTGCAGCAGTGTTCGAATATATCTCCTATGATAAAGAAAATACCTGATAATGAAATGCTCGTTATTATCACTATTGATAACTTAACCATTCCTAGAAGGTAAAAGAAAGCTAGAATTATAAAGGTAATTCCCAGAAATTTAATTATTCTATTTGCTTCATTTAATTCATCGAAGGCTAATAGGAATTTAAAAGTTTTAATACGTTGCCTAATTCTATTAAAAAATTTGGGGGTTCTAATATAAATCTACACCTTTCGAATTTGAAGTGGCATTTTATCTATAGTTATCCTAATGAGTAAATAATAACAGAGCAACTTAAAGTTTGGCAGCCTAGGAATGTTATGCAACAAATCAAGTGGACTGTTACAAGCAACGACTCGATAAGCTCAATCGCTTCAACTTTGAGTAAGTTTTCATGAGTAACCGTAGCAAACTCTTATAAGCGTTTAAATACCATTTAATTTTCTTATTCCTTGTTGAACTAAATTGCCCGTTAGTTGAATAAGAAATGCTGTTAAACTACCTAAAGTTCGTCTCTCTTAACCATTCCACGTTTCTTGGGTTATCTATTGGTTACTTCACGACGTTTAAACAACTCATGAAATAATGTTTCAAATACAATAAAAAGAAAATCTGGCTAGGCGTATGAGAAAAAAGTGAAAATGCCATCCATTTTTAAAATGGTTCCAATTGTCAAATGCTTTTTCCAGATAAGCCTAGGAATTTTAATATGAAAGCTTGGTATATCTTTAATAATAAAAGCAAACCTTCAAAGTTCACCTTTTGTTATACTTGTTTGGACATTCTTTATGACATCTGAAATAGAATTTATCTATTTCGCAGTAATTCTGCCGTACAGTAATTTTCTACTACACTCAACACCAAGATATTTACTTGTGTGAAAAATGTAGAAAATGATTTCAAATCATACCTTTTTAATCGTTTTTCTACAAACAAAAAACCTAAAAGCATTGATTTACCAATGTTTTAGGTTTAATTCAACTCGTTTTCTTTTATTGTTACCGGTGATCTAGGTGGAACCGTTTATGTGATTGTCACTGCATTATATCCCCAATCGAAAGGCTTTAACTACAATCCCATCATCTGCCGGCACAAAATCATATTGTGGCAAGTGCTCAAAGCCGTGTTTTGTGTAAAGCTGGATCGCCTGTTTCATAAACTCTCCAGTATGTAGTCCAATAAATTTGTGATTTTTGGCTTTAGATCTTCTTATGCATTCAGCAATTAAGGCGGAAGCTATACCTTTGCCACGATTTTCAGGAGTAACGGCAAGCATTCGGATTTCTGGATAATCTAACTCTTCTACTTTACCCTCATATGCATCGGTTTTAGCAGGAAACAAGACGGCACTCCCGACTATTTTTTCATCCAGTTCACACACAATCAGTTCAACACCATCCTGGCGATCAGCTTCTGAAGAAATAGCCTGCTTCAGCGCTTGCCAATGCGCAGCTGGAATTGCCGCTGAATGCTCCACATAAGCAGCCACTCGTTGCTCGCGAATAAAATCTAATTCATCTAGTTTTGCATCACGAATTTTCATGTTTGATTTCCCCTACCCTTTTAGCAAAAACTTTTCTTTTTTATTGTTTAGTTCTTCACGGTTATGTTCCGTATGCCATAATGATGTGTCTGGTCCTTTTGGAAGAATATTCACTTCTCCTTTTCCAGGATCAATCGTAATCGATAGGTGATAATGTCGCTTTATCGCATCAAAATCAGTAGTCTCACCAAACCCAACAGTCTGGTACAAATCACGCGCATATTCCCATAAGTTCGTAAACTCACGGATTAGATTTCGGTTTGTTCGAAATGCGGAATAGTAAGCAGCATCAAAGCGAACCAATGTCGTATATAAACGCACATCCGAATCGGTAATAAAATCCCCAAATAAGAAACGACTCTTTGATAGGCGTTCCTCTAATTCATCTAATCTAGCAAACAATGTATCATAGGCTTGTTCATAGGCCTCCTGCGAACGGGCAAATCCACATTTGTACACGCCGTTGTTTACATCATGAAAAATAACCTCATTCAATGCGTCAATCTCTGCGCGCAAATCACTAGGATATAAATCTGGAGCATTTTCCTTATGGAAAGGAGCCCAGACTGTTTCAAAGTAGTTAGTTAGTTTAAAATAATCATTGTTTACTGCTTTTTTCGTTTCAAGATCCACCATCACTGGCACCGTTGGTCTCCCTGTATAATCAGGATCTGCATTCTTATAAACTTCACTAACATACTGAACACCAAGAACAGGATCCACTCCATGTTCATCTAAGGAAAATTCCCAATCAACACGCTCTATTCTTGGTCTCATCGGACTTACTTTCCCTAAGCTAATTGCATATTCCAATCCAAGAATTTTACGAACAATAACAGAGCGGTGTGCCCAAGGACATGCATCTGACCAAAGCAAGCGAAAGCGTCCAGCCGCAACAGGTAGCTCATCAGGATTATTACCAAAAGGGGTTGTAAACCGATTCGTTTGCCGGTTGAAAGAACCGTCCGCTTTTATTTCAGCCGGTTTTTTGGATGAATGATTGCTAGATTCATTGGGAATTGCACAGCTTATTGTCTGATCTTTTTCTGTCATGTATCTCTCTCCCTCAAGACTTTAGTTAATACAAAGTAACTCCATGTGTTTAATGTAATTTAGCCATTCTCTAAATCATACGTCAAGGGAAAAAGCTTATGACATTGTGGTGCATAGGAGAAATCATTTTTTATATAGAACCTTTTTAGGATTCATGATTATAAAAGCCACCGCAACTTTGAATGAGCAATTATCCACCTGTTGGCAAGTTGTCCGCATCATCCACTTCTTTTACTACAAGACGTGACTGAAACTTTCTGCTGTGTTTGTAAACTTTCTTTCCTATATGTAAAGATTACCCCTGTTCAATACAGAGATCATCTTCCTAAAACTTGATAGATTTTTTTTAAAATGTCATTTACAAAGGCTATACTTTAGGATTCTTCCTAATCTTTTTGCTTTATTCTAGATATGTCTTATTGTTCAACTAAGGCACCCATTAGCTTAATTATGCGTAAACTTTAACTGGCTTGGTCAATAATAGTTTGAATATCGTCTTGATTGACTTTTTTTAACTAAACGCATTCCTAAAACATATGTGAAAAATTCATAGTTCTTTTCTGCACTACTTGTAATAGCTGTTACGTGGTGTATTCCTTTTAAATTGTTCATTTATATCCCTCCAAGAAAGCCAGATTTAATTTAAGTTTAATGGTCGTAATTTTTCTTCGATCTCTTTTCGTTTCGGTTCCAAAAACGGTGGAAGTGATAATTTCCCCCCCATTGTTTCTATAGGTTCATCTGCCGCAAATCCTGGTGTATCCGTTGATAATTCAAATAATATACCATTGGGTTCCCTGAAATATAAAGCCTTGAAGTAATATCGTTCCACTTTCCCTGAATTCGGTAACCTGTATTCATTCAAACGCGCTACCCATTGATCGTATTCATCCTCATTCGGAACACGGAAAGCAACATGGTGAACACCTCCACGACCTAAGCGCGCTCTTGCCAAATCTGGCCTCGTTTCAATATGAACTTCCGCACCGCTGCCGCCCTCACCAGTTGTATAAATCAATATTTCTGCACGGTGTCCTACATGTGAATTATAAGAACCGGCAAATCGAAAACCCATTATTTCGGTTAAAATGCCTATAGTTGGTTCTGCAATTGGGACGGTGAGTGTTACAGGTCCTAAACCAATAATGGCATGTTCCATTGGAATGTCATTTTTTTCCCATGGTATCCCAGCTCTCACACCTTTTTCATCGTTGTCGGCTACCAGGATTAAGCAAGTTCCCTCAAAATCACTAAAAGCCAATGTTTCACGGTTTGCTCTTTTTTGAATATCATCGTGTTGAACCCCAAATTGTTTAAAACGTTCTTTCCAAAATAACAAAGAGTCCGAATTTCTAACTCTTAATGATACAGTAGAAATGTCCGAAGTTCCCCTGTGTGTTTGCTCCAGATGAGGAATGTCGAAAAACGTAATTTCAGTTCCTGGGGTCCCTTCCGCATCAGCATAGAAAAGATGATAGGATTCTGTATTATCTTGGTTAACCGTTTTCTTTACCAATCTCATTCCTAAAATTTTTGTATAAAATTGATAATTTTTTTCCGCTTTTCCTGTTAATATTGATACATGATGTAAACCTAATAATTCCATTTCAATTCACTCCTTTATATTTTTGCTTATCAAAGGAAATAAATTCATTTATCTACAATTAAAGAATCCTTAAACTGAGATATTTATTTAGAAAACACCACGACTAATTCCATAATGATGGAAATTCCATATAAAAAAAATCTTCATCTAGCCAAGTTGAAATCTCCTTGAATGTAATCATACTGCAATTACTTTTCCCCTTAATCATATGGATTTTTTCACGCTTACAAAGCAAAAAAATTTTAGTTTGAAATAAATGTTTTTTGGTAACGAAATTTATCAACATCATCTTCAAGTTGGAAGACTTTTGTAACTATATCTATCTCTTGATCTGCATCATTTAAAACTGCCATTTCCTTAATATAAGATAAAGGAGCTTTTAAAAATTGGTTTGCAATACTATTTAAATGTTTGGTTATTACCTTTTTATCACGGTTTGATAAGTCTGGTAGCTTTCGATTAATACTTTCCAATGTTTCATTTTTAACACTTGATATTTTATGATTAAGTGCAGAGATAAGAGGAACAACTTCTAATAGATTAACCCAATTCATAAATTCAGCGATTTCTCCATCAATTAGAGTTAGTATTTTCTTAGCTGCTTTTTTACGCTCCAATAGATTAGAATTTACTATGTCGTGTAGATCATCGATATTAAATAAACGAACATTTCCAATATCCGTTATTGCTTCGTCTATACTTCTTGGGACAGATATATCTATAAAAACAAGTGATTTATCCTTTTGTATTTTTTGAACCATGTCTTGAGTAATTATGAATTTTTCTGAGGAAGTGGCACTAATAACTAAATCAGACTCATTCATTTTAGATTGAAGTTGACCAAATGGTAGGGCCTCGATTGAATAACGTTGAGCTAGTATCCTAGCATTTTCGTAAGTTCTATTAATAACAGAAACTTCATTTGCTCCACTGCCAAGTAAATTTTTTACTAGTAATTCAGACATTTCTCCTGCTCCAAGAACGAGTATAGAAATATCTTTTAGAGTTGTAAAAGTCTCCTTTGCTACCTCTACTGCAGCATAACTCACTGAAACTGCTCTAGAACCTATTTCTGTTTCACTATGCGCCCTCTTTCCAAGGGTAACTGCTTTTTTAAACGAATGATTAAATATAGTCCCAGTTGTGAGTTCCTTTTGGGCTAGTAAAAAGCTCGTTCGAACTTGTCCTAAAATTTGCGTTTCCCCTAAAACCTTTGAATTTAAACCACATGTAACTTTAAATAAATGTTTAATTGCTAACTCTTGAATATAGAAAAACAAATATTTATAGAAATCGGCTTTTTCAATTTGGAACCATTCTGCTAGAAAACTTTCAAGTTGAGCTTTTCCAGTTTCAATATCATCAGTTACTGCATAAATTTCAGTTCGATTACACGTTGATAAAATTACATTTTCATTAATTCCGTTTTTAGATAGTAGTACCTTCATAGCATCCCCTAGTTGGGAAGGACTAAAGGTAAATTTTTCTCGTATTTCAACAGGGGCTGTTTCATGGTTTAGTCCAACAACTATAATATGCATAGATTTCTCCTTACTTCTTTATAAAGTTTGTTTTTCATCTCAATATAGGGTCTCTATTGATTATTTTTTATGAAGCCTTTTTTAGATTCCAATATATTAATTTTTTATTAAATATCTTTTTATACCTAAAACAAACATTTATAGATAAAAGAATACCTATTATTGCAATGAATAGGTCAAGAAAGAAAACGGCAGTCACATTGATATTTTTGTTTAACAATCCTGTAATCATCGGAATAATAATAAAGGCAGAACTTGAAGCAGTGCTTACATAAGCAGTTGTTGTACCTTTTTTCCTTGGAAAAAATTCAACTATCACTGCTATACACAATTGAAACAACCCTGCTGTCGAAAAGCCTATTAGGAATGAACTTATTACTGTCATAATTGGTTGTTGAACAAATAATAAAAGTAATAAAGAAATAGTAGCTAATGACGGATAAATTACCAAAATCAAAATAGGACTGATAAACCTATTTAAAATCACAGCAAGAAGTAAAACGGAAACTAATGCACCTACATTGTAATAACTTAATAAATGGATTGATTCAACCCTACTCATACCTACTACGCTATATCCGTATTTTGGTAGCCAGACTTGGGCAACCATAAGTAACGCTGTTGATGTAAATCCGATTAGTATTATAGCTATTCCTTCAACCCAGATTCTTGGTTTAGATACATATCGATTTACCTTACTAATACCTACTACATTTGAAGTTTTAAAATAAGTAGGAAAACGAACGGTTGATATGAATACTCCATTAAGCATAAAAATGACAGCTGGTATGAAAAATGATCCATTAAAGCCTAAGATTTTCGGGCTCATCGGTTATGAAAACATTGATCTTATCAGGTTTTAATTCTCGTTAATAAATTGCTTTATAAAACCATATATTCAAAAAGGCCCAAAACTCTTTATACACAAAGGGCTTAGGGCTTTTTCTGTTATTATTAAAGTGTAGCTCTCTTAACATTTTTCCAATTTCTGATTTTTTACAATTAAATCATTATTGCCCTCATTGTACAATGCTACTATTACATAAATTACGCATTATCATTCATTATTTACAATAGATAATGCCGCTTTCATATACCCCCGTGCAAATGCCATACCTGCGTGCCAAGGGGCATTGCATGTCATTTGGGGAGTATGGTCTGGGATTAATACCCCATCAAAATTATTTTTTTTAAAGATGCGAAGAGCTTTTATCATATCAATGTCTCCCTCATCTACAAATACCTCTTGATAGTTTGGTACCTTTCCCTTCACGTTACGAAAATGAACGTAAGCTATAGCATTTTGTTTACTATATTGATCAATGGCTTCATATACATCGCCGTCTGTCATTTCCTGTATTGTACCCATACAAAACTCTAGTGAATTATTATAGCTAGGATAAATATCAAGGAGCTTTTGGTACAATTGCGGTTGATTTACCAATAGATTATTACAAAGGTCTACAAGGGGGAGTGCCAATAACTTTTCCATTCTCTGAATGGTAAATTACAGTTCAGATAATTCGTCAGGGTGAAAAAAGAGCTTAGAACTATGCACATTTTGTGACTACTCTTCTTCAACTATCTACCCGTTTGGCTTTATAACTTCAACAAAAAAGCGTCAATCCTTCTTCGATTCTGTCTACAACTTTTAACAAAATAAAACGCCTACCTATATCAGTAAGCGAATCATTCTCCCTTTTTTCTTACTCTCATAATACAACTGTCCATCATTCGAGTTTTTAAATATATTTAACCCGAACAAACTAAACACCAAATGATAATCTATGAATTTGACCTGTCCCCTTTTATTCAACCTTTTCGCATCTCCTATTTTTTTATTATTTCACTGTTTTCAACCTTATATAGATGGGTGATAACGGGATTTCCTAAGCATCTAATACAAAATAAAAGTTATACTCCTTAATAGGAATAATATCCTATCCTGCTATGGATTCAGTTATATTTTTTAT
Organism: Lederbergia citri; assembly: GCF_018343625.1. Classification (GTDB taxonomy): domain Bacteria; phylum Bacillota; class Bacilli; order Bacillales; family Bacillaceae_C; genus Lederbergia; species Lederbergia citri. The sequence goes on along the minus strand of NZ_JAGYPG010000005.1, from coordinate 15,062 downwards.
TTTCTACATTATAGTAAAATTTTACCACATTTTCATTCCTCTTGCTCTATTTCTTTTTAACTAATTTCGCTTTACACCCATCCATTTCGATTTTACATTCCAACAAATCTACTTCCCCTTCTTCTATAAAAAAAAATGATCGTATCGACCAAAAAATAGTAAAGAAAAATAGTCATGTAAAAACAAAATAGAATGATGCTAGGTTAGAGTTATTTCTAAATGGAGACTCCAGTTGGAGTGAAAATACAGTCGTCACCAGATATACATATTGGGGATTTGAAGCGTTGAAAGAGGGATTTGATGATAATGATAAGTCTGTAAAAGAGGTACAAATCACAATACAGGCTACTCTTAGTATAAAAAAGTCAATGAATCTGTATAAGCTGTGGAAACGTTTGAATACGCGAGAGAAACGTTCGAGGAATTGAATTACGATAATTTCTTGAACCTGGCCAGTGGAGAAGAATGGAGGATATTAAATGAAGCTGATGGATACTTCATCCACCCTGCCATTTATAATAATGTAAAGGAAAAGCACATCGAGAAACTAACACATGGAAAGGGCTATTTTTTATTATCAGCTATGCAAAAGTGCCGATTACAGATGCTACTCATTATATGTATCAGCAAGTTATCAACAAATTATCAACAGGTCATGAAAGAACGACAGTTCAAGGAATAAATACAACCGCTAATATGATTTTTAAATTTGCCATCAGGAATAAATTAGTGAAGGATAATCCTTGTATTGATATTGTAATACCCCAAACACGGAAAACAATAGAAGAAATCAAGAAAAATAACATAGAGGAAAAGTATTTAGAACTTGAGGAATTAGAAGAATTTCTACTGGCTACATTAGAACATGGTCTTAAATATGATAAGGAATGATTCTACACCTTGGCCTCTTTTCGGGAATGCGGGTGCATTGCAAAAATCAGATGTATTATTTGATACGAATGAAATTTGTGCTACAAAGACCTTATACAGCGAAAGAAATAATATGAAAGAGTATGAGCTCACTCCACCTAAAACAGATGGATCTATTAGTAAAATCGAGATAGAAAAGCCTATTATGGATATGCTTAAGGCAGTTATATTAAATAATGATAAATTTAAGATCAATATCTTACTGTAATTGAAGATTATCATAACAAGGATTTTGTTTTTAGCCGTGCTAGTGGTTACCCATTTGTAACAAAAACAGTACTTTTGCGAATGCATAGGATCTCAAACAAGACATCAATTAAAAAGCATGCGACTCCTCATATTTTTAGGCGTACACATATTTCCATGCTCACAGAGGCAGGAGTAGACCTCCCGACGATCATGCAGCGAGTTGGTCATGAAGATACAGAAACAACCATCGGCAATTATATACACGTCACGAATAAAATGAAAAAAGATGCCTCAGATAAAGTCGAAGGACTCTATGGAGACATCTTGAGAAAAGCAATCCTATAAAAAGTTTTATGAAAAATAATGTGATATTTCTGTGATATTTTTGCGGAAATGTCACTTTTTCATTAGCAAAAACCGCGTCATATCAACGTTTCCATGCGGAAAGTTACATCATGCCGCCCATTCCACCCATGCCGCCCATGTCAGGCATTGCAGGTGCAGCTGGTTCTGGCTTATCAGCTACAACAGCTTCTGTTGTTAATAGCATAGAAGCTACAGATGCAGCGTTTTGTAGAGCTGAACGAGTTACTTTTGTTGGGTCTACGATACCAGCGTCGATCATGTTGACCCACTCGTTAGTAGCAGCATTGAAACCAATGCCGATTTCTTCTTTTTTCAGACGCTCAACGACAACAGATCCTTCTAGACCAGCGTTGTGTGCGATTTGGCGTACTGGCTCTTCTAGTGAACGAAGTACGATGCGGATTCCAGTTGCAACGTCGCCTTCTGCTTCAAGAGCAGCTACTTTGTTGTATACATTTACAAGTGCTGTTCCACCACCGGAAACGATTCCTTCTTCAACAGCCGCACGAGTTGCGTTCAATGCGTCTTCGATGCGAAGTTTGCGCTCTTTCAATTCTGTTTCAGTTGCAGCACCAACTTTGATGACAGCTACGCCGCCAGCAAGTTTAGCTAAGCGCTCTTGTAATTTTTCTTTGTCGAACTCAGAAGTAGTTTCTTCCATTTGTACACGGATTTGGTTAACACGTGCACCGATGTTTGCAGAATCTCCAGCGCCTTCAACGATTGTTGTGTTTTCTTTGGAAACAACAACTTTCGCTGCGCGTCCAAGCTGTTCAATGGAAGCAGCTTTTAACTCAAGACCAAGCTCTTCAGTGATGACTTGACCTCCTGTTAAAATAGCAATGTCTTCAAGCATAGCTTTACGACGATCACCAAATCCAGGTGCTTTAACAGCTACTGCATTGAATGTACCGCGAAGTTTATTCAATACAAGAGTTGCTAATGCTTCACCTTCAACATCCTCGGCAATCATCAAAAGTGGTTTACCTTGTTGAACGACTTGCTCAAGGACAGGTAGGATTTCTTGAATATTTGTGATTTTTTTATCTGTAATTAAAATATATGGATTATCAAGAACTGCTTCCATTTTATCAGAATCAGTTACCATGTATGGAGAAGCATATCCACGATCGAATTGCATACCTTCTACTACATCAAGCTCAGTAGTGAAGCCTTTTGATTCTTCGATTGTGATAACTCCGTCGTTTCCAACGCGCTCCATTGCTTCAGCGATTAGTTGACCTACTTCTTCGTCACCTGAAGAAATTGCAGCAACTTGTGCGATGGATTCTTTATCTTCAATTTGCTTAGAAATGGCTTTAAGCTCTTCTACTGCTGTTGCAACAGCTTTTTCGATACCTTTTTTAACGCCAACAGGATTTGCACCAGCTGTAACGTTTTTCAAGCCTTCACGAATCATCGCTTGTGCAAGAACTGTTGCAGTTGTTGTACCGTCACCTGCTACGTCATTTGTTTTGCTCGCAACTTCAGAAACAAGCTTCGCACCCATATTTTCGAATGCATCTTCAAATTCAATTTCTTTTGCAATTGTTACACCGTCATTTGTGATCAGTGGAGAACCGAATTTTTTCTCAAGAACAACATTGCGTCCTTTTGGTCCCAATGTAACTTTAACGGCATCTGCTAATTGGTCTACACCGCGTAGTAACGCGCGACGAGCATCTTCTGAGAATTTAATATCTTTTGCCATTGAAAAATGACCTCCTCATACGTTTTATAATGATAAAATAGAATCAGACTTACTTTCCGACAACTGCTAAAATGTCTGATTCGCGTAGAATCAAATATTCAGTACCTTGGTATTTCACTTCTGTTCCAGCGTATTTTGAGAAGATGATTGTATCTCCTTCAGATACTTCTAGAGCCACACGCTCACCGCTGTCAAGAACACGGCCAGTACCTACAGCCACTACTTTACCTTCCTGCGGTTTTTCCTTTGCTGAATCCGGAAGTACGATACCACTAGCTGTTTTTTCTTCCGATTCTACTAGCTCAATAATTACGCGATCACCCAATGGTTTTAACAAGTGAAACAACCTCCTTAATTGAATATGTATTTTATATTTATTAGCACTCTAACTCATTGAGTGCTAACACAGTTATTATCATAATAAATTCATTTTTGATTTGCAAGTCTCAAGCTTAAATTATTCAAAAAACTTTTTCTCCAAAGGTCTACAAAATTTTTAAAAGCTTTCCTATTTGAATGGTTTGATTTTTATTAGTAAAATGAAGGTTGTCGCTTTTTATATTGATGAAGGGAATTTATGTTTATGAATAAGAAATATCTATATATATTGATTACGTATATTGCCATGCAGCTTTCTGTATTTATAGGTGTGCCTTTGGTAGGTTTCGCTGGGATATTTTTGTTCCATATAGATCCATCTAAAATGGATATATTAGCAACGGGCATATGGGTTGTATTTAGTTTTGTGGTTGGATTAATCATTGTCCTGCTTATATTAAGAAAGGCTGAACCACAAACGAGAGTGGAAAAGGTAGAGCCAATGCCGATAAAAAGTTCCATCATCTGGGCGATTGGCGGGATTTTTATTGCGTTTGTTGCTCAAATGATCGGTGTCTTAATTGAAACGGCCATTGGGATAAAACCTGGTTCGGAAAATACCGAAAATATTATGAACTTAATTAAATCAGTTCCATTAGTCGTTCTAGCAAGTTCCATTTTAGGACCGATATTAGAAGAAATCGTTTTTCGAAAAGTCATTTTTGGTTTTTTCTATAATCGTTTTCCTTTCTGGGTTGCGGCATTATTAAGTTCTTTAATATTTGCACTTGCCCATTTTGACCCTATGCATATCATTTTATACTCTGCCATGGGATTCACTTTCGCTTTTTTATACGTAAAAACAAAAAGAATTATCGTTCCGATTATTTCTCATATGATGATGAATACGATTGTCACAGTCGTGCAATTTAATTATATGAATAATCAAGCTGGAATTTATGAAATGGTTCACGGTTGGATTGGAGGGTTTTTCAGATGAGATCTCCGTTTTTTTCAGGAGTTATATATTTAGTACTTGGATGCATCTTTACATTCTTCGCAATCCAACAAGTAACGATGAATGATTGGAATTTTTTCGTCTATGTACTGCTTATATTAGCCACTTTTGATTTCGGTGCGGGTTTTAGGTTGATTGGACTGCATTTTAGAATAAAGAGTCAAAAAAGGAAGTAAAAAAAGAGCATGTAAAGCTTTTTTAAAAAATATTAAATTCTTATTAATGTCCGACATAATAAGAGGTAAATTAAAAGGATAGATGAGCAATAAGCTCTTTCTATCCTTTTCTTTACTAAATGACCTTATTTATTACAACAAAAAATGCGTACTTTAATCTACAAGGCCATTACCTATGTAATCAAGGGTATCTTTATCAGCATAAACAATCATATTATTTGGAATGGATTTACTTTTAGTAGGAAAATCAATCAAATACACTTTTTTTCCTTCATATGATTTATCACCAACTTGAGTCATCATATTTTTATTCAGAGTAATTTTAGAAACCTTTCCATCTTTCCAAGTTCCATCAATCCATTCTTTTTGTTCTAAAGACAACTGCTTCCAAACTAGTTCTCTCACATCATTTTCTTTTACAACCTTATCATCTTGCTCGTTATTATTAGCAACACTCAGGTCATTATTACTTTCTTTTCCATATCGGTTTGAACAAGCATTCAGCCCTAGCAGAAGAACTAAGGAAAGAATAAATAGAGTGATTTTCTTCATTTTTAACACCTCCTTAGTTTAATTAGACGTGCATTTTCTGTATTGGTTCCACAACTAACTCGTTTGTTTTTTGTTCTTCTTTTTTACTTCGGAAGATTATTCCAAAGTAATTCGTAACCATAGTATTGCTTTCCGTAATATATTCTTCTGCTAGAATCAGCTTTTGGACAAGTTTTTTCTTAGAAAATATCATATATTTCTTTTGAAGATTATCAAGATTGCTGATAAATGATGTCAATTTAAAGGCCTAGTAAATAAAAAAATACACCACTATATTAGTGATGTACTACATTTTTATTTAATGTATGACATTAACCTACTCTGTTCCAACAAGGTTTAATTTTAAAGAGTAGTCCTCTTTTTCATATCGTTTCTTCTCTTTGTTCAGCTTCAGCAGCCTGGGCTTTTTTATATCCAATCGTTGCAATCCACACACTAAGCTCATAGAGCAGCAATAGTGGTACGGTCACCATTAAATGCGAGACAATATCAGGTGGTGTGATAAGTGCTGCGATTACAAATAATACAAAATACGCATATTTTCTTATCATCTTTAAGAACATTGGTGTGACGATTCCTAGCCTCGTTAAAAATAATAGAACAACTGGAAGCTGGAATAAAAAACCAAATGGTAGAGTAATTTGAAATAAAAATTGAAAATACTCGTTGATCCCGATTGTGGATGTAATGCCCATGTCACTTGATAATCCGAGCATGAACTTCATGACAAAAGGAAACAAAATGAAATAAGAAAATGTTAATCCCGCTAAAAATAAAAATACAGAGGCTGGTATATATCCTAATGTCGCTCTACGTTCTTTTTCAAGGAGACCTGGACTGACGAAAGACCATATTTGGTATAAAATCACCGGAGAGGTCATAATTAGTGCCAATATAAACACCATATTCATATATACTTTAAATGGATCCGTAACACGAAACGCGTTCATCGTGAGATCTTTTGCCGCAGCCGCATTTTGAAGAATATTAATTAACGGTTGTACGATAAAAAAGCTAATGATTACGGCAAATACGAAGAAAACGACTATTATCATCAGCCGTTTTCTTAATTCGTCTATATGTTCTAAAATCGTCATATGATTTTGATTCATAACACGTTCATCCTATCATTGGTCGGCGTCTTTTTTCTGATCCTTCTCTTTATCCTTATCATCGTCGTCCGCCAAACCTGCTGTAGCGTTTTTAAATTCACGCAAAGTTTTTCCAGCTGCCTTCCCTAGTTCAGGCAACTTTTTGGGGCCAAATATTAGCACAGCAACAATACCGATTAGGATTGCACTACCTGGTCCAATTGCACCTAATACCATTTTGCGCCCACCTCCTTATTCATTTATTGTAATTGATGAAATTCCGTTTGGCTATTCCCAAACTTTTATTCTTGTGAACTTTCCGTGTCTTCGTTCGGATAATTTTTTAAGAAATAAATAAGTGACTGGAGTTCTACAGCAAGGTCAATATGATGAACTCTTACAGATGATGGTACGGCTAGTCTTGCTGGTGTAAAATTTAATATTCCTTTCACGCCTGTATGTTCAAGTCGATCTGTAATTTGCTGTGCTACAGCGGCTGGAACGGTTAAAATGACGGCTGATATTTCCTCTTCATTCAACCTTTGTTCAAGCTCAGACATATCGTAAATGGGTACATCGCTTATCATCGTTCCTACCTTTTTTGGATCTACTTCGAAAGCCATCGCTATTTTCGTATTATTATTTTTTAAGAAATTATAATTTAAAAATGCCGTTCCAAGGTTACCAACGCCAATAAGCGCCACTTTCGTCAATTCATCCTGATCTAATGTTTTACTAAAAAAAGATAAGAGATAGTTTACATTATACCCATATCCTTTTTTCCCTAAAGCACCAAAATAAGAGAAGTCACGGCGAATCGTTGCTGAATCTACCTTTACTGCTTCGCTTAACTGAGCAGATGATACGCGTTGTTTTCCTGATGCATGTAGATTTTTTATAAATCGATAATAAAGAGGCAGCCTCTTCGCAGTTGCATGCGGTATTTTCATTGTTTCTTCGTTCATACTAAAACCTCCACACCTTCACTCATCGTGAGATTGTCTTTTAAAATCTTTTCCGGTCGTTCCACCTGTTTTTTCAATCAGAAAAGTCGGTCCTATGATCATGCTCTTGTCTACAGCTTTACACATATCATAGACCGTCAATGCTACAGCTGATACCGCGGTTAAAGCTTCCATTTCGACACCAGTATTTCCAATTGTTTTTACTGAAGCTTGTATATCTAGCTGCCAATTATTTGTCCTTTTTCTCCATCCAAATGAAATGTCAATTCCTTTTAGTGGGATAGGATGGCACATAGGTATGATTTCCCATGTTTTTTTTGCCGCCATAATACCAGCAACCTGTGCCACAGCAAGAACATCACCTTTTTTTATTTTGTTTTCCGTTATATGTTCATAAATAATTTCATTCACTTCGATACTTGATTGGGCGATTGCAGTCCGAACCGTTTCAGGTTTCGCACTCACATCAACCATTTTAGCGCGCCCCTGCTCATTAAAATGAGTTAATTTATCCACTGCCAACACCTCTTTATTATCATACACTATTTCGACCAAGCTGTCTTTTTTCTCAAGACTTAGGTTGGGATATTGCCGAGAGCATTCATTATACGGTAAACTGACTATGAAACAAGAGGTGAAAAACAATGATGCTGCTACAAGTTCAGCAACTGACAAAATACTTCGGAGCTGAATTAATATTATCGAATATAAAACTAGAAATACAAACGAAAGATAGAATTGCCCTTGTTGGACGAAATGGTGCAGGAAAATCAACATTGTTGAAGATGATTGCGGGACATTTATCCTATGATTCTGGCCAAATTGTAAAACCGAAAGATGTTTCAATCGGTTATTTAGCGCAAAATACTGGACTAGAATCATCCTTATCCATCTGGGATGAAATGCTATCTGTATTTGATTATATAAAAAAAATGGAAGAAAATCTTCGTCATATTGAGCTTGAGCTAGCAAATAGTTCACATGATGAGCAAACGGCAAAATTATTAAGAGAGTATGATCAGCTCCAAGTAAAGTTTGAAGAAGTTGGAGGCTATCAATATGAATCCGACATTCGTTCGGTTTTACATGGACTTCGCTTTTATGAAGAAGACTATTCTACACGTATCTCGACATTGAGCGGGGGACAAAAGACCCGTCTTGCGCTCGCCAAGTTATTGTTAACAAAACCAGATATATTAATTCTGGACGAACCTACCAATCATCTAGATATTGAAACTCTTTCTTGGTTGGAACAATATCTAGTAAGTTACCCTGGTGCTATTTTAATTGTTTCGCACGATCGCTATTTTCTCGATAAAATCGTAACACAAGTATATGAGCTTTCGATGCATGAATTAAAGAAATTTCATGGTAACTACAGTAAATACCTAGTACAGAAGGCAGAAATCTATGAACGCGAAATGAAACTATTTGAAAAACAACAGGATGAAGTAGCCAAACTGCAAGACTTTATTCAACGCAATCTAGCTCGTGCCTCTACTACTAAAAGAGCACAAAGCAGACGAAAGCAGCTTGAAAAAATGCAGTTAATGGATCGGCCTACAAATGGGGATAAATCAGCATCGATTTCTTTTGGTATTGAAAAGCAAAGCGGCAATGATGTATTGAAAGTAAAAGATGCCTCGATCGGCTATGCTGGGGCGCCATTATCAAATAATATTCATTTTTCAATTTATCGTGGAGATAGTATTGCATTAGTTGGACCTAACGGTGTCGGAAAGTCCACATTATTAAAAACAATTATTAAAAAAATTACGTTGCTCTCCGGTCAAATCGATTACGGCACTAATGTTACGATTGGCTATTATGATCAGGAACAAGCCGAGTTGTCTTCAAATAAAACCGTTTTACAAGAGCTTTGGGATCATTATCCGATGAAGGAAGAAAAAGAAATCCGTACGATGCTCGGTAACTTCTTATTTAGTGGCGATGATGTGCAAAAGACTGTTTCTACCTTAAGCGGCGGAGAAAAAGCTCGGCTTGCACTCGCGATTTTAATGCTTGAACAAGCTAATTTTCTCATATTGGACGAACCGACGAACCATTTGGATCTAGATAGTAAGGAAGTACTTGAAAATGCACTTGTTGATTATCCAGGAACCATTCTTTTTGTTTCACACGATCGTTATTTTATAAATAGAATTGCATCAAAAGTCGTAGAGCTTTCTCCAGATGGTACGATAGAATATCTTGGAGATTATGATTACTACGTGGAGAAAAAAGCAGAGATGCTAGAGATAGCTAAGCTAGACGCGGAAAAACTGCAGTCAAAAATGCGGACGGAGAGCCCTACAACAAAAACATCCTTCCAGCAAGATAAGGAAACAAAGAGACTAGAAAGACAGAGAAAACGTAGAGTCGAAGAAATAGAGGACCGCCTCGGAATTTTAGAGGAGAATATGAGCGAATTGGAAGAGCTTCTCTGCCGTCCCGATATATTTGAAGATCATGAAAAAGTAATGGAAATAAACCAACAGATTGAAGAAATAAAAGTGGAAATGGACCAGCTTTTAGAAGAGTGGGAGGAACTGTCTGAACTTCTTCAGGAATAGCACCTGTAATGGGTGCTGTTCTCTTTTCCACAATCTTATTCACAGAAATAACACTATAAATAAAGGTATCTTAAGGTTTTTCCACATTATCCACAGTATAAGAGGTTTTTATCCACAATTAAAGCTGGATAGTTGGAATTACTGGTTTCTTCCTAATGAATATCCACAACTTATCCACATTAATTTTTATTTACGTGCTTACTTAGTTGCCATTGGAATACAATATAACAACGATTTTCACTTGCACACTTCGATGGAGGGATGAAATTGAATACGCCAGTCATAACTACAGATAGGTTAATTTTAAGAAAAATGACCAAGGATGATGTTGGAAATCTGATGGTAATATTCTCAGACCCTGAGGCTATGAGGTATTATCCCTCAACAAAAAATGAAAAACAAACTATGGAATGGATAGACTGGACCTTAAATAATTATTCAAATTATGGTGTAGGTCTCTGGATAGTAGAGGATAAAGCAACAGGAGATTTTCTGGGGCAATGTGGGATTGTCCCTCAAGAAGTAGATGGAGTAATCGAAATGGAGATTGGCTATTTATTCGTAAGACGTGTTTGGGGAAATGGATATGCTACAGAAGCAGCAGAAGCCTGTAAGAAATATGGATTTGAGCAATTGAAATTAAGAAAGATGGTCTCTTTACCTGATGTAAATAATATTCCATCGACAAGAGTTGCTGAACGAATTGGTATGAAAGCAATCAAAACAATAAATAAATGGGAAAAAGAAGTATATGTGTATTCAGTGTCGATATAAGAAAAGCGCAAGCGACTTGCTCATCGACGTACAAACTTCAGGGCAATCGACTGAGATAAAGGAAACACGATGAGGCCTATAGGGCGAATCGATGTTGACTTATCATAGGGAGAGGGCCAAGAAGTTTGCTAGTCGATAGGCGCTGGAGCTGGACAGCAACCATCTTATTTCAAAAGTTTGAACTTAAATCTATTTATACTTTCTTTTAAAATAAAAAATGGCTCGGAAAAATTCCAAGCCATTTTTAAGTGCCGATTTGAAATGAAATTTGTGTAATTATTTTATTGCTTTAAAAAATTTTTTCAATATCTAAACCTGGATGAGCATTCATTTCCATCGTACCTCTTTTTCCCATTTCAAATAATATGCTGCCAGCCGCTGCAATCATGGCGGCGTTATCCGTACATAGAAAAAGTGGCGGAATGACGAGCTCAATTTCAGGTTCTTTTTCAAATGCAGCCGTTAAAGAATGACGAAGTCCTTTGTTCGCTGCAACTCCACCGGCTAATAGAACTTGCCGAACATTGTATTCTTTTGCAGCACGAACCGTTTTTTCCGTTAAGACTTCGACCACACTTGCTTGAAAACTCGCCGCTAAATCCTCAGGGCTTACGGTCTCGCCTCTTTGTTCGGCATTGTGAAGAGTGTTAATTACTGCTGATTTCAGACCGCTAAAGCTAAAATCATATGAACCTTCCTCTAACCAAGCCCTAGGTAAATCAATATTTGGGTTTCCTTCCTGAGCAAGCCTATCTATATGCGGACCACCAGGGTACGGAAGCTGTAAGGTTCGAGCTACTTTATCGTATGCTTCTCCTGCTGCATCATCAAGGGTTTCTCCTATCACTTTGAAGGATCCATGCTTCTCCATATAAACCAGCTCTGTATGGCCACCGGAAACGACAAGCGATATTAATGGAAATGTTAATTCTGTAATAAGACGGTTCGCATAAATATGTCCTGCAATATGATGAACCGGAACGATTGGTATTTTATGTGAAAAGGCAAGTGCCTTTGCTGCATTAACGCCGACAAGTAAAGCTCCGACTAAACCTGGTCCTTCCGTTACAGCTATGGCATCAATATCCTTAAAGGAAACATTTGCTTGTTTTAACGCTTCTTCTATTACAATTGTCATTTGCTCAACATGGTGCCTTGATGCAAGTTCTGGAACGACTCCACCAAATCGTTTGTGGCTCTCAATTTGGGAAGCAACAACATTGGAAATGATTTCTGTCCCATTTTTTACAATTGATGCTGCTGTTTCGTCGCAGCTTGTTTCAATCCCTAATACGAATAAATCATTTTTCATATCTTCACCCACATAACAATGGCATCTTCATGGTTGTCTGTGTAATAGTTCTTTCTGATGCCGCCTTCTTTAAAACCCAATTTTTTATACAAGGATCTAGCAGGAATATTACTAACTCGAACTTCAAGCGTCATCGTTTTTGTTCCTGCTTCTTGTGCTAAAGATATCATTCTTCTTAACAATGCTTCACCAAGCTTACGCCCACGATATTTCGGCAATACAGCTATGTTGGTAATATGTGCCTCATCCATAACAAGCCATACACCGCAATATCCACATACTTCCCCATCACATTCCATGATTAAGTAAACGGCGAATCGATTACTGATGATATCTTGATAAAAGGCTTCTTTTGGCCACGGAACAGTAAAAGATTTTTGTTCAATGTCGACGAGACTTTCTATATCTTCTTCCGTCGCAATTCGAAACGTAACTTCACAAGTATCTTGCCCATTTTTAATCATTTTTCCGCTCCTGTTTTTCCAGCCATTTCGCTTCAGCCTCGACTAGGCGCAGATAATTCGGAGTAAAAGAATGAATATCTACGGCTGGAAGATTTATACCCAACAATCCTAGCTCACCCGGTCTTGGATTCTGTTCTGGGATTTGAGCAAAAATAGCCTTTTCTTCCAATTCTATTTGAAAGGTATCTTTATGAATTGGGATATCATTTCCTATAAATAAGATTGGTTCTCCGTAAGTTTTTATTGTTTGTGCCCATGCACTCGCTAAGATATTTCTGTCTTCCAAGACATTAACCAAAGCACCATTTTCATACTTATATAATCCCGTATAAATTAATCCTCTTCGTGCATCAAATAAAGGACAGAGATAGCCTGAAAAATAGCGGGGAGCTGCCGCTAATACTGCAAGACTTGATACTCCAACTAAAGGAATTCCTAAGCTCCAGGCCATTGTTTTGGCAATCGTCACACCAATTCGTACACCAGTATACGAGCCAGGCCCTTGTGCTACAACAATCTTATTTAAATCTTCCGTGCCCGTTTCACAATCTGCAAGTAATCTCTCAATAGCTGGCATGACACGGACACTATGATTTTTTTTCATATTTGTGATATATTCCCCAATTATTTTCTCTTCACTTAAAAGTGCGATTCCGAGAACGTCATTAGAAGTATCAATCGCTAAAATTTTCATTGAATAACTCCTTACATAAGGCTTCATATCTTGCCCCAACTGGTACAAATTTTAACAATCGTTCATCATCACCATTACGATAAATATATACGGAGAGATGTTCGGGTGGTAGTTGTTCTTCTATAATATGAGCCCATTCAATCACTGTTACCCCATCATTATAAAAATATTCATCAATTCCCAAATCTTCAAAAGCATCCTTCACGCGATATACATCCATATGATAAAGTGGAAGCCTTCCATTATATTCTTTTATAATGGTAAAAGTCGGGCTATTTACGTTTTTATGAATGTCTAAGCCGGAAGCAAGACCTTTTGTAAAAGTTGTCTTTCCTGCTCCTAAGTCTCCTTCTAGCAACAAAATATCGTTTTTTTTGAGTAATTTGCCCAAGGTCTTTGCAATAGCATACGTCTCTTCGGGACTATTCGATTTCAACTCAAAGCTTCCCATACGAGTTCTCCCTTTTAGGTGATAATATGAAAAAAAACGAAACTAAGTTTCGTTTTGATTTTAAATACATATGGCGGTCCCGACGGGAATCGAACCCGCGATCTCCTGCGTGACAGGCAGGCATGTTAACCGCTACACCACGGGACCTATTCCTTGCCGATAAAATAAGATTGCGGGGGCAGGATTTGAACCTGCGACCTTCGGGTTATGAGCCCGACGAGCTACCGGACTGCTCCACCCCGCGACGATAAAAAAGTATAAAAATAACACTTTGCACAAAAAAGAATTCTTGGATGTTAGAGACCATTTATTGTGCAACAAAATTAATTATACTAGGTGTACAACGAAAAATCAAGGTTTATAACCTTATTAATTTAAATAAACAACAAGTTCATATGAAAAACAAAAAATCCCCATAGCTTTTCACTACGAAGATCAGGAATGGATAAACATTAAGACAACCAGGAGAGTGATTATCCCGAAAAGAGACACGGCTACAAGTATATAGATTAGAAAGTGAATGAACTCCATGATTTTTGCCCATTTCATGATAGACTCTCCTGTACAAAAGTGATCTTAGTTTACGATTCTTTTTGCCCCAACATATTTAGACTTCCAATAAGTAAGATTCATCGATTGTACTTTAACTCCATTAGATGTAGCCCCGATGAATTGTTGCTTCCCTACATAAATGCCGACAAATGAAACAGATTTTCCGTCAGTTTTGTAGAACACTAAATCCCCTAGCTTTAAATCTTTCAAATTAACGCTTTTTCCTTTTTTAAATTGATCAGCACTCGTACGAGGTAAATTGACTTTTACACCTTTTGCATACACATATTGTGTAAAACCAGAAGCATCGAATCCTTTAGTTGTCGTTCCACCCCACTTATATGGCTTCCCTTTCAACGTCTGCGCATACGCCGCAACCTTATCCCCTTTTGTTTGTGCAGCCGCATCCGCATTCAAGCTAAACAAAGATGAAAATAGTAGTGCTAGTGCTGTGACCACTGCGATGACCCATGATGATTTTCTTACTGAGATCCCCATTTCCATTACAAATCCCTCTTTCTTTTTTATTGTTTTTTTCTTTCTAATGACATCATAAACAATTTAAAGAAAGCATTGGTTTCTTATTGGTTAAAAATAGTTACATAAAGGTTAAGAGTCTATTTGCCATAAGTGGTCTGGGTGCGAGTTGAAAAGCTGTGGAATCTACAGGTCCGGCTAAGATTCGGAAACATGCTGGAATGAATTGAGCACCATCACTTACCTCTGATTCCTCGATCTTCTTGGTCCTCCTGATCCTCGCTTACCTTGTGTTTGTTTCTTTTCTTCTATACCTTCGGTATAAAAAAAGACACTCTCATTTGAGAATGTCTTTGATTGCCTGGCAACGTCCTGCTCTTGCAAGGGGAAGCCCCTTACTACCATCGGCGCACGAGCTTAACTTCCGTGTTCGTGCTGCGGATCAGGAT
>NZ_JAGYPG010000004.1:3101-429495 GCF_018343625.1 Lederbergia citri | reverse complement strand
GGTTACCCCACCGACTTCGGGTGTTACAAACTCTCGTGGTGTGACGGGCGGTGTGTACAAGGCCCGGGAACGTATTCACCGCGGCATGCTGATCCGCGATTACTAGCGATTCCGGCTTCATGCAGGCGAGTTGCAGCCTGCAATCCGAACTGAGAATGGTTTTATGGGATTGGCTCGACCTCGCGGTTTTGCTGCCCTTTGTACCATCCATTGTAGCACGTGTGTAGCCCAGGTCATAAGGGGCATGATGATTTGACGTCATCCCCACCTTCCTCCGGTTTGTCACCGGCAGTCACCTTAGAGTGCCCAACTGAATGCTGGCAACTAAGGTCAAGGGTTGCGCTCGTTGCGGGACTTAACCCAACATCTCACGACACGAGCTGACGACAACCATGCACCACCTGTCACTCTGTCCCCCGAAGGGGAACGCCCTATCTCTAGGGGTGGCAGAGGATGTCAAGACCTGGTAAGGTTCTTCGCGTTGCTTCGAATTAAACCACATGCTCCACCGCTTGTGCGGGCCCCCGTCAATTCCTTTGAGTTTCAGCCTTGCGGCCGTACTCCCCAGGCGGAGTGCTTAATGCGTTAGCTGCAGCACTAAAGGGCGGAAACCCTCTAACACTTAGCACTCATCGTTTACGGCGTGGACTACCAGGGTATCTAATCCTGTTCGCTCCCCACGCTTTCGCGCCTCAGCGTCAGTTACAGACCAAAGAGCCGCCTTCGCCACTGGTGTTCCTCCACATCTCTACGCATTTCACCGCTACACGTGGAATTCCGCTCTTCTCTTCTGCACTCAAGTTTCCCAGTTTCCAATGACCGCTCACGGTTGAGCCGCGAGATTTCACATCAGACTTAAGAAACCGCCTGCGCGCGCTTTACGCCCAATAATTCCGGACAACGCTTGCCACCTACGTATTACCGCGGCTGCTGGCACGTAGTTAGCCGTGGCTTTCTGGTCAGGTACCGTCAAGGTACCGTTAGTTAGACGGTACTTGTTCTTCCCTGATAACAGAGTTTTACGATCCGAAAACCTTCTTCACTCACGCGGCGTTGCTCCGTCAGACTTTCGTCCATTGCGGAAGATTCCCTACTGCTGCCTCCCGTAGGAGTCTGGGCCGTGTCTCAGTCCCAGTGTGGCCGATCACCCTCTCAGGTCGGCTACGCATCGTCGCCTTGGTGAGCCGTTACCTCACCAACTAGCTAATGCGCCGCGGGCCCATCTGTAAGTGACAGCAGAACCGTCTTTCAACCTCTCCCCATGCGGGAAAAGAAGTTATCCGGTATTAGCTCCGGTTTCCCGAAGTTATCCCAGTCTTACAGGCAGGTTGCCCACGTGTTACTCACCCGTCCGCCGCTAACCTTTGGGAGCAAGCTCCCTCAGATCCGCTCGACTTGCATGTATTAGGCACGCCGCCAGCGTTCGTCCTGAGCCAGGATCAAACTCTCATTTAAGTTTGTTAGCTCATTTGCTGGTCATGCAATTAAAAATTATTTAACGTTCGTTTCGTTCAGTTTTCAAAGATCAAACTCGCTCGCTTTCTGACAGCGACTTTTTAATACTATCATCAAGTGAAGCGAAAGTCAATCATTTTTTTCTTGGCGCTTTTCACCGAGTTGTTTGTATCTCTTTCAGCGACGTTTACTAATATAACAAGTTTCTTTAATCTCGTCAATAGAAATTTTAAAAAAAAGAATAAACATCTTATTATTTTACTCGATAGCATCTATGATATAACCCTAGACCTTTAGTTTCGATCTCTACAACTTGAATAATATCCTTTTCAATTAAATATTCTAACAAAAGACTAAAATCCACACCGTAATGGACAATTTCAGGGTGTTCAGATATTTCGTCCATACTCCATTGATCCCTTGTTTCCATAACTTCTAGTAGATGTGCTGCTCCAACCGGAGTCCTTGAAAATATTAAAAATTCACTTGCAAGGAATAAAAGTTCTAATCTTTTTTCAATCGGCTCTTCGCTTTTAATCAATTCCTCGTATAGTTTGAAAATTTCTGGTTCAATATGCTTTACCTGATTCCAAACTGTAAGTTCAGGATGAAAGCCATCTTCAATAATAGACAGCCTACCTAAATGATGAAGAGAATGTACGATATGATTAAATGCATCTAAATATTGACCTGATTCAAAAAAGGCTTTTCCATCCATGTATCTTCTTATTAATTTCGCAAATTCTAATCCGATTTTTATTTTCCTCCCAAAGAAAGGGAATTCTTGGAGTTCCGTTTTTAATTTTTCCATATAATCATTTCTATCAAATAATACTTTTCCTTCATATATCCATTCCACAATTCGGCGATTCGAACCAAGCAGCAACCATTCTTGAAGTTGTTTCTCATTAACAATATGTAATGCAGCCTTTTTACCTTCATATTGGTAATGTTTTATATAAACGGGTTGTTTTTGTTCTTTTACAATCATTAATAAAATTACATCGAACATATCAGTTAAAGTAGTTACTTTATGTTTTTTTTCTATTTTTATGATCCCTAAAGTATTATCTTGGCTCGCTCTTTCTTGATATATTGGCCTCAAGATGTCTTCCATTGTATACCCTCCAAAAACATTTTCCTTTTTCTTTTCGACAGTGATTTAAGTATTTCCTGCTTGTTCAATTAATCGCCTTAATATTGTAAGATGTTTTAAGTCGATTATGATATAGTTTATTTTCAGGAGGGTCTTATAAGATGAATAAAAAATATTCAAGTAAAATTAATAAAATACGAAGTTTCGCATTATCTTTAGTATTTATTGGTTTTATCATTATGTATTTTGGGATTTTCTTTAAAAATCACATTATTATTATGACCATTTTTATGTTTTTAGGGCTGTTGTCTATTATCGCAAGTACGGTCATTTACTTTTGGATTGGAATGCTTTCCACTAAAGCATTGCAAGTGGTTTGTCCAAATTGCGGCAAACATACAAAAATATTAGGACGAGTTGATATGTGCATGTATTGCCGTGAGCCGCTTACAGTAGATCCTAACTTAGAAGGAAAAGAATTTGATGAAAAATATAATAAAAAAAGATTTGAGAAGGAATAATCATCTAAAGAATAAGAAATTATTGGTGAGATAAATGAATTTTTTTAATGGCAGATTATACAGCATTTTAGAGGTTTTATCTTTTTTCTTCTTATTAAATATATTATGGTTTTTAATGTGTTTACCGCTCATTACGATTTTTCCGGCCACAGCTGCAATGTTTGCGGTCATTCGCCATTGGATTACGAAAAAAGATACAACTGTTTTTATTCCTTTCTTCCGTTTTTTTAAAGAAAATTTCAAGCAAAGTTTTATAATCGGACTAATCTTTTTTGTTTTTGCAAGTATCTTATATATGGATTTTATGCTAGTTAATACGTTTAATCCAAAGCTACATATTTTCTTAATTGCCGCATTGTTTTTAATCGGATTAATCGTCATTTTTACATTGGTTTATATTTTCCCGATGATGGTTCATTATCGTCTAACTTTATGGCAAGTTATAAAAAATTCGTTTTTCTTTTCGATTCGTTACATTGTATCCACAATTGTTTGTATATTTATTTTATTGGCAATGGCCTCACTTCTAATTCTTATTCCAGCATTCTCTTTGGTCATTTTCAGCTTTACAGCTTATCTTATTTTTATCATTTGCTATAGTAAATTCAGGAGAGAAGAAGGCCTTGCTTCAGATCACTGAATAAGAAAAAAGCAAGCAACCGCATCCGGTTGCTTGCTTTTTTCTTATTATTAGTGAGTTGCGCCTTTATCACATTCAGGACATATACCATATATCTCCATGCGATGATGTCCAACTTTAAATCCGGTGACACTGGAAGCGAGTTGTTCAACTTCATCTAATCCCGGATAATGGAAATCGACTATTTTACCACAATTTTCACAGATAATATGATAATGGTCGGATGTTACAAAATCAAATCGGCTAGAAGCGTCTCCATAAGTGAGTTCCTTTACAAGTCCGGCTTCTCGAAAAACACGCAAGTTGTTATAAACGGTGGCAACGCTCATGTTTGGAAATTTACCTTCAAGTGATTTATAAATTTCATCTGCTGTTGGATGAGACATAGACTGAATCAAATATTCCAAAATTGCATGACGTTGAGGTGTAATTCGGACTCCCGTCTCTTTCAATGTATGGATTGCTTCTTTTAATTGAATGTCTGACACCGCCATGCACCTCTTTTCTAAAATAAAATTCATTCTCTATTTATAATACTTATAATTAGTGTACTAATAAATTGGTTTATTTGTCAATGATTTAGCATCATTCATGAAGCTTTAATTCTTCCACTTTAAGCTTATGATTTATATATCGAGCTGCAACAAAAAGGAAATCCGAAAGTCGATTCAAATAAGAAAGTACCATGGGATTAACATTTTCAATAGAGACAGTAATTCTTTCAGCTCTCCGGACAACGGTTCTCGCTAAGTGAAGAGCTGCTCCAGCAGGATGACCTCCTGGAAGAATAAAATTCTTTAATGGAGGCAATACCTCGCCCCATTGATCAATTACCTTCTCAAGTTCCTCTAAATCTTCCTCTCGCAATTTCCATTTTACTTCTTTTCCCGCTGGTGTAGATAATTCGGCACCAACATGAAAAAGAGTAGTTTGGACTTTATGAAAAAATGAAGCCACTTCTTTTATTTCCGGATTTTCGTTATGAGATATATGACTTAAAGCAAGTCCAATCATCGAATTGGCTTCATCGCATGTTCCGTATGCCTCCACCCGAATATCGTTTTTGGATACCCTCTCCCCGTAAACTAATGATGTCGTTCCTTTATCGCCTGTTTTAGTATAGATTTTCAAAATGGTTCCCTCCATTGAAAGAATCTTTATGTATATATTATCATTAACATTCAAATTATTCTCAATTAACATAAGACAATGCTTTAAAAAATGGTGTGCTCTTTAACAAAAAAATAGGGCCGTGATTTCACAGCCCACAATTTATTTTCCTATTGAGGAGGTATGCCCTAATATACATTATGCAGACTGCGGCATTTAGAATGGACAACAGCCAAGATATGCAGGAAATAGGCCATATTTTTTATTAAAGTCCTTCTTTCACATACTGAAGAGCTTCCTCGACATGGCCTTTTACCTTTACTTTTCTCCATTCTTTCACAAGAATGCCTTCTTTATTAATAATGAAAGTGGATCGTTCAATTCCCATAAATTCTTTACCAAACATTTTTTTAAGTTTCCATACTCCGTATTTTTCTGCCACTTCATGATTTTCGTCTACAAGTAATAGAAATGGCAAATGATACTTTTCTATAAACTTTTCATGTTTCAGTAGTGGATCCGGACTTATACCCAAAATGACCACATCCAATTCCGAAAAATCTTTATGAAAATCTCGGAAATCACAAGCCTGTGTCGTACAACCAGGAGTCATATCCTTAGGATAAAAATATAAGATTACATGTTTTTTTTCACGAAATTCACTAAGCCTTACTTCCCCGCCATTACTTGCAGGGAGCCTAAAATCAGGTGCTGTATCGTTTATTTTTATCGTCATGATTTGTTTGCCCCCTCATAGTTATTATATCTAGCGTATCAGATACCTATATTTATTTCCTTCTTTGAGGCTCATACTCAATAAAGGAACGCACAACAAAGGCTGCAGGAATAGTATATCCGAGGAGAGCTTCAAGCATGACAAGCAAACGCCCGACTCCTACAGGAACGACATCACCGAATCCTACGGAAAAAAGTGTAATGGCACTTAAATAGAGAGAGGTGGTTAGCCTTTCATTCCACTCCTTTTCTTGAGTAACTATAGTATCAATAATAATCGGCATTCCTTTTAATTCAAGCAATAAAAACAAAAGACCAAAGCCAATCATGATGACGGCATATGTGCAACCAAGAAATACAAAATTTTCAAAAGACACTTGTTTAAATTTAAATCGATCTGGGATAAACAAAATTCTCAAAGCCATGAGGAGGCAAATAATAACCGCAAAAAAGATAATATACCAAATAAAAATCACCTCTCTCTTCCTTGTCCATTTATTTTACGTTGAGTAGTTTACACATAGACCAACAGACCAAGCTTTTAAGAGTAATGTCAATAATTGCGAAGAAGCCTCCGAAAGACTACAATAAGTAGAAGCTCGTAAGTTAAAGGAGAGGCTAGTAATATGAATTTTACACATTCTGAAAAAATACATAAGGAAGCACTGGAACATATAGTAGGAGGTGTTAATAGTCCTTCTCGATCATATAAAGCAGTAGGCGGGGGCTCTCCCGTGACGATGGAAAGAGCAAAAGGAGCTTATTTGTACGATGTAGATGGAAATCAATATATAGATTATTTAGCTGCATACGGCCCGATCATTACGGGTCATGCACATCCTCATATTACAGCAGCAATAAAGAAAGCTGCCGAAACGGGAGTATTATACGGAACACCAACTCCACATGAAGTAAAATTTGCCAAAATGATTAAGGAAGCTATTCCTTCACTTGATAAAATACGTTTCGTTAATTCTGGAACAGAAGCTGTAATGACAACTATTCGAGTGGCAAGAGCTTATACAGGTAGAAACAAAATCCTGAAATTTGCCGGATGTTATCATGGACACTCCGATTTAGTATTGGTCGCTGCTGGTTCTGGTCCTTCACAATTAGGCATGCCCGATTCTGCGGGAGTACCAGAAAGTATTGCTAAGGAAGTTATTACAGTACCTTACAATGATATCGAACCCTTTAAGGAAGCAATGGATAAATGGGGTAATGAAATTGCTGCTGTATTAACTGAACCGATTGTAGGGAATTTTGGAATTGTCGAACCACTTTCAGGATATCTTGAAAAAGTAAAAGAAATTACTCATGATAAAGGCGCCCTTCTCATTTTTGATGAAGTCATTACTGCTTTTCGTTTTATGTATGGTGGAGCCCAAAATCTACTAGGTGTAACACCAGATTTAACAGCCCTTGGAAAAATTATCGGCGGCGGTCTTCCGATAGGTGCATATGGCGGCCGTAGTGAAATCATGGAAAAAGTGGCTCCGCTTGGCCCAGCATATCAAGCAGGAACGATGGCCGGAAATCCCGCTTCTATGTTGTCTGGTATAGCTTGCCTTGAAGTTCTTCAAGAGCCGGGAGTATATGAGCGGCTCGATAAATTGGGAGCAATGCTGGAAACAGGAATTTTAGAAGCAGCAAAAAAATATAACGCTCCTATAACCATTAATCGTTTAAAAGGAGCATTGACCATTTATTTTACAAAGGAAAAAGTCATTAATTATGAACAGGCTGAAGCGACAGACGGAGAATTATTTGCAACATTTTTCAAGAAGATGCTGAATCAAGGAATTAATCTTGCTCCGTCTAAATATGAAGCTTGGTTTATCACTACAGCACATTCCGAAGAAGATATTGTGCAAACGATACAAGCAGTGGAAAATGCATTTCAATAAAAAAAAACAGAAGTGCCTTGCTAATCGACGTCTAAACTTCATGCCTTTTATAATTGGATAGGAAGTTCAGACGCCGGTGGTGCTGAAGTTAGTCATCAAAGAATGAAATAGATTTAAGGAAAGGAATTAGTACCCATGAAGCTTGGTGCCCGCATGCTAAAAACGGGGATAGCCATTATTTTAGCGTTATATGTTGCAGAGCTTTTCCATATACCTACGCCGGTTTTCGCTGGAATAGCAGCTGTTTTTGCCATTCAACCCACCATTTATCGATCCTACTTAACATTACTTGAACAAGTTCAAGGCAATATCATCGGTGCAATCATTGCCATTATTTTCGTACTTTCTTTCGGAAATCACTTTTTAATTATCGGTTTTGCTGCAATAATCGCAATCGGCATCATGGTGAAGTTAAAATTGGAAAATGCAATCCGACTTGCCCTTGTAACAATTATTGCGGTAATGTCTGCACCTGCTGAAGACTTTCTTCAGTTTTCCGTAGTTCGCTCAGCAACGATATTGCTTGGGATATTATCATCTTTTACGGTCAATCTCATCTTTCTGCCGCCTAAATACGAAACGAAGCTTTTTCAAGGAATATCTGAGGTTTCAGAAGATATTATTAAGTGGATACGTCTTTCAATAAGATTCGCTTCTGAAGATAGATTGTTGAAAAAAGAACTTGGTACAATTAAAGAGCGAATTGGCCGTATTAATGTTCTGTATTCCATGTATAAAGAAGAAAGAAGATATTTCAAAAAAAGCGAGTATCCGAATGCTCGAAAGCTCGTCATCTACAGACAGATGATTCAGGTCAATCAAAAAAGCTTTGAAATTTTAAAGCTGCAACAACGTTATAAAAACATTTTATTCGAACTTCCGAGTACCTTACAAAACGACACTCGAGAAAGACTTGATTATTTGTTAAGCTATCATGAGCAGTTGCTTCAAAAATTTATGGGGAGAGTCCCTCAAAATATAGAACTTTTTAACGAGAATATATTTGACAGAGAACAGTTGATGAACGCATTTTTAAAAGAAATTAAAAATAATGATGTGGAAGATGAATTTCAACCTTTTCATTTAATGCATATTCTTTCTGATATCATCGAATATGAAGAACTACTTGAACAATTAGATAAAATGATTAGATCCTACCAAAAGTTTCATTTAAAAAAGCTCTGAGTTCATCACATACTCAGAGCTTTCCTATTGTCCAGCTCCAGCGCCTATCGACTAGCAAACTTCTTGTCCTTCTTCCTACGATAAGTCAACATCGGCTCGTTCCTCGCCGTGTTTCCTTTATCTCAGGCGAAGGCCCTGAAGTTTGTACGTCGATGAGCAAGGCGCTTACGCTTTCCTATTAATCTCTAATTATCTAATTGCTGCACTTGGAATAGCTGATAATATTTTCCTTGTTTTCCCATTAACTCTTCATGTGTTCCGATTTCCATAATTTTCCCATGATCAATTAAGACAATTCTATCGGCATGGGTAATGGTTGATAGTCGATGAGCAATGATAAACGTAGTTCTATCTTTCGCTAACTTCTCTAGTGCCTCTTGAATTAGGTGTTCACTTTCAAGATCAAGTGCCGATGTTGCTTCATCTAATATAAGAATTGGCGGGTTTTTCAAGAATACTCTAGCAATCGCAACACGTTGTTTTTGTCCCCCGGATAGCTTTACTCCACGCTCACCGACTTTAGTGTCATACCCAAGAGGTAAATCCATAATAAAATCATGAGCATTAGCTGCATCAGCCGCCAAACGCACTTCCTCATCGGAACTTTCTGGCTTTCCAAGTAATATGTTTGATTTAACTGAATCACTGAATAAAATATTATCTTGAAGAACCATTCCGATTTTATCACGGAGACTGCGTACTTTGAACTTTCGAATATCGATACCATCTAATAGTACTCGCCCTTCAGTTACATCATAAAACCGAGGGATAAGGCTGACGAGCGAGGATTTTCCACCACCACTCATTCCTACGAACGCAATTGTTTCTCCAGCTTTTACATCTAGATTGACATTCTTTAGAATCGGTCCATCTTTTTCATCATACGCGAAAGATACGTTTTCTAGTTTAATATTTCCTATGACAGATTTCAGTTCAATCGCGTCAGGAGCATCATCTATATCATATTTTTCATCTATTAACCCAAAGACCCGGTCCATAGAAGCAATCGATTGAGTAAGTGTAGTGGATGAGTTTACGAGACGTCTCAACGGATTATATAATCTTTCAACATAGCCCATAAATGCGACCAATGTACCGATGGAAAGATTTCCGTGAATCACTTGATATCCTGCATACGTAATAACAATAAGCGGTGCAAGGTCCGTAATCGTATTAACAACAGAAAAAGCCTTCGCTGTCCAGCTAGTATGAGTCAACGCCTTATCTAAAAAATTTGCATTGTTTCTATCGAATTGTTTTTGCTCGTGATCTTCTATCGCAAAGCTCTTAATAATCGACATTCCCGCTACACGTTCATGTAAATAACTTTGCACTTCAGCGAGTGCTTGCGATCGGGCTCGCGTCAGTTTTCGCAAATTGCCGAAAAAATAGCGAACTGAAATCATATAAAGTGGAAAAACAGCTAAGGATACGATTGTAAGAGGTACATCCAACGTAATCATTATGATTACAGCAATAATCACGGTTGTGACATCAAGCCATAAATTCATTAACCCGGTAATAACAAATTCCTTTGTTTGCTCCACATCGTTTATCATTCTCGATATGACTTCACCGGCGCGCGTATTTGAATAAAATTTAAAACTTAATTTTTGGATATGGGTAAACATCCTGTCTCGAATATCGTACAAAATTTTACTTGCAGTCCACTGCGCGAAATATTGGCGGTAGTATTCTACAGGTGGTCTCACCACTACAAATAAAAGCAGCATTAATCCCATTGTTATAAATAACTTAGTTGTTTTTTCATCCGCTGATAAATTCTTTGCCCCGATCACGTCATCTATAACATATTTCATTAAGATTGGAATTAAAAGAGGAATAGCAAATTTAATGATCCCGATAAATAAAGTCCCAACAATTCTCCATTTATAAGGTTTTACAAACTCCATATATCTTCTAACGATACCCAATGCCATTCATCCTTTCACAATTAGAAAAGCGCAAGCGCCCTTTCAGCGACGTACAAACTTTTTAAGCTTCTTACGAGATAAAGGAAACAGAACGAGAAATGTTTACTTACCATAGGAAGAAGCTAAAAGTATGCTTGTCGCTTGGCTCCTGGAGCTACATAGTACGAACAACCGTCCCTAAGAAATCCTTAGTAAAATGTTACACTTTACTAACAAAATAAACCTGTTGAATTAAAATCAACAGGTCATCCTGTATCGTTTTCATCGATACATTAAATATCGATCATACCACGTATCAATAAAGTCCGGTGAAAACGGGCCTTTTCGTGTTCTAATCCAGCGTACTAATTTATCTACATTTCGTTTTAATATATGGTCAATCACATCTGGATATCCCATTTGCTTACGATGGTATTCGTATTCATCTTCATCCAGAAGTGTAAACGTCATATCCGGGTACACTTTGACATCCAAATCATAATCGATATATTTTAATGCTTCCTGATCGTAAACATATGGCGAGCCAAGATTACAATAGTAATATACGCCATCTTCACGAATCATCGCAATTATGTTGAACCAAATGTCAGTATGAAAGTAACAAATGGCCGGCTCTCGTGTAATCCACGTTCTACCATCTGCTTCCGTAACTAAAGTACGATCATTCGCACCTATAACGAGATGTTTTGTCGCTTTTAAAATTTTCGTCTCATCCCAAATTCGGTGTATATGTCCATTATGTTTATAGCTATGAATTTGAATGTTATCGCCTTCAACGGGAATACCCATCTTTTCCCCTACTTTCTAATCCGAACAACCTTTTTAGGGTCTTTTATCATTATAACGTTCTTTACCATTTTTTAAAACAAATGAGTATTCGTCTCTGAAAGTGGCACAAAAAAATAAGGATCCAACCTTCGCATTGTGAAAGTTAGATCCTTATTATTTCATTACTGTTGACCGAAATTGCCTGAGTTTTGACTTTTTTTTGATTCAGCTTGTTGGTTTTGTTGTCTTACTTGTTGCGCATCTGTTTCGCTGGCAAACTCAGTACCAAAATTTTGTCCAGTAGCGGAAGCTGCATTTTGTTGTCTTACTTTTTGGACATTAGTTCCAGATTGTTGAGCTTTTTTCACCTTTTCTCACCTCCACGTTTGTTAATGTAACCAGAGGGTGAGATTGTTATCCAAAAAAATAAAATTATTTTTGATGATTCACGATCGAATAGGAAGGTCGAAAAGTTTGATCGTGAATCGGATATGGATAGGCGAATATATGCGAAGATCGATGAAGTTTATCGTGATTCGGATTGTGATTCGCAATCAAATTATAAAACGGTGATTTTCATAGTGAATTATTACGAAAACCATTTTATACAAGAATCGATCGTCCACCATCCACGATGATTGTCTGACCACGAATCATTGAAGCGTCTTCTGATACAAGGAACATAACGGTTTTTACAATGTCATCGATTTCTACCATTCGTCCGGCTGGTGTATTTTTTCTTGCGTCTTCTAACAATTCTTCTCGATTTGGAAAATGCTTCAAAGCATCAGTATCAATTGCGCCACCAGAAACAGCGTTCACCACTATATTTTTCGGTGAAAGCTCTACTGCTAAATAACGCGTTAAAGCTTCAACCGCCGCTTTAGATACCCCAACCGTTGTATAATTCTCCAAGTAACGAATTGAACCTAGTGAGCTGAGGCTGACAATTTTCCCTCCGCCATTTCGCTCCATTAATTTAGCAGCTTCTTGAGCACAAAATAATAGTGCTTTGCTGTTAATATTCATTGTCCAATCCCAATGTGATTCTTCGAGTTCCATTGCTGGTCTTAATACACCTGAAGCTGCATTATTAATAAGTACATCAAGACGACCGAATTCATTTTCAATTTCTGCAAACATATTTTTAATTTTTTCAACATCACCAACATTAGCACGAGCGAGGAATGCTTTTCTACCTAGTTTTTCAATTTCCTCAACTGTTTCAAGAGCAGCTTTTTTGCTGCGGGCATAATTGACTACAATATCATAGCCTTCCTTCGCTAACGCAATTGCGGCAGCTTTTCCTACACCTCTGCTGCTTCCAGTTACAAGTGCTACTTTATTACCCATTAAAAATCCACCTTTCAAATTCAATATGTCTATTTTACATGTCTCACGAAAATTGGACAATTTTATAGTTTAACTTTTTTCTTATACGTTTTCCAAATCGTTTGATGGGAAACAGGAAATGCGTATTCTTCAAGTTCTTCTTTTGTAACAAGAAGATAATTCTCTCTCACTTCAATATCTCCTGAAATAGATCCAGCAAAAACATTGATAGACCAAGTTAAATGGGAAAAAACATGATCAACCTTAGTAAAAGTTCCTGTTTCAAGGAGGACACCGGCATCAACTTCCTCTTCTAAGTATTTCGCTAAAGCCGTTCGCATTTGCATAAATTCTCCATCTTCCACAGTCGGAAATTCCCATAAATTTGCTAGCAATCCTTTACTCGATCGTTTACGAATTAAAAATTTTCCTTTATCAGTTTTTAAAACAGCTGCAAGCAAATCAACATGCTTAGTAGATTTTTTACGTGTTTTTACGGGCAAATCTTTTTCAACACCCGCCGAAAAAGCAAGACAATGCTCTCTAACTGGGCATAATAAACATGACGGTGATGTCGGGGTACATATAAGCGCACCAAGCTCCATCAATGCTTGATTAAAATAAGAAGGGTGGTCGCGATTGATTATTTCCCTCACAGCTTCTTCAAAGATTTTCCGAGTAGATGGTTTGGCTATGTCTTCATAAATGAGAAGAATCCTCGATAGAACACGCATAACATTGCCGTCAACTGCTGGCTCGGGCACACCGTAAGCAATGCTTAATATAGCTCCTGCAGTATAAGGACCGACACCTTTTAATTTTGATATTTCCTTTAACGTATTAGGAACCTTTCCATCATATTGAGTGACAACTTCTTTCACAGCTGAATGAAGATTTCGTACTCGAGAATAATACCCGAGTCCCTCCCAAATTTTCAGGACAGATTCATCATCTGCATCCGCGAATGCCTCAATCGTAGGAAACTTTTTAAGGAATCGTTCATAATAAGGTATAACGGTATCAACTCTCGTTTGTTGAAGCATAATTTCCGAAACCCAAACCTTATAAGGATCAGAATCCTTTCTCCAAGGGAGATCCCGTTGCTCTCGAATAAACCAATTTAATAAGTCTTTTTGAAATTTTTCTATTGCCATGTCATTTAAATTGTTTTGTAATTGTTCATTCATTTCCATATCTCCCTGATGTTAATCAATATGTATTTTAGGGAATAGTCTATACTATAAAAGAGCTTCTATCTTTATTGATTGCAAATTAAATTTTAATAAAATATGATGGTAAAAACACGAACTATAGCCATCCCTTCCCGAGGAGGATTTAGATTGGATACAGCTACTCACGTCGTTATGGGAATCGCGATAGGCGGACTTGCTACGCTTGATCCAGTAGTGGCCGAAAATACAGTCAATAGTCATAGTGTACTTGTAGCTGCTATTATTGGATCCCAAATACCTGATATCGATACTTTTCTAAAATTACGCAATAACGCAGTTTATTTAAGAAATCACAGAGGGGTTACACATTCAATCCCAGCAGTATTATTCTGGCCAATTGCCGTGACAGCCTTTGTCAGTTTATTTTTTCCTGAAACGAATATACTTCATTTGTGGATATGGTCTTTTATAGCTGTATTCCTCCATGTTTTTGTCGATATTTTCAATGCGTACGGAACTCAAGCATTACGACCGTTTTCAAATAAATGGGTGGCATTTGGCATTATTAACACATTTGATCCGATTATTTTCAGTCTACATGTCCTTGGAATTATATTTTGGATTTTCGGTGCACCACCAGGATATACATTTTTAATCATGTATACCGTGATTATTTTATATTATCTTCTACGATTCATCATGCAGAGAACGGTAAGATCAGCGCTTTTAAAAACAATTCCTGATGCTGAAGAAATTATTATTGCACCGACTATGCGTTTCAATCAATGGAGGCTTGCAGTAACATCAAAGGACAATTTTTATGTAGGGCGCGCTTATAAACGCTCCATTACGATTTTTGATAAATTTAAACGACTGCCAGTTCCACAATCTCCTATCATCGAAGCAGCCAGCAAAGATAAAAACATATCAGCGTTTTTATCCTTCTCTCCCGTCTACCGCTGGGAAATAGGAGAATTCGACAATTATTATGAGGTTCGTTATATTGATTTACGTTATCGAAGCAACGGACACTATCCATTTGTTGCAATTGTTCAGCTTAACCACGATTTGGACATCATCGCATCTTATACTGGCTGGATTTATAGTGAGGAAAAATTAAGAAAAAAATTAAACATTGTGACCGAATAACTCCGTGAAGCCCGAGGCTGCATGGAGTTTTTTTAGGACTCATAAAAAGTTATCGAAAAAACCATAATAAAATTGCGAGACCTTTTTCTCGCTTGTAAAGGAGGCAGTCAGAATGCGCAATAAAGCAAAGGATTTCCCTTATAAAAATGACAATAAATTCGAGGGTGAGCCTCGTGCAAAACCTGAATTTGCTTCTAAACGTGCCAATGGGACGACAAATACGAATCCCCAAGAAAGAATGCGAGCTTCCGGTGCTCGTGAGGATGAAGATCCTAACTAGATCGTAAAGGGGGAAAATCATGAACAGGAATGAGAATTCTCACTTAAATAGACACCTTAGCCCATTTAATCGCAACCACTATAACCCGAAAAGGATGTTCAACCAAGTAAATGGGGAAACAGAACAGTCTCAGTCATTAATCATTCTCGAAAACGACGTCGTCAAACGGCAAAAAAGATAATGGATTTGGATCAGCGGGGTAATTCCCCCGCTGGCCTATTTTAATAATGATATCGGCAGTGCTTCTTCCTTGCCAGAGCCATTTAATCTATATCCCCACGCAAAAACACCTTTTAAATAATCAATTTTAAAATATGTACCAGGTGCACCTTCAACCGCATAAATTTCTCCCGGCTTAAAATCTGCTGGATCCAATAAATATGCCTGTGCCATAACTGCCTTTCTTTCCATCACCGCGAATTCATTTACAATTCCTAGTTGTTCCGCTTTACGCGCCTTCTCTTTCAATTGGGCAATCTCTTGTCTAAGCTCTACTTCCGTCATTGCGCTATATCTTTTTTCTTTTTCCAATGTAGTTACCACCTTATCTTTAATAGGCTATGTGTATTTTTTATTGGACTTAGTAATCGTTGGTTTAACCTGCACACTTTGAAGCTCTCAAATGGACAGTGCTCGATGTATTTACGTGTCGCGAGGCTCTATGCAGCGCTCAAACGGATAGCACTCCGTTTATTCCATGTCACAGACTCTTTGAAGTAGTCATCGCAACTTTATTTTCCGAGCAGTCAGCCTGAACATACGTCCATTTTCCCGTTGCAAAAGCACGTTGAAATATTCTTATCCATTTTCCTCCAAATACTTGTCAATTAATTCAATTGCAAAGCCTTTTCGATATAAAGCTTGTTTCATTTTTTGTTCATATTCAAAGCCAGTCAAATTTTTATATCTTCTATGTGCCTTCTCAGCCTGTATTTCCAAGGCGTTCAACTCATCATCGTCATTTTTTTCATATTCAATCTCGTCAATGGCGATCGATATAATATTAAATGGAAAACCTTTTGTTAATAAGAACTGTTCAATTTTTTGCTTAAGAAACCTTTCGGAAAGTTTGCTATTTTGTTTTGCAACTTTATTTCCAAGCTGAATCGCGTGTTCAATTTTTTGCTCTTCACTATAATGGCCCATTGCCTCTTCAATCAATTGATCCTTAATTCCTTTTTGTTTTAATTCCTGCTTGATCGTCAAGGGACCTTTTTTCCCCCCATTTACTTGGGTGCGTACATAGGCAGAAGCAAATTCTAAGTCGTCGACGTATTTCCGTTCTGCCAACTCTAATAAAACAGCTTGAATGACAGGCTCGTCCCATTCTTTTTTCTTTAAATGCTGACGAATTTCGTCCCCTGATCTCATTCTATAAGATAAAAAAATGATAGCCGCATTCAATGCTTTCCTTATTTCATCTTCATATTGAATCTGAGTAATGTCAAACTCAGACAATTCCTTCCCCTTCGTCAAATGGTAGCGAATTAAAACTTCTTCATCGACACCAAAAGCAAAGGCTTCGTCCAGATAAATATTATATCGATCCTTACTATTTTTTTGCGTCGTAATTTTTGTGATGATCGGCATTGTACATCATCCTCTAATAATCGAATAATATTTACATTTTATCATAATATCTTCTTGTATGTTTGAGGAGGTAATGGGCAAAACATTAAAGAAGGAGGTGAAATAGATGGGCAAACGAAAAGAGATACAAACGAAAAGCACATTATCAGCTACACAGGAAGTGCTGTATGGAAGAGAATTTAAAAGAGCGGATAAAGCAGGCGGCTATACAAATGAAAGAAAATAATACTGGCAAAGCATTTTCAATAATACATAATCAAGGAGGACATTAACATGGGACGTGACGATCGACGCAGTGCTCGCGATAAGAACAAACAAAAGCTTCCTCAAGTACCGCAAAACATGAAATCGGATGGATTGGACGTAGAGTTTTCCGAAGAACTAGCAGACCACGATGATAAGGTTGCATTGGAAAGATCAAAAGCAGCTGATCAAAGGGCAAAACAAAAACGAAAATAAAGGCATATTGGGAGGAAGGCTAATCTATCCTCCCAATATTTATTACACATTTACTATCATCCCATCATAAGCTACTTCAATCCCGAATGGATTCAAAAGACTTTTTAATTCGGAATGTGATAGTTTTGTATTATGTGAAAAATGGGTGGCAATCACTTTTGACGATTCATCTATAATTCCGTTCGCCATAAAAATCTCCTTGATTTCTTTTACTCCTTCAATATTAAGGTGGTTTCTTTTTTCTGGAATCAATCCGTGCGTACAATCTAATAAAACAAAATCCAATTTCTTATGTTCTAACCATGCCCAAGTTTGCGGTGGAAACCATCCCGTGTCATGGCCATACAACATGCTCCTATTTCCTTTTTCAATATAAAAAATAAAGCATGTCTCATTTTTATCATGATCGGCAAGGAGTGGCGTCACTTGGAAAGATCCGATAGTGTAAGTTATAAATGGGGCAATTCGGCGCAATTTAAATGCTTCTCTTGAAAACTGGAAAACCTCTTTACATTTATAAATGACAATATCATTTCCATAAATATTTAACGGATAATCAATGTCGTGTGCAAAGACAGGTGCTCTCATTGTAATATCTTCGGGGTAAAAATGATCATGGTGTGAATGGGTAAAAAGAAGATTTTGAATGCTTCCGAGATCT
This sequence comes from Lederbergia citri, assembly GCF_018343625.1. Taxonomy (GTDB): domain Bacteria; phylum Bacillota; class Bacilli; order Bacillales; family Bacillaceae_C; genus Lederbergia; species Lederbergia citri. The sequence goes on along the minus strand of NZ_JAGYPG010000004.1, from coordinate 411,501 downwards.
AGGTTGTATGTAAGTACATGGTGGAGAGTATCTGGTGGAAAATCAATCTTCAGTTCATCATCAATAATAGCAGAGGTCCTAGTTCGAATATTTTTCCCGCCCAGTTTCCTCGCTCTCATACAAGCATCACATTTACAAAAAATCGCTGGATACCCTTCAGCAGCAGACGTACCAAGTAATTGAACTTTCATTCGTCCCTCTCCTTTACTCATTAATCTAATATAATTTGTTTATGAGGATCTCTTAAAAATTCAAACAGCATTTTAATCTGTGATTCAGTATTTCTATTTAATGAAAGTGGTGGTAAGTGGTCTTCGTAAAAAAATTGAACATCATTTGTTTCCATTCCACAGTTTGCTTCCCCACCAATAATTTCACATTGGATAAAAATTTTATAATAATGATATGGTTGAGGAGGATGTGGATGGTAATTAGCATCCAACAATGCAAGCAGCCTAACAACACGGACGTCAAAACCAGATTCTTCCTTGATCTCTTTTATGATATTTTCGGAAGGAGAGAGACCGATATCACAAAATCCACCTGGCAATGACCATCTGTCATCAAAATTCTCCCTGACCATAAGAATTCTGTTATCATTGAAAACTGCCCCACGGATGTCAACCTTCGGCGTCTGATATCCTGTTTCATTCGTAAATAAATCCTTAATTTTATCCATCTCTAAATTAGTATGTACTGCCATTATCTCTGCACTTATATTCCTTAATTCTTCAAAACGTTCTATATCATATATATCTTTTGAAAATTCTAAGCCTGCTTGAGACAATGCTTGTATTCTCTGAGCCCAGTCCAGCCATTGATAGTTCATGGACAACATCCTTTACTTGGAAGTTTATTCAATCTTTGCTTCCATCATAACATTTAACCAAAAAACAGGAGGGCGTTTTTTATGCCCTCCTGTTTTTTATCTTACTCAATGTGCTGCTGCGCCTCGTATTTTTTTAAAGAAGTTTGTGTCTTTAAATTTGTTAATCTTTTCTTTTGTAAGGAAGTGGTCAATTCCATAATACTGTGTTCCTTTGATGACGAAGAGTAGAATGACAGCTAATGCTAGTAAAATTGGATTAGTGCTTACAGTTCCAGCAAGCAGGAAGTTCAAGTTCATGAACGCTCCAGCGATTAATGCAGGTAATGTTAGTGCACCGACGATAAGTCCTAAGCCTACTAGAATTTCACCCCATGGGATGATGAAGTTAATGATTTTCACGTTAGGCATTGCTACATTTTGTAAAAAGTCTGCCTACCATCCTTGTACTGCTGGAAATTCTCCACCTGCTTTTGCAATTGCTCCTTGCAGGAATCCTCCTGCATCAAAAGCTCCTAACTTATGCCATCCAGCTTCTAACCATTGCAACCCTAGCCATATTCTTGCTACTGCCCAAATAATTGCGACGAAACGATTTTCATACCATCTTTTCATTTTTCTCACTCCTTGAGTTTTTTGAAAGTGTTTGTGAAATTCTTCACATGTTTTATTAAAAAAATATTAGTTCTTTGATCAGCTGATTTTGTTGTTTCTCTTTGTGAATTATTTCACATTTTCTTTACACTTTTAATATACAATGGTTTCTATATTTTAGCAATCCCTTTTTATGCATTGTCACGAATTTGCCACAATAGAAAAACTTCCTTATTTAGTCAGGTTTGTCCCTACTCTAGCATACAGTTTTAATGTAAGGATATTGCGTCTAAAGGAGCGGAAAAATTGAATATATCTCACAAGTTGATTCGTTATGTAATAGCCTATGTGTTCATCATATCCGGTTTAATGAAACTCGTAAACGAAGATCTCGGCAACGTATTTATTAATCTAGGACTCCCTTTTCCACTATTTTTAATGTACGCCGTTGCCTTCATTGAAATTGTTTGTGGAATCCTCATTTTAGCAAATAAGATGGTTCACCAGGCAGTCATTCCACTGATAGGAATAATGATTGCAGCGATTTTATTAACAAAAGTTCCTTCATTAAATACAGGATTCATGCAATTTGCCTTTAATGCTAGATTGGATATTGTAATGCTGGTGTTGTTGTGGGTTTTGTATAAATGGAAGTAGAGAAGGTATTCTGCCTTCTCTAACTTCGTTTCAATCATAATGCAGTATAACCACCATCAATGGTAAATACTGATCCTGTCGCAAAAGAAGAAGCATCCGATGCCAAATATAGGGCAATCCCTCCCAATTCCTCAGGAAGTCCCGGTCTACCCATTGGAGTACTATTCATCCACATATCCACCATCTCACCACTGTTTTCAAAAAACTTTTTCGTTAGTTCCGTTTTCATATATCCTGGGGCTATCGCGTTAACCCTAACATTGTGTTTTGCCCACTCCATCGCCAGACTTTTCGTCAACATAATGACACCTGCTTTTGAAGCATTATATGATGATTGACATTGCGGGGTATTCACAATGATTCCTGACATTGAGGAAACATTGATGATTGAACCTCCTTTTTGCCTGATCATCACCTTTCCTATAGCTTTTGAAACGATAAAAACACCATTAAGATTAATATCGATTACTTTATACCAATTTTCAATTGACATCTCTTCCGCTTTTTCATTAATGACGATCCCAGCATTATTTATTAAAACATCAATTTTCCCAAAATGTCCGACTACATTATCGACCATATTATTAACGCTATCTTCTTTCGTTACATCGGTTCCGACCACCAAAACTTCTTTACCCGATTCTTTCATTAACTTCTTAGCAGTTTTTGTAGCTTCCTCGTAATCTATATCCGCAATCACAAGATTTGAACCTGCTTGAACTAACGCTTCAGCCATAGCCTTACCCAATCCCCTTGCGGCCCCAGTCACAACTGAAACATGATCATTCAGATTAAATTTATCTAATATGTTCAATTTTTTCACGCTCCATTCTTTCAAAATTTTAGCAAACAACACGTACCCTATATTTAGAGCACGTGTTTTTCGTTTATATTATTTCCAATTCATCCTTACTTGGAAGTTTGGTAAAGTAGCTTGGAGTTCGGTTTGATACCGAAACAAGCCAAGGTCACCGTGTACTCCTTTTTTTGTAAAAAAAAAAGAGGGTGTTCCTTACTAGTAAAGACGCCTCTATTTTTTCCCACTCCAGTTACAACAACCTTGGCAATACTGATTCAATATTCTCGTTTCTTCATATTCAGTACCTATTAAGTCATGGAACATGTGAAGTTAAAGAGCACATTGTTTTTTAAAATTTTTTTTCTTCTACTATTATCAATAGACCTCGGTTATATTAGTTTCAAATGATTACGAACTTTTCGTATACCTATATGCTTTCATTCCCCCAAAGCTTTTTCCCATTTCCTAATGCTTTTCTCCATTCATGTCTCCATTTGTGAACATCTCGCACAGTTATTTCGGGCATATTTATACGAAGAGCTTTACTAGGAATGTTGGGAAATATTTTATGTGGTTCTGTTTGATACCAATAAGAAACTGTACATATATCAAGTGTTAAATTATTATCGTGACCATGCTCGATACTAGCTCGTAAGGATTTATCAAAATAAATTGGATCCTCAAAAAAGAAGCGATAGCAATGCGTTCTTCCCATCCATCCATATTTTTCTGGTATTCTTGCATACCCGAAATAAGGATGCAAATAAAGTTCATTTGGACACCAAGAGCTGTTAAAAAAGTCTTCTGTTCCTGTACCATGGAGTGAGCCTGGCCAAGATTCCCCATCAATCATCCACATGTCATCTCCTTCTCCATACCACATCGGGCCAGGGCTATCTACGTAATAATTGATTCCTACGAATTGGCCTTTACCTTCAATATCTGCAAAGAGATAGTTATGTTGATCAGTTGGATTGTTTGCTTGCTGAGCAATCACTCCCCATTCTGTTTCACCTTCTTCTGGATGAACTTCGGTGATTTCTCGATTCCACCAAGCATGAAATCTACCTGCAGATTTTGGGATTGAAGGATGAACTTCATAATCGATATAATAATAGAAACTATCAATATCGCATTCCGATTCATTTTCAATAGTGATTACAGCTCCATCACCAAATGGCATTGGAAAATAAGAATTTAAGGCCCGTCCTCCCGCTGGCGCTGCTGCAAGTGGAAGCGAGATAAAATTATACTCTTCCCCCCATCCTTGCCCGAAAAAATCACCAATAGGAGCTTCGACGCTAGGATTCTCTTCATGATCCCAATACATTCTAATAATGGCATTTCGCCTAATGAAAGGATCTTGCGTTGAAATCGTAATCCATATATGTTTGATGATTCCAGCTCCATCAATTCTTGCAATTTCAGTTGTTTCACCTGCAGGAATGACAATTTTATCTGCATTTCCACCAGTCTTATCGTAACTAGATATTCTTTTTGTTTTGATGTTGTCTTTTAATTGAAAAATATTACCTAATGGCCCTAACATATTTCTCCTCCTAAATTCATCTTAAATATTAATTTTCTAATATATTTATTAACAAAAGAGGTTAGTAGATTTATAGATGTATCTCTCCTTTTTTCGTAACTTGATTACTTACTTCCTTGTTTTTACATAGTTATTTTAAATTCATCAGAACTCGATCTATCTAATTTTTCATATACTCTTATATGATTTTCAGGTTTATAATCATTATGTTTAAAACATAAAACTTTATGTTGTTGATTAAGGTGGATCATATCAGGTTTTGTTGTATGACAGATTTCTTTTGCGTATATACATCTACCAGCAAATTTACATCCTTCCATCTCATATTCTTTACTCTCCATGACGGGTGGTGCGACATCTTGGTCCCATTTTCTCCCTACGCGTGGAATCGAATCCAATAGTAGTTCCGTGTAAGGATGAGCTGGTTCATTTAATACCTTCTTGGCATAACCAAATTCAATTAAATTACCTCGATACATGGTAGCAATATAGTCACTCACATAGTAGGCTGTTGATAAATCATGAGTGATATAAATAAAATTAACATTGTATTCATCCTTTAGTTTTTTAAACAAATTGACGATATTCATCCGTAAAGACGCGTCTATCATCGCGACGGGTTCATCTGCAACAATTAATTTTGGCTTTGGAATCAACGCTCTGGCAATAGAAATTCGTTGCAATTCTCCTCCTGAGAACTGGTTTGGGTATTTGCCAATGACATGATCAATCTCAATACCTACAGAAGCTAGCACTTCAGAAACAACAGCTTTAGCTTCTTTTCTTGTTTTTGCAATATCTAAATTTATTGCTGTTTCATAAAGATATGAGTCTACTCTTTTTCTTGAACTAAAAGATGTAAATGGATTTTGAAAAATTGGTTGCACCATTTTATAAAATTCTTTTCGATTTTTTCGTTTTGCATAATGAGATAACGGTACACCATCTATTACGATATTACCCGATGTCGGTTCTAGCAGTTGCAGAATCATTTTCGCCATCGTTGTTTTTCCACAACCAGATTCCCCGACAATGCTCATAATCTGTGGTTTATCACCAGCCAGTGAAATGGATACTTGATCCACAGCCGTAAGCTTTTTTCCAAAGATCATTCCACCAATCTTAAATTGACGGGAGAGATCATTGATTTCCAAAATATTCTGAGCCATGAGCAACCTTCCTTTCCTCGCCACTTAATTTAGCAAATGGCAGCTAGCATAATGTTCTTCTGACATATAAACCCTTTCAGGCTCCACAGTACGACAAATATCCATAGCATGTGGACAGCGTGCAGCAAATCTACAGCCAACTGGAGGATTTTTTAAACTAGGTGGTGTACCAGGTATTCCTTCCCTTGAACTGTTATCTCCTATTTTAGGAATGGCATTTATTAACATTTTAGTATATGGATGGCGTGGATTATTGAAAATTTCTTCAGTCGGTGCTACCTCAATCATTTGGCCTGCATACATGATCCCCATTCTGTTTGTAATTTGATAATGAACCCCCATATCATGGGAAACGATGACAATTGAATTTTTCATCTTCTTTTGTACTTGCATTAACATTGTTAATATTCCTCTTTGAACAACAACATCTAACGCAGTGGTTGGTTCATCCGCCAAAACAATATCTGGCTTTAAAAAGGTAGCAAGAGCAATAAGAATTCGTTGCCTCATACCACCACTTAATTGATGAGGAAATGCCTTCAAAACTTCGGGAGGTAATTCCAATTCTTTCAAGTAATTTAGAATTTCTTGCTGGAGGACCTTTTTGTCAGTAATGTCATGGTATTTACTGATTGCATCAAAAAATTGATTCTTTATCCTAGCAACTGGATTCATGACATGCATAGCCCCTTGTGGTACATAGGAAATTACCTTCCACCAGCTTTTATGAATTTCTCCATTGTTATAAATAACTGGGGTACCAGATTTATCAGAGGAATGAATTTCTACATTTCCATTTGAAATTTCCAACGGATATTGGATTAGATCGTACATCACCTTCAATAATGTAGATTTCCCACAACCTGATTCACCTGCTATACCGAATATCTCATTTTTTTTGACTTCAAAATCAACCTTATCTACAGCTTTCACGTATCCTGTTAATATGTTGTACTGTGCACTTACATCATTTAATTTCAGCATATTACTTCCCTCTCCTTAATGCAGAATATTGCTGATACCCTGTCATAACCAGGAATAGTGCGATAAATATCAAAGTGGTTGCAATAACTGGTGAACCAATCCACCACCATCTACCCGCCAGCATTGCTTGATGTTGATTTGCCCAATAAATCATAGTTCCCAAAGTAGCTTTTTCATTACTGGACATTCCAATAACAGCAAGCCCCGCCTCTGAACTAATTGCAACCAATATGGTGTTAATAAAGTTAGCTATCGACCATCCAGCAACAAAAGGAAATATTTCTTTCATTATGATTTTTAAGACACTTTGACCCGAGAAGATTGAAGTACTTATGAAGTCATTTTCCCTTAACGATAACGCCATGGAACGAAGCTGTCTTGCAGGCCAAGGCCAATTAAAGATTATCAATACAATTGCTATATATAATAATGAAGCTTTTCCCTTCATCATACTTCCAAGTAAAATTAAGATTGGTAGTGCAGGGATTACGATAAAAGAGTCCGTAAGTAGTGTAATAAGTCTGTCAATAAATCCACCTTTAAAACCAGCCCAAAGCCCTAATATCGCGCCAATTAAAGTGGCAAAAAACGCGACAAAAATACCTATGAAGAAAGAATTTTGAATCGCTTTTGCTAACAGCCAAAACGTGTCTTGTCCTAAGTTTGTAGTGCCAAACCAATGTTCCCAGCTAGGCTGTAAATTATTGGGATACGTTCCCCATTCAGTAGGGTTTCCATTATAGAAAAAAGGAACAATAAATCCCAATATTAAGAATACTATAAGGATAAGGAGCCCAAATTTTAATCGTACATTCCAGTTTTTCATATTATCATCTCCAAGGTTGCTTATCGATATCGAATCCTAGGATCTAAAAACGGATACAATAAATCGACGATAAACGTTGCAATTGCAACAGCAAGAATTGAAACGGTTATGGTTCCCATTATTAAATTGTAATCTGCCTGTAAAATGCCACTGTAAATTAATGTGCCTAGACCAGGATATCCAAATAATATTTCTGTAATTAATGCTCCATTAAAGATAGTTCCAATTTGTAGTGCCAGCATTGTTACTTGTGGTAATGCAGCGTTAGGCAATACGTATCGAGTCATGATTTTTCGTTCCTTAAGCCCTTTTAATCGAGCGAAGTGGACATAGTCCTCTTCTGCAATACCTGAAGATAAGGTTTTCATACTTATCACCCACCAGCCAGTTCCTACGAGCATAATGGATAAGGCTGGCAAAATGGAATTATAGGTTACACTTTTAATAAATTCCCAAGTAAACACTTCACCTTGCATTGTTGCTGAAAGTGGAAAAATCGGAAAAATATAGGATAGCAACATGATGAGTATTAACGCCACAATATAATAAGGGATGGGGTACAAAACGATTGAGATTGATTCAAGTATTTTGGAATAAGATTTTTCTTTACGAAAACCAGCTAATAGACCGACAGCATTGCCAATTACCCATGAAATTAAAGTTGAAATTAATAACAGTCCCATTGTCCATGGTATTGCTCGCGCAATCAGTTCATTTACTGGTGTAGGATAATTTGCCAATGAAGGTCCGAAATCTTGAGTTAGTACAACACGTTTAATAAATCCTCCATACTGTGACACAAGCGAACCTTCAAGTCCGAATGATTCATTTAATGTAGCACGCATAGATTCAACCGCTTCCGGCTCCATAAACGAAGATTGAGACATCATTCTCCCTATCATTGCTTCCACCGGGTCAGAAGGTAAAAACCTTGGTATAAAAAAGACCGTAGTAACACCAATAAAAATAACTAATAAAAACGTTAATATTCTAGAAAACAAAAATTTATAGAAGCTCATGTGTATTCAACTCCTCTGCTACTTGTTTTATCAAGTAACTTCTAAAGTAAGGTAAGATTGAGAAACCAGGCTATTAAGTCCTTCCTGGTTTCTCAACCTCATGGTTTTTACATCTATTATCTGCCTGAAGGCTTAAAATGTGGAGTGTAGAACTTAAATTGAGACCACCACCACCATGGGCCCTCGTAAGCATTATCAGATGTCTGTATCCCATCCCAATAGTACGTATCAACAGGAACAAACTTAGATGTTCCGACCATAGGAAGGAAAGGTATTTCTTTCACAAATTCTTTATTAATTTCTGTTATATTCTCTATGACTTTTGGATCATCGCTTTGCAATGCATTTAGTTCATCAATTAAATTACTTACACGGTCGTTTTCCCAACGTGCTCTATTACCAGGAGCTTGCTTACCGTTTGGTACGACATATTTTTTATGCCAACCTTCCATTTGAGCTGTCGTATCCGGTAGTAATCCACAGGCTGGCCAATATGACCCTACTTCGAATCCCCCCGTTGATTCACTATCCCAGAATGTTGCAGCATCCATTTGTTGAACATTCACTTCGACACCATTTTTCCTCCAACTATCCGCTACGGCAAATGCTAGTCTCATAGACTGAATTTCGAAGTCTGCAGGTGCATTAATTGTTATTTCCCATGGTTTACCATTCGGTAACATCCACTTACCGCCTTTTTGAGAAAAGCCCGCATTTTTCAACATTTTCGCTGCCTGTTCAGGGTCATATTTCCACCAACCGACACCAAATATATCCACCATTTCTTCAGTATCAGCGGGTAGACCATCAATTCCTTGTTGTTTTAATACTTCAACAATTTGTTCAGCGTATTTTTCTTCAAACGGCTTGTATCCATCACTTAATTCAAAGTCTTTCAACCAACCTATCATTGGTTTATGATAATTTTCTTGCAGAACCGCAACCGGTGGCAACTGGATTGGCGAAACTCTTAGCATACCTCCAAATGTCGCCATCGAAACATTCTTAATATCTGTCATTAATGCTAATGCCCAACGTACATCCGGGTCGTTATATGGCTCTTTAGATACATTGAATGACATACCACGCTCACATGGATCATCCATAGTTGCATAAGGGAAGGATTCATACCAAGCCCTTGCATATTCGTTTTTGCTCTTTATGATATCCCAACTTTCTGGGGTAATATCCTGAAGAATATCTAAATCATGCTGGATTGCAGCCATAATTCTTTTCTCTTCTGGTCCATATGATTTAAATAAGATGTATTTAGGTCCGGGTTCACCTACTAATTTTCCTACATCACTTTTTTCCCAATCCTCACGTTTTTCCCATAAAAACCAATTTCCTTGTTTGTCACGATCTTTCAATTTATACGGTCCAATTCCTATAGGATCAGAGTACTTAAATTGTGTCGGATCTTCATTTTCCCAAATATGCTTAGGCACAACTCTGAAACTATTTCCCCAGATGACAACACCTAGTTTTTGAGATAATCTTGTTTCTGGATTATTTGTTTCCACTTCAATTGTATAGTCGTCTACAGCCTTCATCCTTTTCACTAGATTCGTAAAATAACCACTATAGCCTAGTTCTTTGTTTTCATATAACATATTCGCGGTATATTCGACATCATGTGCAGTAAACGGAGTACCATCTGACCATGCTAAACCTTCTTGGACTTTGAAGCTAAACTTCGTGAAGGTGTCATCCAATGGTTCTGGAAAGGTTGCTGCCAAATCCGGAATTTGTTCGCCTTTAACCGTATCAATTTCCCATAGATGTGCGTGCAATAATTGATGTAGTCCAGCATCCTGTGGCGCACTTCCTGCCATATAGGGATTCATACGAAACGGGTCAGCAGTTCTTCCGCTTAGAATATCTACGATTAAAGTCTCACTTCTCGGTGTCCCTACATCGGTCATTTTACCAGTACTTCCTCCACTATTCTCCCCCTTATCTGTTCCGGAGGTTTTTGGTGAGGTTTTATTATTGCCCAAACAACCAGACAATACTAATACTATTACCAACAATAGCACTGTAATCGTTTTCACATTTTTCATTGTTCTCCCCCTCTACTAGAAATTACTTGTATTTTATCAACTATTGTTTTTGATAACTTTTAAATATCTTAGATTTGTAGGAAATTTATTAGTAATTTATTAAATTGTTTTTTGAAATTCTTTAGGACTTATTTGCTCTATATGTTTAAAAACAGTACTAAAGTATGCAGCATCTTGAAAACCTACCATTTCCGAAATTTGATATACTTTTAGGTCTTTATGCCGTAACAATTCTTTTGCTGCACGAATTCGAACTTGATTTAAAAATTCACTAAATGATTTAGAAGTATATTTTTTGAATTGAGAACTTAAATACCAAGGGTTTAGATATACCGTTTCAGCCACTTTTTGCAATGTTATATCCTCCATATAATGAAGCTCTATATATTTGATCGAAGCACGGATATAGTGAGGGCTATCTTCTTTGTTTTGAAATTGTATATACAGTGACATTGCATATCGTTTTAATAGATTCAACAAGTGTCGTAACGTTTTGATCTTTTTAAATTCCTCTATGACGTCAGGCAGTTCTGCTTCTAATTTGTGCTGTTTTATCTCTTTTTCTATATAAGCGATTTCCCAAATAATTTCCCTTTTTAATCGAATAGGGTCAAGGTAAAAATCAAGATGATATAATTGGTTTAAATTTCTTTCCAAGTAATCCAACAATTTGCTATCGTCATAGCCTAATAGCATTCTAGTAACTTCATTTCCTGTGAAATAGGAGGTAATTGATATAGACTTTTGCTTCTCTATCATTTTTGTATAAGACTTATCATCCATCACACAAGTAAGTTCATTAAATTCCATAAATTCTATTATTCGTTTGCAATTCTTATAAGCATCCATCAAACACTTTGGATAATAATTAAAGCTATGAAAAACCATTCGGATGGAAGAAACTCCATTAGAACAAAACCTTTGTTGATATTTATAGAGCTTTTTTTTCATCACTTCCACACTTACAGGATTGTGTAAAATCATTACGAAAAGATTTTCAAACACTACAGCATCCATTCTTTGCGTGTCATGCACATATTCTAGTTCTTGATAAAATTTTTCAAATATTTTATCAACATACTTATTTGCTGAAATAACTGCCATATGAATCGAAGTTTCGGTGGTCCATTTACTAGATAATTCTTGTTGTCCATTAAGAAGTCTTTCTAATATTTTCCCATGTTTGGATTTTTTATTTTCACTTTGCAACTCAAAGTGTTCTTTCTCTATATTTTTTAGAACTTCAATAATTGCCTGGTATCTACAAGGCTTTAATAGATAATCAAAAGCTCCGTTTTTCAGAGCATTTCGAACATATTCATAATCATCATAACCACTTAAAACAATCACTGAAATATGGGGGTAATCGTTTTTAATTTTTTTTGTTAATTCGATTCCATTCATTTCGTGCATCATTACATCAGTAATAACCACATCCAATTCAGTTAATGCTAATACCTGTAGTGCTTCTCCCGCACTCTGAACCATGCTCATGATTTCATATTCCGAGCAATGTTTTTTTAAAATATAAGCAAGACCGTTCAATACAGATTTTTCATCATCAACCAACATAATTTTAAGCAATATCTTCACCTCTTTTTATTAAATTGTTAGTTTCAGAGTAATTTGTCTCGGTCCAATATTCTTCTTTGAAATCTGCCCTCTTTTTTAGCGTTACAGTAATTTTTGTACCTTGATTTATCGAGCTATCAATTGATACACCATAATTTTCACCGAAAAAGTATTTAATTCTTTGTTGTACCAGCCAAATTCCTATACCTCCAACCCCTTCTTCCTTTTGACTCATTTTCTTATATAGCAATTCAAGCTGATCTTTTGACATGCCACACCCATTATCTACAACATTAAAAATGATGTCATTTTCCTCCCCATATCCAATAATTTGAATTTTTCCTCCATCCTTCATTTCACGAAAAGCATATTTAATGGAATTTTCCACCAAAGGTTGAATTAATAACTTTGGTATTTTCTTCTCTGAAATACTTGGATCAATATGAAATGAATACTGAAGTTTTTCTTCATATCTCAAACTTTGGATATGTAAATAATTTTCAAGTTGATACATGTCTTCTCCCACTGTAACAAAATCATCTTGATGCGTTATGGAATATCTTAAGATATCAGATAACACTCGGATGACATCGCCGGTCTGTTCATCATCTTTCATAATCAACATCCAATAAATCATATCTAGAGTGTTATAAAGGAAGTGTGGATTTAACTTAGATTGAAGATTTGCCATTTCAGCTTTTCTGTTGAGCAGCTGTTTTTTGTAAACAGTCTGTATCAATGTGTTCACTTTTTCCACCATATAGTTAAAATGATGAATGATAGTGCTGTACTCATCATTTTGAGTATCCTCTATTACAACATCTAGATTACCTTGTTGTACCTTTTCTATGCCTCCTAAAATTTTCTTTAAAGGCCTTAAAATAAGTCGGGCTGTAATCATTGCGAAGATGAATATCGCCGTTAAAATTGCTAAAACCATAATTAGCAATATATGATTTATTTCCTGTACCTGGGTAACAATTTCTGTATCTGGAACAACTCCAATTAATTCCCATCCATGGTAATCTAATAAATAGCTAACCTTTGTACCTGAAATCTGACTTAATATTGTTTTTGATTTATTTATCAAATCTCGGTTCTTTGCAAAAATGACTTTATGATCTTTGACGAGGTATATATTTCCTTCATATCCAAGTTGTACTTCATCCATTTGTTTTAAAATTTTTTCACTAACATCAACTCTTAACAGGCCAAGTAGTTCACCGTTATCATGAATAAACATCATCACAGTGTTTTTTAGTGGACTAGTTTCTGTCGACCAAATAACATCATTTGCTTTATGTTCATCAAAACTCTCCAATATTTTTCTAGTTTGCTGATCTATCTCAAATATAGGTGAAGAATAATATAAGTTCATTGGTTTATAATTGACTGGAATGATATAGATATTGTCAATCATGTCAAGATTAGATAGTTTAAAAATTTCCTTTGTTATTTTGAATTTAGCGATGTTGAAGTTTACCCTATCGTTTTCTATGTCTTTTAAATAATTTTTTATTACTTGGTTATTTTTAATTTTGTTTACATCCTCGTCAATTTTCTGATATTGCATCTCGACTCTTTTCCCTATTTGCCGGACTGTTTCCCTAAAATATGAATCTGATTTTTCTTGAATGATTGAACTAATCCATTGCTGAAAAACAACCAAATGAAAAAAAACTACAATTGACGAAATTACTACAAACCAGAGCAGAATTTTCTTTTTAAGTGAATTTATTTTTAAACCCCTTATTATTATCATCTCATTAATCCTTTCGTTTTAATGCTCGCTTATATATGTAGTTTTCTTGTAAAGTTTCAATTCCACTTGGTAATATATCCCATTATTTTCAATTGATTTTCTTTTCGTAAGCAAGGTCTACCGAATATTAAAATTAGTTGAGCTAATAGGGTTTTATCCTTTTTGTCGAAGTTAGGTGCTAGGAGCATTTATTAAAAATCTATTAAAAAAGCTTGTTCACGAAGGGGGTTATCATATATGGACATAATGTAAATCAATTGATTATGCCGTTTGGTGGACAATTACAGTTTTAGTCGAATTTTTCCTTGGATAAATCACTATAATTTCATATCTCCGTTTTTTTCGGTGGCTATCTTACTTTCATTTATAGCTCCTTATATCCTTTTTAGATGACATACACGTAAAAGGTGTCAATAAATAGATTTGCAGAGAAACAAATGAAGACCATAACAAAAGAATAGGAAAAGGATATCTTAAATTGCTTGTCATACAAGAACTTTATCTTAAACATCTATCGTTGTATCAATAAAACAAATAAATCTCATCGGACTGTCAGAGTCTAGCATATACTTGAGAGAAAAAACTTCTCTCTCAAAATGTGAATATCATTAAATATGAAAAGAAGTCCTAATACTGGTAATGTTATAGGTGACAAAACTAAATACATACCAAGAAGGACTTCTTTTACTGATTTTTGCATTAACCTTGTGGGTTACCAACTTTATTCGCTAATCTTTAGGTTAAGTACACTATAATAAGAGTAGGTGTTCCTCTTTAAATGATTTCCAATTCATCCTTACCCGGAAGTTTCGGCAAAGCTGCATGCGGTTCTGTCTGATACCAATAAGCAACAGATGCAATATCATCTTGCAACGGAAGATATCTGCCTTCGGAACGCCATCCAAGTGCTTGAATTGTGACTTTTAAATCTTTTTCAAAGCGGATAGGATCCATAATATGCCAGCGATACATACCAAATCGCTGTTGGCTTCTATATAATCCGTCCGGTTTTATCACTTGAGGAAGTCCAAGAAAGGCCGTTGAATATACTCCATACTCCCCCTTCGGTTGCTCAAAATTCCATGCACCACCAAAATAATCTTCGGTACCAGTGCCGCAAATGGTTGGGAATTCCTCATCTCCATCCATATAAAACTTAATTTCACCTTCTCCCCACCAACCATTATTATTGACTCCCCAAGCTATGTAGGTACCAACGTAATGGCCATGTCCTTCGATTCCATCTACTATCGTATGAACGTCTTTATACTTGAGGGGATTGCTGCGATTCCAAAAAGCATGGAAGTAGCCTACATCTTCCGGTATCTCAGTAAGACTGTAATCAATTTGAAAGTATAGCGGAAATTCATCATTACTGATATTTTCAATCGTAATTTTGGCTGACTTTCTAAAAGGCATTTCCCAATACGAATTCATTCCTCCAGCTGGATTGACTGCAACAGGAAGAGAATTTACATTACATCTCTCATTCCATCCATTACAGTAGAAATCACCATAAGGGACTTCTACAGAAGGAGATTCCTCGCCATCCCAGTACATACGGATGATTGCACTACGCCAGTGAGCCGGAAAACAAGTCATCCAAATATGTTGAATGACACCAGGTCCTTCAATTTCAGCTAAAGTAAAAGTACTTTGCGGCTGGAGCATAATAGATGGAGACACTTTCCACCCTTGACCCAAATCACGGGAAGGACCCTTACCAGTTCCCTCTGTCGCCATTCCTCCTTTTCCTTTTTCACCTGTAAAGTTCTCTGCACTGATCGATCTTGTTTTAGCCTTTGAGATTCTTGATAGATTGCCTAATCCCATTCCTAATCCATTAAACATGTATGTTCTCCTCCATTTCACATTTTTTTATCATTTCAATCAGAGAGGATGACGCAGAACCATTTCCCCAATCAAAAATAGTAAACTCACCAGCAATATCGATATTTTCACCGTGATGGGCATTTTCCATTTCAAAACCGAAGTCCAATTCACTAAAATGTGGGAATGTCTTATCATAAAGCTCCTTAACCTTTGGATTCTCTGGACAATACATCATATAAAAAGATGCCTTCATCGCCCATAAACTGCGAAGTTTATATTCTTTTTTTTCAGTAATCTTAAAATAATCCAAATACGTAAGAGCAAATAAACTTTGCCTTGCATCATTCCACTCATCGTCTGATGTCATAACACTAAAACCACCTAAAACTGGTAGATTTACATACTCCGGCTCCCAAATAGCTTGATAGAGCGAAAGTTCCGCTAAAACCTGCTCACCACTTTTTAAATAATGATCTTTGTGAGTAGTCAAATATAGCGCTTTCAATGCTTCAGTAGTCCAATAAATAGAAAAATTACATTGATTATACAATCCGCTTCTCGGATCCTTTATACCGTATTGCTTACCTACCCACATCCTCGAGCACGACCAATATGTTTCAAAGTCTTCCCAACGACCATTTGGAACTATTTCTTTTAAAACAAATTCCATCCCTTTTATGCCTGCGCTTAAATACTTAGCTTCCTTCGTGATATCATATAAGCTCGTTAAAAACCAAACATGTAAAGACGTCTCCGGACTTTCTTGCAAAAAGGCTGAAATTTCTCCTGTCTCCACATGAACCCAGCCTGGAAAACTACCATTATCATCCTGAAGCTCAATTAATCGTTCTGCAAAGTTTATTGAATAAGCCAATAGTTCAGGATCCTGTTCGATATCCTTATACCATTTCAGCATCCACAGACAAGTCCAAGACATATCCAATAGATGACCAAATCCTTCATGATTTTCCGGTCTCCGATCTGAGTGTCCCCAATGACCACTTTCCCAATTTTGATTTGGATCAGCCCAATAAACAGAAGGGAATAATCCATTTTTTTGCGGTGCTGATAATGCAAAGTTTTTAGCGTGTTCGGACCTTCGAATCATTTCTTTATTGTTCCAGCGTTCTCCCCATAGTCGGTATCCATAGGCACTGCGCAAGCTTGAAAACCACGCTTGATTCCATATGCTTTTCTTTTCACGCCATATGTCCTCCTGCCCTAATCCAGGGGTCTGAGCAGCTCGGACAATAAAAACACAACCACCAACATCTTTTTTCCCTAATTGAAATTCTTGCCATACGATAGGCTCCCAACGATTAAACGCCCAATCATAAGTATGTTTTGCATAAACTTCTAAGTTTTTTAACGATTCTCCTCTCTGCTCGCGTTCATTTTCCACCATCCGCTTTTTTCCAAAACGCTCCCATAAAAATTCGGTAACAGAGGAAAAATTTCTAGTCTCTCTCACACTTTGCCATTGAACTAAATAAAAACGGAATAATACTTGCCCATTTTCTAAAGGTATCGGTCGATCGGTTATTTTATGGTAGACATGTTTCGTTTTTTCATAGTTGCCTAATCCATAAAACAGTTTCCTTTCGGGTTCAACGTAATCCATAATGTGTGGAGCAATTCTCGATCCATCTATGAAATCTAGATCCGGAACTAAAGCAAACAGATTATCCTCTTTTTCAAAAATAACCGCAGGCGATTGGAAAAACAAATCCCCTATTACCATTTCTTCTTCCGGACATAAATGTGGTTTCCAAACACATTTCGTTGTTGGGTCTATTAATTTCATATTTATAGAAATACAATTTCGGGAAGATGATACATCTTTCCATTTAACTTCTACAACAGCTACATCGTCCTTTTCTTCCGTAATCGTCATATCCAAGCTACCGTTTGTCTGATCTAACTGTATCCATTTATCGAGCCATACAGGAAATTTATTATTCAACATTTCACCCCTTATGCTCTTTTATTAAACTAAGATTTTACAAATAACACATACAATCCATTAATAATCCGTTCTCCTGATGTATGTCTGAAAATGATGAGATCTATCCCGCTTTCTCGAAGTTAGTTCTCGTATTTTTCCTATTTATATTGATATAAGATCTCAAAAAATCGAATGTAATACTTTTATACCTGCTTCTTTCATCAAATAACATTTATAGGAGGTGTCTTCAGTTAATTAATAGTCAAAACACTTTTTCAAATCCTCTTCGTTGAATGGTAAAATATCTGGTAATGGTAAACGAGCCTTTACAGGTAAAATCGGCGATACTTCTTTATGTGGTTCTGTTTGGTACCAATAGGTAGTGCTTGAGTAATCATCACTTCGATTGTTATTATGGCCGTGTTCAATCGTTACTTTAATAGACTTATCAAATGTGATCGGATCTTGAATATGGTAACGGTATGCTGATATTTTCCCCGACCAGTTCGGACCGCCTCCTAGAATAATTCCATGATAAGGCGTATTTTGTTCTTGTTGTGGGCACCATGCCGTATTAAAATAGTCTTCCATTCCTGTCCCATGTAAAGACGGTGGCCAAGCTTCTCCATCTATAAAAATCATATCGTCCCCTTCGCCATACCAATTCCATTCCCTAGTAACTCTTAGATTATGAATATTTAAATTGCAGCCAACATAATGGCCCTTACCTTCTGCTTCAAGCATGACATAATTACCTTCACCTGTCGTATTCTTACCTCCAAAACAATAGAGCGCGTTGGAAACGCTTTCATCTATCCCTTTTGTTAATTCGCGATTCCAAATCGCATGAAATCGAAGCGGACTATCAATTTCTTGTTGGTAAAGTTCATAATCTACATAAAAATAAAACTTGATAGGTCTCTCAGTATTACTTTCAATTTCAATTCTGGCATTCTTTCCAAAAGGCATTGGGAAAAAGCAATTTAATGCCCTACCATCTTCAGGACTCATTTGCAATGGTGCAGATGAGTAGTTTTTAGTTATACCATGACCCATTCCAAAGAAATCACCAATTGGAGCTTGAACACTAGGATTCTCTTCCCCATCCCAATACATCCTAATCACAACTTTTCGATGAAGGAATTCCTCCAAACTATCATCCAACGGCGCCATTGTCATCCAAATATGCGTTATGCATCCAGAACCTGAGATTTCACAAATATCAATTTTATCACCTGGAAAGATTTTCAAAAAATCTCTGTTTCCACCTGTTGTATCATAGCTAGATACTCTTTTTCTTTTACAGTCCCTCTCGCGGTATAGATCTCTCAATGAAGTGCCCAAAAAAGCCATAATCGATTCTCCTTATCTATAAAAATTGCTATGAATGATTAGATAGATGTTTGCCTAGACTTCCTCCAGGGTGGTATAAATGGAAATCTTCCTTTGTAAATTGTCTTAATTTAGAAAGGGCTACGGCCAATGCGTCTCCAATCACAAGCGTTAATGTAGAGCTTGTAGTAGGAGCCAATCCAAGATGATCCGCCTCTGTTTGATAGTAATACGTAAGTGCCACATCACAGGCCTTGGCTAATGTTGAATCTCCCCTTGATGTAATAGCTATTTTTTGTGAACCAATTTTATCGATTGTTGGGAGTAAATTAAGCACTTCTGTAGTTTCGCCACTATTTGAAATCATAATGACAATATCGTTCTTTTCAATCATCCCTAAATCGCCATGAACTCCTTCAGTGCTGTGTATAAAAAAGGCTGGAGTTCCAGTACTTGATAATGAAGCAGCTATTTTTTTCCCAACATGACCAGATTTCCCTACACCAGTTACAATTACTTTCCCTCTTCCCCTAAATATCATATCGATCGCCATTTCATAGCTTGGTCCAATATGGTCTGAAAGTTTTTTTAAAGCGGAGGCTTCTATTTCAATAGCGTTTTTAACTAAATGAAGTACTGACATTTGATCCCTCCCAAAAATAATGGATTATTCACTAATATCAATAATTGGGTTAAATATTTGATTTGTAGGTCCTTTTATATTGTTAATTAAACGATCAATCAATATTTTCCCTACTTTCACACCAATTTCATATGGTAATTGCTTAACATGTAAAATACTTGGAGATTCCAATAATTGTGCTGCTTCTGTTTCACCGTAAGATGCTACAACAATATCCTTAGGTATTGTTAAACCCATTTTTCTCAATTGAATAATGGCACCAAAAGTCATTGTGTTATTAAATGATAAGATTGCTGTAGGTTTACGATCTAATTTATAAAAGTTCGTAATTGCTTTAACACCATCATCTTCTATAAAGTTTCCATTAAAAATAAGCTCACTTTCTATGCCTAAGCAATATTCGTCCATTGCTTTTTGATAACCTATATACCGTTCCATACCTGTACTGACTTTCAAAGACCCGTTAATCACACCAATATTTGTGTGACCTTGTTGAATAAGTTGCTTAGTTAATTGATAAGCACCTTCTAGATTATTTTCAACTACGGAATCTATTTCCCCTGTATCATTTTGTAACTTTCGGTCAATCAGAACGATGGGTACGCCTGAATTATTAATTTGGTTAATTAGCTCATCATTGCCTCCGGACGTTGCTAAAACAATAGCATCTACTCTCTTTTCCATTAATACTCTTAACATTTTCCGCTCTTTTTTTTGATTTTCATCGCCGCTTACAAATAATAAATAATAATTTTCATTTTGAAGAGTATCTTCAATACCTCTGGAAATTCTCATGAAATATGGATTGGAAATATCCGGAATAATTACTCCGATCGTATTCGTTCTATCTATTTTTAAACTTCTTGCTATTGCATTTGGCTGATAATTCAGACTTCTTGCCACCTTACGTACTCTTTCTTTTATTTCATCACTGGCGTATCCAGTATTACTTAAAACCCTTGATACTGTGGCCGTAGAAACCCCAGATTCTTTTGCAATATCTTTTATTGTTACCTTATTCAAAATCATCACTTCCCTTGTGTAATCGATTAACTAATCCTTTTTTACACGTATTAGAAAAGTGGGATTGATTTTGCAACTTATATAAGGGTTTATGAGTAAAGTCGTGTTAAATTTATAATAACTCGATAAAAATCCATTATTTAGAAGGAACATTTAACTTTAAATTGCCTCCTTTTTTAAAAGTGCTTTCACTTTTTATATTCTAATATTTGTTAATAATCTACTTTTCTTTAACAAAACTAATATCCTGAATTAATTGAAAAAATGTCATAACTATTACACATGCTGCAAAAAATTATCAACCTCTTCTAATCTAGGAAGAGAAGGTATAGCCCCATCTTTCGTTACCGTCAATGCACCTACAGCATTGGCAAATTTCACAGCTTCCTTCAATGGTTTTCCACTAACTATTCCAACAGCAAGCGCTCCGTTAAATGAATCTCCTGCCGCTACGGAGTCCACAGGATTAACTGGGAACCCAGGGATATGATAAGTTCCCGATTGATTAACAATTAGTGCCCCTTTTTCTGCTAGAGTAATAATAATATTTTCTACCCCTTTTTCCATTAAAATCCTTCCAGCAGCTTTTGCATTTTCAATACAATTAATTGTAATTCCAGTAAGAATTTCCGCTTCGGTTTCATTCGGCGTTAAATATGTTATTTTACTCAAAAGATCATCACTTAATTTTTGCGCCGGGGCAGGGTTAAATAAAATGGGAACATCATAATTCGTAGCATATGCTATCGCCCGTTCGACCATTTTAATATCCATTTCAAGCTGCAGTACTATTATCTTTGCATCCCTAATTAAATGTTTAGTATTTTCCAAATCATTGATTGTAAAATTCAAATTGGCACCTGGTACGACAATAATTCGGTTATCTCCATTGTCCTCCAAAATCACAGATCCAACACCCGTAAAATTTTCCCTATCCCGCAATATATATTTAGTATTTACATTTTCCTTATTTAAGGCTAACATAGCCTGATCCCCAAACTGATCGATTCCTAGTTTACCTACCATTGTAACTTTTCCACCAAGTCGCGCAGCTGATACGGCCTGATTTGCCCCTTTCCCGCCTGGAAATATTGAAAAATTTGTACCAATTAATGTTTCCCCATTTTCTGGGGCTCGTGGTGTTCGTACAACAAGATCCATCATAAAACTTCCAATTACTAAAATACTCACAATATGCCCACCTCTTAATAATGGTTTTCATAATCAACACTTGGAATGTATGGATTTACCCCAAACCAACTTGTTTTCCTACCTTTACAATTTAATGCTGAATCTAATATCAACATTTTTATTTAATGGTTTTAACTACCTTGACTTTGTAAGTCAATTATTTTCGATTACACCTTTTTTAAGAATAACGTTTGCATAGAGAGCGCTTTCTCCGGATGCAACTATTGCATAAGCTCTTTTTGCATGTTCATAAAACTTGAACCGTTCTAACATTTGTATCCCATGTTTTACATCGCTATTTTTTTCAATTACCTTTTTATATTCATCCCAGATTACTGGTTTCAAATCATCACCTTGAGATACAGCCATTAATGAAATCGGATATTCAACATAGGTATCTAAAGGCATTAATTGAAGGATTGCATCTAATATTTCAGGGATTCCATGTCCGTCACAACGTATTAGATGGCTGGCATGAGATGCTGCAGGAAAATTACCATCTGCAAGTACAATCTCATCTCCATGGCCCATTTCTATTAATGTCTTTAGCAGTTCAGGAGAAATAATTGCAGGTATATTTTTTAACATGAGAATCCAATCCTCCCCTATATTTCCATAAAACTCTATGCCATGCGATATGTTGGAACTGGACGCGATGGTTTAAAGCAATCAAATTCTTTTATGATAACTTCTAAATTAAATTCTTTATGGACTAAATGAATTGTGTCCTCTACTATTTGTTTCAAATGGTCAGTTTCTGCATTAATTCTTGCATTAATCAATAACTCTAGTTTGTTCGAATCCCAATTATTAGAATGAATATCAAAAAAAATTGGAATATCTAAATTTCTTACAGCACTTAATTTTATGGATCGTTTTTCATCTTCCGCCCATAATTTTAGATGAGCTATTTCAGCATCTATTTCTTTAAAGCGTTTAATTAATTCAAGCATGATAGTATTTACCAGACTTTGTGCATCTTTTATATTTCCGTAAAGTTCCATACTGGTATTTAGCCAACCTAATTTGGCTTCTCCTTGTGCATATATGTCATAATCAATTATCAAACTTTTATCCACTGAATTACTTACATGTAAAACTTGATTAAGCCAATTCGAAGCTCCGTCATCCTTTATTGCAGATAATGTTACACATGGAATTCCAGTAAAGTCCTTATTAAGTTGCTTCCTTAAATAGGCTATGTCATCTTCTTCCATAAGATCAACTTTATTTAGGACTAGACATTGGGCCTCCTCCAATTGTTTCCGGAAAACATAGGTTATTTCCTCTGCAAAGTTTGTTGTCTGTTGATACATTTCACCTAAACGCCTTGGATCTACCACAACTGTAAGTGGCGCTAATTGTAAGCGGTTACCATGAAAGGCTTTCAATGGTTTGATAACCGTAGCTACTATATCTGTACAACTACCAACAGCTTCAGCAATGATTACATCCGGTTCATTTTCTGAAATTATTTGATTGATTTCATCAGTTAAATCCTCAAATCTACAACAAAAGCACCCGCCATTGATTTCTAATATAGGAAATTGTTTGTGCTGAACCATCTTTGAGTCCACCAATTGTTGCCCCTGATCGTTCGTTACACAGGCAACATTTAACCCTTTCGAACGCAAATGGTTAGCAGCCGAAAGCATAAGTGTTGTTTTCCCGGCCCCTAGAAATCCACTTAGCAGTAAAAGTTTTATCTTTTTCATTAAAAGACCTCCCAATAGTAGTTGAGTCAAAACTTGATTCAATTCCCAATTGTTATCTATCCTTCAATAGCATTATCCTTTTAGTCCTCCAATAGTAATACCTTCCAATAAATACTTCTGACAGAAAATATATAAAATTAAAGGAGCGATAAGTGACATAGTTACCCCCGCCAAAATTGCAGATAGGTTTCCTGCTCCAAATAATCCTGTTAGTACCGTCATACCAAGAGGTAAAGTCATTTTCTCGTAAGTATTTAAGAAAATTAACGGCCGAAAAAAGTCATTCCAGTTTGCAATAAAAAGCATTACAGAGGTTACAGCAACCGCCGGCATTGACATTGGCAATATTACTTTATAATAAACCCAGAACCGATTAGCTCCATCAATATATGCTGCTTCATCATAGGTTTTTGGTATCGCTAACATCATTTGACGAATTAAAAATATTCCAATCGGGTTGATTAACGCAGGTAATATCAACGCAAAATGAGTATCGACTAATCCCATCTTAGACAAAAACAAAAACTGCGGAATGATTGTAACTTGACCTGGAATCATCAAACCTGACAGAAAGATAATAAAGATGATATCTCTTCCAGGAAATTTAATACGAGAGAATGCAAACGCAGCCATACTTGAGATGAATATATGCCCTATTACAACAATACCTGAAACTTTTATACTATTAATAATAAAATCAAAAAATGGAACTCTATCGAATACATCCAAATAGTTTTTATAAATAAAATCAGTCGGCCAAAAAGTTGGAGGTAATGAAAATGAATCTTTTGGCAAACGTAAAGATGTTGAAATAATCCACATAAACGGCAATATGATATAGATAGCAAAAGCCATTAACAAACTATTGGCAAACAATTTTGAAATACGTTTATTCCTAATTGGATTTGATTTAAATTCTGCATTTACCGTATTTTTCTCTAAAACCGCATTTTCGGAGTTTTCCATAAAGTCACCACCTTGAGATTATAGTTATTCATTATCATAGTTAACCCACTTATCACTCATTTTAAATTGGAAAATGGTTACAGCTAAAATAATTAAAAATAAGCTAACCGCTAACGTTGAAGCATATCCCATTTCATGATTCTGGAAAGCTACTTCATAAATATAAAGGGTAATCGTACGTGATGCATCCAGTGGCCCACCACCAGTAATTAAATATGGTTCATCAAAAATTTGTATGGCGCCAATCATGGTTGTAATGAACACAAAGAAAATCGTTGGCGTTAACAATGGTATTGTAATTCTAAAAAAGCTCTGAACTGAGGTTGCACCATCAATCTCCGCTGCTTCATAAAATGTTTTTGGAATAGCTTGCAAGCCAATTAAGTAGTAAAGGAATCCGTTTCCAACAAATTTCCATAAACTAAAAATGGCGACAGACAAGTATACCCATGTCGGAGATGTTAACCAATTAATAGAATCGATTCCTAATAAATTCAAAATATAATTTAAAACACCAAAGTCATAATTAAACATAAACTGCCACGCAATTGCAACGGAAGCTGTCGTAACTAAAACAGGGAAGTAAAAAATAGTTCTGTAAAAATATTTCCATTTGTTAGAAATGACTTTCGTTACACCAACTGCTAATAATAACCCAAATATCATGTGCATCGGTACGAGGATGATGACAAATTTAAATGTATTCCAATATATTAATCTAAGTCTATCATCTTCAAAAAATGTCTTAATATTTGCCATACCAACAAATTTTGCCGGTGATATTACATTATACTTTGTAAAAATCAATACAATTGCATGTACTAAAGGCTCCGCTATAAAAATACCAAATGTAATTAATGCAGGTGACAAAAATAGCAAACCTACCATAGTGTTCTTAAATGTATTTTCCATATCTCACCTGTCGCCCCCAAATGCATTATAAGGTGTAATATGCCGAGCAATCCTATATATAATTACTCGGCATATTTTTAATGTATTATCATTAATCCTTAGCTAATAGTTCATCAATTTCCTGTTTTGCTTTGCTCATAGCTGATGCTGCATCCATCTGATTAGATAAAATCGCAGACATATAACGGTCGAATATTTGGGCTACTCCAGCGTATTGAGCGGGTGATTCAACTGGTTTTGAAATATCTGCACTATCCATATATATCTTCCAGTTTTTTGCCGGAGTCTGTGGAAGCACTTCCTCCATTACAGATATTCTGGAAGGAATTGATAAGCTTGCAAGAGTATTCTTTTGTGAAAAAGTTCCACTTAAAAATGCTGATAGTTTATAAGCCTCTTCTGGATATTTGGTTCCCTTTAGAACTGGGAATATACCAGCACCAAAAATAACTTCTCTAGTCTTTAAAATTGGTAAATGCTGTACATCAATAGAAGTAAAATCATTTTTCTCATAAGTTAGAAATGGCCATTTCCCTGCTGCCGCCATTGCTACTTGTCCAGACATTAACTGGGTAATTTGGTCTGTATCAGGATTTGGTACTGGTGATACTTTATACTTATAAATTAAATCCTGAAATAGCTGCATAACTTCAATTGCATTTGGATCATCCAATCTGCTAGTAGTCATATCTTCATTTAAAATAGAGGCTTCATTATTATATAACCACGCAGAAGCTCCAAAATAATAGTTAGGTATTGCAAAACCATATTGCTTGTTTCCGTTTTCTTCCTTTGTTAATTTCTGTGCATACTCAATGAAATCATCTAGATTCCAATCTTCACCTGGTACCTCTAAGCCTGCTTCTTCTAACAAATCCGTATTAAAATGCATCACTACGTTATTCCAGTCCCAAACAAACCCATAAGTTTTACCATCAATAATAAATGGTTCCTGTATTTTTGGATGGATATCCTCATAATTGTCTAATGGCTCTGGATCCGCTGCCATAAATTCATCCATTGCTAGTAATAAATCTTGATCGACAAACATATGAACTCCCTCGATTGCTACTCGAATAACATCTGGAGAATTACCACCAGCTATCATTGTTTGAATTTTGTTAAAGTAATCTGCCCATCCATTAGAATTAACGGTGATACGATTTACTTTTATATCCGGATATTTCTCATTAAATTCATCCATCAAGATTTTCAACTTCTCATCGGAAACATCCTGAGAAGATAATACTAGAGTAAGTTCCTTTGTTTCCTCACCATCTGACGAAGATGAACTGGAACATGCAACTAGTAAAGAAAATACTAATACTATACTTACTAGCATTGAGATTGCTTTTTTCATTAGAAATACCCCTCTCAGATTAGTCTTTTTCGTTCATCTTTCTTACTTTCACTAAATAGATAGATTATTTATGGTTCTTATCACCTCTTTATTATTTTTTTTCATATAATTTATAGTTACATCTATCTGTAACTACCAGTTATAAATACTGAATTTGAAATGGTTGATTGATGTCGACTACAATTTTATCGAAAAATTTGATTGTGTGACCCTCTTTTGTGTATTTAACCTTCTGCTCACCAACAAATACTGATTTAATTTCTTTAGATGTAAAAAGATCACTTTTAAATGATTTTAAGTACAAATTTCCTTTTTTAACATTGAGCTGAATATGACCATCTTGATGACGGAAATCACCCCAGCCCTGATTTAAGGACCAAAAACTACAAAAATTATCTTGATTAATGATGGGGCTAAAACCAATATGACCATTGACCATATCATATTCGAATCCACTAAGCGCCAATAAAAAGGAGTAAGATGCCATTGAGCGGGCATAGTTACTACCACATTCAAATTCATTCCAAGGGTTCCTTCTGTACCCATCATATCGGTGACGGACTGCCTTCACTACATTGAGTCCCTCGTCTATAAAGCCTTCATAGATCATATGACAAGCTGCTTGATATTCAAAACCATTCATAGTCTCATCGGCATACGGAACAGGCACTTTTGGACTATCACCATGTGGCCATGTCGCAATAACCAGTCCTTGCTCATCATTTAAAGCATAGATACGACAGGCATTAGCGTAATCTCTCATACAATCAATAAAATTATAATTATAGATAGACTTTAAGGCGGATTTTACTTTATCAGGATCAAAGATATATCCTAACCCAACAACATGTGCATGCCATTGTCCTATTACTTGATCAATATGACAGCCATTTCCAACTTGATATTTTATCTCCCCTAATTCTAGATCTATCGGGAACCTCTCATCCTGTAAATCTATTTGTTGGAAGAAATACTCACCGTTAAACAAGTTTTGATCAACCCAAGCTTTACCCGTGTTGTACAATTCTCGATACTGATTCCCATCATTGTCGCCAATAGCATCGGCCATCTCTGCAGCCGCGAGTAATGCAGTATGATATAATCCTGTTATATAAGTGTTAGGACCATACATTTCAACATCCAAAGTATGATGTTGTATACCTTCCATTACTCCGTCTTTATCTCTATCCCACCAATCGGTATTCGATGGCTCCCAAGCAAATTCTAATGCTTTCTTTACTTGTTTCCAAATGGATTTTAACCATTCAGTATCACCTGAAATTTTCCATTCCCTATAGGTTTTGATTACTCCACCCATCTGTCCATCAGCAGCTGCCCTTTTATGTCCTAAGTAATTTGATGCATTTGTAAGCGTTGTACCGACGGGAAGCATTAGCCGAAATGCCATCTTACCGTTTTCAAATTGTGTTTCTTTATAATCCACATTTCTCATAGATCTTGCTAAACTTGGAAACAAGAATGGTGTAACTTGTTCATAATTCCATACATGTGTACAGGACCCTTCACAGCAACCTTCCTCCGCATGACATCCCTCAAACCCATAAAGAGTACCATTTGATAAACGTGCAACAGTTGGAGTTTTTAAGATTGAGATATTACTAGAGATGGAATCAATAATATAGTCAGGGAATGTAGAGTTAAATAATGTTTCTTTGAACTCAGCAGTTTCTTCGTAAAGACGGGTTAAGTTGCTCCATACATATTTTGTGGAGGATACGGAATCCTCAAATAACGTAGCATAATAATTTTTCCAACTTGGATAGTCACAATTGTCTGTTCCGGAACAATTACTGACATTCCAAAAGTTTACATAGTTAGGAAAGTTCCATGAAATAATAAAACGAAACTCCTTTTTTTCTCCAGGCCTTAAAGTTTTGTGGTTACTTAGCAAACATACGTCTTGATAATTATAAGTTGCTACTTGGTGCGCCCCTCTACCCTCGTTATAGTTTCTTTCTTTAAATCTGCCAGGACTATTAAAATCCTTCCAAAAAACGGTTAGATTATCAAACCATTCACCTCTATACCAATAGCTTTGATAGCTAACATCATCACCGTCTGTACTTAGAGTCAAATCCCCATATTCAGGCTGTTCTTCAGAAAAATAATTAGAATATAGTTTAATTGACTTAAAATCCCCATAGTCCTTGTATTGATTCACTGCTTCTTTTTTAAAGGGATTTGTTAAATTACCAGTTATACTTACCTCTAATTCTTCATTAGATTGGTTTATTACCTCATATAAAAAAATTGCAACCGGTAAAGAAGAATCTTTATCATTTAACGGAATTAATGGATTAAATGCCGTCAGTTTCACATCAAGCGGTGTTTTACTATCCATGAAATCAATTTCAGCAAATGGAAATTCCCCTTTAAATGTACTACTTTCAAAATGGGGGAAACCGGACATGGCTTCCCTTTCAACCCCGAAACCATATCCTCTAAATTTTCCATTACCGCTACCTGTAAATGGTGGGTTTATATCACTATTGATTACTTTTGCGACTCTTACCTCACCTTGGTGTTCTGCCTTGATAGCAAAAAATGAGAAGCCGTTATAACTATTTTTGTTGGGTCGATTAAAAATCTCCCAATCTATTAATCTTCCATTTCCCGCCAAACCAATTGAACCTGAACCTATACCACCGAGTGGAAAAGAGATATGATTCGTGTTATTTCCTTTCCTTACGAAATCTTTTTCCATCAGATAAAGATCATTCTTGTTTTCAGATGTCACGTTTATCTCCCCCAGTGTAGACCTTCATAAAATTACAATTCTATTACTTTTCCACCTGCATTTACTTTAATCCCTGAAGCATCACCGTATAAAACGATTACTTTAGGTTCTACTTCACCAGTTTCTTTATTAATCTTTTGTTCATAAGTTCCCCATGCTCTACCGGTACTCCAGAATGAGACAAAATTTTCTTCATTAATTCGTGGATTAAAGCTTATTTCACCCCTTGGGATATCGAACTCAAAGCCACTTAATGCAATTAGTAATCCCCAGCTAGCCATACTACGTGCATAATGATTTCCACACTCTACTTCATTCCAAGGATTTCTCCTATAACCATCATGCCGGTCTCGAACTGCTTTTACGATGGTTAATCCTTCTTCTATCAATCCTTCATAAATCAAATGAACTGCTACCTGATATTCAATGCCTGTCCATACCTCATCAGAGTAGACAAAGGGAAGCTTAGGTCTTCCACCATTTGGCCAAGAGCAGAGTAATAGACCTTGTTCATCATTTAGGACATATGTTCTCTGACAATTAGAATGATCCTCAAAGTTTTCTTTAAAATTATATTTATATATTGAATGAACAGCACTTTTTACTTTTTCTTTTGGTAACAAATATCCTAATCCGAATAAGTGAGCTAATTGTTGACCAAGCATTTGATCTGATAAGCATCCCTCACCATGTTGATATTTATACTGATTGACATCTTCAAGACGCTGTATGTAGAACTCGCCATTCCAAAGTAGCTCATCTAATCTTTTGGAACTCTTTTCAAATACTGTTTGGTATTTTTCTTCCGTATCTTTCTCTCCTAGATAGGATGCTATTTCTTGACCAGCTCTTAAAGCGCCTAGGAAATAAATACCTGTTAATGGGTTTGGTCCATAAAATTCAATGTCATACGTGTTATGCTGCTCTCCATCAAAGACTAAGTCATTATCATGGTCCCATTGGATTAGCGCATAGTTCAAAGTCTTTTTAAGAGATGGCCACAATTCCTTCAAGAATGCATCGTCACCTGAGAACTTCCATTCCCGATATGCTCTCATAATAGTTCCCATTTGACCATCAGCTGCCGCTGGTGCCGTTCCACCATGCCAAATCCACTCAGAATCAAACATTTTAACTGCACGAAAGTTCATTTTCCCGTCTTCATTTACTTCTTCCAAAAATTCTGTTTGTCTCATATTTTGTTCTAGTTTTGGAAATAAGAAAGCAACTGTTTGTGCATAGTTCCATACATGTGTACAGGTCCCATCACAACAACCCCAATCATCAAAGCAACCTTCATAGCCAAGAAAACGCCCATCTTTTAACCAAAAGCAGGTTGTACTACGTAGATTTGTAATATTGCTTGCCACAGCATCTATAACATAATCAGGTAATGTACTATTAAATAATGCATCATGGAATAATAATGTTTCTCTTACCAAGCGCTCTTTATTGTCTATTAGATATTCTGCAACTGACCAAGAGCTATCAAAATAATTAGTATAGTAGTTTTGTGTAACTTCCCTACCTTCTTCCTTCACCCTATGCTGGTCTCCCCATCCATTAAGTCGATTTGGAAAATACCATGTTAAGATAAATTGAAACTCCTTTTCTTCTCCAGGTAAAATCACTTCACTAGCTCCAAGAGAAGCTGTATCACTTTGTCCATCACCAGAAGGTGTATCATAACCAAGATCATTAAGTTGTCCATCCTCTACAAAGTCATCCCAGAATTCCTGTAGAAAATCAAACCAAGCTCCGCGCAACCAGGAGCGCTTATAAGTAATATTTTTATTGGTAGTTACTAATGACATATTTCCATATTTGAGATCGTTTTCCGAGAATTTCTTGGAATGAAAGTAGATTCCTGAAAATTCCTTATTTTTTCTGATATCGTTTACATTTTGTCCTGCATTTTTAAGCGATAGATTACCAAATTGATCATAATCAACACCACCAACAGGGTTTATCATGGAGGCAGCAATCGTTACATTTACTGGTTTATCAGATGAATTCCTAACACTGTAGTTAAATACTGCTCCTGGGATACCAGAATCCTTTTCATTAAGAGGTATAAAAGGTGTAAACGTTCTCATATTAACGTTTAAAGGTAATGTAGAATCTGTGAAATCAATTCTTGCAATTGGATATTCTCCTAGAAGAGTCGATTTTTCCATACGTGGAAGTCCCGCTCCTGTTATAGGATGATAACCGTGTGATAGGTCATGAGGAGGATTAATTCTAGATTCTAAAACTTTAGCAATCGGCTCTTCACCATCTTGTTTCACCCAAATTGAAAAAAACGTATTTGGCATAATAGTCCGTTTACCTGGACGATTGAATATTTCCCAATCCCTTAATTCACCTCTACTTCCAATGGAGACATTTCCTGTTCCTATCCCACCTAGTGGAAATGCAGCAACTTGATCTTTTCCACTATATTTGCGTTGTGTATTACTACTATGTAATTTTACTTGTGTATTTACCATTTTTCTCCCCTCCCGTGCACGTGCACGTTTTTTCGTGCACGTGCACATTTATAATTGAAATTTGAATGACTTTATACTATCATTGAAAATATGATTTGTAAATGGAATATTCAAAAAAAATATATTTTTTAAAAATTTCGGAGGAGTCGCATTGTTATGAAAAACACTACAAGCTTTGAAATTGCAAAGTTATGCGGGGTTTCTAGGGGAACCGTATATCGTGCATTAAATAATAAACCTGGGATTAAACCTGAGACTAAAGAAAAAATTTTAAGGGTAGCCAATAGCCTAGGTTACCGTCCTAATTTTGTCGCACAAAGTCTTGTCAAGAAAAAGACCATGACTATTGGCATTATCGTTTTTGATCTTAATAATCGTATATTTTCCCAAATTATTAATTCCATTGAATCATATGGTAGAAAAAACAATTATTTTGTTTATCTTACACTTAGCCATAAAGATTCAGATTTAGAAAAAGAACAAATTCAATATTTAGTTGACCGACAAGTAGATGCCATTATAATGATGTCTGTCAATAAAGGTAAAGAGTTTGAAGATTTCTTAAAACAGTTTAACATCCCTATTGTCACATTTGGTAATAAAATTTCGGAAAATATTCCATTTGTTTGGATTAACGACAAACAAGCAATAAAAGATGCTGTATCCTATCTGCATAATAAAAAATACACAAAAATAATATATGTCTGTCCTCAGTTAGGACATTTGTACACAAATGAAAATAAGTATAGTCCAGAACAAAGACTTGAAGGATTCATTGAGGCATTAGAAGAGTTGGATGATATGAATGCGGAAATTGTTTCGACTCATGATTATCTACAAACAATACATGAACTTGTAAGTCATAGCTCGGAAAAAATTGCTATTTTATGTACAAGTGATATTTATGCATTGCAAGTTGCTAAAAGTCTAAAAAAGAATAATATCAAGATACCGGAGGATGTTGGGGTTATGGGATTTGATAATATAGATATCTTAGAGTTTACTAGCCCTGCACTCACTTCTATTTCTTTTTCTTTGGAAGAAATAGGTAGAAGTTTATTTAATTCCATAATGCATCTAATAAATGAAGAAGATGCTCCAAAAGAAATTTTACTAGATCATAATATCATTGCTAGGGAATCCGTTTAATGGACAAGGGGACAGGTTCCTAGTTTTCACCCGGAATAATAGGAGAATATATTCTTGATAAGGAGAAAAATATTATGCAGGTTCAATTAGTTATTGAAGAAATCGTTAAAAAATTATCAAAAATAAATGGGATTACTGCTATTGTTTTAGGTGGTTCAAGAGCAAAAGGTACTAGTACCCCAAAATCAGATATAGATATAGGTATCTATTATAAATCTGAATTGAAATTTGATATCCCGAAACTTCAAGAAACAGCAACAGAAATCGATGATACTCAACGGAATAATCTAATTACACAAATTGGAGAATGGGGACCGTGGATTAATGGTGGTGGTTGGCTTACAGTACACGGATATAAAGTGGATTTTTTATTTAGAGATTTCCACAAAGTCGAAACTGTAATGGAACAATGCCGAACCGGTGATGTTACGATAGACTATTATCCTGGCCATCCCCATGGATTTATAAATGCCATTTATTTATCTGAAGTAGCACATTGTAAGATTTTATGGGATCCTAGTGATTCTTTAAGCACACTAAAAAAACAGACAATCCCATATCCTGAAAAATTAAAACGCAGTTTAATCGACAAGTTTTTCTGGGAAGCATCATTTTCACTTGTATTTGCAAAAAAAGGTATTGATAGACTGGATGTCTCCCATGTATCTGGTAGTTGTTTTAGATCAATCTCATGTTTAAACCAAGTAATCTTTGCAATCAATGAATGTTACTGGATGAATGAAACTGGTTCGATTGATATAGCAAACTCACTAGCTATTACACCAAAAAACTATAAATCCAAGGTAAATGAAACATTTGGTCTCCTCTTGCCAGACTCAGAAAAAATGGAGAAGGCAATTAATATAATGGAAGATTTAATAAGTGAAGTGGAGGGATTAGTGATGTTACATAGTTGAATATTTCATTCGTCTCTAATCAATCATAATAACTTCTTTGGCTTTTGCAAAAATAATATGACGGTAACTTTTGATAAATGTGTACTAGTTTTTAAATGTTTGCATGATCATCTCGCTAATTTTTTTAAAAGAGACACCTGGAAATTTTATATCTCGTTACTTTTCATTGTTTACAGTACATGAAAAAAAAGTAAAGGAAAACGTTCTAATCAAGGTTTTACACGCCAAATCGTCTTTGATTAACCCACTACACAAATGAAAGTGCTCAATTAGCACTTTTCTAAAATTTGGATAAAAAACTCTTTGGTTCCATAATGTAGTGACTTCCCATCTTTTAGCGAGGATTGCCTTTTAACATGGATTTTTCGTTCTCAT
Organism: Lederbergia citri; assembly: GCF_018343625.1. GTDB lineage: Bacteria > Bacillota > Bacilli > Bacillales > Bacillaceae_C > Lederbergia > Lederbergia citri. The sequence goes on along the minus strand of NZ_JAGYPG010000004.1, from coordinate 377,073 downwards.
TTTTGCGATTTTGAAAAATTCAAAAGTAAAATAATTCCTTCAGTGAAATTTATAACATATTTGTAAAATACCATTATTAAAATAACCGAAAAAAGAGAGACTGATAATATGAAGGATAAGTTGATAAGTGAATTTTTAGGAACATATTTCTTGATTTTTGCAGGCGCAGGAGCAATTATTATAAATGAATTGACTAAAAGCCTAACACATATCGGTGTAGCCATAACGTTTGGACTAGTTATTATGGTATTGATATATACTTTCGGTCATATTTCAGGAGCGCATTTTAATCCAGCTGTGACAATTGGTTTTTTTACATCAGGTGATATAAAGAAGAAAGAAGCAATTTATTATATTCTAACTCAATTAATTGGTGGAACTTCTGCAAGCATTACCTTATTTATTTTATTTGGAAATGTTTCTTCCTTAGGTGCTAATTTTCCGAAATTCTCATCTTCACAAGCATTCATACTAGAATTCATTCTAACATTCTTTCTAATGCTCATTATTTTTGGTTGTTCAGTTCATGGAAAAGCTGAAAAATCCTTTGCAGGAATTACCATTGGTGCAACTGTAGGGTTAGAAGCGATGTTTGCAGGACCTATTTCTGGAGCTTCTATGAACCCAGCAAGGTCAATCGGCCCTGCATTAATTTCTGGAAATACAAATTATTTATGGGTGTATGTAATTGCTACTATATTAGGAGCATTTTGTGCATCAATTGTATATAAATTGATTTATAGATAAAAGTAAAATAATGCTTCCTTTCTAGTTAGTCTAAAAATCTCATTTAGTTGTCAGTACTAGGTAGAAATAACGAAAATCAAGAGCTGATAAATGTATGAAAGATTTGCAGCAGATAATAATATGTTCGATCTACTTTTGAAATAACTGAGAAACCATAATAATAACAAGATTATTAGAGGTAAATAGTATTATATGCGTTTAAAAAGATGAGTAAATGGAAGCAGTAAAATAGGCTTTGGATGAACTAGATATTTTATCATTTTATTTCTGCCCCCTCTTTGATGAGGAAATAAGACCCCATAAGTCTATACAAAAGTCAAAAAGTATTTCTGATATTCCTTAATAAAGAACCTATTTTAGATTCTTCCTTTTTAAAATATGACACATGGATAATTATCCAAATAACAAAAACACCTACAAAATCCTTTACTAGATCTATTATCGAAAAGGATCTAAATGGCACAAAGTATTGATGAATTTCATCTATGAGGCCATACAAAATAGCCACAGTGAAACAAATCGCTTCCGTTTTTGAATCAAGGCTTCGAAAGGTGAGGATAGCCAAAATAAGAAGCAGATACAAGATTCCAAATTCAATTAAATGAGCGAGTTCTAAACAAGCACCAATAATAACAATTATGGAATTACTAATATAGTTTGAAAGATTGTATACTGATTCAGGATCAAAGGAACTGGATTGTATCCATATAAATATTATGTATGGAATAGGAAGAATTCTTAAAATTAGCTTCATGGAAGGCTCCTTGTGAATTATTTACTAAAAGAGAGAAGGCAATTAACCTTCTCCCTTTTGATAAATGGATTATTCCGTTTTTGCACCGGTAGTCAAAAATCCAACTGAATTCATAATTTCTTACAGTTTTCTTACTTATCATCTTATGAGCCAAATAACTTAACCCTTCCTGTTGAGAGCATTTTCCTATACATAAAAATCATCTTGTAACCAAATTTCATGAAAAAAACAAAGAAATAATACGATAGAATTAATATTACTAAAGCTAAGAAGAAATTAAACAGAAGAGATTTCCTTAACCATTCAATATCAAAAAATTGTAGAGCCAAATTAAATATGCTTATAAACCCCATGTGTGCTACATATATTCCTATAGCATTTTTTCCAATCCATGAAATTATGGACTGGTGACCGAAGTTTTTGTTTTTTATCAATAATAAAAATAAAAATACTGTTAATGGAATAGTTGATAAGTAATAACCCATTCCACCTTTCGTACCATCCAACCATATTCTAGTTATTACACTTTCAGCAGCCTGTAAAATTGTTGCCAATATGAATAGATAGATGATCGTCTTTGCCTTTACTTTAGCTATTAATTGTTTTACCTTTTCAAAGTTAAAAGCTATATAACAACCTAGAGTTGTATAAAATAAACCAAAAAATAATGCATCTCTTGTATCTAAAGGAAGGTGAAAAATGCCGGAGTAGGTTTGACCAAAAAGCCCAATGATATTAAGTAATAAACTTATTACTAATAAGAGATGAAGTTTTTTTAATTTAATGAACAAAAACAATATAATCATGGACCAAATTAATGCTGTTAAAAACCATAAATGATATGAAGTATTTCCCATCCCATAATATAGAACGCCTAATTTTGGAATAGATAAAAAATATCTAGCAATTTCGCTTTTAATTTCAAGACCCATATGTATAGCTAATAATAAGTTTACTACGCAATCGTAAATCAAATAAATAAAATACCAAACGACAAAAACTTTTACTAATTTTAGTATATAACCTTTAAAATACTTAGTATAATTTAAGCGTTTTTTTATGTTAATTCCTAAGAAAAAGCCTGAAGCAATAAAGAAAAATGGTATCACGAACCTAGGGAACAGTAGTAACCAAATATTTAACCGATTGATTTGATTTCCATCAAATAACATTGTATGAAAATACACCACGATAAATATGGAAATACCTTTCATAAAATCAATCGAATGTATTCTGTCAACGATAATAATCACCCCATCCGTAATTTTAAAAATAGTTACTAGCAAATTGCCCCATATTAGTAACAATAAAAAGATTCAATTCTTGATAAACATTATGTAAAAAAATCAGTCTGTAGCAACTTCCTAAACAAGAAGAAAAAAAAAGAGAAGGTGATATAATCCTTCTCTCAGTTATATTTTTGCGTTTTTTAAAATATTGCTCAAAACTTCTGCATTTGGATAGTTATATTCCTTGTATTGTTGAATAACCTTATCTGTATTAAATGGAACCCTGACAATAGTAGTTTGAAAATCGTTATCTGTAATATCTATTAACGCGTATGAGGATTTTTTTATACCATCAAAAGGAAGTCCTACACTCCCGATGTTTATTACACACTTACCGTTAATGTACCGAATATATGGCTTATGAATATGGGCGTAAATATAAAAGTCTGCCTCGTTTTGCATGAATTTAGTGGTTAAAAATTCATCACTTTCAAATGGTGGTACAATTTCAAACAAACTATTAGGAGTTGCATGGAAAGCATGAATCTTCATACCTTTTGATTCAATCATTAATTCCATTGGCAGCATTTCCAAATAGTCTATACTATCCTGATCAAGTTGCGAATAAATCCAATCTCGCTCTCTATTCATCATGTCCAACGCCTGGTCCGGAACCTCTCCTTGACTCACACCTCTAACAATCCATTCATCAGCATTACCTTTGATGACATCACAATTTAAAGACTGCACCAATTCAAGAGATCGCTTCGGCTCAGGACCACGGTAGCATATATCTCCTAAAACATAAATCTTATCAACATTTTTTTCCTTGATATCCTGTAAAACGGCCTCCAGCGCGACGGCGTTTCCATGGATATCTGATAGAAAGGCTAGTTTCATTGATTTATACCTCATTTCAAATGTTTACCATTTATCATATCTGTAATTTTAACTCGTTGTCTACTGAAGAGATTAGTGAATCGCTTGAATTATGAATAATAAAATGATCGTATTTTACTAGCGTCGTTCCTTCCTGATAATTATCTTCAATTAATAAATTCGAATTACCATTCAAATTATTTATAATATTTCCAACGAAATTTTGGCCCATTTCATGCGCATGAACATAACCTCCACCAAATCTAGGATTAATTTCAGAAATGATATAGCCATCTTTTGTTTTAAAACAATCAACATCAATAGGTCCTAATGGTTTAAGAATATGAATAAGTTGTTGAATTAATTGTTTTAATTCTGGGTCTTTTACAGCTATAGACTTATCTGTTTCTCCAGCCCTCATTGAAATTTTTCTCTTCATGAATATATTCGTGTTTTCCTTAGATACAAGATCAATATAGCAATCAACCCCATATTCGTCACCATTGATGAATGGTTGGACGACTAATTCTTCGTTGTCTTTAAGGAAAAATTCCAAGTCATTTATATTGTTTACCTTGTATATCCCTAAACTAGCACTACCACATCTTGGCTTTATTAATAATGGAAAATTTAATCTTCCACTATTTATATCTTCTCTTACCATATCCATATAATAATACGTTTGCACACAGGGAATATCATGGTCTTTTAAAAATTGGTACGTTAAATATTTATCGAAGCAAATATCGACAATATCTTTATCTGAAACAATGATAGATATATTTTCTTTTTCAAAATCATTTTTATGTCTCGACAATAACGATAGTTCAGGATCAATGAGAGATAAGACACCTTTTATATCATATTTAGCGCACAAATCTTTTATATGTTGAACATAATTTGGGTGTATAATTCGAGGAACAATCTCAAAAGAATCGGCATATGACAATGCAGGGGCAGTAGGATCACAATCAACCGCTATAATTTTTCCATTGATTTTGTGAAGTTCTTCTTTAAAATATTGTATCAATTTAACTCTCCGTCCAACACTACAAATTAATATATTCATGAAACATTCCCTTTCATTAATGTCTTTTTAATTATTAAAAGCAATAAATTTCCTCATTAAAAAATTGTCTTAATGTTTCCTTCTTTCTAACTGAACAAAAAATATCATTATCCATTGCAACAATCCCAGGACGCTCTTTAATAAATGGAGGATTAAAGACAATTGTATACGCTCCTACATTTTCAAAAATAATATAATCGTCCCTTTCAGGTAGAAAATCGCACACATTGTGAGCTAAATAATCTTTCTCCATACATGTATATCCAACAATATGAAAGTCTTCATTCTCTATAATTTTCTTGCTTTTCCTAACTACTCTCATAGGTAGGTTATTCTTATGCATAGTTGGTTTTACATTGTGAACACTTCCATCTACTAACACAAAGTTTTTATTCCTTACCTTTTTTACTTCTATTACTTTTGCAATAAAAATAAAGGTATTGGCCACCATTGAAATACCGGGCTCTAATATTAGATTAGGTTTTTTGGAAAAATGTCGAAATTCTCGGTTCATAACTTTACATATTGTTTCTGCATATTGATCAAATGTTGGCGCAGCAATATTAAATAAATCAGGTAATTCACCATATATCCCGCCACCAATATCTATATATTCCAATGTCTCTAGTAAGCTTTCTTTTGCTAAGTTACAAAGTGTTTGTGTAATAAACTCATATGTCTGTAAGCTTCTATTTCTTGTAGAAAAATGACCATGCAAGCCGATTATTTTTATATTTTTCACAGATAGAAGTTCCTTAAGAATGGCATTGAAGTTTCCATTTTCTACACAAATTCCAAATCTACTTATTTCATATCCTTCTTGTAAAGTACTAACTCCACCTAGTGAAATATCAAAGTTAACTCTTAATCCAATTTTTATTTCTTTGTTTTGATTATTTAATGCATACTCTTTAACAAAATCTACCTCGTACATTGAATCAATGTTAATTAGACTCTCATTATTTAATGCATAGTAAATATCTTCCTTACTTTTTAGAGGTCCGTTAAATATGATCCTTTTTGGGTTTTCTCCAATTTTAATTGCCAAATCGTACTCTAATCTTGATACAACTTCTGCATACGCTCCTATTTTTGATAATTCTTTACATAAATACGGGAGGTAGTTTGTTTTATAGGAATAACCGATGATGAAGTTTGCATACCTACTTTTAAATGCCTTTTCGATTTTTTGATAATTCTCTCTCAGTTTATTTACATTTAATAAATAATAGGATGAGCCGAAATTCTCCCCCAGCTGATGGATTAAATCATAATTCAACTTGTTATTTCCGAGTTCTGAATGAATAACTGATTCCATTGAAAATCCTCCATTAATAATGAACCCATTATTTTTTTTCAGTTTTTGTAGTTGTATCTACTATTTCTCGACAATCAACTCGTTAATATATTTATTTCCTTATGCCATATTTTTAGATTTTTAAAAATAAGCACAATACAACGATTTATTTCAAAATTTTTTTTTCAAAAAAAAAAAAAAAAGCAATAGCTTTTCATAATAGCTATGCTAACTGATCATTTTTTCTTATTTATTCGATTATTCCTATTAACATCATTTTCTTTTAAGTTGAGTTTTACATTAGTCAAAGTATTATCCTCAATAAGATATGGAAATGATCCTATTCCTCCATTTATTGTATCAATCCCTATCAAAGATTGTTTCGAAATAAAAGTATTTCCTTTTATTGTGCTATTGAATACTTTTGTAGGGTCATGTTCAGATGCATCTCTTCCTATTTGAATAATTGAGTTCGGATCTTCTGCTAAGTTAACATTAAATTTATTGTATAGAACATTTACCTTTTTAGCTTCAAGAGCTAAAATAATTGGCCCTTCAATTTTTTCATTTTCAAATGTTGAATGATAGAAAGCAGCTTCGGTTTCGGTATTATACGTATAAAATGTCGTATCCTCAAATTTACAGTTTTCCAAAACTATTTTACCAGCAACATTTAATGAAAATAAACCATTAATCGAATAACAATCTTTATACGTACCAAGAGCTAAATTCATTTCCACTGTATTATTAAACTTTACATTATCGTAAATACTAGCATTATTTCCATCTCCACTTAGTACATTACTACCTGTCAATGTTACATCTTTTAAATGAATTTGTTTCCCATAAACATAAATACCACCATTTATGTCACTTTTATTTGTTGAACTGAGTGTAATATTATCTGCTTTTATACCTCCATTGACTGTTTGATTGAAAGATATACTTGAATCAATGCCTTCAACTCCATGTACTATTACATCCGTACCTCCTTCAAAAACGGCCAAACTTGATAACAATGTATTATTACTATAGTTAGTATTACCCCATGTAGTAAAATCTGTATGATCAAACGTATTGTTTTTTACAGTAGCACCATAGTAAGCAGGATTAATCGAAAATCCGATTCCATCTTTTACATTTGGTCCAAAATAGTTCTCTTCAATTAGTGCATTCCCCCCATATGCAAAAACCATATGAATCGTATTATTCAAGAATTGATTTCCTTTAATATTCGTGTTAATTGCAGGATAAAATCCAGGTTCTATATCGATTCCACTTTCAGGAGCTGTACCGTTCGTATTATGAATTTTGTTATTCACAATATTTACTCCATCCGATGCCCCGACTGTAATACCTTGTCTTCTGTTGTAGCCAATTTCACAATTTGTTATTGTTATATTTTTGGTTATCGCAACCGTCATTCTATTTACTATAATATTATTCTTTGAATCACTATTAAAAACTGCCCTAAAATAGACTGCATCTTCCGGTATTTCAGAGTACCCCCAGGTCGAATTAAAATGCAGATCACGTTCTGCCCGAATTAAACTATGATCCTTCCGATAAAAGAAGATATCATAATTTCCATCGACGCCCTCTGGAAGCCACATCATAATATTACGGTAGTGCGGATTTTTATAGATGGGATTATTAAAGTTTGCTATTTCATTATTTTTGGTTCTGACTTTCCCCTTCGTTGGAATTAATTTACCATTCTCATCAATTCCCCCGATTTCGATATCTTCTTCAGTTATATAATTCCCGTATATTGTCGTGCCACCAATCTCAATTCCATCTCCGGTAAATTTTTCTATCTTAACCCCATTTATTTCAATATTTTGAGCACCTGCAGTATCAATCCCGTTTCCCCATTCATGTGATCCACCTGTATGTTCACCTTTTTGGGAATAATCATGAGTTTCTCGATCTCCGCGTATTGTTCCGCCTTTTATTCTAACGTTTTCAACCTCCGAATCTAGAAATAAAGTGGAATATATTTCGAAACCATTCGATTCTTTTTGAATGATTGCTTTTTCATCTAAAAGAAAAGTCATATTTGAAACTAAATTGATTCTTGCTTCGGTATCATCCTCCTCTTTACCCTTGCAAATTAAATAGGTGCCTGGAGGAACATAAAACGTTGTATAACCTTCTTTTTGCGCCCATTTTATTGCATCATTCAATCCTTTTGTTGTTTCCTTGGGATGTGTTCCATCGTTGGATATTCTCCACTTTTTAAGTTCTAAAGAATAAACATTTTCTTCATTGTTTGTTGGGAAAGTTTTCTCAATGATTTTATCTAAATGTAGTGAATCTTGAGATGACATAAAAGCTGAATCATCATTTTTTCTGTCATACTCGTTTTTTTGACTACCTTGGACTTTGAATATCATAAAAATACCACAAATAAGAATAAAGGTTGAAAGAACCTTGAACCAGCTTTTCACAATGTTTCATTCCTTTAAATAAAAACTATATTAGCTTTTTATCTAATTTTTAATTTTAATGTTAAGAAACATGTTGATTTAATGTATTCGTTCTTTCTTGTATTTTTTGTTTATTTGAGATTTTTTTACCTAACTTCATAAATGGCTCTTCCACGAAATAATAAGCTAGTGTTGAAACACAGATTGTCACTACTATAGTCAATAGAAAAATTACCCACATCGGAACTAAACCATATAGTAAGTATGTTAAACTTAGGAGAACAATAAGATGGTATAGGTATATGCTATAAGATATCTTTCCTATAAAATTTATTGGTTTAAACATCAATATATTTGTTATCTTTTCAGATCCTAATGCGATAATAATAAATAAAACCGCCCCTAAACATGCAGTATAATCCATAACAACTCTCCCTGGATAAGTAAAATTAATGAGACTTAATAATCTCAAACCTGCCCCGGGATAATTATAAAAAACGAAAGCGGATAGTAACAATATCCACTTATTAAGCTTGGATATTTTACGATACATGATCATAATATCTTTTAAGTGTTTCGCTATCACACCTCCAAATATAAACATGGAAGTGTAATGTAACGAATCCCAATATGTAGTAAAATAACCGTTGCTAACTTGAAAGCCAAAATGGTCATTAAGAATGGAAAATAAAGATAAAAAGAAACCAATGAGAATACTATATTTCCAATTACATTTCTTAACAACAAAATAAACTAACGGGAAAATTAATGATATTCTCATTTCATGGACTAATGACCAAATAACGTTATTAAACACATCTGAGTGAATATTACCAATTAAAAGCAAGTGCTCAAATAATATTGGTATGCTGATTTTAGTAGTCCATGTAAGATTAAACCAATGACTCAAATCACTAATCCCACCTCTTGATAATATGAGTGACAAAATGATTGATAGGATTATTGAAACTAAGTATGGCATATAGATTCTTAGAATTCTCCTCCTTACAAATATTGGATAATTAATGGGTCTTCCATTTAATAACGGTAAGGATAAAACAAATCCACTTAAAACAAAAAATAGAAGAACTGCAGAATGCCCATTTATTAGTACTTTAAATGGCGAACCAGCAATTAATACCGAAAATAAGTAAGTCGGCGTTATATTAACAGTATGACCAACCATAACTGTTAATGCAGCTAACCCTCTTACTGAATCAAGTTGATCAAATCTTCCGTTCAAGTTTTTTCCTCCTTGATGAACAGCTTTTAAACCAATAAATTCCCACTATTCTGAAAACACTGTATATCCTACTATTATGTTTAGTTGGCAGCGATAACGCTATCGATCTATTTTTCACCTCGCCACCAATGAGCCTGATGTACTAAAAGATCTTGGGTTATTATTAATATTAATCACTTTTAACTTGCTAAGCTTCTCGATTAACCTAAAATCAGCAATATTATTATTACTTAAGTCCAATCTTTCCAAGTTGGTAAAATATTGTATACCATCTAAATTAGAGATGTTTTGACTACTAAGATCAAGTTCTTTAATCTTGCCTAATTCCGATATAGAAATCCAACGGTCAAGCGGATTCAAAATCTTTTTCCTTACACATCTCTCTAAATTAGGGTCAATAAAAGTTGCTACACCTGCTATTTCTGAAGTAGTATAAAATTCCATACCTATTTTCTTCGCTTCATCAATAATTTCTTGAATAACTTTAGGTGAGATCCTCCACTCACCAGCAGCATTTGATTCATCTCCCCAACCGAACTCATCCCAGTTAATATTTTCAGGCAATATTGAATGACACATAATGATTAGGTTACTCCCCGCTTGTTTTGCTGCTTTCATTATTTTTTTTATATACTTGGTATTATGCAAATAAAGGCTATCTGCACAAATAGAGGCCGCAAAACCAGTATGGTCGAATGGTAATAAATATTTATCATATAAATGCCCTCTTACAATTTTAAAATATTTTGGTACTAATTCTTCAATTGTTGCCTCGTTACTTTCAGCATATGGAAACGCAAAGGAAACTGGATTTTTAAATTTCTCATTTGTTTTAGAATGTTTTTGTTTTTTCATCCAATCAAGCATCGCTTCTATTTCATCATCTATCCATTTTGACAAACCTTTTTCCTTAGAATACTGATCAGCACGTTGATGATTAAAGCCATGATGGGCTATTTCGTGACCATAAGACTGTAATTCTAATAACATATCAATTTCCTTCTGTGTATGCTCTCTATTTCCTTCAAAATGATGAAATGCATTAATATTAAATGTTACTTTAACATCATAATATCCGAAGATCTCTTTCCCGTATTTCATCCATTGATTTACTCTAAAACTATCATCAAATGAAAAAGCAATGCCTGGTTTATTAATGTAGGGTAACTCATAATCAAATTTACTACTTTTATCTTCGGCATCTACCTTATTTATTAAGTCCATATAAAACCTTTTCCAGTAAAGTTTCCAGTACATATATTCATATATAATAGACTTAATTTTCCCTATTTTCTTTGGAAGCTTGCTCATTAATAATTCACCCTTAATTATTTTAAAATTTATTGAAGTAATAACCATACTTCAAAACAACGTCCTATCTCTCTATTACGAAAACATTAATGCCCTTATCTTTAAGGTAAGAACATAAATTCAAACGATCCTAGAAATAATTTCACTTTCGTATCTAGAGTCATTTATAGAATAAACATTCCTTCCATTTACAACCTCGCCAACATACTTGCTTTTAACTGGTTCCTTTTCGATAGCTTTATTTAAAAACCATTCATATTCAATATCGATGTGTCCAATATCTAATGCCCGATAACCACTAAGTGCTAAATCATAAGCTAACACGGTAGCAGTTGGACCAAGTGCAATCAATATCAATTTTGATTTATTTTGTTTTTTTACTTCTCCTAAAATTTGATCATAATTAGCGAACGCATTTGTAGCTGGACATAGTATTCTTTTAATGGATTTTGCATTATTAAATAAATCATTGCCTATTCCTAGCCTGCTTTGTTCTCCTTCAACAATAACGATATCTTGTTTTTCCCATAACTCTTTAAATAACCTGAAACGCCTCTCTGTCATACTCTTGTCTTTATGGTCTATATATAAGCGTGTTACTAATGAATCATAATATTGTTTGTTTTTTTCAAGCAGTTTATAGATTTTAAAACGATTTAAATTTAAATAATTAGTCCAGTAACTCCTTGATTTATCTGTACACCAATTGATGTCTTCAAAAATATTAGGAATAAAAACTGCGTGATTATTTTGGTTGCTCCTAATGATTTCCTTTAATCTGAAACTTAATTCCTTAGAATATGGTTGAAATCGCAAATTATCTCCATTCATAAGGTAAAACTCTCCATCACCAAATCTGCTTATCGAACAATTATTATTAATAATAAAATTTAAGCTTTCATCAGTCGATTTTACAGAAGGAGGTTTCAATAAAAAAAATATCATTCTATTAAATAGAATGATCATCCTTTTTTTTATTATAGGGATTTTATAATATGCTTTTAATAAATATTTTTTCAATTTCTCTTTCCCCTTATTAAAAATCAGTATTTATTTAAACTATTACAAATCTATATAAACATTATTTTAAAAGCATCCTATATCATCATTAATGTTTTAATAAATTACTTAATTAGCTTGTTCAGAATAAATGAATTTTGTCCTAACATTAATCTAATTAACATTAGTCGAAAATATAGTCTTCCTCTCAACCTAAACCCTTTGGACTTTAAGTATTTAGAACTTTCTCTATTAAAAAATGTTTTTAAAGAATACTCTTTAAATGCATTACTACTGGATAAATCTTTTAAACATTTTTCTACATATTTAATATCTTTAGAATGCAGAAGGTAATCCAACGATGCTAAAACTTGCTCACAAAAAATTGTAGGAATTGTTATTCGTGCAATTTTTTTATAATTATGATGAATTGCATATTTTTCAAACCTTTTTACCATCCTTGTTAATCTAGATAGTAAAGTATTTGGAATTGAACTTAATGAATTTGAATGTTTGTAGTAATTAACAAACACTTCAGGGGTTGTACTGATTGTCTTTGTATGACATAAATAGTACAAATTAAATAATATATCTTCTGCATAGATTTCTTGATTAGGTTCAAACCTTATGTTGTGCGTTTTTATTAATTCGTTTTTATATAACTTGTTCCAAACACAATATGCATGTTTAAATGGTAAAAAATAATCCAAAATATATCGAGATAGTCCTAAACTCTCAACATCTATTAATCCATCTTCTAGTGCTAAGGAAACTTTTGAGGGTTGATTGTTTTCTGGACTATAGACACTTCTGTAATTACAAACAGCAATATCGCTTTCATTTTTAGTTGCATTGTTAACTAATACCTCAAACATCCTCTTCTCAACCCAATCATCAGCGTCAATAAATCCTATAAACTCGCCATTTGCAATATCTAGACCAGAATTTCTAGCTGATGATAACCCTCCATTAGGCTTATGGATTATTTTTATCCTTGAATCTATCTTTGCGTATTTTTCACAAATTTCTCCACACTTATCTTTTGAACCGTCATTAACAAGAATAATCTCAATATCTTGGAGAGTTTGATTAATAAGAGAATGTATACATCTTTCTAGATAAGCCTCAACATTATAAATAGGAACAATAATACTAACTATTGGCATCTTTTTATCCCTTCTTTAAAGAAGATCTTGTCATATTTATGGACTTAAATTTTGATTTATTTAAACTTATATTTATTATTAAAAACTATTTTCGTAGTCCTTAAGACTGTGTTCTACAAATTCCTATCCACATCGTATAATTTCAAATATCTTATAATCTCGTCTACACTATCTGCTATAAAAATGTGTTTACTTTGCTTTGCCTCTTCTTTATTTTTAAAACCATACCCATAAGTCACTGCAATAAAATCAATTCCCACTTCCTCAGCACCAATTGCATCATAATAGCTGTCACCTATTAACACGACTCTTGAGAAATCATTTTCTTTCAGTTGTTTTAAACACATGAATATAATATCCGTTTTACTGAGTGAATCTAGGTGATCCATTCCTTTAATCACATTTATATAATCAGACAACCCGAAATATTTCAGAATATCTTTTGCAAAATCATCCCTTTTTAATGTAGCTACTGCCGTCTTATATCCCTTTTCCAATAATAGTTCTAGCATTTTATTAATACGTGGATAAACCTTTGCTTCATACATTCCTTTTTCTTTGTATCGTTGTCTGTATATTTCAACAGCCTTTCTTGCTTTACTTTCCGAAAAACTACATTCTCGAATAAAAGAATCAATAATTGGTGGACCTATAAAACTTCTTTGTTGATTTTCTGTAAGTTTAAGACTCCCCATTTTATTTGCGGTATAGCTTGCACCTATCATAATCCCAGCTGCTGTATCCAATAATGTACCGTCTAAATCAAAAATCACAGTAGAATATTTCACATTATTCCTCCAATGTCATTTTTATAAGATTGGACTATATATATGGGAATCACTATAAATACTTGAAGTAATAAAGTGAATGTTCATTTTTCTTTCAATAAAATTCAAATGCTTCCTAATGGCATCGTTTTTCTTTATAAGTTCTTCTATTGTAGAACTATTAATCATTTCATTGGAAAAATAATTATTCATTTTATTAATATGAAAGCCATCAAATCCAGCAAGATAAACATTATTTATAGATAATCGGTTTAATAGATTTAATAGCATTAGTCCTGAATTATCTGATATTAAGGAATTATCAATTAGTAAATCCGAATAGTTAATAACAAATGAAAAATAATCATTTGTTGTAGGAATGTTGGATGTTGTGATTAAGGATATATTATTATTATTTTTTTCTCCCATAAATTCAGAAAGGGAATTAAATCTTTTTTCATTACTAATAAAAATAGCATTTGTATTCAAAGTTTCAGGGAGAAAATTCACACAAATTACAAAAGGGTCGTTACTATGAATAAAAGTACGTATTTTCTCCAATTCAGTCTTAATTGTTTTTCCAGGAGCAATAATAAGCACTTTTCTATTCCCTATAAGGTTGTTGATTATTTCAATATTTTCAGTATCGTCAACAAAGTGATGTTGATAGTTAATATATAAATCTTCTATTAAAATGGGATCAAAAATATCCTTTTTACTTAAAGGAATCAGTTTCAAAATTGTATTAATAGATTTCACTGAAATTGTCTGCTTATTTATTAAATATGATGCATAATTAGGATGTGTATTATTTACCGCTGAAATATAATAAGGTAAAGAATATCCCCACTTTGATTCATAAGAAAATTCCCCTAAATGTTCATCAACAATTTCCAATAAAGGTACAACATTATACTTTTCCTCAATATTATTATTAATATATTGGGTAACGAGTTCCGTACATAAATTTCCTGCTCCTCTTCCCATACCAAAAACAGAAGCGTCTATAATAAGCTTTCTTTTTGTATGCAACATTAACAGTTCTTGAGCATTTGAAAATGATAACTGTAAGTTATTATGAGAATGAAACCCAATGCTTATTGAATCGTTGAGATTATTATCGATTAAATGATACATTCTTAATAGATCATTTTTATACATAACCCCAAGTGTATCCACTAAATAAAATGCATAAGGATTAAGCTTATTAACCATTTGAACCAATTTTATAAGGTTTGAATCATTGTAACTCGTTGTGCCTACTGGTTGAATAAACACCTTATAACCTTTTCTAATAAGTTTTTCTCCATAATCCATAGCTTCTTCTATTTCATTTTCATGAAACGTTAATCTGATTCCATCAATTGAAGAACCATCACAGTTATTAATTTTGTCAATCGGAATATATGGATAATCTATCATCCCAACATAGAAGATATTTTTGTGCTTTGGATTAATGAACTCCTTTATACTTTCGACATCATTGAATACTGATCTATTATGATTAAATTCTTGATCCCTAATAAATCCACATTCAATAATATCAATATTTGATTGAGATAATTTTTCTATTACTTTTTTTATTGTCCGATATCCGAAATTCCAATTATTAATATATCCTCCGTCACGCAAGGTGCAATCCAACAGTTTTATATTATTCATTTTTTAGACCACACTTTCTAATTGAGATTGAATAATACTTCTGACCTTTTCCAAATCCTTTGGAGTATCTACGGATATTGTAGTGGCAGTGGCTTCAATGAATTTAATCCTTTGCCCATTTTCCAAAAAACGAAATTCATCAATGTCTTCAGCTTCTTCCAATTGACCTCTTTTTGCGTTATAACAAAACTCAAGGGCACTTTTAGTAAAACATTGTACACCGACAAATTTTTTATAAGTAAAGTTATAAGTTCCCTTGGGATATGGGACTGGAGATCTAGCCATATACAAGCCATAGCCAAATATATCTGTTACAATTTTAATTTTTGAAAAATCAACTGCCTCTAACGGATTCGTTAACTCTGTCATTAAATTCGCTACATAAAAAGAATCAGGATCTATATTATGAGGTAATATTTTTAAGATTGCATCAACTTCTATAAGTGGTTCATCACCATTAACATTAATATAAAAATCTGCATCTTTCTTAGTGGATACCTCATACAGTCTATCCAAATGAGTTTTATGCTCAGAAGAAGTCATTACAGTTTTTATTCCATATTCATTACAAACCTCTTCAATTTGTTCATTGTCTGTGGCCACGATTATTTCAGATAATTCCTCTACCTTTGATAATTTGTGGTGTACCCACCAAATCATTGGTTTTCCACATATGTCAGCTAAAGGCTTTCCTTTAAACCTCGATGAATTGTACCTAGCAGGAATTACACCTAAAATTTTCATTTACTTTTCTCTCCCACTATAATTTTATATTTATCTCAAAAGCTATTAATATAGTATTGGTTTACCATTAGACAGATTTCTTTAATAACTTAGTATTCTTTTCTAATACCGTCTCAAGATTTACTCTTTCAAAAACTTCAAGCATTCCTCCCCGTGTTGCATTATAAATTTTTATGTTATGGCTATCTGCAAATTTCTTTGCTACCTTATAAGCATTAATCATTTTTTCTACAGCTGATAAGAATGTCGGATCCACATGACCGTATTCTTTAAAATGATGGTTCATATCTTTTGGATATTTACAATCTACACCTAATAAATAAATTTCTTTAAAGCCCATGTATACCGCAATTTGTATGAGTGAATATGTTATGGAATACCCATCGTAAACAACGGAAAAAGCATTATCACTAAATTGCGTTTTGTATTTTTTATGAGTTTGAGAATGATTAAGTAAATTTAAAGGATAGATATAGTCATTCTGATTTATTTTCGGCCATGAAATCGTATCTCCTATAAATTTACCTTGGACATCAAGCTTTGTTACATGATCCTTAAGTTGATTAAATACATGAATCCCCTGAATTCCATAATATGTCGGCCTCCACTCAGTTTCGTCGAAGGCTAAACAAATTGAGTTCATACTAAAAGTTATTTCGCCTTTTAGTTTTTCTAAATCTTGAATGGTTAAACTCGGACCTGTTGCAACAATAAAGCACCTTTCTCCTTTATGTTTACCTTTAATGCTTCTTAATTTTTCATAACTACTGTTTTTATATATTCTGCTAACTCTTAATATCTTTTTAATATTGAAAGAAATAACCGAAAAAATATAAGGAAAAATAATAAACTGTATTCGCCTTATTGCTCTAATTAAGATAATGGCAAATTTATATCGTTTAATAATATCTTTTAAAGCCATCATTTTTTACCTCTTTACATAAAATGAAGTGCAAAAAAATAACACCTTAATGTCAGTGTTGAAATTTTTCTTATTAAATTTTTAAAGTAACTATATATAATCTCAATCCAAAATTCGAAAAATAATTTATTGATCGTTAATAATTATTGAATAACCAAAGGATTCCATTTATTTCAAATTAATTTCCAATACTCGTTGTAATCTAAAAGAGGATTAAAGAAATTTGAATTAATAAACAGATTCTCATACATATTCACCGAATTAAATACATTTATTAACTTCTTCAATAATTGGGTTTAATTTTTTCCTCGAAAATTGAGAATACTTATACAAATCCATTTCCATATCAGTTGTAGTTGCAACTCTTATCGCCTCTCCCTGTAGAAAATATTGCTCTACATCTTGGGATTGATGACAAGCAAGCATTTTCTTCTTTAAGTTACGTTCATATTGCGTAATCTTTATTGTATTTTCTTTTATAGATGAAGATGGAGTGAGTAAAAATTTAACATTATGAGTACCTAAAGGTTGATTGGGATAGTATTCTGTCCATTCAAATAACTGATTATAATTGATTTTATTGCATACAGACTTCACAACATAGCTAGTCAAATCATGATCTCTATGCCCGCCTTCTATACAATGCACATATATTCGCCCTGGTCTCAATTTATTAATTAGAAAGTGGATATCATCGGAAATATTTTTTAAATAACGTTGGGTTCCCCCATCAGGAAATCCTAAGCAATAAATATTATTTTCAGGGATATTTATTAGAGATAATGCCTGAACTGCCTCTTTATATCTTATATTTGACTTTTTTTTCGATTCACGTCTTGTAACAGCCCAACTTTCACCACCCCTCCCTGTGCCATTAGTAATAAATACAACTTTTACATTATCACCTTTTAGACTATGTCTATAGAGAGTAGTCCCTAAACCTAAAACATCATCATCTGCATGTGCAGCAAACACAAGTACATCCGTCCTATTTAAGTTATTTAAAGTAATAATACGACCAAGCATTATTCTTGGATAAATGTATAAACCTCTTATAGTTTCAATTAGCTTTATTACCTTTTCACGTCCTTGTATATTGTCTATCATTTTCCCTATGAAATATTGAAATAGTTTAACAAAAAACTTTTTTATATCAGCAAATAGCAAATTGCCAACCTCCTTATTCATTAGTGTGACAAGGTTTTGGCATAATCACACACTTTCTAATAATCTTTCAAGGTGATTTGTGTCATTTATGTTGGTCTTTTTCAATTTATCTGCAAAACTTATGGATAATTTTCGATTATTTATAAGGGTAGTAATTGCCAAATACATTTCATTTTCATCAAATTTAACAATTAGTCCATTTTCTCCGTTGACAATTTGTTCTCTTGCCCCTACAAAATCTGTTGTAATGATGGGTTTATTTAATACTCTTGCCTCTGTCAAAGTAATACAATAACCTTCATGTCTCGATGGTTGAACATAAATATCACATTGTTTAATATATGGATATGGGTTGATTTTTTGTCCTAAAAGAATTAAAGATTCTTTTAAACTTAATTTCATTATCAATGCCTCTAGGTCAGCACGACAATCGCCTTCTCCTATTAAATACCATCTAATTTTTTTACCATCTCTCATTAATCGAGAAAGTACTTCTGGAATTAAGTCATGGCCTTTCTCCCTCGTTAACCTTCCTACAGTTACTATCCGTAAACCATCGAATTGATCATTAAAACCAATTTCTCTTGAAGCTAATTCTTCTACAATTTGCTTGTCAATTAGGTTATAAAATATAGATGTTTTCCCTTGAAATTGTGGAAAAAGATTTATAAATTTTGCCATTCCTTCCTTTGAAACACAAAATATTTTATCGTATTTTTCATAAAACTCTTCATATGGTTTAAGCTGCTCTTTATAATGGGACACATCTGAATGTATCCAAGCTATCTTTGTTTTAGCTTTGATATTGTTCATGACAAATACAACAGGAAATGAGGCTGGTACATGGTATGCGATTGCCAGATCATATTCTGTTTTAATCTTTGGTATCATTTTCGAATGATACCATTCCTGTTTAAAAACACTTTTTGTCGCTTTGGAAAGTAATGAAAACCACGCAATTTTTATTGCCGATATTAATTTTCCTTTTTTAATATGGTTCCAAATCTTTTCTAAAGTTGAATTTTCATTACCATACAAACAGTCCACTTTCACATAATCAGGGACTTCATCCTCAAGTTCTCCGCCTACTCCCATTACTAAAACAGTTATTTGATACTTATCTTTTGGAATAGATTTCAACATTGAAATCAATGCCTTTTCTATCCCTCCCACAACCATTCGACGAGTAACAATTACTACTTTTTTCATTTCATCATCCTACTCAAATAATTGCCCATATTTATATTGCTGAACGTCCAAGTTTTTTCTCTGCAGATAATAATTTTCCATTATTAATTTTGAACACAATATCACAATTCTCAATTATGCTTAGTCGATGAGCAATAATAATTAAAGTCTTTTCACCTTTTAAACTATCAATAGATTTCATTATTTCTTTTTCCGTTTCATTATCTAGAGCTGACGTTGCTTCATCCATAAAAATTATTTCAGGATTATGATATAATGCCCGTGCAATGCCGATACGTTGACGTTGCCCTCCGGATAATCTTACTCCCCGCTCCCCAACTGTAGTATCCAGTTGTTCTGGTAACCCTTTAACGAAATCCATTAATTGAGCTTGCTCTAATGCGCGCCATACTTCTTGATCATCAATCTGTTTGTCATCTACTCCGAACGCTACATTTGCACGAATTGTATCATCTGATAAAAAGATGGATTGTGGGATATAACCTATTTATTGCTGCCATAAGGCTAATTGGTCAAATAAATTTTTATCAACTAGAATACTACCTTTATCCTGCTGGAAAAGACCGAGAATAATATCAACGAGAGTCGTTTTTCCGGCACCAGATTCACCAATAAATGCTAATGAACGACCAATTGGAATAGTTAATGATATATCCTTAACTGTATATTCAGTCTGGTTCGGATATCGAAATGAAACTTCATTTAATTTTATTGAATCAGTAAAAAGTCTCTTTTTCTTAAGCAATGTCATTTGTTCCTTATCTGTACCACTGCTTATATTCAAAGCGTTCTTTGACTTTCCACCTTGCTTTTCACTCAAAAATAAATCGTGATAAATGACCGATAAAGCAGGCTGGCTATACCGAATCGTAGTGATTATTGAAGTAACTCGAGTGATTGATGGCATTAATCGGAATGCAGCCATAGCAAAAAGTGCCATTGTCGATACTAACTGTGTTGTATTCATCCCTTGAAATACAATTATTAGCATTGTTATTAGAACAATTGACACTATTAATGTTTCAACAAATAGTCGTGGTACAAATTCTAAAATTCCCATGAAGCGACTATTATTTGCACTAATCTGACTTTGTATTGTGAAATTATTTATAAAGAAATATTCTTTACCAGATACTTTACTTCTTTACTTGCACCCAATCCTTGGTTAACCCATTTGATACGTAAAATTATAAATTTGTATGCTCATTTTTCTCAGGAATGATTAACATGTAGCTGTCTGGTATTATCATTATTCATAGCTAATACAGAATCAAGATCTACTCTTTCAAAAACTTCAAGCATTCCCCCCCTTGTGGCGTTGTATATTTTAATATTGTTCTTATCCGCATATTTCTTTGCTACCTTATAGGCTTTAATCATCATTTCACCTGCATACAAAAAATATGGATCCACATAATCATCATAATTTCTAAAATGATGATTTAGGTCTGTAGAGTAATTGCAATCGGTACCAAGTAAATAAATCTCCTTAAATCCCATATAGACCGCTATTTGAATTAGAGAGTATGTGATTGTATAGCCGTTGTATATTGCCGCAAAGGGATCATTACTAAATTTTATATGGTCTTTTTTGGGACTTATTTTATGGTTAAGCATATTAATCGGGTAATAATAGTAATCGCCAGAAAAATCTATATCTAATTTCTTCGGAATAGTGTCACCGACAAACTTACATTCAACATCTAACTCATCAATATATTTTTTCATGCGAATAAATGCAATTTCATCCTGAACTCCATAATAAGTAGGTCGCCAATCCGTTTCATCGAAAGCTAAACAAATTGAATTCATGCTAATCGTAGTTTCACCTTTTAATTTTTCAAGATCTTCGATTGTTAAGCTTGGACCTGTTGCAATGATAAAACATCTTTCTCCATAATGTTTATCTTTTACATTCTTTAATTTTTCATAAGGTGAGTCTTTATAAAAGCGATATACCCTCAAAAACCGCCTTATGTTAAAAATAATATTTGGTATTATATATAACTTTAAATAACGCTTAATACGCCAATGGGATTCTCCTAATTGTATAACTAGGGAATAAATATATTTATTCTTTTTTAATGTGGCTTTTATATTCATCATTTTCCCTCTCTTCTTACATTGCCTATCGCCCTAACTTTTTATCAATCGACATTAATCGACCGTTGTTTATTTTAAATACAATATCGCAATTAGCAATTGTACTTAATCTATGAGCGATGGTGATAAGTGTTTTTTCACCCTTAACCCATCAAGCTGTTATTTGAACCTTATCTTTAGGAATAGATTTCAACATTGAGTTCAATGCTTTTCTACGTCTCCCACAACCATCCACAGAGTAACAATTACCACTTTTTTTATATCATCATTATGCTCAATAATCGCTCATAATTATATTGCTGAACGTCCAAGTTTTTTCTCTGCAGATATTAATTTTCCACTATTAATTTTGAACACAATATCACAATTTTCAATTGTGCTTAGTCGGTGAGCAATAATAATTAAAGTCTTTTCGCCTTTTAAACTATCAATAGATTTCATTATTTCTTTTTCCGTTTCATTATCAAGAGCTGATGTTGCTTCATCCATAAAAATGATTTCAGGATTATGATATAATGCCCGTGCAATGCCGATACGTTGACGTTGCCCTCCGGATAATCTTACTCCCCGCTCCCCAACTGTAGTATCAAGTTGTTCTGGTAACTCTTTAACGAAATCCATTAATTGAGCTTGCTCTAATGCGCGCCATACTTCTTGATCGTCAACTTGTTTGTCATCTACTCCGAACGCTACATTTGCACGAATTGTATCATCTGATAAAAAGATGGATTGTGGGATATAACCTATTTTTTGCTGCCATAAGGCTAATTGGTCAAATAAATTTTTACTATCAACTAGAATACTACCTTTATCCGGCTGGAAAAGACCGAGAATAATATCAACGAGAGTCGTTTTTCCGGCACCAGATTCACCAATAAATGCTACTGATCGGCCAATTGGAATGGTTAATGTTATATCCTTAACTGTATATTCAGTCTGGTTCGGATATCGAAATGAAACTTCATTTAATTTTATTGAATCAGTAAAAAGTCTCTTCTTTTTAAGTAATGTCATTTGTTCGTTATTTGTACCACTGCTTATATTCAAAGCGTTCTTTGCCTTTCCACCTTGCTTTTCACTCACAAGTAAATCGTGGTAAATTACCGATAAAGCAGGTTGGCTATAGCGAAGCGTTGTGATTAATGAAGTAACTCGAGTGATTGATGGCATTAATCGAAATGCAGCCATAGCAAAAAGTGCCATTGTCGATACTAACTGTGTTGTATTCATCCCTTGAAATACAATTATTAGCATTGTTATTAGAACAATTGACACTATTAATGTTTCAACAAATAGTCGTGGTACAAATTCTAAAACTCCCATGAAGCGACTATTATTTGCACTAATCTGACTTTGTATTGTGTAATTATTTATAAAGAAGTCTTCTTTGCCGGATACCTTTACTTCTTTACTTGCACCTAGTCCTTGGTTGACCCATTTAATCATTTTTCCGCTTACTTTCTGTTGTTCTATACCGAGTTCACTAATTTTTTTACGAAAAGCTTTAAAAAATAAAAAAACACTTCCACCTAATAAGACAGAAGCTGTAATTGTTGCTATGGGTGCTGTTACCAACAGAAGGACTAATATAAATGAAATGACAAGAATTTCTGTAAACAGTTGAAATCCAGATAATATAATTCCGTAAAAGAATCTATTTACCTCCCCATTTACATTTCGCAGCAAATCCGCTGTATTTCGTTGTAAATGAAATGTATATGGTTTGGTTAAATATTCCTTAAACAATCTTCTGGACAATTTTACCTTCTGATTTAAAATGACTCTGATTTGTGCATAGTTGAATAAAAGCAGATAAAGGTTCTTTAGTACAAATATAGTTAGTAAAAAAAGGACTGCAAATATTATAAACGATGAAGTTGATTGGAAATTAAAAAATTGATAAATAAACGATAATGCTTTTTGTTCTTGGATAATATTTGGGTTTGTTAAGATTCCGACAAGAGGAACAATTAATCCAATTCCTACCGTTTCAAATATTGCCGCAATAATCATCATCGAAAGTAATATTAATAACAGTTTCTTTTCTTTTTTATTGAAGAGAGCCATTATTTTTTTGATAGTTTCTTTCATTTCCACACACACTTTCTTTTTATTGTAAAAAATATGCTGTTACTGTTTATATAAATGTTAATATTTCTGTCCATTCCGAAATATTTAAGCTAAACAAAATACAGCTACTTTTAAGATTGTAATTATAGACGCTCCAACTATTCTCTTCTTCTGTAATTGATGGTTTTCCACATAAACTTTTTTAAGTTTCGGGAGTTTCTTTAGCAATCTAAAATCACTAATTTCATTGTTTTTTAGATTCAATTTCTCTAGATTTAAAAAATATTCAATACCATCTAAATTTGATATTCCTTTATTACTAAGATTTAATTCTTTTACATCAATTAGCTTATTAATTTCTATCCATTTATGAGAAGGTATCGACAATTGATTTCTAATTGCTGCTTCCATGTTAGGATCAATGAATGTTGCAATACCAGCGATTTCGGAAGTTGTGTAAAATTCCAAGTTATTTTTCTTTGCTTCCTCAATAATTGTTTGAATAATATTAGGTGATACTCTCCAAGCACCCCATGTAGTAGCTTTATTCCCAATACCATAAATATCTCCATTATCATCTTCGGGTAATATCGAGTGGCAAGTTAATATCAAATTCTTCCCGGTTCTTTTTAACAACTTAATTATTTTCCTTATATAGTAAGTATTACAGGAATAATACCCATCTAAACAAATTGAAGGAACAAAACCAACTGAATTGAATGAGGTTAAATTATCCTTATTTAGATGTCCTCTTGTAATTTTGAAATAATTAGGGACTAAATGTTTTAATATGCCCTCGTTGTAAACAAAGTGTGGAAAAGCAAAAGAAACGGGCTTTTTGAATTTTTCTTTTGTAATAGAGTGTGAATGTTTTTCCATCCAATGAAAAAGTGCTATAATTTCGTCTCTAAGCCATTTATCAATACCATATTTTGTTGTATACTTCCTCGTATTCTCATGTTTAAATCCATGGTGGGCTATTTCGTGACCTTGTGCCTGCAATTCCAACAATTTATCTATTTCATACTGTGTATGTTCCCTATTATTATCAATAGGATTTACAGCATTAATATTAAATGTGACTTTAACATCGTAATATCCAAACAAATATTTCCCATATTTATACCAATCATATACCCTATAACTATCATCGAATGATAATGCAATTCCAGGTTTATTAACGTATGGAATTAACTGTTTATTTTCATCATCTGGAATATATTCTATTTGTCTTACCATATTTCTATATAATGTGCTCCAATATCTCCAATGAAAGTAATGTTTCAAAAGATTTTCTAGAGTACGTTTAATCATTTTATTCAATGATTCCACCACCATAGATATAATGACTATGCTTGTTTTAATTTCTTTTTTTCTATATAATGCCTATTCAATCTTCGCTTTATTAAAGAAAGAGATTTTGCTAAGATGCGATCCATTTTCCATAAAAAGTAGTTTTTGATGACTAATTTATGCCCATCAACAGCTACTAGCCAACTATTATCAGCAATTTTATATTGATCAATTGTATGCATTCCATCTTTTTTCCAATCAAAATTATTTTTTGAACCTTGTAATACTAAACTAAGTTCTTCCTCTTTATAGTCACTTTCCGATAAATGAGTGATTTTAAATACCCTTATGGCACTCCCATAATTTGGTTGGCCATCTTGTGTGTATCTATAAATAATGTTCTTATTAACAAGCACTCTTCCTCCTGGCCTGGTAATGTTATAATTATTCTCTATTAAAGGACTTTTAGGATGCTCGTTCCAATCTTTATCTAAATGATTCGAGAAAAAAAGATGCAATTTCCCACTCTTTCCAGCAAACATCCACCATTTATTCTTATAATAAAAAATACTGGAATCAACATAATTACCTTGAATTAACTCTGATGCTCTTTCCCATTCGTATGGGAATTTCTTTGCTTTATATAGCAACACTTTGTTTATTTCACATGTTTCAGGTATCATGTAATAATCATCTTTCATCTTAAATACATAGGGATATGATAAATGATAGTTTTCTTTTAAAACCATTCTGTCATATTTCCAGCTCTCACCATCTTTACTCGTCGCCAATCCAATTATCCCCTTGCCTGAACTCTTCTCTAAAATTTCAAAAAACATGTAAAAAACTGAATTGTGATAAGTAATGAATGGATCCGCAACAAACTCTGCGTACACATCTGTCACATCTGACGCTTGCAGAACCGGAACCATTTTTTTACTTAATGGTCGTTTGGATATGATAGATGGAGATTTAAAAACCGATATTGCCCAAATACCTACAAATATTTTTTTGTTTATCAGAAAGAAGATTAATAGGGCTAATATAAGTAAACTACTTAAAAGTATATACATGTAACCACCTTTCATTTCTAAGAGTTCTTTTACATTACGCGATCAAATGTAATGTAATTATCATGTACTTCATTAAATCCAATATCTAAATTTGAGGAAAACTTTTCACATAAATCTTCATTTTGAATTAAATTTACAAGAGCTTTATAAATTTCATCTTCATTTATTTCAACAATCAAACCATTCTCACCATTTGTAATTTGTTCTTTCGCCCCAGCAAAATTTGTTGTAATGATTGGTTTTCTTAAATATTTTGCCTCCGCTAAAGTTATACAAAACCCTTCATGTCTAGATGGCTGAACATAAATATCGCTTTGTGCGATATAAGGGTAAGGATTTGGATCTAAACCTAATAGAATAAAATGATTCTTCAAGTTTTTTTCTCTTATTAATTGTTCATATCTTCCTCTAGATGGTCCATCTCCTACACAGTACCATCTTACGTTATAGCCCTCAGCTACTAGCTTTTCTAGTGCTAGAATTGCTAAATCTTGACCTTTTTCATCTGATAATCTCCCAACAGTTAAAATACGAATTCCATTAAAAGAATCTGTAAAACCCACCCCAAATTTTGATTGTTTTCTAATAAGGCTGGGTGAGGATGAATTTAGGAATGCTTTTGTTTTATTTTTTAATTTTGGAACGAGTTCTAATAACCTCATTTTTGCCTCATTGGATACTACAAAAATATTGTCATATTTTCTATAAATACTTGATGCAAATTTTGGATTAAAGCCGATTTTAGTAACATCAAAATGAATCCATTGAATCTTCTTTTTCGCTTTAATCTTTTTTAAAACAAAATAGCTTATGAAGTCCATTGGACCGTCATAAGCTACCGCAATATCATATTCTTCATTAAATGCTGGATATTTACTTAGTAAATATTTAAAATAAATACTCCTATTCTTTAATGCTTTTGTAATGATGTGAAACAACATTATTAAAAAGGCAGTAAGAAACTTTTTATTTTTAATTAGGTCTAATGATACTTCGTGAGGAGGTTTATTTAACATATCTTTTATATTTTTATAATTTTGAAAGTATTTAACATGAACATCGGATGGAATATGATCTAAAAAACCACCATACTTCTCAAGCATAAAAATGGTGATAATATACTGATTTCTAGGTATATTGTTAATCATATTTAATAAGGCTTTTTCAGTTCCACCAATATTCATATTTATGATCATAAATATTATTTTTTTTTTTCTCATTTAAACTTACTCGCTTTCATAAAAATCTTCAACTTATTAATTTGTAAAATTTGTTTAACTCCTCAAGATTCCCTTTTTTTTCTTGTTTCAAGTAGTTAATAATACTTTCCCTAAGATGATGATTTTGAATTAATGATAATATGCCTTCCGCTATTGCATCCGCATCCATATCAACAACCAGCCCATTTTTCCCATCTACCATTTGGCTGTAAACTGCATCAAAGCGCGTTGTTACAACAGGGATATTTAGCATACGTGCCTCTGCAATTGCTAGCCCGAATCCCTCAAACCTTGATGTTTGAACATAGATATCCGAGTTTTTTATTAATCGATATGGGTTTTCGGTGACCCCCAATAATATAAAATAATCAGTTAGGCCTTTTTCAATAATCGATTTCTTTACTTCCTGCATAAGTGGGCCTATACCTAAAACATACCACTTAAAATTAATACCTTTTTCCTTTAATTTTAAGCACGCATTTAATGCAAAATCATATCCTTTTTGATGTGCTAATCGACCAATTGTTAGAATTCTATATCCATCAAAGTTATCGTGATAATCCTCTCCGATTTTTGCCATATTATTAATAAATTTGGGATCATTAATATCATATAATATTGAAATCTTATTATGATAAAACGGGAATGTTTCTAAAAATATTTCTTTTGCTGAATCAGATACTGCAACAATTTTATTGTATTGGTCATAAAATTGTTTTTGATAATTTGCTTCTTTTTTATCTAGCCTATAACTCACATTTACCCATGCAAACTTCTTATTTGCTTTTACTTTTTCAGCAACATAAAATGTTGGAACACCTTGTGCATAACTAATTGCAATGTCATATTGTTTCGGATTTTCTTCAATTACATTAGATATGTGATCCCAGAATAATCTTGCTTTTTGAGCATTACTATAGTTTCTCAATCGTAAATTTATAGAGAATTTCAACCTAGATTTAAGCATTTTAAAATCTGTATTCTTTATCGAAT
This sequence comes from Lederbergia citri, assembly GCF_018343625.1. Lineage (GTDB taxonomy): Bacteria > Bacillota > Bacilli > Bacillales > Bacillaceae_C > Lederbergia > Lederbergia citri. The sequence continues at coordinate 348,727 of NZ_JAGYPG010000004.1, read as the reverse complement.
ATACAATTGCCTTTTTTATACTTAAACTTGTAAAATTTGTGTATGGAAGTGGTTTTATTAAATTTACTTCCTTCGGAACCAATTTTTCAAGGAGTTCTCCATGAGCAAATAACATTAGGTCGACCGAGTACTTGTTATAATCTAATAATGAGAGTAAAGTTATTAAACTTTTTTCCGCTCCCGCAGCGACTAGTGAATCGATAACAAATAGCATTTTTTTCTTCATTTCATATTCCCCTGTACGGAATTTCATTATTTTATTTTTTAATTAAATGGATTAATTACAAAAAGTAGGCAGTATATTTTTTGTTTCCACCCAATTAAAGGATTGATTAATAAAAGGCTTATACTACTAGCGAAAGTATTTTTTAGTTGTTTTAATTCCTGCTTATCATTTTTAAGCTCCAATTTTGCTGTAAAGTAGTTCCAAAAAAAAGATTCAAGAAAGGATTTGTAAGCCAAATGAAGAAGTGTATCTTCTTCTATCTTCATAAAATAATCTGCTCTTTCTTTTAATGCGTAAACCTTATCAAGTTTCCTTTTAGTATAGATTGACCTCATAATACTATTTGGACTTTGAACATAATAATAGAGACTGGCTGCTATATAAGTTACTTTTTTACAATTGTATAATATTTGATGAATAATAAATTCGTCTTCATGAATACGTCCTTCTTTGAATATAAGCTTTTCAAAGATTTCTCTTTTATATAGTTTATTACATATAATGATCCACTTAATATCGTTATCTTCATTAACCATATCTACCGCTTGTTTCTGTGGATATAATTGATATAGAGCTTCAATATTAGAATAATGGCTAATGTGTAAATCATTATTGTGCATATTTTTGCTATAAGTATCATGAACATTTACTTTTTTAAAATCGCATAAGACTACATCAGAGGAATGTAATTCAGCAATGTCATATAAAATTTCATACATTTTTTTATCAATATAATCGTCACTATCGACAAAGCCAATATACTTACCTCGAGCAATCTTAATACCCGCATTTCTTGCAGACGATAACCCACCATTTTCTTTGTGTATCACCGTTATTCGTGAGTCTTTTTTTGCATATCTATCACAAATTATTCCACATCGGTCAGGTGAACCATCATTTACTAGGATAAGCTCAAAGTCTGTAAAAGTTTGGGCCAGAATTGAATCAATGCACATTTTTAAATAAGGCTCAACCTTATATACTGGTACTATCACACTAATTTTCGGGTGCAATTTTTTCAACTCTTTCTTAGTTTTTTGTCAAATACAAAATTCGGAGAGTCTTAATCTAATGGCTTCTTACCCTTTGTTCACTTTTAAAACCTTGGGGTTTAACACAAATAAAACTAAAAATATTTTTTGTTTCAAACCAATTAAGGGATTTTTTAGTAAGAATATCAGACTTTTATCTAAAGCCCGTTTCATTCCTTTTAATTCTTTATTGACATTATTTAGATCCAATTTAGCCTTAGTGTAATACCAGAAAAACACTTCCATAAAGTGCTTTAAGGCCAGATTGAATAAATGCTGTTGCCCAATTGATCTAAAAAAATCGACTCTTTCCTTGAGTGCATAAACCCGATCAAACTTTTTTGTACTAAAACTAGAACCTATATAGCTATCGGACCTTTGATAATAATAATATAATTGATCCGCAACATAAGTTATTTTCAAACAACTATAAAAAACTTTATGTGCTATTAATTCATCTTCATATATTCTACCTTCTGTAAATCTTAATTCATGAAACAGCTTTCTTTTAAATAACTTATTCCAAACCACTATCCATCCTAGACTGTTCCTTGGTTCAGTTATATATAGTTGATTTAAAGCTTCAATATTTGTGTAATGTAATAACTTTAAAGCTTTATCACACCTCATTATTGGATTTTCACCTTCAGATACCTTTAAATAATCACACATAACTATGTCTGAAGAATGTCGAATAGCATATTGATATAAGATCTCATACATTTTTGGATGAATATAATCATCACTATCAATAAAACCAATATATTGTCCATTGGCAACATCAATCCCTACATTCCTTGCCGATGAAACTCCTCCGTTTTCTTTATGAATAACTACTATTCTGGAATCTTTTTTTGCAAATTCATCACAAACTTCCCCGCTATTATCTAAGGAACCATCATTTACAAGAATTAGTTCAAAATTAGTAAATGTTTGATCCAATATTGAATCAATACACCTAGTTAAATAGGATTGAACATTATAAACTGGTACTATAATGCTAATTAATGGTTTCATAACAAATACCTTCTTATTTAATCCTTAATTTTTTTATCATTTCTTTTGTATTATAAAAACTATACAAGGATAAAACGTTATAATTTAACAAGGTAATAATTAATTTATCTTTTAATGAAAGTAAGTCATTGGATATTATTTTTTTATAATATGTTTTTACTATTTGCTGGATAACTAGCAAATAACGATTTCTTTTTTTATATTCCATAACTTCGTTCAAAATATAATACACATTATCCAAACATCCGAAGGCAAAACACGAGAAATACTCTTTAGATAATTCTGGATAATGTTGAGTCATAAAAGGTATAATTTCTTTCCAACCTAAAAAAGCATCTAACCTCTTTTCATTAAACTTAGAAGTTAAAATGCTGCCTTCGCGTTTTACATACATATAGCCAATCTCACTCGAATACACGACTTTCTTTGCATTGGAAAACACCTTATAAGATGTTGATAAATCCTCATGGATTCGTCCATCTGGAAATAAAATATTTTCAAAGCAAGACTTTTTGAATATCTTATTACATACTGAAAACCTATATAATTCACCTTTGAAAAGTTCACGCATTGCCTCTAAATTATCAAACTCAATTATTATTTTCTTTTGTAATTCGGTAACTTTCTTTCCATTAATTTCTCTGCCAAACTTGCAAATCCCTATATCACCATTAGTTTTTTCACATAACTCAATTAGGTTTTTATACATATTAGGATCGATATAATCATCACTATCTACAAAACCAATATATTTACCACGAGCTATTTTCATCCCAGCATTTCTAGCAGAGCTAAGTCCGCCATTTTCTTTTTGTATTACCTTTACCCTATTATCTTTTTTTTCATATTCTTTGCATACTAAACCGCTTTTGTCTGTAGATCCATCGTTTACTAAAATTACTTCAAAACATGTAAGAGTTTGTGAAAGAATACTTTCTATGCATTTTTCTAAATAATCTTCAACATTATACACAGGCACTATAATACTAACCTCAGGTTTCATCGTTTACATTACCTTTTCTTTATCATTAATTTTTTCTTTCAAGGCCGTCGATGAAACTCCCTTCGTATATGGAAAATAGACAATATCGACCCCGACTTGGCGAAATTTCTTTTCGACTTCAATAAAAAGAGGATCACCTTTCCAGTCATCCCCGACAAACATTACGTTGAAATATAGACTTTGCCAGGCAGAAAATTTATCTCGATTTGTTTGAGGAACAACTTCATCTACGAATTTTATCCCCTCTACAATTGCTACTCTTTCAGGATATGGAATGACTGGAAGTTTATACTTATATTTTTCTACTAGCTCATCCGTACTAACACCCACAATTAGATAATCACATTGTTCTTTAGCCCTTTTTAAGATGTTTAAATGACCTACATGAAATAAGTCAAAAACGCCCGTCGTATATCCAATTTTATACGGCTTCATTCATTAACTCCCTACTTTCACCATAACAAATATTATTTATTCGTTTAAATAAGTTTTCACTTGCCCTTCCATCTTCGTAAGAGCCTATTTTAAAGAAGAAGTTATTTAAATCCTTTGAGTAGGCGCTCGTATCAAAATGAAGAAACTTATATAAAAGTTCTTCAATATTCATCGCTGCTTTAAATGGCAACTCAAAAATATTAAAATATAAGTTTCTATCCTTCTCAACATACTCCCCATAATCAGGAACATATAAAAAGCAAGGTTTTCGTGTTATTGCAAAATCAAACATTAAAGAAGAATAGTCCGTAATTAAAACATCCGAGATAGTAAGTAATTCTTGGACGTCATCATAATTTGTTACATCCAAAACATCATTTCCTTCAATGATGCTATTTGAAATGGAAAGTAGGTGCGGATGAAACTTTACCAAAAAAATCCATTTCCCGCCGAATCTGTTTTCTAGTGATCTAGTGATCTCTTTAAATTCCAATTTATAAACTGTATAATCTTGATGGCTCCTAAAAGTTGGAGCATATAAAACAACTTTGTAGTCGTTAGGTATGTTTAATGATTTGAGTACATTACTTTTTATATTTGGATTATTGCTAAAGAGAGCATCATTCCTTGGCGTTCCGTTTTCAAAAATTTCTCCGGTATACCAAAAAGACCTCTTGAAAATATCTGTACTGAATTGACATCCAGATAGTAAGAGGTCACATTTCTTTGAATCACGTTTAGCCATTTCGATATAAGATTGTGGAAGTTTTTCCTCCGCATCCTTCTCAATTTGTTTTAATCGCAACGAACTATGCCAAGTTTGGATATAATATTGATCTTTTCTTTTAACAAACAAATCAGTCGTTCTAAAGTTGGTAATTACAACTTTTGAAGTGCATAGTTCATAGAAATATTTTAAAGACATATTTTTTACTTTCCTAACAAATGGTATGTGTTCATGCTGTTTCACATCATTAAAAGCCCATACGATATCGAATTGATCCCTCGGTGTATTTTGGGTGATATATTCAGATATATATTTAGGGTTGCATCCATACTGGCTTCCATAATAACTAATCAAAAAGATTTTGTTATGTTTTATAGGAAAACAATTGAAAATATAAATAATAATAAGGCTTATTATTTTTTTTAGTTTTCCGTTTAGACGGTCCATTTATTTAATCCCCTTTTTATACTTTAAAGCTTAGGTTAATTCGCTCTAATCCTACAGGCTTAGGCAGGATTTTCATCTTCCTAAACAATTTTCTTAAAGCTAGAAAACATATATTCATTATTGGATGGATCTTATATAAGATAAGCTGCGTTTTTAATTCTTTGTTTCCCTTTGCAGCAATCATAAATTCCTCGTAATGCGACTTAATGTAAGCCCGGATATTTTTTCTATTTTCCCCGTCTTTATCTATCGAACGATTCATCATTAAAAGATTATAATGGATGAAACAATTTGTTAGGATGACAGTAAAAGACTCGTTACTTAGGTCATGATAATACTGTTCAACAAATATATGCCTTTCTTTCAGTCCTTCGATGATATCCAAATTCCTCAATGAATAATTGAAAACAATGCTTTCGCTCCGCTGGAAATAATAATACATAGGTGCGTGTGTTATCACGTATGTATGGACTCGATGCATAACAAGATGTGCCCAAAAGACATCTTCAAATAAGACCCCTTTTTTAAATGGAATATCTTTAATGAGGGCTGTCTTATAAAGCTTTCCCCAAGCAAAGTTTTTCACTATTTCATTTCGAACTAGTTCATACATAAGCTTTTTATTATTCAATAGAATAAATGGATCTTTTTTTGAAAAATATCGATTGTCATATAGCAAGTGATCCTCATAAGCATAATAAAAAGCCGATTGAACGACATCAGCTTGATGATCTATACTTATTTGGATTAATACTTTAATCATATTTCTTTCTATCCAATCATCACTATCCACAAAAAGTGTAAAATCTCCTGTTACATATTCCATCCCTTTATTTCTAGCATCTGATAATCCTCCATTTTTCTTATGGACAACTTTGATTCTATGATCTTTTTCAGCATATTCATCAATTATTTGCCCACAATGATCTGGCGAACCGTCGTTGACTAGAATAATTTCTAAGTTAGAATATGTTTGCTCCAAAATGCTTTCGATACATCTATGAATATACTTTTCAACCTTATAAATCGGGACAACAACACTAACTAATGGCAACAATGAAATCCCCTACTTTAACATCATCATCTTAATTGTTTTCTTCATTCACTTTCTTCCACTTAATAAATTCTATTAATGTTTTATACTCTTCAAATTGTTCTTTTCCTACTCCTGATTCCTTTAGTTCACGTGCAAAGTCAACCCATTCTTCATCTAACTGTATCGATTTCTGCTCTACGGTTTGATTTAATAATATCCTTACATCGACATCCAATACTTTAGCAATTTTTTCTACTACATTAATAGAAGGATTTTTATTAACGCTTCTTTCAATATTACTTAAATACGATTTTGCTATGCCCGCTCTATCAGCTAATTCAGTTAAAGTAAGACCTTTTCTTTTTCTAATTTCATATATATTTTTCCCAATCATCTATTTTTACCTCTCTCATCCCGATATAGGATGGGGCATCTCGACTTTTTGTGTCATTGCCTTTTTCAGACTTTCGATCACCCTCATTTGTTCTTGGTTTGCAATATTTGATCCAGAAGGAAGACAAATACCTTTCATAAATAAAGCTTCTGAAATGCTTTGATGTTCATGATGTGAGTAGTATTTCGCCCCTTTAAAAAGTGGTTGCAAATGCAATGGTTTCCATACATGACGCGCTTCAATATTTTTATTAGCGAAGTATTTGAGGATTTCAGATGATGTAATTCCTGTCAATTTATCATCTATTGTTAATGTTGTAAGCCAGCGATTAGACAAAGTATCTTCGAGTTCAGGCATGAAGTGAATGCCGGGCAGGTTTGCTAATTCTTTATAATACTTTAAAAATATTAATCTCTTGGCTTTTATTCTATCCTCTAAAACCTCAAATTGCCCTCTTCCTATTCCAGCTAATATATTACTCATACGATAGTTGTATCCCATCTTGCTATGTTCGTAATATGGAGCAGAATCCTTTGCTTGTGTAGCTAAAAAGCGTGCTTTTTGTATCGCATCCGTATCATTGGAAACAAGCATTCCGCCTCCTGATGTTGTAATAATCTTGTTGCCATTAAAAGAAAAAATTCCAAATTTACCGAACGTCCCACTTTTCTTGCCTTTATATTCGGATCCGAGTGATTCCGCAGCATCTTCAACCATTGGTACATTATATTGATTACAAATTGTTAGAATTTCTTCCATCTTTGCACTTTGACCGTATAAGTTGACAACAATTACTGCTTTTGGCATTTTCCCCGATAGTACAGCTTCTCTAAATGCTTTTTCCAATGCTTCGGGTGACATATTCCATGTTTCAGGTTCTGAATCGATAAAGACTGGTTCTGCACCTTGATAAAGAATTGGATTGGCACTCGCCACAAAGGTAAGTGTTGAGCAAAAAACGGTATCGCCTTTTTTCACTCCACATAAAGAAAGCGCCAAATGAATGGCGGCCGTTCCTGAATTAACTGCTAAAGCGTCTTTAACTCCCAGGTAACTTGCCATCTCATTTTCAAATGCGTCAACATTTGGCCCCAGTGGTGCAATCCAGTTTGTTTCAATTGCCTGCTGAATATACTTCCATTCATGACCTGACATATGCGGCGGCGATAGTAAAATTTGCTCTTTCTTGTATTGATTCATGAAACCTCCTCCATTTTTTGTTCTTCTTTTACCTTAGCTGGAACACCGACCGCAGTACTATTTGCTGGAATTGGATTGATCACAGCTGCCCCTGCTCCAATTGTGGACCATTCTCCGATATTAATATATGGAATAACTGTTGCCCCCGCTCCTATATGAACTCCCTCTTCAATTTTGACAGCTCCAGTCAATGTAGCATTCGGTGACAAGTGTACAAAATCTCCGACATGATTATCATGTTCTACGACTGAACTTGTATTAATAATGACATGATTGCCAATCTGACTATCTGAATCAATCACTGCATTGGCCATAATAACCGTTCCATTACCAATCGATACACTGGGACTTATGATAGCTGTTGGATGAACGAGAGTGGCATAATATATATGCGGTAGATTTAACTTACTAATTATTTCTTTTCTTACTTTGTTATCACCTATAGTAATGACAAATTTTACGTCGGGAAACATACTCATAATGGTCTTTGCAAAGGGTATTGGCCCAACGATTATATTGCCTTTCTTACATACTTCTTTATATTTATCATCAAGAAATGCAATAAGCTTAATATTTTTATGCAACACAATAAGATCCCGAACAACTTTACCGTGTCCACCAGCACCGATCAATACGATGTTCATCCATGTCCCTCTTTCAAAATTGATGTTTACCCTTTAAAATCCTCCATCGTGGCATGACCAGGTTGATTAATCCCATCAGAAATCAAAACATTTTTTACCGTTAATATTAAAATTTTCATATCTAAGAGTAATGATTGGTTTTGCACATACCATATATCTAATGCAAACTTCTCTTCCCAGCTAATCGCATTACGTCCATTTACTTGAGCCCAACCAGTAATTCCGGGTTTTACTAAATGACGCTTTTCCTGTTCCTCTGTGTATAAAGGTAAATATTCCATTAAAAGAGGGCGTGGTCCAACTAAACTTAGGTCGCCTTTTACAACGTTAATGAGTTGAGGCAACTCATCTAAGCTATACTTGCGTAAAAACCTACCAAACGAAGTTAACCTTATTTCATCCGGGTAAAGGTCCCCCCATTGATCTCTATCATCTGTCATGGTGCGAAATTTATATAAATAAAATGGTTTTCCGTATAGCCCCGGCCGTTGTTGTTTAAAAAAAATAGGACTGCCTAGTTTAACTCTAACTAGCAGTCCAATACAAACCATAAGGGGAAAAGAAATAATTAAAAGTAATAAAGAACTTAAGAAATCTAAGAGTCTTTTCATCTATTTACAACTCCTAGCTGTTAGTTTGTTGTTTCCAGCAACATAATAAGTTTCGTTTGAATTTCATTCATTACATCTTCCATTAATAAAAACTCCGTCTCCTGCCCCTTCACGTAAATATCCTCCAACAATTCCTTAAATTGCTGTTGGAAATCCCCTTCTCTCATACTCATCTCTATATCTTCCTCACTTTATCTCTGATACTTTTAAAAAAACCTAGGTGTGCTGCAAATCAAACACATTCGTACTGAATTGTAAAAAATCACTCGGTTGTACTGCGAGTGTATTCGATACTCTGCACGATTGTGACTATTCCTCGAGATGTGCCGCAATTGGGTCCGTTACGCCGTACATTTTTGATAATCCTTCGAGATATGCCGCGATTGAGTACGATTCGCTGCACATGTGTGAAATTTCTTCGAATTATACTGCGATTGAATACGATACACCGCACATTTGTGTTTACTCCTCGAGAAGTGAAACGAATGCCTCCAACACGCTGTACAATTGTGAAAAACTACCGAATTATGTGGAGACTTATGTCCATACTCAACCGATTAGTGATAAACCCTTATTTCATTCTTTTAGTTAGTTAAAATTTCTCTGTTTAAAATATATCCATTTGGATTTCTAGATTGCCATCGCCAAGAATCTCTACACATCTCTTCAATATCTTTTTCGGCCGTCCAACCAAGCTCCCGTTCAGCTTTAGAGGGATCAGCATAGCAAATGGCTATATCACCTTTTCGTCGTTCTGTTATTTTATAAGGTATTTTTAGATTGGCTGCTTTTTCAAATGCTTCCACAATTTCTAATACACTGTACCCTTTACCCGTTCCAAGATTGTAAGCTTCCACTCCAGTAGTTCTCGTAACTTTTTCCAATGCTTTTAAATGGCCTTTTGCAAGGTCGACTACGTGAATATAGTCTCTCACACCCGTACCATCTTTCGTTGGATAATCATTTCCGAAAATATTTAGTTCTTTTAACTTCCCTATTGCGACTTGTGTAATATACGGCATCAAGTTATTCGGAATTCCGTTAGGGGCTTCTCCAATCAGTCCACTTTCGTGGGCGCCAATCGGATTAAAATATCGTAATAAAGCAATACTCCAATTCTCGTCGGATGTATAAAGATCACGGAGAATTTCTTCGATCATTTGTTTCGTACGACCATAAGGACTCTGTGCTCTTAATGCAGAGTCTTCGGAAATCGGAATGCGTTCAGGCATTCCATACACTGTTGCAGAGGAGCTAAAAACTAGATTTTTAACATTGTATTTCCTCATAACATTGCATAATTTGACAGTGCCACTAATATTGCACTCATAATACATAAGTGGAATTTGGACTGATTCCCCTACTGCTTTTAGTCCTGCAAAATGGATAACAGCTTCAATTTTATTTTCACTAAATACTTTCTCGATTATGTCCTCATTCATTAAATCCCCTTGATACACTTTAAAACCTCGGCCAGTGATGTGGCTGACGCGTTTTAAAGATTCAGGATGACTATTTTTATAGTTATCAAGGACAATAATGTCATATTCTGCCTGCAGAAGTTCCACGCATGTATGGCTTCCTATATAGCCAGCTCCTCCAGTTATGAGTACTGCCAAATGAATCCCCCCTTTACATTAGTCCCCGATTAATCGATACAATTTTTCTACTTCCTTTTCATTTCCGTAATTATTTTTACTTACATTTGAAATTAATTGCTCCCTTAACGTGTCATCATCTATTAATCTTTGAACCCCTTTTACAATTCCCTCCACATTCGCGGATGTGATTAAAGCATCATATTCATCTTGTGCTTGACTTCGTGCAGTAGGAAAATTCGTGATCACAACAGGTTTTTTTAAAATTTGCGCTTCGCGGACAGTCACTGCCTTACCTTCATATCTCGACGGCTGCACATAAATATCACATGCTTTAATATATGGATATGGGTTAACCTTTTTGCCCAATAAAAAAAATCGCTCGTTCAATCCAAGTTTATTTATTAATGTTTGGAGATCATTTTCAAGCGACCCATATCCAACGACGTACCATTCTATGTCATACCCCTTCTCTATCAATTCCTTACAAGCTTTTATCGCCTGGTCAATCCCTTTTGCGTGTGAAAGTCTCCCCACCGTCACTAATATTGTTTTTCCTTCGATTCTCTTTATTTCTACTGGTTCTTCATCCATAGCCTGTTCGTGGATGAGCTCCGGAGAAAGAATATTTTCAATGACTGAAGTTTTTTCTTTATATTTCGGAAAAAACTTTAAGAACGTTTTCGAGCAGTCCTCGGATACTGCCACAATCTGATCAACCTTATTCCACATTTGATTTTCCAGCTTTTTGTTGATATAAATATTGGAATAATCGGTATGAATCCAACCAATTCTTTTCTTCGCATTTACATTTTTTCCTATAAAATGATGCGGCCATAGGAAACTTATGGCCGCATCGTATTCTTTATTTAATTTTGGAAGAAATGCATGAGATATTTCCCAACCGTATTGGATATTCAAATATCCGGGTTCATCGATCTTTTGTATTTTTCCTTGCAGAGAGCTTAGAGTTCTTGCAAGTAATCTTGATATTCCTATTTTGTAATGACCTTCTTCAATCGTTTGTTTGATTGATTTTCTGAATGTACTATATTGTGGAACCTCAGCTAATAATTTCGGTCCAGCAGGTAAGAATGAGAGAAATTCGCCTTCGTGCTTATAAAGCATTAAGTCCACATCATATTTACTGTAATCGATCGTTTGCAATAAGCCGATTAAACTTCTTTCGACACCACCTACTGCTAAGTCAAAAGAAGATATAAGTATTTTTTTCTTCATCATAATCTTCTCATCCCACACTTCTTAACCCATACAAATTTATCCAATCGTGTACAGTATCACGAATATTGAATCCGTATTTTGAGATATTATTTGAAATTAAACTTTCATTTGGTTTTTCTATTTTTAAAGAATGCTCAATGCAATTACACCATCTAGATACATTCTCTACTAGTGGTAAAAAGGTGACGAGCCCCAAATCCATATCTGTACTTTTAGGAACCGTATCCGCAACCACACAAGGGATTCCGGAGCATTGCGCTTCAAGAAGAACAATTCCAAAACCTTCAAATTTAGACGGAAAAAGAAATAGATCAAAAGCTTTCATCAAATTTGGAATATCAGATCTAACGCCTAAAAATCGAACGTGATTTTGTAATCTTAATCTTACTGCTTCTAATTCAATTGTTTTTCTTAGAGGTCCATCACCAACTAAAAGGGCGATATAACTAGAATCTTTTTCAACCATTTTTTTTAATACTTCTAATAGGAATTGATGATTTTTCGATTCGGAAAAGCGTCCGATATGTCCGATGATTTTGGAATCGGATGGTATACACAATTCATTGAGAATTTGCTCTTTGCACCCTTCACCAGCAGTTAAAAATTCATTAATATTAATTCCATTTTTAAGAATGTGCACTTTGCTTGAACTGCCAAATAAAAATCTAGCCGCCTCTTCACTGCAACTGCACAATTTTGTTGCAGATATTTTTATTAAAAATTGCAATCCCTTTAACATTAGCAACCCTTTCCATCCATTCTGCAACCAGTTATTGCTATGTGAATGACAGATTCTATGCTTAATTTTGCATATTTTTGCTGCCAATGCAGGGAACCCACTTTGGAAGTCGGTATGTGCATGAATAGCCGTATACTTATTTGCAGATATAATATTGATCAATGCCTTCAAATAGCGAATGGGACCAGAAGAACCAAGACTAGGAATATGATAAATATTCCCACCCATCTCTTTAATTTCTTGATCAAAATCACCTGGTTTATCACTGTGTGTAATAAAATCAAACTGAACTTTTTTGCGATCAATATGTCTATAAATATTCATAATCAGCGTTTCCGCACCACCTCTTTCCATGGCACTTACAATATGCAGCACTCTCTTTGGTTCAGTCATTTGTTCCTTCTCCTAACCAAAATAATTGCTTCTATATATAATATTTAAACTAATGACACTTTCAATAAAGTAATATATTAAATAACAGATTAGTAATGCATAATAGATTAGTCTTTGGTCTTTTTGTCTAAATAGCTTTACGATCCAGGAGATTAGAATTAACTGGTATAAACTAAAGTAAATTCCAAATCTGGCGAAAATCCAATTTTGCGTGGAGATAATCATAAACATGAAACCAACGAGCGACATATTGACGATATAATCACTGCTTGGAAATATGGTTCTAAGTTTTTCCCTGCCAAGATAAGCAATTATTAAGGGAACCGCTTCCACGACAACCCTCAAAATATTCGCTCCACCTTCATTAAAATTAGAATAATGCCCATACTGGCTATCCTCTATAGCAGCGAATAATAGAGATGAAAACTGATGGTATCCAACTACAATCAATAAGGAAAATGCCAACAAAACGACCGTTGCTTTTGACCATGCCTTATATCTTACGAAAAAATAAATCGGAATTAAGATTAACGCACTTTGATGAAAAGATGAGGCAAAAAGAATAATAAAAAAATATTTAATCCAATTTCCATTGACTAAATATTTTGTCGCAGTAAAAATAATGGCAGCCGCAAGTACTTGCCTGATTCCATTCATGGAAACTAAAAATAAACCACCCGTAATATACACATACACGCTTAGTTCGATCATTCGTGAATATTTAAAAAAGACAGCAATAATTAATATATTTGTGATAGTAGCTGTTGTAAAAATCATGATTTGCGGGTCATTGGAAATCATTTTTAGTAACTTTTGAAGAATTCCAAATCCGATATCTTTTTGTGAAATGATATATTCCCAAGAAAAATCATTGATTTCATATATGTGTTTGTAAAAGAATGTATCTCCAATATTTGATCTCAATCCAGAGATGATAATGAGGGACGCAAGGACGCCTGTCATCAATATTTTGTTTGGTTTAATGGGGACTGTTGTTTCTCCTACTAGAACAGGTTCTCCAAAATACCTTGCAAAGAAGGATAAAATAAATACGATTGCAAGGTTCAGCCATAGAAATGTCATTATTCCGTTCCCTTCACAGTGAGTGTTCAAAAATCAAACTAGCCAGAACGCAAAAATTCGAAGTGTCGTTTTTACCGGCCTTTTTGAACATTCCCTTCACAGAATTTCGACTATGTCACTGCCGTTTTAGTCTTAGACACTATATAAAGATATAACAGGGCACCAAAGGGAATAGCGGTTATCGTTAAGCCTTTGCATGGTGTCTCACTAATAAATCGTTTATTCTTCATGAAAAAACTACTGGAAACATAATGAATTGCCTGCCTAAATTTAAAAGACAGACTGGCAAAAGGAAGCTTCATTAATTCTTTTCGATAAAAAGCAAAGCCTCTTGGATTTTTTCGATATTGATGAAACATATTTAAGGATGAACCATCTTGCAAATACTCAACATTGCATAGTACCTCATTCATTAGCAGCATTTCATACTCTTGATCCAACATGAAATATTTATACGCCAAGCCTACATATTTCTCGTTTTCAAAAAGAGGATACGGATATTTTTTCGTTAATTCTGTTCTGTAAACTAGTTTTTTATCACCCGTTACCCCATGAAGATTGTAGAGATCAAACAATGTTGAACTTTTAACATTATTAGGTAATTTGGTTCCGATTATTTCATTATCTAGATTTGCGTCCAGTCCGATAATTCCACTTACTTTCTCATTGCCGTATTTCTCCCAAAAGTCTTTAATTTTTTCAACAGCATCATCAGGCATATAATCATCAGAATCAATGCATACATTTAGTTCTGTATCGATAACTTCGTATGCGGTATTATGCGCTCCATGCATTCCTTTATTTTCTTGCGAAACATAGCGGATATCGATTTTATTTTCTTTCATCCAGCCTTCAACTAATTCCTTCGTGTTGTCCGTAGAACCATCATCAATAATAAGCCAACAAAAGTCATTGCTAGTTTGCCGCAATAAACTTACATAACAGTTCACTAAACAATATGAACGATTATACGTTGGAGTAAAAATCGTTAGTAATTTCTTCATTTAATTCATCCTCGACACTTAAGTAAAAATTCTCTATCTTTTTTGCAGTAGTCCGAATATCAAAACCCTTTTCTGTAAAGAAATCAGAGTTTTGAATTCTTAGCATTTTTTTAGATAATGCATTATTTATTTTCTCAATCCACGATTCAATATTCTCCAGAGGAGCATATTCGATCAGGTTCAATCCAATATCGACCTCTTTAGAAATCCGATCTGAGATTATACAAGGTAATCCAGAACCTTGAGCTTCAATCAATGAAACGGGCAACCCCTCATGTATGGAAGGAAAGACAAATAAGTCAATGCCTTGAAGAATACGTTCAATATCATGGCGGACTCCTAAAAATTTCACTTTTTCTACTAATTGTAAATCACGTACCTTTTTTTCAATCACACTTCGTAATTCTCCATTACCAATAAGAAATAATGTGGCATTTTCATGTACTTTATGAAATTCTGTAAATAAATCAATTAAGAACGAATGATTTTTTTGATGGTTAAACCTTCCTACATGGCCAAGTACGAGAGTGTTTTCTTTAATATTTAATTCTTCTCTTACTTGTTGTCTAGTATCCTTTGAAAATCTAAACCTATCGTACTCAATTCCATTTTTTAAAATTATAGAGCTGCTTGATTTTTTATTAAATAACCATTTGGCCGCATCACGGGAACAAGCAAAAAAAGTGGTACTACTTGGAATAATATAATTTCCGACTAACCACTTATACGTTCTTGCAGCGACGCCGCCTTCACTTTTCGTATTATGACTATGCGAGATTCTGACTGGAATCCCTGCTTTTTTCGCTTCACGCAGGACAATTCCACTCATCTTATCTAGATGAGAATGAATAATCTTGTAACGAGAGTTGGTAGAAAAAAACTGCCTTAAACCGTGTATATAATTAAAATGTCCTACATCCGAAATATACGGAATTCTATGGATTTTCCCACCCATTTTCATAATTTCATTATCAAAATCACCAGGCTTACACGTTAAAAAGTCAAACTGAACGTTTGCCCGATTCATATTCCGATATAAATTCATAATGAGTGTTTCGGCTCCACCTCGATTCATATTGACTGCAACATGCAACACTCTTAATGGACCGCCCACTGAACTTCCTCCATCTCATCCATCACTTTTTTGTACATGATCTTTTTCTCTTCCAACACCTTGTTTAAGCTATATTTTGCTAATATGATTTTTCGACTTTGTGATCCGAAATACATGCGAAGGGCTTTATTTTGTGCTAGTTGAATGACCCTATTAGCAATTATTGTTTTATCATTTTCAACGATCCACCCATTTGCATTATGGGAGATTAGTTCTCTGTGACCTCGATTATCAACCGCAATAATTGGCAAACCGCAAGCCATTGCTTCCATAACATTAACGGGTAGGCCTTCTCTCATACTTGAAGCTACTGCAGTGTCACTCATTTTTATAAGCAAATCAATATCTTCTCGTTGTCCTAAAAAGTCAACTGAGTGTTCTACATCCAATTTTTTAGAAAGCTGTATACATTTATCCAATAAGGGACCATCTCCCGCAAAAACGAATTTCATATTTGGAAGATGTTTTTTTATAAGTGGTATTGCTTCAATTAGAAGTTGCTGGTTCTTATTTTTATTAAATTCAGCCGCGTAAAACAATAAAAAAGCATCATTTTCATAATGATACTTTGCTCTTAAAACTAATTTATGGAATTCCATCACGGGAGCAAACCGCTCCGTATCAACACCAACTCCGTGAATATGTTCTATACGCTTCGCTTTAAAATGTTTCGTCGCAAGTGCAAAATCCTCTTCATTTATCGTTAATAAACAATCGGTAAAATACGCAAGTGTTTTTTCAATCGGATAATAGACAAGCCAATTGATAAGCGGAGCTCCCTTGCAAAAATGAAACCCATGTGCCGTATAGATGACTTTTGTTCCGTTTTTTCTTGCTTTTATTGCAGCTAATCTCGTTAACACTCCCCCCATCGGTGTATGGCAATGGATCATATTATACTCGTTTAGATTGATGATTTTTTTCAAATCCTTGTATGCTTCAATGTTTTTTATATTGAAAGGTGATCTTTGAATAGCAATATTATATTTCTTGTCTACATAAGGGATCTCTAAAGTCCCCAACGCTGCAACATGTACTTCCCAACCTTGTTCCTTAAACCACTTTAAGTAAGGAATATGAAAAGATGTGAAATGCTCATCAATCGTTGCACAAAATAAAACCTTTTTCATAGCGATCACCCAATTAATTGTCGATCGAGTACAGAAGTTAAATAATCAAGAAGATCTTTTCTTAAATCCTCTCTTTGTAAGGCAAACTCAATGGTTGTTTGGATGAAGCCCATTTTTTCTCCAACATCATATCTGGTTCCTTCAAAATCATAGGCAAAGACTGCTTCATAATGATTCAGCTCAGCAATGGCATCCGTCAACTGGATTTCTCCACCTGCTCCAGGTTTTTGATCGGCTAATATTTCAAAAACTCTCGGATTCAGGATGTACCTCCCCATGATGGCTAAGTTTGAAGGAGCTTCCTCTTCGATTGGTTTTTCTACTAAGTTATTAACACTATAAAAACGGTCGCCAATCATATTTCCATCTACGATGCCGTATCTTGACACTTCGTTTTCAGGAACGGATTGAACTCCTAAAATGGAGGCATTATATCTTTCATATTGTTCAATCATTTGCTTTAGACAAGGCTTATCTGCTTGAACAATATCATCTCCAAGCAACACAGCAAACGGTTCATTTCCAATAAATTTTCGGGCACACCAGATGGCATGACCTAACCCTTTCGGTTCCTTTTGACGAATATAATGAATGTCGACCAATTGGGAAGACTTTTGAACCTCATTTAGTAAATCGAATTTTCCTTTTTCGTATAAATTTTGCTCCAGTTCAAAGGAATGGTCGAAATGATCTTCAATCGCCCGCTTCCCTTTACCTGTCACTATGATAATATCCTCAATTCCTGACTCGATTGCTTCTTCAATAATATATTGAATCGTTGGTTTATCAACAATTGGCAGCATTTCCTTCGGCATCGCCTTTGTAGCAGGCAAAAACCTTGTTCCTAACCCTGCTGCAGGGATGATTGCTTTTCTAACTTTCATATACGTCTCACTCCTTATCCTGAAACTTGCATCATTGGCTGTGGTATCAATCTTACTTTTCTATTTGCCAAGCCTATTAATGTCTTTCTCAACATGTCGCTCTCCATTGCAGTATACGTTTCTATTATTTCTTCAATTTCTTCCAAATAAAGCTTTGCTTCTTTTCCGATATAAATATTTGGATGTACTTGCTTATCAATGATTTCTTCATCTTTTAATAATTCCTCATAAAGCTTTTCTCCAGGTCTAATTCCTGTGAATTCAATCCCAATTTCATCAACAGAATGCCCTGATAGCTTTATTAAATTCGTAGCTAAGTCAATAATTTTTACTGGCTCTCCCATATCTAAAACAAAAATTTCTCCACCTTTAGCAAGCGCCCCAGCCTGTATAACTAGTCTTGAAGCTTCCGGAATGGTCATAAAATAGCGAACCATTTCTTTATGGGTAACCGTAACGGGACCGCCTTTTTCAATTTGCTTTTTAAAAATAGGAATAACACTTCCTCGGCTTCCTAACACATTACCAAACCTTACAGCTACAAATTTCGTTTTACTCTTTCCATTCATATTTTGAATAATCATCTCAGCCAATCGTTTTGTCGCTCCCATAACGCTCGTTGGATTTACCGCTTTATCCGAGGAAATCATGACAAATGTCGTTACTCCATGCCAACTTGCAGCCTCTGCAACATTTTTAGTACCAATAATATTATTTTTTACTGCTTCCTCTGGGTTGCGTTCCATTAATGGAACATGTTTATGTGCTGCAGCATGGTAAACAACATCAGGCTTATACTTACTCATGACGATCATCATTTTATTTGCATCTTGTGTATCAGCGATTTCAGTTAAAAATTCAATAGGCAAATGGCCAAATTTATCCTTTAACTCCAATTCAATTGAGTAAATGCTATTTTCTCCATGCCCTAATAGCACTAATTTTTGTGGGTTAAACTTTGAAATTTGTCGGCAAATTTCTGAACCTATCGATCCTCCAGCCCCTGTAACGAGCACCACCTTATTCGTTATATATTCTGAAATACTATCAATATCCAATTCTATTGGTTCCCTTCCTAAAAGATCCTCGACTTGGACATCACGAAATTCGTTTACGGCTACTTTTCCTGTTATTAAATCTTCAAGGAGAGGAAGGATTTGAGTTTTAGCCTTCGTTTTAGCACATTCCAAAAAAATGGTGTTTAATTTTTTCCTCGATAAAGATGGTATGGAGATGATGATAAGATCTATCTTTAAATCTTTAACCGCTTTTTCAATTTGATTGATCCCACCGAATACTGGAATACCAAATATATCCAGTTTATGCTTCTTATTGTCATCATCAATAAAAGCAACGGGCAATAGTTCTGCATCCTTACTTATTAGTAATTGTCTTGCTACCATCGTTCCAGCTGAGCCCGCTCCAATAATTAATGTTCTACTCCTATCATCTGTCTTGTTTAAATAACGATCGCGATACATTCTCCAACAAAATCTAGACCCACCTATTAAAAGCAAATGTAGAAGCCAAGTAACAACTAATAATCTTAAATAAATTTCATTCATGACCACCTTTTGTACAATGGCAGCGACGAAAATCGTCAACGTAACGACTTTAAAAATAATGATTAACTCCCCGATGCTCGCATATTCCCAAGCTTTTTTATACACCTTAAAAATAAAAGAAAAAATATGATGACTAAAAACAATAGATAAGCAGATAAAGATAACTGGCAACTGAAATACATCAAGACTTGCATTCACTAAAAAACGGCTGATAAAAATAGCCGTCAACACAATAAAAGAATCAACGATAATGAATAAAGATAGTCTTTGTCGATAAGTCATAAAAACCCGCCTTTAATTTATAATATTAAAATATTAAAGATGCTAATGATGGGGTCTTTTTTGTAAAACCACATCATTAACATCTTTAATGAATTGGGGCATCTAACCCCTCCTCACACCACACCAACGACGACTTGCGTCTAAGGCAGTGAACCCACAGCATGATCGAGTGCCTCCGTTGATATTGGTTAGGAGACATTACCATTTTTACTCAATAAAATCGCACTATAGTTCTTAATAAAGAACACTTTTGCAAAAAAATCTACCTCTTATTATTTAAAATAACTCCTACAATTTTGGCCCTAGCATATTCTAATACTTTTTTCGTTTCTACTGCACTGTCGATATTCGTTTTATTTTGCTTAACTACCAAAACAACACCATCACAAATATTTGCAATAATTTTTGTATCCGTAACTTCAAGTATGGGGGTTGAATCAATAAGAATAATGTCATAAATGGATTTAACTTTTTCCAATAATTGATGCATTTGTTGGGATGCCAACAACTCTACAGGGTTGGAAGGCATTCTTCCACTAGTTAAAATGTCCAATCTTTCAATCGAGGAAGAATAAATTGCATCTTCTAGAGGTGTTGTACCTGTAAGAACATCCGTTAGTCCATAGGCATTAGATGTTTTGAATATGTTGTGGATATTAGGGTTTCTTAAATTCCCATCAATCAGAAGAACTTTTTCTTGCTGCTGAGCCATCGATATAGCTAGATTAGCTGCTGTAGTCGATTTTCCTTCTAGTTTACCCGGAGACGTAATAAGAAGTGTTTTGTTTTTTTTATCATTGTTGAGAAAAAATAGATTAGTTCGTATCGTACGGTATTGTTCAGAAATAATGGAATCTGGATTGGCAAATGTAATTAAATTTCTTTTTTTATTGGAGATGATTCGCTTTTTCTTATTAAAAACCAATTGACCCACCTCTGAATCCGGATTCGTTATTATTCTTTCTTTTCCGTATATTCTTATTATTCATGGAGGATACACTTCCTAATACTTGAATGCCCAATATCATTTCAATATCACTTTCAGACTTAATGCTATCATCTAGGGAATCAATGAGAAAAAGTAATCCAATTCCTAAAACCATCCCGAATACCATCGCTGCAAGTATTATCTTATTTGGGTTACTACCATTTATTGGTGATGGATTCTCCGTTGCCTCTGATAATATTCGAATATCTTCTTTATCTTCTTTGAATTTAAGTATACGTGGGATTTTTTCAGAAAAGACTTTAGCAGTCGCATTTGCAATCTCAACAGCTCTTTTAGAATCTGTATCTGTAACACTAATTCTCACTACTTGTGACTCATCAATGTTATACACACTAATTTGCCCTGCCAGTGAAGCAGGTGATTTTTTTAAACTAAGCTCTTTGATCACACTTTCTAAAACAATCGTGTCTTTAATAATGACTTGTAGAGTTTTCCTATATACTGGGTCTGCTTCAATAATGATATTTGTTGAAGCTTCATACAATGGATCCGTTTTATGGAGGCTGATATAATACCAACCTGCAATCGTCGTTAAAAAAGTAATGACAAAAACGATCCAAATCCTTTTGATGATGACGCTATATAAATGTTTCAAATTAATTTCTTTTGCTATCCCTTTTCCTTGATTCATAAAACCACCTTAAATGGATGACGTATTGATTCTTAATAAAGAACAAGCTAAGTAAAAAAAAACAAAAATTACATATGTGATTCGATTAAATATATAATAGTTCTTTATAAAGAACAAGTCAATAGCCTTTTTATATTATTTTAATCGGAAATGACTAAACAAAGAAGTATAAGAAAAATGTTTCCGTTGATACTATCCAAGAATTATAATATTCTTTTTTTACAAAAAAAGAACGGGGCTGTTTTAATGAAAAAGAAGAAAAACTCTCTTATTAACGAAGAGCAAATTAGGATTACTTCAAACTTAAACAATCTTAAAGCTGGAGATTCAGTCAATGAACACCGAATGTTCGAAAGAGGAAATATTATTCAGGCTGAAGAGGAAATTAAACAGCAAAACGATAATTTATGAAGGCAAAAGTGCAATTTCCTTGCTCTTGTGAGAGGTGTCTGTAACTCCGGATAATGTTGGTTAAATGGAAAACGGCTTGGAAATTTCCAAGCCGTTTTTTCTAGTTAATTGCCCTATTTGTTAATTTTACAAGCAATCGCCCTATTAGCAGAGGAAAAAGATAACTAAATTTTATGGATAATGCATCTTTGATTGTAGGAGTAATGATAAACTTTTTTCTGTCGATATTCCGAATAAATCCTTGTCCTACTTTTTCAGGTGAAGCTTTAAAATCTTTCGGAATTGGGAGCGGTGAAGAAGACTTCGTATCAGTCAGAGGCGGATGCATGATATGAAATGTAATTCCACTATCTCTATACTCTAAGTTTAAGCATCTTGCTAATGATTCTATTGCCCCTTTACTAGACGCATAGGAACTTAAATTAGTATATCCAGTAACTCCAACTCCTGAACTAGTAAAAATGATCTTACCACGTTTTTGGTCTTTCATAATTGGCATAACTGCTTTAGTAATATTTATTCCCCCGTAAAAATTCACATCCAAAACTTTATTAAAATCTTCTCTACTATGTTCCTCGAAGTTTTTAAACAAACATAGGCATGCATTATGTATAGCATAATCTATACTTTGAAACTGACGATTTGTTTCATTTACTGCCATTTTTACCGATTCCAAATCTGTAATATCACATTTAAAGGTTAAAAGTTTTCCTGGATGGGATTCCTTTAATTTTTCAACGTTTTCACAATTTAAATCAAGAACACAAGCGTAATTCCCTTTTTTCAGCCATTCCTTAACCATAGACAAACCAATACCATTATTTCCTCCGGTAATTAATAGTGTTTTCATAGTTTCCTCCATCATCAACTTTTCTCTTATTAAAATTTATTCCTTCCTATTGAAAAATTGATATTTTAAAAACAAAAAAATGCATCTATTTAAACGAATTTTCCACATTCATTTATGAGATCTATTGTTAAGCGATATAGTACATAAATACAATCATTGATATTTTTCTATCAAATATACTTTCCAATACAATAAGGGATTTTCTTTCCTAACTAAAAGAGCACTAATTCACAATCAAACTCGGACAACTTTTCCAAATTTAATAGTTTAAAAGTTTTCAATTTATAATTTACATACATCAAAAAATAAGGCTTTACCGAATATCTCGATAAAACCTTATGCATTCCCTTTCTTAATAAGACTTTGATTCGCTTTCGATGTCCTTAGTTCAACCGTCAATGATCTTCCTTTTGTATATGCCTTTATCAATAAAGGAGCTCCCGTTGTATTCTGAAATCTAAAATCTTTTCCTCCATAAGATACCGTAGCATCCCGACCTTTCGCTATATATCCAACATTAACGGAATGGTGATGCAATTCAACATAGGATACCGGTAGCTGATCCACTGCATTATATAAAGTAGTAGAAGTTTGGCAAATTCCGCCTCCAATTCCTTCAACTAACTTGCCGTTTAACGCCTCCATTGCTTTTTGATATCCATGCTCCGCATCGCTTGGTCCAACGGTTGTATTAAAAGAAAAATAATCATTTACGCCTACAATAACATTATTAATAGCGTTTGTTGAAAGTTCTATATTTATATTCCGTCCATCTGGGCTGCCTCCAAAGTATGTTGTGAATGAAGCAACGACCACCTCATCCAACTGGGAGGCTTCTTCCTTTTTATACCCGCTCTCAGTTACATCTAGAGGAAGTTCTACCCTACCACCTTCTGCAAAAGCCTCCACCACTTTATCGACTAATTCCTCTTCCTCCAAAATTACTCTTGGACTGCCTTTAACGATTTTCCCATCATTTCCAACTCGATCAGGTACCATTCTTTGATCGTAACCTTTTGTCGTATCTGTTCCTCTTGCAACTTTCCTCGCCCAGTTTTGAATCTCCTGTTTATACGTATCTTCATTTTCTTTTAGATCTTTAAGAATATAATTAAATGTTTTAATGACTTCATTCGTATTCGGATCGACGACTTCAATATCGATTGGCTTAAGTTCTTCTGCTTTCCGTCTTTCTTCCTCTTTGCGCAGTTCCTCTTCTCTTTTCCTTTCCTCTTCTAATTTTTTCTGTTCTTTCTCATACAATGCTTTTTGTTTTTCTAATTCAGCTATTTTCTCATTCAGCTCTTTTTGTTTTGCGGCTTGAACGGAACATCCGGTCAACCCTAATAAACTACTTACCAATATAACAGTAAGCACCCCTCTGCTCATCCCCACTTTTTTATCCCTACTTTTCATATGTTTTTATCGTTTCATTCACATTTTCCACTCTATTCAACTGGGCTTATCTATATTCTCTAATCATTGAATTTAGGCAAGAGTGGTAAAAAATAAAACGAGTCGCGATGTTTTCCCTCTAAAATTATGATTCTATATGAAACCATGATTTCCTTGATTAATATATGCAATAAACAAATAATTCGTTCGACGGTTTTTTTCGGCATACTTTTTATGGATTCTTTTTTACATCCTCTAACATATTTGACGTAAAAACATACACTTTGGATGCAAATAATTTTTTCATCTTGTTTTAAATCTGGACTTATACTTCAATTTCATTTTCAGAATGTATTACTTGATGTGTTGAAGGACATTCCGCTGTTTACAAGCGCTGTTTGAACTCGTTGCACAAAAATTTAAAGGAAATAAAATCAGAGTAGCGAATATAACTAGTTAACATATTGGTTAGGGGTGCACTATGCATGGAAGCAGTGATTGTGAATCAAAGTATAACATTTACATTGTTTGGCTTTTCCAAACTTCATGATCAAAACAAAGCGTATAGTGATACGATGTTCGAATTGCTGAATAAGGTTTGGGAGGAAGTCAGACAGAAAAAACTCTATCATAAGGGTATTAACCATGTTGTATATGATGCGGATCACCTGATATTTGCTGGTATTGAATTGAATACTCCCCCTCCAGAAGATTCATCATTAGAAAAAAAGATTGTACATTTGGATAAATATGCCTATTGTAAGCACATCGGACCGTATAGTGAATTGGATAAAACCTATGGAAAAATTAAATCATTAATTGAAACTTACGGGGAGCATCATCAGCCACCGTCAATGGAAATTTACGGCCATTGGAATGAAGATGAATCGAAGCTTGAGACCGAGATTATTTTTAATATTAAATAAATCCCTTGCCATATTAAAACCCGATTTTCTTAAATTAGAGAATTGGGTTTTAGTATTTAACAAACAGATTATCAATAACAAGATTTATCTTTTTTCTATTAAATTAGAATAATAACTTTTTAACCAAAGTTTAAAGTCTGCTCCGTCCTGTCTTTCTTAGAAAACAATTGACAACTTTGTGAACAAATTGAATAATAAATATGAAGGGGGCAATAAAATGAAGGATCATATAAAATTACTAAATGCTGTAAAATATGTTGGTTATACAGTACTCACAATTGGAATTATTATTTTCTTATACGGATTTTTTGTAAGCGATCACAGCACGATTACAAGTATTGGAATTGGCACAGTGATGGGTGCAATTTTTATCTTTTTAATGGGTATTTTTTTCGTAGCAACAGAGGAATTGCAGGAAAAAACAGCTAAAGGAGTTAGGATTATTCCTACTAAGGAAAAGACTTTGTGAACAAAAAGGGGCGCCTTCATAGGCGCCCCTTCAGAATTTACATATCCCAAATCAAAATGAGTAATGTCCCGAAAATCGTAACGAGGGCGATCGCAAATCCATAAAAAAGATTCGTATAAATTGATCCTTTATCTCCTGTTTCGCCTGCATGCATAAATACAACGAGTTGAACGGCTGCCTGCACAAAAGCGGTGACTAAAAGAATGGTCATAGCTACTGCAAATGATAGATCAAAGAAATACACAGATAGTGCAACAGCAGTAAGGACTAAAGAAAAGGCAAACCCCATTACTTGCTTCCTTGGAAATAATTCGCTCATATTACATCATTCCTTTCAAATAGACGAAGCTGAAAATAAAGATCCAAACAACATCTAAGAAATGCCAGTAAAGTGAAAAGATGAATGATTTATTAGCTGTTTCCGGAGTAAGTCCACGTTTTTTCACTTGTAAAATGATAAATAATCCCCAAAATAAACCGATGGTCACGTGTGCTCCGTGGGTTCCTAAAGTCGTTAATAAAATCGCGGTGAAAGCACTCGTTTGAAGACCTGCTCCAATATGCACATAATGCGTAAACTCATAAATCTCTACTCCTAAAAAAGTAAGACCGAGAAGGAGTGTAATGGTAAAGAATGAGATCATTGCATTCTTTCTACCTAATCTCATCGCATGAACACCAAGTCCAATTGTAAAGCTACTAGTTAAAAGGACAAGCGTTTCGATCAGCACAGGAGTAATTTCGAAAATCTCTGCGCCTGCAGGTCCGCTTCCTGTGCGATCCACTAGTGTAAAATAAGTTGCGAAAAGCGTGGCAAACAGCATAATTTCGGCTCCAAGGAAAATCCAGAACCCTAAGATATTTAATTTGTTTTGGTCTGTACTATATTCAAGTGGAAGCGAGTGATCTATTTTCATTAGCTAACACCTCGCAGCTTTTTTTCTGTATCTTCAACTTCTTTAACAGAAATATAATATCCGTTATCCTTTTCAAATGAACGATGTGCCATACAAACAAATATACCGATCGTTGTAATGATCGCTGGAATCCACATGCTAAATACGAATGAAAATCCCCAAACAAAGAAAATACTACTCATAATAAAAGGAACACCACTATTATTTGGCATATGAATCTTATCCAATTTTCCTTGGAATAAAGGAATATTCTTTTTCTTAGCATCCCAGAATGCTTCAATTGAACTAACTTGCGGTGTGACAGCGAAGTTATATGATGGAACTGGACTATGTGTTGCCCATTCAAGCGAGCGTGCATCCCATGGATCTGAACTAATATTTCTTGAAGCATAACGAGTACTGTAGTAAACATTATAGACAATTAAAGCAAAACCAATGGCAAGTCCTACCGCACCGACAAATGAAATTAAGTTCAATGGACCAAACCCAGTTGCTTCAGAGTATGTGTACATCCTGCGCGCCTGTCCGTCTAAACCAGTGAAGAACATTGGGAAGAAAGTGACATTAAAGCTAATAGCAATAAACCAGAATGCCCATTTTCCGATTCTTTCGCTTAGCATGAAACCGAACATTTTTGGCCACCAATACGTAAGTCCGGCAAGCATCGCAAATACTACCCCAGGAATAATGGTGTAGTGGAAGTGTGCGACTAAAAACATCGTATTATGATATTGATAATCAGCACTTGCCATCCCTAGCATTACCCCAGTTACCCCACCGATTGTAAAAATCGGAATAAAACCAATCGCATAAAGCATCGGAACCGTAAATTTAATTTTTCCTTTCCACATCGTCAACAGCCAGTTAAAAATCTTAATTCCGGTTGGAATCGCGATAGCCATTGTAGTAATTGAGAAAATACTATTTGTTAGTGGCCCTTGCCCCATTGTAAAGAAATGGTGGGTCCAAACTAGGAATGAGAAAAACGAGATAATAACGATGGAAGCGACCATTGATTTATATCCATAGAGATTACGTCGTGAAAAAGTAGAGATAACCTCACTATAAATACCAAATGCTGGAAGAATCAAGATATAAACCTCTGGATGTCCCCAAACCCAGAAAAGGTTCGCCCAAAGCATGTCCATGCCACCATTGGTTGTTGTAAAAAAGTTTGCACCAAAAAGTCTATCCATTGTTCCTAATAACAGAGCGATCGTTAACACCGGAAAAGCAAAAACAACAATGGCATTCGTAATGAAAGCAGTCCATGTAAACATTGGCATTTTCATCAATGTCATACCTGGCGCTCTCATTTTTAATATCGTTGTAATAAAGTTAATTCCCGATATTAATGTCCCAATACCAGCAATCTGGATCGAAAGCATATAATAATTGGTTCCAACCGATTGACTGAAGTCATTACCCGCAAGTGGAAAATAGGAAGTCCAGCCAGCATCAGGTGAACCACCAATGACGAAAGAAATATTGAACAACATGGCCCCCATAAAAAATAACCAAAAACTTAATGCATTCAAGCGAGGGAACGCCACATCACGTGCACCAATTTGTAGTGGTACAACGAAATTCATTAAAGCATAGATAAATGGCATTGCCATAAAAATAATCATTACCACCCCGTGGGTGGTAAACACCTCATTATAGTGCTGGGCATCTAAAAGCGTATTTTCAGGAACAGCAGTTTGTGCCCGCATCATGAGCGCATCTACGCCACCACGAAATAACATTAGTAAGGCGGAAATTAAATACATAATACCAATTCGTTTATGGTCAACAGTTGTCAACCATTCGCGCCATAAGTAACCCCATTTTTTAAAATATGTTAAGCCGACGACGATGGCAATAACGGTAAGACCGATAGCAACCATCGAAGCATAAATCGCCGGGCTTGGATGTGGAATGGCAAATCGATCAAAGTAATTCATACTTTTTGACTCCTTTCATGCAAAACGATTTGTTAACAAACTCTACATCTATTAATGATGATGTTTTTCTGTTTTTTCATGGGAATCTTGCCTATTCTGTGCATGTTCATCGTGATGTTGTTTTGAACCTTCATCCGAATCAGTTGATCCATGATGATGACCGCCATATTCACCTTCCGGAGCAGGTAAAAAGGTTAAATGTGTGCCGCTAAACGTTAATTGTCCAAGATGACCTGGTTCTAATAGTTCATTGAATTTATTTTCCGTTAATGGCTCGGCAGTCGCTTTTACCTCTTCAACCCATTTATCAAATTCTTTTTGAGGCATGGCTTTCACTTGAAACGTATTTTCTGCGAATCCCTTCCCACTAAAGTTCGCATTTCTTCCCATGTATTCACCAGGTACGCTGGCTGCTAAGTGCAAAGTCGTTACCATATCTGACATAGCATATTTTTGACCGCCAAGCTGAGGAATCCAAAAGCTTGTAATCGGTCCATATGAGTAAAGTTTGAATTCTAACGCACGATTTGTTGGGATATATAAATAATTAACCGTTTCGATATTTTCTTCTGGATAACTAAAGTGCCATTTCCAATCAGAGGAAGAAGCATAAATCGTTAATGGCTTATGATCTTCATATCCTTTTGGTGTTGCTTCGACTTCATAAGTCGATTTAACCGTGACAATCGAGAGAAATATAATGATTATGACGGGAATACCTACAATAATTGATTCAACGACCGGATGCCCTTCAATGTGTGGTGGTTCGTAATCGTTACTTTGTTTAGATGCTCGATATTTGGTAACGACAAATATTAATAGGGTGAAGACCGCAATCACAATAATTGCCATCGTCGCAATCGAAATCCAAATCACATTGGCTTGTGTTTCTGCTTGAGGCCCTTTTGGATCTAAAACCATTAATGGTTCACAACCGGTTAATGCAAACATACATGTAATAACAAAACTAAAAAAAGCCCATTTCATTTTCATTCAGGTCCCCTCTTTCTTTGAAGATGAAATCTAAAATGTAAAAATACCAAAGTTATATATCATATTTTATTATCATCAAATAATAAAAACAGTTAAATGTGATAAAAGTCACAAAGTTTTCATGAAGTTTATTCACAGAATGTTAATAAAAACGACTTAAAATGGATATTATATCGATATAATAATGGATGTTTATAAAAATGAAGTAAGATAATAGGATAATTATTAAACGAGGTTATCTATTATTAGAGGTAAGTTGTACATTTTACATGTACATAGGGTAATCCGAAAAGGCTTGCAAATCGTTCTTTGCAAGCCTGTTTTTATTTTGTAGTTTAGATAAATTTAAAAAATGGTGCGAACCTCTGATTTCAAGTAAATATACTTCTGCTTCTTTGACCTAAGTCCATTGACATTAGGTGATGCTTTTTAGGCAAAAAGATATATTTTTTTCTCTAATAGAATTCCTCCGGCCATTCCAATTCAAATCCATCTTTTCTCAATTCCGCTTGAAATGCAGTCAATAGTTTTTCATCTTCTCTTACCGTTTTTGGATTGATATTGTGTTTTATACAAAACGCAACTAATGCCCCGCAGGCTTCGCCTATATTCCACTCCGTAGGATGCAGGCGATAGCAACCGTTTGTAATATGTGTCGTTCCGATATTTTTGCATCCGGCTAATACGTTGTCGACGTCTTTCGATAGTAATGCACCTAACGGAATATGATAAGGCAATGCTTTAATATCAAGATAATTTCTACCAGCCATACTTGGATGTAAATCAATACTATAGGAACCGATTCCCACCCGATCGTGATAGTTTTTTCCAGTTCTCCCTTTATTAAAATCTGGAGATACGTCTTGTTCAAGAATCGTATACTCGGCTTTAATTCGTCTAGATTCACGAATATATGCCGATTTAGCCAATCCATCCTTTGTGCCAAATATATCTTTTCTAAGCTTTAATCCTGGGTAACCTATTCCCCCATCTCGTCGCGGCGCTTCTGTTTGTAACCAATAAAGAAGTGAAAGGCTGAGCTGTTTTGCCTGATATATATGTTTCTCCTTTTCTTCTTCTGAAACATCATAAATATTTCCTAAAAAGTAATCATTTTGTGGCCAATTCATCAATGTTATGTCACCAGCTTTATATTGTGACTCAAACTGGTTTTTATAAAATATTCGACGATATTCCCAAAGTGGGAACCCTGTTTCTTCACGAAATAATGTATACTCTCTTTTTTCTTTCGTAATTGGATGCGGGGCAAAAAAACTTAAATATTTGTCCGGCCAAATATCGGGATGAAATTCTCTCCAAAACTGGTACATTTCAGGTTCTGGAATAACATGATTTTCTCCTTCGCGATATTCCATAGGCAATACGTATGTGAAAGCTTGAATATCTTCTGGATTACTCTCTTCTAAACCATTAGGTTCTCTCGTTTCAGCTTTAGACTCCGCTCCCACAACATATTCAATATCAGCCAAAGGGAGAACGTCCCCTGTTTCTGTTGCATCAATAAAATATGGAGATGTCACTTGCACCTTTTCACTAGTAATCGTATTTTCAAATGTCACTTCACGTATGTTTTTATCTATTTTTAGAACTGAGATGATTTTTGTATTTAAGCTAAGTTGTAATTGATTTGTCAAAAGGTAAGGCATAAGCATTTCATATAAAACATGCAATGAAACTCGTGGATCATGACAAATTTTACTTACAAGACCATTGCCAGGATTAAAAGAAGGACTAGCCTCTTTCACATTAAACGCCTTAAAATATGTATCTATTACTTTATTACGGTAAGTCCGATATCTTTTTGTACATCCAAATTCTTCAATCCATGGATGTTCATCTGGTGGAACACCTTGAGAAGTGACTTGCCCCCCAATCCAGTCTGTTTCTTCCGTCATAAAAACCCGAAGACCATTCGCACAAGCAGAAAGAGCCGACGCACAGCCCCCCATCCCTCCACCAACAATCACTAAATCTACTAGCATGTAAACCTCCTTAATGATAAAACTTATTTTTTCAGTGACTTCGAAATCTACACATGTCCCTATCGCTCTACTCAAAACAATGTTTTTTCTTTTATAGTTAGTTGGAGTAATCAATCAACTTTGTCAAAGTGATTGATCTTTTATTTAACAGACTCTTAAAAACTTCCGGAGCCTCACTAAACGATACTTTTTCTTTAATATACGGTTGAATATCAATCCTTTTTTCATCTACTAATCTCAAATATTCGCCGATATTTCTTCCTTCTGTCCAACGGATAAATCCATATGGATAATCAATGGCTTGTTGTTCGTAAATTTTATCATAACGACCAGGACCACCCGCTCGTGAGATTAGAATTTGTGCTTCTTTTCCAAACATAAGATCCCTGGGAAAATTTGGTTCAATATCGCCTACAATGACTACTTTTCCTTTATTACGAATCCACCCGAGACTTTGCTTCGTCAATATCGATTGTTTCCCACCTGCACATATTAAAACCGCATCGGCACCATTATTATTTGTAGATTGATATATTGCCGTTTCCATCTCTTCAACAGATGAAAATGATTTAATCTTATCTAACATCCCTGTACGTTCTTCTGAAATATCATAGGCAATAACGTTATAAGCTGCTGCATCAGCTATTTTGGCAATCTGTTGACCAAGAACTCCTAAGCCTGCAACAACAACTGTTTCTCCAAATTGTAAGTTGGCGATCCTGAGGGCATGTATCGCAATAGCACCTAATCCACAAAGCGATGCTTCCTCAGCAGTTAAATTATTCGGCACTTTGATACATAACGTTTTTGGAACTAGTAAGTATTCAGAATGTCGCACATAAGGGGCACCATAGCACGCTACAATGTCACCTTTTTCAAGATTTTCTACATCTTCCCCACATTCAATTACTGTTCCAACTGCACTATATCCGATTGCATATTCCTTTCCAACACTATTTTCTATCATACTTAATTCGGTACCTGGAGAAATGGCTGAATATAATGTTTTGATTAATATATGGGAAGGTTTGATCGAAGGAATCTCTTCTTCTATAATTTTAACCCTTTTATTGCTTGCAACGATTGATTTCAATGGTAGGCCTCCTACGTTTACCTTTACGAAAACCACTTTTCTATGTTACTTCTTACAAACTTATCATCATTTAAATGAGGATATTGTGCGTATACACGATCAATTTCTTCATTTTGGCCAAGACTCAGTTTTTCTTTTTCAAGCAAGCACCAATTTCCTTTTAAAAATCCTTGTCTAGCCAAAATTTCATTTATTCCCGCAATGCTACCTTTAAAATCGTGGCTCGGGTCAAAAAAGGCTGCATTTGCATCTGTAATTTCCTGCCCTAGGGTTAATAATTCTGATGGAATAAATTCCTTATCTTGAACCGTTTTAATTTCATTGAATATCTCAACAACTTTTTTCGTCCATACCGACCAATGCCCCAATAATCCACCGACTATTTTCTTTTCTATCTTTTTATTCCCAACTTTTATTCGATACGTAGTTAAAAGATCCGCTACGATATTGTCATCATTCCCTGTGTATAATGCGATTTCTTCATTTCTATTGGAATGGCAAACAGCACGAACAACATCAAATGTTTGATATCGATTAAACGGAGCTATTTTTACAGCGTGAACATTTGGAAGGTCAGCAAACGATTTCCAAAACTCATAACTGAAAATCCTTCCACCCACAGATGGTTGTAAGTAAAAGCCGAATACAGGAATAATGTCTGCGACACTTCTAACATGAGTAAGTAATTGCTCTTCTGTTAAATCCTTTAATCCTCCAAGACTTACTAACCCAAGATCGTAACCCACTTTTTTCGCAAATGAAGCTTCTTTTAATGCTTGTTCGGTTCGCCCGCAAATTCCAGCTATTTTAATAAATGATTCTGCTACTTTAGCTTTTTCAATCTCTTCAATCGCTAGTGATAAAACTTTCTCATATAAATTAAATTCAGGATTACGAATTTCAAATTGCGTTGTATGTACGCCGACAGCAATCCCACCGACACCAGCATCAATATAATAACGAGTGAGTGCTCTTTGACTCTTCTCATCTAGTTGTCTATTTTCTGTTAAACCGAGTGGATGTGCGGGGATAACAGTACCATTTTGCAACGCTTTTTTTACTACTGGACTAAGCATTTAAAACACTCCTTCCCGTTCTTGGAAATGAGTCGGTTTATTTAATGTTTCCCCGCCCAGCTTAACCCAGCCTGCTACTAATTCAATCATTTCGTTAAGAGTCACCTTAGGATATCCAAATAATTTATGAGCTTTCGAAGCATTATTTAATAGAGCGGTTGTTTGTTCTTCACCGATAAAGTGAGCAGCTTTATTAAAGTATTTTCCAAATTCTTCAGCTAACCAGCGAACCGAAATCGTTTCCGGTCCTGTAATGTTCAATATTTTAGGTGGTGATTCGCAATGCAATAATGAGCGCAGAGCATACTCATTTGCATCACCTTGCCATATAACATTGACACTACCCATAGTGAGATCAACTGGATTTCCTTCATATACTTGTTTGGCTATTTCAAGCAATACACCGTACCTGAGATCAATGGCATAATTCAATCTATATATAAGAATAGGTGTTTGATTTTTATGAGAAAAATAGGTGAACACTCGCTCCCGACCTAGACAAGACTGGGCATACTCCCCAATTGGACCTACAAATGTGTCCTCTGAACAATTCGTACTCCCAACTTTTGTTAGAGGATACACATTTCCTGAGGAAAAAACAACAATGCGTGAATCTTTAAACCTTTCAGCAACCTTTCCGGGTAAATACACATTCATCGCCCATGTAAAATGCTCATTACCGTATGTTCCAAATTTATTACCGGCCATATAAATAATATTTTTTACTTTTGGAAGTGACTCCATTGCTCCTTCCTCTAATAAGTCCAATGCAATCGTCTCTATTCCATAGTCTTCGAGTTCTTGTTTCAAAATTCCTGAGGAAAATCTAGATACACCAATGACTCTTTTTTCAACCCCAGCTGCGTTTATCGCCCTTTTGGCCATTTTCGCAAGGGTCGGGCCCATTTTTCCGCCTACACCTAAAATTAATATATCTCCGTCTAATGTGGATAATTGTTCAATGAGCTCTATTGAAGGTTTTGACATGAAATCCTCTAACTCCACAACCGTTTTCATGTTGTCACTCCCTATTCATTTAATCTTTGAAACTTGTATCACCCTGTATTTATTATTTTCTCCCGGTAATTTGTCGGAGAAAGACCTGTATATTTTTTAAAAGTACTTGCAAAAGTGGTTGCATTCAAATAACCAACTTTTTCCCCGATTTCCGCAATCGTCATATTTTCTTTTTTTAGATATTCTTTTGCATGATTGATTCTTACACGATGTAAATACTCAGTAAAATTAACACCAAAATTATTTTTAAAATACTTGGAGAAATACTTTGATGATGTATCTGTAACCGAAGCCATATGTTCAAGATACATATTATCCATGTAATGCAGTTCTATATAATGAGCTATGAAGACTGGATTTAATTTATTGTCTTGGTCTTGAGCCTGTCTTCCTTTTTCTAAAATATAATTCACTACCTGCATAAAGGTACTTTTCAAATCTTCAAGGTTTTTGGAGTCCTTAATACTACCGTCAAATTCCATTTCAAGCATGTGCAATTTTTGTTGTTCTTCTTCATTTAGTTGGAGATGTCTTTTCATGTATAGAAGCAGACTTTGCAAGATCGCCACAAATTGATGACGTTGAATATTCAAATCGATATTTTGCACGATAATGTCATCGATAATCTGGATGGAGTCCTTTTCATTTCCGCTAACGAGTAAATTGGGTAATTTTTCCACATTTTCGATTGGAAAATACACCTGTGCCTTAGGTTGAATGGTTTCGGAATCATAAACAGAACCCTCAACTCCAACATTTCGATATAAGGATGAATGAATAATATCCTGATACGCTAATCTCAAATAATCCACCTTTGATTCATACACCTTACTAATAACGGCATAAATATCGGACTGCATCGATACTTGAGCATGTTTTATAAATTGTTGAACAGCTTGAATCACATGTTTTCGTTCGGATGTATGATTTATTCCAACTAGCACCAAAAATTCTGTATCCATTTGATGAAATACAGTTACGTAATGTAGATTTTCTTTTAATCCACATTCAATAAATTTCTTATATTCCTCAATCTGCAGCGTTTCTTTCATTTCACTAATTGGTTTACTTTCAAATGTCAATTGTAAAAGAATGAACCGGCGATCCATGAATAAATCTGAAACATAATCCTTTATTTGCGAATACATTACAGGATTATCGTGACTTTGCGTAATGGTTTGGATAAAAATATATTTACTCAACTCTTTTTGCAATCTTTTTTCTTTGTTCTTAGATGCTTGAAAATCTTGTTTTAATTGGATGATCGATTGGAAAATACTTTTCCAATTTGGTTCTCCTCCAATGATGAGACCGGCTTTTTTGATTGGGCGAAACAAATATAAACTAACAACGAGCAATAATAAGAGTGTAACGATACCGCTAATGAGCATTATCGTTTGTTGGTCGTTTGTAATAGATGCAACAGCCGTATACTGAAATGGGATTCGATTAATGTATGTAAATCCGTTATAGTCCGATTTATAAACGACATATTCATACTTTTGATTCTTTACTACCCTTTCTTCACCAGCGCCTATATATAACCCTTGAACGACCTCACCTAAACTAATCTTTTCTTCTGTTGATAAGACAATATTATTGTTTTGATCTAATATTAAAAAAGAGGTCTCATCCATCATTGTTCTTTGATTTATATTTTCCAATAAAGTATCTACGTTTAAAAAAACAAGAATGTTTTTGGAAGAAAATTGGGTGTTACCTGCAATCGTTATCAAATTTTTGGGTTTATAGTTTTTTCCGCTTGTTTTTTTCAAGTAGGTCCTTGCAGGGAATATTTCCAACGGTTTTTCATCAGTAAAAAAAGATGTCCAAAACATAGCATTATGTTGTTTGTTTTTATATTGTTCATTAAAGTATTCATTTAAATCTATTGTTCCCTGTGATGTTATCGCAAGATCAGAATGATCAAAGAACACAACAACGTCCTCAATATAATCGTGAGAGGATGAGATTGTTATCAGTTTATGCATGTCTTTATAAAGCAGATAATTAATATAACTTCCTTCATCTTTATCTTTCGGGTCATAAGGTAGAGTATCAATCGAGTAAATTAAGTTATTTATTTCTCTAAACGTATCATCAATCGATTCAATGATTCCGCTGACAATCAGGCGATTATTTTCCTTCATTTGCTCGTAAAGTCTTTGTGTAGAGGTTTTCATAAGATAGTAATTGGTCGAAAACATGATTAATACAAATATGAGCAAGACGGAAAATATACGCATGAAACCTCTCACAGTGATGAACTTTTCCATTTGTAACACCCCGTCATGTCAGAATGTAATAATACACTACATTCGATATGGCCCTTTATTATCCCTTCTCAGAACCTAACATTACCCCTTTTGCAAAGTACTTTTGGGCAAATGGATAGATAATTAAAACAGGAATCATACTTATGAAAATGGTGGCATTTTTTAATGCTTCAGGAGCCAAAGCGGCTTTATCAATCAAACTTTCATTTTCGTTATTTGCAAAAATTAGCATATCCCGCAAAATGACTTGTAGTGGATATTTTGCTGAATCATTCAAGTAAATCATAGGAAGAAAATAACTATTCCAATGTCCCATGAAATAGAATAGTCCGATTGATGCTAAGGCAGGTTTGGAGAGCGGAATCATGATGGTGAACAGAATTCTAAACTCTGATGCTCCGTCGATAACTGCAGATTCACGAAGAGATTCAGGCATACTCTCAAAGAAGCTCTTCAAAATAAGCAATTCAATGGTCCAAATAGCATTTGGAATGACTATGGCCCAAATCGTATCAATCATGCCTAGACTTTGAACAAGAACATAAGTTGGAATCATTCCGCCATTAAAGAACATCGTCAAGACGATAGCGAGCATAAAAAATTTTCTTCCGAAAAACGTAACCCTTGATAAAGGATAGGCTGCAATAGCTGTCATGAGTAAATTAATCGTCGTTCCGAGTCCTGTATAAATTATCGTATTTAAATAGGCTTTAGGTATTTTATTTTGACTTAAAATTTCTTTATAGGCGTCTAAGTTAAATCCTTTCGGTAGCAACCAAACATTCCCTTGCACGACCTGACTCGTCTCACTAAAAGATACAGCGACTATATAAAAGATGGGATATAAAATAGCTATTCCTATAGAGCTCAAGATGATCGTATTGATAACAGTAAAGATCGTAAATCGCTTTTCTCCTACCATAAACTCTTACCTCCAAGCCTTCTACTTAACAGATTGGCAATTAACAGCATGATTAAAGCAATAATCCCTTCAAACAGACCAACTGCAGCCGCATAGCTATAATTTGCTTGAAGTAAACCTTGCCGATAAACATAAGTAGAAAATACATCAGCAACCTCATAAGTCATTGGATTGTAGATTAATAAGATTTTTTCAAATCCAATTCTGAACATATTTCCTGCCTTGATAATGAATAATATTAAAATCGTCGGCATTAATCCTGGCAAAGTAATATAGCGGATTCGATCCCATCTGGTCGCGCCGTCTACTTTTGCAGCTTCATATAAGTCAGGGCTTATTCCAGCGATTGCTGCTAAATAGAGAATTGATTCATATCCCATTAACTGCCAAATATCAGATCCGATATAAACCGTACGGAACCAACTTGGTTCAACAAGAAAGTAAATTTTCTTAAATCCAAGTGCAGCAATGATATCATTAATAATCCCGCTACCCGGGGATAGAAAGTCAATAAGCATACTGCTGACAATAACGATGGACAAAAAGGACGGTAGAAAGCTGACTGTTTGAACCGACTTTTTAAACCAAAGCATACGAACTTCATTTAATAGAATGGCAAAAATGATTGGAAACGGGAATCCGATAAGTAAGGTATAAAAGCCTAATAGAATTGTATTTTTAAAAAGTTTAAAGAAATCCGGACTAGAGAAAAAAGTGAGAAAGTGCTCTAATCCTACCCATTCACTTCCTGTAATCCCTGACCAAACATCGTAATCCTTGAAGGCGATTATTAATCCATACATTGGGCCATATCGAAAAAGGGCAAAAAAGACAATACAAGGTATAAATAGTAGCAATAATTGTCGATCTCGTTTGATATGTTTAAATATAGAGACCCAACGTGATGGTTCTGGTTGTTTTATTTGCATGTTATGCGTCCCTGAATGTGTTTTTGGCAAACTGGTCCCTCCCAATTAAACATAAAGTGTGCCGTCTAAACTCGGGGAATATAGGGCTGGTACTCTTATCCAGCCCTTATCCAATGAGACAATCTCTATATCCGATTTACTACATTATTCACTGTCAAAACGCTTCTGAGCATCGTTATAAACTTGGATAAAATCGTCTACCTTCAATCGTTTAGCTTCTTCAAGCCAAGCGTCCCATTCCTTATCACCATGGGATTTAGTCATCACGTATTTTGTGCTGAATTCAATTCCAGCCGTTAATAAGTTCGGTTGTAATTTTGCTATAGTGTCATTTTCTTTGTCATTAAACTTCAAGATAGGATCAAGCGGCTGCATTTTTCCTTGCATCATGTCCTGTGCCTCTTGTTCTTTTTTTGTGTAATTAAAATACACACTGCGCTCATCTGCACGTAGGTACATTCCTTCTACCCACATACCATATTGGTTTTCCAAATCTTTAATCCCGACGACATCAACATTTAAGTCAGGATACGTGATCTTTCCATCTCCCTCATCTTTGTAGATTTCGTCTTTAACACCTACCATAATTAACTCTGCGCCAGATGGACTAGATAAGTAATCAAGAAGTTTTAAAGCAATTTCACTCTTGTCATTCTTCGTAACTGTGTGTCCCCAGTTCGCAATTTTATCTAAGCTGCGAATTGTATTTTCTGGACCCACCGGGTTACCGTAACGAAGATCATAATCTGGATTTTCAGCTTTTACTTGTTCGTAGAACATATCAAGTCTTCCAATCCAGTCAAAGGTAACGAATGATTTTCCAGTTGTCATTTTTGTTGTCCAAGATGCTTCAGTATCAGTAATAAACTCCTTATCTAGTAATCCTTCATTATATAGTTTTTTCATAAAGTCCAACATTTCTTTATGTTTTGGATCTGTAAATTGGAATTTCCATGTTTTATCGGATTCATCATAGTAAGCTGGATATTGGGCACCTGTGATCCCCCAACCGAATCCCCAGTCTCTATAAATAAATTCAGCTGTTTTAGACGCATAAGGGGCGGAATCCGGATATTCTTCTTTTAGTTTTTTCAACGCCTCATAGAATTCTTCTGTATTGTTCCATAACTCTATGCCATTCTTATCAAAAATATCTTTACGATATAAGAATCCGTGGTTTAATTCGCGGTTTACACCATATATTGGCCATGTATACATATTACCTTTATCATCAGAGAAGGATTTCATAACCCAATCATTTTCCTCTGCATACAATTTCTTGTAGTTAGGAAGTTCATCTAAATATTCATTAATGGCAACGACCGCACCTTTTTGGCCAAGCTCATTTACCTTTGCAACAGGTAAACCGTGCCAAATATCAGGAAGTTGCCCTGACGCAACAACTGTATTTAATTTTTCACTATAAGTTCCGGATGAGTACGATTGTATATTCAGTTTAATTCCTGTTCTTTTTTCAATTTCTTTAATGACGGCTTTATCCTTTAAGTTGCTTACATCACTTACAAGCATCCAAGTAATTTCTACTGGTTTATCAACTATAGGTAAATTGATTCCTCCTGTATCACCATAATCTTCTGTAGGTTCATTTACTTGTTCTTCAGAATTGTTTCCGCTTTCATTTTGTTTATCAGTTCCACCGCCAGTTTTTTCTCCGGAAGTACTGCAACCTGCAAAAATGCCAAAGACAAGAAGTAAAACAAATAACAATTTCGATAATCGACCTAGCATTTAATTTCCTCCCTTTTTTTAAATGCCTTTTTATCGCCAAATAATGGGGAATACTATACGATCAACACATTATACATTTGATCATATTCACAATATTCGGCCTCATCAACAGGCACATCAAATATAGAATTATTAGCAACAATTGTAAACAAACGATTTTCACTCACTCTATACTCTGAAATAAAAATCAACTGAAAAACACGAAAACCCTTGCTATATCAAGGGTTAGGACAAGGGTGGAAATTGATAAATAGGTGGAAATTGATAATATCAGTAATTTGATTTGTTATGTAACCGCACACAAAAGATCTGATAAAAATAAAGTATCCATGACTCAGTAAGGGGATGTTTTTTACTAAGAAGTTATATCATGCTGATCTGGATATAGTTGTACTTTATGTTTGATCTTTTCAAAAGCACGATTTGCAGATGCCATGATAATAAACGCAGGTGCACTAGCTCCGAAGAACACGATTAGTCCTGGTACAATAATGGCTAAAATGCCAGTAAAGAATAGGCCGACAATCATGATTATCGTCGAAAGCGGACTTGCAAAGGCAAATAAAAAGCTATATTTAAAATAGTTAAGCAGCTTCATTTCATAGCTTACGAACACAGGAAAAATATATAGGCACATCAAACAAAATAAAAACAATATGATAATCAGTAAGAGTGCGAGTATTTGAAAGGATGTCCCTTTAGAAATTAGGATAACTCTATAATCAATATAAAAGATGAGTAACAGAATACCCAAAGTAAGACCAATCATATTTGATTTGGCAAATTCTTGTTTAAATCCCTGCCAGTACGTTTTAAATACGGGAAGATCGATTTCCTCTCTCATCCATTTACGCATTACCGAAAATAATGCTGCCGTAGAGGGCATAATTCCAAAGACAACCCCACCTACCAGAATAAAAATAATCCAAAGGAAATTTACATAGATGAGACGAATAATCCAGTCCCCTAACTTATATAATCCTCCAAGAAAGCCTTTCATTTCCATCGCAAAATCCTCCCGCCAGTAGGAAAAGTTGTATCGGTCCTTCTTTGTAGATTATAGCATAGGCACAAACAACTTCTCAGAAATTTAAGGAATTAGAATCTTAACAACAAAAGCGCAAGTGCAGTTCAGTGACATACTTGCCAAAAGTCTCCTTCGGCCTAAGCCATGCGATAAAGGAAACACGCCGAGGGACGATTCTGGACTTCTTGCGCAAAAGAAAAGGACAAGAAGTTTGCTAGTCGACGACTGCTTGCATTAGACGGAAACTATCTTTATATAGTTATCCATAACTCTCCATATTTGTTATTTCCCAGTAACCAATAAAAAAATGGCAAGGACTCTGCACACTTGACCCGCCGCTGTATTCTATAGAAACTAAATCATTATTTTTTCTACTACTGGCGTTAAGTTATCAGCGATACTTAAAAAGCCTAAATCAGTAGGATGTATACCGTCGACTGTTTTTTCTTGCCACAGATCTCCGAGTATATTTGTCCCTTCGCAAAAATAAATATGTTTATCTCCTTCTTGCTGTAATTTTTGTATGAGTTGTTTTTGGAAATCTAATCGCTCTAACCGCTCTTGAAGGAGTTGTCGATTTATTTTTTCTTGGGCATATGGAAATTTCGAAACAACCAAAATAGGGGTGTCGGGATATTTTTCACGGTAAACTTGTATAAAGCGAGGAAGTGTTTCTCTATACAATTCGGTACTAACACAGTTCGGCTCATAATCCAATACGAGACAAGCTGGATTTTCAATTTCACTAATGATATGTGCCATATTAACTTCTCCCTTTCCATTTCCCGAAAATCCTAGATTAATAAACTCCCTATTGATTCTTCTGCTCATAATATTTGTGTAGGCCATGCCGGGACGAGAGGCACATCCACCTTGAAGGATCGAAGTCCCATAAAAGATAAGTTTTTTCTCATCCATATAATCTGGTGGCGCTGCAATATTTGCATCTGTATCAATACCTACTAGGACTTCATTTACCCCTTGATAAAGAGGGAAATGTAAAGTTATAGAAAGCAGACTTTGCTCCTCTCTTTCAAATAACACCACTTCATAATGGTCTTCAGTATGTTCATATTTCGATACACTGCAAAAAACCTGCTCTCCCGGTTCACCAATATAACAATCAAATCCACATTGACCTGTAGCAGGCATATGAAACATATTGGCTTTTCCTTTTAACTTCACCTTGATTGCTAATTTTCGAGTATTAGTTCGAAAGCGAATTTGTCCTCCTGCAGTAGAATCAGCCAAAAAATCAACTGGTTCTGTAATTTCGTACAATGGATGCTTAGGTAATCTCCTATAAACTTTTTCCTCGTTTAACCAAGCAAAACCATTAATACGAAAAGGCGGCTTTCTAGGATCAATCCAATTGATTTCACACGCTTCAACTATATGAGGTTGCATATTTCTATCTAGATTTCCTACTTTTACCTGACTACTTGCTTTGTTCATCTAAATCCCTCTTTCGATATTTTGAAAAATATATAAAACTATCATTCTTAGATGTTATTTTCATTAAACTTTTTTATCACTTTTTCCAAAAGTTTCGTTCATTCTTTCGATTGGATCATCTTCAATCGCTGAATCCCACTCTAAAACTTGATTTACTCTAAGCAATTCTTTTTTTAACTTGGCATACTGAATGCCCTGAACTGTCGTTTTGTCTTTAAATGCTAAGCTTGCTGCTACTCCAACTGATTGCCCTAGAATCATAAACACAGGCTCCATTCTGATCGATCCAAATGCAATATGGGAAGCTGATAAGCAAACAGGAACAAGTATGTTCGTACATTCTTCTTCTCTTGGTCTTACTGAACGATACGAGATAGAATACGGCGAAATTGGAATCTCCACATCTCCTTCATTCACACATTGTCCAGCGATTACAACTCGTCTACAATGATGAGAATCCATTTGATATGAGGCGAGACCAATAGAATCATTGATAACTGACTGACCTAAACAATTGTGATCCGTCACTACATAATCAGATATCATCCTTCTGCTTTCACGTATATATAACTGTGGTGGCCAGTGCCCGGTTTTGACAAATTCATCTTTCGGCAGTCCCCATTTTGCTACTTCTTCTCGTATGGACAAGGGCACTTGTGAATCATTAGCTAAAAAATATAGCATTCCTAGATTATAATTAAAATGATCTTGAAAAATTCTTTCTCTTGTTTCATAACTTCCCTCAGGCCATTCATAATTCATCCCAATATAATCTGTTGAAACAGCACCGTAATTATTCAAATCTGTTTTGCCATTTGGCAGCAATGTATGTAAATTCATGGCATCCCATACACCAGCATTGATATACCTTAGTAATAGTGTGTACCGGTTTGGATCATAATATGGCGGCTTTGGAAAAGGAATACGATTTTCTTCATCTTGTGTTAAACATAATCTAAAATTATAGGCTTGAATCCGTTTATCCCCTTGCCCCCGAGTCTCGATTTCTTGTAATTCCGGCTCTGTAATTCCAGGTAGTAAACCGCTTTCATTTTTCCCTTCAATTACATATGGATCAACAGGAACTTCAAACTTATGATGAGGATAACCAAATTGGACACCATTGTACGTCTCATTATATGTAGCATTCGATTCACGCCCTACATAATAGC
The DNA here is from genome assembly GCF_018343625.1 of Lederbergia citri. Classification (GTDB taxonomy): domain Bacteria; phylum Bacillota; class Bacilli; order Bacillales; family Bacillaceae_C; genus Lederbergia; species Lederbergia citri. Next base: position 304,656 of record NZ_JAGYPG010000004.1, on the reverse strand, counting down.
TGATCCCAGCTTTAGCCATTAAATCTCCCTCATAACTTGCATCAACAAAAATATGGCCAATAAAAATATTTCCATTTTCCATAGCAATTCTTTTAATCTTTTTATTTTCCATCTCTACTTCTTTTAAATGTTGTAGATAATAGACAGGGATTTCATTTTCCTCTAACCATTTTGTAAAAATAAATTTTGCCACTTTTGGTTCAAACGTCCATTGTTCTTCTTTTCCATAATATTGCCCGATTCTTTTATAAAATTCTCGTGATAAACCACCTACCGCTTCCTTAGCACCGAAATCAGTAGCACCTAGTCCACTTGCTGTCATCCCACCTATATGGTTGCTAAATTCGACTATTACGACACTCAAACCTTTTTGTTTTGCTTGAATTGCAGCTGTAATACCAGCAGGAGTCCCTCCATATACAACTAAATCACTTGAAATTTCATTTGCATGATTACTTGGATTTGACGGTGTATAATATTTAAGGTTTTCAAAGCTCATCTAATCCCCTCCACATAAAACATCTTTACTTAAGATTGTTCCCAATGTTACAAAGGCATCAACTTCTTCTAGGTTCAGTATATCAAATAATCCCTAATCCCCAATGCTATAATTTATTGCACCATAAGCCGAATCAACAAACAACACTGTTGAAAATGACATTAATTTTTACAGTAAATCTATAGAGAATATAAAGGAATCCGAATATTTTATGGACATTGCCAAACAATTTTATTTCAAAAGTAAGTGCAAAAGCACAAGCGCCTGAATCGACGTACAGGGCCTCAGGATGTGGGTTCGCCTTTCGCCACAGGACGTGACGCGGCTTCGACTGAGATAAAGAAAACACGGCAAGGAACGATTTGATGTTGACTTATCCTAAGGAGAAGAAAAACAAGTTTACCAGTCGACGATTGCTTGCGATGACGAATACTACCTACCTAGAAAGTTGTCCGCAAAGTTCAATTGTATAATTTCCTGGACTATGAAATAATCTATATATACAAAAAAGTCCCATCACGAGATTGGGACTTTTTTTTATGGTTTAAATTACATAAACAAAATAACCAATAAATATAACAAAAAGTACATACATAATCGGATGAACTTCCCTTGCTTTTTTCATAGCAATCATGCTGATTGGATAAAGAATAAAACCGAGTGCAATGCCTGTTGCCACACTAAACGATAATGGCATCATTATGACAATGATAAAACTAGGAATGGCAACGGTTAGGTTGCTCCAATTAATTTTTCCGATTTCCGTTGCCATCAAAGCCCCGACAATAATGAGAGCTGGAGCGGTAATTTCTGGAGTAATAATAGACAAGACAGGTGAGAAAAACAATGAAACGGTAAAACACGCTGATATTACAATGGATGTAAAGCCTGTCCGACCTCCAACTGCTATTCCAGCTGTAGACTCAACAAACGAAGCTGTAGTAGAAGTACCTAAAACAGATCCAACAATCGTTGACATAGAATCAGCCAATAGAGCTTTACCTGCATTTGGAATTTGGTTGTTTTTCATTAGACCTGCTTGGCTTGCAATCGCAATTAACGCACCAGCAGTATCAAAAAAGGCAACAAACAAAAAGGTAAAAATGACTGCAAGCACTTTAGGAGAAAAGATGTCATCCAAATGGTTGAAAACAACTCCAAAGGTTGGTTCAAGACTTGGTATTTTCCCAATAATTGCTTGAGGAGGTTTTATTACTCCAAATACCATTCCAATAATGGTAGACAGTACCATTCCATAAAAAATTCCGCCTTTGATACCTCTATTGAATAAAATAATCGTAATGATAAAACCCGTAATAGCAAGTAAAGTTGGAGCAGTACTAAGATTTCCGATCGATACGTAGGTTGCTTCATTTGAAGTAACGATACCAGCATTTTTCAAACCCATAAAGGCAACAAAAAATCCGATTCCTCCCCCTATTGCATGCTTTAAATCTTGAGGAATGATATTTATAATCTTTTCACGGATTTTCAACAAGCTTAAAATCATGAACAAAACGCCTGCGATAAATACACCCGTCAGTGCCGTTTCCCAGGGTATATTCATGCCAATACAAACCGTAAACGTAAAAAAAGCATTAATGCCCATACTTGGGGCAATACCAATTGGATAATTTGCCATTAATCCAATTAATAATGTGCCAATAATTGCAGATAAAGCTGTTGCCGTAAATAATGCTCCTTTATCCATACCTGTCTGGCTCAAGATCACTGGATTAACAACTAGAATATATGCCATTGATAAGAATGTTGTGATTCCTGCTGCACTTTCTTGCTTGAATGAAGTGCCTCGTTCGGAAAATTGAAAGTAGTTTTTCATGATGAGTCCCCCGAATATAAAAAAATCCCCTGTCAAACTCGAACTGCCAGAGGAAGGTTTACAAAGGACAAGAAAAAGCTTATGGATTTTTCTCATTCCCTTGTAGACCGGCAATTTACCGCAGCCGGGTAGAGACGTTCAAGCCTTATTATTGAACTTATACAAGGTTTTTATAAAAAAGTAATAAAAGAATGTTAACAAGGATAAAGTGATGAGTCAATAACATTAGCCTTTGTCAGCTAATTAAATTAATTTCGGATCCTAACGCTCTTTAACTAGAAATGGCATTTCTCTTTGAAGTTTGCCCCTCCATTGACGAACTTCTAGTTATATACCATCAATAAAATTATCAAACATCTCAAAAGATTCTTATAAATGTGATGTTTATCACATCTCTCCACATAGATTTTTGGTATTATCATTTCGAATAAACACGTGCTCGGAACATAAAGGAGGTAGTTATGAAAAAGTGATAATATTTAGAAAAAAAACTCAAACTCTTACACAAAACAGACATGAAAAACAAATTCAATTTATTATTCCTCCTGAGACAGAATTAAAAAGGCAAATCGAGATTATTTCCCTTAGTGAAAAAGATTTATTCATTGTTAAGGGATTAGAACCAATCATTCACCAAAACATTACTACCATTGTAAATGAGTTTTATGAAAACATAATAAATAAACCAAATTTGCAGCAAATTATTGAAACGTATAGTACAGTGGACAGACTTAAACAGACGTTTAGGATCCATATTATGGAGATGTTTGCTGGTGAGATTAATCAGGAATTTATCGCGAAAAGAGTTCGGATAGCTCATGTACATGTAAAAGTAGGTTTAAAAACAAAATGGTATATGAGCGCATTTCAGAATTTAATGAATTCATTAATAAAACTTGTGGCGGAAAAAATAGAAAATAAATCCGATTTAATGGATGCAGTTAAAGCTATTAGCAAATTACTTAATTTTGAACAGCAATTAGTCCTAGAAGCATATGAGCAGGAGACAGAAAAGCAACGTCAACTTCAAGAAGAAAAGAGATCTAAAATTCAACAAGTGGGAAGTAGAGCAGAGGATTTAGCGGCAATCGCTGAAGAGACGAGTGCTTCTATTGAACATTTAAATTTACAATCAGCTGCCATCACGGAATTAGCTCGACAAGGATCAGAACTAGCGAGCGAGGCTGAATATTACTCTTATAACGGGATGGACCAATTACAAAAATCAAGAGAAAGTATGGAGTTTACAAAGGCAAGTGTGGATAATATTATCACCAATTCAAATGAATTGAATCGTTTATCAGATCAAATTGATATGGTTGTTTCAATTATCAAGTCTGTTTCTGACCAGACCAACCTCTTATCCTTGAATGCTGCTATTGAGTCTGCTCGAGCTGGTCAATATGGGAAAGGTTTTGGGGTTGTAGCAAACGAAATTCGCAACTTGTCAGAGCAAACCAAGAAATCAATTTTAGAAGTATCCAAACTTATATCAGAAACAAAGATTCAAATCAATAATGTAACTTCTTCTATTCATGAAGTAGCAGATATTATTCAAAATGGAACTAAAATAATGTTAAGTACAAATGACGCCTTTGAAGAAATCTTAAAGTCTATGGTAAAAAACAAAGAACAAAATAATTTAATTGAAAGTGAAATACAGTCTTTTATAAAAGTAATTACAGAGATATCAAGTGCATCGGCACAAGTTGCAGTTATAGCGGATGGATTAAATCAAGCCACCTATGAATTGAACTAACAGTATAGCAATAATCTTTTGGCTCCTTTACAGGTAATACTGCTTTATGACAGGAACCCATCCTCTTCTTAATTCATATCATGCCAAAAAGATATAAAGAAGGTGGTTCTAATCGAGCAGTCTATTTATTTAGAATTCTTATCCAAATTTGGTGTCGGTAGTGCACACCCCGGGGGTATGGATCTTACAAAAGAATTATTGGAATCTGAAGGAATAAACGAAGCGTCTCATATTTTAGATGTAGGATGCGGTACTGGTCAAACAACAGCATATTTAGCTTCCCATTATGGAGCAAATGTAACAGGGATGGATATTAACCCAATCATGGTGGAAAAATCTAGATATAGGATGGCAAAAAACCAATTACCTGTGGAGATTATTCAAGGATCCATTGAGAATTGCCCTCTTGGGAACGATACATTTGATTATATTTTTTCTGAGTCTGTGCTTGCTTTTGTCAATGCACCTAGAGCACTTAAAGAAATTTTTCGCTTATTAAAAAGCGGTGGCCGTTTCATTGCTAATGAACTTACGATGAATCAGCAGCTTGAAGATACTGAACAGGAAGAAATAAAAAAATTTTATGGCTTTGGATCTTTCTTAATGGAGGAGGAGTGGATCACTTTATTAGAAGATACCGGTTTTAAAAATTTACAAGTTTACAAACCGCCATATTCTCTTACACAAAATAATTCAATACCTGAATTTCACTACTCAGAATCTATTGAACCGAAACTATTTATGGTCATGATGGAGCATTTTAATAATATGTATAAGTATGATGGGGTCATGGATTTTCGAATTTTTACATGTACTAAGGAGTAAATCAAAAAGGCTTGCAGTACCATTTATATGGCCGCAAGCCTTTTTAGTTCCGTAGCTTAGATAAAGAACGGGAAAAATGGTCCGAATGCCCTGATTCCAAAGAAAGGGAATCCGAATAATCCAAAAGGTCCGAAAAATGGAAATAAGCGACTGCTGCTTTCCTCTCCCATGTGATGATGCATTTTAGGCATAATAAGATATAATTTTTCATGATCATGGCTGTGTAGTATTCCTTGATAAACAGAGCCATCATTTAATTCAACTTGAACAAATTGATACATATGATGTTTAGCCTTATCATGAAAATGCTTCATATCTCTATGATCTTGTACAGTTTGATCCACTGGCCTTTACCTCCTCTATATTCTCCATTCAAAATATTCTTGCTTGTGGGTTTGTGTTACGGGTTTTGATAAGTTCATGAAGAAAAAGGAAGGTGAAAGTTTCACCACGAGCGAAGGGTGAAGTTGCCAGCCAGCAGTTCCTTTTTCTGTTAATGTTCCTTTTTTACCATTGTGTAATGTTAGAAAAATCAGCAAATCTGTTTTTAATGTGCAAACGTAATGAGTGTTTGTATGTTAGTTAAGAATTCATCACTTTTAAATAATCGAGGCTTTTCCGAAAAGCGACCATGTTGAATATCAATGTTTAATAAGGCCGTATGTTCCCAATTCATTATTCTTCTTCCATGAATATTCTTTTTAAATTATGTATATATGTACAATAGATTAAGTAAATAGGTTTTTGTATTTAGATTTCTAAAATTATTAAAACCGTTTCAATGCTGAATACATCGAAACGGTTATTCCTAATTAAGCCTCCCACTTAAAAAACTTTGCACCAACAGCAAATGTTACAACTGCCCATAATGCGAGTACGCCAATATTTAACCAAAAATGCGTGTTTAAAATCCCTAGTCCATAAACCATGCTATCACGAATGCCATTCGCAAAATAAGTTAGCGGGGAGATGACTGACAGCGGCTTAACATAACTTGGCAGTATAGATAATTCAAAGAAAATCCCGCTTAAAAACATCATGAGAAAACTGCAAATATTCGCGAGTCCCATATAGCCATCCATTGATTTTGTAAATGCGGTTATCATAAATCCGAGAGCGGAAAAGGAGATCGTTCCGACGATAAAAATAATCAAAAAAGAAAGGATATTGATATTTAGCGTAGCTTTGAAAAAGAGAACACCGATTAATGTAAGCAGCAAGATTTGTACAACGGAGAGAATAAGTCGCACGAGTGAAATGCTTAAACCGAATGTTTTCATAGTGATTGGTGTTACCATCATTCGCTTTAACAGACCATTGCGACGCATTTCAATTAAACTGACCATCCCAAATAACCCTGCTTGGGCGATCGATAAAGCAATCATGCCCGTAACAAGAAAATCGGTATATTTTAGTTGATCATTACCTGATGAAATAAATTTTGTTTGCAAAAATAGCTGCGGTGTTACTTCTGCAATTTTATTATTCGTTTCTTGTAAAATACTGTTTACAATCCCGCTCATAATTTGACTTAGTGTGGAATTTTCTTTTTCTTTGTTTAATAATAACTCAACTGACTTTGCATCAGGACTTGCAGGAAGCACAATGGCTGCATCAATCTTTTTATCTTTTAGCCAAACTTCAGCTTGTTTCCTGCTAACCGGAGAATCTTTTTTCCAAGCAAGCATTGGGATATGCTTTAAAATTGTTTCTAAGTTTGAAGCTAGTTCGTTAGGCTCATCCATCACGGTCACAATGTTAGCCTCAAAAGAAGTGTCTCCATCATTCAATCCACCAAAAATGGTAAGGAAAATAACCATTAATAAAACTGGGAAGGCAATAGACCAGCCCCATACAGCTTTTTCGCGAAATGTGGATTTAAAATTCGCTTCAAATAGCTTTCGAAACTGCTTCATCGTTAGTCCCTCCACTCTTTCCCTGTATAAGAGATAAAAACATCTTCAAGGCTTACATCTTTAATCCCGATCTGTTTAACTTCAATTTGATTCTCTGTCGTGTATTTGAAAAGCTCATATAATGATTGTTCAGTATTCGTTGTTGAAAAATAAAGAGTATTTAGCTCAGTTTTTACGTTTGTCACTCCGGGATATTGCATCACTATATCAACGAATTTCTCAACATCTTTTAATGTAGTTGGAAAAGAAAGGTGTATTTCACGTTCTTGTGACAAAAGGTAAATCAAGTTTTGTGGAGTATCTAAGGCGATGATTTTTCCTTGGTCAACAATACACACACGGTCGCTTAACTTTTCCGCTTCTTCCATATAATGCGTCGTTAATATCGTTGTCTTCCCTAAGCCTTTAAGATTCCGGACAATATCCCATATGTTTCTTCGTGCTTGTGGGTCGAGCCCAGTGGTCGGTTCATCAAAAAATAAAATATCTGGATCATTGACGAGTGCTATGCCGATAGCAAGACGCTGTTTTTGCCCACCGGATAAAACCTTTACTCGTTTATTTCGATGTTCAGTTAAGTTAATGAATTCGAGAACTTCTTCAACTGGCCGGGAACGTTTATATAAACCGGCAAACACATCTAGGCTTTCATAAACGGTTAGTAAGTCAAATAATGCACTTGTCTGCGGTTGGACGCCGATGATTTGCTTAATTTGTTCAGCATTACGTTTCCAGTTCATTTCTTTTATTTTGATTTCTCCAGAATCCGGAGTTTGCAGTCCTTCAATCATCTCTAAAGTTGTTGTTTTTCCAGCCCCATTAGGACCGATAATCGTAAAAATTTCACCCGCCTCCACTGAAAAGCTAATCGAATCAACAGCTACCACCGTTTGAAACGTTTTACGAAGTTCCTTTACTTCCAATATAGGCACACTTCAATCCTCCTTAAAAATGCATAAGTTTTTATGATAAGTGTAAGAAAGTGGAAAATTTTTTCACACGGTAAATTGTATTCCGATAGGTAGGAGAATACTAATGATATTTTATTTTAAGTAGGTACTTTGAGAGGTCTTCTACTTTAATTCGGAGATTAAAAAAATGACTAAACTATATAGAACTTGGTTTAGTCACTCATTTTGTCAAGTCAGTTGACAACTATATCAATTTATTGCAGTTTTAATAATGTGAGTACCTTTTTCTCCTTTTTAATTAACTTCGAATCCACGCTTATTTCATTTATTATAAACAAGAAAGTGGCGTCTCTAATAAATTCAGAATTGCCACCTTTTCTAAAATCGTACTACTTATCTTTCTATAACTGTATAAATACAAATAGTACATAACACTAAAGTGGCCTAGTAATGATAATGGTATGGATAGTGGTGATATGGGTAGTATGGGTATGGATGCGGATACCCATATCCAAAGCCCGGACCACCAAAGCCAAGACCTGGATAAAAACCAAGTCCAGAGCCAGGTCCACCTAATCCTAGACCAGGGGCAAAGCCAAACCCTGAGCCTGGGCCACCTAATCCTAGACCAGGAGAAAAGCCAAACCCCGAGCCAGGACCACCTAAACCAATACCTTGACGAATCCATTCATCTGTTATGTTAGGGGCATTATATTATCACTTTTATCCTCCTCATATATATAGTCATTAAAGCATATGCATTAGCGGATAAATCACCTGGGTATTTGCCCTGAATCTCAAGGATTATATGCCATAAGAAGGTTTTTACAATATATAATTAATATTAATAGGACTGGATGCCTGTTGAATCTAGCTAATTACATAACATGGTCTTAATACTTTTTCACTTACTACACCATGTTGGACGCATATTAAAAAGCTGTCGAGACTTTCTCGACAGCCTGAGCTTTCTTAAAAAAGGTTATTTACTTACTTTTACATCTATTATTTCTCTTTCCTTACAAGTAGTGAACAGCTTTCCACATGCGCAGTCTGAGGAAACATATCTAATGGCTGAATATACTTCACTTCATACATGTGGCTGATGGCTTGTAAATCTTTTGCCAATGTAGAAGGATTGCAGGATACATAAATAAATTTTTTTGGTTTTATTTTTAAAAGAGTTTGTAAAAACTTCGAATCGCAGCCTGTACGTGGTGGATCTACAATAATTACGTCTGGACTCCATCCTTGTTTTAACCATTTTGGTAAAATATCTTCCGCTTTTCCTGTTTCATACTTGGCGTTCTGGATACCATGTTTCAAAGCATTTTTCTTTGCGTCTTCAATTGATTCAGGAATTATATCCATTCCACGAATTTCTGCAGCACCATCAGACAGCCATAGTCCAATGGTTCCAGAACCACAATAGGCATCCACAATTTTTTCCTTTCCAGTGAGAGCAGTGGCTTTTTTTACTTCATCATAAAGTTTCACTGTTTGTTCGGGATTTAATTGAAAAAAAGCACGCGCTGAAAGCTCATAAGTGAATTCATTCATTTTCTCGTCAATGAATTCTTTTCCCGTAATATTAAGCGTTTTTTCTCCGAAAACGAGTGATGTTTGCCTTGGGTTAATATTTTGCATAACCGAAACGACTTCGGGTAGACGTTTTTTGATTTCTTCCGCAATCATTTCTTTGCGCGGAAGTTTTTCCCCTGCTGTCACGATGACAACTTGAACTTGTCCAGTTTGTACTCCTACGCGAGTAACGATCGTTTTCACAATACCTTTTTTCGTTTTTTCATTAAAAACGGGGACCTTGAAGTCTTCAAAAATTTGCTTTATTGCATTATTTACCTTATTGGTTGCAGGATGCTGTACGATGCACTCAGGGACACTAATTAGCCGGTGGGAATTCAAACTATAAAGCCCAGCCACAATTCTTCCGTTCATTTCTCGCAATTGAAATTGGCTTTTATTACGATATTTCCATGGATCTTCCATACCAATGGTTTCACGTATATCTAGATCTTCGACATTGAATTTCGTATGTCTTTCAAACGCTTGTAGTAAGATATCTCGTTTTTCATTTAACTGTTGATCATAGCGTAAATGCTGAAGCTGGCAGCCGCCACATTGCTCGTATACAGGGCAAGGTGCTTTTACTCGAAATGGAGATCGTTTTCGGACCTTTTTTACGATGGCTTCTGAAAATTTAGGATGAACTTTTACAACTTCCACAACAACTTCTTCACCAGGTAGTGCTCCAGGGACGAAAACAACCTTCTTTTTAAAATAGCCAACGCCTTCACCATTGATTCCAAGTCGTTTTATCGTAAGGGGGAATTGTTGATTTACTTTGATTATCGTTTCATTCTCTTTTGTCATATAATCACTCATTCTACTATTAATTCTTTGATGGGCGGTTCAATACTTCTCCATAAATAGAGGGAGGCATAGCTTAAATATGGATGCCATTCGCTGCTATATTCCAACATCTCTTCTTTTGTAGGCTTCCGATCAAGTTCGTATAGTTCTTTAATCGCATTTTGTAAACCTATATCTGCAAAAGGAAATAGATTAGGTCTTCCTAGTCCGAATAAAAGGAAACATTGAACGGTCCACGGGCCGACTCCACGAATTTTTATTAATTCTTTCATAATTTCTTCATCAGACAGTTTTGACAATTGCTCTAAATTTATTTTGCCATTTACAATTTGTTTAGCGAGTTCTATTACATATTCCGCTTTTCGCTGACTAAATTTTAATGGTCTTAACATTTCTGGTTCCATATTTGCGATTGTCTCTGGTGATGGATAAAAATAAACATCGTCAATGTGGAAGCCAAATGTTTTAACAAAACTTTCGGTCAAGGAAATGGCAAATTTCATATTCACTTGTTGATGAATAATCGATTTTACTAACGTTGTAAATGGTGAAAAATCTAATACTATTGGTGTTCCTCGATGATTTTCGAAGATTTTATTCAAAGATGTTGTTAAAAAGTGATTCTGAATTTTAGCCAAAGACGTGTTCCATTGAAATATTTCCGAAATTTTTTCTATGATATTTAATTTTGTTTCATCATATTGACCGCTGACTAGGAATGTTGGTTCGTCTGTTGATCCAATTGCCTGCACTGTCGCCACTTCAGGCACTGTATGATAAATAGGGACTTTAACGTAACGATTTTTTTGGTTCACAATATTTAGCGGATCCATTGACAATCTACTTAACGCCAAATCAAAATCATATGGGCCGGAAAACTCTATTTTTTCTTGCCACATTAAAATCTCCCCCAAATGGTTAAATGTTTATTCATTATACCATCGTGGGGGGAGTTTTTTCACTTGCATAAATTGAAACTCTTATTGTAGGAGTCGAAAAAGACGTTAATGAGCTATAATTGGGTTTTTCACTTTTTCCTTCAGCATATAATCATCAAGACTTTTAAAAATATACCCACGCTTTTTTAAGTCTTTGATTACTTTTTCCAACGCATCTGCATTATCTTTGGAAACAGTGTGCAATAACACGACCGCTCCTGGGTGAACCTGTGCCATAATATTGTCATAGGCGTACTTCCAGCCTTTTTGTTGGTTAATTTGCCAGTCTTTAAACGCCAAAGACCATAAGACATGAACATAACCTGCATCTTGTGCCACTTTAAGGGTGCGTTCGCTCAAAATTCCTCGTGGCGGACGTAAATACTGCATATTCGTCTGCCCCGTAACTTTTTTGGTTTCTTCCTTCACTTTTGCAAGCTCTAATTTTATTTTTTCATCACTAATTTGGGTCATATCCGGATGACTCCATGAATGGTTCCCAATAATATGCCCTTCATCTGCCATTCGTTTCGATAATTCAGGAGCACTCTCTAAGTAATGCCCGGTAACAAAAAAGGTAGCCGGTACTTTTTCCTTTTTCAAAACATCTAAAATTTTTGCGGTATAACCATTTTCGTATCCATTATCAAACGTTAAATATAATATTTTTTCGTCGGGGCTCCCCTTATAAAAAGCTCCATATTTTTCAAGAAGCTTATCATATTGCTCTCCGGCATCTGCCTGCCTCTCATTAGCCCCTTTTTTAAATCCCCAATGAATCGGTTTATTAGTAATAGCATGAGTATTCCCAGCATGAAAAAATATAAGAAACAAAGTTGGTAATATTAACAGCCACTTTTTCATTTCCATTCCACCTTTCACTCTTTTTCTTTAGATTTTTCCATCCTCAAAAAAACATTCCTGACAATAAAAGGGACAGGTTCAATTGAACCTGTCCCTTTTGGCCCCGTCCCCTTTCACCCTGTCGCCACTTTAATTTGCGGTGAAGGAGAAGGAGAGGTGGTCTTGGATTGGGAGCCAAGCGCCTATTTTTTGAGAGGTTACGTTTTTGACGGCTATTTTTCGCTGTGTTCCTCGAATGACTAAGTATACTTCTCCATATGTTACTTCTCCTTTTTCTATTAGAGCTGGTACATATGCGTGTAAGTAGCCGACTCGCTTTGGATGAACATTGTAAATTTGTGAGTGCTTTGTGCCTGCGCCAATAACTGTTTCTGTCGCAACGGGTAGATTTGTTTTTTCCATCGCTTTAATTAGCATCATTTTCTGTACATCTTCTGAATGTGGAACTCGACCTGTTAAGCCGCCTTTAACCCTTTTTTGTACTTGTTGAACGTAATTAATTTGGTGGTTTATTTTCCCAGCTGTGTTATCGTAAACATTCGTGTTTATTTTTTGATATTGCCAATTTGGAATTGTTTCAGCTGATTTGTAATTTAATGGCCATTCCCCCATATAAATCGTTGCACGCATTCCGATTGAAAGCGGGGACTTATTAATGGAGGACTCATTCAATATACGAATTAAATTCGGATTATCAATTGCTTCGTTTGAAGACTTGAACAATTCTTTTGTAAAATTGCTTGGTTTTAAATAGATTAAATCTTCCATTTCGTTAGGTACTGTATTTTCTTTTGCTATATTTACCACAGATGATGGCAGTTGAATGGCTCCTTTTTGTTGCCCTTTTGCAAATGAAAATTCGGTAGGTCCCGATAAAATTAAGAGAAATATAATCATTAACTGCAATCCAAAGCGATATTGTTTCATAAAGGCAAACTCCTTTCATCATTTACCTTTATGTTTTTCCGAAAGTTGTCTGTTTATCCACTTCACAACAAATAAAAACCGATTCCCATGATAAAGTATGCTGCAAGCAAGGTTGCACCTTCAAACCAGTTTGATTCTCCATCATTAACAATTACAATCGTCAGTAAGACGGAAGTAGCCATTGCTATTACTTCAGGCAACGTAAAGATGAGTGGCATGGAAATAGGAAAAAACAAAGATACAATTACGAGAATTGGAGCAACAAACATGGAAATTTGAAGAGTCGATCCTACTGCAATTTCTACTGCAACATCCATTTTATCTTTAAAAGCCATTAAAACTGCTGAGGCATGTTCTGCAGCATTTCCGACAATTGCTACAATGATAACACCAATGAATAGCTCGCTCCATCCAAATTTTTCTCCTACCTCATGAAACGTATGAACAAGTTTTTCGGAAGTAAAAGCTACAGCCAATGTAGCAATACCCAAAATGAGAATGGCTTTGCCTTTTCCCCATTCAGGTTCTTCATGCTTAATATTTTGTTTCGATTCTTTTGTGTTGTAGACGCCTCGATGAGTAACTAATTTAAAGTACAAAGCAGCTATATAGAGGATAATCATAATAATCGATACACCAATACTCAATGTAATGGTTTTGGAATCGTTCATATTTTTCGAAAATAACTCTGGAATAATAAAAGCTACAATGACCGCAAACATAAGCAGCCCAGAATTATGTCTTGCATCAAACACATTGAAATTTTGACGTTTAAACTTTAAACCTCCAATAAAAAAGGATAACCCCATTACAAGTAGAAGATTTCCGATTACAGAGCCTGTTAAAGAAGCAAGCACAACACCGATAAGCCCGGCCTTTAATGAAAAAATCGAAATAATTAACTCTACAGCATTTCCAAACGTGGCATTCAATAATCCGCCAATCCGTGGTCCTACTACAATCGTCAAACTTTCAGTAGCTCTCCCCATAAAACTTGAAAGACCGATAATAGTAAGGCATGACAGACCAAATATCAATATACTTGGAAACTGCAATAACGAGCCGATAACAATTAAAGGAAAACCAATGAAAACGACAATTAGAAATATTCTATTTACCAAAGCCTTCAATTCCTCTCTAGTTCTTAAAAAACGTGCAAGCTGCTTGCATAACACATTTAAATCGCGAGTGAAATTTATTAACTTTCCACCATCAATCACATCTGGATAGCGGCGAATACTACATATCCGCCCAATCTTTTTCCAAATGCCTCCTTAGTTTATACAATATAACCGTAATTCCATTCATTTAACATTTATCTTTTTCTCTTGAAATAAGGGAGTTTATTTCTCCACCAACCATAATGATTAAGGCAGTGATATAAAACCAAAGCATTAATACAATGATTCCTCCTATACTTCCGTATGTGGCTGAATAGTTGCCAAAGTGAGAAATATAAAAGGAAAAGCCAATTGACACAATTATCCACCCTATACTTGAAAAAATGGCTCCGGGAACTGCCGTAATGCATCTTATTTTAATGCTTGGAGCTAAATAATAAATAGCAAGAAAAACAATGAATAAGATGACAGGGCTAAGAGCCCAGCGTACTACTCCCCAAACTTTCAAAAAAATGTCTGAATAACCTAAGGTTGAAAAAAGGAATATTCCTATTTGTTTTCCAAAAACAGGTATCAATAACGCAAATATAAATACGAAAATCATTGCAAAAGTAAAAGCTATTGCAAGTGATCTTGCAACAAAAAATGAACGTTTTTCCTTAACATCATAGGCGCGATTCAAAGATTTCATCAATGCATTCATTCCATTTGATGCAGACCAAAGTGTACCAATAATTCCAACTGTCAATAAACCGCCACTTCTATTTTGCATAATTTCATTAAGTGTCTTTTCGATCATCAAGATAGTTTCAGCTGGAGCAACATCCTTAATTAAATTAAATATGTCCTGCTGGGTTAAAGGGGTAAATGGAAGCAGCGTAACAACAAAAAAGAGTAATGGGAATAAGGAGAGCAAAAAGAAATAAGCTAATTGTGCAGCCATTCCAGTAACATCATTATCCAATATTTTACGAATCAATGGTTTCATAAATTTCATTAGTTTATTTTTTTCTTTTCTAATTTTTAATCTTGCCTTTCCCACATTACCACCTCAATCTCTAAGTCAAGCTTTGTATATGTTTTACCTTTCTAAAGAGCAATAAAACATAAATTAAAATAAAGCTTGACATACCCATACATTTTTCTGAATAATTTAAGTTGAAGCAAGATTAAAAAAGGAGGGAAAGCCTGAAATGTCGGATAAGATTTTAAAAGTGTTGGAAGCAATTAGTGGTCAAGTATGGGGAATACCATTGCTCATCCTTATTGTCGGTACTGGAATCTACTTAACTATTAGAATCGGATTTTTACAATTAAGACTTCTCCCCTATTCGTTAAAGCTTGCATTTAGTTTTAAACAAGATAAAAAATCAGAAGGCGATATTTCTCATTTTCAAGCATTAATGACAGCGCTTGCAGCAACAGTGGGAACAGGTAATATTGTTGGGGTTGCTACAGCAGTTGTTTTAGGTGGACCAGGTGCTGTCCTTTGGATGTGGCTATCTGCATTTTTTGGTATGGCTACAAAGTACGCCGAAGCTGTTTTAGCCGTAAAATATCGAGTTGTCGATGAGAATGGTGAAATGTCGGGAGGACCGATGTATTATTTGGAACGAGGCTTGAAACAAAAATGGTTAGGAGTATTATTTGCCATTTTTGGAGCGATTGCTGCATTTGGAATTGGAAATCTTGTTCAATCCAACGCCGTTTCCAAGGTTGTTAATACGACTTTCCATGTCCCGTCAGCTGTTACTGGACTTGTGTTAATGGTCTTTGCTGGGCTTGCAATTATTGGGGGAATCAAAAGTATTGGAAGGGTAACTTCCTTCTTTGTTCCTTTTATGGCAGTATTTTATGTAATCGGTGGACTAATTATTTTAGTGATGAATATTAATTTAATCCCAGAAGCAGTCGGAGTCATTTTTTCTGATGCATTTACTGGAAAAGCTGTTGCCGGTGGAGCAATCGGAGCCGTTATTCGATATGGGGTTGCTCGTGGAGTCTTCTCCAACGAAGCAGGTCTTGGATCTGCGCCAATTGCTGCCGCGGCCGCTAAAACGGATATGCCTGGTCGTCAAGCTCTCGTTTCCATGACTCAAGTATTTATCGACACCCTCATTATATGTTCGATTACAGGAATTACGATTGTTATGGCAGGGTTATACGGTGACACATCAATTGAGGCAGGAGATTTAACTACTGCATCATTTGCTCATTTCCTCGGAAATACAGGATCCATCATTGTTGCACTTGGTTTATTGTTTTTTGCGTCTTCTACGATTATCGGTTGGTCCTATTATGGAGAAAAATGTTTCTCCTATTTATTCAATGCAAAAATAGTGATCTATTATCGAGTTATATTTGTACTAGTTGTTTTCATCGGAGCGATTATCGAATTAGAAATCGTTTGGACATTCTCAGACATTATGAATGGTTTAATGGCCATTCCAAACTTAATTGGACTGTTAGGTCTCTCTGGTGTCGTCATACATGAAACTAGAAAAGTGTTAAAAACGATTAAAGAGGAAAAAGCGGAAATGAAAAAAAGCGCTTAAAACCTAAAATACCTTTCCTTGCTTGGGAAAGGTATTTTTTCATACCTGGAAATTACAGATTGGAACCTTGTTGGATAACTTTTAAGCAGGTAGTTCACGTCTAGTTCCAGCGCCTAGCGACTAGCAAACTTTCAGTTTCTTCCTACGATAAGTCAACATCGGCTCGCCTTTAGGCTCACTGTGTTTCCTTTATCTCGTCAGAACCCTAAAAAGTTTGTACGTCGCTGTACAGGCGCTTCTGCTTTTGTTCTTGACAATACTTATCCTACATGGAAGGATAGGTATTATGGACGACAGAGAGGATGAAAGTTATATGGATTTATCGAAAAACACCCCTGAAAATATTGAATTTATGGTTAATGAAATTGTAACAAAGATGAAGATGGTTAATATAGGAGCAATTAAATCAGATAGCATGGATTCTGAAATGTATGAGGAACTGCATGAAATCTATGAAATGGTTATGAGAAAAGATAATTTTAGCCCGAGTGAAATGCAAGCGTTGGCTGAAGAACTCGGTCGATTAAGGAAAGTAAAATAAGGAACTGCGCCTCAATAAAGAGGCGCAGTTCACTTTTTTATCTAATGATAGAAGGCTCTCTATCTACCATACAAAGACCTTTTAGAATGGAAAGCATTTTTCTAATGTCTTTTTCTCCTACATCATTAATACAAGAAATCTGCATCCAATTTCTTTCATTTAAATAAGAACTTTCATAATGAAGATTGTACCCATTCAAATATAAATTATCTCCTAGCTCTTTTGCAGAAATCTCTTTTGGCAGCAAAATCGTCATGATTGGGTTTGCAGAATCACTTTTTTCAGATAATATCGTTAACCCAGCTTCCTCCACGCCGTTTCTTATCAAATCATAGCGCTTTTCTATAATATCAAACTCTACTTCAGGGCTTTTATATCTTTTTAACGCCTCAGCAAGCGCAGTTACTAAATTAGAAGATTGAGAATAAGGAATGCCATCAGCTGCTGCATAAGCACCTAGATCCAAATATCTTGGAAGATTTTTATTCGGACTCACCTGTACATTATGGAAGACAAATGAAAGACCTGAATAACTTGCCAAGGCTTTTCCACTGACTCCAGAAGCAAATAATACACCATCTAAATTCAACGGGACTGCTCCGATTGAACTAATGCAATCTAGTGAAAGTTGTAAATTGTTTGATTCACAAATGCTTTTAAGCAACTCAATATCATTTAAAACGCCAGTGGACGTTTCACAGTGAACTGCCCATAACCAATGATGCACACCACTTTTTACAGCTTCTTCAATATGCTCTTTACGAAAAGGGGTTCCCCATTCTGTTTCAACAATATCAAAATCAAGGCCAAATCGTTCTGCATGATTTACAAGCCGCTCTCCAAACTCGCCATTAACTAAAATTAACCCTTTTCCTGACATCAACGATAATTGTCCAGCTACAACATCATTTGCCAAAGTGCCAGTTCCATGTAATATCTGGACATACTTTGCATTAGCAAGTGTAGTTAGCTTATTTTGGACAGCTTGCAGAAGCGTTTCAAAACCTTTTGATCTATGTGAAAATGGCGATGCCGACAGTGCTGCCTTTACAGATTCGGAAATGGTTGCAGGTCCAGGTAAAAAATTCACCTGCTCCTTTAATATTCTCCCAGCAATCCCTTCATCAAAAGTTGTCTTTGTAAGATACATAGGCTGGAACGCCGCATCTTCATCACCAGTTAAATACGCAAATGGCTGGAATCCCATTTGTCCATATAGTTTTTGCTCGCGTGTAGTACCAGATATAAGTGCTGCATCGTACCCCAATTTTAAGCAGTAACGTATCAATGCCTGTGCCAAGCCTAAAAAAGCCCTTCCATTTCGATATTGAGGATCCACAGCTAAAAGTCTAATTTCACAAGGGTTTTCAACTATAACAGGCAAATGCTCCTCGACCTTGCCTATTTTTCCGTCCAATGAAAACGGACGGTTACTTCGTACACAGATCATTCCAATTAGTTGTTCGTCTTTCATGCAGACAATATATTTATTTTCATTATGAAACTTATCTATTAAAGTACGAGATTCATTTTCATTATGCTGAGGAATTTCTTCCACAAAAGTTCGGTAATTTAGTTTTAAAATTTGTTCGAATTCTGATTGTTTAGTAGCTATTTTATAAATTAAGCTCATCAGCTGATGTTCCTTTCACTGAAAAATTTATCTCTAATATTTTGCCGATGTGCAAAAATAACAATGGCAGAAAGTAAAATTGCGGAAAGAATTAAGTATAAGTCGAATGTAAAAAAATATATTATGGCTGGCAAAAAAAGGACAGCAGACATACCGGCTAAAGTTAAACTTTTTAAAAAGAAATAAGATAAAATAAAGACGCCTGCGAATGCAGAAAATAATAATGGATCAAAAGCTAATAGTCCTCCTATAAAAGTTGACATGCCTTTCCCACCTTTAAAATGAAGTAGTATGGGAAAAATGTGTCCAAGTACTACAAAGAATAATGCAAGAATTTGAGCTTCAACACTGAATTCGAGCCATTTCGAAATTAAAACTACGATAGCCCCTTTACCTGCATCACCTAAAAACGTGATGACAAAAGCTTTTTTGCCAAATATTCTACCCGCGTTCCGAGCACCTACATTCCCACTCCCTTCCAAATGGATGTTTTTGTGAAAAAAAAACTTAGCTAAAACAAAACCTGTTAAAATGTTTCCTACTATGTAAGCCCCTAAAAACAAAAG
This sequence comes from Lederbergia citri, assembly GCF_018343625.1. Taxonomy (GTDB): domain Bacteria; phylum Bacillota; class Bacilli; order Bacillales; family Bacillaceae_C; genus Lederbergia; species Lederbergia citri. Next base: position 285,370 of record NZ_JAGYPG010000004.1, on the reverse strand, counting down.
AGTCTCTCTCATTTTACTTCCTTTTTTAAATTGGTTATTTTTTAATAATATTAACATAATTTTAAAGTTTTTGTGTCAATTTTTGTAAAGCTCCCTTTATCTTCACACCATTGTGATAATTTCTTTCATGTATTTTTGATAAAATGATATAGGAACAATTTGAAAGAGTGAATATGATGACAAAAATTATTGTAATATATACGAGTATGACAGGTAACACCGCATTACTTGCGGAAGAAATAATAAAAGGTCTAGAACAAATGAATGTGGAAGTTACAGTCAAGGAAGCATTTGACTCCATCCCGACTGATTTACTTGATTATGATGGTTTTTTAATTGGAACATACACGTGGGAAGGCGATATCCCTGATGAATTTATGGATTTCTTTGAGGAATTGGATCATATAAATTTGTTGGAGAAAAAAGCTGCTATTTTTGGCTCTGGAGATTCTTATTATAGATCTACTTTTGGAGCGGCAATAAAATTATTTTCGGAAAGAATAAAGGATATAGGTGCTGATATACTACTACCTAATCTAATAGTTGACGTTTATCCAGATGAAGGAGAACTTTTGAAATGTAGAGATTATGGTAGAAAATTTGCAGAATTAATAATAAGCAGTTAAAAAAATCGGGGAATGAACTTCCCCGATTTTCTTTATTCGACGTCATTTTTATTTCGCGGCAAAATTAATACTTCAACACGACGGTTTTTTGCCCTACCCACTTCTGAATTGTTATCACCTATAGGTTGAAATTCACCATATCCTTTTGCGCTAAACCACTTTGGATCAAGGTTTTCATCCTCAAGTAGAACTTTCATGAAATTAACTGCCCTCATGACACTTAACTCCCAATTCGATTGAAAGCGAGCATTTCCAATCGGTACATTATCTGTATGACCACTAATGATGATATTTCTAGGAGGATCCATTTCTAGTAAAGTAGCTAATTCATTTGCTGTTTTTTTATCAGCTTCCCGCACTTCCGCTTTACCAGATTGAAACAGAACATTATCACGAATCGTGAGGAGAAGTCCTTCTGTCGTTAAAGATGTATCAAATTTATTATTCAGATCATTTTTTTGAATATATGCATTTATTTTTGATTGAATGGCTTCAAGTTCTTTCTGCTCTTCTAAATCTAGAAAGATCTCATCCTCTTGAACTGGCTTATCATGATCTTTATCTTCTTCTTTTTCCTTATCCTTATCTTTATCTGTTGGTTTTGGGTGGTCCTTGCTATTGTCATCATTTTCTATCGGCTGCTGAAAGTCCATTGGACCCGTTCCTCCGAGGAAAATACCGTTAAAAACTTGTGAGAGCTTTTGAAACTTCTGTGCATCTACAGAACTTGCTGCAAATAGGACGATGAATAACGCCAATAACAGTGTCAGTAAATCTGCATAAGGAAGAAGCCACGATTCATCTGTATGTGGCCCCTCTTGCTTTCCTCTTCTACGCCTGGACATTTCGGCTTTCACCACTTTCCTCAAATATTTCCTTTCGTTCTGAGGCAGGGAGGTAAGAGGCCAATTTTTGCTCAATGACGCGAGGTGCTTCTCCTTCCAATATGGATAAAATACCTTCGACCATCATTTCTTTAATCCGTACTTCTTCTTTCGATTTACGCTTTAATTTATTGGCAAATGGATGCCACCAAACATAACCGGTGAAAATACCGAGCATAGTAGCCACGAATGCTGCTGATATAGCCTTACCAAGCTCATCTGTATTATCCATATTTCCAAGAGCAGAAATTAATCCAATAACGGCACCAAGTACCCCAAGCGTTGGTGCATATGTACCAGCTTGCGAGAAAATAGAAGCCCCGACAGAGTGGCGCTCTTCCATAGCATCAATTTCTTCGTTTAATACATCTCGAATATAATCCGCACTATGTCCATCTACTGCAAGACTCAAGCCGTTTTTCATAAATGGATCTGCAATTTCATCAATCGATGCTTCTAATGCAAGCAAGCCTTCTTTTCTAGCCATCTGGGCTAGATCGGAGAATTCGCCGATAAGATCCTTCGCATTATAAGAATTTTTATCCTTAAATACTATTCCGAATAGTTTGGGAACCTTTTTTATTTCTGAAGTTGGAAAAGCAGTAACTACACTAGCCGTCGTCCCCACTATAATGATTAGTATAGCTGCAGGATTAATAAGTGCTCCAGGACTAACACCTTTTAACACCATCCCCACACCAACTGCTACCACTCCAAGAATTAATCCAATAAGCGATGTTCTATCCATAATGTTTCACCCTAAACTTTATAAATGTCTTATTCTATATATCGACAGATAGAAACAAATTTGAATCACTTTTCACTTAGAAAAACTTTTTTTCAATTTTGCTCTCATACTGTTTAAATACAGAAGAGTTTGTTTTGATTCTTTTTTTCGAAAGTAAACTGTTATAGTGGAGGATTTTTTCGTTTAATTTTCTTTTCAACCCTTTGACTTCCATCTCATCTTCCGTCTTACGAATTAAATCTTCTATCGTCATTATTTCTTTTTTCACATCCATCTCATCAGGCGAATACCCAGCGTTCTTCATAATCCTGTACGCCATTTTCAAATTATCCGGAATACCTTCCAATGAATCTTTTGGCAGTGGCTTTCCCATACCAGGAAGATTGTCAAATTCCCCTTCCTCATAAGCTTTGAGAATTCGTTCTTCAGATATCCCTCCAAATTTATCCATGATTCCGCCTCCTTTTTAACTTTGCTTTTATTATACCTTCTTGTAGGAAAAGGTTTGCATGGTAAAAATGACAAAGGAGTTACGATATGGTGCTGCATTGGATTTAGAAAGAAAGCGATTTGAACACTTCATTGTGACCTTTAAAATGAAGATATTAACTTTGAGGGCAGGATAAGCAGTGCATCGTTACCTTTGAAGCTAATAATTTCGATGTAAGAGAACTTTGACATAGATTATATTTTTAAACAGTGGGAAATTTTGTGAATTCAGTGATTGATTGAGGCTAAAAACGATATGAATTTAGGTTCCGGCCTTATTATTGCTCGACTGTGACTGAAATACGAAATAAGCATCCGTTCTGTCCTTATTCTCGCTCTATCGAGACTGAAATTCGAATTAAGCATCCGTTCTGTCCTTATTCTCGCTCAATCGAGACTCAACTCTGAAATAAGTATCGTTTTTGTCTTTATTCTTACTCAATCAGGACCGAAATCTGAAATAAGCATCGACTCTGTCCTTATTCTCGCTCAATCTAAACTGACAAACATATATTTGCGCAAAAAAAAAGAGAAGCGTCTGCTCCTCTTTATTCACTATATTGATATCTTTTTTCAAGGTAGGACTGCCCTAGTTCAACAATCGAACAAATCCCCCAATAAATCAACGCTACAAGAATATACATCGTCATGTAATCGAATTCCCTGCCCCCGACAATTTTTGCACGATTGAAAAGATCTGGGACCGTAATCATTGCTGCTAAGGACGATGCTTTTATTAAATCCAATAATACGTTCGATAATGGCGGCAAAGCTATCCTGGTCGCTTGTGGCAAAATAATCAATTTCATAGTTTGCCAATAGGACAAGCCGAGAGCTTTAGAAGCTTCCCATTGTCCCTTATTGACAGCGGTCAGGGCTGAACGATTAATTTCAGCCATATAGGCTGCAGAATGTAGGCTAAATCCTATCAAAGCACATGTAATCGCACTGAACTCAATTCCTACCATGGGAAGTCCGAAATACAATAAAAACAAAAAGACAAGCATCGGTGTTCCTCTCATGAAAGAAATATAAATTCGAGATGGCCAATTTAGAATAACTAACTTTGACATGCGTCCTAGCGCTAAAAAGAATCCAATCAATAATCCTACTATCATTCCTACAAATGAAATGAGGATTGTGTACCATATTCCCTGTATTACATACGGAAAGGATTTAATGGCAAGTGGAAGGTCGAAAATATATTGCCATTGAATATTACTCAATTTTCCAACCCCCACTTACTGAAAATCAAGATCTTGTTTAACAGAAACATCTGCTCCATTAAAAAATTTCTTAGATAGTTCGGTAATCGTTCCATCTTCATGCATTTCTTTTAAAACTTCATTGATTTTCTTTAAAAGTCCATCATTATCTTTTTTCATTACAATGGCCATTTCGCTAGGATGATACTGAATATCAGGATGAATCGTAATATTCAACTCTGGAAATGCCGCAAGAGCCAATGTTTGTAAATAATAATCATTTAAAATTACATCCGTTCTTCCAACGGAAACATCACGTAAATAAACCTCATTTGTCGCATTCTCATAGATTACTTCTTCTGCACCATGCTTTCGAGCAATGTCCATATATATAGATGTTGCTGCTCCTGCTGCTTTCTTTCCTTTTAAGTCTTCCAACTTTTTAATTCCGGAAAGATCATCTTTACGAACAATGGCTGTACCATACGAATATTTATATGGATCTGAAAAAGAGACTTTCTCTTTTCTTTCATCCGTTATTTCTATATCATTAGCAGCAATATCAATCACGCCACTCTTCAATGATGTTAAAAGACCATCAAAGCCCATTTCCTTAAACTCGATTTCAACGTCCAATCTTTTAGCAAGCTCTTTTAAAATTTCAGCTTCAAAACCAGTTAAATCATCAGAATCTTGTTCGTGATACGAAGTGGGATAAAGAGTTCCAGAAGTACCAGCAATGATTTTGCCTCTTTCTTTAATCGCCTCCCAAGAATTTTTATCTTTAACTGAATTTTTTGTTCCTGAAGAATTTTTATCCCCACTTGAACAGGCCGATACGAAAAATATAGCAATTAATACAACAAGTGAAAATAAGAAACTTCTACTTTTTAGCATTTCCATCCCCCTAATATAATTCCTAGTATTCCTACCAGTATTATTCAACCTTATAAAATATACATGGGAGTAGGAAATTTTGCAAATGATGTCCTATTTTTAAGCTAAATTTAATAATAACTTTGCCATCGTGAAATAAATGATCAATCCAGTGCCATCTACTAATGTAGAGATAAATGGTCCGGAAACGACAGCAGGGTCAATTTTCAATTTATGCAAAATCAATGGCATTACAGCTGCAACAATAGAAGCCCAAATGACTATACATATTGCAGTAATTGCCACAACGCTCCCAATGTCAAAGCCTACTCCTAATATTTGAGCACGAATAAATGCCACAAGCCCCATTACTGCACCAAGAAGAATACCAGTTGATAGTTCTTTCCGCAACACTTTGAAAACATCTTTGAATTCCACTTCCCCTACAGCCATTGCACGAACTAATGTAGTTACGGTCTGTGTTCCAGAGTTTCCACCAGTTCCAATTAATAATGGAATGAAAAAAGATAGTGCAATCACTTCATTAAGTGTGTCTTCATAGTGTCTTAAAACATTTCCGGTATAGGCCTCGGCTACAAATAAAATGAGCAACCAGCCAATCCGCTTTTTAAAAACGCTCCAAACAGAGTTTTTAAAATAAGGCTCTTCTAGCGGTTGACTTCCCCCTAATTTCTGAATATCTTCGGTTGCTTCTTCGTGGATAACATCAATCAAATCATCAACGGTGATAATTCCGATCATACGAGAATCATGTGTTACAACAGGGATTGCAACAAAGTCATATTTCGCTAAAATTTCAGCAACTTCCTCTTGGTGCATGTCAACTGTTACAGAGATGACTTCTTCAGTTAAAATTCCCTCTAATTTCGTCTCCGGTTTTTCTAAAATAATTTCTTTAAGGGATACTACTCCTGCCAATTTTCCATGTGTATCAATAACATATATATAGGAAACAAGTTCCGCATCGTGGCCAACCTTTCGAATATGTCGTAATGCATAGTCAATCGACCAAGTTTTTCTAGCTCCGATATAATCTACTGTTGCAAGACTTCCAGCAGTATCCGCTTCGTAAGTCATCAGTGTTTTAATTTTTTCACGGTAATCAGCCGGAATATATTTCATCAATCTTTTCGTCTGATGTGGATGGATAGCAAGGAGCAAATCCACCACTCTATCACTTGACATATGATCAAGTAATTCAACCGCATTGTCTTCAGACAAATGATCCATAATTCGATACTGTAATTCTGGCTCTAGATATTCAATAATTTCAGCACCTAAAGTAGATGGAGCTATTGTAAAGAAGCTGATTTGATCATCGTACTCAAGGTCAATGACCATTTCCGCCAAATCATATGGTTGATACTTCTCAATATATTCATCAAACTCTTTATTTTTCATTAATGCGATTTTTAATTCTTGTGTCATGTTTATTACCCCCAGTTGCATTAATTGACCATGAGGGCAGCTGCCATTCTCCATTTAGTGATAATGATTGGTGAAGAACCAACTGCCCTCATTTTGCGATATACAATTATGAATGTACAATTATCCGGGTCTCCTTCCATCATTATCACCTCCTTTGAGAAAAGCAGAAGCGCCTTGCTCATCGACGTACAAACTTCAGGTACTTTGACTGAGATAAAGGAAACACGACGAGTCCGATTGGACGAGTCGATGTTGACTTATCGTAGGGAAAAGGACAAGAAGTTTGCTAGTCGATAGGCGCTGGAGCTAGACACAAATTTACTATTTATTCATTTTCTCCTTACTGCAAAATAAAAATCCTCCCTAAAAATCATTAGGGAGGACTCACGTGAAAAAATCCCCCCTGTTGAGTTTTAGCACTGTACAACGTAGAGCATTCGCTCAGCCACATTATGTCATGCCTTAAGTCGACAAGACCTGTTCTACCCATTGGCATCTCTCGATGTTTTTGGGCAGTGGCTTATGTTTATACAGGAGCCTCACCTAACGAGGAATCATTATTTTTTTATCCTTATATACTATAATGCCAAATATCACACTTAATCAAGTGGCAGTTTCACTATTTTATTTAAGTGCCGCAACTTCTTCTGTACTAACATGATAGGTAGATAAAAACTTTTAATGCTTGTGTGTTTTTATCAAAATCGATACTTAAAACCGCCCCAACATCGACAAGTTCATTTGTTAACGTATCTTGTAGAGGTATTCTTAATGTCTCCATTGATATTTAATCCATTTACGTCTAGCTTTCTTTTTTTCTATTCTTCCCATAAGAGGTATCACCGATCTGTACGATATAACCACTTTCAAAAAGCTAGATGTTCTTCATTCTTTTGCAAGTAATTTGATTACGATGTTTACGGCAATCGCATCATCTAAATAGCCAATAGGAAAGATGTAATCAGGAATGACATCCACTGGAATAATAAAATATAAGAGGGTACCTCCAATTAAAGCTAGTTGATACTGAGTGCCTTTGCTAAGGCGAAACTTCTCAAATAAATCTTTTAATTGGCTAATAAATGGACCAATGCTACCTACTTTTTGCAGCTTTTCTTCAAAGCCATTATGGATGGTATCTCGTCCTTCATCAGTTTGTGAATATTGGCCGTAATTCGTGATTTTCTGTTCAACATTTGCTATCGAAAACTCATTATCATATACATTAGAGGATTCAAGAAAACTTTGAATCATTTCAACAGACTTTTGAATTTCAGAATGAGCCTCTTCTTCTTTATGTTCGATTGGGTAACCAGCTGCTTCAAATAACTCAGCTAATGGAACCTCTAGACATTCCGAAAATTTTTCTAAGTGTTGAAGATTTGCTTTTCGCTTGCCGTTAATGATTCTAGATATCGTAGCTGTATCGATTTCAGTAAGTTCACTAAATTTCCTCATTGACAAAGAACGATTGTTTAATAATTCTCTTAACAACAAACCGAGTTTATTATTTTTATTTATCTCAGACATGTGTTATTTTCCTTTCAAACTTATTTTGTGAGAATGATTTCGGTTGTCAGATGAGATGCGAACATTTCCAAATCTAGTATAATAACAAATCATTTTGTTTCTTGAAAAAGCTACCTACATCAAACCCATGTGTTCCTTTAACCCAGTCTGTATCTTGGTCCTTTCTTCTTCCGAAACAATATAATACCAAATGCCATCGATCATTGCGCCGGTCCCTTCAATTTGAAACTGTTCAATATGTTGACGGGCATCTCCATAGTTTTTTTGCATTTCTTTCATTTCATCAAACGAAATGTTCGTCTCAACATTTTTACTCAATGCATCTAGTATATCAGTATATTTCCATAGTGTAGACAAGTTTGCTGCTTTATTCAAAGCACCTTGGATAACTAAACGTTGGCGCATTTGACGTCCAAAGTCTCCACGTGGGTCCTGTTTGCGCATCCTGACAAAGTCTAATGCTTCTTCCCCATTCATGCTAATTTGACCAACCGGAAAATGATTTTTTCCAACAGAAAATTCATAATCATTATTAACATCTACCCCGCCTATCGCATCGACAATATCTTTAAATCCCGTCATGTCCATCTTCATATAGTAATCTACCGGAATATCAAGAAACTTCTCTACTGTATTCATAGACATTTCCACATCACCAAATGCATACGCATGATTAATCTTATCATCGATCCCCTTGCCGACAATCTCCACACGGGTATCGCGTGGAATACTTAGCATATCCATTGACATCTTTTCAGGGTTAACCGTTATTAATATCATTGAGTCTGAACGCCCCTTTTCTCCTTCATCCGCATCAATACCGAGGATAAGGACTGAAAATGGATCTTTCTTTTTCAATGAAAGCTCTGAGGTTCTCTCCACTTCAGGGCTACGGTCAATCGGGCTATGAACCTTATTGGCTGCATTATTTAAATTTTTGTAAACCGAAAATCCATAAGTGACTACACCTGCTATAAGAAGAAATATAGTTACTAAAATAATCTTTATCGTTTTTTTACTCTTTCTACGTAACTGTCTTTCCATCAATTCATACCTTCCCTCTATACATTTAATTCTCAAAATATAAGTATGTAATGTTTTATATTCATAATTGTATTTACAAGCCAAATCACCGGTTATAAAAAATATACTTCAAACGTTGACATTTTGTCAATTTAATTTTGTTGAATTAACAACCCAAAAGTTTAGTTTCAATAAAATAGTAGCTTTGATGGCAGTTAATGTTTCCGTTTATTCAATACAATATTTCTATATTGACAATTTTATGCTTGGTTTTTCAATTTATTAAACGATAATCATACACGGTTTGAATGAATCTCAATATAATAGTAAAAAAATGATGAGGATTAAGGGATGAGCTCATTTAAAGGTATGGTTGACAAAACCATATTGAGTCCTCTGGAGGTGATTAAGATTGAATAAGTATACAAGACAATCAATCTTTTTTTTAGCGGTCCATACTGTTTTTTTTCTAGACTTAACACTTTATTTTATTTTCCGATGATTCACGTTCAAATTGAGAAAGGTCATTCGTTTATAGTCTTACGAACTAATAAACGAATGACCTTTTTAGCATAAACTCTTCTTTATATCGTAAAATATTAAAAACGAAAAAGGCATGTGAGTATTGAAAAATGTAAGATAAACTTTCACATGACTCACAGCCCATTTTGTTAAAAGAATGCAGTGAAAGCGATAACCAATATGATGGCTCCACTTAAAACCGTTCCAAATTGTCCCAAAGTGAATGATCCAATCCGAACTTTGGCTACCTTTGCACCTAAATTCACACCTGCCCAAACACTGATAAAGCTTCCGATTGCAGCTGTTAAAGAAATAGCAAGTGGTGATAAACCAAGCAAACCAGCACCGAGTCCATTCGTAAGCGCATTTGCGGATAGCGCAACCCCAAGAAGGACTGCTTCCCCCCATCCAATATATCCCGACTTATCGAGATCTGCTAGTTCAGGATTTTTTAATATCTCTTTAATTCGATTGGAATGCTCATCTGTTTTGTTAACCACATTTACAGTTTCTTTTTTGCGAGGGGTCGCCAATAAAATGATCCTAATTCCAATAACAAATAATAAAAATGATCCAAAGATAACTGGGAGCATACCCGGAAGAATTTTTGAAAGCCAAAGCCCAAATGAAATGCCTGCCATACTAAACAGAAAGCAAATCACAGCAATCATAAAGTTCGGACCAGTTCTGATGTGTATTTTGCGAATTCCATAAGAAATACCTACTCCTAAATTATCAATGCTTGATGATACTGCAAAAGCTAAAATGATAAGCCACATAGACCAAATTGTCATTTTAAAAACACTCCTCTATTTTTTGTTACATGTTATTGTTCAAATTGAATAAATGTGCTTATCCACCTCAAAACCGTTGACAATTATTCAACATATATTATTAAAACAGAAAGGAGGTTTTATCATGAACAACGAAAATCTTGGTAGTTTAATAAAATCATTGTTAAAGGAACGATCGCTTTCAATGAGGAAGCTAAGTATGCTGACTGGAATTGACACTGCTACGATTTCAAGAATTGTAAATAATAAGCAGATGGCGAAACCTTCTCATTTACAACAATTTGCGAATCATTTAGGCGTTCCGATGGCAGTACTGTTGCAAGCTGCAGGATATGACATTGAAAAAGTTGAAAATAATACTATGGAGTCTGATATGTATGAATCAATTGATACGATACATCAAGTTCTTGTAACCTCTAACTTTTTAGGGGATACATTTAAAATAGAGCAAGTTCATCAAGAGTTGGTAAAGTACGAACAGTATGCACTAACTGAAGAAGGAGAAAAAAGGATTCGTGAAGAGTTTGAGGCGAAAATGGAACAGGTAAGAGGAGCAGGTCCATTTATGAATGAGTTGAAAAAAATGCATCAAATTTACCTCGATGAACATACATCTGAGGAAAAACGATCAATCCTGGGAAGCGCACTCCTTTATTTTATTTTATCAACAGACATTATACCTGATTACGTTTTTCCGTTTGGGTATTTAGACGATGCCATTGCTGTACAAATTGTAGCAGACCGCGTTTCAAAACTTGAAAATAGTAGTGAATAATAAAAAAAGATGTGCTCATTAAAAATGGCACATCTTTTTTATTAACTCAAAGGTGTGTAATATTCATACACATATGGATTTTCTGGCTCGTCAATCTTCTCTATGTTTGTAATTTGGAGAAATGGCAACTCCCAATCGTTCATTGTCGTGGTCGTTAACGTACCGCTCGCCCGTACCCATTGATCCTCTTCTATATGATCTTGCTTCTCTATCGTTGATATGATTCCATATACAGAAGCATCGGCAATACAACAAGATACTCCAAACCGCGCAACAACAAATTGATCTTTTTCAAAGTCTGGCTCCTTATAAACAAAACCGACAATCTCAATTTCTTTGCCAATAAATAAACTAGGATTTTCATGAAGTATGTTCAAAATTGCAAGATATTGATCATCGTCCACTACAACTTTATCGCTATGTAACAGCTCATTTTTTAACTTTTCTTGATCTTCGGATGTCATAATCCTTACATCGCTGCCATCTTGATTCGTTCCAAGTCCACTAGTTCCGTCCGCATTTCCATTTCCTGCTTCGCTTCCCTCTACCCCATCTTGAGATTCCGATTCAATTCTTTTATCTATATCAGCCATATATTCTTCTGGATTATCTAAATACTCTTCTGCTAGTGAAGTATCTAAGGAATTATCAGTATTCATCTCTGGTGGTTGAGTATATAGACTAGAGCCGTATTTTATCCCCCTCTTTGCAGCTACCGAACTATCAAGGGTCGTAATCGGAAACAATAGTCCTGTCAGTACGGGCAATAAAAAAATGGAATAAATCAAAATCGATTGTAAAGGCGAACCATTTTGATTATGGTCAAATCCGCAATTACAGTAAAGTTCTTCTTTATTCTTTGACCCGCTTCTCCAAATTTGAATCACACCCAAAATTAATAAAACAGCGATAGAAAAATAAGAAAACGGGACCATTTTTGGTGCTATAAAGCTTTGGATATTACCGGTTACAATTAGCTTAAACAGTAATAGAAAAAAACCGATCAAAATAATTCCACGCAAGTAAACATGAAAACTGTAATCCCGTTCTTTCTGCATCTCTAGCACCTCACAAAAACCAATATTGATAGATTAAAATCACCGCGTAAACAGATACCGTTACAATAACCATAAAACCGATGACAAATTTAGCCCGAAAGTATGCAAACATCATGATCGTATTTTTTAAATCTAGCATCGGACCATATACTAGAAATGCAAGAAGCGAGCCTGTGGAAAATGTATGTGCAAACGAGGATGCTACAAATGCATCGGCTTCCGAGCAAAGCGATAAAACAAACCCGAAACCCATCATAATAAGAGGAGATGCTGTGTCACTCGTACCCATGCTAATTAATACATTTCTGTCAAAGAACGTCTGAAATAAGCTTGCGATCATTGCTCCCATGATCAAATATTTGCCCATATCAAAAAACTCGTCGCTAGCATGGAAAAAGGTCGATTTGAGTTTATTTGTCTCTTGGCCGATTGATTCAACAGGTCTATCCAACAATTCATTTGTTGTCCACTTTAAATGGTCACGATTCCGGAAAAAAGCATAAGTAAGCCCTCCGATTACAATCGCAAGAACAAACGCCAATCCCATTCGAGCATAAGCGATGCTAGGAGTAGTCTGAAAAGCATAATACGTCGCTGCAAAGACAATCGGATTTAATATCGGCGCCCCTACGATAAAAATAACCCCAATATGCAATGGCATCCCTTTTTTTATGAGTCTTCTTACAACTGGAATAATGGCACATTCACAAACAGGAAAGATTGCGCTTAAAATTGCCGCAGGGACAATAGCAATTAAAGGATTCTTAGGTATATATTTCTGAACTGTTTCCTCTGCTACAAAAGTTTGAATCAATGCTGAAACGAATACACCGAGTAATACGAACGGCAAAGCCTCTAAAATAATGCTTAGAAAGATCGTATTCACATTTAATAAGCTTTTGGGAATTGCACCTTGTATTTTTGTGAACTCGGCAAAAAGAAATAAAAAGAGTAGTGTTCCGATAAGCAATAACCCTGTCCCTTCTTTAAGCCAAGCACTTCCTTGTCCCCGCATAATCAAACACCAATCCTTGTCATTTTTTTACTTAGTTACTACTATACTAATTGCTTCCAATGGTCATGAATTTGATTCTCTTCTAATCCCATTCCAATAAGAATAATGACAGGTTGACGATTTAAAGACTGAGGAACTAGGGAAAATGTCACCTTATTTGAAGCATATTGAAAACTGTACAATTGCTTTGATCCTTCTATTTCAATAATTCCCTTTCCCCGCAAAACATTGGGAGGCAGTTGCTTCAACCACTTTTCAAATATCTTTTGCTTTAGTGTTGGAACATTCTCCAACTTAATTGCTTGAACGGTTGAATGATGATGATGTTGATGATGTGAATGATCGTTTCCATGGCTGTTTCCAATAAATACGGATTGGATTCGCTTTTCAAAAAGAATTTCTGGATCTAATTGTCCATACACACTTTCGATCATTACTTTACCTTGTCCAGCTATTTTCGTAATTTTTTGTTTGATTTTCTCGAGTTGCCCTGAAGGAACTAGATCCGTTTTATTTAATAATAACAGGCTTCCACATACGGTTTGTTCCTTCATCAAATTGCGAACTTCGGCGGAACTTGAAAAGATGCTTTGATACTCTAAATAATGACTAGCATCCAACACAGTAATAATTGACATTAATTCAAACTGATCTAAATATTGACTGCTTAATAAAACTTCTTGAATTTCAAGGGGATTAGCCACTCCGGTCCCTTCAATAAATAAAATGTCCAAAGGCTGCTCTTCCATTTCTAACATTAGCTCGTCAATTGTTTCTTTTAAATCATCTTGGATCGTACAACAAATACAGCCGTTTAGTAATTCAAACACTTTTTCGTTTTCGAATAAATGGCTCTCGACATTTGCTTCCCCAAGTTCATTTAGAATGATACCAGGCTGCCATCCCTTGTTCTTGCAATGTTCAAGCATCTTCAACAAGACAGTTGTCTTTCCACTCCCTAGAAAACCACTTAATACAAAAACAGGAATCCTTCTCTCGTTTTTCATAGTATCACTCCTTTAAGCTTGACTATTTATTCGATTATTGATAACTATTCTATGATTGTATCCTAGCATATTATCACATTTAATATATTACTAATTAAAGTTTAATAATTACGTTGCTTAATAAACCCTGTAAACATAAGGGTCTTTCGGTTCCTCAATTTTTTTAAGTTTATTCACTTTTAAGATAGGAATGGTTTTTTTGAAAGGCTGATAATAGATAGAATCCATCGTACCTTCTACCTCCAACCATTCATCATTATGAAATGTTTCTCCTTGTGGCAGTTCAAGAAGCATTCCAAAGACACCAGAATCAGCGACACAGTGAATCATTCCAAACCGAAATAAGAAAACTTCGTTTGTTTCTTTATCAACGTATGTGAATCCTTTAAAACCAATTGTTTTCCCAATAAAGTATCCAGGATTTTTATAAATAGTTTCCATCCCTAAGAGGAAATCCGGGTCCTTTAATATTAGTCGATCTTTATTTCCGAACTGCCCCATTGCTTCCTTCATCAGTTCATCGAAACCTTCCTGACCGTAAAAGATACTCGTATCGGGTTCAAGAAATTGATGGGTACTATATGGATCATGATCATTATACACTTCAAAATTAAATCCTTTTGCCGCTACAATATTGGAATCCAAAGTGGCGATGGGAAGTAATAATGCCGATAAAATCGGAAAGATGAAAATGGGATAGCTTAGTTTTTCTTTCCATGACTTCTCTTCCTGAGAATGGTCGATTCCACAACCACATATATCGTTCAACTCCTCGTCGTCTTTCCCATCTCTCATCGTGAGATATAACTGAACGAGCATAAAGAAAAGAAAAACAAAGATTGCAATAAAAGATAGGGATGAATACTTCAAATTAATATATTTTGAAATATTACCAGTCGCATGTAAATGCATAAACAGGAATGAAAAGCCAAGCAAAATCCAGCATCGAAGCATCGAGCAAATCTCCCTTCTCTATAAATTAGGTATTAAGAGTGAACCTAAGAATACTAATATAGCTGTATACATAAATAAGAAAAAGACGAACTTCGTTTTGAAAACTCCGAGCATCATTAATGTATTTTTAATATCAAATTTTGCTCCGAACACTAAAAAGGCAATCAATGCACCTGTTGAAAATGTGCTTCTGAATGAAGCGGCAATAAAAGCATCAGCAGATGAACATAGTGACAATATATAGGCTAAGCCCATCATGACTAAGGATGAGGAATATTCCCCATGACCAATTGCTGTCAATGTAGATGTTTTCATAAAAGTTTGTACAGCGGCAGCAACCAGCGCACCTAGTATTAAATACTTCCCTACCGTGAAAAACTCATCAATCATATGTTTTAACGTACTAAGAATCTTTTTACTCTTTGCAACATTTCGTATAGGAACTTGGCGTGTCAGCATATGCTTTAATTGTGAATCCTTGAATTGAAACGAAAGGATAAATCCTACTAACAATGCAACCATAAACGAAAGTCCACCGCGGTATAATGCCATCTTCCAACTATTTCCGAATGCAACATACGTAGAAAATAATACGACTGGATTGATGACTGGTCCAGTAAGCATAAATGCAACTGCTGCATGAAGAGGCACCCCTTTTGCCATTAATCTGCGGGCAATCGGAATAATCCCACATTCACAGGCAGGAAAAATGGCTCCCAGTGATGTAGCCGATAAAACAGACAGAAAACGATTTTTCGGAATCACTTTTGCCAGCATCTCATCCGTTACAAATACTTGTATCAATCCGGAAATAATGACAGCTAACATAATAAAGGGTAATGATTCTATTAAAATACTAATAAAAATAGTATTGAATTGTAGAAAAAGTTGACTGGACATAATTTTTACTCCCTTAAAGATTCAAATCTATGCTTATACTATTAAAACAAAAATTATCTAAATAACAAAATGTGATTTTTTTCCGATACTAAAGTTTATCATTCATATCAGAACAATAAAAACATAAAATAAAATTATCCACTTGCCAATTTTATTTTTTTATTATACGATACAAATCGTAATGATTACGATTTAAGAAGGGAGATACATATGGAAAAAATACCTGTTACTGTGTTAAGTGGATATTTAGGAGCTGGAAAAACAACTGTCCTCAATCAGATTTTACATAATAGAGATGGCCTTCGTATTGCTGTCATAGTCAATGATATGAGTGAAGTTAATATTGATGCAGATCTTATTCATTCTGGAGGTTTTCGAAGAACGGAGGAAAAACTTGTAGAACTCCAAAATGGTTGTATTTGTTGTACATTACGTGAAGACTTAATGATAGAAGTTGAAAAATTAGTTGAATCAGGAAATATCGATTATATCGTAATTGAATCAACGGGTATAAGTGAGCCGATTCCCGTCGCACAAACGTTTACCTATTTGGATGAGGAACTCGGAATAGACCTAACAAGCAAATGCAGACTGGATACAATGGTCACAGTCGTAGATGCTAATCGGTTTTGGACAGATTTTTCTTCTGGAGAAAGCTTACTTGATCGTAATATTGGAACGAATGAATTTGATGAAAGAGAAGTTGTTGACTTATTAATCGATCAAATTGAATTTGCCAACGTCATCATTTTAAATAAAGTCGATCTTTTAGAAAAGGCGGATGCGGAAGAACTTTCACGAGTACTGCAAATCTTAAATCCTGATGCAAAATTAATCCAAACATCGTTCGGAAATGTCCCCCTAAAGGACCTAATAAACACACAAGCTTTTGATTTCGAAAAAGCCAGTCAAGCAGCTGGCTGGATAAAGGAATTAAATGAAGAACATATCCCAGAAACAGAAGAATATGGCATTTCTTCTTTTGTTTATAGAAGAAAACGACCATTCCATCCAGAAAGATTGAATCAATGGCTAGAGGAATGGCCAGTAGAAGTTATTCGTGCAAAAGGTTTTTTCTGGCTTGCAACTAGAAATGATTGGGCAGGACTCCTTTCACAGGCTGGAACATCTATTACTGTTCAAGCTGCCGGTCACTGGATTGCGGCATACCCAGAAGATGAGCGTGCCATCATTTTCAAGGAAGAACCGGAGTTATTGGATAATTGGGATGCCACATACGGTGATCGAATGATAGAGCTCGTATTTATTGGAATAGAAATGGAGAAGAATTTAATTGAAAGTCAGCTTGACGAATGTTTATTAACTGACGATGAAATGCTTTCAGACTGGAGCAAACTAAATGACCCTCTTCCCACTTTCACATCATACGCATAATACGACTTGCAAATCGTAATGATTACGTTTAATATATTCAAAGTGTAATAAATTCATATATGATAGTAAGAATCTTTTAGATCTCTTTAATAAAGAAAGGAACTTTTTTATGAAAATAAAATCTATCTTTTTCGTGATATTTTTGATCACTTCTGCTCTATTAGGTGGATGTAATACAGATTCATCAGCTAAAACTGATCAATCAGAAAACAAAAATAATGAAACTAAGCTAACTGTTTATACAACGATATTTCCGATTGAAGATTTCACCAAAAAAGTCGGCGGTAATCATGTAGAAGTAAAAAGTGTTTATCCTCCTGGAGCAGACGCTCATTCGTTCGAACCAACAATGAGAACGATGATGGATATAGCAGATGCAGATCTTTTCATTTTTAATGGGGCAGGTCTCGAACCTTTTATTAATAATACAAAAAGTTCATTATCAAAAGAAAAAGTTAAGATGGTAGAAGCTTCAAATGGAATTGATTTTTTAAGTGGCCAAGATGATCACGACCATGGGCCTGACGAAGCAGATCACGACAATGCAAACGCTGACGAACATGATGATCATGAACATGCGGATGATGAGCACGATCATCATCACGACAAAGATCCTCATATTTGGTTAGATCCTATCCATGCAATTAAGATTGCTGAAAATATTAAAGATGCACTTACTGAGGCAATGCCTTCAGCGAAAGACGATTTTGAAAAAAACTTCCAAGATGTTAAACAAGAACTAGAACAAATAGACAATGATTTGCAAAAGACAGTCGATGCTGCTGACCATAAAGAAATTTTGGTTTCTCATGCTTCCTATGGATATTGGGAACATCGATATGGCCTTAAGCAAATTAGCATTTCTGGATTAAGTCCTGAAAATGAACCATCTCAAAAACAGCTGCAAACCATTATAGAAACAGCTAATGAGCATCATATTTCCTATATTATTTACGACCAAAATCCAGTAACAAAAGTTGCAGATGTTGTAAAAAAAGAGACAGGAACTACACCTGTTACATTGCATAACTTGGAATACATTACAGAAAATGATCTAAAGAATAAAGAAGATTACTTTAGTATAATGCATAAAAATATAGAAACTTTAAAAAAGGTTTTAGCGAATTAATCCAAAGTGTATACTGCTTTGGATTTTTTTGTTGCTAAGGAAATTATAAAATTGACTTTGTGGACAACTTTCAAGGCGGGAAGTTTTCGTCCAGCTCCAGCACCTATCGACTAGCAAACTTCTTGTCCTTCTCCCTACGATAAGTCAACATCAATTCGTCCTATCGGACTCATCGTGTTTCCTTTATCTCAGTCGAAGGCCCTGAAGTTTCTACGTCGATGGACAGGCGCTTGCGCTTTTGTTCACTCTACATTTGCTTTCCTTCCATTGCTTGGTAAAATAAATAAGTAAATAAATTGCTAAAGGAGAATTGCCATGACCAAATTTCAAGAAACTCTTGAAAAGTACGCAGACCTCGCAGTTAAAGTAGGCGTGAATATCCAAAAAGGACAAACTCTTGCCATTAATTCAACAATCGATAATGCAGAATTTATTCGCTTAGTTGTAAAAAAAGCGTATGAAGCTGGAGCTAAAAACGTTGTTGTCAATTGGAATGATGATGTCGTTTCTAGACTTAAATATGACCTTGCTCCAGATGAAGTATTCAATGAATACCCGATTTGGCGAGCCCGCGAGGTAGAAGAACTTGCAGAAAACGGCGCTGCTTTCATGTCTGTCGTTTCTTCAGGCCCTGACTTAATGAAAGGTGTCAATCCTGAGCGAATCGCGAATTTCCAAAAGGCTGCAGGAAAAGCAATGGAAAAATATCGCCAATACATACAATCCGATAAAGTAAGCTGGACTGTCATCGCTGCTCCATCTAAAGATTGGGCTGCAAAGGTATTCCCAGACGCCGCTCCAGAAGAACAAGTTTCAAAACTTTGGGATGCCATTTTTACAGCAACTAGAGCTGATTTGGATAATCCAGTAGAAGTATGGAAAAAACATGATGAAACACTTCATGAAAAAGTGGACTATTTAAATAATAAGCGTTATAAAAAGCTTCACTATACTGCACCAGGTACAGATTTAACAATCGAATTGCCTGAAGGCCATCTATGGGCAGGCGCAGGAAGTATAAATGAACAAGGTCATGAATTTATGGCAAATATGCCAACTGAGGAAGTTTTCACTGTTCCACATAAAGATGGTGTTAATGGTTATGTTTCAAGCACAAAACCATTAAGCTATGCTGGAAATATTATTGATGAATTTACAATCACTTTTGAGAATGGTCGGATTGTAGATGTAAAAGCAAAAGAAGGCGAAGAAATTTTAAAGAAGCTCGTTGAGACTGACGAAGGCTCTCACTATCTTGGTGAAGTAGCTCTAGTCCCACATAACTCACCGATTTCCCAATCAAACATTTTATTTTATAATACATTATTTGATGAAAATGCTTCGAACCACCTTGCAATTGGAAGCGCCTATGCATTTTGTTTAGAAGGCGGTAAGAAAATGTCACAGGAAGAACTTGCTAAAAACGGCTTAAACTCCAGTATTACGCACGTCGACTTCATGATTGGATCAGCAAAAATGGACATCGATGGCATTACTGATGAAGGTGTAGCCGAGCCAATTTTCCGAAATGGAGATTGGGCGTTTTAAGACCACCTGCCTAAAAAAAGACGTGAAATGTTCTAATCAGTAATAGTTTTACACGAAAAAAGAGTCTGGGAGGAATAATTTTCCAGACTCTTTTTAATTAATATTGAAGATCAGTTTCCCAACCGTTATTTATATAAGCATTTTCAATTTCTTTAACTGCCACAGTCACATCATCGAAATTATCAGGTTCATTCAAAATCGCTTCAACCAGTTCACCATAATATTCCTTCCGTTCCCCATCAGTTTGTTCATAACCACTCGCTGTTTCAAATATTGCAACATATTTTCCTTTGAAGACAAGGGTGTTATTCCAGCTTTTGAAAAGAATGGATCCATCAGGATTACATCTAATTCTTCTCATCCCTTTATCCATTGAGCATCATTCCTCCCCGAGAATGGTTAATGGTAGTTGTACATACTTTGACGACTATAACATTGGGAACAGAATACATATTTTTATGAAGTTAATATACCCTGTTTTTTTCCTAATAAACCTCCGTTTCTACATAATGCTATCTAATAATCAAACAGTGGTATACTAATGAAACAACCATAGTTATGAGGTGAGTTAGATGGAACAGCCAATTACAAAATTTATGAAAGATACAGTTACAATCAAAACAAGTCTCGTTTTTCCACCAGATGCCAACCATCTTGGAACGCTATTTGGAGGAAAATTAATGGCATACATTGATGATGTCGCATCGATTGCCGCTATAAAATTTGCTCGAAATCTTGTAGTTACTGCATCTACTGATTCCGTTGATTTTATTAAACCCATTCGCATTGGTGATGCAGTGACATTAAAAGCAATGGTCACATGGACTGGAAGAACATCTATGGAAGTTTTTGTAAAAGTAACATCGGAACACTTGTTAACGGGTGAAAAATCAATTGCGGCCCTTTCCTTTTTAACATTTGTCGCCTTAGATGAAAGTGGTAAACCGATACCGGTTCCGCAAGTTATCCCTGAAACGAAGGAAGAAAAATGGTTGAATGAAACAGCAAACTCACGAGCAGCCCATCGCAAATTACGAAAACAAGAGAGTAAGGATCTTGCTATATTCTTTTCTAATAATTTGAACAACGAATAAGCTGCCCGAAAATGGCAGCTTATTTTTCTCTTCTATTCATATAGACTTACCGATATGTCATTAAATACTTTAAATATCGACTGCATGATATCGAACTTTCATTATGATGTATAACGATATATTGCAATTTATGAACGGGGGCCCTCTGGGGTATATGTGTTATATGAGCCAAATGTTTAAAAGTAGGTCTTGTGACGGAGTTTGTCAGAAATGCTGATCGAATGCTCCCTTGCTTTCTCTTTTCATTTAGCAATTGAATCATATGCCAAGCAGTCCTAATTCCTAACCCATGACCAAAAAATGTTCCATCTTCTAAAACAACGGCATTTTCCCCCCTCCACCAAGAAGTGTCGGGATCAACGTCCGGATTATTAAAATAGACAACATCACCTGGTAAAAATTGTTCAGTGTGTATGGTATGTATGCCAAGATCAGGATCAAAATGCCAGCTATATAAATAGATGTTTTGGAATAATTGATTAAATACATTCTCACCGATACTTTTTAGAGTGGCATGATAATAGATAATTATCATTGCCGTTGCGCATTCAAACGCATAAAGCGAGCTATTCCTATAGATGTCAAGAATGGCTTCAGATGGTTTTACACCTTTCTTTAATTGAAAACCACCAGCAATCGTCAAATTCCAATAACCAGGATTACAGTAAGATTCTTCAAAGGGTTCAAAATGTGAATCACCTTGATCCATTTCCCTGGCACTTTCTACGATATTTTTTCTCAATTTGAGTTCAAATGATAGCTCATCTATGGATTGAAACGAATAAACGACCGAATCATTTTGCATTCCTTGAATTATGACTCTTTCAATACTACTTAGTGGCAACTGGCCACTTTGTTGAAATGGTATTCCCGAAACTGTTATCAAACTCTCCCTCCTTCCAGAAATATCGTATAAACTATTACCTATTTTATTTTTACTTCCTTTTTATATGTCTTATCTTCCTTTTTCACTACGTACTTCTTTACAGAAAGGTTAAGTTTTTATAACAGCATTTGTTGGTCTCTTTTTCCAGACCTTCTTATATCAATAGGTTTAGAGCTTTCCTTTGTAACATTCCTTCATCTTCCAAATTCTGTTACAAGCAATCTGTTAAAAAATTGTCTATACTAATGGAAAACTGTACATAATTATATGTTCGGAAAAAATGAAAGGAATGGTAACGAACATGTTTTCTAATTCTGAAATTGGGATTGATTTAGGTACTGCAAATGTACTTGTATACACGAAGAACAAAGGGATTATTTTAAATGAACCATCTGTAGTAGCTGTAAATACAGATACGAAAAAAGTCTTGGCAGTTGGTGCTGAGGCGAAAAGCATGATTGGAAAAACACCTGGCAATATTGTTGCGGTAAGACCACTGCGAGACGGAGTCATAGCAGACTTTGATATTACTAGTCAGCTTTTAAAAGAAGTGATGAGAAAAGCGGGAAAAAATATCGGTTTTGCATTAAGGAAACCAGATGTAGTAGTTTGTACACCATCAGGAGCTACTTCTGTTGAACGTCGAGCTATTCACGACGCAGTTAAATCATGTGGTGCGAAACATGTGCATCTGATTGAAGAACCTGTAGCAGCAGCAATTGGTGCTGATCTTCCTGTAGAAGAACCTGTTGCGAATGTGATTGTTGATATTGGCGGCGGTACAACTGAGGTTGCCATAATTTCATATGGCGGCGTTGTAACGTGTAACACTGTTCGGATTGGTGGAGATTTATTTGATGAAAATATTATCCAGCACGTCAGAAAAAATTACAATTTATTAATTGGAGAATCCACGGCCGAACAAATAAAAATGGAAATTGGCTATGCTTTAATTGAGCATCCGGAACAGTTGATGGATGTAAGAGGGAGAGATCTCGTAACTGGATTGCCGAAAACTGTTACTCTTAGTTCCTATGAAATTCAAAATGCTTTGAGAGAATCATTGCTTCATATTTTGGAAGCCATTCGTGCAACATTGGAAAATTCACCAGCGGAATTAAGTGGAGACATCGTTGATCGAGGAGTTGTCCTAACTGGCGGCGGCTCACTATTAAACGGATTACAAGAATGGCTAAGCAATGAAATCATCGTTCCTGTCCATATTGCTCCAAATCCATTAGAATCAGTAGCAATCGGGACTGGACGTTCTCTAAAATTTATCAATAAATTACAAAAAGCTTCTAAATAAGGTGATGCCCCTGAGTGGATATTTTAGACTCAGGGGTTTTTGATTTAATGGCTCCTAGGAAAGATCCGAATTTGCGCGCAATAATTAAACGACTTTTGTAAGGCTGACAATTCAATCGGACAGAGAACTATGTTTTCCTGCTGGAACGGTCTCTTTGAACCCTCCAATCGGACAGGGAACCTCTTTTTCCTGATGAAAAGGGCTATTTAAACCCTCCAATCGGACAGGGGTCCTGGTTTTCCATTATAGCGTGTCCTTTGAATGATTCAGTCGAACGCCAAGCCCTTTTTACAATATGACCAGCTCTTCGGTGATTTTTAAAAAATAAAAAGGTTTCGTTCTCGATTCTATTGACTCGAGAACGAAACCTCATTTTAAACTGGTTCGCCTTCCTTAACTTCTTCCTTTTTCATTTCGTATGCTAAAGCATCAATACTTTCGCGAACATTATGTTTTCCGGATAGGTTTTCAAGTAGTTCCCTAACATCGATTCCGGAAGAGGCTTTCAATGACTCTTGCATTGTTGCCATTAAATTTGTAGCATATCCAGTTACTTTATTGGCGCCCCCTTCTCCATTGCTGCCAGTATCGACGACAGTAATTTTATCGATGTTGCCAAGTGGAGCTGCAACTTGCTTCGCGTATTCAGGAAGCATTTTTAAGACCATGTCGAGTACGGCTGCTTGACCGAACTTTTCGAAGGCTTCTGCTACTTTTTGTTTCGCTTCTGCTTCAGCAAGACCTTTTAAACGAATAACTTCAGCTTCTGAAACCCCTTGAGCTCTTTGTGCTTCGGCTTTCGCCACACCATCTAGACGCACACGTTCAGCGTCCGCTTTAGCGGTTGCCTCTACGCGATACTGATGCGCATCTGCTTCAGCCATTTGCTTCACTTTTTCAGCATTAGCAGCTTGCTCTACCGAATAACGATCAGCATCGGCTTTTTTCTTAACTTCTGCATCATATTGTAGTTCACGACGCTTAATTTCTCTTTCCTCAAGCTCGATTTGCTTTTGGCGCTCAATGATTTTAATTTGCATTTCATGTTCCGTAACTTCCTGCTTGGCACGTGCTGTTTCAAGATCGTAAGCTTGGTCGGCATTCGCACGAGCCATATCTTGTTCACGGCGGAATTCAGCCATTTTCAATTGATTTACTTTTTCAGCTTCGGCGATTTCTGTAGCACGTTCGAGCTCTGCTTTTTTCGCTTCTTTTGCAGCTTCTGCACGCTTAATGCGCGTTTCCTTATCTGCTTCAGCCGTTGCGATATCTGCATCACGCTTTACTTGGGCAATACGCGGTTTACCAAGAGAATCTAAATAACCATTTTTATCGCGAACTTCTTTAATTGTAAATGAAACAATGACTAGACCCATTTTCGCAAGATCTTGGGATGCCACACGTTGTACCTCTTGTGAAAATTTATCACGATTTTTATAGATTTCTTCAACGGTCATGGAACCAAGGATGGAACGCAAATGTCCTTCCAAAACTTCCTTCGCTTCCGTTTCACGATCTTCCTTTGATTTACCAAGAAATTGTTCTGCTGCTGTTGCAATTTCACCTATGGAACCACCAATTTTTATAATTGCTGTTCCATCAGCCATAACTGGAACACCTTGTTCTGTGTATACTTCAGGAGTTGTCACCTCAAGCTTACTTGATAATAAACTTAATGGCTGTGCTTGTTGGAAGACAGGCAATACAAATGTACCACCGCCACGGATGATTTTTATTTTATTTCCAGCATCATCCACGTGTACATTTTTTCCTCCTAAATAACTCCCTGTCACGATTAATGCTTCATCTGGTCCTGCTGTTCGATATTTCGAGACAAACACACCAATTAAAGCGATAAGAATAAAAAGAACTACACCACCAACAATCAAAAATTCAACTGGCATATATTTTCCCCCTTAAGATTATTTAAAATTTGGTTTATATGGCATTACATATAAAACTCCATTTTTCACTTCAATAACAAGTACTTCAGAGCCTTCTGGGATTGGAGTATCTTCAAAACTTGCAGCAGGTTTCGAGATCATCCCGCTGTAACTTTCTATCACCACTTCGCCAAATCCTTGTTGTGGGATGGATATAATCGCCTTTCCCACACGCCCTTCAAGCGATTTTTCTGTATAGCTTAATGATTGTTCCGCAGACTTCATTGGAACGAGTACGAATACATTTAAAAGTACATCCAGTAATGCTGATACAATAGCTGCAATTGCCATAATGAGGAAACTATTAAGCGTTGTAGCTTTCTCTAAAATATATCCCCCTGCGGAAAAAAATGTTATAAAGGCCAATATTAATACAGGGTTTAAAAAATCAGTAGCTTCCCCTACTCCTTCCAGAACGTCACCAAAGAATAAATATAGAATCGTTAAACTTCCGGAAATAATAAGTAAAACAAGATAGATCGTTTCAATCGACATTCCAAACAATGTCATATCCATCATCCCTTTACATTGTTTTATTTGCCTAACAATGCGTATCCGCTTTTATCTTCCCCCTTCCCTATTTATTACGTTATTCTTGTAGATAAAGTTTCATATTTCTAAATCTTTTTCAGAGGTTATTCCTTTTTTGTTTGATCATATTTTTGTAAAATGAAATAAAGGAGTTGAGGAAATGACATTACTATCAGAAATTCTGGAGTATAACAAAACATTTGTCGATGAAAAATTATATGAGCAGTATACAACAACAAAATTCCCTGATAAAAAACTTGTTATCTTAACATGTATGGACACACGTCTGATTGAGCTTTTACATAAAGCCATGAATATGAAAAATGGCGATGTCAAAGTCGTAAAAAATGCAGGAGCGATTCTCTCACATCCATTTGGTAGTATTATGAGAAGCTTGTTGATTGCGGTTTATGAATTGAAGGCTGATGAAGTGTATGTTATCGGACATCACGATTGTGGAATGAGTGTAATTGATGGGGAAAAAATGTTGGAAAAAATAACAGAACGTGGAATCGACAAAGAAACATTGGACATTATTAAAAATTCCGGTGTTGATCTTAACAAATGGCTTGAAGGATTTGACAGTGTTGAGGATAGTGTTAAACATAGTGTGGATATGATTCGAAATCACCCGCTCATGGCAAATGAAGTTCCCGTTCACGGATTAGTTATTGACCCCGAGACTGGTAAATTGGATCTTGTGGTAGATGGATATAAGCAATAAATTGTTAAAGGTGGAGCCATTTTAAAGGTCTCCACCTATTTATTTTTCTTTTCCTTCTTTTTATCCTTATGTTCCTTACTTCCAGCTTGGAGTTCATAAAATTTCACAGCATTTATGTCTCCCAATTCCATTCCAAATTCTTCTTTATGATTTCTTTGTTGCTTTTTATTCATGGCCTTTTCCTTTTCTGCCAATCTTAGAATTGCGGTTTGCACCTTTCATTGGATCTTCTCCTTGGGCAAATTCAGCTGTATAATCCGATTCCTCTATGTTTTTCTTTGGCGTTTTAGCATACTTTTCAACTGCATTTCTTGCTGCCTTTCTTTTCACCATCAAGTCATCACTCCTATAATGATTAAATCAGCATTATTTTCCTCAAAATCTATCGTTTTATCCATAAAGAAATGTAGTTTTTCCAAACAATTTATTTCAAAAACGTAAAAACGAATTATAATAGAAAAAGAAAACAAAAAAGGTAATTGGAGGAACAAAGTTGAAACGGAAAACACGCATAATCGGGATTGTCGCAGCACTATTTTTATCACTATTTTTTGCTCAATATATTACAAGTGCAGCTTCAAAAGATTTAGTCGTTCATTTCATTGATGTAGGACAAGGAGACTCGATTTTCATAAAAACACCTCAAGGAGAAAGTATACTCATTGACGCAGGAAACCGCGCAAAGGGCCACGACGTAGTCGCGTATTTGAAAAAACAAAATGTGAATACAATCAATTATATGATCGCAACTCACCCTGATTCAGATCATATCGGAGGCTTGGATGAAGTTATTAATGCCTTTAAGGTTGACAATATATATGCTCCAAAAGTTTCTCATACTACGCAGGCATATAAAGACTTTTTAAACGCCGTTAAGGACAAGAATTATAAAATTAAAACAGCTGCATCGGGAGTAAAATTGCCATTAAAAGATAAAACCGTAACAGCTTCATTTCTTGCTCCAGTCAAAAGTTATTCAACAAGTGATTTAAATAATTGGAGTGCCGTTCTCCATGTAAAATACAATAAAAATACATTCTTATTTACAGGGGATATTGAATCAAAGGGCGAAAAAGATTTGATTTCCAAGAAACTATTATCTAAAGTAGACGTATTGAAAGTAAGCCATCATGGTGCAAAAGAAGCTACGACAACCGAATTTTTAAATATCGTCAAGCCTAATTTTGCTGTGATTAGCGTCGGAAAAGGAAATAGGTATAAGCATCCCACTACCGAAACTTTAAAGCGACTTACAGCAGTAAAAGCAAATATATATCGTACGGATTTATCTGGCACCATCACAGCCACTTCTAATGGAACTACAATAAAAATGAACGAAAAACCAACTCAGGTTAAGGAACCTGTCGCTAATACAAGTAATAAGCTGACGGCTAGTGTAGATAATAAAACGCCGAAACAAAACTCAACAATTAATTTATCTGTTAATGGACTACCAAAAGGTACAAAATATACTGCCATTTTTCATTATAAAAGTACGAATACAACTTATTATGGAAAAGTGGGCGAAAAGCTCCCAGTAAAAATAAGTCGAGCAGCAATAGGTTTTAATGTAAAGGTTGATATATCAGCATCTTATAATGGAAAAACATATAAAACTCAAACATCATTTACGCCAAAATAAGGAAGTGAGAAAATGCGCGGAATCATCGATCGTTTTGAAGGTGAATGGGTTGTTGTTGAAATTGACGGGGAAACAAAGGATTTTGAAAAGTCACTATTTCCAGAGGAAGCTGTTATAGGTGATATCGTAGATATTAATGACGAAAATATAAAAGTTCTAAAAAACGAAACAGAAAAACGTCGAAAAGAAATAGAGAAGCTAATGGATGATGTTTGGGACGATTAAGAGTTAAAGGAGATTTTAAAAAATGCCTCAAATTGTAAGTATTAACAATGAAAATAACGATTTCCAGAAGTTCGAGGTTTTAAAGAAAAATAGAAATAAACGACATAAATACAAAGAATTTTTTGTTGAAGGTGTACGGAACATTAACGAAGCGATTAAGAATGAATGGGATATTAAGGCATTTCTGTATTCTCCTCAAAAACCGTTGTCCCAATGGGGAAAGGATATATTAGCTAACTCCACCGCTAATTTTCATTATGAATTGCAAGCACAACTGATGGAGAAAATAAGTGATAAAGAAGACACTTCTGAACTGATTGCGATTGTTACCATGCCAGAAGACGAATTTTCTCGGATTCCAGTGAATGAGAAAATGCTGGTCGTTGTTTTCGATAGACCGTCAAACAGAGGGAATCTTGGCTCTATTATTCGTTCCTGTGACGCATTAGGATGCCAAGGTTTGGTTATGACTGGTCACGCTGTTGATTTATACGATCCCGAAACAATCCGAGCCACAATGGGATCCTTTTTTAACGTACCAACAATCCGAATATCCTCACCTAACGATGTTAAAAATTGGGCTGACTCTTTAAGACAGAAATATCCGGATTTACAAATTGTCGGAACGAGTGCAGCTGGAAGTGATGAAATATATTATTGCGATTTTTCAAAGCCGACAATTCTTCTTGTCGGAAACGAGACTCAAGGACTAAGTCATTTCTACAAAGAAATATGCGATCGAATGATTAACATTCCAATGCATGGGTCGGCTTCTTCTTTTAATGTTGCATGTGCTACTTCGATCATGCTTTATGAAGTGAGTAGGCAGAGGCAGTTGGGGTATTAAACAAAGGTATACAAAAAATGGCAAGGTAGAGAAATTGCTACCTTGCCTTTTTTATAAAGCTGCCCCGGCAGAAATCGAACCCGCGAACGAACTAATGGATATATTAATGGATTATGATATGTTTTAATCTATTAATATACCTTGTTTCTACTTTTTAATATTTGTTTCAATAATATTATGTTTCCTCCCATTTGGACAGGTGTGTTACCAAATGCGTGACCATTGTGACCAGTTTAAAACCCCTGCCTAAAATGACAGGGGTTTCTTGATGCACATCAGCAGATGTTTTTTAATCTTTAAATTCCACACCAATAACATTGTCCTATTTATTTTTGTAAATCTCCATTCCATACAGTGATCCCAACAATCGTGTTAAGGTTGTCAATATTATGTACTCCGCCTACAACTTCATCAAAAAATCCTTCTGGCAGATTAAACCTCCTGTGCTGCAGCCAACTTTTCATTAATTGCTCTAGGTTGGTATTAAACTAATATTGGTTTTTCTCTTTATCATCCCTCATATCACATGTCCCCAAGCGATCCAATATGTTCGGCATCATGAAGCCATGCCATTTTCCATTCCGCAGTTTGATATCTTTGAAATCCATCATGCACTACTCCTATTTCTAAATTGTGCAACAGAAAGGATATTTTCCAAATTGAAAGTACGTTTGTTGTAAAAACAGCTTTTACTGAATGATCATTTACAGCCAACATTTTGTTGGTGATTTTTGGTTATCATTCATTAAGTAAATTTATTCAAGTTTTTGCTCTGTACCCAGCTGCTCGATGTAAGGCTACTGAAGCCCCTTGAATTGAGGAGTAAATCGAGCATTTGCTGGCTGTATTAACATGAGCAAAGGTTTTGCCAGCGTATTCTTGCAAGAATTCAAGGCGGGCGCTGGGCAGCTTAACGGAGAAGTCGTACACGGTTTTAAAAGACATCATCCTACATAACTAGCTACCATCATATCGTAATTTGCGAAACAATTTGCAAAAAAAATTATTGACATACATATCACACGATATATAATAATTGATATGGAACAGGTGATATGTAACGGATGTTCGATTAGAGGAGAGAGTAGATGGCACCAAGAACAAAGTTTACGAAAGAACAGATCGTTGATGCGGCGTTCGAAATTGCGATAATGAAAGGAGTCGATTCAATTACAATCCGCAAGGTAGCGGAGAAGCTGGGGAGCTCGATTGCCCCCATTTACGTGAATTTCAAAGAGATTGGCGAGCTAGTTGAAGAGGTGTACAAGAAGACCTTCGAGATCAGCAGGCAGATTTTGATGGAGCAAAACTCGGGGCATCCGTTCCACGATATCGGGGTGGCCAGCATCCGGTTTGCAAGGGAGTATCCGGTTTTGTTCCGCGATCTTGTGATGAAGAAGAACAATCAAGCGAAACACAATGAGGAAGAGACGCAAGGCTTAATAAAGATGATTAGAATGGATCCCGATCTTAACGGATTGTCTGATGATGAATTGCTGGCAATTTTGCTAAAGATGAAGATTTTTCAGATTGGGATGAGCGTGATGGTGGCGAATGAATTGCTGCCAGGAGATTTTACGGAAGAACAGCTGATTCAGCTGATGAGCAGCGCAGCTGAAGATGTAATCAGCACAGCGAAACGTCGTGCGGAACAACGATAATAAAGAGGAGATGTTAAAAATGTCAGCGACAAGAAGAAAGTTTAGTCTTATATTGTTCATTGTGGTGGTGTTAGCGAGCGGTTGGATTGGCGTGTTGGTAGACTCAAAGCTTCCGGAGCAGCCAGAGGAAAATTCACTCGGTATGGGCCTGTGGCTTATATTGCCGATTATCACGATGCTCGTACTGCGGCTTGTGAATCGCGACTGGAAGGATATTGGAATTCTGCCTAATTTTAAAGGGAACATGAAGTGGTATGGTGCAGCATTTGCGATCTATCCAGTTATGACGATTATCATTGTGGCTCTTGCATTGCTGTTTAATAGCGCAAATATTTTAGATGTTAAAATGAATTCGATCCTACCGCTTATTGCTATTTCGATTGCTGGCAACTTTATTAAGAATATCTTCGAAGAATTTGCTTGGCGTGGGTATTTGACTCCAAAACTTATAGAGTTAAAGCTTAATGACTGGATGCTCTATCTTGTATCTGGACTTATTTGGGCGCTTTGGCATGTTGCATATTATATGGTATTCCTGCCGGATCATTATTTTGAAACGACTTCCAGAATGGGCTTTGTTTTGACAGGCTGCGTATTAATGGTAGCGTGGTCGGTCATGTATGTTGAAATTTATAGGCTTACGAAGTCCGTATGGCCGTGCGTGCTAATGCATGCTATGGAAGACGGGGTGCCTACGTTGCTGCTGTCAGTACAGGGGGTAATTACATTAACGAAAACAGGCGAACTTTGGCTGAGCCCGACTACGGGTATCATTACAACGATTCTGTTCGTTGGATTCGGTTTGTGGATCAGATCAGTTAGAATTAAGAGAGATAATCGAGTAAATGCAGGGATTTTGAATGATAACAATGCTGTTAAAATTTAGAGGGAAACACCGAAAAAAGGCTCCTAATGAGGGGCTTTTTGACATTATAGAAGGGCAAAAAGTGGTCTCAATTCCGGAAGTAGAAAAGCAATTGTGACATAGCGGAAGAAATCGAAAAACAAAAGGTGGAAATATTACCAGTATGTTAAATATTTTTTTCATATGAACAAAAGTTTTCGGTGATGCAGCGATAATCAGAATAGGTAACAAAATGGGTTTTTGATTTAGTACACTAAAGGTGACCACTTGCATGTTTTCCATAAAAAATAGCAAGGACAGAAAAAACTGTAACCCTTGCTACTATTGACTTTATTTAAGCGGCCCCGGCAGGAATCGAACCTGCGACGCACGGTTTAGGAAACCGACGCTCTATCCTCTGAGCTACGGAGCCATGAATAAATGAAATTTATTTAGTACTATTAAGCGACCTTTATATTATACATTACCTCGTTCTATATGGAAAGACCCTAGTGAAGATCTACTTTATCGCCAATTTTGTTTTCTTGTCATATTTTTGACACAAAAAAGGATGATTTAACCGCTAAAGGACAAAATTCTTTTGATTATACCATTAAACTCTTCTATACTATTGATAGTGTTCGAGATTATTAAATAACATTTTCTATATACATGTGTTTGATATAAAGAGTTTAGGAGGGATTTCATATGCAAACTTGGATCTTAATTGGTATAATGGCGATCTTATGTACAATCGGTGGGTTTCTAATGTATTTTATTAGCTCTGTAATGAACTCAGAAGATGCAGAACGAATCGATGAAGTACCTCAAAATAATTTCAATCAATAATTAAAGTCAAACCTCCCGCATCGTTAATGATGTGGGAGGTTTTTTCTTTTGTCGAATGTACCAACTAAAAATACAAACAACAAAAATTATTTGAATTTTGCGTTTACTCACTCTAAAATAAGGGTAGATGTTATACACTTCACAGTATTTACTCTTCTTTTTTG
Organism: Lederbergia citri; assembly: GCF_018343625.1. GTDB lineage: Bacteria > Bacillota > Bacilli > Bacillales > Bacillaceae_C > Lederbergia > Lederbergia citri. The sequence continues at coordinate 252,724 of NZ_JAGYPG010000004.1, read as the reverse complement.
CATATATTTTATAAGCAAGGGAGGGATTGAGTATGGATTTGTGGGTTACTCTTTGTCTTTTTGGAGTTTTAGCATCCGTTGCCTTTTTTCTCATTTATTTTATTACAGCAGGAATGGATATGGATTCCATAAAAAGAGTCGATAAGGCGCCGCCTAATAATTTCGATTGATTTTCCTTCAGAGTTGTCCCACGTAGGACAACTCTTTTTTATTTAAAGTGAATGCTGATCATCTTCATTCGAGTCATTTCTTTAATCGCGTATTTCACACCCTCATAACCGTAGCCTGACGATTTAATTCCTCCATATGGCATATTGTCAAAGCGCAATGTCGGGACATCATTAATAAGCACTTGCCCGACTTCCAATTCATGGGCAAAATGAAATGCCTGTTTTAAATTATTTGTAAAAACTCCCGCATTCAATCCAAATTGGCTATCATTCATTAATTTCAATGCCTCATCGTCATTTGCCACTTTGTTTACCATTACTACAGGACCAAACACTTCTTCACAAGCAACTTTTTCTGTAGGCTGTACATCGGTAAGGATAGTTGGCAGAATTCCATTATCCTTTCTCTCTCCACCGTAAAGTAGTTTTGCTCCCCCATCTACGGCTTCTTTTACCCATTCAAGCACCCTTATTTGTGATTTCTTATCAATCATTCCAGTAACGGAAGTATCTTCATCCATTGGATCTCCAAATTTAAGCCTCTTTGTCTTTTCAATAAAATTCGCTAAAAAGTCATCCGCGATTCGTTCATGGACATAAATTCTTTGTGTATGGATGCATACTTGTCCGTTGTAGCTAAATGCCCCGACAACTGCCTTTTCTACTATGTCATCCAAGTTGTCTTCTCCTGATTCATCTACATATAATGCTGAGTTACTGCCTAATTCAAGCGTCATTCTTTTTAGTCCCGCTTTATTTTTAATTTGCTTCCCGACTCTTGGGCTCCCTGTAAAGGAAATCTTTTGAACACGATTATCTTCTAACATGGCTCCAACAAGGGTAGCGCCATCGCCAGGAATCACATTTAACACCCCGTCTGGCAACCCGACTTTTGTAAAAAGCTCTGCTAGCTTCAAAGCTGTAAGGGGAGTTTTTTCAGCAGGCTTTACAATGATCGTATTTCCTGATGCAATCGCAGGTCCAACCTTATGAACAACAAGGTTAAGCGGAAAATTAAAAGGTGTGACCGCTCCTACAACACCAATTGGCTCAAAGATAGTATATGCATCTCGTCCAGAACCTCCTACCGCTGCGTCTAGTGGTATAAATTCTCCTGCGATTTTCTTAGCTTCTTCCCCAGAAAATTGCAATGTTTGTACAGATCGATCTACTTCTGCACGGGAGGCTGAAATTGGCTTTCCAGATTCTGCTGTAATTAACTTCGCAAATTCTTCTTTTTTTTCAGCAAGCAAACGAGCTGCGGCGAATAAAATATTGGCCCTATCAACTGAAGGCATTTTTTTCATTGTTTTAAAAGCTTCATAAGAAGAACCAATTGCTTTTACCATATCTTTTGTTTGCCCTTCTACAACTTCAGCGATCACTTCATCATTGTAAGGATTAGTCAGTTCGTACGATTTCTCCCCATCTTCAAACTTTCCATCGATGAAAAATCCAATTTTCATTCCATTCACCTCATTTACAATGTCGTTTCTTCTACTATAACAAAACAAAATAAAAATCACACAGTTGACAAATCTGTTCATACTGTATATATTCATTAATAACAGTTATAACAGGCAGGTGATCAAATGAATGTCATCATTTCAAATAGCAGTGAACAGCCCATCTATATTCAAATTAAAGAACAAATCAAAGAACAAATTTTGCGTGGGGATTTGAAAAAAAAGTCTGCTCTCCCCTCCATCCGCAAATTAGCAAAGGACTTGCAAATTAGTGTGATTACAACGAAGCGAGCCTATGATGAATTGGAATTAGAAGGCTTTATTGAAACATTCCCTGGGAAAGGTTCATATGTCGCTGCTCAAAATCACGAATTTTTAAAAGAAAAGCAATTAAAAATGATTGAAGAAAAATTGATTGACGTTATTAATGACAGCAAAGCATTTAATATAAGTCTCGATGAAATTAAACAAATATTATCAGTGCTGTATGAGGAGTGAAGATTTTGGAAAATATTATTGAACTCAAAAATGTGAGCAAAAAAATTAAAGATTTCAAACTTAAAAATGTCTCCTTTGATTTTAAAAAGGGATATATTATGGGTTAATTGGACCTAATGGCGCCGGTAAAAGTACTTTGATTCGCTGTTTGATGGATTTAGTGAAGGTTGACACTGGCACAGTAAAATTATTTGGAATGACTCATGAAGAAAACACTAAGGAAATTAAACAAAGAATTGGGTTTGTATATGATGAGAGTCAATTTTACGATGACCTAACGGTAGAAAAGAATAAAAAGATCCTTGCCCCTTTTTATCGTAATTGGGATGATCAAACTTTTTACACCTATATTGAAAAATTTGATTTACCTTTGAAGAAAAAAATAAAATCTCTATCCAAAGGAATGAAAATGAAATTTGCCATTGCGATGGCTCTATCGCATAACCCTGATCTCATTATTTTAGATGAACCAACAGCAGGTCTTGACCCTGTATTTAGACGTGAAATGTTAGATATATTACTTGATATTATTCAAGATGAAAATAAATCCGTGTTCTTTTCTACACACATTACTACTGATTTAGATCAAGTGGCTGACTATATTACATTTATTAATAACGGAGAAATAGTGTTTAGCAAGGAAAAGGATACGATTTTTGAGGAATATTTTTTACTGAAAGGTCCAGATAGTTTAGTGGATGACGTCAAAAAAATGAATCTGATTGGCGGAAGAAAAACAGGTGTCGGCTTTGAAGCTCTTGTCAATGGGCTTGATCATATTGAGCAGCAACTCCTTAGTCAATTACATGTAGAACGTCCAACTCTCGAAACTATTATGTACTATACAATTAGGGGAAATTCACTATGAAATCGTTAATATTAAAAGATTTGTATACTCAAAAATTATTCGGTTACTTTTTTCCAACATTTTTACTACTTCCTTTTTATTATAATGCTATCCATGCATTTAACGAGTTTGGTTTTGTTTCGTTCTATGTAGCTTTTGCGGCAATCTGGATGTCGGTTTATTCTAATTTCGGAACAAAAACACTGAATAGAACTGAGCAAAAACTAATCTCAAGTCTTCCAGTTACAAGACAAAAGATTGTTTTGGCAAAATACTGTGCTGCAATTATGTGGTGGGGGATCGCATTAGTGGTTTACGGAACACTTGCTTTACTAATCTCAACATTAAATACAAATTCGATTAATTTTAATGGTATTTCTGATTTAATTTTGTCTATCTTTGTGACTTTGGGGATCATCTCTATTTTTTATCCGCTCTATTTTTGGCTTGGTTATCAAATTGCTGTATTTATAGCAATGTTAATACCAATGATTAGTTTTTTTGGATTTACTTTTAGCTCTATTGATAATAGCGAGCCTGTGTTGGTGTCATCTATTCCAACGGATCGTCCATTGATCTTTTTTTTGATTATTATCATGAGTATTTTCATTAGCCTTTTCTCATATTTGATTTCGGTAAAAATATTTGAAAAGAAAGACTTATAAAGAGGTGGAGCCATGATTAATCTTTTAAAGGCAGATTTGAAGAGTATCAAATTCCATGAATATATCATATTGGTTTTGTTTGTATTCCTTCTTGCTTTTCTAGTGAACCCTGGCTTTAAATCTCCTTATTATATGTGGATTTTCTATTTTACATTTGCGCTTTGTACTAGTTCGATAGATCAAAAAAGAAAAGACAAGGTACTTCATGAAATTATCAGCTTACCTATTAATCGAAAAGAATACATAGGAGCTAAATATTTGCTTGTTTTTGTAGGATTTTTATTATCCACATTTGGTGCAACGATTATTGGATTGTTTTTTGATTGGAAAATGGAATTTTTTCATTTTGATCTTTTGATAACTGTATTTTTATTATTATTTATGTCTATTTTTCTGCCTTTGGCATTTTTCTATTTACCAGCAACCTTCATTGTTCCTTTTATCCTTATTTTCTATTTAACTATGTCGGAAAATTTTTCAGGAGTATCATTGATTAAATATCATCCTTCTTTTTTACTTTCAATTATTTTTTTCTATCTGTCCTACCTTCTATCCGTAAAAATATTTGAAAGAAAAAGCATCAACCGAGGCTAGTTATTCAGCCTCGGTTATTTTTAAAATAACATAACCAAATTCGAAAAATTTATGATATTATATTTTTTTGGAGTTTTTATAGAAAGGGAATCATTTCATGAAAAAAACGAATTTATTTGCTGATTCCAGTCTCCTCCTAATCGCATTCGTTTGGGGAGCGACTTTTGTACTCGTTCAAAATGCCATTGCATTTTTAGAACCATTTTCTTTTAATGGAATTCGTTTCTTGATTGCAGCATTACTTCTTGGAATATGGTTTTTTCTTTTTGAAAAAAGGCAATTACAGCATTTGGATAAAAAGATTCTGATCTCCGGATTTATCTTAGGAATATGGCTATTTTTAGGCTATGCTTTCCAAACAATGGGGCTGCTTTATACATCATCATCAAAAGCAGGATTTATTACGGGATTAAGTGTTGTCCTTGTTCCTCTTTTTTCCTTCTTTATACTAAAATTAAAACCAGGAGCAAATGCAGTCATTGGTGTTTCTGTCGCCACAATCGGTTTATACTTATTGACGATGACTGATAAGGTTTCCTTAAATATCGGGGATGGATTCGTATTCCTTTGTGCTATTGCTTTTGCACTACATATTATTTTTACAGGAAAGTATAGTCAAAAGTATCCTTCTCTACTTTTGACGCTTATTCAAATTTCTACGGTCTCGATCCTTTCTATTATTTTTGCACTTTTAACAGAAGACTGGCGACTTGCTTTACAGCCCGAAGTTTTATTGAGAGGCAACGTATTAACTGCATTGATCATTACATCGGTATTTGCAACCGCTCTTGCTTTTTTAGCACAAACGAGTGTTCAAAAGTATACAACCCCTACGAGAGTTGCTTTAATTTTCGCAACAGAACCTGTTTTTGCTGCTGGAACAGCTTTTCTATGGGCAGATGAACGTCTATCGTACAGTGCTCTTTTCGGCTGCTTGTTTATTTTTGTAGGCATGATCTTTGCAGAATTGCCGACAATCAGACGCACACGCAACAATAAGATAGAGAAGTTGAAAAAAGGTGCATAATTAATTGGATTTTTACTCATTTTATATACCGAGATAGAATTTGAATGAGGTGAATGAGATGAGTAAAACGAAATTAAATAGAAACGCAAAAGATGGTGGAAATACGAGAGGAACGCAAGCGAATAGCGTAAATCCTCAAGGTTATGGTCAAGATACGGAATTTGCTCAAGAACCGAAAACTAAGCTAGAAAATGCAGCTAAAAAGAAAAATACAAAGTAAATATGAGTAGGCGCACAAATTATTAGTGCGCCTACTCTTTTTACATTAATCTTGTTTAATTGAAATGATGTTTTTTTCTCCAGCTGTGACGCTTCCAGTTCTTTCAATCACTACTTCTTCATTTTGCTCTAAATTAGTAAAAACGATTGGAGTTATGCTTGATGTAGCGTTAAGATTAATGAAGTCAATATCAACTTTCATTAATAGGTCACCAGCCTTGATGGTATCCTCCTCTTTCACAAATACTTCAAAACCTTCACCTTTTAGCTTAACCGTATCAATCCCCACATGGAGAAGGATTTCTTTTCCACTGTCAGCTACTAGTCCTAAAGCGTGCTTTGTAGGGAACACGTTAATGATTTTCCCATTTATCGGTGAAACAATGTTCCCATCTTTAGGCTTAATCGCGAATCCATCCCCCATCATTTTTCCAGAAAATACAGGATCGGGAACATCTGTAATCGGAAGTAACTCACCCGTTACAGGAATAACGATTTTCGTTTCGGCCACATCATTCCGAAGTGCTTCTGGAACAGTTAATTCAATCTCTTTTTCAATTTCTTGACTAGAGGGTGTATTTACTGGAAGTGGAGTGTTTCCTTTCATTATTTCGGACATTTGATGCTTTAAACTATCGGATCTCGGACCAAAAATAGCTTGTATGTTATTTCCGACCGTCATCACACCCGCTGCTCCAAGTTGTTTCAACCGATTTTTATCTACTTGATTTTGATCATTTACCGCAACACGAAGTCTTGTAATACAAGCATCTAAATTTGAGATATTCTCTTTTCCTCCCATTGCTTTAAGAATTTCATAAGGTAAATCATTCGCAACCGTCGGAGCTGATTGTTCACTTGTACCTTCATCCTTTTCCCTTCCTGGTGTTGCAAGATCAAACTTTCTGATTGCAAAACGGAATCCGAAATAGTATATAACAGCAAATACTGCTCCTACAGGAATGACAAGCCAAGCATGAGTTTGCGGATTGATTACCCCAAACAAGATATAATCGATCAAGCCGCCTGAAAAGGTCATTCTAATTTTGACATTTAATAAATGCATCGTCATAAAAGAAAGTCCTGCAAAAATAGTATGAATAGCAAATAATAGCGGGGCAACAAATAAAAATGAAAACTCAATTGGTTCAGTAATTCCTGTTAAGAAAGAGGTTAATGCGGCAGAACCTATTATTCCAGCCACTACTTTTTTCCTTTCAGGTCTTGCTTCATGATAAATGGCAAGAGCGGCTGCCGGAAGTCCAAACATCATAAATGGATATTTACCTGTCATGAATGTACCAGCAGTTAAATTCTTGACCCCGTCTTTTATTTGCGCTTGAAAAATCGGATTGTCTCCTCTGATCGTTTCTCCAGCCTGATTCACATAAGTACCGAAGTGAACCCCACCCACCAAATCATTTGGAAGGTGCATCCCTTATCTTAAATACAGTACAAAACAAGCAGTTGGCCACCATCGGTGACTCTATGCCAAATTAAGACTAATTAATGAAGACAAGGTTTGTAATGTTCTTTTTGACAACTCAGGAACATTTGCCTGAATGGTCAACCATTTCTTTTCAGGAATGGTTTTTTGTATGCCGCGAATAAAATAGCGAGCTCCAATATTGTAGGAAGCCTGTAAATCCGCATGATACACTTTCCCCGTCGTAAAGGTGGCAAGGTCTTTCCTTGGATTTCTCTCTACCTTGCCAGAACCATCGAATGCCAAAGCACTTGTATTATGGGCATTAATTCTTGATATCCGTATCCCTGTATAATGAGCCATTTCCGTCACTTTATTTTGAATCCCTTTTTTACGCCAATAACGAAGTTTGAAACGGAGTTTCTTAGCACCCCAAAATCCCTTGGGCATTTTCATGCTATCGAGGTATTCGAACACGATGACGTGGCAACCATTTTCTTTAGCGAATTTGACAATTTCGGAAGATGTGTGATGAACGATGTGAGTTTGGATTCCATTGATCCGCCTCCAATAATTAGGTGCGGATACCCCTCCAGAAACAGATTGTGCTTTGCGAAGCTTGCTAGTCATGCGATACAATCGGTCTTTTTCTTTTGGCTGGTTAATGAATTTCCTAGCCAAGACAGTGCCTTTTGCATCCATGACAGAACAAACGGCGGAATTATTGATTCCAAGATCAACCGCACATATTGTTTGTTCCTTTATGTCGACTTTATTCAGTTTCACCCTGCTTTCGTAGCTGAAATGAAGGAAATATTTCTTCCCTACTTTGACCAACTTCGGATTATTCTCTTTCCAATTCCAAACATCCCGTTTATAAAGGTCTAGTTCTTTAAATAGGATCTCTTTCCATACCCAATCATTGTTATGAAAAACTTTGATTTTGGCTGTAGAACCAGATGTTTTCTCGAACATGTTTCCTTTATAAAACACAGGAAAATCTTTGTGCCGCAACTGTAAAGTAGGTGGTTTCTTCTTAAACTTTCTTCCTTCGGAAAGGGCTATTTTCCTTTCTTCTTCCCAATTTCTAAGATTGGTAAGATGGCTTTTCACTTTCCCAAAGGCAGAAGCAATCGCTGCCCTGCGGAAATAGGATGGAAATTTGTAAAAACGTATATTGAATTCTTGATACTTTGGGAGAGGGTTTAACTTAGTGGTGTGGATGAGACGCTCGACAGCAGCAATCATGGTCTCCGTTGAAACGTTATGGATATCAACAAATTCTTTATCGATAACATCGATGATGAATGACAAGGCTTCATTGTAAATGTCCAATGTCGCATCAAATATCCGGCTATGATTAGTGATTTTAGACTTAAGCGTTTTCACTACTTTCATGATCAAACCCTCCTTCCAAAACCATTTTATGTAGGTTACCATTATTATACCAAACATTTGTTTGGTTGTCATGAAAATGAGGGTATTTTAGTGTCCTATTTTAAAGGAATAGACATGCCATATTTAAACTTAATATCATCTAGTTATCGCTATAAAGTACTGGTTATACATGCTTAAACTAGGACATCTTAAACCGCTTAAAAGAGATTGCGAACGATTTATTTACTGGATGGGATTGCGAGATCATAGAAATGAACGGGGAAGAAGACAAGCGGTGATATTGATTCAGATATTTGCAATATTTTTTCTTTTAGACAACAGATAGAAGGCCATCCAAATCCTTCTCAAGTTATTTGTGAAAATATTATAGAAACGACACTGGGAGAAAATCAATTTGATATAGTTACAATTATTGGTTCTACTTTAGAAGAATCCAAACAATATGAAAATGTATTGGATAAATGTTTTAACCTATTGAAAGATAAGGGTTATATAATGGTCATGGATTTTGAAAAGAATAAATCATTCGAGGATTTTAAAAAGGTAATCTCACAATCTGATCATCTCATTATTGATAAAGAGGCTTATGATACATACGAGAGTCTTTCATTTTATATTTGTAAGGTTCGCAAATAGTGATAACAAAACAAAAACGCTTTTGTTTTCTGAAAATTAGGGTTAATATTGGTAAGTAAAACATAAAGAACATAAAGTAAAAAAACCGCTTCGATGCTGGTAACATCGAAACGGCCATACGATAGCTGGTTCCCTTTGTTGGCACAAAAGTACCAAAACATGGAGTAACTCAAAGTATGTCCCGTAAAGGAAACTGTTATGACAACGCTGTAATTGAGAATTTCTTCGGCATTATGAAGTCTGAATTTCTTTATATAAACGAATTTGAAAACATTGAACACTTTAAACATGAACTGGAGAAATATATGGATTACTATAATAACAAACGTATAAAAACAAAATTAAAAGGCAAGAGTCCGATACAGTATCGAACTCTTGCCCAACAAGCCGCTTAATAAAAAATATGTCACTTCAGCTAACTCAGTGGCGGTTTTAGTCTTTTTTAAATGACAGTAAGGCGACGATTAATAGTGAGAATGAAATCATGATAGTTATTGCTTCGAATACTGTCATACGGGATTCACCTCCCTCCTAATTGAAGGAGCATGTACCGACCGCCCTGAGAAACCAAATCTATCGCTTCTACCATATGCTTTTCTGATTATTTAAAATTCAAATTACTTTTATATATCTGACTCAGCTTTTTAAAGTATTCACCATTTTTTCCTGGATAGATGCTGTCCTTCAATTTATTCACTGGAACAATTTCTTGAACAGAATTTGTTAAGAAGATTTCATCCGCATCTTCTAATATATCTATTTTATAGAAGCCTTCCTCGACTAACATTCCTGCCTGACTAGCCAATTTCATTATGAACTGACGAGTGATGCCATTTAATATCCCCGTTTTTAATGCAGGTGTATATAACACTCCATTTTTCATCCAAAAAACATTCGAAGTGACCCCTTCAGCTATAAACCCTTTATCCGTAAGAAATATCCCTTCTTTACTTGGGTCTGATCCTAATTCTCTTTTTGCCGCAACATTATTTAAAAAATGATGCGATTTTAGACGGTACGTTGTTTCTGGAGTATTTCGCCTTAGTTCTAAAACAACCGCTTCTTTTTCCACTACTCCACTAATATAGGGAAGAGGCTTTTGGAACGTGATAACAGTTGGGTCATCGTAGAAATCAGTTTGCAGTCCAATTTCGCCTATACCTGCGGAGACATTGAATCTTATGTATGAATCCTTCAAACCATTTAATTCCGAAAGCTTTTCAATAATTTGAAGAACTTCTTCATATTCAAATGTCCTAGAGATTAACATTTCTTTTAATCCAGCATTCAGTCTTTCCAAATGTTCCTTCAATAAAAACGGATGGCCATCGTACGTTCTAAAGGTTTCAAAAACTCCAAGTCCATAGATATAGCCATGGTCGAATGGAGAAATGGTCGCCTTTTCTTTTTCTAAAAATTGCCCGTTTATATAAATAAACATTTTATATTACTTCCATTCGATAGCAGATAAGAAAATTGTGCAGGAGCTGTTTGCCTGCCTCCGTCATTATCGATTCCGGATGGAATTGAACGCCTTCAATTGGTAATTCTTTATGACGCACTCCCATAATTTCCCCTTTATTTGTCCATGCGGATACTTCTAAACAATCCGGCAAGCTCTCTTTTTTTACAATTAAAGAATGGTAGCGAGTGGCACGAAATGGATTACGGATATTAGAAAAAATCGATTTACCGTCATGATAGATGTCAGATGTTTTCCCATGGAGAAGTCGTTCTGCCTTTACAACTTCACCGCCAAACACTTGTCCAATCGCCTGATGACCAAGACAGACACCGAGAATTGGAATTTCACCTGCAAAATGTGCAATTGCCTTAAGAGATATTCCCGCTTCATTAGGCGTACACGGACCTGGTGAAATGACTAAATAGTTCGGTTGAAGTTGTTCGATTTCTTCGATTGAGATTTCATCATTTCTTTTAACGACTATTTCTTCACCAAGCTCGCCTAAATATTGCACTAGATTGTACGTAAAGGAATCGTAGTTATCGATCATCAATATCATAATCCCAATCTCCTCTCTTCTGCCTCTTCCTTCGCTTTCCAAAGTGCTGCCGCTTTTCTTAACGACTCTACGTACTCAGCTTTTGGGTCAGAATCAATGACAATCCCTGCACCTGCCTGAACATGGCATATACCATCCTTGACTAGCATCGTACGGATCACAATGTTTAAATTAACATCATGATTAAAACCAATCCAGCCTAGAGATCCCGTATATACACCACGTTTGACTGGCTCTAGCTCTTCAATGATTTCAAGCGTACGGATTTTTGGCGCACCTGTAATTGTACCTCCGGGAAAAACTGCTTCGATTAAATCGTAGGAGCTTTTGTCAGGAGATAATTGACCAGTAACTAGCGACACGATGTGCATGACATGTGAATATTTTTCAACGGTCATCAATTCGTCTACTTTTACCGACCCGTATTCGCACACTCTTCCAAGATCATTGCGTTCCAAATCGACAAGCATAATATGCTCGGCATTTTCTTTTTCATTTTGTATTAATTCATTAGCAAGGCGAGCATCATCTTCATCGTTGATACCACGTGGCCTCGTTCCTGCGATTGGTCTTGTACTTACGACATCTCCTTCTTTTTTTATTAAAAGCTCAGGTGAACCCGAGATAATTTGAAATTCTGGAGTATGTAAATATCCCATGTATGGAGAAGGATTCAGTATACGCAATTCTTTATATACTTCAATTGGGGCGATATTTAATTCCTTTGATTGTCTAACCGTTAAGTTAGCTTGAAATATATCTCCTTCTGAAATATATTGCTGAATTTTTTCGACTGCGCAAACAAATTCCTCTTCGGAAAACGATACTTGGAGTTCTTGACTCCCTACTTTGAGAACCTCCGAATTTTTTATAGTAGTAGGAGTTTCATTCCATTTTGCAATTGCCTCAGCCAGTTTTCCCTTCGCATTATCACGATTCAGCACCATCACCCATAAGCACTCTTCCTCATGGTCAAAAACCGCCCATTCATCGAAAACTAAAAAGTAAATGAGTGGGAAATGCAAATCGTTCTTCGCTATATTAGGCAGCGATTCAATGCACCAAGCGTAGTCATAGCTAATATATCCAATGGCTCCTCCTTGAAAATCCGGAATTCCTGGAATTGGAGTAAATTCAAATTGTTTCATCCAAGATTCCAGTACGTCTAATGGTTTCCCGGATAAAACGGTTTTCTCTCCCATACGATTAATGACAACTTCATTCTCATTTCCCTGAATGATTGCGAATGGTGATATACCAGCTATGCTATATTTTCCAACACGTCCACTTTCAAGTAGCACATGATGATTGCGATCTGCGGTTAAATGAACATATGTATCGAAAAACTTCTCTTTCGTAAAAGGTATTTTTTCATATATTAATGCTTCCAAAGCTAAACCTCGCTTCCAATCTTGGTTATCAGCTTAATTTTAATCGTATCTGGAAAGATTGCAATATCCATGACAAAAATATGTTTTCAACTCTATCAATTCACCTTATAATGGAAGAAATGAAGGGTGGGATAATGGTTGGAGATATTAAAATGGTCGTATACGAGACATTATAATATTAAAGCTCGTTTTGATGAATTTCCCAACTCAGATGTGATATTCAGACAAATAAAAGATTACTATTTTATCTATACAGTAGCTTGGTCAAAGGACGACCCTGTTGTTGAGAGAAAACATTTAGATGAAATGGAGTTTCTTTTAAATTGTGAACTTGGAACGATAGATTACTATAAAAAGAGATTGGCATATAAGAAAGCTTAAAGGGAAATCGTACTTAATGACGATTTCCCCTTTTATTTTTCAACTTAATGTATTTAATCTTGCAAGGCGTAAAGTTGTAATTGGATTCCTTCTTCAAACTTAAAACAGACAGCTTTGCCCTGCAAGTTATCATACTGAAGATAAATTCCAAACCTGCGTCCCTGCTATAACGCTAGTTTTAAATTATTTCTTTGATTGTCTTACACCTTTATTGTTTAATTCAACGAACTGCCCTTTAAAGATTCTTCGTGGTTGAATTGATATTTTTAATGTCTTTCCATATTTCTTTAGTTCTCGTTCATCCCTCGGAGTTACGAATGAAACTACTGTCCCAGCAGCTCCCATCCTCCCTGTCCTTCCCGAGCGATGTATATACTGGTCCATATCATTTGGAAAGTCGTAGTGAATGACATGAGTCAAACCATCGATATCGAGTCCTCTTGCAGCTACATCTGTCGCAAGCAATAAATTAATTTCTCCATTTCGAATGGATCTGATCGCTTTTTCGCGTTGATTTTTTCCTAATTCACTATGCAGAATCGCTAAGGAAACTTTTTCGAATTCAAGCTTTTCAGCTAGAACAGTCATATTTCCTACATCCCTAACGAACACAAGTGCTTTTACACCTTTCATGGCAGCTATCTTTTGAAGGAGCTTTGCTCTCTCCCTCTGTTCACAAAGTAAGTAGAAATGGTTTACTTTCGCTGTTTGACTTTCTGTTCTTTCAACTTTAATAAATTCAGGTTTTCGCCCAATCATTGCGATAATTTGATCTGGTTCAACCAATTGGGTTGCTGAAAATAATAATAGCTGTCTGTCATTCATTGTTGATTTTGCAATGGTTCTCACTGAATCTAAATGTTCTTTATTTAAAAGTTGATCCCCTTCATCCAGCACAACTGTCTTCACTTCATGCATTTTTAACTTTTTCATTTTTATTAATTCTAAAATTCTTCCTGGTGTTCCGACTACAAGCTGTGGTCTTTCTTTCAACTTATCAAGTTGCCGTTTAATATTGGCACCGCCTACAAGTGAAGTGCTTTTTATATTTGTTCCTTCTGTCCATTTTTGTACCTCTTGATAGATCTGCATGACGAGTTCGCGGGAAGGCGCTAAAATGACAGCTTGCAATCCGTTATGTTCTTCATAAATTTTTTCTAAAATCGGCAATAAATAGGCCACTGTTTTACCAGTTCCAGTTGGAGATTCTGCAATTAGGTCTTTCCCTTCTAATATGGCAGGTATTGCTTTTTCTTGTATTTGAGTTGGGTTTTTAAAGTTGGATTTTTCCCAAATTGTTTGCAGGGAAGGTTTTAAATTAGAGAATATATTCATTTTGTTTCCTCACTTTTACGTTATAAAGAATATCATACTACACTTTACACCTTGAATAAAAATGATTTCCTGTTGCTTTCCAAATGGTAAACTAGAGAATATACCATAATTGTGAGGAATTATCATGGAAAATAAACGTTATGAAAACTTAGATAATGTTTCTACTGCCAAATCATTTAAAGATTTACGAAATTGGAGAAAAGAAAGAAAAGGCAAGAAAAAAGATTTGTCATATCAAGTTCCAACTGTAAATCCCGAGGTCAGTTTTTTACAATCAAATAATTCCGAACCAACGATTACGTGGATTGGCCATTCAACTTTTCTTATTCAACTGAATGGAAAAAACATATTGACGGACCCGGTTTGGGCTATGCGACTCGGTATGGATAAACGTCTTACACCGCCTGGTCTAGCAATAATTGATTTGCCGTCGATTGACTTGGTGCTTATCTCACACAGTCATTATGATCATCTGCATTACTCTTCTATAAAAAAATTAAAAGGTAACCCTACATTTTTAGTTCCAATTGGACTTGGAAAATGGTTTAAGAAAAAAGGGTTTCGAAGTGTAGAAGAATTTAGTTGGTGGGACAATCAAAAACTGGAAGACGTGGATGTTACTTTTACCCCCGCACAACATTGGACAAAACGAACGTTAACCGATACAAACCGATCACACTGGGGTGGTTGGATTATTAGTGATGAAAATCATTGTATTTATTTTGCAGGAGATAGTGGCTATTTCAAAGGATTTCAAGAAATCAGCAAGCGGCATTCCATAGATTATTGCCTAATGCCAATCGGAGCTTATGAACCTGAATGGTTTATGTCGAGCCAGCACGTAAATCCAGAAGAAGCTATCCAAGCTTTTATAGACACTGAAGCTCGTTACATGATTCCGATGCACTACGGTGCCTATCGCCTTGCTGATGACACCCCGAAGGAAGCGTTGGATCGAATGAATGCTGAGTGGGAACGACGTGATTTAGATAAAGAGCGCTTGAAAGCCATGAACATTGGAGAGACGATAAAGTTATAGCCTCGAATACTATAAAAGGTCGCACCGTTATGGTACGACCTTTCTTTTTAATGGAATTTGATATTCTTTTTTTATATTCAGTGTAACTTTTAAACTTACGAAAATTCTATTAGATAGATGATTTGAACAATCTATCAGCTGTTTTCACGATTCTATTAGCTAATTCCCAATTATATTAGCTGTTTGGACGGCTTTATTAGAAGTTGTGACACATTTATTCGCCGTCAGACACGCTCTATTCGCCATCGAACACGGTCGCTTTCGAAGTCGAACCGCTCTATTTTCCGGTCGCTCGGTATCCTCACGAAACGCCTCCCAATGTTAGCATTCCCACCTGATGTGAGCTCTATTTCCCACTACCGCCCTTCATTACAGGAGGCTTTCTATGTTTGGTTGCCTGTTCGAAGGCGTAGGCTATTTTTAACAAGGTCTCTTCGCTATACGCGGTGCCACTAAAAGATACACCGAATGGTTCACCATTAGGAGTGTAGCCTGCAGGTACTATGACTGTTGGATAACCAGCTTTAGCCGCAATTACGGAGCCTCTGTCGCCTCCGAAGAAGATAGCGTCCAAGTTGTGTTGTTTTAAGGCAAAGTCAATTCCTTGTTCTTGTGATAAGTATTGGTCTTTTTCCAATGCATCAATATATTCTTTTTCTATTAATGTACCGCTTGTATCCTCGGATTCTATTAGCAACTTTTGTCCGTATTTAAGCATTGCCTTCGGGTGTTTGTAATTAAATGCAATCAGATCTGCAAGTGAACGGATTTCATTCGAAGAAGATGTTGAACGTAAATAACCATTTAAATCTGGCTTAAACTCATATACTAATACTTCATAACCCCATTTTTCTTCGGCAGATGGTATGACAATGTCTTCTACGATGTCTGCCCCTAACTCACGTAAACGATCAATTGCCTCTTCTATCAGTTTTATTTTGTGCTTATTTAAACGATCGGAAAAAGGTTTTCCGGCAATACCGATTCGATACCCTTTTAAGCTTGTTTCGGTTAATCCAGCAGCATAATCAATACTACTTCCAGAATTGGTTAATGTAGCAGGGTCTTTTTCATCTACTCCCGCAATCGCAGTTAGTACATGTGCTGCGTCTTTCACGGTTCTTGCCATTGGTCCTGGTGTATCTTGAGTATGGGCAATTGGAATAACTCCACTTCTACTTACGAGTCCCACTGTTGGCTTAATCCCCACGAGTGAATTTTTCAAAGATGGGTTCAGGATAGAACCAGACGTTTCCGTTCCAATTGAAGCAGCTGCAAAATTTGCTGCGATCGCCGCTCCTGATCCAGAACTAGATCCTCCAACATCAAATTCACCATACGGATTTAATGTCTGCCCACCTCTAGAACTGTAACCACTCGGCATCCCAATTGTCATAAAATTAGCCCATTCGGTCATATTCGTTTTTCCGAGTAAAATCGCTCCTGCTTCACGTAGTTTAGCTGCCACGAAAGAATCCTTTGCAGCAAAGTGTCCATCTAGAGCCAACGAGCCAGCAGTCGTATGCATTTTATCCCCTGTATCAATATTATCCTTCAATAAAACTGGGATTCCATGCAGTCCACTTCTTGGCCCTTTTTGTGTTCGTTCCAGATCCAATGCCGCCGCAATATGTAAAGCATCTGGATTTACCTCAAGTACTGAACGAATCTCCCCATCAAAATGGGAAATTCGATGCAAATACATATGTACAAGGTCAACAGAGGTAATTTGACCAGAAGCTAATTTTTCCTGCAAATCATCAATTGTTGCTTCAATCAACCATTCGTCGTGTAATGTTTTCAAATTAGGATTTTGCATTTTTCAATTCTCCGTTTCTTCTATTTTTAATACAAAAAAGCCGCCAATAAATAAAATAAATGAACTCACATAAAAAATAATATCCAAAGTAAATAAATCAATGATAAATCCGCCAAGCATGACGGCAATTCCAGTAAAAACCGATGTCCAAAAATGATACTTTCCAATAGCGATTCCACGTTTTCCATGCTCGGTAAAATCAGCGAGCATTGCCTTTTCACTTGTCTTCTGTGCTGCTCCAATAATGCCAAGGACGATTTGCAACGAATATACTTGCCATACATCCGTTACAAGAGGGAAGCATAACAATAGAACCGACATTCCCCAGCTTCCAATTAACAAAAATAATCTTCTCCCTAATCTATCTGACCATTTGCCTACAATGATATGGACGAGTGACGAACTAATCGTAAACAAACCATAGGAAATGCCGTACTGTAGAAAACCTCCCCCGACTTCTTTAATAAAAATTAAATAAAATGGAAAAACGAGACTGCTCCCGAGAATAGCAATACTTTGCGATATGACGATCCATCTCATTTTCCATACTCCTCATAAAACTGATTCATGAATCTCTCATCTGGATCATATTCTCTTTTCTTTTGGAAAAATTCGTCTGTGAGTGGATAGGCTTCCCTCATTTGCTCCTTCGTGGGATACTGGTAGTAAGGCAAATAATAGGATCCATTCATTTCAATTGTTAAATCTATTATTTTTCTAACTACTTCCCCTGTCTTTTCGATTTCCTTCGCTGAAATTCCTTGGTTAATATAAAAAACGAGTGCAAACATATCCTCTTTAGCGTATGAAAGATAGGCTTCTTTGTTTTTCGGAACGTATCTGATGGTAATATTCAAAACGTTTAAATCACTTTCGGATAAAATGCCTCTTAACCTATCAATATACTTTGGAAAATCATCAACAGGGACAAAATATTCCTGAAGTATGTCAGTATCATTTCTTCCTTCATAATTTAAAAATTCTACTTCTGGACGCATGACATTATTTCTAGATATAAACTCTGATTTTCCTTCTTTAAAAGCATGCTTTTGAACGAACCAAACAAAGTTTTTACCCCAATTTGAACGGCGTGAAAGACCAAAGGCAAACTTATTTCTACGAATATATTTTTCATCCACTAAATCAGTGAAATCTTCCAATTTTTCTTCATCGGTCCTATAATAATTCGTCACATACATTTCGATTAAAAAACTTTTAGGAGCAACGGAAATTCTTGAATTATGCATTTCTACTTCGGGATTATCCAAAACTTTTTCTTTAAAATATAGGGGGTAGTCGTGATAGTCAATCCACTCATTCGTTGCCTTATATAAAACATTGTCTGTTAACTCAATATCTACATCTAAAATAATTCCGAATAAACCGTAGCCCCCGTTAACAAGTCGAAATAATTCTTCGTTTTCTGTCCTGCTGACATTCAATATGTCACCATTCGCATTCATTATTCGAAAAGAACGGATACTTTCAATTAGTGGTCCAAAACGAATATCCCTTCCATGAACATTCACGCTCATGGAGCCTCCTATTGTAAAAATATTAGGAGCCTGCATTGTCTTTATAGATAAACCATAATGGTTAATCGCTTCTTGAACGTCTGCCCAAGTAGCCCCACTTTGGACAGTTACTAGTTTTTCGTTGGAATCTACTTTAATCACTTTATTGTATGTAGTCATATCAAGAACAATTGCATCCTTATAATATGTATGTCCACCTTGACTATGCTGTTTTCCGGCGATTGATATTTTTAAGTTTTTCTTTTTTGCATCTAATAATAGCTGGTTGAATTGTTCTATTTCCTGACCTTTTACTACCTCTCTTACTTTTATAGGTACTAATCGTCCTACATCATTCATAAGTAGATTATCCTGATCTTTTTTTAGATAAGAAAATACAAAAAAGCAACAGTAGAACAATATAAAAATGATTAAAAAAATGGCTAATCGCTTTTTGTGAAAAATATTATTCACCATACCCTCCCGTTTCGAATCTGTAATTCTATTTTATATGATTACAAGAGTTTATTCTTCTATATTTTAATAGTTTAACCTGTTCCAGAAAAGGAAATGTAACAGTATCAACTAAAAGGAGATGTATATAGATGGATTCATCAAATTCTCAAGAAAAAGTTGAACAACAGCTACAACAAATGGACGAAGAAAAAAAGGAAGACATTCTAGCTAGTTTCGATTCTTTTAAATCCTATTTAGCTAAACAGGTAAAAAAAGGAGAAGAGCTCGGACTTAGTGAAGAATCTCTTGCAAAAGCTGCTGAAAAAGTAGGAAACTATTTAGCAGCCCATGAGGAACCACGAAATCGTGAGGAACATTTACTCAAAGAAATGTGGAAAACCGCCGACAAGAATCAGCAACATCAACTTGCACATATACTAATAAATATGGTGAAATGATAATTCCCAGCAGTTCCTTAAGCTATGTCAACTCTATTTTCCATCATTAATGCTAAAAAAAGAACCCACAACAATGGGTTCTTTTTCATACTTCTACTGGATATAATTTTTCTATTTCTCTAGCCTTCAATTCTCTACGCAAAATTTTTCCGCTTATTTTTGTTTTCGGTAATTCCTCTATTACTTCAATTTCACGTGGGGCTGAGTGTGCCGCTAATCGATTGCGGACGAAGAGGCGAATGTCGGCTAATAATTCAGGGGACGATGTATATCCTTTTTTCAATACGATATAGGCTTTGACGATTTCTCCACGGATAAAATCCGGTTTTCCAATCACACCAGCTTCGGCAACGGCAGGATGTTCTATTAATTTGCTTTCTACTTCAAACGGTCCGATTCGTTCCCCGGAAGAATTAATCATATCGTCGCTCCTGCCTTGGAAAAAGATATAGCCATCTTCATCTTTTAATGCTAGATCACCTGACAAATACCAGTTGGGTCCAAAAGGAAAATATGATCGATATTTTTCTTCATTTCTCCACACTTCCTTCATAATCGACGGCCATGGACCTTTAATCGCCAAATGTCCAACTTCCCCGACTGGCAACTTGTTTCCATCATCATCTAAAATGGCGGTTTCTATTGTGGGTAATGGTTTCCCCATTGATCCTGGCTTAATCGGTTCCGTCGGCAAGTTCACAATTAATTGTGCACCCGTTTCGGTCATCCACCACGTGTCATGGATTCGCAATTGCAAATGCTCTATACTCCAATAAATGACTTCTGGATTAAGAGGTTCACCAACACTTAAAATGTGGCGGAGCGAACTAGTATCATATCGATTTAAAGTATCAACACCTTCAGCCATTAGCATCCTGAATGCTGTAGGTGCACTATACCAAACTGTCACACCCGCTTTTTCAATCGTTTCATACCAGCTGTCGGCATTGAAACGTCCGCCATGCAACACGATTGTTGCCCGGTTTAGTAAAGGAGCAAATACACCGTACACACATCCCGTCACCCAGCCTGGGTGGGCAGTGCACCAATAAATATCATTTTCTTTTAAATCCAGAACCCAACGCCCTGTAATATATTGTTGAATCATCGCTCTATGGGCATGAATGATTCCTTTCGGTTTCCCAGTTGAGCCGCTCGTATAATGGATATTCAAGCCATCCTCAAGATCCACCCATTCAATAACATTTTCCTCTACCTCTGTCTGGGCAAGCGCTTTTGGAATCGAAATGGCGTGATTTGTCTTAATCTGTTCATCGGTTAAAAAAATTGTTCCTAAGCTTGGTAAATCGTTTAGCGGAACACGCTGTAAATATTCTTCGTTTGTAATTAGATACTTCCCTTCACAATCTGCAATTCTGTCACGAATAGCTTCTTCCATAAATGCTTCAAATAGTGGTCCTACAACCGCCCCTAGTTTAATCGCTGCTAAAATGGCGATATGACATTCAGGATGTTTAGGCAAAAATACGAATAAAAAGTCTCCTTTTTTTACTCCGTGCTTTTTTAAGACAGCAGCCCAACGATCGGTCGCGTCTTTCAGTTTCCGATAAGTTAATGTGGCTTCACTATTTCCCGCTATATAATGAATGGCAATTTTTTCACCAAACCCATCCTCAACATGGCGATCTACACATTCATATGCCATATTGACTTTCCCAGTATTATGCCAACTAAAGTTTTTTTTAATTTCTTTCCAATTAAAAGAATGACTATTGACAAGATCATTCTGGACATTGTAAGAACCACCGCTAGGAGGAATAATCGATTGTCTTGTCATAATTTTACCTCCTTCGAATTATGATTTAAATCAAGTAAGGTTAATATTTCTGCTTTTTTCTCAGCTAATGCAACGTCTCCTCGTGAACGTGGTTTCGCTTGATCTATTTTAATTTCGGCATATAGCTCTCCTGGCTGTCCGCGCAAAATAAAAATTCTATTAGCTAGATACAAAGCTTCGTCTATATCATGAGTGACGAGGATGGTCGTTGTTTTTCTATTTTGCCAAATGGAGAGCAACAAATCTTGGAGCTGCATTTTTGTAAAAGCATCAAGAGCACTAAATGGTTCGTCTAATAGCAACACATCTGGCTCAGTTATAAGGGATCTAGCAATGGCCGTTCTCTGTGCCATTCCTCCAGATAAATCTTTAGGATGATGATCTGCGAATTCTTCTAGACCAACCAATTTTAATAGTTCCTCGGCCAATTCTTTTTTCTGTCCTTTTTGAACTCCGAAGCAAATGTTTTCATGAACGGTAAGCCACGGCATCAAACGCGGCTCTTGGAACATCATGCCTACCGTTCGTTTGGAAAAGGAGAACTGCCCTTCATATTCCTTATCTAGACCCGAAAGCACACGTAATAGCGTACTTTTCCCACAGCCACTCGTACCAAGTATCCCGATCACTTCACCCTCTTCAATGGAAAAAGTGACATTTCGAAAACCAGCTTTTCCGTCATTAAAAGTTCTTGTAATATTTTGTACCGCCAACATTTCGATGTCCTCCTTTAGCGCTGATTAGAAAAGCTATCCTGCCAGCTAAGCGATTTTTTCTCGATATTTTTTAACAATGAATCAGTCAACTTCCCTATAGCGGCAAATAATAAAATACTCGCAATGACTAAATGCGGAGAGTATGTGTTTTGACCAACAACTAATAAGTAGCCTAATCCTTTGCTTGCTCCCATAATTTCAGCTGCTACAACGAACATCCAGCCAAGCCCTAGCCCGCTTCGCAGTCCTACTAGAAAGGAAGGCAGTGATGCAGGTAAAATAATTTTTCTTAATGTTTGCGTAGACGTGAATCCATATATTTTTCCGACTTCAATCAGTTTGCGATCGACCCCTTGAATGCCAGAAACGATGTTTAAATAGACAGGAAAAAATACACCGACAGCAATGAGAGTAACTTTTGATGACTCTCCAATTCCCATCCAAAGGATAAACAAGGGAACCCAAGCTAATGAAGGGATTGATCTAAACGCCTGAATCAATGGATCTAGTAATTTCTCGATGACAGAAAAATATCCAACAGTTGACCCAAGAATGAGTGCGGCTATCGTACCTAGAAAAAATCCGAACGCTACTCGAAAAAGCGTTGTCCCAATGTGTCCCCACAAGGTACCGGTTGCTCCCATTTCAATAATTTCTTTTATTATCTTAGAAGGAGTAGGGAGAAGATGGGCTTCAATGAACCCAAATCTCCCAGCTATTTCCCAAGAAACCAATAGAATTAGAGGAATAATACCTCCAAGTATCCAATTCAAATTAAATTTATTCTTTTTTTGTATATCACGTGTTTTTGGCTTTTTTACAACAACTTCAATCGCTTCACTTCTTCCACTCATAGAAAGCACCGCCTTGTTGTCTTATTTAAAATAACTTGGATTAATTAATTCTTTAACGATTTTTTCGATATCTGCCTCTCCCTCGACTAACCCTTCATTTTTTAACACATCGCCTGCAGCAGTAATGGCAGCTATCTGCTCATCGCTAGGTTTAGAAGTGGAAAAATCATTCCGTCCAATTTGAATTTTGGCAACATCCAAATCAATTTGAGCTTCCTTTGCTAAAATTTCAGCCGTTTCATCAGGATTATCGATCGCCCACTGCCGAGCTTTTTCATAAGCTTCAATGACCTTAGTCACGTATTCTGGGTATTTTTCAGCAAAATCTGTGCGAACGTTTAACGTTCCATACGTATTAAAATCTGGGTTTCGGTAAAAAAGATTCGCTCCAACTTCCTTTTCAACTCTTGCCATATGCGGATCTAGTCCTGCCCATGCATCCACTTCCCCAGACAGGAGAGCTGCTGCTCCATCTGCATGTTGAAGGTTGATGATTTCTACATCTTTTGCAGATAGTCCCTTATCTTCTAATGCGCGTAATAGGAAAATATATGGATCAGTTCCAAGCGTCGCAGCTACTTTTTTCCCTTTCAACTCTTCAACACTATTAATTGAAGAGTCTTTAGAAACGAGTGCTGTCCATTCTGGCTTTGAAAAAATATAGACCGTTTGTATAGGCGAACCTTTCGCTTTTGCGAGAAGGGCGGCTGCACCAGCAGATGAACCAAAGTCAACACTTTTTGAATTTAAAAACTCCAGTGCTTTGTTGCTTCCTTGACTCAGTACAAATTCTACCTCTATCCCTTCTTTTTTAAATAATTCCTCTGCAAATCCTTTTTCCTTTAAAATAAGGCTCGTCGGCGAATAATAAGCGTAATCCAAGATGATTTTTTTCGGTTTACCATTTGCTCCACTCGCGTGACTTGAGCAGCCTGTTATTGTGACCAATGCCAAAAGTAAAAATAATAGTTTAGTAAACGATGATTTCATTTTGCTTCCTCCAATTATGATTAATATGATAGATTTACTCGGCTTAGTAAAAGTAAGTTACTCAACGATTTAACATTTTTAACATCAAAAAGGCCCCCTTCCTAAGAAGAGGGCCTTTATCTATCGGGTGCCTCCTCTTATCTTTCAGATCCATGATCTGTAGGATTTAGCACCTTTGCCAAACATAATGTTTGCAGGTTGCCGGGCTTCATAGGGCCTATTCCCTCCGCCACTCTTGATAAGAGATCGTAATTTAGTTGTTTAAAGCATTAATACATTTCATTTGTAATGAGAGTATAAAACACTTTATTAGATGTGTCAAACCATTTTTTTCTAAATTAATGATGTTTCAATTGCTGATATAAGCTCAGCTAAGATTTCTTTTGGATTTTCTATTCCAATGGATATGCGAATAACACGTTCATTTATACCTAGTTTTTCTTGTGCTTCTGGAGGCAAATTTCGATGAGACGTTCCAAATGGATAAGACACCGATGTTTCCACCCCACCTAACGAAGGAACAATTTTAATCCATCCAAGCGATGCAAAAAAGGTATGGATGTCACATTGAGGTGATAGTTCGATTGTAACGACTGCTCCATTTCCTTTTTCGGACACTGACTTAGGGAAGTACACTTTTTGAACATTGGCATTTTCCTTAAGCTCGTCTGCAATATATTGAGCATTATTATTTTGTTTTTCCATTCGCAAGGCGAGAGTTTTTATTCCTCGACACGTAAGCCACGCTTCAAATGGACTTAAATTTGCTCCGAGACTAATAATTTTTTGGCGGACGGATTGAATCAATTCCTCACTTCCAACAATCACACCCGCGGAAACATCACTATGTCCACCAAGATATTTTGTAGCACTATGAACGACAAGGTCCACTCCTTCTTTATACGGCTGCAAAACATATGGAGTTGCAAAAGTATTATCTACCATTGTAGCAATATTAAATTCTTTGGCTATGCTGACAAGCATCTCTATATTCTCCGCACGTAAAAATGGATTTGTAATTGTTTCTGTATATAATAGTTTCGTATTTTCACGAATAGCCTCTCTAATCTCTTGTTCATTTGCGAAAGACACGAATGTGACATCAATTCCAAAGTTCTTAAGTTCCGTATCAAGTAAATGATATGTACCACCATATAAATCATCACATGCGACAATATGATCGCCATTTTTTGCAACAGAGACTATTCCTGCTAAAATCCCAGACATCCCAGATGAAGCGGCAACTCCTGATTCCGCACTTTCTAAAGCAGCCACTGCAGCACCTAATTCATCTGTATTAGGGTTGCCATAGCGTGTATATAAGTACGGCGTTTCACCCTCAAAGTAACTTTCTAATTCATCCAGATTTTTAAATGAAAATGAGGACGTTTGGTAAATAGGTGTTGCTTTACTCGTAAAATGGTTCTTATTTTTTAGTGATTGGTGGACAGACAATGTATCAAAAGAAACGTCACTCATCTGTAATTCACTCCTAAGTTGATTAATAATTGAGATTATACTTTTAATTCTTTACAGTGTCAAAGGGTGAAAAATCTAGATATGGGCAATATAGAAATATCTGTTCTTAAAGTGAGGGGGATTTCAATGAAGGCAGTAACGTATCAGGGAGCAAAGAAAATTGAAGTGAAAAATGTGCCGGAACCGAAGCTTGAAAAGAAAGATGATATTATCGTTCGTATTACATCCACTGCTATTTGTGGATCTGACCTTCACCTTTATCTTGGAAATATGAAAATGCGTGACGATTATATTATTGGACACGAACCAATGGGAATTGTAGAGGAAGTGGGACCTGAAGTCACGAAGGTGAAAAAAGGGGATCGTGTTGTCATTCCGTTTACTGTAGCCTGCGGGAAATGCTTTTATTGTCAAAATCATATGGAAAGCCAATGTGATAATGCCAATCCTCATTTAGATACTGGAGGATATCTCGGCTATACGGAAATGTTCGGGGATCATCCTGGCGGTCAAGCTGAATACTTAAAAGTTCCGTTCGGAAACTTCCTTCCATTCGTCATACCTGAATCAACGGAACTTGAAGATGAATCGCTTCTTTTCCTTTCGGATGTTTTACCTACAGCTTATTGGAGTATTGAAAATGCGGGTATTAAAAAAGGGGATACTGTCATTGTACTAGGCTGTGGTCCAGTTGGGCTTATGACACAAAAATTTGCTTGGATGAAAGGTGCAAGAAGAGTCATTGCAGTCGATCATGTTGATTATCGTTTGAGACATGCAAAGAAAATAAATAAAGTTGAGATTTACGATTTTACACAAAATGAAGACGCTGGCCTATATTTAAGAGAAATTACAAATGGCGGGGCAGACGTAGTAATCGACTGTGTTGGCATGGATGGCAAAAAAACACCAATGGAAACAGTTGGACAGAAATTAAAACTACAAGGCGGAACACTTAGTGCGATTGAAATCGCGATGAAAGCTGTTAGAAAATATGGAACGATTCAGTTAACCGGAGTATACGGATCCAATTATAATCTATTTCCTTTAGGCGAATTCTTTTCGCGAAATATTACTCTAAAGATGGGACAGGCTCCTGCTGTTCACTATATGCCTGAACTATTTGAAAAAATCGTCACTAAGGAATTCGATCCAACGGAAATTATTACTCATAAAATACCATTGGATCAAGCTGCTCATGCATACCAAATTTTCAACGATCATGAAGATGAATGTATTAAGGTTGTGTTAAAACCATAGTAATGAGATTCAAAAAAGGGGCAGTTTTTTTACTACCCCTTACCAATTTTCAATTTCCGGCCTTTCTTTTTTGGCGTTTCCTTTTTTCGAAGAGCGCTTGCGGAGCTCGGCTTCCACATCTTCTAGTGTAACGCCTTGATTAGCAAGGAGAACGAGGCAATGATACAGTAAGTCGCTCGTTTCATATACTAGCTCTTCCTTGTCATTATTTTTTGCAGCTATAATGACTTCTCCGGCTTCTTCAATAAGCTTTTTAGCGATTTTATCTACGCCTTTTTCAAACAAATAATTTGTGTAAGACCCTTCCACAGGTTTTAATTTTCGATCTTGGATTTCTTCCATTAAATCAGCATAAATCGTTTGGGATTCATCCTGAGCACCACTACCTACTTCGCCTTCCAACTGAACCGAATGGAAAAAGCATGTTTTCTCACCAGTATGGCATGCAGGTCCTAACGGATCCACCTTAATTAAAAGGGTATCACCATCACAATCATACTGTATGGACTTTACAATTTGCTTGTTTCCTGAAGTAGCTCCTTTATTCCAATATTCTTTTCTAGAACGTGAATAAAACCAAGTTTCTTTCGTTTCTACGGTCTTATTAAAGGCAGTTTCGTCCATATAGGCAAGCATAAGCACTTCTTGAGTACGATCATCTACAATAATCGCAGGAAGCAGGCCTTTGGAAAAATCAAGCTTCACTTACTTCAACTCCTCGTTCCTTGCAAAGTGCTTTTACTTCACCAATGGTTACAATACCTTCGTGAAAAATGGAAGCCGCCAAAGCCGCATCTACATTTGTTTTTTCAAACACTTCTACAATATGTTCCGCATTCCCGCAACCGCCCGAAGCTATGACCGGAATTTTAACGGCATCTACTATTGCTTTCGTAAGTTCTAAATCATAGCCATCTTTCACACCGTCACGGTCAACACTTGTCGGCAAAATAGAACCCGCTCCAAGTTCTTCAAGCTTTTTACTCCACTCGATGGCGTCAATGCCAGTATCCTTTAATCCTCCGTGAGTCATAACATGCCATGTGCCGTCCGGAAAAAGTTTAGCATCCACTGCTGCGACGATGCGCTCAGAGCCAAATTTCTCAGCGGATTCTGCAATCAATTCAGGTCGTGCTACTGCGGCAGTGTTAATTCCTACTTTATCAGCACCTGCATTTAAAATTCGTTCAATATCATCCAGTGTTCTGATACCGCCTCCGACAGTAAATGGAACTGTCACTTTTTCAGCTACACGTTTTACAACATCTACCATTGTATCGCGCCCTTCAGTAGTAGCGGATATATCTAAAAACACCAATTCATCAGCACCATTTTCGGAATAGGATTTCGCCATTTCAACAGGGTCTCCCATTTCGCGCATACCTTCAAAATTAATTCCTTTCACGACTTTTCCGTCTTTTACATCTAAGCATGGAATAATTTTTTTTGTTGTCATAAAGCGCCACCCCTTAATTTGATTGTACCTTCATACATCGCTTTCCCAACGATCGCTTCATTGATTCCAATTGCTGATATTCTCTCTAAGTCTTCTTGATTTCTAATACCACCAGAGGCAATAATGTCACATTTAACGGCATCATTGATTTTCTTTAGCTGTTCAAGATTTGGACCTTGCATGGTACCGTCTTTAGAAATATCAGTAAACACAATGCGCTTTACACCGAGTTCTTCCATTTTCTTAGCAAACTCGATATAATCAACATCCGTTTCCGTTTCCCAACCACTGACAGCTACTTTTTCATTTTTAGCATCAATACCAATTACAACATTATCTTTATAGTTTGCTAGAGCTTCTTTTAAAAACTGCTCATCATTTATTGCAGCTGTACCTAAAATCACTCTCGCTACACCAGCTTCAATGTATGCCTTTACTGTTTCAATGGATCGAATTCCTCCACCAATTTGGATGGGAACTGTACTAATTGAGCAAAGCTTTGTAATCAGTTCGATTTGCTCTGGCTTTCCCGAACGGGCTCCGTCTAAATCTACGATATGAATGATTTCCGCTCCATCTTCAATAAACGTTTTCAGCTGGGACTCAGGGTCACTTCCCACCTGAGTTGTTTTATTAAAATCTCCTTGATAAAGCCTTACACATTTTCCATTTATTAAATCCATTGCAGGTAAAATTTTCAATTTGCAGCCCCCTGAAACAAAGATTCTATTTTAAAACATTCCCGTGCAGGTAATCACCTTTGGATATCACTGCATTACTCCCGGATAACACCATGTTACCCTCTGATAAAGTCTATCGGAAAGCAACGCATAAACTGTTTAATTCCTAAATAATACTTTCTTTAGGAGGGTGATTCAGTCCTATTAACGGATAACAACCTCCGTATTGGCGGAGGGATACCACTTAGCCTAAACACTATTCAATTAAACCCTTCGTTGAATTTACCCCTTGTATATTAGGATCAATCCGAATTGCTTCTGCCAACGCACGACCGACCGCTTTAAAAATTGCCTCAATCTTATGGTGTGTATTTTCGCCATACAATACGCGAACATGCAGCGTGATTCCGGCATTAAAGGCAAATGCTCTGAAAAATTCTTTCACTAATTCAGTGTCAAAATTTCCGAGTGATGGTGTTTGAAATTCTCCTTCAAAGTGAAGAAATGGACGGCCGCTTATATCAATTGCAGCAAAACCAAGTGTTTCGTCCATTGGAACGTAGGAAGATCCGTAGCGTACAATACCTTTTTTATCTCCCAATGCCTCGCGGATTGCTTTTCCGAGTACGATTCCAGCATCCTCAACTGTGTGATGACTATCGATATGTAAGTCACCATCTACTTTTAATGTTAGACCAATTCGGCCGTGTCTCGCGAATGCCTCCATCATATGATCAAAAAATCCGACACCTGTTTGAATTTCTACAACTGACGGGTCATCCAATCGACATTCTAGTTCAATTTTTGTTTCTAACGTTTCCCTTTTATTAGATGCACTTCGCATACATCTCACTCCATTCGTTTAATGCAGCACGGAGCTTCGCATGTTCCTCTTTCGTACCTGCTGAAATCCTAACTGCCTTCAGTGTGTCATCATCAAAAAAGCGAATCTTAATTTTTCTCTCATAAAGGAAATCAGCAAGTGACTTTGCTTCATTCATTTTGATTAGAAAGAAATTTGTATGGCTTGGAAATAATGTTGCACCTACAATCTTACGGACAAATTCGGTTAAAATTTCCTCAAGTTCAGCTATTTGACCAAGCTGCAATAATAAAAATTGATCCAATACATTCGGATTTTCCAGTAACTGTGTACCGATTTGGGCTGAAATGGTATTTACGTTGTAAGGAGGTTTAATGCAACTGATTCCTTCAATAATTTGATCATTAGCAATCAAAAATCCAAGTCTTAGGGCCGCCATTCCCATGGCTTTTGAGGCGGTTCTTAAAATAATTAGATTTTCATAGTTCAATACTTTTTTAACAAACGGAGACTCTCCGGCAAAGTCGATATATGCTTCATCTAGTATTAGAAAACCATCCACTTGACGAAGTGCTGAAATCAACTGCTCAATTTCAGCTGGTGGATAAAATTGACCAGTCGGATTATTTGGGTTTGATAGGTACATTAGCTTAGGTTTTCTCTCTGCAATATCTGCCAATATCTTTTCTAAAGGCAACGAGAAATCCTCATTTAAGGAAATTCGATGTACCACTGCTCCCATAATGACAGCATTTTTCTCATACATCGAAAAATCCGGTTCCAAAACAAACACTACATCGCCAGGATCAAGATAATATTGAGAAATGATTGAAATTAATTCATCCGATCCATTCCCAGCAATAATATTATCAGCAGGAAAACTACTGAATTTTCCATAAGCCTTAACAAGTGCTTCAGAACTTTCAGCTGGATAACGATTAATTAATGTTTCCTGTAATTTTCCAAGGTCTATCGATGACAATAAACTCATAAATGCTTCATTATTATCAAGTCTGACCATATCAAATTCAGATTTTACTTTATATGGTGCTAACCCTTGAAGTGCTTTTCTCATCCTTCCAGCCTCACTTTCACGGCACGAGCATGCCCATCTAATTTTTCTTCGGTAGCAATTTTTTCAATATATGGTGCTGCATTACGCAGAGCATCCTCCGAATAATAAACAAATGTAGTTTTTTTCACGAAGTCATCCACTGATAGCCCTGAAGAAAATCTTGCTGTACCTGAAGTCGGTAAGATATGATTAGGCCCAGCAAAATAATCACCAACAGGCTCTGGTGTGAAGCTGCCGATAAATACGGATCCGGCATTTTTCACCTTACTTAAGTATTGAAGAGCATTTTCAACTTGAATTTCTAAATGTTCAGGTGCAAGTGCATTGACCAATTGAAATGCTTCATCAATCGAACCAACAACCACTGCTGCTCCCTCATTCATAAGTGATACTTCTGCAATTTCTTTTCTTGGCAATTCTGCACATTGTTTTTTTACTTCAGCCAATGTTTCTTCTACTATTTGCTGTGATGTTGAAAATAGAAAAGCTCTTGCTTTTTCATCGTGTTCAGCCTGTGCAATAAGATCTGCGGCAACAAACTTAGGATTTGCTGTTTCATCCGCAATGATGGCAACTTCAGATGGTCCAGCAATCATTTCGATTCCAACGTCACCAAAAACGAGCGACTTTGCTGCAGCCACATACGCATTTCCCGGGCCGACAATTTTATCAACAGGCTCAATTTCTTCCGTCCCGTAAGCTAAAGCTGCAATCGCCTGACTGCCCCCTATTTTATAAATCTTATGGACCCCTGCAATATCTGCGGCAACCGATAAAATCGGTGTAATGGCACCACCGCCGCGAGCAGGAGTGGCCATAACAATCTCGCGAACACCCGCCAACACAGCTGGAATAGTATTCATTAACACACTCGAAGGATAGACCGCTGTCCCACCCGGTACATATACCCCAACACGGTCAATTGGGCGAAAAAGCTGTCCAGAAATAATGTCATCCGTCATTTCCATCATCCGCGATTGCTGTAATTGCTTCGAATGAAAAGTACGAATATTATTGGCTGCTTTTTTCAATGCTTCAATCAATTCTTCTGGAACTTGGTTCCATGCTTCTTTTCTTTCTTCTTCAGATACTTCCCATTTTTCGGGAATACCACCATCAAATTTTAATGTGTATTCCTTTAAAGCCGCTTCTCCATTATTTCTGATGTTTTCAAGCACTTCTTTGACTGTATTCAATACTTGATCTTCAAAAGCTTGTTTTTTTGTTTTCCTTGATATAAAAGCCGAAATAAACTGTTCGGTTGTAAAAACAGGAATCATATAATACCCTCCTCTACTCGGAACGAATCGATTAATGGAGTTAAAATGGCTCTTTTTAGTTTCAATGAGTTTCGATTTGCAATTAGTCGGGCAGAAATAGTTAACATTTCTTCTTTCACAACGAGTCCGTTTTCTTTTAATGTATTGCCGGTCTCCACAATATCGACAATATCGTCGGCAAGTCCTAGAAGCGGCGCCAATTCTACAGAGCCTTCAAGCTTCACAATGTCGACCGATTTTCCTTGGTCACGGAAATATTTCGTCGTGATATTTGGATACTTCGTTGCAATTCGTTGTTTTCTTAGAGGTGATAAATTCGATGGTTCACCTGCAATTGCAAATCTGCATTTACCGAATGGAAACGGCAACAGATCAAATACATCTGGTTGGACTTCCAATAAAATATCCTCTCCTACGACCCCAAGATCCGCAATCCCATACTCTACATAAGTCGCCACGTCTATTCCTTTTGCAAAAATGGCAAAAAAATCATCCGTTTCAACTTGTAGTTTTCTGCCTTTATCAAGAAAAGGGTTCACATCATAGTTTCGCTCTTGTAAAAATTTTATAAATTGCTTCTCCAATCTTCCCTTTGTCAGCGCAATTACAGGTTTCATCGTTCAATCACCTCAAACTTTCCGTTTAATTTCTTAATTTCGTAAACTTTATTATAATCGTTAGCATTCTCTGCTTCTGATTGGACATCCACTATGCAATTCTCAAAAGATTTCCTAACCTCTTCCGCAAACGCCAAGGATTCTTCATTTGCAATGATGCAGACTTTTTCCAATGTATCTGATTCTTTTACTTGTGCCGCTAGCACTTCAACATCTAAGGCAACACCGACAGCTGAAATACTTTCCCCGAATTGCTCATACAAGCGATCATATCGTCCTCCGGAAAAGCAAACAGCTCCTGAGTTCTGTAAAAATCCTCGGAACATCAAACCTGAATAGTAAGGGAGATTTTTCACTCTTCCTAGATCCACAAGAATTTCTCCACTACCAGATTGTTTTAAGATTTCCGCAAGTTTTTTTATATGACGCAATGTACCGAGCACATTTTCTCGTTCTTTCCATTTTTCTTCATATTCTGCGATGATTTCAATTGGACCGAACGCATCAACAAGTGATGCAAGTTCTTCCGCTTTCTCTTTATTGCTGCGAGCAATCGCAATTTGATACACTTCATCTTTTTTCTTATCATGCATTGCTAGTCTTAATCGCTCTGCATCAGCCTTCGATAATTGCATCTCAGCAACAAGACTTTCATAAATTTCAGTATGTCCTAGTTCAATGACGCAGGTGCCAACGCCAATCTCTTTTAGGAAAGCCTGCGCCATCAATAGGCACTCACTTTCTCCCATCAACTCTGGGTGATGAATAATCTCCACACCAATTTGGTGGTATTCAACTCCTGGCATATTGCGTTTAAAAATTGATCCTTGATACGCCCATTTTTGTGGTTTCTTTTCTAGGTTTGAAAGTGCACGCGCGATTGCTGTTGTCCAGTCGGGGCGAAGTACTTCAATTTCGCCCTCACCGTTAAACCACTTCATCATATCTTGTAATTTCATATCAATAAATTCGTTTGTAAAAGTCGATGCATATTCAATAACCGGTGTTGAAATGGGCTTATATCCTCTCAGAGTCGTCACTTTTCTAAACTTCTCCATAACGTGAAAACGATTATTCAGAGATATCCCCATTTCATCTTTACTTCCAGCTGGTAAAAACAATCTCGATCACTTCCTGATTCTTTAGTTCGTTATCACTCTACCAAACTAAAGGATTTTTAATTTCTACAACTATATCATAAATTAAAAACATGCACAAGTATAATTTTATCCATGAAAAAAAGGAGCTTGAATGCTCCTTCCAATCTTATATTTCATATAAATGACACGCAGTAAAATGCCCCGGTTTAACTTCCTGCCACTTAGGCTCTACCTTCGAACAAATTTCCATTGCAACAGGACAACGTGTGCGGAATACACATCCACTTGGAGGGGCAATAGGACTTGGAACATCCCCTTTTAAGACAATACGTTCCCGGTTTATTTCTGGATCTGGGATCGGAACTGCTGAAAGCAATGCTTGTGTATAAGGGTGCAAAGGATCGTCATACAAGCTGCTGCTGTCTGTTAGTTCGACCATTTTTCCAAGGTACATAACAAGAATACGATCAGAAATATACTTAACCATCGATAGATCATGGGCGATAAATAAATAAGTCAGCCCCATCTTGTTTTGTAGTTCCTTAAGTAAATTCACGACTTGAGCTTGAATTGAAACATCCAATGCTGAAATCGGCTCATCACAAACAATAAACTTCGGATCTAATGCGAGAGCGCGGGCGATGCCTATACGTTGACGCTGACCTCCACTGAATTCATGTGGAAAACGACTCATATGATCAGGATTTAATCCAACTAATTTCAATAATTCCTTTATGCGCTCCTTTTTCTTTTTTCCACTGAGTGTCCGGTGAATTGCAAAAGGCTCACCAATAATTTCTTCTACCGTCATCCTTGGATTTAGAGAAGCATAAGGATCCTGAAAAATCATTTGAATTTCCCTGCGTATTTTTGCCATTTCTCTTTGCTTATACGAATAGATATTTCTCCCATTATATAAAACTTCGCCATCCGTAGGTTCATATAACCGAATAATCGTCCTACCCGCTGTTGACTTTCCGCAACCACTTTCACCAACTAAGCCGACAGTTTCCCCGGGAAATATATCCAATGTTAAACCATCAACTGCTTTTAATTGATGATGATCAATAGAAAAATATTTTCTTAAATCTTTTACCTGTATTAAAGGGGACTTGTTTTCGTTAGCATTTACTCTATTAGTTTCTGTTAATTGTGTTGGCATTTGTCTCCCCCTTTCCAGCTTCTTTCTTCGCCATTGGATGATGCAGCCAACATGCCGCAAATTGGCCAGGGTTTACTTCTTCAAGCTCAGGGTTATGCTGTTTACAAACATTCATCGCGTATTCACATCTAGCAAAAAATGGACATCCTTTTGGAGGATCAATTAAATCCGGAGGAGTTCCGATTATGGGTGAAAGCGGCTGTTTCTTATCCATATTTAGTTTCGGAATCGATTTTAATAATCCTTCTGTATATGGGTGCTGCGGCTTACTATAAAGGTCACGTACCGTAGCTGTTTCTACCACTTGTCCAGCATACATAACTACTACCCGATCACACATTTCAGCCACTACTCCAAGATCATGAGTGATCAATATGATCGATGTTCCTGTTTTTTGCTGTATATCTTTCATTAGCTCTAGTATTTGTGCTTGAATCGTCACGTCGAGAGCTGTTGTAGGCTCATCTGCAATCAATAAATTTGGATTACATGCCAAAGCCATCGCAATCATAGCGCGCTGCCTCATCCCTCCTGAATATTCATGAGGGTATTGATGAATCCTTTTTGAAGGCTGAGGAATCCCTACAAGTTCCAACATATTTAAAGCTTTATCAAAAGCTTCTTTTCTACTAATCTTATTATGACGTAAAATAGTTTCAATAATTTGGTTTCCAACTTTACTCGTTGGATTAAGGGAAGTCATAGGATCTTGAAATATCATACTAATTTGCTTCCCACGGATTCTTTGCATCTCTTTTTCAGAGCTTTCCAATAAATTTCTTCCGTTAAATTGAATGGACCCTTGTTTATATTGAACGGATGAAGCCGGTAATAGCTTCATAATAGATTTAGCCGTCACACTTTTTCCGCAGCCAGATTCGCCTACGATTCCAATCGTTTCTCCTGCTTTAACCTCGAAATTCACACCACGAACTGCTTTTACTTCTCCAGCATACGTATTAAATGATACATGCAAATCTTTTACTTCTAATATTTTTTCCATATCCCTTTAACCCCTCTCTAATTCCGCAATCTCGGATCTAGGGCATCTCTCAGTCCGTCCCCGAACACATTAAATGCCAGCATCGTGAGTGAGATTAAAATGGCCGGAATATAAAGTTGATACAAATTACCGATATGAATGCTGCCAAGAGCATCGTTCACGAGCGTTCCCCAGCTTGCTTGTGGTGGCTGTATACCTAATCCGAGATAGCTCAATGTCGCTTCTGCAAAAATAGCTGTCGGAACAGTAAGGGTTAAGTTTACAAGTATTGGCCCTAGCGTATTAGGGATCATATGCTTTCTTAAAATCCATCCCATTTTGGCCCCCATTGCATTAGCTGCGTGTACAAACTCCAATTCTTTTAATTGCAATACTTGTCCACGAACAAGTCGCGCCGTTGGGATCCATCCTGTGATCGTCATCGCTATGATGATCGGCCAAATCCCCCTATTCATCGCAATCATAACTAAAATAACCATGAGTAAATAAGGAATCGCATATAATACTTCCGCAATCCTCATCATGATATTATCAGTGCGGCCACCCTTTATTGCAGAAATTCCTCCATACAGGACTCCAATGACAAAATCAATCAATGCGGCCATAAATCCTATAAATAAAGAGATTCTCGCTCCGTACCATGCTCTCGTAAATAAATCACGACCTGAAGTATCCGTACCAAACCAATGTTCAGCATTAGGTTTAAGATTTTTTTTAGTAAAATCTTGTTCATAGTAGGAATATCCATTTAAGTATGGACCAATAATTGCCATGATTAATAACAAAATAATAATAACAAGACCAAACATTGCAAGTTTATTTGTTTTTAACCTGCGCCAAACATCTGCCCAATACGACATGGAAGGACGGGATATTTTTTCGGCTTCTTTAAAATTATCAGTAGCGGGTTGAAACATTTCTTCTGTTAACTTGATTGATTTTTCCATCAGATGTTCTCCTTTGCGACTTTAATTCTAGGATCAATCCACGTATAAGCTATATCAACAACAAAGATTAGGAATATTAAAATAGCACTATAGAAAACCGTTGATCCCAAAATAACGGAATAGTCACGATTGAAGATACTTTTAACAAACATTTCTCCCATTCCAGGAATTCCAAAAATATGCTCAATAATGAAACTTCCTGTAACGAGATTTGCGGTCGTGATCCCAAGTACTGTCACAACTGGAAGGATGGCATTCCTAATTGCATGCTTAATAATAATCATGCTTCTAGCAAGACCTTTTGCTTTCGCCGTTAAAATATAATCTTGGTTCATGACCTCCAACATGCTCGACCGCATCAGTCTTGCTAGATAAGCCATAGGCATCAAAGCCAATGAGACGGATGGTAAAACGGTATGTGCCCATGATTTCCATGTTGCAACAGGCAGGACTCTTAAGTGCACTGCAAAGTATTGAATAAGGAAAGTGGCAAGAATAAAGCTAGGAACAGATATACCGATAATGGCAATGACCATTGAAAGATAATCTGGCCATCGATTATGGTATAAGGCTGCAATGACACCTAGTATTAAACCAAATGTTATAGCAATAATAAGTGCCTGCAGTCCAAGATGAAGAGAGACTGGAAATCCTTTCTTAATATAATCATTGACTGTTAAAGTCTTAGATTTCATCGAAGGACCGAAGTCTAGTTGAAGCAATGACTTTAAATATAGGCCGTATTGGACAATTTCAGGTTTGTCCAAATTATAATGTTTCTGTAAGTTATTATAAATGGCAGGAGGCATTGGACCCTCTTTTGCAAAAGGGTTTCCAGGGATAATCTTCATAATAATAAACGTAATCGTAATAATAACCCATAATGTAATAATCGCCCAAAGTAGGCGTTTTAAAGTATATTTCAGCATGTTAACACCTCTTTCCACGCAGTACGTATCCATGTCGGTTATACACATTGACAAAAGGATAATGCCTAATGATAAATTTATTTAATTGCACGTAGTATATAAGCGCAGTATTTTTGAGATTCGTATATTTTTAGAAAAATTTTTTAATCTATTAAAAATCGGGGTATGCCACTCAGGATGACATACCCTTCATTTTCATGCTTTTACCTGTCCACCATTAACTTTTATTTTTCAATATCAGCATAAATAAACTGCGGATAACGGTTAATTGGTGTAAAGATTCCTTTTACATGCGGCTTAACCATAAATGGTTTTGTATAGAAATAAATCGGAACGATTGGCATTCCATCCATAAGGATTTCTTCAGCTTTATGCATTGCTTCCATTCGTACTTTTTGATCGTTGGAAGTTTTAGCAATTTCGATTTGCTTATCATATTCAGGATTAGCATAGTTGGCATCATTGAATGCACCATCAGATACCCATAAATCGACAAATGTCATTGGGTCTACATAGTCGCCAGACCAACCAGCACGGGAAATTTGATAATCGCCAGCTTTTTCACGATCTAGTTTAACTTGGAATTCAACATTCTCCAAATCAACAGTAAAGTCGAGGTTTTTACGCCACATTTCTTGGACAGCTTCTGCAATTTTCTTATGGCCTTCTGACGTATTATAAAGAATCGTGAATTTAGGCATTTCTTTCATGCCCTCTTCAGCAAGTCCTTCCGCCAATAATTTCTTAGCTTCTTCTACATCTTCTTTAAAGAGATCTCCGGAATTTTCTTGGAAATCACCGCTTACGTCATTGATTCCTGGTGGAATGATTCCAAACGCTGGTTTTTGTCCACCTTGGGCAACGTGCTCTGTAATGGTATTCCTTTCAATTGCCATTGAAAGAGCTTTTCTTACTTTGACGTTGTTAAAAGGCTTTACTTTATTGTTTAAGTTATAGTAATACACTGAAAAGTCAGGACCATTATTGAATTCAGGGTTTCCAGAATCCACCAACTGCCCTTGTACATCTTGAGGAAGTGGATACGCTAGATCCAACTCATCAGCTTGATACATTTGCCAAGCTGTATCTTCGTTATCGATAATGACAAATTGCACTTCGTCTAACTTAATTTTATCTTTATCATAATAGTTTTCGTTCTTTTCTAATTTCATACTTTCTTTATGATTCCATTCAGTCAGCTTAAACGCTCCGTTCGATACGTAGCTAGAAGCTTCATGTGACCAATCCGGATTTGCTTCCTGCACCTTTTTGTTTACCGGATAGTAAGTATAGAAGGAAGTCAAATCAAGGAAATAAGGTGTTGGTTGAGCTAGTTTGATTTCTAGTGTTTTTTCATCAACTGCTTTAACCCCTACTTTTGCCTCTAATTCTGCATACTTTGACTCATCTTCGGAGCTGTTATATTCTTCTGCTCCTTCAAGATAATAAAGCTGGTAAGCGTAGTCAGAAGCGCTTGCAGGATTTAGTGCATATTTCCATGCATATTCAAAATCTTCAGCTGTAACAGGATCTCCATTTGACCACAACATTCCATCTTTTAAATGGAAAGTCCATGTAAGATTGTCATCACTGACATCCCATTTTTCAGCCATTCCATCTACAATTTCTCCTTCAGGAGTTTTCTTCGTTAAACCTTCAAAAGTATGCTCCAAGATCCATGAGTCATGTGTACCTTGTGCGATACCTGGGTGTAAAGCACCAGGTTCTTCATTGTTATTTAGATATAAAATTTTTCTTTCAGGAGCTTGTTCAGGCTCTTTTCCTTCTTCTGCTGTCTTTTCACCTTCATCTTTTGGAGCAGAGTTCGTTGGTTCATCAGTTTGTCCGCTGAAACAACCACTGAGCACTAACATAAATACCAAAATCAGTGAAAATAAAGAAAATCTTGATGCTTTCAATTGTAATCCCCCTTTGTTCATGTTTTATACGAAAATACAAATCAATGAAGCTTTTGTGTAAATGTTCCGGGTTTGTGAACCTTTGTTTTAACTTAATTCATGTTTTTGACGTTGATAAGTGTCAAAATAAAAATTGATTTTCATCTACTTGCAAAATCCGAAAACGCTTACACTTTTAAACATAATACCCATTACCATTGTATGATACCACTGTGTATTTAATTTGTAATTTTCGTATGTCTCAAATATATCAAAATTTTCTACAAAAAAACAACAACAATTTAGTTTCTAAATAGAAATAAATATAAAACAATCAATACTAGAACTAGATATTACGCAATTAATCTACTTATACTTGGAAAAAATTAATAACTTATTAAGAAAAATACTGGCCAATCATTAGTATATTGCCGTCACAATCTTTAAAATTAAAACCAGCATAGTCTTCATATTTCCATATTTTTATAGTAAAGTACACGATTTTATAATTAAATGAAAAAAATCAAGTCATTTCATACCCACAAATAGGTATGAATGAGCTTGATTTTTTTAAAAACTGCTTCACTACATTGTTGCTTTCATCTTGAAATATATAGTAGTTGTATTAGGATTCCAATCCTAGTTCGCAATATCTCTTTTCGTAAAAAACACAAATGCCATGGCATGAAAAATGACGAAATATACAATGATCATTATAATTGAAAATGATAAGGTCATCCCCTCAACAAGTGGCATCCCATCTACATATTGCATTAAATTGGTATTAGCAAATAAACTATATTTTGCCCAATCAAATTTAGCAGCTAATAAGTTTGTGATTGTTCCACCCATCAATAACAAGAAGATTGAAATCCCGATCGCTAACCCGCTATTTCTAAAAACAGCAGAGATCATAAATGCCATTGTCGTTAATAAGAAAACACTTAAGGAGTTTAATAGATACGTTTTGATTAAATAAAGTAAAAGATTTTGCTCTACTACAATTCCGTTAACATAGGCAAGATGAACATTGTCCCCCGTACCTTTTCCAAATAAAATTAACCCCAAAATAGAAACCGTTACAAAAAGTATTGCGAGCATCGTCACTAAGTACAGAATGGTCGTTAAATATTTTGCCAATAATATTTTCCAGCGTTTATAAGACTTGATCAATAAAATTTTGATCGTTCCCCATGAAAATTCATGAGCGACAATACCTGATGCTACAATGATGACTAGCAATCCTACAAAACTTGTTAAGCTAGAAGATTCTGTTATAAAACTCCATACTGAATATGAATTTTCCGGTGGCATATTATGTTCGATCCGATATTCATTGATGGCAATTTCTTTCGAATAAAATTCTTTTAGTGATGGTGCTGCCACTCCCGCTTCTTCCAATTGCGCTTTTTTCTGCTCATTCTGTTTAACAAGCTCTTGTTTCCAATTATCATTCACTGGTTTTTCCTTAGATACAACGTATTTCGTAATTCCTCCAGCTCCAAAGATGACTAGCAACAGAAACCCAATCATAATATACGTACTGACCTGTTTGAAAATCTTTATCCATTCATTCTTGATGAGATTAAGCATTGGCCGCGACCTCCCTGCCATTCGTAATTTCTAAGAATCTATCTTCAAGTGTTCTCGTTTGGCCCTTTACTTCATAAATAAGGAAATCATTAAGAACGAGAAGATTGATCACATTCGGCACTTGTTCCTTATTTAGTACTAATCCTATACCCTCTCCACTCACTTTCGGAGAAAGCCCTTGCTTATCCAAAAGATTTAAGGCCTTTTTTCGGTTATTGACAATAAATACATATTCTTTTTCATTCGTATTATTATCATCACGAACATGTTGAACATTGATCAGTTTTCCTTTTTGGATAATGGCAATCCGGTCACACATCATTTCCATTTCAGAAAGCAAATGACTTGAAACGATAACAGACATTCCCTTATCTCTTGCCAGACTTCTTAAATAATCACGTATTTCTCTAATCCCGGCAGGATCCAGTCCATTCGTTGGCTCATCCAAAATTAAAATTTTCGGATCATGTAAAAGACTTTGTGCGATCCCTAATCGTTGTCTCATTCCTAAGGAATACGTTTTTACTTTGTCATGAATTCGATCTTTTAAACCTACTAGTTCAATAACCTCATCTATCTTTTCTTTTGTAATTCCTTTTATTAAACGAGCAACTTGCTCTAGGTTTTGATAGCCAGTTAGAAATTTATAAAGCTCGGGGTTTTCAACAATAGCACCAACATGCTTAATAGCCTCTTCGTATTCTTTCACAACATTTTTTCCACAGATGACGATTTCACCAGATGTAATGCCAATTAATCCTACCATCATTCGAATAGTCGTTGTTTTTCCAGCACCATTTGGTCCGAGAAATCCAAACACTTCACCTTCCATTACTTCAAAGCTCAAATCATCAATGATTTTTTTCCCACGAATTGTTTTCGTCACATTTTTTATTTCTACAACTGTTTTCAAGTAACTCACTCTCCTCTTTGTCCCATTGTTGATTTAAACCATTCAAGGACGGAATAGCCTTGTTCTTCTCGCAAACTTTCAACATTTTCATGGCCTATAATATGACCCTTATATATGGCAATTACTTCATCCATAATGGGTTCAATTTCGTCTATCTCATGGGTGGCGATAATAACTGTTTGTTCATCAAAATCGATGTATGTCAGCAAACTTTTTATTATCGAGTCTCTCACCATCGCATCCAAACCTGAAAAAGGTTCATCAAGTAAAACAATCGATGCTTCGCGAGCTAATGTTAAAACAAGCTTTAATCTTCCACGGTTCCCTTTTGATAGTTGTTTTATTTTCTTTTTTCCATCCAGCTTCATATCTTTTAAAAGCTGAGCAGCCTTTTCCATATTGAAATCAGGAAATTGAGTTTCATAAAATCTAACCATTTTATCTACCGTAAAAGAATCATAAAACATATCGAGTTCTGTTAAATAAGCAACTTTCCTGCTTATTTTTCTCGTCACTTCTTCTTCCAAAACAGTTACTGTACCACTACTTGGATAGACAAGTCCGGCAATTAGTTTTAAAGTGGTCGATTTCCCGCTTCCGTTAGGACCTAGCAAACCGTATATTTTTCCAGGTTGAAACTGTAGGGAAACATCATCCAAGGCTTTTTCAGGACCATATTTCTTTGTAACTTGATTAAATTGGATTGCCATTCCGATCCCCCTCACTTAAATATGCTTGCAATCCCCGTATCATTTCTTCTTTTGAAAAGCCAAGTTCTTCCATATTTTTAACAAACTGAGTGATGATTTCCTTTTGCATCGTCTGCTGTAATTCCACCACGACGCTCTCACTTTCAATAACAAACGTGCCCTGCCCTCGTTTCGTTTCCACTACACCCATCCTTTCCATTTCTGCATATGAACGTTGAATGGTATTTGGGTTTACACCAAGTTGAATAGCCATTTCACGTACAGAAGGCAATTTATCTCCAGGTTTTATTTCTTCTCGAACAATCTTTTGAAAAATATGATCCGCGATTTGCAAATAAATTGGTTTTGATGCTTCAAAATCTGTTGCCATCCCCATTACACCTCCACTTTTTTATCAAGGAGTTTGCTAGTAATAAGGAAAAGAACGATTGCAAAGATGGTGTAAAGAATAATAGGAACAATTGGTATAGGTACATCTGTATAAACAACTGACCATCCAT
Source organism: Lederbergia citri (assembly GCF_018343625.1). Lineage (GTDB taxonomy): Bacteria > Bacillota > Bacilli > Bacillales > Bacillaceae_C > Lederbergia > Lederbergia citri. Next base: position 209,578 of record NZ_JAGYPG010000004.1, on the reverse strand, counting down.
TTCCCTTCGTGTATTCCATTGAAGGGGCAACATTTACATTAGCTGTAAACGAAAATAGATTATGTTGCAACACTTTGAGTTTTACTAATTGAGCTTCGATGAAACCAAAAGCTATCCATATTAAAATCACAACTAACCAACGGAAATTTTTCAATGAAGGATATCTTCCAAGAGAATGGTAAATCGTCCAGAGAAAAACAATCCAGATTGTCATGTAAAAGGATGTTGAGAAAAGTGCAGTATGGAAAAAAGTTCCCTGTTCAAATGGTAAAAAATCATTAAACGTTGTAATCAATCCCGCTTTAAGGAGAAACCGCATAAGGAATAATCCATAAATGACGAGCAATAATTGCGATATGACTTGTAATAAGGCGGCAGCACTTAACTTTGCAAGCAATAATTTTTTACTGCTTTGCGGATTGTAAAGCCATAATTGCGTTTTTCCTTCAATGTTTAATACGTGCAAAATCATTATGGGCATTAAAAATAATTGCAAGCTTATTAGACCAATATAAATTGGAACAACAATGCTTGGTTCATTCCAGTAATCTTGCATAATATATCCACCGACAATGCATATTAGTGAAAAGGCAAGCCAAGTAATATACCAAAATCTCATTAAGAGCATATCTTTTTTCATTAGTCCCCAAAATGCAACCATTATGTGCACCTCCAAATATTATGTATTAGTGTACTAACCGAATAGTACACTAATACATAGTGACACGTCAAGAAGGTTTTTTACTAAAAGATAAATCTTTTTTCAAAATGTATTTGTTCATTATCGCGGCTAGGTTATGCTATTATTGGTTCTTTACAATCAACTTGTCCATCATGACTTTTATTTTGGACACATCTCTCTTCTTCTGCATTCATTCTGACCAATATGCTTAAGATTTTGGCCAAATCTCTCTTCTTCCGATTCATTCTGTCCAATATGATCGCTATTGTAGACAAATCTATATAAACATTTTTGCTCAAAAAAAAAACGCAATAACTGCGTTTTTTATCTTGAGACAAATGGATTATCTTTAATCCAAAATCTCCATGGATAGTTACGGGCTTCTCCGGTATTTTCAATGCCGATTCGTTTTCCTTCCACGATTTCCTCAGGTACGATCCCATGAGTAATATAGAGAGGCGATTCAAATAAAGGATGACCATAGTCTTCCATGGTAATCCCCATCGCCTTCGTTAGTTTCCCTGGCCCATTCGTAAGATTTTTCTTATTGTCTACAGGTCTGCGTTTAAGCATTAAATCAATACCATCGTGAGGTTCCAGCGCGCGGATTAATACAGCATGCGGTTCATCCAGCCCTGCACTTACTACATTAATGAGACAATGGGTATGCATTGTATATGTATAGGCAAGCCCCGCTTTCCCATACATAATCTCAGTCCGTTTAGTCCTTCTATTATTAAAACTATGCGCTGCACGATCATGCGGTCCCATGTAAGCTTCCGTTTCAACGATATAGCCGGATGTGATGCCTTCTTCTGTTTCTTTCACAAGGAGACAGCCAAGAAGTGCCTTCGCTAAATCTATTGTAGGCAGCTGATAAAATTCCTCCTTTAATGGATCCATGGATATCTCCCCTTTTCTATTGCGTTTTCAGTGCAGATTCAAAGAATTCGTTCACTCTTTTTACATATTCCTCAGAATTTTGGCTATATGACTCCACATGACCTTCCCCATCAGTTAGCCATATTGAAAAATCATCTGGATGTTTTCGTGCCATCTTTTGGCTTTCGGTAAAAGGAATTAATTCGTCTCCTATATTATGTATGAAAAGTACCGGTTTCGTTGATAACTTATCGAGCACATTAATAGGACTAGCATCATTTAAATCAATATTCATCAAAAGAGGAATAATATTTAATATCAGTGGGGTAAAAGGAAAATCGGGAAGATGTGACCATTTCGGCATATTTTCCTTAAGATATTCATGCAGATCACTAAATGGACTATCTGCGACTACGGCAATTACATCTTTAGATTCAGCCGCAGCTAATAGTGAGGTCGTGGCTCCCATAGAAACGCCAAGCAAGCTGATTGGTTCTTCAAAATTGTTGTTCGTCCAATTAATGACCCCAAGCAAGTCCAATTTTTCCTTTACTCCAATGGTTGTCATATCTCCCTCTGATTCCCCAGCGTGGCGGAAATCAAATGTAATGATTCGATATCCTCTATCAAGAAGTTCTTTTGCTAGTGATAAAAAAGGCATTCCTTCTTCTATACGATTTTCTCCATATCCATGCGAAAAAATAATATTCATTTTGGGTTGTCCTTCAGGCTCAAGAACCCAACCAGAAAGCTCTGTTTTTCCATCTTCACTAAAAATATTAATATCTTGATAGTATATCCCATAATCCTTAGGTGTTACATTAATCGTTTTTTTATCTGGTTTTAACAAGGCTAATCCTTTATACACCGACGCAACCATGAATATTAATATAGCTAAAAAGAATAAAGAGCATATTATGATCACTGCTCTTTTCATCATACTTCGTTTTTTAACCGTTTGCTTCACCGCACTCACACTCATATTCTCACCCTTCTTTCCTATTTATCTAATAAAAAAAGATTCTACCTAAATGGTAATACAAACCATTTTCACGTACAATTAACGTGTGAAAATATCTTGACATAAGGCCACAAAATGTCTACTATATGGAGACAAATGTTTTTTCGAAAAAGACACACGAGGGGTGAGGACAAAATGAAAAAATACATTTCTATTGGTTTGCTGGGTTTGGGAACTGTTGGTTCCGGAGTTGTACAATTAATCAAAAATCATCAAGAGGAGCTTGTCCATCAAGTTGGCTGTGAAGTAAAAGTTAAAAGCATTCTTGTTCGCGACGTTGAAAAAGAACGAGATATCCAAATTGGGCAAACACACCTCACCACTGATCCAGATGAACTTTTAAAAGATCCGGAAATTGATATTGTCATTGAAGTAATCGGTGGAATCGAAGAAGCACGTGAACATATTATTCGAGCATTAGAAGCTAAAAAGCATGTTGTTACTGCAAATAAAGACTTGATTGCATTATATGGCCCGGAATTACTGCAAAAGGCACTAGAAAATAATTGCGACTTATTTTATGAAGCGAGTGTTGCTGGCGGTATCCCTATCTTAAGAGGGCTATCAGATGGACTTGTCTCCGATCGCATTCAAAAATTAATGGGTATTGTGAACGGTACAACGAATTATATTTTAACTAAAATGGACGAAGACGGTCTGTCCTATGAAACAGCATTAAAAGAAGCACAGGAGCTTGGTTTTGCAGAAGCAGATCCGACATCTGATGTAGAAGGCTTGGATGCTGCACGAAAAATGGCGATTTTAGCGAGACTTGCTTTTTTCACAAATGTAATACTTGAAGATGTGGAAGTCTCCGGAATCAGCAGTGTTTCTGTAGAAGATTTAAATTACGGAAAAAAATTAGGCTATGTCATGAAGTTAATTGGCCATGCCCATTTTGAAAATCAACAATTAGAAGTAAGTGTTCAGCCAACTTTCTTATCGAAAAGCCATCCGCTTGCCTCGGTAAAAAATGAATACAATGCCATTTATGTAAATGGCGAAGCAGTTGGTGAAACGATGTTTTATGGTCCAGGTGCAGGAAGCCTTCCAACTGCTACAGCAGTAATGTCCGATGTAGTGGCTGTCATCAAAAATATGAGGCTTGGAGTAAACGGAAAAAGCTATGTTAAGCCTAGATTTGAAAGAGTGTTAAAAACTCCGGATCAACGCTTTGGCCAATATTATTTCCGTCTCCATTTGAAAGATCAAGTAGGAGCTTTCTCTAAGATTACTACACTATTCAATGAATTGGACATTAGCTTTGAAAAAATATTACAAACACCATTAAGTAAAAACGAACTTGCAGAAATTATTATCGTCACACATAATATTTCAATGGAACGTTTTGAAAAAGCACTCATGGAATTAAGAGATTTAAGTGTAGTAGAAGAAGTCATCAGCTACTACCGTGTAGAAGGAGATGTCAAAAAATGAATTGGCCGGGATTAATAGCAAACTATAAAGAATTTTTACCAGTAACAGAAGAAACACCGGCATTAACGCTACAAGAGGGAAATACCCCATTGGTACATCTCTCAAACTTATCAAACCAACTTGGAATTGAACTATACGCAAAAATTGAAGGTGCGAATCCGACTGGCTCATTTAAAGATCGTGGGATGGTAATGGCTGTTGCTAAAGCTGTTGAAGCTGGTAGCAGATCCATTATTTGTGCCTCTACGGGAAATACATCAGCCGCTGCTGCTGCCTACGCAGCAAAAGCAGGTATTAGAGCAATCATTGTTATTCCAAAAGGAAAAGTTGCCCTTGGTAAGCTTGCCCAAGCGATGATGTATGGTGCTGAAATAGTAGAAATTGAAGGTAATTTTGACGAAGCTTTAAATATGGTACGGAAAGTGAGCGAAACTTCCGCAGTAACACTCGTTAATTCCGTAAACCCTTATCGTCTGGAAGGTCAAAAAACAGCTGCATTAGAAGTTTGTGACCAATTGGGCAGCGCCCCTGACATTCTTGCTATTCCTGTAGGAAACGCTGGTAACATCAGTGCTTATTGGAAAGGGTTCAAAGAATATAATGAAGTAAAACAAACAGGACTTCCAAAAATGTTTGGCTTTGAAGCAGAAGGAGCAGCAGCCATCGTCCAAGGAAAGCCAATTACCGAACCAGAAACAGTCGCTACTGCCATTAGAATCGGAAACCCTGCCAGCTGGAATCTTGCCGTTGCAGCTCGCGAAGAATCAGGTGGAATCATTGAGTCTGTTACTGATTCTGAAATTCTTGAGGCGTTCAAACTTCTTGCAAAGACTGAAGGAATATTTGCTGAACCAGCTTCTTGCGCTTCCATCGCAGGAGTTTTACAACAAATTCAATCTGGAAGTATTCCATCCGGAAGCAAGGTCGTTGCGGTATTAACTGGTAACGGATTAAAAGATCCGCAAACTGCGATTTCAGAGATTAATATAGAGACTGTCTCTCTTCCAAATGATGAAAAAACCGTCATAGAATATATCGAAGGTGTTGTAACTGCATGAGGATGTTCAGCATCACAGTTCCAGCGAGTACTGCAAATCTAGGTCCTGGATTTGACTCAGCTGGATTGGCATTAAATCTATACTTAACATTGCATGTAGAAAAATCGGAGCAATGGGAATTTGTTCATCAATCTATGCATCTTCCCCCTGTTCCAGATGCAAGCGAACACTTAATTTACGAAACGGCGGCTCGGACCGCGAGTATCTATAATTCCACTTTGTCGCCTTGTAAAGTAATTGTGGAAAGTGATATCCCGCTCGCTCGTGGACTTGGCAGTAGCGCCTCAGCCATTATTGCAGGTATTGAACTGGCTAACCAATTATGTGAACTATCCCTTGCTTTTGAGGAAAAATTAAGGATTGCGACAGATATTGAAGGGCATCCAGATAACGTTGCCGCTTCCCTTTACGGTGGTTTAGTCATTACATCACAGCTGCAAAATGGAGATATAGAGGTTTTTCAAAAAACAGATGCGGAACTAGATTTTATCGTTTATATTCCAGTCATAGAATTAAAAACCGAAGATGCACGCAAAGTTCTTCCCGAGCAATTTACTCGTAATGAGGCTGCTAAAGCAAGTGCGGTGGGAAATATCATGATTGCCGCTCTAGTTTCCGGGGATTACAAGCTTGCTGGGAAATTGATGGAGGAAGATTTATTCCACGAACCGTATCGTTCCTCCCTCATTCCTAATTACGAGAAAATACGTGAAGAAGCAAAAATCGCAGGAGCATATGGTACTGTTATTAGTGGTGCGGGACCAACGATGATTTCCTTTACAGCAAAAGGAAAAGGCAAAAAGGTCGCAGCTCAACTTCAGAATTTACTTCCATCACATCAAGTAAAGATTTTAAAAATGGATCAAGGTGGAAGTCGAGTTACGAATGATATTTTTAATCGTTAAGCCTTTGGCATGTAGCCTAGGCTTTTTTACTTTGAATTTTGTATTTTGCATTCTTCTAATTTTTCTATGATAATAATACATGAAAGGGGCTGAAGATGAATGGATAATTTTACTTTTTGGAATACAACAAAATTAATTTTTGGTAAAGGTCAATTACAACAATTAAAAACGGAAGTTCCTAAGTACGGTAAAAAAGTTCTGCTTGTATATGGTGGAGGAAGTATTAAAAGAAATGGATTATACGATGATGTCATGGCTCTTCTAAAAGAAATTGGCTCTGAAACGTTTGAGCTGTCCGGTGTAGAGCCTAATCCACGCATTTCAACTGTTAGAAAAGGTGTGGACATTTGTAATAGCGAAGGTATTGATTTTATTTTGGCTGTTGGAGGCGGAAGCGTCATTGATTGCACGAAGGCGATTGCAGCTGGAGCTAAATATGATGGAGATGCGTGGGATATCGTCGTTAAACGCGGTACAGTAAACGATGCACTTCCGTTTGGAACTGTGTTGACTTTAGCAGCTACAGGATCAGAAATGAACTCCGGTTCCGTTATTACAAACTGGGAAACGAATGAAAAATATGGTTGGGGAAGCCCTCATACTTTTCCTAAATTCTCAATTCTTGACCCAGTTAATACGTTTACCGTGCCAAAAGATCAAACCGTTTACGGAATCGTAGATATTATGTCACACGTGTTCGAACATTACTTCCATCAAGCGGAACATACTGAGTTACAAGATCGACTATGTGAATCTATATTACTTACTGTGATGGAAACAGCTCCAAAACTTGTTGATGATTTGGAGAACTATGTATATCGTGAAACAATTCTTTACAGCGGCACGATGGCATTAAATGGAATGGTGAATATGGGCTTTAGCGGAGATTGGGCTACTCATAATATTGAACACGCTGTTTCCGCTGTCTATGATATTCCACATGGCGGAGGACTTGCCATCCTTTTCCCGAATTGGATGAAGCATAATCTTCAAGTAAATCCAGCACGTTTTAGAAAGCTTGCAGTTCGAGTGTTTGGTGTAAATCCAGACGGAAAAACAGACGAAGAAGTTGGCTTAGAAGGAATTGGAAAACTTCGTGAGTTTTGGAATAGCATCGGTGCCCCTGCTCGCCTAGCAGATTATGATATTGATGGAAGCAAACTTGATGTGATGACTGACAAAGCTATGGTGAACGGTGAATTTGGTAACTTTAAAAAGCTAAACAGGGATGACGTTTTTGCAATTTATGAAGCTTCTTTATGATAAGTTGTCGGAAAGTGAATTGAGCTGTCACTTCACGGCCATTAAATAAGCATTCCTTTCCAAAACAAAAAAACCTGGGAATCCCAGGTTTTTTTACTTAACTTCTAACTCATAATCCTTATGTTCATGTAAGCCTTCATCATTCTGGACATGAATTTTTATTGTGTAGATTCCTGCATCACTAAATGTATGTTTTCCCAAGTACTCTCCAGCAGTTGTTTCACTAGCGTCTACCCAATCATGTTTATCAGAGATGTCATCGTTCCAAATTTCATAACGAACACGTGCTTTTTCTAATGGTTCGTTATGATCTTGCAAGTGGACAACGAATTCCGTCTCTTTCCCTTTTTCAATTGAGTCAGGCTTTATAAAGTGCATACTAAAGTCTTCTGAATGATGGCCATGATCTTTATCATCACCATGTTCGTGATCTCCATGGTCATCGTGAGCATGTTCTTCTGTTGCCCCTTTTCCAACCGTCACTGCCTCTTTAGGCATCGTGTGTATTCCACGTGCAGTAACATGAACCTGGACAGTGAATATACCATCATGGTCAAAGGCTTTTTTTGCTTCATATGTGCCATCATTATTATTAACAGCATCTATCATTTCACTATCGTCTTTTTTGCCATCTTCCCATACTTCAAAAACTACCTCATCAGCGTCGGAAACTTTTTCATCTCCTTGTGTGACGGTAGCTTTTAATGGGATCTCTTCTTTTACATCTGCTGTATGTGGTACTTCTAGAACCACTTCAAGCATTTTAGGGATATCATCTTCTGTGCTTTTTTTGTTACTGCTATTACATGCTGCAAGCATTAAAACGAGCATACTTATAGAGATTGTTGTAATTATCTTCTTCAAATTTTTCTCCTCCATGCATGATATGGCTGATCATATATTCATTTTACAATATTAGTATGTCTTAGATATGAGATCAATGTTACTATTTCGTGAAAGGTGGGAGTTTGTCATGCTTTGGACACTAAAAAACACAGAGAATGTTCCCTGTGCTCATGTATTCCCATATTTATATATTCTAATTCTGAGATCATTAATTTACAATACTCTTATTTAAACTGTACTGGAATCATTGCCTCATCTAATGCTTTCATTTCATAGCCGTTGTCTTTATAATATTTTAATAGTTTTTCTAAATTTGCGAGGGTTGTTGGCTTTTCATGCATTAAAACGATTAAAGGATCCTTACTTTTAAACTGCTTTGTTTGTTGAATGACTTTGTCTACATATTGTCCGTTTGTTAGCTTCCAGTCCATTGAATCAATGTTCCAGTCCCATAAAATCATCTTTTCTTTATCCGAAGCCGCTTTGAATGGAGCTGTGACATATGGTTTTGAGCCATATGGAGCTCTGATAAGATGTGTTTGCACGTTCGTTGTTTTTTGGATGAAAGCAATCGCCTGGTTCATTTCACCTACAAAGCTTGCTGGTGAACGATATATTTTAGAAACTTGATGTGTCACCCCGTGAACTCCGACTGTATGTCCCTCATTCACCATAGCTTTTACCGCGTCAGGGTAATTTTTCATATTTGGTTCAAGCATGAAAAAAGTAGCTTTTGCATTGTATTTTTTTAAAAGTTTTAAAATGTCTTTAGAGACTGCATGGGGGCCGTCATCGAATGTCAAATAAACAACTTTTCCCGCAGGAGCCTGAACTTTGGGTTGTTCATTATTTGGTTTGTCACCTGAAGGCTTTTCTTCTGATGGCTTTTCTTTTGCGGGTTCTTCTGATTTTTGCTCTTGCTTTGTATCTTCATTTTTCTTTTCTACATCATTTTGTTGCTGCTTTATTTTCTGTTCATGTTTTTCTATATCTTCTTTATGCTGATCAAGTTTTTCTTCATGTTTTTGCATATCTTGATCATGCTTTTCTAATTCTTGCTCATGTTTCTTTATATCTTCTTCAATCGCAGCTTTATCATCAGGAACTACGTTATTTTTTTCATTAACTTTAGGATCTTGATTCGCTGGATTTTTATCTAATACAATATTTGTTTTGCCTTCAATCTTATCAGACTGTTTATCTATTGGATTTAGATTTTCTACGATTTTTGTCGGCATTTGTATATTTTTTCGTGCCGCTGCATTTTTTTCTGCTATTCCATCCCAAATAAAATAGGTTAAAACCGATATGAATAAAATAAATGATCCTAACGTCATTTTTCCTAAACGGTTTAATTTTTTGCGTTTCTTTTCTGACCCCTTCAATCCCTTCAACCCCTCGACATGATTCTACTATTATCCTAAAACATCTTTAAACAAAAGTCGTTACAGAAAGGTTACAAATATTACAGTTTAATTGTAACCTATTTTAACGAATAATTGGGACAGAAAAAAACCCTTCTTCAAAAAAAATTGACGAAGGGAATAAAGATATTAGTTGAATGCTAGTTCATCATGTCGAGACGAATTTCCCGTTACAATTTCTTGCACTTCGAACCCATCTAATGTCTCTTTCTTCAACAGTATATCAACTAAATGATCAAATTCAGTTTGATGTGCTTTAATCATTAGTTCCGTTTTTTCCAAAGCTTTATGGAATAACTCTTGCATTTTTTCGTCTTTGTCTTGTTTATGGAAGGTTAATGTAAAGCCATCTTCGAGCATTCCTGTTTCAACCATATCCTCTAAAATTTGTTTCGCTTGCTGAACATCACCACTTACACCAATACTATGCTCACCAAGATAAATTCGCTCTGCTACACCACCTGCAAGAATCATACTCACTTGATCAAGCAGTTCACTCGTAGTCGTTAAATGAAGTTCTTTTTGAACTGGAGCAACATACCCTAGAGCTTGTCCACGAGGGATAATCGTTGCTTTCCGGATTGTTCCGGGTTTTGTTAATGCTTGAATAAGAGCATGGCCGGCTTCATGTATGGCAACGCGGCGCTTTGTATCATGATCATTTAATGCTCTTGAAGTATTTCCTAAAATCGTACGGTCAATGGCATAATCCAAATCTTCCATACCTACTACATCACGGCCTTCGCGAACAGCTTTTCTGCTTGCGGACTCAAATAAGTTACTAATTTGAGCTCCAGAAAAACCAGTCGTACTTTCGGCTAGTGTATTTAAAGAAGCAAAAACATCTTGAGAAAGTCTTTTTCCTTTAGTGTGAATATCAATGATTTCTTTCCTTCCTTTTGTATCTGGCAATGGCACTTGGAAGGTAAAGTCAATTCGTCCTGGACGTAGGAATGCATCATCCAACATATCTTTTCTATTAGTTGCAGAGATGAAAAGAATTCCATCGTTGGCGTGTCCACCGTCAAGTTGGACAAGCAACTCAGTCAATGTTTTTTCTGCTTCTTCCCCACCATGCTGTTTCCTTTTTCCCGCAAGTGCATCCACTTCATCTATAAAAATAACGGCAGGAGTTTGTTTTCGTGCATTTTCAAATAATCCGCGAATACGAGCAGCACCTACCCCGACAAACAACTCTGTGAACGCTGATCCACTTGCCGAAAAAAAGCTAGCTCCAATTTCATTTGCAATCGCTTGTGCAAGTAATGTTTTACCAGTCCCAGGAGGACCGTATAGTAAAATTCCTTTTGGTGCTTTAATCCCTATTTTTGATGATCGATCTGGATTTTTTATAATTTCCAGCGTTTGATGGATTTCTTCCTTCATTTCTTCAGGCAATCCACCAATATCATTTAACGTAATAGTTGGAAGCGGCAATGGTTTCGACGTACTATGTTTCATTTTTGTAATGCCAACTCCACTTTTTTTCTGAACGATAATCGCAGCAGCAATTAATAAGATCACAAGGCCGCCCATAACCCAATTTCCCATTTGGCTTCCGTCAGAGTACTTATAGTTAATATTATATTTATTAACAAGTTGCTCTACTAACGGGCTATTGGGACGAAAATGAGAAATATATTTTTCTTTAGGAGTATCTATATAAAGTGTGCCATCTGACATTTCAGTAAGAGTGACGAGTTCTCCATTTTGAGCTTGAATTGTTTTTTCAATAGCTGAAAACGGAATAACAGTGCCCTTATTCATTGTCAGAATTGCCCACACAGAGAAAGCTACAACAACAGCAATACCAATGGCAATAGGAACAATCTTCGATGCGATTCTTGAATTTGACTTCACTGTTCCATCTCCTTGTTAGAAAAGCGCAAGCGCCTGGTCATCGACGTATAAAAAACTCCAGGACCTTTGACATTTCGTAGGAAAAAGGACAAGAAGTTGCTAGTCAGTAGGCGCTGTAGCTAGACATATATTTAAAAAGAATCTAGCAATAAGTATAACATTATTTCAATATAATAGTCATAAACATTTTATGACATTTTAAAGAAATAATACTGATATCTTGGTCATGGGTGATTCATGCACAATTATAAGAAAATAAGGTCGTAATTTCATATAAGAAAAACCAAAAACGAGAAGAAAAAGATGAAAAACTAGGAAATTTAAATAAAAAAGTTGATAAAATGTAGCGAGTGAAAAAAATTAAAAAAGTTTGTAACGAAACGATCCTTTTTTAGATATATAGGTTGAAAGGAGGTAGAGCATTGGACGAGCTTACGAAAGTCTATGAACAATTTGCCGAACAAGTCTTTAAATATTTAATGGTACTTTGTCGTAATGTAGACATTGCAGAAGAACTAACACAAGAGACTTTCTATCAGGCTGTTCGTTCAATTGATACTTATAATGGCGAATGTAAAATGTCAGTTTGGCTTTGTCAAATTGCAAAGTATACATATTACAAGTACGTGGATAAACAAGTTAAACAACCACCATCACAACATTTACCGAACCATTTACCATCAGCAGAAAACGATCTCATCGAAAGTGAAAATAAAATTGGCCTATATCGGATGATTCATTTGTTAGAGGAGCCGTATAAAGAAATAGTATTACTTCGTATACTTGGCGGCTTAACCTTTAAAGAAATAGGAGAAATACACTTTAAAAATGAGAATTGGGCAAGAGTAACATTTTATCGAGCCAAATTGAAATTAAGAGAGCGAGGAATTATGAATGAAGAATGAATGTTATATTGTGCGTGACTTATTACCATCTTATATAGATGAACTATGCAGTGAAGAAAGCGCGAAATTTATAGAGCAACACATCGGCACTTGCGAGAAATGTTCTCAACTTCTCCATCAAATGCGTTTAGAATTCGATACTCAAGAACAAACAGAAATTCCAGCTAGACTCGAACAAAAGAAACCATTTCAAAAAATAGCACATTTTTTTAATGCACAAAAAAGTTTCACGAAGTTTTTTAGTATTTCCTTTTGGGTTACATTTATTGTAACATTGGGATTTTTTATATACTCTTTGAACGTCTTGTCCAATCTCAACGATGAGCGAGAAGATGCACAAGTTGTTGAACAACAAAAACAGGATATTATGGAAAAGACATTTGCCATTTTATCGAGCCAAGAAAGTATAAATGAAACAGCACTTCAAGCTGTTTTCGATCAATATAATGGGCAACTGCAGCATTTAGCTGTGTTTGCTACTAAAAACATTGATGATCTAGCACGTTTACAAAAAGGTCCCACCAATACTTTTCCTATCGATTATTCACAAGCATTACTTATCATTGGAGAAAAGGGAAAGATTTTAGAGACAATCGTTCCAAATGATTATGATATAGGAACTGTAGCAATGGCTAATGATCAATGGATTGTCCAATTTGAATATAAGGAGTCATATCTTAAAACGATTGAAAATGCACATCAAATTAAATATTATGCGCCTACTAATTGGACAATCTTTCAGTTACCGATTGTGTTTACCATCATTACAGCGTTCATTTTAGGAGGCTTGCTTTTTCAAAAACGTATTACAAAACCAATGAAAAACATATTAGACTAGCAGATATTAGTTGGAGAATAGCCTAACTCAAGTTAATAATTTGTTGTATATTAACATAAAATAACAGAGTTAATTCTACACATTATGTAGAATTCTCTGTTTTTATTTTGAACCGTAGGAGGATTAGTATGCAACAGGATCAACGAGCTCAAAGCTCTATTATGAAACCAAAGTTTGCCGGCACTGATGGAAAAAAAGTGAGACAAGAAATTCAAAAAGATGTAAGCGAAGGAAAAGGTGCAATGACTTCCCGAGAGGCAGGGTCCATGCGTGATTAAAAACCACTCTGAGTGGTTTACGGTTCAAAATTATACATTTTGGAGATGTTCCATATTCAATGAATAAGTACAGAATTATGTGAAAGAGCAACTAAAGCGGTTTTCTCTGATTTCAATTGTATTTTGTAAACATTTCTTTTCATATAAAAACAGTACATCACAATAAATGATGTACTGTTTGTTTATGAATGGTATAGAAGACGAACATAAACTCTTACTAGAAAAAGCACAATCTCTGTCGTTAATTCTATAGGGTGAAGATTCTTATCAAGAATAATGATTAACGCCAGTCAAGAAAACCTTTTTCAAGACCTCTAATTAAAATTTCAGCTGTTCCCATATTCGTCGCGAGTGGAACACCGTATACATCGCAAAGGCGCATAAGTGCTGAAACGTCCGGCTCGTGCGGTTGGGCAGTCAATGGATCGCGGAAAAAGATGATCATATCTATATCATTTTGAGCGATAAGGGCACCAATTTGCTGGTCTCCTCCTAGTGGACCGGATTGAAAACGGTGAACATCCAATCCTGTTGCTTCCATAATTCTTGTTCCTGTTGTACCCGTAGCATACAATATATGTTCCTGTAGGATAATTTTATAAGCAGTGACAAATTGTATCATATCATCCTTCTTTTTATCGTGTGCGATCAATGCAATTTTCATGCTATTTTTCCCCCAACATTAGAATTTATCAGCTGATTCCCTATCAATACGCTTACTATAATTAATCCACTCGCATTGTCGTAATCTTACTTTATATAGTGTCAAACGATTGCGGAAAAGCTCCGGATTTGATTTTATTCTTGCTAATTCTGACTTTTCGTTTACTACTTTCTCATTCATTTTATCGACCGTATTCTTCAGTATGTTTAACGGTTCCCTTAAGAAAATATGAACATCTCTGCCAATTGATTTTTCAATTAATTCAAATTGACGGAAAAACTTTGATGTAATTGAATTGGCTGTTTCTTGATACGTATCATTTTGAATATAGCTTTTATACGTATTTGCGAGGATTGCATTATTCTTTGGAATGGCTCCTAATATTTTTCCAGCACCTTTTAACAGGACTTGTGATGGGGTTCTTCTAAGTAAAATATTCTCATTATCAATATGGACTGAACTTGTCATTCTGTCAATATCCCGCAGCCAATCCTCAATGATTTGGAAATCACATTGAAGAATAAGCTTTTCTTCGCCGAGCATTGAGTTAAAACCATTGCCCCATTCAGTTAATTGATCTTGGCATTTTGAAAGTTCTTCTTGTGAAAAAGAAATCCAATCTTCGAGTGATCTGATAAATATAGGGATGATCGTATTATTTATATATTGATGAATTCTTTTATTCATCTCATTGTTTAAATCGAGATGAATGTTTTTAAAATCGCTATCTTCTTTTATAATTTCAGATGATTCTCTTATTAGTTTTGGAATCATTTTTTGGAGGTCGGCATTAATTTCCTCTTTTATTTTATTATAAGCCTCTTTTATTACATGAGTTTTTTCCTCTTCCAAATCCTGCAATTGATGTATCGATCCTTGCATCCTTGCCAGAATGTCGCTATCAAATTGAATTGATTCGGACAGAAGAAGAGTTGTTTGTTCTTGTTGCTTAAGCAAATTTGAAATACTTTTTCTAATGGCTGCTAAAAGGGTTGTCGCTCGCTCGTCCCGATCCATACTTTCATCGTGTATTATCCAGTCAATCCCCTGCTCCATTTCCAATTGATTGGTATGAGCCCAATTACTAATAGATTGAAAGATTTCAATGCATTCTTGGAAAATGTCTTCGTTATGATGGACCTTAGAGAGATTGAACTCTGCTTGTTCAACAATCTGACCGCTGACCGTTTCAGGAAAATTATCATTCCAAGATAGTATCGCAGTAGAAACGAAGAGAGCATTATTCGAGTTAGAAACCTTTTGCCACGCTGCCAATAACATAGGTACAATCTTTTCTACTTCAAGAAGATCATACTTCCCATCCAACAATTCCGAAAATGCACTTCTATATAAAGTCGATAAAGTCGAATACTCCTCTTTGACGTCAAATTCTACCTCTAGGATTACTTGATTTAAAACGTGAAGCAATGAAAGGAAAGAATTTTCATTTTGATAAGTAGACGATAGCTCTGAAACAATACGCTCAAATTGAGAATAATGATCTCTCGCCAAAATTGTTAATAATGGAGCAAAGAAAAATGGATCGTGATATTCCACGTATCCTTCTACAATATAATAATGTAAAGTATTAAACCAATTAACAGATTTTGTTCGAATAGCTTCATTAGTTGCTAATTCAATCGCATGATTCCAGTCTTCTTGATTTTCAAAAAAAGCACGGGCTATGTTCGTTACATTAGGATAATCTGGATCCATATGGACAGCATGTAATATTGTTTCACTTGCTTTTGAATAGTTTCTCTGAGCTAAGTACACTCCGAACATTTGCAAGGTGATTTCCATATTTAAGGTAAGTGAATCCGTCGTAATGGTCTGATAAATATTTTCAGCTGTATCGTATAAATCGAGTTCAAAATAAGCATCAGCCATATTTTTTCTAGCCCACGGCTCTAATTCATTATGAACATTTTCCCATTTGAATATTGCCGCTTCGTAATCTTGGCTTTCATAGTATACTTCACCTTGTGCAAAACGGATTGTAGATAAATCGGCAAGATCCTTTTTTTGCTCAGCAAAAAATAAGTCCCCCAATACTCTAATAGGATGTCGTTTTTCGTTTTCCAAAACAAACTCCGTATAGTATGTTTTTTGGATTAATTTCTCTTCAAACGCCATTGTTATCACCGTCTTCCAAAAGATTTTTATTGCAGCCTTAGCCATCGAAATACGCGACGATGACATAAGGTTAGTTTTAGTCGACGTTCCCCTTTCAACCTTTGACTTATGTAAAAGAAAAGTTCAAGATTTACTGTTCGATAGGCTGCTTACGCTTTTCATGGATTTCTTAAACTAGATCGGCTGGATACGTAAGTCCTATTTGTTTCCTAGCTTCACTAAGAATATGCGCAGTGATTAAGGAATTTTCATATGAGTTGACTTTAGATTCCAGCGTTCCAGATTTTATTAAGTTGATAAACTCTTCTACTTCATAATACATGGAAGGAACAGTATATGGTTGACCTATTTTTTCCAGTTTCCCATTCCGGTACTTGATTTCAACATTTTCTGGCGTTGAAATTTCATCAATAATTATACTACCATCTTCTCCTTGGATTTCTGACGGAATATAAGAATTAACGATTTTTGAATGAGTCAATACTGCTTCAAAATTGTCATATTGCAAAATGAGACTTCCACTCCCATCTACACCAGACTCCAGCATAACTGCATTTGCGTGTATCTTTTTTGGTTCTCCGAACAACACAACAAGAGGATACACACAATATATACCCAAATCCATTAACGATCCATTTGAAAAAGTTGGATTAAATGCATTTAATATATTTCCTTCTCTATAAGCATCATACCGCGATGAGTACTTTGAGAAATTCGCAAAAAATCTTCTTACCTTTCCAATTTTATGTAAATTTTCCTGAATCGCTTTAAAGTTCGGAAGTACTGTCGTTTTCAATGCTTCCATCAATAAAACATTATGATTTTTTGCTGTTTGTATCATCTTTTTGACTTCTGCCGGATTGGATGCAATAGGCTTTTCACATAATACATGTTTCCCGTGGCGAAGGAATGTAATAGATTGCTCAGCATGGAATGAATTTGGACTGGCGATATAAACGGCATCTAATTTATCACTTTCAGCCATTTCATCTATGTTAGTAAAAACAGCATTCACACCATATTTCGCTGCAAATTCCTGTCCTTTTTCTTTAGTGCGAGAATATATAGCCGTTAGTTGAAAATCCGCTATATGCTGAGCTGAACGAATAAGCTCATCTGTAATCCAATTCGTTCCAATAATTCCAAAACGAATCATCCCTATCCCTCCCATTATAATGAAAAACTATATATGTTTATTCTAACTATATTGTATTTACGAAAATCTTGCATGTAAAAGCTAGTATTTTATCGAATGATCAATCTTTTCCAATGAAAATAAATATGACGAAAAAAAATAGGAATTCTATTTTTCGTCCGTGTTTTACCTAACCGGATGTAGAGGGTAAAACGTCCTCGTAATGACTAACCAGGAAAAGGATATGACGCCTCCAATAAAGTATAACTGGATGAGTAGTTACACAGAAGACGTCACTGTAAACAAAAATATGAATATTGTATAAGGCTCATAACTTGCCTGAACTTTACTACGATGATCTTTGGTGCCGGGTGGTAGCTTTCTTTGTCCAAATAAAAGTCAGAATGAAACAGCCGAGTAATATAATCGCACCAAATGTAAAAGGGATGTTCCTATGCCAATCAAATAAGGTACCAGCTAATGCAGGACCAATCATATTTCCCAAACTCATATAGGAATTATTCATACCGGCAGCATAACCTTGTTCATCCCCGGCTGTTTTTGAAATCAACGTATTGACGGCAGGTCGAATTAAAGTAGTGGCAATTGAGAATATAGTAGCGACCAATAAAATGATGTAAAAACTGCTGACAAATAACATGCCATAAAGACTAAATGCAGCAACAAGAAGACCGAATAAAATAATCTTCATTTCACCGAATGTATTAAATAATTTATTCAGTGCAAAACCTTGAATAATAACACCGACAAATCCTCCAACTGTCATGACAATGGCAATATCGTTAGGTGTATAATTAAATTTATATGTCAAAAACATCGTCAAAGTAGATTGGAAGTTTGCAATACCAAATGAAAAAACGAACACAACGATTAATAAAACAAAATAGCTTGTCTTAAATGATCGGGTCATTTGTTGCAGTATATTTTCTCCCTTTGCTTGCCTTTCTGGAGTCTCTTTCATTACAGGTTTGATTGACGGAAGGATTAATAAAGATAAAATTCCAGCTACTATTGTTGCGGACCCAGCAAAATAAAATGGGAAATGCAGGCTGACATTTGATAAAAAACCGCCGATTCCGGGGCCAATCATAAAACCTAATGAAATAGCAGCACCAATCCAGCCCATTGCTTTTCCGCGTTCTTTAGTGGTTGTGATATCAGCAGTATAGGCCATAAGAGGAGGAACGATAAAGGCCGATCCGACTCCTGTAAAAAATCGACAAAGATAAAGCATCCAAAGTTCGGTAGAAAGCCCAAAGGCAATTTGAGAAAGACCATTCACTAAAAGGCCTATAATTATTAAATTTTTGCGTCCATGGCGATCCGATAAATTTCCTGCAACCGGAGAGAAAATAAACTGGGCAAAAGCAATAATTGCAATCAAAAAGCCAAGTGCCTGTCCTGCGGCTCCAAAGGTTTTCAAATAAGTTGGCATAACTGGGACTATAAGTCCAATTGCACTAAATGTGATAAACATATTTAACATTAAAATATATAAAACAAATTTTTTAGAGAGTTTCATGTGATTTTACTCTTTTCAATAAAATAGTATTCTTCAATGCAATACATTATAGCTTTGTTTAACCAGATAAACAAATAATACTTTCACCATCAAACATTGGTAGGAGGTAAGAATACAAAGAAAGAAACAGGGTGATATATTCCTGCTTGTTTTTGATCCGTTTATAACATAGGTCGTTGATTTTTCCTCCAAGCTCTCGCTGTCTGCGGTTGGTTCTCACCTTCCTCTCCAATCAACTGGCTCTTTTAACATAGGCAAAACTAAAGATTAATTTTGAAAGTAGCAGATGATGTATTAGGGGTGACTACAACACCTTGTTTACTATTTTCAATTGCTGTGTCTTTACATGTATCTGTAAATATATTTCTTAAGATTAATTTCCAGTTTTTATTTGTTTTTGCATCGGTGCTAACGATTAAAGTTCCGTTTTCATTCACTACACTAACTAATAATTCTTTTTCACCATTCATAATAAACGAGTAGGGGTTTTTGTGATTTGTTAGTGGTTTGTTTTTAAAGGTGAAACAGCAATTTACAACTTTCTTCGAAAATATTTCTACAACCTCTTGCATCATAATCTTCTTGTGGTAGAATATTTTGTATATTTAATTCTAATAATGATATGTAATGATGAAGACGGCTTTTAGATAATTGCAAAGAGAATCGGTGGTTGGTGTAAACCGATGTATTGTCTATTGTTGCCCAGCACTTCTGAACTGGCATTTGCCCGGCCCACGCCGTTATCTACTCGAGGCTGTTTTGATTTCAAATCAGTGAACGAGGGTGGCACCACGATTTCACGTCCCTCATAACTTGGCGCATGCGCCTGTTATGGGGGCGTTTTCATTTTTATCAGAAAAGCGGAAGGCGCCCGTTCAGCGACGTACAAACTTTTTAAGCTTCTGACGAGATAAAGGAAACACGGCGAGGAACGAGCCGATGTTGACTTATCGTAGGAAGAAGCTGAAAGTTTGCTAGTCGCTGGGCGCCTAGAGCTAGACAAAAAAACAAAGAAAAAGCAGAGGAGATATGGATTAATCATGTATAAAATTCTCGTATCAGATGCAATTAGTGATAGTGGTTTAAAGGCGTTGTATGATCATCCAAATTATACAGTCGATAAAAGACCTGGCCTTCCAGCTGAAGAATTGAAGAATATTATTCAAGATTACGATGCATTAATTGTCCGCAGCCAAACGCAAGTAACGGCTGAAATTTTAGAAAATGCCGATAAATTACAAGTGATTGCACGCGCTGGTGTTGGTGTAGATAATATTGATGTCAAAGCTGCTACAAAAAAAGGAATCATCGTCATCAATGCACCTGGTGCCAACACAATTTCTGCTGCTGAACTAACGATGGCTATGATGCTTTCGTTAGCGAGAAGCATTCCACAAGCTCATGCCTCCACTTCAGTTGGAAAATGGGAACGGAATTCTTTTAAAGGTGTCGAATTGTATGAAAAGACACTTGGTGTTGTGGGTATGGGTAAAATTGGAACCGAAGTAGCAATGAGAGCAAAAAGCTTTGGTATGAAGATTCTTGGCTATGATCCATATTTAACAGCGGACAGAGCAGATCAGCTTGGGATCAAGAAGGCATCGCTAGATGATATTGCTCAAAAAGCTGATTTTATTACGATTCATACACCACTTATTAAAGAAACACGTGGACTTATTAATGACGACTATTTAGCTAAAACAAAACAAGGCGTCCGTATCATAAATTGTGCTCGCGGAGGAATTATTGATGAAGCAGCACTTGTAAGAGCCTTAAATTCTGGAAAAGTTGCTGGTGCCGCACTTGATGTGTTTGAAACGGAACCATCAACTAACTTAGAACTATTAAGTCATCCAAGTGTCATTGTGACACCGCATCTTGGTGCATCAACTGTTGAAGCACAAGAAAAAGTGGCACATGAAGTCAGTGAAGAAATCATCGAAATTTTTGAAACACAATCCATTAGCCATGCGGTCAATATGCCACAAATTTCTGGAGAAACTCATAAGAAGCTTGAGCCATATATTACACTTGGTGAACAAATGGGAATGCTTGCGATTCAGTTATTAAAAGAAGCTCCAGATAATGTGGAAATCAATTATTACGGTGAGCTTGCAAAAGAAAATACAGATTTACTAACTCGCACAATGGTTAAAGGCATCCTTTCCCACCATTTAGGAGATACAGTAAATCTTATCAACGCTCACCACTTATTAAAAGATCAAGGCGTATCTTCTAACGTTTCAAAACACCCTAAGAGTAAAGGTTTTGCAAGTTATGTTGAGCTTACGCTTTATCGAGATGGTGCCAAGTCTAATATTGGTGCTACTGTATTGAACGGTTATGGTGCACGAATTGTCAAAATGAACGATTACCGTGTTGACGTTCGTCCAGAGCCATATCTTTTATATATAAAACACCATGATATCCCAGGTATGATTGGACGCGTAGGTTCAACACTCGGTGATTTCGATATTAATATCGGTACAATGCAGGTTGGACGTTCCGAAATTGGCGGCGAAGCAATCATGGTACTTACCCTTGATAAAATTGCCGATAAAGATGTAATTCATGCTTTAACAGTAATAAGAGGGTTAGAATACGCACAATTCCTTGAACTGCCTAATGGCGGAGTTCCTGTAATGAATTCTTAAGTTTGCGAGAAAATCAGAAGTTATCACCCCTTTAGTGGACTGATTTTCTGGATAAATGGATGTTTTCCAATATTCCTAAAATAATTCAGAAAAAGAATATTCAACTTTCACAGTAACTACCAAAAAAATATCCGAAGGAAGCAGAACTTCCTCCGGATATTTTTATTTTACTAATGACATAACTAATTCTTTTATGTCTATCACACTATCAAGTATATATTCTGCATGATGTTTTTCAAATTCTGCTCTTGCGCCTTTTCCTGATAATCCCGTCAATACTGCTGCAAAAGTACATCCCATTTTTCGTGCGGCGAGTAAATCGGCAAATGAATCGCCAACTATCAATGTTTCCTTCCCATTTGGAATTGGCATTTTTTCCACTATGCACTCTTGATCCGTCTTCTTTTTCCCAGATAATGCTTTCACATACGTAAAAGGATTTGGTTTTGAAAGTGGTGTTGCATCTGGAAAAGCCCGTTCAGCCGCCAAAACATCGTCAGCCGTAACAATATAGTTTACATCGAAATATTTTAGCCAGCCTAAATATTGAAATGGTTCAATCGTCTCGAGTTCAGGGCGACCTGTTCCAATGCCGATTGTAATCCCTGCTGTTTTTAGTGCTTCAAATAGCAATGCAATTTCTTCTGTCGGCGCCAAAACTTTTTCAGCCGATAAAAATCCTTTTTTTCCTTTCTGAACGGAAGGACGACCAGTTGATGCTAATACGTGCCTATCCCCTACATACCACTCCTGGGAAACATGTTCACACGTCGACCAGAGTTCGCCAATTTCACCGAAAACTGTTTTTTCCACTCCAAGCTTTTCTTTCGCTAAATAATCAAGATGATTAAATAAACCTTCTTTTGTTCGTTCTGAATGCTTAAAGTCATCTAAAAACGTGGCAAAATCAAGTTTTATCTCTTTTCCCGACAAGGACTTTCCAATTTCCATTAAAACTTCTCGATTAATTTCATTGGAAACCCACTGTGCCACCTGTTCTGAATTGTTCACTTGTTCTAAAAGTCGAACTAGTTGATAAGCTAGAGTTAAATATATCATATCCCAATTCGCATTTAATCCACATGACTTTTGAAATTTCAAAACGAGATCTTGTTCAAAAACTAAATTGCGAATTTCCTCTATTTCGGAATCGGAATAATCAACCTTAAATTTTTCTGCATTTAGCCCTAGATAATTGTGACTATATAATATTTCCCAAACCGTTAAAGCAGAGGCATCGAAGTAACGCTCTTCGCTTAATAAAACCCCATCAACATCAAACAAAACCGTCTTAATCATCGACCTATCTCCTCGTGTACATGTTATCGCTTCTATCCTTTAGTGTATCATAGCGATTCTCGTTTTCAATCCTCATCCTTTACATCGATATCTTCTGGAATTGGCTCATTCGCTAAGTCTTCTACTAACCTTTTATATTTTTCAAGCTGGTCAAAATGAGTATTGAATTGGTCTTTATAAATTAAAACAATGCCATCACTATCTTTTAAAAAACGAATTTTGCCTTGTAAAATTAAACTTTCCACATAATGAACTGAAACGGATAAATACTCTGCCGTTTCTTCTATCGTTAAATACATTTTCGTCACCCCTACTGAAAAAACACGAATAATTCTTATTATATAATACCATCCTTATATTTAAAGGAGTGATCAACAAAATGCCAAGAAGAACACGGGATACGGGTTCACAAGCAACGCCACATTTTGATGGGGAATATGAGGATATTATTAATGATCCAGGGATGCAAAGTCCACAAATGGGTTTAAATATAAACATTACTGGCAAACAAAATGCGTTCCATGTTTCCGAGCTGCCAAACGAAGATATGAAAGATTTTGAAAAACTGACAAGAGGTAAAAATGTAAAATGATATACAAAAAAGCATGAATGGATGACAATTACTCTATCCTTCATGCTTCTTTTAATTCACGAGCTACAGCCTCAAGCCCTTCCAGTTCTCCGAAATAAGCTATTTTTCCATCGTCTACCAATTTTCAATCCGAATGATTTTCACGATTTTCCCATCTTGTACAGTAATCTGAAGTTCACCAGAATGCATATTGTTTAAAGAATCCATAATTACTTGTAATTGATCACTTTCTACCTTCACATTTTCCGCCATACTCTCATCCCCTTAAATCGTTATCAGCAAACTACACAATAAAAAGACCTCTTACCTAAAAAGATAAGAGGCTTCTGCTTTTATATATCAAGCACCATCTCTTATCTGTCAGACCATAATAATCTGCTGGAATTGGCACCGTTTGAATACAATATCCAATGGTTGCCGAGGCTTCAAAGGGCCAGTCCCTCCACCTCTCTTTATAAGAGTAATGAATATGAAATTTTTTACGTTAACATTAATTGTATGTGGAAAAAAATAAGTTGTCAATCGGCAATTCTGTTTGGATCGAGTAATGTTGAGCATCCTAATAAGAACAATTACCAAAAATTGTTCTTCCCTTTTTCGTTACATTCGTTATAATAGAGCATGTTGATCTTTTTTCAACATTAGCAAGACGTGGTTCGAAACCATCCCACGTAAAAAAACTAAGGAGAGAATTGAATATGAAAACAAAAACACTGGTGATCAATGGTATTTTGGCCGCACTTTATATTGTGGTAACTCTTTTGATTAAACCATTCGGCTTTTCAAGCATCCAGTTTCGAGTATCTGAGATGTTTAACCATCTAGTAGTATTTAATAAGAAATACTTTTTTGGTATTGTTGTCGGTGTGTTTATAGCAAACTTGTTTTTTTCGGAGCTGGGATTATATGATCTTTTCTTCGGAGTTGGTCAATCGATTGTCGCTCTATCTATTACTATATTTTCAAGCAAATTTATAAAAAGCATTTGGATGAGAATGATTTTTAATACTCTCATTTTTTCCTTTACAATGTTTTTTATAGCCATTGCGCTTAACTTAGCTCTCGGTTTCCCATTTTGGATTACGTGGCTTACAGTAGCAGTCAGTGAATTTATTGTAATGGCTATCGGCGCACCACTAATTATGGCACTCAATAAAAGAATTAACTTTGCTAAACTACTTTCTTGATGTTAAAAAACCCCTTCACACTGAAGGGGTTTTCATTTATTCAAAAATATAACCTTTTAAGGCTTGTTCCATTGAAGCAAAGACTTCCGCTTGAGTATCAAACGTAACTCCTAACTGAATCATATTTTTTACAACCTCAGGTCGGAGTCCGGAAATAATGACTTTACAGCCCATCATGAACGTACCATCCATTACTTTTTTCAGCCGATCAATGACATCTGGCTCCATTTCAGCTACACCAGATAAGTCAATGATTAAGGTTTGAATTTTCAAGGCAGAAATTTCAGTTAATACTTTTTCCATGATAATCCTAGCTCGATTTTCATCTATAGGGCCAATTAAAGGAAGTACACATGTTTTTGCAGTAACTGGGATAATAGGAACCGAAAGATGTTCAACAATTTTATTTTGCTCCTCTATTAATCTGTCTTTATAATCTGAATAACTAATAAAGAAACAATTTAAGAATTGATCTACTTGGTTGTTAATTCTACTTTCAAGAATATAAAAGCCATCTCTACTTGTTTGATAATTGTATTTAGTTTCAAACTTATGTAGAAATATCCAGAGGGTTCTTCTAATTGCATGTAGCCATTCTAATTTAAATGCTAGCGTCATCTGAAATTTCGCCCAAATTTTCCCTTCTTGCTTCGCAAAATCAATTACTTCTTCCTCTTTTTCTTCTATTACATAAAGAATAAGACGATGAGCATTTTCTAGTAAATTTATATTACCAATCGAGTGAATGTCATCTATTTTATCCCTTACATTAACTGCTTCACTTAATAATTTCTCTTCAAATTCCGGGCGATTTTCAATTAAAAAATCTTTTAATGCATCTACATCATATGCAGTATTCACGATATCTTTTCCCCTTTTTTGGTGAATTGATTCAATAAGCATTTAGTTTATACATCATATTTTTAATAGTATCATACATTATATTTTTAATGAAAGTAAGAAGAAAGGCGTGTCCATAAAATACTAAGACCAGTGCCTATCAAACAGGAACTGGTCTTATATTACTACTTTCTTTCTGGCGGGACTTCTTTGTTTAATGCATCAAAGAATTTTAGGACTGTAAAATAACTTAAGCCTAAATCTCCAACTCCCTCATATGCTGAGACAATATCGACGCTGCAACGTAATGGTTCTACTTGAAGAACGGTAACGACAATTTGATTTTGTCTCATCACTTTTTTCTCAATTAACATTTCGCCGCGGTTTTCATCTAAATGTGTAATTTTCCAACCAGAAAGTTTATTATTTACAACGTGAGTAATCTTTTCAAGTAATACACGTTTACTCACTTTGTAATAACGTGTTTTCAATTGTGGATCTTTCGCACGGTCACTAGTTTCCGTACTATTTTTCCATAGTCCAGTCAAAATACGGGCAACTGACATCGTTTTCCCCCCTTTTTTACAAATGTCTAGTAAATATGTACATATGTGTTTATTATATGTCTTTTCAGATGGTTATGTCTATTAAGCGAATTAAATTGTAAAACAAAAAGAAAAGAAAGTCACCACTGACTTCCTTTTCTTTACATCTTATTGTCTTGCAGACCAATCTTCAGCCCGTTTTTGTAAATCATCCAAAAACTTTTGAATATCTGGTGCCTGGTCATTCGCAGCCTGGCTAATAAATCCATTTATTGCAGGTGCAATTTCACTGCTAAAGAATGGATTCGCTTCATCCATCATGACGGATGGAGAAACAGCGGCTACTTCCATTGCTTTTTTCACGAATTTATCTTCAGGGAGCACAAAATCAGCTTCTGCTAGAGTCGGAGTGGCTTGGAAATTTTCATAATTCCATTTTTGAGTTTCATAGCCTGCTAAAAACTTCATAACTTCCCAGGAAGCTTCTACGTTTTTCGCATCCTTTGCCATAACAAATGGATCCATCGCCACCCATCCTTCACCTTTTGGACCAAGATTTAAAACAGGGACAAATCGATCTAATAACTCTTGATTCTTAGTAGCTCGAAATTCACCCATTGTAGGTCCACCTGAGTGATCGAGTGCGATGGCAATGTTGTTCGTTTCAATACCAAAGTTTTCTTGACCTTGCCCATTTACGAATTCCACTGGAGGATATTTTGCCGCTGCTGTAATCCATTCCAATACTTTCACCATTTCTGGTTCATTTAGTTTCCATTCAATATTTTTAAGATCGTCCAAGGATCCCACAGCCCCAACTGCTCCAAACGCGTGGGTCAATGCGACAAAGGTAGCGGCGTTTAAGGCGTTCCCACTCCACCATAATCCATAATTCTCTTCACCAGTAACAAGGTTTTTCCCTGACATTTGCTTTGCTTTATCCAAAATTTCTTCAGGTGTTGGGTTCTCAGATAACGGTTCTACTCCCCAGTCTTCAAATAGCTTTTTATCATAGATCGTTACTCGTTTTCCTAAGATAGCCGGAAGTCCGAAACGAGTGTTGCCATCAAAAGCAACGGTACTATAAGAATTATCCCAAATTCCTTTCAAATACATATCTCCACTAAAGCTAGAATCATTCGCTAAAAGATCGTCGATACTTCTTAAAAGTCCTTGCTGCATCCATTGAGAGGCAAACGCTCCTCCTGAATAGATGAGGTCCACATCACCTGATTGCAACATAGCTGTTTGTTTTGCTTGGGCATTTTCCCAAGGCACTTGATATACTTCTAGCTTTATATTCGGAAACCTAGGGCTAAATTCTTCTTTTACAAAGGTATCAAACCCAACGTTGTCTATACCTGTAATGGGATCAATCCCATCTTCAAGCTGCCAACCAGCTAAAGAAACACGAACAGTTCCCTCTATATCTGAAACAACTTCAATATTACTCTTCTTATTACCATTTTTACTGCCCCCACCAGAGGAAGAAGAGCATGCCGCTAAAGTAAAAATGAGAACAAGCGCGCTAAACATTGCTAAAAGTTTCTTCATTGTTAGCCCCCTTTAAGGAATTTATTGCTTTTGAAAAACGAATCAAACGAGAAGCATCTCCAAAATAAGCATCACCTCCCAAAAGATAAGTTCCGGGTCTTGGGAAAATGGATTACTGTTTAATACCTGACAATGCTATACTCTCAACGATGTACTTTTGAAGAAATAAATATAATGTAATAACTGGAATTAAACTGACGGTAGTGGCTGCCATGATGATAGAAGGAAGTGGTTGGCTCTTATTGTAAGTAAACATGGCCAAACCAAGTTGAATGGTGTATTTATCTGGTGTTTTTAATGCTAACAATGGCCATAGTAAATCATTCCAAACACCTAAAAATTGAAGAATCGTCATTGTTGCGATAATGGGGATGCATAACGGAAAATACACTTTGAAAAACACTCTAAATTCTCCCGCTCCATCAATAATCGCCGCCTCCCTCAGGGTAGATGGAAGCTGATCGATAAATGATTTTGCCAAGAACGTTCCGAATGCATAGTTTAATGCAGGTAAATAAAATGCCCAATATGTATCTAGTAATTTTATTTTGGCAAAGAGCAAGTATTGGGGAATCATCGTCATCTCAAAAGGTATCATCATTGTACTTAGTGCTAATACTAGTACAATCAATGATCCTTTAAATCTAAGTTTAGAGATAGCATATCCTGATAAAAGGGCCGACATCATGCTAACAAAAATGACTCCTATCGAAATGACCGCAGAGTTAATCATATATTTAAGCATCGGAATATTTTTGAAAGCGAGTTCATATGTTCTCGTCGAAAAATCCTTCGGCCAAAACCGTGGTGGAAAAGGGATGTTAAGTCTTGCCGCCCAATCAAAACTTGTTAACAGCATCCAAAGAAATGGGATAATCATAATTAACGATCCTAATAACAAAACGACTAAAAGAGTAAAGCTCCCAATTAGCTTAGATTTTTTCAAAGATTTCCCTTGGAAGGATTTTGGATCTTCCATTTTCAAATTAGTAATAGTCATTGGATTGCTCATATGATCCCTCCTTCTAATCAAGATTGCTCTTTCGATTTGATAGCAACATGAGTACTGTCAATACAAGGATAATCATGAATAATATGTATGAAGCAGCAGTTGCGATACCCATTTGACTTGCAAGGAAAGCGTTTCGGTAAATATATAAAACGACTGTCATTAAAGAACCAGCAGGGTTTCCAGCTGTCCCCCCAATGAGCCAAACATCTGTAAAACGTTTCATCGCACTAATCGTACTTATGATGACCATAAAAAGAATGATTGGCTTTAAATAGGGAATAGTTATGTAAAGCCATTTTTTAAACCAGTTCGCTCCATCTACCTCTGCAGCTTCATATAAGTCACGTGGGACACTTGTTAGGGCTGCTATAAAAATGATCGTATTATATCCGAGCATTCCCCATAATGTCATTAAGACGATACTAAATCTTGAGAAGCTTGGATTTGTAAACCAACCGATAGGATCCATTCCTACCCAACTTAATACAAAGTTTAAGAGTCCTTCTTTTCCAGGATTAAATAAGAACTGAAAAAGAATACTAGTGGCAACAAGAGAGACAACGTTAGGGAGAAAATAAACTCCTTTAAAAAAGTTTCTCCACCTAAGCCACGGAATGTTATGAATAAACGTCGCTAGAATAAAAGAAAAAGAAACTCCTAGTATTACAGCTAGAACACCCATATAAACAGTGTTATATAGAGATTTCCAAAAGATTGAGTCAGATAGGACAAATTTATAATTGGACAACCCGGTCCATTCGCCGCCAAAAGTGGATGCAGATTTTTGAAAGCTTAACACAAGGGCTCCAAACATTGGATAAATCGCAAATACTAAAACTCCTATTACTAGTGGAGCTGAAAACATATATCCAGCCCAATCAGTAGATGTGAATTTCCTTTTTTTGCGAGGCATGATTTCCATACGTTTTTCTGTGGAAGGATTGATTTTTGTTTCCATCACTTCACCCCTTTAAAATTTGCATTCAATGAATTAATTTCTCCTCCTTATAAGACTTTTATACCATCTTTCTCCAGTGCCTTTATTAAGTTTACAATACCATAAACAATATCTGATTTTCAATAGCTTTTTCAGTATTTTAAAAACATTCAGATAATTAGACAGTGTTCAACAATTACTGAATGAAAAACGGAAATACATTCCTATTTTTAGGAACGTATTTCCGTTTAAAATAATTCTTTGTGTAGAGATTAATCGAAATAAATCTCTTTTCCTTTTTGTGCGGATTCATATATACCACATAAAATTTTGGTCATTTCGACACCATCTTGTACCGGGCTGAATGTTTCTTTTTCTCCCAAGCAAACGTCGACAAAATGATTAATTTCATTTTGGAAGCCATCAATAAAATCAAATGTTAGACTATCTACTTGAGGTGTCATATTTAAGATTGTATCGTGTTTTTCCGAAATGATAGCAAGCTCTGGCTCTACTTCTGCTCCACCTTTTGTACCATATAGCTTCACAGCAATTTCATCCTTCTTAGCGTGGAGGGTAAAGCTTACGTCCACAAGCATAGATGCACCATTTTCAAAACGGATCAACGCATTTGCCATATCTTCTACTGTATTTTTTTCTGGATCATAGTCTGCCGCTTGATAGAACGATAGATTCTTAATATTTTTGCGGTTTCCAAGTTTGTTATACGTATTTCCAGAAATGGATTTTACTTTCGGACGGCCCATCAAATACCATAGAACATCAATAACGTGAACACCAATATCAATTAGAGGACCCCCGCCGGATCTTTCCACATCAGAGAACCAGCCTCCAGGGTTTCCGAGACGGCGAATACATGTTGCTTTTGTAAAATAAATCTCACCTAAGTCATCGTTTTCGATGAATTTTTTCAATACTTGAGTGTTGGAAGCATATCTTCTCACGAAACCTACTTGTAATTGCTTTCCACTATTATTCACAGCTTCTTCAAGTTTTAATGCTTTTTCAACGCTTGTTGTCATAGGTTTTTCTACGAGTACGTGTTTCCCACTATTTACAGCTGCCGTTGCAATTTCAGCATGTGTGTTATTCCAAGTACAAATACTTACTGCGTCAACTTCAGGATCGTTCATCAAATCGTTGTAATCAACATAAACTTTCTTCGCACCGTATTTTTCCGCTTTTTCTTTTGCCCGTTGTTCATTTAAATCACAAATAGCATAAAGCTCTACTTTGTTATTGTTAACATATGCTCCTAAATGCGCTTCTGAAATTGAACCTGCTCCAATGACACCAATTTTTAATTTGCCCATTAGAAATTCCTCCTTACTCTTCTCCAAATAGTCTACGTACATTATCTAAAGCTATTTTTGATGCTTGCTTACATTCTTCCATACCTTCGAATTCTATAGAAACATATCCATCAAAACCGGAATTTTTCACGATTCTTACAATCTCTCGCATATCAATATCACCTTGGCCGACAATCGCCCCTCTTAAATAATTGCCAGCAATCGTTTGGAAAAATCCTTCACCAGGATTCTGATAGGAAGGTCTAATATAAAAATCTTTAAAATGGACAACAGAGGCATGCTCAATATTTTTCTTAACTGCAGATACAGGATCTTCATCAGCACATAAGAAGTTGCCAATATCAACTGTCGTTTTAAAATTGTCGCGGTTGACTTCATTCAGCAAACGAAGGACGCGGTCACTTGCTTGTACATGAAAACCGTGGTTTTCAATACTTGTCGTAATACCATATTGAGCAGCATAATCAGCGATTTGCCTACAAGCATCCACGATTGACGGAAGATCTTTTTCAAACTGAACAATCGATGTATCCCCAGGGGCACGCCAAGCTACATCGTGTCTCATGAATTTAACCCCAAGTGCATTAGCAATATCCACTTGCTTTTTAACTCTTTCAATTTCATCATCATAAGCCTCTTTTGTTTCTGTTAAAAAGTTGGCTCCGATTAAATAATGGGAAATATCGATACCTACACTTTGAGCTTTTTCTTTAATTTGTTCAACGAGTTCATCGTTGTCGTCAAGACTAAAGCCAAGTGGAACAATCTCGATGTGTTCCCCGCCATTGTCCGCTACCCACTGAATAGCATCTAAAATCGTCATTTCTCCAGAATTGATCGCTTGGTATAAACTGTATGAACTTAAACCAATTTTCATTTTGTCCACCTCGAATGGATGAGAATTTAATTTTGCATAGAAACTTGTTGATTTTGCCCAGCCTCCTAATTTATTTCTGCTGAACATTTCAACACGATTTTAACAAGACTATCTATTAACCAACACTGCTTGGCCTTTTTCACTTGATTCATAGGCAGCCTTTACGACTTCAAGTGTACGTAAGCCGTCAGTACCTGTAATGGAAGGGCTTTTTCCTTCTTTTATACTGGCGATGAAATCACGAATGAGCGATTCATCCATATCTTCCGCAAACGGAAGTTGAGAAATTTCTTTAGAGGCATCATTATAATAAACGGAATGTTGCTTAAAGGCATCAACTTGTAAGTTTCCTTTTGTTCCGATAAAGTTAATGATTGCATCACCCCAAGTTGGGAATGTTTGTGGTCTTGACCAGCTAGGATCAATGGAAACGATGACTCCTGACTCAAGTTCAAGTGCAACCATTCCACAGTCTTCCACGTCAATTTCATAAAATCTTCTATCGAGTTCAGCGTAAACACTTTTTACTTCATCGTTAAGAACCCAACGAATGATATCCATAATATGTACGATATGGTCAGTCGCAGCTCCACCTCCTGACAATTCCTTTTCTATGAACCAACCACCCGGCATTTTCCCGTGGTTCGTTCCATTGATAGCGACAATTTCCCCAAGGGCTCCGGAATTTATTAATTCTTTCGCTTTTTGGAAACCTGGTGCAAAGCGAACTGGGTAAGCAATTTGCAGGTTAACTCCTTCTTCTTCACATACCCTGATCATTTCTTTTGCATCTTCAATTTCTGTGGCAATTGGTTTTTCACATAAAATATGCTTCTTAGCCCTTGCAGATTTTACGACATGCTCTTTATGGTTTGCGTTTTCGGAACAAATAACGACTGCTTCGATATCAGTACTTAGAAATTCATCTAGGCTGGATTGATATTGGCAGCCAAATTTATTTGCCATTTCTTTTCCACGCTCCGCATCTTCGTCCCAAATATACGCCAATTCAGTATCTGGATGATTAACTAAATGAGTTGCGTAACTATCCGCATGCATATGAGCAAAACTTATGATACCGACTTTCATCTTAATTTCCTCCTTTTCCTAGAGTGACAGGTTGTCCTTCATTAGCAGATTTTATAGCTGCTTCAACAACCTTTGTAACCTTCAATGCATCTACTGCTGTTATGATCGGTTGTGCCTCTCCGGAAATACATTTCACGAAATGCTCCAATTGGCGTTGGTACGGATCCTTCTCTAGGATATTTCTTGGTAATTGCACATTCTCATCTGAGCGGAATTGAACAGCTAACGGATTGCTGTCATCGTGATTGTATGTAATCATCCCTTTATCGCCTGTCAATTCAAAGGAAGCTTTAAATTTCGTCTCTGCCCAAGATAGTTCAACATGTACAATGGTGCCATCGGTCATCTTGAGATTAATAAAACCGTACTCTAACCCGCTTCGTTTTACGCGTTTAGCCATTACTCTTTCTACATCACCAAATGTCCATAGTACCCAATCCAAATCATGAACACCGAGATCCATAAATAAACCGCCGCTTTTTGACTCATCTGTATACCAAGAATCTTTCGCTGGATGTGGCACTCCTCTAGATAGCCTCATCACACCTGGATTTCCAATCGCGCCATTTTTCACTTGTACTCTTGCATTGGCGTATTCCGGGAAGAAACGAAGAGTTTGGCCAACAAGTAATTGAACATTATTTTCAGCACAAACTTTAATAATATCTTCTGCTTCTTCACTTGTTAGCGCTAATGGCTTTTCACAAATGACATGCTTCTTATGATTAGCCGCTTCCATAACTAGAGCAGCATGTGTATGAGTAGGTGTACAAATATCAATTACATCTACATCTGTATTCGCTACAAGCTCTTCAATGCTATTAAAAGCTTTTGTTGCGTATCCACTAGTTACTTTATTAAGTCTTTCTTGGTTACGGGCAATTACTCCGACTATTTCTATTCCTTCAATTTTAGTCCACGAAGCTAAATGCCTTTGGCCAAGTTTCCCTGAACCAACTACTGCTACTTTCATTTTTAACCCCACCTCACATTTATAAATCGGACAATTTAATTACTTTTTCTTCTTGATTTGATTGATTAGCGGCGAGTGTCACAGCTAATGTTTTCAAACCATCTTCATATGAAGCTAAGACTAAATCTTGGTTATTCGTTCTAACAGCTTCTATGAAAGCACGATCTTGTATTTCGTAAAAATCAACCTTTGATTCAATCGTTTCTGTATGATCTTTTTCTACTATTTTTAGATTAGTGCCAACTAACTCAACCCGGAAGTCACGTCCTAGTACTTCAACTCCCATACGATGGTCTGGTTGAGTGAATGAACTATCCAAATGTCCTACTGCTCCGGATGAAAACGTAACATTAACTGATGTTACATCGGGAATATCAATATTTTCGATATCATACATAACTTGAAGCGACATATTGGCACTTACTTTTTCGATATCGCCCCCGAGGTACGTCATCAAGTCCATCACATGGGTAGCTTGTTCGACTAACTGCCCTCCGGACTTGCTCTTAATTCGATACCACGGCGTTTGTACAAAACTAGAAATATATTGACCTCGTACCATTGCAATCTTTTTATTTGCTAAATATTCCTTTGCCTTTTGAATTGTATCCAAGTAACGAAGGCAATATCCTGAAGCATTAATGACTCCTGACTCACGAATGATATTTGCTTTTTTCTTTGCAACTTCAAGATCAAGTTCTACTGGCTTTTCAACGAGTATATGAATCCCTTTTTGGACTGCTTTTTCTTCAATATCACCATGAGCAAATGGAGGGACACTTATAAACAATGCATCCAATTCTTCATTTTCCAGCATCAAATGAAAGTCAGTGTAGGAGGAAGCATTATACGCTTCACCTTGTTTTTTTGCACTTTCTTCATTAATATCACAGACAGCAATAATTTCTGCATATTCATTTTCTGAAACATTCTTTAAATGGACAGAGGCAATTCCGCCAACACCAACGAAACCAACTTTAACTTTTTCCATAAATTCACTCCCCTACGCTCTTAGAATAACGTCTAAATGACGTGCAGTATCATCTGCTAAAGTGCTTGGACATAAGACATAAGGTGACAGTTCCGCAGTAAGTGTATCTTCATACCCAATCTCTTCAAGTGCTTGTTTTACAGATTTCCAATCAACATCACCTGCAAGAAGTGGAACAAAACCGGTAATATTTCCAACACTTGTACTAAAGTCTTTCACATGGACTTTAAAAATTCTTTTTCCTAAAATTTTGATCCATTGTTCCGGAAAACCAAATTGCAATACATTCCCAACATCAAAATATGCCCCGATGTATTCAGAATCCAACTCATCAATATATCTAGCCATCTCAAGTGGGGAAAGCAAAAATTTATTCCAAACATTTTCAATCCCGATTTTGACATTATATTTTTCCGCTACAGGAATAATGTGCTTTATCGCTTCTTGGCTTCTTTCATAGCATTCATCATAGGGAACTTCCTTAGAAACAGCACCTGGCACTAATAAAATTGTATCAATCCCTATGAAACTCGCTATCTCCAACATTTTCTCGACAACACGAATTCCTTCTTTTCTTACATTTTCATCAGGTGAACTTAAAGGAGTTTTCCAAAGCAAGGAAGTAGACAAGCTTCTAAGCTGTAATTGATACTCATTGGCGAGTGCAAGAATTTTTTCTGCTTCTTCTTTTGTTGTTTCAACTGTTAATCCTACGCCTCCGGCTTCATTAAGATTCAGCTCGACAGCGTCAAAGCCAGCGTTACTACTATACTCAAACACTTTTTCGATCGGCGTTCCATCTGGATAACACCATTGATTGATTCCTTTTAGCAAAAAAATCCCTCCTAATATCGTGTTTATCACTTTAGAGTGAAATGAAATAATTCATGAAGCAGTAGCGAAGCAGAGCCAACTACTTCTGAATCATTTCCGAAAGAACTTGGAAACACTTTTACATTATGTGTATGCGTTTTCAGCGCATAGCTATATATATGCTCATTCACCTTCTGAATTAATAGTGGATTTTCAAATGCCAATTCTCCACCTAAAATAATTCTCTCTGGATTAAATAAGTGAATGAGATTCACTAAGCCAATCCCGAGATAAAATGAAACATCTTCTAAAATAGAATTAGCTAACGCATCACCGGAGTAAATCGTCTTTCTAAATAATTCTGGAGTTATTTTTGATAAGTCTCCTTTTACTTCTTCTACTAAAAGGGATTCCTTTCCTGCATTTATTTCTGAAACAATTCGAGAATAGATGGCACGCCAACTCACGTAATTTTCAAGACAGCCAACATTGCCACAATTACATGGAGCACCTTTATAATTAATGGTTGTATGCCCGAACTCTCCTGCCCCTCCATGAAATCCACGAAAAATTGAATCGTTTACGAGAATGCTCGCTCCAACGCCATCCCCTATCGTCACATATATTAAATTTTTGGATTGCTGATAATTCCCAAAACCTTTTTCTGCAAGTAAACTCCCATTCGTATCATTATCTATGTAGGTAGGTATTTTAAACGCAGCTTCTATGGCACTTTTCAATGGAAGATTATTGATTTTAAGTTTTGGATTATAGGCAACCATGCCTTGTTCAGAATTGACAATTCCTTGAATCGTGATAGAGATGCCAAGGCAATCATTAAGATTTTTACATTTCTTGAAAAAAACATTGATCATTTCAATTAGTTCATTGCTTAAATCTAAATCTTCTGTATCTTTTAAAGTATGAACTTCTTTCCTTTTTACTTTAGCGTTTAAATTCAATTCTGCGATTGTGATTTTTGAAGCATCAATGGCAACGCCAATCAAGAAACATACATCAGGATTTAATTGAACTAAAATCGGTTTTCTCCCACCGCTCGATTCCCCAGTTCCACCCTCTATTACGAGAGAATCGCGAATGAGATCGCTGACGGCCGATGTAACAGTCGTTGGACTTATATTAATTTTTTTAGCGATCTCAGCCCTAGATATGGGGCCATTTTTACGGATAATATCTAAAATGATTGACTTATTAAGTTCCTTAATAAGCTGTAGATCACCAGTCCTTTTCAATATAATCTCCTTTCATGAAATCGCTTAATAAGTTTCTTTCTCCAGTGCCCTTATTAAGTTTAAGAATAGCATAATAATGCTATTCGTTTCAATCGAATATTGCGTATTGAAGCTGTATTTTTTTAATAAACTATAAATCTTTTATTACAATATACGCAGCTTTTACAGGTCCATGAACCCCAACAACAAGATTCATCTCAATATCAGCCGAGTTGCTTGGCCCTGTAATAAAATTTATACAAGAAGCAAGGTGCTCCCCGTTTTTTACTCTTTCTCTAATAATCTTTGCCGCCTGAGTCATTCGCGGTACGATTGAACTTTTTGGAATGATAATGATTGATTTAAGTGGTAAAAAACTAACCGTTCTTCCTCTATTCTTATTGCTGAATTGGACAGCTGTACCGGATTCTGCAAGTGTAATATCACTTATTGTAATGCCAATATTCGCCTTTTCCGCGAGTTGAATGTTTTCTTCACCTGCTTCAGGATTCCATTGATGGACGTCTATATTTTCTGATGGCCAGATAGTGTCAAAGAGAGGAGAAAGTCCGTATTGTTCAAAGCGTGTGTCTTTCCAAGCGACGATAGATCCTCCACCATATTCCGAAACAATCTTTCGTAATGTGTCTATTAATCCAGCTTTATTTGTTTCGATTAAGTCCGTGTGTATAGTTGTACACTGTGTTTTTAACGCTTCTAATAATTCATCCGCATCGGCATCCTTTAGAACAGTATCCTGTGGATGATAGCTCCACTCGGGTCTTTCGACTGTTGTAAGGAAACGATTTCTTCCTAACCGGCTAGCAATTTTATTTAGGAAGGCATCTCGATTTTGAATCGTTCCACTCATGATTGATCCCTACCTTTTTTATGATCTTTAAACCAATCTCGGAATCTCTCTTTATTCGGAGCGGGAAATTCTCGAATTTCTGTCCAAGCTTTTAACGGTCCAACCCCTTTAGAGATTTTATCTCCATCTGTAAAATGATTCATAGCAGTAGGAGCTATTTTTGATCCTATTTTATAAAGAGTTGGTGAAGCAGCACCTAAACCAAAAGCCTTCATAGTCAGTTTCTCGGAAATCGGCGCTCTACCTTCTTTCTCAACAATCACTTGGCGGTGCTTGTGCAATAAATCATGGAGAGGGATTTTTACTGGACAAGCTTCTGTACAAGCTCCGCATAAAGTCGAGGCATATGGTAATTCTTTATAATCATCATACCCTCCTAACAAAGGCGAAAGGACAGCACCTACTGGACCCGAATAAATCGACCCGTACGAATGTCCACCCACATGGCGATAAACAGGACATACATTCACACAAGCGGCACAACGAATACACTGAAGAATCGATTGAAATTCTCCGCCTAAAATATTGGATCTGCCATTATCGACAATAACTAAATGAAATTCTTCGGGTCCGTCGACATCCCCTTCATCTTTTGCTCCGGTTAGTACAGTAATATAGCTTGTCAGCTTTTGCCCAACTGCACTTCTTGTGAGCAAGCCTACGAGGACTTCCAATTCTTCAAATGTGGGAACAAGCCTTTCCATTCCCATTACCGTAATTTGCGTCTTCGGCAACGCAGTGACAAGATCTGCATTTCCTTCGTTTGTAACTAAACAGATTGATCCCGTTTCGGCTACGGCAAAGTTACACCCAGTAATGCCAATGTCAGCTGTCAAATACTCTTCTCTCAGCATTTGCCTCGCATGCCATGCCAATTCTTCCGGTTTTTCCGTCTGTTGATAGTTTAATTTTTCTGTAAAAACATCCCTAATTTGTTCCTTATTTTTATGTAATGCTGGTGCGACAATGTGTGAGGGTGGGTCATGATCATCGATTTGAAGGATGTATTCGCCGAGATCCGTTTCAATTACTTCACATCCAGCTTCTTCGAGGCATGGATTCAAATTGATTTCTTCTGTTACCATAGACTTTGATTTAACGACTTTTTTGGCATTTTTCTTTTCGATCACACTGCGGATATAATCATTCGCTTCCTCGGGCGTTTCCGCAAAGAAAACATGCCCTCCTCTTTTCGAGACATTCTCACTCAATTGATATAAATAGTAATCGAGATTTTCTAAAACATGTTGACGAATTTCTTCTCCAAGAGATCGCCATTCTTCCCAGTTTCCAAGTTCTTTAGCCGCGTCCAATCTTCTAGTTTGCAGCCTTTCTTGAGCACTTGAAACGGCACCTCTCATAAAAGTATTATGGATACCAGTATCAACACGTTTTTTAAAATCGCCTGTATTGATTTTCATCGTCATTTTGATCACCCCACTTTTTAAAAATTAACGTGTGTTTAGTACCTCAGCAATATGCAACACTTTTATGGTTTTTCCAACTCTTTCAATTCTTCCTCCGATATTCATTAAGCAGCCGCAGTCTGCTCCAATTAAGTATTCAGCTTCCGTTTCCTCTATATGTTGTACTTTTTCGTCTACCATTTGTTCGGAAATTTGCGACATTTTTACCGAGAATGTCCCACCAAATCCACAGCATTGATGTTTCCCAGGAAGTTCTGTAAATTCAAGACCGTTAACATTTTTTAAAAGTTTCATAGGAGCATCCGTAACTCCTAGGAGCCTAGTCATATGGCAGGAGGTGTGATACGTTACATGTCCTTTAAATGTAGCCCCAACATCTTCAACTTTTAAAACATCCACAATAAATTCGGTTAATTCATATGTTTTTTGTTTAAGAGCTTTTGCTTTAAGTTCCCAAATAGGATCCCCTTTAAAAATATTCTCGTATTCATGAAACATATATGCGCAGGATCCCGAAAGTCCTACGACATATTCAGCATCTTCAAATGCTTCCATCATTCTTTTCATAGCTTCTTTCGAATTTTTTACATATCCACTATTATATGCTGGCTGGCCACAGCAAACTTGCGATTCGGGAAAATCAACTTCGCAGCCGAGCCGTTCCAGTAACTCTACTGCTGCTTTTCCAACGTGGCTATGAAACATATCAACTAAGCATGTAGCAAATAGACTGACTTTCATTTTTGTTCACCCTCTTCCGATTATTAAATTTCCATATAAATCTACTTTATTATTATCAAAATTATTAGTCAACAGGTCATCTGATGACTGAGTAAGCGACGCATTCATAAAAGCTTTCAATCAATGATTTTTCGTAGTTTTTTCAAAATATTTACTTAGAACTTCATCGACATTTTCAAGATGTTGCACCATTGTTTCTCTAGCAGCATTTTCATCGCCCCGAAAAATGGCGTCATAAATATTTTTATGCTCCTCATACAGCTTTTCAGTTGTTGTTTGCCCTGAATAAAGCCAAAGTCTGCGTGTCTCCTTCATCGTTGCTTGCATTAGCCCGGAGACATGATTTAACAAACTGGCTAGAAGCTGATTTTGAGACGCTTCTGCAATCGCAAGATGAAATGCTAAATCGGCTTTTTCTCCCAGTTCTTCATTGCCATTTGCTTTTTTCATTTCTTCCAATGCTAATTCCATTGTTTTTAAATTCTCACTTGTTCTTTTTTTACTTGCAGAGGCAACCGTTCCTGTCTCGATTATTTTCCTTACTTCTAATAAGTTCTTCACATCGTTCTGATTCATTAAGATTGCAGTCGACAACGGAAAGAAAATTTGATCGGGGCTGAACTCTTTAACATATGTTCCTTCACCTTGCTTCATTTCTAAAAGCCCCATTGCTCTTAATGCAGACAAAGCTTCCCTGATAGCGGAACGACCCACTTGAAAATTTTCTGCAAGCTGCTCTACAGAATCTAATTTATCACCTGACTTTAATTGACCAGACCTAATCATCTCGTGGATCGCTTCTGCAACTTGTTCATATAGTTTTGTCGGCTTTATTTCTTTGTATTTCAATCGAGAGACCCCCAAGCATTCATTTTTCTCATTGATAAAAAACCTTCTAGGATTTAATATAACTTTAAAACTATTTCAAGAAATCAAACTGTTTATACTATAACATTAACAGAATTGATATTGGAGGTCCTCTTATTGGCTAATCTTGCTTTTCAGTTAACAGATTCATTAGAAAAAATATTTCCTGATTACACACCAGACACGGTTCCTATGAACGATATAACGATCTTTCAAAATGAACAATTTTCATTTCAAATTGCATATCGATGTGATGAGAATAAAAAAATCTACATTAATCTGGAAGCGGATGAAACAATCCATACATCTGTTAGTATTGTAAAAAAAGTTCCTTCTACTCTACCAGCTTATGCTGAGTCGCATGATGAAAATTACCTTTCTACTAAACCAGGGTTATTTCCCGATTTACTGGAGCCGGTAACTGCTAATAGTATTGAGCTAGAGACAGGGGGCTGGAATTCTTTATGGGTTGATGTATATTCAAAATCGGATGCTGTAGGCGAAAAGACATTAAAACTATTGATTACAGATGAACATCATCAGTCGATTTACAATCAATCTATAAAGTTTAGAGTCATCCCTTATCAATTGCCTGAACAAACATTAATTCATACACAATGGTTTCACACGGATTGTTTAGCAAATTATTATGGAGTTGACGTTTTTTCAGATGAGCATTGGCGAATCATTGACAATTTTCTTCGTTTTGCAAGT
Organism: Lederbergia citri; assembly: GCF_018343625.1. GTDB lineage: Bacteria > Bacillota > Bacilli > Bacillales > Bacillaceae_C > Lederbergia > Lederbergia citri. The sequence goes on along the minus strand of NZ_JAGYPG010000004.1, from coordinate 168,152 downwards.
GAAAACGGTATTAATATGATTCTTACACCTATTTTCACTCCACCATTAGATACAAAAGTTGGCGGCGAAAGAACAACCGTTCAGCTCGTGCAAATATCATATAAAAATGGAGAGTATGAATTTGATTTTACCCTACTGAAAAAATGGCTCGATTTATGTAAACGGAACGGAATAAAATACATAGAAATCGCCCATTTGTTTACACAATGGGGTGCAGAGTTTACTCCTAAAATCATGGTGAGAGAGGAAGGAGTTCTTTTAAGAAAATTTGGTTGGGATGTTACTGCTGACAGTACGGAATATCGTTTATTTTTAGCTTCGTTTCTTCCTGCATTGACATCGTTTTTAAAAGCAAACTGGGATTCTGAAAAAGTATATTTTCATATATCAGATGAACCGAACGAATCCAATATAGCTACCTATTCACAAGCGAAAGAAATAGCGGAACCTTATTTGAAAGATTTTAAAATCATTGATGCCCTGAGTGATTTTTCCTTCTATCAAAAAGGCATTGTTTCAAAGCCAGTTGTTGCGAATGATCATATTCAAACATTTATCGATCATCATGTCCCTAATTTGTGGACCTATTATTGTTGTGCACAAAATCAAAAAGTAAGCAATCGATTCATGGCGATGCCTTCAGCAAGAAATCGAATCATCGCAACACAATTATTTAAATATGACATTGAAGGATTTCTTCATTGGGGATATAACTTTTACAATAGTCAATACTCTATAGAGCCCATTAATCCTTATATCATTACTGATGCAAACAATGCTTTTCCTTCAGGCGATACGTTTCTCGTCTATCCTGGGAAAAACGGAGAAGCGATACCGTCTATTCGCTCACGTGTCTTTTATCAAGCCTTGCAAGATCTACGCGCGTTTCAATGGCTCGAGCAGTTAAAAGGGAAAGCTTTTGTTATAAATATTATTGAGAAATCTCAAACGATAACGTTCACTGAATATCCGAAAGAAAAGGGATATATTTTCCAGACTAGAGAAGAGATTAATAGTGCCATAGAAGAGGCTTTAAGTTCATAAAACCAAAAAAGCGATGGAAAAAACTCTTCCGTCGCTTTTTATATTAAAACAGCAATTGATACTTATGGTTTTTATTCATATCAATTTTTATTAATCCATTAATTGGGTCTATCGATTTATCCTCTATGTCCTCTTCACGAAGAATGACTGCTTTACTAGTTTTAAAAATAAATGGATTTCCAGCATGACAAGTTATTTCTAAGTTGCTCACCTGCATTTTGTCCCACGACATATTAACTTCAAAACCGCCTTGAACGCGAATTCCTTTTATAGATCCTTTAATCCAAGTAGAAGGAAGTGCAGGTAAAAGTGCAACATAACCTTTATGAGATTGAATGATCATTTCTACTATTCCAGCTGTATAGCTGAAGTTTCCATCAATTTGAAACGGCGGGTGTGCACCAAATAGATTCGGGTATATCCCTCCTCCGACGAAAACCTCATTATTCGCCTCCACAATGTTAAATAATTGTTGAAACAGTGCATTCACTCGTTCCCCATCTTTCAACCTTGCCCAAAGACAGATTTTCCATCCTAGGCTCCATCCTGTTCCTTCATCACCTCTACGATTTAGAGTTTGCTTGGCAGCTTCTAATAAAGGACCATCTGTAATTTGATTTCCAGGATAAACTCCATATAAATGAGAAACGTGGCGGTGGTGTGGTTCTACATCTTCATAGTCGATTGACCATTCTTGCAACTGTCCATATTTTCCAATTTGCATAGGATATAAACGCTCTTTTGCCCGCTTTACATCTTCGATCCATTCATCTTCTTCTAATCCAAGAACAACTGCTGCTTCGATGCAATTTGAAAATAGATCCCAAATTAGTTGCAAATCCATTGTAGCACCTTTCGTAACTGAGCCAATTTGTCCCTTTCCAGTATAAAAGAGATGTTCTGGGGACGTGGAAGGAGATGTAGTCAAATAGCCATTATCACCCTCTACTAACCAATCTAAACAAAATTCAGCTGCAGCTTTCATAATGGGTAGTGCTTCTTTTTGTAGAAATTCTCGATTCTGCGAAAAAATAAAGTGTTCCCATAAGTGTCTGCATAACCAAGGACCTGCCATTGGCCAAAACGCCCAGATTGGATCTCCGTGACGATCACCTCCAACCGGATCAGCTTTTCTCCATAAATCCGTATTATGATGTGCCGCCCACCCTCTTAACCCATAACGTTCACTAACCATTTTCTCTCCATTAACCGCTAATTCACTTACTAGTTTTATTAGAGGGCGATGACATTCCCCTAGATTCGTTATTTCAGCTGGCCAATAGTTCATTTCTGCGTTGATATTTAGTGTATAATTTGATGACCATGGGGCACGTGTTAGATCATTCCAGATTCCTTGAAGGTTTGCAGGCTGTGTTCCTTCCCTTGATGACGAAATCAATAAATATCTCCCGTACTGGAATAAAAGTTCCACCATCCCTAAGTCATTTGCACCATACTTTTTCACTCTATCATCGGTATCAAGCAAGTTTTCCGGCTGTTCGTAATCTAGACTAAATTTAAAGCGGTTAAAGAGACTTTGGTAATCTTTTATATGTTCAGCTTTTAGCTGCTCATAGGAAATACTCATCGCCTCAGCAAGACTCTCCTCATTTTTTCGAGTCAATTCGCCAAAATATTTCCCGGGCAATTGGTCATATCCATTAAATGAAGTGGCGACAGAAAAATATAAAATCACTGTAGTTGCATTAGTAATGGAAAGAATTCCGTTTTCGGAACTCACTTTCCCGTCTCCTACTGTAGTACCTAATCTTCCTTCAAAATGTATCGCGTCAGTTTCTTCAAACTCTCCATAAACAATCGGAAGCTCGTTATCATGATAGTAATTGGGTTCGCATTTTTCGGGGCATATACCTTGTAAAATCACATGTGCTTCTGAATTCGAAATTCTATATTTTAGTGGACTGTCCAATGTAATATGTACATTCAAACTATTTTTTATTGAACCTGCAAGTCGAATGACCAGCACTTGATGTGGGTGAGAAATGAAGGCTTCCCTTCTGTATTCAACTCCCCCTACTATGTATTTTACTGACGATATCGCCTCTTCAATATTTAATGTCCTTTCATATTCCTGTGCTATATCACCATGTAGATATTGTATTTTTATATTGCCAAGTGGCATATATGATTGTGAATATGGACCAAACATATTTTTCGTTTCGCTAATCGCTTCTTCAAGTTTTTCTTCATCTATTAGTTTCCTTACCCTCTTAAGTGATTCACGGTCATCAAATTGCTTATCTTTTGCAGGCGGACCAGACCACAGCGTATCTTCATTCAATTGAAATTGATCAACTTCAACGCCGCCAAAGTGCATTGCACCAATTCTCCCATTACCTAGCGGCATTGCCTCGGTCCAAGTTTTTGCCGACTTTTTATACGATAATAAGTTCAATAGATAATCCTCCGTTATTTGCTTTTCCTATTTTCGAGGAAAATTTTTGTTATTTGGCCTTTGTATTTGAAAAAGGTCTCAATTCTGCTATTGAGACCTTTTTATCCATTAAACCTCATATATGTAGCGCGGATTCCTTAACCTCATTCCAAAATCTTCTTAAATTATCCATACCAATCTTGGAACCTACCTTACAATCTTCCATTCCTTCAAATTCAACCGTAATATACCCGTCGTACCCGGATTCTTTAACAAGCTTTACAACTTCACGGATGTTAATATCTCCTTGCCCAACAATGGCACCTCTCAAGAAATTGCCATTCGCTGTTTTGAACCAATCGCCTTCTCCTGGATCTTGATAATAAGGACGGTAATAAAAATCTTTAAAATGGACAAGTGAAGCAAATGGCAAGTTTTTCTTAACGCCTACAAGGGAATCTTCATCAACGCACATAAAATTCCCGATGTCTAAAGTTGTTTTAAAGTTAGGTCGATCGACTTCTAGCAACACCCGTTGAACCCTATCACTTGCCTGGACACAGTGTCCGTGGTTTTCAATCGTAGTTGTAATGCCGAACCCTGCGGCATAGTCAGCAACTTGTCTACTTCCCTCCACCATTAATGGTAATTTTTTTTCAAACCATTCAATTGTAATTTTTTCTGGAGGAAGTGTGAAGGCTGTAACATCATGGCGCATATGTTTAATTCCCATACGGTGGATCAAATCAACATGACTTTTTAATCTGTCTACTTCTGCTTCGAATTCTTGCTCTGTTTCTTGAACAAAATTTGCTGGCATGGAATAGTTAGATAATTCAATCCCAACCGATTTTGCTTTTTCACGAACCGCGTCTGCAAGCTCTAGATTATCAATTAGTGTAAAACCGTAAGGAACTATTTCCATATGTTCTCCACCATTGTCGGCAATCCATTGAACGACATCGAGAACATTCATTTCCCCTGAATTTAGTGCAGCTAATAAGCTGTATGTACTTAAACCAATCTTCATTACATTTTCCTCCTCTTTTAATCCTCAACTAGTTCCAATTCAATTACTGTATCGTTTTCATCGGGAAGTCTTGCTCCTTCTAAATTGATGAATGCTCCACTCTCTATATCTGAATATTGCTCTGCCATCCAAGGGGTTTCAATTTTCAACTCGGATCCATCGGCAAGTAATCTAGCTTTTTTAATTTTATCTTTTAATCCAGCAAAATAAATCGGCCCAATACCGCGGTCAAAAACATGTGCATAAAGCTTATTTCCATTTTGGGTATATCTGCCCCATTCAGGTTTTGGCAATTTGGCAGCTTTACATCTGTAAATGGATTCACCGTTTCTCTGCATCCAATTACCAACTTCCTGTAAAATTCCCAATGATTCTTGAGGGATTATTCCCCTAGCATCAGGTCCCACATTCAAAAGTAGGTTTCCATTTTTACTGACACACTCAACTAAAGTTCGAATGACTTGTTTCGGTGATTTATAATTTTTATCTTTTGAGTGGTAGCCCCAATTGTCATTCAATGTAATACATGCTTCCCATGGTACCTGTTCACCATTTTCATCTAGTATTCCTCCAGGTGGGACAATCTGTTCTGGAGAATAAAAATCACCGGCATATATTTCTGGATTGCTAGACTTTATGTTTCCACCAAGTCTATTGTCAATAATGATGTCAGGCTGGATATCGCGAATCATTTGAATTAATTCTGTCGCTTTCCATTTTTCACCAGTCATATCATCATAAGAAAAGTCAAACCACATAATATCAATTTTTCCGTAATTAGTGAGCAGTTCTCTTACTTGCCCATGCATATATTCAAGATACTGATCGAAATTAATTTGTTTCTTTCTAAAATTTTCGTTATCTCGCATTGGATGATTGCGGTCGCCAAAAGCGGGGTAATTCTCATGATGCCAATCAATGATAGAATAATAAAAGCCTACTTTTAAACCTTCTTCACGGAACGCTTCTACGTACTCTTTAATCAAGTCCCTTTTTGCAGGAGTATTGGTAGCCTTATAATCTGTTAGTTTGCTATCAAATAAACAAAATCCATCATGGTGTTTGGTTGTAAGTACTGCATATTTTTGTCCCGCGGCCTTTGCTGCTCTTGCCCATTCTTTTGGATTAAAGTGTGATGGGTTGAACTCCTCAAAATATTTCTCGTAATCCTCATTACTAATCTTTTCAACACTTCTAACCCACTCACCCCTTGCTGGAATGGCATACAAACCCCAGTGTATAAACATTCCAAAACGATCATCTAAAAACCATTTTGTGCGCTCTTTTCTATTCATCAATTGGCCACCTCTCTTTACTTATTTCTCAGAACCTGAAAGCGATTACTTTTAAATTAGCACCTTCCGAAATAGCTGTCAATTTGACTATTTTTAGAAAAAACCTGAAATACTATAACAATTTTATATTTTATAAAACTGCTTTGCATTTCCGCCAAAAAATAAATCTCCATCTTTAATAGACATTTCTTTTACAAGATTTTCATTTACTAGTTGTATAACCTCATCATATGAAGCGGCAAGAAGGCATACTGGCCAATCGCTCCCAAACATGATTCTGTTTGAGCCAAAACAATTGAAAACATGCTGTATGTAAGGTTTAAAATCTTTTAACTCCCATGACTGATGACTAGCTTCCGTCACGAGCCCAGATATTTTGCACATAACCGATTCAAATTCAGATACTTTCTTTATTTCATCTGACCATTTTTCCCATTGTTGCTCTTTAATATTTGGCTTTGCACAATGATCAATAACAGCTCTTAACGTTGGAAATTCATCTAAAAGTTCTAGAATGACTGGAAGATGCCTCGGGTAGATTAATAGATCGATTGGGAAGTCGTTCTCTATTAATATGTGAATATTCTTCTTTACGTCAGCTCTTAAAATCCACCGATTGTCTTCCAGACTTTGAAGCATCGGTCTAATTCCAACAAATTTAGGATGTTTTTTCAGCCGAGTAAAGTCCTCATTAAACTGTTCAGACGCCATGTCAATCCAACCAACAACTCCTCCAATAGAATCGTGGTGTTCTGCTAATTCCAATAAAAATTCGTTTTCCTTTAAATGAGGAGATGCTTGGACGACTATTGTTTTTTCGATATGATGTTGTTTTAAATGCGCCGCTAAGTTCTCAGGAAGGAAATTTTGATAAATCGCGGTTAAATCAGAAGTTGGCCAATCAGTATGTTGATTTTCAAGCTTCCAATAATGTTGATGTGCATCGATTTTCATTCCATCCACCCTTTATTAAAAATTCAGTCAATTGAAGTTATATTTATCTCTTTCAATAATTGCTTTATCATTTGTGACTGAACAAATCCAGTCTTTTCTTCCATAGCATTTGCCATTCCGCAAGCACATGCCATCCTTAAGCATTCTTCAAGAACCAAATTATTATTAATGGAATATGCCATCCCCGCTATCATACTATCCCCTGACCCTACCGGATTCACTACGGGAATAGAAGGGATATTCGCTTTCAATATAACATCTTTTCTAACTAATATTGCACCACCTTCACCTAAAGATAAAAGAACGTTTTGCACACCTTGATTGCAAATTCTTATTGCAACCTCAACCATATCCTCCATTGTCTTTAACTCTTTTCCTGCGAATTGAGTTAACTCTTCTTGATTCGGTTTAATTAAAAACGGATTTCCCTCAATTCCAAGTTTTAATGGCTCCCCACTTGTATCAAGTATGAAAGGAATATTTTGTTCTTTTGCTAATTTACTCATATCTTTATAAAAAGATGAATCCAGCCACGAAGGTAAGCTACCTGAAGCAATGATTAGTGTCGCTTTTTTAAATTGTTGCTGATAAGTTTCAAGAAACTCTTCCTTCTCCTCTTCTGATACTGTTGGGCACTTTTCCATCAATTCTGTCTGGGTAGAATTTTCTTCATCAATAAACGCTAAACACGTTCTAGTTTCCTCCTTAATTTGAGTGAAGGACCCCTCCAAACCCTCTATTTCTAGTTGTCTTTTGATCCACTTTCCATTCGATCCTCCGAGAAATCCGAGGCAATGCGGATGTTCACCAAGTTGTTTTAGTACACGAGATACATTTAAACCTTTTCCACCCGCTGTTTTATTTCCATTTTCAACACGATGGCCCTTATTTATTTTAAAGTTATTTACACGATAGGAAATATCGATTGCTGGGTTTAAAGTAACTGTAACGATCATAATTTCAACCTACTTTTTTATGTGATTTTCATTTATGGTAGCAATAAACGAGTAGGAAGCAAAATGTTCCTACTCGTGGTTAAGATATATTATTTAGATACTGTTAATGCTTCAAGTTCTGTCCAGCCATCTTCGCGCTCACCTTCAGTAGCAAGTTTAATTCCAGGAAGCATAGTTTCCTCGTCCAAAATAGCTACAAGCAATGTATATCGACCTGGCTTAAGCTTATTAGCTATAGAGTAATTAACATTCATATCATGTCGCCCCGGAAGCCATTCACGAATATCAATAGAATCAATTGTTTGAATACTTTCTTTAACAACATTACCTTTGTTATCAGCAAGTGCAAATGCCAGTGGCCATTTAAAATAAAATGGAGCGACACCTTTATTATTCCATGTCATTGATAGGTTCAGTTGATCCCCTACTTTTGATTTTTTATTAATATCAATTGACTCTAGTACAAATCGATAACCCATAGTATTGTGCAATAAATTTATGTTTGCTTGCTCGCTTTCAGTAACATCCTTGCCAGTAATATATCGTATAGGGGATGCAGGTCCCATCCAAGAAGAGTGGCTTTCCCTAGCTTGCCTTAACGTATCCATAATCGTGTCATTGGAAAGTGATAACAATGCATTTCCACTATGGAATTCACCACCTGAGTATGCTTTTTTCCAGAAGTCTGGCATTCTTGATGCTGCTTGTGCTTCAGCAGGAGTTTGACCAGTATCTACATAGGGCCCAATTTCGTTCCATCCGTTTATTGTCCAATCAATCCATGTTTCAGTAGCTCCTTTACTACCAAAGACATCATTGAACAATCCTAGGTTATTTTCAGCTGCAATTGGAAAAGGTTTTCTCATTCCAATCATTTTATTTGTAAAGTTATCTATATAGTGTCTTACATATTGGTCTGAAACAGATAGATTAGGGAATTTACCTGATACTTCTTCCGGCCAATTATGAAACTCTCCCCAGTGTCCGAGACTTCCAATTTGAATAAAGGCGATTCTCGGGTCATTATTATATCGTTCGGCCAATGCTTTTATTACTCTCTCATGTTCTGCAATTAGCAATTTACTATTATAATTTGGAGCAAACCCTGAACCTACTACTGAAGATGGCGTATTATACCATTTACCAGCTCCATCTTCCCCTTCATCATTTATTAGCTCTTGATATAACCAATTTGGAATATCCATATCAGGGTCATTTCCAGGATCATCCATGACAAAACGGAGATTAATTTTTACTCCTTCTTTTGCCCACTTATCAAACTGAAAATGTTTTTCGATAGCATCCCAATTGAAAGAACCTTTTTCTGGTTCCAGATCTCTCCAAGTAATATTGGCATAAACTAGCGAATGCGGTTGTCCTGCTGGCCTATTGTAAATGGCCCAACCTACCCATCCCATATATGGATTGTTTAGTACATTAAATCTCTCAATTGGCTTAAACCTATTTTGCTTTTCATTATTCTGAAGTTTTTCAGTAACAAATAATGCCTTTTCGCCTATAGCCGGAAGATGGTAGGCTTCTTTTCCTATATAACTGATGTTAAAAGGAGCAGCTTTTTTCCTTCCAATTTGATCTTGATAAAAGTAATATAATGCATATTCGGAAGTAATTTCGGTACCGACTGGACCTTTAAGGATCCATTTCATCATTTTATTATCATAAAGATATAATTGATTATATTTTATCATGGCGTCGGGACCAAATGACTTCCACGCTGTTGAAGAATCTCCTGTTTTTGATTTATCATCAGTATCCAAAAAGAAGGTGTTTTGAGTATTAATATTATCGCCTTCCACAAGTAAATAGACTTTTTCATTATCTTGGGTAGCGCGAACCGTAATGTTATCACCTTTTCCTTTAATCGCAGTGTCTATATTGACCCAATCGCTATCATCGCCATCTAAAATAATCTTTCCACCGGAAGGACCCGTCGCAAGCGCATACTCACCTTCACTTGATACAGCCGGAGCATAATCACCCCCGACACCCATAGCAACTCTCATTGTGTCGTTAGCATTTGAAAAAGACGAAAGATCAGCCTCAGTTTCCAATATTTTTACACCCTCTGTATCAGAATCGACGACAATCCATGGAACTGGCCCAATTTCTTTCCATGCCCATCCTGATCCAGCGCTTTCGTATAATCTACCATTTTGAATTAAATAATCAGCGCCAGTACGTTTAAATTCCCAGCCTTGATAACCAGTTTCAAAATTATTATCACTATCGATAAATATATTTGTTTCCTTATCGAAGTTAGAGGCAAGAGCTAGTATTGAGACTTTTTTATTCCTGGCAAATGCCTTTATTGAAAAAACGTCCCCTTCACCCATTGCTGTTATCGGAAAGTTTTCCCACTTCTCGACATCACCGTCAACGTTCATTTTTGGTAAAGGTGGGTTAATGGTAGGTGCTTTTTGACTTGACTCTGGGACTCTTATGTCATTGGATGTAAAGCCAATTGAAATTGGCCTTGGACGAGAAATTTCTAAAGCTTCTAGCGGTATACTGTATTCTATCGTTTTTAATTCCCCTTCAGCTTTTTCTGCATATTTAATATCCACACCGTCAACGGGTCCCCAATTCCAACCCGCACCAGTGCTTTTATAGAGTCCACCATTCTCTACTAACCAATCTCCGCCAAATTCGGTCCATCCTGCCCCTGTATAACCTGTATCTGAGCTTCTATCTGTATCAAAAAAAATATCATTAAACTCTGCCATTCTACCTTTTGCAAATAGAAAAAGATTTTCATGATCCATCGCAGCATATAGCATTGTTTTTCCATCGGCTGATATAGCAACTGGCTCTATTCCTTCCCAGTCATCCATTTCTGCATCCACAGTGATTTTCACATCAGGTCCAAAGGCATTATCAGTCTGTGGCGGTACTACTAGCATCAGACGACCCGGGGATGGTAAATATTGACTACCTAGCTGAGCAAACGCAATCCGTAGATTTACATTTTTATAATTTTCAACTTTAGATAAATCTAATTCTAATTCCCTAACTGAGCCGTTATAGACTTCCGTTGATTCTCCAACCGCTTCCCATCGTCCATCCTTTACAGCCCAAATAGTGCCTTCTTCAATTTTCACATCAATACCTGTACTATTAGTCCAGTATGGGATTGTTAACCCTGTTTTTTCATTGCCATCTATATCTATATACCATGTTCCACCTGATTCAAGACCGGGTCCTTTTACCATTGCGAATAATTTCCCATCCTGCTGAACGGCTTTCATAATTTCTAACTGCTGAGTAGCAGAAGTTTGAGCATGAGGAACTGAATCCCACTGATCTGGCTTCCCTTCAAAAAAATGATCGGATCCATCGTGTTGAATATTTGACCATCCTCCTGAAAAAGTAATGGACAGTGCTAGTAATACTAGTAGCGCCCCCCTTACTTTTCGGTTAAGATAATTTCGCATACTAAATTTCCTCCTACCATTGTTTTTTATGGGTTGGATGCAAATAAAGATTCTAGATGCAAATTATCTTTTAGACTAACCTATTATTCTGTGGAAATAACTTCTACATCTTTCTCAAACTACCGAACTGCTTTTTCTTAATTCAGTAACATATTCTTCCATATCAATCGTTTTTCCAGTAATACGAGATTCCTCCGCAGCGAAAGCAATTAAGTGGCTTTTTGCTGAGACGATACCAGAGCTATGGCTCTTGTTGACGTTACTTCTAACTTGTTTAATGAAATCTTCCATGATTAGCGTATCTGCTCCATCATGGCCACCTTCAACTTTTTCTGGATAGACCTTTTCTACTCTTCCGGAAAAATATTTTATTTCTATATCATTGATATAATGATTACCTCGAATTTCGCCTTTCGTCCCCATGATTTTAAATGTTCTACTAATCTCATTTGTAAATGCGGACATTGTAAAGGCAACCGTAACCTCGTTATCAAATAAAAGATTGACGACTTGATGGTCAACCACGTCATTATCGCAACGATATACGCATCTTCCATATGGTCCTTCTTGCAAGGCTTTTAATCTTTTTTCGTACTTCGGTTCAAGAGTAACTACATTCGCCGGCCATTCATCTTTTTCATTTAAATACATTTTAATAGCGGAGAACGGGCACTCCCTTTCCACTTTACAGCCATCTGTACATCTGGCAGTGGAACCTTCTGGTGCATTTTCTTCTTTAAAATAAGTTAGGCTTCCAAATGACGAGACCTTTACGCAATCAGCTCCCACCAACCATTGGATCATATCCATATCGTGACAGCTTTTTTGTAAAATCATCGGACTTGATTCTTTGGAGTTGCGCCAATTTCCCCGAACAAAGCTATGAGAATGATGCAAGACACCAACATTTTCATTCCACTGTATAGATGTAACTCTTCCAATCGTTTCTTCTTCCAACAAACGCTTTAATGCTCGATAATAAGTTGAATATCTCATACCATGACAAACAGATAAGAGGCTTCCGTATTTTTCAGCTTCCTCAGCCATTTCCAACGATTCTACTGGAACAGGGGACATTGGTTTTTCTAATAAAATTTTATAGCCTTTTCTGATTGCTTTCATCGTAGGCTCATAATGCATACGATCTTGAGTACAAATTAATAAAGCCTCACATAATTTCGGCTGGTCTAGAAGGTCTTCCCAACTAGAAAATTGCATTTCAGCTGGGATGCCGTGATCTTTTGCAAACTTCTCTCTTCTTTCACGATTTTCTTCGGCAACAGCGATAAATTTTATTTCATGGGGATTTTTTAATGCATAACTGGCATAAGCATGCATTCCTCTAGCACCAGCACCAATGAGAGCGGCTTGTATCATCAAAATCATCCTTTCCATATATAATGATTTGTTCTATGATTGCCTATAAACCTCAATCCCTTTTACATAGGTAGATTGAATAGATAATTCATCATCAACAATTAATAAGTCGGCGTCCTTCCCTTTTTCTAACGATCCCTTCAAATGATCAATCTTTGCTTGCCTTGCAGGTACCATTGTGTAGGAAGGTAAAACTTCGAACAAAGAATATCCAGTGAAAGAAGTAACGTTTTTAAGTGACTGGATCATTGTTAAAGTACTTCCTGCAAGGGTTGATCCATCAGAGAGGTAGACTTGCCCCTTTGTAACATATACTCGCTCATATTCTCCATCTGGTAGACCAGCACAAAAAACAGCATCTGTAATCGCACAAGTATTCCAAACTCCTTTTACATCAAAAAGAAGCTTAACCACTTCAGGATGAACATGAATACCATCCGCAATAATTTCAGTTGTAAGTTCATTTAAAGCCATTCCAGCTCCAGCAACGCCTGGTTCACGATGATGCAAAGGGCTCATCCCATTAAAATGGTGTGTTGTATGTGCTGCACCTACCTGAACCGCTTCTAAAACCTCGTTAAAATTAGCATCGGAGTGCCCGATAGAAACGGTTACTCCTTGATCATTGAAATGCTTTACAGCTTCATAGCCATTTTCAACTTCCGGAGCAAGGGTCACTAGCTTTATAAGATGATTTGATGCTTGAAGATATTCGTCAATTTCCTCAATAGAAGGCAAACGAATATCGGATTTTTCCTGGGCACCGCTTCTTTTAACATTAATAAATGGTCCTTCCAAATGCACCCCTACTAAATCTGCACCTGGCATGCCTTTTTCATAGGATTCGGCGGCGCAGTTTAAAGCCTTGATAATATTTTCTTTTGATGCGGTAGATGTTGTAGCTAAAAAAGAAGTGGTTCCGTGCTTCGCATGAAAAGCACTAATTTCAGCAAGAGACTCATAACTTCCATCCATGAAACTATAACCATTTCCACCATGAATGTGAACGTCGATAAGCCCTGGGATAATAGATTTCCCCTGTACGTCTACACTTATATCATGGTCTAAAGTTACTGGGTCCCCTTCGCCGATTTCTTCAATTTTCCCACGCTCATTAACTAGCATCCAACCTTGATCAATCACTCTTTCTAACAAAAAGATTCTAGCATTCTTAAATAAAGTTACTTGTTTTTTCATATAAGCATCCTTCCTTAAAACGTTTACTTTTAAGAAAAACTTACTTTATCCTTTTGTCCCTGTCAAAGCAATTCCTTCAACAAACTGTTTTTGTAATACAATAAACATTAAAATCATCGGCCAAGTTGCAAGCAAGGATCCTGCCATTAAGACAGGGAAATCTGTCATATATTGTCCTTGCAGTGAGGCCATTCCAGCGGAAAGAGGCATCTTACTTGGTGAATTATTGACGATAAGCGGCCACATTAAATCATTCCAAGACCAAAGAATTGTAAAAATTGCATGGGCAATTAACCCAGGCTTTGCCAATGGCAGCATGACTCTCCAGTAAATTTGAAAATGGTTACACCCATCCAATTTAGCTGCATCTTCAAGTTCACTCGGAATTGTCAGAAAGAATTGCCTTAATAAAAAGGTTCCAAACGCACTAGTTATTCCTGGAACGATTAGTGCTTTCAAGGAATTTAACCATTCTAATTTCACCATTATCAAATACTGTGGTATGATATACGCTTGATTTGGGACCATTAGGATAGATAATAATAGAATGAACAAAAAGTTTTTTGCCGGAAAATTGATTCTTGCAAATGCATATGCAGCAAGCGAACAAAAAACTAATTGCCCTAGAGTTTTGAAAAAGGTTGTAAAAACAGTATTCCAATAAAAATTAAAAAACGGCAATGTAATAAATATCTCCGAAAAGTTTTTCCACTCAAGATGACTTGGAAAAATAACTGGAGGAACTTGTGTTGATTCTCCAAAGGTTTTTAGAGATGTTAAAACCATCCATAAAAATGGAGTGGTCATTATAATTGCTCCTACTATCAAAATAATATGGATGATCATCTTTTTCGGTTTCCTATTTGACATACTATGTACGGACATTTAATATCCCTCCTCAATCATAATGAACCCATTTCTCTTGCATCCTAAATTGTAAAATCGTAAAGATTAAGATGATTACAAAAATAAAGAGAGAGATGGCGGCTGCATAGCCTTTATCATTATTAATGAAGGCTTCCTCATAAAATAGGTACACTAATGTATGTGTATCCCGTATAACTGGACTATTAGGTCCAATCATCATAAATACTAATTCAAATACTTGGAAAGTATTAATCAATGACATGACTGAAACAAAAAAAAGCGTCGGTGTTAATAATGGAAGAGTAATTTTAAAAAATTGTGCAAAAGGACTTGCTCCATCAATTTCAGCCGCTTCATAATAAGTTTTTGAAATGCCTTGTAAACCAGATAAAATGATAACCATGTTATAGCCAATCGCACCCCAAACTGAAACTAACACTAAAGAATAGAGAGCTATTTTAGGGTCAGTCAACCAGCCAGGACCTTTGACCCCAATTAAACTTAGGGAATAATTAATCAATCCAAAGTCGGCGTTATACAACCATTTCCAAACGATTGCGACAGCTGCCGGCATTGTAACAACCGGAAGAAAGAAAAGAGTCCGATAAAAAGTTACTCCTTTTATTTTTTGGTTTAAAAGTACAGCTACTAATATGGATAGTGATATCCCTAACGGAACGGATAGCACTGTATATATTGCGGTATTTTTAAAAGCTGAAATGAGATTAGGATCTTGAAAAAGTCGTTTATAATTAACGAACCCTGCAAAAGAATATTGACCAAAACCTCCCCATTCCGTAAGACTTAAATAAAATGATTGAAAGACTGGCCAAATATTAAATATAAATGTCCCTGCCATTGTTGGGAAAATCATTGCATACGCCCAAAAATAATCAGACCTTTTAACCCTACTTAATTTCCTTTTTGGTTTTTTTAAACTAGGTATTCCTTCTTTATGGGCCTGTATTTCCTGCATTGTCTCACCCCTAGTAAA
The DNA here is from genome assembly GCF_018343625.1 of Lederbergia citri. Lineage (GTDB taxonomy): Bacteria > Bacillota > Bacilli > Bacillales > Bacillaceae_C > Lederbergia > Lederbergia citri. Next base: position 152,591 of record NZ_JAGYPG010000004.1, on the reverse strand, counting down.
ATACTAATTTAGGAAGAAGTGTTAGATAAACTAAATCCAACACTTCTCCGCAAAAATATAGTTATTTCTTCTCGTCAGCTAGAACTGCATCTACTTTCTCGGCAACTTCTTTTACAGCATCCTCAAGACTCATATTACCCGCCCAAGCTTGAGTGAGTACTTCAGTTTCAATTTGTTGCCACTTTCTTGTTTCAATTGATACTGGATAAGGTACTGAATACTCTGTCATATCAATAAACACTTGAAGATTGAAATTTGGATTTGATTGCACCCATGCATCTTGTGTTCCTTGATATGCAGGAATTACAGTTCCAGTTTCCGCTTGAATCTTATGTGCTTCTTCCGATCCCAAGAACTTTGAAAATTTCCATGCTTCTTCAGGATACTTCGTGTTAGCAGCGATAACATTCCCAAGTCCGTGGATAATTACGGCTTTCTTTTCTCCAGTCGGCAAAGCTGTAACGTCCACTTTGTCTTTTGTATATTCATTCTTCGCAAATTCAATTTGTGACCATGAGCCTGCAAACATCATAGCAACCTTTCCAGATTCAAATAGCGATATTGCAGGAGTATCTGTCATTTGAGCAACCGTTGGCGAAACCTTATGAGTATGAATCATGTCATACATAAATTTTATCCCTTTTAAGGTTTTTTCGTCTGCATGGCCAGCTTTTGTCAAATCATCATTTAGAATATATCCACCAGCTTGGTAAACTGTATTATAAAATCCAGTTTGCGTCTCAAGAGGGGCTGAGAATCCCCAAATGCCGTTTCCTTCATCGGTTAATTTTTTTGCATTATCAACTAAATCATCCCACGTCCAATTTTCATTTGGATATTCTAAACCTGCGTTATCAAATAGTTCTTTATTATACCAAAGACCGATTGTATCAAAATCCTTAGGTATGGCATAAAGCTGGTCATCGACAGTATAAGTTTTAACAAGTGCTTCAGGATATTTTGAAAGATCTACGTTATCTAAATCAGCTTGTTCAGTAATCGGCAATAACACTTTACCTTTTGCGTATTTTTGAATATTTGATGCATTCAACCAAAAGAGATCAGGTAAACTCCCACCAGTTGCTGCCGTTTCGAGCTTCGTCCAATATTGATCCCATGGTGTAACTTCAACCTTAATCTTAATGTTTGGATTTTCTTCATTAAATTTGTCTGCAATTTGTTGAAGTGCAGGTGCTTGGTTCACATCCCAAATTGCATAAGTTAGTGTAATATCACCAGACTTTGTTTTACCTCCACCTCCACTACCACCACCAGTCGTTTTGCCATCTCCTGAACATCCGGACAATACCATTAATAACAATACAACAATAATGGACAAATATTTCTTCATTCAAATCCCCCTAAGAATTAAGATTATATTCTCTCTCTGTGAGTGCACAGAAAGGTGTTACCAATTGTCAGAAAAAATCTTTACAATAATTCCGTATAAAACCTACATCGGTCCCCTCGAACAATTGAATGACAAAATTCAACTGGTACTTCATATGCATCGAATGCGATTCGATCAAGTGCCAATGCAGGGTACCCCTCCTCTACATCTAAAAATCTACTTTCATATGATCTAATTAATATTGGTTCAAAGGTTTCTTTCGCTTTTGTTACAAATATCCCATATTCTTTTTGCATTAAATCATAAAGGGAATTTTTTTCTAACTTTTCACGTGTTAATCCAGGGCAATATTTTTCCGGAATGTATGATGTTTCAAAAATCATTGGTTCTTCTTGAGCATAGCGAATACGTTTTAATTCAAACACCTGTTCATCTTCACTAAGTTTTAGCTGCTTTGCAATTCTTGGTTTTACTCTCATTTTTTCAATACTCTCAATTACATCTTTAGGAGATAAACCTCTTTCCTTCATTACTTTGCTGAAACTATAAAAACCACTTAATGATTGTTCAAATTTAGGTCTTGAAACGAAAGTTCCTTTACCTTGTACACGATTTAATATTCCATCTTGAACAAGATTCTCTATCGCTTTTTTAACAGTATTTCTACTAATAAAGTATTCTTGCATTAATTGATTTTCTGATGGAATCATATCGCCTGGTTTCCATATACCAGACTCAATATTTTCTCTCAAAATTTCTTGTAATTGATGATAAAGTGGAAGAATACTGCTACTATCTAATATTTTCTCCATTTTTACCTCCTTACAACTACTTTTATATTATTTACAATTGAAAAATAATGAATTTTTTAAATGAAGGACATAATCTGGTTTAGTTATAGAGATTATGAAAACGCTTTATATTCGTGGGTAAGGTTATGTGAATATAAAATAGGGTCTCGTTCTTTAGTAAAAGGATATCTAAAGTAATATGTGAGAATTCGAGGTGTATAATAAATTTTGCGGAAATACTTTCAAAAACACTTTTTAAGTTTCTAAGGTAGGTTGTCTGTTAAATTGAAGTAAATTTTACTAAGTAGGCACAAGGCTCATTTATGAAGGATTGCTAATAGTACTTCTATGGTGGGGTATATAGTACGTAATTTAATGCGCTAAATATGCTAAACATTTGGAATTGTTAAAATCATAACATGGTCGGGTTGTTGGGTCAACCCATAGTTATTTTTTTTTCTAGGAAATTTATTAATGGAAAAAGCTCAAAACAAAAACAGTTTTGAGCAATTCTACTTCAATCATTAAAAAAACAACCTAGTAAACCGAATCAATCGCACCTTTCCCAGTTAAAGCAGAAACGATATTTTGCGCGGCACGCATGATCATGGCGTCTCTTGTTTTCTTTGTTGCTGAACCTATATGAGGGACGGTAACGACATTTGGCATTTTTAGTAATGGGTTATCTTTTTCTACAGGCTCTTTCTGAAAAACATCAAGTCCTGCGCCGTATATTTCTTTATTTTCCAAAGCCCGAATCATTGCAGCTTCATCTACCGTTTTCCCACGAGAAACGTTAATGAAAAAGGTTGATTTTTTCATGAGTGCAAATTCTCTTTCACCGATAAAGTGCTCAGTCTCAGGAGTAAGCGGGGTGAGCAATACAATAAAATCTGACCTTTCTAATAAAGAATCTAAATTACAATACTCTGCCTCATATTTTTCTTCAGCTTCAGGCTTTCTGTTTCGATTATAATAAAGGACATCCATATTAAATCCGAATTTCGCCCTTCTCGCCACCGCTTCTCCAATTCTGCCCATTCCAATGATTCCAATTGTTGAGCTATGTACATCCAATCCAAACACAAGTTGATCATCTTTTGTTGGATTCCAGTTTCCATCTTTTACGAACCTATCTAATTCAGCAATTCTTCGTGCAGAAGCTAGTATAAGAGCGAACGTCAAATCGGCTACAGTTTCATCAAGAACATAAGGTGTGTTTGTTCCTATCACATTGTGTTGTTTCATCGCTTCTATATTAAAATTATTAAAACCTACCGATACATTACTGACCACCTTTAAATTTGGTGCATTTTCTAAAAGATCATCGTCGATTCTAATTCCCGACGTTAAAAGTCCATTAACATCTTTTATATCTTGTAACAGAGTTTCTCGTGAAATCCGGTCTTCTCCGATCCACTTGCGCACTTCACAGTATTCAGAAAGAAATTTTTCCACGTCTGTAGGAATTGGTAATGTTGCATAAATCTTAGGTTTCAATATATTTTCCTCCCATTCTGAAGACAATTATATATTCATCTTACCATATTGACTGACAATACTGACAACATTCCTTTTCATTCATAATTTAATAAATTTAGTTAAAAATATGTTTGATTGGAGGGATACTTTTTGAAAAAGGACAAAAAGCAAGTAACGGACCATCCTAAGATTGCACCAGGAATTGATACTGAGGATTACTATGGAGAAGAGGCAACACAATCCGAAATTGATAAAGGAGATTATACAACGGTTACTAGACTTATTTATGATGAATATGATCCGAGTGAAAAATAAGAAAAAAACTGTATTGAAGATAAATCTCTTTAGATTATCTTCTTTTTTTATTAATATGATTGATGAAGACAGAATGGAAAGGAACTATGATTATGCAATTCACTGGATTTACCCAACACGATTTTGACACGTTTCATATAGAAGGCCTTGAGGATAGAATGGAGGCAATCCAACAAAGAATACAACCTAAATTTAAGGCGTTGGGCGACGTTCTAACTGATGATTTATCTGCAATGGTAGGTTCTGAGATGTTTTTACATATTGCTAAACATGCAAGACGTACTGTCAATCCACCAAAGGATACATGGCTAGCGATTGCAGGGAATAAACGAGGATATAAACAACATCCGCATTTTCAAGTCGGTCTTTTCGATGACCATGTCTTTATATGGTTGGCTTATATATATGAATTACCAAATAAAACGTCGATCGCGAAAAACTTACTTAAAAACATAAAATCAATTGAAAACTCGATTCCTTCTGATTTTGTTGTTTCTTTAGATCATATGAAAAAAGAATCTACTTCTATGGCGGATATCAATTTAAAAGAAGCTCTCATTCGCTTTCGTGATGTCAAAAAAGCGGAGTTTTTAATAGGCAGACATATAGAAGCAAACGATACAATCCTTCGAGATAGGGATCGCTTTATTGATTTTGTAAAAGAGACGTTCGAGACACTCGTTCCTATTTACCGGCTTGCATTTAGTTAATGTTGTTCCGTGCTGATAGATTTTTTCGGTAGTAAGATATATTGGTTATATTTATCGTGACCTTGCTGGCTGCTTTTTCGGGATTGAGGTCACGATGAAACACCCATCGTGACCTTGAACAAAGAATTTTGACAAGAAAGGTCTTATTGACCAATTCAATGTAACCACTTAATTTGCGACTCTTCTCACTATTGTAATTTTCAAAAGCACAGCTGATCCAACTCAATTGGTTTTTACAGGTCCAAATTTCGTATAACCTATATCTTTTTTCACTGAAAGCCACGGTCGGTTTTCTTCCCAATGAACTCCAACAGAAATACCAAATGTTTCTGTCAACAATTCATCCGTAACCACTTCAATCTTTGGACCTGCGGCAACTATTTTTCCATCACGTAGAAGCAACACATGGCTTATTTCTTCAACAAGCTCTTCTATATGATGAGTTACATAAATTAAATGGCAATTGTATGTGGCAATTTCCTTAGTTAAAAGTAAAACATCTTCCCTTGAAAGAATATCTAGCCCAGAACACGGTTCATCTAAAATAAGAATTCTGGGATCGCTCATTAAAGACCTCGCGATTAGTACTCTTCTCTTTTCTCCTTGGGATAATAGATGAAATCGTTTTCCTTTTAAATAATCTAAGCGAAAACTTTTTAATAAGGATTCAGCTTTTTCCCAATCAGCATCAGTCACTTCTTCATACAATCCAATGGATGCAAATTTTCCACTCACGACAATTTCTTCTACCGTTTCATAATCTAGAACTTCGGAAAATCGTTCCAGCGAACTACTGACAAAACCAATCTCTTTTCGTAAATCAGGTATATAGGATTTTCCAAATTGAAAATCAAGTACTTTGACATCTCCAGTTGTTGGGAATTGATATCCTGTCACAATATTAAGTAGGGACGTTTTTCCGGATCCATTTAAGCCTAAGATTGCCCAATGTTGATCCTTTTTTATTTCCCAATCTATCCCACTTAAAATTTCCTGCTTATTTCTTCTAAATGAAACGTTCTTCATAGAGACTACTTTTTCCACATGATAACCCTCACTTTTTCTATTCTCTCATTAAAAAATTTCATTTTTGAAAATATTTAAGCCTGTAAATGTTAAAATTATAGCATAAAAAATCATTTTGGGAGATGGGAATATAGCCAAGCTTAATTAAAGTCGAGGAGATTCATTTCGTAGATGAACTTGGGAGGCACGTGAGTTGTTTTTTCACTAATTCTTTTAGTTTTAAATTGGAGTACACGCGTATTACTCTATTGTCGAACGAAATTTCCCGAGACTCCTAATAGCATTCGCAACATGACATTACCGCGATTTAATAAAAGTAAGCCGGATTTCAAAGAAAGAAATCCGGCCATTTTTATGCTGATAATGTCATTGGTTTTTGGCGATTTTTTAATGCTAAACCACCCATCAACAAAATTCCTGCCCCAACAAGGATGCTCGGAATAATAAATATTCTTGGACTGTATCCTTCCACTAAAAACGGCAATGCATAGCCTGCAAGGGATGCCATTTGGAATAAAAATACATAAAGACTTGAGCCGAAACCAATTTTGGTATGGAACATTCTTTGAACATACCCCATTACAACGCCATACAACACAGAAACGTAAAAGGAATAAAGTGGTTGGACAAGGAAAAAGACGAAAAGTGGCGGGCTTGTGCTATAAATCATAAAAGTAACGAGCGCACAAAAACTACTTAATAAAATGACTCTCTTACTCCCGAATTTCATCGCCCAATAACCTGCGAAAGTCATGAATAGTAATTCAAAAACCGCCTGAACACTCCATAGGTAAGACATAATTTGCGGTTTTTCAAATAATTCAACGACAACAAGCTGTAAATAAAGGCCTCTTAATGAGTCTGCACATCCTAACAATAACAGTGCAAAAAGCATAATGAACGAAAATGCTTCACCTTTGGAGACGTTCGATTCGACGTCAACTGGATCGTATTCCTTGTAAAGTAAAAGGAGAACGAAAAGTAAAAAATAACCGGCTAAGTTTCCTATGAGAATACCTTTGAAACTAGCGATTAAGAATAGATTTGCACCTAATAGAAGACCAACGAAAAAACCAACACTCATCATAGCACGCAGCCAAATTTGTGCAATCTCGAAAATATTTGGTGCGAGCTTCATGAAATGATTACGAGCCATCGCAAAAAACTGACCCATGATTAAGCCTGAAGGAGCGACTGCAATAATCATACCAATCAGAGCTTCTATATATGTATCCGCTCTCATATAAAGGAGAAGTCCAATCATACATAGCACTAACGCAAATAACGGCAATGGTTTTTTACGTTTCATTTTATCACTGATAAACCCAACCATGATGGTAATACCCATATTCATTAAAACGGACACCGAGAAAATGGAAGCGATTTGGACTTTTGTCAAACCAATCCCTTCACGCATATAAACTGCATTCATCGGAGCTAAAATTCCCGTCCCTATTCCATACAAAAACAATCCAACAAGTAAATACCAAGCCCCTTTAATTCTTAAAAAATCTTTAAAGTCCTTGAAAACATTCATGATTCTTCTCCCATTTCCGTTGCTAAATTTTGTATTTGAAATAATTATATATTAGCACAGTGAAAATAAAACACACTATCCAAATTTTAAAAATTTTAAATCAAATAATATTATAAACGTTATTCTTTAAATGCTAGATTCCTTTAACAAAAAACAAGTAGGAGAGATGACTCTTAATTGGACCGCTTTTCAAATTAATGGGATTTATATCCAAAATCATGTCTTTATTGGACATAGTTACGTGTGAAACGGATTTTCTGACCAATTTAACAAGTTTATTGGACAGAATTTTTAGCTACCTGGATGTATGTCCAATATACTTACTTTATGGACAGATTTTTGTATAGAACATGTTTTCAGTCCAATATAATCCATATATTGGACTAACTACCGAGTAGAACGAGAACTCTGTCCAATATCTTCACTTTATTAAACATTAGAGGAATTCTCTCAAAATTATCGCTTCTATTAGATTCCTATCATTAGCTTATGTATCAATCAAAATAGCGACCGCCTATTCACTAGACAGTCGCCCTTTCAAATCCACACAATTATTTTCTAATTTTTTCAATTTCATCCGCTACGAATTGTACTTGAGTGCCTACGATGACTTGAATGCTATTGGAGCCAACGATGTTGATGCCTGGAACGCCGGTTGCTTTAATTTTCTCTTGATCCACGGCATTCATATCTTTGACTTCAACTCTTAAACGGGTGATGCAATTATCAACGGAAGTAACATTGGCATCCCCGCCGAGACCTTCATAAATTTTAGCAGCCATAATGGCGAAGCGTTCTTTTCCAGTTATAATTCTGGAATCTTCCTCACTATCAATATCTTCATCTTCACGCCCTGGAGTTTTCAAGTCAAATTTTACAATGAGGTAGCGGAAGAGGAAGTAATAAATCACTCCAAAAACTAATCCTTGTAATAGCAACATGTATGGCTGATTGGCAAGCGGGATTCTAAGACTTAAAAAATAATCGATAAATCCAGCACTAAAGGCAAAGCCTGATGTCCATTGAAAAAGTGCAGCAATCGTAAGTGAAAGTCCTGTTAAAACCGCATGCACTAAGTAAAGTGCAGGAGCCAAAAACATAAATGAAAATTCAATCGGCTCGGTTACACCTGTAAAAAATGAGGCAAACCCTGCTGCTAGCATTAATGAAGCAGCTTGTTTTCTTCTCTTCGTTTTGGCTGTATGATACATGGCAAGTGCCGCAGCCGGCAATCCGAACATCATGATTGGGAAGAATCCGGCTTGGTACATGCCAGTTACTCCTTTAACTCCCGTTCCATCTCGGAATTTTCCGATGTCATCAATTCCAATCGTATCGAACCAAAATACCGCATTTAACGCATGATGCAACCCAGTTGGAATTAATAATCGGTTAAAAAATCCATATAATCCTGCTCCTGCTGCTCCAAGTTTACTAATTCCTGTTCCAAAAGATACGAGCCCAGTGTATAAGACCGGCCATATAAAAAACAGTGCAACTGTTGCCACTAACATCGCAAGGGCTGACATAATTGGCACAAGTCGTTTTCCGCTAAAAAAGGCAAATGCATCCGGCAATTGAACATGACTAAAACGATTATACATATTAGAAGCTATGATTCCTGAAATAATCCCAATGAATGCGTTTTCAATTTTTCCGAATGCATCATTTACATGCCCGGGGTCAACCCCTTGAAACATTGCCACAGTATCAGTTGATAATAAAGTAGTTACTACTAGATATGAAACTAAACCACTGATGGCTGCAGAGCCATCTCTTCCCTTAGACATTCCAAGTGCTACCCCAACTGCAAAAAGAATAGGGATATTGCCAAGGATGGAGCCACCTGCTTTAATTAAAAAGGCCGCAATAACATTTGCTTCTCCCCATCCATCTGGATCAATCCAATAACCAATCCCCATCAGTATCGCAGCAGCTGGAAGAACTGCTACCGGGAGCATCAAGGAACGGCCTAATCTTTGCAAATATTTCATCATTTGAAAAGACCTCCTATACTATTTTTGCTTTTTCGTAGATTATTAACCTATTAAAATACTTATACTTTCCTAAGCCTCTCAATATGAAGTGTAATGTACCCAAGTTCCTGTTCGGGTAAATCAATCCCATGGAAAGACGATAATTCTCTTGCCATTTCGCTTGCACATTCAAATGATTTGCGAAATTTCTTTTTGATCATCTCAAGCATTTCTCGATCCATTGAGTGAACTTCATAACCTTTCCCTCTTTCTAATGTAAAACGCAAGTGAGTAATAAGCCGATGGTAAGAAATATCATCTTCTTCAATCTTGATCTTTAAAAACCTCTTAATCGAATGCACCATGTCCCGTAAAATAGTCGTCTGTCTAACCGTCTGCCGTAAATCACCCCCTTGAGGCTTCATTGTATGGATATGAAGCGCGATATAAGCAGCTTCATCAATAGGAATGTCGAAGCCTAGCTTTTCTTTTATATGTGTTAGTGCCCAAAGACCAATTTCAAATTCCTCCTTATATAAAATTTTTATTTCTTGCAAAAGCTTGTTTTTTAAATGAATGCCTTCCCTTTCTCTTTCAATAGCAAAGGAAAGATGATCCGTCAAAACGATATGAATATGTTCATTTAATTTCGTCCCAAGATATTTTTCCGCATAACTAATGATTTCTTCAGAAATTGTAAAATGCTCTTCTGGAATCCTGCTTAGCAGCTGTTCTAACTTTTCATTTTCACGAATGACAAATAGCTTTTCTATTTTATGAACATTGACAATATCATTTTTTCTCTTATGAAAAGCGATTCCTGAACCAACTGCAATTTTTTCTTGGTTCCCATCCGTTACGACTACAGCATTATTATTAAGGATTTTAGTAATTTTCACTTGAATCCCGTCCTTATCGCTCCAGCGAATTAATTGCCCGAAACAGTTATAATCACCGTTTTACAAATCTGACAATGTTTTTCTTTTGTTAAACTATATTGTTTCTTACTTTCGAAACTATTCGTAATCACAATTGGCGTAACTATGCTCTTCGCATGGTTTTTAACGTATTCCAAATCCATTTCCATCAATAACTGGCCTACTGAGACTTTATCCCCAACTTTCACAATTACGTTAAAACCTTCACCTTTTAATGACACTGTTTCCAAACCAACATGGATCAATAGTTCAATTCCTTCATCTGTTTCAATACCAATGGCATGCTTCGTATTCGCAATTAGTTTCACCGTTCCTTCAACAGGAGAATGTATATAACCACTCGAAGGAATGACTGCAATCCCTTCTCCCATCATTTTTTCACTAAAAACCGGGTCAGGGACTTGTACTAGCGGGATAATTTCCCCACTTACTGGAGCGTATATCTTTATACTTGTTTTTTTAAATATATTCATAATCATGTCCAATTACTCCTTATAAGGTTCTGGATGAGTACTAAAAAAAACAAAAAAGGCATGGGGTATATAAAAGAATGTGAAATTCTCTCATCTACCACCATGCCTGATCGTATCAGTAACATGTGATGCCATATTTTTACTATTACATTTATATTACCATTCGTATTTATTAAAAACAAGAGGAAGCGCATTTACAGGGGGAACACCTACTTTTTGTTGCACATATGATATAGGGTGTATGTTGAGAGGAGGATTTATTTTGTACACTCCTAATTATTACTTCAATCCATATGGTTATCTATGCAGGAGGGAATGTGCCCTACCTCATTTTCCTACTTATTATTGCATACGGCAAATGTTTCAACCCATCAGTACTAAACAATTTGTTCAATCAACCGAAAAATATCGAATCCTTTTAAATGAAGCAAATAAAATAATTAACAAAATTGCTGCTACCCCTAAATTTTCCTATAACCTTATGGATGCAGCTCAAAAGTCCAATAAACCAAAAGTAGATCAATTAATAAAGTCTACGGGGATTACGGTTAAAACAATAAATCAATTCACTCCTGATGGCCTCATCATTGAGTTAACGAATGCCCAAGATGAAGATGATTGCTGTTCTCTAAGGCTAGCTTTCAAATGGTAACAAGATGAAATAAGGGAGCCTGATAATGGAATCTCTATTTTTTCTTTTTAAAATGTTGGTAAATTATCTAAATTATTTTCTTTAATTCCATCAGGTTCGCTGCGAATAATATCTCTCCCATATTTATGAAATACATCTACATGGGCGATTTTCCCTGCCTTAGCTTCATCCAACGCCGTTATATAATCCAATTCTCGACCAGATTTTGTTTTAAAGGCAATGATATCCCCATCATCATTTTTCCTAACAGCTATAATTTGTTCTTTTCCTTCTTCTTCTGCGTAAGCTCCATCACTAGCTTGCTGTCCACTTTGTTCGCGATATTCATTATATATTTGTTCAAAGTCCTTTTCCTGCACCATTAACACCTCCTGATGGTTATGTTCTACCATCTAGGAGTGATTTATGTAGATTAAAAACTTCTCGTTTGAATTGTGTCGGTAAAGATCCGGTATAATGATTTCATTTGTCAATTCAAATGAAGTCTGATTCTCCAAATAAAAAATGTAGTCTTCCGAGCTATAGTATAAGATTAGTTCTACATCTCTTTTCGACTGTTCAACAGAACCAAGAATATTATTAACCACTTTCATAAAAATTTGAATTGTAAACGGATTGAAAAAGTAAAAGCGATTATCTAGAGGATGAATATCATATTTTTCTGCGAGACAACAGTGAAAATGAATTTTGTCATTTGCAGATCGATGTTTTTTCAAGAACCGTTTTTTGTTTTCAACAGCATTCCCATGCAAGTCTTCATTCATTTCAATTCCTGTTACGTAAGACTTGAATAAATGATGGATATAAAATAGCAAGCGCCCTTTTCCACATCCAAAATCAACGACTCGATCACTGGGCTCCAACTTATATTCATTAAATAAAATCTCTAACCCACTATATGGGGTTGGTTCATAACGATGATAGTGAAAAGAATGATTAAAACCCATCTGTTCCCCATCCGTTTTTATATTCAATAAGGCATCGTAATATTTTTCATTCACTATTTCGGAATCCTCCATTTTGTTTGTTTCCGTAGTTTAAAGGGTACATCTCGGGTACGAGGGGGATTTTAGTTATGGAGTTTTTTAAGGGCATCTCTATTCTAAAAACTTTATCGCTAAAACAAATTCTTTTATTCTTTGTATATGTAATTCTTATTTTTTTCGTAAAATGGGTGCTGCTCCTTGTTTTAAGAAAATGGATGAAATCGGATTTGGCTAAAAACCGAGTTCTTCCGACGATCGAAGCGATCTTGAATTGGGCAACTTTTTACGGGACGATTCTTTTGTTCCTTTTTTATTTCTCGAATGAATCATGGCTGTTTTCAGCTATTTATGAAAAGGACGGGGTTGAAGTATCTTTAGTCCTCATCATTGTAGCTATTATGATTATTACATTTACGAGTAGGCTTGTAAAAGCATTTAATGCCCACATCATGCCTTTTATTTACGAAAAATTCGATGTAGATATTGGGTTAAGCTTTACAATTAATCGACTTATTTATTATGTAGTGATGTTTATCGCCTTGCTCATCAGTTTTCAAACAGTAGGATTAGACATGCGAGCTTTTGCAGTGGTCTTAAGCACGCTCGGAATCGGAATCGGATTTGGATTGCGAAATGTTGCAGCGAATTTTGTTTCAGGGATCATAATATTATTCGAAAGGCCAATGGAGGTAGGCGAAACCGTTGAAATAGAGGAGAAAGTAGGTCAAATATCAAAAATCAACTTACGATCTACAATCATTACTCATAAAGGAGGAAGATTGGTTGTTCCGAATCAATATTTTATCGAGCAAATCATCAATAGCCGCTCTGGTGAACAGTTAACTGCAGAAGTTCATGTAAGCGTCCCGTTTGGCACCGATTCTCATAAAGTAGAAACGTTGCTTTACGAAGCAGTAGAATTAGTAAATGTTCCTTCCTCTCCTACTATCCGCTTTATTGCTTTCAGGCAATCAGCTTTAGAATTTTCAGTGCAGCTTCCTTTTCAAGATGGTGCAGATAAAGACGAGATTGAGAGTAAGCTAAGACATGCGATTGCCAATATTTTTACTAAAAATAAGATTGAACTAGCAAGCTGCACGGAAATAATTCATACTTTGAAGAACTCTTAAACAAATGCAATAAAAGAATTATAAGCACTCAAAATTGCATGCTGGATGAACAAATGGTGCTTTCCGATCCACTTTTTGAGATTTTCTTATTGCTTGGCAGCTGTCCCGATTCAAACCAATCAGGACAGCTGCTTATTTATTTTTAAATACTCTCCATGAGGAGTACGTGTATAAAAAGGCTACTAACCCATTAATCATTAAAAACATTGACCACATAATACTCGCTCGGTTAATCGCCGTATTATGAAAAATATCTCTCGTTTCACTGCTAATTAAATCTGAAATATAATTTAATGATATAGGCGGCCAAGTAAATTCAATCAGCAACAATAAATGGAACACAAGGAAAACACTAAAATGCAGTAAAAATCCATGTTTAATAGACTTGGCATAATTCTTGTTTGAACTAACTGCTGGAAGGCGCTTGTCCTCAAATTGCAAAGGTTTACCTTTTATTTCCATTACCTTCCTCTTAATATACAAATCAAGCTTTTGTATGTTTTGATTTCCAAATGTTAAAGCATAAAAATATACTAACAATACCGTAATTTGGAAAAACGATATGCGACCTGTATTTACGTAATCCATAACAGCAAGCGGTAAATCCATACATTCAAATATAAAGGTAAAAGCCAAAAAGATCACTTTGGCTTTAGTCTCAAACCAATATTTTAATACTAAAAAAGTAAAGAATGCTATCCAAAATAAAACCTCGAGAGTAATTAAAAAATGCCATTTGTATGTAGATATTATTTCTAGCAAACTAATCCCTCTTTCCAATACAAAAAGGTCCTTTTCTAATCTATGACCTATTATCAAAATGAATGCACATACTATTTTTAAGTGTCATATTTTCTTCCGAAACACTATAAGATAGTGTATCTATTAATGTTGGAGGGAGAATGTTGAAAAATAATCAGGATACACTCATAACAGGAGAAATGCTTATTAATTACTACGAGTTAAATAAGAAGAAAAAAGAAATTGAAGCGGAAATGAATCATTTAAAGGAGATTTTTCATGATTATTTCAATCGTCAAATTAGCTCCCTTGATAAAGCTGAAATTACTTTAAATGGATATAAACTACAACGTCAAATTAGAAAAACGGAAAAATTTAACGAAGAAGAGACGGTTAAAAGATTGGAAGAATTAAAGATGAACGACCTCATTCAAACCGTTAAAAAACCAGATGCACAAAAAATTAAATCTGCCATTCATTTAGGATTTTTACAGGAAAAAGATCTTGATGGCTGTATTGTCACAACTACCACTCCGGCGATTTCTGTTAAGCCGTTAACGCCTAGATAAGCGCTGAACCATTTACTACCATCCTATTTTGCTTACTGGTCATTGTTTCGAAAATACTGGCCAGTCTTTACTCTTTACTAGTCGTGGTCACAAAGTTACTGGCATTGTCATAGATTTGCTGACGCGAAAAAAAATCAAAGCCTGCGCTTTGATTTTTTTAATGGTTATTAATATAATTCCACAAATCCCATGGATAATCTTTCGGGGGAAAAGAGTGAAACTCTACTATTTCTTTTTTCGTTGGATGAGAAAATTTTAGAGAATTGGCCCATAATGCAATTTGCTGTCCAGGTTTATTGAGAGCTTGTCCATATTTCTGGTCACCGAATAGAGGACAACCTGATGCCGATAACTGAACACGGATTTGATGGGACCTTCCTGTGAGAATACGAACGAATAATAAACTTAAGTCTCCATTCTGCTCAATGATTTCATATTCAAGAATGGCTTTTTTTCCTTGTTTATGGGTGGAAGGAACAGTATATGCCATGTTTTTATGCTGATCTTTGAATAGATAATGTTCCAATACTCCTTTATTTTTTGGAGGAGCCCCTCTTACAACAGCTAAATATTTTCTATCCATCATTTGTCTTCGAATCACATCTGATAATCGGGAAGCGGCTTTCGATGTTTTAGCGAAAACCATAATTCCTCCAACTGGACGATCAAGACGATGGACAAGCCCAAGATAAACGTTCCCTGGCTTCTCATAACGAATTTTTATATCTTGTTTTAGTAAAGTTAGTAAATCTAAATCTCCTGTACTATCTTCTTGCACGGGAATATTTACAGGCTTCTCTATCACAAGAAGATGATTATCTTCATAAATAATTGGAATTTGCATGCAAGTCCATACCCTTTCATAAATGGTCAAACGTAGATGATTTAGTTCGCCTTATTATATGACAATCTTTCATAAGGAACAAATGTCACATTAGAATGATAGGGAACCGCTAACTAACTTGCCTTCATACCAAACCGCTTGACGTTGGGATCTTCTGGCCACTGCTTCCGCCGAGCAGCTGGCATGCACCAATACGAAGCTTGCAGAATCCCCAACCATTGGCCATACTTGCTTTCCATTCTCGTCTAATGGAGTTACCCCTCCTGTAATAAACCTAAGAGACTGCCCCAACGACACTTCATTCGTATATCCATATAATTCAGCGAATCGTCCTATCTTCTCCAATTGATCGCCATTTCCAAACGGAGACCAATGATCAGTAAGACTATCTGTTCCCAATCTTACTTTTACCCCTTTTTTATGAAGCATTGGAAGCGGCATCGTTGTTTTTCCGATTGGAACAGTAGATGTGATAGACATGCCGAGAGACGCCATCCGTTCCGCTAATTCTTCGGCTTCATTCGGATCAGCACCGGCAAACCAAAAAGCGTGGCTAACGGTAACTTTGTCTTTCAATCCGGCTTCTTCTGTTAAATCCACCAGACGGGTAAGGGTTTCCTTTCCTGCTTCTCCCCCGTAATGTAAATGGATATCAATTCCAACACCGTTAGTAACTGCTATTTCAAGCATTGTTTGGAGTGACTTTTCATTGTCTCCGTCAACTGTAATTGGGTCCAATCCTCCAACATGAGTGGCTCCCTCTTCGATCGCCTCTTTTACTAATTCAACGGAATCAGAATATAAAAGTCCATGCTGAGGAAATGCGACAATTTCTGATGATAGCTTACCAGAAAATGATTCAAAAGCCTGGATTGTCGCTTCAAGACGCTTAAGTCCGCTAGTAGGCTCAATATTACAATGAGCACGCACATGTGTCGTCCCGAATCCTTGGAGCAATGATAAAATGCCCTCGGCTTGTTTTTTGGAGGTTGATAATAGTTTTGGAAGTAAAATCTTCTCTTCCTCTATCCGATCAAAAATACTAGATATCGGATTGACAGCCTTCCAAGGTAATCCGAAATATGTTTTATCTAAATGAATATGAGTGTCTTCGAATGAAGGCAGCATTAGTAATTCGTTGCCATCATATTTTGGAAGTTGATTATGTAATTCCTCTTCAGACTCGATGATCTCGGCTATTTTTCCATCTTCAATTCTAATATGACAAATCCTAGTTTCTGTACCAACGATACAGCCATTTTCCCTTACGTAACCGTATTCTAATTTTACATTCGTTAGCCAATATGAAGAATTCAACATGATATCCCACCCTCTCTAATCTCTAAATTATAATATCCTTTTTAAGATTGGGGAATTATTTCACAAAAAAGCACTCCCATAATGAGAGTGCAAATTAAATTAGGTTGGCATGATTTTCCGAATGACTTCAGGTTAACAACATGTGTAACCGGACGCCTGCCATTGTTTTAATAAAAGTGTCAGTGATGGTTTGAACCTTTCAACTAATTTTTGCTTTTATCGATTACTTTCCAAAATTCTTTTGCTATTATTTGATACCCCTCTTTACTTAAGTGGATATCTGTAGGATTTGGAAGATAAGCTTCATAGTGTTTTTCAATTATTTTTGCCGTTGGAACAAATGTGTCACCATTAGCATAAGCTCGTTCTGCTATCGTTTGGTTCAAAATATCCAGTAAAGGCAACAACTCTGCTTGCTGATCATCTGGATAATAAGGAAATGGATTATAATAGCCCATAACATATACCTTGGCATTTGGATTTAAAGAATCAATTGTCTTCAGGATCATTTCTAAATTCATTCCCAGATTAGCAAAAGCAGCAGGAATTGATGCAGGATTTCTTAATGCTATAAGGAGATCATTTGCTCCAATATCGATTGTGATAAACTCTGCTTCTTTTAGCTGTTGTTGAACAATTTCTTTTGTAAGAACATCATTGCGTAAATCCATAGACGTATAACCGGAAACCCCAAAATTTGTAAAGCCAACTGTGTATTGAGATTGCTCGAAGCGATCTACAAGATAATCAGCATATCCCGAACCCATTTCTCGATAAGGTGTTTGCCCCGCAGCTAATGAATCTCCTAATGCCACATAATCAATTACTTTTTTTGCTGGTTTGGCTAACGCACTATACGGTAAGCTTACAAACAAAATTCCAACTAAAAAGACACTAAAAATCTTTTTGACAAAACTCATATAACCCCCTCCTTTTGTTCTCAATAACGCACAACTATATTATACAAAACAAAAAACGCTCTAGCAATAGTCGCTAAGCATTAATTCTTTTCCTAATATAGCATTCATTCCGTGTTAATAACGTTCTTTCGATTTCACTGCAGATACTATATGATATATTGAAAGAATAATAATTAAATGGGAGGAACTTAGACTTGTCTAAATTATCAATATCAGATTTTGTCTTAAGTACGAGCAACGGTATGACTCTTGCACCAGAGGGATCGAATATTACTATTGCTGAATGGAACGCAGAGGGTACACCTGAGGGAGAAACCCCTATGTTAATGGCTCCACTTCATTTGCATCATGAAGATGATGAGGCATGGTTTATATTAGAAGGCACACTTGGATTTCAAATTGGAGACGAAACGATTGAAGCTAATTGCAATGAGGCGGTAATCGTGCCACACGGAACCCCACATACATTTTGGAATCCGAAACAAGAGCCTGCACGTTATCTTATTATCATGACGAAGCAAACGAAAACATTGATTGAAGCCATTCATAGTACTAGCGATCGCAGTTCTGAAACGATGAAAAAACTTTTTGCACAGTATGGAGCTGAATTGCTTTGATTTGTTTCTATGGATCGTGGTGAATTGGTATTTTTTTCTTTGTTTAGCACGTTTTAAGGGGCGTTTGTTTCGCTTCCTGACTTTACCGGTATCTTTGGTGACCTTAACTTTTGAAATTAAATAGTAATTAGAAAAAGGGAGCTATTCAACGTTCATTAGCTCCCAATATCATAGTGAATTAGTGCATGCCGCTCCATTCACCTTGATTCTTAGATTTTTTCTCTTTTTTCGCTTTTTCTTTATGGGCACGATTGGCGTTTGCACTGCCAAATTCTTTCGAGAATTCCGAATCTGTTTTACTGGAGTCAAATCCTTTTTTATTTTTTTGTTCAGGATCGTTCTTTTTTGTCCGTTTTGCCATTAAGTATCCCTCCTTAATTCTATTATTTAGAATTGAAAGGGTGAATATACCCACTACAACAAACTAGGATATTTTTTAACTTGGATGTGTATTAATGGAAATTTTTTCATTTATTAGTGTCTATTTTATGCCAATTTTAGCTATCATTTTTTGTCTAAATCTTGTAGAGATTTTAAAGAAAATTAAAAATGAACAATCTACTGCTAAAAATACATTTTGGATGACAGCATCTTTCCTCTTGATTGTATGGAGCATCGCTGTTTCAGCAGTGCTAATTAATTTATGAAGTATAAAAAATGCCTGGAACGATGATATGCTCCCAATAAAGTAGACAGATCAAATAATAAAAATCTGTTTACTTTACTGGGGGCTTTTTCTATGGGAAAGAGTGCTTTTTCTGTACAAGAAAAGTATGAGTTAATTTTAGCGTTTAATGAAAGACAAACCTCAATTCAAGATTTCTGTTCGCAATATAATATTACTGATGAAACAATGAAAGAATGGATTTACCTCTATCAGAAATATGGAATAGATGGGCTTAACAAATCCGGTAAATGGAAACGTTACTCTAAAGAGGTCAAAACAGCAGCTGTTTTGGATTACCTTTCTGGGAACGATTCTTTAATGGGGATTGTACACAAATATGAATTATCTAGCACATCAGTGTTGAGACAGTGGATAAACAATTATAATAATCATAGAGATTTAATAGAGACGCAAAGGGAGAGTAACTCTATGATTAAAGGTCGTTCCACTACACTTGAAGAACGTTTGGAAATTGTTAAGTATTGTCTTAAAAACGGAAAAAATTATCATCAGGCATCAGAGCTTTTCACGGTTTCATATCAACAAGTGTATCAATGGGTAAAGAAGTTCGAGAAAGAAGGAGAAGATGGTCTTAAAGATAAGCGTGGCCGCACTAAGGCAGAGTCAGAGTTAACCCCTGAGGAGAAATTCCGACGTGAAATGAAGCGATTGGAGCAGGAAAATGAACGTCTTCGGGCAGAAAATGCATTCTTAAAAAAGTTGGAGGAGATCGAAAGGAGGCGTTTAAAAAAGCGTCATTAAGCCAGGTTCGCTTAGCCGATGAATATTTGGCCATACAGGAACTACATGTGGAAGAAAATATCTCCATTGCGCTATTATGCCAGATTGCTAGAATTGCACGTTCTTCCTACTATAAGTGGCTTCGTCACACTCCTTCCAAGAATGAAAAGAGAAATGAGGAAATTCTGAAGGAGATAAGGTGTTTATATGAGAAAGTGGACTGCATATATGGATATCGCCGTATGACGATGAACCTGAATCGTAAACTATCTAAACCTATTAACCATAAGCGTGCGTATCGAATAATGAAGATTGCCGGTATCCAGTCGGTTATTCGACGTAAACGCAAGAAGTATAAACCTAGCACTCCACAATATGTCGCTGAAAACCTATTAAACAGGGAGTTTAATGCGGAGAAGCCAAATGAAAAATGGCTGACTGATGTGACTGAAATGAAGTACGGAGCTTCTCAAAAGGCTTATTTGAGTGCGATTTTAGATTTATACGACGGCTCCATTGTAAGTTATATGATTGGGACTTCTAATAATAATCCGTTGGTTTTTAAGACATTTGATTTAGCGATGGAGGCTAACCCGAATGCCACCCCTCTTCTCCACAGTGATCGAGGGTATCAATATACTTCCCCGGCATTTAAAAAGAAGGTTGAGAAAGCAGAGATGACACAAAGTATGTCTAGAGTAGGACGATGCATTGATAATGGACCAATGGAGGGATTTTGGGGAACCATAAAATGCGAGAAGTTTTATTTAAACAAATATAGTACGTTTGGGGAATTGAAAAAAGATATCGAAGAATACATACAGTTTTATAATCATGAAAGATTACAAAAAAGATTAAACGGCCTTAGCCCCTTGGAATATAGGGCTAAAGCCGCCTAAGGTGTTTTATTTATTTCCACTGTCTACTTGACGGGGGGCAGTTCACGATTCCAAGCATTTTTTATTTTAAAAGGACTATTCATAAATATTCTTCCCGTAAAAAATTTCATCCATTTCATTTGTAATTCTTTCAGTAATTTCCGCTGCTTCTTCATCATTGAGATTTTTCTTGGATTGGGCAAATAAATAGTTATCTAAATCAAATTCCTTTAGCTTACATTTTGTATGAAATATATTCTCTTGATAGACATTGACATCAATCATATCAAATTCTTCCTTTACATCATCGGGGATATAGTTTTGAATGGAATTAATTTCATGATCAATAAATAATTTATGTCCATCCTTCGCCCTCGTAAAACCACGGACACGATAATCAATGGACATGACATCTGTCTCAAATGAGCGGATCAAATAGTTCAATGCTTTTAATGGGGAAATTTCGCCACAGGTAGATACATCAATATCAGCCCTAAATGTACTAATCCCCTCATCTGGATGATATTCTGGATATGTGTGCACGGTAATATGACTTTTATCAAGCTGGATCACTACATTGTCCGGTAGTGGTCCCGGCGACTCTTCATACGATTCTGCTGGTACTTCAACTACTGGCCCTTCAGATACAAGGACTGTCACACTTGCTCCTTGTGGCACATAATCTTGCTTAGCTATATTTAACACATGTGCCCCAATTATATCAGCTACATTTTGTAAAATTTCTGTCAGCCTGTCGGCGTTATATTGTTCATCTATATACTCGATGTAAGCCTCGCGATCTTTTTTCGTCTTAGTAAAACAAATATCGTACATATTAAAGCTTAATGACTTAGTTAAATTATTAAATCCATGGAGTTCAATACGCTGTTCAGGAGTAAGTTTCATAATACTATTCCTCCCTGTATATGTAGATTGTTTGGTTCCTTATCAGGATATTGATATTTTACCCTTTATGTGAGAGAAAAAACAAACAAGGAAAAGGAATTGAGTATAAAATGATTTCATTATTTATAAAATTTTAAAAAATATTGGTTTTTATCAAAAGGCGTTTCCTTGAATATTAAGAAACGCTCTAATTCATTTTTTGAGTATTATTTTTTTGAAAGTCTATTATGCAATAAAGGATTTAATGTAGGGCAGGGATGGGGCTAATATAATTAATAGTGAGGAAATGATAGATTATGTTAAAATTAATAAAGGGGCGGGTTTTATGATTTATTTCGAACGAGTAACTGAAGATACTTTGGAAAACGTACTTGAAATTATTAATTCAAATTCTACTTATAACACCTTAGAAAATGGTATTTCATCACGAACGATGGATGAAATAAGAAATCAATTTCTCAATAAAACTACTGATAGTTTCTTAATTACTGTAGATCATCAACAAATTGGACTCATTGATTTTCTGAAAAATAATCCAAAAGACAATTGCCCTTGGCTAGGCTTACTAATGATTCATGGAGATTTTCATTCTAAAGGTTATGGGAAAACAATATATCAGGCATTCGAAGAACAATTTATACGTGATGAAATTAGTAAAGTTCGAATCGGTATCATTCAGGAAAATGAGCAAGCTAAACGATTTTGGACATCATTAGGGTTTTGCGTATATGGACAAAGTCAATGGAATGGAAAAACCGTTGACTGTTTAGAACAAATATCTAAAAAGGAGTCGATGGGCCTTGAATAAATTAACAAAATCTTCAAAAGACAGAGTATTGCAAGGCGTATGTGCAGGAATCGCTGATTTTTTTGGCATTTCGCCATTAATAGTCAGACTTATATTTATTTTTACACCCGGATCGCTTCTTATTTATATACTTCTTGCCCTTACATTACCTGAAAACCGTTCATTATATTAACCCTAAAACATACTTAATTTATAGGTTTCCGATAGTAATTCTAATAATTTAATTCCAGCAATACTATTTCCTTTTTTATCTAAGGCAGGGCCAAAAATGCCGATGCCAAATTTACCTGGAACAGCTCCCATGATCCCCCCGGAAACACCGCTTTTTGCTGGTATTCCAATTTTTATCGCAAATTCACCAGAGGCGTTGTACATCCCACATGTAACCATAAACGTTTTACATATTCGAGCAATATGAACAGGGATGATTTGCTTGCCGCTCTGAGGGTCTGCCCCATCCATCGCAAAAATCATCCCAATTCTAGCTAATTCCAAACTGTTCATTTCAATAGCACATTGTTTAGTATATAAATCGATTAATTCCTCAACATCTTCCTTGATAACGTGGTGTTGTTTTAAGAAATACGATAAAGATCTATTTAGAAATGATGTTTTATATTCAGACTGAGCGACTTCTTCAGAATAATCAATAGTTGAATCATTCGCCATTTCCCTTATAAAGGATAGAAGTCTTTGAAATCTTTCTTCAACATTTTTTCCTTCAATCATATGTGTTACTACAAGGGCTCCAGCATTGATCATCGGATTCAATGGCTTTGCTGGAGACAAAGTTTCTAATTTTGCAATTGAATTAAAAGGATCACCAGTTGGCTCCATTCCAACCCTTTCAAAAACATAGCCCGGTCCCTTATCCATCAAAACAAGTGCCAAGCTAATGACCTTAGATATACTTTGAAGTGTAATTTTCCTTTCGATATCACCTGCAGATATACATTGTCCATCAGGATAATGTATGGCAATGGATAAATCATGTGGATTGGCTCTCCCTAGTGCAGGTATATAGTCTGCTACTTTTCCGTCTTTTGTATATTTTTTTGCCTCTTTTACTAAAATATTTAATTCATCATTTGATTGACATGGCATCTTTATCACCCCAACTTAGTATGAACCATTATGGGGGATATCACTCTTTCTTTCAATCAACACTTGATGGTTAATTAATATTCCTTACCATATTGCCTCTTATTTGTGATTTCCTCATTAACCATTTGATACATATTTTCCACACCTGCAGTTGATGCCTCGAAGGTAATTGCATTATCAATGTTAACACCAATATGATCAGCCTCTTTAGCTACATCAATATTGGCTCCAATAAAAAGAAATTCCCAATGATGATTTTCTTCTTGATGTTTTATCATCTCTTTTATTTTCTGATAAGTGAATTCTTGACTTGAGTTCTCCATGCCATCTGTAGTAATGACAAAAATAACTTTAACTGGCTTAATCCCATTAGTAAATCTATTTTCCACCTTCAAAATTGTTTTACCCACCGCATCAAGCAATGCTGTATATCCCCTTACAAAATATTCTCTCTCTGTCAGCTTCACTATTCTTGCATCAATCCCATTCCATAATACTTCATACCTATCATCAAAAAGAACTGCTGTTACCTTTGTTTCCCCTTCAAGCTTGCTTTGTTTTTCAATTAGCGCGTTAAATCCACTTATTGTTTCATTTTCTAGACCAGCCATAGAGCCACTTCTGTCAAGTAAAAATATGATTTCTGTTAACATAAAAAATCCTCCCATATTCATCTAATGGTATAATCATAGCTAAGATTATCGATATTTTGGTCGCCTTTAAAGCGACATTTGGGAGTTGAAAGTTTTGCTTAATGAAAAAGTGATTAGTGAATTGCAGGCGTTTATTGAAAATCATATTGCCATTAAAGTCTTTAATGTTTTTGAAGATATCCTCCTTGATAATAATTACAATGGGGAAATAACAGATTTTATACAAACTAAAAGAAAACCTACACTTCAAAAACTACTTTTCAGTTTCATTGACCAAAAAGGGGCAACAGATCCTGAAATATACCATAAAGCTGGAATCGACAGGAAGCTTTTTTCAAAAATACGGTCAAATCCAACCTATCATCCTAGCAAACAAACGATTATCGCGCTTGCTTTAGCATTAGAGCTTGATCAAGAAGAAACCAACACTCTTTTAAATTCAGCAGGTTACACACTATCTGATAGTGAGACTTTTGATTTAGTCATTAAATTTTGTATTATGAAACGTATTTATAACATTCACGATGTTAACCAAGCGTTGGAACAATACGATTTAAAACCTTTATAAAAAAGACAATAGGATAATCCGATTATCTCGAATACTCCTATTGTCTCACGTGTTTAATGAATGGCAATCTCTCTGCTCTTTTTGCCTAAAAGGATCCCCGTTACCGCCATAGAGCATATTCCGAGTACAAACAGCAGAATGAATACATTATGCAAGCTTGATTCTAGAACAAACCCTTTTAATTCATCACTCAACCATAATCCTGAAACTGCAATTCCTATTGCCTGGCCGAGATTTTTTAATAAATTGTGAGAACCTACCGCTACACCACGAAGTTCCCACTCTACAGCGGATTGAACGGCAACGTTAAAGGCTGTATAGGCCAAACCAAATCCTACCCCCATTACTCCAGTCACGACCATCATCCATGCCACTGTCGTTTCAGTATTGAAAAACACCAATCCAATACAACTGACAATGATGATCGCAATTCCAGCTAATGTAATATGGGCAATAGGCTTTTTGCTCATCCACTTCCCTGCCAATAGAGCACCGAAAGGCCATGTAACGGACATTGGCAGCATTGCAATCCCGGAATAGGTAGCATTTAAATTCGTGACACCTTGCACCCATAATGGGATGTAAAACGTAACAGTGACAAGAATAAAGCCTAATAAAAAACCAGCAACATTCGGTATCGTAATTAATTTATTTTTAAAAAGGGAGAGCGGCAACATTGGCTCTTTTCCTTTTGCTTGAAACCAAATAAATAAGCAAAAGCCTACGAAGGTTACAATAAATAATATCGAAATTTGATTTGTAAGTTGTTTATGCTCTTTTACTAAAGTTAGAGCATATAAAAAGGCACTCATGAAAATCGTAAAGGTTAAAATACCAGGATAATCAATGATTTGCTTTTTCTTTTCGATATGTTCATGCAATGCCACCCATAAGAGAAATAAAGATACAATTCCAAAAGGCAGGTTCATAAAGAAAATCCAATGCCAGGAAATCGTATCGACGATGAATCCGCCAGCAAGAGGGCCGAAAATACCCGCAATTCCCCATACACTACTCATCCATCCTTGCATTTTTGCCCTCATGTTAAATTCAAATACGTCACCAATGATGGTAAAAGGAATAGTCGACAATGCTCCTGCACCAATCCCTTGAATGAGGCGAAAAATCACGAGCTGCTCCATTGTTTGGGACAGGCCGGAAAGCATTGAACCAATTAGAAATACGATTGTTCCGATCGTAAACATTAATTTGCGGCCATATAAGTCAGCCAATTTTCCAAATATCGGTGTACTAATGACAACCGCTAATAAATAAATGGAAATCACCCATGTATACAGATGGCTGCCACCAAGATCCTCTACAATTTTTGGCATAGCCGTACTGACGATGGTTCCTTCAATGGCAGTAAGAAATGTTGATATTAATAACGCTATAACAACAGATTTTTGTTTTGTTTCTCTATTCAATTTTTGTCTCCCCTTTATTAGAAAAGCGTAGATGCCTTGCTCATCGACGTAAAAACTTCAGTGCCTTTGACTGAGATAAAGGAAACACGACGAGGGACGAGTCGATGTTGACTTACGCAAAAGAAAAGGACAAGAAGTTTGCTAGTCGATAGGCATCGAAGCTAGACATTAGAAAAGCGTAAGCTCCGGAGCTTGACACTACCATTGATTTTAAAATATTCAACTTTATTAAGTATAGCAAATTGACTGTAGAGTTCACATGGGAAAATCTTTCCGATGAAAAGAACAAAAGCGCAAGCGCCTGTTCAGCGACGTACAGGCCCACAGGATGTGGGTCCGTCGACGTTGCCACAGGGAAGTGGCAACGTCGACGTTCCCCTCTAGGGTTCTGACGAGATAAAGGAAACACGGTGAGCCACGAAAAGCAAATGTTCTGAGGCAAAAAAGACGCTCTTTGACTTTATTGCCTCAGGTTATTTGACCTCGAGGGGCTGGCGTAGCTGGACATTAAAAGGCGAGTCGATGTTGACTTATCGTAGGAAGAAACTGAAAGTTTGCTAGTCGCTAGGCGTTGGAGCTAGACGGGAACTACCTTTTTAAAGTTAGCCACAAGGTTCCATATAAAATTTCCTAGAAAACAAAAAAGCTGTCCTCTTAAGACAGCAGTTTCGTTTCAGGTTCATATATATTTTTTTGATAAATATTCAGATAGCAACGTTTCCATTTCTTGGGCATTAACAGGCGGGCTGAACAAATAACCTTGGAGCTCATCACAGCCCATTTGCATTAATGTATTTTTTTCGCCAATTGTTTCGATGCCTTCCGCCACAACGTTAAGTTGAAGTCCTTTTGCCATGCTAAGAATCGACTGAACTAATCGCGACTTTTTCATCATCTGATCGATATCTGATATGAACTGACGGTCAATTTTAATTTCATCGATTGGCAGCTGTAATAATGGATATAAAGAGGAATAGCCCTTTCCAAAATCATCAATCGATATTTTCACACCAATTTCCTTTAATTGCTTAACAATATTCGCTACATAATCCAAATTTTTTATAAAAACACTTTCCGTAATTTCTAGCTTAATATATTCTGGTGCCAAACCGGATACTTCCAACGCTTCTTTCACCATTGAAACTAATGAATCTTGTTGAAACTGTTTCGCTGAAATGTTTACGGAAACAGGAATTTTAGGATAACCTTGATCTTGCCACTCTTTATTTTGTTTACAGGCATGGATTAAGGACCAACGATCAATTTGTAAGATTAACCCTATTTCCTCTGCAATAGGGATAAAGGTGCCCGGTGAAACAAATCCAAGTTCAGGATCAATCCAGCGAATTAATGCTTCCATACTGGTAATTTTGCCAAATTGAAATTTAGGTTGGTAGTATAGATCAAAATCTCCTTTATCGACAACTAGCCTCAATGAATTTTCAATTAGGAGACGATCCTCATATTTATTCCGCATCGATTCATTGAAAAAGTGTGCGACAGATCCTCCTTTTTCTTTTGAATGATACATTGCAATATCAGCGCTTTTAACAAGACTATCGATATCCTCACCATTTTCAGGATATATGCTAATACCAATACTCGCTGTCACATAAAGCAAATGACCTTGAATCGTGAATGGAGATGAAAATTCTTTTTGCATTTGCTCCAGCATTTCATGTACTTCTTCTTTCTTTTCCAAACTAAAAACAATAACAAATTCATCTCCGCCTAACCTGAAAATATAGCTGCGCTCGTTGTGGAATATGCGAAGCTGGTCTGCAACTAGTTGAAGTAGTTGGTCACCTGCCATGTGTCCAATCGTATCGTTGACTTGCTTAAATTGATTTATATCAATAAAAATAACAGCAAATTGTTTAGATGGTTGGGTATAAATCAATCCATTTACATAATCTTGGAAATGCCTACGATTAGGGAGCCCGGTCAACACATCATAAAAAGCTAAATGATTTAATCTAAACTCGGATTCTATTAATTGCTCTGTCTGCTCCTTCAATTTATTATTCATCTCATTGCTTTCACGAAATAATTCCCCCAGCTTTTCTGCCATTTCTCTTAAGTTTTTTGAAAGCATCCGCAACTCGGAAACATGCCCTTGTGGCCATTCAATTTCTTCATTTTGAACGAGTTTTTGCGGCAGGTGGGTCGTTGCCAATGTCAGCTGTCTAATATTATTCATGAAAATTCCACTGACCTTCTGTACAAACATAATGATGAAAATTGCAAACAGCACTGAATATCCAAGTTGCTTCAAGAAAATGTTATAAAGAATACTTTGATATTGAGAGATTGGTATTTGGACCATTATTTTCATAGAGAGTGGTTCAATTTCTTCTGTATATAAATAATATCCTCTACTCCATTTACGAAACGGGTGGCCATCATCGCCCTTTGGTAAAATAACTATGTAATCTTTTTCTTTTTTATATAAATCAAAATTAGTTTTCCAATCGTATACACTTTGAATAGAAATGTTCGTTGAAGTCGATGCATACACAAGATTATTCGCATCGATGATAGTGGTATCAAAATCATTGGTTTGGTAACGTTGAACCACATCATTTAACTTACTAGTTTGTAAATCTTCCTTCTTCCAATTCGATATTTCACTGTTTATTAAATTTACACTCTTTTTTACATCATTAATATGATCTTGAACTAAAGAATCCTTGGCATTCCAGACATTTGCCACAACACTAAAAAAGAAAGGAATAAGGATGGAGATAAACGTAATATGAGATAAAAACTGATGAATAGAAACATTATTACGATTAATCTTATTATTTTTAAAGAATTTATAGAAAGGAACATATGCTAAAAGCATATCTGCAACTAAGACATTGAATAAACCATTAACAATCGTTTTACTTATGACAAAATAAAGAGAACTTCCAGTCAAATAGGTATGATTAATGAATAAAATTCCAATGAAACCAATCGTCATCCAGAAAAAAGCATCCACAAAAAACATTTTCGCTCTTCTGCCTTTACGAAAAAAATTACCTACAAACAAGATTTCTACTATTAATAAAGCATGCAGAGCTACATAAGAATAGTGGTGAGGTATAAAGACAAAGGCGAGTAAACCTGCGATCACAGCATGAGGCAGGCCGAAAAGGCGTAGCATTAAAAATAAGAAAACACTTGTAAAAGTAAATAAAATCCCATATATAAATGTCATGTTAAAGCTTGCGGATAAAAAAATTAATCCTAATAAAAGAACAAAAAGCAGAACTTCACTATTCCATTTAATAAATTTAGACATATAAACAATCCAATCTTTTTTAATACATCCTTTATTAACATAATATATGGATAGAGTTATAGTTGTAAATGACTATGTATAATTTAGAAAATCGAATCTCATATTTAAGGGATACAGTTCCGTTATTCCTTTAGAGGATAATGTTTTAAATCATTTCTCAAACTTTCAAAGGCTTGGCAAATTGTATCGTTTTACTAGGATTAAAAGATCTTTGAAAAATAGTGAAGTGGCTTAGGCGCCTTCTTCTTCGTATGAGCAGCTCAGAACTAAACTTATTAGAATATTAGAAAATTTTACCAGAATCGTTATCTTAAGGATTAACTAAATTTTTAAATTCAAGCAATGTTGTACTATTATTAATTCGCACTCTCTTCATTTCATACAAGGACTCCGAAATGTTCGCTATCCCTGGTTTTGTAGTAACAGCATATTGATAAATTTTTTTCGTTTCTTCGATTACTTTGTCGTTATATTGACCTGCTGGATAGGCGAGGGCTGTAACCTCTCTCCCGGTTATTTCCTCCAATTTTGTTTTAATATCCCTTAATTCTGTACGGTAGTATAGAGTTTCCCTTAGATCCGGATGTGTTTCCGTATGTGATTGAATAGAAATTATCCCCGAATCGCTCATTTCCCTTAATTGACTTCTCGAAAGTCCACTTTTCGTATCAATTTTCCTTCCTACCATAAAGATTGTTGCCTTCGCCTGAAAAGTTGAATCATTAAGCGTCTTTAAAATATGGAAGGCATTCATGTTATTCTTATAACCATCGTCCAACGTAATTAATATTGGTTTCTTTATATTTTCAAGGTTTGTAATATCATCAAATGTGATTGGGGTAAATCCTTCTACTTTTAAGTATGTCATTTGCTCTTCAAAATTTTCCGGCGTTATAAAAAGTTCTTTGTATCCATTTCCTTTAAATTCGTCTATGGAATGATACATTAGAATTGGCACTTTAAATCCGTCATTTGTAGGATCTTGGTTTACAGCTTTTACATATTCCGTATTTCTCCAAGAAAGAATTAACATAAATGCAACAAAAACAGTGATTAGTTGTCTTCTGCGCAGCATACATATCTCCTCCAAACTAGGGCAACAATTCTTTTATTTTTCCAATCATGAATAGAGTTATACATGAAACTCCTAATATTGACTTATCACAGAAAAGTTCACATTGAGTTCATAAAGATATTGTAAGATTAGTTATGTTAGATGAGAGCACCATAATCTTTTTAATCATCTTTTTACCATTTAAAATAAAGGGTTGAATGAATATGCCGAAAATCTTAATTGTTGATGATGACTCATATATTCGGGAATTAGTAAGTCTTCTCTTGCGGAATGAGGGATTTATTATCTTTGAAGCTTCTGATGGTGTCGAGGCCCTTTCCATTATTGACTCAGAGCAGGTAGATATGGTGATTTTGGATATTATGATGCCGAACATGGATGGTTGGGAGCTATGTCGTGAAATCAGAACTTTTTATGATTTTCCTCTGCTTATGCTTACAGCAAAAAGAGAGACCTCACAAAAGTTAAAGGGATTTGAAATGGGCACAGACGATTATTTAGTAAAACCTTTTGAACCACTTGAACTTGTCGCTCGTGTAAAAGCACTCTTGAAACGTTATCAGGTTTCCATTTCTCAACGTGTACAAATTGGCAATCTGCTTTTAAATCGTAAAACGTATGAAGCGGTATCCGATGGCAACCTATTTGATCTGCCGAGAAAGGAATTTGAACTGCTCTATTTATTAGCGAGTTATCCTGGAAAAACTTTCACACGCGAACAATTAATCGAAAAAATATGGGGCTATGATTATGAAGGGGATGACCGTACAGTAGACGTTCATATAAAACGAATCCGCGGACGATTTCCAGACAATCAATATGATTTTCAAATAAAGACGATTCGTGGATTAGGGTATCGATTGGAGATAAAATCATGAAATTTCGCATCAAAATGTTTTTTGGTTTTTTATCCATCATCCTGTTGTTATTAATCTGTTGGTCTGCAGCCTATTTTTTAACTGATTCCTTCTCTAGTTATATAAATATAAAACTAAACAGTTTTCTCATTCAACTTATTAATTCATTGTTAGGATTTTTTATTTTCGGCTGCTGCATGTTTCTTATCTCTCGTATTTTTTCTCGCCAAAGGCAAAGACATATAGAATTTATTCAGTCCATTATTAATGCGATGAGGCAGATTGCTAGAGGGGATTATAATGTTAGATTAAGCAAAATTTCAGGACATGAATTTCGGGATGATCCATTTTCTCAAATCGTCGACAATATCAATTATATGTCACGGGAATTAGGTCAATTGGAACAAATGCGCCAAGAGTTTGTATCAAACGTTTCACATGAAATTCAGTCTCCCCTTACTTCTATTAGCGGTTTTGCCCGAGCTTTACAAAATGAACAACTTAAACATAATGAAAGATTACACTATCTTACAATTATCGAGACAGAAAGTCAGCGATTATCCAAACTAAGCGATAATTTACTTAAACTGACATCTTTAGAATCTTCCCAATATCCTTTTGAATTAAAAGAATATCGTTTAGACAAACAACTGCAGCATATTGTTCTGGCATGTGAACCACAATGGTCGGCAAAGGAAATCGAATTCGATCTTTCCTTAGATAAAATGAATATTATTGCTGACCAGGATTTACTAGATCAGGTTTGGATGAACTTGCTTAATAACGCGATTAAATTTACACCAGATGGTGGAACCATTAGCATAAAAATCTCTAACCTAAATGGAGATGTAGCCGTTACGATCACTGATACTGGAATAGGTATTGCTGAAAAGGATCAACTCCATCTGTTTGAACGTTTTTATAAAGCCGATAAATCACGAAATCGAAATATAAGTGGAAGCGGACTGGGCCTCTCCATTGTCAAAAAAATCATTGATATGCATGGCGGGACAGTAAGTGTGACAAGTAAACAGAACGAAGGATCGACTTTCATCGTTACTTTCCCTGCTCATCACGAAAAAGAATAGGAGTCACCTACATGAAAAATAAACAAAATAGTCTTAAGCCTTTTATCTCCCTTATTTTATCAACGAACATTCCGAAGTTAGCACTAACATTCGGATTGATTGCCAGTTTGATTACAACACTGGCAGGTCTGGTCGTTCCCATCCTTACAAAAAATTTAGTGGATGGCTTTTCATTGTCTATGTTGAGCGTCCCTCTGATCATTGCGATTGGTGTCGCATTCATCGCTCAAGCGATTATTAGTGGATTATCTCTTTACTTACTAACTTCAGTTGGTCAAAAAATCGTCGCCAGGCTTCGAGATCGCATGTGGCTAAAGCTCGTACGCTTGCCAGTTAGCTATTTCGATAAAACATCAAGTGGAGAGACGGTTAGCAGAGTTATAAATGATACAAGTATTGTAAGAGAATTAATTTCGCAGCATTTCCCGCAATTTATTACAGGAATTATTTCCATCATCGGTGCAGTTTCCATCTTATTGATTATGGATTGGAAAATGACACTTATGATGTTGATTGCCGTTCCGATTACAATTTTGGTGATGTTTCCACTTGGTCGACAAATGGCAAAAATATCTCGGGGTCTACAAGATGAAACAGCTATATTTACTGGTCATATTCAGCAAACACTTAGTGAAATTCGATTAATGAAAGCATCGACTGCTGAACAATATGAAGAGAAACAAGGGCTGTCTGGCATTCAAAAATTACTTAGTTTTGGTTTAAAAGAAGCGCGTGTCTTTGCTTTAATAGCACCCATCATGCAGTTTGTCATTATGCTCGTCATAGTGATAATCATTGGATACGGTGGGATGCGTGTAGCGAGTGGAACAATGTCCACTGGTTCGCTGATTGCTTTTCTGCTCTATCTTTTCCAAATCATTATGCCCGTCACCACCTTCGCAATGTTTTTCACCCAATTACAAAAGGCAAAG
This sequence comes from Lederbergia citri, assembly GCF_018343625.1. Taxonomy (GTDB): domain Bacteria; phylum Bacillota; class Bacilli; order Bacillales; family Bacillaceae_C; genus Lederbergia; species Lederbergia citri. The sequence continues at coordinate 119,223 of NZ_JAGYPG010000004.1, read as the reverse complement.
GGGGCAACGGAAAGAATTATTAATATTTTGGAATTACAATTAGAAGAAGGTCAAGACGGATTAGACATTGATATAACGAATAAACCCGTCCATGTTGATAATGTTTCATTCGCTTATAGTGAAGATGAGCCAGTTTTACGAAATATTTCATTTGAAGCCCAGTCTGGTGAAATGATTGCTTTTGCCGGACCGAGCGGTGGTGGTAAGACAACGATGTTCGGCTTATTGGAACGATTTTACGAGCCAACTTCAGGGGACATTCGAATTGGTGACACTTCCATTAAAGATTTGTCTATCGTATCATGGCGCAGTCAAATCGGTTATGTTTCCCAGGAAAGTGCAATGATGGCCGGAACAATACGTGAAAATCTATGTTACGGCTTAGAGAATTGGCAAGAAATATCTGATGAACGACTTTGGGAAGTTGCGAAAATGGCTTACGCAGATGAATTTATTAGGGAATTCTCTAATGGTTTGGATACAGAAGTTGGCGAACGTGGGGTTAAATTATCTGGAGGTCAAAGACAACGGATTGCTATTGCACGAGCCTTCTTACGAGATCCAAAAATTCTAATGATGGATGAAGCAACCGCTAGTTTAGACAGCCAATCAGAAGGAATCGTCCAGAAAGCATTGACTCGTCTTATGGAGGGACGTACTACATTCGTCATCGCCCATAGGCTATCCACAATTGTCGATGCAGATAAAATCATATTCATAGAAAAAGGGGAAGTAACCGGAAGCGGGACACATCAAGAATTAATAGAAACTCATGCGTTATATAGGGAATTTGCAGAACAGCAATTGGCATAGGAAAATAGATTAGTAAAAAGGAAGAAATCCTAACATGGACTTCTTCCTTCCATTATTTTCAATATATAAAACCGCTGTTATTTGCTCTATGACTATCTTGTTTTTAACTTTTTCCCCATCAATCTTTGATAATCTGAAATGTCTTCGGGCTTTACTGGATCAATGTTAATAACCACCTTCCAACCCATTTCTTCGCAAACAGCATTAAGTTCATTTGCTTTTTCCTCTGAATTGACACATAAGACAGCTGGTCTTGCACTAGATCCTAATTTAGACATTTCCCTTCCTCCTTTTATTTTGAACTGAAATCCAACTCCATCAGCTTTTCATATGCTTTGTTTCGTGTATAATTTTGCGACTGCCAAGAGTCTGTTGGCCTTAATTCCGTCTTCAGCAGCTTTAACAAGTGCTCCAAATCAGGTTCATTAGGATTCTTTATATAAATTTCAATCAACCCTAAACGACCAGCCGAAGAAAAGCTACTTAAATAAAGAGTGTCAATTTTTCCTGTTTGGTCATAGCGTTCAATATTGCGTTCAACAACAAACTTGTCAATGTTAACAACATTGAGTCCAACATAATAAATGAGAGAAGCAATGAAGTAAAAGTGAAATAATGATAGTTTTTCAAGCCAGATTTTTATTAATGTGTAGGCTAGGATCACCATAAGGAAAATCATAAACGAATGCGCAAGCACTCGCGTAAACGTGAAGCCATACGCATCCTCATACATTGTCAAACGCATGAATGCTGAAACAAGAAGTACTCCACTCGATAAAACTAGAATTGTTAAAGCTATACGAATCGCACCTTTTAAAAATCCTCGAATTTTGTTCATAAATTGGATAACCCCGGTAGTTACAGTCAGGTTAATCAATGTGACAAACAGCAATTCAAAGAAACCACGTCTCGCATATTCCGCATAAGTATATCCTTCATCAAGTGTACCGCTGAAAAAATACTTAAATTGAATAGCAACAAATAATATATAGACTACATCAAGGAGAAGTAATATCGTAATCGTGATAATTCCGTCCATCGAAATCGGCTTAATTTCCTTACGCTCAATATTCGTATTTTTTTGCCAAAGATTTTCCATAAAGCCGAAGAATCCGAACGTACAAATGAGAATAATGATTATACGAAAGACATACTCCCCATTAAATGTAAACAAGCTTGGTATGTTGGAAATGAGCTTTTCAAATTGAGTGTCGGCTGAAATTAAAAGATTAAGAATGATAAACAATAACGGAACAGATATGATAAGTCCAATTAGAACTTTCACCCAAACATCATAATGCTTTTTGTTAACACTTTTTTTAAACTTTCCAGAAAGGTATTTTGTAAAAATGGCACTATACTTTAATCCATCAAACACGCGACGGACCGAATAAAATATAAAGCGAACATTGCTCCATTCTGTTTTTTCCCGAGAAGTAATTAAGGAAAGATGAATAATGACAAGAGCCGGGATGATAACGATATTTAACATATAAAAAAGGGTTGTGTCATACAGGTAATAACCTATTGCCAATAACCATATGGAGATCAATATCAAATATCCAATTCGTTGATGCGTAAATGAATACGTTCGAAACCTGTAGTAAAATATGATGTAAAATACTACGATGAACACGATATAGGAAATACCAATCTGATATCGGAAAAACGCTTCTTCCGCAATAACTCCTACTAAAAAGCACATAATGAAAAACAACCAGTCTATCTTTTCGATTTTTATCTCCATTATATTACCTCCTTTTTCTATGTATATAGATATTCTATGTATACAGCTAAAAAAAAGCTTAAATTGAAGCTTTTTTTCCCCATTTATAACTGATTAAGCAAACCGGATATAAAAGAAACGTGAACATAATACAAAGTCCAATAAATGATTCCGTCAGTAATGGGTAAAACCATTTATGAGGAATAATTTGAAAAACGGTCAAAATCATCAAAGTGATATTCGGAATCAACGCTAAAAAGAAAGTCCTTTTTAGCAGTTTCTTTCCATTATGACCAAATCCTCTGCCAATTTCATAGCCTAAAAGTGCCCAAAAAAATAAGTATATGAATGCAATGATAATTGGAAAAGTCGTCAAGCGATTCCATATGCTGGTTAACCAATTCCACTCAAATAAATTATGGGCAAGGGTAAGGACGGCCCCACCACCAAAAAACAATATATTCACTGCAATAAACAGCCATTTCATATTGCTCGGTGTAACAGAAAGCTCTTCTTTCCACATAGCTGCAATTTCTTTAGGTGTCCCTAGGGTTGTATAGAGTAGGTTCTGAACTTCATGCTCATCAACTGGATTGGAGAGACTATTAAGGAACTCATTTAGATGATCATCGTATTCTCTTAAGATTGAGTCTTTTTCCTGATGATTAGCAAGACTTTCCGAAAGTTCCGCTAAAAAGTCACTCTTCAACCGTTCCACGATCTTTTCTCCCTACTACCTTGTTCATGACTGAAACAAAGTCGTGCCATTCATTGGTTTTTTCAAGAAGCATTTCTTTTCCTTCTTCAGTTAAATGATAATACTTCCTTGCTGGTCCCTTGTCCTGCTCTTGCCAATAGCATTCGATGTATCCTTGCTTTTCGAGCTTATGAAGTGCTGGATACAGCGTACCTTCTTTAAAAGAAATTCCGTTGCTGCTCCGCTTTTCCAGCTCTTTTACAAGCTCATATCCATACATATCACGCTCGTCTAGTAGTTGAAGCAGTAAAAGAGCAGTACTCCCTTTTACCAATTCCCGATTAAACATATTTTCACCTACCTAGTTTTATTAGGTATATAGAAATTCTATATTAATTAATATGGATTGTAAAGAATTTTTGTAAAATTATTTTGCCGGAGGGCCAAATTTGCCATCATGGAAATCTCGAAAAGCCTGCTTAATTTCTTCCATCGTATTCATTACAAAAGGACCGTAAGCTACGACCTCTTCTTTTAATGGAACTCCAGAATAAACAAGTAATTTTGCACGATTATTAGCCTTGATGACTAATTCACTATCCTGATCTGATCCTTCTTCTTTATACGTAAGAGTTGCGACACCCGTTTTTCTTAGTTTAATTTTTGATGTACCAATTTCCACTTCACCTGAGCGGACAATTAGAAAAGCATTATGATTTTCGGGAAGGATATGTGTATAGACTCCTGCCTCATTGAAAGATATTTCCGTCATCGTAATAGGTACAAGACTATTCATCGGCCCAGTAACACCAGCAATTTTTCCCGAGTAAACCTTTAGGCTTCCATTATCAAAAGGGATAACGGGAACATCCTCCACATAAATATTCTGGTAGCTTGTTTTCGTATTTTTTAAATGCTTAGGGAGATTTAACCACAGCTGAAGTGTATGAATTAGGTCGTCATCGACTGCTTCTTCTGCATGTCTCGCTGCCCATCCAGCATTCATATATTGGACATCTCCCGCTTCTAAAATTGAATGGCCACCATGGTTGTCGATATGCTCGAGTCTACCATCAATCACATAAGTAATCGTTTGAAAGCCGCGATGCGGGTGGTCAGAAAAAGTACCACGCTTAAACCAATCATCCGCCATTAAAATAAATGGATCAAAATCTTCCTTACGTTCTGGCGGAAGCACCCAGCCTTGTTGAACGTGAGGATAACCATTTTCATTGTATTTCACGTACCAATGGTCTTTTACATCACGTTGAAAATTTATTTCGTTTTGCATAACTCATTCCAGTTCCTTTCACTATGCTGTTATGAAGAGGTACATATTGATATTTCCGATTTTAATGCCCCGGATACCACTCCAAATTAACATTATCACGATTGTACTCGACCAACAAATCATCCGCGACTTGAATAAGCAAATCTTTTAATTCTACAAGATTTATCCATTCCTCTGGTATTTTACCAAAACCTAAAAAGGCTCCAAGAATATTGCCAGTAATAGCTCCCGTACTATCGCTATCACCATTATGATTTACCGCGACAATTAATGCTTTTTTAAAATCATCCTGGTACTTCAGCGCACAATAAACAGAAATGGCAAGCGCCTCTTCACCGACCCATCCTTCTCCGAGTTCTGTAATAGCATCTATATCCGCCAAATTTCTTATTGAAAGCTCTAATGCTTTCTTTAAAATTTGACTGCACTCATTGTGATAATCGTAATTTTCAAGTTCAAACATAGTGTTTTTAACGGCTGTCTCTAAATCTTGTCCCTCTATAATAGACGCAATTAAATAAGCTAACGCTCCGGCCGAAAGATAGCCCGATGGATGTCCGTGAGTAAGCGCAGCGAATTTCGCCGCCATGTCAAAAGATTTTTCTTTCCTATAAAACAATCCAGCAGGTGCAACCCGCATTATACCACCGCAACCTTTACTATCGTTAATCGGCTCCTCTATAGATCCTTGTATTCTACTATTTAGTGCTGATAGACACGTATTTCCCGGAGCTCGCTGTTCAAAAAGTTCTTTAACCTTAAGAAGCCAGCCATCATAGATCCATTCGTATTCTATTACTCTCGGATAGCCTTGAGTGAGCAGCCATCTCTGATAAGCATGAAATACTACCGACGGTGGATGACAGATTCCTTTTAGTACACCTCTCGTTTCTGCTCTTAGCATACCTTCCACCGTAAAAAGTGTCATTTGCGTATCATCCGTTATCTCCGCTTTTCCGGATGAAGAAATTTGTAAATCTTGAATCCCTTCAAGACCATAGCGGTGATGGATTTCATCCAAACTCATAAATTCAACCGGCCAACCTAAAGCATCTCCAATTGCTCCACCTAAAAGACATCCTCTAAAAGAATCTTGATTTCGTTTCATGATATCATCCTTTTTAGTTTTCGTAACAAGCCTTTTGTGTTTCTATATTTCTTACAATTTTCTTATTTTTCCTTTTGCCTTAATATTAATACTCACACCATTAGAGCCACCGTTTTCAACATAGTTCTCTAAATTAGAAACGTCGATATCTGACTCGATTTTCACATTTTTTCTCTCATTCCCTCTTAACTTCACCTCATATGGAGCATGAACGTTTAATAGAGTTTCCATTAAGACATCATCTTCAATAAAGTATTTTCTATAGAATTCAACCGTGAATTGGACATCCTTGTTACTATAATTTTCAAATGGAAGCTCACATTCTCCATGTAATGTTCGTTCATCAAGCATTGCAAAACGACAATGACTCAAATCTCTTTCATAGGAAACTGCATAATACCCGTTGCAAATGTTTTTTGAAAAGTACTAATAATCATTGAAGGAGCAAACATAACGATCACGATTGCAATCAATATAGAACGCCCATGATATTTGTTTAACGAATTGGCAAGGAAAAACAAACTAGAAATAAATATCAACAAAGTAGTCAGTCCTATATAATCCCATCCATTTTCAAATGTAGTCAGTATGTTCCACCTTGATGCAATGACCTCACCGTATGGTTGATCATGAGGAAAAGGAAAATTTAATACAATTGATGCAATGAATAGAATGAGAGCTAGTAAGAGCATTTTTTTACTTCTTATCATGCAAAGCACCCCCATTTACTTCTCCTTCTATATATAAATACGAATCGTATTATGGAAATACCTTTTTTTACTGAAAACAGAAGCATTTAATGAAACTTTTATTAATATGCTTCGTATTAATATTTAATAAAGAGAATTGAAATGGAATTCGACACCCCGTTATTATTTCAAGGAAAGTGATGGAAAGGAGCAATTTATTGTGGAATGGCTACTTATCCTAGGCGTGCTTGCTTTGTACTATATCGTGATGACAATTGTTCGTTATCGAAGTTTAGTTGAAGAAAAGAAATTTTTACTTGAAACCGGAAAGCATCATAATGAATGGAACGAGTCAATGGGGTTTGAAGAGCAGCAATTAAGATTCAATATGCAGGGAAATTTATTAAATATACCCGCTAATGCGGCGGCGATGCTCATTTATAAAATTCTCCATCGCCGCAATAAGGTAACAAAGTAATAACGATACTCCAATTCATATTTAAACCACTCTTTGTTAGAGGGTTTTTTTCTAGTTCAATCATATATTATCGCACCTAACTAAGGACGATGAAAATCCGGCAATATCTCATAAAGTATTTTTCTACTATTCTCAAGTTCTTGATTACCTATTTCAAATTTTCTTACTTCCACATTAATTCCATCTAATTCTATTAATAGAACTCCTGGCTCACAAATTGCAGCTCCCGCTTGGATAAAATGGATATTATTCTGTTGAACGTAAGAATACGTATGGGTATGCCCGTTAAAATAAACAACCAATCCATTTCTTTTTTTCAAAAATGGACGGATGTCCTGGAAAGATTCTATTTCACCCTTCGGAGAAAAAACGGTTGTTTCCGGAACAGGATGATGTGCAAATATTAAAAGTGGCTTCTGTGGAGCAAGATCCATTTGTTTTTCAAGCCACTGCCATTGCTCCTGATCTAATCCCCAGCCGTGAAGTTCAAATTCTTTCGTTGTATCTAAAAATAAAAATAAATACTCTTCCGTTTCAATTGATTCATATGTAGGTTGTCGTGTGAGTGAGATGATTTTTTCTTTTGGAAGCGATAGTACATCATGATTCCCCAGCACAGTACGAAAGTTCCTGTTAAATTGTTTAATATACTTATAAACGTTCAGGAATTCACTTTCTAATCCAAGATGGGTCAAATCTCCAATCGAAACATGGAAATCAGCTTCAATAGATAAATATTCTCGTATATAATTTACAAAAAAATGGTCAACAGCAGTTGCTAATTCTCTATTATCAGAGCTAACAGAAGGATAATGCAAATCACCTAATAATGCTATACGCATCATTCTCACCTCATTTTATTAACTGCTGTCGTTCCCCGAATAATCAATTCTGGTTCAAATAATATTCGTTCTTTTGTTTGATTTTTATCTTTGATTTCGCTAATGATGACATCGACAACTCTATTTCCCATTTCAGTGATGGGTTGCGCGATTGTCGTTAAACCTGGGACCGTTGTCGTAGCTAAAATTGTATTATCATATCCTACGATTGATAAGTCATTGGGAATTTTTAATCCCATTTCTTTAGCTTCTTGAATAACACCTACTGCAATAAGATCGTTACACGCAAAAATGCCAGTTGGAACAATCCCTCTTTGAACAATTTTCCTGAAGACTTCCCTTCCATTTTCGATTGAAGCAACTGTCCTAAAAATATTTTCTTCACTAACTTCTAGACCGTGCTCCTCGTGTGCTTCTATATAGCCGTAAATCCTAAATTTACTGCTTTTGGCATATTCGGCAATCATTATGATATCACGATGCCCCTCGGAAATAAGATGGGACGTCGCTTCTAATCCTCCCTTAAAATCATCCACCGAAATGGATGTCACACCAATACCCGCATCATCTTGTGTTAACATGACAAGTGGTGTTTTTTGGTCAACTACTCTTTTTAATATCTCCATATCATGGAAGGTTGAAGCGACAATCATTCCATCAACTTGTTTTCTTTGCAATAATTCAATGTATTTCTTTTCTTTTTCCGTATTTTCATCCGTGCTGCAAATGATAACACTCATGCCACTTTCATGGGCGCGATCCTCAATCGTTTTTGCCATTTCAGAGAAAAATGGATTGGAGATATCAGGGACTACTAGACCAAGTGTTTCTGTCCCCTTTCCTGTCAATGCCGAAGCCATCAAACTTGGTTGATAATTAAGCTTCTCCATTATTTTTTTTACTTTTTCTCTTGTCGTATCGCGTATATTTCCAGTGTTATTCATTACTTTCGAAACTGTGGCAATCGATACACCAGCTGCCTTCGCCACATCATAAATAGTTGGCTTCATTCCTAGATGCCTCATTTCCTTACGTTCTTGCTAATTCGAAATAATCTACTATAAAAAAATCCTTATAGGCGTTAAATCCCTGCTGTCTCTTTTATGAAATTACGGGCCTTTAAGGCATATTCAAATGGATTTGCCAGCGCTGGATCTTGCTCTGCTTCGACTATCATCCAGCCTTTATACCCTAACTTAGCTAACAATTGAAAGATCGGTTCAAAGTCGATGGCTCCATCACCTGGTACAGTAAATACCCCTTTTTTTACTCCTGTTAAAAAACTGAGATGTTCTTGTTTGACTTGTCTAGCTATCTCGAGGCGTACATCTTTTAAATGAACATGCTTGATTCTAGAGAAATGTTTTTCCAAAATAGCTAGTGGGTCCTCCCCTGAAAAATAAAGATGGCCAGTGTCATATAAAAGAAAAACGAGATTCGAATCCGTAATATCCATTAATCGATCAATTTCTTCTGTTGTTTGTACACCTGTCCCCATATGGTGGTGGTAGACGAGTTTCATATCTTTCTCTTTGGCGAGTTCTCCTAATCTATTTAATCCTTCCGCAAGTTTCAAGCATTCTTCATCGGTAAAAATAGGCTTTTCCGCAAATAATGGTGTGCTCATATTTCCTTGAATGCTGCGCCCTTGTTCAGAAACAACGATGACTTTTGCACCCATCTCATGTAAAAAATCACGATGTGCAATATAGGCTTTTTCCGTTTCTTTATACGGCTTAGTCGTTAAATAGGCGCTGAACCAAGCGCTCGCAATTTCTAAATTCCGTAAATGGAGAGCCTTTTTCAATACTGGGATTTCCCTAGGGTATTTGTTTCCCACTTCTGAACCAGAAAATCCAGCGAGCGCCATCTCACTGATGCATTGTTCAAATGTAATTTCCCCGCCAAGTTCCGGCAAATCATCGTTCGTCCAACCGATAGGAGCAATCCCTAGTTTTACTGTACTTACATCAAACATAACGACTCCCCCTCAATATTGTCTCGCTTTTTTAAGTTGTTTTTCTTTCTCTAAAAATGCTGCTTGAACGGATTCTTTTTTCGATACTTCCGCTATGCCGACATGCCACCAAGCTCCATATCCGTCAGTCATTGTCTTCGGAAGTACTTTAATATCAATCAACGTGGAAACAGTTTGTTTTTTTGCATCTTCCAATGCTGCCCTTAACTGTTCCATTGTTCTAGCGGTATATGTTTTGACGCCATAACCCGCAGCACTTTGAGCATAGTCAATATGCATGATTGGTCCATTCAATTGGTTTGTTTCTTGATTACGCATACGGAATTCTGTACCAAAGCTGCCCATCCCATTTCCCATTTGCAGATTATTGATACAGCCGAATCCGCCATTATCAAAAAGTAGCACATTTATTTTCTTTTTTTCTTGAATACTCGTAATTAATTCTGAATGAAGCATTAAATAGCTGCCATCTCCAACAAATGCATACACTTCTTGGTCAGGATCCGCCATTTTTGCACCGAGTGCACCAGAAATTTCATAGCCCATACATGAATAACCATATTCCATATGGTATGTATTTGGCGTTTTATTCACCCACATTCTTTGTAGGTCTCCAGGTAAACTTCCTGAGGAACCGACAACAATCGCATCATCATCGATCGTTTCATTTATGGCTCCGATAATCGCCGTTTGTGTGAGGGAAGAACCAAAAACCTCTTCATATTCAGCAAGTGTGTCGTCCATATGGCCTGCCACTTCAGGTTTAAAATCCTCTGCTTTAAAATTTGTTTCACTTAGTCTTTTTAATTCAGCTTGCCAAGTTTCTTTCGCTGCTTTTATCTCATCGTCATATGAGCTTTTGTACCTTGCTTCTTTTAACTTCTCTGTCATTTCCTCCAAAGCTGTTTTCGCATCAGCAACAACTTGGGTGGCATCTAGTTTTCCTGCATGGAATTCAGATATATTAATAGTGATAAAATCAACATTTTCTGATTGAAATAGTTGTTTCGAGGCAGTGGTAAAATCAGTAAATCTTGTACCAATTCCAATGACTAAATCAGCGGATTTGGCTATTGTATTTGCAGCTGAATTTCCCGTTACACCAATTCCTCCTAAATTAAGCTTGTGCGTGCTTACAATCGCACTTTTTCCCGCCTGTGTTTCACCAAAAGGAATATTGAAAGTTTCAGCAAAGCTACGTAAAGTGCTTGCCGCCTCAGAATAACGAACACCTCCGCCGCAGACAATAAGAGGCTTTTTCTTAGCTTTGATTAATTCGATCGCTTCTTTTAAGGACCGATCTGTTGGCTTTAACCGATTAATGGAGTAAACCCGCTTTTTAAAAAAGGAATCTGGAAAATCGTAAGCTTCTCCTTGAACATCTTGTGGAAGAGCGATCGTAACAGCACCAGCATCTCCTTGATTCGTCAACACCCGCATCGCATTGATCATAGCGGACATCAATTGCTCCGGGCGATTGATACGATCCCAATATTTACTGACAGCCTTGAACGCATCATTCGTAGAGATCCCTAGATTATAAGTTTGTTCGATTTGTTGGAGGACTGGATCTGGTTGTCGAGTGGCAAACGTATCGCCTGTAAGTAAAAGTAAAGGAATATTATTTGCGGTTGCTGTAGCTGCAGCTGTCACCATATTCGCGGAGCCGGGACCAACGGATGATGTACAAGCGATTAATTGCCCATGATGCTTTTGTTTCGCAAAAGCCGTAGCCACATGAGCCATCCCTTGTTCGTTCCGACCTTGATAAACTTCAAGATCACCACTATCCTCTTCCAACGCCTGCCCCATGCCCAGTACATTTCCATGGCCAAAAATTGTAAAAATTCCTTTGAAAAGTTTTTGCTCTTTTCCATCTCGTTCCATATATTGCTGATTCAAAAATTTAATCAAAGCTTGAGCCGTTGTCAGTTTCAAAAAGTTCACCTCATTTTTTAGTTATTGGTTTTCAATGGAGTGTGCATTCTGAACGTAATAGACTCCATCGTGAATGTTCGTGGATTTTATATGAAAAACACTCTTTCCCGATTTTCGTCTCGAATTTGCTATGGATTCGGGACTTAATCTTCTTATTTGCCATTTCAATCGAGAATTAGCGGGTAATTCACGATCAATTCTTCATTCATACCAGTTTCATCATGAATATACCTGGAATTGTCGACCAAAACTCCTTTGTCGCGGTTTCGTCGGGAATTAGCATGTAATTCTCGAGCAAATCTTTTTCCAGCACGCTTTCATAGAGAATTAGCACTTAATTCTCGAACAAATCTTCTTTCAGTAAGGTTTCATCGAGAATTAGCATCGAATTCTCGAGCAAATCCTCTTTCAGCACATTTTCATCGAGAATTAACACCTAATTCTCGAGCAAATCTTCTTTCAGCTCGGTTTTATCGAGAATTCACACCTAATTCTCGAGCAAATCTTCTTCCACCACGGTTTCGTCGGGAATTAACACATTATTCTCGAACAAATCTTCCTTATACCCACCGTGTTGTAATAACTTTCTTTCTCGTATAAAATTCAACACCATCTGTTCCATTTGCATGCAAATCTCCGTAGAAAGAGTCCTTATACCCAGAGAATGGGAAAAATGCCATTGGAGCTGGTACTCCAATATTGACTCCGAGCATGCCTGCATCAATCGTTTCACGGAACTTACGGACATTCCCTCCATCTTTCGTAAAGATACATGCACCGTTAGCAAAGCGTGATTGATTGGCAAGGTCAACAGCTTCTTCAAGATCATTAACTCTTGCGATGGACAAAACAGGAGCGAAAATTTCATCTTGCCAAATTTTCATTTCACTTGTTACTTCGTCAAAAATAGTCGCACCCACGAAATAGCCATCTCTATTTTTTTCATCATTTCGTCCATCGCGAACAATGCGGGCACCTTCATCAATACCTTTTTCTATATATTGCAAGGTTCTTTCTTTATGCTGCTCGCGAATAACGGGACCGAGGAAAACACCTTCTTCCAGTCCATCGCCCATTTTAATGTTATTCGTTTTTCGCAGTAAAATATCGATAAACTCATCAGCTACTGTCTCTTCAACAGCTACAACGGAAGCCGCCATGCAACGCTCACCGGCAGAGCCGAATGCAGCATTCATAATTTGCGTTGCGGCATTTTCCAAGTTGGCATCTTTTAACACGATTGAATGGTTTTTAGCGCCTGCTAATGCTTGAACTCGTTTTAAATTTTGTGTTCCTCGTTTATATACATATTCTGCAACTGGTTGTGAGCCGACGAATGAAATTGCTTTTACGTCCTTATGATCCAATAAACCATTGACGACATCGTGCGCTCCATGAACAATATTCAAAACACCTTTTGGCAATCCGGCTTCTTCAAAAAGTTCTGCTAGCCGATTCGCAAGTAATGGCGTCCTTTCTGAAGGTTTAAGAACAAACGTATTTCCTGTAACAATGGCCATAGGAAACATCCAGCACGGAACCATCATTGGAAAATTAAAAGGGGTAATTCCTCCGACAACTCCCAGCGGATAGCGGTAAACTCCGGATTCAAGGTCCGTTGCAATAGATGGCAATTGTTTTCCCATCATAAGGGTTGGTGCACCAGCGGCAAATTCAACACACTCGATTCCACGCAATACTTCCCCATGAGCTTCGGTAAAATTCTTGCCGTTTTCTTTCGTTATGAGCTTTGCTAGTTCGTCCCAATGCTCCACTAAAAGTTGTTGATATTTAAATAGAATTCGGGCGCGTCTTGGAACCGCAACCTCTTTCCATGTCTCGAACGCATTCGCGGCTGCTTGTACAGCAACATCTACATCTTCCTTTGTTGAAATGGGAACATGAGCCAATTCTTCTCCTGTTGCTGGGTTATAAACAATTTCGGTCTTCGTTGTTTTCGCGTCCACCCATTCCCCGCCGATATAATTTTGTAAAATCATGTTCAAAACCTCCACGTATCATTAATCAATCGCAACGGCTTCAGCCATAAATTCATCAATTTCATTTTTCTTTGGCATTGCGTCTGAGCAGCTATGTTTTGAGATGACAATCGCCGCGGAAGCACTGCCAAATTCCATCGCTTTCGGAATATCCCAATTGTTCAGCAAGCCGTAAATAAAAGCTGATGCATAAGCATCCCCGGCCCCGAACGTTTTTAATACTTTGGTCTTGAATGTCCCACCTTTATGAGAATCTCCATTTTTTGTATATGCGATTGATCCTTCCGAACCATGCTTAATAACAACAATTTCAGCATGATAATCGAACCATTTCTGTGCTGTTTTTTGATCATCTTCGTTAAAATCTTTTTCAAATTGCTCCATCATATCAAATTCTTCACGAGTACCAATAATGACATCACATTTTTCTGCGGCCAAATTATAGTAGACTGCTGTTTCCTGCGGAGACTTCCATGTATATGGGCGGTAATCTAAATCCATAATGACGACGACCTTATTTTTGCGTGCATAATCTAACGCTAGAAAGACTGCTTCTCTTGAAGGACTTTCAGCGAGCGCAGTACCGGAGACGAGCAATGCCTTCGATTGTTTAATGTAGTCTTCAGAGACATTCGAAGTATCTAGTTTTAGATCGGCAACATTATCTCGATACATTAAAATGCTGCAATCTTCAGGACTTTTAATCTCTGTAAATGCTAGACCCGTTACGGCCCCAGTTTGATCTACTGAGATAACGGAAGTATCGATATCATTGTTTTTTAAATATTGAACGATGAATCGACCCATTTGATCGTCGGCCACTTTTCCGATAAACCCCGTTTTTAAGCCTAGCCTGGAGGCTCCAATCGTAATATTCGCCGGCGAACCCCCAACATATTTTGAAAAAGATGACGTTTCTTCCATTGGACGGTTGAATTGATCTGCATTTAAATCAATACAAAGTCTTCCAATCCCAATTAGATCTAGAGACCGATCTGGTTTAAAATCCAAATTGTACACTATTTTTCATCCTTTCTATTTTTTTGGAAATAGCCACTCATGATCCGGGTCATTATGGAACTTCCAAGTCCGATTTGGTCCGGCCATCACATTCAAGTAATAGGACTCATAGCCAGGAACAGCAGATACTGGGTGATATCCTCCTGGGATTAGTACAACATTGCGATGTTCTACACTCATCGTTTCATCTAGGCTGCGGTCATCATTGTAAACTCTTTGAAAAACAAAACCTTGAGACGGATTAATCTCGTGGTAATATGTTTCTTCCAAATATGATTCATGTGGCAAGAGATCTTCATCATGTTTATGTGGAGGGTAACTGGATGTATTCCCATCGGGAGTGAAAACCTCAACAACTAGCAAACTATCAGCTTCTTTTTGCTCAGGTAAAATATTGTGGATCTTCCTGCTCATTTTTCCAGAGCCGCGATTCTCCTGGCCTACATCTTCTGGTGCTATTAATCGTGCCGGGTGATTACCTTTCCCTGGCGCCATACAAACAGCCAGTTCTAAATCAGTCAATGCTTTCACCGTATAAGAATCATCGTTCGGAATATACACAGAATAGGGAGGAATCTTTTCAAAAACACTCATTCTCTCTCCAATATTGTGGAACGCTTCATTATCTGTATGTACATCCGCCCTCCCGCTTAATAACACTAGGCAAACTTCATTTTTTTCAGTTGTTTTCGTTAATTCCTCCCCTGCATCTAAGGAGTAGACTTCAAAGCCAACATATTCCCACTGCGCTGATTCTGGTGAGACATGCAGTATTTTTCCTTTTTTATCACGTTTCTGAGGTTTAATAAGTAATTTAGACAAGTAAATCCTCCTTTTCCAATTCTGATAAAAGTACGGAGCGATTTTCTTTCACTGATTGTTTAGCGGCAAGGGCTATTAATTCGGCATTATAGCCATCTTCACCGCTACATGAAATCGCTTTATTTTCAATGATTGCATGTGCAAATTCGTGAATTTCAGATATAAATGCTGCTTTATAACGGTCTAGGAAGAAAAATTTAGGATGATCTAAGAGGATG
Source organism: Lederbergia citri (assembly GCF_018343625.1). Taxonomy (GTDB): domain Bacteria; phylum Bacillota; class Bacilli; order Bacillales; family Bacillaceae_C; genus Lederbergia; species Lederbergia citri. Next base: position 103,603 of record NZ_JAGYPG010000004.1, on the reverse strand, counting down.
GAATCTTTCGTTGCAATTTGAACATTCGTATATCTTTCATTTTCTGCAAAGGCAACACCCAAGTCGCCAAACACTTCAATTCGCTGGTCATAGCCATACATCGCTTGTCGACTATTATCGATTACACCAAGTGATCCATCTTCAAATGTTAGAGTCGTGATGGCAGTGTCGACATCATTGTATTTTTCAAAAATGGGATCAACTAGATTTGCAGCTTTTACGGATACTTCTACTACTTCTTTTCCTGATAGGTAGCGAATCATATCAAAATCGTGAATCGTCATGTCCATGAACATGCCGCCAGATCGTTTAATGTATTCTTCATGTGGTGGTTGTGGGTCTCGTGAAGTTATTTTGATAATATGGGGATTTCCTACGGTACCTGCTCTAACAGTTTCATATACTTTTCTAAAGTGCTGGTCAAACCTGCGATTAAAACCAACTTGAAGCTTGACTCCAGCTTCCTTAACTGCTTTCAGCGCCTCTCTCGTCTCTTCAATATTAAAACTAATTGGCTTCTCGCAGAAAATGTGCTTTCTAACACTTGCTGCCACTTTAATAAATTCAACATGAGTATCAGTGGATGAACAAATAAAGACCGCATCAATCGTTGAATCTGCAAATATTTTTTCTGGGTCAGTCGTAATAAGCGGGATTTGCTGTTCGTAATGAGTACCTTTTAAATGGTCGATATGAATATCTGCTATTACTTTTAAATTGATTACATTGGATTGCAGCATATTGTCTGCGTGCAGCTGACCAATCCTCCCAGCACCAATAATTCCTACATTTACTTTTTTCATAGAATTCACCTCGCGATTTTAGTTAAGCGCTTACCTCTTTAAGCAAAAACTGATAGCGCTTTCTTTCAGGTTAAAATAATCGACATTCAGTACGAATGTCTTAAATGAAAGAAAAACGCTTATAGTTTCTATTCAAATATATAATAGCACCCCTCCTTTATCAATAGATTGCAAGAAAATAAAAATTAGTTCCTACTTATTTACTATCGGTATGTTCATAATGTAAACCCTCTTTTGGATACTTACCATCAGGAGGACTCCAAACAACTTGGTAAATTTTCTTTTTATCTTTGACAAGGTACATGTAAATCCATTCACTCTCATTCTCAAATTTCACTTGTAAATAGTTTCTGTTATATTGTCTGCCCTCTAGCTTGGTAATTTCCCATCTTTCATTCGGATACTTTTCAACTAAGTAGTGATGTAAGTATTCCTTCTTTTGGGAAAATTGATATTTGTGAACGAAAGGACGGACAGCAAAAAATATAAGAAGTAAGAGCATTAATAAGCTAGCAATATATAACCCCATTTTCCTCAGCCTTTTTGGCAAAAATATTGCTATAACAAATAAGGCAATGATGAAAATACTTGAAGCAAGTATTTCTATAACAGTTATTGGATGTAACTCCATCTCCCCATTACCTTTACCCTTTATATTTTCTTATGAATGTCTCAATAGAAGCCATCACATCATTAACAATATTAATTGAGGTTTTAATATCTCCTTTTACTTCTAATCCATGATTAGCATTTGGAATGACAAGCCCTGTAATGGTAGAATTTTCATTAATAGATGCAATAAGTTCTTCTTTATAATGAGGGTCATCCGTTCCTATTACGTATAGAGAAGGAATCACTGTTTTTGAAAGAGCATTACACACAATCTCATCTTTTATAAGCGGCGTTAACCATATTCCATATGTATGTGCTACATCAATAAAGTTTCCCTGATTCCATTCATATGCCATAGGAATCGTTCCAATCGACTTACTTAAAATAAAATACGTTCCATATTCAGTATCTTTAAGAACCGTTTCAACGACAGATTTCACATCTTCATATATCCATTGATCCTGTTCATGGTGCTTCAATTTTTTAAAAGCATCATTTTCTAAATAGTTATAATTAACTTGAAGGACATCGACATTCTCATTCAAACATACACTTGTTGCATAATGAAAAAGCGGTCGCTGCGTTGTGTAGCCTAGTCCCGGCAGCATAATGCAAATACTATTATTTTTTTCTTTTCCACAAATCCACGTATAATTAATTGTTGATTCATCATTTCTAGCTACTTTTCCTTCATTAAAGTCATGCATTCTATTCACCCCTATTTGGTAGATCACTTGGATACTGGGCAGATGATGAATTGTTATATTCCCAACAAATAACAGTTGCACTATCACTGCCTAGATTATCTTGAACATGTTGTAATATGCGCTTTAATCCAGTTTCTAATTTCGTTCCATCGGAAAACTCATTGTATATATTTTTTCCATTTTGATAATATTCCTTACCACATTCCAATACTCCATCTGTCAACATTAGAATTACGTTTCTTCCTCTTCTTAGTTCCCTAATTCCAGATGTATAACAAGGAACGGGAAGAGAAAAAGTATTGACAAAGCCAATCCACTCATAAAATTGCCGTTGATTCAGCGCGTACTGCCCTAACTTATGCAGCTCCTCATGTAACAGATACAATACACAATCCCCTACTGAAAACCACCAAAGGTAATTTTCCTTTCTAACACATATGAGGCATGCTGTTTCACCTTTGACATTTTCACATGCCTTCATAAATTCAGATGATTGAAAGACTGTTAACAAATGAGTTTCTAATAATGGAAATACATTTTTGATTGGTTTATTCAAGATCTCGGAAATACGATTCCATTCATTATGAATCGTGTGAATCACAAGGTCGACACTTTCTGAGCTATGATGACCATCTAAAATCATGGATAATTCCCAATCTGGACCTGTCCAAACGAGAGTACCGTCTTCGTTTTTATGGGCACCTGCACTTGAATTGCCACCGTACGTGCCTATTAGAACATGATTACATAAATCTATTTTTATCTCATCTATATATTCAGTTTCATTTCCGCTCCACTCAAATGTATGAAAGTGTGCATCCACCTTATTCCTGCCCGACATAGAATCTCCCCATTTATAATAGTTCTTTTGATATTTACAGTGGCATTTGCTTCTTTTCTCCAGATTAAATTGTATGAATTATACTTTTTGTCAAAGAGAATATCAACCTATTATTCATATTGATTGAATAAAAAAAGGAGGAGATGGAAGTTTAATTAAGTAAAACAAGTACAAATCATTATGATATTTCCAAAAAACATATCGTCGATGTTTAATAAATGCCTACTACGTCTCTTATGAATAATTGTAAAAATAGAGCTGACTCTGCAAATTGCTGAATCAGCTCTATTTTCTACATATTAAACACTTGGGAATAAATGAACCTCAAATTCAAAAACTTTACTAATTATTAAACTCTTTCCATGTATAATGTAACCAATCTGCAAATAATTCTTTTTGCTCAAATTGTGGGTAATGAGCGGATTTATCAAAAATGATAAAATCTTTAACTGGTGCCTCTATTTGATGAAAGTACGTTTTAGCAGCATTTACTGATGTCATGTAATCAAAATTTCCCATAACTATAAAACAAGGTATGTCCAGTTTATCAACTATACTTGTAATATCATGTTCTCGTTCCTCAGGTATTAAGATCTTCTGAGAGAGAGAAACACCTTTTATATAACGAATAACATCAAGTAAATTATACTCAGGGCTAAAAAGAAAACCTAAATAGTAATCCATATTATCGTTAATCAGTCTTGAGGCTCCACCATATTTTCGAACCAAATTTCTTGGAGTAAGCATTTCTCCATTTTCAATTGAGCTTCTAAGGTTCTCAAGTTTTTTTATATCTTTTAGATCCCCGGCTGTTGTTGCCTCATTGAGAACAAAGTTCAAACTGTCTAATTCACTTTGACCCGTGTCGGAAACCTGCCCAATTCCTATATACATTGAAAATTTGTCTGGTGCTTTGCTTGCTGCTTTCATTCCTATGTATGTACCATATGAATGACCAATTAAAATAACCTTTTCTTGTCCCATCAATTCTTTAATATGGTCCGTCAATTCCAAAAGGTCTTCTACATGTAAATCGGAGGATAAATTTGAATAATCCTCAAAGAAATGATATGATTTCCCGCTTCCACGTTGGTCATAATGAACAATTGTAAAATTCTTTTCGAGTTCATCTTGGTATTTCCGAACATAAGGTATTTCCGAACAACCTGGACCACCATGAACAAATATGATAATCGGATTAGATCGGTCATTATCTCTAATCATGACCTCCAGTTTAGTTCCATTTATATCCACCTGTTCCAGAGTGCTAATACTGTTTTTTCCTTTAATATCTGGTGTCCATGTAGGTAGGAATAATCCGATTACAGCTAATAAAAATAATAAAATGCAGATTGTAATGAATTTCTTTTTTCTATTCAAAGTAAACTCCTATTCTCATTATTTGCTTTCCTAGCTATTTTATTTTTAAATGAATCCTTTTCTTCAAACTTACAAAAAAGCCTTCCCAATTTAATAATCATTGTCCTTCTTTCCAACAAGAATTTTAAGTAAAGAAACATCATAATCAGAGATATTATATCAATACACTCTTGAAAAAGCTTTTCGTTCTTTTAATGATCAATTTGTTTTGAAAAAAGCATACCTTTATGTATATGGGGCGGTTGGCCAAAAGAAGAAAACGGTCAGTATTGGATAAAGAGGGGAATTCCCCTCTTTAATTTATTCGCCAAACTTTCCAGTAATTATTGCTTTTTACTAATCTCTTTTCGGACAACAGGAGCTACTTCCGTGGCTAAAAGCTCAATGGCCCTTGCTACATTCTTAAACGGGATTCCTCCTATGTCCATCTGAGCCATGAAACGTCTGTGTCCGAATAATTCATATTGATAAAGAATTTTTTCAACTATTTGCTGCGGACTTCCAACAAACACGACTGTCTCAGGACTCGTCATTTCTTCGAAGTCTTCTCGAGTCATCTTAAAACGATTTCCATGCTGGCGGTTTAAGTTGATCCAGTAATTGGAGTAAAAAGGGTAAAATTCATCTTTTGCCTGTTCCGTTGTCTTTGCAATATACCCATGTCCTGTTACACTTACGTTTAGCTGATTCTGATGTTCCGATACCATTCCAGCTAATCGGTAAAGGTCAACCAAATGTTTAAACGAACTTGGCTCTCCACCGAGCATAACCACAGCCAATCCAACCCCTAAAGAACCAGCATGAGCTGCACTTTCCGGAGTACGGCTAACACCAACCCAGATTGGCAACTTATTTTGAAATGGACGAGGAGCGATTTCAGCATTTTTTAATGATGATCGAAAGCGACCAGACCATGAAATCATCTCACTATCATTTATTTTTAAAAACAGTTCCATATTTTCTTCAAATAATGCATCATAGTCATTAATGTCAAATCCAAAAAGGGGAAAGGAATCCAAAAATGCTCCTCGACCTGCTATGATTTCAGCACGTCCATCCGAAATCAGATCCAAGGTAGCAAAGTCTTCAAATAAACGAACTGGATCAACTGTGCTTAATACGGTAGTGGCACTTGTCAATTTAATTCGTTTTGTCGCTTGAGCAATAGACGCTAAAACAACTTGAGGAGATGACACTGCATAGTCTAACCGATGATGCTCACCAACTCCGAATATATCTAGCCCAGCCTCATCAGCTAGCTTTGCTGCTTGAATAATCTCTTTTATTCGCTGACTGGAACTAATTATTTTACCAGTTAGAGGATTACGTGCAATATCTGCAAGCGTGTAGAGACCTATTTCAAATCCCGTATCTTTCAAACTCTCTCCAGATTCCATAAAACACCTCATTCTATTTAATTATTTTCATTGAGGTTAATCAATCTTCTTTCCTTTTGAATAGTTGGACTTAATTATTTCCAATTAGCTATTTATTTCGAGATACTGTATTTGAGAAAATCAGTGTAAATTAATTAATCCCAACACAACTGATTGATATTAATATATGAAAATGAAATAAAAATCGATTAAGTTCCATGTAAATTATTTAGATGGGCAGGAGAAAATTTCTCTAAGTCCTTTACGTTATTTGTACTAAAACTTTTTTTCTTTTTTTGTCTCATAATAAATAAATCCCTCAAACACTTAATTTGAGGGAACCTAATTGTTCTATTCATTTCTCTATTTTCATAACATCTACCCCTTGTATGAATGGATTTTCTCTAATTAGACTTTTTATTCGCTTAGTCGTATTTGGCCCAAAGGGGACACCGCCGCTTCTACTAAGCAAGATCCATCTAAGGAAAGCCAATGCTTCGAAAAGCTCTAGTTCTTTGTTTGGAATGCCATTTTTCACTAGATAAGCTGAGCGAAACACTTGTGCAAACCGTTCTGAAATGTATATTCTTTTCAAAGTAAATGCCCATGCAAAATCATATCTAGGATCTCCCAATTGTCCATTTGTCCAATCTATAACCGTGTATCGATCTTTATCTTCTAGAATATTTCCTAGATGAAAATCACCATGAATAATATGTTCTTGCTTTATTTGGATAAGATTAACTAAAAAAGTTACTGCCTTATGTATGTCAGTATGTTTGATTAGTTCTGGAAAAAAATAGCCCACGAAATCGTACTTTGGAAGTTGGATATCTCCAATTTCCTCAATGTTGGTTTGATGTAAAGTTGATAATATGTTAGCAAAATCAATCATTTTCTTGTTATTAACTTTATGAATTGGTACCCCATCGAATGTTGTTAACAATACCTTATCTGAGTTTTGATCTATCCCCCAACCAACTGGCTTAGAAACTGATAATCCTCGCTCGTAAAGCGTATTCAATAAATGAAATTGAAAACGAATATCAGGTTTGGAACTCTTATTCCATACTTTCAGTACTAAACTCCTATTATCTGAAACTATTTTAATAACTTCTGCTTCAAATCCTTGATTCATTGGATATATGGTTAAAGTGTCTTCTTGATTAATTAAATCATCTAGCATTTCACTTTTTTCTTTCCAATTTATTACGCTTAAAGTTATACTCAATGATCATCTTCCTTTCGAAAGCCTATTATGATTGGTATGTATAAGTCCATTACATTCTGCTATCTTGAGCGCATATATTCTTTAGGAATTCCACTCTGAAGACATAAACCAATCCTCAATATGACGTTAATTTAGAACACATTGCTCTTATCAACATTCTTGTTTATCTTTTTTGTTCTTCTCCTTTACCTGTTCAAATTCCTTCCCAAAAAAAATGTAGTGCTATCCAAAGATTATTTTTCCAATCATAAATGATTTCTTTACTACCTTGGATTGGACACCGAGGAATAACCCCCTCCTCTATTTCCAAGTTTTAATAAATTTTATTAGATATCCATTCATACTTAATATCAGGTAAATTTTCTTCATTTATATGTCCTCTACTAATGATTTTAAATCCATGCTTTTCATAAAATCGTTGTGCCTTTACATTTACTTCAAATGTAAATAAGGTTAATCTCCCACTTGATTGTTCTTTTGCTCTATCTAATAATGTTTGACCGATACCCATTCCTTGATAATCGATATGAATATAAAGTTGGCTGATCTCTTTTTCATTAAAGGCTATCATTCCTACTACTTTTCCATCCATTAACGCTAAATATATTTGAAAATCTCTGGTTAATATATGGTTCAAAAAATATAAGTGATTGTCAAAGCTATGAATTTCTTTCTGACCAATAGCCTGTTCCTTACTATCTCGCCACATTTTCACGGTTTGTTCAGCGTATTGGGTATCATATTTTGTAACGATAATTTTGTGTGGGTTCACTAAGATGGTGCCTCCCTTTACTTTTATTCTCTTTCATCTAAAACTTAGACGAAGAATGCAGTAATTTCTTAATATCAAGGCCAATTGATTCTCTTATTCTTTTTTATCAATGAACATATTAAGATTTATGATTACTTTTATGTAGGCTGATGTCCAGTAGATTTACCAAAATAAATGCTCTATATAGGTCCGTTCGACAACACGATTGTTATACGTTTATAAGGTCATATGAATGTCATTTACAACTAATCTATAATATATATATTTTTCAATAAAAAAACCGCACTTCCAATGTTTATTCGATTCTAACAATGGAAGTACAGTTCAAAAAGAATTTCTAATCTATCCTATTTTGTTGATTTCTATTTTTTTCCCTTCTTTACGCCACTCTTTATATTCCGCAGCTGCTGTGAAAAGTACATCTGTAGAAGAGTTAAGTGCCGTTTCAAAAGAGTCTTGTAAAACAGCTATAATAAAGCCTACTCCAACTACCTGCGCAGCAACATCAGCCGAGATTCCAAATAAGCTACAAGCTAGAGGGATTAGCAATAACGATCCTCCTGCAACCCCAGAAGCACCACAAGCACATACTGCTGACAATACGCTAAGAATGATTGCAGTAGGCAAGTCCACTGGTATTCCAAGAGTATGAACAGCTGCAAGAGTTAAAACAGAAATAGTAACAGCAGCTCCAGCCATATTAATCGTTGCACCTAATGGAATGGAAACTGAATAACTATCCTTATTTAAACCAAGATTCTCACATAATTTCATATTTACCGGAATGTTTGAAGCTGAGCTACGAGTAAAGAATGCTGTAATACCGCTTTCCTTTAAGCATTTAAAAACAAGCGGGAAAGGGTTTTGCTTAATCACTACAAACACAATGATTGGATTAACAACCAACGCCACAAAGAGCATACACCCAATTAATATAACAAGTAATTTACCATAGCTTAGTAAAGCGTCGAGTCCACTTGTCGTAATTGACTCAAAAACTAGACCCATGATTCCTAATGGTGCTAACTTAATTACCCATGTTACTAACTTGGAAATAGCATCAGAAAAATTAGAAATCATTGTTTTTGTTGAATCAGCTGCATTTTTTAAAGCCAAACCAAGAAGTACTGCCCAAGATAAAATACCGATATAGTTCGCATTAAAAATTGCCTTAACTGGGTTATCAACAACGTCCAGCAATAATTTTTTAAGTACCTCAACAACATCTTTGGGAGGATTCACACCCTCCGCACCTTTTGTAAGTGTTAAATCTACTGGAAAAATAAAACTTACAATTACAGCGATTAATCCAGCTAAAAAGGTTCCTATTAGATATAAAGTGATAACAGATTTCATATTCGTTTTTTGACCATTCTTATGTTGAGCGATGGCCGACATAACCAAAAAAAGTACTAACACAGGTGCAATCGCTTTCAAAGCACCTACAAATAAAGAACCAAAAATGACAATAGGTTTTGCTACTTCTGGAATCGTTAAAGCAAGGATAATACCAATAATCAGACCTACAAGGATTTGTTTTACTAGACTCAAGCGATTCCACTTTTTCAGTAGATTTTTCATAGATGTTCCCCCTACTTGTTGTTTTGCAGATATGGATAAATTGAACTGTTCATTTAAATGATTTTAGAATGGATATAACATAAAATTTAGTGCTAGAGCTCTCAAAGTTGATCTATATATTAAAGCGGTTTCACTAAATAATAATTTTTCTTATGAATGACACCCCATTCGCATTCCACGCCACAAAGACATTTAATTTTCTTGTAAGTAAAATTATACGTAATTTTTATTATATTACAATACTATTATTATTAATGGGAATTTTTAAATAAAATGGAATTTGATTAGATGATAGAAAGGAGATAGTTGTTTTCAAGCACATCTCTAGAGATTTATTATTCGAAAAACATTACAATCAGTAATAAAGGCAGCATTGTAATAATAATAGAAAAATACTGGATATTCGTGGCAATACATTTAACGTGATGACCCACAGATTGTGATTGATAGAATACTAGACGTCTTAGAAGAAATCGAGCAGTTTTTCCAAGAAATATAATATTTTAGCCATGTAAACATAATATACCATCCCCTTTTTAATGGGAATGGTATACAGATATTGGTTTCTGTTGAATTTACAAAAGCAATATCACTTCTCACTATGCTTTCCTGACTATACTTTATAAATGTCATCTTTGGAACTCTCTATTTGCATTCTTTCCAATTCTAGCTTCAGTTTTTGCGTCTCCAGCAAATAATTCTCATGTTTCATTTTTTCTAGTTCCAACTGGTCTTGAACGATTTTAGCTTTGATATTTGCACTAGATCGCAAATGGTCAGTTATAATTCCAAGTATTGGAATTGAACAAGCCATGATACCAATAATCCACCACAAAGAAATCACCTCATTTTTTCCTGTTTTCACTAGTTTAATGCATTATGGATAAGTTATATATAGTTTATTTACGTTAGAAAAGAAATAAGGATTCACGATTGATTAATGAAGATTGAATTTGTGGCTTTATGTTTTATTAACCTGTCATCGTACACTTTTTTAAAGTGAATAAATTTGAAGCTGAAGGTGGATGGGAATAATCGAGGGCCCCCATTCGAAGATGCTACATCTATTCGAAGACTTTATCTCGAGGATTTTCAATTATGCGGGATTAAAGTAGTACCTCTAACAATATTAAACCGTTTTTTAATAAACATTAAAGAGATTGCTGGGAAATTGATGGTGTTTGAAACGGGCACTAACCATCATTTATCTTCAGCAATCTCATTATCCATTACATTGAATTGTATATTCTTCATAACCGTCTTTTTTCCTAATGCTAGATGTATATTTATTTGTTATTTCTCAGGAGAATGAATTTTGCTTTTACTTACCAATAAACATTTGAGTCCAATGTTTACCGGTCTGCTCATAACCAACTCCGATATGGGTGAAGTTATTATTTAATATATTTTTTCTATGACCTTCACTATTCATCCATGCTTGAACAACTTCTTGAGGGGATTGTTGTCCCTGAGCTATGTTTTCCCCCGCACTTTTATAAGTAACACCGAAGTCCCTCATCATATCGAATGGAGAACCGTAAGTAGGACTCGTATGTGAGAAGTAATTTTTTTGTTGCATATCATCAGATTTTTTTTGGGCAACACCACTTAATTGAGTATCGGCTTTTAAATCAGACAAACCTTGTTTCCTACGCTCTGCATTTGTCAAATCAATCACCTGTTGTGCTGCCTGACTAATACCATTTGTTTGTGTTGTTTCTGGCTTTTTTGTTTCTGATTTTGGCGCTGGTTCTGGTGTTGGTTGCTGAATCGGTGCTTTAGCACCTTGCTTTTCCTGTTGTGTAGGTGCTTCCTGATAATTTGGTGTTGGAGCCGCTTGTCTTTCTTGCCATTGTGGTTCTTGCTGAGACATCGGTGGTGAACCCTGTTGATTTTCCCATTGATTTGGCATTTGACCGTAATAATTATCAGGGGCTTCCACTTGAAATTGATATTCTTCTCCAGGCTGCATCGGAATAAATTCGTATTTCGCCCGTTGGGTTAAAATCGCTTTTGTATGAGGATAATCCTTACTTGACAATGATGTATCCATACTAGAAGTGTTAAAATCCTTATTATTTTTATTATTATCTGCATTGTTATTACATCCAACAAGGGTGAGTATGATGATAGGTGTTATTAACTTACTGAATTTCTTGTTTACCAATTAAAATGCCTCCTTTGAAAAAAAATTACATTTTTATTTTTGTTTATTTTTTTAAAAAAATAACTGGTAAAATTCAGTTATTGAAATGACTTTCACGTGCCTTAAAGGTAAAAATAAAAAAGATACTAAAAAACCATGAATATCCCCATGAATTCTAAGTATCTTATCAACAAACTTCACAAGACATTTTATAAAGTGTATGTATAAACCATAGTTGATTAGCCACTGTGTAACTTCAACGAATACAACTTGTTTTCTAATATTGTTTCACAAGACCTTCCATCTGAAAAAGAAAGACAACCAATTGTGAAGCGACCCCTGTCAAGTAGACAGGAATTTAAAAACACAATTATGCAGCCTGGGGCCTATACTGATTTGGACTCAGGTTGTTTAATTTCCGAACTACGTATAAGCCTAATTTAATTTAAATTTAATATATAGTGTTATAAGTAAAAGATTAATACGTCTAAATAAGTGAAATCGATGACGGGGGACGGTGGCATGTCAAAAAGTAGCTTAATTATATCTGAATGGTTTCATCTATATAGCAATGATGTTTACAACTATTTAGTTTATTATACAGGGTCTATGGATGTAGAAGATTTAGTGCAAGAGGTTTTTATTAAAGTAATAAAGGGGTTGAAATCATACAAAGGTGAATCCAGTCCAAAAACTTGGATATTCAGTATTGCGCGTAACGTTGCTATCGATGACGCAAGAAAAAGAAATAAAAAAAAGAAATTATCATTCGACGAACAAATGATCACGTCTGATGGGGAAACTCCTGAAAAAATTTTCTTGCAAAATGAAGCAAAACAATCATTATATACTGCCATTCAAATGCTGAAAAGTAATTACCGCGAAGTGATTATATTAAGAGGTATAAAGGAAATGTCGGTTTCAGAGACTGCAGAAATTCTTAATTGGAAAGAAGAGAAAGTGAGAAGTACTTATTCCAGGGCGCTGAAGTCACTAAGAAAGCTACAAGGTGGGGATTTAGATGACGAACTCTAATCAAAAAGGTATGGAACAAAAGCTTCGTGACTTACCATCCTTTCAGTTAAACAAATCAAGCCAAGAGCAAATTCACAATCATTTAATGAAAACCGTTATTCAGTACGAACAGAAAGAAAGGAAAGCAAGCATGATAAAAAAATTATTTGCAGGTTTTGCTGGTGTCGTTGCCTTTTCCTTAGTTGTGTTTTTCACTTTTACAATAATTGATGGCGACTTTTTAAATGGTAATATAGGTAAGAATCATGGAACCAATCAAGGTCCAAATACAACACAAGATCCTCCAATAAAAAAGCCAACTGAATTTAATGCCGAAAAAGCGAAAGAGTTAATGGGCCAATACAAGCTATCCTTTAGTTCTTTAGTAAAAGAAGCTGAAGAAAATAATGGAAAAATGATTTCCTTTACTACTAAAGCTGAAATTCAAAGATCCTTTACCAGGATATTGACAGATGAATTTTCAGTATCCATCGTTGACTCTTATTTTACGGAAAAAGACGGAAACGTGTTTATTATTGCAAAAGATGGTCCAGCTTGGTTAACTGATGAAGATTTTACAGTTACAAAAATCGATGATGATCATTATGTCGTTACCCAGGAACAGGATTCCCTTACCCTTGGTCATGTTTTATTAACATATCACTTTCGAAATATTGATGATAATTGGCTAATTAGCAATGTAGAAAAAACAAACCTTGACGAAAAAGTTATCATTAGGGAAAACGCGGAATCCATTATGGAAAGTTTTGAAAAATTAGATATGGTGAAGCTATCAGATTATGTCCATTCGGAAAAAGGTCTATTGTTTTCACCTTATGTATTCATTAACCAAGAATCTTTGGTTTTTCAAAAGAGTGAAATTAGAGAATTATTAAATGACAAAAAGAAACGCTTGTGGGGATATTACGACGGCAGTGGCTTTCCAATCGAGCTCACAGCAAGTGAATATTTCAACAATTTCCTCCCTGTCGAAAAATTTATAAAAGATGGCTTAGTATTAGTTGATGATTTAAAGGAACGTGGCAATATAAAGAACAATATTAAGGATTTCTTCCCTCAATCCAAAACGGTTGAATACTTTCTTGAAGGTTCTCAAGAAAATGACGGAATGGATTGGCAAAGCATTATATTTGTATTTGAAAAGGACCAAAATGGCTTATGGAAATTAGTAGCAATCGTGAATGATGGGTGGTCGATTTAACCGTTTATTACTACCCAAGGGAAGTTGATTTTGCCGATTAAAACTGATTTTCAGGTATTTAGTGGGATAAGGGTTAATATCTAATTATAAGAGGATGGGTACGTCATTCCTTTAGTTACTCCCTATATGAAGGAATGAACTTTTTTACCATTTTAATAACAGCCACGTCCTTAAATAAAAGGAGCTTCGTCTAAAAACAAAAAAGAATAAATTCTGAACTAATTCATTGTACGACATTCAAAAAAATAACCATGACCTAAGTCATATTCCTCATATTGTACGTGTATAATGAAACAGGTTTGCTTTTAACAAATAACCTATCATTCCGACTCAGGGGAGAGTGGCTGTATGAAGAAAAAAATATTAGCGGGCATTGGGGCTTTTGCCTTAAGTTTTAGCCTATTGGGATCTGCTTCGGCAGCTGGAAATGTTCAAGCAGACTTGGCCAAAGTAAGGAATGCGACAGCAAAATATCATGATGTCAGGAAAGCTATAGCAGATGGCTATATTTCAACCGAGTTTGTAGTGCCCAATATGGGGATTCATTTTGTAAAAGAAGAATTAATTGATGGAGTCACCGACCCGTTAACTCCTGAGGTTCTGGTATATGAACCAACAAAAAACGGACTAAAATTGGTTGCTGTGGAATATATGTCTACTGTACCTAACAGACTTTTCGGACTGGAAATGGACCCTCCACATGATGGACTTCCATTTTCCCTCCATGCCTGGATATGGGCTCCAAATCCAGACGGAATGTTTAAGCCGTTTAACCCTAGGGTGGCAAATGTAGAAGATTAATAAGAAACTAGGAGTCGCTTATAAATTAGCGACTCTTTTAAATTTGTAAAAAAGTTACAAATCATGGTTTCAAGATTATTTTGCTGCTTATAAAGCAATAGTCTCGATGCCTTTAAAACAAACTACAAGGGTCATATTAATCGAAAGACAATGAAAAAAGCGCTGTCGTTCCATTTTTTATTATTAATATATTTTGCCAGGTATTTTGTAGAGAACATATTCATATTTTACGTTTAGATGTCATATTGTCTCATAAATCTAAAAATCATATCAGCCGCCTGTTGATACCCAACTGATTTTTGCAGTGATTCTTTCATTTTTGCGGCAGCTTTATAGAATAATGGCTCGTTTAACACATAGTCTGCTGATTCACTCAGCTGATTTGCTGTCAAGCTCTCCATTTTTAATTGAATACCTGCTCCAATATTGGCAACTTTATTGGCAATGACCGGCTGATCGGCGCTTTGCGGAATGACAATGAGCGGAACCCCATAATAAAGTCCTTCGTGGACACTGTTCATTCCGCCATGTGTAATAAATAATTGTGTGAGTTTCAGTACTTCCGTTTGTGGCACATAATTTTTCACAATGAAGTTTTCAGGTATCTTTCCCAAATCAGATTGTTGAACTTTTTCTCCAATTGACATCACCACAATATGTTCCGTGTTGCCGAATGCCTCGAAACACCGCTTATAAAAATCAATAGCTTGATTAAAGACAGTACCTAGGGATATGTAAATTGGACTTTTTCGTTCGAGTGCAGTAAAGTCAAAGTTTTCATGCGTTTGCCTTGAAATGATGGATGGACCTACAAATTTGTACGTTTTGTCAAAGTCTTCCCCAAAAGGTTGAAACTCCTTAGTTGTGTACACGATTGTAAGTGGTGCAGGATTGCAAAAAACTTCGTAAGGTGAATGGATTTCCACACTATATTTTCCCTTCACCATTGCAATCAGCCTTTGATATTCATCAAATGTTTTTTGAGGAATTTTATTAGAAAGCTGTTCGAGCATTTTATCAAAAGATGCCTCCCTCTCCGCAAAAGAGGTACAAGAGGTGATTGCGGGAAGATTTAGTATTTGTGCAAGTAGACGTCCACAACCAAACATAGAATCGTGAATTATATAATCAAAATGTTCCCCTTCAATTTGCTCCAGCACATCAGGTATCATGACATCTGCCGTATATAAAAGACCATTTATTCTTTCAAGTAAATTATTTCTTCCACCCGAGATAAAGGCTTTTAAAAACTTCTCACTGTTAATTGTGCGAACCTTAGCTCCCGTCTTCTCAATGCGCTCACGGAAATGCTCGATTGTAAAATACACAACTTCTTCGCCCCGAGAGATTAGCTCTTGAACCACTCCAATCGTTGGATTGACATGTCCTTCAGATCCTCCATTAATGAATAATACACGTGCCATAGTAATGACTCCTTTCGGAAAATGTCAATATGCCTTACTTTTTATAAACTCTAACATATATAAAACAATACTTAAAAATCCCAACACTTTAATATTTATAAAGAAGGCAGTCCCTAAATGGGACTGTCTCCTTATAGCTTTTACTTTCACTTTCCTAATAATATTTCCAACTCTACGGTTATACCTACTTTTACTTTATTAGATTCTCTAAGATGATTTTTTGAAATTATTACGGACCTACAATATCAAAGTTATATCATGTAATTCTTAAAATCCAAGAAAATCCGGTTTTCATCAATGCTACTTTGCGTAGCATTAGTAAAAAGTGCCTTTCCCCCCTTATTTTTGTTAAAAACAAATTTTCAGTGGTCCAGACACTTTTTTAACTGAAAAATTTATCATGCTTGCTAAAATTGTTCTTTCCTACATATGTTATTTCAACGACAGCTTCACAATATTATCCAAATATTTTATTGTAGTATATCCATAAATCTCCAATCTTTTGGGAATTGCTGCCTTATCTGAATCGTTACTATGTAACGTTATGCTTTGAACTGTAAGGTAATAACGGGGCTGTTCGATTTCTTCATATACGTAAGGGTTTTTATTTATGTCGTAATCGATTCCGTTTTTATCGATAAGTACTCCTTCAGAATCATAACTCCTTGAACTAATTATATTTTCGTCCTCACTCACAACATTGAAGTCAAGCGACTGATATTCTCTATTCTTAGTTTCATGATTACTAATGACAACATGGGTTGGATGTCCAACTTCCACCTTGTCGATGGAGATTACGCTGCCTGCATATTCAAAGTTTTGAGGATATGACTTAGAAAGATCCAGCTCAATATTTTTTTGTTCATAAACCGTAAATTCAGCATATTTAAATTGAATGTTTACGACTTTTGGCTTTTCAACAAAAAGCGGGTCAAAAATGGTTTGAAAAGAAATCCAATCACTGTTTTCATAATAGCCATAGCCACTGTACATATCGGCTTTCACTTTTTTATTGTTCACTTTTAGAGTATCAAAAGCAATTCCATGTATCTGCTTCTCTGGCAGGTTATAAATATAAGAACTATGCAGAATCGTCGTTGTTGGAGCAATCGTTATCTTATCAAATCGAACTGGGATTCCCTCGACTTCTGTTACTTCATCCAATACATATTCGAGAGAGGAGCGTTTTTTTATAGGGATTTCGAAGTTCCACTCTCCTACTTCATATTCATTCTCCTCGTAATTCATAAAACTATTCTGAACAGTGGAATCGCGAATCAGTTTATGAAGCTTAAATATCTTAAGTTTAATGATTGCGTCATCCTCTTTAAGTGGCAGCAGACTAAGCTTTCCATGATATACGTTCTTTTCTCTATTATTCAGATCGGATTTAAGATCAGGAGGATAGTCCATTGTAGATAATTCACGACTCATAATTTCATGTCTTTTTGCCACAAAAACCCCATCATTATAATTTATCACATATTGGTTGTCTTTAGCTGTATCTTCTATTTCATAAAAAATAAGCGTCTGAATATCATCAGCAATCACACTCTTTATCTTAATTTTTACCCCATTGCTTTCCGCTTCCAAGTTCAGCCTTTCACCTAACCCGTGTTGTAGAAAGGCACGCAATTGCGGATCTTCTTCTGTCCATGAATAGTAGAGTTTTGTAAAACTCCCTGTAAAAATTCCTATACCTATTAATAACGTGAAAGCACTTGCAAAAATAAGCCCCATTCTTTTACGTTTTTTGTTTTTCAGTTGCCTGTGCTTTTCCTTTTCTACCAGCCTATCTTTGACGTTTTCCATAAAACCGGTTGGTAAATGGAAAGCCTCAATCCTTTCAGCAAGATTCAATATGACATCCTGAAAGGTGCCTAAATCCTCCTGACAGTCTTGGCAATGATAAATATGTACCTCGAAATCAATCTTTTTCGACCGTTCCAGAGTTCTTTCTAAGTAATCGATATAATTCTTATGATAGTCCTTACATCCATTAAAGGATGACCCGTACCCCATTTCTTTTCTAACTGATTGAATTCCAGAAAACAAAAGTTCTTTCAACTTTTCCATTGAAACTTGAAGAAGATCTGCCGCTTCCTCCCGAGTGATTCCTATTACATATGTAAGGACAACTGCTTCTTTCTCATACTCATTTAACTGATCAAGTGCTTTAATTAAGTTCTCAGGTGGTTCTTCTACCTCAGAAACTTGTAAACTTTTATCACCATAAAGTTCCCGGCAGATATGTAGAAAAATAGATGTTACCCACGTTTCGAAAGATGTTTCTTTTTTGAATCGAGGCCATTCCTTTTGAACTTTTATAATGGACCGGTAAAAAAGCTCTTCCATTTGCTGCTGGTTCCTAAAATAAGACCAACCAAGTATATAGAAAGATCGTTTATGCTGATCGAACCATTCAACGATAGATTCCACGTCTCTTTCTCTTATCGTAGTGATTGACATGGGATCTATTTTTTCCGGGATCATGGATGTGTCTCCCCCCCTTTTTTTACATTCTCTTTGTACTATAAGATACTTCCAGCATGAATTCTTTATCATTTAATTGCTGTAAATCATGTTTGTTATACCTGCTTCATTATCGACTAATTTTCACATTTATTTTGCGATGTATTCCACAATTTTTTAACCTCTACCAACTCATGGCCATTAAATTCCATTCTATATATATCAGGTTTAGATGTATGTAGTAAAAAATTCAAATCATATTGATTGTCGTAATATCCAATCATTAGGGTCATTACAGCACCATGAGTGCCAATCGCCACCTTACATCCTTGATAGGTTGTTAATATTTCTCTTAATACTTTTATAGCTCTATTTTGACAATCAGTATTAGACTCAGCTCCCATTAAAGCAAAGTTCGGATTGGAAAACGACTTCGTTAGCAAAGGATATAATTCCTTATCAGGTATACGAAAATCATCATTAGAAAAGATTCTTTCTTTAAGATCTTCAAATACTAAAACATCCTTGCCTGAACGTTTTGCCAATTCCTGAATTGTTAAGATAGCTCGGTTGTAAGGACTTGATACAAAGACTTCTATCCCCTCATCTTGTAATATTTCAGTTACTTGGTAAGCATCCGACTTTCCTTTTTTAGTCAATCCTCTTGTTCTTTCAGTACCTTCTGTCTTAGGTGATTCTCCATGTCTCACCATATAAATAAAAGTTTTCATAACGTTACCACATTTCTTTAATTTAATTTTAATTACTATTTCATCAAAAGGGAATTACCTGTTTATTAAGAAATCTCCGCATAAGAATTTATTTTCCAATATGCAACAATTTTGTGGGAGTATTCCTTACAAAATGCTTTTCAACAAAGGTAAGAACTTCATTATTCCCCGGCAAAGTTAAATATTCAATTGCTTCATTAAAACTCAACCATTTATATTCAATATGTTCATAGTTTAATATTACAGCCTGTTTGTCGTCCACATATCCCACAAATCCTGGCGCAATATAAATATAGTTCTCAATTGGTGAGTAAAATTGATCAAATTTATTAGAAGTGTATAAAGAAACCTTTGTAATTCCAGTCTCCTCTTTAATTTCCCTTAAAGCAGATTGCTAAGCAGTTTCACCTTCTTCAATACTCCCACCAATATAACACCATACAACTCTCAAAACTGGAGTTGCCCTCTTTAATAAAAGTACCTTATACACATCATCGAACTTTTTCAATAAAACTACTGCAATACCCTTACATCTTAAAGGGATATCAAAATTCACTTTACTCAATCTTGTCAGGATTTCCACTATATCTCTTTTTTGCAATGAACTCATCACTAATCGAACACTTGCAACTGAATTTTTTACATAAGTTCATCGAACGCATTGAATTTAATAAAGACGGAAGTTCGAGAATCTACTAATGATTCTCGAACTCCTACGTATCTTTTATTTTTTTTTGAATGATACTGCAATCTACATGCCCAGAATGTAGGGGCTGCTTTTTATTCTGAATTTACTTTTGCTTTTAAAATGAAGAATTTTGAAAAGCAATTAGGTGAAAATTTTATTTCAACGAAATCTTCACAACATCATCCAAATATTTTGTTGTACTATATTCATAAATCTTTAGTCTTTTTGGAATTACACTCTTTTCAGCATTGTTACTGTGTATCTCTATGCTTTCAACTGTTGAGAAGTAACGGGGCTGTTCAATTTCTTCATATATGAAAGGGTTTTCATTCTCATCGTATTCGATTCCGTTTTTATCAATAAATACTCCTTCAGAATTTCTGTCTGTGAAACCAGTTATAATTTCATCGTCGCTCTCAATATTGAAGGAGATCCACTCATATCCTCGATTTTTAATCTCATGGTTACTAATGACAACATGGGCAGTCTGTCCAACTTCTACCTTGTCGATGGAGATTGTACTACCTACGTATTCAAAGGTTTGAGGATATGACTTAGAAGCATCCAACTCGATGGTTTTTGGGTCATCAATCGTTAAATGAACAGATTCGAATTGAATGTTAACCTCTTTAGGATTTTCGACAAAAAGTGGGTCAAATTGTGTTTGAAAAGAAGACCAATCATTGTTTGAATATGTATAAGAGTAGCCATACTGATCAGCTTTCACTATTTTATTGTTCACTTTCAGATTGTCAAAATTAATACCATTTACCCGCTTTTCTGGCAATTCATAAATAAAAGAACTAAGCAGAATCGTTACTGTTGGAGCAATCGTTAGTTTATCAAATCGAACCGGAATTCCCTCTACTTTTATTTCTTCATCCAATACATATTCGAGAGAAGGATGTTTCGTTACAGGGATCTCGAAGTTCCACTCTCCTGCTTCATACGCCATGCTCTTGTAAGCCATAGATCTATTCTGGTCAGAAGAATCACGAATCAATTTCTCAAGCTTTGTAATCTTAAGTTTAATGGTTCCGTCATCCGTTTTAAGCGGTAGCAGACTAAGTTTTCCATGAAATACGTTCTTTTCTTTATTATTTAGATCGGATTTAAGGTCAGGAGGATAGTACCTTGGCGATGCTTCTCGACTCATAATTTCATGTTTGTTCTCAGCAAAAACCCCATCATCATAATTCATCACATATTGGTTGTCTTTATTTCTATCTTCTATTTCATAAAAAACAAGTGTTTGTATATCATCTGCAATTACACTTTTGATCTTAATTTTTATTCCATTGCTTTCCGCTTCCATGTTCAGCCTTTCACCTAAACCGTGTTGTAGAAAGGCACGCAATTGCGGATCTTCTTCTGTCCATGTAGAGTAGAGATTCGTAAAAGACCCTGTAAAAACTTCTATACCTATTAATATCGCGAAAACATTTGCAAAAACAAGCCCGACTCTTTTACGTCTCATATTCTTCTGTTGTTTGTGTTTTTCCTTTTTAGCCAGCTTGTCTTTAACGTTCTCCATGAAACCAGATGGCACATAGAAATCCTCAATCCTTTCAGCAAGATTTAACATGACATCCTGAAAGGTGCCAAAATCCTCCTGACAATCTTGGCAGTGATATATATGCATCTCGAAATCAATTTTTTTCGATCGTTCCAAAGTTCTTTCTAAGTAATCGATGTAATTCTTATGGTACTCCTTACAGCTATTAAAGGATGACCCGTATCCGATTTCTTTTCTAAGCGACTGAATTCCGGAAAACAAAAGTTCATTCATCTTATCCATTGAAACTTGGAGAAGATGTGCCGCTTCCTCCCGAGTGATTCCTATCACATATGTAAGGACTACAGCTTCTTTTTCATACTCATTTAACTGATCGAGTACTTTAAATAATTCCTGACGTATTTTACCTTCCTCAGAAACTTGTAAACTGCTATCTTTAGAAAGTTCCCGGCAGAAATGTAGAAAAATAGACGTTACCCACGTTTTGAAAGATATTTCTTTTTTAAATCGAGGCCATTCCTTATGCACTTTTATAATGGAACGGTAAAAAAGGTCTTCCATTTGCCGCTGATTCCTAAAATAAGATCTACCAAGTATATAGAAAGATTGTTTATGTTGATCGAACCATTCAACGATAGATTCCACGTCTCTTTCTCTTATAGTAGTAATTGACATGGGATCTATTTTTGCCGGGATCATGAATGTGTTTCCCCCTTTTTATATTCTCTTTCTAGCTAATGATCACAGATTGGTTAATCCTATTATAGCTATGTTCATCTGTTAAATAAATTAGATTCTGAATCAAAATAAATTTCAGTAAACTTAAATTAGAACTTCATAACTATTTATTCTTCGATGCAATAATTACTAAATTTTCGCGTCACACACTCCAGATGTTCATAGCGAGAACAAGTGAACAAAAAATAAGAATTAGTGCTTGCTATTATTTTTATTTCTGTTTTATCATGATTGTCAAAATGATTCCAACTCTCCTCTCTTTTGAATGCTCTAATTGCATACGTTCCAGCTAACTTCAACTTTTCTGTCTCCAGCAATAATTATCATGTTCTATTTTTCCAATTACAACCAATCCTAGATGATTTTACCTTACGAGTACCTTTTTGGTTACTATCATTTTATTCACAATCTGTTATTTACCGCATTTTTATAAAAATAATAGATTATGATAAAGTCGAAATTCCTTCCTGATGATTAACCTACACAATCAAATTCCAAGTATAAAACATTCTTCATTTTTCATAAGTTTATACTAATCTTTTGGTCTAAATCTAACTGTAATCATATATTTTATTAGAAGGATACAATATGTGCTTTTATGTAACACCTACCATATGAAAGAGGTGAGGCAAAAATGTTTGTTGTTTATTTTTTAGAAGACAAAAATATTGTATTAAATCAGCTGCTTAAACGTGTTCCATCCGTCGGTGAGGATATAATTATTAAAGGTCGTAAAGGTAAAGTTTCAAGTGTTGATAGTATTGCTGAAAAAAAATTTCATGTTCAAGTTATTTTTGAAAAGGTGAAAAAAAATACACTTATTGTAGATAATTCAAAAAAGAAAAAAAGGTAAGTAACATTTGTTTATCTCTTCCCTATAATTTTCTACCACTCATGGAACAAAAAAATCCTATTCAGCTTGCGTAATACCCGCAAGCTAAATAGGACTCATGTTTTTATCTTTTAAGCACTTTGCTTCGATACAACAACGGTTTCCTGTCTTTTTCTGTTTGGCAACATATTAAAGATAATATTAAGCGCAATGGCTGTTATACTACCTGCAACAATACCATTACTTGTCAATATTTGCAGTCCTGATGGAAGTGCTGAAAATAAGTTAGGCGCAACCGTAACACCTAGACCTAGGCCGACCGAACAAGCAATAATCATCGAGTTTTCTTGGGAATCGGAAATAGTTTTACTTAGCATTTTAATCCCTTGAGATACCACCATACCAAACATCGCCATCATGGCTCCCCCTAAGACAGATGTTGGAATAATGGTTGTGATTGCGGCTATTTTAGGCAGGAATCCAAGTGCGATTAGCATGGAACCCGTAATCAAAATCACTTTTCGAGACCTAACACCTGACATTTGAATCAGACCCACATTTTGCGAAAATGTTGTATATGGGAAGGCATTGAAGAGACCGCCAATGACGGAGGCTAGCCCTTCTGCACGATAGCCTTTTGCCAAGTCTTCTTTCTTCAACTTCTTATCGCAAATATCACTTAGGGCAAAATAAACACCCGTAGACTCTACCAAAGATACCATCCCAACTATTGTCATCGTAAGGATGGCAGACCATTCAAATGTCGGATATCCAAAATAAAAGGGTCTTACCATTTGTGCAACGGCCGCATCCTGAACTGGCATTAAATCAACCTTACCCATAATACTGGCAGCAATTGTTCCAACACCAAGACCGAGTAATATGGAGATGGCCCGAATAAAGCCTGTGGAAAAACGGAAGATTAAGATAATCGTTATTAAGGTTCCAAAAGCTAATATGATATTCGACAATGACCCAAAGTCTGCCGCATCTTGGCCACCGCCCATATTATTGATCGCTACTGGAATGAGCGTAATACCAATAATGGTCACAACGGAACCCGTTACAACGGGTGGAAAAAATTTGATCAATTTGCCAAAAAAACCAGCAATCAACATGATGATCAACCCAGAGGCAATGATAGAACCATAAATAGCAGATATACCAAATTCCTCACCAATTTTCATAATCGGACCTACCGCAGTAAATGTACAGCCAAGCACAACTGGGAGGCCTATTCCGACAATTCGGTTACTCATGATTTGTAATAGTGTTGCAACTCCACACATCAAAATATCAATCGACACCAGATATGTTAATTGTTTATGATCAAATCCCAACGATTTTCCGATAATTAATGGCACGAGAATAGCACCCGCGTACATAGCCAAAAGATGCTGGATTCCCAATGTGGTGGACTTCAGTGCATTTTTCATTAGATATAACTCTCCTCCATAAATTCGACTTTTCCATTTTGCAAGGAGGCAATATTGGCAAGTGATTCAACCCGAATTCCGCGATCACGGATCAATTGACCACCTGATTGGAAACCTTTTTCAATGACAATTCCAACTCCCGCAAGTCTTGCTCCTGCCTGCTCAATCATATCCAATAAGCCCAAAACGGCTTGTCCATTTGCCAAAAAGTCATCAATAATCAACACAACGTCATCTTGTTGAATAAAATCACCGGAAATTGAAATTTCGTTTGTTTCCTTTTTTGTAAAAGAGTGGACTTTAGCAGTATAAAGATTTTCTGATAACGTTAATGACTTCCTTTTTCGCGCAAATACAACAGGGACGTTCATCAAAAGGCCTGCCATCGTTGCTGGAGCGATACCGGACGACTCGATTGTAATAATTTTTGTGATACCAGCTTCCTGAAAGCGGTCGGCGAATTCCTCACCAATTTCCTTCATTAAATTCGGATCTATTTGATGATTTAAGAATGAATCGACTTTTAACACGGTATCTGACAGGACTTTCCCTTCTGAAACAATTTTCTCGTGTAATACCTTCACAATGTTGTCCCCTTTCACCTAACTAATTTAAAATACAAAAAAACTCGCAGACAATGCCCTTTATAAATGCAGGGTAGCAAAGTCTTCGAGTTTGAGTCTTAAAGAATAGGAAAAAAACAAGGTCTTCAACATAACCTTATTTTTTCCAATCATTTGCCACCCATAGTCGATTCGTTTACGGCAAATCGGTAGAAACTTGCAGGCCCTATCCCTGCGATTATATGAGTGAATAGTATAGAATTGTAGAATATTGTTATTATAGCACTTCTTTTCGGATTTTCAATCATTACTTTTATGTAATAAGAAAAGGATGATATTTAACCTCTCTACGTTAGAGATATTGCCTTTATAAATAACTTTTTGTCGTAAAATTGGTTGAAATTTAAAATTTTTATATATCTTGGTTATTGTTTTAACGTTATAAAATCCCGCATGACTAGAGTGTATGTAACTGCTTGGTAGTTTTTATTCTTATGCTACTCTTAGCTATTAAAACGAAGAATTTTTGAGAAAGCATATAGACGAAATTTTATTTCAACGAAATCTTCACAATATCATCCATATATTTTGTTGTACTATATTCATAAATCTCCAGTCTTTTAGGAATCACTTTCTCTTCAGTGTTGTTATTTTCCAACTCCATACTTTGAACTGTAAAGAAATAACGGGGCTGCTCGATTTCTTCAAATACGAAAGGTTTTTTATTCATATCGTATACAATCCAATTTTTATCAACAAGCACTCCTTCTGAATCCATTCCCATTAAATTAACTTCATTCTCGTCCTCATTTATAACATAGAATTGAATCCACTCATATGCTCGATTTTCAATTTCATGATTGCTTATGACAACTTTGGTAGGCTGTCCAACTTCCACTTTGTCGATAGAGATTGTACTGCCTGCATACTCAAAGGTTTGAGGATATGTTTGAGAAGCATTCAGCTCGATGGATTTTTGGTCTTCATAAATTAAATCAATAGATTTGAACTGAACGTTGACCTCTTTTGGCTTGTCTCCAAAAAGTGGGTCAAAGTGTGTTTGACCAGAAATCCAAGTATCTTTGTGATCTATAAAAGGGGTTCCAAATACATCAGCTTTCACTATTTTATCGTCTACTTTTAGATTGTCAAAACTAAGAGTCTGTATCCTCTTTCCTGGCAGTTCATAAATAAAAGCATAATGCAGAACTGTCGTTGTTGGAGCAATTGTTAGCTTATCAAATCGAACTGGAAATCCCTCGACTTCTGTTTTTTTATCCAACGTATATTCTATAGAGGGCTGTTTTGTTACTGGGATCTCAAAATTCCATTCCCCTGTTTCATATTCCATGTTTTCTTCAGAGTAATCACGAATCAATTTCTGTAGCTTTGTAATTGTAAGTTTGATTGAATCTTTATCATTTAAAAGTGGTCGCAGACTTATCTTTCCAAGGTACACATTCTTTTCTTTATTATTTTGATCCGAATTAAGATCAGGAGGATAGTACCTTGGATATGTTGTATGACTCATGATTTCATATTCGTTCTCCACAGAGACACCCTCATAGTAATCAATCAAATATTGACTCTCTTTAACTGTATCTTCTATTTCATAAAAAACAAGCGTCTGTATATCATCAGCAATCACACTCTTAATCCTAACTTTTATGCCATTGCTTTCCGCTTCTAGATTCAGCCTTTCACCTAAGCCATGTTGTAGAAAGGCACGCAATTGCTGATCTTCTTCTGTCCATTTATAGTAGTGGTTCGTAAAAGACTGTGTAAAAACTTCTATACCTATTAATAATGCTAAAACACTCGTACAAATAAGCCCTATTCTTTGACGTTTCTTGTTCTTCTGTTTTTCATGCTTTTCCTTTACAGCTAGCCTATCTTTAACATTCTCCATGAAACCAGATGGCACATGGAAATCCTCCACCCTTTCAGTAAGATTTAATATGACATCCTGAAAGGAGCCTAAATCCTCCTGACAGTCTTGGCAATGATAAATATGCACCTCGAAATCAATCTTTTTCGATCGTTCAAGAGTTCTTTCTAGGTAATCGATGTAATTCTTATGATACTCCTTACAGCCATTAAAGGATGACCCGTAACCCATTTCTTTTCTAATTGATTGGATTCCGGAAAACAAAAGGTCGTTCATCTCTTCCACTGAAACTTGGAGAAGATGTGCCGCTTCCTCCCGAGAGATTCCTATTACATATGTAAGGACCACTGCATCTTTTTCATCCTCTTCCAACTGATCAAGTGCCTTAAATAAATCCTGACGTGGTTCTTCTACCTCAGAAACTTGTAAACTTTTATCATCATAAAGTTCCCGGCAAATATGTAGAAAAATAGACGTTACCCACATTTCGAAAGATGTTTCTTTTTTAAATCGAGGCAATTCCTTATGCACTTTTAAAATGGACCGGTAAAAAAGTTCTTCCATTAGCTGCTGGTTCCTAAAAAAAGAACAACCAAGTAGATAGAACGATCGTTTATGCTGTTCAAACCATTCAACGATAGATTCCACGTCTGTTTCTGTTATTGTAGTGATTGACATGGGATCTATTTTTGCTGGGATCATTTATATATGCCCCCCTTTTGATATTCTCTTTGTAGCTATTTTTAATACTCTATCATTCTAATCATCATTTCGAAAAATGACGTGGGAGCATGGTTAAATCAAAACTTTATTAGTACGGAGCACCTGTCTCTAATTGTCGAACTTACCACCCTATAATGGTTGTAAATGGTTATTCTTTAGTACAATTAACTCCGTAGATGTTACAGCAATCTACTTAATTGTATTGTTTTTTTCCTACTCTATTTTCAAATTGTTTAATCCTATTATAGCTTTGCTCATCTGTTAAATATATTAGATTCCAAATTAAAATAAATAACAGTTAACTTAAACAAGAACATCTTAACCTTTTAAACTTCGATGAAATTACTACAGAAATTTTGCAATACTCAAGCATAGAATGAGTAAGTTAAGGACTGATTTAAGTACGAAGATCGAATAGTAAAAAAACCATTTCGTTGTTGGTACATCGAAATGGTTTTCAATAGCAGGTTCCAATTTAGATTGGCTCAACAAAATGTGCTAAAACCGCAAAGCGGTTAATCGACTGGTGTGAAGTCGGTATTGAACCGGACTCAGTCCAGCCAATTGTTGCACTGTTTGGGGGTTTACCATCTTACTTCGCTTTTACCTTGAATGAGGACCTTCTACTGTTCCCCCATTTCATCAAGATTCTTTGACTCAAAATTATCGAGCATCGCACGCACTTCATCTGTTGACTCTGTGCTCATTAATTGATTTCTTAATTGACTCGCCCCACGAAATCCTTTGACATATATCTTAAAAAAACGATGAAGAGCCTTGAACGGACGCAGCTCTAAGTTTGAGTATTTATCATGGAGATTCAGATGCAATCTTAAGAGATCAAGCAATTCCTCACTGCTATGATCTCTTGGGTGCTTTTCAAAGGCAAATGGATTATTGAAAATACCACGCCCAATCATAACCCCATCAACACCATATTGGCGGGCGAGCTTCAAGCCAGTTTGACGGTCAGGAATATCTCCATTGATCGTCAAAAGTGTGTCTGGTGCCACCTGGTCACGAAGTTTCTTAATATCCGGGATCAGCTCCCAATGAGCATCTACTTTGCTCATTTCCTTCCTTGTACGCAGATGAATGGATAGATTGACAATGTCTTGTTTCAATATGTGTGTCAACCAATCCTGCCATTCGTCTACATCTGTGTAACCAAGCCTTGTCTTTACACTTACGGGTAATCCTCCTGCTTTTGCTGCTTGTATTAAATCTGCCGCAACTTCTGGACGACGGATAAGGCCGCTTCCCTTCCCGTGCTGTGCCACATTAGGTACAGGACAGCCCATATTGATATCTATCCCCCGAAAGCCTAGTTTCGCCATACCAATACTCATTTGCCGAAAGTATTCAGGCTTATCCCCCCATATATGGGCTACAATTGGTTGTTCATCCTCTGTAAAAGTCAAACGCCCACGCACACTCTGAATCCCTTGTGGGTGACAATAACTCTCAGTGTTTGTAAACTCTGTAAAAAACACATCAGGTCTGGCTGCTTCACTCACTACATGGCGGAAAACAACATCCGTCACTTCTTCCATTGGTGCCAGTATAAAAAAAGGTCGTGGTAAATCACGCCAAAAATTATCTATCATATCCAAATTCATATCCTCTCATTATGGGATACTAGGCCAACCCTTATCCCAAAATTAAAAAGCAAGATGTCCCTGCTTCTTTTACACTTATACCACGCTTAATCACTTTTTATCAAACTAATCGGAAATGTTTACCCCATTAACCAGCATTCCACTACTCGAGTTAAAATAAAGTATAGCTAAAAAAGACTGAAAGAACACTGGATTGACATAAGGTTAACAGGAAAAAGACCCTGAAATCGCAAAAGTATTTTTTCACGAAATCAAGGTCGAACTGGCAAATGTTTATTTTAACTAGCAAGAGCATTATTTTTTAATTAGACATCTTCAATTCCAAATAGTTCACGACTTCCACATGTCTGAAAAAGATATAACACACCAGCACAACATGTGTTAACACATACACTTTTGTTATAATAAAAAAGGTATCTTTTTTGTAAAATTAAACTTCGTAACTGGTTTTCAGCACTACTAAATAGTCATCTTCCAGCTTGATAAAGTTAGCCAGTTTTCCTTTTCCTTATAATCAGGCATTATTTTTCCAACAAGGCGCCAGAAGGATCGGTCGTGATTTAGATGAACCATATGACACATTTCATGAACGACTACATAGTCAATGACCTCAAGTGGTGCCATTGCTAGTCGCCAATTAAATGTTAACTGTAGCTTTGAATCGCAGGTTCCCCAAGTCGTTTTATTATCTGTGATACGAATAGAACGTGGTTTTGTTTTGAAGTTGTTTTGATAGGAGGAAATGCTCTTTTCCACTAGTGCCTTACACTGCTTGTAGTAAAATCGTTTCAAAGCTTGTTTTATTTTTTCAGAATCAGCCTGCTTTACATAAATATAGAGCTTACCAGCTTCAAACACTACATGTTCTTGCGTTATATTTATATCTTGGAAGATCTGAATGGGATAATTGTTTCCTAAATAAAGAAAACTCTCACCATACTCATAGACCTTTTTCTGCGGTCCCAGTAGCCTATCCTGCATTTCTTTTAATTTTTGCTGTATAAGATCCCATTTTTCTTCTAGTAATTGAAGCACTCTATCATCAGACGTCCCTTTCGGAGCTTGAACCTCAACATTTCCATAACTATCTATTGTTATTCCTATAGAGGTACGATTTTTGTACTTGATTTCAAAACGTATTGTCTTACCTAAATAGGTATGTATCATGTCATCACCTGTATTAAGGCTATCCCCTGTATTTGATCGCCAATCCTTTTAAGAAATTCCTGGCATATTTATCTCCGCATTCTTTATAATTCTTATGGCCTTCTTTTCTCAATAAAGCGCCCAGCTCCCCTTTTGTAACCGTGATTCCTGCATTTTTGAATATTTCCAGCATATCCTCAGTCGTTAATGCTAATGCAATTTTTACCTTCTTTAATAGGAGATTATTAACATTTGCACTTTTCTTTATAGACGGATCTGGCGTATCAGACTCTCCAGGTTTAGGCTTTTGTTTTCCTCTTTTATAAATAATAAAACCATTTAAGAATGAATCTAACATACTGTTATTACATTTTTTTTGCTCGTCACTTTCCGCATCATAATCGTCTGATTTTGTGAGAATCTTTATTACGTCTGCAACTGTTACATCCACTCCCCCAAGTTTAAAGATCTCTGCCATTTCTTTATTTTTAATTTCTAGCGCATATCTCAATCGAATTAATATATCGTTATTATCCATAATAGACCTCCATCAAAAAATAGTGTCAATCCCCTGTCCCAACAAAGGTACTGCCCAATTGATTAATCTAATACTATCTCAAAGTAAATCAGATATCAAAAAAGTAAATAGGCAACTCCCAATGTGAACTGCCCCCTGTCAAGTAGACAGTGGAAATAAAAAAACGACACTAGGCGGCTTTAGACCTGTATTCTAAGGGGCTAAGGCCGTCTAGTCTTTTTTGTAATCGTTGTTGATTATAAAATTGTATGTATTCATCAATGTCTTTTTTCAACTCTTCAAATGTATCGTACTTGTTTAGATAATACTTTTCACATTTCAATGTTCCCCAAAATCCCTCCATTGGCCCATTATCGATGCACCTTCCCACTCGCGACATACTTTGCGTCATTTCTGCTCTCCCAATTTTCCTTTTGAATGCAGGGGACGTGTATTGAAATCCTCGATCACTGTGGAAGAGGGGGCTAGCTCCTGGATTGGCTTCCAATGCTATATCCAGGGTTTTAAACACCAACGGATTATTGTTGGATGTGCCTAATACATAGCTTACAATCGATCCATCGTACAAATCTAAAATCGCACTCAAATAAGCTTTCTTGGAGGCTCCATACTTCATTTCGGTTATATCAGTCAGCCATTTTTCATTTGGTTTCTCCGTGTGGAAATCCCTGTTCAATATATTCTCTGCCACATGTTGCGGTGTGCTTGGTTTATAATTCTTGCGTTTGCGTCGAATAACCGACTGGATTCCAGCCGTCCTCATCAGCCGATACACACGCTTATGGTTAATTGTCTTGGATAAGATACGATTTAGGTTAAGCGTTATGCGGCGATATCCGTATATGCCGTCCACCTTCTCATTTAGGCGTTTTATCTCCGCTAAAATTTCTTCATTCCACTTCTCATTCTCGGAAGGGGTGCGTTGAAGCCACTTATAGTATGCAGAACGTGCAATTCTAGCAATCTTGCATAATAGCGAAATTGAGAAATTCTCATTCTCATGTAATTCCTGAATAGCCACATATTTATCAGTTAAGCGAACCTGGCTTAATGCCGCCTCTTTAGCCGCCTCCTTTCGATGTCCTCCAACTTTTTTAAGAATGCATTTTCTGCCCGAAGACGCTCATTTTCCCGTTCCAAGCGTTTCATTTCACGCTGAATCTTCTCTTCGGGAGTTAACTCTGGTTCCGCCTTATGCTGGCCACGCTTATCTTTAAGACCGTCTTCTCCGTCTTTCTCGTACTTTTTTACCCATTGATACACCTGTTGATAAGAGACTTTGAAAAGCTCTGATGCTTGGTGATAATTTTTTCCGTTTTGAAGACAATACATTACAATTTCCAAACGTTCTTCAAGTGTAGTGGACCGACCTTTGATCATAGAGCTGCTCATCCTTTGCGTGTCTTTAAATTCTCTATGACCATTATAATTCTTTATCCACTTTTCCAACACTGAGTGACTTGATATTTCATATTTCCGAATAACATCAATCAATGAATAGGATCCGGAAAGATAATCAAGAACGGCAGCTGTCTTTAGCTCCTTGGTGTACCGTTTCCATCCAGTTGAACCTTGGAGCCCATCCATTCCATATGTTTGATATAGGTAGACCCATTTATTTAAGGTTAGTTTAGATATATTGTGTTCCCGACAAAAATCTTTTACAGAGGTTTGTCTGTCCTCAAACGCCATAATTAACTCATACTTTTCTTGTGCACTATAAATACTTTTTGCCAAAGAAAAAGCCCCCAATTTAGTAAACAGATTTTTTATTATTTCATCTGTCTACCTTATTGGGAGCATATCAATGGGTTAGTTGCCTATTTTTGTACATTCATAAAAGCTCCTCCGATTTCCCCCGCTCCATCCCCGCATTACACTGTTGCCGTTAAAATAAAGTTTTCCTAAAATGACAGAAAGAAAAAGTCGAGAAAAGACAGACATGGCAAGGGGTAATAGAGTCCTAAATTAAATGTTATTGCAGCATTTTATCCGGATGATCTGATAATAGAAAAGCCGGCTTTAGCTTATTCCTGCCTGCCGGCCGCCTCTAAATTTATATTTTTAATGATGCGAAGTATCTGGTACTGTTACAGTCATTTCCTGTACGGCTCCAGGATAAGGTTTACCTGCAATATCTACAAGCTCAAGTATGATGGTATGATTCCCAGGTTTAAGCTCTTTACTCCACGAACCGATTTGATCCGTAAGTAGATCATCTTGTTTTACGCCATCCACTGTTATAACACCATGGCCTTCCCCTTCATTAGTACCTGCTATAACACCTCCGATAAAGTATGCAATATTAACCATTCCACCATGAATCATTGGTTCTCCCATAATTGCTGGAGGTCCAGCCAAGTTGTGATCATCATGAGAAATAAAATACATATGGATATCAAAATGAGGCATTTCCATGCCTGCATGTCCGTGTCGTTCAAATTGTATATCCGTATGATCAATAGGAGGGGCTGGCAGACCTTGCATTCCTTGTATTAGCCATGACTTGCCATCTACAAATGCAGATTGTTCTATCATTGCCTCTATAAAAACAAGCTTTCCATTGATCGTTCCAAAGATAGGGCCATTGGGAGGCATACCTCCGTCTGGAGCTGCATTAAGGTTGAACCAGTGTTCTCCCATACCGGGTACCATCGGAGTTAATTGTTCGACCCCATTAGGCAGGATGGTGATATTGAGTGTCTCATTTTTATTCTTTTTGTTAGTAGAAGGTGTATCAACCCCCATCGCTGAGTGAACAACTTCATCAATTCCAAGTGTCTCTTGGAGGGCTTTTGCTGGTGCTGTTAACACGCCTTTATATATATGGATTGAACCATACTTATCGGTTACCTTTTTTCCATTTAGAGTAAGTATTTTTTTGGCTTGATCCCAGTTAATTGAAGCATTATAAAAATCCGCAAAAAATGGAACTGACAAGTAGTAAGTATCATTTTCCTTGTGTGCATTCGAATCGTTAACGGCAATACCGTTAAAAGTGACTGAAAAAGTTGCGTCTGCGTTCTTATTTGATTCTGCAAATACCGTTACACCCGCGACTAATGAAAAGCCTAAAACTGTGGAGGCTAAAACTGTAAAAACCTTCTTTTTGGACTTACGTAACTTTTCTAACATTTAGCCACTCTCCCCTGATGATTGCATTTATGTGACTTTAATAACAGGCCACATATAATATCACAAGGACTATTTTACTGTGCATTTTCTGAAATATTTGTAAATTAATGGTGTCGACTAAAATTTTCTCAAAGAAACTTATTTATCCGGTATAAAAACAAAAAAATGAAACCATAATTTAAATTCGAAATAAGCGGGTTTTTTAATAATTTCTGAACAACTTCCTTATAAAAACTACAAAACCTGTTCGAAAACCCAACCGGTTTCTCGAACAGGCCTATTGTCTACTTGATTGTCGTCGAACCAATTAAGTTTGCACCAAGGGAAGAATTCCAAATATCGTGATTCGCAAACTGTATACTACGCCTGTTAGTGCTAGTTTCTTTAGGATCATTGATCTTCAAGTAAATATCATAGTCACCAGCAGGCACAGAACCAAATTCGCTCATCTTAATTGTGAAGTCACGGTATGCTCCCCAAGTTAATATAGTTAATATAGTTAATATAGTTAATAAACTTAGATTGCAACCTATGTTATCTTAACAATTAAAAAATAGATTTAAGAACAAAAAAATTTATGGCTGTTTTTAACATTTCCACAAGTGATTATAAACTGTTTGGGCATATGAGGCTTCGTCTATACTTTGGAGTGAATATCATATGATATTTACACATCCATTTTGTATGTGCTAAACAGTTTTCTTTATTTTCCATTAAAATCACCTTTCCTTTTGTTAATTAGTAGCTTGAATAACTCTATTTTAACGGAAAGGTGATTTTTTTGTATAACTTCTGACGCGCTCCCGCATAGCGGGTGGTTCATTGTTTCGCACAAAAAGCGTGCTCAACAGGCTAAAGCTAATAATTGTAAAAAAATCTGATTCGAAGTCAATTTCGGACCAGATTTTTTCGTTAGCTTTTCACAAATTTGCTATTTTTTCTTTACTTTCAATGTAACTTCCTTAGAAGTTAAGTAATTTCCTGAGGTGTCTTTTATGACGCATCGATAAGTTGTGTTATCCAGTGAAAGGGCTGCCTTTACGGTGTAATCGCCACTGTTAGTGTTTGCAATATCCGTCCAAGCGCCCTTAACGAGCTGCTGCCACTGATACGTGTAGTTTTCGTCGCCATATGCAGCTTTTGCGGAGAAAATAACCATGTCTCCGATATTTACATTTTGGTTCTTAGGAATCAAAGCAAAACTCATAGGTTTCAGGTTTACTTTGAATGTTTGAGACATATCCTTTAATTCGTTATTACCCAGTGTAACTTTAACTGTATAAGTTCCTACCGGCAGATGAAATGGAAGTTCAAGACCCAATATTGCTGAATCGCTCACGATCTCACCACTTGCGGAAATAGCTGGGTTCAGTGAATTTCCGTTTGAATCCACTAATTCAGCTGATACAGCTGTTAAGTCAACCGCATTATTTGTTTTTACAGTCACATTCAATGTTCCGCCATCATGTCGAACGATTGCTTTAGTTGACAATGAAACTCCTTCAATGTTTACTAACCTCAGTTTGAAGGTGATGTCCTTCCAAGCTATAATTGAGGATGGGTTCACTATTACGTCGCCCACCTTGTAGGCGGGATCCTTCGAGGCAGTAACGACCCAATTTGCCATCATGCCAGTAGGTAGGTTCAACTTTGGAACTGGTATCGTGTTGGTGTGGTTTGGCAAGACCCTTGTGTCTGCACTCCAAACGGTGTTTTCCGTGTTTGGAACGGAGCCATCAATGACATCGGCAACATTATAAGTGAATGTGAATTTGGATAAAACGGATCCACCGGGAATACCTCCATTATTAGTCCAGTAGGTTTCCCATGATGGCCATCTGCTGTTGTTATAGACACCTACATTGTCCAAATACACTCCGTCAAATCCCTGGTTTATGATCCTGTCAATGGAAGACGTGTTGTCTCCGGTAGTCTTATGTTTGTATTGGCCGCCGCCGTTGATAATAATGTCTCTCCACGCCGGATCCCACCATTGCACTATGGCCTCTTCAGTGTAGTTTCCGCCATAACCGAAAGCCAGCCACGTCGGAACGCCTTCTTCGGCAGGAGTATATACTCTTGAGGTTCCGCTTCCGGTTGTTGTGCCGGCTTTCATACTCCTAGGTGTATTCGGATTATTAGGATCTTCCATTGTCCACTCATCCTGGCAGTACCAACGATTCTGCTCCGCCGAGCCGATGCTCAAATACGCGATGACCTGCCGCTTGCCACCGTCGGGCTTAACCTTAAGGCTATCGATCTCTTCTTTTGTAAGAGGGGTTTGGTTTTCCGGAAAAGCCCTATGATTGTAAAACGAATCAATATAAATAACATCATAGTCTGAGTTCCTGAGCTCTTCAAGCCAAGTCTTTCTACCGTCATTGACGTTAAGACCTGCTTCTCTCCACCACCAGTCCCATTCGTCCCCATATAGCGCCTTCACGCCATCAATATCAGCGGGTTTCCCGTCTTCTCCAGCAACCGGTTTATACTGGCCTCCTACGGAAGGAACCAGTAAGCCACTGCCGTATGAATCATATATTCTAGCCCTATCACCGTCTCCGCCTTCTGCAACAACTGCTGCTTCTTCATCGTCCCATGTGTCCCAAGCATCATAAGGTCGGCTGTTGATATTGTACAGGTAGTTTTTCGCGTCAGTCAGATTATTGACATTTCTGGTTCCGTCTATTCTGCTGCTCAGGCCTATAGTGGTCGGATTTTCGACCCAAAAGTAATCCCCATTGACAGCCCAGCGCCATCCGGGGAATAAACTCTGAGCTAATACCCCGCCAATACGCGGATACGGAATAATGTCCCACGCTTTGGCTCTGGCATAATAATTGTCAAGCTGCTCTTGGGTATTAACCACAGTAGTATCGGACACATATATGCCGGCTTGCTTTACCGCAATATATTTTTGTTGGGTTGTAGTTGGAGTAGTTAAGGGACCGTTTCCTACCATCCCTTCAATTCCCCAACCATCAACTAAAGCAAGGATACCCTCGTCAACTCCGTTGGTAGAAACGCCATCTTTAAAAGCCAGATCGATTCCGTCCTGCGGAATAATTTTAAAGTCCGGGTTTTTAAGCTTCGCATGTAGAGCAAGTTCCTGAATAAAGGCCTGCATCCTATGTAGACGCCCGGTTGTGCCGGTTGTTTCATCTGAATAAAGATTATTAATATGCGTCTGTAGTTCCTCAACTGTTTTGCCACCAATCGTTGTTTGTGCACCTGAATCCGCAAATGCAGAAAAAGGCAACAGGGTTAGGGTCATCAGCACCGGAATGATAACGGACAGGGCTTTTTTTGAAAACCTTTTCATAACAGCCATCGAACTGGTACTTATCTTGTAATGTTGCATTTTATTTGGCCTCCTTCAAAATACAAATAACACATTATTCTGGAGATGTGATCCTCCGTTTTCAGCCTCATTTATTCTAGAGTTGTGGTTCTCTGTTTTCAGCCTCTTTTTTTCAGAGTTGTTATTTTCTGTTTTCTACATTACTTTAGTAGCTTGAGTGTTCTAACTTCTCTTTTACACTAAAAGGGCAAAACAGTTTTCACCACCTCCTTTCTTGGTAACTTCAAATCTCTTAATATCTCGTTACTTCTATTTAATAGATATAAATTGGATTCGTTAACTTAACTTCACCTCCGATTAAAGCCTAATATTCATAATGTATAAAAAAACCTCAAGATAATTGTAAGGTGACAAAATGAGAAAGGTTAACTTAACTATGGATGAAAATCAAAAGTACACAATTTTAAAAAAACTAGTTGAAACAGACGGTAAACAGGACAGTGCTGCTTTCATCCTTGGATGTACGAAAAAGCATGTAAACCGTATGATCCAAGGCTACAAGAAATAAAGTAAAGCTTTCTTTGTGTACGGTAATCGTGGTCGTAAACCTGCACATGTCATCACCGAAGAAACCAAACAGAATATTTTGGATATTTTATCGTACAAAATATTAGGATGCTACGGACATCGTTGAATCAAGTCCGGAAATTGAGTGGGCTAGCGGTAGTAATACCATGGAGGTTTAGTTCTATTGACTGCGTGAAAAAAACATATAGCGTAAGTATTCTATGATGGAAGGGCAACTATTACCGTAGGCTTCTAAGAGGACTTTTTCGTATTCTTCTTCTGTAAATTCGATGTTGATAAAATCAGGTTGAAATTTTCATCCGGAAAAAAATCTGCCATTTTTGTTGAAAGCTTTAGTGTGCCGGGGGAATGACCCTAAATGTGTTATCATGATTGTAAGCTCTTTCAAATCTTCCAAAAGAAAAAAATAGATATCTCTCCCCCGTTTCAACAAATGTGATTTTGGCCATGTTTGTCTTTCCTTTTTCTAAGTTTATTTACGAATACACAATTCATACGGAAGAACATTTCTCATTGGCACTACTTATCTTTCTTCCATATTATCCAATAACAAATTAGCTGCCATCTCTCCAATTTCAATTTTAGGGATATGGATGGTGGATGGTGGATGGTGGATAGTGGCGGCACGGTTTATTTTGAGATTTCAATATTATCAAAGCCGAAAAATGCAAGACCCTCTGGAATTTTCAGCCCCTTTTCGACGGCAGCCCGCATCGCCGAAATCGCCATGACGTCACTGGCAATAAACCTTGCTGTCGGCAAGTCATCCTTTTGTTCATCAATAAACCGGCTCATTAACTTATAGCAATTTCAAGCTGCCATTCCGCATTGATAATGTAGTTAGGATTGATTTCTATTCCTGCATTAAGGTGTGCATCGCTATATCCTCTGAAACGTTTTTCTCTAGTGATGTCTCCGATATTCCGACACCACCAATAAACCAATCTTTTTGTGCCCTTTTGATAGTGGCCGATATTCTAATGCTCGGGCCACTTCTAATATTTTTTTCCTAGTTGCTTCATATATGATTTTTACATCTTATAAAAATAGCAGTTTTGAGGGCTTTAGGCCAAAAAAATTGCAAGACTTGTTCGCGAACCCAACCGGGTTCGCGAATAAGTGTATTGTCTACTTGACTGTCGTAGAACCAATTAAGTTTGCACCAAGGGAAGTATTCCAAATATCGTGATTCGCAAACTGTATACTACGCCTGTTAGTGCTAGTTTCTTTAGGATCATTGATCTTCAAGTAAATATCATAGTCACCAGCAGGCACAGAACCAAATTCGCTCATCTTAATTGAGAAGTTCAAATCACGGTATGCAGCGGTATTGCTTGCCCTGCTGTCCAAATCAGGCCACCAATCCCTTGCGTCAAGGTTCGTAAGTGCCGTGTAAGTTCCAGAACCATCTTTGGCTTTCAGAATGACTGAAACATTTTTCTTGTTTACTATATTACCAAAGCCGACGTTTTGGATCTTCCCTTCGAACCTCAGGGTACCATTCCGCACTACCCATTTACTTGCATTAGCCTCACGCAATACCAACCGGTAGCCCAATCTGTCACGCATATATTCCATTCCTTTTCTGCCGTCATACACTGGGTCAAAGATTGCCGTTCGAGTCACTCCATCGTGTGGAGACGTAAATGGTGAGGTAACATTTGCTTCATTATAAACAAAATTATCCCAAAGTTTATAAGTATCTTTGGACCAACTCGTATTCAAATGAGTTGTTTGGGTGTAAGCAGCTTCATAAAGAGCGCTCGGAAGTCTTGGATAGATATTATCTTCATAACCTTCATCATCTTCATCGAGCTCATTTGTTTCACCGCCATAGAAGTTATTTTGATTTCTTATCCAGGTTAAAACAGCGTTACGATCATAATCGTCATAATCTCCAGTTCCAATTAATGAATATCCTTCGGAAAGCGAGCCCCAGTCATCATACTCGCCATCTTCCCCACCATGCGCATAACTATCGTTGAACATACCGAAACGTTGCGCCGGTGTTCCGCGTGCCGGGGCCGGCATTAAATTAGTAAAGCTATAATCGGTACCATACTCAACGTTATGCCAAGCCATCACACCGCCAGCATGTACTAAAATTGAACGCGAATCGGGAACATAGTTCAGCAACGCATTCAGAAGCCAGTGGTAACCCTCACGAGTGCTAGCATATGATGAAGAGTGCATTTCGCCCCATGGACCAAAGATACCCCCTTTAACAGCCATT
Organism: Lederbergia citri; assembly: GCF_018343625.1. GTDB lineage: Bacteria > Bacillota > Bacilli > Bacillales > Bacillaceae_C > Lederbergia > Lederbergia citri. The sequence continues at coordinate 63,546 of NZ_JAGYPG010000004.1, read as the reverse complement.
ATGCAATCTTCGAATTCGCTGAATACATTTCCAAGCTGCCAAAGATGATATTGGACCCAGTTTTTGTCCTCATGACCAGGGATATCAACCAAATCAGATTCCTCACGAATTCCTGTTTCATACCAAACCCGACCTTGTGGCGCCCCTGGTTCGCAATCATGAATAACCTGGTCATAAATTCCACTATCAATATAAGTATAGCCCTGTCCGTCATAATTAAATTTCACAATGGCAACAGCTTCGCTATCTCTTACTTTTTGAAGCGCTGCCCTTACATAATCAAGCGCAGCAGGTGTCAAAGGTTGAGTTGTTCCATAATCTGGCGGGAGAGCACCAGCTTTACTCCAGGGTCCTATGGGTCTTCTATTAAGGGGTGCATTCGACGAAAAGTTTCTCAGGTCAAATTCCATATAAACGATGCGAGCATCGACATTGACCGTAGTACCTGTAATAGTGGCCTTTAAGCTAGGAAAACTTGGAGTTCCACCGTTGACCGGAATTACATATTCTTGGGGTCTGTAAAAGCCCCTGTCCGGATTCGGAATATCAACAGGATTCTCCGTATAGTTAAGCTCCTGTAACACAAGCGATTTTTGTTTGAACTCACTAATAAATACCATGTTGATGTTTTTGCCTTCCTTCACCTTTGGGATAAAGAACACAAAGCAATCATCTTCGGTCATTTCCTGGCCAGGCTGGATTGCGATTTCGAAATCCCAGTATGAATTGGATGTCTTCGTGGTCAGTATGAAACTATCAAACTTATCGAATACCGAAGCATGAACCTTTAAGTGGCCATTGTCCGATTGTTTGGAATCCCAGATAAAGTAGATACCGGGAAATTCCGCATTGTGGGCATTGGATGTTATTTTAGGGCCAGAGGTATTTTTGCGTGTATCGTTTTGAACGGCATCAACAACTGATGCTACTTCTCTATCATCCGCACCATTCCATACTATGTCGTTTCCCTGAGCCTTAACCGAGCTGAACTCCGCCCCTGTGACATCCAACGTGCTTGCCAACACCAGGCAAACGATTAACAGGATCGCAAGCCTTCCGAATACTTTTTTCATAACATACCTCCCCAAATAAAAATATAGTTAATAGAAACTCTGTTAAAAAAACTGGTTCATCTCTATTTCAAGCGGCTTTCTTGTAGAATTTAACATTTCAGTTCGAGAACATTTTAGCTTGTCTCCTTTGTGATTCAAGCTAAAATGTCAGAGTTCATGTACTTGTGTGAAATTTATTCTTCAAAGTTCCGTTTGTTTCGCTAAGCTGAAATCTTTATAACCAAGCGCGCCAATATGTTTGAGTTGGGCTCTACTTGCTTGGTTTTAGCATTATGTTATTACTTTTTTCAACAATGCCGTTGCCCGAGTAAACAATATATGCGTAATATGTTTCCCCGTTGGTTAGGCCCTTGACATGCGCGCCCTTACTGTTGAAATTAACCTCTGCCAACTTAAATGAACCATCCGTACCCGTTTTAGAAATATACACCGAATAGCCCTTTCCGTTTGCCGACCTTATCCCAAAGTTAATATCGGTTTGACCGTTGCCAGGGGAAACGCCCGTCACGACTATCCTCTTTACTAGGTGTCTTACAGCGTCTCTAAGATCAAGTTCCGCCGTATCGACTTCATCCTGTGTGGCACCAGGATCTTCTAAAACGACCTTCGCCTTATCTAGAGCGCTCTTAAACGAATTCCAGCTCTCGTCCGTATAGTCTTCTTGTTTCAGATCCTCGTACTCGTCGAACGCCGACTGCAATACGCTTTTGTCTATCTTGAAAGTTGGCTTCGGTCCGTTCAACACGTACACATAATCGACGTACATCTCGCCGTAGTCAGCAGTCAAACCTAAAGGTCCTTCAGGGCCGTCATAATATATGCCCATGCCGGACCAGTCACTGGCCTCGACTGACAACTTGATATAATTCGGGTTCTGGTTTATGCCTTCGTTCTGCTTAGTCAGGCCATCCCAATTATTATCCGGATTTTCCTCATCAAAATAGTGAGAGTCCAGATTTCGGTGGCTGGCGACCTCAATGTCGTCCACATAGAGTATGTAATCTGTGGGCGACCACTCCAGCCCGAAGGTATGGAATTCGCCGTCGTAAATGTTGATGCCTGTTGAGGTTTCGTCATTGCCCATAAAGACTTCCTTGTGCTGACTACCGTATCCGCCAGAGTGTAAGGCAGAGTTGAAACCATTATCAAAAACGCTGGAGGAGGTCTCCACGATGTCTATTTCGGTTCCGTATATGCTGCCGTCAGGGTTTGCGTTATTCGTCGGGCCCATCAACCAGAACGCGCCCCACATGGCGTTGACTTTCGGGAATTTGATGCTGGCCTCGTAATAACCGTAAGCATTTTCAAAGGGAATCTCAGAGTAGTCTTTGGAGCGGGTGCGCACGGCGCCCGACCTAATAAAGTTCTCTTTTACATATTCCGAGTCGCGATCTGACGCGAGGGATGTATCCCTCTTGAAGGCGAGCACAAGTTGTCCGTTTTCCTCGTCAATCCACGACATGTCGTCTTTCCACCAGGACATTGCTTGACGTTTCTGATCCGGGCCCTTCACCCAGTTGGTGGTGAGACCATTGGCATTGCGCTCGCCCGTAAAATCGTCGTAGAACAGGTAGTCTGGGGCCACTTCCTCAGAACCTGTCGCTTCAAACGTGATGTGGATTAGCATGTCGGCGTTGTCGTATTCATAGCTACTTGACTTTACTCCCTCGGTGGGAAGCCCAGCAATTTGTTTGATTTCAACGTTATTGATGCTAAAGCTGTTACTCTTCCCTGGGAAAACATTCGACCACCGGTTGTTCGGAGACAGTCTGAGTGTCACCGTGTATTCGGTATTGGTCAAAAAGGTTTTTTCTATCTCCGGGCTCCAAGTGAGCGTCTGGTCGAAACCATTATTCGTTGTGGAATTGGACTTGTATGGGTATTTGTACAGACTTGTTGGAAAATGACCCGCCACAGGTGTTACGATTGGCCTGACCTCGCAGAATACAGTGTCCTCGTCTGGAGCTGCCTGCGCGGAAGGCAGCATACCAAGCGTTGCGATTAGGCTAAATAAAAGTACCAACGCGATATAAAAACTATACCTTCTTTTCCTTGACATATATTTACTCCCCTTTACCATATATTTTTTTGGATAAGACATGAAACCGCATCTCGTTTCCTTTCCGGAAGATAAAGACCTGCAAGGCGGGTATCATTAAAAATTGCCATAGTCCTTCCCATCGACTGTAATTACTGAGGGCACCCCCGAAAGGGACACCTACCTGCAATTGGCGATGTTATGAGAGTAGCTCGAAGCGAAAAGATATACGCTGCATCTAAAAGATCACCTTCCTTCTTTACATGCGAATCGGCACTAATCCGTCAAATTCCACTAGAAATTCACCCTACCGCACTGTAACAAGGACTTGGTTAACCTCGTGATGTACTTTTACATTTCGCCAGGGTTCCTTTGAACTGACAAAAAAATCGTACAACTGTTATCACGTGATATGGTCTCAAAGAAGTAGTTATGAAACATATTTTTTCAAAAATCTTTCCATGGATGCTTGATTGCGTTGAACTCTTTAGTCATTTTAAGTTTTCTAGCATCCGCTGCATGACCCCTTCAAACTGTCTCTCTAAATTAGGTTCTTTTGCTCAATTCAATTTCAACTAATTTAGGAGGTAGTCCTCTATACTAGCTTATATCCATTTTTGCAAGTTTCATTGAATATTTCCCTGATTCAGCCCCATTTATCAAGGACGTACTCTGTTTGAAGCATATATTTTTTATATAATGAAAATTATTTGGAATTCTATTAATTCACGTTCGAGTCTTCCTCATTCATCAAATTGATTATCATCATTAATTATCTCACTCATTATTTTTATTTTATCCATCTTTACCTAAATATTAATACTATTCTGTAAAAGGACTCTAAGTCCTCCTTAGTTCACTAAATTGCATCGAAAGTACTAGTCCCCTAGTAATTTTCCTTTTGGTTTGTATCGAATATTGTGCCATTGTAACTAAGTTCTTTCCCATAACAAAGAAAAGAGTCCGAAGAAAAGAAGGGAAGTGTAACAATTTTGGAACAGAGAAGAGTAAAGAAAAAAGTGGAAAAAGTGTGAACAGGATAGCACATTTACTTTGTTTCAATCCGCCTATTCAGTGTATCTTATCATTCTATCCAAAAAGCCTAATAGAATCGGCTAAAAATTTCAGGATTTAAAATTAAGTTTTCCTAGAATGAGAGGATGGGGAGCTTAGAAAATACCGAAAAAGACAAGAGTTCACATAAAAAAAACCCGAAATCGAAAATGTTTATTTTCACGAAATCAGGGTCAGAATCGGAAATGTTTAATGGGACTTGTTTTAAAACTATCTAAGCAACACATAAATTATAGTGTTTTAGTATGTTTCAGACTAGTCTTTGTCTAATATACTAAAGAAACAGGCCAGGGCTCAGACGCGACAAAAACTGGTAAACCGAAGATTAGGCTGCTTTCTTGAGCACTCCCGGGCGCTCAACTATTCCCCAGGGCTCGTCTTCGTAACCCTAAATATAATACTTGTTCTAATAGGGGTAGTTTCTTCTAAATTAGTTCTTTCAAGCTTTAGCTTATCTGTGTCTATATTTTGAAATAGGCTTAGTCCATTTCCAAGGAGAACAGGCATAATATCTATCTGTAATTCATCGCATAGCCCTGAATTAAGGCACTGTTGAATGGTGCTTGCGCCACCTATTACCTGAACAATCTTATCACCAGCTGCTTTCTTAGCCTGAGAAATGGCACTCTCAACGCCATTAGTTACAAAGGTAAAGCTAAGTTTGTCATTTCCCTTTGGATACTTTTCTGGAGGTGTATGTGTCAAGACAAAAATGGGAACTTGGAATTCATAATCATCGTTAGCCCACAAAAATGGGTCTGCCATCTCATACACACCTCTGCCCATAATAACAGCACCGGTGTTTTTAGTCATTTCCTTGAAAGAAGGAGCCTCAAGGAGTTCTTCAAAATCTGGACTCAGTTTTCTTGCGCTTCCGTTACGGTCATTAATAAAGCCGTCCAAAGACATGGTCATTCCAGCCATTACTTTTCCCATAGAGATCAATCCTTTCCTATACCCTCTATAACTTTTCCGGAGAGCTTTGTTGTGATTATACATTATCTGGAGCTCGTTCTCTATCGTTTTTTTAGGCTCGCCGAGTTGCAGACTGCAAATATGGTAGGAAAGTCTAAATTATTTACAGACCAGTCGGCTTCTTCCGAATAATCAATATACTGCTTCACGCGGCGCAGGGCAGTAAAAAATGGCTGATTGTCATGGTAAATATCAAGAAAGAACTGCTATTCGCCATTCTTGGTTTTTAGTCGAAGGTAAGAGTCTGGTAAGTGCTTGGGAAATACTCGTATTTACCTAGCTGAGTTCTAGTAAAGAATTTGAGAGCGTCGCCATACTCGATTTTTATGCTGTTATCAATTAATCTGCTCATACTCGTACCTCTCAATCCTTCATCAGTGGTCTTCAACCTTGTGCCAGATCGTTACAGTTTCATCATTATCCTCAAAGTAGTTCGACATATTTTCTCAATCCCCTTCCATTTCCTGAATATCTTTCACTATGCCTCAACAGTATCTCCCCATAAGGAGAGCCAAAGCGCTGACTCCGCTTTGGCTCTATCAGTCTTAATATCAATGGTAAATGCCGCTCTAATATTACTTCCTTACGAGCGACACACAGCACTCCACATGTGTAGAGTGTATGTGGCAACTCCTGAGGTGTTGATGAGTTTACACTTATTTTTAAAAAATTTTAGTTTAGAACTTAACCAATTCTTTCATTTTTTCTACATTTATTCCCACTAGGGAATAACTCATATCTTACCTCCAGGATCGGTTGTATAATGGACTCATACCCAATGTTATACGCCCAAGTATATGTAATTCAATAATCTTATTTTATTATTTTGGGGCAGACTTAAATTTTCACAAAAATAATTTTAAGATAGAAAAAGCAGTCAAAATCTAGTAAGATTCACATGTGACATCAGATAAGGGGTTAAAAAAATGAGTGTATTAAACGTACAAAATTTAAGTCACGGTTTCGGTGATCGTGCGATTTTTAATAATGTGTCTTTTCGACTTTTAAAAGGAGAGCACGTTGGATTAGTTGGAGCAAATGGTGAGGGTAAATCTACTTTCATGAATATTGTTACTGGGAAGTTGCAACCCGACGAGGGGAAAGTTGAGTGGTCACGAAAAGTCCGCGTTGGTTATTTAGATCAGCATGCTGTACTTCAAAAAGGTACTACGATGCGTGACGCTTTGAGTGCTGCTTTTCAATATCTTTTTGATGCTGAGTCAGAGATTAATGAACTTTATGCAAAAATGGGTGATGAAGGTGCTGATATCGATGCATTACTTGCAGAAGTTGGAGAGCTCCAAGAAACTTTAGATAGTAATGATTTCTATCGAATTAATTCAAAAGTTGAGGAAGTTGCTCGTGGTCTAGGATTAGACGATGTTGGACTCGATCGAGATGTAGATACTCTTAGCGGTGGGCAACGTACAAAAGTTTTGCTAGCTAAGCTTTTGCTAGAAAAGCCTGAAATCCTATTACTAGACGAGCCAACGAACTATTTGGATGAACAGCATATCGAATGGTTGAAGCGCTATTTACAAGAATATGAGAATGCATTTATCTTGATTTCACATGATATTCCATTTTTGAACAATGTTGTTAACTTGATCTATCACATGGAGAACCAAGAATTGAATCGCTATGTTGGTGATTATGATAACTTCTTAAAAATATATGAAATGAAGAAACAACAGCTAGAGTCCGCTTACAAGCGTCAACAACAAGAAATAGCTGATTTGAAAGATTTCGTTGCTCGTAACAAGGCAAGTGTTGCGACTCGTAATATGGCGATGTCTCGTCAGAAGAAGCTCGACAAAATGGAAGTTATTGAATTAGGGAAAGAGAAGCCAAAACCAGAGTTTAATTTCAAGGAAGCTCGTGCAGCTAGTCGCTGGATTTTCACGACTGAAAATCTTGTTATTGGTTACAATGAACCACTTTCTCGCCCTCTGAATTTGAAAATGGAACGAGGACAGAAAATTGCATTTGTAGGTGCAAACGGTATTGGTAAGTCTACTCTTTTAAAAAGTATTCTTGGGTTGATTAATCCAATTTCGGGTAAAGTGGAACGTGGTGAGTATCAATACATCGGTTACTTCGAGCAGGAAGTTAAACAGTCAAACTACAATACTTGTATTGAAGAGATTTGGAGCGAGTTCCCAAGTATGAATCAGGCTGAAGTCCGTGCTGCTCTTGCAAAATGTGGATTAACGACGAAACATATTGAAAGTAAAATCGAAGTCCTTTCTGGTGGAGAAAAAGCCAAAGTTCGATTGTGTAAAATATTAAACACTGAAACGAATTTATTAATTCTAGACGAACCTACCAATCACTTGGATGTGGACGCAAAAGAAGAATTGAAGCGTGCTTTAAAGGCCTATCGCGGAAGTATTTTGATGGTATCCCACGAACCTGATTTCTATCGCGAAATTGCGACCGATGTTTGGAATTGTGAGGATTGGACTACAAAAGTGTTTTAAATATAGCTAAAGGGGTACCCAATGAAAAAATTTTCACTTGGGTACCCCTTTTTATAAACCATCCAAAATTATTTAATAAAACTTTACTTTAGATTTCTTAAAAAAGCAGATTCTATCATCTTCCATTAAAGAATTAATTGTTGAAATTTTTAAAAAAGCTAGATTTGATAACTAGAAAACTATATGATAATTATTGGGATAATTGAAATAATTTAAGGGGGAAGGAGAGTTATCCATGACACAAGATATAGGTCATAATTATTATAAAGAATTAATTGATTTACAAGATGTAGAAGTGGTCGAAGCTCAATTTCAAAGCTTACTTGAGGTTCACATCGAATCCGTTTCTGACCTAGAAAATTGGTTAAAAGATGAAAAGGATTTAATGATTAAAATCACGGAGGCGATGACAGGTCACCAAGTCGACTTCTACCGAAACACAGAGGATGCGGACATCAAGTCAACTTATCTTCACGATCAGCAAGTCATCCAACCACTTTTAATGAAATATAAAGCTAAACTGAATGAGAAATGCTGTGAATCTCCTTATTTAAATCAATTAGATGAAAAACGCTACGGCTTAATGCGACGAGTTCGCGAGTCCGAAATTAAACTGTTTAGAGAAGAAAACATTCCATTAATGGTAAAAGAACAAGAGCTCTGTACGAAGTATAGTGAAATTATGGGAGGGCTAACAGTTGAATGGGAGGGGGAAGAAAAGCCTTTTCCATTTATCCAATCCCAACTAGATCATCTAGATAGAGCCGTGCGAGAAAAAGCTTATCACGCGATGATGTCAGCCCATCGTCAAATTAAGCCCGATATGGATGATATCATGGACGAACTCGTTCAACTACGTCATCAAATCGCTGTAAATGCAGGCTTTGAAAATTATCGTGATTATATGTTTGTGGCCAAAAATCGTGAGTATAGTGTCCAAGATTGTTATGACTTTCATGAAAATGTAGAAAAACACATTATTCCAGCTTGGAACAGGCTCGCAGATGTTTTTAAGTCCAAGCTTGGTGTCGATACATATCGTCCTTGGGATAACACAGCTAAATTGATGAAAAATCCACCATACTCCGAGGTGTCTACTCTTATGGATGGCGTTTCTGAGATATTAGGGAAGACCGACCCATACTTTGCAGACCGTTTCGATTATATGAGAGAGCATGGGTTACTAGATCTTGGGGATCGGAAAGGAAAAAGCCCAGGTGGTTTCTGTACCCCCTTACCTGTTTCAGGAGATACCTTTGTCTTTGCGAATTTTAGTCCATCCTTTTTCTCTCTTATCGCATTAATTCATGAAATGGGCCATGCAGTGAATGGTTACCTCGAGTTTTCAGAACACGGTCCTCTTGAAGACTACCAGCACAGAATGGAAATTGCGGAACTGTATTCACATGGGATGGAATTGCTCTTATTGGATAAGCTGGATCGTTTTTATCCAGAAGAAGAAGATTTTAAGAGCGCACAACGCGAAGAGTTGAGACGGGCATTTACCATGTTATTCGGACCGTTGTCAGGGGATCTTTTCCAACATTGGATGTATACAAATCCTAAACACACTGCCAAAGAGCGTGATGAAAAATACTTTGAAATCTCAAAACGTTATGGCTTAAACCCTGTCGATACTTCTGGGTTTGAGGAGGAAATTGGGATGAGTTGGGCAGGTACCCTTCATTATTTCGAAGTTCCTTTCTATAATATTGAATACTCCATCTCGATGCTTGGTGCTCTACAATTACTTGAGAATTATCAGAAAAATCCAGAGCAAGCTGTCGAATCCTTTAAAAAAGGAGCTAGTGCGGACTACAATCAATCCATCGCAGCTATTTATAATGAAACTGGAGTCAGTTTTGATTTTTCAGAGCGGACCGTTAAGCGAATGGGTGAATTCTTAGAAAAAGTCATTCAAGACATTCATTAATAAAGTGGGAGAACAGGGACGACTTTTTTTATAGAATAATCGGAAATTTTTCCGTGCAAAAAGGTACAACTAGTGATATTTTCTAGTTGTGCCTTTTGCTTTACAGTCAAAAAACCTGTCCACAGAACTCTTTGCGTATTTTTTGCTAATATCTCTTCAGTTCTAACTTCGATACACACTCCACATGCGTTATAATCAAAGGTTGATACATTTAAACGAATATTCTAATTCTGCGTGAATGTATTCACCCCTATAAAAGTAATTTGCCAGGGGGTATGTTGATTACCGATCCACTGGTAATAATCATGTTAATTTAGCTGATTATATCCACATTTTTTATCCCACTTAATTTATGACGGCGGAAATAATTTTCATTTGAACACATCAAAAACTTTACTTTCACCATCTTCATACTGACAAATAACGATTTGTAAGTTTTTCATATTCCAGTCTGAGGATCGTAGATAAATAAACGATTTATCCAATTCTACAATTGTGTTACCCGTTAGATAGTGTAAATCGAAATATTTATCGTATTGCTCATTATAACCAGGTGGTTCAATATTCTTGGGGCTAAACATACCAGTGGGCTGTTGGGTAGTTTTTTTGATGCTTCTAGAACTAATATTGTATTGATGAGTATATATAAATTCATTAGACATATCCTCATTTCCAACATAGATTGTTGTACCATCTTGAGAAACAGATGCCAACATCATGGAGATGCCATATGACTTAACTTGCTCATATGAAATTCTATTAGTAACCATAGAGTCCTCCATACTATATACGACTACTCCAAATGTCCCCTGCATTACCGCAATGTTGTGATCGGCATATAAAAGCCGGGGTATTTCGGCACCAATATTCATTTGTTCAACGTCAGACATGTCTACCGCTAATACTTTACCCTCAGGTAAGATGAAATTTTCATTACCAGGACCCAGTACAGCATGATTGTTTTCCGTACCCACCATAGTACCTTTTAGAAAAGATACCCCCAAAACAAGAAAAATAATAGCAGCAGAAGCCAAGGCTGTAGAATAGAACGGATTAAACTTTCTTGATTTATGAATACCTTGTTGAATTTTTAGGTGAATCTTATCGCTTTCTTCACTCGAAAAATGAATATTTTCATTTAAATAACTCTTCACGTTATCTGATATCTTCTTATCAAAGTTATTCAAGTTTTTTCCTCCTTTCAAGTTTACATTGAAGAGCCTCTTTTCCACGTAAAAGTCTTGATTTAACCGTATTAATACTAATATTTAGAACTTCGCTAATTTCCCTCATGTTCATTTCCTGATAGTAATATAGAATGAGAACTTCTTTGTATTTGCCTGAAAGACTAGCGATTTGTTCTATTATTTCATTGGTATGTTGTAGCTGAATATATATATTTTCAGATGATTGACTTGTATTCAATGAATTAATTTTTGGTTTATAAATTAGATTCCTAATGCTCCATCGCCTACGATGATCTTTACATTTGTTGATGGTAATGCGAATAAGCCAAGTTTTATAACTTGCTTCATGCCGAAAATTGCCCATGTTTTGATAACAAGTTATAAAAACCTCCTGAATAATATCTTCACATTCCATTCGATCGTTTACATACAAATAGGTAATCCGTTTTAACTCCGATCCATACTTCAACATTAACTGGTGCAATAAGGCATCATTAGTTATTTCTATATCATTATTTATTTGAAGTAACACCACTATCCCCCCTTCAAAAGATTAGACGAATGTAAAGTTGACTTTGACCCGTTTATTTTATTGGCTTTTCCTTTATCGTAACCTAACTAGTTTACTGAAGACAAAAAACTATCTTCTTGATTCTCTTTTTCGAAAATAACAACTGAATCGCTCTCATTTTTCCGTGCTAATACCGGATATAGTATCCCTGTTAAAAGGGATTGTTTCATATGTTACATCCATTTATTCCGCGGAAAAGCAAGACCCCGGGGGTCAAAAAATCCCCCGAACCATTAGTCCGAGGGAACATAAAACACACATCATTATTCAACTAAAATACACTAAACTTACTGATACCAAGCTATTTCAACTCTATCGACGCCACGCACTCGACGTGCATTGTCTGCGGAAACATATCCACCGGCTGCACTTCAACCGTCTTATATCCCCCATCTTCCAAAATGCGCAAATCCCTTGCCAAAGTTGCAGGATTACACGAAACATAAACAACTTTTTTCGGTTTCATATTAATGATCGTATCAAGCAATGCTTGGTCACAGCCTTTACGCGGTGGATCGACTACGAGAATGTCAGCTTCAATACCTTGTTTGTACCAATTTGGGATAACAGTTTCAGCTTCCCCTACTGCAAATTCGACATTTGTGATGTCATTTAGTTCTGCATTTCTTTTTGCATCTTCAATTGCTTCAGGAACAATTTCTACTCCGTATACTTTTTTCGCTTTTTGAGCTAAAAATAATGATATTGTGCCGATTCCACAATATGCGTCAATAACAGTTTCTTCTCCTTTTAAACCCGCATATTCCAATGCTTTATCATAAAGGACTTTCGTTTGGTCTGGATTTACTTGATAAAAAGAACGCGCTGAAATAGCAAATTTGATGTCCCCTATGTAATCGTAGATCACTTCTTCGCCCCACAGAACCTTTGTTTGATCACCAAAAATTACATTCGTACGTTTTGAATTCACGTTTTGGACGATGGACTTAACACCTGGTATTGCTTTAATGATTTCCTCTATAATTTGTTTACTGTTTGGTAAATCTGTCGTACGGGTAATCAGTACAATCATCATCTCACCTGTCGTTTTACCAGTACGCGCCATTACATGCCGTAGCGTTCCTTTATGAGTTTGTTCATTATAAGCTTTTACACCGTACTTACTGCAAATTTCCTTAACCTTTTGTAGGATAACGTCATTTTGTTCCATTTGGATGAGACACTTTTCCATATCAATGATGTCGTGGGATCTTCTTTGATAAAATCCGCCAATTAGCCCACCTTCATGTTCTCCAATTGGAACTTGGGATTTATTTCGATAACGCCACGGTTCATCCATTCCTAACACTGGATGGATGGTTACGTTTTCGAGTTTTCCGATTCGTTCCATTACATCGCGAACTTGCTTTTCTTTTGCCTTCATTTGTCCTACATAGCTCAGATGCTGAAGCTGGCAGCCGCCGCACTCTTTATAAATCGGACATTCCGGCTCAACTCGAAACTTACTTTCTTCGTACAATTCGATTAAACGACCAAACCCGTAGCCTTTATTTAATTTCACGACTTTAATTTTCGCTTTTTCACCTGGTAAACCATTCGGAATGAAAAGAGGATATCCATCTACTTTTGCTACTCCGTTTCCGTCATGTGTCAGATCTTCAAATATAACATCTATATAATCATTTTTATTAACTGGTGCTTGAATTTTAGCCATTATTGTCTTCCTTTTCGATGCAAATTTACTTTTTTGATTGTAACATAATTTGCTTTATTCACATAAAAGAGAGGATATTTTATTTCTTCTTTATCGCAAAATAGCTTTGCAAGAAAAAAACAACTCCCAAACATAAAATGAAAATTTCATTTATTGATCCAAGAGCTCCGATAGACATAATAAACGTAATCGTAAATCCAATTCCAACAATTAAACATAAACTAATATAAATCATTCTCCAAGCTTTATTTTTAAGGAGAAAAGGCATAATTCCCATTATTAGTCCAAAAAGAAGAAGGACGATAATAATCGTTAATCCTGAATTGTCAGAAGAGGATTGATCATATCCTGAATTCAGTGCTTTTGATAGACCTGTTCCTATTAAGTACATTATTCCAAAGCCTATTGCTACAAACATTATTAATATACCTGCCACAACCCCTACTATCTTTGTAATCTTATATTCTTTCATTTTTCACCTCAAAGTTTATTTGTTTCATTATATTAATTATGTTATTTAACGATTAACCGAGTCGACATTTAAAGGTTTTTAAGGCATTCACCTTTTCCAATTTTATCCTAATTATTCATAATATAAAAGGATGAAATTATCAAGATATCATCCTCAAAATTCCTTATCTACTTAGATTGTGATAACCATCACAGTCTCAACAATGTCAAAAATTCTTCAAAATAAATAGGTCCATCTACATATATAGATGGACCTACCAAACTTAATTATAACTCTATTCTTTTTCCTTCTTCTTGTGAACGGGCCGCTGCCTCATTCACAGCCGTTAAACGAATAGCATCATCCTTCGTAATAGAAGGAGTGGTTCCATTCAAGATTACTTCTGTCCACTGTACCATTGGCATTGGTATGGCTGCAGGTGCTTCTGGTGTTTGCCAGCCATCGAAGTGCTTGCCGTTAACTTTTATACTTCCATCTTCAATTAATACTGTTCCCTCTGTACCATAAAGCTCAAGCTGAAATGGGCTACCGTTTGATACGAAGCTTGTTTCGATAATCCCTAATGCTCCAGATTCGTATTCTACTAGAACTACCGCATTGTCATCTACACCTAGGCCGTTTGTTTGCTGTAGTCTCGCTTGAACAGCGACAGCGTTTCCAGCTAGGCGATTCGTTAAATAAATTGGGTGAGCTCCAAGGTCGATCAAAGCACCTCCGCCAGCTTCTTCTTTATTGAAAAAGCGTTCTGGCAGCCAGCCGCTCGTTGCTCCTTCGTTTGGAACGGCTCCATTATGTGCGAATCGGCAGCGAATCGTGGTCAATTTGCCTAATTTTCCCGAATCCAACGCCTCTTGAGCATATAAATAATAGCTTTCTGTTAATCTAGGCAATGAAAGCATGAAATGAACGCCATTTGCTTCTACTGCTTGATAGATTTCTTCAGAATCTTCAACTGAAAAAGCTAATACTTTTTCAGAAAAAATATGTTTCTGATGATTAGCAGCGGCAATCATTACTTCTTTATGTAAACTTGTTGGAGTGCTAACTATGACGGCATCAATATCAGGGTTGGATAATACTTTTTCTAAATCACCTTCAAATGGAACTCCTAGCTCATCTGCCCACTTTTTCCCGCGTTCGGCATCCTCATCCCAAACCAATTGAATCGAAAGATTTCCATTATTTTTGGCATCTCTAGCGTAATCATCTGCATGAACATGCCATCTGCTTAATAAGGCAACATTAATCAAAACTTACACTTCCCTTCTATTATTGTGAATCCTCAAAAAAATGAGAATCATATAAAGATATTATATCTTTATATATGCTTGATGGGAAAAGATATGAAAATTATTTTTATCTATTAAAATTTTCGAATAACCTATTGTTTTAACAAAATTGTGTCGGGTAAATATGGCAGTATGAGGTGATGTAAATGGAAAAACTCCTATTGACAAAGGAAGAGATGACAAACCCAAATATCGTTCCTGAATGGGTAATAAGGGAATACAAGACCTTTCATAAAATCGTAACGAATAAAACATTTCCTTGCACATTCGGGATGGCGGGAGAAAAAAAAGGAGAACTTCGTTATTCATATATTTCTCATGATGATTGGTCCATCCTTCCTCAAACATTAGAAGCATTCATTTCTTTATTTGATTCTTCTAAACCATTGATTCGCCACGGCTTTTTTCTATTTGTAGAACCTGAACAGGAAGAACAATCTTTAGAATACTATCGTCAATATTTTTGGAAAATCCTTCAGTATTTGCATGAAGCAGATGAAAAACCATGGCCAGAAGATTTACCGAAAGACCCTGACCACCATCTATGGAATTTTATCTTTTCGGGAGAGCCGTTTTTTATCTTCGGAAATACACCTGCTTATAAACAAAGAAAAACGAGAGATTTAGGGAATAGCCTTATTCTAGGATTCCAACCTCGTAGAATATTTGAAGGTCTGGAAGGAACGTCAAAAGGCGGAATGATGTCCCGAGAAAAAGTAAGAGCTCGAGTAGAAAAATGGGATCGGTTGCCGAAGCATCCAAATATCAGTCATTATGGCGACCCCGAACATCGGGAATGGAAACAATTTTTTATCGGTGATGATGCAAAACCGATTGAAGGCGAATGTCCGTTTCATCATAAAGAAATGTAAAAACCTGTCTTATTTTGGACAGGTTTTTACATTTCTTCATTTTCCTTTGGAACTAAAGAAAATATTTCTTGACTCTCAAACGTTTCGATTAAACGAGCAAGCCATTTATAGTATTGAAGAATATAGTCTAATTTTTCTATATCAATTTTAGCCAGTTCCTTTACTTCCTCATTGGCATCATCATCTGAAAGGAGTTGTTTTAATTCTGACAAAGACTTTTGAATTGCATGGATATGCATCGAAATGGAGCTTTTCCACTTTGTCGAAAATAAATCAATAAAACTTTGATACCAATCTTCTTCTACTTGGTATAAGTCTTTTCGTACCCCTTTTTTCCAAACCCTTTCCACCATTTTTAAATCGGATAAGGACCTGACTGACATACTCATGCTTGTTTTGCTCATCCCTAGTTCTTCTTTCATTTCGTCAAGTGTGATCGGTTGATTATGAAAATACATCATTCCATATAACCTGCCCGCAGAAGGGGTAACACCATATAAGTGAATATTTTGTGCAATTGTTTCTATTATTCGCTCACGTGCTTTATCTAGTTGCTCTTTTCCTTCCACATAGTTCACATCCTAAAGAATAATCAGCTTCATTATTAGATTATAATCTATCGAGCGTAATGTAAAGAATCATTTGAGGAAGGAAAAGGGAGCATTCGAGAGGATTATTGCGTATAACAAAGAAATACTTTGTACAGTTTATTCTGTACGTACTATACACATTGAATATCAAGTCATATGGCGTTTGAGCTACCGGCTGTTATTCCTATAAACTTGTATAGGTAGCGAAGGAGTGAAGTCATGAAAGAAGTTATGTTACCGAAAAAAATCGAAGTGAAAAATGTTACGAAAATTTTCGGAAAAAGCATAAAAAGAGCGGCACAGTTTTTAGAAGAAGGAAAAAGTAAAAGTGAAATTCTTAAAATGTCGGGCGCAACCGTCGGAGTAAATAAGGCAAACTTTGATGTATACGAAGGTGAAATTTTCGTCATTATGGGTTTGTCAGGAAGCGGTAAGTCTACACTTGTCAGAATGCTAAATCGGTTAATCGAGCCGACTTTTGGTCAAGTTCTATTGGATGGGACTGATATTGTCTCATTAAATAAAGAACAATTACGCGAAGTGCGCAGGAAAAAGATCGGGATGGTTTTTCAGAAATTTGCTCTTTTTCCTCATCGTACGATTTTGGAAAATACGGAATACGGGTTGGAAATCCAAGGTTTTGCGAAAGACGTTCGTAAAAAAATAGCCAAGGATGCATTGAAGATTGTTGGTTTAGAAGGTTATGAAGATCAATATCCTAACCAATTAAGTGGTGGTATGCAGCAAAGGGTCGGCCTTGCAAGAGCCCTTGCAAATGATCCAGATATTTTGCTAATGGACGAAGCATTTAGCGCACTAGATCCTCTTATTAGAAAAGATATGCAAAACGAGTTGCTGCAATTGCATGATGAAATGGGGAAAACGATTATCTTTATTACCCACGATCTTGATGAAGCGCTGAGAATAGGAGACAGAATTGCTTTAATGAAGGACGGAGAAATTGTCCAAATCGGAACTCCTGAAGAAATTTTGATGAATCCTTCTAATCATTATGTAGAAAGATTTGTTGAAGATGTAGATCTTTCAAAGGTTTTAACAGCAAGCCATATTATGAAGCGTGCTGAAACAGTTCAGATAGATAGAGGACCACGAGTCGCTTTAAGATTAATGAAACATCATGGAATTTCCTCCATTTATATTGTCGATAAACAAAATCGTCTTCTAGGGGCGGTTACGGCCCAAGATGCTAATACTGCATCCGAGAAAAATCAATCTCTCCAAGATGTCCTCATTGAAAACATTACTACGATTGCTTCTGATACGTTGCTTACCGATCTTTTCAATGTTGTTTCCACTGCTTCCATTCCAGTTGCAGTAGTAGATGAAGAAAATCGCCTACAGGGGATTATTATTCGAGGAGCTCTGATTGGTGCATTAGCAGGAGATAATGATTTTATTAATGACCAAGATGATTCAATAAACTTGCAGGAGGTGAATTAAATGGGTGAATTTTTACCAAGAATCCCTCTTGCCTCTTGGATCGATCAGTTTCTTGATTGGCTCATTGCCCATTTCGGAAGCGTCTTTGATGGGATTACTACTTTTTTAGAAGGAATTGTAGATGGTATTGTGAATGGTCTAGGATTCATTCCTTCTATTATTCTCGCGGTTCTTTTTGGACTTGTAGCCTGGTGGGTTTCGAATAAAAAAATAGCCATATTTTCTATAATTGGTTTTTTAATCATCGATTATTTAGGTTATTGGAATCCAATGTTGCAAATGCTTGCTCTTGTCGTAACATCAGTCGTCATATCGATAGTCATTGGAATTCCAATTGGTATTTGGGCTTCACAAAAGGAATCGGTAAGGCGAATTGTAACACCTATTCTTGATTTTATGCAGACAATGCCGGCATTTGTTTATTTATTACCTGCGATTTTCTTTTTCAACATTGGCGTAGTGCCAGGAATTGTCGCTTCGGTTATTTTTTCAATGCCGCCTACGATTAGACTAACGATACTAGGCATCCGTCAAGTTCCTGAAGATTTAATCGAGGCGACAGAAGCCTTCGGATCTACGACAGGACAAAAATTAATGAAGGTCCAAATTCCACTTGCGATGCCAACGATTATGGCAGGCATTAACCAAAGTATTATGTTGGCATTATCAATGGTGGTGATTGCCTCAATGGTTGGTGCTCCAGGCCTTGGTGAAGAAGTGTACCGTGCAGTGACCCAACTGAAAACCGGTGTCGGTGTTGAAGCGGGGTTGGCCATTGTTATTGTCGCAATCATATTAGATAGAATTACACAACATGCTGGAAAGCAAAAACAAGGGGGAAATGAATCGTGAATATGTTAAAAAAGATAGCAGGATTAGGGGCAGCAGGAATTTTAGCAATTGGACTAGCGGCATGCGGAAGTGATAATGCCGATTCAAGTGGTTCGGGATCTGAGTCAGTCGGTAAAAGTGTTAAATATAAAATTACAGGAATTGACCCAGGAGCCGGCATTATGCAAGCGACAGAAGAAGCAATAAAGGAATATGAACTTGATAAATGGGAGCTTGTATCAGGCTCAGGTGCTGCAATGACTGCTTCTTTGAAAAAGGCGTATGATAAAAAAGAACCTATTATCATCACAGGATGGAATCCTCATTGGATGTTTTCAAAATATGACTTGAAATATTTAGATGATCCTAAAGGGGTATACGGCGGTGCTGAAGAAATCCATTCAATTGGCCGTCTCGGACTAAAAGATGATCATCCAGAAGCATATAAAGTTCTTCAACAGTTTAAGTGGGAAGATGCGGATATGGGTGCTGTTATGGTTGACATCCAAGACGGTGAAAAGCCTGAAGTCGCAGCCCAAAACTGGATTAATGAAAATAAAGAAAAAGTTGCCGAATGGACAAATGGCGTTAATAAAGTCAATGGTGATAAGCTGAAGCTAGTATACGTTGCATGGGACAGTACGATTGCGAGTACGAATGTCATGAAACTCGTTCTTGAGGATTTAGGATATGATGTTGCAATTTCACAAGTAGAAGCAGGTCCAATGTGGACGGCTGTAGCTGACGGAAGTGCAGATGCGTTACTGGCTGGTTGGCTCCCTGTTACTCACCAAACGTATGCTGAAAAATTTGAAGGTAAGTATGAAGACATTGGAACTAGCATGGAAAACGTAAAAATTGGTCTTACGGTTCCAGAGTATATGGATATCGACTCTATTGAAGATTTAAAGGAATAATAATTTCGAAGCCCCTCACGTGTAATGTGGAGGGCTTCTTGCCCTTTTTCGCGATTTGCGGTAACCTATTTACTAAATTACTTAAAAGGGTGTTTTTCATGGATTATAAAGCGATTATTTTTGATTTAGATAATACTCTATTAAACTACTCTGTGAGTGAATTGAAATCCATGCAAAGAACGGTCGAGGAGCATGGATTAATTGATAGGAAATCATTTACGTGGGACGAATTTTGGAATATCTATACTACGATCAATACAAATTATTGGAATGATCGTGTAAAGTCCAACTATTCGATTTATCAAGTTTTGGAGTACTCCTTTCAAGATACATTGAAAAATCTTAATCTAGATAGCTCCGAATCTAAGATATTGGCCAATTTTTACTGGGAAACCTTTTGTAACGCATGTGATTTCGAAGAACATGCTCAGGACCTGTTATCCCATCTACACGGGAAGTTTCGAATGGCGATTATTTCGAATGGGATTGGTGAAGCGCAGAGAAGCAGATTATCTGTAGGAGGAATTGATCATTATTTTGATGAATTGATCATTTCAGATGAAGTCGGCTACTGGAAACCGGATAAAGAAATTTTCGAAGAAGCTTTAAAGCGGCTGGATATTAATCGTACAGATGCTTTATTTGTAGGAGACTCACTCCACGACGATTATTATGGTGCTATGAACGCTGGAATTGATTTTTGTTTTTATAATCGACTAGGGCATACAGTTGAAAAAAATATACGCCCAAAATATATGATTGAAAATCTAAATAAATTAATGGCGATATAAAAAAGATCTCTTCTGTAAAAATCAGGAGAGATCTTTATTTATTTCTTTTAATACTTCACCAATTTTGCGATCATTGATTACAAGATCAGCATATATATCAAAGTCTGTCGGTTCCATATTTATAATCACGAGTTTTGCACCGTTTTGTTTGGCTATGATTGGAAACTGGTTAGCTGGAGTAACGGTCAAGGATGAACCGAGGACGATAAATAATTCCGCTTTTTCACTTTCTTCCGCTGCTTGATAAAGTGCCTCTTCAGGCAACATCTCTCCGAATAATACAACGGACGGTCGCAGCTTTCCTCCGCATTCACAAATGAATTCTTCATTCGCATATTTCTCATTTCCGTATTCTTTTCCACATGATTGACAATGAACTTTTTTCATCGTTCCATGGAGTTCTAATACGTTCTGACTGCCAGCTTCTGAATGAAATCCATCAATATTTTGAGTGATAATGCTTCTAATGAGACCTTTCTTTTCCCATTTCGCTAATATCTCATGACCTTGATGAGGTTTCGCTTCATTTAAGCCAAGCACACGATGACGGTAAAATTGAAAAAATTCCTCGACGTTTTTATTCAATGCTTCAGTGCTAGCAATCTGACTTGGATCTTTTTTCATCCATAATCCTTTTCCAGCAGAACGAAAATCCGGCAAACCACTCTCTGTCGACATCCCTGCTCCTGTTAAAATAACTGTATAGTTAGAGTCCTTCAGCCATTGTGATAACAATGAGAAAACCCCTTTCAGGTTTTACATCTATTATAACAAATTAAAAGACTGCTCCAATATAACGGAGCAGTCCCAACGATTATTCTATTGCACCTTCAACTTCTTTTACCATGCTGGAAACAGATTCAAGTCCGCCTCCAGATAAGTACCAGTAATCCGGATCTAAATAAATAATGTGGTCATTTTTAAAGGCATTAGTTTTTTCAACCATGTCATTCTCCACAATTTGTTTGCCTGACGATTCACCATCAACGGCTGCGCCTCTGTCTACTACGAATAAGTAATCAGGATTTTTTTCTACAATGTACTCAAAAGAAATGCTCTGTCCATGCGTTGACACTTCAATAGTATCGTCTACTGGAGCAAAACCAAACACATCGTGAATAATTCCGAATCTAGATTTAGGACCGTACGCACTTACCTTACCTTCATTTGCCAACACGACTAATGATTTTCCGTCCAGGCTAGATGCTTTTTCATTTAATGCTTTTATGCTATCTTCAATGGCAGAAAGTTCTTTGTTCACTTCATCTTCTTTATCAAAAATTTTGCCGATTGTTCTTGCGTTCGATTCGAATGATTCCATATACTTTTCAGTATCAACACCTAGGAAAATCGTTGGAGCAATAGCTTTGAACTCATCATATAGCTCCATTTGACGACCAGAGATGATAATTAAATCTGGTTTAAGAGAATGGATTTTTTCAAAATCAGGTTCTTTTAAGCTTCCTACATTCTCATACTTTTCATCCTCGTATTTTGCTAAGTATTTTGGTATATTTGCTTTTGGCAGTGCAATTGGTTCAATTCCAAGCTTATCCAGCGTATCAAGTGATCCGAAATCAAAGACAACTACTTTTTCTGGATTCTTTTTCACTTTCGTTTCATCTAGCTGGTGTTTTATCGTTAATTCTTCAGCGGGCCCAGCACCATTATTAGCATCGTTGTTTTTCTTTGCATCTGTTCCGCAAGCAGATATTATAATCATTAATGCTGAAATTACTAATATAGAGAAAACTTTTCTCATCACATTCACCTCTAAAATTTTTATGTAAAAATGATCAATGATAACCATTATCAATTAATCTCAAAAAAAATAAACTTATGCTCCTCCTCATTTACTTCACATGACAATGATATTCATTCTCAATTAGTAATATAACATAAATAATTTTATTTTCAAGTACAAAAGCGCAAGCGATTGTTTATCAACTTACAAACTTCAGGGATTTTGACTGAGATAAAAAGGAAACACGATAAGTCCGATAGGACGAATCGATGTTGATTTATAGTAATGAAAAGGACAAGAAGTTTGCTAGTTAGTAGGCGCTGGAGCTAGAAGAAAACTATTTTTATAACTCTATACACATCCTTTCAAATTTATAATTTTTCTTAAGCATTAAAAAATTCCTTGTCACAAATTAGACAAGGAATTTAGTGTTTCTTATTTTTTTGAAATTTCCTCTAACGGCTTCGCGTTTCCATAAGTAGGATACGGACGATTAGATGGGCTTACCCATTTCGCTGCATTCACAAGGACTTTCTGAATTTCTTTATTGTGATAAGTTGGGTACGTTTCGTGTCCAGGTCTGAAGTAGAAAATTTTACCGTTTCCTCTTTGGTATGTACATCCAGATCTGAAGACTTCTCCTCCCTCAAACCAACTTACAAATACAAGTTGATCCGGAGCTGGAATATCAAAATGCTCTCCATACATTTCTTCTTTTTCTAGTTCAATGTACTCGCCAATTCCTTCTGCAATTGGATGTGAAGGATCGACGACCCAAAGTCTCTCTCTATCATCAGCTTCGCGCCATTTTAAGTTACAAGTGGTCCCCATTAATTTTTGGAATATTTTCGAGAAATGTCCAGAGTGCAATACGACTAGACCCATTCCTTCTAAAACACGTTTATGTACGCGATTCACGATTTCATCAGAAACTTCGTGATGAGCCATATGTCCCCACCAAAATAGTACGTCTGTTTCATTTAGAACATCTTCTGTTAAACCATGTTCAGGCTCATCCAACGTCGCCGTTTTAACATCAAATCCATTTTCGGCAAGTGTCTTCGCGATAGTTCCATGAATGCCTTCAGGATAAATATCAGCAACGACCTGATTCTTTTTTTCATGGCGATTTTCATTCCAAACCGTAATCCTCATGTTTCTCTCTCCTTCATTATGTATTTAATCTCTAAATTAGAGCTTAACCGCTTACATACCCTAATATTGATAATATAGCAATTATGAGCTGGATGAACAAGGAAATAATTTTCGAAAAATAAGAAACAGCCTCTCTTATTATGAGGCTGCTTCATACTTTATCTTGTTCTCTAATTTTATCAATCGGTACGAAAACTTCTAAATGGCGGTAAAGATTAGAAAATTCCGCAGGCAATAACCCGCCATACTCACCGTCAATATTTAACTGCATTTTTTCTTTTGATTTAACTTTTATATGATTTGCTTTCGTATAAATTAAGTTCGGATCATTAATATGCTCTCCACGAAGGGCTAACGATGCAATTCGAATAAATTCCGCTAAGTTTGTTTTTTTCAAAATCATCAGTGTAAATAGTCCATCGTTGACAGAAGAATCGGGAGCCAATTTCTCAAAACCACCTACAGAATTGGTCAAGCCAATTAGGAATAGCATGATTTCACCTTCGAAAAGCTTCCCATCATACTCGATGCTAACTTCTGCAGCGTGGATGGAAGGCAGCATCTCTATCCCTTTTAAATAGTACGCAAGTTGTCCTAATACGGTTTTCAGCTTGCTTGGGACTTCATACGTCAACTCCGTTAGCCTTCCGCCTCCTGCGATATTAATAAAATAACTATCATTCATACGACCGATATCAACTGGAATGGTATCATTTTTGATAATCACATCAACAGCTGAATCAATATCCCTCGGTATATTTAAGGCGCGGGCAAAATCATTAGTCGTTCCCGTAGGAATAACCCCTAGTTTTGGACGGAAATCCTGTTCAGCCAATCCATTGACCACTTCATTGATTGTCCCATCACCACCCGCTGCAATCACGATATCATATTTACGCTCTACAGCTATTTTAGCAGCTTGAATGGCATCTCCCTCACCTGTTGTAGCATGACATGATGCCTCATAGCCAGCGCTCTCTAGCTTTTGTAAAACTTCCGCTAGATTTCGCTTAAAAATTTCCCGGCCTGAAGTCGGATTATATATAATTCTTGCTCTTTTCACATACTTCACCCCATCACCAAGAAATCAAAAATCGATTATGATCAATTAAGTATCCGGACATATCATACCTCTTTTTTTCAATAAAATCCAGAACACAGGACAAGAATGGGCCGGGATGATGGACAGGTTGTGAACTTTTTCGAACAGTTTTCTTGCTTAACTTGAGAATTTTGGATTGGGCTCTGAATTTAAATTTTCCTGTCCATTTGATGTATTTAAATGGATAGGAAACGCGGGGCTTTTTGGTTATCTGCCCTTAGAACGATCCAAACGGACAGAAAACGTGGGATTCTTTGGTCCATGGGCTCTTTGAACGATTCAAACGGACAGGAACATGGAATTCCTTGGTTCATGGGCTCTTTGAACAATCCAAACGGACAGAAAACCCGGAATCCCTTGGATCACGGGCTCTTTGAACGATCCAAACGGACACGAAACGCAGGTTTCCTTGGGTCATGGGTTGTTTGAATGCGGGATCCCTTAGTTCATGGGCTCTTTGATCGATCTAAAAGGACAGCGATGCTGCATTTCTCATGTTTGATAAGCACATTACGCTATTGATTGTTATCATAAACCTACATACTAATTTTACATGGTTGTTAAAACATTTATCGTTACCTGAAGAATTACTTATTCAATTTGAAGGTCACGATAAGTGCTTCATCGTGACCTCATAACCAACCTTTTCATCTTTCAAGGTCACGTTGAACCTTTCAACATGTCCGGATTGCCTTCATTTTTTACAATTTGGTCACGATGAAAGTTGTTTCCAAATTATCACCCAACATTCATCACTGACTTCAAAGAGCCTGCTAAAACTTTATTTTATATCAACGCCATCAGCATTCTTAATAACAATGGTATGCTTCCCTGAGCCAATTGTTTTACTTGCTGATTTGATTACATTATCATAATCGTTTTTCACATTCTTGATGTTTTCCCAATTTCCAACATCCAAATTACGGGAATTTTGAACATCAAGTGTGACGTTTGTATCCTTTGATACCATTATTTCCAAGTAACCACCATTTGCTACTTCCCAATCGGATTGCATATTCCGAGGTTTTAATGCCAATGAATTTCCTTTTCCATTGACTTCAAGATTCATATTTTCTGGAATTAGTAGAGTGGGTTCCATTTGACCGCTAAAACCGCTATAACGGTTGTACGGTATTTCTTTCAAACGTATATAAATCGTATCCCCTTGTTTTTCAACTAGCGCATAATCTGAAACGTCTTTTAATGGGAATCCTTTTTTAGCTACATCTCCTCTATACGTTCCAAACATCGTCATCGTTTTACTTGTTGTACTTTCAATTGTAACGGGGTATGGACCAGTATCGACTTGAACTCGTGTGATTCCATCAAGAATTGCCTCTTCGTATTTCGGTAAATCAACTGTTTTTACTTCAGCTGAAATGTGTTGCTTAGCCACGTCCAGAAGTCCAACAGTCTGCAGCAAGGCTACACCAAGTCCAACCGTTCCAATAAAACCGATAAAGATGATACTAATAAAATCATATTTTACATGGCTATTTTCTTTATTAAAAAGCGCCAAATATATAAGGATTTCAATCCCTAAAATAATGAATAACAATGGCCACCATGATAACAGGGCAACTGCGGGATCCCAATCTAGTACTTGCTGTAGAAGAAGGAACACGCCGAGGAAAACGAGTGCCCCTCCCATTGAAAAAGAACCTACTCTCCATGTTCTCATTCGTTATCACCTTCTTCTTTTTCAATCGCTACTTTCTTTCCAGACAATAATTTGATTCCGCCACCAATAAGTAAAATACAGAGCACCCCTGTTTGGAAATAGCGATAAAACCAAAAATTGATATCGACGTCTAAAAGTCTTTGAACATAAGGAGCTGCAATCGGCATGAAAATGTTTGTTCCTAGATAGTACACACCAAGAGCAATCAACCCAATCCCGACCCATTTTTGATGATTAATAAAGAACGACACGATTGGTACGTCTTCTTCAACTTCGTCAGTTTCTGCTCTTGATGCTTTTTGCAAGCCATCAAAGAAGCTGAAAAACCAGATAATCGGAACTACGAATAAGAAAATCCCGAGCCTTAACACATCAAGGATATAGATAGAAAATAGGAAGGCTGCCATTAACTGAATGCCGCGTTTTTGCAGTCCTAAGTACAGATGCCCCGCTCCAGGTATAATGGAAAGCAAAGTAGCAATCGCTTTGCTTTTTCTACCATCACTTGATCTATTTTCGATATCTTCTAATACAGATTTATCAACAAGTGTCTCTCCTTTTTGTTTGGCATCCAGAAGTCTTATCACATCAAAAAATCCGTAAATCCAAATGATTGGCAGTGTTGCTAGAAAAATAAGGAACTGTTCACGCCCAGTCATAGCAGTTACAAATACCACCATAATCGCCACTCCAAGGAAGGAAGCTAACAGTGTCATTCCGCGATAGACTAATCCTAGCTGGAAGTGGCCCAAGCCTGGGACGAAAGATAGTACTATTGTAAAAAATCGTTCAGAATCAATGGCTCTTTGTTCTACAGCCACATCCTCATTATTAATTGGCTGTTGATATAGTTTCGATGCGGTAACGACTGTATCTATAAAGTTGATAATGTACATGATTATACCGCCTATGGAGAATGCTGCAAAAATCCCTTCGTTCGACATTGCAGCCAACCCAAACGACAGTATTGGAATTCCAAAAACAGTAAATGTATAGAAAAACCCGCGCAAAACTTTTCCAAGGTACATTAAACCGCCGCCTGGAAAAAATGCGATCAAAAACGCGATAAATGGGTTTTTATTCATGACGATCCTCCTCCTTAAGTATCTCTTCGAATTTATTTGTAAAGGAATCTTGTTTATTTAAAAACGATTGAACGAATGAATCAGCTTGTTTTTGCTCATTATTTTCAAATGAACTCGCCATATTCATAAGCTGAGAAAACACTCCTGTAGACATTAAGACTAATGTTACTGCTGCTGCCACAAAATAGTTAAAAATTGTTTGTTTTTGAGAAATCTTTCTTTTTGGTTTGGTCGTTGGCTTCTTCAGCCCTGTTACTTGATGCATAACCGAATCCGTAAAGCTGGATGATTCAGCAATTTCCGGCATCTGGAATTCTGTCTCTTCCACCGCTTTTAAATAAAGCTCTAGACAGTGGTCACAGGTGTAAAGATGGTTTTCATATATTTCTCGTGTTTCTTCATTTAGCTCATCCCGAGCATATTCGAGCCAATTTTCATACGTCATATGATTCATGAAAAATCATCCTCCTTCCAGTGCTTTTTCATCCATTGTCTTGCACGATAAAGCCTTACTTCGACTGTTTTGGGCTGCACTTCTTCTTTTACCGCTATTTCTTGATAAGTCTTTTCTTTTATGTAAAAGTCTTCGACGACGGAACGATAATTTTCTGGCAGCTCCTTAATCCTTTTTCTTAAAAGTTCTCTTTTTTCTTTATTAATAACTAATAGCTCTACACTTTCCGAAGGTGGAGCATGGCCAGTTTCATCATACTCCACTTGCTGGTTTTCCTGCCTTCTCACTTGCTTTCTTTTTATATCAATCGCATGATTAACAGCAATTCGAGTGATCCACGTCTTAAATCCTTGCTTCTTATATTGGGGGAGAGAAGTATAGATTTTGAGGAACACTTCCTGCGCTGCATCTTCAGCATCTTTTTCATTGCGAAGAACGCCGTATACTGTATAAAATATATGGTTTCGATATTTTTCTACGAGAACGCGAAACGCATGGTCATTACCATTTTTTATTTTTTCAATGAGCACATCATCCAAACCTTCTCTCCCCCCTTTCCGCTTGCATCCTAATAGACGTTGAACACAACATCAGACCCTACACATTTTTCTAATTAATTTTATCATGGAAGGGCAAGCGTATTTTCTTTATCTTGATTAAACCCGTAATTTAATAATGAAATAGAATCTGACCACATGGATTCTTTTCCAGAATGAAGTACAACGGCAATCAGCTTTTGATTTCCCCTTTTTGCAGACGATACTAGACAATATCCCGCCTGGTCAGTGAATCCTGTTTTTAGACCTGTCGCATCTTTGTAAAAATAGTGGCTATTAGGATTTAAAAGCTGATTCCGATTTTGGTATGTATGAGTCTTTGTAGAAAAGAATTGCCTACTTACGAGCTCGCTGATTACCTTATTATGCTTCGCTTCTTTAGCAATTAGCGCAATATCGTAAGCAGTAGAAAAATGATTTTCATCGTGTAGACCATGTGGATTTACAAAGTGTGAATGAACCGCTCCAATTTCCTTTGCCTTTTTATTCATTAAATCGGCAAAATACTGAATAGCTTCAAGTTCATTCATTTTCTTGTCTTGATTAGCCGTATATATCGCTATTGACCTCGCCGCATCATTTCCTGATTGTAAAAGCATAGCTGCGAGCAGTTCCTCAACCGTTTGAACTTGTCCTTCGAATAAACCGGCACGTGCCTCGCCTTCCATTTGTAAATAAACTTCTTTGCCAATCTTCACTTTATCGTTAGGTGCGCTTCTATCAAGTACAACCAAAGCTGTTAATAGTTTCGTTGTACTTGCCGGATACAATTTTTCATTTTGATTTTTAGAAAAAATAATTTCCCCGGTATTTTCATCCAAAAGGACAGCAGCTTCCCCTGATATATGTACCGGTGAATGCGTAAACGACATGATGATTTGATCTTTTTTATGATAAGTAAACATCGCTAAAAGAATAATAATAAGTAAAATAGCACTTCGTTTCATGGAATTCACTCCTACATATCGCATATCTATAACTAATAGACGCGGAAAAAATGCCTACCCCTACACTTTAAAAGGAAATTTATATGAATTTGTAGAATTATAGTAGAAGAACTTTTTAGAGAGGATCGAAAATATGAATATTAAAAAAGCCATGCTAGGGGGCATGGTAATCGCAATCATCAGTATGATTGGAAATTATTTGTTTTTTGTCAGTAAACAACTGAAAGAGCCAATCATGTTGAAACATTATTATGACACCCAGGTTAGAGTTGATAGCATGCTCCAATTTCAATATTTGACAAATCGAAATGATGATATTGGAATTGCTTGGTTTACGATTCCTGACTCGGAGATAGTGTTGCCAGTGTATTCAGATGAAACATATGATACATTTAAACATCATAAACTAAAGATGGTACATATGAATGTAACCGAAGAGCTTGAAGAGATAATGAAAAATGGGGAACTACAGCTAACGGAAATAGAAGCACATTTTACTAATGGGGAAATTCAATTAATGGAAATTGGAGATGTGATTCTTCGTAAATACAAAGAAAACAAAACCCCTTTCGACTTTAGTGCCAGTGGAAGTTCATCGGATCATACTGGATATACAGTAGCAGTTGCCAAAAAAGATGTGAATATCACGGATTTTGAAATTCCGTTTGCGGATAAATTTGAAAAGGCAATCAAGATTTATATAGGAGAAAATCAAAGAACTCCTGAAAATCATTCAGATATCGTACCAAAGGGGGAGCTCCTAACTAAAGATTCCTTTCCCATACAAAAGAAAAAAGGCGATTACTTATCAATGGAATATCAAATAAAGTTTGATCATGATGATAAAAATAAACTTCATTTATATACCTTTGATATTAAATTGATTGGTAATGATGATGAAGGCAAAACATTTTCATTCCTAGATACGATTTACTATCAACCAGAAATGACCGAAGAAGACATTGCGGTGATTGTACAGGGGGAAAAATAATGATAGACATCGCAAAAGCCTTTACGAAAATCTTTTGGGGATTCATGATCGTATTTTTAGACTTAAAAATCAATCAATTCGATCTATTACCGGATTTCATCGGTTATTTTATCGTAGTGTCCGGTTTAATTGATTTAAGCACATTTTCTTTTTATTTTAAAAGAGCTAATATTTACGCAATCTTTTTAGGATTAGCATCTATACCCACTTATTTTATTGGAGAAATCAATATTTTGGGAGGTTTCATCCCTTCTACATCGACCATTTTGATTCTTGCAACATTATCTATAATGACTTTGATTCACCTTGCTCTTATTTATTATTTATTAATAGGTTCCATAGAACTGGCGAATCAACATAAAAAGGAGTCGCTGGCCTATACTACTAAAAACAATCTAAAGATTTATATTATTGTTGTACTCGGCGTTGCGGTTCTAACACCATTCGCTTTAAATATTTCGGAAACAGCAGCACTCACTTTGATTACAATAGGATCAATTGCCTCATTTGTAGTGGAAATCATGATCCTCATTCTAATATGGCAATATCGCAAAACCTTCAACAATATGCAAGATTAGAAACCGGTAGGCATCGTTTTAACGATGCCTACCGGTTTTTTAAACCTCAAAATCAACTATGATCGGAAAATGATCACTAGGGAATCTTCCGTCTACTTGATCATTTACAATTTTAAGAGTACCTACTTTTACATCTCCACGATATAAAATCCAGTCGATCCGTCCTTCTCCTCCGGTCGGATCATTAAAGTTATTAAAGCTGCCCAATTCCTCATTCATTCGTTCTGAGGCAGTTCCCCATGTATCGATGAAATTCCCTTTTTTCAAAAAGGCTTGATGTGTATCCGTTTCAGCTAAAGTGTTAAAATCTCCTGTAATAAATAAAGGGATAGAGGAGTCAAAGGCATCTGATTGCTTTACAATCAACTCAGCACCCTTTACTCTCGCATTCTCAGAAATATGGTCCAAGTGAGTGTTCAAATGATAGAAGGATTGATTCGTCTCCTTATCGAGGAAGCGAATCCAAGTGGCCATCCGCGTACAATCATTTCCCCATGTACTTGAGGCTACCACGTTAGGCGTATCAGATAACCAAAAATGATCGTATTCTATCACCTCAAAACGGCTTTTTTTATAAAATATCGCCATAAACTCACTTTTGCTTCCACCTTCTCGTCCTAAACCAATCCAATTATAATCCTCAAGAAGATAATCCAAATCCTGCACTTGATTGAATTTACATTCCTGGGTACCAATAATATCAGTAGATTCTCTTACAATTAAATCCCTGATCAGTTCTTTACGTTCCTCCCAAGAATTAGGCGGTGGATCACAGTCATTGCGGACATTGTAAGTCATGATACGCAAATTCATCAGAAAAGCCCCTTTCTGTTTATGTATACGATTGCAATTATAGCATGTCTTTATGAAATTTTAGTGTTGTTGAAGTTCCTATATGCAAAAATTGAGTTAATGATGCAAAATACAATTACTGTAATAAACAAATAGGTATTTGTAATATCTACTGCATTTAATTCATCAGCCACATATCCTAACAGAATCAAGTTTAACATGGAGATTATGGCACAAATAAAACTAATTAAATAAACAGAAAAAGTGTTAATGAACTTTTTGAAAAAAACTACACAAATAAAAATACCTATTGAAACTACTGTCAAAAATACAAACTCATATTTAACAAAATTAAATGCTTCAATTAGATACATCATTCGATATCTCCTAATATAATATTTTCCTACATTAATTATGACGTAAAGTATTTGATTAAGTTTTATATTGTAGAAAAATAAAAAAATCCATCTTGGTTTAGATGAATTTTTAAAACAACTTTATTCCGCGATCTTCTAAGAAATGTATAGAGTCCACCAATGCCTCGGAATCTATTTGATAAACCTCCCGCACTAGCTTCACCCATTTTTCAATATCATTCATTTTGACCTCACTAATATTTCGAAAGGTCATGATCTTCATGGAATTATTACGCAAATAATAGCATTGATGACCATTAAAACGAACGGCCGTAATTCTTCTCATTGTAATATTATCATCACTGTCCAAATACGATGAGCGAATATCTTCCGTTATGTCCGTTTCCGAAAGCGGCTTCCAGATAATTTGTTTTTTCACAAAGGATTTGCCGTTTGATCTGCGGTCGATTTCATATGTATCCGAGCTAAGTTTTGTAAAAATAATTTCTTCCCCGAAACCATGCATATGATGTATTGATTTAGCTTCCAACTCGACTGGCTTCATAATCGGCGACCCATAGCCTACATCAACATAATATTTTTTATCTTGAAGCACTACCATTATGGCAAGATGGCCGGGTTCTACTTTTACAAGATAGCAATCATAACCTAGCAATGCTAGTAATCTCCCAAAGTTCATATTAAGGGTATAGCATGTCCCTCCCCAACCTTTTCCAATCATATTTTGAACGAAAACTGAGAGGGGTGGAATATAGTCCGGAGCCAATGAAAAATATTGAAATTTACTAAACGTTTCATATGGAACGAAAGCTAGATGGTGTTGAATGAGGCGCTGCAAATAATTTAGATTCGGTTCCTCTCGTGTTAAGCGTAAATGCTGTAAATATTGATTTGCAATTTGCTCCATCATTCAACACCTCGATCTTATAAAAGTCTATTTTTAATGCTATTATATACATCGTCCCAAACAGTAGGATCTGTTACATTTCTTTTCATCATTTGACTATACATTTCACTTTGTTTTTCAGCAAAGCTTTCATCTTCCTTATTAGGAAGCTTGGAACGTTGTTCTTCAACATATCGCTGTTGCCTTTCTGACCTTGGTCCCCAAACGGCACGTTCATTGCCATTTTGGTCGATAAAAATGAAAATAGGGATTGCTCTTGATGTACCATTTGTTAAATATTGGTCCATGAGCTCCAAGTTTTGATCACGGAGCAACATCCGAACTTCTAGTCCAGTTTTTTCGGCTAATTTTAATAAAATGGGAACATTAAGCATGGCATCTCCACACCAATCCTCCGTAATGACAATAACGCGAAGTTTTTCATCTTTTAAATTGGCTAAAGATGCTTCATCGCCTGCCGAAATTTCAAACTTCTGAAGAATTGCTTGCAAATTTTCTTTGTGTTTTTCCATAGAATTTATGTATTCTTCTGATGTCATTCCTTTATTAAACCAATCCACTAAGTTCATATTCATGCCTCTTTTCTTTTATTGTTGCCTATTATTATATACTAGGTTTACTTTTCATTCAGCTTAGAGGCTTTGTTGATAAAATTGCATCAACTCTCTGTAGTTGCTTAAATTCGTGGATAATTTCTTTCAAGCACCGTGAAAATCATTTTCACAAAAAAAATAGGCACCCCTTTTACGGAGCACCTATCTTCATCTTATCGTTTATCGATTTCTTGTTTTAATAATTTATTAACCATAGGCGGGTTAGCCTGGCCTTTTGTTGCTTTCATGATTTGACCGACTAGGAATCCAAGTGCACGGCCTTTTCCATTTTTATAATCTTCGATGGATTGTGGGTTGGCGTCCAATGTTTCAGTTACGATGGCAAGAAGTGCTCCTTCGTCTGAAATTTGAACTAAACCTTTTTCTTTTACGATTGTTTCTGCGTCGCCGCCTTTTTCAACGAGCTCGCGGAATACTTGTTTCGCAATTTTGGAAGAAATCGTTCCATCTTCAATCAATTTGATCATTCCTGCTAATCCAGCGGGCGTTAAGGCAGTTTCATGCAGTTCCTTCTGTTCAGAATTCAAGTAAGCAGAAACCTCACCCATCATCCAGTTGGAAGCCTGCTTCGCATCTGCTCCTTCAGCAAGCACCGCTTCAAAGAAATCGGACATTTCTTTCGTTAACGTAAGGACCATCGCATCATAAGCAGGGAGACCCAGTTCCTCAACATAACGTTTTTTACGTGCATCCGGAAGCTCTGGAATTTCCGCACGAACACGAGCCTTCCACTCATCATCAATATATAATTGAACGAGATCTGGCTCAGGGAAGTAGCGATAATCTTCCGCTCCTTCTTTGACACGCATTAGGATTGTTTCACCAGTAGCTTCGTCAAAACGACGAGTTTCTTGCTGGATCACTCCGCCTGATAAAAGAACCTTTTCCTGGCGTTTTTGTTCAAACTCTAAACCTCTGCGCACAAAGTTAAAAGAGTTTAAGTTTTTCAATTCTGTCTTGGTTCCAAACTCTTCTTGTCCAACTGGGCGTAAAGAAATGTTGGCATCACATCTTAGAGAGCCTTCCTCCATTTTAACATCAGAAACTCCTGTATATTGAATAATGGATTTCAGTTTTTCTAAGTAAGCATACGCTTCTTGAGGAGAGCGTATATCAGGTTCAGACACAATTTCGATTAATGAAGTTCCCGCACGGTTTAAGTCGACGAGTGAACCATCTTCTTTATGCGTTAATTTACCAGCATCCTCTTCAAGGTGAAGACGTGTGATGCCGATTTTCTTTTTAACTCCGTCCACTTCAATCTCAATCCATCCATGTTCACCGATCGGTTTATCGAATTGAGAAATTTGATAAGCTTTCGGATTATCTGGGTAAAAATAATTTTTACGATCAAATTTTGTTTCCGTTGCGATTTCACAATTTATAGCCATTGCCGCTTTCATCGCATACTCTACTGCGCTCTTGTTCAGTACTGGCAAAACACCAGGATACCCAAGATCGATAACAGTCGTGTTGTGATTTGGCTCAGCCCCAAAGTGGTTCGGAGCAGGTGAAAATACTTTTGATTTCGTTTTGAGTTCTACGTGGACTTCAAGTCCGATTACTGTTTCAAAATTCATGTCTTCTCTCCCCCCTTACAATTGTGGTTTTTGTTGATGAAAATTCGTGGCTTGCTCAAACGCGTGAGCAACACGGTAAATCGTTTGTTCATCAAAATGCTTTCCGATAATTTGCAATCCAAGTGGAAGACCTTCTGTAAATCCGCATGGAACAGATATTCCCGGAAGACCCGCTAAGTTTACAGGAATTGTCAGCAAGTCTCTGACGTACATTGTAACAGGGTCATCCACGACTTCCCCAATTTTATAAGCCGGAGTTGGAGTGGTAGGTCCAATGATTACATCATATTTTGAAAATACATTGTCAAAATCTTGCTTGATCAACGTTCTTACTTGTTGCGCTTTTTTATAATAGGCATCGTAGAATCCAGAGCTAAGTGCAAATGTACCAAGCATGATACGACGCTTAACTTCATCGCCAAAGCCTTCTGAACGCGACTTTTTATATAATTCCATTAGATTTTTCGGATTTTCTGTACGATAACCATAACGAACACCGTCAAAGCGCGCTAGGTTAGCGGAAGCCTCAGAAGATGCGAGTAAATAATACGTTGCAACTCCGTATTGTGAATGAGGTAAAGAAACCTCTTCCCAAGTAGCTCCAAGACCTTCAAGCACTTTTAGCGCTGCAAGAACTGACTCGCGTGAAGCCTCACTTACGCCTTCACCTAAATATTCTTTAGGTACAGCGATTTTTAACCCTTTAACATCTCCCGTTAAGTCTGCTGCATAATTTGGAACTTCCTTATTAACAGTAGTAGAGTCGTTAGCATCTAGTCCGGCAATAGCTTGTAAAACAATTGCATTGTCTTCTACCGTACGAGTAATCGGGCCAGCTTGATCTAAGGATGAAGCAAAAGCTACTAATCCGTAGCGGGATACACGGCCATATGTAGGTTTCATACCAACTACACCACAAAACGCAGCGGGCTGGCGGATGGAACCACCTGTATCAGTTCCGAGAGCAAATGGTACTTGTCCAGATGCTACAGCTGCAGCGGAACCACCTGAAGATCCCCCTGGAACTCTGTTAAGATCCCAAGGATTTTTCGTAATTTTAAAAGCTGAAGTTTCAGTTGTAGATCCCATTGCAAATTCGTCCATATTTAGCTTTCCAATAGTAACGGTATTCACTTCATTCAACTTTTCTATAACTGTTGCATCATAAATAGGATCAAAGTTTTCCAGCATTTTACTAGCACATGTAGTTCGAAGGTTTTTCGTAACGATGTTATCCTTCATTCCAGCTGGAATACCGAAAAGCAGGTTCTCTCCCAGCTTTCCATCTAATTCTTTTGCTTTTTTTCGAGCATTTTCTTCGTCAATTGTTAGAAAGGCTTGTACCTTTCCGTCTACTTCATTTATCCGTTTAATCGATTGATCTACTAGATCAGAAACGGAGATTTCTTTTTTATGTAAAAGTTCGTGCATATCTTTAATGCTATGATCAAAAATCGACATGGGAGTCCCCCCTTAATCCAAAATTTTTGGTACTTTGATTTGTCCATCTTCATGTTGAGGGACGTTTCTCAACACTTCTTCAATTGGCAACCCTTTTACTGGTTCGTCTTCACGCATAACATTTTCTTGAGCAAATACATGGGAAGTCGGTTTAATATTCTCCGTATTGAGTTCATCTAATTTCTCCGCCATTTCGATAATACGGTCGAGCTGCTCTGTGTAAAGTTCCGCTTCATTATCATTCATTTCAAGTCTAGCTAAATGAGCTACATGCAATACTTGATCCTTTGTAATTCTCGACAATTTTCTGCACCTCCAAGTAAAAATCGATCCTTGCAATACTATTGATAATATCAGAAAAACTTAAACAAACGCAAGAGGGCAAGCCGTTTGCCCCCTTGGAAGAAAAGCTTTTAGTATAATTTTTCGTCGGGATTTGGGTTCGATTGAGACTGAATCGGGAAATTTCATTCTAGTTCTGTCCCGATTCCCTCTCAATTGAGACTGAATTGGAAATTTCATTTGAGTTCTGTCCCGATTCGAGCACAATCGAGACTGAATTAGGATTTTCATTCGAGTTTTGTCCCGATTCAAACACAATCGAGACTGAATTAGGATTTTCATTCGAGTTCTGTCCCGATTCGAGCACAATCGAGACTGAATTAGAATTTTCATTCGAGTTCTGTCCCGATTCAAGCACAATCGAGACTGAATTAGGATTTTCATTCGAGTTTTGTCCCGATTCAAGCACAATCGAGACTGAATTAGGATTTTCACTCGAGTTCTGTCCTGTTTCGAGCATAATCGAGACTGTATTAGGATTTTCACTCGAGTTCTGTCCTGATTCGAGCACAATCGAGACTGAATTAGGATTTTCATTCGAGTTCTGTCCCGATTCGAGTCCAATCGAGACTGAATTGGAAAGTTCAATCGAGTTTAAGTCTGATCCCACAAAGATTTAAATTCTAGCAAAAACTCAATTAATAAATATGAACAAACGGTTCCTTATCTCCCGCATTTTTGACTATCAGTGCCTCAGCTCCATTAATGGAAGTTATATTTACCTCAACTTTAACGTGATCAGGGAAGTGGTCCATTACAAGCGAGGTTGCCCATTGGGTAAAAGCTATTACTTCCGCTTCTCCATATAACTGGATTGGAATATCAATTGTTAGTTTAATAAACTGACCGTCTTTATAAAATGCCTGCCCTATTACGCCATTATAATTTGGAAAGTATTGCTCGACATCATCTTTAAATCTCATAAAATAGGCTACGTCATCACGATGATCATTTTCTGCAACGGACGATGGAAATAGATAATATTTTTCATCGATTGACTTCCAGTCGCCTAGCGAGTTACTTCCTTTATTTGAATGGGCGTATGCAAAAAAGTTCCCTGGAATGACTGCATTCTTATTTTTTTGTTCAAAAAGGGCAATTGTGATGGGCACATCTCCAATCTCTTTATTTGAACGAAGTCGTTTAATAATCTCCTCGGCCATTTTCTTTCCTTCAGCAGCCAATTTATCATGAGGTATATCCTGCTCAAACGTAGCTCCATATTTTTCTTTTTGATAATAATGGACAGAATTTAATGCAAGTCCAATTACAA
Source organism: Lederbergia citri (assembly GCF_018343625.1). GTDB lineage: Bacteria > Bacillota > Bacilli > Bacillales > Bacillaceae_C > Lederbergia > Lederbergia citri. The sequence continues at coordinate 25,677 of NZ_JAGYPG010000004.1, read as the reverse complement.
TTCCACCAAGCTTTACAGTTTTATCGTTTTTGATTAAATAGTCATGCTCAAGAATATGTGCAAGATATATCGGACTTTTTGCATTTTGTTCCTCAATAGTCCCTTTTTCATTGTTTACTGGATTAAGCCCAATATTATCTTCTTCCTTTATCTCTAATTCTTTCAACTGACCCGCCGTATATTTTCGTCTTAGCCATTTACTGACTGTCTCTTTATCTAGCTTTTGGCCTTCTTGAAAAACATATTTATCAGTCGGGAAATCTTCTTTTGCTACGCGCATTAATCCTGTTTCAAACTCATCAATATCGTATTTTGAATTAAGGTTTGATACGACCATTCCCCTTGTTTTACTAGGTTCGAATGGAATGATAGAGCGATAGTAAGAATCGGAAATTTGATAATTAGGAATGATGGATTTTTCCTTTTTGTCATTTGTATCCTGTACAACTTCATCATTCTTTTCGAACGTTGGCATACAGCCGCTTAAAAAGACCGTTGCCAAAGCCACTGCCAACCATTTTTTCATGCTATTTTTCCACCTTTATTTTGTAAAGATTGGAGGAACAATTATTAAGCTAGTTCCTCCATTAGCCTTTCTTCATCCCAGACTTCAATTCCAAGTTCTTCTGCTTTTGTCAATTTCGATCCGGCTTCCTCTCCAGCAATGACAAGATCTGTTTTTTTGCTTACACTGCCCGACACTTTTCCGCCTAGTGATTCAATCTTTTCTTTCACTTCGTTTCGGGTCATTTTTTCAAGCTTTCCGGTTAAAACAACGGTCTTTCCGTTGAAGTAAGAATCTACATTTGCGGTATCAGATCTTTTTGGACCGAGATATTCCATATTAACTCCAGCATCTTTCAGTTTTGAAATTAACTGTTCGAATTCTTCATTCTCAAAAAATGTCGCAATCGAGTCTGCCATTTTTTCTCCGACTTCTTCCACAGTCAATAATTCTTCTCGCGATGCAGCAGCAAGCTTATCGATTGTTTCAAAATGTTCTGCGAGAGTTTTGGCCGCTTTTTCTCCTACGTGGCGAATGCCCAGTCCGAACAGTAATTTTTCGAGAGAATTTGCTTTTGAAGATTGAATGGCATCAATTAAATTCGTTGCCGATTTTTCTCCCATTCTCTCCATATTTAAGAGTTGATCCTTCGTTAAAAAGTATAAGTCTGCAGGATCTTTTATAAGTTGGAGTGAAAACAGTTGTCCAATGACTTTTTCTCCTAACCCATCAATATTCATTGCATTTCGAGAAACAAAATGAATTAGCCCTTCACGTCTTTGCGCAGGACATGTCGGATTGATGCAGCGAAGTGCCACTTCACCTTCTAAACGGACTAGTTCACTATCACATTCTGGACAATGTGTAGGCATATGGAACGGAATTTCTTCACCACTTCTTCTTTCAACAAGTACATTCACGACTTCAGGAATAATGTCTCCCGCTTTTTTTACAACAACATAATCGTGAAGCATAATATCCTTTTCCCTTATTAAATCTTCGTTATGAAGGGATGCCCTTTGTACTGTCGTTCCTGCGACACGAACAGGCTCTAATATGGCCGTTGGTGTGATGACACCTGTTCGACCAACACTGAGTTCAATATCAATCAGTTTTGTAACAACTTCTTCAGCAGGAAATTTATACGCAATCGCCCAGCGAGGTGTTCTCGCAGTTGTGCCTAGCTGTTCTTGTTGGTCGATTGAATCAACTTTGATGACGATCCCATCGATTTCATAGTCAAGATTCGGTCGATTTCCCGTCCACTTTTTGATATACTCGATCACTTCTTCGATAGAATCGTATTTTCTTCTTTCCTTATTTACTTTTAAGCCAAGTTTTTCAAGTAAATCAAGGCCGGCACTATGAGAAGCTACACCTGCTGTCCCATAATCCCCCATGCCATATAAAAAAATGTCTAGGTTACGTGATGCAGCAATTCTTGGATCAAGCTGGCGCAGAGAACCTGCAGCAGCATTCCTCGGGTTTGCGAACAGCACTTCACCATTTTCTTCACGTACTTTATTCAATGTTAGAAATGACTTTTTCGGCATATACGCTTCTCCGCGCACTTCAAGAGATAAAGGCTCCTTCAGTCTTATAGGGACGGAACGTATTGTTTTTAAATTAGCGGTAATATCTTCACCAATCGTTCCGTCTCCCCTTGTGGCTCCTTGTACGAAAAGTCCGTCGACATAACGAAGCGATACAGCCAATCCATCAATTTTGAGTTCACAAACATATGAAAATTGCTCTCCAATCGCTTGTCTAATTCGGCGGTCGAAGTCACGTAGATCATCTTCAGAAAATGCATTGGCTAAGCTCAGCATCTGTGTTTCATGACGAACTTTTTCAAATGCCGTTAAAGCTTCACCGCCAACACGTTGAGTCGGTGAATCGGGGGATATTAACTCGGGATGTTCTTCCTCAAGCTTTACTAACTCCCTCATCAAACGATCATACTCTGCATCTGGAACAGAAGGATTGTCCAAAACATGATATTCATAATTGTATTGATTTAAAAGATTGTAAAGTTCTTTTAATTGTTTTTCTACTGAATCAAGGGCCATATCTCGTCCTCCTTAAAAGCTTATTAGACTTTTTTTATTGGGGCATATTCCGCCAATAGGCGCTTAATGCCGGTCGGACTTGGAAAAGCTATGTCGAGTTCGATGCTTCCATTCTTTTCTTTTACACTAACAACTGTACCAATACCCCATTTACCATGCTCTGCCTTATCGCCAACCTTCCACGCTATGCCATCTGCACCAGAAACAACTGGGGTTGGTCTAGTAACAGGCTTGCTTCGAGTCTGTCCACCAACGGCAAAGCCTTGGGCAGCAACTGGTCGTCTCATTTCCTTATGGGCATGCTCCAATAAGTCTTCCGGAATCTCGGCAATAAACCTCGAAACAGGATTCATATTCGTACGGCCAAAAAGTGTTCTCATCTGTGCATTTGTAATATATAATTCTTCTTCTGCACGGGTGATGCCGACATAAGCGAGCCTGCGTTCTTCTTCCATTTCTTCCTCTTCCATTAAAGAACGGCTATGCGGGAAAACTCCTTCTTCCATTCCGATTAAAAAGACAATCGGATATTCGAGTCCTTTCGCGGAGTGAAGTGTCATGAGTGTGACAGCATCCCCAGGAGTTCCATCTTCATCAAGCTTATCGATATCTGCAACAAGCGCCAAGTCAGTTAAAAATGCAATCAAGCTCTTATCATCATTACCATCTTCAAAGCTTTTTGTAACAGATAAAAATTCGTTTATATTTTCTAATCTGCTTTCAGCTTCGAGTGACTTCTCTGCTTTAAGCATTGCTTCATATCCAGATTTCTCGATGACTTCTTCAACGATTTCTGTAACAGATAGAAAATCCTGCATTTGAGTGAAGTTGCGAATGAGTGCATGGAATTCGGCAGCGGTATTTGCTGCTTTTCCAGATAATCCGATAAAATCAACCTCACTTAACGCCTGATACAAGGATAAATCGTGTTCTCTCGCATAAGACGCAATTTTATCTAAAGAAGTTGCACCTATGCCACGTTTTGGAACATTAATGATTCGTTGCAAGCTGATGTCATCGTCTGGATTGGCAATCAGCCGCAAATAGGCTAACAAGTCTTTAATCTCTTTACGATCATAGAACTTTGTGCCGCCGACAATGTTGTATTCAATATTTGATTTTAATAAAACTTCCTCCATTACACGGGATTGCGCATTCGTCCGGTAAAGGATTGCAACATCTGAAAGCTTACGACTATTGTTTGCTGTCGATTCTTTTATTTTTCCAACGACGAATTGAGCTTCTGTTTGCTCTCCATCCGCACGGTAATACACGATTTTTGGACCTTCATCATTATCGGTCCATAGATTTTTAGGCTTACGATTATGGTTATTTTTTATAACTTCATTCGCCGCTTCCAAAATTCGTTTGGTTGATCGATAATTTTGCTCTAATAAAATGACTTTCGCATTTGGATAATCTTTTTCAAAGGAAAGGATATTAGCAATATCAGCTCCCCGCCATCTATAAATCGACTGATCGGAGTCGCCAACGACACATAAATTTTTCAACCGAGCAGCAAGTAATTTAACTAAAAGATATTGAGCACGGTTCGTATCTTGGTACTCATCAACGTGAATATATTGGAACTTACGTTGATAGAATTCGAGTACCTCTGGAACACTTTGAAAAAGTTGAATGGTTATCATGATTAAATCATCAAAATCGAGGGCATTATTCCTGCGAAGTCTACGCTGGTATTCCGTATAGACCTTGCTGACCGTTTGCGCATAGTAGCCTGCTGCTTGTTTTTCATATTCTGATGTAGTGACCAATTCGTTTTTTGCACTGCTAATCGCATTAAGAATTGCTCTTGCGTCAAATTTTTTCGAATCAATATTTAAATCTTTTTGGATATTTTTAATGACAGATAGTTGGTCTGTCGTATCGAGGATTGTAAAGTTGCGGCTATAGCCTAGCCGGTCAATATCACGTCGCAAAATACGAACACACATGGAGTGAAAAGTAGAGATCCAAACTTCTTCAGCTGTGCCGCCCATGATTTTTCCAATCCGGTCTTTCATTTCGCGTGCAGCTTTATTCGTAAACGTAATCGCTAAAATATTGTATGGATTTACACCTTTTTCCACCATTAAATAGGCAACACGATGTGTAAGCACTCTCGTTTTGCCACTTCCGGCCCCAGCCATAATCAACAATGGGCATTCTGTCGTTTTAACTGCCTCCTTTTGCTCCGGATTTAATCCTTCAAGGAGACGATTTGATAAAAATTGCACGTTCTTCACCGCCTATTAAGGAACATTTGTTCTATTATATCGTTAGTTGTGAACTGTTTTCAATGCTTCGTCAAAATTTTCATAAATGGCATTACCTACGATAATCACATCAGCAACCTGTCCCATTTCTTTTGCTTGTTGTACGGTATTAATTCCTCCACCATAAAAAAGGGTAGTTTCGGATAGCTGTTGCTTCACTTTTTTTACAAGCTCGGGGTCACCGTAAGTGCCACTGTATTCCATATAAAAAATCGGCATACGAAACATTTTTTCCGCCATCATTGCATACGCAACGACATCATCATGTTCTATATTCGTATTTGCATTTGTTTGTATGGCCGCTTTACAATTATCATTTAAAATGCAATAGCCTTCAATTAGAATTTCATTCCAATCCATTATTTCTCCGTATTCTTTTACAGCTGCGTGATGCAGGCCAGAAAGCCAACGGATGTCCCGGCTGTTGAGTACAGATGGAATAAAGTATAAATCAAAGCCCGGCGTAATCGAATCAAGATTGCTCACCTCGAGGACGCATGGAACCGTATATCTTCTAATTCTAGCCATCAGATTAAGAACTTTTTCTAATGTTACCTCATCTGTGCCTCCAACGATCATGGCGTCCGTTCCAGATTCACATAATTTTTCAAGCTGTTCATCTGAAATCTCTTTATTCGGGTCCAGCTTAAAAGCATGGCGCCATTCCTTTACATCGTACATATGCTTAAAATCCTCCATTATTTTCGATACCATACTACATTATAGCATTTTGGAGAGTGCGGCACTGAAGAAAAAGAGAAAATTCTTTGGCTATTACTTTTTATCCATTCTAGCTATTATGTTCACGAGTATTACGATACATAAGTATACTCATCGTAAAGGCTAAAAGAAGAAAAGCCCAGCATCTTTATTTTGCAAGATACTAGGCTCTCATCTATCTATTCATTTTCTTTATTGATTCTATTAAGCACCATTTCATACGTATCGTTTCCGTAGTTAAGACAACGTTTGACACGAGAAATCGTGGCCGTGCTCGCTCCTGTTTCTGTCTCAATTTTATGATACGTTTTTCCCTCTCTTAGCATTCTAGCTACTTCTAATCGCTGCGATAAGGCTTGAATTTCATTAATCGTACATAAATCATCAAAGAAACGATAGCATTCTTCAACATTTTTTAAAGACAGGACAGCTTCAAATAATTGGTCAAGTTCTCGACCTCTTAATTTTTCGATTTGCATCTATCTATCTCCTTTTTCACGCGTTTCCAACTTACGAACAGTCAAGGTAACTGTGTTGTTCGTATAAAAAGGCGTCCATTGCTTTTATTTTGCTTCAAACGAGACATCTTTTAAGCTTGGAACTACATTGACCCAGAGTTTCCCGGGAACTAGTTTTGCGGGTTGGCCATCCTCATAAGGAAGAATCTGACCGTCAGTATTTCTCCACTCAATTTCTTTCATAATTCCTTTTTGGAACAAGTAAGCTTTACCGCCTGATGTTAAATCAATAGAACGTCTTCCCGCAGAATCTAAAACTTTATGTTCAGTTTCAATGACTAGAAGATTGTTCATTAACACAGGTTCACTTGTTTGATATTCCACTGTTTGTTCACCATCGGAAAAACGAGAATATTGACCAGATTGTACGTCATATTGATAATCGGCTGTAAATTGTGAACCATTTCCATACACTACCTTTATATGATCGGCGGCATTCCCATTAATGCTTTCAAGCTTATCTTCTTTGTAAAAATTCATCGAAGCAGGAGGCCCTGTCATTGAAAATCCGTTATCCTCTGCACCTTTTTCAATATTTTCAAAAGTAATATAAGAATTATGAGGTGCTTTTCGATCGGATGATCTCTTAAATAATGTACCGTCGTATACCATCCCGTTTAAATTGTCGATGACACCAGATGTAAGTATTTTTTTCGCTTCTGGGCTATAACCATGTGCAATGAAAAGAGCTTTATAGCCCTCGGCAAGTTCAATAAAATATTCACGGGCACTACGGACGGGTCCAATGTTTTCGGGTGCTTCACTTTGGAATATGGCAACAAATCTTGTAATATTCCCTTCAGCAAGCAGTTCAAACACAATATCTGCTTTCGAAAGTCCCGTTTGTGGACGTGCTTCAGGATGATTGTTAACCGTTACGGCAACGGCTCTTTGATTAGGCTCCGTGTCAGTTCCTATTCCTGTCAGCGGAAAATGGTATTTATCGGTTTTTTCTTCTGTCTGTTCCGTTTGCTTTGGTTCTTTTACTTCAGGCTTTTCCGTTTCTTTCTCAGGAGCCTTTTTACTACAAGCTGAAAATAGTAAAATTGCAGTGATTAAAAATATGGTTGTTATCCATTTATGTTTCACTATTCCATCCCCTACATCGTTTTATACTCTATCATTTTAACGCATTAATGTCGGAAATAGTATAGTTTTATTCATAACATCATATATTCCGCTTTGCGTTACACGAATATAGGGCAGGTGAGTTGCGGAGAAAAATAGTAAAGAATAGATAGGATCCGTGAATGAGTATCCTCTTTCGTATAGTAGTTCCTTTAATTTTTCTTCAGCAATAATTAATTCATCTACCGATTGATCAGACATTATTCCCGTAAGCGTTAATGGGATTTCATGTATGATCTTGCCGTTTTCTGCAAGGACAATACCCCCACCTATTTCTTTCATTCTTTTAAAAGCGAGAATCATATCTTTTTTCATTTTACCTATTAAAATAATATCTCCTGTATTTGAAAAAGAAGATGCGAAACCGCTTACACTTTTTACGAATCCTTTGACAATTGTGTTAATTCGCCATTTCCCTTTCCGATCTAATAATGCAAAATAACTCTCTTCGTGATTTTGTGGCAGATAATCAATTGATAAGTCGAGAGAAACAGAATATGGTTTTGTAATAACATCATTGACCATTTCAATTCCAAAAGGCATGGAAAATTGCAAATCAGAAGATTGCAGATCCCAATCTAGTTTAAGTGGCTCGAAGCCAAATTTCTTCCAATTGATGTCTGGATCATTTATTAAATTTTGGCCATCTCTTTTTATCCATTGACCCTTGGCAAGAACTGATATAGGAGTCGGTACTTTTTCGTCTGAAAGGAAATTAATATTTGCGACCCTGCCTGTTGCTATCATTCCGTGATGGTGAGTCATATTGTAATGGCGTGCAACATTATAGGAAGCCATATGATAAGCGTCGACAACGGGAACTCCATTTTTAATCGCCATGTCAATCATCATATCCATAATCCCTTTTTTATAAAAGGAAGGCGTAGAACCGTCAGTTGTAAAAACAAGCGAATCATACTGATCAAGCCCTAATTCATTCATTTCTTTTAACATGACATCCAAATCTGGTCTTATGGAGGAATGTCTAAGGGCAACGGTTAACCCATGCATAAGTCGTTTGTATACATCCGCTCCAGTCATCGATTCGTGATCTCCATCCACACCGAAAAGTTTCATTTTTGCTAACGTTTTTTCGGACGCACCCGGGAAATGCCCTTCCACTTTTTTGCCGAGACGCTTCGTTTCTTGAATCCAATGCAGCATTAAATCGTCACCAGCCAGAAGCTTAGGCCACCCTGTTAATTCTCCTCCCTGAACTACAGCTTCATGTTCAAGCCAAGATTTAATCTCACTATTCGTAAAGATCGTTTCCTCTTCGCTCATCTCTGTTTGCGAGTCAAAACGTCCCCACCAATACATCGAAACTGGTGATTCATTCAGTTCATTTAGAAGTGAAAACGCTTTCTTTTTACTTAAATGAAGAAAAAAGAATAGGTTGTCACATATCAACGTCGTTGTGCCAGTTTGAGATGCAAAACGAGCGAATGATTGGGGATTATAGAGTTGAAACGGATGGACGTGTGGCTCTATATAACCAGGTACTAGCGTTAAACCAGAGCAATCAATTACTTCACAGTTTTCCACTCTTTTTGGCAGCTCTTCACCAATATAAATAATTCGATCTTGGTAAATCCATATATTAGAAATAATCCATTTCTTTAAAATTGAATGTAGGAAACGGGCATTTTTTAATAAAAGAGTAGGCGACTTTCGCCCATCAATAACAGAAACCTGTTCCCGTATCTGTCTATTTTTCCAGCGATATCGTTGATTCCACATACCCAATCCTCCTGGGAGCATAACTTTCAACACAATACTATTCTAACATACTATTCATTTTAACGCAGTAAAGTTCTACAGAAAAATATTAACAATTTGTGAAGAGAAATTGGGGACAGGCTAAATGGGGACGGGTTCAAATGAACCCGTCCCCACTAAATATTAAAGGGCTTTATGTGCGATGTCTTTCCGATAGAAAAATTCTTGATGGTTTAGTTGTTTCATTTCTTGATAGACTTTTTCTACGGCTTTTTGAATGGTATCTGCTTTTGCAGATGCAAGCAGCAATCTTCCGCCATTTGATAGGTAAGGACCTTCATCTTCTTGACGGCTCGTTCCTGCGTGAAAAAAGGATACGTTAGGAGCATCAGAAGAAAAGGCTGGCAATGGAATACCTTTTTTATAATCTCCAGGATAACCATCAGCTGCTAAAACAACGCCAACGACGGCTTCATCTGACCATTGAATTTCGGGTTCTTTTCCGTCTAGCAAATCATTCAGCAACTGGACTAGATCACTTTCAAGTCTCGCTAATACGACTTGAGTTTCTGGATCTCCAAATCGAGCATTAAATTCGATTACTCTCGGACCTTGTTTTGTCTGGATTAATCCAGCATATAAAATACCGGTAAAAGGACGATTTTCAAGCATCATCGCTTTAGCCGTCGGATGTAGAATTTCTGCAACTGCGCGTTCCACTTCAGACTCGGAAATAAATGGAACAGGAGAATACGCACCCATCCCACCTGTATTTGGACCTTTATCACCATCAAAGGCACGCTTGTGATCTTGGGCAATGACCATTGGAAAAACCTTTTCTCCATTTACAAAAGCCATTAGTGAAAATTCTTCGCCTTCAAGGAACTCTTCAATTACAACCATAGCAGATGATTCTCCGAATCTTGCATCAAGGAGCATATCCTTTAACGCTTCATCTGCTTCTTCAAGTGTCATCGCAACGACAACACCCTTTCCGGCTGCAAGCCCGTCAGCCTTAATGACAATAGGCGCTCCCTTTTTTTCAATATACGCTTTTGCATCTTCATAAGAATGGAAACTCTCATATTCTGCAGTTGGAATATTATATTTTTTCATCAATTCTTTTGCGAACGATTTACTTCCTTCAATAATGGCAGCATTTTTCTGCGGGCCAAAAATTTTCAAACCGGCCGTTTCAAATTCGTCCACGATTCCTGCCGCAAGAGGAACTTCTGGTCCTACAATCGTTAAATCAATCTTATTATCTTTCGCAAATTGAATTAGATTTGAAAAATCCGTTTCTTTAATCGGAACTAGAATGGCATCTTCCCCGATACCAGCATTTCCAGGTGCGCAATAAACTTCGCTTACAAGTTTACTCTCTTTCACTTTTTTACAAAGGGCATGCTCACGACCGCCTCCGCCCACAACCAACACCTTCAAAAAATCACCGCCCATTATTATATTGAACCTGTCCCCTTTAGAGCTGTCCCCAATGAGACTGTCCCCCTTTTAATGTTTGAAGTGGCGTACGCCCGTGAATATCATGGCGATGCCGTGTTCATCGCAAGCTTTAATTGATTCTTCGTCACGAATTGATCCGCCTGGTTGGATGATGGCTGTAATGCCTGCCCGAGCTGCTTCTTCTACTGTGTCGCTCATTGGGAAGAAGGCGTCTGAAGCAAGGACTGCTCCTTTTGCTCGTTCTCCAGCTTGTTCAAGAGCTATTTTTGCTGCTCCGACTCTGTTCATTTGACCAGCTCCAACACCAAGCGTCATATCGTTACCTGCTACAACAATCGCATTGGATTTTACATGTTTTACAACTTTCCACGCTAATTTTAATGCCGCTAATTCTTCATCTGTAGGTTTACGTTTCGTTGCAACCGTAATTTGTGCGTCATCGTATGTGAAGGAATCTTGATCCTGCACAAGCAATCCGCCCTCTACGGAAGTAAGCATTTTTTCTTGTTTTTGTGCGCCTTCAAACGGAATCGTCAATAAACGAATATTTTTCTTGCTCGTTAAAATGTCCAACGCTTCCTCTGTAAATGATGGGGCAATAATGATTTCTAGAAAAATTTCATGCAACTGGCGAGCCGTTTTGCCATCTACCTCCCTATTAAAAGCGACAATTCCGCCAAAAATCGATGTAGGATCTGCTTCGTACGCTTTCTTAAATGCTTCAGAAGAAGATGTTCCAATACCTGCTCCACAAGGGTTCATATGCTTTACCGCAACAGCTGCCGGCTCGTCAAAATCCTTCACGAGCTGTAAAGCTGCGTCTGCATCGTGAATATTATTGTAGGATAATTCCTTCCCATGAAGCTGCTTTGCATTTGCGATTGAAAAAGCTGATCCTAGTGGTTTTTTATAAAAAGCAGCTTTTTGATGTGGATTCTCCCCATAGCGCAAATGTTGTTTCAATTCATATGTAAATGTAACACGTTCAGGTTGTTCTTCACCTGCAAGCTCCGTCATATATTCCGCAATTTGCGCGTCATAAGCAGCCGTGTGGCGGAACACTTTAGCAGCAAGCTTTCTTTTTGTTGTTTTTGATACTTCACCATTTTCGCGAAGTTCGGATAGAACAGTTTCATAGTCGGCTGCATCGACAACTACAGCAAGATCTTCGTGGTTTTTTGCAGCTGCACGAAGCATTGAAGGACCGCCAATATCGATATTTTCAATTGCATCCTCTGGTGTCACATCAGGTTTTGCAATCGTCTGTTGGAAAGGATATAAATTTACGCAAACTACATCAATCGGCTGAATGCCTTGCTCATCAAGTTGTTTCATATGGTCATCAGAATTTCTTTTCGCAAGTAATCCTCCGTGAATCATTGGGTGAAGCGTTTTTACCCTGCCTTCCAATATTTCAGGAAATCCAGTAATTTCGTCCACACCTGTAACAGGCACACCGTTGTCTTCAAGCGTCTTCTTCGTTCCTCCTGTTGATAACAATTCAAATCCAAGCTCAACAAGCGCTTTTGAAAAGTCAACTACACCTGTTTTGTCTGATACGCTGATTAGGGCTCTTTTCATAAACCTGTCCTCCTCAATTTTTTTCACCGAAGTATTTTTGCAAAACTTCCGGATAAAATCCATGTTCTATTTTGTGAATCTTCTGTTCTACTTCTGCAAGTGATTCCTCACCCGAAAGTTCTAATGCTTTTTGTGCTATGATCGGACCCGTATCCATTCCTTCGTCTACATAATGAATCGTGACTCCTGTGATTTTCACGCCCGCGCGAAACGCTTGGCCGATGGCATCTTTACCTGGAAATGTTGGAAGCAAAGAGGGATGAATATTAACGATTTTATTTTTAAAAGCAGCAAGCAATGTTGTTCCGATTAATCTCATATAGCCAGCAAGTACAATGAAATCCACATCGTTTTCTTGTAAAACACTGATGATTTCTTGCTCAAAACTTGCTTTATTTTCAAATTCCTTCGGATTAAATACGAAGGTTTTAATATTCTCGTTTTCTGCTTTATCTATAACTAGAGCCCCCGGCTTATCACAAACAAGCAAGGCGACTTCCAAATGAAGGCACCCCGCTTTAACCGCATCAATGATGGCTTGAAAATTGCTTCCTGTACCTGAAGCAAAGATTGCTATTTTTTTCACTTTATTTTCCCCGCATTCACGAATGTAACTCCCTCATCTTCAACTACAGAACCAATTTTATAAGCTTTTTCACCATGTTCCACAAAGAAACGAATAACAGCCTCAGCATCATCAGGGCGAACAGCTACCACAAAACCAATTCCCATATTGAAAATATTGTACATTTCGTTCTCATCCAGTTGTCCATACTTTTCAAGGGCTTGGAAAATCGGTAAAACGGGCCATGCTCCTTTTTCAATGACGACTCCGAAGCCTTCAGGGAGCATTCTTGGAATATTTTCAATAAATCCGCCACCCGTAATATGAGACATTCCTTTTATTTCGAATTCTCGCAAAGCTGCTAAAATGGACTTAACGTAAATTTTTGTTGGCTTTAATAATTCGTCACCAAGACTAACGGACAGTTCAGGAAGTTGTTCATCAAGTGAAAACCCATTCTCTTCTAAAAAGATTTTACGAACTAACGAATAGCCATTGCTGTGAATTCCGCTTGAAGCTAGGCCAATAAGTACATCACCTTCTTGAACATGCTCACCCGTAATGATTTGCGATTTTTCACAAGCCCCTACTGCAAATCCTGCAAGATCATATTCATCTACTTCATAAAGTCCTGGCATTTCTGCCGTTTCGCCGCCGATTAGCGCACAGCCTGCTTGCTCGCATCCGTCCGCGATTCCACTTACAATTTGTTCGATTTTATCAGGAACTGCTTTTCCTAGTGCAACATAGTCCAGAAAATAAATAGGTTCTGCTCCTTGAACTACGATGTCATTTACACACATCGCTACACAGTCAATTCCTATAGTATCATGGCGTTCCATCATAAAAGCTAGTTTCAGCTTTGTCCCTACACCATCCGTTCCCGAAACGAGAACCGGCTCTTTTAAATTCAATTCCGATAAATCGAAAACACCGCCGAAACCGCCAAGTTGCCCCATAACTCCAGCGCGCACCGTTCTTTTCGTATGCTTTTTTATTTTCTCAACCGCTTCATACCCTGCTTCTATATTAACTCCGGCCTTTTGGTAGGCATTAGCCATCCCGCCCGCCTCCTAATGATATTTTCATTGTCTAGCTCCAGCGCCTATCGACTAGCAAACTTCCTGCCCTCTTCCCTACGATAAGTCAACATTGATTCGTCCTAACGGACTCATCGTGTTTCCTTTATCTCAGTAGAGGGACTGAAGTTTGTACGTCGATGGACAGACGCTTCCGCTTTTCTCAGTAGCTATTCAATTCCTTTTCATGCGGCAATAATGTATCAGGATAAATTTCCGTAGGATATTCTCCTGTAAAGCATGCAAGACATTGACCGCAATTTTTTCCATACCCTTTCCGCCCGATTGCTTCCAGCATTCCTTCCACACTTAAAAATGTAAGAGAATCTGCTCCAATGATTTCACGAATTTCCTCGACGCTATGAACAGACGCGATCAATTCCTCGTGTGTTGACGTATCAATTCCGTAAAAGCAAGGGTTTTTCATCGGTGGTGAGCTGATGCATACATGCACTTCTTTTGCACCTGCTTCTTTCAGCATGCGGACAATCCTTTTACAAGTTGTACCACGAACGATCGAATCATCGACCATGATTACACGCTTGCCTTCTACGACTTTTCGTACAGGGGAAAGCTTCATTTTAACGCCGCGTTCACGTAATTCCTGAGAAGGTTTAATAAACGTTCTGCCAATATAACGATTTTTAATTAAGCCCATTTCATACGGAATTCCAGCTGTTTCCGCAAAACCAATCGCAGCAGATATACTTGAATCAGGCACTCCTGTTACGACATCGCCTTCGATTTGAGCTTCCCGAGCTAAAACTTTCCCAAGATTTTTCCTTGCTGTATGAATATTGATTCCTTGAATATCGCTGTCTGGACGAGAAAAATATACATATTCCATCGTACACATCGCACTTGATGAAGAAAGTGTAAACTGTTCAGCATGCAACCCTTTATCATTAATGATAATGAGTTCGCCAGGCTCCACATCGCGCACAAACTCTGCACCTATGAGATCATAGGCGCAAGTTTCCGATGATACACAGTAAGCATCTCCAATTCTTCCAATCGATAGCGGGCGCATCCCTTTAGGATCCAAAGCAATCATTAATTCCGTTTCAGTCAGAAGAATAAGTGCATAAGCACCTTTTACTAAGGATAAAGCATTTTTCATTTTATCCTTTATAGTAAGATAGCCGCTTCTTTTGATTAAATGTGCTAAAACTTCTGTATCAGAAGTCGTTTGAAAAATACTTCCTTGCATTTCGAGTTGATGTTTTAAATCATTCGCATTGATTAAATTTCCATTTTGCGCGAGCGCCAGGCTTCCACTTTGTGAGTGGAACAGAAGGGGCTGGACATTCTCCAAGCCACCTTTTCCAGCTCCCCCGTAACGTACATGACCAATAGCACTTTTTCCCGGAAGGCTTTCAAGCTTCTTTTCATTAAAAACATCATTGACAAGTCCTTCTCCGCGAATGCCTTTAAGGCGATGACCATCCGTTACAACAATTCCAGCACCTTCTTGCCCTCGATGCTGCAGACTGTGCAAACCGTAGTAAGTAATTTTAGCAGCATCCGGGTGACCCCATATTCCGAAAACGCCGCATTCCTCGTTTAGCCCTTTAATGTCAGCAAACATGGAATGGCTCCTTTCCAAACATCTTCCAACGCCTTGACTTCAGAAGATATCAATTGTTTTTCTGAACCTTCAATGACTAATTGCCCTTTATCTGTTACTTCTCCGATCAATGCAGCAGCTTCCACTACTTGTTCGAATGCTTCTTGATGTTCCTTTTTAATAGATAAAACAAAACGGGATTGCGTTTCAGCAAATAATGCTGCCGTTTCATTTCCTACAAGTTTTACGTCCGCGCCAAGTCCATCCGTTCCAAACAGTGATTCTGCAATGGCAACTGCAGCTCCGCCTTCGGAAACATCATGAGCAGAGGCAACATATCCACTTCGGATCGCTTCAAGAATTTGTTTTTGTCTTTTTACTTCTATGTCTAAATCAATAGTAGGCGCTTTACCGAAAATTTTGCCGTTAACCATCTTCTGCAGCTCGCTTCCGCCGAACTCATCTGTCGCTTCACCGACTAGATAAATAAGGTCTCCTGCTGATTTAAAGTTTTGAGTAGTAATAAAAGATAAATCTTCAATCAAGCCGACCATCCCGATAATGGGTGTTGGATAAATCGCTTTTCCGCCTTTTTCATTGAAAAGCGATACGTTCCCGCCGATAACCGGACTTTCAAGAGCGATACAAGCTTCACTAATGCCTGCGGCTGATTTTTCAATTTGCCAGAAAATGTCTGGTTTCTCAGGGCTACCGAAGTTTAAGCCATCTGTAATCGCAAGCGGTTTTGCACCTGAACAAACAACGTTTCTTGCCGCTTCTGCTACAGCAATTTTTCCGCCTACTTCAGGATCTAAGTAGATATATCTTGAATTACAATCCGTTGTAATCGCGATCGCTTTATTCGTTCCGCTTATTCTGACAACCGCTGCATCCGAACCAGGACTGACAACCGTATTCGCTCCTACATGCTGGTCGAATTGACTGTACACCCATTCTTTGCTCGCAATCGTTGGTTGTTGTAAAAGTTTTAGCAATGTCTCGTTGTAATCAGACACTTCAGGAATTTCTTGCTCCATCGCTTGGAATTCGCGGTAATATGCTGGTTCTTCAGATGGCTTATGATAAACTGGTGCATCTTCTGCTAACGCATCTGCAGGAACTTCTGCAACTACTTCACCTTTATGAAGCAAACGAAGCATTTTATCATCTGTTACATGACCAACAGAAACGGCCTCTTGATCATATTTTTCAAAGAGATCAATGACTTCCTGCTCACGTCCTTTTTTTACAACGATGAGCATTCTTTCCTGAGATTCTGAAAGCATCATTTCGTATGCAGTCATATTTTCTTCTCGTTGTGGAATTAAATCAAGATTCATTTCCACTCCGAAGCCGGCTTTACTCGCCATCTCCGCGGAAGAACTTGTAAGTCCAGCTGCGCCCATGTCTTGAATCCCAATCAATGCATCAGATTTAACGAGCTCCAAACAAGCATCCATCAGCATTTTTTCCGTAAAAGGATCACCCGCCTGAACCGCTGCTCTTTCTTTTTCTTCCTCTTCATCCGCCAATTCTACTGATGAAAAAGTAGCTCCATGAATTCCATCACGACCTGTAGGAGAACCAACATACATCACCGTATTGCCGACACCTTTTGCTTGGCCTTTTTGAATATGTTCATGATCAAGCAATCCGACAACCATCGCATTAACGAGTGGATTGGTTTTATAAGCATCATCAAATTGAATCTCTCCGCCAACTGTAGGTACTCCAAGCGCATTTCCATAATCAGCAATCCCGGAGACTGCTTGCTCTAGTAAATAACGTACTCTAGGCGTATCTAGTTCACCGAAACGAAGGGAGTTTAATGAAGCAATCGGCTTTGCGCCCATGGAAAAAACGTCACGAATAATCCCGCCGACGCCAGTTGCTGCACCTTCATATGGTTCAACCGCAGACGGGGAGTTATGGCTTTCGATTTTGAAAACAACAGCTTGATTGTCGCCAATATCAACGATTCCAGCACCTTCACCAGGTCCTTGAAGAACTTGCTCACCTTTAGTAGGAAATTTTTTCAAAACTGGTTTGGAATTTTTATAACTGCAATGCTCTGACCACATAACGGAAAAGAGACCTGTTTCCGTATAATTCGGTGTTCTGCCGAGCATTTTTTCCGCTAGGGCAAATTCTTCATCCGTCAAACCCATTTCACGATACAATTTTTGTTCTTTAATTTGTGTTGGATTTGGCTCAAGCGTTTGTTGCATGTGATTCCCTCCAGTTTCTTACAATCGATTGAAAGATTTTAAGACCATCTTCACTACCAAACAATGAATCTACTGCTCGTTCTGGATGAGGCATGATCCCAAGAACATTTCCTTGTTTATTTGTAATGCCTGCAATGTTTTCAATGCTTCCATTTGGATTTGATGTATAAGTAAAAATAATTTGATTGTTCTCTTTTAAGTTGGCAAGGGTAGCTTCATCACAATAATAGTTCCCTTTTCCGTGAGCAATTGGAATATTCAGTTGCTCCCCTTTTTCATAAGCAGAAGTATAAGCTGTGTCGTTATTTTCCACTTTAAGTTGTGTAGGTTTGCAAACAAACTTTAGATTGATGTTTTTTAGCATTGTGCCTGGCAACATACCTGCTTCTAATAAAATTTGAAAACCGTTTCCGATTCCGAGAACTAATTTTCCAGCTTCAGCGGCATTTTTCACAGCTTTCATAACCGGCTGCAAATTGGCAATCGCTCCTGGACGAACCGCATCACCGTAGGACGCTCCTCCTGGAATGACAACACAATCAAATTCGTCCAAACTTTCATTTAAGTGGCTCACATATTCCACTTCTTCATTCAATTTATTTTTGATGACGTCATACGTATCGACTTCACAGCTTGTTCCTGGGAAAACGAGGACAGCAAATTTCACTGTGCCACAACCTCCTCAATTTCAAAGCGATAATCCTCAACCTCTTTGTTGACGAGGAGTCCTTTACAAATATTGTGCACCGTTTCTTCAATGTTTCTATCTGTTTTTTCAAGCTTCAGCTCAATATATTTCCCAAATCTCACTTCTTGAACTTCAGGGAAATCTAGCTTTTGTAAAGCTTTACTCGCTGCTGAACCTTGTGGATCAATTACACTTTCCTTCAACGTTACAAATACTTTTACCTTATACATCATCATGTCTCCTCCAGATTCTAGTTTGGTTTAGTTCTTTCAAAGCTTCCTCTATATTTTCTGTCAGTACAGTCACATGCCCCATTTTACGATTATGCTTTGCTTCTTCTTTTCCATAAAAATGAATGTACCAATCAGGGCGTTGGGGAATCTCATCGATTACCGCATTGACATGCTGTCCTAAAACATTAACCATTACTGATTTTTGTAAAAGCTTCACCTTTTGAAGCGGCCATCCACAAACTGCACGTATATGCTGATCAAACTGCGATATATTACAAGCTTCAATCGTATAATGACCGGAATTATGAGGTCTTGGCGCTAGTTCATTCACGTAAATTTTTTCATCTTCTGTTAAAAAGAGTTCAACCGCCAATGTCCCGACAAGATTGAGATAATCGGCAATTTTATACGCCAATTCCGACACGTTCTTTTCTACTTTGTCTGATATTCGTGCAGGAACAATGGTTTGATGCAAAATATTATTCACATGAATATTTTCGCCTACTGGAAAATAACTCAATTCCCCAGACGTGCTTCTCGTCATTACAACAGATATTTCTTTTTCAAAAGGGATCCATGCCTCAAGGACGCACGGTCCACTCTTTAAAAGCTTCGCAGCTGCTTCTAGATCCTGCTCACTTTTTAATACATATTGACCTTTGCCATCGTAGCCGCCACGCGTTGTTTTCAAAACGGATGGAATGCCGATTCTTCTAACTCCATCCTCTAAATCTTCTAGACTATTAATCACAGCATACGGAGCAACTTCAACACCAGCTTCCGTCAAAGCTTGCTTTTCCAAAATCCGATCTTGTGTGATTTTAATCAATTCTGCACCTTGTGGAATATGAACTTTATCCAAAAGCCAATCCAATGCTTCATAATCAATATTTTCAAATTCATATGTAACAACATCGCTTTTCTCAGCTAATTGCAAAAGCGCATCCCGATCATCGTATTCTGCTACAATTTGCTCATCCGCGACTTGTCCGGCTGGTGAATCAGGAGTCGGCTCCAATACAACAACTCGAAAACCGGCTTCCTTTGCTGAAAAAGTCATCATTTGGCCCAGTTGACCACCGCCAATGATTCCAATCGTTTGCCCAGGTTTAATAAACTTTTCAGACAAGCTGATCACTGCTTTCCAATACTTTTTCTTTTAAATCAGATCTTCTTTTTTCTAGGCGCTCAGCAACCGCACTATTTTCAATACCGATAATTTGAGCGGCAAGCAATCCAGCATTGATAGCTCCAGCTTTCCCAATCGCAACCGTTGCAACCGGCACCCCACCTGGCATTTGCACGATGGATAATAACGAATCTAGTCCTTTTAGTGTTTTCGATTCAACTGGAACTCCAATAACTGGAAGAATGGTTTTAGCAGCTACCATGCCAGGTAGATGCGCTGCACCTCCCGCACCAGCAATAATAACTTTTAATCCACGTTCTTTTGCGGACTCTGCGTATTCAAACATTAAATCTGGCGTCCGATGGGCTGACACTACTTTCTTTTCATAAGGAATTTGCAATTCATCCAAAATGTCACAAGCGTGTTTCATCGTTTCCCAATCGGACGTACTTCCCATAATAATTCCGACTTCGGTGTTCATGTAAATCCCTCCGTCTATAAAATAAAAAACCCGGATAAACTGCTTTTCTGAAAAAGAAAGCAGTTCATCCGGGTTTAAAAACGCATTTGAAAAAAGCACATCAAATGCTTCCCAAATTCCACTTTCCTCATAGTCCAATTATTTTCGGTAATCGGGTAGAGACTTATGGGCCATATTCCCATGATATACGAGGCTTTTATTACAATTTAATCTTAACAAAGAAAAGAATGCGAGTCAATCAAAAATCGAACATTAAATATCCATCAAATCCGAATGTTCGGTTTTAGGACTCTTTTACTCCTTGGAATATTATTTTTCGTGATATTGGTATGTAATTTGTTTTCCCCTTATGAGTTTCCTCTTTAAAAATTGGTTTTTCCGTCCTCTTAATAACCTTATACCCCTCTTGTTCCATCCGTTTTAAACAATCACCAATTGTTTCATTTTCCATCACTTCAAATTCTTTTTTCATCCTACTTTCCCTTCTTCACAGCTTTCACCCAGAACCCTCCATAAATGGTTTTAGGCTCGTATGCGATAATAAATGCTTTTGGGTCGAGTTCCTTTATTTTTTGATACAACTTTAGCTCCATTTTTCTTGAAGTCAACACTTCAAGCGCCATTCGATCACCTTCCAAACCTTGCGCTGCCCAACTTGTCACTCCATATCCTTCATTTCTCAATAATTTTGGAAGATCACGATCATATTCCTTTGTAATCACATTAACCATTATATAACCAAGAGCCATCTTTTCCTCAATTTTTGTCCCTACGATAACACCAATTCCATAACCAACAGCGTAAGCTATTAAATTTTGAATTTGATTAAGATTATCAAGGACAAGACCGAGACCAACAACATATATAATTACTTCAATCATACTTAGAAAAGCGGCAATATACCTATATCCTTTTAAGGTTAAGATCATCCTAATCGTAAAAAACGAAACATATACGATGTTAATCGTTAATATAATGGCGACCATAATAATACTGTTTCCTAACATGAATCTTCCCCCATTAAATGTTCTATTTATCCATTTACCCTTAAGTAGGAGATAACATACAATTTTAGGGAAAATTCCTTTTTGAAAACAAAAAAATCTCCGTAGACAATTTGCTACGAAGATTAAGATTGGATAAACATGAAGACAACCAGGAGAGTGATTATCCCGAAAAGAGACACAGCTACAAGTATATAGATCAGAAAGTGAATGAACTCCTTAATTTTTGCCCATTTCATGATAGACTCTCCTGTACAAAAGTGGTTTTAGTTTACGATTCTTTTTGCCCCTACATATTTTGACTTCCAGTAAGTAAGATTCATCGATTGGACCTTAACACCATTAGATGTAGCCCCAATGAATTGTTGCTTCCCTACATAAATGCCGACAAATGAAACAGATTTTCCGTCAGTTTTGTAGAACACTAAATCCCCCGGCTTTAAATCCTTCAAATTAACGCTTTTCCCTTTTTTAAATTGATCAGCACTTGTACGCGGTAAATTGGCTTTTACACTTTTCGCATACACATATTGTGTAAAGCCAGAAGCATCGAATCCTTTAGTTGTCGTTCCACCCCACTTATACGGCTTCCCTTTCAACGTCTGAGCATATGCCGCAACCTTATCCCCTTTTGTTTGTGCTGCCGCATCCGCATTCAAGCTAAACAAAGATGAAAATAGTAGTGCTAGTGCTGTGACCACTGCGATCACCCATGTTGATTTTCTTACTGAGATCCCCATTTCCATTACAAATCCCTCTTTCTTTTATATTGTTTTTCTTTCTAATGACATCATAAACAATTTAAAGAAAGCATTGGTTTCTTATTGGTTAAAAATAGTTACATAAAGGTTAAGAGTCTAGGTGCCATAAGTGGTCTGGGTGCCAGTTGAAAAGCTGTGGAATCTACAGGTTTGGTCTCATGGTCATAGCCCATTCCGAGTCTCCCTTGATCCCTCTCTTTTCTTTTGTACCTTCGGTATTTATTAGTTAAAAACAAAAAAGACACTCTCATTTTGAGAATGTCTTTGATTGCCTTGCAACGTCCTGCTCTTGCAAAGAGAAGCCCCTTACTACCATCGGCGCGCGAGCTTAACTTCCGCGTTCGTGCTGCGGATCAGGATGACCGGCGAATCTCTTCGTCATCCGCGCTCGTTCGATTCTCATGGGCATAGCCCATTCCGAGTCTCTCTCCCTTGATTCCTCGATCTTCTTGGTCCTCCTGATCCTCGCTTACCTTGTGTTTGTTTCTTTTCTTCTATACCTACGGTATATAAAAAAAAAGGACATCCAACTTTTTGGATGTCCTTGGCTGCCTGGCAACGTCCTGCTCTTGCAAGGGGAAGCCCCTTACTACCATCGGCGCTGAAGAGCTTAACTTCCGTGTTCGGGATGGGAACGGGTGTGAC
The DNA here is from genome assembly GCF_018343625.1 of Lederbergia citri. Taxonomy (GTDB): domain Bacteria; phylum Bacillota; class Bacilli; order Bacillales; family Bacillaceae_C; genus Lederbergia; species Lederbergia citri. The sequence goes on along the minus strand of NZ_JAGYPG010000004.1, from coordinate 3,317 downwards.
CTCTTCGCCATCGTCACCAGACAAGTATGTTGTGAAGGATTCATTCCTTCAAAACCAGATATAGAGAAAACAAACCGTATTTGATTAAGTCCTCGATCGATTAGTATCCGTCAGCTCCATGTGTCGCCACACTTCCACACCGGACCTATCAACCTGATCATCTTTCAGGGATCTTACTCGCTTGCGCGATGGGAAATCTCATCTTGAGGGGGGCTT
>NZ_JAGYPG010000004.1:0-3091 GCF_018343625.1 Lederbergia citri | reverse complement strand
TTTGATTAAGTCCTCGATCGATTAGTATCCGTCAGCTCCATGTGTCGCCACACTTCCACACCGGACCTATCAACCTGATCATCTTTCAGGGATCTTACTCGCTTGCGCGATGGGAAATCTCATCTTGAGGGGGGCTTCATGCTTAGATGCTTTCAGCACTTATCCCGTCCGCACATAGCTACCCAGCGATGCCTTTGGCAAGACAACTGGTACACCAGCGGTGCGTCCATCCCGGTCCTCTCGTACTAAGGACAGCTCCTCTCAAATTTCCTGCGCCCGCGACGGATAGGGACCGAACTGTCTCACGACGTTCTGAACCCAGCTCGCGTACCGCTTTAATGGGCGAACAGCCCAACCCTTGGGACCGACTACAGCCCCAGGATGCGATGAGCCGACATCGAGGTGCCAAACCTCCCCGTCGATGTGAACTCTTGGGGGAGATAAGCCTGTTATCCCCGGGGTAGCTTTTATCCGTTGAGCGATGGCCCTTCCATGCGGAACCACCGGATCACTAAGCCCGACTTTCGTCCCTGCTCGACTTGTAGGTCTCGCAGTCAAGCTCCCTTGTGCCTTTACACTCTGCGAATGATTTCCAACCATTCTGAGGGAACCTTTGGGCGCCTCCGTTACTCTTTAGGAGGCGACCGCCCCAGTCAAACTGCCTGCCAGACACTGTCTCCCACCCGGATCACGGGTGCGGGTTAGAAGGTCAGTACAGCAAGGGTAGTATCCCACCGATGCCTCCATGGAAGCTGGCGCTCCCATTTCCTAGGCTCCTACCTATCCTGTACAAGCTGCACCAACATTCAATATCAGGCTGCAGTAAAGCTCCACGGGGTCTTTCCGTCCTGTCGCGGGTAACCTGCATCTTCACAGGTACTATAATTTCACCGAGTCTCTCGTTGAGACAGTGCCCAGATCGTTGCGCCTTTCGTGCGGGTCGGAACTTACCCGACAAGGAATTTCGCTACCTTAGGACCGTTATAGTTACGGCCGCCGTTTACTGGGGCTTCAATTCGCACCTTCGGTTTGCACCTAAGCGCTCCTCTTAACCTTCCAGCACCGGGCAGGCGTCAGCCCCTATACTTCGCCTTGCGGCTTCGCAGAGACCTGTGTTTTTGCTAAACAGTCGCCTGGGCCTATTCACTGCGGCTCTCTCGGGCTTACACCCTATCAGAGCACCCCTTCTCCCGAAGTTACGGGGTCATTTTGCCGAGTTCCTTAACGAGAGTTCTCTCGATCACCTTAGGATTCTCTCCTCGCCTACCTGTGTCGGTTTGCGGTACGGGCACCTTTTACCTCGCTAGAGGCTTTTCTTGGCAGTGTGGAATCAGGAACTTCGGTACTATATTTCCCTCGCCATCACAGCTCCGCCTTAGGATGAAGGATTTGCCTCCACCCCGGCCTAACTGCTTGGACGCGCATATCCAACAGCGCGCTTACCCTATCCTCCTGCGTCCCCCCATTGCTCAAACGGTAAAAAGGTGGTACAGGAATATCAACCTGTTGTCCATCGCCTACGCTTTTCAGCCTCGGCTTAGGCCCCGACTAACCCTGAGCGGACGAGCCTTCCTCAGGAAACCTTAGGCATTCGGTGGAAGGGATTCTCACCCTTCTTTCGCTACTCATACCGGCATTCTCACTTCTAAGCGCTCCACAAGTCCTTCCGGTCTTGCTTCACCGCCCTTAGAACGCTCTCCTACCACTGACACCAACGGTGTCAATCCGCAGCTTCGGTGATCCGTTTAGCCCCGGTACATTTTCGGCGCAGAATCACTCGACCAGTGAGCTATTACGCACTCTTTAAATGGTGGCTGCTTCTAAGCCAACATCCTGGTTGTCTAAGCAACTCCACATCCTTTTCCACTTAACGGATACTTGGGGACCTTAGCTGGCGGTCTGGGCTGTTTCCCTCTCGACTACGGATCTTATCACTCGCAGTCTGACTCCCAAGGACAAGTCATTGGCATTCGGAGTTTGTCTGAATTCGGTAACCCGATGAGGGCCCCTAGTCCAAACAGTGCTCTACCTCCAAGACTCTTCTCCTTGAGGCTAGCCCTAAAGCTATTTCGGAGAGAACCAGCTATCTCCAGGTTCGATTGGAATTTCACCGCTACCCACACCTCATCCCCGCACTTTTCAACGTACGTGGGTTCGGGCCTCCAGTAAGTGTTACCTTACCTTCACCCTGGACATGGGTAGATCACCTGGTTTCGGGTCTACGACCTCATACTCAAAACGCCCTATTCAGACTCGCTTTCGCTGCGGCTCCGTCTCTTCGACTTAACCTTGCATGAAATCGTAACTCGCCGGTTCATTCTACAAAAGGCACGCCATCACACATGAATGTGCTTTGACTATTTGTAGGCACACGGTTTCAGGATCTCTTTCACTCCCCTTCCGGGGTGCTTTTCACCTTTCCCTCACGGTACTGGTTCACTATCGGTCACTAGGGAGTATTTAGCCTTGGGAGATGGTCCTCCCAGCTTCCGACGGGATTTCACGTGTCCCGCCGTACTCAGGATCCACTCAGGAGGGAACGAAGTTTCAACTACAGGGCTGTTACCTTCTATGGCGGACCTTTCCAGATCGCTTCGCCTACCCCGTTCCTTTGTAACTCCATGTTGAGTGTCCTACAACCCCAAGAGGCAAGCCTCTTGGTTTGGGCTCTTTCCGTTTCGCTCGCCGCTACTTGGGAAATCGATTTTTCTTTCTCTTCCTCCGGGTACTTAGATGTTTCAGTTCCCCGGGTCTGCCTTCCATTTCCTATGAATTCAGAAATGGATCCTACCCCATTACGGGCAGGGGGTTTCCCCATTCGGAAATCTCCGGATCAAAGCTTGCTTACAGCTCCCCGAAGCATATCGGTGTTAGTCCCGTCCTTCATCGGCTCCTAGTGCCAAGGCATCCACCGTGCGCCCTTTCTAACTTAATCATAAAAAGGTTTCTTATGGATAATTCCATAAGGTGATGTTTTCTTGGTTTGTTACTTCTCTATTATCTGGTTTTCAAGGAACAAAAAATGTTTTGAGAGTTCAACCTCTCAAAACTGAACGAAACGAAACGTCTTCTGATCAGCGCTCGGCTGATC
>NZ_JAGYPG010000003.1:439002-718201 GCF_018343625.1 Lederbergia citri | reverse complement strand
GGTTACCCCACCGACTTCGGGTGTTACAAACTCTCGTGGTGTGACGGGCGGTGTGTACAAGGCCCGGGAACGTATTCACCGCGGCATGCTGATCCGCGATTACTAGCGATTCCGGCTTCATGCAGGCGAGTTGCAGCCTGCAATCCGAACTGAGAATGGTTTTATGGGATTGGCTCGACCTCGCGGTTTTGCTGCCCTTTGTACCATCCATTGTAGCACGTGTGTAGCCCAGGTCATAAGGGGCATGATGATTTGACGTCATCCCCACCTTCCTCCGGTTTGTCACCGGCAGTCACCTTAGAGTGCCCAACTGAATGCTGGCAACTAAGGTCAAGGGTTGCGCTCGTTGCGGGACTTAACCCAACATCTCACGACACGAGCTGACGACAACCATGCACCACCTGTCACTCTGTCCCCCGAAGGGGAACGCCCTATCTCTAGGGGTGGCAGAGGATGTCAAGACCTGGTAAGGTTCTTCGCGTTGCTTCGAATTAAACCACATGCTCCACCGCTTGTGCGGGCCCCCGTCAATTCCTTTGAGTTTCAGCCTTGCGGCCGTACTCCCCAGGCGGAGTGCTTAATGCGTTAGCTGCAGCACTAAAGGGCGGAAACCCTCTAACACTTAGCACTCATCGTTTACGGCGTGGACTACCAGGGTATCTAATCCTGTTCGCTCCCCACGCTTTCGCGCCTCAGCGTCAGTTACAGACCAAAGAGCCGCCTTCGCCACTGGTGTTCCTCCACATCTCTACGCATTTCACCGCTACACGTGGAATTCCGCTCTTCTCTTCTGCACTCAAGTTTCCCAGTTTCCAATGACCGCTCACGGTTGAGCCGCGAGATTTCACATCAGACTTAAGAAACCGCCTGCGCGCGCTTTACGCCCAATAATTCCGGACAACGCTTGCCACCTACGTATTACCGCGGCTGCTGGCACGTAGTTAGCCGTGGCTTTCTGGTCAGGTACCGTCAAGGTACCGTTAGTTAGACGGTACTTGTTCTTCCCTGATAACAGAGTTTTACGATCCGAAAACCTTCTTCACTCACGCGGCGTTGCTCCGTCAGACTTTCGTCCATTGCGGAAGATTCCCTACTGCTGCCTCCCGTAGGAGTCTGGGCCGTGTCTCAGTCCCAGTGTGGCCGATCACCCTCTCAGGTCGGCTACGCATCGTCGCCTTGGTGAGCCGTTACCTCACCAACTAGCTAATGCGCCGCGGGCCCATCTGTAAGTGACAGCAGAACCGTCTTTCAACCTCTCCTCATGCGAGAAAAGAAGTTATCCGGTATTAGCTCCGGTTTCCCGAAGTTATCCCAGTCTTACAGGCAGGTTGCCCACGTGTTACTCACCCGTCCGCCGCTAACCTTTGGGAGCAAGCTCCCTCAGGTCCGCTCGACTTGCATGTATTAGGCACGCCGCCAGCGTTCGTCCTGAGCCAGGATCAAACTCTCATATAAGTTTGTTAGCTCATTTGCTGGCAATGGTATAAAACCATTGTTTAAAATAAATAATTTAACGTTCGTTTCGTTCAGTTTTCAAAGATCAAACACTATATTGGAGCGGGTGATGGGAATCGAACCCACGACAACAGCTTGGAAGGCTGTAGTTTTACCACTAAACTACACCCGCATTATTAAATGGCGCGCCCGAGAGGAGTCGAACCCCTAGCCTTTTGATCCGTAGTCAAACGCTCTATCCAATTGAGCTACGGGCGCATAAATACTTAGCTAAATAGCTAAAATAATCTCTGGTGCGGTCGAGAGGACTTGAACCTCCACGGTATTGCTACCACTAGGCCCTCAACCTAGCGCGTCTGCCATTCCGCCACGACCGCATTTTTAAAAGCGCAAGATATATATTATCACTTAGACAAACGATTGTCAATATTTTTTTTGGCTGGGCTAGCTGGATTCGAACCAACGAATGACGGAGTCAAAGTCCGTTGCCTTACCGCTTGGCTATAGCCCAATGATCTTATTAAAACATAAAAATAGAATCGAAGAATATTATATTAACATACTTTAGATTCTATGTAAAAGGAAATATCTTCTATATCATAATGGCGGTCCCGACGGGAATCGAACCCGCGATCTCCTGCGTGACAGGCAGGCATGTTAACCGCTACACCACGGGACCACTTATAAAAAATAAAAATAATGACCCCTACGGGATTCGAACCCGTGTTACCGCCGTGAAAGGGCGGTGTCTTAACCGCTTGACCAAGGGGCCATGAATAATATTAAATATGGCGGAGAAGGAGGGATTTGAACCCTCGCGCCGCTTACGCGACCTATGCCCTTAGCAGGGGCACCTCTTCAGCCTCTTGAGTACTTCCCCATACCAAACTCCGCAGGTAGGATTCGAACCTACGACCGATCGGTTAACAGCCGATAGCTCTACCACTGAGCTACTGCGGATTAATGACTCTTCCGATTATAATAAGCTATGGACTAACTGTCAATAGTCCTGAAATAAAAAATCTAATTAAATTTTTCAAAAAAATCTATGAAGAAAATGATTCGTTCTTATTTATAACTTCTTCCAATGTTCCACGACATTTTCCGCATACGTAACGTTTTGTATTAACTCTTCTACGACGCTGGTAGCCTAAGGCACATTTTGTACACTTATAATAGTATATTTTTAGCTGAGGTTTTTTACTCTTGCTCTCTTTTAGTGGTGTACAATGTCTTGGTGCTCCTACTTTTTTCATTAACAATCGAAAATCCTTGTCTCCGTGCTTATATCCTTTTCCTTCTATATGTAAATGATAATGGCATAGTTCATGTTTAATAATTCCTACCAATTCATCTAATCCATGTTCTTCAAAGTAATAACGATTTACTTCTATATTATGGGAAGTCAACATATACCTACCTCCCGTTGTACGTAGCCTCGGATTAAAAAATGCTATGTGATTAAAAGATTTATGAAAAAACTTTGTTGAAAGTTCTTCAGTTAATAATTGTAATTCCTCATTTGTCACTTTTCTCTCCCTCCAATATTAATCGAACGAGACAATCAATTTTACCATACAATATTGGTAAACGAATACTCAATAGGAGGTAATTCGTATGCCTACATGGTTTCAAAATCAGATTCAAAAAGCTTTCTTAGAAAAAAATCGGTACCAAATCAAATTACTTAATCAATGTTGGTTTTTTTATAGAAAAAAACACTGCTAATCAAACTAGCAGTGTTTCTTTTGTCACTTTTTCACCATTGTCAGTGATAGTCTACCTTTGTTTACATCTACATTTTCTACCCAAACCGTTACTATATCTCCTAGCGAAACGACATCAAGAGGATGTTTAACGAAACGATTGCTCAGTTTAGAGATGTGGACTAAACCGTCCTCCTTCACACCAACATCGACAAACGCTCCGAAGTCAACCACATTCCGAACGGTTCCTTGTAGTTCCATCCCTAGTTGAAGGTCTTCTAGTTTAAGTAGATCCTTTTTTAAAAGAGGCTTTGGCAGTTCGTCACGCAAATCGCGTCCAGGTTTCGTTAAGGCGTCCACAATATCCTGAAGCGTCAATACACCAAGCCCTAGCTCTTCTGAAATAACCTTTATGTCCATTTCCTTTAATGCATTACCTAGCTCTTCACTTCCTATATCATTTGTCGAAAAGCCTAGTCTTTTTAAAAGCATTTTTACACTATCGTAATTTTCCGGATGAATAGGAGTTGAATCCAAAGGTTCTTCCCCTTCTAAAACTCGCATAAAGCCAATTGCTTGTTCATATGTTTTAGCTCCTAGACGAGGGATGCCAGATAATTGCTTACGATTATTAAACTTTCCGTTTTTTTCTCTAAATTTCACAATATTATTGGCGACCGTTTTGCTTAACCCGGAAACATATTGTAAAAGAGAAGAAGAAGCCGTGTTGACGTTTACCCCAACTTGGTTAACTGCAGTTTCTACTACGAATTTTAGTGATTCATTTAGTTTTTTCTGAGAAACGTCATGTTGGTATTGCCCGACGCCGACTGATTTCGGATCAATTTTTACTAATTCCGCCAACGGGTCCTGCAATCTTCTTGCGATTGAAACGGCGCTTCTTTCCTCTACTTGTAAATCCGGAAATTCTTCTCTAGCCAAATCTGAGGCAGAGTAAACACTTGCTCCCGCTTCATTTACAATCAAATATGCCAAATCCAATTGATTTTCTTTTAGTAAATCTACCGTAAACTGCTCCGTCTCTTGCGATGCTGTTCCATTCCCAATAGTGATGAGTTCCACACCGAATTTCCGAATGATATTGAGCACTTTTTTCTTTGCTTCATCAGGCTTAGCTTTAGGTGGATGCGGATAGATGACATCTATATAGAGCATCTTACCTGTTTCATCGACAACCGCCAATTTACAACCTGTACGATAAGCAGGATCGACTCCAAGTACAACCTTCCCTTTTAATGGGGGCTGTAATAATAATTTTCTTAAGTTCTCTGAAAAAATGTGAATGGCTTGATTTTCTGCTACTTCGGTCAATTCGTTGCGAATTTCCCTTTCAATAGCAGGTTCTATCAAACGCTTATATCCATCTTCTATTGCTTCTTTTATATCGGCTGCTGCTACTGAATTCTCGTTTTCAAGCACACTTTTATGTAAAAACGAAAAAATTCGTTCCGTATTCGATTGGATTGATACACGAAGTATATCTTCTTTTTCTCCACGGTTTATAGCAAGAATTCGATGAGGAACGATTCGTTTAACAGGTTCTTCATAACTGTAATAGTTCTCAAAAATCCGTTTCTCATCCTTATCTTCATTTTTGACGACGGAAGTAATAATACCCGATTGATATGTTTCCTTTCTAATCCATTCACGAAATGAAGCATCATCTGAAACTTGTTCTGCGATAATGTCCTGTGCACCTTTTATTGCATCAGCATTTGTTAAAATTTCTTTTTCTTCTGAAATATACTTTTCCGCTTCAACCTCAACACTTCCGCTTATAGGAAAGCTAAGCATCCATTGCGCTAATGGTTCTAGACCTTTTTCCTTCGCAATGGTTGCCCTCGTACGCCGCTTTTGTTTATATGGTCGATATAAATCCTCAACGAGCTGAAGCTTATCAGCTTTCAAAATTTGTACCTTTAATTCGTCTGTGAGCTTTCCTTGCTCATCAATTAGTCTTATAACATCTTCTTTACGTTGCTCTAAATTTTGTAAATATGTCCAACTATCCGAGATTCCTTTAATTTGAACTTCATCAAGCGCACCAGTCATTTCTTTTCGATAACGGGCTATGAAAGGCACGGTATTGCCTTCCTCCAGAAGTTGAATAACACTTTGAATTTGTTTTTTTGATAATTGAAGCTCGCCTGCTAGTCTCCTCAGCAAAACTTCTTCTTTATTTTCGATTTCAATCACGTACTTCCCTCATTTCTTTGCGTCATTCTTATATTTTATCATATTGTTCAGAAAGCAAAAAACCTCGCTCACTTAGAGCAAGGTTCCGACGATAAACGACATATCGTCTGATCGATTAACTTGTTTTACTTTTAAATGTGCAACCAAGGCAAGAATAGATTGACAGCTGTTTAATAAATCTTTTGTATTTACGTTGACAAATCCATCTGAATGGATTAAAAATTTTGAGTTTGGTTCGTACGTATATTTTTGTGTGCGGTACTTCTGAGGCTTGCCTGACAGATATCCTGTCACTGGCATTGGGTAAGTTAGTTTCCCAGCTGGGGTGTATAAATAAAATCGAATATTTCCAACACAACTATATTCAAATTCTCTTTGCTTGAAATCCACTTTTAAAATAGCGACCGCGGCCCCGCGTTTCCTGATTAGCACCTTATTACAAAAATCCATCAGGGTCTCAACGTTTTCTTCAGGATTAGACTTAACTACAGATACTGCTGCCTGGGAAGCTTCATGAGCGTACTCTCCACTCCCGAGTCCATCAGCTAGTATACATAGAAAATAGTCATCCGTTAAGGTGAGATAGAAACTATCGCCATTTATGAGATTGCTGTCTTTTGCAGTTTGGAAAGCATGGGCTTCCGAATGCTCATTTTTAAGATGGATCATAAAGTGGAACTCTCCGTATTTAAGGATTCAGCAAAAATAGCTTCCCGTAATTTTTTAATTGCTCTCCGTTGCAGACGCGATACATGCATTTGCGAGATATTCAGCATTTCCCCGGCTTCTTTTTGACTCATGTTTTCCAGGTATGTATATTGAATGATCAATTTTTCTCGATCAGACAGAACATGGAGAACCTTTTCCAACACAAGTCTTTGATTAACTTTTTCGTACCCCTCATCCACATTTCCGACAATGTCGAGCAAGGTAACAGTACTTCCATCTGCATCCGCTTCAATTGAATGATCCACAGATAAAGCTTGGTAGCTTTTTCCCATTTCCATCGCTTCCAATACTTCCTCTTCTGAGACCTCCAAATACTCCGCGATTTCGTTAATTTGTGGAGACCTCTGCAGTTTAACTGTAAGTTCTTCAACGGTTGACTTGATTTTTGGTCCCAATTCCTTAATACGTCGGGGAACATGGACACTCCACGTTTTATCTCTTAAAAAACGCTTTATTTCACCAATAATGGTTGGAATAGCAAACGCTTCGAATGTCTTTCCATATGATTCATCATATCTACGAATCGCACCAAGCAGTCCAATGATCCCTACTTGAAAAATATCTTCGTGAAAGGATTTTCCTTTTGAATATTTGCGGGCTATTGATTCAACGAGATTTTTATAATGAAGCACGAGATTGTTTTGGGCTTCATCATCCCCGTGATCTTGATAGGCTTTAATCCATTCAATCACTTGATTTTTTGTCTGATCAGGTTGAGATTGTTTTGACATTCCCCTCCACCTGCTCTCCTTCAAGGTATTTAGTCATAAAGACCGTTACCCCTTCGTTTTGATGAATTCTTACTTCATCCATTAAGCTTTCGATTAAATAAAGACCTAGACCTCCCTCACGAAGAAATTCTATTTGACTATCTTCATTATAAGGTCCTATTTCGTCTCGTGCTTTATTTAAATCGAAGCTTTTACCTGAATCTGCAACCATTACTTCAAGTTTATCTTGATAAAGACCAAAGCCAACCACAATTTCCCCGCCCTCGTCCTTTTTATAGGCGTGCTGGACAGCATTCGTGATAGCTTCACTAACCGCGATTTTTAAATCATCGATTAAATCATACGTAAAACCCATACGGCTTGCTATTCCAGACAGAGTTAACCGAATTACGCCTACATACTCCGGCATTGCTGGTATTTTCATTTCAATGTAATCAAAATCCTGCATCATTACACTCCACCCTCTACCTCGGAATTAATGTTCATCACATCAGCCAATCCAGTTATTTCAAATAACCGTTGCAAACGATCTGACAAGCCTGTCAACATTAAGTTCCCTTCATTAGCCCTCAAAGTCTTAAATAAACCTACGAAAACACCCAAACCTGTACTATCCATATAAGAAACTTCTTTTAAATCAACGATTATTTTAATCCCTGACTTTTCCGCGTAGGGATGAAGAGATTCTTTTACTTTCGGAGCCGTGTAAGCATCTATTTCTCCTTCTAGTTTTGCGTGTAATTCCTCATTCACTTCTGTCAAACTTATTGAAATATTCACAAAACATCCACCCCTCGTAACACAATTATATGTACTTTTTTATAAATACCCTCATAGAGCACAATAAAACATATAATTATGTTCTTTTTAAAATAATTAGAGTAAAATCGTCTCTTAGTTCAAATTCTTGTAGACGCTCCAAGTCTTTATAAACATTGGTCACGATATCTTGTGCCGTTAAATGTATGTATTTTTGAATATAGCTAGTTAAATCGCTTCGATCTATAAAACCTTCTTTTGTCCGGCATTCAGTCACACCATCTGAAAGGAGAATAATCAAATCACCCTTCGAAACTTTTTGTTCATAGTTTTTATATTTCGTTTTCTTCTCTATTCCGAGTAATAATCCTTTTCCATCTAAATCTAGAAATTTTCCAGTTTTAGACGAATAATAAAACCCAGGTTCATGACCCGCAGACGCATAGCAGAAAGTATTATTTTTAGGATTATACATGCCGTAGCACATCGTAATAAACATGCTCGGGTCCACATTTTGTTCTACTACTCGATTTAAACTTTCCAATATAGCACTCGGATCATGTCTATTTTCTGATAGACTATCCATCGCATATTTAATCATAGACATGGATAATGCTGCTGGGATACCTTTGCCAATTACATCAGCAAGTGCGATACCCAAGCAGTTATTTTCATCTTTAACAAAATGATGGTAATCTCCATTCATTTGCCTAGCAGGTACACTTACAGCACCTATATCAAGTCCTTCTATTTTTGGAAGGGAAGTTCCAAGCAATGTTTTCTGCATACTGGCAGCCACTTCAATTTCAGTTTTTAAGGCCTTTTGTTCCGTACGAAGACTTTGATGTTCTCGATAGGATAGACCATATCCAATCATTACTTCCAATAATATATCGAAGGAATCACTAAAGCTTTTCCGGTTAAGATCATGCTCAAGCATAATCGTTTTATGTAGACTGATGATTTCTTCAGGAGCAATTTGATGTTCTATTAACTTTCTGCTTAATTTTTGCGCTTGATAAAGACTTTGTTCATTTTGATCTTTTAAATAGTTATTCATGATGTCTTTATATTTTGCTTCAAAAGAATCTCTAAAATCCATATCAGTTCACTCCTTCTATCGGAGCCACTTGACTGCAATTATCTCGGTGCCTTCATTTAGTTTCGATTTGATATCAAACTCATCCATTAGGCGTTTTACTCCGGGCAGTCCAGCTCCTAACCCTCCAGACGTAGTGTATCCATCTTCCATAACTCTGCGAATATCGGCAATGCCGGGTCCGTTATCCTTCGCAATGATTTTCAACCCGTTTCTACCATTTAGTTGTTCTTTCACAATACATACCTCGCCTTGACCGGCATAAAGGTAAATATTTCGGGCCAATTCGCTAATCGCAGTCGTGATTCTCGCCTGGTCCACTGTCCCAAATCCAAGCTCTTTTGCCACATTTCTGCCTAATTGGCGAACTGCTACGATGTCCCATTCATTTATTATTTTTACGCAGGACTGCAGTTCCATAGGCTAGTCCCCCAATTCCTGTTCTAATTTATCCAAACCGTTTTCTAAATCGAGGGCAGTGACAACATCTTCCAAACGAATACCTAACTCAATTAATGTAATTGCCACAGCAGGTTGAATTCCTGTAATAACCACTTTCGCTCCCATTAGCTTTGACATATTGATTACGTCACCAAGCACCTTTGCAATAAATGAATCAATAAAATCAATGGATGTAATATCGATAACTACCCCACGAGCACTTGTTTGATGAATTTTATGCAATAGATCTTCTTGAAACTGTAATGCTGTTTGATCATCCAATTCCCATTGGATTGATATAAGCAGACAATCACGAAGCTTTAAAATTGGTATCCTCAAGCTTACCCCTCCACTGTTATCATTTTTCTATTTGTAAAACCGAGTGCCTTTTCAATACCTTTTCGTAATGTACTTGTCGTAATAATTTGGTCTAAATCAATTCCTAGATTAACAATCGTCTGAGCAATTTCCGGACGAATTCCGACAATCATACACTTTGCTCCTACAAGTCGAACGGCATCAGCTGCTTGGATAATATGATGTGCAACCATTGTATCAACTACTGGAACCCCGGTAATATCAATCAGGACAACATCCGCTCTATGTTTTACAACTCCAGTTAATAAGTTTTCCATTATCAACCTTGCTCTTTCAGTATCAATTGTACCGACAAGAGGCATAATCGAAATTTTCTCGAACACAGGAATTAATGGTGCAGATAATTCTTGCAAAGCAATTTTTTGCAATGAAAAAGTTCTTTCCCATGTAGCAGAGTACGTTTCAATCATTTCATCATAAACAGGTGCTAACCATTTGTCTAATCCCCATAGTAGTTCATTGCTTTGCTCATGAGTAAAATCATTTTCAGAAATAATTTGATCGTATAAGATTTTATTTATCGTTCTAACACCTTTTGTTAAAAAAGTTAAAGGCCAACCCATTCGTACGACATTTTCTGCAAAACTCCCGATTTTTTCGTAATATTTCTCATTCGTATCTAATATACTCGAAGTCACTAAATCCATAAATTCTTTACTAGTGTTATAGAATACTTGGTCAGAGATGATATTGATTGTCCGTTCGTCTCCAATTTTTTTCATTTCATTCATCCACGATTCTAATATTTCATCCTCATGTTTCTTGATAAATTGTACGACTTCTTTATTCAATCTTCCCTCTCCTTTATTTTATCCGATTAGTTTTGTATTTAATTTTATCAATAGTTGGCGCGTAAAAACAATTACAGTCACCTTTGTTTTACATAATTAGGTAAAAAGATATAGTAAAATCGACAATTTGGTCTTTTAGTAATTATAGCAAAAAGACAAGTAGTAGTTCGATTTCATGCTATGGTGGTCTTAAGCGCCACAGGATCAAGCCTTCATCTTACGGCAAGCTGGAAAAAGTTGAGTAGTCTGAAGAATAGAACTGAACCTTCCAAAGTGGAGAAGAAATAAACTCTAATAAATATAGACACAGTAATAAAAAAAAGCGCTTCTGCAAATACAGAGCGCTTAAAAATCGATCAGTCCTAAACTTATTTGCAGGGCCTCGTCAACTTTTTCCATCATTTCTTCATCTAGGTGTGTAATTTTATCTGTTAAGCGTTGCTTGTCAATCGTTCTAATTTGTTCAAGCAAAAGAACAGAGTCTCTTTCAAATCCGTACTTTTTAGCATCAATTTCCACATGGGTAGGCAGTTTTGCTTTTTGAATCTGCGCTGTTATAGCAGCAACGATTACAGTGGGGCTGAACCGGTTCCCAATGTCATTTTGGATAACCAGTACCGGACGGACACCACCTTGCTCCGAACCTACCACTGGAGATAAATCAGCGAAATACACGTCACCACGCTTAACCACCAAGGGCTTATCCCCCGCTTACAAGACGTTCAACTGTGTTTTCTGCCTCATATTCCGCCTGAATTGCTTCTGACGCAATCGCCAAATTAATTTTAGCCATTTCCATGTAGCCGCGCCTCATCGACTCTACAATTTGGCGCTTTCTTCTTTCACGAAGATACATTTTTGTAGCACGATAAATAAATTCATTGCGATTTACATTTTCCATTTCTGCAAAACCGTCCATTTCAGCAATCAATTGCTGCGGCAATCGAATTATAATTTCTGTTGTTGCGCTGGATTCAGACAACGACTACACCTCCACCATCACTACAAGCCATTTCATTCATTGTTTATGATACCATCAAATACAGTATCTGCAAAGAGTAAATTAGCCTTCCTATTCTAGTATCATCCTAGATACTAATTACTAATACATACATTTCTCCATTTTCCGTAAAAGTCCTGCTCTATTTCGATAAATTTTTATATTTTTATCTTATTTGTAGATTTCCGTTTCAAGCGCTTTCCTTCCGCTCAATCAAAAAGTTGAATCGACAATAAACATTATCCGTCTTTTACTATTTATCCAAGGTTTTACTCATTTTGTAAACACGAGGCACGCGATTTGTAATTGTACAGGTGACTTCGTAATTAATGGTTTCGAGTTTTTTTGCAACATCATCGACCGATATGAAGCGATCTTTTTGTTTACCGATTAGTGTGACTTGCGTACCGACTGACATGCTTCTAGGAAGCTTGATCATAGTCTGATCCATGCATATTTTACCAACGAGGGGAACCATTTCTCCGTCGGCTATGACTTCAAATCCCCTAAGTTTACGTATCCACCCATCAGCATACCCAATAGGGAGAGTAGCAATCCATTCATCTTCGGACGCAGTATAGTCCGCTCCATACCCAACCTTTTCCCCAGCACGAAGCTTTTTTACATGGACGATTTTAGTATGAAGCGAAAAGACCTCTTTCCGATTAAATGGAAGAATATCTTTAATTTCATTGGAAGGAGTTAATCCATACATCGCAATCCCAATTCTAACCGTATTAAAAAGGGAATCATTATGACAGAGAGCTGCAGCACTATTTGCCGCGTGTACATATGGAGGCAATGTTTCAAGACAGCTTAAAAAATGGTTAAATCGGGAAAGTTGTTTGTTGTAATAAGTTTCGTCAAGCTGATCTGCAGTAGCAAAGTGAGTAAATATCCCATTAAAAATAAATCTATCGGATTGATGTATAAATGTGTCTATTTTACGAAGCTCATCTTCGTCCGTAATCCCTATTCTTCCCATCCCAGTGTCACATTTAATATGAACAGGAAGTCTAGAATCAGAAGTGATAAACTTTTCAGCTTGTTGCAGCCAATCTATTTGAAAAACAGTCAATGATATATTCTTACGGGCGGCAATCCCAGCATCGCTCGCCCTAGTAGCTCCCAATACTAAAATAGGTGCTGTAATTCCAGCATCTCTGATAGCTAAAGCCTCATCTAAAAACGCAACAGCTAGTCCGTGCACGCCTGCGGCCAAAACTGTTTTAGCAGTCGGGATATCACCATGACCATATGCATTTGCTTTAACAGCAGCAAAAACATGCGTATCCTCAGGAAGATATTCACGAATCTGACTGATATTAGAAAATAAAGCATCTAAATCTATCTCTGCCCAAGTATCTCGATAAAAAACATTCTTTTCTTCCATGAAGGTCACTTCCCATTAGATGTTCAATAATATAATTGATTATCGAACTCCATCGGGAATATGTCAATGCGAAATAGTATTCCTCTTAAAACAAAAAGAAAGACAGACCAGTGGAAAAGGTCTGCTTGATTTCGATTTTTATTTGATTGCTCCCCCTTGTACAGATTGTGCAACCATTACCATTTCATCCGGTGATAAATCAGTAGAAAACAATACATAATTGACGCCGTCTTCATTCCAAGTAATTGAATCTTCCGTTAAAGCCCCAATGGAAAATCCGAGATCGACCATCTCACCATTCATATCTATCATTTCCATAGAGGTTGTTGGAATGACTTCGGCCATTTCCTGGATAAGGGTGAATGCCTTATCACCACTATATGTTAGTAGAACCCTCTTTCCGTTTTCCGTGTCGTATGCTTTTTCATTCTCGAATGTAATTCCAGGAATATCAGCCATAGAATATTTAACAGTAAATTCTTTGTCAATATTATTAGACATGACTGGAACTTCTAATTGTGCACTCGTCATATTCTTTTTCGTATCAAATGCACCTTTATCAAACTTAGCATTGAACTCTACACTTGAAAATTTTACAGTTACTACAGGCTTATGGCTTGAATCCATCACCTTCACGCTCACAGGCTCAAGCGATCCCTTTTTAAAAGTAATTTCCTGGGTAGGGAGCATCTTATTGTTTTGATAACGAGTTTTCGTTTCAAATACATAGTGATCTTTTGTCGCTTTGAACTTCGCTTCTTTGTCATCCGAAATATCTTTTACTAGCGACTCAAATAAATACGCTTGACTGCTGTTTTGAGGCCATTCACTTTGGAAACGATAACTCTTGTTCAGAGCTGGTGTTAAAACATATACACCACTTTTATTGCGAAGAATCATTTGACTTTGATCTTTTTTGGCATTTTTTAAATGAACTCGATAATCACCAGGTTTATTATGCCAAACATCAATCTCGTACGTTTGCGGTTCATTACCTACCGTTAGCGTCATTTGGGCTTTGGCCTTGTATCCTCTTAAATCACCTACCTTTTTTTGCAGCCCCTTTGTTACATCTTCCTGCGACTTTGCTCCGCAAGCAGAAAGTACAGCAATGGAAGCGAGCAGCAACCAAAATATCTGTAACCCCTTTCTCATTCCTTCAACCCCTTTTTTGTCTCATTTGACCATGAAAAGAAGAGAGAAAGCCGGCTGCCGGGAAATTGTCCAATACCATTGTTTTTAACCCGCGAACCGTTCCGCACAACGTGGCAATCCATCCCACAGCCAAAACCTTGTCTCTCCTAACGCACTAAAAATATATGAGACAAACCTAGACAATAGACCATGGAATTTATGAGAAGTTTTTATTCTAGTCTTGTGATTCAATTATTACTTGAGCAGCAGCATATGATTTCGTATGGGTAATAGATAAATGAACTTTTCCAAAATTAGGATTTATAATCATTGGTTTTCCTTTTTCATCTGTCATGATTTCTATATCTAGGAATGATAGTTCCCCACCAATTCCAGTACCTCTAGCTTTAGAATACGCTTCTTTTGCAGCAAACCGACCGGCCAAAAATTCCGATTTCCTTTTATCGTTTAAAGACTCATATTTATTTAATTCTGTTTTCGTTAAAATCCGTTCCGGAAATCGAGCTTGCTTTATACGCAGCTTCTCAATCCGTTCAATCTCTACTAGATCCATCCCAATTCCGATGATCATGACAAACTTCCTTTCTAAAAAAATATATATGACATACTATATTATAGTTGTCCAAAGTCTTTCCAGTAGGCTAAGATTAGGAAAGTACTTTTCTCTAAGGAGCGATCAGCATGTTTGTAAGAACTGAAAGTTTCGGCCAATTCCTTAAATTATATCCAGTAATTTCTACTATTATCGCTATCCAATTATTGATATTCCTTATGATGCATACTCCCATATTTCCACATAACTGGATCCTTGAATTGCTGGCGGGAGTAAACCTTCTCATTCAAAAAGGAGAATATTGGAGACTTGTCACTCCTATATTCGTGCATGTTGGATTTGCTCATCTATTATTTAATTCATTTTCCCTTGTACTGTTCGGTCCAGCGCTTGAAAAAGCACTCGGAAAATTTACGTTTATCATCCTCTACTTAGCTAGCGGATTAGGAGCCAATATTGCAACACTATATATCCACCCACCATACTATACACATATAGGAGCAAGCGGAGCAATATTTGGACTATTCGGGGTTTATTTAGCTGTTCTTTTTGTAAAAAAAGATGCGATTCCCCTTCAAGGAAGACAAGTTATTCTTCCTATTGCCATTATCAGTGTCGTCATGACTTTCTTCCAACCAGATATTAATATTACGGGCCATATATTCGGATTAATAAGCGGCTTCATAATCGGTAGAATCCTGCTTTTCTATCGATCAATACGTTTTTAGAATAAATATACTTTATTGATTGAAGTAATTGTTACATGGATGAGTTTATAAGGAAAAGTGTCAATGTGAGATTTCCGAGCGATTCAAGACCAATCACTCACCAATTGTGATAAACGCACGTGTTCTTGTACGATTCAAGACCAATCGAACAACTATTGTGTCAAACGCACAGGCTCTTGTGCAATTCATGACCAATCGAACAACTATTGTGTCAAGGGCACGTGTTCTTGTACGATTCGGACTTTATCCCGGCAACATCAGTTTTAAAACATTTCAAATATCATTTTTTCATGAAAAAAGCCTTCAAAAGCTGTTTTAGCTTCAGAAGGCTTTTCCTCTACTATTCCTTTTGAGTAGGCCGATACCATTCATAAATCTTTCTTACATCTTCGTTTTCCAAATGTTTTACACTGAAATGGGCATTTCCTCCACTCATGACGGAGGTTTCAATCGTAGCAAGGTCAGCTCTTTTTTGAAACCAATTAACCGACATATTAAGCGACTGCATTCGATTTTTTCTCATATATGTCGTTATTTGATCAATCCCCCTATATCGTAATGCGAGTTGATTGTCAGTAAGATTCCAACCTGCTGATTTAAATTGAAGAAGTCCTAAAATCAAAGCGCCGACAACTAGTAAAATTGAAATTAAGCTATAAGGCCACAACCAAATCGATAATAGAGCTGTCAGTATTGCGGCAGCAAACATTTTTATAAAAAAGAAGCGTCTTTTTGCCCTATTAGGTGCACGATTAAATTCGATATCGAATGTATAATCAGATAAAGTTTCCTGAAGCAGGGAGGCAATCTTCTTTTTCTTCACTACAGGGATGATAAGACCTTCCGTATTTTCGTCTAATATAGAACCGCCCGCATACTCGACAGATACACCTGCATACCCAAATGGCTGCCTCATAAGGCTTTCTGTTATCGTAACGGCTTGAACCCTTTTAATCGGAATGGTTGTTGTGCGTTTTTCCAATAAACCTCTTGTGATGACGAGATCATCTCCGACTTTTTCCAATGTAAAATCATTATATTTTAAATAAGCCAATAGGACGGATGCTAGCCAAGCAAGGAATAATCCTATTGCGACTAGAATAGCGATGATTGTGTAACCAGCTTTTGCAACATGTTCCATCTCTTTAAAAATCTTATCAAAAGGGATAAGTTCATCAAACTGGCTGCCAAATCCAAGAATGGCAAGTACAACTACGCCGATGCGTCCAGAGGTTGATGCAAAAAATAGTAATTGCGTAGGTGATATCTTATATAAAATAGATTCCTTTGGAGTTGCTTCGATGTTCTCGACAAATCCTTCTGATTCCTTTTCTTTATTCTTTGATTCCGTAATAAGGCTTCGAAGTGCCAGAGCATCCTCTTTTTTGATTGCACTCATTTCCGCTTCGGATTTTTCTATGTTTCCTCCTGCCGTTTCCACTTTTACTTTCACAAGTCCAAATGGACGATGAAGGATACCTTCGGAAAAATCTAAGCTTTGAATTCGCTCAAATGGGATATAGCGTTTCTTTTTAACAAATAGCCCATGCTCAATCCGTAATTCCATCTCTTCCACTCTATACGTGTAGCGATACCATTTTATAATTCCAGCGACAACCATAATGAAGAACACTAAAATCAGAATGAAATACGGAATAAATTTTATCCACGGACCAAATCCTTCAATTTGAATTTCATTTTTCAGATCATCACGAACTATGAAGACAATGAAGTAAAATACGATTGGAATAATGGTTTCCTTAACATTTTTTATAACTGAAAAGACAATGGTAATAGGGTGAAGGCGATTCGGTTTAGACATCATCTTCAGCCACCCTTGCCAATCTTGAGATGGCATGTCGCAATTCTTCGGCTTCATGAAGATCCACTGCTGGAATTTCATGTTTTGTTGCAGCTGTTGATATTTGAATAGTCGCTAAATGATATTTTCGTAAAAGCGGTCCATGCACTGTATCAACATGCTGAACTCTGACCATTGGTACAAGTGTACGAGTAATAAAGAAAACCCCATGTTGAAGTTCAATTTCTTGTTCTCTTACTTCATACCTCCATCTCCGCCATCTAACAGAAGGAATAATGAAAATGTTCATGATCGTTAAGATTAGGGCAATCCCAGCTGCACTGATTGTAATCCAAATAAGCCAGTCGAATACATATACGAGTACTCCAATACTAATTGCAATGCTCCAAAATATTAACGAATAAATGACTCCAGTAATTCTCCATACCTTTAGCCCTAACTCCGAGATTTGTTTTGCAGGTTGTTGTATGTTCATTTGATGACCCCCCTCGTCCCTTATACTTACGTCTATCTTTACAAAACGGTTTCATAAAAATTTTACATTAAAAAAGCAATCGGCTATTGCAGTGCTGCACCGATTGCTTTCATGATTCATGATTTCAAATGATCGCTTACGCTTTTTTAGCGAGTTCTATATGGAAATCGCTCGTATATTACGGTCTTCTTCCACTCGGTCTCCGCTGTGGTTTACGATTTCCTTTGTATGGTTGTTGTCCTGATTTTCCACGTCTGTTGCGGTTTCCGCCACCACCGTGGCCGTGGCCTCCACTACCTTTATAATTATCGCGTTTTTGTGGGAGTGGACGTTCTTCAGTAATATGAACCGGTGTTTTATCAGGCTCTTTCGTTAATACTTTCAACGCAGCCGCAATCACGGTAAGCGCATCTTCATGCTCTTTAAGCAATTCATTTGCAACTGCTTTGTATTCATCCAAGTTTCCTTCTTTTATTGTCTCTTCGAGTTTCTCCATCGTAATACGTTGTTGTCCCTCTAAAGCTTCGTCCCAAGTGGGCGGACGCATTGGTTGCATCCGTTTTTTAGTTGTCTGTTCCACAATTCGAAGGTAACCCATTTCTCGAGGACTAACAAATGTGATGGCCATTCCCTCTTTACCAGCTCGGCCTGTTCTTCCGATTCTGTGTACATAGCTCTCAGGGTCTTGTGGGATATCGTAATTGTAAACATGCGTTACACCGGAAATATCTAATCCCCGTGCAGCGACATCTGTTGCTACAAGGACATCGACTTTTCCTTCTTTAAATTTCTTTAAAACAGACAATCGTTTTGCTTGGCTAAGGTCTCCGTGAATTCCTTCTGCTGTATATCCTCTTAATGTCAGCGCATTGGAAAGCTCATCGACTCTACGCTTCGTTCTGCCGAAAACGATGGCAAGCTCCGGTGATTGCACATCAATTAGTCTTGCTAGAACATCAAACTTTTCCTTTTCAGGAACTTTTACAAAAAATTGTTCAATTAATGGAACAGTCATTTCTTTAGCTTGAACACGTACCGTTTCAGGTGACTTCATAAATCGTTCTGCAATTCTGCGAATCGGTTCTGGCATAGTCGCAGAAAAAAGAAGCGTCTGTCTATCTTCAGGAACAGTTTCCAAAATCGCTTCAATATCCTCAATGAATCCCATATTAAGCATTTCATCCGCTTCATCAAGGATAAGGGTATGAACATTGCCTAATTTCAATGTACGGCGGTTAATATGATCCAAAATCCTACCTGGAGTCCCAACGATAATATGCGGACCTTTTTTCAACGCCCTAATTTGACGCTGGATATCGGATCCTCCGTATACTGCCAGTACTTTTACACGGGCATCCATACCAATTTTGTATAATTCCTCGGAAACTTGAATGGCTAGTTCCCTTGTTGGCGCAATGATAATTCCTTGTACATGAGGGGATTTAACATCAATCTTTTCAATTAATGGAATACCAAAAGCTGCTGTTTTCCCAGTACCAGTTTGAGCTTGGCCAATTAAGTCTTTTCCTGCCATACTTAAAGGAATAGTTTTTGCTTGTATCGGTGTAGCTTCTTCAAAGCCCATTCTATTAACTGCTTTTAAAAGAGCAGGGCTTAAATTTAAATCTGCAAACTTCGTCAATGCTATTCATTCTCCTTTTAAAACATCAAATTGAGACGAATGTCTCTCCTAAATACCATCTAAGGTACAAAACTCAAGTATTAAGAACTGCCGTGAAAACTGTAAACGATGTTGATTATTCTATCATTAAACGTTTTTGAATACAATTGTAGTATCAACGCTATGAAGAAATTTATAATTTTTTCTGTTATTTATTATATGGATTTTCAAACGAGTATAGCATTGACTACTTCTTCCAATTTGACACCCCTAGAAGCTTTAAAGAGGATGAGTTCATTTCCTTCTAAATTTTCATTCAATGCGTTTATTAGTTTTTCTTTATTTTCAAAATCAAAAACTCTTTCCTCAGGAAAATGTAGTCTTGCACCGGATGCTATATATTTTGCCAGTGGTCCGTACGTAAAAACATACTTGATTTTATTAGGATCCAATTCCTTTCCAATTTGTTCGTGGAATTCTATATCCTTTTCGCCGAGCTCTAACATATCCCCTAATACAACTATTTTCTCACGATCATCATCCAAATTTTCTACCATAGATATGACAGCTCTCATGGCAGTGGGGCTTGCATTATATGCATCGTTTAATATACGTGTTCCTTTTATTCCGTCATGCCATTCCATTCTCATATTAGACAATTTTACCGATTTCAAACCTGTTTGAATGGAAGATGCGGTAATTAAAAATTCTTTTGCAGCAAGAATAGCTGCCAGAGCGTTCATGATGTTATGCTTTCCGGCAATTGGAAGAAAGAATGGTTCCTCAGAAAAACCTGGAACGATAAATGAACTTCCATCCTCTCCAATATTGATTTCTTCTGGATATATATCATTTTCACGCGTTTCCCCGAAAGTACAAGTATTGAATTGTTTTAGACCACTAATTCTTTTAATTAATAATGGCTCGTTGCCAGGATAAATTAATAAGCCGTTTTTCGGTAGTCCTTCTGTAATCTCCAGTTTTGCATCGGCAATTGCTTCACGTGAGCCTAAATCCTGAAGGTGTGCTTCTCCTATATTTGTGATAATCGCAGCGTCGGGCTGAGCAATTTTCGTTAATAATGAAATTTCACCTTTTCCACTCATCCCCATTTCCAATATAGCAATTTCGGTATTTTCTTCCATCGTAAGGATTGTTAAAGGCAAGCCAATATGATTATTAAAATTCCCGTCCGTTTTATGTACTTTAAAATCCTCGGAAAAAACAGCTGCTACAATGTCCTTAGTTGTGGTCTTTCCATTACTCCCGGTAATCGCTATGACTTTTGCCGAAATTTGATTGCGATAAGCATGCGCAAGATCTTGGAGAGCACGGAGCGTGTCTTCAACTATTAAAACAGGCGCATGTACTGGAGGATTTGGCACATCTTTTTGCCAAAGTACAGCTGCTGCGCCTTTGTCAAATGCAGTATTTACATATTTATGTCCATCATTGGCATCCCCTTTTAAAGGTACGAATAATTTTCCAGGTTCGATTTGTCTAGTATCGAAGGAGACTCCCTTTATTTCAACATTTTGAAATTCCGTTACGTCATTTTCCACTTTTATCATGGTCGCCAATTGCCCTAATGTACGCTTTATCATTATAAATCCCCCTAACATCTACAGCTGTCCCATTCGTTTTATACGAATGGGACAGCTTTTTTAAAAAATTCTTCTTTATTGTCTATCTCAAGCGCCTATCGACTAGAAACTTCTTGTCCTTTTCCGTACGGGCGCTTCTGCTTTTCTTTTTAGAAAGTATGAATGATTGACTGTTTTTCTTCATGTCGCTGCAATGCAAGCTGGACTAATCGCTCAATTAATTCTGGGTATTCTACTCCAGTGTGCTTCCATAAAAGCGGGAACATACTGACAGGGGTGAAGCCCGGCATCGTATTTACTTCATTAATAATAATACGGCCTTCCTTCGTTACAAAGAAGTCAGCTCTCGCAAGTCCTGAACAATCGAGTGCTTTAAAAGCTTTTATCGCAATTCTAGTGATTTCCTTATATTGTTCCTCAGGAATATCTGCAGGAATAATTAATGCCGTATCTCCATCTGAGTATTTAGCCTTATAATCGTAAAAATCACTTTTTGGAACAATTTCTCCTGCGACTGAGCATTCGGGAAAATCATTTCCAAGTACACCAACTTCTATCTCTCTTGCAATAACCCCTTCTTCGATTATAATTTTCCGGTCATATTTAAATGCATTTGTAAAAGCTTCAGCAAGTTCTTTACGATTTTCACATTTACTAATCCCGACACTCGAACCAAGATTAGCAGGTTTTACAAAACAAGGATAACCTATTTCAGACTCTACTTGTTCGTATGCTCTTTCCGGATTACCATCCCATGTACTACGAATAAAAGAAACATACTTAACTTGATCTAAACCCGCTTGGGCGAATAAATTTTTCATTATCACTTTGTCCATGCCTGCTGAAGAAGCAAGCACTCCATTTCCAACATAAGGAATATTTAATAATTCCAACATCCCTTGTACCGTACCATCTTCACCATTTGGACCGTGTAACAGAGGGAAAACAACATCATAACTTCCATTTTGCTCTGGTGTTAGCCTTGTACTAAGCGCATTAGGCCCTACCTCTTCTCCAGCATTACGGAATTCCAACTCTTTTACTTCTTCGATTGGTCCTATTAATTCTGGTCCTTTAATCCAATTGCCTTCAATAGATATAAAAATAGGATGTATTGCAAATTTATTATTATCCAAAGCTTTAATTACTGCTTTGGCCGTTTGTAAAGAAACTTCATGCTCTGCTGATTTTCCACCGTATAATAAACAAATATTAATCTTCATATTAATCCTCCATGATGTGCAGATGTTTTTATTTTACCACGAAGAGGGGACATAACTAAATGAATTCTTGTGAACTTCTTATTTAAAAGAAATGAAAGTGCAAGTTTATAAAGACCCGTATTTTATCCGTCCTGCTCCAGTGCTTGCGTTTTTCTAATAGTATATGGGCAAACGTGTATTAGTGTCATTAAACAGATAAAAAACGTGGATTCACCTCCTCGTGAGCCCACGCTTCCTTGTACATTTTACGTTGTTGAATACGCCGCAAACGCTTGCCATTCTCCCGATTTACGATCAAATACAAGTTTTCCGTCAGCTTTTCTCCCGCCAATCATTTCATATTCCTCGTACATAGCATCCATATCAAAGAAATCCCCGATTACCCATACTGGGATCTCAATAGTAAATCTATTTCTATTGGCTTTTTCAAGGGAGATAACAATTCCTTCTTTCATAAAATCAGCAAAAGGATGAAGGATTTCTTTAGGAATTGCGGGTACATTTTTCTTCTTCACTTTAAAAAAGAACGACTTTTCTTTTTGATTATTTACTTTTCCTACTATGGTTGAACCTAGCATCGAAAAAAATGAATGCCAATCCTTGTAATATGTTTTATTGAACCAACCATCATCCCCAGCAAGGTAGGCATAATTATTTTTGAGTTTCCTATAAAAAGGAAGGCGTAAATGGTCCTTAAGATGTCCTAAATAAAGAATTTCAGCTATTTCTTGGCCAGATAAAAGATTTAAATGTTCCTCATCATTAAAATCAATCCAACAAAAATCGCCGTATCCATGAACATCTTCTTCAATTAATTTTCCAATCAGTTCTTGGTCGACGTATTCTAACATAGTACGCATATTGAAATGGGTATCTTTTAATTTATGACGAATTAATAATGCATTTTGAATTGGCTCAGGAATTCCTGACATAAATTCTATAAATTCAATTCCGTATGAAAGAACAAAATGATCAGTTTGGTTCATATGTACATAGATAACTTCTCGATCCAAGACATGTTTTTTCAAGAAAAGCCCCTCCATTGCTAATCTAAAGGTTGTTCATGGCTCCCATCAATAAATATGACTTTATCATAACAGATTCTTACCATTATTTTAGGCTTTTCATCCTTGTTTTTTAAAAATTTCCTAGAAGACGATAATTGTTGCCGTTTTGTGGGTAAAGTATGTATATCCTTATTTAATAATAACTATCGAAATGCTAGGAGGTGAAGTCGCGCTTCATGAAGGATAGTAGCGTGACGCTCCATTGCTTGCCATTAATATTTTTCTCGTTATTTTATTGATTGCATTAACCGCTTTTTTCGTAGCATCAGAATTCGCCATTGTTAAAGTACGCGGCTCTCGCATTGACCAACTCATTGCTCAAGGGAATAAAAAAGCAGTAACTGCGAAACGTCTGCTATCCAATTTAGACGGATACTTATCGGCAACCCAGCTTGGAATTACCGTTACCGCCTTGGGATTAGGATGGCTAGGGGAACCGACTGTTCAAGTTATTTTATCTCCAATCTTTGTTAAGCTTTCGGTGCCGGAGTCATTGGTCAGCGTTCTTTCTTTTATCATTGCATTTAGTACAATTACGTTTATTCACGTAGTAGTGGGCGAATTAGCTCCGAAAACTTTCGCTATTCACAAAGCAGAAAAAATCACTTTAAACTTTGCTGCCCCACTCATTTTGTTTTATAAAATTATGTACCCTTTTATTTGGGCGTTGAATGGTGCTGCACGTTTAATCGTTGGGTTATTTGGAATCAAGCCTGCCTCTGAAAGTGAGATAGCCCATTCGGAAGAAGAATTGCGGATCATTTTATCAGAAAGCTTAAAAAGTGGAGAAATAAATCAATCTGAATATCGTTATGTAAATAAAATTTTCGAATTCGATAACCGAATTGCCAAGGAAATTATGGTGCCACGTATAGAAGTGTACAGTATCGATAAATCTGCATCAATTGAAGAAATCATAGAAACAATAAAAAATGAGAGGTTTACCCGTTATCCCGTCACGGACGGAGATAAGGATACAATCATTGGTGTTGTCAATGTAAAAGAGTTCCTTTCTGACTGTATCGGAGGAAACTGTATGGGTACCGAGCCGATTATGCCTTATGTCAAACCAGTCATTAGAGTGATCGAAACAGTTCCCATTCAAAGTTTACTCGTTAAAATGCAAAAAGAAAGAATGCATATGGCGGTTTTATTTGATGAATATGGAGGAACAGCTGGCATCATTACGGTTGAAGACATTCTTGAAGAAATTGTTGGAGAAATACGAGATGAATTTGACACGGATGAAGTACCAAATGTCCGAAAACTATCAGATAATCACTATTTATTGGATGCAAAAATGCTAATTGAAGAAGTCAATTCTTTATTGGGAGTTCATTTATCAGGAGAAGAAGTGGATACAATAGGTGGTTGGCTTCTTACACAAAAGTATGATTTGCAAGAGGGAGACATGCTTACCGCGGATAATTATCATTTCCATGTCCACACGATGGAAGGTTCACATATTAGCGTAGTAGAAGTAGAAAAGAAAAAGTAAAAACCATTTTGTGATTTTATTGTCCGTGTTTTTTCGACTTTTCCCAACATTATTTCCCAAGAAATAATGTTGTAGCTGCAGCGTTACGATTGACATAACACTGCAGCTTTTCTTTGTCTAGCTACAGCGCCTATCGACTAGCAAACTTCTTGTCCTTTTCTTTTGCGTAAGTCAAAGGCCAAAATAGGAACGTCGACTAAAACCGCCACTTCCTGTGGCGACGTCGACGGACCCACATCCTGTGGGCCTGTACGTCGATAAACAGGCGCTTGCGCTTTTCTATAAAAAAAACAAGTCAAGTATGCATTCCTGTACATACTTGACTTGTTTGCCTTTAAGAGTGAAGTTCCGTATAACTTTGGATTGACTTGACATCCTCAAGTGCCTTGCTAATCTCAAGCCTTGATTTCGTTTTGGAAATCTTAACTCCAATCTCCGTCAGACTGCTTATTACTTTTTGTAGCTGATCATGATCTCTTTGCAAGAAGATCACCTCTTTAAGATTTGACATCTTAATGATATATTACCTTAAATTTCATACACTGTATATCGTTTTTAAAGAAAGTAATCAATTTGTCAACTTTTTTGCTTTTTCTGCTATTTACTATACCCTTCAATAGAAAGATTAATCCTATTAATAGAAAATCCTCAAAAAAAAATCCAGAATCGCTATAATAACGATTACCAGATCTATTTCGTAAAAGTTAATGATATTGTTTTAATAGTGTTTCTAGTCTTAGTGCCAGTCCGAGACTCCCGTTTACTTTTAATCTTCCCCTCATATATGATGTTGTACTGTTTAAATTCCCAGCCAATAATTCTTTGAAGTCATGGAAATTTAATATAATGGTACACTCGGAATCATCAGGGGCTCCTTCTTTTACAGTGGCTTTTCCGTCTTTTAAAGTAAGTTGGTAAACACCACTTTGTTCGCCGGATATTTCGAATTGATAGACGGTATTGACATTCTTGAAAGGGTCGGTACGGTTATTCATAATCTCAATAATCTCCTGCCAAATACAAGGTAAATTCTGTTTTTCAAGAGAAATTTGCATTTTACCCTCCAACAGTCTGTCATTTCTGTCTATTATATCATTTTAAAAAATTCTGACAATGAATAATGACAAATTCTGTTGTTTTTAGCAGCTAAAAACGATTCTTTCCATCCATTTATGCGAAAATCCTTAATTTATTTAATTCAATTTAGATTAGCGCTGACACTCCAACAATCAAAATTATTTATTTTTACCGGAAAATGCTGTTAGGGGCCTGAATAATGCGATCCCTTTTCGCTTCTTTTTATTTCTAGAATCCTCTACCATTCTAAACAACTGTTGATCTCTTTCCCTTTCTTCTATCTTTTCCGTTAAATTCTCAACTTGTTTTGCTAATGCTCGATTCATTTCAGTTAAGGTAGCCTGTTGCTTCTCCAAATCTTTTATCTGTTCGATAAATTCCCTTATATCTTGGTTTGTTTCGTTTACAGGTTTTTCTTTTTTAGGGATTTTTCCTGCTGCTTTTTCCGCTGCAATTTCAATTGCCAAACCGTCTTTGTTCATCATTTCAATCATGTTGGAAATCACTGTTAAATCCGCCTGCTTAAAAATTCGCCCGTTATTTGTTCCACGTTCAAACTCATACCCTTTGTCCTCCAGCAGTGCTGCATACTTTCTAATCGTACTTGCCCCAATACCAAGTGTTTTTGCCGCTTCGGAAGAAAAAATGTGCCGTTCCACTATATCCCTCCTGTTTTAAATGGTACTGATACAATTCAACAGGTAGAGAGGCATGTCCTTTCACTAATGGTGTAGAATGGGAAGAGGTTTTGTCATTCATCCTAAATATGTTTCGAGTAGAATTTCATTGAATAAAAAATATATAAAAACAAAACGAAATACATAAGCATTTCGTCGATTGTTGACACTACCTCATATGTTTTTGTAAAAATGATAGAAACCATACGGCATGATTTTGCTCATCGGCTGCAGCATTACGGAACCTTTCTTTAATAAAAGGATCCTTTGCCTCATCTGCAACATCTAAATAGAAATCGACCGTATGCTGTTCATCTTCAAATGCAAATTCGAGGCCGTTCACATATTGGTCCGGACAGCTTCCAGTCACATGAGGTTGCGGTTGGTGATTTGTAAGGAGCGTATAGATGGCACAGAATGTATTAAAATGTCGGATTTCATCGTTTCGAATTTCAGTTATTCTTTCTTTTTCCTTTTCTGTCGTTGCCATATTGATCAATTTCGCGTAACAGTGTATTGCCGAGTATTCCCCGTTAATCGCAGTCGCAACCTTTTCAATCAAATTATTCTCTTCATGCACTGCATACCACCAGCCTAAATATTGTCATTTATTTTAGGCTATGATGTAAATTTAAAAACGTACCTAAAGTGAATTAACAATCTCTTTCACATCATTTTTCGGACTATTCACAAGGGGTGATACGGGATACGCTTGCATTTCTTCAGCTCGAAAAGGAACGAGAAGACTTTTTAATTCATGTTCATCTTGAATTTTACGATCTAGCCATTCACTTTCAGACTCTTTCGTTAAAATCACCGGCATCCTGTCGTGAACATCTTTAACAAGGGAATTCGCTTCTGTCGTAATAATAGTACAAGAATGAACGATCGTACCATTTTGTTCCCAACGATCCCATAAGCCTGCAAACGAAAATGGCTCTTTAGAATTTAGCTGAAAACGATAAGGTGTTTTCTTTGCTCCTTCTTTTTTCCATTCATAAAACCCATCTGCTGGAATGATACATCTTCTTCTTTTAAAAAGTGTTCTAAAACTTGGTTTCTGATCAATTGTTTCGGCTCTGGCATTAATCATTTTGTAACCAATTTTTGGATCTGCCGCCCAGGAAGGAATCAAGCCCCATTTCAACATACCAATCTTGTTGCCAACTTCCGTTCTAACAATGGCTAGCACATCTTGGCTGGGAGCGATATTATATCTTTCCACCCATTCAATTTCCTCAAAATCTACCAATCCAAATCTAACTGCTAGATCTTCCCTAGGAGCAAATAAACTGTAACGTCCACACATATTAAGCACTCCTTCCAATAGAAATTGTCCACGCTATTGACTTTCTCAGAAATACTCATCTATCATATTAAAAATATCATATAACGGGGGGTATAAGGATGAGGGATGTTAAATTAGTAGAGCCTTCAACAAATTATAAAGAATCCTATATAGACATGATTGCAGAATGGAATACTTCAAATGAAAATTTAGTTCCGTTTGTATTAAAAATGGAGACGGATGATTTTGAAAGCCTGCTACAAGAACTGAAGGGATTTTCACAAGGAATTGGTATACCTGACACTTTTGTACCTCATACTACATATTGGTTAGTAAATGATCAGGAACGTGTAATTGGCGCAATAAATATCCGCCACAGATTGAACGGAAAATTGCTTAAAATCGGCGGGCATATTGGTTATGGAATTAGACCTAGTGAAAGAAAAAAAGGTTACGCTAAAAGAATGCTCAGCTTGGCACTTGAAAAAGCAAAAAACATGAATATTTATGAAGTCCTCATTACTTGTGACAAAGAAAATATCGGTTCAGCTAAAACAATTACAAGCAATGGAGGGCAGTTAGAGTCTGAAGTTGTAACAGAAGATGGACGTATAGCTCAAAGATATTGGATACATCTTAATTGAATGAAACTTGTTTATAATGATTCATTTGAGGAAATTATACAATATTAGGTCTGATTAGTGAAAAGGAGCGATCATAATAATGAAGGTATTAATAGTCGGTGCAAATGGACATACCGGACGGTTGCTCGTAGAATACTTGGCAAACAATAGTAATCATCACCCTTACGCTATGGTGCGAAGTAAAGATCAAGAAGAAGAGCTAATGAAATTAGGAGCGGTAGAAGTCATTGTTGCTGATTTGGAAGAAGATGTGAGCGAAGTGACAAATGGCATGGATGCTGTAATATTTGCAGCAGGTTCAGGTTCGAAAACGGGACCAGATAAAACAATTGCGGTTGATCAAAAAGGTGCCGTGAAGATTATCGATGCAGCAAAATCAAGTGGAGTTCAGCATTTCATCATGCTTAGTTCCATCGGTGCGGACGACCCGCAAGGACCCATCGAACATTACTTGACCGCAAAACGAATAGCGGATGACTACTTAAAAAACAGTGGATTAATGTACACGATTGTTAGACCGGGACGCTTAACTCACGACAAAGCCACAGGTAAAGTAGAATTAGCGGAGAAAATCGAACTAATGGATGAACGCTCTATCCCTCGTGGTGATGTCGCAAATGTCCTCGCCACTTGTCTTGAAATCGGCAATGCCAAAAATAAAATTATGGAAGTTTTGTCAGGTGATAAAGAAATTGAGCTTGCGATGAAAATGCTTTAAGGCATAAAAAAAATCCCTCAAAAAATTGAGGGATTTTGTCGTTCTTATAATGACGGTTCTTTTCGCGCTCTTCCCGATCTAATCAGCCATAAATGTACAAAGAATTCTACTACTGTTAGAAGTGCAGCTGTTATTAAAGCCCCGCCAAATGTCACATATGCACCTACAAAAAAATAGGAAATGAAATAGATAGCGGCGGCGGAGACAATAAAATCAACCGTATTACTAATCCAAAAGGTTCCCTTATTTAAGATTGCGAGTTCCATCAAATGTCCCACGACAGCCAATGTAAAGCCGAGAATAATCGGCTGATAAACACGCTCGAAATGTACATTTGTTAAAAAGTTCGCTGCTATAATGACGACAATTGGACAAACAATTAATTTCATAATAAGATTCAGCATGACCAAGGGCCTCCTTGAAGTTCTATCTAATGAAAGGATGCCAATTATCGTAAAAAAATATACAAAATGGAATATAAACTGAACAAATGCGCAAGTGCCTGATCAGCGAGGTACAGACTTTAGGGTTCTTATGAGATAAAGGAAACACGGTGAGCCACGAAAAGCGGAAGGCGCCTGAAGCTGGACTGTTGACTTATCGAAGGAAGAAACCGAAAGTTTGCTAGGAGCTGAAGCTAGATAGAGACTATCTTCTGAAAAATTATACACAAGGTTTTCATTTTAGAATTTCCTTAAAAAATATAAAGAAGTATTTCTATAAGAACTTTTTGTTCATTAAGAAATACTTTTTCCTCAACTACCCTTCAGAAATAAGTTCCTTTATTTCTTTTTTTCTAAAGAAATCTCTTATTTCCTCCTTCTTAAACCCTAGGTTTTTCGCTTCAAGAATTAACGTCAACCATTCTTTATCCATTTCATTTATGTAGTCTTTTTCTTCTCCCAAGTCCGTACCCCCTAATATATGCATCTCCCTAGTGCTATACAAAATAGGAATTGTTTCTCATTTTTTATAATAACGGGTCTCAAGTATTTAAAGTGTTACTTTTTGCCTATTGTAAAAATAATTAACCGTGACATTTCATTAAAAAAAGACACATTTCACCTTAAAAATCATTGCTGAAAGACCTATGTTTTTAATAAAGTTATAAAGTTTACTTGGATTTTGTATCCTCTTCTTATTTTCAGTCGAATAAATAACTTCGAAATTTTTTAGGGGAGCAGATAAGAAGAATAGCACCTAACATAGTTAAAACTCCTCCCAATAGCAACACATTGTAACTGTTAGTAGATGTATCTGGCAGCTTATTAACTATTTTCGACTCAATTATTTTGTCGTTTGAGGTTCCTTTATTTGAAGGTGTTTCAATGGAAACGACAACATCATTTAACCCTTCCGCAATAAATTGAATCTCCACTTCAGCTTTAGCCCCTTGAAATGAATTATCTAAATGAGTAGGCATTTCACCTCGAAAAACAATATTTCAGAAGAACCCTTTGTTAATTCCCTCGAAGTAAAGCCTTTGAAATCCTTTAATTTCCCTTCGAATAGAGTTTCTTTTTCATTTTTAACGACTAGATCGAGTTCTTCAAATAGACCTTTTGTGGACTTCGTTTTTCCTATTTTTGCAGTATACTTAAAATCTTTTCTACCATTATTCATGATTGTAATATCTCGTGGGATCCAGTCGCCTGGCTTGAGGTTCTCTGTGTTGAAGAGGATGCCATTGGCGGTCGTTTCAATATTTATGTCTTTTGCCTCAGCTGAAATAGATTGAATACCTACTATGGAGAACAGGAGAACCGTAATTCCGATTGTTTTTAATGAATTTTTTAGATTCATGGCAATACCTCGCAAGTCATTTATTTAGGAAAAGGCGGGATGGGGGACCCGCCTGACTTATAACAGACTTATTTTCTTTCACCTTTTGTTTGTTTTGCATCAAATGTCCAAGTTAATCGTAAACTTGCACCTTGGAATTCATTTTGATCTTTGCCATTATCTACAAACTCAAATTGTACTGCAAGTTTGTCTTTAGTCCCTACCTTTAAGCCACTTTTTTCAGCAAAAATAGAATGACTTAAATTTTTAACCGCATCAGGGCTCATGTTTTTTAACTCATGTAGGGTTTTACTTACTATGACATTGCTTGGAACTAATATTCCACTTTTATCTTCATTACGCAGGAAATTAACTTTTATGTGTTTACCAAAATCATCGTCTTTGAGCATTGAACCACTAACAGTATAATCAGTAGTCAAGATTACCTGTGAAATATCTAATGTTCCGTTATTTTCTAAATTAAATGTACGAGGAATTGAATCACCTGGCTTAAGATTGCTAACATCTATGATTGTTGTTGGATTTACAGCTAAATCCAGTGTACCCGCTGCAAAAGTATTATTTGTTATTTCAACATCATTAAAGTATGCAAACGTCCCTCCTCCGACTAACGATAATCCTAATGCTGCTGATGCCAATCCTAAACCTAATTTCTTTTTGATACTCATTTCATTTTTCCTCCCTTACCCTTTTTGGGTATGTATATTTTTATACTGATCCTTGAGTTAGCAAAGAGCTCAACCGTATTAAGCTGATTTTTCTTCGATGTCTTTTTTAATTATTTTTAACTCAATTTCTCTTAGTGCCGTCAAAATACTGAAACCTGCATATCCTAGCAACAACATTCCTGGGACAATCAGTAAAATGGCACTTCCTTCTTTCGATTGGGCAATATTAATGAAATATCCAATATAAGGAATGGTGAAATCTGCGTATTTTGCTACTACATTGTCAGATAAAACTAAGTCCATGTCGGTTGCGTTATTGTTATCCCCTTTTGTTTCATACATGACCTGGTCGCCGCTCACCTCTACTCCGACTATGCGATGAGTGATTAAGATTTTTTCATCATCCATAAAAGTAATGATGTCGCCTTGTTTGAGATCCGTTTTTTCTTTAGAATTCAAAGGTTTTACAGCTATGACTGATCCTGTCATGAAGGTAGGTTCCATTGACCCAGATAAAACTGTTTTAAGTTGGTAGCCAAGGGCTTGTGGTTCCCCTCCTGATGCTTTGGATGAAACGACTAGGAATGCCATGACAAGTAAATTAATAAATAGAATCGCTGTAATGACATTGCTGATGATTTTTAATACTTTTTTCATCTCTCCACCTGCCTATTTTTCGGTATTTTCAATTTCCTCAGAAGGTGTATCTTTTTTAATGATATTTTCTTCTTGAACTTCCGAAGTATTTAAATCCTTTTCTTTTTCAACATCTGTTTGAGAAATTTGCTCGTTTTTAGGTGGCTCGGATTTTTCCTCTCGAACAGGTTCTTTGATTTTAGTTTCCCGTGATACTGTTTCATCCTGCTTTTCGGGCTCAACTTGTTCATCTATGCTTTCAGCCTTTTTCTTTGCTAGATTTACAGAGATAGCTTCACTCCATAGTTCGCTTGTGCCAGGATGACCTTTTGGCTGATAGGCTTT
Organism: Lederbergia citri; assembly: GCF_018343625.1. GTDB lineage: Bacteria > Bacillota > Bacilli > Bacillales > Bacillaceae_C > Lederbergia > Lederbergia citri. The sequence goes on along the minus strand of NZ_JAGYPG010000003.1, from coordinate 685,900 downwards.
AAACATATAATTTCCTGTCTTATCTGGAGTAAAGGATAGCTTTATTTCCTCACCCTTTTTCAAAGGTTTAAAAGTAAGAATTTTAGTTGTCACTGTTCCTTGTTTCGGATTTCCTTTTTCTCTGAAATAGATTTCGTATAGTCCATTTTCTTTCATATCTGATCCGATGTTCTTTATGATGGCAAAAATTTCGTTTCCATCATATTGAGCACTTACAAATTTTAAAGAACTCTTATCCCATACTTCTTTTTCTTCATTGCCTGAATCCTCAGTCTCCCAAGTTCCAGCTTGAATTGTTCCAGTCAACGTCATACTGCTTGAAAAAAATGCATTCGTTTTTCCAGTAAAGGTGGCTGAGATTCCAACACATAAATACAATACAGCCGCTAGCCTTAAAAGAATGTTTACATATCGGTTCTTCCTTTTATATTTCTTTACACGTTGCAATCGTATTGGAATTCCTCCTTTACCTTTTGTTCTATATTATGTTCATTCTGTTCTTTTTAGAGAACTAATGATTTGAGTATAGGACAAAGGGATTAAATTGAAAAACTTCAAAATCCTTCGTATTTTCTTTATAAAGAACAAATATCTCCTTTTATCTCTCCTTTCCTCAAAATTCCTCATTATTTCATCTTCTATAACGATTTTTCCGTTCTATATTAAGAATTTAAAGAAACAAAAAAAAGCTGCTCTTATTTAAGAACAACTTTTTATGGGTTCTATTAATTTAAACTTCTTAATGTTACCATTACGATTTCTGGTCGATTAAAGATTCTATACGGAATCAAGCTATTTCCTAATCCACGGCTTACAACCATTTTCGTTTTTCCTTTTTCGTGCATTCCGGAAGTATATTTTGGAAACCATCCTTGACCAGGAGCAATCAACCCACCAATTCCCGGAATGCGGACCTGTCCTCCATGAGCGTGGCCAGTAAAAACAAGATCTATTTCTTTGTCCACATATACATCGAATACTTCAGGTCTATGGGAAAGAAGTAATTTGAAAGAATCATTCTTCCAATCTATAGCCTGATCCAACTCTTCATCAATAATTTCATCTGGTGGGTAAATCGCTTTTATCAATGGATCTTGAACCCCGGCAATAAGAAGCTCTTCACCCCCCTTTTCAATGACAGCAGACTCGTTCATCAAAACTTGAACTCCTAAATCTTTCAACGCCTGAGTTATTTCATTAATTTTATTGACGGCAACTTCGTGATTGCCAGTTACATAGAATACTTTCGTAAATGGAGTGATTTGCTCTACGAAGTCCAAACTGTTCTGTAGATCATATCGATTGCTGTCAATGAAATCTCCTGTCAAAAAAACAAAATCTGGATTCAATTTTTTCACCTTTTGAACGAGCCGAGATTGTTTTTCGCCAAATGTAGCATCGTGTAAATCCGATATTTGAACAATTTTGAGACCATCAAATGCCTTGGGAATGCGCTCCGATTGCACTTCATATGCAGAAATTTGTAGCCATTCGTTATTTATGTATAAAAAAGCCCATATAAAAGCGATAAATACAATTAATTTTAGAAGTTTTCGTTTCATCAACTTGTTCCTCTCGGGATTATAAATATAAATCCATGATAACATTATATTTCTATGAAAAAATAACCATGACAAAAAAAACAAGCCCTCCTCTTTTATTAGAGAAAGGCTCTTCCTTTTATTTCTGCTGTTCTTCTTTATTGTAATAATCGACCGCATACATTGCACCTTCGCCAACCATTCGCGTATCGCCTAAATCGTGGGGGTCAGGGTTCCCCGCCTTTTCCAAAAGGTCTTCACAAGCACTAGGGTTTTGTTCGCATAAAAAGTCTACTACTTTTTGTTTAGCCGTTTGATAAAACTCCATTACTTTCTCCCTATTCTCCTGTTTCGATAAATAGGAAGCCCCGGCAATTCCTAGTCCTACCCAAAATAGTGGATTAATATTTTTAGACATTAGAAGTTGCCTCCTTTTTTAGCTTTGCATAATATTTACCCACTATTTTGCACAAGAAAACATCACGATTGGATTGTACTTTTTTTAGAAGCTACGATAATATTAGTAATTTCTTCTCTTTCTCCTTTAAACAAAAGCTCGACGATTTTACTTCCGACAATCACACCATCGCAATATTCACCTAATTCTCTTACCTTTTCCGGAGATGATACACCAAATCCAGCAAGTACCGGAACAGATGAGTATTCTTTTAGTTGCTCTAAATATGAAGCTAATCCTTCCTCGTACTCGTTTCTAACTCCCGTCGTTCCTTTAACCGTTACCGCATATAAAAAACCTTCCGTTTTTTTAGCGATTTGTTCAATTCTGTTTCGCGGGCTTGTTGGGGCGACTAAATGGATTAAAGCAAGTTCATATTTGGAAAAAATAGGAGCAACCATTTCGTCCTCTTCAAAAGGTAAATCCGGAATAATTAAACCATCCACTCCAACTTCCTCACAGCGCTTGGCAAATCTTTCAATTCCATATGAAAAGATTAAGTTAAAATATGTCATCAAAACGATTGGAATCTGCCTTTCTTCTTTCCAGTCCAGTAGGCTTTCGAGTACTCCTTCCAATGTCGTTCCGTTTGCCAACGACCTTAATCCTGCTTCTTGAATGACTGGACCATCTGCAACTGGATCGGAAAAAGGAATTCCAAGCTCCACTACGGTTGCACCGCTTTTTTCTAAAAATAAAATTTGCTCCTTTAAATTTTCAAGTCCTCCGTCACCAGCCATAATATATGGAACAAACGCCTTGTCGCCTTTATCCAAAACCCCTTTAAACGCTGCATTGATTTTAGATTTACCCATTGATAGCACCTCCAATTGCCTCTCTCACGGCTTCGACATCTTTGTCTCCACGACCGGATAAGCAGATGACAAGCGTTTCAGATTCCTTCATTTCTTTCGCAAGTTTCAATGCATATGCGACTGCATGCGAACTTTCTAAAGCTGGAATAATTCCTTCTGTTTTAGCAAGCATTTGAAAAGAAGCCAAAGCTTCTTGATCCGTAGCAGATGTATACGTGACACGACCGGAATCTTTTAAAAAGGCATGTTCAGGTCCTACCCCTGGATAATCAAGACCTGCAGAAATAGAGTGGGCACTTTGAATTTGGCCGTGATTATCTTGTAAAAGATACGTAAGTGTACCATGTAAAACTCCGGCTTTTCCATCTGTTAAAACGGCTGCGTGTTTACCTGTTTCAATTCCAGAGCCGGCAGCCTCTACTCCATATATTTTTACTTCCTCATCTTCAATAAAAGGATAAAACATCCCCATTGCGTTGCTTCCGCCCCCAATACACGCGACAACTGCATCTGGAAGCTTGCCTTCTTGTTCAAGCATTTGTTTTTTCGTCTCACTTCCAATAACACTTTGGAAATCACGGACAATTCTCGGGAATGGATGAGGTCCTACAACAGAACCAAGAATATAATGAGTATCCTCAACATTTGTTACCCAGTAGCGAAGTGCTTCATTGACGGCATCCTTTAACGTTCCGCTTCCTTGAGAAACACTACGAACTTCGGCACCTAAAAGCTCCATTCTGAACACATTCAATTGTTGGCGACGAATATCTTCTTCTCCCATAAATACGATACAATCTAATCCAAGTAAGGCACAGACAGTCGCTGTCGCCACACCGTGTTGACCAGCTCCTGTTTCCGCCACAACTTTCTTTTTGCCCATGCGCAGAGTCAAAAGTGCCTGACCAATCGTATTATTGATTTTGTGGGCACCAGTATGGTTCAAGTCTTCACGTTTTAAATAAATTTTCGCTCCGCCTACTAGCTTTGTAAGATTTCCCGCAAAATATAATGGCGTTTCTCGACCAATATATTGTTTTAAATAATGATCCATTTCTTTCTGAAATTCCGGGTCAGCAATTGCTTTTTCATATTCTTCTTCTAACTCCAATACGGCTGTCATTAATGTTTCTGGAACAAACCTGCCTCCGAATTGACCGTATCTTCCTTTTACATCAGGTGATGTGTAAACTGCCAATGTCTTCACGCTCCTCTAATTTTGCTGTTACTAAAAATTGTTGTATTTTATTCACGTCTTTTACTCCGTTTGTTTCAACGCCACTCGATACATCGACAATGGCTGGCTTAACTGTTGAGGTTGCCTTCTTTATATTTTCTCGATCAAGTCCGCCTGCTAATATGATTTTTTCCCGCGGAATATCTAAATGTTCAAGAAGACTCCAATCAAATGGAATTCCACTTCCTCCACGATATTTTACACCTGGACTATCTAGTAAAAAATAGCGGCAATCGTATCCAGCTAGTTGATTTAAGTCTGCTTTTTCTTTGATCGAAAAAGCTTTAATCACAGGATACGGCAAACTCTTGCAAAACTCCGGAGATTCATCCCCGTGTAGCTGAATGTAATCGAGATTAGCTCTTTCTGCTATATGAATAATATTTTCATATGTTTCGTTGACAAAAACACCAACTGTTTCTATGTGGTGCGGCACTTTTTCAATAATTTGTGCTGCTTTTTCAGGTGATATTTTTCTTTTACTTTCTGCAAAAACAAACCCTAGAAAGTCGGCACCAGCATCACTTGCAGCAACGGCAACTTCCTCTGATATGATGCCGCAAATTTTCACCTTCAATTATTTCACCGCCTTAGAAAGAGGGATGCGAATATCATACATCGTCTCAGCGATATTCGGGGACCTCATCAATGTTTCTCCAACTAAAATCGCACTAGCACCTGCCGCTTCAACTTGTTCTACATCCTCTTTTGTTCGAATGCCGCTCTCACTTACAAGCACGCAATCTGCATGTTTCAGAACGGATGCCACACGCTCCGTCACAGTCAAATCGACTTCGAACGTTTTTAAGTTGCGATTATTGATTCCGATAATACGGGCTCCTATTCGTAAAGCCATCTCTGCTTCTTTTTCATCATGGACTTCAAATAAAACATCCAAATCCCTGGATCTTGCATAATTGTATAGCTCGCGGAGCCTCTCTTCTGGAAGTGCGGCGGCAATGAGAAGGATGACGCTTGCCCCGTGATCCCTCGCGACATCAATTTGCACCTCATCAATCATAAAGTCCTTGCAAAGTAATGGTAAGTCTACTGCTTCTGATACAGCGGAAAGATCTGCCATCGACCCTTTAAAAAATTGTTGATCTGTCAAAACTGAAATGGCGCTAGCTCCCGCTTGTGCGTAAGCTTTAGCCTGAGCAACAGGATCGACTCCATCATTGATGACACCTTTTGATGGAGAGGCTCTCTTCACTTCTGCAATGACGCCAATATTCTCTAAATTTCTAAAGCTGTCATATAAAGAAGGTCGTCTAATTTCGTTTACCGATTGTTGGACACTGTAAATTACTTTCAACTCTTGGACTTCAACTTTTTTCTGTTCAATAATTTTATCTAAAATCGTCAATTTATAGCACTCCTTGCTTCGTATGTTGACTTCTTTCAATCAGGTATTCTAATTTGGCTAAAGCCGCTCCGGAATCAATACTCTCTTTCGCCTTTTCAATTCCTTCTTGAATGGAGTCCACTTTTCCATTCGCAAAAATCCCAATTCCTGCATTTAAAAGAACCGTATCGCGGAAAGGACCGTCATCACCACGAAGAACGCTCATCATAATATGGGCATTTCGTTCGGCATCGCCACCCATAATTTCTTCATTAGAATATGTTGGGAGACCTACATGTTCGGGGCGTAACGTAATGGAAGTCAAGTTTCCATTTTCAAGAATAACGAGATGATTTTCCCCAGAAAGTGAACCTTCATCAAGAAACCCTGCTCCATTAATCACAACTGCTCTTTCTCTTCCGAGCTGTTTTAAAACTTCCCCCATCAGCTTTAATTTATCGCGGCGATAGATTCCCAACAACTGTGTATCCAATTCGACTGGATTTGTCAAAGGACCAATTAAATTAAAAATGGTCGGAACCCTTAGATCACGTCTTACTTTCATAACAGCCTTCATCGCTGGATGAACATGAGGGGCGAATAAAAAAGCAATCCCATTTTCAGCTAAAAGCTCTTCCGTTTCTTCAGGTCTATTATCAAGAGAGACTCCTAAATATTCGAGCACATCAGCACTTCCCGTTTGACTCGAAACACTTCTATTCCCATGCTTCGCAACCTTTATCCCTGCCCCAGCTATGACAAAAGCGGATGTTGTACTAATGTTGAAGCTGCTAGAACCATCGCCGCCCGTTCCACAATTATCCATCACACTATCCTTTAATGATAAAATTGCTGGTGATTTTTCACGCAACGCATGAACCAATCCTGCTATTTCATCTGCTGTCTCACCTTTTAAGGCAAGCAGCCCAAGTAATGCCCCTGCTTCACTTTCAGAAATCTCACCCGAAAAAAGCTTCCTTGCAGCATCAGTCATTTCATTCATCGTCAAATGTTCGCCGTTCATCAATTTTTGTAAATATAGTTTCATGTTTATACTCCTCTCAATTTGAATATAAAAAAGCCCTCTGCAAACACAATTTGGTTTTGTGTTTACAGAGGGCGAATCGTCCGCGGTGCCACCTCTATTGAAGACTTTTGATCTTCATCTCATCAAGTACGGGACCGGGAAAAATGAAGTGGCTATTGCCAACTTTTTTAAAAATAGTCCGATACTTTATCCTTTTAACGGAGGAAACCGGATTTCCCTACTCTTGATTCAAGAAATCTCTCTTAAGCCCATTCCACAAGGTCGCTCGTACCGGATTTCCACCATCACCGGCTCTCTATTTACGTCGTTCCAAGTGTACTCCTCTTAATCAACGATTTACAATTTTCTTTTAAAAAAATACAAAAAGGGCCCTCATCCAAAGGACGAGGAACCCGTGGTACCACCTTTATTAGCCAAAAATCAGCTCTCTTAACAGTAACAAGCATTCTGCTTATCACCTGTCTTACTAACGCAAAGACGTACGCGCCAAAGCCTACTTACTTTTTGAAAAGTTTCGGTTTGGTGGCTCAGAAGCCCATTCACCATTTCTGCACACTGGTTTGCACCGACCACCAGCTCTCTATAGTGCTAAAAAACAGCTACTACTCTCCATCACTGCCTGAAATATTCATTAAGTTTGAATTATTTATCATCTTATCGGTTTAAAAAAGGAATGTCAAGATATTAATTTAATTTTCATTCATGAATTTTGAAATTGAATTGTAGAGGATTGAGGGTAGCTTGTGTAATTGGGCTGTTTTTATTTTGCATGAAATGTTCGCATCATCGTCACCGAGAACTTCACTTTTTCTTGCCTGAGGTCACGATGGACGCTCCATCGTGACCTTGCAACCCCCTTATTCTTGGTTAAGGGCATAATGAAGGCTTCATCGTTACCTTTCGAACCACTTTTTCTCGTTTAAAGGCACGATGCACACTTCATCGTTACCTTGGGAACGACTTTTTTGCGTTTGAGGACACGATGAAAGACTTATGGGACGATACTTTTTATTCGTTAAAAATGGTTGTTGTCCAATTGGAGCTTTCAAAAGGACAGAAACACAATATTCATGAAGTGTTGTCCGACGGAGGTGTGTAAGCATTGATTTATTATTCTGTATGCTGATTCATTAGCTTTAATTATTTAAAACCAAATAAGTTTGCTTCATTCCGGTATAGAATACCATAAATGCAAAAGGACCCGATTTTTTGGGGTCCTTGATTGCGGTATAGTTATAACTGTTTTGAAGACTTTGAGCCTCTTTTGTCTTGCTCATTTTTTTCCCGATCTTCAACGAGCTTGTCCGATATATCATCAATTGGCATGAGTAATTGATCACGCTGGGCTTGCTTTTTCGGATCATTCTTAAATGCTTTGTCTTTATCGTTTCGTTCTTCCAGTGTCTTGGCTCGGTCTATTTTGTTTTGGGTTCGCTCGTGACTCATCATCATCCCTCCACTTTTACTTTTCATTTTACCTAAATAAAAGGGGATGAAACATTTAATGCTTATCTGTTTCTATTTCGCTACCAAACACTTTTTCTTTTGAAAAACCTCTGCCAAGTATTTCGGAAGCGTTTAGAAAAACAACAAAGGATGTTGGTTCCTGTTCTTGAAGAACCTTCTTCAAATACACGGCCTCCGATTGCTCGACTACGCAAAAAATCATCGTTCTTTCTCTGTTTGTGTATCCACCGAGTGATTTCACTTTTGTTAATCCACGGTCTATTTCCTCACGGATTATCTGTTGGATCTTCGCTTCATTTTCCGTAATGATTAACACTAGCTTTGTAGGAGAGGTTTGCAGCTGAACAAAATCGATAACTTTGCTCGTCACATAAATGGAAATCATCGCAAACAAGGCAAGTTCCAAGTTAAAAATAAATGCAGATGCGGTAACAACGATGCCATCCACGAGCAACTGGGAAAAACCACTTGATAGCCCGGTGTATTTTTTTAATAATTGTGCAATCATCGCAGTTCCCCCAGTAGAACCACCCCCGCGATATACAATCCCGAGGCCGACTCCAAGGACAATTCCTCCATAAATTGCACCTAACATTGGTTCCTTAATATGCAGATCCATCCCTTGCGTTAACCAAATAGACAATGGAACAAAAACAGTGCCTATTAATGTCTTTGCGCTAAAATCTTTCCCTAAAACAAGAAGTCCAATGATAAATAATGGTAAATTTATGCTAATTTGAACGAATGCAGGATTCCATTGAAACAACTCGTATAAAAGGGTACTGACGCCCGACACACCACCCGCTGCTAGTTTAGACGGCAGCAAAAACATATTATACGAAAGACCAACGAGGGTTGCCCCAAACATGATCTGAACATATTCCCATACTAATGAAGAGCTTTTCTTCATTCTTATAAACACCTTCTCTCTTATTAATAGCAATTATTATTTTAGCAAATAAGAGAGGATTTACCCTTTTTCTAAAAAGCAAGATATTTTATATTCTATAAAAATGTTTCGTATTTTCATATAAACTTTTATAAACGAATGGCAGGTCTTCTTTCTTATGCTTCGCAATCATCTTAACCGATTCATGGATCATAGCTGGATGAGTCATCTTTCCTTTAAAATCACCTTCAAAAGGCCAAGGACCATCTGTTTCTACCATCATTTGACGTAAAGGGTATTTAGCAACGAGCTGTTTGATTTCCTCTTCATATAAAACATCAGGGGTTATTGAAATAAAATAGCCATTTTTAATCATACGTTCGATCGTAATTGAATCACCTTTAAACCAATGAAAATGGGCATGTTTAATATTATGCTTTTCTAGAAGATCGCACACGATGGGAGCATCATCATAGACAGCGTGAAGCACAACTGGCTTGTCCCACCTCTTAGCGAATTTCAGAAATTCATCTAGTAAAAGTATGTACGGATCGAGAGCAATCCCCGGGTTCTCACTAAGCAAGTAATATGGCAAACCGATTTCCCCAACAGTTACCATTTCATCCCGATTGTCAGACATCCAGTTAAAAAGCTCGATTACTTCTTGTTCTGAAGGTAATTCTTGTTCAGGATGAAACCCAAATGCAGGTTTCACTTGTGGAAATTGTTTTGCCAACCGTAAATTTTTCTTACAGGATTCCAAGTCAAACGAAACAGAAACAAGATTAGTACAATGAATGTTTTCCAATTCCTCCATGATCAAAGGAATTTCTTCTTGATTATAATGATCTAAATGAATATGAGCATCTATAATCTTCCCCATTCTCATAACCTCCCTACTGCCTCATAAAGTTCTTTTTTCAAAGTTAAAAATTCGTCCATTAAAAGTAAATCACGCTCTCTTGGATGTTCAAATGGAACCTTTACCTCGTGAATAACCCTAGCTGGATTGCTAGACAACACGATGATACGATCAGAAAGAAACAAGGCTTCGTCAATGTTGTGGGTCACAAATAAAATAGTCCTTCGAAATTCTGCCCAAATTGACAACAACCATTGATGCATTTCCAGGCGTGTAAAATCATCCAAAGCCGAGAATGGTTCATCCAAGCAAATCAGGGAGTGCGGACTTAACAATGCTCTAATAAACGCAGCTCTTTGTTTCATCCCCCCTGATAATTCACTTGGCTTTGAATACTCATATCCTTTCAGTCCTGCTTTTTCAATCATCGCTGTTGCTTTTTCAACATCTCTTTTTTCATGCAGCTCCTGTCCCAGCATTACATTTTCCAATACCGTTCTCCACGGAAACAATGCTGGTTGCTGCGGCATATAGCTTATGAATCCGCGTTTACCAGTAATATTTTCCCCGTCAAGCATGACAGAGCCCTGTTCAGGTACCAACAAACCACCAATTACATGAAATAATGTGCTTTTTCCACTGCCGGAAGGACCTAAAATCGTGACGAACTCACCTTCTTGCACTTCTAGGCTAATGTCATCCAGCACATTACGCCCATTAAAGCTTTTGGATATATGTTTAATCTCAAGGAACCCCATTTACGTCACGCCTCCCTTCTCCACTTGACTAGCCATTTTTCACATAAAGTAATGGTACCGAAAAACAACAAACTTAAAATCATGATTATAAAAATTGCTACAAAAACTCGATCCGTACGAAATGATGAGGATGCGAGCGTCATATAGACACCAATTCCTTTTTTAGCCCCAAGCCATTCCGAAATAACCGCTCCCATCACGCTATATGTTGCGGATATTTTTAATCCGGAAAATAAGGCGGGAAGTGAATTTGGCCATTCTAATTTAGTAAACATCTGATTTTTGGATGCGCCAGCCATCAACATATAATGCTTCATTTCAGGCGGTGTGTTTCGAAACCCTCCTAAGGCGGCTATCGTCACTGGGAAAAAACATACGAGAGTAATGACGATAATTTTTGGCAAAATCCCGAAGCCAAACCAAATGACAAGCAATGGTGCCAATACAATAATGGGCACATTTTGTGAAAGAATAAGAAGTGGATATACGGCCTCTTGAACTTTCGGAACTAAATGCAATATCACAGCAACAAGCAAACCTATCGAACATCCTATGATAAATCCTCCAACTGAAAGTCCGATAGTAGATATTAAATGTGCAGAAAAATGATCGAAGCCAACGATCATTTCTTTTAAAATTGCCGATGGAGCGGGTAACAGCCAGCCTGGTATTTCTGCAACGTTCACAACGACTTCCCAAATGAAAAGTAAAAGAAGGAGGACCAACGCTGGCCTCCATCCTTTCATAAACACATCTCTCATCAGCTATATTTCTCCGTCAACTGATCCATCGTAATGCCGGATGGCTGATATAAAATTTTTACTTGGGAAATGACATTACTGCTGCCTATTTCTATCATCCGTTCATTCATTTTTTCTATCACACTCATTAACACAGTCAATTCGCCTTCCATTGTTGTCTCTAGTGGATGAACCTCATATTTCACTCCTGATTCATCAATGATTTTGATCGCTTCATCTACATACGGAATAACACTTTCGCCATTTTTTGTTTTGGGAATAATTTGTATGCTAATTAATGAATTTGCCATCAGAAACTCCTCCTATTTAGGTAAAAATTCATTCGTAAATGCTTTTTCAACATCAATTTCTTTTTCAAGCAATCCCTTTTCAAGCATCCAGTCCATATAATTTTTCCAGACTTCTTGTTTCTGTTCTCCCCAACGTTGTGCATCATCCTGATACTTAGCAGCTAGCCATTCTTGACTTTTCTTTACAAGCTCAGGGTCGAGATCTGGTACAGCTTTTATTAAAATATCAGCAGCTTCGCTAGGATTATCAATCGCAAACTCATAACCTTTTGAAACAGCAGCCATAAAAGCTTTTACTGTATCTGGATCATTCTCAATCATTTTCTCATTCGTTGAAATAACCGGTGTATAATAATCCAGTTTATCCGTATAATCTGTCAAATAAATCATATTGATTTTTTCTCCGCGTAGTTCAGCTTCGACTCCGGTCCATGCATAATAAATCCATGCAAAATCAACATCTCGTTTTACTGCTGTAAAAAAGTCTGTGTCTCCCATATTCACGATTTCAAGTTTGTCGATATCAGCATTTTCTACTTTCATGAGCGATGCGAGCACAGCTTGTTCAAGCGGTGCACCCCAGCCGCCATATGTTTTTCCTTCAAAATCTTTTGGGGATTTAATATTCTTCTCTACAGGTGAAGCGAAGCCAGATGTATTATGCTGAATAACCGCTCCGATTGAGACAATCGGAACATCTTGTACACGCGCTTCAGTTATACTTTCTTGATAGCTAATCCCAAATTCAGACTTTCCAGATGCGACTAAATTATCGGCACCCGCTTCTCCTGGCATGATAATGTCGACATCCAAACCTTCATCCTTAAAATATCCTTTTTCCTTTGCCACGTATAAACCCGTATGGTTCGTGTTCGGCGTCCAATCCAACACGACAGTCACCTTTTTTTGACCGCCATTGTCTTCCTTTTTCACTCCACCACAACCCGTGAGTAACACCAAAACAAGCAAACTAGTCAACCATTTTTTCATTCTACTTTTCCCTCCGTTATTGGAAAGCGAACCTCATAAACGAAAAAGATGCCCAAGTATAGAACCTGGACACCTGAAAGAACATTCATTATGTATGAATGAATTCATGTTCCCTTCGCTGGTATGAGCCAGAGCAGGTTCAAAGGGTCAGCATCTAATGGATGCACTCTCAACCGGCCACACCGGTACCCCCACATTCCATATTATTTTATCAATATCTAGTATAGCAGAGATGTAGATTATCGTAAAATATTTTCCAAAGCTTGATCCAGTTTAGGATATTGAAAGGTATATCCATTTTGCTTCGCTTTTTGCGGTATCGCACACTGTCCACTTAAAAGCATTTCACTCATTTCTCCGAGCATCGCTTTCATCGCAAAACTAGGAACAGGCAGCCAATGCGGGCGATGGAGGACATGTCCAATCGTCTTCCCAAAATCGTTATTTTTCACTAGATTCGGTGAAGTCACGTTAAGAGGGCCAGAAATCGATTCATTTTCAATGGCAAAAAGCAATAATCCCGCCACATCAGCTTGATGGACCCAAGGCACCCATTGATTTCCTGAGCCAATACGACCACCCACTCCCATTTTATAAGGGAGTGCCATAAGAGGAAGTGCTCCTCCCTTACCAAGGACGACGCCTAGCCGAGCAAAAACAGTCCGAACACCCAGATTTTCTGCCTGTGAAGCTTCGTCTTCCCACCTTCTTACGACACTTGCTAAAAAATCGTTAGCGTGTGGCTTCGATTCCTCCGTAAAAGTTTCCACATCTGACATCCCATAATATCCAACCGCTGATCCGTTTACGAGCACCTTTGGTTTCGGATCCAATTTTTCTATGAGTCTAACGATTTCTCGTGTCGCACGGGTTCTACTTTGAACGATCCGTTTCTTTTTCGCCTTCGTCCATCTAATGCCATTAATCGACTCACCTGCTAGGTTTATGATTGCATCGACACTTTTAAGATATTTTTCAGGCTCGCTATTTGGATTTAACCATTCTACAGCTCGCAAGCGATTTGACTCAGCGACCTTTTCTCTTTTTCTAGTAAGTATCGTAATGTCATGCCCGTTTTGTAAGAGTCGATTTTGCAGTGCTTTTCCAACAAAACCACTTCCACCTGCAATGACAATGTGCACTTAATATCCGCACCTCCCGCCTTAATTCTCTTTGCCAAAATCATACAACATGTATGCGCTTTATCACAATCATATAAAGGATAGATTATTTATTCGGGTTATAAATATACTTTTCTATGAATAAAAATGTGCTTGATTTGGAGAAAAACATGTATTATCATTTACCTAATGATCATTAGGTGGTGAATATTTTGACTAAAGACAAAATTTTGGAAGCGGCGATTCATCAGTATTCGCTACATAACTATCATGGGGCGACAATGCAAAAAATCGCGAAAGAGGTCGGAATCAAACCTGCCTCCATTTATTTTTTTTATAAAAATAAAGAAGCTTTATTCGTCGCTGCTTTTCAAAAATTATTGGAAAACCATTTCGAACGCATGCAAACCATACTGGAGGAAGTACGCGAAAAACCAATCTTAGATATTTTCGCAACATTGATGAAAGGGACAGTTGAGTACCATAAAAACAATATGAATGAGACGAATGCCTATATTTCCCTTATCACTTCTCCACCAGCTGAAATAAAAAAGTTTCTCCATGAACATATGAATAAATTTGATGCGTGGATGATTGACTCTTTACACCACCTAATCAAACGCGACCATCCGGAAAAATCTGATGAAGAAACAATTAACCTAACTCGACAATTCATCTTATTATTGGACGGAATCTTTTGGGAAATTAATTTATACGATGACGAAGAATTATCAGAACAAATCGAACAAGCTTTACACATCTTAGACATTTTATTAGGGGGAAACAACAATGAATAATGATTACGCAAGAGAAGCTGTCCCAGAGAGTGAAAGAAAAAAATGGTTCTCCATCAGCCTCATTTGGATTGCAGTTGGTATTGATTTATCTGCTATGCTTTTTGGAGCAGAGCTTGGAAATGGTATGAATTTTAATGATGCTTTACTTTCGGTCATTATTGGCTCTGCCATATTGGGAGTACTTGCAGCGTTTTGTGCATATATAGGAGCCGTAACTGGGCTTTCCACATCGATGATATCGAGATTTACATTCGGAAAATCCGGAGCAAAATTCGTTTCCTTTTTCATCGCCATCTCGCTCTTAGGATGGTTTGGGGTTCAAGCCGGATTTTTTGCCGAAAATGCATTTGCAGCTATAAAAGGAGCATTAGGTTTTGAGCTTCCTATTCCTCTTCTCGCAGGAATTGGCGGGATCTTAATGATGACAACTGCCATTATTGGATATCGAGCTATTGAAAAATTAAGTTCCTGGTCAGTACCATTATTGCTGATTCTTGTTATTTTAGCTGTCATTTTAGCCATCAAAAAATTTGGTCTTAGCGAACTTCATGCACCAGTGGACAATGTCTTTTCATTTGGTATGGCGATTTCTCTCGTTATTAGTATTTTCGTAACAGGAGCCGTCATTTCACCAGACGTATCAAGATGGGCAAAAACGAGAAAAGATGCCGTTTTAGCTTCCTTCTTTGGCTTCTTCTTCGGGAATAGCTTCATGATTGTTGTAGCGATGATTTTATCAAGAATTATGGACGAAAGCAGTTTAACGACGATTATGATTACAGTCGGTTTAGGAATTCCAGGAATATTGGTGCTGATTCTTGCCCAATGGACAACTAATACAAGCAACGCATATTCATCTGGATTAAGTCTTTCTGTTATTTTTACTCGTACGAACAAAGCGGTTCTTACCTTAATTGCTGGAATACTTGGAACTCTTCTCGCAGTACTTGGAATTTATGATTATTTTATTAATTTCTTGAGCATCATGACATTGTTCATTGCTCCAATAGGTGGAGTATATACAGCGTATTACTATATTGGCGGGGCAAAGCTTTTTGACACATTAAACGATAAAGCCTTTAAATTCCTGCCTTTAACAGCATGGGCTCTGGGAACATTAATCAGCTGGTTTACTACAGAGCGTCCAATTGGACTGGAGCTTTTCACATTTACGACGATCCCATCCTTGGACAGTTTTGTAATTGCATTTATTTGTCAGGCGATTTTCTTACTGATCATTAAACAACGTGGACAAAAAGGAGCAATCTAATATGAAGTGGTTAAACGAAGAAGATATTGAAAATATTGCGATTGGTGCCGCGGTTCTTGGAACTGGCGGTGGCGGTGATCCTTATATCGGAAAAATGATGGCTCTTTCCGCCATTAAAAAATATGGTCCTGTTCAAGTTATTACTGTAGACGAGTTAACGGATGACCAATGGGTGCTTCCTGCATCAGGCATGGGTTCACCAAGCGTTCTAGTTGAAAAAATCCCTTCATTTGAACAATTGGCAGCCCCTTTAAAAGCTTTTGAAAAAGTAACAGGAAAGAAAACAGATGTTGTGATGCCGATTGAAATTGGAGGAGTGAATTCCCTTATTCCTGTTGCAGTTGCTGCAATGAATAGAATTCCAATTTTAGACGGAGATGCGATGGGACGAGCTTTTCCTGAAGCACAAATGGTTACATTTCATTTAGATGGGTTAAAGCCTGAATTCGTTACGATTGCGGACGAACAAGGAAATACAGTAACGATTGAACCAGCAGATGGATATTGGAGTGAGAAGTTATCTAGAAATGTAACTATTTCCATGGGCGGTTCTTCCATTGTTTGTGATTACGGGATTACTGGAAAACAAGCGAAAAAAAGTGTCATCCCAGGAACCTTATCTTTAGCAGGACAAATCGGTGCTCTTTTGAAAGAGCAAAGAACAGCTGCTGTTCACCCTATCGTGCAAATGTTGGATATGCTTGGTGGATACAAGCTTTTCAAAGGAAAAGCCATGCATATAGAGCGAGGTATCCAAGGTGGATTTACACGTGGAGAAGCTCATTTTGACGGTATTGATGAAAATGCAAATCAGTCCTGTACCCTTTTCTTCCAAAACGAGCATCTTCTTGCAGAAGTGGACGGAAAACCCATTGCAATGGCACCGGATTTAATTGCCGTGCTGGATGAAGAAACAGGAATGCCGATAACGACGGAAGGTTTAAAATATGGCGCAAGAGCGGTCATCGTTGCTTTCCCTGCACATGAAAAATGGCGGACCCCGATTGGAATTGAAACAGCAGGGCCACGTTATTTCAAATACCCATATGATTACATTCCTCTAGAAACGTTAGTAAAGGAGCATTCATCCAAATGATTAGACTCGGAATAGATGTAGGTGGAACAAATACAGATGGCGTCATTTTAAATAGCGAAAACAAAGTACTTGGAAGTTCCAAAACAGCGACAACAAAAGATATTTTTACTGGAATCCAAAAAACGATCAAAACACTTTTAGAAGAATCAAACATTAATGCTGATGAAATAAAAGTAGCCACGCTCGGGACAACCCATTGTACGAATGCAATTGTGGAAAGAAAAGCCTTAAACAAAGTAGGGATTGTTCGAATTTGTTTACCATCCGGCTCAACGGTCCCTCCATTATTAGGCTGGCCTGACGATTTAGTTGAGAAGCTCGAAGCCGAAACAGCCCTAGTCCATGGAGGTTATGAATTTAACGGCACACCGATTTCTCAGCTTGACTTTGCTGAATTGAAGCAAGTTGCGGAACAATTTCGGGGAAAAGTTGATTCCATTGCGATTTCTGGTGTATTTTCTCCCGTTTTAGGTGATCAAGAGAAAGAAGTTGCCGCATTTTTGGAAAAAGAATTGCCTGGTACACCCATTTCATTATCAAGTGAAATTGGTACGATCGGCTTAATTGAAAGAGAAAATGCAACGATTCTAAATGCCGCTTTAATGTCTACCATTAGCCATGTGACAAAAGGTTTTGAGCGTGCATTAAACGATGAAGGGATTAATGCGAGCATTTATCTCGGACAAAATGATGGCACATTAATGACGAACAGCTTCGCACAAAAGTATCCGATTTTCACCATTGCCTGTGGACCAACTAATTCAATTAGAGGTGCCGCACATTTATCCCAAGAGCCTAATGCAATTGTTGTGGATATCGGTGGAACGACAACGGATATCGGTGTATTATCCAACAGTTTTCCACGTCAAACATCATTGGCGGTTGAAGTGGGCGGCGTTAGAACGAACTATCGCATGCCGGATATTTACTCCATCGGTTTCGGTGGCGGAACTCGTGTATATCTTCAGGGAGACTCGTGGAAAATTGGACCTGAAAGTGTTGGATATCAATTAACTGAAAAAGCTCTTGTGTTTGGCGGAGATGAATTGACAACAACGGATGTCGCGATTGGTGCAGGTTATATGGAGATTGAAAACACGGATGTTTCACAAGTTGCTGACATTCCATGCGATAAAATATATCCTGACTTCGTAACAATGGTTGAGAACGCAATTGACCGTATGAAAACGAGTGCCGAAGATCTTCCTGTCGTGTTAGTTGGAGGCGGAGCAGCACTCATGCCTCAATCATTAAAAGGTGCTAGTCGAGTCATACGTCCCGACCATGCTAGTGTTGCAAATGCAATTGGTGCTGCACTTGGTGATATTAGTGGAACGGTTGAAAGGATTTATACACTTGAAAACCGCAGCCATCAAGAAATTTTAGAAGAAGCAAAAGCTGAAGCCATTCAAACTGCGATTGAAGCAGGAGCTAACCCAAACAAAATTGATATCATCCAATTAGAGGATTTTCCGCTCGCTTACCTACCAGGGAACGCAATCCTTGTAAGAGTAAAAGCTGCGGGACCACTATTAATATAAAAAAAAACGGGGCGTGTTTACTACGTCCCGTTTTTTTTTCATTAACCAAAGAATAAATCCAGTATGTTTGATGCAGTAGAAGATTGCTTATTATAAAACTCGGAGTAACCACAATTTTTACAATATACAACCGTAAATTGATTATGTTGAATATCAAACATTTTAGATAATCCTGTTCCAGTCATTGCAACATCCTTTGTTCCTGCATTCTTGCTTCCACATTTTATACAACCTTTTTCAGACATCAGTGTTCTCCTCTCCATCAAACCGTTTTTACTTGTATTTTAATACGGAGAAAATTCGAAAAGGTTTCAGTCGATAAGATTATTTTTCATCTTCTTACAAGAAAAAAACCAGTTGAATTGGCAACTGGCTCTACAACTTTCTTTTGTAAAAACCTCTCTAAAAAAAACGACTCATATACCAAACTGCAGAGGAGCACGAAAAAATCATCAAAATGAATAATTTGTCAAAGGTTCATCCGCTTCAATCTCTTCTTTAAGACGCAACCATCTACTCTTACGTTCACTATCTACCGTATTCCAGTTATAGCGTTGGTGTAAAAAGTTATAATCAAGCAACCGACGATAACTTAGTAATTTCGGCATTGCTTTTAGCCACCAATCTTCAAAGCTTTGAACCTCTTGATAGCCTTTTAGAAACCAGTCGAGAAACCATGCTACGTACTCATCAATAGAATCACTCATTTTATCTTGCCGGTTGTATCTTAAGATAACCGAGTAAAGGATTATGGCGATGTCATAAGCGAACCAATGATAGCAGCAATCATCAAAGTCAAAGGCAGTAATTGCACCGTCTCTCGTTACAAAAATATTGTGACCATGAAGGTCACAGTGGACTAGACCATAGTTTTTTGTATCTTTTGGAAGAGTCTCTAACCAGTTCAACATCTCCGTTGCTCTTTGCCGTGCAATCGGCTCATCATTTGGTAGATGTCGCATCATATCCATCCAAGGCTCCTCTGTCCAATCACGGCGTTTAACATTTGGTATTGGGACATAAGATTTGGTAAGTAGGTGCATCTGTCCCACGATGCGCCCCCAATTAATAAACATGTTCTCGTCCCAGTCGTCTTCAGTAGGAATCCGTCCAGGAGCTTTTGCGAACATTGAAGCGTGATAACCCCCTGTTACATTTTCAACTAATTTTCCGGCTTTTGATGGGAAGATTTTTGGAACGGAAACGCCGTTATCAAACAAATATTTCATGAAGTGAAGCTCTGCTAATGCTTCTTCTTCATTACGCCAATTCTGATTTGACAAACGTACTATCCGTGAAGGATGCCCATTTTCTGCTGGGTATTGATACACTTTATTTACATTGCCGCCAATATGAGTAAGCAAACTTGAATTAAGTCCAAATGCATTTCCTACTTTTTTAAAAACATTTTCTACGATCATTCCATTCCCTCTTTCAGAACATGTTTCTATCATAAGGTAATATAAATATTAATTTTGCTATACAGTCGCATATCCAACCATTTTTAAATATATGCACCTAAAAATTTACAGTTTAATTTAGAGAAGAAAGGGAATCTGTATTGCGAATCGAGTTAAACAGTGCACTTAATATTAGGTTGGATAGCAAGTGTGGCTATCATAGTATTTGGCGTAGGCGGGGCCAATTACATTCTTCAACTACTCCTTCAGGGTTATTAAATAATTTAAGAGGCTGGATTGAACCCCTCCACTTCTTACATCGAGATACATCAATATTCGTAAAGTACTACAGTATGGTTTCCTATATATTGTCACTACCATGGTTTGACAATCTTAGAAACAGGATATAGTAATGGCACAAAAATATCTCTCGCTTTTTGTGAGAATTTTTCTAACGAGGGCGTATTAGTCACGCTCTCCTAATGATGTTTTTGTACAAATAAAGGAGGGGAAGTTATGGAAGATATGGCTATTCCATTTACATCAACAAACGAAAAACAGGTGACACCACTCCGTCCATCCTTTTCCATGCAAAGCATTTATGGCAATGGGTTCATTTACAATTCAAAATTATTTTCGGAAGACTATCAACACTTTTCAGAAGATATACTGAGTTTAGAAGCCTTGACTGGAAGGGAATTGACTGTTGTCGGGGATACTCCGGTAATCTGTCATGCAGCTGCTGCTACGAAACCAGCATTGTGCCTGCTTGAAAAAGCAGGGCTGCAAATTCCCAACAAACTTTACACCTACCAAACAGAAAATGAATATCTAGCATTGCTTTCTCATCTGCATAAAAACAATCATAAATTAATTTTCCAATACCCTCACCCGAAGCACATCGTATCACCTGATCTATTCTGGATTGATCCAAAGGTTCTTGCATTTTTGTCTGATAAACGAAACATCCCACAACTCGTTCCAACAGAGCATGTGCCGAAGAGAAAAATGATGAGTCTCGAAGAAATAATGGAAAACATTCCTAAGCTTCCTTTCGTATTGAAAACAGGTGATGGCCGTCCAACATCGGGAGGTTGCGGCGTTTTGCTTGTTAAAGAGGAGAAACAGCTTCATGAACTTGGGAATGAATTTGGAGATTTATCAAGCCTCATCGTCGAGGAATTCATTCCTTATGAACAAAACGTCTCTGTCCATTATTTCGTGGACAAGCATGGAAAAATTAGCTTCCTTGGCAAGTCAGAACAGCTCGTGAACGAGAACGGCAGCTTTCGCGGAAGCTGGATTACGATTGAGATGGAAGACTATATGTCTCCCATCATCGAAACAGGATATAAGGTCATGGAAAAAATAGCAGAGAAAGGCTATATTGGCGTTGCGGGTTTCGATGTGCTGATATGTGGTGAGAAATATTATTTCATCGATCTAAATATCCGCTTTAATGCTTCCACATGTGGGCTCTTCCTCTGCAAGGATATCTATCAAAAATATGGAAAGAAAAAAGTACGTCTTACTAATCTTGAATGGAACGATGATTTTGACCACCTGATTCCTATTGTGGAAAAATACATGTTGAGAGAACAATTCATACCGCTAAGCCTATTGGATGCTTCTTATTTCCCTACAGAAAATAAAATTTCTAAGGTAGTCGGACTGAGCATTGGTCATTCTGTATTAGAAGTAGAAAAGGTTCTAAAGGAAATGGCAAAAGACAGCCTCTTCCTAAGGGAGTAGCAAGGCACTTACAAAATGAGCTAATTTATATCCCGTTACAGTCTGTTAACTAGTCATTAGACTGTAACGGAAACTGAAAATAATTGGTCAACACTACTCCTTTATATATATTCGTTACAATGATTTCCTAAAAATTCGTTAGATACTTTTTAATGCAGCATTGTACACTTCTTGAAAAGATACTCCATGTTCTGAAGCTACTTTTTTGACATCTTCGTATTCTGGAACTGCTCTAATCACTTGGCCTTTTTTTAATGCTTGTTTAATCTTTATTGGCCCAAAGGCAGTTTCAGCTTCAGTAATTTTACGATCTAAAATGCTGCGAGACCATTTATTTTTTCGTACACCTAGTGTGGTCGTTTCCTTGAATAAAATCTCCGTTAAATTAGCCTCGCGATTTTCAGGAGCCAGAACAGTGACCAACGTACCTGGACGATTTTTTTTCATAAAAATAGGTGTGTAATAAACGTCAAGTGCCCCTTCTTCCAATAATTTTTCCATTACATATCCAAATGCTTCACCTGTCATATCATCCATATGGCATTCGATTACAGTGATCGTTTCTTTCTTTCCGACGATCTGCTCATTTTCTTCCAATAGTTCTCCAACAATGACTCTTAATACGTTCGGACGGCCAGGAATATTGCGAGTACCCGCACCGTAGCCGATGGAGGAAATTTTCATCGCTGGAAGCGTGCCGTAAGAATCGGATTGGCTTACAATAATCCCGGCTCCCGTAGGCGTTGTCAATTCATATGGTAAATCGGTCGGAGCAATCGGAACATTTTTCATCATGTCTAGTGTAGCTGGTGCTGGAACGGGATAAACGCCATGTGAAATGCGTATTTTTCCGGAACCTAATGGAACATATGACGTGATGATTTTTTCAATTTCGAGTTCTTCCAATGCAATGGCAGTTGCTACAATATCGACGATGGAGTCAACTGCTCCTACTTCATGAAAGTGGACATCTTCAATCGACATATTATGTATTTTCGACTCTGACTTCGCAATCGGTGCAAATATTTGCTTACTACGTTCCTTCACCTTTGGGCTAAGCTCCGATTCGTCAATAAGCTTTACGATATCCGCATATCGACTATGTTGGTGATGATGGTACTCGTCGTGTGAATGGTCATGGCCATGATGGTGTTCTTGATGCGAATGATCGTGATTATGATGGTGATGCCCGTGATCATGATTGTGCCCGTGATGGTGGTGTTTATGATGAGAATGGTCATGATTGTGGTGATGGTCGTGCCCATGAGTATGTTCCTCATCCAGGATAACATCAAATTTTATCGAACTAATCCCCTCTTTCATGACCCTTGAACACTTAATTTCATAGCCAGATACATTCAACTTCTTTAATTCGGATTCAATTTTTTCAGGTGAGGCGCCTGCATCAATTAAAGCGCCAACCATCATATCGCCGCTAATTCCTGAAAAACAATCTATATATAAAGCCTTCATTTACTTTCTTCCTTTCCTGCCAAGGCCTTTTCTACGGCTTGTTCTATCGTATTCGTCAAAGTCGCAGCAAAATAACCGGCCCCGAAACCGTTGTCAATGTTCACTACTGAAACTCCGCTCGCACAGCTGCTAAGCATAGCTAAAAGTGCTGCAATACCATTCATACTCGCTCCGTATCCGACACTTGTTGGAACGGCAATGACAGGTTTAGAAACGAGGCCGCCAACCACACTCGCCAATGCCCCTTCCATACCGGCCGCAACAATAACAACATTTGCATTCTCTATTAAACTAGCTTTATTTAATAGACGATGAATGCCTGCAACTCCAATATCATAAATTCGCTCTACTTTATTACCCATTAATTCAGCAGTAATAGCTGCTTCCTCCGCGATAGGAAGATCAGAAGTACCCGCGCACACAACAGCGATATAACCTTTTTTCCATTTTTCTTGGTATGTAGAATTAATCCAATGAAAGGTACGAGCTGATTCGTGATAATAAAGGGTTTGATCTGGATACATCAAGCTCATTTTTTCTAATAAAAAATGAGCTTTTTCCAAACTTACTCTTGTTGCCAATACTTTATCGTGGTGTTCCATCAGTTTAGTAAAAATCCCTAGAATTTGTTCACTCGTTTTCCCTTCGCCATAAATTACTTCAGGGAATCCAGTTCGTGCCTCTCTCTGCAAGTCTAATGTTGCATAGCCTAATTCTTCTTGAGGCTTTAATTTTTCCATAGCATCTTGTACGGAAAGCTCCCCTTTTTGAACCGCCTCTAAAATATGTTCCATTGAATGTTTCATATAGTCGCCTTCTCTTTTAATACTTCATTCATACTTCCCGAGCGGTATCCTTGTAAATCCAGGGTCACGTAGGAAAATCCAAATGATTTTAAGGCTCGAACAATTTTATCATGTTGGTCGATCACCTTTTTCATATCATGTTGATCAACTTCAATTCTAGCAATTTTATCGTGATGGCGAACACGAACTTGATATAATCCCAGGCCCAGTAAGAAATCCTCTGCTAAATCCAGCTGGTTAATTTTTTCTTTTGTGATTTTCGTTCCATAGGGAATTCTTGAAGAAAGACACGCAAAAGATGGTTTATTCCAAGTTCTTAAGCCCATTTCTTTTGAAAGCGTTCTTATTTCTTCTTTATAAAAATTCGCTTCTTGAAGAGGACTGCGCACACCCAATGCTCTTGCTGCTTGCATGCCTGGCCTGTGCTCACCAAGATCATCCATGATTGATCCATCGACAATCGTATAACGATCTCCGTACTCAGACACTAATTCAAGAAGATGATTATATAATCCGTTTTTACAATGGAAACAACGATTTGAATCGTTTTTTACAAATTCGGCATCCGCCAGTTCATTAACCCGCGTTTCAATATGACTGACTTGAAGCTCTGAGGCTAGACTTTTTGCCAACTGAAACTCTCGGTCTGGAAATGTCTCTGATGCAGCTGTCACAGATAACACCTTATCCCCAAGGGCTACCTTAGCGATTGCTAAAAGAAAAGTGCTGTCTACGCCTCCCGAAAAAGCAACTAACACATTATCCATATTTCGTAAAATCTTGATAAGATTTTGTTTTTTTTCATATAAAATAGGATCCACACGCATCCTCCTTCCATGTAACATAAAGATATCATATTTGCATATGAGTGAGTATCCTTATACGTTAATTTTGATTTTATAGTAAAGGAAGAAAAGAAACCATGGTTAAGGAAATAGACATATATTTTGATATATTTATTTTTGGTGTTTCAAGAAACACTAGTTGTGTATTTTAAAACTAATTGTTCTAAATTAAAAAAACTGCAAAAAGGTCCTTAATTAGACAAGGACATTTTGCATCATCTTTAATAGTTTTTAACCTTAAACAATCATATTTTAAAGCTTTTCTCTATATAGAAAACTCATCTAGCTTTTCATTCCAAAAATATGTCCTACATATTTGCGTAGCGCTCGTTTCAAGTAAACGTTCTGCTTCTACCATAGCCTTTTCAAGTGTCATCGGTTGATTGATAATACTAAAAATACCAACAACACCATATTGAAAAAGGTTTTGAATATTATCCCCAACCGAACCTGCGAGTATGATGGTTGGTACATTCTTCTTTTGAGCTGCCTGAGCAACACCCATTGGAGATTTTCCATAAGCCGTTTGAAAGTCTACCTTTCCTTCACCTGTAATCACTAAATCAGAACCATTAAGAGCTTCGGCAAATTTAGCATTTTCCAACACCACTTCTATTCCTCTTTTCATGTCGGTAGGGAAAAATGCTAAAAAAGCTCCTCCAATGCCTCCTGCTGCTCCAGCACCTGGCATGTCATGAATCCTTACCCCTGTTATGTTTTCGACCAGGTTTGCATAATGCAAGAGGTTCTGATCTAAAGTTTCCAACATCTCAGTAGTTGCGCCTTTTTGTGGACCAAAAACATAGGAAGCGCCTTTCTCACCAACTAAAGGATTCTCAACATCAGAGGCGATTAGAAACATGCTATCCTTTATTCTTTGATCGAATTGTTCAATGGAGATATGATGAATTTTTCTTAACTCACCGCCTCCAAATCCAATTTCATTTCCAGCTTTATCTTTAAATTCCATACCAAGGGCCTGCAACATGCCAACCCCGCCATCATTCGTTGCCGATCCACCTATCGCTATAACAAAATTTCGGTAGCCTTGATCTAACGCAACTTTAATCAATTCCCCTGTCCCATATGTAGTCGTCAACATCGGATCTCTTTCACTTTCCTTTATCAAATTAAGGCCAGAAGCAACAGCCATTTCTATGACACAGGTATTTTTGTCGCCAAGTATCCCGAAGTGAGCATCCACCTCTTTTCCAAGCGGCCCGGTTACTTTTACATGTTCCTTCCGACCGTTTGTAGCGGCTATTAAAGTTTCTAACGTCCCTTCCCCACCATCAGCTACTGGCATCAACACTGTTTCTGCATGGGGGAAAGCATTTTTTATTCCCTTGTCAATTGCTGCTGCAGCATCCATTGCCGAAACGCTACCTTTAAATGAATCTGGTGCAATAACGATTTTTATGATGATCATCTCCTAGTTAATGAATAAATTTGAACTATCATTTTCTACAATAAATATAAATCTGTGGACGTTTATGAAACTTCCACATTTAATTTAAATGTCCTGCATCTTCAAATTTTAATGTTCATAAATAAGAAGTAATGAGTTGCAATATTTCATACCAAATAATAGTTTTATTATATAAGAGAAAAAACTACATTTTAATTAAAAAGGAGATAGCACAATGAAATCAGCCTTAATACTTGGAGGAACTCGTTTTTTCGGTAAGGAGCTTGTTCATAGTTTGCTAACAAAAGGTGTCGATGTGACAATCGCAACTAGAGGAAAAAGCGGAAATCCTTTTGGAGATAAAGTAAAGCAGCTTATAGCTGATCGGTATGATGTAGATTCCATGAAATCAGCCTTCGAAGGATTGCACTTCGATGTCGTCTATGACCAAATTGGATACTCTTCGGAGGATATCAATATTGCATATGAAGCGTTGAATGATAAAGTAGGGAAGTATGTTTTCACCTCTACGTTGTCCGTTTATGAATTTAGGAATAATCTTTCCGAAGACGAATTCAATCCATATACATACCCACTAAAAATAGTGAAAAGCCAGGATGTATCGTATGGTGAAGGAAAAAAGCTTGCAGAAACAGCTCTATTTTCCAAAACAGGATTATCCTCTGTGGCAGTTCGTATCCCAATTGTTCTTGGTGAAGAAGATTATACTGAGCGACTGCTTTTCCATGTAAAAAAAATAAAAAACGAAGAAGAAATTGGAATGCCCAATTCAGAAGCATCGCTTAACTTTATTTCCGCTCGTGAAGCAGGAGAATTTCTCGCCTGGATTGGAACACAAGCTTTTACAGGACCAATCAACGCATGTGCAAATGGAGATATTCAATTAGCAGAATTAATAAGACTTATTGAATCAAAAACAGGGAAAAATGCTGTAGTGACAACAAATGTGACGGATGAAAACCGCTCGCCATACGGAATTCCAAAAACATGGACGATGGATAATTCCAAAGCAACGGGACTTGGCTTCGAATTCAGTAACTTGAAAGATTGGCTGCCCGGTTTGATTGATCATTATAATAAAATTGTTTGATTAAAAAACTACCGCTCATCATTCTGTGAGCGGTAGTTTTTGTATTAATGATTTAACATTGCTTCCGCAAAAGCAACAGTTTTTACTAGGCTAGGGTATTCATCAGGAGTTGAGCCATCTTCTACACACCAGCAAATTCCCATTGCCGTTTCCACGAAAAGGCATTTTCTTATTATATCGTTAGGTATGTCCAAGCTTTTTTCAAAAAAGGTGATGATGCCATTTATTTTCTCATGCAGTTCCGGAGTTATGTCATCACCAAATTCATTTAATATAAAACGCGGCACATCAAAGATAGGATCACCTACTACGCCCTTTGGATCAATGATTTTATACTTCCCATCTTTACCTAGCAATATATTATCATGATGAAAGTCGCCGTGAAGCAGCATCTTTTGTGAGTATACACTGGACAATGAATGGCAAATTTCTTGTGCATGCCTCATATATACATATAATTCTGTACAATCTTTTTGCTGGCTCATGTAAGCTGTTATTTTATCTACCCATTCCATATATGTAGGATATATCTCAGATTTGGCAGGCGTGATATGTAGATCGTTATAGAGAGAAGAAAATACAAAAAGCCTTTTTTCAAGGGAATTCTCATTCCTTAAAGGAATTCCCGGCTTTATCCATTCTTCTACTATCACACCATTTTCAATATCTGCGTCAAAAACTGTGCAAAATCTTCTTCCATCGTATTCAATTAAAGTATTAAATTCTGTAAAAACTTCTCTTGCATTTGGATTTCCTATTTTTAATACAACATTTCCAAATGTCTCTGAATGACAGGTAAAAACGATGTTCGCGGAATAGGAAGGAATAAATTGAAAAGAAGTGAGCGACCACTTTTCGGTATACACTTCAATATCTCTCAAAACTTTTTCATAAAATTCTTTTCCGAAATGCTTTATGATGTTTTCAATTTCTTCTTGCTTGAAATTATAGCTCAACTTTAGCTCCTCCCATTCTAAGAAATTGAGGCAATACATCCTTTTACTATTCTTCATTAGTAGAGATTTTCCTTCTGGCAAAAAAAAGACTAAGCATTATTTACGCTCAGTCTAATTCCATTCTATTACAGAACCTCTATCTCATTGTTCTTTCTCAAAGCCTTTTCTCCGGCTTCCAGCACCTCTATGATTCTATCGACATCATAAATACTTCCACGCCACGTGCCTCCACTAACCTTTTGCAGTGCTGCCCATAACCTGGTATCATCTGGCAACCCATCGGCAGGTTTAATTTCATTTGGTTTTCGCTCACTCAAAATTCGAGATCCTTCCTCAGGAGAAACTGGATGATCTTTCGTGCCTAAAAAGTTGACTCTTCCCTCTAAATTTACGGTATCAATCTTTACTTCTATAATATCGCCATCTCGAAGTTTGCCAATTGGACCATCTGCCAAACCTTCAGGACCGACATGTCCGATACAAGCACCTGTAGAAACTCCTGAGAAACGTGCATCTGTAATCAATGTTACATGTTTTCCAAACGAAAGATGTTTTAATGCAGATGTTAATTGATACGTTTCCTCCATACCAGTTCCGAGCGGTCCGCAACCCGAGACAATCATGATGTCACCAGCTGCGATTTTCCCTTGTCTTATTGCCCTGATTCCATCTCTTTCACTCGTAAAGACTTTCGCCTCACCTTTATGATAAAAAATTCCGTTTTCATCAATTTTTTCTCTGTCGATTGAAGTTGATTTGATGACTGAACCTTCCGGAGCAATATTTCCAGTTGGAAACGTAATGGTTGAAGTCATCCCTTTCTTTTTAGCTTGTTCCTTTGACATAATGACTTCATATGCTTCTATGTTATCAGCTTTTTTTAAGCGCTCTTTCATTTTTCTTCTACGCTCAGATTGCTCCCACCATTCTAGGTTTTCACGCAGCGTTTTTCCTGTTACGGTCATGACATCCTCGTTCAACAAGCCTAATTTTCTTAAATGGAGCATCACTTCTGGAACACCGCCCGCAAGATAAGCACGAACAGTCGGATGGTATTCTGGCCCATTCGGAAGGACGCTTACTAGCCTAGGTGTTTGTCGGTTTACTTTTATCCAATCCTCTACAGTTGGTATTGTACATCCTGCCGCATACGCAATTGCTGGGATATGTAAAAGGAGATTCGTGGAGCCTCCGAACGCGGCATGAACAACCATTGCATTGTGAATAGATTTATCTGTTAAAATATCCTTCGTCGTGATACGTCGTTGTTCCATTTCAATAACGGCTCGAGCTGAATTCCTCGCCATTTCCCTCCAAATTTGTTGTCCGGATGGCGCGAGCGCAGAATGTGGCAAAGATAATCCGAGGGCTTCACTAACTACTTGAGCTGTGGCTGCTGTTCCTAAAAATTGGCAACCTCCACCAGGTGTTGCACATGCCCTGCACCCCAGTTCCGCTGCTTCTTCAAGTGTAATTTCGTTAGCGGAATACCTTGCCCCGATTGTTTGAATTTTCCCCGCATCTTCGCCGTATTCAGGTGGAAGTGTGACCCCACCTGGAATGACTATAGTTGGAAGATCATGCATGGAAGCGAGTGCCAACATCATGGCTGGCAAACCTTTATCACAAGTAGCGATTCCAATTACTGCTTTTCTCGTAGGAAGCGAACGAATCAAACGACGATACACGATTGCCGCATCATTTCGATATGGAAAAGAGTCGAACATGCCTGTCGTTCCTTGGGACCTACCATCACAAGGATCACTTACATATGCCGCAAACGGAATCCCACCAGCACGATTGATTTCCATCGCCGCTTCCTTCATCAATTGGTCGACTTCCCAATGTCCCGTATGGTATCCTAAAGCAATTGGGAACCCTTCGCTATCTTTCATGCCACCCTGAGTACTTAGCAACAATACTTCTTTTCCTCTCAGATTATTCGGCGACCAGCCCATGCCAACATTTTGGGACAACCCGAACAAGTCACCACTCGGAGCATTTCGCAGCATATAATCGGTCAATGGGAGTTTTCCTTCGGGTCCTTTTGCTTTTGTTTGGATATTTTTAATCGTTTCGGAGGCAGTCGATAATAAATGATCCATTCCTGTACCTCCCTATTGCGCTGCCACTGGATTTCGCAACATTCCAATGCCTGTAATCTCAATTTCTACTACATCACCATCGTTTAAAGTAAAATCATTTGGAGGTACAATACAAGTGCCTGTTAGCAAAACAGTACCTGGGAATAGTTCATTATCTCTCTTTAAAAATTCGACTAATTCTTCATACCTTCTCTTTAATTGAGAAGTACTGGCTCTATCTTCAAAAACCTTTTCACCTTCCCGAAAAATGGTGCACTTAATATCAAAGTCATAAGGGTCCTCAACCGTCTCGGCTAGTAGAATTGCGGGACCTATTGAACATGAGTGCTTCCACATTTTTGCTTGGGGCAAATACAGAGGGTTCTCACCTTCAATATCCCGACAGCTCATATCATTTCCGATTGTGTATCCGACAATATCACCAGCTCCATCTAAGACAAGCCCTAACTCAGGTTCTGGAATTTGCCATGTTGAATCTGATCGTAAGTAAAGCGGTTCATTGTGACCAATCGTTCTTTTATCTGTAGATTTGAGAAAAAGTTCTGGCCGTTCCGCTACATATACTTTGTCATAATAGGAAACAGACGGCTCACTTCCTTGAGATTCATAGTTTCGTGCATTTTTACTTCTTAAATACGTAACCCCACTAGCCCAAACTTCCCCGGCATTTAAAGGTAGTTTAAGGTCCAATTCATCTATTGATTTTTGAATGGGATCAATCTCACGTAACACTTCATTAATTAATGTCAGACAGCTCTTTTGTTGTTCATCACATTTTTTCAGTAGTTCTTGAAAGTCTTGGTAAGGCAATGGATAAATCTTTGAATCTTCTTTCACTGCTGCCAATTGTGGCCTTTCTGATTCAGCATAACGAATGATTCTCATGATCTAATCTCCTGTCTTTTTGAAATTAACCTTTCACAAACACTGTTTTGATAGATGTGTAGAATTCTATTGCCGCTTCACCTTGTTCACGTGAATGGGAACTAGAACTCTTCATCCCTCCAAAAGGAGCTTGAAGTTCGACGCCTGCTGTCTCAGCATTAATCCTAACTAAACCTGCATCAACTCGATCGATGAACTTCAACATCGCACCGACATTTTCTGTGTAAATTGAAGCACTTAGCCCAAACTGTGTATCATTTGCCAATGCAAAAGCTTCTTCCAAATTATCAAATGGAATAATGGCAATGACAGGTCCGAAAATTTCTTCTTGAGCAATTTGCATCTTGCTGTCGACTTCATCAAAAATCGTTGGCTCTACATAGAATCCTTGATCATACTCTGAACTTGTCAATCTATTGCCGCCAAATAAGAGTTTTGCCCCTTCTTTCTTTCCTTTTTCAATATAAGAAAGGACGGTTTCCATTTGTGACTCGGAGGAACACGGTCCCATCCATATGCCTTCTTCTAATCCATTTCCAGTTTTAATAGCTTGTGATGCTGAAATAAGCTTATCTACAAAGGTTTGTTTTATATTTCTATGTACAAGCACTCGACTAGTTGCTGTACATTTTTGTCCTGTCGAACGAAATGCGCCACTAATTGTCCCGTCGACTGCTTTATCGAGATCCGCGTCTTCCGCAATAATGACTGGATTTTTCCCGCCCATCTCAAGTTGGAATTTCGCACCTCTTTCTACTGCACCTTTTGCAATTTGTTTTCCGACGACGTCCGAACCCGTGAAAGAAATTCCCGCGACTCCCCGATGATTCACTATTCCATTTCCTATGACACTGCCAGAACCAGTAACCATGTTAACGACACCTTTTGGAAGGCCAGCTTCATGGAAACAATCAATTACTTTAGCAGCAGTAATAGCTGTTTCAGATGCAGGCTTAATGACAACGGTATTTCCGTAAATGAGAGCCGGGGCCATTTTCCAAATCGGAATCGCCACTGGGAAATTCCAAGGAGTAATAATTCCTACAACACCTAAAGGCACACGCTTAGTAAACATTAATGCCTCACTATCCGAGGAAGGAATCACATCTCCAACCTTACGCATTCCTTCTCCAGCATAATAACGCAAAATAGCTACGCCCCTTGCTGTTTCGCCTTTTGCCTCGGGCAAAGTTTTCCCCATTTCTCTCGTCATCGTCTTAGCAATATCTTCTAGTCTTGATTCAAGTATATTAGCTACTTTATAGAGATAATCTCCCCTCGCTGCACCTGATAGCTGCCCCCAACCAAATTTAGCCTCTGTTGCTGCACGTACTGCTGCATCAAGATCTTCCACCGTTGAAACGGATGATTTTCCTACGATTTCACGAGTGGCAGGGTTAATGATTTCTCTTGTTTCTCCAGTGACGGATTCTTTCCATACGCCCGCGATGTAATTTGGGTATGTTTTCACTTATTGATTCCTCCTATTCATGTTTGATGAGTGTATTGGCTCTTTTTCGACATTCTACCATGTTAGTACAATTCTATATGAAACTCTAAAATCCTTTTTTGAGTGAAAATTAGTAGGCGTCAAAATTGTTTTGAACACATAAAATAACCCAGCCTGAAAAATACACAAGCTGGATTTCCTCAATCAATCTTTAAATTAATTAATCTTTTCATTTATTGATATTCCATCATATTAGTATATTTCGATATAGGTTGTGGCTTTTTCTATTTATTCCTTTCCCTTCGGCACCAAGCCCACCGCCTGCCGAATCGCTTCCACCAAACTTCTCTCGTCCGCAATTCCTGTTCCTGCTATATCAAAAGCCGTTCCGTGATCTACACTTGTTCTTATGATTGGAAGCCCGACCGTAATATTGACACCTGCATCCAGTCCAAGTACTTTTACAGGGCCATGTCCTTGATCGTGATACATCGCTACCACTACATCAAAATCCCCGCGCACAGCACGGAAAAACAAAGTATCTGCTGGTAATGGACCTTCGACGTCAATCCCTTCTGCTTGTGCTTTTTTTACAGCTGGGATAATTTTTTCTTCTTCTTCGCCATAACCAAAAAGGCCATTTTCTCCGGCATGAGGATTGATCCCACAAACTGCAATCTTTGGTTGCTCAATTCCTGCACGTGTTAAGGTTTCATTTGCTAAACGAATGACCTCATATACTCTTTGCGGATTAATCATCTTTATTGCATCAATAATTCCGACATGAGTCGTCACATGGATGACACGCAAATTAGGTGCTGATAGCATCATTGAAAAATCTTCGGTATTCGTTAAGTCTGCCAATATCTCAGTATGACCTGGATATGTGTGCCCCCCTTTATGGAGTGCTTCTTTATTTAATGGTGCTGTACAAATAGCATCGATTTCCTTATTTAATGCCAGCTTCACCGCCTTTTCCACAAATTTATAAGCAGCATGGCCAGATTCGGCGGAAACTTGTCCAATTGGTAAATGTTTTGGCAAAAGGTCTAGGTCATAACAATTAATGCCATTGGGAGAAAATTCCGCCTGATTCAATGTAGAAATTGAACGAATTTCCAAATCAGAGTGAATAAATGCTTTCGCACGTTCAAGAATTTTTGCATCCCCGATCACAATGGGGCAGCAAATATCATGGATTTCCGCATGACCCAAACTTTTTAAAATAATTTCAGGCCCAACACCTGCAGAGTCACCCATTGTAATGCCAATCATAGGTTTCATCATCTGTACCACTGTCCTTTAAAAAATGTAAAGCATGTTTCATAGAGTATTTCGTACCAAATCCTCCTGCTTTCGTCACTGCCCATAACTCTCTCTTGTAACCTAGTAATTTCCCGAATGGTAAACCTGCCTCAACTTCAGTGATTAACGCCATTTCAACAATTCCAAGCTTCGAACAAACTGCCTTTGCCGTATCACCACCTGTTAAAAAAAGCCCATTGACCGATTCAATATTCTCACAAATTGCCAGCGCCACCTCCCCAAGCCCCTCAACAATGCACTCACTAATCTCTAAACCTTGCTCTTGAGGATATCTTTCGTTGGATTCTAGATATAATAAGATATGGTCAACTTCTGACCGATTTTGGATATTATTTAATATCATTTCCATATCTAGGGATTGCTTTAATATTTGGAGTACATCCACTTTAATCGTATATGTATTTGGCATTCTCTCAACTTCGCGAAGTTGTTTCTGAGTAATATTTGATAAACTGCCAGAAATCGTTAATGTTTTACCAATGGAGTATTTAGGCATTTCAAGCAGGTGAGAAGTTACCAACCTTAGACTAGATGGCAAATAATCTATTAAACCGGCAGATCCTGCCCAAACAATCTTTAATCCTGTTTTCAAAAATTTATCAATGATTTTTGCAAAATCGGTTTCCTCTTCTACGTCACACACAATCCAATTTTCACCTAAATGAATTCTTTGTATAAAATCTTCATCTGTTTTTCGCATAATTTCCGAATTATATACGACCGCTCTTTTCTTCACTTGTTTATAGAGAAGATCAGGTATATAGCTCACATTCACTGGCGTTTTTGGATCTTTTGCAAATTCTGACTCAGTAATGATTTCACCATTGATATAATGATGACCTTCTTTTGTAATCCGTCCTAGTTTAGGGAAAGCAGGTACGATGACAACAATATCGGGCTCATATACTTCTTCAACAGCTAATAATTCAATTCCTATATTCCCTCTTAGTGTAGAATCTATTTTTTTATAAATATGAGAAACCCCTGAACGAAACATGTATTGGGCAGCCTTTAAAACTCTAGTGTACGCTTCAGTAGGATCTAAGGATCGACTGTTTGTATCCATTACTAATACATCATTATTCACAATATCCTTCTCTTCATTTATATGGATTCCCACCGAAGTTCGTAAACCCTTTTTTGCTAACTGAACTCCTGAATCATTTGCTCCAGTAAAATCATCCGCAATTATACCGATTTTGTTATTCATTATTAACACATCCTTTATGAAGGCTATTTTCTTCAAGTTTTTTTGTTTGTAAAAGTCCTAGAGCCGGCTTTTACGCCTAATAAGGAAGTTTAGCGGTTCATATTATGCTGATAGCTCTTTTCCCATTTTTATATCAGTTTCAAGGATGAAATCTATTACTCATTATTTGGATTTACATCAATAGCAACAAACTTTGGGAAAAGAGCCATTAATGAATAAGCTATAACTTAAGTATAATACCGTTTTCCAAGAAATGCCGGATTATTTCATTTACTTCGCTTTGAAATTTCATCAGTTCCGTGATACAATAATGTTTGTCACTAATATTATAATGTTGCTCTTTTTTTATAAAAAATACAAATTCAGGGGTGAAGTACATTTGTTCAGTGATTATCGTTTTCGCGATTATCAGCCAGCGAGCCTTCGCAAGGACTTCATTTCTGGGATAACTGTCGGTATTGTGGCCATTCCTCTTGGGATGGCTTTTGCCATGGCTTCAGGTGTTAAGCCGGAATATGGAATTTATACGACGATTATCGCGGGATTGCTTGTATCTTTACTTGGTGGTTCTCGCTTTCAAATTGCTGGTCCAACGGGAGCTTTTATTCCTATTTTACTCGCAGTCGTGCTTCAATACGGATATGAGAATTTGTTGGTTGCGGGTTTAATGGCAGGAGTCATGCTCGTCATTATGAGTTTTTTCAGGCTTGGAAATTTAATTCATTTTATTCCACGGTCTGTGACTATAGGTTTTACAACGGGGATTGCCGTCATTATTTTCAGTGGACAGATTGGAAACTTTTTCGGCCTTACTGGTCTGGAAAAGAAAGAGTATTTTCACGAAAATATGCTGGAGATTTTTAGACATTTTGGCACTTTGAATGGTTATAGTATTCTAACAGCCATCATTGGATTAATTGCGATCATGACTGTGCCTCGGATATCACGACGAATTCCCGTTTTACTCGTTGGTCTTATCATACCGACAGTAGTTTCGGTTATTTTTTATCCGACTCACGTTGAAACGGTTGGCACTGCCTTCGGTGGTATTCCACAATCATTGCCGGATTTTAAGTTTCCTGATATTACTTTAGGAAAAATAAGAGAACTGTTTGTACCTGCCCTTGTGATAGCAGCTTTAGGGGCGATTGAATCCTTACTTTCAGCAGTCGTAGCGGATGGAATGACGAACCAAAAACATCATTCTAATCGTGAGCTCTTTGGACAAGGGATCGCCAATATTGTAGCACCACTTTTTGGTGGGATTCCTGCAACTGGGGCGATTGCAAGGACGGCAACCAATATTAAATCAGGTGCTGTAAGTAGACTTTCCGGAGTCATTCATAGCCTATTCGTTTTAGTTACCTTATTACTTTTTGCACCATATGCCTCTCACATTCCCCTTGCAGCAATGGCGCCGCTGTTAATGTTTGTCGCTTGGAATATGGCTGAGTTAAAATCTTTTAAACAACTATTAAAGCTAAAGACGAGCGATTCGGTTGTTCTCGTAACAACATTTTTACTCACGGTTTTTGTTAATCTCACTGTAGCCGTTCAAGTAGGAATATTACTAGCCATTCTTTCTTTTATTAAAAAGAAAAGCGAAATGCTGCAAGTCAATCAAAAACAAGATGCTTTAGATTTAACATCTCATTTGCGCTATAAAACCTTTACTATTAAAGGACCGTTGTTTTTTGGAACAGCCCAAGCATTTGAACATCTTCTTCATTCATCGCTTGAAAGTCCACCCCGAGTCATTATTTTAAATATGTCTGAAGTTACAACCATCGATGCAACTGGAGAAGAAAAACTCGCTTCATTTATTAAAAGTTTTAAAAAGTCCGGCGGTACCATTTTAATTTCTGGTTTGCCAGATTGGGGAATGGAACTTTTTCAAAAAAGCGGATTGTTCGATTATTTAGGA
Source organism: Lederbergia citri (assembly GCF_018343625.1). GTDB lineage: Bacteria > Bacillota > Bacilli > Bacillales > Bacillaceae_C > Lederbergia > Lederbergia citri. The sequence goes on along the minus strand of NZ_JAGYPG010000003.1, from coordinate 648,964 downwards.
AACGATTCTTTTTATACAGATGAAGAAAGTGCTACGGGATCAATTGATTACCATCTAAAAACGGTGGTCGGGGATTGATCCCTTTTTTTATGCTCCCCTTCTGCTTCTCTTCATGCCATCGATTGTTTTATCATTGAATTAATATCAGAATTTTCTTATTAGAATTAAAATTTTAAAAAAATCGTTCATTTTCACCTTGACTTTTCATAGCCTATATCAAATTGAGTTTTATTTATATCGGGTCCCAAAAAACTGAGATTAGTTGATAATAGCTGCATTTTTGAAAATAGGACATCTTTTATTTCTTAAGAAATATTTGTAGTGGTAAATGTCAGTTTCTAGCCTATGCTATTATCCTCTCTTACGAAGATGAAACTATAACCCTATAAAGTATGTAATTAGACTATAAGTTTTTTACGAGATTCATTGAAAATAACGCTCAAATATACAAAAATACTTTTTAACGGGGGTAGAAGATCAATGAGTGATGTAGTAAACCATCCCAAGAAACTGAGCAAAAGCCGTAGAATCTTGTCAAGAATTGGGCTAGTATTAGCCTGCATTGGTGAGTTTAGGTAATGTTGCGATCGGGATATGGGCGCTGGTAGACCCGACGATGGGACATTTTAGTCCTACGCTTAATATGTGGCTTGGTGTTTATTTACTAGTGTCCGGCCTCGTTACACTCATCGCTATTGTACCGGCGTGGCGAGATCACAAGGTGGCTCTGTGGACGGTTATCATTTCACGCCTGCAAGAGGGATGGGGCGTACTGGTTCTGCCCTTTGCGGGAGACAGATCAGATGCAATAATACCGGTGGCTTTGGCAACGGTTGTTTCAGGACTTGTTGCACTGGCCTTGCGTCGTCATTAAATGCCGCAATTCTCTTACATGTTGTTGGGTAATAGCAAAGACGAGATGGCAGGAAGTGCTACGGGATCAATTGATTACCATCTAAAAGTGGAGGTGGGGATTGACCCCTTTTTTTCTATAATCTCGTTTCACTAACATTATCTCCAAAATAGACACTGGAAATAATTGGCTTACAATTTGTACTTCCGATATGATAAGAACAGCGAATTTGTTTTTAAGGGGACGTAAAATGAATAGACTTGGAAAATTAATATTTAAGTACAGAAAGCTAGTCGTAATATTATGGACAACCCTGTTCCTTCTCTCAGGAATATACGCCTTAAAGCTTCCATCTGTTTTAGGCGGCAGTGGCTTCGAATATGATGGATCGTATAAAGAAGTCGAAAAAATCATGAATGAAGATTTCAATATTCCTGCCTCATCCTTAATTTTACTGTTTGAAAAAAATAATGATGCGACAGATCAAGATTTTTCAACGTACATAGGAGACACTTTGACTCGTATTAGAGAAGTAAAAGATGTGGAGATTCAGCAATCTTTACCTCAACTGAAAGACAACAGGGCTTTTGCCATTCTTTCGTTTAGTAATAAAGATCAAATGCCGAAGAATATTGCAAATGTACGGGACAAGCTTAAAGACGAAGGTTCTTTTTCTGTTGGTTTAACAGGAAGAGCGGTCATTGAAGAGGATATGAATCAAGCAGCACAAGATGATTTAGTGCGCGCGGAACTCATTGGCATCCCTATAGCATTAATTGTGTTGTTGCTAGCTTTTCGTGGTGTGATTGCTGCACTAATTCCTTTGATTACTGGCTTTGTCAGTGTCGTAGTCGCGATGGGAATGCTTTATTTTACTGGGCAAAAATTGGATCTTTCGATTTTTGTTTTGAATACAGCACCCATGATTGGTCTTGCACTCGGGATTGACTTTGCACTTTTGTTTGTGAATCGTTTCCGTGAAGAATTAGAAATGAAAGCAACGGATAATGCCATAGAAAAAACAGTGGCAACATCAGGACGCGCTATTCTTTTTTCAGGATTTTGTGTGCTGCTCGGCTTAATTGGAATGTTATTGATTCAAGTAGGGGTTTTTCAATCTGTCGCATTGGGCGGGATAGCGGTTGTCTTCACTTCCGTTCTTGCAGCCAATACATTCTTGCCAGCACTTCTTTCCGTCATAGGTCCGCATATTAATAAATGGATGATTTTAAAATCAAAGGAAGAAAAGGAAAGCAGCTGGCATAGATTCGCTCGTTATGTTATGAAAAGACCTGTCGTTATGGCACTTGTTGCAATAGTCTTACTTATAACAGGCTTGCTTCCAATTGGTGATATGCGAATAGCTATTCCAGAAGCGGATGCACTGCCTACGTCATATGAATCGCGAACGTCTTTTGAAAAGTATAAAGAAACCTTTGGTGATAAAGATAAGACGGTTGTTTATATTGTTGCAAGCAGTGAGAAGGAAATGGTTGACTCTTTGGAAAAATTGGAGAATGTTATTCAGGACATTCAAGCTGATCCGCTCGTCAGTGAGGTTGATTCCATTTTTTCAGCCACACAAATGTCAGCTGAGGAATTGATTGCAGCGAAAGAAATCCCTCAATTTACGCCTGCTTTTGAGCAATTTACTAATGGAAATGAGGGGTTCCTTCAAGTGAAGCTTAATGCCAAGAACTCCTCTGAAAAAGCAAAAGACTGGGTAAGAGACTGGGAGAAAAAGAAGACAGATCTCTCTTTAAAAATTGGCGGGGAGTCGAAGTTCCATCAGGAAATTTTCGATGAAATTATCAATAAAATCGTATACAGTTTGGGCTTTATATTAATATCGACCTATATTGTCTTGTTTATCGCATTTCGTTCAGTATTAATTCCTTTAAAAGCTATTTTGATGAATGTCGTGAGCTTAGGGTGCACTTTCGGTATAATCGTATGGCTTTTCCAGGAGGGCCACCTCGGATTTCATGCATCCGATATCGCTTTAATGATTCCAGTGTTTGCATTCAGTATAGTGTTTGGACTAAGTATGGATTACGAAGTCTTTCTTATTTCTCGGATTTACGAAATTTATCTTGAAACGGGAAATAACGACAAGGCCACTTTGGAAGGTTTGACATCGACTAGTAAAATCATTACGTCAGCAGCTGCCATTATGATTGTCATAACTGGTGCATTCGGTTTTACCGGCATTATCCCTGTTCAACAAATGGGTGTTACGATAGCACTTGCCATTTTTATCGACGCTACCATCGTGAGGATGGTACTTGTTCCTTCTCTAATGAAGCTGCTTGGGGATGTAAATTGGTGGTCGCCATTTCATAAACAGCGCAGGGTCAAACAATATGGATAAAAAATGGAGTGAGGTGTCCACCCCCGCTCCATTTTTTCCTTATAAAAATTCATATACTCCATTCGCAAAATATTCGTATTCGTCTTCGTTGATAATCCTCTCCCCGTATCCTTCAAAAAAAGTCTTTTTATCTTCTTCGTTAACAAAAAAGTCATCCTCTGGCTGGATAGCAAGGGCTACATCAAATCTTGGATCTCCGTATGCTCCCCCACTCCAATCGATAACAGCTGCTATTTTTCCATCATGAACAAGGACGTTATCGACGGTAAAATCACCGTGAATAAGAGTTTGCATTATATTCTTTGGTTTTTCTCTTTTTAATTGCTCTAAAAGTTCAGGAGTACCATCTAAATCATAAAGCTGTAATTCTATTTCAGCCTTATCAAGGATTTTATCCAGCCATATGGTGTCAGGTTGATAGATTTCTTCCGGGCATGTAGTGGAGTGAATCTCCCTCAATACTTCTCCAAATTGATAAATGAGGCTTCGTCGCTTTTCTGAATCCTTTTCTTTTTGTAACGCTTCTCCCATCGTTTCACCCTGTATAAAATTCATCAAAATCCAAGACTCATTGAGCTCGGAGTTCTTTTCAAATGCATGAATAACAGGAATGGGCAGAGACGTTTCGCTTAAACTTTTTAATATAAATGCTTCTCTCTCAAGCCATCCAGAATATCGCTCTCCCTTTGAGCGTTTCAAAACGAAAACCCCATTTTCCCCCTTTACAATCCCTACGTGTGACGTACATCCCTGCTCTGGAAACGTCATTTTCTCTATTTTCCCTATGATGCTTACAAATTTTATAGGAACTTCCTGTTCAGCGATTGGAACCACATCGTAACCCCCGATTTATTGTTCTTTTCTCTATTATTCGCTGAACATCGGAAAAGCGCAACCATCTAATTCCAAGGATATCTTTTACAGGCTTAAAACAACAATTAGTATGATATTGAGGCCCTTCCTCACTGGAGCGGCCTCAGCTTTTTTTATTCTACAATTAATTTTCCAACCATGTCACCATGACCGGCACCACAGAAAATAGAACATACATAGTTGAATTCTCCTGCTTTATCCGCGACAAAGGAAATGGTTTTATCACCTTGAACTTCTTTGTTGTAACCTTCAAATTTCACCGCATGATTCCCTTCTGAATTTTTAAGGGTGATTTTTACAGTGTCCCCTTTATTCACTTTAATTTCTTTTAAATCAAACTCAAAGTTCGTTGCATCTATCGTGAATTCTTTTACCTCTCCATTCCCTTTTGCGGAGCTATCTGAGCTTCCACATCCAGACATTATAAGAGCTGATAAAATCACTAAACAGAAAGCAAACATCATTTTTTTCATATTCTTGAGTCCTCCTTGAACTTTTATAATTCAAGTTTAGAATCAAAATGGGACCCAAACTATGACATAAATCACACTTGTAGAAAATGTTAGTGCCAAGTCCTAATACTGGAATTCATTATAAAACCTTGGTACGACTTGATTTTATTACAAAAAAGGCTTTTCTTTCGTTCACAATTTTGTTAAAAAATATCCCAAAGGAATAAACCTTTGGGATAAGACTCGTTAACTATCTCTTTTCGGCATAAATGGCCACCAATTCGCTTTTCCGAGCATATTAATTAACACGGGAACAAATAATGGCAAAATTATTAATGCGTAAAATAATAATCCACTTAATACCAATGTCGCGATTTGCAGCATCGATAAAACACCTGAAGGCAACATGGCCGCAAACGTACCTGCCAAAATAACCGCTGCACTCATAATAACAGTACCCATATTTTTCATCGCAATCATGATGCCTGTTTTGACATCGAGTTCCTTATATTCAGAGAAACGATCCATTAAGAAAATAGAGTAATCGACCCCAAGAGCAATCAAGATGACGAAGCCAAAGAATGGTGTGACCCAGTTGATTCCAGGGTATCCGAGTATATTAACGAATATTACCTCTGTCATTGCAATGGAAGAATAATAGGTTAATAGTAGCGATGCAATAATATAAACCGGCATAACGAGTGAACGGAGCAAAATGATCAAGATAAGAACAATCCCAATCATCATAAACATGACAGTTTTTGTATAATCCGAGTTGGACATTGATTCTAGGTCATGGTTAATGCTCGTAACCCCGCCAATTCCTATATTAGCTTGCTCTAATTTTGTATTTTTCGTTGCATCTTTCACCGTTTTTTCGACTTCTGAAATCTTGTTCATCGATTGTTTCGAATACGGATTTGAATCAAGGACGACATCCATCGTTGTCATTTTACCGTCTTTTGACATGTAGATATCAAATACTCTTTGAAACTCTTTATCTGTTAAAAGTTCATCTGGGATATAGATGCCAGATTGTTGTAGATCCGTTTCACTCGCAAGTTTTGTTAAATAGCTTTCGGCTTCCCCAAATCCGTCTTCAATTTTCCCAAGACCATCGCTGCTTTGAGTAAGACCATCACTTAATTCATCCAACTGTCCACCCATATCGCCAAATCCTGTTTTTAATTGTTCCTGGCCTTTTGCTATTTCACCAAGACCTGATGCAATTGATGGAATTTGTTTCACAACTTGGTGTTGGCCATTCGTAGCTTGCCCCAAGCCTGATTCAAGCTTCTCCAATCCAGCTGCAATCTGATCTAAGCCTTTCGAAAATTCACCTAATCCGGAAGTAATTTTAGCTAAGTTGGAGTTGGCTTCTTTTAATCCAGCATTCACTTTTTGTAATTCCTCATTTAATGCTGAAACTGTTCCATTTGCAATAGCAGCTTGTTTGGCAGCTTCACCCATAATTGCTTGGATTTTAGCTAAATTAGGGTCGTCTTGAATTTCAGGATGATTTTGTACTAGTTTCGTAAGTGGTTCCTGAAGAGACATGATCGTATTTTGAGTTCCTTGCAATAAAGGTGGCACTTTTTCATATTCACTGATTAGCTTAACAAGACCAGCTTGGGCTTGCTCATACCCTTTTAACAATTGAGCTGTGCCTGCCTGAACCTCTCGTGCTTTTTTACTAGCCTCTACTGCACCTTTTTTCAGATCACCGGCACCAGTCGTTCCTTGGCGGATTCCATTTTCGATTGCGCTTAACGCCGTTTGCAGCTCTCCAACTCCGGACTGCAGTTTTTTCGTACCAGTATTTAATTCTCCAATTCCAGACGTTGCTTTTTCAATTTCCGGCTTAGAATCTTTAATCGATGTTGCTGCCTCATTCAGCCCATCTTTGATTGTGGCGATTCCTTCTGTTCCTTCGCCAATTCCTTTTCCGAGCTTATCCGCCTGATTTTTCACATAAAGATCTTCAATCTTGTCGCCTGTAGGTCTAGTTACACTGCGGACTTTACTTACATCGTCAAGATTCTCTAATTTTTGGCTAATCGATTCTATTAATGTGACGTAATCCTTTGTTTTCATTGAATCGTCATTTTCAAGAATCACTTGGATTGGCATGATTTCGCCAGGTCCGAAATTATCCGCTACTAGATTAAAGCCTTTTACAGAATCGTAATTTTCGCCAATTTCATCAAGGGAATTGAAGGATAGATCCCCATCGTAGCTGACTAGAAGAGGTACCGTAAACATCGCAACAATTCCAAGTGCAATAAGCGGCCGTGTGATGGCGAGATTTCCCATCCACCCCCATAGCTTGCTTTCAGAATGAGAAATATTCTTTTTTACTGGCCAGAAAAGGACTTTTTTCAGCGTAGCCATGAAAAAAGGAACGATCGTAAAGAGTGCTATCATTAAAACAAATACACCCACAGCTACCCCAACAGCGGATTGATACAGTTTGAAAGTAGCGAAACCGATAGATGCGAACCCAATCATAACAGCTAGCGCACTAAAAATAACCGTTTTCCCTGCCGTTTTATAGGTCGTAACGATAGCAGATTGAATATCCTGGCCATTTGAGAGTTCCTCTTTATAACGACTGAGTAGTAATATACAATAGTCAGTTCCAATTCCGAACAATACCGCCACCATGAATGTTTGAGTAAAGTTGGAAACTGGAAAATTCAGCTTATCTACTAAAAATGCAACAATCGTTTGGCTCACTAAATATGTCATTCCGACTGTCAAAAGCGGAATAAATGGAGCTACGGCCGAACGGAACACTAGCAAAAGGATAACCATGATAAAAATGACGGTGATGACTTCTGTCTTAGCAAGACCTTTTTCGGAGCTGATAATGACATCCTCTGTTATCAACGCATTTCCCGTCATATAGGTGTCAACATTTTTCGTTTTAATAGCCTTATCTAGTTGCTCGCGAACAACTCTTATTTCTTTATCACCCATTTTCACATCCAGCAAGGCGATGATTGTATTTTTATTTTTTGAAATGAGCTGATCCTTGAGCTCATCATCGTCAAAATGTGTGGTAATGTTACTGATACCTAGCTTTGATTTATTTGCTTCCAAATTTTTCATCGTCGCTTCAATATTAGAAAGCTGAGAATCGGAAAACTTTTTATCATCATGAAAAACAACGATAAAGGCGCTCGTTCCTTTTTCCTTTGAAGAGTGCTTAGCCGCAATTTCTGAAGCAACTTTGGATGGATAGCCATCCGCAACTTCTAGTTGTCCTTTTTCTCTAATGAGATTCGCCATATTAGGGGAATTCATTAAAAGTACAACGGCAAAAATAATCCAAATAGCTAGTATCGCCCATCTAAAACGTAATATTGACCTCATTCTCCATCCCCCTTGTAATTCTCTATAAGATCAGCTATTTTTACATACACATTTAAAAAGCTTTCCATTTCATCTTCAGGTATTTTTCTTACGATAGATTCTACGAATTCATTAATTTTATTATCAAGATGCTCGTAATATTCCGTCCCTTTCTTTGTAAGCCGCAAGTAAACATTTCTACGATCTTTTTCGTCCCTTTGACGCTCGACCAATCCTTTTTTTACAAGTTTCTCTACTCTTACCGTAATCGCACTTTTATGTACTAGTTGCTTTTCAGCTATTTCCGAAGCACGGATTGGTCCCTTTAAATACAGTAACCGGACAAGAGAAAACTGCTCGAATGATAGTTCTTCCATTAAATGCATCGACATTAACGAAGAAATACTTTTCGAGCCGTACATAAAAATATCCATATATCGATCCAAAATAAGTTGGATTTTTTCTTTATTCACATTAGTTCACCTCATCAATAGTTGACCCACTCAACTATATATCAATACATATGCACGGTCAATGGCGGTAATGTGAAAAAGCATTAGAAAAGCGCAAGCGTCTTTCTCATCGATGTACAGGCCCACATGATGTGGGTCCGTCGACGTCGCCACAGGACGTGGCAGTTTTAGTCGACGTTCCTATTTTGGCCATCGACTGAGATAAAGGAAACACAGTGAGCCACAAAAAACGGAAGGCGCCTGTATAATGAAGGAAGGCTAAGGACGCAACATCCTGTTGCAGGCTCAGGCAGCGACGTCCTGTCGCTTCGCCTGCACTAGTACATCCATGTACGTCGCAACGCTTTCCTGTCCCGCATCCTGCGGGCCTCCGATAAGCAAATATTCTGAGTCAAAAAAGTCGCTCTTTGACTTTATTGACTCAGGTTATGGACCTCGAGGGGCTGGCGTCTGTAGCTGGACCTACAAGGCGAGCTGATGTTGACTTATCGTAGGAAGAAACCGAAAGTTTGCTAGTCGCTAGGCGTTGGAGCTGGACAGGAACTTCCTTCTAAAAGTTATTAACAATGTTCCAATCTATGATTTCCTAGACAAAAAAAACAACCTTATCAAATATGATAAAGTTGTTCTTAATCTCTACCCTCTTATCATTGGGATTAAATAACTAATGATAAACCAAAGTATCCCGAAAAAGATGATTAAATATGCCGCGTATTTAATAAAAGTCGAAGCTACTTGACTGGAATTTGACTTTCTCTCTGTCCTTTCAATTTCCTTATGCTCGTCCATCTTAACCTCTCCTTATTAAGGGTTTTGCTCCTGCAATACCCTTAATAAGGAAAAAATAAACAATACGTTAAAAGGCAATCATTTTTTCAGCAGGATTGGTTCTTTTACGCACCTTTTTAGCTGCAGTCTCTTTATCAAAATATCCAATATTTAATACACCCACTATTTTTTCTCCTGGCTGGACTCCAATTGCTGTCCGGAATCTTGGGTCATGGATATGAATAGGCGTTTTCCAAACCATTCCTATTTCTTGTTCCCAAGCAAGTAATTGCAAGTTTTGCAGCATACAGCTTGTTGCCGCAAAGTCTTCCTCCCAAACCTTTTGTCGTGGATCCTCATTTATTATGACAACTAAAAATGCTGGTACATTTATAAATTTATTACGTATAATTTCATGCTTCCCTTTTTCATGACATTGAAGAATCGCTTCAATAAAATCCTCTTTACGCTCTTTCGAAACAAAAATAAAACGCCATGGTTCACGAACGCCATGAGTAGGCGCCCAAACGGCATCTTCTAATAATGACAAAACAAGGTCTTTACTAATTTCCTTATCAATATATCCATTTTTTATCGAGGTTCTTTCACGGATAGTATCTGCAATCGACTTAACTGCTAGCATGGATGGCCTCCTTAACTAATAATGATAATCATTATCACTTATCATATCATGTATGAGTTTTAATGCAAGTAATAAAAGCGGAAGCGCTTTGCTCATCGGCGTTCAGGCCCACCGGATGTGGGGCCGTGGACTTCGCCACTGGACGTGGCGGTTTTTAGTTTTGGCCATTGAAGTATACAAATGGAAAGGACAAGGAGTTTGCTAGTCGATGGCCGCTACGCTAGGCATGAAAAAAGAGCCTTCGTATCGAAGACTCACATCTAAATTACCTTATATAGTATAAATCAAAGGCATTGGAGAGGGTTTATCTATGGAATAATCATATGCCTTAGAAATCCGATTTATGACCTCACCAACTTCTTCTGTATTACTATATAGTGTTGCAATCGGCTCTCCAACTTCAACCTGGTCGCCAATTTTTTTATGTAATACAATTCCAACGCTTAAATCGATCTCTGATTCTTTCGTTGCACGACCCGCTCCTAAAAGCATTGCCGCTACGCCAATTTCGTCAGCGATAATTCCTGTTACATAGCCGCTCTCTGTTGCTTTTACAGGGATTTGAAATTGAGCTTGTGGGAGCTTATTTACATCATCTACAACAGAGGCATCTCCTCCTTGAGCAGATAAAAATTCTTTAAATACTTGAAGAGCCCTTCCATTTTTGATGACTTCCTCCAGCATTGATCGTGCTTCATCTTCTGTTTCCGCTTTGCCTCCTAAAACAACCATTTTACTTCCAAGAACGAGGCAAAGTTCGTGCAAATCAGCTGGACCTTTCCCTTGCAATGTTTCGATTGCCTCTTTTATTTCCAATGCGTTTCCTACCGCATATCCAAGTGGTTGTTCCATATTCGAAATGACAGCTAAAGTTTTCCTTCCAACTTGATTTCCAATTTCCATCATTGCATTCGCAAGCTCCCTAGCATCATCGAGCTCTTTCATAAAAGCGCCTGCACCAACTTTTACATCTAGAACTATGGCATCGGCTCCTGCTGCGATTTTTTTACTCATGATGGAGCTTGCTATGAGTGGGATCGAATTTACCGTTGCAGTCACATCGCGAAGACTATATATTTTCTTATCAGCTGGAGTCAAATTTCCAGATTGCCCTACAACCGCAATTTTATTACGATTAACTAATTCAATGAACTGCTCTTCGGGAATTTCCACATGGAATCCTCGAACTGCTTCAAGCTTATCAATCGTTCCACCAGTATGTCCTAGTCCGCGACCTGACATTTTTGCCACAGGTATTCCAAGTGCAGCAACTAACGGTGCAAGGATTAAAGTTGTCGTATCGCCAACACCGCCCGTAGAATGTTTATCTACCTTAACTCCTTCAATTCCTGATAAATCGATTTGATCCCCTGATTTCACCATCTCCATCGTCAATTTCGCCGTTTCTTGTGCAGACATCCCTTGAAAAAATACAGTCATCAAAAAAGCAGACATTTGATAATCAGGAATTTGTCCGTTTGTATATCCATCAATGACAAAATGGATTTCTTCCTTTGATAAATGTGATCCATCTCTTTTTTTAGCAATTATATCGACCATTCGCATTGTGCAGAACTCACCTTTCTTATTAGGTTTATGTATAAATTTTAAGGATAAACTAAAACAAAACGATTACACTTAGTATGTACAATTATTCATTTTTCAAGAAATAATGTCAAAAAAACAAACACTTTACATCCTAAATATTATCAACTATAATTATATCAGCGACTTACTTTTTGTAACAATATTGAGGAGGAATATAAAAATGGCAATTTCTAAATGGAATCTTGATACTGCCCATAGTAACGTTGATTTTTCTGTAAAACATATGATGGTTTCTAAAGTAAAAGGTTCTTTTAACGATTTTTCTGCAGATATCGTGGTAGATCCAACTGATTTAACAACTGGAAATATCAGTTTTACTATTGATGTTGCAAGCATTGATACAAGAAACGAGGATCGAGACAATCATCTTCGTTCAGCTGACTTTTTTGAAGTTGAAAAATATCCAAACCTTACGTTTACATCAACTAATATTGAGAAAAAAGGTGAAGATCAATACGCTGTAACAGGAGATGTTTCCTTGCATGGTGTGAAAAAACCTGAAACCTTCACTGTTACGTTTGAAGGTCTTGCTAAAGACCCAATGAGTGGAGCTGAAAAAGCAGGCTTCAGCGTAGAAGGTAAAATCAAGCGCAGCGATTACGGTTTAACTTGGAATGCAGCACTTGAAACTGGCGGCGTTCTTGTTGGAGATGACATTAAGGTAACGATGGAAATTCAAGTTGGTAGAGAAGCTTAATACATTTCCATAGTTAAAATGACAAATACCACACAAATTTTCGTGTGGTATTTGTCATGCTCTTTTAATTCTCAGCTTTATCTTGTTTTTGTTCCTTTAATAAATCACGAATTTCAGCTAAAAGCTCTAGTTCGGGTGCAACCTCTAGCTCTTTCTCTAGAACTTCTTCCTCTTTCTTTCTTTTTAAGCTATTCAATAATCTAATAAACATAAATATGGAAAAAGAGATGATGAAAAAATCTACTACGCTTTGAATGAAAATACCATATTTTATCTCTGCATCCACAATAGGAAAAGAAAGCTTTTCGAAGCTTTTTCCACCCAACAACACACCGACAAGCGGCATAATAATATTATCAACAAGTGAAGAAACGATTTTTCCAAACGCTCCTCCAATGACAACCGCAACGGCCAAATCCAAAACGTTTCCTTTTATAGCAAACTTCTTAAATTCTTCCCACATTCTTTTCCAACTCCTAAAAAAATCGTACTATCATTTTATATGATAATACGAAATTGATAAACCTTAGTTTTCATAAATATGATACTGGTTCTTTCCGTTATTTTTTGAACGATATAATGCGCTGTCCGCCTTGGCATATAATGTTTCTACATTATCCTGAGGGTCCGCAAATGCAATTCCGATACTCATCGATACATCAATGTCTTCAGGCAGATCATGAAAACGCCGCTCCATCAAATGGAGCATCCCTGAAGCAATCATCTTAATATCTTCTCCTTGTATATTATCAAAAATGACACTAAACTCATCCCCGCCAATTCTAACTGCGCTATCCTTTTTGTTTAAAAAAGTAGCAATCGTTTCAGCCGTTATTCTAAGGATGCGATCTCCTTCAGAATGGCCTAGCCGATCATTTACAAGTTTGAAATTATCGAGGTCAATCATCATTAATGCTGTGTCTACATTTTTCTTCTTCAATTGATCACTAATTAAATCCTCAAAAGCCGCTCGATTTTTTAACCCTGTCAAACTATCGTGAAATGCTAAAAACATCGGTTTCTCAATCCGTCGAACTATAAAAAGGGAAAGTAATATAGCTCCTAAAAAAATGACGAACAGCTGCAAGGCAAATTGTTTTTTATTATCCATTAAAGCTTTATTTAATGGTAAATCGTTGTACACAATTTCAACCACTCTATTAGTAGATACTCCCCTTTTTTCCGTTGCTTCATAAGGGATATATCGATATGTAACATCTAAATCTTGCCACTTCCCCTTAACCTCTACCGGTTTACCGCTTTCAAGCGCTTTCCTGAAATGGGTCCATTTCTCTGATCCGAGTTTTATGTCTTCTTGTTGCATATTTCCACTGGCAATAAATAGATGCCCTCCACGACTGTAAATATTAATATTGTTAATAAAATTATATTTTTCTTCTAATTCATTTGCTAAATCCAGAAAATTAAAGTGCTTAAAAATCTCTCCATCGGATAATTCTACTCCTAATTCGATAATATACTTTTTATCAGGTGTTGGGACATAACTATATTTTTTTATTCCCCCATCTGCCAGTTGAATATCCATTCCGTCATCATAGAATAATCCTACTTTTCTTCTGATATCTAGCAGCCCTGATAACTTTTTGCAGCATGAACTAAAATCTAGACCGACATCCACTGGGTAACTACTATAGGTGATAACGTTCTTTTCGTTTATAATGTAAATATCCATTCCGTAGTATGTTTTAAGTGCTTGAAAGTCCCATTCATCAAAATTTGGAGTTTTTTCATATAAAGAAAGTAATTCATCAGAGTTACTTTTCATTTTTGCTGCAATATCAGAGTCAAATAGCATATAAGCTTTATCAATTGCATGTAAAGATTCCATAATACTATCTTCAGTTGCACTTAGTTTAGATGCATATTCTTCTATTAATCTATTTTTCAACTTAACTTGATCAAAAAATGCTACTACAAAAGATATAAAAATGGAAAATCCAATAATAATTAACGTGAGCTGTAATCTGAAATTTTTCAAGAAAAAATTCCCCTTTATTTAAACTACATTAAGGACTATTATACTATGTCCATAGTAATAATCCACATTATATGGAGGTATATTTATGGCATTTGAAGATTATTTTGAACAACTAATAGAAACTAGCAAACACTCTTTTTCTGGGTGGGACTTTTCGTATGTAAATGACACAGGGAGAATCGACGCTGAACCTCTTACTTGGTCATATGGAAGTAAAGCTTTAGCACTTATTAGAAATTCTTCATCGATGCTTGATATGGGAACTGGCGGTGGAGAGTTTTTATCAATGCTTCGTCCCTTCCCCCAAACGATTTATGCAACGGAGGCATATACACCAAATGTCCCCATTGCCAAAAATCGCCTTGAACCACTTGGAGTAAAAGTGTTTGAAATTGAAGATGATCATCATCTCCCATTCGAAAATAACTTTTTTGATCTAATCATGAATAAACATGAAGCGTATTCAAATCAAGAAGTTCGGAGAATTATAACGGAAGGCGGGACTTTTCTTACCCAGCAAGTTGGTGGGGTAGACTGTCATGAAATTAATGATGCTTTAGGTTTACCTTATAATGAGGAATTCATTGATTGGAATTTAGCAAAAGCAGCATCAGACTTAGAGAAAAATGGTTTTAAGATTTTAGAAAGCGGCGAACAATTTCCAATTCAAAGATTCTATGATATTGGGGCATTAGTCTATTATCTAAAAGCTATCCCTTGGCAAGCACCTGACTTTGATGTGGAAAAAGATAAACAGAAGTTATATGAGATTCATCAATTAATCCAAGAAAAGGGTTGTTTTGATGTGAAGCAGCATCGATTTTATATTAAGGCTAAAGCCATTTAGATTTTCTAAATTTTTTCTTAATGGGACTGCCATCGAAAGCCTAGCAAAGGGGGTTCCAATGCCCTTTAATAGGTTCCAGTATCCTTGAAGACTATGAAGATAGCTTTACACGTTCAAAGGCTTGTTGTGTCGTTTGTCGTGACCTTACTGGAAATTTTTTTAGGTTTGGGGGCACTCAATATGAAAAAGGGATGTTCCCGCTTGGAACATCCCTTCTTATATCCAGCCCTTCTCTTGGGCAACGGATATTGCTTCTATCTTATTCTTAGAATCCAGCTTTTGAAGAATTTCGGACATATAGTTTCGGACTGTCCCTTGGGATAGGAATAGTGTCTCAGATATTTCTTTTCCCGTTTTTCCTGCAGCCGCTAATTTTAAAATCTCTTGTTCACGTTCAGTTAAGGGGTTATCTTCGTTATAGGAATTCATCATTAATTCAAGTGCATATTCTCTTTTACCTTCCATGACTTTACGGATTGCACCGGCTAGCTCATCAATGGATCCGTCCTTTAATAAATATCCGTGGACACCCGCTTTCATGGCTCTTTCGAAATAACCAGGTCGTGCAAAGGTGGTCAATATAATAACCTTGGCTGGAGATTTTAATTGTTTTAATTCACTTGCCACTTCCAGCCCACTTTTTAGAGGCATCTCGATATCCATAATGCAAATATCAGGATTAAGCTCTTTTACAAGCTTTAATGCTTCCTCTCCATTTTCTGCTTGGCCCACCACTTCTAAATCATCTTCAAAATCTAGCAATGCTCCAAGTGCTCCCCTTAATATTCGTTGATCCTCAGCAATGACGATGCGTATCATGAGCATTATTCACCTCAGCTTGCTTTTTAATAATCGGCACATTTATCGTGAGCGCCGTCCCCTTTTTTGAATGAATCTTAAGAGTTCCATCAATTAACGCCAGGCGCTCATTCATTCCTTTTAATCCATTTCCACTTTCTTGTCCTTCCAATATCCCAACTCCATCATCCTTCACGGAAATCGTAAGAAATCCTCCAGACTCTTCGAATAATACCGTGCAATTTTTTGCTTGACTGTGCTTCACAATATTTGTTCCAGCCTCTCGAAGGCACATCCCAATAATATTTTGCTGAAGCAAGGGAATATAAGTAAAATCCTTTTGGCCAGTAACATGAAATTCAATTCCCGCAGCTGTTAAAATTTGCTTCATCTCTGCTATTTCTTCAGCAATCGTAATAGAACGCATTTCGGATACGAGTTCTCTAACCTGGCGGAGTGCTGAACGAGAGCTCGATTCGATTTCCTTTGCCTCTTGTTTCGCCCGTATAGGGTCTTTCTCCGTAAGTCTCTGTACGAGCTGACTTTGAAGTGTGATGAGTGATAGCGTATGTCCAAGTGTATCGTGCAAATCTCTTGCTATTCGAACTCTTTCCTCTCGTTTAATTAAATCCCTTATTTGTTGATTTGCCTGATCGAGCTTTTTCTCCAATTCCATCCTTGTATTCATCGAACGAATGCCAAAAGGAGTAGCAAGCATTACTATCAAAAAAGGAAAAAAGAAATAAATGTTAGATAATTGTCCTTGTAATATCACAAATAATATGGGTGAAGCAAGTATTATTCCGAATGAAATGAGTGCCGTTTTAAATAGTTTTTTATCCAGAAACCAGCCAATAAAATTGGCAGTAAAAAAACCCATAAACATATTGTAAGGACTGTACCAAATACTAAGAATAACAAGAATAACAGTTTGTAATACAAGCCAAATAGAGATCTTTTTAAAAGGAATTAAAAAATATAACTGGCGATACGTAACAAGGAAAAGCAGTATTAGAGCATAGCCAATTACTGCTTTAAGACCTTGTTCTTCTCTAACGTAAAAAACTGGGAGAACCAAATAAATCAAAAATATATATGGAAAAACACCGTACCTTTTAGGAAAAAAATGAAACTTCTTCAACGATTACACCGCTTCCTGTTTCCTTCTTATATAAGTCGATAATACCATGAATACAAAAAGGTAGGCTGCTAGAATCACAAAATTTTTCAATTCAGGGGAATGTCCACGAATAATTTCCCATGCACCATTGCCAAAATTATACGATGGAAGCCAACTTCCCACTCTTTGAACCATCTTTGGCAAAATATCCATCGGCATCCACATCCCGCCGCTGATAGCGAGTAGCATATAAACAAAATTACTCACACCTGTTGCTGTGTCAACTCTTTTCATCGTTCCGACCAATGCGCCAAGCCCTAGAAATGGCAATGATCCAAGAAGAATCCAAGCTCCGCTCAAAAACCAGACATGAACCGGCAATGATACGCCATTAATCAATATTCCGGCAATGAAAATGATGATCACAGAAAAAAGATGTACAACTGTTTGCCCCATCATTTTCGCCAAAAAATACACAGAACCAGAAAGTGGCGTTGTTTTAATAAAAGTAGTCCACCCTTCCTTACGCTCTTGCACAATCCGGATTCCCATTGTCATAATGGCACTTCCCATAACACTAAACGTGGTCATTGACATTAAATAATGAGCATCCCAAACTTTTTTATCCGGCACCTGGATATTTACTATTTTTGTAAAAACAACATAAAATACGATTGGCATAAATAGAGACCAAAAAATATAATATGGATTTCGAAACATGCGTAAAATTTCAGCTTTACATTGATGGATAATCACTTTCATTTATATAACCTCCTTATGTTCACCAGTTAGTTGTTCAAATGCTTCATCGAGTCTTCCTTTTTCTACACGGATGTCGTTCACCTTTATTTTTAGTTCGAAAATTTTAGCAAGGACTAAATCTGTGTCTTCCGTAACAATATGGATTCTTCCGTCTTTTCCATACATGTCTGTTACAAAAGATTGTTCGAGGAACATTTTTCTTGGAATAACATCATTTGTTATAAAAGAAACAGATTGCTTCGATATAGTTTTTTTAATTTCATCTGGTGTTCCATCAGCAATAATTGTTCCTTCTTTAAAAAGTAAGATGCGAGTGGCGACGTCATCTGCCTCCTGTAAATAATGGGTTGAAAAAATGATCGTTTTCCCTTGATTTGCCAGATCCTTTACCGTTTTCCAAAACAGCTTTCGAGCCGATATATCCATTCCTACTGTCGGTTCATCAAAAAATAATAAATCTGGATTTCCGGCAACTGCGAGTGCAAAACCGACTCTTCGTTTTTGCCCACCTGAAAGCTTCTCGGTCCTCTTTTTCAAATCATCTTGATTAAGTCCTGTTATTTGAGTGAGATAATCCAAGGAATAAGGATTAGGATAATATTGACGAATAAGAGAAATGATTTCTTTCACTTTAAGTCCATCCATAATGCTTACTTCCTGTAGCATGACTCCGGTTTTTTCACGAACATGTTTGGCATTGGCATCCTCGCCAAATAATTTTACGTTGCCCTTCGTCGGGCTCATTAAACCGAGCATCATTGACATCGTCGTTGTTTTCCCCGCACCATTTGGTCCAAGAATTGCAACAACTTCACCGCGCTTGATTGAAAAAGAAACATCCGTTACAGCATTTTTATCTTTAAACGTTTTTGTTAAGCTTTTAATTTCAACTACTTGTTCCATTCGAACCTCTCCCTCTTCATTCTTTAACCTAATTCTATAAATTTTCAAATAGGAACATCAGTAAGTAATGTCATGAAAATAAGATGACATTTGTCATATAAATCAGAATCAATAATGATATAATGGAAGAAAAGCGGTGGCCGCATGTTTAGATGCCGCAGCAAAATAAAGAAAAATTGCGTGGGTGATGAAATGTTCAAATCCGTCACGTTCTATACAGATAAATTAAAGGCACTAAAACGATTTTATGGGAATGTACTAGAACTTAACATTGTAGAAGCTACAAATGAAAAGTTCACTGTACAGATTGGCGAGTCAAGCATTGTTTTTAAACAATCGAATCGAAATGCATTTTATCATTTTGCCATTAATATACCAGGAAATCAGTTTTCAATGATGAAAGACTGGATACAGAATAGGATTATCTTAAACAGAGAAAATGGTAGAAATGAAGTATATTTTCGAAGTTTTGATGCGGATTCTATGTATTTTGAAGACCCCGCCGGAAATGTGATTGAATTGATTGGACGGAGAAAGAAAGATTTATTTGGAGATTTATCAGTTGCTTCCTTCCTAAATATAAGTGAAGTCAGTATTACCACACCGAATGTCGCACTTGTAGGAGAGGAATTACAGGATTTTGGCATACCGCTGTTTGGAAGCTCGAATATCGTGCCTGATGAATTAAATTTTCTAGGCAAGGGGGATACATTTATCGTCCTTGTTCCACCTGGACGCCGCTGGTATTTTTCTAAAAAGATTAGCGAAACACATCCTTTAGAGATTATTTTTAAAGATGAACGCAAAATCCATATAAATGAAGAAGGAGAAATCTCCTACTTTAATGAAGGGTGATCGTATGAAATCCTCCGACTTGGAAGGTCTTCTAACACTTGTCCATAAAGAAATTGAATTAAAAAAAGATGCGTATTTATTTCAAGAAGGCGATCTTGCTGATGGGATATATTACATCCGCTCGGGAAAAATTCGAATCGGCAAGGTAACGCCTGACGGACGTGAGATTGCCTTTCAGATTTTTAGCGAGGGTGATTTTATATATGAAATTTCACTATACTCCGATACTGCCTTATATGCCGTCCATGCTCGGGCAATCGAGGACAGTGTCTGCGCTAAAATCAAAAAGGACATTCTGGAAGAAAACCTTCTTCTAAAGCCAAGCCTAAATGTTGAATTTATGAAAATGATGAGCCTCCATCATAAAAAAATGCAGTCGAAATTTCGTGACCTTATTTTACATGGGAAAAAAGGTGCTTTATATTCAACATTAATCCGTTTAGCGAACAGTTACGGGATTGAAAAAGAAGATGGCATTCTGGTAGATTTATCACTTACTAATCAAGAGCTTGCCAACTTTTGTGGCATGACTCGCGAGGTTGTCAATCGAATGTTAAGTAGCTTGAAAAAGGATGCAAAACTTTCAATGCAGGATGGAAAAATTCTTATTCATGATTTGGATTATTTAAGGGAAGAAAACCACTGCGAAATATGTCCAATTGAAATATGTAAGATTGATTAATAATGGAAGTAGGTCTCGATCGAGTGTGTAAATCGAGACCTACTGTTTTTTATTGAGTTTAGTCTCGAGTGGAACCGAATCGAGAGTCAATTTCAATTTTTTAAAGATTTTAGTCTCGATTGAACCCGGATCGAGACGCAATTTCTATTTTTCAATAGTTTCAGTCTCGATTGAAACCGGATCGAGACGCAATTTCTATTTTCCAATGATTTCAGTCTCGATTGAACCCGGATCGAGACGCAATTTCTATTTTTAAATAGTTTCAGTCCCAATTGAACCCGGATCGAGACTCAATTTCTATTTTTTAATGATTTCAGTCCCGATTGGAACCCGATCGAGACTCAATTTCTGCTTTTCTATGATTTCAGTCTCGATTGAACCCGAATCGAGACTCAATTTCTATTTTCCAATGATTTCAGTCTCCATTGGAACCGAATTGAGACTCAATTTTTGCTTTTCAATGATTTCAGTCTCGATTGAATCTGGATCGAGACTCAATTTCCGTTTTTCAATGATTTCAGTCCCGATTGGAACCGAATCGAGACTCAATTTCTATTTTTCAATGAGTTCAGTCCCGATCCGAACCGAATCGAGGCTCAATTTCTATTTTTCAATGAGTTCAGTCCCAATTGGAACCCGATCGAGACTCTTCTTCAGTCTCAATTGGACCTATTTCGAGACTGACTCTCTAACTTTTACAATCGGTTCAATTTCAATTTCTGCACACACCTAAAAATGACGTTTCAAAGGCAATTTTATTTTACCTCTAAGACTACCCTTTCACCGATCCGGCTAACAACCCTCTCACAAAATACTTCCCTAGAATAATATAAACTAGTAATGTAGGTAGTGCTGCAAGCAGGGCACCTGCCATCTGTACATTCCATTCTACAATTTGACTTCCAGACAAATTTTGCAGTGCGACCATTACAGGTTGCTGTTTATTTGTCGTGATTGTGACAGCAAATAAAAATTCATTCCAAATATTTGTAAACTGCCAAATCCCAACGACGACGAATCCCGAAATGGAAAGTGGAATCATGATGTTCCAGTAGATGCGTAAAAATCCCCCTCCATCTATTTTGGCAGATTCGATAAGATCCGTTGGAATATTGGCATAAAAATTTCGAAACATGAGTGTCGTAACAGGAATCCCGTACACAACGTGCACAAATACTAAACCAGGTATACTATTATACAGTCCAATACTTCTTAAAAACTCAATTAGTGGGATGAGGATACTTTGGTAAGGAATAAACATTCCAAACAATAAAGCGGTAAACACCCATTCCGACCCTTTAAACCTCCATTTTGATAATACATAGCCATTCATTGATCCAATTAAGGCAGCCAAAATCGTAGCAGGAATGACGAGGTAAAAACTATTTAATAAGTTTGGGGCCAATTTTTTAAAGGCAAAGCTGTAGCTCGAAAAATCCATTGTAGAAGGTAGCTTCCACATTGTAGCTAATGACACTTCTGCAAATGGCTTTAAGCTAGTGATAATCATGACATAAAGCGGCATTATATAAAACAAGCTTAATAGAATCAATAAAAGATAGAGAATCATTCTAAGACTAATGCGCTTCACTATCATGACATATCACCTCTGCGGTTCTTAATTAAATAAGGAATGATAAAGATTGCTACCGACAGCAGCATAATAATGGAAATCGCAGATCCATTCGCATAATAATTGCCCCTAAAGGTCGTTTCAAACATAAATGTTCCAGGAACATCCGTTACGAAGCCCGCACCAGACCCTGTCATCGCATAAACTAAATCAAATATTTTCAAAGAGATATGTGCCATAATAATGATGACGCTGACAGTAATCGGTGCTAATAAAGGAAAAATGACCTTCCGATATAACTGAAATTCCGTCGCTCCATCGACACGAGCCGCTTCCCGTATGTCTTCAGGAATCGCCCTCAATCCAGCCAAATACATCGCCAAAGCAAATCCCGTCAATTGCCATGTGGCAGCAATGACAAGGGCAATAATCGCTACCGGGATTCCAAAATCAATTTGCCCCCATTTCCATGCTGGGATGATTGTTGTATCCACATACCACATCGGCTTTATACCGAACTTTTGTAAAAATATATTAACTCCCGTCGTCGGATTCAATAACCATTGCCACACAACTCCGGTTACGATAAAAGATAAGGACATTGGAAAGAAAAAGATGTTGCGAAATAAAGATTCACCTTTAATATTTTGATCTATTAAAATAGCGAGAAATTGACCGAGGACAATAACTGCCCCAATAAAGAGAATCGTAAAGAAAAACGTATTACGTAAATCGGCCTGGAACCTGAAATTATCAAATAAATAAACATAGTTTTTTAATCCTGCAAATGATAAATCTTTTACAATTGAATTCCAATTGCTTAGTGAAACATATCCACTCCACCCAATAAAACCGTAAACAAAAATAGCGATTAAAATAATGGAAGGCAAGATAAATAAAAAAGATAGAATACGATCTGTTGTTATTTTTTTCTTTGGCGTCCTTCTTATTGGGATGGAAATGTTCCTACTGATCTCTTTATTGACATTCATCGCAACCATCTCCTCTATGTAATAGAAAGGAAGGGAAGAGTAATTCTTCCCTTCCTCGTTGTTACACTTTAAAGTTCTTTTGCTGCAGCGACTAATTGTTCAATAAAATGATCAACATTCTTTTGCGTTACGAACATGACCATTGCATCATTTACTTTCGTTACAAATCCTTCATTTGCTGCTGAGCCATGTGCCAGACTTGGTCCTAAATCATTGGTTTTAAAATCTTCCATCGCCGCTTTTCCGTACTCATCGTACTTAGAAGCATCTGCATCAACACGTGCAGGGATGGATCCTTTCTTCGGATTAAAAGCATCCTGCCCTTCAACCGATGCAAGAACGGATAAAAACTCTTTAACTGTCTCTGGATTATCTATTTCGTTTGGCAATCCGAACGTATCTGTTATCACTACAAACATTCCACCACTACTAGGTGTTGGCGCCCATCCATAGTCTGTTCCAACTTTTAAACCACGTCCGTCAAAATATCCTTTCGCCCAGTCACCCATTACGTTCATGGCCGCTTCCCCATCAGCAACAAGCTGAGAAGCATCCTGCCAATTTCGTGCACTATGATCCTCATTTACATAATCGAGCATTTTCGCAAAAATTTCAGTTGCCTCTTTTACTTTTGCATCATCAAATGACAAATCGCCTGTCCATAGCTTTCCATACTCTGCTGCACCCAAATGACCTAGTAGGACAGTTTCATATAAATGAGTAGCTGTCCAAGCTTCTTTATCTCCAAATGCCAATGGAGTGATTCCATTTTTCTTTAACGTATCAGCTACTTTGAAAAACTCATCAAAAGTAGTTGGAGCTTTAAGATTTAAATCATCAAACACTTTTTGGTTGTACCAAAGAACATTTCCACGGTGAATGTTTACCGGGACAGAGTAAATATTTCCGTCTTTACTTACTAAGTCAATAAGCTCTTGTGGGAACTTATCATTTAATCCTTCCGCATCAAAGAAATCATTTAAAGGTGTCATTTTCCCAGCTGCAACCCAGCTCTCATTCAATTCCGCGCCACCATGAACTTGGAAGGTTGATGGTGGATCTCCGCCTTGCATTCTACTAACTAACACTGCTTTTGCATTAGTTCCCGCACCACCCGCTACGGCAGCATTAATAACCTCGATTTCAGGATGCTTTTCATTAAAAACATCGATTAATGCAAGTAAACCTTCTTCTTCACCCGCCCCAGTCCACCAACTAAAAATTTCTAATGATGCTTTTTCATCTTCTTTGTCAGCCGGTTTTTCTGCTGGAGGATCATTGTTTTCTGCTGGTTCAGCCGGCTCGTCTGCAGTTTGGTTTCCACCGCATGCTGCGAGCATGACCATTAACGCACATAACAATATGGAAAGATACCATCTTTTTCTCAAAATCAATTCCCCCTCACATAATTGGAAACGCTACCAAAATTGTATAATTATGAAACTATTAATTTGCGATGTAAAAGCTATACGATTTTACTTTTTCCTTAAAAACTTTGTGCTATCTTCTGTTGTGAATTCTAATGTATAAAATATCCTTCACTTTTTTAAGTTAAGTAGCATTTTTTTACTGAATTACCTCATCATCAATTGCTTGTTTCGATAATCCGAAGGAGAAAAACCAGTAACACGTTTGAATACACGGCTAAAATAATTGGGATCCTTGTAACCAACCTCAAAACATATTTCTTTTAAACTTTTTTCCTGCCGCTTCATTAATTCTTTTGCGTGATTCACCCTAACCTCTGTTAAATAATCTATAAATGACATTCCACAAAGTTCCTTGAAAAGCTTACTAAAATAGTGTGCACTGAACTGAACAACTTCAGCTACATCCTCAAGCGTAATCGATTTTTCATAATGAAGTTCAATATAGCTTTTTGCTTTTGAAATCATACCTTCACTTTCAGAAAAATGAAGATTATGAACCATTTTAGCCGTCCTTACGATTTTGTCGAGCACAAGTTCTTGGAGATGATAAATAGATTTTGTTTGACTGTATTTTGGGCGGAACATTATCTCTATTTTCTTTTCGTACATTTGTCTATTTAGCAGGACAAAAAATTCATTCATTTTTTCTTTTACGAGTTCTAGATTTCCGCGAGTTGTAATGATAAGCGCATCAAAATATTTTTTAAAAGAAATCCTCGATTCTTCCACCTTACCAAACATAATGTGCTCGAGAAGTGTTTTTTCCAACTCAAATAATGGATCAATCGCATTATTTTCAGATAGTAAATGATTATAGTATGTACATGCGAAAGGCCTCATTGTCTTGGCTAAAGCAAACAGCGCCTCATGATATGACTGAACAAAGAGTTCTATTTCTTCATAACTTGTCCCTATACCAATTTTTACACTCGCATGTGCGAACTTTAGTTGAATTTTTTCAATAAGGCGTTTCCCTATTTTCAACGATTGGCTCATAATTGATTCATTTTCTCTATCGTCTGGTTGAATGAGGATAGGCAACTGATTGAGATGAATGGCACCGACAAAACTCTGACTCCTGGAAATGCTTAGTTGATCCTTAATAAAATCCGCTATATTTTGTTTTTCTTCTCCGCTTACTGTATCACCAAATTCTACTACCATTACATAGCTCGGTTTTTCATAAACTTTTATCCAATTTTCTTCAAACGCAACAGATTCAGAAGCATCATTTCCTACAATCAATGATGTAATTTCGCGAGATTGGATAATGGATAATGCCCGATTATAATTATCCTTCAAACTTAGTTGGTCATTTCGATGATGCCTTTCCCTTTCAATCTGATTTGTAACCTTCGTCAGGACTTCAATAATTTCTTGATCAGAGCTTGGTTTTAATAAATAATCATTCACGCCGAGGCGAACGGCATGTCGTGCATATTCAAAGGCTTCAAAAGCAGTCACCATAATTACTTTTACTGCATTGTCCAATTTTTTGATTTCTTCTGTCGCTTCCAAACCGTCAATTCCGGGCATTTTAATATCCATAAAAATGATATCAGGTCGAAATTCGGCTGCTTTTACGATAGCCATTCTTCCATTTTCAGCTTCTTCAATGATTGCATCTTTCCAGCTTATAATAATCTTTTTTAATGCCATTCTTTCTATGGCCTCATCATCTACTAGTAAAATGCGATACATTCAGATCATCCTTTCGGCAATCGCAGTTCAACGATTGTCCCTTTTCCTATTTCAGACTCGATTGAAAAAATATCCTTTCGATGAAAAAAAAGTTGCAATCTCCGAATAACATTTTCCAATCCTAATCCAGTTGAGTGCCCTGTCCCCGTCTGCTTCCATTTATCCGTGTTGCTCAAAAAGGACTGCCGAATTTCCTCGCTCATACCAATTCCATTATCGATAATCTTAACGACAATATCCCCCTGATCGACTTGTCCAACGATTCTAATAGATCCACCACTTTCCAACGATTCAATCCCATGAATAAAAGCATTTTCAACAATCGGCTGAAGCGTTAAAATAGGAATCTCTAATTCTAAACAATCCTCCTCCACCATTATTTCGAAATGTACTCTTTCCCCAAACCTGGTTTTTTGTATAAAAAAATAATCTTGAACCGTTTGTAATTCATCTCTCAACTTTACTGGTTTCTCTAGCTTGCTCAAGTTATAACGCAACAGTTTGGAAAGCGACATAATCAAATGATTCACTTTGTCTGATCCCTCTATATAGGCAAGCTTTCCAATGGTATTCAACGTGTTAAATAAGAAATGAGGATTGATTTGGCTTTGCAAGCTTTTCAATTCCATTTCTTTAATGAGCTGTTCCTGCTCCGATTTTTCCTGTATTTGCGTGAATAAATCAATGACGTCTCTTCTCATTTTGTTAAACGTCGCTGTTAAAAATCCTAATTCATCTTTTTTATGATAAATAATCTCCTCGCCGTCCAGTTTTCCAAGTGCAATTTCATGCGCGGCATTCGTCAATTGGTGAATCGGCTTCGTTATATTATTGCTAAACAGCAACGAAAACAGGAGTACCATGAAAAGCGTGCTGGAAAATAAAGCAAACCCCATATATTCCATATTTTGATTCCTTCCGCTCATTTCTAAATAATATGATTGAAACTGAGTCAATTCTTCATTTAATAAATGAAGCGTTTGGTCTTGTAAAAAAGATAAGAACTTTAATGATTCTGCTTGCCTAGTAGGATAACTTTCTATTTGTTCACTCATAAAAAGTCCGATTGTCACGTCTGTTTCTTCTATTAAACTTCCGATCATTACTTCATAGTTTTTTACAGGAATATAGTTATGGCTATTCATAATCGTCTTTTTGAGATCACGCTGTTTTTCTTTAAGCTCACGCCTATATGTATAAAAGTCTGTTAAATCATCTTGTGTTTTATGTAGAAGAAAAGAGTTCATCGAGTCATAAGTATTCTGGGAAATTTGTGAGATATCATTTAATAATAAAAAACGGTCTAGAAGATGATCATACTGGGCAACCGTTTGTTTATGATTAAGAAATAAAAATATAGAAACTCCATTTAACAGGACAAATAATGTAAGGAAAAATGCCATCAGCTTATTTTTCATTTTACTCATGTTTACTCATCCCTATATCATTTTTTCGAAGGATTTTGGTGGATGTATGGTACGTTTTGGGGATGGGGCCGCCCGTAACCGCCTCATATAACATTGAAACGCCTTTATACCCCATTTCAAATTGATTTTGTTTAAGTGTAGCGTGAATTTTATCTTCTTTAATTAACTCGATGGTTTCCTTCAAATCATCAAATGCATACACAAGAATTGGCGTTACAGGATTGATTTTATCAATTGCTTGAGCAATCCCTGCACCATCTAAAGCACTTGTACCAAAAAAGACGGTTATTTCCGGATATTTTCGCAGCATTTGATGAGCTTTTTCAGCCGCTTGGCTTTTACTAATGTTCGAACTTTCTATCGCTACTACTTTTATATTAGGTGCTTTTTCAATTGCATCTAAAAAACCTTGCACTCGTAAAACCAAATTATTTGAATAAAGTAATCCGGTAATGATTCCTACAACAGCCTGTCCATTTGTATCCTCAATCATTGCATCTCCTATTTTGTAACCGGATTCATAATTATCCGTCCCAACGTAGGATAAACGCTTGCTATCCTCTAGATCCGTGTCGAACGTAATAACGGGTACACCACGATTTATAGCATGATCAATTGCGGGTTTAAATTCTCGATTAGTCAGTCCTTGAGTTAAAATTCCATCGACTCTAGCAGCGGTAGCCATTTCAATTAATTTAATATGTTCCTCTACATTCGTCTGCCTCGGACCAACATATTCTATGAAAATATTTTTCTCCTTTGCAGCAGCCTCAGCGCCTTCATAAATTTTCCGATGGTACGGGTTATCTTTCTCCTGACCAATAAGAACAAAATGATAATCATAGTTTGGGATTGGTTCACTTCCATTGAAGGAAGCTTCATACTGAAAAGATTCAAATAAAAAGAAGGCCGCTAATCCTACCGATATACAAATACACAAAAAGAGAAAGAGATAAAGAAAATTAATCTTTTTCACATCATCACCCCATCCCTAAACTGCTCTAAGTGTAACATAACCTTCATTTCGTCCAACTCGACTTTTGTCGAAGGAGTAATAAGAAAATCTGAGACTCCTGTTCCTCGACTTTCAAATGTTAAACTCTTTGACTTTTCTAAAGGCTAGCTACTGTATTTTTGTCTAAATTTTAACATTGTGCATTTTTTAACATATGGTGTGACTTTTATCACTGTGATGCGAATCACAAAAAAGTACGATTTAGTCATAGAGCAGTAATATAGGAGGATGCCAAATGGCCAAAAAGAAACATCATTCAGACGTTAACCTTAAAGGTACATTAATTAGTGTTTTTACAGTCGGAATTATTATTTTAGTTATGTGGTTTGCCGTTTATGGTCTTTATGTTGCGAGATAAAAAGGAGAAGTAGGTGAAATCATGGATTTTCATAAGTATGAAAAAATTTGGTTAGTATTCGGTATTTTATCATTAGCAATATTTTTAAGTATTGTTGGAATTACTGCTTTTGGGCAAGGGCATACACCTGCCGGCGGAATGGACACCATTGATCCAGAAAAGGTGAATGAAACAGCTCCATTCGATAACCCAGGTGTAAGGCAGATTGATAAAAACACTTATGAAGTGGCAATCGTCGGTATGGCTTTCGGTTATAACCCTTCCAATATCAAAGTACCTGTTGGAAAAGAAATCATTTTTACATTAACAAGTACAGATGTTGTTCACAGTTTCACGATAAAAGATACAAAAGTGAACATGATGGTGGTGCCCGGAAGAATCACGCATAAAAACTACACATTCAATAAACCTGGGAAATATTTAGTCCTATGTAATGAATATTGCGGTACAGGTCACCATTTTATGTCAACAGAGATTGAGGTGTATGAACCATGATAGGAATTCAGGATCGTAAGCTCGCTTTATGGAATATCGGAGTTGCATACATTGCATTCATTATCGGAACTTTTTGTGGATTGCTTCAAGTGTTTGTGCGAAACAATGCACTCGATCTTCCTACATGGCTTAATTATTATCAAATATTAACAGCGCACGGCGTCTTACTAGCACTTATTTATACAACATTTTTCATTTTCGCATTCTTAATCGCTGGAATGAGTAAAACATTAGGCGGTTTTGGACCGAAAGTTAATTTATTCGCTTGGCTAGGATTTATCGTAACGACAATCGGAACAGCACTAGCAACTGTTATGATCATCTCAGGTAAAGCGTCCGTTCTTTATACATTTTACGCACCACTAAAAGCAAGTGGATGGTTTTATGTCGGACTCGCATTAGTCATAGTCGGTACATGGTTGAGCAGCTTTGCACTTATCGGTCATTATATCGTGTGGAAAAAACGTAATAAAGGTCAGTTGAGTCCACTATTTGCGTATATGACAATTGCTACATTAGTATTGTGGATTATTGCCTGTTTAGGTGTAGTTGCAACTGTTGTGTTCCAATACATTCCTTGGGCATTCGGTTGGGTTGATACGATTAACGTAGAGCTAAGTCGCTCTTTATTCTGGTATTTCGGACATCCGCTCGTTTATTTCTGGTTATTGCCTGCTTATATCGCTTGGTATACAGTCGTTCCAAAAATTCTTGGGGTAAAAGTTTTCAGCGATTCTTTAGCTCGTTTATCATTTGTTCTGTTCTTGCTATTCTCTATTCCAGTCGGATTCCATCACCAGTTAACAGAGCCAGGGATCTCAAGCTTCTGGAAGTTTTTACAGGTCGTTCTAACATTCATGGTTATTATTCCATCTCTTATGACTGCCTTTTCCATGTTTGCGACATTTGAAATTTCAGGTAGAGAAAAAGGCGGAACAGGATTGTTCGGATGGTTTAAAAAGCTACCATGGAAAGACGTTCGCTTCACTTCTATTTTTGTCGCAATGGCGTTTTTCATCCCTGGTGGTGCCGGTGGAATCATTAATGCAAGCTTCCAATTAAATGAGCTTGTGCATAATACCCTTTGGATTGTTGGCCACTTCCATATTACAGTTGGAACACCAGTTGCCATGACATTTATGGGAATCACATTCTGGCTTATCCCTTATCTCACAGAAAGGAAGTTCACAAAACGTTTACAAAAGCTAGCCTTTATCCAAATCATTTCTTGGTCTATCGGTATGCTTTTAATGTCTACAGCTCAACATATTTTAGGATTGCTTGGTGCTCCAAGAAGAACAGCTTACTCTGGTTATAACGGAAATGTGAATGCGTTGGAATGGTTCGATGGAATTTTATCTAACCATGTTACGATGGCAGTCGGTGGAACGATTTTATTCTTATCAGCAATGCTATTACTCTACATCGTTGCAAATCTATTATTCGTTGCACCTAAAGCACAATTGAACGGGGAATTTGAGGAATTCCCAATTGCAGAAAGTGATAAATCACATACACCGAAGTTTTTGGAAAACTGGTGGATTTGGATTGGGGTAGCAGTAGCACTAATTTTGATGGCGTACGCATTGCCGCTTAGCCACATGATTCAACATGCCCCTCCTGGATCTGGCCACCATATTACTTGGTAGGAGTTGATGTATATGTTTTTAGCCGTAGCTGCTATGTTAATCGTCCTTGTAACTACTACTGTAATCTGCGTTGAAGTAAATACAGTTGAAGAAGAGTAGAAAAGCGGCAAGTCGCCTGGTCAAGGCGCTGTAGCTAGACAAAAGGAAAAGCGTGGACTATTTAGGTCCACGCTTTTTTCATCATCCTAGTACTGGCTTATCAACAAAACTTATAGCTTGTTCATGCTTATGAAGTTCGAAAACGACGATTTCATTGTCACCTTTTTGTAAAAATGGTGCTGGGACATAAAGTGTCTGTTGAGGTCCAATCTCCCAATAACGCCCAAGATTATGACCGTTCACGAAGACCACGCCTTTCGACCAATTTGACATATCGATAAACGTATCAGCCACTTCATCGATTGTTAACGTTCCACGATGAAAGTGTGGATGATCATCCTTCGCTTCTAGCTTAGCAAACGCCAAATGGCTTAAATCATTTAATGGTAATGGGTACACCGTCCAATCAAATAAAAATTGATTGTTCAATCTAACCCCTTCTGTAATTCCTTTAAAATCAACGAGGAATGGCCCGTAATTGATACGTCCCATATTCTCAACAATGATTTGGAGTTTCGTTTCATCTTCGGTAATATCTACTTCTAAACTAGATTTTCCATTAATTCTATCAACTAATCCAATATACTCACCATTTAAATACACTTGCCCACGATCGTGTACATCTTGAACACTCAATCTTTGCTTGCCGTAAGCTCCTTTAATTACCGTTTCGTATACGATAAAGCCGTATCCTTGACCATATTCCTCCATCGTTAATGGAGCTTCGCTTTTTTGAGGTGTGGAAAGCTGCTCTAATGAGTCAAATAGCGCAACACTTTCTGTTAGTTGAACTTCCCCATATTGTTTTTTAGGCGTAGGAGCATGTAAATTAATTTCTGGGAGGTCCACGTATTTTTCAAAAGTTTTTCGAACCTCAAAGAATTTATCTGTTACATCTCCGGATTCTGTAAGCAATCCGTCATAATCATAGCTCGTAATTGTAGGTTGATAGATTTCCTCATTATGGTTTGCTCCGTTATAGAAACCGAAATTTGTTCCACCGTGCGCCATATAAAAATTGACAGAGCCATTTCGTTCTAACATTTCTTCCAATGTTTCTACAACACTAGCAGCCGATCTTGTATGATGTTCTTCACCCCAATGATCAAACCAGCCATGCCAGAACTCCATGCACATTAATGGAGCATTCGGTTGAACTTTTTTTAATTCAGCAAATGCTTCTTCAGTTCTTGACCCAAAATTCACCGTTTCTAGTACGTTTTCGATCATCCCTCCATGCAGCATGCTAGGTAATGGACCATCTGAAGTAAAGAGAAGTTCATCGCCAACTCTTTTTTGAATGTTGTCACGCATATATTGCAAGTATTTTTGATCGTTTCCGAAACTACCATATTCATTTTCAATCTGAAGGGCAATGATTGGACCTCCATTCGAACTTAAGAGTGGATTCAAGCGATTAAATAACTCGTCAAAATAAGCATCTACTTTTTCTAAGTATGGCTTATTAAAACAGCGTAATTTAATATTTGGCACAGTCATTAACCAATATGGGAATCCACCAAATTCCCATTCTGCACAAATATAAGGACCAGGTCTAACGATGACGTGAAGTCCTACTTTTTCAGCCGTCTTGATAAAGCGCTCAATATCAGCGATTCCATCAAAAACAAATTGACCTTCTTCAGGCTCATGAATATTCCAAGCAACATATGTTTCTACTGTGTTAAGACCACATTCTTTTAATTTTAAAAGTCGATCCTCCCAATATTCAGGAACCGTTCTAAAGTAATGCATAGCACCGCTTAAAATTAACGTTTCTTTGCCATCAAGCAAAAAGGAGTTTTCGTTATACGTTAACTTTGGCATATTGCCCCTCCTCGATTGGACGATGATTTCCTTGATCAATCTCAATTACTTTTCCGCCAGAACGGATCGATTCAGTAGCTGCACAACCAACTGCTACACTCATGCGGCCTGCAAAAGGAGTTGTTAATGGTTGCTTATTGTATAAAACCAGATTTACAAAATCTGCACAAATGCGTGGGTCAGCTCCACTGTGAGTTCCAGGCATTTGCTTCATCTCGTATACAATATCACTCATTTCATGCCAAGTGCCTGATTTCCTCGTTTTTACATATACTTTATCGTTAATATCATCGTTCTCAATACGGCCTTTCGTACCAATAAATGTGTAATTTCGAGAATATTCAGGAGTAAAATGACATTGCATATAAGATGCTTTAATACCATTTTCAAGCTCCATTATGACCATATTATTATCTTCTACATCGATTTCTTCACGGAAAGCACATTGTGTTAACTTTGTTAAACTTACATCCGGGCACGTGTCTTTCAATTCACAATCAGGGCAATATAAATCATTTGGCTTGTCCCCACCATAATAATCTAGGCTTCCAAATGCAGATACCTTTTTCGCATATTGTCCCGTTAACCAATGAATAACGTCGAAATCATGAGACGCTTTTTGTAAAAGCAAAGATGTCGTATTTTTAGATGCCCCATGCCAATCATGGTAATAATAATATCCGCCTAGTCCTACAAAATGTCTAACCCAAACGGCTTTAATATCGCCAATGACGCCAGAATCAATGATTTCCTTCATCGTTTGGTACATACTCATATAACGCATATTGAACCCAATCATTAAATGCTTTCCAGAAAGCTTCCATTCATCAAGAATACGATCACAGCCTTCAGGGGTAATCGCAAGTGGTTTTTCACAATAAACATGCTTCCCTGCTCGTAACGCTGCAATTGCATGTTCTTCGTGTAAATAATCTGGTGATAGAATAGCTACAGCATCGATATCTTCTCTAGCCAACAATTCCTTGTAATCTGTTGTAACGAAACCATCTTCATTAATTTCTTGTTTAAAGCGGTCAAGAGCAGCAACCGAAATATCCGCCGCACCTACAACAACCGAATTCCCTTCAGGTTGATGCCAATACTTAACAATATTACTTCTTAGCCCAATGCCGATAATCCCCATTCTTAATTGCGTCATGACTGCACCCCTTTATGATGAATTCAAATTTATTTTGTATAATTATAAATTCTGATTTGATAGCCAAAAGTTTACTCGCCATCGAATCGAATTTACTGGCCGGTTACTAGATTTTAGTGGCCAAATGACCAATTTTACTTGCCGGATGCCTCGTTTTACTGGCCGATCGACTGACTTGACTGGCCATTGGCACCAATTTGCTAGCCAATCAATAATTATGTGAACAATAACTTTACGCTTGTCTGCTTTTTATAAAATGATAGACCGCTCCAACCATGCCAGCGTGGTTGGATAACTTGGCCAAAACAATTTCGGTATTTTTATAGATAGATGGTTGTATATATTTTTGGACTTCCTGTTGAATTTCTTGCAAAAACCTCTCACCACGTGCGGTAATACCGCCTCCAACGATTACTTTTTCGGGATTGAAAATATAAATAAGATTGGTGATGCCGATTGCTAGATGCTTAAAAAATGTATCGGCCGCTAGTTTCATATCTACATCACCTTCATCATACAATGCGAAAATTTCTTTCCCTGTCCAATCACGGTCTTCCTTGTACTTCCGAGCAAGATGAATTAAGCCGGAGACGGAGGCAACTTTTTCAAATACTTCTCCTTCGACCAACATATAGCCCCATTCACCTGCGCTGAATGTGTGCCCAGAGTACATTTTCCCATCTATAACAATGGCGCCTCCTATCCCGGTTCCAACGGTTAGGGCGATAAAATTATTTACATCATGGCCACCAAGCCACTGCTCTCCTAAAGCTGCACAATCCACGTCATTCCTTACTTCGACGGGTAAACCAAGTGCCTCTTCTATACGGAGTTTTATTTCCACACCTGTATAATTCGGAATCGTATCACCAGCCCCGACAATGGTCCCTGTATGGAAATCCACTTGACCAGCTGTACTAATCGCAATTCCTATAACGGAGTGATCTTCGATTAATCTTTTTCCTTTGGCAATTACCTTATCAATAATAGAAGGTCCGCCTAGATGTGCTTCAGTGTCCATTAGTCCATGAGAAATAATATTTCCTGATTCATCGACAATTCCATATTTAATTTGTGTACCGCCAATATCAAAAGCTAAATACTGATTCATTTTTCAATTCCTTCTGCAAAGGATTTTGTTATCAATTGTGGTCTTGTAATCGCACTGCCTACTACAATTGACCATGCACCTAGTTCAAGCATTTTTTTCGCGTCCTGTGGCGTATTAATGCGTCCTTCTGCAATCACAGGAATTCTTGAGGTCTTGCAAAGTTCTTCTACTAATTGAAAATCAGGTCCTTCGAGCTTAGGACTATCTGCCGTGTAGCCTGATAGAGTTGTAGAAATCATATCCACGCCACAGCTTGTTGCATATTCAGCATCTTTTTTTGTAGCAATATCTGCCATTACGAGAGTATTACTATTTTCGTGAATATAGCGAACCAAATCGTCTAATGTTTCCCCATTCGGTCTATTGCGAATGGTAGCATCGAGTGCAATGACAGCGGGTTCCACCTCAAGTAATTCCTTTACTTCTTTTAAGGTGGCTGTAATAAAAACTTCACTATCTGGATAGTCACGTTTGACCAAGCCAATGACTGGGAGACCCGTTTGCTTCTTTATTGCAGCCACATCCTGCGCTGAGTTGCTTCTGATCGCTACTGCTCCACCCTCTTTAGCCGCCTGAGCCATTTTCGCCATAATGTCGGAACCATGAAGTGGTTCGTTTTCAAGCGCTTGGCAGGAGACGATTAATTTTTTATGTATAGTTTTAAAAAAAGATTGTTTGTCCATGTGTATCCTCCCACAATTGTCAAAAGGAACAGGCAAATCATCCACCTTTACCTGTCCCTTAGTTCATTATTCTGATTTTAGCCAATCAAGTGTAAATGTGCCAAATTGAATATCCATTTTGTTCCAATCGGAATAATCCTCGACACGCTCATACAGAATACCAACTTCACCATTTTTAAGAACGGTTAAACAAGAATAGCCAAAATAACCATCTTCTACTACTTTGCTATAAGGCCATGTTTTTCCTCCGTCCTCACTTAAGCGGACCGTACCTTTAATCCTTGTTTTTTCATCTGCAGGATTTGAGAAAAGGACGCGCACCTTTCCATCACCTAAGTCAGGATAAAGAACGACGCTTGATTGACAGATTGGATCGATAAGTGCATCGTCAAAAGTTACTTCTCCCCATGTTTCTCCACCATCAGTACTTGTCGTAACTGCAGTTCTTTGCAGGCCATAATGATTGCGAAGATAATATCTCAATTCACCCGTAGGTAATTCAATTACTTGGGATTCAGTTAAATACTGCTTCTCTTCAGAGATTGTTTTAGCAGATAAAATTTCTCCATCCAATTCTCTTCCGTCGTTCGGAGATTCGCCGAGCTTCCAAGTAACACCATGATCGTCACTATACATACAAGCACAAGATAATTTTCCAGCTTCATTTGAAAAATAGATTGGAAATACGAGTCTGCCTGCTTTTTCTCCAGTTGTAAGTTGAATTCCACATCCAGGTCCAGAACCGATAAAACGCATCCATTCTTGTTTTACCATCGGATTTAATTCTCTTGGCTTGGACCAAGTAAGACCATCGTCTTCACTTTGGATAACTTGTAAAAAGGAAGTTCTCGCTTCTAGCAAGCTTTCATTTGGATCGACACCTTTTTTAAAAAAGATGTTACCTTTAGTTTCGCCATTTTGAAAAACATATCCTTCTTCGTCAACACTATAATCTGTTTCGTTATTTTTGGAATCTAAAACTCTTCCGCTTTCAGCAAGGAAGTAAACATTGCCTTCTTTATCATATAGTTTTCTACGACCTTCTGAATCAAAGCCTATTCCCGGTTCGCTTGCCCATAGACCAATTCCACCTGGCGTATGCATAAACAGCATAAAAATAGTTCCTGTTTCTTTATCTTGTAAAAGCGATGTATCAATGGCTGCGGCCCCATCTAGACCTTCTCCAGCATACGCAACGAGCTTTTGGACTGGTCCCCAAGTCTTTCCATTGTCTTCACTACGGCGAATTGTCACGTCAATTTTATTTGGATTATCTGTTTGATCTACAATTCTAGCATCAATCCCAGCAATGACTGTTCCTTTCGTTGTCGTAATCATTGAAGGAATTCGATACGCTTTAGACCCGGCTAAATCTGGATAATAAATTGCTTCTGCTTGAATATTTGGCATGTCGCAAATCTCCCTATATTTGATAAATTGGTGTAAAGCCTAGCTTATTTCGAAAAGTACATGAGTCTTGCTCATCAACTTGCAAACTATAATACCTTTGAAATTATCGAATGAAAGAGACTAGGTTTGCTAGTTGATGGCTGCTTGTTATACCCTACAATCTACTATGTAATAGGCAGTTAAAGTTCATTGTCGACTTGGGCCATTGATGTTGAAAAGGTTGGAAAACAGCTCAGTAATCAACATACAACTTAAACAGAATGCCATTACATATTTTACTTTAGAATTATAAGCAAGTCCCGCAAGTGACTAGCACCGCGGGACAACCTTTATTTTATTTTTTACCTTGTAAAAGGTCAGAAACTAAAGGTGCTTTATCTAATTCTTCAAGAACTTCTTTACCACCATTTTTCATCCAGCTGTCAACGTATTTATCCCACTCTTTATCGATATCAACTTCACCGACAATAGCTTTCATTCTGAACTCGTCAACAATTGTATTAAGTTGTCCACCATATCGCTTATCAAGTTCTCTTAAATTTGTTTCATTTAAAAGATCCCATTTATAAGGACGGATTAACATTTTTTCTTTAATATCTTCGCGAGCATACCACTCATCTTTTAATTTCAAAGTGTATTCAGAGTTAATCCATTGTACTCTTTCTTTATCATACGTACGGAAGTTATAAGCCCAGAATCCAGAGTTACCTTCTTCTAAAGAAAATTCTGGACGAACTTTAATCGCTGATTTATCAGGCTCGCCTTCCCAATCTGAATGCTCACCAATTTCTCCGTATAGTGTCCATCTTGCATCATTGTCAAAGTTAATATAATCAAAGATTTGAAGAATACGTGCTAATTGCTCATCTGTTACTTTTTTCGAAATATAGAAACTATCTGCTAAGTTAACTACTGGTAAATATGCTGAAATCCCTTGTTGTCCATTTGGACCAATTTCAGGTGCAGTTGCAAGAACTTTTGCTGTTGAGTCAGGTGTTTCAACGATATTTTGTGGAGCACGGCCTCTTGCCCAGTCATCCATTGCCAAGTAAGAAGGTTGGGCAATAAAGTAACCAATTTTTCCAGTTTTGTATTTTTCCCAAGTCATTTTTTCATCTAATGTTGTAAATTCTGGGTCAATAATTCCTTCTTTGTACCATTTTGCCATAAGTTTCAAGAAGTCTTTATACTTTTCAGATACTTCCATACGAGTTAATTTATCGTTTTCAATAAAATTGTATCCGTTACCTAATTGGAAAGCTCCTAATAGAGTAGCTGCCCAGTTTAGATTATTGTTAGCAGGTAATAGACCATAAGTATCATTTTTACCGTTTCCATCTGGATCTTTAAAAGTGAAATCTTTTAAAATTTGCTCTAACTCTTCTAAAGTATATCCATGTTCAGTAAAGAAAATTTTCTCACGTCCGCCGCTTGGACCTACTGGTTTTACATCGCTAGGGATTTCGTAGCCTAACTTTTCAAGCCAATCTAGACGTAAAGTTGGTCCCCAAGCCATACCATCTACGTGTGCATATTGCCCAACCAATTGTAAATATTCATTATCGGTGCCCTTTTTTAAGTTCATAATAGGTCCTGGTTGGTTATCTTCTAACATTTTCATATAACGAGGTGCATATTTTTCTAGCATTTCTTTAGGGATTGTTCTCGTTAAACCCGAATCAAACATTTCTTGAGGTGTTTGACCACCTGCAGTGAATGAAAAGGTATCAGGCAAGTCCCCAGAAGCAACCATTAAGTTTGTTTGCTCCGCATCCCATGTATCTACTTTCGTGTTAACGATCTTTACGTTAAATTGCTTTTCTAATCGTTTTTGAACATAGCTTCCTTCTTCAACTTTTCCTCTCGTAAATGAGCCTGAGAGTTTTAATGTTAGTTCTTTTGAGAAATCACCAGCATCAGGCAGTTTAGAGACATCAATTTCTTCCGACTTGTTGCCAGCCTTCGAACCACATCCAGAAACAATGAGGGTTGTTGCCATGAATCCCACTAGCAAAGCTTTCTTCATTCTCTTCATTCTTTTTCCTCCTTTGATTGGGTTACCCTTTAAGGGATCCAATCATGATTCCCTTTATAAAATATTTTTGAACGAATGGATATACCAAAACAATCGGACCGATTGAAATAATAACCGTCGCAGCACGCACATTAGCTAATAACAAGTTTTGGGATGAACCCCCACCTGCTCCTATGGCAGCCGCGTTTTCTGATTGTGATGCATCCATCGCGGTCAACATTTTTCGAACAACGATTTGCAATACACTCTTGGCATCGTCTTGTATATACACAAGAGCATGGAACCATTCATTCCAATGGAAAACAGCTGCCCATAAGGCAATCGTTGCAATTACTGGTTTGGATAATGGCAATATAATTTTTGTTAAAATCGTAAAATATCCTGCACCGTCCATAACGGCGGACTCTTCAATTCCTTTATCAATCGTCATGAAGTAGTTCCTCATGATTATGATGTAAAAAACGTTTACAGCAGATGGTAAAATTAACGCCCATCTTGTATCAATCAATCCTAAATTTTTTATCAATAAATAATC
The DNA here is from genome assembly GCF_018343625.1 of Lederbergia citri. Classification (GTDB taxonomy): domain Bacteria; phylum Bacillota; class Bacilli; order Bacillales; family Bacillaceae_C; genus Lederbergia; species Lederbergia citri. The sequence goes on along the minus strand of NZ_JAGYPG010000003.1, from coordinate 609,407 downwards.
TGGAATGATTCCACCTGAGAAAAACATAGCAATCAGAAAAAAGATGGTAATCGTATTCCGGAATGGCAAATCTTTTTTTGATAAAGGATAAGCCGCCAACATTGTGAAAGCTACAATTAAAAATGTTCCGGATACAGTACGTAAAATTGTATTGGCATATGCTTTCATCGTGTTTCCGTAAGTAAATACAAATTGGTAAGCATCTGTTATCCAATGTTCTGGCCACAGATTCATTCCAAGTCCTGAAACTTGTTTCGGATCAGAAAAGGAAATGACAATTGTTTGCCAGAAAGGATATAAAACTATGATTGAGAAGAATGTAAATCCAATGATTAAACATAACTCAAATATAGAAAACTTTTTCTTCACTTAAATCATCCCCTTTCTACCAAATTCCATGTTCACTTTTCCGACGAATAATAGCATTAGCTCCCAGAATGAAGATGATGCCGATTACGTTTTTAAACAAACCGACTGCGGTTGCATAATCAAACTGGAATTGTTCTAAACCGCTTCGATATACATACGTATCGATAATATCTGCGACTTCATAAACAAGTGGATTGTATAAGTTCAAGATTTGGTCAAAGCCTGCATTCAAGATTCCACCAAGTCGAAGGATGAATAGGATAATGACCATTGGCATAATCGAAGGAAGTGTAATATGAATCATTTTTTTAAATCTGCCTGCTCCGTCCATTTCCGCGGCTTCATATAATGCTGGATCAATCGATGCAATCGTTGCCAAATAAATGATTGCTCCATACCCAATTTCCTTCCAAATATCAGTTAGTAAAAGGACTGGGATAAAAAATACTTTACTAGCCAAGAAGTTTACGGGATCTCCACCGAATGCCGTAATGATAAAGTTGATAATTCCTCTTTGCGGTGAAAACACTTCTATAATCATGGCCGACAATATAACCCAAGACATGAAATGTGGTAAGTAGGAAATCGATTGAGTTACTTTTAAGAACTTTTGATTACGGATTTCATTAAGCAAAATGGCAAATATAATAGGTGCCGGAAATGCGATGACGATCTTCAGAATACTAATGATTAACGTATTTTTTAATGCCCGTAAAAACATGAAGTCCGTAAATAATCTTTTAAAGTGTTCAAAATCATTCCAAGGGCTATCCCAAATACCAAGACCGGGAGAAAAATTCTTGAAGGCAATAATGACTCCATACATTGGGAGGTAGTTGAATATAAATAACATGATTGCTGGAAATAAAAGCATAAGATAAAGCAATTTCATTCTTTTCATTTGTTCCCACGTAGATTTTTTGGGGCTTTTTATTTCCACTGTTTTTTGTGTAATGTTGGTATTCGCTTTCATTTATTCTCCTCCTTTACATAAAAATCAGAACATTAAGCGTAAATCTGTATTAAACTCTCAATCTCTTGATTAAGCTCTCTCAATGCTTCCCAATCATTTTCTTGTACTGGCAATAGAGGTAATCGAGGCGAACCTGTTTCAATACCTCTTAAACTTAAAATTGCTTTAGTAGCTCCATATAAGGAAGGGAAGCTTAGCAATTTAGTAATGATAGCGTTAATTTTATTTTGCAGATCTTGAGCTTTTTCAATCGCCCCATTTTGGTAGAACGTTTCCAATTGACAGAACAATTCAGGCATGACCCCATATGTACCACCAATTCCTCCGTCTGCTCCCATGATTCGTCCACCTAAATATTGTTCATCTGGGCCGTTATATACTAAAAACTCTTTTCCACTATTTGCTTTAAACTGCTGAAGTTCAAACACACTCTCACCAGACATTTTAATTCCAACTACTTTATCTAGCGCTACCATTTTCTTAAATAATGATTGAGTTAAGTTGAAGCCTGTTGTTTGAGGAATATTGTAAATAATGAAAGGTAGTGATGAACTATCAATCATTTCTTGCCAATGTCTTTCAACCGCTTTCTCAGATAAGCGATAATAAATTGCAGGTACTGCTGATACGGCATGAGCACCTAAAGCTTCCGCATGAATGGCTAATTCTTTGCTTTCTTTAGTAGAGTTAGCACCGATGTGCACAATGATTGTCAGTTCTTGTCCAACTTCTTCCATAACCGCTTTCAAAACTGCTTTTCTTTCCTCTACATTCTGTAAAATACCTTCACCAGAGCTACCACCGACGTATAATCCTTTAACTCCGGAATTTACATAATATCTAGCTAGCTTCTTTACCCGATCAGGGCTAACCTCTCCTGCCTCATTGTAAGCAGAATACATAGCTACAAAAACACCTTTATACTTGTCCAAATCCCATGCCGTCATAAATTCAACCCATTTCTATTTATTGTGTTATAGTATGTATCAATAGTTATCATACTATGGTCCTACCAGTTACAAAGAATATATTTTATATCCACCGAAATCTACCAGTTGATTAAAATTTTTCCAACGTGTAAGATTAACTTGAAGTTCATCATATGGTCTGACCACTTGAAGCTTGTAATATAAAATTAATCGCTTCCACAATAAATGTCAATCATTTTTTTTTAAAAAGATAGGTACTTATAAATTTATTAATACGCATAGATTTGAAAATTGACTTTCTCAATCTAGCAATAGTCAAGTAATCTCTTTACCTCTTCCCTATGGTATTTCAGCATCGATTCGTCTTACCGGACCCAGAGGCTGAAAGAGGGATGGCGACTACCATCACCACGTCCTTATGTCTTGCCAATGGATAAACATTCCACGGGCAAGTTCGTAGATGGGCACGCGTGCTTCCACTTCTCTAATAAAATAATATTTTGGTAGTTATACTTGTTGCACAATCGTTATAATAGATAATAAGAATTCCCTAATTCCATTTGAATTAGACAGGGGCGAACGAAATTGTTAGTACAACGTAAACAGACATTATCAGAAGTTGTAAGTGCAAGAATCAAATCATATATTTCTGAAAACAAATGCCAGCCAGGTGATCGCTTGCCTACCGAAAAAGAAATAATAGAAATGCTTGGGGTAAGCAGAACCATTGTACGGGAAGCATTAAAGACCTTGCAATCACAAGGTATAATTGAAATTAAACAGGGGCTGGGCATATTTGTAAAGGAAATTAAGATTCAAAGCATCTTCCGAAATATATCCCCTTTCCTAACGATCGATAAAGTCAAATTTAAAGAAGTCATTGATACGAGAATAATATTAGAACTTGGTGCAATCAATCTTGCAATTAATCATTATGATTTAGATAAAATCAAGCAAATGTCCTATTGGAATGAAGCTCTATTAGAAAAAGCGAAAAAAGGTGAAAAACCAAAAACAGAAGACTTAAATTTCCATCGTTCATTAATGAAAGCGACTGGTAATGAAACATATATACAAGTTTCCTCCATAATCTCGGAATATTTTAATATGAATCATCTGGAAGAAATTGTGGATTTAGAACAGTATGTCGCCTCTTATAAGGAACATCAGTCAGTCATTGATTGTATTCTCAATAAAGATGCAGAAAAAGCAAAGCAAGCTATGGAGGAACATCTATGTCATTTATATGATTTACTTAATGATTGGGAAGAAGATTAAAACATATTAAGGCTGTGATTTACATGAAACCGATTGAAGATAAAGAAAGATATACATTAAGTAAGATTGTTAGTGATAATTTAAGACAATATATTATCGATCATCAATTGAAAACAGGCGATAAACTACCCTCTGAACGTGATCTCGCTGCGATGTTAAATGTCAGCAGGGTCATTGTAAGAGAAGCATTACGTGCGCTGGAATCAACTGGAATTATTGTGATCCGCCACGGAGAAGGTGCTTTCGTAAATACGGATGATACAAGTGTCATATTGAATCACTTGCTTTTTTTCTGGAAAATGAATAATGCTCGGATTGAAGAGCTTTTTGAACTAAGAAAATTGCTTGAAAAAACAGCGGTTGAACAAATAATTATTAGTTCCGATATAGAGCATTTGACAGGATTGGAAACCATCATCGATAAAATGACCCAAACAACAGACTCTGATGAATTCAAAGAACTAGATATTGAATTTCATAAAGAGTTAATTAAAGCAACGAACAACGTACTTTTTTCACAATTAACCGATGTCATCGTACAATATTTTTCAGGCGTGTCCCGTGTTATGGATGAAGAGAATCGAAATAAAACGGTTACAGAGCATCAATTAATTGTTGATGCGATTAAAGATAAAAATAAAAATCTAGCCCTTCAACTTTTAAATAATCATCTGCAATATTCGTTGCATTCCTCTATAGGGTCGTAACAGTTTTCTTTGTTGTAAAGACCGTCTCTCAATCACTGAGAGGCGGTTTTTTGTTGTCTTTTCTAATAAATTCCTTGCAATCGTACAAACTAATGTAGAAAATAGAAAGGAGCGAAAAAAATGAGTCGTGGCAAAGGGTTTAACCATAAAGAAAAGGGACATCCGGGTAACTTTCCAAAAAATAGTTTTAGCGAAGAGAAAGAACATACTCGTCAAACTGAACAAATGGAAAACATCGCCACCCATGAAGCCTTTAAAAATCGTATTAAAGAAGACGAAATGCCTTGAATTAGGAAATTAACTGATGGAAGCTTAGACATTAATATCTATCCAAATATTTTTAGGCGTCTCTACGCGGGAGTCGCCTAAAAATATTTGGATAAATTGACTAGGTCATCTTAAATTCTTTAGTCTCTATTTAGTTTACTGAACGGCTCCCCTTTATTAAAAAACTCAAACTTCGCACCTAAATAATTTGGTTCAGTGGTTGAATCATGTTAATTTTATCTAGATTTCATTATGTTCCTTGACAAAAAGCTTTATAAATACTTAAACACCTCATTTTTTGGAATAGTCGATTTGCCGAGAATAGACTACCAAACGAATTAAAAATGGTATTCAGCGAATTAGAGCTTCAAACATCTTGGATTAGCATGTGATTGTCTAAACCGTTGGCTTAAGTCACCCTTTCTTCAATGAAAACAGAATATATATCGTATCAATTTCATGAGATTCTTCCAAAACCCATGAGGTTTGGGTTAAAATTCTCTGCAACCCCTCCATCCCAAGATATCGGATTTGCACGCCAATAAACTCTGTAAATCCCAGGTATCCCGGATTTACATGCGCCCGGTCGAAAATTAATGAACCCGTGACCCGAGCATCAGCCGGGGAGTTGGTATAAAAATGGTTCAAATTTTCAATGATGTCTGAATCCGAACCGTACTCAAAAAGACCGCCCTCCGATAAACAAAGCTGTATCCAGCCAGAACGTTCCAAACTCATCTTTTCTAATGCCTTCGGTTGGCTCCAGTCATAATGAATACTATTGAGGGTAATGTCCAGGCCATGGAAGCGTTCCCCAGGCTGTTTCAAAACATTGATGCATCGTTTTGCGAAATTGGGGCCGGAGGTATCGATATCTAAAATGTCGATCTCAATCTTCCGTCCCTTGAGTAATTCCGGGTCCGATTCCTGAATTAGAATCAGGGTGTTGATACTGTCGGTAGCGGCCCCCCCAGCAATATTGAAGAAACAAAGGTTCCGTTCAGGAAATTGCTTGAGCTGTGGTAGCAAAATTTCCGACTGTCGCCGGCAATGATCCCTCAACCTTATCCGAAGTCCCATGAAAGAGGTTTGCTTCACCGCCCACTTGTCTCGGAAACCTAATTTTATGCCCCGGCTTAATTCGGGGCCAAGTTTGTACAGCAACGTACGCATGCCGCTAAGATAGGAATTGTCAACATTAGACATTTTCACAAAGATGTTCCTGATAAAGCTAGGCATCTTCTTTAATGATTCAATGCTCCGGGCTGACTTGAGACAGCTCAAATGATACGCCTGTTCATCAATACATGCGTTGAAAAGAGGATGAGTAATATCCAGAATCGGTAATTGAACTTCATTCTCGAAAAACGCATAGAGAATTCTCTGATTTTGATTTGCATTCATGGATTTCATTCCACCTCACTTGAACAATGATTTTTGATCTAACTAAAACCCAAAGCTAGCGTAATTGATCTTCCCGGAAGAAGTCCGGGGAATCTGTTGAATTGGAATTACCTGAATGAAATCCAGGGGGATTTTAACCCCTGGTTCTTTACTGATGTTATTCAATATCACTTTCGGCACATCCTGCGATTCCTCCTGCTGGTACGCAATCAGCAGCAGTATGTCCTGTCCACAAAGATAACATTTGAACCCAAAACTCTGTATGAAAAAACGTCCTGCTAAATTATCCCATATCGCCAAGACGCCAAATAATTTATCGCATTTCGTGAGGTCTTCCCGGCAAGATTCCACTCTGCGAAGTTTGAGTAAATAATATCCCTCATTCAAACAGAATCGACCTTTTGGGTTATTCGGACCTTCCCCCATTAAACTTGTTTCCATCTAAACCTTTAAAAATAAAATGTAATCCACAGCAGCTATGATCAAAAAGCGGTTCAACGTCTACCCCACTTTTCCACTAACCTTTTAGGAAACGTATTAAAATATAAGACTATGACAAGCCTTCATACACTTACCTCTTTAATCATAAATATATAAATACCACATATTTTTTTTCATATTGTAACGACTCATTCAAAAAATCGTCTAACACAATAAGATGAACCATGGAGGTGAATGGATGAAAGCAATACTGGAAGAAGACTTACTTCTAATTTATTTGTTACTGTCAGTCTGTTTCATCGATGTTATTTTTCGCTTGACGACAATCAATAATTTTTCCTATACAGACTTAGTGATTTCCTTTTATTTTCTAACTGCTTACTCCTTGATCATTTATTTAATATGCAGTTTCGTTCAAGATACAGCAAGATTGATACTTACCAGTCTTCTTTTTGCTATTGTCGTTGTACTATATATTTCTCAACTTATTTATTTCCAGTTTTTTAAAACTTTTTACAGTATTTATTCATTAGGAAAAGGAGCTCAAATTTTTGAATTTTGGAAGGACATTTCCCATTATTTATTTGAACATTTACTCTTATTTCTATTATTATTTTTTCCTATCTTAATGTTTGTTGCTTTTGGCAAAAAAATGTTTTCTTTAAATAAGGTCAGTTGGATTAAACGGTGTGTATTGCTCTGTTTATTTTTAATGTGTTATTCCACAGGAATTATTTCAGTATATGCAAGTGGAAAAGAGCAAAACTCAGCCTATGATTTGTATTACAAAAACAGTTCTCCACTTCTTTCCGTCGAACACCTTGGATTGCTTACTACAATGCGGCTCGATTTTCAACGGCTTGTAACTCATTGGTCTCCTGATGTAAAGGCGCCAGTTATAGGTGAGCCTACTATCCCTCCTACTAAAAAGAACAGGAAGGATCAAAAAGATGAGAAAGAAGATGAAAAAATAGTAGAATACAATACAATGGATATAGATTTTGCCAAACTCATATCGGAAGAAAAGGATCCAGTCATAAAAGATTTGCACAAGTATTTTGAAAGCGTTCAACCGACTGCAAAAAATGATTTAACTGGCAAATATAAAGGATATAACCTCATTCTCATTACAGCGGAAAGTTTTTCGCCCTTTGCCATTGATGAGAATGTAACTCCAACTTTATATAAAATGGCAAATGAAGGATACCAATTTACTAATTTCTATACTCCAATATGGGGAGTAAGCACATCGGATGGAGAGTACGTCGCCCTTCAAGGCTTGATTCCGAAAAGTGGAGTTTGGAGTTTTCAAGAATCCGGTAAAAATAGTCTACCGTTTGTCCTTGGCAATCAATTTAAAAAATTGAACTATCCAACGAGGGCTTACCATAATCATACGTATACGTATTATGGAAGAAATATTTCTCATCCTAATTTAGGATATGATTATAAGGGATTAGGAAATGGGCTTAATGTGAAAGAAACATGGCCAGAATCTGACTTGGAAATGATGGAGAAAACTGTGCCGGAATACATTAACGACAAGCCATTCCATACGTATTACATGTCTGTAAGTGGACATATGCAATATTCATTTACTGGTAATTATATTGCTTGGAAAAATAAAAAATATGTTGAGAGCTTACCTTACTCTGAGCAAGCTAAGGCCTATATTGCAGCGCAGCTTGAACTGGATCGTGCCTTAGAATTTTTGTTAGTTGAATTGGAAAAGGCAGGAATTGCAGATCGAACTTTGATAGCTCTAAGTGCTGATCACTATCCATATGGCCTTAATGATAAAACGATTAATGAACTGGCAGGTCATCCTGTTGAAAGAAACTTTGAGCTTTATAAAAATTCATTTATTCTTTATACAAAAGGAATGAAACCGGAAGTTATTTCAAAACCAGCTTCTAGTTTAGATATTTTACCTACACTTTCTAATTTGCTTGGACTTGATTATGATTCAAGGTTACTTATGGGAAGGGATATTTTTTCTGATTCTGACCCCCTTGTTCTATTTTCAAATAAAAGTTTTATAACGGACAAGGGAATGTATAATGCCACTACTCGGACATTTGCAGCTAATAACGGAGAACAAGCTGACGAAGATTATATTAAATATATTTCTTCTATCGTCGAAGCAAAATTCTACTACTCAACGAAAATACTCGAAAAAGATTACTATAGCAAAATTGAATGATTGCCAGGGACCGGTACAATCGCGGTCCCTGGCAAAAGGAGTGGCGTTTTTGATTATATGGATTAACGGAACTTTTGGTTCGGGAAAGTCAACTACTGCATATGAATTGCAACGTAGAATAAAGAACTCACATGTATATGATCCTGAGAGATTTGGCTATGTTTTGATGAGAAATGTTCCTAGGGAGATAGCAAAAGGTGATTTTCAAGATTATCCGTTGTGGCGTGAAGCAAACTATAAGCTGTTAAAACAAATCGCCGAACAATATTCAGGAGTCATTATTGTACCGATGACGCTTACGAATGAGGTTTATTTCAACCAAATCGTTGGACGTTTAAGATTAGATGGAATTGAAATAAGGCATTTTACTTTATCCGCTTCGAAGGAAACAATTGAAAAAAGACTTAAGAAAAGACTTGAAGGAAAAAATTCATGGGCACACAAACAAATGGCAGAACGACTCGAAAGTTTATCGAAGGATCTTTTTCAGGAACACCTATATACAGACACCATGTCAATTGATGAGGTCGTAGAAACGATTGCCCGGAAATCGAATATTCCCTTAATGCCGGACAGCAGAACAAATATTAAAAAGACTATTGATAGACTGTCAACAGGGATAAAAGAGTTTGGGATATTTAAATAAACGTGTTCATCGTGACCTTACTTTCGAATAAAACGACAAAAAGGGCACATTGAAGCGTTCATCGTGACCGTTCCTTTGAAAAGATCGACGAAGAGGTAACGATACTTTCCTCTTCGTTACCAATCCATCGATAAAAAAGAAAAAACGGGCACAATTGACTCGTTAGAGTCTCGTGCCCGTCCCCTGCATTCTTCTATACACTTACGGTTTCTTCATCTTCCGCCCCATTCTCATCACCATTACCGTTCTCGCTAATCAAACTTGCCAACACATGCACTCTTAAAATAATCCCTTTTATATGTCTTTCTTCATCGACGACAACAATTGGATATTTGGATTCGAGTGCTTTTGGAATAATATCTTGCACATACTCAGCAGGTTCTACTGTGTTGACGTCCAAGTCCAAAACTTCTTGTAATGTTTTCTTTTGTTTTAATCCTTCAATCGCACCATCAATTGTCACGAGTCCTTGCAGCTTACGCTCTCGATCGACGACAAAGGCACTGGAAATTCCATTTTCTCGCATCACCTTAACCGCTACGTTCAATCCATCTTTTAACGAAACTAATCCGAATGGCTTCACCATAATGTGTTCAGCTTGAAGAATTTTAGAGCGATCGATGTCTTTTATAAATTCAGAAATATATTCGTTAGCAGGCTGCTCTAAAATCTCTTCCGGAGTTCCGATTTGTTCGACGAACCCATCTTTCATGACTGCGACGCGATCACCAATTTTAAACGCCTCATTTACATCATGTGTAATAAAAATGATCGTTTTCTTCAGCCTATTTTGAATATCAAGAAGCTCTAGCTGCATTTCTCTGCGTATTAATGGGTCCAGCGCGCTGAATGGCTCATCCATTAATAAAATATCAGGGTCATTCGCAAGTGCCCTTGCAATGCCGACTCGTTGCTGCATTCCGCCAGAAAGTTCATCGGGATACTTATCCTCATAACCTTTCAACCCAACAACTTCTAAATGTTTTTGTGCAATTTCCCTGCGCTTTTCTTTCTCTAAACCTCGCACTTCCAATCCATATTCAATATTTCCGAGCACTGTACGGTGACTGAAAAGGCCAAAATGCTGGAACACCATTGCAATTTTATTTTGTCGATAGTTTTTTAACTGCTGTGCATTATATTCAACGATATTTTCTCCATCCACATAAATGGCACCTGCCGTAGGTCGATTCAACATATTCAAGCATCGGATCAATGTAGATTTCCCACTTCCAGAAAGTCCCATAATTACAAAGGTTTCTCCTTCCATAATTTCCATGGATGCATTGTAAACGCCTACGGTATGCCCTGTTTTTTCTAAAATCTCACTTTTAGATTTGCCCTTTTCTATTAATGGAATTATCTTTTTTGGTCTTTTTCCAAATATTTTTGATACATTTTCAAGTTTCATTTTAACAGTCATTTGTCTTCCCTCCTATGCTTCTGAAGACGTTCAGCAATTCCACCTGTTATTCGATCTATAATGATCGCTAAGAAGACGATGCTGATTCCTGCTTCAAAACCTAAGGTGATATCAGTACGATTTATCGCATATAAAACGCGTTCACCAAGTCCTTGCGCCCCAACCATTGAACCAACCACAGCCATGGCAAGTGCCATCATTGTCGTTTGGTTAATACCTGCCATCATCGTCGGCAGTGCTTGGGGAAGCTGAACTTTGACTAACATTTGCATCGTTGAAGATCCGAATGACTGTGCCGATTCAACAACTTCCTTATTAACATTTCGTATTCCAAGTTCCGTTAAACGACTAACAGGTGGGAGTGCATAAATTACTGTTGCAATCACAGCCGGAACGTTTCCAAGTGGGAAAAAGAAGATTACAGGAATTAGATATACAAAGCTTGGCATTGTCTGCATTGCATCCAGTATAGGTCGCATTGCCGCCGATAACACTTTATTAAACGCCATTAAAATTCCAAGTGGGATTCCGATTATTAAAGAAAGCAGGACGGAGATTAATATGATCGCGACAGTCGTCATCATTTCCGGCCATAGATTGAAAGATCCAACTAAAAAAATGAAAAATGAAAATAATAACCCGCCATATAAATTCGTAAAATACCATCCAAGTAGAAAGATAATGATAATAAAAACCCACCATGGAATTACAAGTAAAGCTGTTTCTAGTCCTTTAATCGATGTGGATGCGATAACAAAAATAAAATCAAAAAATGCTTTGAAATTATCTGCTAAAAAATCAATAAACGTTTCTACACCTTGACCAATTGGTATACGAATATCAGGAAATTCACCCATAATCACAGGCTGCAATGGAGCAGCCAATCCAACACCCTTCTATTAAATTTAAAAATATGCCTTTAAAAAAGAGGAGAACTGCATTCCTATGCAGTTCTTTCCTCAAAACTTACGAATCTCTTACTTTAAAGCTTTTTTTACTTTATCGGCTACATCTTCAGGAACCCATTTAGTCCAAACATCTTCATGTTCATTCATCCACCACTTTGCAGCTTCGTCAGCCTCTGCATCATTTTCTTCCATATAATTGAGTGCATCTTCTGTCAGTTCATTGCTTGTTTTATAGTTTTGTAAAAACTCATAAACTTCCTTTGCCTGCGTTGGGAAATCTTTATGAACCGCAACGACCACATCATTCGGAGGAAACTCTGTTCCTTTATTTTCCTCCCATACTGCTCCATCATATGGATTATCTTCCAATAGTGTTAAGTCATATCCTGCTGTCACCCATGTAGGCGACCAGTAATATCCAACCCAAGGTTCACCTTTTTTATATGCCCCTGCAAGTGACGCAACAATAGCCGAATCCGAGCCCGGAGCCAAGTAATTATATGTTTCATCTAATCCATATGTTTTTATTTTTGTTTCCAAATGTTCACTTACTACCCAGCTCGAAGGAGCACCAACAATCCGTCCCTTACTCGGATCTTCAGGATCTTTAAAAATCTCTGGATATTTTGCTAAGTCTTCTACTGTTTTTAAATCAGGAGCAATTGGCTCAATTCCCCGCTCTGCATCCCCCTCAATCACATACGTTGGGACGTACAAACCTTGGGCGTTATCATCAAAATTCGTTGAAGCTTTAATGATACTCCCTTTTTCAATTGCTTTATCATATACTTCCTTAATGTTGTCAGTCCATAATTCCATATAAACATTGATATCGCCTTGCTCCAGCGCCTGAACTGTTGCTGCAGTTGTACCGACCGTTACATCCGTGTCGTATCCATATCCATCCTCTATAATAAGCTGCGCGATGCTGTTGTGGACACGAATGCTATCCCATCCCGCATCGGCAAATTTTATTACTTTAATGCTATCTTTACTTGCTCCACTGCTACATGCAGCAAGCAAAAATAGCATACTAGTAAACAATAAAATATAAAATTTACGCATGACAAATAAACCTCTCTTTTTCTCATATTTTTTGTTGAACATGTAAGCAGGCAATTATTAAGAATAAACATTACAGCTTTAAGGTAGGAGCAATCTGAAGAAAATGGTTTGATGTCTAGAGTAGTTGAACAGCAGCCTATAAATAATGGTACGGGGATTTTGAAATCATTACAAACGACTATTTGTAGTGTATAAGAGTATATACCTTGATTGAGTAACCTCTGGCCATGTTATAAATACTTTTCATTAAAATTACTTTCATATCCTTCCTTAACATCGTTTTTACTGCTGTATACCCTAGAAAAGAAATCATAAACATTAAATATGATGTTGTACTTTACATATGCGACAATATTTTTTTCCGTGAAACTTTATTTAATCTTCCATGTATGTTTATTTTAACCATTGTCTATACTTTTGCTACATAGGCATTAAGTTTTTCCAAATTTTTAAATGAATTTTTTAAGCAAATAATAATACTTGAGCTAAGTTTCATGCTATAATAATTAAAAATTATTTAATAAACTTTATATAAGATTTTTGTTTATCACTCTCACAAAGATAAAAAGGAAGGCGTGAAATGGTATGACTGCAGAAAATCTGGATAAGCAAACGATAACTGTTAATTCATCCATCTCCTTAAAAGGAATTGTGAAAGCTATTTTCAAAGATAATATTCATGTCCAAATTGGTGGAAAAGTGATTTCTTTGCCTCTATCCAATAAAGACATCGCAAAATAATACAGAAAAAGTATACAGCTAAAAAGGTGATGCCGATAGGGGCATCACCTTTCTTGTTTTTTGAAGTCTTTCTTTTCGGGATCCATCAACATAGTTAATGATTGGTCATTTCCATGCATTAACCTGTATACATACGCAGACGTCAGCTTGAATCCATTTTCAATTCTTTCAGCTAAATAGCTGGCACGTTCAAATAAAACTGAGCGAAGATGATTTATTTCTCTTAACATTTTTTCCGTTAATGCCTCTTGATTTTCTAGTCTGCTAGATACTTGCCCCTGAATCTCCTTTTGTTCCGAAAGTTCGTCCTTCATATGTTTTTGTAATTCCATCTGCTCTTTCATCTTTAACGTAAGTTGTTCATTGGCCGATTCTGATTTTTTCAAACGATTGAGGATTTCGCCATTCATTTCTATTAATTTCCTCATCTGTTTCAGCCATTCTTGCTTTAAAGCAAATTCATCTTCTTTCTCTTTAGCACTTTTATCATTCAGTTTCGAAAGCCATTCAATTACATCACCTTCGAATTTTTCGTGTTTTAAGTGAATATCTCGCAGTTCATCCAGTTGGTTTCCGATTTCAGTCCACTGATCTGTATTTGTCTTTCCTTGTTGTTCATATAAAATTTTTAAATCGAGGAAGGAATGAGTTAATGCCTCATTTGCTTCTCTCTGTTGTATAATCAAGTCTGACAAGTAGTCTGCCTTAAAAATCTTTTGATTCGGCGCTTGGATCTTTTTATTATTTTTAAAAACCTCTGGATGTTCACTATTATTAATAAATAAGCCCACTCCGCTTTCACCCCTTTTGTGCATGGATTGTATTATCCTATGCGCTGGGTGTTTGGAGTGGGTACAATATTCAGGTTTTCATGTAGGAATTTTTACCGTTCCCTCAAAAAATTAAATGCTATTTTTCAAAGCTTACTAACTCCTACCAGTAGAAAAAAGTCCCAGAAACTTTCTCAAAGCAAACGAATGATAGGCTCCTTTTTTTGTTACTAAGCCTAAATTCCATAGAAGAGTAGGTGATTCTAACGGAATCGTTTTGATAGTTGGGTTACCTTGCCTTTCAAAAAGGATTTTGGGTAATAAGGTTATTCCAAGTTTGGAAGCGACCAGCTCTAAAATTAGATCCCACTGTGAACTCTTATAAGAAATGGACGGGTTAAATCCCGCTGCTTTACATGCATTAATAATAAAATTATGTAAGGTGAAATTTTTTGAAAAAATAATAAATTGTTCGTCTTTTAATTCATGTAACGCAACAGATTCTCTTATGGCAAGCGGGTGTTCACGATGAATACACAATACAAATTCATCACTGAAAAAAGGGTAAATATTAAAAATAGATTCGTCAACTGGCAGAACAATTAATCCAAGGTCAATCTTTCCTTCTTCAACAAGCTGCTCGATCAATTTTGCTCCCAGTTCTACAAGTTCAAGTCTCACATTCGGATATTTCTCTTTGAAAGTACTAGCAATATGCGGAAGAAAAAGTGTTCCAATGAGCGGTGGTATTCCAAATTTTATTTCTCCCACTGCTACATCAACTAACTCCTTCAACAAATTATGCATTTCATTCAAGGATGAAAAGGCTAGTTGCCCTTGTTTGTATACTATTTTTCCAGCATCAGTCAATTGAAGATCCCGTGATGAACGATCAAAAAGTTCAACTTGTAATTCTTGTTCCAACTTTTTCACTGCCTTGCTTAACGAAGGCTGTGATATATATGTATTCTCCGCTGCTTTCGTGAAACTTCGGTGATTTGCTACTTCAATAAAAGACTTTATATCACGGAGCTCCATGTAAAAAATCTCCCTATTATTCTAATTTAGAATAAAATGCATTCCAATTATGAATTTTACATATATTCAAACAAAATGTAAACTCTTACATGATAAACAGCATGAGGAGGTAATGATGTGAGCAAAGTGATGAATACTGCTTTGGAAGCGATTTCAGATATTCAAAACGGTGCAACACTTATTGTTGGCGGATTTGGTTTATGCGGCATACCTGAGAAGACGATTGAAGCACTTCGTCAACAAGGGACAAAAGACCTTACAGTTTACAGTAATAATTGCGGTATAGATGATTGGGGGCTCGGCCTTCTGTTAGCAAATAAACAGATTAAAAAGATGATTGCCTCGTATGTTGGTGAAAATAAAATTTTTGAACATCAATATTTAAGCGGCGAACTTGAAGTAGAGCTGACTCCACAAGGAACTCTTGCTGAGCGTATGAGAGCTGGAGGAGCAGGAATCCCTGGTTTTTATACCGCAACTGGTGTCGGGACGCCAATTGCAGAAGGAAAAGAAACAAAGGTATTTAACGGAAAAACATATTTACTTGAAGAAGGAATCGTTGGGGATTTTGCCCTAGTAAAAGCATGGAAAGCTGATACTCTCGGAAACCTAATATACCGAAAAACATCTCGCAACTTTAACCCCCTTGCGGCAATGGCAGGCAAAATCACGATTGCAGAAGTTGAGGAAATTGTCGAGCCAGGCGAACTGAATCCGGATGAAATCCATACACCAGGCATTTATGTACAACGCCTAATCGTGGGAACAGATTATCAAAAACGAATTGAACGCAGGACAGTGACCAAGGCGTAAAAAAAAGACACGAATGTATTGATATCTCCGTTAAGTCTACAAAGACTTTGACGAGAAAATTAAAATGAACTTCTCAGAAATACGAAAAATAAATGACTGCTTTCCCAAGACATATGAAGGAGCGGATGATGATGAGGGATACGCGTTTAACAATTGTGAAACGAGCGGTACAAGAAATTAAAGATGGTATGAATGTGAATTTGGGCATTGGGATGCCGACACTTGTGGCCAACGAAATACCAGCTGATTTTAACGTCTTATTGCAATCAGAAAACGGCTTACTTGGTATCGGTCCCTATCCGGTGGAAGGCGAAGAAGATCCAGATTTAATTAATGCTGGTAAAGAAACAATTACGACGGTTCCGGGCTCCTCATTTTTTGATAGTGCCGAGTCTTTTGCTATGATTCGCGGTGGACATATCGACCTAGCCATACTTGGTGGCATGGAAGTCTCAGAAAATGGGGATCTAGCAAACTGGATGATTCCAGGAAAAATGGTCAAAGGAATGGGCGGCGCAATGGACCTTGTAAATGGAGCCAAACGTGTCGTTGTCGTGATGGAACATGTAAATAAATACGGTGAACCAAAAATAAAAAAAGAATGTTCCTTGCCACTCACTGGTACAGGAGTTGTACACCGTTTAATTACGGATTTGGCTGTATTCGATTTCACTGAAAACGGCATGGTACTAATGGAGGTGGCAGAAGGTGTAACGGTCGATGAAGTAAAAGAGAAAACAGAAGCAAGCTTTACAGTTTTACCTGAACTCGAGGAGGTGAAATAAATGGTCAAAACAGTCATTGTTGAAGGTGCCCGTACTCCATTTGGAAAATTTGGCGGTGCCCTCTCTTCTTTAACAGCAGCAGAGCTAGGTGGAATCGCAATGAAAGAAGCGATGCAACGTGCAGAAGTAAGTCCTGAAGATTTAGATGAAGTCATTTTTGGAAATGTACTTCAAGCGGGCCAAGGGCAAATTCCATCACGTCAAGCAGCACGAAAAGCAGGTATTCCGTGGAATATTAAAACGGAAACAGTTAATAAAGTATGTGCTTCCGGCCTTCGAAGTGTTACATTAGCGGATCAAATTATTCGTGCCGGTGACGAAGAGATCATTTTAGCAGGCGGAATGGAATCGATGTCGAATGCACCTTATGCAATGTTTAAAGCAAGATGGGGTTTGCGAATGGGTGATACACCAATGGTTGATTTAATGATTCACGATGGTTTATCATGCAGCTTTACTGGTGTTCACATGGGCACCTACGGAAATAGGACAGCGGCAGAGCTTGACCTTACGCGCGAAGAACAGGACTTATGGGCAGTGCGCAGCCACGAGCGGGCCCTTACTGCTATTGAAAACGGAACGATATCGGAAGAAATTGTCGCAGTAGAAGTACCACAGCGAAAAGGCGAGCCAATCGTGGTTGACACAGATGAAGCCCCGCGTAAAGACACAACAAAGGATGTACTTGCGAAATTACGTCCTGCATTCGGCGAAGAAGGCACCATTACAGCTGGAAATGCTCCTGGAGTAAATGACGGAGCGGCGGCTCTCGTGTTGATGAGTGATAAACATGCAGAAAAAGAAGGAAAAAGCGTACTCGCAACAATTATCTCTCATGCTGAAGTAGCAGTGGAAGCAGAGAATTTCCCCCAAACACCGGGTCTTGTAATAAATGAACTTTTAAAGAAAACGGGTAAATCCGTCGAAGATATCGATTTGTTTGAAATTAACGAAGCATTTGCGGCTGTTGCCCTTGCTAGCAATAAAATAGCCAATATCGATCCAGAAAAAGTGAATGTAAATGGTGGTGCCGTTGCATTCGGACATCCGATTGGGGCAAGCGGTGCACGCATTATTCTTACACTTGCCTATGAATTACGCCGGCGTGGAGGTGGTGTCGGTATTGCCGCAATTTGCTCAGGCAGCGGACAAGGTGATGCGATTATGATTGAAGTAAAGAAATAAGAACAAAAGCGCAAGCGCCTACCCATCAATGTACAAACTTCAAGCCTTTTAACTTATTGAAATCATACTATGAAAAATATTATCTAGTTTATTCGAAAAATAAAACCATATTTGAATGGAAGGCGTGTGTTATATGGAGGTAAAAAAAGTACATGAAGAGCAAAAAAGACTGTCAGTAAATGAAAAGCAAGAGGGTCTTTTAGCCCGCATGGGTTTTTCACTAGCAAATTGGAGTGAAAAGTGGTTCCCAGATGCCTATATATTTGCTGCGGTTGCAGTTGTTTTGATTGCAATTATTGCCTTATTAATGGGAAGGACACCTGTCGAAATTGGGGTCGACTTTGGAACTCACTATTGGGATCTGATTCCTTTTACAATGCAAATGGCCTTTATCATTATTACAGGTTATGTAGTAGCTTCCTCTAAACCAGTTCATAAACTAATTATAAAGCTTGCTGAAATTCCTAAAACAGGAAAAAGTGCAGTAGCATTTGTAGCTTTTTTTTCCATGTTTACATCTCTCTTAAGCTGGGGCTTTAGCTTAGTGTTTAGTGGTATCCTAATTAAGGAAATTAGTAGCCGGGTAAAAGGGGTCGACTACCGAGCATTGGGGGCGGCAGGATTCCTTGGACTTGGTAGTGTTTGGGCATTAGGACTTTCCTCTTCAGCAGCTTTGTTAATGGCAACGAAAGCTTCCATTCCTGCCGAATTATACGAAATTAGTGGTACAATCTCAATGTCACAAACCATTTTTACTTGGCAAAACTTGGTCATGATCGTTGTTCTTATCGCCTTATCTGTATGGATTGCTTATGTATCTGCCCCGAATAAAGACAAAGCGAAAACAGCTGAAATGGCTGGGATTGATTATGGGAGAATTGGATCTCTCGAGGAAAGGAAGAAAGCTCAAAGGCCAGGAGAATGGTTAGAATATAGCCCAATCTTAAATCTCTTATTAGTTGCTATCGGATTAATTTATATAATAAATGTGATTTCTAAAACAGGAGCAATCGCCGCACTTAATCTTAATAATTATAATTTTATGCTATTAATGATTGGATTACTATTACATTGGACACCTAGAAATTTCTTAAACTCAGTCTCTAATTCAGTGCCAGCTATTGGGGGTGTTCTCATTCAATTTCCTCTATATGCAGGGATTTTCGGAATCTTAATGAACTCCGGACTGAATGATATATTGGTGAAATTCTTTCTTTCCATTTCAACTGAAAATACATTTCCACTCGTCTCGGGAGTCTATTCAGCTATACTAGGGCTTTTCCTTCCTTCAGGCGGTGGAAAGTGGATCGTGGAAGCACCATACTTACTCGAAGCTGCAAAAGAATTAAATGTTAGCATGGCCTGGATTGTACAAGTATACAATGCCTCTGAAGCACTTCCTAACATGGTTAATCCGTTCTTTATGTTACCTTTACTAGGTGTCTTAGGCGTTAAAGCTAAAGATCTCGCTGGATATTCTATGTTGCAATTGATTTTCCACGCTCCAGTGGTACTTTTCTTAGTTTGGATATTAGCAAAAACAATGCCGTATGTAGCTCCAATATTTCAGTAATTAAAATGGGGTTGTTCTATAAGTTTCAAAAACTTAAAGAACAACCTCTTTCATGTAACTCATTCCAATTCGATTTGTTTTGTTTCTTTACCTAAAAATATGACTGCAAGTACGCCAATAACTATAGCGATGCAGAAAATCCCGAAAACAATGCCAATATCAATTTTTGCTGCAACAAGAGAACCTACTAATAACGGTCCCAACACCCCACCTACTCGACCGGCCGCTGCAGCCATTCCTGTTCCCGTCGCGCGGATGATGGTCGGATATTGCTCGGGTGTATATGCGTAAAGTGCTCCCCAAGCTCCTAAGTTAAAAAATGATAAGAATATCCCTGAGATGAGAAGTACCACTGTGGTATCAGCATTTCCAAATATTAATGCACTAAGAGCAGTTCCGAGTAAATACGTAGCAAGCACGAATTTTCTCCCTACCTTTTCAATAATCCAGGCGGCAGAAAAATAACCAGGAAGCTGTGCGATTGTCATAATAAGGACATATTCGAAACTTTTGATTAGACTGAAGCCTTTCATCACCATCACACTCGGAAGCCATAAGAACATGCCATAGTATGAAAATACAACCATAAACCAAACAACCCACAACATAATGGTAGCTTTTGCATATTTTTTGGACCAGACATTACGCATGTTTTGCCCAATCGATTGCGTCAATTCTTTTTTAGCTGAAAACTGCGGTGAGTCTGGCAGCTTCAAACGCAAGTAAATAGCATAAAATGCCGGCAAAGCTGTTAAAATAAGTGCTACTCTCCAGCCATATTCAGGGATGACAAAATAGGATATTAATGCTGCCACTAACCATCCAACGGCCCAAAAACTTTCTAAAAGAACAACAACACGTCCGCGCTCCTTCGCTTCAACACTTTCAGAAACTAAAGTTGATGCAACTGGAAGTTCTCCTCCAAGTCCGGCACCGACGAAGAAACGCAAAATCATAAATGCTACCAATGTTGTTGTAAAGGCAGACAATCCACTTGCTAATGAAAAGATGATCAACGTTAGCATGAAGACATTTTTTCGTCCAATCTTGTCAGCGATGCTTCCAAATACTAACGCACCAACCACCATACCGATTGAATTTATACTGCCAATCCAACCCATTTCGCTAGGTGTCAAATTCCAATCTATCGCAAGTGCTGCAATGACAAATGATAAGATTCCTACGTCCATTGCATCGAATGCCCAACCAAGACCAGCAATCCCAAGTAGTTTATTTCTTGAAATAGTAGAGTGAGATTTTGTTAACTTTACCATCATCCATACCCCTGTCTTTACATATGTAAGTTATATACTTCACAAATGAATATACACCTCTAAAGACGATGTGGCAATAGAAACTTTTCCTCTGAATAAGGAAAGTACATCCTAAAAAAGGCTCCTCCCCTTGGTATATCTCAGTTGATGTCAAATTTATGAACGTGAAACTTTTAACAAAAATATTTACAATTAAAAAAAGGGCGCTTAGCAGGCCCTTTGAATTGATATCTTTATTTTTTTTGAGGTATAGGTGCAAGACCTCGCCCTATCAAATTGGCGGATACAGGTTTTATACCTAATTCCCTAGCCCAAATGGACAATTGACCAATATGGTGAATTTCATGAGCGATCACATGTCTCATAACTTCGCCCCACGTATCTGTAACAATTCGTCCGTCTGGCAATGTATCGTGAAGCAAGTTATTCTCCATACTCTCATCCCAATTTAGTACAAACTCTTCCACTTCAGGTTTAAATTTTGCATCAAGCTCCCTTACCCTTTTTAAGCTATTAAATTCTTCAAAATTCTCCTGAAAATCCGATTTTCCTTGAAGTACTCTAATCCAGCTCCACTCTACATCAACAATATGGAAAAGCGTTTCCAATATTCCTCCTACTCCACCAGTTCTTTTAAGAAGCAGTTCCTCTTCAGCAATCTCTTCACACAAACGATACGAATCTTCCCTGACCTGCCAATTGTAATGGAACAATGTTTGCATAGATATCCCTCCATTTAAAATTTCGATAATGAGGCTACTTATTATATTTCATGCCGATTGCAAATTCTTTAAACCCAATATTTTCATAGTAGGAAGCATTATTATGTTCGCTAAACAATTCAATATGTATATTTGCTTTTTGGTATTCCTCAACTAACTTTCGCATGATTTCGTTCCCTGTTCCTTTACGACGATAATCCGGATGAACGATCAAACCGCATATATAGCATTAATAACTCCATCCGATATAACGCGCCCGGTGCCTATTAATCGATCTTCATCATAAGCCTATATGACTAACCAACTTTGAATTATCGCTCGGTGTAAATCTCCTTTCGGAAGCTTCAAGAAATCATTCCAGCCATCAAAATCGTATAACCTGTATAATTCTTCAACGTTGGGGATCTGGTTTGAATATTTGATTTTCATTTAATTCTCCTTGGTTTCAAGTTTCCACATTTACGGCCATAAGAGTTCAGGTACCCATTGATTTTCATGAAGTCGGTATTTTAATCTAATATGTTTACGATCTACGTTCCCTTGCCAAAATTCAACTTGATTTGCTTGCACACAATAAAGTTTCCATTGCGAATAGATCAAATCCGGGGTTTCTTTCACGTCCTCAAGTTTTTCTATTAATGCCTGATCTAATATTTCGCGATTCAAAAGAGAATTGCTTTGTTTTCCAATTAACGCACCAGCACGTGCAACTTCACTTCTTTCTAAAAAATCTGTAGCACTCCTTTCCCTTCCCATGTCGATGGCGGTGCCTCGTATACGAACCTGTTTTCCGAGTGCTGGCCAATAAAAGGTTAAGGCAACCTTTGCTACTTCGGATATTTGTTTTCCTTTACTACTTTCAGCACTAGTGGCAAAATACCATCCATTTTCATCAATATTTTTTAAAATTAAGACCCGAGCATCTGGATTACCTTCGCTATCAACAGTAGAAATTGTCATAGCGTGAGGTTCTGGAACCTCATTACGAATTGCTATGTGCAGCCATTCTAGAAATAACTCGTGTGGAGTTTCAGGTACATCGTTTGTATTAAAATCGTCTAATGAACCTTTCAATACTTTAAGATTTCTCAGGAGAACTTTTACATTTTCCATAATTTCTCTTTCCTTTCATTATCTTAAAATAATCTTACAATCCCTTCTAACGACCTAAATCCTTTTACCTAACTTTATACAACTGAAACAAATCGCTAGGGTTTTCCTAAAATTTCCTAGATAATAAGTGAAAGAAATTAAAAACAAAGAACATTATGATATTAATCATAATATAAAAAACGCTAGGAGTAGATAGTAAATATGCTACATTTTGATAAATACTACTCTCTTATGAAAGAGCGAATTCGCAATACATTCCAGCAATGGATGAGTAGAGATGAAATTACAGAAAAAGAAATCTACTTATTTCTCCATACTATAAAAGGGACCGCTGGAACGATTGGTTTGGAACAGATCTCCAATATCGCTAGTGAAAAGTTAAAACACGTATCAGAATCTAGCTTAGATGAGTGGGAAACAGAAAAATGGATAAGTTTCATGGAAGAATTATTTCAAATCGCAATAGATGAATCCTCAGCTCCAAAGATTGTTATCGCTGATGAGGTAAACAAGAAAACCGATGATAAAATGATAGATAAAACCATTTTGCTTATTGATGAAGATGTGGACTTTATTACATTGATTAAGGACGAGATCGAAACTCAAGGATTTCACGTGATGATCGCCTTGAATATTGATAGAGGGCTTGAGCTATTTTATACTTTAATGCCAAACTTTGTCATGCTGGATTTCAATATCCAGCAAACTCATGAAACTTCCATCTTAAAAAAAATGGTTTCTGTAGCTAGAAAATCTTTTACGCCAATTGTCATCGTAAGTAAAGAAAATACTCTTGAAAACCGAATCATGGCCTATTCTATCGGAGCGACTGATTTTATTTCAAAGCCCATTCATAATGAGTTATTCATCCCATTTATTCTCAATCGAATGAATACACAGCAGGAAATACAACAAGCTGTCATTATTGATGAATTGACAGGTGTTTATAATCGAAACCATTTGATGGGCACTTTGGAACAAGCTTTGAAATCATTCATTCGAAACCAACGTATCTTCTCCATTTGTATCCTTGATGTTGATCAATTTAAACAAATTAATCAACAGTATGGTCATCTATTTGGTGATGAAATATTAAAAACATTAGCTACTACGATAATCCAGTCAAAGCGAGAATCAGACTTACTATTTCGAATTGCCGGAGATCAATTTTTACTTTACATGCCTGATACGAATGCAGAAAAAGCAATGTTATTGATTAATCGTATTTCGACGACCTTTAACGAAAAGAAGTTTGAATACGGGAACGATACATTTTCTGCTACTTTCTCTTCAGGCATTGTTGATGCAAATGAAAAAAACAGTGAAAAAGACGACATTTTGGACGAAGCGAATAAAGCCTTAAGGGAAAGTAAAGCAAATGGTCGTAATAAAGCCACCATTTATTCTCAGCATTATAAATCTTCGATAATCAAAAAATTACACTTTATTATAGTAGACGATGATTATATGGTGAGAACGATTCTAGAAAAGAGCCTTACCTCTGTCGTATTCGACCGTAATATAGCTGTGATTGTTCACTCTTTTGAAGATGGAACACAATTTTTAAACTCACACTGGTATGACGAAAATGACAAATATATTATTTTATTGGATGGAATTATGCCGAAAATGGATGGGATTGAAATATTAACTAAAATTAGAAATGATTATCCTGACCAAAACATTGTTATTTCCATGTTATCGGCACGGTCAGGTGAGAAAAACATTATACAAGCACTAGAAAAAGGAGCAGACGATTATATGCTGAAGCCTTTTAATATTCCAGAGGTTGTCGCAAGATTAGGGCGCCTCGTTCAAAGGATGCTGTTGTAAATGAATACAACGGTTCTCTTCTATATCATGTTGATTATTGCAGCTGCTCAACTGCTCATCATCTGTTACTTAATAATTAGAAAGTACAAGAATAATAGGTATCAGCTGTATGCAAATAAAAAATATGAAACTCTCATGCCTATTTATCTTGAATATGTAATGGCAAGTTCAGAGCATGATATCGAAGAAATGGTGAAGCGGAATGATGATTTAGCCATCATTGAGAAAATCCTTATCAGTTATTTACGAAATGTTAATAGAAATGACGACATTATTCGTATCAAGCATTTGGCAGCCTTATTATTTACCGAAAAATATAGAAGAGCATTGCGAAGTCGAAAATGGTCTACAAGAATGAACACTTTATCGTTAATTGAGATTTTTAAACTAGAAGCATTTATCCACCCGCTATTAGAAAAAATAAACAACACGAACAAGATGGACGAAGAAATAATTCAAACGATGAAGACTGTTGCTTCACTGCAGGAATTAGGATTAATCGATTTTTTAGTGAAAAAAGACGGAATCCCTGAAAGAGTATTATTTGATATTTTGATTCGTTATGAAGTAATGCATATCGATTCAATCATTAAAATAATTTCAAATTCACATGATGAACGTATCCTCCGTGCTCTCATACAGGTAATAAGTAGCCATCATTACCAAAACGCATTCCCATTTGTGCGCCAGCATTTATTAAGCAAAGATGGAGAAACGAGATTAAGAGTATTGCAGGCCTTTGAAGAGATGCACCAATTGGTAGATCCGAGTGAAATTGCTCCTTTTCTTTCTTCACCAATATGGCAGGAGCGTATGCTGGCGGTGAAAATATGTGCAAAATGTAAACTCAATCGTTTTAAGCCTATGTTAAATCAATTAATAGGTGATCAAGTTTGGTGGGTGCGTTATTACGCCGGTCAAGCTATTAGTCTGTTGCAAGACGGGGAACTGTTACTTCAGTTTATTGCCGAACAACATCCAGATCGTTATGCAAGGGATATGGCTAAGCAATGGATGTCAACACTGGATGGGAGGAACCAAATAGACTAATGGAAAAAGTAATTTATTTTTTGACTATATTAGTAACGATTTATATGATGTCCGTGGGATTTAGTTATATATTATTGTTTCTCATTGCAATCAAAAAAGTAGAAAAAGAGAAAGATTTAAATAAGGATCTTTATACGAATGAGCTTAAAGACAAACAAAGAACCTATCCAGTTTCCATCATTGTACCTGCTTATAATGAAGAACTGGGAGTAACAAGTACAGTACGTTCATTATTATCGTTGAACTATCCCGATTTTGAAGTCATCGTTGTTGATGACGGTTCTTCTGATCGAACAGCAGAAGCCATGATTGACACCTTTCAAATGAAAAGGATTTATCCTGCGATTCGAACACATCTTGAAACAAAGGAAATTCTGGCTGTCTATCAATCCACTATTTTTGATGATGTTATACTTGTTAGAAAACGAAATGGCGGAAAAGCGGATGCATTAAATGCAGGGATAAATGTTTCTAAATATCCATATTTTTGTGCGATTGATGGGGATTCCATACTAGAATCTGACTCATTAATAAAAACGATGAAGCCCATAGTAGAGTCAAATGGGTCGGTCATTGTAGCGGGTGGAAGTATTCGCATCGCCAATGGTTGCAAAATATCAAAAAGTAAAGTTGAAGAAATTAACCTACCCAAACAACCTATTGTCATCATGCAAATTATCGAATATTTCCGTGGTTTCTTAATTGGCCGCATTGGATTAAGCCGCCTTAATATTCTCCTCATCATATCCGGTGCTTTTGGCATTTTTAATAAAGACCGCGTGATAAGAGCTGGCGGATATAATACTCGTACTCTCGGTGAAGATATGGAGCTTGTCGTCAGAATTCATCGGCTGTTACAGGAAGAAAAGTCGAAGGAACGTATTGAGTATATACCTGATCCAGTTTGCTGGACAGAAGCTCCGTCCACATTTAGCGTCCTTCATCGCCAACGTCTACGCTGGCAAAGAGGTTTAGCCGAGACATTGTTCATTCATAGAAAAATGATCTTTAACCCTAAATATAAAGGAATTGGAATGATTTCTTTACCCTACTTTCTTATTGTTGAATTATGTAGTGGATTAATAGAAGCTCTTGGCTATTTGATCATTATTTTCGGTTTGCTTTTTTCTTTTATTGATACGAAAATTGCCCTGTTTATGTTTGGGGTTACCATTATCTATGGATCTCTTATTTCAGTCTTGTCTGTTCTTTTGGAAGAATGGACTTTTCATAAATATCCAAAAATCTCCCATTTATTGAAATTATATGTTTGGGCACTTACAGAAAGCTTCTGGTATCGTCCCCTTTTACTAGGTGCAAAAATAGAAGGAATGTTCTCTGCATTTAAAAAGAAAAAGACATGGGGCGAAATGGAGCGAAAAGGAATTTCAACCGATTAATCAACTGAGAGGTGTGTCTCATTATGAAAAAAATACTTGTAGTGGATGATGAAGAGATTTTAAGAATGTTAATTGTCGATACATTGGAAGATTTGGATTTTATCATTCACGAAGCCCCAGATGGTTTGGCGGCTCTAGAACAACTACAAAAAGAGAACTATGATCTAATGATTTTAGATTATATGATGCCCTCTATGACAGGCATAGAAGTTCTGACTCATATCCCCTCTGCAGTCAGGGAGAAAATGAAAGTTTTAATGCTGACGGCAAAAACACAAGAAAAAGACAAACAGGAAATGCTGAAGGCTGGAACAGATTTTTTTATGGCAAAGCCTTTTAGTCCTCTAGATTTAATGTCGGTTGTCGAGGAGATCCTTCAATGAATAGACACAATCAAGGCATTCGCAAAGATTCATTAAGACTAATCCTCATCATTTCTGGAATCATGATTTTTTTATCCATTCTTTTAGGTTTGTATATTGATAATCTTCAAGATAAATTAATGGATGATCAAGAGTACCTTGAAAAAAAAACGACGGTTGCGGATGAATTAGGTGATTCTTTATATGAGGTTCTCCTTCGAGCTCGTGGTTATTTTGCTTTCAAAAATGATTATGAACTTGTTTTGTTAAATGACCATTTAGATAGTTTAGAGGAACAGATTAATCAATTGTCCAAAATGGCAGTAGATCAAGAGGAACGCAATTTAGCCTTGGAATTAGAAACTTTTTATCAAAAATTTCGTTTTGAAATACTACCAAGAGGAATAGAGCTTGCAAATGCCAATGATTACAATGCTCTGCAAAAATCATCACAAGGTGAAGCCGGTGATTTAATAAATGAATTTTTGTTGAGAATTAAAACGTATAAAGATGAGAATATTAGCAAAGTAAAAAATGCTAATGAAGAAATAATGAAAAAATCAAATAGCTATACTCTTACAGCAGCCTTTTTGTTTAGTCTAGGATTTATCGCATTGTCTATTGCCATGTGGATTATCTTAAATCGAATTATTAAACCTATTGAAGAATTGGATGCAGCTTCACAACAATTAACTTTAGGTAAACCAATTTCTTTTACATCCAAAGTAAACCCCAAAAATGAAATTGGTAAGTTAATGAATTCCTTCTCGGAAATGGCAATAACTTTACAATCCAAAGAAGAAGAGCTGATGACACAAAACGAAGAACTGCATGCCCAGCAGCTTGAGCTTGAAGAACATCAACAAAAATTACAAACGTCCTTAACTCTACAAGAGAAAACAACAAATCGTCTTGAACGCTTAAATAAGCTAAACCATGATTTAACTTTTACATTAGACCAACAAAAACTTATTAACTCTATCCAGCAGTATTTACAGGATTTATATCCTTTTGATGCGAGCATTTTTTGGACTACCGATGAAAAAATCTATGCATCGCATGGGTTGTCGGAAGAAACAGTAAAACGTATTGTACACAAAAATGCTGTTATAAATAAAGCACGATTAAAACAAGAAAGAGCATATGTAATTACACGCACTATAACAAATGAAGAAATGGGAATTGCTGAACAACCTTTTTATGCCTACGACTTGTATAGTGGAGTATTTGATTCAAATGATGAATTACTAGCTGTTTTTTGTGCGACAAGATTAGGGATACCTATTCACGAAGACGAAATTGAAGAATTAATTGGTATTCTTCAGCGGGTCTCTCTCTCAATCGGACGAATATTAGTATTTAAGCAGATAGAAAGTTCCCGTAAGCTAAATCAGGATATTGTAAACCATGTAAATGAAGGAATACAGTTCGTTGACATGAATGGAACGATGATTCAATTTAATGAAAAATTAATCGATATACTTCAGACGAATTGGTCGCATAACAAGGAAATTCCCGTTCACGAGTGGATGGAAACTTTCATTGATATCGCTGATAACAAAGAGGAACTAGAGGAATTTTTTAATGAAGCCATGTCAGAAAAAACAACAGAAGTAATGAATGTATGTTATTCCATTAATCAAGGGAAGGAAACATTCCTAAATGTCTATGCATCTCCAGTGTGTAGGAATAATGAAAGAGTCGGAACTATTTTCGTACACCGTGATATTACAAAAGAGCATGAAGTAGATCAGATGAAATCAGAATTGGTGAGCACTGTCAGCCATGAACTCCGTACTCCTTTATCAAGTGTACTTGGATTTACAGAATTATTGCTCAACAAAAAAATCACCCCTGAGCGTCAGCACAAATATCTTTCTACGATTCAAAAAGAAGCTCAGCGTCTGACAAATTTAATTAATAATTTTCTCGATATTCAACGTATGGAATCTGGTAAACAACAATACGAAATGGCGAATTGCCGAATGGGTGAGATCACTCTCGATGTGATTAGTCAGTTTATCCATGAGAAAAAACATTCCATCTATCTTGTTGATGAATCAGTGAATGATTTTATACTTTGTGATAAAGAGCGTTTAGTTCAAGTATTAACTAATTTAGTAAGCAACGCTATTAAGTTTTCTCCAGATGGAGGAACTGTAGAAGTTACGTTAAGAAACAATCATAACAATCTTGTCATATCCGTTAGAGATGAAGGATTAGGTATTTCTGAAAAAGATATTCATACACTGTTTCAGAAGTTTAAACGCATCGATAATAGTGAACGAAGAAAAATAGGCGGTACGGGTTTGGGACTTGCTATTTCCAAGGAAATTATCGAACAGCACGGAGGAAAAATCTGGATTGAGTCCAAAGAAAGGAAAGGTACCACCGTATTTATCACATTACCAGTAGTCGAGCGCCAAACTGAACAAAAGGATGAATTCGAACCGAATTATACTGGTCTGAATGTTATTATGGTTGAAGATGATTCGAGTATTGCCCTCCTTTTATCAGATGAATTAAAAAGGAAAGGATTTAATGTTATCCATCATTATAATCCAAAAATGGCCTATCAAGAAGCTCTAAAATTGCCGCTTGTTGGCTTTGTCATTGATTTAATGTTAGGGGATGACATGAATGGCTGGGATCTCATCAGGAAATTAAAGAGTACAGATAAAACCAAAAATATACCTATTATCATTTCCTCTGCTCTTGATATAGATGAAAAAAATATGAAACTATATAAAATAGAAAAATATTTAACAAAACCGTATCCTCCTGGCCAGCTATCTGAAGCCATTGATGCCATTGTTAATGCCAGCATCTCTGGAGGTAAAGGGGAAGTTCTTTTTCCAAAATTGGATAGTGAGTAGGATAACAAACAACCACAAGTCAGAATCGACTTGTGGTTGTTTGTTTAATTGATTGGAGAAAAGAATTTTTTAACGATGTCGTATGATTGTTTTAATCTTTCCTGTGAAACGGGCATGTCCCATTTCTCCCATTCATACTTATAAGGATCAGAAATGGTTTTCGTACTAGGATCAATTTGTGGAAATGATTCTTTCAATTGGTTATTCTGGTCCAATAGGAGGGCAGAAATTGAAATACCATCTGTCTCCTTCGATCCTTCCATTCCTATTTTATAGAGGTCTCCCATCACCTCTCGTTGACTTGGATCCTTTACATTTAATAACAGCCATGGGATGCGAATCTCGATAATCCCCTTCTCCTCATTGATATAATAATCTGCCAATGAATCATATTCCTTAGAATCTGGATTTCCATTTCCATGACGCAATTTACCAGTTTCATATGATTTGAATGGTAGAACTTCTTTCGTGTCAGGTCTAACCATCTTTTTGTTTAGTGCGTAACGAATTGGATTGAATACACCGCTATTATCGATTGGTTGTTTAGGCAAAGGATCAAGCATCTTTAAATCGATGCCGTACTGATATAAAAAGGCGTCGTAATAACTGTTTACGAGAAGCTCCCCTTTTTCTTTCCCTTCCATTTTTAGAAGGAAGTCCGCCCCGAATGATAGATTAATTTGTGGGATAGATGAAATCTTCCTATTCCCTTGCTCATTGTCCACATCAAATAATAGTACGATTGATGAATCATCAAACTTTTCTATATCCATTCGGATATATACATATTTTTCATCATGATTCATAAAAACTTGCTGTAATTGCTGGTCTTTATTTGAATAGACAGGCTTCATTCCGTCCCAATCCGAAACATCACCATCGATTTTTACTTTTAATTGGTCGAAGCTTAACAGTCCGAATTGCTGCTCATTTGTTTGTGCATTCGACCAATACGGTCTACGGTCTGGATTATCATAATTCATCGTATTCCACGTTTTTTTAAACCATTCATCCTGCCAGGTAAAAATCAATCCGCCCAGCATTCCCTCTTCCATAATATCTTCATAAAGATGGACAAGATACTCACCTTGCTCCTTTTCTGTAAGAAAGCCTTGATTCCAACCAAAAGGATTCACATGGGTGAGTCCACGGGAAGCAGGAAGGCCGAATTCAGCAATCAGGATAGGCATATCATGAGCTTTTTTTAAATCATGTAGATAGCCAGCATAGTTGTTTTTTTGCCCACGGTGATCAATATAGGAAGTGTATTTTTCCTCTAAATTAAGAAAATCAGGGTAATATGGGTATACATGATAGGAAGCAAACATTCCCACCTCATTAACGATACTTTTTGTTTTTAAATGATTTGGATTCACGGTTGCCTTATCTTCCATAATTGACGGCTCAGCTGGATGATTTAATAAATCGGTTGATACCCAGTTCGTAAAGCTAATTGGTCGCATTGTCTTGTAGTGCTCCATCTCATATTTTGATAATTCATCAAGCTGCCATGCAAGCCATTGCTCCATACCATTTCCATCTTTAGTATATACGTAAGAGCCATTGAAATCTGGTTGAGTTTTATATTTGGCTGTCATCTTGTCAACCATGTACGGATACCATTCAATCCCAATGATCCATCCAATCACATATGGTGAGATATCTGCTTGATATTTTCCGTAAGCATGACCAGGTTTTTGAGCAACCACCTTGTTGCCATGAATGACATCAACGATTTTTTTATATTCTGCTTGAAATTCTTCTACAATCTCGGGGGTATACGCATCCAATGTTTCCTCGAGAGGTCCCTCATCAATCCAGACACCATGTAACACATATAATGGGTTTTCATGGGATTCATTATAGCGTTTTAAAGCTCGATAGAAATCAGGTGGATGAAGAGTGTACACCCTTATAGTATTTGCGTTCATTTCTCCTATTTCTTCAAACCATCGATAATATTCCTCTTCAGTAATAGCAGCCTCTCCAGGAAAATAACCTGGCTTCCCCATGCCAAGATTGACACCTTTTATTATTAAAGGCTCCCATTTATCCTCAACATACACTTCAAAAGCATCGTTATGAATTCGACTTCGATAAGAAACATTGTCCTTTTTTACATAAGCCAATGGACGCTCTTCTTTATGAATACTGACGCCTTCTTTCATTATTTTGTTCATCATAGGGACATATGTCTTCCAAAAAAAACTGCTTTCTGGAAAAAACGTTTCAAGAGTAAACAAAGATTTTATCTTTGCCAAGCCTGCATAAGAATAAGTGGCAGGAGCATCTTGTAAATAGCTAAAATCACCTGCAAAGTAAAAGGCATCTGAATCCTTTACCTGTTTATGAATAATGGCAGGAAATGATATTGGGATATGATATTTATTTACCGTTTCTTTCCCTTTTTCTGTTAAGTTCCATGAAAATGAGGCAAGCACATTCTCCTCATTGTGGGTTTCAACGATTTCAAACCAACCATAAAAAGAAGGACTAGCTTTCATATCAAAATTAGACTCTCCTAAACTAGAAAAGGAAAGCTGGAGTTTTCCATCACCAATTTCACCGTGTTTTTTATCTAACACAACAACGTTATCTTCACTTTCATTAACCAAAATATAACCTTCACCATCAAAGTTCCATTCCCCTATATTATTTTCATAGGTTTGGATAATAGGTTTAGGGATATCGCTATTTTCCTTTGTGAGATCCTCAAAATAACGACCTGTCCACCCACTCCATTGGATTCGATAAAGATCGGTTATTTCTTTTTGCACTGCCGCTTCTTTAGGTGAAGATATCACATTATATTCCGTAATTAAGGTACTTTCATTGGTTTGCATATGTTCCGTTATTGAGTTCCATTCCTCGTTGCTAATACCTCCATCTAACCGCTGATCAGACGTTGTAAAACCTGACGCATCTGCCAGATAGACTAGTTTGGCATTCTTTAAATCTGATGGAAAGTGTCGTAGTTCAACATTATCACCTTTTTTATCTCGCATGGCTCCATAATAATCTAAGTCCGATTGATATGAATCTCCATTTTCCTTTTTTAACTTATAATGATTCAATAACCAAACGATTCCCGAATGCTGCGGGAGTTTTTCCGTTGGTTCGGATTTATCCATGATCATTACCTGGTAAGACGTACCCGGAATCCATAACCATATAAATAAAGGAATAGCTAAGATAACAATCATTAAACCTACAATCGTTACGTATTTTTTCAAAAAGAATACCTCATTTTCAAGTGATTAAACATATTATAACACCTATACCACTTATTGGTTTAGAGTATGCCACCAGTCACGTTTCCTCATTAATTTCTATATGAATTCCTCACCCAATCCTTGAACCATTCCAGACTGTCCATTGACATTTCCTATTAAACCTCACCAAAAGCAGCAATGGTTTTCAAAAGAAATGCAGCGCCTGGTTTGTTGATTATATAGGCTGAGATGATGGAAACAATAAGTCCTTTGAAATCGGCTCATACCCAAGCGGTCCCATCAAGCCAACCATGATATTTCCCACCTAGAAGTACAATAAATAGATAATAGCAAAGACAAATGCCCACATTGAGATGACTTCAATTTCACGCGGCATTCCGTTTCTCCTTATCTGACTGACCTTATACGTTCTTTCTTGATGGACTATTAGCGGCGATATTGACCGTCATCGTAACGTGGCTTACTTTTTCTTGGGTGACCATAAATGAATCTTCCAATGTTGCAAACACCTCGTGAGTATCTCCATCAAGCCTGCTGGCGTAGTGAATACCTCCCGAAAACGTTCCTTTATTCTTCGCAATCTCTACCACATCTGCAATCAAATCCATATAGCTTGAATCATTCATCGGATACAGTGCAAACTGTGTCGGCGCATCAATTTTTAACTCAGACAAAACCGCTTCGTTGCTTAGCACATCATCTACATTCATATACGAATCCCCTTCTGAATCTCCAGGACAGCCAATTGAAAAAGTCCCGTTCAACACTACATGCAACCCCGTTTTCGCCGCATGGAGGAAGACCGCCTTTGCGACATCGAATACATGTGCAGCCTTCCCACGAATACACGTACTAATATCATCCGTTTTCAACCAAACTTTTGCTGTATCTGCCTCGTTTAAAGCACCCTTGATTACATCAACAAACTGATCACTCATTGGATAGAGTGAGAACCTGAGACCAACAATACCACTTTTACCACAAATAGATTGAGACAACACGCATTCCTCCTGTTTTGTTTTTTTTACAATGGCTATTTTCTTAAAGTTTGTTGTTTTTGTAAAAGCCCAAGAGCCGGCTTTTACGCCTAATAAGGAAGTTTAACGGTTCTTATTAAGCCAGTAGCTCTTTTCCCAATTTAATATCAGTTCCAAGGATAAAAAATTTATTTCTCATTATTGAGATTTACATCTAAATGCAACATTGTTTGGGAAAAGAGCCTTTACAATAAAAAAACTGCACCTTAATGGAAGATGCAGCAATGTACGGAATTACAAAAAGAATACCGTCATAAAGCCACACTTCCCCACGCTGGCATTATCCAGATCGGGTAATGAGGGATTAGAACGCTCCTCCTCGTTCTTCTCAGCCTTTGCGGCTCCCCTAGTGCAACAAACCTTTATGCAGTTTTTATTGTCGACCCTTATGGTAGCTGGTAAATTTGAAAAAGTAAATATTCCTTAGTGCCTAGTATGGAAGGTGGGTGCAAGGCACTAATTAATTAAGCACATAAAATTCTTTCTGTATTTCCATATTAACATTACCTCAAGTAAAGAAATCAGTAACGCTAACGGTAGAAATGCGTAATCTACAAAAATATGAAACGCAAGAATATTAATGATGATTGGTGCTAAAATCGTTAATGCTAATGGTACCAAACGACGAGTTATTAGAAGGAGCCCACAAACAATTTCTGGTGTTTTTTCCAAAGCGAGTAAATAACCTGTTCCCAGAAACTCCATTGCCTTTGGACTAGTTGGAAACAGAGGATTGAATCCGAACAAAACGATATACCCATTCAGCCCAGCACTTAAAAAAATCAAACCAAGCAGTATTTCTGAAACCCGAAAAGTATTAATCTTCACTTTATCAGCTCCTAGCACCATTTTTATCCGTAGTCATTCGAAATTCCTTGTTTAAATTTAGAACTAGATAAGATAAACAAAACTCCGCCTAACATCCAAAATGGTTCCCAAAAAAACAATCTCCACTTAAGCGCATAGCCTTCAATTTCCATTGATAATTGTCCGATAAAAGCAAGCAAGAGAGTTATAAAGTTAGCTAGACCATACAGAAATAAAAAAAGGCCCCCAATTAAAGCTATAAAATATATGATGCGATGTACTTTTTGCGGCCAACTCTTTAAAAGTAAAAGCAAAAAAAGACCTCCACCTAGCTTTAGAAATCCTGTAATCCAAACAATAAGAATAAAGGAAGAATCCCTTTCCATCGCATGTTTAAGAATAGTGCCTCCTAACGTTTTGACGCCAATCATTCCGCCAAGCGCCCAATAAAAACTCATGAATCCAAAAAGAACACACCAGATACATCCCGAATAAATATAGATTTTTTGGCTTACTTTCACTTATACCAGCCTCTCTATAAAATTGTTCGGGTGACAGTCACCCACACATTTTTCTATATGAATCTATTTCCCTAGAAAACCGTAGTATTCCTCCATTGTTTTTCCACTATTGTATATTTTTGTGGCGCGTTCTACCCCAACATAGCGGAAATGCCACGGTTCATACATGTAACCTGTTATAGATTCTTTTCCATTTGGATAGCGTAAGATGAATCCGAATCGGTAAGCGTTTGCTGCTAACCATTTTCCTTCTGCTGTTTCATCAAAGGATTCTTTTAACCAATGAGCTTGATTCGGTCCTCCAATATCAAACGTCAACCCTGTTTGATGTTCACTATGTCCGGCTTTCGCACTGAATCTTGAGGCTTCTGCTTCCCCATATGTCTTCACATAACGACTATATAAGTTTTTCTGATATTCGTATGATCGGAATCCACTGATTACTTGGAAACTGATATTTTTCTTTTTGGCATCGGCAAGCATTTTATTGAATGCAGCTCGCGCCTCCTTACTTTCACCCGGATTATACGTTGATGGAAGAGAATATCGTTTATTGACAACAATTGCTCCATCGACGTACGTGATCCCGTTTTTAACAGTTAATTTGGGATTATCGCTCGTAAGTAGCTTTAAATATTGCGAGCTTACGTACCCTGTCTTTCCGGCGTAATTTACTTTATACCAAACTCCTTGTTTTGAAATAAATGAAACTTGATTTCCTTTTGGAATCACTATTATCACTTTATAATTTGTTCCTGCACCTGTTCGTAAATTTAAATTGTCTGTGGTTGTGTATAGGACTGATTGAGGATTTGTTTTCGGTGTTGTAGTAGTTGTGATTTGTTTTAGATAAGCGGAACTGACATATCCTGTTTTGCCTGAATAATTGACTTTATACCAGGCCCCATGTTTCGAAATAAAAGTCACTTGCTTTCCTTTTGGGATTACTGTTACTACTTTGTACGTTGTGCCTGCACCTGCTCGTAAGTTTAAGTTTGCGGTCGTGGAGTATTTAACTGTTTGTGGTTTTGGTGTTGAAGTTGGTGTGATTTGTTTTAAATACGTTGAACTGACATATCCTGTTTTACCTGAATAGCTGACTTTGTACCACGTTCCGTTTTTGGAGATAAGCGTCACTTGCTTTCCTTTCGGGATGACCGTTAATACTTTGTACGTTGTACCTGCACCGGCTCGCAAATTTAGATTGGCCGTCGTTTGATAGTTCTCGTTTGCGGCAAAAACTACACTGGAACCACTTAAATGGAATGTTTCGTTTCCTAATGGTGTTAAAGTTAGCAACAATGCAGCAAGAAAAATGGATAATTTTCTCAAAATCAAATATTGTACCCTCCTCACAAAATATTCATGAAAAGATGACATCGAAATTATTAATATACGAATCTTTATTAAAAATGCCACTTTCAAATAATTAGACGTGGGAAAAACCGTTTTGACTCTAAAAAAAGGAAATTTAGGCTAGTTTATAAGAAAAGCGGAAGCGCCTTGCTCATCGACGTACAAACTTCAGAGCCTTTGACTGAGATAAAGGAAACACGAGGAGTCCGATAGGACGAATCGATGTTGACTTATCGTAGGGAAAAGGACAAGAAGTTTGCTAGTCGATAGGCGCTGTAGCTAGACATTACAACCTTGATTTATTAAATAGAAACCTATAAAGTTTATACTTTCTTTAAAAATCAAAAAAATAAACACTCCTTTTTACTTCGGAGTGTTTGTTTATAGTTAAGCTTTTTCAATCCTTGCAAATGTCATTTTGGCAGCCTCAACAACTACCTCACTTAATGTAGGATGTGGATGAATAGTTAGAATAATATCTTCAACAGTAGCACCCATTTCTACAGCAAGTGCCAACTCAGAGATTAAACTTGATGCTTCCACACACACAATGGATGCAGCTAACAATGTACCCGATTTTTTTCCAGCGACCAATTTAACAAATCCCTCTGTTGCCTGCAGAGCCGATGCACGACCGTTAATCATAAATCTTGATTTTCCCGTAACAATTTCTATCCCTTTAGATTTTAGGATTGCTTCATTTTCTCCGACACTTGCAATCTCAGGATCAGAGAATACAACAAGTGGTATTGCTTGATAATCCGCTATACTGTTCTTACCATTTATTACACCCGCGACGATGTTGGCTTCATAAGTTGCTTTATGCGCAAGGGCAGGGCCTTCAACAATATCTCCAATCGCAAATATATGCGGTAATGATGTTTTATATTGTGAATCAACTTGGACATGCCCTCTGTCAGTCAATGAAATGCCGATTTTATCCAGGCCAATTGATCCGTCCGTATTTGGTCTTCGTCCAATTGTAATTAACGCAAAGTCAGCGAAAATACGTTTCTCCTCTCCATCAACCTTATAGTAAACTTCTATTTGATTTTGCTTTTCTACTATTTCTTGTACAAATGCATTGGTTTGTATATCTACCTTTTTTTCAAGTAGCTTTTTCTCAACAGGTTTTATTAAATCAGAATCAAACTCTGGAAGTATGCTCCTCCCTGCCTCCAATATAGTCACTTGACTACCCATTTTGGCATACATTTGTCCCAATTCGATACCGATATATCCGCCGCCAACAACCACTAGCCTTTCTGGAATTTCCTCCAATGATAATGCTTCTTTTGATGAAAGAATTCGGCGAGTGAAAGGCATATTTTTTAGACTGATTGATCGTGATCCCGTTGCTATTACACAATTGTCAAACTTGATTGTTGTAACACTATTAGCTTGATGAATACTTACTTCTGTATCTGTATTGAACCTTGCTTCACCTCTTATTATTTCAACACCCGACATTGATAACAAAGTTTTAACTCCAGTGGATTGTTTTTCCACAACAGTTTCCTTTACTTTTTGAACCTCTTTGAAATTTGGTAAAATGAACAAACTACTTTCCATATACTGTTTGCTGTAATTAAATGCTTGCTCATATTTATGGGATTCGGCAATCAGTGCTTTTGATGGTATGCATCCGGTATTCGTGCACACACCACCGATTTGATCACGTTCCACAATAGCTACACTTTTTCCTGTTTTAGCTACTTCAGCCGCTACTGTATATCCTCCAGGACCCGAACCAATCACTAATGTATGGACATGTTTTTTAGCATCACTATTTCCCATCTTTCTAAGCCTCCCCATTTCCAGTCAAAAAGTTTTAAGTGGTTACTAGAAATTATTACTGATCCTAACGTAAGCTTATGTTTTATTTGCACAAAAAAAAACGAGTGTTCCAATTAATGCCAAGGATATCATCACTCGTATTAATATTCCAATTGATAATTTGCATGAATATAATGCTTAATTGTTATCGATTAATGGGTACTGGTTGCGAATAAATTCGAGAAATGATTTTGCAACGGGTGTTAACGGTCTCTCCTCCTTCCAAACTAATCCAATAGATACTTCACAAGCTGGTTCGGTTACTTTTAACCATACTAATGGGTGATTTAGAAGAGCTCGAGTTTTTGGCAATAAAGCGACTCCAAATCCAGCAGACACTAATCCAGCTACCGTATCTAATTCATCAGCTTGGAGCACGATATCAGGTTTAATTTGTTTGTCTTCGAATAATTTGTTAACCGTGAAGCCAATTCCACAAGATTGTTTTAATCCAATATAAGATTCATTATGAATTTCATCTAGGCTTATAGACGATTTTTCAGCCCATTTATGATTATTAGGAACTGCAAGGAAAAGATCTGCTTTCAACAATAAGTGCCATAAACAAGAGTTGGTCACAAGCTCCGGAGTGGTAATGCCAAAATCGTGATCCCCATTTAAGATATGAGCCATTAGTTCATGATTCGTGCACTGTTGTAATTCAAATTGTATGTCTGGATATTGTTTCCGAAATGAACTCAATAAAGAAGGGATAAGATCGACTCCAAGCATGTGTAAGAAACCCAATGAGATGACACCCGAAGATGGATTAATCATACTCGTGATTTCTTGTTTCCCTTTCTCAATTTCATTCAATGCTGCTGTCGCACGTTCCAGAAATATTCTCCCATATTGGTTTAAGAAAATGTTACGACCGTTTCTTTCAAACAAAGATACGCCCAGCTCATCTTCTAAAACTGCAATAGAACGATGGGCAGGAAAGAATAGGTACATTATCGAAAAATAACCTTCGTTATGGCAATTATCGGGTTAACTTTTGAAGTGCAAAATTGTAAATTACAACAATAAACAGAGTACATCGCAAGATTCTCACAAAAATTCTCATATCAATTCACAAATAAAAGAGCTTGGAGTCCCAAGCTCACTTCATTAAAATTACTCATTAAAAAGACTTCCCTTAAAAATCTTACTTGTTATCGCAATGCTGAAATATTAGGCTTCGTTCCAGTACACGTTGGTTAAACTTTTCTAAATCGTCCATATTGATTCATAGTTTGAAATATTATTCCACGTCCAAGGCACGCAGTCGACTTCCTAGACCCTAGTAAGCTTATCCGGATTTTGTACGATGTAGATTCTGGCAAACTTTCCGCCTCGGAGTTGTACAAATAGAGCAGCTATTGGTTCATCACCAGAACGGAGTACTATACCAGTCTCACCGTTAAGAGGGGTAACATCGATCTGAAGATTTTCCTGATAATGGGCCGCGATGT
This sequence comes from Lederbergia citri, assembly GCF_018343625.1. Classification (GTDB taxonomy): domain Bacteria; phylum Bacillota; class Bacilli; order Bacillales; family Bacillaceae_C; genus Lederbergia; species Lederbergia citri. The sequence goes on along the minus strand of NZ_JAGYPG010000003.1, from coordinate 569,015 downwards.
TTCCAATTCCAATGAGGAGGACTCGTGCCACGTGATCGCGAGTTTGTATCGAACGCTTAAGCGCTTTTACTTTTCCGCCTCCATCAGAGACAAGCATGACGTCTTCAGTCAGCAGAGACAGCATAAGATCTAAGTTACCTTGCTCAAGGGATGTAAGGAACCGGCTAACCCATTCCAATTCGACCGTTTCAGTCTCGACCGTCTCCTCCTCTGATAGTCCTATCTTGCTTTTTGCACGACTCATCAGCTTGCGGCAATTCGCCTCTCGCTTGTCGAGCAGTTCGGCTATTTCAGTATAATCGAAGCCTAGCGCCTCACGTAGGACGAAAACTGCCCGCTCTGTAGGCGTCAGCCTCTCCAACAGTACGAGCATAGCGTAAGACAACAAATCGCGGTGGACGACCGTCGTCTCGATCGTATCCTCCTGCGGCGTCCGAATCGGTTCGGGGAGCCATGGACCGACGTATATTTCCCTCCTTTTTCGTGCCGACTTCTGCAGATTGAGGCAGCGATTGGTTACCATTTTGCACAAATATGCCTTTGGCTCCTCCAGACGTTCGACATGTACTTCGTACGCCTTAAAAAATACGTCCTGTACAACATCTTCCGCGTCTGCAACGGAGCCCGTCAACTGATAAGCCAGCGTAAAAAGTAGCGCTTTATATTGATCATATAGTTCTTCCATCGCTATATCTCCTTTTCCGGGCTGTTAGAACTATTGCATCTTACTCTCTTCGTTTTTATCGAAGCATACTAGTTTTGTCCTCTACGAACTTCTTGATTTTACCCGGAAGCTTTCCTGTCATAACCATGTCAAGTCCCCATTTTCGTATCCAAAATACCCCTTCTTGACCCAGACCGATATTGAAGGCATTATCCATATTCGGTTTGGACGATTGGTGAATTGGCGCTGGACGGCCCTCCAGGTCGGCCATCACGATTTTCGCAAGTCGAAGCGCCTGAAACGAACCTTCAAAGCACGTCATCTGGTCTTCCTCGCCGGTTTTCGGATCCACAATTCTCGCACAGTCGCCAATGCTGTATACACTCGGCGCTCCTTTGACGCGATAAGATCCATCTACCAGTACTCGACCATCAGAAGTCAGCGGCAAGCCCATGGCGGGCAGGGCCGGATTCGGTATCAGACCAATCATCCATATACAGATACCGACTGGCAGACTGTCGCCATTACTAAACAATACTACTCCTGCTTCCTCCCGTAACACCTTGCGATTGTTAAGCACTGTCACTCCACATTTACTGAGTTCCTGAACCAGCTTCCGTCTAAATTTCTCCGACACTTCCGGGAGCAGGCGTTCCTGTGAATTCAGTAAATAGACAGAGGTATCGGATGAATTCAGTCCGAGTGCCGTTGCTTCCTTCTTCATGGCGAGAGCTAGTTCTGCGGACGTCTCAATGCCACTGATTCCCGCTCCTACAATCGCGATTGATGTCAGCCGCTTTCGTTCTTCAGGGTTCGTCTCGTGAGCCGCCTTCCGCAGATTGGCACGCCAGCGATTCCTGATATCCGCCGCCGCTTGTGGGTCGATTAAGGCGATACCACCTTGATAGGGCTCTGGTCTCCTTACGCTGCTGCCTACCGCCACGACTAAAAGGTCGTAATGAATTTGAGCATCATTTCCTTGCGCATCTGTATATCGAAGCAGTTTTTCCCCACTATCCACGGTTGTAACTGTGCCTTGCACAAATTCGAATCCATCTAAAACTAAATCTTTCCAAGGAATCATAATTTCTTCCTCAACCGTGGTCGGGCGAAACAACCTAAATTTGCGCAAATGTCCGGGCTCCTTGTCGATCAGAACAAACCGAATCCGCCGCCCATTCGCCATGCCTTTGGTCTTTTCCTTTATTGCTTTAAGCGCGGCAAGACCTACATAGCCTCCTCCAATGATTATGCATGTCAAGTCGTTCATCATTCCTCAGCTCCTTTTTAACGTTTCATACATATAACAATGTATGACTCTGATTTGTGACATCGGAACAATGAATGAGAATCCTTGCATGGGGCGGAAGATTATCCACGTTCTCCAGCATCAAGCATGCCACATACCTTGTGCGGCATGTGGCAATAAAAATGTACACCCTATAGTTTTGTCTATTTAAAAGTATAATGATTTTTGGTATTCAAACGATTTAAGTAGCAGCACGAGTTTCTTAATAAAAATACCCATTTTCTAGTGCCCAAATGATTTTTTCAGCATCTTCTTCACGAATATGCTTGCCCGAATGTTTGGATACAAAATCTTTTAGACTTTCAAGAGTTTTGTAACCATTTTCTCTAGCTTGCTCAGCCTGTTTTTCCTTACCTTGCTGGATAAAAGAATTTGCCTTTTCAAAATCCCGCTCAGCATTATCTAATTGAACGAGCAACGCATTCCGTATTCCTGTAGGTTGAATATCAGCTTTTTCAACTAGATCCCTTACTGTATGAAGATCTAATTCCATCGGCAAATGATTTGAAAATGACTGTCCTACAAAAATATTGTCAAAGTTATACGTCCCTGGATCTTCCATCGCTAAACGTATTTCAACAATTGATGTTTTATCAATATCACCGCTAATTGATTTTAATAATAACGGAACTCTCGACCATGCGCTTGCTAATGCTTTTGTCGATGCATGAGTCTTTGCAGTAGCTTGCTTTCCATTCTTATCGATTAACGTCACCGTAACATTGCTCTCTTTTCCAGTTCCATTAAATACATCTAAAAGTAGATATTTAGGGTATTTATTCGCCCCATCAGCTAAATTAACTGAAGTCTTTATACTCACATATTGCTTTGCGACATCTTTATTTCCATCGTTATTCACAACCAATTTAAGTGAGGCTTCTCCACTAGCTTTATTCTCAAAATCCAATGAAGCTGCGGCCCTGTTTCCCGTTTCAAACGTAGTGCTCTTATCTAGCCCTTCAAAATTCTCAATCCATGTTCTTTCATCTTTCTTTCTAAAATCAGGGTTTGCATAATTACGAATTACATCTACGAAATAATCATTTCGTTTAAATGATGCATCTGTTCCAACTTGACTCCACTTACTCCTTATTACCTCTTCACTATCATTTTGAATATTCACTTTTGGAGGATTTCCAGTATACATCCCCCAGCTACTTCCTTCTCCCGTAACCTTATATGACCATGTTGTAAAACTCCATCCTTGTTGTTCGTATACGTTTAACGCATAATCCCAGCTTTGCAGATTATTAAACAACGTAAATTCTCCAACAAGCAATGGAACATTATAATTCGTCATCTCATTGACCATCGGAATTTTAGAATTCGTGAATCGCTTTTGGGAAGGAAAACTGTCTATATTATCCCATCCATAAAAATGATAGGAATAGACAACATTTTCCCAACCATACAAGTCAGGATTCGGCAGATGATACGGCTCCCAAATCGCTTCAATGAACATCATATGATTTTTATCTTTCTCTCTTACTGCTTTATACAGCTGATCATAAAAATCAAATTGCTCAATTCCAGTTGCACCGCCTGGCTCATTTAATAAATCATAGCCAGCCAACCATTTTTCGTCCTTATATCGTTTAGCAATTTCTTCCCAAAGGAAGATGGTTTTATTCATGTTTTCTTTGTTTCCAAATAGATTTCCCTTATCCGGACGATCTGTATCACCTGAGTGGTCTTTTCCATTTTGCGAACCAGGTGCTCCATGCATGTCTAAAATGACATACAATTCTCGTTTTGCCGCTTCTTTAATAAACCAATCCATTCGATCAAATGCTGTCGACTTTAAGCTGCCTTCAGCGTTAAGCATTTCAAAATATGAAAAAGGTAAACGAACGACATTCATACCAGCCTGCTTGATATTATCAAAATCGTCCTCATTCCAATAGTTGTCTTGATAAAGATTGATGAGCTCCCAGGCAGTCTTTTCGCCAAATCGTTCTGTTAATGTTTTAATAGTTGTTTTCTGATCAGGAGAATTCGTCGGTGACATCCAACTCTCCATCACGAGCCAGCCGCCAGCGTTCGTTCCACGAAGGACCACTTCATCTCCTGAGCCATAATTTCCACGCATTTTCTTTCCGTCAGCTTTTAAAAATGGTGTAGGATTTTTATCAATCGTATATTCATTTACAGTGATTTCACTTTGGTGTTGATCCTTAACAGCAATGGCTTTGATAACCGAGTTTTTAGAAACTTTTATTGGCTGTGAATATCTCTTAGACGCGGTAGTTGGGTTTTTCCCGTCAGTCGTATAATAAATCGTCGCACCTTCAGAAGCTGAAAACTCAACGGATTGAGCAACCGCATACGTTCCCGCAGCCGGAGATGCCTTCGGTTTCGCCAAATCTTCCTTCTGGTGAATCACATAGTCGAAAGAACTTACCTCACTATAAATATCGCCTTTAGGATTGTACGCCACAGCCTTAACGGTTGTACTTGACTCCAATCTTAAAGGGCCTTTATAAAGAGAAGATTCTTTCGTTGGAATCGTGCCATCTGTCGTATAGTAAATGTCTGCCCCAACAGAATACGTGCGCAACTCAACGACGACAAAATTATCGTATTCTCCCGATGGGTGATAAGCTGTCGGCTGGTCGGGCGGAATTGGAGGTAGATTTTTCGCAAAAAATAGCTGATCAATATAGTAAACACCCTCATTCCATTGACCAATTCGAACTTCGCTAATACTTGCAAAATCAATTCCTGAAAAACTGCTCATCGGAACTTCATATCGAACCCACTCATTTTTCTTCGTGCTCATCGCCTTCCAGCCAAAGTCCGTTGACTTGCCGTGACTGTCTGTCAGAGAAATTTTAATCGTATTCGAACCTTGTGTATCTTTTATGTAAAACACAAAATACTCCATTCCCGTCGCATCAACTGGTTGCCCCATTGATTTAATTCTGATGCTTCCTTTACTTACACTTGGATCTCCACTCGCTAATACTCCATACTTAAGTGATTGCTTTCCGTCATATGCTTCGTCCGCAGCTAAAGCTCCTGTTGCACCTTGAGCAGCAGTGAACTGCACATCCGTTCCTTCAAAATCTTGGAACATGACTGCATCATCAGGAATTTTGGCATGCTGATGATTCGGAAACAACGTCAGCATCATTGCCACGATAATAACAACTGAGAAAACTTTTGCATACTTCCCCTTTTGCATCCTATTCCCACCTTAAAAAATAATATATAGATTATTTAAAGCGCTTACAAACCGAACTATGTATCTACTAATTCGGATTATACCATATGAAAAAAGTGTAATATGATTATTATTTGACTATTTTTATCAATCAGAACTTTTGGACTACTTACATATAATCCATAATTCCTATAGAGAATCGCTTGCTAATTTTATGATAATCTCGTAAATCAAAGACATATAAGGTTTTCTATTAATTATTTGGGTTCGTAACGAAAAATGACTAAAGAACGAATTTTTATTTTCAAATTGACAGTAACAATCACCTTCTATTAAGTTTTAGTTATATTTACATTATTTTGAAATAGCCGAAAAAAGGAGGATGAGAAAAGTGGCAAAAACTGCTTTTGAAAGAAAAAAGCCGAATAAGGTAGTAGATTTTGAATTAATTGAAAGGAGTACTCCGTTTCAAGAATTACTAAAGGCGAAAAAGAAATTTTTAGTTCCGTCCATTATACTATTCGTTGCTCTCTATTTACTTTTTCCAATACTGATTTCCTATACCGACATAATGGATGGACCTGCGATTGGAGATATTTCATGGGCATGGATTTATGCTTTTTTTCTTTTTGTCATGACATGGGTTTTGGCTACTATTTATATGAAAAAAGCTGAATCATTCGACAAAATGGCAGAAGATGTGTGGAAAGAACCGAATGAGGGGAGGAAAGTCCAATGAATCCTACCGTTATCGTCCTATTTCTAATCATTGTGGCCATGACTCTTTGGATAACGTACTACGCCGCGAAGAGGACAAAAACAGCAAATGAATTTTATACAGCAGGCGGTGGGCTAAAGGGATATCAAAATGGATTGGCAATCGCTGGTGATTATTTATCAGCTGCATCTTTTCTAGGAATTGCTGGAGCGATAGCATTAACTGGCTTTGACGGCTTTTTATTTAGTATCGGTTATCTTGTTGCTTATCTTGTTGTCATGTTCATTGTTGCGGAACCACTTAGAAATCTCGGAAAATATACGCTTGCCGATATGATCAACTCGCGTTTTGATGCGAAAAAAGTAAGAGCAACCGCTGCTTTGAATACGGTTACAATTGTTATTTTTTATATGATTGCACAACTAGTTGGAGCTGGTGCATTAATTCAATTATTATTTAAAATTGATTATTGGATTGCTGTTTTAATTGTCGGAGTCATGATGACCATTTATGTCTTGTTCGGCGGCATGACTGCGACAAGCTGGGTGCAAATTATTAAGGCTATTTTACTTATGCTAGGTACGATTATTATTTCATTCTTAGTCCTTTCACGCTTTCATTTTAATATTTTGGAAATGTTCAGCACCATGAAAAGTGCAACACCTTTAGGAAAAGCCTATTTAAATCCGGGAGTGAAGTACACAGTCCCATTGGATACCATTTCACTCATGATTGCACTTCTACTTGGAACAGCAGGCCTTCCTCATATTTTAATGAGATTTTTCACTGTAAAAGATGCGAAAACAGCCCGTAGTTCTGTTATTTGGGCAACTTGGATCGTTGGAATTTTTTACGTAATGACAATATTCCTTGGCTTTGGGGCTGCCGCTTTTGTTGGATCTGAAGCAATTAAAAGCAGTAATGCTGCGGGGAATATGGCGGCACCATTGCTAGCTCAGGTTCTCGGCGGAGATGTATTAATGTCCTTTGTATCCGCAGTTGCTTTCGCTACTATATTAGCCGTTGTCGCAGGGCTCGTATTGTCGGGAGCTTCCGCTTTCGCCCACGATATTTACGGCCAAATCATTAAAAAAGGAAACGCAACTGAGAAACAACAAATGAAGGCTGCCAAATTTGCTGCTCTTGGTGTTTCTGTTCTATCCATCTTACTTGCATTATTCGCTCAAAATTTAAACGTAGCATTTCTCGTTTCATTAGCCTTTTGCGTGGCTGCCAGTGCCAATCTTCCCGTCATTGTCTATACAATTTACTGGAAGCGCTTTAATACAACAGGTGCGATGAGTGGGATGTTAGCAGGATTAATATCTTCCCTCATTCTTGTTGCCATAAGCCCGAATGTTATTTCTCCGGTAGAAGGTGCCGCCTTTTTCACAGGAGATCCGATTTTTCCATTGACCAATCCTGCCTTGCTTTCAGTTCCAATTGGCTTCATCGGGGCAGCGATCGGAACAGTTTTATCTAGTAGTAGAGACGCGAAACGTTATGCAGAGGTAAAAGTGAAAGCTAATACTGGGTATCGTTAAACATAACAAATGGCTGCTGGAAGTATATTCAGCAGCCCATTTTTTACTTACATTTATTAATATGGTTACTTAGAATCGGCGGGCCAAGTTTTTCTGTTTTTGAGTTAGATGGTCTTACCTGTATTTCAACACCATTCATTGTTGCTGTAATATCATCAATTCTTCCTGCCCACGTTGGACTGTCCACTTCTGGAGTTGGGTAAAGTTCAAAACGCCAGCTGATTTCATTTTTGATAAAAGCAAAGCCTTCATATGTATCATAATTACCTAATGATGATGGTTTCGGTAAATGAAGAGCGTGAATGCTGAGACTCGTTCGAGGAAAACTTGGCGTTAATTTTACTTTGTAAAGAAGGGCAACTCCTTTAGCATTGTCATCTTGTATATTTACCGGTTCTAAAATTAAACTGAAAGGTAATTTGGGTGCTGCGGTAGCTTTGGAAATTGTAATAGTACTTCCAAAAATCAAAATAAGAAACATAACGAAAAGGATTTTTCTCATGACCGCCTCCGACTGTTTTTCGTTAGTTTCTCTTTTATGGGGGTTATTATTTTGGATTCGTTCAATTTTCTTTTCATCTGCTTAGGTTAGATATTTCTGAAAGTTGTTTTTCAGAGATCCCTTTTTGCAACATTTTATAAACCATATGCTTTATACATTATTCTTTCCTTGCCTAATACTTTGTTTTAGTCCTCTTTCGTAATATGAATTTGAAGCTTTAGTACTCGCTTCGTTCCTCCTCGGGATTTTCATATCTTTTGTTAATTCTCCTCCATAAATAAAACTTCCTATTTTATTGGACCAATTCACCTTCTTTAATGCATTTAAGATAAAGAAGTATAAATGTAAAGTATTTAGCAAAAATATCATTTGAAAGGAGGTATGGAATTTGGACATTCGACGAGTTCAAGAAATAATTAACTCACAGACAATGATCAATGTAAATTATCATGGGATACCTGTTTATCTGGAAGAAGTACATGCTCAAAACAATACCGTAACCATTTTTCCTCTTGATGAAATGAAAAATAGGCAGGTTGTAGATTTAGAAGGTTTAGTTGAATTGGGTCCATAATGTAAAGGAGGTTACATAAGTGAACAAACAACGAGCGGCGGAAATTGCGGAATCACCTGATATGAAACATGTTACGTATAACGGAAAACCAGTGTACATTCAGCGAGTGGATGATCAGAACGATACAGCAAGAGTGTTTCATTTAGACGAGCCGGAAAATGAGTTTGATGTGTTGGTAACGAACTTGATAGAAAGATAAGTATGATAAATGAGCAGAGGCATGTAACCTATGCTCGTTTCCATTCACGTATAAGCATCTTCTATTCACGTAGAATGTTTTCATTAATATCCGCAATTTTCACAGAGCTGCCTTAAGAAACAAGCTCAGGACAGAGTGCTTTTCCAATTCCAGATGCCTTAAGTGATATGAGGCATTATCTCCCCTCGACTAATTTCTTTAAATGATTATCTATGATGGATGAATATTCATCTGCAACTATAGTTGCCCCTTTACTGTTAAAATGAACTCCATCTAGCGTTAAATGCAATCCACGCTTTTTTGATAAAACATCAATCTTCGAGTGTGATTTTAAAAAAAGAGTTTCAACCATCATTTTCATTACACTCGTACCAATATAATCAGAGCTTTTGATAGTCTCAAGCTTGTTTAAGAATACAGATTGCATATTTATAAACGAGACATTAGGGTATTTTCTAACCAAAGCTTGTATCATATCAGTAAATTCCTGTAATTTATTATTAGTGGTATTCTTTGGATTTTCTCCAACTAACGAAGGGGATACGGCAACAACCTGTTTTGAAAAATGAAGCACCGACTCTAAAACATTCTCATAACATTCTTTAAATTCCTCATTATTTTGTACAACTGGCTGGGCTTGAACTTTGAGTAATTTGGAAAATACATCGTTTACCCCAATCCATAGAAAAGTCAGATCATATGATTCTTCTATCTTTGTTTCTGTTAGTCTTTTATTCAAGCTTTTAACCGTTTCTCCTGGTTTGCCAAGGTTTTGAAATCCGATATTTTCATATTTTTGTTGAAGAATATGGGCAAATGAAACTCCCGGCCTGCCTTCCGTTAAACTATCTCCAATAAGAGCAACTTTCATGGTGGTCCTCCCTTGTTATTTTTTTATAGATCCTAGAAAGATATCGATGGCATGTGTAAAAAGTGGTTCCAATGACCGTAATTCATGAGTATTTGTCAATTGGCACAGCCCACCGAGCCATGTTCCTAAGAGTGTCGTCCATTCTTCAACATTTCCCGGTTTAAATTCTCCATTATCAATTCCTTCTTGAAGTATTGAACGATATACACTCATGGGCACAATTGCTAACTTGTACAATTGTCTAACTGATTCAGGATTTGAATTGGGGTTTGCAGCCAATTCCTGCCCAGATTTCAGTAAGGGTGTTTGGTAATTGTAAAGAACATGAATGGCGATACCATACAATTTTTCCGTCGCTGAAGTATAATTACGTTCATTTACTCGCCATTTTTCGTACCATTCTTGCATTGTTTGTTGTGCTAAAAGAACAAACAGCTTCTCTTTGTTCTGAAAATGATAATAAATATGACCCTTGCTGCACCCTGATGCTAATGAAATATCTTGAACAGAAGTTTGATTGTACCCCTTTTCACAAAATACCATTTTTGCCTTTTCCATAATTTCATTTTTTGTTTTCTCGCTGTCGTAACGTCTTTTAGACACAAAGAAGCTCCTTTCCTAATTTGAACGGTTGTTCTAATTTGATTATACTAAAAGGAAAAAAACAGTAAATAATAATGTCTATGAATACACGACTTTGTCACTTTTAATGGTTAGTTCCTTTTTTTAAAAAAAGTTAGAATCTTTAATGTAAAAAATTAAAATGCTATCGCAAAATCAAAAATCGATTAACCTTAATGAACAGATTGCTTTCCCTTTTCCTAATATCATTATTTGCAAACCCAGCGATTCCCTACATAAAATCCATCCCAAGCAATTTCCTCACTAGTGTTAGATAATATTTAACTCTTGCTGGACTTTACGTTTATATGCAACATAGCCTTGGTCAAAATTAGGACTAATATTTTCAAATTTACTCATACCTTCGCCCCAACGTTTTATTTGATACGTAAAAATGCCATTTTTTATTGTAGGATCATTTTCAACAAAGTCTTGCACCTCATCTTTATTCTTAACATCAATGACAATAGCTCCACCCGTTAAGTCTTCATATGGACCAGCTAGAATGATTTTTCCTTGATTATAAGCTTCTTGAACATAAACTGCGTGTTCTGGCATAAAAGGTTGATTATGCAAAACAACATCCTCTCTCCATTTCTCACCTGGAGCTAGCAAAATTAAAAATCTCATATTACACCCTCCCGTTTTTTGAATTGTTTTACAATTAAACCATAACCTAGTTTCCAGTCCGTTACAATCACATCAAATTTTCAAAAAGAAAAACCTTGTTTAAAAAAATTTCCCTCCAAGGTTTTAATCTACCAATATTAATTCCAATTTATATAACACGAGGTGTTAAGCAAAAAACAAGATAACATGATTAAGACATTTTTCTCAAATCTTTATTAGTAATATCTAAAGCAAAAAATAGAGGAACAACAACTATTGAGTAAAATAGCCACCTTTGTTAATCCATCCCTTTGTTAAGACGAGCCGTTGTGATTACATCAGTGGCTGTACTGTTTAAAAATTCAACACCTTTTTCCTCATTGAATTCTTTTGGAAGCAAGCCGTTTGCAACCATAACTGATAAGCCGACTGTAAATACACGCATTTTAAAAAAAATAGTCATTAGTTCTTCTTGCGAAAATCCTGCCAAATTCGAATCACCTTTCATCATTTCAACAAGTCCATGACCCATATCATCGTCGTAACTATCCATATACTCGTTTTGTTTCATGACAAGGTCGCGAAAAAGGACACTATACTCCCTTGCAAAACGTAGGCTAGCTACACCAATATCTCGAAATGGATGACCAGAATTTTGTTCACTTAACAGCTGATTACTTAATTCAATGATTTTTTTCATAACCTCCTTCTTAAGCTCATCGACTTCGCTAAAATTCACGTAGATTGGAGCGATTGAACTCCCTAATTTTTCTGCCACCTTACGGATTGAAATGCTGTCCATTCCATCTGTTTTCGCTATTTCAAATGCTGCATCAATAATTTGTTCTTTGGAAAACTTCTTCTTAGGTGCCATTTGGATTCTCCTTTAATGTATATCATTTGTTATATATCGTATGATATACACCATAGATCATTACCATTATTTTGTAAAGTGCTTTCTTACAAAAAATCTCTTGTAATTATTTTTACTTTTAAACGTAAACATTAATTGACATTAAGAGTAATTTTAATTACTATATAAAGTAAATAATTAAAAAGATATTCACCATGATGCAAACAATGAGCCTGCCGTCATCAAACAACTAATGTTTTCGAACACTCCTTGATTGAACTATGAAGATGATGGGGTATAAATTCGATCGACCAAGGAGGAAATCAAAATGATCGACCTGTATACAGTGGAAAAAAAGATGGAGCTAGAAGAAAAAGAAAGACAACGAAATGCTGACATAGCTTGGATGCTACCAGAGAGAAAGCCCAAAAGGCATGTAAAAAATACACTTGTATCGGCAAAGAAGTTATTAGATATTAGGATTCGCATTTCGATCGAGATTCAAAGATAATCTCTGATAAAAAAATAAAAAGGGTGTTTAAAATGGATAATTTACGACTTAACGTATCGTTATTAAAAAAACGAGTGCCAAACCTTACGAGTGCAGCACGTGCCATTGGGTTGCGTCCCGCAACGGTTTCAAATTTATGTACTGGAAAAATCCCTGTAGGGCGTGCAGAAGTAAAAACGATTGTCGCGCTTGCCTCTTTAGCAAAATGTAGTTTAGACGAATTAATTTTAAGAGACGAATCAGTCGAAATGATTGAAACGAAGATTAAAGTGCTGGATTTATTTGCACCAATTACAAAAGGAGGAACAGTCGGTTTAGTGGCAAGACCTGGTATGGGACAGCTCGCTATTTTAGATGAATTATTCCGCAACCTAAAAAAAGAAGGATATGTCACGATGCTTCTCAAACCTAATGGAGAATATCCTGAATTAAATGAAATGATTGAAGAAGTTGATATCGTAACGAACTTCATTGAAGAAACGTATGTAAAAGTGAAAGAAACAGATCAACAAAAAGATATTGTCTTTGCGACAGACCGCGAACATGTCTTGACCGGTGAAATCTTTGACCTTCAAGAAAAATTACAAGCTGAAGGAATTAATAACGTAACAACGTTTCTCGTAGACCTAAAAGGTGAAGTCGTAGATGAAAATATTCCTTACGGTCCACTCGAAACATTTTGGTATTTTGACGTAGATCTTGTTGCCAGACACAAATACCCAGCCGTCAACCCGATTTATTCAACATCTACAGTATTAGAGGGAGTTCATCTAGACGAGTCTCATGTTAGTATCCAACAACGTGCAAAAAAACTATTACGGAGATATCGGGAGCTGCGTTCCTTAGTTAGTGTAAAAGGAGAGGAAGGAATCCCAGCTTCCGAAATACAAACATACCAACGTGGTGAACGCCTAGAAGCGTATCTCACACAACCGTTTTTCGTTGCAGAACCCTTTTCAGGCAGAAAAGGAGAAAAGGTTAGTCTTGCTGATACGCTAAAAGATGTTCAGTCCATTTTAAATGGAAGTTTGGATGGAGCGTCTGTGGAAAGTTTAAATTATATAGGAAAGAAAACTAACTGACATTGAAAAGGTGCCTTCCAAAATGAAGGCACCTTTTTTAAAAAATAAGTAATCTATTACTCCCAAATAGTTCCGGAATATTTTTTAAAGGCCTCCATACTCACCTTTATCGACTCAATTTCATCAAGATTCGTATGATCCTGCTCCAATATAATGTATTCTAAATTAGGCGCTTTTGAAGCAAAACTGATAATATCCTGTATCGGCATTTTTCCCGTTCCAATTTCCGTAAAGCAATGAGGATCCTTTGTTTCTTCGAATAAAGGAAAAGAAATTGTTTCTTTGTCATTGATCATTCCATCAAACATGTTCACTGGCTGGGGAGAATCTTTAGGAAAATCTTTTTGATGAAGGAGAATGAGTCGATCCTGATATTTGTCAATTAACTTTAATGGATCTTGCCCTCCCCGCATGATCCAATATGTATCCATTTCGATAAAAACCAAGTCCGGATCGGTATTTTTCATGATCAAATCATACACTGTTTTTTCACCGAATCTTTGAAACTCTTGGTAGTGGTTGTGATAATAGTAGCGCATACCTCGTTCCTTACACATTTCCCCTACTTTATTAAACAACTCACATCTTCGTTGTAAATAATCCATATCTTCATAAGGGAAAAACTCAATGTCGCAGCCAATTTGTTTATTTCCCAATTCATGATGGTAATCTAGCACCGCGGGAAGTCGATCCAGATTCAGCGGATTGATATGACAACCTATAATCGATAATCCTAGATCATCTAACGCTTTTTTCATATCTTTTGCTGAGAGGCCGAATCCTACCCCATCATCCTCTAGTGCGTTATGGTTGGCTGCTTCCACATACTTGTATCCGGCGTCAGCAATTTTCTCCAATGTTTTAAACGGTTCTGCTTTTAGTGAATTACGAACAGAATACAGTTGGATTCCAACTCTTAACAAACTGAAAACACTTCCTTTCACTTTTTCTATTAATGTATTAATACTCTACAGCCTATTAAAATCCTTCTTCATACAAGAAAAAGAAAGACACTATACTTCGGTAATAAAGGATATTTTTGCAACAAAAAAGGGTTGATATCACGGAATTCAACCCTTTTTGGATCATTAAATTACTATATTTTAACTTTCTTTCATATATCTCCATTTTTTGATTTACGCTTTTACCCAATAAACAGCCTTATGGGTAGTAGGAGATGGCGGAAACTGATTCCCTTCCTCCATATCAATGGACGTATCTTCGTGTTCCGAATCTTCATGTACGTAACCATCCACTTTATACTTTCCGCTTTCTGGAGCATTTTCACCTGTTTTATAACGATCGGCCATGTTTTCCACCTCCGAAGTATGATGACAAGCCTGTACTTGTTATATATCACAGAGACATTAAAATAAACGTAAAAAAATTTGAAGTTTCAATGTATCGGATATTTTACATACTCACAACACAGAATAAACGATGGAGGTGAACATGATGCCAAAAACAAAGAGAACAGCCAGTAATATTGCAGGTCAAAATCCTGAAAAAGGACCTGACTTCGGAGCAAATATGAAAGAAGAATTTGCGAATGAGCCGTTAACAGCTGCTCAAAAACAAAACAATAAGAAGCGAAAGAAGAAACAATAAAAGATGAAGGAGCAAGAGTGTAAAGCTTTTGCTCCGTTTTTCTTTAGAAAAAAAGCTGCTTTTGCGCTCTTTACTTCTTCCATCAAATAATTAACAAACGTATCATTCCTGACAAGCCTGCACCATAATTTCTCTTTAAAAACGATTCCACTTCATCAATACTAGAAATAGATTAATATCGTGTTGAGAATAATCTCTAAGGAATTAAGGGCTAGATTTAAACGTCAGTATTTAGAACGGCAAAAGTAATTGCCAATAAAAAGCCCAAGGGATGAATAAAACCCCACCTGAAATAAGTAGAATGAGTCGAAGTTTTTCATTAAAAATGAAGGTGGTTCTCCGTTTACAAAAAGAAATGGCAATAAGAATCGTAAGCAAAAAGATTAAAAAGGACATGCACTGTAATATAAGCCAGGGAAGCGGACGTCCAATTATTACTGGACCATATTCATTTGTAATCATTGTATTACCAAAATATCCAAAGAATCCAAGAGTTGTAACAATACCAAATACACCTAGAATTCGAGCATATGCATTGATGCTCGTTTTTTTATTATATAATTTACGTTTTTGTAGCAACTTAATAAATAATATTCCAAAGTAACAAGAAAAGAGAATTAGAAGCACTATCATATAAATGAGATGAAGCCATGCTGAATCAAACCAAGATAATTCCATGATTTCAGTTGGTGAATTTCGATCTTGTTTCGGAATTTGTCCAATTATTTGCGGCTTTGGAATATCACCATTTATAACGTTAGCAATCCAAGTTGTCATCGATTCAGTGTATCCGGGGGCAAATTTTTCATACTCATTAAATCCATCTACTGAAAATCGCATATCATGATTAGCTTGGGGTATGAACTGAATTGTATAATGTTCGTTTCCTCCAAGTTCTAAAGCTTTTTTAACAATCTTATAGCTTTCAAATGCTGGGGCTGTACGATCATTTTCTCCCCATATCGCCAAAATTGGCTGTTTTACTTGCTCAAATGGTGGAATCGGGTTGTAAGTTGCTTCCGCAAAAAATTCTGCAGCTAAGAGGAAACGCATTCCATTTCGAGTGAATGAATGAATAATCGAGTGTGCCTGAATATCTTTGTGTCGAAGTTGATTTTCTATTGCCCACGATGTTTGTTGGATTGGAGGCACCCCACTGGCACTGACCGAAATGACAAAAGCTATATCTTTTGTTTGTGCCGCTGCTAAAGGTGCCACCCCTCCCCCTTCACTAAGACCCCATAAACCAATTTGGCTAGGTTCTATATCTGCTCTCAACTTAAGGGCATTTACTGCTGCAAGTACATCCTTTGCCAATAAGAATTGCGATCTTGACTTTTCACCTATCCCCGTTGCACTATATCCTTCCGTTCTTTTATCATAAATAAAAGCTGCAATTCCAGAATTTGCAAATATCTCTGCTTCCGCCCTGTATTCTTCACGTGTATGCGCTCCCGCACCATGAATAAGTATGATTGTAGGATGCGGACCAGGTCCATCAGGAATTAAAAGAGTCCCGTTCATTACTAAATTAGAGCTATGAAACTGAATATTTTCCTCTTTAAAACTATCAGAATAAGCGGCCACAGTTGAATAGTAAAAAATAGCGAGAAGGAATACAATATAAGCAACTGCAAACTTACTTATCTTATTTACTGCCAAATAAGGAATCTTATCCTTCATGTATAATACCCCCCTCTCATTTCAGCAGTTGTGAACACTTCGTAGGTATTTGCAAAAACAAAATGGTACTATATTTTCGTTTATTTTTTCTTTCCATTCGTTTTTCGTATTATTTTTTGAAGATCGACAGTGAATACATTTACGTACACGGATATTTATTACTACAACAAACCTATGATGATTATTATTCGCGGCTACAACAATTATCTCTTCCCATGGAACGACTTAAATACAATGTATATAGGTTTAATCAATCTTTATTTAAGGGGTGGTAGAATGTTTCCAGTGCTTGAAACGAAGCGGTTAGTATTAAGGGAACTAGTTGAAGATGACGCCCAAGCTATATTAAACTGTTTTTCTAATGATGTTTTATTACGTTATTACGGTCAAAAACCACTAACAAGTATTGAACAGGTAAAACAAATCATTAAGAATTTCAAAGGACAATTCAAAGAAAAAAGTGGAATAAAATGGGGGATTGAACTAAAGGAAACAGGTGCTATTATTGGATCTATTGGTTTGCAAGAGTGGTCTTTTGAACATAAAAGAGCAAACATAAGTTATGCACTTCTACCTGAAAAATGGGGCAATGGATATGCTACTGAAGCTGTTGAAAAAGCTATTTCCTATGGGTTTCAAGAGCTTGGCTTAAAACGAATAGGTGCAATTGTTTTTGTTGAAAATAAAGCTTCGATTAAATTATTAATAAAATTAGGTTTTACAAAGGAAGGTACTCTAAAAAAGTATTTGTATCAAAATGATATACCGAATGATACGAATGTTTATTCTTTATTAAAGTGATCATTTGTAGTGCAAAAAAAGGATAGATAGAGGATATTTTATCCTAATCATCTATCCTTTTTAATTTATATACTTATAATGTCCAACATTGAATAAGAATTCGATGTTGTAAAGGGTTTTAAGAAACTTCTTGAAAACATCCTCTTTTTCGAGTTATTTATTCGGATAAATAATCTCGTCGATAATTCCGTATTCTTTCGCTTCTTCTGCACTCATGTAGTAATCACGGTCAGTGTCTCTTTCTATTTTCTCTATAGACTGTCCCGTTCTGTCAGCGATAATTTTATTCACATGCTCTCGTAATTTTAAAATCCGTTTTGCAGATATTTCTATTTCTGTTGCTTGCCCTCTTGCCCCACCTAGTGGTTGGTGAATCATAATTTCGCTATTAGGCAGTGCCATCCTTTTTCCTTTTTTACCAGCTATAAGCAACATTGCCCCAAAAGAAGCAGCCATTCCAGTACAAATTGTCCTCACATCTGGCTTGATATATTCCATCGTATCAAAGATCGCAAAACCTGCAGAAGTAGATCCTCCAGGACTATTTATATATATTGAAATGTCTTTATCAGGATCGTCAGCAGCTAAAAATAACAATTGGGCTACGACACTATTGGCTACTTGATCATTTATCTCGTCACCTATGATAATAATCCGATCTTTTAGCAGCCTTGAATAAATATCATAAGACCGCTCACCACGACTTGATTGTTCAATTACATAAGGGATTGTATTCATCTATACTCCTCCAATTCGTTTTCACTATGCAGCCATACAGAACTGGCTTGAAGGAGAGTGTGTGGTATGTGGATGATTTGTACTAACTACCAGCTTAGGAATAACAGCTTCACTTTCTAGAGAATGGAAGGACGGGATTGCTTTTATCAACTCATTGGGGTCTTGAGCATTCAATGCTTGATAAAATAAATCAGATAATAATTCTTGATCTTCCTCACGCCAAAACGGTTCAACGGAAAAACCGGCTTCATCTTGATGGCTTTTTTCTAATCGTTTTTTTGTTCGAGAAACGATTGACTTAACTGCTATTTCCGTCGTATTTAAGATCTCTGCAATTTCCTTCGCTTGGTATTGAAACGCTTCTTTTAACAAAAAGATGACAGCTTGTTTTGGTGTAAGATGCTTACTTATATGCTGAATGATATCCATTCTATCTACAATACCTGCTGCATTGTTTGATGATTCATTTTCAATGAACTCGTTATCTGATTCAAGCTTTTCATGCTTTCTTTTCCTGACCATATCGACCCAGCAATGATAGGCAATTTTGTTTAACAATGCTGGTGTTATTTCGTGTTGTGTATGTCCGTACTTAAGAATGGCCTTTACCATTGATTCCTGGGCAATATCGTCTCCATCCCATTTATTTTGCGCAAGAAAATAGCAGTATTGTTCTAATCTAGGGTATAGCTGTTCAATCTTGTCTTCAATATGATTATCATCTTTGATATAATCCCTAAGCTTGGTGTACATTCATTTCCACTCCTTTTAACACCTCTCTACCTTTTAAACGAATGAAGGTGGATCAAAAGATACGGGTTTTAAAAAATTTTTTTCGAGGAGCAGTTGCAAGGAGTGCAGGAAAGAAGGCCTGTGTTTGACAAAAATTTCAAACTCAATCGTTTCTAATACTTTTTACTTCTTCCATCAAATAATTGACAAACGTATCATCTCTTACAAGCCACGCTCCATAATTCCTTTTTAAAAACGTTTCCGCTTCATCAAAGCTAGAAAAAGTCTGATCCATTTTTGTTTTATATTGATCTATGGCCCAATCACATTCGTTTAAAGGATAGATAAGAAAAATCTCCTCCATTCGATTTTTATATAGTGAACCGAATAAAGATCGTTTGAGATTATATCTATTTCGTTTTGCATCTTCTCGTAATGGCTCTAGGTGGAATGTCTCCACTACAAATTCCTTATAAGCTTCATCCACTAAAGAGCAGCCAGAAGCCTTGGCATGCCCTCCCCCACCAAAATGGCCAGCTACCTCAGATACATCAATATGGTCATGAATCGTTCGAAACCCCATTCGCTTTCCTCCCATATTTAAAATAGCGATGTAATCAAGATGCGGGAACTCTTTACCTAGTTCATTTCCAAGCTCTGAATGGTAAGATTCTGCATAAACAACTCCTGCATAAAGGCCGCCTACTTCAGTTTGAACGATTTCGCGTTTTTTTCTACTAATATAGCGCTCGATTTTATGTTCTTCCATCTCTAAAATCTTTGCCTCGAATTCACTAAAATCAAAATGATCACTTGTTTTAAGTCGATGAATCATCTTCTCTTCAAATTCCTCAATCGAAACTAAGAAAAAGAGAGCATTGAGTCGGTGAGCTTGATGGTTTTCATTTTTTTCCCATTCCCATGTGTCATACTGCCTGACAAGCTCTACAAATTCATCAACCGCAGAAGATGATTCCATTAATTGATGAGCAATAAGATACTCGTAAAATAACGAAGTTGCCGACGTTAATTTTCCATCTTCGTCCTCAACAACGACTCTACTCCAATCATATTGGTTAAAATGATCCGAAGTTTTATGATGATCAAGCAGTTGAACCCTTCCGCCTCTTTGATAAAATTCATCGAGTCTTTTTTCATTTTCTTCATTAACCGACAAGTCAGTAATAAATAAAAATGTATCTTTATTCTCATTATCAAAAAACCATTCTACTTCACGATCCAGACCCGAAACGGAATTATAGCGAACCTTCACCTCTTTTCCAAAAGCAAGCTTTGCTATAATTCCACATCCGACTCCATCCAAATCATTATGGGACAACAGTTTATACATGTAATTTTCACCTCAAAAAATAGTATGGTTTTAAGAGGTAAAAATTATTGACGTTATATTAATTTTGCAAGTGCATCAATTTATCCGGATTGGCCGCCATATAAATGCGGAAAATTTTATCGTCCATGAATTCAATTGAAATCACATAGGCAACATTGCCATTGATTGTAATAACAACGCCAGGATATCCATTTACATCTTTGAAATCGAACTTTGTGTTTTCAGGCAGCTTTTTCATTACGCTTGTAAACAAAAAGATGATTCGTTCTGCAGAGTATATTGGTCTCATTGCAGCTGGAGTCTTGCCGCCTCCATCTGCAATATGCACGGCATCTGCTTTCAATAACTCCAACATTTTATCTATATTCCCTTGTTGAAGGGCAATCGTAAATTGCTCTACACTGCTTTTCATAGAATAGAAATCTAACGTAGGGATATTCGGACGATTCACCATGCCCTTTTTCGCTCTATGAAAAATCTGTCTGCAGTTTGATGGTGATTTTTCCATAATCGACGCAATCTCTTCATAACTGTATTGAAAAACTTCCCTTAACAAAAAGACACCGCGTTCGACCTCGGATAATTGCTGCAAAAGCAAAAGATATGCAGTCGAAATGGATTCCTTCATTAAATAAGAATGTGAGGGGTCTCCCACTTCATCGACCAATGGTTCCGGCAGCCACTCACCAACATAAACCTCGCGCCTGCTTGTAGCCGAACGCATTTTATCTATTGAGCTATTCATCACAATTTTGCATAAATAAGCTCTTTCGTTCTCAATAACTTTTTCGTCGCTTACACGGTCATACGTCAAGAATGCCTCATGTACAAGATCTTCGGCATCCGCAACACTTCCCGTCATTCGATAGGCAATTGAAAACAACAAAGGTTTATACGTCTCATACAACTGTTCCGTTTCCAAACGATTAACCTTCCTTTACTAAAATCATTTCACTGGCCTTTAATATTTCTTGCGCTGCACGCTTCCCACTCGCTACGGCAGCATCAGCTAATACTTCTTCATGACCTGCCCAATCTCCTGCAATATAGAGCCCTTTCATTTCCGGTATGCTCGGCCCCGGATTTTCTTTTCGTTTCAAATGTGGGAAATCATAAGATACTGTTAGTTTCGGTAAAAATTGCTGTACGACCACTTCTTTTCTCCAGCCTGGATGAAGCATATCCATTACTGACTCTAATTGTTGCTTATCCGTATATACGTTAATATCTTCCAGCGGATCATGGTATTTTGCGAGACTGACAACGACAGTTCCATCATCACTTAACTTCGCCGCTCTTGACTGGTTTGTGAAAAATAAAGATTGATCAAGACCGATTGCAAATTGGTGTTGTGGATTAGGCAACTTTTTCAAACCTAAATCAATACAGCTTGCCGTAACAGGAATCGCCTGTTCATTCCATAGTCGCAACGAGGTTTGTTCTGCACCCTTTATTATTTTTAACGCTTCTTTTGGAGGAGCGGCAACGATACATTCTGTAACTTCAAAATTCGTCCCGTTCGAACATTGTATGATTTGATCGTTCTCTTGATGTTCAATGGATATGACATTTTTACTCGTAAATACTTCAACTCCCGACGCTATTGCCTGCTGCCTAAGTTTCTCCACAATTGTTCCCCAACCTCCATCAACATACAAAACTCCATCTTTCAAAGAACGTTGCACTTGCCTCAAAACTGGCTTAGCAAGCTGTAGGGTAGAAGCATGTGTATAAGTCGTCAACCGACAGATCGCATAAAAAATATGTCTTACCATCGGATCGCTTATTTCTGTATTAGCCCACTCTGCCAAGCTAACTTCTGGAATAGAATCAATATTTAATTTCATTAACTTTAACATTAATTTACCGAGCACAAACTTAGATTTCCATGATAAAAGTGAGGACGACATAATGGATGAAAAATCTGTTGGAATGATTTGAACTGCATTATTTAGAATGCCATAGATCTGAACGGACTTTGAAGCATTTCCACCAGGAATGGATAATCCAAGTTCAGTTAAAATCGTCATGGCATCTCCAGATAGATATAAAGCATGCGCTCCTAAATTCATAAGAACGCCATTTTTATCATTCGTCATCCCCCTGCCACCAAGGCGATTTGATTTTTCCAAAACAACAACCTTCTTTCCTTCCCTAGCCAAAAAATTAGCAGCGGTTAATCCTGCTAATCCTCCACCTACAACAGCAACATCGTATTTCAACATAAAAAAATCCCTCCTATATATCGTTCTGTAATCAAAACGAATGAGGAGAGAGTTTTGTGACATAGAATAAGAAATTTATTTAAACCTAAACATAGTTGTAATCATTCGAACTCGGACATTATTTTATCAGACATTATTTAATTTAAATCTACATAAATATTCGTCTGTTTAAAGTAGTTTCCATCAACTCCCAAGCTTCATAACAGCTTGGATCTGTAATGTAAGGTTCAAATCCGTAGTTTAAGTACATATTAATAGCTTTGTAACTCGTAGTTTGGGATGTTAAATAGGCTTTTGAATGGTGATGGGCCAAAATGTTCATAGCCGCACTTAGTAACGGTTTTGAAAGATTCTTTCCTTGATATTCCGGAACAACACTTACCCAATGTATTCTACCTGATATTTCGCCATTGCCATTTAAGTCGCCATACCAAGCTGTTGTTGTTGCGATAGCTTCTCCATGTTTATTCTCAATAAATAGACAACGCTTTGAAATTTCATCAATGCCTGAGCCAAATTCTTTAATAAAGTGTTCTAGTGCAGCCTCTTCATTTATAAATTCATCTACACTCGCTTCAATTCTAGCCCAATTTTGTTCGTCACCTCTTTCAAACAATCTAATTTGAAATCCATCTGGAAGTGAATATTTAGGAATATTCAACAAATTATTTCTCACCATTTTCAGTGGAATACTTTTCATTAAAACCATCTCCTTACATAATAACTAGTAAGTAATATGTACAATTTTCGCGTGTCCTGAAAAGCCCCTTTTTCTTATAGGAGTCTAAAATGATGCCTATTGTAATATAAAATCTACGATTCTATTTAGTTATAATTCCATAATATACCAGACCTTCATATCGATTTTCTTTCCTCGCATGGTTCTTCCTAACACTGTTAAAGTTACGAGTGTCTCTCCTGAACAATATACTTTTGCGTCAAAGACACTCCTTATTCAAGAGGAACAAATCCAAGAATATTTCTAATCTTTTCTTCTAAATTTGATTAGTACTTCATAGTGAAAAGATAATATATAGCAGCAACCTCAAGAACATGTAACTCCTCCGTCTTCAGCTCAATCATTATAGTTTGAGGAGGCAGCAGTTTATCATATGAAATTTCAGCTAATGTTACTCCCGTTTCATTTAAAATGAAAGTTCTCCTATCGCTAAAATGTTTACGAATAAAATACTTACCTCCACTACTTGTATGTAATTCCATGCGAGGTTCGGTTTTAATTTTGGATTTATCTATAAGCGAAAAATCACCTAGATTACTAGAATGCCCGCTCCAACTAGTCCGAAGCCACGACTTCAAATTCATATTTTCCTTCAGTTCACAACACAATTCATTAGTGGCATCCTTAACTCGAACGTTTATTATAAAATCAGAACCAATTATCCAATCCAGCACGTTTTGAAATATACCACGATAATATCTTTGAAACGAACCAACTATCTCTTGTTGTTCATCAAATAAATCAATTGATTTGGTGCTCCCTTTATAAAATGGGAATTTATATCTATACAAAGTCATGAATGCAATCCCTTTACTTAAGCAATGCCCAATATGCTAATTTTTCTATTGTAGGAATATCTGCAGGTGCCCAGTCTAATGTTTGTAATTCTTCTAGTGGCAACCACTTTATCGCTACGTGTTCTGTTAATTTTGGTTTCCCTTCTATAAGCTTGCAAAAGTATGTTGTTAAATGAACGATTCCAAAATCATACTCATAAACTGTATGCTCAATTTGCTCGCCTACTTCGATTGTACAAAGCATCTCCTCGTTAATTTCCCGCTTCAAAGCCTCCTGAGGCGTCTCATCTTCTTCAATCTTTCCACCCGGAAACTCCCATTTTAGAGGAAGAGCTTTATGAGGATTTCTTTGCGCACACAAGATTTTCCCGTTATCTATAATAACTGCACCAACAACATGTATATCTTTTTTCATTGTAAATCAGTCCTTTTTCGGCTTACCAAATATACTTTTTAGGAATTCACTTCAGCTTTATACTTACTCATATGATAAAAATATTTTGTCCAAACGATGCTGATATAAGCAATAAGCGGTGCGGAAATTATTACTAACAATAGCAATCTATTATAATTTTTATCGATTATGTCTAAAAGTAGATGAAGGTATGGTGCTATACAAATTAA
This sequence comes from Lederbergia citri, assembly GCF_018343625.1. Taxonomy (GTDB): domain Bacteria; phylum Bacillota; class Bacilli; order Bacillales; family Bacillaceae_C; genus Lederbergia; species Lederbergia citri. The sequence continues at coordinate 544,497 of NZ_JAGYPG010000003.1, read as the reverse complement.
GGTTGTACAAATAGGGATAACTAAGCCAGGTTTATAGGCTTTTTTGATTTCTTCTATAGCTTCATTATTAGTTTGTGTCATTTTAGTTTCTCCAATATCACTAATCAATTGGTAATTTTTTTTAGTTTCAAAATCAATTGAAGCTACCTTACAAAAGGAATTTGATTTCTTATTTGGATTTAACCCTCTCTCTTAACTACAACCCAACTTTTTATTGTGACTATGCGAATCTATCTTATAGAACATTCAAGAATTTTGGTAAAATTGTTTTAACAACATAAAAGGAGATAAGTAAATGCCAATTTATAACAAACTTGTTCGCGACCGAATCCCCGAAATAATAGAAGAGAGAGGTAAGGCGTTAAAAAGCCGAATTCTTGATGAACATGAATTTCATAATGAAATTCGCAAAAAATTGCATGAAGAATTAAAAGAATACGAATCAGCTAATACAAATAAATACGCTTTAGAAGAACTCGCCGATTTATTAGAATTAATTCATGCAGCGGCGTCTATACACGGAGCTGACTTCAGCGAAATTGAATCTCTTCGACAAATAAAGGCTGAAAAACGTGGTAGTTTTAATAAGCGAGTCTTTCTTATCGAAGTCGATGATTAAATTTAGTTTAAAAACACAACCTATTTAAGGGATTACCATCACCTAACATTTTTTCTTTATTTATAATGAATCTGATTTTTTCTTATAGAATTAAATATTTCAAACTCGATTAAATAATATTCTTATTCGCTTTCGGCACAAGCTTTGGCGGCATTGGTTCATGCAATCTCCAAACTATACTAATCGGTTTACTTCCTGAATGGCTCACATAATCTGCCTTCCCAAGAAAGACGAATGGAGAAGTGTATCCAGATTCCTTCTTATATTCCCTAACAAACAATGCGATTTGGTGATTTTGTTTCTTATGATTGAAATATCGACTCGCTGTAGGGCTTGTATCAGATGTTCTACTTTGTGACTGCCAATGAAAAAGCTGATCATTAATCGCATAATCTTCATAAAGAGTAGATGGGGAAAAGTCCTTATCCGATTTATTTAATGTGATGAAAAAAATATCAATTTTTTCGTTCTCAAAATATTTCACGCCTTCACGAAATGACGGACATTTCTCATCATTGTAATACCCAAACGCGGCTAGCACTTGCTCCGTTCTATATTGTGCATGCACCCGTAAAGGATTTTCAAAATGATAGTCCTGTTTAATCTCAACGAAATCTAACATTTCATATTTTGCCTGCAATACTTCCCGTATTTCTTGTTTTAACCTAGGATAACTTAAAATCGCATTAATCCCATCCAGCATTGAGGTAAATTCATGTTCCGCTGGCGCGCTAGTAAACAATGAGTAATAAAGCATTCCTATCATTCTCTGCTCTTGCTCATTACTAGTAGTAGGATTCTCTAAAAACCTTAAATAAAATCTTAGCAAATCCGCTGAATCTAAATGAAAGAGAGTATGTATCCTTTTCATAAGTAATTCTTCATATGGTGTTGAAAAATCTTCAGCTATTCTCGCCTCTACCTTCATACGTTCAAAAAGGCGATTTCCCCCAGAACCGTATATATCGGCAAGAGATAATTGATGGTATTCCATAAAATTAAATAAAGTCAAAGTTTTTCCCGTATCTTCTTCAAAGTACTTCATTTTTGAAACTATGCTCTGCTTTGAATTTTTTACAGCTTTGATATTTCGTAAAATATATTCTTTTGCTTGTTTCTCAAGTTGCAAAAAACAACCTTTCGGCAAATGAAAGAACCCATTTTCAACATAATTGCGAATAGAATGTTTTGTTCTGCCGACTAATGCTCTAAATTTTTCCTCAAATGAATACTCCTTATGAGCTTGTCCAACGAAATCAAGAACGGTTAAGCATTCTTTATTTTCGGCTAAACGAAGGCCCCTACCCAATTGTTGCATAAAGATCGTTAAGCTCTCCGTTGGACGCAGAAATATAATTGTATTAACTTCAGGGATATCGACACCCTCATTATATAAATCTACGACAAAAATATAGCGAATCTCTCCGCTAACTAGCTTTCTTTGCGCGGAGCTTCTTTCCTCGGAATTTGAACCTCCATGTAATGCAATGGATGGAATACCTTTTTGATTAAAAAAATCCGCCATATATTCGGCATGCTCAACAGAAACGCAAAAACCAAGTCCTTTTACTTCTTCCATATTCGTAACATATTTTTTTATGCTGCGAATAATATGTTCACTTCTAATACGATTGTGTGTATACAAATTAGAGAGCTGTTCTATATCATATCCTTTTCTAGACCATTTGATATCTTCTAAATTTACCGTATCAGTTACACAAAAATAATGAAATGGACTTAACAACTTACGATCAATTGCTTCAGTCAACCTCATTTCCGATGCAATAGTATCATCAAAATATGTAAGGACATTTTGTCCGTCCATTCTCTCAGGCGTTGCCGTCAAACCTAATAAAATAACAGGTCGATAGTAATCTATCAAAGCACGATATGAAGGTGCAGCGGCATGGTGAAACTCATCAACAATAATAAAATCGTAAAAGTCACTACTAGTATTTACCCACATTTTTTTGCTATTCCAGCTTTGGATACTCATGAAAAGATGATTAAATGAATTAGGACGAGAACTTCCAACGAATAATTCTCCGAAATTCATATCTTTTAATATGTAACGAAAAGTCATAAGACTTTGACGTAATATTTCTTCACGATGGGCAATAAATAATAGTTTTGCATTAGGCCTTTCGTTTAAAAAACGTTTGAAATCAAACGCCGAAATGACCGTTTTCCCTACTCCAGTTGCCGCAACAACTAGATTACGCATACGCCCATGAGTCACACGCTCAGCTTGTAATTGATCTAATATTTCCTTTTGATAATGATACGGACGAATGTCCATATAGTACTCTTCAGTTGATTCTCCGACAACTTGTTTTGTTAAAGAAAATTTAAGAATCTCCCAAATGGAAGAATGATTTGCTGTTAGCGATTTGAATTCTTCATCATTCCAGTAGCTTTCAAATGTAGCCTCAAACTTCCTAATGATATCTACAGAATCCTTTTCCGTTACTTTTAAATTCCATTCTAACCCCGAAGTCAATGCGGGATTTGAAAGATTTGAAGATCCAATATAGGCTGTGCTAAAGCCTGTCTCCCTTTTAAATAAATAAGCTTTAGCATGCAATCGTGTTCTATTTTTATCAAATGAGACTTTGATCTCTGTGTTTGGCAGTTTACTTAATTCTTCAATGGCCTTATAGTCTGTTGCTTCCATATAGGATGTCGTTATGACTCTTAAATGTCCGCCCTTTTCTTCTGTAAAATAACGCAGTTCTTCTATAATACAGCGCAAGCCTGACCACTTAATAAAAGAAACAAGCCAGTCAATTCTATCAGATGTAGCAATCTCTTTTTTTAGTTCCTCAAGCATATTAGGTTCTGAATGGGATCCAGTGAAAAGCGAACTTTGGGTTAATGATGTAACCGGACGTAAAGGCTTATCCTCCCGAATAGAACGAACTGTATTTAGTTTTCGATAAACGGAAGTTAAGACCTCACCTTGTTCTACCAATCTCATAGAATGTAACTCATCATCACCGAGTAATTCACTTAAAACATTAATAATTTCATTACAAGTACGAATTTGCATTAGCAACACATCTCCATCGCTTTTATTAGTATCCTCACGAATATAAGTTAATGCTCTACGAGTTACTTCCGTGATATAAGAGGCCAACAACTTCTTTGCTTCTTCAACGTCGAGCTTTTCTGTATCAACCGAGTATTCATCTATTGACAGATCCGACAATTCTTGTCGAACTCTTTCATTAATTAGTTCCTCGTAAATACCTTCTTTCAACTCACTCACCACCTAAAACTGTGATAATCCAATCATTTCCATTAAATTAATATAATTGTATTGTTCTTTCGACAGCAGGGCAATGGTAAAAGCATTTTAGTTGGACCACTTTTATTAATACATTTGACGAATAATAAAACATAGAATACAACAAAACAAGAACATACATTTCTGTTTAGTGGTAAATCTTGGTTATACAATATAGTGGTTTAGGAGGTTAAAAGAGAGGTTCTCGTTTTGTACATAAGCGACCTTTTTCTGGCTTTTTACCGAAACTAAATTGGATATGTATTAACCGGATAAAAGATTGTAAAGAAATATACTTAAGAAAACTCACAGTAATCATCGATTTTTTTAAAAATAGCTGGAAAACGTTTTTTGGAAACAGAAGATAATAGTAATTTATTTACCACATTACGGAGAGGAGATGGAATATGCAAACAAATGAAGAAACCAAAGTGGAAAAAAGACTACGAGATATTACAGGAATGACTTGTATTTATGTTCCAGTCAGTGACGTCTATGAGTCCGTTAAATGGTATCAGAAAAATTTAGGATGCCAACCTGCAGACAACCATAAAGTTGAACCTGGGATGAAAATGTCCATCTTGAGGTTTTTCGAACCAGATGGAAACACTTCAGACCCAGCTACGTGTACGATTCGGTTGGGCTTTTCATGGACACAGGACGGAGGTAAACGACACGCCGTTGGCTGTTTCATTACCCCACATATCCAAGAACTTTTCGAACGTTTTAAGGAAAATGGAGTGAACATTATTGGTGAACGGGTGACTTGTGGCCCAAATGTTACATTCGCCGATCCTGATGGGAACATGTGGGAAATATGGCAACCTTAATTGTTTAAGTAACGGGTAACAAGAGTGCAGTGGATGAAAATAAGAAGCCGTTGCATTAATATGATTAATATTTCATCATACGATTTGCCGCTAAAGTAATGTTTTCGAATATCGAATAATTAGATTCCAAAAGAAATGGGGAAAAGCGAAATGGGTGAAAAGGAAGAAGCAGTAGAAGAGAAAATTGTTATGCAACCATTATTAAAAGCAGTCAATTGTATTTACATCCCCGTTGCTGATCCCCACAAAGCAGCGGATTGGTATGAAAAATATTTGGGTTTGAACAGGGTGAGTCCTAGAGGAGATGTTATGTTACTTGGTAATGGAATGTGGATGTTCCTTTCCATTTCTCCTGGGCAAACTTCGAATTTCGTAGGAGGAGATGGAAGCGTGATATCCCCATTTACTTTTGAAACGGATGATATTGCTGCATTGCATCAATCCTTAACTTTGAGTGGAATATGCGTTGAACCTATTGAAGATTTTGGCGGATGTGGTTTGAAATTTTGGTTTAAAGATCCAGATGGTAATAGGTTTCATGTCTGGCAAGATTCCGAATAAGCTAAAGGTTTAGGATTCATGAAGGAGTGTGCCAATGGGCGACTCCTATTTGATTATAAATTGTGTTCTGATGCTTAATAAACTGCAGCATGAGGCTACTATAAGGATGATTAGCAGTATTGTAATTAATTTACAGCCTGCCCTACACCACAGCAGGCTGTCTCATCCCAATAACTCACTCCCCATTCCGCATTCGCTCTGGCAAGCTTTGCAGGGATTGAAGGACGGCTTCCAGTTTTGTTTCGATCCGGTACAGTAAGTAGAAGGTTACAAGTGCCGGAAAACCAACCTCACTTAGAAACGGGAGAATTTGTTCCACTTTGCTTCCACTCCTTTCATTCAATATGTGATAGAAAAAACAGGCTGACCCGGACATGAGTCAGCCTATTTTTCTTATTCAATATCTATGTCAATCTCCTCAACGTTTCTTTCGACGAGTCGTGCTGACTTAGGTTCGACAAAAGAGTTGCCGTCTGAGTCGAGGAAAACGTTGGAAGCAATAATGTTTGCCATTGCGGCTTTTACTTGTGCAGGTTCAACTGGCTCAAGTGGCTGGTCAATAGTCAATTTAGAAGTTTTCCCTTCTTCCGTTGTAAAGTTAAGCTCTAGTACCTTCATTATCTCTCACCTCACTTTCTACCAATTCAGGTTTTTTATTCGCCAATATCGTAGCTATCATTTCTTTCAACTGCCCAAATTGGTTCACTTGATAAGGAACCAATAGCAGTAGCAGCGCTGTAAAGTTCATCAGCTGTTGAATCTTTACTAATACGATTGAAAGTCTTAGCTTTAAAAATTGGCTTGTTATGCTCGTCCACTCCGTAGTCAAAAACAATCTTTAAATTGCTTGACTTTAAATATCCTTGTGCCATTTGCTTCACCCCCCTTTCACCTTCTATATAGGAGAAAGTAGCGCATAAGGATACCGTATTAAAAATTTTATTAATTTATCCCTGACCACGATGATCACATAGTAGTTGTTTTTGTTTTTGTTTTTCTATTTCTTTTTGTCCACGTATCGTGGACGTATCGTCTAAACCCTCACGAATACGCATTTTATAACATATGTAGTATTTATTTCTTCTTACCTAGTAATCTTATGATTCACCACCAAATTATAAAAACCTGTATAGAATATTTCTACACAGGTTTGGGAGAGCCAATTTTTTTGTAATCTTTAAAACTGTTTAGTAAGGTACAGATTCTCCTTTTCCCAAGTTTAGTGGGAGGAGGGCTAATTTACACTATACTTGTCTTCTGTGAATTAGTATCATTAACATCCATGTCATTGACAAGACTAAGCGGAACATTATTAAGGTTAAAATCCCCATTTTCTTCCCCAAAACCGTAGTTTTGTTTATTCGTCAAAAAGGTATCTATACGCGGAGAAGCTGCAAAGTTTAGTGAGGCGTTCCGGTCCATAGCATTTACTTTAAAACCCAACACGTTTATAACTATTGGTCCAAAAACCATGTCATCCTCCTCCCTCTTTTAGTGATTATATTACAAAGTCCTAATCTTTATGAGGCGAAACATAAAGAAATCCATTTGTTCCCTGCGATGAATCAGTGTAATGATTGGAACACCTTATTAATACATATAAAACGATAAAAAAATATTTCTTTGTACTGTTTTTTTAAATTAACTTGCGCTCTGATACTGGGAAAGCCCGTTGGGACCCTCATTCTAACTGAGCGAACGGATAGTCAAATTGAGGATCTACTCTTTGTATTAAAGAAATCAATAAAATCGGAATCATCAACGAAAGTAACAGGAAAGTTCTTTATGACGCGATCACCACTTTGCTCACCAAATCCCTCACTTCGATGGTTGAAAACATGGTTGCCATCCTGGATACTCCCAGCCATATCAACGAAAGATCCCCGATCCATTGACCGTATTTGCACATCATATATCTGAATAATGGTCTTATCTGCCAATTGAATATCTCCTTTCATCCATTTTTGGACAACATTCTTTCAAAATAAAAAGGTGTGAAATGCAATTGCCTATAAAAGGATTATTCAATCGATATGAAATTCATGCTGATGAAAATATAAAAATAAAGATGCTTACAAAAAGACCGCAGACTCTTAATCGACTGGCAAGACTATGTGGGGGGAAGTGTAGTTTAAAAGGATTAGAATGAATAAACTTTATAAAAGGTTTTTGGGAGGGACTCCTAATTGGGTAATAATTATATAATTCGCAGAGCGACTGAGAATGACGCTCAACAAATTCTTATTCATACAAAAAAGGTTTTAATAGAAAATCCCCATGTAACGGGAATTACTTTGGGCGAATTTAATCCTTCTCTTGATGAAGAAAAGGAATGGATAAACTCCCATAATACACAAGGACTACTTTTAGTTGCTGAAGTGAACAGTAAGATAATTGGAATACTTAGTTTTCATTTATCACCTTTGAAAAGATTAAGTCATCAAGGTATTTTTGGAATGAGTGTTCAAGAGGAATTTGCAAATAATGGGATTGGCAGTTCTTTAATAAGAGAGCTATTAGCATGGGCTAAAACAGATCAAAGGGTAGAAAAGATTTCTCTTGAAGTTTTTTCAAATAATGAAAGGGCCATTCATTTATACAAAAAGCTTGGATTTACTGAAGAAGGACGATTTAAAAAACAAGTTAAATTGGATGTAAATGAATATTTAGATGACATTGTGATGAGTAAATTTATTGTTTCTTCTTAGGCCAATGGATGCTTTAGTCAGCTCTCTAGCAATTAGTATACCGAAATTTGCGTCACGTTGATGGAAAGCAGAATGATGGGAAAGGACCATTTTCCGTGTATAGCCCCGGGGAAAAGCCGAATTTCAAATCATTGTTTACCTATCATTTTTGGATTACCAAAAACATTAAAATAAAAACCAAAACTAATGGATATCCATATAATTCCATTAGTTTTGGCTAGATAGATATAGGCTAAACAATCGTTTCCTTGCTTTTTAAGATTTCCACTTTTTCTTTTATCTTTTCCAAATACTCAGGGCTTAACGTACCTTCACCACCCCTAAGTATTTCCTCGGAATAATGATCAGGAGGTGTCAGTTCTTCTTCCTTTTGCACGACGATAAAGGTCAATGCTTCTTTTACCGCTCCATTTAGTTTTATATCTATAATAGCTGGACGGTACAAACGGCTAGCAACCCCTTCTCTTTCGAAAAGATATGGAATAACGTCAGGAGTAATGTCGTATGCTTTTCCTTCCACAACGCCTCCTGTTTCCAATATATCCGCCCGGCCTCCATCGGAAAGCTGCACTGTAAAGCCTAGAGTATATCCATCCAAAACTCCGCAGCCAACCACTTTTTGAAAATGTTGGTCTACTCCAGCTATTTCAAACCGTTTGTGATCCATACAGCTTCCATACGCATAATATAAGTAGTTATTTTTCTTAATAAAATGCTGTACTCTCCAGTCACCATATTCTACTTTTCTACGAAGCATTGGGGCCTGTTGTTCCGTCATGACATACACAAATGCATGATATATCTCTTTATCTGTAAAAATAGTTTTCACTACTCTATCATAAAAATTTTGATGTCCTTCTCCGTAGTAGCCTTCCAATTCATCTAATCTAGCCAATTGGCTCTCATTCACCTCATAAAGTTCACCATATACAACATCTATATCTATGGAGTTTTTTAAAATAGGAAACCCACTATCTGTATTGAACAAGGTCCCGTTTGTCCAGGCCTGTTCTGCGATGCGTGTTGCTCCACTCAACAAATGATGGTTTCTTTCATTTTTTCTTAACGTACCGTAAACAAATACGAGATTACTCATCTCATCCACCCCTTTTTTATGAACACTAATCATTTCTCTTGGCAGGCCATCTTCATCCTCATTAACTTCAACGCGTTATAAGTCTTCGAATATAAAAATTTTTAACCCCTCTACGCATGGAATGCCTAAAGGGGTTCTATCTTTGTTTTATCATCTAAAGCATGTGTTTATTTATAGTTTTAGCAGGTTACATGATGCTTTTGACCCAGTTCTCTCAACCACTCTAGATAAATTATTTTAATATTATTTTACACTTAAATAAGGCAAATTTAAATACATTCCAACCAATACAGCAGCAATTTTATTGCGAACGACTTAGGATAAAAATACCATTTCCCCAAAAGTTTATTTCCAATTACCCTCCCATCATGCTTCTAACTTACTCATATCATTCATATATAAATAATGTTATTTCACATTAGGAGGGAAGACCTATGTTTACGTTTTTATTAATTCTTCATCTAATTGCAGTTTGTTGTTGGCTTGGAGGAGCATTATACGAACGCTTCTTTATTGTAGCTGGTATTCATAAGGCAAAAGGGACTGAGTTGGAAGCACCGATGTTAAAATTGATGTTAAGTACGGTTCCTTTCTTTTTAACGGCAGTATTAACGATTCTCATAACCGGAATCATCATGACGATTATGCACCATTACACTTTCCTAAGTTGGTCATGGCTAGGCTTAAAGCAATATATTATGCTTATCGCTCTCTTAGGCTTTTTCTTATTTATCGGTCCGCGCATGGGTAAAATAGGAAAGCAGTTAAATAGCAATTTAGAGGAGGGCAAAGGACTGAACGATGAAATGCGTTCCCAACTTAAGTCTATTATGGTGCTATTTGATATAATGCATATCGGCGTATTGATCAATTTGATTCTCGGACTAACTAAGTTCTTTTAATTTTAAAAGTATATTCCCCCTTCTTAGGGGGTTTTATAAATAACCAAAAGTCTGTAATATCTTGTATCTATTTACTGCAAGTATCCCTTGCCAGTATCTCCTTGCAATCGGAAACTCCTCTGGATAACTCCCCCAGCTCCAAGGGATTTCCCAAATACCTTCGTCAGAAACCTCTTCCATGAAAAACTTCAAGTTTTGCTCTACCAATTCTTTAAATTTCGGATAAAGTGGATGTTCTGGGCTGTCGATTATATCCAAAGGAAGAACCTTATAACCTGATGACCATTCCGAAGTATTATGTTCAATGCATTCTTCCGCAAACGACATAATTTTATCCGATACCGCATCAAACTCGTAATCTGTATGTGTATGAAACATTTCCTTATGAGCTTGCATAATCTTTAAAAATTGTTGGTAATTGTTAACTTCGTGCCTGTCCATTTCGCTAGCATTCATCAATCGTTCAACTGCTTTTTCTATTGAATTCCAGGCAATTTGTGAAGCTTCGTCATGTTCAGGCGACCATTGTACAAGAAACGCTGCCAATTCAACGCCAGGATTAAACATCCAATTCTCTTGTACCCCTTCATTCCAATGCCACCATGGTGCATGCGGATATTGATTATTTTCCGGTAATGCTGATTGCCACATGCCCGTTACATTATCAGCAGTATTTACTAAATACTTTATCATCTTTCCAATGATTTCTTCGTTTTCGTTTGCACCAATTTCTACTAACATTTGTCCTGCTGTCCAGGTAGCCATTGGAGAAGAGGATGGCAGCCAAAAATCAGGCTCAATTCCATGTCCAAAGCCTCCATCTTCATTTTGATAAGCCGCTAAATAACGAATGACGTTATCGCGTGAACCACCTTCAAATACATATTCCCATCTCGCCACCTCTAATGGACGTGCATTTCGTTTAATCCAATCACTTGCTTTTTGAAATGTATGTTCCATGATCTCACTCTCCGTTTTATCATTTATGTACTTATTTCAATGAAAGTATTAGAAATCCTTTTTATTAACAATTTTTCGTACGAGCATCATGGTATAATATCAATAATGCGAAAGGTGGTGAAAAAAGTGGAGAAATCTGGAATCCAAGAAATTTTGAATGCGTTAAAGCTATATTCTCAGCAAATTGATGTAAAATTGGAGAAAATGGAAGATGGCCTTAACGGACGTATGGACAAACTAGACTCTCGTATGGATAAATTGGGAGCTACATTGAATGGCCGCATGGACAACTTGGAAGCAAAATTGAACGGACGAATGGATAACTTGGGGGCAAAATTTAATGGACGTATGGACAACATGGAAGCTAAATTCGAAGATCGATTCGATCGCTTGGAGAAAAAGCTAGACGTCTTCCGAATTGAATTACAAGAAACTCAAGAAACAGTCGACTTTTTAGCAAGCAAGAACTTACAACACGAGAGAAAACTGCGAAACATTACTACTTAGCCCACTCAAATTGACCCCCTAGAAAAATTTCCTATTGTATTTGTGATTTACACACTGATGAACTAAAATTAGCTATCGGCTAGATGCTTGATAGTTTTTTATTTTGCTGCCAACTCTAGCAGAGCGCCTTTTTTTAATTTTGATATAATTACGCTATAAATTGTAAAAAAGGAAGTGCCATCACCTATGATTAGACAGGCTCGAAAAGAAGACTATAAAAAAGCAGCCATCCTCATTTATGATGCGATTCTCGATATAGCGGAAGCTTTGACTGGAGAACATGAAAAGGAGAAAGTGCTGAAGCAGTTAGGAAACTATTTTTGCCAAGAAAAAAATCGTTTAAGTTATCGTAATTGTCTAGTGAAAACAGTTGATGAGGTTCCTGTTGGCATTATCGTTGCTTATCACGGGAGAGATGCTTATGAGCTTGACGAGCCTATTCGCACTCACATTAAGGAAAAGACAGGACAGAAACCACTTTTTGATCAAGAAGCTGATGAAACAGATTTCTATTTAGATACATTAAGTGTGAACCCGGAATTTGGCGGACAAGGATTTGGGACAGAACTAATCCAATCGATGAGTAACTTTGCAAAAGAACAGGGATATTCTACTTTTTCTTTGAATGTAGAGGAATCGAATCATAAAGCACGTCAACTGTATGAACGACTTGGTTTTATTTTTAAGAAAAGAATTACGATTAACCATCATTTCTATCATTATCTGGTAAAGACGTTATCGTAAAGGGCATGAAAAAGAGAGTATCACATACGATTAATCCTTATGAGAGACTCTCTTTTATTATAATTAAAATGACGCATGTAGCATAAATAGTACGAGAAATGTAATGGCAAGTTTGAAATGCCAGTTCTTATCTTTTCGCTTGAATCTTTTAAGTCCCATTAATAGTAAAAAAAATAAGATGATTATCGCAAAGATGCCGCTAATATTTGTAAAGTCCCATTTAAATCCCCTGATTATCGCTAAATAGCCATGAAGCAATGCTATCCCAGTTGACACTATCGCGAGGGGTACATGCCATTTTCTCATTAATTTTCCGAGAAATTGAATAAAGCTTTTTAATTGATATTTCCCCCACTCTATCGTTTTCAGACGTTTCCACTTTAGCAAAAGAAACACAGGGTAAATAGACAAAACGACAAAGTAAACGATTCTTGAAATCGATCCAAATTGTTTAAGAAATCCCTTATAATGTTTATACTCCTGCATCATGAGTTGATGTTGATTAATAGATATGAGAAAAAGCGCTATCAACAATAAAAAAACAGTAATTATTAAACTGAAAACTATGTTTTTCCGTTCCTTTGGGTTTGGAATATAGCTGGATAAAAGAGTTTTTTTATGGGCACTCATCTTTGACGTCATTTCTAATTCCCCTAGCATATGAAATTAATTCATTGCTAGTATAAGTTGTAAAAATGAAATTTTGATGAAAATGTTATTAATTTTTTTTTATAATTTTTGCTTCATCAACTATTTTTTTCATTAACATTTCGACTGTTTGATTTTTAGCCAGTCTCGGACTTTGCCCTGACCATAATGACATGAAATCAGAATTGTTTTGTATGGACGCAGCTTTTCTAATACCTTGGGTTAAAGAATTTTGAACTGGAAAGTCCGGTAATGATGTTTCGTGTTCATGTAAATCCTCGATAAATTTATTATTAATGCCTCTCGCCCATTTACCTGAAAATGCACGCGTTAAAATGGTTTGGTCTTCGGTTGATTGAAGAATCGCTTCTTTATGTAATGGATGTGCTCCACTTTCCACACAAGTCAAAAAAGCAGTACCCATTTGCACTCCTTTAGCCCCTAAACAGAGTGACGCCATCAACCCTCTACCGTCCATAATTCCTCCCGCGGCAATCACAGGAATCATAACATTATCAACAACTTGTGGAATTAGAGACATTAAGCCGACTAAACTTTCCTGATGATCATGGATGAACGTTCCACGATGACCGCCAGCTTCACTTCCTTGAACCACCACAATATCCATTCCGGCTTTTTCAATTTCCACAGCTTCTTTAACTGTAGTGGCTGTTCCAATTACCGTAATATTATGCTTTTTTAAAATATCGATAATTTCTATACTCGGTATTCCAAACGTAAAAGAACAAGTAGGGACTTTTTCTTCTATAACTACAGCTACTTGTGCATTGAATGATTCTACAAGACTTTCATAAGTTGGAGAGGGGATTTCATTTTTTTCAATTTCTAGTAGATCATGTATCGGGCCTAATAAATCATTCACTAAACGTATTTTTTCATCTGAACGCTGAAAAGCAGTTGGAACAAATAAATTCACTCCAAAATGATTGGTCGTTGATTGCCTTACTTCCCTAATTTGTTCACGAGTTTGAGAAGGATTCAAATACCCAGCTCCAATCATTCCAAGACCTCCATAATTGGAAACGGAAGATACTAATGCTGTTGTCGATATTCCTCCAGCCATAGGTGCTTGAATAATGGGATAGTCTATGTTCAAAAGCTTTGTAAGTTCATTGTTTAACATTTTAATACCTCTTTTCGTATTTATTGATTTAACGAAAATATAAAAAAGACTAACAATGTAGCCTTCATCCTACTACTCATCAATCTGAAAAACTAATGAATCAAATAACTCCCATTTGTATAAAGTAAAATCGCCAGCACTCGTTCGTCTTTTCTTGGCAACTGTTTAGTTCAATGCTTTCATGCTTATATTAAAGTACGCCGTTTACGACTCTAATTCCTTCTAAGTCAAGGAAAGTAGGTATTAAAAGAGAAAGAACGTTCTCTATTTTTTATAAAAGATAAGGCACAAAACCTTCTTTCGGATTCATGCCTTTAAAACATTTACCATATAACCTTCCAATTCCCATTACAACTAGCGTGGATTGTCTTCCTCTTCAACATGTAGTTTGCGATTAGCTCGGTCATGTCGATTTGAATTTCTTTGATGACAGGCATATTTCTGAACATGGTGTAACCACCGCCTCCCGCTGCTCGGTAATTATTCATAACCACATCATATTCTTCGTCCATCTGAACAGGTTTCTCTCCTATTTTTAAATAAGCAACCCGCGAGCCGATTGGATTCCTTATATCCAAAAGATAGTCTACACCTTCCCACATATCATAGTTATAGTGCTGTGGTTTGGGCTCTGTGAATTCAGGATTTACGGAGATGTCTCCATTTCCATCCATCATGAAATAGGAAGCACTTTTCTCGAGAGCATCTTTCATTGCCTCTCCCGTGATCCGGATGACCTTAAGTGTATTTGGGTATACGTAAGTTGATACAATGTCTCTCATTGTTATATGCTCACCAAAACCTCGTGAATCATTGTCAAAAAGTGCTGTACAGGATATCTTTGCTCCAGAAGCCTCCATTTGCACTTGATTAAGAAATTCAATGAGTGGGTGGTCACTTATTCTAACTTCAAATGGATTTTCTATTGTCATATTTCCTATAATGGTGCAAATTGGTTGGTCCAACCATGTTTGAGTTGCTTCTTCGTACTCTTTAGTCAGTTTCATAATATGTGGATCGGCTTTTACATCGTCGCTCACTTTTATCAGCTGAGGAGAACTTTCTTTAACAACCCATTTTCCGTTAACTTTTTCAAATGTAACGGCAACTTTGCCTACAGCTTCCCCGTGGCATCCTGGTTGGATGACCGTAACTTCATTGACTTTATCTGCGATCATCCGATGCTGATGTCCAGTCAGCAATACATCAATCCCAGTTAATGTTTGACACATTTCATATGCCTGATTTTCCCCTGTTAAAGCTTCGGTTTCTTCTCCAGAGTGTAAATCTCGTTCAAATCCTCCGTGATAAGAGACGACTAATAAATCATATTTTTCATGTTCTTGAATGTATTCGATCCACTTTTTCGCACTCGATAAGGCATCTTCAAAAACTAGTCCTTTTATGTTGCTTGGCTGCTCCCAGTTCGGAATAAAATGTGTCGTCACGCCTAATATAATCACTTTTAAGCCATTATCAAATTCCTTGACGAGATATGGAGGTCCAAATACAGGTTCCATCGTTTCTTCCTTTAATATATTGGCCGATAGGCAATTAAACGCAGATTGGTCAATGGCTCTTTGTAACAGTTCGTCTCCATAGTTAAATTCATGATTCCCTAATACTGCACAGTCGTATTCTAATTCATTCATGATACTAATGAGCGGGTTTTTTTCCTCATGCATAAATTTTGCATAATAATACGTGAGCGGTGTCCCTTGGATGACATCGCCGTTATCAATCAATAATGAATAATTATTTTTTTCGTGTTCATCTTTAATAATTGTGGCAACCTTAGCTAAGCCACTATTCACTTCTTCATGATTTCGATACTGTTTTGGAAATACATGCCCATGCAGATCGCTCGTTTCTAGAATCACTAACGTACACTGTTCATCTTTTTCCTGCATTTGCCCCACCCTTTCACTCCGATGTAAATATGATTATAGACCTGTTTTTTAATAGGCAAAATGGATCACACAAAATCTATACATATCCTTAACATAACTTAACCTATCATTAACAGAATCATGAAATTTCACTGCTATAATTCGACATGTAAGCAAAACTATTTTACTTATTTGGAGGTAACCCTATGTTTAAGAAATTGGCAGCAATTGGACTGTCATCAGCATTAGCTGTCGGCATTTTAAGTGGATGTAACTCCACCAAAGCATCTGGAGGAGATTATGTACCTGAAAGCTTGACGGTTCAATTTGTTCCATCGCAAAATGCTGATACATTGGAAGCAAAAGCAAAACCTTTAGAGGGATTATTAAAGGAAAAACTCGGCATTCCAGTAACTGTCAGCGTATCGACAAACTATAACACAATCGTGGAAGCTATGGCATCAAAGAAAGTTGATGTTGGGTTTTTGCCTCCAACAGCGTATGTACAAGCCCATGAAAAAGATGCTGCAAATGTCATCCTCCAAGCACAACGCTTTGGTGTTGACGATGAAACAGGACAGCCTAATGATAAGCTAGTTGATTTTTATAAATCTATGTTTATCGTAAAAAAGGATTCAAATATTAATAAAATAGAAGATTTAAAAGGTAAAAAAATTGCTTTCCAAGATGTTACTTCTTCGGCAGGATACGTGTGGCCAGCAGCTGCTTTAATGGATAAAAAAATTGACCCGCTTACGGATGTTGAAGGAATTACCGTAAAAGGTCATGACCAAGCAGTGATTGCATTGTTAAATGGTGATGTTGATGCAGCGGTCATTTTCCAAGATGCACGTAATGTTGTAAAAGGTGACTATCCGTCAGTATTCGAAGACACTAGAGTTCTACATTTCACTGAAGCAATCCCTAACGATACTATTTCTATTCGTTCAGATATGAATGAGGAATGGTCTAAGAAGATTCAAGAGGCATTCATTGAAATTGGTAAGGACGAAAAAGGACACGAGATCATAAAAGATATTTATTCACATGAAGGTTATACAGCTTCAGAAGATAAAGTGTTTGATATTGTTCGCGAGTATGCTAAAAGAGTGAAAACAGAGTAGTTATTTTGATATTAAATCCCCCCATTTAATATATAATGCCAGCCAGGTAAACTGGTTTGGCATTTTTTAATCATAAAAGAAGGTGGAATCGTAGTGATAGAATTCACAAATGTTACAAAAACATACCCTAATGGAGTTAAAGGGTTAAATAATATAAATCTCACAATCGAAAAAGGGGAGTTTGTCGTAATTGTCGGCTTATCAGGAGCTGGTAAATCCACTCTTTTGCGTTCCATCAATCGACTGATTGAAATTTCAAATGGGAATATTCTTATCGAAGGGAAATCAATCACTGAGGCCAAAGGAAGACAATTAAGAAGACTCCGCAGAGACATCGGGATGATTTTTCAAAGTTTTAATCTTGTTAAGCGCTCCACTGTCTTACGTAACGTACTGTCAGGACGTGTTGGCTACCATTCTACTTGGCGGACGGTTTTAGGTTTATTTCCTAAGGAAGATATGAATCTAGCATTCGATGCTTTAGATCGAGTTAATATTCTTGAAAAAGCATATTCCCGGGCCACAGAGCTTTCTGGTGGACAGCAACAGCGTGTTTCCATTGCTCGCGCTCTTGCACAAGAGGCAAAAATTATATTGGCGGATGAACCAGTTGCCTCTCTGGATCCTTTAACGACAAAACAAGTAATGGATGATTTGAAAAGAATTAATCAGGAGTTAGGGATTACAACGATTGTAAACCTACACTTTATTGATTTGGCAAGAGAATACGCAACGAGAATCATCGGGCTCCGGGCTGGCGAAGTTGTTTTTGATGGTCCAGTAGAAGAAGCAACAGATGATATATTTTCGGAAATATACGGACGTCCTATTAAAAAAGAAGAGCTGCTAGGAGTGGAAGCATGATCAAACAGCAAGAGAAAATAATACCCACTCCCCCGAGCAAGCAGAAATTGTATTTAACAATACTATTTATGATTGTTCTGTTTTTTGGCAGTGCGATAAAAACAAGTTCTTCATTAACAGAACTAATGATTGGCATTCCAAATATGCTTGATTTGCTCGTGCAAATGTTTCCACCTAACTTATCCTATTTCGGAAAAATTGTTCCTGCTATGCTTGAGACGATACGAATGGCTTTATTAGGAACAACATTTGGAGCTATTATTGCCATTCCAATTGCAATTTTTTCTGCGAGTAATATCATTAAAAGCACTTGGCTCCATTACCCAGTAAGAGCTGTTCTAAATCTTATCAGGACCATTCCTGATCTGCTTTTAGCCGCGATTTTTGTTGCTATTTTCGGATTGGGACCTTTGCCGGGAATACTTGCTTTAACCATTTTCTCAATTGGACTAGTCGCCAAACTAACGTATGAAGCGATTGAAGCGATTGATCCTGGTCCATTAGAGGCAATGACAGCAGTAGGTGCAAATAAAGTGCAGTGGATTTTTTTCGGAGTCGTTCCACAAGTGATGGCACATTATATTTCATACGTGCTTTACACGTTTGAAGTTAATATTCGGGCTGCCGCTGTTCTTGGATTAGTCGGAGCAGGTGGAATTGGACTTTATTACGACCGTACGCTCGGATTCTTTGAATATGACAAAACAAGCTCCATAATCATTTTCACATTAGTCGTTGTCTTGCTCGTTGATTACATCAGTACTACTTTACGGGAGAAGCTCATATGAATAATGCACAAATAACATTCATCAAACCGCGAAAAAAAAATAACCGTCTTTGGGTGATTTATGTAGCTCTCGCTCTCATATATATTTGGGCATTTTCCGGGATGCCGATTACAGGTGTAAAAGAAACGGCTGGTCAAATATCTAAAGCCATTTTCTCCGGAATTTTTAGTCCGGATTGGGATTATGTGTACTTGCCAGATGGGGAAGATTTATTACGTGGTCTCCTTGATACTTTGGCAATTTCTATTCTGGGTACATTCATTTCTGCTTTCCTTTGCATACCTTTCGCTTTTTGGGCAGCATCCAATATGAGTAAAGGAAAAGCTACAACAAACACAGGAAAGTTCCTACTCAGTTTGATCCGGACTTTTCCGGAAATCGTCATGGCCATCATGTTTATTAAAGCAGTCGGTCCTGGTTCATTTGCAGGTGTACTCGCCTTAGGCCTGCACTCCATAGGGATGTTGGGAAAGCTTTTTTCAGAGGAAATTGAAAGTGTTGACCCAGGTCCTTCTGAAGCATTGATAGCAACTGGAGCAAATCGATTACAAATACTTTGGTTTGCAGTCCTCCCACAAGTAATGCCTGGTTTTATCTCGTATACTTTGTATCGTTTTGAAATCAATGTTCGATCTGCAGCCATTCTTGGGATGATTGGGGCAGGAGGAATTGGCACACCATTAATTTTTGCTTTAACATCAAGAGATTGGGAACGTGTCGGCATCATTTTGTTAGGAATTATTGTGATGGTTTCGGTCATAGATCTATTGTCGGGATATATTAGGAAGAGGATCGTGTAGTGTTTTCAAAAAGCCCTTAATTCTCAATTAAGGGCTTTTTGAATCGCTAATTTATAGCATGGCTACGTTTTATTTTTCTTAAAGACCCTTGAATCATCTCGATCCAAGAACGGTTTAATAAACTTCTTATAACGTTCCCTCTTGAACGCCTCTAATTCTTCTGGAGACATTGCTTTTATTACTTCAGTAATTGGGGGTTTTTTACCTGTTGATGTTTTTTCCACATTTTCACTGTTGTTAAATTCCATTGCTGTCCTCCTTCCCGGAATGAAAAAACCCTTTTGCAATTGGATACAAAAGGGTTCTAAACTCCGTTTTATCATCCAAAGCCATTGCTTTGCTGGTATTAGCACCTTACTTTTTTAAGCAGGTTGCTGTGGCGTCCTCAAGCCAGATCTCTCGGCCACTCTAGATAACTATTTAGTTATTTTTATTTTATGCCGATTTTACATTTTTTTCAATAATATACCCTTAACCGTTGTAAAGTATTCACATTTAATCAATCGCAAATAATATTTTTATTGGGCTAGTTGCCCTCCATCAACTACAATTTCCGTCCCTGTTATAAATGCCGCATCATCGGAAGCCAAAAATGCAAAAACACCCGCAACATCTTGTGGTTGGCCGACCCTGCCAATGGAGATTTTTGTTCTTACATATTCTTGAACAAATTCTTCGTCATCAATTGCTTCTGACATTGGTGTTCGAATATAACCAGGGCAAACCGAGTTTACTCGAATGTTGTATTTACCTAACTCAAGCGCCATGGTCTTTGTCAAAAGAACGACTCCACCTTTTGATGCGTTATAGTGAGCAAATCTTACCTCACCAACGAGTCCGTTCGTCGAAGCCATATTAATGATCGCACCTTCTCCTTGTTTAACCATTTGACGAGAAACGCGTTGCGCAGTATAAAACATTCCATTTAAGTTAACATCAAGCATTTTACGCCAGTTTTCATCCTTTAACTCTAAAAAATCCTCTTCCCACGCAATTCCTGCATTATTTGCCAATATATCAATACGCCCCCACTTGGAGACTGTATATTCTACAGCTCTTTCAACGTGATTGGCATTAGAAACGTCCGCTAAAATGGACAATACCCCATATCCCAATGCTCCAAACTCTTTTTCCGTTTCGTTCAAATCATCTTCATGGTTTGAAATTAGTGCTATCTTTGCTCCTTCAGATGCAAATCGTTTGGCAATTGCTTTTCCAATTCCACGGGAAGCACCTGTTACAAAAGCAATCTTGTCCTCAAATCGCTTCATGTAGACACCCTCTCTCGATATTATTTTTATAGAATTAAGCTATCGTAATGTTAAAATCATTTTTGCTATTTTTCCTGGATTACTAATTAGCTTTTTAAAACAGTCCGAGCCATTCTTAAGAGGAGCCTGAACGGTCCAAGGCATTAGATTTACTCTGCCTTCACTAATCCATTGCAATGCCGTTTCAAAGTCGATTGGGTTATTGGAAAATGCACCAAACATTTTAATTTCGTTTCTGATGACATCGTTAATGGGAAGATTGGTTTCATTCTGATGAAGACCTGAAAATATAACGCTTCCCCCAGGTCTAACGTATTCGATGCATTGAGCACGTGTTGTTTCAACTCCCACTGCATCAATAACAGCATCAAATGATCCCTTTTCGTAATCTATTAAACTTGTAGTTGAAGAACCCCCAAGCTCCTGAACAATTTCCAATCGGTCTTCATTTAGGTCTACGACAACGATGGTTTTCAAGCCATAAATTTGGGCTACTTGTAAGATGAGCAGTCCAATTGGCCCCGCTCCTAAGATGAGGAATTTATATGTTGGATCGAGTTTTAGCAGTCGACACAAATGGATTGCAACTGCTAAAGGTTCAGCCAATGCACCTTCTTCGGATGAAATATGATCCTCAAGTACATAAACATTTTTTTCAGGAACACTTATGTATTCGGCAAAAGCGCCTGGTCGATGCGCTCCAAGCAGACTTCTTTTTGGGCATAACTGTGGGAATCCCGTAACACAGTAGTTGCATTCTCCACAAGTGATGAGGGGGTTAACCGCCACACGACATCCTACCTTCAATCTTGAAACAGCTGAACCTGTTTCAGCAATTACACCAGAAAATTCGTGTCCCATAATAAGAGGAGGAACACGGAGAGAATTATGTCCCAAAAAGCCGCTTAATTCTGAACCACATATTCCTACACATTCTACCCGAATCAGTACCTCGTTTGGGTTTGGAAAGGGGACAGGCACCTCCCAAATATTCATGATTTCTGGACCCTCATAGACAAGTGCTTTCATTGTTTCTTCTTTCACATTCTCACCCCCTAAATCCTTTACATTGGAAATTTTGTATTCTACTTTTCTGAAATACTTACCTCGTAAATGAAGCGCTTACATAACTATATTATTCTTATACTTTAGCTAAAAGTAAATACTCTAGTTGAAAATAAAGATAAATGACACCTTCTGATTGATGTCATTTGATTTCATATTATTAATCATCCGTCTGCATCGATTGCTGATTTTTTCTTTTGACTTCCTCGACATTAGTATCACTGTAAATCCACGTTCCGCGTCCTCCAGTGGTCTTTGCGAGCAACTCTTTAACTTGATTATAAGACAAGCCCGAACGCTCGTTAGCTCTTTTAACCGCATCAATGTTTGTCCCAGCAATGGTAAATGTATCTTGATGGACTTCCTTATCATTTTCCTTCATAAAAGACAACTCCTCCATATTGTTTGAAGTTATTTTCTCCCATATAATGAGATTTAGTCTTTGTTTTGATATGGAGGTATGATCAATGGAGAAAAAAGTTCTAATCACTGGTTTTGATCCTTTTGGTGGAGAAAAAATAAATCCTGCTCTTGAAGCGGTTAAGCAATTAGATGGCAAAGTCATTGAGGATGTTGAAATCGTTGCACAAGAGGTTCCAACTGTTTTTCATGAATCGATCAAAGTTGTAATTAATGCGATAGAACAGCATAAACCCGATGTTGTTATTTGCGTTGGACAAGCTGGTGGGCGCACTCAAGTTACTCCTGAACGTGTCGCCATTAATATCGACGATGCACGAATTCCTGATAATAAAGACAATCAGCCCATCGATGAACCCATTTACAAGGATGGACCAGCAGCGTATTGGACGACATTACCAATCAAACGAATCGTCCATGAAATGAAAGTAGCAGGAGTTCCGGCTGCGGTTTCTAATTCAGCGGGAACGTTCGTATGCAATCATTTGTTTTATGGAGTCATGCATTATTTAGAAAAAAACGCCCCTCACATTCGGGGTGGATTTATCCATATTCCATTCATTCCGGAGCAAACCCTCGGAGATAATGCTCCAAGTTTATCCCTTGACGCAATCGTAGAAGGTCTTAAAACGGCAGCTGTGATTGCTGCGAACGAGAATGAAGATATTCGTGAAGTCGGCGGGACGACACATTAAAAGTGGGAAAGTTTTTAGCATAGAAGTTACCTTGAGACCATTCAAGCATCTTTTATTAATGATGAATGGTCTCAATCCAGCTTTTGAAAATGTAAGCCTCGATATTTTAATAGATGTAAACATTTACTGCAGTCATGGAATGGAGCCTACTTCCCTGCCCACCTTAAACCTTTCGGATAATGATTTTTCAACACATCTCCCGCGAGCTTGCCCCATCCAATAGAGAACCCGTCCACCTCTACTAAGTACCAGCCTTTTGGACCCTTTCCAGCTAATAATTCCCCTCTTAAATAAGATTTAATTTCATCTGAATCTTTCCCAGCATTCCACGTATGGATCACTTCATCTTCTTTTAAAGCCAACGCCAGTGCATGCGAAGGTTCGAAGCGATTCTTTTTTTTCGTCCCTAAATGTAATCCAGGACGAAGGACTTTCAAATTTTTCAATGTAAGCATGCCATCCGGAACTAAATATAATTGGTCGCCGAATAAGATGAAATTCCCTTTAGGCGGATTGATAAACGTCTCCTTTGCAAACTGAGTATAATCCTTCAACACTTTTTGGTCCTTTAAAACTTCTGCAAATTTCCTTCTATCAACGACTTCACCGTCTATTTTAGTTAAAACAGCTACATAGTGCCCTTCCCCCTGTAATTTATGGGGCCATAGCCGAAACGTTTTATCTATATCCGATGCAGCTTCCACAATCCAATCTTTCTGTCCTTTTCTAAAACCTTCATAAGCTATAACGCTCTCAATCGTAAAACGTGTATCTTCCTTTAGAAATTGACTGATAACCCCTTCGTTCTCTTCCGGCGAAAAAGTACAAGTGGAATAAACGAGCCTGCCACCCGGCTTCAGCATCGTTGCGGCATGCGCCAAAATATCGATTTGCCGACTCGCGCATAACGCTACATTTTCCAGACTCCATTCAGCACAAGCATTTGGATCTTTTCTAAACATCCCTTCCCCTGAACACGGAGCATCGACTAAAATTCGATCAAAATAAGTCGGGAATCTTTCCGCCAGCCTGGCTGGTGTTTCATTTGTGACTATGGCAATTTTAATACCCATTCGTTCAATGTTTTGCGAAAGAATTTTAGCACGCGCCGGATGAATTTCGTTCGCGAGCAGGAATCCTTCTTGATTCATTCTTGCAGCGATATGCGTTGTTTTTCCTCCGGGTGCCGCACATAAATCCAGTACCTTTTCCCCAGGTTTTGCATCCAACAATTCTCCAACCGCCATGGCACTCGGCTCCTGTATATAATACAAACCCGCCTCATGATAAGGGTGCTTACCTGGTCGCTCCTCGTCATTATAGAAAAAACCTTCCTTAACCCAAGGAATCTTTTCTAAAGTAAACGGACTTTTTTCCAAAAATTCATCTATCGATACTTTTAAAGTATTAACACGTAGCCCCTGCTTCTTTGGCTCATGATAACTTTTATAAAATTCTTCATATTCATCTTTTAAAAGATCCTTCATTTTTACTAAAAAATCCTTAGGTAAATCCATTAAGCGTCACCTCTATCTAAAAAAATAACACAAAACCTAAAAAATATGTTATGATATTTTTAATCAAATATTAATGTTCTTGGAGGAGTCTGTCACCAAGGGATATCTATGTCCTTTGGTTGACAGGCTCTTTTTGTTTTTAAAAAAAGAAAGGTGGAAATAACATGATATTAATTCTTCAACTTGCCATTATTTTGGTGGCCTCGAAAGTCGCAGGAAGTATAAGTGTAAGACTTGGACAACCTGCTGTATTAGGCAAGCTCCTTATTGGAATTGTACTTGGTCCCTCTGTATTAGGTTTAGTGACCAATACAGATACATTACAAGCACTTAGCCAAATTGGTGTTATTCTACTTATGTTTATCGCCGGTCTGGAAACAGATATTGATGAGTTTAAGCGAACTGGAAAAGCTGCGACGTATGTAGGGTTTGGTGGAATTATTGCGCCACTTGCACTCGGGTACGCTGCAGGAATCGTCTTAGGCCTTACTACATTTGAAGCTTTATTTTTAGGCCTTCTCCTTTCTGCAACAAGTGTCAGTATTTCTGTTCAGGCTCTGAAAGAAATGAATAAATTAAAAAGCCGCGAAGGAACAACGATTTTAGGTGCGGCTGTCATTGATGATGTCGTAGTTATTATCGCGCTTGCATTCTTAATGAGTTTTGCCGGCGGGGATGTAAATATTTCAGTGGTCATTTTGAAAAAAGTAGTGTTTTTCGCTGGAGCTATCCTAGTTGGCTGGAAGGTTGTTCCGTGGTTTATAAATAAGTTTTCAAAATTAAAAGTAACGGAAACCGTCATTTCATCGGCTCTCATCATTTGTTTTGTTTTTGCTTATTTTGCAGAATATACTGGTGTTGCTGCTATTATAGGAGCTTATATTGCAGGGGTAGCCATCAGTGTTACAGGGTTTAAGCATGAGATTTTTGAAAAAGTTGAAACGATCAGCTACTCCATTTTTGTCCCTGTCTTTTTTACTTCAATTGGGGTCATGGCGCAATTCAATGGAATCACACAAAACCTAGGTTTAATTGTTGGACTTAGTATTTTAGCGATTGTAACAAAACTGGTCGGTGCTGCATTTGGAGCAAAGTTATCGGGTTTTGGTTGGAGGAGCTCTCTCGGAATAGGTTCCGCAATGATTTCACGTGGAGAAGTAGCATTAATACTTGCGGCCATTGGTTTAGATTCTATGTTATTGACGCAAGATATGTTCGCTGTTGTAGTAGTCGTTATTTTAGTGACAACCATCGTGACCCCTCCTATGATGAAAATGATATTTAAGACAGATGACAAGGCAAGTGCTTAATATGTTACACTTAAAGAGACTATCTTTTTAAAGGAGAAATAAATGATTAAAGCAGTTATATTCGATTTCGATGGCACGATCATTGATACTGAAACCCCATGGTTTAAAATTTATCAGACTGTATTAAAAGAAGATTATAACTTCGATCTTACATTGGAAGAATTTGTAAAAATTGTAGGAACAACCAATGGTACGTTATTTGATTTAATTGACAGTACACTCGATGAGCCAATGGACCGCAAGCTTTTTAAGGAAAAAACGCATGCTCACTATTTAAAGATTAAAAACGAACTTCCACTAAGAGAAGGATTTTTAGATACTTTACATCGTATTCAAGATGCTGGTCTCAAACTTGCTATCGCCAGTAGTTCCCACCGTGAATGGATTGTCGGATTTCTCGAAAAGTACAATTTGACCGAGTATTTCCCAATTATTTGTTCGGCGGATGATGTCGATGAAGTAAAGCCAAACCCAGCTCTATATATTAAAGCGATTGGAGCTCTAGGGATTAAACCGGATGAAGCCGTCGCAGTCGAGGATTCTGTAAACGGGTCATTAGCAGCGATTCGAGCTGGAATCAACTGTTTGATTATCCCAAATGACGTTACAAAAACCTTAACTTTTGATGAGAAAACAAAGCTGATTCAGTCATATGCAGAATTTGATTGTGATCTTTATTTAAATAGAGAAACGTGGACCGCTAAACTGTTGGAGCAATCATAATTTAGATTGCTCCTTTTTGTTTATAGTTGAATGGACACTTTTCACCAATGACGCTGAAAGGTCATCACGTTTTCTGAGAGCTAGGTAAGATAAAGGTGAACGAGAATAGCATCCGCTTGAACGGGAATAGAGTCGTCCCGAACAGGAATACAGTCCTTTTGAGCGACAATAGAATCCACCATGAACAGGTATAGAGCATCCCAGAACGGCAATAAACACTATATGAAGGACTATAGCCTACCACCTGAATATTTACCTGTTAAATCAAAAAAAATCTCAGAAAAAATAATTTCTATTTTCACGTTAAGTCGTGTAGAATATTAACTATGTTTCGGGAGACTAAATATTAGGAGGAGATTGTTTTGGGTAGTCCACTCGCTAAGGAAGCTCCTCGTCAGAGTGAGAGTTCCGATAAAATATGGACTAGGGATTTTATATTGATCTGTCTGTCCAATTTTTTTGTTTTTCTTGGGTTTCAAATGACATTACCCACTCTTCCTTTATTTGTTGAAGAGCTAGGTGGGAATGATCAGCTAATTGGAATCGTTGTTGGTATTTTTACCTTTTCTGCGCTTCTCATTCGACCGAGCGCTGGACATTCTTTAGAAACGAAAGGCAGACGTTTCGTTTTTTTAACTGGACTAGGTATATTTATATTTTCGGTCGGTTCTTTCGGATTTGTAAAAAGTCTGCTTTTCTTATTTATTATGAGAATTATTCAAGGATTAGGATGGGGCTTTTCGACGACAGCCTCCGGAACGATCGCCACTGACCTTATTCCCGCTAATAAACGCGGGGAAGGCATGGGATATTATGGTCTTTCAGGGAATATTGCGCTTGCATTCGGTCCCTCTTTAGGACTTGCTTTAGTAGGTGTTATTTCGTTTACACAATTATTTTTAATTTGTGCTCTGCTTGGCTTATTAGCTTTTTTATTATCCTCTAGAATCCGCTTCAAAAAGGTGGAAGCGAAAGCTACTCCGCCGGTGAAAAAATGGGATTTTTACGAAAAAACTGCCTTGCCGCCATCATTGTTGTTATTTTTCATCACTGTCACTTTTGGTGGTATTGCATCCTTTTTACCTCTATATTCAGCTCAAAAAGGAATTGAGGGGATTCAATGGTACTTTTTACTTTACGCTGCAGCATTAATGATCACACGTACCTTTGCCGGAAAATTGTACGATACAAGAGGACATAAGGCAGTATTCCTACCGGGCACATTATTGATTCTCATTTCCATGTTGCTCCTTTCTTGGTTGCCGAACAGTTTGATTCTTTTCACTGCAGCTATCCTTTACGGATTGGGCTTTGGAACGGTGCAACCAGCACTGCAAGCATGGTCTGTAAAAGAATCATCTGCAAATCGCCGCGGGATGGCAAATGCAACCTTCTTCTCGTTTTTTGATTTAGGTGTTGGAATTGGAGCAATTGCTTTTGGACAAATCGGCCATTGGTTAGGTTATAGCTCAATTTATAGTGTCGCTGCAATATCTGTACTTTGTTCTATCCTTTTATATTTTTACATTGTGATTAAAAGCAGTGTGCGAAAGCCAGCCTAAAAAGCTGGCTTTTTATTTGCTTTTTGTTTTATCCGTCCAAGGCTCAAATGAAAATGGGATGCCGACATATTTTGCAATCGTTTCATCATAAGAAACAATATCTTTTTTCGATAGATCCTTTAAGGAACGCTTTCCCATTGCCCTTAAGGCTGTTTTAATTTCTTCCGTGCAAGCTGTCAGATATTTCTCAGCCGCCTTCACTCCATCCTCTACTTTAAACTCATCTTTGAATTTCCCTTCATTCCACACAACCTGCGTCGGAGGCTCAAAAGGAACTGAATGAAAAATTTGAGCGTGTGCAACGGCGAACAAAATAGCAGATCCTATATAAACAGCATCCGCCCCTAGCGTCAGTACTTTTAAAAAATGTCCTGGTACAAATAATCCCCCTGACACAATCAAGCTGATTTTACCTTTCATTTTTCTTTTTTCTAGATGGTTTATTGCCCTAACAACTGCATACAACGTAGGAATCCCAAAATCATCTGATAGAATAGGCGCTGCGCCTAAAGTAGCTGCTTGAGCCCCATCAATTGCAATGAAATCGACACCTATCTCAATCAAATGGTCGATATCTTCTTCAATTTTTCCACCAGCCCCCATTTTGACTCCAATCGGCACTCCGCCAGTTACACTTCGAAGTTCATCGACAAGCTCCTTAATATCTTTTAATGTTTGGTTTTCAAAAAAATGCTCATGAATAACAGCTGTTTCATTTTCTTTTAATCCCATCACTTTACGGGCATTCCCAGTTAAGTTTTTAGGGGAAATCTTTAATCCCATCGCCATCATAGCGCCTTGACCGAGTTTAATTTCAACCATATCAGCTTGTTTGATTAAATCTTCTTCTTTTGCCCATTCCGTTTTTCCAAACTGTAAAATATATTTCCCTGCTTTTTCAAGTTCTTCCGGCATAACACCGCCCTCGCCGGAATTAATGGCTGTTCCGACATTACTTGCCGCTTCTGCGAGAGAAAGGCGAACCTCTTCACTTAAGGCAACCCCATACCCCATTCCACTAATCATAAGTGGGATTTCAATGTCCATTGGTTTTTTGGCATTCGGGCCAATCGTTACTTTCAAATCGACCTCATCTTCGCCATCAACTGCAAAAGGAGATGTTTGTGCCGGTAAAAACGTTATCGAATCAAAATTCGGCCAAGTTTTAGATGATCCTAAAGGACGATGAAGTAAATCACCTGATGCGGCTCTTAGGTTGTTTTCTAGTACATTTTGAATTCCGATATGCCTAAACCCTGGAATCATTTCTATAAGGTTTTCTTGGTAGCTATCGGATAAAATAATTTTCCCGATTTTCTTTACCATTTTTTTCATCATCCAACGCCATCCGAAAAGCATAAAAAGGAAAAACAAAAACATGATCGTAACTAACCCTAATAACACAAATAGTAAAAACGTATTCATTGTTTGTTCTCCACAATATTTTTCTCCTATTATTTCCGTACTCAGGAAAAATATGTCTATGCCGTATAAAACGTATGGCTGAGAAAAGACTATGGAAAAAAGGAGTACATCTTCATGGATGTCTTAAAAATAACGGAACATCGTCCTTATCCGATTCCATCCAAATATTGGATCATGCGGCAGAAGTGGAGAGATGTGTTGTTCATGCATCTTCCTATCAAACCTGAAAAATTACAGCCATATATTCCTTCTGCTGTAGAAATAGACACTTTCGAAGACTATGCTTGGTTAGGTGTGATTGTTTTTAAAATTGATGGTATTTTCCCGCGTGGATTTCCGCCTGTTTCTATACGTCCGGCATTTCCAGAAATCAATCTGCGAACCTATGTAAGATGCAATGATAAACCGGGCATTTATTTTTTGTCCTTAGATGTTGACGATTGGACTTCCTGTAGCCTGGCAAAAAGATGGCTTCATGTGCCTTATCATCCAGCGAAAATATCTTTTCAGAAAATAGAACAGTCCTATCATTTTGAAAGTAATCGAAATCATCATATCCCTATTATCTGTAAAGGATCTTATACTCCTAAATCGGAAATCTTTTACCCTGAAAATATGACGCTCGACCATTGGCTAACGGAACGGTATTGCTTTTTTAGTCATAATCAAAAATCGAATGTCTATTGTCTAGACATTCACCATCATCCATGGCCTCTGCAAAGAGCAGAGGCTACCATACATTCAAACGATCTTTGTAGACCTTTTAATTTTGACTTTGAGAATGAAACTCCCATTTTTCACTATTCTCAAGGAGTAGATGCACTTATCTGGAACATTAAGAAAATATAAATCCCTTACGCCTGTATAAAATTTCCTTAAAGAAGAATTATAAAAATGGTAAATATCAATTTGTAGAAACAGGAGGTTTTTTGCTTGATTCGCAATGTTAATGGATTATTTAAAAAGACAAAGAAGGAAAAGCAACAACCTCCCAAGCCGCAAGATGCCCTGCTAAACAACATGGATGAAAACCTCGTGAAGTTTCGTGAAATTTACAATAACTGCTATGACGTTGTAATTCGCTCGTTTCTTATATTTGAAAAAAATCTCGCCGTAATTATATATATTGAAGGTCTTTCCGACGTAGAGGGGATTGAAGAATATGTATTGACTCCACTAACGAAAAATCAAACGAAAGATGAACCTTTCAATGAACTCGTTTTTAATAAATTACCCGTCAGCAAAATTAAAAAAATACAATTATTTGCGGACTGCATAGAATCCATCTCAAGCGGCAATCCCATCATTCTAATTGACGGGCAAAATTATGCATTATCTTTAGGGTTAGCAAAATCCGAAAAGAGAGCAGTAGAAGAACCTGAGAGTGAATCAGTCATTAAAGGACCACGGGAAGGTTTTGTGGAATCGCTCGGGGTTAACACATCTTTAATACGTCGTATCATTAAAAGTCCTGCATTGAAAATCAAAACAATGAAAATTGGCAAGTATACAACAACAACCGTCGCTATTACCTACGTTGAAGGACTTGTTGATCAAACATTGGTTACGGAAGTTGAAAATCGCCTAAAACGAATAAATGTAGACGCGATTCTAGAGAGTGAATACATTGAGGAATTAATAGAAGACAACCCTTATTCACCTTTTCCACAGTTTCTTTCAACAGAACGCCCTGATGTAGTGTGCAGCAATTTATTAGAAGGACGTATAGCCATCTTAGTTGAGGGAACTCCTTTTTCTATCATTGCTCCCATTACGTTCTTTTCCTTGCTTCAAACACCAGAAGATTATTATCAAAGATACATAATCAGTTCTTTAATTCGTTGGTTACGTTATTTATTCACAGGGATATCTCTTTTTCTTCCTGCAATTTATGTAGCTATAACGACTTTTCACCAAGAAATGATTCCAGGGACATTGTTGTTTAGTATTGCCTCTGCAAGAGAAACAGTCCCTTTTCCTGCAATCGTTGAGGTTCTTTTAATGGAAATAACTTTTGAAGCGCTAAGGGAAGCGGGGATTCGCTTACCGAAACAAATTGGTTCCGCTATCAGTATCGTTGGAGCACTCGTAATTGGGCAGTCTGCTGTTCAAGCGGGGTTAGTATCAGCTCCCATGGTTATAGTCGTGGCGATTACAGGAATTGCGTCATTTTTAATCCCTAGATATGTTGCCGGAATTGCCATTAGAATGCTACGCTTTCCTATCATTTTACTAGGAAGCTCTTTAGGATTACTAGGGATCATGCTAGGAGTAATTGCCATTGCCATTCATCTTTGCAGTCTCCGTTCTCTCGGAGTTCCTTATTTAACGCCGCTTGCTCCTATCCAAAAAAGTGAGGTGCATTCTGTTTTATGGAGATCCCCTTTCTGGAAGATGGACAAACGGCCACATCTCACTGGAAGTTACAATAAGTACCGACAAGTACAAAATCTGAAACCTGGACCCGAAAAGGGAGGGGAATCTTAAAGATATCCGTAAGGGATTGATTGAGGAATATGAAGATAATACTGCATTCAATACTTTTCATGGGAATGCTCGTTTTATTAACTGGATGTTGGGATAGAATTGAAATTAATGATCAGGCTATTATCACGGCAGCAGCTTTTGACATAGAAGAGAATGGTAAAATCGAACTCACATTACAGATTTTTATACCAAAGTCTTTTTCTACTGGTGGTTCAGGTGGTCCAGGAAGTGCTGGTCCCGTTACCTTCATCACTTCTCAAAAGGGCTATAATATTGCAGATGCATTATCTAAGATTCAAGGCAAGCTATCACGCAAACTTTTCTGGGGGCAATGTAAAGTTTTTATATTTGGCGAAAAAGTAGCTAAACGAGGCATACAAAATCATATCGACTATCTACTGCGCCAACCCCAACCTAGAGAAAGAGCATTAATGTTTGTAGCGAGTAAAGCAAAAGAAGTCCTTGAAATGCCTGCTGTGCTGGAGCGCTATTCATCAGAAAGAATCAAAGAGCAATCAAAACTAACCACAGGTATTAAAGTAACTTTGCAAGATCTTGAGGAAATGCTGATAGGAAATTCAAGTGCTGCATCCCTCCCTTATTTGAAAATTTCTAAAGAAAAGCAAATGCAAGGACAAACTAGTAAATATGCTCATATTTATGGAACTGCTGTTTTTAAAAATGACAAAATGATTGGAAAAATGTCAGAGAAAGAAACAAGAGGCATACTTTGGCTTAAAGACGAATTAAAAGATTACACTGTAACGATTCGAGTAAATGATGACCATGGAGAAATTTCATTAAGTCCTGTATTTGCAAACATCAATTTAATCCCTAAAATACAAAATAATAAATGGACCATGAAAGTAAAAATAGAAACGGAAGGTTCTATCGTACTAAACACAACAAATTTAGATATTACAAGTGAAAAAGCAATCAAAATAATAGAAAAAGCGTACGAAAAAAAAATTCAAGGAAGAGTACAGTTAGCGATTGATTTAATACAAAATAAGCTAAATGCCGATATTGTAGACTTTGCCAAAGATTTTCATCGCAAATATCCAAAAGAATGGGAAAGGGTAGAAAAACGCTGGAATGAAAAATTTCCAGAGGTGGATGTTGTGATTGATGTAAAAGCCCATATAAAAAGACAGGGTTATATAAATGAATCAGCTGGAAGAAAGAAGAGTGATTAATTGTGAGATGGGGAACTTTCTTTATAGTGGCTGGAATAATCGTTTTTATCATCTTTATTACATGGAAAAAAATGAAACAAGCTCCCAAAAAAGATAAATGGGCATTTTTTATCCTTCTTTTCATTGCTTGGGGTTTATCTTTATTTAATCTGCAATATATTGAAGGACCAAATTCAATACTTGAAAAACTGTTAGACCCAACCTTTGGTAAATTCATGAGAAGATAAGCGTTTCTACTAAATTCTTTAAAATCGGAAGGAGAAATGGTGATGGAGAAAGGAAGGATTTCGTCTCTTCAACTGGCTATGCTTATCTATCCAACAATCGTAGCCACCGCTATCCTTTCTGTTCCTAGCATTACAGCACACTACGCTCCACACGACTTATGGATGTCCCCCATTTTTTCTTCCATAGTTGGCTTTGCCACGGTATTGATTTCATATAAACTTTATAAGCTTTATCCAAAAGAAACCATCATCCAATCCGTAGAAAAAATAATCGGCAAGGTTCCGGGGAAAATAATCGGTTTTTTCATTTTATTTTTTTATATAATGACTACTGGAGAAATATTAAGAGATTATAGTTCATTCATCGTTGGATCTTTTTTGTTTAAGACCCCAATGGTTGTAATCACTGGGACGATGGTTCTGCTTTGTGCAGCAACTATATATGCGGGTGTGGAAGTTTTGGGAAGACTAGCACAATTATTTTTTCCGTTGTTTGTAATACCTCTTTTCTTATTGTTTCTTTTATTAATTCCTAATTATGATGTAGGGAATATATTTCCAATTTTAGAACATGGCATTGTCCCTCCTCTTAAAGGATCTATCGTACTGGGAGGTTGGTTTTCGGAATTTTTTCTTATGATTTTTTTTCTTCCCTTTTTGAAAGATGAAAAAAAGGTATTAAAACACAATTTTACGAATGTTCTTGGCATCATGGTTACGTTAGTTTTGGTGAATCTAACAGTTCTTTTTGTACTAGGAATTACAACTGCGTCTAAAGTATACCCGTTAATGAATGTTGGACGTTACATAAGCTACGGTGATTTCTTCGAAAACTTAGAATCCGTTATTATGGCGGTATGGATTGTCGGAGCTTTTATTAAAATTTCTGTTGCTTACTATGCCCTTGTTATAGGAACGGCACAGTGGCTGAATCTTTCTGACTACAAGCTCATCATATGGCCAATCGCAATAATACTTGTAGAATTTAGCTTCTGGTCTCTCCCAAACACAATGAGGAATTTCATGATTGCTATTATCGTGTATGCACCTTATTCAATCTTTATGCAAACGATTCTCCCATTCTTTTTACTTCTAATTGCTTTGTTTAGGAATAGGAAGAAAAAGAAGACGCAAACAACATCCAATACTAGCAAGAGCACATGAATGACTGAATTTTCATTGATTTTGCAGTGGACCAAATTCAATATTTAAAAGACTATTAGACCCAACATTGGAAAGTTCATGAGAAAATAAGTTATCCTACATATTTTTTAACGAAAGGAGCATTCGTTATGGAGAAAGGAAGAATTTCATCTCTTCAGATGGCTTTGTTGATGTATCCTACAATTGTAGCTACTGCTATCCTTTCAGTTCCAAGCATAACAGCAATGTATGCTCCACATGACTTATGGATTTCACCTATGTTTTCGTCGATAGTTGGCTTTGTAACTGTATTAATTGCATATAAGCTTTATAAACTTTACCCGAAAGAAACAATAATTCAATCCATAGAAAAAATAATAGGGAAGATTCCAGGTAAAATAATCAGCTTTATTATTTTATTTTTCTATATACAAACAACTGGGCAAATTATTAGGGATTATAGTGAATTCATCATTGGCTCTTTTTTATTTAAAACCCCGATGGTCGTCATCGTTGGGTCGATGGTTCTGCTTTGTGCAGCGGCTGTTCATGCAGGATTGGAAGTATTAGGTAGGCTTGCACAATTGTTTTTTCCACTTTTTGTCTTTCCACTCCTCATTTTATGCATCTTATTAATTCCAAATTATGATGTAGGGAATATCCTACCAATATTAGAAAACGGCATAGGTCCACCTCTAAAAGGTTCTATTGTACTTGGTGGATGGTTTACGGAATTTTTTCTTATCATTTTTCTTCTTCCATTTTTAAAAGATGAAAAAAAGGGATTAAAATACAGTTTAATTAATGTTTTTTCAATCATGATTACTTTAGTAATCGTAAACCTCACTGTACTTTTTGTACTTGGAATAGTAACTGCTACTAAAGTATACCCTTTAATGAACGTGGGACGTTATATAAGCTACGCCGATTTTTTTGAAAACTTGGAATCCGTTATAATGGCAGTATGGATTGTTGGGGCTTTTATGAAAATATCCGTATTTTATTATGCTGTTGTGCTAGGAACGGCACAGTGGCTTAATCTATCAGATTACAAACTGATCATTTGGCCAATCGGACTTTTACTTATAGAATTTACCTTCTGGTCGATTCCAAGTGCAATGAGATTTGTTATGGTTAATATGATTGTTTTTCCACCCTTTGCTCTCTTTGTACAAACAATTCTTCCATTTCTATTACTGCTTATTGCTTTGTTTAGAAATAGGAAGAAAAAAAATCCAAAAACAAAATCAGACATAAGCAAGAGCACCTGAATGGTCTTTTACATTTATGTGCTCTTGTTTTACACCGGGGAGACAATTTTAAACTGTTTTAAAATTTCTCCACTTTCTACAAAACTAATCATTTTTTGTAGATCCGCTAAAATATAACGATCTTCCCACATTGGCTCTATCGATTGCCTTATCCATCGGTGGAGGATTGTCGTTCCTTTTCCCATCGCTAGCCCATCCATATTTTCAGCAATTAAATCAATTGCTTGTGCAGATAATAGGAGTTCAATCGCTAAAACTTGATGGGCATAATCAATCATGTTCATCAGCTTGCGAACCCCAGTCATTGCCATACTATTGTGGTCTTCTTGATTTCCTTTAGAAGGAATTGAACCTACACTAGCAGGAGTAGTTAATATTCTCATTTCGCTCACCAAGGCAGTAGCGTTTGCGTGAACAAGTGCAAAGCCAGTGTTTAGTCCTGCCCCAGCAATTAAATTAGCTGGAAGACCATAACTCATAATAGGATCGAGTAAACGAGCAGATCTTCTTTCTGAAATAATGGCCATATCTGTAAGCACAATGCCCATAAAATCTAGTGCATAGGAAAGGTGGGCAGCGTGATAATTGCCCCCACTTAAGCTCTCAAACTTCACTCCATCAGTAAAAATAAGCGGATTATCTTTTGATGCATTCATCTCTCTTACTAATATAGATTTTACGTATTGTAAGACATCTTTGATCGCTCCATGAACCTGGGCGGTCGAACGAATACTTACAGCATCCTGGACACGGGGTGAAAATTCTCCTAAACGTTGTCTTCCTTCTGGAGTACACCACTCGGTTCCTTTTAAAAATTCAGCTAATATTTGGGCCGTTTCTTGTTCCGCGAAAAGATTATTTGCCTCATGAATCCTTGAATCGAGTGCATCCAATTCTCCACGAGTTGCTTCTATTGTCATTGCAGCCGCCATATCAGCTATACTGATAAGTTTCTCAACTTGATAATATTCAAATAAAGAAGATGCCAATACCATCGTACTTCCATCTATTAAAGCTAATGCTTCTTTTGCCTTCATCTTAAATTGAACCGGATTAATATTAGCTTTTTTTAATAAGGCATTGCTTCTTCCTTCTTCCCCTTTGTAACACGCCCTTCCTTCAGGCGCTCCAACCATACATAAACCGATATGTGCCATTGGCTGTAAATCCCCAACCCCTAAAGATCCGATTTGAGGAACACATGGAATGACACCTTTGTTCAACAGTAATAATAACCTTTCAATCATTTCGACTCTGACACCAGAATGACCGCGTGCAAGTACATTTGCCCTTAACAGCATAGCGAGGCGTACGATTTGTTCAGGGAAATCGGGACCGAGGCCAACAGCGTGGGAAAGAAAAATATTATGTTGAAAAGCATTTTGGTCATGTTCATCAACAACATAATCCTTTAATTTCCCTAACCCTGTCGTTACCCCATAAATAGCTTTCTTATCTTCTAACAACCATTGATCAACAGCAGAACGATAATGTTTTACTCTCTCTATGGCTGCTGCCGATAATGCGACTTGTATGCTTGGACATTCTATAAATTCTACTATTTTGTCATATGATAAAGAATATCCATCGAGAATGAGGTTCTTAGATTCGCAAGTCACCGGCTTTCACCTTCTATCAATTAATTGGTATTTTTTTGATCAAAATGAATAACTGCTCTAGCCAAAGCCTCTATCCCTTTTCCGACATCTTCAAAATCCGTCCACTCTTCAGGACAATGGCTTCTTCCGTCTCGGCTAGGAACAAAAATCATTCCCACTGGGGCAATGTTTGCGAGTTGATTGGCATCATGTCCCGCTCCGCTCGGCAAATAATGGGTTTCGCCCGTAGCAGAACAAGCAGCAGCAATTTCGTCCTGCACTTCCGGAAGGACGCGTATGGCATCTGACTTTGATAAGTTATCCAAGCTGATGTTAAGTGATCGTTCGGAAGCAATTAGATTAGCAAAATCAGAAAACTTATTCATAATCTTTTCAATAATCTCTGTATCTATCGATCTAACTTCTAATTCAAACATTGTTCGTCCAGGAATGACATTTGCTCCGTTTGGCTCATTTATAAATTTCCCGACCGTCCCAACTACTGGATCCGCGTAAGATTCCTTACATAATCTTTCGAGTTCCAATATTAATTCAGACGCCCCTGTCAACGCATCAAATCGCATATCCATCGGAGTTGTCCCAGCATGATTAGGTTTTCCTTCTACTATTACTCGATAACGATGAATGCCGACGATTCCAGTTACAACTCCAAGCCGTTTATTTTTCTGTTCCAAAACTGGACCTTGTTCAATATGCAACTCCAAATATAAGCTGATGTCGCCTTTTTTTCGGGCAAGTTCTTTTATCGTGTCAGGATTTCCACCAATCATTCGTATTCCATCTGCCAATACTAGACCAGTTTGGTCGGTACGGTTTAACATTTCAGGTGTCAGATTCCCTACCATTGCTCGACTTCCAATCGTCGATATGCCAAATTCACTTGGCTCTTCCCCCGTAAAGTCAACGATTTCGAGAGGATGATTCAAGGTCATTCCTGTTTCCTGTAAACGCCGGGAAATTTCGATGCCGGCAATAACCCCAATAATGCCGTCAAACCTCCCCCCGCCTATAACCGTATCTGTATGAGATCCAATCATAATTGGTTTGAGGTCATCATTTTTTCCTGCTATCTTTCCTATTAAATTTCCACCTGCATCGGTACTGACTTGCAATCCTGCTTGTTCCATCTGTTGTTTTAACCAAGAGCGCCCTTCTTTGTACCAAGGAGTAAATGGTCTCCTCGTCCATCCAGGTTTCGTCTCGTCCACCATCGATGCAAGCGTTTCAATATTGTTGCGAATCCGTTCTTCATTAGGGTGAAGAGTAAATAACGGCTTCAAGGCAAACACTCCTTACCTATTGTATGCCTCGCTTTTACAAAGCGTCCAAAACTAGGTTCTCCTAGTAAATGTCCGTCTTCTTTGTATACAATTTTCCCACGAACAAAAGTATGAGTAATTTTCCCAAGCATTTTGCGATTATGATACGGACTCCACTTCGCATTAGAATGTAAAGTGGCTTCGTCGAGCATATATGTCTGGTTCGGATTTAAAACGACTAAATCCGCATCCATTCCTATTTCTATACTCCCTTTACAATAATCCAAACCAAATGTTTGGGCTGGTCTTTCTGAAAGAATGCGCACAAGATCTAGAATCGTAATTTTACCTGTAGCTACACCTTCGCTATACATGATGGGCAATAATGTTTCTACGCCAGGTGCCCCAGAAGCATTTTGAAAAATATCTTCATTTTCTTTCCGATCCAGTGTCCACGGTGCATGATCCGAGGTGACCATATCAATTTTTCCTTTTACGATGAGCTCCCACAAATCAGCTATATCTTCCTTTTTACGAAGCGGAGGATTTATTTTCCCTCTGGCGCCGAGCTCCAACATATCATCTTCACTTAAAGTGAGATAATGGGTACATGTTTCAGCTGTTACTTGAACACCTTGGGTACGATAAAAGTCAACCATATCGAATACGCGTTGAAACGTACTGTGATATAAATGCAATGTGACTCCAGTATAAAATGCTAACTCCAGTGCGGTTAAAGCAGCAACGGATTCTGCCACTTTTGGACGACTATATGCATGAGTACGCGGATCCTCTTTACCTTGATGTTCATATTTTTGAATATAACGCCTAACGATATCATCATTTTCAGCATGAACACCGACGGGACAACCTGTTTGGGCAATCGTTGAGAAAGCATCTAATAATTGACCTTCATCAATTCGTGGAAATCGAAAAGAGTCTGTATTAAACATTGACACTTTAAATCCACATGCACCAGCATCTGTTAGTTTTGCAATTTCATCCAATCCATCCTCTTTTTGAATGGTTGCTAAAAGGGCAGTGTCGACAACGGACTCTTTTTCCAAACGAGCTATTTTTTCTAAAAACATTTTTTCAGTGCAAACCATACCTGTTGCATCATAAGGCATTTCAATCATAGTCGTAACGCCCCCCGCCGCAGCGGAAAGACCAGCGTTTGTAAAACCTTCATCCAGCGAGCTAAAACAATGAACATGTGCATCAATTGCACCTGGAAGGATATAACAGCCAGTCGCATCAACGATTTCCTGTACAGATAGACCGCTGTCCCCTTCATAAATGCCGCTTATTTTTCCATTTGATACAGCGATAGTCGCATCGTAAACGACCCGGTCAGGCAAAACAACATTGCCTTTCACAAGCAAATCAAGTGTTTTCATTCATTCTCCTCCGTCTAGGAAATATGAGAAAGCTTCTTTGTAATTTCATGTGCTGAAGAAACGACTGCTTTGATAAATTCCTCACCGTTTTCCTGATCCCAACGCTCCGTTGGTCCAGCCACTGTCAACGAAGCAATGACTCGCTTGTTGATATCATAAATAGGAACCGCCAATCCAAAAATATTCGTGTCAACTTCACCAAATGTCAAACAATAGCCTTGTTCTCTTATTGTGTCTATTTCCTTTTCTATGCTTTGTCTAAGCTTGGCTTCCGGAATTGATTTAATCAGTTGATCCATTGTTTGTCTTTGTTCAAAGGCTAGTATGGCTTTGCCAGATGCTCCCCTGTCGAGTGGCATTATTTTCCCAATTTCTACTGAGAGGCGCAGCATCCTTTGTGTTTCAACACTTTGCACACATATGACTTGTGATGCTGACCTCACACAAAGAATGGAAGTCTCATTATATTTTTCTGTTAATTCTTCCATAATAGGTCGGGCGATTGTTAGTAATTCTCGGTCCAACTGCTGTTGTAAGCTTCTAGCCAAATCTAATATGCGCATACCCAATCTAATTTGTCCTACTGATTTCCTTTCGACCATCCCATACTGTTCCAATGTTTGAATGAGGCGATAGGCCGTACTTTCAGGAATATCTACTTTTGCTGCAATCTCACCCACTGTCAAATTAGACTCCGCTTCGGATAATGAAAAAATAATATCCAAAGCTCTCTCGATCGTCTGATTCTTATTAACGGTCACTTCAATCTACCTCATTCGATGTAAAATCAATTATTTAGCTGCGAGTTCTCCTCTAACTTTCAACGCTGCTCTCTTCTCTAAAGCTAATAATAGCTGATTGGAAACGATGGCTAGCAAGGATACAAAAATGGTGCCCCAAATCATTTTAGGAGTGTGATTTTGATAAAGTCCTTCAAACAAAATAACACCTAATCCCCCAGCATTGATCCAGGCTGCAATCGTTGCAATCCCTATAATGGAAATGGTGGCAATCCTAACTCCGCCTAAAATGACAGGTAATGCAAGTGGAAATTCGATTTTCCAAAATAATCGAAACGGTCCTAACCCCATTCCTCTTCCCGCCTCGATAATAGAAGGATCGATGGATTGAAAACCGACCATCACATTTCGAACGAGGATAAGTTGACTATAGGCAATTAATGCAATTATTGCGGGTTTTAATCCTAATCCGACAAACGGTATGAGGAATGCAAACATCGCTAAGCTCGGTATGGAATAAAGAATTCCAAGGATGGATAATACCGGGACGGAAATTTTTTTATATCTTGATAAAAAAACCCCAATCGGCAATGCAATCAACAACGCTAAGCTTAAAGAAACAGCAGTTAGCATAAGGTGTTGAAAGAATAACATTAATATACGATCGTAATAGTTTATTAGAAATGAAAACATGTCTAAGCCTCACCTCCGCTTTAAGAAGCAGAATCAATCATCAACCAATCCCTGCAATATAACCTTTTAAACCAGACAAAGTAACTCTTCCAATCGGAGTATCCTCATCATCTGTTACAATGACTGAATCGCCATGTCCTTGTAAAATATGTGTTAAAACATTTTTTAAATTCTCGGCATGCTTTACTTTTACTTCTTCATCTACCGGCTCATCCGTAAGAGGTTCCATTACATGGTCGGCCCTTAACAAACTTAAATGCTGCACAATATCTTCTGAGTGTACAAGCTGACTG
The DNA here is from genome assembly GCF_018343625.1 of Lederbergia citri. Taxonomy (GTDB): domain Bacteria; phylum Bacillota; class Bacilli; order Bacillales; family Bacillaceae_C; genus Lederbergia; species Lederbergia citri. The sequence goes on along the minus strand of NZ_JAGYPG010000003.1, from coordinate 502,711 downwards.
ACAAAAGAATTGGCTGGATTCGTAATAATATTTAAAGGAGTGTCAAATTGCTGAATGACACCTTCATTCATAATAACGATTTTATCTCCTAATTTTAATGCTTCGTCGATATCATGGGTCACAAATAATATCGTTTTATTGAGCTTGCGCTGAATACGAATCATTTCATCTTGCAAGGAGCTTCGTGTAATCGCATCTATTGCACCAAATGGTTCGTCCATTAACATAATGGAAGGATTGCCTGCTAATGCTCGTGCCAACCCAATCCTCTGCTGCTGACCGCCAGATAGCTGTCTTGGATAACGATTTCGATAGTCTTTTGGAGGCAAGTGAACCAGCTCTAGCAGAAAATCTATTCTTTCATCAATTTCCTTCGAATCCCAACCTAATTCTTTCGGTACTGTCGCTATATTTTCAGCGATCGTCATATGAGGGAATAAACCAATTTGCTGTATGACATAGCCTATGTTTCTTCTTAGTTCTGTTACAGGCATCTTTTTTATATCTTGACCATGAACCAAAATCCTGCCAGATGTCATATCATAAATACGGTTCACCATTTTCAGCAAAGTCGTTTTTCCACAACCTGAAGCCCCTAATATAGTGACAAAGCTACCTTCCTCAATTATGAGATTCGTCGGATACACGGACGGTTTCGGCGCTTTAGGAAACTGTTTAGATACGTCTTCAAAAACAATAGCGTTTTTCGTCAAACCGTTCACCTTCAATTCATTAGAAAAGCGTAAGCGCCTTGCTCATCGACGTACAAACTTCAGGGCCTTTGACTGAGATAAAGGAAACACAATGAGCCTGCAAGGCGAATTGATGTTGACTTATCGTAGGGAAAAGGACAGGAAGTTTGCTAGTCGATAGGCGCTGGAGCTAGACACTTTCATAATTTTTTACTTTTTGCTTTACTTGTAAAAATAGACTTTTCCCGATATCAAATCGGGAAAAGCATCGTCTTTATTACTTAATAATACCTTCGTTTTTCAAGAATTCTTTTGCTACATCTTCATATTCACGCTGATTTAAGTCTACTTCAGCATTTAGCTTTTGCATCGTTTCATTGTCTAGCTTTGCAGAGATTTCATCTAACTTCTGTCTAATCTTCTCATCTTTATCCAATGTTTCTTGGCGAATAACAGGTGCAACGAAATATGGAGGCCATAAATGCTTATCATCTTCCAAAAGGACGAGATCAGGATTCGTCAAATCTCCATCTGTTCCAAAAGCCACTGTACCTTGTACTTCATCATTTAATACAGCACGATATTTTACACCATAGTCATAAAGCTTTAAGCTTTTAAAATTAAAATCACCATACACTTTATTCATACCAAGCAGCCCATCTTCACGTTCCTCGAATTCAGGGACAGCTGCAAAATCGATGTTTGCGGCATTCTTTTGAAGGTCAGAAAGTGTTTTGATTCCATATTCGTCAGAAGCTTTTTTAGAAACCGCAATCGCTTGGGTATTGTTGGCATTCGATGGCGTCAACCAAACAAGATCAAATTTCTTTTTATAAAAATCTGATACCATATCATACACTTGCTGCGGGTCAGAGATAGGCTTTTCTTCCATAATATTTAGAAGCCCAGTGCCTGTATACTCAGGATACACGTCAATATCACCCTTTTTAAGAGCTTCATGTGCTACAAGCGTACCGTTAAGATTAAGTTTTCGCTCTACTTTAAAACCAGCATCCTCCAAAGCCAAGGCATACATTTCTCCTAAAATTAAGGATTCGGTAAAGTTCTTCGAGCCAACCTTTATTTTTGAAGAACCACCGCACGCACTTAGAAGCACTGAAAAAACAAGCAAGATAGATAAAACAAGAAATGATTTTCTTTTCAACTTAATTCCCCCAAAAAGTTTATTTAATGATTCTATGAATCTCTTTGATACCTCGTAGTCTTTCTCTCAACAAATGAAAATATTACTTCAGAAAAAATAGTCAAAAGTGCAATTGGAATAGCACCTACGAGTAAAACTTGAAATTTATACATGCTCAATCCGTTAATGATAAAGGTTCCAAGTCCGCCGCCTCCTATAAAAGCCGCTAGAGAGGCGCTGGCAAGCACTTCGACACTCGCTGTTTTTGCACCAGCAATCATAAGTGGCATGGCAAGCGGAAACTCGATTTTTCGGAGAACCGCTTTCTGACTCATCCCCATTCCATTAGCAGATTCAAGAATCGCAGGATCAATTCCTCGAAACCCCAGAAAAGTATTGATGAGGATCGGAGGGCATGCTAGTACCGTTAGTGCTACTAACGCCGGCCAAAATCCTGTTCCTATTAACGGCAACATAATAACTAAGATTGCTAGACTCGGAATGACGCGAATCGAATTGACCGTATTCATGATGGTGGCGGCAACTTTTTGATTTTTAGCACACCAAATGCCTAATGGAATACAAATGACCAAACCAAGGAATAAAGCGGATAAACTCAAAGTGATGTGAACTTGCAGCTCCTCTAAAAATCGCACATGGTTTTCAATTAAATAATCATATGCTTTCATTAATAGCTCCATCCGACCCCTCCCTCCTTATGATTTTGGCTTTGCTAAAATTGAATGTTGATTTCCGCTCCAATCAACTCCGTATCAAAATTAACAACGTAATAAGCCAGTTTTACTAATATGATAGACTTACTCACTTAATGCATAGTCGGCAATTTGAATGCCTAATGCAGCTTCAACCTCTGGGTATACAGATGCATCTTTAACACTAGAGCTTAGTGGAATATGGTTTTTATGAATTCTGAATACGGCAATTTCCATACCTGGCTCTAGTGCCCCTGCACTCAACGGTTTACCTGTTTCAGTCGAAATAGCAGTAATGACATCTGGATAAGTTGTCAGGCGATTGCCTTGTGAATCATCCACTGCCATAAATTCATTCATGACATGCATCGTTAATGATTTGTCACCTACATCGACAACTACTTTTCCAAAATCAAAGGCACCGGAATACTCAACCGTTGTTGAGACAACTTTCCCTCTTCCCAATATTTCACCTTTCGTATGCTCACAAATAGTTTGTATAACCGCTTCGGCTCCATTTGGTTCCGCCTCAATAATCGCTTTTCCAAGATTAATAGCGATTGAGATGCCGCCTATAGCTGCATGCTTTTTAATATAGCTAGCAGGAAGCGGGAGCCTAGCAGCTGCAATAAAGCCACCCGACATATCAGACGCGGTACGCAAAATATTAGAAGTTTTACCAGGAGAACCTTTTACAACAAGCTCAATATATGAACCTGTTTCCTTTTTTCCCCCGACAACAACCTGGATTGTTTCAAAATTCGGATCAGCTGCCACTCCCATTTGTCCCATCTTTCCAGTTGGATGAGCGCGAATATCTCCAGTAGCATCGACAACGACTAAGTCGAGCATCGCAGCAGGCAACCAGCCATTAATGGAACTGGACATGCCATTTTGCGGAGTCATGACACCGACTACTTTCCCTTCATAATTTTCCATTAGTAATTTAACAGCTTTTATATAATCTACACCTAGCATTTGCCAATCCGTCTTTCCAGCTGGTGCACCAATCGCCGTACACGTAATAATAATCGCATCATCAGGAAGTTCATCGACCGACACTAGTTTTGGCTGGCCAATAGTAACCGCAGTTCCTCCAATTTCCAACCCATGATCTACCCATCCACCGCCGCCAGAGGCATAAACAGAACCACCTGCTACAGCAGCTTTCACATCTTCCATCGTAAGTACACGCATATGATTTCTCCTCTCTTTTACAGTTCGATTCGTCGAATTCCCTTTTTCTCAATTTCATCGAAGGATTCTTCATATCCAGCATCTGCATATCTTAGTACACCTAGGCTTGTATCATTGTCTAACGCATGTTTTAACCGTATATCTGCTTCAGCTGTCCCATCTGCAACAAGCGTTATTCCGGCACTTGTCATATACCCTGAATAACCGCCTCCACCAGAGTGAATCGCTGTTAAATCCGCCATCGATGAGCAACTTAACATAGCATTGAGAAGTGGCCAGTCAGAAATCGCATCACTTCCGTCCTTCATCCGCTCAGTCATAATATTAGGGTGTGTCATCGCACCCGCATCGAGGTGGTCTCTTGAAAACGCAATTGGCCCACTCAACGTACCATTTCTCACCATTTCATTAACCGCTAAAGCAAGACGAGTTCTCTCTCCATGCCCAAACCAGCCTATTCGTGCCGGCAAACCTTGAAACGGCACATATTTATTTGCTAATGAAATCCAATTCGTAGCAATTTTGTTTTCCTTAAAATTTTCCAATATATAGTGATCAATCGCATGAATATCATTTGGCTCTCCAGTTAGTGCAATCCAACGAAAAGGACCGATCGCACGGCTGAAGAGTGGCCTTAAATATGCTTCTGTAAAAATATCAATCTCAAACGCATCTTTAATTCCATATTGATATGCTTGGGTTCGAATGTTATTTCCATTATCAAAAACAACAGCACCGCGTTTTTTAAATGTAAGCATAGCAGCAACTTCCAGTGCGATGGACGCTCTTGCATCTTGCTCCAGTTTGCTAGGATTGCTTTCACGAACACGTTTTACATCTTCGAGTGTATAGTGAGACGGAATGTACCCATATAACAAGTCATGCGCAGAAGTTTGGTCAGTTACAATATCCGGAGTGATGTCCCGTTTTACAAGCTCTGGGTAAACATCAGCCGCATTTCCGAATAGGCCGACACTTACACTTTCTCCTTTTGAAACTGCTTCTCTAATCCAAGCCAATGCCTCATCAAGATGATGGGCTTTCTTTTGTAAATAACCATCCGAAATTCTTTTATCGACACGAGCTTCATCCATTTCTACTGCGAGAATAGCGGCACCTACCATCACACCCGCTAGAGGTTGCGCGCCTCCCATTCCACCTAGTCCTGCTGTTAAAATAAATTTTCCTGCCAAGCTCCCGTTAAAATGCTTATTTGCAATAGCAGCAAAAATTTCATATGTACCTTGAATCACACCTTGCGACCCGATATATTGCCATGCAGCCGCAGTTAAACCTCCCCACATAATCAGACCTTTTTCCTGCAAATCGTAAAAGTTATCACTAGTCGCCCATTTCCCGACCATATTGCAGTTAGCCATGATGACAATAGGAGCAAATGCATGGGTTTTCAAAATTCCAATCGGCTTTCCTGATTGAATGACTAAAGTCTCATCCTCTTCAATATTTTTAAGGGCATCCACAATTGCATGATAAGCATCCCAATTCCTTGCTGCCTTTCCGAGTGCAGCATATACGACCAATTCCTTTTGGTTTTCTCCGTTTTCCAAAACATTTTCAAGCATACGAAGCAATGCTTCTTGGCGCCATCCTTTGCAACGTAATTGTGTCCCGCGAAATGCCGTAATTCGTTCCACTTCCGCCCCTCCTCTATTTCTCATATATAGATAATCCATTATTACTATATGATAATATATTATCAGTTTATTCGAATTCTAAATAATATTACGTCAATAGTCAATAGTTAGATTGTTAATCTCATAGCGATATATACTTGTTTTTTTCTGTTTTCTTTATAATTCCGATAGGTTTAGTGTTAATTATTTTTTAACATGCTAACATTACTGGATTAAAGTGTCAATCGAATTAGGTCTTAGTACCCACCACAATTTCTTTTAATTTAAATTTCACATTCCCTGTATCTTTCTTTTAAAACATCCGTACATATTAATAAATAACTGAAAGTGGGGGGCAATTTTGCATTATCAATCTTATCGATACCCAAATACAATTCTTGAAAACAAAAAAGAGATCATTCAAGTGATTGGAGAAGGAAAAGTTTCTGTTCAGCCTGATCACGCTAAAGTAACATTGGGAGCTTCAACCGAGAGTAAAACATTAAAGCTAGCTCAGGAAGAAAATGCTGAGTTGATTACGAAAATTAAGCGGGCATTAAATCAAATGGGGATAAAGGACAAGCAAATTAAAACGGTAGATTACTCTATCTTTCCGCAATATGATTTTGTTGACGGAAAGCAGGAATTTAGAACATATAAAGTGGATCATTTGCTAGAAATAAGTATTTTCCAAATTGAAATGTCTGGAAAGGTAGTAGATGAAGCCGTCAAAAATGGGGCTAATATAGTTTCGAATGTAAAGTTTGAAATATCCAATTATGACCAATACTACAAAGAAGCATTGTCTCTAGCAGTGGTCAATGCAATTGAAAAGGCCGAAACAATTGCCCGAACACTAAAGGTACATTTAGTTAAAACACCTATTTTAATAACTGAAAATCCAAAGCAACCTAGTGGACCAATTCCTTTTGAAACGACCGCTTTTGTAAAAGGTGCGGCCACGACTCCTATTCAGCCCGGCTCAACAGATATTATGAGTACAATAACAGCTGATTTTGAATATCATTAATTTTCGTCTTGTACAAGAGTTAGATAAAATTGACAACGCTTTCACAAAATATTGCGAATATTCATATGTTCATTATGCTTTTAACATGCTATAATATAAAAATATTCAAATTTGGCGAAGGAAGTGGGTTTAGCGCGATGAATCAGACAAAAGAAAAATCGAAGACAGTACATGTGGAAGATATTCTCATTGCATATCAGCGCTTAAAAGATGTGGTAGCACATACGCCTTTGCAAAAAAACGAGCGTTTATCTGAAAAATATGACTGTCATGTTTACGTGAAAAGAGAAGATTTGCAGCACGTACGATCGTTTAAATTACGTGGTGCTTATTATAAAATTAAATCGATTGAAAACGAAGCACGTGAAAAAGGAATTGTTTGTGCCAGTGCGGGAAATCATGCTCAAGGGGTTGCCTATGCATGCTCTCAACTAGGGATTTCCGGAAAAATTTTCATGCCACAAACAACACCTAAGCAAAAAATTGATCAAGTAAGAATGTTCGGCCGTAACTATGTGGAAATCGTCCTCGTAGGTGATACGTTTGATGATTCATCCGAAAGTGCGAATGAATATGCCCAAAAAGAAGGTAAAATCTTCATTCATCCATTTGACGATCTCGATATTATTGCTGGGCAAGGAACAGTAGCTGTTGAGATCATGAATGATATAGAAGAGCCCGTTGATTTTGTATTTGGAAGCATTGGCGGAGGCGGACTTGTTGCTGGTTTAAGCGCATATATCAAAAATCTTTCTCCTCATACCCGTATCATCGGAGTTGAGCCAGAAGGAGCAGCCAGTATGAAGACTGCTTTGGAAAATAACCAAGTAACTCCACTCGAATCTATCGACAAGTTTGTTGATGGAGCCGCAGTGAAATGTGTAGGTCAAAAAACATATGAAATTTGCAAAAAATATGTGGATGACATCATCCCTGTTCCAGAAGGAAAAGTGTGTACGACCATCCTAGATCTATATAATGAACATGCGATTATTGCTGAACCTGCAGGTGCCCTACCAATTGCAGCACTTGATTTTTACAAAGAGGAAATCAAAGGAAAATCAGTTATTTGTGTAATCAGTGGGGGAAATAATGATATCGGAAGAATGCAGGAAATCAAGGAAAAATCTTTGATTTATGAAGGATTGCTTTATTACTTCATCATCAACTTCCCACAACGTGCAGGAGCATTGCGTGAATTCCTAGACGGTGTACTCGGTCCGGATGACGATATCACTACGTTTGAATATACGAAGAAAAACAATAAAGAAAGTGGCCCAGGACTTGTCGGAATTGAATTGAAACGAAAAGAAGATTACGAAGGTCTCATCGAGCGTATGGAGCAAAAAGGGTTTCCTTTTACAGAAGTGAATAAAGACAGCACGTTATTCCATCTTTTGATATGATAAAATGTGACTATAAGTATAAAAGCGTAGGCGCCTGTTCTGCAACGTACAAAATTTTTAGGGTTCTGACGAGATAAAGGAAACACGGTGAGGCACGAAAAGCGGAAGGCGCCCGATCAGCCCCGACAAGCAAATGTTCTGAGGCAAAAAAGTCGCTCTTTGACTTTATTCCCTCAGGTTATTTGACCTCGAGGGGCTGGAGCCTGCAGCTAGACAATAGGCGAGCCGATGTTGACTTATCGTAGGAAGAAAACCGAAAGTTTGATAGTTGCTAGGCGCTGGAGCTAGACGGAACTATTTCCTAGAAGTTATCAACAAAGTTTCAATTAATAATTTGTTTAGCATTGATGAACGAGGTTAAGGCCTCGTTTTTTTCATACATATTTTTTGTTCTAAGGAGGAGTGGAAATGAAAATTGTTTTATCTAGAAGCGAAAAGGATTTAATCTTTGACTCCCTTACCCCTGAACAGAAAGAATTTATTCAACATCACGTAAAAAGAGGTAAAAAAACGGCTTTTGCAAATGTAATGGCTACTGATAAAGGAATGGTCATCCCGGAACATGCAGATTTGGATGAAGCCGAAATGCTGTTGGACGAATGGATTTTAGAAGACTATATTGATAATGGCTTTACTAATCCGGAGACTCCGTGTGAGTGTGGAAGGCCCTTGCGTTATCAATATATCGTGAGGCATAAAGTGACGAATGAAATTCGAAGATTTGGGATTGAACATTTTAAAGAACATACCGGTTTTTTACCCGAAATTATCAGTGAAATCCGAAAAGGTTTTAACGTTATCGACTATGAAATGGATGAACTCTTATTAAAATTTAAAAACAATTGGAAACTGAGGGAGGAAATTCCCTTTTTAGCCGATGATTTTGAAATACCAGAAGAATTTCAGTCATACTTAGATATTGACCTCCCCTTACTAGATAAACATATTGAAAAACTTAAAAAACTTATTCGGGAACATATGGAACAAGTACGGGAGCAACGAACGTTCGAATATTCAAAGAGCCAATCTCCTACACCATCTTTTACATCTTTTGATATTGAAGATTATATTTTCGAAGATACTTTTCGGGTGGATCCAGAGTCATTTAGTAAGGATAAAGCTCTAGAATTTTTGGAAAGCGGCGTATCCAGCACAAGAATCATATGTGAACTATTAATCAAGCATGGTTATGCTAGTACGGAAAGATATTTAACTGGAAAACCCAAAATCTATGAACCCATTTGTATGTTTTTAGAGTCCTTGGCATCGCGGGATGTTTTGAAAAGAGGGCAAATACTTGGGAAGGATGACCGTTACTATCATTTTAAATAAGGAAAATTGATAGTCTTTGCTATTACTTATTGAGGATATCAATCGTGATTCAGCGAAGGTTTCGTATCGAAAATAGATTTGGACAGAATCGGGTGTTTCAGAATTGAGGGAGTATGTATCGCCAAATTTATGTTTTCTAATACGATTTAGGGAGTATCTGGACGGAATTTGAGTAAATTCTCGGGTTCCTTCCCGTTTTAGGCTCGATTGAGATCGAAAAGCAAAAAAGACTAGCGGTATGTACTGATTCACTCTCGATTGGGACCGAAAAGTGAAATATTAATGTGGTACGTCCCAATTCACACCCAATCGAGACTGAAAAACGAAATATTCTTGCGGTCTGTCCCCATTCACACCCAATCGAGACTGAAAAACGTAATATTCATGCGGTCTGTCCTGATTCACTCCCAATCGAGACTGAAAAACGTAATATTCATGAAATCTGTCCCAATTCATTCCGCAACCGAACTGAAAAGCGAAAATTACATGCTGTCTGTTCCAATACCCTCAGAAGATTATAGAAAAGATCGGGCCAACACCGCCTGATCTTTTCAAAGTTCATTTATACCCCTTTATATGCTTGCTTATAAATCTCAGCTTTCTATGCTTTAGACATTTTGTCCATATCCATAAATAACACATTCCAACGATGCCCATCCAAATCAGCGAAACCACACGCATACATCCAGCCTTGACTTTCTCCGGGTTTTCCAAAAATAGTTCCGCCGGCTTCTTCAGCCTTCCTTGCCATTTCATCTACTTCTTCTCTGCTTTCGGCATCAATGGAAAACAATACCTCGGTCGCATTCTTCGTGTCTAGGATTTCATTGTTAGTAAAATTGGAGAAAGTATTTTCAGGAAATAGCATTACTTGAACGTTATGTTCACCGATGAGTAATTCTGCAAAGTCCCCTTGCATTATTCTGCAAGTGAATCCGAGCTTTGTGAAAAACTCTTTTGACTTAACGACATCTTTTACCGGGAGATTAATCCAAAATTGTTTTGCCATCATTAATTCTCCTCATTTAAATTTTACTTGATACATTCTGCTTTTTTCACTAAAAATCCTGCCACGTAAAATCGAAAGTAATTATAATAAGCTTTATTTTTATTCATATCGCAAAGCATCAATCGGGCTTAGCTTTGAGGCTTTATTGGCTGGAAGAATTCCGAAAACTATCCCAATAAACGCTGAAAAACTAATTCCAATAACAACAACTAGCGGACTGATGGTTGCTGTAATAGGAGAGAAATGCGAAATTACCAATGTTCCTAAAATGGCTAGTCCGAGTCCAATTAAACCACCCAAGGAGGTCAACGTAACGGATTCTATCAAAAACTGGAGTAAAATTTTTCCTCTAGTCGCCCCCAAAGCCTTGCGAAGCCCGATCTCTCTCGTTCTTTCAGTAACGGAAACAAGCATAATATTCATAACACCTATGCCTCCGACTAAAAGAGAAATCCCTGCAACACTTCCTATAAATAAAGTAATGATTAAAATAAACTGATTAAATTCGCCTTCGAATTGTGAGTAATCAAATATATTATACTTTCCATCTTCGAGCTTTTTGCTTTTAGTAAGAGTATCAGCAGCGAGGCGTCCTGTTTCTGAAATTTTATCTGGATTGCTCGCAATAATTGCTAATCTTTCAATTTCTCTATTCCCGAACATTAACGATATTAAGGCCCGGGGCATCAGCATTTCACCAAATTCAGAGTGGCGGAATTGCTCTGGTGTAGGTGATTCATATACACCTACGATTTTATAAGGATTATCGTTTAAGTCGACAATTTCTCCAATAACCTTTTCGTTTTCTTTAAAGAATTTTTTCCTAGCCACTGTATCAATCATAATAATGCGGTTCATGCCATCATTATCCCGAACATTAATCGGACGACCTTCAAGGATTTTAATATTTCTTGCGGCGAAGTATTCTGCCCCCACTCCGGTTATTTCCATTTCACCCTGCTTGTCATTATAGGCGAGTGCTCCCCAGCCTTGGTTTGTCGCGAGAACTGCTTTTACTCCGGGAACCTTTGCAAGAGTCTCTACGTCTTCATGGGTTAGTTCAGGTTCCATCCAAATCATTTCTGAACCATCTTCAGTTGGGTTTTGTTCGTAAAAAAGCTCGATGGCATTTTTATCTGTACTGAATAGTTCGTCTGTCAATTGAGTTTGTGCGCCTTGACCAATGGCAACAATCGTAATGACAGCTGCCACACCAATGATGATTCCAAGCATCGTCAATACCGACCGAATCTTATGGTTCCAAATGGAAGAGAGGGCGATTTTAAAGCTTTCCCATATACTCATGATTTCTTCCTCCGGTCATCTGTAATTCTTCCATCCTTCAACGTAATGATTCTATTGGTATAGGCTGCCACTTCTTCTTCATGGGTGACAATAATAACAGTTTTTCCTTCTTTGTTTAACTGAACTAACAACTGCATGATTTGTTCACTTGTTTTAGAATCAAGAGCTCCTGTTGGTTCATCTGCTAGTATGATAGAGGGATGATTCACTAGGGCTCTAGCGATTGCAACACGCTGCTTTTGACCTCCAGATAACTGGTTTGGCAAATGTTTCATTCGATCCTCTAATCCAACCTTTTCGAGCATTTGTTTCGCTCTTTCCGATCGCTCACGCTTTGATATCCCTGCATATATGAGAGGTGATTCAACATTTTTTAGCGCATTCAACCTTGGCAGCAAAAAGAATTGTTGAAAAACAAATCCAATATGCTCATTTCTTAATCGAGCAAGCTTCTTCTCTTTTACAAGTCCAATTTTTTCCCCTTTTAATTCAAAGGTACCGGATGTTGGGTAGTCGAGAAATCCGATAATATTCATTAATGTCGATTTGCCGGACCCTGATGGCCCCATAATGGAAACAAATTCGCCATCCTCGATGGTTAAATTAATATCATGTAAAACAGGGACTTGTAACACGCCATTCCCATATACCTTTGTAATCTCACTTAACTTCATCATAGGAGACCACTTCCATTCCATCATGCATGCCTTCAAAAGGCATAGTGACGACTAGTTCGCCTAAGCTGATACCATTTGTAACCTCGATAAATTCGTCGTTCATTTTACCAGTTTGGATTTCACGTCTTTCTAATTTCCCGTCTTTTAAAACATAAATGACCGACATTCCGTCTTCATCAACGATTGCCATATGAGGAACGACAAGTGATTTTCCTTCACCGCTAATTTTTACTTCTAAAGAAACATGGAAGCCTTGGCGTAGTTCTGATGTATTATCTGTTATGGCTACTTTGAAAGGATACATCGTAACATTTCCTCCACCCATGCCTCCACCAAAGTCTTCGCCTCCCCCTTCATCATTCGGAAATTGGGAAACAGATTCGACTACACCTCTCCACTCTCTGTCCTTATAAACCTTTGGTCGAACAACTACTGCTTGATCTTTTTGAATTTTTACGGCATCAAATTCACTCATTGTTCCAATAACTTTAAATGGTTCGCTAGAAGTTATATGTATGACTGGCTCATTTGCCCCAGTTTCACTTTTTACAGTATTTTTATTGACCTTCACAACGATTCCATCAATTTTACTTGTCACCGTCATTGCTTTAATTTGCGCATCAAGTTCATTGATTTGTTCCTGTGCCCCTTCAATCTCGGCTTTTGTGCCTTCATATTGGATTTCCAATTGTATCTTTTCATTCATGAGATGGTTTACATCATCTTGCGTTACCGGAATGATTGTTTCATCCTCTGCCTCTGGGTCAGCTGACTTAACCTTCTGAGGTACACCGACTTTCTTTTTCGTATTCGCAATCTTTTTATTCATTTCCGCTATTTGGTTTTGTTCAGTTTTTGCCCTACCTTGAATTAAATCTCTTTCACGAACTGCTCTATTAAACTGTGTTTTTAGTTTTGAAGAATCATATATGAATAAAGGATCTCCTGCCTTTACTGTTTGATTTTCCTCAACTTTATACTCACTTATTTCTCCTTTTTCAGGCTCTAAAAAAATCTTTTGTTCATCTTCAGGAACTATTTTACCTGTAACAAGAATGGTCTCTATTAATTCTTCTTCCTTTGCTTTTTGCACCGTAATCGGTGTCTCACTAATAGGGTTATCTGCCATTTTTGGCCCTTTATTCATGCTCAAAAAAATTGTAATGCCAATTGCCAATACTACAATGATTGACAAAATCCAAAACCAATATTTCTTTTTCACTCTTTTTCCCCCTATATCCCTAATTTTATATTTCTCTCTTCGTTACTAGACGAATCAACATGAAGAAATGTTTCAAAATTGGACAAAAAAGAATAGCCCCCATAATGAAGGCTATCCATATCTAACTATTCTTTTGCTTTTTCGGGATGCTGTCTATAATATTTATGCCCAATCCATGTCTGAATGATTAAGAACGTTCCACCCACTACCCAATATAAAGGTAACGCTGCAGGGGCGGAAAATGATATGAACATGATCATGACCGGAGAAAGGAAGGAAAACATTTGCATTTGCTTTTTCTGCGCTTCTGGAACAGTTGCCATGGAAACTTGGGATTGAATAAAATATACCAATCCAGCGATCAACATCAGTGGAATATCTCTTTGTCCCAAATCAAACCATAAAAACGTATGAGTCGCTATTTCTTCCGATCCACGAATGGCGTAATAAAGCCCCATTAATATCGGCATTTGTATCAGCATTGGAAGACATCCCATATTCAATGGGTTAATGTTGTGCTTTTGATACAAGGCCATCATTTCCTGTTGAGCTTTTTGTTTTTCTTCAGGCGTTTTCGCTTCTTTCGTCTTCTTTTGGATTTCTTCCATTTCAGGCTTCATTTTTTCCATATTGATTTTCATTAATTGCTGATTCTTATAGGTTTTTAACATAAAAGGCATAAGTACCAAGCGAATGAGCAACGTAATAATAATGATGGCCAAACCAAAATTACCACCAAGGAAAGATCCAATTTCATGTATTAAAAATGCAAATGGACGAACGAATGTATTGTAAAAGAATCCTGTTTGGTTTTGAACACCCGAACATCCTCCAAGGAACATGGATGCAAAGACAATGATTGAAAATAATGCTGTGTTTTTCTTCAATGATTTCACCCTTCTATTTATTAATTTGTCTATGAAAATAGAAGATGTGGCCCTTCCGGATCATCTGGAGCTTCTTTCCTTTTAACTGTTTTTATGAACCGTGTTACATTGAAAACGAGACACTCTTTTGGAGGAACCGGAATCGAAAAATGCTTAAAATGAAAAGCAGAATCTATTTTCCCTTTCCTATTTGCTTGAACAGGATGGGACAATAAAAGTATTTGCCAGCTGAGAAGCCATGTAATGGCAAGGGTTAATGGAACTACCCATTCTGTATATGAATCTTGAAAAAGAAGTTCGAACATCGTACCACCTAATTTCTTATCTAGCTTCAGGACCTAGCCTCTTAAAGTCAAAAAACCAGCGTTAAAAAGTCAAACGGACACAGAATATTTGCTTGTTACGGCTGATTAGATGCTTACGGTTTTAATTCAATACAAAAAGTATAGTCGTATTTTTAATGAATGTAAAAGATTTTTATTAAACTTCATGCATTTACCATATTCATTTTATTATATAGGTGTTTTCGTCCTTAATCTTGTAACCTTTGCGTCCGTTCTCTTTTTGAGATTTAACCATGTGTAAAGTGCACCCATAAACAAAGCACCACCAATGATATTTCCGAATGTAGCGGGAATTACATTATGAATGGCTTTACTAATTGTTATCGTTTCAGGATGTGGAATGATAAGGACGAGCGAAAATGAAACTAAGTTGGCAATGACGTGTTCAAAGCTTGAAACGAAAAATACAGCTACGAGCAACATTAAAGTAAAGATTTGGGCAAGTTCATTCTTCAATGTTTTTGGTAAAAAAATCGCCATACATACGAGCCAATTACATAAAATCGCCCGAAAGAAAATTTCAATAGTTGTATGGTTCATCTTCCCTTCTACGAGTGCAAATAACCAATTATCCATTCCGAGTTCCTGAATAATTCCTGTAGGTGCCATTAATAAGGCAAAAAATAATCCCCCTAATGTATTGCCAATAAAACAGAGCATCCAAACACGAATCATCTTTTTCACTGATGTAAAGCCACTTAATGTGGAGATTGCAAAATACATTGTATTTCCAGTAAAGAGCTCTGCCCCTCCATAAACGATCATGACAAGAGCTACACCGAAAAGTAAAGCTGCGACAAAACCTGCCATTGGATCCCCGTTCATGTACATGCCATTAACTGTTTTCAAGCAAAAAATGGTCGCAAACCCAAGATAAATTCCCGCAAGCATCGCCCTAACCATATATTCAAGTGGACGATTTTGAACCAATCGTGCTGATGCTTGTGCTTTTTTACTTAACGTTTCAAGTGCATTCATTTCCGTGGTCGCCAATTTCATTCATCCTTTCCACAAATGGTAGTTTGTTCACATTTTCACATAAAGATTTAAATAGAATTGAAGAACAAAAAGATACTCATATGCTTGCTCGCTTATTCACAAAGATTAGTGTTAAATAAGGGAGCTCTTTTGTAGAAGAACCCCCTATACTTGTCTATCTATTATTTTACTTTAAGATAATTGTTTTTTCCATTCATTTCATGGTTGTTGAGCCATGTTAATTTGTGCGAGTAATCCTTCCATCATTTCTTCTGAAAATCCTCCGCCACTAAAATTAACTAGCGCGCGTAACGGTACGTATTTCATCATCGCAAGCATCATATCATTCGGTTCTTCTTGCATAGCATTGGCCATACCACCTTGTTCTGCCATTCCTGCCATGATTTGTTGGACAATCGCCGCTGTTGCAGGATCATCCATTAGTTCACCCAATGTCGTATTGCGATGAGCTCTTTTCCTGATAACCTTACTGGATTCAACATGGACTGTTTTTACATGGGAAATACGATCTGAAGATCCACCTACTATAATTTCAAACTCCCCACTTTGTACATGCCAATCTTTTAAGTCCACATCATAATAAGCAAATGAACGCTTATCCAATGTAATAGTGACCGATTTTTCTTCGCCAGGTTGAAGCTCCACCTTTGCAAAACCTTTTAATTCTTTTTCGGGGCGGATCACTTTGTCACCTTTATCACGCACATATACTTGGACAATTTCTTTTCCTGCTACTGTCCCAGTATTCTTCACTGTAACTTGAACATCAACTGTTTCAGTATCTTGTATTTTATCGGAGCTTACAGTTACATCCGTATAGTCGAATGAAGTATAACTAAGCCCAAAACCGAATGGAAACAGTGGCTTTATTTTTTTCTTGTTATAATAACGATAGCCGACGAAAATGCCTTCCTTATATTCAACTGTATCCCCTTCACCCGGGAAATTTAAATAAGATGGATTATGGCTTAATTCCATAGGAAATGTTTCTGCTAATTTCCCTGAAGGGTTCACTTCTCCAAATAAAACATCTGCAATTCCACCACCAAAAGCTTGCCCCCCTAAATAACCTTCAAGAACAGCGCCAACACGATCAAGCCAAGGCATTTCAATTGGAGAACCATTGCTTAATATAACCACGACATTCTTTTGAATTTCAGCGATTGCTTCAATCAGTTTTTGATGATTCTGAGGGATGCTCAAATGTGTTCTGTCATACCCTTCTGATTCGAAGCTGTCAGGAAGCCCAACAAATAAAACAGCAACATCGGAATTGCTTACGACAGTTTTCGCTTCACTGATTAATACTTCATCCACTTCTGCTGAACCAAGATTATAACCTTCTGCAAAAATCACTCTAGCTTGAGGTGCCGATTTTTGAATTTCTTCTAAAGGTTCATCTAACTTTGTCGGCGTTACGTGGGAGCTTCCCCCACCTTGGAAACGAGGTTTTTTCGCAAATGCACCAATGACTGCAATAGATCCTTCTTTTTTAAGTGGAAGAGTTCCAGCTTCATTTTTTAAAAGAACAACAGATTCACCAGCTACCTTTCTTGCCAATAGATGGTGTTCTTCTGGATTATAAGAAGCATTTGCTTTTTTATTGTCTATAGCTTTGAAAAGGACCGTTAAATAACGTTCAACAGCTTTATCCAGCGCTTCCTCTGACAATCGTCCATCTTTCACTGCTTCTACAATTCTTCTATCTCCAACTCCACCTGAAGATGGCATTTCAAGCTCTAGTCCTGCCTCAACCCCAGCTTCCCTTTCATTTACAGCACCCCAATCAGAAACGACAAAGCCTTCATGACCCCACTCTTCTTTTAAAATCTCAGTGAGTAGTCGTTTGTTTTCGGAAGCATAAACGCCGTTCACTTTATTGTAGGAGCACATTAGGGTCCATGGCTGTGATTTTTTTACGACATTTTCAAAGCTGGCAAGATAAATTTCGCGAAGTGTTCTTTCGTCTACAATGGAATTGGACGTCATTCGGCGATGTTCTTGGTTATTTGCGGCAAAGTGTTTCAAGGAAGTCCCAACGCCTTGGCTTTGAACGCCTTCAACATGACTGGAAGCAAGTTCTGATGTTAAGTACGGATCTTCGGAAAAATATTCAAAATTCCTTCCACATAGAGGAGACCTTTTAATGTTTACACCAGGTCCTAGCAAAATAGCAACATCCTCAGCTTGACATTCTTTCCCTAAAGCAATGCCGACTTCATGAATTAAATCCCTATCCCAAGTACTGGCAAGGCCAACAGCAGAAGGAAAGCATGTAGATGGAACACTATTAAAAATCCCTAAATTATCTACGTTTGAAGATGACTTTTGCTTTCTTAAACCGTGCGGACCATCTGTCATCATAATTGATGGAATTCCTAACCGTTCAATTGCTTTCGTCTTCCAAAAATCTTGTCCTGAACACAATCCAGCTTTTTCTTCCAACGTCATTTCTGAAACGAGCTTTTCAATATCTCTAACCATAAATAATGCCTCCTATTCTATCTATTTACTTACGACTCTATTTCAAAAGCCAACCACTTTATTGTATTATTCTTATATTTTAGGTATAATTTTTATAAAAATTAAGCGGTTTCATTAAGGATGAGCGAAATGAAAAAGCTAGCGGAAATCGAATATTTTTGCAAGCTTCTTTTTGAAGCGGTTGGGGTTCCTACTTATTTTATTAATAAAGATTCAGACACTCTCTGGCAATTTACTAATATAAAAGCACACCCACTATATGAAGAACCAATAAGTCATTTGGGGATTTTTTCGACTAAAAAGGAGTTTTCTATTATAACCTCATCTCCCCTTGCAGAGGATTATTTTTTACTGAAAATTGAAGCTGGCGTGATTCTTTTAGGACCGACAATCGACTAGCCTATATCTATTGAAATGGTCAACGGGATTATGAATGACTTTTATATCCCATTTAATAAAAAAGGGGAGCTGATTGATTACTTTCATTCTGTTCGTGTTATGAATAAAGAAAGATTGAAGCATCTCGGCTCCCTTCTTTATTATTTCGTTAACAATCAAAAGCTTGATATAGAAAACGTTGAGGCTACGCGTTCGATTGAAAACCCTGATATGTTGATATCGAAAACAAAACAGGAACTGTCCTTCCATTACTCTTATTTATACGAAAAAAGATTATTGCAATTAATTAAAGATGGAAATATTGAAGGGTTGCAGCAAACTACCTCAGTCCAGCCGCAGAATGGACGGTTTGGGACCCTTTCTATGAAAAGCATGATTCGCAGTGAAAAAAATCTAGTCATAGCCGCGGTCACACTTGCAACGAGGGCTGCTCTTGAAGGAGGAGTGCCATCAGAAGAGGCTTATACAGTTAGTGATATGTATATTCAGATGCTAGAAGAGTTACATGAAATAAATGATATTTTACACATAAGAAACGATGCTATTTTTGATTTTACTGAGCGAGTTGCAAAATATAAAGGACGAAATTACTCAAAACCAATCCTTTTTTCCCTAAAATATATTCAAAAGCATTTATATGAAGATATCTCACTAGCGCAGCTTTCACAGCTTATCAAAATGAATCCAAGTTATGTATCACAATTATTTAAAAAAGAAGTAGGAGTTACATTAAATGAATATATCCTTCGAACTAAGATAGAGGAAGCTCAGAAGTTGCTATCGTTAACGAACTATTCCATTACGGATATATATGCGATGCTGAATTTTTATGATCAAAGCCACTTTTCGAAAGTGTTTAAAAAGTATAGCGGGGTTACTCCCAAACAGTATCGTGACGAGCATTTAATTGCGGAGATTGATTAGAGAAATAATTAGAAACGTGCATGGATTGATTTTCATGCACGTTCCAGACTTTATTCATCTTTTTCCTTTTCAACCGTATGTTTAAGCATTGACAATTTATTACTCCAAAATTGATCATAATAAGAGAGCCACTGTTTTATTTCATCAAAGGGTTCAGGTTGCAATGAATATATTTTTTCTCGCCCTACCTTCCGCCCACTAACTAATTTAGCTTCTGAAAGAATATGAAGATGCTTTGCAATCGCGGTTCGGCTCATCGAAAAATGCGAAGTTATTGTTGAAATAGGCATTTCTTTTTGTGCAAGCAATTGAAGCATTTTTCTGCGGGTTGGATCAGCAATCGATTGAAAAACATCGTATTTTTTTACAGGTGAAGACACTTAGCCCTCCACAACCTTCCGAAGTTTCTCACTGATGCCAGCCCAACCTTGATTCATCCTATCACGGATAATAGAAGCTTTCTCTCCTGCTTTTGGAACAATCGAGTCTGCATCCTTCCATCCACCGTGTATAACTGTAAATTCTGTTTTATCGCCTAAATCTTTTAGCGTAAACGTAACGAACCATCCATCAGTATCCCATGAAAATGAAATTCGATAAGGCTCCTCTATTTCTAGAACTTTACACGGAGAAGGCCCATATGGTGATTGCAAATGAAATTCATAACCTACTTTCGGTTCAAAATCATTCGGCATGAACCATTCTGCAATACCCTCAGATGTCGATACCGTTTCCCATACCTTTTGAATCGGTGCCTCGATGATAACTGTTTGCTTTATATCTTTTACTTTATTATTGCTTTCCATGGTTATTCTCCTTTAGCCTTAAAAATATAACACCTTTTGGTTTCACTTTAAATAATATAACACCTTTTGGTTTCATGTCAAAATAATAACGAAAAAACCCTCTGCCATTTTCCACCAGTAGAGGGTAAATGTTAGAACGTCATTTTTTGTTATTACGAAGATTGCATTGGTAGCCTATTTCTCCTTAGCTAAATGGTTTCGATCTGGCGCCTCTGGCGGCTTTTCTAGCCAATTATGATCAATCATAATATTGGCACCATCCTCTACATACATTGAAACATCTACTAAGCAGCGAGCGTATAAAGTACCTAAATCTTTTCTTCCGTTAAGTGAAGCACCATTAGCATATTCTCTTATTTTCATTGAAAACATGTCAATTTTATGAAAGACCATAAGTTTATCTGAAAATGGCGGCATAGTAGATGTAGTAACTAAATGATCTAAAAGAGTTGGCGAAGGTAAATGATCTTCTGACAGTTTTTTCGAAAGCATATCTATATGCTTATGATTAATATTTTTTCCGCGCTCTAAATACTTCCTCACCTTTTCATGTTTCGCACCTTGGCTAAAACCGATAATCAATGCTTTACTCGTAACATCATTATTGATGTTTCCATAAAGATGAGCTATTTCTAAACCATGGAGCGGTCTTTTTTCTCCTACAAAACCATATAAAAAATTTTGCTTATCAATAAAATCAGTGCCTTTTGGGGGTGGTATAAGAGGTGAATTTGCTAAGTGCCCTTTTGCCATTAGAATATCATTGACCTCCGCCAACAATTTGGAAGTATCATTAAGGCCTTTTATATATAAATTTCTTATATCTGCTCTTGTTACCAATGGAACAGCCACAGAATAAATACTCATTCCAGCCTTACCCAAATATTGCAAATAATGGAGATAAAATTCATCATGAAATAATCTTGGAACGTCTAAATTCACATCATCCTTAGTAAAACCAACTGGTAAAGGAAAATTATCATTTTTAAAAATCGGTTTTATATTGTTTATCCATCCTTCACATAGGCTCATTGCATCATTTAAAACCTTTTTAATATCTCGGTCATTTATATGTTTAAGGTAATAACTGAGAACGCACTTTCCCATTGTATTTCCTACATAGGTTGCCCAAAGCTTTCCCATTTCTGCTGATGTTAACCCAGTTTTATTATGATTACTCACCATTTAGGAACCTCCAATTTACCCCATTTATCATGAGTAGGATTTCCAAAATGAAAAATAATATTTATATACATGTTCATTTGCCTAAATTCATGGTTCCTACAAAACAGTTCCTTCCTTAATTAATGGTACGTTTGCTAACAAGAAATACTTTGTAATACATCGTATATAAAATTGTAATTAGGAAAATATGTATTCATATTAGATTTTCATCCTTTTGAACGTCGATAAATATTATAATTTGGGTAAATCTAGAACTTGTATGACAGGAAAAAAGATAGCCTTTTTCTTGGCTATCTTTTTTGTAGACTATACAGGTCGAGAGTATTCAGTATGTATATCTTTATCTTCTTGAAGTCTTGTTTTCCAAAATATAATGAATGAGAGAATCGCTAGCCCGAGACATACCCAATACACCTGGCGAAAACCTACTATTTGAGCAATGAATCCTCCGCCAAGACTCCCCACTAACCTTCCTATCGTGGACCCGTTAGAATAAATTGTTGTAGCAAGTCCTGGTGAATTAGGCAATCGTTCCGTAAAATAGCTTAGTCCGTTGCCCATGACAATTGCTACAAAAGTTGCCTGAAGAAGCTGTGCTGGGATTAACTGCCAAGGTTGCGTCGCTACACTCAAAATGGTGTAATAGATTACTAAAATAACGCAGCCATAAATCATTAATGTATGATTTGATATCTTTTTTCCTAGTGCACCGAGTCCAAGCATAATCGGAATTTCCAAACCAGCACATATACTAACGATCAATCCGACATCCCTATACGTCCCATGCAGTTCATTCACAATAAATAACGGTGTAATGATCAAATGAATCGTATTGATAGCAAATAAGAATAAAAAGGCGATAAGCGGCAGTCTAATCTCCCTGTTTTTGACCCAGGAGATACCCGAGCTTATTTTCTTTTTGGCATTGCTTTTAGCCGCTTTACGTTTATTCAAAAACAGGAATACAAGAGATGCAACTGTAAGATAAAGGATGGATGTTCCAAGAAAGATTCCTTTGTACCCTGCGAGTCCTAGCATTAGTGTTCCACATAATGGTCCTATCAGAAATCCAAGAGAAATAAGAGAACGTAATGTAGACATCGCAAAAGTCTTGTCATCGGATTTACTCGTATTTGCTGATTCATGTGCGTATGCGTAGATTTGCGGCATGACCGGTGCAGCTAATCCGTTAAAAAGGGTGACGACAATCAGTAGAATAAAAAAGTTATTGAATATAAGATACGAAGCATACCCTAAGGTAGCTGAGAGAGCGGCAAAAATGATAATCCATTTTCGGTCTATCCCGCTATCCGAATGTTTTGCAATAAGTGAGTTCACAACCACCCCGCTCAGTGAACTGATTGCCATGAAAATACCAAAGGCTCCAGCACTCATTCCAAAATCTTCTGTTAAAAATAAAGGAATGTATGGCGATGTAATAGAAATACCAATACCAATGAACAGCATACAAATAACTAATACGCTATACCCTTTGATTGAAAACAGATTTCTTAACCGTATATACAACTTATGTCCTCCTTAGAAGAACTTAGATTTAAGTGAAAAGCAGAAATACCTATTTTTAAAAAGGTATCTCTGCATTTTTCTAACTTACACAATCAATTAAATCCACTGATCGGATGCGGAACGTAAGGCTCTTCAAGGAACGCCATTTCTTCAGCTGTTAGTTTAACTGAAAGAGCCGCAACAGCATCTTCAAGATGAGAGATTTTTGTAGCACCGACAATCGGAGCTGTCACTGGTTCTTTTTGTAGCAACCAGGCAAGTGCGATTTGAACGCGAGGAACTCCACGTTTTTCCGAAAGTTCTGCAACACGTTCTATGATTAATCGGTCGTGTTCAGCAGTCGCATCGTATTTAGCTTTTTGAGCTCGATCCGTTTCAGAACGCTGGGTCGTATTCTTCACATCACGTGTCAATCTTCCGGAAGCGAGTGGGCTGTATGGAATAACAGCGATTTTTTCCTCCTTACAGAGAGGCATCATCTCTCTCTCCTCTTCACGGTACATGAGATTATAGTGATTCTGCATCGAAACAAATCGAGTCCAACCGTTTTTCTCTGCTACATGCAACGCCTTTAGGAACTGCCAAGCGTACATGGCAGAAGCGCCAATATACCTTACCTTCCCGGCTTTTACTAAATCGTGCAATGCTTCCATTGTTTCTTCTATTGGCGTGTTGTAATCCCAGCGATGAATTTGGTACAAATCTACGTAATCCGTACCAAGTCTTTTAAGACTTTTATCGATTTCACTCATAATCGCCTTCCGAGAAAGTCCTTCTCCATTCGGACCATCATGCATACGGAAACGAACCTTCGTCGCAAGAACAATTTCATCACGTTTCGCATAATCCTTTAGAGCTCGACCTAAGTATTCTTCACTCGTTCCATTTGAATACACATTTGCTGTGTCAAAAAAGTTAATCCCTAAATCAAGGGCCTTTTTTATAACAGGGCGACTGTTCTCCTCATCAAGAACCCATGGATGAAAACCAGTATTTACATCTCCAAATCCCATCGTTCCAAGACAAATCCGTGATACATCTAATCCCGTATTCCCCAGTTTTACATATTCCATTTAAAATTCCTCACTTTCATATACTTAAATTTTTTTAGATTTAAAGAAAGTATGTTTAACTTGATTCGCTAACTTGTATTCTATTTTTTTTCAACAGACGGATTACAAAGAAAGAAAACAGCAGTAAGGAAAAAGTGACCGCCACGGCGCTAACTGTGAATAACATCTGATAACTAGAATGTTGAGAGACCCACCCTAGTATTATTGCTCCAAGCCCAATTCCAAGATCGGTAGCAGTTGAAAAAGAGGCATTCGCCACCCCTATCCTTTCCGGGCGAACAAGACTGATTGTCGCCGCTTGAAGTGCAGGCTGTGCTGAACCAAATCCAATCCCGAATAGAACCGCAGAAACAATCACGCCAAACAAACCAGTTGAAAAGCCTAAGGCTATTAAAGCCAATATAGTAACTGCAAGCGCGGGTACAATGATAAATGCTTCACCGTACCGGTCCGAAAGCTTTCCGGCAATAGGACGGACTAGTAGCAGTGTGAGCGCATAGACTAGAAAAAATGTGCCAGAATTGACTTTAATTGATTCAGCGAATAGTGGTACAAAGGTGGTAATACTGCCATAAGCGAAAAATAGGAAAAAGACCGATGCTGTGATTGGCAAAACTGATTTTTCAAAAATTTCAATTCGCTTTGGGCCGGGCTGTGGATTAAAAGGCATTTTTGCCCCAAACGTTAGTAGTAATGCTGCGATCGTGAGGCCAGCGCCAAAGGTAAACAGAGTATGATAGGATAGCTTTTCCGAAACCCATATACCCAACATTGGGCCGATTGCCATAGCTAGTGTCATGGCCATTCCTGACCACCCCAACCCTTCTCCGCGACGGGTTTTCGGAATCAAATCTGTAATCGCTGTATGCATCGACGTTGTCGACACTCCCCAGCTCATCCCATGCAAAATTCTAAGTACTATCAATACGATAATTCCAGATGTCCATTCATACATATACATGGCCACAGCGAAGAAAAGCAGGCCCCCAATGATAAAAAAACGGCGACCGAAACGGTCCAACATCCCGCCAATAATTGGACGAAGAATAACAGCAGACAGCATAAATGTACCCATGGCAAGTCCGACATGTGATTCGTTCCCACCTATCTGCTTAATAAACAGTGGCAACGTTGGGTACAGCATATAAAAACCTGTAAATAGAAAAAACATTCCGACCGTCATCGAAATAAATGACTTCGTCCATAGGCGATCCACAGACTATTCCTCCTCGTGTCTAATTCTCAATGCAGCTATTTATTCAAATCCAACGATAGAATGTGGCACATACGGTTCTTCCATATACGCAATTTCTTCTGGTGTTAACTTAATAGAAAGTGCAGCTACTGCATCTTCCAAATGAGATACTTTCGTTGTTCCAATAATTGGTGATGTTATAGGGTCCTTTTGGAGAACCCAAGCAAGCGCGATTTGTGCTCTTGGTACACCACGTTTTTCTGCTACCTCTGCAACTCGTTCTACTACCTTTCGATCAGCCTCGGCAGTTGGATCGTAAAACCTTTTCGCTGTTTCATCGATTTCGGAACGGTGTGTTGTTTCTTCCCAATTACGAGTCAGTCTCCCTTTCGCAAGCGGACTCCAAGGAATCACGCCAATTTTTTCTTCCTTACAAAGCGGCAACATCTCCCTTTCCTCCTCACGGTATAAGAGGTTGATTTGATTCTGCATTGTCACAAACCGTGTCCATCCGTTTTCCTCCGCTACTTGTAACGCTTTCAAAAATTGCCATGCATACATTGAAGAAGCACCAATGAATCTTGCTTTCCCAGCCTTTACCACATCATGCAGTGCCTCCATCGTTTCTTCAATCGGAGTAGTGTAATCCCACCGATGAATTTGGTATAGGTCGACATAATCTGTTCCGAGTCTTTTTAGACTTTTATCAATTTCGCTCATTATTGCTTTACGAGAAAGTCCTGCTCCGTTCGGACCGTCGTGCATCCGGAAATATACCTTTGTTGCGAGGACAATTTCATCGCGATTCGCATAATCGTTTAAAGCACGTCCGACAATTTCTTCACTCGTTCCATCCGAGTAAATATTTGCTGTATCAAAAAAATTGATTCCTAAATCAAGCGCTTTTTTTATGATTGGTCTACTTTTCTCTTCATTAAGTGACCATGGGGCAATCCCCCTCTCGGGTACACCAAAACTCATACAACCAAGACAAAGCCGAGATACATCCAGTCCGGTGTTTCCAAGTTTTGCATATTCCATTTGACTGATCCTCACTTTCATTAAATTAGCCATTTTTTTTACAATCAGAAGAGTCTTAGGCATCTTTATTATGACAAACTAGAAAAGCAAGCGCTATCTCATTCTTCGCAAAAGATTGCCTAATCCTCTCACAGCACTTACTTAACGAATAAAAATGCATTATAATGGAACCACCAAGGTCCAAGGAACTAGGAGGATATTATGACTGAACATATAAACACACAGCAGAATGAGCTTGCAAGATTAATAGAGCGTTACTCGGGGCAGGACGGTGTTTATTCAACCGATATCCCGTCTTTATTTTTTATACGTGAATCGAATGTTTCCGAACCAAAGCATATTGTTCAAAAGCCTTCTCTTTGTATTGTCGTTCAAGGTGTAAAAGAGGTAGTTCTTGGACAAGAGCGTTTTATATACGGCCCAGGGAATTACCTCGTTTCATCCGTCGACCTGCCGGTTACAGGACGAGTCGCCGAGGCAGCTTCTGACGTTCCGTATATGTGTTTCAAAGTTGATTTTTCACCTAGTCAAATTTTAGAAGTGATAAGTGATTCCGACATCCATGTTAGATCAAAGGAGAAGGCTAAGCGCGCAATGTTTGTAAGCGAGACAGACACATCGATATTGGATGCAGCCATTAGATTAGCTCGTTTGCTTGATACTCCTAAAGACATACCCGTGCTTGCTCCTTTATTCAAAAAGGAAATACTTTATAGAATATTGCAAGGTCCTTATGGCATATCGCTTGGACAAATTGCTATAGAAGGAAGTTATACCTTTCATATTGGAGAAGTTATCGAGCAAATCAAGAAGAACTACGATAAGCCCATTCGAATCGAAGAACTTGCAGAAACTGCCAATATGAGTGTTTCATCGCTCCATAGGCACTTTAAAGAGGTAACCGCGATGAGTCCGATCCAATTCCAAAAGCAACTAAGACTGCAGGAAGCACGAAAACTATTATTATCCGAATCAACGGATGCTGCTGATGTCGCATACCGGGTGGGTTACGAAAGTCCATCTCAGTTTAGCCGTGAATACTCACGCATGTTCGGCTTACCGCCTAGAGAGGATATAAAGCGTCTGAGAGAAAAATATGACCAAAGATTAAACGCGTAACATCTTTCTCAATAATGGACATTTCACAAACCCCGCTATAAAGAAGGCCACAAAAGCTAAAACAGCTATTGTGGCTTTAAATAGATAAGTGAAATATCTTGCTCATTAATGAACAAATTAATATATCTTTTAAGGAAGTGAAGACATTAATGTCTAATATAGATAGAAGAATAATAAAAACGCAAGAAGCAATTAAATCAGCTGTTATCGAACTAATGTCTGAAAAAGATTTTGACGACATTACGATGCAAGATATTTCGGACAGGGCAAATGTTAGTCGAGCAACGATTTATTCTCGTTACGTAGATAAATTTGATCTCCTTGATAAGCTCATTGAAGAGCATATCAATGAGATGAGGGAATTATGCGAATCTGCTGCAGAAATGGATTATATAGACGCAAATATCATCTGGTTCGAATATATAAAAAACAACTATTTGTTCTTCTCTACGATGTTAGCTAGCAAAGGAAATCCTTATTTCCGAACTCATTTCCTTGAGTTTCTAGCAGAAGAATTTAAATATGTAATCAATGTTAATATGGGTAAAAATCGAGGATTAAATGAAGACATTATTCTTCATTTTATTATGTCGTCTTATGTCGGAATTGTGGAATGGTGGGTCAAGAATGAAATGCCTTATCCACCGTATGTCATGGCAGAACAAGTGGGAATCCTGTTAGAAAGAAATCTATAATTAGTGGTCCATTTGCCATTTTTCAATAATTTGATATTGAAGCTTTAGTTTTTAGCATTGTTCCAATAAAAATATGTAATCAATACGCGGATATCATATTGGATATCCGCGTATTTTAACGTCATGACCTTATTCAAACAAAAAAGTTATGTTCAAAATAGAAAAATATATAGTCACCTATACCACCAATTCGAATAACGTCTAACTATCCTATCTAATAAAAATCAAAAAGCAGGGACACCTCCCACGCCCACTTTTTCCTGCTGGGACAAAAAACTTGTCCCATGTCCAACTATTTCCCAACGACGATACCTTTAACGACATTCAGTCTTGGGTACTCCTTCATAATTACTGGTAATTCATCCATTGTGAAGCGATTACTTAGCAATGGTTTGATTTGGACTTTTCCTTGTTCAACTAGAGCGATTGCTTGTTCATGTGTGTGGGGGTTGATGAATGAACCTTTAATGGTTAATTCTTTTGAAAAAATCTCATATGGGTTCACTTCAATTTT
Source organism: Lederbergia citri (assembly GCF_018343625.1). GTDB lineage: Bacteria > Bacillota > Bacilli > Bacillales > Bacillaceae_C > Lederbergia > Lederbergia citri. The sequence continues at coordinate 474,158 of NZ_JAGYPG010000003.1, read as the reverse complement.
TATATCAGGTGCTGATACACCAAATAATAAGACCGAACCACCTTTTCGTGCCATTTGTACGGCTTGGGTCATGCTATCTTTTCTACCCACACATTCAATGACAATATCAAATCCACTACTAAAGTTCTCAAGTTCACCCGGTGTCACCGTATTGTTAGCCCCCAGTTCAATGGCAACTGCATGTTTTTTCTGGTCCGGTTCACTGACTGTCACTTTTGTTCCGTACATTTTTGCCATTTGTAGCATCATGAGGCCAATGTAGCCACCACCGATGATTAGAACAGATGCACCAGGCCAAAATTTCACTTGACTAATACCGTGTAATACACAACCAAGTGGCTCAATCATCGCTCCCTCTTCATAAGATAGCTTGTCTGGGAGCAAATAGCAATTGGCGGATGGAACGGCACAGTATTCTCCCATGCCGCCGTTTCTTGTTACACCAACTGCTTGTAAATCTTCACATAGGTGTGGACGACCACCTCGGCAGTATCCACATTCCCCACAATACATATTCGGATCAATCGATACGCGGTCACCCTGCTTAAGCGTGGTTACCTTCGTGCCGACCTTTACGACCTCTCCCGCTAATTCGTGTCCTAACACAATCGGATACTGAACCTCGGCAGAACCGGGTTGTCCATGATAAATATGCTGGTCTGTTCCACAAATTCCACATGCTTTCACTTTTACGATGACTTCATGGTCTGCTAGAGCCGGAACAGGAAGCTCTTGTATTTCCATATTCATTTTATCAACTAATACAGCTGCTTTCATACTTTACTCCACCTTATTGTACCGAATTGATTGCTGAAACATGCAAATGACCTAACTCGACTTTTTCACCTTCAAGATGACCAATTTCAATCGTCTTAGTTTCGTTTGGCATTAAATCAAAGAAATTGTCACTAAAATGAATCTTCTTTGCAGGAATCTCTAGTTTTACCATTCTGGCATGATTGACAGTACTGACAGTAACTGTCTGATTTTCTTCATCAACCACTACCTGAAGATGAGCTTGAGGAAGTGCCAACTCTTTATGGTCTCTTAAATAATACACATTTTGTTGTGCCTTACCTTCCACAGAGGATAGACGGACAACGACCTCATTTGCAGGGTAACCCTTGAGTAGCTCTTCTTCTGTAAAACTTTTTATTCTAACCGAAGCATTTGCCTGAACCTCAACTGGAATGGTGGTTGTAAATAATTCTTTTCCACTAAAGCTTTGTACCTTTAATTCTAGTATATCGGTATACGTCTCTAGTAAATCATTAACTACAAAAATATGGAGATCACTACCCGAATCATGGTCAATCGTTAATAAAAGAGGATGGAAGAATTTCTTCGCGTAAAAATAAGATGCTTTTGGAAGTTGATAATAATCAATCATCGACCAGCTTGTACCAGGCCAGCAATCATTTAGCTGCCAGACTAGAGACCCACTTGTAAATGGCTTATTTCGACGATAATGCTCAATTCCACACTTCAATCCTTCTGCCTGAGTAAGCATTGAAAAATTCATGTATTCTTCAATATTTGTAGGGATTCCAGTGTAGCCTTCCATGAGAATAATCCCTTTTTGATGATGATAGTCCTTGTTACGATAGGACATTTCATCACTGCCCCAATAGAAGGTTCCCTCCGGAAGATTATCCTCTAAAGTAAATCGATTTGCTGAGGCATGCATACCAAATTCACTGCTAAAACGGGTAAAATCCTTTTTATAGTTTTTAAAAGACACACCTCCAACACTATAATCCTGACCTAAGTTCTCTCCAAATTTTCGCGGCTCGACATTACCATGCCATACCTGCCAGTTGTGACGATCGCCTACCTCCTGAGAGTCATGGTCATTTCCGCCAAATGGTGAGCTTGGCCAATAAAGACGACTCGTATCCAACTCATCTAATAATTCCGGAATAAGCTCATGGTAGATTTTTTCTCCATAAAATGGAGTATCGATGTTTCCTGCCGTATATTCCACTTCGTAAAGCCAATCATTTTCGTTGTTCCCACACCATAAGGCAATTGATGGGTGATTACGTAGCATCTTAATAGCTGTCTCTATTTCTTTTCGAACATTTTGCATATAGTTATAGTTGTAATCTGGGTATAAGGCACAGGCAAACATGAAGTCCTGCCATACTAGGATACCTAGTCGGTCACATTCCCGATAAAAAATCTCTCTTTCATAGATTCCACCGCCCCAAACGCGAATCATGTTCATATGTGCCTCTTTTGCTTGTGTTAAGAGCTGGCTGTATCGAAAATCTGGGGTAACTCCTATGAAGCTATCAATTGGAATCCAGTTAGCACCCTTCGCAAAGATTTCAACACCGTTTAATACAAAAGTAAAACGGTTATTGCCTTTATTGTCTTTTTGCATCACCTCGATGGTACGAACGCCAACATCTGTTGATTCCGAAGCTAAAACCTCATCTTCACATACGAGTTCCACATCAAGAGTATAAAGGTGAGGCGTTCCTAAATCATGTGTCCACCAAAGTTTTGGATTCTCAAGCTCTATCATAAAATTCACATGGTTTATTTGAACCTGAGCGGTTTTGATGATTTCAGTATCACCATCATGGAACTTCACGTTTACGGATAAAGGTTGATTGCGTACATATGTCTTTGTATCTACATCAATTTCAACAACCGCTTTGTTATTTGCAATCTCTACTGTTCTTGCAAACACACTATCAATCTTGGCCATTTTTCGTTTTTCGAGGCGAACATCCTTCCAAATACCTGCGGTTACGATTTGTGGACCCCAGTCCCAGCCAAAATGATACTGAGCTTTACGTGCCCAAATTCGATCTTTTCCATAGCCGGCCCAGTAATTCTTTTCCTTTTCCTTTAGCATATCAGCCACAACATCAAATTTAACCGCGATAATATTTTTTCCATCGACGACTTCTCTTGTCACGTCAAACACATGAGGAATATACATATTTTCAGTGGAAGCAATTTCGCATCCATTTAAATAAATCGTTGCGTACGTATCGAGCCCTTCAAAAATAAGTTCGAGGCGCTCATCCGATTGAAGACTTTTCTTATCATAATGAAATTCTGTTCTGTACCACCAAATCTTCTCTGAAACCCATTTTGATTTTAAATCATTATGTCCGAAAAATGGATTATCAATTAATCCCTTTTGAATTAACGTGGAATGAACATCACCAGGTACATTCGCAGTCATCCAAAAATGATCAATATAGTCTGGAGCGGCGATTACTAAGTCACGTTCTTGTCCATGGTCAAAATGCTGGATTTTCCATTGTTGTTTTAGTTTCATAGGTTGTCATCCTTCTTACTAAATTTTTATGCTAGAATTAGATACTTAAAGCTCTGTAGATTTCTTCAAGATGAACTTCAGCTAGTGTGTTCGGGTCTTCTAAATCAAGTAATACAGATCCACCGTCAATTGCTTTGGAACCACCTGTCCCACCACCAACTCATGGATGAGAAACGATTAATTCAACATTCCCTCTGATTTTAAATTCACCTAATCCAGCTGGTAAGATAAAGTGAGTTCCTTTCTCAATCACAAAGTTTCCTTCTTTCGTTTCAATTGCACCTGACCCATTTAAAACACTGCAAATTAAAAAGGGCCTGTCCTGATGGAAAGCTACAGAATCCTCAATTTCCCATTTATATACAGAGAAATACTTTTCCTTTACGAAAGTCGTGATCGTAGCACCCGGGATTTTCTCGATGCTAGGCTTTACTGTAGCGGCTTGGTGTGGAATGGTCGTTACATCAATTGATTTTTGAATGTGTAATTCGCGTTTATTTCCATTTTGGTCGACTCGGTCATAGTCATAGACACGGTACGTTGTGTCAGAGCTTTGCTGCGTTTCCAAAATAAGAACACCTGAACAAAGGGCGTGAATCGTACCACTAGGAACATAAAAGAAATCACCAGGTTTCACCTTTACACGTCTTAATAATTGATTCCATTCTCCATTCTCAATCATTTCAATAAATTGCTCTTTCGTTTGAGCCGTATGACCGTAGATGATTTCTGCATCATCTTGACAATCAATCACATACCAGCACTCTGTTTTACCAAGTTCACCGTTTTCGTGTTTGTTTGCGTATTCATCATTTGGATGGACTTGAATCGATAAATCATTGTTTGCATCAAGTATTTTGGTGAGGAGTGGAAATACTTCTCCCTCCATATCACCGAATAGCTCACGATGCTCATTCCACAGCTCCCCAAGGTTTTTTCCTTCATACGGTCCCTGGTTCACAATACTTTGCCCATTTGGATGCGCGGATACAGCCCAGCATTCTCCTGTTAAGTCGGATTCAATAGGATATCTAAATTCAGTACGTAACTTGGTTCCGCCCCAGATTCGCTCCTGAAATTGTGGTGTTAAAAAAATCGGTTTTTTCATAATAGCCTCTTCCCTTTCGATTACATTCCAATTTAATATGTGTGTTTCCTTATTCCTTCAACACTTTAATACTAGTATTCATCCGATACCCTAGGACGAGGGACCTCTCCCCATGACCCTAACTCTTGACCCTACCCGTGGAGCCTCTTTTTATAAGGTTGGCTGGGAGTAGTATTTCTTGGACAGGCTCATTTGGATGGTCCATTCTCCATAGCAATAGATTGAATGCATTAGAGCCAAATAATTTTAAGTTAATGGCCATTGTTGTGATAGGAGGATCGGATAATTGTGATAATAGACCGTTATCGAAGCTACAAACCGAGACTTGATCTGGTATTTTAAGACCCAGATTCTTGAGAGACGAACTAACCATAAAACCAAATCCATCATTTACACAGAGCCATGCGCTTGGAATTTGTTTTAGTGATTTGATCGTTTGATCAATGGCATCGCTTTCTTCTTTCTCCGTTAGAAACATTACTTCATCTTTTGGAGCGATATTCGCTTCCTTTAATGCCAACAAATACCCTTCCATTCGTTCATAATAACTAGGAGAAAAGTCAACATTCCCTACAAAGGCGACTTCTCTATGACCTAAATCAATCAGGTGTTTCGTTGCCAAATAGGCTCCAAACCGATTATTTGTCAAGATCGCATCGGCATGAACCAAGGGATGATGATGATCGATTAATACAGTTGGAATACCCGTTGAAATGACCTTGTTTATATAATCTAAACTGATATGAGAAACAATGATAATTCCGTCCACTTTTTTTTCTTCTATAAAACTTGGAAGAATAAGATCTTTCTTCGCGGATTCTGATATGGATTGTATGAGAAGATCTGCACCGTTCTTTATCGCATTTTGCTCGACTGATAAAAAGATCTCCCCGAAAAAGGTTTTTATTGAAAATGCAAATTCCGTTGCAATCAAGCCAATCGTTAACTGTCTATTTTCTTTTAGGCTCTTCTTACCTTTATATACATAACCAAGTTCAGCCGCTGTTCTTTCAACTAAATCTTTGGTATCTGCACTCACGCCACCTTTTCCAGTTAAGGCTTGTGATACGGAGTTTTTTGAAATTCCTAATTTATCTGCAATATCTTGCATGGTTACTTTTCTTTTCATATTCCCTCCTAATGTCATTACGAAATGTTTTTGTAACGTTACAACAATAATATCACTTAAACTTTTAAAGTGGAAGTAGTCTTTCAAAATTTGGTAATTAGGAGAAAGGTTGTTTCTTTCTTGACTTTCACATTACTTTAACTTTATAATCGAGTTGTAATTACTTCCAGTAACCTTACAAAATACACTTGTAATGTTGATTACAAATTGTAGTTACAGAAATTTATGTATATTGCTAAGTTACTAGGTAACAATACAACAACAAACAACCTATTCTCACTTATTATTTAATGTGTTTTGAAAGCGTTTTTCACGAGGTGAGAGTGATTGTACAACAGGGAGGAAAACAAAAAATGAGATTCAAAAAAACGGCTACATTAATGGTCACGCTTGGATTGTCTGCAACCGCTCTATTTGGTTGTTCGACTGGTAATGATGGTTCTGCTAAAAAGTCAGATGATGGTGTCACAACAATTGAATTTTGGGCAGCTCCAAATCCAACACAACAAGCCTTCTGGTCTGATATGGCAAAGGAATTTGAAAAAGAGAACTCAGATATCAAAGTGAATGTATCTGCTATAAAAGAAAGCCCTACTTCTGAAGCAAGTATCCAATCGGCTATTGCAGCTAAACAAGCACCAACCATGTCAGAGAATATTAACCGTGGTTTTGGCGCGCTATTAGCTGAAAGTAAAGCCATTGTTCCTTTAAACAAAATTGAAGGTTTTGAAGAGTTAGTAAGTACACGTCAAATGACAGATACGATTGAAAGTTGGAAGTCAGGCGATGGCAGCCAATACATTTTCCCAATTTACTCGAATTCTATGCTATTTGGCTGGAGATTGGATATTTTAAATGAACTTGGATACGAAGAAGCACCAAAAACATATAGTGAAGTTCTAGATGTTGCTCAAAAATTAAAAGAAAAATACCCTGATAAATATCTTTGGGCAAAACCAGATTTAGCAGACCCTACAGCATGGAAGAGATGGTTTGACTTCTTTATGCTCTACAATGCCGCATCTGATGGAAATGCATTTGTACAAGGCAGTGAGTTTGTTGGAGATAAAAAGGCTGGAATCGAAGTATTTGAATTTATTCAAAATCTAGTAAATGAAGATGCCGTATTAACAGCGCAAGTAACAGATCCTTTTGAAGAAGGCACAGGAATCTTTACAGATGTTGGTCCTTGGACTCCTGGATCCACTTGGAAGGAAAAGTATCCTGAATTGGTATATGGCGAAACATATACACTAAGTCTACCACCTGTTCCAGATAACATGGACCCAGAAAATGCAAAAACATTTGCTGATGCGAAGGGTGTCGTCATTTATGCTTCTGCAACAGAAGAAGAACAAAAAGCAGCAATGGAGTTTTTAACTTGGGTGTACTCTAATCCAGATGCTGATTTAAAATGGCTTGAAGTTACAGATCTCCCTCCAGCAAGAGATGACTTAGGAACTAACGATGCATTTGCTTCTTACTTTGAAGAAAAACCAGTTATGAAAGCATATGCAGATGCTGTAGCAAACGGAGTTCCACCAATGGAAAACTCTAAATACAACGAGATTCAAACATATATCGGACAATATGCTTTCAATAAAATCGTGAAAGGCGAAATCGATCCTACACAAGCATGGGATGATATGGTGAAAGCTATTGAGGGGGAACTTAAGTAATGCAAAAAAAAGCAAACGGTATGGGCTGGCTATTCACTAGCCCATACGTTCTTTTCGGAATCATTTTTTTCTTTATACCTCTTCTCTGGTCATTATTCTTAGCCTTTACAGATTGGAATTTAATTTCACCGGAATTTAACTTTGTTGGTTTTTCAAATTTTATTGAAGCGGTAAAAAATCCTGGTGTACAGGCAGCGTTTTTTAATACCTATAAATTCCTTATTATTTATGTACCTGTCGTTGTGGCATTGTCATTGACGGTTGCAATTGTTGTCAACGGGCTACCGAAATTAAAAGGGTTTTATTTGATTGGCTTCTTTCTTCCCTATTTATCTTCTGGCGTTGTGTCTTCATTAATTGTCAATGGAATTCTTTCATATAATGGTCCACTTAATACATTTTTAAGAGAAAAGTTAGGTATTAATATTGACTGGCTTGGAACTCCGATCGCCGCATTAATAGTTGTGTCTTTCATGCTTGCATGGAAATTCACTGGTTATTATGCGTTGATTTTATTTTCTGGATTAGCAGGGATTAATAAGGAAATTTATGAGGCTGCAGCAATTGATGGCGCCTCAAGATGGCAAACCTTTTGGAAAATTACCATCCCACAGTTGTACCCAGCACTGTATACAGTATTAATTTTGGCGATTGGTGTAAGCTTCGGTATCTTTACGGAAGTGTATCAATTAACAGGTGGGGGCCCTAATTATGCAACCAATACATGGCAAATGGAAATCTTCACTAGAGCCTTTACGAACCTACAGGCTGGTTATGCTTCAGCGCTCGCTTTAATCGCAGCTGTTGTTACATTTGTCTCTATTTATATCATTAGAAAACTTCTGGAATTGTGGGGTAAACGAAATGGTTGGAGCTAAAAAAAATTATATAGGTCGTTACCTTATTGCAACTCTCTTGTTACTGATTATGGTTTATCCATTTATCTATTTGATTTTAAATTCATTTGCAGATTGGACTCAAGTGGATAAAAAATTAATTCCAACTGAGTTTACATTGCGTTCCTATGAATGGTTACTTACAGGTGGCGATGTAGGAATTGCTCGTCCATGGCTTAATGCCTTCTTTAATAGTGCGATTGTCTCAATAGCATCTACCTTTTTAATGATGCTAATTGGAATATTGGTCTCCTATGCCCTATCAAAATTAGTGTTTAAAGGAAGAGACTTCGTAAACAACTTTGTCTTGTTTCATATGTTCTTCCCTGCCCTAATTTTATTAATCCCTACTTTCTTATTGATCGAACGAGTAGGTTTATACGATACGTATCTTGGGTTAATCATTCCTAAGGCCGTTAGTTTATGGGCAATCTTCATGTATACCAATTTCTTTAGAGCCATACCTGATACCTTTATTGAGGCGGCGAAATTAGACGGTGCAAGTAACTTGCAGATTTTATTTAAAATTATTTTACCGATGTCGAAATCGATCACAACTGTTATTTTCCTATTTCTATTCACAGAGCGTTGGACAGAATTATTATGGGATATGATTGCGGCTCGGAGTGATGACATGTTGACTTTAAACGTGCTCATTTCTCAAATGTTCGGCCCTTATGGTGGTTATCCTGGACCAATGTATGCAGCATCCGTTCTATTAACCATCCCAGTTATTATCTTATTTTTGTTCTTCTCGAAGAAATTCCAAGAAGGTATGCAATTTACTCTTAAATAATATGGAGGTTTATTGTGGATAAGTGGTGGAAAAAAGCAGTCTTTTATGAAATTTATATGCCAAGCTTTTGTGATGGCAACGGCGATGGTATAGGTGATTTTATTGGTATTACTTCGAAATTAGATTACTTATCTGATTTAGGAATTGGCGGAATCTGGTTAACTCCGTTTTATCAATCACCTAAGGTTGATAACGGCTATGACATATCCGACTATTATGCCGTTGACCCGGATTATGGAACCATGGCTGACTTTGAGCATTTTCTCAAAGAGGCTCATCGTAGAAACATGAAGGTAATCGTCGATATCGTCTTAAATCATACTTCATCTGAGCACAAATGGTTTCAAGAATCGAGATCTTCAAAGGACCATCCAAAACGGGATTGGTATATATGGAAGAACCCTGTCGACGGTAAGGAACCGAATAATTGGGAATCCTTTATGGGTAGTTCAGCTTGGAAATTTGATGAAAAGACGGGTCAATATTACTACCATGGCTTTGCTGAAAAACAAGTTGATTTGAATTGGGCAAATCCAGAAGTAAAACAAGCTATGTTTGATGTCATGAAATTTTGGCTTGATAAAGGGGTGGATGGTTTCCGCCTCGATGTCATTAATCATTTAACATTAAACACAAGCTTTCCTAATAATCCGATTGATCAAGAAACGAAACAACAGATTCATTTATATGATAAAGACCAAGAAGGAATACTTGATGTCATAAAAGAAATATCGGCTTTTGTACATGCCTACCCCAATAAATTTTTGGTGGGAGAAGTTGGTTCAGAGGATTTAACGGTATTAAAAGAGTACTGCGGTAAGGATAAACTGGATGTCGTGTTTCAATTTAATCTAGGTAGTATTCCGACACTTGATGTTAAAAATATCTATAAACAACTAGTAGATATGGATAACGAATACCGCGAAGACCAGATTCCGACTCTGTTTTTTGGCAGTCATGATATGTCACGCTTTATTTCCAGGTTTGCTGCCGAGGGCTATGAAGAAGAAGTAGCGAAACTCATGGCTACCCTGATGCTGACAGCTAAAGGGGTTCCATTTATCTATTTTGGCGATGAAATTGGAATGCGTGACCTTGTCATTGATGATATTTCCAAGATGAAGGATGTACAAGGCGTGATTGCTTATCAGTTGGCCATTGATGCAGGCAAGAACGAAAGTGAAGCATTAGCAGAGGCAAATCGTAATGGAAGAGACAGTTCTAGATCACCCATGCAATGGGCATCCACCAAGTATTTCGGTTTTTCCAAGGTGGAACCGTGGATTTCTTTACCAGATAATAATGTGACGGTTGAGAATCAACTAGAAAATCCTGAATCAATGCTTTCTTTCTATCGGAAGTTAATCGAGTTACGAAAGAAAATTCCTGCTTTATCCGTTGGTAACTATATACAGCTTCAAGAGAAAAACAATCAATTAATGTACGAAAGAAAATACGAAGATTCAACCGTGATGGTTTATTTAAATTTTAATGAAGAACGTACAAAGGTTTCTTTAGATGAGAATTGTAATGTCTTATTATCCTCGAGAAGAAGCTCCATTTTAAGTGAGCAATCCTTAGATATTTTGCCATATGAAGCGATCATTGTTGAAAAAAAGGAGGTAGAACCTCGTGTTCATTCCAAGTGAAAAAAAAGCAATTTCTAGTATCCAGTTACTAGATGAATACCGTAAAAATAGACAACAGCCTTATGAAAAAATGCGCATTCCTTTTACCGGTGTTCCTGAAAAGGATGTATATAACATAACCGCTCCTTTTGAAGATGATGGAGAATTGGTGATTGCCGGTCGAGTTGAAAGAAGAGATAGCGAGAATTCTGAAGTGATGTTTTTTGTTAACCGTGACGGTCATTGGATCCAGAGAGAGAATAGTCCGGTATTTCAGTTACAGGACCCATTCTTTACAAAGATTGGTGATGAGTTGATTTTTGGCGGTGTGGAAATTTTCCCACATCCTACCCTACAAGGTGCATTAAGCTGGAGAACGGTTTTTTATCGCGGAAAAAATATTGCTAACTTAGAAAAGTTCTTTGAAGGTCCAGATGGCATGAAGGATTTGCGTTTGGTTGAGATGAAAGATGGATCCGTCGGTATCTTTACCCGTCCTCAAGGTGAAAAAGGCGGCCGAGGAAAAATTGGCTTTACAAAAGTAAAAACACTAGCAGAATTATCGGTTGAAGTAATCAACGATGCTCCTTTGTTCAATCAATTTCTGGATGAAGAATGGGGTGGCGCAAATGAAATCTACCTCCTTTCAAATGGTCATCTCGGTGTTTTAGGACATATTGCCCGTTTTGATGATGATGGCAACCGTCACTATTATTCAATGGTATTTGCTTTTAATCCGGAAAATGGTGAGTACAGTGACATTCAGATCATCTCAGAAAGAGCAGATTTCTTGGAAGGACCAACAAAACGTCCTGATTTAGTCGATGTCGTATTTAGCGGCGGACTGGTTCGTCATTCTGACGGAAAAGCAGAATTATATGCAGGTATTAGTGATGCCGATGCACAGAAAATTATCATTCCTGATCCATTTAAACCATTTGAACAATAAAAGGAGCTTTTCACACATGAATTTAGCGAAAAAAAGAGAGCAGTTTGAAAAAACAAAGAACGTCTATGAATCTGCAAAACTAACCTTTATTGGTGTAGATGGATTCGATGTTTATAACACTTCCATTCCTTTTTCATATAAGAATAAGACCTATATCTTTGGAAGAGTAGAAAAGCGTGATGAATGGGCTCGATCATGGGTTCGTTTATTTGAGAATACTGGACAGGATGAGTGGACGTTAGTTAGTGACTCGATGATCTATCAGCTGGAGGATCCGTACATTGCGTTTATCGATCAGGAACTAGTGATGGGAGGAACCCACGTTCGTTATAAACAAGGTGAGATTGATACATTTTTTGCCTATTTCTATAAAGGAACGGAATTGGATAATTTATATTATTTCACAACCGGTCCTGAATACATGAAAGATATTCGTCTTGTTCAATTAGACGATAATCAAATCGGCGTTTTTTCAAGACCAAGAAGTGAAGAAATCCGTAAAAAATATGGCAGCGAGTCGATTGTAGGCTTTACAACGATCCATCATTTGAGTGAATTAACGGCTGAAGTGATTGAAAATGCTCCTATCATCGAAGGATTATTCGGCAAGGATGAATGGGGCGGTTGTAATCAATGTTACCTATTATCAAGTGGTTATATCGGAGTGATTGGACATAAATGCTACAATCAACTCGCTGATGACGGAGAAGAAATAAAGGTATACATGAACGTCTCTTTTGTTTTTGATCCTAAAACACATCAATTGATTAACGAAAAAATTATTGGTACACGTTCATGTTACCCAGATGGACCTGCAAAACTACCTAATCTTGTAGATTGTGCATTTACTTCAGGAATCGTCGTAAGACCTGATGGGAAAGTTGATCTGTATAGTGGGATTGGTGATACAGAAGAAGGAAGAATCACCATCGACAATCCTTTTGAAGGATATGGCAATATCGTAGAAAGAAAAATGGACTAGTTTAGAGATTAAAAAATACAATTTGAGTTGGTTTTACCAGTTCAATTTCAACAACAGGAGAAATTCAGATGAATATTTATCGTTATGAAGAAAATCCATTAATCACACCAATGGATGTCACACCGTATCATAAGAATTTTGAAGTCATTGGGACTTTTAATGCCGGAGTCACAGAATTTAATGGGGAAACCATTCTCGTTCTCCGGGTCGCTGAAAGACCTCTGAGCAAAGATCCAAACATCGTTAAAGCACCTGTATATAATCCAGCAACCGATGAGTTAGAAGTCGTTGAGTTAAAGAAAGACGATACAAGATATGATTTTTCTGATCCTCGCGTGATTTTGGATAAAGAAACCAATAAGTTCGTATATTTAACATCCCTTTCCTATTTAAGATTAGCTAGAAGTAAAGATGGCCGTCATTTTACAATCGATGATAAACCATTTGTGTATCCATCAAATATCCATGAAACCTTTGGTATTGAGGATCCACGTGTCACAAAAATAGAAGATACGTATTATGTATACTTCAGTGCGATTTCTCCAATGGGAGTAGGAGAATCGCTAGTATCTACAAAGGATTTTGAACAGACTGTACACCATGGAATGATCTTTAGTCCGGAAAATAAGGACGTTACGATTTTTCCTGAAAAAATAAATGGAAAATACTATGCCTTACATCGTCCTGTACCTAGTGCAACAGGAGCACCTCAAGTGTGGATTGCAGAATCAGATAATTTACTATACTGGGGGAATCATCAATTTTTATTTGGACTCCGTAACAACATGTGGGATGATGGCCGCATCGGAGCTGGAGCAGTGCCAATAAAAACGGATAAAGGCTGGCTTGAGCTTTACCATGGTGCAAGTAAAGACAACCGATACTGTATGGGTGCTCTCTTACTAGACTTAGAAGACCCTACAAAAATAGTCGCTCGTTCGGAAAAACCATTACTAGAACCAGAAACAAGCTATGAAGTAGAAGGATTCTTCGGAAACGTGGTATTTTCATGTGGAGTACTCGTAGAAGGCGACATTGTAAAAATGTATTATGGTGTTGCCGACACATCAATGGCTTGTGCAGAATTAAGCATTAACGAAGTACTGGATTCATTAACATATTACTAAAAAAGTGGTGGGTCAAGGAGACTTCCTTGCCCACTATTTTTTCTGGATAATTGAGCTAACTAGGATTCTTAAATTCATGGTATAACTCACAAACCCCTTTTCCTAATAAAATCAATTCAAATTGATTATGACCATAAGAATGTACCTCTTCTTCCATGTTTTTCACCGCAATAATCACAGATTTACCACTTGTTCCAACGCGTTTATAGAATAACTTCGCTGCCAATAATATTAATTTTCATCTTAGGGTTCACTACGGGGTAAAAGTGAAATACCTTATAAGATAATAGTATAGTCAGTACAAATAAGCTTTTATTTCAGTTTATATACTTTTCAATCGGGAAAAGTAATAAAGTTCAATTCTATAGGAAGGATGATTGCATGATCACTCACTCTTACGAACAGTGCATCCAAGCTTGCTTGGAGTGTATGGAAGCCTGCAATACTTGTTATGGCGCCTGCTTAAAGGAAAAAGATATGGACATGATGGTAGACTGTATACGCATGGATCGTGAATGTGCAGATATATGTAGTTTTGTGGCTAAATCGATGCAGTCTAACAGCCCATTCGCTAAGCAAATTTGCCAATTGTGTGCAGAAGTTTGTGAAGCGTGTGGTAAAGAATGCAAAAAGCATGACCATGATCACTGTCAGAAATGTGCAGATGCATGCTTTAGATGTGCGGAAGAATGTCGGCAAATGGCCGCTTAATAACGAAAAAATTCCCTTTGCAGACCAAATCTATTGTTTGGCTGTAAAAAGGAAATTTAATATTTGCGATTTATAGATGATGAAAACTAAAACCAGTAAATATCAGTATCCTAATACCTCCAACAATATAAAAATTGCTCCAGCTACATACTCCATATTTCCCCCACATACCATTCTAGACCACAGTTTTATCTAAGTAATTTTGATCGAATCTCTTTATTATCATAAGCCCAGCATATTATAGTACATTGCTAACAAATAATAGATAATGGATCATTAAAGGAATTCAGTCTGATAAGTTTTTTACGTTTGTTATAGTTTGATTATCTAATTGGACTAAACGTTCTTCAATCCTTCTCTTTCGATAAAGCATTATCCCAGCCTCAGAAAGGTCGTTAATCGCCGAGCGGTTAATGAAAGCCCCAAAAACGATTCCAGCTATTGGGATCATTTGAAAAATCTTTTTCCAACCGACATGATCTCGATATTTTATGACAACCTCTCGCCACCCTTGAAGTTCCGAAATAACATTTCTTTTTGCATCTTCGTCCGGGGAATCTATGAGAGATAATTGTTTTAATATCGCTCGTTTCCCAACAATATCTGAGGAAACAAATTGTAGAACTTTCACAATAAATATCCTTTCCTTTTTATCATTCGGATTATAACCGTAGCAAATAGCAATATCCTGAAGTGTTTTTATTTGAAGTCCGAGAAGCAATGGGATATCAATTGATAAAGTGAATAATCCCCCAATACCTGTACTTGCGCCTTGAACGGTTGCTAGGCGTCTTCGGTTATTTTTAAGTTTGCTAACTGCGTTATCCATTTCTCCGATAGATACCATATCCAAATCCTCTAACGTACTAACGTTTTTATGAGGATAATACGACTTAAGTGATGAAACTGAACTTAGATATCTCCCTCCGGATTGAATATATTTGCCTAATTCATCTAGAATTACGCCAATTTTTTTGTGTATAAAAGCAGGCGTAAGTTTGTCCAGAATTTTGAATGGAAGACGACCGAGTTTTTCCCAAAACCATAATCCATCCTGGTTTTTTTCCCAATCTTTACTCTTTTTTAATTCAGCTAGTAGTTCTTCTTTTGTTTCCAACATTAGTAGTTCAACCCTTTCTCATCTTAATAATGATTGTAACTAAATGATGCGAATAATATCCTTGTCTCTACTTTCTACCCCTTCATTAAAAGTTAACTTTGTTTTAAAACAATAAGATATTTCTTCAGATGAAACGGAGATAGAATCTGGTAGTTTAAACGAAAAAGAGATTTTGTATATTTCATCTGATTCAATTCGTTTCGACGTCAAAATTGATTGTGTATCTATAATTTCTTTAATACCCATAAGTTGTTCACTCATAATCAATTCACAGTCAATTTGTCTTAATTGTTGATCGATTGTACCACCTTTAATTAAGAAATATCCCTCTATATTTTCCCCAACCTCGTAAGTATCCTTCGGCAAAATAAGATCGATCTGCGCTGACCCTATTCCTAAAAGAGACATGTATTTCCTTAATAACAAGAATAAGAACCCCCTATATCATTTATTTGTATATTTTTCTTCAATGCTTAGTTCAATTTCTGCAATTATTTCCCTATCTTAATAAAGATGTTCCTTGTTTTTACGTATTAACTTCAATGTAGATTCTTGTATTTTTCTCATTCCATTACCTTCTTTCGTATACGTTTTACCATCTCTATAAACCTAAAAAAACCTTTACCAATTTCGGTAAAGGTTTTGACACAAATAGAGACCTCTACCAATTGGTAAAGGTCTCGCTAACAACGATATGTTGCCAACAAAGCCGAGAGTGCGAACTCTGTAATGACGACTTTGTCATAAAAGCTACTCCCCTTTAGGAGAAAGATTCAACTGTATGAATAAATCATAAGGTACATTTTATTGACTTGTCAACTGACTATTTCATTTCAATTAGTGGATAAGTTTATGACCATTCTTCATTTAAAGGAAAAAAATAAAGTACATTATCTATTACCATCAAACTACTGCTTCGGAGGACGAAACCCAGCTTTCACCGCTTCCTTTTCCGTACAAAACATCACCTCTGCCTTTGTTTGCTTATACCATGGCGAATCAGGTGTATGATAAATTTTTTCACGGCCAATATTTCCTTTTATTAGGCAGTCTTTCGATTTATTCTCTTTTGGACTAGAATCTATTGTTTCCGGGTGAAATCCATCCTCTTGGGCATAGTTCTCGATTTCCCAAATCCCTACTCCTTCTTTTTGGGCCTTCTTTTGAATGACATCAAATTGATCAACATAGCGGGTGTTAGGCGGGTATATGTAAGCGACTCTTGCTAGGCCTTTCTTTAACAATTCCTCTTGAATCATCTTTCCATCCACGTATACATAAGCTAACAAGCGTCCATATTTATCTTGATTTGGTCCGATATCAAATTCTAATTCTATCTTTTTAGCATTTTCTACTAAACTTCTAGTAAACTCTTTCGCTTCTTGCCCAAAAGGTTGTTCACCTAGACGCGGATGGGCTGTTTCTGGGCTATCCACTAGTAAAAATCTTACTTTTTGCTCGCTGCCATTATACATAACGGCAATCGTATCTCCATCAATTGGCTTTGCCAACGTAACTTGAACCCTATTATTAACGTTCTGGGAACATCCTACCATAGTAAAAATTAAAACAAATATGAAAAAGGAATATACATATCTAGTCATAAATAAACCTCTCTTTATCACTTCTATCCAAATTATCATATTAACAATCAACCTCAAATTAAACAATATATGCCCTTCTTTGTTTTTCAAAATAATTATTCGGGAATAGCACAAATACTAGAGAGGGGAAGTTTAATGCCGAAAAAGTATAAAAAAGGAATTCTAATAACAGGCCTTCTATTATTCTTAAGTTTTTATATAGGAACGATCTATTATCAGGAGAATAAACCTTTGCCAGAAGGTGTTTCCTATGAAGGAGATATCCACTATTTACAAGAGGATCAAGTGCAATTTTTATATGACTTAACATATAAAATTGGGAAAGAGACCAAGCATGAACAAGAAATATTTGATAGTGTCTTTCAAGCGATTGAAGAGGCTGAAAGATTCGTTATTATGGATTTCTTCTTATTCAATGATTATTACGATCAAGCTTTAGATTTTCCTCCATTAAGCTCTTCGTTAACGAATAAACTAATTGAAAAAAAGAAAAGCAATCCTGATATTGAAATAGTGATAATCACAGATGAAATTAATACTTCATATGGCTCCCATAGAAATGAGGAGTTCGAAAAGCTAAAGTCACATGGAATAAATGTTTTGATAACAGATGTCGATCCACTTCGGGATTCTAATCCTTTATATTCAGCAATATGGCGGATGTTTTTCCAATGGTTTGGTCAAGAAGGAAAAGGAACCCTTTCCAATGCGATGGCCGACCAAGCTCCTGATATGACACTTCGCTCCTATCTTAAATTACTTAATGTCAAAGCCAATCATCGCAAAACGGTGGCCACAGATAAAAAGGCGATTATTTTATCCGGAAATCCCCATGATGCAAGTGCTTACCACTCCAATATTGGATTTGAGTTGGAAGGCCCGATTATTGAAGATGTGTTAAAGTCTGAGCAAGCAGCAGCTAATTTAGCTGGAGGGTATGTTTTGCCTACTTATAAAGGAAAGAGTGAAGCTGGAGATGTTGCAGCTCAGCTTTTAACGGAAGGAAAAGTAGCAAAAAAGGTAACTCAATCACTTAAAAAAGCAGAAAAAGATGATCAAATTTGGATGGCGATGTTTTATTTAGCAGAACGAGATGTTATCGAGGAATTGCTAGCAGCGAGCGAGCGCGGTGTCAAAATCAACTTAATTTTAGACCCAAATGAAAATGCATTCGGCTCTAAAAAGTCTGGACTGCCGAATCGACCTGTGGCTAAAGAATTACATGAAAAATCAGAAGGGAAGATCCACATTCGTTGGTATAACACGGGACAGGAGCAATATCACCCTAAGCTGCTTTATATAAAGAAAAAAGACTACATCATTGTAATCGGCGGATCCACAAATTTTACCCAGCGAAATATGGACGATTATAACTTAGAAACGAATGTGAAGATTGAAGCGAAAGTCGACTCGAGTATTGCCAATGAGATGGACGATTATTTTAAGCGTCAATGGAATAATAGAGATGGTGATTTTACACTAGATTTTGAGAAGTATCAAAATCCGCTTACTACTATGCAAAGGGCAGTTTATATAGTGCAGAAGTTATTATACTTTACAACCTATTAGGGGGTGTTATGGTAACACCCCCTTCATAATACTGAATTAAGACTTCGCCGCTTCCAATTCTTCTGCTTTCTGTTCCCATATTCTTGAGCGCCATCGTCTCATTAAAATAATTCCCCTCACCCATTCATCCACAACAAAACCAATCCAAACGCCAATTAACCCCCACCCTAAATGAATACCGAGGATATAAGCAATTGGAACACTAATGAACCACATTCCTAGAATAGCTATTAATACGGGAAAATTTACGTCCCCAGCAGCTTTAAGCGAATTATTGAATACGAGATTAAATGCACGACCTGGTTCAAGTAATAAAGTTAATAGAATGATTGTGGACCCAAGTAAAATGATGTCTGGGCTGTTGGTAAAGATTTTAAGAAGAGGCTTGGAAAACAGAAAAAATATCCCCGCTACACAAAGCGCTACTAAAGCAGCAATTTTATAAATGTGCATGCTTTGCGCGTAGGCGCCATCCATTTTTCTCGCACCAATTTTACGGGAAATGAGAATTAACGTTCCTTGGCCAAGAGCCCCTGAGAACATCGTGATAAAGGCTCTTAAATTGGTTGTATATACATTAGTCGTTAATGCTGTAGTCCCAATCAAGGCAATAAAAATAGTAATAACAACCATTTGTAAGTTCCATGCGATGGAGTCGACTGATGAAGGAATTCCAATCTTAAGGAGATTTTTAACGTGATGTTTTGGAAAACGGAATAGTTTGGATAATGGAATAGACTCGCCAATCCTTTTTTTCAAGATAACGAAAAGGGCAATAGTTCCGATGAAACGACTTGCAACTGTTGCAATTGCTACCCCTTTAACGCCTAGAATAGGAATGCCAAAAGGTCCGAAAATAAATAAATAGTTTCCGATTATATTAAGGATATTGGCTCCCGTCATGACGTACATGACTTGCTTTGTCAGCCCGTGGCCTTTAATGACCGCCGATACTGTTAACATCAATGATTGGATGAACGTGAAACCACCGATAATGACCATATAGATGGTTGCATCTTTCATCAGTTCAGCAGGTAACCCCATAATTCGTAAAAGATCCGAAGCAAATAGGACCAAAACCAGACCTAATAATAAACCAAACAAGAAATTTAGAGAAATGGAAACCCGAGTAACTTCCGATGCACTATGCTTATCTTTTGCCCCTACATATCTGGAGACCAATATCGTCGTCCCAATTGTCACCATACTACAAAGCATGACAGTCATAGCGAGGATTTGATCCGAAAAACCAACCGCCGCAACAGCATTGTCTGAATAATGACTGAGCATGAATGTATCAGCAATTCCCATAAGTCTCAACATTAGGATTTCAATCAAAATCGGCCAAGCAAGTGCAAATAAAGTTAACGTCTGAGCCTTTTTACTTTCCATAAAATCCCCCTCTGTTGTCCATCCATTTTTTAACACGTGCTCTCATTTTAATCGTCATTTTTTTATAAAAACAGTCTGAAAATTTTTTTATTTATGTGCTATACTTAACTTAGGAGTTAGGAAAGCGGATGCGCCTTGCTTATCGACCTACAAACTTCGGCAGACTGAGATAAAGGAAACACAGCGAGGAACGAGCTGATGTTGACTTATCGTAGGGAAGAGGACAAGAAGTTTGCTAGTCGATAGGCACTGGAGCTAGACAAAAAAACAAGCGAGCTGACCATTTAAAATTGGCAACTCGCTTTTTTACACTCATCTATTATTTCAGTTGCGGAGGAAATCGCATGAAAAATATAAGTGGTGTGTTGGATCCTATCATCCATTAAAGGAATTTCCTCTTTTCCATGAATGTTACACGAACAAAGCTGATGCTCTGTTTCTTGGACTGAAGTTGATACTTCTTATTTCATATATCCCACATAATCCACCTGGAACTCAGATCCCCAAGCTATATCGTTCCCAACTGCTCGAAACGAAATTTCAATTTTATTTATTTTGTCTTTTGATACCCAATCCTGAATATCTACACGTACTTCATTCCATTGATCCGGTCGCATCGAAAATGTTTCGCTCAATGATTCTGTGCCGCTATAAAGTGTAATTTTAGTTTCGTAGGTAGCGTTGGGAACACCACCATACGAATTAATAAAGTAAAATAACTCTGATGCACCACTTAAGTCTAGCGGTTTTTCCGGTTCTACATAAACCGTTCTCCATTGAGTCGCGGATACTCCAGCACCTTTAGCTGCTAGTATGGCAGAACCGAAATAGGGAGTTTGTGGACCATTCAAAAAGCTTTCACTGCTCGTAACAGCATCGACATTCGCTCCAGCAAGCCAGCCCTCAGTATCTTTTTCAAAATTGTAAAGGAGTCCTTCCGTCTTCTTTTCTATTTTCTCCAATACGTGTTTCCACACTTTTTCACGATATGAAAAGGCTACTGTAACATCTCCCCCTTCTGGAAGTTGCAACTCGGTTACTGTTAGCGTAAACGTCTTACTTTGTCCTGATTTAATACCGATCACTTTTAATGCGTCTTGATCAAATGTGACATATTCAGACCCTACTGCAATTTCTCCGTTTAAGTCCTTCTTATCATGATTCACTACCTCAACCTGGAGTTTTGTTCCTATTTGCAGGTTTTCTGTATCCATCTTGGCATTGATTTCAACATTTTTTTCTCCACCAACAGGTACAACATTTTCAGAGAAGGATACTTCATCAATTAAGAAGGTGCCTCCCCAATTATTTGTTGTAGTAGATTTAATCCAGACTTTAATTCGATCAATAGAGTCATTACCTTTCCAACTTTTTAAATTTAACGCAATTCTATTCCACTCATCCTCTTTTTCAAAAGAATATACGCCTTCCGCATAATTTTCGCCGCTATATACTTTCACTTTTGCAGTATATGGTCGACCTTTAGGTGCGTTTGGAATTTTCAAGCCAAGATTTAGATACGGAGTTGACTTAGCATTTATCGGTTTATCCAGTTTGATATCTGCTCCACGCCAATATTTTGCAAAAGTACTAAAATTGACTTGTAAAGACCCTTTTCCTGCCAATGGGTCTTTTGTATTCCATTCTACGGAGTTAGCATTATCTGCACGCTCCCATTTACCTATATCTTTATCAAAATCGCTTAATTTCTTTTCTTGTAATGGCTTCTTCACAATTTCTGTTCCAACAACCGTTGGAAGATTTCTTTCTGCCAATAAATCCGGGTTAAAACTAGGGATAACATCTTTCCAATCCTTGATTCCAATAATGGATTTCGCAAAATCAGTCACTTCAAGTGAACGTTCAGTATCAATATACTTCATGACATCGTAAATATATTTTTGTTTCTCTGGAGTATTAGTTCCTTCTTCCGCAAATGTCCACAAACCTAAATGCAGACCATATTCTGGTTTACTATCCACGTGACGGTGCAAGATAAAGGAGTCAATTCCATCTAAAAATTTAATTTTATAATAAGCATATGCATATGCCGCGGCTTGAAGTTTCTGTGACTCTAGTGAATTATCTAGACTGTGGAAGCCTTGTTCAGAGAGAATAATTCTGCGCATTTCCCCATCAAACAAATACTCTTCCTGTTTCATGTAGTCCACCAATACTTCAAGATTTTTAAATGTTATGACATTCGTGTCGAAACTATTGTCTGCACTTGGATCTTTCCAAAAAACAGGGTCGAATAGATTTTCGGGGTAAGGATGATATGCAATATTCCAAGGAATATCTCCTTCAGAGCGTATAAATTGCTGTAACATGTCTACAATATCACGCCCATCATAACTCCATTTTGATTCAGCTGGCATATCCTTATCCCAATTATGTGTTAAAGAAGTGTAAACCTTTCCATTTGCGTAATTGCTTTTTACAATTGTGTTAGTTAATCTTAATGTTTGGGCATATTCCTTAGCATAATCTGTAACAAGCTTTGGCCCCATATTATTCCATGTTTGATTTTCGTCTACTTCATTTCCTACGATGAAGTTAACAGCGCGCCCATACTTTTCATCGCTTCTTGTGTATCGTTCCGCAATAAAATTCGTAATCGCCTTATAATATTTCACACCGATCTCATTCGCTGTATTCATTGCATATACAATTCCGCCGGGTTCAGCCTCAGGATGAATAAGATGCTCATTTGGTGAGTCAGGATGAATGACATTGTATAGAATTAAGATTAAAGAAACTACATTATTATTATCTGATAGACTTTTAATACTGCTATCCAGACTTTTTATATAGTTTGCTTTAAAATAATAGGTTTCCCCTTCAAAATTATATTCGATTGTATTATTAGGATTGCTATTATCTTTATATAGCATCGAATCGTATGACACATTAATTGCCGCATGACTTACACCTAATTCTTCGGCATCATCTGTCATCTGTACTTGCAAGCCCTTTTTACTTTTTCCTTCTGGGAATGGATATTGATTTTGAGCCAATTTTCCTGGGTTCGTAATATAGTGAGGACTATCAACAAAGGACATTTCCCCATCCTTATTTTGCAACGCAACTACAAACTTTGAATATAAACGATTATGATCATTTTCCTTTAAAGAAACTTTTAAAGTGAAAGACTCTTTTGCTTCTTGCTGATAAATAGGTGTCATTTCCCCTATATTCGCTATCTTTTCATACGTTTGTAACTCATAAAGCAATAATTTTGCATCTTCATTTTCCTCTAAGTAGCTCTTATTAACTTTTCCACTTACTTCTAACGTATTTACATCAGAAATCTCACTTGCCGATATTTCCCCTTGATAGTCACCTTCCAAATTTAAAGAAATATCAAGCTTGAACTTATCGAAAATGAGAGAACCAGTTGGATTTGTTATGATTGGTTCAATCCGAAACTGAGCTAATGTTCCTTTCCATTTTGGGTTATTAGAGAAATTAAAATTATAGTTAATGAAATCCTTAGATGACTTTACATCAAATATTTTTGATTTCTCTTCATTCCATTCCAGATCATCTTCCGTAATCCAAGAAATTTTTACTTGTTTGGCATCCGTCGTATTTTTCATTGGGACAACTAAAGTATCACGAACTGATAATTCTTGTAGTAATCGAGGTGATTCTAGGTAAGTATTTTGATCCGTTACTTCATAATGGAGAGCTCCGCCTTCAGTCTGTAATTTACCATTATTAGCGGTAAAACCTTCCGTTTCTCCATCAACAGAGAACTGTAGATCTAATATATTTGTCGCTGCTATATAATCAATTTGGAAGCGGCCGTTCCAATAATCATAGCCTGGTGCTCCAGGTCCTATTCCTTCTAGGTTAAAGTTTTGTACAAATGAGAATTCGATTTTCGTAATAGAATCCCGTTTTTCCCAATTAGAAATATCGAGGAATAATGGATTCCATGTATTTGGATTGATTTTCGTTACAGATTCAAATACATCTTCCTCACTGTACAATTTGATTTTTAAGAAGTAATCAACGGATTGCCAAGCCCAAGAATTAGCGGCAAACGCAAAATACTTATAATCCGAAAGATCAAGCGGTGTCTCTAATTCCCGATAAATGGTTCTCCATTCATAAACCTTGACGTTTTCCGGAATCTGCTCTAAAACACCGGATCCCTCATATACCGGACTTTGCGCCAAACTAGTCGCATATATCACATCTTTTGTATTCTCTCCCGCTTTCCACTCAGAGGCCTGTTCTGGGGTGTTAAAATCATTTATAACTTTTCCAGCAAATATTGCATTACCTTTTCTATAATTATCTGATTCTACGATGTCAGAATGATAAGGACCTGCTAAAATCAACTCTGCAAACCCTAGTTGAAAGAGCATGACTAGAGCTACTGCCAACGTGTATAACTTAAAACGTTTCATAAATTCCTTTCCCTCCTTATTTTCCTCCACCAAAGCAACTTGCGACCATTTGTTCACATGAGATATCACCTCCTAAAATTCTTTTACAGACCAACTAAATTCCTAGGCCGAAAGTTGTGTTCAATATTTCACATATTCCTGTATAATCCCGGTAGATTTTAAAAACCTACAAAGGATTAATAGCATTACATTTTCAAAGCACCTTGCGTCATACCTTGAATGTAATATTTCATTCCAAAAATAAAGGTAATTAATAATGGAATGGAGGATATGGCAAATCCCGCGAATTGTATACCTGTAGCAGTTGTTCCAAATTGACTGGAAAACAAAGTTAATCCAACGGAAACGACTTGCTTTGCACTATCACGTATCACGAGTAATGGCCAAACGTAATCGTTATAAATTCCAACCGATTGCATGACAACTACTGTTGTTAAAATCGGTGTTGTCATTGGAATCACTATCTTTCGGAAAATGACAAATTCACTTGCACCATCAATTCTTGCGGATTCAAAAATACTATTTGGAAGACCATTCATAAAACTGCGACACAAAAATATCCCAAAAATCTGTCCTCCTGCGGTATGTTGTAAAATAATCGCCCAAGGAGTATTCGTTAGTCCTAGCTGATGGTGCAAAACGTAAGATGGAATCAATGTTAAAAGCCCAGGAACCATCATCATAGCTAAGAACAACATGAAAATAATTTCTTTGCCCGGAAACTTTTTCTTTGCAAACACGTATCCGCCCACAGAAGATAATGTCACAATGAACAAACATGCGACTCCCGTATAAAGGACAGTATTAATGATATATTTCCATATCCCTGCAAACGCCAATTTATAATTTGCAACTAGCCAAGGTTTTGGCATGCCCCAAAAGTTCCCTAAAATTTGTGAGTTGCTTTTGAAAGAAATAAAGATCATTAATAGGATTGGAACTAATGTAAGGAATAGAACGCATGCCAATATTAGAAATAAAATAATCTGAGGAACCGAAAAATCCTTTCTAATTTTCACTCTTTTTTTTGTGTTTGTTTTTTTGATGTTCTCTAGCTCCATCTCTTTGCCTCCCTCTTAAAATGGTGTTATTACACAGCTGGGAAAAGTTTAATCTTCAGATTTAACCATTCTAAGATTTATTAATGTAAGGATAAAAATCATTAAAAACATCACTACCCCAATGGAAGATGCATAGCCCATATCATTAAACTTCGTAGCCGAATAATACATTTGCAGTGCTGGTACATATGTGGAAATACCCGGCCCACCACCTGTAATAATCAACATGGAGTTAAAGTCTTGGATTAAGCCAATGATAGTCAAAACCATCAATAATTTAAATTGCCCTGCAATTAATGGTAAATGAATCGATCGTATAATCCTGAATGGACCAGCCCCATCAATCATCGCAGCATCCTTCAATTCATCTGATATTGAAATTAATCCAGAGTAATAAACGAGCAAGTGTAAAATGCTTATAAACGGAAAACCGATAAAAATAATCGCCCATAGCGCTGTATTCGGGTTGGCAAGCCATGCTTGGGTAAATGAACCTAAGCCAAAAAGCCGTAAAGCTTCATTTAATAATCCGCTTTTGGCACCGTAAATATTTTGCCAAATAAGGATATTGGCAACTGATGGTAGAATCATAGAAGCGACAAATAACGTCCGGAACCAATAAGTAGTTGTTTTATTGCGTAAGAAATAGAGCAATTCTGCCACAATAAGTGGTGGGATCATCAATTTAATAGTGCCGCTAATCATAATGATCACTAAATTTTTCATCCCGGTAATGACGTACTGATCATGTAGTATTTTCTTGAAATTATCTAAACCGATAAAGTGAGATTTCCCTCCAGGGTTCCATTCAAAAAAGGAATATATTAGTCCTGTTATTGCTGGGTAATATAAAAATAATCCGATAAAGATAATGCTTGGCAAAAGAACCAGATAATTATATTTTGCTTTCCAAATGTCCTTAAAAATCTTTGCATTCCCTTGTTTTATCGCTACGAAAATTATGGAGAGGACAACTAAAAGGATGATGAGCACAATTCCTGTTAATGTTATATTTTTTACTGTTTCAGCTTTTTTCGCTTCTTCAATAACATTTCCAACATCAAATAATTGAATAAGTCCTTCTTCCGAACCAGTAAATAACATTTTTCCCTCACCGCCAAAAGAAACGGCGCGAGCAATTCCCTTCCCTTGCTTACTCCAAAGCTTTTCTCCTTCTTGGCTTATTAAATAATAAAAACCTCTCATATCAGATGCGGAAAAGTATTGTCCATCTGCGGTAATATCCACATCTGTAATTCTCCAATCCGCTTGGGTATCAACTAATGTATTACCTTCTTGATCTAGTAAATAAATATGTGTATTATCGCTACCCATAGCAACCGTACCTAAATCGGAAATGGCTATGGCATTAATAATGCCTGCTGTAGAGATTTCGCTAACTTTTTTCCCGTGCGGATCAAAAATACGAATATATTGATCTGCTCCGCCTGTTGCAATCCATTCACCATTATTCGATACAGCCAATGACCTAATACTAAAACCAGAATCTATATTGTTTTTTATTTCTCCATCGTTATTTAGGAGAATGATTTCATTGCTTCCATTTAGGTAGACGGCTATTATAGCTCCGTCCTTTGAACTTACTACTGTTTTTACGGGTAAATTAAATTTTTGTTGCCATACTAATTTTCCTTGTGGATCATATAGCGAAAGGGTTCGATCGTCAGAGGAAATGATTGCAGACCCATCTTGCAATAAAGAAACGCCTGTCACAACATTCTTTGCTTCTAGCACTCTGATCATTTCTCCGGATCCATTGTATATATACGCCATTGCTCCGGACGTACCAACGATAAATTGTGTAGCGTCATTATTCACAGCGATGGAAGTAATATTCGATCCGTTTTCAACCATAAAGGAATCGTTCATTGCAGCTCTTACTGAAAAATTGGGGATAAGTAAAAAAATAATAAATAAGAGTGCTATTGGATGTTTAATTCTTTTTATATACAAATTCATAACACCTCTCAAACAAGGTGGAAATCTGCCCCGTTTAGGAGCAGATCTACCTTATTTTCTAGTTTCTTTCAGGTGGCTTTCTTTCTACATGCTCAAGATCAGAAAGTTCATAATTTCTTTCTTTTAAAGCACCTTCAAAATCTTTTTCAATATTTTTCTGGTATTGCTCTAAATATTCTTTCGTAGACATTTTGCCTGCAAAGTATTGCTGCGTTAAGCTTACCCAATCTTGAACACTAGGTTGATAGTCAGATAATCCGCGTGCCAATACATTCGCGGCATTTGGCAGACCTTCCATGTTTCCAATCGACTCAAACTGCGCAAATGCTTCTTCCATATCTGAAGGCAGCTGAATATCCTTAAGAGCAGGCGGACCAGTCAACGACATACTGTCGCTATTTTGAATTGCTTCAAGATAAATATTGTATCCTTCTGGACTAGTCCAAAACTGTAGGAAATCGACTGTTAAAGCATTTTGTTCGGCATCTTTTGCAACAGCACCATAAAAACCAATAGGAATATGGATAGTACGAGCATCCGCCAATACAAGATCGTCTTTAATAGTTGGGAAGTTAAAGAAACCATATTCAAAAGGCTCAACCCCACCTTCAGATCCTGTCAGTTCTGCATCTTTAAAATCCTTCGGAATCTGCCAGAAAAAGCTAGGATCGCCAAGCATTGTAGCTGACTTTCCGGTTAAAAACTCTTTATACGCTTCATCATCTGTCATCCCTGCAAAACCATCGGATGCATAACTGAATAACTTTTTCATATTTTCATAAAATCTTTCCCATCTTGGTTCATCCGTCATTCGGTAAGGAGCTTCTTTTTCATGAATCGCTTTCCAAACACGTAAATCATTTGTTGTAACATGAGATCTGTTATCGTTATACGGATCGCTAGGATCGTATTCCCATTGTCCGTCTAGCTTATCGAACCATGTATAATCATCTTCTTGGGAATGAACAAGTTTGATGGAATCTCTAAAATATTGGTCTGCATAAATTCGAATCGCCCAACCAGCCTTTCCAGACCATAAAGAAGTAGAATTCCCACCAATTGAAAATGGTGTGTAGCCTAGTTTTTTAATATCTTCAAACATCTTCATTAAGTCATCAAATGTTTCAGGAGGTTGGTCATAGCCTGCTTCTTTTAATATATCTTTGTTATAAATCCACATAATTTGAATAGATTCAAAGTTTAGACTTTCATACTTTTGGTCAGTGGCTTTATATACATCCATATTTACTTGCATCGTATCCAAATCAAAGCTTTCCTTCCAAAGCTTATTAGTATAAGGATTTACCTGATCAAAATATGGCAAGAAATCAATTAATTTATTATCTGATACAGAAGCTGGAATCACGTTCGCGGTTACAAGATCGACTTCAGGGACATCACCAGTAGCAAATTGTGCTGTCACCCACTCTTGATAGCCTTCAGTAGGTTTATTATCAACAATGACTTCTACACCAGGGTTCTTTTCCATATAGGCATCTGCAACTTTTCCCCAAACACTTTGATCTGCTGCTTGGCCTGCTGCTACACCAGACAATGAAATTCGAATTTTACCTTCTAGCTTTTTTTCGGGTTCTTTATTTTCTTCCTGTTGATTTGGTTGATTTGGTTTATCCTCTTTATTTGGCTCTGTCACAGTATTACTTTTACATGCCCCAAGAATAAGAACGAAACAGACAGAAATAACGAGCAGACATAATGTTTTTCCCTTTTTCACCACTTGTTTTCCCCCTAAAAAGTAATCAATACATTTAAAAGTTGCACTGCGAATGTTAAAATGTATCACCACCTCTCAATTTCTTTGAATTACTTTACTTTTTCGCCTAATAAAATCCCATTTACTTGTACATCTATTTCTGGACTAAATGTTCCTTCCCAATGAAGACCTTCCGGGATCTCAATCTGAAAGTTGATCCTCTCACCTTTTTTCTTCCAATCAACTTTAATTACTCCAATACGAGTTGGAATCGTTCCTCTTGCCCAATTCAAATTGTTTGTGAGCGGTTTCAAAGTAACCTTTTTATCGCCAAGTTGAGAAACATTAACGCCTAATATATGCTGTGTCATTAAATATGTTGGGCTCGATCCCCAGCCATGACATTGACTAACAGGAATATAATCGCGTAAATAGGTTGGTGTATGACCTTGATATGGGCTCGGAATTGTGCAATTCGCTGAATTAGGATCGAATGCTTCCCACCATGTCGTTGCACCCCTATTAATCATTTCTCCCCAGTATTCACGTATTCTATCAACTGCTTCAAATGAGTAATTTCTATTAAATAATTCTTCCAGAACAATAAAATAGAAAAATGGCCCTTTTAGTTCCGGTGCTTTCCGTTTGAGGAAATACTCCTTAATAAAATAGTCTGCATGATAATCTGACATGATTCCTGACCACATTGCGACAAAATTGGTTTGATATGTAATGCTGTTTGAATGTTCTTCTCCCTTTACACAATCCACATAAGCTTGATGATAGTCAGACCACATTGTAAGGTGAATTTGTTTCTTTAGTGCATTGGCTTTTTTTATCCATTCAACGGTCGCTGTTTTATCCTCTATAATTGCCGCAAGCTCTGCGGAAAGTAATAAAACTTTATAATAATAACAAGATAAAGCTGTTACTTTATCCCGGCGATCAATATATTCAGCCCAATCGATAAAACACCAATAATTTTTTCCTTCAATTGTAAACAGGCCGTCTTCCGCTTCATTTTTCTTAAACCAATCTAGTAATCTTTTAATATTCGGCCATAATTGCTTTAAAAAATCCATGTCATTTGTAAAATTCCAATAATCATATACGCCAAATAACCAATGGGCACAAAAGTCGGGAAGCATCATGTCATTTCTTTCAGGACCAGTCCCCGGAATGGAACCGTCTTCATTTTGAATTCTTGCACCTTGCAGCAGACATTTTCTAAGCAGCCTGTGATCTCCAAATACATGATAAATAACTTTACCCATGATTAATTCATCAACGACCCATAATGCCTTTTCTCTTAATGGTGTGTCTTCCAAATGGTCCTGGCTATTAATTTGGGTTGTGTATTTTCCGGTTTCCCATATTTGATTTAAAAGAGCGTCACTTGACTTAAATGTGCCTTGTGACACAAAAGGATAATGGACAAAGTTTAAATGTAAGTTATCGAGGGTAATTGGCTCAGGCGTTGCCTGCACAGCTATTTTCATGTATCGAAAAGCCCTTCTTCCAAACGGACTTAACTCATTTCTTCCTTTTTTCAAAATAAAGGTGTCATAAAGTGTTAAATCCAATGATTCACCATAATATAGCAGGATGACACCACCTAGTGGCGCGAGAACTTCGAGGTGTGGATATCCAACCACTTCTTTACTAAAATCATAAACGAGTGCAGGTAAAGAACCAGGTATACTTGCATCTATGATGATTCTAGATTCACCTATGTTTCCTTGTATATCTATAACGCCTAAATTATCTTCTTTATGAAAAACAGATTTTGGTGTGATGAGCTCTTGATGTAAAAAAGGAATTTCCCTTTTGATGAGATGAGGCCAAACAGAGGATGTATCTAAAGCATTTGCTATTTCTTGTGCTTGATTCCAATTAGTGTCATCATATTTCGATGTTTCCCACCCATCTTCTTCTTGAGCAAGGTAGATTTCACGGTAGCCATTCCAATTATGTTGCCTGCTTACATCTTGTACCCAGCGAGGAGACTGACGGCACTTCCAAGTACAATCAGTAGGAATGATTGTATTCTTCTTATTCGTTTCGATTTCCAGTTGGGCAATTAACCCTCCAGGACCTTGAAATTGTTGTGTGACAATTTCCGTTGTTCCGAAATTATATACTAATACAGCTATGGTATTTTGTCCTTTATGTAAATTGGCTGCTACTTCATATGTATCATAATATTTCCAGCTATTATCAGAAGGAGATGGACCTCTGCCTATCCTTTCCCCATTCATAAACAATATGTATTCCTGATTTGCAGAAATAGATAAATTGGCTGATGAGATGTCGACTTCCTCATCTACTGTAAACATCTTTCTAAATTCACAATAAACATTCGGTGTATTTTCAGGTAAATGGCTCCAAATCCACTTTGCTTCCCAATGTTGAGCCATAGTAGACTTTCCTCCCTTCAACGATAATAAAAGTATACTTTAAATCATAATATATACTTTTATTCATGTAAACCATTTTTTGTAATTAATGTATAGTCTTTATGTACTATTTTATCTTTACTGTTGCACCCTTGAGAACAAAATAACGCCTTTGTATACTTTTACAAATAATTAAAAAAGAACAGTTAGAAACAAACGAATCTAACTGTTCTTTATGAGCAGGATCTAATACGATTGATCATCTTTTCCTTGTACTCTCTCGAATAATAAGTTCAGGTACAATTTCATCCTTCAATATCTCTTCTTCATTTTCCTTTTTATTGTATTCTTCTACTAATATTTCAACGGCACGCTTTCCAAGATTTTGGGAATTTTGGTTAAAGGTTGTTAATGGGGGAGTTGAATATTTTGCTAGCGAAATATCATCGAAGCCAACAATACTAATATCTTCAGGTACCTTTAATCCCGAATCAATGGCCGCCCGAATAGCACCAATAGCCTTATAGTCACTTGTAGCAAACACTGCTGTTGGTGGTTCAGTTAGACTTAGCAATGCTTTCATCCCCTTATACCCCATCTCTTCCGTTTCTGAATTACCCTCAGCTATATAAATATAAGAGGGATCAAACTCGATTTGATGTTGTAATAAAGCGGATTTATATCCTTCCATTCGTAATGAAAATTCCTGATTTATATCCATAAAGGATTTTCCTGTTAAGATAATACCAATTTTTTCGTGTCCACAAGATATTAAATGTTGTGTTGCTAAATAACCACCCGTTATATTATTGATGACAACGTAAGGAATTTTTAAATGAGGATAGTAAAAATGTACGGTGACTAATCTTTTCTCTTTCATCTTCCAAGTCTCAAGCGTTTTTACCGAAATTTCTTGTGCACCTTGAACATGCGGTAAAACAATAAAGCCTGCTTGATTATCGTCTGGAAGCTTTTCATTCTCCCCTATTTTCCATGTTAGGAATTGGATTCCCTTTTCTTTGCATGACGAAAAAATCCCATCCATCAAGTCCTGGTAAAAACGATGTGTTAACACTTGTAATGGTGCATCGGGGTAAACAAAATACACTCGTTTTATCTTTAATTTCTTCGTTTCTTCGTCATCCTCAATTTTTTTAATAAAAGAACCTTTCCCGCGAATCCTAAATATGTACCCCTCGTTAGCTAGTTCAGTTAATGCCCTTCTTGAGGTAATCTCACTTGTATTAAAAATATCAGCAAATTCCTTTTGTGATGGAAGAGGCTGATCAACAGGAAATTCTCCATTTATAATCATATTTTTTATGTTTTCAAGAACATGCACATACATTGGCTTTTTTTCCAATCCAAATTCACCTCATTAAAAGTATACTTTATTAAAATATTATGTCAAATACATCTTTATGAAGGTATATTTGGAATGAAATTGCCAAAAAAACCACAGAACAACGACTGTGGTCCTTAAGTTATCATTTTTCCATTATCTCAAGTAATTGTCCATACTTCTTTAACTTCGGATTTTTACTGCCAAAGTAAATCGGATTAGTAAATCCATACAAACTACCATCTTTCTTTCTTACATCCACTCTTATCCAATGGTAGGATTTATCAAAGTCAAAATGGAATTCAGATTGATACCCAGTTTCTTTCTTTGCCACTTGCCCGTCTACAATCCATTCAAAGAAGATTGGGTCATCAGTATCTGCGAATACCTTAGCTGTACCCTTTTCTACATTACATAGATCACCAGAGATGAAATCATCAATTTGAAAATGAATAAACTCCCCTCGGGAGACAACGACATGTCCGTTTTTTACACCTTTAACAACATTTGCGGCAGTCAGTTGATCACAGAAAACGTAAGTTCCCGGGTCCCCAATTAAGGAAGGTTCGGTGCTTCCCTCATACTTTTCCGTTGGTTTATTATGCGAGTCGGAACCTCCAATCCCCGTAATCTTATGGCCATCATTTAATAGATGATTCCAAGCAATTAGCGCCATTTTCGTCGCTTCAATATTATCTTTGAAGGTTGGATCGTTCCAGATCTCGATTGAGTCGATTTTGTCCAACGGAGTTTCAGTAACTTTCCAATTAAAATGTTTCAAAAAAGGATGGCTGATAGAGATAAGAGCATTACCGTAATCCTCTGACAGTAGTTTTACATTCCCCTCTACCGAAAACATATCTTCTAATCTATGCTTTGAAAAAGGGGAGTCGTTCGTAGAAATCACATTAAAATGCCCTAAAATAGGGGATGAAACTTCAATACCAGGGATAACCAAAATTTCTGTTTCATCAAACCATGAGGTAGGAACAATATTATGATCAGTTGCAGCAAAAAAGTCTAGGTTTTGATTTTTGGCACTGTCCATGTTCTCTTCCCTCGTCATCTTTCCATCGGAGAATGTCGTGTGGGTATGGAAATCTCCCTTATACCACCTTTTGCTTTCATTAAAAATGATTTCATCATTTACATTCAGTAGGTTTTGGGATTGTTGTTCATCTTGCCAAATATATAAATCTGGTTTTCTATTGTCACTAGCTTCATTAAACATAATAGTAAAAGTGCACCAATTATTTAAAGCTTTTACTTCCTCTCTAGCTATAATTGATATATCAATTGTCCATTCGCCTTCCGGTATATCCCCATAATAGGTATAGGGTGAACTTTTTTCTTGTTCTTGATGAATAATGATTGGTTGAGGTGTACTAACTTTAATAAATTGTCCCCTTAATTTTTTTTGTTGATCATGAACGATATAGGTTAACCACATGTATTGTTCGTTTCTCACTTCAATGGAAACCGAATGGACATGACTAGGTACATTAAAACACAACAATTGATTTAACTGATGCGAATCTTTATCTTGCTTAACCTCTATTTCCAACAATTTGATCACCCCATTGATTTTTTCGTCCAATTTATTGATATGATTGCTTTATTGCAAAATATACGGGTTACTTTTCTTCATATATCTAGTTTGAATCCACGACTGAAAATAAATTACTGTTCTCATCCTCCAATTGTTCTTAATATTCAATTATAGGTTATACTACTACACGCTATTAAAAAACAAAGAGATTTTGTTTTTAATCTATGATGTTAAATCTATTTATCATTAGATAACACAATCTCAATGTCATATATAAAACGCTTGGAACTGAACTCTGATATGCTCCCAATAAAGTAGACAGATCAAATAATAAAAATCTGTTTGCTTTACTGGGGGCTTTTCTATGGGAAAGAGTGCTTTTTCTGCACAAGAAAAGTATGAGTTAATTTTAGCGTTTAATGAAAGACAAACCTCAATTCAAGACTTCTGTTCGCAATATAATATTTCTGATGAAACAATGAAAGAATGGATTTACCTCTATCAGAAATATGGAATAGAGGGGCTTAACAAATTCGGT
Organism: Lederbergia citri; assembly: GCF_018343625.1. Classification (GTDB taxonomy): domain Bacteria; phylum Bacillota; class Bacilli; order Bacillales; family Bacillaceae_C; genus Lederbergia; species Lederbergia citri. The sequence continues at coordinate 439,172 of NZ_JAGYPG010000003.1, read as the reverse complement.
AAATGGAAACGTTACTCTAAAGAGGTCAAAACAGCAGCTGTTCTGGATTACCTTTCTGGGAACGATTCTTTAATGGGGATTGTACACAAATATGAATTATCTAGCACATCAGTGTTGAGACAGTGGATAAACAATTATAATAATCATAGAGATTTAATAGAGACGCAAAG
>NZ_JAGYPG010000003.1:3101-438992 GCF_018343625.1 Lederbergia citri | reverse complement strand
GCAGCTGTTCTGGATTACCTTTCTGGGAACGATTCTTTAATGGGGATTGTACACAAATATGAATTATCTAGCACATCAGTGTTGAGACAGTGGATAAACAATTATAATAATCATAGAGATTTAATAGAGACGCAAAGGGAGAGTAACTCTATGATTAAAGGTCGTTCCACTACACTTGAAGAACGTTTGGAAATTGTTAAGTATTGTCTTAAAAACGGAAAAAATTATCATCAGGCATCAGAGCTTTTCACGGTTTCATATCAACAAGTGTATCAATGGGTAAAGAAGTTCGAGAAAGAAGGAGAAGATGGTCTTAAAGATAAGCGTGGCCGCACTAAGGCAGAGTCAGAGTTAACCCCTGAGGAGAAATTCCGACGTGAAATGAAGCGATTGGAGCAGGAAAATGAACGTCTTCGGGCAGAAAATGCATTCTTAAAAAAGTTGGAGGAGATCGAAAGGAGGCGTTTAAAAAAGCGTCATTAAGCCAGGTTCGCTTAGCCGATGAATATTTGGCCATACAGGAACTACATGTGGAAGAAAATATCTCCATTGCGCTATTATGCCAGATTGCTAGAATTGCACGTTCTTCCTACTATAAGTGGCTTCGTCACACTCCTTCCAAGAATGAAAAGAGAAATGAGGAAATTCTGAAGGAGATAAGGTGTTTATATGAGAAAGTGGACTGCATATATGGATATCGCCGTATGACGATGAACCTGAATCGTAAACTATCTAAACCTATTAACCATAAGCGTGCGTATCGAATAATGAAGATTGCCGGTATCCAGTCGGTTATTCGACGTAAACGCAAGAAGTATAAACCTAGCACTCCACAATATGTCGCTGAAAACCTATTAAACAGGGAGTTTAATGCGGAGAAGCCAAATGAAAAATGGCTGACTGATGTGACTGAAATGAAATACGGAGCTTCTCAAAAGGCTTATTTGAGTGCAATTTTAGATTTATACGATGGCTCCATTGTGAGTTATATGATTGGGACTTCTAATAATAATCCGTTGGTTTTTAAGACATTGGATTTAGCGATGGAGGCTAACCCGAATGCCACCCCTCTTCTCCACAGTGATCGAGGGTATCAATATACTTCCCCGGCATTTAAAAAGAAGGTTGAGAAAGCAGATATGATACAAAGTATGTCTAGAGTAGGACGATGCATTGATAATGGACCAATGGAGGGATTTTGGGGAACCATAAAATGCGAGAAGTTTTATTTAAACAAATATAGTACGTTTGAGGAATTGAAAAAAGATATCGAAAAATACATACAGTTTTATAATCATGAAAGATTACAAAAAGGATTAAACGGCCTTAGCCCCTTAGAATATAGGGCTAAAGCCGCCTAATGTGTTTTATTTATTTCCACTGTCTACTTGACGGGGGGCAGTTCACTCTACCAAGCGTTTAATGGATAGCATCATTATTAGGAATCTTTTTCTTTTGAAAAAATAATGATATGAGCAAATTTATAAAGAAGCCCATTAATAAAAGAATAACTAATAGTGACAAATGAACATCTTCCCAAATAACTTTGGCAATGAAAAAAAAGATGAACGCGCCTATCACAGCGCTTAACCACATTATGAATGGCAACTTCTTTTCCTTACTATTTTCCAAAACATCTCACTCCTATCTACGATGCCTTAACTTTATTTTAACAAGTTAGAGTTAATCAGTTTAACAATCCGACAATGGGGAAGGTTTATGTGGGAAATAAACCTGTTATCCGAAAATTGAAAAGGGTTATCCGGGAATTGATTCTTGCCATTTGACAGTACAAATGAGTTATCCGAGAATCGAATCGTGTTAACTATAATAGAATGGTACGACAATCAAATAAAGTTTAAGTACGAATAGGATAGGAAATCGAAGACGACTTCCTATCCTATTTCGTTGTTTTTCAAACGAAAAGATTCGTTAGATTGTGGGCCATATCATTTTTTCGAGAATTTTTACATTTACTCCACCGTCACCGACAATTCCTTCAACAGCAACGACGGTGAACCAATCCCGCTCGATGATACATATAAATCTGACCCAATTTCTTGAATATCTTTAAGTAATTCGAATAAGTTTCCTGCAATCGTCATTTGTTTTACTGGTGTTTCAACTTTCCCATCCTTTACATAAAAGCCATTGGCTGCAACAGAGAAATCACCAGAAACCGTATCGGCTCCAGAATGCAAGCCAGAAAGCTTTGTTACTATAACCGCTTCTTTTTGGGATTCGATTAATTCATCATAAGATTTTTCTCCTGGCTTAATATAAAAATTGGATGGTGCAATAACAAGAGTCCCTTTATATGAAGACTTGTAGGCATGACCCGTTGTTTCCACCCCTGCTTTTTTCGCCGTTTTGCGATTGTGAAGGAGGGTATTTAATGTACCATTTTCAACGACCGTACATAATTTTGATGCCACCCCTTCCCCATCAAAAATACGACTTGCAAAGCCTTCTTCATAGAATGGATCATCTACGATTGTCAGGGTTTCAGCTGCGATTTTTTCTCCTACCTTATCTTTTAGCAACGAACGGCCTTTTTGAGCAACTTCTGCCGAAAATACTGTGGTGAATGTATCGAGAAGGTTTGCTGCTGCTTCTTTGCGTAATATTATCGGATATTTTTTACTTGGAATCGACTGTTCTCCTAAATACGAAAGTGCTTCTTCTGCAGCCTCTTTCGCAATTTCATCCACATTTAACTTGGAAAAACCTTTCGTAATTTTTACCGTAAACCCACTTTTTGTTTCGTCACCTTGTTTTACTACAACGGACAAAACGACCCCAAGAAAGTTCATACGATCATGGAGCACTAAGCCTTTACTGTTAGCAAGCAGCCTCTCCTTTGATTGATCAATCAGTTTACAATAATTAAGGGAGGCAATCCGTGGATCGTAATCGAAGATTTTACGCTCTACTTTCTTTAATAAGTCTATTTTGTCAGGAATTGAGACTTCATCAAGGCTTTCTGAATAAAAATTTCTTTCTTCATATTCATCACTGCCTTCGAAAATATCATCCTGCTCTTCTTCTTCTATGATTTCAGCATTTGCTTTTGCACTTTCAAGTAAAAAAGAAATGGATTCATGGTCAAATTTTTCCGTATAGGCGTAACCCATTTTCCCATTGAAGATACCTCTAAAGGATAAACCCCCATCTTCAGCTGTTTCATAATGATCCAATTCACCTTTATATACATCGCAAGCAAAACGCTTTGATTTTTCATAATAAATTTCCATGTCTTCAAAACCATGTGCAAGCCCATTTCCCAATAACATTTCCTGGAATTTTTCAATCTTCATGATTTACTCTCCCTTCGTTCCGCCAACGGTTATTTCACTAACACGTATCATTGGCTGGCCAACATTTACCGGAAGACTGCCACTCACAGATCCGCACATTCCCGCTCCATGAGCCAAATTATTTCCAACCATATCAACAAGCTGAAGGGTTTTTGGTCCATTCCCGATAAGTGTAGCTCCTTTTACAGGCGCACCGATTTTTCCGTTTTCGACCATATACGCTTCCATAATAGCGAAGTTATAATCTCCTGTTGCAGTATTAACTTGTCCGCCACCCATATATTTCGCGTAGAGACCGCGCTCCGTAGAAGCTATAATTTCTTCCGGAGTTGATTTTCCAGGAGCGATAAATGTATTAGTCATCCTCGATGTTGGATTAAATCGATATGATTCACGTCTGCTGGATCCAGTAGCTTCCATTCCCATACGACGTCCGTTAAATTTATCAATCAAATACCCTTTTAAAATGCCATTTTCGATGAGAACATTTTTACGAGTTTTCTCACCTTCATCGTCAATATTAAGAGAACCCCACTCATTAGCAAGTGTTCCATCATCGATATATGTTACAATATCAGGTGCCACTTTCTCGCCAATTCGATTCGCAAAAACAGAGTTATTTTTTGCAACAGCAGTCGCTTCTAACCCATGTCCACAAGCTTCATGAAAAATAACTCCACCAAATTCGTTGTCGATAATGACAGGGAATTTTCCGCTTGGACATTCTTCGGCGTGAAGCATCGTCACAGCGATTCGTGCCGCTTCTCCGGCATAATGTTCCAGGTCTAGATTTTCAAAAAATTCATAGCCTTGATATGCTCCTGGTCCATAATAGCCTGGCTGCATTTGCTTTCCATCAGAAGCAATCGCTTGAATGGCTAAACGACTCCTTACCCGTTTATCCTCTACGAATTTCCCTTCCGAGTTTGCAATTAAAACATTCTGTTCATGATCTAGTAAAGTAACGGTTGCTTGCGCAATACTAGAGTGATAATTTTTTGCAATATCATATGCTTTTTTCATAACATTTACTTTACGTACATTTTCAATCGTTCGTGGCATTTGAATAATCTTATGTAATGGTTCGATCGTTTCCTGTTGAAGTGCAGCTGAAATATGTCTTACATCAGCTTGAATGGCATGCGCTGCGTTTTTAGCTGCTTTTATGAGCCCTTCTTTTGAAAAGTCGGTCGTATACGCATAAACACTTTGGAGACCATTAAAGACGCGAATGCCTACCCCAGCATCCCTTCCAGAATTACTCTTTTCAATTTTACCGTCTTGAAGAACTAAAGACTTTGAAAAACGATCTTCCGCAAACACTTCAGCAAAATCCCCACCTGTTGACAGTGCTGCGGATATGACATCCTCAATTACTGATTTACTTAGCATGTTGCTCTTCCCCTCCTTGCAGGTTTTAAACGTTTATACCTAGTTTACTATATTATTGCGACTTTTTTGCCAATATAGATAAAAACAATCTTAATTAATTTTTGATAATTCCTCAGTTCCGATTAGAAGTTTCTCCATTCTATTAAAATCATCTAACTCTATAACGGTCTCGCTAAAAACAGGTCCATGTGCAAAAGGAGTGTTACTGTACGATTGTTCGTTCAATTTTGCGAAAACCTTCTTCGCTAGCCGTTTGGAGAGTGCAAAGTTTAACATTAAACAGTTTATATAAGATTCGCACTCTCTTTTGTAACCTACTGTTCATCTGTTGTTCATATACGACTCCTATACTCATATCAAGGAGGAGATTTGAATGTTTAAATATTGGTTATTCTTACACTTAGCAGGGATTTCGATTTGGGTAGGTTCCCTTTTGGCTGTGACCATAATATTAATCATGATAAAAAAACATCTTGGTTCAAAAGAGCTATCTACGATTGTTAAAAAAATGACGAGGGTAGTGAATACACTTGTTCATCCTAGTGCATTTTTCGTTTTACTTAGTGGTATCTTCATGATGATTGCGATGAATTTCGGAGATTCGTCAAAGCCCTTCTATTTGGAATTTATGGAACGCATTGGCGGTGTGACAGTCCTCTTTACGATTATTGCTGTTAGTATATTTGGACGCAGGGTCGTAAAAAAATTGAACACCCTTGAAAAAGAAGGAAGTGTCATCACTCATCCAGGAAGTATTAATACGTACATTACAATGATGCTCGTCTCAGTTTTATTGGTTTTAGCGGTTATCTTTGTCGTAAGTTTTAGGTTTTAAACTAAAAAAACGAAGGACCTCAATCAAGAAGTCTTTCGTTTTTCTTTTTCCTATCGTGGTAGTCTCACCGTAAATTCCGTCCCTTTTCCAATTTCACTTTGCACACTAATTGTTCCTTCATGAAGTTCAATAATTTTCTTCACAACCGATAACCCAAGACCACTGCCTGATTTTGTTCTATTTCTAGATTTGTCTCCCATATAAAAGCGGTCAAATATTTGTTGCAGTTCTTCTTCTGCTATTCCAATCCCGGTGTCACGAACGGTTACAATAATATCCTCATCCACTGCAGCATTTACGTAAATTGAACCATGATTTCCAGTGAATTTAATACTATTTGTAAGCAGGTTAATCCAAATTTGAAACAGTAATTGCTTATCTGCTTCAATCACGAGTTCCGGCAAATCCAGCTCAATCCGCAAACTTTTTTTACTCCACTCCCATTCTGTAAGCAATACGACTTCCCTAATTTGTTCATCAAGACGGAAGGTCTCCTTATTAACAGCCTTCACTTCCTTGTCAAGTGAGGAAAGCATCAACAATTGTTTACTAAGAGAAGACAAACGGCTTGTCTCTTTCTCGATAATCTCCAAGTAACGTTCCGCTTCTTCCTCACTTACTACTTTCGAACGAATCGCTTTTGAAAATCCTTGGATGGAAGTGAGCGGTGATTGAATTTCATGCGATACATTCGAAACAAATTCTTGGCGCATTTCATCCAATTTTTTTAAAGACTTTGCCATTCGTTCAAAATCCTTCGCTAAGGCACCAATTTCATCTGAACGATGACTATCTAGTGTAAAATCATAATTTCCACTCGCAACTTTCCTCGTCGCTTTAGTTAACCTTTTAATAGGTCGAACGAGAAAAGTTGCGGAAACAACAATTAACAGCATGCTAATAAAAAACGTTAATCCCAATATTAAACTAAAAACAATCCGCATTTCGCCAAACTGCTTTTCTACATTCGGACGGACAAATAATGCTTCCGTTACACCATCGACCTTTATTGGAACACCAATACTATTTTTTAGGTCATCTTTAAAAAAGCCCGTCACAAAAAGATTGCTTTTAAACGTACTAATTCCATGGTATGTTCGACCATCCAATACTGATTGAATGATAGACTTATCCAATTCATATTGACGAAATCGATCTCCAAACTGGTGTCCGACCATATGTTGATCGACCAAGTATAACTGGAAATTCATATTGGCCACACTCGTTAAGAAATCTTGAATCTTCATCCCATCCGAATTTTCATAAAGATAAACAATTTCATTTGCCATTTCTTTTATTTTTTCCTCGTTATATTCTTTAAGTTTTACGTGGTAATAAAGATTCGAAAATAAAAAGGCAATAATGCCGCTAACGAGCGCAACCAACATAAAGGTTAAAACAATCCGTACATATAGTGTCTTCATTCGCTTTTAACCTCTAATTTATATCCTAGACCACGAATCGTAATAATTTGAAAATCATCCGTTACATCACGAAAACGCTCACGCAGCCTTTTGATATGAACATCGACCGTTCGACAATCCCCTTCAAAATCCATTCCCCATATAAGTTGAATAAGTTGGTCCCTCGTGTACATCCGGTCTGGTTGGCTCGCAAGCTGGGCAAGTAGTTGAAATTCTTTAAGTGGCAAAATGATGCTGCGACCTCCTATCTTTACCTCAAAGTTATTACGGTCAATCACAGTCTCGTTCATTGTAATAATATTATCTGATACCATTTGATATCGTCGAAGCAAGGCGCGAATCCGGAAAAGGAGCTCTTCTGGTTCAAATGGTTTTAAAACATAATCATCGGTGCCAGATAAAAACCCTTTCGCCTTATCTTCCATTTCTCCCCTAGCTGTAAGCAATATGACGGGAATATCATAATACTTGCGAATTTCCTCACATAATTCCCAGCCATTTTTGCCAGGCATCATCACATCAACAATTGCCAAATTGATTTGTTCTGTTTCAAGCAGTTTAGATGCTTCAGTTCCATCCGCCGCTTCCACGACCGCGAAACGCTCGTTCTGTAAATATAGGCGTAATAATTCTCGAATATGTGGGTCATCGTCTACGATTAAAATAGGTGTATGCATAAATAGGACTTCCTTTTTCTTTTAAATGTACTCGATTATTAATAGAAATCAAAGATGGTGACTGAAATGAGAGATAAGCATGAGTCCAAATTTATGCATGCCCATCATAATCACTCCACCTGCAATCTGATCAAATCTTGGATTGATTTTAAAGGCAAATAAATCAGCCACATTTAAATTCTCCGGCAAACAAAGACTTAACATTAGCCCCTGTAAAAATGGATTCGCTATTCCTCCCCTCAAGCCATTTATGACAAACAATAAGCACGCGGGAGTTAAAAGCAATCCACTTAATACAGCAAAGCGTTTATCCTTCATCTTTACAATCGGCCACCACATGAGAATAGCTAAAGCAAATAGGAATGAGGTATACCCTTTGTGTAAATAGGAAAATTGATACAGAGTTTGCAAGACAATTGGCAAATGATAGAGAAAAAACAAAGAGGCAAATAAAATTAAGGCAAAATACGATGAAACTTTCACCTTAAACTTAACTGGAATTCCAAGTAAAAACAACGGCGGAACAATAAAATAAAGGATACTCATTTGAATCATATGAAAACTAAAGGATAGATGGCTAATGACAGATAATGGACTTCCGATCACAACGTAAAATAGACAAATACTAATGAAAAAAAGAACCGGTCGTACATGATAAATTTTGATTTCGGTGTAATGGTTCAGAAAGAGAGCATATAAAATAGCAATCATTGCGAGAATGAATAATAACGGGAGGTTCCACTCTAGTTGTCCTTCAAGCAATACACTATTGAACATGCTCCCCCTCCTTAAGCGCGCACATATTTATTCATTTTATGATTCAACATCAATGTTTATTTCTTGCTTCTTGTCCTTATGTGTCAAAATTAGTATGGACGGCAAGAAAATTCCTCGAATTAAAAACGTATCCAGCAAAATCCCCATTGCCATCGTAAAACCAAATAAAAATAATTCCTGCAAAGGTTGTGTCATTAAGACCGCAAATGTTGCAGCCAATATGAGTCCCGCTGAAGAAATCACCCCACCTGTTAAAGCAACACCTTTTCCAACAGCCTCTTTCCAAGGAAGACTTTGTGACTCTTCACGTATTCGAGAAACGAGCATGATATTATAGTCGATTCCAAGTGCTACCATGAAAACAAACGTGTACACAGGCAGACGGTAGCTAATTGCATCAAAGTCCATTACATGATGAAAAATCCACCAGCCAAAGCCGAGTGTCGAAAAGTATGACAGTAATATTGTCGCCATCATTAAGATTGGCATTACCACGGATTTCGTTTGAAAACCAAGGATGAATGTGAGTAAAATCGTCACAAGTGAAAATAACACAATCATATCTCGTTGATTCATTTGTCTTACATCCACTTGCTTCGCTGTTTGTCCTGCAATATGCATTTTTACGTCTTTCGTAGAAAAACCACTATCCTTTAATAGATTGACCGTTGAATCACGCAACTTTTGAACAGTGTTGAGCGCGCCCGTTTCATATGGGTTATCTTCCAAAATTAGCTGTACTCGAATCGCTTTTTCCGATTTAGATAAAAAATTCCGAGGCAAGTTGCTTTGATCTGTTATGACAGGAGTAACAGAACTAACACCTTTTTGACCTTCTAATTTTTCAACAAGATTGTTTATATTGGCGAAAAACTCATCATTTAACTCAAATTCTTTTTTTGATTGCAGCACGATATTTACAGGAGCCAATTGCCCTGCCGGATAATTTTTCTCTAAGAGCTCAAATCCTTGTCTTGAGGGCATGTCCTCAGGAAATGATTCTAATAGGTTAAAAGAATACTTTATTGATGAAAAGTTAAAGGCCCCAATCAACAAAATGATGAGAAGGGTGCCAGCTAGGATGGCAGGACGTTTCATGACTTGCTTACTAACTTTATTCCATATTCCTGCTTTTACATCTCTTCCACTTTCAACCTTTGGCACAAATGGCCAAAATGCTTTTCTCCCCATTAAAGCAAAAATACTTGGAATGAGTGTTAGTCCCGCAAGCAAAATCATGATAACCGCAACAGAAAAAACAGGCGCGAAATGATTATATGGTTGAAACACTGTGACAAATAACGTCACCATTGCAAGAAACACAGTTCCACCACTAAATACAATAGGTTCGGAAACATGGAAGATGGCTTCCCCCATTGCAGCGTATTTAGATTCTTGCTTTTTTAATTCCTCAAGATATCTTGAAAAAACAAACAAACTATAATCTGTTAAAACAGCAAATAACAGAACGAGCATAATCGAAATCGCAGAACTATCCACAGTGAACCAACCGTATTTGCCGGCTAATCCTAAAATTCGATCCACTACTCCATATACAATCCCTGCGATTAAAAGTGGCGTAATGGCAAGTAATGGAGAGCGATAAATCAAAATTAATATCACAAAAATTAGTCCTACTGTTGCTAGCATCAATACGATGTCTGCATTTTTAAACAAAGAAATGGTATCAGCTGATATTCCGGCAGGGCCGGTAATTTCAAATTGCATTCCACCTAGCCCAATCGCTTCGACCTTTTCCTTTACTTGATCTAATGTTTTAAGGACGATACCGGAATCCAAATCAGATTCAAGTGAAAAATTAAAAAGAAGAGTGGATCTATCTTTGGAAAACATCTCTTCTTGAACATTTGCCGGAAATTGGTGAAAAGGCAATGAGTTTATGATCTGATTAGGCTTTTCATCAGAAGATAGCCACTCACTTAGTTCTGCTATTTTCTCACGGTCATCATTTGAAATTTTCCCGTCACGATGGAAAACTAGAAGAGCAGACATACCGTCATTATTGGAAAATTGTTCTTTTAATACATGATCGGCAATTTCCGAAGGTCTGTCGCCACTTACACTTGCCTCTTTACTATTAACTGCATATTCCTTAGCACCTGGCGCAAATAAACTGATCAACAAAACTGCTAGAAGCCAGGAAGCAATCGTAATTTTAGCTCCTACCGAGCCGCTTGAAAATTTTACTAGTTTTCTAAATGGGCGAAGCATATCATTCATCTCCTACTATTTAAGATCAGCCTTATTGTAGGAAATGAATATGAACGGAATATGAATAGCAGATTTCTTTTAAATCGAAAACGTTGGCGACTTGCTTATTAGATACTACTGTTTCATGTATGTATTAAGAAAAGTTCAATATCTTTTCAACAAAATTAAAATTTCCTTTAAGTATGTTGCATTATCTATTACGAAGTATCCCACTAAATGGTCCTACAATGAAAAATAAGCGCTTATCCTTGTTCGAGGATAGCGCCCTTTAACGAATAACTGAATACAAAAAATACTGGATTCCTACACTTGTACTTTTACTTACTTTAATATTCTCCTTTAATTACAAAAAACGAGCCCCGAATTGTTCCAGCTAGTTTAGACTTCTGCCTGGCAAACTTAAACTTCCCTTCTAACTCCTTTGGTACTTCCATCCCCTCAGAAAGCTTAAAACCAACAGCCCGCTTCTTAGGATCATCAACCGTATACATGACGTTGAGCGCAAGACCATCCTCATAAAAGACGTAGGCCATCTTGATATTTTCTATTTGAAAACGAGATGTTTCTAAAGGTTTGGCCGCAAACTCAATATCACGTTCTTCTTTCAAAATTCGGTTCACATAATCAAGGGTCTCCTGGCTTTCGCTAGCGGGTACAACTGTAAATTCATGCTTGTATTTGTTCATAAAGTAACGGGCTTCATTAGCACGTAAACCAGCAAGAGCATCTACTACCGGTGAAGACTCTAAACCAACCGTAGACACATTTTTAAAATCAACGATATAAGACATTTTCCATTCCTCCTTTTATATTACAGCCAATACTTTTTTCAAGTTGTTCACCATTTTTCTTCCAAGCATATTTAGCTCCCACAATGGATCCATCGCGAGTTTTTGTTTCTGCACTGAATCTAGTTTACTCGAAATGTAGATAGCAGTTCCATCTTAACCCAGCAAAAAGGACAGCCCTTAATTTCACCACCTTATTAAAGCTTGCGGCTCTTCGGACGTAACGCCCACGAGGCAATATTAAGTGCAGCATATGAAAGTGGAAGAATAATATTAAACCCGTAATCACCATAATCGTTAGCAAACACATGAGATAAAGCTGCACCGGTCATTAAAAAGAAGATACCCGCGTGAGTCCATTCTTTAAGCCGAGGTAAACCTGGCACGATTACTGCGGTGGCTCCAAGAATTTTCCAAATCCCGAGAATAGTCAAGATGTATAATGGGTAACCAAGATTCGTAACCAATTCAACGTTTCCCCCATAAAGCATCAGTTGCCCGATGCCACTTAAGGTAATAGCTGAAGCGAGTAGTAATGTGACTGACCAATAAGCAATCATTTTTCCTCGAGGCTGGGTTCCTACCTTCGCCGTTGTTTCAGTACTTACAATCATACTCATTTGTTTCCTCCTCATAATTGTTTTAAGTAAAACTTGTTGAAGTTTCAAAATTTCCAAATGACTACCAATCAATAGGACACCTTTTAGTGTCCCTTTTATTATATGTCACCAATTGGTGTCGTGTCAACACCATTTATAAACTCAGCATGTTAAAATTTCTAAATGCGGGGTTTATAAGGATTGGCAAGCCAATTAGAAATTTGCTAGGAGGAATGGTACTTTAAATAAATGTGATTAAGACTTCTTTATTTTTTCCAATCGTATTAGGAATAGTCGATAAATGATACTTCTTTTGACTGTATGTACACAGTTTATTGAGATAATTCTTCCGTATCTAACAAAAGAGGAGCCATTGATGTCGAGTTGAATCGGCAACAGCGTCAAACACATCCTTTTTTCGGTCGTGACCCGTCCAATATCAACCTTCACTTTATCAATACTAATTCAATAAATAGTTTTCCATTCACATAAATAAAGGGGAATCATCGTTCTTAAGGGAATAAGAGGACCGAATTTCCCCTAAGATTTTTACACATACTTACCGTTTTGCAATCACATACTCCCTAGCTTCTGTACACTCTTCACAATCATCTTCACATAAAAAATAGTACGGGTTCTTTTTTAACTGTATACTTGCAACTTCCACGACATCACTTGCTTTCATGAACTGGCAAATTCCATTTCCTATCTTTTGTACAGAAAGATAACCTTTCTCTTTTAGAAGGGACTCTATTTTTTTGAAATTTTGACAGCAATGATTGATTAGTGGAACTTGAATTTCCTCTATCTTTCCTTCGTTAGAAAACAGCATTGTAGAATATGTTCTATATGGTACCTCATTTAAAGATTCCGCTAAATGGATCGTAGTATTGGAATCATGGGAAGCACCGAGCAGAAGAATCCTTCCGTCAAGCTGAAATACTTTTCCGATTGGACTTTTAATTCCTTCTGGTTGATCTATTGGATGTTCAGAAACAATTTCATTCGCATGCTTTCCGTACGCCGCGAATGCACTATTTGGATGATTACTTCTTAGTACACCAGGCATCCTCCAAAATGTTTCAGCCACAATCCCCATGTACTCTGTAGGTGTTGTTTTTGGATCATATAATTCTTCTCCACTTGTCATCGATGGCATGACGAGTGTCCCTTCATCCCCTAAAATCTCTAGTAAACTTTCAATAACCACTTCCGGACCGCCCTGTATGAATCCAATGTTTCGAAGTGATGTATGGACGACAAGCACCATTCCCTCTTTTATTCCGATACTTTTAAAATCTTCTATTAATTGCTTTTTTGTAAGCATGTCCTGCCCCCATATTTTCATTTTCCCCATTATATTACTTGCGTCCATTTATGAAAAGATTTCCAAATACTGTTGACAATGATACTTCTATGTCATATGGTTAATTACATAAGTAACTAACCAACATGGTGGTGAACCAAATGAAGCATTTAATTGATGATGGAAGGCCAATCTTCGTCCAAATTGCAGAGCGCATAGAAGATGACATTATCGAAGGCGGCTTGCCGGAAGAATCCCAAGTCCCTTCAACGAATCAATTCGCAGTCTTTTATAAAATCAACCCTGCCACAGCTGCGAAGGGCGTAAATTTACTGGTGGATGAAGGCATCTTATATAAAAAGCGGGGGATCGGAATGTTTGTTGCTGAAGGTGCACGTATGAAAGTCATTGAGAAGCGAAAAGAACAATTTTTCGAGCAATTTATAGTGACGATGATTCAGGAAGCAGAAAAATTAGGAATTACGACGGAACAATTAATGGATATGATACGGAAAGGAGAAGGAAGACGATGACAGAAGTAATAAAAATAAGTCGGTTAAATAAGCTGTACGATGACCATAAAGCAATCCAAGATATTAGCTTTTCAATTGAAGAAAATAAAATATATGGCCTTCTCGGTAGAAATGGAGCTGGTAAAACAACGTTAATGAAAATGATCACGGCACAGATTTTTCCAACTAGCGGGGAATTATTGGTTTTCGGTGAGGAGCCTTATGAAAATTCTAAAGTATTGAATCAAATTTGTTTTATTAAAGAAAGTCAGAAATATCCTGATAATTTTACTGTTCGTGATATTTTGGAAGTGTCAAAGTCACTTTTTCCGAAATGGGATAAGGAATATGCATACTCATTAGTAGAAGATTTCAATCTTCCTTTAAAGAAGAAAAATAGGGGGCTTTCTCGCGGAATGCACTCCGCGCTTGGTATTGTCATTGGGCTTGCAAGCAGAGCACCGTTAACTATTTTTGATGAACCGTATTTGGGGTTAGATGCCGTTTCACGTGAATTATTTTATAACCGTTTAATGGAGGATTACGCGGAGCATCCTCGGACTGTTATATTATCTACCCATCTCATTGATGAAGTGAGTAATTTGTTAGAACAAATTCTAGTCATTGATAAAGGAAGATTAATCATCGACGAGGATGCCGAGAACTTGAGAGGAAAGGCGTTTACAGTAACAGGCCAAACAGCAAAGGTAGAGTCATTTATTACTGGAAAAGAAGTAATCCATCGCGAACCATTTGGCGGGTTGCTTTCAGCTACTGTAATAGGTCGTGCTAATGATAAAGTCCATATTCCGGGACTTGAAATATCCCCAGTTTCCTTACAGCAGTTAATTGTCCATTTAACGAAAGGGAAATCTGATAAACAAGGAGCGATGGCGAAATGAATATTCGAAGTGTTTTAAAAATGCTTGTTCGCGACAAATGGAGTTGGTTTTTCATCCCAAATATTGTACTATTTTCAATTTTTATAGTTAATTTAATTGTTAGTCTATTCATTACTCCGAAAGAAAAATATTTTACTGGAGGAGTATCGTATATCTTTGTGTACATGTTAGTAGTGGGAATATTAGTTGTGGCTCAAACATTTTCATATGCAGTCAGCATGTCTGTTAGAAGAACTGATTACTTTTTCGGTACGGTTGCCACGGGGGCTATCGTGAACCTCTCCTTTGGAGTACTATTATTGATTTGTTCAATAGTAGAAAATTGGACAAATGGCTGGGGTGGAAAATTTCATTTCTTCCACTTTCCATATTTAAATGATGGAACACTTTTAGAACAACTTTTCATTTATTTCATCCTATTGATTAATCTATTTTTCCTTGGAATGATGATATCCAGCTTTGCCCGCCGTTTCGGAAAAAAAGGAATGGCTTATGCGTCTATATCTTCCTTATTGATTGCAAGTATCGCAGCACTACTCATCACCTATTATGAACATTGGATGGATATCATTCATTGGATTGTTGATCATACTGCCGTCCAACTTGCATATTGGCTCATTATCCCTACCTTGTTTTACGTTGTCTTTTCTTACTTTTTCTTGAGAAGAGCAACCGTTTAAAAAACGACTTGCGATACTAAATCAATGTATCGCAAGTCGTTTTCTATGTCCAAAATAGCAAAGATGATGGACAAAAATTTATTGCACTAATTATGCCAATAAGATTTTTCGTTTTTTTATGGATTATTTAGATCAACTAAAAAGACCGTAATATCCATAAATAGATATTTCGATCGCATTTGTTAAAATTTATTGCTCACTCTTTCCCAGATATTATCAAAACAGAGCACAAAGATTTTATCGAAATAAGTGATAAGAAAAGAGTGTAATACTTGTAAGGAATGCGCCTGATCGGCGCATGAGTGCCGATTCGAACTTGAATAAAAAGAATCTAACTTCGAGTCAGACTATCTGTCATTGGAGTCAGGAGACATCACTTCCCGCTTTCCAAACAGCGTCAAGCCAGCTGCCTTAGCTAGCGAAGCTGACGTCTAGTTGTCGAGCTTGCATGCATTTATTTTATAATTCAGCTTCGACTATCGTTTTTAGTTTCTCATATGGAACGTATCCAACAAGTGGATCTCTAGTGTTGTTATTAATAATCATACGAGTGTGTGGAATTCCCATAACACCATATTGTGCAGCTAAATCTGGTCCGTTATCAACATCTACTTTGAGAATTTGTACTTTATCTCCTAATTCTTCATCAAGTTGTTCAAGAACGGGAATTAGCATTTTACAAGGACCACACCATTTGGCCCAAAAATTTAATAATACAAGTTTATCTCCATTTATATGTGGTTCGATTTCATTATTTGACGTGACATGTATAATAGTCATCTTTTTATCTCCTTTTTATAAACATTAAAGAGCTTTAAAGTCGTTGATTAGAATAAAAAAAATCTTCTTTTGAAGCTAAAACCTTTCTATTGCCATATCTCCATTCATTGCAACGGCGGCTTTATTTCCTTCTGATGCTGCAATAACAAGTGAAGATGCACTTATTCCTGCTGTTTCACCGGCTGCATAAAGATTTTTTACTGAAGTTCGCCCCCCATCATCTAACACAATAGTACCGTTTTTTTGTAATTCACATCCTAGTGTTTCGGCAAATTGATTTGAGCGAATAAATGAAGGAGCAACAAACCCGAATGAACATTCAATTATTAAATTTGATTCAAATTCTATATTTGTTAAATATCCATCTATATTATTCAACCGTTTAATTGGATCACTCACGACTGTTATATCATTTCTTGCTAATTCTTCCAAGGCATCCGAAGATAATGCTGTACCATTTGTTGCAAGAACTAAATCATTTGACCAGTGATATAATAGTTTACTTAGGTGTAGAGCTCTATCCTCATTTTCTGCAATGATAAGAAGCTTTTTATTACTTAATTCCCAACCGTCACAATAAGGACAACTAAAGAGACTCTTGCCATAACATTGTTCGATATTTGGAATATCAGGAAACACTTCTTGAATACCTGTTGCGAGTAATACTTTTTCTGCTACAAATTTTATGTTATCTGAAGTCGTAACATTAAACATGCCATTCGGCAGTTTAATAATATTTGAAACTGTTGTTTCGAAATGATGCACATAACGATATTTTTTTATTTCATTTAGGCTAAGTTCACGAAATTCTGCCGGCTTAATACCATCACGTGTCAGAAATCCATGTGATTCTTGTGTCTTGCGATTTCTATTTGTATTGTTGTCAAAGAGAGCAACGCTTCTGCGAGCTCTACCTAACACAAGACTCGCATTTAGTCCTGCTGGACCAGCGCCAATAATGGCACAATCAATCATTGATAGTTCCATTTCGAAAAATCCTCCTAAATATAGTATTGTTTGTAGGTCTATTTTGAGAAACGCGAATATAATAACCCTATACTATAATCACTTCCTCACCTCCTTAATTTTCAAAAAAGAAAAATAAATAAATCGACATAAAAGACTCTTAATATCCGCGATAGTTACAAAAAATAGTTGTGGGTGATAAACCCACTTTAGTTTTTTACAATATCTGATATTTTTTTATTTCTTAACTCTTCTTCCAGTTTTTCCTCTGCTGAAAGCATCACATCTTTTATTACACATTCTGGATTAGAGTATAAACAACAGTCAAATAATGAAGATTTACCTTCAATTGCATGTATAATATCCAAAAATGAAATGTCTTCCCAATTATGACTAAGCGTATACCCTCCATTGGCACCTGATGAAGAATTGATCATCCCTTCCTTAACCAACTTAGTCAATATTTTGGACAAATACGTAGGAGATACATTTTGCTTTTCTGCTAACTGTTGTACACCAATTGGCTTATATTCTGCTTCCTTTGCAAGAAATAGCATTGTGTGAAGGGCATAATTTGTTGCCTTAGAATACTTCATGATTTCAATACCCTCCTTAAAAGACTTTATGTGTCTATAATAACCTTTATTATTTCCTAATGTCAATAATATTACTTTAACCGTCATGTTACAGGAAATATACCTTATTAAACATCCTTATTTTATTTTCTTAACCATTTCTCTAATAGCCTCTATAACAGCATTAGGATTGTCAATATGAATAGCGTAACCAGGATTTTCAACAATAATATATTTGATATTTAAAGACGAATTAACCAACTCTTTTTGAAATATTGTCCAATAAGCCCAAGATTCTGGTGGATGTGTGGTTGTGAACCACCTGTTAAAACGGTTAACAGGATTTGCTTTTTTAGCAAGCTTCTAAGGTTTTGAGCTGGAATAATAAAGGCAAAAAAAATTCACTTATAAAAATCGTAAAGGAGACACTACTTAAATTGGAGTATCTCCTTTTAAAGTTCTTTAAAAAGATTTAGTTCTGATTTACTTCTTAAATTAAAACAGATTACAAAGCTGTTTAATTCCTTGTGGAACTAAAGCACCCGATCGTTTAATTATAATATTTAACAATCGTAGATTAGTAAGCGCGAGCAAACCAAACAGTATGTTTTGCTTCTTTACCACAATAAAGGCATGTGTGCTTTGTTTTCGGTGGATTAAATGGAATGTTTCGTGTTGTGAATTTTGTTTTTTCTTTTACACTTTCTTCACAAGCATCGTCTCCGCACCAACCAGCTAATATCCAACCAGGAATAGTTCCATTTTGTTCGGATTCTGCTATATGTTGGTTTAACTGTTCCATGGTATTGATATGAGTGTGTGAATTTTTCTCACGGAAAGCTTTTGCTTTTTCGAATAGACGAGTTTGCATTGTTTCAAGTTCTTTTTTTATACTTTCAACAATTGATTCTAAAGGTACAGAAACTTTCTCCTCTACATCACGGGCTTTCATCAATACTTGATTATTTTCTAAATCACGTGGGCCAAGTTCAATACGTACAGGTACACCTTTTAACTCCCATTCATTAAATTTATAGCCTGGTGATTGATCAGAATCATCAAGACGAACACGAATTCCTTTCGCTTTTAAAGCTGCAAAGATTTCATCTAATTTCTCCATAATTGCATGGTTCTTTTTCCATGGACCTACTGGAATCAAAACAACTTGAGTAGGTGCTATTTTTGGTGGTAAGACAAGACCTTGTTCATCACCATGAACCATGATGACCGAACCAATTAAACGTGTGGACGTACCCCAAGACGTTGTATGAACATATGCGTGTTTATTATCTTTTGTTAGATATTTTATATCAAATGCTTCCGAAAATTTTGTACCTAAGTAGTGTGAAGTGCCTGCTTGCACGGCTTTTCCATCTTTCATCATTGCTTCAATTGAGAATGTATCAACCGCACCAGCAAAGCGTTCTAATGGTGTCTTTTGCCCATCATAAACTGGAATCGCAAGTAATCCTTCTACGACTTCTTTATAAATAGTTAGCATTTGCATTGTTTCCTTACGCGCATCTTCTTCGTCCACATGAGCAGTATGACCTTCTTGCCATAAAAACTCAGAGGTACGTATAAATGGAAGAGTTTTCTTTTCCCAACGGAATACATTTGCCCATTGATTAATTAAAACTGGTAGATCTCGATAACTTTTAATCCAGTTTGAATACAAATGTCCAATCATTGTTTCTGAAGTTGGACGAAGTGCTAAACGTTCTTCTAATTTCTCTCCTGCAGCTTCTGTTACCCAAGGAAGCTCCGGTGAGAATCCTTCAATATGATCCTTTTCCTTTTGGAAGAAGGATTCGGGAATTAGCATTGGGAAGTATGCATTGCGATGACCGGTTTCTTTAAACCGTTTATCCATCTCTTCTTGAATATGTTCCCATAATTCATAGCCATCTGGCTTAAATGCAATGCAACCACGAACTGGGGTGTAATCCATTAAATCAGCTTTTTGAATCGTATCAATATACCATTTTGAAAAATCATTTGTTTTTTGAGACATCGTCTTTTCCTCCCGAGAAAATGAAATAACTTAAAATAATAAAAAAAGCATAAAGAGTCCTCAAAAAAGGACGCCTTTACGCTAATAGACGTGGTACCACCTTAGTTCGACATTAATAATAAATATTAAGTCCTCTAAACGTTTGTAACGAAACGACTCGGTCAGTTTTTATCTAACATCTCCGTGGTAGGGTTCAATAAGAAGAGGTGATATAGCTTTCAGCCAAGGCTATATTTTCTGTTTCACAATCCTTATTTACTTGATCACATCATTGATAACATATTTAGAAATTAATATATCAACTTGCTAAAAGTAATTCAACTATTTCTGTAACACAGACAAAATAATTGAGCAAATAAAAGTGATAGAAACCTTTAATTATTTACTCCTTCTTATAATATTAAAAAGAAATACTTTAATTTTTGCTTATTGAATTAACCTGCCAGTTAGTGTAATCCTTCCCAATGGAATAACACGTCTAATATTTTTAAACAACTTTATTATGTTTTAAACGACTTTATAGTAATCTAAAAATAAGCCACCCACTCCCACCAAATTCAGATTCGATAGGGAATGAGTAGCTTATTATTACTTTCAACGATTCTCATACGCTGCAATTTTGTCTTCAAGTAACAGTGTTAATGCAATATCGTCCCAACCGTTCAATAACACTTGACGGCGGTATGGGTCAACTTTAAATGAATAAGTGTCGCCATCTTCTGTAACAATCGTTTCGGTTTCAAGTGAAACAGTGATTTTTAATGGCTTTTCTTGCGACTTCTTCAATAAATCTTCCACTTCCGCTTCTGAAAGCTGAATCGGAAGAAGTCCGTTTTTAAAGCTGTTGTTATAAAAGATATCGGCAAAATTTATCGCGATGATGACACGAAATCCATAATCATCGAGAGCCCAAGGAGCATGTTCACGTGATGAACCACAACCAAAGTTTTCTCTTGCGATTAAAATTTCACTGCCAGCATATTCTGGTTTGTTCAACTCAAAGTCCGCTCGTTCAACTCCATTATCATCATAACGCCAATGATAAAACAAATACTTACCGAAACCTGTACGCTCAATTCTTTTTAAAAATTGTTTAGGGATGATTTGGTCCGTATCCACATTCGAACGATCTAACGGCGCAAGTACGCTCGTTACTTCTTTAATCGGCTTCATACAAGCGCCTCCTCTTGTGAAAATGTACGAACATCGACGAAACGGCCAGCAATCGCCGCGGCTGCCGCCATCGCTGGGCTTACTAAGTGCGTACGTGAGCCGTTTCCTTGGCGACCTTCAAAGTTTCGATTTGATGTAGAAGCACATCGCATGCCCGCCGGAACTTGGTCAGCATTCATGGCAAGACACATACTACATCCAGATTCACGCCATTCAAAACCAGCATCAAGGAATATTCTATCTAATCCTTCTGCTTCCGCTTGTTTCTTTACTGAATGAGAACCAGGCACGACGATCGCATTCACGCCACTTTTCACTTTCTTGCCAGTAACGATTGTAGAAGCGGCTCGTAGGTCCTCAATTCGAGAATTCGTACAAGAACCGATGAATACATATTGAATCTCAATATCTGTCATTCTTGTTCCGCCTTCAAGTCCCATATATTCAAGAGCTTTTTCAATTTCTGCTCTTTCTGAATCCGTTTTTGCATCTCCAGGACGTGGAACAAATCCATTTACTCCAACGCCCATACCAGGGTTCGTACCCCATGTGACGACAGGTTCGATCTCAGAAGCATCAATTTCAATAACAGCATCATATTTAGCATCTGGATCAGTTGCAAGCTCTCGCCATTCTACTTTTAATTCTTCAAATTCTTCACCAGCTGGAACATGAGGACGACCTTCTAAGTAAGCAAAAGTTGTTTCGTCAGGGCTAATTAATCCTGCTTTTGCACCAGCTTCAATGGACATATTACAAACCGTCATTCGTTGTTCCATCGTTAATTTTCTTATGGCATCGCCTGTATACTCAAAAATATGACCTGTTCCAACGTTGATTCCGTATTTCGCGATGATCGCCAAAATTAAGTCTTTTGATGTAACACCTTGACCTAACTCGCCATTCACTTGAACTTGCATTGTTTTTGGCTTTGCTTGCCATAATGTTTGAGTCGAAAGTACGTGCTCTACTTCACTCGTTCCAATTCCAAATGCAAGTGCACCAAATGCACCATGTGTGGAAGTATGGCTATCTCCACATACAATCGTTTTACCTGGTTGCGTTAATCCAAGCTCAGGACCGATAACGTGAACGATTCCTTGATCTGGATGTCCCATACCAGCTAATGGAACGCCGAACTCAGCACAGTTTTTTTCAAGTGTCGTCATTTGCTTCTCGGAAATTGGATCCGTCACAGCTTCATTCAAACGAGTCGGAACGTTGTGATCCATCGTTGCAAAGGTTAAATCCGGTCTACGTACTTTTCTCTCATTTAGACGCAAGCCTTCAAACGCTTGTGGAGAAGTCACTTCATGCACAAGATGAAGATCGATATATAGCAAATCTGGCTTCCCTTCTTCTCGATGAACGACGTGCTTCTCCCAAATCTTTTCAATGATTGTTTTGCCCATCTTTCTTCACCTCACCGTTCTATTTCACCAATGATTTTTTCAGTCATTTCAGTAGTAGATAAAATTTGTCTACCGATATTTTTGAATTCACTTGTACAGAAGCCTGCTTCTAGAACATTTTTAACGGCTGTCTCAAGTGCATTCGCCTCTTCCAACATACCAAATGAACTACGAAGCATCATGGCTGTTGATAAAATAGCTCCGATTGGATTTGCGATATTCTTCCCTGCTATATCTGGTGCAGAGCCATGGATTGGTTCGTATAAACCAAAGCCATCTGCACGAAGACTTGCGGAAGGCAACATGCCTAGTGATCCTGTAATAACAGAAGCTTCATCACTTAAAATATCTCCAAACATATTTTCTGTTACAAGAACATCAAATGCGGATGGGTACGTAATTAATTTCATCGCAGCTGCATCAACAAGCATATGCTCGTACTCTACTTCTGGATATCTAGCAGCTACTTCTTCAACAATTTTTCTCCATAGTTTGCTTGATTCAAGTACATTCGCTTTGTCAACTGACGTAACTTTGTTCCTGCGCTGCTTTGCCAATTCAAATGCGTGAATGACAACTCGCTCTATTTCATCACGACCATACACTAATGTGTCAACAGCTTTATCATTATCATGGAAACTTGGTTCACCGAAATATAGACCACCTGTTAATTCCCTGACAATCATCATATCTACACCTTCAGCAACTTCTTCCTTCAAAGGAGAAACAGAAAGCAGGCTTTTGAATGCTTGAACCGGCCGAAGATTTACACTTAATTCAAAGTGTTTACGAATTTGAAGAAGCCCTTTTTCTGGTCGAAGATGAGACGGGTGATTATCCCATTTTGGTCCGCCGACTGCTCCGAGAATAATCGCATCACTTTCTTCACAAATTCGGATTGTTTCATCAGGTAATGGCTGGCCAACTGTGTCAATGGCTTCTCCACCAAGTAGGCCGTATACCCATTCAAATTCATGATGAAAACGACGCCCAATCGCTTCTAATACAGATATTGCAGCATCTGTTACTTCTTTTCCTATTCCGTCTCCTCGTAATACCGCTACTCGTTTCTTCAAACCCATCTTCCTCCCCAAAAATTCCTAAACTGTTACCAATAACTGCTTCATTTGCGATTGAAGCAATATACGATTCACCGCATTTAAATATGCCTTAGCTGATGCCTCTAATACGTCCTGCGCAGAATCTCTTCCTACAAGATCTTCGCCATTAAATGTTAGGTTAATGACTGCTTCTGCAAGAGCGTCTCTTCCTTTTCCGATGGATGAAACTCGGTAATCCAATACATGGACTTCTCCTTCAACTGTCTTCTCAAGCGCATTGAAAATAGCTTCCACGCTTCCTGCTCCACTCGTTGTTTCTTCCACGATGTTGCCTGCGGGTGTTTTAACGATTACGGTTGCAAGTGGATCTTGCGCTGATGTATATTGAACGCCTACAGTTTCTAGCTCATACACAGAAGTATCTGAATCTTTCAACTGTTCATTCGTTAAAATCGTCCATAAATCCTCAGTCGTAATTTCTTTCTTCCGATCAGCTAGTTTCTTAAATTGTATAAATGCATGATTCAAAGATTCACTATCTAGTTCAAATCCCATAGATATAGCTCGATCTTGAAAAGCATGGCGACCTGAGTGTTTACCTAATACTAAATTGTTTGAAGTTTCTCCGATAAGTTCTGGAGTAATGATTTCATACGTTGTCGGCTCCTTCAACACTCCATCCTGATGAATACCAGACTCGTGTGCGAAAGCATTTTTACCGACGACTGCTTTATTGGCCTGGACGGCCATACCTGTTAACTTACTGACTAGTTGACTCGTACGCTTGATTTCATTCAATGTTAGGTTTGTTTCAATCTCGTAAAAATCTTTTCTCGTATAAAGAGCGACTCCTACTTCTTCTAAAGCAACATTACCCGCTCTTTCACCAATCCCATTTATAGTACCTTCGATTTGATCTGCACCGTTCTGGATTGCAGCAAGTGTATTGGCTACTGCCATTCCAAGGTCATTATGGCAATGTGCCGAAAGTTTCGCTTCCCCAATATTCGGAACATTTTCTTTTAGATATTTAAATAAAGCCCCGTATTCTTGAGGAGTAGCGTAACCTACTGTATCTGGGATATTGATTACTGATGCCCCAGCTTTAATTGCTTGCTCTACGATTTGAGCGAGAAAATCTCGATCTGACCGGAATGCGTCCTCAGCTGACCATTGTACGATTGGGAAGAATTGTTTCGCATATTTAATCGTTTCAATCGTGGTTTGAACTACCTGTTCAGGAGTTTGTTTTAATTTATACGTCATGTGTATTGGAGAAGTGGCAATGAAAACGTGGAGCCTAGGGCATTCCGCCACTTTCAACGCTTCCCATGCATGATCAATATCTGATTTGACTGAACGCGCCAGGCCTGTGACAGATGAGTCTTTTATAGAAGAGGCAATTTTTCTTACTGCATCTAAATCACCCGGAGAGGCGGCGGGAAATCCCGCCTCCATTACATCCACTCCGAATCTTTCAAGCTGTTTTGCGATTTCGAGCTTTTCAGCCGTATTTAAGTTCACTCCGGCAGATTGCTCACCATCACGCAATGTTGTATCAAATATGTCAATTTTTCGCACTTGAAACCACTTCCTTAGCGGCTTTCTTCTTACCCGCCTTTACAAATGGCATCATTTCGCGAAGCTCTTGACCTACTTTCTCAATTAAATGCTCGCTTTCACGACGATTGATTGCATTGAACTCTGGACGATTCAATTGGTTTTCAAGCAACCATCCTTTTGCGAATTTTCCAGTTTGGATATCTTCTAGAATATCTTTCATACGAGCTTTTGTATCTGCATTCACTACACGTGGGCCAGATACGAAGTCTCCCCATTGTGCTGTATCAGAGATTGAATAGCGCATTCCTGCAAGACCATCTTCGTACATTAGGTCTACGATTAATTTAAGTTCGTGTAAACACTCAAAGTATGCAACTTCTGGTTGGTAACCTGCTTCAACTAGTGTTTCGAATCCAGCTTTTACAAGAGCTGTTGTTCCACCACAAAGGACTGCTTGCTCACCGAATAGATCTGTTTCAGTTTCTTCTTGGAATGTTGTTTCAAGTACACCAGCACGAGCGCCGCCAACACCTTTTGCATAAGCCAATGCTAAGTCCCTTGCTTGACCAGTTGCATCTTGATATACAGCAAATAGTGCCGGTACTCCTGCACCTTGTTCAAACGTACGACGTACAAGGTGTCCTGGGCCTTTAGGTGCAACTAGGAATACGTCAACATCGGAAGGAGGTACGATTTGATTAAAGTGAACGTTGAAACCATGGGCAAATACTAACGCTTTACCAGCCGAAAGTTCAGGCTTTACTTCGTTTTCGTAAACAGCTGTTTGTCTTTCATCTGGAAGTAAGATCATAATGATATCTGCTTTCGCACTTGCTTCTTGAACGGAATATACCTCATGTCCATCTTCAACTGCTTGATCGTAGGATTTACCTGGTCTAATTCCAACGATAACGTCAAACCCGCTGTCTTTTAAATTGCTAGCATGAGCATGGCCCTGTGAACCATATCCTAAGATTGCGATTTTCTTTCCTTGTAATACTGACTCATTAATTTCGTTGTTATAATATACTTTTGCCATTTTTCTCCATCTCCTCTTATAGTTGTAAAATTGATAGTTGTTGTGTTTCTGTTTTTTGATGTTCGCGAACAAATGCAGTTACACCTGTTCTCGATATATCTTTAATGCCATATGGCTTTAACAACTCGATAAACGCTTCAACCTTGTCGGGTTCACCCGTTACTTGCACGGTAATATTGTTTTTCCCCATATCGATGACAGTTGCCCGAAAAGGATCAATGATGCTATATACTTCACTTCTAAGCGTTGGTGGACACTGTACTTTAATAAGTGCCAACTCGCGAGTAACAATTGATTTATCAGTAATATCCGATACTTTTATGACATCAATTTGTTTTTGCAGCTGCTTTAATAGTTGCTCCATTTTCGCCGGATCTTCCATCGGTACGATGAAAGTCATTTTCGAGATCGCAGGATTACTAGTCGGGCCTACAGTAATACTCTCGATGTTAAACTGTCTTTTGGCAAATAATCCCGTAATACGATTTAACACACCAGGGTTATTATTAACTGTTACCGTAACAACTCGTTTCATTCTCCCACCCCTATCATTTCATGGAGTCCTTTGCCTGGGGCAACCATTGGATAAACATTTTCAGCTTCGAGAACACGGCAATCAATCAATACAGGTTCTGGGATATTAAAAGCTTCTTCAAATACGGCTCTAGCTTCTTCCTCTGTTGTTGCCGTGTATCCTTTAATTCCATACGCTTCAGCAAGCTTTATAAAATCAGGCTGATTTGGAATTAATGAGTGAGAATAACGCTCTTCATAAAAGGTTTGTTGCCATTGGCGTACCATTCCAAGACATTTGTTATTAATGATGACAACTTTTACAGGAAGGTTTAGCTCTTTAATAACAGCAAGTTCCTGTAATGTCATTTGGAAACCGCCATCTCCTGTCACGGCAACAACTGTTTTTTCAGTGTCTGCTAATTGTGCTCCAATCGCTGAAGGAAAGCCGAAGCCCATTGTCCCAAGTCCTCCGGAAGTGACCCAATTATTCGGACCATTAAATCCGTAATATTGCGCAGCCCACATTTGATGCTGGCCAACGTCAGTTGTCACAATTGCATCTCCACCAGTTATTTCGTGAATCATTTTGATAACATGTGGTGAAGAGAGTGTATTTTCCGGTGAAGCTGGAGGTTTAAACGGATATTTTTCTTTGCTTTCTTGCAAAGCGTCCGTCCACTCTGAAATATCAGGGAATGTTAATTCCATATTCAGCAACTCTTCCAAGACAAACTTCGCATCCCCAACAATTGGAATAGCAGTTGGAACATTTTTGCCGATTTCAGCAGGGTCTATATCAATATGAGCGACAGTTGCATTCGGAGCAAAATGCTTCAAATTACCTGTTAGACGGTCATCAAAACGAGCTCCAATATTAATGAGCAAATCGCAATCTGTAATAGCCATATTGGAAGTATAAGTTCCGTGCATTCCCGCCATCCCCAAAAATTGTGGGTGGTCTCCCGGGATTGTTCCCAATCCTAGCAATGTGTTTGTAATTGGAAATCCTGTTTTTTCTACAAATTCTTTTAAATAATCTGACGCTTTTGCGAAAAGGACTCCAGCACCTGCAAGAATGAGCGGCTTCTTTGCATTTGCCATTACACTTACAAGCTTCTGTAGCTGCAAGTAATTTGGTTTTGTTGTTGGTTGGTAGCCTGGTAGATTTATCGTAGCATCAGGAAATACCTCTGTTACTTCTTGCGAAGCGATATCTTTTGGAATATCAATCAAAACCGGTCCAGGGCGCCCTGTTGACGCAATATAAAATGCTTCTTTAATGATTCTTCCAAGATCCTCAATTTTTTTCACTTGATAATTATGTTTTGTGATTGGCATTGTGATGCCGACAATGTCGGATTCTTGGAATGCATCAGTACCAAGTGCAGAGCTAGCAACCTGACCAGTAAACACCACGAGTGGCAATGAATCCATCATCGCATCGGCAATTCCAGTCACTAAGTTCGTTGCCCCAGGTCCAGAGGTTGCAATAACAACTCCAGGTTTACCCGTTACTCTTGCATAGCCTTCCGCAGCGTGTATAGCTCCTTGTTCGTGTCTAGTTAATACATGCCGAATCGGATTTTTATGCAATGCATCATAAATTGGCAGTGCTGCTCCTCCTGGATATCCGAACATAATCTCAACGTTCTCTTTTTGCAATGCCTCGATGAAAAGGTCCGCCCCAGTCTTCACTTGTACTTTTGTTGCCGTGTCAGTCTTTTGATCACTCGCTCCCATTGGGATACCCATACTCACCTCTAGCGCCTTCCTTTCAATTTTCATATTTTTTAAAAACATATCGAATATCAACCATTTAATGCATTAAATCCCTAAAATTTATCGATAAAAAAAAGCCTTTTCAGCCCACAAAAAAGGAGAACCTTTTATGCAGGGATGAAAAAACTTTCATGGTACCACCCTACTTCTCAGTATAAATCACTGACTCAGGAGCGACTTTACATCACTCATTGATAACGGGAACTTTAAGTCAATCCCCGTGAACCCCTAATCGCATTCGCTTTCCGGGTCCCCGCTCCGAGGCGATGTCACAAATGGCTGTATTGCCGGTTTCCAGCAGTTCCGGCTCTCTGGTAATACAGGACTCCACTTATTTTTACCTCTTCATGGCTTTGTTGTTTGTTCTTTTATAACATAAATAAACATTTTTGTCATATTTTCATTACTCCACCTGTGCTGGCAGATGTAACGAGTTTAGAGTATCTTGCTAGATAACCCTTTTTAATTTTTGGTTCAAATGGTTTTAATTGCGATTTTCTCTCAGCTAAAACCTCTTCCGGAACCTTTAACTCAATCGTACGATTCGTCAAGTCGATGAAGATTTCATCTCCGTCTTCGACAAGGGCAATTGGTCCACCTTCAGCTGCTTCCGGTGATATATGACCGATTGAAATTCCTCTTGATGCCCCAGAGAAACGTCCGTCTGTAATAAGAGCAACTTTCGTACCAAGACCTCTACCTGCAATCGCTGCAGTTGGTGCAAGCATTTCAGGCATGCCTGGACCGCCTTTAGGTCCTTCATAACGGATAACAACAACATGACCTTCTTTAACAGTGCCATCGTTGATTCCTTGTTGAGCATCCTCCTGTGATTCAAAAACAATTGCTTTACCAAGGAATGTTTTAATCGAAGGATCAACTGCGCCAACTTTAATGACGCCTCCGTCGGGAGCTAAATTACCATATAGAATTGAAAGGCCTCCTACAGGACTATATGGATTTTCTTTTGGCCTTATTACTGCAGGATTTGTAATCACGTGGTCTTTTACATTTTCGTAAACAGTTTTTCCAGTAACGGTCATTCTATCCCGTTCAATGGCACCCATTTCACATAATTCACGTATAATGGCACTGACTCCACCAGCATCATGTACGTCTTGCATCGTGTAATCTGATGCAGGTGCAATTTTTGCTAAGTAAGGCACGCGTTTTGCTACTTCGTTAATACGAGATAAATCGTAATCAATATCTGCTTCATGTGCAATAGCTAATGTGTGAAGAACTGTATTTGTTGATCCACCCATCGCCATATCTAATGCGAATGCATCATCAATTGTTTGTTCACTAATTAAATCACGAGGCTTAATGTTTTCTTTTACCATTCTGACCAAATGATGTGCAGCCTCTTTAATCAATCTGTGACGTTCTTTAGATGTCGCTACGATTGTACCATTTCCAGGTAAAGCGATACCTAGCATTTCCATTAGCGAGTTCATAGAGTTTGCTGTAAACATCCCTGAACAAGATCCGCAAGTCGGACAAGCATTTTGTTCAATGTCTAAAAGCTTTTCAGCAGACATTTTCCCTGCATGATAGGCTCCGACTCCTTCAAAAACAGATGTCAATGTCAAAGGCTCCCCTTCTGAGGATACTCCGCCTTCCATCGGACCACCTGATACAAAAATAGATGGGACATTGGTTCTATATGCTGCCATCAACATGCCTGGAGTGATTTTGTCACAGTTTGGAATGTAAAATACCCCGTCAAACCAGTGTGCATTGATAACTGTTTCCGCGGAATCAGCGATAAGCTCTCTGCTTGGCAAAGAGTAACGCATTCCAATGTGGCCCATTGCAATTCCGTCGTCTACTCCGATTGTGTTAAATTCGAACGGAACCCCGCCAGCTTCCCAGATCGCTTCTTTTACGACATCAGCAAATTCTCTAAGGTGTTTGTGACCGGGAATAATATCTATATATGAATTACAGACACCAATAAAAGGTTTCTCTAAATCTCTTGTTTTTACACCCGTTGCATATAATAAGCTTCGGTGTGGGGCACGATCAATCCCCTTTTTTATCATATCGCTTCTCAATTATGACATCTCCTAATTTCTTAATTAGCTACATGCAATTCATCATATAATTTATATCCGTCTGTGAGTGTCAGTTCACGAAAGCTTTCAAGCAATTCATTCGTAATTGGTCCTGGCTTTCCATCGCCGATAATCCGTCCATCAACTTTTTTAACTGCAATGACTTCCGCAGCAGTTCCAGTTAAAAAGACTTCATCAGCTGTATATACATCGTGGCGTGTATAAATAGCTTCTTCCACTTCATAACCCTTAGCACGAGCGATATCAATAATAGCGTTTCTAGTAATACCGACTAGTGCACCAACGTGCCCAGGAGGGGTTATTAATTTCTTATCTCTTACTATAAAAATATTATCCGCTGAACCTTCTGCTACATAGCCTTGATCATTGAGCATTAGTGCTTCTGGCACTCCAGCGAGAGTTGCTTCTATTTTAACAAGAACATTATTTAAATAGTTTAATGATTTAACCATCGGATTTAAAACATCTGAACGATTCCGTCTCGTCGCTACTGTTATAATATCAAGTCCAGTTTCGTATAATTCCTTTGGATAAATACGTAACGGCTCAGCAATGACAAGCACTGTTGCTTTTTCGCATGAATACGGGCTTAAACCTAAATCCCCTACTCCACGTGATACAACGAGGCGAACGTATCCATCTGTTAATTTGTTTTTGCGGAGTGTTTCAGCAACAATATGAGCCATCTCCTCTTTCGTGTATGGAATGGTTAACATAATTGATTTCGCCGAGTCATAAAGCCTTGTTAAATGCTCGTCTAAGCGAAACACATTCCCAGAATATGCACGAATTCCTTCGAAGATTCCATCTCCGTAGAGAAATCCATGATCATACACTGACACAACGGCTTCTTCTTTTTTTACAAATTTGCCGTCAAGGAAGATCAATTGTTCACTCATCGCTATTCGCCCCTCTCTGTAGAATTTTTCGTCTAGCTACAGCGCCTATCGACTTGCAAGGCGCTTTCGCTTTTGTTTTTTTCAGGTTGTTTTGATTTATTAAATTGTTCCAATGATACCGCGGTATCGCTGAAAGGTCAAGACATTTTCAGAATGTTTTATTAGTTGGAAAAAGTCCATTTATTTTGTATCCGTTTTCATTGTATTTGCACCAACGTTTCAAATATTTGAACTATTTATGAATATTTTTCGAATTTTTTTACTGGTAAGAATAAAAAAACAGCTACAATAACATCTTCCTTTTACAAGAAAAAAGTTACATAGCTGTTTTCAATATGGATTTATTATTCTATATGGTGATATATTATGTTCTTTTAAAATTAACTATGCTCATTTATGTATCTTTAATCTTATGAAGCATACCTATAATTTCTTTACCCATTGCATTTTTTCGTCCTATCTACATAACTCCTAAATATTATTAATCCAAAAAGAAGGTTAGGCTGCCAAAAATAGTTTTGGCAGCCTGTAGAAAAGCGTAAGCGCCTTGCTCATCGACGTACGAACTTCGGGGCATTCGACTGAGATAAAGGAAACACGGCGAGGGAGGAGCCGATGTTGACTTATCGTAGGGAGAAGGTCAAGAAGTTTGCTAGTCGATAGGCGCTGGAGCTAGACAACTAAAAAGTGTTATTTTCGATACATTTTAAATTCTAAAAATAGATCATTATAATGAGCCAACATTCTCTTCCCTAAGTTATCATATACTTCAAGTCTTTCCGTTAACTCCGGAGAAGGATAAAAACGTTGGTCACTCGTCATTTCTTCTGGCATATATTCTAATGCTTTGGCATTTGGAGTTGAATAGCCAATATATTCGGCATTTTGAGCGGCGTTTTCGGGATCGAGCATGAAATTAATAAATTTATGGGCTCCCTCCACATTTTGGGCGGATTTCGGAATGACCATATTGTCAAACCACAAATTTGAACCTTCTTCTGGCACAACATAATCAAGGTCTTCGTTCTCACTCAATACGTCCGCCGCTTCTCCAGACCAAGTTACTCCGATTGCGGCTTCCTCATTGGCTATTAGTAATTTTATCTCATCTCCAATAATCGCCTTAACATTAGGAGTGAGCTTATCTAGTTTGTTTTTTGCTTCTAAAAGACGTTCTTCGTTTGTTTCATTTAATGAATAATGTAAACTGTTCAGTCCCATTCCCATTACCTCACGGGCACCATCTACAAGAAAGATTTGATTTTTTAGATCTGGATCCCACAGATCATTCCAGCTTGTAATTTTTTTCCCGTCAAGCATTTTCGGATTATACACAATTCCAACTGTTCCCCAAAAATATGGAATAGAATATTGATTTTTTGGATCAAAAGACAGATCCATGAACCGCTTATCAATATATTTTAGATTTGGTAATTTACTGTGATCGAGTGGTAGAAGCAAACCTTCTTCTTTCATTTTGCTGATAGCATATTCCGAAGGGACAGAAATATCGTAAGCATTACCGCCTTGAGATATTTTTGTCATCATTGCTTCATTGGAATCAAAAGTTTCGTAAATCACTTTCATTCCTGTTTCTTTTTCAAACTTTTTAATTAAATCTGGATCAATATAATCTCCCCAATTATAGACGTTCAAAACATTCCCACTTTTATAACCTTGGGAGGTATTCATACTAGAAGTCAGATACATTAAGGCAAAAGAAACGATAAAGATCAGAGAAAATAAGCGGACTAGTTTACTCACGGTTTCCTCACCCCCGCTGCTTGAGGTCTTGCGTTTCGCTGATTAACAAAATAGTATCCAATGACAAGTACGAGAGTCACTAAAAAGATAAGCGTAGATAAGGCGTTGATTTCAAGTGAAATACCTTGGCGTGCACGCGAATATATTTCAACAGACAATGTTGAAAACCCATTTCCAGTTACAAAAAATGTAACGGCAAAATCATCGAGGGAATAGGTTAAGGCCATAAAAAAACCAGCAAAAATTCCCGGTGTAATATATGGGAGAATAACTTTTGAAAGTATATCCCAATTTGTCGCACCGAGATCTCGTGCAGCGTCAATTAAGGAAGAACGCATTTCCTGAAGCTTAGGCAATACCATAATGACAACAATCGGAACGCTGAATGCAATATGTGATAATAAAACAGAAGTAAAGCCAAGCTTAATTCCAATGATTGTAAACATGATTAAGAATGATGCCCCAATAATTACGTCAGGGCTAACGATTAAGACGTTGTTCAAGGTTTGCAAAGTGTTTTTATATCTTAGTCTTTTTACATACGTAATCGCAAGTGCTCCTATTACACCAAGAATGGTAGATATTGCTGCCGAAAGCAAGGCAATAATTAGTGTATTCAGGGCAATGATAATAAGCCTTGTATCTTGGAAAACTTCCGAATACCATTCAAGTGTAAAGCCTTCAAAATTCCGCATTGTTCCGCCACTATTAAACGAATAATACATTAAATAAAGTATCGGGGCATACAAAATGAAAAAAACAATGATTAGGTAAATACTCGCAAATTTGCTTTTCCTATTCATATGAGATCACCCCGTTTTCTATTGCCGGTTAAAATCATGATAATGGCCATTGCAATAATTAAGAATACTGCAATCGTCGCTCCCATTCCCCAATCTTGAGTAACAAGGAAATGTTGCTCAATCGCTGTACCGAGCGTAATAACACGGTTTCCGGATATTAGCCTTGTAATCATAAACAAGGAAAGAGCCGGAATAAAAACTGCCTGACAACCAGATTTAACCCCGTCTAGTGTAAGTGGAAAAATGACACGTCTAAAAGTAGTCCACGTAGAAGCTCCGAGATCACTTGCTGCATCGACTAGAGATTTATTCATTTTTTCAAGCGAATTGTAAACCGGAAGAATCATAAATGGAATGAAAATATAAACGGAAACAAAGATAAAACTGAAGTCCGTAAATAATATTTGTTTCGATCCGATTCCAATTGCTTCTAAAAACATATTAGCAGGTCCGTATGCTCCGAAAATTCCAAGGAAGGCATACGCTTTTAAAAGTAAATTGATCCAAGAAGGCAAAATGATCAATAAAAGCCAGAGCTGTCTATGCTTTGCCCTTGTAAGAAAATACGCTGTAGGATAAGCAACTAATAATGAAAAAGCTGTAATTAAGAAGGCATACCAAAAAGAACTTAGTGTCATTCTTAAATAAACAGGTGTAAAGAACTTTTGGTAATTCGCAACTGTAAAATTACCTTCAATATCAAAAAATGAATAATAAAAGACAAGTAATATAGGTGCTACAACGAATAATGCAATCCATAAAACATAAGGAATGAGATAAATATTACGCATTTTATTTTGCATGGCTTACCTCATCATAAGCTTCCAAGCGTTTATCAAATTCTTCTTCTGTTTCTCCAAAACGCATGACATGAATGGCTTCCGGATCAAAACGAAGTCCTACTTCATCTCCAGCTTCTGCTTTCTTAGTGGAATGGACGAGCCACTCATTTCCGGCTTCGTCATAGCAGCATATTTCGTAGTGAACACCACGGAACAACTGTGAATCTACCCTAACATGCAGATTTTCTTTGTCTCTCGCTGTAATCTCCATATCTTCTGGCCTAATAACAATTTCAACTGACTCATTTGGATTAAAGCCTTGGTCGACACATTCGTAATGTTTTCCGTTAAACTCAACAAGGAAATCTTTAATCATTTTCCCAGGGATTATATTAGATTCGCCGATGAAATCTGCAACAAAACGGTTGATTGGTTCATCGTAAATATCGATAGGAGTTCCGCTTTGTTGAATTTTGCCTTTATTGATGACAAAAATTTCATCAGACATTGCTAGTGCTTCTTCCTGGTCATGCGTAACAAAAATAAAAGTGATGCCTAGTCTTTGCTGCAATTCGCGAAGCTCGTATTGCATTTCAGTTCTTAGTTTTAAATCAAGAGCGGATAAGGGCTCGTCAAGCAATATCACTTCAGGTTCGTTCACTATCGCTCGTGCAATTGCAACACGTTGACGTTGTCCACCTGACATCTCATTGATTTCTCGATTTTCATAGCCAGCCAAGTTAACGAATTTCAGTGCCTCTTTAACCTTTTGTTCGATTTCAGTTTTTTTCTTTTTCTTAATCCGCAAACCAAATGCTACGTTCTCGAAAACATTTAAATGCGGAAATAGAGCATAATCTTGAAATACCGTATTTACCTGGCGTTCGTTTGCCGGGATTTTATTGACTTTTTTTCCATTAAAATAGATTGCTCCCTTTGAAGGCTCCATGAACCCGGCAATCAATCGGAGGATCGTTGTTTTCCCACAGCCAGAGGGACCAAGAAGGGTATAAAATTTTCCGCGCTCAATTTCAAAGCTTACATCATCTAAAACTAATTCATCATCATATTGTTTTGATACATTTTCAAAACGAATAATCGTTTTTTCCATCATTGTTGTCCCTCCATTTATCGCAGTATGATTGCGACAAGCTTATAAGTATGATTCTGTCGCAACTAATATCAGTTCCGAGATCCCATTATGCACGTTGCTTACTTGATGTTGATGGGATGCATGAAAATAAATGGATTCACCGGCTTTCGCATAATACGTATGTTTCCCTAATTGAATCATAATGTGACCTTTTAGTACGTAAGCAAAAGTTTCCGAAAGCGAAGGTTCGAATTGCTTAAATTCGCCATTTTCTTCTAACGTGAGCCAGATTGGTTCCATTTCCATTTCATTCGATTCTGGAACTAACCATGTTATTTCATAACCCTTTTCATCATCTTTGTATTCAGTTTGATCTTCTTCCCTGTACACTACTTTTTGTTCTCGCTCTTCTTCATCAAAAAATTGCTTTGGAGTGCAGCCAAGCACCTCAAGTATGTTAAAGAAAGTATCGATTGAAGGTGAGCTTAAATCTCTTTCTAATTGTGATATATACCCCTTGCTCAAATCAGTCCGTTCCCCTAATTCCTCTTGCGTCAGCCCTTTCTTCAATCGTAAATTCTTAATTTTGTTTCCGATCAGCATCAATATGACCTCAATCGTGTTTAATATTAGTAAACTATAAGTAAATAAAGTTTAGTATTATAAAACTTTAAGTTTACTTTTAACCTCACATTATTATACCTAAATATGTAGATACTTCAATACTTTTTTTCAATTTTTATATTCCCTAATTTTGGGTGCCGATTTCCGCTACAAACACCTATATGACAACAATAAATCTTGCTTATAATTGAAAATGTTGAGGACTTTTTCCAATGTTGTAGAGAAGATCATCTGCCCTCAATAAATGTAGAAAGCTATCCATCGCTTTTGTATGGAAAGGCGTTTGAACAATGATGGAAAACTGTCGTATAAAAGGAAGATTTTTAACCTTTAAAATTTCTAACTTCCCTAACTCCACTTCTTTTCGAATCGCCCATTGTGAAAGCAGACTTACTCCTAACCCCGCCTCAACAGATTCTTTAATGAGTTGATTGCTTCCGAATTCCAAGATGCCAGGAGTGATCCCAAGTAATTGAAAGACTTCCTCCGTTGCTTCTCTCGTGCCAGATCCATTTTCACGGACAATCCAAATTTCGTCATTGAGTTCCGAGCCATCTATCTCTTTTTTTCCTTTCGCTGCCAATCGATGAAGTGATGAGACGACGACATACATCTCGTCTTTTAAAAATGGTTCAACCCTTATTTTCGAATTGCGTAATCCTCCTTCAATAATTCCGACGTCTAATTGGTGTCCTGAAACAAGTTCAGCAATTTCTTTTGTATTTCCGATTGTGATTGTTGGTTTTATAAGCGGATATTTTTCAAGTGTATGGGCAATGATATGCGGCAACACATATTCACCAAATGTGTAGCTTGCTCCAATTGATAAGGGACCGCTTGTTTTTTTGGTAACATCATCAACTAATCTTTGCATTTTTGTATAAAGTCCTATAATTTCTTTAGCGTGGTGATATACAATTTCACCCGCTTTATTTAAACGGACATACTTATTGCTTCGTTCTAATAACTTCGTTCCCATTTCACGCTCAAAAAGTTGTATATACTGGCTAACCGCAGGCTGAGTCATATGGAGTTCTTCGGCAGCCCGAGAAAAACTCTCCTTTTCAGCAACCTTTATGAAAACCTCTAACTGCTGTTCCAAATATTATCACCTCTACTATAAGTGTTTACTTATTGTAACTATTATAATGATTTATTTTCCTTATACGATAATAAGTATTATTCTGTAATAGGACATTATTTTTGGAGGTCGTTTTATGGAAAAACAACTAGAAAGGAAAAAACCACAATCAGCTGGCATTCCAATGGCGGGTGGAATTGCCTTTACTTTTTTGATTGCATTTCTGGGCTTTTGGCTAGCAAAGGTACCAGGATTAAATATTGTTGGACAACTTGCCTGTGCTATTATTATCGCCATTATATTTCGGCAATTTTTTGGTTACCCAGAAGCAATTCGCCCTGGAATTGCTTTTTCATCTAAAAGATTGTTAAGAGCTGCCATTATTTTATATGGGCTTAAATTGAATATTGCAGTCGTTCTCCAAGATGGACTTGGTCTACTCGCTAAAGATGTAGGGGTTATTATTTTCGCAATATTAGTCACTGTTTGGATCGCCAAGCGTTTAAAAGCAAATCCAACTATTTCATTATTGCTTGGTGTTGGTACAGGTGTTTGTGGAGCAGCAGCAATTGCAGCCGTTGCACCCATTATTAAATCAAAAGATGAAGACACTGCCATTAGTGTGGGAATCATAGCGCTAGTAGGTACCGTTTTCGCAATCGCTTATACACTTTTACGCCCAATCCTCCCTCTTACAGATGTGGAATTTGGTATATGGTCGGGAATGAGTCTTCATGAAATCGCTCAAGTTATCCTTGCAGCTGATGTTGGTGGTGAAGATGCTTTGGCGATAGGGTTGCTAGCAAAATTGGGACGTGTATTCCTCCTTATTCCCCTTTGCTTTGTTTTTATGTATTGGATGAAAAGAAAATCTGCGGGTGATAACACTGCGGCAAAAATTGAATTTCCTTGGTTTTTAATCGGCTTTATCATCATGAGTGTGATTGGAAGCTACGTTTTAGGACATGCTATTCCATATCCAGAAGAAGTAAAAAGCTTCGTTACATCGGTCACCAGTTGGCTACTGACAGCTGCCATGGTCGGACTTGGACTAAACGTTAGTCTTGGTGATTTAAAAACAAAAGCCTTAAAACCTTTAATTGCTATGCTTATTACGTCATTGGCTTTATCGATATTAGTATTTTTTATTATTTAAATTCAAAACGGCACTCCATTTTAAAAAGGAGGTGCCGTTTTTTGTCTGCTTATTTTATTTTTTCAATGGTAAAAAAGTCAATATCCGTAGACCCAATGTCCTTTTTTAACACTATCACATTTTTGCCCTTTTTTAATGGTACTGGTACAGTTGCATCCTGCCAGTAATCCCAGCCATTACTTTCATACGATATTGTTTTGATAAAATAATCGTTTACGGTCAACTTATGTGTACTAATCACATCTGTGCCATTTGCATACTTAATCTTCATTTCATATGTGCCGGGGCTCTCCACATTGATTTCAAATCGAGCAGAGCTTCCATTCTGATCCATGACGCCTACTTTTTGCCCATTTGATGAACCCGAGTCATTTAAAATATTGGCTTTATGCAAATCGGCAAATTCCGCTTCATATTTATAAACGGTAGTTTCTTTCGGTATCAATTGAATATAATCAATTTCAGCATACAAATGCCCTTTAGAAAGTTTGATTGTATTTTGTTCCGAATCTAGATGTATATCTAATTCGGCATCTTGCCAATTTTCCCATCCTTGACTCTCATACGCTATTTCTCCATATGATTTATCATTTACTGTGACATGGTGGGTGGATTGCTGTCCCATCCCATTTCCATATCTAACGACCAATGTATAATCTCCCAAAGGTACATTTACAGTAAATTCTACAAAGCTATCACTATAATCAATATGCCCTACCTTTTTATGGCCAGATGCACTTGTATTAAAATGTATTATTGCATTATTAACCGTTGCATCTTCAGCTTCGTATTGATAAACTTCTCCGGGTAAACTTGGGGTGAGTGCTCCTTCCGTTTCTCCAGATGGTACACGTAATAGGGTTTTAGTTCCAACTGGCTTCCCAAAGTTAGGAGTTCCATCCTTGTTCCATGAAAACTTCTGCATCTTTACATTTCTAGTCCAGCCTCCATCTTTAAATTTGGCGGCATGATACACAATCCAATCTTCCTTCCCGTCTGGTGATTTTACAAAACTACTATGTCCTGGTCCATATACATCCGCATCTGTATTTGTTTCGAAAGTTGGATATGGATGTTTCTTCCAGGAAGAAGCATCAAGTGGATTTTTCCCTTCGAAAGATAGCATTCCTAAACAGTAATCATTTGTCCAACTTCCACTAGCCGAATATATAATAAATACTTTACCTTGCTGATTTTTCAAGACTTGCGGTCCTTCATTAATCAGTGGAAAACCGTTTTTTTCCCAAGCAAGATCGGGTCTTGAGATTTCTACTCGTTCCCCGCTTATCGTCCACGGGTTTGACATTGGTGCGATGTATAAATGCTGGCTTACATTAACATCGCCTTCCCAACCAGACCAAATAAAATATAATTTATTTTTATATTCCAATACCGTTCCATCAATTGCCCATTTATCCGTAGGGTCAGCAATTTTCCCGTATTCAGTTCCCTCCGGAAATGAGTATGGACCAAACGGATCTGAGCCTTCTGATTGCAGGACATACATACGATGACTGCCTGTGTTTCCTGATGCAGCAAAATAGATATACCATTTTCCTTCAATAAAATGAATCTCTGGAGCCCATATACTTTGACTATGTGGACCATTATCGCTAGGTATATAAACAACCTTTTTTGAAGCAGTCGCTAAACCAGTTAACGTTTTAGATTTCCAAATGGTTATATCCCTGCCTGTTGTCTGAGTGTAATAATAATATCCATCTGAATGTTTCACAACCCACGGATCCGCTCCATCTCCCAAAACAGGATTTTCAAATATTGCAAAGGGTTCTTTTTTGTTAACAGCCTGAGGATTAATCTTGATGGAAGCATCTGATGGGTCATTCGAAGCAAAAGTCGATCCAGTAAAATTTACGGTAATGGAGAATAATAATACGACTGCTACACCAACGACAAACAACCTACCAATCATCTTTTTCATCATCCCTTCTAATATTGTTTCTTAACCGCATAAATGAAAGCGCCTCCCTATTACTTCTGTGGACATTCACTATTTCCTTTAAGATTGAGAAGGGATAAAAAAAACAATCATTTATACCTAGAGAATTCATCATGAATATAGTTATTATTGTCACTTTAGAACTAGATTTGTAGTAAAACTTGATTGCGGAAAAGGTGTAATTAATAATACCCTTAGTATTGCTGAAAACCTGCAATCATTGCTATTAGTGGATAGAATTGCCACTATGACCTACCTATTGTGACTATGAATTCTTAAAAGCCTTCCATCGTGACCTCTAGCACATTAAAATCACGGATCTGGTCACGATGAACTGCATCTTCTATTACTGAAAAACGGCACTCCCTTAAAATGGGATGTGCCGTTTTTTTGTCTAGCTTCTGCATCTATCGACTAGCGAACTTAATGACTTCTCCCTACGATAAGTCAACATCGCTCCACTTCGTTTCGCGTGTTTCCTTTTTCCGGTCGTAGTCCGAAGAAGGAACGTCGATGGACAGGCGCTTCCGCTTTTCTATTAAGCTCCAAGCTTCTGACCTTGCTGCAGCTGGTACATTTGATAGTATTTACCTTTTTTCTCCATTAGTTCCTCATGATTGCCTCGTTCCACAATGGTGCCGCGATCAAGGACTAAGATCTGATCAGCATTTTTAATTGTAGATAAACGGTGGGCAATAATGAAGGTTGTACGTCCTTTTTTCAATACGTCCATTGCTTCTTGGATAATTGTTTCTGTTTCCGTATCAATACTGGAAGTAGCTTCATCCAAAATGAGGATCGCTGGGTCAAAGGCCAATGCACGTGCAAAGGAAATTAGCTGGCGTTGTCCGGAAGAAAGTGTACTTCCTTTTTCAACAACAGGCTCATCAATTCCCTTTTCTAAATTTTTCAGAACACGATCTGCTCCTACTGCTTTTAAAGCCTCTTCAACCTTCTCACGAGTAATTTTCGGATCATTTAAGCTGACGTTAGAAGCAATCGTTCCTGTAAACAAATAAGGATCTTGCAAAACAATTCCCATATGTTCGCGCAGCGTTTGTTTCGGAATATATTGAATGTTTTTTCCGTCAACCTTGATTTCACCTTTATTGCAATCATAAAAACGGAATAACACATTCATGATTGAACTTTTACCAGAACCTGTATGACCAACGAGTGCTACAGTTTCCCCTTGCTTTGCTTCAAAATGAATGTCTTTTAGAACATATTCATTTTCCTTATATCCAAAATAAACATGGTCGAACGTGACATTTCCTTTATATCGTTCCATTCTTTCCGTGCTAACCTCTTCACCTTGTTCATCAAGCAAGCGAAAAACTCTCTGCCCCGCAACTAAAGCTTGCTCGAGATTGGAGAATTGATTGACGATATTCATAACAGGATGGAATAATCGGTTGATATAATCAACATAGGCGTATAACACACCGATTGTCACGACTGAGTGAGCTCCGAGTGAATTGCTTCCGAAATACCAAATAAACCCGACGAAAACAATATTTTTTAATACCCCAACAAAATTATGGGACGATAAAGAGTTTAGTATGAGCAATTTATTTTGGTAACGAAAATGCGTCTCGTTCATTTCCTCAAATTCAGCGCTCATTTGCTTTTCACGGCGGAAAGCCTGGATAATCGTCATCCCTTGAATGGATTCGTTAATCATCGCATTAAGCTCACTTACTTTAGAACGGATTACATGATTGTATTTAGAAGCAAATTTACGATAAAAAATCATCCATGCGAACAAAATAGGGATAAGCAGCGTACATAACAAAGCCAACTTAACATCGAGAATAAACATCGCTGTAAAAATTCCAATGATATAAATAAACCCAGTAAAGAAATTTGATAAAACTGCTACATATAATTCTCGAATTGCTTCTGTATCATTCGTAATCCGCGCGACAACTTTTCCTGCAGGTAAATCGTCAAAGTAGCGGATAGGCAGCCGTTGCACATGTGCGAAGACATCTACCCGCATCTTTTGAATGATACGATTTGCTGCCTTTTGCAAATAAAAATACTGTCCATAATTAAATATCGCTGCAACGATGAATAACCCCATGTAAAGAGCTAGCAACTTCGTAATGGCAGGAATTTCAGGCTTATAAAAAGCGAGTGTATCATTTATAGAAAGCTTTTGTGCCGAGTATTCCTTCGTTTTACCTTGAACAGTAATGGAAAGTTTATCGCCCTTAAGCGCTCGGTCTCCTTCAAGAGGAACTTCATCGTTTACAAAATAAAACCTTCTATCTATCTGTAAAATCGT
The DNA here is from genome assembly GCF_018343625.1 of Lederbergia citri. Lineage (GTDB taxonomy): Bacteria > Bacillota > Bacilli > Bacillales > Bacillaceae_C > Lederbergia > Lederbergia citri. The sequence continues at coordinate 396,143 of NZ_JAGYPG010000003.1, read as the reverse complement.
TGCCGTTTTACCGCTTTCCTTTAGCGTCCCATCAGCAGCGTACAGTTCTCTGACGTATAATTTCCCATCATATTCCACGGAGTATTTCCCTTGGCTCAATTCTAGCCAGTGATCTTCTATTCCTAAGATATGCTCATCAATCAGCTTCTTCGCTACAAATGGCCCAATGACATCTGCACCGACTGAAACAGTCAGCATCGCCAGTGCAGCAATAATGAGACCTTTAAAAAATAATGCATATTTATATAACCTTTTTCCGGTCATTATGCATTCACCTCCTCAAGAAGCGAGTCTTCCACTTGTTGTCTATCATATTGTTTTTTATACCATCCATCCGCTTGCAGCAAATCTTGATGGGTTCCTTCTTCGACAATTTTTCCGTCGTCAAACACAATAATCCAGTCAGCATGTTCAATTGCAGATAAACGGTGTGTTGTAATAATCGTAGTTTTTCCGTTACGCTCCTCACGGATATTCCGGATAATCCTAGACTCTGTCTTGCCGTCTACTGCAGATAAAGAATCATCTAAGATTAAAAGCTCTGGATTTTTAATAAGGGCTCGAGCAATTGAAATTCGTTGCTTTTGTCCCCCAGAAAGGGCTACCCCTTTTTCTCCTACAAGTGTTTCCAATCCTTCTGGCAACATTTTTAAATCCTTTTCAAAATAAGCAAGATAAATTGCTTTTTTAAGATCTGCCTCTGTTGCTTGGTCATCTCCGAAAAGGATGTTTTCTCTTACACTTCTAGAAAACAAGACATGATCTTGTGGAACATAGCCAACCCAACGGCGAATCTGTTCTTTAGACTGTTCTTTCATATTTATATCGGAAATATAAATATCTCCTTCACCTAACGGATACTCCCTTAAAAACTGCTTTATAAATGTTGTCTTTCCACTTCCGGTTTTTCCCACAACGCCAATCGTCTCCCCACGTTTTATGTGGACATTTAAATTAGCCAAGTTATTTGTTTTTGAAGACGGATAGCGGAATGTAACATCTGATAATAAAATGTTTTCTGGTTGTTCTATTAATTTTGGAGCGACAGGATCTTTTACATCTTCTTCGTAGTTCAACGTTTCTTGAACCCGGTCAAGCGATGCATTCCCCCGCTGCATGATATTGATTAATTCACCAATCGCAAACATTGGCCATGTAAGCATACCTAAGTAAACATTGAAGGCAACTAGATGTCCCAATGAGATTTCTTGATGAAAGACAAGATATGTTCCGTAAGAAAGTCCGATGATGTAGCTGATTCCCGTAATCACTTTTGTTGCTGGATTAAATAGGGCATCAATTCTTTCAACACTAATATTTTTTTGGTACACATCTTCCGTCATCTTTTGAAAATCATTTTCACTCGCTTTTTCTTGGACGTATGCCCGAGTAACCCTTACTCCTGAAACAGATTCAAGGACCCGATCATTCATGTCACCAAATGCATCTTGCGCAGCCGTAAATCGTGTATGGATCTTATCTCCAAGGACTGTGATAATCCATGCAAGAATAGGCAACGGTAATATCGCCGCAAATGTAAGCTTCCAAGAAACGAGGAATCCCATAGTTAATAAAATTGTGAACATATACATCGTGGAATCAAATAATGTCAAAATTCCAAAACCTGCAGTTAAGGATATCGCCCGTAAATCATTTGTACCTCTAGCCATTAAATCACCTGTTCGATTCTTTTCAAAAAAAGTAGGGGTCATCTTTAATAAATGATTCATGAATCTAGAGCGCAACATTTTTTCTACAATAAAAGCGCCACCAAATAATTGATACTGCCAAACGTACGTAATCCAATAATTTACTATTGCTCCACCGCCCAATATCGCCACGTACATTAATAATGTATTGAAGGTTAATGTTCCGAGAAAGATATTGTCGATTGCAGATCCTAGGATCATTGGCGGAATCACTTCAAAAATATTAGCAAAGCCCAATAAAACAAGGGCAATCGTATAACGCTTCCAATGTTGTTTAAAAAACCAACCTAATTTTTTTAATACACTAAACATTACTTAAACCTCCTTTTTTGCCGACCATCCATGTGACAGCTACCCACTCTCCAGCTCCACAGTTTTCATCAATAAAATAAAAAATGTCATTTGTTTTTCCTCCCGAATGTTTTTTATATTAACAGTGTGAAAACACTGGTTTCCAAATAAAGAACAAAAGCGCAAGCGCCTGTTTATTGACGTACAAACTTCAGGGCCTTTGACTTATCGTAGGGAAGAGGACAAGAAGTTTGCTAGTCGATAGGCGCTGGAGCTAGAAAAGAAAAAAGCATAGTGCGCCTGTAAATATGCGCAGCTATGCTCACATAAAAAAGACACGGGTATCCTATAGCCCGCGTCTTTTATCTAAACAATCCGAAAAATTATCCAATTAAACGGCAGGCTGAGTCCATATTCAGTTGTAGAATGTTTACAATTAACTTTTTCATCATGATCAGCCTCCCTTCCTTCATTTTGATTGGTTTGAATGCTCATATGGTAGCATGAGAGAATTTGTCATGTCAATTAGTTATTGGAAAAAATTTTCATACTACTTTCATATTGGACAGATAAATATAACAATATTCAATTTTTGAGAGAATCTTTAAGAAAAAACTGTAAAGACTAAGAACAGGGAATGTCCTTGCTCAAATAACATATGGGCCATAGATTGTGTGCAGTTAATAATAGAAGTCACTGTTTAAGTGATGTTCCTATTTCATCCTTTGAGGGAGATATAGGAAACGAACGAGTTTATGCTTACTATTCGCAGGGAAAAGGAATAGAGGCTAAGTGTAAAAGCGCTGGATCTGCAGTTAGGAAAAGAATAACTAAATATGTAGAAGGGGAAAAAATATGGATTATAAACTGAAAGAGGAAATCGTAAAAAGTGTCCCTCAGAAAGGTTTTTTCGGGCATCCGAAAGGTTTGTTCACTTTATTTTTCACTGAGTTTTGGGAACGTTTTTCTTATTACGGCATGAGGGCCATTCTAATTTATTATATGTACTACGCTGTTTCTGAAGGCGGACTTGGTTTGGACAAAACGACGGCAGCTTCCGTCATGGCTATATACGGGTCTCTCGTTTATATGTCTGGAATCATTGGGGGCTGGATAGCGGATCGGGTACTCGGGACGAAAAAAACTGTTTTCTTTGGTGGAATTTTAATTATGTTTGGCCATATCGCCCTGTCCTTTCCAGGTGGAATCGTCGCTTTATTTTTATCTATGGGACTAATTGTTATCGGTACAGGTCTTTTGAAGCCAAATGTTTCAAGCGTCGTCGGTGATTTATACAGTGAAGACGATAACCGTCGCGATGCTGGTTTCAGTATTTTTTATATGGGAATTAATTTAGGTGCCTTTATCGCTCCTTTTATCGTAGGTACGCTTGGACAAAAATACAATTTTCATCTTGGTTTTGGGGTAGCTGCAATTGGGATGCTCTTAGGATTAGTAATATTTTTAGCAACAAGGAAAAATAATTTGGGACTTGCAGGGTCCCATGTTCCAAACCCGCTCTCTCCAGATGAAAAGAAAAGAGTTTATTTAGGTTTTATTATTGTCGCTATTATCGTTATCTTACTTGCTGCTTTGACGATTTCCAATGGCATTTTAACGATTGATCGCTTCACCATGCTCGTTAGTATTTTTGGGATAGTAATTCCTGCAGCTTATTTTATTGTTATGTTTCGAAGTAAAAAGACAACTCCTGACGAACGATCCAATTTAACAGCTTATATCCCGTTATTCATTGCATCGATTATGTTTTGGGCAATTGAAGAACAAGGGGCCATTATACTTGCACAGTATGCCGACCAACGAACACAATTGCAATTTGCAGGATTAAAATTAGAGTCCTCTTGGTTCCAATCATTAAACCCAATCTTTATCGTCATTTTCGCACCAATTTTTGCTTGGCTATGGATAAGACTCGGTAAACGCCAACCGTCGACTCCAGCAAAATTTGCATGGGGACTTGTTTTTGCGGGTCTTTCTTTTATCGTCATGATCTTTCCTGCTTATATAAACGGAGTAGACACGCTTGTAAGTCCCATTTGGCTAGTTCTAAGCTTCTTTATCGTCGTGCTTGGTGAACTTTGTTTATCACCTGTTGGACTTTCCGCCACTACAAGATTGGCACCAGCAGCTTTCTCAGCACAGACGATGAGCCTTTGGTTTTTATCAAATGCTTCAGCACAGGCGATTAATGCACAGCTTGTGAAATTGTATAAACCCGAGACCGAAATTATCTATTTCGGTGTCATTGGTGGTATATCAATTTTACTTGGACTAATTTTGTTTGCGATGTCTCCGAAAATTCAGTCGTATATGCGAGGTACTCGGTAATCGGAAGAAAGAACCATCATCCATTTAAACTTGGGTGATGGTTCTTTCTATTTTAACATCTCACTTAATAAGGCTTCGGACTTAATAGTGCTCTCGCTTTGTTGATCGTCTCCTTATATTCATTTTTAGGAATGGAATCGGCCACAATCCCAGCGCCAGCTTGCAAATAGGCATGTTGGTCTTTTATGACGAGAGAACGGATGGCAATGGCAAAATCGACATCGCCATTTGCATTAATATAACCAATGGCACCAGCATAGACACCACGTTTTACTTCCTCAAGGTCATTGATGATTTGCATCGCACGAGGTTTCGGAGCTCCAGACACAGTGCCGGCAGGAAGACAGGAGATGAGTGCGTCAATACCCGTTTTCCCTTCTGCCAGCGTCCCTTCCAATTCGGAAACGATGTGCATGACATGACGGTAACGCTCAATTTTCATATGTCGCTTAATATTTACTGTATCATCTAAACATATATTGCCAAGATCCTCACAACCCAAATCTACAAGCATCCGATGTTCAGATAATTCCTTTTCATCCGCTAAAAGTTCTGCTTCAAGCGCGAGGTCTTCATCTTGTGTTTCTCCGCGCCTCCTCGTCCCGGCAATTGGATTTGTTGAAACAATTCGTCCACTTGTTTTAATAAAGCTTTCTGGAGACGCTCCTAAAACAACGTATTCATCAAAATCAACGTAAAACATATAAGGTGAAGGATTAGAGTTTCTTAATACCCGATAAAAGTGAAAAGGATCTGCCCCAACCTTTCCGATCATTCTTTGCGACAAAACGACTTGCTCTATTTCACCTTTTTTAATAAATTCCTGTGCTGCCTCTACCTTACGTATGAATTCCTCTTTTTCCAATTGAGGTGTGAATTCAATTTTACAATCGGTTAATGTCTCATCTTGTTCCTTTCGTGATATTTGCTTCTCCAATTCATTCATGCGCTTTTCTAACTCTTCCTCTGTTCGATTTCCATGCAGATCAATTGCAAGTACATAGATTGATTGGGCTAAATGGTCATACACGATTGCATCTTCATATACCATAAAATGAATATCCGGCATATTGATTTCATCTTTCAGCTCTTCTCCAATATCCACATACTGACGAATCGCATCATACCCTACATACCCCACCGCTCCACCGTAAAAAGGAAAAGGAAGTTCTAAATCAAGTCTAGGAAGTGAAGCCTGGATGATATCAAGAGGCACTCCTATTTGTTCCTCGACTCCTGTAGATGAAATAATCGATGCCTTATTCCCTTCTCCGATAATTTCCATAACAGGATTAACACCAATAAATGAATATCGTCCTTGTTCACTATGCTTTAGCGAACTTTCTAATAAAAACTTTTTCGTTCCTTCCAATCGCAAGAAAATATTAATCGGAGTAAGAACATCCCCATTCAATTTTCTCATTTTAAAATTCGCTTGTTTTGTTTGCATTTTCTTTTCCCCTTCCAAATTTTTTCGAAATACAAAAAGCCCTCAGATGAACACAATATAGTGTTCATCTGAGGGCGATATAACCGCGGTGCCACCTCGTATTGAAGACCTTTTCAAAAAATCCCCATCTCTTTCAGGCACGGGAAATCACTTCCGATGCCCTATCCATATAACGGCGGAAAACCGAATTCCCCTACTTTATTTCAGGAAATCACTCTCAAGTCCATTCTGTATAGGCTTTCGTACCGGATTCACACCAACACCGGCTCTCTGCAACGAATTACTTACACATACTACTCTTGATCAACGCTTTTGATATATTTTTTACTAAAACACAAAAAGGCCCCTCATCCAAAGGACGGACGAAGGACCGTGGTGCCACCTTTATTCAGCCAAAAATCAGCTCTCTTCCGCACAATGCCCAAATGCATTTATGCGTGCTCCCTTGTATCGACGGGATTTTCGCCAAAGCCTACACCTAAATTATCCAAGGTTCGGTTTGGAAGCTCGGAAGCCCATTCACTTGCATGAATCACACCGATTTGCACCAACCATCGGCTCTCTAAAGAGTCATCCAAGTTACTATTCTTCTTCATTGCCTAAAAATGTTTAATTGATTGATTATGATGATAGTAAAAATTTTCTGTCATGTCAATCATTATTTTCCTAACATTAAACGATGGTTGCTAAAAAGTTTGGCTGAAATAGGGAATAAGATGATAATCAGCAAAGCGTAGCTTCCTGCTGCTAGCCCAAATGCACCTACTGTCAACTGCCCGCTGAACGCATCGCGGACGAATAAGAATAAATTCATGATTGGAGCAGCATACAATGGAAGGCTAAGTGTTTCACCAGCAAAAAACATGAACAGCATCGGAAGAGTAATCATCCCTATCACAGGTGTCATATAATAACCTGCTTCTTTAACCGAATTCGCCATCATGCTTAAGATCATTTCAATTTCGGCAAAGAAAATGGCGAATAAGACGATCAAAACAATACTCATAAGGACAAATGGAACAGGATTCGCGATAACCGCCAGCCCTTTTTTGAGTTCAGCAGTAAAATTGACAAATATACTTAGTAAAGCAATACATAATACCCCAGTAAATATTCCGAGCAAGGAAATAGTCATCCATTTTGCCAATAATATTTTGATTGGCTTAATAGGAGTGATGAGCAATGCTTCAATCGTTTTCTTTTCCTTTTCACCTGCAAATAGCTCTGTTGCAGATGGGTAGGAACCATTAGCAATCGCCATTGGGATAAGAAGTGGGATCAAGATTGCCAGCATAAAAGATGCTAATGCATTATCTTCATCTTTTGTTGTTTTTGTTTCAAGTTGGAAGACTTCTAAAACGCTGCTATCAATATTTTGACCTGCTAGCCGCAAATGAACGGTTTCTTGCTGCCATTGGTTAAATCCAGCCATGACAATATTGGAAGCATTAGATGAATCTTGACTACCTGGATCAAAAATAATATTGACCGGAATCGCTTCCTCGTTTTCTAGCTTTTGTTTCCAACCTTCATCTAGCTTTATTCCAATCTGAACCTTTTTTTCTTCAACTGCATTTTGCACATCTTGAAATTTTTCTATTGTTAAAGTAGGCATATACTTCTCTAACTGTATAATCAGTTCAGAGTCTACCCCTTCATCTACCGCCACTGTAAAATCTTCTTCTACATTAGTTGTTAAAATTTTATCATAAAAAAATGTAAGTCCTGCCATCATGAGTAAAGGGAAAATAATCAGCAACGTAATGCTGCGCTTATCTCGTAATACATCTTTCATTTCTTTAAGAAAAATTGTTTTAAACATATAAATCACCTCTTACTACTTTTGATGTAAATAAATAATTTAAGTCCCTGTTGTTTTCCTGTGCATATAAATCTTCAAGACTTCCTTCGTAAACGATTTGTCCTTTATGCATCATGATGACGTCCTCGCACAGCTGAGCAATTTCGTCCATAATATGAGTTGAGAAAACTATCGTTTTCCCTTCGCTTTTGTATTGATATATAAATTCACGAAATATATTAGAGGATGTAATATCAAGACCTGTTGTCGGCTCATCGAAAAGAACGATATCAGGATTATGGATAAGTGTCCGTGCAATCGCAACCTTTTGCCTCATCCCTTTTGAAAATCCTTCTACTTTCCGGTCCAAATATTTACGCATGCCAAATCGTTTCGCCAACATCTCAATTTGGTTTTTTATATCATGAGAAGACATCCCGTATAGAGTTCCGAAATACTCTAAATTCTCACGGGCCGTCAATCTGTTATAAAGTCCTGTTTCCGAGCCAAACAAAACTCCGAGCCTAGACCTTACCTTCTCTTTGTTTTCAAAAATATTTTCTCCGTCTAATGTGATGTTTCCTTCGTCAGGCTCAATGAGCGTACAAAGCATACGAAGCAATGTTGTTTTTCCTGCTCCATTCTCACCAATCAGCCCAACAACATGCCCTTTTTTAACTGTTAGTGATAAATAATCAATTGCTTTCACTACTTGTTTTTTATCTTTAAATTGTTTCGTTACTTGATCAACGACGATCATGCCGTTCCTCTCCTTCGTTTTAATGTCTAACTGTATTGTAAGGCAGAAAGATTTTTCGGTCTGCCATTATGTCGCAAAGAGGGCTTTACATGTCGCGAAAGGGGTTGAAATCTTTATGAACAGGATGTTAGAAAAGCGCAGGAGCCTTGCCCATCGACGTACAGGCCCACAGGATGTGGGTCCGTCGACGTAGCCACAGGAAGTGGCGGTTTTAGTCGACGTACCTTATTGGGCCTTTGACTGAGATAAAGGAAACACGATGAGTCCAAAAGGACGAATCGATGTTGACTTATCGTAGGGAAAAGGACAAGAAGTTTGCTAGTCGATAGGCGCCGGAGCTAGACAGAGACAACATACATCCAAAAAATGTAGGCATTAAAAAAATAATATTTTCTATAACTTTTGAAAAATGTTTTATAATGGTAGTTAGCATGTTTTAAAGGGGTTTTTGCCATGAGAGTGGGCATCGTGGATGACAGAATAATAGACTTAGATAAATTGAAATATATTTTACAAGAAGAAGAGGATGTCGAGCTCATTTTTGCCACGACAAATCCTGAGGAAGCTTACGCTGAAATTCAAAAAAACAAGATTGATTTATTAATAGCCGATATTGAAATGCCGGGGATTTCAGGTTATGAACTAGCTGATTTTATCCAAACACATGGCCTTTTGATTACCGTTATCTTTGTAACGGCTAAAAGCGGCTATGCCGTGCATGCCTTTGAATTAAATGTTCATGATTATATTTTAAAACCTTATAAAAAAGAAAGACTTTTGCAAGCTTTAGCAAAATATCGTGAAAAACAGCATGCGGGGAATCTTACAGGGCGCTTAATTCTGAAGCAAAAAGGTCATATCGAAATGATCCCTAAAAAAGATATCATTTTTGCAGAACGAACAGGGCGTTCCACAACAATTTATACAACGAATTCATCTCATGAAACGTATATGACAATGAATGAGCTGGAAGGAAGTCTTCGTGAAAATAACTTCATTCGCTCACATCGCTCTTTCATTATTAATCTGCATTTCGTAAAAAGTTTTTCTATTTATACAAAAAAATCTTACAGCGTGACGTTTGAAGGTACAAAGCACATTGCCATGCTGACAAAAGAAAAAATGGACTATTTGCAAAAGTATTATTTTTGAGGTGAAAAGATGCAGTTGGTTCCCTTAATATTAGCGATTATATGGACGATTTGGCTAAAAGGTTATTTTGTCACTTTTCTGTTAGTGGTCGTTTCCATTGCGCAATTTTATTTTTATAAAAAAGAGCCCCTTCCTTCTTTGTGGAAAAGGGTGACCATCGTAATGCAGCTCTTTTGGTTGTTAGCTGCCTTTTTAACGAATACGTCTTACATAACCATTGGGATTATTCTCCCGCTTGTAGCTCTTTTTTTCATGCGCATATCTTTACATAAAGAACAGGAAAAACTTGCGGTGATTTCCGCGAACTACGAACAACAAATGGAATTATTATATGAGCTGCGAAAACAACGTCACGACTTACAGAAACATACATCCGCACTTTTACACGCTCGTTCTGAAAAGCATATATCTGAACTACATACCCGTTATACGCAAATCGATGGCATTTTACGAGGTGAATCAAACGTTGTAGCAGGTGCTCTTTATGCGTATAATGAACAGGCTCGTGAAAAAGGAGTAAGTTTGGAATATCATATCCAACACGCAATTTCCGGTTTGCCTCTGTCAGAGTATGAGCTAATATCGTTTATTGGAAATATATTGGAAAACAGTATAGATTCCGCTCATGATTTTAGCATTTCATCAAACAAACAAGGAAAAATTCTTTTTTCTTGCAGGAAACAAAGCGGAGTATGGGTCATTATTTGTAAAAATGACACATTGCCTCTTGATGACCATATAATTGAGCGAATTTACACAAGTAAATCTATTTCGACCAAAACTGGGAATCATGAAGGTATCGGTACCCAAGAAATCATGCGTATCGTCAAAGCAAATAAAGGTACCCTTGATTTTTCTGTTATCGGGGATCAATTTACGTTAAAAATAAAAATTCCTGACGTACGAAAACCTGCAAGTTTGTGAGAATACGAATTAACAAGAGGCCCTTCAACTCGTGAAGGACCTCTTGTTTTGTAAATTTAATTAAATCCATAATGCAAATAAGCCTTCATTAAAGCCTAAATTATACATGTAATAAAGTCCGAACAACGCACTAATTCCACCTGTTAATAAAATAAGAGAGCGACTCAATGAAAAACGCTTTACGCTTAAAATAAATGGAATCCCAATAAGAGTGGTAAAGAATAGCATACCTATAATTGTTCCTAATCCAAAGATTAATATAAACATGACCCCGTGCCAAACCGTATGGACTGTACTCATCGTAAGCAAAACCATAGCAGCGCTGCCCGCAAGTCCATGGATTAAACCTATAATAAGAGATTTATAGTATCCAGGCTTCTTTTTCTCGTCTTTATGATCAGTATGATGGTTATGCATATCTTCTTTTTGTCTTCTAACAGATAACATGCTAACGATTCCTAAATACACAAGCATAATCCCAACAAAAAACTCCAGCGTCAATGACCATTTATCTGATATCCCGTTTTTCATTAATATTAAAGTCAAACCGATAATAAAAAGAGTAGCTGTATGCCCTATTCCCCAAAAAACGCCGGCTAAAGAAGCATGCCATAACTTTTTGCTCCTGCTCGCAATGGTAGAGACTGCAATTACATGATCCGGTTCAATTGCATGCTTAATCCCCAGAATAAAACCTAGTGTTAATACTGATAGTAAAGTAACCTCCAACCTTTTCTCCTCCCTCTTTTTAGCTCTCCCATGTTTTAAAACCCGCCAACATACCTTATTGCCGGGTCATAAAACATTAGTATTTTCTTAAAAAGCTAGGCTTTTTCTTAAACCACTCTTCACTAATGATATGATGATAATCAGCGAATATTCCTTCGATTGTTTGGGTTGAATTAGCAAGTACACGAACAGTGAAACCTGAAACTGGTAGAAGAGACATCCCTATCATCATGTCATTTCTATCTGTATGGATATCTCGAAATAACGTATCCAGAAAATCATGGCTCGTATCCTCCCCTATTACAATCATCGAACCTAAGTGAGAGAAACCTTCCATTAACCCAAGTGCATTCATTTTTTGATTCTTTGGATGCAACTTTATATGATCATATACCACTAATTCATTATCAACGTATATTTCATTTATTAATTGAAGCAAATCATAACTAAAAGATTCACCTTCTGGAGACCATCCAGGAGTAATGATATCAGAGTAAAAAAGTGTAGCTCCTTTTTCTAATCGAAATACATTTTTTTGCTTATAGCGAGCATGCCGATACGCAATAAGCGGATCGGGGATGTATTCTAGATAGCTTCCCTCTTTTAATAAAAACTCCGATTCTTGATATGCGCATTTTTGAGGAGTTTTGTATATTTTTGTAGCTGACTGTGTTGTTATCGTAAGTTTCGCGTCTTTTTCCAACGATATTTGCATGCGATAGCGATCCCCATCCAAGTAGCCCCCACCAGGATTCAACAAATAATAGCAAACTTGTCCAGAGTTGTCATGATAAACCGGCCTCATCACTTTAAAGGCACCTTGGAAATACACATTCTTGGCAACTGTTTTTCCCTTCTTATCTTCTACATCCAGCTTTAAAATTCCTGTCCAGTCTTCCATTTTAATCTAATCCTTTTAGTAATGCATGCTGCTTAATCCAATTAATGACTTCATCCAAACCCTTATTTTCTTTTAAGTTTGTAAACACAAACGGTTTATCTCCACGAAACACCTTTGTATCTGACTCCATGACTTCGAGACTAGCACCAACATAAGGAGCCAGATCGGTTTTATTTATGATAAAAAGATCTGATTTAATCATCCCTTGTCCACCTTTGCGTGGAATTTTTTCACCTTGGGCAACATCAATAATATAAATGGAGAAATCAACGAGCTCTGGACTGAATGTAGCTGCTAAATTATCACCGCCGCTTTCAACAAAAATGAGCTCAACGTCAGGGTGCCGTTCTTTTAATTCATCAATAGCAGCAAAATTCATAGACGCATCTTCACGAATAGCGGTATGCGGGCATCCTCCCGTTTCCACTCCAATAATTCGATCATCATCAAGTACTCCATTTTGCATTAAAAACTTGGCGTCTTCCTTCGTGTAAATATCATTTGTGACAACCGCCATGCTAATATCATCTTGCATATGGCGAGTCAACTTTTCTACTAGCATTGTTTTACCCGCTCCAACAGGTCCCCCTACTCCAATTTTAATCGGTTCCATGCAAACACTTCCTTCAAACAATTTTAAGTGAGTGTTCAAAAAGTAGGATAAAAAGGACCAAGTCGGCTAAAAGCGCTGATTTCTGCGTTGCCGACAGGATGTAGGCGATTTTAGCAAAAAATCCTATCCAGTTACATGAGCAGAAGGAATGCTTCCCTGAATCCACATCGCACGCAGGAAAAGTGGTTTTCTTTTCCAAGGAGCAGAGAAACAAGCCAACGCAGAAATTCGAAGTGTCATTTTTACCGGACTTTTTGACCATCCTCTTTAAGACATAAAAATACGGACATTTACTCTTTCATGATTCATTTGCGATAATTCAAGACCAGGAGAAACGATGCCAAAATCATCCTCTGTCAAAATAGAAATTTTTTCAGTAGCATCTACTAAAAATTGATGAAACTGCTTGATAATCTTCTGACCTGATGTTTGTCCCAACGGTATTGCCCTCACTGCATTTTGAACTAGAGTTAAAATAGTAGAATATAAATAAAACAAAGTAGTTGTTTTAGGCGGAATTCCTAAATGATGCCCTGCGGCAGTAAATACGATGGACGGGTGCCCAAAAGATTGCTTCCTTGAGATACGCTCTCCATATTCTAATAAAATCGGAATATGATATAAATCTTTGACAAGTTTTAACATTCGATCCCCAATCCTTTGTGTTCCTTCCCTTGATTCCCGGGGTAAATTTTGCACAGTTATTAAGCGATCCATTCTCCAAACCTGTTCTGTATCTCCCTTTTGAAGGGCCTCATATACTAATTTACAAGCCAACCCATCACAATAGATGAGCTGCTCGTTTAAGTACACATCCAGCCATGTTAGAAATGACTTTTCATCCTTCACATAATCATTCTGAATATACGTTTCAAGACCAAATGAATGACTAAATGCACCGGTCGGAAAATTTGAATCACATAATTGAAATAAGGAGAGAAGATTTTCATCCATGGCTATGCCCTATATGGCGAAATGCCTGCCTTACCTTTCTTTCTTCTCGCTTAAAAGGAATGTTTAGCTCTTGAAGTAATTCTTCAATAAGATAATCATATTGCACGAGCATAACATCATCTTCGAATTGTGCCGGAAGATGCCGATTCCCTAATTGGTGAGCAATATTTCCCATCTCGTACATATTTCTAGGACTGATAACAAGCAGATCATCTGACAGTACGTCAACCATTATTAAATTTTTATCATCCATATAAAGAACATCACCAGCAATGAGGTCCCGTGGATTCTTTAATCTGATGCCAATCTCTTTCCCGTGATCTGTTTTTACTCTTTGAATCCGCTTTACTAAATTCGCACTTTCTAGGTAGACCTTTTCTATATGTCGCCTCTCAATTTCTGCTCTTTCCATATCTTCAATATTTGTAAGGATTTGTTCGACTATCAATATGTTCACCTCAGAAAAGGAAATATCTTTGACCCATCGGAACGATATCTACAGGATCACAATAAATTAATTCTCCATTTACTTTTACTTCATATGTTTGTGGATCAACCGTTATATCAGGTGTTTCAGAATTAAGTTTCATATCCTTTTTTGTTAATTTTCGAATCCCCCGAACAGGAAGAGCCATCTTTTTCAAACCAAGTTTTTCTGGAACGTTATTATCAAAAGCCACTTGAGAAATAAACGTAATTGAGCTGTTGGACAATGCCTTCCCAAGTTGAGCATACATTGGCCGATAAATCACTGGTTGAGGAGTAGGAATTGAAGCGTTCGCGTCTCCCATTAAGCTTTCAACAACAAATCCGTTCTTTAATACCATTTCAGGCTTAACTCCGAAAAACGCAGGGTTCCAAATGACAAGATCGGCAATTTTCCCTACCTCTACAGATCCGACATACTCGGAGATACCATGAGTAATCGCAGGATTAATTGTATATTTCGCCACATAGCGCTTTGCACGATTATTATCAGAAAGCTTGCTATCTCCTTCCAGCGTCCCTCTTTGTTTTTTCATTTTATCAGCCACTTGCCATGTGCGCAGAATCACTTCGCCAATTCGCCCCATTGCCTGTGCATCAGAACTAACCATACTAAACACACCCATATCTTGAAGTATATCTTCTGCGGCAATCGTTTCTCGTCTGATACGTGAATCTGCAAAGGCCAAATCCTCTGGAATGGAAGGGTTCAAATGGTGACAAACCATTAACATATCCAAATGCTCATCCACTGTATTAATCGTGTATGGCATCGTTGGATTGGTCGAAGACGGCAAGACATTCATATAACTAGCTGATTTAATTAAGTCAGGAGCATGTCCTCCCCCTGCACCTTCGGTATGATACATATGAATGACTCGGTCTTTAAGCGCAGCCATTGTATTTTCCATGAATCCACTTTCGTTCAAAGTGTCTGCATGAAGTGCTACCTGAACGTCATATTTGTCAGCTACCCTTAATGCGTGGTCAAGTGCTGACGGTGTAGCTCCCCAATCTTCATGGACTTTTAACCCTATAGCACCTGCCCTGATTTGCTCAGCTAGCGGCTCTTCCGTTGCGGCTTGTCCCTTTCCTGTAAAACCAACATTAATGGGTAGAGCTTCAGATGCTTCGAGCATTCTGTGAATATTCCATTCACCAGGAGTAACCGTTGTTGCCTTTGATCCTGCAGCTGGACCTGTTCCGCCACCAATTAACGTTGTAAGCCCTGCTGCAGGAGCCGTTTCGATTTGGGTGGGATTAATAAAGTGGACATGTGTGTCGATTCCACCTGCAGTTACAATCATTCCTTCTCCAGCGATGATTTCTGTAGATGCGCCAATTACAATATCCACATTGTCCATTACGAGTGGATTACCCGCTTTTCCAATCTTAAATATCTTTCCATCTCGAATGGCAATATCCGCTTTAACAATCCCGGTATAGTCGAGGATAACAGCATTCGTAATGACTACATCTGGGATGTCGTCCCCCCTTGTAACCAAAGGGTTTTGCCCCATACCATCACGAATGACCTTACCGCCTCCGAATACGACCTCTTCCCCATAGGTTGTATAATCCTTCTCAACTTGGATGAATAGATCTGTATCTGCTAAACGAATGGAATCACCTGTAGTAGGGCCATACATTTGAGCATATTGCTTTCTAGACATTTCACTCATTTAATGCCACCTCTTTCTACAGACCCATCTACTTTGTTGTTAAATCCATAAACCTTTTGTTCTCCACCATAACGAATTAATTCCACTTCTTTTTCATCACCGGGTTCAAATCTTACTGCAGCTCCAGCGGGAACGTTTAAACGTTTTCCTAGAGTTTCTTCCCTATTAAATTGAAGGGCCTCATTTACTTCATAAAAATGAAAATGAGAACCTATCTGAACAGGTCGGTCCCCAGTATTCTTTACAGAGACTTTAAATACCTCTTTGCCTTTATTGATAAAAATGTCTTCTTCTTTTAAAAATAATTGTCCTGGTTGCATGTTTTATGCCTCCTGAATCATTATCGTATCGGATTATGTACAGTCACAAGCTTTGTACCGTCTGGAAACGTTGCTTCCACTTGAATATCATCAATTATGTCCGGGATACCTTCCATAACATCCTCACTCGATAGGATTGTCCCCCCATATTCCATTAACTCAGCAACGGTTTTACCGTCTCTTGCACCTTCCAGTACCTCATGTGTAATTAATGCCACTGCTTCAGGATAATTTAATTTTAAACCACGCTCTTTCCTCCTTCTGGCCAAATCGGCAGCTACGACAATCATGAGCTTGTCAATTTCTCTTGGTGATAAAAGCATTGTAAAACCTCCCTGTTCATGTAACATTTACCAAACGACTTCAATTATTATTTACATAAAAATGAAAATTACTCTTTTTAAAAAATTAATCATAAAAATGCATTCTATTTTTATAGGGATTAAACAACATCTAATGGGAAATTTAAATAAAGAGAGAAGACGAGAGGGAAAGGGACGTTATTATGCCAAAGAATCATCGGAATTCATGGACAGAAGGAAATATCGTTCAATTCCTTATCGCTTCCATGAAAGGTATTTCACAAGTAATCTTAATAGAAAATGTTTTAACTGGGATCATTATATTGATAGCCATATCATGTGCATCTATTGTGTTAGGTATTATCACACTATTATCATCTATATTAGGAACTTTTGTAGGCAAGTTGGGAAGAGCGGATGAAGCTAAAGTAAAACAAGGTCTTTTCGGTTACAACTCCGTACTGACTGGGATAGCTTTAATGTTATATATGAGCGGGCCCTACCATTGGATTATTGCTCTTTTTGGAGCAGCTGTTGCAGCGATTCTAACAGCCACTATGATGCACTTTATGAAAAATAAGGAACTCCCTGTACTAACCGCTCCCTTTGTTGTTCTGACCTGGTTTATGTTGCTCGTTACATATAGATTAAAAACTTTTGATTTATCTAAAGCATTAGTTCCTCAAAATTTATCAAGTTGGGAATTAAATACTGCAGGGGAAATAAACTGGGTTGAGGGTGCAGTTGGCGGCATCGAGCAAATCTTTTTTCTCGATAATCCTTTTTCGGGTATTTTACTTTTTATAGCTGTTTTTTTAGCTGGGTGGAAATTTGGCCTGTTTACAATAATAGGCAATACAGTTGCTTTACTTGTCTCGTTCTGGCTTGGAGGAGAACATTCGTTAATATATTCAGGTCTCTATGGTTACAATGCCATTTTAGCCTCTTTAGCAGTGGGGGCATTTTATACTAATCATAAACCATTTGGCGAGCTACTTTTTTCAGGTATTTTAGCCGCTGTTTTAACAGTGCTTCTTACAGCGAGTGTAAGTACTTGGCTATTACCATACGGCCTGCCAGCATTAACCATGCCATTCGTACTTAGCACTTGGATTATTTTGGGAGCAAGAAAAGTTTTACCTGGATTGTGAAGAGTGCAACGTCCTGCTCCAGACTCAGGCAACGACTTTCTGTCACTTTGCCTGCACTAGTACATCCATGTACTTCGCAATGTCTTGATCCGGAATCCTGCGAGCCTCCGAGTAATAAATAAAAGGCATCCGATCATTTTTTGTCGGATGCCTTTTATGTCATTCCACCATGTTATCCAATTGTTCATGCACTTGTGATTCTATTGCTTCTACGTGTTGATCTTCAAAAACTTTATGGGGATGAGGATGAAACCATTTTATTTCACCATCGTGCCTAATTCCTTGATAATCATTTCCTTGAATAGTTACCTTAAATTGAGGACGTTCATGAAATTGCCCTTCAAACATTGGCTTTACTTCAAAATCATCATACATGATAAACCTCCTATCTTTTTTCATGTTGCCCTTCCTTTAAATTATGTTCCTTTTTTAAAATCATAGTCGTATAAAATTTATAATGGAAAAATAGATGGTGTAGTATTAAGAAAACCAATTTAAAAAATGATACAATTAGAGACACTCTGGCAAAATCTTTGGAGTTGATAAATTGAACAACAATCATTTAAATGAACAACATTTAATCGATGCTTGTCTTCTGGCAGGTAAAATATTGATGAAAAGTGGAGCTGAAACGTATCGTGTAGAGGATACGATGATGAGAATGGCTGCGTCATACGGATTCAATGAAACTCAAAGCTTTGTGACGCCGACTGGAATTATATTTTCTTTAGAAGGTTCAAATCCATCACAATTTGTACGAATTAGTGAACGAGGGACTGATTTGGAGAAAATTACGAAAGTCAATCATATCTCAAGGAGTATCGCAGAAGGAAAATTGAATGCAAACGAAGCTCTCCTAGCCCTTAAGGACCTGGAAAAGGCAAATTTCGCTTTCCCTATTTGGCTTCAAATCGTAGCAGCTGCCATTGCGAGCGGTAGCTTTTTAATTATGTTTAAAGGAACTTGGGCTGATTATGTACCTGCTATATTTGTAGGAGGAATAGGGTTTTCAACCTTTTTAGTCATACACTTTCATGCCAAAGTAAAGTTTTTTTCTGAGTTTTCGGCATCATTTGTCATTGGATTACTGGGGATGCTTGCAGTAAATAATGGCTGGGGGAAGCAACTTGATTTGATTGTAATTGCATCGGTTATGCCACTAGTTCCCGGTTTACTTATAACAAACGCTATACGCGATCTTATGGCGGGACACTTTGTATCCGGATTATCAAAAGGAGCAGAAGCTTTTTTAACGGCATTGGCGATTGGTGCTGGCGTTGCATTTGTATATTCATTATGGCTATAAGAAAAGCAGAAGGCGATTGTCAATAGGATATGTTTTAGGCAAAATGTTCGCTTATTAACTTGCCACTGATTTATGACCTCGAGCCCAAACGGCTGTAGCAGGACACTAAAGTAAAAGGATGTCAGGACATGATTTATTTCTTAACACATTTAATTTTATCCATGATATCAGCCGTCGGCTTCGGAATCATCTTTAACGCTCCTCGGAAAGCGTTATTTCATTGTGGTGTAGCTGGAATGGCGGGATGGTTTGTCTATATCGTGATGATTGATTCAGGGATAGACGTGGTTCAAGCTGCATTTAGCGGTGCTTTCATCGTTGCCATTATCGGTCATATTATGGCAAAGCGCTATAGAACTCCAATTATTGTTTTTATCGTAGCTGGCATTATACCTCTCGTACCAGGTGGTACAGCTTACGACGCAATGCGCCATGTAGTCAGCAATGATTATTCAAAAGCCATTCCACTCGCTATGAAAGCCTTCATCATCGCAAGCGCAATCGCAATGGGGCTCGTTTTTGCTGAGGTACTTGTGCAGTTTATAATGAAAATAATAAAAGGATTGCGAACCCGAAGGAAAAATCCGATCTCCTAAGAGATCGGATTTTTATTTATCTGTTGGAACCGCACAACTTCCATCTTCACAGCTTGCTCCATTGGCATCTTCAGATAGATCTTGAAGAATCGGAGCACTATTTTCATCTTGCCAAACTTTTTCTAGCGCACCTAAAAACGACTCGGAAGGTTGAGCACCAGATATGGCATATTTTTGATTAAAGACGAAAAATGGAACTCCCCGCACACCAATTTGCTGCGCTGTGCTTTCGTCAAAACGGACATCATCTGCAAAAGCATCGTCATCATTTAATACTGACATTGTCTTTTCCCGATCAAGGCCAACTGTTTCTGCAAGATCGGCTAAAGTGTCTTTGTCACTTAGTTTCTTGGAATCAGTAAAATACGCTTTAAGTAGTACTTCTGTTAGCGCTGCATCCTTGCCTTCGGTTTTGGCATAATGGGCTAAACGGTGAGCGTCAAATGTATTAGTCGGAACCATCTTTTCAAAATTAAATGTAAGACCTCCGCTTCTAGCCTGCTCTCCGACTCCTTCATTCATTCGTTTTGCTTCTTCTACGCTTACCCCATATTTGGCAGCAAGTGCTTCGTGGATGTTTTTATTTTGCTCTTTAGGGGAATTAGGATCGAGTTCAAAACTGCGAAACACAACTTCCACCTTATCGCGATGCGGAAACTTTGATAACGCCTCCTCTAACCGGCGTTTGCCAATATAACAAAATGGACAAACAAAATCGGACCATACTTCTATTTTCATAAGTTAGCACCTCGATATTATAATTTTGTTGTCTTATAACTTCCTAGCACCCTAACTTCATGTCCATATGCTTCAAGAATCGTTACAGCCTTTTTCAAATTAGCATCGTGGACCCCTAATGCGGCTTCGATGAAAAATCGGTAAGTACCTAGCTTCTTCTTAGTTGGGCGAGATTCAATCCACGAAAGATTTATATTTAATGAAGAAAATACATTTAAAATAATGGCAAGCAAGCCTGGACGATCTTCTGTAGGTGTAATCAAAAGCATCGATTTATCGGTTTCATGAATGTTTCCGTTAGGTGTTTTTGATAAAACAAGGAATCTCGTAGAGTTACAATTGTTATCGTGAATATCTCTTTTTGCAATATCTAAACCAAATATTTCTGCAGCCAATTCAGACGCAACTGCTCCCGCGTCCATTCTCCCAGATTGACCTAGTGCCTCCGCTGCCCTTGAGGTACTGCTAAAGTGTTTTGTCTGAGCCTTCATTTCCTTCGTGAAAATCCTACATTGTGCAAGCGCTGGAGGAATCGACCATATCTCTTTAATATCCTCTAATCTAGCCCCTTTTACCGTTAACAAGTGAAGCCTAACAGGCAATACGGCTTCTCCTTCAATCCACACATTATAATTAACTAAACCGTCAGTCGTCATGGTGATCGTTCCTTCAATCGCATTTTCAATTGGAACAATCCCCTTATCGACTTCCCCTTCGTCAACCGCTTCAAGAACATCAAAAATAGTGCTATACATAATCGTTTCACTGGCGGATGTTGAAAAATAACGTAACGCTGCTTCTTCTGAAAAAGTCCCCTTTGGTCCTAAATAAGCTACTTTCAAAATAAACATACCCCTTCTGCATCTGGTTGAATTCTAAAAATTATAATGCAGTTTGTCTATAAAAGTAAAGGACAGCATCTCGCTGTCCTTATTCGTTAAGCACCCATCGACTCTCTTACTACATGACTTCTCACTTAATTATTGATTTCAAGCCTTCACGTAGTCTTTAGCAAGGAGTCCTTATTTATTTAACGCATCTGTTAATGGTGGAACGATTTGCTTTTTGCGGGAAACTACTCCCTTTAATATCGCTTTATTGTGGTCTAGAGTCACATTAAATGCTTGTTCAACTGCTTTAGCCGCTTGGCCGACAGCAATTGCTGTAGAATCATTCGTCAAAATATCTGTTACGACAAATAAGAATAAATCCAACCCTTTTTGTTCAATCACTCGATTAAGAGCTTCTTCAATTTCAGCTTTGCGCTCGAGTACTTCCTCAACACCAACAGCATTTACTTGAGCGATTTCCACTTTTGCGTTACCCATTGTAAATTCTTTCGCATCTACAGATAATAGCTGTTCAACTGTTTTACTGCTAACATCAGCCCCAGCTTTAAGCATATTAAGACCATAGCTGTCCGCATCAACTCCAGCGATTTCAGCAAGTTCGCGAGCAGCCACCACATCTTCTTCTGTGCATGTTGGTGATTTAAACAATAAGGAGTCAGAAATAATGGCAGATAGCATAAGGCCGGCCATTTTTTTATCAATTTCCAAACCATTTTCTTTATAGATTTTTTTCAAAATGGTAGCAGTGCATCCAACAGGTTCAGCACGGAAATAGAGTGGATCACTCGTTTCAAAATTAGCAATCCGATGATGGTCGATTACTTCTACGACACGTACTTTTTCAATGTCTTCGGCACTTTGTTGACGTTCATTATGGTCAACTAAAATAACTTTGTCCGTTTCATTTGCAACTGTATGAACAAGGCGCGGCGCCTCAACACTAAAGGTATCCAGTGCAAACTTAGTTTCACCGTTCACCTCTCCTAAACGAACAGGTTCAACATTTTGTCCAAGCTTCGATTTAATATCTGCGTACACTAGGGCGGAACAGATTGAATCAGTATCAGGGTTCTTATGACCGAAAATAAGAATGTTCTCCATTTGTATTCTCCTTGCTTTATGTAATCATTAACTTTTTTCATTTTAACATATCGATAGAGGTTTGAAAAAACGAGTTGTTTTTTTTTCAAGACTTTTAAATGTTACAATAATCGACAAGGGGAGGTATGAGGATGAGAAAATTCGTCTTGATTTCATTAAGTTTAATACTTAGTTCCTTATTGGTTGCTTGTAATAAAGAAAAAGAAGCTAAACCTGAAGATCGTTTTGCTGAATATGTGAAACTTTGGAATGAGCAAAAGTTCGATAAAATGTATGAATTTTTATCGACTGATTCAAAAGAGAATATTACAAAAGAAGACTTTGTAGACCGCTACAAAAAAATATTTGGGGACTTAGAGATCAAAAATTTAAAGGTTCAATTTAAGAAACCGGAAGAAGAAACGGATAAGGAAGTAACTGAAGTACAGTTCCCATTCGACGTAAAAATGGATAGTCTAGCCGGGGAGATTGCTTTTAACCATGAAGCGAATTTCGTGAAGGAAGAAGAGGAGGAAAAAACGGAATGGTTGCTGAATTGGGATACAAGTTTTATTTTTCCGGAGCTTGGAGAGGGAGATAAAATTGCAGTCCCGATGACATCTCCAAAACGCGGATCGATTTTAGATCGAAACGGAATAGCCCTCGCGGAAAATGGAGCCGCAAGGCAAATTGGTTTGGTTCCTAAAGATATGAAGGGGCAGGAAGAGAAAAGCATTAAACAAGTGTCCGAAATTTTAGGCGTTAGTACCGAACAGATTGAAAAGGCGTTAGGACAATCTTGGGTGAAGCCTGATAGCTTTGTGCCAATTAAAACGATTCCGAAAGACAATATGGAGCTCCGTGAAAAAGTTGGACAAGTTCCAGGCGTTATTGGAATGGATGTTGAAGCACGAGTGTATCCACTTGGAGCAAGAGCTGCCCACTTAACAGGTAATATCGCCCCTGTCACAGCTGATGATTTGGAAGAAAATAAAGGAAAAGGATACTCACCTTCGGACATGATTGGTAGACGGGGACTTGAAAATGTGTTTGAAGATCGATTAAGAGGTGAGCCTGGAGTAAAAATTGTCATACAAAAGGAAGATGGAAGTGAGGCCGTCCTTGCTGAAAAAGAAGTAAAAGACGGGGAAGACGTCCAGTTGACAATTGATAGCGCACTTCAGGTGACTATTTTTGATCAACTAGCTGGAAAG
Source organism: Lederbergia citri (assembly GCF_018343625.1). Taxonomy (GTDB): domain Bacteria; phylum Bacillota; class Bacilli; order Bacillales; family Bacillaceae_C; genus Lederbergia; species Lederbergia citri. The sequence goes on along the minus strand of NZ_JAGYPG010000003.1, from coordinate 372,784 downwards.
CCGGGAACAGCCACTGCCATCAACCCTGAGACTGGAGAAACGTTGGCGCTAGTTAGCAGTCCCAGCTATGATCCTAATATGTTGGCTTTAGGAGCTACAAATGACGAATGGAAGGCTCTCGAGGAAAATCCAGCAAAACCAATGCTCAATCGATTTAATTCTACTTTTGCGCCTGGTTCTGTTCTTAAACCGATTACAGCGGCCATTGGATTAAAAGAAGGAACGCTTGATTGGAAAACAGCACTTCCTATTAAAGATTTATCTTGGCAAAAAGATGCCTCTTGGGGGAAATATAAAGTAACTAGGGTAAGCGATCCTGGAGTACCAATTGACCTTGAAAAAGCTCTTATCTATTCAGATAATATTTATTTTGCCCAAACAACATTACAAATGGGTCAGGATAAGTTCATTGCTGGATTGAAAAACTTTGGCTTTGATGAAGATATGTCATTTGCTTACCCGATGCATACATCAAGTATCGGAACCATCGATTCGGAAATTGCATTAGCAGATTCTAGCTATGGCCAAGGTCAAATTGAAATGAATGTACTGCATCTTGCCTCAGCCTTTACGATTTTTACAAATAACGGAAATATGATCAAACCCATTTTACTTACGGACGAGAAACAAGGGGAAGTCTGGAAGGAAAACTTGTTAAGCCAAGAGGAAGTCGATCATTTAGGCGCTGCTCTCAGAAAAGTAGTTGAAGACCCTCACGGTACAGCGCGTGGTGCTAGAATTAACGGATATCCGCTCGCTGGAAAAACAGGTACAGCAGAGTTCGCTAAAGAAGAACAAGGAAAAAAAGGAAAAGAGAATAGCTGGTTTGTTGCATATAATCCTGATCATCCGGATACTTTAATTGCATTAATGCTAGAGGCCGACGGAACAGGAAATGCAGTTGAAAAAGTAAAAAATGTTTTTACAGAAATAAAGAAATGAAAAAAAGGAACTGCCTTTAGGTCGTTTAACTAACTTAATAGGCAGTTCCTTTTTTATAATTTCCATCTTGCTAAGATTCCTGGCTCCAAATAACTTTTAACATCCAAATTGTTTACTAGACTCTTTGGAGCAACAAGACTCCAGCCCTTGATTAACAATCCCCGCAATTCTACTTGAGAGATAAGATCCAACCTGACTACCATGTAATTGAGGTTGGAATATCTGGTAGGAACGCTAAATATAGATGGATCCAACTCCGTATAGACCATCCGATCCTCTTGAGTCGTTTTCACAATTAAGGATGTTCCATCTTCCTGAATGGTTACAAATATCTTATTTCGGACTCTAAATGAAGGTTTTCCCCAATGATCCCGTTCTTCCACTTCCGGCAAGGAGATTACGAAGGCCCTTACATTCTCTACCGTGTTCATTTTGTCATTTCCCTTCTTTTCTTTTATCCTTCCTCATCACTCAAAGTAATTAGTTCTTAATTGTACAATTCTTTGCATCCAATCCTTTATCCTGCACTTTTTATTAGATAAGATGGTCATTATCTTCCGGCCTCCAAATTTACGTAAAAATGGCTCAGGGTTTCCCGCTGAGCCACAATCCTAATACGATTTTTCTATTTATCAACTTTTAAGTAATTTGATAGTACATAGTCCCTTAATATAGGCTTTTACGATTAAGAATTAAAATACACACATATCCTACAGTTATTCAACTGTTTAATCGGAATATCCATATCATAAATCTCTTTCAATGAATCAGATTGAATGATTTCCTCTGTCGGCCCATCTTTTACAACCCGGCCATTTTTTAAAGCAACAATTCTATCGGAATAAACAGATGCAAAATTAATATCATGAAGGACGATGACGACCGTTTTTCCAAGTTCGTCTACTAGTCTGCGCAAAATTTTCATAATTTGAACAGAATGCTTCATATCCAAATTATTTAAAGGTTCATCAAGTAAAATATAATCGGTATCTTGAGCAATCACCATCGCGATAAAGGCGCGTTGACGCTGGCCGCCTGAAAGTTCTTCAATATAGGTATCTTCCATCTCAGTCAAAGCCATGTATTCAAGGGCTTCGTCTACCTTTTGTTTATCTTCGGCAGTTAGTCTCCCTTTAGAATACGGAAATCTTCCGAACGAAACAAGCTCTCGAACAGTTAATCGAACATTCATGTAGTTGGACTGCTTCAATATGGAAACCTTTTTCGAGAACTCATTTGACTTCATTCCTCGAGAATCGGTTTTATCGACGAGGACTTCCCCAGTATCAGCATCAAGCAGTCTGCTTACCATCGATAACAACGTAGATTTACCTGCGCCGTTTGGTCCGATAAAGGAAGTAATTTGTCCTCTTTGTATATCAACAGTCACATCTTCCACGACTTGTTTTTTTCCATATATTTTCGATAACCCACGTACTTGTATCATGCGGATCGACTCTCCTTCAGTAATAAATAAATGAAATACACTCCGCCAATGAAATTAATAATCACACTTAAAGTTGTTGAAAACGTAAATATCCGCTCTACAACCCATTGTCCCCCAACGAGTGCTATTACACTCATCAAAACTGCTCCACTAATTAAAGTGCTATGTTTATATGTTTTAAAAAATTGATATGATAAATTTGCTACAATTAGCCCGAAAAATGTAATTGGTCCTACTAGTGCTGTGGATACTGAAATTAAAATAGCTGAAATGACCAGCATTTGCTTCACAATTTTGTCGTAGGAAACTCCAAGATTAATCGCAGTTTCTCTCCCTAAAGACAATACATCTAAATAAGGGATTGACCGCCAACCAATTAAAATCACCATTCCGATTACGAGTAATGATAACCAAACAAGATCCCCATTTACATTATTAAAGCTTGCAAACATCTTGTCCTGAACAATTTGAAATTCATTCGGATCTATTAACACTTGTAAAAAGGTTGAGATACTTTGGAAAAAGGTGCCGACGATTATTCCAACTAATAGTAAAAAATAAATCGGGCGTTGGCCTTTTTTAAATAAAAATTGATAAATAAGTAAAGCGAAAACGACCATGGTCAATACGGATAAAATAAAATTAACCTGCTTATTTACAATCGTAATATGATCGGATCCTAAAAAGAAAATCGCCAATGTTTGAATAAGCAAATAAAGGGAATCCAGTCCCATAATACTCGGCGTTAAAATCCGATTATGAGTAATCGTCTGGAATACGACCGTTGCATAAGCGATAGCGAGCCCTGTCAAAACCATTGCAAGTACTTTTATACCTCTACGCGGCAAGGCATAGTCAAAGCTTCCGTTTAATTGATGAAATAAATAAATGCCTACACAACCAGCAGCTACGAGTGCTAAGATTACAATTTTAAAAGAATTACGCATACGCTTTCCTCCGGAACAGTAAATATAGGAAAATACCGCTTCCGATTACTCCCACCATTAAGCTGATGGAAATTTCATATGGATAAATAAGCACACGGCCCAAAATATCACACACAAGCAGGAAAATTGCGCCTAATAGCGCTGTATGCGGCAATGTCTTTTGCAAGTGATCGCCCTTTGCAATAGATACGATATTTGGGATTATCAAACCAAGAAACGGAATCATCCCGACCGTAAGTACGACTGTAGCGGTAATGAGTGCTACAAGAATTAAACCGATATTTACGACCCGCTTATAAGCGAGGCCTAGATTTTTGGAAAAGTCCTCCCCCATCCCTGCAACCGTAAATCGATTCGCATATAAGTAAGCGATAACTAGTACAGGAATGCTTATATAAAGGAGTTCATAACGACCTTTCATAATCATTGAAAAATCCCCCTGAAGCCAGGCGGACATATTTTGAATGACGTCTGCGCGATACGCAAAAAACGTTGTAATAGAAGACAGTATATTCCCAAACATTAAACCAACAAGTGGAATAAAGATAGCATCTTTAAACTTAATTCGATCTAAGATTTGCATAAAAAGCAACGTACCACCGAGGGCAAAAGCAAAAGCGACAAGCATTTTTTCTAATGTAGACGCATTTGCGAATAAAAGCATGGAAACTAGAATCCCAAGTCTTGTTGCATCTAGCGTTCCTGCTGTTGTGGGCGATACAAATTTATTGCGGCTTAGCTGCTGCATAATAAGACCAGCAATACTCATTCCGGAACCAGCTAAGATAATTGCCATCAATCTCGGCAAGCGGCTTATAAGAAAAATCTGCGTTTCTTCCGATTGAAAATGAAGCAGATCTAAAGGAGTGATATTGCTGACACCAATAAATAACGAAAGCAATGATGTCAGTATTAATGTAATGATTAAGTACTTTATTTTCATAGAAGAAAACTCCGAATATATTAAGTAGTTTTTACCCAAGTATAAAGGTATATTAAATAATTAATTTAATTGAAAATGATTATCAATACTTCAAATTCATTATAGCACGAAGGGTTTTCAAGTCAACTTATAACTGATAATCATTATCAGTAAAATGCAAATTATGAACATTCTCTAACATATTACTCTATTCAAAATAGGTTCTATATGATAGAATGTAAGCGCATTCATAAATAATGAGGAGGTATGTACATGATTACTTTTTTTGCGGCAATCATTTTGTTAGTCGTGAGTTATTTCACGTATGGAAAGTATGTTGAAAAGGTTTTTGGGGTAAAAGAAAATCGCAAAACACCGGCTTACACGCTTGCGGATGGTTTGGATTATGTGCCAATGGGTAAACAGCGCAACTCTCTCATTCAATTGCTAAATATAGCTGGAGTTGGTCCTATTTTCGGACCTATTATGGGGGCATTATACGGACCGGTCGCCTTTCTCTGGATTGTGTTTGGGGCAATCTTTGCTGGTGCAGTACATGATTATTTAACTGGTATGATCTCGCTAAGAAATCGTGGTGCCCACTTGCCGGAACTTGCCGGTATGTTTCTTGGCAAAGCCTTTAAGCATGTGGTGAACGCCTTTTCCATTCTCTTGCTTATTCTCGTAGGAACCGTCTTTGTCACTGCACCTGCAGGACTTCTCGGAGACTTAACGAAGGGATGGATGTCAGTAGGAGTCTGGGTAGCCATTATTTTTGTTTATTATCTATTAGCTACATTACTCCCTATTGATAAAATCATTGGAAGAATTTATCCGATTCTTGGATTAATTCTATTGATTAGTGCTGTTGGAATTGGTGGTGCACTGATCTTCCAAGGATACACTATTCCTGAGCTTAGCTTTACAAATATGCATCCTGATAATCTACCAATCTTTCCAATCCTTTTTATTACGATTGCATGTGGAGCATTATCTGGATTTCACGCAACACAGTCACCAATAATCTCACGTACAACTCAAAGAGAATCACAAGGACGTTACATTTTCTATGGAATGATGATTGCAGAAGCCATTATTGCGATGATTTGGGCTGCTGCAGCTATGTCCATTTTTGATGGAACTTCATTGAATCAATTACTTTCTGAAGTAGGACCTGCTGGAATTGTAAAAGAAGTTTCCGTTACGACACTTGGTGCTGTATTCGGAACGATTGCTGTTCTCGGAGTTATCGTCCTTCCAATTACTTCTGGTGACACAGCTTTCAGAAGTGCCCGTATGATTATTGCAGATTATATCAGACTTAGCCAAAAGAAATTTGGAAATCGCTTATGGATTGCTCTTCCGATGTTTGCGATATCAGTCGCCCTAACACAAATGGATTTTAATATACTTTGGAGATATTTTGCTTGGGCTAACCAAACAACAGCGATGATTGCATTGTGGATCGGCGCAATGTATCTAGCATTACAAAAGAAAAACTATTGGATCGCTACCATTCCAGCTGTTTTTATAACGATGACTACATTCACTTTTATTTTAAATGCAAAGATTGGATTTAATTTATCAATGAATATGTCCTACATTGTAGCGAGTATAATTACAATCATTATTATTGCAGGATTCTTCATGGGTCTAAGAGTAAAACTCGATGCAGCTGAAAAAGGAATAAAACCAATTATCCTTGATGATGGGTTAGGCAAAGCGTCTTAATATACCGTAGGAAAAGCGGAAATACCTTTTTATCGATTATAATTTTAAATATGTTTGCACTTAGTTGGTTGCAGCGAAAAACACCGCTACAGGAAAACCGGGCACAGTTTGTGCCTGGTTTTTCTTATTTTTCACATCAATATATTGTAATTGCTGTGTTGAATTCGGATAAAAAAAGCAGTTTGTAAGAACACTAATAGATAGAAATCTAAATTTTAATCAGAAGGGGTTTATACATGACGAATCATCAACAACAGCAACAAGGACAAAGCTATAAGGAACAACAAATGCAACTTCAGCAGCAAGAGACTACGCAAAACCAAGCTCAAATGGGGCAACAATTCCAAAACCAAAAGAAACAAGCTCTACAAGCGATGCAGCAAGCGGAACAAACAATCCAACAAAATTCTTCTATGGTTGATGTTCAGTCGTTACAGCAAGCACAGCAGCAACTTCAACAAGCAACGGGGCAGCTTAATAAAATGCAAGGTCTAGCATCCACACAATCAACAACCGCTGAACAACAGCAACTAGAACAAGTTCAACAACAAATTGAACAGGCTTCACAAACTCTTCAACTTATCCAATCATTAAACAACGGTAACAATAGCTTTAAAAAAGGATAAAGCAAGTATGGGGTTGTCTCTAGTCAGGAGACCTCCTCATTCTGTTTTTTCCCTTCTAATAATGCCGCTTTAATGGCGGCTTTTATCTCCGCATAACCTGTACATCTGCATAAGTTAGATTGCATCCACTCTTCTATCAAGTCGTCATCTGCATCAGGGTACTTGTTCATGAGACCTTGGCAATTTACGATAAAGCCAGGTGTACAAAATCCACATTGAATTGCCCAATTTTCAACGAAAGCCCTTTGAATTGGCGACCCCATTAATCCTTCAATGGTTGTAATCATTTTATCTGTATTTTCTATTGATAGAGTAAGACAAGAATGCATAGGTTCATCATTTACCAACACTGTGCAAGCGCCACAATCCCCATTTTCACATGCACGCTTTGCACCATTCAAGCCAAGCTCATTCCGAAGTGTAGACAATAGAGTGTCAGCGGAACGAATGGCGACCTCGCGAATTTCTCCATTTATAAGAAGTTGGACGAATGCTTTAGATGTTCCTTCTGTCATTTTTTCAGCTCCAATGTTTCCAGAGTTTCCAGCAATGCATTTTTTAATACAAATTCACGATACTCCGCTGATGCTTGAATATCATCTATAATGGTGTCAGGCAGTAAGACAATGGCTTTTTCAACCCTGTCAGTAAACGTAAATGAAGTATCATTTAATATTTTTTCGATGTTTTCGGAACGGAATGGATAGTTGCAAACTCCGCTAAATGCTGTACGAATTTGCTGATTCTTTACCATTGCCGCCAACGAAACGATCGGATAACCAACCTGTGAAAATTTCGTCTTTTTCAAAGTGAAAAAAGGCTCCTCTGCATAAGACTTTTCAACGATAATTTGCACGAGAAACTGCTCTTGTTCCAGCTGAAGATTCACATTAAAAACTTCATTTAATGAATGAATCTGAACCCCCTCTTTCCCTGCAATCTTCACTTTCGCATCTGATAACAGAAGTGGCAGTATCCCTTCTTTATAAATCAATTGACTATTGATGTTTCCGCCAATTGTGATTTTATTTCGTGATGTGTGATCGGCAACATCCTTCACTTTTTGCCCTAATAATGGAAAAATGTTGGAATCAGCAATCGTATTTAACGATACACCCGAACCTATAATCAGTTGTTCATCTTGCTCTTCTAAAACTAAACAATCCCTAATACCCTTTAAATCAATGACCGCATCAGCAAATACCTTATTCATCCGTGCAAAAGTAATGAATTCTGTTCCCCCGGAAAAATATACCGGTTTCTTGTTTTGGCTGCTGACTTTTTCATATATTTGCAATGCCTCATTAATTGTTGTTGGTTTATAATAGGAAAAATCGAATGGGATCATGTGGCATTCTCCTTCTTCGCTCTCCAAATATATTCCGGATGAAGTGGCAATTGATTAAGTTCCACTTCGGCGGCCACTGAAAGACTGTTGGCAAGTGCTCCCGCCATGCCAATTACTCCATACTCACCAATCCCACGAGCTCCATACGGTCCATCGGCAGATGGCGTTTCGACAAAATCAACTAAGTACTCTATGGGTTGTTCTCCAAACCTAAGCATTTGATATGTTCTTAATTGAGGATTTTGAAGAAGTCCATTTTCATTAAAAATAAAACCTTCACTGCTTGCAAAACTAAGGCCTAAATACATCCCGCCCCGCATTTGTTGTGTAGCTGTTCCTGGATTAATGATTGTTCCCCCGTCTAAAACGGTTACTGCTTTTAACAGTTTATACGTATAGTCTTTTTTATCCCATTCCACTTCAACTGCTTGCGCCCCTACGGACCACCAAGGACCTGGTTTACCAAATCCCGTTTCTTTGTCCATCGGAGTTAATCTTCTTTGAATATGTTTGCCCATTCCCACTACTTGTCCCTCAACAGCATGACCATTCGGATATTTATACCCTAAGGCGATATCTTTAATATTTACTCCATACTCGGGATTTGCTTTTAAATAAACCCTGCCACCGCCTACCTCTAAATCTTCAATTGAACAATGCATCGCGATGGAAGCCGTTTTTTTCAATTGTGCGATGGCATGGTCGGCGGCAGACATGACCGCTCTTCCTGCAAGGAACGTTGTACTGCTAGCTACCGTGCGCCATTGATGAGGGTCATACTGTGTATTTATCTCCATCGTCACATGGATTTTATTCATTTCCATCCCTAATTTTTCAGCAAGAATTTGGGCAAGAATCGTTTTAGTCCCCTGCCCCAATTCAATGGCGGCACAGTTTAAATTCACACTACCATCCGCTTCAAACGTAATAACCACTCCTGCTTGGGCATTCGTTGCTGTCGTGGATGTTTTCCAAAATAAAGATATGCCTTTTGACTGAATTTTTCTGGAACTCATTTCAATTCGCTGCCCTTTATCCCATTCGATCAGTTCCTTCACTCGTTCAATGCATTTTTCAGCGTCGCCAATATTGTTTGCCGTTATTACCGCTTGTGTCGGTGATGTGTGACCAGGTTTAATCGCATTCATCTTTCTTAACTGAATTGGACACATATTCAGTTGTTTCGCCAACATGTCCATCGTACGTTCAACAGCAAATGTGAGTTCTGGATGCCCGTACCCCCTGAATGAAGTTCCATATGGATGATTCGTGTACATACAATAAGAATCACACCAAACATTCGGTATATGATATGGACCTGTACAATCAAGGGCTGCGGCTCTTGTAATCCCTGCCGCTTGGTCGGTGTATGCTCCACCGTCAATCAAGTATGTATATTGGCCGGCGACAAGTTTTCCATCCTTTGTTGCACCCAACTTTACAGTAGCATCAAAACCAATATGACAAGGGGCTGTGATCAAATCTTCCTCCCGTTCATAGTCCAACTTTACAAGCTTTCCCCCGACTGATTTTGAGGCTAAATAAGCAAGAGGCTCCAGTTGGACTGTCCCCTTCCCACCGAACGCACCTCCAACCAATGGAGCGTGGACAATAATATTCCCAACCGCAATATTAAAAAATTGATTCAATACTTTTTTAATGGTATAAGGCGATTGTGTAGTTGAATGAACAATAACCTTACCCGCCGGATTGATTTCAACTCTAGCACTTCTTGTTTCAATCGCTGCATGGTCTGAAATACTGAAAGAAAAATGTTTGCTAATTTTCACTTCACAATTTTCCCAAACAGAAATAAAGTCACCTTTACGAATTTTTATATGGCTTCCGATATTTGTTCCTTGGACAGGGTAAACATTGCTTATGATTTTTTGATACCGGCCGGAGTTTTCGTGAACAAGTGGAGAATCATTCTGAAAAGCTTGCTGTACTGAGTTTACGACAGGCAGAGACTCATACTCGACTTTTACCTTAAAAGCAGCCTGTTTTGCCCGGAATTCCTGATCAGCAACGACGATGGCCAATGGTTCACCGTGATAACGCACCTTTTCAAACGCTAATGGAGGACGATCTGCTAAAATAGGGCCAATATGAAACGGAAACATTTCGCCTGTTACAATGGCACGGACACCCGGCACCTTCCAAGCCTCCTCCGTATTAATTGACTTAATTTTGGCATGTGCATGTGTACTCGTTACAAGCTTTGCGTGCAAAAGCCCAGGAAAAGAGGAATCACCTAAATATTGAACTGTCCCTGCAGCTTTTTCAACAGCATCTATTCTTTGCACCGTTTTGCCAACATTCATATGCATTGTTCAAAACTCCTTACTTTTTACCTTGTCACAATGACAATGGTATTTTCGTCTATTTCACTAGCTGCAGCATCTAGTATTCTCTCAAGACTCATGCTTACTTTTTGCAAAGCCTCTTCATTTTCTACAATAAAAAATGGAGCTCCCCCTCCATTGACGCCAGCTTGTTTCGTCGTAACAACTGCTACTATCGAAGCCTTTTGCTCATCAGGCATTTCCAACACTCCTACTCATTTCTTTCCTTTATTACCTTCGTCAGGAAGTCGAATCGCATTATCTAAAACTGGAACATTCTCTAGCACAGTTTTTATTTGCTTAAAATCCTTTTCTTGCGGCATGAGGAAAACCCCAAGCCTTCCATCATTCATATCTCTTTTGGAAAGTGGAATAAAACTTGGCTCCCCTGAATCAAGATACACACCGAGCACATTTGCTACATGGTGAAGCATGGCCTGCCTTTGACCAAGATGCGATAACGTTACAACGCTATTTTCATTTTTCGGAATAATGATGGCGCCAACAGCCCGCTCCATAATAATTTTCCTGTTCACTTTTAGTCCGACATTTTTTATATGAATGTCCCCAACATATAAATTTGGTCCTTCAAAGCGAATCTCACCTTCCGTTACATCAGCAATCGCTTTTAACACAACTCCACCCATATTAAGCTTAACGACAAAGAGCATGGCAACCCCACCAAGAATTCCCAGCCATAAATTAATGATTGTCAAAAGGGTAGTGACAAGGGCTGTAAACATAACTAAATAGTTTCGACTTTCAAAAGCCTGGGCCATTCCCTCAATAAAAGGAGTTCCTCGCTGGACCATCTCGCTTTGATCAACTTGTTCAAGTGTATCTCGTTCCATTTTCCGAACTTCGCGGAATTGAGTTGCAGCAAGTCCTAGAAACGTCACTGCCGTCCAATTGGAATCAAGCACGGAAGGAACGGCCACCGCTCCAATAAAGGCAGCAATAAAACCAAATGATAAATGAATCATTCTACCTTGCGGATATGTAGGATACTGCCGAAAATCGGTTCGCAATAAGACAAATCGAGAAATCGTGCCGAACGCAACCCCAATAACAACAGATAATAAGTAATTCATTTTCGTCCCCTTAAATTTGCTAATGATAATTGTTAGTATGGTAACCAAAATTAGTAAATAATATGTTATGGAACTGGAACGATTTGGGAACATTTGAAGGGAAGTAAGAAAAGCGCAAGGTGCCTGCAGGGGAAGGAAGGCTAAGGGCGCAACGTCCTGTTGCAGGCTCAGGCAGCGACGTCCTGTCGCTGCCTGAGCCTGCACTAGTACATCCTTGTACGTCGCAACGCCTTCCTGACCCGCGTCTTGCGTGCCTCCGACAAGCAAATGTTCTGAGTCAAAAAAGTCCGGTCTTTGACTTTTATTGACTCAGGTTATTTGACCTTGAGGGCTGGCGCCTGGAGCTAGACAGGACGGACACCCGTCCCGTAATAATTCTAAGTACAAATTTGTACTTTCTTAAACAAAAACGAAATGGGGGACAGCATTATGGATTACCTTCATGAGATACTCAATACATTAAGTGAAGACAATCAACCTGCCGTGCTAGCTCAGATAGTCAATGTTGACGGATCGTCTTACCGCAAAGAAGGGGCGTGGATGTTACTAAAACAAGATGGCACCAAAATTGGTCTAGTAAGTGGAGGCTGTCTTGAAAATGATTTGAAGTATCGGGCTAGTGAACTTTTTTATACAGGAAGAGCAGAAATTGTACAATATGATTTAAGCTCGGAGGATGATCTTAGCTGGGGTGTCGGGGCGGGATGCAATGGGGTTGTATCAGTATTATTGAGGGATATCGACGAAAATTTCCGGATTTCCGTAGTATGGATGAAAGAACAATTAACTAAAATGGAGCCTATCCTATATGTTCAATCAATGACGCAATTTGATCAGTATGTCTTCTTTAATAAAAAGATTAAATCCAGTGGCCATATCCCATTTGAAATCAATGAGAAATTTATCGAAAAATTACATACAACACCTCCTTTTTCCCATTTCGCAGAATCCACAATGTTAAAGAAAGAACCCTTTTTTCTCCAAATAATATGGCCAAAACCAAATCTCTACATCATTGGAGCTGGAGAGGATGTTAGACCTTTTGCCCATTTAGCTGCTGATATGGGTTACTCCATTCATATATTGGACTGGCGAGAAGCATATGTTTCGGAAAAATATTTCCCTTTCGCCCAATCTCTCCTGTTAGGAGAACCTGTTCAATTATTAAATGAAATTTCTCTTAGCAAATTAGACTCCATCGTGATCATGACACATGATTTTCAGCGTGATCGTAAAGTATTGCAGTGTGTAAAAGAATTACAACTTTTTTATATTGGTATATTAGGATCAAAAAAAAGATCAGAACGATTAATGGGAGGAGAAATCCCAAGCTGGCTACATTCTCCTGTTGGCTTGAAAATCGGTGCGGAAGGCCCTAAAGAAATTGCCATCAGCATCATCGCCGAGTTAATTCAATCACGTAGGAGGAAGCTATGAAAATTGTTGGTGTTTACCTAGCTGCTGGGAAAAGTTCACGTATGGGAAAAAATAAACTGGCACTTCCATTCAAGAATACGACTGTTGGGAATATAGCGCTGGAGACTGCTTTACATTCTTCATTGGACAATATTTATATCATGATAAAAGGGGATTCACATTGGATTTCATCCGAAATAATAAAGAATCCAAAATGTTCGGTCATTCAGTGCCCATCCGCTCATTTAGGACAATCCGAAACTATTAAATGTGCTCTTCGAACAGTTCAAGCCTATGGGGCAGACGCTATATTAGTTATGCTTGCTGATCAGCCTTTCATCCCTTTCCATATGATTGAAGAAATCATTGCATGTAAGAAAAAAACACCATCTCTTCATTTTGTAGCAGCGTCCTTTAAAAACATCATTTCTCCTCCTGTATTATTATCAGCGGCCATGTTTCCAAAAATTTCAAATCTTTCGGGTGACACTGGCGCAAAAGTACTATTGCGAGGAGATTATTTAAAAAAAGGAAAGATATTACCTTATAATCAATTAGAGTATTTTCAAGATATTGATACTAAAGAGGACTATGACAAGCTATTATGTGGAATTAAGTAGAAATAAGGAGCAATACTAAAACCAAAGATGTGCTTTGGGAAGGAGAACGGCATGAAGAAAATTTCTAGTGTTTTTTACGTTTCTGCTATTTTACTTTTGGTTGCTGTCATTTTCGGTGTAATTGCGCCGGATCGTTTTGAAAAAGCTACCGCTAATGTGGAAGCTTTTATTACCTCCGGCTTTGGCTGGTATTATTTAATACTTGTCAGTGTCATAGTATTGTTTTGTTTATTTCTAATTTTTAGTCCGGTTGGTGCTATTCGATTAGGAAAACAAGGTGAAATGCCGGAATATTCCCGACCAACATGGTTTGCGATGCTTTTCAGTGCTGGGATGGGAATTGGACTTGTCTTTTGGGGAGCAGCGGAACCCCTTTCTCATTTTGCTTCCTCACCGCCGCTTGCCTCTCCTGGAACAGATGCTGCTTTAAAAGATTCGATGAGATTTACTTTTTTTCACTGGGGAATTCATGCTTGGGCCATTTATGCTCTTGTTGCACTTTGTCTAGCTTATTTCAACTTTAGAAAAGATGAGCCAGGACTTATAAGCGCTGCACTTAGTCCTCTTCTAGGAAAACATTCAAAAGGCAAAATTGCGACACTTATCGATATTATAGCTGTCACGGCAACCGTTATTGGTGTGGCGACTACTTTAGGATTTGGAGCGGCCCAAATAAACGGTGGACTTGCCTATCTTTTTGGTATTCCAAATAAATTTTACATCCAAGTCATCATCATTATTATTGTAACCGTCTTATTTTTAATGTCGGCTTGGTCTGGGCTAAGCAAAGGTATCAAATATTTAAGTAATGCAAATATGTTTTTGGCAGTGGTTTTATTATTACTTGTTTTCATCGTAGGTCCTGGATTACTAATTTTAAATTTATTTACTGACACGATAGGTGAGTATTTACAAAATCTTATTCAAATGAGTTTCAGAATTGCTCCTTTAAAGCCTGAACGACGTGAATGGATTAATAATTGGACGATTTTTTACTGGGCATGGTGGATATCATGGTCACCGTTTGTCGGAATATTCATTGCTCGTGTATCGCGCGGCAGGACGATTCGAGAATTTTTAATCGGTGTATTGCTTCTGCCTACAATCGTTAGCTTTATATGGTTTACAGTGTTTGGGACAACGGCTATAAATGTGCAGCAAATTGGCAATATCGATTTAACGCAATTTGCTACAGAAGAAGTGTTGTTCGCCGTTTTCAATGAGATGCCCTTTACCACTTTGCTTTCCATTGTTGCCATTATTTTGATTGGTACTTTTTTTATAACTTCTGCGGATTCAGCTACTTTTGTCCTGGGGATGCAAACGACGTATGGTTCGTTAACGCCCCCAAATAGAGTAAAGATTATTTGGGGGTTGATGCTTTCCGCGATGGCAGCCATTCTACTTTACAGTGGAGGATTACAAGCATTACAAAATGCTCTCATCGTTGCGGCATTCCCCTTTTCTTTTGTTATGATCTTCATGATGATCTCCTTGTATAAAGCGTTGGCACGGGAGAAGAAAGAATTAGGGTTAGGATACCGACTGAAGGAAAAGAAAACATCTACTAAATAAGAAAATCCCGACAGTCAATTGATTAAAAACTGTCGGGATATCTTCATTTAATATTTTTATATTCTCCACCATAAAACAGCAACGGGTCACCATCCTGTATTCGCAAGTCTGTGACTTCTGCTATAAAAAGTGTGTGATCACCCGCTACAACTGAACTTTGAACCGTACATGTCATATTGACCAGTGCATCTTTTATAACATCCATGCCATTAAAAACATCAAATTCAATATTTCTTTCTTCGTTTATTTGTCCAGCAAAATAAGCAGACAATTCTTCCTGATACTTATTTAATATACTTACGGCAAATTGGCCGGATTCTTTTAGCAGCTGATTCATTTGGGCTTGTTCTCCGATTGATACGAGAATAAGCTTCGGATTCAGTGAAACAGACACAAATGCATTGGCAGTCATACCATGAAGGGTTTCATTTACTTTTGTCGTTATGACAGTAACACCTGTTGCAAATCTGCCCATGGCCGTTCTAAAAAGGCGGTCATCCATCAAAACTACTCCTTTTTAAAGAAAATCTTTAATTATCCACTAACTTCATTTTACCAAAGAATTTATATATTTGCCCGTTCTACGAAAAATGAAAACGCACTATACATGGAAATATTCCACAATAGTGCGTCTATGATTATATTAAGCTTCTATTTCTAAAGGGAAAATTCCTTCGACTACTTCTTCTTTTTTAGCTTCAACAAACTGAATTTGGTGTCCGTCTATTTCCTTTACAGTAAACGTAAATCCATCAGAAGAAATGCTCCCTCCTTCAGAAATATCGAAGTTTTGTGATAAAATCCAGCCCCCGAGAGTATCAACTTCTTCATCAGATAATTCCGTGCCAAGCAAATCATTTACCTCATGGACGAGAACCTTTCCGCTAAAGGAATAATGATCCTCATCAATTTTAGTAATCTCTGCTCTTTCATCTGTATCGAATTCGTCGCGAATTTCCCCGACAATTTCTTCTATAATATCTTCAACAGTGACAAGACCACTAGTGCCGCCGTATTCATCTAATAGAACCGCCATATGCGTACGTTCCTGCTGCATTTTTAAAAGTAAATCGTGAATTGGGATTGTGTCGATTACAAGAATAACCGGCTTTAGAAATTGAGTGATTTTTATATCCATATTCGGCGATGTATTTTTAATTTGTGCCATCAAAATATCTTTTATGTTAATGATCCCAACGATGTTGTCCTTATCTCCTTCATATACGGGATAGCGAGTGAGCTTTTCCTTCTTGATCACTTGCATCCAATCCTGAATATTGTCTTCAGTTGAAAGAGATACCATTTCTGTACGTGGTACCATAATTTCTTTTGCAATTCGGTTGTCGAACTTAAAGATATTATTTACATAAGTCAATTCGGTCTGATTGATTTCCCCACTTTTATAGCTATCAGACAGAATAATGCGAAGCTCCTCTTCCGTATGGGATTCTTCATGTTCCTTTACTGGCTCGAGACCAAACATTTTTACGATCAAACGAGCAGAACCGTTTAGTAACCAAATAAACGGAAACATGATTTTATAAAACCAAGTAATCGGCTTCGCGAAAAGCAAGGCAATCATTTCAGCTTTTTGAATTGCGACTGTTTTAGGCGCAAGTTCACCTACCACGACGTGTAAAAAGGTAATGATAGAAAACGAGATTGCGACTGAAATAATGTGTGAAGTAGAAGCACCGATTTGCCACTTATTTAGGATAGGATCTAGAAAACCTTTTATTGCAGGTTCACCTAACCAACCAATTCCTAGTGCTGTAATCGTGATTCCTAGCTGACATGCAGATAAATACTCATCCATATGAGTCGTAACATGCTTCGCTGCTTTTGCCCCCGACTTTCCCTCTTCGACTAGCTGATCGATACGAGAACTTCTGATCTTTACGATAGCAAATTCTGTTGCTACAAAAAAAGCAGTTAATACAATCAATACTCCAATTAAAATTAAACTGACTATGTCCAAATGGTTCACCTTTTAAAAAAAGGTGTACACCTCCTGTAGTTTTAAATTGTCCACCCCAACATATTTTGGATAGACTAATATAAGATAAATTATACTATGTATCTTTTAAAGTGTATATTTTTAATTTATGTTAACTTTAAAAAAACAAGAATCACCTTTTCTTTTTATCTAAAAAAATGTAAACTTATGAAATGTAACGAAAGTGAGGATTGAATGATGACAGTTTGGGATATAATTGTAGCGCTAATACTTGGATTAGTAGAAGGTTTAACAGAATTTGCTCCTGTTTCATCAACAGGGCATATGATTATAGTCGATGATATGCTGTTAAAATCAGCCGAAATACTCGGATCTCCTGAGGTGGCCAATACATTTAAGGTTGTAATCCAACTAGGTTCCATTTTGGCGGTTGTCATCGTATTTTGGTCTCGACTTTGGAGTTTAGTAGGGATTAATGTAGGTGGAGCTGTGGGAAAATCACCATCAGGATCACGATTAAAACTTACTCATGTCATTGTAGGCCTTTTACCTGCCGTTGTATTTGGATTTGCTTTTGAAAATTTTATTGATACGTATTTATTTAGAATTGAAACGGTATTGCTTGCATTAATTGTTGGTTCATTTTTAATGATTCTAGCAGACTGGAAATCGAAGCAAACGAACCATTATGAAGGTGCTTCTTTAGACGAAATCACATATAAGCAAGCTTTTTTAATTGGCTTGTTCCAATGTATTGCATTATGGCCTGGATTTTCCCGTTCCGGTGCTACCATTTCCGGTGGGGTTCTAATGGGATTGAAACATAGGGCAGCAGCAGACTTTACTTTTATTATGGCTGTACCAATTATGTTTGGGGCAAGTTTAGTATCATTGGTTAAAAAACTAGATTTCATGACAGCAGATGTCATTCCATTTTTTATCGTCGGTTTTGTAAGTGCATTTGTATTCGCCTGGATTTCAATTCGATTTTTCCTCGCCTTAATCAGCAAAATTAAATTACTTCCTTTTGCGATCTATCGAATTGTACTAGCCGTTGTTTTAGGGATTGTCTATTTTAGTGTGATGTAATGTAAAAAGGCGTGCCAATTTTAGAAAAGGCACGCCTTGTGATTTGCCTCACGAAAAAAAAAATTCAGTACTCCTTATAATTAGAATTTGGACAAGACTTTTACCTTCCATCTAATTATAAGGATTTTTTTGTGTTTCGGGAGGATTATAATCCTCTGTTTGTGAAATTTTGGATTTGTTGACATTATAAAAATTTTAAACGCATCACTAGTGCTCAATTTATTATGTTTCGACGAAACAATTTTGAGTGGATGCACAAAATAGGGTATCATGTCGTGATTAATTCTACCTTATTTTTACAAATATCCCAATAAAGCCAAAAAATCAGACTATTTTCATAGGTAAATTTTCGCAATATTCTTAAAAAAATCTTTACATGAACAAAACTAAATATTCATAACCAACATTTACAATTAAATTGTAGTTATTAAATTAAAAGGAATGGGGTTGAAAGAATGAAACTGAAAAAGAAGAAGGTAATTGCTGCGACACTTGCGGCCCTCACGATTACATCAACTTCAGCTTATGCTGCTGTTGAATATAATCGAACCGCAGGCCCAAACCATGGTGAACATACTGGGGTAACAACTTACAACTGGTCGCTAACTCCAGCAGGTGAACAAGTTACGCTTGGAAATTTTCCAATGGGAGCAGCTCTGAGTTCCGATGGACGTTATTTCGTTGTATTAAACGGTGGACAAGGGACGCAATCCTTGCAAGTAGTCGATACTACTTCAAATAAAGTTGTTCAAACAATCCCTTATACATCTCCTGAAGCCCTTTATCTCGGAATTGTTTTCAGCCCGGATGGCAAACGTCTTTACGCATCCGCTGGGGGAAATAACAAAATTCGTACGTTTGATTTTATTGACGGACAATTATCAGAAAAAGACTCTATTTCGTTAAGGGACACTCAAAATTCGAATGCATTTCCTGGCGGGATGTCTATTTCTCAAGATGGAGCGTATCTCTATGTTGCTAACAATCTTGATCATTCGGTTTCAAAAATTGATGTATCAAGTCAAAAGGTTGTCAAAACTACCGCTGTTGGAAAGAATCCATATACCGCTTTTATAACGAATGACGGTAAATCCCTGTATGTTACAAACTGGGGTGAAAGCAGTGTATCTCTTCTAGATCCTGCAACTTTGGAAGTCAAGGAAACAATTCCTACGGATTTGCATCCAAATGCCATTGCAGAAAACCCTAAAACAGGGGATGTGTATGTTTCAAACTCTGACGATGATACGATTTCGATTATTAATCCGAAATCTCATAAAGTAGTAGAAACAGTATCGTTAAAACCACAAAAGAACGGTCCAACAGGAAGCCAGCCAAATTCATTAGCCTTGTCAGAAGATGGACAAACATTATACGTAGCAAATGCCGGAAACAATGATATCGCTGTAATAGATGTTTCTCGCCCTAAAGCAAAGGTGAAAGGTTTAATTCCAACTGCTTGGTATCCAACAGGTGTCTATTTAAATAACGAAAAACTCTTGGTAACCAATGCAAAAGGGTTGGGTGCAGGTCCAAATGCTGAAGGACAATATGTTGGGAATATGATGAATGGCTCCCTTTCGGTAGTTGATATACCAAATCAAAGTCAATTAAATCAATATACGAAACAGGTGAACGAAAATAACACTATTAAATATAATCAGAATACGAAAGCTAATAATCCTATTCCTGTCACTCCTGAAGAGAAGTCACCTATTAAACATGTAATCTATATTATTAAGGAAAATCGAACCTACGACCAAGTATTTGGTGATTTAGAAAAAGGAAATGGGGATCCGAGCCTTACATTTTTTGGCGAAGATGTAACCCCAAATTTGCATAAATTAGCAAGAGACTTTGTCACATTTGATAATTTCTATGCGACAGCTGAAATTAGTGCACAAGGTCATAACTGGGCAACAGCGGCAAAGGCAAATGATTATACAGAAAAAACTTGGATGGCTAATTATTCTGGAAGAAATCGGAGCTATGATTGGGAAGGTGATAACGAGGCGAGTTACCCAAAAGCTGGATTTATTTGGAATAATGCTCAACGATCCGATGTAAGCTATCGAGTCTATGGGGAGTTTGTCAATTTTGATAAGAAAACAAACCAATGGGTTGCAACTGAACCTAGTATCTCCAATAACTATGATGCCAACTTCCCAGGATATAATCTCGATATTTCAGATCTTGTTCGACAAGAAGCATGGGAAAAAGAGTTTCAAGAATTTGTAAAAAATGACAACCTCCCTCAGCTTCAGATTGTACGTCTAGGAAATGACCATACACAAGGAACAAAGCCAGGTAAGTTATCTCCGCAGGCTATGGTTGCCCAAAATGATTATGCTGTAGGAAAACTAGTTGAGGCTGTTAGCCAATCGAAATATTGGAAAGACACTGCAATCTTTATTACAGAAGATGATGCTCAAAACGGATGGGATCATGTGGACGCCCACCGTACGACGTCCCTTGTCATCAGTCCATATACACAAACCGGAAAAGTCGATAGTACATTTTACGATACGACATCCATGCTCCGTACTATGGAATTAATTTTAGGCATGAAACCAATGACACAATTTGATGCCTCAAGTATTCCAATGTCTAATGCCTTTACTAATAAACCTGACTTTAGCCCTTATCAAGTGGAAGAACCGCGCTATCCGCTTGATGAGATAAACGCCCAAAATGCGCCTGGAGCCACACTTTCTAAAACATTAGATTTTTCTGGTGCAGATAGAGCAGATGAAGAGACATTGAACAAAGTTTTATGGGATGCAATGATGAAGGATAAGCAAGCTCAAAAGATTCAAAATAAATAAATCAGAGCCCCTTTAAAGGGGCTTTATACATAAGGTTAAGGAGCTGAATAAGTATGGAAAAATTGATTTCATCTCTTAAACAGCGTTTAGTACTATTGTTTGTCATTATTCTTTTAATTTTTGTATGGGGATGGTATTCTGCAACGCAATTGAAGAAAGAGTACCTTCCGCCAATTAACAATTCAACATTGATGGTCACTTTAAAAACATCTCCCCATTCAATTGATGAAAAAAAGCAGCACCTATTAAGTAAAGAAATTACGGAAAATTTAAAGGATGTGGAAGGACTTCAATCGATTGAATCTACCCTATATCCACAGGGAATTTTTATTAGTATATCTTTCCCGCAAAATATGCAAATGGAAGAAGCAGAAAAGACGGTGAAAGCGGCCTTACAAAATGTAGAACTGCCCTCTAATACTAGTAAACCGGAGATAACCAAAATTAATTCAAATTCGTTTCCTTTTATGCAGCTTAGCTTTACTTCCAAAACAGGTGAAAATGTTCAATCGATGAATACAGAGGAAATCCAAAAACAATTAGAACTGATTTCTGGTGTTAAAAAAATTGAATCTAGAGGTAATGGAAGAACTGGATTCGTCATTACATTAGATAACAATAAGTTACTATTGAACGGTATAAAATTCGCTGATGTACAAGCAGCATTGGAAAACAAGGCGGCAAATTGGCCACTAGGAAAGGTTCAATTAAAAAATTTGCAGCTTTTACTAAACGTTGAAGAATCACCAGACAATCAAATTCAATTAGAAAACCTTGTTGTGAAAAAAGAAAATGATCGAACCGTATTATTGAAAGATGTAGGAACCATCAAAAAGAGCTTTATTCAAATGGAAACAATCGTAAGGACAAACGCACAGCCAAGTGTTTTATTAAGTCTCTATCATACTTCTTCTGCTGATATTACAAAGGTAAGTGAAAATGTAATGAAGGAATTAAAGAAAATCCAATCCTCTCATCCAGATGTTGAGACGAAAGTACTGGTTAACCAAGGGGAAACAATCTCCCAGGCAATTAATGGTTTGTGGAAGGAAGGGGCACTAGGTTCTTTATTTTCAATGCTTTGTGTTTTCTTCTTTTTCCGAGAATGGCGATCCACAGTTGCAATTATCTTAGCACTCCCTATCTGTTTTCTTACGACGGTTTCCATTTTGTTGTGGATGGATATTTCCTTAAATCTACTTACAGTTTCAGGTCTCATCGTTTCAATGGGAAGGGTTGTAGATGATTCGATTGTTGTGCTGGACAATATGTATCGTAAAATCGAGAAAAATGGAAAATATTCATTATCTGTACTGAGCAGCGCAGTGAAAGAAATGATTCCAGCCGTCGTTTCTTCTACCTTAACGACGATTGCCGTCTATTTGCCGCTAACAATCACAGGCACGATGGTCGGGGATGCATTTTTTGGATTTGCTTGGACAGTGACGATATCATTAGTATGTTCTTTACTTGTTTCATTATTATTATTGCCTCCATATGCTGCCTATACATGGGAAAGAGGTTTTACATCAAAAGCACAAAAAATAGAAGAGTGGTTTAAACCCATTCTTGAAAGATTATGGATAAAACGCTCCATTTGGTTTACAGGCTTATGTGTCGTATTACTGCTTTCAATCGTAGGGGCTTTGTTCACCCCGGTCAATGTCTTCCCGCGTTCCCATGCCAAAGATGTAAATATCCAAATCGAAGCTGCGGAAGGGGCAACCATTGACCAGATTAATGGAGAAGTGAGGGAATTGGAATCTTTATTAATGAAAAATGAAGATATTCAAACTTTTACATCGTCCATTGGATCATCTTTTACCCCCACTTTTGATGATGTATTTGACCAAGCAGGCGGATGGATAGAACAACCGAATGTAGCGAATGTTTACGTAACACCACAACAAGGAGTCGACATGAATGGTCTTATAAGTGAAATAAAGGATGAAATAAAAAGATTATCGACTTCGTCCATCATTACTGTTTCCAACCAACAAATTGCAGGGGATGATTCACGGGTACGTTTGGTTCTTTCGGGGAGCGGACAAAATGAATTAATCAAAGCTGCCGGGAATTTGAAAAGCAAATTGCAGAATATCGAAGGGCTGCAAATTTATGGAGAAGGGGAACAAGGAGAGCAAGTGAGGTTTACTGTAGAACTCATTGAGGAAAAAATATCTTCGCTAGGAATAGATAAAGAAGTCGTTTTAACTAAAGTAGAATCTTTGCTGGATAAACAAGAAAATTTGCAAATAAACAATAGTGGGATTGTTACCCCCATTCTTCTTCACAAGCCATCAGATGTTTCCCTTACGTTTAACCAAGTTGGGGATCCAAACCAAGAGCTATTGTTACAAATCGGAAGACTTCCGTTTAAAGATAAGAAAGGAAAAAACATTGCGCTTTATGATATAGCCAAGTTAAATGTTAGTCGCTACACAACCATCAGTGAAAAGGATGGGCAACCCATTGCCATTGTAACGGGGAATATCCTAACTAAGGATATTGGCGGCGTTACAAAAAAAATAAAAAACGTGATTGATAGATTAGATATGCCAAAAGGAATAGATGTTGAGTTCGGAGGCATTCCACTGCAAGTTCAGCAGATGATTTGGTCCATTGGGTTTGGAGCGGCCATTTCCATTTTGCTTGTTTTAATCATAGTAACAACTGTATTTAAAGGAATACGAGGACCTGTAGCCGTTCTTTCTTCACTACCTTTTGCCTTAATTGGATCAGTGACTTTCCTGTTCCTTTTCCGTCAATCCTGGAATTTAGGTGCATTAGCAGGACTCATTATGCTGATTGGAATTGTCACAACAAATGGAATCGTCTTGGTTGATCGACTAGAACGTTTAAGAGAATCAGGAAAGGATTTATATACCACTGTGATACAAGGAACAGCCAGCCGGGTGCGACCTGTTTTAATGACAGCAGCAACAACCGTATTCACTTTATTGCCGCTAGCCTTTTTTGGGCAAAACGATACGTTAATCTCCCAATCTTTAGGCTTAGTTGTAGTCGGTGGATTGATCACATCCACATTAAGCAGTCTGTTCATTGTTCCTGTCATTTATTATTGGCTTTGGAATGGGGCTGCAAAAACTCAAATGGTGGATTCTATGCCCGCATAAATTGGAATTAATATGAAGATTCTTACGATTACACCGGAGATTGATAAGTAATGCGTTATAGTTGAAAATGTTTATAGAAAATTTTCACCTGGTCAAAATGCTTATAACATTTTTGACCAGGTCTTCGTTTGTGATCATATGTATAATTTTTAATTATTAGCATTTATATTAATTTCCTAGCAATTTCACCTAACCCTTTATAGATTAAGGGTTTTTTGCAGAGGCGCTACAACCACTTCTGTAAAAACGCCATCACCTCATATCTCATATCCGCTGTTTCAAAATGACCAATATTATAACGAAGTAGTTTCCAAGCTTCTAGTGCGCCTTGTTCATTATAAACATTTTTTAAATTTTCATCTATAATATCAAGTCCTTTCGGCGGAGTTAATCTGTCATAATTTCCAGCAAGACTTAAATGAGGGCGCGGTGCTATCAAAGCATTAATCTCTGAAGTTGTAAAATGGTTGAGCAATTTTGGAACGTAATAATAGATCCCATGCCCTTCAAGTCCGCGGCTTTCTATTAATGAATGGAAATCGCATAAACCACATAAATCCACGCAGACTTTTATTCGAGGGTCTAGGGCTGCGAGCCACCAGGACATCGTACTTCCCATCGAAATTCCCATAGTACCAATTCTCTCGTGATCAACATCGGGTCGGGATATCGCATAATCAACTGCTCGTAAACTATCAAAAACCATTTTCCCCCACATTACTTGGCCTTTCCAAAGCATTTCCTTGAATATTTCTCCTTCCGACCTCCCTCTTCTCTGCCCGAATCCCCACGCGTCTATACTAAGGGCGGCATACCCAAGTTTTGTTAACTCTTCCGCATAAGGTGGATTTTGTAAGTACACATTTCCTTTAATCAGTTCATCCTTTCCTTTTTCATAAAAGCCGCCGTGCGAATGATTAAATATAATAGTAGGGAACGGGCCTTCCCCTTCTATCGGCCGTACGAAATAAGCAGGTACCGGCTCTTCCCCATTTAAATTAAGTAGCCATTCTTCTAAAATGTAATGCGGCAATTGCTCTTCTTTTATTTTTTTTGATGAAATTGGTTTGGTTCGTAAAGGGAGATCACCAAGCAAATCGTACAATTCTTCCCGACGTTTTTCCATTGTCATCTAAAACATCTCCTATGTTAGAATTATGGTTAATATACAATAAATAGTTCGGCAATCTATCCATGAAGTCCTGCTATTAGCCAAAGTCATCCAATGTACGAAAGTAGGTGCACTGCAATTGAAACATCTATCTTTTTCTCCACTCGGTGATCGCGCCATTGTCATTGAATTTGGAGATGAAATTAATTTGGAAATAAATAATAGAATCTTGGAAATGAAGAAAGCCATAATGAATCAACCATTTCCAGGTTTTATAGAAGCCGTTCCTGCCTATACGACATTAACGATTTTTTATGATCCCGTTTCAGTTGGCACCAATTTTCCCTATGAAACTATAAAAAGTGAACTTGAACTGAGGGTTCCAAGTTTTTCAACTATAAAAAAACAAAGCGAAAAAATTATTGAGATTCCTGTATGCTACGAAAATGATTTTGCTATGGACATAGATTTTGTTGCCCACCATAATGGGTTAACTAAAAAAGAAGTCATCAACATCCATAGTGACATGTTATACCATGTATATTTTTTAGGCTTTGCTCCGGGTTTTCCTTTTCTTGGAGGCATGAATGAAAAAATAGCAGCACCACGTCGGACGACTCCCCGATTAAAAGTTCCAATAGGTGCAGTCGGAATTGCCGGAAAACAAACCGGAGTCTATCCTTTTGAAAGCCCCGGCGGTTGGCAAATCATTGGAAGAACTCCGTTACTACTTTTTAATCCGAATACGACACCACCTTCCTTACTTTTACCGGGGGACAAAGTTCGCTTTGTTCCTATCAGCAAACAAGAATTTAATGCATTGGAGGACAAAAATGGCTCTTAAAATGATAAAAAACGGAGCATTTACGACCATACAAGATCTCGGCAGAAATCGATGGCAGGCATATGGAGTACCCGTTGGCGGCGCAATGGATCAAATGTCTGCTCAACTTGTGAACATCCTTCTCGGCAATAATGAAAATGAGGCAGTTATAGAAATGACTCTCGTTGGGCCTACTATCCAATTTGAAGACAATGCTATCATCTCTATTTTTGGAGCAAATATGTCTCCCAAACTAAACGGACAAGCAATTGAACATAGAAAGCCTATCCATGTGAAGAAAGGCGATATCATTGCATTTGGTACAGCCCAATCGGGAGTTAGAACATATATGGCCGTTAAAAGGGGATTTTCTCTTCCAGAAGTTCTTGGCAGCAAAAGTACGAACGCAAAGGCTCACATTGGACACCCCCTACAAGCTGGTGATGTTATTCCTACTAATCACTCATATTCAGCCAGAAAGTTTTCGTGGGGGTTATCGTTCAAACTAGAAGCCTATATTCATGACAAAGAAACCCCTATTCGTTTCGTAAAAGGGCGCCAGTATGATTTGTTTACGCTGGAATCAAAGCAGGCATTTTTAGAATCTAGATTTAAAGTTAGCCCAGACTCTGATCGCATGGGCTATCGTCTTGCTGGTCCAAAGCTATGTACAATACAAAAACTTGAATTAACCACAGAAGGAACGACTTTTGGTTCGATTCAAGTACCGCCGGACGGAAATCCGATTATTTTAATGGCAGAACGCCAACCGACAGGTGGTTATCCGAAAATCGGCGACATAATAAGCATAGATCTCCCAAGATTAAGTCAATTCCGTCCAGGAGAGCAAATTCTCTTTCAAGAAATTTCATTAAAAGAGGCGCAACAACTTCTCATTGCACAACAAAAAGAACTAAAGGCAATAAAGGCTGCCTGCCTACTAAAATGGAGGGATTCTCAAAATGTATAAGGTGGATTTGAACTGCGATATGGGAGAAAGTTTCGGGCAATATCTATTAGGGCATGACGAAGAAATCATGCGCTATATTTCATCAGCTAATATTGCTTGCGGTTTTCATGCTGGCGATCCTGCAACTATGAATAAAACGGTTAAACTAGCGCTTGAGAACAGAGTAAAGATTGGAGCCCACCCAGGATTTCCCGATCTTCAAGGATTTGGTCGCAGAAACATGGCAATCAATCCACAAGAAGTTTATGAAATCGTGTTATATCAAGTTGGTGCTTTATCGGCTTTTGTCAAAGCTCAGGGCGGTTCTTTACATCACGTTAAACCACATGGCGCCTTATATAATATGGCTGCTGTTGATGAAAATCTCGCCACAGCGATAGCAGAATCCGTTTTTAATTTTGATCCACAACTCATTTTATATGGATTGGCAGGCAGTGCACTCATTAAGGCAGGGGAAAAAATCGGACTTGCGACCGCGAGCGAAGTTTTTGCTGATCGTACGTACCAAAACGATGGCACCCTTACCCCAAGATCTAAATCAAATGCTCTTATTACAGATACAGATGATGCTATTTCGCAAGTCGTTAAAATGGTAAAGGAACAAAAGGTTACTTCCGTAGATGGAACAAACATCAACATTAAAGCCGATACCATTTGTATTCATGGAGATGGACCAAATGCTCTTAGATTTGCTCAAAAAATCAATGAAGTTCTTGCTACCGAGAGCATTTTGATAAAATCAGAATAAATAACGAGTTAATAATCCAAACATAATCCCAATCACGAGTGAAGGATGGAACATTTTTGTTAATTTAATCTTAACAGCTGCAGGTAGGAATGCTGTTAGGGCGAGTAATGAAATGACCATTTGCTAATTTGCAACTACAAAACTTTGCTTCCAACTTAACGCTCTATAGTGACATAGTAAAAATGCAACGAGCGGTATTAATGATGCTTTCGTTGTTGCGACTGGCATTGCCGGGGTTGCATTACTGCTTGCATTTTTTATAAAACGAGCAAAACCATCAGTAAATGAATAAAGTGTTTGTTCCCCTCTCTCAATCATGGAGAGGGTTTTTTTGACGTTTCATCCTTCTTTTCTAGTCTTACAGTAATTATGGGAGCATACATTAGTCATATGACCAGGTTAGGGGTGGTTTTATGATTATTGATGTCGTTCAAAGAGGAGATACGTTATGGAGTATTGCCAACCAGTATGGAAGCACTGTTCAAAACATTGCAGCAGCAAATCAATTGCCAAATCCTAATAAGCTATTAATAGGTCAGTCTCTCGTCATTCCAATTGGTGCTACCCAACATGTTATCCGCAGAGGCGAAACACTATGGCAGATTGCACAAAGATATGGCGTCCCCATTCAAACTATCATTCAAATAAATCAGTTAACACATCCGTCTATGCTTAATGTAGGAACAGAGATTATTATTCCTCCGAAAACTTATGTCGTCCAAGCTGGAGATACTTTAGGTACGATTGCACAACGTTTTGGTACGACTGTCCGCGAAATCATGCGAGCAAATCGGTTAACACAGGCGACTATTTTAGTCGGAACTAGTTTAACAATCCCTTTTACAAAGCCAGTTATAGATGTAAATGCCTATATCATCAATATGGGGGAAACTGGTGGAAGAGAGGTTCGCGAAGTCGGGGAACATTTAACGTATATGTCTCCCTTTGGTTATATTATGCAAACAGATGGAAGCCTTTCATCTATTCGAGATGAACAAGCTATCCAAGCGGCGAGGGCAACAAATGTCGCTCCTATCATGTGTATTACCAACTTTACTTTCCAAGACCCAGGTACGACCCTTGCCCATACCATCTTATCCAACACACAGCTCCAAGAACGACTTCTCACTAATGTCATCAATATTATGAATGCAAAAGGCTATCGAGGTTTAAATATCGATTTTGAAAATGTTCGGCAAACAGATAGAGAACTTTATAATCAATTTTTACAGAGAGCTGTCAATCGTCTTCATCCACTAGGATATTTTGTGTCAACAGCATTGGCACCAAAAACGAGCAGCGAACAAAAGGGGTTATTATACGAAGCCCATGACTACGCTGCACATGGAAGAATTGTCGATTTCGTTGTACTCATGACATATGAATGGGGATATCGATTCGGACCACCGCAGGCAATTTCTCCCCTCAATCAAATTAGACGTGTCATAGATTATGCTGTGACCGTTATTCCTAGAAATAAAATTTTCATGGGCTTCCAGCTATATGCCAGGGATTGGCTGCTTCCACACGTAAAAGGACAGGAAGCAGAAACATTCGATATGCAAGAAGCGATTCGGCGTGCGGATAAATATAATGCTTCCATACAATACGATCGGATATCTCAAACCCCTTTTTACCGATATACGGATGAACAAGGAAAACAGCATGAAGTATGGTTTGAAGATGCTCGCAGTGCTCAAGCGAAATTTGATTTAGTAAAAGATTATCGCCTACGCGGGATCAGTTATTGGGTACTTGGATATCCATTTCCACAAAATTGGCTACTGCTTGAGAATAATTTTATCGTTCGGAAAATATAAAAAGCCGAGACTTATGTGTTTCGGCTTTTATTAAACTTACAAAAAGTAAGTTACTATAAATTGACTACCATAATCTGTTATTATACAATTACATTATCCACTAAAAAGGAGGATTTTAATCATGCAATTAAAAGGAATTCATCACGTTTCCGCTATGACTGCAAATGCAAAATTGAACTTAGATTTTTATACAAAAGTGTTAGGAATGAGACTTGTTAAAAAGACTGTTAATCAGGATGATACATCTGTTTACCACCTTTTTTACGGTGATGAAAGAGGTAATCCTGGTACGGAATTGACCTTTTTCGAAATACCAAATGCGGGACGTAATCATGAAGGAGTCAGCAGTATTTCCGCTCTATCTCTTCGAGTGAAAGATGATGAGGCGCTGCATTTTTGGAAAAAACGCTTTGAAGAACTTGATGTTGAACATGAGGAGATAATGGAACGCGCAAGCCGTGCAACATTGGCCTTTCAAGATCCGGAAGGACAGCGTCTCATTCTTGTATCGGACGAAAATAATAAAGGAGTAGCTGCAGGGGTTCCTTGGAAAAAAAGCGTTGTGCCTCGTGAACATGGTGTAACAGGATTAGGGCCAGTAAAATTAACTGTTCGAATAGCGGAGCCTACGGCTATAGTGCTAACGGAATTACTCGGATTTAGGAAGGTTGGAAAATATTCATCTCCTTATGAAGGACAACCTGATATCATCATTTTTGAAACGGGTGAAGGCGGAAGCGGTGCTGAAGTGCACTTAGAAGAAAGAAGCGATTTACCTCCGGAAAGATTAGGTCGAGGCGGGGTTCACCATGTTGCCTTCCGTGTTCAGGATGAAGATGAATTACGTGAATGGATCAAACGAATTCGCGCTGCAAGATTTCCGAATTCCGGTTTTGTCGACCGCTTTTACTTCCGTTCACTTTACTTTAGAGAGCCAAACGGAATTCTTTTTGAGCTTGCAACAGACGGACCTGGTTTCGATACGGACGAGCATATTGATCATCTAGGAGAATCCCTTGCATTGCCGCCATTTTTAGAGCCTGAGCGTGAGCAAATTGAAGCCCAGTTAAAACCATTAGACACTAATTTTTAAGTGGAGGATTGAAAATGAAACATATTTTTCAAAAGGGGCAAGACCCTAAAGCCCCTACCCTCCTTCTCCTACATGGAACGGGCGGGACAGAACACGATTTAATCAATATTGGTAAAATGATTTCTCCCAACTCTTCCCTCCTCGGAGTAAGAGGAAACGTGCTTGAAAATGGCATGCCGCGTTTTTTCCGTCGATTAGCGGAAGGCGTGTTTGATGAGGAAGATTTAGTTTTGCGCACAGAAGAACTGCAGCAATTTATTGATAAAAGCGCAGAGGAATATCAATTTGATCGACATAACGTCATGGCTATTGGATATTCAAACGGCGCCAATATTGCTGGAAGCTTATTATTTCATTATAAAGATAGCCTGAAGGCAGCTATACTTTTTCATCCAATGGTACCGCGCCGAGGTATTGAACTTCCGGCCCTAAGTGGAACGTCCGTTTTTATTGGTGCCGGTAAAAACGATCCACTCTGTCCTGCTCAAGAGTCAATTGATTTAATGGAGCTCTTACAAAATGCAGGTGCTCAAGTTCAAATCCATTGGGAAAATCACGGTCACCAGTTGACTCGAAGTGAAGTTGAAAAAGCGGCTGAATGGTCTTTAAGTAAATTTTGAATTTGGGTAGATAATTATATTTATAATGCTACTATTAGTCGACTAAAGGAACTCATAAACGAACTTATTTGGGTTTATTATTTGTTCCCAGTTAAGTTTTTATATTCGACAAATTCCTGTTGTTTTAATCCTTCAGTCCAAATTAAAGAAAAAACTCTCATCATTTCAACAGATGAGAGTTTTTCTGGTTACTGAGGACATTAAGGTAGTTCCCGTCTAGCTCCAGCGCCTAGCGACTAGCAAACTTTCGGTTTCTTCCTACGATAAGTCAACATCGGCTCGCCAAGTGTCTAGCTACATGCGCTTGTGCTTTTGTTCTTACCTAGCATTATTATATTGATAGTCATCCGGATTGATTGGTACAAATCCTTCTGGTTTATAAAATCTCAATAAATCTTTCGTAACGATACGGTCGGATATTTCTAATTTTTCTTTTGTAATTTGATCAGGTGATTCACAAGCCTGAACGTCCAATTCTTCCCCTGTATCCGTTGAATAGCAATTCCCGTTTACTTGAGTCACCTCAGGTGTGACAAAATCCCCATTTCGGAAAGGAACCAATTCCTTATATTCAGAAGAGAATATGTCATTACCAATTTGCAAATAATCATTCGTATTAACACCTAACAAATGAAGGACAGTAGGCATGACATCTACTTGACCGCTATATTTATGAATTGTTTTTCCTTGCATTCCAGGTACATGGATAAAAAGTGGAACCCGTTGAAGCTGGGCATTTTTAAACGGAGTGATCTCTTCTCCTGTTACCTGAGCCATTGCATCGTTATGGTTTTCTGAAATACCGTAATGATCACCATACATAACAATGACAGAATTATCATACAAACCATCGGCTTTCAAATCGTTAAAAAATTGTTCCAATGCTTGATCCATATAATGAGCAGATTGGAAATACTGATTTACTACTTTATCTCCGAAATCTCCAGCTGGAAAATCCGTGTCCCCCTCATCCATTGCGAATGGGAAGTGATTCGAAAGCAAAATAAACTTCGAATAAAACGGCTGTGGGAGTGATTCCAATAAAGGCATGGATTCCTTTAAAAATGGTTCATCCTTCATCCCATAGTTTTTAACATTTTCATTGCTCATATTATAATACGTTGCATCGAAAAAGTGATCGATTCCAAACGCTCTGTAAACTTCATTCCTGTTCCAGAACGTTTTATAGTTCCCGTGAAAAGTAGCAGATGTATAGTCTCTTGATTTTAAAATCGCAGGACCTGATTGGTACGTATTTTGCGCTTTATTAATAAATACAGACCCTTGTGACAATGGATACAAAGAGTTCTCCATCATGAATTCAGCATCGGACGTCTTGCCTTGTCCTGTTTGGTGAAAAAAGTTATCGAAATAAAAAGCTTCACCAGTACGTGCGAGCGAGTTCAAAAACGGAGTTACTTCTTGCCCATCCAATTTGTAATCAATGATAAAAGATTGTAAGGATTCGAGTGATACATAGATCACGTTCATTCCTTTTGCCTTGCCAAAGTAATCAGGATTCGGCTTAGCAAAATTCGCTTTTATAGTATTTTCAATCTCTGTTAAATCATCACTGCTCGCTAGAGTTCTTTGCATTGAAGATCTCGTACTTTGTATTCCGTCATAAATTGAAAAATTATTAATTCCAAGATACTTTACTAGATAGTTACGGTCAAACGATCTTGTAAGCAACTCAGGTCGATCGGCTTCAGCTAAAGACAAGTTAAACATAAAGATCGCGACAGCAAGCGTAAGAGGCACAAACGCAATCTTTCTATTTGAACGAGCATTCAAAGAAAATCTTTTTGAAACAAGCAATAATAATAGAATTATTGTGTCCGTAAAATAAAACACATCAAATGGAGACATCAACGACAACGCACTTTCCGTTTGGCCACCATTTACTGTTAGCTGCGAAAGGACCGGCAACGTAATAAAGTCGTTAAAAAAACGGTAATATACAACGTTTGCGTAAAGCCAAAAGGACATTACAAACTCAATGCCAACCAATATTGCTCCCCAACGCTTCTTTTTACTCAAAAATGATAATCCGAGAAAAAATAATGCCGAGCTAATCGGATTAATGAAAAGCAAAAATTGCTGCAATTCATTATCAATTCCTAAATTAAATTCTATTCGGTAAGTTATATACGTCTTAAACCAAAACAGGATAACAGCTATTAGGAAGAATTGGACGTTTTTGTCATGAAGACTTACGCCGAACTTTTTAAGTCTTTCCAACTAAAACAACCCCTTAATCTTTTAAAATAAAAAAATGAACGTAAATATTATACTGCTTTTCTTAAAAAAATCTAGTGGTAAAGGTTGTAATCCCCAAAAAATAAGCGGATTGTCCTAACTCACCTTTATATTCACTATTAATTATACATACATGCTATCAATCTTTTGTCCTTTCGTGCTTTATTTCAAGTGATTGTCATCTAATTGTTAAAAATGTAAAGCTATAGCCGAACTTGATACACGTCAAGGGACTCTTTCCTTTCCATCATGCACTAAAAAGATTAAAACTGCCTTAAAAAAGCATCAAGGCGCAAAAGTGATGAAGCTTTTATTTCACTCCTAAAAAAAATTGGATGATGCCATCGTGACAGCAGAGCAGCTAGGAAAACGGTGCTAAATCATGGATACCCCGTTTTAGCAAGAAAGTAACCTAAAGAAGGATAAAAAAATCAAATCAAACGAAAAATGCTATCACCGCAGTTGCAGAGACGCTGTTTTTTACGTTGTTTGCCTTTCATCAATAGAGATTGGTAAATTGAAAAACATTACTTAGATCCCATCATCCATTATTGCCTGATTCCCAATTAATACTAAAGCTTTGTAATCTTTACGTTTTATATTATTGAGCTACTTGTCTCGAATAATTTTATGGTTATATTTTTTAAAATATACAAGTTTTTACATATAATTACGGCGATTCGTGAATGCTATACAATATTACGTTTTATGAAAAGGCGGGCTAACTATGCCTATTAAATCAAAAAAATTGGAGGTCTCCTCCACTTTTCCTTGGATTATCGATCAATTAAAACCAACCTTTGATTTTACACATAAGCCACTACATATCGATAATAAACATATCGAGCTTTTATACATTAAAACGGTCGTGGATGGAGATAGACTTCATAACACTGTCATTAAGCCTTTTTTTGAAATGCAATCTTTAACAAATATAGAAGCTTACTTGACCTCCCTGCCTAACCAACAGGAAATTAGTTCAAAAGATCAGTTGTTAGTAGAGTTAACGAAGGGAAGCGTCGCGATTGGAATTAAAGAAACGATTCTCTTATTCGATTTTAAGAAAGTTCATATAGACGCTCCACTCCAAACAAATGTAGAGCCAACGATTCAAGGTCCACAATACGCTCTGAGCGAAGACCTCATTACAAATATTAATATGATTCGCCAACGCTATCATCAGCCATCCTTAAGAGTTGAAATGTATACCGTCGGGAAAAAAGTCCATCAATCGGTTGCCATTCTTTATGATGAAAACATCGTAAAAAAAGAGGCACTGAAACAAATTAAGTCAAAATTGAAAGAGATCGATAAAGATCTGATTCTAGCAAGTGCCGATTTAACTCGCTGCATAAATAATAAAAAGCGTGCCTTATTGCCAACCACTATCTTGACAGAACGAACCGATCGTATAAGCTACAATATTTCCGGCGGAAAGGTCATTATTTTAATGGACGGCGATTCAAACGCTATTCTTGCTCCAGCTGTATTTTTCGATTTTATGGTCTCAATGGAAGATGAATATCATCCATATTGGGTGGCGAAATTTACCTCAAGTCTTCGTTATATTGGATTTTTCAGTTGTATCGCCTTGCCTGGATTATATGTCGGTATAACTTCTTACAATCCCGATATTTTCCGCTCCTCACTAGCTTTATCATTAGCAGGTAGTCGAGTAGGAGTTCCGTATCCTTCTTACATAGAAGTTTTGATCATGCTCATTGTGATGGAATTTTTAATAGAGGCTAGCATCCGACTTCCAAAAGCAGTTAGTGCAACGGCAACCACAGTAGGAGGGCTGATTTTGGGGACAGCTGTTACAGAAGCAGCGTTGGCATCCAATATATTGATTATTATTACTTCTGCTGTGGCGATTTCAATGTTTGTCATTCCTATTAACGAAATGAGTTTTGCTATTAGGGTCAGCCGATACGTCGTTTTACTATTTACAATCATAGCAGGTATGACGGGACTGGCGCTCTCTTTGATTGGATTATTTATGTGGATGGCAAATAAATCGAGTTATGGTGAAGCTTATTTCAAACTTTTTATACAAGGAAAAAAAGAAGAAACCTAATGCGGGATCTATCTTTTCCTGTTGTAAGGATGGTAAACCACCCAATTATTATTTCCTTAAGTAGGGAGTAAACCATGAACCGTTATGTGTACTATTTACTTTATATTAATATGTTTGCCAGTATGGTTATTGCCGTTCCAAGAATACTTTTACATGAAAGAAAAGACGGGGCTATCATTGGAATGATTTTGGGAATCATTGCAGGTGTGTTCGTAATTTATGCATACCTTTGGTTTTTTAATAAATTCCCAGGAAAAGACTATCCTGAATTACTAAAAAAATATTTTCCTAAGTGGCTGCAATTTCCTTTTCTCCTCTTTTTATCTTTAGTTTGGTTTATAGCTGGTCTCAATACCTTAATTAGCTACACCTTTATGTTAAAGAGGTTTTTAACACCTGAAATGCCTGTTGTGTGGATCGCGTCGACTTTCTTAATTTTTATTTCATATGGCATCTTAATGCATACGAAAAGCATCCTATACACCATTGAAGCAATCCTTATCATATCATCACCTGTCACTATTTTTTTAACGACAAAAGCTTTTATGAGCCCAGAATTTGAATGGGACTTTGTACGAGAAGCCGTTATGTATGTATATCAGTTTCCTTCGTACAGTGCCTTTACTGCATCATTATATGTTTTTCTTGGAATTACAAATCTCCTTATTTTTAATCGTGCTTGGACAACGAAAGCTATTCAAGTTTCAGGAAAACATATATTCCTAATGAGTTTAGCCGGGATCATGATCTTATTTACCATCTATATTGTACCGTTGGGAATGAATGGATTTAACAGTGTTGATCATCTTGTCTACCCTGCCATCACAACAAGTGATACGTTACGGATGACATTTGGGGTAATAGAGCGAGTCTTATATTTATTTTTGTTATTCTTTTTGGCTATTACCTTTTTAAACTTATTGCTTCATTGGCATGTCACCATTGAAATCCTGAAAAGTTTGTTTTGGATTAAGAAATTTAAATGGAAGGAAAATAACTTAACACCTTATATTCTCATCATCATTTTTTGGTTGATTTCCTTAAAAACCGTTACTTCTTTAAGTGAATATCAATTGTTTAAATATACCGATTACTTTTTTTATTGTTTACCTTTTATTACGATGATCATTATCGTTTCTTTTTGGTTTGTTAAAAGGAGGGCAAAAGTATGAGTTGCTTAATACGGAAAGGGCTGTTGCTTTTCATTTGCTTCTCCCTCGTTCTTCTCTCCTCCTGTGGATTTAAAGATATCGATAAAAGAATTTTCGTACTTGCAATCGGAATTGATTTGACGGAAAACAAGGAAAAACCTTATAAAGTAACGTTGAAGATGGCGATTCCATCTGGAGCAATAAAAGGAGGACAAGGTGGAGAAAAATACACATATGTGTCAAAGGAAAGTGAAACTCTCGCAAAAGCGCTCCGCATTATGAAGACACATGTAGACAAAGAAATGGATTTTGGCCATTCCAGCGTCATTATTCTTGGGAGAAGCGTCATAGAGAAGGATTTAGCAGATGTCATGGACCTTCTTATTAGAAGAAGAGATATTCAAATGATTTCGTGGGTTGGAGTAGGAGAACCATCAGCTGAAAACGTAGTAAAAACAGAACCTCATTCAGAAATGGCAGTATCCTTCGCGCTCGCCAACTTTTTCTCCGATAACGGAGTAGAAAGTGCCTATATAGTTTCAACTTTTCTTTTTGATTTAAGAAGAAGAATGTTTGAGAGTGGTTTAGATCCTATCTTGCCAATTTTCCGGGCGAATAAAAAAAAGACTAAATTAATGGTGAATGAATCGATCATTGCACCGAAAAACAATAATAATATAACCCTTTCGTCTAATGAAACGAAATTATATAACTTACTCGAAAATAAAGCAAATAAAGTAGATATCCATGTAAAAAAAAATAAAAAGTCTTTTACTGTAGCAATTGAAAATTCAAAGGTAAAATACAAAATTATCACTCCGCCAAATTCGCAGCCGGTCATTGAAATGAAGATTAAGACGACTGGAATTATTGAAGAAACCAATGAAAGCCTCTCCCCTTCTTTATTAAAAAAGTACAGTAAACTAGCAAATCAGAAAACGAAAAAAGACACCTTACAACTCCTCTCAAGATTCCGAGATGAGAATGTCGACCCCTTAGGATTCGGATTAAGATACAAGGCCACAAGACTCCATATAAAAGATACTTATAAAGAATGGACCCGAATTTACCCTAACGTAAAATTTGATGTAACGGTTGAAACTTCTATCAAAAGTACTGGCACAGTTGAATAAGTTATTTCAATTATTACAAAAAGGTTACAAAAACAATTAAAAGTGTTACTTATTTATAAACTTTGAACAGATTCTAACGATTATGATGAGATGGAAAGAAATTGTTCAAAGGAGTTTAGGGGAATGTTAGAATCTATATTTAACCAATTATATCAATCCTATTATCAAGATTTGCTTAGGCATTTATATTATATGATTCGGGACCGTGAGCTTGCTGAAGACCTCGTACAAGAAGTGTACATAAAGGTATATAAAAACTATGAAACATTTGAAGGGAAAAGCAGGGAGAAAACATGGCTGTATGCAATTGCCCGCAATGTAGCCATTGATTATCTCCGCAAACAAAAAGGCACAAGCGAAATCTGTTTAAGCGAATATGACGCCTTTACATTAAAAGATACTAGTCCAATCCCAGAAGAAATCGTCTTACGCAAAGACCAAGTTCGGCAAATATACTTATGCAAAATGAAGCCCGATCAAAAGGTCATCATTGACCTTCGTTTTATACGCGGCTTATCCATTGCGGAAACAGCCAACACTTTAGGGTGGACAGAGAGCAAAGTGAAAACCCTCCAACATCGCGCCATTCAATACTTAAAAGATCATTATCGAGTAAAGGCAAGTTGAGTAGAAATTACAATGGCACTATATAAGACCCGGTCTTTCATAACTTCACCTCTGATGCATTAATAAACAGCAATTTGGAGAGCTTTTTCTCCTCTTTTTTTTGTAAAAAAACCCGCTTTTTTTAATCAACATCCAATATAATGAATCTAGAGAGATTATTAGGGGGGCTTACCATTGGAAGGGAAAATTTTAGTTGTTGAAGATGAGTTATCTATACGGAAATTAATTTCTTTTAATTTGCAGCGTTCAAATTTTGAAGTGATCGAAGCAGGAGAAGGCAAATTAGCCTTACAATTAGCAAAAGAACATCAACCATCCCTAATTTTATTAGACTTAAACCTTCCAGATGCGGATGGATTTGAACTATGTGAGAAACTAACAGAAAAACAGCCAGGAACCCCAATCATCATCGTATCAGCAAGAGGTCAGGACATGGAAAAAATCATGGGATTGGAGCTTGGAGCGGACGACTATATCGTGAAACCATTTAATCCGCTAGAGCTTGTCGCACGGATCCGTTCCGTTCTGAGGAGGACAGCGAAATCAGAGAAAGAGGTCAATCCTGACATAATCAAAACAGGACCATTTATGATTGAACTTAAAACACAAAGAGTGTATAAAGCAGGCAAACTTATGAAACTAACAGCACGTGAATTCCAAATGATCAAATTTTTCACAGAAAAACTAAATGAACCGATTACCAGAGATGAACTGCTTGATGAAATTTGGGGGTTAAATTATTTCGGAGATCCCAAAACTGTAGATGTCCATATTCGCAGATTAAGAGAAAAAATTGAGGATGATCCCTCCAACCCATCGTTTTTGAAAACCGTATGGGGATATGGCTATTCCTTTTTCGATGAGGAAGCACAATGAAAAAAGGGATAAAAAAGAGGCTTGTCTGGAGCTATTTGCTCTTAATTATCTTTACAGTTGCTTTATTTGAAACTATTATACTATCGGCCTTAATGGTGTACTATAAAGGCGGCGTTCAGCAAACACTTCGAGATCAAGGTGCCATGTTTTCTGCTTTTTATGAACAGGAATTACTTGAAGGAAGATTAGAAAACGAAGCTGAACAGTTTTTAGCTCAGTATAACTTTTTAGTAAATGTACAGGTTCAGTTAATCAATAATAACGGCAAAGTATTAGCTGAAACACATAAGAGTCATATAAAAAATTTAAGTCAAGAAGAAGATGTTCGCATTGGACTTACGGGTACACCAAGCTATTGGACTGGCAAGATGAATGGTGAAAAGGTTATGGCGGTTACATATCCTTTTGTTTTCAGTGGTGAAACAAAAGGAGCAATTAGACTCACAACTTCTCTATCTCCATTAAACTCAGTTTTTACCGAGAACGCATTTTTACTACTTGCGATTGGCGGCATCGTTGTTGTTTTGGCTGCTGTTATTAGTTTTTTCCTTGCTGGAACGATTACGAAACCAGTTAGCCATATCATTACAGCTGCTGAACAGATGGCTGCAGGGAAATTTTCAACTAGGATTTCTAAGAAACAAGATGACGAATTGGGAAAACTAGCTGATACACTAAACTATATGGCGGAGCAGGTTGAAAAGCATGAACATTTAAAAAATGAATTTATTGCCTCTGTTAGTCATGATCTGAGAACACCTCTTACGTCCGTTAAAGGTTGGGCAATCACCCTGCAATCAATGGCAACTGACGATTTATTCAAAGAGGGATTAGAAATTATCACAAATGAAAGTGATCGTTTAACAAGTCTTGTCAGCGATCTTCTTGATCTTTCAAGTTTATCAAGCGGAAAACTTTCTTTTGTTTTTGAACATGTTGATCTCCCTGCCATTATTAAAAAAGTTGTATCCCAATTACAACCAAGAGCCGAAAGACAAGGCGTACAAATTTTAACGGAGATGGATCCTAATCTTAGAGAGATTAAAGCTGATAAAAATAGACTTATCCAAGTATTTATCAATGTTTTGGATAATGCACTTAAATTTACTCCAAACGGAACTATATCAATATCTGTTAGTGAGGGAAACGGAGATTCCATTGTCATTAACATTAAAGACACTGGAGTGGGAATTCCAATTGACAAGTTGGATTCCATCAAGGAGAAATTTGTAAAAGGAAAGACGCAAGAATCAGGGACAGGCCTTGGCTTAGCCATTTGCGAGGAAATCATAAAAGGCCACCAAGGGACTTTGCATATAGATAGTCGCCCTAGTGAAGGCACAACTGTAAGAATCATATTACCTGTAACCATTATGTAACCATTATTCATATTTTAATAACTTTTACTTTCACTATTAAATGTATAGTAAGTTCAAAAGAGCATCGGAGGATTTTTCCATGAGAAGTGTTCTATTCATGCTAGCGGCTTGTTTCCTTCTTAGTGGGTGTAATATGCTGCCTGAACCGGGGAGCTTAATACAAGCCCCTAAGTTGGCATCTGCCACTTCACTTGAAAATGAAAGTATCCAATCTATAGCCAAAAAATATTTACCAAAAGGTACGGCCCTTGTAACGGCAAATGCTCCTGTCAGTGCGGATTCCGTGCTATATACTGACTTAAATGGGGATGGGCAAGAAGAAATCGTTGTCTTCTATCAATCAAAGATTAACCCTGATCAAGTTGGTATGTTTGTGTTGGAAAAACAATCAGGAGAATGGGAAAAGATATTTGCTAAAAAAGGTTTAGGTTATGACGTTAACTGGGCCAGTTCGTCTGATTTTAACGGGGATGGTAAAAAAGACTTGTTGGTCGGTTGGAAAATCGGCAGTACAGCCGGAAATGTACTTGAAGTATATTCATGGGGCGACAAAGGTCTTAAACAATTGACCAAAGTCAATTACCACGTATTAGAATCCATTGAGGTCCAGGACGATCCAAAAACAAGGCTTGCCGTATGGAAAAAAGATGTAAATGATATTTACGATATCCAATTATTAAAGTGGGAAAATGGGGCATTAGTGGCTGACGAGGAGCATTATCCATCGTATTTCCCAAAAGCAGTCGATTATTATAAAAGTAGAATTGATAGGGTTCCGGACGCATCATATTATTGGTATTATCTAGCAGATGCACAGTTAAAATCGAATCATCCTGAACAGGCACAGAAATCGATTGAACACGGCATGAGGCTCAAAATGATCGTACCAAGCTTTAATCAATTCGCAGAGCTCCAAGAAAAAATCGAAAAAAGGCTGCAAGAGTATGATCGTTCCGAAATTCAGTATGAAGTTCGCGATGCAGGAATTACCCTCGATATTCCTAAAGAAATTGCCCGTTATATCACCATCGAGGAAGAAAATGCTCCAATGGTTGGATATGCTGTTTCAGTTTTTGTTTCTCCAGAGGAAAAGAAAGATCTTTTATTTACGATTTTTATTCATTCAAAAGAAATGAGCGTACCCGAACCCGATTCTAATCTGGAAAAAATAGCTGAAAATGATCAATATATTTATTTCGCAAAAAGGAATAAAGAAAAGATTTATCCAACTGGATTGGAGCCAGAACTAAAAGATGTTTACGAACAAAGCATTGCACAAGTTGATAAAATGATCGCAAACGTTCGACCAGGTCTTGTATACCCATCGTATACGAGTTTAGAAGAGTCAGAAGCAATAAAATTGGCCAACGAAGCTGCAAATAAATATTGGTACGTAACGAGCGGCGGAAAAATAACAGGCGAAGTCGATTCATTTACTTCTGACGAAGGTTTGGACTATCGTTATATGGGCTCAGACCTAGATACAAGGGAAAAACTAAATGCGTTTCTAGGAGAATCTTACACCACCAGTGCGATTCAATCCTATATTAATCGAGTTAAAATTATTAATCACAACGGAAAACTAGCCCAACCAAACGCTGACGGAGGTTCTCTCGTTAACCATGAAAAAGCCATTGTTATCGGAATGCGGGATAATGGCAATGAAAAAGAATTTGATTTAAAAACTCCTCTCGGCTCTAGCTTATACTATGAATATATACACGTAGTTTTCACTAAAACAAGCGATGGTTGGAGAATTTCTTCAGATGTGGGAACGTTCTAAAGTTATGCTGTTTTCGGAAAGATTTTACATTTAATAAACGAGTAGAATTATACAACTGTTGAAAGTACAATAAATGGAAAACAACTTGAATTAGTTCAAGTTGTTTTTTCCATTAGAAATTGTATAATTTGTCCTTTATGGTGATTATCGTGGTCTGTAAATTCCTTGACAATATATATAAGTGAATAAGGCGTTCCAGTATGTGGACAATGAGTTACACCGTTTGCAGTTAATGATTTGTTTAGCTTTTCGGCTGGTAGTTCGTTAAGCTCTTTCACAAGTAGATTTCTTGTGTCTTTTGCTTCTTCAAGTAATTTTGACTGTGATATGCCTGATTTTGCGTAATCAGATGCTT
Source organism: Lederbergia citri (assembly GCF_018343625.1). Lineage (GTDB taxonomy): Bacteria > Bacillota > Bacilli > Bacillales > Bacillaceae_C > Lederbergia > Lederbergia citri. The sequence continues at coordinate 329,941 of NZ_JAGYPG010000003.1, read as the reverse complement.
TTATATTATAGTTATCAAGATCAGGAAACTCCATCCCTTTTTCGTTCCGTACTGATGGGATAACTACTGATAAAAGGTGATTATCCCAATTTATTATATGGGCTATTATTTCACTTACAGACCACTTACCTTGGGCTATTGGTTTAACCCATGAGGTGTCATCCATATCTTCTAATGTGTTTAACCAAGATGAATATTTACCAAATTCACTAATAATGTTTGTATCTTCGCTCATTTTTATTTCCCCATTACTTGTTAATTAAGAATAGTATAACAAAAAACAATATTTTAACAAAACATACGTTCCTATATTTATTGCAGTTAGAAATGCTTATAAAACAACAATCTTTTATAAACAGCCTAAAGTTATTTACACCCGCAAATAAATTTTTAATGGTTCGCTGTTTTTGTGTAACAGCATCCACATAAAAAGGACTGCTCCTTCAGGAACAGTCCATTTAATAAATCATTTAAAGCTTTTCATAAAGGTAATTTAACATCTGATTCAACGAACTCTTTGCTTTCATCGATACATTTTTGCTTTGCGGCGGCTGATTCAAATGACTTTCGAATTGATCCAATTGCTGAACAGCTTGCTTAATACGTCCTGCTTTTAGGTGATGATCTACTTGATCTAGGCGACTAGAAAGTTGACTCACTGATGGACCATTAATATCACCTGTAGAATCAAAATGTTTCAAGAGAGCATCTAAATCCGCCAATGCTTTGCTACTGCCATCTTCTTTTATTGCAGCCAATGCCTTTTCCGCAGATTCAAGATGACTTAGCTGAGTCACCTGTGCTTTTTGATTCGCTGAAAGTGCTGTATATGTTGCCCTAATATCAGCTACTTTTGCTTTATCTTTTATTTTTAAATTGGCTATATCTATATTGTTTATGCGAATGTCCACTGCCTTTGGTTCAAGATTAATTAAATTTTCAAGGTAACTTTGGTTCAGTGCATTACGTTGAGCTTCAGTTAATGAATTAACCACCTTTCGAATTTCTGCAACATATAGAGCATCTGTTAAAGTGGCCTCACCTGCCGCAAAACGTCTTCCTACCATGTTGTTTCCTGAACTTCTTAAATAACCTACCAATGTATTAACTGCACTTACAACCTCAGTATCAGCTTTAAACAGCGCTGGAAAAGTTAGAGGATCTTTGATTGTAAAATCGACCCATGCTATTCCTAAATTTTGTCTCGTTACCTCAGCCAACCTCTCACCAAGATCCTTGATTACCGGCTTTTCTAAAGGATAGTACCACATTGCATCCGGTCGGTATCCAATTTGATAAAGAACTTCGTTTGGATAGAAATAATCCGCCCACGCCTTAAATTCAGGAATGAAGCCCATTGAATCCTCATACATTCCTTCGACTTCTCCATCGATGCTGCCAATGCTCTGACTATCATCACAAAACAAAATATCACTGCGATAAGTAGGCGGCAACCAACGGTGGTTATAGTGTTTTAAAAACATACGATATGATGGATTGATTGATTTCAAATGTTCATCCCAGTCTTGGGCACGCGCATCGGTAACTGGAATTCCAGCATCTTCGGAAATACCATAATACCATTCAACATCGACACCAAACCCAACAACACTTTCATGGTGCCCATACTTATCAAAAATGAGATCCATTAATGTTTTCATGTCAGCAAAGCCTGATTCTACCTGCAAGAAAACTTTAATTCCATGCTTATCAAAATAGTCTAGATATTCTTCGTGTGTTAGATGTCCCGCTTTTGTTGGTGGGCCGAAGCTAATATTTTGCGATGCATAGTCCACTCCGTCGTTTGGCTGTTCAAATTCAAGCCTGACTCCGCCTGCTCCTACACTTGTATTCAATCTACCAATGATCCACACATAAGTAGGCTCAGCTCCAGGAAAGTAACCATCCATCTGATCTGTAATGTGTTGCCAATCCTCAGTTCCTAGCCATTGTCCATTAACACCATAATCGGATGATCGTGTACCAGCATAAACAATATTTTCCGGAGCTTTATGAACTGGCGGACCACCTTCCCATGTAGAAATCTTATTCTCCGCTTCTTTCAGTAGATGATAATTAGTAACCATCGCTTTTTGATCACCTGTTAAGGAATCGTATGCAGCTCTGGCATTTGCAGCAGCAGACTTATCGGAATAACTTAAGACCTGCATTTGCTCAATAATAGATTGAACTTCCTTTGCTTTTGCAAAATTTTGATCTTTTATTTTCATTAAGCCTTCATGCTTTGCATCAAGTTGATCAAGCTTGTCCACGTTCGTTACCAACGCTTTTTGTGAAGGCTTCAATGCATCGTATTCTTCTTTAAGGACATACACTAGCCCCTCATCAACAAGTGTTTCAACTTCAGCACTATCAATCCAAAGCTTTATTATTTGCGCTTCTGCTTTTTCTAGGGATTGTACATTAGTAACCAAAGCTTTTTGTGCAGCGCTTAGCCTAGCATAAAAACGCCTTGCAAGTACGACTGCTTCACGATCATCTAGTGACTTCACATCAAGCGCTTTTATCATGTCCGTTACCGTCTCATCAGGAGTTGCAGCAGCAGCAAAGCCCACTTCATCCTGAGAAGTGAATATTGATGGTAAAATTAAAAGAAAAGTTATAACAACAATAAGAACCCGCTTTGATTTTTCACCTATCAATCTAGTATTTGTCATACATCCAGTGCCCCTTTCAAAAGTATAAGGCCTAGCAATCTAATTTTTTTCTCAAAGATTTATGCTGATTCAAGGATGTTTTTTGAAAGCGCTACCATCCTTTTCGTTATAAATATATCCCTCCTTCTTAAAAATATTGATGATAGTAGTTACAACATTTATAATAGAAACTTTTTTATTTGTAAATACAAATCGATTGACATTGTTACAACAATGAAAATGGGTATGAGAGCTAAATTACGCTAATTTATTGTATATATCTTCAAAAAAAATAAGAAAATAGGAACAAAGTATAAGTATATTTAATCGGTTATTTGTAAAAGTTCGTTGAATCCTGTGCTAATAATATGTTGAATAATGAAGATTTTTTTCGAGATCTTTTAGAAAAAACTCCTCCGACTTACCATTCACTTGGGTAATTAAAGAGAATGTATAGTTCATATCATTTTGACGAAAGAAGCTTTCTAAATTCTATAAAATCGACTTTTTGAAAAGTCGGTCTACTGGCTTTATAAGGCAGATTATCCGTTATACTCGATTTCATATCCTGCGAACTTTTTTACCGCTTCAGCTTTTAACAAACAGTCCTTCCATGAACTAATTTGAAAAATGAGAGATTTTTTCCCTTCTTCGAATTTAGACTACTTCCCTTTTCATTTGGCTAGACAATATTTCTGGTGTAATATCACTCGCGATTATAGAAAATTGACAAATTTTTTCAATAATCATATTATTTTATTTACAAAGGATTGTAATAATGTATTCACTTCACCGCATCACGATAGTCATTTCTGTCTTTTTAATTCTTTTTTCCGTATAATTTATCAAAATTTACTAGAAAATGAATACTTATTTCCTCTCTCAATCTATCTCCAAAATTCTATAGAAAATTTCATTAAACCCCGTAATGTATACGCTTTCTAGACTGAATCAAAATAGATTCTTATAGATGATAGAATACCTAAATACAAATTATTCAAATTAAGCACTCAACCATTCATGAAAATGTATTGTAAGTAAAAGAGGAAAATTCCTGAAAAGGAAGTGCCGTTATGAAAATTCTGATAGTAGATGATGAAGAACTTATTAGTATAAGCCTAAAGAACATGCTTCAACAATACTCAATAAAATTGATAGACGAAGTTAAAAATGGAGATAACATTATAGAAAAAATAAAAAAAATACAGCCCAGTTTAGCTTTTATAAATATAGATATGCTTGATTTAAACTGGCTTAAAGTGCTTGAAAATGGTAGGATGGTATCTCCCTTCACACAGTGGATTTTTTTATCTAGATTCTTCGATTTTAATAGTGCTCGTAAAGCAATTGAACTTAAGGCGTCGAGCCTTTTACTAAAGCCAGTCTCTCCTGAAGATCTAAATAATTCTATAAAAAAAGCCATAAATGATTACAAACAACTTCTTACTAATATTAATAGAGAATTTGATTACAGTCTTGTTTCATATTTTTGTGGTCTAAGCTATCCTAAGGATATCATCTGCGATAAGATATATTTGAATTCTGTAATAGTTATTGATAGTCACCTAGCTGGCAATGAGAAAAAAGAAAGAATAATTGCATTCTGTAGTAGTCTTGAAAGGATAATAGAGGGTATGCAGACATCTGATACAAGATTTTCATTTTTTTCCCTTTCCGATAATGCGTTAGCCCTAGTGACCGCTTGGGATTTGAAGGCTAATCAACATGCAGAAAATACCATCAGTATGTTCATGCAAATAGTTGAGAAACTCATATTATTTAATAGTGTTGATAATTTCTATCTCACAATGATTTCAGCATTGCCATCCAAATTGGAGGATATGAAAAGATTATTTAGGGAAATGGGCGAATTGGCCTCACTTCGTGTAGTTGCAGGCATACGGAGAAAATGGTGTTTATCAGAATTAAGAGATTTGAAACAAATCGAAGAGTTGTATCAAATAAGTACATCCCTTATCAATCTATCTAAATACTCTAATCAAAAATCAACTCTAAATTACATAAAAGCACTTGATGAAATAGAAATATTGCTTTCCAAAGTAGATTTTAAGGAAATTAGTGATCATCTTACTAATTATCTCAATTCTGTATTTCCATATAAACTTTATAATGATAATACACCAGAAAATTTATTAAGCTATCTGAAGACCTCCGGAGAAAAGTTACTGAGTTTAAACCATAAGGAAGAGGATCGAAGCCAATGGATTGTCGATGAGGTAATCAACCATGTTAATAAAAATTTTATGAAAGACATTGGAATTGGACAACTTGCCCGTGAACTTCATGTTACCCCGAATTATTTAAGCACTTTATTCCACAGAAAAACAGGCATTACCTTTACGAAGTACTTAACTAAAATTAGAATCTCAAAAGCAAAAGAACTCTTGACAGATCCTCATATAAAGGTGCAGCAAGTCGCAAAAAATGTAGGTTATTATAGTACAAGACATTTTACAAGGGTATTTACTGAACTAACTGGCTGCTATCCATCCGAATATCATAAGAAATCGAATCATATTAATATTGGCTAATCATTTTACATTTCAAATAAAATAAAAAATCCCCTTGCAGAAAGGGGATTTTTTTGAACATTAACTAGATGATTATAGATTTATCCACAATGCAATTAATGTTTCAGTGTCAGACTTTAGGTATTCTTTAGCTTCCTCTTTTATAAAACGCTGCATTGGTTCGTTATCCAGATGTTTTAAGAAATCCTGCATTTTCTTAACAGCCTTTTCCTGATTGCCCTTGTCCAAATACTCTTCAGCCTGATCCAATCTATTTTGCAATTGTTTTATAAGCGGTCCCGATAAATCTCCAGATTGTATATACGTATTGATTGTATCTCGGATTGATTGGATGGTAACGTCACTAGCAGGAACTACCACTGGAATGACTCCTGTATCCGCCTTTTCTCCATCATACATTCTCGTAACTTCTAAGATTAGATTAACGATGGTGTCTCTAGTTGGAGCATGTATTGAACCGTCGATATTAACGATATCTGGACGATCCGAACTCTTAATAGATATCGTAAATCCTTCCGGTAATGAAGGTAAAGTTAAGTCTTTTTCACCCTTTTTGGGAGCAACAAGCGATTTAATTACCTCTGCTATTTGGGCAGCAGTCGGATCATTATCTTCGGTAATGTTATAAGCATAAGCGGTTACATTGCTATTTCTCATTCCGTCCTTCACCGCAATTGCACGAATGACATTTACTCCTTTTGCCAGCCTAATAGGTCCAGTATATAATTGGCTTTTATCGTTAGGCTCTGCACCGCCAACCGTATAATATATAGAAGCGCCAGGAGTATCTGATTCCAACGTAACTATCTTGGTTTCGTCATAGACTTTAGATGGTAAATTGGATATTGGTGCTTTCACTTGTTTAGGCGCGACATATACGATACAGTCTCTGCTGTATTTACCGTCCTTTGTCGAAACTGTAATAATTGTCGTTCCGTAAGCATTGCCAGTTATTCTTCCATTTTCATCCACCTTAGCAACATTTGGATCAAGTGATGTCCAAATCACATCTTTGTTCTCCGCTTGTTCAGGCTGCACGGTTGCAATTAGATTCTTTTCTTCACCTTTTTGCAAAGTAAGATGTTCCTTATCCAACACTATTCCTGATACAGTATTTATGTCAGTACCAGCAGGAACAATCGAAACTCCTGCATTATTTGCCAGTGACAATGTTATTTTCCCATTAATAATAGGTACATTCAATTGTTCCTTAACAAGTCCAGTTACCGAAAGTCGATATATATCCACGTTCGTTACGTTTGACCACTCGCTTGGAAACTCCCATACTTTATTCGTATAGCCGTTTTGACTATAGGCCATTATTTCTTTATTAGTCTCTCTCCATAGTACGGGAATAAATACATCTCCACCGATTCGGAGCAGTTTGTCACCTTGCTTAATAGTTACCTTATCCCCATCCATATAGCTTCTTACATCATCTGAAAATTGTACAACCATACCATCATCTGATAATCGCTGTAATCTATTAAGGTAATACCATGGTAATGTATTAAGAGCAAAATCTTGTAAGAAACCATTCAAATTCGCTAAATTGTTTCTTTTTACTCTTCCTTCACCTAGCATTGACATTCCATAAAGTGCATTGGGTCCGTCACCGCCTGCATATAAACTTGCGGGAACGTTAAGCAGCCAATTTTTTTGAGCCCCTGCCCCTCTAAAATGCCATGCCATTGGTTGGAGGCCGACAAACGTTTCTCCGTCTCTATAACTGTCTACAAACTCGGATGTTAGATCGAACCCTTGATCTCGCCAATATTGAAAAATTTTTCTCATCGTTTTTACTTCATCTTCGTTCGTATATCCTTCCCTCTCCTGATGCCATTCACTTATATTGAGGTTTCTACGGGTCGGATTAGTTGAACTAGGAATAACAAGATGAAAGGCGTCTGTGTGAATCGTTTGTCCGTCTTTTAAAGGTGGCAGCATATTTATGAGTCGCTGAATTCTTTGCTGGAGCAAGCCTGAATTCCAATCTCTATAGTAAGAGATGGCATGACTGCCCCCATAAATCGAATAGTCACCTTCTTTTACTTCTACGCCATTATAAACTCCCGCAGACTTCTTCCCAACTTTACCAATCAAGTCTGCTGCAACATATTCATCCCAAAGCGGGCTATCTGGAAAAGCGGTCGTCATATTCATATGAAGGCTAATCGTTGTATTGTATTTTTTTGCTTCTTCCATTAACCAAATTAAACTATCCTCAGCGGTTTCGTCTTGCGCTCTTTTTAATCCTTTATTTACTTCATCCCAAGAAGGGTACTTAGAGTCATGTCCCTCAAACTGCCAACCAACCAAATAAACAACTTTAGGAATACCTCTTGTCAAGTTATCGATTTTTTTCGTGGCTTCCAACGCTTCTTCAAGATTCAACTCAACATTTCCGTTTCTTGCTAAGAAATATTTCATCACAAGCGTTTTACTATAATCGATATAGAAAGGTCGAACAATGATATTAATCGTGTCTTCCTTTGTTTTGCCGTCAATGGTTACTGTAACCTTTACTTTTGCAACGCCGCCAACCCAATGTCCTGATTCGTCCTTATCTGGACGAACTACTCCGTTTTTATTAACGGTAGCAACCTCGGATTCACTGCTCTTGTAAAGTGACTCAATGGAATATTTCACTTCTACCCCGGGATCTTTTAAATTAACGGTGCTTCCATCTCCATTTACAGCCTCAACAAACAGCTGGCTTACTTCATCAGGGTTTAGCAAGGGATTAATTTCAATTTTATCTGCTGATAAATGAATGTAATCAAGTCCATTATCCTTCAAAGTGAAATGAATTCGGTAAGATGTCGTATTCGTTCCTTTAGTAACCTTAATCGTAGTTGTTCCAGGCAATTTAGCGGGCTCTGAAATATCAAAAATTGCCTCTTCATCTTCTTTTTCGACCGTTACAAGTGGTGGTTTTGTAGTTCCTGCCGGTAGTACAACATCATATTCCAATTTACCCTTGGAGAAGTTAGAGAGCGGCTCGTTGTCCAAATAAATTTGGTTTAGTAAAGTACCTGTTGGTTCGCCTATGACCAATCTTGCGTCAGCCCAGTTTGCCCAATCATTAGTATTACCGTCCCCGGCATCTGTAACGATAAGCTCAAGCGACTTAACTCCTTCTACACTGATATCTACTGGTTGATCATAAGGGAAATCAGTGGATATTACCCCACTAGTGAAACGTACTATACCATCTGCCTTAACTATGAATTCAACAGTAGCATTAGATTCCTGTTTAGCGAAGTCAATACCGACATCTGCTTTAAATCTTGTATACTTACCATCAAGATCATACTTAATTACTGAATTAGCATGAGTACCAAGACCTTTGGAATATACTTTTCCTAAAACATTTATTGGACCATTATTGACGTTTTTGTCTTTCTGAACTGTTTGATAGCCACTTATAGCCGATGTCCAATTCAAGTCGCTTAAATAGACAATACCTCTTGGTATAAAATTGATCTTGTACACAGATGTATTTGAATTGTTTTTAACAGTAATTATTGCAGTCCCCGGCACAGTAGAAGCTTGTTGAATGGATAACGTCGCATTTGCATCATAAACGCTTGCGGTAACTGTCGGTACTGGAGTATTTTCTTCAACTTCAACATCGTAGATCATCTTTTCTTTTACAAAACCAGGTAATGCCTCATCATCTATCTTGATTTCACTAAGCATAGTTGAAGGATCTTTTACTTTTAACACTCTTGCATCCGCCCAGTTCGCCCAATCGCTATGATTCGGATTCTCTATCGGTTCACCAGCATCATCTACAATTAATTTAAGTTCATTTATCCCAGAAATATCTATTTCTATATTTTGTTGTAATGAATCCGGATACATTCTCATGACTCCACTATCATAAAGCTTCTCACCATCACCATAAACTTGAAAGATGATAGAAGTTGCTTTGGCAGGGTTATTAATATGTTTATCATCCGGTCCAATTGTCGATTTGAAAATGGAGTACTGCCCATCCAAATGATAAATAATCTCCGAGTTCGCATGGGTCCCTAGTCCTTTGGTATAAATGGTTCCATTCATTTTAATAGGCTGCCCGTCAACATTTTTATCCTTTTGGACTGTTTTCCATCCGCTCTTTGCCGAAACCCAATTAAGGTCACTCAAATAAATAGCTTCCTCTCCATCATCCGCATGGATAACAGATGGCAAAACTTCAAGTCCACTTACCATGAGCATTAAGGTTATTAGTACTATAAAAATTTTATTAATGCTTTTTATAAGCTTTTTATTAAACATTTCATTTCCTCCCTAATTGCTATTTTGGTAATGTGCTAAGATAATTTTTGAGGGTTGCTACATACAAAATGGTGACCCAAAAACTAAGAATATTGGGTCACCTTGAAAATTTCTTTCTACCTATTTCAAACCTTTTCACTCTAAGCTGTTAAAGATTTAACCACAAAGCAATCAATGTCTCAGCATCTGACTTCAAAGTGGCTTTTGCTTCCTCTGATACAAAATGCTGCATCGGCTCGTTATCCAGATGTTTTAAGAAATCCTCCATTTTCTTAGCAGCCTGTTCCTGATTGCCTTTGTCCAAATACTCTTCAGCCTGATTCAATCTATTTTGCAATTGTTTAATAAGCGGGCCTTTTAAATCTCCAGATTGTATATAGGTTTCGAGTGTATCTCGCATGGATTGGATGGTAATGTCACCGGCAGGAACTAGAACTGAAATGGCTTCTGTATCCGCCTTTTCCCCATCATAAGTTCTCGTAACTTCCAAGATAAGATTTACGATTGTATCTTTCTTCGGATGATTTATTGTACCGTCCGTTTTGATGATATCCGGATGATCGGAACTCTTGATTGCAACTGTAAATCCTAGTGGGACAGCCGGCATAGTTAAGGAAGTAGTACCTTTTTCTATTGTCGGAACCGATATAATGTCAGCTGCAATTGATGACGGATGGATAAAGTGTAAGGAAATACTAGCTAAATCCGGACCATAGGCGGTGTTATTATAGATTTTTATTACATTTGATCCCTCTTGAAGTATCACTGTCATATCTGCCATTAATGGAGTATTAAAATCAGGGCCATTCAATGTGATGGGACTTCCTTCTTCCCCATTTACACCTACAAAAAATGATCTTTCATTGCCTGTTAAATATTCTAGTTGCAATTTGTATGCACCTTCTGCGGGAACAGTCACATCGAAGAACGCATAATTATTAGGTGTATTCCCAATATTTCCGATCTTCTGCCCCCCAGAGCATCGTGCACAGCTTACTAATCTTGCTGAACCATTCAATTTCGCTAAAGTAGCGTCGTAAGTGTTTCTTACATTGCCTGGGCTTCCCGCTGGAATATCTACTGCTATTCTGTTGGTATCAGCGCTAAGACCATCAGATAGTCTCCTAATTTCAAATACTAGATTAACAGTCGTATCGACGATAGGCGGATGAATTGCACCGCTCCTCTGAATAACGTCCGGTCGATCAGAGCTCTTAATCGCAATTGCGAATCCATCCGGCACAGCTGGCATTGTTAAGGAAACCGCGTCTTTTTCTTGTTTAGGTACCGATGTGATTCCAGCTACTATTTCTGCCAATGGATGTGGCTTATTTTCAACAAACATTGCTGACGCCTCATAGCTTTGTCCGTCACTTTGAAAGATCTTAGCGCGAAGAGTAGTAGGTTTATCGATTAAAATTTGTCCTGTATACTGCGGTGAGTTAGCATCTGGTTCAGTACCATCCATTGTGTAGTGGATTTTTGCCTCAGGATCTATTGACTGCAATTTTACTGTTTGCGGTCCTGTTAAAAATCCACCATAAGGTTCCATCGAAAGTTTGGATATTTTTAATAGTCTTACTCCATGCGGCTCAATCATTTCACTGTATGAAGATTTTGTACCAATAATTGAATGTGACCACATGTCACTCACCAAATATTCACCGCTTAGTCCTAAATCATTTGAGAAATCAATCGCTCTTTCTTGTGGAGTTTCTTCTCTATTAAATAAGCCTACTATCCATGTACCGTCAGGAAGTTGACCCTTCCAAATCTGGCTTAATGGATCTTTGACATCTCTAACTAGCGGTTTTCCTATAAACCCCTGCTTGTTCATATCAACTATTTCCCAATTTTTATAATACACATCATTTAAACCGATATTTTGATAATTATCACCAATATTAATGCTGCTTCCAGCCATTGCAAGTAAGCTTATTCTGGATTTCTTTTCGGCATCACTTGCACTTGTACTAAGAACGCTGTAATCACCGTCAAGAGCTACTTTTCCTGTTCCGCTTATATCTGACAACCATACCAATCCATCAAAAAGATTGTAGGCTGGTGGCCAACTGTTATCCCTTACTTGACCTCTATTCCGGACACTCGTGTGATACCATATATCTTGTCTGAAATCCTCACTAGCCCTAATTAAGTCTGCATATTTGTTTTCAGCTTCTGCATGATTACGATTTTTTTGGTTGGCATAATACAAGATAATGTCATCGCCGGCTGCCTCTCTCATCCAACGATAAAAGGTCTCCGTAGCCTCAGCACCGTATGCATCATCGAAAAGTCTTATGAAATCAACCTTAAGCAAATCTGCCCCGATGCTTTTGTAGAATTCAACCATTCCTTTAACATATTCCTCAGCACCTGGCTTATTGGGGTCGATCATATACCAATCCTGAAAGCTTTTACTAGGATCATCGGGATGAACAAGGCTTTTGATGGTGTAATCGGTACCTACAACTTTAATAGACTCGTCATTGGCAATAGATTTCAACACCCAGGAAGGATTATAGTAAACTCCTAATTTCAATCCTTTAGAGTGTACATAATCTGCCCAATAGGCATAATCATTTTTCCATTTTTTATAACTTACAATGTAACCATTTTCATTATGATTTGTTGCATCATTGATCCAACCATCAATACCAATATATTCGTAACCAAAGTCCTTGAAGTTTTCCGCCATCCAATCAACATTCGCCTTCATTCTTTCCTCGGTAAAACTGCCCCCATACTGTGTCGCATGCCATCCCATCGTACCAGTACCTCTTTTGGCATACTCAATATCTGATGCATGAACCTTTGAATCTGGGAAAATGTTGTTGGCAAGCAACATTAGGATAAAGGAAAGGACTGAGAAGAGCCCAAGCTTACAATAACCTTTAAGCGTTTTCATAATATGACCTCCTTTTGTGTTTTAACCGTTATCATTATGAAGTCTATTAATTGTTACCAAAAACAATCAACAGACTTCATTAAATGCATTAATAAGTAGTCCATTCCACAATCAATGCTTGTGCATCTGACTTCAACCTGATTTTTGCCTCCTCGGAAATATAACGTTGCATAGGCTCATTATCTAAATCCTTCAAGAAATCGCTCATCTTCTTAACAGCTTGATCTTTTTTACCATTGTTTATATGTTTTTCAGCTTGATCTAGACGGACGTTTAGTTGATTTACAAGAGGAACAGTCACATCTCCTGACAAAATATAGGAATCTATCGTCTCTCGTACCGATTGGATAGTAATTGTCCTTGCCGGTACAACCACTTGAATGGCTTCTGTATCCGCTACTTGCCCATCATAAATCCTCGTCACTTCTATAATGAGATTTACTATGATATCCCTGTTTGTAGGATATATCGTTCCATCCGTATTAATAATATCTGGACGATCAGAACTCTTAATTTTTGCAGCAAATCCACTAGGAACCGTTGGCATCGTTACGCTTGTAACATCTTTTTCCGGGGCTGTAATTGATTGAATTTTGGATGCGATTGTATGTGCACTTATAGACCTAATCACAATTTTGGACACGTCTGGAGCCCAGCCACTGTCGTTATAAAGTTTCACAGAATTCGTTCCTTCTTTTAATTGTACAGTCATCGTTGTGCTTCGAACTGTACTAAAGCTAGGTCCAGTTAAAAGCAACTCCTTCCCCTCTTCTCCGTTCACACTCACAAATAAACTTCTTGGATCACCAGTCAAATAATCGATACTCATCGTATACGTACCATCACCTGGTGCATATACATTGTTAAATGTTGCAAAGTTATTCGGCCCGTTTCCAAGATTTCCAATCTTTTGGCCGGTCGTACATGCACTACAATTACTTAATTTCGCATTTCCGCTTAGTGTTACAGATTTTGAATCATATGTTACCTTATAATTGCCTTCGCTTCCTGCTGGTACTAATACCGAAATTGGATCGGTGTCTGCCTTGAATCGGTCTGAATCCCTCATAACTTCCAATACGAGTTTCACGATTGTATCTTTCTCTGGAGGGAAAATAACACCATCCTCTTGGATAACATCTGAATGATCCGTACTTTTGATTCTAACCGTATATCCTGAATGCGCTTTAGGTAGGACTAGTGATTCAGCATCTTTGACCGGTGCAGTAATAGTTTTAATTCCTTCCGCAATTTCTACTACTGGGTCTTTTTTAGGCTCTTCAACAAATATTCCTTTTGCTTCATACCCTTTTCCGTCCCCTTGAATGATTTTTGCACGAACAATAGTCGGCGAATCTACAAGAATAGGCTTTGTATACCTAGGGGAATCTTCATCCGGTTCACTTCCGTCAAGTGTATAATGAATTTCTGCATTCGGATCGATAGAACTCATTCTGACTTCCTGCGGTTTCGTTACAAATCCACCATATGGCTCCATTGTTAATTTTGATATTTTTAAAAGTCTGACTCCATGTGGTTCAATATCCTCACTATATGAGGACATTGTGCCAATAGTTGTATGAGACCATATGTCACTTACAAGAAAATCGCCATCTATTCCCAAATCATCAAAGAAATCTATCGTTCTATTTTGAGCGGTTTCTTCTCTATTAAATAGGCCTACGACCCAAGTACCGTCAGTCAGCTGACCTTTCCAAATTTGGCTTAATGGGTTATTTACATCCCTAGTTAACGGTTTACCTACAAACCCTTTCCTGTTTAGATCATAAAGTTCACTGTTCTGGAAAACAAACGCTCTTCTACCTATATTTTCGTAGCTATCCGTTATCCCAACTCCCGCTCCCGCCATTACATATAATGAAACGGCTGTCATGGCTTCAGTATCGGTATTAAAAGAACTTGCATTTACAAAGTCAGGGTCAAGTATCACAGTACCTTTTCCGGACAGGTCCGAATAATCAATTAAGGCATCGAAGGAGTTATCCCATTCCGGCCACGCAGCTAGCCCATTACTCGTTTTCCTGATTCCCCTTTTATTACTGCTAAAAGGCCCCCATCCTCCTCTGTAAATATCCTGGCTAATTCTAATCATATCCCCATATTTTCTTTCAATATTGGCATGATTTTTGTTATTTGGGGCTGAAAAACTTAAAAACATGTCGTCTCCGCATGCTTCATTCATCCATTTTAAGACCGTTTCTAGCTTCTTAGTTCCCATTCTATTCTCATAATGATGCAGGAAATCGACTTTGATCGAATCAACACCCTGTCCTTTTAAATAGTTTATGAATCCTTTAATATAATTTTCTGCTCCTGGTTTATCTGGATCAATAAGATACCAATCCTCAAATGTATTACTACTCGTTATACTTTTTAGTGTATAATCAGTTCCTTCTGCATAAAGTGTAGGTCCATCTGCAATGGATTTAAGCAGCCAGAACGGAGCATAGTACACACCAAACTTAAGACCTTTAGAATGAGCATAATCAGCCCAGTAACCAATATCATGTTCCCATGAATCATTATGCGTTGTAACATAACCATGTTCTGTATGCCTTGTCCCACCATTGATCCAACCATCATAAGTGAAATACTCAAAGCCAAACGGCAAATAGTTTTCTGCAAGCCAATCTATTGTTGGCTTCATTCTACTTTCTGGAAAAAAGCTATTATGTGAGTCCTGCCAATCGTAAGTATTATAATATAGCGGGCCTGATCCCTTGTTTGTGAATTGGCTCTCTCTTGCTTGTACAGGTTTGTTTAACGCTTTTACAGAAAAAAGCATAACGAATAAAACAGTTATGATTGCCATCATTATAAATTTAGAAATTTTTTTCGTCTTTCCCATATAGAGTTCCTCCTTATATTGCTTTTTCTTTACCATAAGATAAGGACGAATAAATGATAGTAAAATTTTGAAATAAACTTCAAAAAAATTCTTTTACATTAGATCGACTCCTTTCCAGATAAGATTAGAGTTCTATAAAATAAAAATGACTGCCTTTTTTCAAAGTATTCTGAATCCATCGTTTAAGAGTTTAACATAATGAATGAAGATAAAATATGATTCATTTCTACAATAAAAGCGCTATTTTCTATCCCTAAGAATAAGGTTCCGTTACTTTCGTAACGTGTTTTTAATAAAAAGTGATATGTTACCAATCACCCATCATTAAGCGCAACAAAGTCAATGAGTCTATCATTACTTAATTTACCGATAATCGGGTATACAAAGCACAAGGAGGAATGCGGATGCTCTATTTAGACACGGTAGTAAAACTTGTGCTTGGTCTACTGGCTTTACTTATAGTAACCAGACTTCTTGGAAAAAAGGAAATGGGACAATTTACTCCCTTTGACTTTGTATATGCCTTAATTTTAGGGGCTCTACTGGAAGAAAGTTTGTATGATGAAAAAATTTCCGTATTTCAAATGCTTTTTGGCGTTACTGTTTGGGGGATACTCATTTATATCGTTGAAATTCTCGCAGTAAAAAGTAGGCCAATCAGAAAAATTCTTAAGGGAGAACCATCCATTATCGTTCAGGATGGCAATTTAGATATGAAGGTGATGAAGAAAAATCATATTGAGATGGAACAGCTTAGATCCATGCTGCGTGAACAAGGTGTATTTTCTTTAAGTGAAGTTCGGGATTTATATTTAGAACCCGGAGGAACTATCAGTATTAAGAAACATTCTAAAACTGAGCCCCCTGCCGCTGAAACTCTAAATATTGAAGTTGCTGACGAAGCTCCTTCCATTTTACTAGTCGACGAAGGCAAGATAAAAAAAGAAAACCTGCAGTACGCAGGCAAGTCGTCTAAATGGCTCAAAGATGCACTTCAAAAAGAAGGGTATCCTATTATAACCGAAATATTTGTAGCTGAATGGTCTCCTACAAATAGCTTTTATATTAAAACATATAAGGATTGTAATGGTTGATATCATTATGTTTACTTATCTTTTATTCATTCGAAGTATTCCTTCAGTTTAGGAATATGTTGTGGTGGTATATAAATTCTATTGTATCACCTATGTTTTCGCTATTTTTTGCCATGTTGAGTGATTATAGAGATATCGAACTATCCATGTTTTATGATAAAAAAGGTGCTATTAAGTCAGCATGAATTAAGGTTTGGGTTTTCATTTCTTTAAGCAAATCTTTCATAGATGTTATCTACTTGGAAAGAATAAACTTGGTTGTAAAAAATTGCGTTAAAAAAGAGGTGTTAAAATGGATAAAGATATTTCCTATGGAAATGATTACAAATTTATTCCAGCTACATCGATTGGAAATGGACTAGGAATAGAGGTGTTGCCAGATTTATATTGCTATACTATTCAAATTGTTAACATTGTTTTAGTTGGCAACCCGAAGAATAATGATTTTGTCCTAGTTGACGCAGGTATGCCTCACTCTGCTAACGAAATTATGGATGTTATTGAAGATCGATTTGGTAGGAATAGTCGACCGAAAGCCATTATTTTAACTCACGGTCATTTTGATCATGTAGGCGCAGTGATTGAATTAGTTAAGGAATGGCAAGTTCCCGTATATGCTCATGAACTTGAAATTCCATATTTAACTGGGAAAGAGAGTTATCCGAACCCTGATGCGTCCGTTGAAGGGGGAATGGTTGCCAAAATGTCACCTATGTTTCCTAATGAACCTATAAACTTAGGTAATCATGTAGAAACTCTTCCTTCTGACGGTAGTGTTCCTCATATGCCGGATTTACGTTGGATCCATACACCCGGACACGCACCAGGGCATGTTTCCTTTTTTAGGGAAAAAGACCGGGCATTGATTGCTGGAGATGCATTCGTTACAGTTAAACAAGATTTTCTTTATAAAGTATTCACACAGGAACTAGAAATAAATGGACCTCCAAGATACTTAACAACTGATTGGCAAGCAGCGTGGGAATCTGTAAAAAAATTAGAAGCCTTAAAACCAAGTGTGGCCATTACAGGACATGGTGTGCCAATTTCGGGTGAAACGCTGACTGATAGTTTGCAAAAATTGGTACAAAACTTTGAACAAATCGCCATTCCGGATTATGGGAAGTATGTGGATAAACGAAAACATTAAAGCTATTATCTAAAATTGGAGGGGATTCCCCTCCTAAAGAATCAATAGAAAATGTGCACAGCAGGATTTTGTTGTCTTGAAAACCGCCTCAATAATCATTAATTCTTCTTCAATTTCTCTATATGTTCCGTAAACCCATTATGTTTTAATATTTTCCTAAAATGTTGCCCCAAGCGATACAATTTACGCAAATGTTAAAGGATTTTTTTCTTTCATAAGAGACCTCCACTAAAGGAAACATAATAATAAGTTTTCCATTAATGGAAATACTATTAGAAACGATAAGAAATGGAGGCATTTCATGACCAGTCACGATCATATAAAATTGACCGCAAGTGAATTATCTAATTTATTTATGTCTTACTTAGAAGATACATTAGTCGTTTGTGTTACCTCTTACTTTTTGGAGCATGTAGACGACCCTGACATAAAAGAATGCGTAAAATTTGCTCTAGAGAATGCAAAAAGCAATGTTAATTTTCGAAGGAATCTATATAAAATGGAGGAGCTCCCCATACCGGTAGGCTTTTCAGAACATGATGTAAATGTAAACGCTCCACGAATTTTTAGTGATGAAATGATACTTCAATATGTGGCAAATTTAGGGATAGTTTCAATGGGGGCATATAGCTCAACAGTTTCAGTATCAGCACGACGTGATATACGTGAACATTATACATCTTGTTTACATAATTCTGCTGAATTATTTAATCGCTCAGCGGAAACCTTGCTTGAAAAAGGTTTATTCATTCGTTCCCCTTATATCGCTTATCCAAGCATTACCGAATTCGTTGAAAAGAAACACTTTTTAGCAGGATGGATGGGAGAGCAACGACCTTTGACAAGTACTGAAATCTCATTTTTATATTTAAATTTATTTCGAAACTCAATTGGAGCAGCATTGTTGACAGGCTTTTCCCAAATTTCCGAGTCAAAAGCAGTTCGTAAATTTATGGTAAGAGGTGCCGAAATTGCCAAACACCACGAAGCTGTTTTTTGGAAGTTTCTTTCAGAAAGCAATATTGCTACGCCCGTTTCATGGAGTCAAACTGTAACTCAATCACAAGAAGCGCTTTGCTCGTTCCCCTTGCAATAGATGCGAAACAAGATGCTTGGATTTCAATTTTATTAGCCACGATTGGCGGAGTTTTCATTTTTTTAATCTATCATCGTCTTTATTTATATTATCCTAATATATTACCAACCACTTACGTCCAAAAAATTATTGGTACATTTTTTGGACGGATTGTAGCTTTTATTTATATCATATTTTTTTTGTATTTGGCTTCAAGGGTGTTGAGAGATTTCGGTGAAATGTTGGCAGTAGTCGGTTATCGCGAAACCCCACTCTCTGTTAATAACCTATTACTGATCCTTGTTGTGGCTTATAGTTTACGTAAAGGAATTGAAGTGTTGGCGAGAAGCGGAGAAATATTTTCTGTTCTTATTTACTTTCTTGCCATTAGTGGATTTATTTTAGTTATGTCTTCCAATTTGATTGAATTAGATAAATTGAGACCTTTTTTAGAATACGGATTTTTTCCTATTTTAAAAGTGTCATTTACACAGGTCATCTTTTTTCCATTTGGAGAGATATTTGCATTTTCAATGGTTCTTCCTTATTTAAATAATTCCAAAAAGGCTAGAATTACGGGCATCCTTGCCTTAGGATTAGCCGGGATTAATTTAGCCATTGTCATGGCTGTAAATATCACTGTCCTCGGTGTGGATGGAGTTTCGCGTTCGCTATTCCCTCTTCTTTCAACGATACAGACTATTAATTTGGGTTTTCTGGAACGGCTTGATATATTTTTTATGCTCGCCCTAGTTATTTTAGGCTTTTTTAAAATTAGTATTTACGTTTACGCAGCCCTTATCGGAACGGCAGATTTATTTAAAATTGAAAAACCTTCACAATTAGCTTTTCCGTTTGGCTTTGTGGTATGGTTTTTCTCTATAGCCATTGCGAGTAAGGTTACAGAGCATATGGAAGAAGGATTAGACATTGTTCCTCTTTATTTACAACTCCCATTCCAAGTTATTTTTCCGCTTTTTATATTAATGATTGCTTTTTTTAAAAATAAGAATGCCAAGTAGGTAGGTACTTGGCATTTTCAAAAGTAAAGAAAGAATGCATTTTTACTTAGGAAGACTTAAGGAAGAAAAATTGTCCTGTCTAGCTCTAAGCGCCCAGCGAGTTTCTTGTATTAATCATTATCCAATTGATATATAAAAGGACTATTCCTTAAACCGGGACGAATAATGGAAGCATCGACCGTTACCTTTACTTTTAGTTCTGGAAATTGTTTGTCGTTCCAATCATTACGTAATGTCTTCCATGTTTTCGGATGTGATCGATATATCTTTTCTCCAAACCCCAATATATCTGATTTATTCTCCTGGGCTAATCGAATCGCTAATTGTATTTTTTCTTTAATTTGCTTCTCAACTTTCTTTTCAATTTTTTCTTGTACTTGTCTATCTTTTATATTTATAGGTGCATTTACTTCTCCCAAATCTCCCTTCACACGAATATGTACCGAAAAGTTTGGTTTTCCATCCTCTACGTCCACTGAGATTTTCACAGTATCACGCAAAACTTGATAAGAAATGATTCCTTTGTCACCATCCCAATAAATAGGTACATTCGTTTCCTGTATTTTATCCAGTAACCATATGATCCCTATTGCATCATTTTCATTAACTACATCAATCATTTTTCCCTCTTTAAAAATAGCCATTCCATCAGCTTGAAGTCCTGCCTTAGGTATCGTGCTATGCAAATTTTCTAATTGCATTCCTTCTTCTACATTTCCGTTTATTTTAAAGCTTGGGATAATCGGTTCTCTTCCCGGAGCCGTTAAAATGTCGATCATTTGGTGGACGCTGACTGACTTATTCCCACCCCATCTTCTTTCCGAGAATTTAAGAGTTTCAATCACTTTTGTCGAGGGAATTTTATCGATAGGGGTTGTAATTGATAATACATCCTTAGCTTTAGCTCCATGAGCAATGACTAATTTGGTTGTGGTACGAAATTGAACATCTCGGTCCAAAGCATCTAAAACTTCATTGAGACCTTCTTCTTTTGCAAACTTATCGCTTACAACAACCAGATTAGTATGGGCATAATATAATAATCTCGAAACTTTGGTAGATGCGTGCCTACTTACAGCGACGATGCTATCTCCTTTTGCTGTGTAAACCGTAACAGCAGCCCCTTCTCCCGCCGAACCACCTTGTAAACCACCCGCAACATTACTCGGATTCACAATTTGAAAGGTTCCAATAATCTTTCCATCTTCATCTTTGTCTATGCCGAGAGCTGTTACGAATGCAATATCGGTTAATTCTCTCTGACTTCCACATCCCGATAGTATAATAGTAAGGATTAAGAAAATTAACACTTTAGCTTTCATTTTTGTCACCTTTTTTATTATTTCTTGTAATCATTTCTCGATTAATAGGAGGCTTGGGTCTTGGCATATGAGCCCCATGAAGATTTTCTCTTTCATTCATGATTAAATTCGCCTTTTCCCTTGTTGCCCATAATGGTGTCCGAATGAGAGTGTCCCCTAAATTACCGAGAGATAAGGGAGCGAGAGGGGACATGTAAGGAACTCCAAAAGAACGTAAACTGCATAAATGTACGGTTAGCATAATGATACCGAGAATGACTCCATAAAATCCAAATATCGCTGCTGTTCCCATAAATAGAAAGCGGATCAATCGAGCTGATATCGCCATTGCAAAAGATGGTGTTGCAAAATTGGCAATGGCCGTAATGGATACTATGATGACCATTGCTGGGGAGACAATTCCCGCCTGAACAGCAGCTTGGCCAATAACTAGTGCGCCTACAATAGATATCGCAGAACCCACTGCCCTAGGCATCCGGACACCGGCTTCCCGTAAAATTTCGAATGTGATTTCCATTAACACTGCCTCAACAAAAGCTGGAAATGGCACAGTTTCACGTTGTGCGGCAATAATAAGGACTAACTGTGTAGGGATCATTTCTTGATGAAAGGTAGTTGCCGCAATATATGCCGATGGTGCCATAATGGAGAGGAAAAAAGTCAAAATCCTTAAAAATCGCAAAGCACTTGCTATGTCGAAGCGGGCATAATAGTCTTCTACCGATTGAAAAAATTGAATGAAAACAGCAGGAGCAAGAAGAACAAAAGGTGTACCATCTATAAAGATGGCAACCCTGCCCTCCAGAATATTCCCTGCGATGACGTCTGGTCTTTCCGTATGGTATATTGTCGGGAAAATGGTCCAAGTCTGGTCTTCAATCAATTGTTCAATATAACCCGATTCCAATATACTATCGATCTGAATTTCATTTAATCTATGTCGGACTTCTTCAACAATTGCCGGATTTACGACATCGTTCAAATACATAATCGAAACATCTGTTTTTGTTCTTTTTCCGATTTTCATCGATTCAACCCATAAATCAGGATTTCTAATTCGGCGTCTAACTAGGGCCAAATTCGTTTGGATAGACTCGGTAAAACCATCTTTAGGTCCGCGTACAGACACTTCGCTTTCTGGCTGCTCAATAGACCTTTGTTCCCCACCTTTTGTATTTGCGACCAACGCTTTACTCTCGCCGTCAATGAGGAGAAGGGTTCTGCCATCCATTAATGATTGGAAAAAGTCATCCCAATTACTCACTAAGTTTAGATCACCAAGAGTTACTCCATGACCGGTTAAAAGATTAAATAAATCTTGTGGAGGGCCATCAAACCGATCCTGATTTTCCATAATAGGACTAACGATAAATTTATTGATGCTTTCTTCATCGACAATTCCCCCAACGTAAACAATTACAATTTCTTTTTTCGGTTCTACATCAATATTCAAGGTTCGTACCGTGATATCAGGACTATTTCCTGTCTCTTTTTTAATCAGCTCTATATTATCTTTTAATGAAGAATACAAGCCCAGTTTCATTTGATTTTTTGGCCTAGTCTGTTCTTGTTGTTTTTGCTTAGATTTCTTAAAAAATGAAGGCATCGATTTTGGACCTTTCTTCGCTTTTATTCATCGTTTTATCCATATAAATGCGTTTGTATACAATCGAAATAATTGATTCAATCCCTCTCTTTTTCTTTATAAAAAAAGAAGGAGCTCCCACACTGGAAAGCTCCTTTCACATTATTCGCCTTGTTGTTGATCTTCGTGATTCTCTCTAAAGAAATAGATTTTTTCTTCCCTAAAAGGAAAGAGCTTCATTTCTCTTGCCTTTTCACCGTGATTAATCATGATTTCATGGAAAATTTCCTTCGGAGTTTTTCCTTCCGTTTCAACGCCTAATTTTTCTGCTGCATTGTAAATCATCTTATCGTGGACTTCTTTACCTAATTGGTTTATGTCTTTTCCTTCAGTTGGGATGCCTAACTCTTTCGCGTATTTTAAGACTTTTGCTTCATATATTTCCCGTTTAATTTGTTTGAAATCTTTTCCTTTTGTAGAAATACCAAATTCCATCGCTTCTTTTTTGAGTTTAGCCTCTTTGACTTCCTTCATAATCGTTTTATCATCTTTGCCTTTTGTACTAATGCCCCACTCTTTAGCTATCTGCATCGTCCATACATGTCGGATTTCTTTTTTTAGTGTTTCAATATCTTTTCCTTCTGTTTTGATTCCAAGTGCTTCTGCGTGCTTTTTAATGTACGCTTCCTTCAATTCTCTATGAAGCGTTTGGGCATCCTTACCTTCTGTTGAGATTCCCATCTCATTCGCTTTTTGTTTTAATAACTCAAGATCTTGAGTGAATTCACCTTTATGATGATAATTCACAATTTTTTGGTGATCTCCACTAACACTCTCAGCATATACGGTTCCTGTTGAGACCATTCCTACAAACAGGGTAACAGCCAATATATACGCCAACCCTTTTCTATTCATTTTGCCATTCCTCCTTCGTTGATCGATCATCACACTTTTTAGCATGCCCGATGTTCTTAACAAAAATGTTTAAGAATGGAAAATTTGCATAGAAAATGATGGAGAACGGATCGAGAACGGAAGGGCTTATTTGGTACAGTTCGTTCTCGCATTTGCTCTCCACTTTTAATCGATAAAAAAACCTGATACGCGTTAAGTCGTTCTTTGACTTTAGCGTATCAGGCCTTATTTTTTAGGAAACCTTTAAATTATTTTTAATATCGTATTTTGCTTTAATTCCTTCAAGCCATGGTTGATATTCACTTTGAAGTTTTTCGTTAAACAAAGAATCTTTGATTTCGTCTTTATGATCTTCGTATTTTGCGTCTTTCGCTGCTTTTTTGCCTGTTACCTTTATGATATGGTAACCATGCTCGGATTTAACAGGATCACTTATTTCTCCTATTTTCATAGAGAAAGCAGCATCTTCAAATTCTTTAACCATTTTTCCTTTGCCGAAGTATCCCAAATCTCCCCCATTTTGGGCACTACCTGGATCAGTTGAATATTCCTTTGCTAATTCGGCAAAGTCTTTACCTTCTTTTAATTTTTTCTCAACTTCTTCAGCTTTCTTTTCATCCTCAACTAAAATATGACTTGCTTGTACTTGTTCTTCTTCATCAAAGGTAGCTTTATTTTCTTCAAAGTATTTTTTCATATCGTCTTCGGTAATTTTAATTTTTGGTTCAAGCATTTTTTTAATGGATAAAAATTGAATGACATCCTGTTCAATATCTTTTTTCGAAATACCGCTTTGCTTAAGGGCTGCTTCAAATGCATCCTTTCCGCCATATTGTTCAATATAAGAATCCATTTCCTTCTTCTTTTCCTTATCGGAAATAGATACCTTTTCCTTTTTGGCTTCTAGTTCAATAACTTTTTTCTCTATTAATGAATTAAGGGTATCTTGTCCATAGCGTTTAACAAGTACCTCATTCAATTCAGCTTGAGTGATTTTTTCACCGCCTATACTCGCAGCAACTTCTCTTTTCGAAAAGGCAGCTGTAAAAATAGCGGCCAACCCTATTACAATTAATATAATCACACTAATCGTGAATTTTTTACTTGATTTTTTCTCCATTCTTTTTCCCCCTCGTAAAGAGTCAATAAAAATAAGATACCTAGAAAATATGAACAAACTATTAACAAGATTTTAAATGAAGATGAACAAAAGCGAAACCCCTACATCCATTTTTTTCTATTTTAAAGGAAATTTCAATATGAATTTTGTTCCTTTTCCTTTTTCACTCGATACTTCTATTTCACCATTATGCATATTCACTAATTGTTTTACGATAGATAATCCAAGACCAAATTCACCATAAGGATTGGTTGTTCTTGAAAGCATAGCTTTATAAAAACGTCTCCAAATTTTTTCAATTTCGTCCGGGTCGATGCCAATCCCATTATCTTCTATTTCTATAATGGTTTCGTTACCTTCGGTTCTGCCTCTTAGTGTAATTACTCCATTTTCAGTAAACTGGATGCTATTTTTTGTAATATTGATTAAAATTTGTGTTAATCTGTCGTAATCAGCGTAAATAACGGCTTCTTCGTCAGCTTCTACAATGATTTCATTATGCTTTTCCTCAGCTAAAACGTCTAATTGCTCTTTAATGATTTCTAGTATTTCTTTTAATTGAATGTCTTGTTTATACAATTTAATTTGATTAGAACGTATTTTTTCATAATCAAGATTTTCATTCACGAGTCGAATCAGTCGTTTTGTCTCATTGCTGGCAAGTTGCATCCCCTTTTCTTTTTCTGATTCAGGGATCATATCGTTTCTTATCCCTTCAATGACACCGCTGATTGTTGTAAGTGGAGTCCTTAATTCATGGGAAACGTCAGCCATGAACTGACGTCTGCGATTCTCAAGGCTCTCAATCTCTTCCATTGATATATTTAATTTTTCGACCATTTTATTAAAATCTCGAGAGAGTTCACCGATTTCATCAAAATCCGATGAAGGAATACGAACTGAATAATCCCCTCCTGCAACGAGTGAAGTCGCTTCTCGTAGTCTCTTAATCCTCTTCACGTGGAAGGCGGACAAAATCCAGCTCAGCATAAAGGCTACAACCGCGGCAATCATTACGGTGTATAATAAATACTGATTAATTTGCGATATAACCTGCCTTGACCCTTTTATAGGGGAGGCCAATAAAATGCCTCCGACAAATTGATTATTATGAATGTACGGAAGCAATACGAACGTGACTCCTTCTTCCAACCGTTTAAAATCTTGTTTCACGACAACGGTGTAGCCTTGCTTAATTTTGTTCCACTCCTCATCCTTCAGTTCTACAATCGGTGTTCTTCCTATTGAGTAAATGATGGTAGAACTTTCATCAAACAGACTATATTGAATGTCGCGTCCCGCAAGTACACGTCCATATTCCGAAAGGATTTGCTGAGAACTTCCTCGATTTCTTTCCAAATCTCTTAAAATATTTTCACCGTAGGAAGACAGCTCATCTATTTTATTTTGATAAACAAAGTTTTCCGTGAGATGAGCAAAGAGCAGGCTTAATATTAAAAAGGCGATGATGATGACACTTACGTGACTTGCTAGCTGCTGGTATAAATATTTGACTTTCATGTTTGAGCTTTACTTCCTTCTTCAAATTTGTAACCCACACCCCATACTGTTTGAAAAAAAGATTGATTCTCATTGTCAATTTTGTTGCGCAAACGCTTAATATGAACATCTACCGTGCGATCATCACCATAAAATTGATATCCCCATACTTTTTCAAGCAACTGCTCACGTGAAAAAACCTGCCGTGGATACTGAACGAAATGAAGGAGCAGATCAAATTCCTTTGGTGTCAAATTCGTAATAGGAGTACCATCAAGAAATACTTCCCTCGTATTTTTATTAATCTTAAAGTGCGTAGTTTCAATGATATCCGTTTCCGTTTTCTGATCCTTTATAGGATGATATCTTCTTGTTACTGCCTTAATTCTTGCCATAAGTGCCAATGGACTAAACGGTTTTGTTACATAATCATCTGCTCCCATTTCAAGACCAAGCACTTGATCCGATTCGCTGTCTTTAGCGGTCAGCATAATAATCGGGACTGACTTATTTTCCTGTCTAATTTTACGACAAATTGTGACGCCATCCATATTTGGCAGCATCCAATCAATGATTAAACAATCCCATTCCTCTTGCATTGCCCTCTGATATCCTTCAAGTCCATCTGTCACAAAAACGCCAGCTATATTTTCTTTGGCAAAAAACATTTCAATCATCGATGCCACGCTTTCATTGTCTTCAATCACTAATATTTTCATATGAGCTGCACCACCTTTCTTTTAACTTAAAACGAATAATAAATTTTAGCAAGAAAACCTCTCACTTACGAAGCAAGAGGTTTTTTCTAGGTTATTTACTTGCAAGAGTAATATTAATCGTTTTTAATTTTCCATCTCTATACACTTCTAATGAAATTTTATCTCCGACTTTTAGTTTTGTATATAAATATCTACGTAGCTCACCTGAATTTTTAACTTTTTCTTTATTAACAGAAACAATGACATCTTTTACTTCGAGGCCTGCCTTTTCGGCTGCGGAATTCGGTTCAACTGAAGCAACCATTACGCCATCTTCAACAGTTAGTGGCAAACCACGCAAATATTGCGGTGGAATTTGATCAAGGTCAGCTAAGCTAACTCCCATGTATGGACGTTCAATTTTTCCGTTTTTAATGATTTCATCAATAATAGGAATAGCGTCATTGATTGGAATGGCAAAACCGAGTCCTTCCACTCCACTCTCGGAAATTTTCAAGCTATTAATCCCGACAAGCTCACCATCGGAATTAATAAGCGCTCCACCGCTGTTTCCTGGATTAATCGCTGCATCCGTCTGAATTGCATTCAAATCCCATTCACCAGCAGATGTAGTGACATTTACTGTTCTGTTAACGGCACTGACAATCCCTTGTGTCACAGTTCGTGAAAAGTCAAGGCCGAGCGGATTACCAATCGCCACTACTTGATCACCAGCACGTAATGCATCAGAATTTCCGAACTTTAATATGGTATCGGCATATTTCCCATCAACCTTTAATACCGCGAGATCAGTCAATGCATCCGCGCCAATGAGTTCGGCTTCCGTTTTTTCACCATTATAGAAAGAAACTTCAATTTTCTGAGCACCTTCAATTACATGGTTATTTGTAACAATATAGGCTTGATTTCCATCCTTTTTAAAAATGACACCAGAACCGGATCCTACTTCAGCACTTTCTTCTATCGGAGAAAATTGACTGCGTTTATTTTGAAAATTAACCACTCCGACGATGGCTTTTGACGAACTTTCCACCATATCTGCAAGTGATTTCGTACTAGCTGATACATTGCTTACTGAATAGGAATTGTTATTTCCTGTTTGCACAGAAGATGCTTGAACATCATTATTATTCGAAGTATTGGCCTCTTTTAATAACGGTGTATACGTCACAGCTGTCAGAGTTAAAACGGAACCAATTACACCTGCCCCTACAGTTGAAAAAAATCTCTTTAACCCTGTTTTTTTCGATGTCCGATAAGGTTTTGCTCTTTCCTCAATTTTTGTAACTTCTTCATTTTGATTATTGTTCATTTCTGTCATCGCTCTTTCCTCCTAACGAATGATTACTTGTTTTCATCATAGCCAGGAGTTATTAACAAATTATGAACGATCGTTTAAAGAGAAATAAACAATGTTTAACGAAATGCTACTTTATAGTAAGGAATTTTTAACAAAGCGTAAACACCATACCCAATGACGACGCCAATTGAATTTAAAATCACATCATCAATATCAGTGCTGCGCCCAATGAATAATTGAACGAATTCGATAAAACAAGTCACACCTAATCCAAGTAGTAAGATTTTCGGAAGAGATTGAAACCTACCCCAAAGGATGGGGACGAAAATTCCAATCGGCGAAAACATAAACATGTTTCCAGCGATATTCACTAGCGTTACGCCGCCCCAATTATCTACATTGGCATTCGTTGTGAAAAAATATTGACTGATTGTATGAAATGGTATCAGATTTACATTAGCAGCATTATTAAATAAATAAACATCAAAATAGAATTTCCCAGTATCACCCATGATTCCAATATCCCACCTGGGAATAAGAGTTTGCGAAGCCAGTCCAAATATATATAAAACGAATAGAGCAAGTGTAAGCTCGTGAAACGGCTTTACTTGTTTTTTCTTCGTTTTTAAATAAATCATTCTACCGATAATATAAAACGGCAATGCCACAATCATATATCCTAGCATGTCGATGATGTACATTTTTACTAGACTCATATTTCATTCACTCGTTTCACGAATTGCTATTTTTCACTTTCACTATCTTCAAATAAATCCTTCTTCCGCCACTTTCCAAACTGATAATACCCAAAGGCAAAAAAACTACTTATAAAAAAGCTGACTCCCATTCCAAGTGCAATTCCTTTTTGACCGAAAATGTCAGAAAACAAAAAGGTTAAAGGATAGCGCAAAAGCCAAAAAGATATGATATTCAACACGAGTACCTGAACAGCGGCACCCGAAGCTCTCACAACCCCGTTCCAAACGAAATTAAATCCTAAAAACGGGAAGAAATAGGCCACTAGTTTAATATATTCGGTTCCGAAATTTACAGCTTCAGCTTCTGAAATAAATAGCTTAATTCCAAGACTAGCTAGAAAAAATATGGACGTAGAAGCGATAAGCATTGCACCAAGGTTCAGAAACGTTGCGTATAATGTTATCTTATGGACGCGGTCCCATTTCCCCGCGGCAATATTTTGCCCAGCCATACTATTCACAGCAGTTCCAAGTGCAGAAGCAGGAAGCATAATGATACTCTCGAGTCGTTGGGCTGCACCAAATCCAGCTACTGTGTCACTGCCAAATCCCGTAACGACACTCATAATGGCGGCTGAACCTGCAGAAATGACCATCATTTGCAAGCCTGATGGAATTCCTTGTCCTAGTATAAGAGACACTTCTTCTTTCCTAGGGATGGAAGGGATAGAAAACGGAATGAGTTTGTAGTGTAGGCTAATAAACAAACCATATATAAAGGCAGTCCCTTGAGCAAAAATTGTTGCATACGCCGCGCCTTGAATCCCCCAATTAAACACATATATAAAAATTGGATCTAAAACCGCATTTAAAACAACAGCAATCATTACAAATCGTAATGGTGTCTTACTATTGCCCAATGCACGAAATACGGTAGCGATAAAATTATAGCCAAATAAAAAAAGAATACCTAAAAAGTTAATTTTTAAATAGCTCGATGCATCTGCCATCATGGCGTCAGGCGTCCCAAGTATTTTCAAGATGTTTTCCGTAAAAACAAACCCTACCACTCCAAGAAGAATCGCCATCGTTCCTAGTATGACGGTAAAAGCATTTACATAGCTTCGTAGACCTTCGGGATCTTCCTTCCCTTTTAGTTGAGACAATATCGTTAAAGTAGCATTATTGATTCCGATGATAAAAGATAAAACAGTAAAAATAACAGTACTGGATACAGCAACAGCTCCAAGGGCATCAGCACCTAGTAAATTACCTACCCATAAACTATCAATAAATTGATAGGAGATTTGCAGAAGATTTGTTACCATGATTGGGGCTGAAAACGTTACGAGTTGCCTCCATATACTTCCGGTTGTAAAATTCTGTTGCTTCAATCAATACAGCTCCCCTTTCACTAATGACTATATATAAAATCCGGAGAGACGTTTCATCTCTTCCGGATTATGTTTATCATATCATTAATGGGTACCACTTACATTTAATGTAATGTCGTTATTATCTTCTTTTTTAAAAGTGGACTGCTCAATTTTTTCTTGAAGTTTTTCGTAATAAAGGTCTTCATCTATTGGCATTTCTACCCAATCGTCCGTCCAGCTTGATAAATAAACAGCATTTGAGATTGCTAGACTCTTAATGCCTTCCTCACCAGGGGCAAGGAGTTCAGCACCATGTAAAATGGCATCGACCCAGTTATTCATAATGCCTATGTGCTCAGTAGTCTTCCCATGAATTGGAATGTCAATTTTCCAACATTCCGGTTCACCGAATCCACCTTTATATGTGCGATTGAATTCACGCTCAGATTGTCTTAGGCGTGAAAAGGTTAGTTTATGATCTTCTACGACGAGCTTTCCACAGTCGCCTACAATTTCAAATCGATTCGTGCCTGGAGCTTCTCCAGTTGAAGTAATGAACACCCCAGTAGCACCATTTTCATATTCTACATAAGCCGTAACATCGTCTTCTACTTCGATATCGTGATATTTCCCAAAACCGCTGAATGCGCGAACACGCTTAGGCATTAAGCCCGTTGTCCACTGCCACAAATCAAGCTGATGCGGAGATTGATTAAGCATGACTCCGCCACCTTCTCCTGACCAAGTAGCACGCCAGCCGCCTGAGTCATAATAGCTTTGTGAGCGGTACCAATCTGTAATAATCCAATTCGTCCGTTTAATCTCACCGAGCTCTCCTGAAGAAATGAGTTCTCTTACTTTTTGATAAAGCGGGTTCGTCCGTTGATTGAACATCATACCGAATACTTTCCCACTTTCAACCGCAGCCTCATTCATTTCTCTTACATTTTTAGTGTAGACCCCAGCTGGTTTTTCGGACAAAACATGCAGTCCACGCTTAAAAGCCTTAATGGCAAGTGGAGGATGATCATAATGTGGAGTTGCTATGATCACTCCATCTATATCAGCATTGGCAAAAAAATCATCGTATGAATTAAAACACTGAACCTTATTTCCAAACATGTTCTCAGCCCATTGGATACGATCTTGTCTCTCATCACAAATTGCCGTTAATATCGCACCTTTTATATGTCCATCAAAGATATTTTTTGCATGAGATGATCCCATATTTCCCATTCCGATAATGCCGATTCTTACTTGTTCCATGAGCACACCTCCACTTAAACTCTTTCTTTAAATTTCATTAAATTTTCCAAACTGATTCTTAAGCTATCCATTGGGTTCCCCGGGCAAACATCTTGTTCCACCGCATACCATTCGACACCAGATTTTTCACCCCATTGTAAAATCGGAACGAAATCTATTTTTCCCGTACCAACTTCTGCAAAAAATTCCTCATCATCATTCGCCATATCTTTCAAATGGATGATCGGCATTCTATTAGCGTATGGCTGGATAAAGGAAAGCGGGTCGCGTCCTCCTTTTTTCACCCAATACACATCAACCTCGGCTAAGATTAAATTATCTTTTGAAGGTTCTAAAATATACTCGAGAGCAGAAACCCCATTAATTTCTGTTTCAAATTCAAAAGCATGATTATGATAACTAATGCGATATTCTGGAACTTTTCTCGCAATGGCATTCAAGCTTTCTTTAACTTTCGTATAACCTTCTTGATTCCAGTACTCTTGTGGGAGATATGGGCAAACAATATCCTTCGTACCATATAGATCCGCTTCTTTTATGACATTGTCTAGATCGTTTTCCAGCCGATCTAGTGAAATATGCATTCCTGCTGTTCCTAATCCAGTTTCTTTTAAAATAGCAGAAATTTCTTGAGGGTCATACCCTTCAGGAAGACCAGAAACTTGGACTCCCGCCCATCCCATTTGCTTCAATTCTTTTAGCACTGGTTTAATTCCTTTTGCAAGTTCATCACGCACAGTGTATAGTTGCGCTGCAAATTTTTGTTCCATTTATAAAACTCTCCCTTCGCTTATGTAAAAATATTTTTATATCTGTGACTAACAAATATCCTGTACTGTGGGCCTGTACGCCGATGAGAAGGCGCTTACGCTTATCTTTGTCTAGCTCCAGCGCCTATCGACTAGCAAACTTCTTGTCCTCTTCCCTACGATAAGTCAACATCGGCTCGTCCTGTCTAGCTTCAGGCACCAGCCCCTCGAGGTCAAATAACCTGAGTCAATAAAAGTCAAAGATCGGACTTTTTTTTGCCTCAGAACATTTGCTTGTTGGGGCTGACCAGGTGCCTTTCGCTTTTCCAACCTCGCCGTGTTTCCTTTATCTCAGTCAGAGGCCCTGAAGTTTGTACGTCGATGACCAAGGCGCTTACGCATTTCGAACAAAAGAGGACGTTTCAAAGAAAGGTGGGAAAAAACATCTCCCACCATCACTTTTACATGGTGTGGAGAGAACCAACCAAAAGTCTTTGGAACATCCTCCAATTTTTATGCTAAAATTTCTTCAATTTTTTCAATTACTTCACTTGATAATTGTAAGCTTGCCCCTTTTACGTTTGCTTCAATTTGCTCAGGACGGCTTGCTCCAACTAATGCACTAGCTACATTTGGCTGACGTAAAACCCAAGCAATCGCCAATGCTGGCAACGTTGTATCCAATTCTTTCGCCAATGTATCTAATTGAGACACTTTTCTTTGAACATCTTCATTCAAAAAGCCTTTAACAAACATATTAATATCATCATTTGCCGCACGGCTGTTTTGAGGAATATTACCGCTTAAGTATTTTCCAGTTAAAACCCCTTGTGCTAGTGGAGAAAATACAACTTGAGAGATTCCGTATTTACTAGATACAGGAATGACTTCTTTTTCAATATAACGATGCAACATATTATATTGAGGTTGGTTTACTACGATTCTATCTAATAAATATTTGTCTGCAATTCCAACAGCTTCTTCAATTTGCGCTGCAGTCCATTCACTGACACCCGCATAAAGAATCTTTCCTTGACGAATTAAATCATCAATAACACGTAATGTTTCATCCACAGGAGTTTCAGGATCATAACGATGGCAATAAAAAATATCAACGTAATCTAATTCCATACGCTTTAAGCTATTATGCAGTTGCTCAAAAACATGCTTACGTGATAAGCCTCTGTCATTTGGACCTTCGCCCATTGGCCAGAAAGCTTTAGTTGTGAGTACATATGATTCACGAGGGAATTCTTTCAACGCTTTTGCCATAACTGTTTCGCCTTGACCACGCTCGTAAACGTTTGCAGAGTCAAAAAAGTTAATGCCTAGTTCGTATGCTTTATGTATTGTCTTTTCTGCTGTATTATCCTCTACTGACTTACCATATGTCAGCCAGCTGCCTAAACTAATTTCACTTACTTTTAAACCGGATCTTCCAAGTCGACGATAATTCATCATGACCTCTCCTTTTCATTTGTAAAAATAATATAACTTTTTAGGAATTTTTACTTCTTAATCATCAAATATTTAACGCTGGGTGTCAAGAGTTCTGTAAGGACTTCGCAACATTAATTAAAAATCTTAAAAACAATCCGTAGATGATAGAATCCACGGATTGTTAATACATTTTTACTGATTAAATTGTGGCAAATAATCTTTATTTGCTTCCAAAATTTCATCCAATAGAGTTTTCGCAAGAGCTGCAGAACCAACAAGAGGATGAATCGTCAACGCTTGAAGACCTTTTTCATAGTCACCATGGACTCCGGCTTCAACAGTTAATTCTTCGTATGCTTTAACTACTTGCAGCAAGCCTCTAATTTGTGGAGTCATTTCTGCTTGTAATTGAACCGGATGTGCACCTTGAGAGTCAATTACACAGTTAATTTCTATAGAAGCATCGTCTGGCAAGCAGGAGATTGCTCCATTGTTACGAACGTTAACTGTTTGAATATCACCTTTGTTTAAATAAATTGAACTCATCAGATTAAGTGCAGCTTCTGAATAGTAAGCTCCACCGCGTTCTTGTAATTGTGGCGGCTTAATAGCAAGCTCAGGATCTTTGTAAAGTTCGAACAATTCAGCTTCGACTCTTTTTACTACATCTGCGCGAGTACCATTCTTTTCTACTGATTCTAATTGCTCTTTAAGCATTTCATCTTTCATATAATAGTAGCGATGGTATGAACATGGTAATGCTCCTAAAGATTGAAGGAATTCTTTATCCCATCCAAAGTCAGGAATATTTTTCATTGTCATCCCTTTTGCTTCAGACACTTTAGACAATATCTCATTTGTAATATCTACGCCATCGACTACAACTCTTGTTGTCCAGTTAAGATGGTTAATCCCCATCATTTCAATGTATACTTTGTCGAGCTCAACATCACATAATCTAGCAATTTGCATTTTTGTTCCGATTGGTAAGTTACATAGTCCAATTGATTTAACATTCGTATATTTAGTTACAGCTTCTGTCACAATACCCGCTGGATTTGTAAAGTTAAATAGATATGCATTTGGAGCTAGTTCTTCAATATCTTTACAAATACCAAGAATGACAGGAATTGTACGAAGCGCCTTAGCAAATCCGCCTGCACCTGTTGTTTCTTGACCGATCACATTATGTTTGAGCGGGATATGCTCATCACGCTTACGTGCGTCAAGCAAGCCAACACGGAGTTGTGTTGTTACAAAGTCTGCATCCTTAATCGCTTCTCTGCGATCTAAAGTTAGTTTTACATCGATTGGAACTCCTGCTTTTTCAACCATTCTTTTAGCAAGCGCGCCAACAATCTCTAGTTTGTGTCTACCTTCTTCAATGTCAACTAAATAAAGTTCTCTTACTGGCATTTCATCATATCTTTTAATAAAACCTTCAACAATTTCAGGTGTGTAGGAGGAGCCTCCCCCAATGACAGCCACTTTTAATGCTTTTTTCATTCTTCATAGCCTCCATACGAATTAAATTTTTCATATATATCATCTGTAGCAGTGATGCCTAAATGATCCATCCCTAATAAAACCGATCCATAAACCGGCTCCATCTCCGGAATGACTAACTCAATTTCTTTTTGATGGTCCGCTTCTATTGTATTTTGCAGAGCATCAAGCAAGTATTTATTTTGACCCTTTTGAACAATACTTCCCGTTAATACAATCGGAATCGGTTGATCTAGATCCCCGAGATTTTTAATTACTGCACTTGCCGCCAAACCTAATTCCTTGCCCATCGTTTCCATAAGGCTGATTGCTAATGCATCACCTTCATCGGCTGCCTCGTGAAGAATAAGAGCAAGATCATTAGGGGCATGGTAAATATCATTATCAAGGAAGTGGTTAAATAACTCTTCCATATTGTTAAGTCCAAAGTATTTTGGTACTTTTTCCGTTAATACAGAAGGTTGTTCCCGTTGCTCCCAGGAACGAACAGCTGCACGGAATGTTTCTTGAGCCATCGCAGCTCCACCAGCATAATCACCAAAAAAGTAACCAAATCCACCAACTTGGATTTGCTTCCCTTCTTTGTTTCTGCCTGCAGCATTTGTTCCTGTCCCACATACTAATACGACACCAGTAAAGTTTTTAGAACCAATTCTTAGACCTTCCATCGTGTCACAAACGAGATTCCAATTTTCAAATGGTATTCTTTTTAAACCGGTTTCAATAATGGCGTTATCTTTCGGTCTATCGGCACCCGCTAGGCCATATTGAACAAAATCAATGTCCTTGTAATCAAGTCCTGCGGATTTCAACGCTGCTTCTATAGACGCTGTAATATTTTCAACTGCCTTATCAATTCCGACAGTTTGATAGTTTCCGCCGCCTCCACCTGATACACCTTTTCCAAGCAAATTTCCATTCTCATCGGAAATGACGGTGAATGTCTTACTGCCCCCGCCATCGACACCCATAATGATTGGCATTCTCATCCCCCTCGGCTAAGTAATAGTCAATTTGGTAGCGTTTTCTATATTGCGAAAAAGCAAGAAGTAAATCTTTTATTAGAAAATACAAACAAAAAATTGTTACTATCATTAATTTACACTTGTTATAACAAATAGTCAATACATATTTTACTGCATTCTTTATATATCTTTTATAAGAAGATATGTTTATAATATATTTTAACCATTAAATTGTTATGACCTTGACAGAAATAGCATAGGAGGAGTACCGATGGAGTCTACTAGAGAACAGCCAGCTCTCTATAACATTGTGAAAAATAAGATACTAGATCAAATTAAAGCAGGCAAATATAAAGTTGGCGACAAACTTCCTACGGAGATGGAATTATGTGAGGAATACAGCGTCAGCCGTACAACAGTTAGGATTGCATTGCAACAACTTGCTTTGGAAGGACGGATTCACAGAATTCAAGGAAAAGGTACATTTGTATCTAAACCAAAAATCCAAACATCCTTATCTACTACTGAAAAAGGATTTGCAAGCCAATTAATTGAACAAGGATATAAGCCTAAAACGGATATACTCGACCTACGTGTTATCCCAGCTGATCAAGCTCTCGCCATTCACTTACAAATTAATGAAAATGATCCGGTTACAAGATTAACTCGTATTCGTTATGCGAACGATGAACCGCTATTCTATTCGATTTCATATATACCTTGGAAATTTGCCCCAGGATTAGTGAATGATGAGGAAGGATGCAAGAGTTCATTATTCCAACTTTTACAGGAAAAATATAATGTAGAAATTCATAAAACGATCGAAACGATTGAACCGATTCTTGCAAATGAGACAGTAAGTGAGTATTTGGGCATTTCGGAAGGTTCACCCGTTTTTTCACTAGAAACGATAACGTATAACGACGATATGAAACCTATCGAGTTTTCTGATTCCGTATTTAGAGGAGATCGTTCCAAATTTACAATCGAAAGATTTTATACTGCTTTGGATATGTAACAGCAATTATTCATCCCTAACTGAAAGCGTTACCATATTATAGAGAGTCTTTTTCATAAAAGAAAAAGTCTCTCTTTATTTTTGTGAAAAATTTGTCTTAAAGTTTTATTGTCTCTATCAAAATATGAGTCATTTACGATTATCTTGTCGGTAAGTGGGTAAATAAAAGTGTCTACAAATAGAAAAAACAGAGGAGGGGTCTTTTACTTTTATGAAAAAAGTTATGTTCATTGTATTCATTTCTGTATTAATTTTACTAGCAGCATGCGGAAACGGTAAAGATGGAAAAAAATACACAGTTGCAACTGATTCGAACTTCAAACCATTCGAATATTTGAATCCTAAAACTGGAGAATTAGAAGGATTTGATATCGATATCATTAAAGAAATCGCGAAAAGAGCTGGATTCGAAGTTGAATTTGAAACAATGGATTTTGACGGTTTGCTGGCAGGAATGCAATCCGGGCGCTATCCAATCGGGATTGCAGGCATGTCCATAACTGAAAAACGAAAAGAGAGCATAGATTTTTCCATACCGTATTATGATTCTGGAATGATTTTAATGGTGCCAGAAGATAGTGATATACAGTCTATTGACGATGTCGACGGAAAGAAAATCGGTTCTCGCCAAGGCTCCACAAGTCAAACTTATTTAAAGGAAAATACTTCGGCAAAAGTAGAAGCTTTTCCGGAAATTGTAACGGCTTATCAAGATGTAAAAGAAGGACGACTTGACGGTGCGCTCTATGACTTGCCAAATGTGAAACATTATATTGCGACAGAAGGAAAAAACAAATTAAAAACAGTAGGAGAAGTGCTTCAAGGTGAATCGTATGGGATTGCCTTTTCAAAAGGATCCAAAATTGTCGACGATGCAAACAAAGCTTTGCAAAGTATAATTGATGACGGCACGTACGCAAAGCTTTATGAAAAATACTTTGGAGAAAAACCTACCGAGAAGTGGCTAGGAAAATAGGATATTCATTTAAGCCAAGGGAGAGATACTTTGAATGATAGATGCTTTTATCCACAGTCATTATATACAAAGTCTGCCCTTCCTCTTAAAAGGTTTGGTGTGGACAATACTTATTGCAGTGATAGGTCTTGTTTTAGGCTTTTTGATCGGGGCACTTGTTGGACTTGGAAGACTTTCAAGTAAAAAATTCATTCGTGCGATTTGTACCATATATATTGAAGTTATCCGCGGGACTCCTATCCTCGTACAAGTGTTATTCATTTATTTAGGGCTAACCGAACAAGTCATTGGCATCAATATTGATAAAGTAGCAGCTGCAATCATTGCCATTTCCATTAATGCAGGTGCCTATATCGCCGAAATTGTTCGCGGCGCAGTCGCTTCAATTGAAAAAGGGCAGCATGAAGCTGGAAGATCAATTGGACTTTCAAAAAAACAAACGATGCGCTACATCATATGGCCCCAAGCATTCAAGCGCATGATTCCCCCATTAGGAAATCAATTTATTATTAGTTTAAAAGATACATCCCTCTTCTCCGTCATTGCAGTCGGTGAGCTTTTATACATGGGTAAACAATATTACAACGTGACTTACACACCCTTTCAAACATTAACAATGGTATGCGTACTCTATTTAATCATTACGATACCTACTTCGTATTTTTTAAGAAGACTAGAAAGGAAGATGGATGTCTAGATGTCTAGTATGATCACCGTAAATAATTTGCATAAATATTTTGATGACCTGGAAGTATTAAAAGGAATCAACGCTGAAGTTGAAGAAAATGAAGTCGTTTGCGTCATCGGTCCATCAGGTTCTGGTAAAAGTACCTTTCTCCGTTGTTTGAATCTGCTTGAAGATATAACCTCAGGCAAAATCATCATTGACGGTGAAAATCTTACCGGTGATAATGTGGACATTAACCGATTGCGTTCTCAAGTCGGGATGGTGTTCCAACACTTTAATCTCTTTCCACATATGACCGTTCTAGAGAATATTACATTAGGACCTATTAAAGTGAAGGGCATGTCTAGCAAGGAAGCAAAACGAGAAGCCTTGCCACTGTTAGAAAAAGTCGGGCTGGCCGACAAAGCAGATGACTATCCACTTAGTTTATCCGGCGGCCAAAAACAGCGTGTCGCCATCGCCCGTTCGCTTGCCATGAATCCGAAAGTCATGTTATTTGACGAACCTACCTCTGCTCTCGACCCCGAGCTTGTCGGCGATGTTCTACAAGTCATGAAAGAACTAGCTGGAGAAGGCATGACCATGGTCGTCGTCACCCACGAAATGGGATTCGCCCGCGAAGTGGCCGACCGCGTAATCTTTATGGATGAAGGCATCGTGATGGAAGAAGGAGATCCGGAGCAAATTTTCGATCGGCCTGAGAATCCGCGGACGCAGGAGTTTTTGAGTAAGATTTTGTAATATTATGAGAAAATACCGCCTTTCTGTTGGAGAGAGGCGGTTCTTCTTTGTTTCAGGCGATTACACGACTCATGTAGATAATTTAAATACTAACCCTATTTAAAAGCAAACACTTCACAGTTCCTTGTAGCTAGTCTTCATTTCTATCAGCTGGTTTGGAACACCTATTAGCCGACTTCAATTTCTATTAGCCGTTTCAGAACGCCTATTAGCCGATTTCCATTTCTATTAGCCGTTTCAGAACGCCTATTAGCCGATTTCCATTTCTATTAGCTGTTTCAGAGCTCCTATTAGCCAATTTCCATTTCTATTAGCTATTTTTTCAGCTTTTTATTTATTCCGGAATTATTAGTTACAACTATTTTCTTGAGTTATATCCCCAGTAGCTTTTGAAGATAATCAAACTGCAATTCATATTTCCGATGTCTACGGTCCCCAGTATATGGAAGGTTTAGTGACTTTAGTATTTTTGATGCCATGTGAACAGAAGGAATTCTTACAAACTCTCTTAACCTTCCATTGGAAATTTTAGAATCTACAAGAAGAACATAGTCAATCAATGTATTGATTAGTGCATGTTTTTCTTCGCTACCGCAAACAGGGCAAATCCAGGAATGCCCTTTTCTTTCAACAGATAAACGATTACATTTTTGACAATGCATACCCCGCAATAGCTCGTCCTCACTTACTTGAAATCTCTGCATTACATTAGGCCAGGCAGGTGTATGCAGTTTCAACAACAAACGGGTTGTTTTCTGGATATCCTTTTTGTCTAATATCGGATTACGATATTTGTTGCTGACTAATTCCAATTTGGATCGAATAGCGGCCGGGCGTATGACTTTTTGAGCAACAGCGGGATAATCTGGATTCGGTTTAATAATGGAGTTTTGGTTGGCAATTACTACAAAGGAGGTATTCGGTAATCGGGGAATAGAATGCTTTTCCAACAAGGATGTTAAAAAAAATTGTTGATTTTCTGCTTGAAGAATGGGATTGGGGAATATATCTACTTTGCCATCTAATGTACGTTTCAACTGGTTTGGATCGAAAAATAGTTCTCCTAATATGTTTTTTCCTTCCAAAATGATGAAATAATTTGGACCTAGGATTAGGGTGTCAATTTGAAAGAATTTATCATTTGATATCGGAAGGCGTAAATCATGAAAAACGATATATCTTTCACGACCCAAAAGACTCTCAACATAGTAATCTAGGCTTTGTTCTCCACGAAATCCTGCCCATCGTCTTGATAATTCTTCTTCCATTTCACCTCTTTTAGGATGGTTTTGCGGAAGTCTCCTTAACAATGCCTCTAACATAACAATAATAATCGGAATGGTGCGTAGTTTCTTTATCAATTCATCACCTCAAAATTAATAGTACATAATATGTCTTCTACAAAACTCCTTACATCCCTTTTTAAAAATCAAAAAGGCATTCCAATTCGTCGGAACGCCCCCGTAATTTATATTTATCAACTACTTCGGTACCATCTGCATTTATAATCTGACAACGACTTCTGTTCCATCCTTCTCTTTCACTTCAACAATCGTTAACCCGCGATATCGTTTAATTTCTCTCAGTAAATGCCTCACTGCTCTGCGGTCAATAGAGGTTGGGATGAAAGCTTTCGCATTTTCTTCAACGTTTTTCTGTATAAAAGTAGTGTTTACAAATTTCCAAAGCATTGGAGAAGAAGCGACCCAACCGCCAGCATGTAATAGAGCATATGGTAAAGGAACCGTGAATTCCTTCTTATCTTTAAGTTTCACTTTAACTTTTAACATGGCAATCACTCTATAACGACGGAGACTTTTTCGCCTTTCGTACTCTCTACGTCGACAATTTGACCTGATAATTCATTTTCAATTGCCTCTAAAATTAAGTCAACGTCCAAAACGTCGATGTCTTTTACGTACTTAGCAGATTCTGGTATCGCTGAAGCAATACTTAAGCCTGTTTTTAATGCGACTTTGATTAGTCGTAATGGCAGGTTCACGTTTACTTTATCGCCTTCTTCGGACATAACGCGAATTTTTAACATTTTATCAAGGTAGTTGGAACCTTTTATTGTAGCAGGGGTAGAATCTTTTTCCTTTAATGCTTGAATTAGTTCACTTGCTTCATCTGAATCAAGCTTCCCCTCTTGTACCATCGTAAGCACCTTCGTAATTTCTTCTTTCATCATCTAGTTCCTCCCTAATTTCCCTTTATTATTTTTAATGCTTCGTCAGGAGAGATTTCTCCTTTTTCTAACATCGAGATGACTTTTCGTTCATCCACTTCATTTTTCTTTTCGGCATACCCAAGTGCGGATACGATTTCATTCAACTTTCCTCGCACAGTCGGATAGGAAACACCCAATTCTTTCTCAACCTCTTTAATGTTTCCGCGCGTCTTTAGAAATATTTCTACAAAAACTAACTGTTCTTGAGTAAGAGTCGCCAACTTGGATAGCTCAAACTCATTTTCAATGGTTGTATGGCAATGGGTACACTGTAACTTTGTGATCTTTAATGCTTCGCTGCAAACAGGGCAATTTGTGATAATCGGGTAAGCCATAATCTTCTCCTCTCTTAATGTTATCAACATCATATTACACATATTTAAAATTGTAAAGACATTTTATTAAAAATATTAATATTTAAATTAAAATAATTAATTCATCACTCAACATTTTTTATTTTTGAATCTTTTTTATGTTATAATCCGTAATCACTACAAAAGGATGGTGGACAAAATGAATAATCATGAGATTGATTTCGAAATCATTGGCGATGATATGCAATTTGTCGAGGTTGAACTCGATCCCGGCGAAACAGTCGTGGCCGAAGCTGGCAGTTTAATGATGATGGATGACGGTATAAGGATGGAGACTGTTTTCGGGGACGGATCCCATGAAGGAAACGGACTTATGGGAAAATTGATGGGTGCCGGAAGGAGACTTCTAACAGGTGAAAGTCTTTTTATGACGATGTTTACAAACGATAGCATTGGTAAA
The DNA here is from genome assembly GCF_018343625.1 of Lederbergia citri. Classification (GTDB taxonomy): domain Bacteria; phylum Bacillota; class Bacilli; order Bacillales; family Bacillaceae_C; genus Lederbergia; species Lederbergia citri. Next base: position 287,442 of record NZ_JAGYPG010000003.1, on the reverse strand, counting down.
AAACATGTATCGTTTGCTTCACCTTATCCTGGAAAAATCATCCCAATGGATTTAAGTGAATTAAACGGAAAAATCATTTGCCAAAAGGATTCCTTTCTTGCTGCGGCTAAAGGAGTATCTGTCGGTATAGCCTTCCAGCGAAAACTAGGAGCAGGCTTTTTTGGCGGTGAAGGTTTTATTATGCAAAAGCTTGAAGGCGATGGCATGACATTTGTTCATGCAGGTGGAACCATTCACAAAAAAGTTTTAGGTCCTGGTGAACTTTTAAGAGTGGATACAGGCTGCCTCGTTGCGATGACAGGGGACGTTGAATACGATATTGAAATGGTTCGCGGAGTAAAAACAGCTCTCTTTGGAGGCGAAGGTTTATTTTTTGCTACACTTCGCGGTCCTGGAACCGTATGGATCCAATCCCTTCCGTTCTCGAGGCTTGCAAGTCGCGTATTTGCAGCAATGCCTGCTGGCGGCGGCTCGAAGGATGAAGGTGGAATCGGAGGATTATTTAATATTCTTGGTGGAGATCGTTAAAATAAAAAGGGGCTTCCAATTAAATGGACTGTACTGCACCCCAAAAGTTAGAGTGAAATCTGACTTTTGGGGTGTTTGTTTTTGGCTAAATACAGTGAAGAATTTAAACTTATGGTGGTTAAAGAGTATCAGGAAGGAAAACTTGGACATAGATCTCTTGCTGAGAAGCATGGTGTTAAGAGTAAAGCACAAGTTGAACGATGGGTAAAAATCTATGAGAAGTTTGGAGAAATAGGATTAAAGAGGAAGAAGCATTCTGAAAGTTATTCTGTTCAATTTAAGCTAGATGTATTAAGCTTTATGAAAAGAACAGGTTCTTCAGAGACAGAGGCTGCCCTTCGTTTTGGGTTAACAAATCCTCCTATTATAGCCTCATGGAAAAAGTCATTTTTGGAGGGGGGAATTGAAGGCCTGGAGAGACCGAAAGGACGGCCGCCCATGTCTGATAAAGCTAAGAATAGAAAAAGCCAAAAAAGAACAGATGAAAAAGAAATGACATATCAACAAAAATTGGAGAGAGAAAATGAACTTCTTCGTTTAGAAATAGAATACTTAAAAAAGTTGCGAGCTTTTCAGATGGATCCGGAAGGCTATCTCGAAAAGCACAAGCAGCGTTATCATTCGAACTCAAAGAAACCTTCCAATTAAAAGATGTTTTACATAGAGTGGGTATTCCGGAGTCTTCCTACCATTATCATATAAAAGTGATGAAACGGGAAAACCCAGATCAAGAGCTTGAAGAATGTATTCAATTAATTTTTGATGAACATGATGGCAATTACGGTTATCGTCGAATCTACTTGGAATTAAAAAAACGTGGTACTCAAGTAAATCATAAGAAAGTACAGCGCATCATGAAGAAACTTAGACTTAAAGCTACAAAGTTTACAAGAAAATCACGCAAGTATAGTTCTTATAAAGGGACGGTTGGAAATATTGCCAAGAACCGTATTAAACGTCGTTTTTACACAAATGTCTGTCGTCAAAAGTTAACAACGGATATTACAGAATTCAAGTGTTCAGACGGTGTAAAACTTTATCTAAATCCTATTATGGATATGTTCAATGGTGAAATCCTATCTTACGGGGTAAGTATGCGACCAACCTTAGAAATAGCCCTTAAACCACTAGAGAAAGCTCTAGAGATAGTAAAAGAATCAAAGTATAGAACCACCGTACATTCTGATCAGGGTTGGCACTACCAACATAATATGTGGGTAAAAACACTCAAGGAACACAAGGTCTTTCAAAGTATGTCTCGAAAAGGAAACTGTTTAGATAATTCACCTATGGAGAACTTTTTCGGATTAATGAAACAAGAAATGTATTACGGGGAAGCTCTGTGCTCATATGAGGAATTGAAAACGAGAATAGAAGAATACATAAATTATTATAATTATAAACGTATAAAGAAAAAACTGGCAGGCATGAGCCCAGTTGAATACCGGATTCATACCAGCCAATTAGCAGCTTAATATAAAACTCTAACTTTTGGGGGTCACCTCAGACAAGCCCCTATGTTTATTATTTTTCACTTATAACTCCACATATAATTCGATCTCCGGCATTTCCAGCTGGATCCGATTTATAATCATCCGCCTGAGTGTGAATGACAATAGCACTTCCATCTTCATCAAGCAGCGTATTTTTCTCACCTTGTTTTAATGTAACATTTGGAGCTGTTATTTCCACGTTTATCTTGCCTTTATCCGTTACCTCTATGTTTGGCAAATCTCCTGCATGGAACCCTTTCGGATTATGAAACCCATGTTGCCTATGTCCAGGATTGTAATGGGCGCCTGCAGATTTAAAATCCGGAGCTTCACATTTTCCTGTTTCATGAATATGGATTGCTTTTGTTCCAGGTTCAAGCCCCTTAGCTTCAAGATGAATTTTAACCCCTTCTGTCGTTTCGGTGAGTGTTGCGTTTCCTACTTTTACCCCTTCCGTGTTAAGCATGTTCACATAAATCGGGGTATGGCTCGTAACCGGAATGGCCTCCTCGAGGTGTTGCGGATTTATATCCTTATCAGAAGCACAGGCCGTTAAAGCAATAGTAAAAACTAGCGTTGTGATAAACATGATTGCTTTTTTCAAAGTAAAAACCTCCTGTGTTTTAAATCCTTAGCATGATTTCCAAGAATTTAAATTTTAAACACAGGTTTTTATTCTACATACATCATTTTTCTCGTCATTCCACCATCCACGACCAGGTTAATTCCCGTTACAAAATCATTCTCAGGATTTGTTAAATAAAGGCATGCTCTTGCAATATCTTCAGGTTTCCCCACACGTCCTGAAAAATGTTGTGTATGATCGATTTCTCGTAAAACTGCATAATCTCCTGTTTCAATCCAGCCTGGGGAGATGGCATTTACAGTAATCCGATCCTCGGCGAATGAGGCAGCTAGCGCATGGGTCAAGGCAACAATGCCTCCCTTTGAAGCAGCGTAAGCCTCAGAATTTGGCTCAGACATCAGCGCTCGGGTAGAGGCTATATTGACAATCGCTCCGCCATTTTCATTTCCCCTCATATATTTTGCCGCTTCACGGGAACATAAAAATACACTTCGCAAATTTGTGTTGATCACATCGTCCCATTCTTCAATCTTCAAGTCATATGGTGAAAGAAATGCACCTTTACCAGCATTATTAATAAAAATATTGATTCTTCCAAAAGACTCCATAGTTTGCTTCATTAAGTTGATGATATCATTATTTTCTCGGACATCGGTTTTGATAAATAAAGCATTCGTTCCTATTTCAGCTGCAACATTTTTCCCACTTTCTACATCCACATCCGCAAGTACCACTCTCGCCCCTTGGTCAACATATGCTTTTGCAATTCCCTTGCCTATTCCATTTGCAGCGCCTGTAATGATGACAACTAGATTTTGCATTACATCCACATCCTAGTATTTTATTTTGACTCTACATATTGATGGTAAAAATCATCCGTTAACTCGCTTGCGAATACTAAGGTAACGAGCGTGTTGCGAAGCGACCTTCTCAAAGTCTTCCTATCAAAAAGTTGATGTTGTATGTCTTCGATCCAGTTCTCAGTGTTTTCGATTGTATCAATCACTTTTAATAAATCTTGCCTAGATTCTGCTGTCAATTCAACATTACCGTATGCTAATAATTTCGTAAATGATTTTCTGTTTTTCTTTAAAACTCGTTCAAGTGAAGATAATTCTTGCTTAGTGATTGATTGTTTCCCCAATTATACAATAAATGAATCATCAATCGTGTTATAGAAATCCTTGACTGCAAGTGACACTTTATCAGTCTCTTGTTCCTTTATAAACTCCTTACCACGTTGATATTTTTCAAGGAATTCCCTCCCTGATACATTGTCTTGGTTATAAGAGTAAGCCTTATTAATACTTATCCAAGAATATGGGTAAAACCAATTTCCTAAAAGAAAAACAATGATTAAAGCAATTAATGGTATGGCTAATTTTATACTTTTCAAAACGATTTCACCCCTGTTGGTAAGTACTATCCTTCAACCGTTCTATTGCACTTCATCTGTATAATTGACCCAAATATTCTCATCTTCTACGATTTTAAGGTCCTTTGGAATTTTTAAAAATACGTACCTAGCTTCCCCAAATGAACCCGATGAACCAAAATCATTGTCTTTTCTTCCTGTAAACTGGTTAATCACAAATTCCTTTTTATACGTTGTGAAACTAATTTCTCTTTGTCTAAATTTAAAACTTAGATTTAAGTTATTATTTTGAAGTTCGGCATTTAATGGCTTCATCTCATCTGTTATATCGAATCCATCTAAGTTACTCGTAGCTATATATTTCACTTCTATTAATCCATCATTTTCGGGTTTTCTATCTACTATAATCATGCCATCAAAGTAACCTTCCACTTGACGAATTAGCAGCTCTTTACCACTATAATCAAATTTCCACTCTTCACGAATGAGGGAAGGGTCAATTTCATTAATTCTCCCATGAAAAACAGCAGTATCTAATTTATCTAAATTATCCACTTTGGCCATCGGAAGTTCCTTGATATCATGAGGGAGCATTTCGTACACAATAAGAGATAGCACCAAAAGAATGGCATATGTTAATAAAAAAGTTTTTGTAACCAGCTTATTTTTAAAGATGGTTTTTGAGCGACTGCTTAAGAAAAACCAAACAAGGAGGATAATAAGAACAAGGAATGGTGCAAAAATTAGTAAATTCATCATTTCCTAACCTCCATTCTGTTAGATAATGCCGCAGCTCCCGCAAATAGCAGTCCTGAGATGCCAATTATTTTTATAAAGAACAATGAAAAAACCGACTCTCTAAAAATAAAATCAAATATGGGTTTTATCATTCCCTCGTTTGTAATTCCCAAAAAAATCCAGGATCCAATGATCAGACACGGGAGTAACACAATAAAAATTTTATTTATTTGAACAAGCATACCGAACATATAACCAATTGAGCTAAATAAAAGCACATACAAAATAGTCGCTGAAATGCCAAGAAAGAATTCCTTTGGCGCTACAAGCAGGCCACTATTAACACCGTATTGGACATCAGAAGTGAAATATGTGATGACTCTGAGTAAATATCCTGACAAAATGGCCGATGTTCCACCGATAACACTAGCTGTAACTAGAAACAAAGCATTAGCAATATTACTGCTTATTCGATTTGATACAAATGAAAAATCATCGAATCTTGCCGCTTTTGCTGTTATCAATATTGCCGTTAGGAAGGCCCATAGCAGCGTGAAAACAATAACCATTTCTGCAGAATAGTACGAAATATGAATGGAATAATGTTCACTCGAAAACCCCATTCCACCAGAACCGCCGAGGGAAAATAACAAACCCAATAATTGCATAAAAGCAAGGGAGCTAAAACTGCCAAAAAAGGCTCTTAATTTAAATTTATATTGTTTTTTCACCACATCAGATAGACTCAATTCGATTAAAGACATCATCTATTCCCCCTTTATCTGAGCCTGTCAAATATACACATACATCGCTCGAAGATACAGATTTCAGTTCGATATCATCGAGTTTTAGACTTTGCTTGTCACTTTCATTAAAGTTATTACGGACAACCGTAAATGTCCTATTTTCACTTTCTTGCTTGTATATGATTTCCCTGCCATGTGTCCAACCTGCTACTGTCGATTTTTTTCCTTGAAGCCCTACCGCCCACTCTTTTAATTCAGAGATAGGTAGATGAAGATGGGCTTTTCCGTCCTTGATTAGAAGTACATCTTCCAAAAGATCCTCAATTTCATTCAAATGATGGCTAGAAATGATAATCGTACGTGGAAAGGCGATGTAATCTTTTAGCAATGCCCTGTAAAAATCTTTGCGAACCGCCGCGTCCATTCCAGTAGTCGGTTCATCAAATATCGTAAGCGCGCACCTCGATGCCAAACCGAGAATCATATTAAACGTACTTTTCATTCCTTTTGAAAGATTATTATGAAGCTGTTTTGGATTAAGAGAAAAGTAGTTAAAAAGCCCATCCGCAAGTTCCGAATTAAAGTTTCCATAAAAACTTTCGGCTTCTTTTAATATTTCCGCTAGATTCATAGAAGGAGGAAATGTCATTTGATCATCGATGTGTATACTATTTGCCGACACAAACAAATTATTGAAAGGTGCTTCCGAAAAAACTTCAATATGACCAGAAGTTTCGTGAATAAATCCAGAAATAATATTTAATAAAGTTGTTTTTCCTGCTCCATTTCGCCCGATAAGGCCTGTAATTTTGTTTTCTTGAATCGTAAAGGACATATGATCAAGTACGGTGTGCCGCCCATATGTTTTCGTTAAATCCGTACAATTAATTACATTCATTCTTCTTCACTCCTTTTTCTGCTTGTTTCTTGAATCATTTTGATTAACTCTTCTTCAGAAACGTTCAACCGTTTTGCTTCTATAACGAGTGCATTAACCAATTCCTTTAACGTTTCATTTTTTCGTTTATCCAAAATTCTCGCCAATGCCCCTTCTGCAACAAACATTCCGAGTCCACGCTTTTTATAAAGAATTTGCTCATCCACAAGTATATTCAACCCCTTTGCAGCCGTAGCTGGATTAATATTGAACAACTCGGCAAGCTGATATTGTGAGTACACTTTGTCATCACTGTTAAAATTTCCGCTAATAATTTCATTTTCCAACCATTCCGATATTTGCACGTAAATCGGTTTAGAACTGTCCGAGTTTAATATCACACAGTTGCCTCCTCTCTAACGCAGTGCATTACTGTTGTAATGTACTATATAATATATTTTTAAAATATGCAAGAAGTAAACTAAATATGGTACGATATTTTTAAAGCATTTCAGCAAGAAGGGATTGTCTTGTATGGAAAATAATCATTTTTTTGACTTAAATTATTTAAAAGAAATGCGAGTAGAACTCACCCGTTTCATGATGGCTTATAAATTTGCTTGCGATGAAATTAATACAAAAATCAATATTTTATCCGACGAATTCAACTACATTCACGACTACAACCCAATTGAGCATGTGAAATCACGTATAAAATCACCCGAAAGCATTTTTAAAAAAGTGCAGCGAAAAGGATATGATTTCTCCCTTGCTTCCATCCGTGAAAACATTAGGGATATTGCGGGTGTACGGATCACGTGCTCATTTATTTCCGATATTTATGTTCTAAGTGAAATGCTGCAAAATCAAGGGGATATCAAGGTAGTTGAGGTTAAAGATTATATAAAAACTCCAAAGCCAAATGGATATCAAAGCCTTCATATGATTGTGGAAATTCCTATTTTTATGTCAGACCGTACTGAAAATACATATGTAGAAATTCAAATCCGCACTATTGCTATGGATTTTTGGGCAAGCTTGGAGCATAAAATTTATTACAAATACAATAAAGAAATTCCTGGTGGACTCGCCAATGAACTTCGAAATGCCGCTCTCGTAGCAGCAGAGCTTGATCGAAAAATGGAATGGCTTCACAAAGAGGTATCTGTGATTAAAGAGGAAAATAGTGAAGATACGGGGCTGGCCTTTCTGGAAAATGGGGATATTCCAGCTTTTCTTTTGAAAGCCTTGTCTGAGTATCAGAAAAGGATTGGGCATGAATAGGTTTTAGTAAATTGTTTATATGACGGTGACGTCCTATAATGAAATTATCGGGATGTAGCTCAGCTTGGTAGAGCACTAGCATGGGGTGCTAGGGGTCGCAGGTTCAATTCCTGTCATCCCGATATAACAGAAAAGCACCAAGTCCTTTCGCATCAAAGGATTTGGCGCTTTTTATATTGATACAGTTTAGTTGTTATTTTAATAATACAGAAGTTTTGGGGGTTAATTGGGGTTTATTATTTATTTCTCACTGAAAGAATAATAAAATTCATTAAATCGAGTGACGTTTTCAATCCACCTTTAAATTCATTACGATGACTGTACGTTATCCAAGTACCATATAAAGTAATCTATTATCAAAGTAAATTAATCGCTTCTTGAAGCTAGAAGAAAAAGCCGTCTAAATGACAGCTCTGTTCTTCTGCTCTTGCTTCCGTTTATTGAAGAAAAAGGGATACTCTATTTAAAGAATACCCCTATAATTTAAGGAATGATTATATTTTAGTTAGTTCTGGTTATTACTTTAAGTTAAAAATGCCTTTTCCCGTTTCCATACTGATTGGTAATGATGAATGTTGATGTATTATTTTCCAAGAATTATTTTCCTTTTTTAATCCAAATGTAAATCTATTAGTAATCTGGCGTAGTTTCTCTCCAGACCCATTGTAAGCCATTAAAGACATATTACAATATATGAAGGCAAGTCCCACATTTTCTTCAACAACTAAATCATTCAACTCTACTTTGAGTTGAACACCTTCCTCTTTCAAGTGGTTGAACCAACCATTCACAGCTTCCTTCCACTTCGAAATACCTTTATACTCCCAGTCTTCCCAACAATCATAAACTTGAATGTTAGTAGCGTATGCTGTTACAAACTTCTCAACATCCTGTTCATAAACGGCTGTCTTATAATTTTCTATAACGTCCTGAACCTTTGTAAATCCATCATTCATACTCTAACCTCCCTAATTTTCTGATAATACAAAATAATGAGGTAATATATAGTAGAGTTTAACATAATGTTGTAGCGAATATCCATATTCTTTCTTGATTTCCAAACTCTTATTAAACAATCCTGCTCGTTAACTTAATAGCTTCAACAAAAAAAAGGTGCTCTTATCAAGCATAGACTTGGTGATACTATAGTTATTGGTGTCGAAACAATACAGCTGAAATTATTTTATACCATTCCTTTCAAATAATGTCCATATTTGCTCTGCCATCCATTGAGGTGGGTGTGGCATGTGATTTAATATCCAGCTCTCCACAGTTCCAACAAAGGCTGAGGCCATAAATTGTACAATCAATTCATTCTCCATGCCCTGCAGATGAATCTTCTTCTGTATAGCAGACGAAAGGAATTCCAACATCCGTTCTCGAAATGCGGATGTTTTTTTATTGGAGAGCATTGAAGAAAAGAATAGAAAATTCTCTTCAAAATATACAAACAAGGACTTCAGCGCCTCAATTGCTTCAACCTGCTCCACCTTTTCCTCTGTAAACTTGGAAAAGGTACAAGAGTGAATCATTCTGTTCAAATGGTCGTCGATGCATTGATCCAACAAATCATATTTATCAATATAATGAAGATAAAAAGTCCCACGATTCACATCAGCCCGTTCAGAAATGTCATTAATGGTAATTCGATCAAATTCTTTCTCCGTAAACAATTCTAGAAACGCTCTATTAATGGCTTTCTTCGTTCTAAGAATTCGTCTATCTGTTTTGGTTTCCATTTGTTAATGTCTCCCTTCGTTAATCAACACTATTCATCCGTTTGTTGTATATCAAACAAAATCACATATATTAGCGATTGAATTTATCTATATTCTCTTTAAAATAATAATCAACAACAGTTAAATAATCAACATTTGTTCAATAAACTGTTGAGAGGCTATCAAAAAATAAATTTAAGGGGAGATAGAAGTGGAAAACATACAATCTAAAGTAATTATTATTACGGGGGCATCCAGCGGAATTGGAGAAGCCACTGCCAAGTTTTTAGCTCAACATGGAGCAAGACTTGTATTGGCCGCAAGAAGAGAGGATCGGATAAGAACCATTGTGGACACCATTCTTCAGGATGGTGGTAACGCAGTTTATATGCAGACAGATGTTACTTCAGCTGAAGACATGCATAGACTGGCACAGTTTGCACTGGAAAAATTTGGGCGAATTGATGTTCTTATCAATAATGCTGGTGTTCAATTGAATTCTAAATTACATGAACTGAAAATGAACGAATGGGAGCAAACCATTGATGTGAATATCAAGGGAGTTCTTTACGGCATTGCAGCAGTATTGCCGACAATGAGGAAACAGAAATCAGGACATATTATCAACATGTCCTCAGTCGTGGGACATAAGATTATCCCAACAACTGCTGTATATAGCGCAAGTAAGTCTGCTGTCCGCGCAATCTCGGAAGGGTTGCGTCAAGAAGAATCAACGGATTCTCAGATTCGGTCTACAATCATCTCACCAGGAATGACAGCGACTGGTGTGTTGGATGAGTATTCAGATTATCCAAGTCTTTCCCCATCCACTGTCTCACAAGCGATTGCTTATGCAATCAATCAGCCTGATGATGCCAACGTAAACGAGATTGTAATCAGACCTACGTTGCAATCAATATAAAACTTTCTGATTATACTATAGGAAATTAACACCATTTTTCGTGTAAAAAATTAATAAAGGCCGATGCCAAGTGAAAAAAAAGAAGGCAAGATAAATCAGGTAAGTAGAGATTGACGAAAGTGTGAAATGGTGATTTGGAATAAAACCAGCTAATTTTAACTTTCTAATAGAGTTTCATTAAAAATACCTCACAAGCCCATATTTTACGATAAATTAAAAGACTCCATTTTGAAAAAAAATGATCAAAATGGAGTCTTTCCCTGTAGTTTAAATTATTTTTATAAAAAAGTTTGACCATTCTCTGCTTATATTGTTCCATTAAATGGTCAAAATTGTTGAACATATGCTAAACAATACTCTTCAACTCCCTCAGTTTGATACGAATATCTCTCGAATGCTCCCTTATTCGCAGGATTTCATAACCCTTAAAATAGTATTGTGGGCTAATAGATATGAGTCCAGACAAGTTTGGCTTCGTGAAGGCATAGTGAAATAAAGGAGTCAGCTTTCACTCCATATTTTACCATATAATGTACATCTCCACGCCGCCCCTGGAGGCTTTCCCTCCCATGTCTCAACGGGTCTATTGCCCTCATTCCTTCGTTATGCCTATCCAAGGGGTGGAGGCCAGTTATGCTAACCTGATGGGTCGTGATGCCCTTTTGTTTAAGAAACCTGGTACTCCGTACATATTTGAAAATCCTACGAATAAGACAACATTCAAAATTTAAGGGAACTATTTTAATAGATACATTTTCATTGACTAACGTTTTATTTCTATGCTGCTAAAGGTATTAATACTTGAACTTTATCAGGGCGGTAAGACTCGTTTCTTCGTGCTATTCCTACAAATATCCTTGCTAATTTACCGATTAATTTCATGATCGATTTCATTTTCTTGATATTCTTTACTTTGACATTATAAGAATGGATGGCTTTAAACTCAGGGTTATTCATCACAAGGCTCATAGTGGCTAAATAGAGGAAGCGTCTTAGTCGTGATCTCCCACGTTTAGAAAGCACTATCTGCCCCTTCCATTTACCTGAACTAGCTTCTGCTAGATGTAATCCCGCATGCCGTAATAAGGAGTTTCCATGAGAAAAACCACTAAGATCGCCAGCTTCCCCTAGTATCCCAGCTAAGGAAATTTCACTTATTCCTTTCATCATAAGTAGTTTTTGGGCAAATGGGATCTTGTAGAGAACTTCTCTCACTTGTTGTTCTACTCTTTCGAGTTGTTTTACAGCCAAGTCATATTCCTCTAGTAATTGTTCTAGGTGAAACTTATAAGCATCAAGAGCTTGTCTATTTCCAACAGAGGACTTTGCTGACTTGATCAATAATTGAGCTTTTTTTAGTCCAGGTTGTCTTTTCATCACTGTCTTCCATCCCGTTATAATATCGAGTGAAGTCATGGGGGATATTTCATCTGGAGTTGGAAACAAACGAAGGGTTGCGATGGCACCTTTACATGAAACATCTTTAAATACTTGTCTTAGCTCAGGAAATACCACATCTACCCATCGGTTGATCTGATTGATTGCCATGACCAGTCGTTTCACAATCACATCACGATTAGACATAAGAACTCTAAGTTTCTCGAATGATTCAGATGATGGGCGGATAAAAGAATAATAGCCGTTTTTGACCATATCAGCGATAACGAGTGCATCTTTTTTATCACTCTTTGATTGGGTATTATCACGATTCTCTTTATTCCTTTTTACTAAGTGGGGATTGACGGTTACTACCTCAATGCTTTGGCTATATAACCATTTTGATAGGTTAATCCAGTAATGACCAGTAGGCTCCATCCCTACGATTGTTGAATCTAATTTTTTTAGTCTCTTTAAATCTTGAATCCAGTTTAATAGTTTAACAAAACCCTCTTCATTATTTTCAAATGTAAGAGAATCTCCAACTACAATTCCACGGTAGTTAACAGCTCGTGCGACGTGTAATTGTTGAGCGATATCCACACCAACAATAAGATGAGTATCAGAAATTCTTTCTATTAATTGATTTTGTTTGTCTTGCATTTTAAAATTCATAGTAGGGCTTCCTCCTTAAGATTCTTAGTTAGATTGGACTCTACTCGTATCTTACTGAGGAGCTCTAATTTTTTCAAACCCGATATTTAACGATCTACAGGAATGCTAACCTGCCCGTTAGTATAAGTAGAAACCTTCACAATCTCTTCTATACTTTAAACATAATCCAATCTATTAAATAAGTTATTCCAGAATCAGAAGCTTTAAAGAAAAGCTCCCTATTCTTGAACAAGTATTGATCAACTAAAGCACGCGACAGTTCCATGCTATTCACGTTCGTTTTATTCTTCTGTCTGGCACTTTTATCTCCAACAATTCTATGGAATTGCCGTCTGGGTCTGAAATTCCTACTGAGGATTTACTCTCCTCTCTATTAATTTCCTGAATTTGTTTACCACCATACTGAGAAACTTTAGAAAGAATTTCTTCCAGGTTTGGTACTTGTACAGTAAATTGGATATTATTTTTTTCAGCTTTAATTCCTAGCATTTCATTCGGGCAAAATAATAAGCCAATTTCCCCAATCTTTCCTTTATAAAATATAAAGTCACCAGCCTTGAGAGGTTTCAAATCGGCGTTGAAAAGATGATTATAAAAATCAACCATCTCATTCTCTTGATTATAAGCGATTGTTATTTGCGAGATTGCAAAAGATATTCCACTCATAACTAGCACCTCCAATATATTATACATCTAAAAATTTAATAACCCTTTTTCCGCAATATGGCCCGATTGTTGAATACAAGTAAAAAACCTCTCTTGAACTAAACTGTACCGTTAGCTTAATAACTTCAACAAAAAAGGCGTTAATCCTTCTTCGATTAACGCACACCTTGTTGTTCTTCTCGACGATTCAAGGGTTAGCCATGATGAAGCTTTCGCTAAAAGATCGATTTGTTTGCCCAATGCGGAAATGCTGATGGCTTACCTTATCAAGGGTCAAGTCTAATCGGAGCAAACCTGTTGTATGCAGCAGTATTCAGTCGTTATTGTAGAAGTGGATGTAGGGTTAATGTCCTTCAGTTCCTCGAACGTGTTGTATGGGGTGCTAGGGGTCGCGGGTTCAATTCAAGTCATCCCAATTTTTAATTAAATAGATGCAAAAAAACCGCTTTGAAGCATGTTGATTTGCTCCGGCGGATACTATTATTTTTCTGCCTTATCTTCAATTACTAGTTCATACTCATTTTCTTCCTGCTTAATACCAACTTTCCAAATATCTTCTGCTTCTACATATTCGACATATCGTATCGCTGGAAACCAGTTGGATTTTGTGTCTGCTATTTTTACAGCTTCCTTGACCACCTGAGCTTCCGTTAAGTCGGCTTTATCTGGTTTATACGTAGGCAGGATTTCAACTTTTCCCGCTTTTGCTTGCGCTGGATATGATTCCATAATAGGGCCATCAACTTCTATCCGTACTCTTTGACCGATTTCTAATTTCTCCTTTACGTTCGAGAATCTTATTGCGTTATAAAATTCTTTTATTCCACCTGTCGCGCTAAAATCCTGTGGTTTTGCATCCACTACCAAGACACCTTCGCCTTCAATTTTTACAACATATGAACCCTCTTTGGATGGTTTATTTATTGTCTTTGCAACGGAATTGGCTTTTGCAAGCGTATCATTGGATGTACAGCCAGCAAGTATAAAAAGGAGAAAAACGGCCAAAGGAAACATCAAATATCGAATTTTCATCTTCTCACCTCTTGTTCCCTTTATTAAGTTAGACGGAAAAGGATCGAAAACGTTCCATTTTATACTTAATAAAACGTTTGATTAATTTGCTTTGCCTCCCTATTATTACCTCTATAACTATTCTATAATACTGTAAGGATATTAATTAGTGAGTAGTTTAACGGTGAAAATAAGCGGTAACATCACCCTACTCCGTATTAAATTGTCATAATCGCAATATAACAAAAACAAAAAACTCTCGGCTCAACATTCACCGAGAGCTTAGCCTTCTAAATTCCTATGCCCACAACCACTTCCAAATTTCTTTCGGTGTAGCGTTTTTTCCGTACATAAGGATTCCAATTTTGAATATCTTGCCGGCAGCTTTCATCATGAACCAGATGGTTACGAACAAAATGGCTAATGCAATTACGATTTCAATCCATGGCCATTCGTCCAGCATGGAGAGGCGGATGATCCAGACGGCAGGTGACGTGATTGGGAAAAAAGAGCCAATTTTGGCGATGATTCCGCTCGGGTCACTGATAATCGGTCCGATAAATATAAGTGGTAAAAACGGGAGCATCATGACGAGTCCTTGGAAATTGCTTGTAGAAGTCATGTCCTCGACCGTAGCGCCGATTGCGACAAAGATTGCCGAGAATAATAGATATCCAGAAATGGCTAGTACTAGCAGCAACAATAATTCTGGTACCAATAAGTATTTCATCAGTGGCATTTCAAGCTTCCATGCAACTAATGGAAGTCCAACTGCGAGCCAAACGACTACTTGTGTGATACCTAAGACAAAGTACCCGATGATTTTTCCTTGCATTAATTCGCCCGGAGTGACGGATGACAAGATAATCTCAGCTACTTTCTCTTTCTTTTCCTGTGAAGCTGAAGTAAAAATCATCATACCTGTCATGACAATTGAAAACAAAATGATTCCTGCAAAAGCCCCTGGAATTACCCTTTTAAGTGGATCGCTCTCATCTGCAGCAGATTCCTCACTTTCCCCAGCTGGTCCCAAGTCGGCTTGCTGAACGGAAATCCCTTTCGCGATCACATTTTTCTGTTCCTCCGATAATCCGAGTCGATCAATTTGTTTTTGGCGTAAAGGAGCTTCCAACGTATAAGCTTCATAAGTAAAATTTTCTCCGACATCATCACTCATAAATAAGTTGATTAAACCTTGGTCTAATGCTTTTTCTGTGAGCGGAATATATACAGTATTTTCCGTATTAGCAACTTGTTTCTCCATCTCGGATTCATTTAAATCAGTTAATTGTAAATTCCAGTCTAATCCTTGCGTATCGACAATCGCTTTTACATCATCCCAAACTCCCAACTCGTCGGATACAAAAACGTTCACTTCATCAGACTTGTCCTTGCTACTAAATAATTGTGGAACGAAAAAGAAGAACATAAAAAGAGCTGGAGTTAATAAAAGAGATATAATGAACGATTTATTCATCATATTTCTTTTGATCTCCCATTTTGCTACTTTTAAGCTATTACGCATTCACGACACTCCCTTCGCCTACGACATGTTGATCCGTCGCCACATCTATAAAAATTTCATGGAGTGAAATCCGGTCTATGGAAAGCTCCAGTATATTCAACGATTCAGGTAACTGTTTAAGCCAACGAGGCACAACCACATCCTGAGTTAAATAAACGATAGAGATATCCCCTTTTTGCTCCACACGGTTCACATGAGAAAGTCGCTCCAATATTGAAATGTCATTTTTCCCCCGTATCGTACATTTAAAATTAGCATATTGATTCTTAACTTCTTCCAACGTACCGTCAATCACCTTTTGACCACGGTGAATCATAAACAAGCGATCACATATTTCTTCAACCATATTCATTTGGTGGGAAGATAATAAAATCGCTGTTCCCTTACTAGCAAGTTCTTTAATTTCATTTTTAAAAACTTCTTGGCTAACTGGATCGAGCCCTGAAAAAGGTTCGTCTAATATCAACAATTCCGGTTCATGAATAATCGAGCCAATAAATTGAACCTTCTGCCCCATCCCTTTTGATAATTCTTCAACCGAGACTTTTTCTTTCCCTTCGAGACCAAGCTTCGCCAAGTACTCAAGTGCACGCTCTTTTGCCTTTTTAAGCGGATAATCCTTTAGCTCGGCTAAATATAAAATCATGTCCATAACTTTTACGTTTTTATATAACCCGCGTTCCTCCGGCAAATAACCAATTTTATTGCGAGGAATTTCACCGGAGGCATAGTTATGAAAATTTACCGAGCCCTCATCAGGATACATAATTCCCATAATATTTCTGATTGTCGTAGATTTTCCAGCTCCGTTTGGGCCGAGAATGGCCATGATTTCTCCTTTTCTAACATCAAAGGAGATGTTTTGGATTATTTGCGTTTGCTTGAAAGACTTTCCTAGTCCTTCGACTGTTAAAACAGTCTCCATCACATCATTTCACCCTTTCATCAATCTGCCCTATCATCTACGAATGAATTCCAAAAAAGTTCCAGAAAAAAAGCACTCATAACAATGAGTGCTTAAATCGAACGTCTAATTTTTCTTATATAATTGAATCTAATAAATAAAAAGTAGATAATTTGGATACACCCAAAGCTACTGAGGACAAGTGTAGATTCCTTTACCAAGCTAAAATTGAACATATGCTCCAATGCTGTCAGGGCAACTGCCCCATGAATCACAGCCACAATAATCGGAACGAAAAACAGCAAAGCCAATTGAATCGTAATAATTTTAGACAATTCTTTATCCGTCAATCCTAGCTTTCTGATTGCAGAAAACTTTCGCTTTTCATCTTCAAAATCGGCATATAGTCGGAAGTATAAAAAGCTACCGGCTGATACGAAAAATACTGCTCCGATAAACAATCCTATAAATAACACGGCACCATACATCTGATTAATTTCATGCCATGTGTAGGCTAGTGAAAAATATTCATATTTTCCTTCAGGACCAAAACGGTCAATTTCCTTTGCTAATTTCTTACCAGCTTCTATTGATTGTTTCCAATCCTTCATATAAAAAGCATAGTATGTTTGTTTCCATTCAAAGTTTTTCATCTGATCAAATACGTCATCAGAAACTACTAAAAAATTTCGATACGATGGAAATACATTAGTAGGAAGTGCTTCTTTCTGTTCCAAAACGAGATCACCAAAAGTAATTGTATCTTGCCCACTAACCCTTGGCGCCATGTCAAGAGCACTTTCGTAGCTTCATTTTCTTTAAGATCGACTTTCTCAGCATCCTTGCCTAACATTGTAAGAAGTTGATTGTATCCAGACTGACTAGTTACACTATATGAATCATTTTTCGAAAGCATTCTTTTAATATCCACACTTGCTTCTGTATAAGGTAACGATTCAAGTTCATTTCTAATTTGTTGGATATGCTTCGTTTCCAAACCATTGCCCTCTTCTGATGTATACTCAAAAGCAAACGGGTTATTTTTAAACAAATCCGCCGTCATCATCGTCCTAAACCCAACGAGCGAACCTATCGCTGAAAATGCCACAGTGGAAACAATCGCAACGAAGAAAAAGGCTCTTGCGTTATCTTTCATTCGATATGCAAGGTCGGACATCACGACTAAATTCGTTTTTCTAAGGAAGAAGGATTTGCTTTTTCTTAGTCGATTAATCGTAAAAACACTAACCTGTGTAAATAGAAAATATGTGCCAATAATAACGACAATCGTAACAGGAATCATTGCCACAACGACCTGCAAACCATTAGCTATTAAAGCACCCGCGTAACCAATACCTAAAAGGACAATGGCTAATAACGATAATGCAAATGAAGCTTTCGGTTCTTTTTTTGGTGCTGCACTTCCTTTAATTAAATCAACGAGTTTATTCCCTTTTAAAACAGAAACAGTGAAAAAGGAAATCGTGACGAAAAGAAGCAAAAAAGCAACAAACGTTAATATGACTGCATTAACCGGCCAATAAAAAGGTAAAACTTCATCCAAATTCAAGACGTTTTCTGCAGTAAGTAAAATCATTTTAGAAAAAATAACACCAATCAGCATTCCAAAAACAGTTGCAAAAAATCCTATAAAGACATTTTCTAAAAAGACCATTTTACGCAACTGCATATTCGTCATCCCGTGCATAACCATAAGACCGAATTCTTTTTTTCTCGATTTTAAAAACGCACTCATTGAAACTAGCACAAAAATGAATGAGAATACATAAATAATCCC
Source organism: Lederbergia citri (assembly GCF_018343625.1). GTDB lineage: Bacteria > Bacillota > Bacilli > Bacillales > Bacillaceae_C > Lederbergia > Lederbergia citri. The sequence goes on along the minus strand of NZ_JAGYPG010000003.1, from coordinate 269,219 downwards.
TTCCGCAAAATGCAGGCCAACCGCAACATTCGCATTAATATTTTTAAGTGCAGGATGAAATGCGAAAACGGCGTAAACGAAAAACACCAAAACTGAAAACATACTGCTTAAAAAGTAGGCTGCATATGTCCGTTTGTTTCGAAAGACGTTGTTAAATGCGAACTGTCTGAAGGTCACTTGAATCCCCTCCTAACAGTGAGAGCACATCGATGATTTTTTGGAAAAAGGCTTGGCGATTATCACCGCGGTGAATTTCATTATAAAATTTCCCGTCTTTAATAAAGACAACTCGATCGCAATAGCTTGCTGCAATCGGATCATGTGTCACCATCATCATCGTCGTTCTATCCTTTTTATTGATGGATTCCATCATTTCCATCACGGCTCTGGACGCTTTCGAATCAAGATTTCCAGTCGGCTCATCCGCCAGTACCATTTGTGGAGAATGAATCGTTGCTCGTGCAATCGCTGTCCTTTGCGCCTGTCCTCCAGAAATTTCGTAAATACGTTTTTTTAAAATTTCCGTGATCCCTAATTTTTTGGCAATAGCCTCTACTTTTTCATCCATCACTTTTACGCTTACCCCGTCCAATGTAAGCGGAAGGACGATATTTTCTTCAACAGTAAGCGTCTGAAGTAAGTTGAAATCTTGGAACACAAACCCTAATTGTCTGCGCCTAAATAAAGCCAATGGATTCTGTTTTAGGCGAAATGGATCCTTTCCATTAATTAAAATTGAACCAGAAGTTGGCTGGTCAATTGTTGCCACCATATTTAAAAGAGTAGTTTTTCCGCTTCCAGAAGGTCCCATAATCCCAACAAACTCACCTTGTTCAATGGTTAAATCGATATCTGATAGCGCCCTATATGCAACTTTTCCATCATATACTTTACTTAAGTTTTTGATTTTTAACATTTCCATTATAAAAATCCCCTTTCCATCTATCGTTATTGTAGATGAAAAGAGGAATATTCAACCATCTATTTATCTTTCAGTTTCCTTACATCTTTGTAAGGAAAGCGTAAGCGCCTTGCTCATCGACGTACAGGCCCACGGATGTGGGTCCGTCGACGTCGCCACAGGACGTGACGCATTTAGTCGACGTTCCTTGTGACCTTCGCTGAGATAAGGAAACACGGCGAGGTTGGAAAAGCGTAAGGCGCCTGGTCAGCCCTGACAAGCAAATGTTCTGAGGCAAAAAAAGTCCGATCTTTGACTTTTATTGACTCAGGTTATTTGACCTCGAGGGGCTGGTGCCTGAAGCTAGACAGGACGAGCCGATGTTGACTTATGGTAGGGAAGAGGACAGAAGTTTGCTAGTCGATAGGCGCTGGAGCTAGACAAGGAATGTTATTTTTACCGAGGTACCCTTTCCTGCTTCTGACTCAATTTCAATATTAGACCCGAGTCTATCGCAAATTTCTTTTACAAGATACAAACCCATCCCGGTAGATTCACGGTACAGACGACCGTTTTCCCCAGTATAAAACGGATTAAATACTCGTTTAATATCAGCCTTTGGGATTCCGATCCCATTGTCCCGCACCTCAACCCATCTGTCTGAACCTTCTATAAATATTTTTTGCGACTTTCCTGCTGAATATTTTACAGCGTTCGTGATTAACTGATTCAAAATAAACATTAGCCATTTTTCATCTGACTCAATTATAATACTCTGATCAATTTGAATTTCAGGATAAACACCATTTTTAATAAAAAGTCGCTTATTTTCCGTGATAGTTTGTTCCGTTATTTTTCTCAAGTTGACGGATTCCACTTGAAAATCATGTTCGAAAGCCTCTAGCCTTGCCGCATATAAAACCATATCCAAGCCCTTCCCAATTTTATCTACTTCTTCTTGAATACTAGTGAAACGTTCATCATCTTCCTCTTGTGCAATCAGCTGGATAACTGATAACGGCGTTTTCATTTGGTGAACCCATTGATTAATGAAGGTTAGATGATCATTCCGTTTTCTTTCTTGTAGGTGAAGTTCATTCATATACTCGGTATATTGGGATTTTAAAAGTTGAGTTAATGCTTCTGGGAGAGGAGCAAATCCTAATATTTCATTTACTTCATCAAGCTTGTGAATGGGGATAGATAACCTCATATAAAAATCTTTATGAGTAACATAGCGATAGATTAGATAGGCGGTTAATAATACAATCCCGATAAATATAGAATAAAACGCCGTCAAATAATTCCGGTATCCATCTAAAACATAGATGGACAAGACGGCTATCATTTGTACGATATTAACAATGATCAGAGGTAGGTGCTCACGGAAAAATAACTTCATCCCTCTTTCACCCAATTAGGTATGAAACGATAACCCGCTCCTCGTACGGTTTCAATTGCATCGTCAATTCCTAATTCCTGAAGCTTTTTCCGCACACGAGTCACATTTACATTCAACGTGTTTTCATCTACGAAAGATTGATCATCCCATAATTTTTCTAAAATCGTCTCTCGACTGACCACTCGAGGAGAACGTTTCATAAGGATTTCTAGCATAATGGCTTCTTTTTTAGTCAAAGAAACGATATGATCACCCTTTTTTACTTCCATCCGTTCCATATATAAGGTCAATCCTTCTAATTCCACTGTTCGTTCCTCAACTTTAGGAGCATACTCTCCATACGCCCGCCGCAGTTGACTGCGTATTTTCGCCATAACTACCTCATAATGGAACGGTTTTGTAATAAAATCATCCGCACCGTTTTCCAAGGCCATGACTTGATCCATCTCACCAGACCTTGCAGATATAAATAAAATAGGACACGTTGATATTTTTCTAATTTGCCTGCACCAGTAATAGCCGTCGTAACTTGGCAAATTAACATCCAGCAGAACCATGTCGGGATTAATTTCAGTGAAAAGCTCAAATATATGATCAAAGTCTTCTGTTATATTAGCTTGATATCCGTATTTTTCAAGATGATTTTGAAGCAGTTTTGCAATTTTAGGATCATCTTCTACTATCATGATTTTCGCCATATCAATCTTCCTTTTACCAAATTGTTACTTTTCATTATACAAAAAATCCTCGTTACGTTATAGATTTTCTGAACGAGAAAGACCACTAGGGTACGATAGTAACCCTTTTAGGATCCTCCTCCCTTTCATAATCCTAATTATTTTAATGATATACTAAAAAAGATTGGAGAGGGTAAACATGAATGCCTTTACAGAAAAAGTTATTTCTTTAATAAAATCAATACCTCAAGGTCGTGTTGCAACGTATGGACAAATAGCTCGCCTGTCAGGAAATCCACGAGCGGCTAGGCAGGTCTCACGAATTCTTCACTCCATGAGTTCGAAATACGGGCTACCTTGGCACAGAGTCGTTAATGCGAAAGGGGAAATTGTAATCGGAGATCCTGAAACTGCCTACGAACAAAAGATATTACTAGAACGTGAAGGGCTAGAGCTTATTAATGGCAAGCAGATTAACCTCCGTCAATATCAGTGGGAACAAGAGGACTCATATTGGGATTGGCTTGAAGGCTAACTCAATAGAAAAGGGAAGTTTTGAAATGGGGTTCGAAAGTTTACTATACATCCATTGAAGGATAGAATAGAAAAGTTAGCATTTTGTAAAAGGATGGGTGCACCTATGTTTAAGGCTTATGCATGGCTAACTTTTTGTGTGGTTGTATGGGGAAGTAATTTTGTATTTGGAAAAATTTTAGTTCAAAGTTTCTCTCCTGCACTATTAACATTTCTAAGGCTTGTCTTTATTGTCCTTTTCTTATTCGGATTATCTTACAAAAAACAGCTATTCCGTTTAAATAAGACAGATGCCATTGTTATTTTCTTTCTAGGATTTATCGGGGTATATATTAATCAATGGTCTTTTTTTGTAGGACTACAAACAGCTGACCCCACAACTTCTGCATTAATATTAGCCACGACTCCTATCTTAACTAGTGTTCTGGCTGCGATCTTCTTAAAAGAAAAACTATCTACTCGAATGGCATTGGGCTCTATTGTGGCGATTATTGGAATTTTTTTCGTTGTAACAAAAGGGAGTTTATCTTCTATACATGTTGATAGTGGTCTCCTTTGGATTGTAGTTACAATGATCACCTTCGCAATTATGATCATTATGACAAGAATACTCTCTCAAAGAATCGATCCCCTGATGATTACTTTATATTCAAATGTTATAGGCTTAATTGTTTCGATGTTTTTTGCTTTACCACTCGATCGTCCATTACGAATCAGTAGTAGCATCTTCGATTGGGGACTTCTAATTGGGACAGCTGTTATTGTGCATGGGCTTGCTACACTCATTTGGAATAGTAATATACGACATGTTGATGCTTCTAAGGCATCCATATTATCAAATCTTGAGCCCTTTGTCGCAATGTTATTTGGACTCATATTACTATTCAAACCAATTACTGGCGTAGAAATAGTTGGCTCGATTTTCATTGTAGGAGGAGTCGTACTGTCTACCTACCAACGAAAGCAGCTGTATAGCCAAAAGTAACATATCCATTATGTTACTTTTGGCTTTTTTCTCTCGGTCACCACTAAACTTAAAATAATTAAAATAAACATAAGTATAAAAGACACAAAACTAATAACAAGAATCGTTTCATCCGTTAAATTGGAAAAACGGAAAAGAAAATCGGGAATGAAAAGAATAGCCGGGATCCAAATAGGAAACCATGCTTTAGCCCATAACGCACCGAAAATAAAAATGAAGGAACAAATCGCTACAATAATCCAGTTTGCAAGTGTACTCGCCTTATAAAAAGGTTCAATAAAAATACCACTCACTACCATTAAAAGTATGAACAGGACCATCACACTTGCACTAGCCATCATGCCAGCAAAGAAAAGTTTCTTGTTGGAATATTGATTTTTTCCTGCACGTTGTAAAAAGACAACGTAAATGACCAGTCCAATTGTAGCAATGATGGGAAATCCCAATACTTGAACAATATTCAGTTCAAATTCACCTTTTATCGCAGGTCCCATCATAAAATAAGCAATGACTCCTAGAAAAAAGATAGGTAGATTTTTTACTAGACTTCTATAATCAGTTTTCATTTCCCTTTTCAGAGAAGCCATATATTCAGCAGGAGTGCAATCTATAATTTCCTCAATATTCTTTCCCCGTTTTTCTGATTCAATAAGATGATTCGTTAATTCCTCTACTAATTCACTTATTTCTCTTTCATTCTTACCTGATGTCATGAGATACAATCGAAGATTTTCAATGAATCTCTTACTTTTATTCGATAACATTTTATTTCCCTCCGAATTTTTTCGTAGTAAACACAATCAACCACAGAACTCCCCCAGCAATTAAAGATGCCCACCACGAAAAATTAAATGAGGGTCCAACTTCCGGGGTAAACTTTGTAGCTACTATTACGACAGCCATGCCTGCCGCTCCGACTAACCCAGCCTTCAGCATATCCATTTTTGTGCTTTTCTTTTCTTTAAACAGAGAATTTTTAATTAATCTAAAAATAAACCAAATCGTGAAGGCAACGAAACAAGCGATGACTAATGCAACTACTATAGTACCGATTAGATAAACTTCAGTTTTCACCTTTGTAAACTGTGACAATACAAGAAAAAGAACTCCTCTTATCATTAAAACCCAACTGACTATATTGGCTACTATTCCTGTTACAAAAGGAATGACCGCTCTTTTTTTCTCTTTCGGCAATTGCTCAATGATTTCATCTGCAAAAGCTTTTGGATCGTCTCCGAATATGTCGTTAGCGGTTTTTCCCTCCTCCTGACCTTCAAGCAAATGATCAAGCATTTCCATTAATACTTCTTCTGACTGTTGCTCTGATAGTGACATTTGAAGTCGAATATAGATCATCATATCGCTATAATAAACTTCGTTTTCCTTAGTCAATAATTCTCTTTTCCGATTGTTTTCTTCTATTAACTCTTTGGCTTTCATTACTAGTCTTCTCTCCTTTTGAACAATGCATTGACAGGCTCACTTATTTGATTCCACTCTTCTGTAATGGTCAGTAAGGCCTCTTCCCCTATCTCCGTCAAAAAATAATATTTTCGATTTGGCCCCGAATCTGATGGCCTCATTTCCCCTCTAATTAATCCGTTTTTTTGAAGTCTTAACAAAACCGGATATATCGTCCCTTCACTTACATCTTCAAGACCAATATCCTGTAGTTTTTTTGAAAGTTCATATCCGTAAACGGGTTCCTTTTCGATTACAGCCAACACACATCCATCTAAAATTCCTTTTAATAGCTGGCTTCGTATCGACATATGCACCCTCCTTCCTTTACTACATTGTTAAACAAGATAGCGAATCAAAATAAAAAGATCTTAGTCGAACAACTTCGCTACTTTGTTTAACAAGATAGCAACTTTTAAAACAACTACTTGGCTTTGCAAAGTAGTTGTTTTAAACATATAATTGAATCTTTATTTTGTCAAGATAAAATTTTAAATTAACTCTGTATAAAACCGACAACGATCCCCGCGAACAACGGAATGACAAAATTCAACCGGCGTCTCACTAGTGTCATAGGCTATTCTCTCTAATAATAGTGCTGGGTATCCCTCTTTTACCTCCAGATACTTGCTTTCGTATTCTTGGATTAAAATTGGTTCAAAGACCTCTTTTGCTCTTGATACGATAATTCCAAATTTTTTCCCCATCACATCATAAAGCGAACTGTCTTGTATGTCTTTCATCGAAATTTCTGGTAAGAAACGTTCTGGAATGTAGGAAGTTTCAAATATAATTGGTTCGTTATTAGCACATCGCAGTCTTTTTAACTCAATTACCTTATCATTCATATTTAATTGCAAAATTCTCATTATTTTCGTTGTGGGCTGAACTACCTTCATCTCAATAATCACATCATTTGGCTCTAAACCACTTTCCTGCATTACCTTACTAAAACTATAAAATCCCGTTAATGATTGCTCCAGTTTCGGTTTGGCAATAAAGGTACCTTTTCCCTTATTATAAAATAAAAAACAAGCTTATCTATTTTGCGAGTTGCTAAAATCCATTGGGAGTTAGGAAGAGGAAGATCACCACTTGCCTATTGAACATGAAAAAGAGATGATAGAAATAAGTTTAGTAGATGGAGGCAATCATATTCATGCGGGTTTTCGTATATTTCATTGTATTCTTTTCATTTTTTGATTTATTTACTCAGCTGCCGATTATAACTCCTCTTGCGACATCACTTGGCGCCACTCCCTTTTTAACAGGTTTGGCAGTTGGGATGTACTCTTTTTCAAATACAATTGGAAATGTCATTTCCGGGTTTTTAACAGATAAAAGAGGTCCTTTCGTTATTTTGTTAATAGGATTATTATTTACAGGAGTAATGCTATTTTCATATTTTCTCGCCATTGATGCTTGGTCTCTTCTGTTCATTCGCTTTTTACATGGCTTAACAGCAGGGTTAATTGTGCCGGCGGCTTTTACTTATTTAGCAAATTCGGCTAAGGAAGAGAAAAAAGGAAAGGGTGCTGCATTATCTGGTGCATTTGTAGGTCTTGCTGCTGTGATTGGACCGGCATTCAGCGGAATTGTAGCAAGTAAATCAAGTGAAACAACGGTTTTAAGTGTGACCGCATTTTTCATGATTTTACTAGGAATTCTTTCTATTATTTTTTTAAGAAGAAGAGTAATTGAAAAAGGAAATAAGGAGAAGGCAGACACGCTATCAGTAAGAGTTTTTTTCAAAAACAAACTTATTATAAGGGCATTTTCCGGAGCGTTTTTTCTAATGTTTTCCCAAGGGGTACTTGCGTACATGCTTCCATTAAAAGTAGTTGCACTTGGACAGGATTCGCAAACGAGTGGGCTTTTGTTAAGTACGTTTGGAATCGTAGCTATTCTTGTATTCGTTTTACCAATTAATAATTTATTTGATATTATAAAGCCCGTAAAGAGCGCTGCATTTGGTATGTCAGCAATGGCTGTTGGTTTAATCTTAATTAGTTTTAGCAATAGCATTCCTTCCCTATATGTCATTATGGGGATCTATGGAATTGGATTTGCTTTTCTATTCCCTTCACTTAACTCTTTGTTGATAGAAGCTACAGAACAAACACATCGAGGTAAAGCGTATGGATATTTTTACGCATTCTTTTCCATTGGCGTAGTCGTTGGCTCGGGATTAACTGGGTTATTAGGCTTAACTGCCAATCAAGGTTTTCTATTTACAGGAATCTTATTAATTGGAGGAGCATCAGTTATGATTCTTCGTAGAAAAACCTCTCAACCGAAAAAAGTGGAACTGTCGTAATGGGCAGTTCCATTTTTTTGTTAACTCGTTTTCGTGAATAGACCCACTTACTTTAAATGGATTTAAAAAGGGTTTTTTCAATAACATAAAAAGGAACTGTCATAAGTGCTTTGCACCTTGACAGCTCCTCTTTATCAATCTGAACTATCTCCCATTCCTGTATAAGAACGAACATTTCCTACTGATAATTTCGCTCCTAATTCGCTGTAAAGTGTCTTGCCTTCTGCAGCCCATAGGAACCCTCTTCTCATAATCTCCGTCACTTCAGGCATCGCAACAATATTTGCTTGATGGCCTAGTGAACAGTAAAAAACACGGCCAGCTCCCCAACGCTTTGTCCACACAACAGGCATATCAACAGCTTTATTCGTTGAATGAGGACCTTCAAAAACTGGAAAGCGAGTGCTTGCCAAAACTTCTACAGCAGGATCGACGTGTAAATAGTATTGCTCACTGACAACCTTGAAATCTGAAATCCCTTCTAAAAGCGGGCTAGAAGAATGCTTAATATTTACCATATATTCAATGCCATCATTACCAGGATGAGCAACCCAATTGCCCCCTGTCATGAACTGCCAGTCCACATTATTGCGGAAGGAATCACACATCCCGCCATGGCAGCCGGCCAAGCCAACACCACTTACCACTGCTTCAGAAATATTCAGAGCGAAATTATTTTTAATTTGTCCCATTGTCCAATGTGGAATAATTAAATCAAACGCTTTCATTTTTTCTGTATCGGCATATGAATCTAGTGAATTAGAAACTTCTACGTTAAAATTCTCTTCTTCTAGAATTCCTTTAAATATTTCCGCTACTTGTTCAGGTTGATGACCATCCCAGCCACCCCATACAATCAGTGCTTTTTTACTCATATGCTCCTCCCACTCCCTACTATAAATAATTATTAATAAGCTGTATTCATTTTAACAAACATACGGTTCTCTGTACATTGTTTAACCGTTAAATTAAGTTGATATTCATTTAAAACGATTGATTAAACTTACCAAATAGGCTTCCAAACGCTCTTTGATTAATTGAGCAGATAATCCTTTAAAACCTAAGTCCGTCCATCCTGGGTATACTTCGGGATCTTCTAAAGGAAAATCAACGAGCGAAATGATATCCCAATAGGGTTCATACTCAAATTTTCGACCAGCGTACTGTTGATAATAAGATAAGAACAGATCCGCTTCTTTTACCCCGTACAATTGAGCAAGGTTGACTCGACAATGGCCAACATCCACACCAGCAGGACCTTTACACGCGTTAATCCAGTCTACTATTCCACTCACAGAATTTCCTGACCATAGCACATTATTTGGATGGTAGTCTCGATGGATAAAACACTCCTGGAATTCAGGACGTTGCCCTTTAATAATGGTAAGAACCTTTTTCCATTCTTCCTCTAAGCCCGACCATGCAGGAATCTCGAATGCATTAGGGTCCTGATATGTATAGTAAGAACGCGGAAAATCAGCTTCTATTTTATGTATTTGCACAAGCGCCAGAGCAAGTCCACTTAGCCAAGATTTCATATCATCGGGCTCCAGAACAACCTTGCCTTCAAGCTTGGTCATGATTGAAGCATAAGAACCAAAAAGAGTCCCTGTCTCTTCAATCGCAATAATCTCAGGTGTCGGAAGTTTTTTTAGCTTTGTAAAGCGAAGGTTCTCAGCCTCATTAATGACTAAATCTGGACTATTTTCATTCCAGCCTTCGGCGAAATGCAAGCGAACTACATATTCATATATTTCCTCACTCACCTTTAGTCTAACTTTATAAACAAGGGAGGAAATGCCGCCTTTCAATTGATTTATAGATTCTATCGTAGCTTCCGGATTAATTGAATCTACTACCCACTTCTGAACTCTTTCCGGCAAAATCATATTTCCGACTGTTTCCATCTAACAACCGCCTTTTTTCAATCTATAAGATTTAGATTATATTTACATTCCATACAACCTCCATATACTCCTTTTTTCTATTATAGTTTCTTATATAGACCTTTTTCATCTTCAATGATAAGATAACGTGGACATTAATTGTATAGGAGAATTATATGAAACGATTTGTATTTTTTGCTTGCCTCATCTATTGTTTGAATGGGTTTGGCCATATTATCATTGGTACAGTTTTAGAACCTATGGTGCAATCATACGGTATTCATTACGGAGATGGCGGCCAGCTCATTATGAATCAATTTATGGGCTTTTTAGTCGGGGTATTATTTGCACCAGCGATTGTAAAGGCGATTGGTCGTAAAATGACCCTTTCCATAGCATTGCTTTGCTTCGCTATTGCCCAATTTGTATTAGGCTCTGTTCCGAAGTGGGACTTATTATTAGTTACTGCTCCAATTGGCGGAGCTGGTATTGGTATTGCAGAAACGATTGTGGCGGCACTAATCGTCGGACATTTAAAGGAAAGAAAAGCTTCCACTCTTGTACTGACAGAAGTGTTTTTTGGAGTGGGTGCACTCGTTATACCAATCATTTCCGCATTTTTTATTTTAAATGGCATGTGGAATGCCTCTTTTACAACTGTCGCCATTATTACTAGCGTAACGTTAATTGGCTGGTTCTTTCTATCATTCGGAGAAATGGATCCTATTTTAAAAAAGCAGGTGAAAGAACGTACAGAGAATAAAGATAAGATAAGTAGAAGCCGATATCCGCGAAAACAAATTCCGTTATTGGTTATTGGAGCATTCTTTTTCTTTATGTATGTGGGTACAGAAATGGTACTTCCAAACTACTTACCTACAATTTTAGGTAAAACAACCAATTTAGACGCTTCCTCACTAGCACTAAGTATAACTGTTTTCTGGTTAGCAATGACGATTGGAAGACTTTGCATGACATTCATTATTGATAAAATTGGATATGTAAAGCTTTTCATCATCAGCTGCATAGGGCAATTTTTCGCTTTAATCCTTTTTGCCGTTTCACCTTCTACCATCATTAGTTACGCGGCAATCTTTTTAACAGGGTTATTGATGGGCGGTATTTTCTCTATTGGATTGTTAATCATTAACGAAAATTCAGCTGGGTTGGAAGAATGGACGACAAGCTTACTCGTTGCGATGGGTGGTTTAGGCGGAGCCTTCCTACCTAAAATAGCAGGTGTAATGATTGATCGATTCCCTATTTCGGTTACTTTATGGACACTTGTATTATTTGGGTTCCTTCTTGTCGTATTAATGGGGGCTATCTTTTACTATCGAAAAGGGGCAAGTGAAGTAGTTGATAAAGCTACGGCTTAACAACCTATTATTAAGGAAAAAGGCTGTTGAGTTTATTCGGCAGTCTTTTTCTGGATAACAAAAGAGGGATTATTATGACGATCATAAAAAAGTTAGCTACACAACTTAATCGTAAGGATGAAGAGCCTAATATTGAACTTGCACACGAACTAGTTAACACAAGTAATCATGATGGTATTAAAGAAGTTATTCAGAATTTATCAAATAAGGATAAAAAGATTCAACAGGATTGTATAAAAGTAGCATATGAAATTGGAGAAATTGAGCCAGAACTTATTAGTGAGTACGCTTTGATTTTCATAGAACTTCTAAAAAGTCGTAATAATCGTTTAGTCTGGGGAGCGATGACTGCAATATCAACCATTGCACAAGTGTCATCCGAGATTATTATGGAACATATTGAAACATTATTTTCTGCAATGAAAACTGGCTCTGTTATTACGATTGATAAAGGCGTGTTAACCCTGGCTAAATTAGCGGCAGTAAATGATCAAAACAATAAACGAATTTTTCCGTTTTTACTCACTCATTTGGAAACCTGTAGACCAAAGGAAATCCCTCAACATTCCGAAAGTACTATCTTTGCAGTAACAGACTACAATAAAGAGCAATTTTTAGCCGTGCTAAAAAAAAGAGAAAACGAGCTTACGGCACCCCAATTAAAAAGAGTACTCAAAATTTATAAGGTACTTGAGGTTTAATTCAAAAGATTAATTTGCCGTGATAGTTCAACAAAATAGTCTATATAAATACAATTATTATAAAGATCGTAGCCCTTTTTTCATTTTTCGACTACTTTTACCCATTACTATAATTAGAATATCCAAGCCACTTCTTCTTAATTGCGTATTTTATTTGTATTACGTTAAGGAGGTGGCTGTAATGGTTAGTATTATTGATTACCAAGCAACACAACCCGCTAGCAGAGTTAATCAAGTTAATCTTAGTATACCTCATTCTCCTTTTAGAACTACATTAGCAACTATTCGTATAACTATTCCTCGAAGTAATGCAACCAACAATCGTGTAGAATTAATTTCAACAGTTGGAGTACGTGGTGTTACTGGTACATCACAACTTTTGTTTAGGATCTTCCGTGACGGAAGACAAATCTTTAAGACTCAAGTAGGAGTAGAATCAGATCCTACCTCTGAGGTAAACTATGTAGAAACATTCCAAGCGATAGATACGAATGTGAGAAAAGGTATCCATACTTATCAAGTAACTGTTGAAAATATAACAAGGGGAACGGAAGCTGCTGTAGTTGGCCCTATATCCTTTAGTGGTTTAGCAATTGCTCGTTCATAATGACTGAGTCGTGGATTAAAGCAGGGTCAAAATCTAAATGAGCGAAGATATTAGTCTGATTAAAGTATCAAAAAATAAAATCATTCCCCTTCGGCTTAGGCACTGAAGGGGTTTGTTGTTTTGGAATTGAATAAGTAATAGAGTAGCGGGTAGATGAAAGCTTGCATCGTCTCTCCCTTCCTCTTTTGTTTCGTGTTTTAATTCATAATTTCTTTTATAAAATCCTCTACATATTGAGGACTCTTTAACGGATTTCGAACTTTTTCATTCCAAGTTTTTGTACTCTCGGTCAATTCGTTAAAATTCTGATATTGGCTTTCAACGCTTTGTCTTTCTACTTCAATGGTCTGATCTAAAAAACGATATTCAATTTTTTCAAGATTATCGATTAAAGCGAAAGCAGCAGTAGAGTTATAGATAAGAGATTGATTCAATAATTGCTGGTTGATGTCAGTCGTTTTCTTAGTAAAATTAACCATCACAGTCAACTCTTCGGATTTTATTTCAAAGTCCTTCAACGTATCATTTAATGGCAGATGACGAAAAAGATTGGTGATGTTGCTCGCATTCCCCATATAAGGATTTTTATATTGCTTTATATACTCTAAATCATGTGTAAGCGGCTTATTTTGATCAATTAAATATTGTTCAGCTTCTGCGTTTTGCTTTGGAATGACCACGAATTGAACGACGACAAACAGAATTACACCAAGGACAAATAACCCGATAATCCAGTTTCCCAATTTACTCATGTTGCTCCCCCACTTCAATTTGCGATATTAATCTTTCCCAAGCTGAAAAAATAAGCGGGAAGATAATTGTTATAAATGGTAAGGCGTATCTAGCCACTAATACCCCGAATTGATAGGGTCCGTCGATATGAATAGGTCTTGAAAACCATATATTACTTCCAAACAATATCGCAGAAAGATAGCCCCAAGTAATAAAAATGAAAATCGCCCAAAGTAGCCATATTATCTTTTTTGTTTTCATGAAGGATGCTATATTCAATGTTACAACTTTATCCTGGTTGCTCTTGAACAGCTTTCCTACAATCAAGTAAACAACGAAAAGTACAAGGACAATAAATAATAGTAAATAATTAACCAGTATCCCTATTCTCATAAGTGTAAAGGGAATCGTGACAATCCAAGCTATGATGAAATATAAAAAAGCAATTTGAAAGGCTTTATACATAAATTCATTGATTTTCACAGATTTATTACTATCGATAAGGTCATCAATATTGGTAATGCTGTTTTTTGCTTTTATTATTGCACTTTTTTCATCTACACCTTCTGCGATGAGATGAGAAACCTTTGCCTCTAAATTCCCTATAATTTCTTCCTTCAATTCTTCGATATCACGATGATTTTTATATTTTTTAAACAAATGATCAACATAAACCTTTAATTCATTCATCATTCTCACCCCTCTTTACAATCAATAAATCAATCAATTCCTTTGCATTCATCCATAAATCTACAGCTTCTTTATAAGCAACTATTCCGGCATCCGTGATTTTATAATACTTTCGCCTTCCACCTTGGCTTTCGTCGCCCCAGTAAGCCTCAATCAATTTTTGTTTCTCCAATCTTTTCAAGCTTGTATAGAGAGATGGCTCTTTCAATTCAAATGTTCCATTACTTTTTTCAAAAATAGTTTTAATGATTTCGTATCCGTAATTATCCCCTTCAGATAAAACGCGCAATATGATCGTATCAATGTGACCCCGAATCAAATCGCTGCTGATGGGAGTAGCATTATCCATAATAACCCTCCTCTTATTTTGCATTGTATCACATATTACTATGTGTGTTGAAGTACTTTTTAAAAAAATCATTAATTAACATTCATAATTGGTATAATCACAGAAGAGAGGTGGATTAGAATAATGAAATCTTTTAAATTAGATATGGATTTACATACTGCACATACGATAATAGAAAAAATAATGGAAGATGCTGTTTCTAATGTTGAATCCATTAACTTCGGAGAATTGAGCAAAGTCTTTAGCTATCAATATAAAGGCAGAGCATATGTTATTCATTTTAATAACAATGGCGAACGGTTTATAAAAGACGAGTATTTGTATCAAAAACTATCAATGTTGGGGATCCCCATTCCACGAATTGAAAGAAATGGTAAGTTCAATGATTTATTTTTTTCAATATCAGAAAAAGCTTCTGGACAATCGTTGGTTGCCTATCCCGAAGATGAGATCAAGAAGATTTTACCTTCACTAGTTATTGAATATAAGAAAATGACTGAGATTCCAATCGATTCATCTGAAAAATATGGAGCAGTTAACCATTATGGAGAAGGAGCATTTGATACGTGGCAAGAATATATTGAATCGTTTTTTCAGAAAGATCAGGATGGGTTTTGGAAGGATTGGTACACACTCTTTGATCATAGTTTCTTAGAAAAAGAGGTTTTTGACTATTATTACGAAATGATGATGGAATTATCATTGTATGCACCTAAGGAAAAGTATCTCGTTCATGGAGATTTCCACTTAGGAAATATTATTTCAGACGGTAAGAATATTACCGGCATTGTTGATTGGGAGATGGCAATGTATGGGGACTTTATGTTCGATCTTGCTAACCTACACTTCTGGGCTCCACAGTTACAAATCCCTAAAGTTTTTCGCCATACCTGGAATAAAGCAGGTGAAGATATACCTTATTTTAGAGAACGTTTAAAGTGCGGCATGCTTTTTAAGGGGATAGATGCTCTGAGATTTTTTGCAAAAAAGGAAGATAAAGCGGCATATGAAATGATAAAAGATAAACTTTCTTCGATTTAAATAAAAGGCTATTTTTTAAAGTTTATTGTTTTTGTAAAAGCCCAAGAGCAGGCTTTTACTCCTAATAAGGAAGTTTAGCGGTTCTTATTTAGCCGGTAGCTCTTTTCCCATTTTAATATCAGTTCCAAGGATAAAATCTATTTCCCGTTATTTAGATTTACATCTAAAAGCAACAATGTTTGGGAAAAGAGCCAAATAAAATAACCAGTTGGCTTATGCATCTTCCGGCTGGTTATTGAATCATGTTAATTTATCTTATTTATCATTCTATTTTCTAAACTATATACCTTTACCTTCAGTTGATTTCAAGATCGTTCCTGCAGCAAATGGCCAGACAATTGGCCTTGAAAGAACTTGGTTTAAAACCTGATCAGCGTAGTCCATCTAATGTCGCTTTTATTATTGTTATAGGCTAAGGGGCTACCAAGGTCTTTTGGACTGTGGTATTTTCATTTTATGATGAATTGAATAATGAATTTAAGCTTTTTGTATTTTAAATTTAATAGAGTGATGACAAATTACTTTTTATAACAGGAGATGTTAGCTTGAAGAAAATAACATATTTTTTCCTTTTAATTATCGCTTTATTTTTGTGTCTTTCGGTTCCAGCGTTCATTTCTATAAATGGTTTTAGCTTGATGGAATGGCAAAGAGATGTATGGGAATGGAATTACATTGGCGTTTCTTTTAATCTACTGTTATTTATTTTGCTTGGTAGTTTAACAAAAAGTAAAGTAAGAGAAATGGGTTTAAAATTGGGCAAATGGAAAGAAAATTTGATTTGGTATAGTTTAATTTCACTTAGTGTTCTTTTTCTAACCAAATTGGCTGATTATTTTTCAAAAGGAATATTACAATTTTACGTACCCTCTTTAAGTACCATTTTATTTCAACTGTTTTTTGTATCCATTTCAGAAGAACTATTTTGGAGAGGGTTTGTCCAAAAACAGTTTGGCTTTTGGTATTCATCAGTAGGTTTCGGTACTATTCATTTTTTAGGATCTTTGGCAAATGGTAGTACAATGACAGATGCAGTTTCATATGGCGTGTTTACATTTTTACTTGGATTAATCTTTTCTTGGATTCGTCAAAAAACAGAATCGATTTATCCAAGCATTTTACTGCATGGGATATTCAATATTTCAAATTATTTTCTAAAATAAGATATTTATTATGGGTTTCTATTTTCCAAGGATAAAATCTATTTCTCGTTATTTAGATTTACATCTAATTGCAACTATGTTTGGGAAAGAGCCAAATAAAATAACCAGTTGGCTTATCTACCTTCCGACTGGTTATTGAATCTTGTTAATTTATCTTATTTATCATTCCATTTTCTAAACGATAAACACCTTTACCTTCAGTTGATTCAAGATGTCCGTTTAAAAAATACATACCCGTACTTTCATCAATTCCATAATTGACATGACCGTTAAAATGAACTGCGGCATTTCTTAAATGATCTTCATCTTTCCATTCAGAAAAATGTACGGCTATCAATACATTTGATAGTAGTCCCAAACCTTTTCGTTGTTGAAATTCGTTTTGTGCATTATCTTTAGGGGAAATAATGCATTGTTCTAGGCTTATTAACGCTCCCGCCGAAAATCCCGCAACCGGGATACCTGATTTATATCGTTCTTTAATAATATTAGAGATTTCAGTTTCAACGATATAATCTGCATATAAATTCGTATCCCCGCCCCCAATAATGATTCCTGAGCTTTTGGTGAGACACTCGATCACTTGCTCAATTGGTATGTTAGGAAGAGGCAAGTAATGAAAATCGTTTATTCCTAAGTCCTCCAATGCTTGAGTATAAACCGGCATATATTCCTCCCAGCCGTCCCTTTCAACGAATAAAATGGAGATCGGTTCTTTCGAGTGGGAAGTTTTCCTTACAAATAACTTTGCCATGTTTAAAGTAAAGGGAGGTCCGCCACCGAAAAGAAATAAATGTTTGTCCATTATTTACACCTACTTATCATCCAATTTTTTTATCATTCAAATATTTTTAGTGAATTTTTTATTCTCGATGCCTTTTCATATTACAAATTCCATCGTTATAATAGGGAAGATGGTTCCATTTTTGGCATTATGCGTAATAAAGTATATCAAAAGTGTGTATTAATTACCTATTGTTATATTACTAATCTACTTTAATCCGTAACTTGAAAAATGAGGTGTTTCTTTGAATTTAGTAGCTTGGTTGATTGTAGCGAGTGAAATTGGTTTTTGGGTATTGATTATTTTAGGACTTGTCACAAGATATATTTTGAAATATAAGAAGCTTGGTTTAATTCTCTTAGCCCTTACCCCAGTCATTGATTTAATATTATTAATTGCGACGAGCGTGGATCTTTATCGCGGCGCTACTGCTACAGTTGCACATGCACTGGCTGCAATTTATATTGGTGTCTCGATTGCCTTTGGTAAGAGTATGATTCAATGGGCTGATGTTCGCTTTCAATATTACATTACGAAGCAAGGTCCCAAGCCCAAACGACGATATGGATTGGATTATGCCAAACATTATTTTAAAAGTTGGGGGCAGCATCTACTTGCATACATTATAGGTGCAGGTTTTCTAGTTGGGCTTATCTTTTTTATCAACGATGCTTCCAGAACAGCAGTGTTGGCAGGATTTTTAAAAGTTTGGACACTTGTGCTTGGAATAGATTTCGCTATATCAATGAGCTATTTTATTTCGCCAAAAAAAGCAAAAGAATGACGAATCGATTAATGTTTCGTCATTCTTTAATTTCTTAGTTACACGCCTCCAGCAACAAATCAACAATATGCACCGCACGTACGCGATCTGACAATCCTTCCCTTTCAATCCCCAACTTCATTTGCAGGAGGCATCCCGGGTTGGCTGTTACAATTGTGTGAGCTTTTGTTTCAACTACTTTCTCCATTTTATGATCTAATATTCGCATGGACATTTCGGGTTCTATAATATTATAAATTCCTGCAGATCCGCAACAGCTATCCGCTTTATCCATTTCTTTAAATTCTGCACCTTTGATTGCCGTAATCAGTGCCCGTGGTGCTAAAAATGTTTTCATTACGTTGCGCAGATGGCAGGAGTCCTGGTACGTAATGGTTTGATTTTTGATGGAAAGAGGAACTTGTTGATGGAAATCGAGTTCGTATAATATTTCGGAAATGTCTTTCATTTTTCCCGCGAACGCTTTTGCGCGATCCGCATACTCAGGATCATCTTTTAGCAAGTGACCATAATCTATTAAAAACGCACCGCAACCTCCAGCATTAACAATAATATAGTCTGCGCCTGTATCTTCAAAAGCATCAATATTTTTCTTAGCAAGCTCCATCGCTTTATCCTTTTCACCGCTATGACCATGCAAAGCACCGCAGCAATTCTGCCCTTCTGGAATGACGATTTCACATCCTGCTTTTTGCAGAAGCTTTAACGTCGCATCATTCGTTTCCATAAACATCGTATCCATTAAACACCCACTAAAGAAGGCTACTTTTGATTTTACTTGATTCGTATTAGCAGGAAGCTTCATAGGTCTATTTTTCATTTCCTTTCGCGAAGGCACTTCAGGTAACACTTTTTCCATTTGTCTGAGATTTTCCGGAAACAACTTCATAAAACCTATTTTTCGAACAGCCTTTTGTAATCCGCTCCGTTGATAAAAGCTAAGCAAGCCAATTGTTTTCTCCATTCGGTTTTGATGAGGAAATACTCCTTCAAACACTGTTTTCCTCACCGTTTTTACAGGAAGAGAATGGCGGTTATATTCATTAAAGATATCCCTTGCTTCTTCAAGCAAATGCCCATATTGAACCCCCGCTGGGCAAACTGGCTCACATGCACGGCATCCGAGACAAAGATTGAGCGACCTCTCGACATCATCATCTGGGGAAATCAAGCCATCATGGACCGCTTTCATTAAAGCAATTCGTCCACGCGGTGATTGCGTTTCGTCAAATCCAGTTTCTATATAAGTTGGACATGCCGGCAAACAAAAACCGCAACGCATACAGTTTAGTAGCTCTGTTTCATCCATTCGTTCTTTAAATGCTTTCTGAATCGCTTTCTCCCTTTTCGTCATATCCATCATCGGCTTACCACCAGCCGTTTCCGTGTTTCTTTTGCAAATATTTTCCCTGGGTTCATAATGTTATGAGGATCAAAAGACTGCTTGATCGCACTCATGATTAAAACCCCTTCTGTTCCAAGCTTCCATTCTAAATACGGAGCTTTCATCATCCCCACTCCATGCTCACCAGTGATTGTTCCACCTAATTCAATTGCTTTCGCAAAAATGTCCGCAAAAGCTGCATCCACCCGTTTCATTTCCTCTTTATCCCTTACATCAGTTGGGCATGTAGGATGTAAATTTCCATCCCCCGCATGACCAAACGTACAAATCGTGACATTGTGCTTTTTGGCTATCTCATTAATGGCTTTCACCATATTAGCGATTTCCGATCTAGGAACAGTCGCATCTTCGAGAATCGTAGTCGGCTTCAATCGTGCCAACGCAGAAAGTGCCGATCGCCTCGCTTCTGTTAAAGCAAGTGCCTCTACCTCGGTTTCGGCAATTTTTACAGAAACCGCTCCTTCCCTAGTACAAATATCCGCCATTTTTTGCATATCCCTTGCAACAATTTCAGGTGGTCCATCTTGTTCAATTAAAAGAACCGCCTCCACATCAGTAGGAAGTCCAATATTTACAAAATCTTCAACTGCTTTTAAGGTCGGTTGATCAAGGAACTCAAGTGTTGCCGGAATGATTCTAGATGAAATAATTTCAGAAACAGATCGCGCGGCTGCATCCATGTTTTGATAGAGTGCAAGCATCGTCTGCTTCGTTTCCGGAATCGGAATAAGTTTCAAGGTTGCTTCCGTAATGATAGCAAGGGTCCCCTCAGAGCCAACGAGCAGCTGAGTCAAATTATAGCCCGCCACATCTTTTGCCAGTTTTCCACCTGTTCGAATGATGTCTCCATTCGGCAACACCGCCTCAAGCCCCATCACATAATCGGCGGTTACTCCGTACTTTAACCCACGTAGTCCACCTGAATTCTCGTTAATATTGCCGCCAATCGTTGATATTTTCATTGAGCTTGGATCAGGTGGATAAAATAATCCGCGTTTTTCCACTTCCCGTATCATATCCTGCGTAATAACACCTGGCTGGACGGTAACTGTTAGATTTTCTTCATCGATTTCGAGGATTTTGTTCATATGTTTGAATAAAAGAACAATCCCTCCCTCAGTCGGCACTGTCCCGGCACATAGATTCGTCCCTGATCCACGAGGGATGATCGGTATTCTCTCATCTCGGCAAACGCTTACAATTTCAGCTATTTCTTCTGTATTCTGTGGAGCAATGACCAAATCTGGCATCGATTGATAATTTGGTGTAGCGTCGTATGAATATACAAGACGACCAGCTATAGAAGTGATCACATTTTCTTTCCCAACAATTTCTGCTAGTCTTGCCCTTATTTGACCCGTAATCATGTATTCACAACCTTTTCAACATTTCTATCAATCTACTACATATTAACTTCATTTTACTAAAAAAGTTTGCCACCATGTAGCCCTTTCTATGATTATCACTTGCGGTAAAAGTATAAAAAGGTGATAATGTGTTTTGGGCATACATTTTTTATTAACTTCGAAAAGGATTTGGAAACGTGGATATTATTAAAGGTTTAATTAGTTTCATTTTACATATAGATGAGCATTTAATCGACATCATTCAAATATTTGATCTATGGTCCTATGCCATTTTATTTTTAATCGTCTTTGTTGAAACCGGAGTCGTCGTGTTTCCATTTTTACCTGGAGATTCTTTATTATTTGCGAGTGGGGCTTTTGCCGCAGTAGGAGCATTTAATATTGTATTACTTTTGGTTGTCTTTTTTAGTGCCGCGGTAATTGGTGATACGGTCAATTATCATATAGGAAAAAAAGTTGGCACATCGATTCCGCCAAATAGCTGGCTCGGTAAGATGATTAACAAAGAGAAAATGGAAAAGGCAGAAGATTTTTTCAATAAACATGGTGGCAAAACCATTATTTTCGCTCGCTTCATGCCATTTATTCGTACATTCGCTCCATTCGTAGCAGGTGCAAGCCGAATGAACTACCGTTATTTTATTACTTATAATATCATTGGCGGTGCAATTTGGGTTTTACTTTGTACAATCGCAGGATATTTCTTTGGGAATATCCCTATTATCAAAAATAATTTCTCAACGGTTATCTTGCTTATTATCTTTATATCTGTTCTACCTGCAATTATTGCCTTTATAAAAGAGCGATTTTCAAAATAAAACCAAACCGGACTTCATTGAGCAATTGAAGTCCGGTTTTTCTTTTGGTAAAATGTTAAAATATTTTTACAATTTATAAAAGGGAGTGATTATTTGTTTCCTATTCAATCATTAACTCTTTCCGGAAGTTACTACGAAAATGGACTATCCATTGGTGCCATGCTAAAGCAATCACCAGTGATGCAAACACAATTCGAAGAGCTGCAAAAGGCATATTCCTTGCAACAAAATATCGATGAAATCAAAGAAGCTCTAAATGTTTATTGTCCTCCTCTTTTTGAGGAACTGCAAGGCATTATCGATGGGTCGGGCCATCTTGAAGCTGACGTCCTTCGCATGCTCGCTGGATATGATATGCCGCAACTTTCTGAATTAGGCTGTACGAGTTTCATTACAAGCGACTTTTATGTAAGAAATTATGATTTTAGCCCAAAGGTTTATGATAGTCTATTTATTAAAAACAACACCATTTACGGAAATACCCAATTTCTTGTTGGACGATTGGACGGAATGAATCACAATGGTCTCGTAGTTGGTTTGCATTTTGTGAATAATGAATTTTATCAAAAAGGCTTTTTGTGCAGTACGATTGTACGGATTGTTTTGGAAATGTGCAAAGATGTAGAGGAAGCGATTCAATTATTGAAAAAACTACCTCATGCGGCTTGTTATAACTACTCTTTGTTGGATCGAAAAGGTAACTTTGCCGTGGCCGAAGCTTCACCTGGTGAAATTCATATTCTTACTCGTCCAAACGAGCTTGCCTGTGTAAACAAATTCCAAACCGAAAAAATGGGAGCCTATAACCGAAAATGGACAGGTTCATCAGAGGATCGTTTAGCAGTTCTAGAAAATGTTAACACTTCACGAACAGCAGAGGAACTTCACGATTGGTTCAGTCAAACAGACTCTCCTTTGTTTTATACTGATTATGATCAATTTTTCGGTACGCTTTATACTGTTTCTTATATTCCGAATGAATCTAAAATCTACCTTACCGCTGCAGGAAGCAAGGAACGACTTTTAATAGAAATGAGAGCCTAATTTTCCAGCTCTCATTTTACTTCCGCCTCAAACGTAATGACTTCGTTCGCATTCGTCGGGTACTTGTCATAAACATAGCCAGAAGAAACGGAAATATTCACAAACCCAATATTATGTAATATAAGCTTAAATTCTTCGACTCCATACCAGCTCAATACTAATCTTTGAAGCTCTGTATCTATAAGTTTTCCATCTTTCCACTTTTCATATTTAATATGTGTTACGGTCCTTTGCTGAATCCAATCAAGTTCAACTGATTTACTTTCAAGCGTGATTCCTTCACCATTAGGGAATGAAATAGCATTTGTAGAAATGTCCCCTACTTTTACATCATTAGGCAAATATAAGTCGATGATGATTCGACCGCCAGGTAGCAAATGGTTTTTAAAACACGTTAATGCATTCAGCGCAGCTTCCCTTGTCTCTAACAAGGAAAATGTTCCAGTCGGTATAATGATTGCTTCGTACCTGTTAGGCAAATGAAAGTCTTCTAGCCTGCCTTCAAATAAATCCGGATTGAAACCTCGACTTTCACAACGATTTCTGCAAGATTTCAACATATCTGCGGAATAATCCAATCCATCTACAACATATCCATTTTCCAAAAGTGGTATCAAAAATCGGCCTGATCCGACTCCAGCTTCTAGAATTCTTCCTTTAACATTTTTTAAACGTTCAAAATAATATTCGATATCTCCGTCGATTGACTTCCCAACTGGTTTTGTAAAATCATAAAACTCTGTACAAAGTTTCCCATAGTTACTGAACATTATGTACCCCACCTTCTTTTACAATATAAATTATTCGAATCGAAAAATCGCTTCTTATCTAATTATATTGTTATATTTTTTATAAATCAGTGAAAAGTAATTTTATAATTATTTTTTACCATTTATACACCTAAATCAAAGTTAAATATATTTAAGGAGTGAATAATGCTATGAACAAAGAAAATATAGTAAAAGAGCTAAATGCATATCTCAAAGGTGAATTTATGGCTATCCACTCATATGAGCACTACATTCAAAATATATCAAATCCTAACGTAAAGAAAGCTTTGCAAAAGATCCAACAAGAGCACAAACAACACGCCGCGAAAACAGCGGAAAGAATTCAAAACTTGGGTGGAAAGCCTGTAGAAGATAATGGCTTTATGCTCTCTATTATGGAAGGAATGAAGAAATTAAAAGGGATTCCAAATCATACTGAGGATATTTTAAAGGACGCGATAAGAGGCCAAGAAATGGGAATCAATAAAACAGAAGAAATTGTTAGAGGTGATCTAGACGAGGAAAGCTTGCAAATTGTTATTGCTAATTTAAATGAAGATCGAATGCATATAGATGAGCTAAATAACTTGGTGGGTGAATAAAGTTACTGTTTTTATACATAGTAAAAACATATACATTATTTATTAGGAAGCAGGCGAAAAAATGCAGAGTAATTATAGTCCAGGTCAAATCGTATATGTCATTTATCGCAACCCACATACACAGGATGTCGCCAACATTCAAGAAGCAGCTGTCGTCCAAGCTCCTGATCATCCTAACCAATTATCTCTTTTTCTATATGATACGTATTACCCCATTTCAGAGGAATTAGCTATTTTCCCATCAAAAGAAGAGGCTGAACAAGCTTATTATGAGGCATTCGGCTCTTCTGATATTGAGGAATACTATGGTTAAACCTTTTGTTCCTCAACTCGTCTATTTTGAACCGGGCGCTCTTGAATATCCACTTGGAAAGACATTAGTAAATAAATTTAAAGAAATGGGAATTGAAACGAGACAAACGACTTCACATAATCAAATCCGCAATTTACCAGGTGAAAATCATTTTCAAAAATATAGAATTGCCAAATCAACACTTGTTGTAGGCGTTAGAAAAACGTTAAAATTTGATACGTCCAAGCCTTCTGCTGAATATGCCATTCCATTTGCGACGGGCTGCATGGGGCATTGTCATTATTGTTACTTGCAAACAACGATGGGAAGTAAGCCATATATTAGAACATACGTGAATGTCGATGAAATTCTTGAATCCGCTGAAAACTATATGCAAGAACGTGCACCAGAAGAGACAAGGTTCGAAGCATCCTGTACGTCTGATATTGTTGGTGTCGACCATCTGACTCATACGTTGAAGAAAGCCATTGAATATTTTGGCCAATCGGAACATGGAAAACTACGTTTTGTTACAAAGTTTGCCCATGTGGATCATCTATTAGATGCCAAACATAATGGTAAAACTCGATTTCGTTTCAGCATTAACGATGATTATATTATTAAGTATTTTGAACCGGGAACTTCGCGGTTAAATGAAAGAATTGAAGCCGCGATAAAAGTGGCTAATGCCGGCTATCCGTTAGGATTTATTGTAGCTCCTATCTATTTGCACGAAGGCTGGAAAGAAGGATATGGGGAAATGTTTCAAAAGCTTGAAGCAGAGTTGCCAAGCTTCGCAAAAAAGAATTTAACATTTGAATTAATCCAGCATCGCTTTACGATGCCGGCTAAACGGGTCATTCAAAAAAACTATCCAATGACAAAACTGGAACTCGATGAGGCAAAAAGGAAATATAAATGGGGGAAATACGGAATCGGCAAATATGTATATAAGGATGAAGAACAAGCAGATATTAAAGATACACTCGGTGGTTATTTGAAAAAATACTTTCCAGAAGCGAAAATGGAGTACTTCACTTAAGGATACGGCATTGAGCTCCGTATCCTATTTTCGTCAGTCCCTTTTCCCCATTATTCCGTAAAACAAAAGATTCATTAAATCTTCTGTCATGGGCAGGATCCTTTGATAAACATCCTCACGCTGCATATATTCCTTCATCATTTGAATATAAAATAAAATCACTTCATTCGATAAATCTGGATCAATATACCCCTTCTCTTTCCCTTCATTAAACAACTCAATGAAACTTGGCACTGTCTTTTCAATATAAAGATTTTCGATATAGCTCATCCCTGCCGCATATTCCCTCATAAAATACTGATAAAAATCCTCATGAATCTTATTAGCTGTTTCCTTCTTATTAAAAATAATTCTTTTTATTTTTTCAGGAAAAGCAAGATTGCTTTTTAGTAATTCCTCATACTCACGCCACTCTTTATCTATGTAAAAAATGATGACTTCATGAACTAAATTATCTTTGCTTTCAAAATAATTATAGATCGTCACTTGGGATACATTGGCTTTCCTCGCTATTTCCGCAACTGAAACCTTCTGGACGCCAAATTCTAAAAATAACGCCAATGCTGCATTTAGGATATCGGTCTTCTTCATTTCTTTCCGGCGTATAAATCCATCCATTAAATTCACCTCATCATAATTTTAATGAAAGTTTTGTAATAAAACAATTAAAATAGTTCATAAGTATATTGAAATGAGTCATGGTTTTATATATTATGAACTAAACGAATTAAAATATTTCAAAACTTTCGAAAGTGGTGAGGGGAAATGCCCATTTTAAGAACATCCAACTTAATAAAAAGATTTGGAAATTTTACTGCATTAGACGGAGTAAATATAGAGATGAATGAAGGGGAAATCTTTGGATTCATTGGTCCAAATGGAGCCGGAAAATCTACAACCATACGGATTTTGCTTGGGATCCTAAAAGCAACAGAAGGAGAAGCTAAGATTTTTGGACTTGATGCCTGGAAAGATGCTGTTGAAATACACAAACGGATTGCTTATGTACCTGGAGATGTGAATTTATGGCCTAACTTAACAGGAGGAGAAGTCATTGATTTATTCGTAAAACTTCGCGGTTCCAATCATAAGAGTAGACGTGAGGAATTGATAAAAAAATTTGAATTAGACCCGACGAAAAAATGTAGAACTTACTCGAAAGGAAACAGACAAAAGGTTGCATTAGTCTCGGCTTTTTCATCCGATGCAGATCTTTACATTTTAGATGAGCCAACATCTGGCCTTGACCCACTAATGGAGAAAGTTTTTCAAGAGTGTGTTATGGACGCTAAAAAAGCAGGGAAAAGCGTACTTCTCTCAAGCCATATTTTATCGGAAGTTGAAAAGTTGTGTGACAGAGTCGGAATCATTCGTGAAGGAAAAATTATTGAAACAGGATCCTTGAATGAATTGCGCCATTTAACAAGACTGAATCTTGTCGTAGAATCTAGGCAGCCAATGCCAAAGCTTCATGAAATAAAAGGTGTTCACGATATTATACAAAAAGAACAAACCCTCTCATTCCAAGTCGATTCAGAAGAGTTGGACAATGTTATGAAATATATTAGTCAATTTGGGATTGTGAAATTGGAAAGCTCACCGCCTACATTAGAAGATTTATTTATGCGCCATTACGAAGGATCTCGAGGTGAAGCATAATGGCCAGTAAGCTATACAATGAGACAGGGAGTCTTACCCGCTTTATTATCAGGCGAGATCGTATAAGAATTCCTATTTGGCTACTTTCATTATCTTCGGTTACATTTTTAACCGCTTTAGCTTTTAAGGATTTATATGCAACAGATATTGATAGACAGGCAATTGCAGAAACTATGCGAAATCCGGCTATGACGGCAATGGTTGGAAAAGGCTACGGATTGGATAATTATACTAGCGGTGCGATGATGGCTCATCAAATGCTGCTTTTTACAGCTCTCATCGTTGGTTTGATGAGCATTTTGCTTGTTGCCCGCCATACTCGTACTGACGAAGAGGATGGTCGAGTCGAATTGATTCGTTCATTGCCTGTCGGACGGCTCTCCAATTTGAGTGCAACCATTTTAGTTTTAGTTGGAACGAATGTGTTACTAGCCCTTTTAATCGGATTGGGTTTAAATACTTTAAGAATTGATAGCATGGACTTGAATGGTTCTCTTTTATATGGGGCAGCACTAGGAGCAACGGGAATTTTTTTCGCGGCTATTACAGCTATTTTTGCCCAACTTGCTGAAAACTCACGTGGAACGATTGGACTTAGCTTTGTCGTATTAGGTGTCTCTTATTTGATACGAGCAATCGGCGATGTAAGCAATGAAACGCTGTCTTGGTTTTCTCCATTGGGATGGATATTAAGTTCCGAAGTGTATGTGAACAATTATTGGTGGCCGATTTTACTAACGGTCGGTGCAGCCTTCGTTTT
Source organism: Lederbergia citri (assembly GCF_018343625.1). Taxonomy (GTDB): domain Bacteria; phylum Bacillota; class Bacilli; order Bacillales; family Bacillaceae_C; genus Lederbergia; species Lederbergia citri. The sequence goes on along the minus strand of NZ_JAGYPG010000003.1, from coordinate 241,067 downwards.
ATTTATTCTCGCTTACTATTTGAATGCGATTCGAGATTTAGGTGCAGGATTTTTGCCATCGAAGCCTGGTAAAAAACATGCGTCCTCATTATTACAGAGCCCTCTTGGTCTTAGCGCTCGTTTGCAAAGGACTGGTTTGATCTCTTGGGCAATCGGAATGTTTGTTTTAGGGGCATCTTATGGATCTGTTTTAGGTGATTTAGAATCGTTTTTGGAAAATCTTGAAGTGATGAAAGACGTCTTAACATCAACCGAAGGATTTTCTCTAACCGAACAGTTTATTTCGATGTTAATGTCGATATTGGCGATGATTAGCACAATTCCAGCATTAATGGCGATTTTAAAATTAAAAGGAGAAGAAGAAAAAAATCGTACTGAACACTTATTAAGTCGAGCTGTTTCACGGTCACGACTATTGATGAGTTATCTAATCGTATCGATTGGAAATGGTTTTCTTGCTCTATCGATGGCAGCCATTGGATTATGGGCGGCGGGTGCAGCTGTAATGGATGACAGCATTCCCTTTAGTACGATTTATGGCGCGGCAATGGCCTATCTCCCGGCAATGTGGATCATGATCGGCCTGGCAGTATTATTTCTTGGCTTTGCCCCTAAGTTTTCCGGACTTGCTTGGATCTATTTGCTTTATTCATTCATTGTTGTTTATTTAGGCAGATTGCTGCAATTCCCAGATTGGATGAGCAATTTATCACCTTATGGCCAAATTCCACAGCTTCCTGTTGAAGACATGGATTTTATGATTGTTTCCGTATTGACAATATTCGCGATTGCCATGTCATTCCTAGGATTTGCTTTTTACAATAGGCGCGACATTCATGGATGAATATTTCCATGGTAAACAGGGAAACTAGATTAGAAAAGGGAGGTGTGCTCTGTGGCTAAAATCGGTATTGAACCAGCTTTGACAAATGTACAGCAAGCACTAGAAGAAAAAGGTTACGAAGTAATTCCAGTCCATAATGAATCGGATATTAAAAATGTCGATTGTTGCGTTGTATCAGGCATGGATTCCAATTTTATGGGAATTCAAAACATTTCCATGGAAGGGTCCATCATTGATGCGGATGGTATGTCCGCTGATGAAGTCTGTCGGGAAGTTGAAGATAAACTAAAACTTCATTAATTAGTGTAAAAAAAGAGCTTGGGGTCCCAAGCTCTTTTTTCGATTGGATTTGAATCGACACGTTTATTGCTTCTTGATTATTTCATTCTCGATTGAATACGGATCGAGACACATTCTCTACTTTTTGACGATTTCAGTCTCGATTAAATGCGAATGGGGACATATTCACTGCTTTTTGACCATTTCGGTCTCGATTAGATACGAATCGAGACACATTCTCTGCTTTTTGACGATTTCGGTCTCGATTGGATGCGAATCGAGACACATTCTATGCTTTTTGACGATTTCATTCTCGATTGGATGCGAATCGAGACACATTCTATGCTTTTTGACGATTTCAGTCTCGATTGGATGCGAATCGAGACACATTCTCCGCTTTTTGACCATTTCGATCTCGATTGAATGCGAATTGAGACAACAATTATTTATTGTTTCGGTCTGCAAAAACAGCCATCGCATCACGCATGAATTGGGCTAGACCTTTGCCGAATTGATCAATATTTTTCGTAAACCGTTCATCATCTACATAAATTTGTCCTAAACCTTTGAAGGCATCAAATGAATAATCCCCCATCGTGTTTAAAAAGTCATACCATTCTTTAATACCTTCTTGAGCCTCTTTCGAATCAGGAGATGTATGACGTATCTCTGCCAACTTACGATAAATTTCGTTAAATCGTTCTTCAAACTCGTCCTTTTCACTTTTTGAAATATTGCCTATTTTTTGATTAGCTTTATTGACAGCTTCATCTCCCCAACGTTCACGTGCTTCTTGCTCATATGGATTATGGCTGAAATCAAAGCCTTCAAACTTTTCCTTATTAGACATTTTTATCTCTCCTTTCATATGCTTCATTGTTTTCTCAACTGTCTCAATCATCCGATCAAGTCGGCGGCGCTTCTCAACCAACATCTTTCGGTGTAAGGACAGCGCCTCTTCTCGATCAAAAGATGGACTGCTGATAATTTCTTTAATTTGCTTTAAAGGGAAGCCTAACTCTTTAAAAAATAAAATTTGCTGTAGCGTCTCGAGATTTTTATTGGAATAGATTCGATATCCCGCTTCGGTTGTTTCTTCCGGAATCAACAACCCAATATCATCGTAATGATGCAGTGTGCGCACACTAATCCCAACCAAATCAGCCACTTCTTTCACTTTCAACCTGTTGTGCCTCCCTTCTTTTTTAACTATAAGGTATCACGTTACGTGAGTGTCAATGTGTTTTTTAAAGTTTTTATACATAAAAAAACAACGCAGCATTTATTTGAATGCGGCGTTGTTGGTTATTAAGCGTATGCTTTAATATCTATACTGTGTTGAGTTGGTAGTTCTGGTAATGGCTGTCCTGCTATTACTGGTTTTACACTATGTTGAGTTGGTAATTCTGGCAATGGCTGTCCTGCTATTATTGGTTTTACACTATGTTGAGTTGGTAATTCTGGTAATGGCTGTCCTGCTAATATTGGTTTTACACTATGTTGAGTTGGTAATTCTGGTAATGGCTGTCCTGCTAATATTGGTTTTACACTATGTTGAGTTGGTAATTCTGGCAATGGCTGTCCCGCTATTACTGGTTTTACACTATGTTGAGTTGGTAATTCTGGTAATGGCTGTCCCGCTATTACTGGTTTTACACTATGTTGAGTTGGTAATTCTGGCAACGGTTGTCCTGCTATTATAGTCCCTACAGAGCCCCCTACACCAAACAATCCAATTGCAAGAGCAGAAGTAATTATTAGTTTCTTCATCATTAAACTCTCCTTATATAATTATATAATTATTGAAATTATATCATTCAGATGATAATTTTTCCAATTGAGTTTCTACAAGATCACTAAATCTACTATTTTCCTGTAATTTAAAAATATAAAGTGCTTTTGTAAGGTATTTTATTCCTTCCTTCTTATTATCCAAAGCTAAGTTATTCGATGCTGATTGATAAAGAAACTCTCCTAATAAGTAAATAACCTCATCATTAATACACTGTTTAATTCCTTTTTCACTATAAAACAGTGATTCTTCATATTTATGTAGCCTAGCAAGGCATTGAGATAATCCAAATAATGCCCTTAATCGAATTTGCGGTTCAGCTAGCGAGGGAAGTTTATCAATATCTTCTAATATTCCTTTTAAAATTGTTATCGCTTCTTCAATGTTCAAATCATCTTTCTCAATCAACGCTATCGCCATTTTAATTTCTATTTCTCTTTCTGAAAAACCTTTTCTTGATGGATTTGTTAAATCTAATGCTTCATTTAACATCTTTATTGAAGTCTTTTTATCCCTTTTATCGGGATCTGCTAAATAATATAAACAAATCGCCTCATGCCAAAGTAGAAATTGCTGGCTAGATGGAAAATTAAAGAGTGGATTGTTTTTCTCTCTTTGTACAATTTCGTGGATAGCCTTATAATTTCGTTCTCTTCTATATTTATTGATTAACCCGCTGACTGCTGAAACGTAACTTGCAGAGTCTGCTGAAGTAAAATCAAAGAAGTCACTTAGTTTAACATTTAGTTTATTGGCCAATCTAAATAGTTGATCAATTGTAGGAACTTGCTTGTTTTTTTCCATTAAATCGAGTTCCTCAACTGAGCAAATACCTTCTGCTAATTCGTCTAAGGCCAATCCTTTGTTCACTCTTAATGACTGTAGGATTTCACCAATGTTTATGAAATTCTCGCTCATACACTTTACCCCTTTGTCAAAATAACTTTAACATTGAGTTCTTAACACCATTATAGCAGTGTTTTCAATACTTTCATACTATATATAGTGTGTCTTTTATTTTTCCAATGATATTATTGTACTATTATTCAAGCTAATAAAGAAAATATTCAATTTTAACATTTATGTTTCATTTGTGTATATTTGAAGACATGACACATACATATCGTATTTCCAGTTCACTTTACGCCGCAACACCAACTTATCTGTATTCATAATAAAGTTCTTCACTACTTCAATAAAAAACGGATGAACACTTTAGTCCTCAGTGCCCATCCGTTTCACCTATTTATTTGTTAACTGTTATTCTTCCATTATGAGTGACGAGTTTAATCATATTTTCCCCTTTTCCAAATACGACATTGCGATTGGATTGGCCAAACACGTCTGTTTTTCCATTGTGAACCGTCACATCAATAGTTGCATTAGTTGGCTCTTTGTCTGTGGTAATGATGATTTCCCCATTATCTGATTCGATATTAATCGGTCGATCTAGATTATTAGTTGTAAGGGAAACTCTTCCATTGTTTACCTTTCCTACAATCTTACCTTCCACGTCTTTAAGGTTAACTTTCCCATTAGCAGCTTTTACTTCAACTGAGGTAGCAGTTATATTATTCATATCGATCATGCCATTGCTTGCTTTTGCTGTAACAGTGGAGCTTTTAATATGATCAAGCTGAATTCGTCCATTGTCCGTATCAATTGTAAATTCGCCTGCATTTAGTTTTTCCGCTTTAATATATCCATTATTACTCTTTGATTGAATCGATTCATATTGTTTTTCAGGTACATATACTTTTAGGGTCAAAGACGTTGCAAAAAAATCAAAGTTAAATAGTTTTCTAAGCTTTTCTTTTAATTCTACGTTCAATGTATCTCCATTTACATCAGCAGAAAAAGTATATTTTAAGTTTTTAGCTGCTTTACCTGAAAGCTCTACTGTTGTCTTAGAATCATTTGAAGGATAAATTTCTACTTTAGAGTTATTTGTGGATATGGAAATGTTCGCAATATCCTTGTCTATTACTCTTTCATCTGAAATTTGTTCAGATTGGCCTATTGATTTAAATGTAGCTATACTCCCTACTAGCCCTACTAATAATAAAAACAGGGCAGCTGTTGCGATTATTTTAATATTATTCATGTTTTAACCCACCTTTAACGATTCTTGCATTAAATTTTAAATAACGGACGAAGCCGTTAACAATAGATCGAGTGGCAAAATACATTCCAATCGAGATAAATAACCCAATTCCACAAAGCAACATTGATATAAACAGGTCAAAGTATTCAAAAGTTCCTGGGAAGATAACTGAGTTCACCAAAACTAACAATGGAGAAGCTATAAAGGATATTCCTACCGCCCAGCCTGCTATAATAATCGAAGCGATTGCAATAAAAGGACCGAGTACAATGACTAAATTAAAGAAACCTAATCCAATGACCGCCCATACTGCACGAAACACGTTTCCAGTCGTTGCCTTTGTTTGCACTTTTTCAAGATGATGCGTCGCCAAAATTTCTCTTGCAATTTGTTGTGGCGATCCAAGTGAATTTACAATTTGTTCTTCCGTTTTTCCTTCTTCCAATCCAATCGTAAAGTGCTCTTCGAAATCTTGTATAATGTCTAATCGTTCATTGGACGGAAGTCGTTCTAAAGATGATTCCAATATTCTCATAAATTGATATTTATTCATGATTTACCCCTTCTTTAATTAATTGGTTGACCCCGGAAATGAATTCCTGCCATTCCTGAATCAACTCATATAGATACTTTCTCCCTTTTTCTGTCAATCTGTAATACTTTCGAGATGGACCTTCCGTTGACTCTTGTAAGTATGTCGTAAAATATTCCTCTTTCGTTAATCGCCTCAAAAGTGGATATACAGTGCCTTCCGATATAGCAATTTGATCCGAAATTTTCTGGACCAACTCATAACCGTAGCGATCTTGCTTATCAAGCAGTGCTAAAACACATAGCTCTAACACACCTTTTTTAAATTGAACGTTCAATGTTAAGTTGCACCTCATTTCTGTATTCACTACTGTACATTATACACTACTAATCATTAAAAAATACCTTGCAAAGATAATATATCATACAGTACTGTATAATGCAATGTACTAAATAAAATTAATTAGTGTTTTTTTTCAACAAAAAAACCGCTCTTATATTGAGCGGAGATTAGAGATCAGTTAGGACTCTTGGAAGGAAGCATTTTTATCGTCTTCTTCACTTTTAAGGATATCCAGTATTTTATAATTAACATCTTCTTTTACCTTTAAATATTCTCCCCATTCTGTTGATTTCGTAAAGAAATAAAGGAAAATTTCATATCCATCCACCAAATACTTATCAAATGTGACATGAATGGTATCTGGATGAATACCGGGATATGCTTTCAATAACTCTTCTATTCGACGGATGGTCCTTTCCAACTTTTCTTTTGAAGTATCAAGAGGAAGCTTTAAGGAAAATGAAATTTGCCTCTTCCCCATTTTGCTCCAGTTAGTAATCGGCTGGTCAGCAAGTGTAGCGTTTGGTACAGTAACTAGAGCCTGAGTAAAAGTACGCACTTTCGTACTCCGAAAATTTATGTCTTCTACTGTCCCCTCAACACTTGGAGTCGATATCCAATCACCTATTGTAAAAGGTTTTTCGGTAATAATAATGATTCCGCCAAATAAATTGGCAAGCGCATCTTTAGCCGCAAGCGCAAAGGCTAAACCGCCTAATCCCAGGCCAGCAACGAAACCATTAATATCATAGTGGAATTCTTGGGCAATAACAGTAATCGCTATTGCAACTATGATCACCCTAATAGCTTTGGACAAAAATGGAACTAATATATTATCAATTTCAATGTTGTACCTCTTATTAATTCTTGAAAAAAGAAGTGAAGAGGCGTCAGAAAGGTGAACAATCCCCATGCAACAAGAAGAATGAATCCAGATCTAATTAAACTTAAAAAGAGCGGGTCTGTCTGCTCAAAATAAGGAAAATAATTCGCAGCAATATAAATCCCTAGTATGATAAAAAACCACTGCATCGGTTTTTCGAAGGCAATCCAAATATTGGAAAATAGCTTACTTGGAGCCTTACTTGTCAATTTTAAAAATAATGTAAATACATACTTCGCAAAAATTTTCCTCAAAAACAGGAAAAATAATAAAATGGCGATGGATATCAAGATGTTTTTTAAGTTCTCATATGTATTAAGATATTCCCAAAACATGACGAGGGCCTCCTGGAAAATTTCATAAAATCATCGTTAAATGATTTTAACACAAAAAAACCGCCCCAAGTAGAAATGGAGCGGCAGATACCACCTAAATTATTGGTGGAAAAGACGTTTGACTAAAATTATGCCCCTTCGGTTTGAGGCTGAATCTTCATATTAAAGATCGGCAAAATGACTAAAATTCCAATCACGAAAATGAGAGCAGACACTTCAAATATGAGTACAATGGATGTCATTTCCTTTAAAATACCGGAAAGACTCATCGTCAGAACCATCGAACCTGTAAACAAAGGACTTAATGTACCATTTACCCTGCCAATGAATTCTGCCTTCGAACTTTGGAGAATCATCGTGTTAATACCGATATGAATGCATGGGAAAAATAGTCCAGTAAAGAGCTCCGCTCCCAACGTAAGCGGTAGAGAGGTGGAAAAACCAACTACACTCAATCCAATTGAGTTTGCAAGCATCCCTATGACAAGCAGCCTTTGTGACGCGACTTTCCTAGTAAACATCACAGACAGAGCGCCTCCAACAATCATTCCAATTCCATTTGCCATCAATAACCATTGTAAGTTTTCTTTTGCAAGTGCCAATCTTTCTGTGACAAGAAAAATGTTGAGTGGTTGAATCATACCAAGCGCAAATCCTGCGGCCATAAAACAGAGACCAAGAAGTTTTAATTCTTTTTTTGCTAAAACATACTTTACGCCCGCTTTCATTTCCTCTAGAACACTTGTTGTATTGTCCGCTTTTTCCACATCGTGATCAGCTGGGATGAACAAAAGTGCGACAGCTGAGAGAAGGAATGCCACGCCTGTAATAGCAATCGATACATCGATTCCAAATTGTTGGAACACAAATGTACCAACCACCGGACCCAACACCATGAAAACGGCGAAAATTGTTTGGTAAATAGACATGGCTGACTGAATTAATTCTGGCTTCAAATGCATCTTAAATAATTTCATTCCGGACGGCTGGGAAAATTGTGATAAAATCGCTGAAATTAATGTAGCGAAAAAGATAATCTTCCATGAACCAATCACTAATGTAATCAACACTAGAAATATAGAAATAGCACTTAAAATATCACACCATATCATGGTGCGCTTTGGCTTCCAACGGTCTGCGAATGTTCCCCCTATAAAAGAAAAAATAAAGATTGGAGCAAACTCAGCTACGGAAATCATTGAAACGGCAAAGGCATTTCCATTCGTTTTTTCCATTACGAATAAAAGAACAGCAAAATTTCGCACCCAAATACCAACTTGCAGAAACAAGGAAGATACAAAAATGGCACGTACAAAACGATTTCTTAATAACTCTGACATATATACCTCTTTCCAATTTCTTACGAAACTTATTTTTATCTATTAATAGACGATTTACCGGAAAAAATGTTTCACATATTTAAAATAAAAAACAAGGATGATTATTAACTTTGGAGAACAATCTATAGACTACTTTTTTATAAGGAATGAAAACATTGGATAGTATTACAATTATAGAACATACGTTTCCTTTTTGCAATCATTTTTAGCTATCCCCAACTCATAAAATCGTACGCTATGAAAAAACATTATGAATTAGACGTAAAAGTTCTGACTTTCATTGCAAATAATACTAGAATTCCCACATCTTACGCATTTCATTACAATTTAAACAAAAATTTTATCAATTATTACTATTTTTTCATGGAGTGGCATCCAATTTGGATAATATCTAAAACCTCCCTCTGATTATGTTCCTCATCAAAAATACTCGGATAACGAGGAAAATGAACAGAAGGCTAGAATAGTATTAATGGAGGAGATTGAAAAAGCAATGGGCGTGGAAATTAGGTTACACTCAAAAAATATATGGAGATGATGGGTCATGGTATCTGCATTATATTTTGTAGCTGGAAGTTCAGTTTTTAAGGTGAAAAATAATAACTCTGTTTGGAGCCTCAATGAAATGAAGGCACCTCACGATTTCTACTGCTTGGCAGTGGATCCAGTTCGACCAGAAAGGTTATATGCTGGGAGTTTCAATGATGGTCTTTGGATTAGTGATGACGGCGGTATGACGTGGAGGCCAGCTGGAAAAGGGATCATTCATAAACGTGTTTTAAGTGTTGCGATTAGCCCAACCGAAATAATCAATGGATTTAGTGTTGTATGGGCGGGAACAGAACCGAGTGATTTGTTTCGTTCTGAAGATGGCGGGCAAACATGGGTTCATTTCCCTAAGCTCCTTGATTTACCGTCCAAACCTACATGGCGCTTTCCTCCGCGCCCTCATACTCATCATGTTCGCTGGATTCAACCAGATCTTCATGATGAGCAAAAGATTTATGTCGGGATTGAACTCGGTGGTGTCATGAAAAGCGAAGATAAGGGGATTACTTGGAAGGATCGTCAGCCTGGATCTCAATATGATTGTCATACGTTGACGATGAACCCACTTGCAAAAGGTCGTATTTATGAAGCAGCGGGCGGCGGTTTTGCAGAAAGTTTGGATGGCGGTAAGACTTGGGCAACTTTCAACGATGGACTAGGATCAGATACGTATCTTGTAGAGATTGCTGTTGATCCCTCAAATCCTGACATAATGATAGCTTCTGCAGCAAGGGGTGCACACTCAGCCTATGATCCTGAGAGAGCTAGTACAATCATTGTACGCCGTGATAGTGGAGAACCGTGGGAAGTAGTTCAGGACGGCTTGCCTGAGCGTGATGGGTCTTCCATCTTTTCGCTTATTTCTCACGTATCAGAGCCGAGAGTATTTTACGCTGTCAATAATCTCGGAATCTTTCAATCAATTGACGCGGGAAAGAGCTGGAAACCTTTACCCGTTGAATGGCCGGAATCATTATTAAAAGAAAGAGTTCGCTGGTTTGTCGCAGTTTAAGTCTAATGATCGGGGATAGTTATGTATCAGAATAAAGATCGAACGAAACTATTAAATGAGATTACAAGTTTTTCTAAAACGATAAATGAAATCCAAGGGTTGCTGTTGGTCGGTTCAGGCTCGAAAGGTTTTAAAGATGAGTTTTCTGACTTGGATCTTCTTATCGTTGTAAAAAATAGTCAGGATGTAGTCCAAATTCATGATCAACTTCTAAAACACATTCATCAAAATTTTCATGTGTTAAAGGAAAAGGTATATCGCCATGAAGAAGACATTTTTGTAACCTGTTTCTTTTTTGCGAATTTTTTGGAGCTCGATTTAGGTGTATGGTCGAAGTCGAAGCTTAGGGCAACTAAACCACATTGGAAGGTTATTTTTGACCGTGAGGATAACGAGATTCAAAGACTGCTTGAAGAATCGTTAACTTCACAGAGCTTTACAAGCATCGTTGAAACGAGAAAAGAGTCGTTGAGTTTTATATGGCAATTTTTTCGAAGTGCAACGGTTGCTTTGAAACGCCAGCAATATATTAAAGCTTTAAAAGACATTGATGTCATCCGAGACCAAATCATCCGTTTTCTTTGTATTCGAAATGGGATTAACTATGATTTTGATAAATCGATCGATCACTTGGAAAGTCCATTTTTATCAAAACTAAAAAGAACCTACGAAGTAAAAATGAATAATGATAACATCCATAAGGTTCTTTTTGAGTTGATGGACCTTTATTTTGATGTGATTGGTGAGGGTGAAGATAAAAAAATGATTCATCGATTTTTACAAGAAATGCTAGTAGGCTAATAGCTTTTCTCTTGCATAATCTCTAAAGGCGCGCAGTGTAGATGAATTCCATTCCCTGCCGCCTGTTTTTCGTTGTTCTTCACTCACTATTTCGGATGAACGATACACATCGAGAGCTTGTTGAATAAGAGCATGATATTTGTGCGGTAAATGCAATAATCCCCATTCCCCACCTTCGTCTTTACTATGGACAGTTTGGTTGTTTTCGCTCAGTAATTGAAATACCCGACAAATATTTAGAACAGTGTAATACGGGGATTCTAGAATGTTATCACTTTCAAGAATCCATTCAAGATCGTAAATAATCGAATCCATAAAAGATTTCCAAGGATATTGTCCAAAAACATCTTGTATCGGTTGCCCGTACAAGCAAATCCCTCGCTGTAAAACATATGTCAGATGTGAAGGAAGATCAGAGTCGGTCACTTCTAGACTATAATCCACTTCGTTATTTAGTATCTTTTTGGCCCATTCCGTACTGTAATGAAGTTCATATGGAGTTGGCACAGGTACTAGTTTTGCTACCTCTTTTGTAATAATACTTAATTCGACGTCGCCAATTGTAGGTCTATTGTGCGTTTCCATTGCAATCGAAACTCCTACTTTGTTTGCAATTTCTTTATCGAGTTTATGCCCAACAACTATAATAATATCGATATCACTTTTTGGACGATAATAGCTTCCCATCGCCAGCGAGCCATGAAGATAAATACCTATCAAATTTGTACCTAATTCCTCTTCTATTTTTTTCGTCAACGAAATGATAAACATCTTTATATCTTTATCACAATTTTCCCAAGACTGAGGACGGTTCATTTTTAATTCCCCTTTTACTTTTTTATAGAACTTATACGAAATTAGATGATTTTGCGTTAAAAAACCTAACTATTTTAACCTCTTCGTCAAATACAAAACTAAATCATCATCCACTATAATTTGATCGCCATAGGTCAAGAATTTCCCATTTTGAGAAATACCTAAGCCGTCCGGAATATATCCCCTTTTCACATATATTCTTTGGGCTGCTCCGTAATCACTTGTAAGGCCGAAACCGATTCCGATGACATCGTATTGTTCACTAACAATTTTTTCTGCTTCATCCAAAAGAGCTGTGGCAATTCCTTTTTTCTGAAACTTTATTAATACGTTTAAATCCACAATTTCTGGAATAGCTGCCGAAAAGAATGGCTCATAATCAGATCGCCACCTTATCGTTAAGTATCCTGCAAACTCACCTTTGTACTCTGCAACTAATATTTTCCTGAAGCCTTCTTTTTGCTCAGAAAGATAACTTTCGTATTGGGAGATAGGCTTATTCCATCCTTGTTCAGCAAAAGCTTTCGAAATTACCACACAATCTTCTTTTAGCAACTCTCTAATAATTAGACCTTCCATTTATTCCACACCCCGTTTCTTATTGATACGCTTTTATATTTAATAAATCTTCTAGATTTACAATTTCAAAATCCATTTTTTCTAAAGCTTCTATCATGAGCGGAAGAGCTTTTTCCGTTTCCGTTTTATCGGAGTCTGAATGCATTAAGATAATGTCTCCGTTGCGCAAATTTTTTACTACATTATCGACGATGTTAGTTGACTCTCTTTGTGACCAATCCAGTGTATCGATGGACCAAAGAACAATGGAATATCCTTGTTCTTCTGAAACAGAGACTACTTGCTCATTTGTTTCTCCATAAGGTGGTCGTATAATAGCAGGCTTTTTTCCAATTACGGATTGGATTTCTTCACCTGCACTAACAATTTCCTTTTCGACTTCCCCTTTTCCTAATTTCGACAGCTCTATATGATTCAAGCTATGGCTTAAAACTAAATGCCCACTCTCATAAGCTTTTCTAACAACGTCAGTATGAAGCTTTACATTAGTGCCTAAAAAGAAAAAATTCCCTTTAACTTTATAATCATTCAATATATTAATGATTGCCGGGGTGATTATATCATCGGGTCCGTCATCGAAAGTCAAAGCCACTCTCTTCTTATTCGGACCATTTAAATACACATTTTTATGTTCAACTGTAAACTTTTTGATTTGGTCACGCCAGTTTTGCATATTTTTCCACGCTTTGTCGGATAGTTGATTCGAATTCCCTTTTATATCGAGAACATATTGTTCAGCTTTAGCTAGAGCCGGATTGTAAATAGAAATATGGCCCAAACGCTTTGTATCATTGGGGAATATCATTTTTAACTCAATTTCATTTTTCAATTCATAAACATAAATACTTTCCTGATTGTTTTTCCTAATGTCTATTGGCTGCCCAATCTCATGTTCAACCTCTTCAATCGTTAATTCTCGTAAGTTATTATTATAAAAACGTACATCATAGATTTCCCCGTCTTGATTAAAGCCAAAAACCGTGTTTCTTTCTTTATAAGTAGCATAAGAGCCACCTGCTACTTCATCTATTTGATCTGGCTCTCCCCAATCGGACCTTACCTGCTGAATTGTGCTCTCAAAAACAGTAAATGGCGAATCAATCACCATGCCATTATTGGCCAATTTCACGATTTGCTCAATCTCAAAGGAAGAAGGAGAAACTTCTTTAGGATGCCATTCATTATTATTGGAAGGCAAATCTTCGATTGGCAAAGATTTCTTTGTAGAGCAACCTGATAAAATTGTGAATAATATTAAAATTATCAGCAGTATTGGTTTATGCATAATATACTCCTCACCGAAAAAGGTTTTCCCTGATTATAACAATAAAGAGCCTATCCTGAAAATTCTCAAAATAGGCTCTTACAAATTTTATACTTCAGGCGCTTGTCCACCAAATGCTGCCCATTCTTCCCTTGCAGGTCCATATACACCTGGAACGATTAAACCAGCTTGACGCATGAGAACGGTCAATTGACCACGGTGATGGGCTTGATGAGTAATAAGCACTTTAAACGTCGTTGAAATTGACCACATTTCCCCATACATATCTTTTTCTTCTTTCAGTGTTTCATCTGTCCACTGTTCACGAATTGCGGTAACCATAGCATCACTTGAGGAACAGTACGCTTCAGCTATTTCACTAGCAGAATGTGGAACTTTTGAATCATGTGGTGCTCCATCAAATTTTAGTCCAGTCCTCCCCATCATCTCATCCAAAGTAGTGACAATATGCCAAGCAATCCGTCCAAGCGTTCGATTTTGTGGTGATACTTCTTGTGCAAGCGATTCATCCGTCAACACATTAAAGAGTTTTAGCGTTGACCCGCTTTCGTGTCCCCAATCTACCAAAAAATCTTCAATTGTTGTATACATAGTACGCCTCCAAAGTTTTAATAGACAATGTATTCGCTGTAGATTATCAAATTCCTGCCTTATTATTCTCCATTTGCGAAAGCGTAATACGTTAACGCTTTTTTCAATACATTGAGGAGTTTATAGAAGTTTTACAGAATTATATTAGTAATTGATTCAATGTGAGGTGCCATTATGACAGTACATTTTTTGGGAGCTGTTTTTTTAAGAGTGAGTAACATAGAAGCATCCGTGCCATTCTATTCTGATGTATTAGGTCTTAAGCTTCGTGATGTTGAACAATGGGAAAATGGTAGAGGTGCTAATTACATAATTAGTGAAAATTCTCCTTTACTAACATTAATAGAAACAAAGGAAAATTTACATATTTTAAAACAACCAGCCTTTAACTTATTTTGTAATGATGTTTTAAGCATTTATGATCGTCTAAAAACTCAGGGCTATAAACTCGGCGAGATTAATAAATGGTCATCAGAAATGAATGATCACATCTACTTTGATGTATATGATCCTGATGGAAATGCCATTAATTTAATTGAGTGGCATAAAAAAAGTAGCTAATATTCTGATGACTATCCGCTACCATTCAGTTAAAATAAGGATAAATTACCCAATAAGGAGTTGTATGCATCATGATAATCGTTACTACAGAAAATATCGCCAATCATAAAATTAAAGAAGTTAAAGGTCCTGTTTTCGGCTTAACCGTTAGAGCACGCGGTCTTGGCAAAGATATTGTCGCTGCTTTGAAAGGTTTAGTCGGCGGAGAAATTAATCAATACACGGAAATGTTGGAAGATGCACGGAAGCAAGCAATGGATCGTATGGTTGAAAATGCAAAGGTAATGGGTGCAAATGCGATTATTATGATGCGTTTTGATTCAGGTGAAATCGGCCAAAACATGAGTGAAATCGTCGCTTACGGAACTGCTGTTGTAGCCGAAGAGGAGTAAAGAGATGAAATGGTTTCTTGGATTATACGGTTTGCAGATTATCATTGTGATCATCTTAATTTTCGGTTCTTGGTTTATTTGGGATCGCCGGTTTAAAACAAAACACGGTCAGAAGGTACCTGACGGCTTCGTCCGTACAAAAGAGGTTTCTATTGATCCAACAACCCAGAAAAGATTGGTCGTTTATTTTAACCCAGATACAGGAGAACGTTTTTATAAGGAAGAAGATTAACATACATTAGAAAGCCTACTAAAACAGGCTTTCTTTTCTTCATGTTACCCTGATAATTATAGAAAAAATTATTTTCTTCCTGCTAAATTTTTGTAGTATTCTGGTATCAAGTTATCCGTTTTATTCCATTCAATATACCAAACTTAAAAAGGGGATTTTAGTAGTTCATTTTAAAGTGGTGAATAAATGTTGAAAAAAGCGTTCAATATTATACTTCTGATTATTATTTGTATATATTTGTTTCTCACGATCCTGTCTTTTACATATAAACTTGTCAATCCAATTGACATAGCTTCTTTTCAAATTATCATAGGAACAACAGCTTTCATACTTGCAACTGGTTTGTTTATTAAAACTAGACTCAAATAAGCATTAATCCGAATCAATAGACTTTAAAAAGTTATCAATTGTTTCCGGATTAATATCACCTTCAACTATTTCATAATATTTCCCGTTTATTTGCATTGGATTAGAAAAAGTAATACTCATAAATTGCTTGTCGTCCTTATAAAAATCCGCCCTATGAATCCATCCCTTGGATTTCTCATGAAATTTTTCCTTTTTAATTATGTAACCGTCCAACAGATTGTTAAATTCTTGTATCTTCTCTTTATCTTCAAGGGTAATCGGCGGATTATTACCTCTACCATCATAAAATATGATTTTCGTAATCTCACTATACTCCATATATACAGCTTCATTTATCTTTTTTTCTTTGTATTGCAAAACCATATATCCATAAAGAAAAGCTCCAAAAAGAGCAAATATAATAACCGTCATTATTAATTTTTTTATCATACTGCGCCCCTCCTAGTAATACAGACGAAAATTTTCAGGACATAGTTTCAATAAGTGGGCACAGCGTATAAATTATTTTTCAATGCACTCTCCGCAGCCATTGATCCATATAGACCACCTTGCTTTGTCTTTTATACAGAACTTTCTGTGCCTCAAGCTGGCCTAATTGAATCACCTTCGATAAAGACTTCGTTTCAAATCGCCCGATTTCTCGTAAATCAATATCTATTAATACATCAGCATGTTCTTCAAGACAACGATCCGTATTATAATCACTTGCAATATCGATATATCTATTTAACACCGAAAAAAGATTTGAAGGTTGGTTAACATGGGAGCTTTGAACTCGAACCGATGTTACTTTTTCCGCACCCATTTTCCTTACAATATCCGCCGGGTTATTATTCAAAATATAACCATCCACTAAGATTTTATTTCCCGTTTCAACAGGTGAAAATACTCCCGGAATAGCAATGCTTGCACGGATAGCAATCGCCACTTCTCCAGAATCTATGACTTCCATTTCTCCTGATATTAAATCCACACAAATAACAGCAAATGGGATATTCAAATCTGAAAAGTGTTTACCCTCTGTCAACTTTAATAACGTTTGGTAAATGCGGTCCCCTTTGATCCAACCTTTACGACTAAAGCCAATGTCAATATGCCGACGGATTGACAAATCGTGAAGAACACTTTTCATCTGATCCGGATGCATTCCGCTCGCAAACAATCCCCCAACAACGGCACCTGCACTCGTTCCCGCAATATGAGTAATTTCGATTTGTTGATTCATCAATTCTTTTAAAACCCCGATGTGGGCAACACCTCTAAGAGAGCCGCCCCCTAGTGAAAGTCCTGTATTTTTCAATTCCCGTGACCTCCCTCTCTTACCTCAGTTAAAACCCTTTTTTTCTGTTTCGTTTTATAAAATACAAATATTGTTAATATGACAACAATCGCAGCTCCATACCCGTATAGACCAAATGAGCTGAAATAATTTTTAAATGCTTCATAATTCCCCTTAAAATAATCACCTAGCAGCACCATTACATAAGACCAAGGATAAATCCCGACAAATGTTAAAAATAAGTATTTGAAAAAGTTCACTTTGCTTATACCAGCCACATAAGAAATATAATTCCCAATTCCAAATGGCCTCGATAACGCGATGCTCCAAATTCCATAACGCTTAAAATATGCGGTACCCTTCTCCAAACCTTTTTTGAATCGCTGCGGAAAATACCTCTCGAGCTTCTGCCCTAAAAAATACGGTATTAAACTTGATAAACTGTACGAGATAGCCATCCCGATCGCTATAAATATTGTCTGTACATAGCCTGGCGAAAGAACATAGCCATATGAAAGGACAACGATTAATCCTGGAAAAGGCAGGGAAGAACCTTCTAAAAACATTACAATAAATAAGCCTGGTATTCCGATTGTATTGAGCCATTCCAAAAATTGTTGAATCATCGAACTGTAATCCTTTTTTGAACCATAACGGAATGAATTATTTTTGAAATATTGTCGGGATCACCATGTTTTATTTCCATTAAATAAGACTTCAATGAATGTTGAAATTGATTAAATGAAGAGCTATTGAAAAAATCTGTTATTTGTTCTGAAAGTGATTGATTTTGCTTTAATTCATTTACTAGTTTTAGCTCTTTTAATTGCTGTAGGTTGATTTCTTCTTGTCCCGGAAGCGCCGAATGGATAAATATGGGCAGCCTTTTTTTCATTGCCTCACTTATCGTTACACCACCTGGCTTAGTCACGATAGCATCCACCTCGTCGTATAATTGATTCATTTCATTTCTTGAAGTGATATATGGAAGTGGGTAGATATTTGGATTATTCAACTTTTCAATTTTTCGAAATAAATGTTGATTTTTCCCACATAAAACGAGATATTCAACATCCGAGCCATCCTTCTGTTGCTTCATTAAGTCCATGATATTGCCGAGTCCGACACTTCCTCCTGAAACAAGGACCCGATAACGTGTATTTGTCTTCCTCGTTCTAAAGCTCTCTTCTATTTGTTCAGCAGTCGGAATTCCCGTTACATAAATTTGATCCTCTGGAATATCATTTTTGTGAATGAGATCATTCTTTACCTTTTGATTAGGCACAAAATGATAATCAATCCCTTCTCTTCCCCACACATCATTAATGAAGAAATCTGTATACACATTGATAACAGGTGGGATACCCTGATTATCCATTTTTAATTTACTAAGAATGTAGGACGGAAAACCGTGGGTACAAATGATAAGATCGGGTTTTTCCTCCAATACTATTTGCTTCATTTTTTTCATAAATAATATTTCATAATATTTATAGGACCGCGTGGGTTTTGAAGTATTCGCCATTTGACGATACGTCCATGCATATGATTTAGGAAAATAATGAATCCATTCAAGGTAGACCTGAGTCACGACACTTTCAACAACTGGATTCCAAGCACTCAATAAATCTATTTTTTTACAAATGATGCTTGGATCCCTTTTTTTTATATAACTTGTAAGTGTATCAGCAACTTGATGATGTCCAGAAGGCATTTTTAATAGTGGGAAAAATAAAATCTTTTGCATGATTGCTCAATCCTTTCAATGGTTCCCTTTTATCATACGAAATAATTTGAAGCGCCGAACCCCGCCACAGTCTAATGATTGACTAAGACCAGAGACTGATTTTTGTTAACTTGTACATGTCATATATATAAACGCAAAAACAAAGACAAAACCCTACACATAAAAAACACGTATGAAAATGTGGATTTTTTTCATACGTGTTAGTATTTGCATATATTATGAAATAACAATGTCCTGTTCCTGAGTATCTAATCTTTGCAGTTGATGATTGATCTCATCTCGTTTTCTGGACAATCCATCTTGGATACGACGCACTTCATGAAGGACCTGCTTTAGCTTACCTTTTGCATCAGTTATCCGCGAATGAACAGCCCAATCGGAAAAGATATTATCAAAAAATATATCTGTAAAATTGTAAAAATCTTTTTTATTAATTGTGAGTGATTCCGTTGTAACGTTTTGCACATCCATCAATTCAGTTTCAAAAAGGCGTAAAGCTCGCTGCGCACGATGGATCAGATCATCGGAACTATTAATTTGGGAATATTTGATGGCGGATACAATAATCCCTCCACCTAAAAATGTATCCCACAACGATGTTCCTTCGGCGGAACCTAACTGATCAAGAGCGGCATTGAGCAAATGCATTGCATTACGCCCTGCATCTTGCGCTTCTCCTATTTCACGCAGTATGGATTTAAGCGTTACTCTCTCATCTGCAATCTTTTGCAGGGTACTGCTGGCAATCGAGTCATTTTGTCTTATCCAAGCTTCCTTTTCTTTTAAAAAGTCCGTCCAATCCTCATCAATGTATAAAAAGTCAGGATTTTGCATTTCCTTTTGCAAACTCTCCGTCTCTGCTTTAAGGTCCATTACTGTCTTTTCTGCTTCATTATATTTTAATTCCGCTTCGGCAGCCTCGGACAACTCCTTCTCCATCTGTTCGTCCCATTTTCCCGTCCATGACTTTATTTTATTCATAAATGAAAACTTCCCGAGCTTAATGATATCTTGTTGTTCCTTAGTTAATTGTCGATATAGCCTATCTCGCATTGCAATTGCTTCATGTAATCTTCTTTCTGCTCCATCTAAGCGACGCTTAATACGATCTCGTTCAGATCTTTTCGTCGTCAGTTCCAATTGCCGTTCGTATATATCTTGCCTCATAGAGACACCCCCTTACATATTTTACGGGGTATTAAAGGAAGAAGTTTCAGTCTTACTGATTATTCCATAATAATAATTCCTGGTTTCTGGATACGACTTCAATTCGTTTTTTCCTTTTTCACTAATGATATATGTCCCTCTTTTTACTCTTTCAAACCAGCCATAATAATTTTTATGAAGGATGGAAGGAGTTTTATCTCCCGTTCCCAATTCTCTCAAGTTTTTTGGAGAGAGTGGACCAAAATGTTCTAGACAGCATGCAATATGAATGCAATTTTCTTTATAAGCCGTCATTATTTTTGTCTGAGTACTGCCTCCCACATTGTAATCTCCGTGCCTTCCTTTTATTTCTTTAATAAGATTCTCTCTTCTTTTCTTGCTAAACTGCATGCTTTTATTTCGATCGAAAGGACCGGGATCTATTTTAACCTCGGCAAATGCACCTGACTTTTGAAACGAAACAACAATAAGTCCTAGTTCTAATCGTCTAACCAAGTAACAAATATCCTTCCACTTTTTTGTTCGTAAACTAAATTTAGGTTTTGGAATTGCTATATAAACCGTATCCGTAAGGCGCTGCCTTTTTGTAGCTTGGATAAGGAGATCAATATTTAAGGATCGCTTTAATTCAACAATGATTAAGTGATCATCCTTTATGGCAACCACATCACAATGGTGCACCTCTCCATAAACTTCATAGCCTATTATTTTAAAATAATTTTGAATTGGATAAAATAAATCGACTTCTAAGATTTTTCCCATAATTTCGCCTACTTTTTCTTTTTTAAAGAATTTTGAACAATCAAGCAAAGATATTGCAATATAATTTTAAACGAGTTATTATATCAAAAGGCCTAATCCAATTATAAATGTCTGGGATTTATTTTTGGAAAAATTTCAAAAAGAAAAACGGAGATGACAACATGAAGAAACTATTATTTATCATTATGGGTACTTTATTGCTAACAGCTGCCTGCAGCAACAATGAAAAACCTGCAGAAAAAAAGGATGCCGCGGTAGAAAATAACGCATCCGAAACAAGCGAATTAGCAAAGTACCCTGAATATTCCATTGTCAAAGAATATATTCCTAGCGCTACATACAAAGAAAGCCTCGAAAGCGACAATGATGATGAGCGTGTCATTTTGTTTGAAAATGAGAATGGAAAAAGCTTTAAAAGTTTTTATTTAAAGACAAGAAATATCTTACAAATCAGAGATCTTGAAGAAGATCGTCTGACTTATAACAAGATTTTCCGTCCAGAAAAATAGTAAACGAAAAGCTCTGATCTTTTTTTGAGATCAGAGCTTTTTGATTTTATGCAGGAAAAAGAGATTATTTACTTGAATGTAATGGGTATTAAACGCAAAGAGGTGTTTTTTATATGGAGCAAAGGCATGACATATTATTTAAACAGCTGGAAACGTATCGAAGTTATGTGTTAAGCGTTTTGAAAGATGTTTCAGAAGAAAAGGCAGAGATCATACCAGCAGGATTCAATAATAATATCCGTTGGAACTTAGGGCATCTTTATCTTGACCAATATTTATGGATTCAAGCTGTAACTAAAGAGGAAACAGCTGTACCGGAAGAATTCAATAAATGGTTTGGATTTGGAACATCACCTAAGAATTTTACAAATGAAACTCCTTCTTTCGATGAACTTAAAATTCTATTAGAAAACCAGCCTAATGAAATAAAAAGAGAGTACGGAAATAGATTAGAAGAGAAATTTTCACCTACAGAAATGGGGATGCATACGATTGAACAAGTACTGATTCGTACGATTTTTCATGAAGGAATGCATTTACAAACCATTTTGGATATCAAGAAATTAATCTAGTTTTTAATGGCGGAGAAGGTGGGATTCGAACCCACGCGGCAGTTGCCCGCCCTAACGCATTTCGAGTGCGTCCCCTTCAGCCAGACTTGGGTACTTCTCCAAATATGCGGGATGCTGGTGATAGGACTTGAACCTACGACCCCTTCCCTACTAACTGTCCTACACAGCATAGAGCTTACATAAAAATAATAATACTTTTTTATAATCCTTTCAAATGATTTTTCTCATAAGAATTTTGGTAAAATTGCATATTTTTTGTAACATCTGCCCAACTTATTTATCGGCGTTTTCCCCAAAATCACCGTTTTTCACCCATTTCCAGTTATGACAGGTTTCATCTTTTGCCCTTGGACATAAACTGGATAGAGAATATAACATCGAGGTGATTAAATGGAAAGACAATTTTACGGATATCCAGGAATGCCTATGGGCTACCCTATGGGTTACCAAGGTTATCCAATGCAGCATTATGGACATCATCACCATGGGTACCATCATCATGGGCACCACCATCATGGGCATCATCATGGGCACCATCATTATGGATTAGATCAAACCCAGATTCAGCTTCAGAATCAAGCTATCTCACCTTATCACATGACGCACTATGGCCATCATAAGCATCACCACAAGAAGAAGTACTAAGTAAAGAGCAGAAGAAGATACGGGTAATTCTGTATCTTCTTCTTTTGTTTACTTTTTCATAGGTAATATTCCCCTCATTTTTAGGAGGATTTACCTACAATTTGTCGAATAAACAAGTATATATAGCAAGAGTTATCACTAGTAGAAGTTGGAATTTTAAAAATAAGTGGAGGGATATCATTGACAACAAACAATCAAGGGAATCTAGAAATAGGGAAAGGAAGAAGCTCATATTTCGACGGCGGACTTTTTCAATATATAGGATGGGTTATCCTTGGTATTATTGTAACCGTTTGCACTATTGGTATTTGTTACCCATGGTCAATTACAATGATTTATGGATGGAAGATTAATCATACTGTTATTGAGGGCAAACGTATGAAGTTTCACGGCTCCGCAATCGGTTTATTTGGTCATTGGATCAAATGGTGGTTCTTTACACTTATAACTTTCGGAATCTATGGTTTCTGGGTGTTCATAAAGCTAGAAGACTGGAAAGCTCGCAATACTACTTTTGCCAATTAAGGGGACTTAACATTACTTTTTTATCTACGAAGGTCACCAATATAGGATTGGTGACCTTCAGTACTCTTTTTCCTTCACTAAGGGCACAAATACAGCGTTAGGTGACCTTAGTACTCTTTCTACCCTTCACCTAAGGGCATCAATAGTAATTCGTGACTTATATAAACGCATCCACTCAAATAGAAGCCACTCTTTTTCCCTTTTGCGAACTCTGACCAATCAAATTTTTAATCTTCTCAACCGCCTCGCCTACATTTTGAACTTGTAACGTTACTTTATGACTATCTGGATATTGGTCGGCTGAAAATTTGTAACGGGGATCGTAATAATACTCTAATAGTAGTTTTACTACTAAAGAAAATTCCTCCGTTTTTAAACCTTCCTCTATTTGGGCTGCTATTGGAGTGTGGATGCGAGATTTTATTTTCCGAAATGCCTCCATACATTCCCCTTTGTATTTCCAAGGTTGATAGTCCTCCAGAATATGTTGGATCCTTTCCTCTATTGGCATTTCTATAAATATTTGTATCCCTTTTTCTTTAAAATCACTAAAGGCATCTGGCAATACCGCTCTTCCAATTCGTTTGCTTTCTCCTTCAAACAATACATACGATGAATCTTTTAATTGCTCTAAGCGTTCTATTAAAAGGGAATCAAACGTTTTTTGATTATGCGGCTGCAATCCGATTTGGCCAAATATGGATCCTCGATGATTGGCCATTTCTTCTAGATCAATTACTGGGTAGCCTTCCTTCTGAAGTGTTCGTAAAATGAGCGTTTTCCCTGTCCCTGTATTTCCATTAAGAACATAAGCTTTCTGCGGAAGATCCATTCTCTCTGTTTTATTGACAACCCATTTTCGATATGCGCGGACTCCCCCCTGCAATCGATTCACCTTTACATTCATCAAATCTAAGACGGTTGCAGATGTTTTACTTCTCATGCCTCCACGCCAACAAAAAACGGTTATCTCTTTATCTAATTGTTTAAATGCTTTTATAAAATCAGGGAGCTTTGCAGACACAATTTCAAGCCCGCGCTCTTGAGCTGCTTCCGGACTTACTTGCTTGTATAATGTCCCGACTTCTGCTCTTTCCTCATCATTAAACAATGGAATATTTAAGCTGCCTGGAATGGTGGAATGATTGAACTCAGAAGGGGATCGAACATCAATAAGCACATTCTTCCCTTTTTCCCTTAATACCATCATGTCTTCAACTGTTATATCTCGGAACATATAATCATTTCCCCTCACAACTTCAAGTCACTACAATTTTACCTGAATGCTCTTCCGTTATTTCGCCGATGATCGCAGCTTCGACCCCTGCCTTAATGAGTTTAGACAAAAGTTCTTCCGCCTCTTCTCCTTCAACAGAGATTAACAAACCTCCTGAAGTAACGGCATCACATAAAATCCATTGGTCAATTGTATCCATATTTTCGGGAAAAGATACAGAAGCTTGTATATGAGCAAAGTTGTTTTTTGTTCCACCAGGGATGACGCCCTGTTCTGCCAACTCCCGCACCTTTTCTAAAATAGGAACTTCCTCTTTCACGATCCGAATCCCTACACCGCTTCCTTTCGCCATTTCCAATGAGTGACCAAGCAGTCCGAACCCTGTTACATCAGTACAAGCATGAACGTTAAAGGATTCCATTGTTTCTGCTGCTCTTTTATTTAAGGTTGTCATTACTTTTGTCACACGTTCAATTTCATCTTGATTTAACAAACCTTTTTTAAGTGAAGAAGTTAATATTCCAACCCCTATCGGCTTTGTTAATATTAACTTGTCTCCAGGTTTTGCGCCGGCATTTGTTCGGACCTTATCAGGATGCACCAAACCGGTTACAGCTAGACCGAATTTCGGTTCTTTATCATCTATGGAATGACCGCCAACGAGGGTAGCTCCAGCTTCCTGCAACTTATCAGCCGCTCCCCTTAAGATTTCCGCTAAAATACGTTTATCTAATGTAGCAATTGGAAATGCCACGATATTAAGGGCGGTAAGTGGCTTTCCTCCCATTGCGTAAATGTCGCTTATCGCATTTGCTGCAGCAACTTGTCCAAAAGAATAAGGGTCATCCACAATAGGAGTAAAAAAATCGAGAGTCTGCACGATTGCTAAATCATCATTTAATTTATATACTCCTGCATCATCACTCGTATCAAGACCAACAAGTAAATCAGGGTTTTGGGCAGCAGGAGGAAGCATTCGTATGACCTCCGCTAAATCAGCAGGACCTATTTTACAGCCGCAGCCACCTTTTGATGATAGTGAAGTAAGTTTAATTGTATTAGAGTGCTCCATATGGCACCAACCTTTCTTTGCTGGACATTATACTTTAATATTAAAACTTCGATGATAGAATTCCTAGCAATTAGAATGGATTTTTCGAATTGGCATCAATTTTAAAAAAAGAAAGTGGGTAGTCTAATTAGACTACCCACCACTCATTGATTACTTAGTGACTTTGTTGCTTTAACTGACTCATACTGTCTCTTACAATTGTAGCAGCTTGGCTCATCACTGCTCCCCCACCGATGGCAGCGGCAACACCGATACTCTCCATTATCTCTTGCTCTGTACACCCATTATCTACACAACCCTTCGTATGATATATCATACAATGCTCATTTTGCGAATAAATACTGATACATAAAGCCATTAATTGCTTGTACTTTTGTGGTATTTCCCCCTCACTAAAGGCTGTTTCTGTAAAGTGATTGAAGGCACTAACTAGCTCAGGCATGCTTTTTTGGTAATTGCCAAGCCCTTCTTTATAATGAATTAAATGTTGTTCAATCGAAGTTTCATGTTGATGTTCCATAATCAATTCACTCCCTATTTTTTAGTTAGTATGAAGCAATTAGGCTCTTCTTATCCAAGGAAAAACCGATACAAAAACAAAGGTTGTATTCTCTCTTTATATCGCCTTTCCAAGTTTATGAACTTTTTAATTGTAGAATTCATACAGTAGGCTACAGGGAGGAATGATGATGACTACAGGAGGATCTTTTATACAAGAAATGCTCGTTCTTTATATGATTGCTTTAGTTGGATTTATCGCACGAAAACGGGGTATTTTAAATGAGTATTCTGATGAAGTTTTAACTCAGCTTGTTCTATATATTACATTACCTGCTCTTATTTTATTTTCGTTGGATATTCCTTTTTCAGTACAAGTTATCCACGAATTACTTTGGCTCGTTTTTATGTCCATATATATACTAGTCATCTCTATTTTACTTGCTGCCAAAATGAGAAAGAGATCTCAACTGCCAGAGAAGCAGAAAAATGTTTATGAAGGTCTAACTATATTTGGAAACCAAGGTTTTATAGGTTATGCTATTAGCTTTATCCTCCTAAAAGAACAAGGAATTATTTATTTAACGATGTTTAATATATGTTATTTAATTTTAATTTGGACTTATGGTGTGCATATTTTTACTAAGGATCAAGAACGAATCCATTGGAACAAGATTTTTTTGAACCCAGGAATCCTTGCAACTTTTATTGGACTATTCGTATTATTCCTTCCTGTTAGTTGGCCTGACATAATTTCTAGATCATTAGAAAGTGTTGGCAAAATGACCATTCCACTTTCCATGATAATGATTGGATCCCTACTTGCCAAAGTACATTATAAAGATGTGTCTTCACTATTAAATAATTTTTACTTATGGAAGTCGGCAATGACAAAATTAATTTTTATCCCTTTATGCTTGTTTCCTTTTATGGCCATATCAACTCCATCTTCTTTATTGTTGATTGCCATCATCATTTCAGGAATGCCATCCGCTCCTACGATTTCGTTCTATGCACAAAAATACGGTGGTGACACACTTTTTGCTTCTACCGGGGTGTTATTGACTACATTGTTGTGCATACTGACAATCCCCTTGCTTTACTTTCTATTATCCGTTTTATACCAGATATAAATTTTTCTTGTTTAACAAACCTCCATTTTTCCATACTAAAAATGGAGGTGGAAACAATGACACTTGTTCGTCTTGGCTATGTGGCTTTAAGCATGGAGCTTCAAAATGCTTCTCCATCTAAAACAATGACATTTGCAAATTTCCAAAAACTAAAGGATCGTGAGGCAGCTATTCGTAAATTGGAGCAAATCGCATTAGCCAACTTGCATAATACATTACGCCTTTTAAGGCATAACGTTGCATACGATATTCATTTTTATCGAATGACATCACGTCTAATTCCTTTGGCGACCCATGAAGCACTTCAAGATTGGGATTATTTGGCCCCCATTCGGGAAAAGTTACGTGAAATCGGACAATTCGTAAAAGAACATAGATTAAGAGTTGATTTTCATCCGGACCATTTTGTTCTTATTAATTCTTTGAAGCCTGATGTTTTGAGAAATTCCGTTCATACATTAAAACACCATTATTTGTTACTTAAGGGGATGGGGCTAAATCCGACCCATCGCTGTGTCATGCATGTTGGAGGAAACTACAAGGATACGGAGAAATCTCTAGAACGCTTTGTCGAAAATTGGATGGTTGTCCCTCAAGGAATACAAAAAATGATCATGCTCGAAAATGATGACACGTCATTTACGATGGAAGACACCCTATACTTATGTGAAAAACTTGGGATTCCTCTTGTATTTGATTATCACCATCACCTGGCCCACCATCAACATTATGATTGGCAATCCAATTGGGAACGAGTTATCCAAACATGGACAGCCTCTCCATTTCCTATAAAAATGCATATATCAAGTCCTAAAAGTGATAAGGCTTTTCGTCATCATTCAGATTATTTGGATATTGAAATGTTTTTCACTTTTTTAAACGAAATAAAAGGGACTGTCCCTCAAATTGACTGTATGATCGAGGCAAAGAAAAAGGATGATGCATTGTTTAAGTTAATGGATGATTGTAGAAATAGAAAGGATGTTGAAATTGTGGATGGTTCTTCCTTTTATTTAAAGTAAAGAATTCCGAGAATCACAAGGATGCCCGGAATTCACATGTCATGATGAAACGGATGAATTTTCAGTTGAAACTTCTTTCTTTTTCCATAGCTTACCTGGCCAAAAGGCGTAGCGCCCAAGGACTGTTGTAATAGCCGGTACAAGAAGGGGCCGCACAATAAATGTATCGAGTAGGACACCTATCGCAGTGATAATTCCAAATTGAACAAGGATCTGAATCGGAAGTGTTGTCAATACTGCAAAAGTACCCGCCAAAATCAAACCTGCTGATGTAATAACACTTCCTGTTTGGATAACACCACTGGAAACTGCTTCACGATGGTTTTGTTTTCGTTTGTTCTTCCATATTTCTGAAACCATAAAAATATTGTAGTCTTCTCCAAGAGCGACTAGAAATACGAAAGCGTACAACGGAATGATTCCTTGAATCGCAGGATCTCCTAAACCATAGTGAAGGATAATCCATCCTGCCCCGAGTGCAGAAAAGAATGATAGAACAACGGTCGCCACTAAATAGACCATTGCAGTTAGAGAACGCAAGTATAATAAAAGCAATAAAGAGATAATACCGATCATGACTGGAATAATGACAGATTGGTCTCTGTCCGTTGTCACTTTTGTATCATAAAGAGCAGCTGTTTCTCCCCCAATCCAAAAGTGATTTTCTGCATCTTTTATTCCTGCTTTATCTAGTATTTCTTTCAGTTGGTCCTGTAACTCTGGGATGCGATTGATCGCCTCTAATGAATAAGGATTTTCTTTTAACGATGCTTCATATAAAAATAACTGTGAATTGCTTTTTCCTTGCATTGGCTCCGCCACATCTGCAATAAATGGAATGCTTTCTAACCTTTCCATCCATGGCTCTTGCTTACCTTTTGTATCTATCACAATGTTGACAGGTGCAAGTTCACCAGCTGAGAAATGGCTGGAAATTATGTCAAAGCCCTCTCTTGAAGGCATATCTTTTGGAAAGGATGCCAATAAATCATACGTATAATGAATGCGCGGAACAAAAGAGGCTAGACCTCCTAGCAGGATCAAGGCAATTAGTATAATCGTCCAGGGCCGACGAGTAACGATTCGTCCTAACCCTTTACTAATTCTCCCATTCTCTTTCCTTTGTTTAATTGTTTTTCCTTTTTTTATGGATAATGCCTCTGTCATTTTTGTTGTTCTAGGGATAAAAGGATAGAAAGCTCCTCTTCCAAATATCGCAAGTAAAGCAGGGAGAAGAGTTAATGCAGCTATCCCCATCAAAAGAACAGCTAAACTAAAGGGTACAGCAAATCGATGAAAAGAGCCGTAATGAGCAAGTCCAAGCGTTCCTAGTCCAATTACAACGGTCAATGCACTCATCGTAATGGCTCCGCTAGATTCCTTGATTGCTGCTTGAAGAGCTTTAAACTTGTTTTCTTCATAAAGCAAAGTGTCCCGATATCTTGAAATTAAGAACAGACAATAGTCGGTTCCTGCTCCAAACAATAGTACCGTCATAATGGAAACTCCTTGGGCGTCTACGGTAATCCAACCATGATCTGCTAGAAACCCAAGAATAGGACTGATTACACCATATGCAAAGCCCACCACAATTAAAGGAATAATGGCCATGAATGGAGACCGATACAGAAGAATTAATAAAATCAAAACTAACAGTACCGTTGCAATCAATAATTTAACATCTGCTTGGCTAAACAAGTTTACTGCATCAGTCTGTATACCTACAGGTCCAGATAAACGTACATGAAGTCCCGTCTCTGTAAGTTTCTTCCCAAAAGGATCTCCATTTAACGTTTGTTTTATGATTTTTTCCAATGAATCCATATTATCTTGTAAAATTTCCGTTCCTGCGCTTTTTCCGAAAAAAATAGGAGTCACAATGGATGTACCATCTTCGGACGCACTTTGAGATAGTGCGGGAACTGGGATATTTCCGAGCGGAGGTAAAGTTTTTTGCATTTTTAACGGTTTATCTTGTAACGACGAATATAATGTTTGGATAGCTTCAAAATCCAGTTCTGTAAGTTTGTCATCTCTATGCCAGACAATCAAAACAGGGTTTCCAGCATCATTGGGAAATTCCATATTGATCAGGGCATTTGCCTGTTGTGACATGGTTGAAGCAGGAAGATCTTCAGCGGCATCATCCTCTACTTCATTGACCGCCGGCCATGCAAAAGATAAGACAACAGTTAATAACACCCAAATGGCAAGAGTAATCCATCTAGATAATGGGCCCCCAACGTATTTTCCCCATCCATTAAAAGGGTGAAGTTTCATCCAAAACACTTCCCTCCATATTTTTGTTTTAATTATATATACTGGTTAGTTAATTTATCAAGAAGTAATTTTTTTTATGATATAATAATTAATAATTTGTGTTGCGAGGAGAGAAAATAGTGGAACAGAAACAACGTCCAATAGGAAGGCCACGGCAGGACGAAAAAGCAAAACCGACGAAAGAAATTATACTAGATGTTGCTACCCGCTTGTTTCTGGAACATGGCTATAAAATCGTTTCGATGGATGATGTTGCTCAGACATGCGGAGTTACAAAAGCAACGATTTATTACCATTATTCAACCAAGGCTGAATTGTTTACGGATGCCATGGTAAAAATGATGGTTCGAATCAGAAAAGAAATGAATCAGCTGTTGTCTGGTAATCGCCCATTGAAAGAACGTTTACATACATTTTCCAAAACTTTTTTACGCGCGACAATTGATATCGATTTAACAAGTTTTTTTAAAGAGGCCAATGCTTCCTTATCGACTGAACAGATACAAGAAATAAAAGAGGCCGAAGAACAAATGTATAAAGTGCTTGAAGAAGCATTTAATGAGGCTATATTAAAAGGTGAAATATCCAAAGTCGATCCCAAATTCGCCGCTCATGCTTTTGTGTCTTTGTTAACAATTGGAAACTATAAAGATTCCCACGAGAAACCTCTATTTCCAATTGAAGAAATGGCTGATCAGATTGTGGAATTTTATTGGAATGGATTGGGTAAAGATTAATTATTAATAATTTTAAAATCCACTCCTCCCTTTAATAGAATGAGCCTTTTCTTTTTTATAGTGTTAAAATGGACGAGATATCTAGGCAGCAATGAGGTGTTGACCATTATTAAGATTCAGAAAAAGCAACTATTTCAAGTTCTAAAAATATTATTCCCGCTCCTTTTATTGATTTTAGCTGTCGTTGAGATTCAAAAGTCAGTTAGAGGTGTAGACTTCAACTTACTACAACAAGAAGTAAGCCAGCTTCAAATTTGGGAAGTGGCTTTGTTTTTTATTGTTGCTCTTTTTGCTGTATCACCTATGTTTTTATACGATACTGTGATTGTAAAATTATTGGGTGTTAAAATTTCCCCAAAGAGATTAATTAAACAATCATTTATTGTGAATACCTTTTCCAATATTATCGGTTTTGGCGGGCTCGTTGGCTTAATGCTAAGAAGTTATTTTTATACAAAATACGATATTGAAAAACAAGGTTTGTTGAAAACAATTGCGTCTGTCACGCTTTTTTATCTTACCGGAATCTCCCTTATATCATGGATTATTCCTATCGGATATAGAAATTTCCCTTTGTTTCAAGATACAAAGTGGCTAATGCTTGCGGTTTTAGTAGTCATTTTATATTTACCAATCTTTATCGTTTTATATGTTTGGCAAAATAAGCGTAAGAGTGGCTCGCATTTAAAACTTCGAATAGAAGGCCAGCTTGTACTTGTCTCAGCACTAGAATGGACAGCTGTGTTCATTGTCATCTGGTATTTGACGTATTTATTAAATATTCCTATTCCATTATCACACTTAATCCCCATCTTCATCATCGCTTCATGCGCAGGAATTGTCAGTATGATACCTGGAGGGATGGGATCATTTGACCTCGTGTTTCTTTGGGGAATGCAAAGCTTTGGAATTCTTGATGAAAAAGTACTCGTCTTGCTTATTTTATATCGACTCGGGTATTTTATTTTTCCTTTCCTACTAGCGGCAGTCCTTTTCATTAAAGAGTATTGGGATAAATGGAATCGCTCGTGGAATAACTTGCCGAATATTTTCTTTCAGCGAGTCAGCCATATTTCCTTGACTGCCCTTATTTTTATATCTGGACTTATTCTACTGCTTTCAGCTGCGGTTCCAGGAGTTCTGTACAGGCTACGAATCGCGGAGGAATTTTTGTCGCAACCGATTATGCAAGTTTCGCATCAATTGACGGTTGCTGCAGGTTTTATCCTTTTGGGACTGAGTAGAGGGATTGAATACAAGGTAAAAAGGGCTTACCATTTGTCGATTTTAGTTTTATCGCTTGCAGCGATCTTTTCTGTGTTAAAAGGAATTGATTATGAAGAAACAATCTTTATGTTGTTTGTAGCATTACTTTTATTCATATCGAAAAAACGTTTTTACCGTGAAAGTTATGTGATGACATGGGGAAAAGCGCTTATTGATATAGCAGTTGTCTTATTTTTTACGGCCATGTATATCATCATTGGCTACTTGAATTTGCCAACATCAAAATTTACTATTCCATCTAAACTTCGCCCCTTTGTAATAACGGATTATCATGATTTATTTTACAGTGGTTTTATTGGGCTGCTAATTGCAAGTATTATTTTAGTATTAGGTTACGTTATCCGAAAACCAAAACTTTTCACGAGTGAACCATCGATTCATCAGGAAGAAAAAATTAAAGAACACCTTACGAAATATGACGGCTCGGTCCTATCACATCTCATTTTTTTACACGATAAATTCCTTTTCTGGAATAAAAATGAAACGGTTCTGTTTAGCTATCAAACATATGCTGATAAAATTATTATTCTTGGGGACCCAGTCGGAAATAAAGAAGAAATTCCTTCTGCCATTGAGGAATTTCTTGATACTGCCGACCGCTTTGGATATAGGCTTGTATTTTATGAAGTAAGCAATAAAGTGATCCCTCATCTTCATGAATACGGTTTTGATTTTTTCAAGCTAGGTGAGGAAGCGTTTGTCGATTTGGACGAATTCACACTTACCGGAAAGAAGATGAAGGGAAAAAGAGCGATAAAAAATAAATTTGAAAGGGAAGATTATTTAGTAGAGGTGTTGAATCCTCCCTTCCAGACAGATCTTTTACAAGAATTAAAAGAGGTTTCGGATAAATGGCTAAATGGCAGGAGCGAAAAAGGCTTCTCACTCGGTTTTTTTGGTGAACATTATTTGAATATGTCTAAGATTATTGTTTTAAGAGGGAAAGAAGGAATTATTGGTTTTGCCAGTATTATGCCAATGTACGACGAAGGGAATACTGCTTCAGTTGATTTGATGCGCTTTTTGCCAGGAGCTCCTTCAGGAACGATGGATTTTATTTTCATTTCGCTATTTGAATGGGCAAAGGAATCCGGCTACCGTCAATTTAATTTAGGCATGGCCCCACTTTCAAATGTTGGTCAATCGAAGTTTTCATTTTTAAGCGAAAGACTGGCTGCGCAATTATTTTTACACGGTCACTTTTTGTACCATTTCAAAGGATTAAGAAATTTTAAGGAAAAGTATGCAGATAGATGGGAGCCTAAATATTTGGCGTATCGTAAAAAGTCGTCTCTAACGTTTACGATGGCGCAGGTTACGCTCTTAATTAGTAAAAAGAGAGATTGAAAAAACAAAAGCGTAAGCGCCTGTCCATCGACGTACAGGCCCACAGGATGTGGGTCCGTCGACGTCGCCACAGGACGTGGCGGTTTTAGTCGACGTTCCTTACTTGACCTTCGATGAGATAAAGGAACACGGCGAGGTTGGAAAAGCGGAAGACGCCTGCTTAGCCCCGACAAGCAAATGTTCTGAGGCAAAAAAGTCCGTATTTTGACTTTATTGCCTCAGGTTATTTGACCTCGAGGGGCTGGCGTCTGTAGCTAGACAAAACAAGCCGATGTTGACTTATCGTAGGGAGAAGGGCAAGAAGTTTGTTAGTCGATGGCTGCTTGCGCTAGACGACAACTTCCTGCCTAGAAAGTTGTCCACAAAGTTCCATTTTATATTTCTTATTAAATATACAAGGCCGATTACTTTAGTAGTAATCGGCCTTTATTTTAGTTTTGTAAAATCCTTAATCGATAGGCGTTCATTGCTGTTTCCCCTAGATGGTCAAGGAGATTATAGTTCGCATATGCTCCAACAATCGCACCAAAGCCTGGAATCAGTTGCAGCATCTTCACAAAATCAATATAATCCCGATATTCTTGCTGGAACTTTTTCCAGTCCATATCCGCTAAAAACTGTTTTTCTTCTTCCCAATTTTCAATGATTCGGAACGTTTCTTTCCGTTTTTCATCGCTAGAAAAAGCAAGCTGGAAAACATGAAGAATGAACAAACGCTCTTCATATTCGTTTGTGTCGAAGCCGTAAATGGCTGCCGCTTCAAATAAAAATTTCATCTCGATTGACAAGAGTAGTGGAAAATCAGCTAATCCAAGCAAAATACCGCCTGCACCTGTTCCAGCCCCTTCAATGACGGCGGTTTTCCGATATGTTGACAATTTTTCTTTCAGTAATTCGTCCTTCTCGTA
Organism: Lederbergia citri; assembly: GCF_018343625.1. Classification (GTDB taxonomy): domain Bacteria; phylum Bacillota; class Bacilli; order Bacillales; family Bacillaceae_C; genus Lederbergia; species Lederbergia citri. The sequence goes on along the minus strand of NZ_JAGYPG010000003.1, from coordinate 206,702 downwards.
AAGACTCATTCCTAAGGTTTGGTGCTTCTTCGTTGTTATATCCGAACCAACCAGTGTTGCTTTTACCATATTTTTTATACTTTCGGTCACAACAGTATGGACTTTTTCCGGAATGAGTTGATTGACTTTCGTTTGTGCTTTTTTCGATATTCGATTAATCAGGCTGGACTGCTTTAACATTTTTTCTTTCCAAACCCGTAGTTCATCCTCTACTTTTATACTATAATCCGTCATGTCATACCAACCTCTTCCGTTCGTTAGTACAAAAGTATACGCTTTAGAAGCGAAAAAGATTCACTTCCCGTTCAATCAACGCGGCATTGCTTGTCCCTTTGCATCAATAAAACATCGATTTTCGTTTCGATTCTTTGTAAGGTTTGCAGGAATTGATCTAAGGTCTTTTCATTATCGTGAACACTACTTTTTGATGAGTCTTCATTGCGTATTACCGTTTCTTGGTAACGGGTGACCGATTTTAAGTCCATTATTATCCTCCTGATTCACGCATTCGTTCTTAATAAAGAATATATTTATATCATATAGAGAATCGAGAAGGATTACAACACTTTCAATGAAAAAGACCAGATTCCTTTGATTTTTTTAACAGTGCTTCTGTCTTTTGACTTAGAGGCTCTTTTAGAAAAGTACCGAACAACAAAGCGATCAAGCCAAATATAGATAGGAAGAGAATATCGTGCAGCACCCTTTCCCAGACGATTCCGCCCACAGCTTCCCTCATTAAATCGACAGCATAGGTAAAAGGGAGAAATGGACTGATGATCTGAAAGAATTTTGGCAGAAGTACGACTGGATACGTCCCTCCTGAACCCGCAATTTGTAAGACAAGCATGATGATTGCCAGTGCTTTCCCGACATTTCCAAAGACGGAAACAAGCGAATACACTATCAGCATGAATACAAGACCAATGAAAAGCCCAAACACAACAAACCATACTGGAGCACTGACTGATACATGAAGTATAAATAAATCTCCTAAGGTGACGATGAGAGTTTGTAAAAATCCAATCGTAACGAATGTGAGAAATCTGCCGAAATAAATTTGTTTTCCTGTATAGAGATCATGCTGATGGACGTCCACAGCCAGTAACGAAATTAGTAATAATGCACCAACCCAAATCGAAAGCACTGTATAAAAAGGAGTCATACCCGTTCCGTAATTTTCAATTGGGAACAGTTTATGTTCATTAAGCTTTACTGGCTCTTCGAAAAAATTACGTTCTGCATTCGGGTCATGACGAAGTAGATTGATGATTTCATTTATATCGGCTTCGTTTTTTAATTTTCGAATTTTATCCGCAAGTTCTCTCACTTTTGCGTTTACGTACGGAAACTGACCATGTGCATAATCTAATGCTTTTTTGCCTTCTTTTAAGTTCCCTTGCGTATTTTTTAAAATCCTTTCAACTTCGGGCAATGTTGACTGAACTTCCGTCAACATCGTTTTTGCATTGGTTAATGTTCTTTTCGCCTTACCTACTTCATTTAAAATCGTCGGTTCAATCGCATTATTATACTCTGTAACAAATACATCTAGTTTTTCTGGAGCTTCAGATGCCATGCTTTGAATGGTTTCAACCGTGTTTTTGAATTCTTGCTTTTTTTGACTCAAAAATTGATCGATACCCGCAATATTGCTTTGTGCGGTTTGTAGAGCTGATTTTAACTCACCTGTTTTGGCAATGGCCTGATCCAGCTGCTCACTGCTCGCATTCTCTCCTTGTTCAGAATTTATCTTTTTAAGTTGATTTAAAGAAGATTCAATTGTATCAACCGTCTGCAATGCATTGCTAAATTGATTTTGCACGTTTTTTTGTAATTGATCTCCTTTGCTTAAATCAATATTTGCGTTTTGAGCTTTGTTTAAAAAGCTGTTAATATCGTTAGAGATTTTCTGTATTTTTTCCACATCTTCCTTGATTTTTGGGGCGATTGCATTAAGACGGTTTTCTGCTGCCGTTATAAGATCATTTGTTTTATTAATTGTATCTAGTCCTTTGCTTGTAAGCTCTCTTATCTCTGGAATTTTCCCTTCTGCTTTATTTAAAATATTCTCTGCAGAAGTTGCATCTGCTAATGATTCATTTAATATGCGGTTAATTTCCGGTAAGTTTTCTTCAAGAATAAATATATAATGTTCAAATCTTTCAATATCGGGAAGATCACGAGACAATTCAATGCCAAGCTTGTTGAACAAATCAAAAATTACTCCATTTACAGTTGAGATGAACTTACTGCTCACTTGCTCAACAATAAGGGAAGCACCTTTTTGCGTAATCTTTGGGGAAACGGAATTGATTTTTTCATTCACATAATATTCCATTTGCGCTTTTTCCGGTTTAACCGAAATGACGGAAGCCAATTTTGCCGAAAAATCTTTAGGTATGATAATCACAGCAAAATAATTTCCATAATTGACCTCGTCCATGGCCTTCTCTCTATTTGTAAAATGCCAATCCATGCTTTTATTTGTTTTTAACGTATTAACTAACTCTTTTCCAACATTGATCTTTTGATCGCGAATTTTAGCACCTGCATCTTCATTGACTATCGCAACAGGGAGATTTCCTGTTTCTGAATACGGATCCCACATCGCTGCAATATTAAACCAAGCGTACAACGAAGGAAGCACAATAAGGCCGCCGATAAGGATAGCGGCAGCCCAGTTTGTTATGATATTTTTTAAATCTGTAGTGTATATCTGTTTTATGTTGTTCATAGTTAAGAGACCTTTTATGGAGTGTAGTTTTTTGTCTAGCTAAAACGCCTTTGAATTCTTGTCCTTCTTTTACCTAAGGAGGCAAAATTCGCCTTGTTTAAATCCGGCGCTTCCGCTTTTCTATAATTTACCCATTAAAAGGTTATATAACCATTAGAAAACCCGAAAATCTCTCCACTCTTCTGGCATCATTTTTTTGTACTTTGGTTGAAGGTAACGGTCATCAAAAAGCACAATAATACCTGAGTCTGTTTCAGTCCTGATAAGCCTCCCACCAGCTTGAAGGATTTTATTCATCCCAGGGAACACATACGCAATATCATAGCCATTTTGCCCATTCTTGGAAAAGTAATCCTTAATCAATTCTCGTTCAAAACCAATTTGCGGGAGACCGACTCCCACTAAAAAAACACCATTCAATCGATCACCTTTTAAATCGACCCCTTCTGAAAAAATGCCTCCTAATACAGCAAAAGCTAAAAGAGATTCCTTTCGTTCCGGTTGGAATTTTAATAAAAAATCTTCCCGTTCCGATTCCGTCATCCCGGGTCCTTGAATGATTGTCGGAATCCCAGTGTCACGAGCAGTCCATTCCTCAAAAACACGATTCATATATTGATACGAAGGAAAGAAAATGATGTAATTCCCGGGTCTTTCTGTAATGGCTGATTCAAGTGAATTAATAATCGGCAAAACCGATCTTTCCCTATCACGGTATCTTGTTGATAATGGCTGCACCCTTACATCGGTTTGGTCTTTGGAGAAAGGCGATGGAATGGAGACAGTGTAATCTTCTTCTTTGCCGCCGAGCATCAGCATGAAATAATGTAACGGAGATAATGTAGCAGAAAAATAAACTCTTGATTTGAATGACTTCCCTGCTCGGTCAACTACAGTAGAAGGATCTAAGCAAAACATTTTTATCGTGACTTCGTTGCGATTTACTTCAACATAGGTAACATATTGTTCATCATATAACTTAGCGATACGCGACCAGCTTAAAGCAGCAAAATATGCATCGAGCAAAGCTTGGCCACTCTCACCTTCTAAACCAGTGAATAATTCTTGCTCCGCATTTCCAATGAATTTTTCAACCAGCTCGTTGAACTCTTCATCCACTTCTTGTAAAACTTGATATTGCTCCCCATTCGCCTGCTTCCTTAGATGGATAAAAAAGTCATTTAATAATTTGGCAGATTCAAACACCTTACTATTTTTAAAAAAACGCTTTAATTCTAAAAACATCCTTTTTTCCAAGCTCGCTGAGTACATATCACGTGCTCGATCAACTAGGTTATGGGCTTCATCGACAAGAAGAACGGTCTGCTTTTTCGTCTCATCAAACATTCGCTTCAATGAAACCCTAGGATCAAATATATAATTATAATCGCAAATGATGGCGTCGGCCGCGTATGCAAGCTCTAAGGAATATTCAAACGGGCACACCATATGCTTTCTTGCATATTTCTCTATAATTTCTCTCGTTATTTCAGTTTCATTTGAAAGAATATCAAGGACAGCATCGTTTATTCGGTCGTAAAAGCCATCTGCAAATGGACAATGTTCTTTTGAACATATTTTTTCTTCGGTAAAACAGATTTTATCTTTCGCTGTAATGGTAATCGACTTCGCATTCAATCCTTTATTTCTCATTAGACGAAAAGCTTCTTCGGCTGTTTGGCGGGTTGTCGTTCGAGCTGTTAAATAGAAAATTTTCTTGAGGTTACCTTCCCCGATTGCTTTCACCGCAGGAAATAAGGTGGAAATTGTTTTTCCGATGCCTGTTGGCGCCGTTGCAAATAATGTTTTATCATCCACAATTGTTTTATAGACTGATGCGGCTAACTCCCGCTGACCTTTTCGATATGATTCATATGGGAATTGGAGATTACTAGCACTATTTTTCAACTCCAGTTCATGATTCTTAAGCCATTTTCCATAAGCGGCATAGCTTTTCAGAAGCATAAACATAAAGTCTTCTAGCTCTTGAAAACTGAATTGATTCTTAAATTTCTTCGTTTCTTCCGTTTCTTTTTGAAAATAGGTAAGCTGAACGTTCATTTCACTAAGATTATTCAGTTTAGCGTACATATAGGCATAACATTTTGCCTGAGCCCAGTGAACCGGATATGTTTCTTCAGATATATCGTCGAGACTTCCGGAAGTCGACTTGATTTCATCAATCGTGAACCCTTCTTCTGCACGGAGCAGCCCATCACATCTTCCTTCTATAACAAAAAGGAGATGATCATAAACCATCTCTGTTTGAAGAAGCACTTCACTTTTATCGTTTTCACCATATTCTTTTTGAACCTTCCGATGTGCTTTCGTTCCTTCAGTTAAAGTGGTCACGCTTCTAAATCCTGATTCAATGCTTCCACTTCGATATACATATTCTACGAGAGGACGCACCGCTATTTTTATTTGATAATCCATCTTCTCACCTATTTTAATGGGATATACAAACATTGTAGCACATGCGTTCGCAATGACCAATGAGAATTATTTCATAACTTCCCTTTAGAATTGAAACTACTTGCCAACACTTCATTGATTTTTATCCAATTCTAACGTCTTGATGTCCATACCATCCTTGGTTAATCTATATAATCCAAAAACAGTAGGATTAGCTTGCACCAATCCTTCACTCATTAAGTCTTTAAGTGTCTCATTTACGTAGGATGGATTTCCGCCTGCCTCCGGAATCCAATCGGCAATCTGGATAGGCGTTTGCCATTCTGAAGTTAATTCGAGTAACACAGCTCGCTGTTTTGGAGTAAAATTCATATTTTCTTCCTCCCTGCTTTAGAGATAACCTTTACATTTATTTATAGTAATCAATTTTTCGTTTAAGAGTATAAAATACATACAAATAAAGAATAAAAACTAGTCCTACCAAGCTAGCGGCAACTATTTGAAAGACATAACCTTTCCACGTAGCGACTAATCCTGCTTGACAGCCAATCATAGCTATAAAAATTATTAAGTAAAATTGAGACATCCGTTGAAAAGCTTCTTTCACTGACTCACGGTCAGAATATATTTTTTTAATATTTTCCTGATCAGCAGGCATTCGGAAATAATGAAACTTTCCAATAAATGATTCAATATTCTCCCATCCTGAATCCTTATATAATTGAAAATAATCTTCATCTGCATCACGAAAATCAATTTGGTAAACGTATGAATGGTTAGGATCTTCTTCAAAATAATACATGCCTAAACGATATTTTGTAAAATGAAGTCCATTACGAGACATTTCCGTTAACCATTGTTCTTCTTTTTCAAGATCTGACGCGAGAAAGAATTTAAATTTTTTCACTGTCATCATGTTCACCTTCCAATTCCTTTATGATGCCGCTCGCATTTTTCACAAGAGATTCAAGACGCTTATATTCCATCTGGAGAACTTCTTTACCGAGTGGAGTAAGGCGATAATACTTACGTCTATCCTCTTCATCCACATCTGCTTTCGTAATAATGTTTTGTTTCTCGAGTTTTCCTAGTGCCCCATATAACGTGCCCGGCCCCATGGTAACTTCGCCATGACTGATTTCTTCAACATCCTGCATAATCGCATATCCATGACGCACTTCCCTAAGGGACAATAGTATATAATACGTCGCTTGCGATAACGGTAAATAATCTTCAACTTGCTTCATCAATGACCACCTACTTTTGTATATCGACCGCTGATGTATCGTATGTCGATATATCGCTTAACGATATAGTAGCAAACTGTATATATTTTGGCAATATATTTCTAAAAATGGGCATTAAAAAAGACTGAAACAAGTTCAGCCTCCCTTAATTTCTTCTACTGCTGCAACATACTTCGGGTACCATTTCTCCCATTCGACTTTACGATTCTCTATGATTTTCCCATCTAATAAAGCACTAATCACATCAAGACAAACATGCCATCCTGCGAGATCCCTCGGGGTGTGGTCGGTCATTGCTTTAATTTTTTCTATTAGAATTAATCGACACCCTTCTGACTCCAGTAGCAATTCAAAGCGCACCACGTCGTCCGCCCAGGTGAATTCTAATAAAGAATGCATCTTTAATTCAAGGATGGGCATTTCGATGAGATTTCCATCTCCCATATTAAAAATATACGCTCCACCTTCGCGAAGATCCTTTACTCGAAGTTCTGAAAACCAAAGTGCTAATTTATCGTTGTCCGTTAACATTTCCCATACGTTTTCGACTGAGTGATTTAAGTAACGGTCAAATTTGGCAATATAACCTTGTTCTGTTCTTTGAAATTCGGCAAGCATTGTAAAGCCTCCAATATTTTTTGTTATTAGTGTACCCAAACTAAAAATTACGTACAGGAAGGAAGAAACAATGAGGTTGGCACAGAGATTTTTAGATAATAAATCAAGAAAATAGATTCCTAATCTCTTCTACCACAATATGGGCAGGAACTAAGTTTAGTCTCATATTCATAATTACAATTGGGACATGTTTTCTTTTCTTGTTTCATTTGTTTTTTATGCATTTCTTCAATTTGGTGTAGTTTGAACAATATGGATTCCTGGTTATTCAAGATATGGGACAATGCAAACAATATCATTCCGGACACAATACCACTTAATAGTGCAACAATCAATCCGAAAAATGTCCCCGTTAAAAATCCAGTGATAACACTAATAACTAAAACTATTATTCCTATGAAAAAAAGTGCAGAAACCATATTAACTCCTTTTCCAGCATTCCTATTTCCTTAATTTTACACCTACCATTAAAAAATGAAAGCCTTTTCTAAAATCGCCGTGATTGCAAGGTAAAAAAAGTAATCTCAATTAAGCTTTAAAAATAAAAACGGTGGGGCTACCCCCACCGCTTTGTTCAAATATTATTTTAACAATCTCAAGCTATTCAAAATAACCAAAATCGTACTTCCCTCATGCCCGATGACTCCGTAAGGCAGATCCAACACTTGCAGGAAGTTGGATAAAATCAGCAAGATGATGACTCCGATTGAAAAGACAATGTTTTGTTTGATGATTCTGTTCATTCTTTTTGATAGATTGACAGCATCCGATATACGGGAGAGGTCGTTTTTCATCAGGATCATGTCTGCTGTTTCGAGGGCGACGTCTGTTCCGTCTCCTACTGAAATCCCAACATTTGCAGTCGCTAGTGCAGGAGCATCGTTGATTCCATCTCCGACCATTGCCACGTTTCCGTATTTTTCTTTAAGGTGCTTAATGTGATTAACTTTGTTTTCTGGCAAGCACTCAGCGATATACTCTTGAACGTGACTTTCGGAAGCAATGGCTTGAGCTGTTTGGGTGTTGTCCCCGGTCAGCATAATCGTGTACAAGCCTTGATCTTTCAATCGGTCGATGGCTTTCATCGATTCTGACCGTACCAAATCTTTCAAGGCGATCATGCCGACAAGCTCTTCCCCTTTTTGAATAAATACTACGGTTTTCCCTTCTTTAGCCAATTCTTTCGCATTAAATTGTTTTACAGCTTCTTCTCCTACAAAACTACCTTTACCAATTTTCCATTCGACTTGATCTATCGTTGCTTTTACTCCCCATCCCGGCACATCTTCAATGCTGTCCGGTTCAATGAATTTATCCGTTAACTTCTGCTGGGCATATTTTACAATAGCGTTCGCCAACGGATGGTTTGAATGCCTTTCAATAGAGGCTGCAACTAGTAAAACCTCATCCGTGGAAAGCCCATCTTGAACGACGACATCCGTCACCTCAGGTTTTCCAGTTGTCAACGTCCCTGTTTTATCAAAAGCAATTGCTTGTAGATCACTTAATTGTTCAAGGTGAACTCCACCTTTGAAAAGGATGCCATGCCTTGCTCCGTTAGAAATGGCGGACAATGTTGCAGGCATAATAGATGCAACAAGAGCACATGGTGATGCCACAACTAATAAAATCATCGCTCTATAAAAAGTCTCATTCCAACTCCACCCAAGTACAAAATGAGGAAGTAACATCATTAAAGCGACAACTGCAAGCACGACTTTTACATACTTTCCTTCGAATCTTTCAATAAAAAGCTGAGAAGGAGATTTTTCACTTTGTGCTGATTGCACCAATTCAATAATCTTCTGAAAGAGTGTTTCATGACTCGGCTTTGTAATTCGAACAGTAATTGAACCGTTTAAGTTCACCGTTCCCGCAAAAACTTCATCCTTCAGTCCTTTTGATACAGGAATAGATTCACCGGTAATCGCTGCTTCATCTAGCGTAGAAATTCCTTTTATAATTTCTCCATCTGAAGGAACTCTTTCCCCAGGTTTGATCAAAATAAGATCCCCAACAACAAGCTCCGAGACATGAACACGTTCTTCACTATCTCCGATAATACGTAACGCTTCTTCAGGCTGTAATTCCATTAATGAAGAAATTTCTTTATGACTTTTATTCATCGTGTAAGTTTCAAGTGCACCACTAAGTGCAAAAATAAATATTAAAATCGCGCCTTCCGTCCAATAACCAATAATGGCCGATCCAATGGCAGCCATAATCATCAGCATCTCAACGTTCAATTCTTTATTTTCTATCGTATCCTCAATGCCTTCTTTTGCCTTTGCGAATCCTCCAATAACAAAAGCTAGCAAATATAAAATGACCGATGTAGTTAAAGCGCCATTTTTATCCGTTAGCCAGCCCAGAAAGATAAGGATTCCGCACGTAATAGCCGCGATTAGTTCTCCATTAACCTTTATTTTTTCCAAAATACTTCCTTGTGTCGTTGGTTTTCTGTTCTCTAAAAAATGTACATGAGCATCCATTTCCGCACCTCCTGCGTTTAAGCTCAGTATTTAGCGAAAGCTAATTTATAACAATTATTATATGACTATTATAATAAAAGGGAACTAGCAAGTCAAATTTAAATGAGAATTTTTATTTCTAATTGAGAATGATTATTAATGTTAATTTGAACGACAATACAAATAAACATGGGCTATTCATCTAATTATTAATGATAATCATTATCAAGTAAATTAAACTCGTTATTATATTGGATTTATTACCAATATAGTGCTAACACATTCAATATTTAGGATTTATCCATCGGGCAATGAGTGGTATAGTGGTGGAAGAGAGAATTATTCAGTAAAGGGGTAAGAGAGATATGACAGAAACAAAATTAGATGTAAGCGCTTATTTAAACAGAATTGGGTACTCCGGTCCACTAGATGGCAGCGCAAAAACACTTGCAAAAATACAAGAATGCCACCTACATACGGTTCCATATGAAAATTTCGATATTTTGAACCGCATCCCGCTGTCTTTAGAAATTCCTGATTTATACGACAAGATCGTCATTCGCCGTCGAGGTGGATATTGTTTTGAGTTAAACGCTCTATTCAGCTGGCTATTACAGGAATTAGGTTATAAAGTAACAAGTTTGTTCGCACGTTTTTGGCGCGATGAGCCAAATAATCCTCCGAAAAGACGTCATCACGTTTTAAAAGTAGAGGCGGAAGGAAGGTTTTTCTTGTGTGATGTAGGCGTGGGAGGAATCGTACCTCGTCAGCCTATCGAAATGGTTGAAGGTCTTATTCACGAGCAAGGTGATGAATTTTACAAATTAGAAATCGATCCATACTTCGGATGGATGTTATTGGAGAAAAAGCGTGGAGAATGGAGACAACTTTATTCCTTTACAGAGGAACCACAACTTCCTAAAGATTTTATTATGGCTTCATTTTGGTGTGAAAATGCCCCAGATTCCATTTTCATCAACGATGCGATGGTTGCAGTCCGTACGACCGATGGACGAAATTCTGTGGAAGGAAAAGAGTTTCGTATTTTTACGAATGATTCAGTAAGAACTTTTACACCTGAGACAGAAGAAGAATATAAGGAAGCCTTAAAAACATATTTTGGAATTATACTAGATTGAATATAACAAAAGCCAATACCCGATAAAGGACGCTATCCCTTTTCAGGTTTTTTAGGAGGATCCAATGAAAAGCGCATGGATTATCTCTTTCATCCGTTTTCCAATGCTGATTATAGGTGTACTTATTTTTTCGGTTCTATTTATAGTAGCCGGATTAGACTTTCAATTCCCTTTCTTAAATGACATTTCACCAATTTATTTTACGATTGTGAACGCCTTATGTTTTATCCTTCTCCATCAGTTATTGAAAAAAGAGGGCCGGCCACTTAAAGAATTAGTGGGATTCCAACGTGAGCGCTTATGGAAGGATATGCTTTTTGGTTTCTTATGGCTATTTGTTTTATATATCCCGTTTCTACTAGCCGTAATCAGTACAATGTTTATCATGTTTGGTCCGAATTTTTACATGCATTTCCAAACGGTATTCACTGGCGATACGATCTTTGCACGACCCCAGTGGCTATTATGGTTGTCCGCTTGTGTGGCTCTTATTTTTCCTTTTTTAAATGCACCGATTGAAGAGTTGATGTATCGCGGATATGCACAACCTTTTTTTCTCAAACACTATCAAAAAGTTATACCTGCAATCGCAATCCCTTCCCTAGGTTTTGCCTTGCAACACACCATGCTCGCACCTAGCTGGCAAGGAACCGTTGTCTATTTTGTTGCATTTTTCCTTTGGGGTATTGGCAGTGGCATCATTTATTACAAACAGAAAAGATTATTTCCACTCATTGTCTGTCATTTCATCGTGAACATTGCTTTTTCGGTTGTTCCAATAATCTTTCTAATCACAAATTAATAAGCGGAACATACCTAATATAGACATTATAACGCTCTGCCTTAAAGTAAAAAGATCGTAAGGGAGTATCCCTTACGATCTTTTCATTTAAAAATACCGCTCGATATCAAAATCCTCCAAAGAGGAGTATACGACATCTGCCTTCGTCAAATCCTTTTCTTGTCCAACACCAATCGCGAGCATCCCAGCAATTTTAGCAGCTTCCAATCCCGCTTGCGAGTCCTCGAAGACCACACACTCTTCATACGATACGCCAAGTGTATCTGCCCCTAGCGTAAACACTTCAGGGTCAGGCTTTGCTTTGGAGACCGAATTCCCGTCCACAATCACATCAAAATACGATTTGATGCCAACATTTTTTAAAATGATTTGGGCATTTTTACTTGCTGAGCCGAGCGCAATTTTAATTCCTTTATTCTTTAACTCTTGTAATAACGAAAGAGCTCCGTCCAAAATTTCCGATTCATCGATATTGGATATATATTCGACATAGCGATTGTTTTTCTCCGTCGCCATCTTTACTTTTTCTTCTTCTGTAAAGGAATCTTTCATATTGCCTACGTCTAGCAAAATATCCAAAGATGTCATCCTCGAAACCCCTTTAAGCATCTCATTATGCTCAAGGGTAAATTCAAACCCTAGCTTTTCGGCTAGTTCTTTCCAAGCAAGATAATGATATTTCGCTGTATCGACAAGCACACCGTCTAAATCAAAAATCGCACATTTATTAGGCATGGCTTTTTTCCTCCAACGGAATAACGAGGCTATCCTTCAGTTCATATGTTTTGCCGTAAACATGAATGGACTTCTCACTTCCATTTTGTAAAGAGAATGTGCAATTGTCCCCTTCAACTTTTATAAGAATCACACTGTCTTCAAAACGGACTTTAAAGTTGTAGCCTGTCCATTTTTTAGGAAGAGCTGGAGCAAAATGCAAGCCGTCTTCCTTAATACGCAAGCCTCCGAACCCATAGACAATCGCCATATAGTTTCCACCCATATTGGCAGTATGGATGCCGTCCTTTGTATTTTTATGAGTATTAAAAAGATCAAGTTTAGCAGATTCTCCAAAATACTCATACGCTTTGTCATATTGCTTCAACTTCGACGCAACAATACTGTAAATACAAGTGGATAAAGACGAATCGTGCGTTGTTATTTTTTCATAATACGCAAAGGAATTTTCTATCGTACTTAAACTTTGGGCATCCTCTAAAATAAAATGCGCCAATACAGTATCTGCCTGCTTACATACTTGGTGGCGATATAAATGCAGCGGATGATAGTGTAAAAGCAATGGGTATTTATCTTTTGGCGTATTTTCAAAATCCCATACTTTCTTAGTTAAGAATGAATCATCCTGAGGATTAATATCCAATTCTTTATTATAAGGCAAGTACATTTGCTCCGCCGCTAGTTTAAACGTTTCAATTTCTTCGTGATCCAGCTTGATTTTTTCAACGACAGACGTCATATTCTTCGATTCTAGTAGTTCATAAAACTTCACAGCCCACTTCAAATTATGCTGTGCTAACGTATTCGTGTAGTAGTTATTGTTCACAACACATGTATATTCATCTGGTCCAGTGACATTGTGAATCATAAATTTACCTTCGTGGAAATGACCTGCATCAAGCCACAGTCTTGCCGTTTCAAAAATAATTTCCGCACCCTTATCGGCAATAAAATCCAGATCCTTCATCACGAGGTAATAATTAATAACAGAATAAGCGATATCGCCATTAATATGATATTGCGCAGAGCCAGAAGGATAATAACCAGAGCATTCTTTCCCCATGATTGTTCTCCACGGGTATAACGCTCCTTTCGTGTGACCCATGATTTTCGCATGTTCACGTGCAAAATCCAATATATTGTAACGATATTCAATCAAGTTTTTCACAATATCAGGCTGCGTCAACAAGAAGAAAGGCTGAATATACATCTCTGTATCCCAGAAATAATGGCCTTCATAACCTTCACCACTAAGGCCTTTAGCCGCAACGTTACTAAATCGATCTTTCCCTACTGATTGCAGCAACTGGTACAGATTGTAATAAATGGCCATACTTAAATCGTCGTCGCCATCTACATCTACACTCGCATTTTCCCAATAGCGAGTCAAAAATTCTTCCTGCTCTTCGTATAATCCCGCTAATGTTTTGGCTGTAGCTTCGTTCATTAACTCCAATGCGTGTTCTCTGCCATCTTCATAGCGAATGGAATCACAAACAATTGTATATTTATAGAGGGATACTGTTTCGTCCTGGGCAATTGTCGTTGAAATCTCACAATCTATTGAATGAGAATGAACACGTTGTTGTACTTCTCCTTCTTTTGACAATTCATTTTTTACGACAGACCAAACAGACAGATTCGATTTTGACGTCTTTGATGATATAAAGGATACACCATCTTGAGCCCCTGTCTTTTCTACATGAACGTGCTGAAAACTTTCCGCTGCAACACGTGGGTCGTCTGGATTAAAATAATTTTGCACATTTCCGATATGAGTAGATAGGAATTTTACTTCACCTGAAAAATTCTTGGCCGTAACTTTGTAATCAATCGTAAACAGCGGGAGCATTGTAAAAGAAGCCATTCTCGTAATGACAATCTCTATTTCACGATTATTCGGCGAACGCCAAAGGATTGTTCTTTTCGTAATTCCTTTTCTCATATCTAATGTTCTTGAACTTTTTAAGACAGTCCCTTGAAACATGCTGAATTCTTCACCATCAACGATTAGCTTAATCCCTTGTGTATCAACGATATTAACCATCGTTTGTTTCTCTTCCACAAAACCATAAAGCTTTTCAGCCTGTTTCATTTCCGCAAAATCGTAGAACCCGTTAATATACGTTCCACGAATCGAATTGTAACCTTCAGGATACCCTTCTTCATAATTAGAACGTACACCTAAGTAACCATTTGCGTTATGAAATAATGTTTCATGAAGCATTAAATCATCATTGCCGGTACTAAAATCATTAATTTCAAACAGATACTTATTCATTATGACAAACCCTTTCGGCTATATTATTTGACACTTCCGGAAGCAACACCCTTGATAATATGTTTTTGGGCAGCTGCATAGAAAATGACAACCGGAATGATTGTTAATGTAAGGCCCGCCATCGCTAAATTCCACTGAATTGTAAATTGTCCAAAGAAGGAAGCAGTAGAAAGTGGAATTGTCCGTAAAGCGCGATCGGAAAGAACGAGAGATGGAAGCAAGTAATCGTTCCAAATCCAAATAACGTCCAAGATAATGACCGTAACTGTAATTGGCTTAAGAAGCGGGAAGACAATTCTCCAAAAAATACCAAACTTAGAACAGCCATCTAACAGTGCCGCTTCCTCCAATGACACTGGAATTGACTTGATGAACCCGTGGTATAAGAAAACGGCCATACTTGCACCGAAGCCAATGTACATGAAAATGAGTCCGCCATGAGTATTTAGCATAGGGATTCCTAATACATCTCGGATTTTACCCATGAATTGCATTAATGGCATCATCAGTGTTTGGAATGGAATGAGCATTGTAGCAACAAACGTCATAAAGATAAACTTACTAAGCTTATCATTTGTACGTACTAACATCCATGCTGTCATCGACGAGAATAAAACAATGAGCAAGCAAGAAACGACCGTAATTAACAAGGAATTGAAAAATGACTGTAGGAAGTCCATTTTGTCCATAGCATCTAGATAATATTTGAAGTCAAAAGAAGAAGGTAATGCAAGAGTGTTTTTATACAGTTCTGCACGGTTTTTGAAAGAGTTGACCAACATAATATAAATAGGTGACAAATAGACAAGTCCGAGGACAAGAACGAATAATCCTAATAAAAACCTCCCTATTTTTTTCATTACATTTCAACCTCTTTCTTTTTCGTAATGGCCACTTGCGTCAATGTGATTGCAGCAACAATAATGAAGAAAATGATCGCTTTCGATTGACCATAACCGAAGTTGTTATATCCAAAAATCTCATTATAAATATTCATCGCAAGCATTTCCGTCGCATTGTTTGGACCACCGCCCGTTAACGAGAGGTTCACGTCGAATATTTTGAATGAGTTTGAAACAGATAAAAATAAACAAATCGTAAAGGATGGCATCAATAACGGGAAAGTAATCTTCGTAAGCTTTTGCCAGAAATTCGCTCCGTCCACCTTAGCCGCTTCTAATACGTCTTCCGGTATAGAGCCGATACCAGCAATATAAATGATCATCACATATCCTGCCATTTGCCAAGTGAATACAATAACCATGGCATATAAAGAATATTGCGGATCAATCATCCAGTTGAAGAAGATGGACTTAAATCCAGTTACTTCACCTATTACAAGAAACGCGTCCGAAAAAATAAACTTCCATATATAACCTAGAATTAAACCACCAATTAAGTTAGGCATAAAGAACATCGAGCGCGCTATATTTCTAACCTTCAATTTTGTCGTTACAAGCAAAGCTAAACCTAAACCAATAACATTGACAGCTATAAGTGTCATGACTGTAAACTTAGTCGTTAACCAAGCAGATGTCATAAAGCGCTTTTCACCAAATAAATTAGCGTAATTTTCAAATCCAACAAAAATCTTTGGGTTTGCCGGAATTCCATCCCAACTAAAAAAGGAATAGTATATTCCGATAAAAAACGGAATAATGACAACCGTCACAAAAGCAATCAGTGTTGGCACTGTAAATAAAGCAAACCACGCTTTATCCTTTTTTTGTTTCATAAGAACCCTTCTTTCCGTTTTTACGTATGAATGAGTCTCATTCATATAAAAAGCCTAACATCCGGTTAAATTACTATACTCGATGTTAGGCTTATTTATTTTTCACTTCTTATTTTGTAGCATTTGCCCAAGCTGCATCAAGGGACTCAATGAATTGCTGTCCAGTCATATCTTTATTGATAAAGAACTCTTGTGTAGCAGGAGCAAGGTCAGCGTCTACAATTCCAGCTGGCCATAGGTTAAATGTCCAAGGAATTGATTTTCCTGAGTTAGATGCTTTTAAAAGGTCTGTAGCAAGCGGATCTAAATCTTTTGCTTCAATATTTGTCATAGCTGGAATAAATCCAAACTCATCAACAATATATTTTTGACCAGTTTCACTTGTAGTCAACCAGTTTAAGAAATCTAACGCTGCATCGATTTCTTTTTGATCTGCATCAGAGTTAACTGCCCAGTAACTTGGTACACCAACAGCGATTTTATCGTTGCCCATTAATGGCAATGGAAGCATACCCATTTCAAACCCTAAATCACCGTAATCTTTGAACATCCCGTATGCCCAGTTACCTTGGTGGATCATTGCAGTTTTTCCTGTTGCAAAATCCCCAATTTGCTTATCATAGTTATATTCTAGCGGATTGTATGATTCAGCACGAATGGATTCCATAAATTTAGCAAACTCTTGGAATTCTTTCGTATCTGCCATTTTCACTTCGCCTTTATTTAGTTTTTCAATAAAAGCTGCTGGGTCATCTAAAAGCGCAAATGGTGTATTTAAAATATGCGCGATTAAGAAATAGCTTTCTTGTGATAATCCAAGTCCGTTAATTCCATCAGCTTTAAGGGCTTTCAATGTATTATTGAATGAATCATAATCTTTCACGTCTTCAGGCTTCACTAAGCTTTTGTTGTAAACAAGTCCATATCCTTCAATCCCGTATGGAAGTCCAACTTTTTTACCATCGACTACTAATTCTTTTTCAGGAGCAACATTTTTCATAAAATCTTGTTTACTTAAATCATAAGCGTAAGATTTAAGTTGTTCTCCTTCAGTTAATCCACCTAATGTAAAAATGGATGGCCCTTGCTTACTTGATAATTTTGTTTTCAACTGTTGGAAATAATCGTCACCAGTTGTTTCCCAAATCTCAACTTTAACGCCTTTTTCCTTTTCGTATTCCTTCGCAAGTGCTTTCATTTGATCGGTTATTTCAACCTTAGATTGGAAAATAACAATTTTTTCTCCAGCTTTACCTTTTCCACCGCCACAGCCTGCTAATACGACCATAGTCATAAGTAGAATTATAGATATTAAACCAAATGCCTTCTTCACAATGCGTCCCCCTTTTTAATAAAACGTTATACCTATATTTTAATTCCTGCGTCCAAAAAGTCAATGAATTTTTAATAATATTATTTTTCACCATGTTTTTTATCGTTTTTTAATAAAATTTATGCATAAACAATTCCATTATGCATAAATTTTATTAAATATAGGTATTTATTTTACTGTGTTTCTCCATTTCATTTTTGCAGAAATCTTGAAAATATCTTTAGACGCCGTACCTCGAATCATCTCCACTAATTCTTTTGCAGCTAAATAACCGCTCTCGTAACGTGGAATGGCTACGGTTGTTAATCCATATGTTTCCGCTGCGCCCGCATCATCAAAACCCGTAACGGAAATATCCCCCGGCACAGAATAATTACTCTCCTTAAATGCTTTTATTGCCCCAATCGCCATATTGTCATTTGCACAAACCAATACTTCCGGAAGATTGTTACTTAGAGTAATGATATTGGCCGCACGGTACCCACTTTCTTCAGTAAAATCTCCAAAGTAGTAATTTGCTCTTTGAAATGGAATATTGTTATTCTTTAGCGTATCGCTAAATGCTTGGAATCGCTCCTGATGATCAAGTGAACTTTCAATTCCGCCAATATACCCAAACTCACGAAATCCTTTATTTATAAGGGATTGCACGAGTTCACACATAACCGTATAGTTCTCAACAATCACACTCTTGATGTTTTCATTGTCTACAATACGATCCATGACAACGATTGGAAATTGTTCATCTGCAACTGAATTAAGGAAATCATTATCCATTTTTTTGTCTAAGACAATCGCTCCCCTAGAAAAATTGTTGCGCATAAAATTTTTGCTAGAGCTTGTCGTGCATACGATTAAATCGAAGCCATTTTCGGATAAATAATCATTGATTCCTTTGATGATTTTTAAATAAAAAGACCTCTCAAAATCGCTAAAATTAAAGACAATCGTATTCGTCTTTCCTGATTTCAAGCTTTTCCCCATGAGATTTGGCTGATAACCAACCTCTTCACATATTTGCAATACACGTTCCCTAGTTTCTTTTCCAACATTTTTTCGTCCATTAATTACATTGGAAACAGTCGATACAGAAACACCAGCCATTTTCGCAATATCTTTTATGCCAATCAATTCCATGCCCCTCACTTCGAGTTACTTTTCTGCTCTTAGTAAAACACAAAAAATTCATTTTGTAAAATTTACTTTGTATTTTAGTAAAACGGACTCACCTTTATGTAAAAGTGAGTCCATTTTTATACTTTATTCTTCTCTTTTTAACTCAAAAACTTCGAATATTTCCGTTTCACTATTGGAACCGATAAATATTTTAAACTTTCCATTCTCACTTTCAAATTTCATGCTTGCTGTGTAAAATCTTAGCATTTCTTCCGTAATATTGAATTCCACTGTTTTAGATTCCCCGGGTTGAAGTTCTATCTTTTTAATGCCTTTTAATTCTTTTACAGGTCTAATGACGCTACCTGCTAAATCTTGAATATATAATTGTACTGTTTCTTTTCCGGCATAGTCCCCTGTATTTTTTACTGTTATAGAAGCAGTTAACTTTGAAGCTTGTGTTAGTAGTTTCTTATCCAGCGTTAGGCCGGAATATTCAAATTCCGTGTACGATAACCCAAAACCGAAAGGATATAATGGTTCATTAGGAATATCGGTATATCTTGATTGGAAGCGATGGCCGGCTTCTCCTTTTTTCAGCGGCCTGCCCGTGTTATAGGAATTATAGTAAACAGGAATTTGGCCCACGCTATATGGAAAGCTCATTGATAGTTTTCCTGATGGATTTACATCATTAAATAGAACATCAGCGATTCCGTTTCCACCTTCTGTTCCTGGGAACCAAGCTTCTACAATGGCATTTGCCTTCTCATTGATTTCTTTTAAATCAAGAGGTCTACCATTAAAGAGGACAACCACAATATTTTGGTTAACTTCATGTATCTTTCGGAATAAATCAAGTTGAATTTCTGGAAGTGTAATCGCGGCCCTGCTTCCTCCTTCACCACTTTGAATAGAATGCTCGCCTAATGCGAGTACGACAACATCAGACTTTTTAGCCAGCTCTATAGCTTCTTGTAAATCGTCCTTAGCAGCTTCAGGGTTGAATTCTTTTTCTTCAACCTCGTGGGCGAATCCACTGATTTTCGTATCAGGATCTAAAATCTCACTGCCTTTTGCAAAGTGAACTTGTGACCCTTCAACTTTTTTCATTACGGCTTCTTTAAGTGTCACTACTTGATCTGTATCTCCATGGATCGACCACAAACCACTTAACCCTTTATTGTCTGCATATGGCCCAATAAATGCGATGTTCTGATTGTTTTTACATAAAGGCAAGGCACCTTCATTTTTCAAGAGGACAAGTGATTCACTCACTATTTTTCTCGCTAAACTGCGGTGTTCCTCACAAAGAATCAATTCCTTTTCTTTTTCCTCATTAGCGAAACGGTATGGATTTTCAAACAGTCCTAATTGATTTTTCAATTGAAGGACACGCATAACGGATTCATCAATTAATTGCTCGGAAATTTTCCCTTCATCGACTAGCTTTTTCAGGTGTTGAACATATACAGGTGTGACCATATCTATATCGACACCCGCTTCGATTGCAAGTCTCGCTGCTTCTTCCCCATCTTCTGCAACTCCATGTGCCATCAGCTCAGCTATTGCTGCGTAATCAGAGATAAGAACTCCTTCAAAGCCCCATTCATCTCGCAATAAATCTTTCATTAACCATTTATTTCCTGTCGCTGGTATTCCATCAACCGTGTTAAATGCCGTCATAACCATGGCACATCCTGCATCAAGCGCGGCTTTGTACGCAGGTAAATATTGCTCTCTTAATGTTCTTTCAGACATATCAACGGTATTATAATCACGGCCGCCCTCTGGAGCACCGTATGCCGCAAAGTGTTTTACGCAAGCCGCTAGTGTTCCTTCTTCCGTTAAAGACTTACCTTGATATCCTTTTACCATCGCAGCTCCAAATAATCCATTCAAATAAGCATCTTCCCCTGTTGATTCCATTACCCTCCCCCAACGTGGGTCTCTTACTAAATCAACCATCGGCGAAAATGTAATATGTAATCCTGAAGCTGCAGACTCTTTCGCCGCAACTTCCGCACTTTCTTGTACCAAATCTGGATTAAACGTACTGCCTAATCCAAGTGGTATCGGAAAGATAGTTTTATAGCCATTAATGATATCTGCCAAAAATAGCAATGGGATTTTATGACGGTTCTTTTCCAAGTATTCAGTTTGGACTTGCTTTAGTTTTTTTGCACCTAATACATTTAAAATGGAGCCTGTATTGTTAATGGTATCTTCCTCAAATTTCATATAACTAGAAGGACCTGTGCTTATATCAGAGCCTTTATAATAATCTCCTGTCAATTGCAGTAATTGATCAATTTTTTCTTCTAACGTCATTTTTGATAAAAGTTCATCTAATGCAGATTGATTCATCATTTACTCTCCTTATTTTTAATTATCTATATCCAAAATACTTATGATTTCCTTTGCTGTTTTAGCTTGGATCATTTTTTCAATATTATTAGAATCCGAGCAAATGACAGCAATTTTAGATAAGATTTCAAGATGGGTACCGTCTTTTCCTGCTATTCCGAAAATCAACCGGGCTTTTTGACCGTTAAAATCAACTCCCTTTGGTGCTTGAATGATCGTAATTCCAGAATGAATGACATCCTTTTTGGCTTCCTCCGTACCGTGCGGAATTGCTACACCATGCCCCATATAGGTTGAAAGCATTTCATCCCTTTCAATCATCGCTTCAATATAGCTTTCTTTAACGTAACCCGTTCGGACTAAGGCGTTTCCAGCATAACGAATCGCCTCTTCTTTACTTGTAAAATCTTGATTTAAAAATATATTTTCCTCAAGCAGCAGGTTGGCAGGTTTCATAACTGTCATGATAGAATCCTCTCTGTTTTTTTGCAGATGTTCTATTAATATGTCGTATTCTGGGCTAGTTAAGAAATGTTCAACCGAAATATGATACGCATCCGGCGCCTTCTTTTTTGCCCTTGGTGTAAGCTCTTTCTGAGTAATCACAAGTTGAGCATTTGAAGGAAGAGCATTAATCGCAGTATGTAAAACTTCTATATTTGAATCTATTTCCTGTACTTTCTTCCTAAGAAGGGAAGCACCCATTACACTTGAACCCATCCCAGCATCACAAGCGAAGTAAATTTTATCAACACTAGGAATAGAGTTGGCTAAATTTGAGTCTACTGTTTCTTCTGCCTTTCCCGTTTTTAGTATGGGAACGGAGATGAGAAAAGACACCATTCCAGCGACCAATACCCCTGCAACATTTGCTATATACGTGTTGGCATGATACGGACTCAACGCCATGATCACAAGGAAGCTACCAGGTGACGCAGGGCTGATCAATCCACCATCCAAAAAAGTAAAGGTAGCAATCCCACATATTCCTCCGACGATCACGGCCAAGATTAACAGTGGGCGCATCAAAATAAATGGAAAATATACTTCATGAATCCCACCGAAAAACTGAATGGCCGCAGCTCCAGGCGCAGACCTTTTCGATGTTCCTCTTCCAAATATACTATAAGCCATCAACACACCAACACCTGGTCCTGGGTTCGCTTCCATTAAAAAAAGAATGGATTTTCCTTTTTCAACGACTTGCTCAATTCCGATCGGCAAAAGAATCCCGTGATTCAGAGCATTATTTAAGAATAGTAGTTTTGCAGGCTCTATCAAAATACTAGTAAAAGGAAGTAGTCCCATTTCCGTCATCCAATAAATCCCGCTCGTAAGTGCTTTTGTAACAAAGGAAAAAGCGGGTCCTATCGTAAAAAAGGCTATAATAGTAAGTCCTCCACTGATGATGGTGGCTGTGAAATTGTTAACAAGCATTTCAAAACCAGATTTTATTTTCCCTTCAAAAAGGGCATCCACTTTCTTTACAATATAAGCTCCCAGTGGACCGATAATCATGGCCCCTAAAACCATCGGAATGTTTGAACCTGCAATCACACCTACCGCAGCAATCGAAGCAACAACCGCACCGCGCTGGTCATATATTAATTTTCCGCCAGTATATGCTATTAAAAGTGGAATCAAATAGGTGATCATGATATCAGCAATGGCAAGCAGTTTTTCGTTAGGAAATAGCCCTGCTCGCATAAACAACGCTGCAAACAATCCCCAGACCATAAAAGCTGAAATATTTGACATGACCATCGAACTTAAAAAGTTTCCTAGTTTTTGAACGGTTATTTTTATATTTAATCGGCCCATTTACCACTTTCCTCCATTGTTCAATCCACCTTTAATGTTAAATCAGAAACCTTTATCTATCAATCAGATTTTTATACTTTAAAAGTATTGGTAGCCGGTTTATGTCCTTGAAGGGCTAAGGCATGGCGAATCAATATATCGTACTCAGAAATTCAAACTATCCTTTATCGAGAATAGATTTACGAAAAAGTTTTAATTAATAGGGATCAACATAGATTATGAAGGCTCCTTAGGGGGTATGGAAAAATGATATTACAATTATCTAGTGAAAATATTCCTATAGTGATAGTATGACTTCCGTGTTATTCTAGATTGTACGATATTTTTCCACCAAGCAGGAGGAAAGCAAGAGTGAAATCAAACCATATACGTAGTTTGACGATACTTTTATTGGCCACGGTTGTCAGCATCCAAAGCGGTTGTACTTTGATGAATAAAGGAAACCAAGAGAGAGCAAATATTGTCTCTAACGAAAACGGAATTAGTAAGCTTTCCCAATCTGTAAAAAATGACAAAGATGCTACCGAGGAAAATCCATCTCACGATGAAAAAAAAGTAGAAAAGCCGAAGGAAAATGCGAATCGGGTTCCTAATCAACCAGAAGCCCTTGATGTCCTTGTAAATAAACAGTACAAGCTCCCGGATCATTACGAACCGACGGATTTAGTCATCCCAAATGTCCGGTTTATCTTTAGCGGAAACCTTGAAAAAAAGAAAATGCGTCAAGAAGCTGCAAGAGCATTAGAGAATATGTTTTCAGGTGCTGAAAAAGATGGAATCTTACTAGCTGGAGTTTCAGGATATCGTTCACAGGCAACACAAAAAAGTCTATATAACAGCTATGTGAATAGGAACGGAAAAGAAGCAGCGGAACGATTTAGTGCTCATCCGGGTCATAGCGAGCACCAAACCGGATTAGCGATGGATATATCAGGCATTACTGGCAAATGTGCAGCCACGGATTGTTTTGAAGGTTCGCCTGAGGCAAAGTGGTTGGCTGAGCATGCCCACGAATATGGATTTATCGTTCGTTACCCAAAAGGAAAAGAAGATATTACCGGCTATAAGTATGAGCCATGGCATATGCGTTTTGTCGGCATCGACATCGCCAATACAATCTTTGAAAAAGATATCACAATGGAAGAGTATTTTGACGCAGTTGTACCTGTTAGAGGAAATTAATAGAAATGAAAAAAGCAGATCTTTGAACTGCCCCGTAATTGTTAGACACGACTAACATTTACGGGGTGTTTTTATGGCCAAATTTACAGCCGAAAAGAAATTAGAAGTTGTTCAAAAATATCTAAATAATGAAGGGGGATATGGGTTTCTTAGTAAAATCTATGAAACAACTCCTAATACAATCAAAAAATGGGTTCTACAGTATCAATATCATGGTGAGGTTGGGCTAATAAAGAACTATACAAACTATACAGGACAGTTTAAACTAGACGTACTAAATTATATGAACGAACAAGGGACGTCTCTTTATGAAACAGCTGCCATTTTCAATATTCCAGCACCGAGTACTATTTTAACTTGGAAGCAGATACTTGAAACGGAAGGATTAGATGCCCTTAAATCAAAGAAAATGGGGCGTCCATCCATGAAAAAAGAAACAAAGAAAACAACATATAAGAAATCAGCACCAACTGAAGGAACGATAGAGGCATTACAAGCACAAATTAAACGATTAGAAATGGAGAATGCCTACTTAAAAAAGTTGAATGCTTTAGTTCAAATGCAAGAAAAATTACAAACAAAATCAAAGCGCAAGTAATTTTTGAACTAAAGGATAAGTATGAGGTCGTGGACTTAGTTAAAGTCGCTGACATTCCACGCAGCACGTACTATTACTGGGAAAAACGGTTAAATCAGCCCGATAAATACAAGGAAGTAAAAGAAACTATCAAGGAGATCTATCATGAGCATAAAGGTCGTTATGGGTACCGTCGCATTACAAAAGAGCTAGAAAAAAGAGGTGTCCATCACGATCGAAAAACCATCAATAGTTTAATGAATCAAATCGGTTTAAAATGCTTGGTACGCCTGAAGAAATACCGTTCTTATAAAGGAAATGTAGGCAAAATCGCTCCGAATGCATTAAATCGCGATTTTTCTGCCGAGAAAATGAATAAAAAGTGGGTAACCGACGTCACAGAATTCCAACTATTTGGGGAGAAACGTTACCTCTCTCCGGTACTAGATTTGTGTAATGGAGAAATCATTGCTTATAGCGTCACAAAACGTCCTGTTTATAACTTGGTGGGAGATATGTTAGATCAAGCAATTAAACGTCTTCAACCTGGAGATCAAGTGATTCTTCATTCAGATCAAGGTTGGCATTATCAAATGAAACAGTATCAAAAAACTCTAAAACAGCACCAAATTACTCAAAGCATGTCCCGAAAGGGTAACTGTTTGGACAACGCAGTCATGGAAAATTTCTTTGGCTTATTAAAATCTGAACTCTTATATCTTCAGGAATTTGATAGTATTGAGCATTTTGAATGGGAACTAGCTGAATATATTCACTATTACAATCACAAGCGGATAAAGGCTAAATTAAAAGACCTAAGTCCAGTTGAATATCGGACTCAGGTCTTGGAAGCTGCATAACTATTTTTGTCTAACTTTATTGGGTCAGATCACTTGGATTTCACTTAAGATCTGCTTTTATTATTATCCCTTATTTTCAATTAGACCAATTCCAAGTCCTGTTGGATCTACTAAATACGCCAGATAAAAATCATCAAATTCCATTTTATCTCGTACGATTAATGCTCCATTATCCAAAGCCTTGGCAATTGATTCGTCAATCGAATCTACTTCAATTTGTATTCTTGTCCCATGTGGATAATCGTTTGGACCTTTCGCAATTCCGCCGCTTATACCCGTTTTCGATTCACTTCCAGTAGTAACTTCTCGATAATCCCAATGCGGTTCAGCTACTTTCCAACCAAAAACCTTGGAATAAAAATCCGCAGCCTTTTCAGGATTTTGACTGTTAAGTTCAAATCCAATTACTCTTCCCATTTCGAGCACCTACTTCCTATTAGTATTAATTAATGATTTCCACACCTTCCCAACAAATTCCTTTTTATTTCGATAGAAGATATGCAATATATAACGCTACTCCCCATATAAGAAATGCGGAAATTTTATTAATCGTATTAATCATTTTCCCTTCTGCATCTATATCTCCTATCTTTTTTCCTGCCAAGGCAAGTCCAAAAAACCATAACCAAGACACTAAAATCGTAGATACTGTAAAAAAAATTTTATTCAGACCACTATAGCTAAGGGAATTTGTTCCAATGACGCCGATAGTATCGAGGATTGCATGTGGATTCAGCAACGATACCGACATAGCAAACATGAATTGCTTTTTAGGTAATAATGCTTTTTCTTTTCTACTCATTTTAGTAGGTTTGCTTTTCCAAATAACCCATCCCATATAAACAAGAAACAGGAAACCTACTACAAAGAAGACCTTTTGCAATATCGGAATCGTCAACACAACGACCGAAACTCCTAAAACGGCAAATACAATGAGAAAAGTATCGCAGATTGAAGCAGTCAATACTACTGGCAACACCCCTCTGAAATTTCGCTGTGAAGCACCCTGGTTAAATACAAAAACATTCTGAGCCCCCAGTGGTAATATGAGCCCGAAAGCTAATAGAATTCCGTGAAATATAGCTGCCAACATTCCAAGTTGCACCCCTAACAAGTCCTATATATAAGTCCCATTATTTTAACATGTAAAAATGAAAAATGGACTCCCAACAAAGAGAGTCCATTTTTATGAATATGAATCAACCTTAGAAAAATGGCGCCTGTAAAAACAGAAAGTAACATAGAAGAAAAAATATGGGGCCAACGAAAAATGGATTTTGAAGAATGTTTATTAAAAAGTTTCTTTTTTTTATGTATGTAAAAACCTCAAAAAGAATCATCAAACAGATTAAAACGACGATTGTAAACATAATCATAATAATTCGATCCCAGTCCATTGGCTTTAACATAACACCAAGCATAGCTCCCATCATTCCTGCCATAATCCCAGACAACAACCCTTCGAAAACAGCTAAAAACGAAAAAAACATGCCCATGAAAATTCCGATGATCGCTCCTGAACCCATCCCGATTACCGTTGCCAATAACATATTGTCTTGAAAAAAAATCCCCATTAAAGTTCCGGCAAATAATCCGATTCCCATCGCAATCGACATCGTAAACAGCATTCCATGCATATTGCTTAATTTTTTTCTCACTATAAAAGCTGATAATCCAGCTCCAGCTGAAAAGACTAACAACAGAAAAGACAAGAGTATTAAGGAATTAGACATCCGTATCATCTCCGGCGTTTTTGTACAAGTATATGAGAAGCCGGAAGGAATCTGCACAGTAATTTATTTAGCTTAGGCTTTTTTTGTTTATTAAGCCCGTAATAATAAAACATACAGTCATTGCCACAAAAGATACAAACATTGCAAGGACAAGGCCTATAAATGCCATAAACGTGTCGTTTTCGGGAGTACTAGACTCAAGAGTAATCGCCATATACAAGAATCCAAGAAAAAGAAATAAATAAAAACTGCTTCCGATTCCACCCATTATCATTTGATCTTTCCGCTGTTTTTTATCCGCACTCCGTATTACCATCCATAAGTAAATACTTGAAATAGTTGCAAGAATCATAAAAACGAGGTGAATGTAAGGAATTAAAAGAAGGCTAGTTAAGTATAACGTACCTACTGCAAAGAAAAACAAAATAGCATTTAGGGAGAATAGAAATAGCCCACTTAACCATTTATTATGAAACCACTTCGATTCAGATAGTTTTTTAACTAGAAAAGTATTTTCACTTACTAGCTGTAAAAACGCTTGTTTGTTTAACAAAATAATAACGATAATGAAGATACCCACTAAAAAGAATAACGTCACTGCTTTTTCAACTCCAATCTCACCATACCAAGTAATTCTATGTATACAAGAAAAAATATATACATAGATAAACTATGTATAGTATGAACTTTGATGATTTTTATGTCAATACAAAATACACAATCACGAACATAAATTCATATCGTCACTGTGTATAAGATGAGATTGAGAGTACTTTTACTCATTTATGTACTTTATTTAAAGATTCCAACGCATTTTTTAAGCTTTTTTCAATTAAAATGCCATCAAAGCTAATTCCAAGATGAACAATTGCCTGAGCAATTTCCGGACGCAGTCCCGTTAAAACAGTCTCGACTCCAATTAATCTTAGTGAGTTGGTAACTTGGAAGAGCTCGTTGGCAACCATTGTATCCATCATTGGGACACCTGATAAATCAATGATCAGAAACTCATTTTCCAATTTCGCACAACTATCTAACGTGTTTTCTTTTAATATTTTTGCACGATGAGTATCAAGATCACCTATTAATGGAAGGATTGCAATTTCATCAGTAAGAGACACAACGGGTACCGAATATTCTTGTATCGCTTTTTGAGCTAATTCTAATGTTTTTCTATGATTCTCCACAAACGAAACACTAAAAATATAACCTGCATGATCAATAAGAGGATCAAGGATACGGTTCACGGCAACTACTTCTTCACCATTAACGTTATGCTCCCTTAAAACTTCTATCATCATCTCCCAGATCACTGTTCTCCACGAGGTTAGGGTCTTTAAGGCTTCGTCTAATGAAAGCTGAAAATCTACTGCTGATGTGCCTGATAATCTAGCCCACTCTGTTACACGATCCCACATGGAATCTTTACTTAATTGCTTAACCGCTTGTCCCAACAAAACTAAGAAATCCGCTCTCCACTTATTAAGTAATTCCATATATTCCGAACTGACAAATGAATCAACAAAAGGCTTATCAAATGTTTTATTTAAACGCACAGCGGCTTGATAACTATTTTCGATAATATAATCGCCTAATAAAACGTGAAAACTCTTGTTACCTTCCAAATTTCCGACCTCCAATCCCTTGTAAAACAAATGTACCATACTCTTCGGCAATAGAGGAATTCTAACAACCTATTACTTAACGTTATTTAAGATTAATAGCTTCCACTCGACTTTTCCGATCGTTTGTTGTGATTTACTGACAAGTACCTCAATTTTACTGGCCAGTCCTCAATGCAGGCTTCCGGCCGGAATCTCTACTTTACTGGCCATTTGTGGTAGTTTACTAGCCGGTTTATCTTGCTAAAATTCGCTTCTCTCTTAAAAAAAGCAGCCCTGCAAACTATCACAGGACTGCATATTTTCTTTTTAAGAGATCAATAAATATATATTATATCTTCACCGCACTTGGATGATCTTCTTTTACAAGATCCAACGATGCGGCTCTTGCATTGATTTCGACTTGTTCAGGACTCTTACAGCCTGGGATGACAGTTGTAACAGCTGGATGCTGCAGGCACCATGCCAGTGCCCATTCCGCCATGTTCACACCTTCAGGAACTTCATTTTTCTTGATTTCTTCTACAAGGCGAAGCTTTTCATCAACTTCTTCGCGATCGCGCCCTTTTCTTACATTATCACTGAAAACAGCACCAGGCTTATATTTACCACTTAAAAATCCACTCGCTAAAGGAACACGAGCTAGTACACCTAAGTCTTGTTCAATACAAGAAGGGAAAACTTCCTTTTCAGGAACTTGATCAATTCTGTTATAGACAACTTGTATCGCTTTCGCATTTACCTCAGTTGCTTTGGATGTTTGATAAATATTCGCATTGCTTCCAATCGAAATTCCGAGGTTTCGAATTTTTCCAGCTTGCACTTGCTTGTCCAACATCGTCCACAAATCATCGTTATCAAAATCTTCATCTGAGCCGGAGTGGAATTGATACAGATCGATATAATCTGTCTGCAGTGACTTAAGAGATTCTTCTAATTGTACGCGAACAGCATCCACGCTCCATGCATGTTCCCAATGGTCATGCCATTTGTGGCCAAACTTGGAAGCTACTACCCAATCTTCGCGTCGATCGCGTTTTAGGAAATCGCCAATAAAACGCTCTGACATATGGTGAGGACCATAACATTCAGCCGTATCAATCAAGTTAATACCCAACTCTTTAGCACGTGTAAGAATTGCATCCGCTTCATCTTGGTTAAAATCCTTACCCCAGTCACCACCAAATTGCCATGTACCTACTCCAACAATGGATACATTTAAATCCGTTTTTCCTAAGCGTCTATATTTCACAATCAAACACCCCTGCCCTTATTTATTGGTAATGCTTTCATAACTCTTTTATACCACATTGATTGGGTTTTCTACTAGTTTTTGATATTCATATAACATTGAGGATATTTTTAAACTCCCCTTCTCCAACTAGTATTAATTTTTTTGAAGAGGAGTTTCTATTATTAATTTTCCACTTGACTAAAACTTGCTTCATATAGCTGTTTCGTTTCAGCGAAACGCTCCAGTGAGGTTTGCGTCCCCATAACTACTGAGATAAGTCGAATATCATCTCTTTCCACTGTTCCCGCAAAGCAATACCCTGCTTCGTCTGTAAATCCTGTCTTCAGTCCGTCGACTCCCTCGAAAAGAACTTGGGTATTGTTTCCCTGCAACATGGAATTTGTATTTACATATGTTTGATTGCCAAATACAAAGTTCGGTGATGAAGAAATTTCTAGAATTTCAGGATGGTGAGAGATTAGAGCTTTCGTTAAAATCGCTAGATCCTTTGCAGACATTTCATTTGCGTCTTTTGGATCACCAGTTGAGTGGTACTCCCCAAGATCTTCATTGTTTAACCCCGTACTGTTTACAAACTTTGAATTACTTAGACCAAGTTCTTTTGCTTTTTCATTCATTTTTTGAACAAAATCCCGCTCACTGCCTGAGATTGTCTCTGCTAATGCAATTGTCGCTCCATTCGCTGAATGAATGGCCATTGCGTTAAATAAATCACGTATCCTATATGGTTGTTCTTTTTTTAAATGTACTGAAGCAAAACCGGGAGTATTTGAAATTTGATATGCATAATCACTGACTGAAATGGTCTGATCCCAGCTAAGTTTACCGTCTTTTATTGCCTCTAATACTAAAAACTCCGTCATCATTTTGGACATACTCGCTGTTGGAAATGGTTCGCCGCTATTTTTTTCATAAAGAATATTTCCGTCTCGGGTATCAATCAAGATTGCTGATTTTGCATTTAAATGTATATCTTCCAACGGGTGAATTACTTTTATTGTAAATTCCTTTAGTTGCACCTTATGCTCTTGCATAGGTAAAAAACTGACGGGCAACGTCTTATCCGATTCGTTAACGGATCTTATTATGATGGTGCTTCCGATTCCGATTATGATAAATAACAAGATTGGTATAATAATGATTTTAAATCGCTTCATGAAATCCTCCTGCAAAACTGATCGTCATAATAAATATAGCAAAGATTTCAGTTGGTAAATGAAACTTTTTCTTGAACATTCCGTATTAATAGGAAATATTGAATAGTGATGGTGTTTTATTATGAGTACTGGGACCATTATTTTTATAATCGCTATGGGGTGGGCATTAATTGTTCACGGTGGGCTAACTTATTTAATCGTAAAGAAAAAGGAATACAGCCTTATATCGGGATTTTTAAACCGCCCAAAGGAAGAGCAGGAATATTTAATACAAAATGGGTATATAGAGGCAGTTGGGAAGATTCTCAAAGTAAGTTTCTATTTATTTGCAACAACGTTCCTAGTTGGTTTGCTCCCTATCCCATATGGTTTTGAAATTGGGATTGTTCTATTTTTAATTGTTTTACTTGGCGGGCTCATATGGCTGCAAAAATACGAAATTCCTCAAAAACGTAAGAAAATGTACTGGATTACAAGTTCGATTATGGCTGTAACGGTAGCCTTAGTTGGCGGGCTTACAATAGCAGGCTTGGTCGACAATGAGGTTACTGTTAGTCATGAAGCTTTTAAAATTTCTGGGATGTATGGGGTTGAATGGCCTATCGAGGAAATAAAATCTGTAGAACTATTAGATACACTTCCGGAAGTCATAACAAAGACAAATGGATATGCATCTTCTGGTCAATTAAAAGGTCATTTTCAATTAGAAGAACCCTATGGCAGTGGCTTATTATTTGTAAATAAGAAAAATCCACCTTATTTGTATGTAGAAACTAACAAAGACTTTTTAATTTTAAATAGGAAAAATATTGAGGATACTAGAACTATTTACGAGTCTTTGCTTAAAGTATGGGAGAGTAAAAATTAATTTAGAAAGGAAGGCTACTAAAAAAGAGCCTTCCTTTAGATTTTTTTATATTATCTTACTGTCTTTAACGCGCCGCTCCAAGTTACTACTTCCTCAAGCATTGTGTTTACATTTTGTAGATGCAATTCAGCAGGTTTGAATTCACTGAAATTAACGAAGTCAGTAAATAAAGATAGTGTTGGATGTGTACGA
The DNA here is from genome assembly GCF_018343625.1 of Lederbergia citri. Classification (GTDB taxonomy): domain Bacteria; phylum Bacillota; class Bacilli; order Bacillales; family Bacillaceae_C; genus Lederbergia; species Lederbergia citri. Next base: position 174,439 of record NZ_JAGYPG010000003.1, on the reverse strand, counting down.
ACATCAGCTATTTTTAATTCTCCGCAGATTCCACGTAAATGTTCAGCTGCACGAGCTCCACCTGTTGAACCGTAGCTTACGATTCCCGCAGCTTTGTTATACCATACATCGCGAGCAGAATCTAATGCGTTTTTTAATGCTCCTGTAATACTATGATTATATTCTTGAACGATGAATACAAACCCATCTAAACTAGCAAGTTTTTGATTCCAAGCTTGTAATCCTGGTTCATCACCAGTGCCTTCTCCTAAAAATGGCAATTTGTACTCTGTTATATCTACGATCTCGTAGTTAGCATCTCCACGCTTGTCTGCAATCCCTTTAACCCATTCTCCAACTTGTGGGCTAACGCGTCCTTGACGAGTGCTTCCTAAAATAATCCCGATGTTTAGTTTATCTTGTGCCATGTATTTTTCCTCCTAAGTTGAATCATCGATGATAAAGTACTAACGTATACAACAATTCACTTGATTATTATTAGTTAGTTACTTTATGTAAGTTATTATATTTATATAATCTAAGAATGTCAAGATAGTAGGAGGAGGTCAGTATTTTAGTAACTTTTAATAATACTATTAAAAATCGTAATTGCATCGTTTTTCATGATTCCCTTGTTTCTATTCACAATGATTGCTTCATAGTAACCTAAGAATCCTTTTATGGTCATGATGAGCACACCATTGTAACCACAAGGTTCATTATTTCTGGTTTATGTTCACGATGAATGGCTCATCGTGACATCAATGTACTTTTTTCTGGTTTTACGGTCACAATGAACGTCTCAGCGCGACCTTAGTGATCACTTTTCCACCTTGAAGGGCACGATGGTATTTCATTTTTATGAAGATAATAGCAGTTAGCTGTTTAAAAACACTTTCCCTCTCTTGTTTTCAGGAGATTGAACTGCAAGGACGGCTTCCTTTACATTCTCTAAATCGTATTGGGTATCTGGTGTCATAAGTTTCAATCTTTTCTCGCTAATATAATTAATCAATTGTTCAAATGTTTCATGCCACTTTATAACTGAAACTTCCTGGTTCCAATGACGCAAATGAAATATTTTTACGACCGCTTTCTGCGATATTATTTTCCAATCGACAGGTTTTCCTGATAAAAGTCCTATTGATAAATAAATGCCATTTTGCTTTAGACAAAATGCCAGCTCAGTGCCTTCTGAACCGCCAATCGAATCGATTGCAGCGGTAACTCCTCTGTCATTCGTTAATTCTTGAACCTCATTGACCAGCGATATATTAGATGTATTGATTACGTTTGTAGCACCGAGTTCAAGTAATTCTTTCGTATGATTATCATTTCTTACAACCGCAATCAACTCAAAGCCAAGAATATTTGAAAGCTGAGCAAAAATACGACCGATTGTGGATCCGCAGGCGTTAACTAGTAATATATCTCCTGTTTGCAACCGAAGTATCTCCGTACAAATAATCCAAGCAGTTACAGGATTTATATATAACTGCGCCGCTGTAAAATCATCTATCGCATCTGGGATTGGAATCACTAATTCTGCAGAAGCACGGACGTATTCCTGCCAAGTTCCTTCTCCCCGAAGCGGAAGTACACGTTTACCAATTAGATCACCACTTACAGAAGGACCGACTTCTTCAACAACCCCTACACCTTCGTAGCCTGGAATCGCCGGTAAAGAAATTCGATGTGAGTAGGATCCGTAAATTGGGATTAAATCTGAAGGATTTATGGGACGAGTAATCATCCGCACAAGAATTTCTCCATTACTTGGATTATGAATTGGCCTATTTTCAACTGTTAATACAGCCTGAGGATTCCCAAAACCGTAGTATTTCACACATTTTGTTTCCACTCTAAATGCTCCTTTTCCTTACATCTTCCATTGACATGATCTTTAGCCAATTTTATACTATTAATGTAATTTAATACTAAAAAATGATCTGTGGACTTTTCTAGAGATTCTCTATTTTCGCCACACAGCTGTCTAAAAACAGTTGGGTGGCTTTTCTATGTTAAGAAAGGGATGGAACATGATGAAAACTTGGCAATATGCCTTAATAGTGTTTTTAGGTGGATGTTCTTATGGAGTGCTTTCAACCTTTGTGAAGTTAGCTTATGGCGCTGGCTTTTCAGTGACAGAAGTAATCGGTGGCCAATACTTCTTTGGTGTTTTGCTTATTTGGATGATTTTCCTATTTACAAAAAAACAAAAAATGAAATTTAATCAATTAGGGAAGCTTTTGTTATCAGGACTTCCTTTCGGTTTAACAGGAGTATTTTACTACCAAGCATTGCAATCATTGAACGCATCTTTAGCAATCATCTTCTTATTTCAATTCGTATGGATTGGTACATTTCTAGAATGGGTTTTGTTCAGGAAAAAACCTGATATCAATAAATTGATTTCAATAGCTATCTTAGTTATCGGTTCTATATTAGCAGCAGGAATTGTCGTTGAAAAAGGAGTTAATATTTCATGGCAAGGTTCTGTTTGGGGCTTGCTATCAGCAATAACCTTTACGAGTTCAATTTTTCTAAGTGGTTCAGTCGAAAAAAACTTACCACCTGTCCAAAGAAGCACGCTTATTGCAACTGGTGCCTTTTTGACAGTGAGTGTCATATTCCCGCCTGTATTTTTAGCTAATATACCTGTGGTGATGGGCGTTGCACCATATGGATTATTGCTTGGCTTATTCGGAGTAGCTTTGCCGCCGCTATTATTTTCAATCGGGATGCCGCATGTCGGACCAAGTCTTGGAACCATTTTATCTGCATCAGAGCTTCCAGTAGCTGTTACGATGGCTTCAATCATTTTAGCCGAACATGTCGGCTTGTCCCAATGGTTAGGAGTTGTTTTAATTTTAGGTGGGATTGTATTTGGGAATGTAGAACGTTCAAAGACAAGTTCAAATACTGTGACTATAAATAAATTAGCAGAATAATACAAAGAGGAAAGGAAATCAATCTTCCTTTCCTCTTTGTTTATTGTTAAATGTTCCATTTTACTAAGAGACCTAAGTGTGTAAGTCCTCCTCCAAAACCATAAAGCAATAATGTATCCCCATTTTTGACTTTCCCTTCTTCGATGCCAAGGTACAGAGCTAAAGGAATCGAAGCAGATGAAGTATTTCCAAAATATTTTACACTCGTTAATGTTTTTTCGATAGAAACATTTGATTTTTCACATATCGATTCGATCATTCTTAAATTTGCACTATGAGGGATGAACCAATTAATATTGTCTATACTTAATTCGGCATTACGCAATAAAGCTTGAATGCCTTCAGGGACTGTCCGTGATGCCCACTTATATACTTCCCTGCCATTCTGAACAATATTTCCCGAATCATTTAAAGGCTTTCCGTCCAACGAGGTCGAAAAAGATGTTCGATAAACATGAATCCCTCCCTCGCCGTTTGTCCCCATATGAGCAGCCAAAAAACTTGGGTTTTCATAATCATACTCAACTAACATAGCTCCAGCCCCGTCACCAAATAAAATGCAAGTTGTTCGATCCTTATAGTCCGTCACTTTTGATAAAGTTTCCGTGGACACAACCAATATTTTTTTATGAGCGCCTGCAGTAATCAAATTATTCGCTAGATGTAAAGCATAAGTGAAACCCGCACATGTCGCATTCAAGTCAAATGCACCTGTACAATGGATGTTAAAGTGGTTCTGAATTTGACACGCAACACTAGGAAACGCATAGTCTGATGTGGTGGTGGCAACTATGATGCAATCAACGTCTTTTACATCTTTACTATATTTCTCAATCAAATTTTCTATTGCTTTATAAGCTAGATGAGAAGCAAATTCCGCTTCACCTGCAATCCTTCTTTCCTTCATCCCCGTTCTTTGAACAATCCATTCATCATTCGTATCCACCATCTTTTCCAAATCTTCGTTCAACAATTTTTTTTCAGGAACATAGGTGCCAATGGCGGTTATCCGAGCTTTAGATGGAATCATATGATATCATTCCTTTTTGTTTTTATTATACCACCAAGTGTTAGTACCTAGTAATAATTTTGAACAAAAAAGACTATATTCATTTGGATACAGCCTTGATTGAATTAATAATTCCCATAAAGATTAAAATAGACGGTTCAAGTTAGCCATTTCAATTGCTGATACCGCGGCATCGTAACCTTTGTTGCCTGACTTTGTTCCAGAGCGTTCTATTGCCTGTTCAATATTTTCTGTTGTGACAACTCCAAAAATCACGGGCACACCGGTTGTTAAACTTACAGAAGCAATACCTTTAGCTGCTTCATTACATACGTAATCATAATGAGTCGTTGATCCACGTATTACAGTTCCCAAACCGATAATGGCATCATATTTATTTGTTCCCGCCATTTTTTTCGCTATCAATGGAATTTCAAAGGCCCCTGGCACCCAAGCCACATCAATATCTTCTTCAGAAACTCCATGACGTTTCAGGCCGTCCAAAGCACCGCCCAATAATTTTCCTGTAAGAAACTCATTAAACCTTCCTACTACTATCCCAATTTTCAAATCAGTTCCAATTAATTGTGCTTCAAAAACTTGCCCCATTTTTCATCTCTCCTATGCTAAAATATGATTCATTTTTTCTTTCTTAGTCATTAAATATTGTTCATTTTCTTCAACTGCAGGAATTTCTATCGGAACCCGTTCTACAACCTCAATACCATATCTTGTAAGACTTTCAATCTTCTCAGGATTATTCGTCATTAATCGCACTCGTGAGATCCCAAGATCACGAAGCATTTGGGCACATAGTCCATACTCACGCATTTCTGGAGGAAATCCTAGTTTTACATTCGCCTCAACGGTATCATAGCCTTGCTCCTGCAGCTCATACGTTTTTAATTTGTTAATTAGTCCTATACCTCTGCCTTCCTGACTCATGTAAAGAATAACTCCTCGACCAGCTTCTTCAATCATCGCCAATGCTTGAACTAATTGTGGTCCACAATCGCAACGTTTTGAATGGAAAATATCGCCTGTCAAACACTCAGAATGAATACGTACAAGAGGAGCTTCGCTTTTTGCAGCACTTCCTTTTACAATGGCAACATGTTCTTTACCATCTATCTCATTGGAATAGCCTATCATCTGAAATTCTCCGAATGAAGTTGGCAGTTTAACAGATGCTTCACGATTAACCAACTGATCATGCTTGTAACGATAAGTTACTAAATCCTTAATGGTCACTAACTTCATGTTAAATTCTTTAGCCATTTTAATTAGTTCTGGCACTCTTGCCATTTCTCCGTTATCACTCATAATTTCACAAATGACACCTACAGGGCTAGCACCGCAAAGTTTTGAAAAATCTACCGCAGCTTCTGTATGGCCTTGCCTCTCAAGCACACCATTTTCTTTTGCAACAAGTGGAAAAACATGACCTGGTCGACGAAAGTCTTTCCCTATTGATTCTGAATTTAAAAGTTGAGCTATTGTTTCAGAACGCTCAAATGCACTAATTCCAGTTTTCGTGTTCTTATGATCAATACTTATCGTAAAGGCTGTTTGATGGTTGTCCGTATTTACATCAACCATTGGATTTAATTTAAGTCGCTTTGCCAATTGTTCTGTAATAGGCGTACAGATTAATCCACGCCCATACTTAGCCATAAAATTAATATTTTCAGGTGTAGCGTAATCCGCCAGCACCAAAAAATCTCCCTCATTTTCTCGGTTTTCATCATCTACAACAATGATGATTTTACCTTTTTTCAAATCGTCTATTGCTTCTTCTATAGTGTTAAACATGATCTATACACCGTCTTTCTTAAAATCCATTAAGTTTTAAAAAATCCATTGTAATTGAAGATCCTTTTTGAATTCGATTTAAATGATTCACTACATATTTAGACAGCAAATCAGTTTCTATATTGACTAATTCACGCTCTTTTTTATCTCCTAAAATGGTTTCATTAAAGGTGTGGGGAATTAGGGAAACAGTCAACTTTGTAGGTTGAACATCAAAAATTGTTAGACTGATGCCATCAATAGCAACTGAACCCTTTAACATACAATATTGGCTCATTTCTTCACTAATCCCAATATCGATATAGACCGCATTTTCAACTTTTCTTTTTTGTAAAATCACACCTGTTCCGTCAACGTGCCCCGAGACGAAGTGGCCGCCAAATCGACCGGTTGATGGCATAGCCCGTTCTAAATTCACCCGGTGCCCTATCTGTAAAGACTGGATATTTGTCGATTTTACCGTTTCTGGCATAACATCTACCGTAAAAGTCGTAGTCGAATATTCAACAACGGTCAAGCATATTCCGTTTACTGCAATGCTATCCCCAAGATGAATATCTTCTAAGATTTTTCTAGATTCTAACGTCAACTGCATGCTTTTCAGTCCATTTTTTATTGCTGTCACTATACCTATCTCTTCTACAATCCCTGTGAACATGTAATAACCTCATTTCAATGTAGATGTTATCTTCAAGTCCTCCCCAATCACTTCCACTTTTTGAAATGTTAATTTGTAAGCTTCGTTCATTTCTTTTACGTTCAAATCACCGAACATGGAAATTGCCGAATCTCCTCCGATTATTTTCGGCGCCACATACGTAATCAGTTGATTTACGTTTCCGGATTTCAAAAAGCTTGCATTAATACTACTGCCGCCTTCTACATAAAGTTTGCTCAGATGGCGTTTTCCAAGGACCGTAAGCAATTCGTCAATCTCGATTATTGGTTTCGAAAGTTGAATAATTTCTATATGTGGCTGTGTAAAGCTATCAATTTTATCTTTTTCAACCTTTGAACCAGTAAAAATCCATGTTTTTGAGTTGGTGTCCGTAATTACCTTCTTATCAGGTGTTATTTTTAAATGGGTATCTAAAATGATTCGTATCGGTTGTTTTTTTGTTTTGCCATACCGGTTCGTCAACAATGGATTATCTGATAAAATAGTTCCAATTCCGACTAAAATGGCGTCTTGTCTTTCACGATCAAAGTGAACATCTTCTTGTACTTCTTTACCTGTAATTTTTTGATTGAGTCCAGCCTCTGCCGCAATTTTCCCATCTAATGTAATCGCCTGTTTCAATGTTACAAAAGGTTTTTTATGTTGAATAAAATGAAAGAAAGCTTTATTCAGCTCATCTGCTTTTTCTTTCAAAACGCCTGTTTCTACTTCAATCCCAGCACCTCTCAAAAGTGCAATGCCTTTACCTGCGACTAGTGGATTAGGGTCCATTGAAGCAATTACGACACGCTGCACATGAGATTCTATTAGCGCCGTTGTACAAGGAGGAGTTTTCCCGTAGTGACAACAAGGTTCGAGTGTTACATAAACCGTACTGCCTTCAGCCCTGTCTCCGGCCATTTTCAAAGCATTGACTTCCGCATGTGGCAATCCCGGCTTTAGATGAGAACCAAATCCGATAATTTCCCCGTCCTTTACAATGACAGCACCTACAGTAGGATTGGGAGAGGTTTGTCCTTCGGATACTTGTGCAAGTTTTAAGGCGAAATCCATATAAAACTCGTCGTTCACTCTTTCACCTCCAATCTAATTTATTGAAAAAGAAAACCCCGTAGATTGATCTCTACGAGGTGTTAGGAGTTTTTTGTATTATGAGCATGTTCAAATAAGCCTTTAGAAGTACATTTTTTCTTCCAAAGAAACGCTATGCTCATACATCCTTCTCCCATCCAGACTATACTGTCGGCTTTGGATTCTCACCAAATCCTGCCTTTTACGGCTCACGGGCTTAGAATTTTCTTCATCACCGTCGATTGGGAATTTCACCCGACCCCGAAGGATTATGCAACTATTAAGTTTTGGTGGGCTTTCAAAAATAGAAAACCCCATAGATTAGCTCTACGGGGTGATAAGGAGTTTTTGTATTTTAAGCATCGACAAATAAGCCTTTAGAAGCGCACTTTTCTTCCAAGGAAATAGCTATGCTTACACATCCTTCTCCCATCCAGACTATACTGTCGGCTTTGGATTCTCACCAAATCCTGCCTTTTACGGCTCACGGGCTTAGAATTTCTTCATCACCGTCGATTGGGAATTTCACCCGACCCCGAAGGACTATTCATTTGAAATTCATTGTAACACTATGTAGATTAAAATTCATCTTTATTATATTTAACAAAAAAATCCAAAACTAAAAGTCAGTGTTCGTTTATGAAATAGATAAATTTACTTCTTTAGTATTTACATTCAACATTCGCGTTCGAACATCATCTTCGGCTATGAAAACAGTTGATCCGTCTTGGTTAAAACAATAGGCAATAGGAATCGATATGTTTGAATTCCGATACGAACCATCCGCGTGGCTTGTACCAATAATCATCGTATTGTGTTCAATTGCAATTTTTTTCGCTTCTGTTATCCACTCTTCAAATTGGCCTTTACTAAACATTCCAACGCCAATCGGATGAATAATCAAGTCAATTTCCCTATCTATGCTTTCCTTTTCAACCTTTATACCTTGGACAATTAGTTCGTCGCATAGAATATGCCCCATTTTTTTAACCCTTCTTCTATAATGAAAGCTGTGGAGCTATATTTAACGCGATCTAGAATAATTTGCCCCTGTCGATTTATGATGATAGCTCTATCTTTCGGATTTTCCTTTAATCTTCGATAGCCGCCAATCAAAATGGTATTATATTTTCTCGCCAATTCACATGTTTCCTGAACATTTTCATTTACATATCCTTCAGGGAATATAACTATATCTACGGAAGGATTCTTTTCCAATTCTGCTTTGAGCTGTTTAATCTTTTTTTCTAGTTTCGGTTGAATGATTAATATATTCATTTTGGCTCCCTTACTAAACTTTTATGCTATTAGGATTCTTCTCTTTCTCCCGCAACTCTTTTATTATTTGCTCTACAATTATTTCCGTTGATAATGATCCATCAAGTATGATATCCGAATTAGGCTTTACGGACTTTTCCATCTCTAAATAGGCCAGCCTTCCACGGAGTAAATAATAGGATAAATCACGTTGTATATCCTCGCTTGAACCACCTGAAAAGTCTCGAATTATTCTCCTTGCCATGGCAATATCCAATGGAGTATCGATGTATATGGCAAAATCGATAAATTCAGCCAAACCACTGTTTAAGTATGCAAATGGATAGTCTAGAAAAATATATTCCATAGTATTATCATCCAAAACCAATTGGATGTCGGTGACTAATGGTTCTAGATTCCATTCATTATAATCAGCTCCATCTTCCACCCATTTGCAAATATCAGCCGGACTTTCCTCAAATTCATAATCATCGAAATAGAGAGCTTTGGAGTTATCCAATCTTTTCTGTAACTCGTTCGTAATGGTCGTCTTACCGCCACCTGAAATAGCAGCAATAGATATTATCATAGGTTTTCTACTCACCTTTACGCCCCTTCCCTTACAAAAAAGCGAGACTCTATGTTATGAGAATCTCGCTTCTGATGAAAGTATATTTTATTCAATAGTATCGTAAAGCTTAGTACTCCAAGCCCCACTGTTTGCGAAGTGTATCCATTGTTTTCATAATGTCGTGTGTTTCATCTAATGGCATGACGGAACTTTCAATTTTACCTTCACGCAAGCATTTCATTGCTTCTTCTGCCTCATAAATATAGCCGTGAAGTTCGCGGTCATCTTTGAATGCTTCCACATCTGAACCTGGACGATGCAAGTAAGCCGCTTCTCCAAACAAGAAGTTCGGCAAGTGAATATAGCCTTCTGAACCATAAATAAAGGCATCATTCGATAAACTTAATCGAACGCCGGAGTTCAACATGGCCGTTTTTCCATTTCCGTATTCAAACAATGCGGAAAACCACTCGTCCACGCCAGTTTCTCCAATTTGTGCACTGCTTTTGATGTTAGTAGGTTGTGTTCCAAAAATCAATGAAGCAAATGAAATAGGGTAAATGCCCGCATCAAGCATAGCCCCACCGCCTAATTTCTTATCAAGTAAGCGGCTATCAGGTGCCCAGCCAACATTAAAGCCAAAATTGGCAGTCAACATATTTACTTCACCAATTTTACCTTCCTTAATCCAATCCATCGCCTTAACAACTGCAGGTAAATAGCGTGTCCACATTGCTTCCATTAAAAATGTATTATTTTCTCTCGCTACTTTAATTAACTCTTCGGCTTCTTCTGCATTCATCGTAAATGGTTTTTCGCATAATACAGCCTTCCCAGCATTTAAGCATTGCAGTACACATTCCTTATGCTGCGGATGAAGAGTTCCTATGTATACAATCTCTACATCTGGATCTTGTACAAAGTCATCGTAACTATTATAGGAGCGCGCTGCATTGAATTCGCTTGCAAAGGCGGCCGCTTTTCCTTCTGTTCTGGAAGCAACTGCAACAAGCTCTGCATTTTCTGATTGGATTAAATCAGAAGCAAACTTACGAGATATATTACCAGGGCCCATAATTCCCCATTTGATTTTACGACCTGACATGACTGTTACCCCTTTCCGATAATATGTATTTTCTAAATTATAACTCAATTTTTCTCTAAATGCGTTATTTTACCTTGAGGACTTTTCGAACAATTGTCAGAGCGGCCGCTATGTCACTTAAGATTATGCTGGCAGAGCTTTTAAAGATCTAATCAAACGTTTGTTTAAATTTCTGTCTGTTCTTCTTTAATTTAATCAATCGTTTGTTTAAAATAATTATCCATCGATCCATTTCAATCAATCATTTGTATAAAATACTCATCATTTTATTAAATCGAGTTGTTTAAGCCATCTTCTCGGCCTATTACTTTTAATCAATCGTTTGTTTGAAACGTCGATTAGTCCATCTCATTTTAATCAATCGTTTGATTAGCTAAATAAATTAATGAGGAGTCGGTTGCTAAAAATGATCTCCCCACTTTTTCTGTAAAAGCTGTATTTCCTTTTCATGTGGCATTTCTTCTTTGGGGGTCTCCAAAATAAATGGAATGTTAGCGAAATGAGGTGTCTGTACTAATTGATCAAATTGCGTTTCTTTTATGTAGCCTGGTCCAAAAATAGGAGCATGCCTATCTCTTCCTAGGCGAGTGTCATATTTTGAATTATTAAAGTGAACAACCTTTAATTCATCCAAATATCCTAACTCTGTTCCTTTTTCCAATAATTCATCCATGTTTTCACCATCCCATAAACCACAAGAAAAAGAGTGACATGTATCAAAACAAAATCCTATTTTTTCGGGATAATTGCATAATTTACGAATCTGCACAAGTTCCTCTAAAGTTGTTCCGAAAGCTCCAGGTAATCCCGGATTATTTTCTAATAATATTTTGGCATTCCCTTCCCATTCACTGAGAATTTCATTTAGCATTTCAATTATTAATTGATAGCTTTCTAGGAGAGTCAGTTGATTAGTCTCTTTGCCAAAATGAACAACTACCCCTATCGAACCACATGCTTCGGATATTTCTAGGTCATTTAATAAGGAGTGGATTACTTGCTCTCGCTTTTGTTTATTATTAGGCGTCAAACTAGTAGGATAAGGAGAGTGACTGACAGACAAAATCGCATTTTCCTTACAAAATGCCTTACATAAAACTGCATCATGTCGGTCAAAGTCTTTTACTGATAAACTACGAGGGTTTTTAGGGAAATATTGAAAAGCGCCAGCATTCATTGAATGAGCCTTTTTTGCGGCTCCTGCATAACCATCTTTAATGGAAAGGTGACACCCAAATATCATATAGATTCTCCTTTAATGCTGACAGTTTTTACAGAGATAGGTTTTTCTAGAGGAAATCTCAACTTTTACAATGGAGGAATCACATCGTTTACATGGTTTTCCTTCACGACCATGAACATACATTACATTGATATAACCACCTGTTTTTTTATCCCCCTGAAATAAAGATTCGCTCATATAGCCGCCATTTTGTATCGCTAGCTGCAGTATAAATCTGATTGAATCATACAAACGGACGATTTGATCATGATCTAGTTGATGAATTTTACTTTCGGGTAAAAGTTGTGCATGCCATAGAATTTCATCTGAGTAACGATTACCGATCCCCGCAATGCATTCTTGATTGATTAACGTTGTTTTTAATCCGCTTCTTCTACCCTTCATAGCTGATTTAAAAGTGTCTAATGAAAAGTTCGGATCAAGCGGTTCTGGTCCCATATTCTGAAGCTCTTTATCAAGCATTTCCAGAGACAAAAGATGTAAATAGCCCAATCGCAGCCCGATGAAATAAAGGTGGTGATCCCCAAAAGTTAACTGAACTTGCACAGTCCTATCCGGTTTATCTTCATCTTTACCGTAAAACATCCAACCACCTAGCATAAGATGCAATAACAAACAGGAGCCATTTTGTAGCTTAAAAATCAAATATTTTGCCCTTCTATCAATTGCTTCAATTTTCTGATTCACGACACTCCGTGAAAAATCATCGGTAGGCATATTTATCGACTTTTCGCGATTAATAACGACATCCGTAATCGATTGGCCAACAATCTTTTGTTGGAGCAATAATTTATACGTTTCCATTTCCGGCAGTTCAGGCATGGACTTTCCTCCAATATTCAGGAACTATAATCACATTATTCCTCAATTGGATAAAAACATTACGATTTAAAATGGCTTGAATAATTCAAAAAGTTGTGATGTAGATAGGATTCTTGGGAATTATTAAATTAATGGGGAGTCCATATAAGAGGTTGATCTTTTTAACAAACGTTTGATTAAGACTAAATTTTCACTATTAACACCTTTAACCAAACGTTTGTTTAACAATTAGGCAGCTAGAGCGCCGCTATTTCACAACAAATACAGCAAGCTAATAATCTCCAGCTTCCTGTAAAATAATTTAGATCATGACTGAGGGATTCATCAATCGCCTTTTTTATCTATTTTAATGCCTTAATTTTGTCATTTGACATAATTATTACATGCTATGATCCACAATATAATCGACTTCACTATTATCCGGGGTTTCAAACTCCTTTTTCAAATCGAGATAACATATTTCCATCAATATAATAACTTTTAACATTATTCCCTTTTACATCTTGATTTCTTTTTTCGATATTTCGCTTCCAGGTTTCGTCGTCAATACGGATAAAATGCATCTCGGTTTTAATTTGTTTTTCGTTAAAATACTTTCTAATTTCATCTCGCTCAGATTTATACCAAAAACCAAAGTCGAGAATAACATTTGTCCCTGTTTCTACAATTTGCTTGGCTAATCCATATAAATATTCTTTACATTTTTTTAAAATAGCATTGTGATTACTTCCTAGTTGTTCATCATACAAAGTTAGCATCAAATCATCGCACGATAATACTACCGCATTGTACTTTTCTTTTATTTTTTTCGTATAAGTGCTTTTTCCACTACAAACTTTCCCACAAACATTATGATTGTTCCCACATTATCACCTTGTTCTATACTAATTTTAATCTTATGTTGCTCTTTTATATGAAGGCCAGCTAAATTACTTAAAAACGAAAGCGAACGCGCTTTATAAAAATTACCTTATAATATCAAAGTTATAATTTCCGACATTTAATAATCAGCGTAGTAGGAATAGCCTTTGCCTTTTCATATGTGTACCATCTATTTGCATGCCTTTGAACATCTTTCTCTGACCAGCAAGCATCCTCAATCACTTTCTCAATTTGAAATCCGTGATCAACTAATGCATTTATATATGTACTAACCTTAAATTGTTGCATAATTGCAGTGCTGCTCCATGCTACATGATCATAGGTACCTTCATCATGATAGGAGTGATCCAATGTTAGTACTCCTTCTTTATTTCCTACTCTGTTATATAAAGGATGTTCCCAACTGAACACGAAAATTCCACCTTGTTTTAAATAGCTATTAATATTCTCCAATGTTTTTGGAAGATTCGTTGTCCAACCTATTGCATAAATGGAATATACAATATCGAAATAATCAAGTGGAACGCCAGGATTAACCTCCATTGGCGACTCAAACAATCTAACGGGTTGCGCACTATCTTCAAGTAATGTAGTCGCTTGTTCTATTTGTTTACTTGATAAATCCAATCCACATAATTCCGCTGCTTTTCTTTCCCTCATATATTGCAACGAATGTCCACTGCCACAACCAATATCTAAAACTTTTAAATTCGTAACATCTCCAAATAAATGTAGGTCATCTTCACTTGGTGCCATTGGTCCATATTCAGGAAGTGGATTCCTGCCAAAAAAGCGTTCTGCTGCTTCATCCCAGCTTTGTTTATTAGTAGATAGAGCGTTCATAATTTACTTCTCCAATCTTGATTTTTTTAATAATAATTCACCTTTAGCATTAATTGATGTTATGCGTCATAAACTACTGAACCTTAAAGTCCTCCTAGCAATGAATCCAACTCATTATAATTTTTAGAAAGCCAAAGCATTTCCTGTTTAAAACGGATAGGCGGGCCAGTAAGTTGTTCCATATCGCTTTTAAGCCACCAAGTACTTTCCAAATACCACAAAAACTTTAATGAGCTTATAAGTGAATGGGAATCTACTGCATTATGTTCTCGATAACCATCTGTAAACTTTGAAACTAACTCAACCTTTAGGGAATTCTCGTCAATGGCACAAGATACTATTGCTCTTGCAATATCTAGAAGGGGGTGATCATAATTTAATCTGTCAAAATCTAGTACTGCACTTAAATGATTTTTTTCAAATAGTAGATTATCTACCCATAAATCTCTATGAGCCCAGCCTTCTTCAATTGAATCAAATTCATAGATAGAAAGTTCTTTTGTTAGTTGATATTGCCTTTCTATTATAGGTATTAAATGTTCCAGAGAAGGATGGTCAACCATTTTCAAAACTAAATTCCAATATTCCATTCGCTCATCTCGACTCGGAGGGATGAATTTAGTTACTTTCTTTTTTGGAAGCGTGCCGTCGTTTAATACTCGATGCATCAGGCCCGTGAATCGACCTAAATCATACATTTGATTGGTATTCAGCTTTCCTGGAAGAATCACTTGACCATGACAAAACTCCATGACGATAAAAAGTTCACCGTGATCTGTTTCTAACATGACATTACCTTGATAAGAAAGCAGCCCTGGACATGGAAAGCCTTGCTTATGTAGTCTTTCTTGCTGTGAGAATGCTAGTAATAATTCTTCGAGATTATAATGCTTAAATCTATCTTTATTATATTGTTTTACTAAAAAAACACCTTCTGACGTCTTTATTTTCCACTTTAAATTAAGCCATCCCCTTTTTATTGATACAACTTCAAATACTTGAAAACCAAATAATTTTTTACATGTTGTAAGGATATCGTTTAGTATCATTGTTTCTTCTGATTCAATCACAGCCATACTATATCACTCCAAACTCAGCGGGTTGTATCTTCACATATTCTGCATTTCAATAAAAAAACCTGCTGTAACTTTTTTTGCTCCAAATAGAAAAAAATGATCCTTCATAACGAAGAATCATAATAATTTTAATACAATCCTACCCTATTCTTTATTTCTTTTAAAAATGGTCGGTTCTCTACAGCGTTTATATAGATTACTCTTCTTCATCGCTCAGTATATATTACGATGTATTTTATGCTATGAATTTTTAAATAACAAGAACCATTGTATATTTCTTGATATCCCCTGCTTTTGATATGATATCGTCAGGTACTTACTGGAGGTGTTGAAAATTAATTATAAAGAGGCTTTGCAAGCATATATTGATGCAACAAATTCACACGATTTTAATAATGTAAAAGATTTATTGCATCCAAATGCTGTTTATTGGTTTACGGATAGGTCGTGTACATCATTGGAAGAAATAGAATGTTACTTTAACAATGCGTGGGACACGATTAAAAATGAAGTATACTCCGCAAAGGATGTGCAGTGGATTTCAGAGAGTGACACATCTGCTGCCTGTATTTATACATACCATTACGAGGGGTACTACGAAGGAAAATTTGTATCGGGCAGTGGAAGAGCGACGAATGTGTTTACTTTTGTAGGTCATAAATGGGAACTGATTCATGAACATTTAAGCAGTCCAGTTGAATAAAAATAAGGCGAGCAATTATGACAATCACTCGTCCTCCTTATTTGATTATAATTTTGGATAGGAAAAATAGTGGCGGTGGATTTACCAGGATAAGAATGCTGAATTTGTCTATAAAATAAAGATCCCCTAATCATCATTAACTAGGGGATCTTTCATCGTTTATTTTCTCTTCGAACGCATTCCTTTTACCTTCGTTAAATCATCGCGATCAAGCAATTGTTGATAGATTTCACTTTCAGCATCATATATGGCCACTTTCCCTTCATTATCATAATGGATTCCCCAACCATAATTTTTTACTAAAGGAGAAGCTCTGAAGCACGCCTTTGGTTTTGAGAAAAATTGCTCACGTAGCTCATCTACATTTACTGCCTCAATTTGATTCTTAATCAAGTACGTTTTAAACTGTACGTCGTCTTGTGTATATGTGTAGGGATTATTCATAATTAAATCATACTCTAATGAAGCAATCGTAGGTTTATCGTTTTTAGCGACAGGTACCTTTGCAGATGTAACCTTTGAATCTTCTGAAATCGTAATGAGCGTGTTTTTGTAACTCATAAATAATTCCCTCCTCAATCTAACACATTATCCGGATCGACCAAACTAGAGAAAACCCACGTCTTTCCTTCATCTTCAGATATAAACTTCGCTAAAACTTTACCACCAATATAATCTCCATTAGGTCCTTGATTTACTAATAAGATTCCCTGACCATCTTTAAAAACAGGAGCTTCTGCTACTATAAATATTCCTTTATACTCATCTGGGATTGGAATAGCCACTTCATTCCAATTACTTCCTCCATCATCTGTGCGGAAAAGCCAAGGTCTAGGTGGGTTATCCATTGTGTTATAGGAACCAAAAGAGATAAAGCCGAGCTTGTCATTAATAAAGCTGCCACTTGTCACTAATGAAGTTATCTCCTCCACTGATCCAGAAGATTTCCATGTTTTGCCCCCATCATATGTTTTCAAAACGAAGTTTGACTCACTGGACATTGTCCGGTCACAAGTAAAAATGAGATACCCATCCTTCTCTGATGTAAACCCTATAAATCTTTGGCGGACATGCGGCAATTGATCTTTTATTAATACTTTATCCCAAGTTTTTCCTTGATCTGTTGTCATTAACAAATATAGTTTTTGATTTGAAAATAGAACAAACGCGGTTTTGGTGGGATTAATGATATAACTACCCTCTATTAGATCATTTTTTGAGCCGCTATAATCTCCACCAAATAATTCATCTGTCGAAACTGGTACTACTGCCCAATTTTTTCCGTTATCGTATGTTATTTTTAAAATCTCATTCGAGATTTCGTACCGAAAGTCGTCATTTGATACTATTCCAGCTTCCTTTTGATAACTTTCCTCATCTTGTACAGGTGGGAGACCAATCATACTGTCATTTGAATTCTCAAAGCTTTCTAACGTGTATGTTAACTCCTCATCCTTCCGTATCCTCAATTTCCAGACGATGTTGTCGACTAATCCATCTTCCATTATTTCACCAAAACTAGCTTTCGTACCTTCTCCTAACTCAACTTGATAGACAACCGCCACGACGAACTCACCTTCGTCTCCCTCTAACAAATGAAATCTTTTAAAATATGCATTCTTAATCAACCCGTCATCTTTAAATGATTGCATTAATTCAAACCACAAACGATAAGCAATAGTTTCGGGCTTTATGTCATCTTCATTTACTGTTAAAGTTAGCGGTAATTTCTGATTAACTTCCTTCTCGTTGAATTCATTTATGGGTTTATTACCGATAGGATCTTTATCACTTTTGGGATAAAAAAGCATAAAACTAACAACTACTATTAAGAAAAGGATAATGATAATCCCTAATCGATTCTGCTTGAGTTTCATATAATTTCAACCTCTTTGACTTATATCATCTCTAACATTATCCGATATCTTTTTCTTACGCAATTTCTTTTTTCATAATTTTAAACACCCAATTATAAAACCTATAAGAAGATAAGAGCATGGTTAGAACATGCTCTTATCACAAGTATTATTGTTGTTTTTTCTTTTTTAGTCTTGGCCAAAGATGTTGTTGCACATACTTGGTCATTGTATCAAAAATAATTCCCCATTGAGATTCAGTAAGACAACCAATGGGTGTTTCATTCTTAATGGACAAGCTTCTTTTTAATTTCTTCATTTGAGGTGAGGTAAATATACCTTTTAACGCGTTATCGATTGGTGTATTTGGCTTTTTTAGGGCATATTCTGCAAGTCCATGGAAGGTTGCGTAATATTTGTAAGAAACAATCGGCTTTACCTTTCTCTTAATTACAAGTATGGCAGAATCGACCCTTGGTGGAGGAGAAAAATATTCTCTAGAAATTTCTTTAACATAGAGAAGATCAAACCACATTCTCCACACTAAAACATAAGGATTCTTCACGAACTTTGACGTAAATCGTCTAGCTGCCCCTTTTTCCATCACAATGACCCCTCTTTGCAAACCATTCGATGGATTATTTAAAAGCATCTTCATTATAGGTGTCGTGATAGAATAAGGAATATTTGATACGACAATAAATTTTTCTCTAGGCAAATGGATTTTCATGATGTCTTGTTGAATGATTTTCGTATTTTGATATTGTCCTGCTTTCCTCTTTAGAATTTCGACGAACTTGGAATCATATTCCACCGCCAATACCTTTCCTGCTCGTTCGTTTAGGACTGTCGTCAAAGCACCGTTTCCCGCTCCTAATTCTAGAACTGTATCTTTTTTGCTTAAGTTCGCTCGATCCACGATTTCATGAAGTAGCTTTTTATTGTGCATTAAGTGCTGCCCAGAAAAATTGGGAGGCTCTCCTCGACTTAATTTTTTGTTACTGTACTTATGTGTTCTTTTCGCCATATGATTTTCCCTCCAATATAAAAAATCGCAGTCTTCTGCCTGCGATTTAGAGTAAAGGAAAGAAGCCTCGCCTTTTATAAAAAAAGTTGAAGCCTAGAACCATATCCCAAATAATCCACTCCAATTAATGGATAGGTAAAAATTTCCACAATAAAAAGAAAGGCAGAACAATCCACCTTTCTTCACAGCTACGTATATTAATATATTTTTTAATGAAGATTATTAAAAAAGGGCAGACGGATCCCGTTTACTCTGCTTACAGGCAGAGACTTTATGCACTATTCAATTAGCCGCATAAAGTTGAAAAACGCAATCTTATCCATACAATACCCATTTTTCAACAACCCTCCGTTCATCAAAGTACTTTTAATCTAACATAGATAGGATGCCCTTTCAAAGGTTTTTTCCTTTTAATTACAAAAATTCCCTTTATGAGTATGTTTTAAGTGTGAGGTAATGAGTTGAATTAGGGTATTTATCGCTTTTTATAAAGCCAAATGAAGTGTAAAACACATCAGCTTGTGGTGTGCTGTTTAACACCAGTATTTGAAATTGGTTCTTGGCTTCTGAAATTAACGTTTCTAATAAGAGCGTCCCTATCCCATGTCTTCGATAATCATTGGCCACATAAAATCTTCTTACTCGACCAATACGTACATCGTCGGAAAAAGGATTAATGTTAATTCCCCCAACAGCGACCAGTGCGCCATCCAGACCATATACACCATTTAAAGCTTCACCAGGTTTGTTGAAAGTATTGGACCCCTCTTTATAATCATTCACTAATTTTTGGAGGAACCGAAAACCGGATTTACGGCTTTCTTCGACTAACGGGTATATATTTTCATCCATTAAATTATTTATCCTTCTAACTTCATACTCCTTCATCCCATACCTCCTAGCAGTGGACAACCTATTTATGTATAATTTCAACATGTCCGTCACTGTTTCCAATGACCATCGTATCGGCTATATTAACAAAAAGTCCATTCTCCACCACACCTGGAATCATGTTTAATTCTTCATTTAGTCTCTTGGCATCAAGAATTTCACCAAAATGGCAATCCAAAATATAATTCCCATTATCTGTAATAAAAGAGAGATTATTTTCAACTCGCAATTTTGGTTCGCAACCTAATGTACTAACCTGCTTGCTTGTCATTTCCCAGCCAAATTGTGTGATCTCAACAGGTAACGGAAATTTCCCTAAATGCGCTACATATTTCGTCTCGTCCATCACAACAATCATTCGTTTTGAAATGGATGCCACCATTTTTTCACGGAGCAGTGCCCCTCCGCCACCTTTTATGAGCTCAAATTCCGGATTGGCTTCATCTGCTCCATCTATTGTAATATCTATTTGCTCGATTGAAGACATATTCACTAATGGGATTCCTAATTCTTTGGCAAGCTGTTCGGTTTGTTTGGAAGTAGGAACTCCTTTAATAGTGAGACTCTGTTTCACAAGTTCACCTAGCTTTAAAATAGACCAATGAACAGTAGAACCAGTTCCTAATCCTACGATCATGCCATCTTTGATAAATTCAACTGCCTTTTCACCAGCAAGTTTTTTCGCATTCATGTTAACACCTCGCACAATACTTTCATCATTAACCCATTTATTTAAGGTTATAAGTATTTTCGTTAAGTTTTGACAAGACAGGCATCAGCCAATCATTAAACACTTCTTTATTTAACCTAACCTCATCGTCCAGATATAAATTCCAAGTGGGATAATCGAAATCGGAAACCATTATTTCCAATCCTATTGAGCCGTTCTTTGTTAGTTAACTTTAACTATTTTCATCAGAGAGAATCAATTTTCTTAATTTATTTGTCATTTCTGGGGAAGTATAATATGCCGTTTCATCCATCATATACGTAAAAATACTCTTTTCGTTTTCCATTCCTAACCATAAATGCAGGGCATGAGTCGGCAACGCTCCTTTTTCTGACTTATATGCCACCATAATATCGTACTCAGGATCCGACACGTTTACCTTCCCTGACTGCTTAACTGCAGTTGTAATTGCTTTTTCAAAAGTCTCTAAGGACTTAGTATCGTTAAAAGTTAAAATGATATCCTCATTCATTTCTCCAAATCCTTTAGATTTTGAAATATTCACTTTTGATATTTCTTCGTCTAAAAGAACCATTGTTTCCGTAGAACACCCCACTAATAATAACGGGCATAATATAATTGCTATTGAAAAAAATACTGCTTTCAAGATGCTCCTCCTCGTATAACAATACAATAAATGATATTTACATAACTCAGATCCTATCCAGATGAGCTACACGCAGTCCCTAGATTCATCAGCATATTCTTAAAATCTCCAACATTATTAAAGCTGTCAATTGGAACATTGCTTTCTTTCAATAACCTTACAAATGTTTCTTCAGCTTTGTTCGCTGCCAGTACGAAACTAGAAAGATTATCTGGATCGTAATGTTGGATAAAATTCAAATCAGGGTTATGAATTCTAGTTTGTTCTTGGACATAATCAAGTTCAGATTGAAGATTAGTTGCCGCTAAAAAAGCACTAAAAGCATCTCCTTTTTCACAAGAATAGCGAATTTTATTCCAAAGAGAAGATATCTCCTCGTAAAGCCCTCTAAAATGTGACATTGATATAGTTGGTAAATGCTCACTTTTTATTGTTTTGAAAATAGCGTCCACGCAATTTATTAGATAGGAGCAAGCTTTTTGAATTTGTTCGTGATTCTTTGCAGCAGTTACTTCGTGTAAGATTTCATTGAATCCTTCAGGTAATCGATTTAGCATAGAAAGTTCTCTACTCAAATGTTTTTCACCAAAGTGTAGAAAGGTATTGTTCAAAAGACACAGTGTATCACTAATTTCAAGAATGATATCCCCAGCCGCCGAAAGATTCTTATCAAAACATAGCTCAGCATAATATTGCTTAGCCCTTGAAAGGTGTTGATTAGCTTTTTCAATAAGTTCGGGTGTGAGAGATCCCTTTTGAATCATTGCGATTTGTCTTTTTAGTTTTTCATAACGCTCTCGGTCTTCTTCTGATGCATAGTAAACTAGGCGTGAATTTGCGAGTATTGACACTCTCATATCATCGAAGTTTGCAAAACTTTCAAGTCGATCCCAATTTACACCCCAAAGATCATTACCACTGCCATTGAGAATGAATGTTGTTGCAAGATTCCAGCCCCGCTCAGTTTTTGGAACAAAGATCATATCTAAATCGGAATTTTCATTTGCAGTACCATTAACAACTGATCCATAGATAAACAGTATGCTAATATCATTGGGATATTTAGTTTTAATTACATCAATGATTGACTCAAGTAGTTCATTATGGTGTTTTTCCATGCTAACCCTCCTTACTCTTTAAAGACCATTCACTAGCTTTTTTGACCAATTCATCAACAAATACTTGTTTTTCCTCCTGATACTTGTAATGATCGTCAGGAAACTTCTTTGCTAGTCGTCTTTTTAAATCCCCATAGCTTGCTGCTTCCTCTGGGTGTGCCATTAAGTAAGCTTTAAAATCTAAATGTTTTTTTATATTTACATGACCAACTTGATAGATATGTACATGATGAGTTCTTTTTTCTCTCCCTTTTGGAAAGTATTTCCTTCCTTTTATACCATTTTCCCCTCTAGGCTCATAACCTATTTCCCGTAATTTTGCATTGAATGAATCCACTATTTCAATATCTTTAACAACGATTAAAATGTCTATAATTGGTTTGGCAAAACCAATTGCTGATATTGACGTGCTGCCGATATGAAATATACCAACAATTTTATCATTAAATATTTCTTTTAATATTCTTTCCTCACTTATATATAAACTTGCCCAATCCTCAGTCCAGGGAAGTATCAAAGTTTTTCTCATTAAAATCAAATCCCCCAACATTTACTTAAAAATTGCCAGCAAAGCAAAAAGGCATTTCCGAATATTTCAGAAACACCATTTCAAAGCTCGTTATTTTATTGCTTACTCAATCCCCCGCCAAATGCAACAACATATCCATCTATATCTCTTATCGCAAATTCATTCCATATAGGATCTTGATTTAAACCGTATGCAATTTCTGCGCCTTTTGTTTTAAATTCTTCAAACAATACATCTACTTCATCCGAATAAGCAAAGGCATCCCATTGTGGTCCACCTTCAAGTGACGAAAAAGGACGAACGTCTTCTGGGCTGCTTGCCTCGTGTAAAATGAAAGTAAGTTGATCTCTTGTTACATGGATATGTTTGATGTCACCTATTCCGATTTCCTCATAATAAAATCCCAAATCTCTATAAAATTGAGAGGACTTTTTTAAATTCTTTACTAAAAATACAATGGATGAACCTTTAATTTTCCCTAGACTCAATTGTTACACACCCTTATCAACATTTTTCTAGTACAAAATGTAAATTCTACAAATGTCGCTCAATTCCTTTTAAAATATTCCATTTACAAATAAAGTAGCATATATTAAAATTAGTTAGGTTAACTAACTATTATTTAAGGAGGATTTCCTTGTACTCTGTTTTTTCCAAAATCAAATTATTGTATAAACCTTATACGCAACAGATACTGAAAGTACTTGAGCCGCACGAGCTAACCGAATTGCAATGGGGCTTGCTTCGTTATTTACAAGAAGATGGACCTACTACATTTTCTGAAATTGCCGAGTATTGGCAGGTAGAAAAACCTTCTGTTACTCCTGTCGCTCAAAAGCTTATTGAACTGGACCTTATTGAGGTTCGTCCTGGAAAAGATAAACGGCAAAAAGTGATGCATATTACGGAATCTGGACAATTGAAATATAGAGAATGTAAAGCCTCGGTTGATTTGTATCAATCGAAATTATTGGAAGGAGTATCTGAACAACAGATTAAAGTTGTGAACGAAGTTTTAGAACAATTAACGAGCAACGTAAAGAAAAGAGGATTAATTTGAATTCAGAAAAATTATGGACAAAGGAATTTATTGCTGTTTCAACGATCAACTTTTTAGCCACATTAATGTTCTACCTGTTAATGGTGACGATCGCGACTTACGCTAAAAATGAGTTTCATGTATCGACGAGTACAGCTGGTCTTGTATCCAGTATTTTTATTATTGGTTCGCTTCTCGGACGACTTGGTGCAGGTCGCTATATTAGTGAAATCGGGACAAAAAAGGTATTTTGGACTGGTTTAATTTTGCTGACAGTCGCCTCGATTTTTTATTTTGGCATTTTCAATACGACAACATTACTCCTTAACCGCTTATTCCACGGTATTGCCTTTGGTCTCATGGGAACAGCGGCTGGTACCATTATCGCTCAAGTTTTACCATCAGAACGTAGGGGTGAAGGGATTGGTTATTATAGTCTAAGTACAATTTTAGCCACCGCGATCGGTCCGTTTTTCGGAATTTTACTTATGAAATTGGATAACGGTTTTATGATTATGTATTTGATTAACGTCATCTTTTCAATTGGGAGCATGATCTTTTTAGCACTAGTGAAAATTAAGATTGCAGAGACGTCAAAGGAAAAAAGGATTGTGGAAAAGGGACCTATTCTTACACGTTTTATCGAACCAAAAGCGGCACCCATTTCATTAGTTGCGCTTGTTATCGGCTTTAGCTATTCCGGTGTCATGTCATTCTTATCTTTTTATGCAGAAGAAATTCATTTAGTAACAGCAGCAAGTTATTTCTTCTTAGTCTATGCGGTTGTCATCATTTTCACCCGTCCGATAACCGGCAAATTAATGGATACACGTGGAGCTAATATTATTGTTTACCCATGTTTCGCAATCTTCGCTGTTGGAATGTTCCTGTTTAGCGAAGCTTCGGCAGGCTGGATGCTTTTGTTGGCGAGTGCATTCATTGGTTTAGGGTATGGTAATTTTAACTCGATCGCACAAGCAATCGCCATTAAGGTTACCGAGCCACATCGTTTCGGCTTAGCCACATCCACTTATTTTATTTTGTATGATCTAGGTCTAGGTTTAGGACCCTATATTTTAGGGTTTATCGAACCTTATTCAGGTTACCGTGCCATTTTCTTTTCGATGGTGATCGTTATTCTGCTTTGTTATCCGATGTATTATTTTGCTTATGGGAAAAAGACACGGAATTTGCAATATAATAATTAGGACTGTTCGTAAGGGGCAGTCCTCAAATATTTTTTTCTGACGTTAATATTCTCCATATTTCTTTTTTAAATGCCATGATAAAAAAGATGATTCCAACAACTAGAAAAAACAGTACAAAAAGGTTATCTACTAGATTTGGGGACGGTGGTGTAGTTGGATACTCTCCTGTCTGTGTTAGCGCGGTCCAATGAATAATCGAAATTATGCGTTCAATTGAATAAAGTAGCCCGCTAGTTAAAATGAATATCGATCCAAGAATAAGACTTATTTTTCTGTCCACTTTCCTACCTCCCTTTTCACATATTTGATACTATGAAAATTCTTTTCTCAATTATTTCTTTCTTCAAAGATTCGTGTAATGTACTCTAATCTCTGAGCAATATATATTAATACCATTGCACCGATTCCTTCCCACATCCCTCCGAAAAAAAGACCTGCAATTCCACCAATGGATATATATAATGCTAAATATTTGTCTACCATAATATTCCATCCCCCTTTTATATCATTAATATTATCATATTAACTTACTCTCTTTTTTAATTTTTCGAAATTTCAAAGGGTATTTTTGTTTTATCTTTTTATTTTTACGAAACTTTCAACTAACGTCAGTCTAATAGGAAAATGTAATTATTTTACTTTTTCACATTGCTCTTTCTCTACTCGCATGTTAAGATGAACTCAACTTTTAATGAACGGAGGGTTTCCAAGTGGCAACTATCAGACTTCGATTCCAAAATTTGAACAGATAATTAAATATGTTCAAAGCTCTGCTGTCTGTGCAGGGTAACGGGATTGGTCTGCCTACTTAGGGAACCTCATTTTTATAATGCAAATAAAAGATGCAGGGGAGGGACAATTCTCCCCTTTTTTGCGTCCGATAATATTGGGGATTGTAAAGTAGCCCATTCATTTTCCATTTCAAGATGGTTTTTTGTCGCCTCCATATCCCTTCATCCATGCACAGGCTGAGCACCTGTGTTTTTTTATTTTAAAAAATCGGAGGGATTCCATATGGAAAGAAAAGCAATTGGTGTTGGTGTCAATCGAAATAGCACGCCTGAAAGTTTTGCACATTCTATGGAGGAATTATGCAATTTAGCAGAAGCTTGTGATGTTCTTGTGCTTGGTGAAATTACTCAAAATCTACATCACTTTGATAAAACGTATTATATAGGAAGTGGAAAAGTCGAAGAATTGCTTGCACTGATTGCGGAAAAAGAAGCAAATATCGTTATTTTTGATGATGAGCTCTCCCCTTCTCAGATTCGCAATTTGGAAGCTAAGTTGGAGTGTGAAGTCATCGATCGTACGATGCTCATATTAGAAATTTTTGCAAATAGAGCTAGAACGAAGGAGGCCCAGCTCCAAGTCGAAATCGCCAGATTGAACTATATGCTTCCAAGACTAATAGGAAGCCGTGAGTCATTAGGGCGACAAGGTGGAGGTTCTGGGTTAAAAAATAGAGGTTCCGGAGAAACGAAGCTGGAACTCGATCGTCGGAAAATTGAAATCAAGATTGCTGCCTTATCAAAAGAACTAGAACAATTAGTAGCTAGAAGAAAAATTCAAAGAAAACAGCGCAGTAAAAATGAAATGCCAGTCGTTTCTTTAGTTGGTTATACGAACGCAGGCAAATCAACACTCATGAATGCCATGCTAAATCATATCGGTTTGGAAAAATACGTTTTTGAAAAGAATATGTTATTTGCGACATTGGAAACGTCAGTTAGAAACATTACTTTGGCAAATAACAAGGAATTTCTATTATCAGATACCGTTGGTTTTATTAAAAAACTACCGCACCATCTCGTAAAAGCTTTCCGCTCAACGCTTGAAGAGGTAACGGAAGCTGATTTACTTGTTCATGTCGTTGATTACTCAAATCCTCATCACGAAGAACAAAAACAGCTAACAAATAAAGTATTGAAGGAAATAGGTGTTGAAAATATTCCTACGATATACGCCTATAATAAATCAGACCTTGTGGAGGGGCCTTTCCCAGCACATGACAATAGCGTTTACATGTCAGCAAAAACTGGCAAAGGTGTTGAAGAATGTTTACATCTAATTGGTCATCACATTTTTAATGACTATGTTTCATGCGAATTGCTCATCCCTTACACAGACGGTACAGTGATTTCTTACTTTAATGAACATAGTCAGATAATATCAACCGATTATGAAGAAGACGGAACAAAGCTGGTTGTGGAATGTAAAAAAGCCGATGCGGAAAAATATCATCAATTTGTACAAAAGGTTCTCTAAATTAACTATTTATATGAATAACAAACTTAAGCTGTCGATCAAAATCGGCAGCTATTTTATTTAATCTGAGATCGAAAACTGATTAATATCATATTAATGAACCTTTATAGCCCTTTTTCTTCTAACCACTCCAGAGCTCTTTGTTCAAGACCTCTAACGAATTCCTCTTTACCAATACTGTATCCTTCTATATCCTTTGGAAACTCTTTAGCCAGTTGCTCCTTTAATTTTCCATAGGCTGTAGCTTCATGAATATGTGATCTTAAATAATCCCGTACTGCTAAATGACGTTTAACTTCTAATGTGTTGTTCCATTGAAAAATATGTACTTGATGTGTTCTATTTTCTCCTCCTTTTCGAAAATATCTTCTTCCTTTCATTCCAAATTCACCAAGCGGCTCATATCCAATCTCCCGCATTTTACTATTAAATTGATCCACAACTTCTATATTTTTAACAATTGGCATCATATCAATAATAGGCTTTGCCATTAAATTAGGAACAGCTGTACTCCCAATATGATAAATGTCTACTAGTTCGTATTTTAGAACTTCGCGAATCTTGCCTGCTTCTTTTTTAAATAATTTGGGCCAATTTTCATCATAGTCGACAACAATTATATTCATTGCACGATTTACCAATTTTCATCACCTCAAATAGCCTTCTTATCAGTAATTCGCTAGCGAACATCCATAGGGATTTCGTTCATTGCAACTCACTTTTTCGTCTAATCGATCGTTTATCCGCTAAATTAAATATTAACCTAATTAATGGCGGAATGGCGAAAAAAATAAAGAAGGTGCGAAATAGCTGGTAACCGGATACAAAGGATAAATCTGCATTAATGGCATGTGCGATTATTCCCATCTGATCCATTCCTCCAGGTGCCAAGCTTAATAATGCTGTTGCATTTGAGATGGATTGTAGTTTTGTAAGCAACATGCTCAAGCCAATTGCCCCGAAAACGAGCATAAATCCACTTCCAATTGCGAGGCTAAATGTCTTTATTTTATTTGAAATCTGATTGGGCTTAAGCATTAAACCAACATATGTACCTAGCATTAGTTGGGCTGCATTAATTACGGTAGGCGGCAATTGCGGTCCGTTTAAAACATACGCCTGTAAAATCGCTGTTCCAATAGCTGGGCCAATTAAATAAGCAGTCGGAAATCTAATTTTCGCACCTAAAAGAGCAAAAAGGATACATATTACTGCAAAAAGAAAGATATTAGGAAACAAATGATTCCAGCTTGCAGTGGATAAAGCCGGAATGACAGAATTAGTTGCAGCATGACCGGAATCCGCAAACATTGGAATCAAAACAAGTAACGGCATAACGATAATAATGATAATTAAGCGGGTAACTTGAGTAATTGTAACAATGGCTAGGTTTATACCTTTCGTTTCTTCAGCCAACATAATGATTTGTGAAAGTCCTCCCGGAATACTGGCCAATAACAACGTCCTGTAATCACTATCTGATAACTTAGACACAACAAATGCAATTCCAGCACAAAATAATAATAAAAATACAGTCATCATAAACATGTATGGCAATTGCAATACCATTTCATGCAAGGCCGAGGGTGTCATCGATAATCCAATCGTATACCCTACAATGATCATTCCAGTATTTCGAATCGATCTTGGCCAAGCAAAGTGGAGTTTCATTACATTCGTACCGATTAATACTGTAATCATTGGGCCAAGTAGCCATGGGACTGGTATATGGAGGATACTAAATAGTACACCGCCAATTATTGCGGCGATAAGGGTAATAATTATTTGTTTGGACTTATTTTTCATAAAATACAACCTACGAATTCTTTTTGCTCTCATTGTAGGCGCTTACTGAAAACATTGTCAAAGAATTGAGTTTTTGATAAATCGTAGAAAATGAAGTGCATTCCTAAATATGGTAACCTTATATTTAATATAGAAAGGAGCGATTGAGATGAGTATTTCCATTCCTGAGATTACTCTTAATGATGGCTTTTCTTTACCAGTAGTAGGTTTAGGTACATATAGTCTAAGAGGAAATGCTGGAGTAAATTCAATTAAACATGCAATTGATATTGGGTACCGCTTGATTGATTCTGCTTACAACTATGAAAACGAAGGAACTGTCGGTCAAGCGATTCGAAGAAGCTCCACTCCAAGGGATCAATTAATCATTACTTCCAAGCTGCCTGGACGCTATCATTCTTATGAAAAAGCTGTTTTAGCTATCCAAGAATCGTTATATCGGGCAAACCTAGATTATTATGATTTATATCTCATTCACTGGCCAAATCCAAAAAAAGATTTGTATGTAGAAGCTTGGCAAGCCTTAATAGATGCTCAAAAATGGGGTCTTATTCGCTCAATCGGCGTTTCTAATTTCTTACCCGAACATCTTGAGCGTTTGGAAAAGGAAACCGGCGTTATGCCAAGTGTGAACCAGATTGAACTACACCCATTTTTCAACCAAGAACAACAAAGAAAATGGCACGAAGAGAATAATATAGTAACAGAATCATGGAGTCCATTAGCGCGGGCAAATGCCATTCAGGATAATGAAACGATCAAAAAAATAGCTGAACGTCACAACAAATCAGTTTCTCAGGTTATTTTGCGCTGGCATTATCAACTTGGTGCAGTATCTATCCCTAAATCAGCATCTCCTTCTCGCCAGCTGGAAAATCTATCAATCTTTGATTTTTCGTTGGATGAGAATGAAATGAATATGATGGCAGAGTTATCTCGTCCTGATGGAAGATTGAATAGCCAAGATCCAGCTACTTATGAAGAATTCTAATTATTAAAAGAGCGCGTATTATGCGCTCTTTACTTTTTCAAAATACTTAAATACTCTGCCCAAGGTCCAACATCTTCTTTGTATCTCTTCGCCATTACTCTTACAATTTGGGCAATATGCGTCAAGTCATGAGCAGCCCAAGTTGAGATTAATTCTCTTACCTTTACAACTCCAAATTCAGGGTGTAAGCCCGTTATTTCTAAATGTAATTCCGGTTCAATAAGAGCTTTTAATGTTTCTATATTTTGTTCCCTTATCGTTTTAAACTCATGCAATTTTTCCTCAATCGATTGTTCCCCGATAGCCTGTAAATGTGAAAAACGATCAAAAGGTGGAAATGGCTTACTTTCACCTTCCTGAAGCATCAACTTCAGCCTTGGAATCCAATTATTTTTCTCTCCTTCAATGAGATGTTCAATGATTTCTGTTGCGTTCCACGTTCCTTCACCTTCGTTGCAATGTAGCCATCCATCGGATAAACCTGATAAAAAATATTCCAATGTTTTGGGTGTGCGTTCTAAAACTTCGACCGCTTCATCGATATTAAAATTCATATTGATACACCTCTTCAGTTTTATGGTCAAATTTTCAATTCCTCTGATTCAACTGCTTTAATAACTCAATGACTTTCTTTTCTTTGTTCATTTGCTTTTTTCATTTTTAATTCGAGCGAAAAACAAGTTATTGCGATCATTAAAACTAGAACTAATAAAATTAAATCCACAATAAAAACCACCTCAACCAATTTATTTCCTAATATCATTCTTCTTGTATACAAAAATCTCCTCTAAAATCTAGGAGAGCACTCTTTACTTTTTTACCCATATCTAGTATTTTTCCAAATGTCTCCACTTGAATAATAGAGTAAAAAATAATAGTATGTAATAGTTAATTATTTTTAACTTTCTTTTAGAACGCACTAAAACTATATATATTACCTGTATAACCTCTAGAATATGGCTCGAGGGTATCTACCAGGAACCTTAAAAATCCTGACTACAGAAAGTGATCATTCATTTTTTGTAGTCAGGATTTTTTATTTTCTAAAGATGCTTAAGGCCTATTCTTTTTTTATAGAAAGGATGAGATATACATCATGAATTTGAAGGTTTTTATACTAGCATTATCTACAATCGCGGCTGGATTGGTTGAATTGATCATAGGTGGAATATTACCTACAATCGCCGACGATTTTAACATATCATTAGGAACTGCCGGTCAACTTATTACGGTGTTCGCCCTTATTTATGCCATTGCTGGACCTGTTTTACTCATTCTAACAAGCAAAATTGAACGCAAGAAATTATACCTTGCTTCACTTTTAGTTTTCATTCTTGGTAATATCATGACATACTTCAGTCAGAGTTTTACTTTTATGATGAGCGCAAGAATCCTAACTGCAATGAGTACGGCACTGATCGTTGTGCTATCCTTAACGATCGCAGCTAAAATTGCAGCCCCTTCTCATCAAGCAAAAGCAGTAGGACTTATTTATATGGGAATTAGTTCAGCGCTTGTATTAGGTGTTCCATTAGGAATCTTAATTTCTAACGCATTTGGATGGCGTGTAATATTCCTTGGAATCGCTTTGTTTGCACTCATATCAATGGTGCTTATTTCAATATTCTTAGAGCGTATCCCGGGTGAAAAAACGATTCCACTTTCACAACAATTAAAAGCTGTGGGTAGCGCAAAAATCAGTAGTGCCCATCTTGCAACATTGTTTATGCTAGCAGGTCATTATACATTGTATGCCTATTTCACACCATTTTTAGAAACAAATCTTCATTTAAATTCTTATTGGATTAGTATTTGCTATTTTGTATTTGGTATTGCTGCCATAAGTGGTGGAGCTTTCGGCGGAATTCTTTCGGATCGGATTGGAGCTCCTAAGAGTATACTCATTGTAATTGGTGCATTTGCTATCGTACTAGGCATATTGCCTTTCACGACTTTTTCACTTTTCATATTCATTCCGATCATGATGGTTTGGGGGGCATTAAGTTGGAGTCTATCCCCACCGCAACAAAGCTATTTGATTCAAACGGATCCAGCCACATCCGATATTCAGCAAAGCTTCAATAACTCTGCATTGCAGATCGGCATTTCATTAGGCTCTGCAATTGGCGGTGTTGTATTAAATCATACAGGTTCAGTTACAAGTACAGCGTGGGTAGGTTGTGTCGTTGTCATTATCTCACTATTTTGTGCGTTCTTTTCATTAACGAGACCATCTATTGTTAGAAATGAAAAATCAGAACCTTTATTTTGAAAAATTCAGTTAATAACATTCCTATTCGAATATATAAGCTAAAGGAAATTTTTAAATAAAATTAGGAACAGTCCGTACTTTGTGAAGGGCTGTTCCTTTTATTATTCCCAAATCGGTATTTGTTCCTTATTCGGTTAATCAAACGTTTAATTAGTTGATAAGAATGTGGATTTGGTAAAAATTAGGCGCTATGGCACCTGCTTTGTTTTAATCAAACGTTTGATTAGATCAAGCTGTATTTAATCAAACGTTTGGTTAGTAGTATGCGCCAAATATTAGGAGGATCTTTTTCTTAACCAAACGTTTAATTAGGCATTTATTTGTCGTTTCTATGCTAAAACTTTTCAGCTGAAGAATACCGTCACTTTTTTTATGGAACGTATTATTAGATTTGTGTTGCAGTGCTACAATAGATTTTATAAGAACCCACTCTATGTATAAAGACGATACAATTTACAAAATTTCAAAGAGAAAGAGGAGAATCATATGTGCCGCAACATTAAAACACTATTTAATTTTGACCCTCCAGCTACCGAGGATGAAGTTTATGCAGCCTCTCTTCAATATGTACGAAAGATTTCAGGTTTTAATCAGCCATCGAAAGCAAACAAGGACGCTTTTAATCGTGCTATTGAGGAAATAGCAATCATAACACAAAATTTACTAAACTCACTTGAAACGACAGCCCCTTCACGTGATCGAGAGGTTGAGGCTGAACGGGCTCGGGCTAGAAATGCAAAAAGATTTGGAAACAAAGAGATGTAAGCTGAGTAAATGTTGTTACTAGAACATTTCCTAAAAAAAGCTTATTGACTCACACTATTGGTACTCTATACGATGCACCAATGTGATGATCATGTTTGCAATCGTATCCGAATGTGTGTAGTTATACTAAAAGAAATAACCCTCCCACAGCTTTGACTGAGCATTGGAGTGTTATTTCTTCTAGATTTTACTGGATCAAGAATTCGGATGCAAGTTACCCTCTTTCAGTCTCTATTTAAGTAAAGAGACAGTCCCATTTTAGCTAAGGACGAGCTGTTGTTTCATATAATAGTTTTTATTCCCGCATTAACTTTTCAATGTCTCTTTAATTTCCTTAAATTCTTCCGCACTGATTTCCCCTTTTGCTAAACGAGCTTCTAGTATAGATAAAGCATCATTCTGATGGTGATAACATCTTCTCCCTCTTCCCCTCCATACCATGATGAATAGCCCAACTAGGATGAAAAAGAATACAAAAGCAAATGGGTGAAAATATCCCCAATGGTGCATATAAATCAACTCCTACTTTTATTTGTTTTCATTAAAGCTAAGCTTGAACGTAACACGACGATAGAAAGCCAGAATAGTAACATGGCAATGACAGGATGCAGTGCTGAAATATAAGGAAATTTGCCCGTCAATCCAACAGTCATATATTGCAGTGCTACCATCAAATAAAGAGCTAAACTATGCCAACGCAATTTTTTGGGAATTCCCCCAAAGAATGCAAGGACCAACATCACGATTGGGATGAATTCAAAATAGACAACAAACGATTTATGAACAGCCCACTGACTAGAATCAGCAAACAATGCAACGCCCGCTATAAAGACTTGACAGACGATTGCAATAAAGAACAGCACGGAAAGGGCAGTAAAAATTCCCCGAATTACCCTACCTTTTTTTGTTTCCACAGCAAAAATGCCTCCTCTACAATGAATTTTTTAATGTTGTTTTTCGCTTTCCCCATGGCTTGAAGACCGATATTGCAAATATGAAGAGGAGTGAAAGAATTTGAATAACGATGCCAATCCATAGATCAATGTGGAACATATACATATCCAATTGATTCATATTTGCTTCAAATCCAGCCAAGGCCTTCATTGTCCAAGCATACATACCCCAAAGATTTAAAATTAGAAGGAGTGCTGTGAGAATTTCTTTTACAATAATCCAATAGAATTTGAATAGTCCCCATTTAGTCCAAATGGATAGAAGAATTCCAGTCACAAATGTTCCAATGGTAGATGCTCTTACGGAAGTTTTCGATAAAACATGCATGATTTGATAACAGCTTCCAACTAATTGTTCATTCTCAGTTCCAGCTGCCGTAATGCTTAGAATAAGAAAAGTCACCATATTCCCAAGCATAATTGCTGAAAAGATTAGGTGTATCGTAAGCAGCCATCTTTTCCCGGTTATCGATAATTGCAATCTCTCACCTCCGTTCCATTGCTATCACTATAACAAGCAAATCTAAACTCCCTCTGAAGCATATATAAAAAATGTATAAACAATTATATACAGATCAAAAAAACACCCATTTAGAAATGAGTGTTTTATCCATTAAATCGATATCCAGATCCCCACATTGTTTGAATGTATTCTGGTTTAGATGTATCCTTTTCAATTTTCTTCCGAATTTTTTTCACATGGACCGTGACGGTCGCATTATCCCCCATTGAATCAAGTCCCCAAATTTTTTCAAATAATTCTTCTTTTGAAAAGACTTGGTTAGGGTGTATAGCAAAAAAGGATAGCAAATCAAATTCCTTCGTCGTGAACAACACTTCTTTTCCATCTAGAAATACTTGTCTTGAGGCCGTATTGATTTGAAGCCCCCGTATATGGATTTCATCTTTTGGTGTGTCCATCTGTATCAAGCGCTCGTACCTTGAAATGTGGGCTTTTACCCGTGCGACTAATTCCCGTGGGCTAAAAGGCTTTACAACATAATCATCTGCACCGAGACCTAATCCGCGTACTTTGTCGATGTCTTCAAATTTGGCTGTCACCATAATGATTGGAATATTAGATACTTCTCTCACTCGTTTACAAATATCAAAGCCATTGATATTTGGAATCATTAAATCCAGAATAATTAAATCAAAATGACGATGTAAGGCAGCATCCAAACCACTTTTTCCTTCCGTGGCAATCTCAACTTGAAAGCCCTCAATTTCAAGATAATCTCGTTCTAATTCGGCAATACTTTGATCATCTTCAATAATCAAAATCTTTTTAGTCATCGTTTCCATCCTCTGATTTTTTAAGTGTGAAGTTTACGCGGAGGCCTTCCTTTGGCATATTTTCCGCCCATATTTCGCCGCCGTGTGCTTCAATGATTTGTGAGGCAATCGCCAGACCAAGTCCGCTTCCACCAGTGCTGCGCGCTGGATCCGTTCGATAAAAACGCTTGAAAATAGACATGAGTTCATCTTGGGAAACGCCTGGACCATTATCACTAACACTTACTTTAATCATCTTTTCTTGTTCTGTTATTGAAATCGTGATTTTCCCAGATTTTTTATTTATAAACTTTACACTGTTAAAAATAATGTTTTCCATCACTCGGATCATCTTGTCTCTATCCATTAATACATTAACATGACCTTTTATTGCATCAAAAGATATTTGGATATCCTTATCCATTACTTCTTCACTGATTTCCTCTAAGTAATCTTTTATAAAAGCTTGAATATCCACAGACTCAAAAAGGAAGGGCAATTTATTCACATCTAATTTGGAATACAGGGCTAGTTCCTCAATTAACCGATCCATGTATGTGGCTTTAGAGCGAATCGTATCAAGATACTGTTCTCGCTTAGCGTCTGAATTCGCTACCCCGTCTTGAAGACCCTCCACATATCCTAGAATAGATGTAATAGGTGTTTTTAAATCATGTGAAATGTTTGCAATGATTTCTTTGCGATTATTTTCGTATTTATCGCGTAGTTCTAAGGATTCCTTTAGTTGCTCTCTCATTGAATCAAACGTACGAATTAGCTGTCCTAATTCATCATTGTTTTTCGACTTGATTGAAAAATTCAGATCTCCTCTACTTATTTTTTCCGATGCATTAGACAGTTGGCGAACTGGTCGCAAAATACTTCGTGATACGATATATGACAAAAATACATTCGTAAGTACGAATGAAAGAATTAAACTGCCAAAAAGAATCGGAAAAAAGGTTCTCGCAAACTTCACAAAAGACGCTGAATCGTCTAAAAGGATTATCGAACCTTCAGACCCATCTTTAAAATAAAAATCATGTTGCCTAATCGAATAATGTCCATCCCCAACTGTTGCTCCAGCTGGGTTATACCCTTCATTACCGAAAGAAGGTAAGTCGTCTTTTGATATTTGAGGATTAGATGTAAACAATAAATCATTATCTTTTCGAATGACAACATCAACATTTTCACTTTTTAATTGTTCCGATAAGGAATCCAGGAAATCCTTATTAAGAAACTTTTCTTGCTCTAGTGATGCTGTTTTCTGAAGCCCTTTAAAAAGTTCTGCTGTCCGTTCATCCGTGTTTTGCCACTGTTGTCTAAAATGCTTTCCAATGAAAGCACCATCAGTATAAACTACGCTTAGTAAAAATATAATGAACATAATAATAATGATAGGCATCACAATCATGGCAGCATTTGAGATAAAAAGGCGCTTGCGAATAGACATGAAATTCCCCTTTAGAATGATGATTTCTTTATACTAAATCATACTTCGAAAAAGTTAACAATCCCTGTATAAAGTATAAAAATTTTATAAACTTGACGAGTAGAACAAACTAATACACAAAAACCTGTAGTGGAAATCCCCCTACAGGTTTTGAATTTACAGCGTGTATAGATCATTTTAACACGAACTTTTTAACTAATTCATCCAAATCCTTAGCCATTTTCGTTAAGTTTGTAATCGCTGCTGTTATATCATTTATATGGCTTTCTTGCTCTACCGTGCGGTCAACAACAGTTTTCGTGTTATCTGCAGCTTGACTTGCAGACATCGTAGTTTCTTCAACTGCTGCAGCCACTTCCTCCGAAAAAGCAGACATCTCCGTAGAGGTCTCTGATACTTCTTTTATTTGTGAAGACACTCTGTGAATGGATTCAACTATGTTTTCGAAGGAATTACCAGTCTCTTCAACAATCTGAATACCCGCTTCTACATTACGTGTGACGATGGTCATCGCTTCGACCGTTCGGCTCGTATTTTCATTCATTTTCTCAATTAAAGCAGCTATGCTGTTTGTCGATTGCTCTGACTGTTCTGCAAGTTTTCTCACTTCGTCAGCAACTACTGCAAACCCTTTTCCAGATTCTCCTGCTCTAGCAGCTTCAATCGCTGCATTCAATGCTAACAAATTGGTTTGGGCAGATATATCGCGAATCATTTTAATGATAGATGAAATGTCTTCGGACTGTCCTTCCAACATTTTAATCGCAATAGATGAATCTGATACAGATTGATTAATAATGTTCATTTGATTGATTACATCATGAATTTTACTTTTTCCACCATTTGCATGATCTAGACTTGTCGATGACAGATCGAAAACATTGGCTGAGGCGGAAGCAATTTTTTGAATTCCATTTGACATCTGTTCCAATGTTGTTGAGCTTTCTTCTGAGGATTTATATTGCGTGTACACACTTTCAGAAACCTCTTGTATAGATGTTGAAATTTGATGACTCGCTTCACTTACTTTTTCACTGTTGGTTAATAATTGGTTGGACGTATTAATCAATTGAATCGAATTGGTATTAATCCCATTAATAACTCCTTTTAAATCGGCTACCATTTCTTGAAATGCTTTTGTTAACATGCCAATTTCGTCTTTACGATTTGTTTCGATATCGACAGACAAATCACCTTTACCTACATGTTCCACCTGTTCTGTTAATCTTTTGATCGGTTTTGTTAAATAATCGGCAAAAAAGTAAGCGATCAATAATCCTAATGCCAATATAATGAAGGTAATAATCATGAGCTTTATTTGATTGGAAGCCATACCATCATACACTTGGGCAGCATCCAAATCCGCTCCCATTATTCCTAAAATATCCCCCGTTTCAGTCTTAATCGGGACATACACAGATATTAATGGACCATACTCTGGATCTTTCGATATTTCGTATTCCACATTTCCTGTTTCAAAAGCACGCCTAAGAGCCGGGAATGAAGAAGCACCTTCTTCTTTTTCACCTAATACTGAAGCATCTTCAGATCCTATCGGCTGGCCGTCAACCAAATAATAATAATCATAATTAGATCCGTTTTGTACACGAGTCATCGTATACAAATACTCCAGCTGATTTAATTCTCTAATTTTATTTAATTCTTCTCGTAGTTCACCATAATAACTAGTTTCCGGCGAATCGATACTTAATTCCTTATATCGATCAATATCAATGACAGTAGTTGCCTTTTCAACAATTTTAGAGGCTTGTTCACCAACTGATTCTTTTACAAAATCCATAGTAGAATTGTACACAATAGCACTAATTAACAAGCAGGACGTTAAAAGTAATACAGAAAAAACAATGACCATTTTCAACTTCAGACTGTTTTTCATTATGATTCTCCCATATTCGATGTTTATTTCCATAATATGACTTAAAGCCCATTCAATACTAAAAATTATACTTAACTTATAAGAACATTGTCTACGCAATTTGGATTTGAAATAGGACTTTTTGTGTATTTTTTAAAGATTTTTAAAAATTCCTTATAATAATTTATAATGGAATAAATTAATTATTCCGAGGTGAGTGTATTGAGAAGCAAGCAAGAAATGATGGATTTAGGAATGAATTTTGCTCTACAAAATGAAAAAATAAGACTTTACACGCTTGAAGGTTCACTCACAAACCGAAACATCCCGAGAGACGAATTTCAAGATTATGATATTAGTTATTTCGTAACGGACATGGATTTTTTCAAACAAAGTGATGATTGGCTAGACTATTTTGGCAAGAGGATAATGATGCAAAAGCCGGAGGCAATGGAGTTATTCCCTAACGAATTAGGAAACTGGTTCTCGTATCTTATGATTTTTGAAGATGGTACGAAAATGGACCTTACCCTCATTCCGCTCGACGAATACATGCATTATTTTAAAAATAGCGATGGTCTTGTCGAGGTGTTATTGGACAAGGATAACTTAATTAAAGAACCGGTTATTGCTTCAGACCGAAAGTATCATATTCAAAAACCAAGCAATCAGTCCTTCGATGACTGCTGCAATGAATTTTGGTTCACTGCTACATATGTGGTGAAAGGACTTGCTAGAAAAGAAATTCTCTTTGCGATTGATATAATGAATGGCCCCTTCCGCCCCAATCTACTTACGATGTTACGTTGGAAAGTAGGAATCGAAACAAATTTTTCCTTTAGCATTGGAAAGTCTGATAAATTTTTGAAAAAGTATGTCTCCAATGCAACATGGGATACATTACTGTCAACTTACGATATGGGTTCCTATGAAAAAATGTGGGATGCCCTTTATACAAGTTTTGAATTATTTAGAGAGACTTCTCTCCATATAGCGGAAACATTAGGATTTTCTTATCCGGATTATGATGAGAAAGTGAGTAGTTATATAGAGGGGATTCGTCAAAAATACTTTGTCACTGGGAAATGAACTTCATGTCGGATCATTTGATAATAGCCCCGTATGACCGTCCGTCTTTCAAGGCAAAAGGTACTTAGATTGTTTAACATCCAAGTTTTAAAGGGTTTTTTTGTAGTTTAGAGAAGTAATTATTGTAATCTATTTTTATTTGCTACATTACTCTATCTGCACTTGGTATAAAAAACAAACCAGGAGGTCATTCTTTTGCCGAAAGAAGAAATTAAAATTTTTGGTGGTAGTACGGGAAAGTCCTTTGCTCAAAAAATGTGTGACTATATTGGAATTGACTTGGGGAAATCGGAAGTATTTAAATTCTCTGATGGTAATATTTTTGTGAAGATTTGCGAGACTGTAAGGGATAAAGATGTTTATCTCGTACAGCCAATAGGGTTAAATCCTAATGATGAATTTACTGAGCTTCTTTTTTGGATGGACGCGTTTAAGCGAGCTAGTGCTACTTCGGTTACAGCTATTATTCCCTATTTTGGATATGCGAAAGGCGATAAAAAGGATGAGCCTAGGGTTTCAATAAGGGCAAGAGTTTGTGCCGAGTGTATTGAACTTGCAGGTGCTGATAGGATCATAACAATGGACCTACATAGCCCACAAATCCAAGGTTTTTTCAAAAAACCTGTAGATCACTTATTTGCTCTCCCTATTCTATGTGATTATGTAAAACGCTTGAATATAGATGATTTGGTTGTTGTTTCTCCAGATGTTGGATTTGCAAAACAGGCTAGAAATTTTGCGTCTACTCTCCAAGTGCCGGTCGCAATTGGGGATAAAACAAGAAAATCCCATGATGAAAAGGCCAAGGTACTAGAGATTATAGGGAACGTAAAAGGAAAAAATGCCCTTGTAGTTGATGATTTTAGTATTTCCGGTGGAACATTAGTAGATATAGCAATGGGTTTGAAGGAAAGAGGAGCACAAAGAATATTCGCTTTAGTTTCCCATCTCATGCTCAGTAGTTCTGGAGCTGAAAAAATAGAAAACAGTCCTATCGAATTACTTATTAGCACTGACACCGTCGGAAACAATTCCGTAATATCCAATAAAACGAAGATTGTTTCTGTGGCCCCTTTATTTGCAGAAGCTGTTCTAAGAATCCATAATAGAGAGTCGGTTAGTTCTTTATTTGACACTGTGCCTCATTCCATAATCAATAAACCCCTTAATTGATATATTTTTTTGAGGGTATATTCATTTGATCCCAACAGTTTCTTAAAAATAAATAAAGAGAACACAGATTTTGTCATAAAAATGTGTTCTCTTTGATTAATAAGATTCTGGTTATTTTTTGAAAGCTACTTCGATTCATTATATAATTCACGGGTTTTATAGACGATTTTTCGGATGCTGTCTGAGGACAAGTTGTAAATCCGTTCCAACTCCTCAAAAGACCGGCCATCCTGATATAACCGATAAATCTCTTCGTTCCTTTGCTTAATTAACCGACGAGAACCATTCACTTCTCCCCATCCCGCTCGCTCATTCGTTTTCTTTGGGATATAAATCAGTTCTCCCTGAATATATTTCTGGAGCTCCTTCAGCAAATGTGGGGGAAGCACCTCTTTTCCATTTTTGTATTGCAAAAATTTACATCCTCCTTATTATGATGTACATATAGAAGACGTTTTGTTTTCATCAATTTAATAACCCCTTTCGTTTCATAATTAGGAAAACCCTTACAAAATTGCAGTTGTTTGCCTGTTAATAATAGTATAACGGATTTTCTGCTTATTGAAATAGTAAAA
Organism: Lederbergia citri; assembly: GCF_018343625.1. Taxonomy (GTDB): domain Bacteria; phylum Bacillota; class Bacilli; order Bacillales; family Bacillaceae_C; genus Lederbergia; species Lederbergia citri. The sequence continues at coordinate 132,932 of NZ_JAGYPG010000003.1, read as the reverse complement.
GAGGCCGCAATACGTGCGACCCCTCATTAGCGATTTCCGCTTTAAGCGGAAATCACCTCGTTATGCTTGATCAAATTAATCAGCCTCCTTTCAAAAAAACTATCGGCCCGACACCTTTATTAACTCATACATGCCGGTATAGGAACAAGTGAGAGAACAATTATAATTAATCTTTACCCTGGTGCTTTTTCTAATTGCTCAAAAAGTGTTTCCCACCGCCTATTAAGTTCCTCTTTTTCCCTGTATAACTGTTGAAGTTGTTCTAAATCACGTATCTCACTTAGCTCAGAATCCAATTCCCTGATTTTATGCTCCAGCATTTCTAACTCTTTCTCCACATCGTGTTTAGCAATCGTCTCAATTTCCTTTTTTCTAGGAGGAGGCGCATTCCTTTTCTTTCCTACAATATCTTCATTCCTATACTGCACCTTTTCAGCCATTTTATCCCTGGCATATTGATAATTCCCCCCAAAGCAATGTAATTCCTTATCCACAATCCAGTACATCTTCTCAAACAACTTATTTAAAAAGTAGCGATCATGAGAAACAGCAAGAATGGTCCCATTATAATGTTCAAGCGCTTCCTCCATTACTTCCAGCGAATCGATGTCTAGATGGTTAGTTGGTTCATCCAAGATTAGAAAATTTGTATCTTGATGCATCAATTGCGCCAATCGGAGTCTCATTCTTTCTCCTCCACTCAGCTGAGAAACTCTTCTAAAGACAGTATGACCGTAAAATAAAAATCTCGATAAAATGTGCCTTGCTTCACCTTCTGTTACACTGACTTCATTCCGAAACACTTCCATGATCGTCTCTTCTTTTACATCAGCAAAAATATGCTGCGACAGGTAACCGATTTTCACATTACTTCCTATTCGAACTTCCCCTACATCAGGATCCAATTGTTGAATCATCATTTTAATGAGAGTTGATTTTCCCGTCCCATTCTCACCTACAATTGCTACTCTCTCCCTGTAGGCAATATGCATATTTACATTTTGGAAAAGAATCTTTTCCTCAAATCCCTTGGATATATTCCGCAAAATCATTACATCTTTTCCACTACGAGCAGATGACTCCATTTCAAGATTCATTTTTTTTCGATTTAAAATGGGCCGATCCAATTTTTCCATTCGTTCTATTGCTCTCTCCATATTTCTCGCTCTTTTATGAAGACCTTCATTAGGGGGATTAGCTCTATTGGCCCATTCGCGAAGACGCTTAATCGCTTCTTTCATTTTCTTTATTTTCTTTTGCTGCTCTTGATACGCTTGAAATTCCCTAAGTAAACGTTCTTCTTTTTCCTTTATAAAACCTGAAAAGTTTGTGTGATAACACTCGATTTCGCCATTATCCAAATCCAAAATCTTAGTTACGACCTCATCTAAGAAATATCGATCATGAGAGATGACAAGTACCGTTCCAAAATAATCTCCCAAGAAGCTTCCAAGCCACTCAACGGCCGGTAAATCTAAATGATTGGTCGGTTCATCCAATAATAAGAAATCTGGATTTTTGAGGAGACTAAGGGCTAAGCCCACTTTCGTTTTTTCACCACCACTCAGGGAGGAAAACGATTTATCCATTAAATCCGAAATATTTAATCCATTAACGATTTTTTCAATATTGGCGTCTATTTCATAACCGCCTCTTATCGAAAACTCTTCTTGTAAAGTACCATAGTCCGCAATTAACTTTTCCAATTTCAAATTATTAGTTTCATTACTCATCATAACTTCAAGTTTCTTCATTCTATTTTCTGTTGCTAAAAGTTCCGCGAAAGCCGTCATCAATACTTCTTTACTCGTTATTTCATGAGGATAGTTCGGAATTTGTGCTAGATAACCAATTTGTGACCCTTTTTTCCAATGGATTTGACCAGAGTCGGGTATTTCCAAGCTAGCCAATAATTTTAATAAAGTCGTTTTCCCGCTCCCATTCCGCCCAACTAAGCCTATGCGGTCCTTTTCCTGAATTTCAAATGTGATATTTTCAAAAATAGTGTTGCCGCCGTACATCTTTGAGACTTGATTAACACTGCATGCAATCATGCATATTACCTCCCTCTTGTTAAAAACGCAAAAAGCCATAGGAACCACACACTTCCCCATAGCTTTTAAATGATGAATTTTAGGCATAAAAAAGAAGAGCATGGAAAGCTCCTCTTCAACCGTCCTTATAAATTGTGGGTGTAGAGATGTTTTCACTGTTTTAGATTTACTATTCAGTTGTTAAAAATGGGCATACGTATCCCGTCAACAACTAAAACAGCAAATTTTGCACGGCAATAATATAAGAATTCCGTCCAATATCCGTGCACTAAAACAGCTTGATTCAACATCCTTACCCACCTCCGTCTCAATGATATTTACTTTATTTTATTCATTACAACGACATATTGCAAGCACTTTCAATTAATAAGACACTGTTGACTAATCTCGTTTTGTTCCTCGCTTCTGATGAGTCTAGGAGGAATCACTGCTTAATAACTTTGCAGACATCCTATGAGTGTTATTAAAATAAACCTAGGTGTCATATTTTTCACCTAGGTTTTTAGTTTCATTTTTCATTTAGATGATACGTAAAAGTCATCCTTTAAACATCTCAATTCGTAATTGATTTCTTCCATGCCACCTCCAATTGAATTCCGTTATTATCTACGAATATAAAGTTTCGTATCTTACCCTGATCGTAAATGTCCGTCATGACAATTCCTTCATTTGTTAGTTTTGCTCTTAAATTTAACCCCTCCTCTTCGGATCGTACCGCAAATGCAATATGCTGAAGGGCACCTGGCAAAAAGCTATACAAATCTGATGCAGTCGAATTTTCGGATAAACGCTTCAATTCCTTATCGCTTTGAAAAATCTGAGCGTCTGGATACTCGAAGAAATGAATACCCCATGTTTCCACGTCACCGGGTCTAATAAAGCAATGTCTACCCCGCTGTTTAAATGCTGGATAAACAGTACCAACTTGCATACCTAGCAAATTTTTATAGAAGCGAATTGTCTCATCCAAATTCCGAGTAACCAAAGCTATGTGATGAAATCCTTTCCACAGTGAGTATTTCCCGTTATTCATGAAAGACCTCTCCCTTGAATATAGTTAGAATTCTAACTAATGACACAAAAAAATTTGCTTACCTCTTTTCAAACAAGTTAACCAATTTGATGAGAAGCTTTTTGAATATTTCAAATTCTTCTGCCGAAAACCCTTCTAATATCTGATTCTCAACGATATACGATATCTGCTTTGTCTCTATTGCAACCTTCTCGCCTTCTTCCGTCAAAAAGATTTGCTTATAGCGCGCATCCTCTGGATGGCTTTTGCGTATAATCAATTTTTTCTTTTCTAAACCATTCATAAGACTAGTTACACTTGGTCGTTCAATCATGAGGATTAGCTCTAACTCCGATGAAGTAATACCAGGAAAATAATGAAGAATACCTAATGCGCTCCACTGAGTATGTGTAAGCCCAGTTCCTTTTAGTTGTTCTTCAATTTCGCGTCTTAAGGTAATATTGGCTGCTTTAACCATTCGTCCGATTGGCCCTTGATCCCACTCCCAGTTTGATGTGTTTGGATGCATGTTTATCCCCTTTACCATAGTTAGAATTCTAACTATATGGTATGACAATTGTGTTTTGAAATCTAGAATAAATCGTAAAATCCCGCTTTAATGTCTCTATTTTGCCAATTTACCCTCTTCAGTTTAACAATATGCTAATCAACTGTGAAATTTACTCCATAGAATAACAAGCCTAATTTTCTTGCCACACTTTGAGATGCGAGATTGTCCCAGAAAGTACTGTATAACGGGATTTTTCCCAGCTCTCGAACAGCTACTGCCCACCCGGCAACAACTGCAGCAGCATATCCTCTTCCACGAAACGCGGTCAACGTTTCTAGACCTGCTTCATGCGCCTTCGATGTAATGCGAACGCTACGACAGATAGAAACAACTCGTCCTTCGTCTAATAGCGCTATACATGGTTGCACATAGTCTATTTCGGAAGTTAGCCATTCGAAACCGTCTAGCAAATATTTTGAAATATTTTCCGGGGTGATTCTTACCACATTCATTTCTGGAGTTACTTCATCAGGAATTAGATAACAAGGACCCATCGTGAACCGTTCCCCTTCGAGAAGTTTTATATATTCCTGAAAATGCTTTGGTTTCGTATGGAAATCTCTCACGACTGATTCATTAACGGACAATCTTTCCAACTGTTCGATAAGCATAACAGGGACGTCATATCGAAACCGACATAGATTAGTTCCTTCAATAGTTCGTCCCAAAAAGAACTTAGGAGCAGCTTTCTTTTCTGGCCAAGGTTCGTTTATTGAATGAAGTCGCTTGTTCCGGTCATGCGAAAACAATGCCTCGACATGCGACTCCATTAGCTCACGAGAAGTTGGTTTGATTTTTTTCCAATCACTCACGCCTCATACCTCCAATCCATTAACATAAATTTTTGTACATTATCTAGCAAATCAGTTAAAAGAGAAAAACTGATTCTATATTTTACCAAAGTGCTATGACCATAAATTCTGCAATATATGGAATGATAAAGCAATAAAAAAGGATGTGAGAATTATGAAAAAATCCTTATTATTGATTTCGGTATTATCATTATTTCTTCTTTTATCAGGATTCTCCCACCAAAAACATATAAAAATAAAAGAAGTTCATACAACTATTAATCAATTTCAAAAAACAATTCGCTATGATATTAAAATAAAAAATACAAGCAATAAAGTTATTGGTAACGAATTCGATTATCCAGGATATCATTATTGGGGATTAGAGGTTGTCGTAGTTCCAGGGAAAAAGTTAGAAAAATTGATGAGTATGATTGACCATTCAAAATATAAAAAGATGCAACATTCAGGGTTTGGTGGAAATGGTATGATTAATCCCTATGCAACTGCTGAATATCATACTGAATATTTTTTTAAAGACCTCAAAGAATTGGATAAATTAAAAAAACATGCATTGGATGGAAAATTAATTATTTTGGATGGAACAAATGTAATTGCTGAACTTCCATTAAAAAAGGAATAGTAAAAATAAGCATTACCCCAAGACCACCTATTTCTGAATAGGTGGTCTTAGATTACTACTAAATATTATTAATGCTCATAATTAAATTCCTTTACTATTGGATTTGAGAAAGAAGATGATCCTATTATTCTTGTACAAACATGATTAAATTTCCCTCTGAGTCCTTTATTGTTAAAAATGTAATGTCAGGAAAACGCTCAATATCGCCTAAAATTTCTACATTATTGCTAGTTAAGAACTCGTATGTCTCGTCAATATCTTTTGTTGCAAATGAAAAAAGTGGGAGTTCTGATGGTTGGAAATGATCGGAACGATGAGCGTCAAGCAAAAGTATAAGATTGCTTAATTCTATTGAAAAAACCTTATCATATGGTCCAGGCGATACAGATATGCCTAACAATTTTGCATACCAATTAACCGCACGATTCATATCTATAACATGTACAAATATTGAACCCACAATTGGAGTAACATTATGCTTAGTTTCCATTACGAAATTCATTCCCCTTCTGGATTTATTTGCTATTGATATAAAACATTAGATAAACTTCTAGCTCCTTAACAACGTAATTATAGTTTTATAATAAAACAATTTGAATATAAGAAATACATTTTATTTTATATTAGTTTAAGTGAGGGGATGGTATTAGAATGGATGGAAAAGAAAAATCTCTTAGGACAAAATATTATCCATAAAGGCAATATAATAGGCATAAAAAAGAAGAGCATGAAAAGCTCCTCTTCCTACTTATCCGCTCAACTTTGATGTTTTTTCATGCCTAATTGACCGAACCAACAGAATAATTTCCATGGTTCCCTTCAGTGCCATAAGTACAGCCATCATCATCAGCCAAACGTATACGTCCGGCTGAAAAATTGTTGCTATATGCCATAACGGTACAATTTGAGTCATATTCAACAGCAGGATAATAAACAGACCTGCAAAATACAGAACAATTCTTGATATAACTTTAATAGATATTTCAGTGTGTCCAGAATTGTCAGGACTCAATGGCCCAAGGCAGCGTTTCGCAGTTCGGACTGTAGTATAAATTAACCATGCGCTGAGTGTGAATATTAATCCATTTACAAGCCAGTATTTCTGCGAAATGCTTAGACCAGATCCTCCAATCGGTTTCTCATTCAGTAAGTTTATAACCCCGGAGGCGATGTGGGTAGTCGTAATGATGTGTGTATCGGGCCATTCGGCATCGATTGCGTCAAGTACGTTTGCGAACACGATAACTCCCAGTTGTTGTTCTAGAACCATAAAAGTTTGAGCTTGGAAGCCTAACGACCCACCCGGCGAACCGATAACCCGTAAACCGTTAATAGAATCTGTCGACCAACCCATGCCGTACGTTCCCGGAACAGGTTCGGTCTGCATTAGTCGTATACTTTCCGAAGAGAGCACGGAATTATCTTCAAATCGGCCGCCGTTCATTTGAGCAATCAAGTAATGGCTCATGTCCTTCACATTGGTGTAGTGGTAGCCCGCTGGCGCATCCCCTGGAATATAAACATAGGGGCCATCGTAAGCAACGTTATATCCAAAGATCCGACGGTGAGGTGTAGCCAGACCGTGTTCAGATGCTTCATCGAGTGTAACGAAACTGTTATGCATAGATAGAGGGCTGAAAATATGCTCTTTCACATAGTCGCCATAGGACTGGCCGGACACTTGTTGCACGATATAGCCTAGCAGTACATAGTTTGCGTTCGAATACCTGTAAGTATGTTCAGTTTGCTGGGTTCGAGTTAAAAACTTTTCCGCATAAGACAAGGCGTTTTTCTCTATAGCATCTTGATATTGATCGTTGATACTTGTCAGCGTGTTGTCAAAAGTTGAGATTTGGGAGAAACCGCTTGTTTGGTTTAGTAACTGACGTACAGTAATGAACTCTGCACCTCTATACTTGGTAGGGAAATAACGCTGTATAGGAGCGTCTAAATCAATTTTTCCTTTTTCGGCAAGCTGTAGAACGGCAGTAGCAGTAATCGACTTGCCGATTGAACCTAATCCGAAAGGTGTTTCAGGTGTTACAGGACGACCCGATGAGTCGGCTTCACCATATCCCTTAAGGTAAAGAATGCGATCACCCTTTACAATCCCGAGAGCCAGCCCCGGGAGACGTTGTCGTTTCATTTCACGAGCAATATACGCATCCACTTCGGAGAAGACTGAAGTCTCAAATTGCTCTTCTTGCATGCTTCCATTACTTCGTGCTGAACTGAATAGGTGGAAGATGAACAGACTGCACAGGATGATTGCTATAATTCTCATACTCATTTTCATTCCACCCTATTCACAGTTTTTTTCTGTAAATTATCCAAAGATTGTTTCAATTGATTTATCAAATGTAGTACATAAACCCATGAATGAATTATGTTAAACTCATTCATTAGTCATGTTTATATCCTTTGAAAAATCAACCAATCGGCCTCGAACTGCTTTTCGTTATATGATCTATCAGTACCTAAGCCAGAGTTTCGCTCTTGAAGCTTGATAAAATTCGTTTTTTCACTTTCATTTCCTAACTCTCAAAATCATAATCTGCCCTTGTCCTCAACCGGACACACCCAAGGACAGGAGCCACCCATGATCTGGTCAGCCAACCCTTTGGCGGGAGCGGCGCAGAGTTAGCCCAGCGAGGACCATGCTGGTCAACCCAAACACTATTGCAAAGTAAGCCCCGACTCGCCCGTCACCGGTGCCAGGCCCACCAGGGAATATAATCACATGCACCCCGGCGTAGGCTATAACGAGTAGTCCCACCACCATAGACACGATGGCACCACGCCGCCCACTGCCCGTACCGAAACGACCAGAAGAACGGGCCAGATACATCCCAGCGAGGATCACACTGACCAACCCCACAACCGCATCCATCGTGACCCAGAGTCGCCCAGTGGTTAATTTGTATCCAATATTACCGTTGGTCACTTCAGCAGAGGCCAGAGTTGGCACAAGTAGAAATGCACAAAGTAATACGAATGAAACTAGCTTCATTTTCATTTGTTAATTCCTCCTATTTGTTGTTTTTGCAATCAGTCGCATACCATTATTTCTTGGGAAATATTGTTGGGAAAAGTCGAAAAAACACGGACAATTTAACCTACTCTAATAGGACCCATTCTTTCTCCTCCTTAATTCGCTTTTCTGGCGTAGACGTTCTAATGATCAGAACACTGATCCGTAAGCAATAACTGTGTGGAGCTCAACTTATTCAATAGTTATTTGCTGTTTTTAGTCATTGTCTTGGAAAAATAATAAAGAGAACAAGGATACCGGACATTCCATATAGAACAATTACAATGCTTCGAAACCAATGAGTTCTATTCCCATAATCATGCACAACTAGATACTGCGATACTCCAGACACGATAAGGAATAGAATGACCAATAGATATTCGGATATATTAGGGTGGCATCTCTTCTATCCATCCATTTTGAAAATTGTAATCAAAACTCAATTTATCTGCTTTGCTCCGCAGATTCTTGCTTTTTTTCTTTTTTAAGGGCATCGGTCCTCCGTGCGAGGGACACAGTTCCAAAAAACAACATCAGAGCGAGTACCGGATGAAGAGCAGATAAATATCCAATCCCTGATGGTAATTTGACGCTGACTGCTATCAAAATGATGATCCCTAACAAACCTGCACTACGGAGTCGTAGAGAACGCGGCAGCCGTGCGATAAAAGAAATCACAAGTATCAGGATTGAAAAAATGATCAGTGTTCTGGCAAAGCCTGTATGGCTAGCCCATTGAGCTGGATCCCAAAACAGTGCGAGACCGGCGAGAAAAACCTGGATTAAAATACAAATCGCAAATATCCTTAACATTGCATTAAAAACTAAACGAGCTCTAACTACTAGCGGTGAAACATTGGTTATTTCTTCAGCTTGATGCCCGACTTCAGGTTCACTACGGTTTACGGATAGATTGCTCATCTAAAATCCTCTCTTTCGTAAATTAAGATCGGTAGGATATTCCATGTAAAATCGTTCAATCGTTTGCTCTACTTTAGGATTCTTGTCGTTAAATAGGCTCTGTAACTCCTTAAAGCCGTTTTGCTAACGAAATGATCTCATCGTTTTCAGGTGGCACAACCTGCTCATGTCCAGGCTCAATCTGTTAATCATGTTTCCTTCATACTCTACGGAATTGCTGGATAAATCCACCACCCGTTCAGTGCTGAGTTCAACCACCCTCTCTCAATCGACATCGCACACAATTCAGCTCATTTCTTCCACTTATTACGTTTTCCATGAAAACGATCCTCCCACTCACTTATCTTTTCTTGTTCTTTATGGCTATTTCTCTTGTTCACAGTCAGTTTAAATAATAAATGTCGAGAACTTATGCAGAACTTCCTCTTTTTGTATGGAGTTATTCAAGAACATGTAAAATCAAGGTATAATTTTCGGTAAGTGGTGTATTCTCGCAGACTAAACTGGAAAGATGTGATTAAATTGGAAACGAAATTGTTGCTTGTGGAGGACGAACCAGACATGCTTGAGGAAATGCACACCTATCTGCAACGTGAAGGGTTTAGGGTATTGACCGCCTGTACTGGCAAGGAAGCGCTCACGATTGCCCAGTCTGAGCGGCCTGATATCGTTGTGCTTGATTGGATGCTCCCGGAGAAAAGCGGCATCGACGTTTGCCGTGAAATAAGGCAAACTTCTCAATGCGGTATTATTATGGTCACGGCCCGATCGGAGGAATCAGATAAAATCGTCGGTCTGGAAATCGGTGCGGACGATTATTTGACGAAGCCATTCAGTTTGCGCGAGCTCACTTCTCGCATCCGAGCTTTACTACGCCGCTTACGCGGTCCTGAAGACAGGACGATGTTCTTGGAAAGAGATAACCTAATCATTTCTGAGGCCAAATGTCAGGTATTCAAAGACGGCCAGGAGATCCAACTGACACCAACGGAATTCAAAATCTTGTACACGTTGGCTGCACGTCCCGGTATGGTTTTCAGCCGCCTGCAATTATTAAAAACTGCACTTGCGGACGAATATATGGGATATGAAAGAACGATGGATTCCCATATTCGGAACCTTCGCCGCAAGCTGGGAGACGATCCAGCCAATCCTCGTTATATTCAAACTGTATACGGTTTCGGTTACCGATTCGGTGAACAATCATGACATTGACGGTGCGCCAAAAAATATTTGTCTCCATGGGACTACTCGTTCTTATTATCGGAGGCACTCATGCAGTAACAAAACAAGCTTACATGGAGTCTTTGTTCGATCAATTTCGTAAGGAAGAAATTGATGCATCTTATTTAAACTCACTGCCCGGAGAACAAATTGAGATTTTGAAGACTTACGTTTCAGGTAAGATGAAGAAATTTTGGCTTGGAAATTGGGTGTTTTTCATAGCAACTGGGCTGTTGTTCAGTTTATGGATATCTGGGGTGCTGACGATCCCACTTAGAAGGCTCGTTGCCGCTATCGAACGTGTTGCACAAGGGGATCTAAACGTAAACGTTCCTGTACAATCAAAAGACGAATATGGTAAGGTAATCCAGACGTTCAACGATATGACACTTCGCCTGAGGGAAGCTGAGGATGCCCGCAGAAGGTTGGTAGCTGATGTCGCTCATGAGCTTCGAACTCCGCTGTCTATCATGCAGCTAAAATTAGAAAATGCTCAACAGGCCGGTCAATACGTCCCTCCGGAAATGTTGCTTAGACTCCATGACGAAGTGATCCGCTTAAGCATGCTTGTGGAAGATCTTCATGTCTTGTCGTTGGCTGAGGCAGGCAGGTTGGCATTGGACTTGAAACCGCTGGATCTGTCGGCAAGACTTGAACAAATCGTTGATGATGTGAAAATGGAGGCTGAGGAGAACGGACTGGAAATGAGCTTCTATTCGAAGACGAGGCCGGTAACTGTGATGGCTGACGCGAGACGGATCACGCAGGTGTTCATCAATTTGTTGACTAATGCAATCCGCTACACACCAGAAAGAGGAAGGATTTCGGTTGTAATTGAAGACAAGGTCCTGGATCGAGATACGATCTATACATGTGTCTCAGTGAAAGACACCGGAATCGGCATTCCAGCTGAAGAGCTTACCCACCTATTCGATCGTTTTTATCGTGTAGAAAAAGCCCGTTCGCGGCATACAGGCGGAACAGGGCTCGGATTATCAATAGCTCATCATTTGATCAGAACCCACGGGGGGTTCATCCGTGTCGAGAGTGAGCCTGATAAGGGTACGACATTTACTGTTTATTTGCCTTTAAGTAGATAATATTTCTAAAATATTGTTGCTTCAAATATGTGTATTTAAATGAACATTTTGCATCATTCTGAGTCCTTTAGCAGCAAGGATTTTCGAGTATAAAAGGGACTTCACCCCGACTTGTAGAAGTTTTCAGTGACCGAACCGGAAAACATGCAGAGGAAGTGAAGTCGATTTGTTTATTCTCCTAGAAAATCTATTTCCTTTGACGAACTGTAAAAACTTGAATCTAGAGAACAATTGCCTATCGAGATTACGATTAAACTCTAACGCATTGCATCCACCACTTCCCAAAAAAGTAAAATAACCTCAACAGGAATTATCCTAAGAGGTTATTTCTATCGTACATTATTTTATTTATATATTTGAGAACGAATAGGTAGTTATTGAGTTCCTTTTTTAACCCACTCTGCCACCGTAACTGTTCGTTTCGCTTGATGCTTAACAGCGGCTTGTACATCATCAATCATTTTACCATCTTGCCCTACCGTCACACTTGTACCATATGGATTCCCACCTGCACCAAACAGCACTTGGTCTGTGTAACCTGGAGGTACAATAATCGCTCCCCAATGCATCATGGAAGTATATAAAGCTAAAACCGTTGCTTCTTGCCCGCCATGCGGATTTTGGGCAGAGGTCATGGCACTTACAACTTTGTTAACGGTTTTTCCAGTTGCCCAAAGTCCTCCTTGAATATCAAGGAATTGTTTCATTTGAGAAGCAATATTGCCAAATCGTGTTGGTGTGCTGAAAATTATGGCGTCCGCCCATTCTAAATCGTCGGATGTTGCTATTGGAACGTCTTTCGTTGCTTCAACTGTTGCTTTCCATACTTCATTTCTTTGAATGATAGAATCCGGAGCCAATTCTTGAACTTTAAATACTTTTGCTTCTGCACCTGCTTCTTTCGCTCCTTCTTCAGCCCATTTCGCTAATTGAAAGTTTGTCCCACCCATACTGTAAAATACAATCGCTAATTTTACGTTAGTCATTTTTTTCTCCTTTTCAAGAAAAATTTCATAGCATTTGTATTTTTTCTTAATGCTGAATTTCTATTCATAAAAAGGTTAGGTGAGGAGGAACTTTTATTTGCTTACCGTTTTATGTTCTTTATAATTCCTTGCTTAATATTTCTCCAGGCAGTCCATCTATTTCACATATTTCCATTGAAATGAAACCAAGATTGATTAAAATTTTTCGAGAAGCGATATTATTCGGATCAATGATGGCCTTTAATAATTTTATTTCTGTCTGTTTAGCCATATTGAATAAACGTTTCGCAACGGTGCTGCCGTATCCCTTCCCCCAAAATTCAGGCCGTATCATGTAACCAATTTCAGCTTCATCTTCCTTTATTTCGTTTAACGTCAGATGCCCCAGACCTATAAATTGATTAGTAATCTGATCGTAGATTTTAAAGGAACCGTAAAAATCATATTTTTCGTTTCGCTCTAAAATCTTATAAAAGTTAACCTTAGCCTCTTCAAGCGCAATCGCCCTTTCAGTGATTTGAGCCATGACTCGTTCATCAGATACCAATTTAAAGTAATCATCAAAATCCTTCTTTTGAAACTTTTCAATCATTATGCTTTGCATTTTATCAATCAACTTCCTTATACTATTATCTGTTTTACAACATTTGGAATCCCGCCAGGTTATTCTGATAGATAAGTTATTTCTAATTCACTAACTTTATAAAAATTTTAGAGGTTTTCTTCCTAGTAAAACCGAATATTGCGCAATCGAGTGTGTGTCTAAGAAGTTGAGAAATCTTGTTTTCAACATTTTATTCAATCGGCATGCTAATCGTATTACCTGCTGCTTTTATTATATTGTTATTAAAAGCCACTTTTAAAAGTAAACTTAAATGGGTATTGGACTTATTAGTGACTGCGGACTTGGAAAGGTAGGAAACTCTGGAAATACATCTGAACCACATTTACACATACACGCTAAAAAAATGGAAAAGGTGTACCAATAACATTTAATGATCGTTTTTTAGTGAGAAACAGCTTGATTCGGTAATAGTCTATTTCCTTCTACAAAAGAATTCTCGCCATCTCCATAAAATTCTTTTCTTATATTAGATATTTTCTAATTCAAATTTTAGATTACTTTTAAGAATAGCCGAAGATTAAATAGAAAATCCTATCAAGTTAAGGAGCATTGTTTTTACGTCAGGAGGAACAGTCCTTGTTCAATCACATAGTAAAAATTGTACCCAATTTATTTACAATCGGAAATTTATTATGCGGTGTTCTTTCAATTACCTTTAATATGAGTGGTTATGTGCAATTAGCCTCTATTTTTATTTTTTTATCAGCCGCTTTAGATCTTCTTGATGGAAGGATCGCTAGAAAACTAAAAGTGAACAGTGAATTTGGCGTAGAACTAGATTCCTTAGCTGATATTGTGAGTTTCGGCGTTGCTCCTGCACTTTTATTTCATTCAATCGCAGCTCCATCCTTTTTAACGTCTTTGGCATTCTTCCTTTTCCCAACAATGGGGGCATTAAGATTAGCTAAATTTAGCGTTAAACCAACCATAGGGTATTTTCAAGGATTGCCTATTCCTGCTGCTGGATTGCCATTGGCAGCTATGGGATTATTTTTATATAGCAATGCGTGGATCACTTTAATCCTCGCCTTTTTAATGGTAAGTCCCATTAGGGTAAAAAAATTTTAAATCTAATCCATTATAAAAGCTATTAAGCATAAGCTTAGAACCTAACTTGTTAGATTAAACAACACATGAGAAAAAACTGAACGACTAACATGATTGGTTTTTTATTATTTTTCTTTATGTCGGATGATTATAAAATGAAACTATAGAACTATTTGTGAATGATTACACTTAGGAAAAAGTAATTATTTTTAGGGCATAAGCATTTGTTTTATTGAAAATTTACATTAAATTAACCATCTTAATAAATCCTCTGCTTATAATTGGGGCGTCAAAATAAAGTAAGGGGAGCGAAGTAATGAGAAAAATATTTTTTAAGAGGTTATTAAATTTACTAGTAATTACCCTTCTAGTTGTACCAATCTTCTCGAGTCTTTCCATTCGTGCACATGCAGATGACACCGTCTCTGTTAAGTTACTTTCTGTGAACGATTTACATGGCAAGATTGATGTAACTGGAACAGTTAATAATGTGAATTATGGGCGTGCTGATTATTTGGCTACATACTTAAAAGCCCGTAAAGCAACCAATCCAAATAACACGCTGATCATCCATTCTGGAGATATGATTGGAGGAAGCTCTCCAGTTTCAGCCTTGCTTCAAGATGAACCAACTGTTGAAATCATGCATTCGATTGGATTCGATGTAGGTACTGTGGGGAACCACGAATTTGATGAGGGTACACAAGAACTCCTTCGGATGATACATGGCGGAGACCATCCAAACGGTACAAAAGGATACAAGGGCATGAACTTCCCGGTTGTTGCTGCTAATGTGGAGTACAAAGATACTGGAAAGCTCGTATTTGATCCGTATACCATTAAAGAAGTGGATGGAGTAAAAATTGGATTTATTGGTGTAGCCACGCTTGAAACGCCTAATATGGTGATGGCTTCTGGTATTCAGGATATCCGTTTCACGGACGAAGCAACAGCTGTCAATAAATATACAGAGGAGCTAAAAGCACAAGGGATTAAAGCAATTGTTGTTCTAGCTCACGTTCCTGGAAATCAAAGCGGTGAAACAGCGACTGGTCAAATTGCAAACTTAGCGAAGAAAACAGATGAAGAAGTAGATATCATAATTGCTGCACATAACCATGTTAAACTCAATGCAATCGTAGACAACAAGCTTATTGTACAAGCTTGGGAATATGGAAAAGCCTTTGCAGACATTGATTTGAAAATTGATCTTGCTACAGGTGATATTGTTGAAAAAAGCGCGGAAATCGTTGATGTTATTCAAGAAGGTGTAACTCCCGATCCCGAAGTTAGTGCTATTTTAACTAAATATAAAGAATTGGTTGGACCAAGATTGAATGAAGTAGTAGGTTTTGCTGCCGCTCCAATGGATGGAGGCTACCCAATAAAAGGCATCATTGGTGACAATGCTCTAGGAAACTTGATTGCAGACGGAATGAATTATGAAATGAAGTCTGATTTTGCATTAATGAACGGTGGAGGAATCCGTGACAATCTGGACAAAGGCGAAATTACTTGGGAGGATCTATTCAATATCCAACCATTTAATAACACTTTGATTACGGTCACCATTCCAGGATCAGCATTGGAACCTATTTTAAATGCCCAAATATCATCCTATGGCCCAGATGTCTCTATCGGTGGATTCTCTTATACATGGGATAGTGCGACAAATAAAGTAGTGAATATCTATCTTCCAGATGGAACGCCAATTGATAAAAATGGGACTTATACGCTTACCGTCAACAATTATATGTATGAACATGCGACTGATAAATATAAAATTCGCCAATATGGCAAAAATCCCGTTCAAGGACCTGAAGACTTACAAGCCACTGTAAATTTCGTTAAAAGTTTTGATGGCCAAATCCATTATGTAGCAGACGGAAGAATATCGGAAGACCACTTGGCGCCTGAACTGGCAGATGCGATATTACGTGAGGCTGACTTCAGAGATGGCTCCTATCTTCATGATGTTACAATAGACTTGGAAGCAACAGATGCAGGAATCGGAGTTTCGCATATTGAGTATAGCTTGGATAACGGCATCACATGGAAACGATATGAAGAAGGGCTTACTTTAAATAAAGAGGGTGAAAACTCCATTCAATATCGTGCAATAGATAAAGTGCACAATGTTTCAGAGAAGAAAACCCTTGAAGTATTCATTACATCTGCGACAATTGAAAATACAATTACTTTAGTGAAACAAGCAGAAGGGAATAAAGGAATCAAAACATCCCTTATAGCCCAATTGGAAAACGTGAGTAAGAACTTTGAAAAAGGTAAAGAAGATAAAGCTTATCAATCTTTGGAAAACATTTACCTAAGCATTAGCGAGCTTTCAAATAAGCAATTGGCTGAAGTAGATAAAAAAGAAATTATGCTCATGCTTCAATACATCATTGAACATCGAACAGATAGTAACGTGGATGAGTTACTAGCAAGTTAATAGCCTTTCCAAATCCTTATCAAGAAAGAATCTTCGCAGACGTTGCGAAGATTCTTTCTATTTTCATGGGATAAGACGTGTACAATCTCTCGGAAACGCACTTGCTTCGCGCACATTAGACAATTCCAAAAACTTATATACTAATCTTTCTAGTCCAATCGCAAAACCACCATGAGGAGGACAGCCGTATCGGAATGTATTAATATATGACTGAAAATCTTCTACCTGTAATCCCTTTTCTTCAAAAGAAGCGATTAACAAATTATACTCATGAATTCGCTGTGCGCCTGATGTAATTTCCAATCCTTTGTATAACAAATCAAAAGAATCCGTAACCATAGGATTATCCTTATTTGGCATCGTGTACATAGGTCTCGCTTCTTTTGGATAATGTGTAATAAAAACAAAATCACTGCCATACGTTTCTGTCACATATTTTCCAAGCAACTTTTCGCCTTCTGTATCTAGGTCTCCTACTGGTGATTCTTTTCGATATTTTTCTTTTAAAATAAGTTGAGCATCTGTAAGTGTTATCTTTGGAATTTCTGTAATGATAGGTACGGTTATTTGTAATAGATTCAATTCTTTTTCACACATCTCCGCCACCTTTTTAAACATATATCTTAAAAGATCTGTCTCTAACTTCATCACTTCATAAAAATCTTGGATAAAGCCAGCCTCTACATCCAACGAAATATATTCATTTAAATGACGAGAAGAGTTGTGATACTCCGCCCGATAAACAGGAGCGACTTCAAAGACACGTTCCAATCCACCTGCCACCATCATTTGTTTATAAAACTGTGGAGACTGAGCTAAATAGGCTTCTTTTTGGAAATAGGGGAGCTTAAATACATTCGCTCCCCCTTCCCCTCCTTGGGAAACAATTTTAGGTGTAAATATTTGCGTGAAATCATTCATGATTAGAAATTCACTAAATGCCTGTACGAGAGTGGATTGAACTTTGAAAATGGCCTGTATTCGTTCATGTCGAAGGGATGTGACTCGTTCATTTAACATTTGATCCAAACCAACTTGCAGCTTTCTTTTATTCACTTCAAAAGGAAGTCGGTCCGACGTGTTTAACATCTTCACTTCTTTTACAAGCACTTCTACACCTAATTCCGTTTTTGGCGTTTCCACTAGTTTACCAATAATTTCAACTACACTTTCCACTTCCACCTTATATCCTGCTAGATCGTTTTCCAACACACATTGAATAACACCTGTTCTGTCACGCAAAATTAAAAAACTAAGATTTCCTAAATGGCGGATTTTCTTCACCCAACCCTGCAATAAAACCACTTTTTCACTAGATAATTTACATTCACGAATGAGTGACCGCTTCAATGATTGGTCCATTGTTTTTGCCTCCTATATTTTTGTATTTATTTGCATCATCATTGTCATCGTCATCATCCACGGCCACTCACCTCCTTTAAAAAAATACAAAAATCCGCCCCTATAAAGGGACGGATTGATCCGCGGTACCACCCAAATTGTCAAAATGACCACTTAGACCTGATAACGGTAGGTGCCGTTTGCTTTTACTAAATATCATCACGTTCAAAGCTACGCTCACAGGTGTCTTTCCAACATGCGGTATCGCAATCTTCCCAGCAATCGACTGCTCTCTGTAGACCCTTGCATGAGTACTCTTCCTGATCAACACTTTTTGTATATTGTATTGTATTTTATTAATTTTACAAAAAGAATGCAAGATATTTTTTAATTTCTTGTTCAATTTTAATAACCGATTATTTTTTAACAATTTCAATCTCAATGTCCTTCACATAAACAGCAGTACCCGAGATAGAAACATCTAAGTTTCCTTCTTCTTTTACATGCACATACACTCGTCCATCTTTATTCATTTCATAACCTTGTTCTACAATTAACGTTACTGGCAACCTAGCACCTTCGTTTATAAAAGTTTTATAATAAGCTCCCATCACACCTGCAGCTGTTCCGGTAACAGCATCTTCAATCGTTCCCGAAAAAGGAGACGAAAAGTGACGAGCATGCATATCATTTCTTTCGTCTCGTACTTCTAAACAGATTGGATGTAGAGAAGCTCTTGGTATTTCTTTTAAAATACTCGGAAATTCTGCTGTTGCAGGAATCATTTTATGAAAGCTTGCTAATTCTTTAATGGGTATAATCAATGTCCATATTCCTGTGCTGCCATAAACAATAGGATAATCAGGATGCAGGTCTTCTTCTGTTAAGCCGATTGAAGCTGCCAATTCGGACTTAGAACCACTGAATGTTTGAAACTGAGGGTTTGCTTGTTGCATAGTAATCAGTAGTTCGTTATTTTCATCATGAACCTTTACAGGCAACACGCCTGCTTTCGTTTCAATTGTAATATTGGATTGTTTTAATAAACCATTCATTCTTAACGCATACACCGTTCCCATTGTTGCATGCCCGCATAAATTCATCTCATGTCCCGGTGTAAAATAACGGATTCTAAAATCAGCAATATCGGAAGAAACGATAAAAGATGTTTCGTTAAATCCTACTGCCCCAGCTATTGCCAACATTTCTTCTTCACTATAATCATCCCCGTTCAGCACAACCCCAGCTGGATTCCCTTTTCCCGGAATAGAACTGAACGCATCAATATGTTTTACGTACACTGTTTGCATGTCAAAATCTCCTGTTCTATATTTCCCCTATGGTATTCTTAAATATCGTCGAATAATCCGACCTTCTAGCTTTTTTGCAGTTTCCTAATATAAATGATTTGACCAATATGATAAGCATTATGTGTTGCTACATTTCCAAGTACCGCCCACCACTGAGCAGGTTCAGGGAAACCATGCACTTCACTTTCAACTTTTTCTTCTGTAAGTAAATCTGGCCACTTTAAAAGAACCCTTAATAATTCATCTTTTAAATCAATAAAACTCTTATTTTCTGGGATTACAAAACTTTTATTATTATCTTCTATTGAAGGCACGGCATTTACATTAGATTTTATATATCTAGTTTGCCAAGTTTCATTCCAATACAACAAATGCTGAACGATTTCAGCAATACTATTACAATCTTCATCAGGCTTCCAAAACGCTTCTTCTTCAGACAAGTTTTCGACTGACTCTGAAAAAGGCAAATACCAACTAGGATCATTTGCATTCGCTAACAACTGATCGGCTAAAACATCCTTACCGTGAATCATGTTTTGTCCACCTCTTTTTACTTTTTAGTTCAATCTTTACTTTACTTCTATAAATGTTATAATTTATCCTTTTAAGTTAGGCAATTCGTGAAATTAGAGTAATATCTCAGTTTATTCCTTTAACAAATCCATTGATTTTTTAGTAAAATTCGCTTATTATATATTTAGATAATTATCTAAATAACTAAATGTTTTTCTATAGGAAAGAGGGGTTGACATGAATGATGCTTTTAAGGCCTTGTCTGATCCAAGTAGAAGAAAAATTCTTCACCTTCTAAAAAAGAAGGATTTGTCAGCAGGAGAAATCGCTGATCAATTTAACATGACAAAGCCAAGCATTTCACACCATTTGAATTTATTAAAACAAGCAAATTTAGTTGATTCAGAAAAAAAAGGGCAACATGTTATTTATTCCTTAAATACAAGTGTGTTTGAGGACGTTGTTACTTGGTTTATGGATTTGTTAAACAAAGACGATGAGGAGAATTAGATAAAATGAAAAGACATTGGTTTGGCCTATTTTTATTAATAATCGTAGTTTTAATAACTTGTATTTCTTATCCATATTTACCAGAACAAATGGGAATACATTGGGACTATAAAGGTGTTCCAAATAGCTTTACCAATAAATCTTACGCCGCCTTTCTTTTTCCGGGGATAATGCTCGGCCTTTATATTTTGGGATTACTATTGCCTAAAATTGATCCGAAGAAGTATAACTATAAACGATTCGAAGGTACGTATTATTGGATTATAAATGGGATTATATTGTTCCTATTCTTATTTCAAATTGCTAATATAGCGAGCAGCTTAGGAATAATCAATTCCAAATATGCAGTTCCAGCGTTAATTGGATTATTATTCATATTTATTGGGAACTTAAGTCCAAAATTCAAACCTAATTACTTTATTGGCATTCGTACACCATGGACATTAGCGAATGAAGATGTTTGGAGAAAAACCCATAGATTTGGAGGAAAGGTTTTTGTCGTTTTAGGTATATTGATGTTATTAGTTCCAGTTATTCCAGCAGCTATCCAAGTATACTACGTGCTCATTTCTATATTCGTTTCCTTAGGACTTATTGTTTTTTCTTCCTATTACTTTTTCGTGAAAATTTGAATTGAACTCCCTTAGTGGGAGTTTTTTATTTTAGGTACTAGAGTCCTTTAACAAAGGAAAAAATATAGTTTCATTTTACTTTAGCATTCGAACTGTATAGTTACATCACTTCAATGGATAATAAAAAACCGTTCTATGTTATGATTTGAAATAAGTATGTATTTCTAGAATTGCAGGTGGATACTGTGATGAGATTAACTGAAAACCATTATATTAGAGGAGTCAGGCTTGAGCACAATATCATTTCTTCTTTTGATGACTATCCTTTTCATTTACCCAGTATTAGGACACTAGATGAATTATCTTTTCATCCAAATGTTACATTTTTTATGGGCGAAAATAGTATGGGAAAATCAACCATTTTGGAAGCGGTTGCTGCCGGGTTTAATCCAGAGGGAGGCTCCTTTAACTTCAACTTTTCCACTTATGAGTCACATTCTCCACTAGAAAAATATCTTAAATTGATAAAAGGGATACAAAGGCCAAAAGATGGATTCTTCCTCCGTGCAGAGACTTTTTACAATGTAGCAACCAACATTGAGGAAATGGACAGTGAACCTGGATCAGGCTCACGGATTATTGATTCATATGGTGGATTGTCGCTTCATGAACAGTCACATGGTGAATCCTTTTGGGCAACATTTATGAATCGCTTTCGGGGAAATGGCCTTTATCTTTTGATGAACCTGAAGCAGCCTTATCCCCTCTCAGACAACTATCTATGTAAGCTCAAATCCATGAATTAGTTCGTAAAGATTCACAATTTATCATTGCCACTCATTCGCCTATCATTATGTCATATCCTAATTCTAAGATTATCGAACTTACTGAAGAGAAAAACCATTACAGTATTATGAAACAGTTTTTTGATGATAAAGAAAGAATGTTACATAATTTACTCAATCCATGAAAAAAATTATTGAGGGAGAGAATGAAAAAAATGCCGAAATATGAAAAACTTTATGAATTTCTAATTAGCAAAGCATCACAATTAACAGAGGAATGGTATGAAAGCTTGGATAAAAGAAACACCTCAGGGGTATATACTTCTACCGATCAAGAAGCAATTAGAATTCTAAAAGAGCAAAATAAGGAATTCCATCTTCATTTTTTCCCAATTTTTATTAAAGAAGAATCGGTACATATAAAAAGCTTTGAAGAATGGATCGTCAAAATTGCTAAAGATGAAAGTCATCTATTAACGCCTTCAAATTTAATATTAAATGAGTTTTATAGAACCCGTAATCAATATCTCAATCTAATAAAAGATTTTATATCTTTACATGAAGGGGAATATCCGCAAGGTGTTATAAATTCATGGAATACACTAATTATTGATACGATGGATAAAGTCACAGTTTGGTTTCTGGAAGAGTATGATAGATACTCTATATCTAGATTACAGAGCCATAAACAACTGATTAATGAATTAAGTTCACCAGTAATCTCTATTACTAACAATACAGGTTTGCTTCCCATCGTTGGAGATATTGATACGGAACGGGCTAAATTAATCCTTGAGAAAACACTAGCTCAATGTGTTGAGAAAAAAGTAGATTATCTTTTTATTGATTTATCTGGAGTAGTTATGGTGGATACGATGGTTGCCCAACAAATTTTTCAGTTACACGAGGCATTGAGCTTGATTGGTGTAGAAACAACGCTTTGCGGAATTCGCCCTGAGATAGCACAGACAGTAATCCAACTTGGCCTATCTTTCAATAAAATTCCTACTTTCTCATCGCTAGAACGAGCTTTAAAAGAAACTCTCAAAGATTGACTAATTACATAGTTATTTTTAATGTAACAACATCGACGTAAGGCATATGTCTAAATTGTTAAAAGAGATTGCGATTTACTGGCGAGGATTGTGAATTAATTGGACAAAATGGCGAAGAAGTTTGATGCTCCTCCACATGTTCAATTATTCATAATCATAGTTTAAGACCGTTAGATCCCGTTAAATCGGAAAAGAACTCGATGTTATTTTGAAACCATTTTATTGGGAAACTTTTTTAGAGACGTATGTATATGGTTCACCGCGCGCGGTGCAATGATGGATGTTTGACACTATTGTAAAGAAAGATGGGCCACTAATCTCTACCAAATAATTTATAGGGATTAATGGCTCCATTTTGTTCAATTTCTATTTAGTGTCACATTTTATTTCCTTACCTTTGAAATAGTAAGCCCATCTCCGATTGGAATAAGCAATGATTCTAATTGAGGATGGTTTGCCACCGTTTCATTGAATTTCATCATTATTTCCGTAAAGCCTTTATGTTTGGCGGACTGGTCTGCTACACTTCCCCCTGCAAGTACGTTATCCGCTACGATTAGAGCACCCGGTTTTGCTAATCTAATGCAGTAGCTTAAATAGTTCTCATAATTTCCTTTGTCTGCGTCAATGAAGAAAAAATCGAATTGCTTATTTTCTCTAACAAGCTTTTCAAGGCTCTCTAGAGCAGGCCCTGTAAAATAGGTTACTTGATCTCTGAAACCCGCTTTAGTTAAATTACTATGAGCTAACTCTGCGTACCTCTCTTCTATCTCAAGCGAAGTCAGCTTCCCTTCTTTCCCGAATCCTCTCGCAAGGCAAATACCACTGTAGCCTCCAAGAGCTCCTATTTCGAGGACATTTTTAGCCCCGGAAATAGAGACTAGCAAGGTTAATAGTTTCCCAGCGGAAGGTGACACTGAAATAGAAGGCATTCCGTTTTCTTTAATAGACGAAAGGACTTCCTCCAAAAGATCATCTTGGTCATGAAAAACTGAATCGATATAACTATTAATCTGTTTCATACGGTTCATTCCCTTTCTCTCCATTGTCTATAGACTCAGGAGCATCCATTATTTCCTTTTCATTATTATGCTTTTCCACTATTTCACATTCATGAATCTCAAATAATTGCATAATTTCATTGTTGACCAAATCAAGAACTTTTAGTTCACCAACTAAAATTGAATGAATTGATTGGAACACCATTTCATCTAATTATTTCTTAATAGTCATACTTCTCAGATGCATCATCTCTAAAAAAGCAATGGCTCTGCCCCCGCGAAAGGTTTTGACCCATACTAATGTGATTGCTCTTTTCTTTATGCCTATCGCCACAAATCCCTTGTATATTTTTTGTTTCATTTTCCTTTCTCGTATAAAGTATAAAAAATAAAACGACTGAGCTCCCACAAAAATGGTGGAATCTCAGTCGTACCTAATCTATCATTCGCCCAATTGTTCTAAAAGAAGGTCCGTAGTAGAGATCAATTGATTTTTTGCTTCTTCTGATATGTGGTTTTGATGGGCTTTATTGTGCAAATGCTTTTGAAATTTTTCTAAATGCATCTTCGCTTGCTTTACTCTATCCATTTCTAAATGATGTTTTGCCTGCTTTGCGGAATTTAATAGTATAGGTACAAGCGGTCCTTTAATATCATTTGCAGCGATATACCCGTTCAATTGCTCATTTAAAAGTGAAATCGATACTGGATCAGCAAGCAGCTTTTCCATGATGGCTGCCTGCTCCATAAGCATCACTCCACTTAAATTGATACTGAGATCGAGGTTCAAGCTAGGTGTTCTTTCCCATGAAGAGCCGAACAATATTTTATCTTCTGCCAATTTGTTGTTCCATGCACTTGTAGCATTATTTATTAGAAACTGTGCCATATCTTTTTGATTCGGATCTTCCTTAACTAATCCACCTAGATAACGGACAAAAATACCTTTAAATAACCCTCCGTCTCCTCCACCCTCGTCTTTTAATATATTCGTTGTATTGTTTCCTACTAATCTTTTTACACCTGTTTCTGCCGTCTGCATGGCATCTGCGAGGTATCCTCTGTTTTTCGTTGCTCGATACAATTCTACACCTGCACCAATATAAACCCCTTGGTTATAGGTGAATTCCCAATTCTTATCTATGTTTCCATTGCCAGTGCGGTTAATACCATCCCAAACAAAACCTGTTATTGGATCAACTAAAGTAGATTTTTGCCAGTTATAAATTTTAATTGCCCAATCTAGGTCATCTGGATTTCCGAATTTTTGATAGAGCCTTGAAGCTAATATAACCGCCGGAGCATTTGATGGAGTATTTTTATAGTCTAATTGCGACTTATTCCAAGCAATTCCCCCACCAAATTGATCACTCCACCCTGTTTTAATATCTTTCCACAAAGTAGATACTGCAGCTTCGTATTTCGAATCATTTGTATGTTCATAGAGACGGAGCAGGGCCAAACTCATCCATAACATATCATCATAGAAATGATTAGTGATTACTCCATTGTTTCTTTTTAAAATACTTTCATACAAAGCTTTTGATCTGTCCAGATAGACTTCATTATTCGTACGTTCGTATGCATCAATGAGTGTGTCTAAAGCATGAGCCAGCCACCAGTAATGGAATTGACCGTTGCAGTTGTTACACTCGTAGGCATTATTGAACATATTCGTCTCGTTATTCCAATAATGTTCAAATAAGGATATTTGGGCTTGTTCAGCTTTATCTTCCCATTCGTTTGAGAAAGTATTCATGAAATCTTCCTCGTTATTACTTGCAAAGGTTGAGCTTCCTAACAACAATAAAAAGATAAGTGAAAGCGAAAAGATCTTCTTGGTCATAATCTCTTCCTCCTATTTTTAGTTGTCTATACGATTTCTTTTATTAATTGAACTGGTGCGTATATCAACTATTTACACCATGTATATCCACTCCCTTTTTGGATAGCGTTTACATTTATAAACACGCTATCGTCCTGAGGCAAGAATTACAGGGTTGTTAGATTACCTATTTTAATGGTAATTAATACGCAAATACCTGTACATAGTGCTATTGTTTCAATTCAAAAGTCGGCAAAAAGTCATATGGTCGCTTAGGTGCTCATTTAAAGGTCGGCACAAAAAAGCTTTCTATGTATCGAATCTATTAGAGAAAAAATTTGAGGAAGATTTTTCTAGGAGGATAACGGTTTTAAAAGTAACTGGTATACTTTCTTTGTATGTATTTATCGAAGGATTTACAGCAACTCTAGTCGGACGTTTCCTACAGGTATGGGTGTTCTTTTTCACAGTCTACTTAGGATTGAGTTCTTACCATCATATTATTAAACAGTGCCTACACTGCTCTAACGTCAACTCGGTTGACAAAATTTTATTTTTGTGTTATAATTAAATTCGATGACAAAACATCGTAGGAGACGATCAAATGTACATTATAGGAGATTTGGTTATTTATTCCGCTCATGGGATTTGCAAAATTGATGACATTTGTGAAAAAACAATATCAGGTGAAAAAAGAAAGTATTACGTCATGCATCCAATAGAAAATGACCATCAACTAACAATCAGTATCCCTATCAATAAAGAAAAAGTGTTCATGCATGATTTAATCAATAAAGAAGAGGCCATTGAAGTTCTTCAATCTTTTAAAAGTCCTGGAACCATTTGGGAGGAACAAGCGCGCCAACGTCATAAGCTTTTTTCCGATATTGTCAATACAAGAAATCGAAAAGAAATTGCTAGAATGATCAACACACTGATACGAAAAAAGATAGAAGTTGAACGAAATGGACATAAGCTTTACGAACAAGATCGTAAGCTTTTGACAAATACAACATCGATTCTATTTAAAGAAATGGCAATTTCTTTAAATAAAAATGTTGCTGAAATAAAAGAATTAGTCATAGGCTTGATAAAAGGGAAAGAAATTAGGTTAATTTTCTAAACAATATCATACTATGTCTCCAACTATACATGATAAAAACGCCTGCAATGTCATTTCAAATTGACAATGCAGGCGTTTCTCACTTAAATTCCCCAATCTAGCTTCAATACATCTTTAAGAGTCTTTACTTGCTCCGCACCAATTTGGTTAGCAATTTTATTCTCCAGCTGGGATTTCAGTATCTCGTATTTCTCGTAGCATTCTTCCCCTAAAGGTGTTAATTGAATACACTTCTCTTTCTTGTTGTTTTCTACATTGTGAATTTCCACTAACCCTTTTGCAGAAAGATTTTTAATAAACTTATGGATTGCCTGACGAGAAATTTCGACGTTTTTTGTAACATACGAAATGGTCGGGCGCTTTTTATAAATCCTAGCCATGATGTACCATTCAGAATTCGAAATATAAATCTCACTATGTTCGTTCCAAGCTTTTTCCATGAGCTTCCGTGTAGAGCTGTGATGCTCACTCAATAAATCGATTAGATCTAAGTTTTGTAATTTAGAATTGGGAGTCAAACCGTTCACTCCATTCATTGTCTTCGACAATACTACATAAAATCTGATTTTCATTGCCAATTTGGTTGAACTTCTTTACATAGAGAGTTTAACCATTAAAAGGTAAACTACAGCAACGTCAACCACGAAGCTTTAATAATTATCGTGATAGTCAGACCAGTGACCAATGAACTCAATTATATCCTTCTTGCATTTCTACATTTTAATTACAAAAGTATCATCAATTTACTTTCACTTCAACTATAAACTTATTTTTATCAACTAAAGCAAAAGTTATATATGAGCATTATTTGTATAAAAAAAAGGAAGGAGTGTTACCATTAATGATACATATATGATATTCATTAATTTAAAAAGGAGTTTTGAAGATGTCTGCTAACCTATATTCAAAGGAAAATGTAAAAATTTTAGCACAATTAAAGGATTTAGCACCGGAACAACTTAAAGAATTTAATGAATTCAATACTGCTGTATTTAAAGAAGGAACTTTAACAAAAAAGGAAAAAGAAATTATTGCTGTTGCCATTACTCATGTTACGCAATGTCCTTATTGTATAGATGCTCATACAAAAAGTGCCAAAAAAGCCGGGGCAACATTGGAAGAATTAACAGAAGCTGTATTTGTAACTTCTGCGGTGGAAGCAGGGGGTACAATCACTCATAGTACACATGTTCACAATGCAAAAAATAAAGAAGCATCCGATGTACTCTATTCTCGTTCCAACTTGAAGAATTTAGGTCAATTGGGTAAGTTCGCTCCGGAAGGCTTTAAAGGTTATCAAGCATTTAGTACTGCTTCAACAAAAGCGGGAAAATTAACTACTAAATTTAAAGAAATTATTGCTGTGGCTGTTGCGAACGCTACTCAATGCCCATATTGTATTGACGTTCATACAAAAAATGCGGAGCGTCAAGGTGCAACCAGCGAAGAGCTAGCCGAAGCCATCATGGTCACTGCAGCAGTACGTTCAGGTGCTTCATACGCTCATATGGCCAATATGATTCAGAGTTACCAAGAATAAGCTGAAAACCCTGGATTCCCCGCTGTTTCACTCAGTCTCCCCTCCTTATGGATGATGATTTAATGTCATGCAGAAAATGTTAGCATATTAAATATTGAATATTTATTAATTTTGGATACCAATTTTTCACGGAGAAATCAGGCACTATTATGAAGTATAACTTAAGCCAAATTCCTCGATGTTTTAAGCGAGAAATTTGGCTTTTAATGTAGATATCCTCATTTTATGTATGGTAATCGTTATCGATGTTTTCATATCATCAAAAAGTGATTGGTGATTAGGTAGCTTACTTAACGTGGAGAAAACGTCAAATCGATTTGCAAACAGCATACGGTTTTGCAGTATCTTTAATAACCACTTTAACACTTGTTTTAACGCAAAAAACGCTTGTACAGAGTATTTAAGTTTGCTCTCCTTTTTCCTCATGCCAACGAATAACTTTCCAATTACCATCAGTTTCTTTACGCCAAACCTCAAGTGCTAAAGCTCTAACCAAAACCAACTGATCTTTATTTTGATGAACTATTTCATACGATACAGTTGCTTGGTTAGCAGACTGTGGAACAATTTTTAGTCCAGTAAAAATAAATTGAATATCTTTACCTTTATAAAACTCCGCTGCTAATCTATTACCTTCTTTTATACTTTCTGCATTATACTGCTCTATTTCTCCAACCCAAGGCATATAAAGCCACCCTTGAAAATCATCAGAATATAAACCATTCATTTCTTCAAAAAGTCCCTCTGAAAATTTCTGATGTAAGTCCATCATTTTATAAACTTCGTTTGATACTTCCTGTTCGATAGTCACTTTTTTCCTCCTTTTATAACTACGCCTTCTTTAACTCTACTGACCCATTAAGTACATTTTTGACATAAATATGTAAATAGCAATTAACTTATTCAGAATAACGCTCAGATAGTTTCTTTTTATGTGACATAAACACATCTTCTAAAGGGATATTGTACTTGTTTGCAATTACAATTAAATTACCTAATACATCCCCTAACTCCTCCGTTAACTCCTGTTTATTTTCCTCATAAGATCCGCTTACTTCATCAGGTCTATCTCTACCAATCTCAAGGGCTCTTATTGCACGGGCAACTTCGCCGGTTTCTTCTGCTAAAAAGCCAATCCGAACAAATATGTCTAAGTCAGACCAACCCCTGCTTTCATAATAATCTTTAACCCAATTCTGAAATTCTGATACATTCATTTTATTCACCATCCATTTCTATATCTGAAGCTTAACAAAGTATTTAAATTTATGATAATGTCATACTTGAGAGGTGGGATAGTATGAAAAATATAGCTGTATTTTGTGGATCAAGTAACGGCGTATCAGAAGCCTATATTGAAGGTGCAAAAAGGCTTGGCAAAGAACTGGCGAAAAGAAATATTGCCCTTGTATATGGGGGTGCAAGCGTAGGAGTTATGGAAGCAGTTGCAGATTCTGTTTTAGAAGAGGGAGGAAACGTAATTGGTGTAATGCCGAGCTTTCTAGAAAAAAGAGAAATATCCCATAAGAACTTAACACAACTCATTGTTGTTGACTCTATGCATGAGAGAAAAGCAAAAATGGCAGAATTGGCAGATGGATTTATAGCTATGCCAGGAGGTCCTGGTACATTAGAGGAGTTTTTTGAGATTTTCACTTGGGCTCAGTTAGGACTTCATCAGAAACCTTGTGGACTTTTAAATATAAATCATTATTTTGACCCGCTTATTACTTTATTTAATCATATGACAGATGAACAGTTTCTACATGAAAAATATCGTTCAATGGCTCTTGTAGATGTTGAACCACAAGGACTCCTCGATCAATTTAATACATATGAACCACCAACCTTAAAAACATATATTACTGAAAAACAAATTTAACAAGTATATACTAACTTTGAAATAGGCAAGTTAAATAGCTGCGGAAACCGAATTTTTTAGCAATCAAGTAGAATTCATTTTGAAAAATAACTTTCAAAATGAATTCTTTTTTATGAATGTTTCCTTAACCAGAATTCTCATTTCCATTAGAAATTCTTCTTGTTGCTTTGGGGAATAATGAATATGTACTAATGTTTCGTATATATCACTCATTACTTTTAATTTATGACGTGCAACATACTGAATTAATTTTTGTAAGTTCAAAAAGTAATCTTCAAACGATAAACTATTAAACCTTATACAAACATAAGTACCTTTTGGAATAGTTGCAATTTCTGTGTTTTGTGGCAGCAAAGCTGTCTGTCTATTTGTAAGTACGGGTGTAAATAAATAATGATACGTAACTTCATCAATATGAGTATAAGGCTTATACGGAAAAATGGCGCCATAGCCACTGTTTCTAAACCCTTCTGTTGATGCAGCAAAGCTCCTAAGCTTGCTGTAAGAAGCATATAGAGTATTTTTTGGTCCATTCCCACTAGTTTTTATTTGAATTATATTACTTTCTTTCTCTTCTGAAAGAAACACTTCTCCAAGAATAGGATATTCCTTCTGCCTTTGTATTCCCATTTTAGCATTAGCAATGATTTGTTCGATTTCTAATAAATTATTTATTTTTTTCCTTACAATCTTTTCTTGTTCAGTTAAAAAAGAAAAAAATTCATCTGTCTTTAATTCCTGTACTTTTTTAATATCGTCTAATGATGTACCAATATATTTGAGAGATTTAATTAAATCTAAAAGATAAATTTGTGAGTCCCTATAATAGCGAAAGTTCGTATGAGGGTCGACATATGCGGGTTTAAACAAGTCGATTTTATCATAGTAACGGAGTGCTTTAATTGAAATATTCGCTAGTTTAGAAACTTCACCGATTGTATAAAGCTTTTCTTCCATCCATTCTCACTTCCTTGTATCGTTCATGGAGCATATTCTCTAAGCAAGAGAATATGCTCCTTACATTACCTTAGCGGTTTGATGTGCTGGCTCCTTCCAAGCAAGTGTTAATCCAATACCGATGGATAAAACAACTGTTGCAAAATAAAAAGGGAAGTTTAAATCTATATCAAATAAGATCCCACCGATCAACGGGCCAATAACGTTACCAATACTTGTAAACATCGAATTCATCCCTGCAACAAATCCTTGCTCGTTTTCGGCAATCCTAGATAAATAGGTAGTCACAGCCGGTCTCATTAAATCGAATCCAACAAATACCGTTATCGTAACTAGTAAAATTGTATAGTAGGAGCTCACAATTGTGATTAAAAATACAAGTACGGTCGAAAGAATAAGACTATAACGAATTAAGTGAATTTCCCCTATCCATTTCATAAATCGATCGAAAAACACAACTTGAAAAACAGCCCCAAAAATACCTCCGCCTGTTATCATGATAGCAATATCCTTCGGAGTAAAACCAAATTTATGATCAGCAAATAAAGAGAACAACGATTCAAAGGCTGCTAGGCCAAATGAAGTGATGAATATAATCACAAAGGCAATAAAGTACATCGGTGCAAATATACGTTTAATTCCTGTTTTTTGGCCCGCTACTACTCCATTCTCTACCTTCCGTTCCGGTTCATGAAGTGTAATGATGGATAAAATGGCTGCGAATAAAGCAAGAGCAGCTGCAAAAAAGAAAGGTACACGGGTACCAAGGCCAGCTAAAAAACCGCCAATGCCAGGACCAATAATAAAACCTGTTGAAATAGCTGCCGACATATAGCCGAGAGCTTTGGAACGTGTTTGAATAGTCGTAACATCTGCAATAAAGGCTGTTACAGCTGGCATAATGAATGCTGCACTGACACCGCCTAGCATACGAGAAATGAAAAGAACTTCTACCGATTTTCCAATTCCAAATAACAACTCTGATACACCAAAAATGATTAATCCAATTATAATCATTATCTTACGTCCGAATCGATCAACCCAACGACCAGCAATTGGCGATACTATTAACTGCGTAAAGGCAAAGGCAGCCACCATATACCCAACTACAGATCCAGACAAATGCAACTCATTCATAATGGTAGGCAAAACTGGAATAACAAGGCCGATTCCTAAAAAGGCAATGAATAAATTCGTTAAAACGATAGCTAACGTTCTGTTTTGTTTTTGCATATTGTTCTACTCCTTTTACAACACCCTACAGCCTAATGTAAACCCTCCCCTTAGAGGAGAGTCAATTCTGAATCGCTTTGTTCTAGCTCCACACATTCCTGAAGTTTAACTAAAATATTGTGCCAACATCCTATATTTGTTATTCCCACTTTCTATTATTTGATTGCTACAAACTGGATTAATAATCTTGCTCAAACCTTTATTTGAACAAAAAAAGAATCTATTTTGAAAAGAATTAATCAAAATAGATTCTTTATTACGTATTGGGATAGTATTTAATAAAATAACTATCCAATTTAAACGAATCAATAAATGTCGCCTATTAGTATTTATAGGATTGCCCACCGTCAATTGGAATGACAGTTGCATTTATAAAGTTAGCCTGGTCAGAAAGTAAGAATGCTACTAAATAACCAACTTCTTCAGGTTTACCAAAGCGTTTCATTGGGTTAGGTTCAACAAATTGCTTACCCACTTCTTCCCAGTTATCAGGGTTCATTTGTTTTAATGATCCTTCAACCATTGGTGTCATAATTGCTCCTGGAGCTATTGCTTTAATACTAACGCCAAATTGTCCGTACTCAATTCCGGAGTTTCTAGTTAGTCCTACTACACCATGCTTACTTGCTGCATATCCTGATTGATTACCTACACCACGGATTCCTCCAACAGATGCAGTATTAACAATAGATCCGAAACCTTGGTTTTTCATTATTTCTAAAACATATTTCATACCATAAAATACACCATTAAGATTAATTGAAACTACTTTACTAAACTCATCACTACCGTAATCTTCCGTTAGATTTTGTTTACCTTCAATACCAGCATTATTAAAGAATCCATCAATTTTGCCAAATTTATCAACGGTTTGTTTAACATAATTTTTAACATCTTCTTCTTTAGATACATCTGCTGTAATTAACAAGAGGTCAGCATTTGGTACTGATTCTAATATTAATTTCTTTGTTTTTTCTAATCCTTCATTGTTTAAATCAACTAAAGAAAGTTTTGCACCTTCTTTTGCTACCTGTAAAGCTGATGCTTGTCCTAATCCTGATCCTGCTCCAGTAATAATGACAACTTTATCTTCGAAACGATTGCTCATGATGTGTCTTCTCTCCTTAATTGGAAGTAGTTGTGTATTCATATAAGAAAATTTGCTAGTTTATTGATTTCCTTTTTTAACCCATTCCGCAACTGTAACGGTACGTTTAGCTTGATGTTTCACAGCATCTTTAACGTCCTCAATCATTTTTCCATCTTGACCAACTGTTACACTCGTTCCATATGGATTTCCTCCAGCTCCAAACAATACTGGATCTGTATAACCAGGAGGGACAATAATAGCGCCCCAGTGCATCATAGAAGTGTATAAGGATAGCAATGTAGCTTCTTGACCACCATGTGGATTTTGGGCAGAAGACATGGCACTTACTACTTTATTCACGGTCTTACCATTCGCCCAAAGCCCTCCTTGAATATCAAGGAATTGCTTCATTTGTGACGGCATATTCCCAAAGCGTGTTGGAACACTGAAGATAATAGCATCTGCCCATTCAAGATCAGCTGATGATGCTACAGGCACGTCTCTTGTTGCATCGACTGTTGCTTTCCATCCTTCGTTAGTCTCGATAACAGATTCTGGTGCTAGTTCTTGCACTTTTAATACCTTCACTTCAGCACCTGCTTCTTTTGCTCCTTCTTCTGCCCATTTGGCTAATTGATAGTTTGTCCCACCCATGCTGTAAAATACTACTGCTAATTTAACGTTTGACATATTTTCCATCTCCTTCGATTTTCCAAATAATTTATCTATAAAACCCATATATTACACCCTTCCTCTTGTTTGTTTTTTCATATCCCTTATAAAACCACCTCCATTAATAATGACTAACTTTCACATTGCATGAAGATCACAATACATCAAATTAGTATTTCTCTTTTTCGAGATATTGAAGGTGATTAAGATATTGAATTTCTATAAAAACAGAAATTTCATTTCTGTTTTACATAAAGTATTTCTTATATTTTTACCATCAATTAGTATATTACCATTTAATATATCTCGGTTTCAATATATTTGCTTGAATGATGCATAATAGCATCACCTTAAGGGATAAAAATTTATCAGGATATTCATATCTAACTAAATAAATTGCATATTAGTAGAAATATTATTAAGACAAACTTTCTCTTTACAACCAAATTATAAAGTCAAATACCACCTTCTTGCTGCTTCAACTTCCTGAGCAGTCAATTGATGACCTCTATCTTCCCAATGAAGTTCGACTTTTGCATTTGCCTTTTCTAACAACGATTGAAGTTCTAATGATTCGGAAGGTGAGCAAATCGGATCGTTTGTACCAGCTGCAATAAATACAGATTTTCCGGACAAATCAGGAAGCTCCACTCCTCTTCTTGGCACCATAGGGTGGTGAAGTATGGCAGCCTTTAAAGCATTTTGATAGTGAAATAATAAACTCGCTGCAATATTCGCTCCATTTGAGTAACCAATGGCAATGATGTTATCTCGGTCAAATCCATTCTCTCGAGCCGCTTCATCAAGGAACTGATTCAACTCTTTAGTACGGAATATAAGATCTTCTTCATCGAATACTCCCTCCGCCAATCTCCTAAAGAAGCGAGGCATACCGTGTTCTAAAACATTCCCTCGAACACTTAATACAGGGGCTTCATCATCAATTCTTTCTGCAAGAGGCAACAAATCTAACTCATTGCCACCAGTACCGTGCAGCAGTAATAAAGTTGGTTTATTAGGGTTTTTTCCTTTATTGAATACATGCTTCATTTTTTATCTCCCTCCAAACACAAACCTCAACATGAGGTAAGGTTTCTCTATTTAGGTCGTTCTATCTCAAAAATCTCTCCGATTTTCGCATAATTAGCACCGGCTAAACGACTTACAGCAGCCAATCCTCTAGGATCAATTCTTCCATTTTCATATATAGCATCCTCAATATGAAATTGAATAACTTTTCCGATGATCAAATCACAACCAGGTAGTTCTTTTTCTCCCAATACCAATGAATGCTCGAGTACGCATTCCATGCGAATTTTTGCCTGTTTAACACCCGGAACTGAGATTTTCTCACTTTCAACTTTTGTTAATTGGGCTAAATCAATTTCACTCTCATGAGGAAGCAGACTAGCGGCCGTTTTATTGACCTTTTCAACATTTCCTTCATCAACAATATGAACGACAAATTCTTTTTGCTTAATAATGTTCCTAGCCGTATCCTTCTGTTTCCCTCCTGAACGCTGTATGGACAAGGAAATCATTGGGGGATTAGAAGAAACGATATTAAAATAGCTAAAAGGCGCACCATTTAAAACGCCATCCTCCGATAACGTAGTCACGAAAGCAATGGGTCTTGGTATAATGCTTCCAATTAGAAACTTATAATTTTCTCTTTCCGTGTTTGTATTAGGATCAATAGAAAGCATAGAAATCATTCCTTTATGACATTAATCTAATTCTCTCACCTTAATCGGTATCAATCTGTGTTCAAGTTGCTCTCTATATTGTTCATATTGCTCGGGCAGCATTAACCGTTCTCCCATTGTCTCTTTTGATTCGTCGTGAGCAAATCCAGGAGGATCTGTTGCAATTTCAAATAGAATTTCGCCATATTCTCTAAAGTAAATTGCATTAAAATAATTTCTATCCTGAACGGGAGTAACACCATAACCATTTGCTGCAACATACTTTTGCCACTCCAGTTGGTCATTATCATCGACTGCTCTCCATGCGATATGATGAACCGTTCCAACGCCCATTTGACCTCTTCCAGCCGGAGTTGCTTTTAGATCAATGATATTTCCTATGTCTGCTGATGAACGGAAACGGATAAAGTCTCCCTCTTTACCATTGAGTTCGAGTCCCATTACCTTTTCTAACAATTCCGCTGTTTTGTTTGGCTGGGAAGAAAAGAGAGTAGCTCCACCGAACCCTTTAATTGCTACTTCTGGGGTTATCCCTCCAAAAGTCCATGTATTGATTTCCCCTTCTTCTCGTTCAACAATTTCCAAGTGTAAACCATGTGGGTCATCAAATTGTAAAAACTGTTCTCCAAAGCGTTCTTTCTTGATGAAGGGTACATTAAACTTCTTTAATCTTTGTTCCCAGAATTTCATAGCACCTTTAGGAACAACATAAGAAGTAATTCCTACCTGACCATCACCAATAATCCCTTGACGTGCTCCCACCCATGGGAAAAATGTAATGATCGTTCCTGGTTTACCACCTTCATCACCAAAATAAAGGTGATAAGTGCCTGGGTCGTCAAAGTTGACTGTTTGCTTCACTAAACGTAAGCCTAGAACTCCAGCATAAAAGTCTACGTTTTCTTGAGGATGCCCTACGATTGCCGTGATGTGATGAATTCCACTTGTTTTTTTAGTCATTCAATTTCACTCCAATTTAATTAATGATTTTACGTATTTTTACCCTGATTTAGGGTGCAAATTCATTTACAGGTTTGCGATACTCAAGATTCTAATTAATTTTAATTAATATATTACGAAACCGAGATAAATATTTAAAAAAATTATAATCCTTGCGCGTGATATCCCAACTTCTTCAACTGTTCAATCATTACCTTTTTTTCATCAACATCTAAACCTGAACATATCTCTTTAATGGCTTGTTTGTGTTTAGGAAATACTTCATTCATTAATTCAGTTCCAGCTGTAGTGATTACTGCGAATGTGATACGGCGATCTTTAGGACAAGGTTTTCTTCTTAATAAGTCTTTCTTCTCTAACTTATCCACCACATACGTAATACTACTACTTGCAAGCAACACCTTTTCACCAATTTTTTGTATTGGTTGCTCACCTTTACTGTAAATCAACTCAAGAACAGCAAATTCAGTTGGATTTAGTCCCAAACATTTTATATCTTCTTCAACACGCTTTTTTATTGATTCCAAAGCACGAGTCAAAACAACAAATAACTTTAGAGACAATTCCTCTTCAAGTACATCTTTGTTCTGATTGTCCATGATTATCATTCCTCTTCATTATCTCGAATTCGAGACAATTATATAATCAATCGCTTTCTTTTGTCAACCATTATTTTTTATTGGATATTAAAATCATTTATTAATACACATGGTTTTAGAAAACAGCCCATCTTCGGCTTCTAATGATAAGTCAGTTTTCCACCATGAAAACAATAGTAAGTTTCAGCATTAAGATTTTTAATCTTACTTAAAGACTGTTCTGCTTTCTCAACATTTAAGCAAAATTGCGGATTGGCAATGACCAATTTGCGATTTTCATTCACAGCGGCATCGCCTGTAATTACACTTTTTAAACTTAGAAAATATAGTGAAATATGTCCGGAAGTATGTCCTGGTGTTCCAACAATCCTACATTTATTATCTAAAATCATATCACCATCATGTACTTTTTCATCAATTGAAACATGCCTCAAATTTTTTAATTGCTGTATAAACCAATGACCAAATTTTTTTTCATCATTTTGCATACTTTCTAGCAATTTTTCAGCTTGAATCAATCTTTCTGACTTCATTTCACCACTGATGAATTTTGATTCCGTTTCACTAGCTATAATATAAATCCAAGGATACTTTTTCTTGAAATCATGCAAAGAACCTATATGATCATCATCATAGTGAGTAATGATGATAGTCTTTAAATTTTTCATTTTATATCCGTTCTTTATCATTTCTTTTTCAATCAAAGGTAGAAAACCTGGATACCCTGTATCGACTAACGTTAGCTCATCATTTAATACGATTAAGGTAGGATAAATGTAATTTTTTTCTCCATTAAATTCAAATTCAATCGGTAATTCAACTATCTTCATAATAACCACCCTTAAAGCTTCGAACGTTATGAAATATGTTTTTTAAATTCTTTTGTTTGAACGCTTACACTCTGTAAATACATACTCGCTGTTTGAAAAAATACTTACCTTTTTTGTAGTACGCTCTGGACGACATGTGCAAGGCCGGTATGTCCCCTACCTTCAATTCTCTCGACTTCACCTATATAAAAATGTTTTACAAAATAACCATCGAACTTTTCCAATAATGTTTTGGGATCACAAAGAAATTCGGGATTTCCTGGACCTCCAGTTCCGTATTGAAACTGCTCTTTTGTATATAATTCACCTACATAAAAACCGCCTGGCTTGAGAGACTGTTTTATCCCCTCTATGGTTCGATCAAATACAGGCTTTGGGAAATGACCAAAAATATGAACGATTGCATCCCATTTTTCCTCTTTCCATTTGACATCAGCCAAATCATGTAGCTCGGTTTTTACTTCTACTTCTCGTTCTTCAGCTAGCTTTTTTATTTTCTCAAGCCCCGATGGTGCAAAATCCCATGCTGTCACATCATATCCTTTACTCGCAAGAAAGACTGAGTTTCTCCCTTCTCCTTCAGCGATACAAAGTATGTTTCCTTTTGGAATATACGGTTGCATTGCCAATAAAAAAGCGTTAGGCTCCTTACCATAATAATATTCCTTTGAAGAAAAGCGCTCTTGCCAATGCTCTTTCACTAGTAATCCCCTCTGATTCCTGTGATTTTTTATTGTTAACTTTTTAAAGTCTTCAAAACCTACCATTTCAAATTAATGAACTAACCCTAAGCACTGGTCTTAGTTTTGTAACATTATTTCCTCTATAGATTTTTCAAAACCTGTTTTTTTATATAATTTATACATAAAAATAGCTTGCAATTATCGAATTGCAAACTGGCTTTTATCAACGATAATGTACAATAATCTTCTTTTTAATGTCACCACTTTTGCTCCACAAAACGTAAATAATTCCAATGTAATTTTATAACAGTTATTGGCCTCGTACCTAGAGTTAAATTTTTTTAAAAGTATCCGTTTATTTACAAGAACTAGAAAGTTCCTAGAATAGTATTATCGTATTAATTTTCGCCCCAAAAGATTCCCTATTAGAAAAACAGGTACCATTAAAATACTTAAGGGAATACTTTTGAATAATAAATATCCGTCTATTAAACCCATTTCAAAGAACAGATAATAGGTAAGAATGGAATATGGAACTACAATGAATATCGCTGTTATGACACCAGGCGTATAACCACGGAAGATGATTGTTTGACCGATATGAGAAAATGCTTGTAGAAAAAACACATTAAATATAGCAGTATATAGAAGAAAGTTCTCCCCGGTTGGGAAGTTGATGGCAGTGTTTATTGTGGTCAAAGAAATATAAAGGAGAATCCATGCAATACTAACAGAATGTTGAGCAGATTTTGCTCCCAACTTATTCTTCATGCTTAGCGTAAGTTTAACTAGGATTGATTTTGGAATTTTGTTTTTGTAATTTGTCATGAAGCTCTCAACCGTTATTATTTCCTCTAAGCCGTGAAACATAAAAGCTATAGGGAATAGCCAAATAAGTATTTCAACGTAGAAAGGTTCATGTAGTGACCCAAGCATCTTTTTCCTCCTATCGGGGATACTTAAGCATGTCTAACTAATATATCTTTATGCCGTGAAACTAATTTCATTACCGTATGTGTTCTATTTCTATTTGTTATATACGAGATTATGATATATAGCATTTCTAAAAAACCTTTCATACTATACAGGTGATATAATGAAGATTTTTCTAGTTCTAACAAGCATAATCCTTCCCATCATTATGTATGCTGTGCAGAAATCACAGGCAAAGTTCCGTTTAATTTTTAATTTAGGTGCCATCGTATCAGCAATAATTTTTGGAGATATTGCTTCCTTATCTATTTTTGAAATTATTAAAGACAATACTGTATTTATGACAAATATCCATTCCATTTTTCTAAATCCACTTTTCTTATTATCCGGGGGGTACTTAGGAATTTATATTATTTATCGGCTCATAATAATATCCATAGATGAAAGATAAACTTAACTAAATAAAACATTTTTTTGAGGTAAGTTCTACCTGATTGTCCTAAAAAATACTTCTCTGAAGAAAAACGCTCATGCCAATTATTTTATATTTATCATTCCCTCCGATCCTATTGTAATTTTGTGTATTAACCGTTTTTCTTTGATGCAAAATAATTAATCCTTTATGGCTAACTGAGGATATAACCTTATTTACATTTCCTGTAACACAAAGTATAATAAATGTTGTAAAGCGATTTCAATGAGATATCAATCTTATAATAAGAGGTGCATTTTGTGAGTGCGGTAGTTTCTAAATAGGAAAACATTAAAAGGAAATAAGGAAGTTTTTGAAATTAGGGGATTTTTGTTTTTCACACCCCTTATTTATACATGGACTTATTTCCACCTATGAAGATACCTACCCTACTTTATAAGCAAGTGCATCATTTCATGATTTGAACTATCGTAATGGATGGTTTAATTTATGTATTTACTTTTGCCTTGTAAACGTAAAGCTGCGGTATCTGCCGCAGCTTTTTATTTATCTAAAAACTCATTGAAATCCTTACGAGTAGGTTTCTTCATTGCTGATCAAATCATCACTTTGAGGAGAATTAAAAAATGAATGAAAATACTTTTGAAAAATTACAGTACAACGAACTAAAAGAGATTGTGAAATCTTATTGCGTTAGCGGATTGGGCAGAGAATTAATTGATAAATTAACCCCCAGTTCTAACGTAAAAATAGTAAAACATCGATTAACGGAAACATCTGAAGCACGTGTCATTTTGGATGCGGGAGGAAATGTGCCTTTTATGGGTGTTTCCAATATTGAGCATATCATCTCTAAAGTGGAAAAAGGCATCATTTTAGACCCAGCGGAGCTTTTAAATATAGCCGATTTTTTAAAAGGCTGCCGAAGAATTAAAATGTTCATGTCGAGCAAGGAATTTTTTGCACCGACATTAGCGTCCTATGCTAAATCAATGACAGAATTCATAGGGATTGAAGAGGAAATTAATTTCTCCATTAAAAATAATCAAGTGGATTCTGACGCCAACAAGGAACTCAAACGTGTCCGTTACCAGATTCAAACGACTGAGCAAAAAATTAAAGATCGACTCAATAAATTCTTAAACAGCAGTGCCAATCGAAACTATATTCAGGAATTCATTATTAGTGTAAAAGATGATCGCTATACGATCCCTATAAAAGCCTCTTACAAAAAACAAGTACAGGGAACCATCATTGAAATATCTTCTAGAGGTTCGACCGTCTTTATGGAACCTAGTGTAGTAGGAAAATTAAGTGTGGAACTAGCCACATTAAAATCCGAAGAAGCCATGTTGGAATATCAAATTCTCGCTACTTTAACGGGGTTAGTGGCAGAAAGTCTCCAACCCATTAACATTAATATCGAGCTTATATCCCAGTACGATATGATTTTTGCCAAAGGGAAATACAGCAGACAAGTGGATGGAATTGAGCCAAACATTAATGACCATGGGATGATTAAGTTGGTAAATTGCAAGCACCCATTATTATCAGGTCATGTTGTTCCGCTTCATTTTCACATTGGCAGTAGTTATCGCAGCTTAATCATAACTGGCCCTAACGCTGGCGGAAAAACAATTGTACTGAAGACGATTGGTCTCGTTACGTTGGCAACGATGTCCGGATTCCATATTACAGCTTCGAAAGAAACTGAAATTGCCGTATTTGACAATGTTTTTGTAGATATTGGCG
The DNA here is from genome assembly GCF_018343625.1 of Lederbergia citri. Taxonomy (GTDB): domain Bacteria; phylum Bacillota; class Bacilli; order Bacillales; family Bacillaceae_C; genus Lederbergia; species Lederbergia citri. Next base: position 91,170 of record NZ_JAGYPG010000003.1, on the reverse strand, counting down.
ACAATCAGAGTATAGAAAATGCACTTAGTACATTCTCATCTCACATGAAGAACTTATCGGAGATCCTTCGCTCCGTAAACAACAATACACTGTTACTATTTGATGAAATTGGCAGTGGGACAGAACCAAATGAAGGAGCAGCATTAGCTATCTCCCTCTTAGAAGAGTTTTATCTTAGAGGATGTATTACCGTTGCGACGACACATTATGGAGAAATAAAACGATTCTCTGAAATGCATAGCGATTTTATGAATGCCGCTATGCAATTCAATCAAGAAACATTAGAACCGTTATTTAAGCTTCTCATCGGACAATCTGGCGCTAGTAATGCCTTATGGATCTCAAGAAAAATGCATGTACCGGAAAATGTTTTAAAAAGAGCAGAAGATTATATGAAAAATAAAGAATATCGCTTAGAACTTTTAAAAGAAAGCAAAATCCGAAAACCAGCAGCAGTTGTAGAAAAAGTGGAAAATCATATCGATTATCAAAAAGGGGATCGTGTCAAACTGCTGGACCACGACGACTTCGGAATTGTGTACAAAGAAAAAGATGAATACCATAACGTTACTGTGTTTTATCAAAATCAAGTGATGGAGGTAAATGAAAAGCGACTAGCTCTAGAATTAAAAGCTGTAGAGTTATATCCAGAAGGTTATGACTTAGATACTTTATTTAATGATTATAAAACGAGAAAACTTAATCACGATATTGAAAGAGGCTCAAAAAAGGCTCTTCGTAAAATTAATAAAGAAATGCGAAGAAACAAGTAAATTAAAAGAAGATAGCAAAGAAAATAAATTTTCAAAAGGTATTGAATCTTTAAAAATGAAATGTTATTTTTAACCATGCAAGATTTTTATATTGCTAAAAATAAATAACTAGAAAGCTGGTTTGATGATGAACTATAGTCCAATTCTTATTATTATCATCCTAGTAGCTGCTTTGATTTTTTATCGTCAAATCATCTCAATGTTTAAACCTATCAAAGGTAAAGGAACGAGGATTATTGCAACTCTATTCTTGTTAACACCAGGATATGCACTAATCATGAATCCCAATGCTGAAGTAACACCTACAGAAATTACTGTCGCATTATTGTTAGGATGTGTTTTCTCCATCCCCTTAATCTTTACGACTGGCTACGAACGACGGGAAGACGGAAAGATCTATGTAAAGAAAAGTCTAGTATTCGTTGTAATATTTTTATTGCTTTTTGCCATGCGTTGGACTATCCGTGGATTGATTAATATGGATCCGGATTCGAGAATGCTTCTCTTCTTCGTCACAGCATGCGGATATCTAATTCCTTGGAAACTTATCAGTTACTATAAGTTTCGTAAAGTATACGTAGCAGAATAATATTAGTAATTGAAAAACATTCGTCAGGCAATAAGGGACTTAGAAAGTCCCTTATTTTATATTATTGGAACTAAATTATATAATCCTTGTTTCATTAAAAACTGGATGTTCTTCCTTCTTTATTTAATAAAATGATTTCCTTTACCATTTCTTAATTCACTTTTGATAAATATATATTTCATGTATATACTGACGGAGATTGCAATAAATAATACCTCAAAGTCTTTAAGACACTATTAAATAGGAGCTGTAAAATGAATAAAAAGAATCCGATTAGATTCGCCCTGTTGTTAGCAGCCTTTTCTGCATTAGGGCCTTTTACTTTTGATATGTATCTTCCGGCATTTCCCCAATTGACAGAGTTTTTCGGAACAAGTGCCTCAGCCATCCAAGTAAGTATTACTGCCTGCTTGTTAGGAGTTGGTATCGGGCAGATCGTCATGGGGCCTTTGAGTGATGTTCATGGAAGAAGAAAACCTTTATGGATAGCGATGATTGTATATGCTCTTGCTTCTTTCGGCTGTGCTTTGTCACCAAACATTGCTACTTTTATAGCATTACGATTTTTACAAGGATTTGCAGCATCTGCCGGAATGGTCATTTCCCGTGCGATTGTTCGTGATCATTATAGTGGAGTTGAATTAACAAAGTTTTTTTCACTTCTCACAATGATTGGTAATCTCGCTCCTTTACTCGCTCCAATTGCGGGGAGTGCTGTCATTTCTTTCACCTCATGGAATGGTGTATTCATTTTTCTAGGGCTACTTGGTATATTTTTAACAAGCATCACTACATGGAAATTAAAAGAAACTTTGCCAGTCGAAAAGCGTATTCCTAGTAACTTTACAGAGTTATTGCGAAACTTTAAATCGCTAATTCAAAATCGGACATTTATGGGCTACGCACTAGCACAGGGAATTATGATGGCCGGTATCTTTGCCTATATTTCTGGAACTCCATTTATCTATCAAAAGATTTATGGCGTGTCACCCCAAGTATTCGCCATGTTATTTGCAATGAATGGAATTAGTTTAATTATAGGAGCGCAGACTGTTAGGCGATTAGCAGGACGGATACCAGAACGTCGGGTTCTCCTAATTGGGATGTCCATGGCTTTTGTCACTAGCACTGCTGTTCTGATCGTAGTCCTTTCTCAAGGACCATTATTTTCGTTGGTCATTCCGCTCTTTTTATTTGTAGCGTCACTTGGTTTAATTGGACCGGTCACTTTTACATTAGCGATGGAGTCACAAGGGCATATTGCAGGTAGTGCAGCGGCACTCCTAGGTGTACTTCCGTTTTTATTAGGTTCCATTACTTCCCCACTTGTGGGAATTGCCGGTGAATATTCTGCCATACCATTCGGGGTCATTCTTTTTACAACAAGCTTGTTGGCCGTCGTTAACTATGTATTCCTTGTTAAAAAAGATAAAACCGTGACGTCTTCCGAGAAACAAGTACTTAATCATTAAGTGGGGAGAATAATGATTCATTTTCTTATTCACGAGGATTCGATATGAATGGGCATTGAAGTTGTGAGAGAAATGCCCATTCAACAATTCAAAGAAATCTCTTGGGCAAAATGGTTGGAGATAAAAACAAACACAGCAGGAAACTACCGAAAAGAAATCATTAAAAGAGCGAGCAAATCTTCACCTGTAAGGATGAAAATGTTCAGTCGCGTTCCAACAAATCCGGCTCCTGCATATAGCCCTCACTCCTTTCCGTGTGAATTAGAAATTAAGCAATTTCAATTTCCCTCATAATCGGATGGAGGAACAAATCCGCTGTATTCCGGTTCGGAAAGGCGATCCCCGGATAAAAACGATCGGATTGCCCCCAGCACGCGTTCAGGTTCGTCCTGGTACACGTTATGTCCCACATGCCTGAAATAGATCAGAGTAGACTCCGTTAAGGACTGCCGGTAATCTATTGCCGAAGACCACGACAAGTAATCTTCAGATGCTTTGATAATGAGTGCCGGTACCTGCAGACTCTTCAGAGCTGGCCGCGGGTCTGGAGGCGGTGAGACTTTCAAGGTTTGCGGTGTCTGGTTCGCGTAAAATCCAAGTCCATAAATAAGCTGTTCTATCTGTTTGTTTTCGGCGTGCAACGCCGGCTGTGTCGCCGCATACACTCGGTCAAAACGGGCGTCCATCTCTTCGTCGCCTACATAAGCGTGAGCAGCTTTTGGGCTGATTTGCAATAGACCATATGCCATTAGCGAACGAGGATGCAAAATCAGCGGGTAAAGCTTCGAAAGCTGACCGGGTTTTAACCGGTTCGTCAAATTTCCGCCACTTTTGTCACGTGGATCCAGCGGATGCGGAGAAATGAAAACAGCTTTATCTATATGGTCTCCATACCTTGCCATATATTGGGCGGCCAACAATGCTCCGTAAGAATGACCGATCAGTACAATTCTTTCTGCTCCAATCCGCCCCCGGATGGCCTCCAAATCGGCAACATGCCTTTCGATAGTATACTGGAGCGGATCCTCCAAACGAGACGAACGTCCAGAACCGACCTGATCGTAAACGTACACATCATAACCATCTTGCGTCAATTGTCCGAAGTAAGCTAAGTCACCCGCCATATCCGGCACCCCAGGTCCACCATGAAGGAATATAACAGGCGGACGTCCTACTTTTTTCGCTGGCGATAAATGGACATACGCAATACGAGACCCTGTTCTCAAATCCCAATAGGCACCCCCCTCCACGACAGCCGGCATGTTTCGCGTATCGGAAAACGGAATCAGTATAGAAGCGTAGAACAGAATGAGTACCAGGATGCCTGTTAAACTCGCGGCCCCTCTTCGAGAAAAGAGATGTTGTTTCGAAATACCTATGCCATAAATCAGAATAAAGGCTACGGCTCCTGATGAAAGGATTATCCACAGTTGTTCTGAAATAAATGCCGCGCCGAATATAACCAAAATGGCCACAAACAACGCGAGTATGCAGAACACAAAGACAATTAAAAATGTCCTTATATGATTAATTCTTTTCACTTCTTTTCCCCCCATGAACATCTCCCGTCTGATTATGGTGGATCAAGCCTTGCGCCATCAATCTCTATTTGTAACCCAATATATCAAGAAAAATATAGTTGAAGATGATCCCCTGATCATAGATTTCTATATGCAGTTTCCTCAAAACTATGATATGCTTCTCCAATGCTGAACGTAGTACACTAAAAAAATATTATTGTAAAAGTTAGTTCACCCTATCTTCAAAGAAGAGAGACTGTTTTCCAGCTAATGACGTTGTTTAACATTTCGTGAATCATTTCAAGTCTGCTTGGCTTCGCTTTTTCACCTTTTTGAGTACCCATAAGAATGGATGCCTAATCTCTATAATACAATGTAGCAACTAAGGGTAAATGATCAGATGCTTCACTTACCTTGTTTACCACCTCTGCATGAATTATGTCAAAATCCCGGCTTGCGAATATGTAATCAAGCCGGGATCTTGGTCGAAATGAGGGATAAGTATACCCAGAACCCTTTCCCGCTGCTTCCCACACATCCTGAAATTCTTTTGTTATTTTTCCCCATCCCTTAGATCCTGGTTTCATGTTCCAATCCCCCATCAGTATTGTCGGATTAGTATTTTTTTGATATCGCCCTATGATAAAATCAGTTTGTTTTCTGTGAAGAATTGGATTAAGGCTTAAATGTGTAACTGCAATTTTCAATGAACATTTCTGAAACTGTACGTTTGCCTCTAGTAATGATCTTCCTTCTGTAAGCCTCGAAATTTTAAATAAATGAGACTCTTTTGCAATAATGGGATGCCTTGATAAAAGTGCATTTCCGTATTGACGTGGCTCTTGGAGGTTTTTATCTTTTTTTAAAATAGATGGACTGAAAGCATAATCCATGTTTAATTCGTTAGCCAACCACGCCGCCTGATTTTTAAAGAAACTTCGTTTGGAAAAATGGCTGTCAACTTCATTGAGGGCGATGAAATCAGCTCCACATGTATCAATCACATTAGCAATCCTATATAAATTAGTTTGTCTATCCAGTCCTTTCCCATGATGAATGTTAAAAGTCATTGCCTTGATCTGCAAAATTTTCACCTTTTTCCTATAAATGGTTCATGCACTATTTTTCTAAAGTTCATGTCTTTTCATTCACAAGTATTATTTTTCCACTCATACAAAAACATCCCTTTATATAAAATAAGTACAATTAAAAAGAATATTATTTGTGCAAGGAGAATTTTCATGGGCATTAGGATAAAACAATATTGCCTTTCAGCATGGAATTTCATTGATCCATTATATTTTCAATTTACAAGGCTGCAATACATAAAAAAAACATGTGGTGATAACTCAATATTTCGTGTCCGATTAACTAAGTATAAGGGCAGGAATATCGTTTTATCAGACGGGACAACAATTACTAAAAATGATGTACTTGTGAAAATTCATTTGCATAATGCGAAACTTTTACAGCAGATGTATAAGTGTGACAACGAAATCAGAAGGGCTTTATTAATTTACAAAGGAGTAAAGGAATCACTTCCATCCCTCGTCAACTATATGCAATCGCAGGAGAAAGCTGATCAGATTAAAGGGCTGATTGGCATTACAATGCTATATAAAGGATGCAAAAAGTTGGGATTTGAAGCTCACCCAATCGCAAGCCCAATTTATAAAAATTTCAAAAAGGTTTCTCTTCTTCCTATTTATTTTCTTTCTTCATCACGCGGAATTAAAAAAGAAATTCCATCTCCTATGTATTTATTTATGTCAAAGGATGCTCTAACCAGCCGTTATAGAAGCGAATAAATGGATAAGAAAGGGAATCGAAAAGGATGAAGAAAATGCCTTATTTAATTATCATCACCATTCTTGTCATTGCAGCGATGATCTTTTTTATAAAAGGAATAAAGCCGAATTATCAATCCCTTGATCAAAAGCAGATTACTCAAACTGAAAAACCCGTCATTATGCTTATTATAGACTCCCTAATGTATAAACCACTGATAGAGGCGGAAAAAAACGGACACATACCAGCTCTTCAATTTTTAATGGAGCAAGGCCAACTTTACCCAAACGTGGTTAGCAGCTATCCAACCATGTCTGTAACCATTGACAGCACGTTATTAACAGGAACGTATTCGGATAAACATCGGGTTCCTGGTCTTGTTTGGTATGATGAAAAAGAAAAACGGCTCATTAATTATGGAAGCGCCAAAGAAGAAGTGTTTAAGCTTGGAATAAAGCATGTAGCAGAAGATACTTTTTACCATTTAAACCATACCCATTTAAGTTATGACACAAAGACAGTTCATGAGACATTGGCTATGAAAGGATTGCAGAGTGCTTCTGTTAATGCACTTGTATATCGAGGTTATGAAAAAAGGACCTTAAATCTTCCTAAAATAGGATCAACATTGAATATCGCTCCAAAAAATTTGAGAGTTGAAACGCCTGTGTTTTTCTCATACGGAATGCTAGCACAATATAGTCCAAATAACGATCAAAATAACGGGCCTCTCGGGAGGTTTGGATTTAATGATAAATTTTCTGCACAGGAATTGAAGTACATCATTCAAAATGATAAGCTTCCTGCCTTTACAATTGCGTATTTTCCCGAACTTGACAAAGAAGTCCACAAAAAAGGGCCGGAAAATCACATTGATGCCATTGAACGAATGGACAAGCAGCTCCAAGAAATATTAAACGCATATCCATCGTGGGAAGAAGCTTTAAATTCCGCAATTTGGATCATCATGGGGGATAGCGGTCAAGCGGAAGTAGGAAATGACAAAAGTAAATCACTCATCCGTTTAAATAAAATGCTTGATCAATATACTATTTACAAAGTAAATAAACCTGTTAAGGATAATGACCAAATCGTTTTGGGGCATAATGAAAGAATGGCTTTTATTTATATTTTGGATGAACATATTACGCCAGAGGAAGTTGTTAAAAAACTTCAAGAAGATGAGAGAATTGGCTTTCTCGCCTGGAAAGATGAGTTTGATGTACTTGTTGCTGCAAGCGGCCACAATAATATTTTTACGTTTCGCCCTAATGGTCACTTTGTGGATCAGTATGGCCAGTCTTGGGAAATAAAAGGAGATCCCTCCATTTTGGATCTCTCCATAAACGATAATGTAATTGAATTTAGAACGTATCCTGATGCTCTGCAACGACTTAATAGCGCTTTGCATTCACACTCCGGGAATTATATTATTGCAGATGCAAAACCCGGATTTGAATTTCAAGGTGAAGGGACACCTATTCATCCCGGTGGAGCGGCACACGGCTCGTTGCATGAGCAAGACTCCTTGATCCCCATAATCGTTACAGGTACAGAAAAACAACCAATCCACATGCGAATGGTTGATTTATATCAATGGATTCTAGATTTGACAGTAAAGCAGTGATTCATCTTTTCTCCTAAATCGATTGCTCCTCCCAACTCATCAGGGATGAACCTTCCCCATCCCTTTAAGGATTGGAGTTATTCCTGTTCATGATAAATGAACAGGAATTCCTACTTCTTAATTTGCTCCTTTTCTTTAACAAGAAGAAATTTTGAATTTTAGCACAACGACTTCTTAAGGATTTCTTCCCATTGAGATAAATAAAGTAAGTGTCCTTCATCCTCGAGAAATGAAATGGTGGAATCAGTATACTTTTCTTGAAGATACCTGGATGTCGAAGGTGTCCATACTGTATCCTTCCCACCTTGCCAAATATTCACTTTGATATTGGATGCAAGTGGATTTAGGGTTATTTTTTTACACAAAGCAAGAGCATCATAATACACAGCGTAACCTTTATTATGGTAAGCTTCAACAGCACCTTTTGTAATAACAAGCTGTATATTTGAGTCATTTGCAATTCTTTTATCTTCTTCAACCATTTGACTAATCGATTTTTGTAGCGTAGCTTCTAAATTATTTGTTATTTCTTTACTAAGTTTACCGAAAAAAGCTTTTGACATAAATGGTAAATAACGATTCATAATCGATATCATTTTCCAATTGGTAGGAAGTATCTTTCTAGTTTCTTTGCTATTTAAAGGTATTGCACTGCTAACTAAATTCAGAGAAATGACTTTTTCTAAATACTTGTCTGCGAAAACTTGACTAAAAAGACCACCAGCTGAATAACCAATAACGGAAACCTTTTCAATTCCCTTAAAATTAAGTAACTCATTTATGTCATCCGCTACACTTTCCATTGTAAAATTGTCAATTAAAGTTGAATCTCCATATCCAGGCCGATTAACCGCAATCAAGTGAATATTGTTTTGATCTAATATTTTTATATCAGGATGAATAGCACTAGCAGAAGAACCAAATCCGTGAAAGAAAATTACCTTATTCTCATTCTTTTCCCCGTAACTCTTAAATGACAATTTACGATTATCTCGTAGATGAATAAATGAATCATTAAAATCGTCCACTCTTATATACCTCATTTCAATTTTCCTACTAAATAATTTACACCTAAGATAGAATAATTCCTACTTCTATGAGTAAAAAATTTAATAACTTTAATATGATTTAGAAGAAGAAACCTTGAGAAATTTCTCCCCTTACGTTAAAACACAAAGCATATGCTTTATTTACCAAACAACTTGTTCTTCTATCATATGAGGTGGATATGGTATTCCATTAGTAAACCACCATTCCACAATTCCTATGTATTCCGGTGCAAAAAATGGCAGGATAAGATCTTCATTATTACTCGTTTGCTCGCTTCTGCTTTCTCCATATATTCGAGATATCATCAATGATAAATCGCCAAATCAAATAAAATTATTTAATCTCAATACTCAAAACACGCATAACACCATTCCGAAAAGGAACGGTGTTCAAAAATAAATTATTTTCTTTAATCTATTACAATTTTGTAAACATCACTTAACGGACCCGTCACTTTACAAGTCTTTGTTCTAACTCATCCTTTTGACGCAAGTGATGACGAAAATGCATACCCACCAAATCATACCATTCCCTAGCATTCAGCCAGCCGAAACCTCCATGCTCGACTTTACAATTTGGATTTATATTATCGACTTCCGATTCCCATTTGCTTAACCTTAGAATTAGTTGTTCCATTCTATTAATAAGTACTTCCTTGCTATCTGAATTATTAGGGGGAGTGTTTAGTTCATCCGGTAATTTAATTTTAATGGGAGGAAAGCCTCCGTTCCTATATAAATTTTCACCAAACTCCGTTTACCCTAGTGGTTGTTCATCATTTAAGGTAGCACATGTTTCCATATAATCTAGATACTCATGAGCAACAAGAATTAAATGGTCATACATTTGCCCAATAGACCAAACCCCTTCTTCAGATATGTATCTTAGCTGTTCTAATGAATATTTTTGAAGCTCGCTTTTGTAAGTATTAATTAGTTTAAGTTCAGTCAAATCAATTCCTCCTTTGGATTAGCTAACTTAAATCTGAAATTCAATTTTATAACTTTTTTCACTAGATTTTTGATAAAAAAATCGTTCAGAGATTCTAGTAACCGAAGAATTAATCATGGCAACGTAGTTAAGCCCAATGGAGTGAAGAAAAAGGATTTGAAGAAACTAATTAAACGTTTGATTAATAAATATGAATCAGGAAGGACGTACTTTCGGCACGTTTCCCGATTCGTTTCGAACCATAAATGGATATATTGATCTAAAAGGGTGTTCAATTTCTACTGTAATCTATTAATCATTTTTCACTAACTGGCAACATCCAGTCATTAATTCGTATGAAACAACCTTTTGGGTATTCAAAATCATACTCACCAATAAAAGAAAAGCCTAGCTTGCGACAAATAGCATTAGAAGCGGGATTATTGATTTTAGGGAAAGCATGAATGGAACTATGCTTCTTTTCAGAATTGATATAAGCGATGGCTTTTGCTGTTGCTTCTGTGGCTATTCCTTTACCTTGAAATGCTGTTAAAACACTCCAACCTATCTCATAAACCGATTCTTCTTGCCAAACCGTATCCCAATAGCCTACACTACCGACGGGTTCAAGATCCGGAAGCAAAAGAATCTTAAACATACGCCCAGTTCCTTTTCCTGCGAGCTCATAATATCGTTTATGACGAGATAGGATTTTTTCCTCGGTCTCTGGTCCTCCAAAGTGTACTGTCATCTCAGGCGCATTTAGAAGATGAAGCAAATCAAGATCGCCTTCATCCCAAGGTTCAATTGTTACTTCTGGCACATTCCTTTGATCCAAAATGTCACTCACTCCTCTTTTTCTTGTATTCCCAACTGATTTGGGTAGTCGGGGAATTTTCCAACAATATTCTATATTCAAATTATAATCGAACAAACGTTCGCTAACAAGTATTTATTGAACTTTAGCTTGAACCCTTACTGTGGCGTTCCATAGCTGTAAGCTGTTTCACACAAACCAATTGTACCGTGTACGAATTCCCATTATTAAAAAATTATGTTCTTGCTTCATAATTTAAGACTACACTACGCTAATCAAACGTTTGATTAATGAATGAGAGGACGGTTATTTGCTGGCGATCCATAATATAATTTCTATGTAATTCCAATAAATTCCTTCAAAGAGAAAGGGGAAATATAATTTTGATGGTTGAATCTATTTTCACAATATGGATTCAAACAGAATTTCACCTCGACGTAATTTTCAAAAGAGAAAAGAAAAAACGTCAGATCGACTCTGACGTTGACGTTATATTTTTTAATCATTGAGTTGGCATAAAAGCTACTTTCCAAACTCCATTTTCGTTTTTTATCATTTTGAATCCGGATTTGATTTCTGGATTGTCGCTTGAATCATATTCGATATAGCCCTCATAATTGCTCGTTTGCACGAATTTCCCCTTATCAATGTTCTTGTAACGTTCGAAGTTCTGTTCATTGGTACCTCTATCAGATTCAGGAATTTTTTCATCCTCTTCTTTTGACCACTGAACGTAACCTGGTCTATCAGTATACAAGGCGTATTGCACATCATTTTTTTTATCAAAACCTGCTTTAATATATAATTTCGCAATACTAATAGGTTCCAGACCCTCTAAATATGTTAAGTCCAAATTACTTTGAAAATGATTATAAGCCTTCTCTTCATCGGGTGTTAATTCAAACGGTGGAAGCGAAATTATTTCATTTGAATTTGCATCTGTTGGATTATTAATGGTTCCATTTTTCCCCATTTCTATTATTGCATTACTTTGTTGGTCCCCTTTAAACAAATTTAGTTGGGTACCCACGAAATAAATTCCTAACAAGAAAATAACCGTTACGGTTAAACTTAAAAGAGAAATAAATCTATTTTTAAATGGTGAAAGATCTTTTTGAAACTTTTGGTTTTTAATAGAAAATAGAACCCTTTGTTCCAACTTGTCACTAAAATAAATATCCTTTAATACGGTTTCATTTATTTCATCTTTTATATTTATGAATTTATTATCCATTAATTGACGACACTCCCTCTAGTAATTTTTTTAAATTGAGACGAGCCCTGTGTAATCTAGTTTTAATCGTGTTCGGTTTGACCTTTAATAGAACAGAAATTTCTGCAATCGTAAACTCTTGATAATAAAATAAAATAATGACCTCTCTTAATTTAACTGGCAGTTCCATTATTTGCTGAGATAAAATCTGATTTGCTTCCTCTCTGCACATATTACGTTCAAGTGATGAATCAGCATTTTTATTTTCAAAGTAGTTAGTAAACAATAAATTTTTTAAAGACCAACTTTTTAAAACATCTTTACATCTGTTAACAGTAATTTTTATAATCCAGGTTTTATAAGAGGAATCGTTTCGAAACGTATCCATTTTTTCATAGCATTCAATAAAAACATCTTGTGCCACATCCTCTGCTAACTGCTTTTGCTTTAGATACGTATAAGCTACCCTGATTACATCATTACCATATGTCCTCATCAGCCACTTTAATTTGTCCTCTCGATTTAAATAATAAGGAGGTTCTATTTCGGAACTATTTATCTCTTCAATCATTTTTCTCCTCCATTATTGGCTTATAGTATATTGACGATTCGTAATCCCATTAGGTTCTTTTTGATGAAAAAAAATTGATTATAGGATGTTTTTCCTCAGAAAAAAGTAAAATCTTATACAAGGATGTTTCCCCATTTTAAAATTCAGTAGGATTTTGAATAGTTTGCGATTAATCTCTGATTATTAGTAAAAACCTTATTGAGATCGAAACAAATAACCACTAAATAAGCTCGTAATTACGAAGGCTGTCCAGTTGTTTCTTTTAATTAATGAATATAGAAAAACTATAATAAAAAATACCAGCACTGAATAACTTTTAAGTTAATCCATGCTGGGATTTATAATCGAGGAAAAGGCATCAATGTGCGGTCTCCCTAAAAAGTATTTTTCCAACTAATGATAATGTTAACAATAAGGTTTATTATTAGTTTGATACTGACTTTGAAGCACCATTACAGGTTTTTATGATTGGGTTTTATTCTACTTGGGTATTTTTTGTACCTTTTCAGCTTTCTAAATATCGATATAAAGTAGATTTACTAATTCCTGTCGTTTCTCTAATTTCACTAAGGCTATATTTTTTACTTTGATACATTTCAATTGCACGTTGAACATTCTCATCTGGCTTTCTAGGTCTTCCAGTATTTACCCCTCTTTTTCTAGCATCATCCAAGCCCTTCTTCGTTCTTTCGCTTATAACATCACTCTGAAATTCGAGAAGGCATTTAACAATATCAATAAACTGATATCCTTCATGGTTACTTGTATCGATATTTTCATATAAAGATTGAAGATAAGCCCCTTTTTCTTGAACTAAATCTAAAATTTCAACAAGGTGACGAGTTGAGTCTGCCAATATATACAGCCTTGCCACTATAATTTTGTCATCTTTATTTAAATCTTTTATCATACTTTTTAATCGCACTCTTTTTTTAGCTGATGAATGTTCTTCAATGAATAATTTCTCACAATTTTGTTGTTGCAACTTCTCTTTTTGAAATTGACAATTGGAATCTTCTTGAACAGGTCTCATATAACCAATTAACACTTTTATCAACCTACCTAAAACTATTTCTTATATCATAGCATATCTTCTCATGATAAATAATTCCCAAAAGTGTTCCTTTTTGGTCCGTGCGGTGTTAAACTATTTTTATTGCATTTTCGGATCGATCCTGACTTTTATGAGAGTTAAAAGTCATCAATATAAACAAAGAGGAGTAGATTTTGTGTTAGAAAATATAAAAACAGAATGGTTTTCAAACATCAGAGGAGATATTCTTTCCGGAATTGTCGTAGCTTTGGCTTTAATTCCAGAAGCAATTGCTTTTTCAATCATAGCAGGTGTTGATCCAATGGTTGGACTTTATGCCTCTTTCTGTATTGCTGTCATTATTGCTTTTGTAGGCGGACGGCCAGGGATGATTTCCGCGGCCACAGGTGCAATGGCATTGCTCATGCTTCCTTTGGTAAAAGAACACGGTTTAAATTATTTATTTGCTGCAACAATTTTAACTGGAGTCATCCAAATATTGTTTAGCATTTTAAAAGTGGCTAAAGTAATGAAATTTATTCCCAGGGCGGTCATGATTGGATTTGTAAATTCATTAGCCATTTTAATATTCATGGCTCAAGTGCCTCACTTTTTAGGGATTTCCAATACAACATATATATTTGTGGCTGTTACTCTATTAATTGTGTATGTGTTGCCACGCTTCATAAAAGTTATTCCTGCACCGTTAATAGCCATCATTTCATTAACAGCTGTTGCCCTTTTTACCAACTTCGAATTGCGTACAGTTGGAGATTTAGGGAATATTTCAAGATCATTGCCAGAGTTCTTTATCCCCAATGTCCCATTTTCGCTTGAAACATTGAAAATTATATTTCCCTATTCAATAGCTTTAGCGATTGTTGGACTGTTGGAATCTTTATTAACTGCGACCATTGTTGATGATATGACCGATACAGAGAGTAATAAGAATAAAGAAGCAAGAGGGCAAGGGATTGCAAATATCGTTACTGGATTTTTTGGTGGTATGGCAGGCTGTGCGATGATTGGTCAGTCAGTCATCAACGTGAAGTCAGGTGGGCGTGGGAGATTGTCTACCTTTGTCGCTGGTATTTTCCTTATATTTTTAATTATCGTTTTAGGGGATTTAGTCGTTCAAATTCCCATGCCTGTACTCGCAGGAATTATGATCATGGTTTCAATCGGTACATTTGATTGGTCCACGTTCTCCTATATTAAAAAAGCTCCTAAAGCCGACGCAACTGTCATGCTAGTCACGATGGCAATTGTAATAGCTACCCATGATTTATCTAAAGGTGTTATTGCAGGTGTCATTTTAAGTGCCATATTCTTTGTAGCTAAAATCTCGAAGATTCAAGTGTCTGTAAAAAAGGATAAAGCACTCACCATTTATTATGTAAAAGGCCAATTATTTTTTGCATCGGTTGACAATTTTATAGAATTAATAGATTTAAGTAGTGAAGGAGAAAATATTACGATTGATTTTTCAGATGCCCATATCTGGGATGATTCAGGTGTAGGTGCAATTGATAAGGTAGTCATTAAACTTCGTGAGAATAAGAATAATGTTATGATCACTGGATTGAATTCCTCAAGTAAAAGAATTGTTGATCGCATAGCAATATATCAAAATACGAATGCAAACGTAACAGCACATTAATAATTTGGAGGATAAAAATGTTTAAAAATATCCTACTTGCTGTAGACGGCTCAGAACACTCTTTACGGGCGACACAACAGGCTATAAATATAGCATCACTCTATTAATGATAGCCTGATTCATGTTATTTTAGTCGCTGATTTTTCTAAAGCAAAAAATGAGGTTCTTCATTCACATGGAAAAGAGAATTTAGAGCTTTCAAGAAGAAAGAAACTTGCACCTATTGAAGAACTTATTAAATCCGGAAATTTGTCATATGAAATCCAAATTTCACACGGGGATCCAGGCCCTACGATTGTTGATTATGCTAATAAAAGCAATTTCGATTTAATAGTAATAGGAAGCCGTGGTCTTAACAAACTTCAAGAAATGGTATTAGGTAGTGTAAGCCATAAAGTTGTTAAAAGAGTGAATTGTCCAGTGCTTGTTGTGAAATAAGAATTATCAGTGAGGAAAACAACTTAAAAGGCAATTGGAAGTTTCTACAAATATCAAAATTTCTGCTGAAATTTTTTGGACTGGAAGATTATTTATAAAGTGTTTATAATTTAGTTAATTGTATATATTAAATGTTTTCTAGGGTTCCGCAATATTCAATGTTGGTCTGGTCCGAGAGAAAACTCACGCTAGACGTGCCACGGAAGGATAAAAGCCTGGGAGATACTGTTTTACAGTTATCTCTTGGGCTTTTTTGCTATTTGGAAAGAATAAAATTGGAGGTGCTTTTTAGATGAATACAGATTGGATTAAAGTATTTGTTGCTGCTTTCTTTGAAGTTTTGTGGGTTATTGGCTTAAAACACGCTGATAATTTTTGGGCTTGGGCTGGAACTATTATTGCTATCATCATCAGCTTTTATGTAATGATAATGGCCGGAAGAAAACTTCCTGTGGGCACTGTATATGCAGTTTTTGTTGGGTTAGGTACAGCTGGAACTGTCTTTTCTGAGATTCTATTCTTTGATGAACCTTTTAAAGTGGATAAAATGCTCTTAATTTTAGTTTTATTAGCAGGAGTTATTGGCTTGAAATTAGTTACGAAAGATAAGGTTCAGGAAGGAGATGAATCCTAATGGCATGGATTTCTTTAATCTTGGCAGGTCTTTGTGAAATGTTTGGTGTTGCTATGATCAATAAATTGCACAAAGATCGGAATTGGCAATCATTAGTTCTTTTGATTCTTGGATTTGGAGCAAGTTTTATATTTCTTGCTTACGCAATGAAAACACTACCTATGGGGACAGCTTATGCAATCTGGACTGGAATTGGTGCATCTGGTGGTGCAATTTTAGGAATGGTTTTATATAATGAATCAAAAGACTGGAGAAGACTTGTTTTTATAGGTATGGTTTTAGGTGCCGCAGTTGGTCTGAAACTCGTCTCATAAAAGATTTATCCTTTTAGAATGAAGAAGAAGATAATCTACATTAATTAAGTGATTATCTTCTTTGTTTTTTAAGAATTGGACTTATTGACTTCTACGATTTATATTCAGTACTCTATATTATTTAACAATTCGTTAGTGGTTCTTCCGATTTTTTTTTCTTCAAGTCATAGTACATATTAGAATTTAATGTATTTATGGGTTTATGTGATTTTTTAATCTCTTTTCCATCAGTTCTGCCATTTGTTTCGAATTTGGATTTCCTTCATTTTGTAAGTTATCAATGATGTTAATATAATCCGTTTCATTTCGGTTTTGACTTAATTTATATGCAGCCTGAATTTCTCCTACTTTTATCTTAAATCCAACTATCCCTTTTATTTGCTTTTTAGCTTTTGGAGATAGATTTTCCCAAAAAGCAGCATTATTACGATGGCGTTCGTATTTTTGTAATAACAGCATAAGGTCTTCTTCCAACTCTTGTTCACTCATAATACTAGCTGTTCCATATACATGGACAGCTTGGTAATTCCATGTTGGTACATTTTCATGTTTATACCAAGATGATGAAATATAAGCATGTGGACCTTGAAACATAACAAGAACATTTTCATTCGCAACCTCGAACGTTTTCCATTGAGGGTTTGCATAAGCTATATGCCCAGTAATATAGTAATCATCACCTATTTTATTTAAGCCTAAGGGCAAATGAGTGGCAATTGGTTTTCCTTGTTCAGTTGTGACAACCGTGCCAAAAGAGTTTTCTTGAACAAAATCCCAAATTTCTTCAACATTTGTGACCTTAAAATGTTTTGGAATAAACATAATAAGCCTCCTTTCAAAAAAGTTATATGAGAGATTTGATCATTATAAAGTCCACTTGTTCTTCATCACCCATATAGAAAGAGTGGGCTCCAGTTTGAACAAACCCCATTTTCTTATAAAAAGCAATCGCATTTTCATTTTTTTCCCATACGCCTAGCCATACTTTCTTTTTATTCTGTTTCATCGCTATTTCCACAGCATTATTTAACAGATATTTACCAATCCCCTGTTTTTTAAATGTATTTCTTATATATATACGTTCGATTTCAAGTGATTCATCACCCATTATTTCAGACTGAGTATCATCGGTATTGACCTTTAAATATCCAGCGACTTCATTATTAAAATAAACAAAAAAGAATTGCGAAGAACTATTAGATAATTCCTTTTCTAATTGTTTTAAGTTAAATGCCCTTTCCAAATAGGCTTTCATATTTTCAGGTGAATTCTGATCCTTAAAAGTCTCATTAAATGTTTCATAACTAATTTCTTGAAGTGTGTGTAAATCTTCAAACATGCACTTTTTTATACTTATAGTCATTTGGATATGTAGCTCCTTAATCAATAAATTCTCTTGTTTCCCTTTTTTACAAATTCCCAGTCTTTTTCAACATTCTTTCTTACTCTTTGAAGAAGATTGAAAATGGTTTCCGCTTCTCTTTCGGAAAATCCAGCTAATGCAACAGTATTGGAATGATCATTTTCTCTTTTTATAAAAGGATAAACATTTCTCCCTTTCTCTGTGGGATAGAGTTTTTTTATTTTTTTGTTATATTTATCTTCTTTCTTTTCAATAAAGCCATTTATTTCAAGTTTTTTTATAGCACGAGCTGCTGTTGTTCGATCTACTTTTATCATTTCAGCTAACTTTTCTTGAATGATTCCTGGGTTTTCACATATTCGCACAATGTACAAATACTGCCCTTTTGTAAGGTCATATTCTTTAAATTCTATATTACTAATAGAATCTAATGCCCTTGCTATCATTCCAATTTCACGAAGAATTTCCTCCATAATGATCTCCTTTTTACATATTTTGTTGCAGTTGCAACAAAGATGCTATATGTTTAATTTATTCTATTTTTATTGCACTTACAACAAAAAATTAATCCTTTTATTCTTCCATATTTTACATCAATAAAAAAAATCCATTTTGAAAAATTTTTCAAATAGATTTTTGCACTATTTTTATGAAATGATTGAACCTTGCATATATGCAACTGACGGTTGACAAACAGTAATGTAAAATTGCTAGAAATGCAACCGGAGGATTTGCTATGGTAATACTGATAAAAGGAGTGATTACTATGAATATATCAGAAAGAATACATAATTTGAGAATGGCAAGAGGGATATCTCAAGAAGGACTCGCAGATAAAATTGGCGTATCACGACAAGCAGTTTCGAAATGGGAAAGTAAACAATCTACTCCCGATCTGGATAAAATAGTTCTGTTAAGCGAGTTCTTTGAAGTAACTACGGATTATCTTATTAAAGGTATCGAAGATGAAAAAAAACAAAAGAAAAATATAAATGCTCATATTTTTACAGTGATAGCTACAGGGCTTAATTTTATTGGTTTAATCTTAGCTTGGTTTATTTGGTCTGAAAAACAGCAACCAATGGGAGCAATCGTAATAGGGGTTATAGTTGTAGCACTTGGTCTTATGATTTTTGTAGTAGGGATGTATGTTTCCTCAAAAGAATCTAAGATAAAAGCCAAGAGAAACTTTTGGTTAATTAATATATGGCTCATTAGTTATATTCCGTTTTCTCTCATCTACAAAATCTTATTTAAACACACACTAGCTCCATATAAGATGTCACCTAAGTCATATATTTTCGACATGCCATTTTGGATTGTGTATATTGTGGTATGTTTATCGTTTATGTTTTTTTATATTAAATCAAACTCTACAAAATGAGCAATTTGCCGTTTGCTCTATACCAGTTAATTTTACGAGGTTTTGGCCTTGCTCGAACCTCCTTTTGGACTTTAATAGTCTTTAACGCGGTTCGTTGTATAGTATTTATTCCCTTTTTGCAATTGTATCCTTCTATACCTTGAGTTCCCCTTAAGTGAGTAGAGTTGCCTAAAGGAAATACATCTTGAATCTTCAAATACTGTTTATAATCCGCACCAATACTAGAACTTTCTACTTTTTTCACTTCTCGACTCAGATGTTCTTCTTTTGGACATAAAAACCCCTTTAATTTAAAGGGGTAGTGTAACAGTGAATCTATTTCCCTTTAAATCTCCCCAATCCCTTCCCCTCTCGGCTCTAAGCCCTCTTTTAAGTCTTTAATGATTTTTCGGGTAATAAACAGATGTATTATATCTAAGTTCCAATTATATTTTAAAAAACGGAACTTATTAATAGCTATAGGGATAATCACTGTGTCATTTAATCATTTTTTCCGTAAAATCTTTTAACAAGCAATTGCTTTGTCTAATAAAATCAAGAATGGTTTGAAGCTCCTTTTCCTCATAACTCGATAACATTTGATTCAATTCTGTACCAAATGTATGGAAGAGAGGTAAAATATCTTTTTCCGCCTTTTTTTGATCTAAGTGAATGAAAACACGTCTTTTGTCTTGCGGATCTTTTACTCGAATGATATACCCCACTTTCTCTAACCTATCTAAAACTCCAGTGATAGCACCCGTTGTTAATCCTGTTAAATCGGAAAGACGACCAGCAGTAATAGGTTGGTTCTTCAATATGACATCTAAACATTTGTGATCGGTAGGATTTAATCCTAACTTCATACCAATCGCTTGGTGAAACATAATCGTTGCTGTACTGTTATTTCGTAATTCTTCCGTAAGATTGTTTATGATTTTATTCATTGACATTTATATAGCCTCCATTTATTATTATCTTATCTCGTGAGATAAAATAATTTAAGTCACTTCCATTTTATCAATAATTAGTTGTCAATTAAAGAACTAAAAAAGGAGATGTATTAAAATTGTCTACGATTTCAGTAGCAATCTGCGGTGCTGGTTTAAGTGGATTGTGCTTGGCTCATTCATTGCTTCGTGCTGGATTCGATGTGCAAGTTTATGAACGTGATTTGGCGCCACATGCTCGTCGCCAGGGATATCGGATCACTATTGATGAACACGGCATCGCAGCACTTCAGCGATGTCTGCCGCCACAATTATTTAAGCTGTTTCTTGCCACTACTTCACCTATTGATGAGACTAGTTATTTTCGGGTAACTAATCAGGAGCTTGGAGAGATATTCAGACTTACTTTTAAAGGCGATCCGAGCGGCACTGACTTGCGTACGCCACGGCAAATAGATCGCCAAACACTACGAACTATTATGCTGGAAGGGCTTCAAGATAGGGTCCATTTTGGTAAAGAAGCGATACGTGCTGAGACAACCTCTGAAGGAGCAACGCTTTATTTTTCGGATGGAGATTATATACATGCTTCGCTCGTGGTCGGTGCTGATGGTGTAAACTCAGTCCTTCGTAAGCAGTTTTTGCCGGATTATGAACCAGAAGATATCAACAGTTGGGGAATTTATGGTCGCACGCTACTTGATCAAAACGAAGGCTCGGTAGTTCCTAGCTCACTGAAGACTAGTGGAGTATTTGCAATGGGACCATCGAATCTTGGATTCTTTTTTACTACAATGCGCTTCGGTGAGGCACCGCAAACAGCTTTTGCCCGTTTCGGAGTAAATCAAATACCTCCAATCACTGATGATTATGTGATGTGGGGGCTTGTCTTGCCGAAGGAGCAATTTCCCGAGCCTCAAGGAAAACTTAGTTCCGAGATGTTGCAACGTTTTGCGCAGGAGATTACCCAAGACTTTCATCCGGTGCTGCAACGTCTTGTGAAGCAAGCTGATGTTGATTACACTATGGCAGTAAAATTTAGAGCAGGAAAAAAGCCAACTGCATGGTCAGTCCCCCGAACAACCTTTATGGGAGATGCATTACACGTCATGCCCCCTACTGGATCACATGGAGGTAATACAGCTTTACGTGATGCAGCTCTTCTCGCTGAAAAACTTGAAGCAGCTGTGATTCAAAGCGAATCACTTGAGAAGGCGATTGGCTCCTATCAAGAGGAGATGAGCAAGTATGCGTTTCGTGAAGTTGAAACATCAAAGGCGATGATGAAGCGATTCACCATTAAGAATCCCCTAATGCGTTGGGCAATGTTGCGTGCTATACCACGAATTCGTTCAATTACAAACAAACCAATAACGACTGAATGATATAAAACAACGAGTTAGTTAAATTATTAAAATAAATGCTTGTAAGTTCTTAAATATAATTTAAAGATAGTCTAATATTAAAATAAAAAGCAGCGGAACTTAATCGCTGCTTCTACAATGTGTGCGTTAGAAAATAAACAATTCATTATTCTGATACGTTTACCTCAATAGGTTCAGCTACTATATTCCATTCCTGACCAAGCATTGTAAACGTATGCTTAACAAACACTTGAGCCTCCTTTAAAAGTGGTCACCTTAACATTATCAAATTGTACAGTTGAACCGCTTGCCTGAAAACCAATATCTCCGGTAAGAAACGACTGATTTCCATATCGTGTCAACCCAGCCTTCGATTGTTAAATCTTTTACAACACTATACCCAACGGCTCGCGTCAATTCCTGCACCCGATTCAGGACTATGCCCTATTAACACACCGTTCGTAGGAAAAGGTATCAAACCCACATTCATCAGGGCACATTATAACACTAATCTCCTTATGGAGGACTACTTATTATTATTTTTATATTAATTATCTTTTGACTGATGTTCAATCCAAGGCATTATTGTTAGAAGATGCTCCTCATAATGGCTGTAAGTATTATTTCCAAGTGCACCATCAACTGTATCTCCCAATATTCGTGTAAAACCTCCCCATGGGTCAAATGCGGTATCGGGTAGTTCTTTAACGACCGCAATAACTTCTCTAAAGGAGTCGTCCCAAGACTGTTGAACTTGTTCTACAGTCCAATCACGCCGCTCAGCGACCGCCGCCTCATTGAAACGATCGATGTTAGTTTCTTCAGCTTTATATTGTTTTCCCGCTAATGCAAAGCGCAATTCAGACAGCGCAAACTGTTCATGGGCTATAAAATGCGATATAACCTCTTTTATACTCCATTTACCGTTCACTCCCGGTATTTCCATCTGCTCAGGTGAAAGTCTCCCGATACTGGTGTTAAAATGCTTGTATCCATAGTGAAGACGCCGTAAAAGCTCTGCCTTACCTACAAAGTCATCCATTAAAACCCTCCTTGCATGATCTGTTTTACTTATGATTACTTATTTAAAAGTCAGAAGATTAATAGTGAAATAGTGATACCTCTTGTTGACTCGTTTAAAAAAAAGCAGTGACGGACTTAGATTTCGAAAGAACTAGACTGGAGCTGCTTTTAATGTGCAATCGTCCATATCGATCTAAGTGCTATTCCCACACTAGATGCCCCTTCCTCATTTTTGCAATGTAAATGATTTGTCCCGTGTGACTAGGCAAATGTCTGAATTGATGAAGAAGCATTTCTAAAATAGTGGCTTGATTATCTAAGGCACCGTTGAACGTGGGAAAATTTAAATAAGGTTGCTCCAATAACTTTTCAGGGTTTGCTTTCATGATTTCAAGAACTTGTATGATGCAGTCGTATGATTTCTTAAAAAGCTCCAATGCTTGCTCTTTTGACATTTGCAGACCTCGTTCGAATTCTTTACTCCTGTCGTCGATATAAGGAGCACCAAAGTATGCGGTTTCAAACCATTGGTGTACAGCCCCTGAAATGTGTGCTACCAAATTAGCGATGCTGTTACTCTCGGGTGTAGGTGACCATACGATATCCTCTTCAGACAATTGTTCAATTACCATGCGCGTCCATTTCTGGTCTGCTTTGTATTTCCTTAAGAGAAGGTCAATTACTATAGTTCGACTGTCCAAAATCCCTCACGCTCCTATATTTTTCTTAATGAACTGTGTTCGTTTCTGAATTGCGACAATCTTCTCTTATACCTAGGATCGAATAAAGGATCGCTATTCTACAAGTTTATATTATGAGGTTGATTGATTTAGATAGACCCTCTACTTTTGTTATTCGTTCCGTGTCACCTTATTCGTTCTTCAAACTAATCCTCCCTAATTGTTTAAGTACATTTTTTCACAAGTCCTCTTTATAACATTAATCAATTTTTAAAATCTAAGTTGATGAATTAATTCTTCTGCTTCTTTTGCATAAGAAACTTGCAGATTAACAATTCGGTTGAGTTGTTTGATATTTCTAGAATGTTCCGTATCATTTGTTTTATGTGCAAGCAGTTTAAATAGCTTTGGAGTTTCCCAAAAGCTTCTCGCTGCTACACTAATACAAAAAGCGTAGCGTACCAATTGAATATCGCCCTTCCAACCTGCTAGCGCTAAGCCTTTTATGTATGCATGAAATAAAGCTTCCTCGTAATGCTTTGCTTTATCCAATGGGATATCACCTTGACTTAACGCAACACCAAACATTTTCGCTAAATCCTCACCTAAAGCAGAAATACTTAAAAACTGCCAATCGATAAATGCCACTTGATTTTCATCATCATTATTTTTTGTTATGAATATGTTTTGCTTACTTAAATCTTGATGGGACACTGTTTGAGGACATTTTTTCAGAATCGCTAAATGATCTTCTAGTTCATCATTTAATGCTTCATATGCTGCAAAAATTTTATCAATATGTGGTTTATCTTTAATTTGCTCGTAATATACAGCAGGATGTTCTATGTATTGCTTACACCCCTTAACCCATGATAATAGCCAAGCCTTGCATATCCATGATGCATCAGGCAATTTTTTATTTCCTACCGCGTAGACTCCTTGAAATTCCCCTAATTCCTTGGCGATAAAACAGAGATTTTCTTCTGTCCAGTAAGGTTCATGGTTGCCAGGTATATCTTCTAAATAAAGCCAAATAGATTTGTCTTCTTTTTCTTCTACTGCGTAGCATCGTGGTGTACGGATATTTTGAGGGCACTCGACTAAGAAATTGGCTTGAAATACAAGTGCTTCTCGTTTCCAATAATTATGATGCTGAGGAACATCCTTTTCATCACTTTCTGGATGAATGATTTTTAAAATCAGTGACCAAGTTTGCTGATGGTTGTCGACTACTGCTTTACCAGAAATTCTATATAACCCTTTTGTAATGAAGTTCTTTGAAATCGTTTCTATTGGCTCAATATGAAACTCTTGTAGCGATCCAATGCGATTTTTTAAAATTTTTGAAACGCATTCTTCTACAATATTTTGTTTGATTTCTTTGGCTATCATATCTCTCATCACATACCCTCTTTTAAAGCTTCCATAACGATATCCCCAAACGTTCTCACATCCTTTAAATAATCAATCCTTCTGCTGAGCCGAAGCTAGTAAATTAAGTTCCTTCCTCTGCCTTCCGCCCCGTTCCTATTGTATGCCTCATTATTTTGCGACACCCGCTCAATAACCTCGAATTTCCGAGATGATGGAGCTAAGAAACTTTTGCTGTTCAACACTAGCTTTTCACATAACCCCCGTAGCAATTGATTCTCATGCTCAGTCAGATCCCGTTTGAGGGTTGAACTCATTCTTTGTTTCAAGTCGAAATACACGCCTCTTTCTTCGACCGCCCGAATATAGTGCCCGTCCGGATCATAAAAGGTGAAATAACCGAAATCGTCAGTAAATACAGGTTCTTTATCAATATCGGCTCCAGCTTGTTTTATCCGTTCATGCAAAGCAAGCAAATCATTCGTTAATATCTCAACCATCGTCACGTGTCCCGTGCTGTTTGTGATAAAGAATGAACGAGGAAATACAAACTTCAATTGTGTGATATCTTCCTTTTTGGTTTCCATCAAAAAAATACCCGGACCATTTCCATTTTTCAATGCAACATGTGCCTCTCCAAACTGAAAATCTGCAGAATTCAATTCATAGCCCAAAACATTGCAATAAAAATCTACTGACTTTTTCAAATCCGAGACTGGAAATCTCATGCAACAGTAACCGATAACATCAGCATTATTCGTTTTTTTGCTCAGCATATTCTACATTCTCCTTTTTTAATTAGCTATTTTCGTTGTGAATTACTAAATTATCGCTTGCGTTTTCAGTTCACCCCGTCTCGCTCCGTACCATTCTGCATACACGACATTCCTTGCCTGCGCCTTCCTCCCCCTAGAACGAGATTTACTTCAGAGTCTTTGTCGATGATCGCCATTGCCGGTTTTCAAATCAATTCCGAGTATTTGAGGCTGCAGCTTTCTTTGAATGTATTTATTCGTTAAAAAATTCTACAATCCTGCTAGTAGTTGAGCGCAGGTCTATGGACACTTAGCATATGAATTGGAACGATAAATCCTAGGACACGAATTAGAATACCTACTACTAATAAATATCCGAATTTGATGAAAGCTGCCATCACGACTACAATCCCAGTTCTGTGCAACAATACCTAATGCCAAGCTTGGGATATACCCATTTTCCAACGGCTACCCAGCTAAGCGATGGTTGGTGCCATCCCCGGAATAATAACCTTATCTTATAGAAAACAATAACTTTTTTATATTTCTAAATGAATTCAAGCAACTGTATAATTTTATTAAATATTCAATTTGTAAAGTAGGATTCGATGGAACTTATTCTTAAGCAATTTATTAACTGTGAAGATTCCTGTTGGTGATAACTTAGCCGTTCTAAGAGCAATCTTGGAGATATTATCGTAATTGATGCAAAAGGGGATCAATATCGGCCATCAAAGGAGTGTATAAGGGTGAAGATACAAATTGTATTATTTGAAGGATTTGGGGAACTTGTCGCTTTGGCTCCTTTTGAAGTTTTAAAGCGGGGAATTGAGGCAGGAGCTCCATTCGAGATTGAATTAGTCGCAAGTCGGTCTCAAAAAGAAGTCGTCTCATCCTTTGGCGTTCAAATAACGGTCCATGATTTTTTACGTTTAGACAACAGACCGGATTTGTTAATCATCCCTGGCGGTGGCTGGAACCATAAAGCCCAACATGGGGCCAGAAAAGAAGCTGAGAAGAGGGAGTTGACTCAGATCATCTCGGCTATGCATGATGAAGATACAATCGTGTGCGGAGTTTGTACAGGTGGTATGTTGATGGCTGCTTCAGGTATATTAAAAGACAAGAGAGTTGCTATGCATTATCTAGCGAAAGATGAACTTCCGAGATATGGGGCTGATTACTTGGGATATCGAATTGTTGATGAAGGTAGTGTAATCACAGCTAGGGGAGTTACTTCAGGAATTGACCTAGGATTATGGATTATTGAGAGGTTTTCGGGAGCTGAGATAGCAGCTGCAGTTGAACATCGAATGGAATATGAGCGAAGAGGAGTCGTTTGGAGAAACCCCGCAAATTAAGAAATTCTGTTTTTGTATGGAATAAATAGAATGTTTGGGGCAGTTAAAGTAATCTTCATGGGAGGGCGCTTGAATATCAGTCAAGAGATCAGGGGTACGATTCTGCTATTCTCAATCAATCAAAAAGCTTGTAAAACCTTGAAAAATAGGATTTACAAGCTTTTCTCATTTAACTCAATCCTTATTTATTGGTTTAGGGTGACAGGAACCTTATGGTCGAGCGGTAACTCCATGTTTTGTTGTTGTTCAATGATTCTAGACATTCCTGTAGTGGAAGCCAGTAGGGTTAACCTGCCAAAAGGACGGCTGTAAGAAAAACGATTTGAAGCAAAGTTCGGGGAATTAGCTTAGGTACAGGCCGTCCTCCGATCGTTAACTTTTCTCTGGCCGCCCGTATATTTGCTGGAAACATTACTAGCAGCAGCACCGCCAATCCTAAAGAAGCTACCTTGGAGGTAGCCTGAAACATTATACCGATAGCTCCGGCAATTTCCAGTAGTCCTGTAGCTGTAACTATCCAATCCGGTCTAGGAAAAGCCGGCGGAACCATACTGATCAAATCATAACGCCTTTTCCCCCAATGAGCGGATGCGGTAAGCAGCAGCATGAGGGCCACTGCTCCTTGAAGCGAGGTATGCCAGCCTTCGAAATAGTGTACTCCAATCAAGCCAATAGCCTTGAACAGCAGAAAAGTGGTGACAAGCACATAAAATGGTACCATCTCGATCCCTCCCTTTTAGAAACCCTTCGTTACCATAAGGTATAGAATGACGAGCGGCAACAGCGTAGCTGCGATGCCGAAGACGGCCCACGAGCGAGAAGCATCCTGATATGCCTTGGAAATATTGCCGCTTTCGATGCATTCCGCGCTGTATCGGATCATTTTTAGCTGCAGCGGAATAAGAATAATGGCCCAAATGATCCCGGTCACGGCTAATATTATGAGCGACAACTTAAGCCAGTTAAACCCCGACATTGGCATTCCCGCGTGTGCAGCCAATATACTGCCCGAAACGATGATGAGGGCAAGACCCGGAATCGTAAATACATAATCGGCAAGCAGGACGTTTTTGACTGCGCTATGAATTTCAACCGGATTTTTCGTCAAATCCGCCCTGATCTTCCAAAAGGCTGCCGTAATGATATTTCCAACGAATAATACAACTCCAATCAGATGCAATGTTAACCACAAGCTCATACTGATCATCCTTTCCGCTCCCTTTACCGGGATTTTAAGATATCGATAATAAACGACGAGAATTCTTGTGCCGTAAAAACAGACTGAACAGATGGAATCGTGGATCGGACACGCATACCGATTGTCAGTAGAACGAACATTTCGGCTGTTTTGCCTGCATCGACCGATTCCGAAATAACTCCATGCCTCTGACCGGTCTCGATCCACAGTCTGGATAAGAATACAGAACGTTCATAGTACTGCTTGAGCGCTTTCGCGATAACTGGCTGCTCCTCCTTTCCAAGCAAATACATCAACACATTGTTCGTTACATCCACATCTGCATATGCCGAAATACTTTCAAATATTTTTTGATATGGCTCATCAAATGATCGGCGTCCTTGTTCCACTTCGTTCATAAAAAGTTCATTCGTCTCTTCCAGCCGCTCCTGTAGCACCCACACAAAAAGTTCATCTTTGCTCTTCACATAGTGGAAAATGGCTCCCTTCGACAAGCCCGATCTGTCCATAATGTCCTTCATCGTAATCGAATCGCATCCTTTTTCCCGTATCAGCTCCTTAGTCGTTTCAAGCAAAAGCCTTGTTGATTGCAGTCTTCGTTCATCTTGTTTCAATATCAACCCTCCGTAATGGTAAAATTAACCTTACTTTGAATACATAAACTTTAACATACCGACCGACGGTTTGTAAATTGTTTTTGGAAAATAACTTCCCACTTTATGCCACGTTGGAACATCAGATATCTAATCATATATGGTTACTAAGTTGTTTTCTCTAAGTCGTTATAACTGCTTCCTGTTCTTTGTAAATATCTCCATATGTTCCGCCCTTTAGTCCCAAAACCCATTTAGCTCCCGACTGATAAATTTGCGATTTTCTCTCCTCCATCTTTCATAATATTAACAATTCTCGCTTATCCCCTTACTACGAATCTTCGCATATTGTGCAAAATACCTTCTTTTATTTTCCAGTTGCATAACAAACACACGTTCGCATATAATATATAAAAACATGCGTTCGGAGTGATTGTTATGAAAGGTATCATCAACCGTGCATTAGGAACAGAACAAAAACTTGAACTAATATATATAAACAACGACAATCAAATATCGCATCGTATCATTAAAGTTCTGGCAGTTACTGATCACATAGTAAAAGCCTATTGCTACACTAAACGACAATTTCGTTCCTTCAAATTAGAAAATATCCTATCGGTTCGCATTCTTGGACAAAAAAGAGGTGCGTAATAATGAGTATTAAAGACCGGGGAATGAAGAAATGGCATGGTTTCTTTATGCCTGAGCACGTTTCTTCCTTAAAAGAGATGAGACTCAATGATGAAAAAGTAAAGAAACCGTTACTCGACGAAAATCAGTTGCAAGAAATTGATGATACACTGCACATAGCAATTGAATTAAATTCGCCCATAATTATAACTCTTTGGGTAGATGGATTTTTCGATAAAAAAGGGGGGTACCTTCATCACATTCATAACTTAGATAGGTACGTTCGAATCGTTGACAACCTTGGTAATGCTAGTAAGATTGAATTTGAAAACATTATAAAAGTGGAATTTGCTGATTGAACAGCCCCCTACTCTTAGAAAGCTGAATACAAATGATGAAATGTAACAATTTCGGGGTGATGTTACAGTTAGGAACCCAACTGAATAGAGAGAAGATATCATGCAGATTAACAAGATGGAGAAAACAACTGAATTCCTTATGACACAAGGGACTGTAGAGTATATTGAATAAACTAATCAAACGTTTAATTAACAGAAAAGACCGAGAAGAACGTACCATCAATACGCTTCCCGATTCCTTTCTAGCCATTACATAACCATTTTGTCTCTCCCATTATACGTTTAGGGGTGATATATGAAAATGAAATCGATTATCTGCCAAGTGAAGGGAAATCAGAAGGTAAATGTGATCTTTGTCTTCAAAGCGCCTACCACTGCATGATGACTTATATGATCCAGAAACAGGAGTGGCATTTTAACTAGTAATCACCGAAGAATAAAAAGAGAACCTTTGGAAAATTCCTTAGGTTCTTTATTATTGGTTCGTTTTTTGTTCAATCTTATGAAATCAAAGCAAAAAAATAACTTGGGTCAACTCTTCGTCTATATGATATAAATCAACAACGTATAGAACCGTGGTAATGACATTCTATTTAAACAACTTTATACATTCTGCATAGCCATGTAGAGCAACTATCCCTTTCATTGCTGCTCGTATTTCATGTTCCGTATAATGACATTCATCAATGAGATACTGTTTCATTTCCAGTTCATCTTCTTTTTTTATTCCCCCATTGATTAAAAATAGAAACTTATCAAATATAGCTTCTCTTGCTTCAAAAACGCCGCCAGTTAACGTATTGGAAAAACCTTTCCTAAAAAATACGTCGTCCATCACCTGTTTTACTATCTTGGTTGCGTAAGATATGATGAATCCTCCCATATATTTTTTCCAACGTTCTAATTATCACTATTTTCAATACGCCCGTAAATAGGGAGAAGAAACCATTTATTGACAGAGTTCACCATCCGACTTATTGCCTATATTGCTATTTATAACCAAGAAGAACCCGCTCTATTCAAGTGGCTTTCCTTCTTATCATTACTGCATATTCAATATCCCATTCTGTGGTATCTCAATTAGGAACCGGGTTCCTTCGGGAGAACTTTCAACGATATTGACATTCCCTAAATGCTCGATAATCACCTTTTTGACAAAGGGGAGTCCTAATCCCATCCCTTTATCGTTAAAAGACATGAATGGATCAAATACGCTTTCCCAATTCTCAATATGTATTCCTTTTCCTGTATCTGAAAAATGTATAACTATGCTATTGTCAACAATTTCAGTTACGATGGTTATTTTCTTGTTGTCTCTGTTAGCCGGAATCGCCTCGACACTATTTTTGATGAGATTGATAAAAACTTGCTCCAGATAGGTTCTATTTATAAATGCCTTGAGTGGCTTGTAATGGTTAGTGAATTCAATTTTCACCTGGTGCTCATTCAAAATTTCTTGTGAAAAATCAATGGCATTATTGATGACTGACTCTACATCATCTATTTTCAATTCTATTTTTGAGGTCTTCATGTATTCTTTATAGTTATTTGCGAGTTTGCCCAAATGTTCCGATGATCTCAAAATCATATCGACAGAGCCTCGATCTCTTTCTGTCATGTAGTCACTCTTGTTCAGCATCTTAGAAAAACCCTTTATGATTTGATTCGTATTTTTAACCTCATGTATTAAGCTCGCAGCCAGACTGCCTGTATAATCCAGCTTCTTTTGTCTTTGCATTAATTGATAGTAGTCCAACTTCATATTGTTATTCAGCTTCACAAATTCAAACATGATTAACGTACAAAATATGATTACTCCAATGCTGCTTGTTACACATCCTGTATCTGGAGAGAAATTAAGAAATCCCGTAAAAAAGAGCAAAAGGGAATAGATTGAAAATATGTTAACGAATTTCATCATAAAAATATTCACGATTGTCTTTGAGAGCAAATAGACGGATATCAAGATAAATATATAACTAGCCTCATACAAAACATATATCAGATTAAAGGGCCCATACACAGGAAAATAAAAACTGATAGATGAATAACTTCCCGTCCTCAGTTCCAAGCTAGAGATTCCTAAATCGGTCCAATTGATAAGATAGATAATGGAACTAAGAGTAATCAGTAGATAGAGAATCTTCTTGTTGAATAGTTTCTTAATGTTTCTATTTAACCATTTGTGATTGTCCTGTGTAGTTGGTTCACCCTCTAAAATCAGGTAGGCAATGTAAAAAATCATCACAACTGCAAAAGTAGGGCCGATCCGAAAGAGCTTAAAGAGAAACAGAACCGTTTTTTCACTCCACACCTCATTGAAATAAAGAACCCCTATATCAATCTGCCATATCGTAATAAAGATCATATAGAAAAATAACCCTCTGGACAGTTTGGATTCTCTATATATCTTCTTGATATTGATCGCCAACACCATCGGTATGAGTCCAATCGTGCAAATTAACAATCCGATAACCGTAATAATCACTCCTTGGTCATTACTCAGAACATTTTTTGATATAAGCACAGGCATTATTACCACCATATCCATGGTTGGTAATGGCCACTTCGTTTACTTCTTGAAATTTTGTCCGTGTAATAATGTTCATCTCTTCGTAACCAGCCTTTGAGGTCCGAATGGTAGGGGGAATAAAGCTATGCTCAATGCTCAGTAGAGAAGCGATAACCTGTAGGATTCCGGTAACTCCAAATGGATTTCCATACATACTTTTAATCGAAGTGTACGGCATTTTGTGGTCAAATAATTCCTTCGAGCATCTTTTTTCAATCTGATCGTTGATTTGAATGCCAAGTGCTTGGCTATTGATGTAATCAGGAACCCGATTCTCTGTTACTTCTTGTAACGCCTGTTTCATTTGGTCTCCTAATTCGTCCAAAGAGAAAATATAGATTCCATCATTATTGGAAACAATATCGACAATTTCCCCTCTAATACTGGCTCCTCGATTGACGGCATCTTCTTTTCTTTCCAATACAATGACACCAGATGCTTCGGACATTGCAAACCCTTTGCTGCTCTCTTGAAAAGGAACCGCCCCCTCCTCTAAGGACTGATTCAACGGAATGACTCTTGTTTTCGCAAATCCATAGGTTGTTCCTTTGCAAATTGGGCTGTCGCTTCCGCCAACAATGGCTACATCAATCTTTCCACTCTTTAGATAAACCATCGCTTCTTCAATCGCTTCTAAACTGGAGGTACATCCAGTCGAAATGGTCTTAGTAATTCCATTTGTACCAATTTCATGTCCGATTGCAGCAGTAATGCTGTGATAGTTAC
The DNA here is from genome assembly GCF_018343625.1 of Lederbergia citri. GTDB lineage: Bacteria > Bacillota > Bacilli > Bacillales > Bacillaceae_C > Lederbergia > Lederbergia citri. The sequence goes on along the minus strand of NZ_JAGYPG010000003.1, from coordinate 58,430 downwards.
AATAATGGGCTAAGGTGATAGGGATTTTCCGAAATTGATCTTGATGTGTATAGATAAGGGAATCCTGGAAAACATCTTCCCGGATGGCTCCGAGTGAAATACCAAAGAAAAGACCAACTTTTTTGTCTTTAACTTCTAATCTAGCAGATTCAATGGCTTCCTTTGCTGCAGTGATTCCTAGTTTTGTTACCCTTGGAAGTCTTTTTAGCTTCTTATCCTCATCCAATTCTTCTTTAATCAACCCCAAAATGTTCGTCTCATTATTGGGACCTTCTCCTTCATAAACGTCCAGACAGCATACGCCATTTATTAAGTTAGACAAAAATTGGTCTATATTATTTGTATTAGGTGCAATAACACCATAACCGGTACAAACGATGTTTATAATGAATACCACCTTTTCCTCATTTTAACTACTAGAGTATAGCACGATTTGTCCGGATGCATATCTTTTTTGCCTCCAGATATTTATAGATATTGAATCTATACTAGCAATATATTTTTACTTAAAGGAAAGATAATTTGACCATAAACATCGACTTTACTACGTCCAATTTGACCGCATTTTGACAATAGTCCAAACGGGTATCATTTGATGCCAATTGATTATAAAATACAAGGCTTAAACCGCGCCCTCTATCATCTTTTCCCACTGTTTTTTTCTGTTATTTAAATACTTCCCTGAATGGAGAAAAGACAGAAGTATAGCAATTTTGGGATGGCGGTGTAATAGTTAGGAAATAAAGTGGATAGAGATTGGTAATCCTATTGATTTAGGTATTGGAAAACAGTTGAGAGCCTTAGTAGACAGGTATTAGAGAACATTGAACACAATAAAAAGACTGAATGACCATTAGATCCAGCCCGAATTTGTATTGATTTTTTATTTAAACAAACTTTTGCTTAACGGTTAAATAACGAACTTTCAAATGCCCTCTTTGTTCTTTCGAAAAGCAGACTTAATTACAGAAACAAACGACGAAGATGATTTTGCTTATTCAGTTCGTCGCCTATTGTATTAACAAATACTCCAGTGACTACTTAATTAAAAAGTCCTCCCATCATTCTGAATGGAAGGACTTTATGTTTGTTTACTCCTGCAACATTGCTTTTTGCCGGCACGCTTCAATGGCGTCAATCATTAAGTGGTCCAAATGGTTTGTGTCTAGTACCTCTAAACCAGCGGCTGTTGAACCGCCAGGAGTGGCTACCGCATCTGCAAGTTCAGCAGGAGCCACATTTGTTTTTAGCATTTCTGCAGAACCGGCAATCATGTTGGCTACTAGCTTTCTTGCTTGAACTTTACTGACACCTGACTCTATTGTTATTTTTTCGAGTGCTTCCGCAACCCGATAGATAAATGCCGGGGCACTGGAAGTTACAGCGGTCAGCTCATGAATTTGCTGCTCTGTCACTTTTTCAAATTCACCAATACCACAAATTAATTCTTCAATCCACTCTTGTAGTTCTTGGCTCACGTGTTGACCGAGTGTATATAAAGTCATTGATTTACCTAACATAGCCGCTGTATTAGGCATAACCCAAGCTACAGGTGTCCCTTTAGGAAGCCTGGATTCGAGGTAAGTTGGATCAATTCCTGCCGCTACCGTAATGACTAATTGTCCACTAATGGTTTCAGATAATTTTGCGAGGATAACTTCATGAGACTCTGGTGGCAGGGCAAGAATAATGATATCCATCTTGTGAATCTCTTGTGACCAGTGAGTGGTAATTTCCACATCAAAGGTTTCTTTTATATCACGTAGCCGCTGTTCATTTCCATTGTTGCCAACAAGAATGGCAAATTCATTTTTGTCTAGTCCTTTAATCAAGGCTTGGGCCATTCGCCCTGCCCCGATAAATAATACATGCTTTTTATTGTTACTCATTGTTGTTCACCTTTTTCTGTATTGTATATGCTGCTTCATTAGGATAGTTTGCCCGATTAGGGGTAGGTCACTCTAATTCTGTAGTCCTTCGGAATCTTGTTTCACTAATTGGGAATAAAAAAGAAAGCAAGGGAAAAGAAACTTTTCTCTTGGAGGTCTTTTCTCTATTCCGTGTTCTTCCTAACTGTATTGGAAAGGAATTGAATTAAAACAGACGGCCTATAGAACCAGTACCGATAAGGATTGAAAGGAATGTCCGTTTAAATCAAATAATATCTCCAACTTTCAAATCCAAATTAACCACTTCAAAAGAAGAAAAATCTTGTTATTACAACATCGGTAGACCTTAATTAAAGAATTATTCATTTTTTGGATACCTTCAATAACGGCGGTGCCACTGCCATTGTTACAATTCCAGCAAGGACTGCTTCAGCAAGGCCATTTGTAAAAAACACAGCTATAATGGCTTTATAAATGGCATTAATGCTACCGGCATTAATTGCTTGAGCATAGGCTTCATTAAATATCAAAGAGATTGAACCCATAACTAAAAATGTATGAATGAACGTTGTAAGTAAGCCAGTTAAAAATAAAGCCGGCTTTTGATTCGACTCATTCTTTTTTATAACTTTTTGAACAACCTTGAATAGGTAATAAGGAATAAACCCAATGATTACTCTTGGAACAAGTGCAACAAATAAAGCCCAAAAACTTCCCTGACTTGTTCCTAAAACAGGAATTACTGGTGAAAAAGCAAATGATAACAATGTTGGACTGATCGTATTAGTTGCAATACTAGTGAATCCAAACATAAGCCCTAGAAAAGCACCAATTTTTGGACCTAAAATAATCGAGGCTATAATGATTGGAATATGAATCAAAGTCGCTTTAATTACACCTAAATGTATAAACCCAAATGGTGAGAAAGCAAGTAATAAAATAATGGATAAAAAAATTGCAGTCAAAGTAAAGTCTTTTATTTTCAAGTTCTAACTCCTTTAGTAGACTATTTTTTGATTTACCTAAAGACATCAGAAGAAGTCCGATTTATAATACAACTCCCTCAAAGTTCCTCTCAATTCCTTCATATTAATTTATATGTAACATATATTCAAATGTGGTTATTCCATATACTCTCTTAAAGTATTAGTTTAAATGTGTTAAATCAACAAAACCACATTCAGCTACTGCTTCATAAATATCTTGATTTCTATTTGCCATTCATAGCTCACGTATAATGGTTTGTGAATCATATCATAACGTAACCGACCACACAGATTGCGAGCATTCTAAACCATGTTGATTTTTCTACAAAATAATATGAAGAAAGGCCATAGAATCTTGTTCTATGGCCTTGAGAAATTTTTGCTATTATTTTATTTTTCGAATGCACCAAAGGTACCTAGGCGGTCAGTAGTTACAGTAATTTTTCCTTCATTATAATTACCACCGACTAGTTCCCATGCTTTTTTAGCTTCGTAGAGAACTTTTACATCTTCAGGGTTTTTGACCTGTTTAGAATCAATAGTAAAGGACAAAGTAACTTCTTTCCTAAAGCTATAATCTTTACCCATAGAATTAATTGTAAAGTCATATACAACTAGGGCTGATTTGTCCTTTACTTTGACTTCCTTAACTTTAATGTCTGTTGCTCCATCTGGAAGGTTTGATGCAGGTATTTGTAGATCGAAAACACCATTAGAGATTACTAGATTTCCATCAGCCTCTTTTAGTTTTGCAATCGCTCCTCCATTTAAGGAAATGATTGTATTCTTTTGCTCAGAAATCTCAACAATGACAGTAGCCTCTTTTTCTACTTTGCTTAATAGATCGGCGTCAATTTGATATTTATTACCTTTTCTTTCAGGTTTAACAACTACAGTTATCGGTTCTTCATTTGGAATTGAATTAACATCTACAATTCTTCCTTCAATTTCAGTCGGAATCCCTTCACTACCTACGCTTATTAAATGATCACGGAAGTTTTCCCAATCAGAAAGTCCAAGGTCTGTTACACGTCCTTCTTCATAGGCTTTTGCAAATACATCATATCCGTCTCCACCTTTAGCTGTAAAGGCATTAGTTGCAATGGTATATGTTGTATTATCATCCACTGGTACAAAGTTGCCGTTAGCATCTTTAATATAAATTTCTACTACGCGTTCTCCTGCTGGTTTAGTAGAGTCGAATTCTACTTTACCACCTGCAACATGTAGGAAACCGCCATTTTCTCCTGGATATCTACTTAAGGAGATTTCAAATGCTTCTTTTAACTCGGATCCAGTGACTTCCATAGTTGCCAAAGTATTAGCAAACGGTAAAACAGTAATAACTTCACCAACGGTAATCGGACCAGCATCAATTGCTGCTCGGATACCACCACCGTTTTGCAACGCCATAACAACATTTTGTCCAGTGAATTCTCTTGCTTTTATAAGCATTCCATCTGTAATCAAGTTCCCTAGAATTGTTTCGTTTTTACGTACACTTGGTTTTGTGTCATCTCCATTTGTACGTGGGTTTTCTAATTCTAACGGGGTTGACACACCAATTTCTTCCTTAGCTACTTCATCCACTTTTGCTTTGTACGGCGCTAAAATTCCAGCTGCTTCTTGGTCATCTTTTTGACTACCAATAGCTATTAATTCACCAGCATGTTCAATGATTACACCATTTTCATCAAAGACAACATCGAGTACACCTAAATTACTATTGGCATTACCAGTTTGAACGATGACCGTAGGTGTTGCATCTTTAGAAACTACTACTGGTTCAGATAAAGTAGTATGGCTATGTCCACCGACTATAATATCAATACCTTCAACAGCTTCGGCAAGGATTAAGTCATTGTCAACCAGTGCATTATCGTCAAAACCAATATGTGTTAATGCAATTATCTTGTTAACACCTTCTGCTTCGAAAGCTTCGACAGCTTTCTCTGCTTGCTGGAGGTAGTTTTCAAATGCAATTGAACCTGGACTGGAAATATCAACTGTTTCTTCTGTTGTTAGTCCGAAGATACCGACTTTTTCTCCATTGACTTCTTTAATAATTCCATTGTAAATCTGGCCATTTTCAATTTCTTCGGTAATAAAGTCATTAAATAACCCATTAAATTTATCGTCATTTGAGAAATCAACGTTTGCACTCACAAATGGGAACTCTGCTCCCTTAATAAAGTCAGCTAAAGCTTGGTGACCTTCAGGAGAGGAACCTAAGTCAAATTCATGGTTACCAAATGTCATGGCATCAAAGCCCATTAAATTCATAAACGCTAGGTCTGCTTGACCATGGAATTCATTGAAATACAATGTTCCTGTGAATACATCTCCTGCATGTAGAAGAAGTGAATCTGGTTTTTCTGCTCTTACATCTTTTACTGCAGTTACGGTCTTAGGCATGTTGTCTAACGCAGCATGAGTATCATTCGTATGCATGACCGTTAATTCAAAGTTTTTATTGGATAAATCTGCAAACCCAACTTGAACCATAACTGGATCATGGTCACTTGCACGTCCTGCCATATCCGTAAAGTCAGAATTGATATGAAGAATATCAATTTCTGTATTGTCTACTAAGTTATTAGAAACCAAAATATGGTCTAATACTTGAGAGTTTCCTTGGAACAAGTAAGTATAACGGTCACTTGGATCCACGTGGTTAATCATGTTGGTCATTAATTTACCTTCGTGGATTCTCAGAGCCTCTGAAAATTGGAAGTCATTAAAGTCACCAACAGATACGATGTTAGCATATGGGTTATCATCTTTAATTTCCTCTACGAAATCATACACGATTTTAGCAATTTGTTTTCGTTTTACTTCACTTCCGTAATAAGGCGGTTGTGTTGAACCAAATAATGGAGTATCTCCGGATTTGGAGTTCCAATGGTTCACAATAACAATCACATCTTCACCTTGGAAGTTAAATTGTGCAGCCAGTGGTTTGCGGCTATTATTGAATGCAGAATTCGTAGGGTCAATACGCCCTGGATTATGTGTTAAACTACCATTTTCATAACCTACAGCAGTTGTTGCATTACCTGCTGGAATGCCTTCAGGTATAGAAACCCGATCTGGATTATACAAGAATCCAACGCGGATGTTGGCATTTGGTGCACCACCATCTTGGTTGTTAATTGGGTCAATATTTAAATATTCATAACGTGGACCACCAGCAGCTTCAATAAAATCGATTAAACGCTTATAGCTTTTATCTGCTGCAGCATCACCTGATTTAGCACCATTATTGTCTTGAACTTCTGTTACACCAATAATATCAGGGCTTTCCATATCTTTTACGAATGCTCTTGCTAATTTCTGAGCCTTGTCCGCACTAGTTTCACTAGAAAAGTTTTCTAGATTGTAAGAAGCAATCGTTAATTTGTCATCTGCCTTTTCAATGGTTGTTGTTTCAGGTACAGTGTCACCTTTAACGTGTTTAGCCTTCATAATCGATAAATCTACGTAGATTTTATAGTTTTGGAAACCATAGTTTACAAAACCAATAATTGGACCAGTAAATTTATCTCCGGTTGCAACTTCAAAATCTCTCGCAGCATCGTTATCATACATTTTAAACTGAATGCGGTCTGGGTTTGCATTATCTTCAGTTAGTAATACACCACCATAAATTGTATCCGTTTCTCTATCGTCTAGGACAGTGATTAAATCACCATGCTCTTGAGGCGCTACAGCCTTAACGGTATCAACTTCAACTCGCATTCCTTCTAGGCTTTCCCAAAAGTCAATTGCATCTTCTTCTGGATCAAATTCTTTAAAGCTATCATTATCTATTACTTCACTTGGTAGATTTTCGCTGGTGATTTTCACTGGTTCTGGAAGTTCAACACTGTTTTCTAGAACATTAACAGTTCCACTACGGTCATCACGAGCATTGATTTGAGTTACAGTTAAATCAGTATCACGTTTTGTATCATTGTATCCATCAATTTGATACTCATCAACGGTTCCTGTAACACTAACTAAATTACCAACTTTAACATTTGCAGCTTTATTTCCTGTAAAAACTACAATACCCTCAGATGTTTTCGGATTATTATCCTTTTTATCATCCGGAGTTTGCATATGGAAGTAATTATTACCACCCAGTTTATAAATATAGGTAACAATTCCTTCTACATTTTCGACAAATTGTCCAACCATTGGTGATTCATGAGATTCACCTTGAATATGGTGGATTTTAATTCCTTCTTCTACATTATAAGTAGTGTAGACAAAAGTATTTACTTTACTTGGAGTAAGACCTTCTTTTACTGCAATTGCTTTAATTGAAATTTCTTTATCAATAGTAATAGGTTCGACATATACTTTACTTTCTTCTGTAGGCTCTGTCCCATCGGTTGTGTAATAAATGGTAGCATCTTTAGTTGTTGTGTTTAAAGATACCTTTGTCCCCGCTGGAACTAATCCAGGTGTAGGAGATGCAGTAACAGGTTGAACTGCAGATGCATCGACTACAATATCAGCTTGTCCACGAGGAATAATTTGATAATCATTATCAAACTGTTGAACAATACCAGTAATGGAATCATAGGTTGTTCCAACAGCCAATTCTAATGTGCCCGTTTCATCACGAACCAAAAATTGAGTACCGTTTTCTGCTTTAGCTGTGTAATTTGCCCAGCCATTACCTTGATTAACATCTACTAGCTCAATATTATTTACAACCGCTAGTTTCGATTCATTTTCTTCATTAATTTCTTCCCCTTGTAGCTCAACTGGTTCAGGAACTACATTTTCACTTTTTTCTACTAAAGTTGCAGAATCTAATTGTAATAAGCCTCTAAACTCTTGCAATGAACCACTTACGGTAATTTCATCACCTATTTGAACTTCTAGGGAGGTTGGACGAACTGCTATTGCTGCTGTTTCATCTTGGATATGAATAGTATTTTTTAGTTTTGCTGTTACAATACCTTTTACTTTTGCTTCCCCTGTTCCTTGACTGCGTGCTTCAGCAATTGTAATAGCTTCAACCGGTTCTTCTGGGTCTGGATCTGGTTCGCCGGAATTGGAACCATCAATTGTATGTAATCCTAGATTTGTAAATATATCTTTTCCTAGATTTGTCCATTCTACAGATGGATCAAAAGGATCATTTGGATTTTTATCGCCAACGGTAATATTACTATTTCTTACTAAAGTAACATCTGCTAAATTATTAACTCTTTCTCCAACTTGGCCTACTGAATCAACCACTGTGCTTCCTTTTTTAAGAACAATCGCATCATCGCCATTAAAATTAATGACAGTAGAGTTTGCTAAATCACCTTTGCTCTTAATTTCTTCGGATGCTTGTCCATGATATAAAACATAGGTTTCACCATTTGCTAAAGTACCACTTAAGGTTAAGTTCTGGCTTACTGCACTCGCACCGTTTGAATAAAGCTCAAGTGTATACTGGCTTAAATCAACATCAGTACCCGTAGCATTATAAAGCTCTATAGCTTTGTTAAAACTACTTCCTTCAATGTACTCCGAAATAATTAAATCTTCGCCTGATCCTGGTGTTAATTCTGCCGCACTAACCATAGGAGCAAAGTTTACTAGAGTACCTGGAACTACTAAACTAAAGATCATTAACAAAGATAGTAGTTTTTTTCCAAAAAAGATCTTCATGGTTACCCTCCCTTAAATTTCTATGACATCTATTTTCAAATTACCGCATCCATATAGGTCGGTCAACCTCATTTACGAACATTAAACCAAAAACAATACTTTATACCTAAGATCTTTTGACCTAAACCCGAATGTTTTTGTTGTTATTTGTAAAGAATGTTAATTTATTGTTAAGAGGTTGTAAAAATAATATCAACAAAAGAAATCGTGATCATACCGCACTATTCATTTAAAAATAAAAATGCCGATTTCCACCGATTTTCCCTCAAAATTGTAACGATTTTGCATTCATTTTGATAAAATAATTACGTTCCTTTTCGTATGAATACGGAGTAGATGACGAAGGACTTTCTGAACCTAATGTGTGAGGAAAAACACCGGAAAGGATACTGATTTAATACCGTGAGAGAACAACTGAAAAGGAGAAGAGACCGAACTGAATCCTAACTGGACAAGGTTTGAAATTAAATGATTAAAACCTGTCCCTATCGAAAAGTTACGTTCCACCGCCCCTTCTCCCTTTCACTCCTCTCTATCCCTTATCTCCCAAAGGCTCACCCCCTTTTACTCCCCGTTTTCTCTTATAAAAAAATTACTTTCCCGCCTTTTTCCCGATTTTCGCATGAAATTGTACCGATTTTGCAATGATTTTGATAAAAAAATTACGTTCCTTTTCGAATGAAAACTAGATGGCCTACTGGCTCGAAAAAGTGAGGAAAAACACTGGAAAGGATACCGAATTAATATTGTGGAGAAACAAACCAGGAGAGACTAGAACCCTTACTAGACAAGGATTTTGAGGATACTGGCGATTGAAAATACGACTGGAAATGGGATTGAATTGATATTGAATTCCGCTGACTTTTCCCCAATTTTGGTGAAAAAAAACCGAAGGTCTGCCGGAAAAAGTACCGGAAAAACCCTCGGATTGGGAACATTAATTTTATTTAAGGAACGCTTTTATTATTTAAGAACCGTTAATTTTATATAGAGACATAGTAGATATATGCTTTGGATGAAGATTAACGTCCTGTTTCGTATTATACACTTCTAATATGTTTGCAATGAAACAAAAAACCATCATTTTAGTAACGGGTTCTGTTTTGTTTTGAACTTAATTAAAGCACCCGTTAGTGAAAAATAATAATATACTCATCGTACAAATTTTATAGATGATATGACCATTAACTTCAGTTGTTCCTGCCCAAACAACCATTTGTAAATTGTAATAAATCGTCCAACGAGGAAAATATTCTTTTGTTCATTTATTTTGCCTCAAAGTTCTAGGGGTTTACTCACCTACCATACCGTCGTTATCACGATCATCCATATATTGGTACAACCAATGATCACGAGTAATTGGCATTTTATAACCCGCATCTTTTGCTTCTTTAATCGTTACCTTCCCATTACCATTTGTATCAACACTAGAAAGATCACCGCTTTTGCTTGAACTTGTGTTTGAACTGTTTGATTCGGAAGATTTACTGCCTGTTAAACCAAGTGATTCGTTTACTTTATCCGGGTTGCTGTTATCAAACTCATCAACAATCTTATTCCCTTTTAAAGTGTAAGTGTACTTATAATGAGAAGGAATCTGTGTTTCCGTATTCGGATATGTGATAATTGCTTCAAAATTAGTAGCTCCACCAGCTTGACGGATCACCTTTTCCATATAGGCTTGATCACCGTGTCGGTTGAGTGTACTATCTTGTGGGGTAATATTATAAGCATTCGATACCCCTCCGAGAGAATCCGCAATGATATGTCCTTCATCTAAATCGTCACGTTCGACACCAGGAACCTTTGCTTCGTCTGAATAGTATCTACCAGAAGATGTTACAGGTTCCTTACTATCATCTTGTAGGATGATTTTGTCAGCAATGACACGTACCAGTTGTCCGTATTCATTTGTAAATGCCCAATATTCACGGTCCCCATAACCAATGTCAACAACGACGTTAGGTTGACGATAACCAGACAAATCACCACCATCAACTTCAATAAGTTCGTATCCTGCGAACAGTTCATTATTTGGTTGGGTTGTTGTTTCCTCTACTGCTGGTTTATCAGCAACCGTTGTGATAGTTTCTTCTTTTTCATTATTTTTATTTGTTTCAATTGTGGTTACTTCTTGTGAATCTGTTTCTACATCTGTAATGGATGCATCTTCTATATTGGTACAACCAACCATAAAGATGATTGTTAAAAGTAAGATTAAATAGTTCATTTTCTTTTTCATTTTAGGACTCTCCTGTAATAGTTTCATATTAATCATTCTAAAAATCTCGGAATGTTAACATTGAATATTATATTACCACTAAATTTCCATGCCCTTTTGTATGGTATTTATTTCTCATTATATTATACAGGAAATACAAAATACTTTGTGAGTGCTATTGAACTATTCTTCCATTTACTTGAACAAGAAAAATGGCATTACAGGTTTTGGGTTTTGGGTTGTGGAGGTACACCATGAGCTTACCCTTGTCATAACTATGATCTGAGTCCTAAAAGGATCAAGCATTCCATATGTCGATAGATCTTTAATATCTTTGATCAAGATTAGATTCCCTCCAATTTTGGCATAAAAAAAACCGAAGGTCTTCCGGACAAATACCGGGAAAACCCTCGGATTGGGAACATTAATTTTATTTAAGGAACGTATTTTTATTTAAGAACCGTTAATTTTTTATAGAGACATAGTAGATATATGCTTTGGATGAAGATTAACGTCCTGTTTCGCATTATTCATTTCCAATATGGTTGCAATGGAAACCTCTATTTTAGAATGGTTTCTGTTTTGTTATGAACTTTATTAATTAAAACACCTTTTAATGGAATAAGGTTTTTTTTAATTTTTTACTATATCTTGACTTAGAAGTCCAATTGACCATGAATATGCCAATAAAGATACAAACACCGCCGAGTATTACATTCCAATCAATCATTTCATCCAATAATAACCAGCCCGTGAGAACACCGAAAAATGGGGCTAAAAACAAGAATGCACTTGTCTTGCCGGCATCGCCTGTTTTTAATAGATAAAACCAGACAGCGAATTGTACAATGGAAGCCATTAATGCTAACCATAATAAAATGGTAATCGACAAGGTGGTAATTTGAAATGAAGGGTTTTCCAATAGAAAACTACCAATGAATAGGATCAGACCGCCAAACAACATTTGATAAGCCGTTAAAACCCATGTATTAATATGAACGCCCCATTTTTTGATTAGTAGTGTTCCGATTGCCCACGAAATGGCTGAAAGAAAACCCAATAGTGTTCCAATCTGAAAGTTTACCTGTGCACCAAGCGTAATAAATACACCAACAAAACCTGCAATAACACCGATCCATTGTCGCCAACTATATGTCATTTTCATAAAAAGTGTTCCAAATATAACAACCAAAAGGGGGTTCATAAATGTTAATATAGCTGATTGCCCCGATGTTATCGTGCGTAAACTGAAAAAGATACATCCCATGACACCCGCCGTTTGAAAGAATCCAATCAGTGCTATTTTTATCCAATCTGAACCCTTTTTTGGATGCGGGATTCTTAAACATTTTACGATAATCGCCATTAAGACCCCTGCCAAGAGGAATCGTAATGCAACCAACATGATAGGTGTAGCGTACTCAAGTCCAATCTTTCCAATCGTGAAAGAAGATCCCATTAAAGATGTTGTCAATACGACTAAAAGTCCAAAAAGCCATATGTTCATAATTTTACTTGCTTTCACAGTTGTTCATACCTATAGTTTGTAAGTGTTGTATGAATTCGTCTACGCTACTAAACATTTGGTCTGGTTGAACACTAAACTCTAATGTCTGGTAATTTGGCAACCATTGGACCCCGATTGTATGTACATGGGCTTGTTTACCAGCCAGAATGTCGGCTTCACTATCTCCTAGGAAAACAGCTTCCGTGTTTTTTATTTTAAGATGTTCCAATGCCTTATTTACTCCCTCCGGATGAGGTTTTGGTGTATAGACATCATCACCAGTAATGATTATATCAAATAAGTCATTCATATTAAGGCATTCTAAAGAAATAAGCAGACTTCTTCTTGCTTTCCCTGTTACAATTCCTAATTTATAACCATCGCTTTTTAATTGCAGAAGTAAGTCGTTAATTTTCTCATTATCCAAAACGAGTTCTTTGTGCTTTTCAATATATTTTTCATAATATAATTCGATTGCTTTATCATGATTTGAATTTATTAGATTTTCCCTGATAATTCCAGTCTCAGATGGACCGAACATAGCCTTAATCACATCTGCAGTAACCTGAATGTTGTCAAATTCCTTAAATACAGCTTGAAACGCATAAAAACAAATTGGCAAGGTGTCAGCAAGAGTACCATCAAAATCAAAAATAATTGCTTTAATAATTACACACCCTTTATCAAAAGTATTTAAAACACCTTAAACGACCAAATCAATAGAATTTAAACATCACATATTTTCCTATTCATACAGTCTTTTATTTGTTAATAAAGTTAAAATATCTTTCGGTTCTTTTAATATATAGTCTGCTGATTCAAACCGTTCTACCGTCTTAGCTCCCCATAAAGCAAGAGCAAATCTCACCCCAGCACTCTTTGCACATTGCATATCATAGATTGAATCCCCAATGTAAATTGCATCACGTTGAGTAGCACCTAAACCTTCTAAACAAGCTAATAAGGGGTCGGGATGTGGCTTGTGCTTCTCGGTATCATTAGCATTAATTGTGTATTGAAAAAAAGAGCTTAATCCAAATGGATCAAATTCATCCTTTAATTCTTGGTGTGTTTTGGAAGTAACAATACCCATTTTAACAGGTTTATTTGATAGAACTTTTATTATCTCTTCTAACCCTTTAAATACATTTACTTCTTCGGAAAATTCTAATACTGCATTCGCCCACTTTAAATGAATACGTTCTACATCAGTCACATTTAGTCTTCGAAGTGTTTCTTTTCCTGGTATTCCTAAGGCAAATCTCAATTCCTCTATTTGGTATTCTTCACCTTCACGTGCCAACACTTTTTGTAGAGATTTTAATATTGCTACTTCGGTATCTAAAATCGTTCCGTCCACATCAAAAATCAGATAATTGAACATATTTTATCTCTCCTATAAGAAATAATGTCTTTGATTAAATTGTATCCCATATAGTATTATTTGTTTAACGAATATATCGGATTGCTGTAATCGGATTTTCCGATAATAAAACAGGAGAAAATTGTTGACATGGATAAAGAACAATTAGATACATTCTTATCGTTGGTAACCTATAAAAACTTTACAAAAAGTGCTGAAATGTTACATGTAGCCCAATCAACTGTTTCGGCTAGGCTAAAAAGCCTTGAGCAAGAATTAGGAAAGCCATTACTAAGAAGAACAAACAAAGGGGTCGAACTTACTCCTTCGGGATTAATATTTTTACCTTATGCAAAAAGAATAATTGAATTAGTTGAGGAAAGTAAAAAAGAGCTAGCATTAGATGGTCAATATATTGACCGTTTAGTGTTAGGAGGTCCATCGTCAGCTTGGAACTATATCTATAGAAACGCTCTATCCACTTTTGCAATAGAAAATAGAAATGTGTCCTTAGAACTTAAAACTCATTCATCAGAGAATACTATTAGCAAAGTGTTAGATGGAGTTATAGACCTTGGAGTATCTTATACAAAACCAACTCATCCAAATTTACTAATACATGAACACATTGAGGACCATTTTAAATTTGTATCCAAATTTCAACTGAATAGGCCTATTACAGTTGATGATTTAAACAGTAAGAAATTTATATTAAACAATTGGGGAGATGCTTTCTTTGAATGGTTCATGGAGTTAACGGGCATCAATCACTTACCGGCCTTATCAATGAATCAAACTGCAATCGTGTTAAAAATGATAGAAGAACAAGATTATTTTACTTTACTACCTTCTATGATAGCCCAACCATTTATTAATGATAAAAAGCTGTATTACCTAGAAAGTGAATTTGAAATGCCCGCTCATCATATTTATATATTCACCCCAAAAGATTTAAAAAAGGAATCCACTATTAAGAAAGTATTGGATTTGTTAAAGAATTAAACTTTGAAAATTACTTTTTATTTCTTTTGAACGACCAGATAAAATGTGGATCACTTTTGGATCCAGCCTCGAATTTTGATTGATTTTACGACGAAAAATCCGATTGAATACATATAAGACTACCCGCTGCTCTTCCGGCTTCCTTGCCGTTTAGATACCAACTATTTAGCAGTAGGTACCGACTTTTTAGCATGAGGAAGAGGAAAGTAACAGGGACATACTTATTGGGCAAGGGATTGGGGGCATATTGAACAAAAAAATGATCAGAAACCAAAACTAATCAAACGTTTGATTAATAAAAAACTGAGAAAGACGTACCATTGGTACGCATCCCGATTCTTTTGGAGGCATTTTGTCTCACCACATTTCCTTCGTTCTTCCCTTCCCTTTTCCCCTTTCAGGTACCAACTTAGTTACAGCAGAGGAGAACAAAGTTCCATGGGTACCGAGGGAGTTACAGGGGATATAGTAGAAAAAGAACTGAAATTTAAAGGGAAAGGAATTGAGAAATGTCTTTTATAAAGCATCTATGGTAGTTGCTGAAAGAAAATTAGATGTTGATGTTGATAGTACCAACTTCTTTTTTAAAATATCTTTGAATTTTGAAATACCAATATTACTACTTTGTATTATTTGTGGAAAAATAACTTTACATTAGTCCCCAATCCTTCTGTACTTTCTACCTTTATTTCACCATCGTGCAATTTCATAATGCTATTAGCAATATGCAGACCTAAACCAGTGCCTCCTGTCTCTCGACTTCTTGCCTTATCAACACGGTAAAATCTTTCAAAGATATTATTAATCTCATCTTGTGGGATTCCAATCCCATAATCTTTTACTTGTATAATTACATTTTGTTCATTCTTTTCTAAGTAGACTTCTATTTTTTCTTTGCTATATTTAACGGCATTATCCAATAAAATAATAATTACCTGCTTAATCTTTAGTTCATCTGCACGAATGATGATCGGATTTTCATCAAAATGTAAAGTTATTTCTCGTCTATATACATCTTTTAATTGCTTTATTATATCCTGGCATAATGAGACCACATTTACATCAATTATTTCTAATACATTTTCCCTTTCTAGGGTAGCTAAATCCAAAAAAGTTTCAGACATTTTTTGTATTCTAGTTGCCTCAGAATGAATGGCTTTAATGGCTTCCTGTGCTATTTCTGTATTTTCTAAACCGTGTCTTCTTAATAAATTTGCGTAGCTTTTAATGACTGTTAAAGGCGTTTTTAATTCGTGAGAGGCATCAGAAACAAACTGGTTTTGTTTTTCCATGTTTACCTGAAGTCTATCAATCATACGATTAAAAGTTAGAGCCATTGTTTGGAGTTCATCTTTTGTCTTATTCTGGATGGGGATGGTCTTAGGGACACCGCTCTTTTCAATTTCCTCCATTGTTATAATCATCTTGGAAATCGGTCTCATAATCATATTAGCTAACCATCTTCCTCCAAGTAAGGATAAAAATGCAGCTAAAGTCGTACAGAATATTAAGATTGCCCGAAGAATCTCTCTTCTTGCTTCTAACCCTTGTAATCGTTCGCCAATTTCCAAACTTCCTTGAATTTGATTACCATTAATAATGGGAACGTGAACGACCAATACTTGTTCCTCTCCTTTTTCAGCAGAAATCAGATGAGTATTAGCCTGTTTACTTATTTTATACTTTGCCTTTACTTTTTTTGAGAGTAACTTATCATTCGAAACTTCATGACTTACCTTGTTCCCTTTATCAATGATTCTGATATAGGAATGTTCAGTTAAATACTCTTCTAATTTTCTCTCAATTTCACTAGACGATAGGTTGTTATCAATGTCTTTTAATATATTCCCAGCCTTTTGAAAAAGCATATCCTCTTCCATATTCACTGTTGTTTTCATAAATAGAAAGAAGACCACAAAATTGACAAGGATTAATATGCACAGCATCCAAGCAGTCGTTAGTAGATTAATTTTTGTAGTAATCTTCATCCGTGTTCTCCTTTATGGTAAAGCCAATTCCTCTGACGGTAGTAATTAAAGGACTTGAAAAACCCTCATCAATTTTTATTCTCAGGTGTCTAATAAATACATCAATGACATTAGTCTCGCCTTCGTACTCATACCCCCAAACTTTAAGAATAATGTTCTCACGTGTAACAACTTTATTTTTATTCAGTACTAGATAAACTAAGAAATCATACTCTTTCGGAGTTAATACAATGGATTTCCCGCCTCGTTTCACTTCTCTTGATTCCAAATTGATGGTTAAATCCTCAACAGTCAATAAGGTCTCTTCATCTTTAGTTTCCCGTTTAAGGTTATTCCGAAGACAAGCCCGAATTCGCGCTAATAATTCTTCAATCTCGAAGGGCTTTGTTACATAGTCGTTTGCCCCATGATCCAATCCTGCCACTTTATCAAATGTTGAGTTCCGAGCTGTTAAAAGTATAACAGGAGTTACTCTATCTTCTTTTCTTAATCTCCTTAACACTTCAATTCCACTCAATCCCGGCAACATTACATCCAGTAAAATTAAATCTATTTCATTCTGCGTTGCTGTCTCTAATCCTGCTTTACCGTCATGTTCCACGGTAACTTGATAACCTTCATATTCCAATTCCATTTTTAAGACACGAGCAATCTGTGTTTCATCTTCGACTAAAAGAATATGCGTTTTCACTAGGCACCATCCTTCCTAATCTAATTTAAAGACTTAAAGTATCTATTGATCCAACTCAATTTTGAATTTTTCCATTGCGAGACGCAACATTTCAAACAACAAGAAATTAAAAAATATCCAAACACCGCCATATACATATCCACCAACAATATCACTAGGGAGGATATGGTTAGATGCAATATTTACAAACGCCAGACTTGTTAATAAAATCAAACCAAATAAAGGAGCGAATATAGGCACATACTTTTTTTCTGTATGTCGAACGAGTAAAAACAAGCATGTTCCGTACACGATCATTATAATCATAGAATTTTTATCAGGAAAATTTGCAGAATGAAATTCTCTAAAGAAACTAAAGGTTTGCAGATATAAAAATGCCTTCTTGACCACCTCATGAAAAGGTTTTGCTCCTAGTAGCGAAACTCCAAGCAGGAGATATTCCAAGCCCCTGTTACGTCCTTTAATCCAAATGCGAATCATGGTTGCTACTACAACAGAAACCAGTGCAATTGGGGATAGAAATACTAAAAACCCTCTTATCCAGTTCATATAGGCGACTGATTTAACCATGTATATAGCAACATCGTTAAACTGAGTAAATTCATTATATAAATAGTCTTGGGCTAGTCCCAGCATCAAAATAACTATTCCAATTAAACCTAAAGTGAGGAAAATAAGAAATAATTCGGCGGCTCTTATTGTTTTTAAACGATTCATCAACCTTTTTATCAAACGAATAAAAAAGTCTTTGATTTGATTTTTATAAAACCGGTAAGCCATATATCCTAAAAACAAAATAGCCAAGACAATTACAAAAAAAATGAAATATTTACTTGCTGCTTGGTGGAAAACCTCCCATTTAGGCCCTAACACCTTTCCCAAGGTAATAAAACAAATTCCCCATAAAAAAGCACCTGTGTAAGCAGGTATGATAAATTTTCGAAAAGAAATTTTTGAAGTTCCAGAAACATAACCCGTGAAATGCCTTACACCAGGGATGAAATAAGCAATAACTAATAATTTACTGCCTGACCGTTCAAACCAATCAGCTGTTTTTTTATATCTTTCGGGTCCAAGATGGATATACCTCCCGTACTTTTCGATAAGTTTATATCCTCCTGCCTTCCCAATCAAATAGGTTACTGTAATACCCAAACCCGCTGACAAAAACACTGTAAGAAGAGCCAGAATATAATTCATTTTTCCTTGATAGACAAAATACCCTGCATAGCTCATTAAAAATTCTCCTGAAATTGGAAGAGCCAAAAGCTCCAGAAAAATACCTATAAATAAAATTAGATAACTGTGTTGTTCAAATAAAGATATTAAATAGGACATATATATGCCTCCAATTTTATTATGAGCAGGATAATAATTACTTCCACCTTTTGTCTCTCTATAATGTAGCACGATTAAAGTATTCATTTTTCATTTTAATGCAATATTAATGTTTTATTCAGATAACATACAGGTTCATTTTATATACTCAGGTTGCTCAAATATATGGAAGTATCATTTTTGAAATACTTTGAGGAGGGTAACAATGAAAAGATTAGTGGAGGCAACCATGCAAAGGGCTATTCTTATGATTGTGTGTGTTGTCATCATTTTGGCTTGGGGAGGCATTTCTGCTTATCAGATGCAAAGAGATTACTTGCCTGGGATTAACAATACTACCCTAACAGTTAGTATGAGAGCACCTGGTTTACAAGCAGCTCAGGTAAAGCAGCAAGTGACTGAAAATCTAGCAAGTGCCGTCAAGACAGTAGATGGTTTATCAAATGTTGAAACCACTTCTTATGATGGTGGATTGTTTATGAGTTTGTATTTTCCGATGGATACAGATATGAAACAAGCTGAAGATCAAGTGAACAAAGCATTGGCAAATGCAGATTTACCGCCTACCATTACAAGTTCACCATCGGTTACACGATTAACAACAAGTTCATTCCCAATTTTAACTTACAGTGTAACAAGCTCAACATTGGATGAGCAAACACTTCTTTCCACTGCAACACAGGATATTGAAAAACAAATTAAATCAGTACCTGGTGTAGCGGATGTTTCGGTTTTTGGAGGAGCAAAAGATGGATATGTATTAACCATACGTATGAAAGACCTAATAAAAAACGGATTAACATTGGATGATGTGAATAAATCATTTGCTTTAGCCGTCCCATCAATGCCACAAGGGAATATTGTAAACAATCAATTATCCATTCCAGTATCATTTGATGGACTGCCGTTAACTGTAAAGCAAATGGAAAATGCAACAATTAAGAATAAAGAAGGAAAAAGTATTCCTGTTTCAGCATTTGGAACTGTTGCTCATTCCTTAAATGACGTAAAAACAGTTTCCAGAACAAACGGTGCACCTAGTGTAACGTTAAATGTAATCAAAACACCATCAGCGAATATCACAGATGTGGCAGAACAAGTAAAAGACCGAGTGGCACATCTACAATTAGATACGATAAATCCAAAAGATGTTAAATTTCAGGTATTACTTGACCGAGAAAAAGAATTAAACAGTTCTCTTTTTGGCTTACTTCGAGAAGGTTTACTTGGCTGTTTATTCTCGATGATCTGTGTGTTTTTCTTTTTTAGAAATGTAAGAAGCACATTATTAATTGCAATTTCATTGCCAATTTCTTTACTCGCAACAACGGCTTTCTTAAAATCAATGGGTATCACGTTAAACATATTAACCGTTTCTGGATTAATTGTAGCTATGGGACGTATTGTTGATGATTCTATAGTAATCTTAGATAACATGTACCGAAGACGAGAAGAAGAAAAGGACAAATCTTTACTTTCCGTTCTTGCATCATCTGTTGCTGAAATGATTCCAGCAATATTAGGTTCTACCTTAACAACTATTGCAGTTTATGTTCCAATCGCTTTTGTCGGAGGAGTCATTAGTGCATCATATAGCGGATTCGCTTGGTCAGTCGTGATTGCACTTACCATTTCATTTTTTGTTGCGATGCTTGTCATTCCTGCTCTTGCTTTTATGGGATGGAAAGGCGGAAACAGTGAAAGACAATCTGTCAAACTTGATTCAGCCATGAAACCAGTATTGCAATCTGCATTTAAACACAAAAAAGCAATGATAATCGTTTCGATTTTAGTCTTTTTAGGTGCTGGTATCTATTCTGCTTTTCTTCCAGTAAGTTTATTACCTAATGGAAAAATTGGTCAAATTGCCATAAAAGCGGAATTGCCAAAAGGAAGCACATTAATTCAAGTAGACTCTGAAGTGCAAAAAGTTGAAAAAGCTCTGAAAGCAAATCAAAAAGTCGAAGCGTATTCAGCTAATTTTGGTTCAACGATGACACCACAAAGTGATGATGTATTTGACCAAGGTGGAGGATTTATCACCTACCCAAATGTTGCTAACCTATCCGTTGTCTTGAAGAACGAAAAGGATACTGATTCTGTTATAAATCAATTACAAAAGCAGCTTCCGTCGTTATCTAAAGATGTTACTTATACCGTAACAAGCCAGAATATTTCTGGAGATGATTCACAAATGCGGATTCTGTTTACAGGATCAGACCAAGCAACATTGGACCAAGTAGCTGAAGAGGCTAGAACAAACCTATCAAAAATTACGAACCTGAGTGTAGATGGCAAAATGGATTTAACAAATGGTTCGCCTAAATATAAAGTGACATTTGACCAAAAGGCAATTCAAGATAAAGGGGTTAGAGTTGCTGACATCCTAACCGTTGTCAACCGTTACATGTCATCTTCTAAAGATGCCACGATTACGGTTGATCATAAAGCACTTCCTGTTGACCAATATTTAGATCAAATTGCAACAGGAACAAATTCTACTATTACATTAAATGCCACCGTAAATGATGTTTTAGCATCACTTGCCGCTGAAACTTTAATAGGAACTAATGGGGAAGAAGTTCGTTTTGACCAAATTGCTAAAATCACTAAAGATCAATCGCCTTCAACCATTAGCGAAAGAGATGGTCACCCATTCTCCCTTGTGACAGCTCAAATAACATCAAATAATATTAGTAAAGTATCAAGTCAAGCGGAAAATGCTCTAAGCAGCATGAAACTTCCTAAAGATGTAACGTACTCATTAGGTGGAATTTCTGAACAAGTAAAAGAAATGATTTTCGATATGTCTGTTGCCGTTGCCTTTTCTATCCTTTTAGTATTGCTCATCACTTCTTCAATTTTCAAAGGATGGAAAGCACCATTAGCTGTACTAATAAGCATTCCACTTGCTTTAAGTGGAGTAGTAATAACATTAATTCTCTTCCACGGTGAATGGAATCTTGCAGCGTTAATTGGTGTTCTAATGCTTACAGGTATCGTGGTTACGAATGGTATTGTTTTAATTGATAAAATTGAAAGAAACCGAAAAGAAGGAATGCCTGTTAAGGAAGCTGTATTAAATGGTAGCCTTTCAAGGATAAGACCAATATTAATGACAGCAGCTGCAACAGTCCTTACGTTGTTACCACTTGCACTTTCGCATAATGCCGATACTGTTATTTCTCAAACACTTGGTATTGTGGTAATCGGCGGTATGGTAACATCAACCATTAACAGCTTTGTTATTATCCCTATTATTTATGAATGGTTGCATAAAAAATCATCAACAAATACTGTAATTAATGTAAAAACTATTAACTAAAATCCTTTCACCGTTCCAAAAGTTAATATTTAACTACACAAAAAATGGTTTGGACAAAAAACGTCCAAACCATTTTTTAATAAAATAATTACTTTCTAGATTTACTTTCAAATCCAGTATTTTCTGGCATGTAGCATTTAATAACAGCTAAGAAGAAGTTTCTAATATTTATACTCCCTACTCCACCGTTACACTTTTCGCTAGATTCCTAGGTTTATCGACATCGCAGCCACGATGTAAGGAAGCATAATAAGCGATCAGTTGGAGTGGGATGACAGAGATAAGAGGTGTTAGTAATTCGTTTACAGCTGGTAGGACGAAACGATCTTCGTCTGTTTCAAGCCCTGCCATTGAGATGATGCATGGGTTGGCACCGCGGGCGACGACCTCTTTTACGTTGCCGCGGATGCTCCAGTTGACGTTTTCTTGGGTTGCCAAGGCGATGACAGGTGTTCCGTCTTCAATTAAGGCGATAGTTCCATGTTTGAGTTCGCCGCCTGCGAAGCCTTCTGCTTGGATATAGGATATTTCCTTTAGTTTCAAGGCTCCTTCTAGACATACGAAGTAGTCTATTGAGCGGCCGATGAAGAAGCAGTTGCGTGTAAATGGCAGGAATTCACTTGCGATTTTTTCATATTCTTCTTTTGAATCGCAGAGTGTTTCCATTGCATTTGCGATGATTCCAAGTTCATGAATTAGCTCAAATCCGAGATTTAGCCCACGAGATTTGGCCGTTACATTTGCAAGAATGGCTAATACGGCAATTTGTGCAGTGTAGGCTTTCGTTGAAGCAACAGCAATTTCTGGTCCAGCATGAAGAAGCATTGTGAAGTCTGCTTCCCGTGATAGCGTTGAACCTGGGACATTGGTGATAGTTAAAGCTTTATAGCCCTTTTCTTTCACTTGCACTAAAACCGCTCGACTATCCGCTGTTTCACCACTCTGAGAAATAAAAATGAATAGCGGTTTTTCAGATAAAAGTGGCATATTGTAGCTAAATTCACTTGCGACATGAACTTCAACTGGAATTTTCGCCATGCTTTCAATGAATTGTTTTCCAACAAGACCTGCATGGTAGCTCGTTCCGCACGCAACAATATAGATGCGGTCACATTCCTTCACTACATTTAAAATGTCTTCCGCGATTTCCAATTCCCCTTTTTCATTCTGGTAAGCCTGAATGATTTTTCTCATTACAAGGGGCTGTTCATCAATTTCTTTTAACATATAGTGAGGATATGTTCCTTTTTCAATGTCACTCGCATCAATTTCCGCTTTATACGAATCTCGATTAACGACCTCACCAGCAAGGTTTTTAATCGTCACTTCATCCTTTTGCAATACGACCATTTCTTGATCCATCAATTCGATATACGTATCCGTTACTTGAATCATCGCCATCGCGTCACTCGCTACAACATTGAATCCGTCTCCGACACCAACAAGTAGAGGACTCTTATTTTTCGCAACGAAAATTGTATCTGTGTTTTCTGTATCGATAATCGCGATTGCATAGGATCCTTCTAATAACGCCAACGTTTTGCGGATCGCTTCTTCTGCGTCAATTCCTTCTCCCACAAACTTTTCAACCAATTGAACAATCACTTCAGAATCCGTGTCACTTTGAAATGAAACATCTTGTAAGTATTTCTGCTGCAATAATGTATAGTTTTCAATGACTCCGTTATGGACTAAAGTAAAACGAGCTGAAGTGCTTTGATGTGGGTGCGCATTGGAACGACTTGGCACTCCATGCGTTGCCCAGCGGGTATGTCCGATTCCAGCCTGCGCAAATAATTCTCCGTCTACGGCACTTCTTAAATCTGCAATGCGACCTTTTTCTTTAAAAATATGGACGCCGCTATCGTTGCTTAATGCAATCCCTGCGGAATCATACCCTCTATATTCAAGCTTTTCCAAGCCTTTTAATAAAATTTCTTTCGAATCTTGATTTCCAATATAACCTGTAATGCCGCACATAAGTTTTTCCTCCTATATAAGGAGGCAAGCAAGCACGGGGGGCATACTTGCCCCCTTATCTCTGTTTTATTTTTCTGTATGTGCACATTCTCTTTCTTTTGTCCACCGAGTCACCTCAGTGATTTGAGAAAGAAAGTTCGACTGTGTGTTACAGCCGGGAGGCATCCGCCGAATGTTCGATAAACCTCCACCTCGTCAACTAATCTAAAATTTCTTCGAACAGATTAGTTCTGGCGCTTCATAATACTAACTTACGATGCTCCTTTCTATCCTTGACTAAAAAAACGAAACAGTAATATCATACTATAAATATTTTTTCCTGGTCAATAATAATATATGAAAATATTATGTTAGTTGAGAGTAGTTCTTCCCAAATATAAGAAAGCAGACATCCCGAGTGTCTGCTAGAAATTACTTCTTTTTCACATGATTAATCACAAACTTACTTGCTGGAATACTTGGCATATTTACCAAACTAAAACTTAAATCTTGCTCAGGAACTTCAAATTCCATTTGATTTATTAATTGATCGACGACAGCTTTCATCACTTCCACAGTGATCCACTCACCTGGGCAACGATGTCCCGAATGATATTCGCCGCCACCTTGTGGAATAAAGGAATATCGTCCACCATCCCATTCGGAAAAACGTTCTGGATTAAACAAATCCGGATTATCCCAAATCGTTGGGTCGTGATTCGTTCCATATAGATCAAGCAACGTTAACGTGCCGACATCAAACTTATATCCATTCCATATAAAGTCTTTTTTTACCCGTGCAGCCACAAGGGGAAAGAAAGGATAAAAACGGCGTATTTCTTGGACAAACATTTCGGTATATTTTTGATCACTCGATTGAAGCTTCACCTTTTCCTCAGGATATTGGTGAATGGCGAGTGCCGTGAAATTAATGAAAATGGCAATGGCTACGATTGGGCGGATAATATTAACGACTTCCACCGCCACAACCTCAGCATCTAACAGATTGCCTGTGGCATCGCGGTGCCAAGAAAATTGATGCAGGGCTGTATTTTCTGGAGGGTTTAACTTGTTATTGCGAACTTCTTCAACCAGCCCACTAATCCATCTTTCAATGTTATTCCGCGCTGCTCTTCCTAGCCAATGGTTCGGCCCAATCGCTGCAACCGACTCAAATAAAGAACCAAACTCTTTAGTTCGAGCTTGTATTTCATCTTCCTGAATGGGTACACCAGCCCACCCGCATGCAGCTCGACATAATATTTCCTGAACTTCCTCGTATAATACGACTTCGTCCATGTCTTCCCATTTCGCTATTGCAGACTCCCACTCATTTCTCGTTAAATTAATTAAATCCTTAATTCCTTCCTGTGACATAAGAGCCATAAACATTTCCTTTCGATGCTTATGATCCGCCCCGTCCAAAGTTTGAACACCTTTCGCTCCGAACAATGTTTGCAACACCCGATTCGGCGCCGCTCCTTGTCTCATAAATTTTTCTTCGTCATAAAATAGCTCCGCGGCTTCTTTCCCGCCCATGCAAATGGCCTTTTTGCCAAGCAAACGTGTTTCAAAAATATTGGAATTAAAACTATGGCGTCTATTCGGGATATATAAATATCCTTCTCTCGCTAAGCTTAGCGTATGATCTAAACCTTCTTCTTTGGGCATTGGATTAACATTCGACATATGCTCCATCTCCATTTACAAGATTATGACTTTATTATTTGTAAGTTCTTCCCTAATTACTCAAAGGAAAACGTTTTTCGCTTGAACACTTTATTTTAGCCTCCTATTGCTCTAAAATAGTCTCAATTATGAGAGGAGAGATTTCGATGATTCGTTATCCAAAACCGTTAAAAGCTGGAGGTACAATTGGCATCACCGCTCCCTCTTCTGGTGTACCTAAAGAACTGCACTCGATCTTGACTGGCGGCATTGAACAATTTAAAAAACGTGGCTTTCAAGTCGAAGTTGGAAAAACACCATGGACGAACGAAAAAGCAGCATCAGCTGAAGCAATCATCCGTGCAGCGGAATTGAATTCGATGCTGCAAAACTCTAATATCGATACGATTATCCCTCCTTGGGGCGGGGAAATTTTGATGGAAATTCTCCCAATTTTGCAATGGGATCGGATTCAGCCAAAATGGATATTAGGATACTCTGATACTAGTACTCTTTTATTTTCAATTACGGTTATGACTGGGATTGCTACTGCCCATGGTACGAACTTAATTGATTTACGGAGTAATGAATGGGATGATACGACCAAGAAGTTTATGGATGTACTCATGGGATCTGAAGGCAGTACAATCTTCCAAACTTCTTCTGAAAAGTATCAATCTAAATGGAATCATGATAAAGAGCCTAATCCTTATGTATTTGAATTAGATACGCCGACAAGCTGGAAAACTCTAGATGGAAAGCCACTTCAAATAGATGGCAGGCTCCTAGGAGGATGTATCGACACGCTGCAAAATTTAGTTGGGACACCATATGCAGATATAAAAGCTTTTCGGGAAAAATATGTACCCGATGATAAAATCCTTTGGTATTTTGAAAACTGCGAAATGAGTGCCACTGATTTTTATCGTTCCGTGTTGCAGCTGCACTATACAGGTTGGTTCGAACAATCGAGTGGAATTATCTTTGGCAGAACTCCGGCTGGGAAAAAAGTTGAAGGTTTTACAACATGGGATGCAATGGAACGTCTCTCTCAAATGACTGGGTTGCCAATCGCTTATGATGCCGATATAGGTCATGTTCCACCGCAAATTACCCTTGTCAATGGTGCTAAAGCAGAGGTTAAAGTCGAAAATGGGCATGCATCTGTTAAAATGGAATTAAAATAGTTGAAGGAGAATCGAATGGCAGACTATAAAGCATTATTTTTAGACATAGATGGAACTATTTTAAAACTAGATCACACATATGAAGAAACCACTAAACAGGCAATTTTACAGGCGCAGTCAAAAGGGATTCAAGTTTTTCTTGCTACAGGAAGACCGCTCCATGAAATTGCTGATCTTGCGGAGGAGTTGAATGTTGATTCCTTCATTGGATATAACGGTGCACTTGCAAAATACCAAGGTGAAACAATCGTAGATGAACCGATGAGCCGTGAAATTGTGCTAGATTTCGTTGCGATTGCTAAAAAGCATGGCCATGAAATCGTCCTATATACAAGTGAGAAAAATTACTTCACTTCAATGGATTCACCACATGTGGACCTTTTCATTGATAAATTCCAAACAAAATATAATGAACTGTTCACAACAGATGTCGCTGATCAAATATTAGGTGCAACGTTAATCAATTTAAAGCCGGAGGAAGTTGAGTTATACGAGATTGATTCGAGTTACCATTTTTCCCAAGTAAATGTCGACGGTTTGAGGCATTGCTATGATGTCATCCGAGATACAGTTAATAAGGGTGAAGCCGTAAAGAAAACATTGCATGTAATGAATATAGAAAAAGAAGCGGCGATCGCGTTTGGTGATGGTATGAACGATAAGGAAATGTTGTCTGCTGTAGGGAAAGGCTTCGCAATGGGCAATGCAAATCCAGATTTGTTCGCGTATGGAAACCGGAAAACAACTGCAGTCACGGATTCGGGAGTTTATAATGGACTAAAATCAATTGGGGTTGTCGATTAAAGTAAAATCGACAACCTAAGTTGATAACAAACAAAAAAAAAGCGTCTTTTGAAAATGTTTGATCAAAATACGCTTTAAATAGAAATGCAACGTTTAAAATTGTTATTTTCTTATTGTGCCGTATATCCACCGTCAACTGTTAATGTATTGCCTGTCATAAAGGATGAATCGTCCGAAGCCATGAATAATACTGCTTTTGCCATTTCCTCTGCTTTACCAAGACGTTGCATTGGTGTTATAGAAGCAAGCTGCTTTTTACTTTCTTCAGGAATAATTGGTGTATCAATAAAGCCTGGTGCTAAAGAGTTTACACGAATATTTTTAGTTGCATATTCTAACGCAAGTGAGCGTGTTAAGTTGAGAACTCCACCTTTTGCTGCATTGTATGCTGCCGACCCAGGTGAACCTACCCAACCATACATAGAAGCTGTATTGACAATAGTTCCACCACCTGATTTTAGCATTTCACGAATGGCTTCACGAGCTACTAAAAATACACCATCTAAGTCTACATTCACCGTGTTGCGCCATTCATCATAGGATAGCTCCTCTGTTGGTGTTACACGTCCAATCCCTGCATTATTAAATACTATATCTACTTTTCCAAAAGCATCCACTGCCTCTTTGAAAACATTTTGTACATCTTCTTCAATTGTAATGTTTGCTTTTACAAAAAGCGCTTCTGCATTTTGTGCCTTTAATTCTGTTTCAAAGGCTTTCCCTTTTTCTTCGTTTAAGTCCACAAGCACTACTCTTGCGCCTTCTTTAACAAATAATTTTGCTGTTGCAGCACCGATGCCCGATGCCCCGCCTGTAATGACCGCTACTTTATTTTGCAATTTACTCATGTCAATCCATCCTCTCTCATTAAATGGCTAATAAAAGATCCTCATTTGTTACACATGATATATGCTGTTAGATACCTTATAACGCTCCCATACCACCGTCAACTCTATACTGAACTCCTGTGATAAATGCACTTTCATCGGAAGCAAGGAATAAAACTAAATTAGCAATATCACTTGATTCACCATAACGTCCTAAAGGAATACTTTGTGCTAATGTTTCTTGTTCTACATTCAATCCTTCTTCTAAAGAACGCATCATTCTTGTATTAACAGGCGATGGATGAATTGAATTGACGCGTACATTAGCATTTGCTACTTCAATTGCTGATGCTTTTGTCAATCCGACTACTGCATGTTTCGAAGCGATATAAGGTGATACACCAGGACTACCGTCTAATCCTGCTACGGACGAAGTGTTGATCACACTACCATAACCTTGTTTAGTCATGACTGGTAGAACATATTTCAAGCCTAAAAATACTCCACGTACATTGACACTAATTACCTTATCGAAGTCCTCCATTTTTTGATCCACAAGAGGAGCTACTTTTCCTTCGATTCCTGCATTATTAAAGAAAACATCGATTTTACCAAAATGTTCAATTGCTTTTTTAACATAACTTTCTACATCGGATTCTTTTGAAACGTCCGCTTGAACTGTAAGTACCTCACCAAAAGAGTCTAGTTCTTCTTTAGCTTTATGAAGTGATTCTTCAAACAAATCTACTAAAACGACTTTAGCGCCTTCTTTTAGAAATCTTTCTGCCGTTACTTTACCGATGCCGCCTGCACCACCTGTAATTACTGCAACTTTTCCTGATAATCTTTCCATGTTGTATAACCTCCAATATTTCATTTGAATTAAAATATCTCTAATTAAAGATATATTAATTTGAGATAATTATAAACCCACTATTGAAAATTATCAAAGAAAATGCTTTCTCTTTACCTTTCCCTGTTTAATAAAATCTAATACTATTTTATTGCAATTTCATATTCAGCTATTCTTCATTCAATTGTTCAAGTACAATTCTTCAAACACAATTTCTTCTATATTTTAATATGAATACTTCTTTAAAGATGCTTGGTATTCAATTATCTGGCCTATACAAAAGAAAGAGCACAATTCTTATTATAGAATTGTGCCCAGTCGTAATATAAGATTGATTAAGATATGGTAGGTGGCGATCAATAAGATCTGGTCTGCATCCTGTAATGCAGCACGCATTTAATATCTACAGCCTAGTCAATTTAAGAACTGATATTGGGGGATCTACCGCATCATCCGGGAACTTTTCAGCAAGACGAACAAGAAGTTTATTCGTTTCCTCAAGCTTTCCACTATTTCTAAGCTCAATGCTTCTTCTAACTGTTTCATTTGCTCGCCACCACTTTCTGGAGCTATAAGCTCTACTTTTATCCGATCTGGATCTTCAAAAAACACAGCATAATAATCTGGACCACCTGCAAGTAGGGGAAGGCTTCGCAATGGGCAATGCCAATCCGAACTTGTTCGCTCATGGGAATCTAAGAACAACAGCAGTCACGGATTCTGGGGTTTATATTGGACTAAAAACAATTCGTTGTCGATTAAGTAAAATCGACAACCTTAGTTATTTCCAGATTTCGTTTAAGTTTTTTGCGTAAAATTCGATTGCTCTTTTATACGTTTTTATAGATTCATCGGAACTTGTTTGTGCAAGTGTTAATAATAAAATCTCCATCGCTTTTTCATACTCTTTTTCATTATAAAGTGTCATGGCATGAAAAACTCTTAGAGCAAGATAGTCTGGGTAGCACTCAATTCCCTCTTCCAACACTTTTCTTGCCTTCTTGTATTCTCCAAGTGTTCTATATGTACTTCCCAAGCCTAGGTATGCGCCTTTTGCATCCGAATCATTTAGCCCTAATTTTATGGCCAATTCATAATAAGGTACTGCCTCGGATTCCTTGCCTAAAACATCGAAACTCCAGGCACAATGATATTGAACCCCTGCGTCATTTGGAAACTGTACCGCAAGACGAACAAGAAGTTTATTCGCTTCCTCAAGCTTTCCATTATTTCTAAGCTCAATCGCTTTTTCTAACTGTTTCATTTGTTCTCGCCACCACTTTCTGGAGCTACAAGTTCTACTTTTATCCGATCTGGATCTTCAAAAAACACAGCGTAATAATCTGGCCCTCCTGCAAAAGGATGTTTATCTTTATAGAGGATATTAACGTTTCTCTCTTTCAGCTTGGCCGTCATTTCATCGACATGCTGACGGGATCGCGCATGAAATGCTAGATGGTTTAGCCCGACACGACAGCGATGATATGGAATATCTAAAAACCGCTCCTCTGTCTGAACGAAAACGATATACGTTTCCCCCTGCTTCCAGCTCTGACCCTTATCCCATTTTTGATAAATTTTATATCCCAACTCTTCAAGGAGCCATCCCCAATAATCGATGGACTTTTTCAAGTCGGAAACATATAACTCAATATGATGAATCATCCTTTATCACCTGTTTTTTCATAATGAAGGTATTATACTAGATATATATCATTTCGAAAGGTATGTACATATGAAAATTTTGATTCAAGCAATACTTGCATCCTTAGCACTTCACTTAATATATTTTGGTGGATCTATTCTATATGGCTATTTTCTCACTAAAAATTATACACCTAATATAAAAAACTCCGTCGGATTGGATTCTAAGGTAGCGTTTGGGTATGTAGTCGACCCTCTCTTTTTCGTATTCACCTTTATGGGAATTGCCCTCATCTGCGGGATTCTAATTTTCTTTTTAAAAAAATATAAAGGAGGCAAAAATGGAGATCACACAACTATCTAATCGATTTAAAGCATTTGCAGAACGGGAGTGCAAAGGTTCAAGCCCGTTATATGAATATTTATCATTAAACATCTCCGAAGACCAAGACTTGCTTGAGCTTAGTTCTCATGCGCTAGAAGGACAACCAGTTCCTAACTTATTTTTAGGAGCTGTCCATTACCTTTTACAATCGGGTATCAAGCATCCTTTGAAAGAATATTATCCTAGTATCGTAGAAAAGCCACGCAACTTAGACAATATTTTTCCTCAGTTTAAAGATTTCTGCTTGCTTTATAGAAATGAAATCATTGAGCTTCTGCAAACAAAACGAGTCCAGACAAATGAAGTACGGCGCAGTGCATACCTATTTCCAAGCTTTTGCTATATGTATGACAAAGTGAAAAAGCCTTTATGCTTAATAGAAATAGGAACGAGTGCGGGGCTGCAGCTGTTATGGGATCGGTATAGTTATTCCTATTGAAACGGTCATCTCTATGGTAATAAGACATCAAAAGTACAAATCACTTCGGAAATTCGTGGTCGACAATTCCCTGCCTACATAGAAGATATTCCTCCTGTTGCCTCAAGAGTCGGGTTAGATCTGCACTTGTGTGATATTACAGACCCGGAAAATGCACTTTGGCTCAAGTCACTCACTTGGCCTGAACACAAGGATCGAGTGGAACTTTTTGAAAAAGCTGCTCAACTTTTTATGGAAAA
This sequence comes from Lederbergia citri, assembly GCF_018343625.1. Classification (GTDB taxonomy): domain Bacteria; phylum Bacillota; class Bacilli; order Bacillales; family Bacillaceae_C; genus Lederbergia; species Lederbergia citri. Next base: position 26,460 of record NZ_JAGYPG010000003.1, on the reverse strand, counting down.
TCCAGTTGATTTAATTGAAGGAGACGGAGTTTCGTTATTACCCGAAGTTGCCAGGCTAGCTCCTGAAGATAGCGCCCTTTGCATCTTCCATACACATGTGGCGAATCAAATGCCTGAAGCATTAAAGCTAGAGCTGCTTGAAATTATTAAAACAATTGGAGCTAAAAGGGATGTATTTCATCTTTACAACAATATGTGGGATCGCAAACTTCATCTCGATTACTACGCTAACGGTATTGAAGAGTGTCATATTATTGGGGAAACGGATGGGCATGGGAGATGGTTTGAGTGGGGGATATCATAAGTAAAAAACGATCACCAACACAAGAAAAGAACGCTGAATAAGGTAGTAGTTACAAGGGTATTATATCTGGGATATAAAAAAAGATAGATTCAAACTTGTTGAAAAGTGGAAAATGCTATAACCACAATTTCCTATACTAAAAATGATTCGGGTGACATATGGAAATTTCTTTATTACTAGAATACGGCTGGGTTTTAATTGTTTTAATTTTTCTGGAGGGGTTATTATCTGCTGATAATGCTCTAGTTCTAGCTATTATGGCCAAGCATTTACCAGAAAATCAGCAAAAAAAAGCAATAAATATTGGTTTGTTACTGGCTTTTATATTTAGGATTGGTGCCATTTTTATTATTTCATTCCTTTTTCACGTATGGCAGGTTCAGGCTATTGGAGCTGCTTACTTAATTTTCATCGCTTTAAAACATTTACTTAAAAGAAACAAAAATAAAGAGATGCGTGGGAAAAGTTATGCCTTGACTGTTACCCAAATTGCATTGGCAGACATAGCTTTTGCGATTGATTCTATATTAGCAGCAGTGGCTCTAGTTATTGCATTACCTGATACACCTATGTTTCAAATAGGTGGTATGGATGGCGCAAAGTTTATCGTCATTATATTAGGTGCGATTGCAGGGTTAATCGTCATTCGATTCGCAGCCGGATACTTCGTAAGGATATTGACGAAACGCCCTAGTTTGGAAACTGCAGCGATGTTAATTGTTGGCTGGGTTGGAGTTAAGTTATTAATGCATACTCTAGCGCATCAAGCTTTACACATCATTTCACATGAATTTGTTGAAGGTCCCATATGGAACACAATCTTTTGGGCGGTTATGCTTCTAATTGCTATTGGTGGATGGTTCTTATCCAAAGAAAAAAAATAAATTGATGACTATGTTTCTCACTGCAGCAGGAAACGAATTAAAGAACTAAAAGGGATAATTCTTTGTTTTTTATCCCTTCTTACAACTCCTTATACAAAATCTCCCGATATTTTGTGAAGCCCTGCTTTTGATAAAATCTCTCAGCTGCCTGATTATTAGCCCAATAATCAAGCTCTACCAATTTTATCTTTTGCTCTTTAGCTATTTCATAGATTTTATCCATTAACACGGAGCCAAGCCCTTGGTTAGTTCTTAAAACATTTAGTTGATGAACATATACCGATTTATATCCTTTTTTAAAGACATTTTCTGGGTACTTTCTTATTTCAACCCATGCATACCCCAAAGCTTCATCCTCGCTTTTTAAAAGCAAAAACAACTGATTGTCCTTTTGGATGATACCTTCAAAGAAGCTCCTAACCTTATTAAAATCATATTCTTTGAAATAATTAGGGTACAACTCGACATGAAGATCATGGACTGATTTATTTAGTTTGGCGATTAGTTCGTAATCTTTTGTAATGCTTACTTCCATATTCCCATCTTCTTTCAAGCATGTTTTAAACTATGATAATACCTTTACTGACGAAAAAGCTAGATTGAAGTTTGCAGACTTTTCTGCCACACTATAGTTAATACATAGAAAACGTAGGTGAGACCATGCCTTTGGTGAAAATTTTCCTAAGTGTTGTGTTCTTTTATATATATTTCAAAATGATTCAGCTTTCTGTTAACACAATTGGTATAGGAATTGATTCCTCCATCAATCTAATTTTTATATTTGTAATGGTTCCTTTATTAATTGCCCTATCTGTTATTAGTAGCCAAAAATTAATAGGCTTTATTCGCGAGAGGTGATCGATTTGAAGCATGCTCTCGTCGTAGGCGGGACTGGAATGTTAGCTGACGTCTCTTTGTTTCTTTCCGATGGATATAATGTATCTGTTGTTGCTCGGAACGAAGCTCGGATGGATGAACTTATTAAACGGGTAAACCGTTCAGCAGCGATAACTCCAGCTTTGGTCAATTATCGAGATGAAGATTCGTTTAGAGCTCAAATACAGCAATTAATCAAAAAGAACGGTCCTTTTGATATTGTAGTAGTTTGGATTCACTCCGGGGCTGAGCATGTACTTCCGATTATCGCTGAAGAAAATAAACTATATGAACAGCCTTGGCGACTGTTTCACATTCTAGGAAGCAGTACGAATTTACAAGAAGTTATTAATCAAGTAAATGTTCCTAATTCGTGCCTCTATCGACAAGTTCAGCTTGGGTTTATCATTGAATATAACCGCTCTCGCTGGCTTACCCATCAGGAAATTTCAGCTGGCGTCATAAAAGCCATTACACAGGACCGACCTGTCCATATGATTGGAACGGTAGAACCTTGGGACAAGAGACCTTAAAAAGCAAAAGTGCCATAAGTCGGCACTTTTGCTTTTTTTAACCTTGAGTCAATGCTTTATTTAATTCCTCGATTTTTAATCGTTTTTCTTCAAATTCCTTTGATTTGGAGTAATTCGTGAATTCCTGCAATATATTAATCAAGCTATCTTTCTTTCCTTCATCACTATTAATAATATTTATAAGATCCGACATTGTTTCTTTTATGATGGAGATTCCCTCCAAATCATTTGGAACTAAATCAATATACTGTTCCGATGCATTTTGATTTTTCTTATATAATAAATCCAAAAATTCAGAGTAAGAATTCAATATATTTCCCAATGGCAAAATATTAATCTTTTTGAACTCTGCTTTAGAATTTGGCGAATTATGAAGATTTGACAAATCTTGAAAAGTTCTAGCTACTTGCCTAAGATCTCTTTCATAATAGTCTTTAACAATTCCATTTTCTCCTATGTATATCTTATTATTTGAAATGGATGTATTCATCGTTTTTAATACGGCATATAATTCCGTATTTATATTATGTAATTTCGTTTCGTATTGAAAGTTAACTTCTTTTTTAAATTCCCTTATATCTTTTAATAACTTTAAATTGTAAAATAAAGAAATAATTAGCAGTACCACTAGGATTTTGATTGAATTCTCTTTAATATCCTTCATATTCCATCCCCTTTTAACAGACTTTCCTTTATGAAATTTTTTCCAATTTATTTACTATTGAAATATTAACATTTATCCCGAAATTTACAAGATGCATTTCGATATTTAGCGTTTAACGTAAGAAACTTTTTCATTTACTCGTGAGTAAGTTGAACCTCCCTCGACTAAAGTCGAAGGATTCCTACGCCGTTACTCCTTTTGGAGCAAGATAAGTAGGCTATCCCCATAGTTCCTACGGTTTAGCATTTATTAGGCTAACAATAGTCTTTTGCCTTCGGCAAGTAGATTATAACTTGCGTTTCGGTCTCTATCGTGTTGCATAAGACAAGATGGACAAGTCCACTCACGCAAATGTAAATTCTTAACTTCTTTGTTTTGTTATCCACAATGAGAACACAACTGACTACTAGGAAAGTTTTTCGCAACTGTTTGCAGTTGTTTCCCATACCATTTACACTTGTATTCCAACATTGTGCGGAATTCTGCCCAGGACGCTTCACTAATCCCTTTGGCTAATGTATGATTTTTCAACATATTGGATACTTGCAAATCTTCTATGCAGATTAAGTCGTGGTTTTTGACAATATCTGTAGATATTTTTTGCAAGTAATCTTTTCTGGCATTGACAATGCGTTCGTGAATACGAGCTAATTTTATGCGTTGCTTATGCCAATTAGAAGAACCGATTGTTCTTCTGGACAATGTCCGTTGTGCTCTGAGTAGCTTATGCTGCATCTTTCGTAAAAATTTCGGATTTTCGTACACTGTGCCATTGGAACAAATCGCAAAATCTTTTAATCCTAAGTCGATACCAACTTCCTGATTGGTCTTAGGAAGTGATTGAATATCTACTTCTGCCACAATGGATACAAAATATTTACCAGAGGGATTGCGTCTAACGGTGGCATTAAGTATGCGACCATGGACTTCGCGACTTTTGGCAAATAGAACCCAACCTAATTTAGGCAACTTAACTCTATTGCCATCAATCGCGATATTTCCGTTCGTATATTTCGTTGTATAAGATTGCACAGGATTCTTTTTGCTTTTAAAACGAGGAGCTTTATTTTGTTTTTTGTAATATCTTGTGTAAGAATCATGAAGGTTTTCTACAGATTTTTGTAGAGCAATACTATCCACTTCTTTCAGAAAAGGATAATGTTGTTTAAGTTCTTTAACCGATTTAATGGATTCATTTTTATTGAAGAATGAACCTTTCCAGTTATTCCGAGGGAGTTGACCGTTTTGAACCATTTCTTCAACGACATACCAATAAGTCTCTTTGTTTTTCTGCTTACCTAAAAAGTGATTAAAGATAAAGCGAGCACATCCAATTGTTTTGTTGATTAAACTGGTTTGTTCTTGATTAGGGTAAATGCGAAATTTATAGGCTTTATGCTGTTTCAAAACGATATACCTCCTTTAGAAAAGTGTTACTATTATTATAGAACATATGTGCGTAATAAGAAACAAAAAAGTGGTTCGATTCATCTCATGACTAAAGTCACGAGTGTTCTCGAGCCATTTATAAAATTTATTTGATTTTATTAAAACTTTTTTTCCTCTGCTTACGAATATATGGTTAGAAGGCAGTGAGATGATGAAACAAGAGCAGCGCTGGATTAAGAAAATAAAGAAAAATGGCAGCCAAGAGGCCGCTAATGAGTTGATTTCTAAATACTATCGAGAAATGTATGCCTTTGTGTACAAGCAGACGATTGATTCCGACCTTTCACTTGATCTAACTCAGGAAATTTTTATAAGCATACTGAAGTCAATCGGACAATTCGATGACAAAAAAGCTTCTTTTCGGACTTGGCTTTACAAAATCGCATCCAATCGATTGGTGGATTATTTTCGCTCGAAAAACTATCAATATTGGAAGCTTACGGAGTCGCTAGAAGGTCATGACTTTGAAGGTCCAGAGGATATGACAGTCTCCTTTGAATACAAAGAAGATGTTGAAAAAATTACTAGGATTATCAACCGATTGGAGACAAGTTCACAGCAAATTGTCCGTCTAAAACTATTTGGGGAGTATACGCTACAGGAAATCGCTGAAATGGTACAAGCTCCGCTATCCACCGTCAAAACAAGGTATTATGCAGCAATCAAACTTATTAAAAAGGAAATGCAGGTGCATCAGCATGAATAAAGAAAAATTCCATATCCCAATGCCTGATGATGAGATTATTCAAAAAGAAATTAGAACGATTGTCAGAGCTGGAGTGAAACGAAAAGAATCCTTCCCTTCTTTTTTGCTAAATCTATACAAAGAAATCGGATTTCGTTATTTATTTACGAACCCAAGGGATGGGATCTTAATAACCTTATCGGCCATGGCTGTCCTGTTTTTTTTATTTTTGACAATTACTGAGCCATCCAATGTAAATGAAACAGATGTATATGGGTTTGTCTTTTTGATTTCACCTCTCCTTTTTATGGCCTTATCACTTTATGACCTTTTCCATAAGAAGCATAGTGCGACCTTTGAAGTGGAGATGGTTGCAAAGTATAACCTGTATCAAGTCGCTGCCTTTCGCATGTTTAATTTCAGCATCATTTCCATTATCGTGAACACAATTAGCATTATTTCTCTTGTTTCTTTTTACGATACTTTGCAGTTTTTTAGAACTTTTATGATCTCGACGACTGCCCTATTCTTGTTTTCGATTATATTTCTAGTGGTATTCATGAAAGGTCGTTCAGGATTTACTGCCCTTCAGGTTGGAGGAGGTTGGATTGGGATTAATATCGTGCTGAGTCTTGTAAACAATCAAGCATACATTCATTTTCTGATGACCATCCCGATTTTTATCTACGGAATCGTCCTTGCTGGCAGTATTATTCTGTATGTTCTTTACTTAAGCAAGCTGGTCCGATTAAAACCAGCGGAGGGAGTTTTTTAGTATGTTGGTCGTAAAAGATGTTAGCAAACAATATGGAGATTTTACTGCTTTAAAACAAATCAATCTTGAATTTGATAAAGGTATTTATGGGCTTCTCGCTCCAAATGGTGCCGGGAAAACGACGTTAATTAAAATGCTCGTTACACTCATTTCTCCATCAAAAGGTGAACTCCTTTATAACGGGACAAATATTGTCGATCTTGACGAGGATTACCGTGATATCCTAGGATACTTACCGCAAAACTTCGGCTTTTATAAACATTATTCGCCGAAGCAGTATTTATTGTATCTTGCCGCTCTAAAAGGAATTGATAAAAAAACGGCATTGCCTATCATTCATGAGCTGCTCGAAAAAGTGGCGCTCAGTGATGTTGCCAATAAAAAAATGAGGAAGTTTTCGGGTGGGATGATCCAGCGTGTTGGCATCGCTCAGGCGTTATTAAATGACCCAAAAATATTGATTTTGGATGAGCCGACAGCTGGGCTTGACCCAAAAGAGAGAGCTCGATTCCGTCAGCTCTTAACCGGACTCTCTCGGGATAGACTAATTATCATTTCTACACATATCGTTTCAGATATTGAATCGATCGCCAATCAAGTGATTATGATAAAAAATCATGAGATTCTTTTTAAGGACACTGCCCAGTCTATTTGCGACACGCTTGATGGATTCATCTATGAAACGTCCATCACAAACGATGAATTGGAAACTTTCCGCAAAAATTATATTCTTATTGGCGAAAAACAGGAACGTGGAAATGTATTGGTACGTTTTGTTCATAAAAGAGAAATGGACAAGGATTGGGTTCCGGTCCTTCCACATTTGGAAGATGTCTTTTTGTATGAATACCGCGATAACTTGATGGTGGAAGTGTAAGCCATGAGAATTATTTTATTGGAATGTAAAAAAGCACTTGCCTCACCGATTATTCTTGGCCTATTGCTTTTGTTTTCAGTTTGGAATGTCTTTTTAGTCTATGATTCTTCTGATTTTAAAAAAGAATTGGGAGTTGTGAATCAAATTGCTAAAAAGTACGGCATAGAGATTACGGAAGAATCCTTGATGAAACTTGAAAAAGACTTGCAGCCTGAATTATCCCATTTGAATTCCATTACTGAAGAAAAATCAGGGCAAACGTTTGAGCATGCATCAGACTTTTTTGCTCAATTAAACTATGAGAATCAAGAACATTTTACATCAAAAGAACTTCAATCTTTTTACGAGCTGCACTTAAAAGAAATGTATGTTGGGATGGCAAAATCTCTTGATTCTACTTATGCGGAATTTAATATTAAAAAAATTGGCGAAAAGGAAATACACGGTTATCGACTGAGTGGTGCTGCTGCTGAAACACTCAGGAATGAATACGATAAATTTGCTAACCGTTTTGAGGAATTGAAACAGAATAAGGAATACAATCAATGGTTTTTTGCCGGGAAGCCATATGCTATGCATAGCCTTTTATTTCGCACTTTCTTTAAAACCATCTTGATTGAGGCAATGATTTTAATCGTACTTTCAACTGCCTTAATTACGAACTTTGAATTTGAAAATCGAACCCAGCTGGTTACTTATACAACACGTAGAGGAAGAAAATTAATGCTCGATAAATTAAAGGCATCGTTAATGACAACTTCCATCATTACTACGTTTTTACTGATTGTTATGCTAGCTGCCTTTTTTATCGTGTTTGATTATTCTTATTTATGGAAAACGGCGATTAGCAGCGGGTTTAATTGGGATTACAATTTCCCGTACATATCTTGGTGGGATTTCTCCTTTTTGACCTATTTGCTTTTAGCCATTATCGTTTCATATGTTTGTATGTTTTTATTTTCCATTTTTACTTTTAGCCTATCCGCTATGCTGAAAAACAGCTATTTTACGTTTATATTATTTGCCGTTATTTTTATTGCCTTGTTTATTTTACCGGCCTTTATACCAGGCTCTTTAAAGTTAAAGTTATTCGTTGGATTTAATTTATCCAACCTCGTTTTAAATCCGCACCAGTGGTGGATGGGGGCAAGTGGGCTGATGATGTTCAAGTATTATGAAGTAGGTACTATCCTAGCTTGGACAGCGATCTTCGCCATTTGTTGTTACGTATCATTGAAAAAATTCGCGAAACTAGATATCTCGTAAGGAGAAATAATATGCAGATTTTATTACTAGAAATTCGAAAAATCTTAAACTGGAAAATACTCCTCGTTTTAGCTTTCGTCAATTTGATTTTGTACTACTTTTTGATTGATTTTAATATCAAACATTTTCCTAACGGTAGACCATCCTTAGATTCCTATCAAATCGGCGCTGAAATGGTTAAAAACTATGGACCCCATATGGATGAATCTGAAAAGGCAGATTTCAAGATAAAATACGATGAAGAAGTGAGAAAAGCGGATGAGTTTTTTCGAGGAAGAGAGGATTTTAAAAAAATAGGTATTCAATCTTACATAGAATACCAAAATGCTGACCATGACAATAAAGAATTAGAGGAACTACGTTATAAAGTCATTTTCAACGAAGAAGTTGATTTGTTCTGGGAACTCCAAGAGCGAGAAAGATTACTAGAGTTCCATAAAAATCAGGAAATGATCATTGCAAATGAAATCGGCAGAGCTAATTCCTTCGGCAAACAACACTTAAACGAATTAAAAAAGACCGGACAATATGATCTGTATCCAGAAGTTTCGTTATCAAATTTTAGTGATATCATTACGAATATTGCGATTGCCGTTTTGATTAGCGTTGTACTTGTCATTTCTCCTATTTTTCTTAGTGATCGTTCAAGAAATCTAGTGGATTTACAATATACATCAAAAGTGGGTAGATCGATTTTTAAGAGGAAACTTGCTGCCGGGCTGATCTCGGCGTTTATTGTCATGACAGTGTTGCTTGCGATATATTTAGGTATTTATTCATTAAATCATCCCTCGATATTTTTCGAGGTCCCTCTTAACTCTTTTATTGGAGGAGTTTATTGGTATAACTTAACGTTTTTCCAATACATTGTGCTTTCAACATGTGCCATTTATGTATTGGGATTCTTATTAACATTCATTTCGATGAGTATTTCTAATCTCGTCCCAAGCTATATTGCACTTATAGGTATACAAGTTCCAGTTATATTAGGATTACTCATTTTTGGTTTAAAATATTTACTTAACCTCGTCGTCAGCATGTGGCTGCCAATATGGCTTGTCCCCGCTTGTTATATCCTATTAATTGCAATCGTAATTGGCTTCGTTATGTATTTATGGAAAAGAGAAAGGAAATTGGATATTGTTTTATAGTCTAAACGCCAAGAGAATCAACTCCTCTTGGCGTTTTTGTCAGGAAAAAACCTCTACCGGTGGTCGTTCAATCGAATTCACGATTACTTTATTTTTCCCCGATTTTTTAGCAATGTAAAGAGACGTATCAGCCCCATTAAACAAAACATCCTTGCTCATTCCCGGCAATAATTTCTGTATTCCTATACTGACTGTTACACAATTTCCTTCCAATTCCTTTAGGCATACTTTTGAAGTTCCTCGTCTGATATTTTCCATTTTTTCTAAAAATTCTTCCGTTGATAATCCGATATTGATGATGGCAAATTCCTCTCCGCCATAACGAAAAGCAAAATCGTCATTTTCGGTAAAAAACTTGATTTGATTCGCCACTTCCATAATGACCAAATCTCCCATTTGGTGGCCATAAGTATCATTGATTCTCTTAAAATTATCAATATCTAAGACAGCAATATGTAAATCTAATTCATTAATGGTATCCATCCTCAACAATGACTCTAAATATTCATGAAAAGAGCGATGATTGTATAGTTCTGTGACTGGATCCAATAGCGAAAGCTTTTCCATTTGAACATTTTTAGAAAATAAGTATTGTTTTTCCTCTGTTGTTTTTAAAAGTTCATTCGCCAGTCTAAGGCTATGCTTCATTAAGCTGTGAATGATTAATGACGTTCCCAATACAACGGCAATCATAATAATCATATCAGAGTGTTTATAATAAGTGCGGACCTCATCGGATAGTGCATATATGAGTACTCCGGATAAGATTCCTGTAATACATGCAAATTTTAGCAACTTTGATTTATAAAAATATAATGAAACTAATACAGGAAAAACTAAAAGAAAAATAAGGATTGGCTTTTCGTATAATGACAAAATGATTACACTCGCAACGATATTAACACCTAAAATCACAATGTACTCCATATGATTTTTTATTTTTCGAAGACAAATTTCGAGCATTCCCATTGTCATCGCCAAAGTAAGAGTGGGATAGATGATTACAAGTTGTAAAAACAGCCACTTGTCCTTAGTAGTGAAAAATGCATCCACACTTGTAGCAATAACATATAATCCGACGATAATCCATAGAGCATTTAAAATTTCACGAACTAATGATGTAGTGTGCATTACACTTTCATTTTTCACTGTACTCACTCCTATTGTCCTAGGCAAAAAGTCCTTTGTACTATTGTACCGAATCTATCAGAATAATAAAAGTTCTTATTTTTTTATCCTTGCACTTTTTTCACTTATGTATTAAAGTAAGATACACTAACTCATTCAATAATTTAATAATTTTTCTTATCAAGAGAGATGGAGGGATTTGGCCCTATGAAGTCTCAGCAACCGACCTTTGTGGCACCGGTGCTAATTCCAATAGGTTATTAACCTAGAAGATAAGAAGTTGTTTTCGTTTATGAGGACCTTCTTTTTTCTAGAAGGTCCTTTTTATTTTTGTTGGAGGCTGAACATCATGACGGTTACAAGTTTCGAAACAAAATTGGCACAATTAGGGAATCGGAGCGACTCAAAAACCGGGGCGATTAGTCCCCCTATCTATTTATCAACGGCATATGAGCATCCTGGACTTGGAGAATCAACTGGCTATGACTACACGAGAACCAAAAATCCTACTCGTACCATTCTCGAAGAAGGAATCGCTAATTTAGAGGGAGGAGATCGAGGATTTGCATGCAGCTCTGGAATGGCCGCCATCCAATTAGTTCTCTCACTTTTTCGAGCCGGCGATGAATTAATCGTTCCGGAGGATGTTTATGGTGGAACGTACCGCTTATTAAAACATTTTTCAGATGTTTATGGGATCAGGACAATTTATACAAAGTTCAAAGATATCAACGAGATGGAAAAGCATATTACAGAAAAAACGAGGGCACTTTTCATTGAAAGTCCGACTAACCCGTTGATGGAAGAAATTGATATTAGTCAATATTCGCGCCTAGCCAAAAAACATAATTTATTACTGATTGTTGATAACACATTTTTAACGCCCTATTTTCAAAGACCAATAGAATTAGGTGCAGATATCGTAATACATAGCGCAACCAAATATATTGGAGGTCATAATGATGTGTTGGCGGGATTGGTCGTAGCAAAAGGGAATGCTCTTTGTGAAAAATTATTTGTTCTCCATAATGCAATTGGCGCAGTTCTTTCTCCAACTGATTCGTGGTTGTTGATCAGAGGATTAAAAACTCTTCATTTGCGGATGAAACAACATGATGAAAATGCGAAGAAAATAGTTGAGTTCTTACGAAACGAACCCCTTGTTACGGATGTTTTATACTCCGGAAAAGGTGGCATGCTAGCGTTTCGTCTTTGGGAAAGTGATTGGGTAGATTTCTTTTTGCGAAAGCTCAAGTTAATCTTTTTCGCGGAAAGCCTTGGTGGTGTAGAAAGTTTTATTACGTATCCGGCCACTCAAACTCACGCAGATATCCCAGAAGAAGAGCGGAACGCACGCGGAATATGCGACCGGTTGCTTCGATTTTCCGTAGGCATTGAAAATGTAGAGGATTTAATTGCTGACTTGGAACAAGTTTTTGGGGCAATTAGAGAGGAAGTTGGAGTTTGATTTGAAAATGAGCCCGATTGGGACTGAATTCTGGCAAAGCACCGGTTTCTGTCTCGATTCGGCCTTAATCGGGACTGAATTCCGGTAAAACAGCGATTTCTGTCTCGATTCGGGCTCAATCGGGACCGAATTCTGGTAAAGCACCGGTTTCTGTCTCGATTCGGGCTCAATCGGGACTGAGTTCTGGTAAAGCACCGGTTTCTGTCTCGATTTAGGCTCAATCGGGACTGAATTACAGTAAAGCACCGGTTTCTGTCTCGATTCGGGCTCTATCTAGACACTCTTGAACAAAACGCTGATGCCTCCTAAATTGGGACCCTATCATTTAAGGAGAATGCCATTAAAGGAGGTGGTGGCCGTAATTCGCGTCTTAACCTGTTTTACTTATATTACATTTTAAAAAAGAGGAGAAATGAATCATGACAAAAACATTAATAAAAGCACCTTTTAGAGCAGATCAAGTAGGAAGTTTATTAAGACCTGATAACTTGCATAAGGCGAGAATAGATTTTCAAGAAGGAACGATTACAGCTGAGCAATTACGTGAAGTGGAAACGCAAGAAATTAAAAGAATTGTTGATAAACAAATTGAAGTTGGTCTAGAAGCGGTAACAGATGGAGAGTTCAGACGCAGATTTTGGCACACAGATTTTCTTGAGCATTTGAATGGAGTCGAGGGTTATGTGCCTGATGTTGGATATATTTTTAGCGGAAACGAAGAAACAGAAAGATACAATATCCGTAACACTGGAAAAATTTCATTCAACCCAGATCACCCACACGTGAAGGATTTTATTGAATTTAAAGAAATTGTCGCTGGCCGTGCGGTTGCGAAACAAACGATTCCAAGTCCGAACCAATTATTTAATATCGGAATCCGTGATGAAAGCATTTATCCTGACATTGAAGAGTACGCAAATGATATTATTCAAGCATACCGTGATGCAATCAAAGCGTTTTATGATGCGGGAGTCCGCTATTTACAATTAGATGATGTATATATTGCGGGTCTTTCCTCGCCAGATATTCCTTTTAACGATGGTGCTTATTCAAGAGAATATTTAATTGATTTAGCACTTCGTGTGGTAAATGGAGTTTTGGAAGGAAAACCAGATGATTTATACATTACAACCCATCTCTGTCGTGGAAACTATCGTTCAAATTGGGCATTTTCAGGAAGTTATGATTTGATTGCCCCAACTTTATTAGCAAAGGAAAAAGTGGACGGCTTCTTTTTAGAGTACGACGACGAACGTTCCGGTGATTTCAAAGCTTTGGAATACATTCCAAGAGGAGGCGCAAAAGTTGTTCTAGGGGTTCTTACTTCTAAGAAAGGCGAATTAGAGGATAAGAATGAGGTCATTGCTCGTATTAAAGAAGCTTCCGAGTACATCCCATTGGAACAAATTTGCCTAAGTACGCAATGTGGCTTTGCTTCAACGCATCATGGCAATAAATTAACTGAAGAACAACAATGGGAAAAATTGAAATATATCGTTGAAATTGCGAAAGAGGTTTGGGGATAACATGGGATTAAAACCTGGAGAAATATACATTCTCTAGGTTTTTTACTTTATTATTATTAAAACTTGCCGATATTACTCTAAATGACCTCATGAAAGGAGCGGGAAGGATGCTGGGAAAATGGTATAGCACTGGTTTATCGATGATTAATCAAATGAATCGCCATCTCACCATCTCGCAGCGATCACTTGAGCGAATTTCAACAGGGATGAGGATTAATCGGGCGAGTGATGATCCAGCAGGTTTGGCGATATCTGAGAAAATGCGCGCCCAAATTCGCGGACTCAATATGGCTGGACGCAATATTCAAGACGGAATTTCTTTGCTGCAAACAGCAGAAGGCGGCTTGAATGAGACTCACGCTATTTTACAACGAATGAGAGAATTAAGTGTTCAAGCTGCAAATGATACATATACGGATGAGGATCGAAAAGCATTAGCATTGGAATTTGAACAATTAAAAGAAGAAATTCAGCGCATTTCCAAGGATATGCAGTTTAACTCTATGCCGTTACTGGATGGTTCTAGGAGTTCTTTTCGTATCCAAACGGGAGCGAATGCAGGCCAATATATTGAATTGTCGATTGGTAATATGGGTGCAGCGGAAATTGGAATTGCTAATTTGAAAATAGATACGAGGCAAGGTGCGGAAGATGCAATGTCAGGTCTCGATGAAGCCATTCGCCAGGTTTCTACAGAGCGTTCTAAAATAGGAGCCTATATGAATAGGCTGGAACACGCATATAATAATACGATGACGATGGAGGAAAATCTTGTTGCTGCAGAATCAAGAATCCGAGATGCCGACATCGCAAAAGAAATCATGAATTATACGATAGCAAATATTTTATTACAAGCGAATCAATATGTCATGAGCCTGCATATGCAGCAAGCATATTTGATTTTGCAGCTATTAAAACCGAAGGATTAGTATTGTAGTTAGGTAAATATACTAAGTGATGTAGTAATGATCTAGTTTTGAAAATTATTAACTTCTTATTTTTATAAAAGGTTAGTGCGCCTTAAATGTGAGACAAAATTAGATTATGGATCGGTTTCGTCAAGCCCATTATTTCGGGATTCTCGATGAAATTGGTAAATTAATGAGTTTCGTCGAGTATTATCTCCGATTTCTCGATCAAATAGAAAAATTAATGTGTTTCATCGAGAATTAATGCCAAATTCTCGACCAAACGGAAAAGATACTGAGTTTCGTCGAGTATTATCTCCGATTTCTCGACCAAATAGAAAAACTAAAGTGTTTCATCGAGAATTAATGCCAAATTGCCGACCAAACGGAAAAGATACTGAGTTTCGTCGAGTATTATCTCCGATTTCTCGATCAAATGGAAAAATTAATATGTTCACCGAGATTTAGTGTCAGATTCTCGACCAAATGGAAAAGGCACTGAGTTTCGTCGATTATTATGGGATTCGAGACCAATTAATAAAATTACTACGATCGTAGCGAATCAGTGCCGTCATCTCCAACAAAACAAAAGATGCAATCGAGCTTCAACTACACTCTTTTGCATCTTAATTTCTACAGCGATTACTCTTTTAATCCCATTTCTGCTTCTACGACAGCGGAGATGCGATCAACATAATCTTCGCATGCTTCTTTAGTTGGGGCTTCAGCCATTACACGAACGAGTGGTTCTGTACCCGATGGGCGAACGAGGATCCGTCCATTTCCATTCATTTCAGACTCCACTTGTTCAATAATTGCCTTCACCTTTTCATTGTCTGTTACGTGGTGTTTGTCTGTTACACGGATGTTCACTAGCTTTTGCGGATATTTTTTCATGCCGCTCGCAAGTTCTGAAAGTGGCTTTCCAGTAAGCTTCATAATATTGATAAGTTGTATTCCCGTTAAAAGACCGTCACCAGTTGTGTTGTAATCAAGGAAAATAATGTGACCGGACTGTTCTCCTCCGAGATTGTATCCGTTATTTTTCATTTCTTCAACGACGTAGCGATCACCTACAGCAGTTTGAGCACTATTAATGCCTAGTTGTTCAAGGCCTTTGTAATATCCTAGATTACTCATGACAGTTGAAACAACAGTTGATTCTTTTAGGCGTGCTTCCTCATTCATATGCTTTGCACATATGTACAGGATATAATCCCCGTCCACTATGTCGCCATTTTCATCAATAGCTATGACCCGGTCTCCATCACCATCGAATGCAAGACCTACATCTGCTCCTTTTTCTTTTAGAAAAGTAGCTAACGCTTCAGGATGTGTCGATCCGACTCCGTCATTAATATTCAAACCGTTTGGAGATGAGCCCATCGTTGAAATATCTGCATCCAAGTCTGCAAACAGATGAGTTGCCAATGATGATGTAGCTCCATGTGCACAATCAAGCGCAACGTGAATACCGGAGAAATCTTCATCTACTGTTTGCTTGAGGAATTGCAAATATTTTTGTCCACCTTCAAAATAATCACTTACAAGACCAAGATCCTTCCCAACTGGTCGCGGTAGGGTATCTTCTTCTAAATCAAGTAGAGCCTCGATTTCTTCTTCTTGCTCATCTGACAATTTAAATCCATCTGGTCCGAAAAACTTGATTCCATTATCAGCGACTGGATTGTGTGAAGCAGAAATCATGACGCCAGCTTGGGCTCCTAACGCTTTCGTCAAATAGGCAACTCCCGGTGTAGAAATCACACCTAAGCGCATGACTTCCGCCCCAATTGATAACAATCCCGATACAAGAGCCCCTTCCAGCATGTGACCGGAAATCCGGGTATCGCGGCCGATGAGAATTTTAGGGCGATCTGAATTTTTTGTTAGAACATAACCTCCAAAGCGACCTAATTTAAAAGCCAACTCCGGCGTCAGCTCCGAATTTGCTACCCCTCTTACTCCATCAGTTCCAAAATATTTACCCATTGTATCTATCGCTCCTTCTTCGAACAAAGTTCATTTAGACATTTTCCTTTTCTGTTAACCGTATTTTCACCTTTTTTTCCGTTAATTCCCATTGCACATCATTTAAACCATCAACTACTAAATCTACTTCATGTTCTCCAGCTTTAAGGCCATCCATATTTAAAATCACATGGAAATCACCTTTAATTGCTTTCTCTAGAGTGTCCTTTTCGCCAGTAACTTTTAGGGAAACTGTTCCATTTGCAGGGGATACTAACTCCATATTTAAGTCAGAGCTAAGCCCTTTACTTTCTATTTTTACATCCTTTAAAGTTCTTTCTTCTAGCTTTTTCTCTGCCAGAATTTTGACCTTTATTTTATCCGGCGTTATTTTGTTAACGCCAAGCGGATATTTAATTGGAACTTCGATTTCGGTATCTTCACGAATACCACTAACATCCACTGTCACTTCAAGCTCATCGACATTTTGTAAAACTTCAGTTCTTCCAAATATCATCACTTCAGGTGTGACAGTACTGATTGTTTTAATATTGATATCATCCGGTGGTGTGCCAGTTGTATTAATCTTTATTGGAACATTTTTTCTAGGATTTGTAACCGGAATCGTTACTAAAACAGATTCAGGTTCGACCCATACATCAAGCTTGTTCAATTCTCGGTCAAGAACCGTCACTTTTGCATATTGTCGAATGGTATCATTAATTAAACCACTTGCGTCAATGGTAGCTTTCACGTACGAAATTTTTTCAATAACATCCTTGGCCCCTGTAATTTTCACTGTTTTAGGTTCTACATCAGGGCGCTCAGCTTCAAATCCTTCTGCAAGTATACTGCGATTAAACTCTGCTTCTACTCCGAATTCTTTCGTTACTTTTTCTTGAACTGAAATATCTGCGTAAGCAGGTTCTATATTAACTTTTAATTTATCAGAGATATCTTTATATAAAATTTGAACACGATGTTGTCCTATTTGTACGTCAGATAAATCAACATAAACTGTAAAATCTCTTTGTCTTTTCGTTGCTTCTACAAATCTCCTCTGTCCTTCAATCTTCACATCAACTGTTTTAGGTATTCCTGTGACGACGAGGTTCTCGGAATCGTAATACACTTCAACAGGTACGTTTGTTATCGTATCAGTATTAGCATTTTCCATATCGTTCGGCATTGTTCCAGTATCTTTTCCTCCGAAATAATCATTAGCTGTAACGAAAAGTAAAATGGCTAACAACATCGATATGATTCTAACAAACCAAGGATTTTCCATAAATTTATCCATTCTTTGTCTTCTCCCTTCTTTTCCAAATGGATGAGGAAGACTGTTTTGATTTGTTATCGTCTGTGAGTTCTTTTTCTAATACTGCTTGAAATTGCTCTAACGATAAATCCCGTAGTAATTCGCCATTTTTTGTAACAGATATGTCACCCGTTTCCTCAGAAACAACTATCGTTAAACAATCTGTTACTTCACTAATACCAAGTGCTGCTCTATGCCTTGTCCCCAGCTCTTTAGAGATAAAGGGACTTTCCGACAAGGGAAGATAACAGGCAGCAGCAGCAATCTGCGTTTTTTGTATAATCACGGCTCCATCGTGAAGTGGAGTATTCGGTATAAAAATATTAATTAATAGTTCATGGGTTACATTTGAATGTAGGGGAATTCCTGTTTCAATATAGTCCCCCATTCCTGTTTCTTTTTCAATAGAAATGAGAGCGCCAATTCGTCTTTTTGCCATATAATTAACTGCATTTATAATAGCATCCAATCTTTTCTTCTGCTCTTCCTCTTCCTGAATTCCACTTCTCGCAAAAAACTTGCCTCGACCAAGCTGCTCTAGTGCACGCCTTAACTCAGGCTGGAAGATAATAATAATCGCTAAAAAACCCCATGTCATCACTGTTTCCATTAGCATGTTCAATGTATTCAAATGAAGGACACCACTTAAGATCCAAACAAGGATGATGACAAAAATCCCTGTTAACAGTTGGACGGCTTTAGTGCCCCGGATGAACATAATCATTTTATATATAACGAACCAAACGAGGAGAATGTCCACTACGTGAGATAAGACACCCAAGATGGTAAGATCTGCAAACGGCATGTTACTTCCTCCATCTATTTATTCAAATTCAGAAGTACTCTACACTTAAAAGTATGGATAATAACTAATCCATTATAACATATTATTACTGAAACCAACTACATGGATAAGAATGTAACAAGATGAAAAAAGGATTGCAAGTGCAATCCTTTTATTCTTACTTATTCGCCTTCAAAAAGGTTAATTATTTTTTTGCCGCCATCTTTTATTTTATACCAGAGCCATTCAAAAATTTGGTTAATTTCTTCAATATCCCCTGTAACATCTCCAGCTGAAGCTAGATATCGTTTACCATTAATAATGGTAACATTGCCGTTAACCTTCCCCTCAATTCGAAGGTTTCCATTTTTTACTGTTATGTCCCCATTTACTACTTCACCTTCAGGGACGATCACTGTATCATTTTCAACTATTAAATTAGGTTGTTTTGTTACAGAAAACTTTTGATCATCATTCCAAATATTTAGTACGCTTCCTCCCATAAGGAGTATGAATAGGGAGGCTGCTGCTAAAATGGGATGATTGCGCAACCAGCGCTTTACACCTGCACTGCTTTTTTCTTTCGGTAACCTCGCCATGACACCAGTAGTAAATCCGCTGGAAACTCGTATATGTGACGGGCTTTTTATATAGGCTTCTATTCTTTTTAGTTCTTGAAAATGTTTTTGACATTCTGGGCATTTTTGCAAGTGATCTTTTAATATTTGTTCTTTATCATGAGATAGGTCACTATCTAAAGACTCTTGCATATAGAGAATAATCTCTTCTGGACATGCCTTCACTTTCCTTCTCACCTTTCTACAAATGGTTCAATTGCTTTCGAAGCGCTTCCCGCGCACGGTGTATTCGAGTTTTGACCGTTCCGATCGGCATTTCCAAGACCTCGCTGATCTCATTTAACGAGAGATCATCAATATATCTCAATATTATTACAATCCTATATTTATCAGGGAGGCGGAGAATTTCCTGTTGAACCCTCTCTTGGAGTTCTATCGTCTCTACTTCGGAATCAGGAGATTTTCCCTCAGCAGCGATTTGAGAATACATCGTCAATCCTTCCGTACCAGCCAGTTCAGCATCAAGGTAATAGTCGGGCTTCTTTTTTCTAATCCGATCAATGCAGAGATTAGTTGCAATTCTATAAAGCCAAGTGGAAAATTTCCTACCTTGATTAAAACTATGAATGTTTACATAAGCTCTTACAAATGCTTCTTGCGCGATATCTTCGGCTTCATGTCGATTTCCGAGCATTCGATAGCATAAATGAAACACTTTATCTTTAAATAATTCCACGATTTCCCCAAATGCTTCCTGATCGCCCTTTAATACATCCCTAACTCTTTGATTTACAATTGCATCCATTCTCTCTCTACCTCCCGCTCTATGCGGTTATCCATTCATACGTATGAATATAAAAAAGGTTTCACTTATTATAATTGACCCCTCAAGTTTTTATCGACAAAATTCTCATTACCTCTATCTTAACAAATTTTGCAACTTGTTGTTTAATATTTTGTAAAATGGATATACAGATGATAAAAATAATATGAAGGAGACTCGAGTGCGATTGGAGGCAGAAGACTTATTAGTAAAAATTGAATCTCATCGAACTAAAATGGTGGAACTTGGCTTATCCTCATCCTTTTTGGATGAACGTGTAGTTAAACTAAGCTACGAACTAGATAAACTTTTAAACAAATATCATGCAGTGGTCTGTAGTTCAGGGAAAAGGTAATCTAGCGACCTAAGTTCAGGGAAAAGGTAATCTAGCGACCTACAAACCACTGCTATTACTTTTTTATAATAATTTTTCTCCAAACAATGAACCCATTAAGGCAACGGCCACTTCAGCTGTTTTATTCCTTTCATCTAAAATTGGGTTAACTTCCACGAATTCGGCAGAAGTAATGAGCTTTGTTTCTTCAAGCATCTCCATTGCTAAATGACTTTCTCGATAGCTTATCCCCCCTAAAACCGGAGTTCCGACTCCTGGAGCATCATGAGGATCAAGTGCATCTAAATCAACAGATAAATGGACACCATCCGTTTTCTTTTTTAGAAGATCAATAGATTCTTCCATGACCCTCGTCATTCCTAAACGGTCAATTTCGTGCATTGTAAAAACTTTAATGTTTTTACTCTTAATAAGCTCTCTTTCTCCTTTATCTAAATCCCTTGCACCGATGATGACAACGTTCTCCGGGTTTACTTTCGGACTATAGCCTCCAATGCCTGTAAGCAAAGGATGACCAAAACCCATACTAGCTGCAAGAGGCATTCCATGAATATTCCCTGACGGTGACGTTTCCTCCGTATTCAAATCGCCGTGGGCATCAAACCAAATAACTCCAAGATTTTTATAATATTTACTAATCCCAGCAATTGTGCCAATAGCTATACTATGATCCCCTCCAAATAATAGCGGAAATCGTTTATTTTCGATTATATTTTGAATAGAAAGTGCTATTTCTTCACTAATTTTTGCAATCGCTTTCAAATTTTTCAATACTGTATGGTTTTCTTCTTCATGATTATCGACTTTGACAGCGATATCGCCTATATCCTCAACATCGTAATCCAATTTCTCAAGTCGATTTAAGACCCCTGCATATCTAATCGCACTTGGCCCCATATCTACCCCTCGCCGTGTTTGTCCAAGATCCATGGGAACACCTAATATTGAAATCTTTTTCATAGGTTTTCCTCCATCCCTTTTTATAATCATCATAACTTTTTTAATAGCTATGGCTCAACTCAACATTTTTTTGTATATATATGCACTAAAAAAATAGAGGTAATTAACATTCGAATCTTGAAATAAGCTAACAGTGCAATAATGCAGAGGAGAGAGATCTTAAATGAAAAAGCGTTCCAATTTTCTTTTACGCTTAATTCTTTTGTATGTAATGGTGAGTGGATTTACGTTCTGGCTACCAATTATAAGAGGCTTCTTTGATGGTTCCTCGTATACATGGTCGGGGTGGTTGGGCATTGGAGGCAGCGGGATCTACGGTGATTACTGGCTATTATTTTTATTTGTTTCTGTATTGTTGTCCGTAATCTTTTTAGGATGGCGAGGAGCTCAAAAGCCTTTTCACTGGCTTTTGTTAATATGGCTTTTGTTGTTGATAATTGAATCTGCTTCAATGTTTTTTTCCACAGAAACTATTTATTTTAAGGGGGACACTTTAGGAACAGAATTTGCTATTGGAAACATCCTATTCCCAATAGATATACTTTTTTTATGTTTGGCTACCATTTGGATTATTCGAGATTTTAAGAAAAAACGTCCAAAAGAAAAGATACCTTGGATGAAGAGCAACAGAGTAATGTTGATTATCTTTTTGCTAATCTTTCCATTGCAACTTATTACACTAAGAGTTTTGGATTATGATCAGATTGGGGTTATATTAACACTGTTCCAATGGATTATTTTAAATTTGTCTTTTTATCCATATAAGAATAAAACAAAAAGCCCTGAACAAAGTCCAGGACATACTGTTTTTTAAAATTGTTGTTGGTGGAGCCTAGCGGGATCGAACCGCTGACCTCCTGCGTGCAAAGCAGGCGCTCTCCCAGCTGAGCTAAGGCCCCCCTATTAAAAAGGTACGTAACGAAAAAGAAGCCTTGAAGAATCAAAGCAACTGTTAACGAGATGGATAATGAGCCATGCAGGATTCGAACCTGCGACCCTCTGATTAAAAGTCAGATGCTCTACCGACTGAGCTAATGGCTCATGGCTGGGCTAGCTGGATTCGAACCAACGAATGACGGAGTCAAAGTCCGTTGCCTTACCGCTTGGCTATAGCCCATCGGATAAAAATTGATACTATGTATAATACCCACTTATCAGAAATGTATCCATATTTTATGTAAATGGTGGTGGGGGACGGATTCGAACCGCCGAACCCGGAGGGAGCGGATTTACAGTCCGCCGCGTTTAGCCACTTCGCTACCCCACCGAAATAAAAAAAAAAAATGGTGCCGGCCAGAGGACTTGAACCCCCAACCTACTGATTACAAGTCAGTTGCTCTACCAATTGAGCTAGGCCGGCAAACATGGTGGAGGATGACGGGTTCGAACCGCCGACCCTCTGCTTGTAAGGCAGATGCTCTCCCAGCTGAGCTAATCCTCCAATATTTTGCGCATATTATTAAAAATGGTGACCCCTACGGGATTCGAACCCGTGTTACCGCCGTGAAAGGGCGGTGTCTTAACCGCTTGACCAAGGGGCCATTATATTATTCTTCATTGGAAGCTTCCAACCGGGCTTGAACCGGTGACCTCATCCTTACCATGGATGCACTCTACCAACTGAGCTATGGAAGCATGGCTCCGCAGGTAGGATTCGAACCTACGACCGATCGGTTAACAGCCGATAGCTCTACCACTGAGCTACTGCGGAATGATAGGTCTTGCCTGGCAGCATCCTGCTCTTGCAAGGGGAAGCCCCTTACTACCATCGGCGCTGAAGAGCTTAACTTCCGTGTTCGGGATGGGAACGGGTGTGACCTCTTCGCCATCGCCACCAGACAATTCATAATCGACATATTTTATTATAATATGTTTTATGTATTTTTCAAGAGAAATCTTTCATTCCCTCAAAACCAAATAATAGAGAAGGCAAACCGTATTTGATTAAGTCCTCGATCGATTAGTATCCGTCAGCTCCATGTGTCGCCACACTTCCACACCGGACCTATCAACCTGATCATCTTTCAGGGATCTTACTCGCTTGCGCGATGGGAAATCTCATCTTGAGGGGGGCTT
>NZ_JAGYPG010000003.1:0-3091 GCF_018343625.1 Lederbergia citri | reverse complement strand
TTTGATTAAGTCCTCGATCGATTAGTATCCGTCAGCTCCATGTGTCGCCACACTTCCACACCGGACCTATCAACCTGATCATCTTTCAGGGATCTTACTCGCTTGCGCGATGGGAAATCTCATCTTGAGGGGGGCTTCATGCTTAGATGCTTTCAGCACTTATCCCGTCCGCACATAGCTACCCAGCGATGCCTTTGGCAAGACAACTGGTACACCAGCGGTGCGTCCATCCCGGTCCTCTCGTACTAAGGACAGCTCCTCTCAAATTTCCTGCGCCCGCGACGGATAGGGACCGAACTGTCTCACGACGTTCTGAACCCAGCTCGCGTACCGCTTTAATGGGCGAACAGCCCAACCCTTGGGACCGACTACAGCCCCAGGATGCGATGAGCCGACATCGAGGTGCCAAACCTCCCCGTCGATGTGAACTCTTGGGGGAGATAAGCCTGTTATCCCCGGGGTAGCTTTTATCCGTTGAGCGATGGCCCTTCCATGCGGAACCACCGGATCACTAAGCCCGACTTTCGTCCCTGCTCGACTTGTAGGTCTCGCAGTCAAGCTCCCTTGTGCCTTTACACTCTGCGAATGATTTCCAACCATTCTGAGGGAACCTTTGGGCGCCTCCGTTACTCTTTAGGAGGCGACCGCCCCAGTCAAACTGCCTGCCAGACACTGTCTCCCACCCGGATCACGGGTGCGGGTTAGAAGGTCAGTACAGCAAGGGTAGTATCCCACCGATGCCTCCATGGAAGCTGGCGCTCCCATTTCCTAGGCTCCTACCTATCCTGTACAAGCTGCACCAACATTCAATATCAGGCTGCAGTAAAGCTCCACGGGGTCTTTCCGTCCTGTCGCGGGTAACCTGCATCTTCACAGGTACTATAATTTCACCGAGTCTCTCGTTGAGACAGTGCCCAGATCGTTGCGCCTTTCGTGCGGGTCGGAACTTACCCGACAAGGAATTTCGCTACCTTAGGACCGTTATAGTTACGGCCGCCGTTTACTGGGGCTTCAATTCGCACCTTCGGTTTGCACCTAAGCGCTCCTCTTAACCTTCCAGCACCGGGCAGGCGTCAGCCCCTATACTTCGCCTTGCGGCTTCGCAGAGACCTGTGTTTTTGCTAAACAGTCGCCTGGGCCTATTCACTGCGGCTCTCTCGGGCTTACACCCTATCAGAGCACCCCTTCTCCCGAAGTTACGGGGTCATTTTGCCGAGTTCCTTAACGAGAGTTCTCTCGATCACCTTAGGATTCTCTCCTCGCCTACCTGTGTCGGTTTGCGGTACGGGCACCTTTTACCTCGCTAGAGGCTTTTCTTGGCAGTGTGGAATCAGGAACTTCGGTACTATATTTCCCTCGCCATCACAGCTCCGCCTTAGGATGAAGGATTTGCCTCCACCCCGGCCTAACTGCTTGGACGCGCATATCCAACAGCGCGCTTACCCTATCCTCCTGCGTCCCCCCATTGCTCAAACGGTAAAAAGGTGGTACAGGAATATCAACCTGTTGTCCATCGCCTACGCTTTTCAGCCTCGGCTTAGGCCCCGACTAACCCTGAGCGGACGAGCCTTCCTCAGGAAACCTTAGGCATTCGGTGGAAGGGATTCTCACCCTTCTTTCGCTACTCATACCGGCATTCTCACTTCTAAGCGCTCCACAAGTCCTTCCGGTCTTGCTTCACCGCCCTTAGAACGCTCTCCTACCACTGACACCAACGGTGTCAATCCGCAGCTTCGGTGATCCGTTTAGCCCCGGTACATTTTCGGCGCAGAATCACTCGACCAGTGAGCTATTACGCACTCTTTAAATGGTGGCTGCTTCTAAGCCAACATCCTGGTTGTCTAAGCAACTCCACATCCTTTTCCACTTAACGGATACTTGGGGACCTTAGCTGGCGGTCTGGGCTGTTTCCCTCTCGACTACGGATCTTATCACTCGCAGTCTGACTCCCAAGGACAAGTCATTGGCATTCGGAGTTTGTCTGAATTCGGTAACCCGATGAGGGCCCCTAGTCCAAACAGTGCTCTACCTCCAAGACTCTTCTCCTTGAGGCTAGCCCTAAAGCTATTTCGGAGAGAACCAGCTATCTCCAGGTTCGATTGGAATTTCACCGCTACCCACACCTCATCCCCGCACTTTTCAACGTACGTGGGTTCGGGCCTCCAGTAAGTGTTACCTTACCTTCACCCTGGACATGGGTAGATCACCTGGTTTCGGGTCTACGACCTCATACTCAAAACGCCCTATTCAGACTCGCTTTCGCTGCGGCTCCGTCTCTTCGACTTAACCTTGCATGAAATCGTAACTCGCCGGTTCATTCTACAAAAGGCACGCCATCACACATGAATGTGCTTTGACTATTTGTAGGCACACGGTTTCAGGATCTCTTTCACTCCCCTTCCGGGGTGCTTTTCACCTTTCCCTCACGGTACTGGTTCACTATCGGTCACTAGGGAGTATTTAGCCTTGGGAGATGGTCCTCCCAGCTTCCGACGGGATTTCACGTGTCCCGCCGTACTCAGGATCCACTCAGGAGGGAACGAAGTTTCAACTACAGGGCTGTTACCTTCTATGGCGGACCTTTCCAGATCGCTTCGCCTACCCCGTTCCTTTGTAACTCCATGTTGAGTGTCCTACAACCCCAAGAGGCAAGCCTCTTGGTTTGGGCTCTTTCCGTTTCGCTCGCCGCTACTTGGGAAATCGATTTTTCTTTCTCTTCCTCCGGGTACTTAGATGTTTCAGTTCCCCGGGTCTGCCTTCCATTTCCTATGAATTCAGAAATGGATCCTACCCCATTACGGGCAGGGGGTTTCCCCATTCGGAAATCTCCGGATCAAAGCTTGCTTACAGCTCCCCGAAGCATATCGGTGTTAGTCCCGTCCTTCATCGGCTCCTAGTGCCAAGGCATCCACCGTGCGCCCTTTCTAACTTAATCATAAAAAGGTTTCTTATGGATAATTCCATAAGGTGATGTTTTCTTGGTTTGTTACTTCTCTATTATCTGGTTTTCAAGGAACAAAAAATGTTTTGAGAGTTCAACCTCTCAAAACTGAACGAAACGAAACGTCTTCTGATCAGCGCTCGGCTGATC
>NZ_JAGYPG010000002.1:415279-1559369 GCF_018343625.1 Lederbergia citri | reverse complement strand
AGATTCCTTAGAAAGGAGGTGATCCAGCCGCACCTTCCGATACGGCTACCTTGTTACGACTTCACCCCAATCATCTGTCCCACCTTCGGCGGCTGGCTCCAAAAGGTTACCCCACCGACTTCGGGTGTTACAAACTCTCGTGGTGTGACGGGCGGTGTGTACAAGGCCCGGGAACGTATTCACCGCGGCATGCTGATCCGCGATTACTAGCGATTCCGGCTTCATGCAGGCGAGTTGCAGCCTGCAATCCGAACTGAGAATGGTTTTATGGGATTGGCTCGACCTCGCGGTTTTGCTGCCCTTTGTACCATCCATTGTAGCACGTGTGTAGCCCAGGTCATAAGGGGCATGATGATTTGACGTCATCCCCACCTTCCTCCGGTTTGTCACCGGCAGTCACCTTAGAGTGCCCAACTGAATGCTGGCAACTAAGGTCAAGGGTTGCGCTCGTTGCGGGACTTAACCCAACATCTCACGACACGAGCTGACGACAACCATGCACCACCTGTCACTCTGTCCCCCGAAGGGGAACGCCCTATCTCTAGGGGTGGCAGAGGATGTCAAGACCTGGTAAGGTTCTTCGCGTTGCTTCGAATTAAACCACATGCTCCACCGCTTGTGCGGGCCCCCGTCAATTCCTTTGAGTTTCAGCCTTGCGGCCGTACTCCCCAGGCGGAGTGCTTAATGCGTTAGCTGCAGCACTAAAGGGCGGAAACCCTCTAACACTTAGCACTCATCGTTTACGGCGTGGACTACCAGGGTATCTAATCCTGTTCGCTCCCCACGCTTTCGCGCCTCAGCGTCAGTTACAGACCAAAGAGCCGCCTTCGCCACTGGTGTTCCTCCACATCTCTACGCATTTCACCGCTACACGTGGAATTCCGCTCTTCTCTTCTGCACTCAAGTTTCCCAGTTTCCAATGACCGCTCACGGTTGAGCCGCGAGATTTCACATCAGACTTAAGAAACCGCCTGCGCGCGCTTTACGCCCAATAATTCCGGACAACGCTTGCCACCTACGTATTACCGCGGCTGCTGGCACGTAGTTAGCCGTGGCTTTCTGGTCAGGTACCGTCAAGGTACCGTTAGTTAGACGGTACTTGTTCTTCCCTGATAACAGAGTTTTACGATCCGAAAACCTTCTTCACTCACGCGGCGTTGCTCCGTCAGACTTTCGTCCATTGCGGAAGATTCCCTACTGCTGCCTCCCGTAGGAGTCTGGGCCGTGTCTCAGTCCCAGTGTGGCCGATCACCCTCTCAGGTCGGCTACGCATCGTCGCCTTGGTGAGCCGTTACCTCACCAACTAGCTAATGCGCCGCGGGCCCATCTGTAAGTGACAGCAGAACCGTCTTTCAACCTCTCCTCATGCGAGAAAAGAAGTTATCCGGTATTAGCTCCGGTTTCCCGAAGTTATCCCAGTCTTACAGGCAGGTTGCCCACGTGTTACTCACCCGTCCGCCGCTAACCTTTGGGAGTAAGCTCCCTCAGGTCCGCTCGACTTGCATGTATTAGGCACGCCGCCAGCGTTCGTCCTGAGCCAGGATCAAACTCTCATAAAAGTAGTTTGTTAGCTCATTGCTGGCAATGGTATAAAACCATTGTTTAAAATAAATAATTTAACGTTCGTTTCGTTCAGTTTTCAAAGATCAAACTCTCATTAGCTTTTTAAGCAACTTTTATATATTAACATCTTTATTTATTCATGTCAATATATTCTCGAAATATTTTTTTGTGCTCACAAGCACATTTACTAATATAACAACTTTCGACAAAGTATGCAAGAGTTTTTTTAGATATTTTTTAAATACATTAAATGCTAAATTAATCTAACTAATAATCGCATCAATATAAGTAGATCTATTTTTCTCCAGATCGATAATTTCACCGGTATCTAAGATCTTTACTAAAGGTCTTAACAAGGCATCTTGTTTTATAAAAATAATTTTTCCATACTGCCCATCAGAAAGTTTAACCGTGGTTCCAACTGGAAGAGAGGCAATTGCCGAGATTAAAATCTTTAAAATGGAGATATCTAATTTACCGAATTGGTCTTCCTCCATCACCTGTAATGTCTTAAAAGGTGACTGCATGCTTTTATACGGTCGTTCTGCTGTCATCGCATGATAAATGTCTGCAATGGCAACTATTTGCGAGTGCATGTGCACCCGATTTCCTACTTCTCCAAGCGGATATCCAGAACCATCTAATCGTTCATGATGCTGTAAGATGGCCAACTTTGTTTCCGATTTTAATAATGAAATATTTTTTATCATTTGATAACCATAAATTGGATGTTTCTTCATCTCATTCCAAGCTTGCTCGTTTAGGGATCTTTCATTCATAAACATAGATTCGTTTATTTTTGCCATACCACAATCTGCAAGGCAGCCTGCTAAAGCAATTTGTAAACATTGACCATTGTCAAAGCCTAATCCCTTCGCTACGAAGCTTGCAATCAAAGCAACAGCAATAGGATGATGATAAAAATACTCTTCCTTTTTTGAATAGCGATGAATGCGGCGCATCCAGTCTTTATTTTCCTGAGCTTTTTCAAAAAGTGGAATTAACAACGATCTTATATTGGAAATATTAATTCCTACTCCCGATTGCCAAGATAGAAATTCTTTTTTATACTGTTCAACTGCTTGTCCATAGTAGTCCAGAAAAGTACCAGAAGAGGAAATCTCTTTAGGAGAACTTCCTGAATCTTCAATTCCTGATTCTCTAAATAACTCGCCATTCGCAAGTTTATTTTCTATTTCAACTTCTTTTATAAGAAATAATTTTAATACTCCTAAATGATTTTCTTCTAATATCGTCTCGGCAGGTATGATAGGATTATTTGTTTTTCCCATTACATCCTTCTGTAAAATACATCCTGCAGTTAATCCATCTACTTTTACTTTCATAATCACACCTCCGGTAAAGCTGGTTTTCCTACTTATATTGTACCAAATTTTTGCTAAAGTGTGGCAATTTTTAGGCAAATACAAGACTTTTGATATACCTCAGCAAAATTAAAAAAATCCCATAAGGATTGATATCCAATATTTCTTTCCATACTCTCACCGTCCTATTTTCGATTGAGCCGTAACAAAGTTCTTTGCGGAAATTACTTTTTGGAACCATTCCATTCTCTACTTAAATCAATAAAGGATTTCTACAATGTTTTCGAATTCATGAATGTAACCTATCACCAGCATCATAAGATGAAATAGCATGCCCTAAAGTGGCTGGGGGTGAAAGTATCATGAGCATCATCGGGAAAAGTGTTTACCGGAAAGAGTCCTTAGATAAGGTAACCGGAAAAGCTAAATATACGAATGATTTTGAATCAAAAGAAATGCTATATGGGAAACTTGTGACAAGTCCATACGGTCATGCAAAAATTATACAAATAGATGACACGAAAACCCGCGCAATGAGAGGAATCCGCGCGATTATAACGGGTGGAAATTTCCCGCTCACTGGTGAAGAACTTCGTGACCGGCCGCCAATTGCCTACGATCGGGTACGTTATTTCGGGGAAGTGGTCGCGATTGTTGTAGCGGACACCATGCAATTAGCAGAAATGGGGGCAAATAATCTTGATATTACATACGAACCTCTACCAGTCGTGAATTCTCCAAGTGAAGCACTTCAGCCGGATGCTCCATTAATTCATGAAAATCTAGGAGAGTATAAAAAAACTGCTGGGGTATCTCCTGAACCTGGTACGAATATCGCTTCGAAAATAAAAATTCGTAAAGGAGATATTGAACAAGGATGGTTAGAAAGTAGCGTAACGGTGGAGGCAGCTTTTTCATTTCATCCATCCGACCATGCAGCTATGGAAACCCGCTGTTCATTTGCCCAAATTCATGAGGATGGGAGGGTAGAAATAACGTCCTCTTCACAGGCTCCCTTTATGATTAAAAAGCTAATCTCATTATATTTTGACATACCTACAGGGAATGTTGTCGTAAATACTCCTTTAGTCGGCGGAGCTTACGGCGGAAAGGCATCCACTCAATTAGAAATCCTAGCTTATATCGCAACGAAGGCCGTAGACGGCAAACTCGTTAAGATTGTAAATACGCGGGAAGATGATATGGTCACTTCTCCAGGACATATCGGGCTTACGGCAAAGGTCAAACTCGGGTGTACAAAAGAGGGATTTTTAAAGGTTGCTGAACTCATTTATTTATGGGATAGCGGTGCTTATTCGGATAAAGGGATTGATTTAGCGAGAGCTGGTGCAGTCGATTGCACAGGGCCGTATCATGTTGAGAATATTTATTGTGATTCATATTGTATGTATACGAATCATCCTTACCCAGCCCCTTTTAGAGGCTTCAGTCACTCAGAAGTTCATTTTGCTTTCGAAAGAACGATGGATATTTTAGCAAAAGAGTTGAACATTGACCCACTACAATTACGATATATCAATGCGATTAAACCAGGAGATACGTCACCTACCCAAGTTAAACTAAATTACAGTAATATCGGCAACTTACAAGAATGTCTTTCCAAGCTAAGAGAATTAATGGATTGGGATAACGGACAGATGATCACAGTCGATCAGCATAAAATAAGGGCTAAAGGGATTAGTTGTATTTGGAAAAACTCTACGATCGATTCTAATGCAAGTTCAGGTGTAATTTTAACTTTCAATCCTGATGGAAGTATCAATTTAATAACCGGTGTTGTAGAAATTGGAACTGGGACAAAGACAGTTTTGGCCCAGATTTTAGCTGAAAGAATGAAAATGCCGATTGAACAAATCTATGTTCAAATGCCAGTGAACACCCAAAGTACGCCGGAACATTGGAAAACAGTCGCAAGCAGGGGAACCTTTATGGCAGGAAGGGCTGTGTTAAAAGCCGCGGACGATATTATTTGTCAATTAAAAGAAAGGGCTGCTTGTGTTTTACGTGCACCAATCGAAGATCTGGAAGTGGGATTTGAAAAAGTATATATAAGAGATGATCCCTCGATCAATATTGCTGTTAAAGATATTGCTTACGGCTTTGTATTTCCAAATGGCAATGCGATTGGCGGACAAATCATCGGAAGCGGAACATATACTCTTAGGCATATTACATCCGTGAATAAAGAAACTGGTGCAGGAAGACCTGGGCCTGAATGGACGGTTGGAGCTCAAGGAGTAGAGATAGAAATTGACACGAGAACCTATCGTTATCAATTACTTAAAGCTTTTTCGGTCATTGATATCGGGAAAGTTTTAAATGAAGCAGGGGCTAGAGGACAAGTAATGGGAGCCATGAGCATGGGTTTGTCTTTCGCGGGAAGGGAAACATTTATCTTTGATGAATACGCCAGGGTTCTAAATCCCCAGTTAAGAACATATCGCCCGCTTCGTTATGGTGAACATCCAAAATACATCGTAGAGTTTGTAGAAACCCCTCAAATAGATGCTGCATATGGGGCGAGGGGAGTTGGGGAACATGGTCTTATCGGGATGCCAGCAGCACTTGGTAATGCTTTATCAGCAGGACTACAAATAAATCTCAATCATTTGCCTCTCATTCCCGAATTACTCTGGAGAACGAAAGTGGGGAATAAGTAATATGTTGCCTGCATATGTGAAGTATTATAAGCCAACAGGTATTTCCGAGGCAGTACAATTGTTTTCGGAATTAAAAATTGCCGATAAACAACCTATGTACTATTCGGGTGGGACAGAGATTTTAACACTTGGCAGATTAAACATAGATACGCCCCGCTCCATCATTGATATTAAAGGGATTCCGGAATGTGCATTGTTGGAAAAAACAACCGAATTTTTTATCATTGGTGCTTCCATTCCTCTGACAGCAATCGAGGAAGATGACTCTTTCCCATTATTAACGAATGTTTCTAGTGAAATTGCCGATCGAACGGCTAGAAATAAGATTACCATTGGCGGGAATATTTGCGGGAAAATTTTTTATCAAGAAGCGGTCTTGCCTTTTCTTTTGGCAGAAAGTTATATCCTCATTGCTAGTTTACAAGGTATAAAACAAGTGCCAATTAGCGCGATTTTTAATAATGGCTTACGGTTGGAGGAAGGTCAGCTGCTCGTAAATATACGAACGGAGTCTCGCTTTTTAAATCTCCCTTTTATTTCAAAAAAAATAAGAAAACAATGGGAAACCGGTTATCCCCTCATAACCGCCGCAGCTATGAAAGTGAATGGTCTTCTTCGGATGGCGTTCAGCGGGATTTGCCCATTCCCGTTTCGCTCGTTCGAAATGGAAAAAGAAATCAATAATGCTGCTCTACCATTTGAGAGCAGAATTGAAAATGCTCTGCAAATATTACCTGAACCCATCCTTGATGACATAGAAGGTTCAAGAGAGTATCGACTGTTTGTTTTAAGAAACTTATTGATGGATTTTTTGTTGGAATTGGAGGGGGTATAATGGCTAAAAATGGCTTCAAAACATTTGAGGTGGAACTTGAAGTAAACGAGGAAATGGTGGATGTTGAGGTACAGGCTGGCGAAACCCTTCTACATCTCCTTCGAAATAAGCTTTCTTTAACCGGGGCAAAGCCTGGATGCCTAAATGGTGATTGCGGAGCTTGTACCGTCATGATTGACAATCTCCCTTTTAAATCGTGTATTATGCTGGCTATTGAGGCGCCAGGTCATAAAATCACAACGATTGAAGGTTTGCGTGATACTCCAATACAACAAGCCTTTATCCGGCATTTCGCTTTTCAATGTGGCTATTGCACACCTGGCTTCATCATCAATTGTCATTCCTTACTTCTAAACCATTCAAATCCCACAGCGGAAATGATTAAAAGCTGGCTCGCATCCAACATATGCAGATGTACAAGTTATCAAGAAATAGAAGAAGCAATCTGGTCTACGATTAATAGGGGCAAGTGAATTTGATTATATAAAAAAGAGCGCCTAAATAGGCGCTCACTTAATTAAGTTCATCCGCAATAGTTTCGTCAGATTCCGTAGTTTCCTCTTCTTCTTTCTCAACTTTTGCTACTGTGGCAACAAATTCATCTTCACCGAGGGTAATGAGTTTGACACCCTGAGTATTTCGACCGATCACGGAAATATCCTTTACATCCATACGAATCAAAATTCCACCGGCTGTAATGAGCATGACATCCTCATCGCCTCTTATTGTTTCTACAGCGACTACTGTACCTGTTCTATCGGTTACTTTACAAGTAATCAGACCTTTACCGCCACGGCTTTGAAGGCGATATTCTGAAGCAGGAGTTCTTTTTCCGTAACCATTTTTCGTTACGACGAGAACATCATGGTCTTCTTCAAGAATTTCCATTCCGACCGCTTCATCGTCATCGGAAAGTGTAATTCCTTTTACTCCAGTCGCCGATCTCCCCATAGAACGGACGTCTGTTTCAACGAAATGAATCAATAGCCCGCTCTTCGTTCCCATTACAATATTTTTATTTCCATCTGTTAATTTAACGGAAATAAGTTCATCGTTGTCTCGAAGGCCTAAAGCAATCAAGCCATTATTTCGAATGTTGGCGAATGCGGAAAGTGGTGTTCGCTTTACAACTCCTTGCTTCGTCGCAAAGAACAAATACCAATCGTCATGGAACTCTTCTACGCAAATGACCGTATTAATCGATTCGTCTTTTTCAATTCCGAGCAGATTAATAATCGGAAGCCCTTTTGCTGTCCTGCTATATTCTGGAATTTCATATCCTTTGGCGCGATATACCTTTCCTTTGTTCGTGAAAAATAGGATTGTATCGTGCGTGGATGTCGTGATCAAATGTTTAACAAAATCATCGTCGTTTGTCCCCATTCCTTGTACGCCACGGCCGCCACGGCGCTGACTGCGATATGTGGAAATTGGCAAACGTTTTATATATCCGTTATGTGTCAACGTGACGACGACGTTTTCTCTCGGAATCAAATCTTCGTCATCGATATTTTCAATGCCGCCCGCTACGATTTCAGTACGTCTTCCATCGCCAAAGCGCTCTTTTATTTCAAGTAATTCTTCTCTAATAATTTCAAGAACTTTTTCTTCATCTGCTAAAATAGCTTTTAATTCAGCTATCAATTTAACTAGACCTTGATATTCTTCCTCAATTTTTTCACGTTCTAATCCTGTTAGACGCTGCAAGCGCATATCAAGAATTGCTTGCGCTTGTTTTTCAGTAAGGTTAAATTGCTCCATTAACCCTGTTCTAGCAATATCAGTATTCGCCGATCCTCTAATTAAACTAATAATCGCATCGATATGATCAAGTGCAATTCTTAACCCTTCTAAAATATGGGCACGTGCTTCCGCTTTTCGTAGTTCAAATTCGGTTCTGCGTCGAATGATTTCTTTTTGATGTTCAAGATAATAGTATAGACATTGTTTTAACGTCAATACTTTTGGCTGTCCATCAACGAGCGCAAGCATATTGATACCGAAAGTAGTTTGCATCGCTGTCATCTTGTATAAATTATTTAAAATGACATTCGCGTTCGCATCTCTACGGACCTCCATAACGACGCGCATTCCATTCCGATCCGATTCATCTCTTAAATCGGTAATACCTTCAATTTTTTTCTCACGGACGAGCTCAGCAATTCGTTCAATCAGTTTTGCTTTATTCACTTGATATGGGAGCTCATGAACGAGGATGGTTTCTCTTCCATTTGCCTTCGTTTCAATCTCCACTTTTGCTCTTAATGTAATCGAACCACGACCAGTTTCATAAGCTCTTCTAATCCCGCTTCTTCCCAGAATAATTCCTGCAGTAGGGAAATCTGGTCCTTGAATATGCTCCATTAACTCTTGAGTAGTGAGCTCTGGGTCACGACTTAAAACAAGAATCGCATCAATAACCTCATCAAGAGAATGCGGAGGAATATTCGTCGCCATTCCAACCGCGATACCCGAGGAACCGTTTACTAATAGATTCGGAAAACGTGAAGGTAAAACAACCGGTTCTTTTTCAGAGCCATCATAATTATCTTTATAATCAATCGTATCTTTATTTAAGTCCCGCACGAGCTCCATAGAGATTTTAGACATTCTTGCTTCCGTATAACGCATCGCCGCTGCGGAATCACCATCAACTGACCCGAAGTTTCCGTGACCATCAACGAGCATATTACGGTAGCTAAAATCCTGCGCCATCCGAACCATTGTTTCATAAACGGCAGAGTCACCATGTGGATGGTATTTACCGATGACTTCCCCAACAATTCTCGCCGACTTTTTATAGGCTTTATCACTTGTCATACCGAGATCATTCATCGCATATAATATTCGACGATGCACGGGCTTCAAACCATCTCGTACGTCCGGCAATGCACGGGAAACGATGACACTCATCGCATAATCAAGAAAAGAAGATCGCATTTCCTGACTTAAATTAATTCCTTTTATATTTGAATTAGGTACATCTGCCATAATTGGCAACCTCCATTTCATTTAGAAAAGCGCAAGCACCTTGGTAATCGATTTATGAACTTTAATGCACAAGACTTGCGATATAGGACACACCTTACGCAAACGAAAAAGCAGAGAAGTTCACTAGTCGATAGGCGCTGAAGCAAAAGCGCCTTTCTATCAACGTTCGAAGAAACTTTTATATATCCAGATTCTTAACATACAACGCATTTTCTTCAATAAACACCCTGCGCGGTTCTACTTTTTCACCCATTAGCATATCAAATGTTTGGTCTGCTTCAATCGCATCTTCAAGGCTCACTTGAAGTAATGTTCGGTTCTCAGGATCCATCGTTGTTTCCCACAGTTGCTCTGGATTCATTTCCCCTAAACCTTTATAACGTTGGATGCCTGGCTTTGGAACTTGAGGCAATTCTGCTAATAAATCATCCAATTCTTTATCTGAATACACATAATGATCTTTTCTGTTTTGAGAAATTTTATATAGAGGTGGCTGTGCAATATACACAAAACCAGCTTCCACTAATGGCCTCATAAAACGGTAAAAGAACGTTAATAGCAATGTACGGATATGAGCTCCATCCACATCGGCATCAGTCATGATCACCATTTTATGATAACGTGCTTTTGCGATATCAAAATCTTCTCCAATACCTGTTCCAAGAGCTGTGATAATCGTTCTTATCTCATTATTAGATAGGATTTTATCAAGACGCGCTTTTTCAACATTCAGGATTTTACCTCTTAAAGGCAAAATCGCTTGGAAATGCCGATCACGTCCTTGCTTAGCGGAACCACCAGCGGAATCACCCTCAACGACAAATAATTCGCTAATTTGTGGATCTCGAGAGGAACAATCGGCCAACTTTCCAGGTAAACTTGAGATTTCAAGTGCACTTTTTCTACGAGTTAATTCACGAGCTTTCTTTGCTGCCATTCGAGCCCGAGCCGCCATTAAACCTTTATCGACAATTTTACGGGCAAGCACTGGATTCTCCAGCAATGTCTTTTCAAAATACTCGGAGAATAAAGAGTCAGTGATCGTGCGAGCTTCAGAATTTCCAAGTTTTGTTTTTGTTTGCCCTTCAAATTGTGGATCTGGGTGTTTAATGGAAACAATGGCAGTCAATCCTTCTCGTACATCTTCACCAGAAAGATTACTGTCATTATCTTTAAAAATATTGCTTCTTCGCGCGTAATCGTTAATGACCCTTGTTAACGCGGTTTTAAATCCTGCTTCATGTGTACCGCCTTCATACGTATGAATATTATTGGCGAAAGAGTACAAATTACTAGCATAGCCATCGTTATATTGAAGGGCGACCTCTACTTCAATCCCATCTCGTTCACCTTCAATATAGACTGGTTCCTCATGCAGAACTTCTTTCGATTGATTCAAATGCTCAACATATGACTTAATTCCGCCCTCATAATGAAACTCGCTAATTTTTGCTTGTTCTCCGCGTTTATCTTCAATCGTGAGTTTGAGACCTTTATTTAAAAAGGCAAGCTCGCGAATACGTGTTGCAAGCGTATCAAAATCATACTCAGTCGTTTCAGTGAAAATTTCTGGGTCCGGTTTAAAATGAATAATCGTTCCTGTATAATCCGTTTCACCAATAACTTTTAAATCAAAGCATGGAACACCACGCTCATATTTTTGGTAGTGAATTTGTCCGTTTAAATGGACATATACTTCCAATTCGGTCGAAAGGGCGTTTACAACTGAAGCACCAACGCCATGGAGCCCGCCCGATACTTTATATCCGCCGCCACCGAATTTCCCACCAGCGTGAAGGACAGTCAAAATAACTTCAACCGCAGGCCGTCCCATTTTTTCCTGTATCCCAACTGGAATTCCGCGCCCATTATCCTTAACCGTAATACTGTTATCTTTTTCAATTGCGATATTGATTTCATCACAATATCCCGCTAGCGCTTCATCGATACTATTATCGACTATTTCCCATACAAGGTGGTGAAGTCCTTTTGAGCTGGTTGAGCCAATATACATTCCAGGCCGTTTTCGAACTGCTTCCAAGCCTTCAAGCACCTGTATTTGATTTTCATCATATGATTGTCCTTGAATATCTTTTTGATCCATTGTCATAAAACTCACCCGCTCTTTCAATCATCTATTTCTACATCGCTTCCCGATTTCAATAAACGTTTTTTTAATGTTCCCGGAGCAATCGGAGATAAGTAAACATGAGGCTTCGTAATGATCATCGATTTAAAGTTTCCATTCGCTAAATGAACAACAGCATCTTGATGTTCTGATAAATACTGTTTAATATCCTCCGAAGAATGGACCGTATCTTTTTCAAGGATAGCAATGATTTCGCTTGAGCGAACCATCACATCTTCCCCTACGTGGATATACATCCCTTCACCTCATTTCACTCTTTCCATCACTCCACTTTTCACATGGAAGGTCGTAGCTTCTCTAAGTGTTTGATGGTCAATTCCATCGACCGTTGTTGTCGTGACAAACGTTTGGATTTTACCTTTAATCGTATTTAATAAATGCGACTGTCGATAATCATCAAGTTCAGATAAGACATCGTCCAGCAGTAAAATTGGATATTCATTAATTTCTGAATATATTAAATCTATTTCAGCCAATTTAACGGATAATGCGGTTGTTCGCTGCTGTCCTTGTGAACCGAACGTTTGCACATCCCTGCCATTGACAAAAAATATAATTTCATCACGATGCGGGCCAATCAAACTTACCCCGCGATCAATTTCCCTTTGCTTGAGTGAATATAATTTTTCTTCAAACATTGTTACCATTTTGGACCAATCCGTGTCTTCCGATACCTCAATCGACGGCTTATATTGAATTGAAAGTGTCTCTAAGCCTCGTGAAATTCCGGAATGAATCGGTTTCGCCCATTCTTCCAACATTTGGATAAATTCAAATCTCTTCTTAATGACTCTTACAGCTACTTCGATATATTGTTCCGTAAGAACTTCAAGAAAAGTAAAGTCATTTTGTTTCTTGATTTGCAGCTGTTTTAAATAATTATTTCTCTGCTGCAATATTTTTTGGAATTGGCTCATATCGTACAAATACACAGGCGATACTTGGCCGATTTCCATATCAATAAAACGACGCCTTACTTGAGGGCTCCCTTTTACAAGATGGAGATCTTCAGGCGCAAACATGACGACATTCATATTTCCTACATATTGGCTTAATTTTTGCTGCTCAATATGATTGAATTTTGCTTTTTTACCCTTTTTTGAAATAATGAGCTCCAATGGTACGGATCCATTTATTTTTTGCAGTCTACCCTTTATTTTAGCATATTCTGAGTCCCAGCGGATTAAATCTTTATCATTGGACGTTCTATGCGATTTGGCCATCCCTAAAACAAAAATCGATTCCATCACATTTGTTTTCCCTTGAGCATTTTCGCCTAATATGACGTTTACATTGTTTTCAAAGGATACATTCAACTCATGATAGTTTCGATAATCTTTCAACTCCAGCTCTTCAATATACATGAAGTCAACATCCTTTAGCGGACAATAACAAAGGTGCCGATTCCTTTTATGTCAATTTTATCATTGACCATAAGTTTTCGGCCTCTCCTTTGATCCTGTTCACCATTAATAAACACCTCGTGTTCGCTTAGAAACCACTTCGCCATTCCTCCAGATGAAATGACGTCAGCAAGTTTTAAAAACTGACCAAGTGTAATCGTATCCGTGTCTATTTTAATTTTATTATCCACGTTCTCACTCTTTTCATGAAAAAGTTCCTTTCTTTATTTTACTAAAGATTGAGGTTCATTACAAAAAAATGCGGAAATCCATGAAAACAATGAGAATAATTTAAAAATCCCGCCTTTTTCTTGGGCAGGATTTCTTAAACTTTACCGTTGATTTTTGCTTCTGGCACTCGCTTTCCGCGAGCATCGAAAAGCGGAAGGCTTGATCAAAAGAAGGAAGGCTAAGGGCGCAACGTCCTGTTGCAAC
Source organism: Lederbergia citri (assembly GCF_018343625.1). Lineage (GTDB taxonomy): Bacteria > Bacillota > Bacilli > Bacillales > Bacillaceae_C > Lederbergia > Lederbergia citri. The sequence continues at coordinate 1,545,987 of NZ_JAGYPG010000002.1, read as the reverse complement.
GCCTTCCTGACCCGCATCCTGCGGGCCTCCGACAAGCAAATGTTCTGAGGCAAAAAAGTCGCTCTTTGACTTTTATTGACTCAGGTTATTTGACCTCGAGCCCCCTGTGGGGTCTCCATTACCCCGTATTCCCGTAGGAGTCTTCGCGCCTTCCGCTGCAATCAACTCTGTGGCATTAAGTTATTGGGTATTTTTTAGATTAACTTTTTCTTAATTAAAAAGTTCTCACTGGTAAAATCAGCTGCAAAATCGAATCGTCATCAACGGAGCGAATGATAAATGGTCTCATGGCTCCGGTAAAATGGATGACAACTTCTGTGCCTTCTAGGGCTCTTAGGGCATCCATCATGTATTTCGCACTGAAGGATATTTTTAATTCTTCTCCGCTCATTGATTCGCTTTGGATTTGTTCTACTACATTTCCGATTTCAGGAGTTGTCGAAGAAATTTCAATTGCTTTTTCATCTAAAGTGACTAGTTTTACAACATTATTTCTTTCTCCTCTGGCTAACAGTGAAGCACGGTCGATTGCATGAAGAAAATCTTTTGCCTGCAGTACGAGTTCTGTTTTGCTGTCTGTCGGAATAAGTCTAGATGTATCAGGGTAATTACCTTCTAAACGACGCGAGAAGAATAATAGATTTTTTGATTTAAACAGAAATTGACTTTCAGTCATGACGATTTCAACTGGAGTATTGGAGTCATCCAAAATTTTGCTTAACTCAATTAAACTTTTTCCTGGTATAACCGCGTTATATGTTTCACTTGGATCGATTTCAATTGGAGCTGTGCGCATTGCTAGCCTATGACTATCGGTAGCCGTGCAAGTTAGTTTCCCATTTTCAATATGCCAGTTTACACCTGTCAAGATTGGGCGTGTTTCTGAGGTGGACACTGCAAAAACAGTTTGGCGAATGATTGATTTCAATAAATCAGTCGGAATCGAAAAAACTTTATCCTCAGATATTTGTGGCAGATGCGGGTATTCATCTGGATCCAATCCGTTCAGATTAAACTCCGCTTTTCCTGATCTAATAATTGTTTGAAGATGGTTTTGCACTTCAAATTCAACAAAATCCATTGGCAGCTTCCGAACAATTTCACCAAAAAACTTAGCGTTTAATACGATGCCGCCCGTTTCTTTGATTTCAACAATTTCATCTCCATCTTCCTCTTTTGGGATAAAAGATTCGATAGAAATATCGGAATCACTACCTGTTAGTGTAATTCCTTCGTTCGAAGCGACAATTTTAATACCTGTTAATATCGGAATCGTTGTTCTGGATGATACGGCCTTCATTACATCTTGAACACTATCAATAAGGCGATTTCGCTGAATAACAAATTTCATGCTTATTCCCCCATTTTTCAAATTTAAACTTTACTGCATATATTATTATTTTTTATAAAAAAAATCGTAGTAATAGTAATAGTGCTTGTGAATATGTGGATAACTCTGTGTATGACTTGAAATTACAAACTATCCACATGTGGACATGCTGTGCATGAGTATGTGCAACTTATACACAAAATCCCCATTAGAAATTTTTAAGAGAATCACGAATGTCTTCTATTGTGCTTTTCAAGTCTTGATCAGTTTCCAATAGCTTCGATATTTTCTCATGAGCGTGAATGACCGTTGTATGATCACGCCCACCAAATTCTTCGCCTATTTTCGGAAGTGAGAAATCCGTCATTTCTCGTGATAGAAACATTGCGATCTGACGAGGGAATGCAATCGATTTTGTTCGCTTTTTAGCTTTAAAGTCATCCAGCTTTACGTTGTATTCAGCGCCAACCGCTTTTTGGATATCGAGGATGGTAACAACTTTCGGTTTTGAACTTGGAATGATATTTTTTAATGCTTCTGCAGCTAGATCTGCATTAATATCTTTATTAATGAGGGAGGAATAAGCTACAACTCTGATAAGAGCGCCCTCTAGTTCTCTAATATTCGAATCTATTTGATTAGCAATATAAAGCATGACTTCATTCGGAATATCCAGTCCATCCGCTTTCGCCTTTTTACGTAAAATGGCGATGCGTGTTTCTAAGTCTGGAGGTGTAATGTCAGTTATAAGTCCCCATTCAAATCGTGATCTCAAACGGTCTTCAAGTGTGGGAATTTCTTTTGGAGGACGATCACTTGCTATAATGATTTGCTTACTTTCTTGATGAAGAGTATTAAAAGTATGGAAAAATTCCTCTTGTGTTGATTCTTTTCCCGCTAAAAATTGAATATCATCAATAAGCAATACATCGACACTACGGTACTTATTTCGAAACTCCTCCGCTTTATTATCACGAATCGAATTGATGAATTCATTCGTGAATTTTTCAGATGATAGATAAACAACTTTTGCTGCAGGATTATGTTCAAGTACGTAATGACCAATTGCATGCATTAAATGAGTTTTTCCCATTCCCACTCCACCATAAATAAAGAGAGGATTGTAGGCATTTGCAGGTGCTTCTGCTACTGCGAGAGATGCAGCATGTGCGAAGCGGTTACCGGATCCGATAACGAACGTATCAAACGTATTTTTTGCATTTAGCATGTTTTGATATTCTGCCGGTTCTTCTCTCTTTTTGGGCGGTTCGCTTACAACGTCCTTTTTTTCCTCTTCTTGATCAGGAGGAATGATAAATTTAACATTTAATTCTTCACCGATAATCTCGTATAAAACTCCAGATATCAACTGAGAATATTGTCCTTCAAGCCAGTCTCTTGCAAATTCGTTAGGAGCACTTATCGTAATCGTATCTCCTTTTATCGCAAAAGCTTCCGTTGATTTGAGCCAAGTATCAAAACTAGGCTTACTGACCTTTTGTTTAATATTCATCAGGACTTGGGCCCAAAGATCAGCTATGTTATCCAATATTTAACCTCCTTTACAATTAATCGCAGCTGTACTATAACTGTTTTTCGTTTTCCTACATGAATTTTATAAATATACAAATCTATGAATGTGGAAAACTATATAATAAGGTAGAAAAGCAGATTTCGACATCATCCACCGATTGTGGACAAGTTTATCCAAACCCACTGAATAATTTATCCACATGATATTCACAATCTGTGGATAATGATTTGGGGAATAAATATTATTCATAATGAAAACACAATAATCATATCAAATAAAAGCATGATTAGCAATGCATTACAGAAATTATCCACAACACTAATAAGCTATGGAAAAAAATTACCCACAGGTCCTTAATTTGTGAAAAACTTGTCGATATATGCTGTGGATAAAAAAATAACGGAAAAAGTTATTCACAGTGGAAAAGTTCTAGTAGAATCTGAGCAGGGGATAAGTTTGATATAATAAAACCACTTGACATCGTCTTTTCGTCTCTCTATAATTATCTAGTATGTCTAATATTGAAATTTTTTCTTACCCTCGGGGAGGTGTCATACATGAAAAGAACATTTCAACCAAATAAACGTAAAAGAAGCAAAGTACACGGATTCCGTGCGCGCATGAGTACAAAAAATGGCCGCAGAGTATTGGCTGCACGTCGTCGCAAAGGAAGAAAAGTGTTATCAGCGTAGACCACTGAAACGTCTCAGTGGTCTTTTTTTTAGTGAGAATACAAGTGAAAGCGCCTGTACGTCGATGAAGAAAAGGTCTTCGACTGAGATAAACACGATGAGGTTAGACTAGCTTTAGGCGTCTTAAGCTATAAGCAAATGCCGAGATCTAAAAAAAGAATCCATAATGCGGGTGAAAGTATGAAGAAAGCGTTTAGGATCAAAAAAAATAACGATTTTCAAGATGTTTTTAAAAAGGGAAAATCCGTTGCGAACAGGCAATTTGTTATATATATATTGAAAAAAGAGGATCAAGAACATTTTAGAATTGGGTTGTCGGTCAGTAAAAAAATTGGAAATGCCGTAAAACGGAATCAAATTAAACGGTACATACGCCAAGTGTTTCATGAATTACAAGAACAATTGGATGATGGGAAAGATTACGTAATCATTGCTAGAAAACCTACAGCAGAAATGGATTTTCATGAAGTGAAAAGTAGTCTCGAACACGTTCTAAAGCTTGGTAAATGTTTAAAAAAAGCCAACCATTAAAAAATGTGCTGCCGCTCTAGCTATCCATGTAATGTTTTTTTGAAAATATAAGCTGAAATATACGTTTAAAGCAAACTATCTTAGCAAAAAAATGTTAAAATAGCCGAAAGACCGATTCGTTAATGTGATTTTGAGAAAGCAGGGAGGATAACGAGCTTGAAGAAAAGAATATTATTGTTATCGGCATTGATTTTGCTCGTGTTGGTAACAGCTGGCTGTTCAACAATTGATAATCCAAACTATATAACAGCAGAAAGTACAGGTTTTTGGAGTAAATATATTGTATATCCACTCTCCTGGTTAATGACGGAAGTCGCCCATTTGTTTGGAAATAGCTATGGGTTGTCCATTATCATTGTAACGATCTTAATTCGTTTAGCTATTTTGCCGCTTATGATTAAGCAAACCAAAAACTCAAAAGCGATGCAGGCAATCCAGCCGGAAATGCAAAAATTAAAAGAGAAATATAGCTCCAAAGATGCAAAAACACAGCAACAGCTTCAACAGGAAACGATGCAGCTCTTCCAAAAGCATAATGTCAATCCGTTGGCAGGTTGTTTTCCACTGTTAGTTCAAATGCCGATCTTGATAGGTTTTTATCAAGCGATTATTAGAACCGAAGGAATCGCAAAAGCGGGAGATTTTCTCTGGTTTGATTTAGGTGCACCGGATCCATATTATATTTTGCCGATTGTCGCAGGTCTGACAACTTTCCTACAGCAAAAAATTATGATGTCAGGGATGGAAAACGCAAATCCGCAAATGACGATGATGCTTTACTTAATGCCGGCAATGATTTTAATTTTTGCAATTAACTTCCCAGCAGCATTAGCGCTTTATTGGGTAGTTGGTAATATTTTTATGATTGTACAAACCTATTTTATCAAACCACCAGTCATGCAAAATGTAAAAGCAAAAGAAGGAGCGGGGGGAGCTAAAAAGTGAGAGAAATCACTGCTACAGGACAAACGGTCGAAGAAGCAGTAGAATCAGCACTTGCTCAACTTAAAACAACGAGAGAACATGCGGACATCACTATAGTAGATGAGGGGAAAAAGGGGCTGCTTGGACTGTTTGGCGCTAGGCCAGCTGTCGTGAAGGTGACGGTCAAGCCTGACGCTATTGAAACGGCAAAGGAATTTTTGCAATCGGTTTTGTCAAATATGGATATCGTATCGGAAATTGAAGTAGTAAAAGAAGATGAAAGAAACGTCATTTTCAATATTTCTGGAGAAAAGATGGGGCTTCTGATCGGAAAAAGAGGACAAACCATCAACTCATTGCAATATTTAACGCAGCTTGCTGCAAACCGCAATTCCAAGCATTATATTACGGTTATTTTAAACCCAGAAAATTATCGTGAGCGTCGCAAAGAAACACTAATCCAACTGGCAGGACGACTTGCATCAAAAGCACAGCACCTCAAAAAGCCAGTTTCTCTTGAACCGATGCCAAATTACGAAAGAAAAATTATTCATACTGCACTATCAGATAATAATAAAGTCCAAACTGTTTCAGAAGGCGAAGAACCAAATCGCTACGTAGTGATACAACCGATAGGAAGATAAATTAATAGTTGATAATAAGGCATTCCGAATCATTCAATTCGGGATGTTTTTTTGTCTAGGAAATTATAGATTGGAACCCTGTGGATAATTTTCAAGAAAGTAGTTCCCGTCTAGCTCTAGCGCCTATCGCCTAGCAAACTTTCGGTTTCTTCCTACGATAAGTCAACATCGATTCGCCTTTTAGGCTCATCGTGTTTCCTTTATCTCGTAAGAACCCTAAAAAGTTTGTACGTCGCTGAACAGGCGCTTGAGCATTTGTACTTTATGAAAAAAATTTCATTTTCAATTCAGAGTGATTTCATATTTGTTGTCTATTATCGATTTTGTAGAAAAAAAAACTATGAGGAGTGAGGAATTTGAATAAGAAAATTTTAGTCCCAGCTTTAGCTTTAACTATTATCGGAAGTGGAGCAGTTGGATCCATACTAATTAAAACTGCGTCAGCGTCTACTTCAGCAAATGCCACTCAAATCACAGAGGAGCAAAGTAAAGAAATTGCCCTAAAAGAAATCAACGGCAAAGTAACAGACGTGGAAGTAGAAAAAGAACATGGCACCTTAACGTATGATATTGAAGTAACAGATACGAATGGTGTAAAGCATGATGTTGTCATTGATGCAAATTCGGGTAAAGTCTTAAAAACCGAAACAGATAATGAAAAAGATGATAACGATGGTGAAGTGAGTGATGACGATGAACAAGCTCAATTGCAAAAAGAAGCTAAAATAACGAAAGAAGAAAGTTCATCTATTGCTCAAACAGAAGTAAAAGGTGAAGTAACCGACGTGCAGCTTGAAGATGAAGATGGAGTCATCGTTTATGGGGTTGAAATTAAAGATCAACAAGGGCAAAAAAATGATGTAAAAATCGATGCGAAGACTGGAAAAGTATTAAAAGTAGAAAAAGCGGATAACGAAACAAACGACGATGACAATGACGGGGAACAGAACGACGACTAATTTTTGTGAAAAATGGTGTAATTACACTTAAATAAGAATCCCATCTAGTAGATGGGATTCTTATAATTAAATTGACTTGTTTTTGATAGTTGTTTTGATTGCCACTGAAATCATATGTTAAAAAGGCAACTTACCAATGGTTAGGTTATACTATTTTTGAAATCCTTTAAAGAGGGTGCCATAGCTTTGAAAAAAATATTAATAATCGAAGATGAAGAAAGTTTGGCAGAATTTATCGAATTGGAATTGGAGCATGAAGGCTATGAAGTGCTGACTGCTTATGATGGGCGAAGCGGACTTGAAATCGCATTAGAAAAAGATATCGATGTCATATTGCTAGATTTAATGTTGCCTCGCTTAAATGGAATAGAAGTATGTAGGAGGCTAAAAAGTAGTAAAGAAACGCCTATTATCATGCTCACGGCAAGGGATAGCGTGATGGACCGGGTATTGGGTTTAGATAGTGGGGCGGATGATTACTTGCCAAAGCCATTTGCCATAGAAGAATTGCTAGCACGAATCCGGGTTATTTTACGGCGTGAAGAAAAAATGTTAATGGATTCTTCTACTATTACCTTAACCTTTAAAGATTTGGAATTGGATCAGTATTCCAGGACGTTAAAAAAAGATGGTCACATGATCGAACTGACTAAAAAGGAATATGAACTCCTATTAATGTTCATGAAAAACATTAATCGCGTTTTGACGAGAGACATGTTATTGGACAAAATTTGGGGTTATGACACGATGGTTGAAACGAATGTAGTCGATGTTTATGTTAGACATCTTCGCAATAAAATAGATATACATGATAAAGAAAGCTATATCCAGACATTACGGGGTACAGGGTATGTGATGAGAGAATGAATCAATCCATACGAAAATTAACTGAAATTAGTATAAAGTGGAAACTGACTTTATGGTCTGCATGTCTAATGATTTTGTTATTTTTTTCTTTTAATGTCATTCAATATTTTTTTATCCACCACTGGCTAATAAATCAGGAAAAAGAAGCCATCCAAACAAAAATGGATGAAGTATTGGCTTATTTAAATGCAGCCAATCACGCTCAAAATAACTTTGATTTAGAAGGAGCAAAAGATTTCCTAGATAAGATTAATCAAGAATCGCAAATGATTCGGATTATAAATCAAAATGAACAGGTGTTATTCACAACGTCCGAAGACTTCCCTGAAGATAATATTATTCCGAAAAATGTGAAGCATGCTGAATTAATAGAATTAAAAAGCGATGATGAACCATTACTTCTACTAAGGAGCCCTTTTAAAAACAGCGATTTTTCAGGGAGCATTGAAATAGGTCACAGTATAGAAAAATCGGATGAATTGATGAAATACTTCTTAATCGTGATGATTACAGGAGGAATTGGAGCAATTGGGTTAAGTTTATTAGGTGGAAGGCTGCTTAGCCATCAATTGCTCAAGCCAGTCAATAATATGGTTGATACCATGAGAAAAATCAAGCGGAACGGTTTGCAGGAGAGAGTTCCGATTGGAGCCCATCATGATGAAATAACGGACTTAGGCATGATGTTCAATGATTTGATGGATGATGTAGAGCGTTCTTTCAATCAGCAAAAACAATTTATCGAAGATGCGTCGCATGAATTAAAAACCCCGCTTACGATTATTCATGGCCATCTATCGTTGATTAAGCGCTGGGGAAAAGAAGATCCGAAAGTATTAGAAAGATCAATCGGGTTGAGTTTAAGAGAAGTGGATAGACTAATTAATCTAGTTGCTGAACTCCTTGAACTTTCAAAAGCTGAAGAACATCCTGCAGATACAATCCTACATGAAGCCATTAATCCGAATGAAGTGATAGATAGGGTTTTAGAAAACTTTAAATTAATTCATAGTGATTTTGATATTAGAACATACCAGCATGCAGATGAACATATCCTCATTGAAATGCCGAGCCGTTATGTAGAACAAATTCTTCTCATCGTATTGGATAATGCTGTGAAATTTTCTTATAAGGATAAATTAATTGAGGTAAAAACAGCTGTTGAAAATCAATTTTTCTTGATTGAAATTAAAGATTACGGTATTGGGATTCCGAAGCAAGATCTCCCGTTTGTCCTAAATCGTTTTTACCGGGTAGATAAAGCACGCACCCGTAAGAGCGGAGGAAGTGGATTAGGACTTTCCATTGCAAAACGTTTAGTCGAGAATTTCGGTGGAAAAGTGTACTTGGAAAGTTCTGAAGAAAAATGGACAAAAGTAACCATCAAACTACTCATAAAAACATGATCTGAAGATACAGCTAGAAGGCGGTGAAAAAATGGAAACAATGCTATCCTATGTAGACCAATACGGATATATCGTCCTTTTCATCGCCTTGATGCTTGAATTGATTGCGCTGCCCATACCGGGAGAAATTTTGATGAGTTATGCAGGTTATCTTGTGTTTCAAGGTCATATGAATTGGGTTCTTTGTATTTTGGCAGCGGCTCTTGGAAGTAGTGTTGGCATGACGATTGCTTATGGAATAGGGTACAAACTAGGACACCCTTTTATCGAAAAACATGGACATCGATTTCATATGGGTCCCGATCGTTTAAATCGCATATCACAATGGTTTACTAATCATGGAAATAAGATGTTGATTTTTGGCTTTTTTATTCCCGGCGTCAGACATATAACCGGTTATTTCTCAGGTGTTACAAGACTCCCTATCAAAGTCTATATGATTTATGCTTATACAGGTGCCTTTGTCTGGACTGCTATTTTTATTTCGATTGGAAAATTATTAGGGCCGCAATGGGATCAATTCCATACCTCAATTAAAAAGTACTTGATAATAGGCGTGTTATTAGCTGCAGTGATTTTCATTATGATTTATGTATATCGAAAAAATAAGCAAAAGATTAAATCTTGGCTGATATACTTTATAAAAAATATGATGGAAAAAAGAAAAAGAAAGGCGAAACTTTTCATCGTCTTTTCTATGTTTGTTACACTTGCTTTGATCAGTTTGATGATGGGGTTAATACAAGATTTTCTTGGTAATGAATTTGCTGATTTTAATGAAATTACCATCCTTCTTATCGATTCTATTTTTGAAGGAAAATGGATTTCTGCAGTGAGTGCTTTTGAATTGGCAATTTCAAATCCCACTCTCATATGCATTGCCTCACTAACCTTCCTTTGGATTGTATGGAGGGGCAGGGAGAGATTGTATGAGATCGTATTTCTATTTATCGCAGGAATAGGCGGAGAAGTGTATGAAGAAGGATTAAGGGCACTTTTCCAGAAAATCGCGCCAAAAATGTCATCTTCATTTCCAGGAGAACAGACTTTACTAGCCACTGTCATCTATGGTTTTTGTTTATACCTGTTCGTCCTTCATTTACGCAATCACTGGATCCGTATAGGAGCAATGGTTGTAGTAGTAATAATCTTATTCTTTTCTGGCAGTGCACAAATTTATATTGAAAATGAATGGCCGAGTGATGTGGCGGCAGGATATGTGTTCGGAGGAGTATGGCTTGGTCTCAATATTTTACTACTTGAGATTTTACGCCTTTCTAAATTTTTGAAAGACAATAGCTAGATTTCATGACCTACTAAATGCTATTATAAAAAACATCTCGCAACAATATTTTTAAAATATAGGAGAAAAAATATGAATCTTGATTATCGTTTGTTTGAACTCATTAATCAATTTGCTGGAAAAAATGATATTCTTGACCAAATTGTTATATTGTTTTCTAAATTTGGTCCAAATTTGTTTGGACTTGTATTTGTTTGGCTATGGTTTTCCAAATCAGGGGAAAAATTTGAAAATCGAAAAATCGTATTATTTGCCTTTACAATAACCATTTTTGTCTTAGGAATCGATAAACTAATAGAAATGATGTATTTCCGTCCGCGGCCATTTGTAGATCACGCCGTAACCCTGCTATCAACTACATCAGATTCGGATCCCTCATTCCCAAGCAACCACTCAGCTGGTGCATTTGGGTTGGCATTCGCTATGTTTTGGAGAAAGAGGAAGATTGGTAGCATCTTAATCATACTGTCTTTCGCTATGGCACTATCTAGAATTTATATCGGTGTCCATTACCCACTTGATGTAATGGCAGGTGCATGTATCGCTATTATTGTCTCAGCCTTTGTCTATTCACAAAGAAGATTGATAGAACCTTTATTTAATCGTATCATCCATCTATTCAGTAGAACTAAAACAATATCATAACGCTAAAAGCCGATTCTTCTCGATCGGCTTTTTATTTTTTGCCCTAATTTGAAACTTTTTATCAGTCTCATACGTCGCAAATAATGACGAGTTAATTATGTGTTTTTTACTAATGTTATAGTGGTAGAATGAGGGTAAATAAAATAAGCGGAAGTGGCATAAATGAAAAGCAGATTTATTACAATACATACATCAAAAGAAAACAATGAGATTTTTATTTATAGTGCAGCCGTTTTTTCACTATGGATTAAAATGTGTGCCTTATACATATGGGTGTTTCATATTAATATCCAGTCGATTGGACAGGGGATTGTGTTGGCTTCAACATCCCTTGCATCTTGCGCTTTTTTTCTCAGCATCGGTTTTCTTTTTCGGAAATCTGCCAGAACAAAGGCCTTTTTTGTCATTGATTTATTGCTCACAGGCATCTTGTTCGGAAATGTCCTTTATTACCGATTTTATATTGATTTCATTACTGTGCCGGTGTTGCTCCAATTTCAAAATGTAGGTGGATTAAGTCAAAGCACCGTTGAACTAATAAAATACTATGATGTTTGGATGTTCCTAGACTTACTTTTACTTATTTTTTTTATGAGAAAAAAGTATTCAGTCGAGATCAATCTTCCCTTAAAGAAAAATTTCAAGAAGCGGCACTTCTTAATTTTAGTGACAGTTCCTTTACTTTTTAGTATGGTGCTAAATTCGGATTTTTGGAATAAATCGTATGATAAAGAACTCATCGTTAAATCTCTTGGTCTATATTATTACCACGTGTTTGATATATTTCAATATTCAAAATCATCCGTCAATAGCGTTTTAGCGGATGAAAGTGAAGTTGCTGAAATTACTCATTTCTTTGAAAAAAAACATAAAAAAACCACACCTTCTGATTTTCACGGAATCGCTAATGGAAAAAACGTTATCGTCATTTTCCTTGAGTCCACACAAGCATTTGTCATAGATAAAAAAATAAAGGATCAGGAAGTAACTCCGTTTTTAAATAAATTGAAAGAGGAAAGCTTATATTTTCCTAACTTTTATCACCAAACCGCACAAGGAAAAACATCTGATGCCGAGTTTATACTGGATAATAGCTTATATCCACTTTCAGGCGGATCTGTATTCGTTAGAAAACCGAAAAATGAATTCTTGGCGACACCCGAAATACTAAAGAAATATGAGTATTATTCTGCTTCTTTTCACGGAAACGACTCACAATTTTGGAACCGATTGACGATGTATGATTCATTAGGATATGACCGATTTTTCTCAAAGGAAGATTACGATGTAAATGAAGAAAACTCGATTAACTATGGCTTAAAGGATATTCCATTTTTTGAACAGTCGATGCCGTATTTAAAGTCGCTGCCACAGCCTTTTTATGCGAAATTTTTAACTTTGACGAACCATTTTCCGTTTCTATTGAACCCAGAAGATCAATTCATACCTGAACTTGAAACGGAACAAGGGGTCGTGAACAGATATTTTACGACTGTTCGGTATGAAGATGAAGCCATTAAATCATTCTTTGATCAAATTAAAGACACGGATTTATATGAAAACTCCATTTTTGTCTTATTTGGGGACCATTACGGAATTTCCAAAAGCTATAATGATGCATTAAGCGAAGTGCTTGGACATGAAATTACAGTTAAAGACCAAGTTGAATTGCAAAAAGTGCCTTTATTCATCCATATTCCTGGAATGAAAGGTGAAGTAATTGATACAGTTGGCGGGCAAATTGATTTAAGAGCGACGATTTTTGATTTATTAGGAGTAGACGAAAAAGATCAAGCCTTTTCCTTTGGAACGAGTTTGTTATCGAACAAAAAGAATCGTCTAGTCGTGTTTAGGGACGGTACATTTACGACAGATCATTATATTTACACTGAAGGGGCCTGTTATGGCAAAGAATCGGGCAAAAAAGTAAAACGAAATAAATGCTCACCCTATTTTATACAAGTTCAAAACGAACTAAATTTTTCTGACAAAATTATATATGGAGATTTATTTAGGTTTTTTAAAAAATAGATATGGGGAGCTGGCATAATGAAATTTGGATGCTGTTTAGGCATTGATCAAGCAAAAATGGTTCATGATGCAGGATTTGATTTTATTGAATGTACTGTTGTGTCCCTTATGCCAGAAAAAAGTGACCGCGAATTTGCAGAGATCATTAAAAAATTTCAGGACAGTCCACTTCCAGTTGAGGCCTGCAATGTCTTTCTACCAGGAGATATGAAAATTGTAGGTGAGGCCGTTGATCATAATCGAATTAAACATTATGTTGAAATAGCTTTACAAAGAGTGCATCAAATCGGAGCAGAAATAATTGTATTTGGGAGCGGAAGTGCGCGCTCCATTCCAGAAGGTTTTTCCAGTGAACGAGCAGAAGAACAAATTCTGCAATTTTTAAGCTTAGCTGCAGACCATGCAGAACTTCTAGGAATTACGATAGTCATTGAGCCTTTAAACAAAAAAGAAAGCAATATCCTTAATAGTGTGATTGAGGCTGAAGAATTTGCGAAGAAGGTTAACAGGCCATCTATAAAAATATTAGCCGATTTTTACCATATGGATAAGGAAAAAGAATCACTTGAAAATATAGTAGAGGCGAAAGAATATATTAAACATATCCATGTAGCCGATACAGGTCGATTAGCACCAGGAACAGGTCACTATCCATACAATCGCTTCGCTGAAAGCTTAAAACAGGCTAATTACAGCGGGCGAATTTCAATAGAATGCCAATGGAATGATATACGGAATGAACTGTTGCATTCAAGAGAATTTATAAAAGAAATATTTGAAACGAAAAAAGTATAATACGTAAAATCCGAATCGAGAAAATGATTCGGATTTTTTATTGAAGTTTATAAGGACTCTTGCAATCAGCGGAAATGAACAAATATGTTCACCTTGAATAATCACGAAATATTGTTATTCACATGTGGATAAGTTAAAATATAGAGTGCGACTATTTTAGTTGTGGATAATTTTCCGAGGAAAAATAACTTTTCCACAATCGAAAATTTTGTTATTCTATTATTTTGGGGATAAACTCTTTTTCGCGTAAAAGCGATCAATATATATAAAGTCAAAAATGGAAAGAGGTGATTATGATGGAATTTGATACGATTGCGGCAATATCGACTCCGATGGGTGAGGGAGCAATTGCCATTGTACGACTAAGCGGGGATGAAGCGGTGGCCATTGCCGACCAACTATTCCGAAGTCCGAGCGGAAAAAAATTAAAAGAGGTAGAAACGCATACGATTCATTATGGAAGAATAGTCGATCCGAAATCCGAAGAAATTGCTGAGGAAGTAATGGTCAGTTTGATGAGGGCACCGCGAACGTTTACGAGAGAAGATGTTGTGGAAATCAATTGTCACGGAGGCATTGTTTCTGTAAACCGAGTGCTTCAGCTTGCTTTAAATGCAGGAGCTAGACTAGCGGAGCCTGGTGAATTCACGAAACGGGCGTTTTTGAACGGACGTATCGATTTATCACAGGCGGAAGCGGTAATGGACTTAATTCGAGCGAAAACAGACCGCGCGATGAATGTAGCATTAGGACAGATGGAAGGGCGTCTATCCAAATTAATAGGAAAACTTCGTCAAGAAATCCTTGAAGTTGTTGCACATGTAGAGGTAAATATCGATTACCCAGAATATGATGATGTGGAAGAAATGACGCATCGAATTCTCGTTGAAAAAGCAACCTATATAAAAGAGGAGCTTGAGAAACTGCTACAAACTGCTCAGCAAGGGAAAATCTTGCGTGATGGATTATCGACCGTCATCATTGGCCGTCCGAACGTTGGAAAATCGTCGCTATTAAATAGTCTTGTTCAAGAAAATAAAGCAATTGTGACTGATATTCCGGGAACTACGAGGGATGTCATTGAAGAATATGTTAATGTCCGCGGAGTTCCATTGCGTTTGGTTGATACAGCAGGGATAAGAGAAACAGAGGATATCGTTGAAAGAATCGGAGTAGAACGATCCCGAGAGGTACTGAAAAAAGCGGATTTAATTTTACTCGTCTTAAACTCAGCTGATGAATTCACTGAAGAGGATAAACAATTATTTGCTGCTACAGAAGGAATGGACGTCATCGTCATCGTCAATAAAACGGATTTACCGAGAAAAATTGATATGGACGAAGTACGTAAAATCGCTCAACATCATCAAATCGTAACGACCTCTCTCCTTGAGGAAGAAGGCATTGATGATTTGGAACGTGCGATTGCCGATATGTTTTTTAAAGGTCAGATTGAAGCGGGTGACATGACGTATGTATCAAATAGCCGTCATATCGCTCTTTTGAATCAAGCACTGCAATCAATCAATGAAGTACTGAATGGAATTGATTTTGGAACGCCGATCGATATTATTCAAATTGATCTAACCCGTACGTGGGAATTATTAGGGGAAATCATCGGAGATACGGTACAAGAAAGTTTAATCAATCAATTATTTTCACAGTTTTGTCTAGGTAAATAAATATTTTGAATTAAAAAGGATGGTGAAACAAAATGCAAACAACAACATATAAAGCTGGTAAATACGATGTGATCGTCATTGGTGCAGGACATGCAGGCTGTGAAGCGGGACTGGCAGCTGCAAGAATGGGCGCCAAAACGTTGATGTTGACACTAAATCTAGATATGGTCGCGTTCATGCCATGTAACCCATCGATTGGTGGCCCTGCAAAAGGGGTTGTCGTAAGAGAAATTGATGCACTTGGCGGAGAAATGGCCAAAAATATCGATAAAACATATATTCAAATGAGAATGTTGAACACTGGAAAAGGCCCTGCCGTTCAAGCATTGCGTGCACAAGCTGACAAATTCCAATATCAACATGAAATGAAAAATACTTTGGAAA
Source organism: Lederbergia citri (assembly GCF_018343625.1). Lineage (GTDB taxonomy): Bacteria > Bacillota > Bacilli > Bacillales > Bacillaceae_C > Lederbergia > Lederbergia citri. The sequence continues at coordinate 1,530,260 of NZ_JAGYPG010000002.1, read as the reverse complement.
ACGAACCAAACTTAACGCTTCTACAAGGTATGGTCGATGAATTAATTGTAGAAGATGGAGAATGTAAAGGTGTTATTACCCATACAGGTGCCATATTCCGTGGAAAAGCCGTCATTATTACGACAGGAACATTCCTTCGTGGTGAAATTATTTTAGGGGAATTAAAATATTCCAGCGGTCCTAATAATCAACAACCATCTATTAAGCTTTCTGAGCATCTTGAAGAACTAGGATTTGAGATGGAACGGTTTAAAACAGGTACTCCACCTCGTATTAACGGAAATACAATTGATTACAGCAAAACTGAAATTCAACCGGGTGACGAAGAACCGCGAGCTTTCAGTTATGAAACAACGAAGTTTATTACGGATCAGCTTCCATGCTGGCTCACGTATACAAACTTGCGCACTCATCAGCTCATCGATGAAAACTTACATCGTGCGCCAATGTTTTCCGGTATGGTAAAAGGAACAGGAGCTCGTTATTGCCCTTCTATTGAAGATAAAGTTGTCCGCTTTAATGATAAGCCAAGACATCAAATCTTCCTTGAACCAGAAGGACGAAATACGAATGAAGTATATGTGCAAGGACTTTCAACGAGTTTGCCAGAAGAAGTTCAGCACCAAATCATCGCGACAGTCCCTGGTTTGGAAAATGCAAAAATGATGCGTCCTGGATATGCGATTGAATATGATGCTATCATTCCAACTCAACTTTGGCCGACACTTGAAACGAAAAAAATAAAGAATTTGTATACAGCTGGACAAATTAACGGTACGTCCGGCTATGAAGAAGCGTCTGCACAAGGAATCATGGCGGGAATTAATGCTGCTAGAAAAATTTTAGGTAAAGAGGAAGTCATTTTAAGCCGCTCTGACGGTTATATCGGCGTTCTCATTGATGATCTCGTGACGAAAGGAACGAATGAACCATATCGCCTTCTTACTTCCCGTGCAGAATATCGTCTTCTATTGCGTCACGATAATGCAGATTTGCGTTTAACAGAAATCGGCCATGAAATCGGGCTTATTTCAGATGAAAGATATGAGAAGTATTTAAATAAAAAAGCGGCGATAGAGGCTGAAATTAACAGACTTCGCTCTGTTATTTTAAAGCCAAATGAAAAAACACAAGAAATGATCATCAATTCAGGCGGAAGTCCATTGAAGGACGGTATCCGAGCATCTGATCTATTAAAGCGTCCAGAAATGTCATATGCTCAAATCATTGAATTGACACCTCCTGAACAAGAGTTGCCAAAAGAAGTCATTGAGCAAGTTGAAATCCAAATCAAATATGAAGGCTATATTGAAAAATCACTTCAGCAAGTTGAAAAACTGAAAAAACTAGAAGACAAAAAAATCCCAGAAAACATCGACTATGACGCGATTAATGGAATTGCGACCGAAGCTCGTCAAAAGCTTAATAAAGTCCGTCCATTGTCGATTGCTCAAGCATCTCGTATTTCAGGAGTAAACCCTGCGGATATTTCTATCTTACTTGTATATATAGAGCATGGAAAAATTGCTAAAGTTTCAGGTGAATAGAAGAAAGGCCATCATAGCGCCAGCATTGCTAGACAGAAGTCTTTGATCAAGAAACTCTCCAACCTAGAAGTCGTTTTTTAACTTCCTGGTTGGAGCTTATTTTACATATAGCGCCTGTTTGTAAGGCGTACAAACAAGAATAGGAATGAACGAAAATGAACATTGAACAATTTACAAACATGCTAGGAGAAAAAGGAATCCAATTAAATTCCAATCAGCTTAGTATGTTTGAGCGCTATTACGAGCTGCTTGTTGAATGGAATGAAAAAATGAATTTGACCGCCATTACGGATAAAGAAGAAGTATATTTAAAACACTTCTTTGATTCCGTAACTGCTACTTTTTATATCGATTTTACAAAGCCGGTAAAAATGTGCGACGTTGGGGCTGGAGCAGGCTTTCCTAGTATTCCGATAAAAATTTGTTTTCCAGAGATCGACCTCTCTATCGTAGATTCATTAAACAAACGCATAACTTTTCTTGAACATTTATCAAGTGAATTAGGCTTAAAAAATACACATTTTTATCATGATCGCGCTGAAACATTTGCTCGTAAGCCTGAATTTCGAGAGCAATTTGATATTGTCACTGCAAGGGCAGTAGCCAGGATGTCTGTTCTCAGCGAATTATGCCTTCCGCTTGTGAAAGAAGGAGGACAATTTGTCGCGATGAAAGCGGCCAATGCCGAGGAAGAATTAAAAGCGGCAGATCGTGCTTTAAAACAATTAGGAGGCAAGCTTTCCACTGTTCATTCTTTTACATTGCCGATTGAGGAAAGCAACCGCAATATTATTGTTATTTCTAAAAACAAAAAAACGCCGAATAAATATCCTAGAAAACCCGGAACTCCAAATAAACTTCCACTGGAATAGGACATCTGTTTGGCAGGAATTTGCAAATAAAAATAGAATGATGATAGGAAGTCATATATAATATATATAATATTGTGTTTTCCTAATGGGAGTTTCTATTAAGGTGGTGTCGAAGGATGAAGCATCCTTTCTCTCGATTATTTGGCTTGGGTGAGAAGGAATTACCAATAGAAAAAGAGATGGTGGATGAGCGGGATGAAATAAAGAAAATTCCAGTGTCTCATATTATTCCAAATCGATTCCAACCAAGAACGATATTTGATGAAACGAAAATTGAAGAATTGGCTAGAACGATTCATACACATGGAATCATCCAACCAATTGTAGTAAGGGAATCGGATGAAAACCAATACGAAATTATAGCTGGGGAACGCAGGTTCCGGGCAATCCAGCTTCTCGGATGGGATGAAGTTCCTGCCATTATCAAAAATTTAAGCGATACAGAAACAGCTTCCATAGCGTTAATTGAAAATCTTCAAAGAGAAGAACTAACGCCGATTGAAGAAGCAATGGCTTATGGAAAACTGTTGGAAATGCATAATTTAACCCAGGAAGCGTTGGCACAGCGTCTAGGAAAAGGCCAATCAACGGTTGCCAATAAACTCCGACTATTAAAATTGCCGGAAGAAATCCAAGAGGCAATATTGCAAAAGAAAATTACAGAACGACATGCTAGAGCTCTGATTCCTTTAAAAGATCCTGAAAAGCAAATTCAAGTAATGAATCTTATTATTGAAAAGGGCTTAAATGTCAAACAGGCCGAGGAACAAGTCGTAAAACTTCTTACCGTTGTGGAAAAACCGAAGAGCAAACGCCGAGCAATCAGCAAAGATATGAGAATTGCAGTCAATACAATCCGTCAATCTCTTTCTATGGTGTCTGATAGTGGCATTACACTAGATTCGGAAGAAGAAGAGTTTGAAGAATACTACCAATTTACGATTAAAATACCGAAGAAAAAATCATAATAGAAATAGAGGAGTTAATTTTATGGAAGCATACTAAAATCGCTCCTCTTTTTGTTTTAGTTTTTAAGTGGCTAAGGCTTTTATTCTCATTTTTCCATCGGGAGAAAGTAACCATTCAATATAAGGTTTTTGCTCAATTATTTGTTTATTTAGCTCATGAGCGGGATTTGCTACAAAAGAGGAAGTGCATAAAAAGAATAAACTTGCACGAGCTATTGCAAGTGGCAAGAGTTCAACTTCTTTAATAGATAATGAGCCATATCCTCTCAAAAAATGCCTCCCTAATTCTTCCGTATTTTCTTCATTCCTAATAGCCCATAGAAAATATGCCATATCATGAATGCATTCGCCTTTTTGCATAAAATCAAAATCGAGGATATATTTTATTTCATCATTTCTATTAAATAAAACGTTCCATGGATGCCAATCTCCATGAATAACCGATTTTGTTAAATATCTATCATTTCCTATCCATTGTTCCATTACTTTAAAGTAAAGTCTTTCAACTTCTTTTACATCAGTTTCTTTATGTAGTTCTTTTTGATTTTCTTTTAATCGTTGTAAACCTTCTTTTAATACGTCATTTGATGGATAGTTTGACCAAAAGGGGAGAGGAATCTCTTTTGCATCCATTAGTGCGTCGTGAAATCTTTTAAGTAACTTTCCCATATTGTAAACTTGCTCGATTGAGAAGTTAAATGAGTATCCTTGAACAAAATATGTTAACTGAACAAATCGATTATGTAGCTTTGAAAAATAATAGCCTTCTTTCGTGTATAATGGAATTAAAACGGGAATTTCGTGTTCCAATAATTTTTCCAATTTAACTTTTTCCGCATTTAGATGATTTTTACTGCTTAATCCTGAATGGATCCGAATGACATATTGCCCTGAAGTAGTAGTTATTTTCAGGTTTACATTAAATAGGCCACCTAATTCTTCATCAATATTAACTAAATCTCCAATTGCATACAGTTCACATAGTTGCTCTACTTCAAAATGTTTGGGTACATATCGAGCCATTGGATTTTTCAGATAATCCATTTTCTATTGCCTCCCTAATAGTTATTTAAATTTCTTGAAGAAGGCATAAAATACCTGCAAAAATCGTTACTCTTTTCATAAAATACGTTTTTTTCAACGGCAAACTTCTCCAACATCTTGATATTTACTTTGAAAACAGCAACAATAAGAATGAATCAACATTTTTTTTCTATTTTAATAAACTTTTTTTATTTGAAAGAGTAATTCATGACGAATATTTGATAAAATAGAATACATGATTGCTATTTTAGAAATATTAGGGTAGGTGACATCGTTGGGAAAGATTATTTCCATAGCCAACCAAAAAGGGGGCGTCGGGAAAACGACCACCTCTGTCAATCTGGGGGCATGTTTAGCATATATCGGAAAAAAAGTATTGCTAATCGATATTGATCCCCAAGGAAACGCTACTAGTGGCGCCGGGATTGATAAAGGAGATGTCCACCAATGTATTTACGATATACTCGTAGATGACGTGGATATAAAGGACGTAATTATGCAAACAGGTGTAGATAATATGTTTGCAGTTCCTGCTACGATACAGTTAGCAGGGGCGGAAATAGAATTAGTTCCAACCATTTCAAGAGAAGTTCGTTTAAAAAGAGCCTTAGATCAAGTAAAAGATGATTTTGACTATATATTAATCGACTGCCCGCCATCACTTGGCTTACTTACAATTAACGCATTGACTGCTTCAGACTCAGTTTTAATACCGGTCCAATGCGAATATTATGCACTCGAAGGGTTAAGCCAATTGTTAAATACAGTTCGATTAGTCCAAAAACATTTAAATCACGAATTAATGATCGAGGGTGTCTTGTTAACAATGTTGGATGCAAGAACAAATCTAGGCATTCAAGTCATTCAAGAAGTAAAAAAATATTTTCAAAATAAAGTATATCAAACGATCATACCTAGGAATATTCGACTTAGTGAAGCTCCGAGTCATGGGGAACCGATCATTGTATATGATTCAAAATCTCGGGGGGCTGAAGTATATTTAGATCTTGCAAAGGAAGTGGCTGAAAATGGCTAAACAAGGTCTCGGGAAAAAAGGGATTGCTTTATTTGCAAATATGGAAATAAATAATGATGAAGCGGTACGGGAAATTGATTTAAAAGAAATCAAACCAAATCCATACCAACCTAGACGAGTATTTTCTGAAGAAGCTATTCAGGAATTAAAAGAATCTATACTTCAACACGGTATCTTACAACCAATCATCGTTAGAAAAAACATTAAAGGTTATGAAATTGTTGTAGGGGAGCGCAGATACCGCGCCTCAAAAGCAGCGAAATTAAGCACAATCCCTGCTGTGATACGTGAATTGACCGATCAGCAAATGATGGAATTAGCCGTATTGGAAAACCTTCAACGCGAAGACTTGACTCCAATAGAAGAGGCGACTGCCTACCATACACTGATGGAAAAACTTAATATCACTCAAGAAGAATTATCCAAAAGACTAGGGAAAAGCAGACCGCATATTGCGAACCATGTTAGATTACTGACTCTTCCCAAAAACATTCAACAATATATAACAGACGGCAAATTATCTATGGGTCATGGGCGAACGCTTTTAGGACTTAAGCAAAAAGAAAAAATACAAGCTGTTGCTGAACGGACTGTAAAAGAAGGCTTAAACGTTAGACAACTTGAACATCTAGTTCAGCAGATAAATGAAAATGTTCCACGTGAAACAAAAAAGAAAAAGCCTAAAAAAGATATATTCATTATGGAAAGAGAAAATAATTTAAGAGAAAAATTTGGAACTACCGTTACGATAAAACAATCGAAGAAAAAAGGGAAGATCGAAATAGAATTTTTAACCCAAGAAGACTTGGAAAGAATTCTTGAAATACTTGATCAAACTGAATAAAGGTAGTGCCCTTTATAGGGCACTTATTTTTTTAGCTAATAAAAAAGTATATGTTTGTTAAAGTCTTATGTTTAAATTTAGGCTTGTGTTGTTCAGCTCCAGCGCCTATCGACTAGCAAACTTCCTGACCTTCTCCCTACGATAGGTCAACATCGACTCGCCTAATAGGCTCATCGTGTTTCCTTTATCTCAGTCGAAGGGCAAAGAAGGAACGTCGACTAAAAAACGCCACGTCCTGTGGCGACGTCGACCACATCCTGTGGGCCTGTACGTCGATGAGCAAGGCGCTTGCGCATTTCTTATAAAAAAGGTGAAATTATGGTGCTATTAGGTACGTTAGTTAATGGAATTTGTATAATTGTAGGATCTTTAATAGGTAGGTTTTTAAGCAGAATTCCTGAGAAAATGAAATCAACTGTCATGCATGGTATAAGTTTGGTCGTCATGGTTTTAGGTCTGCAAATGGGTTTCAAAAGTGGAAATTTCTTGATTGTTATTTTGAGTATTGTCATTGGGGCGGTACTTGGTGAATGGTGGCAGCTTGATGATAAACTAAATTCATTAGGCTTATGGATAGAAAGAAAGCTGGGTTCATCAAATAAAGGAAATATTTCTCAAGGGTTTGTTACGGCGACATTAATATTCGTAATTGGCGCTATGGCGATCATTGGAGCCTTGGATAGCGGGATAAGAGGAGACCATCAAGTTCTTTATACAAAAGCGGTAATCGACGGGTTTACAGCATTGATTTTAACAACAACACTTGGAATCGGTGTGATTCTTTCTTTTATTCCAGTTGTACTTTACCAAGGTCTAATCGCGTTATTTGCAACTCAAATAGACAGGCTTGTCCCAACTGAATTGATGGACATGTTTATCAATGAAATAACCGCTACAGGCGGCATCATGATTTTTGCAATTGGCCTGAACTTATCTGGAATCATTAAAATCAGAGTGGCAAATTTATTACCAGGTATTTTAGTTGCTGCATTGATAGTAAGTAGTATCTTTATTTATAATCAATACATCATATAAAAAAGAGGCAATTGCCTCTTTTTTTAAAATCAAATAAAGAAATTCTTAACTTTTATATAAGTCCGTATTTTTAAGTAAAGACCATTAGTGTCTAGCTGCAGGCGCCTTCCGCTTTTCTCATATCATTTCTGTATTCATATCCCATTCTAATTGCAGGCTTGCTTCTTTATTCGTATAGATTGTATCAGCATCCATAATCCCAGCTGCCATTTGTTTTGCCATTTTCATTACGAGATTAAGCCGAGTGTTCTGTAAAACAAAAAACTCCATATGTCCACTAACGTTTACAATACCGGTTATATGCATGTCTCCAACTGCAGGCAATTCCTTCTTCACTCCTGCACCAGGTTTTACAGGTCCTGACCCGACTTTTATCATGCCTATGTTTTTTAGTCTTCCAAGACACGCATCAATGCCAATAATAAAGGGGCGGAAATGCTTTTGACGAATCATTTCCATTTTTTCATTCAAATTTACGGCATGAACGGGATCCTCTAACGTTCCATATAAGTGGAAGCTTTCTAATCCTGTTTCTTTAAGAAAAGTGCCAACAAGTGGTCCAAGCGAATCTCCAGTCGATCGATCCGTTCCAATACATACAATGACAATTTCTCTTTTAAATCCGAAGGGGAGTAGATCGATAATACCGCTAGAAATTTTCTTTAAAGATGTTGGATCGTCAAATTTAATACTAACATCAAATATATCAAGAGGATTAAACAGCGGTTGTGATTTCATCTATTATCGCTCCTTTCCTTCGAATGAAAAGAATTCACATCGCCTTCCGCTTTTCTTTTCTTTACCCATTATACGGAGGAATTTTCATTTCTATACATAAGAAATTGTAAAATCCAATAACTGCCTATGAAAATCAACATTTTATTGGTAAAATGATTTTAGAAAAAGTGAATCGTGGAGAATATGATGGAATCTTCAGGAGGAATGAACTTTGGAAAAAAAAGAATTTAATCTTAATGACATAGTAGAAATGAAAAAACAGCACCCATGTGGGACAAACCGTTGGAAGATCATTCGCATGGGGATGGATATTCGCATTAAATGTGAAGGCTGTGGCCACAGTGTTATGTTGCCGCGGAGAGAGTTTGCAAGAAAAATAAAAAAAATATTAGAGAAGCATGAGGAATAACTCTCATGCTTTTTAAATGTAATATTATCTGAAAATTTTAGGATTCAGCGCAATATTTATCGTTAAAGGTAAAGTTAAGTTGTTTTTTCTTAATATAATCACTATAATTGTGAAGGAGAAAAAACGTGTTAATAAAGGAAATAACCCGGAAGAGGAGTGACCAAAATGGCTCTTACAGCAGGAATTGTAGGGTTGCCCAATGTAGGTAAATCTACATTATTTAATGCAATTACTAAAGCGGGGGCAGAAGCTGCCAACTATCCGTTTTGTACAATAGATCCGAATGTTGGAATCGTAGAAGTGCCTGATCATAGACTTCAAAAATTAACTGAACTAGTACAGCCTAAAAAAACCGTTCCTACTGCTTTTGAATTTACTGATATTGCAGGGATTGTAAAAGGAGCTAGTAAAGGTGAAGGACTTGGGAATAAGTTTCTATCCCATATCCGTCAGGTAGATGCTATAGTGCATGTTGTTCGCTGTTTTGCAAGCGATGATATAACTCACGTATCGGGAAAAGTCGATCCGATTGATGATATTGAAACAATCAATTTGGAGCTAGTCCTTGCCGACTTAGAATCGGTTGATAAGCGCATTGGCCGTGTAGAAAAAATGGCAAGACAAAAAGACAAAGATGCGATGTTTGAGTATGAAGTATTGGCAAAGTTGAAGGAAACGTTCGAAGCAGATCAACCAGCACGATCGATTGAATTTACAGAAGAACAAATGAAAATCGTAAAAGGTTTGCATTTACTAACAAGTAAGCAAGTTTTATATGCAGCAAATGTTGGAGACGAGGATGTAGCAGATCCATCCGGCAATGAATATGTAAAAAGAGTTCTTGAATATGCAGAAAAAGAAAATTCCCAAGTCATCGTTGTGTGCGCAAAAATTGAAGAAGAAGTTGCCGAACTAGATGACGATGAAAAAGCCATGTTTTTAGAAGAGCTAGGGATTGAAGAGTCAGGACTCGATCAATTGATTCGTGCTACGTATAACCTCTTGGGGTTAGCCACTTATTTTACAGCTGGCGTCCAAGAAGTTCGTGCATGGACATTTAAAAAAGGAATGAAGGCTCCGCAATGTGCAGGAATTATCCATACTGATTTTGAAAAAGGATTTATTCGTGCCGAAACCGTTTCTTATGATGACTTACTCACAGCAGGGTCGATGACAGCAGCCCGTGAAGCCGGAAAGGTTAGACTTGAAGGAAAAGAATATCTTGTGAAAGATGGAGACGTCATCCATTTTCGATTTAATGTATAAGGCACCTTAAGGGTGTCTTTTTTTGTAATAATATAACAATCAATGTTTTCGGGTTATAAAATTTCCTCTTTCTTCAAATAATAGGACTGAATCATTAGCATACAAAAAATTTGCTATTGATTTGCACTTTTGAAGAAAGGGGAGTACTTCGTGAAAACATTGCGACGTATTGCATTAGCCTTAGTTGTTATTGGTGCAATAAACTGGGGCTTAGTTGGTTTATTTCGATATGATTTAGTCGGAAGCATTTTTGGTGGAACTGATTCCGGTTTTGCAAGGTTTATTTTTACGTTAGTAGGAATAAGCGGTATCATCTGTCTTGGATTGCTATTTAATTCCAAGACGGCCGATGTAGGTTCGAGTGAAGGGAATAGAGGAACAAACAACAATACGAGGTATGCAACAGAGTTTGCAGAAGAGCCAGATCTTGAACGGTTGTACAATCCTTCAAGAGATGCGTATGAAAGTGAAGACGAAGAAGAAGAGTTTAAATAAGAAAAGCGGATGCGACTTGATTATCGACAGGCAAATTTCAGAAACTTCCATTTAGATAAAGAAACTCGATTCCGCTTATAAGTGGAATGGATGTTGAATTATTGTAGAGAAAAGAAATTTGCTAGTCGTAGGTGCGATAGCTATACAAAAAGGGTGAAGACTCTTGTTAGTTGATAGCTGCATACGCTGATAGCAATAGTATGAGATCCGTTTTACACAAACCCGGCGAGGAATTTCCTTTGCCGGGTTTTGTGTGTTGGTGAAAAAGTGGATCAAGACATTGCGCAATCAAGCTTTGTATGGTATACTTACACATTGTGAGTAATGAAAATTGCTCCTTGCCCTTTATAAAGGGCCGCATAGACCATAAGGAGGTGACTGAACGATGAGAAAGTACGAAATTATGTACATTATCCGCCCAAACGTTGAAGAGGAAGCGAAAGCAGCTGTTGTTGAGCGTTTTAACAACATCCTAACTTCACAAGGTGCAGAAATCATCGAATCAAAAGATTGGGGTAAGCGTCGTCTTGCATACGAAATTGAGGATTTCCGTGACGGTTTCTACCGTTTAATCCATACGAATGCAGAGCCTGAAGCTGTTCAGGAATTCGACCGTCTTGCTAAAATCAGTGACGATATCATCCGTCATATCGTTGTTAAAGATGAAAGATAAAAATTAATTGTTCCACGTGAAACATTTTATAAAGAAGTAAACGGGAAGAGGTTGATTCTGATGATGAACCGAGTTGTATTAGTGGGGCGTTTAACAAAAGATCCGGATTTGCGCTATACTCCAAATGGAGTGCCAGTCGCAACTTTTACATTGGCTGTTAACCGTACTTTTACGAATCAACAGGGGGAGCGGGAAGCCGACTTCATTAACTGTGTGATTTGGAGAAAGCCCGCGGAAAATGTTGCTAATTACTTGAAAAAAGGAAGTTTAGCTGGTGTTGATGGCCGCATCCAGACTCGCAACTACGATGGGCAGGATGGTAAACGTGTATATGTGACCGAAGTGCTTGCAGATTCTGTTCAATTCCTTGAACCTAGAAATTCTTCTTCACAAGGTCGTGGTGACTTTGCTGGCAACCAATATGGTGGCGACCAAAATGACCAATACCAACCGTACGGGCAAAATCAGAATCAGCGCAGTAACCAAAACTTTACCCGAGCAAACGAAGATCCATTCTCGAATGATGGACAACCAATTGACATTTCGGATGACGATCTTCCATTCTAAAAATGATAGGAGGTTATTGTTATGGCAGGTGGACGCAGAGGCGGACGCAAACGTCGTAAAGTGTGTTACTTTACAGCGAACGGAATTACACACATTGACTATAAAGACGTCGAGCTACTTAAAAAGTTCATTTCTGAACGTGGGAAAATTCTTCCACGCCGTGTAACTGGAACAAGTGCGAAGTATCAACGTAAGTTGACAGCAGCAATTAAGCGTGCTCGTCAAATGGCTTTACTTCCATTCGTTGCAGGCGAATAATGGGTCTGATCATAGACTTTATGAAATAAAGGCTATCCAAAGCTTGACACATACTTTTACAAAAGTGTGTGTCAGGAATGGGGGCCTTTTTTCTTTTAGGGTTTCAGTTATAATGGTAACAGTAAAGTTGAATGATACACCATTCACCGTTAAAATAGAAGAATACAGTTTTTTAAAATGGAGCGTGAACAAAATATGTGTTCACAAGACGAGGTGGGAGAGTGAACAATACAAAAACGCTGACAGAAGGGGCATTATTGTTAGCCCTATATACAATAATGCTGCTATTAGCGATCTTTATTCCTTTTTCAACAATTGTAATATACTTGTTTTTTATTTTGCCCTTCCTTCTGTATAGCGCAAAATATTCAGTGAAGCATTCCATTATCTTCATCATTGCAGCGATGATGATATCTTTTATAATTGGATCTTATCTAGCCCTTCCTATTGCATTTTTGTTTGGAACAACGGGTTTAATGATGGGATATGGCATTAGAGCGAAAGAAAGCAAACAAATTATTTACATATCATCCAGCATCGTATTTATAGCAAATATCATATTGATCTTTATTGTGACGGCAATGTTTTTAAACATTAATTTTATGGAAGAACTTAAAAATATGTTTCAAACGTCCATCGATCAATATACAGACACTTTGAACATGATGGGGATGTCACCGCCGGTAGAATTTCAAGAGCAATTAAACGATATGGTCAACTTAATGATATCTATGCTGCCTACATTATTGATTGGTACAGCTTTTATCAGTGTCATCATCATTATGGCTGTAAATTTCCCGATCATTAAAAGATTAGGAATAGACGTTCCAAAGTTTCAGCCATTTCGTCGATTGAAATTCCCAAAAAATATTCTTTGGCTATATTTATTGGTGCTCATCATTTCACTAATATTTAAGATTGAAACAGATTCTTATTTGCATATGGCGGTTGTCAATGCTGGTCTTATCTTACAGACACTTTTAGTACTGCAAGGATTATCTTTTGTTTTTTTCTATTGTCATATGAAAAAGTGGTCCATCGCTATTCCAATTTTAGCTGTAGTATTAACGTTTTTTCTTCCTTTCTTCCTTTCAATTGTACGGGTCTTAGGTATAATTGATATAGGCTTTGATTTAAGAGAACGAATAAATAATAATAAGTAGTATTTGAAAAATTAATTCCTAATTGAGTCAGATTAAGTTGTCTAGCTAAAGCGCCTGTCGACCTTTTTGTGTAAGTGAACATTGGCTTGTATCTTGCCATGAGTCCTTTATCGCAACAAACTAAGGTGCATAAGCTTTTCTGATAAAGGAGCTGAGTGAATGCCTTCATATTTAAAGGGTGGTAAATCACGTTACCCGTTATATGGCATTGTAGTGATTTCGACTATCCTACTAGTCTTAACGGCATTTCAATATTTTTGGGTAGCGTTGATTGGCATTTTACTGCTCTTTGCATTATTTTATGCAGCTGTCCGAGGAGAAAAAGATACGGTCAAGGACACGGAGGAGTATATTTCGACCCTTTCATATAGAGTAAAAAAAGTCGGTGAAGAGGCTTTAATGGAAATGCCGATTGGAATTATGCTTATAAATGATGATTTTATCGTTGAATGGTCAAATCCATATATGGCAGCTTGTTTTCAGGAAAATACTCTCGTTGGTAAGTCACTCTATGAAATAGGGGAACAAATTATTCCATTAATCAAGCAAGAATTAGAGAGCGAAATCGTAACGATTGACGATAGAAAGTTTCGTGTCGAGCTTAAGTTGGAAGAGAAATTACTATACTTTTTCGATGTAACTAACCAAATGGAGACAGTTGAAAGATATGAATCGGAACGAAATGTCATTGCCATTATCTTTCTGGATAATTATGATGATGCTACTCAAGGGATGGACGATCAGACGAAAAGTGGATTAAACAGCACAGTTACATCGCTTTTGAATAATTGGGCTATTGAGCATGGTATTTTTCTAAAAAGAACATCTTCGGATCGGTTTGTCATATTGCTAAATGAAAAAATATACCATGACTTGGAAAATGATAAATTTTCAATATTAGATGTAGTTAGGGAAGAAACAGCGAAGCAAAATGTCCCTCTTACTTTAAGTATCGGTGTGGGAATAGGGGATATGCCTCTGCCAGACCTAGGTGTCCAAGCACAATCTAGCCTTGATTTAGCGTTAGGGCGGGGTGGTGACCAAGTCGCAATTAAATTGCCTAATGGAAAATTAAAGTTCTTTGGTGGAAAAACAAATCCAATGGAAAAGAGAACGAGGGTGCGTGCACGAGTCATTTCCCACGCTTTGAAGGAATTAATAGTAGAAAGTGATAAAGTAATTGTCATGGGGCATAAATATCCGGATATGGATGCGATCGGAGCCTCTATTGGAATTCGGAAAGCCGCAGAATTGAATAATCGAGAAGGTTTTATTGTTATCGATGCTTCAGAGATTGATACAGGAGTGAAGCGCCTTATCGAAGAAACAAGTTCCTATCCTGATCTTCATTCCCGTTTTATTACTCCGGATGAAGCGATGGAACTGGTTACAGACCGCACGCTACTCGTTGTTGTCGACACACATAAACCTGCTCTAGTGATTGAAGATAAACTGTTGAATAAAACAGAACGAATCGTTGTGATTGACCATCATCGTCGTAGCGAAGATTTTATTAAAAAACCGCTTTTAGTCTATATGGAACCATATGCATCATCGACTGCTGAATTAGTGACAGAACTCCTTGAGTACCAGCCAAAAGGGGATAAGGCGAGCCCAATCAACACGATAGAAGCAACAGCGTTATTGTCTGGTATTATAGTCGATACGAAAAGTTTTACGCTCCGGACAGGATCCCGTACTTTTGATGCAGCTTCCTATTTAAGGGCCCAAGGTGCAGATACGATATTAGTTCAAAAGTTTTTAAAAGAAGATATGGATACGTATATAAAACGATCAAAATTAATTGAAACGGCTGAGTTCTATTCTAAAGGGATTGCGATAGCGAGTGGAACGGATGATGAAGTTTATGATCCAGTCGTCATCGCCCAAGCAGCTGATACTTTACTCACGATGGATGGAGTTTCCGCCTCGTTTGTCATTTCAAAACGGGGACCAGATGAAGTTGGCATTAGCGCTCGATCTTTAGGAGAAATCAATGTGCAAATCATAATGGAGGCACTCGGCGGCGGAGGACACTTATCGAATGCAGCAGTGCAACTCCATGATATCAATATCGTTGAAGTCGAGTTAAAATTGAAACAAGCAATAGATGATTATTTGGAAGGGAGCCAAGAATCATGAAGGTTATTTTCTTGAAAGACGTTAAAGGTAAAGGAAAAAAAGGGGAAGTTAAAAATGTAGCAGATGGTTATGCTCATAACTTTCTAATTAAACAAGGTTTGGCAATAGAGGCAACATCCGGGAATATGAAAAATTTAGATAACCAAAAGAAAAAAGAAGAGCAGCAAGCGAGTGAAGAATTAGCGGAAGCTAAGAAATTAAAGGAAATGCTTGAAAAACTAACAGTTGAATTAAAAGCAAAATCAGGTGAAGGTGGACGTCTATTTGGATCGATTACGAGCAAACAAATTGCTGATGAATTAAAAAAGTCACACAATATTAAAATTGATAAACGAAAAATTGGTTTAGAAGACGCGATTCGTACACTAGGCGTAACGAAAGTTCCTGTGAAGCTCCATAATGAAGTCGTTGCAACTGTAGATGTCCATGTAAAAGAAGAAAACTAAAATTACCATACTTTCAATAGATGTTTCATGATAGAATAGAAATAGACAAAAAATGTGATGCGGTTTTGACCGGTCACATTTTTTATATCATTGTGATTGATTCGTGGAAGGTGAGTACTATGAATGCTGATTTTTCAGATCGAACGCCACCGCAAAATATTGAAGCTGAGCAAGCTGTAATCGGGGCGATTTTTTTAGAGCCCACTTCATTAATACTAGCGTCGGAAATCTTGCTTCCAGAGGATTTTTACCGAAGTTCCCACCAAAAGATATTCGACGTTATGCTGAAACTAAGTGAAACGGGAAAGGCGATAGATTTAATCACTGTTACAGAGGAACTGGCTGCTTCAAAAATGTTGGAGGATGTAGGCGGGGTCTCCTATTTGAGTGAGATTGCTGTTTCCGTTCCAACTGCAGCGAATATCGGTTACTATGCTCGTATCGTCGAAGAAAAGTCATTATTGCGCAGATTAATTCGAACCGCTACGAATATAGTAACAGATGGATATAGCCGCGAAGATGAAGTAGAAGCTGTTCTGGATGAAGCGGAAAAGCATATTATGGAAGTCGCACAGAAGAAAAATTCCAGTGCCTTCAAAAATATTAAAGATGTACTCGTTCAAACCTATGATAATATCGAACTTCTTCATAATAGAAAAGGAGACGTAACTGGAATTCCTACTGGTTTTGCTGATCTTGATCGCATGACTGCGGGATTCCAGCGCAATGATTTGATTATTGTGGCAGCACGTCCATCAGTTGGTAAAACCGCTTTTGCCCTCAACATTGCTCAAAACGTTGGTACGAAAACGGGCGAGAATGTCGCTATTTTTAGTCTCGAAATGGGAGCAGAACAGCTCGTCATGAGGATGCTCTGTGCCGAAGGGAATATAAATGCCCAAAATTTACGGACAGGTGCTTTAACAGATGAAGATTGGCGCAAGCTTACGATGGCAATGGGGAGTTTATCAAACTCTGGAATTTACATCGACGATACTCCTGGGGTTCGTATTAGTGAGATCCGTTCAAAATGTCGTCGCTTGAAACAAGAACACGGACTTGGAATGATTTTAATTGATTATTTGCAGCTCATTCAGGGGAGTGGTCGTTCTAGTGAAAACCGTCAGCAAGAAGTATCTGAGATATCTAGGTCACTAAAAGCACTTGCCCGTGAACTGCAGGTCCCGGTTATCGCACTTTCTCAGCTCTCACGTGGGGTGGAGCAACGCCAAGATAAGCGGCCAATGATGTCAGACATAAGGGAATCGGGAAGTATCGAGCAGGACGCCGACATCGTTGCCTTTTTATACCGCGACGATTACTACGACCATGAATCCGAAAACAAAAACATCATTGAAATTATTATCGCTAAGCAACGTAACGGCCCAGTTGGAACAGTCCAGCTTGCCTTCGTAAAAGAATACAACAAATTCGTCAACCTAGAACGCAGGTTTGACGATTCAGCCGTTCCTTCGGGAGCATAGATAGGGTGAACACCTCTTTTAAAATGAACTAAATAGCCGAAAAGCAGTCTATATTCATGTATGAAATAGACTGCTTTTTTATTTAGCATTTTATTTTCTATATAAGTAAAGTAAACAGGAATTTTATTAAATGGAAAGAAGGATTTAAAAAAGACATATTCGAATATTAATATATAACATATTAGGAGTGTATATTGTATGGATATGGAACAACGAAGGAAATGGAATGAAAACCACAAAAAATTAAAAGAAATCATATTAAAGACTGAGGAACATTCCCAAATAGTTCAATTATTTTTATTTCAGCATTCTTTGCTGCACTCCTCCTCTATCGGTCAAAAGGTTCAGGTAACATTGGAAGATGAAGTAATGAAAAACTTGGATCAAACAACATTTAGACAATACCCAGTACCAAATCCTGATACAAAAAATTCAATTGCCTGGCATTTATGGCATATTGCTCGGATTGAAGATATGACGATGAATATTTTAGTGAATGATGATCAACAAGTTCTTTATACTGCAAATTGGCTTGAAAAAATGAATATTGCTTTTGCTCATTCTGGTAATGATATGCCTGAAGGGGACATTGCTGAATTGAGCTCAAGAATTGATATGGATTCTTTATTAGCATATAGAGCAGCTGTCGGCAGGCAAACACAAAAAGTCATTTCCTCATTGATACCTGGACAATTTAAGACAAAGGTTGAACAAAAAAGAATAAAACGATTATTTGATGAAAATGCAGTTATGCAACATTCTAAATGGTTAGCAGAATACTGGAGCAAAAAAACGATTGCAGGTATAATTTTGATGCCTGCGACTAGACATATTTTTTTACACTTAAATAAATGTATTCGTATAAAAGATAAGCTTAATAAGCAATCAATGAAACTAATAATAGATAAAAAAATGGTCGCTCTCGATTAAAGATAAGGATTGATCTTTAAGCAATCGGTGACCTAGGGAATTAATAACCATCGTCCAGCTATAATAAAATTAAAAAGCTGAACGGAATATTCCGTTCAGCCATTGATATTTTTACGTAATCATGGTATTCTAAGTTTTGTTTGTATTCTTCATTTCTAAGTTTAAACATATTTACCCAATAATAATTTTATCAATAAATAAACATGTTGTCAAGCATTTTTATTTAAAAAAGGAGAGGTTGATGCGAATGAGTAAGGAGTGGGAAAAAGAGCAGCAGAAAGTGGAGTTCGTTCAAGATGTAATTAATCAAAAGGTCAATCATATTCAAGAAAATATGGGTGGTCTAAAAGGTGGGATCATCGATTTACGGAAAACGTTCTGGGATGATGTTACGGTTAATCTTGATGAACCGGACGATGTGATTGAAACTTTTACAAGCATAAAACAACAGGCTGAACTGCTTGCTGAAAGAGAAAGAACCCATGGACATTCCTATCGAGTACTTAAACAAATGCAAAGACTCAAAGACTCTCCTTTTTTTGGCCGTATTGATTTTCTCGAAGATGGTGAGAATTCTGTTGAATCAATATATATAGGAATTGCGTCCTTAATGGATGTGAACAATGAAGAATTCCTCATCTATGATTGGCGCGCTCCTATTTCGAGCTTATATTATGATTTTTCACCGGGGCGGGCTATTTATAATACTCCATCTGGCATGATAGAAGGTACGATGGAATTAAAACGACAATACATTATAAAAAATGGCGTTTTAAAAGGTATGTTCGATACGGGGGTTACGATTGGAGATAGCCTTCTCCAAGAGGTGCTTGGCGGCAATGCGAATACGCAGATGAAAAGTATTGTTGCAACAATTCAGCGTGAACAGAATCATATTATCCGAAATGAAAAGAGTAAAATATTGATCGTTCAAGGTGTTGCAGGCAGTGGAAAAACATCAGCTGCTTTGCAAAGGGTTGCTTATTTACTTTATCGCTACCGTAATACGCTTTCGTCTGATAATATTATGCTTTTTTCACCGAACCCGCTATTCAATAGCTATGTTGCAACAGTATTGCCGGAACTCGGTGAGGAAAATATGGAACAGACTACGTATCAGCAATATTTAAAAACAAGGCTCGGCGGTCAATATCATGTGGAAGATTCTTTTCTTCAAATGGAGTATACGCTCACCGCTATGGATGAGACAGGATATGAAACGAAAATGAAATCGATCCGTTATAAGGCGGGATTAGATTTTAAAACTCAGATTGATCACTATGTTGAGAACCTATCAAAGAATGGTTTAATTTTTAAAACGATATCGTTCCGCGGTCGAACCGTTGTTTCGGCTCAAGAAATGTATGAATACTTTTATTCGCTTGATCCGTCTATTTCCATACCAAATCGATTAAAGCTCACAACTGAGTGGCTTTTAAAGGAAATTGCTAAACAAGAGAAGCTGGAAAGAACGAAAGAATGGGTGTTAAATGAAGCGGAGTTATTGGATAAAACCGACTATTTAGAAGCATTCCAGCATATGCAAAAAGATAAACGAGAAGACGAAGAAACGTTTGACGACGCAGATCGAGAGTTTCAAATTTTAGCAAAATCAATCGTCAATAAGCATTTTAAGAAAATTCGAAGTGCCGTAAAGCAAAACAGATTTTTAAACATTAAAGCTTTGTACCGCAATCTTTTTACGTTAAAGGAACCTTTCTCGTGGCCTGAAGGATGGGAAGAAATTTGTGATGAAACACTAAAAAACTTGAAGGCTAATATTATTTCGTATGAGGATGCGACTCCATATTTGTATTTACAAGATCAATTGGAAGGGCGAAAATCGAATACGCTTATTCGTCATTTGTTTATTGATGAGGCACAGGATTATTCACCATTTCAATTTGAATTTTTAAAACAGCTATTCCCGCATTGTAAGATGACGATTTTAGGAGATGTGAATCAAGCAATATATGCACATACGATAGATGCACCGTCTTTATTAAATATGGAACCTGAAGGAACGGAGAAAATAGTCTTAAGACGGAGCTATAGGTCAACAAAGCAAATCGTCGACTTTACGAAAGGTTTAATCGCAGGCGGAGACATGATTGAACCATTTAATCGTGATGGGGAAAAACCCGTTTTAATTGAAGTGGATGACAACGACGCACTTCATGAAAAAATTGAAGAATGTGTAGGTCGTTTAAAAGAAGAAGGCCATGAGACAATTGCCATCATCTGTAAAACGATGAAGGAAAGCCAGGCAGCGTACAATGTGTTGAAAACATCATTACCCGCCGTTCGCTTAATGGATTTAAACGCAAATTCTTATGAAAAAGGAATCGTCATCCTGCCAGCCTACTTAGCAAAAGGGATTGAATTTGACGCGGTCATCATCTATAACGCATCAAATGAACAATATGGACGAGAGTACGAGCGGAAGCTTTTTTACACAGCTTGTACAAGGGCCATGCATGAACTGCATCTTTTCTCTAAGGGGAAGAGAACATTTTTTATGGACGAAGTGAGTGAGGATACGTATAAGAGGGGCTAGATCTACTATCTGGTAGAACATAATACTTGTGAGAAAAGGGAAGTTTGAAGGCTGCTAGAATTTCAAATTAGAGTCAACCCTCTTGGATAATAAAAAGCTGAGATCGAACATGGTTTCAGCTTTTTGTTTTGATGTAAAAGGTATTCTAAATATCTTTATAGAATAGGATATAAAGTTTATGGGGTCGAGGGGATATGGGTGAAGAAAATAATTATGATATTGTCCGTTCTAATCGTATTGGTTATTGGTTTTTTATGGAAATTTCATTATATTAGCCGTGATGGGGAGTTTTCAAAAATGAGCCATGGTAACGTAGCAATAGAATCTTTTGATGACGGAAAGGCAGTTTATATTGGTTATAATTTTAGGTGGGAAGGAACGGGGAACCCCACAATTGAAAGGGTGGAATTAATTAAGAAAGATGGGAATATTGTAACGAAAGTTGATGATGACTTTCGAATAGAACCATTCATAGCAACAGGAAAGGCAACGACAATTGGTAGTATGTCTGAAGAATCGGTATTAGAGGACGAGTTAGATAAAGATTTAATTCCTATCAAGGGATTTAAAGTCGACAAAGATTTTCAATTAGTATTACGTGTTAAGTTCAATGGTGCTAATATTGATAATGATATTGAGGGACTGAGGATTACTTACAAAAAATATGGAGTAACGCAATTTCAAAACATCCCATTCGAACATATTTTGATTCATGATGACGAGAATGACTAATGGAGATAATAGCATATAGAAGCTGGAAAAGTATAATAGGCGGTTCACTTTTGGTAGATAACACAGAATTTGTTAAATAAAAAAGATAGCTATTTTTCGAACAAAAAAAATCAGCACAAAAAGGAGCTTGGTATGTGCTGAACCCTAAAAGTTAGACCAAAATATTTATGCAGCTAGTTGACTGGTATGAAGACGGTATTCCACCGGGCTCATGCCAGTCAATTTTGCTTTTATCCGTTCATTGTTATAGTAAAAAATATAATCAGATACTGCTTGTTTAAGCTCTTCAAATGACTTATAAACTCTACCGTAATACATTTCCTGTTTCATTATCCCGAAGAAATTTTCCATTGGTGAATTATCCAGACAGTCTCCCTTTCGGGACATGCTTTGAAATATACCGTTATCTTTTAGTTTCCTTACATATCTTTTCATTTGATAACCCCAGCCTTGATCAGAGTGTATAGTCGTTCGATAGGGGCAATCTTTTGTTATTTCAATTGCTTCGTCTAAAGCATCCATAATTGCTTGAGCGTTTGGCCGTTCTGAGAACCGAAAGGATAGAATTTCACTATTAAACATATCTAAAAATGGATCTAAATAAGCCTTCTTAATGATTATCTTCCCATCAGAATCGGTCGTATAGTATTTGAATTCAGATGTATCAGTCGTTAATTTTTGATGTGGAATACTTGTATGGAATCTACGGTTTACAAGGTTTTTCGAAATCTTGCCTATAGTTCCTTTATAAGTGCTGTATTTACGAGATTTACGTGTGAATGATGTACAAGTAATACCAAGTTTATTGGTAATCCGTAGGATTTTTTTGTGATTTACGATATAACCTCTCTTACGCAATTCCATATCAATTCGACGATATCCGTAATTTCCATTATGTTTGTCTACAATATCTTGGATGATCTTTTCAATCTCTTCATCTGGATTGGATTCATTAAATCGTTTTTGCCAATACATATAGGTTGCTTTTGGAAAACCTGTGGCTTCAAGGATAACAGCTAATTTGAATTGTTTTCTGAGTTCGTGAATGACCCTGGATTCTGTTTTAGCAGTCGGCTCGGAATATTTACCCCTGAAGCACGGAGCTTTTTTAAATAGGCATTCTCCGCACGTAGTAACTCTATTTCTTTTAAAAGTTGTTGTTCTTTCGTCAATTTCTTCTCATTTTTATTCCTCTTTGATTCGTTGGACAATGATGGACGCCCCTTTGATTTAGAGAGTCCTTCAATACCTTCATTTTGCCATTTCCTCAACCAATTAAGAATCATAGGTGGTTCAGTAATGCCAAATTTTCTAGCAACTTCTTCAAGGGAATCTCCTGTTTTTACCTTATAGTTTAAGACATCTAATTTAAATTGAACAGGATAATTCGTAATTGCTTTTTTAGAAGCCAAACCCTGTTTGCCAAATTGTTGGAACGCACTGACCCATTTTCTTATATTGGTTTTACTTTGAATTCCAAATCTAATAGCCAAGGAAGCATATCCACCTTCACCTGCTAAATAAGCGTCAACTACATTTTGCTTAAATCCTTCATCATATTTGACCACAAAAAACACCCCAAGAGTTAGAATTGTTTGTCTAACTTTTGGGGTGCACATCAGTATAAAAGCTCCTTTTGCTATAGTTTGTAATAATCTCTTGAACAATTAAAGCAGACGTTTGCTTACTATTGC
The DNA here is from genome assembly GCF_018343625.1 of Lederbergia citri. Taxonomy (GTDB): domain Bacteria; phylum Bacillota; class Bacilli; order Bacillales; family Bacillaceae_C; genus Lederbergia; species Lederbergia citri. Next base: position 1,507,360 of record NZ_JAGYPG010000002.1, on the reverse strand, counting down.
ACACTTAGCAATTTGATTAATGCTACGATTTTTTCATCGTCACCTGGGTCAACGTACACTAGCTTTGTATTTGTAATAATATCTATGTAGAAATTTTCACCAGCAGGGTAATGACCATCCCAACGTAAAGGAACGTTGTATACATTGATCGTGCCATCCCCATTGCCACTGTAAGTTACTGATCCATCTACTAAGCGAGAACCTGCTAACTGGATAACATCTTCTGGATAGCTAGCACTGGTGTCGTCATCAGGATTGAGTGGTGTGCCAGCTGGAATATGTCGAGCATACAATCCATCTATTTGTTGGTTCGCTCCAAGTTGCAACCAAACTCGAGCATATTCAATTTGTTCACTAGAATAATGAGATAGTGTATCATTGTCTTCTTTAAAGCCTGTATTTAAGTCACTTTTATCAGAAACAACTGAATTGGCTGCCGTATCTTTTGATATCCCATCGGAACTATTTGAAGCTTGTTCGTTATCATTATTTTCACCGCTATTATCGGATTTTGCTGTACCGTCGGTGGAAGAATTATCTGTACTTTGAGATGTGTTATCAAGCTTTGACTGATTTTGGGTTGATGTATCATTAACAGATGAATTGCTACAAGCAGACATCCCGACTAATAAAACAGCTAATAAAGATGCCACGATAAAAACTTTACTCTTCTTCACATTTACAACTCCAATCTCTTTTTAAAACGCACACTTAAATCATTCTAACATAACCAAGAATAACCATTTATATCAATAAAAATTAGCATACCAAATCAATTGCGATTCGGTATGCTAAAATGGTTGTTATTTTAATTTTCTACAGTAGGTATTCAAGCTTTTTTGTTCACGTTACATTTAAACCCAATTTTCAATAATCCTTAACTTTCAGCACCCTCATGGCATTCAAAACGGCTAACAGGGTAACGCCTACATCTGAGAAAACAGCTTCCCACATTGTGGCGATTCCGAAGGCACCGAGTATAAGAAAAATGGCTTTGACCCCTAGGGCGAAAAGGATGTTTTGCCAAACGATCCGGCGTGTCCTTTTGGCGATTTTGATAGCAGTAGGAATTTTTGAAGGTTCATCGGTCATGATGACGATATCTGCCGCTTCAATCGCGGCATCAGATCCTAAACCGCCCATTGCCATTCCCACATCTGCCCGCGCAAGAACAGGGGTATCATTGATTCCATCACCGACAAAGATGATTTTTTCATTGGCAGCTTTTCGGTTATCCAGTTTTTCAATTTCTTCCACTTTATGATGCGGTAAAAGTTCGGCATGCACTTCGTCGATACCTAGTTTTTTTCCAACCGCATCTCCAACTGTTTTTGCATCTCCAGTGAGCATGATGGTTTTTTTGATTCCGAGTTCCTTTAGAGAGCGAATCGCTTGAGCAGAATCTTCTTTTATTTGGTCGGAAATGACGATGTATCCTGCATATTGGTTATCAACTGCTACGTGAACAAGGGTACCAAGTACATCTGGTTTTTCAAACGTTATTTCTTCTTTTTTCATTAATTTTGCGTTTCCAGCTATGACTTTATTGCCGTTTACTGTAACTTGAATCCCGTAACCAGAAATCTCATTGTAATTTACAATAGCTTCTTCATTAATTTCTTTTCCGTATGCCTTTTTAATGGAAAGGGCAATCGGGTGATTGGAATGTACTTCAGCAAAGGCAGCATATTCCAATAATTCATCTGCAGTCATATTTTTCGGATGAATGCTTGTAACTTCAAACACACCTTTTGTTAACGTCCCAGTTTTATCAAAAACAATATATTTTACATCATTTAATGCTTCTAAATAGTTGCTTCCTTTGACAAGAATCCCTGATTTTGAAGCGGCCCCAATTCCGCCGAAAAAGCCGAGCGGGATGGAAATCACAAGGGCACAAGGGCAAGATATGACTAAAAAGACGAGCGCACGATAAATCCAATCTGAAAAAGTAGCGTCGGTAATGATTAGAGGCGGCAAAACAGCTAACAATACCGCAACAATAACGACAACAGGTGTATAGTAACGAGCGAATTTTGTAATAAAATTTTCTGTTGGTGCTTTGCGGCTGCTTGCATTCTGGACTAAATCAAGAATTTTTGAAACGGTTGATTCGCCAAATTCTTTTTTCACTTCCACTGTAAGAACGCCGTTTTTATTAATAAACCCACTTAATACATCACTACCAGCCTCGACTTCACGAGGTACGGATTCACCTGTCAAAGCGGACGTGTCGACCATGGAGATTCCTTCAATAATTTTGCCATCTAAAGGCACCTTTTCGCCGGGCTTTACAATGATGAAATCTCCAATTTTTACTTCTTCAGGGGAAACCGTGATAATATTTCCGTCTTTTTTAAGATTGGCTGAATCAGGACGAATATCCATAAGCGCGCCGATTGATTTACGCGAGCGGTTCACAGCAATCGTTTGGAATAGCTCTCCCACTTGGTAAAACAGCATAACGGCTACGCCTTCCGGATATTGTTTGATTGCAAACGCACCAATCGTCGCGATCGCCATTAAGAAATTTTCATCAAATACTTGCCCGCGGACAATATTTCTTGCTGCACGTAGCACAATATCTCCGCCGATAATTAAATAAGCAATGATAAAAATCGCAAGTTCCGGAACTCCAGAAAAAGGTATAAAAATCCCGATGGCTGCTAATAGGGCACCTATAATTAAGCGAAATACCATAACTTTTGTATTTTTGCTGCCATGGTCGTGATCATGATCATGGTCGTTTCCTTTTTCTAAAGGTGTAATAGAAGGTTCGAGTATTTTTACTTTCTTTTTTACTGCAGAAATAATATCTGTTTCTTCATCTTGAATCGCTTCTAACGTAAGAGTTTTACTAACAAAATTAACGGAGCAATCCGTTATTCCGTCCATTCCTTTTACACTATTCTCAATCTTCATAGCACAATTTGCACAATCTAATCCTTCAAGGAGGATTTCTTGTTTTATTTTTCTCCTCTGCCTCTCCATATGCCTCTCTCCTAAAATTTCTCTATATTTATCCTTCCTTTACATGCTCAAGTGCTTGATCAAAAATCTGAATCACGTGATCATCCGCAAGCGAATAATAAACAACTTTTCCTTCTTTACGATTCTTTACTAACTTAGCTTGCTTCAATACGCGTAATTGATGAGAAATAGAGGATTGTGTCATATTCAGTAAATACGCGATATCACATACGCACATTTCCGTTTGAAATAATGAATGGAGAATTCTTATTCTTGTACGATCACCCAACACTTTAAAAAGCTCCGCTACCTCAATCAAACTGTTATCCTTCGGAATCGTAGCTTGCACCATTTGAACAACGTCCTCATGAATGACTGTTTGACTGCAAGTTTCGGGAATTGTTAATTCTTTTTGCATAAAAACACCTCTTTTAATAGATGAACATATGAGCAATTATTCATATGTTTATTATATGTTTCTGTCGTTTGAATTGTCAATTAATAAAGAAAATGGGGCGGATTGTTAAAGAAATAGGATGTTTTCCTGATTTGTGTGGTATGGTATTGAATCGCTATAAAAATGTATTGTTACCCAGGTTTCTGTCTTGATTGAGAGTCGAATAAAGACAGAACTCCAGCCATTATGCAGATTTAAGTCTTGATTGGAGGCGAATAAGGACAGAACTCAAGTATTATGAAGATTTGAGTCTCGATTGGAAGTGAATCGGGACAGAACTCAAGCACTATGCGGATTTGAGTCTCGATTAGAAGCAAATCGGGACAGAACTACAGAGTTATGAAGATTTGAGTCTCAATTGGAAGCGAATCGGGACAGAACTCAAGTATTATGAAGATTTGAGTCTCAATTGGAAGCGAATCGGGACAGAACTCAAGCGTTATGAAAATTTGAGTCTCAATTGGAAGTGAATAAGGACAAAACTCAAGCATTATAAAAATTTCCGTCTCAATAGTCCCTTGCCAATAAAAAAGGATTAAGCACCTGTGCTTAATCCTACGTAATCTTTAACGGCTCTTCAATCGGGTTAATCACTTTGTCCTCTGTTACGTGGACTTGGTGTGTTTTACCGTCATGAATGAATTTAAAGAGTCCATTATTAAAGTCTGTTCCGATTTCTTTGTAAAAGATTCCTTCATGGCTAATATTCTTTTGGCAGGTGAAGCAAAGGCGATATCCGTCATCTTCCTTTATTAGATAGGCACGGACACCGGTCTCGTAGGCGATATCTTCTCCGCCTTTAACGGTCCGATCTAACGCTACGATATGAATATCAATAAAAGATGATATTTCTCTCAAAAGTGCGTTAACGAAGGATCCTTTCGTAATCTCTTCCCAACGGTTTTGGGCAGTTTGTCCGATTACGACTTGTGTAATGTTATATTTATGTGCAATTCCCGCGATGATTTTAGCGACTGGGCGTTTTTCATTGTCTATCATTAAAAAGTCTTCAGCTTCACATTCTTCAGCTAGTTCTTTCCAACGTTCAATATAGCTTGATTTCTCCGCATCAAATTTATCATACGGAAGCGGGTCCACGGTCAAAATATATAATGGACAATTCAACATGCTTGCCATTTTATGACCACGTCTAATCAGGCGCTCGCCATTTGGACCGTAATATACACAAACGAGAATACTCTCATCCATACGACCCTTCACTTTCTTCATGAAAAAATTCACCTCTTAAAATGGTTCATTCGAATACATAAAGACATCAAATTATGCAAAAAATCTTTAAAACTAAATCATTATATATAAAAATGGTGCAAAATACAATAGAGGATAAAAGGATTACGAAAAGTTATGAAAAATAGCCACTTTTAATAAGAAAATCTTATGCACTGGAACTTCATTTGTGTAGAAAGACTGTCATTATTGTATAATATTAAGGAAAAATAAAAAGTACCGGGCTTAATCTTTATCTCTTTGTATTGGCATTACGTCAAACTTAAATCCATTCAACACAATGTTGGTTTCCCCAATTGAGTCCTCTTTTATTAATGTGTTATGGTCTCTTATTATCCCGTTTGTTGACATAGGAGTCAACCCCTATAAGATATAGCCATATGGAAACCGATATTTATTGTGACCCGATGACTAAGGGAGGTTTTATATTGATATCGATACAACTGGCAATCATGATACCCTTTATAGCGGCCCTCATGATTCCATTTCTGCATAAAAAATTACCCCGTATCCATGTTGGTTGGTTCGTACTCATTATCCCAACCGTTCTATTTATAGCTCTTACACGTTTTATTCCTTCTATAGCTGAAGGGAAGACATACTTAAATACCGTTCAATGGATTCCTTCCTACGGCATTAACTTCACGACATACGTTGACGGAATTAGTATTATTTTTGGACTCTTGATCACAGGTATCGGAAGTCTAGTCATCCTTTATTCCATTTATTATTTATCCGCAAAAGAATCTCTGCACCATTTTTATAGTTATTTACTTTTATTTATGGGTTCTATGCTCGGGGTTGTATTTTCTGACAATTTAATGGTTTTATATGTATTTTGGGAATTAACTAGCATCTCGTCTTTTTTATTGATTGCCTTCTGGTACCACAGAAAAAAATCGCGCTACGGTGCACAAAAAGCATTGCTCATTACTTTTGGCGGCGGAATTGCGATGCTGACGAGCTTTATTATGATTTATCTTATGACTGATACGATGAGTGTGCGTGAGATACTTTCCGTTATTGATCCAAATCATACGCTTTTTATTCCTGCATTGGTCCTGCTGCTTATTGGTGCTTTCACGAAATCTGCTCAATTTCCTTTCCATATATGGCTTCCAGATGCGATGGAAGCGCCGACTCCTGTCAGTGCATACCTCCATTCTGCCACAATGGTAAAAGCGGGTATTTATCTAGTTGCTCGCTTTACGCCCGTTTTTGGCAGCAACGAAATATGGTTTTGGCTCGTTAGCTGCATAGGGCTAATCACATTGTTTTGGGGATCGTTCAATGCCATCCGTCAAATCGATTTAAAAGCTTTGCTCGCTTATTCCACGATCAGTCAGTTAGGACTAATTATGAGTCTGTTTGGAATTGGGTCAATCGCACACCAATTAGGGGCAGGCGAGAATGCCATTCTTTACACGCAAGCCTCATTTGCAGCTCTTTTCCACCTTGTAAATCACTCGACGTTTAAAGGAGCTCTTTTCATGGTCGTAGGAATTGTTGACCATGGGGTCGGTACAAGGGATATTCGTCGATTAGGCGGCTTAATGTCTTTCATGCCTATTTCGTTTACGATTGCACTGATTGGAAGCTTTTCGATGGCGGGCTTACCTCCGTTCAATGGCTTTTTAAGTAAGGAAATGTTTTTTGAAGCGGTAGTCAATGTAAGTCAGTCCAATCTTTTTACTTTACACACTTTCGGATTGTTATTTCCCATTATTGCGTGGATCGCAAGTGTTTTAACATTCGTTTATTGTATGATTATCGTTTTTAAAACATTCTTAGGGCCTCATCAGCCGGAAAAATTGGAGCATGAAGCCCATGAAGCGAAAATCGGGATGTTGATTCCACCAATCATCTTAGCCGTTTTAATCATCGGCATTTTTATATTTCCGAATCTATTAGGTGATTATTTATTGCGTCCTGGTTTAGCTAGCATTTTCCCTTCTTTAGGAGGAATGTACAAACCGATTTCAATATGGCATGGATTTACTCCGGCATTATGGATGACAATTGGGGTAATCGTTGTGGGTATTCTTATATTTAGAATCCAAAGCCGCAGAAAGAGTCTTTATTTTCCGCCAGGCAAATGGACATTTGATCAATTATATAATTCTACCTTGGAACAAATTGAACTGCGTGGCTTTAAAATAACTGAGTTGTATATGACAGGTTCACTGCGTGATTATTTGGTTTATATTTTTCTATTCTTTGGAATAGCTGTTGGAGGAGTCTTTTTATTAACAGATGCTTTTCATCTCGATTTATCTAGTAATGCACCTATAAGTCTTTATGAATTGCTGATTGTATTTACGATGATGGTTGCAGGAATTGCGATTATTTTTGCAAAGTCTCGAATTACGTCCATCCTTTTAAATGGGGTTCTCGGCTATTCAATTGCTTTGCTCTTTGTTTTATTCCGGGCACCGGATTTAGCTCTTACTCAGCTCGTTGTAGAAACGGTGACGACAGCCTTATTCCTGCTTTGCTTTTATTTCTTGCCAAAGAGAGAGAAAGAAAATTCAATGCAAAAAACAAAACGTGTCAATATAGTGGTTTCTATTTTAGTCGGCGTTATCTTTGTATCAGTTGCTCTTTCCGCTCAAAGTGGTAAGCTATTTGAATCTATTTCGGCGTATTTTGAAAATGCGTACGAGCTCGCTGGTGCCAATAATATCGTGAATGCAATACTTGGCGATTTCCGTGCATTTGATACGATGCTCGAAGTCATTGTTCTCTTTATTGGGGGAATCGGGGTATACACATTGATCAAGCTCAGGGCAAAAAAGGAGGACGAAAACGTTGAAAATCAATGATGTAATTTTACAAACGGTGACGAAAATCGTTGTATTCATTATTTTAACGATGGCCATTTACTTATTTATATCTGGCCATAATAGTCCGGGTGGCGGTTTTATCGGAGGGCTTATTCTTGCCTCCGCGTTCGTCTTGCTTTGCCTTGCTTTTGATATTGAAACGATTACGAATAGAATCCCTTTGGATTTTAAAAAGGTTGCTGCATTAGGAGGATTTATCGTTGTAGCGACGGGACTAGGTTCGTTATTTTTTCGTGCCTCATTCTTAAGTCAGACACATTCCTACGTGAACTTGCCAGTGGTTGGAAAAACAGCGCTTGCGACCGTCACGTTATTTGAGGCAGGAGTGGCATTGGCCGTAGTAGGAGTGGTCGTAACGATTATTTTGAGTATTAGTGAGGATGTGTAAGAAGTATGGAAACAGTAATCATCATATTGGCGGGAGTGTTGGTGACGGTTGCCACCTATTTAATTTTATCAAAAGGGATTTTACGCGTTATTTTGGGGACTGCGATATTATCCCACGCTGCCCATTTGTTATTGATGACGATGGGTGGATTGAAAAGAGGCGGCGTGCCTGTAATTGGAGAAGGGAATGGAACCTACACTGATGCACTCCCGCAAGCCTTAATTTTAACATCAATAGTAATCAGTTTTGCCGTAACTGCATTCCTTCTCGTACTTGCGTATCGAACATATCAAGAAACACAGGTGGCAAGAGGGCTGAAAGATGAATAATATCCTTGTTATGCCGATGGTAATCCCGCTTATAACGGGTATTATTCTCATTTTTCTTAGACCATTCATTCGCCTACAAAGATGGATCAGTTTTACGGCAATGATGGTTGTCGCAGGTTTAAGTATTTATATGTTAGAGATGATTCAAACAAATGGGATCATACGGCTTGACTTTGGAAATTGGAAGCCGCCGTTCGGCATCCTTTTTGTAGGTGATTCATTTGCGATGCTTCTTGTTATGACGTCAAGCATCGTAGCGGGGATTTGTTTGATTTACGCTTTTTATACGATTGGGCAGGACCGGGAAAAAATGTTTTTTTATCCTTTCGTGTTATTTATGGTCGCTGGTGTCAATGGCTCCTTTTTAACAGGCGATCTTTTTAACTTATATGTTTGTTTTGAAGTGATGCTATTAGCTTCATATGTGTTGATTACACTTGGAGGAACAAAGCCTCAATTTAAGGAATCGATAAAATACGTCGTCATTAATGTAATTTCTTCCTGGTTGTTTTTAGTTGCGATAGGTTATTTATATGGAGCGGTTGGGACGTTAAATATGGCTCATCTTTCTGCTCGAATTGCTGAGGCAGGACAAACTCCTTTATTAACCGTCATCAGCATCTTGTTTTTGCTCGTGTTTGGTTTAAAAGCTGGGCTCCTGCTTTACGTGTGGCTTCCAGGTTCATATAGTGCGCCACCAACAGCAGTGGCGGCATTATTTGGAGCATTGCTGACGAAAGTAGGGATTTATGCACTTTTTCGCATATTCACATTACTTTTCTATCATGAACCTTCAATCACCCATACATTAATTGGGGTGATGGCAGGAATTACATTGATTGGTGGGAGCCTTGGGGCAGTCGCCTACAAAGATATCCGCCAAATTGTTTCTTATAATGTCGTCATCGCGGTAGGATTCATCATGGTGGGGCTTGCAGTGGCCACACCTGCTGCAATAGAAGGCTCGATTTATTATTTAATCCACGACATGATTGTAAAAGCACTCTTATTTTTACTAGCGGGTACAATGGTCGCTCTTACAGGAACCGCAAAGATTGATAGGATGAGCGGTCTTATTCGAAATTATCCCCTATTAGGCTGGATGTTCTTTATTGTAATGTTAGCGCTAGCTGGTATTCCGCCACTAAGCGGCTTTATCGGTAAAATTTTAGTGGGACAAGGGGCAGTAGAGGGCGGAAATTATGTCCTGCTCGCACTTGCTTTAATATCGAGTGTTTTCGTTTTATATTCCTTATTGCGAATTTTTAAGAACTGTTTTTGGGGAGAAACGATTATTAGTGAAGAAGAACAATTGCCGCTGAAAAAAAGTTTGCTCATTTCGTGCGTCATTCTTACAGCTGTTTCAATCGGATTGGGTCTAGGAGCAGAAGTATTATCCGAGTATGTGAAGGACGCGGCAAATACGTTAATGAATCCAGGCATTTATGTAGAAGCTGTTTTAGGTGAATAAGAGAAAGTAGAGGTGATGGCGAGTGCCAGCTCAGTTCGTCTTGAATTTATTTATAGCTTTTCTCTGGATGGTATTGAATGACGAAGATGTTATGCGATTTTCCACCTTTTTTGAAGGGTTTCTCGTTGGCATTTTTATTATTTTTCTTATGCAGCGATTTTTCGGAAAGCAATTTTACCTCCATCGTTTTTATTATGTACTAAAGCTGATCCTCATTTTTGTATACGAACTGTTAATGTCTGCTTATGTAGTGCTGAAACATATTTTAAGCAAGGACATTGATATAAAACCTGGCATTTTCACGTATGAAACTTCTTTGAAGAGCGACTGGGAAGTAACGACGCTTGCGATGCTTCTGACTCTCACGCCGGGATCGGTCGTCATGGAAGTTTCGCCGGAAGGAAATGTATTCTACATCCATGCACTCGATATCGAACGATATAAGGGCGATCTCATTCGCTCCTTAGGAAGATTTGAAAAAGCGATTATGGAGGTAACACGATGATTGTAATCATGCTGAAGATTTCAGTTACACTATTTGCTTTGGCGATCCTTATATCACTGTATCGCATCATTCGTGGTCCATCCATTCCTGACCGTGTGATCGCGATGGATATGATTGGAGTCAATCTTATATCAGCCATCGCAGCGATTTCCATTTTGTTAAAAACGAAAGCCTACTTAGAAGTCATCCTCATTTTGGGCATATTGGCGTTTATCAGTACGATTGCCCTCTCAAAATTTATAGAGAGAGGTGTCATCATTGAGCGTAAACGAGATCGGTGAATTTATCGGCGCATTTCTCATCTTAATCGGCAGCATCTTTAGTGTAATCAGTGCGATCGGCATTATTCGCTTTCCAGACGTGTATACGCGAGCGCATGCCGCGACAAAAAGCTCGACTCTCGCCGTATTAATGGCCCTGCTAGGAGCTTTTATCTATATTTGGTTTAGCGATGCATATATAAGTGTTCGGGTTATCTCGGGAATCCTATTCGTTTTTATTACAGCTCCCGTGTCTGGACATCTTATTATCCGAGCTGCTTATCGTTCAAAAGTGAAGCTCTCGGATTCAACGATTGAAGATGAGTTAAAACCGGTGTTGGAGAAAGAAGATTAGACAATCTTTGGTAAGGAAGTTGACTTTAATAATATCCGCCGCCACATAAAGCAGCAACAATAATGAAGAAGATAAACAAGACGACGACTAAAGCAAAGCCTGCTCCATATTCATATCGACGACCGCTCATCGATTTAGTACCTCCCTTTCTCGGCTTACTAAATATTATGCAGCGAAAAGTTAGTGAAATGAACATGAGCTCTATGTTAATAGTCTTTTTAAGTCGTCATCTGTACAAACAGGCAACAGAACAGAAACATTTTCATCGCTTTTCAGATGCTTGAAGTAGCATTTTCGAGAGCTTCCTTATTGTGATTTTTTCCGTTTCATTATTAGGCTCCAAACTAATTGGATTAAAACAATTACCACTACTCCAATAAGAGTATCTCTCATTCTGTCTATAGCATAATGCTTTGATTTGTGTTCAAATACAAAGACAAATAATATTGTAATGGCTGTATGATGAATGGCAATCCTATCAAATTTTAACCACTTTGTAATAAAACAGCCTAATAATATTATCAGTCCTAAGTTAAAACCGGTAATTTTTACATGGCTAGTAATAAGTACAGTAACGAAAATACCAATTACGGTTCCAACGATTCGTTTTATTGATATGCGGACCGATTTATTAAATGTTGATTGGATACAAAGTATTACCGATAATGGAGCAAGGTATGGATGATGAGAACCAAAGAGTTGTGCTATTTCCCACGATATAGTTGATCCTAATGCTATTTTCCATATTAGTAAAGATCTATTTTTATTCGAATGACTAGTATTTATTGTTTTCATATCCACCTCAGAACAAATTTACTTTAACCATAATTTGTGTCGAATGTAGTATTTTACTCATAAAAAAGATTACAGATTCAATGAAAAATAATTCACATTTCGAAAAAAGTGCAATAACCTCATTAATTTTAAACGCATGGATCGTCACAATCCATGCGTTTTTGTTTTATATTATTTTTTCGCAGTCTCGTAATGATTTTTTATAAGAGAGAGAAAATAAATGAACTTAGAAAACAACATTAAAGAGCGCCGGGCTAAAGCGCTCTTAGTGAGGTGAGTAGTATATGTTTCGGATGGATAGTTTTGGTAATCGCGTAGCTCTAATAGTTGTGTGACACAAATGCTGTACCAACAATGATTAACAATATGAACAACACAACGATTAAAGCGAAATTGAATCCCATACCGTGTCCCATACCATAGCCACCGTAACCGCAGCCTCTCATAATATCACATCCTTTTTTATTGAATGCCATTCGAAAGGTTAGGTTAGTTTAATTTATGTGAGTTGTAATGAAATGAGTGATTTATAAGCGGACAAGGCGAAAAATGGTTGTTTATTAGATGAATCTATCTGGAGTGAAGAATTAGAAAACAAATATTGCTAATGTCACATTCTGAAAAAAAATATATTAACCTTATTTAATAGTATTAATTCTAAGCGCATTGATTGCTATAATCCATGCGTTTTTTGTATCTCATATTTTCGGAATAAATTTTTATATTGAAAAAAATAAATTATTGTATCATTTACAATAGTATGCGTCATACACTATAATGAAAACAGGAGATGATCAAATGACAGAAATTAACGAACATATTGAAAAATTAATGTTGGAATTGCGGCGCGGGACGATTACGATTGGTGTTCTCAGTCAGTTATCAGAGCCTCAATATGGTTATTCCCTCGTGAAGATGCTCGGAGATAATGGCATCCAAGTCGAGCCAGGAACCCTTTATCCGCTTCTAAGGAGATTAGAAAAGCAGGGTTTATTGGAGAGTGAGTGGGATACGGATGAGGCCAGGCCAAGGAAATATTATTTGTTAAGTGAAACTGGAAAAGAGGTGTTTAAGCTTTTGTGTGTTGAATGGGATGGCATGGTAAAAAGTTTAAATCACTTAATTAATCAAAAAGGAGATGATTAGAATGGAGTTGATGGAAAGATATATTTATGATGTTACCCGGAGATTACCACAATCACAGAGGGCAGATGTCGAGAAGGAACTACGCGGATTGATTGCTGATATGCTTGATGAACGTATTGGTGACAGTGAGGTAACGGAATCGCATATTGAAGAAGTTTTATTGGAATTGGGAGACCCTAGGAAATTGGCGCGACAATACGGAGGCAAAAATAAGTATGTCATCGGACCTGTATTTTTTGACGCATATATTACGGTGTTGAAAATATCTTTAATCTCCATTCTTTTAACCATGAGTGTTGTGTTTGTCATTAAAGTGTATATGGATCCGGTTCATGTAATCGATCATTTTGTCAGTTTTATCGTGTCAATAATAGTTACCGGCATCCCACAAGGAGTTGGCTGGGTTACACTAGTGTTTGGTTTGTTGGAGTATTTTGGAGGGATCAATGAACAAAAATTAAGTGTTAAAAAAGCATGGAAATTAGCTGACCTTCCACCTCTTCCGGATACAAAAAGACAGATCAAACGTTTTGAACCGATTGCTGGTATCGTGTTTTTAGTTTTGCTATTCATGATGTTTTCAAGTAAATATTTTGGAATCTTTGTTTTTAAAAATGGTGAGTTATCTACAGTGATTCCATTTTTAAACAAAGAAACGATTTTAACAACTATGCCGGCGATCATTCTCATATTGGGATTGGGGATTTTAAAAGAAGCGTTAAAGCTCATATATGAGCGTTGGACGAAAAAATTCGCGTTATATACGATTGTCATTAATGCCATTTCGTTGGCGGTATTAATATTGATTATGACCATGTCGTCATTCTGGAACCCGAATTTCATGCTGGAGCTATCCCAAGTACATGATATTCAAATTGGCAGTAAAGCATATGAAACCATCGAAACCATTTGGAATATGTCTACACGGTGGATGTTGATTCTTTTTACCATAGGATTGGTTTGGGATATCATTAGTGTGGTCTATAAGATGCGAAAAGTATCATAAGTATTAAATAATATTAGAAAACAGGAGAGTAGAGAGACCTTTTTGATAATGGATTTGCGGACTGCAAATGCTTATCAAAAAGGTCTCTTCTTATATTTGCGATAACGCAGAAAAATTCCAAGTAGTGGAAGTGAAGAAGAAATTTGGAAGAGTATTATGTTGGAAATTTCCGACAAATTAGATAAAATGTAAAAAGATGGATATGGTCCAGCCGGTTTAAAAGAAAATGATATCTGTATTTCCATCTAAATCGAATCATTACCATTACATTGAGTGGAAATAACCAAACAATGGGCTACTTGAAAGGAGGTGAAAAAGAGATGAAAAGAAATTTCATTGTTCTTTTGGCGTCGACATTTATTATGTTGATTAATACGCCTTCTATCCAAGCAAGCGAGAAAAATAATCAACACTTTAATAGAGAATATCAAGAAAAAGTGAAGAATCAGCCCAGTGATCCTGGTGAATCAGTCGATTCCCAGCTGCAAGAAAGGATAATTGAACATCAGCAAATAGAAGAAAAACCTGTTGAAGCAAAGGCTGAAAAACAACTCGTGGAAAAACAAGCTCCGGGTGGGTCGCGTTCTAAAAGCTCATCACTCCTTGACCTTCAATTAGCGGGATCGCCTAAGCCTCTAACAGGCGATGTAAAATTATCGCTTTTAGGCTACAGCAAAGAAAAGGACGAGGGAGCATCCCGCCTGCTGGATATTGAAATTGACGATTCTCCTTTGCTGGGCACTATTAAAGTTAGTGTATTGGAAAACGAAAAGAAAACAACAGACACTGGCGATCAAACTAAGAGGAACTTGGTTGCAGTAGAACTGGACAATCAGCTTTTAGGAAAAGCAAACATAGATGTGCTAGAAAGTCAGGGTGAGAATACAGATACATATCACTCTTTAAAAAGCGTCTTGGCGACGGTTAATGTGGACAACCCTCTTATTGGAAACGTGAAGGCAGCAGTCGCGACGCATGATGCCTACGAAACGGAGGATCTCAGTTATCGTAAGGGCGGGCTCGTATCTATTGAAGTAAAAGAAACTTTAGTTGGAAATGTCAATGTGGATGTCTTGAAAAGTGATGGAAAAAAGACGGATATTATTGATGTAGTGACAAAAGATACGCCTATTCTTGATAATACCGATATTCACGTGGGGATAGACAAGCCGTCTTCTACTGATAAAGATCCGAAGATTCCTGAACAGTCTACTAAAAAGCCACAAGAACCGATTGTCACGGAAAGACTGGAAGAAGCGCCAGAGAACGTAGTCGTACCAAAAATTCAAGTAGAAACGCCGAGGCACCAGGTTGATACTGAGCAACCGGTGGAATCCGAAGACTCGGATGAATTTCCATCGTTGGAATTCATCAATATAAAAGAGGCTGAACAGGATGGAAGGCCGCCTGTTCAGGATGAAGTGATGGAAGAACAAATTTTATCAGATAAACCAGTCCATGATTCCTTGGCGGATGCCATTCAGAAATTGCTAGAAGCGGGAAACAAGCAAGTATTAAACAATCCTGCAATGACAAGCGCTCATACTACCGCTATAAATCAGGCAGAAGATGAGTCAAAGCCAATAGATAACCTTTATGTATCAATAGGTGTCATGCCGGGGCCATCATTATCTGGTTCGGGCGCCTCAAGTTCATCCGGGAATTTCTGGAACAACACGGGTATGGAAGATCTGTTTGCTGGAAAATTGGACGCAATCAGCTATATGGCAAATGAAATGACTAATAAAGCTTTGTTTAAGGTAAAAACACTTCGGACTAAGTGGAACAAAGAACCACCGATCAACCCTCCAAAGCAATCCTTCTTCTTATCATAAAAAAATAAGGAGAAGGAGAAAAAAATGCAGAAAAACAGAACAGGAGCAGTACCCTTTGAATTGCCGTCAACTGATGTGAGCAACGAGGTTTTATCCAACCTAGAAACGATACCTGACAACAACAAGCATAAGCAAGGGAAAAAGGAACAAGGCATCAAGAAACAGAGTCAGTCTTTCTGCCTTAACAATGAGGTAAATAGAGAAGTTTCAAAGTGTGTAGCAGGAGAGAACATCGATGTCAATGCAAAATGTTTTAAGGATAAAATCAAGAAAATCCTCGAAATGAAGATCATCAAAGTAAGAGAGGAAATGATCACTATCGGTGTGGCTAAAGGGCTAAACAGTCCTGAAACGGTAAATCTAAGCCAAGAGCTTGATTCATTATTGAATCAATATTATCAATTAAAGTAAGCAGAGACGGGTTTGTCATGGGGATTTTTGCTACCTAATGTAAAATATGAGGAAGATATAGCTTGCCGAAAATTTCGTTCCAAAGATTTACCGAAATATGGATCATTCTGTTTATAAGAACAGAGCCTATGGAAAAGATAGCGAGAGAGATGCCTGGAAAAGTAAAAAGTGTTTCCAGGTTTTTTTGTTATGTGACAAAATTGATAACTAACCATTAACTATTATAAAAACTAGTCTGGTTGGATTTCCGCCACTTGCAAGACGGATATAATGAAAAAAAGCAGGAAAACCTGCTTTTATGATTGTATAAACGGACGATCTTTTAAATTTGCGGTATGCTCGTTTATAAGATAAGAGAACACTTCATAACGGACCCATCTTAGCGGGAATTTAAAAGCGAGCTCTTGATTCCAGTTATAAATGAAAATATGTTTTTTGTTGTACTCTATCTTTTTGATGTCGTGAAGGAAAATGCTATTTTGTTTGGATCCATCTTGCTTGATAAGCTGATCGCCGATAATGGAGACTTTTCTCTTTTTATTTTTGGTAATTTCGTATAGACATAATGCACCACCCACAACCGTAAAGAAAATCGAAATGAGAATGGAGCGATTGAATCCCGATAATATTTCTCTAAACCAATGGGCAATCAGAAGGGCTAAAAAGAACCAAGCCCCTTTACTAAGTTTAGGTGAGCTCTCGAAATACACACTATTTTCGTGTATGAGCTGTTCTTCTTCTCTTTTTTCAAAGAAGTCCTGCCTATGCTTTTCTATACTGGCAGAATCAAATTCGACAAAATCAGTATACGATCCGTCCCATAAATTAACCGCATCATCGCCAGCTTCAAGCGCATATCCGCCAACCCAGCCGACATACACCGTTTGATGCTCTTTGAATTTCATTAAATAATATCGAATAGGCTGTCCATATGAATTTTCAGTTTCTACTTTTTCCACCACTTGAATGTCTTCTGGATAACGTATGACATCTTCATCATCAGGTGAATTGACAACGGTATAAAAAAGCCTTGTTTTTGCTAAAAGAGGTTGTTTACCTTCCGTAATAGGATAAAGATGCTCTAAATTTTTATCAACGAGTTCCCAATACGTCATTTCTGCACTTTCAATATGCTTTGCAGATTCAAGCAACACACTTTCCGGATAAGGCAGATTTTTCGAGATGCACACGAGCAGCGCTTCCGTTTTGATCAATGGATCATTGAAACGTAATGCCTCGTTGAGCTCCCCGGCTGTCTCTTTTGAAAAATAGTATTCCATTAAACTAATAAAAAGTCTCATTTTATTCCGAACGATAAAATAACTATCTTTCCACGCGGTATATACATATTTCGTAGAATAATCCGGATCAAATTTTAAGTATTCCTGTTTCACAGAGTGATAGTCTGTAACCATACATGAGAGAATAATCTCTTTTCTATAGCCTTGTTCCATGCCGGAATTGTTAAGGGAAAGAATCAAATCGTACATCATGTACTTATAATGATCTGAATGGATTTTGTCTAAAGTTGCATCAAGAATTCCTTTTATAAGCATCGGGTAGGAAGACAGTTCACCAATCGGTATATTGTAATCCTCCGTGTTCATTAACTGGACAATCTTATCTTCAAGAAAATAAAACACTTCTTCATCTTCTGTTAAAATCAAAAATTCTACGGCGCGTTCTTTCGCATGAAAATCGAACCCATCAAAATGCTTTATAAGACCTTCGACGACTTCGGGCATTGGAAAATCACATGCAAAATCAATGAGATAGAAGGAAGGATTGTCCCAGCGGTCGACACGCTCTGGAAATGAAGAAGCGGCTGTTTTAATGACCTCTATCAGAACGTCAATTTGGACTTCCAAGCCATCCTGTTGCTTATATTCGTATAGTTTCCCAAGGGCTTCGTAACGGGTTTCTGGATTTGAACTTTTTACCTGTTTTAATATTTTTCGTAATGCTAATTCTATCAAGCTGTCCACCCTGTCCTTCTTGTATTGACATATGTTCAACTTATATTATTTCAATTTATTTTGGTAGTCAATCTCATATTTTGACAGATTTAAAAATTCGTAAAAAGGCTTTTTAAGTAAAATAGAGAATAAGTATTTATGCAAATTAATTATCGAGGAGCGAATGAAATTGAGCACTACAACTAAATTATCTTCGCAAGATACTGATCTTATAAACCAATACAATGAGGCTCCAAAGAAATTGGCAGATGCCTTATCAGGTTTGAGTGACAATGAACTCGATAAAAAAAGAGCTGAAGGTAAGTGGTCGATTCGGGAAATTGCCCACCATATTATCGAATGTGATCTAAATTATTTTCAAATAAATCGATACGCATTAGCAGATACAGGAGCAAAGTTTATCTTTAATGAATTCGACCCCAATACGTGGAATCAGAACATGGAGCATAGTAAGAGATCCATTCAGCTCGAATTACAGTTGTTTACGATTATGAGAGAGTATATTGCCTATCTTTGTAGCAGTTTACCTAATGGCTTTGATAGAGTGCTCATCCATCAGGATGGAAAAGCCACCGTCCGGGATGCTCTCCAACATGATATCCAGCATGCTAATCATCATATTGAACAAATACTAGAGACGAAGAAGATACATAATTTATAGAGGTGGTGAAAAATGTTAACGTTCTATATTACAAGACACGGGGAAACAGAATGGAATGTACAAAATAGAATGCAAGGTTGGGGAGACTCTGCCTTAACGGAGAATGGCGTTCGAAATGCAAAGTTACTGGGAGAAAGGCTTAAAGAAGTCGATTTTCATGCCATATATTCCAGTTCAAGTAAACGAACGCAAGCGACGTCAGAGCTGATACGAGGAAACCTCAACATTCCGATTATCCTTGATGAAAAATTAAGAGAAATCCATATGGGTGATTGGGAAGGAAAAACGAGAGTCTTTCTAGAGGAAAATGATTCGACCAATTTTCATGCATTTTGGAATACTCCTCACTTGTATGTGCCAACGAAAGGGGAGAAGTTTTTAGATTTACAAGAAAGAGTTTTAAAAGCGATCAACGAAATAAAGCAAACGTACGATAATGGAAATGTTCTTATTGTTACCCATACCGCCGTTATAAAAGTATTATTAGCCTATTTTAAACAGCTTCCTATGGAGAATTTGTGGGATCCGCCGTACATTCTTGATACGAGTCTTACTTTGATAGAATTTGAAGATGATGGAGTCAGGATTGTTTTAGAAGGCGATGTATCACATTGGGGAGAGCTAAATGATTAGGAGAGCGGTTGGAGCCATTGTGACTTACGGTCAACAATTTTTGATAATACATAAAGTGAAAATCAACACAGGCGGAAGGAAAGTGGATATTAAGGGAGAATGGGATTTTGTAAAAGGTGGAGTGGAGGATAACGAGGATCTAAAACAGGCAATATTAAGGGAGCTAGAAGAAGAAACGGGCTCTACTAATTATAAATTCATTAAACAGTTCGATGAAAAAATCTGCTTTGAGTTTCCTTCTAATCTGCGAAATAAAATTGGATTTGACCGCCAAGAGACAACGTTGTTTCATTTTGAGTATGTGAGTGATCCACGTTGTCTAAAGCCTTTGGACAATGAAATCGAGGAAATAATGTTTGTGGAAAAAGAAGAAGTTTTGAAAAAACTAACCCATATGGATACGAAAGAATTTTTCGGAAAATATTTCTCCACCTTTTGATATGATGGATGGACATAAAACTTAAGGAGAATGTATGAAAAAATTAATTACAGGCTTATTCAGCTTTATCATCTTAGATTTGTATTTTAATATCACAACGCACTTTATAAACTTTAATATCTTTATTCAATTATTTAGTATTCTTCTTTTCTTTCCACTTGCATCATGGATCGCCAAGATAAATGGCCTCCAAGGTCTTCGAGGAATTGGGATGATCCGGGAAAAGTGGTCTAAGTATTTTACAGCTAGTTTTCTAATCGGGTTTGGCTGCTGGGCTCTCATGTACTTTACATACGATATGGCAGGGAAATTCGGCATAACTGGAGTTAAAACAGGTTTAGAGGCATGGTGGGTTATTGGTCAAATCATTGTTGGTTTTTTTCTAGGTTCATTGATTAATGACCTAGTTACGAGAGGCTTTCTCATCAATCTATTAAAAGGAAAGCTCCCTCCTTTAGCAATCGCATCGATAAGTATTTTGGTTTATGCATTGGACGATTTTTGGAACGGAGATCTCACCTTCTTAAATTTTGTTTTTTCGGTAGTGTTAGGTTTTTCCCTTACATATGCTTTTTTTAAAACGGGATCCATTTGGGCATCTACGGGCATTCATTTTGGTTTAAATATGGCATACGGCATGCTTTTTGGTCTTTCCGGTCAATATGGAGATGGAATTTTTCTCATGACGAAAGGGAGCATTCAACCTTTTCTGAATACAACCATTTTATTATCAGCTACCGCCTTATTGTTTGTCATTGTATTTTTGTATTACCGAAATAAAACTAGGGTGATACTTACATGATTAAAGCAATCATATTTGATTTGGATGGGACGCTGCTCGACCGGGATTCGTCCGTCAAAAAGTTTATCCAGGATCAATATGAACGGTTAAATGAATACGTTGGAAATGTTCCACATGAAACATATGTGACTAGGTTCATAGAGTTGGATTGCAGAGGGTATGTTTGGAAAGATAAGGTTTATCAACAAATGGTGGAAGAGTTCGACATCCAAAAAATTTCTTGGGAAGATTTGCTGCAGGATTATGTAGAAGAATTTAAACATTATTGTGTAGCTTTTCCTAAATTAATTAACACGTTGGACGAGTTGAAAAAACAAGTTCATCTCGGAATGATTACGAACGGATTTGGGCAATTCCAGATGGATAATATTAAGGCTTTAGGAATCGAACATTATTTTGATTCCATCCTTATATCCGAATGGGAAGGAATGAAAAAGCCTGACCCTGAAATTTTCAGGAAAGCAGCGAAAAGACTAAATGTGTCACCAGAGGAGTGTATATACGTTGGCGACCATCCTGAAAATGATGTGAAAGGTGCCCAACTCTCAGGGATGATTGGGGTTTGGAAAAGAGATAGCGGGTGGCAGAATGTAGAAGCCGATTATATTATTGATGACTTGCAGGAGCTGATAAAAATTTTAAAGAAAAAGGAGAATGAACATGACATTCAAGTTTAAAGCAATCGATCATATTCAACTAGCAGCACCAAAAGGTGGCGAAGAAGAGGCAAGACGCTTTTTCAATGGTATTTTAGGATTGGAAGAAGTTGAAAAGCCTGAAACACTAAAAAAGAATGGCGGAGTTTGGTTTGCATATGGCAATGTGCAAATACATGTAGGAATAGAAGAACCTTTTTCTCCAGCGAAAAAGGCGCATCCAGCATTCGAAGTGGAGAACATCGAGGAATTGAAAAAACATCTGTTAGAAAATAATGTTGATATTATCGAAGACAATAGGCTCCCAGGAGCAAATAGATTTTACGTTTCAGATCCATTTGGAAATCGGATTGAAGTGTTGGAGTGGACGTAATCGTTTATGGAAATTTCGTTAATAAGACATGGGAAATCTCAGTGGACCGAAGATAAACCAATCACTTGTCAAGAGTTCAAAAATTGGGTTGCAAAATATGATCGCCATGGGGTATGTGAGAAAACTTCATATCCTTTAGAAACTCTCGAAAAAATAGCAGCAGCAAAAATAGTCATTACGAGCGATTTGACACGTTCCATTGAGTCTGCAAAGCTATTAAATCCCGATATACATGCGAATTCCGACCCCTTGTTTCGCGAAACGGAATTACCCATTCCATTAACAAAATTATTCGGTTTAAAGTTAAACGCAAACATGTGGGCAGTGCTTTTGCGCTGCCTTTGGTTTATCGGTTATTCACGAGGATGCGAGTCTTTAAGAGAAGCAAAAAAGAGAGCGGAAAAAGCATCAATACTGTTAATTCATTATGCAAAAGAACACCAACAAGTTGTTTTGGTAGGACATGGATTTTTCAATATGCTGATCGTAAAGGAACTAAAAAAGCTAGGTTGGGTTAGTGCAAGAAAAACAAGTTCTAAGCACTGGGAATATACGACCTTTACGAAAAATAAATGAGGTAAACAAAACATGCTTACAATTAAACACGATATATATATTAATGCACCTATCAATGTTTGTTTTGACCTTGCGAGAAACGTAGAAGTACATACAGAAACAACAAGTAAAACAAAGGAAAAAGCAATTGGTGGCGTTACGGTTGGGTTGATGGAAAATGGCGATACAGTAACTTGGGAAGCCATCCATTTTGGAGTAAAACAAAAATTAACAGCGAAGATAATTGAAATGGAAAAACCATATAAGTTTACAGATGTGATGGTGAAGGGAGCATTCCACTCTTTCACGCATAGACACGAATTTATAGAAAGTGGCACAGGAACTATTATGAAAGATACTTTTTCTTATAAATCTCCTTTTGGCATTCTTGGAAAAATAGCAGATACATTATTTTTAGAAAAATATATGAGAAAGTTTATTATACATCGTGCTAAAGAGTTGAAAAGGATAGCTGAAAAAAGGTAGTAGAGTGACTTAACTGATTAAAAAAGAAGGTGTTGGAAATGAAGGTAACCGACTATTCAAAGATTGCCGATAAGTATGATCAAAATCCATTTAGAATAAAAGAAGTTCAATTCGATCATGACATTAAAGAGTACATAGAAAAAACAGCAAAACCATCTTTTCACATACTGGATTTAGCCTGTGGTACCGGTAATTATCTAAAAAAACAGGTAAAAGCTTTTAAGGATGAGCGCATCTATTGGCATGGATTAGATGCCTCAGAAGAGATGTTGAAAAAAGCAAAGGGAAAAGTAAATGAAGTCTCTTTTACTCACGGATTTGCTGAAGAAATGCCGTACAAATCGGGTACTTTTGACTTCATTTCAAATAACTACGCTTTTCATCATTTTACTAAAAAGGACCAAGCGCTAGATGAAATTCATCGCATCCTCGTAAAGAACGGAATCTATAAATTACATAACATTGCTATCCAAGATATGCCTCAATGGTGGGTTTATCATTATTTTCCTTCTGCCTATGAAGAAGATAGGAAAAGATATTGGGATAAAAACCTTATTTTCAAGGAGCTTTTAAAAAGAGAGTTTGAAGTCAATTTGAAAATCGCTTATCGAATGGAAGAAGTTAAAGTAGCAGATTACTTAGTTTACGCAGAAAATAGGGATATTTCAGTGCTAACATTAATCAGTGATGAAGAATACCGAGTAGGTCTAGAAAAAATGAAAGCGGATGTAAAGAATAATCCTAATATAAAAATCGTAAATGAATTTGCGGAGATGTTTTGCATCGCTAAAAAGGTATGAATAGGGGTTTATTAATTGAGCGTAACTTTAAATCTAATAGTAATTAAATCTACAAATCTTGAGGAATCAGTCGCTTTTTACGAAGAGCTCGGTCTTCAATTTCAAAAAGAACAGCATGGTAATGGTCCGGAGCATTACGCATGTGAACTCGACCATCTTGTGTTTGAAATTTATCCAGCAGCACAACAAGTTAACGAAATACGTATTGGGTTTAATATAGAAAACATGGAAAGTGTGGTCGCTTCTCTTAAATTAAGAAGTACGAAAATTATAACTGAACCGAGTGTAAGTCCTTGGGGGAAGCGAGCTGTTGTAAAAGATCCGGATGGAAATAGTGTTGAGTTGCTGGAGACGGATAAATAAATTGCTAATTATTAATGAGAATATGATTTAAATAGGAGATTAATAAGTCATGGAAACTGAAATTCTAAACGCATACGATGAATTCGGAAACTTAATAGGGAAAAAATCTCGGAGAGAAGTACATACAAAAGGGTACTGGCATGAAACGTTTCAATGCTGGATTGTTGGGAAAGAGAACGAGACGAATTATATTTACTTCCAAATTCGTAGTGATGAAAAGGCTGATTTTCCAGGGCTTTTAGATATTTCGGCGGCCGGCCATATTCTTGCACATGAAACGGTTGAAGATGGGATTAGGGAGGTTCAGGAAGAATTAGGGATTGATGTATCGATGAACGAGTTAATCCCATTAGGTGTCATTAAGAATACAATTATAACGGACAATTTCATCGATCATGAGTTTGGGAACAATTTTTTATATAAATCGGAACAACCATTAACATTTAAATTACAGGTTGAAGAGGTCTCAGGAATGGTAAAAGCCAATGTTAAAGATTTTTATCAGTTTTGCTTCGGCGAAATAGAGGAACTATTGGTGCTTACAGAAACTGAATCTATTCGTCGATACATAAGCAAGGATGATTTCGTGCCACATGAAGATTCTTATTTTAAAACTGTCGCGGAACGGATTGCTGTACATATTTGAAGTATAGTGCACTCGGTTCAAATAGCGGGTAGCCTTACAGAATTCCCCTAATCCAAATCATGCAGCATCGGCTACAGTAAAGTCTCTTCTATTCTCTCAATCAACTCAGCAAAAACAGCCTCCGTTTTTTTACTGGATTAATAGTGTATAAAATAAGGGAACTAAGAGTATAGAAGAAAGAAATTAAGAAAGGGGCAGACGTGTTGCATAATGAGTTTTTGGAAACAGACCAACGTCCTTTTCCTTTGCCCAGCAAACCGTGGGTATTAACCCAAACGTGGAATCATCTGCTTTTTTGTCATTGGAGAGTGCCGGTAGAGTTATTAAGGGCTCATGTTCCAAATCATTTGGAATTGGATCTCTTTAATGGAGAAGCCTGGATAGGTATTATCCCATTTGAAGTGAATCATATGAGATTGCATGGAATCCCTGAAATTCCGTATCTTAATTCGTACCTAGAACTGAACGTACGTACTTATGTTAAATATAAAGGAACACCTGGAATCTACTTTTTTACGCTTGATGCAGATAAATGGATGGCTGTAATCGGAGCAAAAATCGGTGCCTTTCTTCCTTATCGGCATGCCTTAATGAGAATGAAAATAAAAGAAAATAAAGTTGATTTTCAGAGTGAAAGGAAGCATCCGGGGAGCTTGAAAGAAAGTCTTGATATTCATTATCAATCTGATTCTGATCTTTTTTTGCCAGAAGTTGAGAGTCTTGAATACTGGCTGTTTGAACGATACTGCTTCTTTATTACAAAGGGAAAACATCTATACCGAGGAGACATTCACCATGATCGGTGGCGGGTGAGTAAGGCGAAAGCGACGATTCATGTTAATTCAATGGTTCCTTTTTTACCACAAAAATACTTTGATAGGCAGCCCCTTCTTCATTTTTCTGCTTCTAAACAAGTTTTTGCTTGGCCGATTAAGAAAATCCATTATTAATTATCTAATGATTTCTAGATAGGTATCGTAGTTACCTCGAACCTTTAATAGAAAATAAAAAGGGAAATGGAATGTCTTTAAAGAATGTATTCATATAAAAAAGAAACGAGGGCGTCTATGAAGTTTGTATTAATCGTTGGCCCACAGGCTGTTGGAAAAATGACGGTTGGGCAAGAATTGGAGAAAATCACAGACCTGAAGCTTTTTCACAATCATATGACAATCGAAATGGTAGCCCCATTTTTCAGTTATGGAACGGATGCAGGGAAGAGATTGGTGAGGCTTTTTCGTGAGGAGATTTTTAAGGAAGTAGCGAATAGTGATTTGCCAGGATTAATTTTTACATTTGTTTGGGCGTTTGATTTAAAGGAAGATTGGGATTACGTTAACGAGATTTGTCATCTTTTTGAGTCAAAGGGCGGAACTGCGTATATCGTTGAGCTTGAAGCCGATGTTGAAGAAAGATTGGAGCGGAACAAAAGCCCACATCGACTAGAGCAAAAGCCTACGAAAAGAGACATTGAATGGTCGGAACGTGATTTGCTCAAAACAATGGAAGCGTATCGATTGAACTCACTAGAAGGAGAAATCAATCGGGAACATTATATGAGAATAAACAATACGAATATAAGTGCTGAGGAAGTTGCAAAAATGATAAAAGAGCGATTCTCTTTATAAGAGGTGATCAAACTGGATTACGTAATGGAATTGAGGAAATTAGTTGGTCACAGACCACTTATTCTTACTGGTTCTGTTGTACTGATAATGAACGAGAAAAAAGAGTTGCTGTTGCAGCACCGAACGGATGGGGGCTGGGGCTTGCCAGGCGGATTAATGGAGTTAGGAGAAAGCTTGGAAGACACAGCAAGGCGTGAAGTGAAGGAAGAGACGGGGCTTATAATAGGAGAACTAAAACTGCTAGGTGTGTTTTCAGGACCTGAATATTACTTTAAGCTGCAAAATAAGGACGAGCTATATTGTGTTTCCGCTGTTTATATGACGAAAGATGTTCAAGGAAATATTGAAATTAATAAAGAAGAATCTGTCGATCTACAATATTTTAGCTTGGATCAATTGCCTGATGGACTTCTCGATGAGTATCGTAGTTACATAGAAGAATTAATGAAATAGAAGGAAAATCGGTTCTTCGTAAAGAAGTAGGTAGCAATACAAAAAAGAGGAGTGTTGGCCATGAAAAGTCCCGTTTTAAATGAACTCGGCGGTGTCTTTATCCCAGTAAGTGATATTGAAAAAGCCCGCGACTGGTATTGCGAACTTTTAGGTGTTCCAAATGATGGGGAAATTCCGTTTGGCCATCTGTATGTTCTACCAATGGAGGGGCCGGATGTCGTATTAGATAGCAAAATATATTCGCCAGATCGGATCATCAAGTCTCCAATCATCCAATTTGCTACAAATAATATCGAAGAAGCATTTAGCTATGTAAAAAGTAAAAACGCAGAAATTTTAACCGAGATCGAAAATGGACATTATTTTAATTTTAAAGACCCAGATGGAAACCACCTTATGATGTGTCGTTGCTAGTAATAGGATGATCGGGTTCCATACAAGGGGGCGTTCAAAATAGTATTTCGAAAGTTATTAGCGTCTCTTCTAGCCTCAATCATTGTATTTTTTATCGTCCCTGTATTTTTTACTTATAATTCATCTGAATACTTTCTAGTAGGTCTTGCCGTAAGTGGATTTACAGTTCCAGTAATGGTTACCGTAGGAGTACTTTCCTCGTCAGTAATTGATTCAATAAGTAAACAGAATCATTGGGGCTGGTCATATATAAAGCATTTAGCATGTGGGATAATTTGTGCGGGGATATTTTCAATTTGGGTTTCTTTTTATATTTTTATCACCGCCGCGAAAATTGCTTTTACATACGTATCAATCTTTTTTGTCATTGATAAAGTTTTGAAATATCTCGATGAAAATAAACAAAGCACTGCCATATAAAAGGGAGCTACATCTACAAAATAGGGATAAACCACTTTCGCCGCGAATAAGTATAGTAAATCTTAGTAAACGTGCAAAGGGTGTTTGGACTTGGGAAAATTTAAAGAGCAGACTATACTACTTAGAATTAGCTGGATGTTCCTTCTTATTACTGGAATTGGGATTCTGGGCTTTGGGATATTGGTTTCCGCGTTTCCACGAATTGCTGGATCTTATGATTTGGGAATCGTGCGTGCGCTTGGCATTGCAACGACTGGGATGGGTTTTTTCGGTATCCTGATCACTCTCATGCCTTTTAGAAGAAAAGAAAGATGGGCATGGCTGACTCTCTGGTATTACCCGATCTTCTGGACATTGCATTTAGTGTGTGGACTGCCGCCAGGGAATGATCATATTCATCAAATTGTCTTTATTCTCATATCTCTTCTGGGATTAATGCTTCCAATCAGACATTTTTTCCCGTGAAAAACATCCAATAAAAAAAACAAAAAGCATTCATTTAATAAAGGAGCTATTTCTACCAATTAGTAGATCCAGCTCCTTTTATCTAGGCTCTGTTATCCTTGATTGTTGATTTTTGGCCAAAAGAAAAACCGCCCTATCAATTATAAGGCGGTAAATTCTGAACTAACGTTTTCCGTTATCAATGACTCGTGGTACGGTCTTCCCCCAGTCTGTAACGGCAAAGTGCACTTTATCCCTCATACGCTTGCATCAAAGTTTTTATGTCAATTTTACTCCTCGTTTGGAGCAATGCATTCATAACTCTTTCCGATTTTTCTGGATCTGGGTCGCTTACCATCTCGGTTAGAGTGGAAGGAATAATTTGCCACGACACGCCATACTTATCTTTTAGCCAACCGCAGTTTTGAGCCTTTTCATCTCCGCCTTC
Organism: Lederbergia citri; assembly: GCF_018343625.1. Taxonomy (GTDB): domain Bacteria; phylum Bacillota; class Bacilli; order Bacillales; family Bacillaceae_C; genus Lederbergia; species Lederbergia citri. The sequence continues at coordinate 1,479,144 of NZ_JAGYPG010000002.1, read as the reverse complement.
GGAAAGTTTTTCCCAAAAATAGTCCAATTCATCTTGATCTTCACAGTTCACGATAAATGATATTGCCTCTGTGAATTTGAATTGCGGACCACCATTTAATGCTACGAATTCTTGTCCTTCCAGTTGAAAATCCACGGTCATTACTGTTCCTTCTGGTATCCCGTGATCATTTTTGCCATGGTGAGTGATTCTTCCTATCTTCGAATTTTTAAAAATAGAAGTGTACAACTCTGCCGCCTGTTCGGCTTGTGTATCGAACCACAAGTTTGGCGTGATTTTTTGGATTTTGTTATTCATAATTTTTTCCACCTTAATATTCAAGCGTTTTAGTAGGTTTATACACAATACAGTTTGGCATAAAAAATGAGCCATGGATTCTTTTAAATTGCCTTTATCTAAAGCAATTAATTCGCAATCATTTTCTTCAAAAACTCCACAATACCCTGCCTCGATTCAGCATCGATATGTTTCCCATTCATCCCTTCCACAAATTTTAGTGTGTTATTCAAATGCTTCTTGCGCTGATCGTCTGTTTTCGCATTTTCAGCGGATTTTATATGAGCAAGGAGTGCATTTTGTTGACCGTGATCAATGGTTGCTTTATCTACTAATTGATAAAGATTAGCAAAAGTTGGTTCGATGTCCGGGCCTTTCAAAACATTGTATATTTTAGATAGCAATTGATTTCTATAATCCTGACTAAGCTCCCATATCATTGCCCCGCCTAGCCCGCGATCTCGGATGTACTCTGCTTTTAAACCAATCGATTCTTCGTCATCGTGACTGATGAAATGGAGAGTTTCTTTGTTAAATAAGTAAGGCACTTTCGATCCTTCATTCCAAAAACGCTCATATCCATTGTTCAACAAGTCTTGACTCATAATGTTATTGTAAGTGATGGCGCCACTACCACCGCTCACTGGCTGACGGAGGCCATTATTTTCAGTTGATGTTACGTTGTACTGATAGCCATAAAATGGAATACCCATTACAAGCTTGTCCGCAGGAACGCCAGCATCTAAATAAGCTTGAATGCCTCTATCGACACTATACGTTTTACCATTGTCATCGAAGAGCGGTGCCGTGAAATCAGCCACTGATTCCCAAGGTCCATGAATATCATAGGTCATGATTTGAACGTAATCTAGATATTGATGAGTGAAGCCGAGTGACGCATTACTAGCAAAGGACGCAGTGGCACCACCTGCAATCGTAAGTAAGTAATGCTTCCCGTCTTTTTCACCTTGCTCGTCCAATTTTTCACGCACTTTTTCCAGTAAAAGAGGGAAATTCTCCTTATCGGCTGGGTTTGGATAAGTTCCCGTTCCACCGCCGGTAACCGGATACTCCCAATCGAGGTCAACCCCATCAAAACCATATTTCAAGATAAAATCTACCGCACTTTCAGCAAAAATAGTCCTTGATTCTTCATTGGCAGCTGCTTCCGAAAAGTTTGCAGAGCCCTCCCAGCCACCAACTGAAATCAATGTTTGTAAATGCGGATATTTTTCTTTTAATAAAGCAATTTCTTCAAAATTTATTGGATCAATTTCAGGATCACCCATAACGACCTTTAAATCATTACTAATGACCGCGAAGGCATAATTAAGATGCGTTAGTCGACTGGCGTCCAAATCCCTCATGATGTTAAAAGATCCGTACGTCGACCAGCTAGCAAAGTAACCAACGACACGATTGGCAGGTGGTTTGTCTGCAGGTTCCCAAGCTTCTGAGGTTGTTGTGACATTAGTGTTAGATGAGGAATCAATATCAGGAGTCTGGGCAGCTACTAGGTGAAAAGCTCCAAATACATTTCCGAATAAAAGTAAAAGTAGAGCTAAAACAGAAACCCTTTTTTTCACACTCTTTCCTCCTCGATATATTGGATTTAAAACGACTAAAACAATACCCTCCTTTCATTCTATTGAACTATTCTTTTAGGTTCATTATAAAACAATTAAAATAGTATTCTATATGATTATTGATAATTCTAATAATTCGTTCTTTTATCATAGGTAAAAATCACCATGTCTATAGGCTCTCTTGGAATATTCGACATCGGTAGTGCCAAATAGTTATAATTCTACTTCAATAATTATCTCATTTAAATGGAAGGTATTTTATATGGCAACGCAGTAATAATGAAAATAGGATATTCAGGCGAAAAATAACAATTATACAAAGTATCTTTTTAGCGGCTAGATTGGAACACAAAAATCAATCAAGTTTTCTTAAAGGAGAGGGGAATAAAATGCGTAAACTAATTGTTCAAGAATTGGTATCACTTGATGGCTTTTTTGCAGGGTCTAACGGAGAAATTGATTGGCATCATGTGGATGATGAATACGACGAGTACGCTAAAGGCTTTCTCAATTCAGTAGATTTACTATTATTTGGACGGGTTACGTATCATCTTATGGAAAACTTTTGGCCAACTGCGACTAACGATATTGCCTACAAAATGAACACGTTGCCCAAGATTGTTTTTTCAACGAAATTAGAAAAAGTTCAATGGCAAAATACAAGGCTGATAAAAGAAAATATTGTTGAAGAAGTTAAGCAACTCAAGCAGTTGCCGGGTAAAGACATGGCGATATTGGGAAGTGCTGATTTGGCTTCATATTTGATGAATGCAGGATTAGTTGACGAATTTCAAATTACGATTGTTCCCGTTGTTTTAGGAAATGGTAAGCCTTTGTTCAAGGATATCCATGATAGAGTAGGCATGAAATTGTTAAGATCAAAGATGTTTAAATCTGGGAATGTTCTACTCTATTACGAACCACTTTGAGTGTGAAAAAAAAATTAATAAACGCTTCTTTATTTAAACAAGACAAGTAATAGAAATAGATGCATAATGAAAAAGAACGGAACTGCGATAGAGGTGTACATATTGAAGAAAAAAGAAAAAAGTGCTTTTTATATGCAGCAATTTGAATCTATTTTTCAATGCCCTGTTTGTGCTAGCGCCATGAAAATAGTGGAAAATAAAAGTGTGGTTTGTGATCAAAATCATACATTTGATATTGCAAAACAAGGCTATGTCAATTTCCTGACTAGACCTGTACGTTCGGAATACGATAAAGATTTATTTGAAGCTCGAAAAATAGTGATAGACAGTGGATTGTATAAGCCCCTTCACTCAAAGATTAGGGAAATAATGGGTGAGGAAAAAGCTCTGAAAGTACTCGATACAGGTTGTGGGGAAGGTTCGCATTTATCGCATATTCTTGGGACTTCAAGCGAAGCTGTTGGCGTCGGCATTGATATTGCGAAGGAAGGAATTTTATCTGCATCAAAATATTACAACGATATAATTTGGTGTGTAGGAGATCTCGCAAACAGTCCTTTTAGAGAGGAATCCTTTGATGTTGTCCTAAATATTTTGTCGCCGGCCAATTACATAGAATTCAATCGGCTGTTGAAGCAGGATGGGCTTTTAATAAAAGTGGTTCCGAAGAGCGGCTACTTAAAAGAAATTAGAGAAATGTTTTATCAAGAAACGTATTCCAATGAACAAACAGTTGAAAGATTTATAGAGAGGTTCCAACAAGTAGAAACATTTGAACTATCCTACAAAATTCCTTTAAATCAAGCTCTCATCCAGCCTTTACTGCGAATGACACCTTTAACATGGAATAAAATCGAAGCAGACAAGGAAATTCACCTTCCAGAAATCAGCATCGATTTGGAAATTTTAGTAGGAAGAAAAAATTAAACATAAGAGGTTTTATCATGAATATAAATTCAATCATATTTGCAGTCATTGCCGGTATTCTTACTTTCATTATAGAGGGCGAGCCGAGCGGCTTACTCGTAACCAACATCCTAATAGGGTCAATTGCAGGAAAGTTATTAGATTAATTCGAACTGGGGAATTGTGGCTTTGAAAAAAGATGAATCGTTTATAAAAAAGTTGCACTGTTTTACCCCTTGGACATGAATTGTCCAAGGGTCTTTTTTTAAGGTAAAAAAATTCCATTAACAGGCCAGATTCTTAAATTAGATTTTGCGGATCATAATTAGAAAGCCAGTAAATGGGTAAACCTAATTAGGGAGGTTTATTCTCAAAATTATTGAACTAATTTTGCTGCGTAGATTTTTCCAATGAGTTCAATTTTTGGTCCTTCTGACCCTGTTCATTAACGGTAAGATTCTGGAGTATATTCGATTGAAGTTGATTCAAAGTTTGTTCTAATTCTCCAAGTGTTACCGGCTTAGCATGTTTCATTAACTCATACCCCAGTTCCCCAGTAACCTCAATCGAAGCAGTTTTAACATCGGTGATAGAAGAAATTCCGTTTTCTCGTAATCTTCCTTCCAACTGTTCAATGGTCATGCGTAATTTTTTTAGATTGTTGGATATAATGATTCCATTCTGGATAACCAGTGTTTCCTTCCCTATAAATAACTTTTCAAAAATATTAAATTTAGTGGTTAAAAACTGAGTTAGTAAAAGAAGTGCAATAAGAGTACATAAAACAAATATTGTTTTTAATAAGCCATTTTCTGAAATAGCATGACCTGTTGCTGATGCAATCGCCAAAACTGTTATAGTTTCTAATCCTGTCATTTCAGCTACTGTTTTTTTACCTGCAATCCGAAATAAACAAAAACCAACAAATAAAATTGCTAACGATTCAAAAATATAATTCATTTCAGCCCTCAATTTTTAATTAATAAACGCTATTTTTAAATTTCCCTTTGTTTTCTTAAAAATACATACAAAAGTGATTAACGAAGCAGATTTAAGGTGATTGTATTAGGAGAATAAGAAATTGCTGAGTTAGTCAAGGAATTGGAGAAGATGGAATTTAGAAAAATTGAGGATAATTGGAATTTACCTGGGCAGTAAGTCTATTTGTAGCTTTTTTTGTTAAGCTGATGGAAGTAGAGTAACTATTTATTACGGTTAAAAGTAAATAAATTAGAATCGGCATAAATAAGGAAAAAGCGATTTGCTTTTTTCAATCGCTCCAAAACAAAAGTCCTGTTATCAAGTAATTAACACCATACTTAATGCCGCATTTTACAGCAAAACTAACACAAAAAAAGGAGTTTGGATAACCAAGCTCCTTTTTTGATGTTTTGTATTGGTCTACCTTCAACAATCTCGCTCGTTTCTTGAATAAGTAATAATCAACTTCTTTTTAAGTAGTTTAATATAAAAGTGATAGGGTAATTTATTGTTTGACAGCAAACAATGAAATTAATAGAGGTGAATATCTCTGCTTAGTATAGTTGTTGGCTTAGTGCTACTAATGGCTTTAGCTTATTTTGGTTGGTCCATAATTTGGGTGGCCCCATTAGTAGCTGGAGTTGTAGCCCTAATGACGGGATTAGATGTATTTGAAATGTATACAGGAACTTATATGGATGGTTTAGTTGGGTTTGTTAAGAGTTGGTTTCCTATTTTCTTATTAGGAGCCGTTTTTGGAAAGTTAATGGAAGAAACAGGTGCTGCTAGATCGGTTGCTCAAAAGGTAACTAAGCTAATTGGTAAACAGAGAGCCATTCTTGGTGTTTTAATAGCTGCAGCCCTTCTAACATATGGTGGAGTTAGTTTATTTGTAGTTGTATTTGCAATTTATCCAATAGCGAGTGAACTATTCCGTGAAGCAAATATTTCAAGGAAATTACTAGTTCCTACTTTTGCGCTTGGAGCATTTACTTTTACCATGACTGCTGTGCCCGGAACACCACAAATCCAAAACCTCATCCCAATGGAATATTTTTATACTACTCCAACCGCAGGTCCTGTTATCGGAATTGTAACGACATTAATTATGGCAGTTGGTGGATATCTTTGGTTAACTTACACTGAAAAAAAACTTTCCGCTAAAGGAGACGTATATATAGAACCAGAAGATGTATCAGAAACGGATGCAAACAAAAAAGATGAAAAGGTTCCAAACTGGATATTATCTTTAATTCCACTTCTAGTTGTTGTTGTGTTACTCAACATCGTAAAAATGGAAGCTCTATATGCTTTATTACTTGGAGTAATAAGCATTATGCTTCTTAATTACAGGGATTGGAAAAAGTTTGTCTTCTCTATTAACGAGGGTGCAAAAGGTTCTGTAATGGCTATTCTTAATACAAGTGCTGCTGTTGGTTTTGGGGCTGTTATTGCAACCGTTCCTGCATTTAAAGACATCACTTCTTGGTTATTTAATCTTTCTAGTAATCCATTAGTTGCTGAATCACTTGCTGTACAAATTATGGCTATCATCACTGGATCAGCTTCAGGTGGAATGGGTATTGCCCTTACTACTCTTGGCGATACATTTTATAACCTATCCCAAACTACGGGAATTAGTCCAGAGGCTTTCCACCGAATGGCTTCTGTAGCATCAGGTGCATCGATATTTCCTAATAATGGTGCGCTGTTAACTCTTTTAACAGTTACAGGATTAACTCATAGAGAGACCTATAAAAATGTATTTATAGTAGCCTTTTTAATCCCTACTATTGCCATGATAGTTGGAATTATATTGGGTGCAATCGGTTTAGTTTAAAAACAGAAAATCGATAGTCCCTAATAAATTTACATTTATAATGGAGGTATGTTGTTTTGGTTAATAATAAAGTGGTTATGATTACAGGATCAGCTCGAGGTATTGGATTTGAAATTGGTAAACACTTTGCCGCAAATGGTGCTAAAGTGGTCCTTTCTGATATTAATGAAGAAGGGGTAAAGGAAGTGGCAGAATCACTTAAAAAACTTGGCTATGAATCAATTGGTATTAAAGCAGATGTTACGAGTGAAGAAGATCTTCAAAATTTAGTCAATGAAACGAAAGAAAAATATGGCCGAATCGATATTTTAATAAATAATGCTGGGTTACAACATGTAGCTCCAATTGAAGAGTTTCCAACTGTTAAATTTGAATTAATGATTAAAATCATGTTGACCGCTCCATTCATTCTTACAAAAGCAGTGTTCCCTATTATGAAAGAGCAAGGTTGGGGCCGAATTATCAACATTGCTTCTATTAATGGCTTAATCGGGTTTGCTGGTAAAGCAGCTTACAACAGTGCTAAACACGGTGTAATTGGTTTAACAAAAGTAGCGGCACTAGAAGGAGCTAACCATGGAATTACAGTGAATGCCCTTGCACCTGGTTATGTAGATACTCCACTTGTTCGCGGGCAAGTTGCCGATTTAGCAAAAACTCGTAATATTCCTGAAGATCGCGCTCTAGAAGAAGTGATCCTTGCTGAAGTCCCGCAAAAGAAATTACTAGACGTAAGCGAAGTTGCTGATTATGCTCTATTCTTAGCAAGCGACAAAGCAAAAAGTGTAACAGGACAAGCTGTAGTAATCGATGGCGGTTATACTGCTCATTAAATAATTTTAACAAATTTTTTCTAGAACTCTGTTCAATAATTTAAACAGAGTTCTTTTGTTATTATTTTAACCCTATAACAAGTTGTTTTTTCTCTTGGATAAATTCTTCTTCAACTATCTGGCCCGTTTGATGCGTACCATCTCTATATTTCAATTTTGCTATATTTCCACAATTTTCCTCCATATTTTATTCATTTCACTCCATATTGTCTCTTTCATAACAAACTACATATAAGGACCAGTTAATAGAAAAAAAGCGATGAAAGAAAATAGAGGAAATGTTTTTAGCAATGTAGAAGAAGTCCATAACCATCGTGTTTGATAAGCTTAAGAAAACAAAAAAGGAGAAGACGATATGAAAAAAACGCAAATTCATACTCAACTTCCAAAGGTCGTGTCGCGTGACCAATGGCTTGTTGCTCGTAAGGAACTGCTGGTCAAAGAGAAGGAATTCACTAGAGCACGGGATGCGCTGAACGCCGAGCGCCGTCGACTCCCAATGGTAGAGATTGAAAAGAACTATGTCTTCGAGGGGCCACATGGCAGGGCTAGTCTGCTTGATCTGTTTGAAGGACGTTCTCAGCTTATCGTTCAGCACTTCATGTTTGATCCTGATTGGGAAGCGGGTTGTCCGGCTTGCTCTCTCGCTGCGGACAACATCGGCCATCTCGCTCACCTGCATGCACGTAACACGTCACTGGCTCTGATATCCCGTGCTCCACTTCCCAAACTCCAACGCTACAAGGAACGCATGGGTTGGAATATTCCTTGGTACTCGTCCTTCGATAGCGACTTCAACTATGACTTTCATGCTACACTGGACGAATCCGTCGCTCCGATCGAATATAACTACTTGACCAAGGACGAGCTTGTTAAGAAGGGCGTACCCCTTGATTCCGTACAGTCAATGGAAGTGCCTGGGTTTAGTACTTTTCTTCGCGATGGTGAAAGGATTTTTCACACGTATACGACTTACGCCCGTGGAACTGACCTACTAATTGGCACCTTCAACTACCTCGATTTAACAGCTCTTGGGAGGCAGGAGGACTGGGAACAACCACCTGGACGCAGTGACGGCAACGGCAAGACATGGCTTCGTCGTCATGATGAATATGAAAACTCATTTGAATCAGATTCTTGTTGTCATTCAAAAAAAGCGATTTGTAATCAATGTAGTTCATCTATATAAATATTAGTTAACAGATGTTTAAGAAACGGGCTCACGAACGGAATAAGAAGTGTGCCCGTTTCGATTGGATGCAATTTCAATTTCGCTCAGAGATGAGCTTTCGCACGATTTTATCATTGATGATTTACTTGAGTTAATAGATGTTTTCCCTAGCCTAGATTCCTCTCAAATCCAAGATAACGTGTCCCTTGAAAAGTAAGAACGCCCACATCACCTTCTGCTAGCTGTCCATATTCTGTCCCGGATACTATGAATTCCGAGCGATCGCCACTTTCAAACTCAAAAGTGACATAATACGTTGTACTTGTATGATGTGAGTGAATTTCATTCGTATCCATTTGGGAATGTCTACTAACATTTGTCCTCTTTGTCTTTACAACGGCGGGGACAGATAAGCGTGGCGATTGCTCATTTTTTTGCCATTGGTTAATTCCTTTGGCAGCCCCAACGATAATAGAAATAATAACAATTACAAAGATAATACCGATAAAAATTGGCACAAGATCAAACATAGAATTTTCAAAGCCCGAAAAGAAAACTTCCTCTACATCCATGTCCATCACCTCAATTCATTTATTTTATTACGTTCAATTTTCCCAGAAGGTTTCAACAGTTTTTTCACCATACATCAAGGTTGCAGGTAAATTCCAAAACCCTAAAGAAAATAATATCTATAAAATATTTTTTATAATTGTTTCCACTGTGTCGTTTTAATTTATTCCTAATCGTTGTATAAGTAGAAGCTCGAAATGATAATAGAAAATTTCACATATGAAAGGAGATTCAAATGTACACAGTCATTTCAAAGGATGGAACAAAAATCGCATATGACAAGGTCGGTCAAGGGCCAGCTCTAGTAATGGTTGCAGGTGCTTTCAGCTATCGAAAATTTCCAGGGCAGGTTCAGCTAGCCAATCTGCTGTCGGAGCATTTTACTGTTTACAATTACGACCGGCGTGGACGAGGTGATAGCGGAGACGCACAGCCTTACGATATAGCACGCGAAATTGAGGATCTTGAGGCAATACTCGATGAGGCGGGTGGTTCTGCCTTTGTTTGGGGATTATCATCAGGAGCCGTTCTTGCACTACGGGCAGCTGCTAGCGGATTAAACATTAAGAAATTAGCCCTTCATGAGCCTCCATTCGTAGTAGATGCTACCGATCCAAAACCGCCCGAAAATTTCGTATCCCGTGTTACTGAACTAATTGCTGCTGATCGTCGGGAGGAGGCTGTTAAGTATTTTATGACGAAGGGCATGGGAGCGCCAACATTCGTTGTCACTATGATGAAAGTCATTCCTGGGGTGTGGTCTAACCTATTGGCCGTGGCACATACACTCCCTTACGATGCAACACTATTGGAAGCATATATAGGTGGTAACTCACTTTCCTCAGAAGAGTGGAGAACGGTCACAATGCCTACGATTGTTTTAGAAGGGACTGAAAGTCCGGCTTCGCTGCGTCATGCTTCTCGAGCGCTTGCCAATGTACTTCCTAACGCGAACTTGATAAGTAAAAAGGGTCTTGGCCATACAAAGAAACTCAATACAAAGATGATTGCTTCGGAACTGAATGAGTTTTTTATGGAAAAAATTCCAACCCTTTCAATAAAAGATTAAGGTAAAAGAACTTTCTTTTAAAACAATTTGTGGAGTTTTTTCATTATGTCGATTTTGTTCTTTAATGATCGTCATTATAGTAGAAAAACAAATATTAAAATCCTAAGGAGAGATTAAGATGATATATCTATGTAAAGGTTATTTTAATGCAGAAAAAATGGATGCCCGTCCACAACATGAAATTGATGCTGTTATGGCAGAATGTGAGCCCCACTTAAAGGAATTCTACAACAGTGGGAAAGTAATAATAGATGCTGGTCTTGCAAAGGAGACGAAATCTTTGCGTCGTGAAAATGGAAAGGTAAGGGTGACGGATGGACCTTTTACTGAAACAAAAGAATTGATCGGAAGTGTATTCCTAATAGAAGCAAATGACATGGAAGAAGCTATTCAGATAGCCTTGCTTCATCCAACAACGCAAGTAAGTAGGGGAGAGGAGTTTGGCTGGCGCATCGAAATTCGTCCCGTAAACTATTTTACGAAGAATGAATGACGTTTGGTTTTTTCAAAAGAATATAAGATTGAAAATGGCTTTGTTAAAGGTTTATGTTTTAATAATAGTAAAATGGACTTCCAATGATATGGAAGTCCATAGTTATTTATTAGCTTATTAAAGTACCGCACCCGTTAGATTAAGTGCATTTTTTCACAAACTTTAGAAATAATTTCATTTATTACAGGAATGCTGCCCCTATAGTTAAAGAAAAAAGTCCTGTAAAAACAGATTTTAGTCAAACTTTATTATAAATGTCCAATCTTTATTTTACATACTGGAACTTTGTTTATGACAAGATGGACATCCATCTATTTTCTACCATGCAACTAATTTCGGCAATCGTAAAAGCCCAGATCTATACTTGTTCCTGAAATCCACTTCTACAATCCTTTTTTATCCTTTTTAGTTTCATTTGATTGACCTGTTAGTATACCTCTTGTAAAATTTTGTTAAGTGTTTACTTTAGATAATGCACTTACTTAAAAGTAAGGGGAGGATTTATCAATGATTCATCAGCGTGAATGTCCAGTTGAGACACTCATTCATGTTTTAGGTGGCAAATGGAAGCCAATGATTTTATGGCATTTGATTGAATCCAATAAGCGATTCAACAATCTGGAAAAGCTTATACCTGATGTTTCACAAAAAATGCTTTCACAACATCTCCGAGATTTGGAACGAGAAGGCATAGTCGATAGAACGATCTACCCTACCATCCCTCCAAAAGTAGAATATTCCCTTAGTGAATACGGCAAAACATTGATCCCTGTAGCAGAAGTCATGTGTGCTTGGGGAGAAAATCATAATAAGCGGAAATATAAAGAATCAGTGTCTTAAAGCTGGTTCAATGAACCTATACACTAATTCAATCAACTCAAAACAAATGCTGCCACGGGATACCGGGCAGCTTTTGTTTACCTACAGTCGGCACTCCTGTTATGCAATTAATTTTCGGGTTTGAGTTAATAAAACTCTTGATAGTGTAGGATTGTCGCCAATCTGTCTTTAGAAATTTCCTGTTCTCTCGAACTCCGCGTGAACAATTAAGTCATCTCATTCTGTCATGCTTACTATTAAGTAAGTACCTTACTTTAAAGTGGGTTCTTAACATAATCTTAAAACGGTTATAAGCTTGAGTTAACCAAATATTAAGAGCCATTTAAGAGGAGGAAAGAACAATGAAAATTATTGTTTTTGGAGCGACGGGGAATATAGGAAAAAGAGTGTTGGCGCAAGGGATAAAAATGGGGCATGAAATGACCGCATTTGTGCGAAATTCTGAGAAGCTTTATCATCAACTAGGAGAGCATTCCGCACAGCATGTGAAGGTAATCGTGGACGATATTATGGACCCGGTCAGCGTCGGTGAGGCGCTAGCGCATCAAGACGCCGCTATTATTGCAGCCGGTCATGCGGGCCAGGGAGAAGAGTTTGTTCGTATTGTCGATAACATTATAACCCAATGTGAATTCCAACCTAGTTTCTCTGGGCGGGTATGGATAATGGGAGGAGCCGGACTGCTTGATATACCATATACCGATATTATCGGCAACAATTTATCCGGCTTCCCGCCTGAGTATAAAAATCACAACCGGAATTTTGAACGGTTACAGCAGACTCAGCTCGATTGGTCCATTATGTGTCCAGGAACAATGATTGATTCGATAGAGCATCCAGATCCGGTTCATCTGCATGTAACAATGGAAACCTTGCCCGTTCCGATTCCGGAGATGATCAAGGAATATTCCGAGGCAGATATAGCCCGTCACTTGTTCTGCCGACTTCAAGAGCTGGATGTTGCTTATGACGATGTCGCGAAATGTATGCTGGACCATATAGAGCTCGAAGGATCCTTTAAAAGAAAAAGGGTCGGTCTTGCCTATCAAAGCGATGTTCCGGTGCACTGAGGAGAAGGGAGATAATCGGTTTGTTTGGATTACTGCTCGTTTTGCATATATTGGCTTCGATCGCCATAATTGGTCCAGCTTTCGTGATGCCCATCATTCGAAGATCCGCTAGAACCGTCGATCAGCTGCGCTTTGCTTTAGGTATAACGACCAGGCTTGCCATAATACCTAAAATCGGCGGAGCCTTACTTATTATAACCGGGGTTTGGCTTATGATCATAACCAAGATGGGGTTATCTCAAATGTGGCTGAATGTATCCTTCCTTTTATCGCTGCTCATGGTCGTCATGATCGACGGATTGATCGAGCCGCGTATGAAAAAGATCATAAAGATCGTATCTGAATGTCAAGACCAGGGTAATGAAATACCCGCCGATTTCGGACCGTTGATGAAAAAGATCGTACCAATCGAGACGGCGGCACAGCTTCTGATGATTGCCATATTGGTGCTTATGGTCGTTAAGCCATTCTAAAGAATCCGACGGGAGCGACTTGACTACATTTTAACCACTAACGCATCAGAATCCGGGAATCTATGATAATGAAGGGAGAATCATGGAAATTCACAGTTTCCTAATAAAATCCCGTTTTAGGCGAGTTATTATCAATGTTGCTTTTAAAAAAATTTGGTTAAAATATATCAGCAAGAAAACGTGGGCAAACTAGTTTTTTATTGAACTAACTGCCCCGTTCGCATTATTAGGGATAACTTCGATTAGAAATAAAATTAAGTATTATTACATTATAAATTTTTAAAAGATGGTTTTGTTAAAGTTTGTATAATAGTAAAATTTATTTTCAATTATATGGAAGTAATTAATTATTTTAATCGGAAACTTAAATTAACGCACTCGATACTTTAAGTGAATTACTTCACAAACAATAAGCAAATTAATGATCATAAAAAGCGATACCAACTTAAAGTATCGCCCATCTTCATGGTATTCACTTATTATTCTTATGTTTTTTCAAATAATTACGATAACTTTTCCTTGAGCGTGCCCTTGTTCAAAATATGTGAAAGCTTCTACAACTTCATTCATCTTAAAAGTTTTATCAATGATTGGTTTTACCTTTCCGACTTCAAGGAGTTCTTTCACATAAATTAAATCATTTTGGTTTTGCCTTTGAAGTAAGGTAGACATTTTTTTCCTTCCAGAGAGTGAGAACCAAGACCCTAAGGTCATTGTTTGAAACATTTGTGCACCCGATCCTCCGACATGAATGAAAGTTCCATTAGCATTTAGGGACCGCTTATAAGCTGTAATCGGATGGTGTCCGTTAACACCAAGAATCAAATCATACTTCTGTCCTTTTTCGGTAAAATCGTCTTTCGTATAATCAACGACATGATCTGCGCCAATGGATCGAAGGATTTCTAAATTTCTTGTACTGCAAACACCCGTTACTTCTGCCCCGAAAGATTTGGCAAGCTGTACTGCAAAACTTCCAACACCACCAGAGGCACCATTAATCAATACCTTCTGTCCCGCCTGAATCTTACCTTTATCCCTTAGACCTTGTAAGGCCGTTACTGCCGCCATAGGTACCGCAGCAGCTTCCTCAAATGTGAGATTTTCTGGTTTTAAAGCTAATGCATTCTCAGGAACAGATACATACTCAGCAAAGCCACCCCAACCAGAAGCGGAAAGGTCTCCAAATACTTCTTGACCCGGCTTAAACTGTGTAACATCTTTACCAACTGCTTCGACTCGACCCGCAATGTCACCTCCGGGTATGGTGTATTTTGGTTGTAGAAGACCGAAGGCAAAACGTGCTAAGAAGGGCTCACCTTTCAGAAGTACTAGATTACCATAGTTCAAGGATGCTGCATGAATCTTAACCAGTACCTTATTATCATCAGGGATAGGTTTATCAACTTCTGTCAAATTAAGAACATCGGGTGAACCATATTTTTTGTAAACGATGGCTTTCATTAACTTTCCTCCCCAAACGTTTTCTTTTTTGTAGACAGGTTAGCCAGTGCAGATTCATTGAATCCTTTAAAGATGAGCCATACTGCTAAAATCATTTCATTAGCTGCTACTGGCAGCGCCAGTATAGCGCCCCAAACCGAAACTTGTTGAATTACTCCGTACATTTCTAACAATGCTGCCAAAAAAATAAGAGTTGCCCCTAACATACCCAAGATAGGTATAAATCTCGGAACGAGCTTTGATTTATAAAATATATAACTGTACATCATCGTATTAATGCCCAGCATGAAATTGGGACCAAGCATAAATGTCCAATCATGTACTGATTTTAACAAAATACCTGAAGCTTGAAACGAGGCGATATCCGGAGCACCCGCTGCTACATATTCCCGACTTAGAGTTAATAGGGACAGCACGCTAATTACACCAACCGTAATGATAATCGCTTCAAGAAACCTGAAACAAACATGCCAAAGAGCAATCGTTTCATTGTACTTTCTTAAAAATGGAAACATTATAGTTGCTGTACCAACCGCTGAAACGACGAGAATTAACTCCATCAACGCTCCTGTTATCACTTGGTTGGCGTTTTCCGAACCTTTAATCAGGTAATCAGAACCATTTAGGATAGGATTGTATAAGTATAGACCAATTACCGCCGTAACTGATGCAAGTATAAATAGTGATCCCACAATTTTTGCTGCTTTTTTATTTGAATTCATTTTTTATCCCCTTCTCTTACTAAATTCAAAAACGGTAAAGCAAAAAACCATCATAGTTCTTACTTCTTGGTGTTGTCCCCATAGAAGAATACCTCCTCCAACGGTAAGTCAAAAGCAAGAGCAATGCGAAAAGCAAGTTCTAGTGATGGGGAATAGTTTCCCTTTTCGAGAGCTACGATGGTTTGTCTTGTTACGCCTACCTTGTCAGCCAGTTGCTGCTGGGTCATTTCATTATGGTCGAATCGTAATCTTCTGATATGATTGCCGACAAGTTTTTTGCCCATTTTTAGACTCCTTTCCGATAATGATAAAGTTTCGTAATGGATCCAGTCACATCGGAAATGAACCCTGAAAAAATCAGGATAATGAACATTACCTGTGACGGCTGATAAATAACCAGCGATCCCATTGCAAGTAGAAAGCCGATGATAAAAACAAAAAAAGAAATTCGGTTCGCTTTCAATTCAATTAACTTATCAAGTTCATCCGCAAATGTTGGTTCCTTTTCCCCAGTCGTCATTCTAAATATGATGTTAAAAAAAATGCTGATAAGGATATGTGCGATTATTGAAAACAAAGTCAGGATGAGGACGAACGAGCCCCAATAGCGAAAGGTTTCCAGCGACTCCAACCCACCCTCTGGACGCTGCGGGAACATGTACAAGCAATAAGTTCCGAAAATGAGTATGGCACTGATCAACGATACGATGCTTTTCTTTTCTTGATAGGTCATGGTTTACCCCCTTTGTATTATTTATCTTACGTTTTGTAAAATGAGTTATACATAATGTAATATAAACTTTACATAAAGTAAAGTACAGATTACAAAAAAGTTTGAAACATCTCCTAATGGCACTGTATAGTTAAGATTCTGGAAAATATGAGATGGCTTTGTTAGTTTATTGTTTTAGCGATAGTAAAATGGACTTCCAATTATATGGAAGTCCATGGGTGATTTAAATTAGCATCTTAAAAGCTGAGAAAAAAAGCTATTGAAACAGCCTTGTTAATAAAATTAATACGTAGATATCTATCTGTTTATATCATTACTGGTTCTTTCAAAACATAAATTAACTGTGCGTTCATTTGAACGAGTTCGATGCATTGTATTAGCTGGAATGGTAAATACTTCACCTGGTTTTAGAGATACTGTTTCATTGTTTTCTAAGTCTATAAATAGTTCACCTTCTAATACATAAAATAATTCATCGCAATCCTCGTGTTTGTGCCAGTGGAATTCCCCATTTATAACCGCTATTCTAAGAGCGTGGTCATTAACTTCGCTTACGATAAAATTGGTATAGTCCGTTTGGTCTTGGATTAAATTATGTAAGTTAATAACTTCTAATTGACCTTTTTTCATGATATTTCCCCCAAAAATACTGTTTTTGTAAAACAATCTGGCTTATTTTTAGCCTCTACGAGACCATATCACTACTGGAATAAGTAATAGAGATAAAATCCCTCCAGTAAATGATAATGCTAGATAACTTGAACCGGACACAATCATTCCCGACATTGCTCCGCCAGTAGCTCCTGACAACGCAATTAAAACATCCACTGTACCTTGAGTTTTAGCCCGTGTGGCAGTTTCAGTTGAATCAACAATTAGTGCTGTCCCACTTATTAAACCAAAATTCCATCCTAATCCAAGTAAAGAAAGAGCAATTACCAGGAGAACTATAGATTCTCCTGGTGCAAATGCTCCTATTAAACCTGCCAGAAGTAACGTAGCTCCAGAAGCAATAGCCATTACAGTACGCCCCAATTTATCAACGAGGACACCTGTAACTAGTGAAGGGAGATACATGGCACCTATATGAAATCCAATGACAAGACCTACTGCTCCCAAGCTATGTCCATGGTGCATCATGTGAACTGGTGTCATTGTCATAATAGCTACCATTACAATTTGAGTAAGAACCATAATCGTTGCACCAACGATTATACCTCTTTTGTTTTCTGTATGTTCGGTTGTTGCCAAATGTCCTTTAACGCTAGGTTCTTGGTTGGTTGCTTCTATCATTCTAGCTATAACGAATGGATCTGGACGAAGCATTATGAAAAGGACAACACCTGCTAAGATATATGCTGCTGCTCCTAAAATGAAAGGACCAGTAAGTGATGGAACACCAATAGAAAGGGCAAAATCGCCCATCACGTCTACTAAATTAGGACCTGCAACTGCACCAAATGTAGTAAAAACTAATGTAATACTAATAGCAGTCGCTCGTTGTTTACTATTTGCTAAGTCCGTACCTGCATAACGAGCTTGTAAATTTGTTGCTGACCCTGCGCCATAGACAAGTAGGGAAGTAAATAAAAGAAAAACACTATTTATTATTGCTGAAAAAATGACCCCGATTGCTCCAAGTCCACCAATCATAAAACCAGTTGATAGACCTATACGACGACCGAACGCTTGCGAAAGTCTCCCTACTAATAAAGCCGCTCCTGCAGACCCTAAAGTAAGTAAAGCTGAAGGTAGTCCAGCATACGCATCAGTACCGAGCATTTGTTGTGCAAGAAGTGCCCCCACAGTAACGCCTGCTGCTAATCCTGCACCACCAAAAATTTGTGAAATACTTACAACGAATAATGTACGCTTGTATAGCTTCTTCTGTTTTTCTGGATAACGAATGTAGCTTTGTAAAGAAGCTGTTTGAGCGTCTAATTCTTCTACACTTTCTTTCTGTAACATAAGCTAACCTACCTTTCTAGCAACCTAACCCCATTTTTTATTAAACATCCAACTAGATTTGAATCATCATAACACGCACAAAAAAGCCATACAATATTATAATTGTATAGCGGTCATATTATGTAAGTTCATTTAACAAACGTTTAAGGATCAGTAATCCTTTACCGCAACTCAAAAAAGCCAAACACCATTCATTTATATCAATGGTCTTGGCTCATTTTATTCTCTTATTTGTTGTAAGTTAAGGAGATGTCAGCAAGCACTGGGAAATGATCACTTGGAAATTGGCCATTCTTTTGAAAGTTTACGATTTCAATTTCATTAGTTGTAAGGTTTCCTTTTCCGAGAATCCAGTCAATACGCTTGTCAGGTCCTTCACCAGTAGGATCAACAAAACCATTAAATGTTCCTAAGTCTTCATTAATTCTTGTCTTAGCTGTTTCCCATAAATCATCAAATCCTCCATCACTTGTTAAAATTTGGTGTGGAAGACTATTTGGCCCGGCATTGAAGTCACCTGTTAAAATAACCGGTAACTCTTGATCAAATTCTTTTGTTGCTTTAAGAATTAATTTTGCACTTTTTTTCCTGGCATTGGCAGATTGATGATCAAAGTGTGTATTGATGAAATAGAACTGTTTATTGCTTTTTTTATCAAGAAATTTTGCCCAAGTAACCATTCTTGGAATTTTGTTTCCCCATGATTTTGAACCAATTACCTCTGGTGTATCGGATAACCAAAAATGGCCATACTGTAGTACGTTATAATCTTTTTCTTTATACAAAATAGCAGAGTATTTTCCGCGATTTCCGCCAATCCAATTATAACGAGGAAAATTACTTTTTACATCTTGTAGTTGTGTATATAGCACCTCTTGCGTCCCAATGATATCAGGATTCTCCATGCTAATCAGTTTTCCAATGGTAGGAACTCTTTCTTTCCAAGAGTGTGGCGAGGAATCATTGTTATTTTTGTTTCTTAGATTAAAAGTCATCGCTTTTATATCTACCGATGTCCATTGGTTTTTGTGTTCTGCAGCAAACCCAGTTGAAGTTTCCAGGAACAAACCACTTAGGATAACTACTAAACCGGCTACTACGAACAAAAGAAGTTTCAAAACTTTCTTCAATCTAATTCCTCCTCATTAAATTATGTGAATGGAAGAAAGTGAACAAATGAATTTTCCCATCAATGGTGTAAACCAGGGAATCACTCATGTACTAAATGATAAAATCTTTCCTTTTATCCATCATCAGAACCCCCATATGATACGATTTATTATCCCATTTGTTCAGAAGTCTTATTCCATTAAATGGCCAGTTAATGGAATAAGATAATGGGAGTTTTTAAACAACTTTATGATGAATTTCTCTCATGATTGTGTTCGGAGTAGCGTTGCTGTCATTTAACCAAAAAAATAATCCACCATTGAGTTAGCGGCTCAGGTGGATTAAGTTCCTCTGGTGCCAGTCCCCCCTTGTATAGAAACATGCTAATGTATGTACTTAAGGTACTGACACACCTTCAGACATTTTTAATTTCATCAATTATTTCATACTATCCAAATCACTTTAGTATTATTTTTCGTGCAAAAGTGCATACCGCCAAAATTCCAGGGTATAAAAAAGTCTCTCATCACCCCTCCACTATGCAAGTGTGGAGAGGTGATTTATAAGTTGCAGGAACTGTATCATTTTTACCCGAAAACTAATTCTTGGGCAGTTGGATGCCGCGCCAGCCGCTTACATCGCATTGGCCATATTCATTATCACCCACAGCAACCATCGTGCCGTCCGCTTTAAGACCGACGGTATGGGCACAACCCGCCGCAATCGCCACAATATCGCGCCAATCACTTACATTACATTGGCCATACTCATTCCAACCCACAGCCTCAACAGTACCGTCTGCTTTAAGGCCGATGGTATGTTTACTACCCACTGCTATCGCCACAATACCACGCCAGCCGCTTACATCGCATTGGTCATTATTCAAGCCCACAGCCGTCACCGTTCCGTCCGAATTAAGCCCGATGGTATGAAGATAACCTGCCGCGACCGCCACAATATCGCACCAGCCACTTACATTGCATTGGCGATACCGATTATTACCCACGGCCATCACCGTTCCGTCCAATTTAAGCCCGATGGTATGCCAGTCACCCGCAGCGATCGCCACAATATCATGCCAGCCACTTACATTGCATTCAACTTCATTATTTCGGCCCACAGCAATCACCGTGCCATCCGATTTAAGCCCAATGGTATGACGCCAACCTGCCGCAACCGCTACAATATCGCGCCAGTCGTTTACATCGCATTGATCATGCTTATTCCAACCCACAGCCGCCACAGTACCGTCAGATTTAAGCCCGATTGTATGAGCATTACCAGTGTTCGTGGCCATATGAATACCAGCCGCAACCGCCACAATATCGCGCCAGCCGCTTACATCACATTGGCCATATTTATTATCACCGACAGCCGTCACCGTTCCGTCAGATTTAAGCCCAACGGTATGACGACGACCCGCAGCTATGGTATCTTTAGGCCACCGTTTCACCTTTAACACAGGTTCTTTCGGTGAAATGTAATCCATTTTTTACCTCCTTAAAAAACAAGACCTTTTTTATTATTTTGAAAACAGCATAGATAATTTAAATATAGATAGATTCTTGAGAATTACTAAATATAATAGCTTATTATTTTTTAAATCTTAATTTAGCAATATCTTCATCTGTTCTATTTCCGTGAATCTTTATCTTTGCCAATTGTAATTCAATCTGCTCAAATTCTTCTTTCGTTAAAATTACTTTTGCTGCACCCAGGTTTTCTTTAATTCGTTCGATTTTTCTAGAACCAGGTATCGGAACAATAAAATCTTTTTTATGCAACATCCAAGCAAGTGATATTTGTGCAGGTGTTGCTCCTTTTTCCTCGGCGAAAGAAGTAATTAAATCTAGTAAGGGCTGATTGGCATGAATATTCTCTTTATCAAAACGTGTAATAACTCTCCTCACGTCATCCCCAACATAATGAGTATCAACACTAACTTTACCTGATAGGAATCCACTCGCTAAGGGGGAAAATGGAACAAATCCAATCCTAAGCTCCTTACATAAAGGAATAACATCTCTTTCGAACATACGCTCCATTATTGAGTATTCACTTTGGATCGCTGTTAACGGGGTTACTGCGTGGGCACGTCTAATTTCATCAACCGTTGATTGTGACTGTCCCCATCCAAGAATTATTCCTTCCTTAATTAACTTACCCATTACATAAGCTATATCCTCAACTGGAATATCTTTGTTTATTCTATGTTGATAATAGAGATCAATGTAATCTGTTCCAAGTCTTTTTAAAGAAGCTTCTATATGATTTCGAATACTTTTCTCCAACTGTTCTTTAGAATGGGCTTCTTCATTTGATACTCTAAACTTGGTAGCAAGCACAACTTGGTTTCGAATAGGTTTTAATGCTTCTCCAACAAGTCTTTCGTTTTCTCCATTACCATAGCCTTCTGCTGTATCAAAGAATGTACAGCCCAAATCGAATGCTTGTCTCATAAGTTTAATTGCTTCATTCTTTTCAGGAGCAGGTCCATAACCATGACTGAAACCCATAGCTCCAAAACCTACAGCAGATACTTCTAAATCTCTTAATTTTCTCTTTTCCATACTTACCCTCCTGAATATTTCCTGGTTTTCCAATATCAGTATTATTGTGCTAGTATAAGCCTACCACCTTCGTGTAACACGAAGTCAAGAGGTTACAAGTATCTTTTATAAAAAACAGAGGAGGGGTTACATTGTATACTGTGAAAGAAGTGGCTAAGCTACTTGATCTGACTGAACATACCGTTCGTTTTTATACGGATAAAGGATTAGTTCCAACATTACAGCGTGATAAAAATAATAATCGTCTTTTTGATGAAAAGTCCATTAATTGGCTTACAGGTGTAAAATTTTTAAAAAAATGTGGTATGTCAGTGGAAGACATTAAGACATATGTAGATTTGTGTTTGAAAGGTGATAGTACCATTCAAGAACGCTATGAAATCATTTTAAAACAAAAAGAGATTGCTGAAACTCAGTTTGAGGAAGCAAAACGAACAGTAAAATATATGGAAGATAAGGCAACTCACTACCTTGACATTATCAATCAAGTGATCCCGGATGATACCAATCCCGCCAATTGGCAAAAAGATAAAATGTCGAATGCTCATTAATTGATAATTTTTAGTGAGACCGTAACTTTTTCTGTTATGAAGTATTTCTGTTTTTTAAGAGACAAGTCGATGTTCCTAATTGGAAGTTCGGCTATTTTTTTCTATGTGAAGAAGTATACCTATTCGACTAAAGAAGAACTTAATTTCTAACCAGTATCGACTTTTATTGTTTAATCATTTGATCATTGATTAGACGTTCTTTATCGTCCAAATTAAATCCACCGGGAGTCCAACTTGGAAGGATTCCATAACCCCCAATGATTTTTTCTTCTGCTTCGTATACTACTGCTTTTAAACGTTTTCCTTCAACATCTTTTTCTTTTAACTCATAGAAATATTGTGTAACTTCTTCTCCTAAATACTCACTCAAAAATGCATCATAATTACTAATCATTTCTTCAGGAGTATCTAATATAAAGGTTTCAACTTCGATTGACTTTTTAATTTCCCAACCTTTGTTGGATAAATATACTTTGTGTTCTTCATTAATAGTTTCTTGGCCACAAGCAGAAACAAATAATATCCCAACAAGTATTAAAAAAATTCTCATTTTCATAGCAACACCTCCTCGGTTTAATAGTGGTATTGATTCAATAAAGTTTAAAAGGGTTCATCATCTTGAAGTATCCTTCTTGGTTACTTCAATTAGGAAAATGCGACCCTTCGTTATTAAAGAATCTCCCCCGGTAGTTTAAGAGTATATAAAGTTAAGAAATTATTTATTCAATGAATCTCCAAATAAAATTTCATAAAGGTTTGCCGAATCCTTTTTTGTTAATTTCACATATCTACCGCTATCGGTGACAATTTCGAGATTTTCACCATTTGGACTAACCCATAGTAAATATGAAGCTATTTTGGCTTCACTACTATTTTTAAAAGGGAATTGAAATTGATAGTCAGCAAAACGTGCCATTTCTACCTTTGTATTTTCCAAATTAGCACCTTTCACTATCTCTATCGCTCTTTGCACTTGTTTGCTTTGTGTGATTTCTTTGTAGTCTTCAAAAATATTTTCTTCGCCAATTCGCTTTTGAATAGTTATTTTTTGTTTTTTCATTTCAGACATACAGCCTGAAGTAATTATCAAAAAGGCTATTAGGTAAATAATTAGTCTTTCTTCTCATCCTATTTCCCCCTCGTGTATTATTGCTTTCTTATGGCACTAACCTGTCACGTTAGTTCATTAACTTCAACAAAAAGGAGTGTAAATCCTACTTGGATTTACACTCCGATGTGAGGCTTATTGTTAACATCTTACATATTTGCGTTTGAAACCAATTCTTCCTTTATCAATTTCTTTTTGAATACTTTCGTAAGCTTTTAGGAAGCTACTTTTTTTATTGTCTCGTTTGACTTCTACTATACCTACAGCCTTTGCGGTCTCGAGAGCCTTTTCATGGAGCGGCAAATATGAGGTACCCACGGTGTATAAAAAATTATTCATAGCCGATTTCGTTCGTTCTGGCTGATCGTGAATCGTATTTTTCACCATTTCAAGCATATTGGAAAGCTTGGTTTCGGAAAATTCATGGTCTGGACGATTCCCTAAAAGCCAGCAGTAGCAACTCCAGCCCGCTGACATTCTCAGTTCTTCACCACTTTCGATCCATTTATCAGCAACTTCTTGTGCAATATCTGACTCTGATAAAGTTACAGCCACGACAAAATCCGACAGCATATAAAAATACGCTGCATCGATCCAGCGATCAAAATCCGATTCAGTCATGGCTTTTGGGTCTGCAATAATGCCTGCAAAGTACATTGCATCATAATTACCTGTAGCATAAAGCTCTTCAGCTAAATGTTGATTTATTTTTATTTTCTTTGCGATTGGTTTCATAGCGCCTGTAGCCACACCAAAAACCGGCTCCCCGGCACCATTAGAAATGTATATTTTTTTCGTTCGTTCCTTGCCAAGGGCCTCAAGCTCCTGCATAACTGTTTCGAAATCCATAGCTTTGCACGTCCTTCGTTAATATTAATACCTATTTCATTATAACCGACTAGTTAATATTTTTTAAAATTGATGTAAAAAGAGCATCAATCCAAGCCTTTCTCGGATTAATGCTTCAATTAGTTGAGTAATTTGATTTACTATTCAAATTCGAGTAAATCCGAGATAAATCTATTAATATCTCCTTTTAAAATCACACCGTGTCCCGTACATAAATATTCAACATCAAATTTGTTAATAACCTTTAAACCTTCGATAAATAAATTAAAATTATGTTGTTTTTTCATTTCTTCGTTTTGAGACCAATCAGACACAAACTGTATAAGCTTTTCTCTTTCAAGGGTACCTGTATCTATAACTTTATTATCGTTTAAAGGTTCTGCAAAGAAGCAAATATGGTCTCCACAAAATAACACTTTGGTTTCTCGATGATATAGTAAAACAGAACCTTCTGTATGGTGACCAAGGAGGACACATTCTAAATAACCAGCAGTTAAACCATGATCTGGGAGATTTTTCTTTAACTTGTGTCTAAGTTTCTTTGGGACCAAATCTAAATCTTTATTATGAATAAAGCAGTCTATTTCCCCTAGGTGTTGAATTCCTCCAATATGGTCCTTATGACCGTGTGTGGCAATAAATTGAGTTACATCACTATTAGAAATCCCTTTACTATTTAGAGCCGTGAACAGGAAGCGAGAATGTTCTTCTTTTCCCGAGTCAATAAGTAAAATATCATTGTCTTCGAGCAACAAGTAGCAGTTATTATATGAGTCCCAGGATTCATCCCACACTAAAAAAGCATACACATCTTTAGTTATTTCTTCGAGATACGTTTTCATTTTATTCCCCCAACTCTCTACAGTTATTAAGGAATATTCATTCAATCCTTTGTTAATAAACTTCGATACCTAATGTTCCTTTTCTATAATGAAGACAATAATTCCTCTAATATAACTAAAAGGTAGGAAATTATTTAGTTTTATCCTAATTGGAAATTTAATCTTTAGTTGAAATAATAAGACGAAGTGCTCCATGAAAAAATGGCATTTTCCTATAGTAACCAAATTTTTCATCCCATTTTCCTGAATGGAGATCATCCGCTAATCTTTTAACTAAGATTTGCTCCATTTCATTAGAAATAAATCCCCACGCAGATTGAGATTCACGTATTTCCTTTTTAAGGAAAGCTTCTGGTCTCCCATAAAAAGCTTCTTGAAACCCGTCTTGACAATTAAAAGGTATAGGAATTTTCCTTATGAATGAGTTTCCGCCAAGAATATCAGTTATATTTTTTATTTTTGGATATCGAGCCTTTTCTACCTCAACTACTTCAGGAAAATAATGAATGTTCCAGAAGATATCAAGTGCATCTGGATCATACGTCATAATAACAATTTGGTTTCTTGTTACCCTACGAAGCTCTTTTATTCCTTTTTCAAGATCTGTCCAATGATGAACGGTTAAAGTAGCCATCGAAGCATCAAAAGAGTCATTATCAAAAGGCAATGAATCTGATGATCCAATAATGGCGGGGTTTCTGTTATTTTGAAGACGCTGCAACCTCATTGAAAACGAAGGTTCTACTGCGATAACATATCGGTCAGCAGGCTCATAAGAACCGCTACCTGCACCAACATTGAGTACTGTGTTTGATGAACCAAGAGCTTCTTTTATATAGTTATAAATCCTCAGATCAGTTTGCCTATAACTGGAATACTTCTGCCCATTCTCATCATAATTAAAGCCGGGGTCCTTTATATTCATTTGAAGCCACCTCCATTTATTTTGTAAAAAGATGTGTTTTTTAACTACTGATTTATTTATTCTTGTTCAACTAAACAGTGCTCCGTTATTTTTGAAGAATCATAACCGTTATCTTAATAAAGCCATTGCTGTAATTTGGGAATCAATTCTTTGTAATGAACTATAAAGTCTTTGATAGTAAGAACTGCAAAATATGCAGAATCCTCTTACTGAATGATCGCCACCATAATAAATATGATTTTAGGGTTAGAAAATTACTTCCGTTGATATTAAAAGGACCACACATTTAGACATATCTAAAATGTGTGGTCAATGAAAAACACCATTTCACTTAAGCAATTCCCTTAATTCTTTTATTGCTATTCCATACAACCAAGTGGTGAAAGTATTTTCTCTATTCCTTATACGCTTTCTGTATCTCCGCAAGATCAAGCTTCTTCATTTTAAGGATTACCTTATTAATACGGTCAATTTGTTCTGGTGTGCTACTCGCCATGATCTCGTCCATTTCTCTCGGGACAATCTGCCAGGACACGCCAAACTTATCTTTCAGCCAACCGCATTGCTCGGCTTCGGGAACGGCAGATAGCTTATCCCAGTAGTAATCAATTTCTTCTTGTGTGTCGCAATATACCATAAAGGAGATGGCCTCGTTGAAACTGAAATTATGATCTTGCGCGCTATCCATTCCTGCAAACCACTGATTTTCAAGCATGAAATCAGCAAACATGAGAGTTCCTTCTTTGTCAGGTTCCATGCCCCCAGGGTAGCGGGCCATTAGGCCTTGCTTTGAATTCCTAAATACGGATAAATAAAAATTGATAGCTTCTTCCGCTTTACCGCATCTATCACCGACAAACATGAGAGAAGGCAATATAGGAGGCCTCTCATCACCTTCTGGATTGGTCAGGATTAACTGCCATGACAAACCAAACTTATCTTGAATCCAGCCATATTTCTCACTAAACGGATACTTTTCAAGTGGCATTAACACTGTGCCGCCTTCGGACAATTTGTTCCAAACCTCATTAATTTTTTCACTCGCGTCTTTTTCTCGTGATGGGTCAAAATTAACGAAGAAAGACACCGACGGATTGAATTTGAAATAAGGCCCTGCACTGATTGCCATGAACTTTTGTCCCCACAATTCAAAAGAGATTAATTGGGCGTCGCCAGATGGTGTGTCATGCAGTGTTGTTTTATTCGTAATTCTGGAGTCCGGAAAAATAGAAGTATAAAATTCTGCCGCTTCATGCGCCTCTTTGTCATACCACAAATGCGGAACGATGGTTTGATTTGTTGTCATGGTTATCCCTCCTAATTATTTTGATTTTGCTCGCTGTGCAATATCACCTATAACTGAAGCTAGCTCCCCTGGACGCGACCACATAGGCCAGTGGTGTGTCGGCAGGTCAATGTATGTGACGTCATTCAGTTCTGCAAGTTCCTTCAGCCATGAATGCCCTTCTTTGACAAAAGCTTTCATCTCATCAGACGAGTGTGACGTGCAGATAACGATGCTAGGCACATCGAGTCGCTTATCGTTTTCTAAAACAGATTCCTCTCGTACAGCACCACCCGGTTCGGGAATCGCTCGCTGCTTTAATAGGTTACGGTGTTCGTCGCTCATCCCGCGGATATCGGCCTCATCGAGTTCCTCCCACAGAGGCAACGGCATCTCGATACCCTCGAAGTTAGAAAATACCGGTCCCTTTGAAGGAAAAGTATCAACATAGACCATAGCTGCGATCTGTTCGGGCATACGATCACTTACGGCGTAACCAGGAACTGCGGCTCCACTATGAACGGCGAGTACGACAGGTTTCCCAGCATCTCTCACAGCATCACATATCGCATCGATGTGGTCGGACAGGTTAACAACGGAACGGTCAGCATCAGCTGATTCGAGACCAGGCAAGGTGAGAGCCTTAACGTTATGACCATCAGAACGGAGAGCAGTGGCGACGTCATCCCACGCCCATTCGCCGAGCCAGAATCCAGGTACAAGGATGATAGGTGCATAATCAGACGAAATTTTAGAGTTCATAAAAATCTTCCACCTTTATAGTCAAATTTTTTCCTAGGCCAGTTTAGAAATCTTTACAAGACTAATTCCATAAAAAGATTATATTATCCTGTTAGTTTGCAGGAACTTTTTCACTAAAGGAAGAAATTTTAAAATAAAAGTTTTAGTTGTGTCGATTTAGTCCAATTCAATTCGTTGTATAAATAGAAGCCGTAAATGAAGCTTCACCAAAAAAATTTAGGAGGCAATAAAAATGAGATTTATGATAATCGTAAAAGCAACAACAGATTCTGAGGCAGGGATGCTTCCTAGCCCGGAGCTTATTGATGCCATGATGAAGTATAATGAGGAATTGGTAAAAGCAGGAGTATTGCTGGCTGGGGATGGTTTGCAGCCAAGTTCGAAGGGAATCCGAATTTCTTATCCGGAGCCAGGAGGAAGTCCAAAAGTTGTGGATGGACCTTTTACTGAAACGAAAGAATTAATCGCTGGTTATACACTCATTGAGGTTAAATCTAGGGAAGAAGCAATTGAATGGGCATTGCGCATGCCGGATCCACACGGATTTGGACAAGGCCAGATTGAGTTAAGGCAGGTTTTTGAGGCGGAGGATTTAACGGATAATCCTGAATTAATTGAGAAAGAAGAAGCATTACGCAAGCAAGTTGAGGAGCAGAAACAAAAGTGACGATGCCTGATACTAATTATCCTGTTTTTATTTGCAGGAACTTTTTCTATAGAGGAAGAAATTTTAAAATAAATGTTTTAAGTTGTGTCGATTTAGTCTAATTCCGATCGTTGTATAAATAGAAAGAAAACGAAGTTTCAACAAAAAATTAGGAGGCAGTAAGAATGAGATTTATGATGATCGTAAAAGCAACGTCAGAAACAGAGGCAGGAGTACTGCCGAGCCAGGAACTTATCGATGCGATGATGAAGTATAACGAGGAATTGGTAAAAGCAGGAGTTTTACTGGCCGGAGATGGTTTACATCCAAGTTCTAAGGGAATCAGAATTTCTTATCCAGAACCAGGTGGCAGTCCCAAAATTGTAGACGGACCTTTTACTGAAACGAAAGAGTTAATCGCAGGTTATTATTTAATTGATGTTAAATCTAGGGAAGAGGCGATTGAATGGGCACTGCGCATGCCGGATGCCCCCGGAGTTGAACAGGGCGAGATAGAGTTAAGGCAGGTTTTTGAAGCGGCGGATTTAACGGACAATCCTGAATTGATAGCGAAAGAAGAAGCATTACGCAAACAAGTTGAGGAGCAAAATCAAAAGTGACAATGCCTGATACTAAAAGAAAGATTGATGCCATATGGCGGATGGAATCAGCGAAGCTTATTGCTGCTTTAACACGAATGGTTCGGGATGTGGGTTTGGCTGAAGACCTGGCGCACGATGCCTTGGTGACCGCGCTTGAGCGATGGCCAGAGACAGGTATTCCAGAAAAACCTGGTGCATGGTTGATGACTACGGCAAAAAGGCGTGC
The DNA here is from genome assembly GCF_018343625.1 of Lederbergia citri. Classification (GTDB taxonomy): domain Bacteria; phylum Bacillota; class Bacilli; order Bacillales; family Bacillaceae_C; genus Lederbergia; species Lederbergia citri. Next base: position 1,449,744 of record NZ_JAGYPG010000002.1, on the reverse strand, counting down.
GATAGATTTTTTACGCAGAAATAAGCTGCGTGATCAGAAGTATGCAGAATTGGCCTATAACCGGGATTTATATACAGAGGATGACGTAGACCCAGCAATAGACAAGGAGATTGATGACGATCTCCTTCGTCTCATTTTTATGACATGCCATCCAGTACTTTCACAAGAAGCAAGAGTCGCCTTGACATTGCGTTTACTTTGCGGTCTTACAACGGATGAAATAGCTCGTTCATTCATTACATCTGAATCAACCATTGCTCAAAGGATTGTCAGAGCGAAAAGGACCCTTCGTTCTGCTAACATACCTTTCGAGGTGCCAACAGGTGAGGAATTAAATGCCCGTCTGTCAGCAGTGCTTAAAGTCATTTACATAATGTTTAATGAAGGATATTCGGCTACCTCCGGGGACGACTGGATTCGTCCGCTTCTTTGTCAGGAAGCACTCAGGCTAGGGAGGATCATCGCTGAGATCATTCCGGATGAACCAGAAGTCCACGGATTAGTTGCCTTAATGGAGCTCCAATCTTCGCGGCTTAAAACCCGTGTTAGCCCCACGGGAGAACCCATATTGCTAATGGATCAAAACCGTGCGAAGTGGGATCAGTTGCTTATTCGCCGTGGATTAGCGGCGCTAGAACGCAGCCAAAAACTTGGACGTACTCTTGGTCCATATACGTTGCAGGCTGCCATTTCTGCATGCCATGCTCAGGCGCGTACGGCAGAGGAAACGAATTGGACTCGCATTGTCGCACTATACGAAGCGTTAGCGATGGTCATGCTCTCTCCAATCGTTGAATTAAACCGAGCGGTCGCGATATCGATGGCATTTGGTCCGGCCTATGGATTGCAAATTGTCGACGAGATAAGTACGGAGCCTTCATTAAAGGAATACCATCTCTTGCCGAGCATACGAGGGGATTTTCTGATGAAGCTGGGACGATTCGAGGAAGCTCGTACAGAATTTGAAAAGGCTGCGTCGATGACTCGGAATGTCCGCGAGCAGGAGCTTTTATTGAAACGAGCTGCTGAGTGTGAATCCGACGAAAAACGTTAAGTATCCCCACATATCGAGGCCAACTTATTCAAGTTGTCCTTTATTTTTTGGAGGATTGCTTTTCTTTCTGGAAGAAAGTCTTCCTCACCTATTAGACGAAGCATGTGGTACCGGGATGAATAAAAAAACAAGAGGAGAGAGATTATTTCTAAACCTGCTTTTCGGTATATTTCACGTTCACCGCATGTAATGACAAGGCTCATAATGGATGTAAGTATTGAAAATATACTAGAAAAATAGTAATATTTTACATGGAAAAACTTTACTATACACCAGGGGGTCTTACAACATGAAGCAATTCAAATTTTTAATGATCGCAATTATAAGTACGATTTTTCTAAGTACAGGTTGTGGCAATACGTCAAAAGATGCAACTACAGAAAAAGTGGAGTCTAGTAAGAATCATACCGTTGATAAAGAAACAAAACCTGCTCTAAAAAAAGAAATTATTAATAATAGTGTTATCAAGGATCAAGTGCTAAGAGAGTTGATCTTTGCAGACTTTTCATCGGGTGAAGGAGAAGAAATGGATCCTACATTCCCAACAAAACACGATTTAGCTAGTCTCACTGAATTATCCTATAATGGTAAAAAGAAAAAAAGAAAAATACAAAGTTTAGAAGGACTCGAGTATGCGGTTAATTTAGAAGAACTAGACTTTAGGAATAATGCGATTGAAGATTTTTCACCGTTAAAAAATTTAGAATTACTATATAAATTGGATCTTTCGAACAATCAAATTGAGAATATAGAACCTTTAAAAGACATACCAAATTTAGGTGAAGTCAATCTTAATAAAAATAAAATTAAAGATATAACACCTTTGCAGGTGGTGCCAATAGGTATAGGACGTGTAGAATTTGATGATAATTTAATAGAGGAAATCCCTTTAAATATTCCTCTTTTTAAATATACAGGGTTGGAATTAATATTTTCGAATAACCAAATTAAAAATATTGCAGGTTTAAGTGAACTTGAAGAAATCGGTTATTTGGATCTTTCAAATAATTTAATTGAAGATATTTCTCCGTTACAAAATGTAAAAACCTCCTATGAGGGATTCATTGATCTTTCTAATAATAAAATTAAAACTTTACCTTCCTTACAGGGGATTCAACAGGCAAATACGCTAAATCTTTCAAATAATCAAATTCAAGATGTTTCTCCTTTAAAAAACATTGAAGTATCTGAACTCCATCTTGAAGGGAATCCAGTTGAAGAGATTTCTCCATTAGAGAATACTATGATTTATTCAGTATATATAGACGGCAAAACAATCTTTCAAGAAGATATAGGAGATTATTAAGGAATCTTAAATTCTTGTAAAAATGAACACCTAAAGATCAAAATCACAACTATAAAAAGTCAAGTATCCCCACATATAGAGGCCAACTTATTCAAGTTGTCCTTTATTTTTTGGAGGACCACTCTTCTTTCTGAAAGAAAGTCTTCCTTACCAGAAAAAATAATTTTCTCTCCTGTAATGATCAAACGACTTCTTTTACTCGCGTAGAGAGGCACAAAACAAACATGCTGACCCGTTTTTCGATAATAATATTTTTCCAAATAGAGAAACCCATCGTACATATTCTTCGTTTCAGAAGATGCATCCTGATAATCAATATCTGGAAAAATGACAATGCTTTCTCCTTTTTGCAGTACGTCTACACTTAACTCGATCGTTTTTATTATTTTTTTTGATCCCCGATAAACAGGAATACTGCGTCCGGAGGTTAATAGTTTAGAGATGCAAAAAGAAATCGGCCAGGCAATTAGTTTGGCCAGCATCCGATTCCACCCGAATCTTTTCGTAAAAGTATAGTCTGCATAATGCTTGAAGCAAGTTTTCTGATTCATAAATACATCAAGAATCCATGCGTGAAGATGTTGTGGAAACGAAAGAAGAATGATAAAAGGCCCGAAGAGGTTTTGGTGATGGGCAATATAGACGGTCGGCTCTTTGCTAGTTGTAGGGGCAAAAACAGAATATCTCCGATAAAAAATACGGATGAAGGCTCGCACAAAACGAAAAAATGGTCCGTAAAATCTCAAGATCTTTTCCACCTATCTATTATTTGTTCCTTGAAAGGGAATAGCCCTCGAATCATGTTTTTTAAAATTCTCCAAGAATCGATTCCAGGTTGAAAATGAGAGCTGGCATTTTGATCAAAATACAAAGTTTGGATAGGGATTTCATAGATGTTAAGCCCTCTTTTAACCGCATTGATCAGCATATTGATTTCATATTCGTAGCGCTCTCCTTTTAGCTTAACAATCCAACGTAGTTCCTTCTTCGGAATTCCTCTTAAACCTGTTTGAGTATCCTTGAGCCTCCTTCTAAAAAGGAGATGAAAAATAAAGCTAGTCACCCTATTTCCAAGATTACTTCGAGCAGGAACATCAGAATCGTTAAAATTACGAACCCCCAATATGAGTCCTTGATCGATATTTGTTAATGTCTTTGCTATTTTACAAACATCTTCAATGGAATGTTGACCATCTGCATCAACTGTGATGACGCCTGAAAAGGATAGATTTTGTTCCAAAAGATAGCGAAAGGCTGTTTTCAACGCTCTTCCTTTTCCTTTATTGATAGGGTGTGTCAACACTTTGCATTCTTCAATTCTACTTAAACGCATGAAGATAGGCGTCAACTCTTCAAAGCTACCATCATTGACGACAATGATTTGGGGAAAGCCTTCTTTTAGTAAAGACTGTACATACTCAAGCAAATCTTCGGTTGGGTTCAGTGCTGGTATTACGATTGCACAATTATTCATTTCGCAACCCCGTTTCAAAGATAAAAATAGAAGATAATAGTCTTTTCCCTTATTATCATCATATGAACATCGAGGAGCAGTTAGACTAAAGGCGTAGAATGATAGATGCAAAAAATAGGATAAAAGAATCAGGATAATAGTTTTGTCGAAAGTGAGAAATTTTTGTCGTAAAATGTTGTCTACTATTAAAAGTTTATGATAATATTATTTTTATCATCTCTAAAAGTAACGAAATTGGTTAAATGTAGTAACAACCTATCGAATATTTCCGGGTTTGGAAGTACTCTTAGAAGAGTATAAAAGGAGTAAAGAGTAAATTTTTGGTAGTTCAGTTGGTAGAGCACGGAGGTAAACATCCCTGATTCCGTTAAGCAGCCGTATCCAACGAATCCCCTCTTGCCTAACCCCACTGAGTTGGGGACGAAGGACAATCGGATCAACGTAAGCGGAACTAAAACTTAATATGGCTCGGTAGCTCAGTCGGTAGAGCAAAGGACTGAAAATCCTTGTGTCGGCGGTTCGATTCCGTCCCGAGCCACCATTCCCACAAAAAGTATTGCGATGACGTAGCCTCTCGTGGTGCTTTTTTTTCGTTTGGTGGAAAATGTAATAAAAACGTTACTACAAATATCATAAGAAAAAACTGGATAAAGCCAATGTCATGTCTAAAAACACATTGTCGTAACAATTTTGTAATATAAATTACTTAGGAATGTAACATGACGAAAAATTCAGTTATTTAACTATAAAAATGTGTAAGGTCTTGTGAATAAAGGGTTTGTTGGCTCTATATTCATGCTTTCTCCACCTGAAATGACAACATTTATACAATTATATTACATTGTTTCACATTGTCTCATTTTGAAAGATTTATATGTTAAAGTAAAAAGCAGTAAACTGACTCTGCAACTAAATACCTACTATACATACTAAAAAATGATGCAGGAAGTTAATTTTTAGGGGGAAAACAAATGAATAAGGGAGTTAATCAGCTGCCCAGGAAGAGCGCAACATCTAGGCTTTTGCTGAAATGCATGGTGTTTCTGTGCGCTTTTATGATGATCTCATCATCTGTTGCTGCTGAGACAAAACTCGAAACAGTATTTCACGTGTATATGGACGACCAATATGTAGGAACAGTGTCGAATAAAAGCGTAATCGAAAATGCTGTCGAAAAACTAATTCACGCACAACAAGATAATTATAAGGACTTCAACTTACAACTAGGAAACAAACTTACATATATATCTGAGCAAGTATTTCGATCAAATGCAGATAACAATGCCGTCCTTAAACAAGTTGAAGAATTGGCGACTGTCAAAGCTGCCGCTACAGCTGTTATGGTAGATGGTAAAGCGATCGCCTATGTCAAAGACAGCAAAGACGCGGAGCAGGTTATTAACGAGTTAAAACTGCAATACGTTTCTGCGAAAGACTTATCCTTCGTAAACATGCTAGAGGCTTCAAAAGAAAAACTTCCAGAAATTAAAAAAGACGAAACTCGTGTACTGAATGTTGCGATTGAGGAACCATTCTTTTTCAAAGAGGAAAAAGCGGATCCGAAAAACGTCTTATCTTATGAAGATGCAGTGAAACTCTTGCAAAAAGGGACGCTTGAAGAGAAAAAGCATGTCGTCGAAAAAGGCGAGGCGCTTGAACTCATTGCGGAAAAATATGACTTGACCTTGAAACAGTTGAAAGAACTGAATAAAGGGATTACGGAAGATTCCATCCTTCAAATTGGGCAAGAATTGAATACAGTTGTAACGAAACCACTTCTTCATGTCGTCGTAGAGCGCGAGAAATACCAAGAAGATACCGTTCCGTTTGAAAGAGAAGTCGTTGAAGACAACTCAATGCCAAAAGGCGAAACGAAGATTAAGCAAGAAGGTAAGAGCGGGAAAACCGCATTTGTTTATAAAGTCAAAGAAGTTAATGGTCAACAGACGAATAAAGAAGTAATCAAAGAAACAGTGCTTGAAAATCCTGTGAAGCAGATTACAATCAAAGGAACAAAAGTGATTCCGTCAAGAGGTACCGGCAAATTTGCATGGCCAACGAATGGCGGATACGTTTCAAGTGGAATGGGTCAACGCTGGGGTACCATGCATAAAGGAATCGACATCGCAAGACCTAGCAACTACACGATCAAAGCAGCCGACAATGGAGTTGTCGTAGAAGCAGGCTGGAATAATGGTGGCTACGGCAATAAAATTGTCATCGACCATCAAAACGGCTACCGTACTGTATATGCTCATCTAAAATCGATTGGTGTATCAGTCGGACAGAGAGTTGAAAAAGGCTCTGCCATAGGCGTGATGGGAAGTACTGGGGATTCAACTGGAACGCATCTTCATTTTGAAGTATATCAAAATGGACAGCTCCGAAATCCACAAAGCTTTTTTTAAAAGCATGATTCAAGAAGCCGAAACATAATTAAAGAGACAGAATCTAAAGGGCAAAGCTTCCTTGGACCTGTCTCTTTTCTTATGCTAAAATTAAAGAGATTAAGTGTAAAATCAGACTACGTTCACATAAATAGATTATTTGTAAAGGGGAAAAGTGGCCATGGATAAAAAGATACTTGTTGTTGACGACGAAAAGCCAATTGCAGACATTCTTCAGTTCAATCTTACAAAAGAAGGTTTTACGGTGCAGTGTGCATATGACGGGGACGAGGCATTGAAGCTCGTTGAAGAATTTAAGCCGGATATGATCTTGCTCGATATCATGCTTCCGAACCGCGACGGCATGGAAGTGTGCAGGGAAGTGCGCAAAAAATACGAAATGCCGATCATCATGTTGACCGCAAAAGATTCGGAAATTGATAAAGTACTGGGGCTTGAGCTTGGTGCGGACGATTATGTGACAAAGCCATTCAGTACGAGGGAATTGATTGCGCGTGTGAAAGCGAATATGCGCCGTCACGCACAGGTTGCTCAGCAATCAGATGAAGACGAAAACAGTGAGATTACCGTTGGGAATTTAACGATCCATCCTAACGCATATGTCGTATCAAAAAATGGGGAGACGATTGAGCTTACCCATCGTGAATTTGAACTCCTTCACTATTTGGCGAAGCACATCGGCCAAGTAATGACAAGGGAGCATTTACTGCAAACCGTATGGGGCTATGATTATTTTGGAGACGTGCGTACAGTTGACGTAACCGTAAGACGTCTACGTGAAAAAATTGAAGATAATCCTAGCCATCCAAACTGGATCGTAACGAGAAGGGGAGTAGGCTACTACTTACGCACACCTGAACAGGAGTAAGCACATGCAAAAAGTAAGCTTTTTCAGGTCGATACACATTAAATTTGTGTTGATCTATGTCTTATTAATCATGATTGCCATGCAGATCATCGGCGTTTATTTTGTCGGAAAGCTAGAAGATCAGCTCGTGGCGAACTTTCAAAAAGGAATAGAAGGCCGCCTGCCATTACTTGAATACAATATTCGTGAAGAAATGGTAAAAGATCGTTCAGCCGAAGACGCCCTTCCGTTAGAAGAAGATATTAAAAAGATTCTCTTCGACTTTTCCGCAAATGATATTTCTGAAGTGCGCATCATTAATAAAAGAAGCGTCATTATTGGGACATCTGAACCGAGCAATGCAGCGCTCGTTGGGCAAAAGTCGACCGATATTTTGGTAAAAAGAACACTCGAGGGAGAAGTAGAAGATAAAATCTACTTTGATAAACATTCCGAAGGTCGTATTTGGGTGTTGACCTCTCCAATCAAACAAGCCGGCGAAGTAATTGGCGCCATTTATATTGTTGCCAACATCGAGACTGTCTTCCAACAAATGGATGAAATCAATAGCATCTTTATAACAGGAACTGTTATTGCGATGTTCATTACGGCGATTCTTGGGATAGTGCTCGCAAGAATGATTACACGACCGATTTCTGATATGAGGCGGCAAGCGACCGCAATGGCAAAAGGGAACTTCTCGAGAAAGGTCCGAGTGTACGGGAACGACGAGATTGGACAACTCGCTTATTCCTTTAATAACTTGACGAAAAAATTGCAGGAATCGCAGGCGATGACTGAAGGAGAGAGGCGTAAGCTTTTATCCGTGCTCTCGTATATGACGGACGGGGTTATTGCGACAGACCGGAAAGGAAAGGTCATTTTAATCAATGAACGAGCGGCTGAAATGCTGGACGTTTCACGTGAAACAGTCATTTCTCAACCGATCACAGAACTGCTCGATCTAAACGAAGATTATACGTTTGAGGAGCTGCTTGAGGAAAAAGAATCACTTATCCTAGATTACAGCACTCCTGAAAACCATTTAATTTTACGGGCTAATATGTCCGTCATTCAGCGCGAAACCGGATTTGTGAACGGACTAATTGTTGTACTTCATGACGTAACGGAGCAGGAAAAGCTGGATGCGGAGCGCAGGGACTTCGTTTCGAACGTATCCCATGAATTGCGGACTCCACTAACGACAATGAGAAGTTATTTAGAGGCGTTAAAAGATGGAGCGATGAAAGATGATTCGCTCGGACCTCGATTCTTAAGCATCACGCAGCTTGAAACGGAACGAATGATTCGCCTCGTTAATGATTTATTGCAGCTTTCCAAGATGGATAGAAGAAATTTTGACATTCACCCGACATGGGTCGATTTCGTCACATTCTTCAATTACATCATCGATCGCTTTGAAATGACGAAGGAGCGCAATGTAAATTTCCGAAGACTATTTCCTAAAGAAGCCGTTTTTGTGGAAATTGATGAGGACAAGCTTACACAAGTTATTGATAACATCATCTCTAATGCGCTGAAGTATTCGCCAGAAGGAGGCACCATCACCTTCCGGATAAAAGTACTGGATGACAAAATTGAAGTTAGCATCAGTGACCAAGGAATTGGAATTCCAAAAGAAAATATACAAAAAGTCTTTGAACGTTTTTATCGCGTTGACCGCGCAAGGACGAGACAGCTTGGAGGAACTGGTCTAGGTCTGGCCATCGCGAAAGAAATGATAGGAGCCCATGGGGGCGATATTTGGGCGAAGAGCAAGGAAGGAAAAGGGACGACGATTTTATTCACCCTGCCTTATGACCCTGGACAAGAGGATGATTGGCTGTGAGATATGAAACAGTTAAGTCAATAGCGTTGACCGTGCTCGTAGCTTTAAGTATCTTTCTGACTTGGAGTTTATGGACATACAAGCCTAAATACGAGTTTCCGGACACGAAATACGTCCATAAAATCTCGATTGCGGATCAAAAGGATGCTGCACAACTCATCAAGCCGATAAAGGTGCTTTTTGACATAGATGATGAGGTTTTTGGAACAGTGTACGATGAGGATATTAATAGCATATTATCACAAATGAGCACGTGGAACATTTATAACCTTGGTGGTGCGAGAATCCTCAATCCGGAAAAAATAGAGGAATTATCACATCCAGATAAGGGTAATCGGGTTGAAATTACGTTTCCCGATTTAGTCCCTTTTGATTTGTATAAAGGGATCCTCCATTTTGAAGGGGATGTACTTCCGAACGCATCTTTTGATCGAATTGTCATTGACTTAGATGGTGATGGAAAAGGTGGTTCGTCTGTTTCCTTTATCTCGACAAGTGAAGGGCGAGAATACAAAAGCAATGTGAATGCAGAAAGAGTTGCTACACTACTGAACGACACGAGAGCAAAAAAGAATGTATACGACGAATACACAGCCATGGAAATAAAAGGACCAGAAGAGAAAATGCGGACGATTTATGTAACAGCCAAAGAAAAACAAATGTCCATCAATCAATATGCAATAGAGTATTTCAGCCCTGAAAAATTTAAAGCTGCCTTATTTCGAGATCCAGCGAAAGTGAGAAGAGACGACATACATTCTGCTGGAGAAAAATATACAGATGACAGAAGTCTCATGAATGTGGATTTTACAACGAATATGATTGAGTATATTAATCCAGGAATGGAGACCGTTACTGAAACTCCTTACAGCAATAGTGATGTCTTGAAAAGAAGCATTGATTTTGTCAATGAGCATTGGGGCTGGACGGGTAATTATCGCTACTTTAATATGTCCTTGTATGAAAAGAAAACGATCTTTCAATTATTTAAAAATAATTTCCCCATTTTCAACGAGCAAGGGATGACAAGTATTCTCCTAAATTGGGGGAACGAAGAAATTTACCGTTATAAGCGTCCTTATTTCTCGATTAAAGTAAACATAGAATTACCAGGAAGAATAGAAAAAGTGCTACCTTCTGGTGAATCGGTATTGAATAAATTACTAAAGGATCCAAATTTCAAACCCGAAATGTTTGAGTCGATGCTAATTGGCTATAAACTCTCGAAGAGCACCGAACTTACAGATGTAATTGATCTTGAACCTTCCTGGTATTACCTCTATGGTGGTTCTTGGATTCGTTATGATCTGGATGACAAGAGGGGGGATATGGGTGGATTGGAATAGAATAAAATCAATTTTTATTATCGCATTCCTCATCCTTGATATTTTCCTCTTTTCTCAGCTAATGACAAAGACTAGGCAATTTGAAATGAAAAGTGACGCATCAGTAGAAGAAAATTTAAAAGCGGACATTCAATACAATAACCTGCCGAAGGATGTCGTGAAAGATCATTACATGAGCGCCAATACAAAGGTCTTTACAAACGAAGAACTAGCGAAAATAGAAGATAAAATCGAGATTACGGAAGATGGAGCCACAATTCATGTGATACTCAATAAGCCAATTGTCGTTAATGAAAAACAGGACTTTATTGAATTAAATGATTTTGTTTATTCCCATGTCCTTAACGGTGAAAATTATAGCTTTTGGAAGTATGATAAAGAAGAAAAAACCGTTACGTATTATCAAAAAATAGACGGTAAAGTGTTATTTATGAATCAAAGTGGCCATCTTGTTTTTGAAGTAAATGATGCTGGAGAAGCCATTTCATATGACCAAACAATGCTCACCTCATTCGATCCGATTAGCGACAATGAAGAAGTGTATCCGGCATTGAAAGCATTAGAAGCCCTTTATTCAAAAGGAGCCTTAAAATCTGGCGCCAAAGTGGAGGCGGAGCTAGGCTATCATACACTAGTCAATATGGAAGCGACACAAGTATTAACCCCGACTTGGCATTTTCTCGTAAAAAATAAGGACGGTTCAGTCGAAAATTTACTCGTAAATGCTTTCGAAGGGCAAATCATCCAAGCACAACAACAAACGAATGAGAAAACAAAAATGGAGTGAACTGAATGTCAATGCAATTCAGTGTGCTGGCGAGCGGCAGTTCCGGCAATGCCATTTATATTGAAACGGAAAACCATTCCTTCTTAGTCGATGCGGGTTTGAGCGGCAAGCAAATGGACAAGCTCTTTCAAGAAATCGACCGCGACCCGGCGAAGTTGAATGGAATTCTCGTCACACATGAACATAGTGATCATATAAAAGGGCTAGGTGTCATGGCCCGTAAATATAAACTACCAATCTATGCAAATGAGAGAACATGGCAGGCGATGGACGGCATGATTGGAGAAATTAAAGTAGAGCAGAAATTTGTATTCGGAATGGAAACGGTGAAAACATTCGGCGGACTCGATATTGAGTCATTTGGCGTCTCGCATGATGCAGCAGAACCGATGTTTTACATATTTCGTTCAGGCGGAAAAAAACTCGTACTGATTACCGATACAGGATATGTTAGCGACCGCATGAAAGGACTTATTTCCAATGCGGATATGTATGTATTTGAAAGCAACCATGATATTCAAATGCTACAAATGGGCAGATATCCATGGAGTGTAAAACGAAGAATATTAAGCGATGTCGGGCATGTGTCGAATGAAGATGCAGCGCTTGCGATGAGTGACGTCATTGGCGATAAGACAAAGCGGATTTACCTTGCGCATTTAAGTCGTGATAATAATATGAAGGATCTTGCACGGATGAGCGTGCAGCAGACGTTGGAAGCGAAAGATATGCCGGTTGGGAAGCAGTTTGAGCTGTTTGATACGGATCCGTCTGTGCCAACGGTGTTAACAGCTGTTTAGATAAGGCAAGATGAAGAAAAGAATGAAGACATTCGAGTAATTTGCGGATGAATTCGTTCTTTTTTATTTTAGAATGTTTTCTTACTTGGACGTTGATTTCCGCTTCAGGCGGCTCGCTTTCCGCGGGGAGTTAGGGAGCCTCCTCGGCACTGCGTGCCTGTGGGGTCTCTCGTATACTCTTTTTCCCGCAGGAGTCTCGCCACCTTCCGCTGCAATCAACTTGTACCAAAATCAAACTATAAGTTTTACAAAGAGTGTATCTAAAAAACAGTCCACGTTACTGTGAGACCGTCCATTTCCATACTAAATATATATACTAATACCTTTATTAATTAGAGAACCCTAAATCAATTGAATACCAACTAAAAAAGTTGAAATTGAAAATATTAAGAGGGAAAAATCATTTAAAGTTCCTTAACTCTGCAGCATTAGGTGTATAAACTGTGCTCTGTTCTTAACGCCAGTCTTTTGAAATATATTTCCAATGTGTTTTTTAACAGTTACAATGCTAATGTGTAGATCATCTGCAATTTCCTCATTTGTTTTACAACATAATAGTAGATTTGCTACTTCTTGTTCCCGTCTCGTAAAAGAGAATTTGTGAGACCGTGGTAAGGCATACCCCGCCTGTTCCATCTTATTGTCTAAAAAAGAATAAAAATTTTCACCTCGCAAATCTAGTACGAACGTGGAGGCTGGAAAATTCTCGCCGAAATCATAGTGGATGAGATCGGGTATTCGCTGAAAGCCTAACGATTCTAGAACCATGCCAAGTCCAGGGTAAGCAATTGAAGTGACAAGAAAACGATTGGGGCCAATATACGATAAGATGCCTTTTAAAATATCTGAGCGGACTATTTCATCGGTCATAGGAACAATGGAATCAAACATCCGAAGAAACCAATTAGATCCTTGCTTTAAATCAGATTCTGACTTAGAGGCATAATGAAGATAATGTCCAATTACGGGCTGCTCACGTAAATAGTCGATGTACTTATGTATAGGCAACACGATAGATAAACCAATCATCTCCCTATCCTCATTCCTTAGTAATCGAACGCTATCTCCACCAAATTCAAGAAGTTCCTGAGGGCGAATTAGTTCAAATTCATTACAAATTATGGTTAGATGTTGTTCTTCCGTCATACCGTCTAATTCTATTTGTTCTGCCGAAAGAGTTACTGATTGTTTTCGCCTTTGGATATAATCGAGTACTTCCTGGTACATCGACGGATTCATCCATTCAAAATAGTTTGTCGATTGAACTTTGCCTTTAAAATACAGGTCTTGTACATAAGGAACCCCTGTGAAGAAATAAAAATGATAGAACTTCTCGACAAGCCCATCCTGTTGTTTCTTAAAAGAATCCTTTAGTCGATGATAATAATAAAAAGCACATCGTTTTATGTATTCATTGTAAAGGTTCGGCAACCTTCGTTGGAAATTGGTATAAACGGCTTCTCTAACAAGGTCATGGATATACCAGCCTTTTTTCGAAGGTCTACAAAAGGAAAGACTCGTCAGTTGATGGAATAACGATGAGGGAATCTCTTTCTGCAATACATACTCTAAAATCTCTTGATTAAACTGAAACAATAATGAAGAGACGGTAACCAAGTCCTTAAGCTTACTGTCTGGTATGCACTCGTACCAATATCGACTCATCTCGTCAATTACTCCATCATGTACATGCTCAAGTGAAACATATGCGTTTGACTGAATCATAGAAAGGGCTAAGGCAATGGAGAGGGCATGTCCGCGAGTAATTTTCCATATGGTATTACATGTATTAACGTCTAAGTGATGACTCGATAGTAGATTCAAAACCTCTTGGTAGGAAAAAGGCTGAACTTCTTTGAATGTTATTCGCCACTGTGGGTGTAAATCCGTTAACCAATGAGAGGGTAACATCTGCGTACTCGTTATGACTATCCGTACCCGGGGATCTAATTTACTAATAAGATGTAATCGAATGAATACATCCTGAGATAAAATATATTCATAACCGTCTATCGCAAAAACGACAGATTTATTTTTAACGATTCCATTAATAATAGAAGCAGCTCTCTGAAGAGAGTCTATAACCGGTGAATCATGATATTTGTCGTCCTTACCTAAGGTCTGGAACAATTGCTGAACAAATAAGCCTTCGGAATACATTGAATCTTTACCGTTCACCAAAATCCATTCGAAATTCATTCCCTTTGCAATCTTTGCAAATTGGTCCAACAATGTAGTTTTACCTACTCCGCTAATGCCTTGTAGATACAACATGTTCCCAAACTGACGTTTTTCTGGTATCTGCCGCAGGAATTCCTCGAATTGTCTTCGCTCCCGCTTTCTAATCAGATGATAATAATCGTCTACAGCACCTAAGGTCATCCCCTTAACCTCCAGATAAAAAGTATACCTAGGTATAATATTATTCAGAAATATAATGAATTACAATATATTGGAAAATATTTAATAATTATTGGAGGAAGATGCAAATGAAAGTAAGCGAAGAAAAACTGTGGTTACATTTTCTATCGAGGTGGATGTTTGTTTTACCTCTACCCATTCTCCTTTTGTTTCTCTCCATAGGGATATTATTGAGCTCAAGCGGTAATGCCCCTATCGAGTTGGCCTATATGATTGCAGCTTCAAAAGTTCCGCTAGGACTAAGATTGTTAGGACTCGCCCTCAATTTGTTATGGGGGTCAGTTGCGATATTCTTCATTGCATTAGCTCGTCTCTATCGAATTGAATACCCAATCAAAAGCACTTTCTTAGGAGCAATCGGCGTTGGTTTCATCATACCAATGTCAGCCGGAAATCTTCAGTGGACTGTCGCTATGGATATGGCAAATCGGTATATCCATGCTTCAGCTGAACAAAAGGAAATCATCGAACAGATTCAAATGACTGTTTTCCAAATTGTAGAATCAAGGATTGATGTGGCAGATTTATTCTGGGGGTTAGGATTAATCCTATTTTTCCTTATGGCTCGAAAGACCATTCCAATGTTTATTCATGTTTTATATCTTATATCAGCTGCTATCATGCTATTAGCCTATTTATCACTTGTTTTCGGATTCATATTTCCTTTCGCTACCATTCCAGTATTCTGGCTGGTCACTCTTATTGCTCACATCTCTCTTGGAATTGTGTTTCTTAAAAAGAGGAAAGCTACCACTTCCATTGAGATAGCGAATTCCGAAAAGATGTAACAAATGTAAAAAGTTTGATCTAAAAACCTGTTATATAGAGGATTTTTTCTTAATCCGTAAATGGGCCAGATTATTGAATAAACATTTAAAAATCTAAAGCATTATAAAGATATTATTAAGCGAAAAAGCAGGATATTGAGTAAAAGTTTAGAATTAAGATGTGTAATGTTTTTTGGAGTGGAGCGAAATGCTTTTTTACAAGATATTAAGAGATAATAGTTATTTTTTCATGGATTATGTTTGGATTAATCAAAGGTTCGATTTTATTGAAAATGGAAATGGCCACAATATTAAAGGAGACTAATTAAGATGGATAGCAGTATCGAGAGTGCTGAGTTTGAGTGGGTTAAGAATATGATTATAAATAATTTTGAGAACATGAAAATTATTCATATCAAGCATCTTGGTGAGGGCATGATGAGTCGTTGCTATCTGATCAATCATGAGGTCGTATTTCGATTTCCAAAGGAAAAAGACGGAGCTATTGATACAGAAAAAGAAATAAAGGCGTTACCGAACCTAAAAAAACATATTTCACTAAACATACCGGAATTTATTTATTGTGGGAAACAAGATAATGGTTATCCTTTTGTCGGCTATAGATTATTACCAGGAGAGCCCATGGATGAACAACTATTTTGCTCATTACCATCAGAAACAAAGAATAAAATCGCCCATCAAATCGCTGAGTTTATGGATCAGATCAGTTTATACAGTGTTGAACAGGCGAAAAACTTAAAGATACCTGAAAAGAATTTCTATCAATATTACTTAGACATTTTCAATGAGGTGAAGGAAAAAGCCTTTGCTAAAATCAATAAAGATATGCAAATATATATTTCTTATCAATTTGAAACATACCTGAAAAATAAAAACCATTTCACATATTCACCTAAGCTCCTTCATGCTGATTTATCGATGGACCATTTATTATTTGATCAAAAGAGGCAAGAATTAACTGGAATCATCGATTTTGGTGACTTAAAGATTGGTGACCCTGATTATGAATATGTATATTTGTTGGAAGAGTGTGGAGAAGCATTTTCAAAAAAAGTGATGGAACTGAGAGAGGAAGAAAATGTTCAAGAAAAGTACGAAAAGCTCTCCTTTTTCCTGACAGCTGATAACGTTGTACTATTATTGGAAGGTCTAAATAGAAATAATAGAGAGATGTTTGAAGAAGCAGTAGATATCATTCAGTGTGAAATGAAGGCAAAACATATTGGATGACCTTTATTAAAACCGAGATTATTTTCAAATGAAGAAACATATTGTGTGAATACAAAAATGACGATACTGTGCAATAAATTTGAAACGGATATTTATCAATAAGGGCGCAATTCTTGTACAAGGAATTGTGTCTTTTTCAGTTATCCTCGTGATTAAATTAGAAATCCTTTTGTTTGTTACATAGTAACCATTAAAGAATTGGATACTAATTAGAAAGCAAAAAGGAGTGATACTGTGGCTATGTGCCCTATATGTAACTCGTTTAAAGAATTAGAAATATATTGTTCGGAATGTAGTTTTCGATTAGAAGACTCAGGTAAGGTATCTGATTTTTTAGACCCTTACGGTCATTATAATGATCAAGAAACTGTAAAAATGGGTGATGGCTATCCCAATACAGCGAAAGATCAGATTTGCCCTCATTTAATGTACTGTAACAATTGTGGACGTAATGAGGTGGAGTTCGTTCAAGAAGAATAGCTAGTCAAATGAAAATATCTAACAGTTAATGAACACTTCGAAAACAAAACGCATAAAGGTGAGAATCCTCCCCTAGAAGATTTTCAGTATTAAGCATATTTATTCTTTAGATTTTATCAGACGCTCAAAATCATTTAATAATGCATCCAGCTTTTGGCTTGTTTCTATAACTTCCGGGTCTGACAGAAGTTTAGCTTTTGCAAGTTCATTAAGTTGCTTTCTTAAATTTTGAATTTGTTGACTGAGCTATTCAATATGTTTATTCTTCATATTTTTCTCCAAGTTTTTTATCAGTTTCTGTTACAAAGGAAAAAATATGCATGGCTCAGGGGAGATTATCTAATGCAGTACCCGGATGAGTATAAACGGGCATACGACATAAAGAGCGGCGCAGAGAGGGGAGTATCCTCCCCTAAGCAATATTATTCTTTGTCTGGAGTATCTAAACGAAGAACTCAACAGACGAGATAATCATTTTTTGGAACTGTCCGTTTAGTTTGATTGAGGGTCCTTTTGATAAAAGTAGTTTGGAGTTAATATTTCATTGTTATATGGATTATGGAAAATATGAGTTGTTGCAGGTGATAAAGGTGGAATAAGCCATGCCCAATTGCCTGTGATAGGTCGACCATTTTTCATTTCATTTTCTTCAAATTTTTTAAATTGCTTTGCTGCAGTATGATGGTCGACAAGGGTTACACCAGCTTTTTGATAAGAATGTATAACGGCGATATTTAATTCAATTAGAGCTTTGTCTATCCACAGTGATCCATTTTGCTTAGTATCTAATCCCATTATTTTTGCGACTTTTGGTAATAAATTATAGCGGGCTTGATCTGCTAAGTTTCTTGCTCCAATTTCAGTGCCCATATACCAACCATTAAACGGAGCCATCGGGTAATCTATTCCGCCTATCTCTAAACGCATGTCTGAAATAATTGGAACAGCATACCACTTTACACCTAGCTCCTTAAAACTATCAAGTTGTGGGTGAGTTATCGACACTTCTTGAATGATTTCATTGGGAATTTTAAATAATTGAGGTTTTTTCTCTGACTCTTGGATAACTAGAGGAAGAATATCAAAAGGAGTTTTGTTCCCTTGCCATCCCATTTTTTCGCACATTTTGGTCAGCTTGATAGATGTTGAATCACCAATTATTTTATCGCCCTCTTTGTATCCGGCATAACGTAATAATTGATGGTTCCAAATTCTGATGGGATCGGTTCCATTTTTTCGAGGCGCAAAGATCGTAATTGCAGGTCGAATTTTCCCATCATTTGTAGCAAAATCAATATGTTTAACTAATTTTTTATATGCATCTTCTGCTATAAGTACATCTCGTGCATCAAAAACATGTAGGGTATCCCATAGTAATCGTCCAATACAACGATTACTGTTACGCCAAGCCATTTTTGCTCCGTGTGTTAATTCAAAAGTCTTATGAACGTAAGTTCCAGTAACATTTATTTCATTTTTTATTTCTTGAATTCGTTTCAACTTTTTTGTTTCGGGTATTCCGAGTTCATCGTAACAACTTTCTATAAATTGTATTGCTTCAAGTAGTAAATTATTAATTTTAGTAGACTGAACCATTAGTATCAACTCCATACTTCTAGCTTATCATCGATACATGACTGTAATAATGAAATAATTTGTAAATTTATTGAATTATTATTGAGGAAGATTCCAATATCTACACGGAATTAAGTCGATTTTATTGAACAATTCGAAAACAATATGTAGTAGCTTCTTCAATACGAACGGGCAATTTTTAATTAATGATGGACGATTCGATACTATCCAAACGAGTTAACATCTTCTATACACCGATGAAAAGTCTACTCTCTGTTGGCTTAATATTTTGTTATTTCTTCTCAAATTATTATAATATGTATTTATAAAGGCAAACTAAGAGGTATGGAGCTATAGAAAGGGAAGGTGTTTTATGGGATTTTACGATGATCACAACCCAAACCGCTATCGACCGAAACGTGGGAGATCTGGTTTTTTTACTGGATTGATAGGGGGAATTATAGGAGCCTTACTTGTTGCTATTATCTACCCGAATATTTTGGGCAACAAAAACGAAACGGATTTAAATACAGCGCGAATTGAAACGAATCAAGGAACGGAAGATAATAATGTAACGAAAAATCTCTCTCTTGATGTGACGACAGACGTGACGAAAGCGGTTGGAAGTGCGAGTAAAGGAGTGGTCGGAATTACGAATATCCAGTCAGCCAACTTCTGGTCGGGAACAGGTCAAGAACAAGAAGCTGGTGTTGGTTCAGGAGTTATTTATAAAAAGGCCGGGGATGCTGCCTATATTGTAACGAATAACCATGTTGTTGAAGGTGCCACCCAATTGGAAGTAACTTTGCAAGACGGAACGAAGGTAGCCGCTAAGCTAAGAGGGACAGATGTATGGTCTGATTTGGCGGTTGTCGAAATCAGTTCAAAAGGAATCGGAAATGAACAAGTAAATCAATTTGGAGATTCTGATGCATTAAAAATTGGTGAACCTGTGCTTGCAATTGGAAACCCATTAGGACTGCAGTTTTCTGGTTCTGTCACACAAGGAATCGTATCAGGTGTGAATCGTACGGTACCTGTTGACATTAACAATGACGGAATCCCAGATTGGAATGCGGAAGTTATCCAAACGGATGCTGCCATAAACCCTGGGAACAGTGGAGGAGCTTTAATTAATATTGCTGGACAGGTCGTCGGAATCAACTCGATGAAAATTGCCCAAAGCGCCGTTGAAGGAATCGGATTTTCTATTCCGGTCAACTATGTCGTCCCCATTATTAATGATCTTGAGGCATATGGAAAAGTGAAACGTCCTGCGATGGGAGTCACCCTTCGAAACGTAGCTGAAATCTCTGCTTACCATCAGCAGCAAACATTGAAACTGCCTCCTGATGTAACAGAAGGAATTATGATTGAATCGATCGTACCGAATTCCCCTGCTGATAAGGCAGGCTTAAGGGAAATGGATGTCATCGTTCAACTAGATAATGAAAAAGTGGCAGATGTTATAGAACTAAGAAAACATTTATACAACACGAAAAAAGTCGGCGATTCCATGTCAGTCACTTATTATCGAGGTGGAAAGAAAGAACAAGTAACCTTAAAACTGACGGATGAAACACGCATGTAAAGTAGAGAGGAAGCGGGAAAGCGAATGATGGCTTTCTCGCTTTTTCATTTGATGATACAATGAATTGTGGATAAACAAGAGGAAAAATGTGCATAAGGTGGATAACTTTTAAAGAATTGTGGATAGTTACTATATAAAAGTAATGCAAAACAACAGAAAGAAGGAATTAACATGATTTATTGCTGCAAAGAACATGTAGAATTAGCACTGGATGTCATCGTGGATGAATACGAAACATTTCCAATTTTAGAGGAAATAAAAACAGAGGATGGATTATCCACACCCTGTGAATATTGCGAAAATCCAGCTGCATATATTGTGGGGAACTAATATTCGCATACAAAATGTGGATACATTTTGGGGATATGTGGATAACTCCTGTGTATAAGTTGTTTGTAATATGTGTGTAATATGTTTATAACTATAGTTCAGGGTAAGAAGTCCCGAATAATATGTAAATTGGTTAAAGACTTTAGAAAAAGTGTGTTTTAACCACTACCCGTTAATGAAGAGAGGGAAACCATTGTGAATATCACAATCATCACCGTCGGAAAACTAAAAGAAAAATACTTAAAACAAGGCATTGATGAATACTTGAAGCGCCTTTCCGCCTATGCAAAAGTAGACATCATCGAAATCCCAGACGAAAAAGCCCCCGAAATCCTAAGCGAAAACGAAATGCTCCAAGTCAAAGCCAAAGAAGGCTCCCGCATCCTCTCCAAAATCCACCCCGACGCCCACGTCATCGCCCTCGCCATCGAAGGCAAAATGAAAACATCCGAAGAATTCGCCGAGCGGATTGATCACCTTGCTACATACGGAAAGAGCAAGATCGTGTTTGTGATTGGTGGTTCGTTGGGGTTGAGTGAAGATGTTATGAAGCGAGCGGATGAAACTTTGTCGTTTTCAAAGATGACATTTCCACATCAGTTGATGAGGTTAATTTTGGTGGAGCAGGTGTATAGGGCGTTTAGGATAATTAAGGGGGAACCATATCATAAGTAACTGCAAACTAAAGAACGAAAAAGGAATTGTAACAGTATAATCCCTTTTTCGTTCCAGTGAAACTTAATATATATATTATCAAATTTGTTAGGTTACAACATTATTAGATTAGAAAAGATTATATTTTAGTTTTTAAGGTAAATGTTAACGATATACAAACTTTCTATTTCAAGAACATCAAACAGAGCCAGAAATATCGATAGTCCTCTCCAAATCATTAGTCATTTTCCATAATCAAATGCATTTTTGCCACTATCTCATATGCAACGATATATTAATTATATGTTATTTTTAACTATATACTTTATTAAGAAACCTTTCCTAAATATTAATTTAGATAAAACAAGAATTTTTTCCTATTAAATATAGTTAATGCTACCGATTGCTTAAAGATTTTTATTTTGAAATGTTATAATATTCCTATAAATTATGTTATTCGTAGAAACTATAAAAATGACATAGAAGTTTGATTTTAATAATGTTATCGGTCTTGGTGAAGCGACAGTAGAGTTTAATTGAGGTATTTCATCTATTTGTGGAGAGAACAGGTTTGGGAAAAGGAAGTAATTTAATAGGGGGTTTTAGGAATGGCAATTGATAAAGAAAAGACAAGAGAACTTTTAAAGTCAATCGATGAATTATTCGATGTTATAGCTGTTGGATTAAATGAAAATACAAAAAATTTTCTAAAAAAAATGGTTATGGGGCCTGCAATTGAAGAAATTAGAAAATTAGTAGAAGATAGTCGTCCTCCGATTATGTTATTAATGGGTAGAAGTGGTCATGGAAAATCTTCAATAATAAATGCTTTAGCAGGAAAAGAAGTAGCTGCAGTAAATGATGTAAAACCAGAAACACCTGAATCCGTTCCATATGTTATTACATTTCCAGAATTACATTCAACATGGCAGATAGTAGATACTAGAGGAATATTTGAAACAACAAAGCCTACACACTCTCTAGAAGAAGATGCAGTGACAGTTTTAAAGAATAGTATAATAAAATATAATCCTGACGTAATAATGCATGTAATTAGCACACCTGAAACAAGAAATCTATCCAATGACTTTGAAGTTTATAATGAAATAATGGAAACGGTTAAGAAAGAACATAAGCTAAGAATTCCAACTATTTTGGTTCTAAATAAAGCTGATACTATTGGGAATCCTAGAGAGTGGCCGCCAGAAGAAAATGCAAAAAAAGCGGGACATTTATTAGAAATTATTGATTATATGGCTGATGATGTATTGAAACTGGAAGGATTGCCTATTAATAAAAATTATCCATACTATGGGTATGAGACAACAGACAATAATTATGTAGGAATTATTCCTGTTTCTTCATTAGAGGGGGATTTGTGGAATATAAGCACTTTATCTGATTTAATAGGTAACCATCTTGATGAATCAGCACAATTGGATTTTTTTCAAGCACAAAAGAGATCAGAACAGCTTAGAAAAATTTCATCTTCACTTATAAAAAGATTTACAGGAATTGCAGGCGGCATAGGTAGTTCACCTATTCCTTTATCTGATATTTCTTTGCTAACTCCTCTACAAATGTTAATGATATCTATAATTGGGGCTTTATCCGGAAGAGAATTATCAAAAAATACTGCGCTTGAATATTTAGGAGCGGTGGGTGTTAATGTTGGAGCAGCTATTGGAATTAGAGAAGGCGCAAGGCAATTATTAAAACTAATTCCAGTGGGAGGTGCTTTATTGTCAGGATCAGTCGCTGCAGCTGCTACTTATTCTATTGGAAAGTCAGCAGAAGCCTACTTTTTCTACAATAAAAAGGTAGATCCCGAGGAAATTAAGAAAGAGATAAATAAATAATAATGTATTATAGTGCCTATGCCGATTTTTAATAGGAGAAAGGAACACACAATCTTTCAGGGGGCTATTTCTCCATTTATTGTGTTGTTTCGAGACAGGTTATAGATTGGAAAATCAACTATAATACGTAAAAATCACAAACTAATCTAACAACTAAAGAATAATTAATAATTATTAAAATATAGAAAAATGTTGGTGATCAACATACGGGTTGTAGTTTATTTAATTGGTGATATTTATATAAAGAAAAAAACTGATTTTTATTAACAGGTTAAAGGGGAAGAGAAAATAATCTCTTCCTCTTGTTTTTAATGGAAAATTAAAAACTTGCCAAAAGGATGGATTTTTTTAGGGAATAGAGATAAATAAGTTAGCAGAATACATACAGGGTTTATAAGAGCATATATAATAACTCTTTCCGAGGAGAAAGATTTTGCGATGAAAAAATCAATTGGTATGGAATTTGTAATAAAATGAACACTTAGAACTAGGACATACAGAAATCAATATTATACGGCATTAAGGAAATAGTAAGAAGATACAGATATAATAAAATCATAAACCTTATACTTAGAGAATCAAATACTCATATTTGCTGTTACCTCTTGTTTAATAGATTCCAAACTTTCTATAGTTATTAGGATTTTACAAAATATAAATAATAATCTGCCCATTCACCAATATATTCCATTTTAATTGAACTAAAAGTAATGTTGAAATATTCCATTAAGGCTCTGTATATAAAAAAAAGCATGTCAAAGAGTGATATAATAGAAATATAGATTTCTTAAATAAAATAAGTATAATGCTGAGATATAAAAGAACGGAGAATAGAAAATGAGCAATAATAATAACCTGACTGTATTGGATCTTTTTTGTGGATGTGGTGGTTTGTCACAAGGATTCATAGATGCTGGTTATAATGTCCTTTTGGGAGTTGATTTTGATAAGGCTGCTCTAACAACATACAAAAAAAATCATAAAAATTCAGATGTTTTATTTGCAGACCTGTCAAATGCTGAAAGCATGGAAGAAATAGAAAAAAAACTTAACGGGAAAAATGCAGATGTTATAATTGGCGGGCCTCCTTGCCAAGGTTTTTCTCTAACCGGTTCTCGAAACATTAACGATACTCGAAATAAGCTTTATTTGGCAGTAGTAAAGGCTGTTAAGAAATTTGAGCCCAAAGCTTTCTTAATTGAAAACGTTCCCGGCATTGTAACATTATATAATGGTGTAGTTAAACAGCAAATTATAAATACATTTGAAGATATGGGATACAATGTAACTGTTTCTGCAAAGCCCCTTCTTGCTGCTGATTATGGTGTGCCACAAATGAGAAAAAGGATGTTCTTTATTGGATTTAAACAAGGATTAGGGTATTTTGAATTTCCAAAAGCAACACATACTCCGGAAAATTATATAACTTGCGGTGATGCCATAAGCGATTTGCAAAGTCGAGAGGAAGAATTAGGGCAAGAAGTTGATAGTTATATAATGCCACCACAGTCACCCTATCAAGAGTTTACGAGAAAAGATAGTGAAAGGCTGTACAACCATGTGGCAACGAAGCACACTGAATATGTTAAGTGGGTAATAAGTCAAGTCCCAGAGGGTGGTAATTATAAAGATTTGCCACCAGGTGTAGGAGATAGCAGAAAGTTTAATGAAGCTTGGACCAGATATCATAGTGGAATGCCCTCTCGTACAATTGATACAGGTCATAGAAATCATTTTCATTACAAATATAATAGAGTTCCGACTATTAGAGAAAATGCAAGACTTCAATCCTTTAGAGATGATTTTATTTTCTTAGGAACACGTACTCAACAAAACAGACAAGTCGGTAATGCTGTACCTCCTTTATTATCCTATAATTTAGCTGTTGCTATTAACCAACACTTTGAGGATGTTAAAACTGGCAAAATAAGAGACGAATATCAAAAACAATTATTGCTAGAAATTAACGGTATATAGGTTATGTTATGAAAAAAATAAATACCTTGGAGCTATTTGTTGGTTGCGGCGGACTTCTTGATGGCTTTGAAAAGTCAAAATTATATAACATGGTTGCTAGTGTTGAGTGGCAGAAATATGCTTGCGATACATTAATTAATAGACTTAAAAAGAAATATAATTACTCGGATGCAGAAAAAAGAGTCATTCATTTTGACATACAACGAACAGAGGAATTAATTCAAGGCTGGAAAAACGATGAAACTTATGAATCTAATAATGGGTTAAACCGGATTATTAAAAAAAGAACTATAGATGTTATTGTAGGTGGTCCACCTTGTCAGGCCTATTCACTTGCAGGGAGAATTCAAGATAAACATGGAATGAAAAATGATTATCGTAACTATTTGTTTGAAAGTTATCTTAAAATAGTTAAAGTATATAAACCAAAATTATTTGTTTTTGAAAATGTCGAAGGAATGTTATCAGCTGCCCCGGATGGAGAGAATATTGTAGACAAAATTAAATCGGGTTTTAACGAAATTGGTTTTGATGTAATTGATGATATAAGAAGCTTTGCATTATTAGATTTGTCCGAGTATGGGGTTCCGCAAAAAAGAAAACGAGTAATTTTAGTTGGGTTAAATAGAAGCTATTTTGGTGCTGATAGAAAAAAAAACCAAGAAACCCTTAATTACTTTTATAAGCATATATTAGATAGATATAAATCTAAGGAAATACCAACAGTTCATAGTGCTATAAGTGATTTACCTCCTATATATCCATCTGAGGTTGATTATCGTGAAGGTGGTAAGAAGTTTTCTCATTATTGGAACAAAAAAGAGATAAAATGGCATATGCCGAGATACCATAACAGACGTGATATAGAAATATTTAGATCTTTAGCAGAGGATATAGCTACCGGGGAAAATAAGTTTCAATCTGTGGATGCCCTAAAAACTCTGTATACTGAAAAAACGGGTAAAACATCAAATGTTCATAAATATTATGTATTAAGATGGGATCAACCAAGCAATACGATACCTGCGCATTTAAAAAAAGATGGTCTAAGACATATTCATCCTGACCCTAAGCAAGCAAGATCGATAACTGTACGCGAAGCTGCCAGATTACAAACATTTGATGATGATTTTGAATTTATGGGAAGTATGGTTCAAAACTATGAAATGATTGGAAATGCAGTACCCCCGGAATTCGCCAGACGATTAGCTTGTGCTATTTATGATTTATTAGTACATAATGGATTGGGAGTTTAGTTCAGATAACTGAACGTCACTAAAACCAAAACTATAAATGATGCATTTTAAAAATATAAAAATCTATATAAAGAAATATAAAATATTGGATAGCTTTAATTCTTAAATGAGAATTAAGGCTTTTTTATATAGGCATTTTTACTTGATCAAGTTTATTTATCCCAAATTATAGATGACTAAGTTTTAAGATATTACCTAGATATTTAGGATAACTTTCTGTTTTGACAGTAACCTATTTCAATTCACCTAATATATTTTGGTAAAAACGCCCATTTATACTTAATCAATTACTAATGCCTTCAATTTGGGTTAAGTAAATTACTAAATTCCAATTGTCTAAATTTGTAAGAAGTGTAGAAGAAAGTAGGAATTTATAGTAAAATAGTAATGAAAAGTTTAATTTTTATAATTATTTGAGAACGTTACCAAAATAGGAAAAAAATGCTTCACAACTTACGAAGCATTCTTTAACTGAATAAAACTTAAGTTTAAATATTGAAAGCAATTTGCTTTTCGGTTGGAGAAAGGTTTTCAAAAACTAATTTCTGCTTTTCTTTTAATTGATTGGTATCAAAAGAAGGTTCGATTGAATCGTACGAAATACCAGCAAAAGATTTAAGTATCGACTCAAAAACAATCTGGGCACCTTGGGGCGGAACAGCCATACCAATCTGCTTTCTTACTGATTCTTTATTTCCGAACAAAAGATAATCATCAGGGAAAGTCTGTAGTCTTGCACGCTCACGATTGGTCAAAGCTCTTAGTTCTTTCCAGTGATACATATGAGTACCGCCGCCTCCGCTTCCGGTTACTGTATAGGCAGGACGAGAAGGATCTAATCTCTTATAAATGGAACTTAATTTTGCTCCTTTTACTTTAAGTCGCAAATGTTCTGGTATACCTGGATACCATGCATTTGCTCCGGGCGGTATATGACTGAGCATTTCCTTAACCCGGGCTGTATGTTTTGGCAACTCATTATTAGGTGCCTCAGCCGCAATTGGAGGATTCATGATTGCGTCGAAAGAAGTCCGAAATTGTGACGGATCTGTTATTGTTGGTGCTGGAACTTTAAATGTAATCCCCTGTTCAGTCAGGTCATTTCTAATTCCCACTATTATGATGCGATGACGAGCTTGCGGAACTCCATATTCTTCGAACTTGTATAAGTGAGGGGTTAAAGTATAACCACATTCTTGAAGTTCCAATAGGATTTGAATGAAGGCTTGTCCTTCATTCGCACTCTGCAGGCCACCCACGTTTTCGGCAACAAAAAACTTAGGTTGGTAGTTTTTCAGAACCTTAATACCGTATGAATAAAGAGGACCAAATTTACCGTTTAGTCCATGTTTCTCGCCGACTAGGCTATAATCATTGCAGGGGAAACCAAATGAAAAACAATCGATTTCACCTAAAATGGATTTATCACCGATTGGCAGCTTTTCTACTGGCCCGCAATATACTGATTCATCATCTAGGTTTCCGCAAATATTGTACCGGAATGTAGTGCAAGCATCAGGGTCGTAGTCATTGGCCCATTCATGCTCAATTCGCCACTCTTTAAGTGGAAGTCCAGTTTCGGGATCATAAATTTGAGCATTTTTTGCACCTAAACTTAGACCTCCTGGTCCGCTAAATAGTTCACCTTTTTTAAATATCATTTTAATTCTCCTTTATCAGGGAATAAGAACTTATGTTCTTGCATACCCTTATAAGTTGATTTTACACTTAAATGGCGGTGAAATAAAGTGACAATTTACGACAATGATTTAATACATGCTGTAATAGATTCTCCTTATAGGAAAGGAAATAGGCATCTATCAGTTGTAACTGGCTATGCGTCAGCACCTTTTATTTTGGAATTGTTACAGAAATACAAAGATTTAAGACTAGAAGTAATTGTCGGAATGGCAAAGCAAGACCCCATTGATGTATGGACTCATAAAGAATTTAAAAGAATGGTTGAGAAATACGATAGACTTTCAATTAAATATTTTGTGGGAGAAAGACCTATTCATTCAAAGATATATTATTGGTATCCAACACTCGATTTGCCGGAGTTGATTTTTGTCGGATCGGCAAACTTGACCAGGAATGGTTTCATCAACTTCCAAGAAGTCTTAGCTGAGGTTGAAATGGATAATCCGATGAGACGGTTGCAGGAAAAAGAGTTAGTAGAATGCATAAAAGAAAATGTCGAGCAGTATTTAACCTTTTCATATGCTAACGATCAAGAGGAAATAGATACAAACTTACTTAAAACAATGGCAAAGGGAAAAGAATTTGTTGATCTTCCGTTGACGGAGTTAAATTCAAAAGATAGAAAGGTTCATAAAAAGAGCGGATTGAATTGGGGGCAAAGAAAAGGGCGGAACAAAAATCAGGCATATATACCAGTCCCTCTTAAAATCCACAAAGAAATGCCAGATTTTTTTCCCGCACGAAGTGAAAGATTCACACTTTTAACCGATGATGCTGAAAGTTTCGTGTGTGTAATGGCACAAGACAACGCAAAGGCGATAGAATCTTCTTATGATAACAGCTTAATCGGTCACTATTTTAGGAAGAGGCTAGGGCTAGAGCCCGGTGCTGAAGTAAAGATAGAGCACTTGGATGAATACGGTAGAGATGCTGTAAGGATTTATAAAATTAATACAGAAACTTACTACATGGACTTTGCAGTGCCCAATACCGAATAGAAAGGCTATATTGTCCCTTTTAGTCGTGAGTGCTTTTAGATTTATGGATGAAGAATACTGTTTCTTTTACCGTATTCTCAAATTCTTTTCTAATACTGTGTTCCCAAATGCGTTTAATATGCCATCCGTTTTCCTGGTAATACTTTGTTACTTCTCGATCGCGTTCGATGTTTCTCAGGATTTTTTTATCCCAATATTCCTGGTTACTTTTGGGTCTAGTGAAATGGATGGGACAGGCATGCCAAAAACAGGAATCAATGAAAATAACAATTTTGTATTTTTGAATAGCGATATCGGGATTTCCGAATAGCTTTCTAACGTTTCTTCTAAATCGAATGCCATTGGCCCATAGAGCTTTTGAGAATAGGGATTCAATTTTTGATACAGAGCGAATGGCTGCCATATTTTTGCTTCGCTGCTCTCTTGTTATTTTATCGGGCATAGGAATCTCCTCTAAGTTATGGAAATCAATATAATTATCATTACCCATTTTTATGCAAAACAAAAAGTTTAAAGGGAGGATCTAAATATGAGTGATTACTCTTCTATAAAATATGATGAGAAAAGAAATGTAATACGAAATTTAAAAGAAAAGGGTAGGGACTGGAATTATATCGCTACATACGGCAGGAATAACGATGAAGAATTACAGGAATCTCTTGATTTTATGTTTGAAATGGGGACGTTTAACTATAAAATCTCTGCAGAAGAATGGAAGGGGATTGTAAGAGAACAAAAAGAAATTGAGGAAAGGGCAAAGGAAGTTGTTATGGTTTCCGGGGGAGTAGAGCAAGGCTCTCTTGAAGTTCCGAAGCATGAAAGAAGTGCGTGGCAAATGTATATAGAAAAGCTAAGAAGTCAAAAGTGGAGTCCGGATGCAATTAATGAGCTGGAAAATTCCACTTTAGCTATTCTCCGCAAAATAAGTCAAGATACATCAGAAACAGGACCGAGAAAAGGATTGATGATTGGTCATGTTCAATCCGGAAAGACGGCTAGCATGGCAGGACTTATGGCCATGGCTGCTGACCATGGATGGAATATGTTTATTGTTCTATCAGGAATTATAGAAAATCTTAGGCTGCAGACAGAAAATAGATTGATTGGAGACCTTACATATAAAACTGGAAATTTAAGTTGGAGGGCTTTGAATAATCTTTCTAAAAGATCACCTTTGTCTGTCCGTACACAGTCACTTTCTTTTGACCTAAACTCGAGGGACCGTTACTTTACTGTTTGCCTCAAAAATAAAACACGTCTAGAGAATTTGATCAAGTGGCTTTACGAAGATAAACATAAGCTTGCGCAAATGAAAATTTTAATCATTGACGATGAGGCTGATCAAGCAGGTATTAATACATCTGATATTGATACGCAGGATAGAACGGCAATTAATTCACGTATCATCAAACTAGTAGAGGGGATTGGAAAGGACAAGGCAGGTGCGATGAATTATATCAGCTACACCGCAACTCCGTACGCTAATGTCCTAAATGAGGCAGGACCAGGCACCCTTTATCCAAAGGATTTTATTGGTCTACTACCTACCTCAACTGAATACTTTGGGCCAAAACAAATCTTTGGAGTAGAGGACTCTGAATACCAAGGCCTTAACATTATCCGGAGAATTGGTGATGAAGAAATTCAGGAAATTAATGAGATGCAAAAGCAAATTAGGGACTATAGGATGACGCCTGCACTCGAGGAAGCTATCTGTTGGTTCCTTTGTGCGGTTTCGATGATGCGGAATAATGGATACCAAAAGCCTATAAGCATGCTAATTCATACAAGTCACTTAACAGGGGTTCACGGTGAAATAGCGGATATGATCTCGACATGGCTGAAAAGCAAGACCGATAAAGAAATTATTGCACTTTGCAAAAAAGTTTTTGAAAGGGAAGAATATCAGTTTACGGTTAATGATCTCT
The DNA here is from genome assembly GCF_018343625.1 of Lederbergia citri. GTDB lineage: Bacteria > Bacillota > Bacilli > Bacillales > Bacillaceae_C > Lederbergia > Lederbergia citri. The sequence continues at coordinate 1,419,085 of NZ_JAGYPG010000002.1, read as the reverse complement.
TTGACTCTTTCAAAGGGTATTCCGTTAAGAGGGATCAAATCAATGGGTATCCGAAGTTCGAAGAAATTATAACCGAAATTATTGAACTAAAGAACCAAGTTAGCCATATACGGCTTGGTGACGATGAAAGTCTTGAGTATCATAACGGGATTCATCTGTGCATTGATAATTGCCGTTTCAATGGGGTGGACGATGAAAACAATTTTGTCCGACTGGCCTATCCTGAAAAAAATAGGCTTGAACGGATGGACAAGGCTCCAGTATTTATGGTAATCGGGGGCAACACGCTCAGCAGGGGGCTCACCTTGGAAGGGCTTGTCAGCACTTACTTCCTTCGTGTCGGCAAACAAGCTGATACATTAATGCAAATGGGCAGGTGGTTCGGGTATCGTCATGGCTATGAACTATATCCGAGGATTTGGATGACTGAAGATACACGCGAAAAGTTTGTCTTTTTGGCAACCCTTGAAGAAGAACTACGCGATGATCTTCAAACCTTTCGAGATGGCGGAGCCTCACCCGAGGAATATGGCCTTAGGATTAAAAATTCTCCTAAATTGTCTTGGCTGCGAATTACAAATGCAAACAGAAGCCAAGGCGCTATTGCTACTGATTGGGACTTTAGCGGTACATCGAACCAGACGGTAGTCTTTGATCTGGATCCAACAATTTTAAAGCGCAATATCAAGGTTACAGAAAACCTACTGAACGGTCTACCCCATCCAGAGGAAAGCCCATTGAATAAATCTTTGGTCTGGAAAAATGTCGATTTTGAAATGCTAAGGGTGAAATTTTTTAGCCAATACACTGTAAGTAAAAATGCGACTGCTCTTAAGGATATGGATGTTTTTTGTGAGTGGTATGAAAAAGTGAAAAACGAAATTGGATTTACCGGGTGGAGTGTAATAGTTGGAGGAACAAGGGAAGGTGAAAAGTGGAATATTGGAGGAAAGGCAATCGGAAAGATTACGAGGGCAATTAAATCCAATAATGCCAAAAACACTATCAGCATTGGTGTCTTGCGTGCGCCAGCGGATCTATATGCTGATTTTACAAAGGAAGATCTTCAAAAGGCTGAAATTAGTGCTAATTCAAAGTTAGAGATTTCTAATAGTGCTGTAAATTTCAAAAGGGAGCAGGTTGGGTTAGATAAAACTCCACAACTGATTATCTATCGGATTGATAAGAGCAAAAACAATGAGATTGCAGAAGACATTATCGGAATCAGTGTAGTTGTGCCTGGAGCAAAGACGGGCAAGAGTTATGCGAAGCGATTGACCATAGACCTCGATCGTTTTGTGGTTGGTACGGGAACTGATGTGGAGGAATAAATAATGAAGATTGAGATTGCTAAGCACGAGAGAATGTCTGAGAGCGGTAGTTCGCTTTTAAGACTCATCCAAAATGAAAATATGCCACTCTTGGACCTGCTAATCAGGGAGGCTGTACAGAACAGCCTTGATGCCGGTAAGCCAGGAGTTGGTCATGTAAATATAAATATAGGAGTAAATCATTTTAAAGCCGAAGATCTTGCAGGTGAGATGGAAGGAATAGGGGAAACACTGAAACAACGATTTAAAGAATCCCGTAATTACTGTCTCTATGTGGAAGACTCTAATACATCGGGACTGACCGGTCCACTTTCGGTTAAAGAAGTGAAAGATAACGATTTTGGCAACTTTCAGAAATTAGTCTATGAAATTAGTAAACCTCAGAGGCAAGAAGGTGCTGGTGGCTCATGGGGGCTTGGAAAAACAATTTATTTCCGACTTGGGATCGGACTAGTTTTCTACTATACTCGAATTGAAAAAGATGGCGGCTATGAACACCGCTTAGCGGCAACTATGGTAGAGAATGAGGAAAAAGAAAATTCGATTATTCCTGCAGTTGGAGACCTTCCGAAACGTGGTATAGCCTGGTGGGGAGCAGATGCAGGAGATGGAACGACCTTGCCATTGACTAATGAAGAAGAAATAAAGAGAATTCTTGATATTTTTGGTACTGATATGTTTTCAGCTAACCAGACAGGCACCAAAATCATTATTCCTTTTATAGACAAACAAGAACTACTTCAAAAGACAGTTATGGAAGGTGATGGGGAAAATTGGTGGAATGAATCAATTGAGGAATACCTGAAAATTGCTTTCCAACGTTGGTATGCTCCTAGGATAGATAACAAGTTCTATAAATATGGTAATTATCTAAGAGCTAGTATTGCAGGAAAACAAATAGTTTATGAAAATATGGAAACCGTCTTTAAAGTTATTCAAGATCTTTATAATAAAGCAGCAGGAAAAAAGGCGCGTCCAAGTAGCTATAGCAAAAAAATAAATGTTGAAGAAATTCCAATTAGAAAAGATTTCATATCGACGGATGCCGGGAATGTTGCTTTTGTAAAGCTGAAGATGGAAGACCTGCAAATGCAACCTCCGTATAATAATCCGAATCCTTATACCTTTCTCAATATCCATGATCGAGCTGAGGCCGGGAATTATCCTATAATATGTTATACAAGAAAGCCTGGTATGATTGTTAATTACGAAATTAGTGGTTCTTGGTTGATCAATGTTGACAATACAGGAGGATCTGAGTTTCTGTTAGCTATTTATGTGCCTAATTCAGAGCTTAAACTGAAGGATCCAAGCGAAGTGGCAGATCTTGAAGGATACCTTAGAAAGGGAGAAAAGGCAGATCATACAGCATGGTACGACATTAATCTCGGGGAAAGGCCATCCAATATAGTCAACCGGATCAGCAAAGGAGTCTCCAAGAAAATTGCAGATGTTGCAAACGAAAATCTAAATAAAGAAATTATAAACAAAAAGTCGAGGCTTGGAACCCTATTAGGCAGACAGTTAATGCCGCCTACTAATTTCGGAAAGAAGGCAACAGGCAGAGGAGGTTCCGGTGGTAATGGAGGTGGAGGAGGCAGGAAAAAGACTAGCTTTGCTTTATTGCCAGACGTCATTTATGAAGATGGATATGTAACCCTTGGCTTTGAATTGTTTATGAGAAGGCCAGTGAAAGAATGTAGAATTGAACTGAACGTTAGTTCAGAAACGGGTTTGATTAAGGGGAAAAATTGGGAACAAGACGTTATCCAAAAAAAATTCCCATTTGAGATTTCGGAAATTAGAAATATTATCGTAAACGGAGAGAAGGAGACGGTTTTCGTAGAAGATGAAATACCCGAAATAGATAGTTTTATCACGGGAATGATCCGGACGCCTGAGTTCAATACCTTAGTAGGCTTTGAAATTAAAAGAGAAACAAATGAAGATATTATGAACGTAACAGGTGAAATCCGTATTGAAAATAGGGAAGAAGGATTGGAGTTAGCCGTCACTCCACATTTTACGGAGGAGTAAAATATGCAGAATACAATACCGTTATATCGTTCCATAGACGAAAATTTGTTCAAAAAAATCGGTTATGAAGTGGAACCTGTAATGTTTTCTCATTATTTCGAAGAAGAAGAGCGGACTTTTACTCTTGCAGAAGAGGGAGAAGAAAAGCCCAATGTTTACTTAATGAATGATAAAGAGGGAATATGGGATCCTAATATCCACGATTTGACTATTCGTCAACGATGTAGTCTCGAAAACCCTGGTTTTCTGTTTGGATCATCAGGAGTAGCAACCAAAGACTCGCGCCTTGGCATTGCCGTAAATTGGTATTCTCGCAGTTCAAGTATGAGAAGCATTGAACCACTCTCTACAATTGTGGCCGATGAGGTTGGACCTAGAGAATTTGATATTGAAGTCACATATAAACCCGGACAATTACGTGGTTCAGTAGTTATTGAAACGGTCCTTTATCTAGAGAATCCCGGCAAATGGTCGGAACCAGGCTATGCCACTAAAGTAGGCACAATACTTGGCGTATTGGACAGTAAAACCCTTTACATTGATGGTGAGGGTTCTGAGTTTCCGATTGTTGAGATAGAGGATCCTGCTAAGCCCCTTTGGTGGGTAGAATGTAATTGGACTGATCCGATGATCGACTTATTTGATCAGGAAAATGTTCGTATTTACTTAAACCTTAAACATAGATATGCAAAGGATCTTAACCTTAGGAAGGGAATTGCTCAATCTCCCTTGTTAATAGAAATCCTAGCCTCCTCTTTCCAGATCATAATTAACGAACTCGGTCAAAGCCAAGATTGGGCTGATATCAAAATTGGACAAAATGTTGAAAAGGGATCCATCGGAGAGGCAATCTATTATTTTCTAAACACGTTCGGTTGGGACACATCAAGCTCAGAAAAGCTGGCAAGGACAATAAGGGAAGATTTATACAGCAGGTTTGTGGGGTGATAAGTTATGATTGGAAGAATAACAAGGAAGGAAGCCGAAGAACTTTTTGCAACTTGGCAGGAAACTGGCAAGGTTTCTCTAGGGAAGTTATCAGAATATAGTCAGTCGCAAAGGGAACATCTTCTAGGCATTGAAGAAAGGGCAATAAAGCAATTAGCGTCACAGGGAGAGCAAAAAGGTAACTATTATAAATTTGATCTGTTTTTTTCCCTTGAACTCTATAAGTATTTAACTATTGAGAATAGAGTTACGGAGCGAGAAGCTTCAGATGACGACTTTTGGCGGTATATTTCAATGAAATTGATTCCAGATATTGTGGAACGTCGTTGGGACGGGCTGAAAGCACCACGATTCTATCAGGAATCTAGGAGGATTTGGGTAAAAGTCCTTTGGTGGTATATCCATCTTTCTTGGCAAGGAAGCGTCGATGATACCTATGAAATACTGAAACATAATACGACTGATACCGTTGTCCAATTAGTAGAACGTCCAGGAACGGGTGGATATCGAGTCTCTCTTTCTAGGGAACTGATGAGGCATTTTGGCCGTTTAGCCGAAGAGGATCCGGATAATCATACTACGGAGATGTTTCGTAAGGTTATGCGCCTAAACACTGCTCGGACAAAAGTTATCGAGCCTGCCTTGACAATTGGCGGGGAAACAGAATATGTAAAGGAGCTTTTTGAATACTTCAATGAAACATACAGAGCAATACAGCGTACTTGATTTATTTTCCGGGTGCGGGGGATTGGCGCTTGGTTTTCAAAATGCCGGGTTTATAATTGCTGGCGGGATTGAAATTGATCAGGCAGCTGCAACTACGGCTTCCTACAATCTCTTTTGGCGAAACGGGATTGATCATGAACACCTCTGTGAAGATATAACGAAAAGCAGAGTGGATATCCTAAATTTCGACGTAAAAACTAGGCCCGTAGTAATTGGAGGTCCGCCTTGTCAAGCCTATTCAATAGCTGGACGTGCAAAGCTGAATTCACTCGGGGAGAATCGCTCTTTTCATCTTGATTCTCGGGGGCAACTATACCAAGATTTTCTCCGCTTTGCCCTCAAACTTGATGCACAGGCAGTTGTGATGGAAAATGTCCCAGATTCAGTAAATTATAATGGTGAGAATATCCCCCATACAGTATGTGAAATTCTCGAGGAAAACGGCTATGATTCAGTCTGGACCATACTGAATTCTGCAGATTATGGAGTTCCTCAGATTAGGGAAAGGGTAATCGTGATGGCTGTTAAAAAAGAAGTAGGGGAACTTTTGCAAATGCCAGTTCCTTCGCACAACAGACACAGTGATTATCGAACCCAAAATGAAGCAAGATTTCCAAGTTTTATGAGTTCCAAATTTTTCAGGGAACCGAACAAACCTGCTGATGATGCTCCTAAATGGGTCACCGTAGGGGATGCATTCTCAGATTTGCCCTCGTTATTCTCTGATCCGGATCAGCCGTATGTTCCAGTAAAATTAAATGTCAGGTTACCATATAAACTTGAACCGCAAAATAATTTTCAAAAACAAATGCGTTCTATGTCTGGCAAGGTAAGTGGACATGCTTTTAGGAAGACAATAAGAGATTTTAAGATATTTAATGATATGGCGCCTGGTGACAATTATCTGAATGCACTTGAAATTGCTAATGTCCACTTAAAAAAAGCATTAAAAGAGAGGAAAGTAAATCAGAAAGACCATCCTGAAGAATACAAAAAGATCAAAAAAGAATTTGTTCCTCCATACTCAGCAGATAAATTCATTAGCAAATGGCGTAAATTAGATCCATGGAAACCTTCACATACAGTAGTTGCCCATCTAGGAACAGATACTTATAGCCATATTCATCCTTGGGAACCACGCGGTATAACCGTGAGAGAAGCAGCGCGTCTTCAATCTTTCCCTGACGACTTTGTATTTAATTGCACGATGAGTGATGCATTTAAACAAATAGGAAATGCCGTTCCTCCGTTGATGTCAAAAGCAATAGCAAAAGCAATGAAGGAAAATTTGAGTATTGCAAAGGAGGTTGTTAGATGAGACTTGTACAGGAAATCCGAAGTGGATTTGCATCTTTAAGAAGTGGAAGAGCTCTCCCTCTTACAGAGGTCGGTAATTATCCTGCCTATGTACTTCGGATTGGCACAAGTTATGGAGTAGTTATAGAGGTATCACCAGACGTTAAAATCAATGAGCGTTTTTCGAATGTGCGGTATGCTACTGAAGAATATGAAATTGATGGCAGACGGATTAACTTTTTATATCTTTCAAGCGATATGGAACACCTAAGGAACGAATTTGCCAATATCTGTGGTGCACTTGTTGATCCTGGGGAAAAAGGAATAGAAAGAGAGAAAATAGTAAAAGCCCCCCTAAAGTGGTGGGAACAGATGAAAGAGCTTTTGGGGAATAGAAATGTTGATAGCTCACCTTATAACGTTTTAGGCGAAATGGTTGCATACTATTATTTAATTACAAATGGAAAGGAAGTAAACTGGATTGGCCAGATTAACGGATCAGTAGACTTTGAGAGCAATGATATGGATTATGAAGTAAAGTCGACAACGATGCGGTATGATTCAATGATTCAAATCAGCAGTCAGTTCCAGTTGCAGGCTGGAAAAGATATAAAGATCTTTTTCTTGCGATTTGAAGAGTCTGCCCATGGAACGTCTATTGACGACCTTGTTGAAATGCTAGTAAAGGCAGGAGCAGATCGGAATAAGATAGAAGAATCGTTAATTTGTGGGGGCTATGAAAAGTATTCCACAGGGAGAAACCGGAAATATAAGTTACTTGAAATGCGTCTTTATGATGTAAATGAACGATTTCCGACGATTATCAGAGAGAGGTTCGCTGACTATGGAATCCCGCAAAACGTAGTCAAAATCAATTATACAATAGACCTCGATGGGTTGGAGTATAAAGATTTAACAGTTTCATTGATTTAAGGAAAAGCTATCTAAATAGAATGATACTAAAGTAGAAAATACTTTAAAGAATAGACATTTAAAGATCAAAGGTCTCTCATTGTTTATTTTTAAATAGATTTATTCACTTGCCAAATACAGTTTTTTGGCAAGTGAATAAATCTAACCTATATACGCATCCTCATTCTCCGCAACCCTAAAATCATTCCAATCCTGTATCCCATAATGTTTTTTCAGGCTCTAATCATTCAATAAAATAGTTTTCAAGATTTTTATCTAAAAGCAAGGGAAATTGCGAAAGAAAAGTTTAAAGAATATAATGGTCAAATTCTTGAAAAGAATAAAACCTTTTTAGTGAAAGTAGTAGAAGGAAAAAATATAGGGGTCTTTGTAAAGTCTATAAGAAGGCCTACGGAGTATGTTTTAATTTTAAAGAAGCATATGGATGCTCAACAGAATAATTTTTACGTCGCCCTTGTAATATTTTCATGAGATGCAGAACCTGAAGTATTTTTAATGCCTGCTAAGGCTTTCTTAGAACCCAATGATTTACTTAGGGATAGGCCAAATTATAAAGAACCAGAGTTTGGAATGAATGTATCAAATAGAAATATGATATTCTAGTATCTAATGAACTTGACAGGTACATTAAAAAAATAGACTTATAAAGAATGGATATTGATAAAAGTACTGAATTAGATAGGGTTGCTATTCTAATACGAAATTGGCTATTGGAAGACGTTTTCTCCATTATATACAACCGGAAAAACGATACAATCCTCCAGAAAAAAGTCAAAACTCCCCGGTAACGATGTCAACTCCGGCAAAAAGGTGCCCACCTCTCGGAAGTTTGACATCCCCGTCAAGAAAACAAAAAAAGGGATTCACCCCATCAGGTGAATCCCACTTATAACCCATATCCTCATTTCCCGTCACCATCAAACCGATGCTCCGCCAACATCATCACAATTTGGTCTTGGATCTCAGATATATACCCTCTGATAAAATTATTTATCATGATCGAAAAAACAAGTTTTTCATTATCTTCTGTTGTGACGTATCCTGACAGAGTACTAACCCCGTCTAACGAGCCCGTTTTTGCATGCACTTTTCCGTTTGCTGCGCTCTCAGCCATTCGATAGCCCAGAGTTCCGCTGCCAAAGCGACCATATTCTCCTACTCCTGGCAGGGATGTTTCGAAAATGGGAAACCAATCTTTTTTCTGAATTTCATATAACATCCTTGTCAGTTCATTCGGAGGAATCAAATTACTATGAGATAAGCCTGATCCATCTTCAATTTTTACATTATTCCGATTCACACCTAATTTTGCAACGGTTTCACCGATTACTCTTAGGCCAACATCCCAACTGCCTTCTCCGTAAATCACTTTCCCCATTTCTTTTACAAGTGTTTCACCGTGGATATTATTGCTTAATTTCATAAAAGGTAATAATAACTCTTCCAATGTCATTGATTTTTTGGAAGTTAACATTTGCGCGATTTCGGGTGTTTCGTCTATCTTCATATTGACGGCATCATTTAATTTTATTCCTTGTTCTTCTAATGACTTTTTAAAAACATCCAATGCATAGCCAGTCGGCTCCCATACAGAAAGTATCTCACCCACGCTTTTTCCTTCAAGAGGAATCGTTCCTTCAATGATGATTTGGTTTGTGCCATGTACTCGATCAATAGTCAGCGTATCCGTTTCTCCCTTATTTCCGGTTTTCGCTTTATTAATGATTTTTAGATAATCCGTTTCAGGTTTCAAAATCACATTTGGACTGGCACCATTTTTATCCCCAGGCGCGACTTCGATAAGGATTGTTCCTGCATCAAAATCATCATTCGGGGATAAAGTAAGTGCTGATATTTGAGCACCGTAATAATTATTTTCGTTCGACACATTCAACCCTTGTGAATGGCGCACATTGTCATACCACCGATCATCTCCAATTAAATCACCATTGATTTGATCGATGCCTTTATTTTTAAGCTTACGGGCAAACTGATCGAAATCTGCCTTTCTTAAGGTCGGGTCCCCTTTTCCTTTTAAATACACATTTCCATCCAGCACCCGATTCTTTACTTTTCCATCCGTTAATACTTCTGTTTTAAATTGATACCCAGGTCCAAGCGTCTCCAATGCAACAGCGGCCGTTATCATTTTCAAATTAGAAGCCGGCCGTAAACGCGTATCACCGAAATTCGAATAAATCAGTTCTCCATCACTTGCTTTTCTAATACTGACACCCGTGACCGCCCCTTCAAGACGGGGATCTTGTAAAATTTCTTCAATTTTCTTTGATAGCGGTTTGGACTCTTTCACTTCTTCAGGCAAAACAACCGCAGCAATCGCCAATCTTTTCTCACTCAATGTGATCAGCCGTAATGTAGGTAACTTATTTATGACTACCGGGGTGTCTGATTTTGCCATGGATTGAGTTCCGGGTATGAAAAGAAGAACAGCCATTAAGATGCTAATTTTCATAGCTATTTTGTATTTAGAAAAATATCCTGCCATATTGAACCCCTATTATATGTATTTTTTGCTATGAGATATCCTTTTATAATTATTATACCAAAGTCTGCAAAAAATTACTTAGTCTATTCTAAATTTTCCGAATTCAATCTGCACAAGATGTTTATACGAAAAGCTCCCATTCTCTAACTAGAGTCAGGGAGCTTCAACCACTTAAGCTAAAATTTTATCTATTTTTTCAACAACATCCGCTGGAAGTTCTAACTTAGCACCCTCAACATTCGCTTCGATTTGTTCCGGACGGCTTGCTCCTACAAGTGCGCTTGCAACGTTCGGCTGTCTCAATACCCATGCAAGGGCTAAGGCAGGAAGGGTTGTGTTGATTTCTTTTGCGATTACTGCTAATTTTTCAACTTTAGCAAAATTGGTTTCGCTAAAATAATTTGTGACAGAAGAATTGATTTCATCATTGGCAGCACGGCTATCTTCCGGAACACTTCCACTTTTATATTTACCAGTCAACATTCCTTGACCGAGCGGTGAGTAGACAACTTGGGAAATACCGTATTTTTCAGAAACAGGAATGACTTCCTTTTCAATATTGCGACTCAGCATATTATATAGCGGCTGATTCACAACGATGCGATCGAGTAAATATTTATCTGCGATTCCAACTGCTTCTTCAATTTGGGCGGCACTCCACTCACTGACCCCTGCATAGAGGATTTTTCCTTGGCGAATGAGGTCGTCAATGACGCGCAATGTTTCATCAACAGGAGTTTCTGTATCGTACCTGTGGCAATAAAAGACATCGACATAATCCAAATCTAACCGTTTGAGGCTGTTATGTACTTGCTCGAAGATGTGTTTACGGGAAAGACCGCGGTCATTTGGTCCATCTCCCATTGGTCCAAACGCTTTCGTCGTAATTACGTAAGATTCACGCGGATACTCCTTCAAAGCCTTACCCATTACCTTTTCAGCTTCACCACGCTCATACACGTTGGCGGAATCAAAAAAGTTTATTCCGAGTTCATACGCTTTATGGATTGTCTTTTCAGCGGTATTATCCTCAACCGATTTACCATAGGTAAGCCAACTGCCTAAACTGATTTCACTTACTTTTAAACCTGAACGTCCTAGTCTGCGATACTTCATTTCGATAACCCCTCTCATAATCTGAATATTTTGTATCCATCATTTAATAAAACGTAAATTCTGTCAACTAATCACTCTTACAGTCTATGAATTTATTATCTCCCTAAGAGTTGAACATGATGCAATGAAAAAAAGTCTATTTGAAAAATGAAGGATTTGCCATTTTAATGAGGGAAAAAGGAAGAAGAAAATGGTCCCTATTCATTCCTAGGTTATGTGCAGCCTTCCTCCAATGATACAGAGCTGGAGGGAGGACCTTATGGTAATAAGGCCGCCGATTTTGCTGCCTGGTGACACAATCGGAATTGTAACATTAGGTAGTCCGCTAGAGCCAAGTGTACTCTTATTTCGTTTTTAGATATTCCTTCCATGCCGTAATGCCACCTTCCAAAACAGTAACATTGTAGTTGCGCGCAGATAAAACGTTCGCACATTTTGTGGCGGAATTTCCAGTTGTACATGTCACGATGATTTCTTTGTCTTTTGGTAAGGACTCATTAGCCAGATTTTCGGCCTCCTCAAGATTGAAGATTTCTTCCTTATGTATATTGTAACTATCGACCTTGGGTCCATCTATATGAAAATCATGGTACTTTTCCTCAGCTCTTACGTCTAAAAGGGTTACCTTTTCGTGTGCGCTCATTTTTTGAAATAATTCCCCGGGTGTAATCACCTTTATATTCATGCTACCATTCTCCTTTCAAGAATAACTTCCTGGAATAGTTAAAACTAATCCCGACCCGTTTTCATTTTCCTCTATATCCAATGTTAAGATATCGGTGCCTGTTACGCTTGGATCAAACGCCACTTGAATCCCTTTTATCGTTTGAATGCGGTCAAATTCATGTGGCTCATCTATTGCTAAAGCAATTTGGGGTCCAGAACTGGCACTTGGAACCGTATATAAACGAATTCCTACTATCCCCGATCTTTCCAATAATTGCTTTGCATCATCAGTTATGTACATTATTTTCTCCTCCTAATACATCTACAATACAACATTCATCCGTTCAATGTGTATCCAAACATGCAACTCAAACAGTGTGATTCCCTATGTCCATTTTACAAGATTTTATTAATGGACAATACAAATGGCACCGATTTTAGTTAATGTGAAATACATCTGGATATTGTGTGCCAATTTTATGAAGAAATCAGAATTACCAATGGATCATCGAGAAATGGTAGTACAATAGTCTATATGTTATTAAAATATTCAACTACCAATGAGTAAGAAAGGAAGTAAAGAAAAGATTGAAATCACTTCATATATATTTTGCACTAATGATTACGCTGCTTGCTATTAGTTTGGCAGGTTGCGGAAAAGAGGAAGTCGTAACGAATGTAGGTAAGTTAGAGTTCGAACAGCCATTAAATATTCCACCACTACTGGAAGCCACGATGGAATCGGATGGTTCAAAACATTTTACATTAACAATGCAAACGGGAAGGACAGAGTTTTTACCAGGTAAAATGGCAGACACATCGGGTATCAATGGTACCTATTTAGGTCCCACTATTAGGGCCGCGCGAGGTGACAAGGTATCTTTCGATGTTGTAAATGATTTGGGTGAACAATCCACTTTACATTGGCATGGTATGAAGTTGCCAGCTGTTATGGATGGTGGGCCGCACCAAATGATTGATGCAGGAAAGACGTGGTCACCACATTGGACAATTGACCAACCGTCTGCCACTGTCTGGTACCATCCTCACTTACATGGGAAAACAGCGGAGCATGTATATCGAGGGCTAGCAGGGATGTTTATTATCGATGATGAGGACTCTAAAAAACTTCCTTCCAATTATGGTATTGATGACATTCCACTCATTGTACAAGATAAATTGTTTACGGATGATGGAAAGTTTCTAGAGGATGACGAGGGGATATTTGGCACACTTGGTGATGAAATACTTATCAATGGCACGTATGACCCTTATCTTAAAGTAACTGCAAGCCAAGTTCGTTTTCGGTTGCTTAATGGCTCAAATGCAAGAGCCTACCATTTTGGTTTTAACGATGGTAAGACTTTCAAGCTTGTAGCAAATGATGCTGGGCTTCTACAAGAGCCGGTCACAATGGATCGCATTATGTTAAGTCCAGGTGAACGTGCAGAAATTGTTGTTGAGTTCGAGCCAGGAGAGGAAGCAATTCTCCACAGTTTTAATGGACATGCCGGTATCGATAGTGGCGAATTTGATTTGTTAAAAATTATTGCGGCACCTGAATTAGCGGAGTCAGCTCCAATAGACGGACAGCTTTCAACCGTTCCAGAAATCGAGGCCCCAGAGAATGCCAGAGTTCGCCAATTCAAATTAACGATGGAGAACAAGATTAATGATAAATATATGGATATGTACAGAATTGATGAGGTAGTTCCAGCTGGTGCGACGGAAATATGGGAGATCAATAATTTTGGCCATTCTCATAATTTTCATATTCATAATGCGGCATTTCGTGTCTTGAGCGTAAATGATAAGGAACCTCCGGAGTACGAAAGGGGAAGAAAGGATACCGTTTTTATCCCTAATGGGTCAAACGTAAAAATTGTTGTAGAGTTTGGTAATTATGCTGACCCCCATTACCCGCTCATGTATCACTGCCATTTATTGCGTCATGAAGATGATGGCATGATGGGCCAATTTTTACTCGTTGAACCTGGCACGGAATCGGAAGTGCCAACCACATTACCTAAAAAGGAAAATAAAGATGGACATGATGGTCATTAATAAATGAAAGTCTTAATGGGTAAGGTGAATAATATTTTTCTTTTGAATGTAGAAACGTTCATTAATTTATACGATTAAAAATGGAGAGGTGGCAAATTACCTCTCCATTTTGTTGTATTTTACTATAGTAAATGAGATTGTATAGAACAATGCTGTGAAAAGCAGAAAAAAGGTGCCCAGTCCGGAATGCTTTAATATTCCGAGGATCAGGCACCTTTAATCGCTTGAAGTTTGGAGGGGAAATGTAAGCTCTGAACGAGCAGTTGATAAAAAGGACGAGCCAGTTAAAAGTCTTAATTAGTAACATATATAGAATCCTAGAGGAGGTCTATCAGTTTTCAAATAAAGTTGATAGTATATACGAGTTAACTAAATTTTTTGTATAATATGAAAGTAAATAGGTATTATCAACTCGTATAAAGCATGGAGGAAATCATTTGAAAAACTATAGCTTTATTGGACCATTAATAGCAGTTGCCCTACCGTTTGCCATATTTGAATTTTTAAGAGGTGGGCTTTTTGATGATCCTTTATTTATAATGCCTAGGGGACACTTTTATATTGTGAGTGCAGTTTCTATATTATCGACAATACTTGCTATAGCTGTTGGGGTTGTTGGGAAAAGACTAAGAAATATTAAGATTAGCTTTTTAGCTTTATCCTTCATTTCTCTTGCTCTTGTGTTTGCTTTACATGGTTTATCTACACCACACTTTTTGCTTCCTGAAACACATATACCGGGTGTTGCAGCACAGTTAAGTATGTTATTAGCTACTATATGGTTATGGTTATCTTCTTTACCCTCTGATCATAAATTTGTTGAAAAACTATCACAGCGACAAAGTATGCTTGTTCCAGGTTGGATATTAGCCTTAAGTATTTTTGGTATAGCATCAATTAATTTTCCAAATATAATGCATTTTATTCCATTAAATGTAAAACCTCTTAATTGGTTTGTTACTGCTATCGTCTTACTACTAAATATAATTACTATTACTCGATATTATCGAACTTATAGATTTTCAAGGTTCCCTCTTCAGATATCGATTGTCTATAGTGCAGGCTGGTTTATTGTATCCCAGCTTATCATGATTTTGGGAGAGATATGGAGGCTAAGTTGGTGGATATATCATTTTCTATTATTAGCCTCAATGATTGTTATGCTTATTGGGTTAATTAAGCAGTATGTAGTGAGGGGGAGTTTTGTAGGCGCTATCCGCGCATTATTTACAAACGATCCATTTGAAAGAATTACAAATAGTGCTTCGCCAAGTGTTAAAGCTCTAGTAGTTACTACAGAAAAAAAAGATACATATACAATGGGCCATACTTTTAGAGTAACCATGTATGCATTAAAACTAGGAGAAGAACTCAAGTTAAAACCAGAACAACTAAGGGCAATAGCTCAAGGAGCACTCGTTCATGATGTAGGGAAAATAAGTATACCAGATTCGATTCTCAACAAGCCTGGTAAACTATCCAGTGAGGAAAGAGAAACTATAGAGACACATCCAGTGAATGGTTACGAAATGTGTAGAGACCTTGGCTTTATGAAAGAAGAGCTCAGTATCATACGCTCTCATCATGAAAAATGGGATGGCAGCGGTTATCCTGACAAGCTTCAAGGGGAAGAAATAGGGCTTTTAGCTAGAATAGTAGCTGTTGCGGATGTTTATGATGCTCTTACTTCTGAGAGATCCTATCGAAAAGCATGGACCCATAACGAAGCCGTAAAGTATTTAATTGAGCAAAAAGGAATTCACTTTGACCCTAAATTTGTAGATGCATGGGTTAACTTGTGTGAACGAAACCCGACTGTTTATCAATATCCATCTAGTACAATAAATAATGATACTACTAGTTCATTGATTTCTTCATTTTAGATTTTTTGTGCTATTTGGGAAAAAAATTCTGGAATAAATTGTTCCAATTTACTATAAACTTATCAAAAAAAAATTTAGATAGTGTATATTTTTTTGCATTTCCAGCCTCAATAGAAACATCATGGTCATGGTGAATCGTATCATAAATGATAGCGATACAAAATTTGTACATTTAAAATTAAAGCTTTCAACAGGATTTTTTCAAGCAGATAGTCCAAGAACGCAGAATGGAAATCCAGTTTACTTAAATAGTGGTGGAGAAGACCAACAGCAGGAGATATTGTAACATTTAATATGCGATTTAACGGTGGTTATAAAAATATTAATGCCACTTTTACGAGCATTGGTGATGGAAACTGGAAAGTTGAAAGTGATTGGTTAGTAGGAAAGAAATAGGGATATTTGAAGTTCGATTGTGATTCCATTAACAACAAAGGGTCAATTTTCACTGTAAGTACGGTGAGGACTGACCCTTTTTCGGTTGATAAATTCAACAAAATTGAAAACTAATATACGCTATTTCAGAAGACTCTACTACAAATTTTGGGATAAAAAAGGCTATCCATAGAGAACACTATCTGCTCCTTTTGGCTAGCCCTGTTGAATTATGCAGTTCTCGAAATGATTTGATTGCTTTCCAATAGATTTCTTGTTTCGTCGTTAGCTGGTTGGTAGCCTTTTTCAATCAATTCTTTAATGTAGATTTTATTGTAGACAAAGGAAAAAACAATTCCAGGTATCCATGCACCAAGTCCAAATGTGAATGCACCTACCGCAGCGGAAATAATAAACATAATTGCCGCCCATTTTAAGTCACCACGAAAAAGTGCAGGGAAGAACCCGAAAAAGAATGTAGTCCAGCTGAATCCAATTTTTACTTCCTTTGTTACACCGCCGGAGTTTTTTAATACAGCTTTCATCTAATAACCCCCTTTTAATTAATGAGTAGAATAGGGATAAGATTAATTTATAAGATATAAGACCTATCTACCATTCCTCTATTCTCATCTCATAGAACTATAATACCATAATATTTGACAAAAAATAGTAAGTTTTTTACATCAAAACCTTTTGTCTGCATATTTTTTGTTCTGCCTTATCTCGCGTTTCTTCATCGGCTAACTTACCTCCCAGCCCAAAACGTCCTTTTAAATCTGGGAAGTAGTTACTACCTATTATGTCGATTAGTACGTATATTTCTTTTTGAAACTATAAAGCTGGTTTACTAAATAAAAGAAAAAACACATAAGAATTAAAACAGCCTGGAAGTAATTCCTCCAGACTGTGCCCATTTTTAGTAATAAGAAATATAAAACTTCCTTTAAAGAATTACTGTGCTGATAATCCTCCGTCAATGATAAATTCTGATCCAGTAGAATAGCTAGATTCATCGGAGGCGAGAAAAAGTACCATATTGGTTACTTCTTCAGGTTCCGCAGTCCTTTTTAGCGGAATCACTTTAGCCATTTCATTAAGAATATCTTGAAGCTCTTCGGCAGCTGTCATTGGTGTTTTGATAATTCCAGGATGTACTGAATTTACACGTATACCATATTGGCCAAACTCCAATGCGGCAGCTTTAGTCATGCCTCTAACCGCAAATTTTGATGCGTTGTAGGCGAGATTATTTGCTTGTCCCCTAATACCTGACAGGGAAGATATATTAACAATCGATCCATTTTCTGTTTTACGCATAGAGGGTATTACTGCTTTCATTCCTAAAAAGATAGACGTTTGATTAATTTCGATCACTCTTCGGTAGTTTTCTTCCGAGTGATTTTCTAAGGATTCACTATGTGCAATGCCTGCATTATTGACCAATATACTAATAGGGCCAAATGTATTTTCAGTTTCACTAACAACACTTTCCCAATCAGACCCATTTGTTACATCATGCTTGATAAATTTTGCATTTTCACCTAGTTCCTTCGCTAACTCTTCCCCTTCTTTTTCTAGGATATCAGTAATAACCACTTTTGCTCCTTCTTTTATAAACCTGCGTGCGTGAGAAGCCCCCATTCCACGAGCTCCACCTGTAATGACTGCCACTTTTTCATCAAGTCTTCCCATTCCTAATCCCTCCAACTATAATTTAATAGGTTTTAGTCATGCCTTATGATAAATGTACATGGAGTTTATTTAGAGTATAATAGGGTGAAAGGACATACACAATGAAAATATTCATAATATTCAACATATAGAGAGGTTTTGTTCAAAAAAATATAAATAATGAACAGTGGGGATATTATGTCCGAAAAATATTTGTATCCTGATAACAGGGTAATTAAAACAAAAGAACGAGTAAAAAAATCTTTGCTTACATTGTTAAATCAAAAGAATTTTAATGATATTACAATAATGGATATCGTTAAATTAGCTAAAATAAATCGTGGGACGTTTTATAATCATTATAAGAACAAGGAACAACTACTAAATGAGATAGTAGATGAAATCATGGCTGATTTAATACATTCTTATCGTAGTCCTTATCAAAGTAATAAAAAATTAAAAATAAGCGATATATCACCATCAACCGTGAAATTATTCGATCATGTTTATAAGAACTACACCTTCTATTCCTCTATTGTTAATTCAGATATGTTACCAACTTTTCAACATAGATTGTGCCTCGAGTTATGTAGACTTGCATTATACGATGTTAGAATTTCCAATCCTAAAATAAATTCAAATTTGTATGCTAGTTATACGGCCTTTGCTACAGGTGGAATGTTGATAGAATGGGTACGAGGAGGTTTTAAATATTCTCCAGACTACATGGCTAAGCAATTGGTCGAGATACTGAATATTTCCCCAAACCAAATCATGGTAGAAAGATAAAAATAGAGCTATAAGTGATCCCCTATAAAAGCATGTCATCATAGATCCCCCAATTCTTTTATTCACTCTAAAAGGGGAATAAAAAAAATTATTCGTAGCTAGTCTTGGAATAATTGCTAGAAATTTAAAGTAGTGCACGAAAACAGGGGATTTTGAAAGTTATACTTTTAGTTTAGTGCCTGTCACTGTCCGCATTTTGTCATCGACATTATTCAGGGAGTGGCAGGCACTGTTCTGGAAAGTGAGTTTTACATTTTTATTTAATACTTCTTTTTATTGAGCATAAAGTAGAATTGTAATTATTTGTCAAAACCGAATGTTAATAAATCAAGCAATTACCGCCAGTAAAAGGGGGATGAAAATGACAAGACAGGAAGATATCATGTGTCCATCGTGGCAGAAGTAAACATTAAGCATCTTCAGAAAACCAACAAAGAAGTCGGTATCGATCTGGGCTTAACGAATTTTGCCATTTGTTCCAATGGAACGATGTATCGCAACTCTCATTATTTGCGAAAAACGGAATCAAAATTAACGAAAGAACAACGCACCCTTTCCCGCCGAGTAAAGGGTTCTTCCAATTGGCATAAGCAACGAATGAAAGTTGCATGTATCCATGAATCGATTGCTAACAAAAGAAAAGACTACTTGCACAAAGTCTCAACAGACATTATCAAAAACCACGATATTGTCTGCATCGAAGATTTACAGGTAGCCAATTTGTTAAAAAATCGTAAGGTAGCCAAAAGCATTAGCGATGTATCATGGTCAGAATTTGTCACCATGCTAACCTATAAAGCAAACTGGTATGGTAAACAAGTGCTAAAGGTAGCAAAACACTTCCCAAGCAGTCAACTATGCTCTAGCTGTGGTTACCAAAATAATTTAGTGAAAAATCTTAGGTTGCGAGAGTGGCTATGTCCCAACTGTCACATATATCATGACCGAGATGTGAACGCAAGCATAAATATCCTTACCGAGGCAAAAGGTTGTTAGCTTAATTGCTTGCCTATTCAGAACCGTAGGAACTACGGGGGTAGCCTGCTAATAAACTGTCCGATAGGGCGGTGTTCGCAGGAATCTCGTTACTTTAGTGACGAGTAGTTCAATCAACGATTTTCACCTTCTTTAGGAATGGAAACATTTTTTAAAACGTATTTTGCTTTGTCGAGAAAAGGAAAGATTAATAAGAAGGGAACCGCTAATATAATCCTTATGTCATGCATTATGCTCTATCATCAAGATGATATTCGAGTAACAACCCCGCCTTGGTCAATTCAAAAAATGACGTACAGAACACTTGCACCAATTGGAAAATTAATAGGCTATAAAGAAAAATATGAATAAAACAGCCTTCAATTACACAAAAAGCGAATCAAACCATCACTCTCCTTACAATAGCTATTAAAAGGTCAAACCTTCCAATCATATTCCATCAGTTTAGCTGTATGTTTCGCCCGTTCTTCTCCAAATAACTTACTCACTACATATAGAGACATATCAATTCCAGCAGACACACCAGCAGAGAGTATGATTTTACCATTGTCAATATAACGAGCATTCTCAATTATTTCTGCTGTTTCTGGAGCGGCTTCATTCAATTCGTCTATAGCAAGGCGATTTGTCGTAAGCTGCAATCCATCCAGCAAATTTGCTTTCGCTAAAATTAGGGCTCCTGTACAAACAGAGAGGAGAAGTTCAACGTCATTAGAAACTTCGCGAATCCATTTCGTGATGACTTCGTTTTGCATTTCTTTTCTGGATCCCCATCCTCCGGGTATGATTAAAATATCAGGCGTAGGACAGTTATAAATGGTATACGTTGGGTTGATGCTGAGATTCCCTAAAGCAATTATAGGGCGGTCGTGCTCAGCCACCGTGTAGACTTTGAAGTCCTTCCCCCGGTTGCTTCCGGTAATAAATACTTCAAACGGTCCTGTAAAATCTAAAACCTCTACATTGTCGAAGATCAAGATTGCTACATTTCTTGGTTGCCGTACTTCCTCCATACCATCATCTCCCTTAAAAAATAAAAAGTATCTGGTTTTGAGTCCAAATACTTTGCCCAGGCGTACGGCTAATATGACAATATGTGCTCCCTCGTGGTGCTCCACGTTTACGCCAGTAACACATACCAAAAAATTATTACTCCCTTTATATCAACATACACAGAAAATTACAACACATCTTTTGAGTATTTTAAGTAGTTATCCTGGACAGAGCATATCGTAAGTTACCGGGAATTTTTTCATGGATAATTAGCAAACTCTATGTACAGGCATAGTGAATTTGGTAACTAAAAAATATTGTTTTAATAGAAAACAAGGCTTTATATGCAAGTTATACATAACTTGCATATAAAGCTTTATTTAAAATAAATACTAATTATAGTTCCCATTATGGAAGAACGAAGGTATTAAATACCAAAAGATACATTGGATATTAATTTGTCAAAATACGTATTAACACATCGACATCTATTAACCCATACTCTCAATAGAGTAACGAAATAAAGTTGTTTTACACCAGAAATAAAAAGGTGTTTTCTGCCTTTCGGGAGAATATAAGATTTATTCACAAGGGAACAGGGGGAAAGAGTGGAATTCCCTACGAGTAATATCTAGCAGGTAATAAATACTTCGATTTAAAGATGGGAAAAGCAATCTTTTGTGAGATTCTGCCGAATTATTATGTCTATATAAGATGAGGATGAAATGCAAATGGTCAAAAAGAGGTTGATTTCGATTCCTGCTAAAGTAGTCAGTATTGTATTTATCGTAATTGCTATCCTTGGCCTTAGCGCAAGCACAGCGTCTCAAATTATAACTGGCGGCCATGGGGTTCTTTTATACATTATCAATGCAGTAGGAGATCTAATTGTATTGTTTGGAGCAATCCAGCTTTTTCGCGGCAATCAAAACGAGAAGGCTCTAGTCATTGTCGGTAGTATTCTTTTTGGTGCCTACGGTATCTTCACGCTGGGA
This sequence comes from Lederbergia citri, assembly GCF_018343625.1. GTDB lineage: Bacteria > Bacillota > Bacilli > Bacillales > Bacillaceae_C > Lederbergia > Lederbergia citri. The sequence continues at coordinate 1,397,757 of NZ_JAGYPG010000002.1, read as the reverse complement.
GAGTCGCTTTTGGGTGGAGCAGTGACAGTTTTTATCGCATTGATATTCATCCTATTAACGAGATATGTAGTGTTTAATAATAAAAAAAAGAAGAGCTCCTGAATAATTCCTTACTACATAACCATAAATAAGCACTCATATATTGATAAAAAATAATCTGATTAAGGGGGACAGTATATGCAAGAAAAGGAATTTGTTACACATAGAAATCCAGATAGTAAATACGAAGGACTTATTGTATATGGTAATAGGGATATCGTGTTGCCTAAAAATGCACTTATTTCGATAACATTAGGCGAAAAATTTCCTGTTTGGAAAACAATTGTGAATGGGCTTGTAAGTCAATTTGTAATGAAACAGATGAAGAAATCTCCTAAATTACTTTATGCTGAAATGAAAGGTAATGTAAAGGAAGGATATGGACTTACTATGACTGTATGGGAGCCAAAGTCAATGAAACAATTCAGAGATAAAGGTGCGCATAAATTTGCTATGAGATTCTTTAGTTGGGTTTTTTATAGTGGAAAAGCCCATGCTTACTTTTTATCATACAAACATAATGGCTCTATCCCAACAAGCGATGAAGCGTATGAATTAGTAAAAAAATACGGCAGATTTTTTGATGGTGGAAAGTTGATTCGTCATAGTCGTCCTCCCATTTTTAATGAAGAGATTGAAGTGAGTTCGCAATAATGATTGCTGGTATGCAAAGACAAGCGGCGAATTGAATATCTGCCACGGGGAAAAGCGGTCAGACCCCGTGTTCGGACTATAACAACATGATCGGGTGAAGGGCAGCTAATTTTACAACTAATTAGCCCCCCTAATGATTGTTTTTTTATGATATTCCTTGTAATCGAATCAGCTTCTTTGGAAATTAATTTGTCAAAATACGTATTAACACATCCGCATCTGGTAACCCGAACTCTTCATCTATCTTTTCTTGAGTAAGAAGACTGTTAATGATGGTAAAATACCATGACAACATCTTTCGGGGTTCGCCTGGCGAAAATTCACCCGATTCCTGTCCTTTAACGAAGATAGGAATGATGGGATCAATCAGTACATTTGTTGCTTCTTCAAAGATCTGTGTGACTTTGTCGGGAACATCATCAGCAGTGCGAGCACGTTCCATTAACATAAAGGCATACATATTGTTGTCATCAAGCATGTTTTTCGTTAAGGTTCTAATTTGTTCAAAAGGAGTTCCTGGTAGGTATCCAACATACTTGAGCTCCCTTTTTGCTTCTTCCATCAATTCTTCAACGAGAGTTATGAAAAGTTCCTCTTTAGAATTAAAATAACGGTAAATTAATCCTTCACTAATGCTTGCTTCCTTAGCAATCATGCTCGTTTTCGTCCCGGTATATCCTCTGCGGGCAAATATTTTAAGTGCCGCTTGTTTTATCTGCTCTCTGCGTTCGTCGCGGATTTGATCAAGCTGCTGCTGTCTATTCAATGGAGACACCCTTCCAACCTCCGGATCTAAAAAATGTCCTATTCATTATATCATTAATCTAGAGTACTTTTGCTTTTACGTTGATAGACGCGGGGACTAGTGGACCTACTCTCTTGATTAACTCTTCAAGAAACTGATGTGGACGGGCAAAACATGCAAGATGGCCAGCATTTTTGATGAGGACAAACTCCTTATGAGGGGCTTCAATCTCATCATAATAAGCTCTAGCCAGTTCAGTTGGTGTGATAATATCATGATCTCCGTGAATAATAAAAACTGGCAGTTCGAATTGCTTCCCATATTTTTGAAAATCAAAGTTTATTAATTCATCAAATAGATGGTCAAGGGAATAATTCATACCTTTGAAAATATCTATGATATCGCTTATTTTATGTTCCGGAGAAGAAAGCATAGATGGCTAAATTAAGTCTGTAATCATATTGGGGACATCCTTAATCGCTTTAACAAGAAGCCGATTCCTCTTGTCGAAATCTTTACGACTCCATTGGGATTGATTAGGTCCCATTTTCTCAAGCAGCTGAACACCCTTCGTATTGCCTGCCTCACGGAGAGCGTTGACTGATACTGTATACAAAAGATTTTGTGAATCTGGCGAATTCTGATCTGTACCGACATAGGCATAAAAAAGATCCGGCCGAAGCTTTGCCATCATGATACCAATTAGACTGCCGGCAGAGCTTCCAATAAGAATTATTTTTTGATGACCTAATTTTCCACGCAAGTATTCTGCTACCTCTATCCCATCCTTTGCGAGACGCTCGAAAGTGATGGCGCCGCTGCCGTCTTTACCATTCTTTCCAAAAGTCGTTCCAGCTCCACGCTGATCCCACTGAACGACAATGAAGTGCTTCTCCCATGAACGCAACAACGGACTGAAGATGGAATACGTCGAAGCTGGACCGCCGTGAATCAATAACAAAACAGGGTGATTCCGATTCTCGCCACGAATCGTGATCCACTGATCGATACCGCCGATTTTAACGTAACCGCCTTCAACGATGCTGTTAGCTGTGGTGATTTGAAGTTCTTTGGCATTCTTTCTCTGATTTCTTTTTCTCAGAACAATTTCTTTCAGGATATTAGTTTGGCTCATTTGAACATGCCCTCTTTCCTTTTTTAATGAGTGAGTGACTTACTCATTATTAGAATGAGGTATTTTATGGAAACTGTCAACAAGAAATTTCCATCAATTTATTCTCACAGAAGAACGATGTTTTGGAATCAATCTACCCTCTATTCGATTTGATGGTGAAGTTATCGCAAACTAAGTAAACGGGGTTTTTGTGTCAATCAACAAATTTATTACTTTTATGCTTTTTCCCTTTGAAATAAAAGGGGTTAATTTGACTTGTTTCTTCTTTTGAATACCTTCTTTACATTTATACTACTTTTTTAATGGTTATAAAGTCTGAAAAAGGGCGAATGCCTCATTGCTAAGCGAAAAACGCTTATGTATGATAGGAAGAGAATTTAAAGAAGTATTTAACGTTAATGCGTGAGAAAAATATGAAAAGGCAGCTCATTTCTATCCTCAAGCCCGCTTTTAAACCGAATGTCACTGGACTTGTTATTCAAGGTATTGTTGTCATTTTTTATCGATAAAAAGATTAAATATATGGTTTACAAAAAGATATTTCCTTTTATAATAAGAGTTGAGTGTTTTTTAAAGAACGAAGTGTTCTTTAAAAAAGTGCAATAAATGTATTTAAAACAAAGAGTGGTTTATGAGAGGGTAGGATGGTTATGTGCAATGTATCCGAATCGTTTTCATGTTAACTACAGTCGAACAGAACCTCAAATATTCTTTTTAAAAAATACTCTTCATACTTATTGTCATGTAGTACGCACTCCGAATACATTCGCTTTTCGTGGATGAGTGCTAAGCCTCCTTAAGCTTATGCCCAAGGTCTTGCCAATTTAGTACGTTCCACAAGCAGTCTTTGTATATTCGAACTGCTTAGCGCATCATCAAGGTTTTTTATCAATATTGTCGCCCCATTCAATGGATCTGCTGTTGAAAATCATTTACAAAATCCCTCATTCTAAACGAAGGCTTATTTTTCTAGATTCTTATAACAAGAGAATCGCAGCCTTCTGGATTCAGACCTTGAGTTGAAAAATGGGATTGAAGGATATACTAGCTCGATATATCAACAGACAGGTGATCGATTCATATCAAAATATTTTTCCCTTCACTATTTTCCTTACACCAAACAGGGAACTAGGAATCTAGTACGAATTCAGCTAACCAAAACATCAAGTTGTTCTACAATATTCTTCTCAAAAGGTTAGAAAGCTAATAAAAGGGGCCGTTATGTTCTTTTCGTTCTTTATAAAGAATGACCTTTGCATTAGTTTGATCGTAAAAAGACTGATGAATATTTACTTCTTAATTTGAAGGTGGATGTATGACAAGAAAAAGATTAGTATTGATTCAATTTTCACGGGCATTGGTACCGATAATGGTAATGCTTTTTCACTTATCTTTAACGATGCATGAATATTTTGATTTCAATTTATTCGGCTTGCATGCACTTCCTATGTCGGGAGGGGTGAGTTACTTCTTTGCCCTCTCAGGTTTTATGATGTATTACGTTTACCGAAACCATTTTGGCCAAATGGACCAAATGAAAAAATACGTGATTAACCGCTTTATACGCATCTATCCGCTTTATTGGATTTTAACGATTGTATTACTGCCATTTCTGTTTATTTTTCCGTGGTATGGAGTAGGACATGAAACAGAGCTTGAAACGATTATTTCTTCTTTTTTATTAAGCCCGAATCCAAGTGGAGAGCCGCCGGTTCTTATACCGGCCTGGTCATTGAAATTTACTGTACTTTTTTATTTGATGTTTTCGCTTTTATTTTTACCAAGGCCAAGAATAGCAATGGCCATCCTGGCGATTTGGGGAGGTCTGTGTGCAGCCGTCTTCATTGGTTACATCCCTGTCTACAATTTTATTACTGAATTTTTGCTGAACGAGATCAATCTTATCTTGCTCGGAGGGATCCTGGCAGCTTATGTTGTCACACACGTAAGAATTAATTGGTTCTTTTCATTTCTGTTCGCTATAACAGGTTTTCTTGGCTTTCCGTTTATGTGGAAAAATTCACTGAATCCGATTATCAATATCAACTTTGATCTCGGAACTGGCTTTGCTTCCATTCTTCTCATTATAGGTATTGCATCAATCGATCTTAAGAAAGATATACGGATTCCTAAGCAATTGAACTATTTGGGAAATGCAGCTTTCTCAATCTATCTATCTCATAATCTTGCCCTGGATTTTTTCTCTGAAGTATTTAGCAGGTTCCCAATTTATGAAACCATTGGAGGCTGGATACTAAGCATTGTTTTCTTTGTCATTATGATCAGTTTCGGCTCCCTCGTTCATTCTTATTTTGAAACTCCGCTAATTAACATTCTGAGGAAGCGTCTATTAAGGTATAAGGTCAAGATTAAAGGAGTCAAAACAGTGGTTGTCAGGTATTAAAGAAAACACAAAATAAATTTTTGTGTTAAAAGCGAAAGAATAGAAAATGCAAATCCACGATATGTCATTTAATCCTTCGTGGGTGGACTTATTATGGGTGCCAGTTCATGATTCAGAAGGCAGCCAAATTGCCTGGAGTACATCATCTGCCAGGTAATGCAATCAGAATAAACAAGAAAGAGCATGAGAGGCAGGGGTCTAGGCCCATAAATAAGAAGAGGTGAAAACATGAGAGTATTGATTACGGGAGGTTATGGCTTCATTGGTTCTTTCGTTGGTGAAATGTTTGCGATGGAAGGACATGAGGTGCATATTATCGATAATCTCTCTACGGGGACGAAAGAAAATACAAAATTTAATCATATCCTTTACCAAATAAATGTAGAGGATCCGTTATGTGAAGAAATATTTAAGACGTTTAAGTTTGATGTAGTCATTCATTTGGCTGCCCAGGTCAATGTGGCAGTATCGATGGATGACCCTTATATCGATTCAAAATACAATGTCCTAGGACTGTCAAATATGCTTAACCTAGCAAAAAAGTATGGTGTAAGTAAAGTTGTATTTGCTTCTTCAGCAGCAGTATACGGACTGAATGAGGAAATTCCATTAAAAGAGGACTCTCTTTGTGATCCTGTATCACCATATGGAATGAACAAATGGATTGGTGAAATGTACTGCCAAAAGTGGAGTGAAATCTTTGGATTAGACACCCTATGTTACCGGTTTTCCAATGTTTACGGCCCACGGCAGGGAACGGTCGGAGAGGGTGGTGTTGTCTCCATTTTTATCCAAAGAGTCATTAACGGAAAAGATTTAATTGTTTACGGAGACGGGGAGCAAACGAGAGACTTTATATTTGTTCAGGATGTAGCAGAAGCAATTTACCGGGGGGTAATAAACAATCTTTCTGGGATATACAATCTGTCAACCAATACTGGAGTCAGCGTAAATCAATTAATTGAAACGCTCGGTGAGTTGACTGAAATAGAAAATGTAAAATATGAAAAAGAGCGGCAGGGCGATATTAAGCATTCTCGTCTAGACAATACCAAAATAAAAAATGACCTGGACTGGGAACCGTTTCATACGTACGAGGATGGCTTAGCAAAAACGTATCATTGGTTTAACGAACATAAACAAAAACCGGATCACCAAGCAGAGAAAAAGAAAATAAACATGCCAGAATGGTTTAACCGTTCAAAACCTATACTGCCGTATTTAGAGAATCTAGGAATATTCCTATTCATTTTCTCGATTAGTGCTTTGGTTGATATTCATTACTATATGGTAGATTACCAGCTCGTATACATCATTCTTGTCTCCATCTTAATCGGTAAATTCCAGTCGGTCTTATCAGTTGGAATGGCCTCGATGTGGTTCTTGACTGAAAATTTATTAATTGGAAGAGATGCGATTTCTTTACTTATTGACCCAAGTTCACTCGTACATATCAGTGTGTACATTTTTACTGGGCTTACAATCCGCTATGCGCTTGACAGAAGGGAAAGCTTGCTTACTAATTATCGCGAGGAAGCTACAGTTATAAAGGAAAAATACCATTTCCTTAACCAATCCTATGAGGATATGGTAAAGGTAAAAGAAGAGCTCCAACACCAAATTCTCTACACAGAAAATAGCATTGGAACTGTATATCGAATTATGAAGGACTTGGATAGTCTTGAGCCGCAAGAGATTTTTCAATCCTCCATTTTTACAGTCGAAAAATTGATGAAAACGAAAAAAGTTGCTTTGTATATGTATGATTCGTCATTCAGTAAGTTAGTGTTGCAAGAGAAATCAAAATTTTACAAAATTAATGAGATTATCAGTCTTGAGCAAGAAGAACATTTTATGGATGTTTTAAATAATAATAAGTTGTTTGTTAATAAAAACCTGAAAAAAGGTCTCCCATCATTAATCGTTCCAGTTCATGTAAATGGCACTGCGGTAGGAGTAATTTGTGCAGACGGATTAGATTTTGAACAACTGTCTCTATTCTATATCAACATGATAAATGTCATCGCGAAGTTAATTTCCTCGTCCTTAACTTGTGCCTATGAGCATCAGCTTATGTTGGAAAATAAAAGCTTGGAAGATCGAATGCTAGATTTAAGCAGGGTGAGAGTGAATGTTTAAGTGGCTAATTCTGTATTACCTTTTTTGTTTAGTCTATGGTTTCTTTTTAATATTGAAAAACCGAGAAAATGGGTTTATTAAAACCATCATTATCACCTTTTTTCCAGTGATCGGGTTTCTACTTTCATACTTGCTGTTCAAATCACAAAATAATGAAAAAAATGAAAATACAAACGAGGAAAAAAGTGATGAATTTTTATTACTTCCTCAAAGCACCGAAATCCAAGTGGAACGAGAAATTAACATCATCCCGTTTCAGGATGCTTTGCTATCAAATGATAATAACCTTAAGAGAGAGATGCTGATCGATAGCTTAAAGAACGGAGTAAAAGATATCGGGGTTCTAAATAAAGCCATTAAAAGTGATGATACAGAAACTGCCCATTATGCTGCCACAGCTATCATGGAAATTCAAAGAAAATATGTTACTGCTTTGCATGATTTAATGAAGAGGCTTGAGGAAAGTCCTTTTGATTACGAAGTGATGGATCGTTATGCAGAAACGCTAAAAAAATATGTTGATAGTGGCATGATTGATCAAGAAACCAAAATTCAATATCAGATGCAATTTTCAGATCTGCTCGAAAACCTCTTGAATAGCCCATTGCGATGTAAACAATATTTCGTTGATAAAATCAATTGTGATGTTGAATTAGGCAACTTCAAAAAAGCACAATTTTATAGTCAACAGTTTATCGAAGCATACCCCCTTGACGAAGCATCTTACTTAACAGCAATGAAGGTTTATTATGCAGTGCAAAACCGGAAAAAACTAGCTGAGATATTGAATACGTTGAGAAAAACACCAATTCAATTATCACCAAAAGGGTTAAAAGCCCTTCATTTTTGGTCATAGGAGGGTAATAGTGAGCAACAATGTTAGTTTGATCAAAATGATGATCATGGTCGCGTTCGTGATTTTGTTTGGAGGAGTCATCCTGATTACACAATTAGAATCTTTTCACTTGTTCAAGATGCATCAGCACAGTTTGGCAATGGCTAATAAAGCATCTCAAGAATCGTCTCCTCCTCCCGCAGAAATACAAGACATTGAACAGGATCAATTTTTGCTTGTTTATGACCCTGATACCGAGTTAAGTGTCTCGCTAAAAAATAATGTCGAGAAGACTTTATTGTATATGAAAAAAATGTTTGCTTCTGTACCAGTAAAAAAAATACCGAATGATATAAAAGAATATAAAAATATTATTATCCTGTTTCCTAACCTGGATCTAGTCAAAGATTTTACAATTTTAACAGATTACGTTTCCCACGGAGGGAAAATGTTTTTTGCGATAAGACCCGATATTGTGGAAACGTATGAAAGCATTCATGAGATGATTGGAATAAATGAGTCTGACCCGCCGTACAAAGATACATTCAGCGTCAAGATTGAATCAGATTTCCTGATCAATTCAAGGGGGTTACAAATCACAGATGAAAATTTAATTTGGAATTCTGTGTTGGATATTAGTCTCAAGGAAAATAGTACGGTTTTAGCGAGTACCGACAATATGATTCCATTTTTATGGAGTACCCCTTACGGGAAGGGAACATTTATGGTATTTAATGGAACGATGCTCGAAAGCGAAATGAATAGAGGCTTCATCGCAGGCTCGCTAAGCTATTTAAATAATAATTTTATTTATCCAATATTAAATTCCAAGGTTGTTTATATTGATGATTTTCCTGCACCATTTCCAGATGGTACCCACGATCTCATTTTTAGGGATTATAAAACGAATACAATGAGCTTTTTCCACAAAGTGTGGTGGCCAGATATGCTAAAAATGGCTCAGGAATATGACGTGAAATATACAGCTGGAATTATCGAGACCTACAACGATGATGTAGATGGTCCATTTAATGAACGATTAGCTGAGCATAATTTGAAAATTTTTGGCCGGGATTTGCTTAAGATGGGTGGAGAGTTGGCTGCACATGGATACAACCACCAATCATTGACTCTGGATCAGGGTCAAGTAGTAAGTCTGGGATATACAGCATGGAAAGACGAAAAGGATATGGTTGCTTCTTTGCAGGAATTAAATCAGTTCGTGCAAGGGATTTTTCAGGGTTACACATTGAAAACGTATATTCCTCCATCGAATGTCCTGAGTGAGGATGGGAAAAAGGCTATTAAGAAAGCAATTCCATCAATCTCCAATATTGCTTCTCTACATTTACCTGATGATGAAGGAATCTCTTATATCCAAGAGTTTGAATACTCGGAGGAGTATAATGAAATTCCTCGGTTGACCTCAGATTATCACTATGCACAAGAAGTTCAATGGATCGTTGCAAATGGAGCTACGTTATATGGCGTCTTCTCACATTTCATTCACCCTGACGATATACTTGATGAAGAACGAAGCGGGAATAAGACATGGCATGAAATGTCGTCGAGTTTTCGTAAAATGCTTAAGGATGTAAAAGAAAAATATCCGTGGATGAAAAGCCAGACGGCTTCTGAAAGTACGGAGTCATTAAGAAGTTTTCAAGATGCGAAAGTGTTTTTTTTACAAGATGAAAAGATCATACAAGGTTATATCGGTCATTTCCGAGGTGAATTGGATTTTATCCTTCGCAGCGATAAGAAGATTGTAGATTCTTTGGGCTGTGAAGTGGAAAAAATAGATAGTAATCACTATTTGGTGCACGCTGTATCACCTGAGTTCACTATAGAACTGGGGGATGAATCATGAAAATTTGTCTTATTGCAGAAGGTTCCTATCCCTATGTAGTCGGCGGAGTGTCAAGCTGGGTACAAACATTGATTACATCGATGCCGGAGCATGAGTTTATCATCTACGCGATAGGTGCAGATGAAAAAGACAAAGGAAAATTTAAATACGACCTTCCGAACAATCTGATAGAGGTAAGAGAAATTTTCTTAAATTCAAGTTTGAATGTATCCGTAAAATCAGGAAAGAGATATATGTTAAAGCAAGGGCAAAAACAAGCAATAAAATCATTGCTCGTTAATGGAGATGGAAACTGGGAGGAATTTTTTTCACTTTTTAAAGGAAGATACAGATCCATAAATACTGATACAGTTACTGAGTTTATAACAAGCAAGGACTTGTACGATATTGTAAAAGAGGTGTGCTTCGAGCATTTTCCTGAACTTCCTTTTACGCAGTTATATTGGTCAGTAAGATCGATGCTTTTGCCTTTACTGTCTGTCCTCGCAAGTCCACCTCCAGAAGCCGATATGTACCACAGTATATCAACAGGATATGCAGGCATCGTCGGTGCATATAGCAAATATTATTATGACCGCCCATTTATAGTGACTGAGCACGGAATTTATACGAGGGAACGTGAGGAAGAAATCATTAAGTCGGACGGAATAAAAGGGATGATGAAAGGCCTGTGGATCAAGCATTTTCATAGTTTATCTAAAGGGGCATATGCATCAGCTGATCAAGTTATTACATTGTTTAATAAAAACAAAGAAATTCAGATTGAAATTGGCTGTCCGGAAGAAAAAATAAGAATTATTCCTAATGGAGTTAAACTCGAAAGCTATTCATTTCTGCCTCAAAAAGGAAAAGAGGATGAAGAATTTGTTGACATTGGAGCAGTCGTAAGGGTGGTTCCAATAAAGGATATTAAAACAATGATCCAAAGCTTCGCCATTGTAAAGAGGGCAATTCCAAATTCAAGATTCTATATTCTTGGTCCAAAAGATGAGGATCCAGACTATTACGAGGAATGTTTGCAATTAGTAAATTTTTTGGACCTTCAGGATATTTATTTTGCAGGTACGGTTAATGTTAAACAATACATTGGCAAAATGGATATATTGGTTCTTTCCAGCATTAGCGAAGGGCAGCCTCTCGTACTACTTGAAGGGATGGCTAGTGGAAAACCTTTTGTTTCCACAGATGTAGGAAGCTGTAAAGAATTATTGTATGGATTGGATGATCGCTTTGGATCTGCTGGATATATTGTTCCGGTTATGGATTATGTGAAAATGGCACGGGCCATTATAAATTTGGCCCAAAAACCAAACATTCGTATAAAAATGGCGGAGAACGGCCGTAACCGTGTGAAAGCTAGCTATTCCTTGGAGACCTTTATTCAGCAGTATAGAAAAATTTATGGAAAAAGAGGTTATTCCGATGGCGGGAATAGGATTTCAACTAAAAAAGTTAGTCGGTAAAGAAAAGTTTTACGGTGGTCTCAGAGCCTTTGTCTATTCTTCAGTGATTATTTCGGGTCCGATGATATTATGTATTGTCCAGTTACTAATAGGCCAAAAACTTCTATCTCTGTCCGGTGCTGAGCTTTTTGAGCGGGAACTCTTATTATCGACTACGATGTACAGTTTTGTTTTTTCGCAAGTAATAACCGGAGGATTACTAATGGTTGTTACTAGATATGTTTCCGATCAAATTTATATGAATAAAGAAGAAAATGTTATGTCCTCACTCTATGGTTCGATAGCGATTATTTTAGTAATTGGCGGGTCGATATCGACCGCTTTTTATAGTTTTTCTCCATTAGGGACGACATTTAAAATAGTTGCATATCTGCTTTTTATTGAATTGTTGATTACGAATATACTGGCCATCTATATATCTGCAGTAAAAAAATATATGCATATCGTTAAAGCATATGGTTTCGGAGCCATTACTTCTATTTCTGCCATGGGGTTATGTCTTAAGATTTTTAATACATTAAAGGCTGAGTATTTTTTAGTTTGTATGGCTGCAGGCTTTATAATCGCCATTGTTCTTTTAATTAGAAGTGTAAAGGAACGCTTTCCAAAAGCTAATAAGAATTACTTTGACTTTTTATCATATATACAAAAATACCCATCGTTATTCTTTATCGGATTATTTTATGTCATAAGCTTATTTGGACATATATTTATCGTTTGGAGCAGTGATATACAAGAAAAAGTCGGCGATACTTTTGTGATGGCCCCACTCTATGATGTACCTATTTTTTACGCTTATTTATCCATCATCCCTGCGATGGTCATGTTTGTCGTATCTATGGAAACATCGTTTTTTGAAGCGTATAAAAAATACTACGAAAAAGTATCAGGAGAATATTCACTCGGTGAAATAAGTGAAGCTAGAAAGAAAATGTTCCATGTATTAACGCGTGAATTAGTTTATATCATGGAGTTTCAGTTAATTTTTACAATCCTTGCGATTGCTCTTGGTACTACTATCATACCTCTGACAATAGAGCAAAGAGCTATTTTTAATGTCTTAGTCATCGGAAATTACTTTTTTATTATCATGTTTGTCCTCATGCAAATCCTTCTCTATTTTGATGATCGCAAGGGAGCAGTTATTGTAATCTCTACGTTTATGTCTGTCAGTTTGTTAAGCATGACAGTTATCGTTTTATTTGGAGGCAACTATGGGTTGGCCAGCTTCATATCTGGAATGATAGGTTTGATTACAGCCTTTTTGAGACTTTTTCATTACGTGAAAAATCATGAGTATTATACATTTTGTTCCCAGCCGCTGTTTCCAGTAGACAAAACAAGCTTTATGGACAGATTTGCTCATAGGATGAATCGGTTGAATGGAGGAGAAAGGGGAAACTAACAACTTCCTCGAAAAGTGTTCTGGCCAACCTTCTTTAAGGTCTTTCAAATAGGATAACGAAGGGGAACATGGAGTGAAAAAGCACATGGTTATGGCACTGATCATTTCAATACTTTTGCTTTCGGTTTTTAGCAATAAGGAGACGTTCAAGATTGAAAAGGACGATGAAGTAGTTATTAATCCTTTTATGGGGTTTGCTCCTCCTGCAGAAGGAGGGCCTTACGTTCAGCCTCATTCACTCGTTTATGCCAACTTTAGCTGGAAGGACCTTGAGCCAGAGAAGGGATTTTATGATTTTGAAAAAATAGAAGAAAAATATCAGTTTGATTATTGGAAGAAAAATAATAAGAGGTTGATTTTTCGAATAGTATTGGATTATCCAGGAAAAGTAGGTCACAAAGATATACCTGAATGGCTTTATAATGAGATTGATCAGGATGGTACCTGGTATGAGCATGAGTGGGGGAGCGGATTTAGTCCAAATTACGATAACCCAAAGCTGATTGATTATCACAAAAAATTAATAGAGGCACTCGCTAAAAGATATAATGAGGACCCCTATATATCGTTCGTAGAATTAGGGAGCCTAGGTCATTGGGGTGAATGGCATACTTTACAGCAAGACGGGATTCAGATTCCTTTTCCGAAGCTGCCTGTTGTCGAAATCTATGTAAAACACTATATTGAAAACTTTACAAATAAAATATTATTAATGAGGCGCCCCCATCAGATCGCAATGGATAACAAGATGGGATTTTACAATGATATGTTTGGAAGATTGGACCATACTGTTCAAGAGTTTCATAGCTGGGTTAAAAATGGCTATAAATTTTGGTTAACAGGTGAAAATCATCCTCCTATGCCGGATGCCTGGAGGACAGCGCCAATTGGGGGAGAGTTTGCGCCAACGCGCAATTGGGGGGATTATTTTTCCTCTACTGCCATTTCTTCTGTCATGGAGCAGCTAGAACTAACTCATGTCAGCTGGTTAGGTCCAAGTTCCCCGGCGAATTACAGTCCTTCTGGAGAACATCAAAACGCAATAAATCGTTTTTTAAGTAAAATGGGTTACCACTTCAGATTAACTGAGGCAAGATATCAAAAGGCCGCTAAGGCAGGGTCTAAATTCTCATTGGAGATGAAGTGGGAAAATAGTGGAGTCGCGCCTTTCTATTTTGATTGGCCTCTGGAAATTTCACTTGCGAATCAAGATGGGAAGATTGTCCATAAAGAGAAAGGGGCGGCAGATATTCGGGAATGGCTGCCAGGCGAACATTCAATAAAAGAAGTGATCTCCATTCCACGAAATTTGAAAAAAGGTGTTTATGAGGTAAATGTTGCTATATTGGATCCTGATAAGGAGGAGCCGGCGATTTACTTGGAAATGAAAGGTAAGAGAGATGATCTGAGGTACAAAGTAGGAGAAATTAACGTCAAATAGAAAAGTAAAACTCGTCTGTGTACAATGAGAAGTAACAAGCTCTACTGCTTTTTAAAGGTAGAGAGCGAAAGACACCCTGTTCGGCATATAACAACATTATCGAGTAAGTGGCAGCTAATTTTACTACTAATTAGCCCCTTACTCGAGTTTTTTTATCTACGCTTTAAATCCCTACAGACTTAATAACAATCACTATCAAGGCTGCAGCACCCATCCAATAGAGTAACGAAATAAAGTTGTTTTACACCAGAAATAAAAAGGTGTTTTCTGCCTTTTGGGAGAATATAAGATTTATTCGCAAGGGAACAGGGGGAAAGAGTGGAAAAAGCAATCTTTTGTGAGATTCTGCCGAATTATTATGTCTATATAAGATGAGGATGAAATGCAAATGGTCAAAAAGAGGTTGATTTCGATTCCTGCTAAAGTAGTCAGTATTGTATTTATCGTAATTGCTATCCTTGGACTTAGCGCAAGCACAGCATCTCAAATTTTAACTGGCGGCCATGGGGTTCTTTTATACATTATCAATGCAGTAGGAGATCTATTTGTATTGTTTGGAGCCATCCAGCTTTTTCGCGGCAATCAAAACGGGAAGGCTCTAGTCATTGTCGGTAGTATTCTTTTTGGTGCCTACGGTATCTTCAATCTAGGAGAGTCGCTTTTGGGTGGAGCAGTGACAGTTTTTATCGCATTGATATTCATCCTATTAACGAGATATGTAGTGTTTAATAATTGAAAAATAGAAGTGCTTTAAAGTAAGGCTTTGTTACTTAGATTAGTAATAACCATAAAAAAACACTCAATATACGGGGCAAGATAATCTGTTTGAGGGGGAAGGTATATGCAAGAAAAGGAATTTGTTACACATAGAAATCCAGATAGTAAATACGAAGGGCTTATTACATATGGTAATAGAGATATTGAGGTACCTAAAAATGCACTGATTTCGATAACATTAGGTGATAAATTTCCTGTTTGGAAAACGATCGTGAATGGAATTGTAAGTCAATTTGTAATGAAACAAATGAAGAAATCTCCTAGATTACTTTATGCCGAAATGAAAGGTAATGTAAAGGAAGGATACGGACTTACTATGACTGTGTGGGAGCCTAAATCAATGAAGCAATTTAGAGATAATGGTGCTCATAAATTTGCAATGAGATTCTTTAGTTGGGTTTTTTATGGGGGAAAAACCCATGCTTACTTTTTATCATACAAATATAATGGTTCTATCCCAACAAGCGACGAAGCCTATGATTTAGTAAAAGAATATGGCAGATTTTATGATGGTGGGAAGTTGATTCGTCATAGTCGTCCTCCCATTTTTAATGAATAGTTGATAACTGGAATGGAACATTTAAAAATAACTTCGCTTTTTAATTTTTTTTTCAAGTTCCGGGCCGTCATATCGGAAGGAGGAGACTATGAGTACAATAAACTTTAAAGTTATACCATCACCACACATTTTGAGTCGTGATATTGAGTGCATCCGGATAACGTCACAAAATGATACAAAAGCACTCGAAGTTAAGGTATGTCCTAGCGGTTTTCCCGGTATTGTATTCAATGTTGCCTCTGACGGCTCTTCTGCTATTGAAAGTATTGCCACCCGAATGGCAAAAGCCTCGAATGTGCCCCGATTGTTTATGCATGGGCAAGGTTCGGAACCGAGTATCATGTGTTTCAAAAGCGAGCCATACATATCAATACAAGTGGTGTTCAAGTCTCACGCTCTTTATACTTTGTTTGGCATGGATGCGTCCTCACTCAACCAAGGATTTCTATTACCCGAACAATTTGGTGCAACAATGCTTGAGATACAGCTTTTGGACGCTAATACAACTGCCGAGCGGGTTAATATACTCGGTGAATTTCTAATTGCAAAACTGCAGCAAACCAATAAGAGAGACGAACTAATCGAGCAGATACTGGATTATATTCGTGAACACATAGAATCAGTTACAGTGAAGAACTTAGTGTCGGCATTTCATATATCGGAGCGGCAATTCCAGAAGCGATTTGCCCGAGTCGTTGGCATGCAGCCACAGGTGTACATTAGGGTAAAGCGTATAAATGAGGCACTGCGATTGATGAATACGGGGCAATACGAGCGATTGTCGGATATCGCATACATCCTTAATTTTTATGACCAATCTCATTTTATTCGGGATATGAAAGCATTCTCCTGGGTGAGTCCAAAGAATATTATGATGAAAGTAAGTGAGTTTCATAGTGACCAGGCTGGGTCGTCGTATTTATAGAAAATGACGGTTTCTTAATTTATAAATCACTTTTTCTGACTATAATGGAGTGTGTAAAACACAACGAAGGGTGCTTAACAATTTCCAAAGTCAAAGGATAATTATTGTGAATTTAAAATCATATGGTAAATTTGCGGAAGGGTCACAAGGTAGGTGCGCACTTGATATTGTAAAATGCTATTAGGTCAAGCTCAAATGCGACGGGATTATACAATTATTTACTCAGACGCGGTAGTAATATGTACTTATCCAATGGCTAAGGAGCGATTTAGCATGAGAAGAATTATTATGTTAAACAGAATTTCTATTGACGGTTATTTTGCAAGTTTAAACGACGCAACCTTCGGAATGGATTGGTTTGTTCATGATCCTGAAGTTGACCAAGCCGTGCATTCCAACAGGCACTTGGACACTCTCATATTGGGCGGGGTTACATACAGGGGTTTTGAGCATAGCTGGGTTCCTTTAAGGGACGATCCCCATGCCTCCCAAGAGATGAAGGCTGTCGCTGAAGAGTTAACTAACATGACGAAAGTGGTCTTTTCGAAAAAGCTGAAGGAAGCTACCTGGGAGAACACCAAACTATTCGATGGTAATATTGTCGAAGTGGTAAGGAATCTAAAAGATGAAGCAGGCACCGATATTCTTATTATGGGCAGTGGTACAATCGTCCAGCAACTTGCGGACGAAGGATTAATTAACGAATTTTTGTTTATTGTTACTCCAGTTGTTGCAGGAGAAGGTAAGCCACTGTTTAAACATGTTAAACAGTTTGGTCTTACACTTGTAGAGACGAAAGCCTTTAAGTCTGGAAACGTTTTGCTACATTACGAGGTAAAAAAGTAGAGCTGAGCCTACATTAGAACCTTGAATATGCAGATTATTTAAGAATAGGTCGCGTTTATGGAAGATCATAAGCCTAATTCCTCTGTAAAAACATTGAGGGATTAGGCTTTTTCATATTTCAAAATCATTGAATTTATCCTAACGGTTGGCAGCAAGCGGTACATTACATGGAAACTTCTGGTGAAAAACAATCCAAAGCCGTTCTTAAATTATCAATTATGAAATTTTTTGAAAAAACTAACAAAAGCTTTACACTCTGTTAATAAGGTCAAAACATTTAACTATTAAAATGAGTGTAAAAGGGAGGGTTTTATTTGAGTAGATTGGCATTGTGGCTTCATAAAAAAGAATTGGGGCTGTTTAACTTTATTAATCATTCATGCAATCATAAAAGTTTAAATTTGTTTTTTCGCTCCATCACCCATTTAGGAGGAGCAACATTTACCATTTCAGTTGTTCTGCTAGCTTCCTTATTGCGCCTTTACCATATAGCAATTGGGGAATTGAAAGTATGATTGCTCTCACGATCAGTCATATTTTAGCTTCAATTATCAAAAAAAAATATCAGCGAAATCGACCATATTTAACCTATCCTGAAACAAAGACACTTTCTAAATTACTTAAAGATCATTCGTTCCCTTCAGGGCACACAACTTCAATTTTTTCTATCGTAACACCTTTTATGTATCATGTGCCGTCGATGACGATTTATTTGTTTTTACTCGCTAGTATTGTCGGTGTTTCAAGAATATATATTGGTTTGCACTATCCCTCTGACGTAATGGCGGGTGCTATTCTCGGCGTAGGAACAGGAATCGTCATCGTTTATTTCAATGCAGTTGTTTTTACAATATGAACATCTGGAGGGTTAAGTGATGAAAATCGCATTGTTTACAGATACGTTTGCTCCTCAAGTGAACGGCGTTGCAAAAACGTTGAAACGATTAGCAGCTTACTTGGAACGTGAACAAATTCGACACCAAATTTATGCCCCTCATTTTCCGGGCGAAGATTTATTTATTGATCAAATCCACCGCTCTATTAGCCTCCCTTTTTTTCTTTACCCCGAATGTAGGATTACTTTTCCAAACATGTTAAAAATGCATAACCAACTTGGAGCATTTCAGCCTGATTTAATTCACATCACCACTCCATTCAACCTTGGGCTAACCGGGCTTCACTATGGGAAAAAAAGCGACATCCCTATGGTCGCTTCATATCATACTCACTTTGACCAATATTTAAAATATTATCGGATGGAAGTACTTTCAGATTGGATATGGCGTTATTTTGGATGGTTTTACAAACAACATTTTTCAAAAATTTTTGTCCCGTCCAATGAAACGAAACAGTATCTTCAATCGAAAGGGTTTACTAATCTTCAATTTTGGAAAAGAGGAGTAGATTGTCACTTTTTTCATCCTCACTATGAAACAAATGACTTCAAAAGTCGGTACGGCATTAAGGAACCATTTGTCTTTCTTTTTGTTTCACGCCTCGCCCCAGAGAAAAATTTGGACACACTTGCACAAATTATTGAAATGATGCCCGAATCGATTCGCCATTCTTCCCATTGGCTTATCGTTGGAGACGGACCGATGCGCTTAAAATTGGAAAACCAATTTGCTGATTGGGTGACTTTTACGGGATACCTCGAAGGTGAGGAACTTGCCAAAGCGTATGCGGCAGCTGATTTATTCGTTTTTCCTTCCGCTACAGAAACATTTGGAAACGTCGTGTTAGAATCTCTCGCTTCTAGTACTCCGGTCATCGGCGCTAATGGAGGAAGTGTAAAAGAAATAATCGAGCACGGGAAAACAGGCTTTCTTTGCAATCCTTATGAACCGAGCGATTATATCGAAAAAATAATAACCCTACTGGATAACCCTATTATGTTAAAGACGATGGGAATGGCAGGTAGACAATATGCACTTAAGCAATCATGGGACACCATTTTTGGTCAATTGCTATCGGATTATGAAGAAACAATTTATAGTAACAGAAAAGAAAAGCTGCTCGCTTAACCTATAAAAACATTGAAAACGATACAAAAAACGCCAGGCTTAGATTAAAATCCGCTGGCGTGTATTTGTGTTAAAAAAAGCCCAATTAGTATAACCCTCGTATTTGGACTATAACAACATTATCGAGTAGGGGGCTAATTTTACTATAATTAGCCCTCCTACTCGATTATTTTTTTATTTATGATCTTTGTAATCGAGCCACCACACCAGTAATTATAACCACTAATAACGCCGGAAGCAGCCAACCTAAGCCTTGGTTATATAGTGGTAATGTCTTCTCATAGAAAGAAACAATCGGCACCATCCAACCAAAATAATCAATTTCTAGTGACTCACATAATGATTTCAAACCATCAAAGATGCTGATCAAGAACGTAATCGCAATCGTTAAGATATATACAATTCGTTTATGATGAAATAATGGTGATAAAAAGGTCAATATCATTAATACAATCGCAAGTGGATAAAGGAACATGAGAACAGGGACGGAGAATGTAATAATGTTCGTTAATCCAAAGTTAGCAAAGATGAATGATATAGTCGTAAAAAATATGACTAACGTCTTATAGTTGAACCTTGGTAGTAATGTTTGAAAATATTCAGCACATGCTGTTGTTAAGCCAATCGAAGTCGTTAAACAAGCAAGTATGATTAGAACCGCCAGCATGATGAGTCCAAATTCTCCAAAATAATGAGAAGCCGCATTGCTTAGAACTGGCCCACCGTTCTCAGTGATTCCAAGGGTTTCTGTGCTTGTTGCACCCATATATGCAATTCCAATGTAAATGGCTCCGAGTATAGAAATGGCAATTAGACCTGATTTTACAGTTGCACCAAGAATCCCTCTTTTTGATGTGATTCCTATTGAACGAATGGCATTAACCACAATAATCCCAAATACGAGGGAAGCAATGGCATCCATCGTGTTATATCCGTCTAAGAATCCTTTTACAAAAGCCCCGCTCACATATGCCCCCACTGGAGCCTGAATCGCTCCCATTGGATGTAGGACAACCGCAAACAATAGAATAGTAAGAAGAATCACAAGGCCTGGTGCCAATATTTTTCCTACGTTATCAACAATCTTTGCCGGGTTTAGCGAAAACCAAAGGGTCACAGCGAAAAATAGCAATGTAAAAATGAGTAATCCACCTTGGTGAAATCCTGCATTTACAAAGGGTGCAATTCCAATTTCATATGCTACTGTGCCGGTACGCGGCAATGCAAAAAATGGACCAATGGTTAAATAGAGAAGGCAGGTGAAAAAGATAGCATAAGCTGGATTCACCCTACTAGCAAGCTCTTGCAAGTTGCTGCTACCGGAAAAACCCATTGCTAAAATCCCTAGTAATGGCAAGCCCACTCCAGTAATCAAAAATCCCGCTACAGCTGGCCAAAGATCCGATCCTGCTTGTTGGCCTAATTGTGCTGGAAAAATTAAGTTCCCTGCACCAAAGAATAAAGCAAATAACATTACTCCAATGGCGATATATTCTGAAAATTTTACTTTTTGATTCATCTTATTTATTCCCTTCTTAGATGCCTTATTGTATATTAAATTCATCTTCTAAATGAAATGTAGAATAAAATTTATGTTACTATCTATTAATCTAAAATTCAACAGATGGAAAATTTTTAGTTAATTGTAAAAAACAACATTCACTATAAAAGTCCCGCCCGTTTTTCCCTATATAAATGGCTCTGATCTTTGGTGAAATAAAAAAACAAGTGAGTCTTGTCACTTGTCACATCCTTCATATGGATCACGTATTATTCATTATTCAATAAAAAATGACTTTGAAAGAGGACAAAAATGTGGAGTTTCCTTAGTTTGTGAGGTTTTTTAGCTGTGTTGAGGATTTTGGGTTTTGTGATTTCCGTTATTGCAGTCATATTCAATATTGCCACAGCAGCTGAATACTTTGTTGGTAACTATTTGAAATGTTACGCTGAACATTATTATAAGTTATCCATAAAAATAAAGCCCGATTAAGGAGCCTCTAACGGCTGTTAATCGGGCTTTATCAATTAAAAATTATTTTACAACTGCCAATGAAAATGCTTTATCCCACGATACTGGAACCTGTTAAGAGTTTGAAGGCGAACTTGCAGAATCATCGATTTTTAGGGCTTTTATGCATAACCAAAAAATGGCTACAGGAGTACCGAGGTATGCAATAAGTCCAAGTATATCAACATAGGAGTCGAGAACAGATGATACTCCGGCAAGAATAAGCAGTACTCCCGGCCAGCGTGTCAGCTTGTTATACAGAAATACGGATAATCCGAATAGCGCAGGTCCCGCAAACATTAGGATGGAGCTTGTTATTTCCGCTTCTCTTATCGGTGAAGGCAGTGCATTCTCAGCAACGTTTGCGAGATCCATAGACGAACTAAGTTCATGAATAATAGGGAAAGAGAACGAATGAACTGAGACGATGCCGATTGTCCAAGCAATAGCGAAAAGCGTGATGATGATGCCGATAAATCCGAGTTTTCCAAGATCTTCGATTCGACTGAAGTACGCCGCAATCATCCCGAACATTATAAAAATCCATGCCGTAATGTCCAAATAGTTAAGAATGATAGAATCGGCTCCCCCAGTCGAAACAACGAGAATGAAGTGTGCAATCGTAAATAAAAATCCTAAAATTCCGAACACCGAAAATACCCTAACAGCCTTCGTGAACGTCATGTTCTCAACCTCCTTTAATAATTAATATTCCAATTGTTCAATAAGAACATATGAGTTAAAATTGGTTAATATTACCTATGACATGAGGTAAATAACATTCTGATATTCTCCTATCAATTTATTGGTGATACGATAAAATGAATATAAGCATGGAAAGGGGGATATGTATGTTCCTAGATAAACTGCAAGAACAGTTAAATCAAAATAAATCTCTGTTTATAGGGGAGGACACAGCTTTTCGTTCAGCCGTTTTGATTCCGTTAGTTCAAGTGGAAAATGAATGGCATGTCCTTTTTGAAGTTCGTGCAACTACTATGAGAAAACAGCCAGGTGATATTTGTTTTCCCGGTGGTAAAATTGATGCTACTGATGAATCCCCATTGGCGGCCGCTTTACGAGAAACATATGAAGAATTAGGTGTTGATACACAAAAGGTCACGGTTTTAGGACAATTAAGTCCCTTTGTTGCTTTTCCTTCTTTTGTGATCTACCCATTTATAGGAATCATAGATTACGATCAAATCATTCATTCATATAACAAAGAAGAAGTTGCAGAGGTATTTACGGTACCCGTCAAATGGCTATTAGATTATGAGCCTTATATGCATTTAGTTTCCCTTCAACCAATGCCTTCAACAGATTTTCCTTTTGAAAAAATAATGAACGGTGCCGGGTATCAATGGAGAACTCGTTCAATGGAAGAATGGTTTTTCGATTATGAGAAGTATACCATTTGGGGGTTTACAGCCAGGATTTTAAAGCATTTTATCGAGATGATAAAAGAAGGATAATTTTGATATGCCTCTATCGCCTTGGAACATTCTCTTCGAATTAATTATCGTTACTCCCATGAATAAAATAGAATAATGCTTGCATTCTTCTATTTTATTCATGTTTAAAATCCCTCAATTGAAGCTTTAAATAATTGATTCCCTAAATAATTTGTGTGGTCAATAAAGGATTCCTACCCCAACATGCTGTGCATCTGGAATAATACGATTTTTTATTGTAGGTAAAAATAAATGTATGACTAAAGTATTTATCATAATCAGCTCGCACATGCGTTGGAGATCCCGTTAGGTAAGGAATCCACCATGAGTTGCGTCAGTTTTTACTCTCCATCACCTTAACCGTTCTATTTATTCCCTCTCACTTTTTCTATAAGAAATTGAAATCCATATAAAAGCAAAGTGTCTATAAATAATAGACAGGATAATTGTATTTTTTTCATTCGCACTAATGAGGCAATCCCCCATTTTGTTAGCCACTTATCAATTAAAATATAAACGAAAATCGAATCAGCTATTAAATTTACTAGTAGATATCGGAAAGGCTTGCCATATGTAAATTTTAGAATCCATATGGAACTAACTATAAATGGACCCCATACAAAAGGAAATGAGCCTGATAATTTAGGATGGAGTTTTTCATACCACCACCACCAAGTTCTTTTTTTAGCCATAACATTTTCTAACCGTGTAATGAAGGCAATTAATATCCCTGCTGGAAGAAACCTTTTGAAGGAGCTTTTTCCTAACGAAAGAAGTGAAAGCCACGAAAAGACCATCATTAATATTAGTATTAGCTTGTTATATCTCATTAATTTCATCATTTCAAGTTCCCTCCAGTAAGATCTGTAGAGATAGCGTCCCCTGAAATAGGAAAAAATATGAATGCAGAAACAATCGCTAAGTATCTAGTAATTCACACTCATTAATGGGAAAATCAGTAATTTTTGTGGCTTTTAAAAGATTTTGCTTGACCCTATACAAGAAAAGCCAATTTCAGACCACTTACAATTATCTATGATAGGTAAGAAGGGGATACACATTCTTTGCATTTGAATATGATAGGAATAATTAATTAATTGAGGTGGACTATGGATTGCAATCCTTTACGTTATCTCGCGATAGGCGATTCACTTACTGCGGGTATTGGTGTTCCTTTTTTTGAGCCCGGATTTGTTGAATATTACAAGGGCATAAGTCGGCAAATTTTAAAAAGGCCTATCCCTTATCAAAAATATGCAAGGCCAGGAGCAACGACAGAGGATATTTTAACGATGCTTCATTCCCCGATTGTTATGGAAGCTGTCAGCCATGCAAATATCATTACGATAACAGCGGGAGGGAATGATTTAATAAACGCAGCAAAAGGATTTATAACAAATACAAACGCTGAAAGTGTGGCTCAGGCTATTCAACAATCTAGGGATCATTACTTAAAAATATTAGAAAGACTACACCATCTAGACAAACAGGAACATTACATCATACGGCTAACGAATTTATACAATCCATTTCCCGACATTCCGATAGCAGAGGCGGGGATTAAAGAGTATAATTCGATGATTGCTAGTTTTAATTCGGAAAACAATGTGAAAGTAGCTGATATCTTTAGTATTTTTAAAGGGAAGGAAAAGGCTTTATTGTCCCACGGAGGTATTCACCCCAATGGTGAGGGGTATTATCAAATGGCATTAGCTATTAGTAGATTAGGATATTCCCCGTTGGAGATTTGTCAGGGGGAGAATTGAATTGAAGCTCTTTGCAAGCATGGCATTCGGAGTGGGAAGGTGTGAAGTTTTAGCAACACGAAAAGGGGCTGCCTTTCTGTACATTAGCTAAAAAGTAAGCTGCCCCTCTTTTGCTGATTAACTTTAGAAACAACATTATATTCGATTAGGCTCCTCCAATTTTGCGGCGATAGCCATAACCATTTCTTCCGTCACTTTTGGAACATAAGATTTTAAAACCTCATTAACCATTCGTCCCATTGCGCCTCTTGCAGTGATGTCAAGATGGCCTGTTATCCTCGTTTTATTTTTACCGATTGATTCCGCTAGATAATATCCTCCGCCTGAAAGTTTTCCACTTTCTCCCTTTAAATCGAAGGTGACCTTTGTCGGTTCGATCCATTCTTTTATCGTAACCATTAGACTCATCTTTTTCTTTATAATTCCAATATCACTATAAAATTCCCAGATCGACTGACGGTTCGTAAATTTCCGATGTTGAATATATCCAGGAATAAGTGGGGCCCAGTTATCCATGTCCTTCACAAAATTCCAAACCTTATAAATTGGTAAATCCACCTCAACTTGATGCATTCCGCTTGGCATACCTTTTCCTTCTTTCTATATCGATATGACGACCTTCATGTAATATATGTTCGTTCCAACAAAAGGGGATTTGTCCCCAGCGTATATAGCTTTTTTTGGGAGGAACATGCCAACTGTCATAACCTTCGATTGTTTAGCATAATATTCTTTATTCAATAAAATATGACTTCGAAGGGAGGACAAGAATGTGACGACTAATCAATTTGTACGGTCTTTCGGTGTGATGGGTGTTTTAGGTTTTGTCATTACTGTTATAAGCGTTATCATAAACATTGCAACAGGAGCGGAATCTCTTGTCGGTAACTATTTGAATATCTTGGGATTGGTCTTGATCTTGTTTGGAGTTATGGCAGCATATTTTAGTCAATCTGTTGCTTTAGGGGTTTTTGGTTTTATCGGCTTCATTGTTATGTTCATAGGGTCTATTTGGACAATTGGTATTGTCGAGATAAATTCATTTTCCTATCCTGTAATTAATGATCTTAACTCATCGATGAATATTGGGGAACTTGCCAACAGTGAGCTGCCTTCACCAATAAAAGAGGCAATGATGACATCCAATTATTTAGGAGGTGTAGGCTCAGTTCTTTTCGGTTTAGCCATTTTAATGAAAGGTAATATTATGCGTTGGCCGGGCTTGCTGCTTATTTTAGCAGGGGTAGCATCCTTCTTTGAAAGTATGAACGAATTTTTTGGTTTTATTGGTTTTATACTTTCATTAGTAGCCGTACTTTGGATGTCCATTAAAGTTTTAAAAACTAATAACATTAGTTAAATCGTGTCAGTTACGAGTTTTATTTAAGATCTCTTGGCAGTGTCTTTTAGCACAAAGATTATCCTGAATAGGAGCCTTTTTAAAATAATATAAGGCTCCTTTTGTTGAGAGTTCATCATTTAGTGTATGGATAATTAGAAAACAAGTCACCCTCTACGAAAGCAAGTAGAGGATTATTTTTTATGTTACTTACACCAATTCTTTTGATATTTAGTGAGTAGAAGGTAATAGTGTTTTATTCTCAGAAAAATGAAGGAAGGGATGCATTTTTAATTAAAGTGTATTCCTTTTTTGATTTTAAACCCCATTTTGCCTTGTTTCTTCATCCACTTTTATTATTAAAATAGGAACAAAAGACTTGAAAATATGCAACCAATTGGCCCATTTACAAGAAATGACATTAAATTATACTATTAAACTATCATATTCAATATCACCACGAGCTGTTCCTTTTTATGTAGAAGAGAGGTGGTTAGTGCAGAAAATTGTAAGCGCGAACAATCACTTTCAGTCTTTAAAAACATTAGAGGAGTGGGAAAATGAAAAGGAAAATTGCAGCTAGTTTCCTATGTGGAAGTTTGATATTTAGTAGTTTTACAGCGGTGCAACATGCATTTGCAGAAGATAGTGCTCCTACATCTACGATACAACAACATGACAGCAAACTTTATGAAAAAAGGGGTTATCAATTAGAAGTAATTGCAGATCCTAATAATCCTGATCTTCAAACTATTATTCCGGACTTTGTGGAGCTTTATTTTAAAATGTTTCCAAAACTGCTAAAGGATTATTCGGCTGATTGGAAAAATGCATCCACAAAGGTCATATTGAAATTTGATCCGACCTATGATGGCGTGGCTTATGCAAGTAACGGTACGATTGTTGTAGGCGTCGACTACATAGTGTCTCGCCCATATGATATTGCCCTGTTTACACATGAATTATCCCATATCGCCCAGGCGTATCCTCGTTATGATGATTCCAACTGGTGGTTAGTCGAAGGGATATCAGATTATATTCGTTATGCCTATGGCCCCCATGATGGAAAGTGGATATTACCAGAGGTAGTAAAAGACACAGACAACTATAATAGTGGATACCGGGTTACGGCTCGTTTTCTATTATGGCTAGAACAGCATAAAAATAAGAAGATTGTTGATGAATTAAATGCTCAGCTCCAACAAAATACGTATGATTTAAATTCTTTTAAAACATTAACCGGAAAGTCTATTGATGAACTATGGCAAGAATACAAAGAAAATCCAGACGTAAAGGTAAAATATAAAATAAAAAACGACAAGTGACATTGGTAAATACACATAAACACAAATGACCCTCTACTAAAGGAAGTAGAGGGCCGTTTTTTTAAGCAATATTTTCTTGTTTATTGATATCATCAGCTTCTTTTTTAATATAGAATTTGCCTTTCGTAAAGATCGCAATGATGACGGTAAGTATGGCTGCGAGGACCGAGGCAAAGAAGGCGGCGGTGCTTTGAAGGAATGTTCCCATAAAGCCTGATGCAGCAATGGTGCCTAGGACACTAGAAATCACGAGGGACCAGACCCCGACAGGATTCCATTTATGCAAGTTTTCTTGCCGTGCTTCATAATACACAGGGCCAATTTTTAAAAGCTTTTTTACGATCGTTGCATCTGTTACTAAGATTGACGCCCATGCTAATAGAAATACTCCTTGGAATGTCATGACGGCTTCCAGGTAATCGACAATATTCATGAGCATTAAAATAATCGCCGATACGCCAGTAACAATGACCCAAAAACGTCTGCCAGGAGTAAACTTAAAAATATTTTCAAAGAAATTCGATAGCGATAAAGAGCCGCTATAAATGTTGGTCACGTTAATTCTTACCTGAGTTAAGACGGTAAATAACGCACCCCAAATGCCTAGAAGAAGGACGATATAGACTCCGGGATTCGGTTCACCGAGACGAACACCAAACCAGATTCCAAGACCTCCCATTACTCCGAAGCAAAAAATTTGTGGAATGAACCCAATCGCAAAGATGCCGATTTTATGATCTTTCGGTTTTAAAAAACGTGAATAATCGGATGCGAGAAGGGGAGTAAGTCCCATAATTCCGTGCTGCATTCCGATACAAAGTAATAAGGCAGTTCCTCCTACGTGGACACCTTCCGGCATATAAGTCCAAAATATCCCATCGAAGCTTGATGGCTTCATCGCGGCCATGATGATGGCTGCCAATAAGAATAGAAAAAATAAAGGCAAGGACCATTTTTGTAATTTATCGAGTTGTTTTATTCCAAACCAATTTAATGGAATAACGATCGTTCCGAAGAAAAGAATGAGTGCCCATTTGGGGATTGAGGGGAAGAATTCGTGTACAGCTGTAACTAATATTAGTCCTTCCAATGCACAATACATAATAAAGTTTGTTGCGTAAATAAAGGAGGTTAAGGATGCTCCAATATATCCAAATCCTCCGCCTCTTGATAGGAGGTTGACATTCATTCCCGACTTTGCAGATAGGTGAGCAATGAACGTTCCGAGAATTCCTGCAACAATAATAGCATAGACCGCGGAAATGATAGCATTAACTGCGCCAAATTTAAGCGCCATTACACTACCCATTTGAAAATAGAAGATGGCAGTGGCAATTCCAAATGTAATATTGGTAATACTCAGCCACCCCATGTTTCTCTTGTGGCGGGGGACACTATCTAGTGAGTAATCATCCCCTAACTTTTGGTTGCCTTCTTTGTAATCTTTAGTTTTAGTCAAATCCAATATGAATCATCTCCTTTTTGTGTATGTCTTCACATAGTGGACTTAAACAGCGTCTCTATTCACAAAAAATGCAACGTTTTAATGTTATCAAAATAATGTATGTTACTCAAATTCTAATTTTCTGTAAGTTGTAGAAGGAGCCTTTACTATACTAAGCTAACCAACCATATCCTCCGTCTTTCGTAGAATTCCTCTAGAATACTCGGAAAATCTTTATTAAATCATTGAAATAGATATAGGATTGAGGGGAAAAACGTAATAACAACTCGTTAAACCATAATCGGAATTAGGGTCTTATAAAAACAGACGAGGTAAAAATCCTATTCTCTTATAGTGATTTCCCTGTCCCAAATTTCAGGTACTCTACCTAAAACAAGGGAAATCCACGAAAAAGAATGGTTTTTGCACTCGTCCGATTAGTTGGTTAAATTTCAAGAATGGAGTGATTATGTTCAATTCGTATTCTAAAATGGTTCATGATTCGTACTTGTTCTTCAGTTAACTTCTCTTTGTTCCAGTACATATGCATTAAGCTGTATTCGAATATTTCCTTTAATTTAATAAACAGAGGAAGCTTACCTAACATATCTAGAGATAATTCATTTTCCGTTTGATACCCGTCGATTATTGCTTTTGTGATCGAACGCCCATAGTCAACAATATTTCCATTCCCAACAAACGAATACTCTAATGCACTATAGATTGGTACGGCTAAATCAAAAATATAAAAATGTTTCTCACAATCTTGGAAATCAATCATCGTCAATTTCGAATCGTTATCTACCAAAATGTTTTCTAACCATAAATCACCGTGCAGCAAGCCATAGGTTGAATGAGATTTTGGCAATTTTTTTATTGTAGATAAAACCTCATCAGCAATTTCTCTAATACTGCTCTCTTCTTTAGGGATATATGTAAGAAACGCATACTCCTCATTATCATGCCAATCTTTGATATATTTAATCGTCTCTATATCTTCAAATTTCTTTGTTAAACGATGTAATCTACCAATTTGCCGACCCAATTCATTAAATACACTAGCATTCCATTGATTTTTCGGTAAGTGTATGCCAGAAGCGGCTCTATATAAAACAGTTAAAAATTCCTTGTCTAGCATGATCTTTTCTACTAGATTACTGTTTTTAGAAAGGATTATTGGTGGCACACCAAATCCTTCATTATATAAAAAGTTTGTATAAGTAACTTCTTCTAACTGCTCTTCATATGTTTTATAGTTCGTTATTCTAGCGAAAAAGATACCTTGTTCTGCAATACATCGATACATTTCATTGGTTACTGGCTCAATTTTTATAAAATCTACTGGATATATTTTATTTAAGGATTCTAGTATCTTTTTTTTCATATAGCTATTCTCCCGTCAATATAAATAAGTTCATCATTTTGAAATCTAGATTTTGTTAGCTCACTAGTAATAGACAATATTTTTTAGGACTCACTCAAATACGATCATAACATAAATATCCAGATTTATTTGAAAACTGTAGTAATAGCTAGTAGAAAGAGAGCCAAAAAATCCTAAATGCATTATGTGGAAACCGGGATATAGGTTTAATCTTTGTAAGATTCTTTGTATGAGCCAACTCTATGTTTTAGAGGTTTTTGTATGAATACTAAAATGAGAAAAATATTGTTCCTATTATATAGAAAACCTTGCAAAAATAAGCAATCATTGTGACCGAACACCGATTAGATTATTAATGGCTAACATTTTTCGGGTAGGCAATGTTATAATTTGGTATATATAATACTTTTTACCTATTATTACACTTAGAATATTCCGATACATCGAATTTCATATTTCCAAATTGTGCTAAAATATACAAAGGCTTACTAAGGAAAGGGTGATACATCTCTTGCGTAAGTTCGTGATCGTTATACTTGGTTTAGTTTGTGTCGTCCTTTTTTATTTTACGATCGTTTCTGGAAGTAAAGTTTTTACAAAAGATTGGGAGCTGCCTCGAACGACAGAACAAGTGGATACGAAGCACCGTCTCGTATTGATTACACAGGAGTTGGAGACTCCTTTTTGGGACAAGGTTGCAAATAGTGCCAAGGAAGAGGCAAAGAAGGAGTCTGCTAGTCTTGAAGTTTGGGGAAGCTATGGTAATAACCAAGAGGATTTTTTAAAAAAGATTGAAATCGCCATCTATTCGCAAGTGGATGGAATTATCGTGCAAGGATTAGATACAGATGAGTTTAAAACCTTGACGAAAATAAAAGCGGCTTCATACGGAATTCCGATTATTACTGTCGCAAACGACGTTCCGATGGGGGATAGTCTTAGAAAGTCGTATGTAGGGTCAGATCAATACTTAGCCGGAAAGATGATCGGCGAACAGTTACTCGTTGATATGGGGACTGAGGGAGAAGTAGCGATCATGATTGATATGCAGCATCAATATTTTCAAGAACAGCGCTTGGAAGGGATTAAAGATGTCTTAAAGGAATATCCAAACATTCAAATTACTGAAATAGAGATGCAGGATGCGAGAGAACAAGTCATCGCAACGACGAAAGATGTCTTAAACCGACATCCGAATATAAATGCTTTTATTGCTATAAATGCCGATATACTGGCCGCTATGGTACAAGAGATTGAGAGCAGATCGCAAATTGAGCGCTATTTTATTTATTCATGTGACGATGATTATGAATCTATCTCTTTGCTGAATCAGGGGAAGATTGATGGAATCATCGAGCAGTCTCCGGAAGAGATGGGAACGATGAGTGTGAAACTAATTTTGGACTGGCTTAACAATGAGAAAGTTCCACTCGATTTAAATGGATATAAAACCGATATTCGGATTGTAAAGGCGACGGATGTAAGATGAACAGTATTCAGAAAAAAATATTAGTGCTCGTCATAGCGGTTCTATTCATTATGGTAGCGATTTGGGCTTCACTTACGTATTACAATCAAAAAATGCAAAGTCAGTACAATTATATATTGGAACGATATTTGATTATGAGCGAGGTCACGAGTGAAAGCCAGCAAATGGTAGCAGCTCTTAATAACTACTTAATTGAACCGACAGCGGCTAATTTAGATGAGATCACTGCTAATAAGAAAAAGATCGAGAAAACGAAAAATAAAGTTTCAAAGTTTAGGAATATAGATAATGATTATGCACTCACGAACTACGAAAACTTAATCGATAGTCTTCTTGAAACGACGAATCAATCCGTTTTAGCCCTTACGGAGCAACAAACAGAAGATTACTTGAGTGCCTTTTCCGAAGCGAGTCGGATTTCAAAATATATTTCCGAAATGACGCTTACTTTAATTGATACGGAACTAAAAACGTATGATCGTTTCTACCGCGGTATTATTGATAGCTCGCAAGAATTAAAGAAGCTCGGAACGTGGCTATTGCTTTTAATTACATTGCTGCTATTGCTATCGGCTCATTGGTTTTCGAAAAGAATCACAAGGCCGGTCAATAAGCTGACACAGGCGGCACATGATTTATCAATGGGGCGCTTTGATTTGAAAATAGAGGTTGATTCCAATGATGAAATTGCATTCCTCGCTAAAATGTTCGATAAGATGCGTATAAATATTAATAACTATTTATCTGAAATAAAACAGAAGGCGCAATTGGAGCATGAGCTGCAGCAAAGTAAGCTGCTTTTACAGGAAAGTCAGCTTCGCAGTCTACAAAGTCAAATTAATCCTCATTTCCTTTACAACACACTAGACATACTTTCTAAAAAGGCTTATCTAGAAGGATCTGAAGAAACGAGTGATCTTTTAGTCAGTGTGGCGGGGCTATTGCGTTATAACATTAATAAACTGGAAAATTCTGCTTCGCTTTTTGAAGAGGTACAGGTTCTTAAACAATACATAGATATTCAAAATGCTAGATTTACAGATCGACTGCAATTTCAAATGGAGATTGATGAATCGTGTTTGGACGTGGAAATTCCCCGTCTAACCTTACAGCCCATTGTAGAAAACGCCGTCATACACGCGATTGAACCTGCAGAGAATGGTGGAAGCATATGGTTTCGTGTAATTGATGGTGTTGATCACGTAAGAATTGAAATGGAAGATGATGGTCCGGGTATGACGGAAGAGAGAGTTCAGCAAATGCTCCAGGTGAATACGAAAAAACCAGAAGGCCATTTTACAGGAATCGGAATAAATAATGTGGTCAAGCGATTGAGCTTGTTTTACAACCGTAATGACTTATTTGATATAGAAAGCAATATTGGAGTCGGCACAAAGGTTATTTTAAAGATACCAAAAACAAAGAGAGGGGAATGAAATGAAGCGACTTCTTATCGTTGATGATGAACAAATTGTAAGGGAAGGTTTACGAGCAATACTATTAAACAACTTTCCGGAAATTAAGATAGAAGAAGCAAAAAACGGAAAAATGGCTTTGGAAATAGCAGAGTCATTTAGACCGGATTTGGTATTAATGGATATTAAGATGCCGGGAATGAGTGGGCTTGAGACAATTGAGACAATGAGTGAAGCAAATCCTAATACCAAGTTTATTATGATTACGGCATATGCAGAATTTGATTATGCAAAATCAGCGATAAAACTAGGTGTGAAGGATTATTTGCTAAAACCGAGCAAGGCCAATGAGGTCGTGCAAACGGTTAGTAAACTATTCAACCAAATTGATGAAGAAGAAAAGTCTCAACAAGAGAGCCTCCTTCAGCAAAACGTATTAAAAAAAGCATTAACGATTGTTGAAACAGATGTTGTCACACAGTTATTATTCGATCACGTTCACGAAATCCATTTGGACGAGTTAGTAGGGTTGTTACATACTCCGATGACAAGTGAAAAGTTTGTCATGAGTGTTGTATTGCCGCATGATAATGGAAGCCTGTACGCAGACATTAAACAAAGGGCTAGAAAAATAGGAAGTGCATGGGTTGGTACGTTATATGGACGCCAAATTCCGATTATCGTGTTTAGGCAGCAAGGTCAATCTTTTCGCAACCAAGCGATTACTCTTGCAAGAGAAATTTTATCTGTAGCCAAAACCGACGATAAGACGGGGTGGTTTATCGGGATTGGGAATGTTTGCAATTCCTTGGAGAAAATACGGCTATCATATCAAGAATCGCTGATTGCTACGAAGGATAGCACGCTCCCTGTTAAATATCGTTTTTATTCAGATATACCTATGGACAACAAAAGAATAGACGGATTTAATTCGAAAAAACTTGAAAATAAGTTTTTTGATTTGATTCGCAATGGCCAATGGCAGGAAATCATGAAAGAGGTTTCGGAGTTAATTGAGTTTTTCGAGAAGAAGGGTGTCAGTTTAATAGAAACGCAGCAACGCGTCTTGGAACTGCTTTGGATTGCATCACGGGTGTTAAATGAAATCGGAGTGGAACCAGATACTCCTTTATATTCTTTTCTAATAAAAGATTTCCGGCAATTACGTACGGAAACGAATCATTTACTCAACCAAATGTGGCAGTCTTGTATCGAGTATCAAAACCAGGTTGAAGACGACACGATTAAACAGATTAAGCAGTATATCGTTGAACATTCCCATAAAGAAATTTCCTTAGACGGGATTGCGCAAATCTTTGAACTAAGCCCTATTTATATTAGCAAGCTTTTTAAAGAGCAGTTAGGTGTGAACTATATAGCTTTCTTAACGGAATGCCGATTAGAAAAAGCAAGAAAATTGATGTTGAATCCTGAAAAAAGCCTGAAAGAAATCACATTTGAAGTTGGATATCAAGATCCCAACTATTTCAGTAAGGTTTTTAGAAAGATGTATGGCGCGTCGCCTACCGAATATCGAAAATCACTACTGGGGGTAAAGGCGTAACGAGATAGAAAAAGGGTGAAATAAATGAAATTAACCTTTCTAAAGGTAACTCTCCTAATGTGTATGCTTGTTTTAATCCAATTTGCCACTGCCTGTGAACCAGATAAGCATCCCTCGAGTAATCAGAATTTGAACGGAGTTTCCTCTGTAAATAAAGAAACTAAAGTAAACGTTCCTTCTGAGGATGATAAAATCGTTATTGGTTTTTCGATGGATACGTTAGCTGAAGATCGATGGCTGCGCGATCGAGAGTTGTTTCGAGAAGCGGTGGAAGCACTAGGTGCCGAGGTGAAAATTTTTGCCTCAAAGGGAGACGACGCATTACAAATTTTACAAGCAGAAACGCTCATTAATGAGGGCATTGATATACTAGTCATCGTCCCTCATAATGCAGAATCAACAGCAATGATTGTCAAAAAAGCTCACTCAGCAGGGATTAAAGTCCTCTCTTATGATCGATTAGTTCGAAATTCTGAAATTGATTTGTACGTTTCGTACGACAACGAAATGGTCGGAGAGCTTCAAGCAAATGCGATCACAAAACAAGTGCCTAAAGGGAAGTATGTATATATCGGCGGAGCGGAAACGGATTACAATGCCCATTTATTTAAAAAAGGTGTTTTTAACGTACTCCAACCTCTCATTGATAAAGGCGATATCACGATTGTATATGACCAATGGACAAAAGATTGGTTCCCTGAAAACGCGTATGCCAGTATGGTAGAGGCTTTAAAGGCAAACAACAACGAGGTTAATGCTCTTATTTCCGCAAATGATGCCACTGCGGGAGGAGCGATTCAGGCACTGTCGGAACAAGGGCTGGCAGGAAAAATCCCTGTTGCCGGGCAGGATGCTGACCTTGCCGCAGCACAGCGAATTGTGAAAGGCACTCAAACGATGACGGTATATAAGCCATTAAAAGAACTTGCTGACTTAGCCGCTGAACTTGCAGTAAAGCTTGCTAAGGGGGAAGAAATAACGGTAGAAAGAATGATAAACAATGGAAAATCAGAAGTGCCATCCATTCTCCTTTCTCCAATAGCGGTCGATTTAGAAAATATAGATGACACGATTATAGCGGACGGCTTCCATTCTAGACAGGAAGTGTATGAAGGGAAATGATTGTTTTTGTTGTGAACCACCAGGATTTTGTGACCTGGTGGTTTTTGGTGTACGTTACTAGTGAATACCAGAAGATCAGTCCTGATTCGGCTCCAATCGAGACAGAAACCATTGAAAGTATGAAGATTTGTCCCGATTCAGCTCCAATCGAGACCGAAACCATTGAAAACCTAAAGATCAATCCCGATACAGGCCCTATCGAGACTGAAATCCATGAAAACTTGAAGATTTGTCCCGCTCCGACTCTAATCGAGACAGAAACCATTGAAAAATTGAAGATTAGTCTCGATTCGGCCTCAATCGAGACTAAAACAATTCAAAATCTGAAGATTTGTCCCGATTCAGCTCCAATCGAGACAGAAACCATTGAAAACATGAAGATCAGTCCCGATTCGGCCTCAATCGAGACTGAAACTATTCAAAACCTGAAGATCAGTCCCGGTTCGGCTCCGATCGAGACGGAAACCATTGAAAACTTGAAGAACACTCTCGATTCGGCTCAATCGAGACAGAAACTATTCAAAACCTGAAGAACTGTCCCGATTCAACTTCAATCGAGATAGAAATTATTCAAAACCTAAAGACCTGTCCCAATCCAACTCCAATCGAGCTTCAACCAAACTATAAATCCCGCAAAATATTAAAAAAACACAGACGATACTAAATAATTACTAGAAGAAAGCGTTTTTATGGTCCTAAAGCACTGCTATATTTAAAGAGAAGTTAAAAAACCTATAAGTGAAAGGGGTTTCAATATGAAGAAGGTTAAATTGATTTCTGCTATGCTCGTTGCTATGTTGATGGCCTTTATGGTAGTTGGTTGTAGCAATGATAGTGCTGGTGGAGAAAGCGGTAGTGGCGAAAAAAGTAGTGGCGGCGGAAAAAAATCTGGCGGTAAGGTAAACGTTGGTATTGTCTTACCTACTAAAGACGAAACACGATGGGTACAAGACGAAGCCCGTTTTAAAGATGCGTTAAAAGATTCGGATTATTCGACGGAAATACTATTTAGCCAAGGTTCATCTGCTAAGGAAAAAGAAAATGTTGAAACACTGATTAGTAAAGGAATAGATGTATTAATTATTGCTCCTCATGATGGGGCAGCAGCTGGTGCAGCGGCAGAAGCTGCTAAAAAAGATAAAATTACTGTAATTGCTTATGACCGTCTTATTACAGAGACAGATGCAGTCGATTATTATGTTACGTTTGACAGTGTTGCTGTAGGTGAAGCCCAAGGCCAATACTTAGTTGATAATGCTGGCGATGGCAAAGGTATTCCATTATACCTTTATGGCGGAGCGGTTTCCGACAATAATGCCTTCTTATTCTTTGAAGGTGCTTGGAAAGTGTTACAACCAAAAATTGCTGACGGTACTTTTGTTATTGCTAACTCAAGTGAAGCAGAAGCTTTCAAAGATAAAGCTGAACTTTCCCGTGATGAAATGGGTAAGATCCTTGGACAAATCACAACAAGCTGGAATGCAAATGAAGCAAAAAATAAAGCTCAAACTCACTTAACTGCTGCTAGCAAAGACAAAAAAGGCGATGTTCTTGTTCTTGCTCCAAATGATGATACTTCTCGTGCTATCGCAGATGTATTCGCATCTGACCCTGATGTATCAAAATACGTGATCACTGGTCAAGACGCTGAAAAAGCCTCTATTCAATACATTATTGATGGTAAGCAATCGATGACCGTATTTAAAGATGTTCGTACACTTGTTGCGGATGCGATGGGAATAGCTGTTGATATTCTAGACGGCAAAACACCTGAAACAACTGGTTCTTATGATAACGGAAGTAAAGAAGTTCCAGCGAAACAAACAGATGTTATTGTTGTTGAGCAAGAAAATGTTAAGAGTGAACTTATTGACTCCGGTTACTACGAAGAGAGCGATTTCTCTGGACTATAATAACGTAAATAACTAGAGCATAGAAATAGTGATAGATGTATGTCTATCACTATTTCCCCATTGTAATAGTTGTTTTGTTAAGGAGGAAAAACATGAGCGAATATATTCTGGAAATGAAGCAGATAACGAAGGAATTTACAGGAGTCAAGGCGCTCAGCAACGTTAATTTTAAAGTGAAAAAAGGTGAGATTCACTGTTTAGTTGGTGAAAATGGAGCCGGCAAGTCTACGCTTATGAAAGTGCTTAGCGGTGTTTATCCTTATGGCACGTATGAGGGAGATATCATTTTTGATGGCAAGGTTCAACAATTCAACAAAATCAGTGACAGTGTTGATACGGGGATTGTCATTATTTATCAAGAGCTAGCCTTATTCCCAGACCTTTCTGTTTATGAAAATATTTTTATCGGCAATGAAGTGAATCAAAAAGGGGTTCTAGATTTTAACAAAACAATTGTTGAATCTAAAAAATTGTTGGAAAAGGTGAACCTAAGGATCAATCCGGAAACGCTGATTAAAGATTTAGGAGTCGGTAAACAGCAGCTCATTGAAATTGCAAAAGCGTTAAGTAAAGATGTAAAATTACTGATTTTAGATGAACCGACTGCTGCGCTAAATGAAGACGATAGTGAGAACCTCTTAGACTTGTTGCGTGAATTAAAAAAGCAAGGCATCACCTGCATCATGATCTCCCATAAGTTGAAGGAAGTTATCTCCATAGCGGATAAGGCGACCGTCATTCGGGATGGACAAACAATATGTACCTTGGACGCTTCCAAGGGAGAAGTGAAGGAAGCTGCGATTATTAAATATATGGTCGGCCGAGAAATTGAGGATATTTATCCGAAAAGAGAGAAGAAATCTTTTGGCGATAAAATTCTTGAGTTATCGAACTGGACTGCTTATGATCCGCAATTAGGACGTAACGTCTCTAAAGGTGTCAATTTGTATGTCAGGAAAGGTGAGATTGTTGGCATTGCAGGATTGATGGGCTCGGGTCGGACCGAACTTGCTCTTAGTATTTTTGGTAACTCAAAGTCTTATAAAATACAGGGTGATCTATATGTTGATGGACGTCCTGCCATTTTTAAACATACTAGCCAAGCCATTAAAGCAGGGATCGCTTACGTGACGGAAGATCGTAAAGGTGACGGGTTGTTTTTATTACAGGATATTAAGAGTAATATCTCTGCTGCAAACCTCAAAGGAATCTCTTCGAATGGAATTATTAATCAAAATGAAGAAATCAAAATTGCTGATCATTATAAACGTTCATTAGGTGTTAGAGCCTCATCAATACTACAGCTCGTTGGTAATTTGAGCGGTGGTAACCAACAAAAAGTTTCATTAGGTAAATGGCTATTTGTAGGCCCTAAATTGCTTATTTTAGATGAACCGACACGAGGAATCGACGTGGGTGCTAAGTTTGAAATTTATTCAGTCATGAATGAACTTATAGATCAAGGTATGAGTATTATAATGATTTCTTCAGAACTTGGTGAAGTTCTTGGTATGAGTGACCGCATCTACGTGATGGCTGAAGGAGAAATTAAAGGTGAGTTGTCATCTGCGGAAGCTGATCAAGAAAAGATCATGGAACTTGCTACGCAATAGGAGGTTAATGTTATGAAACTATTGAATGAAGCGAAGCACTTAATTAAAGATAATATTCGTGATTACGGGATGTATATCGCTTTAATCGTTATAATGATTACTTTTACAATTTTAACAGATGGTTTATTTATATCCTCAAGAAATATTAGTAACTTACTAGATTCAGCTGGATATATTGCCGTGTTAGCTGTCGGTGTTATGCTCGTTATTGTGATTAGACATATCGACTTGTCGATTGGTTTCTTAGCTGGATTTCTTGGAGCAATCGCAGCGATATTGCTAATGCAAGTTGGAATGCCGGTCTATCTCGTTATTCCAATTATCCTGATCCTTGGAATATGTGCAGGATCGGTTACAGGTTTCCTGGTAGCTAAAATCGGAATTCCCGCTTTCGTTGCTACGCTTGCTGGATGGCTGATTTATAGAGGTGCGATTCTTTTAGCAACAGAAAAGACAGGAACTATCATTGTTAATAATGATGCATTTAATGCGATTGGTAATGGATATATTCCATCGCTCACAGTTGTTAATGGTGTCCATCTATTATCGTTGATCATTGGTGCATTGGCGATTGTATTCTATATTTACAGTATGTTTAATAACCGTAGAAATAAAATAAAATACAATTTTGAAGTTGTCTCTAAAGAGATTTTTATTCTGCAATTAATTTTTGTGTCAGCTATTATTGGTTATATTACATGGATTTTAGCTAGCTACAACGGATTATCTTGGACCGTTATCATTATGCTTCTCGTTGTGATGGTCTATCATTTCATTACGACAAAGACAGTGGTAGGGAGACATATTTATGCAGTAGGTAGTAACCCGGAAGCAGCACATCTTAGCGGGATTAATGTAAGTAAAATTACATTCCTAGTATTCGGATCAATGGGAATGCTATCTGCGCTATCAGGTATTTTATTTACCTCTCGTTTACAATCCGCTACAACGACTGCAGGTACGCTATTCGAACTTGATGCAATTGCAGCAGCCTTCGTAGGAGGTGTTTCTGCCGCAGGTGGAGTCGGGAAAGTAACAGGAGCCGTTATTGGAGCACTTGTTATGGCGACCTTAACAAACGGAATGAACTTGATGAACGTCGGAATTGCTCCCCAATATATCATCCGTGGTGGAGTGTTGGCGTTGGCGGTTATTTTTGACGTATTTACTCGTAGACAAAGAGCTTAAAATCATGACTTGAAAAATAGGACAACTATGAGTAAAAGTGTAGTACAGATAAAGTGCAGACATAATAGAAATAACATATAAAATCGAGTATGAAACCACAGTGGTTTTATACTCGATTTTTGTTGTTATTCGTTATGAATTTGTATCCGAAGGTTGACCGAAATGAAAAAACCTAAAATACAAATTAGATGATTTTGGCGATGAACCCAGTCTGTAATAGGCATATTTTGGAAACTATAAAAACTATTCTACTATAATAATAGTATGATATAATTTTACACGGAAGTACATATAAGGGGGAAAATAAAGTAAATGGAAAAAAAGGAAAAACAGAAAAAACCGTTTTATAAAAAATGGTGGGTATGGGTAATTGCAATTATTATTATTGTTGCGGCCGTTAATAGCAACGATGACGATGCAGACGCTAGCAAAAAGGAAAGTAAGCCGGCTGTCACCGAACCAGCGAAAGATCAACCAAAAGAGAAAAAGGAACCTGAAAAGATAAAAGAGGAACCGAAAAAAGAAGATGCGAAGGCAGAGGATGACGTTCCTGCTGAATATAAATCTGCTTTGAAAAAAGCTGAATCGTACGCAAAAACAATGAACATGTCCAAAAGTGCTATTTTTGAACAATTAACTTCAGAATATGGCGAAAAGTTTTCTACAGAAGCAGCCGAGTATGCAATGAGCAAACTCGAATATGACTGGAAAGCAAATGCTTTGAAAAAGGCTGAATCCTATTCAAAAACTATGCACATGTCAAAACAAGGAATCTATGAACAACTTATTTCTGAACATGGCGAAAAATTTACTGAAGACGAAGCACAGTATGCAATTGACAATCTGAAAGCCGACTTTAATGAAAATGCCTTGGCAAAAGCAAAAAGTTATCAAGAATCAATGAGTATGTCACCTGAAGCGATAAGAGACCAATTAACCTCTGAGCACGGTGAAAAATTTACCCAAGAAGAAGCAGATTACGCTATTGAGCATTTAGATAAATAAAAACGTAAAACCAAAACATTTCGAGAAACTGACGCATGGGAACTCGAAGGTGAGGACATACGAGTAATGGAAAGAAGGATTTCGATCCTTCTTTTTTGCGTGTTCCAGGCAATGTAAATTGAAACGCCGTATACGAGACCCGTAAGTAAGGTGTTGTGAGAGGAGCGAGAATAAGTTAACTTATTTTCCCTCTACTGAATTCAAGGTTTTAATAATATCTTTCCTATACTTTTTCGACTTTCTAGTAATTCATGTGCTTCGGAACCTCTTTCTAAACGAAAAATGGTTGGTTTCGTTATGTTTAATTTCCCTTTCGTGATCCAGTCAAACAGCTGTTGTGATCGTGTTTTTCTTTCTTCATAGGAAGTTAGGACATTCCACAGGTCTCCTCCTGTCAAGGTTTTGGAAGTGTCCATAAGAATACGTGGATCTACTGAAGAAGGATTGCCCCCAGACATTCCAAAAAAAACAACAGTACCGCCGACTTTTAAAGCCTCTAAGCTGCTTTTTAAAGTAGAGCCAACTGAATCATAAACGACATTTACACCAAGCTCATCTGTTACTTCTTTTACTTTCTTAACCCACTCTTCTTTGTATAAAAAGACATGATTTGCTCCCAGTGATAAAGCCGTTTTGGACTTTTCCATTGAAGAAGTAAGACCAATCACTTTCCCGCCTAGTTGTTTACATATTTGAATGAGATTTTGACCGACTCCTCCAGATGCAGCATGAATGAGGACGGTATCTCCATCTTTAATTTCGTAACTGTCCTTGGTTAAGTACTGTGCTGTTAAACCTTGCAATAAAACAGACGATGCTACTTCAAATGATATGTTTTCAGGTAATGGGATTGCTTTTTCTTTAGGTACTGCTACAAGCTCAGCGTTAGCGAAGGGCACATCGGCAAATCCAACACGGTCACCTATTTTAAAGTGGGTGACATGTTTACCAACTTGCTCCACGATACCTGATCCTTCATATCCCAATATGTAAGGGGCTTTTCCTTGTAAATGATAATCTCCTCTTCTTCTGTATATATCAGCGAAATTCAGACCAATTACATTCATTCGTACCAACAATTCCTTTTCCTTAATGATCGGGTCAGGAATATCTTTATATTGCAAAACTTCCGGACCGCCAAACTCTTCAAATACGAGTGCTTTCATCATCATCCTCCCAAAAATAGTCGATCACTCCTTTATCATCTTATCCAGAGTAGATAAAAATTAAATTAGAATGAGACTATTTTTATTAGCTTTCTTGTTCAATTTTGGTTAGCGAAATTAAGAAAAACCATTGATTTCAACCTATGTGCTTTTTAAGGAATCTAATCAAAAGTCATTGAAACGTAAGGTTATTGATAAACTTACAATCGACAACGTAAAATCTTATTTTAAGAAGATCTATGTAATAAACTTAAAGAAATATAATAATTGAATTGTAAGCGGTATGCCTCAATCCGAACGCAGGGTTAAGGCATTTTTTTATTTAATATTTCAACGTAAAGAGGTATCAAGAATAGAAAGTGAACATTAAATATTTTAAGGAAACTAAAATATTTAAATGGGGTATGATGCATGAGTAAACGAAAACCAAAGTTACTAAATAAACTTTTTCTGATGTTTGCGACCTTCTTGATGTTTGTTTCCATTAGTGGATGTAGTAAAAGTGAAGGAAATGGAGGAACAGAGGAAACAGATCCTGTTAGTAAAGAAGAAGAAAAAGAAACACCTCCAAAAAAGGA
This sequence comes from Lederbergia citri, assembly GCF_018343625.1. Classification (GTDB taxonomy): domain Bacteria; phylum Bacillota; class Bacilli; order Bacillales; family Bacillaceae_C; genus Lederbergia; species Lederbergia citri. Next base: position 1,354,720 of record NZ_JAGYPG010000002.1, on the reverse strand, counting down.
CGATGAAACAACTCCTCCAAAGAAAGATGAACCTGCAGATTTAGCTATCCCGCCTGTGGCTGATGGAATGACAAAATATTTGGAGGTTAAACGAAAAGCATATGAAATGTTGGACACAATGATGGATACCATATCAGTACAAAATCCAATGGTCTCTATCACCTTGATGGGCTTGTTCAGCACAGATATTCCCTTGGCGCCATTAGCTTCGTTGTCTAACGTACCTAAATCAGGACAAAATGTTTGGGAAGGGCCACTGATGAACCAAGATAGTAAGGGTCACGTTGAATTGAAAGGTGATATTTGCACGTTCAACCTGGAAATGAAATCAGAAGAAGAGGAAATTCAAAATATGATTATTTCGGGTGAATACGATACGAAAACGGAATCGCTGCAAGCTAGTTTTTCAGTAGATGGCAAAGAAACAATGGTATTCGAGTATGTTCCTTCTGGAAGTGGATATGCGAGTCAGGTATTTAACAAGGAAAACGAAGAAACTACTCTGATAAAGCAGGTTTTTAATGAAAATGCACTTTATATAGGAGTCTTTAAAGATAGCAGCAAACAGGATAGTATTTATAAACAAAACGTTGAGTTCAGTGAGGACTTTGTGAAAAATGATTTCTTGATGATTGCGATTGAAAATGGAAAAGGCTATACAATCATAGAGAATGAAAAGTACGAATATTAACTCGTGGACAGCCCGATGCAAATAAGCAAAGGGCTGTTTAATTTTATAGAAGTTTTATCCTTCTAGAGTTGTGTACGAACTAACCACTTTTTACCAATATTTACATAGATTTATGACTATTTTATTAGAGTAATTATTTTAATCTATATTTAATAGTGGTACACTATAATAATATAAGATTACAATTCATACAAAAAAGGTAGGAAATAGATTGCCTATTTCCTTCTTAAAAATATTAGGTTAGTAAGGAAGAGAGACATGAGTAACAAACAAACGAAAACAGACGTTATCTTAATTGGTGCTGGCATCATGAGTGCAACCTTGGGGACTCTTTTGAAAGAACTAGCACCGGATTGGGAAATTAAAGTGTTTGAGAAGCTCGAAAGTCCAGGAGAAGAAAGCTCTAACGAATGGAATAATGCGGGTACGGGCCACGCTGCACTGTGTGAGCTTAACTATACTCCCCAAAAATCGGACGGATCGATAGATATCACGAAAGCGATTAAAGTGAATGAACAGTTCCAGCTTTCAAGGCAGTTTTGGTCTTATCTTGTTAACAGCAATTTGATCAGCAATCCACATGACTTTATCATGCCAATCCCTCATATGAGTCTAGTGGAAGGAGAAGAGAATGTAGCGTTTTTGAAAAAACGGTTCGATGCTCTATCAAATAATCCTTTGTTTCAAGGAATGGAATTTTCCGATGATCCTGAAAAACTGAAGGATTGGATTCCGCTAATCATGGAAGGCCGTTCAACGAATGAACCGATTGCGGCTACGAAAATCGATTCAGGCACGGATGTTAACTTTGGTGCTTTAACGCGTATGTTGATTGAACACCTAAAGAGTCAAAACGTCGAAGTTAACTACAAGCATAATATTAAAAATATAAAACGTACGGACGACGGTTTGTGGGAAGTGAAAGTGCAGGATATCGATAGCGGTAAAATTGAGTATCATACTGCAAAGTTCCTCTTTATCGGTGCTGGGGGCGGAAGTCTTCCTTTACTGCAAAAAACTGGTATTCCTGAGTCAAAACATATTGGTGGTTTCCCAGTAAGTGGACTGTTTTTGGTCTGCAACAATCCGGAGATTGCAGAGCAGCACCATGCCAAAGTGTATGGAAAAGCGAAGGTTGGTGCTCCTCCAATGTCTGTTCCGCATCTTGACACAAGATATATCGACAATAAAAAATCATTGCTATTTGGACCGTTTGCCGGCTTCTCGCCAAAGTTCCTAAAGACAGGCTCGTATCTTGACTTAATCGTTTCAATAAAACCATCTAACATCCTCACGATGCTGGCAGCAGGCGTGAAAGAGATGGCTTTAACCAAGTACTTAATTCAGCAAGTGTTGTTATCACATGAAAAACGCATCGAAGAATTACGCGAATTTATTCCAAACGCCAAAAGCGAGGATTGGGATATTGTAGTAGCTGGTCAACGTGTACAAGTCATCAAAGACACAGAATCTGGTAGAGGAACTCTACAATTTGGTACGGAAGTAGTTACGGCTGGAGATGGTTCAGTCGCTGCATTGCTTGGTGCTTCACCAGGAGCATCCACTGCCGTTCACGTCATGCTTGAAGTAATGGAAAAATGCTTCCCGCAATATATGAACGAGTGGAAACCTAAAATTAAGGAAATGATTCCTTCTTACGGCGTGTCACTAACTGAAAACCCAGAGCTTTTCCAAGAAATTCATGATTCTACAGCGAAGGCGCTTGGGTTAAGTGAACAAGTAGCCGTTCAGGTAGGGTAAAAAAAGCATATTAAGATAATAAAATAATGTGTAAAAAAGGGCTTCTCATTATATAAGAAGCCCTTTATTTTTATGGTAAAAATATCTAAGTGAACTGTGTTATAAAATACTCATTTATAGAGCGATCATAGGGCTCGGAACACAGGCACCCTTTTTATTGTTCATATAATCATATTAGTATATACTTATATATTGATAAAACAGGAGGTATTATAATTGGCCACATCAACAGTTGGAATCGAAGAAACGGCTGTCATTTTGAAATTGTTAGGTGACAATACACGATTGACTATCGTTAAACTGCTAGACAATCATGATTGTTGCGTTTGCGAATTGGTGGCTTTGTTCAATACAAGCCAGCCGGCAGTTAGCCAGCACCTTCGTAAATTGAAAGATGCTGGACTTGTCAGTGAAACGAGAAGGGGACAATGGATTTTTTACTCACTAAATAAAGCGAGTGAATATTATTCACTAGTTCAGGAGATCCTAGAACACCTTCCAGATCAGGAGTACAAATTGAAAGAACTAGAGAAGCAAGGCTTAAGAATTTCATGTAATTAATTGGAGGAATACTAGTTGGTTTTAACACTGATTGCATCATTGATATTTTTGATTACCCTTACGCTAGTCATTTGGCAACCAAAGAATCTATCGATTGGGTGGTCAGCGTGCGGTGGAGCAATCCTAGCACTCATCGTAGGAGTAGTCGATCTTAGCGACGTAATGGAAGTTACACAGATCGTTTGGAATGCGACCTTTTCTTTTATTGCCATTATTATCATTTCGTTAATTCTCGATGAAATTGGATTTTTTGAATGGGCTGCTTTACATATGGCACGAACCGCAAAAGGAAACGGAATAAAAATGTTTATTTACATTTGTATTCTTGGCGCCCTTGTCGCTGCCTTGTTTGCAAATGACGGTGCCGCCCTTATACTTACACCAATTGTCCTTGCAATGGTTCGAAACCTTAATTTTAAGGAAAAGATGATCTTCCCTTTTATCATTGCCAGTGGCTTTATTGCCGACACTACTTCTTTACCGTTAGTAGTAAGTAATTTGGTCAACATCGTGTCGGCAGACATGTTTGGCATTGGATTTAATGAGTTTGCTTCGAGGATGATTATTCCAAACCTGTTCTCCTTACTGGCAAGTATACTCGTTCTATATCTTTACTTTAGGAAAAACATCCCCCGACAATACAATTTACAACATTTAAAGAAACCAACTGATGTATTACGGGACGAGAAAATGTTTCGATTATCCTGGGTTGTTCTTGCGGTTCTACTTGCTGGTTACATATTAAGTGAATTTTGGAGTATTCCCGTATCCATTATTGCAGGTATTGTTGCCATCTTCTTCTTGTTGATGGCTAGAAAAAGTCAGGCGGTCCATACAAGAACAATTATAAAAAATGCGCCGTGGAACATTGTTTTCTTTTCAATAGGGATGTATGTGGTGGTATATGGATTGAGGAATGTTGGTCTTACTAATGTTCTTTCCGATCTTATTAACTGGACAGCTGAACATGGATTATTTGCAGCAACGATAGGAATGGGCTTTATCGCTGCCATCCTTTCTTCCGTTATGAATAATATGCCTACTGTAATGATTGACGCGCTTGCGATTGCAGACACGAATACGTCAGGAAACATAAGAGAAGCCCTGATTTATGCCAATATAATCGGTTCAGATTTGGGACCGAAAATTACACCAATCGGTTCACTTGCAACACTGTTATGGTTACACGTTCTTTCTTTAAAAGGTGTGAAGATATCTTGGGGCACTTATTTTAAAACAGGGATCATTTTAACACTCCCTACTCTGTTCATTACATTGGTTGGTCTCTATATATGGCTAATCATTATTTCATAATAAGGAGCACGTAACATGTCAAAAAAACTAATCTATTTTCTATGCACAGGTAATTCCTGCCGAAGCCAGATGGCAGAAGGATGGGCAAAACAACTTTTGAATAAAGATGAGTGGGATGTAAAAAGCGCAGGTCTTGAAGCTCATGGGTTAAATCCTAACGCAGTAAAAGCGATGAAGGAAATTGGAATTGATATTTCGGACCAGACATCCGATGTAATAGATTCACAAATACTAAATAGCTCAGAGCTAGTTGTTACTTTATGTGGTCATGCAGATGAACATTGCCCTACGACTCCACCTCATGTAAAACGTGATCACTGGGGTTTTGATGACCCGGCAAAGGCGGAAGGCACAGAAGAAGAAAAATGGGCTTTCTTCCAACGTGTACGTGATGAAATTGGAGATCGTATTAAAACATTCTCTGAAACTGGGAAGTAGAGAAAAAGCCAAGAAAATCTCTTGGCTTTTTTGCATCAGCTATTTATTTGAAAAAATCTACCTTTGATTTTCCAGAATCGCAGTCGTTTGTGGAAGATTAGACATTTTTTATTAATACTTTATCATCGTTGTGATGGAACGACAATTTTCCAACACCCTCAATGGATACTTCAATAGGGTAGAACTTTGCTGCTTTATGTGAGAAAAGCCAACGCCGACCACTCTTTACCGTAATAAAAAGACCTATTTCATCTCCTACTGGGGTCAACCCTTCGCTATCTTCTTTCCAATTAGGGATGCCCATTTCATTTAATTTCCTTACAAAAGGAATCACTTCATCAACGACGATTCCAATTTCACTAATATTAAGTAAATCTTCGGAAGAGAAATGATGCTCTACTCCATTTTTCAGATTATGACGAGCAATAAATTCTATTATATTTCCAGAAGGATCTTCAAAATAGATAGCATGGGAGTTCCAACTTTCGAAAAACACTTCATCAGAATCTTGCTCCGTATTTAAAGTAACTTTTGATTTAATCCAGGACTTGGCCTCTTCCATTTTGTTCTCAGGTATATTTATAGCGAAATGATAATATGGATTTGAATATGACTTCGATTCCTGGAAAGTAACAGCTGTTGAACCTATTTGTACTGTAAATGTATTTGAATCTTCTTTTATAATATGAAGCATAAGGATATATTTATAGAAATCCCTCATATCATTTATTTTGTTTGATAATAAGGTTATCTCAGTAAAATTCATAAAAATTCCCCCCTCATTTTTATGGATAATATTTAAGAGGCAATCTTTTTTATAAAACACTGCCCCTTTATTTTAAATCGTCAACAGCATTTAAAAAGTTCATATATGTCTCGTTACCGAAAGCATTTTTGTCCTTTTTGAAAAATAGTTCAAACGTCAGTGATTTAGCCTCTGAAACATTACAATTTCGAAAGTTCATCACTAATTTAATATAGGACAGAAAATATTCTTTTTTTAACGTTCCCCCATGATTGACTGGCATTAACAGCACTCCTTGCCAACTTCCTCAGAACAGTAATCTTGTTTTGGAATACAACAATCATCCTTTTCTATAACTTCCTCGATTTTCAAGTTACAACAGTTAGAATTTTCAACATTTTTCTTGAAGAGATTAAACATGAAAGATCACCTTCCAAAAGTATTTATATAAGGAAAATAAAACCTGAAACGGTCGACATTGTTATAACAGATAAGACAAACATTAAAACGAGTTCTTTTTTAAAAATTGATTTTTGCTAAACAAGTTCTGGGAGCTTATTCAGCATACGCAGGCACAGTTGCACTCCTTGGTTGGAATAGCTTTTTCTTTGCTAAATCTTGTGAATAAAGACTTCAAATAACTTCTTTTATGGATATCTTGGTATTTCCAAGCCTCCCTTGCCCATTTTTCAATTTCCTTTTTTCTCATTTCAGCCATGAATTCATATTCGTACATCATAATACCTCGCCTTCATCAAATTATTTTGATATATTAATCAAAAAAAATTGATTAATAAGTTAAAAAAACTTTAGCAGCAGTTCGGACGGAAGAGACAACATAGCTGCTCGGATAATAAATGATTAATCTCTGACTCATTTAACTTGTAATGACTCCAAGTACCTTCCGTTCTTTTAGTAATAATATTTGCATCTAACAATATTTTTAGATGATACGATAATTTGGATTGAGTCATATCCATTAAAGGAGCAAGATCACAAACACACATTTCACCTCTTTCAGTTAAGAAGTTCATGATTTGAAGTCTTTTTTTATCGGCGATTGCTTTAAACTTTAGTTCATACGTTTCAAATATTTTGTCTTTAGAGACGTCGTGTATAGGAACTTGTATCTCCAATTTGATTTCACCTCTTTAATCAAATAAATTTGATATATTTATAATATACCCATAATTTTCTAATGTCAATCACTAAATCAAAAAAAATTGATTTAATAATTGTAAGGGACGTTGGACGTATGTCGTTGTAAAATACTGAAAAATACTTTGGTATAATATATATGAGAATTGGAGAATTATGATTTTCCATGTTTTTATGAAACTCCTAATGTAATCATGTTAAATTTAACGAACATCAACTAATAAAAGGAGTGTTTATTATTAAAGCATTTATTTTCGATTTTGATGGAACTTTAGCGAATACTTTACCGATTTGTTACGTTGCTTTTCAAAAGGTTTTTAAAGAGTTTGATAAAAAAGAACTTACTTCTAATGAAATCAAAACGATGTTTGGACCTTCTGAAACAGGTATCATACAAGAAAATCTGTTAAACAGTAATAAAGAACAGGCTATTGAATTGTACTATGAAGCATACACCGAACATCATACCGAATTAGTAAATCCAAATAAAGAGATTAATGGATTACTAGAGTATTTAAGAGGCAAGGGAATGAAGTTAGGGATTGTGACTGGAAAAGCAAGAAGAAGTTTAGATATTTCCTTAAAAGCTCTTCAAATGGAAAATATATTCGATGTCGTTATTACCGGGGATGATGTAATTAAGCCAAAGCCTCATCCAGAAGGCGTCATGAAGGCTTTATCCATTTTAGATGTGGATTGTAGTGAAGCTATGTTTATTGGAGATAGTGATGCTGATATACAAGCTGGAGTTCAGGCAAATGTATTTACTGTTGGTGTTCAATGGCTGCCAGATTATCAAACAGAGCAATTTTCTATAGAGGCTAATGCCTTGTTTAATAGTGTTACTGAATTTACTGATTTTGTAAAAAACAAGATATATAAATAGCTATTGCAAGTGAGTCGCGAAAAAATGAGGGAAATACAGATGATGAAATGGAACATAAGCCAAGGGAATTTCCCTATGGCTTTATTTTTTGAATACGCCGTCCGATACAAAATTTAATTGTTTAAAGCCAAATGACTAAGCTGTGCGTCTAATTAGTATGGAGCAAGTTCAAGAGGTGAGTAAAATTATTAATTTGGTAAAAAAAGCCCAGCTTGGCGATGATCAAGCATATTTATGCTTGTTTCAGAAATTTGAAGAAGACATCTATCGGACAGCCTATGTGTACTTAAAAAATCAAGAAGATGCTTTAGATGTCGTTCAGGAAACCGCATATCGATCCTTTAAATCTATTCATCAATTAAAAGAACCTAGATATTTCAAAACTTGGCTTATAAAAATTGCCATCAGTTGTTCGATCGATGTATTGAGAAAACGAAAGAAAGTAATTCAATTAAATCCCGAGTTTGATGAGTTCCTAACAAAAGGTGAAAATCAAGATATTTCACTCTCGTTATCATTAAAAGACTTGATTTATTCGTTAGATGAGGATGAAAAAGGTGTCATTATTTTAAGGTATTACCATGATTACACCATAAAGGAGATTGCGAAAATCTTAGGTATTCCACTCGGTACGGGAAAAACAATTCTTTATAGGGCTTTGAAAAAGCTTCGGATCCTATTAGAGGCGGGTGATATGAATGAGCAATGAAATTAAAAGAGAAATTGAAGAAATCCAGATTCCTCTAGAGCTCCATCGAAGAAGTAAAATGGGAATTCAACAAGCATTGTCGGAGTATAAAGGAAATAAGAGAATAGTAAAAAAATGGGCGAATAGAAGAATCCTCGCAGCATCGGTTTTAGTTGTAATTATACTATCATCAGCTGTTTTCAACACGCAAGTATTAGCTACCATTCAAAAAGCTCTGCAGTATATACCGGGAATAGGCACGGTCGTTGAAGATGATGCCCCACAGGAAAGATATGTGTTAGATCAGCCCATATCAACCGAAGTGGACGGAGGATCACTTGTTGTAACGGGTATGGTAGTCGATGATGAAATGACATACATTACGATGAATGGGACAAATGTAGAAAAATATCAAAGTGTAAAATTAGTGAATGGAAAAGGGGAGGAATATACAATAAAATCTTCCCAAATGGTATGGGGAAGTAATGGAAAATGGACTGGATCCTATTGGCATGAAGGAAAGTTGGATCTAAAAGGTCAAATGAAACTTATAATAGCAGAGAATCCAGAAATAGTTATTCCACTTACCTTAAATAAAGCAAAATCATTTGATCGTTATCAGGATATGGGTGGAACTGCGGCAGTTAACGGAGTGACCATTACTGCTATTGCTAATAAGATGGATGGGCTGGCAAGAGTTGCTTTAGTATCTCAGCAACCAAAGGATTTAAAAATAATAGATTTTGGGATCGATGGTGTTCATGAGGATAAAAGGTTATATGTAGCCGATGTGGCAGGCAAAGTATACCCCATCCAGTATGATTGGGGACTTTCTAACCCTGTGCGTGAATTTTATTTTGATTTATCAGGAAGTGATGGCAAAACGTATAACATGACCATTCCTGAAATTAATGTAACGTATGATGATAAGGTTAAGCTTTCGCTAGATATTCCTTCTCATGGCGTGATAGATGTTGAAAAATCTTTCGAAATAGCAGGTTTTCCTGCTACGATTACAAAGCTAGAACGAATAAACGATGATCAGCTAAGACTCTATGTAAATCTAAATTACAATGAGCAAACTTCAAAATCCTTGCATAACTTTAGGATTGATTCAATGAGTCATATGGCTAAAATTAATGAACAAACGAAAGAGTTAGAGTATCTCGAGTTTGATATTAAACCGAATAGTAAAAAGGTGAAAATAACACTAACGGAGCCGGAAGTGATCATAAGGGGGCCTTGGAAGTTCGAATTACCGTATGATAAGTATTTTTCTAATTGAAGAACATGGAAGTTCTGTGTCATGTTGTAAATGGAGTGCACGACACAGAACCTTTTCTTCCTTTTTTTGATTCTTTTTTACTACAAAAAATATATCCTAAACCACATATGGCTCAAATGATTTAAGTAGATAACCTTCAATAAACTCAGCTAATCCATCATTTTCGTGGTGTCCTGTAATAAAATTAGCTGCTGCTTTAACCTCTTCGCTAGCGTTGCCCATTGCCACTCCAATACCAACATTACGAAGCATCTCTATATCATTTGGTCCGTCTCCAATGGCTGCGACTTCATGTGGATTTATTCGAAATGCCTGTAGTAAGCTTTTTATAGCAGACCATTTGGAGACATTAGGGGCAACCATTTCAAACCCGTCATCCCAATTGATGACTTCTGCTTCCTTTTTAAACAAAATGGATAATTCAGGATTTGGTACACCAGTTCGAACACTATATTTAAGAACATCTTGGTAATTTGCCTGTCTTAAATCTCCAATATACTGTGGCGGAATTTTACCAACTGTTGTCCAATAATCTATTTCTTCATTTGTTTCCTTACAATAAACCCCATTTGCTGTATGAATAATAACATTACAAGGATTTTCAGCTGTCAGATGGTGGAATCGTTCCTCGTTCAGTCGGAGGGTTTTCGTTTGTATAGCAATTCCTGTCTCTGCATCGTGAATAGCTGCACCATTCAAACAGATCATAGGAGTTCGTAAATTATTTCATAATGTCGGCCAGTCGCTAGAAAAACCTTGACTCCCTGATTAATAAGCCTATAAAGGGCTTGAATATTTCGTTGAGAAATCTTGTTTGAGGCACTTAGTAGTGTACCATCCATGTCAATAAATATTGCATGCACATCCATTCATACCGCCTCCTCATTCGTTGGTAAGCCAATCATAACACCTGAATATTAAAGCTTTGTAAACTCAGTGTACAGATTAAATAAAGTTTATTAGGAAACAAGGGCCGGCTTTGTAAATCGCTATAAATTAAGAAAAGCACAAGCTCTTTTCTTTTGAAAAAACCCCGCTTCAAAATGAAGCGGAGTCCACAATTATTTCATCCCTTGTAGTAGGGATGAGATAGGGTATATTTTATTTTTTTCAGGTAAGAACGTTTGATATGGCCCTTTCAGCAATTCAGGTGTGAAACCGTGTAATGGAATGGTGACCTTCGCTTGCAGAGCATCCGCCATCCATTTAATTTGTTCAGCTGCTGCATGACCAGAAACACCAAGTACTACGAACTCCATGCCTAGCGTTTGAATCCGTTCCAATAAATCGGCATACATAGGGTCAAAGCTTCCTAACGGTACACCGTTAGAGTGAACATACGTTGCACCTTCTACAGGTAATTCTAATAAGGTGTTAATGAGATGGTAGGAAGATTGAAACCATACAGAGGAAAAACGGTCACGTACTTCATCTAAGGTGATTGGCTGTATCCTCTGTATTTGATTGGCAATCTTTGAAGTATCTTGTCCATCTATTAAATATCGTACATGTGGTGCATCCAAGTTGAATGACTCGATTAAATAAGCCGTTTCAGGTTCGAACACAATCATTTTTTCTTTTTGTCTTGCTGCCTCGATTAATATTTCCAAACGTTTCACATTTCGATGATAAATATTAAAAATAATTGGAGACTCAATCTCCAGTAAAGCTGGTATTAACGCATCCGCTTCACTTGGAATGAAGGGATTAACATCGAGAAATTCCTCTTGCACATTCGTTGTCTCAATGATTAATACGTCAGGAGATCCCGCAATCTTAGGCAAATTTGCCGTATCTACATCTTTTTCATGGAGACGGATATCACCAGTGTAAACAATCTTAGTATCTGGAGTTGTAATCTTTATTGCACTGGCACCCAAAACATCGTGATTAACTGGGAAGAACTCTATTTGTATATGTTGGGATACTTGAAAAGGCTGATGAAAAGGTACACTTTTTACTTGTTGTCCTACATTTACATTCGGTTCTTCCTCAATTGTATGCAAATGCTCATACAATGTTTTGCTTTCCTCACTCATGATGATTGGTACATCTGGATGTACATACTGTAACAGCCCCATATGATCTAGATGTAAATGTGAGATTGCAATAGTCGCATTTTTATCAACCTCATCGGATTTCAACACACCGCTAATCATGGGAATCACACCAAGTGCTTGTAAATCTGAAATCATCGATTGAGGGCGTGCTTGGACTCCCTCTTTGTTTTGAAAAACCATCCCGAAATCAGCTATAAATCTTTCTTCTTTATACTTTATTTCAAAAATAGTTCCTCCAATTGTTTTTAAGCCAGCATAAAATTGGATGGTAGTAGCACTATTTTCGATTGTTTTTTCAATCATCATTTCGCTTGATCCAAAGCTTCTTGACCTTTTTTAGCCATTGCTTCTAATGTTTCTGCTGGCGTTGCGTTTTCATATAGCATTTTATCTAATTCTGCTTGCATCGCATTTTTCATTGCAAAAGAACCAGGTAAACGAACATCGATAAATCCATAAGCGTATTGAGTATTACCAGCTTGATATGGCTCGTTCTCTGCAATGAATGACGTCCAATCGGAACCTTGTTGAGCGGATGTGCGGACTGGAAGGTAACCTGTTGTTTTTGCCCAATCTACTGTGTTTTCAGGTGTAATAAGATATTTCATGTATTCAAATGCTGCTTCTTGCTCTGCTTCTGTGCTATTGGCAAACATCGTAATATTGGTTCCTTGGAAAGGAGCTGCCTGTTTAACGCCTTTAGGAAGTGGAGTTGTTGACCATTCCATATCTCCAGCATCTTTAGCTACGTATGCAATCCCTGCACTTGAACCAATATACATCGCAACGTCGCCTCTCGTGAAAGGACCAGACATGTAACCATCTTCGCCAGCCATACGAGCAGATCCATCTTTTAGCATATCGTTGATAAAGGTTAAAGCATCTAATCCTGCATCCGAATTAAATAAAACTTTTCCTTGTTGTTCATCTATAAAATCTCCACCTGCTTGTTCAACCCACATACTAAATTCAGAACCCATTCCGTTTTCAAAGCCCATTCCAACAACTTTTTTACCATCGATTTCTTTTGTTAATGCTTTCGCAGAAGCTGCTAATTCTTCCCATGTTGTAGGAGGTGTTAAGCCGTTGTCTTCAAAATACTTTTTGTTGTAAAAAAGTACGCGTGATGATTTATTAAATGGTAATCCTAAGATTTTATCTCCAAACGTATTGTCGTTACGGAAAACTTCGCTAATATCCTCATAGCTTTGGTCTGCTGGGAATCCATTTTCCCCCTTAATCATTGGAGCTAAGTCAACTACAAGATTGTTTTGGTTATAATCAGTCATCCACTCAGCATAAGCTTGTGCAATTGTCGGTGAAGCTTTAGCTTTCGCAGCAGCCAGTAATTTCTGTGACAAATCACCGTAGCTACCTTGGTTCACTAATTTTACTGTAATGTTTTTATGTTCTGCATTGAATTTTGCAGTAGCATCTTCTAGCCATTTTTCGTGCGTATCACTCATGGCATGCCAGAATACAACCTCTACCGGCTCCGCAGTGGCTGTTTCAGTTGTACCAATTTTTTCTGTTGCTGTTGCTTTATTATTTGAAGTATTGCTTTCATTCGTACCGTTACCACAAGCGGCAACGAACACACTCACCATCATTACAAATAACAATAAAGATAATCTTTTCATGCTTTACTCTCCCTTGTTGTTTTATAAAGTACTGAAACATGTCTGAGTTTATTGTTATCTTTTACTTCAAAATCGCTAAGCAACACCTCCCAAAAAGTCCTACATCTCAACCTTTAATGCCTGCTCCCGCAATTCCCTTGATAATATGTTTTTGTAAGAAAATAAATAAAATAATCATTGGAAAAATAATCATCGTTGATGCCGCCATAAGGAGCTCATACACCGTTCCTGCTTCTGTAGTGAAGCTTGTTAGACCAACAGGCAAAGTTCTCATTTCTTTTGAGTTTGTTACGACCAAAGGCCATAGGAACGCATTCCATGATCCAATTGCTTTCAGTAAAATAATCGTAATTAACGCTGGCTTAGCAATTGGAACCATAATGGACCATAAAAATCTGAAATTGTTACAGCCATCTACACGGGCAGCGTAATTTAACTCTTTGGGAATCTTAAGGAAAAACTGGCGTAATAAAAAGATAGAAAAAATGCTTGCAGTCCAAGGAACAATTATTGCTTGATAGTGGTCAATCCAACCTAAATTTGAAAGCAAAACAAAGTTAGGCACGAGTAAAACTTCACCTGGAACCATCATTGTTCCAACTAATATTGCAAACAGCACATCTTTTCCCCAAAAGTTCAAACGACTAAATGCATAAGCAGCTAAAATGGTTGTAATGACTTCACCTAACGTACTTAAAACCATCACGATGACTGAGTTCATAAAATAAGTCGCAAAAGGAGCTTTATCAAATGCTTTTGCATAGTTATCAAAATGAAGAGTTTCTGGAATCCAAATAGGTGGCATAATCATGACCTCATGACCACTTTTAAGTGATGTAGAAATCATCCAAATGAAAGGGAGGAGCATTAAAATGCTGCCGATTCCCAGCATGACGTATATAAATGTCTTCGAAAGCGGGTCGATTTTCATGTTCTTTCTCCCTTAATAAGTTATTTTTTTCTTGTTAATATAAAATTGAATTAATGTGATGATGAAGATGATGAGGAAAAGTACATAAGCCGCTGCAGACGCCACACCAAAGTTCCATTCACCATAAAATTTATCAAATACATAGTAAACAACGGTTAACGCACTATTAGATGGACCAGCCTTTCCATCAAATAATGCATATATTTCATCGAACACTTTAAACGAATTAATAATCGAGATAATGAATACAAAAAATGTCGTAGGTGCTAACTGTGGAAGTGTGACATGTATGAATCGATTCCACCGCTTTGCACCATCAATTCTTGCAGCGTTGTAATACGTATCGCCGATTGTTTGTAAACCCGCTAGAAAAATAATAATGTTATATCCTAATCCCTTCCAAATAGATAAAATGATCAGCGCAGGCATTGCCCATTCTGTACTCGTTAGCCATTGGATTGGCTCAATTCCAAAGAAACTTAGAAAGTAGTTCATAATTCCATAGTTCGAGTGAAAGATCCAACGCCATACGATAGAAACTGCTACAACACTTGTAACAAATGGTATGAAATAGATGGCTCTGAAAAACTTATTTAACAAAGTAATAGAATTAAGCATGATTGCAATCCATAAAGACAAAATAATTGAAATGGGTACGACTCCTAATACGAAAATAAATGTATTTTTCAACGCTTTATGAAAGACGGGATCATTCCACAAAAAAATAAAGTTATCAAAACCATAACGGTGGACGACATCATTGAAAAAGTCGTAATCTGCATAAAAACTCATTAATAATGATTTAATGATGGGATAAATGACGAAAACCCCGATAATGAGTAACGCAGGGAATAAGTACAGAATAGCCTTAACTGATTCTTTGAATTTCATCTTTCATTTGCCCCTTTAAGTAGATTCTTTCCCCCGTTTTTTGAAAGACTCGAATAGCTGCTTTGTCTGCTTGAACATATATAGCTTGACCCACATCAACTTGCTCCCCTTTTTGGAGGAAAAAGCGAGTTTTTTCTTCTTCTGAGCCAACAACCACTAACGTATCTTTGCCTATGCGCTCTACATATTGAACTTTCTTGTTTAGCCCAGTAGTAGAAAGATAGATATTTTCAGGTCGAACGGCAATTTGAACTGGCTGATTAGGTGCCTCGACCGTTACTTCATATCCGAAAGGAGTTTTTAATACATGATCGATAATTTCCCCTTCAAAATAATTGATAGGTGGCGACCCTATAAAACTAGCTACAAATTGATGATTCGGTTCATCATATAAATTTTCAGGAATATCAAATTGCATAAGCTCCCCTTGATTCATCAATAAAACATGATCCGAAATACTAAGGGCTTCTTCTTGGTCATGCGTAACAAAAACAGTCGTAATTTTTAATGCTTGTTGAATTCTTCTAATCTCCTCACGCATGGTAAGACGTAAGCGTGCATCTAAATTAGATAGTGGCTCATCGAGTAATAGAATCTCTGGTTCTCTTACTAAAGCACGTGCAATAGCAACACGTTGTTGCTGACCACCTGACAACATACTTGGCTTTCGATCTAATAAGTGATCAATTTCCACAAGCTTCGCCATTTCAATTGCTTTGATTTTGGCATCTGCTTTTTTCACTTTATGCATTTTTAAAGGAAACATAATATTTTGTAAAACGGTCATATGAGGATATAAAGCGTAGTTTTGGAAGACCATCCCAATACCTCGCTTTTCTGGGGTCAATTTTGTGACGTCTTTCCCATTGAATAAAATGGATCCATCCGTTGGTTCATAAAGTCCAGCGAGCATAAATAATGTAGTGCTTTTTCCGCAACCACTAGGTCCTAATATAGAAACCAGTTCTCCTTTAGGAATCGTGACAGATAACTGATTCACTGCTGTTGTATGTGAAAATTTCATCGAAACATTTTTCAACGTAATGGTCATTTTAATTCTCCTTACATACCTTTTTAATAGGAATTTAGTATAGCAAGGGAAAGTTAATGTTCAGTTGTTTTGCTGTAAAGGTTCTATTAACCTTCTGTTAAAAAAGAAGAGTTTATTTGTTCAACTCTCCTTATGAGGGTGGTCGATTGCTTGGAAATTGGAGTTACCTTTTTTTCTAATTGAAGAACTTTGGAGGTTTGTAGTCAGGAAATAGAAGGAGTTCCTGACACTGACAATTAGTTCACTTTTACGAGCCGTTTCTTTGAATTTTTCTATATTGCTCTCTCTGGTAAAACAGCAAAGCGTTATCATAAAGAAAAACCATCCAAAAATATGATAAAATCTTCATAGTTAGAATTTCCAGAGGAAGGAGTACGTTCTTTGGATATCGCAATCAATCACAAGATTATTCAAGAAAAATGTGGGACTGTCTCCTTCAAAAGAGGAGACTCCTTTTATCGTTCAAATAAAGTTATATTTGAAAATTACAGTTCTGATAGATGTGATGCGGTCGTTAAAGGGAAAGAGGATTCCTATGTGACAATCAAGAAGAGTCCGGATGGGGGATTTCATTCGACATGCAGCTGCCCGACACTAGCTTCGTATAAATGGGATTGTCAGCATATCGCCGCCGTTTTACTGGCGATTTATGAACATCAACGACAAGGAATCACTCCAAATAAAAGCGTTAATGATAATCAAGCGTTGACAGATGGTTTGATGACCATTTTCAATGAAAATCCAATACGATCGAGCAGGCACCAGCTTCATTTTGAAAAAAGAAAAGTCATTGATTTAGAATTTATTTGTAGAACCATCCCGATTGAAAACGGAATGGATATGCTCGGAATTGAAGCGATGATAGATTCGAATAAAATCAAAAGTATCCGCGAATTCCTGGCTCATGTGAAAAAAGGCGGTACAAGTGTGCTTTCCTCCTCTTTCACTTATGATCCGCTTTTGCATTGCTTTCAAAAGGAAACCGATGATGTCATTCAACAGCTCATTCATGTGATGGACGATGAAGCTGTTTATTTTCAGACACATCAAGACAACACAGCTTACACATCTCACCAACATACTATGCTCATTCCGCCATCTTCCTGGGAACGGCTTATGCTTTTACTAACAAAAGCACCTTCGGTAAGGTTAGAGTACAAGGGGAATTCGTTTGAAAGAATTCACTTATCGAAAGAACAGCTTCCCTTACAATTTAACTTCATTGATGAGGGAGGTGGCTACAAGCTTAGTGTTAATGGTCTGGATCAGTTACAAGTCTTAAATTCATATAGATATGTGTTGTCTGAAGGAAAATTCATCCGGCTGGAAAATGAGGACTTCAACCGATTAATTGAAATAAAACAGATGCTAGATGGTTCAGGGACAAATCAGTTTTCCGTTCCTCAGAAGCAACTACATGTGTTCATCGAAAAAGTGATACCTGGTTTGAAAAAACTAGGCGATGTTCATCTTCCTGCTGCTATTACTAAAATGCTTGAAGAGACCCCTCTCGTAGCCAAGCTCTACTTGGATCGTTTGAAAAATCGGCTTCTTGCGGGAATAGAGTTTCACTATGGAAATATTGTCATTAACCCGTTAGAAAATCGTGAATTTCAAGCGAATTCTATCCTTATCAGGGATGTAGAAAAGGAGAACTTGATTTTACAGATTATGGAGGAAAGCTCGTTTGCTAAGACAGAAAGTGGCTATTTTTTGCATAACGAGGAGTTGGAATTCGAGTTTTTGTACCAAATCGTCCCGAAAATGAATAAGCTTGTACAGCTATATGCAACGACTGCAGTGAGAAACCGCATCTTCAGAGAAAATCCTCGCCCTCGAATAAGGGTGAAGGTCAGTAAGGAGCGGACAAATTGGCTTGAATTCAAGTTTGAAATGGATGGGATTTTTGAGAAACATATACGTGAAATTCTATTGGCATTAGAGGAAAAACGAAAATATTATCGTCTGCCGAACGGATCACTGCTTTCTCTTACAACAAGGGAGTTTGAGGAAGTCAATCGATTTTTGACGGAAATTCCGACACAACCGGAGGATTTGGAAAGTGGCTTGAATGTTCCCATCGTCCGAGGACTTCAGCTACTTGATTCTGTAAGTGATGATCATATTTTCGAGCTGGAAAAATCATTTCGTCAGTTTTTAGATAACATCTATAATCTAGAAAAAATCGAGTACGAGGTACCAGTAAGCTTACAATCTGTGCTGCGGGAATACCAAAAGAACGGCTTCAAATGGATGAAAACCATTGCAAAATATGGCTTTGGAGGAATTCTCGCAGACGATATGGGATTAGGCAAAACGCTTCAAAGCATCACGTTCATCCAGTCAGAAATCTCTCAGATCCGTACAAGGAAACATCCAGTACTCATTGTTTGCCCATCTTCACTTATGTATAACTGGTATAGTGAATTCATGAAATTCACTCCAGATGTACAAGCCGTTATTATAGACGGCGATAAAAAAGAGAGAGTGAATGTACAGAGTGATGCGGTAGAAAATGACGTTATCATCACCTCGTATACCCTTTTGCGGAAGGACATTATGTGGTTTGAGAAACAAGCTTTTCATACTGTATTTTTTGACGAGGCTCAAGCCTTTAAAAATCCAACAACCCAGACTGCGAGATCAGTGAAGAAAATTCAAGCGGATCATCGTTTTGCACTAACGGGAACACCTGTTGAAAATGCACTAGAAGAGCTGTGGTCTATTTTTCATATTGTATTTCCAGAGCTTTTTCAAGGTTTACAGGAATACAGTCAACTCACGAAGAAAAAAATTGCTCGGCGAATTCGTCCGTTTCTGCTTCGGAGAATGAAAGAGGATGTGCTTTCAGAGCTTCCTGAGAAAATCGAGTCGAGAGAGACAGTTGAGTTGCTTCCGGATCAAAAGAAGCTGTATGCTGCCTACTTGGCCAAGCTTAAACACGAGACGCTGAAACATTTAGATAAGGATACACTCCGGAAAAATCGAATTAAAATTCTGGCAGGTTTGACTCGGCTTCGGCAGATTTGCTGTCATCCTGCATTGTTTGTAGACGGCTATAATGGAAGCTCAGCTAAATTGGAACAACTTATGCAAATCATAAAAGAATCTCAGCTTTCAGGAAGAAGGGTATTAATCTTCTCACAGTTTACAAAAATGCTTCAGATCATCGGGAGAGAGTTAGCGTTTCAAGGCATGCCTTTTTTCTATCTTGACGGACAAACTCCATCCGAAGAAAGATTGAACATCTCTAATCGATTCAATGCAGGAGAACGCCATCTCTTCCTCATCTCCTTGAAAGCGGGCGGTACAGGCCTTAATTTGACAGGTGCCGATACCGTGATCCTATACGACTCTTGGTGGAACCCAGCCGTCGAGGAACAAGCAGCTGACAGAGCCCATCGTATCGGTCAGAAAAACGTAGTAGAGGTTATTAAGCTTGTCGCTAGAGGAACAATCGAAGAAAAAATGAATGAGCTACAGGAACAAAAACGCCATTTAATTGAAGAAGTGATCGATTCTGAAGAGAAGTCGCTATCGACTCTGACAGAAGAGGATATTCGGGAGATATTGATGGTATAAAGGAAATTAGAACCCTACTTTTATGGATATGTTACGGTGAACCTTACCATAAATAGAGGCATTTTTTTCATAAAATAAATGCCTGTCACCACCCGCTTTTTGTCGATATCCTCGACGTTGGGAGTGACAGGCGCTGTTTTATCAGCGGAACGAAATTTTAAGTGCGTGAATGCTTGTCAGGAGTTCATGGTTCTTTAACCGGCTAGTTTTTGTCCGGACGCCAAACTTTTTCCGACTGAACCGAGTGCTAGTGCAATTGAAATGGAGAACAACAAGTTGACAATGGCAAAGGATGTTCCGTCTTGGAAGGCGACCTGCGCGACATCGAAAAGAGCGGAAACGATAATCAGTACACCTACAAATGTTGGATATACTTTTGCCCGAATAACCGCGCTTCCTAGAAGAATGAACCCGATGAGGCAAAGCAGCATTCCGCCGAGCGGAAAAATTGCAAAGTTAGATTCATAGATTGGGTCGATAACCTCCGGTGATTGTTTCGCCAGTAGAGGAATAACTGAAACGAAGAACGCAATCGTTGCCATTTTTAAAAAGATACCAACTAGATAAAGAAACAAACCAATTAGCCCCATTTTGCCCCCACGTTCTCCCGATTGACGCAAATACATCGCAGGGAGCCCGATTAGAAGCAGCACAAATATAATGAAGGACAAACTGTAAAAGGTCGCCCACTGTGGGCTTTGAAGTTCACTCATTGGGGCATTAAGGCTGGTGTCAACGAGAAATGGCCAAATTGATGCAACAAGGTTTAGTCCAACACTTATCAATAATATAATGCCGGAAAAACGATACAGACTTGCAGTTGACATTGGTTTCCCCCTTTATTATAAATATTTTATTCTTTAAGCCTTTGATACTGGGTCCGTAGCTCTATTAAATTGTATTCAAACCCGCCAGGATTTATGAAACTCCAGAATAATCTCCAAGGAGGCACGGGGACATAATTCTGCTATGTTGCAGAAAGGTGACTTTCTGGACACTAATGTTATGGGAGACCCTAAGCTTCGGATCACTTTATATTTTACTTATCGATGCCGCCTAGTTTTCTAATGGAGAAAAATTGTACTTGCAGTAGCATGTCCATCATTGGAAGTAAAGCTAAATGCGGGGAAAATGGAACAGTATTTTGTTACAGTACAACAACTATCAAAAAAATAAAATCGATGTAATCTATAATTTTATCCAGGAGTGAGGCAAATGAATGAATATATTCAGCGGATAATTGATTGGATAGAAGAAAATTTAAAAAATGAATTTTCGCTAGAGGGCTTAGCTAGTTATATGGGATATTCCCCTTATTATTGTTCTTTTAAATTTCATCAGGCAACAGGTATAAGCATTAGACGCTACATTCTTCTTAGAAGGTTGTATTTATCTACAGAAGATTTAGCAAATAATCGGAAGATAATTGATATTGCCTTTGATTATAGTTATTCATCACAAGAAGCCTATAGTAGGGCTTTTAAAACAGTTTTTGGTGTTAGTCCAAGAGAATTTCAACTCAATCAAATGCCTGTTCAATCATTTGCTAAGCTCACTATTAATCAAGGTGAGGGTGGTTTTAGAATGAATATATTTAGAGAAACTGAGGTTGAACAATTAAAAAATAGGAAGCAAGAATTGTTTGACCAAGATGTACTGAACATATTAAACGGTCAAGTAATGTATGAGGAATTTAAAAATAAAAAGCTTATGGGAGATTCTGATTATATACCGTTCAATGAAGCAATGTGTGTAAATGCGACTACGACATCTATTTTCGACCATGCGTTTATTCAAACAAGAGCGGCAGGACATGATGAGTCTGAAGAAAATTACAGGAACAAGGTAATAAAGCCCTTAAGTAATCTTTTCGAGAAAAACTATAACTATATTGTTTTATGGTTTGGGGAAGATATGTTTTGTCAGATGAATCTTCTAACTATCCTTGCCTATCTTGAACAGTCTCAGTATAATGGTAAAGTTTTTTTAAATA
Organism: Lederbergia citri; assembly: GCF_018343625.1. GTDB lineage: Bacteria > Bacillota > Bacilli > Bacillales > Bacillaceae_C > Lederbergia > Lederbergia citri. Next base: position 1,333,045 of record NZ_JAGYPG010000002.1, on the reverse strand, counting down.
GCTTTAGAGAGGATGAATTTAAAGTGAGCCAAACAGAGCTTACTTTAGGTAGCTATTATTCAGTCTATAAGGAAGTATTGGTCAATCATAGGAAGCCAACAAATGAACTACTTCCAGTGATGTACCAGGCAATAGAGTTATTTTTAGAAATGCAGACAGAAAATAATAGGGTCATAAAATACATTTCAAAAAATAAACATTTACCTACATCCGAATTGCTTAAGCGGTTATTCGAGGTTTTCCCGACAGTAGGATATGGAGATTCACAATATATAGAGTTGATTGATAAAACGAAGTGAATGAAAATACTAGATTGTCCTTGGAAGGTTATTACCTCTTCACATTCAGAAGATAACAATTGATAAAGATAGAGAAAATTGAATAACGAAGTTTTAAAATAATTGAAGAAAGAAGAGGATAGCATATCTAATGAGCTATCCTCTTCTTTTTATATGTTTATAGTAATTTAAGAAATTGATATGTAAGTATCAAACTTTTTATTCTCATGTTTAGAATCTATCAGAGATATTCAAAAAGGAATCGAATTTGGATTGGAGATACAAATTTAACAATTCTTATAACGAGAAAGGTATTATATTATTTCTCTTCATTACCAAAAAGCCAATCCCCGCCAATTGCTATTAAATTATTAAGGTTCCCAAAGTTATTGTTATGGCACAAAGCTTTATGATATAATAATTATAAAATTTAGTCATTTCAGAATATTCAACAAAATCGGACAATAAACGACAGTAGGTGTATATATGAAAAATGAACATATTCTACAAATAAAAGATTTAAAGATCTCATTCCAATCGGGAAAGAAGCTCTTGCCTGCGGTAGATGGGGTTAGTTTTGAATTAAAAGAAGGGGAGATTCTTGGGATTGTCGGGGAATCAGGCAGTGGTAAAAGTGTTACTTCACTTGCAGCAATGGGTTTGATCCCATCACCACCCGGAAAAGTTGAAACAGGTGAGATCTATTTTTCAGGAAAGGATTTAACTAGTATTTCCGAGAGCGAGTGGCGAAAAATACGTGGAAATCAAATTTCGATGATCTTTCAAGAACCAATGACATCGCTTAATCCCCTATTTACAATCGGCAACCAATTAATGGAGGCCATTCGTTTACATACTGATTTTTCAAAGACACAAGCAAAAGTGCGGAGTATAGAATTATTAAAATTAGTAGGGATTCCAAGAGCAAAGGAGATTCTCACGGAATATCCACATCAGCTGTCGGGTGGGATGCGGCAGCGAGTTATGATAGCGATGGCGATGGCTTGTCACCCAAGAGTTCTGATTGCTGATGAACCGACAACAGCACTTGACGTAACAATTCAAGCACAAATCCTTGCTCTAATGAAGGATTTAAATCAAAAAATGAATACATCCATTATTTTAATTACACATGATTTGGGTGTTGTTGCTGAAATTTGTGAACGCGTCATCGTTATGTACGCCGGTCAAATTGTCGAACAGGGTGATGTCCGAACAATTCTAAAAAATCCCCAGCACCCGTATACAAAGGGATTGTTAAAATCTGTTCCTGATTTACGTGAAAAAAAAGACCGGCTTTATAGTATTCCTGGGACGGTCCCTACACCGGGGGCCGTTATAGCAGGATGCCGTTTTGCTGCTAGATGCTCGGAAGTGTTTAGTACGTGCCATGTAGAGAAGCCGGAATTATATGAGACGGTAAAAGAGGGGCATGCAGTGCGCTGTTTCCTGCATACATTAAAGGGGGAGAGAGATGGGTATGTCGGAAATACTCCTTGAGGTAAATGGACTGAAGAAATACTTCCCAATTAGCGGCGGCTTTTTTGGGAGAAAACAAGGCGAGATAAAGGCGGTAGACGATGTCTCCTTTTTTGTAAAGAGAGGAGAAACATTGGGGATTGTAGGGGAATCGGGTTGTGGTAAATCAACAACTGGCCGGTTGCTTATGCGTTTAATCGAAGCAAGTGACGGGTCTGTGATATTTGAAGATCAAGCGATTACGAAGATGTCAAAACCGGAATTACGGAAAATTCGCCGAGATATTCAAATGGTGTTCCAAGACCCTTATGCATCATTGAATCCGCGGCATTCTGTAGAAAAAATTTTAGAGGAACCTCTTATTGTTCATGGAATTGGAAATAAAGAAGAGCGCAAAAGACGAGTAAAAGAAATGCTTGAGGTAGTGGGGCTAAGCAGTTACCATGCGAAGCGCTATCCACACCAATTCAGTGGAGGACAAAGGCAGCGGATAGGGATAGCAAGAGCTTTGATGACAAAACCGAAGCTAATTATTGCGGATGAACCAGTTTCTGCACTGGATGTGTCGATTCAGGCGCAGGTCCTTAACTTGATGAAAGATATTCAAAAAGAATTTCAACTGACCTATATCTTCATTGCCCACGATTTAGGGGTAGTACGCCAGATTAGTGACCGTGTAGGTGTAATGTATTTGGGGAGATTAGTAGAATTAGCAGATAGCGAGGAGCTGTATGAGAACCCATTACATCCATATACAAAAGCCCTTCTGTCTGCAGTCCCGGTTCCAGATCCGGATTTAAAAAAGGAAACAGTTCTCATTGCAGGGGATATACCGAGCCCGGCAAATCCGCCATCAGGCTGTGCCTTTCATACTAGATGCAGTGAACGCATGGATATTTGTAAAACAACAAGACCTGCCGATCACATAGTCAACGGTCATTATGTTTCCTGTCATTTATATAATGGGTGACAGACAACATTTATGATAAAAAAATGTTTTGGGGGAGAAAAAATGGCGAATAGGACGCTGAAATGGCTGATAATTTCCTTATTGGCTATCAGTATGTTTTTAGTTGGCTGTGGCAGTAAAAGCAATAATCAGGCTTCTGAAAATCAGACGCCTTCTGGTGGGAATGAGTCGCCCTCCGGTGATAAAGGGACACCTGAAGATAATAGTGGCGGCGGTTCTGGTAAGGACACACTTGTCTACGGGCGGGGCGGTGATTCTGTTACATTAGACCCAATCACAACAACTGAAGGGGAAACCTTTGCAGTAACCATTAACATTTTTGAAACATTATTAACATATGGATTGCAGGATACAACAATCCAACCCGGTCTTGCCGAAAAGTGGGAAGTTACAGATGATGGGCTGGAGTATACCTTCCATCTCCGTCAAGGAGTAAAATTCCATGACGGTACAGACTTCAATGCTGATGCCGTTATTTATAACTTCAATCGTTGGATGAACGGAAATGAAGACCAATTCCCGTATTATACAATGTTTGGCGGTTTTAAGAAGGATGAAGGCCACGTTATTAAGGAAATTAATGCTCTTGATGAACATACAGTTCAATTTATCTTGAAAAGACCGCAAGCACCATTCTTGAAAAACATTGCAATGGACATGTTTGCAATTGCGAGCCCAGCAGCTCTTGAAAAATACGGTAAGGATTTCAGAAACAATCCCGTAGGAACGGGTCCATTCAAATTTGTTGAATGGAGACAAGAGGATCGGATTGTCCTTGAAAAGAACACGGATTACTGGAATAAGGAAGAGCCAAAGTTAAATAAACTTATTTTCCGTGTAATCCCGGAAAATACCGCCCGGCTCAATGCTCTTGTAAACGGCGAACTTGATGTAATGGATGGTTTGAATAATTCAGACGAGGCTACCGTATTAGCCAATGAAAATCTGCAAATCATCGAACGTCCATCTATGAATGTAGGTTATCTTGGAATGACAACTACTCGTAAACCATTCGATAACAAGCTTGTCCGTCAGGCAATGAACCATGCAATAGATAAAAAGACAATTATCGACGCATTCTATGGCGGGAAAGCAATTCCAGCTAAAAACCCAATGCCTTCTTCTATTGAAGGGTACAATGATGATATAGAAGATTATCCATATGATTTGGATAAGGCAAGAGAATTGCTGAAAGAAGCTGGATATGAAAAAGGTTTTGAAATTGATCTTTGGGCAATGCCTGTAGCACGTCCTTATATGCCGGAAGCACAAAAAGTTGCTGAAGTCATCCAAGAAAGCTTAAGTCAAATCGGTGTAAAAGCAAACATCAAAACTGTTGACTGGAATACTTACTTAGAAAAGGCAACGGCTGGTGAATTTGATATGTTTATGCTTGGCTGGACTGGAGATAATGGGGACCCTGATAACTTTATCTACACATTGCTTGATAAAGACAGCATTGGAAGTAATAACTATTCTCGATATAGCAATGATGAACTCCATGATATCTTAATCGAAGCGCAAACGATTACGGATCAAGAAAAACGTAATGAGCTTTACCGACAGGCGCAAGAAATCATTCACGAGGATGCCCCGTGGGTGCCGCTTGTTCACTCAACACCATTATTAGCGGCAACAAAAGATTTAGTAAATTATTTTCCACATCCAACTGGCTCTACAGTGTTAAGCAGAGTTGAATTTAAATAGGTTTGTTGTTTCAGAGGGGAGGTAACTTTATGCCTTCCCTTTTTTAAAAAGTTAGAATGTACAAGTTTTTACACTCCCTATAAATCGAACTTAAGAAATGTAATATCTAGCTATAGGTGCCATCAGCTCAAGGCCTAATAATTTGATGCGCCAAAAGCAAAAATTGGACTTTTAGATTATCAGAACATTTGCTTGTCGGTGATGACGGCGCCTTGCACTTTTCGTACAAGGGTAGTATTTTTGGATGATTTGCGCTTACGCTTTAAAAGAAATTTCCAACAAAAGGGGTGAGTCAGTTGCTTACATATACAATCCGGCGAATCTTTTCATTAATACCTGTTTTGATTGGAATGACGCTGGTTGTCTTTGCTATCATCCATGCAATTCCAGGAAATCCGGCGCGGGTAATTCTTGGACAACGTGCAACAAAAGAAGCAATTGCGGAGGTAACGAAACAATTAGGTCTTGATCAGCCATGGTACATACAGTATTTCAGCTATATTAAAGCCTTACTTCATGGAGATTTAGGAGTTTCGCTTCGTACAAGAGGGCCAATTAACGAGGAGATTTGGCCATTTCTAGCCGCAACATTGGAATTAACTATTGCTGCCATGATTATTGCCATTATGATTGGTGTAAATGCTGGTATTATTAGCGCATGGTTTTCTAAATCATGGTTTGACTATGTGGCAATGATATTTGCATTAATTGGTGTATCAATGCCAATATTCTGGCTCGGTTTAATGGCGCAATGGGCATTTTCAATTGAATTAGGCTGGCTGCCGACAACTGGGCGTGAGAATGTCAGGGATCCGGTCAGCGCTATAACAAATTTATATTTAATCGACACTCTCATACAGGGAAGATTCGATCAATTCCGTGAGGTTTTCAAACATTTAATATTACCAAGTATGGCACTTGCAACCATTCCAATGGCAATTATCGCAAGAATGACACGTGCAACAATGCTTGAGGTGATGAATTCAGACTTTGTCCGTACAGCACGGGCAAAAGGTTTAAGAATGTTTTGGGTAGTGTATAAGCATTCATTAAAAAATGCAATTATTCCCGTTTTAACGGTTATCGGACTCCAAACAGGACTTTTATTAGGTGGGGCTATTTTAACTGAAACAATCTTTGGCTGGCCCGGGATTGGCAGATATATATACGATGCCATTGGCTTTCGCGACTATCCAGTTATCCAGTCTGGGATTCTTATTACTGCTGCGATCTTTGTTCTAATCAATTTAGTTGTGGACCTATTATATGTTCTAATTGATCCGCGAATAAAATATATGAAATAAGGAGGGGCCGTCATGGCAGAAATTGCAAGAAACACAGCAGATTTACATGGGATGCCCGCTGAAGAAAAGTTGATCCCTCCGTGGAAGGAAGCATTCCTTTCATTTTATAAAAATCGCTTGGCGGTAATCGGCCTTGTTATTGTTATCTTTTTTATCATTATTGCCGTCATTGCCCCATTGATTGCCCCATACGGCTTTAAAGAACAAGTCATGTCAGAACGAATGCAAGCGCCGTCAAGCAAACATTGGTTTGGGACAGATGATTTTGGTCGGGATATTTTTTCACGGGTGCTTTATGGTGCGCGTATCTCCCTTTGGGTTGGATTTTTCTCGGTGTTGGGCTCTGTAATGATCGGGACCTTTTTGGGAATCGTGGCTGGATACTACGGTCATTGGGTAGATACTATCATTTCACGTATTTTTGATATTATGCTTGCGTTCCCAAGTATTCTATTAGCGATAGCAATTGTGGCGATTCTCGGACCATCCTTGCAAAACGCGTTAATTGCGATAGCCATCATTAATGTGCCGAATTTTGGGCGGCTTGTCCGTTCCAAAGTGTTGAGTGTTAAGCAGGATGAATACATTATGGCTGCCAGCGCAATCGGGATGAAAGATTCGCGAATCTTATTCAGGCATATTTTACCGAATAGCATCTCACCAGTTATTGTTCAAGCGACTTTGGCGATTGCTACAGCAATCATTGAAGCAGCGGCCTTGGGCTTTCTCGGTTTAGGGGCAACGCCGCCGACACCGGAATGGGGTAAAATGCTTGCAGATTCAAAAAATTATATTACGAATGCCCCTTGGACACTTTTTTTTCCTGGAATGGCGATTATGCTCACTGTCCTTGGTTTTAACCTAATGGGAGATGGACTGCGGGACGTACTTGATCCAAAGATGAAGAACTAGGAGAAAAGAAGAGAAAAGGATTTTTATGACACGGGGTCAGTGTACCCCGTTTTCATTTTATGGTGACACATTTTTGTGAAATAGTATAGCTGCAGGGTGCCTGGTATCGCCGCAGAGGCATGAGATCTGACAAAAAACGCCTGCTCAAAACTGAGATCACCTTTACACAGCTGCCTAGTCTTTTTGGTACACTTTATACTTTAAATTGTGCACCCTCTCTTTATTTACCTAAGAAAATAAACATAGCTTATTTAGTTTATTCACTATTCGCTGACTCCGAAACGGCTGTTACTTTGCGTGTCCATACTTTCCAACATATCCAGATGATTGAAATATTGATGAAATACCAAGCCTTATCGTCCATTGGCGGGGCAAAGTTGGCAGCAATTGCGATGATAAAGAGAAAACCTAGCCAGCGTGAAATTTTGCTTGATTTTAGAAGAGAAATACCGAAAAGAAGTAAACCGATATTGAATGTGAGAAAGGAAGCAGCCATTCCTTCAATTAACGGAGATGGTAGATTATCAAAATTTATAGATGGAGAAAGTGATTCCAATACAGGACCGGCAAAAGTGATCGTCCATTCCAAACCAGAAACCAATATAAAACCAATAGATAAGACGATAAAGCTGATTAAACCAAATCCTCCAAGCTCTTTAGTCTGTACCAAGTAAGAACAAATCAAACCGATGAAAACAAGACCGGACACAAAGGCATTAATAATGTTTGTGACATTTGTTTCAGGATCGATATATGCATAAGTAATCGAGGCGATATTTGCGATAGCGGCAATGATTCCTATGATAGCAAAAGTGCGAACAACCTGATTCAACGTCATATTTTTCCCCTCCAGTATATACTTTTAAACCAATTATAATAAAAGGAAACCAGAAATAAGTGATATAACGAAAACATGTTAAATGAATTACTATAAAAGGGTTAAGGAAAAAGGCAAGGAGTATCACATCCTTACTAATCCTTACCTTATTTACCATTTCACCCTGCAGTGCTAACGTCCCCACCCGTGGACAAACGTTCGAATGAAGAAGCACTAGACCAGATGGAATATCCGAGTAGAATCCATGTGACACTCCAGAACCCAAGCAGTATTGGTGAAGGTTCTCCGTTAGGGATAATAAAGAAGATGATTTGGAACGGGATCATTGCTACGTAGTACACCCCGACGAAAAGCGGCGCTATTCTATGCCATCCCGTTAGCCTTCGTGCTACGAACACCGCAATCCCCAGCATTAGCATTCCGACTCCAACCAGTAATGCACCTACGGGATAAAAGAACTCCACCTCGTACCCTACGATGTATTGTGACAAGGTAGCTGCCAGATAAGAACAAATCCCTAGTAGAGTGATAAACGTGCCGATAAATCCGACCCGCCTCATTCGACCCTTCCCGCTAGCACGGAGTATTAAAAGTCCCAGCGGTCCGCATGCCAAGCAAAGCAACATCGGTAAAGGTATAAGTAAACCAGGGACTAATGGAGGTACCGCCTCTAGAAGATCGACACTAACAAGAACCGCCCATAGTAACCCGCCAGTAAGGCATGCTAGACCGGCGAGACGAATCCGTTCCACCGATGGCTTCACATTACTATCCATAAAAAATCCCTCCTTTTAAAGGAATGAACGGTATGAACATAGAACAATAGAACTATGAATATTTTATTGAGTTAAAAGAGAGACTCCTTGGCCAATCACCATTGTTCAAGACTTTCAATCCCTTTAATCGGATTATAACTTGCAGGTAAATAAAGCGGGAGGATGAACTTTCTTCACCCCCTACATATGTTTATGTGGATGTTCAATGAAAATGGATCGAGTCAGGGGGAAGGCCTATGTTATTTCGTTTCATAGAAATTTCCATTCTTTTGTATTCTACATTCATGTTATGGCGTAAAAGTGAAGGAAATTTATTTTTCCGCTGGATGAGTGCTTGTCTAATTCTTATCGCTTTGCAGCGGTTAACAAGCGTCTTTCAAGTTTTCACACTTCCCTATGTATATGCTACTTCATATCCCACCATTTTGATTGAGGAGCTTCAACTGTTTATATTTATTGTCTATTATTCGTTTGTCGTGTTGTTTCCCTTTATCATTTTGATGGGCTGGATTGTATTTTCCGATGCCATCTCCAGGTCAATCGGGGCGGTCTTTTTTATTCTTTTTTTTCAAACTGTTCCTTCCCTTTACCAAAATTTCAATTGGTTTTGGCTATATGCTGCCGGCTGTCTTTTAATCTTGATTCTTTTTATTGGTATCATGATAGGGAAGGAGAACGATGGTCATATTTATTTCAATAGAAAACGAACATTCATCGCAGGAACCATCTCCTTGTTGTTCAACCTCTTTTTCTTTTATATTCATAACAAAACAACGAATTATGGAATCGAGCTTCCTAAGTTTGAAAGTAGTGTGTTGCAGATTCATGGCCCGCATGATTATTTTAACTCCATCGCGTTTTTAATGATTTTTCTTTTTGTTTTTTTCGCCGGCAAGTACGGTATATTTGGAATCAAACTATATATTGAGAAGCAGCGTCTTGATAGCTCGATAACGGCTATAAAGTCCGGGACAGCTATTCTTAACCACACGATTAAGAATGAAATCGGAAAAATGGAATATTTAAGGGAAAGAATCAGAGACAGGCTCCCAACAAATGATATTAATCAAGTCGAAGAACACCTTGATCGAATGCAGCAGGTCACCGATCATTTGCAGCAAATGATCAACAGAATCCAAGATAAGACAGGGGAAATTTATCTCGTTAAAACGAAAAAGTCGCTGCATGCAATTCTAGAAGAAGTGATGAACCGCGCGGATGTTTATTTGGAAAAAAAGCAAATTCAAAAAATCGAGGAATTCGATAGGGATGTTACAGTGATTTGCGATCCCACCCATTTGCAGGAAGCGCTTCTCAATCTTTGCATTAATGCCATCGACGCAATGAAACCTTCTGAAGGGATATTGATCATCAGAATGATGTTAAGCAAGCGTAATGTAACACTTGAAATCCAGGATAATGGTAAAGGAATTCCGAAGGAGCAATTTTCTAAAGTGTTTGAGCCTTTTTACACCACTAAAAACAATGCGAACCACTATGGTCTCGGTCTAAGCTATTCCCACTCGGTTATTCGTAAGCATTCCGGCACACTTAAGATCGCTCATTCCGAAATCAATCAAGGAACAACTTTTTCAATATGTTTTCCAAGAAGTAGTTTTGTAGAGGAGGAGATTGGATGATTCGTGTCTTAATTGTGGATGATGACCCGTTCTGGCAGGAACAGTTAAAAAAAGACTTAAATGAGGAATCGGATATCACGGTTGTGACGGCAGTAGCCAGTAAGGAAGAAGCGCTTTTAATGATTCAGGAGCGGGATGTAGATATTGTGCTGATGGATATTAATTTAACCGAAAATCTATTGGACGGGATTGATGCGACCCGGCTAATCGACCGTCTTACAAATGTAGAAACAAAAGTAATCATGCTTACCTCATTTCAAGAACCAGAAATTATTGTCGAAAGTTTTCGCAAAGGGGCAACGAACTATATTCCAAAGTCCAACTACGCCCATCTCGTAACCTCTATCCGTGAAGCCTACCAAGGCAAATCCACTTTCCATACTGACATAGCTGAAGTCCTTCTCTCAGAAATACGCTTATCGGTATTAACACCAATGGAACGGCAAGTGTATCAACTGAGGAAGCAAGGATTAAATAACACTCAAATTGCGGAAAAGTTATTTAAATCTTTAAACACCATTAAGAGCCAAATCAAAAGCATTCGGAATAAAATACGGTTTTAATAAAATACAAAAAGTCACTGTACTTCCCGGTTGGCAAGCACAGTGACAATTGAGGTTTCATAGAAAAGGTTATATATGAGTTGATCATAATCTACCATTCTACTTAATTTCTTACAAGATAATCAAATGCGCCTAAGGCAGCATTCGCTCCGGACCCCATTGAAATAATAATTTGTTTGTTCGGTGCATTTGTACAGTCACCTGCAGCAAATACGCCAGGGATGTTTGTCGCTCCGTGTTTATCTACGATAATCTCTCCGAAACGATTGCGTTCAACTGTATCGCCTAACCAATCTGTATTTGGTACAAGACCGATTTGAACGAATACACCTTCTAATTGAACATGCTGTTCTGTACCTGTTTCACGCTCAATATAGGTAATACCGTTTACGCTGTCAGTTCCGGTAATTTCCTTTGTTTGGGCATTTTTGATGACCGTAACATTCGGCAAGCTATACAGACGATCTTGAAGGACAGCATCTGCTTTCAGCTCATCCATAAATTCAAGAACTGTTACATGTTTCACAATCCCTGCTAGGTCAATGGCCGCTTCAATACCTGAGTTACCACCGCCAATAACGGCTACGTGTTTGCCTGCGAATAATGGACCATCACAATGCGGGCAGTATGCTACGCCTTTGTTTTTGAATTCAGCTTCGCCAGGTACACCAACATTGCGCCAGCGGGCACCTGTTGAAAGGATGACGGTTTTACTTTTTAGTACAGCACCGTTTTCCAATTCAATTTCGATGAGATCCTTCTTTTCCAAACGAGTGGCACGCTGTAAATTCATAATATCAATTTTATAGTCTTTTGCATGTTCTTCAAGACTTGCTGCAAGTTTTGGACCTTCTGTGCGCTTGACACTAATAAAGTTTTCAATCCCAGCTGTGTCTAGGATCTGACCGCCAAAGCGTTCAGTCACAATACCTGTACGGATGCCTTTACGCGCTGCATAGATTGCTGCACTTGCACCACCAGGACCACCGCCGACAACGAGTACATCAAACGGATCCTTATTTTTGAACTCAGAAACATCCGGTCCGCTGCCAAGCTTGGCAAGAATTTCTTCCACTGTCATCCGGCCGCCGCCAAATTCTTCTCCGTTTAGGAAAACAGTCGGCACAGCCATGATGTTCTTGCTTTCGGCTTCTTCTTTATATGCCGCACCATCAATCATAGTATGCGTAATATTCGGATTCAGCACGCTCATGATGTTTAGTGACTGTACAACTTCAGGACAGTTCTGACAGCTTAGGCTAATATATGATTCAAAGTGGAGCTTGTCTTCAAAACTATTGATTTGATCAATAACTTTCTGATCAACTTTTGGAGCTCTACCACTTACTTGTAATAGCGCAAGCACCAATGAAGTAAATTCGTGGCCAAGTGGAATACCTGCAAATGTGATTCCAGTATCTTCTCCGATCCGGTTTACACTAAAGCTCGGTGTTCTTTCTAATTTTGTGTTCTCGACTTTAATATGGGATGACATGGTGGCTAGTTCGTCCACTAGAGCCACCATGTCACGGGAAATTTCGTCCGTTCCCGCACTTACTTTGAGAAGCACATCGCCCTCCATCATTTCAAGATATTGGGCTAATTGTGCTTTTAAATCTGCATCTAGTATCATTTATCGCACTCCTTAAATTTTACCTACAAGATCAAGGCTTGGTTTCAATGTTGCTGAACCTTCTTCCCATTTTGCAGGGCAAACTTCGCCTGGATTGTTGCGGACGTATTGTGCTGCTTTAATTTTACCAATCAATGTGCTTGCATCACGGCCAATTCCGTCTGCATTGATTTCAGCTGCTTGTACAATACCGTCTGGATCAATGATAAATGTACCGCGTTGTGCCAAACCTTCTTCTTCGTCTAGTACTTCGAAGTTACGGGAAATTGTTTGTGAAGGATCACCGATCATAATATATTCAAGCTTGCTAATAGCTTCTGAATGATCATGCCAAGCTTTATGAGTAAAGTGAGTATCTGTTGAAACAGAATACACTTCCACGCCGAGGTCTTTTAAAGTTGCGTATTGGTTTTGAAGATCCTCTAGTTCAGTAGGGCATACGAATGTAAAGTCTGCTGGGTAAAAGCATACAACACTCCATTGTCCTTTTAGGCTTTCGTCAGTAACTTCGATAAACTCTCCGCTACCGCTATTGTAAGCTGATGCTTTAAATGGTTGAATTTCTTTTCCGATAAGTGACATAAATGATCTGCCTCCTGATGAATTTTTTTAGAATATTACAGTAGGTAGGTTAGAGCTGATGTAATCAACTCATTCCCAAATAATGAATTTAAACTTATCATTATTATCTAACTATAATAATTCTAATTTAATTACTATTGTTATATAAAGCTCGTTTTTTGTCAAGGAATCAAACTTTTAATTGTCGATATATGTTGAAATTATGTATTTATTGTTACATTTCATACTCGGAAAATGAGAAAAAAGAAAAATGAACAATTATATAAAACACTTTCATTCTCAATTACAATTAAATTTTAACGATTAGAAATGATTTTGAAGAACTAAAGTCTATGTTGAATTACCCTATAATTCAACCCTATAAGTTTTAAAATATGTGATTTAATTAAATCAGAACAATAGTATACTTTTAGTACTACGCTATATTGAAGGGGGTTTAGGATGAAAGAGCTATATATAAAGCAAAAGGTATTTAGTCTGAGTGGTAAATTTACGGTAAAGAATCAGCAGGAGAATGATGTTTATTATGTTGAAGGGAGCTTTTTGAAAATCCCAAAGACATTTTCCATTATGAATACAAATGGGGATGAAGTCGCGCTCATTTCGAAAAAGATGTTCAGTTTTTTACCGAAGTTTTTAGTTGAGGTGAATGGGCGAGAGGTATTAACCATAAAGAAGGAGTTTTCCTTCCTAAAGGCACGATACACGATTGATGCGGCAGGTATCGAGGTACAAGGCAATTGGTGGGATATGGATTTTGAAGTGTTACAGCATGGAGATGTCGTCGGTCGCGTGAACAAAAAGTGGTTTACTTGGGGCGACAGCTATAAGGTCCAGATATTGAATGAAGAGATGGAGACCATCATCATTGCGTTAGTTATCGCAATTGATTGTGTAAAAGCTGACAATGCCGCTGCTTCATCAGCAGCTACGATGTAACAAATTGATGTCCAATATGTAACTAATCAAGGGGGACACGATTATATATATTGGTCGAGTAAAATTACAAAAAACGTGCCCCGAATTGTTCCAGCTAGTTTAGACATCTAACAAAAAAAATGAGCTTACATTGTCTCTGTATGACATCGTAAGCTCACTAGTTGCATTTCTTATTCTTTATTCATTTCGCTATGCTTTTTACCATAAGCAAAGTAGAAGAGTAATCCAAATACAAACCAAATACCGCATGAAATCCATGTATAAACAGAGAGCTGAGTAATTAAAAATAAACATAACAGGAATGAACAAATCGGTAAGATTGGAAAGAATGGTACTTTAAAACCACTGGATGGTATACTCTTATTCTTTCTTAAGAAAATAATTCCGATTGAAACGATTGAAAATGAAAGTAATGTTCCTATGTTTACTAGTTCTGCTAGTTTAGATAACGGAACGAAGCCGGCACAAAAAGCGACAAGTGTTGCATATACCCACGTATTTTTAATGGGTGTTTTATATTTTTTACTAAGCTCATACATACTTTTCGGCAGCAATCCATCACGGCCAAATGCGTAGAGAAGTCTAGTTCCGCCATATAACATAACAAGTATAACGGTCATCATCCCAACAACAGCACCAAGGGAAATAACGCCAGCTACCCAATCTTGATGAACTATCTGCATAACAAAGCTGACCGGATCACTTACATTTAGCTTTGTATATGATACCATCCCAGTCAAAACAAGCGAAACAGCTACATAAAGTATTGTGCAAACAAATAATGATCCAATAATTCCAATTGGCATATTACGTTGTGGGTTCTTTACCTCTTCGGCAGCTGAAGAAACAGCATCAAATCCAAGATAAGCAAAGAAAACAAGAGCGGCCCCACTCATAACCCCGTTCATTCCGAACGGTATAAATGGTTGCCAATTAGCAGGCTCTACATAAAAAATACCTACTCCAATAAATAAGAGAATAACACCTACTTTAATAAATACCATGATCGTATTAATCTTTGTAGATGCTCTTATTCCGAGCGTTAATAAAAAAGCAGTGGCTAATATTATGGCGATAGCCGGTACATTTATATATGTACCATCTGCTGGATTAAAAGAACCAGAGATAGCCTTTGGAATAGTAATATTAAAACCTTCTAATAAAGCACTTAAATAAGCAGACCAACCAGTTGCAACCGCTGCAACTGCTAAGCCATATTCCAACAGCAAAGCCCATCCAACTAACCAAGCGACTAATTCTCCAAATACAATGTATCCATACGTATATGCACTACCCGTTACGGGTACGGATGAAGAAAATTCTGAATAACACATAGCTGCGAATGCACAAACAATAGCAGCAATAATAAAGGAAAAAACTATAGCCGGTCCAGAGTGCGCCGCAGCTACTGTACCAGGAAGAATAAATATACCTGTTCCGACAATGGCACCTACCCCAAGCAGAATTATATCAAAGGCTCCTAACGTTTGCTGTAGCTGGACATCTCCCTTTTTTTTCAGTAAATCCTCGAGATTTTTTCTCCTGAATAATACATTTTTCATACTGAACCCTCATTTTTGAAAATATGGTAAAGATTCTATATGTTTATATCTTAAAGGTCAACCGTGTTTGTCGAATTACCAATATTTTTGCCGAATGAAACCTTACCACAAAGTAGGAAATAAAAAAGTTAGTGATCAGTTTACAGTGAAATAGAATTTAAAAGTGGAGCCCAATTTAGCTTCACTTTTTTTGTTCTCTGAAAAGACAGACCATAAGAGCAAGAATGAGGACGAAATGGATGTCGATTGCTTGTTAAAATGGCTCCAATAATATTAGGAGGAAATGAACAAGATGCAGATATTCAATGAGATTCATTTTTCAAAGGAGATATTATTTCTGGGAAACGCCTGCATTAATATATTATCTTTACCTGGACTAACAAATTGTAATAAGCTTAAAGAATTAAGTGTAAGACGTTTTAGCTTTGGAAATGCCTTATCGGATAAAGTTATTGCTTTTAAAGAAAAGAATGCTCGTCAATTAATAGAGTTAATGGATACTTCCCATTTGTATCAGAACTACTAGTGCAGGAAAGGTAGGGAGTTATATGGTGACTAATATCAATCTTTCATTTGAAGAGATGTGGGAGAAAATTATCGCTTGTGATCGTAAATATGATGGGATATTTTTTACAGCTGTAAAAACAACCAAAATATACTGCCGTCCTTCCTGTAGATCAAGGAAGCCTAAAAAAATGAATGTAGAATTTTACTCTGATATGAATGAAGTTGAAAAAGCTGGTTATCGTCCTTGCAAAAGATGCCAGCCAGAAGTTGAGCAATCCCCAAATATTGCGCTTGTTAGGAATATCATTACGTTCCTAGTCAATCATTATAAACAAAATCTGGTATTAAAAGATATAGCAGATCAGGTTGGATTAAGTCCCTTTTATTTAGAACGTTTATTTAAACAAGAGACCTCTGAGACTCCGCGTACTTATTTAGAAAAAATACGCATAGACAAAGCAGCCCATCTTCTTAAATGCACTACTCTAACCAACCTTGAAATCTGCTATGAGGTGGGATTCCAGAGCCCTTCCAATTTTTATAAAGTATTTCGAAACTTAAAAAAATGTTCACCTAGTGAATATCGAAAGGGACTCCTAAATGAATTGGATGGATCATGAAACGTATATGGTTATTTATCCTCCTAAGGAATTTAATTTTGAAGAGTGTTTAATTTTTTTAGGCAGGTCCAACCAGGAAGTACTTTACCAAATAAAAGACGGGTCTGTATATAAACTGATAAAAGTTAATGAATCTTTGAATTTATGTAAAATTGGATTCATCAATAATTGCTTAAAGATTGAATTTCCCATAATACCCCCATCTATTCAGTCTCGTCATAAAGTGGCAGAATATATTTGGGAATGGTTTGATTTGGAAGAGGATTTAGGGAAATTTTATCAAGTAGCTAGTCAAGATAAGGTTCTAAAGATACTTGCTCATAAATATTATGGGCTTCGGATTATGTGTATACCAGATTTATTTGAAGCCCTAGTATGGGCGATTATCGGACAGCAAATTAATTTGACATTTGCTTACACATTAAAAAAACGCATCGTCGAACAATATGGCGGGAGTCTAACTTTCGAGGGGGAAACGTTTTGGTTATTCCCCTCATTTGAAAAAATCGCTTCTGTAAATGTAGATGATTTAAGGAAACTTCAATTTACTAATAGGAAAGCGGAATATATCCTTGACATCGCGAAAGCTATGACAAATGGCGAGTTAACAAAAGAATCGTTGCTTCAGAAAAAAGATTACCAGCAAATAAAAAAATCACTAATGATGATAAGAGGTATCGGAGCATGGACAGCAGATTATGTGATGATGAAATGCTTGCACTGTACCAATTCCTTCCCAGTCGCAGATGTCGGCCTTCATAATGCGTTAAAGAATATTTTAGGTCTCGAGAAGAAGCCGACTATAGCAGAAATAGAAGAATATGCAACAGATTGGGAAGGTTGGAAAGCATATGCTACTTTTTATCTATGGAGGTCATTATATGACAAAAATATATAAATTAGATTATGAATCACCGATTGGGATAATAGAAATAGTTGGTACCCATGAAGCCATTAACTCCATTTTGTTCTCTGAAGAGAGTAAGAATGTAAATTTTTTACAAGCAGAAACGCCTCCTGTTTTAGTAGAATGTTATAACCAACTTGACGAATATTTTAAAGGCGATCGCTTTGACTTTACATTCCCTTATCAATTTGAAGGGACTGACTTTCAAAAAATAGTATGGGAAGCTTTAAAAGAAATTCCATACTCGGAAACGGGGTCATATAAGGACATTGCTGTTTCTATTGGGAATGAAAAAGCCATTAGAGCTGTAGGGAGTGCAAATGGGAAAAATAAGTTAAGCATTGTCATTCCTTGTCACAGAATTATTGGTTCTAATGGGAAATTAACCGGTTATGCAGGAGGTCTGTGGAGAAAAGAATGGCTGCTTCGGCATGAGAAGTCTTTTACTAAGAATCAGTAAATGAAGCTTAAACTTTTTAATGATTGTAGGTTTAAAAATCGTGATATGATGGTAGATGCGAATGTCGTGATGCATTAGGTAAGGATCATGTTATTTTTTCGTTAAAAGATTGTGGACTAAAATAAGTCTCTAATTAATATGCCCTAAGTTACTGGGCTAATTTTTTTGAAGTAAGGAGTTTACGAATCTATGAGTAAAAAGAAAGTAGCGATTATTGGAATAGGTGCTTTAGGTGAGGGGATGGTAAAGGTGTTTTTTGACCACCCATTAGTAGAATTAGTTGCTGTTTGTGACACGAACAAAGAAAAGGTAGAACAATGCGCTTCCCTCTATAATGTTGAAGGCTTCACGAATCATACTAAGTTACTAGAAACAGTAGATATAGATATGGTTTATGTGGCCGTCCCACCAAAATGGCATCATGATATTGCTGTTGATGTCATGCGAGCGGGTAAGCATATCTTATGTGAAAAACCATTAGCCAATTCATTATCAGAAGCTGAAAACATGCTGCGAATCGCAAAGGAACAAAACATTGTCCACGCAATGAATTTCCCGCTCAATTACTTACATAACACTCGCAAGTTTGAAGAGTTGTGGTTGGAAGGATATATTGGCAAGTTACGTAAAGTGGAACTAACTATGCAGTTCCCTAAATGGCCGCGACCTTGGCAACAAAATAGCTGGATCAACACAAGAGAACAAGGCGGTTTTGTTTTTGAGGTAGCAGGGCATTTTGTTCAACTGATTCAACGGTTCTTTGGACACATTAGCAATGTAGAGAGTGAGCTTGAATTGCCTAGCGACTCTACGCTCCCTGAATTGGGAATCATAGCGAAAATGAGACTGGCTAATGGTGTTCCCGTCTCCTTTAATGGCATTAGTGGCATAGCGGGAGTGGAAGAACAATATCTTTCTTTAACGGCATATGGAACGGAAGGTACGTTATCTCTCATAGATTTAAAGAAAATTAAGGCTGGGAAAATCGGGGAGGAGTTTCAAGAGATTAAGGTTGAGAACAACCATTTCTGGAATGAATTAATCAATCAGTTTGTTGATGCTATTGATGGTAAAACGAGTGAATTGTATGATTTTCAGGTTGGCTACGATGTTCAGGTAGTACTCGAAGAACTTCGGAAGTAATATTTTCAATCGGGTGTTTAATAGATGAAGCCTGCAATAGCTTTTTTTTGAGCTATTGCAGGCTTCGCCTATTCCTATATTATCGTTAATTAACGTCGACAAAGTGCAAAACTACTAGAATAAATCAATATGTTTCTTTGGCACTGAAATGGCCAATACCCTTTAATTCTTGGTCAAAAAATTGTAGGATTAAATCATTTTCAGCTTCAATACAGTAATATTGGTCAATGTCCGCTTTTCCGCCTTGCAGCACATTTGCAAGCACTGGAGAGAACAGTGGAAAATCGGTCAAGCTTAAATGTTTTGCCCCTTTAAAATGAACGGTATTTGCTTTTTTGAACTTTTCGTTATTGAGCTTGTTTGCTACATAGGTGGAGTTGCTATCTAGCTGCTCCCAAACGTCGTCAGAATAAATGTTAAGAAGTGGAATCGTGTAGGCTTCATCGCGTGCCACAAAATCATCGATATCTTTTTTATAAACGAGCTCACTGAAGAACGGAGCGTCAATATTTACAACTGCACTGATATCATCGCGTTCCTTGCCTAGCCAAACACTTGCTGCGCCACCCATTGAGTGCCCAAACACACCAATTTTCTCTACATTGATCTGTTGATAAATAGGGTTACTGTCACTTTTGGTTTTTTCAAGTATCGTATCAATGACAAAATTCATGTCTTCTGTTCGCAGCTTCATCCATTTTTGAATGAGTTTATAGGTTTCTTCCTTCGTGTAAAAGCCGTCTTTATTGGCATTGGTGAATTCACGGTTATAGTCTCCATTGATGAAGACAGGCGTTCCATCCTCAGAAGCCGTATAGAAGGAATGATAGGGATGATCGATTGAAACTACGATATAGCCGTGACTTGCAAGCTCATTATAAGTAGAGGCATTGCTTGCCTTAATCCCGAAGGCTCCATGTGAAAACACCAGTAGAGGGTACTTGCCATCTGCATGCTTAGGATACCAAAATTCAACATTAACAGATCTGTTTTTCCCCTCATCCGTAAATTCTTCCATTCGGTTTTTGTCAATATATGTGTAAGTGGCTGTTGCAACTTTATAATCACCAGTCACTTTTGGTGATGAATGCTGCGGAAAAACAAGAGCAGGTATCAGTGCAAATATAAATGCCACGATTACAAGAATAGATTTCCATACAATTTTAGAAGTCTTATATTTTCGGTGATTTGCTTTTTTGCGAATAAGTGAAACTGTTGCTATTAACGCTAAAATGAAAAGTAGTATTGCAAGCATAACCCAGCGGAAACTCCAAACAATCACAGATGAAAGTGTCAGTATGACAAATGCTAAAAATATAGCAATCCTACTCCAGTTTTTTATTTTATTATGGTTTTGCCTAGTGACTATACAGAAGATTGCAAAACCTATCTCTAAAAACAAAACGATACATAATATTAAAGTTGCCATTGTAGATACTCCTTCTTTCGAATAATTTCTAATGAACTCATCATAAAAAATGGCTGAAAAGATGTATATAGAAAAATGGTAAGTTGTATCTACGAGCAAATAAGATGCAAAAAAAGGCGTAAGCTAAAAAGCTTAACGCCTCATCATCTTTTGCAGAGCAACTGCTTATTCATGATTTACTGCTCAAAAACGTCTTTCTTAAATGCTTTAAGTTTTTCATTGATTTTTTCGGCTTCTTTTTTATCTTTTTGTAATGATATAAGACGAACTAGTATATAGATCACAGCAATTTGTACTGCCATTATAATTACATCTGATGGACGATTTACAATGCCAAACAGGCTTCCAAGCGAAATTAATAGAATCTCCAAAGTGAAAAAATGAATGGCCATTTTTATACGCATTTTCTTCTCACTTATATCACGAGGAGAATACAAAATAAATTCTGTTAATGCACTTAAAAATGAAAAGGCCATAATGATGTAAATTGATTTCAAATCAAAGGTCATAGTGGGATAATAAATTTGCCGCAAAAACGTAAGAACAATCATGATTAATGCAAAGATGATCAAGAAATCCTTAATCATCTTTTGTACAAATTTGGTACGCTTCATCTTTATCCCTCCCTTTACAATCCAAGCATATTTTTAAGCACAGGTACATACTGCCTTGATATAACAGCACGTTCCCCGTTATCAAGCACTGCTTCGAATCGGCCGCTTATGGATGGATAAATAGAAGATATCTTAGCTATGTTCAAAATAGTCGATTTGGATGCACGGAAACAGTTCTTTTCTTTGCATAATGCTTCTAACTCATAGAGCTTTTGTTTTACCTCATAAACGTTGTCTTTGCCGTAACTAAAAACCTTTCCGTCCACCGCCTCGAAATAATAGATATCACTAAGCTTGATACGGTGTACTCGATCATTTTGATATCCGAGTAGCGTGAGACTTTCTGTTTTTAGCTTGTTTACGACTTCATATATTTCGTCATCTACCTCATGACATCTGATGAGGATTTCCTCTTCCAGTTCTTTATTAATTTCTTCTATTGAAATTTTCATACTATCACCTGCGAAAGTTCAAATTATTTCAGGTCGATTACGGATTCTTCTATCGTTGTTTTCAAGTTATTCGGTTTTAAAAATTGCAAACTTCATTAACAGTTTTTTTTATTTTATCAGATTATTATTGTTTGGAATATATACTATGATATTAGCCAGAGGATATTTATTGTGCTAAACCAAATATAGAAAAGGAATGTTGGTTATCTATCGATTCTCATTTTTGATCTTACATAATTTTGTCGATACTATACAATAGGCAATAGAGCGGCTGCTTCATAGCTAGAAGTTTGTGTTGTGATGACGATATTTTATAAATAGTAGTAGGAATAAAAATGAAAGGATGATTAAGATGGAACAAAAAACAAAGGCAACTATCTCTCTTAAAGAGCTAGCAGTGTCGTTCCTGCAACTCGTAACATCGGGTAGAGTAGACGAGGCATACGACAGATACATAGGTCCTGGCTTCAGTCACCATAATCCCTATTTCCGTGGCGATGCTGATTCTCTAAAGGCAGCGATGAAAGAGAATGCAGCGGTGACACCGAACAAAACATTTGAAGTCAAACATGCAATCGAAGAGGGGGAGATTGTTGTAGTTCACTCCCATATAAAACAGAAACCTGAGGACCTTGGAGCTGCAGTTGTCCATATTTTTCGCTTTAATGAGGAGCAAATAATAGAAATGTGGGATTTGGGCCAACCAATACCTGAGAATTCCCCGAATGAGAATGGCATGTTTTAACTTATAAGAAAAACACTGCAAAAACTTGAACTTCAAGATTTTGCAGTGTCTTATGGAAAATTAGAATCTTAGGAAAGGATGACTTTGGATCAGTTTAAAATTTTTACTTTTAATTGTTTTACACCAAAATTAATTGCATCTTGTTTAGAAGGAATAAACACATCAATTTTATTACCTTTAATGGCTCCACCAGTATCTCCGGCAATTGCTTCCCCATATCCTTCTACATAAACTTTACTGCCAAGAGGAATAACAGATGGGTCAACTGAGATAACCTTTGCATTTGGGTTTTCTTTAAGATTAATTCCAGTTGCCGTAATACCGGAACAACCTTCACATGAAGCTGTATAAGCAGTAGCTTTCACTGTAATTTCCTTGGAACTTGTATTATTTGTGGGTGCAGCTGGTACAGCAGAAGTACTTTTCTCTGGTGTTTCTGTAGCTGGTGCCACACTTTTACTTTCCTTTGGTGCTACTTC
This sequence comes from Lederbergia citri, assembly GCF_018343625.1. GTDB lineage: Bacteria > Bacillota > Bacilli > Bacillales > Bacillaceae_C > Lederbergia > Lederbergia citri. The sequence goes on along the minus strand of NZ_JAGYPG010000002.1, from coordinate 1,310,506 downwards.
AGCAGCCTGTATCGGCTTTTCTGCAATATTATTGGTGGTAGCTTTTACACCTTCAAAGATTAATAGATTCAATCCAGGATGGATGAGATCGGTATGTAGTTGGTTCCATTCTTTAATTTGCGATACGGTTACTTGATAATCCTTGGCTATATCCCATAATGTGTCACCTTGCTTAACCGTATATTGTTTATGTGGTTCAATTGTAAGTGCATCTCCAGGGTGAATTACGTCTGTATCGAGATTATTTAATATTTTGATATTTTTTACAGATGTATTATTTGCTAGTGATAGATCCCAAAGTGTATCTCCTTTTTGTACTGTAATAGTTGAAGCTTGTACATTAGCACCTACTGTTACTGAGAGTACAGTAACTGCTAAAATAGATAACATTTTTTTAAGCATTCTTTTACCTCCATGTTCTAAGTTGATAATTGTTTATTATCGTAACATAGATTTTGTCTAGAAAAAGAACAGGGAAGTGTTAATTTGATTACATCCATGGCAGCTATATTGCAACATTGTTTCGAGTATTAAATAGTAATCAGAAGATTTTTGAGACATTATTAAACCTTTATTCAAAAAGACAAAAAAACCAGTAGTATGCCTCGGTAAACATATACTTTGATTCGTACCAAAGTAAATGAAGTTTTTTATTATAGGGAATTTTTAGTGTAGGTAAAAGTTAGCTTTAAAAAACTCCTCATTTAGATATAAAGTTTGTTTTGGTTCCTAGTAAAAGTGAATCAATTTTGTTTACAACACTCGTATACATGTACACAAAAGGTAAACATGATGTGTACAAATCTGTATACATGCAAACAAATGCGTTTACTTCTTATAATGGCAATGTGTATACGGATTTGTGCAAAACGTTTACAGAAATGTTTACAAAAGGTGGCGTGTTTACAAGGTGTTTACAGGTTTACAGTTTTATTTCTTTTCGGCGAGAGTCATTGTTGAATCTAGTAAACTCTTATAACCTTAAATAGAAGTCATCAGATGTACATAGCAAATTTATAAAAAAAGGAATGATTGGAATGTCTATGCCCAGAATTGCAGCAGTGGATGTTGGAAATGACTCGTTAAAGGCTATTTTCGGAGAACTAGAGCATGAATTAAATATACCTAACATTGTCGCAATAGATACAGAAGACCGTCCTGTAATTGGGATGGAAGAATTAAATAGTAAGGATCCTGTAGAGGGGATTCATATAAAGGTCCACTCCCCAGCTTTGAAAGAGAATAACGTCATTTATCGTGTAGGTCACTTAGCAACCAAGAGTAGCAATGCAGCCGAGTTGGACCCTGGAAGCAGTAAATCGGAAGAAGATCAAACATTGGTTATGCTTTTTGCAGCATTGGCATTAGATGCAGCGAGGGAGGAAAATTCATCTAATTTCCCACAAGTAAAAAATGTCATTGATGCCAACTATACGTTGGGAACCGGTCTTCCTCTTCGTGAAGTAAAGGAAGGCAAGGATTTGGGATATCGATCAAAACTAACAGGCTCCGTTCATCAAGTGGAATTTCTCGTTACACCCAAATACCAGGGATTAAAGGTGAATATTAAGTTTAATGAAGTAAAGGTCTATCCGGAAGGCTTTGCGGCCTTTATTAATCTTGTAATGGATAATAATCTTAAAATCATCAATAAAGATTTAGTCGATAAAAGAATCTTAATTCAAGATATTGGGGGTCTGTCAACAGATATTGCGGTTATAAGGAACCGGAATGTCGATGATGATAAGGCTCAAGGGTTTAATCTTGGGGTATCTGAATCATTAGAGGCGATAAGAGAAGAAATTAGGTCTAAGCATGGAGTAGAATTGGACAGCCGCCGTGATGTCGTTGAAATTATTACAAGAAAGAATAACCGTAATCATATTATGGTAAAAGGGAGCCGGACAAGTGTCCACGATATTACGGACCGCATCCTACTTGAATTAGCCAAAAAGCAATATCGATTACTCCGTAATGTCTGGCAGAAAAACTCGCAAACAGAAATCTGCTATTTTGTTGGCGGTGGCTCAATTGTACTGAAAGAATATTTAAAAACGCTAAATAATAACCTAGATGGTTATAATATTGAATTTTTTGAAGATGAAGAAGAGAGTATTTGGATGATGGCAAATGCTTATTATAAGCTCATTTCCGATTTTGTGAGAAAGTCAGAGAAGCAGCAAAAGGCGCCAAAGGAACAAAAGGAACCGGTAAAACAATAAGATAAGGTGATTGTATGAAAAAGTCTGCCTCGACCGAGGTGAAGAGGGGCCAAGCGATTTCATTTCGTGTCCCCTCCGATACACCTGATTATTTATTAAAACATCTACAAAAGCTAAAGGAAACAGAGCGAAGGAATTTTTCCAGTAAAATTGCTGAGTTTGTGATGCAGGGAGTCGGTCAGTCTTTTTCAAGGGAACGGGAAACCATTACTGTCCCTCTCCCCAAAAAATTAAGTAAATCACAACGAAATTGGCTTAAACATGAACATTCTGAGGCGTTGCTCGGGAGTATTATTTACCAGCTATTAAGTGACCCAGTTCGTACAGCTTCTCTGCTAGCCTCGTTAAATAGTAAATCCTTGAATCTGGATGAGGCCTTGTATCTTCAAGAGGATGTAAAAATGGAAGACCGACCGTTTGAAATTTCAAAGGATGATGACCATTTACAATCTGTTGGAGAACCAGATTTAACAGATGAGGTTGATGATTTACAATCATTTGATTGGAATAGTGCAAAATATTCTCACTCAGTAAGTGCGGAAGAGGAAAATGATGAAGAGGAGGATGATTTAGAGAGTCTATTAGGGGATTTTCTTGCTGAGATGAATAAGTAGTATGCTGTTAATCAGGTGATTTTAGGATCAGTTTCCGTTACTTTATAGTAACGGAAACTGATCCATTTTTAAAAAACTAAGTACTTTTTCGATCTACTTAATAGGAGCATTCGTCAACTCCGAAAGTTTGGAATTGATGGCAAAGATTTTTGCATTGACCTCTGGAATACCGAAGCCGGCCAGCCTTTTGGAGTGCATATCAATATATTTTTCAGCTGTTTCTTTCGTTTCGAAAAGATAAATTCCGCCTGCTTCTTTTGTGTCCTGATTTTCCGTCCAAATTTTCCAGATGAAGCCTTCTTCTTCTTTAATGCTTTTCGCCAAATCAGAAAACGCTTCTGCCATTTCATCTCCGAATGGCCCGTCCATCTTGAAATCGACTTGCAATACGAATGCCATGGTTATCCTCCTTTTTATTCAAGGCTCTTTTCGCAATCATTGTTGCTATAAGATGTAAATCTAAAACGAATAATAGATTTGTCCTTGGAACTGATATTTAAAATGGGAAAAGAGCTACCAGCTTAATAAGAACCGCTAAACTTCCTTATTAGGCGAAAAAGCCGGCTCTTGGGCTTTTTCAAAAACAACAAACTTTAGAAAATAGCATTATTCAACAATGGTTAAATAAAGTTCCCCTAGAAGTTCTTTAACTTCGTAACTTCCTGGCTTTAATTCTTTTTGAACAAAAGCATTGATATCCTGCTGGTCAAGATCATACATCACTTCAATTTCTTTTGAAAACAAAAGCTTTTCCTTTTCGAGCAGGCTGGAAAGAGGGGGCTGCTGTTTTGGTATCAGATTTTCTTCATCCAAAGCACGCTTGAGTCCGTCAACATAATAGTCGAAAGGACGACCGCCTACTATTTTCACGCCTTTATTTTCCTCATTGATCATGATAATGGATGGAAAACCTCTTACCCCAAGGTTTCTGGCAAGAGCAAAATCTTCATGCAGCAATTGCTCTCCGACTGGCTGTTCGGCTTCATTTACAATCGCTTCCCCATCAAGCCCAAGGTGATTTACGATATCTACCATCACTGATTTTTCACCAATATTTTGATTGAATGCGAAAAGAGCTTCTCTCGCACGGCGCAGATAATCATATGCTATTTCATCGCCATGATGTTTTTGAATCACTTTAAAAACACGGGATGGCGGGAAGGATGATTGAACGGGATTATGAATCATAAGTGTGCCATCAATTGGCATGCGGGAATATTCTCCGACTTCCCTCCAATGCCCTGCCACATCAGCAGGTCCATTTATTCCGTTGGCAGGATCGACAGGACCGTCCCCCCATTTTTCCAGCAATCCACCCATCACGGTATGGAAATTAAAGTACTGTCCATACTGCTCTTTAAAACGGCGGAGAACCGGTTCGATCGCCCAGCAATGAGAACAGATCGGATCCGTCACATAATACACATCGATTGATTTTTGCGGCTGATTAAAATCAATGACCTCCATTTCTTCCTCACCAGCTACTCCGCATACACCTGTTTCCAAATCACAAATCATATTGTTGTTTATGTTCTTCATTATTTTGCCTCCTTTAAAATAGTTATCCGAGCTTCATTAATCCCTTATGGTTTTCAGTCCAGTAGACCAAGCGACAACTTCATCCAACATTTTTTGAACGGTATCTTCATGAAATGGCGCGGGCTTAAAGATACTCATTTCTTCAAAATCAGTAAAAAGGCTGAGGGCAGGCTGTGTTCCAACTGTTGCAACCTTTGGTACTGTTAAGATCAAACGTAAATTATTTGCTGCTGTCACGCCAAGAGATGAGCCATAGCTAACAATTCCTGCCGCTTTGTGATTCCATTCAACGTATAGATAATCAATGGCATCCTTCAAACCGGAAGTGATGCCTTTGTTATATTCCGGAGTGACAAATACAAATCCATCAAGTTCACTAATTTTTTTCGACCAAACTTTGGCTTCCGGTGTTTGATAATCCTGAGTCATGATAGCCGGAATAGCCTCATTATATCTTGGCAGATTGTAATCCTTAATATCTACCAATTCAAATTCTGCATCTCCTCTTTTGTCAGCAATGGATTTTACCCATTCTGCAACTTGAATATTTACTCTTGAATCCCTTGTACTTCCAGTGATAATGCCGATTTTAACCATAATGTTTCCTCCTATTATGCTATTTAATTTATAGCTACTTGTATTTGAGAAGTTTGGTATTTGCTGTACAATTACATTGTAGGGAATATTAATTACGATCAACACCAATAAACCATTGGATTTGTCGCTTATACAACACATTAACGAATTTGTCTAAAAAGTAGGAGGGACAGGAAATGACTCAAACAAAGACAGATCCCCGAATACTGCGTACACGCAAACTAATCATGGATTCTTTTATCGAGCTCTCCAGTCAAAAGGAATTCAAGGATATAACGGTGAAAGACATCACAACCGAGGCAATGATCAACCGGGCCACATTCTATTATCACTTCGAAGACATCTATGATTTATTGGATAAAGCTTTATCAGAAGTATTGTTTATCAACTTGAATTGCAACAGCTTCGAGGAATACGAAATAAACGAAAAATCACTAACTCAAATCTTCAAGGCCATCACAAACTTTCAAACATCATTATCCAATCGTTGCCATAGAGGGTACGAAGACACCATCGCCCGAATTATTAGGGAACAGCTCGAGATCATTTTCTATAAAATGTTGTTAAGGCAATATAAATTGGAAGAAGATGAAGGGCTGAAGATTTCAGCTATCATGCTTGCATGGGGAATGTACGGAGCTTCCGTAGAATGGAGAAGAAATAGCCAAAATAGATCACATGAGGAATTTATAAAATCTGCTATTCCGCATATTTTGTCCGGGGTTGATGTTACTGCTGAAAAATAGCTAGATGATAAAGAATAATTGTATAGTAGAACATTTCTTACAGATTTTCCGAACGACAAAGACCCCTACGGTACGATAGTGCCCCTTTATGGGTGGGATCAAAGTGAAGTCAAATACGAAGTGGCACAGAAAACCAAAGATTTGTGCCACTTCAAGTATTTGAAATCCTTTTGTAGACGTTGCAGTTTTAGCTGTGGGAGTCTCAAACGAGGTATGTAAAAGCAGAAGTTTGCAATATGGAAAAAGTGATTCAGTTGATGTAAAAACCTTTAAACATTCGCTATATGTTTAGAGGTTTTTGCATAGAATAAGTAAGTTCTAAGATTACATAACAAAATCCTCATTTGGATACATGACAGTAAGACTATCATAAATAGAGACAGTATTTTACGCGACAGGGGGCTGCGGCTATGCATTCAATTAATAAAATAGGAAAGAGTTTTTGGTATATCACTCCAATATCTGAGACCGACCGGCCCATTCTGGGGATGGTGGTTGGTAATAACAAGACATTAATGATTGATGCAGGAAACTCGGAAGACCATGCAAATTATTTTTTAAAAGAACTTTTAAAAAGGGGGGTCCCAAATCCTGATATGGTTGTTCTTACTCATTGGCATTGGGATCATATCTTTGGTCTTTCAGCTTTACCTAATACAGTTTCAATTGCTTCCAAAGAAACAAAAATAGAAATGGAGAAGCTAATCCCGCTTTCATGGTCAGATGAGGCATTAGATGCACGAGTGAAAGAAGGATCGGAAATTGAATTTTGTGCAAAGGCAATTAAGATGGAATATATGTCTCACCGCGATATCACGATTGTCCTGCCTGATGTAACCTTTGAAAAACGAGTAGAAATCGACCTTGGAGGGGTGACCTGTATCGTACAACACGTTGGAGGGGATCACGCTGAAGATTCAGTAATTGTGTATATCGAAGAAGAAAAAATTCTCTTTCTTGGTGACTGTATTTATCCTGATATTTTTTCCGAAAAAGAAAACTATACGATTAAGGAAACACTTCGACTATTAGACGACTTAGAATCATTTGATGCAAATACCTATATACCTTCGCATCAAAAGCCAATTTCAAAAGAGGAATTTAATCAGGAAGTTGCCAAACTTAGAACCATTGCGAAATATACAGATATTTGCGGTGGTGATAAACAGAAAATAATGGAGGAATACGAAAAGTCCGTTAAAAGGGAACTAACAGAAGACGAAAGGGAAACAATAGCTGACTTTGTAAATGGTTTTTAATCATTCCTGTGTTTAGCTGGGTTAGAAATTAGTGCCTGTCACCTTCCGCATTTAATTGAATTAATCGGAGAGTGGCAGGCACTATTCTTTGTTGTTTATGTATGTAAAAAGCCCAGTGAAAAACTGGGTTTAAAAAACCAAACTAACGATGATACCTGAAAGTATGCTTACAAGTGTAGCGCCATATAACAGTTTCATCCCAAAACGCGCGACGACATTTCCCTGCTTTTCATTTAGACTTTTGACCGCCCCAGTAATAATACCGATGGATGAGAAGTTGGCAAAGGAAACCAGGAATACAGAAAGAATCCCGAGTGTACGAGCACTAAATTGATGATTACCTCCAGATAAATCCATCATCGCGACAAATTCATTGGTCACCAGTTTAGTCGCCATAATCCCCCCGGCACTAACCGCCTCCGATAAAGGAATCCCCATAATGAAGGCAATTGGAGCAAAGAGATAACCTAATAGCCGCTGAAAAGAAATGTTAAACAAAAGCTCAAACACATGATTGAATGCCGCTACTAAAGCAATAAACCCAATCAGCATGGCACCGACAATAATAGCAACCTTAAAACCATCAAGGATATACTCCCCGAGCATTTCAAAAAAGGATTGCTTTTCAAGATGTTGTATTTCCAATATATCTTCATTTGGATTTATCTCGTACGGATTAATAATAGAAGCAATGATAAAACCGCCAAATAAATTTAAAACTAAAGCTGTGACAACGTATTTTGGCTCCAGCATCGTCATATAAGCACCAACTATGGACATCGATACAGTAGACATCGCCGAAGCGCATAGAGTATACAAACGCTGTTTCGAAAGCAGGTCGAGCTGTTTTTTTAACGTGATGAAAACCTCTGATTGTCCGACCATTAGCGAAGCAACTGCATTATATGATTCAAGCTTACCCATCCTATTCACTTTACTTAATACCCATCCAATTCCCTTCATGAAGAAAGGCAGGATTTTCAGATGCTGAAGAATTCCAATTAATACAGAAATAAATACAATTGGCAGTAATACATTTAAAAAGAATGGAGTCTCTCCCTTGTTCGCCATGCCGCCAAACACAAAGGAAACCCCTTCGTTTGCATATTCGAGCAGTGTGCTAAAAAAATTAGCTATTCCCTTGATGATGATTAAGCCAAATTCTGTATTTAACAGAAAAACGGCTAGAATAATTTGAATGACAATCATCGTGATAATTGGTATAAATTTTACCTTTTTTCGATTGTTACTTGCCACCCAAGCCAAAAACAATACAACTAGAATACCTAAAATTGAGATACCGTAATGCATTTGTTACCTCCTGATGATATTAAACATGATGTACACGCTTCTAGTATAGTCACCACTAGTAAAATTACCCTTAGTATGGTGATTGTAATCGATATTTTGTCCACATTGTTTAAAAAAGAACCGAACATATTTAAATAAAACAATATCTATTGTGTAGTTTATCCAATCATATCAAGAAGCTTTGCTAAGGATTGGTGATAATAAGATGTAAATTGAAAGAATTGCTAAATAGGAAGAAACAGGATTAGAGAGTAATTTCAGGGTGGGAAAATCAGGAAATAAAAGGAGAAGAACTGCGGATTAAACGGGTATGGTGAACCTAACATAAGTAATGAGGTTTTATGAATCTAATTAAGAGCTTTCAAAACAATATATATATCCTCGCCTTTTTGGTAATAAATATTATTTTTTTGATATGATCTACACAAATTTCAAAATAACCCAACTGCTTACCTTTTCCATCAATCAATCCTTCAACAAAAAGAATAAGACATTAGCATAGCGACTCCAAAAAGGAATACTATGTTAATGTCTCTTTTTGATTTTTAATGATCTTCATAACATTCCCTCTGATTTTTAGGTGAATCTAATTCCTCGTTAACCCAAAGTTGAGACCAGTTCTCAATTGCTCTTAAAATCGGTTCCATTGAATGTCCTTTTTCTGTTAAAGAATACTCAATGATGACTGGAGTTTCAGGTATAACTTCACGCTTTACCACCTCTTGGTACTCTAATTCCTTTAAACGATCTGATAAAACCTTTCCACTTATACCAATAGAAGATTGAATTTCATTAAATCTTTGGGGTCCCAATAATAATTGATATATAACTAAAGCTGTCCATCTCTGGCTCAATAACGAGACTGCCTTTTCAAATCTTGGGCATATAGTAGGTTGTTTCATTTTTTATCCACCTTTCTAATCTGTATTGTACCATAAAATAGAAAGTAAATTACAAATTAAAATTTAGTTACTTGACATTATATAATTATATAAATATACTTACTTACGTAAAGTAACCTAATTAAAAAAGGAGAATGGATAAAATGAATAAAAACGAAATTGGGAAACTTATATTAAGAGCGATAGTAGGACTTACGTTCTTGATTCATGGGGTATCAAAGTTCCAAGGTGGAATTTCAAATACAGTTGGCTTTTTTGATAGTTTAGGAATTCCTGGATTTATGGCATATGTTATTGCGTTAGTTGAGTTAGTGGGGGGTATTGCATTAATTCTAGGGCTTGGAACACGAATTGTTTCCTTTTTATTTGCACTAATTATGATAGGGGCTATTTTTACTGCAAAACTTTCAGTTGGTTTTCTTGGCAATGGACAAATGGCAGGATATGAACTCGACCTTCTTTTACTAGCCGGATCAATTTATTTCCTTTTTGCTGAGAAGTCAAAATTATCATTGGATCAAAAGTTGTTTCAATCATAAAAAATGAACTCTAGGAGGGTTAAGATGGGATTCCACAACAAGCCTACCACATTTGTTGGGCATGTCAGAATTAAAGTAGAAAATTTACAACGTTCAATAAAATTTTATCAAGATGTCCTGGGATTCGATATTTTAGAACAAACCTCTTCAACAGTAAAACTAACAACTGATGGGAAAACAAGTATCTTATCACTGGAACAACCTGAAGATGTTATACCAAAACAGGGAAGAACTACTGGTTTATATCATTTTGCAATTTTATTACCGGATCAATCGACTTTAGCCAATATTGTAGTTCATTTAGTGAATAAAGGAATTCGCTTTGGGTCATCTGATCATCTTGTTAGTGAAGCATTGTACCTAAAAGATCCGGATGGAAATGAGATTGAAATTTATCGTGATCGTACTCCTTCTGAATGGAATTGGAACGTCGATGAAGTGGATATGGCCGTTGATCCATTAGATTTTGAAAGTTTGCTAAAGCATGCTACACCAGATACGCCTTGGAAAAGAATGCCTGCTGAAACAGTAATGGGTCATATTCATTTACACGTGTCAGAACTACAGAAGACAGAAGAATTTTATGTAAAAGGACTGGGAATGGACGTAGTTAATCGCTTTGGAGAGCAGGCCTTATTCCTTTCCTACGGAAAATATCACCATCATGTAGGGGTCAATACATGGAATGGCGTAGGGGCAAAAGCTCCTGCCAAAAATAGTGTAGGTCTAGAATCGTATACGCTCGTTTTTGATAATGAAGGAGCGCGTAAACAAGTAGTAACGAATTTGAAGCAAATTGGTGCGGAGGTATTAGAAGAAGATAACCATTTTGTCACCTTTGATCCTTCTGGAAATCGTATTGAGCTAACAATATAAAGTGGGAGGTATCGGATTGGTTGCTAAAAAAAGTACTGGTATTGAAATTGGTATTTACACACTTGCCGATATTGGTCCGAACCCTCTGACAGGAAAGACGATAACGGCTAAGGAAAGAGTAAAAGAAATCATTCAAGCTGCAAAATTAGCTGATGAGGCAGGATTAGATGTATTTGGAGTAGGAGAACATCATCGTCTGGATTATGCTTCTTCTTCTCCTGCGGTTATATTGGCTGCTATTGCACAAGTAACAAAACAAATAAGATTAACAAGTACAACGAGTGTTTTAAGTACACTTGACCCTGTTCGCCTATTTGAAGATTTTGCTACATTGGATTTACTTTCGGATGGTCGCGCCGAAATACTGGCTGGTAGAGGGGCATTTATAGAATCATTTCCTCTTTTCGGTTATAGTACAAACGATTATGATGATTTGTTTGAAGAACATATGGAACTTCTATTACAACTGACCCAAAATGAGTCCGTCACATGGTCGGGGAAGTTCCGTTCTTCTTTAAGGAATGCTGAAATTGCCCCAAGACCTGTACAAGAAAAGTTACCTATTTGGATTGGAGTAGGGGGTACACCTGAGAGTGCCGTTCGTGCTGGAAGATTCGGGGTGGGAATGGCTTTAGCTATCTTAGGTGGTAATCCAAGACGTTTTAAGCCACTTGTCGATCTTTATCGACAAGCTGGAATAGAAGCTGGACATGCACCAGAAACATTCAAGGTTGGTGTAACAGGCCATTCTTATCTAGCTAAGACAACTCAAAAAGCAAAAGACGAGTTTTATCCTTATTACTCCAATTACTGGGAATATGTGAACCGTCAGCGTGGAATGGGGACAAGGATGTCAAGGACCGATTTTGAACAAATGGCTAGTCCAGATACTGCTTTGTTCGTAGGAAGTCCACAGCAAGTCATCGAAAAGATCCTTAAGCAATACGAACTCTTTGGGCACCAACGTTTCTTGGCCCAGTTAGATATAGGTGGACAACCGTTTGAAAATGTAGCAAAAGGCATCGAATTGTTAGCAACGGAAATTGCTCCAATCGTTAAAAGAGAAACAGGTAAATAACTTTTTATAGGGATGATAGGTATGGGTTTATTAGAAAAACTATTTGGTAAACAAACCAATGAAGAAGAAACAATGACAAATGAAAAATTAAACATTGGAATTATCTTAGGAAGCACTCGTCAAGGACGTGTCAGCCCACAAGTAGGAGAATGGGTAAAAGGAATTGCTGACAAACGCGGAGATGCAAATTATGAAATAGTAGACATTGCTGACTTTAATCTTCCGTTTTTAGGAACAACAGATGGAACGGAGCCAGGTATTGCTGCTTGGAATGCGAAACTGGCAAGCCTTGATGGGTTTGTATTCATTGTTCAAGAATACAATCACAGTATTACTGGTGTGTTAAAAAACGCCATCGATTTCGCCCGTGAAGTTTGGTACGACAAAGCAGCTGGTATCGTAAGTTATGGTTCTACTGGCGGTGCTCGTGCAGCTGAACATTTACGAGGTATTCTTGCAGAACAGAAAGTTGCAGATGTTCGCACGCATCCAACTTTAAGTCTATTTACCGATTTTGAAAATGGATCGGAGTTTAAACCACAAGAGATACATCTCGATAATGTAAATGCGATGTTGGAAGAAGTTGTTGCTTGGAGCAGCGTATTAAAAACACTACGATAAGAAATATATAACGGGCATCCACGTAAGTGGGTGCCCTACTTTTATAATTCATAAAAATGTATGGCTGAATCAGAAATCCATTCTTATGATTTGTAATTTGTACTGCTTAAAATGTGCAAGCAAAAATCCAAATCTGCTTGAAGATGATTTTCCATCAGCTGTTTAGCTGCCTGACCATCTCTTGCTTTAATAGCTTCATAAATCTCTTCATGTTCTTCAATTAGACGAGGGCGTTGGTGTAGCACTACAGTCTTGCGAAAAAGATAGATAATGGACTTCATGCGGTCAATGAAATACCTAAAAGGGCTAAACTCTTTCAAAGTTTAGGTTTCCAATTTTTCTTAATTAGTTATCCCTCATTATAGGATTAACGAAGCAAGTTCAATCTAATTAAAAAAAGAGGCAGTTGTAGCTAACTGTCTCTTTTTTACTATTTTTCTATCAGATTATTAATGAACACTACCAGTTTCGAGGTTTTAGTTCTGGTCCAAGTATGTGCGGAACTTCTTCTCCACTTGATTCATCATGTATGAAATGTGCAGAGTACCAAACTACTATATCTTTCCCATTAATATTCTCACTATTTACGAATTTGTCTATATTAGCTCTAGCTTTATTTATATTTGTAGTAAAACCCTGTCCATCGTCTAATTCATTATTATGGTAGCGAAGAAGCCATACATCTCCAACCCCAAAACTATCTGCTTTACCATCGTTCTTACCAGGGATCAAATAATATCCTTCACCTGTTAGTTTGTTTGAAACTAGCCATTTTCTATTATGAAAATTGTCACGCGTTCTTTTGATTTCATAATTAATCGTTCGAAAGTTTGAAGTTCCAGTACTAATCTGGTCGTTAATCTCTTGTATAAAGTTATTATCAGCTTCTCGAATATCAAAATCAAATCTCCAATATGCGTGGTGAATATGAGGGTTGCATGTACAAGAATTGGCTACTGCACTAAAGCCAAAACGTGGCCGAATAGTACCATCGTTGTGGAAACGCCATTCACTGATATATCGATACCAGCCGGCTTCCATTTCACTTACCAATACCATTTCTTCCCCTTTAGTATAAATCCCTACACCAAGAAAGTTACCGGTATCCGTACCATTATCAAGAATGGTTCGTGCAGGGGTGGAGCACATACGAAATCCGGGTGCAATATCTGTTCCAATTGCTTCGATCCTTCCTTCCTGCCACTGCCAATCACGGTAAGGACCACAAACATCATTCACGTAACGGACATTCAGGATTGGTACATGAGCACGGGATAATACTTTTTTACCTCGATAAAATACATCTCGAAGTTCGATCCCTGAACCAACTATACCTGAAGAAGCAGCTGGTCTCACTGCGAGGAAGCTCCAAATCTCCTTACCACCTTTCGACACTCTAATTTGAGCTTGTCCGGCAGTTCCTCTTCTTACTGTAGGTTGATGCGCATCAGGCGGTGGTTGACAAATGTGAACACTTGCTGTAGAAGATGGCGGTGCACCCGTTTCATATATAATTGCTTCACGTCTAATCATATTAACTCCGACAATCTGATGTAATAGCTCTCTGTTAACTTCTTGATCCTCCTCAACAGGAAGAAGTCCAACCGCAAGGGTCCTTTCAATACATCCGTTTCGAACCTCTGTATCGATGATCGCTGGCATTGCTCTGTAGGGACGTACAAGATTTTCTTGAATGAAGTTGCCAAGCTCAGGATGATCTCGAACAATATTTACCGCTAACTCGAATTCCTCAGTACTTGGCAATGGCTGAATATCTAATTGAGAGGCTTTGAGGTTTTCTGGATTATTAATCGGTCCAGTAGCTATTACTGTTCGATTGTTGGTGTAGTCATAGTATGTGGCTAGAAAATCACTGGGGTGTCTAGGTTGGGAATTTTTTGGGCTGTTTATTAATTGGTTTCCGGGAATATCCTCAGGATGAAGTAATTCCAACGAAAGCAACAGATGCCTGGTTCCCTGTAAATATGATTGGATAGAAGGATGATTGCTACAGATGCTTTTTAATTTTTTTATTGTTTCTTGGTCCAGACCAAATGAATCTACTTCTATAATAGGTTCTCGACTTAATCCCATTGAATCACTCTCCAATTATACTTTTTTATTACAACTCTTCTAGCATCATATGTTAATAAGATGTGAGAAGAAACCGTTTGTTTACCTATTTTAAAAGCTTTTCCTCAATCCACATGCAAAAAAAGAAGCTAAGAAACGTAGCTTCCATCTGTCTATTGAGAAATTAATAAAATCGGTACTTGATTTCTAGATAAATCACAATAAAAATCTAAAATAAAAAAAGACCGTTTCACTATACTAGCTGGTATATAAATTAATGATACAGAAACAAAAAAGCGAATTCCTTATATCAAGGAATTTGCTTAATTAAAGAAATTTTTTCTAAAAATACGGGGAATCAAAGAGGAAATTTTGCTAATTGTTATGATGTTCTCCCTTTGCGCTCAAATTTATTTGTAGCAATACCGATATAACCAATTCCTCCTAAAATAGATAAAATGCCGCCATAAATTCCCCAGCTGCCCTCCTGATCCGGCACTGTAATGGCTGCTGCCCCCAAATAAAGATATGCTAACCCTATAAGGAAAGTTAGTTCTTTCCATCCCGGTTTTCGGGTTGAAGCTAACACGCTGGCCAGAATCATAATTAAGAAAAGCTGAACACTTTCAGCCCATCTATTAAACTGTGCAAATTCACTGACTACATTAAGTTGGGAATGAAGCTGATTCCAAGTTGTAGGGGCCATTAAAATAAAGGCAATTACAGTTAGAAGGAGTAATGGACGATGATAGTCGGCTTTTTTAAATATATTTTTCCATACATTTGTTCCGGGGTAAGTTAATGCCAGTATTAGAAGAGGGACTAAAAAAATAAGTTCAAGAAAGGGTGCTGCGTCTGGATTTTCAGTTCCAATTAAAAAAAAGGCTCCGATGAAAATAATATGACCTAAGATATAAAACTGCAGCAATAGAGGTTTCATCCATGATTTCCAAAGCAAAGTAATCAAGCTGCCGCTAAACAGTATGCCCACAAGAGCTCCATGTTCCGCACCAAACCAGCGATAATTCTCTAAGTTATATGCAGAATCCGAAGCACAACCTGGACATCCAATCGTAACCCATGGCATTAATCCTTCTTGTAATGATTCAAGTATGATTAATCCGCCAAGCGCAAATAATGAACCGAAAACAATAAATAAAATTGATTTCCAACGTTTATTAGGGCGTTTGGGTGAAACTTCCTCCATTTAAAATCACTCCTTCAAAATGTAGTATTACAAGCACAATGTATGAAAATGGCTTGTTTTTTATAACTGATAACTCAACTTATAATATAAAATTGCGGGTATATGAGGCTTCGTTAAGAAGGAATTGTTGTTATGGAGTTTATTCACTGGAGGTAGGTTTAAACTCGGCAGCCCAACCACCGAATTGGTAGGCAGAGAAGAATTTTGTCACGAGTTGGAAACCAGCTTCATTAAGCAACGGCATTCAATATATTTTTACTATATGAGGAATTCAACTTGATTTAGAATTAATTTACACGAATGATCGCAGTTAGTGGGCAGCGCGTGGACCGTATCACAAATAGAGGCCGTTTTTTGAAAAGTATCAGGTTTTCTTATTAAAATGCCGTGGATGAAGGCAAATTTGTAATTATAGGAGGATCTGTCTTTCAGAGCAAATTTATTAATGTAATATTTATGCACCTTGAGTAATAACCAAATTTTTTTGAACATATATTAGCTCAGGTATTATCAAAAGGGGGAAAACAGATGTCCGGTTTAAAAAGTTTTAAACTGTACAGTGTGTTAACATTACTATCCGGTATTTTACTTCTTATGGCTTGGGTTCTTTTTACATTTGGTTATTTCGAAAGAGACTATAGCTCGGCTCATTATTATATCCCAATTTACATTGAATATTTCGGAACAACATTATTTCTTTTTGCATTAATCGGTCTTTATTTATATCATTTAAATTCGAGCGGGAAGTTTCTTACTTTTAGTTTTATTATTGGGATAACAGGTACAACACTTTCACTTGGAGCAAAGTATCTTGGTTTATATATTAACCCCTACATCAATAAAGTAGCCCCGGATGTGTTATCAGCTCCTCCCGAATCAATAGTAGGGCTGGTCGTTTCTTTTCTTGTATATGCTATAGGTGTAATCTTAATTGGAATTAATATAATGAAGTCAAAAAAACTTCCTTTACTTGGTGGTTTAGTTCTTGCAGTATCACCATTATTTGAGTTTGTACCAGTAGCAGGAATCCCATTAAGTTCTCTAATACTTGGCTTAGCACTTGTTTATCTTGGTGTAAGTCTTTACAGAAGAGATACTGCCATATCACCAAGTTAAAAACGTGGTACAATACCTGTTTTATAATAAATAAAATGAACGCTGGGATATTGACATTCCAGCGTTTTTATTTATTTGATAATTTTTTAAACAGTAGCTAAATGAATAGAATGGTTTCTTCCGCGGCATCAATTAGAGAATTTGAAGAGTTTGGTTATGTCTATCAATTAGAGCAAATAGCCAACTAGGTAAATTACCAGTTGGTGGATAAGGGAAGTATTAAATAATAATAGTTTGTAACTATATGGGTGCAGGAGTGCAAGAGTATGCTGCTAAATAGGCATTGCATTTATTATTCGATGAACGAGGAGTTTAAATAAAGAAGGAATATAGTTAAGATTTGAAGAAATAAGCAAGTACACTTAATCCCGAAATGGGGGGGTAATATGAAGGGTTTTAATCTAAAGATCGAAGATGTAAATGTTCATTTTTATGAATGGGGAAAGCATAACAAGCCAACCATCGTTTGTTTACACGGACTAGGGAATAGTGGTGCAGCTTTCTTTGAGTTGGCTGAATATCTAGAAGAACAATATCATGTATTGTCTTTTGATAATCCAGGGCACGGAGGGACACCTTCTTTTGTAAATGAAGACGACTATCTATTTTCAAACATTGCCCAATGGTATGACCATGTATTTCAGCAAGTATTAAAAGAACCATTTTATATTTTGGGCCATTCCTGGGGTGCTGATATTGCATTACATTATGCTAAAAAGTATCCCGAAAAAATTAATGGAGTTATCTTACTCGACGGTGGCTATACATTTCCAGATTTCCAGGAGGATATGACCTTTTCGAAAGTATATGAAGGTTGGAATCATTACATGGACCATTCTTCAGTCTTCCACAATTGGGAAGATGTGTTAAGGGAGTATCAACAATTTACAAAACGATGGAATGAAAAAATTGAACTAATGGTAGCAACACTTTTCAATCATAGCGGAAAATATGAACTTATTAGTTCAAAGTTTACTGTATTATCAATTATTAAAGCCTTTTTTAAAGAAAGCTTTAAAACTGCTTATCCTTACATAAAATCACCCCTGATTTTAATCTACGCAACTCTACCAAAAGAGTTAACTGAAGCTAGAGTAGCTGGAATAACCACATTAAAACAGAATATTCATGATGTCACAATTGTTTCAATGGAAGACACTAACCATATAGTTCATTGGGATAATCCTAAAGAAGTCGCTAATGAGATTCGCAACTGGGTAATTCAAAATAGTAGATTAGGGGTGTGAGCAACTTGTTCTATGATAGCTTTATTTCAGCTATTTATGCTGTGCTATTTTGGTGGGCATTATTTCTTGAATTTCAAAGAATAAATAATCGCTACCCAAAAAGTAATACATGGAAAAAAGACATTGTTTTTACATTTATCCAAAGTGTAGTAGTTTCCTTACTTTTAGTTCCTATATTGGCTTTTTTCCTTAGAAACTGAATTGGATATTATCAATAAAGCTTCTAAGGCTTTTTTTTCTTTGGAAGAATATTAAAACTGTATAAAATTTGTGTAAATACTATAAGTTAGGAGGAAACTCGTGTTATTTAGATTTTTTGGATTATTATTCCTTTGGAGTACAATCATCTTTACTGTCTTACAAAAGAACGACATAATATGGGTCATTTCTGCCTTTTGTTCCATTTTTTTAATGCACTTTATATGTAAATGGCTCAGGCTTGGCGGGCTGTCCCAATTAGGTCTACAAGTGAATAAAGATTGGTTACGTTATTTACTTTTTGGTTGCTTAATAGGAGTAGTCTATCAAATATTTCGATTCAGCGTAATGTACAGCACAGGTACAATTAGAATACAGAACCTATCTGTTGATACGAATGCCTTCATTGTTTCGACTTTTATTTTATTGATTTCAACAGCATATATCGGTTTTGCTGAAGAAATAGTATTTCGTGGTTATATTGTAAGCGTGTTACCTTATACATCTAAGCTCGTTGTAGTCATTAGCGCAGTTTTATTTACTTTAGGGCATTTGATAGATGGAAATTTCGATTTTTCTAGAATGTGCTATCTTTTCTTTGCAGGATTATTTTTTGCTATTTGTTATTTCGTAACTCGATCCCTATGGTTTGTGGCAGGAATTCATTGGTTCTGGGATTTTTCATGGTTTTACCTCGGTGCCGATGGCGGGACCTCAAGTTCTAAAATAGTCAACGTAGCCATTAATAACGACATGTTGCCGTATTATGTATGGATTGATGCCGTAATGGTACTTGGCTTGCTTTTACTAGTACTATTTCTAACGAGAAAGTCTTTTTTGTTACAAAAGTCTTGAAAATGACGAACCTTGTTCAGCTATTCGCCAAACCTGTTATATAAAAAGTTTGTGAGCCACTTAACTATATAATGTCATCATAGGAATATTCAAATTTATTAATAAGTTAGTACCTAACAAGGAGGGGAGAAAAAATCACCCTACCTTCCTTTATAACCTTCCGTTATTATTACTCTAAAAATGGTGATGGAGGTTTTTGAATGAACAACAAAGCTTCGGTAGACTTTATAACAAAAACGGCGATTTCTGTTGCTTGTTTCCTATGTATATTGATTTGTATAATTTGTAATTTTTCAGTTACAGGTAAACTCACATGGTCCCTATATCCAATTACGAGTATTTTGTTTTTATGGCTTATGATCATTCCTTTATTTCAGTTTAAAAGGAATAAAGTCGGTAAGGCTCTTGTTTCTTTTAGTATTTTTATTATTCCATTTTTATTGATCCTAAATATTATAATGGGTGGTACAAAATTAATGCTATCCCTTGGAATTCCTGTATCACTAGTTGCTATTTTCTATATGTGGGTTATTTATTTTTTGTTTTTAACTATTAAGACTGTTAAATGGATTACAGTCTCAGTTTCAATTCTTTTAGGAATTCCTGTCGGTATTATAATTAGTACAATTATTTCAAAGTTTATTAATCAGCCAATTATTGATGCTTGGGATATATTGTCGTATGGAATAATGATAATGATTTCAATAATAATCTTTTTCATAGGAAGAACTCGTAAACGCTTATCAGTTAATCATGGATGACGGAGATTTTGTTTTCATTTTTAGATTCTTTTTGAAATAACAAAAGAATGTTGATTGAAAAATTCCTTCTTCTCAAAATTATGAAGAGAGGAAAACAAAATACCAGCTTGTGTCTGAAGTTTCTCAGGATAAGCTGGTATTTTTAATTTTATGGTTTTTGTCAGGCCATGCATTTTAAAAGCTATTAAACTAATTTTTTTGGAGGTTTGTCCGTAGAAGTTGGCCCTCTTTTTTTAAGTCTTTAACTAAAAAACGAAATTAGAAACGGATGGTAATTAAATTTTTTTTAATATTACGTTTTGGGATTAATCAGGTGAAGCGGATCATGGGTAAATGGACTTTTTACAGTTTTTGAATTGGAAATACTGGCCATTTTGTTACCGTATAATTTTTCAAATAAAATAGCAGGCTTTTTAACACACAATTAGCCTGCTATTAATTTAGTTTTCCCTTATTTTATTCTAAACAGACAGGAATTAATGGTAAATAGATAGGGTATGAAAAATTTGTTATGCTAGCTTATATTCCTCACCAGAAAAAAAATGGAATAAAAGCTAGTGTGGCAATTACTCCAAATGCGATTCCGGCTGCAAAGCCAAAGCCCCAACCCCAAGGAGATCCATATCCTCCATAGCCATAACCTCTATATCCAAACCCACCATATCCGCAGGGAGGACCGCCTAATGGTCGAAGGAATACTCTATCTGGAGATACTCTTTCAATAATGCCTCGATGAACAGCTCCGTGAATCGTGCGAATTTCAACTGCTCTCCCAATACCTCGATTACACATATGATAATAGTGTGCTGACAACTTATTACACCTCCTTAATTACAACAGTCATGTTGACTATATTAAGGTATTCCTACAATTTGTTATTGGAGTAGTCGACAACACAAGGCGATAGTGGAAAAGCAGTTTTTAATGTAAGAAGTATGATTCATATGGTTTTTAACATAAGATCGACCATCCTATAAACTAAATGTGTGGCGCTGTGGAAATTTTCTATCAAGATGCTTTAGCCTATTTGATAATGAAATAATTAAAGGAAATATAAAATTCGAAAATGTAAATCCGGAGGTTGATAAAGTTATTGAAACCCGTCAAAGGTTACTACTTATGGGGAGAAATTAGGGTACCGAGTATTTAGAGGGTGAACCTTATCATAATAGAGTCGGCTTCTTGAAATATAGATTTTGGTGCCAGTCACTTTCACGCCCAGATTTTAAAGGAGGAATTGGCATTATTCAGGGCGTGAAGGCACTTTTCTATGAATGATTATTTCCTCAATTTCTTCGGTATAAACAGCGGACATGAACAGGGATAAAGGTAAGGATAACGTTCTTGTTTTTAAGAAATCCGCTCTAGTCAAAAAAGGACCGCACGTGTTATGCATATCGCATATGTGTGGTCCCTATATCGTAGCTTAGAAGGCTAGTATAAAACCGAGTCTTTTTTGATCATTATTGACTTATAGTACCTGTTGCTTGGCTCCTCTGCAGCCGCTGTTTTTTTGACTTCCGGAAATGGAATAGTTCATAGAATGTCGGAATGACGATCAGTGTCAAGAGCGTAGACACGATGAGTCCGAAAATAACCACAACCGCAAGTCCTCTTGAAACAAGATTTAAGCTCATCGCCGATTCATGTGCGAACAGAAGTGGCAGCATCGCAAATACCGTGGCGAGGGCGGTCATCAAAATCGGTCTTAGACGTACACTGCCCGCTTCCAAAATTGCTTCTCGAATCGTCATGCTTTCCTCATTGTGACGGATTCGGTCAACTAGCACGATGGCATTCGTTACCACAATTCCGACAAGCATGAGCATACCGATACCGGAAGAAATATTGATACTTGTGTTGGTAACAACAAGCCCTAAAAGCGAACCGATCGCTGCAAGCGGAAGCGAAATCAAGATGGCGATGCTTGCCCGGAACGACTTTAAGGTCACTAGCAAAATCATAAACACGATTCCAATGGAAAACATCGACAGTTTAGCGAGCTCAACTAATTGATCGGATGATTGCATTGAAGAACCAGTAAGTTCTGCACGTGTATCTTTTGCAAACGAGTTATCTTTGTTCCAAGTTGGTAGCTGTTGCTGAATTTTGCTGGTAACATTGACCATTTTGTCAGGATTTACTTGAGCTGTGACTTGAAGATAATGATGGGCATCCTTAGTAAAAATAGTGCCTGGCTCCTCGCTTTCTTTAATCTTTGCAATGCTTGACAATGAAACAGGTCCAGTTGGCGTCATTAACTGCAGATTTTTTAGATCGTCCGCCGTTTGGATCTCTTGTAGTGCGCCTAATTTGACGGTAGTAGTCCTTCCTTCAATTTTAATGGCTCCAATCATAGCAGGCTTAATCATCGCATAAACAGACTGGGAGATTTCCTGCGCATTGGCTACTTTAGAATCCACCTCAATGATAACGGTTGGTTTAGTATTTTGATCATTGCTTTCTACTTTTTCCACACCATCGATGCTGCCGATTTTATCCTTCACAAAATCAGCTGCTTTTTTAATATCTGCATCATTCT
This sequence comes from Lederbergia citri, assembly GCF_018343625.1. GTDB lineage: Bacteria > Bacillota > Bacilli > Bacillales > Bacillaceae_C > Lederbergia > Lederbergia citri. The sequence goes on along the minus strand of NZ_JAGYPG010000002.1, from coordinate 1,288,203 downwards.
TGCCAATGACATCAATGGAAACAGTCGTTTTATTGGCCCCCATTAATCCTGCTGTGTCAGCTGTCAGCTCAGAATTTGGAAACTGATCTTTTGTTTTTCGGATGTCTCTCACAAATTTTGCCGAATCGGTCCCTTCATCAGGAAAAACCATAAAGCGAACGACATTTGCATCTTGCAGATTACCGTATTGTGCAGCTTCCTCATTGACTCCTGCTATTGTAATATGTGTTTTTACACCTTCTTTATCTGCAAGAATGCTCTCCATTTTCGCAACGCCTTCTTCCATTTCACTAAATGGAGTTCCGCTTTGATAGCGTAGACTTATATCAATATAGGCCGAATCCTTCTGATCGACAGACCCTTTAGGCATGCTGATAAATAACCCGATTGACCCGACCACAACGAGAACTGCTATCGTGATTGGAAGCCATTTATGGTTAAGCGACCATTTCAATAGAGATGGGTAGAAGGACTTCCTCTTGCGTTCTTTTACCTTTACCTTTTTCATCATCCGGGCGCTGAGTGCCGGTACGACTGTCAGCGACACAAGCAATGAAGCTAGTAATGAGCAAGTGATTGTAATCGCGAACGGAGCGACAATATCTCGTAAACCTCCCGAAACAATCAGCATTGGAAGGAATACTGCCACTGTTGTGAGCGTGGATGATGTGATTGCTGCGCCGACTTCTTTAACTGAATCAATCAGAAAGGCAGGGGTTAATTCATTATTGCTTTTTCTTCGGTAAATATTTTCTACGACCACGATACTGTCATCGACCAGCCGTCCGACAGATACCGCGATTCCTCCAAGAGTGAGAATATTTAAGGTAACGCCAAAGAAGGAAAGCATAATCATCGTAATGAAAAGGGACAGCGGTATACTGACAATCGTGATCAGGGTCATGCGGAAACTGCGCAGGAATAACCAGATAATGAGCGTGGCAAATAATGCCCCGGTCAAGACTTCTCTTGTCATTGAATTAATGGAATCAAGAACGGTATTCCCTAAGTTCATCACGATCTCTGCTTGTAGCGTTCCCTCGTAGTCCTGGTTGATTTTTTTAACAACCTCTTCCACTTCTTTTCCAAGGGTTACGGCATTGGACGTCGAATCCTTTTGGATAACGACATCAATAAAATTCTTCCCATTCAAATGGGTGATGCTTTCGGTATCTTTTTGCATCGTAATATCTGCAACATCTTGTAGTTTAGTGTTACTGTCTAACTGGATGTTTTTGAGGTCATCGAGTGATTCTAATTTTCCCGTTACGATAATGCTTGTTGCTTCGTTATGTAATGTTTGTTCGCCCATCGCAACAGAGGCATTTTTTCCTTGAAGAAGGGTGTAAAGTTTTTCAAGCGGGAATTGTGCTGCAGCTAGTTTCTCTGAGTCGACTTCAATCATGACTTGTTGATTGCTGCCGCCGTTTGTGATGACATTGCCGATACCTTTTAAGTCTTGGAACATCGGCATAATCTCGTTTTCTACGATATTTAAATCATTATTGTTAATTTCCTTATCAAAGGTAAGACCTAATTCTACGATGGGAATTTCGGATGTGTTGAGATTGACTACGTATGGTTTCATAACACCATTAGGGAGTTGGACCATCGAAATTCTTTCTTGAATTTGCTGTTTTGCTTCTTTTATATCAATGCTAGATTCAAAGGTGACCGTCATCTGGGTGAAGTTATTCCCTGTTTGAGCTAAGACATTTTGTTTTCCCCTTACGCCGCTAATTGCTTTTTCAATTGGCTGTGTAACCTGTTCATCCATGCTTACAGCATCGACGCCGTTGCCCACGACTGAAATGGTTACGTAAGGCTGATCAGCTGAGGGCATGAGCTCCATTGGAATAGTAGTGTAACTAAAAAACCCAAAAATCATCGAGGCCAATACGGCGAAAGTCAAGGCGGCTTTGTTCCGTAACGCCCACTTGGTAAACCAAGTCATAAAAAGCATCCCCTTAGTACAAATGTAATATAAGCAGGTAAATTATACCTTTTATATCACACCGTGAATAGGTAGTTTTTACTAATTTTACAAAAACTTTACCTTGAAGAGGTGGAGTGCTGTTGTTAGGAATTGGTGTGCTATCGCGCGAATAATTTAAGCAATCGCCCAAAAGAATTACTCGTTTTTTCAGTAAGACTGTCTGTGGAGAAAAGAATAGCTGCATCAACATAAGAGATCTTGTCATAAGGAAAAAAGAAGATATAAGACGCTAAATTATCGCATTTTGATACGGTATGGTAATCCGTACTAAAAATAAAGGTGTTATTACGAATAAAACTAGCATTAAGGTCTTTTCCCCAATGCTAGTTTTTCTCTTTTTTATATAAAGTCATTTTAATAAAAGCATACAAAAACTCTTCCGCTAAATATGCTTCCTAACTCTTAAAAGAATACTACCAAGTTCATTTAAAGCAATCGCTGCTAAAATAATAGCCGTTCCTAACCACTGAAGCGACGTTACCGTTTCTGACAAAATAAGGCTGGCTGATAGGATAGCGATCGGTAATTCAATGGATGTTAATATATTGGCGATTCCACCTGAAACCAGTGGTGCACCGACTGCGAAAAATAGTGGGGGAAGGACTGCTCCAAATAGCGAAACCCCTACGGCAGTCGTTAATAAGTTTGCCTCCAATGGCAGTACAGATGGAATGTCACGCATGAATAGGACAAGTACTAAGATGGTTGACCCAGTTGCCATTATAGAAGTCCGAGTCCATGGGTCTACATTGACAGCGACCTTTCCGCTGAAAAAAATAAATCCTGCATAAGTAAACGCAGAGAGAATACCAAAAAGGAAACCTTTAAAGGGTAGCCCCTGTATGTCGCCATTTAATATATTGGAAGCAAAAAAGACCCCGATCAATATTAAAATGATAGACAATATGGTTACAGGGGCAGGTTTTATTTTGCTGAAAATCCATTCCAACAGAATTCCTATCCAAACAAATTGAAACATTAAAATGATGGCCAATGAGGCCGGCAGATATTGCATCGCACCATAATAAAAAATACTCGTTAATCCGATAAAACAACCGGTTATCATCATTTGAGGAACATTCTTCTTGGTAAGTCCTTTGAAACTGGAGCGTTTAAGTAGAGTGAAAGACCATAATAAAAATGAGGAAATAATCATCTGAACGATATTAATTTGGCCGAGTGAGTAGCCGTAGCTAAACCCCAATTTAGCAAATATCGGTGTAAAACCAAAACATCCAGCACCTAATAATACAAATAAGATACCTTTGTTTACTTTCATTATGAAACCTCCATGAAGCTCAAAACTACCAAACTATTATATCATAAATTGAAAAATGGCTTATATGGAATAAAAAGGATATATCGTAAGGCATACTAAGCACAATCTTTATTATATAAAGTTAAACTTATTAGGAGGTCTTTCAATGGAAGCAGGCTATAAAGGTACAAATAAGATGATTATAGGGATTGTGTTTGGTGTTATTACATTTTGGCTGTTTGCCCAGGCGATGGTTAACGTTGTCCCAGCTGTTCAAAAGGACTTAGGCATTTCGTTAGGGCCAATAAATGTTGCAATTAGTTTGACTGCGTTATTTTCGGGGATGTTTATTGTAGCTGCCGGTGGAATCGCCGATAAGATAGGACGTAAGAAAATTACCAATCTGGGTTTAGTGTTAAGTATTATCGGATCTCTTTGTCTCGTTCTTGCAACCGGGTCTGTATTGTTAATCATTGGTCGTGTTATTCAAGGCCTTTCAGCTGCATGTATTATGCCGGCAACAATTGCCTTAATAAAGGAGTATTTTGAAGGTGCAGAGCGGCAGCGAGCCTTAAGTTATTGGTCTATCGGTTCGTGGGGCGGTTCAGGTGTCTGTTCTTTCGCAGGCGGTGCTATAGCCACTTATATGGGATGGAAATGGATATTCATTTTTTCTATTATTTTTGCTCTATTGGCCTTGTGGCTTATCAAGGATACACCAGAAAGTAAAGCAGCGCAGTCAGGTGCCTTCAAGTTTGATTTTGGTGGGCTGACTATTTTCGCCATTACCATGCTCGCCTTAAACCTTGTAATTACGCGCGGAAAAGATTTTGGCTGGACAAGCCTATTAACTTTAGGTCTTGCTGCACTTACCATAATTGGCTTACTGGTTTTCATTAAAGTGGAAAAAAATAGAGAACATGCACTGATTGATTTCTCATTGTTTAAAAACAAGCCTTATACAGGTGCAACTGTTTCCAATTTTTTATTAAATGCCATTGCCGGAACGCTTGTCGTTGCGAATACGTATGTTCAGGTTGGCAGAGGGTTTACCTCTTTTCAGTCTGGAATGCTCTCAATAGGTTATTTAGTTGCTGTATTAGCAATGATTCGTGTTGGAGAAAAGATTCTGCAAAAAGCTGGGGCTAAATCTCCAATGATTTGGGGTGCAATCATAACAACCGTTGGAGTAGGACTCATGGGCTTGACCTTTTTACCAGACTTATCTTATACAGTTGTTGTATTTATTGGATTCGCCTTATTCGGGCTTGGTCTTGGAATTTATGCAACACCTTCAACAGACACAGCTGTAACAAATGCACCTTCAAATAAAGTCGGGGAAGCATCCGGAGTTTATAAAATGGCAAGTTCTCTCGGCGGTTCGTTTGGGGTTGCTATTTCTGCCGCTGTTTATGGTGCGATTGCAGCTGCGGGGAATATTGATGTAGCCGCAACCGCAGGAATTATTGCAAATGTAGTTTTCGGTATCCTTTCATTATTGTCCATTATGACTATGGTCCCGGGGAACGCCGGAAAGAAAGGAACAAAAAGAACGTCACCCGCGCCAACACCTGTCTCAGAATAAGAAAGTGGAACGTGCCGCAACAAGGACAATTGAGATTTTAGGAGGTATTAATATGAAGCAACAACTAATGGAAATGTTGGAAAATCGTAAAGATGAAATAATTCAAATTCGCCGTCATTTACATGAGAATCCTGAGTTATCTTTTAAAGAAGAAAAAACAGCACAATATATTTTAGATTTTTACAAAGACAAGGATGTTGAAATTCAGTCCAATGTTGGGAATGGTTTTGGGATTATCGTAACAATTAAGGGAGGAAAGCCAGGGAAAACGATTGCTCTTCGTGCCGATTTTGACGCCCTTCCAATCTTGGAGGAAACGGGACTTCCCTTCAAATCAAAGAATGAGGGCGTCATGCATGCATGTGGACATGATGGACATACGGCTTACTTACTGATTCTAGCTGATTGCCTTATTCAATTAAAAGATGAAATACCTGGTAACATCAAAATCATTCACCAGCATGCAGAAGAAGTACCACCTGGCGGAGCAAAAAGCATTGTAGACTCCGGGGTACTTGATGATGTTGAAAATATTTTTGGAATTCATTTACTCCCTATGAATCCAGCCGGTGTGGTTGGGTATCATAAAGGTTATTCGATGGCTGGCAGATCCTATCTAAAGGTAGGAATTCAGGGTGTTGGCGGACATGGTTCCTCACCTGATAAGGCAAACGATGCCATTGTTGCTGGTGCTTATTTTGTCACGGCTGTCCAAACCATTATTAGCCGCCGCTTGAATCCATTTGATATGGGTGTAATCACTATTGGCTCTTTTGATGGAAAGGGAACTTTTAATGTTATTATGGATCGTGTGGAACTTGAAGGGGATATCCGATATATGTCAGAAGAAACAAAGGAGATTATTGGGAAGGAACTACACCGTATTGCAGGCGGGATTGAAGCTGAGTTTGGTGTTCAATGTGATTTGACATTCGCCCCTGATTACCCACCACTATATAATAACCCGGAAATGACGGACTTAGTAAGGACGAGTCTTGAAGGTGCGAATGACCCGGATATCAAAGAAGTTATCGAGTATCCGATGATGTCCCCTTCTGATGATATTGCATATTATTTAGAGAAAATCCCTGGCTGCTATTTCTATATTGGCTGTACTCCAAAAGGTGTGGAAAAACCATATTTCAATCATAATCCAAAATTTGATATCGATGAAGATGCCCTGATTGTAGCTGCTAAATCAGTAGGTTATGTAGTTTGTGGGTACTTTGGACTAGAGTAACTCCTCACGATGAAGAAATTACATTGAATAAATTACTTAAGATTTGCAAAGTTTAACTAATGTGATTTATTCAAAACTAAAACAAAGTTTCTTGGAGGAATTATTTTGAAAAATATACTCATTACAAAAATAGCAGCGGTTCTTGCGTTATCTTTCTTTATCGGCGCGGTCACACATAATCATCAAGTTTTTGCTCAACAGCAAGAACTAAGTTATGAAAAATGGGGAAGAGTTGCAATAGAAAAATTAAAAGAAAGATACCCTAACGAAGAAATAAGTGATTATCTATTCGCGGGAAGTAAAAAAATTTCGGAAAAAGAAGTTGTAGACACATTCCTTTTTGTTGTTATAAAGAATGGTAAAGAGGTTGAGGTTAGGGTGAAAATATCTTATAATCCCAAAACCAATCAAGTTATCTCCTCAAATATCCAAGAAATTTCGTAAGCATGAATAAAGCAGGCTCGATAATTCAAGGATTTTTCCGGTAGTATCCGAAGTATTCATCTCTAGAGTTGGTGTATAGATGAATAACTGTTGAGTATTCCTATTCAATACATAGAAACGATAGCAGTATCCTTATTACCCTACTGGCACTATACTGGTAGGGCTTTTTTTATAGCAACGAACCTCTCGCCTCCCTATTCTTCAAATTCCTCACATAGTTCCCTAGCTGTTTATCATTTAAGCAGGTCTTCATTGCCGTATCATAGGTAGATAAAATTATTACCTCTATGTGAATGAAGGACCTATAAAAAACAATCAAATTATTAAGCTGATTCACTATCAATATTGATATAATAATAGGGTGTCCTTAGTCGTGAAAACGACAAATTGGATTCTCTTTTTTATTTTTGCTTCAAACCAGAACAAAGACCCTAAACAGCTAAGGAGTTGCACATTCATATGAACAAGAAGGATATTGCCAACATTCGTAAACAGTTCAAGCTAGATAATGATTTATTAAAAATCACCCATATCTTTAATGTCTATATAAGAAAAGAAAGTAGCGATATTTATCATCAGGAGAGCAATCCTTTTTCCATGTTGGATCGGGAACAGCAGGAGCTATTCATGATCAATTTTAAAAAAGTGCTCACCGGTGCATTGGATATAAAGTTATTTGAAGTAAAGTTTCAAGAACAGGCGGAGGATCATTCTCGGTTTATTCTCCATGAAGGTTTGCAAGCGGAGGATGTTGACGATTGGAAGGAGCAAATGCTTCTGATTGTTGAAAAGATGTTCAAGGATGTTCAGTATGAGAAGGATATGGTCGTCACGTTCATCCGCGGGGAATATTTTAAGCCGACGAAAAGGAACAGTGAGGAAGCGGAAGTAAGTGATCGGGATGAAGTGTATACACATCCTTTTATTCTCTGCAGCATTAACCAGACGGAACAGCCGAAAAGGTCGTTGGTGTTTGATTATATCGAGAAGGAATTTAAGTCCAGCGTTGTGGTTGATTCAGTTATCAATCTCAGAACTCCAGTAGGTGGATTTTTGTACCCATGTTTCACTGACAACGCGGCCGATGTAAACCGTGTTCTTTATTCGTCAGGGAAAGCAAATCAGCCTAATTATCACTTTATCGAGAATGTCTTGAATGGCGAAGAAATCATGACGGCTTCAGAAGATAAGGCGGTTTTTGAAGAAATTGTAAAACAAATCGTTGGAGACCAGGTTGATACTCATACTCTTGCCAATGTATATGAGGAAATCAATCGCATGATGGATAAGGATGAAGATGAAGAAGAAGAGGAAGACACCCCAACATTGGATTACAAAGACGTAGAACGTGTGCTGAAGGTGAGCGGAGTGGAAGACTTCGATACAGATAAAGTTGAAATGGCGTTCAAAACAGTCATCGATGACGAGAAGTATGAGCTAAAAGCAAGCAGTATTGTGCCAAAATATACGTCGAAATCAATCAAAATTAGTACGAAGGTAGCCAATATTTCGATTAGCCCCAAAGACTTGAGATATGTTAGGCAGGTCCATTTTAACGGGAAACGTTGTTTATTGATTGAGGTGGATGAAGATACTGAGATTGAAGGGTTTACGTTGATTGAGGAAGCGTTATTGAGCTAATAGATTATAGGACTTTAGCAAAGGCTTGGTATCTAGTGAACCTTTGGACTAAAATATAAAACCCGATTTTGATCAGAACCCTATCACAACACAGATTTGACATAAAAGGAGTTTATTCAATAATGACAGAAAAAGAAAAGGCAAAAGCAGGATTGCTTTATAATAATAATCACGATCCGCAACTCATAAAAGAAAGAACCGAGTGTAAAAAGATTTGTAGAAAATATAATCTTTTAGAAATTGACGACTTTGAAGGCAGGGAAGCTACCATTAGAGAGCTGTTTTCTAAGATTGGAAAAGACTTTGTTATTGAACAGCCGATGTATTGTGACTATGGATATAATATTGAAATAGGTGATCATTTTTTTTCCAATCATAATTTAGTTATTCTTGATGAGGCTAAAGTAACGATAGGTGATTATGTGTTTATTGGACCAGATTGCGGAATATATACTGCAGGCCATCCATTAGACGTTGAACAGAGAAATGAAGGACTTGAGTATGCTTATCCAATTACAATTGGTCATAATGTGTGGCTTGGTGGCGGCGTAAAAATTATGCCAGGAGTGGCAATCGGAGACAACACTGTTATTGCTTCAGGAAGTATCGTTACAAAAAGTATACCTAGTAATGTACTTGCAGGAGGAGTTCCTTGTAAAGTAATCAGAGAAATAACGGAAGCAGATAAAGAAAAATACAAATAAATTATGAGTATAATCCCCACTACTGTCGGTACAGGATAAAATAAGAGAAACTTCAGGAGATGCGAGAGACCGCCCGAAGTTTCTCTTTATCTTCTTTTATAATAAAATTCCTGCCATTTGGCGTTTCATTCATAATAAATGCGACGCCACTCTTCATTTCCGTTTCGATACGATTCTCCCCATTATCAAAAGTCCCGCGAATTATGACCCGTCGATGTGAATCATAGTGAGAAAATTTTGTTTCGTATAGGATAATGAATAATTATTTTATACAATAAATAAAAAAAAGAGCAGTTAACACTATACAGAACAGGGCAATCTCTGCTCACTCAGAAATATTTACTTACAAAAGGGATTTTGATTCGGGTTATAGATAAGGAGAGGGAGCAAGATGAACAAATTTACATTTTGGGGAGTGGCAGTGCTAATTGGATTGGTAATTGGTGCAGGAATTTGGTTTGCTATAAAGGTGAGTAAATCCGAAGAATTTGTGTACAGTGAAAATGGGAAATTGTATTGGCTAGAACTTAAGAGTCGAACAGGGAATGTAAAAGGTATATTTCATCAACAGGAACTCATAGATGAAATCGGGAATGTCCCTTTTATTGAAGAAAAAGAGTTTTCCATTACTGGTGAAACGACCGAAAAAGGATTTAAATTTAGCGTTGATGATGGTGGGGAAATCAAAAAGTTTTCCGCCAGGTTTTCTGAGAAAAATCTTGTCGTACAAGAGCAAGGTGAAAGTGATGTAAAACTATTCCAATCCGTGACAGATCAAAGTCTTGAGCAACATAAAAAAGAATTACAACAAGAGTTGCAAATAGCGATTTATCACTCGGAAGAAAAGTTAAATAATTTCTTGAGAACCTTTTTTTCCGAACTGAGAAGTGTCTATGGATATCTTTATTCCACGGAAAACGGAAAGTATCAATTGTTTCTGAAAATCGATGAAGCTCTTCTCGAAGGTGAACTGTCAGGTTCTCTTCTTATGATGGTTGATACTGGGAATGAAAAAATTCCGTATGAAGAAGACACGTATGAGTTGAACGGTATTACAGACGGACATATGTTGAAACTATACACCACTGTAGACGGGAAGAAAATTAAGCTGGAAGGAAATTTTCACGAGGATGTTAGTAGCTTCGATCTGTCGTTTTGGGCAACCAACCAAAAACTGACGTATCACGCAGTCACAAAAGAAGAGTTTGAAAAGAGTTACGATGATTTCAAAAAGAAGGTACAAAATAGGTAAAATAGAAACAAAAGATTAAATTGAGGCTGATATAAATAGGTGGGAAAAAACCGAATACCTATGAAAAAGTAATTGGGAATCTAATCCGGTTCAAAATGACATGTAATTTTAAGCCGGATTTTTTTGTATAGAATCAATAGTGAAGTATGTATTCAAGGATCGCATTAAAAAAACCTCGCTTCAATAATGAAACGAGGTCTACTATAGTTTCGTGAAGAAAACTTGGTCCTGGGTAAAAATGGATCAATATTATCACTAATAGTTTTAAAACTTATTTTTTAGAAGGATGCGTATTTGTAATATTCGGAAGCCCTGAAATATAACCTACATCCCCTGATTTATTGACGCCAATTTCTCGGTCAATTGTTTCAATTAACTTGGCTTTGTCAACAGCTTTAATGCTTTTTCCTTCTAGTTCATCTCCAGGATGCTGATAGTTACTCATAAGATAAGAGAATCCGTTGCGATCATCAGCTGCCATTAATCCTGTTGCTTCTGCACCTGCAGGAACTGATAGAATGCGGGAAAGCTTTTTTGTCTCCGGATCATACGCCCAAACATAGTTGTTCGTATGCATGCCACTGTCTTCGCCAATAAAGAGAGTTTTTAGCGCATCTGAGTAAGATAAGTTATCAGGATTTGCTACTTTCTCAGGATGAGCAGTGTTCCCATATTCGTCAGCGCTTGTCATATCTTCACCAACGACTAATCCCTTCATAGAGGCTGCTACATAGCTACTGTTAATTTTATTTCCATTCCGATCTGTTTGGTTAGCTTGTAAATTTAATTCATACGTAACACCAGATTTAATTTTTGGGAGGCGGATGTCATCCTGTGGATCACTGGGATTTACTTCCATTCCTTTGCTTTGATCAGAAATGGCCATATAAGCCTTTTTATCTGCAGTATTCAGTGCAAGACCTTCCATTTTATTAAACTCACTTGTTGCGCCAAGTGTGGCTGCATAGCGGCGAGATTCTAAGAAGGCTGCAGCTTTTTCCATGCCCGGTTTTACTTTCAAGTATTCAACTTTTTGTTGGTTAGCGTATGTTTTGATTGCTGTAAATCCTGCCTTTGGTTCTGTTGATGTTTCGAATATGTCGCTGAATGTAATGCCGCTTTCAATATATTTTTCTATTTCTTTATCTGTTGCATGACCTAGCTTAATCCATGAAAGATCTCCAGAACCGCCATTTTCTGTTCCAGTTTGATGGAATTTAGCCGCATATAAAGTTCCGCTTGATAGATCCTTCGCTTTATCAGCTATATACATAAACATCATCGTATAGGAGCCATCATCTCCGAAATAGGCTGTTTTGCTATCAGGCATCATCTTCATTAATTCTTTCGAGAAGCGCCCTGTGCTGTAATGTTTCACAGCCTTTGCTTTGCCATTTGGATGAACGATTACTTCAGGTACGAATCCATACCAATATGGATTAGCCATCTCGGCACCTTTTTCCCCAAAGTAATAGTTTGCGAATGATTTTACGTTAGTAGAATCCTTGTCTGTTCCTAGTTCCTGTTCAAAGATACGTGCATCTGGTTCATACTCTTCAGATCCAAGATGAGTGTTCCATGGAGAGAGTGAGCCATTACATGGAATCCAAAGCCCTTTTGTTTCCGAGAAATCAATTTTCTCCACACCAGCAACTGTGAGCTTACCGGTTTTCTTATCCTGCTGTAATGTTGATAAGGTCATTGAGGCAGGTACTCTTCCATAAGCGCTTGAACCAGAATTGTCTACAGTTTGATACTCATAATGAGAAACTAAATGAAGCTTGCCACTATTACCATTTAGAGGCTCTAACAGGCTATTAGAATCGGGAGCATCTGAAATAAATGGTACTGGATCATTCGGAACACTGTGGTCTATTATTGGATTGCCTTTTGCGTCAATAGGTGTACCAGCCGGAATTTGTTTTCCATTTTTACTAAAAGTATCTGTTGATTTAAAAAGCTTTTCGTATCGGAGTGGGAAAGTTTTCTTTGTGCCATCACTATACTTTACATCGATTGTCGCATTTGAATAGGCTTTGGACATTTCCTCAACTGTTTTCGGTGCATCCATGCCATTAAATGAGACTGCTTGTACCTCAGCTTGTTTCGGAGCAGCCTGTATGGCAGCGGCTGATGGAAAAAGTAGTGAAGCAGTCAGTGTTAAAGCAATATGCTTTTTCATTTCTTCTCAACCTCCATAAAATGATTTGTACAAGGCAATCATAAACGAGGAATATGAGGTTATTGTTAATGAAATATTAAGAGTTTGTTAGACTTTACTACAGTCTTGTAAATCTGTGTATTTCACCCCGGGTACTTTTTACTAATAAATGAAATAGAGCTGTTTGCTGAGATGGAATTGAGTGAGCATTATTCAAAATATGGCTGGAAGTATCGAGTTATGGGTTATACGTAGTGGGCCTGTAACGACCTAGTCAGTGCTTCCACAAGTGTAAAGTCTATTCATCTATGTGGATAAACACGACGATGAGAGCAGAACATTAGAAAGGAAATAGAAAAATCATTTAATTGGTATAAAAATGTCATCGCATCAAATGGGGAAAATTTATAGAGCGGGTATTTTGGAGACGTTGTAAAAGTTCTCCAAAATAAAAATAGCACTGCTTTTGGGGTTGTGCTTTTTAATTTTATATTGATTTCATAGTTTTGTTATTGCTCAACATTAAAGCCAGAAAAGTTTTTAAGAAATAAAAAGGCCGGTTCTAGAACTTCCTAAATAGGACGTTCTAGAACCGGTCATATTAATAAACCACAACGGGGTCATACGTATTGAGATTATCATACACTTGTTTCATGATGCTTGGAGGCGTATTGACACAGCCGGCCGAGCCATTCCTAAGATAGGCATTACTAGCCCAGTTTGAACGCCAGCTAGCATCGTGAAATCCTTGGCCATCGTTTGTGAATGGAGCCCAGTAATTAACCTTTGCGGTGTAATTGGGATTTCCTACTGCACTACCTTTAAGTGTGTACGGTGAGCTTTTAAAAAGGATATACCAAACTCCAGGATGAGTACCTTCTCCAGTGCTTTGTTTGCCGGTTACTACATGAGTTGTAACGACCAATTTTCCATTTTTATAGATCCATGCACGCTGTTCGGCAATGGATACCTCCGCATATGTGCCGCCAATACCATTATTCGTTGTTGCTTCATAGCCAATGCCCTCATTCGTCCAGCCATGGCCGTAAATATTAGAAGCAGAGAGCGATTTTTCCCCATTTTCAAATGCTGCTTGGATGAGCTCTGCTTCCTTATCAGCATCTAATGCCCAGCCATAGCCTTGGGCTTTTACTTGAATGACTTTTCCTGAATGGGTCTTAAAGTCAATGGTTTTATTTAATGTGGATTGAGCATTATTAATCTCATTTATTTTGTTCTGAATATCACTTCCGGTGATTGTTACCGCATCATCTTTTGAAATAAAGGCATCTGTAATTAATTCACTAGCTTTTAACGTATATACTTTGTCCTGTACTTTATAATCAACTGTCCTTTCAAGGAATGCATGATACTTTTGTTCCTCTTCTTTAATAATCGGATTATCCGCTTCAATTGGTTCTAAGTATGCAGGGTTTAGATGGATATCGCTCGAATAATTCTGTTTTGTAAAATCTTTTAATAAAGCGGCAATATCATATTGTTCTCCACCTTCACTATTAGAGATGACAACTTTTCCACCTTCCAATTTAACCACTGCATTTTGCGGAGCTTTTAAATTCTCGTTCATGGATAGAAGATTTTCTTCTAACTGTGTTTTCATTGTTTCGTTACGAAACTCATCCTTCTTTATAGGTAATACCCAATAATTTTTCGACTCTGAGGAAGGAAGAAACGTCCACTGTTTTTTCAGCAATTTTTTAATCTCGGAAACATCTTGTTCCGAAAATGCCATTTGGGTATCTTTTTCATCTAAAATAAGTTCTTCTCCAACATAGACTCTATTTTTTAATTCAGTTCCCTTTAATTTATCTATTGCCTTATCAGCAGTTAGTCCACCGACTGATACGTCATTAATTGTAATGTTCGAATTGAATCGTGTTGCCTGATAAAAGCTAAGTCCTGCAAGCATTATTGCAATCACCAAAATGCTAACTCCAATTATCGTGAGATAGCGATTAGTACGTGGTTTGACTCGATTACGCCGTCCAATCTCTACAACTGGTTGATTTAATGCACTCATAAACTTCCCTCCGTTACTTGGTAACCCAGCATTTTATATGTGTGGAATTCACCGAAGACTATTGATTATTTATCTTACTTTTATATTACTATTATATTACTATTATATTACAACACTTTTGGTGTGGAATTTGTCATAATTTGAAATAAATTTTTAAAATAATTTTATAGTTGAGGTAAGTGGGGTTGAGCCATTTATTAGTTATGTAATTCATCTGTTTGAATCTCATAAATTGATGGGAGGAATTTTTTTATGAATACAAAACTAATAATTGTAGAAGGTTTATCTGGATAAGGTAAACAAGTTGTTTCTAAAAGGGAATTTTTAATAAAAGATGAATTCGAAAATCAATAGTAGGGATTTTAAAGAAGTATTTATTGATAGGGCTATTAAAAGAGGAAAAAAATATTTGTTAACGAATAAGGACCCAAATTTTCAGATCGGTTATTAAATGCTACTTCTAAAAATGATGTATATGAAATAACACTTAAAAAAATATTGAATTAACTTCTGGAAAATGGTCAGAAATTGCTGAAAAATCAATAAAGAAAATAAAACTTATATTTTTTTATGTTGTTTCTTATAAAATCCATATAGAATACGGAAAGAAGGATGCTTAAAGATGGACTACGAGATTATAAAAGCCAGTTTGGATTATCAAGAAACACTAAAGAACTTATTACAATTGTATATTTATGACTTTACAGAGTTCATTGATGCGCATGTTGAGGAAAACGGAAGATTTAGTGAATATCCTTTGAGTGACTATTGGGCGGGAGATCATCATTTTCCATACTTAGTTAAGTTGAATGGATATTACGCAGGCTTTGCCTTAGTTAAATGGATCGAAACCGAAACAAAACCACATTTTTCAATTGTTGAGTTTTTTATTATGAAAAAATATCGAAGAGCTAGTTTAGGTAAATTAATCGCTAAAGATATATTTCGATTACATAGAGGGAATTGGGAAGTTTTCCAAATTGAAAAAAATAAACCTGCACAATCATTCTGGAGAAGCGTCATAAATGAATACACAAGTGGCCAGTTTATTGAGCATGTAGTGGAAGGAAAAGGAATAACACAAGAGTTTGTTAGTTAAAGCATTGGGAAATCAATGAAAAATGAGGGGTAAATCAAATTCCAAGTAATAGCACAGTCAAAATTTTATGGAAGAGGAGTTAATAAATTTACATTCATAATTTTGAATATTAATATAATGAAAAAGAAAAAGTCGTCGGGAGGTTCATCATGTTTCGCTTAGAGAATGTGAAATATAAACAGATTTTACATATAGATCATGCAGCCATTCCAGAAAGAAAAACTACTTGTATCATTGGTAAAAGTGGGAGTGGCAAGACGACCTTTATTAAGCTATTAAACGGACTCATTAGCCCAGATGCTGGAGAGGTCTACTATAAAGGCAAAGCTCTATCACAATTGGATTTAATTAAACATCGTCGCCGCGTTATCATGTTGCAGCAAACCCCATCCATTTATGACGGAACGATAAAAGATAATTTACAGATAGGTAGGAGTTTTTCTAATTTAGATGAGGCTACGGATACTGAAATGAAAAAGGCGCTAGACTGCGTAAATTTACATAAAGAATTGAAGTCAACCGCGAATGAACTGTCTGGTGGCGAAAAGCAAAGGTTAGCGTTGGCTCGGATTCTATTATTAAAGCCGGAAGTGGTCATCATGGACGAGCCGACTTCAGCTTTAGATGAAGAAACTGCCCATGAAATGATGCAAAAGATTCTCCAAATAGGTAAGGATAAAGGCCAAACTATGATTATGGTTACCCATTCAAAAGAAGTAGTGGAAGCATTTGCTGAGTCTGTAATCGAAATTGATGCAGGGCGAGTGAGGTGAAGGACCAATGAAATCTGGAGTCATTGACATAGAATGGTGGAGGCTGGCGGCTGCGTACTTATTTATCGTTATTTTAGTAGGCATCGTCAAATGGAGGAGGATCAATCGGGAAAAGGAAATTGTTATTGCAACGTTCCGGATGTCGATTCAACTCGTCCTAGTGGGGTTTATTCTAGAATATGTATTTAAGAATGCACACCCACTTTATACGATTGGGATTTTGGCGATCATGATTAGTTTTTCCATCTATACAATATTAAAGCGGTTAAAACATGATTTGAACAAGCAAATGAAGCAATTAATTGGTGTATCACTCATTGTAGGTGTTTTATTCAGTATCGCGTATTTTATTTTAGTAGTCGTTGGTCTTAAGCCTTGGTATTTACCGACATACGTAATACCGATTGCCGGCATGATTGTTGGAAATTCCATGACAGGTATTACCCTTGGAGTGAATACATATATGAATGAAATGAAGTCTCAGAGGAATCTTGTTGAGGGAGCGCTCATGCTTGGGGCTACGCCTAAAGAAGCGACAAGACAAATTGCCAACCGCGCTTTTGATGCTGCTATGATGCCCACCATAAATAATATGGTAGGAATGGGAATCATTTTTTTACCTGGCATGATGACTGGACAAATTTTAGGCGGTGCTTCGCCACTTGTTTCCATTGAATATCAAATTGCCATCATGCTTGGTATTGCCGGAGCCGTTTCCTTATCCGTTATTTTGTTTGTTTTGTTCGGTTATAAAACATTTTTTAATAAACGAGGGCAATTAAAGGAAGTTCGTTAAGAAAAGCGGATATCTCTAATAAGTACCTTTTTGCCATGGTACATTAGGCTTTAAGGGACAATCGGAACAGTCTTTATTACCATTCTGTATTAATCGTGTTTCTAACCGCCTTTCGTTTGAAGATAAAAATTAATTTTAGAATTTGATGTAAAATAATGTAAGAGCGTCTTTATTAATTGAATCGTGAAATTCATGAAATCGATTTAGATGTACTATTAGGAAGTAAGACTGATACTTTTAACTCCCCTGATTTTATATTTTTACTCGATTGGTGATTTCGGAATTGAATATCAGGAGGAGTACATGTGAAAGAGAAAGCATTAGGGGAAAGAAGATATGATATTGACTGGCTTAGGAATCTAGGAATCTTATTGTTATTCCCGTTTCATTCAGCCAGAGTTTTTGATTATTGGGATCCGTTTTATGTAAAAAATGAGAGTTTAAGTTGGGGACTAAGCTGGTTTATTGCCACGACAAGTTGGTTTATGCCCCTGTTATTTTGGCTAGCTGGATCAGCTAGTTGGTATGCTTTACAAAAACGCTCTAGTTCCCAATATTTAAAAGAACGTTATGATCGTTTATTTATTCCACTCATTTTCGGTGTTCTAGTCATTGTTCCGCCACAAGGATATTTTGCATTATTGCATCATACAGGTGAGGCTGGGAACTACTTCTCATTCTTGAAAGGATTTTTTATAGATTTCAGTGATTTATCTGGTTACTTTGGAACGTTTACACCTGCACACCTTTGGTTTATTCTCTATTTATTTGTTTTGTCCATTGTGGCATTACCTATATTTACTAGTTACATGCGTTTAAATACAGTTAAAATAGATAAATTTAATCAGATTTTTAGTAAGCCGTTAATTTTCATTTCTTTTTTCATTGTCTTACTTATAACACAAGCACTACCTGCTCCAGGTGGCCAAAATCCATTTTATTTTCTTGTCATTTTTATTATGGGTTTTATTACTGCTAGTGACTCTAGGTATCAAGAAATGTTTAATCGTATACGATTTAAAGCTTTATTATTAATATTCATTTTGGTACCTGGTCATTTCTTTCTTATGAATGTCATTCAAGATGTTCCAAAATTCTCAGCCATGGATATATTTTTGACCTTATTAAGAACCATGAATGTTTGGTTGACCTTAATTGTGATTTTGGGTTATGGCAATAAATTTTTGAACTTTCCTCATAAAACTATTACATATATGAACGAAGCGGCTTTTCCAATCTATATCATTCATCAAAGTATTTTAGTAGTCGTAGGATATTATATTGTAAAGCTGAACCTGGGTATTTTCCCGAAATTCTTAATGATTATGTCCCTGACACTGGTATCTTCATTTTTACTGTATGAATTTGTAATCAAACGAATTGTCGTTGCAAGAGTGTTTTTTGGACTAAAAGTACATAAGAAGCAAAGATAAAAATAAAATCCAAAGAACTGAGCCTCCTAAATTATGCTCAGTTCTTTTTTGTTTAGGTCTATTACCTGACAGGATCATAGTTTTCAATTTTTAGATCACGACGGACTCAATCGGGCCAGATTATTGAAGAAGGATATTAGCTATTTTTAACGAATTCTGAATTACAAACAAACTTTATCAAGAGTGGTGAGATAATATAGAAAATAAAACAAATTTCTTTTTGGATAATAGAACGGAAAAATGTATAGTTAACAAGCTTCGGAGCGCCGGTTGTGTTTTCGCAGAAGATGAGGCCCGCATACTTATCTCAGAAGCACTTACTCTAGAGGTTCTTATGAAAATGGTGGAAATGCGAGTCGACGGTTTACCACTTGAATACGTGGTGGGCTGGACGGAGTTCTGTGGTCTACGAATTGAAGTGGGTCGAGGCGTTTTTGTACCGCGTAAACGTACCGAGTTTCTTGTTCATCAGGCGGAAGCCCTGTTACGCTTTAGAGATATCGTTGTTGACCTATGTTGCGGGTCAGGTGTTGTGGGTGCAGCACTCGCAGCAGCTTTGGTAAGAGTTGAATTGTATTCTGCTGACATTGATCCTGTCGCAGTAAAATGTGCTAGCCGCAATGTAATGGATTTCGGTGGCCAAGTTTTTGAAGGTGACTTGTATAAAGCTCTACCCCACAAACTTAAAGGCAATGTAAACATCCTGGTTGCGAACGTACCTTACGTTCCTACCGAGTTAATAAAGTTTCTCCCCCAGGAGGCACGCCTACATGAACCAAAGGTGACGCTTGATGGAGGTGAGGATGGCCTTAACATTTTGCGAAGAGTGGCAGAAGAAGCATTACTCTGGTTAGCTCCCGATGGACATCTTTTGATAGAGACGAGCGAAATTCAGGCATCCAAGGCCTTTGAAATCTTTGTTGGCGCTGGGCTTACCACGAAAGTGGCTAGAGACGAGGAACTGGACGCTACTGTCATTATCGGATCAAATAGAGTAAATAAGTATACTCAATTAAAGGGAGTAAAAACTAAGTATTTTAATTAGTACAATTTGTTAAGTTGAGTTTTAATAAATCAACTAACATTAGGTATGTAAAATAATTTACTTAGATTATTGGGTGCATTTGTTTTACAAGAGAAAGTAGTTAAGATCCTCAACAATCGGGCCAGTTTGTGGAATATGGTGGGTCAAACCAGATGCGGAGTTCTTCATTAAAGATATTGTATTCATAATAATTAATAGATTGACCTAAAAGAAGATGCTAAAAATAGAGCATGCTTATAAAATAGTCCTGTTATCCACATTCTTATACTAGGAATTTCCATTCTTACTATAAATGCCATAAGCAATAATTCCAAATAAATAGCCTATTGCAGCACCTATACTAACTGTAAATACTTGAAAGCTTGGCTTGAAAAACATGCCAAAAATTACACCGATAGCGCAACCAAAAATCATTCCCAGTGGTATAAAACTATCTACGAAATTTTTAGCGTTACTTGACTTTTTCATACCTAATCGGCCTTTCTAAGTTCCTTTATTATTATAATAAAGTATTATCATTAGCATTTCTAATCATTTAGTAGTTTTGTAGGCCAGCCTTATCTTAGTAAATGAAACTATTCAAGATTAACGAGCCAGTAATGGAGCTTTATTTTGATAAAGCCCTATTCTTGAAAAACACTTAGAAGATAAATTATAAAATAGTAAAGTTTATGAAGGAATGTACTTAAAGAGACGGGATTATTAATGAAGGATAACAGCCATCTTGAGCGAATATATATCAATACCATACTATTATCTGCCAACTAGGAACCTCAAATGCAATTGGACGAGGAAAAACATACCATACGATGGTGTGGAATAATTTTCTAACGGAGGTTGAGTATGAATCAAAAACAAATCGAAACTGTTTCTCGTGTAGAGGGTCTGGCCCTTATTGTTGAGCGTGTGTATAATGTGCCTCAGCAATTAGTCTGGGATGCTTGGACACAGCCTGAACATGTTTCTCTCTGGTGGGGCTACGGGGGCGTACCGCTTTACGTTTGTGATGTGGATTTGCGTCAAGGTGGTTCCTACAGGTATGTGCAAAAAGGAGAAGATGGCACCGAATATCCGTTCATTGGAAATTACCGAGAGGTTGTCAGTCCTAAAAGGCTTGTCTATACTCAAATTTTTGACATCGAACCTTTTAATCAGCATGAGTCAGTGACGTACGATACGTTTGAAGAAATTGAAGGAGAGAAGACAAAACTGACGAGCAGAACGGAATTCAAATCGGCTGAAGCGCTCCAAGGGTCTTTAGATACAGGAATGGAACAAGGAGCAATCGATTCGATGGAACGGTTTGCTAAGCATCTTGAAAAGATGGAAAAGCTATAAGAATACATCATATTAGGATGATTCAATTGAATATAGAAAAAGCGTGTTTTGATCATCTTTTTCAAAACACGCTTTTTCTATTTGCCCTTTTATCAAGGAGTAAAGTTTATAAAACTTTACTCCAAGGCTACATCAGTAATTCCCGTTTAAGAATGTCACATCACTAAAATCCTATCCAGACGATCTGCAGCATCTTGTTTCATAAAAAGCAATTGGGATACTTCTTATTTAGTTTTTTTTATGAGATTATTGTTCATAAACCACAAGTGTGCTATTCTAATTTTAAGACCAATCGGTCCTTTTTAAGGAGGAGCCATAGCTATGCGAAAAGGAGCAAAAACTCGAGAATATATTATCATGCAAGCGGCTGAGCTATTTAATCAACAAGGATACGCAGGCTCTTCAATATCAGATATTATGCAAGTAACCGGTTTGCGGAAAGGGGGTATATACAATCATTTTGAAAGCAAGGATGAACTTGCACTTGAGGCTTTCGATTATGCTATCAGTCGGTTAAGTCGAAGATATGCGGAGGCAATAAAAGGGAAAACATCCGCAATTGATCAGTTAATCTCAATCGTCTCGATTTATCGCAATATTATTGAAGATCCACCACTAAAAGGTGGCTGTCCTTTGTTAAATACAGCGATTGAGAGCGACGATGCACATCCTGCCCTACGCGAAAGAGCCCGCCATGCAATGAATCAATTTTTGAAGTTTATCCGCATTGTAATCAACAGAGGTAAACGCGCAGGACAAATTCTTTCATCAGTCGATGCCGAATCCGTATCAATCTATATCGTCTCGACCATGGAAGGAGGAGTGATGATGAGTCAACTTTATCATGATAGCACCTATATGCAGCGCACGTTAGAAAACTTAACGAGTTATATAGAAAGTTTACGTACTTAGTATTTTTTTTATGAAAAAAACAGACCGAATGGTTTTAAAATAAAATGAAAAATGGAGGAAAACGATGATTATTTTTATAGGTATTTTCCTACTTCTGCTTGGAGGGATAGCGGTTGGGTTATGGGCAATGGTAGTGAAAAGTCAGACACCAAAGCGGATAGCGACGAATAAGACGCCGGACGTACCCTTTCGGGACATAGTGATTCCAAATGGAAATACAAAGCTGAGAGGATGGTTTATTCCAGCTTCATCTACGGAAAAACAAAGTCCTTTAATCATTCTCGTACATGGGTGGGGATCGGGTAAAACTCGAATGTTGCGCTATGTGAAGCCTTTATACGATGCAGGCTATGCAATACTTATGTTCGATGTCAGAAGCCACGGAGAAAGCGATGGCGACAAAGCTCCAACGGTTAAAACTTTCCATGATGATATAATCACAGCAGTGCAATATGCCCGTCAGATGAAGGATATTGATCCTAATCGGATTGTTCTGCTTGGACATTCATTCGGTGCTTTTGGCAGCATTATTGCAAATACGAAATCCCTCGGTATCCGAGCGTTAGTTACTGATTCAATGCCAACAAGATTCCGCACGATTATGGAGGCATCATTAAGTCATTATAAGTTGCCTTACTTTCCCCTTGGACCAATTATCTCAAAGATGATGTTCATTAGGGCAGGAATATCGAAAAAACAATTAAAAGAATTTCATGTCCTTGAGGCAATGGATCATCAGAAATCTCCTGTATTGATGATTCACTCCAAAAATGATAACTATGTGCCGCCAAAGGACCTGGCTTACTTACTTGATAATCACAAAGTGGATGGAACAAAGAAGTCATATTTATATGTTGAAAGCAAAGGACACCGCAGTTCCGAAACTGATCCTCAATTTTGGCCTAGTGTATTTGAATTTTTGGGGAGGCATGTAAATGTTAAAGAGAATTTAGTAACGAATCCAATTGATTGATGTCAGTTTTCTTATGTGTTAATAAGATTACTAGACAATATAAAAGCAGCAATAACGTGGAATTGTACACGTCGTTGCTGCTTTCGAGTTATTTCAAACAAGCATAGATTTCATTAAGTGTATTCAATGCTTTATTCTCTAAATCCATTAACTCTTTCACAATAGTAATGCAACGTTCTTTCTCGTTCAATTCAATGACCGGCGGCTCTTCATACGGGTACATTTCATTCAACATTTTATACCGTGACGTAATCGCACTGTATGTTGTTATTCCATCATCAATCAGTTGTTTGTCTATAAAAGCAAATTTCTCTTTTATCTCAGCTAGAAATTTTGCAGCATGATGTCTTCCTTCATTTAAAATCTCTATGAAAAGACTGAAATAATATTTATTGATAGCATTATTTTCTATCGCCGTTAACCAACGTTCATAAGCCTTTTGTCCAACAAAATACGCTTTGCCTTCCCATTTGTAAATACCTTCTTCATTCAAATGAATGACAAATTCAAGAGCTTCTTTAAAAGCTTTCAATTCATCAACTGCTTCTATCGGTTTAGCCCAATGTAAAGAAATAAGACCGCCTGTAGGGGTTACGAATTTAGATTCTTTGCGAGAATTTACACAGTTGATGCAAGGACAAAGACCGAGACCAAGTGCCTTCCAAGGAATAACATCCTCACTATGTTCATACCCTGTATGCCATGATTTCGTATAATAACCAATATCACTATAAGCATATACAACGGAAGTTTGGTTTCTGATATCAATGTTTTTTGCAAATACTGGCTGCTTGGAGCGAATCGCTAATTTCGCTTTCTCCCATGCTACCGCTTGTAAGTTTTTAAAATCTTCCCCTTCGGCATAATCATGGAATCCATTAATGTCAATTCCTAGATTACGAATCAGCTTAAAAATCTCAGGCTCTGGTGGCCCAATATTCGGTTTAACCATCTCTTCATCAAGTACATGTAAAAAAGCATACCCTGTCATCCCATATATCCATGATGTCGTTAAAGGAAGTTGGTAGTAGTCAATAACAGACTTTATGGCTCCAATTAATGAAGCATCTAATCCGCTGAAATTGTAATTTTCTAAGCTCACAATTTTACTAGAATCCACGACAATATCATCTCGCATAAACACACCTCCACTTTTCTATATTCTCTAAAATAAAGGGAAATCCTTCAGCTGAAGATCAATAAGAAAAGTCAATTAGTATCGTCCCATTATTTTAGACAAAGAACAAAAAAGGTAGGTAAAATACCTCTCCTCAAAAAAAGCCTTTTCCACATTCATTTGGAAAAGGCGTTATCTTAGTTATTAGTTTAATAAGCGTATAAACTCTCGCATAAATCCTGGCAGGTCAGGCCAAGCATGTCCGGAAACAAGATTTTCGTGGACGTGCAAGTGCTCATCAATATATGTGGCGCCGCATGCTTGTACATCTGGTTTACAAGCAATATAGGCCGTATATTCTTTTCCTTTCATCAAATCAGGGACAACGGAAAGGACCTGCGCCGCATGGCAGATTGCCCCAACAGGTTTGTTTTCCTCGAAGAAATGGCGGACAATTATTGGAACTGATTCATCTAAACGGATATATTCCGGTGCCCGTCCTCCAGGTATGATTAGTCCATCATATTCCGTAGGATCCACATCTGCAAAAGCCACATGAGAATCTAACCCATACGCTGGCTTCTCCACGTATGTTTCCGTTCCTTCGACAAAATCATGGCTCACTGTATACAACTTTTTGACAGAAGGTGAAGCGATCGTTGTTTCAAACCCCTCTTCCAAACAGCGATAATAAGGATAAAACACTTCTAGCGCCTCTACTGCATCACCGGTAATGATTAACACTTTTTTACTCATGAACATACCTCCAAAAAATTTTAGTCGTTCAAGATTGTGTTATCGCTCCATGGTGTCACATCATATGTATTCCACAATAATAAGAAATAACCCTTTAAATGAAATAACCGTTTTATAAAAAGCAGAACGAAACCAACTAGAAAGATGCTGGTAAATAACAGTCTGAATAAATCAGTATATTACGGTTAATGCTAATACTGGCTTTTGTAAGATTTAATGTGGATAAAGTTTCCCAGAATTTTAAACAACGCTAAACAGTATTAGCAACTATTCTTAAGTGATTACGGAGGGAATAACATGGTAAAAGACTCAGAGGCACACAAAGAAAATCGAAATGGTAAAGAAAAACGACCAGATGAACAACAAAAGAAAAAAGGTAAATCTAATGCTAGAGGCACAAGAAGCTAACGTATAACCGCTTTAGAAGAAACAACCGGCGATACTTGCTATTGAGCGGATGATTTCAATTAGGTAAACAAAAGGCAGTCATATTATTGTGCGTACAGTAAATATATTTTAAGGTAAACTGCAAAAAAGCTATCTATTCAGCAATTAGAATAGATAGCTTTAATCATTTCGCCATAAATGAATATGAATAAATACACATACATCTCCATTGTCACAACAGCCTCGTACATGATTAGTACGAATTTTTATAGGAAAGTGGGCATTTTTAAATGGCAAAAAAACGAAATCCCCGACTGTATTGGCTATACTTTCTGCTTCTTCTTCTTATTTTGGCTTTAGCTGTCTATGCATTCGGACTAATTGGTGGAGGGACCCGTTTGTTCAAAGAAAATCCAGCAGACAAAAACCCTATAGTTGCACCTCCGACTAATAACAAACCACCAGATAAAAATGAAGACCTTGATGTATTAATAAGGGACACCTTTTCATTTTCTAGAGAAGGGAAAGTAGTGTACACCCCTTTTATTTCCGGTAAGACTAAAGCAAGGGAAGTACATCATGAATGGGGAGAGCCAAATCACACTACAGAAGCAGATAGTGGGATCTATGAAGATTATGTAGATTACTATGTTGTACTTGGCTATGTAGGAGAAATTGTGAATGACATTAGGTCCTACGATTCTGAATTACAAAACATTCCGTTAAATGATGTCAAGAAGATAGGCGGTGAACCAGATGAAGTTCGCTACTACAAAGACGAAACCCATGACCAAATCATTCTTGTTTATCATGTGGCCCCTACAACTGATTTAAAGTGGATTTTACCAAAGCCTTCAGATCAGGTGCCGAATCCCAAAGTGGATCATATTTCTGTCTTAGCCCAAGTAAAGAATCAAACGAATCAACAAAAAAGTATATCAGAAACCATTGAAGGTATGAGTTTAGATGAGAAAATAGGGCAGATGATTCTCGCTGGCATTACCGGTACGACTTTGGATGCTAATAATAAAAGCTTGATCACAAAATACAAAATTGGCGGATATATTTTTTACAAAGAAAATTTAGTAAGCCCTCAACAATCGGTTCAGCTTTTGAATGAAATAAAGTCCTATGACCAGACTTTGCCTCCTTTACTAGGAGTAGATCAAGAGGGCGGTCACATTACTAGGCTTCCTGGAGGATTGGTCAATATTCCAACAAATCAAGAGATCGGAGCAATAAATAATGGCCAGTTTTCTTATAAGGTGGGAATGCTTTTAGGCAAGGAGTTAAAAGCATTTGGCTTCAATCTTGACTTTGCTCCAGTTCTTGATGTCAACAGCAATCCGAAAAACCCCGTTATCGGGGATAGGTCGTTTGGAAATAATCCAGAAATTGTTAGTGATCTTGGAATAGAAACGATGAAAGGTATACAGTCGCAACATGTTATCGCTACAATTAAGCATTTTCCTGGCCATGGGGATACTTCCGTTGATTCCCATCTAGAGCTTCCAGTTATAAATAAAAGCCTTAAACAATTAGAAGACCTTGAACTCATTCCGTTTAGGAGCGCGATCAATAACGGGGCAGATGTTGTAATGGTAGCCCATATCTTACTTCCACAACTGGATGATAATTTTCCAGCTTCTATGTCTAAACCAATCATGACGGATATTTTAAGAAATCAGCTTGGATTTAACGGTGTGATTATAACGGACGATATGACGATGGGAGCGATCACAGAGCACTTTGATATTGGGCGGGCTGCGGTTCAATCGCTTAAGTCAGGCAGTGATATTATTTTAGTCGGACACGAATATAACTATATAGTCGAGACCTTTTCATCCATAAAATCCGCGGTTCAAAAAGGAGAAATTTCCGAACAAAGAATAAATCAAAGTGTTGAAAGAATCATTACATTAAAAAGAAAATATAAACTCGACAATGCAAAAGTGGGACATGTAAATATAGGGGAGATAAACCAATCAATAAATGATCTCCTATATGAGTATGTAAAATAGTCTTGTTACAAGTGACATTTCTAAAATGGATCTGTCACTTTTTTCTTTACCATAGTATTACGATATACTAATGAACCATCATGAGAGAGGGCAAAAAATTACCCTTCCTCCATCATTCGATTTCTCCTACCACTATAGAAATCAATCAATCCTTCACTAACGTCACTCATCATTTTATTCAATTCAATCCCGAAAGAAACAAAGGCATGTCCTTGAGCGGTTAGAATATTTTTGTGCTTAAGCGTTGGCTGGTAACAATAATAATCCTCTTGGAAGCATCCAAGAAATTCTCGCTGTGGTTTTGCTAGCGTAACGGTGTAAGGAGCATCTGATAAAACTCCAGCTTTAGCAAGCACGTAGACGCCGCTACAAATAGCAGCCGTTATTTTTCTAGCCTCTACAAATTGTTTTGTCACTTCATATAATGCATTCGATTCAAACTCCACGACTGGTCTTAAATCCCCGCCGGGTATAATTAGGACATCATATTCATTTATAACTATTTCATTTACTGTGAGATCTGGTAATGTGGTCAATCCTGCTTCTGATTTAATCGCTTTTTTTTCAAGTCCAAACGTGTATAGGTCATGAGTGCTCCTTAACATGGAGATTGCTACAGCAATTTCAAACTCACAATATCCCTCGAAGATGAATAATAATGCTTTTCTCCTAGTCATATACTTTCCCCTTTTTCAAATGTATTCTCTATTTATTAATTTTAGATTTAGACATCCTCTAAATATACAAATTGATAAGGATTCTCTCTTATGCAATCACCAATTTTGTTTAGCGTAATAGGAGAAATCTCCTTGAATTTCGTAAACATTGATTGGATGAAATTTTGCAAATCCACTTGGTTATCTATATCTTTTTGAGACAGATTTATATTTTCTAAATTTCTTGAGTAGTTTTTTTCCCTGAAGAAGTCTTCTAACTCGTTTAAAATACATAACATTGACTTTGCTTTGAAGTGAATTAATGCTCTTTTGAGTTCGATCCAGGCATCGGGTTGGGCATAATAATAGGCACTCCACCAATAAAATTCATATAATGATTTTTCAGCATGATTATAGTATACAGAAAACATAAACAAATCTTTTTGCTCTGGCGATAACTGATTATATATCTGTTTCTTTATCTCGATGCTTTTCCCTCGAATCATTGGTATGATTGGTGCAAAACAAGCTTTTCCAAGTTCTATATTATCTATTGAACTAAACATTTTTTTAGTCATTTTTATTTTCAATCAGCGTTCCACCTTCATTAAGATTTCCTTTTTCTATATTTCCAGTTGTTCTCTGGCATCCAGCTCGCATAATAATCCACAGATGAAACAAATGACAGGTATTCTCCCTAACTAGTAATGGGCATTTAAAAAACCGATAATATCCTTATTAATTTTTATTAAATGCCCTTCTGATGGGAAGTGTCCCATATCATAAGTTTTAAACTCTGTTAAATTCGGGAGGATTTCTTCGGCAGCTTTTTTCACTTTACTTTCGGGAAAAAATACATCTTTTTCCCCTGCAATGATTAAAGTAGGTGAGTTGTAATTTGCTAGTTCTTTCTTCTCTGTTAACTTAGGCATTTCCTGTTCCAGTTTTGTGTATTTAAATATATCGCCAATAATCCTTTTATCTATTTCTTTCATACTATCATCCGACATGATATTAGTGATTTTCTGAAGATGTTTTTCTAATGAAGTCATATTAAATAGAATTAAAGGAAGTAATATATTTTTTATCATTCTCATTTTTGACCCTAAGCTTATTCCTGCTGGTGCGACCAAAATGGAACAATCAATTTTGCTTGGTAAAAATGCAGCTAATCTTAAAATGATTCCAGCACCGTAGGATGGACCAATAAAGGCACAACGATCAATATGAAAATGGTTCATTAGTTCCTCTATCCATAAAGCAAAGCTATATCCTTCGCTGAAATTCTATTTTCATCACTGTATCCAGGGTGACCAATTGTATCAGGTGCATAAATTCTATACTTTTCTACTAGTGGTATAAACCAAGTTAAGGTCATTGGATTAATACAATTTCCACCTTGAAATAAAAAAATGGGCTTACCCTCTTTAGGACCCGCTATAAGAACATGGGTTTTGCCATAGCTTGTTTCAACATACATTCTTTCGACATCAAACTTAAATGATTTTACATAGTCCTCATAATGATCTGTAATAATCTGTTTTCCTTCTTTACCTTTATAAATGGTTCCTTTACCCATCATGGCACCCCAATCTCAACAATTAACCTTTATTATCTTTTAGTGTAATTAGTATGAAGAAAAATTCAAGGGTAGAAAAAATCACCCTCCCTAACATTGAACATTCTCAGTATGATAATCCTATAAGTTTTATGGAGGGTTTTCAGTGAATAAAAAGATACTTTATTTTTTACTTATTAATTTTACGATTACGTGGGGAGCTTGGATTACTGTACTTGGAATAAATCAGGATGTTCCGTTACAACCAGGGCAATTTTCTTATATTTTATACGGTCTTGGAGGATTGCTTGGTCCGGTTGTTGCCGCCATTCTAGTTAGAGGTGTGTGGGGAGAAAAAGGAGAAGTAAAAGCGCTATTGAAACAAACGATTCATGCAAGAGTCCATATTGGCTGGTATATATTCAGCATGATTGTCCCATTTATTTTAATCATTACGCCTAGTCTCTTACATTTGGTTTTTACTGGTGAGTTTTTATTACATTTTAACCAGCCGCTTTATTTGATTTTTTTAACCCTGCCCGTCTCGATTATAGGTGGTGGTTTGGAAGAGGTTGGCTGGAGAGGGCTTCTTCTACCAGAGCTATGTAAAAAGTATTCTATCTTAGTTTCAGATCTAATCATTTTTCCAATATGGGCAATATGGCATTTGCCGTTATGGTTCATGAAAGGCACTCCACAGTTTGGTTCTAGTTTTATGATGGCGTTTTTGTCATTACTAGGGATTACTCTTGTTCTTGCAGTGATTTACGTAAAAACAAAAAGCATTTTTCTCTGTGTCTTATTCCACAGTTTTATAAATTCATTTGGTATGAATATAGAAGGTCCAAGATCCGTAACGGCGATGGAAGAAGTTGTTGTGATTGTTTTCAAAATAACGATGTGTGCCCTTATATTTTGGTTATTCATGAAACAAAGGACGAGTTCCATTATTCATAAAAGTGACTTTGAAATAAGTTTTGAAAAATAAAAAGGAGGAGGATTTTTCCCCTCCCTAACGAAAACGTCTTAGTTTTTTGGAAATATTTTTCATGTGAGTGCCGATCGTATCTAATGTGGTATGAAAATATTCGGCCATTTGAGAGCGTGTATATCCTTCTTCTTTTAAGGTATAAATATTTTTTTCCATAGGTGTAAGAGATTTAAGGCGGATTTCTCTAAGGATCGCCCCTGTTGCATCTGGGTGCAGGGAAATCTGATTATGATAAGCTTCGCGAATACATGCAAGAATATCTTGGATGCTGGATTTGCTGACATAGTTAGCAGCTCCAAATTCTATCGCTTTAATAATTGTCTCACGTTCAGTTATAGAGGTTAACATGATGATTTTAATGTCTTTTCCTAGCCTTGAAATTTCAAATGTAGCCTCAATCCCATCTAGATTAGATTCCGTCAAATTGATATCCATGAGAATGACGTCTAACTGAAGTTGGCTAGCTGCTCCTACAGCTTCTTCCTTTGTAGAAGCAATTTTGACAACCTCAATATCGGGTTCCATTTCAAGGTCATAAGCGATATCTTTTTGCCATCTTGGATCATCTTCAACCAGCATGACTTTTATTTTTTCCAAAAGCGTTCACGCTCCAAAATGTTTTCGAGTTTGTAGAGACCGGAAGCTGAATGCAAATGGTTGTCCCTTTTCCGACTTCCGAATAAGGAATCGAAAGCGAACCACCATGTTTTTTTACAACAAAATAAACATAATAAAGGCCGACGCCATAGTTGGAAAAGGATGTTTTTGTAGTAAATAAGGGTGTGATTACATCGTGCAAGTGATGTTTGTGAATCCCTTTTCCATTATCTGTTATATCAAGGATGGCGTCATGTTGTTTTTGATATAAATGAATGTGTATTTTGCCATTTTGGTGTTCGATGGCTTCAACACTGTTGGATAATACATTCGTGATGCACTCTCTAATGTGCAAAGGATCAATGTCTAATTCGATAGTAGTAGATAAATCTATTGAAAAATCAATTGTCGGGTGTCCTGATTTAAAGGCTGAAAGTGTTTCAAGGATAACGGTATTGAAGAAAAGCTTTCTTGGATTTAGTTCAATATCATCGGTTTTTTTAACAGCAAGAATCATATTGTTCATATGCTGCAAGGATTCATCCATCTCATTAAAATTTTTCTCAATGGCATCCTTTATCGGTATCTCAACAGTTGCTAGCATTCGTTTACTACGTTCATTTAAATAAGATAAACGGCTAATTTCATTTTTAAGTATGTGCATAACCATCGAATCAGCTTTCAATTTTAAATCGATTGGATCATTATGAAAGGTGAGAGGCTCAAAAATAGAACCTTTGGCAACATACCGTTTAAGTAAAATAGTTGTGACACAGCCTATGAATATCAATAATCCCCATGATCCCGTTTGGAGAGAAGCGTAATTAACCAATCTAACAGCAGAAAGGATATCAATCATTATCGTAATGGCTAAACAGATGAGTCCAACATTGATGATGCGCGCATCTTTGTTTCCCGAAAATGCCTTTACGATGGTGGCGATGACAATATAAATAATGGATAAGATATTAAGTACGCTATATGGGAGAAACGTATCCTCTAGACGAATGATCGAAAACAAGGAGCAGACCGAAATTAAAATCCAACATAAGAGATGTAGCTGCCATAATCGACGATTTATTTTTTTAAATCCTTGCCCAAAGATTTGTTCATAAAATAGGAAGAAAAATGTGCTGGCTCCGTATGAAGCATACTTGATGATGGACGAATAGGTAATGGCGGCTGGCATATGCCAAACTCCCAGCAAATTAATCGCTATCGCTGCTACAAACAAGCTGAAGTAAATCAAATAAGGAAGTATTCGTTTAGGTAAAGATATAAAAAATAAACAAACAAAAATAAAACTGATAGCAAAATACACATATATAAAGGAATATTGGAAAAAATGCGAGACCATACTATTCTCCTATTCTGCTTTTCTAAAAACAGTATATAAGACGTGTATGCATTTTACCAATCAATTTTAAAAGAAATGTGGTGTCATATGTCCTATTTAATATTTAATGATGAAGAGAATAAAAAATCCTATTATGAGAGCTACGATCTCGCCCTTAAACAATGGAAGGTGGAAATAGAAAGTGTGTATATTGATACATCATTCGGAAAAACGCATGTCATCATATGTGGGCCAAAAGACGCTCCGCCTCTGGTATTAATTCACGGAATGACGGTAAGCTCTACCATGTGGTTTGCCAATGCACCTGAGTGGAGTCAACATTTTAGAGTATTTGCGATTGATATAATAGGAGATTTTGGGAAAAGTGAATGTACGAAACCAATCTCTTCTCCTGAAGATATTAATATTTGGCTAGATGAAGTACTGGATACTTTAGATCTGGATGATATTTTTCTAGTTGGTCATTCAATGGGAGGCTGGATTTCTTTACAATTCAGTTTGAATTCCAAGCGTGTAAAGAAGTTGGTTTTGCTTGCTCCTGTAATGAGTTTTGCCAGTCTAAATTGGAAATTCCCTTTTAAATTATTTCCGGCTATGACAGCAAAAAATGCTTTCTTTATTCGAGCTTTGTATAAATGGATGTTTGCTAAACACAATGCGCCTGATGAAATCCTCTATCAACAATTTTACAAAGGCTATAAATATGGGAAAATTCAGTTGCGTGTAGTGCCTAAAGTATTTGAAAGGGAAGAGTTAGAAAGTTTGAAACCAATGACGCTCGTAATAATTGGGGAGCAAGAAGTTGTCTATTCATCTACTAAAAAAGCCGTTGTGTATGCAGACAGTTTTCCAAACATAAAAGCTAAATTAATTCCTAATTGTTCTCATTGCCTGCCTGCAGAACTGAAAGAGATTGTAAATCAATTAGTAAATGATTTTTTATTAAACTAAATAAAAGTAGCAATAACGTTGGAGTTGTTTAGCTCGCTGAACATAGTCTTTTCATAAAATCCCAACATAATCACTGTTGGGATTTTAATTTATGGAAAAAATACGATGGTTGTTGTGAATTTTTATAATTTTTATAAAATTCCTAATTTCAATAAAGAGATACTTGACCAAAAGAATCCTAGTAGGATAATAATACTATATAAAGGAAAAGTAAGGGAATGTGGACGATTGACTAAAAGAGATTGGAATTGGCAGGAAAATTTTTTATTTTGAATTCAAACGATATGGGTTATTTATAACTGTATGATGTTCATGCAATTACTTGCAGATGATTCGAAATAAATAAATGATCTTCACCTGGTTTATCGGTCTTTATTTAGTACCTTATATCTTTTACTGGCCCGGATACATAAATTCTTATTATTATTTAGGCACAGATGGAGAAGCATGGAATTATGCAAAGCCTGGTAATGAAATTGCTTCAATTATTTTTAATAAACGAATTTGGTTTATCATTCATTGAATTAGAAAGGAAATAATCCATGTTTAGTAGAATGACGCCAAAGATAGAAGGTACAAATGCCATTTCTGAGATAAGAAAAGTGAATATTGGCGGGGTGGATCAATGGCTATTAATCAGAGGAGAAAATAAAAATCTTCCATTACTATTGATGCTCCACGGAGGACCGGGTGCTGCTCAAATTGGTTTTATTAGGGAATATCAACAAGAGCTAGAAAAGCATTTTATTGTTGTTAATTGGGATCAAAGGGGTGCTGGCTTATCGTATAAAAACAGCATCCCAATTGAAACAATGAATATAAATCAATTTTTACATGATGCAATCGAAGTAGTGGACTATATTAAGAGAGATTTTCATAAAGAGAAAGTGTTCTTATTAGGTCATTCCTGGGGAAGTTTGTTAGGGATGTTAGCAATAAGTAAATTTCCTGAACATTTTATCCACTATTTTGGGGTTTCACAAGTAGTAAATATGAGTAAAGCAGAGGAATTATCCTACGAATTATTATTGGAAAGAGCAAGGGAGACAAACAATCAGAAAGCCATTAAAGATTTAGAGAAAATTGGAAAACCGCCATGGAAGCACTTAAAACATGATCGAGTTCATCAGAAATACCTAGAGCTAATGGGTGGAGGAATCTCTCACGATGGTAAACTCGTAAATGAGATTGTTAAAAAACTACTTAAAAGTAAGGAATATACAATATTTGATGCTATGAAATATGTAAATGGTCAATTATTTAGCATGAAAGCAATGCTAGATGAATTGAGACAATTTGATTTAACTAATGAAGTGAAAGAAGTGAAAGTTCCAATTTCCTTTATAATGGGCAGTCATGACTTAACGGTGCCTTCCTTACCCACAAAAGAGTTTTTTAATACAATAGAGGCTCCCTTTAAAGAATGGTTTATATTTAATAAATCAGCTCACTCACCAAACTTTGAAGAGCGAGAGAAATTTACTCGAATTGTTTTAGAGGCAAAAAATAGATATTTGAACATTAGGGAGCAATCGATGACGGGCTTGTAATTCCAAGCTCGTCTTTTAATACATCCGGATTGTAAAAGATTACTACCTTCCAGTACTATAAAATTCTACTCTGACCTCTTTTTTTACAAGTTAGTACAAGTATCCTTTCAAATTAAACAAGCTTGCATACCATGTCTTATAGATCATCATGAGTTTACAATTATTTTAAAGGGAGATGGATATGTATAAAAAGATAGCTATAGCCATAATTCATGGAATGGGAGATCAAAAGGAGGAGGATTTTGCTAAGGAAACAATCGAAAAGATTAGAAATGAATTCGCTAAAAAATTGGAGTATTTGGTTGAAGATCCTGCTTCACAGCTTGTCATTCAACCGATACTATGGGCAACGGTATTTAATGATAGGGAGGAAGAGCTATTTAAAATATTGGTTCAGGATAACGAATTGAATTATCAAGGACTAAGAAGATTCCTTATTACTTATTTAGGCGATGCCATTGCATATCAGCCCGTAGAGACGGCGAGACAAAATTATGAGAGAGTACACAAGAAAATAGGTGAGCATCTTAATATTCTTTCTGTAATAGCTGGGGATCTTGCTCCTTTATGCGTCATTTCACATAGTTTAGGTTCTGTAATTGCAAGTAATTATTTTTACGATTTACAATTTAAACAAAATGAAGTTACCTCCATTGTAAATGAATCATCACCTTTGGAAAGAGGGGATACTTTAACCCTATTTTATACGATGGGGACTACCCTCCCACTATGGAGTTTACGCTACTATAACTTCAGCCGCCCAATTAATATTCCCTCCAGAAGCCTCCAAAACTACCATCCTGGTTTAAATGGTGAATGGATCAATTTTTATAATAAAAATGATGTTTTAGGGTTTCCGTTAAGACCTGTAGATGAAAATTATCATGCTGCTGTTAACGAAGATAGAGAAGTAAAAGTAGGTAACATATTAACAAGTTGGAATCCACTATCTCATTCAAGCTATCTTACCGATGAGCATGTTATTGACCGAATAGTAGATGGTTTAGTTCTTACTTGGAAGCAGATAAACAATAAATAAAATTTGCTAGATTGCTTGATCCGTTATCGGATTCTTTTTTTGAAAAAACAAAAATTTATTTACCATAGAGTATTTCCTCTAATATTGGATAATGGAAAAATGCGAACAGAATAGATTAACCTTGTCCAAAATAATCCATTGAAAAATCATAAAGAACCAGATTCCTAATTTTCGGATTCTGGTTCTTTTCATAAAGAACCAGATTCCTAATTTTCGGATTCTGGTTCTTTAAAAGCTACTCTGCATTTTAAAATCGCTACTACGCTAACCTCATCTTAAAATCCTGGTAGCCAAATTCATGTACAACTTCGTAATCTCCACTTTTATCTTTTACAACGATGGCAGGTAGTGCCATGCCGTTAAAAGTAGTGTTTTTCACCATGGAATAGATGGCCATGTCTTCGAAAACGAGGCGATCTCCGCTTTTTAATGGCTGATCGAACGAGTAGTCTCCGATAATATCGCCTGCTAGGCAAGTTTGTCCGCCAAGTCGATATGTGAATGGTTTTTCTCCGGCTTCTCCTGATTCTTGAAGTGGAGGGCGATAAGGCATCTCCAATACATCCGGCATATGGCATGTAGCAGATGTATCAAGAATGGCAATTTCCATTCCGTTTTCAAGTGTATCTAGGACCGTAGTGACTAGGAACCCTGCATTAAGCGCAACAGCTTCACCAGGTTCGAGATATACTTCTAATCCATACTTGTCTTGCATTCTCTTAATACATTTTTCAAGTAATGGAATATCGTAGTCTTCTCTCGTAATATGGTGGCCGCCTCCGAAATTAATCCATTCCATTTCAGATAGCCATGGTCCAAACTTTTCTTCCACTGCGTTCAAAGTTGTTTCTAAATCGTCGGCGTTTTGCTGGCAAAGTGTGTGGAAATGAAGCCCTGAAATACCCTCAAGCAAATCGGGGCGGAAATGCTCTTGTTTTACACCGAATCTTGAACCCGGCGCACAAGGATCATAAATTGCATGCCCGACCTGTGTAGAACATTCAGGGTTAATGCGCACTCCCACTTTTTTTCCGGCCTTCAGGACTTTATCTTTAAACTTTTCAACTTGTGAGAAGGAATTAAAAATAATATGGTCACAGATTTCTACGATTTCGTCTATTTCATCCTCACGATAGGCAGGGGAAAAGACGTGGTTTTCTTTTCCCATTTCTTCGTAGCCTAATCGCGCCTCGTATAATCCGCTAGCTGTTGCACCGTTTAAATATTGTCCAATCAACGGATACAGTTTAAACATTGAAAATGCTTTTTGAGCCAAAATAATCTTACATCCTGTACGTTCCCTAACCCCATTCAGGATTTTTAGATTTTTTTCAAGTAATTCTTCATCGACTATATAGCAAGGTGTTGGTAATTCCTCAAGGCGCATCTTACCTGACGAGCTCCAATTCTTTTTCTTTAATAGGCTCATGATCAACAAGCTCTGGATTAAAGTCTTCTTTCCATGGAAGGCCCCAAATATTCAGTGCCTCCATGAATGGATCTGGATCGAATTCTTCAATATTGTATACGCCAGGTTTGTTCCATTTTCCAGTCATCACCATCATGGCGCCAATCATAGCAGGAACTCCTGTTGTGTAGGAAACTGCTTGAGAGCCTACTTCTTTGTAACATTCTTCATGGTCACAAACATTATATACATAATACGTTTTTTCTTTACCGTCTTTTTTACCTCTAAAAATACAGCCGATGTTTGTTTTACCTTTTGTGCGTGGTCCAAGTGAAGCAGGATCAGGCAATACAGCTTTCAAGAATTGTAACGGAATGATTTGTTTTCCTTCAAATTCAATTGGCTCAATTGAAGTCATTCCGACGTTTTCAAGACATTTTAAGTGTGTAAGATAGCTTTGGCCAAAAGTCATGAAGAAACGGATGCGCTTGATTCCAGGAATATTTACCGCAAGAGATTCAAGCTCTTCGTGGTAAAGCAAGTACATGTCTTTTTCGCCAATTTCAGGGAAATTATATACGCGCTTGATTTCCATTGGCTTCGTTTCAATCCATTCGCCTTTTTCCCAATATCTCCCGTTTGCAGAAACCTCGCGAATATTAATTTCAGGATTGAAGTTTGTTGCAAAAGGATAGCCATGGTCGCCGGCATTGCAGTCTAGAATGTCGATGTATTCAATTTCATCGAAATGATGTTTAAGGGCATAAGCTGAGAATACTCCTGTTACACCAGGGTCGAAGCCACTGCCTAAAAGAGCTGTAATTCCAGCTTTTTCAAAGCGCTCGCGATACTCCCATTGCCATTTATATTCAAATTTTGCCGTATCTTCCGGCTCATAGTTCGCAGTATCCATATAATGTGTTTTTGTTGCCAGACAAGCATCCATGATTGTTAAATCTTGATATGGTAATGCCAAATTCATAACGATATCTGGTTTTACTTCTTCGATTAATGCGATTAATTCATCTACATTATCTGCATCAACTTGTGCTGTTGTAATTTTTGTTTTGCCGCCATCTAGTTTCGCTTTTAAAGCATCACATTTTGACTTTGTACGACTTGCGATACAAATTTCTTCAAATACCTCGCTGTTTTGAACACATTTGTGAATAGCAACGGATGCCACTCCACCACAACCAATAATAAGTGCTTTTCCCATTCTTTTACTCCCCTTACTAGATAGATTTGGTGGTACTAAGAGAAATTCATCCCTACAGTTGCGAAACGACAAAAAAGCAAGTGAAATGACGCATAAGCGCGCACAACACTTGCTTTAGATACAATATTAAATATAAAAAGGCACACGCATACCTATGACCAAAAGCCATACGTATACATCTTCCATAAAAATCCATTATGGTAGAGAGCTTCTTCCTATTCAATATTCCATCATGGGATCAGAGTCTATATAGCAAATAATTACTTTTGACACTCTTATTGACCGTTTCACAAGTTGTGTGCAATATGCACTGGTTGTAAAGTAACCAACTTATAAAAGTTGAGCTTTTAACTCAATCAATAAGGCAACGAAAGTCGCCAATCGGCATTTGACCCGGCTGTCCGCATGGCCTTAACTCCATAAAGAAGTGGTCAAAACATTATCTGCTTGGAAAGACTCTAGATATTGAATAACAGCTTTCCAAAATAATTCTTTTTTAGAGTAACAACATGTAGGAAAAATATCAATAGGTAATCTAAAAAAAAAATTATTTAGTGAAAAATTTTCGTTGGCAGGATATGATAGTCGACCTAGTTCCTAATTTGACCCGATAAAATTAGAAAGGAATTTAGAGCAAAAAAACGAGCAAACTTCAAACCCGTAGTTTAAGAACATATGCCAAAATTGTTAAAGGCATTAGGAAGTAGATCATTCCCAATGCCTTTTGTCGGCAATCTGAAGCTGGAAATAAGTCAGCTTATTTTTGTTTTAATGCAGCGGTAACTTCATACGTTTTTGTAGTGGAAACGTAAGTTACAGTAACATTGTAAACTAATCCTCCAATATTAAATACTTCTGTGGATGAAGTTTGGTTTTTGGAAGTGGGATTTTTGATGGTGCCGCCTAATTGCTCATTTTCTATGTTTTTACTCGATCCGTCGGAATAATGAATAGTATATGAAGCTTTTACCTTAAATTGTTCTTTATTTTGTTCTGTAAGAGTCAATTGTAAGCTGCTTAGTTTCACAGCCACCACATCAACAACTGGTAAAGCAGGAGCAGCAGGAACAGTGATTTCTTGTGTTTTGGTTATCGTTCCGAAACCATCCGTGAGTGAATGGGAAACTGCATTTACTTCGCCTGGTGTTAAACCAGTTTTTGTTACCGATTCAGTCGTAACGTTACCTTTACTATCTGTAATTAGGATGTTAAAAGTAGCTGAATACGTATTCGTGTTTGAATCGAAGTCCCATTTAGGATCCTCCTGAGAGAAGACAAAGTCTTGAATGGCGGTTGGAACCTTGAGAATAGTACCCAATACTTTAACTTCCTTATCCATCCCTTGTACACTCATTGTCTTTGACGTAATAACAGGATCTCCAACTGACCAATTTTCCACTTCATCATAAGCCAAAGTGAATTGATTTGCTGAACGATCATAAGCCGTCCACTCTGTGTTTTCGGCAACCGTAGAAATTACATATGGTACGTGAATCTTTTGAATGGCAGTAGGTGCACTTGTATGAACGCTTCCCGCTGGCTTACCGTTCGTGTAAATGGTATACGCAGAAATTTTAATCTCTGCGTCACCTTCTATAGCAGATACATCAACTGTAGCCTCGTATTTCCATTTTTTATCCGCAATTTTTGTTACGGTCGTTTTTGTTGCGCCAGGAATGTCTACAACTAATTGCGGGCCATCCATTACGACGGTACCTGATAATTTTATTTCTTTCGCATATCTTGGGACAGTTACATCATTGAAGCTAATAGCTCCTGTTTGAACATTTTGTTCAGTCCGTCCTGTTTGCTTTCCATCATCTTTTGGAGCCGCACTAACAACGGCACCTAATCCAAATACTAGGGAACTGGCGACAATAGCAGAAACCATCTTTTTTGAATAGATTTTTAACATGAATTCAATTCTCCTCTTATATTTTTTTAATAAGAGGGTCGGTTACACTACTTGCTCCGCATAATCCAAGTGTCCACATAAAGACTATGCATCATTGCACCCCTAACGGTGAGGTTCTGTTTTCAATATAATCGTGGCCACATTCATTATATCGAACACATTTGCCTTATAATTATTATAAATAGAACGATAGGTAAAATGTACTATTTCTTATCGACAATAGAAGATAAACTTTCGACAAAATTAACGAAGATAAAGGTCGATAGAAAATAAGACGAACTTGTAATTCCGCGCCCGCCTTAACTTTATCTATACACTTAGTTGTTTTTTCAATCGAAATAATAGAATTCGTTCACAAAACCTATGAACTGATAGTCTTTGTTCATAGGTTTTAATATAATAAAGGGTAAGAGACCAGAGAAATCTAATTCGAAACATATATATGCTGAACGAATATAAATGGAAAGGGGTTTAATAAATGGAGAAAAAGATTGATAGAGAAAGGTTAATGGCGAATTTGTTTAAGGCGCGTTTTCCCTTTCTTTATGTAGCGACATGGGAAGAGGATAGAGTACTTTCACTCATACATTCAATTGCTTCTAATCAGGAATTAATTAAGACAGAAAGAAAAGTACTTACTTGGAAGCTAACTACTGGCTTTGAGGGAGAAGGAACTGGGAGAGCTGATACAAAATCTGCAATCAAAGCCTTGGAAATGATTGAAAATTATCAAAGTCCAGCTATTTTTGTGCTTCAAGATTTTCATATATTTTTTGGTGGTGAAGGGCGTCAGCCAGATCATCAAGTGATCCGTAAATTAAGAGATATTAGTTCAAAATTAAAGCACAGCTCCAATCCAAAAAACGTTGTATTTCTTTCTCCAGTCTTGATACTTCCTCATGATCTTGAGAAGGATATTACTATATTTGATTTTAACTTACCTACATTCAATGAAATCAAAGAAATATTGGACGAAATGATTGCTGTTAATAAACAAAGTGGTCGGATTGAAATAAGTCTAAATGAAGAGGAAAAAGAAAAACTCGTAAATGCAGCTCTGGGACTTACTTTATCTGAGGCGGAAAATGCATTTGCTCGGGCTATGGTAGAGGATGGAAAGCTTTCCATAAAAGATGTGGAAGTAGTTCTTGGCGAAAAAGAACAAATCATTAAAAAGACAGAAATTCTTGAATTTATTAATAACCGGTTAAATATGAAGGATGTAGGAGGACTGGAAAATTTAAAAAGATGGTTGCGAAAAAGAAATAAGTCATGGCTCGAGTCAGCTCAAAAATATGGTCTTCCTGCTCCAAAAGGAGTTCTGATTACTGGTGTACCCGGATGTGGTAAAAGTCTTATCAGTAAGGCCATTAGCGAGATGTGGCAACTTCCTTTATTACGGCTCGACATCGGAAAAATATTTAGCGGGCTCGTTGGAAGCAGTGAAGAAAATATGAGAAAAGCGATTCAAACAGCAGAAGCGATTGCCCCTTCAATATTATGGATTGACGAGATCGAAAAAGGTTTTAATGGAGTAAACTCATCGGGAGACGGGGGAACAACTTCTAGAATCTTTGGGCATTTTCTAACGTGGATGCAAGAAAAGGAAAAGCCTGTATTTGTTATCGCCACCGCGAATAATATATCTAGTTTGCCTACGGAATTATTGCGAAAAGGTCGATTTGATGAAATATTTTTTGTGGATTTGCCGACACATCGGGAAAGAATTGAGATTTTCAGAGTTCATTTAGAGAAAAGGTTAAAAGATCCTGAAATTTATGGTAACTTCCAAATCAATCAGGACAATCTAAATACTCTTGCAGGATTAACAGAAGGATTTGTCGGTGCTGAAATCGAACAAGTGGTCATAAATGGATTATTTGAGGCATTTTACGAAGAGCGAAGTGTAACAATGAATGATTTTGAAAAAATATGCAAACAAATTATCCCATTATCAGTCACGCAAGCGGAGCAGATTAAAAGTATTCGAGACTGGGCCAATGTAAGAGCTGTAGCGGCAACTCCGTTTGAAGATCGATCAGAATATAGTGAAAGTGTTGAGACAGCTGATAGTGATATTAGTACATCACGCGGAGGCCGTACGATTGATTTTTAGAAAGAAAGGTGGATGAAGCTCTGTGAGTATTGAACTCGTCTTGATACCAGTGGGAATTGTTGTCATACAAGCTGCAAGTTCTTTAATTGAGAGAAAAGAAGGGAATACATACAGTGTCCATACGGTAATGAAGCGACAACACCTGTTGCAAAAAGCAATAGAACAATATGGCTGTAATGTTTCAGAAATAAACGAGAAT
The DNA here is from genome assembly GCF_018343625.1 of Lederbergia citri. Taxonomy (GTDB): domain Bacteria; phylum Bacillota; class Bacilli; order Bacillales; family Bacillaceae_C; genus Lederbergia; species Lederbergia citri. The sequence continues at coordinate 1,245,675 of NZ_JAGYPG010000002.1, read as the reverse complement.
AACTATCAAACAGAAGTGGGAGACATTAAAATTTTCTTCCGGCAGAATGAGAAGGGAATATTTGAAGCGATATTTGATGAAAGTGTCAAAAGAGAAGAGGCATTGGAATTTATTGAGAATCTTCATACGGAATATAAATATTTAATTCAGCAAGAGACCTACCAAAAACTTCTACAACAGGCTCATGAAAAAGGTCTTTTATTAGAGTCAGAAGAAATTCAGCAAGACCGCTCTATTCTTTTAACATTTAATATAAATTAATTCGATTGATAGGTGGTCAAAATGAACGATAAAAAGTTAAAAATAAAAATCACAGAAGACGGGAAAATATTCGCGGAGACGATAGGAATTAAAGGCAAGGAATGCATGGAGTATATCGAGATTTTAGAGGAGCTGCTTGATGCGCAAACTATTGATTCTGCTTATACGGCGGAATACTATGAAATAGAAAGGCGGACAACTCTTCAAAACAAGCAGCAGGTCATTAAGGGGGAATAAATATGGCTATTACAAATAAAGGAAAGGCATGGGAGCTACGGAATTCAATCTGGGTACTATGGGCGATTTTTTCGTTTGGATTTTTGAATTATGTTTCGTTTTTTTATGCCTCCTATCGGGTCAAACAGAGAAAGTGGTTTATTGCCGGTATCATTTATTCAATAATATTTATTATGACTATGGTGGTAACTGAAATTTTTCCAGAGGAACATTGGGTTTACAATCTTACAATGGTTGCTTTCCTTTTAGGTTGGATTTTTTCAGTTTTCCACGTATTTAAAATTAGGCCAGAGTATTTATTAAGGCTCGAGGCGAGAATCGCATCCGGACAAAAGGAAAAAGATATTCAATCTTTGAAAGAACAAATTAACCGAGAATACAGTGGAGCTGAACCATTCCTTCGCTCAAACAACGATTCGAAGACTACTACTATTCAACCGAAGCATGAAGAAGAAATTGACATCATTAATATAAATACTGCTACAGAGGAAGAGATTGCTAGAGTCCCTGGAATAGGAGCTTTATTTGCAAAAAAAGTAGTAGATGCAAGATATAAGGAAAATGGTTTTACTTCGTTTGACCATTTTACGGAAGTCTTATCCATTAAACCGCACCTTGTTGAAAAGATGAAACCATACCTTGCCTTCCCTGAAAAAACAAAATCGAATGCCCCAGAAAGAGCGGAAGGGAGAATTGTCGACTTCTAATGGAACTGGTGATTCATCGATACTTACCACTTACTACAGTAGAAGGTCCAGGCAAAAGGTTTTGTCTATGGGTACAAGGTTGTTCAATTCGTTGTGAAGGATGCGGGGTTCCTTGGACATGGTCTAAGAAAAATGGAAAAACGATTAGAGTGGAAGATCTTTTTAACGAAATTAAAAAAAGCAAGGACGAAAACAATATAGAAGGTGTGACATTCTTGGGAGGCGAACCTTTTGATCAAGCGGAAGCCCTTGGAGAGTTGGCCTTTTTAGTAAAAGACCTTGGATTAACTGTCATGACATTTTCAGGCTATCATTATGAAGATCTGCAAAAAAGGAAAAATGCTCAACGTCTTCTTGCGAACACTGATTTATTGATTGATGGACCTTTCATAAAAGATAAGCTGGACTTAAGTAGGCCATGGGTTGGGTCTTCCAATCAAAGATATCATTTTTTGACTTCTGTCTATAAGCATTTAGAAAATAACTTAATGACAATTGGGAATAAAATTGAAATTCGCATTAGTGAAGAAGGAGCTGTGTCCGTCAATGGAATGGCTACACAGCAAACATTAAATGAGTTATTTGATATGAAAGAATTTAGAAAAATAAAGAGCAAATAAATTAGGAGGAGAAAAACGATCTGTTTTTCTCCTCCTGATTTTATTTGGGCAGCCCTAACTCGTTATTCAATCGAAATAACACCTTCACTGCCTTGCTCCACTTTCCCTTGTTTCCTTACATTCAATTTCGTTAAATTCGTAAAAATAATCGGGGTAATTTCTGATGTTGCATGCTTTTTAATGTAATCCAAGTCAAAAGTAAGAAGTTCTTGGCCTTTTGATACGTGTTCGCCATCATTTACATGTATAGTAAAGCCTTCTCCTTTCAGGTTTACGGTATCAATTCCGACATGAATCAAGATTTCATAGCCTTGACTGGATTGAATGCCAATTGCGTGCTTTGTCGGGAAGACATTCAATATTTCTCCATCGACAGGAGAGACTACCGTCCCTTTTTCAGGGATAATTGCAAATCCATCTCCCATCATTTTCTGTGAGAAGACTTGATCTGGTACGTCTGTAATTGGAACAACCTCACCTGTAATGGGCATGACAAAATCTTTTTCCGTTAGCGGTAAAAGTCTATTCGTATCAGGAGCAACATCACAGGATTCAGATTCAGTAAATTTTACATGATCCATATCCATCTTTTTCATCGCATCTGCAACGAATTCGACGTCGGTTCCCACTACAACTTGCAGGTTCGTCTTACTTAGCTTAGATATCCCTTTTGCCCCATGTGCTTTGAGGGCATTATCCTGTACTTTATCCATGTCTCTTATATTCAGACGGAGGCGGGTTGTACAGTTATCGATGGTGGTGATATTATCTCGACCACCAAGGTCTTGAATGAATTGATAAGCCATTCGATCATACTTATCGCCGGATGGAGTTGCACCAGCATTTGTGTCCTCGACAATTTCTTCATCCTCACGTCCGGGTGTTTTAAGGTTAAGCGCCCTAATCAAAAAGTAGAAAATGACGAAATAAACGGCGGCATAAATTAGCCCAATCAAAAGTAATAGCATCGGTTTCGTAGCGATATTAAAGTTCAGTAAATAATCAATTCCACCGGCTGAGAACGTAAATCCATCTTTGATACCAAGAGCGGTTGTTAGCCATAAAGAAATCCCAGTTAAAATAGCGTGAACTCCATATAGTAGCGGTGCTACATACATAAAGGAAAATTCAATTGGTTCTGTTATCCCTGTGATGAAGGAAGTTAGCGCAAGACTAATGAACATCCCAAAAACGGCTTTCCTTCTCTCTGGTTTGGCAGCCGCAATGATGGCAAAAGCGGCTGCCGGTAATCCAAACATCATAATCGGAAAGAATCCTGTCATATAAGTTCCGGCTGACGGATCACCAGCAAAGAACCTTGCAATGTCCCCCGTTTTCCCATTAAATTCTCCGAATTGGAACCAAAATAAACTATTTAAAACGTGGTGGAGACCTAGCGGGATGAGCAAACGATTGAAGAATCCGAACAATCCTGCTCCTGCTGCACCAAGTCCAATTATCCAGTTTCCTAAAGCATCAATGGCATTTTGAATAGGTGGCCATCCAAACCCAGCTATAAACGCTAATACAACCATAACAAGAGAGGTGATTATCGGCACAAAGCGCCTGCCACCGAAAAATCCTAACCAATCGGGGAGCCTTATATCATGAAATCGGTTATATAATAAGCCTGCGATAATTCCCGCAATAATTCCACCAAGGACCCCCATATTAATCGTATCATTAAGGGCTTTTGCCCCTTCTGTCAGCACCAAATAACCGATAGCACCCGCTAAAGCAGCGGTTCCATTGTTATCCTTAGCAAAGCCAATAGCAACACCAATCGCAAAGATTAAAGCCAAATTATTAAAAACAGCGTTTCCGGAATTGGCTATAAAGGGTATATCCAATAAATCAGGTTGTCCAAATCGCAAAAGCAGCCCTGCTGCTGGCAAAACAGCTATAGGAAGCATGAGCGCCTTCCCAATCCGTTGTAAAAATCCAAGCATATATACGCCTCCTTTTTGTATGTATGAGTATCGCAATCGGAAGATATGTAAGTTCTTTACCCAAATTGCCTATTAAATATCGATTTTTAAAATAGGTAAATTAAATATTTTTAAAGTATTTTGCCAATAAATAACTAAATATATTCAGTTAACTGGAAAAGGAGCTTTTCAATAAAAGGCATTACGGAGTGCAAACATACTACTGAAAAATTGGGGAAAATAAAAAAGCACTGATTATAGGCTTCAGTGCAGTGAAAAATTTATTAATCAGTATCCTTTTTCATTGGAAGTTCAAGCCCAATAGTGTTCTATAGTCCTCCGGCTGAACTACAATGTCCGCTAATGAATATTCATCTAAAACAGAAAGGTAAGCATCGAGTGCTTTATAGAGGAGCGAAAGAATTTTTGCAAGATAAAATAGATAAAAATACAATCTGTTATGTATGCGGTCCTGTTCCGTTTTTGCGTGCGGTTGTAAGTATACTTGAAAATCTAGGTCTTCCTGAAAACAATATTCGTTATGAATTCTTTGGACCTGCTATGCAATTACAAAAAGAAAAAGCTACAGTCTAAGCAAAGGCTGTCTCTTCAAGGGTAATAGATCCCCTTCTTGAGACAGCTTTTTTTTAGATGTCTAGCTCCAGGCGCCATCGGCTCGAGGTCAAATAACCTGATACGCAAAAAGTCAAAGTACGGACTTTTGCGTATCAGAACATTTGCTTGTCGCCGATAGGTATGGCGCCTTGCGCTTTTCTTATAAGTTACAAAATTGTAAGGTTAGTGGATAAATTGTAAGGATAAGTTATGGTTGAGCCTCCCTGTTTCTTTTATAGTAGGTTTATAAGATAAACGAGGGATGGATAAAATGGAAAATCATATTGTTTTAGAAGCCACAAATATAAAAAAGGTTTTTGGATCGAAGGGAAATATTCATACGGCGTTGGATGATATCGAATTGGATGTGTACAAAGGGGAATTTGTCGGAATTATGGGTCCTTCCGGAGCAGGGAAATCCACTCTATTAAATGTGTTATCAACGATTGATGTCCCAACTTCAGGTGAAATAAAAATCGACGGACAAAACATTATAAAACTTAAAGAAGAAGACTTAGCGGACTTTAGAAGAGATAAATTAGGTTTTATTTTTCAAGATTACAACTTAATTGATACGCTAACTGTAAAGGAAAATATAATACTTCCACTTTCCTTAGCAAATGTACCATATTATGAAATCGAAAGTAGGGTGGAGAGAGTTTCTAAAGCTCTTGGCATTGAGAATATTTTACAATCTTACCCTCATAGCATTTCGGGAGGCCAGCAGCAAAGAACGGCAACAGCTAGAGCGATCATTACAAATCCAAGCCTAATCTTTGCAGATGAACCGACAGGGGCGCTCGACTCGAAATCAGCCTATATGCTCCTCGGAACGCTCGCCGAATTAAATATACAAGAAAAAGCTACAATTTTAATGGTTACTCATGATGCTTATGCAGCGAGCTTTAGCAACCGCGTCTTATTTATAAAGGATGGGTCGATTTTCACTGAAATCAGGAAGGGCGACCGCAGCCGCAAGCAATTTTTCGGGCAAATCATCGATATCCTCGCTACCCTTGGCGGAGGTGGACATCATGACGTTATTTAACCTTGCCAAAAAGAATATTAAGCTGAATACAAAGCATTATCTGCTCTATTTTTATCCGATGGTTTTCAGCATTGTCATTTACTTTACATTTGTTTCGCTCCAGTATAATAAGCAAATTAACGAATCAGCGACCACCCTCGGAAAAGTGGAGCCCGCTTTTATGGCAGCATCCGTCTTGCTGTTGTTGTTTTCAGCGATCTTTATCTGGTATTCAAACGACTTTTTCATAAGAAAACGAAAAAAAGAGGTTGCCCTATATTCCTTGTTTGGGATGCGGAAAAAGCAGGTTGGTAAGCTCCTATTTTATGAAAATCTCATTATGGGGATTATTGCTCTTGGGATTGGAATAGCGATTGGCGTCCTTTTATCTAAGCTTTTTACGATGCTTTTAATAAGGTTAATGGGGTTCTCAATCCTCGCTAACTTCGAAATATCATCTGGAGCGGTTATTCAAACGTTAGTCATTTTTATTGTGATTATTGTCGTGACATCGATTCATAATTACCGGATGATTTACCGCTATACGTTATTGGATCTGTTAAAAGCAGATAAGCAAGGAGAAAAGCAGCTCAAGGTGTCAAAAATGGCCGCTACAGCATCTTTATTGGCGCTTGGACTGGGTTATTTTGTTTTACTTCAACCTGGCGATTCCAGTATTTATAAAGAATATGGTTTCCGTGCTGTCATGTTTTCCCTGCTTATGATTTTAATTGGCTCTTTTCTTTTTATTCGTTCTGTTTTCGCAGTTCTGTTAGAAAGAATAATGAACGTAAAAGGGATTTACTTTAAAGGGGTAAATTTATTAAGTGTTTCCCACCTTCGCTTTCGAATGAAAGGAAATACGCTCATCTTATCCATGATTGCGTTATTAAGCACGGTTACGCTTTTTGTTTTAGGGGCGATTTTTGGTTTACATCATAACGTGACCGCGATAGCAGAAAGTAATTATCCGTTAAGTCTTATGTATACATCGCAAAATAAGGAAATGGACGAAGAGATCGCTAAGCTCTTTTCGAGTAGCAAAGAACACGAGATTGTCTTTTCGGATCGTGTCGAGTATATACAGGTCCAAGGAGATCTTTCCGAAATAGGAAGATGGAATCCAGTTATGATTTTATCGGAAAAGGAATATCGACGTTTAGCTGAAAAAATCGGAAATCATAGCGAGGGCGTTGGAAAAGATAGAGCTATTGTCTTTAATGATGGAAATATTAATCAAAATACTGACCCTTATACAGGTAAAACGGTTACGATTATGAATCACAAGTTTACGATTCAAAAATATGAAGAAGAACCGGTGTTAAATCAAAATTATTTTGTATTACCAATGGTTATCAATGATGCCGACTATGAGCAGATTAAAGAGGGCGCTACTATCAAAGAATTACAAGTATTTAAAGTGAAAAACGAGAAATCAATGGAACCATTAATGAAGAACATTCAAGAAATAGTTTTTAAAGATTTAAATGTTGATCAAGATTCTATGATATTTTCTTCGTTTTTTCAGGAGTATCAGCATGGAGTTGAAACGTACGGTTTACTTATTTTCATCGGTGGCTTTTTAGGGATTGTATTTTTGCTAGCGACAGGCAGCATGCTGCACTACAAACAGCTGACCGAGGCAACTGCTGATCAAGGACGTTATCTTGTTCTAAGAAAAATAGGAATGAGCAGAAAGCAAATTCAAAAAACGATTGCTAACCAATTACTTCCTGTCTTTGTATTGCCGCTAGTAATTGCCATACCTAATAGTTCTTTTTTAATCTCTGCACTTGCAAGATTTTCTAAAATGAATTTGTTATTGCCTTTCTTGGGTACAATCATCATTTATATGGTAATCTACCTTGGCTACTATTTGATAACACTGAGAAAATACAATGTGATTGTAAATCGATAAATAAATCAGCGCAGTGGAAAAATCTAATAGGAATGTCAAAACGTCTAATAGAAACGTAATCATCTAATAAGAAGGCCGAAACTTCTAATAGAATCACTAAACAGCGAATAGAATTCCGAAAAAGATTCATGGAACTGAAGAGGACATTGAATAGAAGTAGGAAATGACAAAGTTGCCCTCGCCAAAAAGTATATAAGTTAGGACGTGATACAGTCATCACGTCCTTATTTATGTGTAAATTCCTGTCGTAACAAGTCAACGGTTTTTGAAAAATGGATAGATGCTTCAGTATATCTCCCTTCCTTAGATTGAAGGGAGAGCTGATGACCTAATTTACCGGCAATTTTATTAGCGAGGTATAACCCCATCCCGGTAGAAGCGGCAACTTGTCTTCCATTTTTACCTGTAAACCCTTTTTGAAAAACTCTTGGCAAATCCTCTGAAGGAATACCAATTCCGTTATCGCGAATGAGAATTCTTCCTTTATTTTGATCGATTTGAATTGAAATTTCACCGCCAACGGGTGTGTATTTTAATGAATTTGATAAAACCTGATTGATGATAAATAGAAGTCCTTTTTTATCTGTTAAGACTTCTAAGGGAGATAAATTTAATTGAAGTCTTATTTTTTTTGATAAAAATAATTTCCGGTTCCCCTTAATCGCTTCCTTCATCATTTGTTCAACATCGATCTCTTGTATGAAATAATCTTTGCTAAAATCACTCGTTCTATTGTAATAAAGGGCTTGTTCGACTAAATGCTCGATTTTTTCTACTTCTTCTTCTAAGCTATTTGGTATCTGGTTTGTTTCAATCATCATTTTGGTTACGGAGATCGGCGTTTTAATCTCATGTACCCAAGATGTCATGTATTCGTGCCATTCTTTTTGTTCATTTTGAATTTGTTCGATCTTTCTCTCAAATTGTTCTTTTTGAATATTTAATAGTTGAACAATGAATTTCTCTTCGGATTTGTTAATCTGTGAAGGTTTTAAAATATATCGTGAATTAATATGATCTTTTAATTCACGATAGAACCCTTTTTTCTTACGATAATCAAATAGTAAATAAAATGAAAAAAGTAAGGTCAATATGAACAATAAATAAAGAAGATTACTTAGATGAATATGTACGTTTGGATCCAGCCATATGATAATGGATGTGATAGCTAATACGAAGAAAAATATAAGCAAAAGAGACAGATTATCACGAAGGTAGTTTTTCCAAGTCATTGTAATAAGTATCCTTGTCGTTTCTTAGTCGTGATGGCATCTTCAACCCCAATCTCCTCCAGCTTTTTCCGTAGCCGATTTACATTCACGGTAAGAGTATTATCATCAATAAACTGCTCATCCTCCCATAATGCCCGCATAATTTCATCCCGAGATACAATCTGACCTGTCTTTTTCATTAAGAGATAAAGGATCTGGAACTCATTTTTCGTAAGGGCAGCCTTTTTACCCCGGAATTCGACAAAGGCATTTTGGAGGTTAAGGGTGAGCTCGCCGACCGTAAGCATGTCCTTTTCCAAATGTTGAATAGAGTTGGATCTTCTTAGGACGGCATTCATTTTTGCCACCAATACTTCGAGTGAAAATGGTTTTTGGATATAGTCATCTCCACCCATATTTATCGCAATGACAATATCCATACTTTCCGAGCGAGAAGAAATAAATATAATCGGTACATCTGAAAGCTGCCGCAGCTTGCTGCACCAATAAAAACCATCAGTTCCTGGTAGGTTTATGTCTAAAAGGATAATGTGGGGGTTTTCCTTTAACGCGATTTGGTCGATATTTACAAAATCCTCAACCAAAACAGGTTGGAAATTCCACTTTACTAAATATTGCCCCATTAAGCTACGCAATTTATGATCGTCTTCAATAATTAAAACCTTATACATGTTTATCACCTAAGTTCAGTATACAAAGGGAGCTAGGATTTTAATAGAGGAGGAAAATAAAAACACCTCCTTGAATAGATACAACTATGTTTATTAATAAAAACCAAATTAAGAGTTTTCGATATAAAATACTTTTTAAATAAAATAAAATCGAGCTTGATAGACTAAGCTCGTTTTGTTTGGAAAAATATAAACACTAAATGATTAGATATTTATTCTTTTATTTTCAATCTTTTAATGGTCTGATCCTATTCTTCCTTTGTTTTTGATAAAAGATAATGCTCGATCCCATCTAATATCCGCTCGAGTCCAAAATCGAAGTCATCTCCTACAGTGTTCTTCTCTTTATATTCCTCGGTATAGGCTCCTGACATCAAAACAGGATATAGATCAGGGTAGCGGTCTTGTGTAACAAGTTTTTTAAGTGCTGCGGTGTAGTCGAGACCGCTAATTTCACCAGGACGTTTTCCTGTTTGCATTGCCATGGTCATATCCTTCATGATAATCCCACACCAACGTGCATAGCCACTTATAAGAAGAACAATCGCCATCTTTTCATAATCGTTTAATGGGAGATTACGAGTCGTTCGGAGCGCCATATCTACCCATTTTAGCTGATTGGGTGTAAGAGGTACACTTGTAATAGGAATGTCACTAAACCAAGGGTGGTCCTGAAAAACCTTAATGGTCATTCTTACATACTGACGTATTTTTTCACGCCAATCTGCATCCACTTCTTCATTTGGATAATCAATATCAGAAACTTTCTCCTGCATTAGTAAAAGTAAATCATCCTTACTAGGAATGTATCGATAGAGTGACATAGGCGTAAACCCTAGAGACGATGCCAGTCGGCTCATTGATAATGTTGCTAGTCCTTCCTTATCTGCAATTTCTACAGCAGCTTCAACGATTTGATCGATATTAAGTTCTCGCTTTGGCCCGCGTTGTGGTTGTTTCCCTAACCCCCAACTTAATGCTATCCCAGAAGGCAATCCTTCAAATTCGTGGTCTGATTTCTCTTTATCCTTCACGTTTAATTCACCTCTAGTTTTTTCACTGCAAATTTCAAAAATAATTTAGAAAAAAATTACATTTTATGGTTGCAACTTAATTGTATATGCAATATACTGTGTATGCAATAAACTGTTTATGATGTATACAAATTAAAAGGAGGCAATCTTATGAGTGAATTTGCAATTGAGGTCTATAACATTCAGAAGAAATTTAGGAAACTAACTGTTTTAGATGGGATAGACTTAGCTGTTCAGAAAGGGATGATTTTTGCCCTGCTTGGTCCGAATGGTGCAGGAAAAACAACCTTAATAAATATATTATCTACGTTAATTACACCTGATGCAGGATCGGTTCGAGTGGCAGGCTATGACATTGTAAGGAATAAGGAAGAAGTAAAAAGTTCCATTAGTCTTACTGGTCAGTTTGCGGCAGTTGATGAAATGTTAACGGCGGAAGAAAATTTACGAATGATGGGTAGACTTTCAGGTCTGTCTCGCAAAGAAGCACGTTTACGAGCGGATGAATTAATTGAACATTTTGATTTAACGGATGCTGCTCGAAAAAGGGTAGGGACATATTCAGGAGGAATGCGACGACGCTTGGATCTTGCGGGCAGTCTTGTCGTCCACAGACCCATTTTATTTTTAGATGAACCAACAACAGGTCTCGATACTCGCAGCAGACGCGCGCTATGGGACATCATTCTTCAATTGGCTAGAGAAGGTGTTACGGTTTTTCTTACGACCCAGTATTTAGAAGAAGCTGATCAGTTAGCCGATGCTATTGCGGTGATTTCAAATGGTCAAATAGTAGCACAGGGAACCCCGATGGAAATGAAATCACGGATTGGCAACGAAGTAGTTGAATTACGGAATGAAAAAGATGAAGTGATTCACGAGATTCCAACGATCGGAAATATTTACGAAGTCAAACAAATTCTCGAACAAGTGGCTGCTGAGATGCCGATAAATACACGAATAAGCATCCGCAGACCTAGTTTGGATGATGTATTCTTATCACTAACTTCTGAAAAAGGGAGGGTTTCATGATGAACATGATTTCACAAACAAAAAAACCGTCGTTGCTGGTCAACAGCTTTGTATTTATTGAAAGAAGTTTACTCCATAGCCTTCGTAATGTAGATGCATTGATAATGGCTATTATGCTTCCCATCATGCTCATGTTGATGTTCACATATGTATTTGGCGGGGCCATTGATCCGAGTGGACAATATGTAAATTATGTAGTTCCGGGCATTATATTGTTGTGCGCGGGATTTGGGTCATCTTCTACTGCATTTGATGTGTCTACTGATATGACGAATGGAATTATTGATCGTTTCAGAACGATGCCTATTCAAAGTATGAATGTAATTACAGGGCATGTTGTTGCAAGTCTTGCACGTAATCTTCTTGCAACAAGTATCGTAATCATCGTTGCTCTGCTGGTTGGATTTCGTCCAAGTGCCACTATCTTTGAATGGTTTTCTGCAATAGGCGTTATTGCTTTATTCATTTTGACCATTACATGGCTTTTCGCAGCAATTGGCCTTGTAGCTAGCACTCCTGCGGCAGCGAGTGGCTATGGATTCATCATATTATTTCTCCCTTACTTATCAAGTGCATTCGTTCCAACAAGTACAATGCCAAAATGGTTGCAAGGAGTAGCTGAAAATCAACCAATAACACCTATCATTGAAACCATTCGTTCGCTCCTCGTGGGTGGTGAAGTTGCTAATCATATATGGTGGGCAATAGGATGGTGTTTGTTGATTCTTATATTGTCAATCATGTGGGCGGCATGGACATTCAAAAGGAAGGCAGGTAGTCGTTAGCTTAAGGAAAAAAGATGCGCCATTCTACTAGGTTAATTCTCTTTAATGGAATTACGATTGAAAAATATATATTGAGCAAAAAATTCATTCACCTCTACCTAAAATTTCCCTAATCAAAAAATTAATATTTTTCCCAAAAAATAAAGTATAATAGATTTACACTTATGAGTAGGGGTACAACACAATGATGAAAGAATGGAAAAAGATACTATTACTTGCGATACCGTCGATTGCTTCATTTGCTTCGTCGACGCTTACTGGAACGATAAATTTAATTTTAGTTGGTCATTTAGGAGCGCTGGCTATTGCCATAGTCGGTGTGACGAATGTTGTCATGTATAATGTTTGGGCGTTATTTTCAGGAATCGGTCATACTACGAATTATTTGGTTGCTCAAAATTATGGATCAAACGACATGAAAAAAGGTATAGAGCGAACGTATATTGCCTTTTATCTTTGTATAGCCGCCAGTGTGTTTATTTTATTAGTTGGATTGCTTTTACCTGAAGGAATTTTTAAAGTATTGGGCAGTTCAGCTGAAATGATAGAAGAAGGAACAAGCTATTTGCAAATTCGTTTCTTTGCAATGATATTCGGAACCTTCACATTTGTGTTTCATGGATTTTTACGAGGTATAGGTGATACGAAGACGCCGATGATTAGTACGATCATAGGTGGAGCTTTAATGATTTTTTTCACCTTCGGATTAACGTATGGAAAATTTGGTCTTCCTGAAATAGGATTGGTTGGTGCAGGGATTGCCTTTTTTATAGGTGAAGTTGTGACCTTCCTGTTTTGCGCTTATGTCTATTTCATAAAATTGCATCCAGAGTATGGCACGCGTGTACGAATAGCTTTTAATCGTTTAGAATCAAAGCTCATTTTCGGTGAGAGTTCCAAATTAGGAATTCAGGAATTCTCATTAGCAATGGCGATGTTCGTATTTACAGGCTTTGTCACAAGATTAGGAACAGAAGCATTAGCCGCAAATGAGATTGCCTTAAGCGTTATGAGCTTTGGCTTTATGCCAGCTTTTGCATTCGGATCGACTGCCACTATTTTAGTTGGTCAAGAAATCGGAAGAGGGAAACCTCTTAATGGTCGAAGGGCGGGAACACACACAGCCATTTTAGGATGTATATTTATATTGCTGCTTGGCACATTTGAATTTTTCTTTTCGGAACAAATTGCAAAAATTTATACTAAAGATCCCCAGGTGTTTCATTTAGCTGGTAAATTAATTATGATCTCTGCGTTTTTACAAATATTTGATGGATTATTAAATTTCTATGCTGGAGCTCTTCGCGGAATCGGCGACACTTCATTTTTACTTAAAATTTCACTAGTATTAGGATGGGTATTATTCATTCCACTAAGCTATGTATTGACCTTTACGCTAAACTTAGGCAGTGTTGGGGCATGGATATCCTTATATGCCTACTTAACAGTGTTTGGTATTAGTATGATGGTCCGTTTTTATCGGACAGATTGGAATACAATCAGGTTAAAAACGGTGGAAAATGCAAGTTAAAACTTTATCTAGAGTCAAGGCAACAAGATATTACTTCTTAGCCTTGGCTCTTTTTTATCATATTTTAAGGAGGATTTCTAAAATGCAAATAGTTTCCGCTTATGTATATGGAGGAAGACTGCTGTCAGTTGATGAGATTAAGGGAAATTGGTTAACGCATATCAATTATGCATTTGCAGTTATTAGAGATGGAGAAATCGTTCACTTGTTCAATCAAGAAAATTTAAATGTTCTAAAAAAGGTGAAGAGACTCTACCCTCACATCAAGCTGATTATTTCTGTAGGAGGGTGGGGAGCAGATGGATTTTCGGATGCCGCTTTTACCGAAAGCGGTAGGATGAAATTTGCTAAAACTGTTGCTCATTTTATAAAAGAAAATGATTTTGATGGAGTCGATTTGGATTGGGAGTATCCAAGTTCTGATATGGCAGGAATCAAGGCGCGAAAAGAAGATAAAGAAAACTTTACACTTATACTAAGGGAAATTCGTAAAGCATTAAAAGAGCTAGAATTGGAGAAACAACGACCGCTTTTATTGACCATCGCTGCCGGAGCTGAACCCTGGTATCTAGATGGAGTTGATTTAAAAGATATTGAGCCGATTCTCGATTATATGAATCTTATGACGTACGATTTTTATAATGGCTGGAGTAAAAAGACGGGACACCATACAAATTTATTTACTCCTGCACATCGACCTGAAGATAATAGTATTGATAAGGCAGTTAAACTATTTACAGACCAAGGGTTTCCAAAACATAAGCTTGCAATTGGTGCGGGGTTTTATGGCCGGGGATTGCGTTCCGTTAAAGCGACCGGCAATGATATTTTATATGCAGATGGTAGTGAAAATTTTGATGTAGGGTATTCAACCCTTGTAAAAGACTATATTCATAAAAATGGTTTTAAAAGATATTGGGATGATTCGGCCAAAGCACCTTATCTATATGATGGTGATGTGTTTATTACATATGACGACGAAGAATCTATCTTTTTAAAGGGACAGTATGTCGCAAAAGAACAGCTTGGGGGATAGTCATGATCCAACTGGAACATTATTGCAAGCCCTCATGAAAGGGATGGGGGTCCGCTAAAATTTCGAGAAAGCTTAGCTCGTAAATCTTCCAACTTCTTATGCTGTGCATCGATGTTTTGATAAAGGAAGGTTGGGTACATATTTGTTCTTCCAAGAAGGGAAAAAAGAATGGATTGGCGAATAAAGAAATATAAAAAAGGGGGTCAATTTTTGAAACCTACTATTCATAATAGGATTGATACTGTTTTTATCCACGTTCGAAATTTAAAAGAATCGGTAAGATGGTATTCGACTCTATTTGGACTAGAATTTCAAGAAGGGGAATATGAAGGACCAATTTATACGATCGACATGGGAGCTGATAGGCCGGGGCTAACTCTAGATAACCATTGCTTCGACAAAGATTATGATTTTAAACCTTCAAACCACCCCATTTTCAATGTGAGTACAGATGATATTAATGCTGCATATGAACATATCAAAAATATGGGGGCAGAAATTGTAACTGAAATCGAGACATTCCCAGACCTTGCAGATTTTTCGTTTAAGGATCCGGACGGAAATATCATAATGGTGTGTACCTGTTTTACATAATCCCGAAGAATTTTGCGAGATAAGAAGAATTGATAAAAAGGAGAATAATGATGGATACTTTAAAAAAGCCATCCGGCTTTCAAATGAGGGAAAACACGAGAAGTATTCTTGAAATCATAAATGTAGAGACTGGTGAAAGAAAAACATTGGCTTCATTTGATTACGTGATTGAGGCGCCGAATTGGACTCGAGACGACAAGCTGATTTATAACAGCGGAGGACTTATTTACTCTTTCGATATTCATACTATCGAAAAAACTGTGATTGATTCGGGCTTTGCTGATTTTTGCAATAATGATCATGTTTTGTCTCCCGATGAATCTCATATTGCTGTCAGTCATCACACTTTGGAAGACCGTCAATCCCGTATTTATATTTTTCCACTTGAGGGTGGAAACCCTACGCTGATTACACCGATGGCACCATCTTATTTACATGGCTGGTCACCCGATGGAAAGACGTTGGCATATTGCGCTGAGCGTAATGGGCAATATGATATTTATACGATTCCAGCAGCAGGAGGAGAAGAAAAGCAACTTACCGATTTTTCGGGATTGGATGATGGTCCAGAATATTCTCCAGACGGGAAGCATATTTGGTTTAACTCAACGCGCTCAGGGCTTATGCAGATTTGGCGCATGAATGCGGATGGAAGCGAGCAGACGCAAATGACGTTTGAAGAAAGCAATAACTGGTTTCCGCATGTGTCTCCTGATGGTAAAAGTGTGGCCTATATCGTTTATCGAAAAGGAGATGTCGAACCTGGCGATCATCCACCGAATAAGGATGTTGAAATACGGTTAATGTCCAGCTCAGGTGGAGAATCTCGTTTGCTTGTGGAACTGTTTGGTGGGCAAGGAACGATCAATGTGAATTCATGGTCACCGGATAGTAAGCATCTTGCGTTTGTGAGTTACGAACTTACTTGATTATGCGGCAACTGTTGACTTCTGCATCAAAGAATAAGTATAAGATGTATGAAAAATTCCCCTAAATAATAGGGCGATTTTTTGAAATGTAGCTAAACTAGATAGATTTAAGAGAAATCTGTTGTCAAACATGACAAAATAATCGGAAAATTGATATAATCTGAATAGAAACTACATAATTAGGGGAGGTACGGCGGTATGAAAATTGGTGTATCAAGCTGGAGTATGAATAAAGAATTTATCGAAAAAGGCATGACAATGGTGGATTTTGTTCGTGTTGTTAAAGAAGAATTTGGAGCGGACGCTGTTGAAATGGTCCATTGGATGGTGGGCGACTTGGATTCTGAAAGCGCTGAAAAAATGAAATTTGCTCTTGAACAATTTAGTAACCCTGATAAAGATCCTGAAAAAATTCAACAAGCAATTGGCGGATTTATGGAAGTTATGGAGAATGTGAGCCTGAACAAGCCGAAAAACCTGGATGATGTAAAGGCAGCTCTTGAAAAGCATGGGGTCCAAGTGCTTAATATGCCAATTGACTATGGTAATATTTCTGGTTTGGATGAAGAAAAACGCAAATCAGATCTAGAGGTTATTAAATCATGGATTGATGTTGCATCCTACTTAGGAAGTAAGGGTGCGAGGGTTAATACTGGTCAGCAGCCAGAAGACGTTTTCGACCTTTCTATAACAGCGAATTCATATAGAGAACTTGCTGAGTATGCCGAGACGAAAGGTGTTGCTTTAGTTTTAGAAAACCACGGTGGCATGTCGGCGGATCCAAAAAATATCATAAAGCTTTTTGAAATGGTGAATCATCCGAATTTCAGAATATGCCCTGACTTTGGAAATTTTGATCCGGACATCCGTTATGAAGCGATTGATATGATCTTTAACAATCCTATCTTGGTCCATGCAAAAACATATGAATTCAACGAAGACGGAAGCCATGTTCAATTTGATTTTGAAAAATGCATGGCAATCGCGAAAAAACATAACTACGACGGATACTATTCTGTAGAATTTGAAGGTCCTGGAGATCAAAGAGAAGGGGTCCAAAAAACAATCGACCTTTTAAAGAAATATAGTTAAATTGCAAAAATCGTCCACTAGTGGGCGATTTTTTTGTATTTGTAATAGACTAACCACTCCGTTTGTTTAGAAAATTAAGAGGATATTAAATATTTAAATTTTAATGTTGATATAGGTAAAAAGTACCGATATAATAGTGTATAGAAAATAATGGTGAAATATACATAATTTTGTTTACTGTAAAGCCTCAATCTATCTTTTTTAATTAAGTATAAAAAAGAAGGGAGCAATAAGATGAAAAAAGTATTTTCGGTTTTATTCTCAATGGTATTGGCTTTTACAATAGGATCGCCTGTTTTTGCTGCGAAAGAAAACGATATTATGGAAGCGCTCAAATTAATTGAAAAAACAAACAAAGAAATTGATGAAAAAATCGAAAAGGCAGTAAAAAAGGCCGATCAGTTACAGGAAGAGTATCTCTATGAAGTTCGGAAAATAGAAGAAGGAGATACAGTTGTTAAGTTAAACAAAGAAATAGGCAAAGTACAGTCTGATTTAAGTAAAGCTAAAAATGATGCTAAAAAAGAAGAGAAATATTACGAGAAACTATCAAAGCTTGAATCAAAGTTAGCAAAAGAAGAAGCAAAAATTGCAAATAAAATGTTTGAAATTCGACAAGAAATAGATGCAATCTCAGGGCAAATAATGTCTGGAGAAAAAGATAGTAAAAAGTTAGAGGGAAAAATAGAAAAATTAAAAGGAAAATTAGATAAAAAAGATGAAAAGTCTAAAGAAAAAACAGATAAATATACTAAAGAACTTGAGAAGTTAATTGAAGATATTTATAACGAAACAATTAAAATGTCAGCTGATACCATTGCTAAGGCTTCCAAAAAAGGTGTAATTGCAGAATGTAGTTGGCAGCTTGTACGGTTTGCTGATCGGTGGGAATGGATTGATCCTGTGCGTGTTGTAAAAATGTGATAGAGAATTAGATAAAGTGTGGAAAAGCGAGTCTGTCAGAAGGCCTCGCTTTCTTTGTATCAAGGGCAGAGGTGAGGTACATGGCTTTTACTATAGGGAGAAAAGGAGAACATATCGAACAGGTTAATTTGGAGTATTTTAATATTGGCTTACTTGCTCGTGGTGATGGTTCCGAAATTATGATTCAGAGGATTGTAAAAAATAATTTGTTTTATATTTATCCAAGT
Source organism: Lederbergia citri (assembly GCF_018343625.1). Classification (GTDB taxonomy): domain Bacteria; phylum Bacillota; class Bacilli; order Bacillales; family Bacillaceae_C; genus Lederbergia; species Lederbergia citri. The sequence goes on along the minus strand of NZ_JAGYPG010000002.1, from coordinate 1,227,275 downwards.
GACAATCCGAATGTTATGGAGTTTTTTTATATTTTAAGAGGTGAAATGGTCTGTGACTTGAATGGTGAAAAAATAAAACTTGGCCCTTTTGACTATTATACTGCTCATAACTTGAAAGAGCCGGTTCACTTTACAACACTAACAGATGTGGAATATCTATGGGTGATCACTGAGCCAACTTTTTATCAATTAAGTGACGAAATAACAAGTTTGAAAAACGTCGTAGATGAGGTAGAAAAAAAAGATCGGTATACATATAAACATAGTGAAAGAGTTTCTGAATACGCTGTGAAAATTGCGAAGAAACTAATGCTCCCAAAACAAAGTTTAGAGAATTTATATATAGCATCCATTCTACATGATATAGGAAAAATAAATACTCCTGGTGAGATTTTAAATAAAACTGGCAAGTTAACAGATGAGGAATTTGCCATTGTTAAACGCCATCCAAAGGATGGAGCAGAGATGGTTAAGGATCTCTACTATAACGAAATATCTAAAATCATTGAGCAGCACCACGAAAGATTAAATGGCAGCGGGTATCCCCATGGGCTAAAAGGAAATGCCATTCTACTAGAGGCAAGGATTATAGCTGTAAGTGATACATTTGATGCTATGACAGAAGATCGTTCATATCGGAAAGCTTTAAGCCTACATTTTGCTGTAGAAGAATTAAAACGACTGATCCATACTCATTATGATGAAAAGGTAGTAAACACTTTAATTGAGATTTTGAAAGAAGAAGGAAAAATCTAAAGTTATTGAAAGCGTGATAGGTAAACGAAATAAGTATAAAAAAAATCGTAAAAGCAATTGAAGAAATAGAAAAAATGCAACCAACTCTTTAAAAATCGTCCGTTTTAGGGCGATTTTTTTTTATGTAACGCTTGATTCTTTAAATTAAGAAATGCGTATAATAAGTTATAAAAAGTAGACATTAAAAAGGCTTTAAAGTGTTTTTTATACGGTAGGAAAGTATAAGATATTATATGATCTTTATTTTGAATAAATCCTCGTTGTCTAGCTCCAGGTGCCATCGGCTCGAGGTCAAAAACCAGCTACGCTAAAAGTAAAAGAACAGACTTTTGTCGTCTCAGAACATTTGGTTGTCGGGCGCCTTGCAATTTTCTTGTTAGTTTAAAAACATTAATTTTAATAAAGGAGAAACTATGGATAAAAGAATAGAAACAGGATGGAACTTAGACAATAGTTATTCGAGACTGCCAAATTTGTTTTTCACAAGCACGAACCCAACTCCTGTAAGCTCACCAAAGTTAGTTATCCTTAATCATTTGTTTGCCGAATCCCTCGGTTTGAACATCGAGGCAATGCAAAGTGAAGACGGTGTAGCGGTGTTTGCTGGTAATAAAATTCCTGAAGGCGCTTCGCCAATTGCACAAGCGTATGCAGGACATCAATTTGGGAATTTTACAATGCTAGGAGATGGCCGAGCAGTATTGTTAGGAGAGCAGATTACACCACAAGGAGAGCTGTTTGATATCCAGCTAAAAGGCTCAGGTAGAACCCGCTATTCTCGCGGAGGCGATGGGAGGGCGGCGCTTGGACCTATGCTGCGTGAATACATTATTAGCGAAGCGATGCATGCTCTTCGTATTCCTACCACTCGGAGCTTAGCCGTAGTGACAACGGGAGAGTTGATTATCCGAGAAACTGAGCTTCCGGGCGCTATTCTGACCCGGGTGGCAGCTAGTCATCTGCGTGTTGGTACATTTGAATACGCAGCGCAAAGGGGAACAGTAGATGAGCTTCAAATATTAGCTGACTATGCGATAGAGCGCCATTATCCGGATATTGCTTCTAAAGAAAATCGATATATTGCATTTCTTGAGGAAGTGATCAAGCGCCAAGCGGAACTTATTGCTAAATGGCAGCTCGTTGGATTTATTCATGGCGTAATGAACACCGACAATATGACGATAAGCGGGGAGACAATTGATTATGGTCCGTGTGCTTTTATGGATACGTTTGACCCCGCTACTGTATTTAGCTCCATTGACATTCAAGGTCGCTACGCCTACGGAAATCAGCCGTATATTGGAGCATGGAATCTCTCTCGATTAGCAGAAACGCTATTGCCGCTTTTAGACGAGCAGCAGGAAAAGGCCATTGAAATAGCTCAGGAAAAGATATCAAATTTCAGTACGCATTATTATACGCATTGGTTCGCTGGAATGAGAGCGAAACTTGGGATTTTTAACGAAGAAAAAGAAGACGAAGCATTAATCGAGGACCTTCTTAACATAATGAAGGATCAACATGCTGATTATACGAATACCTTCCGAGCGTTAACGTTTGACACTCAGGAGGAAGAGGATGTATGTGAATCCAGAGAATTTACTCAGTGGAAGGAAAAATGGCTTGCTAGACTCGAAAGACAGACAGAATCAAAAGATGCTTCGAAAGAATTAATGAAGAATAGTAATCCTTCGGTAATTCCGCGGAATCACCGAGTGGAAGAGGCTTTGGATGCTGCCGTTGAGAATGGAGACTATAGCGTAATGGAGCGCCTTTTGGCGGTCATTTCAAATCCTTATGAGTATTCCTCCGAACAAGAAGAGTATACTGTTGTGCCTGAGTCGCCGACTCCGTATCGAACCTATTGTGGAACGTAGTTTATAAAAATAATGCTGCCCATACATTTAAGGCAGCATTATTTTTGTTTAACGAAGTCTATAATACATATCAATCTGACTATCCTATTTCGTTTTATTAACGGTATTCCAGACAATAAGCAATAAATCAGCCGTTATTTACTCCAATTTAGCTAAGAAGTTTATTGAACTAATTTCTTAAAACTATGTTAATTGATTTCATATAACTGGATCCAGTATTAACAGGCAGGCTCATTTAATAGATGCACTTCTTTCATTTCTAAAAGAATCAGTAGAATAAGAGCTTACCTGTCAGAATATTATTATTCCAAGGTGTGTAAAAATCAGGGGAGGTTGAAATATTGGATATACCATTTTTTCGTCGAGCATCTGAGGGTAACACCGTTTTATTTTTAGGAAATAAAGTTTCTGTTTTAGTTGGCGGAGAGGATACAAATGGCCGGTATGCGACTATTTTAACTGAGGAAAGACGAGGGTTTGAACCACCCCCACACACTCATACGAGAGAAGATGAAACTTTTTGTGTTCTTGAAGGTGAAATTACATACTATGTTGACGATACTGTTATTCATGCCACTCCTGGAACGTATGTTTATGCACCTAAAGGGTTAAAACATACCTTTAAAGTTAACACGGAAAAAGCAAAAGTTTTACTAACTGTTTATCCCTCAGGATTTGAACAGTTTATTAATGAGTTAAGTGTTCCTGTTCCTGAACAATTGCCTCCTGCTCCAAGTGGTCCGCCTAGCCCTGAAGAAATTCAAAACTTGACTATGATTGCAGCCAAATATGGTATAGAAATATAATATTATGTAGCATACGAATTTTATTGAAAAACTATGAGGTACAAATGCTCGGAGCATAAAAGCTCCGAGAATTTGTATGTTAATTGAGTGATAGCTTTAATGTGAAAATAAGATTTTCTTTGCAAATTTCGTACTACTAAACGAACCCGTTAAAAATACAATTAGTCGCCTTTTTTCATAATAAAGCAAAGATGTCTTCCGCATTTTTTGTCTTGACGATAAGAGAAACCATGTTCACTTACATACGTACACGTTCTGTCAATGGCAATCTGCTTTTCCGGAACGCCCGCCAGCATACATTGTTTTTTCACCGTTAACTGATTATCAATATGATATTTGTTTGTCTGTTCATTATAATAGATAAAATCATCCGCATAACCAAGATCTTTAAATTTTATATATACATCCTCGTCGACTTCAAATTTTTCCTGACTTAGTGCAGGGCAAATTTGAACATGAAAATCACTAGGATCACAATTTTCCTCTTGAATTAAATGCTTAAAAAGCTTTAACGTAATTTCTTTAACAGAACCCTGCCATCCAGAATGAATGACACCAACAATACCTGTTCCTTCGTGATAAAAAATCACCGGGACGCAGTCAGCATTAAAGCTGCATAACAATAGATTCGACTCGTATGTGTATAAGGCGTCCGTGTTAGGAATAGCGGTTTCCATTTGGTTGGATCCTCTTCCTTTGTCCATAAGCTCTACTCGATGAAAATTCGCGCTATGGGTTTGCTTTGCACACACAAAGTCATCTAGCCCACAATTCAAACTAGCAGCCAACTTTTTGCGATTTTCCAATACTTGTTCAAGGTTATCGCATGCGTGAAGGGCCATGTTATTGCTTTCAAATTCCACTTCATCCTTCAAAGTCATACCAGCTACCATCTTTTTATTGTTTATATATAGCTTTGTTTTCATATGGTCACCACCATTCAAACCATCGATTTATAATAATCTCGCAGCAAATAAGCAATCCATTTGCAATGAGGATGATTTCGTATATTTTCAAATAAACCTTTTACAATAGCAGGACTTAAAGTTGGTTCAATAAGCTGCTCTTTAAGTAATATTAATGATTCTTTTTCAATAGATTCTTCCATTTCTTCGATTTTTCGATCAATCATTTCAATCATCTGTTCTTTCGTTACCTGCTCATTAATCTCGTATTCATTCAGTTTCCTATAATCTTCTGAAACGAAAGAAATTTTCATATGATTAGCTAAAATATTCGTCTTTTCAACAAGCGTTTCGGCAAGCAAGTCGAAATCGACGGTAACGTGTTTGGATAAGAAAAGTTCTCCATACATTTTCATGAAAGCTTTTATGCAATAAATTAAATCATATTTTGTATGTTTTACTACCTCACCATATAAACGTTCAATCATAGTTAATATGGTTTTTTCGTGCAACTTATCATAATGGCGCATTTTTAGAATGAATTCTTTATTGAATGTTTGCGTCTGTTCCTTGATAAATATTTTTGCGAAATCCAAATGTTTATAAAAATAACGATACGTGGCATTGTAAAAATCATACAATAAACGATCATTTTTTGAATTTTTGACTATGTAGTCAATGTCAGATGTGATTTCCATCATAAAATGATCAATTAATGTTAAAATCAATTCGTCCTTCGATTTAAATGATAGATAAAAAGCACCTTTAGATATGCCGCAATGATCCGTGATTTGTTGAACGGATGTTGCTTCAAATCCTTGTTTTGCAAACAGTTCCAATGCTTTTTCCATAATCAATTGTTTTTTAATCACGATATTTTCCCCGCTCTCAATAGTTCAACGTTGACAAATGACTGATTAGTCATTACTATAAGTGAATAGGTTATGAAAGTCAATTTTGTGTAGGAAAACAAACATTTAGAAATAGAAAATTGGGGGTAGAGAGCAGCTGTGAAAGGTCTAGTTAATTTTGTTCTGAAAAATAAATTAGCCGTTTGGCTTCTTACAATCATTATTACCGTATCTGGAATTTATGCAGGTACTCGAATGAAAACGGAGACGATTCCAGATATAACGATTCCATATTTAATGGTAACGGGAGTATATCCTGGAGCAACTCCTGAACAAGTCATGAAAGATGTGTCCATGCCATTAGAGAAAGCGGCTGAAAACCTGGAAGATGTTAAAGCCGTTTATTCTAATTCATATTCTAACATGTCAAGTATTCAAGTGGAATATGAATATGGCATCGATATGGATGAGGCAAAGCGTGCATTGCAATCTGCATTAGATGCAATGACTTTACCAGAGGATACGCAAAAGCCGACCATTACGTCTATTAATATGAATATGATGCCAGTCGTGGCACTTAGTGTAAGTAGTGAAAAAGAAGACATTGTAGAATTAACTTCTACGGTAGAAGATATTTTACTGCCTAAACTACAGAAAATTGAAGGCGTAGCGTCTGCTACAGTAACAGGGCAGCATATAGAAGATGTAGAGCTTGTTTATAATAAAGAAAAAATGGCTGAACTTGGTCTTACAGAAGATTCAGTAAAGCAAATGATTCAAGCGAGCGACATGTCTGTTTCCTTAGGTCTATATGAGTTTAAAGAAGGGGAAGAAGCAGTAGCGATTGACGGGAAATTCATGACCGCTAATGAACTAAAGAACATGCTTATTCCTGTTACACCATCAGAAACAAATCCAACTCCATTTGTAAAGCTTAGTGACATCGCAAAAATTGATGTAGTCGGAAAAGTAGAATCGGTTTCTCGTACAAATGGTAAAGATGCGATTGCCATTCAAATTGTTAAAGGACAACAAGCAAATACTGTTGATGTCGTAAAAAGTGTAAAAAAATTAATTAAAGACGAGCAAGCTAAAATTGATGGACTGATTATTGATGTTTCACTTGACCAAGGTAAGCCAATAGAAGACTCAATCAAAACCATGGTTGAAAAAGCCTTATTTGGTGGCTTAATTGCCGTATTAATCATCCTTTTATTCTTGCGTGATTTTAAATCGACTTTGATTTCAATTGTATCCATCCCGGTTTCAATTTTTATGGCATTAATGATTTTGAACTGGTTGGATATTACACTGAATATGATGACACTAGGAGCGGTTACGGTAGCCATTGGTCGTGTCATCGATGACTCGATCGTTGTCGTAGAAAATATTTATCGAAGGCTGCATTTAAAAGATGAGAAATTAACGGGGCGCGCGCTCATTCGTGAAGCAACGATAGAAATGTTCAAGCCGATCGCATCATCTACCATCGTAACGGTTGCGGTTTTTGCGCCACTAATCTTTGTAGGTGGGATGGTTGGCGAGTTGTTCATGCCATTCGCATTGACGATGACATTTGCACTAGGTGCGTCGTTAATTGTAGCGATCACTATCGTTCCTGCCTTTTCTCACTTCTTATTTAAGAAAAAATTATATGGTGAGAAGACAGAAAAGAGTCATAAGGAAGCAGGGAAATTGGCGAAATGGTATAAGGGCATCCTAAACTGGACGCTAAACCATAAAGCCATTACATCAGTTATTTCGATTCTTTTATTAGTCGGAAGCATCTGTTTAACTCCACTAATCGGATTTAGCTTTATGGGCAGTGAAGAAGATAAAGTCATGTATTTAACATATACTCCAGCAACAGGCGAGTTGAAGGACGAGACTTTAGCAAACGTAGAAGTTGTGGAGCAAGAATTATTAAAACGCAAAGATATTGATATCGTTCAATTATCGATAACCAATAGCGGCGATCCAATGGCAGCGATGATGGGCGGTGGAGGTAAAGGGGCGCTAATGTACCTCATCTTTGACCCAGATATGGAAAATTTCCCTGAGGTTCGCAAGGATATTGAAGACTATGTATCCAATATTGGCCAATCGGGTGAATGGAAGAGCCAGAACTTCGCTTCCATGGGGATGTCGTCGAATGAACTTAGCTATACATTTTACAGTGAAGATTTAGATAAATTAAATGACGCTGTAAAAAAGGTTGAAAAGGTAATGAAGGAAAACGATGGACTAGAAAAGGTCACTTCAAGTGCTGAAGATGCTTATGTCGAGTATACCTTTAAAGTAGAGCAGGATGAATTGCTGAAATACGGCTTAACTACAGGCCAAATCGTGATGATGTTAAGCCCTCATAAAACGCAAGATGTTTTAACGACGGTTAAAAAAGACGGAAACACGTTAGATGTGATTGTTCAACAAGAACAAAAAGAACAGCCAAAATCAGTTGATGATATTTTAAAAACAGAAATACCAACAGCAATGGGTACAACGATGCCACTTTCTGACCTTGTCAAAGTGGAGAAGGGAACTACTCTAAACACATTGGCACGCAGTAAAGGCGAGTACTATGCAACAGTTTCAGGAACCATCCTTGGAAATGATGTTTCAAAGGCTAATTCTGAGGTAGAGAAAGAAATTAATAAAATTGATTTGCCTAAAGGTGTTTCGATGGATGTTGGTGGTGTAGCGGCCGATATGGCAGAGACATTTACACAGCTTGGAGTAGCTATGCTAGCGGCAATTGCGATAGTATACTTTATCCTCGTTGTTACTTTCGGCGAAGGAACAGCACCATTTGCGATTTTGTTCTCCTTGCCATTTGCAGTCATCGGGGCGTTTGTTGGGCTTTACATTGCTGGCGAAACGATATCAGTATCCGTTATGATGGGCCTCCTCATGTTGATTGGGATTATCGTAACAAATGCTATCGTTCTCGTAGACAGGATTGTTCGAATGGAACGCGGCGGTATGAATATGCGCGAAGCAATATTAGAAGCTGGCGCCACTCGTTTACGTCCGATCCTTATGACGGCGATCGCCACAATTGGAGCATTAATTCCATTAGCGATTGGCGCAGAAGGCGGAGGCGGTATGATTTCAAAAGGCCTCGCCATTACAGTAATCGGTGGTTTAACAAGCTCAACATTATTAACACTCATTATCGTACCGATTGTGTATGAAATACTTTCGAAGATGCTTAAGAAAAATCGTAAAGAAATAGAAGAGAATTAACGGAAAAGCCCTACAAAGAGGTATCTCTTTGTAGGGTTTTTTATTCGGAAAATAGTGCGGACTTTAAATCATTGTTTGTATATAATTGGTATATGGTGAAGTTTTTCCAATAAAATCTTGGGAGAAATAATGAATAAAAAAATATGGTTGTATAGGATTATTTTTTCTGCATTTTTAATGTTGTTAATTGTTCCTTTGATCCAATGGAAAGTTAAAGTTAAGTATATCCGTTTAAACGGAATTGAACAGTTCTCACCAGAGACATCAGATAGCGAAGGTCATTATCTTCTTTTTTATCCTACTGATTATCGTTTTTCTCAGGAATTTACATTAGTAAAAGAAGTGACAAACACTGGAGAAGTCGTAAAACAGTACAGAATTTTTGACGATGATTTTGGAAGAATGACTCCGCATCAAAAGCCAAATGACATTAATCAATTATATATTTCCTTTTTTGGTGGTATTGGTGGCGAATATTATTTTAACTATGATATTCAAAAAAATAGATTTAAAAAGGTGAATGTTGATTATCTGGAAAACAAGGTTGAAATTGACCATATTAGGCACTATGGCGATGAGATTGTTTTTCAGACTCTAGCATCACATAAAACTGGAAATCAAGGATTCTATTCTACAATTTCGAATGCCACTACACAACAAAGCATTGAAACCGATTATCGTCGCTCTCCACTCTCTGCACCACTCTTGGACTTTAATGGAAAGGTATTATATGGTACAGCAGGGACAGTGGGAGATGATGATGATTACGAACATCACGGCATTGCAGTCGCAGATTTAATAAATGGTTCTATTACATACGAAACTTTTGGAACTGATAATATTTCTCTTATCCCTCTTTTTTCAACAAAAGATTATGCCTATATAATGGGGGATAATGGAAAGATGTATGTTTATGATCAAGATTTTCAGTTCAAAATATATGAGCCTTTTAAACATTTACCGAAGCAAGATTATTATGATACATCCGGAAGTAGACAATTAGCTCTAGATGAGCAGAGAATTTTATATTGTTTAAGCGATGGAGAAGATAAATATTCATTAGGTGTTTTTCATTTAAAAGATGAGCCTGTATTTGAATTATTTAATAGAGACTTTTCCAACACAGACAACTGGTATGAACCTCTATATCAGAACGTAGAAGAGAAAGAAATATATGTTAAAGAAATGAGTAATACAAAAAAGAAGAATCATATAATCGTAATAGATAATGAGAGTCTTAAAATAAAGGCGAAATTTCCTGTTCGTAATAATCATTTACTTGATTTTGTTGTAAAAACCAAATGAAAGAAAAAAATCTTCGAGCGGCTATCACTCGAAGATTTTTTTACTATTAACCTTTTAAAATATCATCAATTTTAGCTAATTCTTCTTCACTGAAATCTAGGTTGTTTAAAGCTGCTACGTTATCTTCAATTTGACTTACACGGCTAGCTCCGATTAGAGCGGATGTCACACGTCCTCCACGAAGTACCCATGCAAGTGACATTTGCGCTAGTGTTTGGCCTCTTTCGGCGGCAATGTCATTTAGTTGACGAATCTTTTGTATGACTTCTTCAGTAACTTGATCCTCTTTAAGTGCACCAGTTGAACTTGCAGCACGTGAATCCTTAGGAATTCCGCCTAAATATTTATTCGTTAACAACCCTTGTTGTAATGGGCAGAAAGCTATTGATCCTACTCCACTTTCATCTAGAACATCTTGCAACCCATCTTCAATCCAGCGGTTTAGCATGGAGTAGCTTGGTTGATGAATTAACAACGGCGTTCCTAGATCATTTAAAATTCTAACGGCTTCAGCTGTTTGTTCTGGGGAATAGCTTGAAATCCCAACGTATAATGCTTTACCTTGTCGAACGATTTGGTCAAGGGCACCCATTGTCTCTTCCAATGGTGTGTTTGGATCTGGACGGTGGGAATAGAAAATATCAACATAGTCCAATCCCATACGTTTCAAGCTTTGGTCAAGACTAGCAATCAAGTATTTTTTGGATCCCCATTCGCCGTAAGGGCCATTCCACATCCAATAGCCCGCTTTTGTAGAAATGACCATTTCATCACGGTATGGTTTAAAATCTGTTGCGAGCATTTCGCCAAACATTGTTTCAGCGGATCCTGCTGGAGGTCCGTAGTTGTTGGCAAGGTCAAAGTGTGTGATTCCTAAATCAAAGGCTCTTCTAAGCATCGCACGGCCATTTTCATATGTATCTACACCGCCAAAGTTATGCCATAGACCTAGTGAAATCGCTGGTAATAAAAGACCAGAATTTCCTGTTCGGTTGTATTTCATTGTGTCATATCGTTTGTCATCTGCTAAGTACACCATAATATATTCTCCTTTTTGTATAATATTTAAGATTTAGAGACCTCAACATAGTTTCTCCATATATGAACAGGCTCCCAATTTAATAGCTTTTTAGCCTTTTCATTACTAAAAAGTGTTTCAAAGCCAGTAAATTCTTTCTTGAACTCTTTCACATTTGGATATACCTGCTCCATCAACTGTTTGCTTTCAATATCCATACTAGTTTCATTATTGGCGATGTTTAATGCGACAGAACCAAGTCCGTCCGCTTCAACTGCAAGTCGATACGCGGTTGCGGCATCTCTTGAATCAATATAGCTCCACATTATCGTTTTCCGTTGCTCTGGATTATGAATAAAGCTTGGAAAATTAGCATACATCTCAGGTGTGATGACATTTCCGAGACGCATGGAAACGACTTGCATCCCCGTTCTGCGATGAATCATATCTGCAGTTTGTTCATTCACGATTTTGGATAATCCGTAACTATCCTCAGGCAATTGCGGATGTTCCTCGTCAATTGGCACATATTTCGGCTCTAATGAGTTCCTCGAGAAAACAATACCGTAAGAAGACTCACTTGAGGTAATAACAGCTTTTTTGATACCTAAGTTCCCGGCTGCTTCCAAAATGTTATAAGTGGACATTACATTATTTCGGAACGTCACTTCATTCGGATGTGAATAAGCAACTGGAATTGCAGCAAGATGAACAACCGCATCTGCTCCAACTAAAACCCCGTGCACTTCTCCAAGATTCGTTAAATCTGTAATGACGGTTGGACAAAGCTCCTCATTCGGCTTCTTTGCATCTGCATTCACAACTTCATAGCCATGATGTAAAAATTCTTTTATTACAGAAGGTCCTAATAAACCGCTTCCACCTGTAATGACAACCTTTGGCATGTTAATCACCTCTCTACTTTGGTGTAAATAAAACGCTTACTCACTTCGAAGTATATGTGTTCATAATCATTTATACAAGTAGTGAAAATTTTTTGATATAATAAAAGATAGGTTATTTACTATAAATTTTATAGTTGCTATTTGCTATATAGGGGGACGGAATGATGCAAGAGATAAAGGAAGAATTGGTCATTGAATGCTCGATTGAAAAAGCCTTGAATGTTATCGGCGGAAAGTGGACTTTTCTTATATTAAAGCAACTTTTTGAAGGAACAAAACGGTTCGGAGAAATCCAAAAATCGATACCAAAAATTAGCCCAAAGGCATTAACTGATACGCTTCGTCACTTAGAAGAAAACGAAGTAGTCATACGCAAAGTAACACCTACCGTTCCGGTTACGGTTGAATATTCATTAACAGAGAAGGGACAAGCTTTACATAAGATATTAAAAGAAATGAAGATATGGGGATCGCGATGGGCATAGTTCATTGTTCGAACTGTGCTAACGGAAGTTGAGGGAAATAAATAGAATAGGAACTCGATGTTCTGACATCGAGTTCCTAATACATCATTATAGTTCTAAAAAATTACTTCATCTGGATCTGATCCGAAGCGGTAGTTTTTATTCATTTGATCAATTACTTTCATATCTTCATCTGATAGAGTGAAGTCGAAAATATTAGCATTTTCTTGGATTCGCTCTTTGTGGACTGATTTAGGTATCGTCACAACCCCATTCTGAAGATCCCAGCGAAGGACGATTTGAGCTGGCGTTTTACCATGCTTTTCTGCTAGCTCAGTCAGTTGTGGCAGGTCTAGATTTCCTTTCATAATTGGAGTCCAAGCTTCTAATTGGATACCTGCATTTTTACAATATTGACGAAGCTCCTGCTGATTGAGTAATGGATGGAATTCCACTTGGTTCACTGCAGGAATTACATCGCTGTTTTGTTTAAGCGTTTCAAGATGGTGAATGTTAAAGTTACTTACGCCAATCGCACGAATATATCCGTCTTTCTGCAGCTTTTCAAAAGCCTTCCACGTTTCTACGAACTTCGTTTTACCTGGCCAGTGAATTAGATAAAGGTCAATGTATTCAAGACCTAGTTTCTGGCGACTCTCTTCAAAAGCGCGTAGGGTAGATTCGTAGCCTTGATCAGAGTTTGCTAGTTTTGTTGTGATAAATAATTCCTCACGCGTGATGCCGCTTTGCTTAATCGCTGTACCGACTCCAGTTTCGTTTCGGTAGCCAGCTGCTGTATCAATCGAACGATAGCCTGCTTCCAACGCATATTGAACTGAATTAATTACTTCGTCACCGTCCTCAACTTGAAAGACACCAAGTCCGAGCCACGGCATATGTACTCCATTGTTTAAAACCGTATAATCCTTGATATTTAGAATAGTCACATGTTTTCCTCCTCATCAAGTAATCCCTTTCATTGTATAAGACAACTTTGAAAATTGTAAGTAGTGAAATCTTTTTGTCTAGGTATACTTTTGTTAACTAACTTACTTTAAATTAAGTTCCTCGCTGTAACCAATTTTAGCAACATAGTCGATTAAAAAATGAAGCAGAATTATAGGGATAATAGAATGTAGCCCCATATACAAAAAAGCAAAAAACAAACCAACGATGCTCGTTCTAACCACATTTCCTACACCTTGGTACGTATGGGCAAGTCCAAATATTATAGACGAGGCAATCAATACAACCCATATCGATAAAGATGGAAATAAATAAGTTAAAGCAAAGATTAAAAATCCACGGTAAATGATTTCTTCTGTAATACCTGCCGTCCAGGAAACAAACGTCCAAACTTTTTTATCTTCTTTTGTTATAGGCATGATATCCGCAAATTTACTTTTCTCTAAATCTTGTTTTGTTACTTCCATAATTTTTTGTTTCAATTTTTTACTTATTTTGGATCCCACAAAATAATAGATAAGAAGGAGAGCGTATAAGATGGCAATGCCAATTGTAATATACGTTACCCAAGTTCCTAATGGGCCAGTATTTATCGTAATGCCTCTTAATCCAATATCTTGTAACGTTAACTGTCCAAATCCCACTAGTCCTAGAATGATCAATGTGGGAATCCACAGACCTAACATTACTTTTTTATAATATTTTATTCTTTCAATCGGATTTCTTCGGACTCTTTCTTTGAATCTTTGATAATCAAAATAACCATAAACAGGTTCATATAGAAAAAGAAAAATAATAATCAACCAAATAAAAATGTCCATGATCATTCCCCCTGTTTAACAACAATTCCATGTAGCTTTTTCAAAATTTTGTGGTATGTCAAAATATCTTCTTCGGGTAATTGCAAAAAATATTTTTCCAGCACCATTTCATCAACTTCATTTAATTCTTTATAAAAATCCTCCCCTTTTGTATCTAAAAAAACGAAGACCTCTCGTCTATTTTCTTCGTTTATTTCCCTTTTTACGTATTGTTGTTTTTCTAGTTTTCGAATAAATTGGCTAGCTGCACTTGGTGTGGCATTAATGATGGTCGCAACTTCATTCATCGTCAGTTTTTTACTTTTATGCAAAACGTTTAATACGAGCGATTGCTTTGAAGAAAGGTCGTGCTCGTCTAATATTTTTTTGTATTCGTTTATGAAAACAGACTTAATCTCTTCTGAAAACTGATTGGCTTCCAATAAAATTTTTTTTAAATCCATTTTTTTGTTTCCTCCAATCATTAACTCATGTTAATATTTAAGTGTGATAAATAATTAAGTTTACTTAAATATTACACAAAATTTTTTCTTTAATCAACTTTGAAAAGAGGATTATATATGAAAGTTTTGATTATTGGATTGGAATCCATACTCATTAGTTTCTTGATTTTTAGAGTGTATAAACTGTCAAAAAGCTATAGGAAGCTTGGGAAAGAAAAATCCTTCATCGAAAAAATGGAGGTAATCCTCTCTGAATCGCTTCCAAAGCCTGTTGCGATGATGATAACCAGGGAAATCACGATGCTTTATTACTTGTTTTCGCGGGATTCTAATCAAGAGATGAACAATGCTTTTTCATATCATAAAAAAGTAGGATATAAAGGCATAATGATAGTCTTATTAAGTGTTATTTTACTTGAAAGTGTTGGTCTCTTTTTCTTGCTTCATAATTGGAGTCCGATTATTTCGTGGATTCATGTGGCCTTAAATATATATGCTGTCCTTTACTTGATTAGTGATTACCGTGCCATTGTTCAACTTCCGATTTTACTGAAGGATAATATGCTGCTCATTAGAATAGGATCTAGAAGACACATTGCAATCCCTTTAACTCAAATCGCCTCTATCGATGGAGGAGGGAAGTTTTTGGAGGAAAAGAGGAATAAACATGTTTTTAAAGGGGTTTTACTCGAATTTGATACCCCTCAATTTGAAATCGACCTTAAAAATCCTATCATAATGACTAATTTGCTTGGAAAACCGCAAGAGATTACAAAGGTCTACTTAACTGTAGATGATAAGGAAAAACTTCATCAATCTTTGAAAGAATATAAATTTCCATCTTAAACTGAGAGGGAGAAACTTGCTCTTTTTGGTTGACCACAACGTTACTTGGGAATCCACCAGAATAAGTTTTTCCTTTCATTCGAAGAATTTAAGGAGAAGTGGATTCCTCTAAGGGTCTATCATTTCCAGCTAAGAGAAGACCAGTGTTGGGGTATGACATGACAACCAAAAACCTGCAGATGCCACCTCTAAGAATTCATCAAACGCACACCCAATAACATCAAAAAAGAAATCCCCACCATGCTAATAACCCACAACCAAGCCAATTCCATATTGCCAGAATCAATCGCTATGTAGATCGCGGTTGGGATCGTTTGGGTTTTGCCAGGGATGTTGCCGGCAAACATTAAAGTGGCTCCGAACTCGCCTAATCCACGTGCGAAACTTAAAATGGCTCCTGAAATAATTGCTCGATGCGCAAGTGGAATCGTTATGAACGCGAATAACTTAAATTCATTTGCACCGTCTACACGGGCTGCGTTCTCAATATCATGATCTATCGATTCAAAGCCAGCTTTAGCAGATTGATACATAAGTGGAAAAGCGACGACGGTGGAGGCAATGACTGCTGCCCACCACGTAAACATAATTGGTTGTTTAAACAAGGCTTCTATCAACTGTCCAATAATGCTATTCCTACCAAATATAACAATTAGCAAAAATCCTACGACAGAAGGCGGCAATACTAAAGGTAAGAGGAATGTTGTTTCTATAAAAGTCTTCCCTTTGAATTTTTTATTCGCCATCATCTTTCCAAAAAATAATCCTATTATGAATACAATGATTCCTGAAAAAGCAGCGACTTCTAATGAAAGTTTAATAGGTGCCCAAAAGTTGGTGGCCATTTTAATTATTTCAGTCCTTTAAATCCATACTTTTCGAAAATATCAATAGACGATTCGTTCTGAAGAAATTCGTAGAATCGTTTTGCTTCTATTGGATTACGACTGTTTTTAATCACTCCAATAGGATAAATGATAGGGGCGTGAGAGTTTTCTTTTGCTGTTGCCACCATTTTAACTTTCAGTGAAATGAGCGCATCTGTTTTATACACAATACCCGCATCAACATTGTTTGTTTCTACATATGTAAGAACTTGCCGCACGTCTTTAGCATATACGATTTTTCCTTCGACATCTGCCCATAAGTGCAAGTTTTGTAATGTTTCTTTTGCATATTGTCCAGCTGGTACTGATTCCGGGGTCCCTATAGAAATCTGTCCAGCCTTGATTAGATCTTCGAAAGACTCAATTCCTGTATTTGAATTTACAGGTATGACTAGTACAAGTTCATTTCCAACTAAATCGATTCCTTGTTTTTGATCGATTAATCCGTCTTCTATCAGTTTATCAAACTTGTCTTCTGCAGCAGAAAAGAAAAGATCGACAGGTGCTCCTTGAGAAATTTGTTGCTGAAGGGCACCAGAAGCTCCAAAGTTAAAGTTTATTTTTATATGAGGATTTTTTTCCTCAAAGAGTGGTTTAATATCATTCAATGCATCTTGTAAACTTGCTGCTGCAGATATGGTTATCTCTACGTCTTTTTCTGATGCCTCTAATTTATTGGACGAACATCCACTTATGATAAGTAGTATTACGGAGATAAAGAACAAAATAAGCTTTTTCACCATTTATTGTCCTTTCTAACTTGTTATGGTTACTTGAAATAAATTATATCATGAAGGAAACAATGACTGTTTTAGAGAAAAATAAAATGCCCAATGGAGAAAGCAGAGCCCCATAACATTAGTCTCACTATAGTTACTCTAATGGACAAAGGGTTTAATATACTTTTGATAAATAAAAATAAAATATGCTTGACACTAATAAAAAACTTCAATACTATTTATTTATTGATTAATAAATAAAAAAGAGGTTGATTACAATAGTCGTACGTGAAGATAAAAAAGAATTGATTTTAGACAAAGCCGTCGGTATTTTTGCGGAAAACGGGTATTACAAAGCAACGACAGCCCTAATAGCAAAAGCCGCAGGAGTAACACAACCGTATGTTTTTCATTTTTTTAAAAATAAAGAAGAACTATTTATTGCGGTTATTGATCGGGCCTCCAAGCGTATTTATGAAGCTTTTTCAGAGGTAGAAGCACCAGTTGAGAAATTGATGGATACGATGGGGAAAGCATTTATGGATATGATGAAGACGCATAAAGATGAAATCATTTTAATAATGCAGTCGCATGCAATTTCCGAACCAGTTATTCGCAAGCATGTTAGGGAAAAATTTAGGATTGTTCAAGAATTAGTCACTGAAAAGTTAAAAACAGCAGGCAGCCCAAATCCGGAAGCTGGTGCAAGTCAATTTTTAAGCAACGGATTCTTAATTACGGTGGCGGAAGTATTAGAATTACCACAGTTGCTTTGTTTTGATTAGGATAAGAAGGCAGAATATATCTGTCTTTTTTAACACTCTGTTATTTATTGATTGATAAATAAATATCGAAAGGAAGATGAATGTAAAATGATGAAAGCTGCATCAAAATCTCTTATTTTATTGTTTGCGAAAGAAAAGCTATTGGTCATTATGGGTATGATGGGTTTTGTGCTTGCTGCAATTTGTGCCGTTTATGTTGCTTTATTTGGGGGGATTATTCTTCCAGAAGGAAACGTGGAAAGTGCGTTTTCTTTTAATGCAGCCATTGCTATTTTTATCTTATCCATTGCAGTCTTATTACAAGTATCTGGATTAAGCCCGAGAGGTAGAAAAAGGATTCGTTGGGGTTTTGTTTTTACAGTTTTAATCGGATATGGGATAGAAACGATACAGCATTTTCGAGGTATTAATCCCAGATACACACAGGTGGGGACTACGACCGATGTTTTATTCGGGACGTTCTTCGGAATAATGTCTTTAGTGCTAATTACTTTGACTATTATCGTTGCTATTTCTTTTTTCCGAAGAAGGGATGAAGAGCAATATCCATTCCTTACTCTCAGTATTCGATATGCATTTCTCTCCACAATGGTTTCTTTCGCCGCAGGCATTTGTATGTCCGTACTTCAAAGCCGATATACGGGAGCGGCTGGGAATTTTATCGTTCTACATGGATTAGGATTCCACGCTCTCCAGACACTTCCTATATTGGGATGGTTAACTGAAAAAGCAAAGATTGACTCGAAGCGAGCTCGGGTTCTTATACATGTAGGCAGCGTTTCTTGGATGATTTCTATTTTATTAATCGGCATTCAAACATTTCTCGGACGTACAATATTTGAAATGAGTGTATTGCCTATTCTTGCGGTCATTGCTCTACTAGGTTGGTTAGCGGCGTTGATTGTTTCCTTTTTAGATGCGTTAAAAGATAATCAAGCTCTATGGATAAACGGGAAAGGGTATCAATGAATATTGATCGAGCCATAGAAATAGTAAAGAACGAAAGCCAACATCTCGATGGCAATCATTTCTCCCATATTCCCACTCCGACATAGTTCCGTTATAATAGGTAAGTATGTTGAAAAAAGATACATGAGCTTATCATTTGATATAGACGGAACTTTTTAGGAGGGACCAACATGACAAACATAAAAGGAGAGAGCTTCATTGCCGATATTCGCCAATTGGATGCGAAAGGCTCGGGGCAGGCGGTCGTTTGGCGAGAGAACGAGCATGGAAATCCGAAGAAACTAAAGCTGACGATTCCATACACTCTTCCAGGTGAAAAAGTACGTGTAACGGTGGAGCGACCGTGGGTAAGAAGATGGAAAGCGAAGCCGGAAGAAATATTAGAGGTTCATTCTGAAAGAATCAAACCGTCATGTCCTCATTTTGAACTTTGTGGGGGCTGTGTTTGGCAGCACTGGGATTATTCAGGTCAATTGAAACAAAAAACGAATCATGTCAAACAAGCGATTGAAGTTCAAGGGTTTGATCCAGCCCTTGTCCGAGATACGATTGGAATGGATGATCCTTGGCATTACCGTAATAAAATGGAGTTTACTTTCGCTCCAGATGGCACTCTAGGTTTACATGAACAAGGAAATTTCCGTAGTATTATTTCATTGGAAACTTGTCTCATTGCTGGGAAAGACATGGTGGAAGCGGCAATGGAAGTCGCGAAATGGGCACTTGAACACGAAATAAGTGGATACGATAAGGATGCCCATGAAGGCTTGCTTCGTCATTTAATGGTGCGCCAATCCTTCGCGACAGGGGAAATGATGTTGGCGCTGTTTGCTACGGAGGCTCCTGTAGGGAAACTTGAAAAAGCGGTGAACGATTTAACTGAAAAAATTGAGCAGAAATTTCCACAAGTTAAGAGCCTGTTATGGCTTGAAAATACACAATGGGCAGACAGGACTCAAGCAGAAAAAACACATATATTAGCAGGTCGTGATTTCATCTATGATGAGTTGGTCGGATACCGCTACCGTCTCTGGTTTGATACATTTTTCCAAACGAATCCAACCCAAGCGCAAAAATTAGTTGAACTTGCGTTAGAAATGGGTGAACCGAAGAGAACAGAGAAGATGATAGATCTCTTTTGCGGAGTGGGTACTTTCTCATTACCATTTGCAAGTCGAGTAGATAAACTTGCTGGAATTGAAATTGTCGAAACTTCCATTGAATCTGCAAAATGCAACGCAGAAGACAATGGCATTTCCAACACATACTTTTTAGCAAAGGATGCTAGATTAGGAATCGACCAAGTACTAGAGACTTTCGGAAAACCTGAGTTATTACTGCTTGACCCACCACGTTCTGGAGCAGGTGGAAAAGTGATGAGAAGAATTGGTCGTTCCAAACCAGAACGCATCGTTTATGTATCTTGTAATCCGGATACGTTCGCAACAGATATAAAAGAACTTCTTCCTTTTGGATATAAATTAGAAGTTGTTCAACCAGTTGACCTATTTCCTCATACGTTTCATGTGGAGTGTGTGGCACTGCTTACGTCTAACTAAAATAATAATTAAAACAGCTCGCTCCTTAGTTAGGAAGGCGAGCTGTTTCTCTTATAAATACAGAATGTGAATGAATATAATTAGCAATTTAACTCTAAGCTAAATCCTCTGCCATTTAAGATAAAGCGGAGCTGATGAAGAAATTACCTCCATTGATGCCATCTGTTTTTCTGAAGCAAAAGCGACATTTTGAGTATTACTGGCGACACAAGGAAACATTGTATGGGGTTTCCTTATTTATGATCTAATAGTATTTAAAATGTAATATGATAGAATAAATTTAATATGAGAGGAGGGAAAAGAGATGGAGAGAAAAATAGACATAATTATACAAAAGTTGGACAAGATCGAGGACAAGCTTAACGAACATAGTAAAATACTCTATAACCATAGCGAAATTCTTAATAGCCACACAGAGATTCTTACTAGCCACAGTGAAATGTTGAATAGCCATACAGAAATGCTTACTAGTCATAGCCAAATTCTTAAACATCACGATGAACAACTAAAAAGCCACGGCGACTTACTTCACCAACTAATCAAAAACGTTGCAGCAACCAATGCTAAATTAAATGAACTATCTGGTAAGGTCGATAAGAATACTAAAGACATTGAAGCGATTAAAAGTACAATGGTTACAACCGTTGATTTGCAGTATTTTGATCGAAAAATTTCCGAACATGATCGGGAAATCATGAAAATTAAACTTGGTTAGTGCACCCCTTAGGAAATTACCCCACCTTTACTCAACAAATCAAATCCCTTATATGCTGTATCAAAAGCAATTTGGATTGCTTTTTTCATATGAATGTTCTCAAAAATCCATGAATGATAAATGTTATAATTAAATAAATTCCCATTCATGGAGGAGTCAACAATGAGTGAAAATTTTATCGTTCGACCTGCATCAAAGGAAGACGTAGATGCATTATACAAACTGATGAGACAGTATATTGTTGATTTCTATCAACAACCTGATCCTAAAGAAAATGAGCTAAAGGACCTGATTCATCACTTATTGGATAATCCTATAAGTGGTCTGCAGTTTGTAGCTGAAGAAAATGGACAAGTAGTAGGGTTTGCTACTCTGTACTTTACGTTTAGTACGTTAAAAGTAAAAAGGCAGGCAATTCTAAATGATTTATTTGTCGCCCCGCAAGAAAGAGGGAAAAAAATCGGCGAAAAGCTATTCGAAACATGCTTGGACTACATTCGGAAAAATGATTTTTCATCTATGACATGGGAGACGGCAAAAGATAATATCGCAGCTCAATCCCTCTACAACAAAATGGGCGGCAAACAATCGGAATGGTTGTGTTATGAGATTAGTTAAATCTAGGTATAATGTATGCTTGTTTGGAGAAAAGAAAATAATGAGTGGAAATTATTAAAAGAAAATATCGAATTGAAAAGGTGATGAACATGTCAAAAGCTACTCCATTTTTAATGTTCCAGGGGAATGCGGAAGAAGCAATAAATTTTTACATATCTATTTTTGAGGATTCTGAAATTACAAGTTTAACTCGTGGAGGTACGGAAGGTAGTGTCATGAAAGCTACTTTTACGATAAATGGCCAAGAATTCATGTGTATTGACAGCGATATTAAACATGATTTTACGTTTACACCATCATTGTCTATCTTTATTACATGCGATACTGAAAAAGAAATCGATGAACTATTTGAAAAATTATCCGATGGTGGAGGCGTCTTAATGCCTATAGGTGATTATGGATTTAGCAAGAAATTTGGATGGGTAAATGATAAATTTGGTGTTTCGTGGCAATTGAATCTTCCTAGCTGATGTCTATGTAAAGTTACCTTTGTGTATACAAAATTTGCCATAAATAAAAAATATTAGAAGAATTTTGTTGAATATTGGAAAATGGTGAGATAAGATAAAAGTACCAGGTAGTTTATCATATAAATAAAAGGCATTATTTGAAAAAATACGACGCAAAGCTAAGGGTCTAAAGGTTTTTGGGTTCAATCTTAAAAACTATGATTCACTGGTCATCATTTTATTTTTTTGAAAATCCTATGGCTATTCTATGTCTATAGAATAGCTATTTTTTATAAGAAGAGAGGGACGCTGATTAGGAGTAAGATAGTATAACTACATTGTTATATGGAAGCGGTTACTAATACATATCCATCTTAATAAAAGGTAACACACTATATATTTTAGGGAATGAGGAGAAACATGAAGAATTTGTTCAATTTTAAAAGCTTAAAAATGAAGATTTTGGTTGGGTTTTTTCTTGTCATTCTACTATTCGTAGCCTTTGGAGCCTATAATTTTATATCAGTTTTCAGTGTAAACAACTCTACTAAAAACATCGTTAGTAAGGATCTTCAATTATTGATTGCAGATGAACAAATGGCTACTAGAATGGCCAATAGTATAGGCTTGGCCAGTGGATATGTAGTATTTGGTTATAATGACTATAAGGATATATTTGAAGACGAAACAAAAAAAGCTCAGCATTATGAAAAGATTGCTAAAGAGTTAGGTGCTTCCGCTGAATACGAGGAACTTATTCAGCGTTCTGAATCGTGGAGAGAACATGTTATAAGTGATGTATTTGAAGAATTTGAAAAAGGCAATAAAGACCAAGCTATCTTAAACCTTGCAATATCGTCAAAGGAAGCCCGTAATATTATGGAAGGTTTTGAGAAGATAGCAGCAGATACAGAGACACTCATTCAAAATCAAGGTAAAAGCATTATCGATAATGGAAATGGGACTCTTTATGTCGTATCCATTGCTATTGCATTAGTTATAATCGTTAGTATAGCGGCAGCACTCATTACTTCTACAATCATAACAACCCCAATAAAAAAAGTGATGGAACGAATGAAGTTGATTTCAAGCGGGAATCTCAGTCATGAGCCGTTAACTACGAAATCACGAGACGAAATTGCCGATCTTGTTATCTCTACAAATGACATGAATAAGAATATACGTGATTTAATTAGTCAAATTAACTATGTTTCTGATTCCATTGCGAGACAAAGTGAGGAGTTGTCTCTATCAGCAAACGACGTTAATGCTGGTTCTCAACAAATATCAGCCACCATGCATGAAGTAGCCAATGGAACCGAAACTCAAGCTACAAGTGCTAGTGAGTTGGCATCCATTATGGTATCTTTTTCTACTACAGTCCAAGAGGCTAATGATAACGGAGAACGTATACAGAAGGCTTCCGCTGATGTGTTGCATATGACAAGCGAAGGGAGTCAATTAATGCAGGCTTCTAGTCAGCAAATGGCCAAGATTGATGAAATTGTTCATGAAGCCGTTGCTATGGTAAAGGGTCTAGATGGAAAATCCCAAGAAATTTCTAAGTTGGTTTCTGTGATTCAAGAGATTGCCGATCAAACGAATTTACTAGCTTTAAACGCGGCAATTGAAGCGGCAAGAGCGGGGGAACATGGTAGAGGTTTTGCAGTAGTAGCAGATGAAGTTCGTAAACTGGCAGAACAAGTATCTGCGTCTATATCAAATATTACTGCCATCGTGAATGGAATTCAAAATGAATCTAGTTTAGTTGCAGATTCTCTAGAAGAAGGTTATAAGGAAGTTACACACGGAACGAGCCAAATTGAAGCAACACAAAAAACTTTTTCCGGAATTAGCAATGCTGTTACAGAGATGACAAATAACATTCAAGTTGTCTCCGAAAATATCTTAAACATAGCTAACAGTAGTAAAAAAATGAACGAATCTATTACAGAAATTGCAGCAATCTCTGAAGAATCAGCTGCTGGAGTGGAGCAAACGTCTGCTTCATCTGAACAAATCAGCAGTACGATGAAAGAAGTGGCAAATAGGTCTAGTGATCTGTCTAAGTTAGCAGAGAACTTAAATGGTTTGGTCCATCGCTTTGTTCTTAAATAACACCAATAATTTAAACAAAAGCCCAAGGATATTAATCCTTGGGCTTGCTTTTTATTATGATGCTTTTGGTATAACTTCACTACTCGATGTCTTTTTACTTCCTTTCACATTTACGATTAAAACACCGGAAATCGCCACGATTCCTCCGATGAGTGAAAGAGTGGTTGGAAATTCGTTTAACCAAATCCATGCAACGAGGATGGCAATAGCTGGTTCAACATATAAGATGCTCGTAATAGAGCTTGCTTTACCTAATGAAAGTGCAATTGCCCACATCACATAAGCAATGGCGCCAGGAAAAACTCCTACATAAATCGCCGTCAGATTGGCTTCCAATGTCGCATGTTGAACCGTTTGGAATACACCAGGCGCAAAGATGAAAAACGGAATGGTTCCCGCCCATGTAAAATAGGCAGTCAATTCAATTGGTCTATAACGCTTAAGAAATGGCTTTTGGAAAACAAAGAAGACGGAAGTGGCAAGTGCGGAAATTAACACAAAAATAGCCCCTTCGGAAATTGTAAAAGATGATCCCGAAGTTCCCACCGTAATTAAAATAATCCCAATAAAACCAACACTTAAACCTAACCACCCGAATAAACCTAAGCGTTCTTTTAAAACAATAGCTGCTATAATTGCGGTGAAGATTGGACCAGAGCCGATTAGCATGCCCGCTGTACCGGCAGAAATGGTTTGTTCACCAAATGTAACGCCAATGTGATAAATACTAATTCCGATCCAGCCAAGTAAAATGATTTTTAGTAGATCTTTTTTTTGAGGTAACTGGAATTTAACTCCTGGCCATAATGCATATATGACAAATAAAGCTGATGCGATGAAAAAACGTACAAGGACTAAATGGCCGGGTGAATAACCGCCATTTAAGCTAACACGAATACCTGCAAAAGTAGATCCCCAAATCAAAACTGTGATAGATGCCATTAACAAAGCTTTTGCAATCAAGAAAATTTCCTCCCACTACAAAATGGAACATTTACATATTATAGCCCTTTACGATTATTTATGGAAAGAAGAAAATATTGTATGGATATGCGCTCTGAATCTAATTTTTACTTCTACAAAAAAGTAAATGACCTTGAAGGGAAAATAGGACAGTTAGTAGAATACATACAAATCAAGCATCAAGTAACAGAAGGGTATTGGATAATGAAAGAATTACTTATGAATAGAAAATTTGTGTTTTTATGGTTGGCGCAAGGTGCTTCTGGACTGGGAAGTACATTTGCTACATTTGCTTTATCGTGGCTCATTTATGAAATGACAGGTTCGAAGATGGCAATGGGGAGTATTTGGGTATCATTTATGCTTCCTAATATCCTGATTCAATTATTTTCAGGTCCTTACCTAGATCGATGGGATCGCAAGAAAGTAATGATGTTTTCGGAATGGTTCAGAGCAGCCGCTTTTCTTGTTCTAGTTATTTGGATTTCGATGGATCAATTAGAAGTTTGGCACCTTTATGCCGTATCGATTGCTGTTGGGCTTGCCCAGCCAATCTTTTATCCGGCAAGTATGGCTTATGTTGCGGATATATTACCTAAGGACAAGTTAATAAAGGGCAACTCCCTCCTTGAAGGAACAGGACAGGTCATGATGCTTTTAGGGCCGACATTAGGAGGACTTTTAATTTCAGCTTTTGGAACAGAACCTGTTTTATATATCTTGATTATTTCTTTAGGAGTCTCTGGTTTTCTATTAATGATGAATCCAAGCTCTAAGAAAAAACAATTAGTAAAAAGAGAAAGTTGGTTTACCCAGTTTAAAGAAGGTCTCCAGTTTTACCGCGTATACCCCGTGTTATTATGGGTAGGAATGATGATGATGATGATCAATTTCAGCTCAGGAGCAGCACAGCCGATGTTTTTGCCATATATTACAGATGAATTAGGTGGCACAGCCTTTCAATATGGTTTATTTACTTCTGCTTTTTCGTTTGGTATGGTGGCGGGCACTGTACTTACGGGAACACTAAAAGAACCAGAAAATAGAAAACTAGTCATGCTAGGATCATTATTTATTTCAGGAGTGTTATTTTTAGGGTTAGCATGGACACCTTTTTATTGGCTCGCTCTTGTTATTTCGTTTGGACAAGGGATATTTGCGATTATTTTTAATATTAATAATACGACGTTATATCAGAGAAGAGTGCCGGAGCATTTGCGTGGAAGAGTGTTTTCTGTAAGAGTTTTATTAGCGCAAGCTGGGGTTCCGTTCGGAGCGGCATTAGGTGGTCTTTTTGCAGAAATGTTTTCCATCCCAATTTTATTTACAGTTTTAGGATGTCTCATTGCATGCACTACCATCGTTTGTTGGTTTAATCCGATTTTTGACAAGCTTAGTGAGAAGGGTATAGTGAACATAGATGTAAAAGCTGGTAAAAAATGAAATAGAATGATAAGAAACTATCAGCATGTGATTAGGAAAATTCCTATTCATCATTTAATCAGTGGATTGGAAAAAATGGTATCTGTATATCAAGTTCTCTATTACGAAAAAATTCGTTGAATGTTTTTGCTCTACTTAATAAAAGTAGAGCACTTTTTATGTTTTTTCAATCCTAATAAGGACATTGGGACTAAGAAAAAACACTACAAATAGACTAGTGGAATTTACAATATCTATATGTTATTAAAATACTTTATTAATAATCCTCCTCTAATATTTTAAGTGAAACACATTCTACTAAAACTTTTAGGAGGTCATATGCAATGAATAAGAAAAAGGTTATTGTCCCATTGTTAAGTGCAGCTATTTTATTTCCAACTGCCGCAAACGTATTGGCAGAAACGTACCAGCCAATTTCTTCAGTAAAATCTGTGGAATTTGTCGGAATGGAAGCGCCGGATACATATGAAGAACGTTCAGCAATGTATAGTGAAGCTTCGGCAATTGTTACGTTGAACGATGGTTCCAAGAAGACAGTTCCTTTGGAATATAAATCTTTGGCCAGACCTGGAGAAGTTATTAATGGCAAAGTTGTAGGCGCCGCTTATGATGTTAACGGCAATGTGATTAAAGACGACAAAGGTAACCCTTATGTTTCAACAGCGCCGGACATGAATACTTTGCTTACTGTGAATGGAAAAAGTGGTAAATTGTATTTAATTAATCATTTTGAAAGTATGCCAAAAAATGAAATTGGAAATATGCCAAAAGCAGTTTATTTGAATACCGTGATTCAAGATAAGAAAACAGGAGAACTTAAAATTACCGATATTGAACCTGTCGATTTTTCAGCGTATGGTGGCATTTGGACACCTTGTGCGGGGACTCTATCTCCTTGGAACACTCACTTAGGAAGTGAAGAATATGAACCTAATGCTCGAGCTCATGAGGCTAACCCTGAAAAATCTGACGTAACTGAATTTGCTCGTAACTATTATCAAGATCCCAACGCTATTGGAAATCCGTATCTTTATGGTTATACGACAGAAATAACCGTTCATCCAAACGGAAAGACGAAAGGTGTCAAACACTACAGCATGGGTCGTTTATCATTCGAAAATGTAGCGGTCGCGCCTGATCAACGTACTGTTTATTATGGAGATGATGGCAGCTATACAATGTCCTTTATGTACGTTGCTGATAAAGCAAAGGACTTATCAGCAGGTACACTATATGCCGCAAAATGGAATCAAACAAGTGATCAAAATGGCGGAGCCGCTGATATTGAATGGATAAAATTAGGACATGCCAATGATAACGAAATAAAGGAGCTTGCAAAAACAGTATCATTTAGCGATATTTTTGAAGTGACCACTGACGCTGCTTATGCAAAAGAAAACGGCTTTACAAGAATTAAGGCTGCTGGAAATGATGAGTGGCTAAAAGTAAAACCTGGCATGGAAAAAGCTGCAGCATTTTTGGAATCCCGTAGATACGGAGCTATTTTAGGTGCTACCGCTGAATTTAATAAAATGGAAACTCTCACTTTCAACAAAGCAGATAAAAAAATCTATATGGCGATGTCTTACGTTGAAAAAGGCATGACTAAAAATCCGAAGGATCCTGTGGATGATATTCAATTACCGAAACTTAGCGCGGGTGCCATATATGAAATGAATACGTCAGCTGCACAAAAGGATCGCGGTGGGAACCCAATTGCTAGTGATTATGTTGTAACCGATATGTCAGCATTATTGCTAGGTGAAGATTTATCGGCTCCAGATAAAGATGGGAACACTGCCAATCCTGATAAAATGGCTAACCCAGACAATATTGCTTTCTCTGAAAAATTAAGGACTCTATTTATTGCTGAAGATAGTAGTATGCATACGAATAACTTTGGCTGGGCCTATAACGTGGATACAAAGAAACTTTCCCGTATCGTTTCAGCGCCTGATGGAGGGGAAGTTACCGGTCTTCAGGCAATTGATGACTTAAATGGCCATTCCTATCTCATGGTTGGTTCGCAAAACCCAGGCAATATTGGTTATTTCAATTTACCTTCCGTTGACGGAAAGTAAGTTAAGTTAATTAAACAAAAAGCTCAACACTGCTGAAACTCTGGCGGTGTTGAGCTTTTTAAGTTACTTCTTATTTCTTCAAAACACCTTGTATATAAACAAATATCGGTTACTAGATTAGAATAAATGTGAGTAAAGTCCTACTTTTCAAAAAATACAGATTCTGAGACAATGGATTCAGTAATGCAAACGTTTACAAAAAGAATGAAAAAAGGAGGAAATGTATGAAGCGTTATATGAAAAAGTCCTTCAGCATGATTGCCCTCATCATATTATTAATGCAAACACTTGCATTAGGAGCTCTAAACAATTTGCCATCTGTAAATGCAGAAGGCAGGATAGTAACTCTAGTAGGAAATTTACAGGACGAGCTGGGTGGATCAGGAGAGTGGGATCCTGCGGATAAGTCCACACAGATGCAATTGCAAGAAAATGAGAAGTACGTGCTAACGGGGACGCTGCCAGCAGGAAACTACGAATATAAAATTGCAATCAATGGTTCCTGGGATGAAAACTATGGAGTGAACGGGGAGCGGAACGGATCAAACTATCAGTTGTCACTCGATAAGGAAACGGAAATTACTTTTATCTACGATGATACTACGCACCGGGTCACGATTCTTCGGGAATTGCTAGATTCAGAAAAACCAAGAATTGTCGGCGACCTCCAGCCGAAGCTGAATGCAGGCAGTGAATGGTCACCTAGCGAATCGACTGCCATTATGCAGGATGAAGACCGTGACAATATCTATACGTATACAGCCCTTGTCCCTAAAGGAAAACACGAGTTTAAGATTGTGCTAGGTACAGACTGGTCAGCTCCAGCCTATCCTGAGAATAACTTTGTTTTAAACGTCGTGAAAGATGCTGTGATTACGTTCTTTTATAACCATGATACGAAGGCTGTGTACACCGATTATGACCCAGGGTTGCCGGATGGGAATGTCCAAGGGGACAAGCTGTTTCATAATACATGGGATCTAGCTTATAGATCTCCATTTGGAGCAGTGAAAGCAGGGGAATCGGTCAAGCTCCGCCTCCAAGCAAAAAAAGGGGACTTGACGGAGGCTAGGGTCGAAGTTAAAAACTATCAAACTGGTAATACTATTTCGGCCAATATGGAATATGCGGGCTGGCTTGAGCTAGATGGGTCACAAGTTGAATTTTGGGAAGCAACCATCAAGCCGGAGGACAAAGGTGTTTACGGGTATAAGTTCATTGCTCGTGATGGGGATGCACAAAAGGAATACGGAGAAGATGCTTATGAAGGCGGAAAAGGCGTGGCATCTGATGGAAATGCGGCATTTTTCCAATTGACGGTGTATGATTCCGCGTATAAGACGCCTGATTGGATGAAGGAAGCGGTCGTCTATCAAATTTTCCCGGATCGCTTTTATAATGGCAATAAAAAGAATGATACAGCAAAAATGAATGCCCGTGGCGAGGAGCCGATTGAGCATAGGGATTGGAATCAGCTTCCAGATAATCCGCGTGAAGCAGATTCAGACGGTTATGATGGTGACGGAATCTGGTCGAATGATTTCTTCGGCGGCGATATTGCAGGGATTCAAATGAAACTGGATTATATTCAATCACTTGGCGTCAATACGCTATATTTAAATCCAATTGCTCATGCTGCGTCTAATCATAAGTATGATGCGACAGACTTTAAGGCAATCGATCCAATGTTCGGGACGCCGGAAGAATTTAAAGCATTTACAAAAGAATTGAAGAAACGAAAAATGAATTTGATATTGGACGGCGTGTTTAACCATGTTGGGGATGATTCAATTTATTTCGACCGCTACGGGAAGTATGAAACGGTCGGAGCATATGAATATTGGTCAGCTGTGTATGATCTCGTTAACAAAGGTGTAGATGAGGAAGCGGCGAAGAAACAGGTGGCGGCAAAATTCGTTTCTGAAGGACAGGTTTTTAGCCCATACGGCTTCCATAACTGGTTCAATATTGAAAATCGGAAAGTGGATGGAGTTTATCAATATCAGGCATGGTGGGGATTCGATTCCCTTCCGGAAATCAAATCGGTGCCTGGTGATGCTGTAGACTATTTGTCGGAGTTAAACAATAAAGAGTTTGCCAACTATATTATGTATGAGAAGGACTCAGTAGCGAAAACATGGCTCGATAGAGGGGCTTCGGGATGGCGTCTAGATGTTGCGAATGAGGTCGATACTGAATTTTGGAGGGAATTCCGTAAAGAACTAAAGACGGGGAAAAAGGATGAGCCGCTTATCCTCGGAGAAATCTGGGACGATGCGTCACAATATTTCCTTGGGGATCTATATGATTCGGTGATGAATTATCGTTTCCGCGATGCCCTCATCAATTATTTGAAAAATGGTAATGCCGAAGGAGCAGAAAATCAGTTAAATGCTGTATACGAAGACTATCCGAAGGAAGCTTTTTATGCCCTAATGAATTTAATGGGTTCCCATGATACGCCGCGAGCAGCCTTTATTCTCGGAAATGGGACAGATTCATTTGAGCGTGCCGAGCAGGATAAAAATTATCAGCATCAGCTTGGAATCGAGCGTTTAAAGCTTGCAGCTATTTTACAGATGGGTTATGCGGGTGCACCAACAATTTACTACGGTGACGAAGCCGGTGTAACAGGATCAAAGGACCCGGATGACCGCCGCACATATCCTTGGGGCAACGAGAATTTGGAACTTATCAAGCATTACAAGACAATTGGAGATGTCAGGACGACATATCATGATTTATTCAGTTATGGCGATTTAAATCATTTGTATGCAAAGGGTGACGTTCTTGCTTTTTCCCGTTCAGATAAAAAGAATGTTGCTGTCATTTTGACAAATCGCGGCAATGAAGATAAGCGGGTCGAATTGGACGTCGATGACATTGTCATTAATGGAATCAAGTTTACAGATCAACTTGATAAAAAGTATAAAGCAGCCTCAAAGGACGGAAAATTGGTGGTTACAATCCCGGCCATGAGCGGACGCATGCTCGTTTCCGACAAGGGACAAAATCTGAAGCGCCCAGAAGAGGTGAAACAACTTACAGCTGTGGAAGGCAACCATTCTGTATCCTTGACGTGGAAAGGCGGCGCCAAAAACTATGCCGTTTACATGACGACAGTTGAAGGGGCTTTTTATAAGAAAGTGGCAGAAACTGAGGACAAGAATATCACCATCGATGGCCTTGAAAATGGTCGTAAATATTATTTCGCTGTCATAACCATTGATAAAAATGGCAACCGTTCAGAAAAAACGAAGTTAGAAACTGCTGCCATTCCTCACGTAAAGTTAATAGGAAACAATTATAAGATTGATCATGTTTCAGCACTTGAAAATGGCAAAATTGACCTTTCGAAGCCACAAGTGGTCACTGCAAGCATTTTTGTCAAAGGGGAAACGGTATCCGAACAGATGGAAGGGCTAAAGGCAAAGCTTGAAGTTAAGCAGCCAGGAAGCAGTAACTGGATTTCCTATCCGTCAGTCTATATAGGTCAAGAGGAGGAGGCTAATGTCTTTCAAGCCCAATTCCTTCCACTTGCCGAAGGAACATATGAATATCGCTTTGCTTTTTCTAGTGATCTCGGCAGGAATTGGGTGACGAGTGAAGTACAGTCAGTGAACTTTACTAAAGGGGAGGATATAGGGGTTCCGGCTGAACTTGTTTTGCTTGAACAACCATTACAAGAATCCGGCCAGGTTAATCTTTCTTGGAATTTGGAAGGGGCCAACAATCCTTATATGACCGCGATTGTCCGAGATGGGGAGATGATTGCCCAATTGTTTGATATGAGCAAGCAATCGTACCGTGATGGAAACGTCGTAAACGGAAAGACATACAATTATGAAGTACATGTGTATAATCAATCTGGCCAGATGGTGAAATCGAATGGGGTTACCGTTACACCAGATCGAATTATGGTGCAAGTGACGTTTAAGCTCAATGCACCTGACTACACGCCGCAGGGAGCAACCATCACAATCCCAGGCAGCAAAAACAGCTGGAACACAGGCGCCTGGGCAATGACCCGCGGCGGGGCGGTAACAAGTGATTATGAATATACCATTGAAGCGCTGGAAGGTGAAGAGCTGACATATAAATATGTCAAAAATGGCACGTGGGATCAAGAGGGACTGGCAGACCATACACCTGCCAACCCAAATGATGATGATGTCAGCTATTATGGCTATGGAGCACCTGGAACCGACCTTTCTATTACCGTTACAAATCAAGGCGGAAACAAAATGGTCGTACATGACAAGATTCTCCGTTGGATTGATCTGCCTGTTGTCGTTACGTCTCATACAGACGGACAAGCAGTATCCTCTGACAGCATCACACTCAAAGGGAATGCGATTAAAGCAGGCATCCTTACAATCAATGGAGAGCGGGTGGCAATTAATAGCGACATGAGTTTCTCCCATCAGATTACTCTCAAGTCTGGGGAAAATAATATCGTGCTTCATATCGAACCATCGGAGGAAAATAAATCAGCTATTTTCAAAAATGACGGTGGCGCTATTGGAAAAGCGACAAAAACATTGGAATTGACGATTGTGAAAAAGTAAAAAGTAGCCTCTTCCGTGAATGGAAGAGGCTACTTCTTTATAGATGCAAGTTTGACCGTAGAAGTTGCTAGTAGAAAGGTCATAACACTACTTTATTTTTTGGTCATATTCAATTGTTTGTATCGTTCCATCCTCGTTATATTTTAGTTCAGTGTATTTAACACTCCGTTTATGATTAACCCCACCAGATAAAGAGGCATCATGGTAAAATAAATACCATTTGTCTTTAAACTCTACAATAGAGTGATGTGTTGTCCAACCAAGAACTGGGGTTAAGATTGTACCTTTATAAACATAAGGACCTTGTGGATTTTTACTCATGGCATAGGCGAGAAGATGGGTAGTTCCTGTGGAGTAGGAAAGATAATAATACCCGTTATATTTATGTACCCATGGGCCTTCGAAAAACCTTCTTTCCTCATCTCTTGCAAGGATAGGATTGCCTTTTTCATCAATAATGGAAATTTTTTGAGGCTTTTCTTTAAAAGAAAGCATATCATCATTTAGTTCTGCAAACATTGGACCTAATGCAGGTTCCGAAGGTGCAGGACCTTTTCCGTTGGGATCATAGCTTCCTGTTTGCCATTTTTCTAACTGCCCGCCCCAAAGGCCGCCAAAATACATATAAGCTCGATTATCCTCATCGACAAGTACAGCTGGATCCATGCTGAAACTGCCTTGTATGAAATTTTCTTGTGGAGTAAAAGGTCCAGCCGGATTCGGACTAGTGGCTACTCCAATTCGAAAGATTTCATCATGATCTTTGGCCGGAAAGTATAAATAGTATGTATTATTTTTGTAAGCAGCATCCGGCGCCCACATTTGTTGCTTTGCCCATGGAACATCTTTTACATGAAGGACTTCTCCATGATCCACGCATGGAGAATCAAAATCATCTAATGATAGAACATGGTAATCCTCCATGGCATATTGATCTCCGTTATCATTGGAAGGTCCATCGTGATCTAAATCATGGGATGGATAAATATAAAGCTTACCTTCGAAAACATGGGCAGATGGGTCTGCAGTATAAATATGCTCTACTAACGGTTCGTTAGGTTTTACTCTTTCTTTCATTTCCTGCTCACCTCCAATAATCTTAGAACATTTATGCATTTAAATGCTTCTATATTCAGTTTGAACTTTGGCCAACTATTTTCTCTGTTTAGTGAAACATAACCTTTCTGAATAATTCTATTAAACTCTCTTAAATACCGGAAAAAATTAATCAAAACCTCCCATTCATAAATACATTGAAAAAACTTTGTATAATGGCTAGACAAACTATATTTTTATTATTATAATATGGAAAAACAGAAAAGACAACGCTTACAAAATATTAAGTATCTACAATATTATTCTTCAACACCTTCAAAAAAGATTATAAGCATAATTTTATATAGACATAACCCGCTGTATGAAAGCGCTTAATTACTTGGTGATTCATATCCAATGATTAGGATAGGCAATAAATTATAAGTTTATTCAAGTGAAGAAGTTTGCACAAATGCTTATCATTCCTTTTTAAACACCACAATCCACACGAAACTGTACAACAAAATTCCCGAATGCATATCCTTAGTGCTGGGTCTTGTATGTTGATGACCTCTCCAATTTATGGTGGAGACACGAACAAAACAAAGTGATACTAGACAAATCATTTTCTCTAATTAAATACATAGGCAAAAGTATCAGGCAAACCAATGGATGGAAGGTTGGATTTTTCACTTCTCTCACATTGATGAAATAGTATGTGGTCCCATATCATCGTAATTTCTCAAATAGTAGGTGATGGCTATTGGTTTTATTCGAATTCCACACCTGACTTATAAAACCGTACAGCACTAACCCTTTTCGTACAACTTTTAATAAAGACATCAAAAATTAAGTTAGATACTGCAAGGTATATCCTTGATTATCAAATAACATTTTTATTTAAGAGGGGGGCAAGGCTAGTGAAGGTGGGAAAAAGTTTCTTTTTAATTATGTTAAGTATGTTGATGATTTTGAGTTCGGCATGTTCATCAGAAACAGGTGGTAAGAGCACAGGTGGCAAAAAGTCAGGAAAAAAGGAAATTACAGTTTGGAGTTTTACAAACGAAGGTGAGTATGCTGTTAAAAAATACATGGAACAAAATCCGGATGTAAAAGTTAACTTTCAGCATATACCAGGTGATCAATATCAAACAAAATTACGTTCCGCTTTACAAACAGGTGTCAATGCTCCTGATGTTTTTGCAACTGAATATGGGTTTGTAAGAAAGTTTATTGATCATCCAGCTCTCGAAAATCTATCAGACGTGTCTTATAATGCGGGTGATTTTATTGGACAGCAATATGAATATGTACAGGCAATAGAAACGGATTCTGAAGGGCAAATAAAAGCTCTAGGTTACCAAGGAACACCAGGAGGAATCTATTATCGTAGAGATTTGGCCAAACAATATTTAGGGACAGACGATCCAGCAGAAGTCAGTGACTTAATTTCTTCTTGGGAGAAGATTTTTGAGATAGGTAAACGTGTTTACGATGAAAGTGGTGGCAAGGTTCATGCCTTATCGAATTGGAACGCCATTGGTGCGGTACAAGGAGGTAATGTAACTTCACCTTGGGTTGTGGACGGAAAATTAGTTATAGATCCAGAAAGACTGAAAGTATTAGATTTGGCACTTCAAGCAAAAGAAATGAATGTACTAGCTATGTTAGAAGACTGGAGTGCAGGGATGTGGGCAGCAATGCAATCCGGGGATGTGATGTTTTTCCCTGGCCCAACATGGTATT
Source organism: Lederbergia citri (assembly GCF_018343625.1). Classification (GTDB taxonomy): domain Bacteria; phylum Bacillota; class Bacilli; order Bacillales; family Bacillaceae_C; genus Lederbergia; species Lederbergia citri. The sequence goes on along the minus strand of NZ_JAGYPG010000002.1, from coordinate 1,191,411 downwards.
TGCAATACGTTATTAAAGCAAATGCACCAGATACAAGCGGTAATTGGGGATTGGCACACGGACCTGGTTCCTTTAGCGGAGGAGGAACATTCTATTCCATTTATTCAAAAAGTGAAAACAAAGAACTAGCCTGGGATTTTATCAAATTCTATTCATTTGATCACGAATTTTTGGAGCAATTGGCTAGAGAGGAAGCTTACTTTACAAGTAATAGAGAAGTAAACGCTAAACTAGCACCTGAGTTGACGGATGAATTCTTAGCGGGACAGAAGTATTTTGAGTTTTTCAATATTGAGGGTGAAAAGGTTCATCCTGTTTTAAGAACTGAGTTTGATGGAGATATCGATACAATATTTGGTAATAACATGGAGTCCTTTGTAAAAGGAAATATCAAAACGAAAGAAGAATTTCTTGAAAAGTTCAAAGCTGAAGTCAAGCATGATTTTCCTGATTTAGTTGTTGAGTAACAATTTGGCCCGGTAAAACCGGGCCAAATGATTATAAATCAAAGGTTTTGGAGGAAACGAATATGTTTTCTAATAGTATTAAAAAAGATAATTACGGATATCTATTCATTGCTCCATTCTTTATTATTTTTTGCATCTTTGGTTTTTATCCAATCTTATATTCCTTGTATTTAAGCTTTACAAACTGGGATGGATTAAATGCTCCAGCGTTTGTAGGATTTGCAAATTATTTAAGAGCTTTTGAGGATCCGGTTTTTTACAAATCTTTGTTCAATACTTTTTTTATTTGGATAATATCTGTTATTCCTCAGTTAACGGTGAGTTTAGTGTTAGCGGTTATCCTAACTGAAAGGTATTTAAAAGGAAAAGAGTTCTTCCGTGCCGTTTACTTTTTCCCTAATATAGTAACCGCCGCATCACTAGGATTACTTGTTAGTTTAATGTTTGATTGGAAAACGGGAAGCATGAACCAAATGTTATTAAGTATGGGTATTTTTGATGACCCATATGATTGGAAGAATAATCCCTTTATTATGAGATTAATAGTGTCTACCATTCTCTTTTTTCAATATTTTGGTTACTCTATGTTAATCTATATTGCTGGTCTTCAGGGAATATCTCATGAGTATTCAGAAGCTGCCCAAATTGATGGTGCAAGTAAAGTTCAAGTATTTTTCAAAATAACGATTCCACTTTTAAGGCCTATTATTCTCTTTCAAGTAATCACTTCTTTAATAGGTGGGGTGCAAATATTTGATCAACCATATATGTTAACGCAAGGTTCAGGAGCGCCGGACAACTCAACTCTTACTAGTATTATGTACCTATATCGAACAGCTTTTGAGCAAAATAATTTTGGCTACGGTGCAACATTAGCTTTTTGCTTATTTTTTGTAATAGGAACCTTATCTATTATTTCATTTTTGGTTTCCAATCGCCGTAGCAGGGTATAAAGGGGGAGCAGAAAATGGAACTTTCTAATCTAGAAACAAAAACTAAAGAGATGATTAGTCCTGAAAGAAAAAGAGGGAAAAGGAAACTTTTTTTTCTATATTTAATACTCATATTACTTGCCATTGTTTGTTTTTTTCCATTTTATTTAATGATTATGTATTCTACGCATTCAAATGCTGAAATTGCTGCCTCCTTTGTATATTTACCCGGAGATAACCTAGTATCGAATTTTACAAGAATGATAGAAAAGGTGAATATAGGTAGAGGCTTTTTAAATAGTATTATTATTGCGGGTGGTTCAACCTTATTAACAATTTATTTCGGTGGATTAACGGCTTATGGATTTTCTAAATTTAAATTCCGTTTCAATAAGCAACTTTTTTATTTTATGTTAGCTACGATGATGATTCCAGGCCAATTGGCGTTAATTGGTAGCTACAAATGGCTTGGGATGTTGAACTTACTAGATACGCATGCTGCTATTATTCTACCGGCAGCTGCAAATACATTTGCTGTATTTTTTATTAAACAATTTATTGATGGTAGTATTCCCGATGAGATTATTGAGTCTGCACGGATCGACGGTGCAGGTGAATGGAGGATTTTCAATCGTATTATTTTTCCGATGTTAGCCCCAGCTCTATCTGCTATTGGTATTTTTACATTTATTGGTTCATGGAACAATTTTATCAGCCCTCTTGTTCTATTATTTTCTGAGGAAAAATATCCTCTACCTGTAGTAGTTGCTATGATCCAAGGTTATTATAGTACCGATTATGGCTTGCTTTATCTTGGAGTAGCCATCTCCGTATTACCAATTATTATTGTCTTTTCAATCTTCTCAAAGCGAATTATGGGAAGTGTTGCGATAGGTTCGGTAAAAGGATAACTAGTTAAAAAAGATATGGAGTGGTTTTAATGAAGCTAGTGAAACTGGGAATTATTGGTTGTGGAAATATTAGTAGCATATACTGTCAGGCGGGAAGCAGATTTCAAAATTTAGAAGTTGTTGCTTGTGCAGATATTGATCTTGAGCGTGCAAAAGCACGGGCAAAAGAGTTTAATATTCCAAAAGCATGTACGGTTGAAGAGTTACTTGCGGATCCAGATATTGAAATTGTTATTAATCTAACAATACCAAAAGCCCATGCGGAAGTGTGTATTGCAGCACTAGAGGCGGGTAAGCATGTATATGTTGAAAAACCTTTAGCTGTAACGCGGGAAGATGGGCAAAAAATATTAACACTTGCAAAAGAAAAAGGATTATTGGTTGGTGGGGCTCCTGACACCTTTTTAGGAGGAGGGATTCAAACGGTACGGAAGTTAATCGACGAAGGGGAGATTGGAGAGGTTGTTGGTGCAACAGCATTTATGATGAGCCCAGGTCATGAAATTTGGCATCCGGATCCTGAGTTTTATTATAAAGTCGGTGGAGGACCGATGTTTGATATGGGTCCATACTACATAACGGCATTAATAAATTTAATCGGCCCTATTCGAAAAGTTACTGGATTTACAAGAATTAGCTTTCCTGAAAGAACAATAACAAGTCAACCGAAATATGGACAAAAAATCCAAGTAGAAGTCCCTACCCATGTTGCAGGTGTACTTGAATTTGAAAGTGGTCCAATAGCAACAATTATTACAAGCTTTGATGTTTATGGATCCAAACTTCCTAATATTGAAATTTATGGGTCTAAGGGAACAATCGTTGTACCTGATCCGAATACATTTGGAGGTCCAGTGTATCTCTTTAAGCGGAATGAAGATGACCCTTTATCTATTTATAAAAACGGAATTAAATGGGAGGAAATTCCGTTAACACATGGGTATACTGATAACAGCCGTGGTATAGGTGTGGCAGATATGGCGGAAGCGATCAGGAATGGCAGAATACATCGTGCAAATGGTGATTTGGCATTCCATGTGTTAGACGTAATGCACGCTATTCACGATACGTCTAATAGAGGAGCTCATTATGAACTTTCTAGCACATGTGAGAAACCAGAAGCATTACCAATAGATTTTTTAGAATACAGTCATCAGTGATAATCGATAAATAATTACTTGGATTTTTTGTAAAATAAATAGAAAAGATAAACCCTCGGATAAGACATAAAAGAAAAAGCTCAACAATGCATAAAACCTATGCATTGTTGAGCTTTTTAAATTACTTCGTATAGTTATCAAAATACCCTTGTATAAACACGATTGGCGTACCTTTATCTCCGCTTCCAGACGTTAAATCAGAAAGGGAACCGATTAAATCTGTCAGTTTTCTAGGTGTTGTCCCTTGAGCTTCCATCGCTCCGACAAGATCATCGCCTTTATTATTGATATAATCGGCGATTGCTTTTTTAAGCTCCTCACCTTTTAAATTGGCAAAATTATTATCGGCAAGGTATTTTAACTTGATTTCATTAGGTGTTCCTTCGAGACCTGATGTATAAGCAGGCGATACAACTGGATCAGCAAGCTCCCAAATTTTACCCACTGGATCTTTAAATGCACCATCGCCATAAATCATGACTTCTACATTTTTACCGGTTTTTTCTTTGAGCACTTGTTGAATTTTATCGACGACAGGCTGGCAGTTACGCGGGAAAAGTTTTACGCTTTCTTCTGTTGATTTATTGGAACCCAAAAGGCCGTATGCCTCATTATATCCGCTGCCGTCGACAGATTCAGATAAAATATTATCAAGGCTATATATTTTTTCTCCGCCGTTTGCTTTTAAAATTCTTTTCGTTCTAAATCTTGTATGGATGTCACAAGTAAGAACATTTTTTGTATATTCTAAAATGGTTTTTGGATTGTTTGAAAAAATAACTTCACATTCAACGCCGTATTCTTCAACTAATGATTTATAATACTCGATATAATCGACACCTGTAAAAGGATGTTTATTGTATCCAAACAAATCACGGAATTGTTTTTCGGTTAAAACATCAGTCCAAGGATTGACGCCTTTTTCGTCGAGTGTATCGATATCAACTAGGTGATTCCCCACTTCATCAGATGGGTAGCTGAGCATTAATACAATTTTTTTTGCACCTTTTGCAATACCGCGAAGGCAGTTTGCAAAACGGTTGCGGCTTAAGATTGGGAAAATGACTCCTAGGGAATCGTCTCCGAATTTTGAATGAACGTCTTTTGCAATTTGATCGATCGTCGCGTAGTTACCTTGTGCGCGTGCAACGATTGATTCTGTGATGGACACAATATCTTTATCATTAATTTTAAAGCCTTCAACCTCTGCAGCTTTTAACACGCTATCTACAACGATTTCTTCGATATTATCGCCTTTATTTATGATCGGGCAACGAAGTCCTCTCGCAACAGTTCCGACTACTCTCTCCAAATTGATCGCCCCTTATAACTATTAAAGTTAATGTAAGTTAACTCTACTTGTAATATACAGCAGTCTAGTGGTATAAGTAAAATGGATATATCTAATAGTAGGTATAAGGTGTGGTTATATGGCAAGTAAATTAGATTTGTATAAAATATTTTGTGTCGTTAGTAAAAGAAAAAGTTTTTCTCAGGCGGCAAAAGAGCTATATATGACGCAGCCTGCTGTCAGTCAAGCGATTATGCAGTTAGAAAGAGAGCTGGACACTCGTCTTTTTAATCGGACACCTAAAGGCGTCACTCTAACTGACGAGGGTGCTATCTTATTTGAATACGCCAATTCAGCCATCAACCTAATTGATGCAGGAGAAGAAAAGCTTTTGGAGTTTAAGAATTTAACGGCAGGAGAATTGAAAATAGGTGTAGGTGACACGATTTCTCGTCACTTCTTACTTCCATACTTAGAAGCATTTCATAATCACTACCCAAATATAAAATTTAAGATGGTGAATGGAACAACGACAGAAATTTGTTCTTTGCTAAAGTCCGGAGAAGTCGATATTGGAGTATGTAATTTCCCTTTAGAAGACTCAGCGCTGGAGCTAAGACCGTGCATCGATATTCACGACATCTTTGTTTGCGGAGAAAAATTTAAATATTTGCTATCTAAACCGATAAGTATGGAAGATCTCGTGAAGTTACCGTTAATCATGCTTGAACGGAAATCAAATTCGAGAAATTATGTGGAAGAATATTTGATTTCAATTGGGATCAAGGTGTCGCCAGAATTTGAATTGGGCTCACATGATTTATTATTGGAATTTGCGAAAATAAATCTAGGAATCGCCTGTGTAACAAAGGAATTTTCCCAAGAAGATTTGAATAAAGGACAATTATGGGAAGTACCTGTCAAAGAAGAGTTGCCAAGTAGAAGTATAGGGGTTTGCTATTTAAAAAGCGTTCCGTTATCCCCAGCTTCAACAAAGTTTATAAAGATTATAGAACGCCAACAAGTTTAAACTTCATTTTGGCTTCCTATGATCCTTATTTTTTTATTAAACCACCAATTCAAGACCTAAGAAAACTCTACAACTTGAGAAGTAACATTAGAAAGTCTCAGCTTTATCGAAAAAATTCATGAGAATCATTTCAATTACGACTACCGTTCCAAATAAGAATGCAAGCTTTTCTTTATCTGATAAATAAAGGGCAGCGCAGGCTAAAGTAAATATTAATAACTGTAAAAGGATTCTCACATTTGAAGACACTGGAAAGGAGGCTTTAGGGGCAATGAATGTACCCCAAAAAATTGCAACCAATAGCGGTAAGCCTATTCCAACTAAAATCTTAATAGCCCAACCGCTCTTTAATTGAAACCCCCAAAAAGAAAATGCTGCAAGGGCACATAGTTCCATTAAAAAGAAGATGATGAATACTGTGTATTTGATAGCAATCATTGTAAAATGCTCCCTAATGATTTTTCCATATATTCTTCTATATGATCTGAAGGATTAAGAACAGTATATCCATGGCATACTTCTACCTTTTCTGGTTTTAGGTCCTTAATGATGGCACTGCTTTTTATGGCTTCATTCATGTCGGCAGTAAAAATAGATATTGGGCGCTTGAGTTTTCCCTTTTTAGAAGTAAAAAGGTCACCTGCCAACAATACTTGATCCTTTTCGTGGTAATAAGCAACATGACCAGGAGAATGGCCAGGTGTATGGTATGGAGTCAGTCCGCCGATTTGCAATAAATTTCCTGTTTCATCTTCTGGAAGTGATCGAACGATTTCTTTTGAGACGTTCTGTTCTGGTTTCTTTCTTTTTGGATAAGGAAGTTCACCAGTCATATAAGGATTTTCAATTCGATGAGCATAAACCGGAACTTTTAGTTTATTTGAGATTGGCTTGATGGCGCCAATATGGTCCAGATGTCCGTGGGTAAGTAGGATTCTTTTCAGAGGCCCCATGTTCAGTTTTTCAATGAATGTCAAAATTCCTTTCGCCATATTCGGCATCCCAGCATCTACAAGTGTTACTTCTCCTTTATCCACAACAACCCAAACATGAACGGGAATCAACATCCACGTTCTTAAACTCCAAATATGCTCGGAAACTTGTTTCACTTTCATCATTCATCCCCCATTTGATTAATTTTTTCCTTGAATCCCCAAACTAAAATTTCTACAGAGAGGTCAAAAGTTGGTGTTAATCTTTTCATTAACTCGCCAATAGATTCATGAAGATAAGAATAAGTACTCAAAACTCCATTTAGCTGATAATAGAAAATGCGAGAAAAGTTTAATAATAATTCATTGTCAGGCATTGAGAGACAGTCTTGTAAAACTTGCTTCATTAATGCAAAGATTTTTAAGCGCAGTTTATTTATTTCTAATTCTGGATCAGATTCATCTACTCGAGTTGATTTGACATTGAAAATGACATCGAACATATTCCTATTTTCTAAGCAGAACTGAATATATTCATGACTGATTTTTTTTAGTTGAGCCTCAGGGGTTAATGTGTCTGTGATTGTAATGGAGTTTAACTGTTTATACAGTTTTTCTAACGATGGCATAGAAAGCTGATGTAGCAGCGCTTCTTTGTCCTTGAAATAAAGATAGATGGTTGTATGAGAACAACCTGCTTCCTTAGCAATTTCTCTTATCGATACCGAGTCAAATCCTTTTTTCGCAAATAATTTTCCGGCAGCATTTAAAATTAGTTCTTTCGTTTCTTCTGAACGTTGTTCCTGTCTGCTTTTCATAATGGATTCATCCCTTTTTTAGTAAATAACCAACCACTGGTTACATTATAACCAGTGGTTAGTTATTGTGTCAATAAGATAAAATATCATTTTCTTTTTTAGCCAAAAAGTATAATAATGAAAAAAACATCTATTATGGGAGTGTGTAGTATGAATCCATTCATATTTTCATGTATTTGCCCACACGGGGGAGAAATTATACCGGAATTACAGGGAACCGATCCAAAAAGAATGGCGGTGACTCGCCAAAGTTTAAAGTTGCTAGGCAAAGAAATGGCGGAGGCAAAACCTGATGCGTTGATTGTGTTAACTCCGCACGGAACTCGAATTAATGGGCAGTTTTCGATTTCGGGTTCAGAAAGAATGGTTGGGACAGTGGATGAAAACGACGCATCTTATACAATAGAAAAAGTAGTGGATCGGGAGCTTGCAGAGGGAGTTGCTGAACATTCCAAAGCAGCTGGGTTTCCAGTTGGTGTGATAAATTACGGAACTTCATCAGGACCGATTTCCTGCTTGCCTCTTGACTGGGGAGCAATTGTTCCGCTTCGCTTCATGCCAGATGTGCCAATTGTTGTGATTACTCCGTCTAGAGATCTTTCATTCGAAAAGCATTTGGAATTCGGAAAGGCGCTAAGGGAAGCAGTACAAAAATCCGAGAAGCGAATAGGACTTATCGCAAGCTGTGACTGGTCACACGCCCATGATGCAGCCGGTCCTTATGGATATGATCCTGGAGCCAAACAGTTAGATGAAGAAGCGGTGGGATTAATCAAAAACAACAAACTTGAAAATATGGCTGACTTTGATGAAGATTTTATTGAAGCGGCAAAACCAGATGGGATTTGGCAGACCCTTATTCTGGCCGGTGCTATCCCTGAGGAAGAACGAAAAGTGGAGTTTTTATCTTACGAGGCTCCAACGTACTTTGGATTGATTTGCGCTGCCATTCGCTAGACATTGCACGAATGAATTTGATATAAGCTGGGAACTACGGTATACTAGCGCTAATTACATAAAATGTCCGTCCGGGTGCTTGAGTGAATCAGGCTGAGATAGTAGCTGTTAACCGCTGCTGACCGTTAATCTGATCTGGGTAATGCCAGCGTAGAGAATATAGATCCAGTGTGATCTTTTTTAGGCCCTTCTCGACCGTCTGCGCATTCAGACGGCTTTTTTTGTATAGAAAAAAGTTAAGGGGTTGGAAAAAATGAAGTTGAAGTTTTCAGATTTACTGATCACTGTCATGATTGGAATTGTCTTTGGCATCATTATGAAATTTTGGGATGACTTATATACGGTCGTGAAACCGATGCTTCCGGTTGCACGGCAATTAATTTATGGAATGTGGTTTATGGTCGGCCCATTTGCCTTTTTGCTTATTCGCAAGCCGGGGGTTGCTTTATTATCAAGCGTGTCTGCAGCGGGGCTTTCGGCGTTTATCGGCCACGGGATTGAAGTCCTCATTTACGGCTTTATCCAAGGGCTAGGTGCTGAGATATTATTCGCTGGATTCCGTTATAAAAAGTTCGGGATTGTAGTGGCAGGATTAGCGGGTATTGCGTCTTGCTTCGCCGGCTTCTTCTTAGATTGGTTTTATGGATATGCGAATTTAGAAGCATGGGCGCTATTTACGAAGTACGGTTTACGCGTCATTAGTGCTTTCCTATTTACTGGAGTATTTGCATACTATATCGTTCGTGCTTTAGAAGGGACGGGTGTAACAAATCTGATTAGACCAGTCTCTAAGGAAGAATATTCGCTGTTAGATAAATAGTTTGGTAAGGTTGGGAAGGGCCAATGAAACTCTTACTTTTTCGAAAAGCTAGGTGATTTTTTTGGAATTACAACTACAAGATCCGATAATGGGAGTTTCGAATTTACGATTAAAATTTCCAGGAGAGCCATCTTTGATTTTCAAGGATCTCTCCTTTACCGTTTTAAAAGGAGAAAAGGTATTATTGCTGGGGCCAAGCGGCTGCGGAAAATCAACCTTACTCCAAGTATTAAGTGGGATTGTTCCAAATTCGATTGAAGTCCCCCTCAAACATGATTCAATCCAACTTCCAGAATCATGGGGATTTGTTTTTCAGGATCCCGATACTCAATTTTGTATGCCCTATGTGGACGAAGAATTGGCTTTTGTATTGGAAAATTTAAATATACCAAGGGAACAAATGGATGAAATGATCAAAGATGCGCTTGTACGAGTAGGCTTAGGCTCATTAGACGTGCATACGCCTATACAGGATCTTTCACAAGGAATGAAGCAACGTTTGGCTCTTGCTTCGGTCTTATTGCTCCAGCCGGATGTTCTATTCCTTGATGAGCCATCCGCTTTACTAGATCCAGAAGGAACAGTTCAAATCTGGGATTCGGTGAAGGAAGTAGCAGGGGATAAAACGGTTGTGATTGTAGAGCATAAAATTGATCAAATTGCTGATTGGGTTGATCGGGTTGTGCTGTTCAATCATATAGGAGAAATTCTTGCTGATGGGCTACCTTCTGTCATTTTTGAAAAACATCGAGAAGAACTCATCCAATATGGCATTTGGTATCCAGAAGTGTGGCAGGATTATCTTGCATCGGAGAAATATAAAAATACCGAAGAAAATAGAAAGAAAGAAAATCTATCAACCTCACAAATCATTAAGCTTCAAGACTTTAAAGGATACCGAGGAAAAACGGAAAAATTAAATATCCCAAGGGCAGAGATAAGACGCGGAAGCTGGGTTGCGATTATCGGTGAGAATGGAGCTGGAAAAAGCACGTTCCTGCTTTCGTTAATGCAATTACTCCGCTCATCAGGCGTTTACGAAGTAAATGGTAAGCAGATTGACATAGATAAAAAGAAAAAAACTCCACCGACTGGACTATCACTCGTTTTTCAAAATCCTGAGCTACAGTTTGTGACGAATTCTGTATTTGACGAAATTGCCTTTTCGTATACAGTATCGGGATTGCCTGATTCGGAAATACGTGGGAAAGTAATGGATCTATTAGACACTTTTCAAATCCACGTCAACGAAGATCGTCATCCATTTCAATTATCAATCGGACAAAAGCGCCGACTCAGCGTAGCCACTGCTTTTGCCCAAGGTTCTGAAGTTCTATTATTGGATGAACCTACGTTTGGCCAGGATGCCCGGAACACTTTTATTATGTTAGAACAACTAGAAGAACTGCGTAAAAATGGAACGACCATCATCATGGTCACTCACGATATGATGATTGCTGAACAGTTTGCGACGGAAGTTTGGACAATCGATAAAGGTAAATTGATTCAGCAGGAGCAAAAACGAAAGGAGAATGCATATGCAGGAATGGTTTACACCCGCTAGAGAGACATGGCTTTATCGTGTTAATCCTGCACTAAAATTCGCTATGTTTTTTGCCCTGCTCTTAGTCGTCTTATTCAATCAACATGTTGCTTTCACCTTCAATCAGATGATCCTATATGGAATCCTGTTATATGGTTTTAGCGGATATTCGTGGAGGAGATTACTCCTCTTTTCGCTGCCTATAATCCTTTCATTTTTCTCGTCAGCGCTAACGATGATGTTATTTGGAAAAGGGGAAACAGTTTGGTGGTCTTGGGGCCTAATTAAAATATCTGAGGAAAGCTTTAATTACGGATTATTACTCGGATACAAAACGGCTTGTTTCGGTTTTTTGGGCTTGGCTTTCGTATTGACTTCTCGGCCTATTCTCTTTTTTTATGCGCTTATGCAGCAGTTTCGTCTCCCTTCTAAATATGCATATAGTTTCATTGCTTCGATTCGTATGCTGCCTGTTATTGTCGATGAATTGCAAACGAGGTCCAATGCTCTTAAAGTACGAGGCGTTCAATTTTCTAAAGGAATAAGAGGCTATTTTGAAAGATTAAGAATGTACACTGTACCGCTATTTGCACAAAGTATTCGAAGGGCTCAAAGGGTGGCGGTAGCGATGGAAGCAAAACGTTACCAAATGGGGGCAAAGAGAACGTACTTTTACCCGACAAATTATTCAAAAATGGATATCGTGTTTGTAGTTATTATGACGATTTCCTTTGTTTCAGCCTATTTGTTGGCGTAATATGGTACGATGGGCATAGATGGAAAGAATGGATACTGGAGGAAATGCAATAATGTCTAATTTGCCCAATTGCACTAAGTGCAATTCAGAATATACGTATGAAGATGGAAGCCTTCTCGTTTGCCCGGAGTGTGCCTATGAGTGGAGTTTACAAGAAGGTGAAAGTTCGAACGATGAAAAGGTTGTAAAAGACGCTCATGGTAATATTCTAAACGATGGCGACGCTGTCACTATTATTAAGGATCTAAAAGTAAAAGGGAGTTCTTCCGTTTTAAAGATTGGTACAAAAGTAAAAAGTATTCGTTTAGTGGAAGGCGACCATAACATTGATTGCAAAATAGATGGCTTTGGAGCAATGAAGTTAAAATCCGAGTTTGTAAAGAAGGCGTAACAGCTAAATAGTAATTTTACGAGTCAGGCATCTTTGCTTGGCTTTTTTTATTTTATCCTTTTCTTAGACCAATTTCCCACAATAAAAATGCACCATTCACGCAAGAAATTTTCGGTTCAAGGAAGCTTTTATCGTGTACACTCTATACTAAGAGATACGAAAAAAATAAAAATGAGCGGTGATTAAATGGAAGAATCAAATCGATTTAATTGGCTATTTGACACGATAACGACTCATACACTCGATATTATTGCAATTGTTGATCAAAATCGGAGAGTGCGATTCACAACCCCCATGTTTTTTGAGATTTTTGGGTCTAATCTTGAAGGAAATCCGGATTTAGATATTTTTGATGTCGTACATCCGGAAGACCGTGAATGGTTAATGGGAAGGCATAAAAATGTCATCGCAACACAGCAGACATCATCAACAGAGTATAGAGTAATTGATAAGTATGGAGAGATTAGACATTTCGAGTGCAAGACTACTCCTATTCCAGATACAGAAGATAATTTGACAGTCGTGGCAATAAGAGACATAACAGAAAGAAAATTAATGGAGAGTGAACTTCAACATAGGAAAAACCGCTATGAAGTTTTACAAAAAAGTTTAAGAGATTATTCGCAAGATTTGTCAGCTGTTATGAAAGCATCTGATTTAGAAGGTCGATTATTGAAAGAGGTTCGCTTTATCTTACCTATGTCTGAACCTGAAGTTATTGTCCTTGATAATGAAGAAAATTTAGATGAGGTGGACTTCTTTCTACAGCAAATCGTAATAGGAAAATTGGAAAGAATAAAGGACCAGTATTTTATTAAGATAGGAGATAAAAAGAACTGTTCTTACATTCTTTCGTTACAAGCGTCTTCTATCCAAGATTCTATGGAATCCATTTGGCTTGAAACGTTGGTTTATTATACGGTAATGGTATTTGAGAATTTAAATGTCATAGAAAATTTAATGAATCAATTGGAAACAACTTTGCAAAGAAATGAGACTCCTCAATGGGTATTAAGGTTGTTATTTAATCTCCAAGAGCAGCAACGATTAAATTTATCTAGTGACTTGCATGACACTGTACTTCAGGATCAAATAGATTTGTATAGACGATTGGAAGCGCTTTTGAATCGATATGAAATAGAAGCTGGGGTTAAAACCCAACTAAAAGCGATTGAACAAGGCTTACTTGATACGATCCATCAAATAAGAATGACATGCAATGAATTGCGTCCTCCACTACTTAGAGAATTAGGGCTAGAAAGAGCATTAGAAAACCTATTTGACCATACCCAAGTGTCATCGACATTTAAAATCAATTTTCAAACAGAGAATACAACGGACCTTATATTAAGTGAAGAATTAACGATAGGAATTTATCGAATTGTACAAGAACTATTAAATAACGCGGCAAAGCACTCAAATGCAACTAGTTTGAAATTTTGCTTGATTAAAGATGGCCCATTAAAAATCGTATACTCTGATAATGGTGTAGGATTTGATACGAACAAGCTAAACCCTTCCTTCAACAATATGGGACTAACAAGTATGCGGCAAAGAGTTCAAAGCCTTAACGGCTGTATTGAATTTCATTCACAATTAAATCAGGGGCTAAAAGTGTTAATAGAATTTCCAAAGTTTAGAGATGGAGCATGATATATAAGGAGAAGTGATACAAATGATTAACATACTGATAGTGGATGACCATTTATCCATTATTGAAGGGACGAAAATGCTTTTGGAGCAAGAGCCTGATTTTAGAATCACAATTGAAAATAGCTCATTAAGAGTAATGGATGAAATCAAACTGAATCAATATGATGTTTTACTTTTTGACTTATATATGCCCCACGTCAACGGATTGGAACTTACTAAAAAAGCGCTATCTTATAATCCGGATTTAACCATACTCATCTATACAGGATTTGATATTAAACCCCATTTTAATTTATTGGTAGAAGCAGGTGTCTCGGGATTCTTATCAAAAACGTCTTCACGCGAAGAGCTTGTAACTGGCATTCGATGCGCTTTAAGGCAACAGGTTGTATTGCCGCTATCATTAGTGAGGGAATTGAGAAGACCAGGAATCATAGCCAGTGGTAGTAATTCACAAGAAAAAGTCGTTCTTAGTTCGTTGGAGGAAGAAATTCTCACTGAGCTTGCAAAAGGAAAAAGTACTAGGGAAATTTCTACAAAATTAGCGATGAGTCAAAGATCTTTAGAGTATAATTTAACATCCCTTTATCAAAAATTTGGTGTTAGAACGAGAGTAGACACTGTACAAAAAGCAAAGGATCTTGGATTAATTCCTGAAGAAGAATTGAAATAAATTGATAAAAGACTATTATAAGTGGTTGGAAAACATCCATTTGAAATAGTCTTTTTATTTTATTAGGCAACGTTGCAAAACATATTCGGAGGCACCCCAAATTTCTGCGGTGCCTGTTCAGAATGTCTGCGGTTTGTAGTGAATGGAATCGCCGTACAATGTAATCAACTTAGAGAGTTTCACGAATATTACGTTAAAAAATGAAAAACGGAGGTATTTTTATGATTTCGATTCAAGACGTATCAAAGGTGTATTCTTTAGAGTCCGGTGATTTTTTTGCACTAAAACATAACAATGTCCACATCAAAAATGGTGAGTTCGTAGCCATTATGGGTCCTAGTGGATCTGGGAAAAGTACACTCTTGCAATTAATGGGTGGGTTGGACTTACCGACAACAGGAGAAATGATTGTTGATGGTGTTCATTTAAACAAATTGAATGAAAAAGAACGAACGCTTTTCCGTCGAACAAAGGTAGGGTTTGTCTTTCAAAACTATCAACTGCTGCCTATGATGACCGTTGCCGAAAATATTGCACTCGCCCTATCAGCTAATAAAACTCCTAAAGATGAGATTTTACATCGAGTTAAGCAGCTGATGAAGGATGTAAACCTGGAAGGGAAGGAATCACAGTTTCCGTCCCAGCTAAGCGGAGGTCAGCAACAACGGGTAGCCATTGCGAGAGCACTTGCTATGAAGCCTCAATTAATTTTGGCAGATGAGCCTACCGGAAATCTAGATCAGAAAAATGGCACTGATATTTTGCAATTACTTTCCAAGTTGAATAAGGAAGAAAAAATAACGATTGTGATAGTGACTCATGACGAGCAGGCTGCTAAGGTAGCAGATCGCATAATCTTAATCTCGGATGGCGAAATTGTACAGGATCGCAGAAAGGGAGTGGCTAGAAATGAACCATTGGCTAGTAGCATGGCGTAACTTAATGCGAAGAAAGCTCCGAAGCTTTCTAATGATTGTGTCAATTGTTATTGGGGTAGCATCTACATTTGCCGTCGTTGCTGCTGTTGACTCTGCCGAAAAAGCATTCCCGATTTTCTTAAAAAATGCTTTTGGGAAAGCGGATTTTAATATTAACGGGACAGAGGCGTATTTTTCAGAAGAGGTTCATCAAGATATAAAGAAATTAGAAAGTATGTCATCCATTGCGGTGTTAAAAGAAAATACGAATATTGAAATCGAAGGGGCGAACAAATCCCCCATTCAAAAAAGAGTCGTTCTCAGCGGATATAGCGATTTAGATACTCCTGTTACGGGTTTTAAAGTCGTTGAAGGGAGTCTGAATAACGGTGGAGCTGTCATCACGGATCGAACAGCTAGAGTATGGAAAGTCAATGTAGGAGATACGATTTCCTTCAAAACAGATTCCGGAATACAAAGCATTAAAGTATCAGCCATCGTCAAATATACGGTTGAACTTATGGGACCATCAAGCTGGTCGATGGCAAACTATCACCCATGGTCGGTAGCTGTTCCGTTAAAGGTTGTACAGGATTGGTATCGTCTTCCAGGAAAAATTGACAATATCCAAGTCAAAGTAAAAGACGTATCTACATTGAAAACTGTAGAGAGCCAACTAGAACAATTCGTTAAAAATTACGATGGAATCTATATGCAACCTGTCGTGATCGACTTTGAATCAACATTCAAAACGCTTGATTCGTTCTTTCTAGCTCTTTATATTGCGGGATTTCTAGGTATCGTCCTTAGTGCTTTTATCATTTTCCATTCTTTCTATGTAAGTATGAAAGAACGCAAAAATGAATTTGCTGTATTAAAAACCGTGGGGTATACACCTTCCGACATAAGAGCAATGGTTTTAGCTGAGGTTATACTGATTTCCATTTTGGGAACAACGATTGGGTTATTGCTCGGATACGCATTTGGACTTGGATTAAAATCCCTTATCTTCTTAATATATAGCGTCTATGAAGGCGGAATGGTATTGATGAAAGGCTTAATACTTTCTGCTCTTGCCGGTTTGCTTGTTCCCATTCTTGCTGCATTGTATCCGATGCGCCAGGCAGTTAACGTAAGTGTCATTGAGGTAGTAAAAGAAAATCGCGCTACAGCTTTTAAGCCGAGTAAGTGGCTGGCCTTTATAGGAATTTTGTTGATCGCATCCGGGTTTTTTATTAAACATTTACTTTTGATTGTACCGTTGATGATAGGGATCATTTTCGTTTTTCCATATTTGTTTAAGCTATTTGAATTTTTCCTAAAGAAAGTGGTTTATAAACCATTATTCCGCTTCTCTGGTGAATTGGCTGCAAATAATTTAAACCGGAATTTAGGCCGTACTTCTATGACATCAGTCATTCTTTGTTTAGGAATTACGATGATTATACTAATGAGTTCATTGAATTCTGCTCTTTTACAAACATATGAAAAAGTGATCTATTCATCGTATGGAGGAAATTTAGATATCATGTTTCACCATGTTGAAAAAGAGGATTTAGAAACCTTAAAGAATATTGAGGGTGTTGACGGGGCAATCACTTATTCTATGCAATCCGTTATCTGGAGCCTCGGCGACCAAAAACGTAAACTGCCGGTTTATGGGGTTGGCGAGGAATGGATTGATCGTTTCTCATTGTTTACTTCTCCAGATATGAGTAACAGTGAGCGAATAAAGCAATTACAGTCAGATGAAATCCTTTTAGATAAAATTTCCTACGATGTGTGGGGAGGTACATTCGGAGAAAGCATTCTACTCGATACACTTCAAGGATTAAAAGCTTATAAGGTTGTTGGCATTGTCGACTCGATGAAAAACAGCGGCTACGGGGCTTTTATGAAAGAAGAAGCCTTTAAAGAGAGTTTTGGACTTAAATATGAAAGAAATGCCCTTGTCATAAAAGATGAGGATACAAGTCCGCTGGAATTAAGGAAAAGAATTTTTGATCAGTTTGGAGAAAGAATTGAAGAAATGTTTGGACCGGAAGATTGGGTAGCCGTAATTAAAGCGACTTTTACAGGATCATTCACGATTATAAACGGACTTGTCGTCTTAGCCATCATAGTTTCAGGGATTGGAATCACCAATACATTATTGATTAGTGTAATGGAACGGATTCGTGAAATTGGGATGATGCGTGCAGTTGGTGTGTCACGCAGGCAAATAGTTGGCATGATTCTACTGGAAGGTTTAGGTATCGGGCTAGCGGCGACAATTATCGGCTCCCTGTTTGGAATTCTTTTAATCTATATTACTTCCACGTTTTTGGAAGTAAGTTCACTCACTTTTGATTTTGGAATCTCATGGGGCATCATCTTTGCAACTACTTTGTTTGGACTTTCTGTTAGCTTGATTTCTAGTTTTGCTCCCGCCTCAAGAGCTGCAAAAACAAAATTAAGTGAAGCATTGAGATACGAGTAATTAAGAAATTATTATACAAAGCTAAGGGGCGGAATGAAATTTCCGCCCAAAACGAAGGATGGTACGAGGGAGGGTGGTAACCGTGAATAATCTCTATGTTGAAGAAAAATTAATGAAGCTTGAAGAACGTGAACGCCAGCGAAAGGCTGATCAGGCGTGGATGTGGTCAAATAAAGGTGGGGATGTACCTCCTAAAAAAACATTCCTTTTAAAAAACAGACTGTTAATTGGAATTTTTTAGAAAGATATATTTATTCAAATAGGTTGAATATGTGGATACGTAATGTTTAATATATTTCTATGATACAAAAATATTAATGAACAAGTTTGAACAACTACTAAAATAGCAAATGCTTTTTTATAAATAGAGTACTCATGGTTTCATTTGCGATAGAAGAGTTGGCTGGACTTAATGTGGTAGGAGAGAGTTTATGGTATATGATGTAGTTGTTATTGGTGGTGGCCAGGCGGGATTGGCCATGGGTTATTACTTAAGGAAAACGCACTTATCTTTTATGATTCTTGATAGCAATGAATCAGTTGGTGATGCTTGGCGAAAAAGGTATGACTCTCTAGTCTTATTTACCCCGCGGTTATATAGTTCATTACCCGGCTTGGCGTTGGATGGTGATCCTTCAGGTTTCCCCACGAAAAACGAAATTGCTGATTACCTTGAAAGATATGCTAAAACGTTTAATTTGCCTATTCAAGTAAAATGTAAGGTGACGAAGGTTCGGAAAGAAAATAATGAATATCATATTGTTACAAATGACTCTAAAATAAAGTCTAAAAAAGTAATCATCGCAACAGGTCCTTTTCATACTCCTAGAATCCCATCATTTGCAAAAGACCTTCCTAAAAACGTTGTTCAGCTTCATTCTTCTGAATATAAAAATCCATCACAATTAAATCGAGGCTCTGTCTTAGTTGTTGGAGGCGGAAATTCTGGTGCACAAATTGCTGTTGAACTATCAGATTCGCACGACACATACTTATCCATTGGTCATAAAATTCGCTTTCTCCCTTTATCAATTGGTAAAAAGAGCTTCTTTTGGTGGTGTGAGAAAATAGGGCTATTAAAGGCGAACGGAGACTCCTTTATCGGAAAAAAATTTAAAGACAAACCAGATCCAATATTTGGCTTTGAGTTAAAAGAGAGAATCAAAAATAATGAAGTTCAATTAAAAACTAGAACAAAGTCTATTAAGGAAAATGTAATTCAGTTTGAAGACTTATCAACATTAAAAGTGCAAAATGTTATTTGGGCAACTGGTTTTAATAAAGATTACTCGTGGATAGATATCCCTAACCTTTTTGATGGGAATGGCAATATAAAACATAATAGGGGAATTACAGAAAACACTGGCCTATACTTTCTAGGTCTTCCGTGGCAACATCGCAGAGGATCCGCCCTTTTATTAGGGGTAGGAGACGATGCAGAATATTTAGCTCACCATATAGAATCAAATTAGTAGAAGTGATTATTTCAAATTCTAAAAATCTACCATTTTGGTAGATTTTTTTGCGTTCTTACCACAAAAACTTGCGGTATGACTCAAAAACTGTGCGGGGAAAATTCATAAATACTGCGGTTAGGAAGGACTGAAATCGCCGTACAATGACATCAATCAATAGAGATTGAAAGGAGTACGGACGATGAACAACTATCAATTATTTATGCCATATGTGAAACAGGTTAGCAAATTGTATCTTATCGGATTTATTGGAAGTATATTTAGATTCCTGATTCCACTTTTTGTTCCATTAATTTTGAAGTATATATTTGATCAATTGCTGCAAAATGAAGCGTTGAGCCGAACGGAAATGCTCGAACAACTTTTATACATTTCAGCAGGAATGATTATTGTGTTTCTTTTCCTACGCACCCCTATGGAATATGTACGGCAGTTTTGTATTCATAAGGCAAACAATAATATTATTAAACAGCTTCGGAAGGATGCTTTTCAAAAGGTTCATTCCTTAGATGCAAAGTATTTTGTAGATAATAAAAGTGGAGAAATCGGAACTCGCTTTTTCGATGATATTGAAAAGGTGAGAGGCTTTTTGACTGCGATGTTTGGGAACATCTGGATTGAAATGATTGTGCTGCTTTTTGTTATCACTGTGATGGTCACTCTTAATGTGAAGCTAGCCGTTTTATCGGTTCTGTTAGTCGGTTTTCAATTTGTTTTAGCTCATCTTTTATCTAAAAAATTTAAAAGATCCACCCGAAACATGATGAAGTATCGGTCGGTAATGTATGGGTTTATTTTTGAAAAAATTCAGGGTGCCTTTCTATCTAAATTATTTGCTGCGGAAAAGCGTGACAAGGAACAATTGGATGAACATTTAACCCATTTCGATCATTTAACAGATAAGCATGCTAGAGTAAATGCAATCATGCTAGCTTCTGTTAATGTTCTAAGTGATATGACACCGTTTATCGTAGCGATAGTCGCAAGTCTATATGTGATAGATGGAAGCTTAACAATTGGTAGTTTGATTGCATTTTTCGCGTATGTGGATAAAATGAGAAGTCCTGTTGCAGCCTTGGTGAATGCCTATCCAGCAATCGTAGAAGGAAATGTCGCCCTTAAAAGGATCTTCGACTTTTTCCTTACACCATCTGCTATTACAGAAAGTGAAAAGCCAATAGATTTAAAGCAATTTCATCAAGCTATTCACCTAGACAATGTATCCTTTTCCTATGACGGAAAAAATGAAATCATTAAAAACATGTCATTGACATTAGAAAAGGGAAAAACATATGCATTTGTCGGCGAAAGCGGCGGCGGAAAGAGCACCATTCTGCAACTGTTGCTAAGAATGTATGATGCGAATAAGGGTGAAGTGTTAATAGATGGAGTGAATATTAAAGATTACTCGATTGCCAGTCTTAGAGAGCATATGGGGATTGTGACACAGGATAATTTCTTATACAGCACCTCGATTAAAGATAATATTAAAATGGCAAAATTGGATGCGACGGATGAGGAAATCATCGCTGCTGCCAAAAAAGCATTCGCTCATGATTTTATTTCAGAATTACCACAACAATATGATACAGAAATTGGTGAAAGAGGAATTAAGCTATCTGGCGGTCAGAAACAGCGAATTGCCCTTGCACGTGTATTTTTAAAAAATCCTTCTCTCATTATTTTAGATGAAGCAACGAGCGCACTAGATAATGAAAGTGAAAAGCTTGTTCAAGAATCAATCAGCCAATTCGAGAAAGATAAAACAATTATCATGATTGCCCATAGGCTTTCTACAATTGTTAATGCAGATATGATTTTTGTTGTGAAAAAAGGTGAAATCGTTGAAAAGGGTAACCATCAAAGCTTGCTTAGAAGAAATGGGTATTATAAAGAGTTGTATTCCAAGCAGAATATGATAATTGGTGAGGGATTAACTGCTGCTGGATGATGTATATGGATGCTACTTTGGTGGTCTATACGTTAGATGAGATAATCTATTGTCTTGTCTAACGTTTTTTTTCGTGAAAATAAGAGAAAGTTTCATCCGTTTATAGGATAAGGAATCTACATGATATTATCAAAATGTACATAATTATATTATTCAGAGATGGATCGATATAAGTAGTTAATAAGAATTCCAAATCATTTTCATTTAAAGAATTTTTTGTAAGATGCTTGCGTCGATAATGATTAGTGTGTCGTCAAAGTATCAGGGGAGGTTGAGAGGCATTCGATGTTTAATTTTATGAAGAAAGATACTTTGAGTCATGAAGAACGGATGAGAATCGCTGAAGAACTCATAGATACATATGGAAAGGGCATGACCAGCTTTGCTTACACATATTTGAAGGACTGGGGAGAGGCGGAAGAAGTGGTCCAGGAGGTCTTTATTATTGTGTATAAAAAAATTGATGGATATAAAGGAATTTCCTCTATCAAAACGTGGTTATACAGCATCACAGCGAATAAATGTAAGGATGTCCTAAAAAGCAGTTATAAAAAAAGATCAGTTATTACCGATAAAATCCAGTTATTTGTAAAAGATACGGAATCATCAACTGAGGATGAATATTACAAAAATATTAATGCAGAACAATTAGCACAATCAATTATGGATTTACCAATTAAATACCGTGAAATTATTATTTTATATTACTATAACGATCTAAATACAGAAGAAATTAGTAGATTACTAGATATGAGTAATTCTACAGTTAGAAGTCGCTTGCGAAGAGGGAGAAATTTATTGAAAGCAAAGCTTGAAGGGGGTAATGAATACTATGGACAAGTCTAACAATTGGATTAAAGAATCGTTAGAACATGAAGTCTTTGAGAATAACCCATTTAACGAAGATAGCAAAAAAAGAATATTGCAACGTTTAAATAAAAGAGAAATTCGTGCTTCAAATAATCCCTTCAATAAAATGGTCCCTGCCATTTTGACCGTAATGGTATTTGTTATAGGTTCCTACGCAATTGGTTCTTTTGCCTTTAAAGAGCTAGCAGGGAATCCACCAGTGGATAATAAAAATGAAATCGGAAGCGGAGAAGAATCTAACATACAGGTAAATGAACCGAATGAAAATAAAAATGATTCTTTGATAAATGAAAAGACGTTTCGTACGTACGGAATTAATCCGGAAAAGGTGGGAGTAGATATTTATGCGGACATAAGTGGCTTCTATCCTTTAAGTGAAGATCCATTTGCTGCACACGAACACTATCCTTTGATGGATTTTGGTTATGTAAATGTTACCGAGAAGAAGTTTATTATGACTGGTCAGGAAATCGACGAGATACACGACAAATTCCCAGAGATTAGTATATTTGTACCAGCTGGTGTTTTCTATGAAGGAGAGCTTATCCAGGCCGTTTTCGATATTGGTAGTGGAAACAGAAATACTAAAAAAGAAGAAGAAATATTGGAAGAAATAAAGAAAAGATTCCCGACCGTACCTATATTTATTAGTTTTTCTGATGTGTCAACAGGAGGACAAGATGAAAAAATCCTTATCCCTCAATCGTTTGGATATGGTTTAGGTGATTATTCGTATATCCAAAATGTTTCTGATGCATTGTATGCTGGCAATATTAATACGATTTTAGAGCTTTCAAAAACGAATAAACAATTTGTAGATGAATCTAAGTCAATCGGAGAAAACGATATGCTAAATAGAGCGTATAAAACAATGGCTTTTGAGGGTTACTTTATTAAAGGTAGTGGTGATTATGGATCTTTTCCTAATGGGAAAAGTGATATTCTGAAAGCAGGTACACTTCAAATATGGTCTGAAGTTCCGTTGAATATACCAGAGCAACAAGAAGCTATCAATCAAATGATTGCAACTATCGAACATTTTTATGATACAAAGGAATTCGCGCTAATAGTGACCTATCGTACCGACCCGAATTTCTTAAATGAAAAAAGTAAAGAAGAATACGGAGGATGGTCGGTAGGATATAAAATGCCAAACAATCCGAATGTAATATTTAAACATTTAGAGGGGATTGATCCTTATAATCCGTGACAGTAGGAATTATACATTTTGGTCGTATTTTATTAGATAACTAACTTGGTCAGTTAAAAGGGGAATTATAATGGAAAAATTGATAAATACCTTTACTGAGAAAAAATACCGGTAAAAATCCAATTACCTATGGATATTCCTTTAAATTTCAATCTGATGCGGAACTTTCCACGTTTTTATCAAAGTATAACGGTTAAGTAGGTTATCTTATCAATCAATCATTTACCAGAGTTAAAGAATGTTTTATCCTAAATATGGGATAAAAGTTTTTGAAAATTTGGGGGAATAAAAAGTGACACTAACATCTACAGACACACAGAATTTTATCGACATCATTTCAGACTTTGCACCAAAGCTAGTAGGAGAAATGGGAAAAGCTTATGTGAAGCCGGACATACCAGAGAAGAAGCTGCAAAATGCGCTTCAATCATATGGAGAAGGAATCAATGCAACGAATGTCGTTGCTCTTTATGATGGTACTACTTTTGGTAGTGCAAAGGATGGTTTCCTTATTACAAAGGCGGGATTTTACTATAAAGAAATTCTTGTAAAGCCTACATATATTAATTTTAATACGATCACGAAAGTAGAAATGGAAGAGGTTGCGGTTCCGAGAAAAAACAAGCCTGACAAAATTAACTATACGTTACATATTGAAGTTGGCGATGAAAGGATCACCTTTGCTGTTAACAATCTATACGTGGATGGCGAGCAACTATATTTATTTTTACAAAAGGTGATTGAATCGAAGGATCAAGACTTGATTGATGAAACAGATAAAATCATGATTTTAGAAGATATGCATGAAGATGTAAAACTAAACTACGTCAAAGCTATCGTCCAATTTGTCATGAATGAAAATGATGAAATTGATGCGAAGTCGCTTTCTGAAATCCAGACGCTCATGGCGCAATTGAACTTTGATGCAGAGTTGCGTCATCAAATCCGTTCTTATGTGGCGGAACCTTCGCTATCTATTGATGAATTGCTAGAAAGAATGATTGTTAATATTCCACGCGGAAGCGAAAATGCTTTGAAAATCTCATTAGTTAAAGATATGATTCGTGTCCATCGGGCGAAAGGAACTGATACTCCTGCGTTGGAAGTTGAGTCTATTGTTAATCTAGCAGAACGATATGATATTGATGAAAGTCAGATTACCGTCATTGAACAAGGAATTAAAAATGATGAAAAAATAATGCGCGGAGAAGTGAAAGACGATCAAATCATTAAAAATGCGAAAGAATTGTCTGCAAGAGCTGCTTCGGTAGGTGTACCAATTGCTGCAATCTATATGAGCGGCAGTGTTGTCGGATTGAGTGCAGCAGGACTTACATCCGGGTTGGCTGCACTTGGTCTTGGCGGTGTTCTCGGATTATCTTCCATGGTAACGGGCATTGGCGTTGTCGTTATTGCTGGAGTCGGTGTATACAAAGGCATTCAATGGCTGACAGGTGGCAGTGAGCGTTCGAAAACGCAGAAACGTGAATTTTTTATCCAAGAGATTATTAAAAACAACCAAAAAACAATTAACAATTTAGCTGAGGACGTAAATTTCTTTGCAGAGAAAGTAGTTGAAATTGCTCTTGAACAAGAAGTTAACAAACAAAGACTAGAAAAGCTTGGGAAAGAGTTGAGTATTTTTACGAAGGCATTAAAAACCCTTCAAGAAAAAGGCATTGATTTACAGGCAGTATTGGAGCAAAAGGATTAATCTATGAAAAAATTTGAGAAAGCATTAATTGTCCAAGATGACCAAATAAAAAGAATATCGAAAACTTTAAGCGATGTACAAGCAGTTGGAAGTGAATTGAAAGAGGGAAATGCAGCCCTAAAAACGAAGCTGGATGAGGCAGATGAACAAATGAACCAGCTCTTTGCCTCACTCGGGATCAATCTAAAGGATTTGGATACAGAGGGTTTCAATGTATCCGGTTCTATTCAATTATCAAGTGATGAAATGGCCAAAATCAAACTTCCAACCTTTGAGCCGCTTCCGATTGTTAACGGTGCAAATTGGGATGAATATGAGAAAAACATTGATTCATATATGGATAAATATGAATTGGATTTGAACATTGATCCAATTAAGCAACTCTTATCAGCCCAACAAATTAGGGAGATAGAAAATAAATTTTATCAAGAATTTGGAGATACTCGTTGGACAAAATGGGATTATACAATAGTAGGACTAGCTGCCCTTGTTGGTTTTTTAGTAGATTTGCTAGTTGTCAAAATGCCAGCAGGCGCGGCAGATAAATATGTTCCTCAGTCTCAAAAAAGCGCGGCAGGAAAATGGGTTAACAAAATGATGGATTCTTATTTGAATCCAGAAAATAATGCAGCGATTAGAAAATTAGAAAGCTGGGCGAAAACGCCGTACGACGCAGTTAATGTGAAAGCCTTTGATCGAATTATAAGCGAAGAAGGACCAATCAAAATGAACGCCAATCTTCATAGGTTGAAAACACCAGGACATGATCCTGTGCTGCAACTGATTTTTGGTGTTTTGGATTGTATGAATGGGACGATTTCGGTATTTGATCAAAGCGGAAAATTGGCTGTATTGGATAATCCTAATTTTGGAGGGACGAATCTATTTTTATCGATCACGAAAACATTAGCTCACTTCATTACGGATATTGGTACTCCAAAAGGAGTCGTACCACCATTTTTTTCACTAACACAAGCCATCACGTTAGACACTCCTTTCGAGATAAATGACATGGGTACGATAAGAAATATGAAACTGAATGAACTTGCAGAGCGCATGTATTCCGTTGGAGGATATAACTTCAATCATTTTCTCGTCATGTCTCTAACGCCTCTTTCTGTCGAAATGATTATTCGAGGCTATCACTGGATGACGAAACCTACAACAAACGTCGATTTTAAACGTGATTATAAACTTAACAGCATGCTTACGTTAGCTCATTCCTTAACGATGTCTACTAATATTATAAAAATGTGGCTAAATGGTTGGAATCCGCTTTCGTTTAACTACGCGGAATTGCTCATGCTTATAAAATCATTTTATTCTTTTGTTAGGGCAAAATCGGAAAGAGATAAAAAGATTGAAAATATACTTCTTCAAAATTGGGAAGAGATGTATCGTGCTCATTTTTAATAGTAGAACCCGTCGATGAATTGAATCGATGGGTTTTTTGCATATAAACAAAGAGGAATTATTCTAAGCTATATCCAATATAAAGGTAAAGATGAATAAAAGAAGGAAGGAGAAAATCATGAATGAATTTGACTCCCTCAAAGGAATAGCCAAACCAGCAAGGCGGGCACTAGCAGGTGCTGGGTACGAACGGCTGGAGCAATTAACTAAAGTTACAGAAGCGGAACTTTTGAGGCTGCACGGAATGGGACCAAGAGCAATAGAGCAAATTCGTCAGGCTCTTGCAGAAAAAGGATTGTCATTCGCTAGTAGCTCATAATAGCTAAGCCTTAACATAAAAAATGCACCTTTTAAAGAGTGCATTTTTATTTTTTCAAAAGTAAATACATGAAGTAAGGAGCACCGATATCACCATAATACCGGCTGAAATTCCATCTGGATCGACAATATTTCTCCCAATTGCATCGGAAAATAGTAACAGCCATCCCCCAATAAATGAAAATAATGGATTTTTGACCTAGTATATAGAATTAAAATATTAGTTTGCTCCGATTCCAATAGGGTAACAGAAAATTGTACTGTGTTTTACTTAATACCTATTGGGAGGTCTATCATGAACGAAAATAGGAAAGGAAATGAAAACAAGAAGCAGGAGCAATTGGAACAGTTTCGCTCCAATGACCAAGGAAAAGAAATGACGACCAATCAAGGGCTAAAATTATCGGAGGATGAATTTTCTTTAAAAGCAGGTGAACGTGGTCCGACATTAATGGAGGATTTTCATTTCCGTGAAAAAATGACCCACTTTGACCACGAGAGAATACCGGAACGAGTAGTTCATGCTCGCGGTTTTGCGGCTCATGGCGAGTTTGAATTATACGAATCTATGAAGGAATATACAAGTGCGAAATTTTTACAAGATCCTTTAGTAAAAACGCCAGTATTTGTTCGCTTTTCAACTGTTGCAGGTTCACGTGGTTCAGCAGAAACAGTTAGGGATGTTCGTGGCTTTGCTACAAAATTTTATACGGAAGAAGGAAATTTCGATCTAGTAGGTAATAATATTCCAGTCTTTTTTATTCAGGAT
Source organism: Lederbergia citri (assembly GCF_018343625.1). Classification (GTDB taxonomy): domain Bacteria; phylum Bacillota; class Bacilli; order Bacillales; family Bacillaceae_C; genus Lederbergia; species Lederbergia citri. Next base: position 1,163,960 of record NZ_JAGYPG010000002.1, on the reverse strand, counting down.
GCAATTAAGTTTCCTGATTTAATCCATGCTGTAAAACCTGAACCGCATAATGAAATGCCTCAGGCTGCATCTGCACATGATACGTTTTGGGATTTTGTCGCAAATAATCAAGAATCAGCCCATATGGTCATGTGGCACATGTCAGACCGCGCCATCCCAAGAAGTTTTCGGATGATGGAAGGGTTCGGTGTCCACACGTTCCGATTCGTTAATGATCAAGGAAAAGCTCACTTTGTAAAATTCCATTGGAAGCCTGTTTTAGGTGTCCATTCTCTCGTCTGGGATGAAGCACAAAAAATATCGGGTAAGGATCCCGATTTTCACCGACGTGATCTATGGGAAGCGATAGAAATGGGGCAATATGTGGAATTTGAATTAGGTGTCCAACTCATCGATGAGGCAGAGGAGTTTTCATTCGATTTTGATATACTAGACCCTACAAAAATATGGCCAGAAGAAGATATACCTGTGAGAATCATCGGAAAAATGACCTTAAATCGCAACGTAGATAATGTATTTGCGGAAACCGAACAAGTTGCCTTTCATCCAGGTCATATTGTACCGGGTATTGATTTTACAAACGATCCTTTGTTGCAAGGTCGATTATTTTCTTATACTGATACACAATTAATTCGCCTTGGCGGTCCTAACTTTCATGAACTGCCCATCAATCGTCCCGTCTGTCCATTTCATAACAATCAACGTGATGGATATGGACGTCAAACGATCAATAAAGGTCAAGTCAGCTATCATAATAATTCATTGGCAAACAATACACCTAAGCCAGTAAGCGGTGTAGAGGGTGGATTTGTTCATTATCAGGAAAAAATTGAAGGGCATAAAGTGCGGAGAAGAAGTGATAGCTTTAAGGATCATTTCTCCCAAGCAACAATGTTTTGGAATAGTATGAGTCAGCCAGAGCAGATGCATATTATTGATGCATTCTCATTCGAGTTAGGAAAAGTAATGAGCTTTTCTGTCCGCCAACAAGTAGTCGATATGTTTTCCAATGTTAACGCTGAAATGGCAGCAGCGGTTGCCGATGCGATTGGTGTAACACCTCCAGGAGCTAAAAAATCGAATATAACAAAGTCATCACCAGCATTAAGCCAATTAAATACAAAGAAAACACCTTATACTCGTAAAGTGGGTGTAATCATTGGGAAAGATTTTAGCGGGACCGAAACAATGGCTGTATTAGATGTTTTAAAAGCAGCAGGTATACAAATCGAGATAATAAGTGAAAAATTCGGAACTTTGAAGGCCTCTGATGGGACAGAATTGATGGTTGATCAAACCTTTTTAACTACTGATCCAGTTTTATTGGACGCTTTATATATCGTTGGAGGATATGGAGAAAACGTAAAGTTTAGTCAGGATGTTACCTATTTTATTGAAGAAGCGTTTAAACATTATAAGTCGATAGGTGCTACACATGAAGGAACAAAATTCTTTAAAGAAAAAATGCTGAACAGCCCAGGAGTAGTGACAAGCGATAATATTCATCAATTGGCTCATGATTTGGTCGAAGCCATTTCAATACATCGCCACTGGGACCGACAAATCGTTTAGGCATATAGGCAAAAATCCTTTCCAATCGGGGAAAGGATTTTCTTTATGTTAAGTATACAGTAGAGTAAGAGTGAGTAATTAAGAATCTATTTTACGAAAAAATATTTCGCTAATTACAAATGCTATAAAGAACAAACTTAAAAAAGTGGGGTGATAAAATTGAAAATTGTTATTACAGCTGACACCCATATGCCAAGGATGGCAAAAAAACTTCCTGTAAGATTAGTCGAAGAGCTTGAAAATGCCGATTTGATCATTCATGCAGGTGACTGGCAAACATTCGAGGTATATGAAAAATTGAGAGAATATGCTCCAATAGAAGGTGTGGCAGGGAATATAGATGGTGAGGATTTACAAAATTTCTTCGGTAAAAAGAAGATTTTAACATTAGGATCGATCACAATCGGATTAACACATGGCGATGGGAAAGGAAAAACAACCGAGAGAAGGGCTTTGGAAATATTTAAGGATGAACAGATTGATCTTCTGATTTTCGGGCATTCCCATATACCATTAATGAAGAAGGTAGGTAACATAACACTTTTTAATCCAGGTTCTCCTACAGATAAGCGTAGACAAAAGCAGTTTTCTTTCGGAGTGCTATCTATTACAAAGAATATTACTTTAGAACATGAATTTTTTGATGATAAGGATTGAGCATCAATTTCCGAGCAAATAGGAAAAAAACTTAACTTATAGGTGAAATTTTTAGTAGAAGACATTATGGTTAACAGCTATACTGAAAATCATGAGGAATAACAATGGTGTTTCCAAAGTTCGTATATAAAACCTACAAAGGTATCAGCATTTCCGAATTGAGGATTAATGACGAATGGAGACATTAAAGGAAGCTAAATAAATTAGGAGGGTGTACATGTTAATTGATTGGAATGGATTAAATTACATAGCGATTATTATTGGCGGATTCTTGTATATGATATATGGAGCGGTTTATTATTCAATTTTACTTTCTAACAAAAAAGGAAATCAAGACAGTGGTCCAGTTAAGTATGTTGTTTCAGTTATCATAGCGTTTATCAGTTCATTTTTTATGGCCACCATTGTCCAAGCATCTGGATCAGGTATTGTAGAAGGTTTAACAATAGGCTTTATGGTAGGTTTGATCATTTCACTTGTTTATTTGAAAAACACACTGTTTGGCTTAATAAATAAAAAATCATTCATCATTGCTATTGGTGATCATCTTGTTATCTTTACCCTGTTAGGTGGTTTGCACGGTTTAATGGTGTAATTTTATTTAAACATCATCAATTACTTAGAAATTGTTTTAGAGAGGAAATGCTAGCATGATATACGATAAGTTAGAGAACTTAGGGCGGTATATTTTTAACAATCAAAAATTAAATAGTGCCATTCAAGATATTACTGAAGGTCTAATAGAAGATGAGAATGTATCGGATGATTATCAAAAAAATAAAATCGCATTTACAACCACTGTTTTGGATGAAAAAAGATATGAGGCACACAAAAAATATATTGATATTCATATTGTTTTAGAGGGAATGGAGTATGTAGAGGTTGCAAATGTTCAAGAACTAACGAACATAACGGAATACGATCAAGAAAGTGATATTTTCTTTGGTGATGTTGTATCAGACAATAAATTTTGCGGTTATTTACAAAAAGGTTATGCCCTTATTTGCTTCCCTGAGGATACCCATCTAGTAGGTGCACACAGAGAAGTGGAAGAACGTATTTGCAAAGTAGTCTATAAAATTTCAATGTAATTTACATATTAGGACCGGCCAGTTGTGTCAATGCCTAAAAAAATGATTGTACATGTCTTTTTTTTGTGATATTTTTATTTTGCCAAAAAAAATACAACAAACACCCATCCATATAATCCTAATAATCTGGTTTAGGAGTTTCTACGGAGCAACCATAATTGCTCTTCTATGGATAAAAGGACATGATTTCATCTATCAGGATGTTCTCTCATTTCTTTTATAACGACTTTTTATAGACTAGTACAAGCTGTATAGACTCGTAAACTACGAGACTTTCCTTATGAGAATGCGCCACCGATTATCGTGTCTTCGTCATTTATTGTGAGTCCCTGTAGCTCATACGACGAGCTTGCTCTTTTCTAAAAGTCCCATTCATCTATACTTCTCATATGAGTTGTATTCCGTAGTGATGGTGTGATGAGAGGGGATCAACATGGAAATTTGGAAGGATATTTTGGCTGCATTAAGTGGAGTGTTAAATGGACTCCCGCAAGGTTTATTAGCAATGACTTTTGGATTTGCAACCATTCCGACCGCCGCCGCATTTTTAATTGGTGCAGTTGGGAATGCCGCAACAAGTAATGTTGCAGTAATTTCATATCAAGCAGAGACGATTACATTGGCTGGTACAATGGGTAGAAGTATGCGCGAAAGATTATCGATGATCTTTTTTGGCGGAGCCATTCTGCTCATAATCGGCCTTTTTGGGTTTCTAGAGTCTTTGATCACTTGGATTGGACCCGTCATTACAACAGGGATGATGGCCGGAGTCGGAATTATGCTTTCAAAAGTATCTTGGGACATGGCAAAGAGCGATAAAATTAGTGGAACTACTTCGATGGCAAGCGCACTGATTGTTTATTTTGCCACGAAGGATTTAGTGTATACCATTACAGCTTCTGTCATAGTTTCAAGTATCGTTCGTTACTTTTTTTCAAAAAATAAGATTGAATCTACGGTGAAACAGGAATCAATAAAAGATGGCTTTATTCGTCAGAAATTGGTTATGAATCCCAGCGTAATACGTGGTGCTCTAGCAATGGTTTGCTTGAATATTGGGGCAAACATTGCTTTTGGTAAAATCAATGGTGAAATTGCCAACAAAGCCGTTAATGTTGATGTGCTTACAGTTATTAGCAGTTTCGCTGATATGGTTTCTTCCTTTTTTGGCGGGGCACCAGTAGAAATTATTATTTCCGCTACATCAAGTGCTCCTCATGCTGTTTGGTCAGGTGTATTGATGATGGTACTGATGGCCGTCATATTATTAACAGGTTTGTTGCCGAAAATTGGAAAGTTTGTACCGAGCGCTTCCATAGCAGGCTTCCTTTTTGTGTTAGGTGCTATCGTCACACTTCCGGGTAATGCGATTACTGCGTTAACGGGAGAAGGAGCGGGCTCAGGAATTATCGGTGCTATCACAATGATTGTTACAGCTATTACGGACCCGTTTCTTGGCATGCTTTCAGGCGTAGTTGTACAATTTTTAATGAACGTATTCGGATTTTGATGGAGGATTTTAAATGAAAACATATACTTTACAAATCGGAGACGTGACACGGGAATTACCTATTATACCTATTTCAGATACCTTGAGCATAGCGAGCTTTGTCATTCTCGGCGATACTGAAATTGTTAGCAAATCAGCACCACTACTAGCAGCAAAATTACCAGAGGTTGATGTACTTGTTACCGCAGAAGCGAAGGGAATCCCATTTGTTTATGAACTGTCAAAGCAACTTGGAATGTCCCGCTATATCGTAGCTCGAAAAAACGTGAAACCTTATATGGATGCACCTCTCGTTAACAAAGTTACTTCTATTACGACTCAAAAAGAGCAGTTGCTATGCCTTGATGGTACAGATGCAGAGTATATAAAAGGAAAACGCGTAGCATTAGTTGATGATGTAATTAGTACAGGAGAATCGCTTCGTGCCTTGGAACAGCTGGTGGAAGAAGCGGGTGCTATTGTTGCTGCTAAAGCCGCTATTCTCGCTGAAGGTGATGCAAAAGATCGAGAGGATATCGTTTATTTGGAATATCTGCCGCTATTTGAAATAAAATAATAAATATTAGTTTACCCTTCCTGAAAAATTTTTAGGAAGGGTTTTGTTAAGTTGGGTATACATAGTATAGAAACTTCCTCAGAAAGGAGTGGGAAAGTGGAAATATTAGTCATCGTTCTATTATTGCTAGTTTGCGTATTAATATCGAATGTCATCAGCCATTATATCCCTTTCATTCCTACTGCCTTAACGCAAATTGCTTTTGGAATAATACTCGCATTTTTCTTAAAGGATCTGTCTTTCACCATTGAAACAGAATGGTTTTTACTATTATTTGTAGCCCCGCTACTATATAACGATGGCAGGCATTATCCCCGCGAGGAATTGTGGAAAATGAGAGCTCCTATCTTTGGCAACGCTATTGTCCTTGTGCTTTTAACAACCATTGGCGGTGGTCTTTTTATTCATTGGTTGATTCCTAGTATTCCGCTTGCTGCTTCTTTTGCTTTAGCCGCTATTTTATCGCCGACAGATCCCGTAGCAGTTAATGGTATTGCGAAACGAATTCATATTCCAGAGAGGGTATTAAATCTCGTTCGAGGCGAGTCTTTAATCAATGATGCTTCCGGATTAGTAGCATTTAACTATGCTGTGGCGGCGGTTGTGACGGGTTATTTTTCATTATCAAAAGCTACGGTTGATTTTATATACATGTTTTTAGCAGGTGCTCTATTTGGCGTCATTCTTAGTTTGCTCATCATGTGGATCCGTTTTACGCTTCGAAAACAAGGGATTCATGATGTGACATTCCACTCATTACTGCAAATTATCGCTCCATTCCTAATTTATATGATAGCAGAAGAATTTTTTCATGCCTCCGGAGTAATTGCTGTTGTTATGGGGGGGATTGTACATACTCTAATTAGAGAGCGGACAGAAACGATGAACGCTGAAGAACAGGTCCTTACCGAAAATATCTGGACGATAGTACTTTTTGTTTTAAACGGAATCGTATTTATTTTATTAGGTCTAAATATTCCTTCTTCAATGGCGGCCACTGTCGAGAATCCGGATATAGGTAATGGCTTAGCCGTTCTATACGTTATTTTGATTGGTTTTGTTATATTAGGCATTCGTTTTATGTGGTCTTATTTATTTGCGTATTCTACTTATCGTCACAATAAGTTAAATGACTCCGTAACACCCAATTTAAAGACAAGCCTATTTATAAGTTTAACAGGTGTTCGTGGAGCAGTCACAATGGCGGGCGTTCTCTCCATTCCTTACTTCATCATGAATGGAAGTGAATTCCCAGAGCGCTCTTTAATTCTTTTTCTAGCTGCCGGCGTCATCCTTTTTACATTAATTGTTGCAACGATATTTTTGCCGCTTTTAAGTAAAGACACTCCGACAGAAGCGACTGAAAAGGATTTAACGAATGCTAGAAGAAAAATTTTGCTTGCGGCGATTCAAACTATTCGGCAAGAAATGAAAGAAGAAAACAAATCGGCTGCTTATGAATTAATGAATGAATACAAGATCAAGTTTCAACGAATTCATCCAAGACGAAAGACAATAGATGAAACAATTGATGACCAACAAAAAATGGCAGAAATACGATTGTTGGCTTTGAAGGCCGAAAGAAAATATATTGAAGACATTATGGGTAAAAACAGAATGGACGAAGAGGTCTTTGAATCATTCGAAAAATCACTTAACCATAGGGAAGAAGTTCTTTCGAATAATGTCCAATCTAGATTTACTTTTCTCATTGGATTAGCGATTAGGGGTTTAAAACGTTACAGATCACATAAAAGAAAAAATGATCGTGCTACATTACATTTAGCCAAGCAAATTCAGTTAAAAGCATTCCAAGCAGCTCTAAAAACGTTAGAAGAGACCGCAAAAGGCATGGAAAAAAATGAAATCGTTTATGCAGTGATTCTTGATTATAAAAGAATGATTGAGCAATTAGAAAAGCCTTCTGTCCGCTACAACGAAAAAATAGAAGAACAAAAAGAAGAACTTCGTATAAAAGTAATGGACGTGGAGCGCTCAAAGATTCATGAGTTGTATCAGTCAGGAGAAATCAGTATGGAGCAAGCTAGGGAATTAAGGAGATTCATTAATTATATTGAAAGTGTAACATTACATGAACATGTCGAATAATATAGCCAGGCCTTGTAGGGCTTGGCTTTTGTGATTGAAAAAAAGTAAAAAATTTTTAAAAAAAACTATAGACAATAAAAAATATTGGAGATATAATTTGTTTAATTTATAAATGAATGATTCATTCATCCAAAGATAGGAGATGGAATTAGAATGGATAAAAGACTAACAGATTCTGAATGGAATATACGAGGAAAATATGTAGTGATAACAGGTGCAACAAGTGGTATTGGTCTTGCAGCCGCTAAGATTTTGGCGAATCGGGGTGCAAATCTAGGAATCATTGCTCGAAACGAAGCTAAGGCAAATGAAGTAGTAAAACAAATTAAAGGGTCAACGAAGGAGAAGATCGTGATTGATGTGTTCTTAGCGGATATGTCTTCGCAGCAATCTATTCGCAAGGTAGCAACGGAGATCTTATCAAATTGTCCAAGAGTTGATGTCCTGATTAACAACGCTGGGGCACTGTTTGAGAATCATCAAGTTACAGATGACGGTCAAGAAATGACTTGGGCTGTGAATCATTTAGGACCGTTCCTTCTTACAACTCTTCTTCTAGAGCGGTTGAAGGAAAGTGCCCCTGCTCGAATTATAACGACCTCTTCACACGGCCATAAAATGGCTAGAAAGGGGATAGACTTTAATGATTTGCAGGCAGAACAACTATACAAACCAATGAAAAAGTTAATGGGCGGCCCAACCCTTCGCTATGGACAGTCAAAGCTTGCGAATATATTTTTCACATCCGAGCTCGGTCAACAGCTAAAAGGCACAGGGGTTACTACCTATTGCTTTGACCCAGGATTAGTCGATACGAATTTCAATCAAAACAATGGCAAGATGGCACGCTTGACGATGGCTGTGATGAGAATGTTTTCCCGCACTCCTGAAAAAGGGGCCGAAACAATGGTATGGTTAGCAGAAACAGAAGAAGTAAGCCATCAAACAGGTTTTTACTATGCGGAAAAAAAAATTGAAAGTCCAACGGAAATTGCCAAGGATCGAAATATTGCAAAACGGTTGTGGGAGATCAGTGAGAGACAGACATTGATAAAAGGTTAGTATAAAAGTAAACTATTTCTGGGAAGAGCATTGGCTGAATTACAATTACGGAGGGTCATGATCTTATGACACCATTAAATGAACAGCAGTTAGAACTGCTACACATACAACGGATTGAGCAAATTAAAAAAGCAGCATTAAAAGTATTTGCACGGCGAGGAATTATAGGGACGAAGATGAGCATGATTGCGGCAGAAGCAGGGATCAGTCAGGGTTTATCTTATCGATATTTTAAATCAAAAGAAGAACTTTTCATTACATTAATTCAAGATGCGTTAGAAGAAGCCAAAAATTCAATGGAACAGATTAATCATTTGTCGGGGACTCCAATAGAAAAAATGAGGACTTTAACGAAAAATATGCTTGAGGATAATAATAAGCAATTTTTCATGCTCATCCAGCAGGCAACAGCATCGGATGAAGTTCCTGAGCAGGCGCAGCAATTGCTAGAACAATTTTCTAAGGAAAATCCAATCCAACTACTAATTCCATTATTTATCGAAGGGCAAGAGATGGGACAATTTTGCGAAGGTGCCCCTAATAAGCTATTGTTTTGTTACTTCTCTATTATCACTGGACTAATGTTACAAGAAGCACAAACAGATGAAAATTACTGGATTCACGAGGTAGATTTGTTAATGAAGGTAATTATGAAGTAATTTTAAGGGTGTCTAATAGATTAATTAGTCACCCTTTTCGTTTTTCAACTTACTTCAATTTGATTTTGAATGTTTTTCAAAATGCTCTCTAAAGAAAGGACAACACCTTTATCATCTTTATACATAGCGTTTTTAGGAGAAAAAAGAACGGTGAATCCTGTCCAGCTGCTACTGAAATATGGAATAACCTTTTCCGCAACGTGAATTAGTTTGCATACGACCTATTCTTGTTTGCTGAAATTTATGTGTAAGTGAAGGAAACGGAGAAGATGAAATTCATTTACAAAAAATAAAAAATTCAATTGACAATTGGGATTTTTCAGAATAAAATAATGTTCATATCAAAATTTCATATTTCATAACTCTTATGAAGAGAGGCGGAGGGACTGGCCCAGTGAAGCCTCGGCAACCATTGAATAATATTTTTATTCAAACGGTGCCAATTCCAGCAGATTTTTTTAAGTCTGATATATAAGAGGTTAAGCTTAAATCACTTATTAAAAGCAGAGACCTCTTATTGTAAAGAGGTCTTTTTCTTGTATATCGGGGAATAAAAGAGTTGAAGGAACGGAGAAAAGCAGCTATAGGCTACAAGAAACTTCATACGGAGTAAAACAAAAAAGTACTATTAAAAATGAAATGGAGTGTTTTTAAATGGCAACAGCTCAATTGTTGAAAGTGGGAACAGAAGGAAAATGGAACCACGGTTTGCAAACGTCAATTACAATCAGGGATTTTGAAAAAATCACGGTTGATGAACCAGTAAATTTTGGCGGCACAGATGAAGGACCAACTCCGGTGGAATTGGTACTTGCAGGACTATCAAGCTGTGCTTCTGTCATGATTGCATTGATTGCAAAAGAACAGAACTTTTCTTATTCTGGTGTTGATTTCAAGAACGAAGGAACGCTGGATCTCCGCGGTTTGCAAGGAGTGGAAGGTGTTTCTCCCCATTTCCAATCAGTTCAATTCGATGTCGTGTTCAACACAGAAGAAAGCGAAGAGAGAATAGAAGCGTTGAAAGCTGAAGTGGAAAGAAGATGCCCAGTTTTGAATCTTTTGGCAGATGCGGGCGTGCATGTCGACGGGAACTGGAAAAGAGCTTAATGTAGGAGAGTGCTTGAAAGAATCGCTGACAGCGGTTCTTTCAAGCTGTTGAAACTGTGCGTCAATAATAAAGCCTCTATTTTCGCACTATCTAGCCCGTATTGATAAATAGTTTCCTTCTATGTAGGACCAGGCATTTAGACAATTCTAATTGTTCGGTATTGTTTCGATGCTGGCACTCACACAATTTGTTTTTGAATGTCTTTCAAAATGCTCTCTAAAGAATAGACAATTCCCTTATCATCTTTATACATAATATTTTTAGGGGAAAAGTGGACAGGTGAATCTAATCCTGCAGCTGCAGAAATCCGGAATAATCCTTTTCGTAATGTGATCAAATAATTTGCAACACGATATTTTTTTTCATCAATCACCAAAGCCTTCTGTAAATCAGGATCGGTCGTAGCGACTCCGACAGGACATGTATTCGATTGGCATTTTAATGTTTGAATGCAGCCAACAGAAATCATAAATCCACGTGCGATATTAATTAAATCAGCTCCCATTGCAAGAGCAACCGCTATTCGGTCAGGTGTAAAAAGTTTTCCAGACGCGATAATTTTCACACGATCTCGTACGCCATATTTTTTTAGAGTACATACAAGGATGGAAAGAGCAGATTTAAGAGGTAAGCCTACGCTATCAATTAGCTCTTGATACGAAGCTCCTGTTCCTCCTTCGCCTCCATCTACTGTAATAAAATCGGGACCTTTTCCAGTTTCTTTCATATACTTGGCAAGCTCTTCAGCACTATCGTTACTGCCAACAACAATCTTGATTCCAACTGGTTTTCCTGTATGAGAACGTATCTTTTCTATAAAGTCACACATTGCGGGCACATTATCAAACTGGTGAAAGCGGTTCGGGCTATCAACGGATTTGTATGGCACGACCTTTCGAATATCTGCAATTTCCGGATTGACCTTTTCAGCGTCTATATGGCCGCCACGGGTTTTTGCTCCTTGGGCTAATTTCAGTTCAAACGCTTTTATTTGAGAAATTTCGCTTTTTCTTTTTAATTCGTCCCAGTCTAGATCTCCGTTTCCATCTCTAATTCCGAATAAAGCCGGTCCAATTTGCATAATGATATCAACCCCACCCTCCAAATGATAGGGAGATAATCCGCCTTCACCTGTATTCATCCAGGTTCCTTTCGCAATGGCCAATCCTTTTGATAATGCGGTTATAGCATTTTTTCCTAGAGCTCCATAGCTCATCGCAGACATTCCAATAAGTCCTTTGAGTACAAATGGGTGCTCAGTATTTGGACCAATGACAACCGCATCGTCATTATGTAATAAATAAGCGGACGATTCATCCTCTTCCCATTTTTCCTCTCTTTGGGTAAAGAGAGGGTCTTTGATTAATAAATATCTTTTTGTTAGCGCAAGTGTGTTTTCATCCATCTTCATTTCTTCGTTAAGCATTGGGAACATGTCATTTCGAACATAATAACCTTCTTCTTCAAAATCACGTTTAGAACCGAATCCTACTACATCACGTTTATATTTCGCGCTTTTAACGATATGTTCATAATCATTCCTGGAAAAAGGCCTTCCTTCTGTATCGCTATTAAACCAATATTGACGAAATTCCGGACCAATTTTTTCTAAAAAATATCGAACCCTGCCAAGAAAAGGATAATTTCTTAAAATGGAATGCATTTTCTGATTTCGGTCGAACACTAATAAAAATAAAATGGAGACAATGAGCCCGAACAGAACAATTACAATAAGAAAAAAGCCTATAATAATTAATACACTTGCGAAAAAATTCATGTTCTCCACCTCATAATGGTTGAAATTACCTAACATTAATATCATCGTACTTAAATGGATTTATACAGTTATTAAACATATTCTTGCTTTTTCGAAAATATGTAAGTGAGGGGGAAAAGGAAGGAATTTCATGGATTTTCCTAGAAAATATATTAAGTGAATTAAAAGCGTAAACTTTTGTAAGAGCTACGGAAACAAGGAGGAATGGTAAGTGGGTGAATATGCACTTTTTGGAAAATTTATAGCAAAAGATGGCGAACGTGAGACATTAGTCAAAATATTACTAACAGCTGCAGATTCAATGCAGGATTTAGATGACTGTGAAATTTATCTAGTGAATATTTCCCCTGAAGAACCTAATTCCGTGTTTGTTTATGAAGTTTGGCGTGATGAAAGTGCACATCAGGCATCATTAACACTAGAAGCTGCTCAAACATTAATCCAACAAGCAAAACCAATCATTGCCGGAATGGAGAGAATCGCCACACTTTCACCAAGGGGAGGAAAAGGAATTAAAGGTTAATATTAATACCATGGTGGAAGCTAGTGGTTGTTCCATCATTTTTTTACTCAACTTAGTTAGGATAATTTTTTAAAAGGAGAGTAATGGTTATGGCGAAAAATAAGGAATCTGGCACTCCGCAAGTAGCTGATTTTTTGTCCAATCTTGAGCATCCATTAAAAAAAGAAATAGAGGAAGTTCGAACAATTATTTTAAGTGCTAATGAACAAATTACCGAACATATAAAATGGAACGCCCCGAGCTTTCAATATAAGAATGAAGATAGGGTGACCTTTAATCTTCACGGTAAAAGCTTTTTTAGATTGATTTTTCACTGCGGAGCAAAAGTAAAGGAAAACAACGTGAAAGAATATTTGTTAGATGATGCGAACGGGCTATTGGAGTGGGTCTCCAATGATAGAGCGATCGTGAAATTTACAGATATGAATGATGTTAAAGTAAAGAAAGATAAACTTGTAGAAGTCATAAGTAAGTGGTTGGAACTTACGTTTTAGAATTATATAAAGAAAATACTCTAGGTGGTAAAGATGACGAAAACAATCGTAGAAAAACTAAACTTAAAAAAGTATGAAAAAGTAGCGGTATTGAATTTACCCGAAGGTGCAGATTATTTAACAGAGCTCGATCCTTATGATACAGAACTTAAGGAAAGTAAATATGATCTAATCTTTGCATTTGTACTCGACATGGAATCTTTTAAAGAGCTCATACAAAAAGTAATTGAAAAGGATTTTTTAAACAAAAAGGGCTATATCTTTTTGGCTTATCCCAAAAAGGGGAATAAAGTTTATCCAACATTCATTCATCGAGACGAAATATTTTCTAGTATTGGCGTAGACGAAAATGGTTATGTTGGTAAAAGCAATATAAAATTTGCCCGTATGGTCGGCTTAGATGAAGTGTTTACAGTTGTAGGATTAAAAGAAGAATCCCGTAACAAAAAACAGACCTCCTCAAAAGCTAGCCAACGGGTTGACGATTATATTGAAATGATTCCAGCTATAGAAAAAGATTTAGAAGATAATCCTGATTTACTTTCTTTTTATCGGACGCTCACACCCGGGTATCAAAAAGATTGGGCTCGTCATGTGTATAGTGCAAAACAAGAATCCACAAGAAACAAACGACGTGAAGAAATGAAAAAGATTCTTGCCGCGAGGTACAAGAGTTTGGAATTGTATCGAAGGGATCAATAGTTCTCCAATAAAGCAGGAAGCCATTGGATGTTAATCAACAATCCAATGGCTTTTTATTTCTAATAGATAAAGGTACTTGTAATAATAGAAACGGAATTGGATTTACACTTTCGATTCCGAATACACTTTTAGCATCTCCTCAACACTAATCCCATTAATTTTCATTCCTTTTAAATTACACATGTTGATCTGAACGTTTTCTAGGTTGCAATCTGTAATCGTAGTTCCATTAAGGTCGCAGTTCTCAAACTTGAGCGGTCTTTGTTTAGCATTAGGTTCATAATTCGGATGACCCTCAGGTGGAAGGCCGATATTATGAATAAAAGCTCCTCCAAGTTGGGCTCCATCAATTTCTACATCGCTTAGGTTAGCATCATTAATGACTAATCGACTTAAATTTGCATTTACTATTTTGGTCTCAGATAAATCAACATTTTCAAAGTTGAGTTTATGTCCAAGTATGCAAGTAAAAGTTGAAGTAGAAATGTCTGCCATATTCAATTCTTGTTTTTGATTTTTTAGATTCATTAAGATCAGTCCTTTTAAAAAAATTTCATCCATCACATTCAACATTAAACATGTTTCCGTCTAAATCATAGAAGTCTAGAAACTTAAATCCTCCTTCTTCATCATGAACAATTTCCTCGACTCGTGCACCATGCTTTTTCAAATGCTTGTACAATTGCTCAATATTTTTGGCTTGAAAGCCGACAACACTTCGAGTAGCTCCATTTTTTGTGAAATTTGCATTTGTATCATCGTCCGTTTCAGATAGAAAAATCATTTGTCCAGATGGCAAGTTTACTTGCGCGAGCTTTTCTTCATCGCTATGCCAGATGAACTCAAAACCTAAAACTTCGGTATACCACTTAATGGATGCTGGTATATCTTTCACAGGAACAGTATTATATAAAATCTTTTCAATCAATTTTTACTACTCCTTTTTCTCAATTTCCACACTTACAATCGTTTTACATTTTTCTGGCGGATAACAGCCCATGGCAGGGAGTAAATAGATTTCTCGATGGACTCCTTTCATTTGGTACCCTTCTACCTCTAAATCCTCTTTTATTATTTGAAGTGTTTCCTTCGTATTTTTGTAATGGCCGACATGAAGTCTTTGTGCACATAAAGTAGGACCGTTATTCCTAAAAGTAATAGAAGGAAGCTCTTTTACTCGTAAATTCTTTTTCACATGTTCTATCGCCCTATCAAACATTTCTTCTGTAACACAATCTGCCACAAGCATCATTTGGTCAACGACCCATTTATCATTTTCGGCTGCTTTATGCCAAATAATTTCCGGAGGCATTAACTTAAATTTGTATTCTAGCTCTTTTTTCGTTATCTGCTTGATTTGATTAACAACCTTCCAAGCAAGCCATTTATCATCTTTCGGCTCAGGCCTTCCATCCCAATTCATATCATAGGAAGTGACCATACTTTGTGATACGTACTTTAATTCTGGTAATAATTGAATAACTGTTTTTTGAGGCTTTAGTTGATATATATCTCCGTAGACTTTTCTGTGGTCATGTGTCTTAAGCGTTTTGGATTCAAGTTTTTGCAAGTAAATATCCCCCTTTAAAAAATTCTTGTAATCAAGCTTATTATAAAAGTGGTAAAATAGTTATAGGTGAGGCTATAATGGCTAGGTGTGTGTTTTCATATCTATAATTGTCTTCTTTACTAATACTCGAATGTCCTTTATTTTTTAAAAATTTCCGCTTTTTTTATTATATTTTCGTAGTGAAAAAGGTAAGAACGTCAAGGCAAGATATGTAAACGGATACGGATTGATTTTGGAATGGATGGTGTCCAGTGAAACTTAAAATATCAATGTTTTACTTATTTTTATATCTCGGCATGGGAAGCTTTATGCCGTTTATGAGTTTGTTTTTAACTGAAAGGGGTTTTGACGCTTCGACAATCGGAGTGATTCTTGGTGCGGGCTCGTTGACGGGGATCATTGCACAGCCGGTATTCGGTCTTATTAACGACGCTGCCAAAGATTATCGGAAGCTATTAAAGGTTTCCACCTTTTTATCGGCCATTGTGGCATTCGGTTATATTTTTAGTGAATCATTTATACCTATGATTATTACCGCAATTGTC
This sequence comes from Lederbergia citri, assembly GCF_018343625.1. GTDB lineage: Bacteria > Bacillota > Bacilli > Bacillales > Bacillaceae_C > Lederbergia > Lederbergia citri. The sequence goes on along the minus strand of NZ_JAGYPG010000002.1, from coordinate 1,148,025 downwards.
TTTTCTTTTATCAATACTCCTGCTGGAACGATTGTCGATGCTATTGCTGTTGAAAAGGGCCCATCATTTGGGTTCACTTATGGACAGGTTCGTTTATGGGGAGCGCTCGGATTCGCGTTCGTGACGGTCATTGCAGGCTATGTTTATAATGCGATTGGCTATCAATATAGTTTTGTGGCATTCGCGATTTTTGCCGTCATCATGTTTTTGCTCATGTTTACTTTTCCAAAAATGGAGCGGCCGAAGAAGGCGGAAGTACTAGGAAAAGAAGGGGTAGGTGCCTTATTTAGTAACCGAAATTTTATATTTTTCTTAGTCATTACGATGGTGATTTCAGGAACTGTTACGATGAACTTTAGTTATTTGCCTATTTATTTTCAAAAATTGAATTATCCAGTCGATCTCGTCGGTTGGAATTTTACAATTGCGGCAGTCGTTGAAATCCCATTATTCTGGTTATCTGCAAAGCTCATTCGGCGCATTGGTTTGTTTCCTATGCTTATTCTTGGAACGATTGCGTATGCAATTAAGTACATTATTATGGGATTCGCCCCTCCAGTTGGTGTCGTTTTATCTTTGCAAGCTCTTGATGGAATTGCTTTTGCCTTTTACTTCAGTTCAGTCGTTGAGATTGTCAATTTAATGGCGCCAAGAGATGCGAAGGCAACCGCCCAAACCATGTTTGCGGCTGCCGGGGGACTTGCAGGAATTGCGGGAAATGTCATTGGAGGGCTAGTAGTAGATTATCAAGGTCCTCAATTTCTGTTCTGGATGATGGGATGTATTATTTCCGTAGGGACTATGTTTTTCTTTCTCTTTCCTAAGAAAGGGAGCTATCGTTTACCCACAAGTAGTGGAGAGAATATAGCTGGTGTATAAACAAAAAATCCAATTAACTTTGTTAGTTAATTGGATTTTTTACGTTTAATTGACTACTTGTTGAACAAGCACCAGGACAATGTTTACTCAATTCACAGCCTGCGCATTTTCCCATTTTGCTTCTCTTTACAAATCGGTATATCGTAAAAATGGCGTAGCCGAAAATAAGAACGCCGAGAAGGATGCTGATGATCATTACATTTCCCTTCTTTCAAATTAATGAAGGCCAAATAGATGACCGCCTTGATAGATAACAATTGAAACCAAATAAGCAATGACAAGGGCATAAACAACTGAGAACCATGTCCATTTAGCTGACGCTGTTTCTTTTTTTATCGCGGCGACTGTCGCCAAGCATGGCACATATAGCAAAATAAAAGCGAGAAAACTATAGGCAGAAAGCGGTGTGAAATAGTCCGCCATTACGCCTTGCAATGTTGACATGTCGGGTGCAACGTATATGATGTTCATCGTCGAGACGACAACTTCTTTTGCTAAAAATCCGGTGAGTAAAGCTGCTCCTGCTTGCCAGTTTCCGAATCCGAGCGGATGGAGAATTGGAGCTATCACTCCACCAATCATGGCAAGGAAGCTATCGTCCATCGAAACATTCAAACCACCTGGTCCTGCATACGTTAAGAGCCAAATAATAACAGAACCACCAAAAATAAATGTCCCCGCTTTACGAACAAATCCTTTTCCTTTTTCCCACGTACTTTGCAATAAAGTTTTGAACTGCGGAATGCGATATGGAGGTAATTCGATTACAAAAAACGAACTTTCTTGTTTTAAAATAGTCGAAGAAAAAATCTTCGCTAAAGTCAGAGCAAGGATTACACCTAATAAATATAATGATAGAACAATTAGGGCTTGGTTTTGTTTGAAAAAGGCTCCGACAAATAAACTATAGACAGTTAATCGGGCAGAGCAAGACATTAATGGATTTAATATAATCGTGAGTAGCCGTTCTTTCGGTTGTTCGATTGTTCTGGCTGCCATGATTCCCGGAACGTTGCAGCCAAACCCGATAATCATCGGAATGAACGCTTTCCCATTTAAGCCAATGCTCTCCATTATTTTATCCATGACCATCGCCACACGAGCCATATAGCCCGAATCCTCAATAAACGAAATCATAAAGAAAAGCATAAAGATTTGTGGGACAAAAACGAGAACGCCGCCGACACCAGCAATGATCCCTTGTAAAATCAACGCACGGATAAACTCAGTAGCTCCTGCCATCACAAGTAAATTGTTCAGCGTATCCGTTAGCGGACCTGTAATAAACGCATCCAATCCATCTGATAGCGGAGTTCCGATCCAATCAAACGTCAGCTTAAAGATAAGGTACGTAAATAGTAAAAAAATAGGAAGACCTAGTACTTTATTTGTAACGATTTGATCGATACGGTCTGTCATCGTATACTCTATTTTTTTCGTATTGTTAACACAGCATAATAAAAGAGATTGAATGTAGTTCCCGCGAATCGTACGAATATGTTGGGCGATCGATTTTGCTTTAGTTTCAGCTTGAACTTGACGTTCCGTAGTTTCGTATATTTCATTGGCAATCGATTCAGGGATATATTGTAATATAAGATCTCGAACTAGCTTATTTCCTTCAAAAAATTGAAGAGCTAACCATCTTTTAGGAGGCAGATTTTCATTCTTAGGAAGCAATGAAATAATATGCTGAATCGATTCCTCCATCACGTTTCCGTAATTAATTATAAGGGGTGCCTGTGATTTTGCGGGTGTAGATAGGGTTGAAACTAATTCGTCGCAGCCTTCTCCAGAACGTGCAACAATAGGAACAACCGTACAACTGAGCCGTTCAGATAAAAGATGGAGATCAATTTCAATGCCCCTTGCCTTTGCAACATCGACCATATTTAATCCAATCACAAGCGGTTTTCCATATTCTAATAATTGTATCGTTAAGTAAAGATTTCTTTCTAATTGAGAAGCATCAACTATATTTAAAATGGTATAAACTTCATCATATAAAAGATAATGAGTGGCAACACCTTCATCTTTCGATAAGGGATTAAGAGAGTAAACACCAGGCAAATCGACTAATTGTCCATTCTTACTCTTTAAAATGCCAATCTTTTTCTCAACCGTAACACCAGTCCAATTTCCCACATATTCATATGAACCAGTCAGTTTATTAAATAAGGATGTTTTTCCGGTATTAGGATTTCCAAATAATGCTACTGTGTTGATACGCTTTCCACCCGAATCTTTTTAGCTTCGCTCCGGCGAATTCCTATTAATTGTCCTCTTGCTTCGATTGTAATTGGTCCCCCTAAAGGTAAAATGCGCTTTATTTTTAGGACCGACCCTTCCATAATTCCCAGATCTAATAAACGACGCTGAACGAGCTCGTTTACAGAGTCAGTATTTTTGATCCGAACTTTTTTTCCTACCTGTATTTCAGATAGAACCATTGCATACACCTCAATGCAAATGATAATCACTCTCAATTCACATTATTAATTTTATGGGAAGAATATTCATTTGTAAATAAAAAATGTTGGAAAAAAGTATGGACTTTCTATCTAACGTTCGTTAGAATTAATTTGTAGGAGTGAAAATATGGAAAATAAAATTTCAACTAAAGAAAAAATATTAAATATCGCTATTGATTTATTTTCCAAGTCTAGCTTTAGCGCAGTGTCGATACGGGACATTACGAGGGAAGTGGGGATTAAAGAGAGTTCTTTATACTATCATTTTAAAAATAAAGATGAACTGCTCGATAGTATTTTTTCTATCTTTCAACAAGAAATCGGAAAGGTCTGTCCGCCACTAGATATACTGGATCAAATCTTGGAACAAACGACTCCCGAGCAGTTTTTACAACAAGGTCTCCAAAATTTTAAATCTTATATATGTGATAATCCTAAAATGTCTAGGATATCCCGGATATTAAGTACGGAACAGTTTAATCATCCAAGAGCAAGGTCGATTATTTTAAATGATTTGTACGAAGATAATATTAAATTTATCGAAGTGGTTTTTGCAAAATACATAGATTTAGGGTACATCCAGGAATATCCTCCTCGGCTGCTTGCTGTTGAATATCAATATCCTGTATTTTCGATGATTACTCAATATCAAATTTTACAATTCGAGGGTAAAGATACTTCAGAATTAGAAGAACTATTGCACGACCATGTCGAGTTTTTTGTCCATAAAATCAAAAAATAAAAAGAATGATTAAATTTAGGGGTGTCATATGAAATTTTCAAAGGAAGATTTTAAGATTTCGGAGTCGGGAATCAGTAGTTTAGAAAGTATTATGATTGGTGGGGTAAAACAAAGCATTTTAATACAATCGGAAAATCCGAAAAATCCAGTGCTGCTTTTTATTCACGGTGGACCAAGCATGCCGGTGCCCGGTGTTGCGAACAGGGGTTTAGACTATGCGTTAGTTACAACGACAAAAGAACTCATTAAACATTTCACCGTTGTTTTTTGGGATCAGCGTGGAACGGGAAAGTCGTATTCCAAAGATATTCCAAAAGAGACGATGCATCTAAAACAATTTATAAGTGACGGACTTGAAGTGACGGAATATTTGCGTAACCGTTTTAAAAAAGAAAAAATTCATCTCGTCGCTCATTCATGGGGAACAGTAATTGGTTTGCCACTTGCTTCTCAACACCCGGATAAATATTACACTTATACTGGTTTCTCACAAATTCCGAGCTGGGTTGAAAATGATAAACTTAGTTATAAATGGTTACTCAAAACGGCAAAAGAAAATAATGATAAAAAAGCATTGCGAGAGCTTACTGAAGTCGGTGCTCCACCATATCTAGAAGGTTTCGAGCAGTGGGCTAAAATTCGAAAATGGCAATTCAAGTACAAATCGATGTTTTATGATGCAGGCGATAAAAAATCCGCTACCTTTTTTTCAGGTCTTAAAATTATGCTAAGATCGAAAGACTATTCATTTATAGATATTTACAATTCTCTTGTAAGAGGCTTCAAACTGTCTTATTCGGAGAAAATGTTAGAGGATATTAATACGTTTGACTTTTTTAAGGAAGTGCCTTTACTCCAATTGCCTGTCCTGTTTATTCACGGTGGTAAGGAAAAGCATGTGATGCCGGAATTGATTCAAAGATATTACGAGCAGTTGGATGCCCCAGAAGGAAAGCAACTGCTTTGGTCCGATAAATCTTCCCATGCCTTTCATATAGATGACGCACGTGAAAATGAGCAGAGGCTGATTACACATCTTACTAGAAAGTAGGTTCTCATTTATGCCTTATGAAATCAACAATGTCATGATCTCCGATGCGGAAATCAGACAAAGAGTAAAAGAATTAGCAGTAGAAATAGAACAGGACTTTAATCACGAACCGATTTTTTTGATTGTAGTCCTTAAGGGATCTTTCGTATTTGCAGCTGATTTGATTCGTGAAATGAAAGGAGATATAAAAATCGATTTTATCTCTGTTTCCAGCTATAGCGATCAAACAGAATCGACGGGTAAAGTGAGGTTATTAAAAGATTTAGATGCGAATATTACCGATCAGAATGTAGTTGTCGTCGAGGATATCATTGATAGCGGTCTAACACTTCATTTCTTGCGAGATCATTTGATGATGCATAAACCAAAACAAATTAAAATTTGCACTCTATTGGATAAGCCAGAAAGAAGGAAGATTGACTTGCCAGTTGATTATGTTGGTTTCGTCATTCCCGATGAATTCATAGTAGGCTACGGAATAGATTATGCTGAAAAGTATAGGAATTTACCTTATATTGCAACGGTAAAAGAAGTATAAGCCAACATTTTTGAGTTGGTTTTTTTGTTTCATAAGAAATTCTTATACATTTTTATAATTAATATCAATTTTACTTATGATGGAATCCGTACTATTCTTAAGATGAATTAAGGAGGTGCGGAGTATGGAGTATATAATGCTTTTTATTATTGGAGTTTGTGCAACAACCGTTGGGACATTAGCAGGCGGGGGAGGATTCATTAGCTTTCCAGCTATGTTAATTCTAGGGATGCCTGTCCATTCAGCGATCGGCGCCAACAAAGTATCAAACACGATAAGTTCGTTCTCTAGTTTTTTTCATCTATATAAAAAGAAAGAAATATCCTTAAAAGAGTCGTTTTGGATCATTCCAGTCAGTCTTGGCGGTGGATTGAGCGGGGGATATATTGCATCAAAAATATCTGGAGAGCATATGTACATCATCGCTATCATCCTATTAATATTTGCTTTTGTCACTTCTTTTAAAGGAAAGGGCAGTTTTACAGGAGAAAATCCTTTAAAGATGAATAGATTTAGTGTCCCAGGCCTTTATGGTATTGGAATATATGACGGACTTTTTGGCCCTGGCCAAGGAACCTTAATGTTTTACTTATTTAGTTACTTGAAAATTTCCTATATCCGAGCTGTTGGACTTGTGCGCCTCGCGACTTTTTCGAGTTGCTTCGGAGCAGCCATTTCATATATCGCAGCTGGAAAAATCATTTGGCCATTTACGATCGCACTTCTACTCGGCTCTTTGTCAGGTGCTCAAATTGGCGTTCGGATTGCTGAAAAGCTGAAACCACAATATGTTAAGCCAGTTTTACGTGTTGTGACGGTATTGCTTATTATTCATATTGTGGTAGATCAATTATAAAGAAAACATGTAAGAAAAGAGTTAGTTTAGAATAGAATTTAATGTTGATATACTTCGTAAAAGCTAAGGAAATAACCTGTTTCCTTAGCTTTTTTTATTGTAAAATTAATTTGAATATTCAGTACCAAGTGAGTTTGTCATGTGGCGGGATATCTATGAATACTAGTAGAAAAGTAGGTTTAAATGGAGGCGCTTATATGAAAAAAAGTCTTGTTAACTCCCCGATGATGTATGCGTTTGGTATGTTGGCTATGATGATTCCTAGTCAAGCTTTTAGCTCTTTTTATAGTTACTATTATGTTGACAAATTAGGATTGGGAATAGGATTAGCAACATTAGCACGTACAATTTTTATGATTTGGGATGCGGTTAACCAGCCCTTATTTGGATATTGGTCCGATCGAACCAAGACAAAGTATGGTCGGAGAAGGCCGTGGATTTTTGGAGCCATACCATTTTTTATGTTAACTTTCATCATGATATTCTCACCGCCAAAAGATATATCAGAGATGGGGCTTTTTACTTGGTTTTTGATTGCCCTAGTTCTGTACGAAGCGGTAGCGACAGTTATTTGGGTAAACTACGGTGCGCTTTTTCCTGAACTATTCAGAGGAGATAGAATTCGTGCAAAAGCCTCTGCCATTCAACAAGGTTTTCAAATTGTTGCACTCCTCATTGGCACAGCATTAACTCCTATTTTGTTTACGACGATGGGATTTAGCAAAATGTCGATTATATATGCAATTGTATTTGCTATTTTTATGCTTCTATTTTTAATGTATGTTAAAGAAAATGAACAGGCTGCCAACACTCCTAAACTTAGTTTAAAAGAGTCATTTGGCGAAACATTAAAAAATAGACCGTTCTGGTTAGTAAATATGGCAAATTCATTCGCCCAAACCGTTAATGGTTTACTTAGTTCTATGATCCCGTTTTACGCAAAGTATGTATTGAAAATCCCAGAAGTTCAAAATACTATTCTATTAGCTTCCGTGTTTATTTCTATCATCCCACTTGTTGCTGTTTGGTTTTGGCTCATTCGTAAAATGGATCCAGTACGGGGGTGGAGATTGTCCATGATTGCTTATGCCATTTCAGTACTGCCGCTTTGGTTTGGTTCCAATTTAATGAGCGGAATTGTTGCAGGGGTTTTAGTAGGCTTTGGAATGGCGGGCTTTCTCGTAACACCTCCAATCGTCAACAGTTTGATCATCGATATGGATTTTGAAAAAACTGGCCAAAGACGAGAAGGGGTTTATACGGCAGTAAGTGGCTTCATCACACGTTCCAGCGGGTTAATTTCTGCTCTCGCTTTTCTGATTGTAGGTATAATTTTTGGCTATGAAAGTGGCGAAAATCCAGGACCTAACCCTGAGGCAACCTTTCGTTATTTAATTAGTATCGTTCCATTCGGGTTACTGTTAATATCAATATTTATCACTTTATTTGTAAAAATTGAAAGGAAGTTTACTAAAGCAGACTAGAATATTGACAATCAATTTTTAAATATGTTATTTAATTAATCATTAGCACTCTGCGTCGCAGAGTGCTAAAATAAAGTTGTCTATTAAATACATATGATGGAAAGGAGACTTTTTCATGGAAAAAAAGCTATTCCAAGCAGAATCTAAAAGGCTATTGGAAATGATGATCAACTCCATTTATTCTCAAAAGGAAATTTTCCTTAGGGAGTTGATTTCGAATTCCAGTGATGCCATCGATAAAATTTATTACAAGGCTCTAACCGATGATTCGTTAAGTTTTGACAAAGACAGTTACTACATAAAGGTGAAGGCTGATAAAGAAAACAGAACTTTAACAGTAACCGATACTGGTATAGGAATGACGAAGGAAGAATTAGAAACGAATCTCGGAATTATTGCTAAGAGTGGTTCTTTAGCATTTAAAACTGAAAATGAAATAAAAGATGGCCATGATATTATTGGTCAATTTGGTGTTGGATTTTATTCCGCTTTTATGGTCGCTGATGAGGTTACAGTCATTAGTAAGGCTTTAGGAAGCGATGAAGCATATAAATGGCATTCTTCTGGTGCTGACGGATATACCATCGAGCCATTTGAAAAAGAAACGGTCGGTACAGAGATCACATTAAAAATCAAAGAAAATACCGAAGAAGAGCAGTACGATGAGTTCTTAGAAGAGTATAGTTTAAAATCTATCATCAAGAAATACTCAGACTTCATTCGCTATCCAATTAAAATGGATGTTACGGAAAGCAAGTTAAAAGAAGGCACTGAAAATGAATACGAAGAGGTTAAGGAAGAGCAAATCATCAACAGCATGGTGCCGATTTGGAGAAAAAATAAAAGTGAGCTCACAGATGAAGATTATGAGAATTTTTACTCGGAGAAACACTATGGCTATGACAAACCTTTAGCTCATATCCACACTAGTGTTGACGGGGCTATTCGTTACAACGCGATTTTATATATTCCTGAAAAAACTCCATTTGACTATTATTCTAAAGAGTATGAAAAGGGCTTAGAGTTATATTCAAATGGCGTATTGATTATGAATAAATGCGCTGATCTTCTACCAGATCACTTTAGCTTTGTAAAAGGAATGGTCGATTCACCGGACCTTTCATTAAACATCTCAAGGGAAATCTTACAGCATGACCGCCAATTAAAGCGAATCGCTAACAATATTAATAAAAAGATTAAAAGCGAATTGCAAAATCTGTTGAAAAATGATCGGGAAAAGTATGTGAAGTTTTATGAATCATTCGGAAGACAGCTTAAGTATGGCGTGTATAGTGACTTCGGAATGAATAAAGAAACATTGCAGGATTTATTGCTATTCTATTCTTCCAAAGAGAAAAATCTCGTCACATTGGATGAATATGTATCAAGAATGCCTGAAGATCAAAAATATATTTATTATGCTTCTGGTGAATCTAATGAAAGAATTGAAAAGCTGCCACAAACTGAATTAGTAGCGGATAAAGGTTATGAAATCTTGTATTTTACAGAAGATATTGATGAGTTCGCGATTAAAATGTTGATGAACTACAAAGAAAAAGAATTCAAATCAGTCTCAAGCAGTGATTTAGGAATTGACGCTGCAGATAATGAAGAGAAATCCGAAACGGAAGAAAAAGCCGATCAAGATCTCTTTAATGAAATGAAAAATATTTTGGCTGATAAGGTGAAGGACGTCAGGGCATCCAAAAGATTGAGATCCCATCCTGTATGCTTCTCGACAGATGGTGAGGTCACAATTGAAATGGAAAAAATCTTAAATTCCATGCCAGATAACCAAAATATCCAGGCTGAAAAAGTATTGGAAATCAATAAACATCATGAAGTTTTCCAATCCTTAAAAGACGCGTTTGAAAAAGATAAAGAAAAATTATCACTATATACAAATTTACTGTACAACCAAGCCCTATTAATTGAAGGCTTGCCAATCAACGACCCGGTTGAGTTTACGAATGATATTTGTAAAGTAATGGTTTGATTACAAATAGGCTGTCCAAAAAGTCAGTGAAAACTAGCTTTTTGACAGCCTTTTTATTTGCTTACCAGGAAATTATTAAATTGAACTTTGTGGACAACTTTCAAGGCGGGAAGTTTTTGTCCAGCTCCAGCGCCTATCGACTAGCAAACTTCTTGTCCTTCTCCCTACGATAAGTCAACATGGGCTCGTCCCTCGCCGTGTTTCCTTTATCTCAGTCGAAGGCCCTGAAGTTTGTACGTCGATGGAAAGGCGCTTGCGCTTTTGTTTCCTTTCTCCAATAAAAGGCGAGGGAGTCCGATTTCCTTATTGTTACTAGTAAAGCAACTCCATTTTTGAAGGAGTTGCTTTTATTATTTAGCAGCCCAATGAGCCAGATATGAATCTATTTTATTAAAATCCTCTCTAATCATATGAATCATTCCGAAATGCATATGACTTTTAAAAAGACCATCTGCATTCTTAGTTGTTATCCGAGGGCTTTACACTAATTCTTGCTAGAAAATATTTCTAAGTCTCCAGTCGGAGGTAATTTTACATATGCAGCCTGAGGTTAGGGAAGGGAGGAAAACCTATAATGAAAAAAGAAAACGTGCAAAAAGGGAAGGATAAAAAATAGTTAACGAAGGAGAAAAAAGTGATGCAGTCATGGATTAAATTTTCATTAAAGAACGCAGGGGTTATTTTTATCGCCATGTTAATGGTGATTGTGGGTGGTATTTATTCCGTCAAAACAATGAAGATGGAGTCGATGCCGAATGTCGACATACCGTATATTATCGTACAGGTTCCATATGTTGGAGCTACCCCAGAACAAGGTTTAGAGGATATAGGAAAGCCGTTGGAAACTACGCTGTCAGGAATCAAGAAACTGGATAATCTCTATATTGAAGCACACAGCAATGTAGTTGTTGGGATTCTCGAGTTTAATATGAGCAAGGATATGGAGGAAGCCGAAAAGGATGTGACAACAGCTGTCGCTTCAATCAAGCTGCCGGAAGGAGCTGATAAACCTCAAATTCTAAAGGACGGACCTTCTGCGATGCCGGTTTTTCAGTTTGCGCTTTCGTCTGAAACAGCCAATCAATCCGATCTGACACAATATATCAATGAACACATCAAGCCATCCTTAGCCAGAATAGACGGGGCAGGGGCCATTGATATAAATGGTGAGACTGAAAAAGAAGTGGCCGTCAAACTGGATCCGGAAAAGATGAAGAAGTACGGGATTTCCTATGAGACCGTAAAGCAAACATTTTTAGCACATCAGTTCTCGTTTCCTGCCGGGCAGGTCAATGTTGATGATAAAACCTTGAATGTGCAGGCTGATTTTAAACTGGGATCTATAAAAGCTGTTGAGGACATTCAAATTTTGGCCCAAGGTTCTGCTGGATTAGTGAACGTGAAATTGTCGGAGATCGCCTACGTTTCATATAGCAATAAAAAGGAACAAGTCTATACTCGATTGAATGAAAAGCCAGCTGTTTTGGTAGAAATGAAGGCACAGCCAGGCTCCAATACAGTTGAAGTGGTTGGTAAGGCGAAGGAAGTATTGGATAAATTAGATCTTCCAGAGGGCTATACGTTAACCAAATTATATGACACTTCCAAGGAAGTAAAAACATCGGTTGATGGGATGCTTCGCGAAGTATTGCTGGGTACGTTGTTTGCGGTTATTGTAACATTCTTGTTTTTGCGGAATATAAGAGCAACCATTGTTGCCGTGCTTTCGATTCCATTATCGATTTTGGCCGCGATGGTGACGATGAAGTATTTGGACTATAGTTTAAACATGATGACCCTCGCTGGGATTGCCGTTGCGGTCGGCCGGGTGATTGATGACTCAATTGTTGTCATTGAAAATGTTTATCGCAGGACCCTGATTAGTCCTAAACGGGATGAGCGGATGGTATTGACGGCTGCTAAAGAAGTGGGTGGAGCGATTACCTCTTCCACGCTGACAACGATTGCCGTGTTCGGACCGCTTTCGTTTGTACCAGGAATTATTGGCCGATTCTTTGCGCCATTTGGCATAACAGTCATCGTTGCACTGGCGTTTTCATTGATCGTAGCTTTGACGGTCGTGCCATTATTGGCGAAGTTATTTTTACTAAGGATCAAGCATAAAGAAGTGAAGGAAACTTGGTTTGAAAAAGCCTATAAGAATACTTTGTCTTGGGTGTTAAATCGCCGTGCTGTGACGATTGTACTGGCGGTGGTGATGTTTGCCGGGTCACTCGCCTTGGTTCCGATGATTCCGCAGAACTTTTTACCGCAGGAAAAAGCCGTTTCCTACCGGTTAACAGGGGAATTACCGGATGGCACTTCGTTGGAAAAGGCAAATGGGCTGGCAATGAAAGTAGATAAGATTTTAGCTGAAGAAAATCATATTAAAAATGTTCAAACGATTGCGAACGGCAACTATATTGTTTTTTCCATCGATTTAAAAGAAGCTGTAACGAAGGAACAAACGAATGATTTTGAAAAGAGTGTCAGATTTAAGGTTGAAAAATTGGACGATCAAATGCAGGTGGCACTCGCTCCTGTCGGGATTGTCGGAACAAGCGGGCTGGCGCTGATTGTTGAGGGTGGCAATGCCCAAAATTTAGAGACCGCCGGGAAGTTGATTGTTGATAAAATAAAGGATATTGATGGGTTGGAAAATGTCCAATCGAATCTTTCTGGAGTGAAGGAACAGCTTCAGTTGTCGATTGACGATCAGAAAGCAGCTGAAAAAGGGTTGAACCCGATTATGGTGGCCGGTTTCGCTAGGGAGCTGATTGCAGGTAATCGTGTTGGAGATATTCAAGTTGAAGGGAAAACGACAAGTGTAAATTTGTTGTTGAATAGTGGTTCGGGAGACTCCATTCATGATATTTTGAGTCAAAAAATCATGAGTCCGATTGGGCAGGAAGTGACTCTTTCCGAAGTAGCAACACTTTCAAAACAGCCTAGCCCTTCGGCGTTGTACCGGTTAAATCAGCAACAATATGTCCAAGTTACGGGTCGGATTACGACTGATAATTCTTCAGGCGTGCAGGCAGAGGTCGAAAAGCGGCTGAAAACCTTAGATTTGCCGGATGGGATCACCTATTATTCCGTTGGTCAGGCGCAAGCAATGAATGAAGGATTTACAAATATGACTATAGCGATGGCTGTTGCCGTAGTGCTTGTGTTTATCGTGATGCTAGTGGCGTTTGGAAATATGGTCATGCCGATTGCGATTCTTTCATCTTTGCCTTTCTTATTCTCGGGTGGATTGCTTGGATTGTATCTGACAGGGCAGGCTCTCGGAATGCCGGCACTGGTTGGGTTCTTGATGTTAATTGGAATTGTTGTTACAAATGCGATTGTGTTAATGGAACGGGTAAAGCAGAATGAGAAGAAGGGCATGGAGATCACAGCAGCTTTACTTGAGGCAGGTAAGACACGTCTTCGCCCAATCTTGATGACGGCGTTGGCAACGATCGGTGCGCTATTGCCTTTAGCCCTGTCCAGTGATGCTGGATTGATTTCGAGGTCTTTGGCGATAGTCGTTATTTCTGGGCTGTTGACTTCGACTCTGTTAACCCTAGTTATTGTTCCAACGACATATCATATTTTGCGCTCTATAATGGCGAGATTTAGCAGGAAGAATGAAACAGCAGTGTCTGTCACAACAAGAAGTGTGGCGAAGATGACGGGACTTTTGAAATGATTAGGAAAGAGAAGTGTTTAATAAGCACTTCTCTTTTTTTAGTAAGTAAAGAAAGTATTATTTTTATTATAGGTCTGTAATTTTGGTGTCTAGCTCCAGCCCCCAGCCCCTCGTGGTCAAATGGATGGCTTGCTCTTTTCTTGTGGTGCTTATTCTAAATTTACTTTTTTCCTTTCTCTTAATATTTATATCTACATAACTTGGGTATATCAATAATACGCACAAATAGCCTTAGGGAGATGAAATTACATGCGATGGGAAGGCAGAAGGGGCAGCACTAATATAGAAGATAGAAGAGGAAGGGGCGGAACGATGATCGCTGGAGGTGGAATTGGCGGTCTTATTCTCCTGCTCGTTTTTACGTTTCTCGGAGGGGACCCAGGCTCCTTGTTGCAGGGTGTGCAATCTCAAGGGTATGACAGTCCGCCACCATACGAGGAAACGGCAAAAGAGAAGCGACTATCAGAATTTGTCTCTGTCGTTTTAGCAGATACAGAGGATGTATGGAGTGAGATTTTTAAGGAGAAAGGTTTTGTGTATAAAAATCCGACATTGGTATTATACAGCGGTAGTGTCCAATCCGCTTGTGGAGCGGCAAGTTCAGCAGTCGGCCCTTTCTACTGTCCGAGCGATCAGAAGCTTTATATCGATTTGAGCTTTTATGATGAACTCCAGCAGAAATTCAATGCTCCTGGTGACTTTGCGATGGCATATGTCATAGCGCACGAGGTAGGACATCACGTGCAGAAACTGTTGGGGACGAGTGACAAAGTTGCGGCACTTAGACAAAGACTCAGCGAAAAGGAATACAATATATATTCTGTTAGACTTGAATTGCAGGCAGATTACTATGCAGGCGTATGGGCAAATCATGCGGAAAGTTTGAATCTATTAGACGAAGGTGACATTGAAGAGGCAATTAATGCGGCAAGTGCAGTGGGTGATGATACACTTCAGAAAAGGGCACAGGGATACGTCGTGCCCGAAAGCTTTACTCATGGAACATCGGAACAAAGAATGCACTGGTTTAAAAAAGGTTATCAATCAGGTACTTTAGAAGAAGGAGATACTTTCAATACTTCGGAATTGTAAAGGAGGAGTTACGTTGAAAATGAATGTTAATACCATCATGTTTCGAGACGATGGAGAGATTCCTAACAATCCTGATTTTCCTGTCATAGTGTATGAACATGTCTTTAAGGATAATCCTAATGATATTGAGGCTGCATTTAATCGCCATGACTGGACGGGCAGCTGGACAGGGGGAGTATTTGACTATCATCATTATCATAGCAATACACATGAAGTGCTTGCTGTAAAAAGAGGTAATGCCACAATCCTTGTCGGGGGAGAGGAGGGCGAACGCCTCCGAGTAGAGACGGGTGATGTGATGGTTCTTCCGGCTGGAACAGGGCATAAAAAAATAGATAGCAGCGATGACTTTGAGGTTGTAGGTGCGTACCCTGGAGGTATAACTCCTAATCTAAGAAGGAGAGATACAAAGTCACGTAATCAAGACTTATCTGAGATCAAACATGTACCGATTCCTGAAACAGACCCAGTGTTCGGAGATAAGGGTCCATTGTTAGAAAAATGGATAAAGTAAGAGGAGGATTGGACTGTGAGTCTAATCCTCCTTTTCGTTTTTATATAAATAAGTCTGTCACATTTCAAAATGTAAAATGGATGACTATCATTTTCATAGGTGTATAATGAAAAAGATATTGAAAGTAACAGGAGACGACATCATTGGAAAAACAAAATAGTAAATATAGATGGATTGTATTTTCGACTGTATTACTAACTTATTTTTTAATTGTAAGTCAACGAACAGCACCGGGATTAATTACAGACCAATTAATGCATGACTTTAAAGTGTCAGCGGCAACAATTGGGCTTTTGACGAGTATACAATTTTTTGCCTATGCCAGCTTGCAAGTTCCAATTGGGATTTTATCAGATCGTTTTGGTCCGAATATATTTTTGATTGTAGGGGTTTTGCTTAATGGGGTAGGAACGTTAGTGTATAGCCTTGCGCCAAATGAATTCGTTCTTCTTCTCGCAAGGCTGATGGTAGGAATTGGTGATGCGACCATCTGGGTTAATTTAGTTTTAATACTTAGCCAATGGTTTAAAGTGAAAGAGTTTATTGGATTGCTTGGTATAGCTGGAATGGCTGGAAGCTTAGGGGTGTTGATGGCAACCGTCCCATTTTCAGCGTGGATTAACCTAACAGGCTGGAGATCTGCCTTTTTTACGATAGGGATTATTTTATGTCTTTGCGCATGCCTTCTTTATTACGTCCTTGCGAAAAAGCCGAAACAAATCATTAAAGATTACCGTGTCATTAACAACTCTTTTAATGTAGGAGAACCGAAAAGAGAAAAAACATCCAAATTGCTGAGAAAAATATTTACTGATCGTCAAGCATGGGCGACCTTCTTTTGTCACTTCGGTCTTGTAGGGACGTATATTGGATTCGTTGGATCTTGGGCCGTACCTTACGGAATCCATGTGTATGGGATGTCGCGTTCAAGTGCAAGTCAGCTTGTGATGATAGGTCTCATTGGAGCACTCATAGGTTCGCCTTTGGCAACTTGGATTGCCAGTAGACTAGGAACTATTAAGCGCCCTTATGTAATGGTACACTTTATTATTTTTCTATGTTGGCTAGCATTGTTTTTAGTTGGTGGAAAACCACCATTTGCAATACTCATTATTCTTTTCATAATCATTGGTTTTGGCAATGGAGCAAGCTCCTTAACATTTGCTGTTGTCCGGCAATCGTTTGACATAAAGGTGGTTGGAGTCGTATCGGGTTTTGCTAATACAGGTGGATTTTTAAGTGCTGTCCTCCTACCAAGCATCTTTGGGAAAATACTTGATCACTTCCACACTTCCCCTAGTACGGTAGGATATCATTATGGTTTTATCATTCCCGTTGTCTTCTCATTAATCGGATTAGTCGGTGGTGTTTTGATTAGGGAACAACGGCAAGAAATAAGACAAACAGCAGGGTGATCATTTCACCAAACAAGAAAAGTGTTAAAGCCTGGAGCTAGAAAGGACTTACGGCTATCGGAAATAATCCTAAGTAAAACTTCAACAATGTAAAAAGGAAAATCCTATCATTTAAGGATTTTCCTTTTTAAATATCCATTAATTGTTGTGCCCACGTAAAAGCTTCATAGTAGCTGTTATGAGCAATACTATCTTCAATATTCAGCTTCTCACAACAGATGCCAAACCCTTCCCAATCTCCTTTTTCAATGGAAATAATCAAATCAAGCGTATCCTTCATCTGGTTAGAGTGCCCTTTTAAAGCTTCACAGATGTCTTCTTGAAGCGGCATGGAGAGTAATATTTCCTCCATGTTCAGACATAATAATACATCCATAAGAGAGAACATTCCAGTTAAAAAATAGGAAGGTGCTTCCTTATGTTTATACCTATGTATCGCAATGCGCTCACACATTTTCGCCCTAACAAGACTATTGAAAAACATTTCCTTGGACCATTCACTGTTTCCGGTGACATTTCCTCTAATAGATAGAATATAAAGCCATTTCTTCAATTCCGTTAATCCAAGTCGAACGATTGCTTGTCTTATGGAATTTATTTTAGTAGCAGACCGAAAAGCAGGTGAATTGATTAATTTAAGGAGTTTATAAGATAACGATAAATCTCGCTCGATTAGCTCAGTTATTTGTATGAGATCTGGTTCTTCATCAGATAAAAGATTGAGGATCATTAAATAATTTTGAAAAAACTCAGGCACATCCTTAGTAGAAAGAATAACAGGCTTAGAAAAATAGTAACCTTGAAAATATTCATAGCCAGCTTTTACTGCCGATTTAAATTCCTCTTCTGTTTCAATCTTCTCAGCAAGTAATTTATAGTTATAATGCCTAGAAATATATTCTATGATTTTTCTTGTTTGTGCTGTAGTCTCTCGAAAATCCACTTTAACAATATCTGCAAGTTCCAACAAAGGATAGGAGAATGGATTTTCCTTATTTAAAACAAAGTCGTCAAGAGCTATTTTGTATCCCTGACTTTTAAGTTCTTTGCATATAACGACTAATTCTTGAGTAAATTCCACAGTTTCTAGAATCTCTACTACAATCTCATTTGGTTTGAAATAAGAGGGGATTTTTAGATTCAGCAGCCTTTCCGTAAAATTGACAAAGCATGGCTTTCCATTTGAAAGCTGATTGATTCCAATATTAATAAAACTATTAATGATGACATCAGTCGTGGCGATATCTCCATCAATTTCCGGGAATATATTCTCTTTATTGCTGCGATAGAGAAGCTCGTACGCAAAGACTTCCTTCGCTCCTGTAAAAATAGGCTGTCTAGCTACAAAAAAATCCATCTGGCTCCCCCTATAATTCGCAATTATATGCCGAAATTTTCAGAAAATAATTTATGTAAAATTGAACCTATTTAGAATATTACAAAACCTATTACCACTATAAATGATAATGAAAGCAATTACAATGACCTAGGAAAAAATACTTAAATAAATCCCATATATTTACAGTGATGCGATTAGTAAGAAGCATTTGATATAATGTATTCATTAAGAAAGAATCCAAATTGAGGTACGATTATGAATAAAACGATTGGAATATTAGCTCATGTAGACGCAGGAAAAACAACTTTTTCCGAGCAAATTCTTTATCATACAAAAAGTATTCGACATCGAGGGCGGGTTGATCACAAGGATACTTTTTTAGACAATCACGAGATTGAGAGAAAGCGAGGAATTACTGTATTTGCTGAACAAGGAATGTTCTCATTTCGTAATTCTCATTATTATTTGATTGATACTCCTGGACATGTCGACTTCTCTCCTGAGATGGAGCGAGCCATTCAAGTAATGGACTACGCTGTCATTATTATGAGTGCGGTCGAGGGAATTGAAGGACATACGGAAACCGTATGGGAGATTTTAAGAAAACATCAAATTCCAACCTTTTTCTTTATTAATAAAATTGATCGTGTTGGAGCAGACGAGAATGCAGTTATTAAAGATATTCGACTAAATTTAACTGGAAATGTTTATAATTTAACCGATTCTTTTTCCGATGGAGAAATGAGTGAGGATTTAATTGAATTCATAGCTGAAAGAAATGAAGCCCTTTTCGAACATTATATGGATAAAGGCTACGACAAAGAATTATGGCTCCATGCAATGGTAGAGATGATTAAAGAGAATCATTTTTTTCCATGTATGTGTGGTTCTGCCCTTCAAGATATCGGGATTGATTCTTTTTTAGAGAAGCTAGACCTTTTAACCAACTCATATTACATAAATGAAGAATCATTCTCAGGTCGTGTTTATAAAATTCGCCATGATTCAAACGGAACTCGAGTTACTTTTATTAAAGCATTAAGCGGGACTTTAAAAGTACGTGAAGCAATAAAATATGGAGATGCGGATAATGTTATTTCTGAAAAAGTAACTCAAATTCGTGTATACAGTGGGAATAAGTACCAAACTGTCGATTTTGTAGAAGCTGGCCAACTTTTTGCCGTCACAGGCTTATCGATGGCAGTAGTTGGCGATGGACTTGGGACATTGCAAGAAAAAGTAAACTATGAAATGATCCCGACTTTGAAGTCAAAGGTTATATTAGAACCCGGGGTCAACATAAAAGAGGCAATTAAAACTTTTAACATACTAGGTGCTGAGGATCCGTCTTTAAATGTCCATTGGGATGAGAGGTTGCAAGAGATTCATATACATGTGATGGGAGTCATTCAGCTTGAAGTATTGGAACAGCTAGTTTTTGATCGCTTTCAGTTAAAAGTTGCCTTCGATAAGCCGGAAATTCTATATAAGGAAACAATTGAAACTACGGTTAATGGCTTTGGACATTTTGAACCTTTAGGGCACTATGCGGAAGTTCATTTAAAGCTTGAACCAGCTGAAAGGAATAGCGGAATTACGTTCGAAAATGCATGTCATGCAGATGACTTATCCTTCGGAAATCAAAATCTTATTCAACATCATCTTTTTGAGCGGGAACATCATGGGCTTTTAACAGGTTCGCCGCTGACCGATGTAAAAATAACATTACTAACGGGACGTGCTCATAACAAACATACATCTGGAGGAGATTTCAGGGAGGCAACCTTCAGAGCGTTGCGACAAGGGTTGGAAAAAGCAAAAAACATCGTGTTGGAGCCGGTTTATCAATTTAAAATTAAAGTTGACATAGAACAGATGGGTCGTGTTATTTCTGATATTCAAACTGCTCATGGTACTTATGATTCTCCAAGAACGGAAGGGGATAAAGCTATTTTAACGGGTATCGTTCCTGTTGCAACATTTATGGATTATGGTGCTGAATTTGCTGCGCTCACACATGGTAAAGGTATGTTGAATCTTGTTTTTTCTGGATATAAGCGTTGTCATAATGAAGAAGAAGTCATTGAAAGAATTGGTTACGATAAAAATGCTGATTCAAAGTATACTTCTTCTTCCATCTTCTGCGCTAAAGGTCAGGGTTATACTGTAAGATGGGATGAGGCAGAGCTGAAGATGCATGCTCTGTAAGTATTTATTGAATAGCTAAAAAGATTATATCTGTAACACTCCTAATTAAATATTGAAATTTATTCTTTTAAATTGATTGACAAATAGTTTCTCATCCCTATAATTGAAATTGAGAATCATTTTCAATTGAAAAATACATATATTTAATAGAGGAGCGAAACAACTTGAAGAAATTTTTCACAATCATAATTAGCGTGTTGATCTTAGCGCTTGCGGCGTGCGGTAGTCAGCCTGAAAAAGAAAATCAAGGATCTTCAAAATCTCAAGGGAACGAGAAAGTTGTTGAGAGTAAAGAAGTCAATCTATATACAAGCAGACACTATGATGTTGATAATGAACTATATGCTAAATTCGAAGAACAAACAGGGATTAAAGTAAACATCATTAAAGGAGAAGCGGACGAATTGCTTGAAAGAGTCAAGCGTGAAGGTGATGCAACGAAGGCAGACCTGTTTTTAACCGCTGATGTTGGAAGATTATTCCGTGCAAAAGATGCTGGATTACTACAATCAGTCTCAAGTGAAGTGCTTGATAAGCAAATCCCTGGAAAATTCCAAGATAAGGATAAAATGTGGTACGGTTTAACGAAAAGAGCTCGTATTTTAGTGTATAATAAAGAAAAAGTTAAACCTGAAGAACTTTCTACTTATGAAGATTTAACAGAAGACAAGTGGAAAGGACGTATTTTAGTTCGCTCATCAGAAAGTGTATATAATCAATCCCTTCTTGCATCATTTATTGAAATCGATGGAGAGGAAAAAGCAAAAGAATGGGCTCAAGGAATTGTAAACAATATGGCTCAAAACCCTGAGGGTGGAGACCGTGACCAGGCAAAAGCGATTGCTGCGGGTGTAGGCGATGTTGCTATTATGAACACGTATTATTTTGGTCAAATGCTTAATTCTGAAGATCCTGAAGAAGTTAAAGTGGCTGAACAGCTCGGAGTATTTTTCCCAAACCAAGAAACAACGGGTGCTCATGTTAATGTGAGTGGTGCTGGAGTTGTGAAAGCATCTAAAAATAAAGACAATGCGGTTAAACTACTTGAGTTTTTATCTGCAGATGAAGCACAAGCAGTTTTTGCGGATGCAAATTATGAATATCCTGTAAATGAACATGTCAAACCGTCTGAATTACTACAATCATGGGGAGAGTTCAAGGAACAAGACATCCCACTATCCGTTCTAGGGGATAATAACGCCAAAGCAATCATGATTTTCAACGAAGTCGGCTGGAAATAATAGAGAGAACCCTTGCTTATACTAGCAAGGGGTTTCTTGCAGTTATCAAAGGTTTGAAAAAAAGTATCATGAAGACCGGAAAGCTTATTAACTTTAATATCTCCATACAGTAAATGTGTATTAAATTCGGTAAGTGGTCATTGATTCAGAGGTGTAGGCATCATGCGAAAGTTTCTTGTGAATGTGAATAGTTGGACGATAGCAGCATCAGTCATTATTCTTTTATTATTCCTTCCTAATTTATCTATTGTTACAGGGATATTCTCACCTGTAACAGAAAATTGGCTTCATATAAAAGAACATGTACTTTTTCAATATTTACAAACATCTATTATTCTTGTTATTTCAACAGCATTATTAACTATTTTTATTGGTTTAAGCCTAGCTTGGTTAATAGCTCAATATCAATTTCCTTTGAGGAACTTCTTGAAATGGGCGCTTATATTACCGCTATCTATCCCACCATTCATTGGTGCTTACACGTATCACGGAATTGTAAACTATACAGGTGTTATTCAAAAAACTTTACGAAACCAATTCGATCTTACAGTGAATCCAGCTTATTTCGATATTATGAATATACCTGGAGCCATTTTCATTTATACTTTATTTTTATATCCATATGTATACACAATCACAAGAATTTTCTTATCTCAACAATCTGCTTCCCTCATTGAAAGTGCAAGGGTTCTTGGTAAGGGACCATGGCAAATATTTTTCAAGATTGTGCTCCCGATTTCTCGGGTTTCCATTATAGGTGGCGCAAGTTTAGTTGTGCTAGAAGTATTGAATGATTATGGGGTTGTAAAATATTATGGTATCCAAACATTTAGTACAGCAATATTCCAAACATGGTTTGGACTAGGAGACATTGAGTCGTCCATTAAGCTTGCCGCTTCACTAATGGGGATAGTCATTTTCATTCTAATAGTAGAGAAATTGCTTCGTGGGAAAAAACAATACAGTTTTTCCTCGACAAAAGTCAGGCCGCTCCCACTTGTGCGTTTAAAGGGAAAGAAAGCGTTACTAGCCACTTTGTATTGTATATTTATTTTTAGTCTCGCCTTTTTAATACCGGTCATTCAATTATTTGATTGGTTAATCTTGACGTGGGGAAAAATCCCGTTTAATGATTTTCTTTTATATGTGAAAAATTCTGTCATGGTAGCGGGAATCAGTTCAACACTTATCATCACTTTCGCCCTTATTGTTGGCAATTTCGGTCGACTTGTTCATGGCAAAATTGCCAAAGCCCTTCCGAAGCTGACGGTGCTTGGCTACTCGATTCCCGGAGCAGTCATTGCTGTAGCCGTAGTGACAGCTTTTATCGCAGTTGATAAGTTTTTAACACCAGTATATTTAATGCTTGGCATTAATACTGGTCTTGTTCTAAGTGTGAGCCTTGTCATGCTCATTTCAGCATATGTCATTCGCTTTTTTGCGATTGGCTATAATTCAATTGAATCAGGTTACGATAAGATTGGAACTAATTTTCGCGATGCTTCAAGACTTCTCGGAATGGGGTTAACGAAAACATTTTTAAAAGTCGATGTTCCTATGATGAAAGGCGCCATTATCAGTGGATTTATTCTAGTTTTTGTTGATATTTTAAAAGAAATTCCACTAACATTGATCTTAAGACCATTTAACTTTGATACATTATCGACGAAAGCTTTCCAGTATGCAAGTGATGAAAAAATAATGGAAGCATCACAAGCATCATTACTTATTGTTGCCATCAGTGCCACGGCCATCTTTGTTTTCCATAAGCTACTTGAAAAGGAGCCACAATAAGATGTTTATTAAAATCGAAAATGTTTGTTTTTCATACCCACATATAAAGGAAAAAGCGCTTGATTGTTTTTCAATGACCATTGAAAAAGGAGAGGTCATTTCTATTCTAGGACCGAGTGGCAGCGGTAAAAGCACTGTTCTACGTTTGCTGTCGGGACTTGAAATGCCTAGTCAAGGTTCTTGCACAATCCAGGATAGGGTGATATTTGATCAACATACGTTTGTGCAGCCGGAAAAGAGGGGAATCGGCATGGTTTTTCAGGATTACGCTTTATTCCCACATATGACCGTAAGTGAAAACATCCTTTTTGGCCTTTTCAATATGAAGAAAAGTGAAAGGAAGACAAGGTTGAAAGAGGTCTTAGAGCTGGTGGAGATGACTGAATACGAAAAAAGGTATCCGCATCAGCTTAGTGGGGGACAGCAGCAACGTGTGGCTATAGCACGTGCCATAGCCCCTAACCCAAGTCTTATTTTACTCGATGAGCCATTTAGCAACTTAGATTCGGAGCTTCAATTAAAAATTCGGAAAGATTTACGTAACATTTTAAAGAACGCTGGAATTACTTCCATCTTTGTTACACATGATGAAAACGATGCACTCGCCATTGCGGACCGCATTGTACAAATTAGAGCTGGAAAAATCCAAAATATCGGAAGACCGTGTGATTTATTAGGAGCTCAACTGCCTAAAACTACACTTCTTATCGAAGAAGAAAGTGAACGGATTTTGGCAGGTGTATAGTTGAGATAAAAAATGGTTCAATGATCCTA
This sequence comes from Lederbergia citri, assembly GCF_018343625.1. Classification (GTDB taxonomy): domain Bacteria; phylum Bacillota; class Bacilli; order Bacillales; family Bacillaceae_C; genus Lederbergia; species Lederbergia citri. Next base: position 1,123,937 of record NZ_JAGYPG010000002.1, on the reverse strand, counting down.
ACCTCTTTTAGTTTAGAAAAGCTATAAGAGGTTATTTTTTTGTGAATAGCTAATGGAATTTTAGTTGGCGAAAGTAGGGTATATTAGTTCTAACAAGTTCAACTGCAATACTAATGATAGTTAATAGAAAGGAATGAGATGGATATGTCTGTTAAAATAAAACGGGCATATGTAGATACCGCGAATGATGATGGAGTTCGTATACTAGTTGATAGAATATGGCCGCGAGGTGTGTCAAAGGAACAGTTGAACATTGATCATTGGATGAAAGAGATTGCTCCTTCAACTGAATTAAGAAAATGGTTTAATCATGAACCGGAAAAGTTTGATGAATTCAAACAGAAATATAAAGGAGAATTACAACATAGCCAACAATGGGAGGAGTTAAAAAAATAGCGTTAGAGAAAAAGAAAGACGTTACTTTGGTGTATGGTGCTAAGGATGAAAAGCATAACCAAGCAGTTGTATTAAAGGAACTTTTAGAAAATCTGTGTTAGCAAAAAAAACAGGAAAAAAGTTAAAAACATATTGACAATATTTAGTCAGTGAATTATTATCAAAATTGATAATGGTTAGTGATAAAAGGAATAACCTAGATATATATGATTGACTCTAAGGTTTTGAAACCTCATGTCAATATTTTTTATCAAGCATTGTTATCATTATCAATAATAATAACAATAAGGAGATAGAAATTATGATGAAGGAATCAAAAGCGGACGTCATTTTACATCCAGTCCGAATGAGAATTATACAAACATTGATAAACGGGAGAAGGTTAACCGTTCAGCAAATCGGAGAGAGACTTCGGGACATCCCCCAAGCGACACTATATCGGCATTTAAAAAAACTGCTAGAAGCAAAGGTAATTGAGGTAGTTGAAGAAAATCAGATAAGGGGTGCTGTTGAAAAAGTTTACGCATTACCGGAACAGGCTGGGTCCATTTCTCCTGAAGATATTTCGAAATGGACAAAGGAAGATCATATGGATTCATTTATGAGATTTATTTCTGTTGTGTTGGCCGACTTCGAAAGATATGTCAGTCAAGAGGAGTTCGATATGCTGAAGGATGGTGCCGGCTACAGGCAAATAAGCTTTTATGTAACGGATGAAGAATACATGGAATTCCTACAAACATTAAATAGTGCAGCAATAAAGCTCCTTCAAAACGAAGAGGGAGAAAACAGAAGAAAAAGAACATTTTCAACGATTGTAACGACCGAAAACAATTAAAATGGAGGATTAAGAAATGAAACAACAGCAAATCAGTATTAATAGCGATGTATTGTTAAAAGGAACAATGATGTTTCCTGATTCCGATGAAAATAGACTTCCCGCTATTTTATTTCTTGCGGGCTCCGGCGGTATAAATAGGGATGGGAGTACAGTTAAAGGTAAATTCAAATTTAATTTGTATAAGGAATTGGCAGAAATCATTACACAACTTGGTTTTATTACTCTTCGCTATGATAAACGCGGAGTTGGCGAAAGTGAAGGGAAATTGTTAACTTCCGGACTTTGGGACGCTGTATCAGATGCGGAAATGGCCCTTGAGTTTTTGGCAGGGCATCCTAGAGTAGACCCAAATCGGATTATTGTACTAGGGCATAGTGAAGGCTGTATTGTTGGAACCGCCTTAAATGAAAAAAGGCCAGTTAATGGCTTAATTCTTCTCTCGGGTGGAGGCGGTGGATTGCAAGAAAGCCTTGATGTGCAAAGACAGCAAGTATATAAAGAAATGAGCGACACAAAAGGTTTTAAAGGAATTCTTATTAAAAAGCTTAATACGATTGAAAAAAGTGAAAAACAAGCTCAAGGACTTTACCGGAAAATGACTTCAACTGACAAAGATATTATTAAGATTATGGGATTTGTTAAAATGCCAGCCAAATATTTTCGCGAACATTTTCACTATGACATTATCGAAGGTCTAAAAAAGATTACATGTCCTGTTTTAGCAATCAATGGGTTAAAAGACTTTCAAACAAGTCATGACTTTCTAAATAGAATTCCGGAGAATGCGAAAGGGCCGGTATCGATTTTCCTTATTGAAAATATGGATCACGGGCTAAAGGTCCAACTTACGCCCATATCAGCATTAACTGCAAAGAAAGATTATGTAAAGACAGTCGGAAAACCAATCCATGAAGAGGCAATTATCCATATTACTTCTTGGTTAAATGAGTGGAAAGAAAATACAAATAACGGTGAATCGATGATCATTCAAAATGGTTAGAAACGAGACAATTAAATCAGTATTAATAGAATCATATTATTTAAAGTAGCTATTCCTAATTTGCATAGGGGTAGCTTTATTTTTTGCTATGGAAAACCTAAACAATAATAGTACAAAATGAATATCTTATTGTAAGGAGGTGGGGCTGTGAAACGTAGGGGGTCACGCTTTTGCGTATTTCCAGGCTACAAATGGTGTGGACCGGGTTGTAGTGGACCAGGAGCCCCGTTCAACGAGGTTGATGCAGCATGCAAGGGACACGATGAGTGTTATCGATCTAGTCGAAACTATTGTGAGTGTGACTACGAATTCCTTCGAAGACTTCGCCCGCTCATAAATCCTTCTACTAGAACGGGAAGGCATGCAAGTCTTTTATATGATTATATGAAATTCCAAATTCTCTTGAATTGTGGATTTAATAGAAGATGACGAGTATGTCCGGACGCTTTTGGAACATACTCGTTTTTTTATATTATTTATTTAATTCTTCCCCAGCTTTTAGCAACGTACGACTTCTGCTTAAACTCCTCTAGTCATAAAGTCACCTTTCGTAGTAATATAATTAATAATATTTTGAAAGTGGGTGACTAATCAATGGTTTCCTATGAAAGTTTCTTTCTATTAATCTTAATTAGTGTACTAGGACCAGTGGTTGGACTACTCACTCTAATATTTTTTAATGCGTTTGAGAGACAAGTGTATTTATTAGAAGTGGAAAATACACAAGTACTACTGGAAAAAGAATTGGAAACAAGTAAATATATTCAGTTGAACCAACAAATTCAACCTCATTTTTTATTTAATGCCTTGAATTCCATGCTCGGGTTAATTAGGTTAAAGAAATATGAGCGTTTGGAAAGTGTATTTGAACATATGGTGCTCTATTTGCGTTCTAAATACAATCAAGATAAATCACTGTATACACTGCGGGAAGAACTAGAATATACGAGACATTTTATCGCAATCCAACAATTGCGTTTCGGTGAACGTCTTCATGTGAATTGGATGGTAGATGAACAAATCGATGAAGCCATGATAGTCCCGTACGTTCTGCAGACTCTAGTTGAAAATGCCTTTAAGCATGGGATTGAAAACATTGAAGGAGAAGGGATATTGAACATTACCGTACATTCTACAGAAGATCAGAGGCTTATCCTCACAGTAGAGGATAATGGTCCAGGCTTCGAAACTCATCCATTGTCCGACAACACTCAAGCTGGAGTTGGATTAATGAATATAACAAAGCGGCTTAATTTATTATTTGGTGAGGAAGCTTATATCAATTTTTTGTTAAAGGATCATAGTACAGAAGGCGGAAAGGTGACAGTTTCTTTACCAAAAATATTCAATATTGACGAGCTGGGAGGTGATAATGAATGAATATTCTTCTTTTGGATGATGAGCCAATTGAATTAGAACAATTGGAGTTGCTTATTCATTCGCATTTTCCAACATGGAATATTTATAAAGCTTTATTCGGGTCAAAAGCTATTGAAATGGCTGAGGAAATGGTGAAAGAGGGAAAGCAATTTCAACTTGCGCTTATGGATATTAAATTGCCTGGAAGAAATGGATTGGAAATTGCTGAAAATCTAAAATCTTTTATGCCTTCATTAGAACTCATCATTGTGTCAGCATTCCAAAATTTTGATTATGCGAAGCAATCGATTCATTTAAAAGCAATTGACTATTTGGTCAAGCCGGTAGTAGAAAGAGAATTAATTGATAGCCTTCAACTATTTTTAAATGAGCATCCGGAATATAATACCCATACTGAAGTAGTGCAAGAAGTCATTCAGTTAGTAAATAATAATTATCAGAAGTCTCTCAAACTAGCCGAAATAGCTAAGCAGCTGCATATTAACGTAAGTTACTTAAGTAGACTTTTTAGTGAGGAAGTAGGTTCAACTTTTTCAGACTATTTACTCAATTATCGAATTGAAAAAGCAAAGAGTCTTTTACTTCTTCAAAGGAATTGGTCAATTCAACGTGTTGCCGAAGAATGTGGTTTTAATAGCCCACATTATTTTAGCAACGCATTTAAGAAGATAGCAAATTGTACACCAAAAGAATATCGAAATAAAGGAATCGCATAAGTGAAAACATTAAAACCTTTGAATGTAACGTACTTAATTTCTAATTGGCTTTCCATTAGCATGATTTTCCTCATAGGTGAAGCAGTTATCCAATTTGGCGTTTATGCTGGCATTGTGATTGTCGGAGTATTTATACTTGCATTTTGTGTTGCACTGCCGTTTTTAAAGCCTATTTTTTCCAACCCCACTCCGGTTAGAAAACCAAAATGGTTAAAGGAACTTTTGTTAGCGGTTTGGCTGCTTGAAATCTTCATTTTACATTTTTTAATCAGCGGGCTGCTCCTACAAGCTTTTTTTGATATGCACTATACTGTTTCTGTTTTCTTTACAATGGGGATAAGTTTCTGCATCATCATATTTTTATCGAAAATGAGAATGCTCGTATTTGTCCTAAAAAATATTAAGTTTATTTTACTTAGTAGTTTAGCTATTTTTCTACCAACCTATATTTATTTGCAAAAGGGGCTAGAATCCGTTTATCACGATCTGTTATATTATCACCCAAGTGTTCTTCATAACAATCAAAAGGGGATATGGGTGCTTATCGCTGTTGCATTTTTGATTTTTTTCACGAAATTTTTATTGCAAGGAGAAATGCTGTCTAAGTTCGCAGGAAAAACATTTCATAAAGGTATGCGCAAGTTATTCGTAGCCGTAATTATTTATTCAACTTTTATCCTAGCTTTTTCAACAATGATGGTTGTAGCTATCACGCAAAATTTGGAAGTAAACCATGTAAACGAGTTGCTCCTTTTTATGATTAGAAAGCTTTCAACTCCAAACGTCTCACATTTAATAGGAATCGCTCTTTATATATCTACCTTGCTTACGTTAGTACTTTCTTTTTTTCTATTTGAAGATGAGTCGGATAATAAAAGGTTATCAAGAACACCTACAATACTTATTTTAATAGCTTCAGTTTGTGCTATTGTTTTCTTTCATCGTCAACTGACACTTTTAAACATTTATAGTTTTTCGGGTCTGTTAATTTGTGGACTTTTCCTCTTATTTCCATTTTTCAGAATGTCAACAAACATTAAAAAAATGAAATAATATTGCAACATTATTGTTTGAAAATTCCCTATAATAAGTAAAAAGAGGGGGTTGAAAACATGGGGAGAACCAGAATAATGGTACTTTCTTTTTTTCTTATTGTTGCTTTAGTCATTAGTGGTTGTAGTAGTTCCAAGACCTCTAATGAAAAGGGAAAAGAAGGTAACGCAAAAACAGAAAAGAATAATACGATTGTTATTGGGTTGGAAGCTGAACCTACATCTTTAGATGCTCATCAGTTGTCAGACTTCAACTCAAGCCGGACAGCGATGGAAATATATGATCAGCTCGTCCATTTTAAAGATGGAAGTACAGAGCTGGAGCCTGGACTTGCAGAAAAGTGGGATGTTTCCGAAGATGGTCTAGAATATACTTTTTATTTGAAAAAGGATGTTAAGTTCCACGACGGAACTCCTTTTAATGCAGATGCAGTTAAGTTCAGCATTGATCGTCAAATCGATCCGAAGCACCCGTTCCATGATACAGGTACATATGCGTATGCTGATTTTACCTTTGGATCTGTCGACAAAGTAGAGGTAGTTGACGAATACACGGTAAAAATTACATTGAAAGAAATGTTTGCTCCGTTTTTAGGGAATATGGCTATGCACGCAGCAAGTATTGTCAGCCCTACAGCTGTAGAAAAATATGGTGCAGACTTTACAAAAAATCCAGTCGGAACTGGTCCTTATAAATTTGTGAAATGGAATCCGGGCGTCGAAGTTATTTTAGAAAAGAACGAAGATTATTTTAAAGGTGCACCTTCTGTTGATAAGTTAATTTTTAAACCAATCACAGAACCGCAAACACGATTAGCGGAGCTTGAATCAGGAACTATTGATTTTATCGTAAACGTTCCGCCGGATGATCTTGCAAGACTAAAAGAGGATTCAAATTTGCAAGTAATCGAACAAGCGGGAATGCACGTATGGTGGACAGCGCTTAACACGCAGCGTGAACCTTTTAATAATGTGAAAGTTCGTCAAGCCATTAACTATGCCATTAATAAGGAAGCGATTGTAGAAGGAATTTTACAAGGAACGGGTGAAGTGGCAAACAGTCCTGTACCACCAACTGTATGGGGGCATAATCCAAATACAAAAAATTATGAACATGATCCTGTAAAAGCGAAGAAGCTATTAGAAGAAGCGGGATATCCAGATGGCTTCGATGTGACTTATTGGGTGCCGGAATCTGGCAGCGGGATGCAGCAGCCTGAAGCAATGGCAGCAGCCATCCAAGCAGACTTGGCGGAAATCGGTGTAAATGTAAAAATTCAAACTCTAGAATGGGGAACGTATTTAGATAAAGTATTTGTTCCTGCAGAAGAGAATGATATGGATATGCACCAAATGTCATGGATGGGGGACAATGGTGACCCTGACAACTTCTTATATATTTTATTAAGTGGTAAGCAATGGCCCACAGCTGGTTTCAATGACGCTTATTATAAAAATGAAAAAGTCGATGAATTATTGGATCAAGCTAGAGTCATAAAGGACAAAGCTGAACGTACAAAGATGTATGAAGAAGTACAAGAGTTAGTGATGGAAGATGCTCCTTGGGTTGTAGTGGACCACGAAAAGCAAATTGTGGTGGCTAATAGTCGAATAAAAGATTTTAAACTTCATCCTACAGGTGTATTTAGATTTTCAAATGTAAAAGTAGAATAATTGATTTTTAGCAAAGAGGAGAGCAACTCCTCTTTGCTGTTTCATAAGAGTTCAACTATTTCCTATATGGAATGAGGTGAAGGAGTTGTTTTCATATATTTTAAAGAGATTAGGAGGGCTAATTCCAGTTTTACTAGGAGTAACCATCCTTGTTTTCTCTATCATGCATTTATCTCCAGGGGATCCTGCAAAAATTATACTAGGTCCGAAAGCAACAGCAGAGTCCATTGCTAAATTAAATGCTCAGCTTGGATTAGATCAACCTTTGTACATACAGTATTTTACTTGGATTGGAAATGTATTAACGGGTGATTGGGGCAGATCGATTCAAATGAAAATGGATGTATTGCCACTTGTCATTGACCGATTTAACGCAACATTAATTTTAACGATTTTTAGTGCACTTTTTGCAGCAGTCATCGGAATTGGAGTTGGCATTATTTCCGCTTATAAAAAATATTCTTGGATTGATCGTGGACTTATGTTTTTTGTTCTAGTTGGATTTTGTTTGCCTGTTTTTTGGCTCGGTATCATTTTACAAATTATTTTTGGACTTAAACTTGATTTATTCCCGATATCAGGGATGTATTCTCCTGGAGAAACCGGTATAGCGGATTTATTAAAGCACATTGTTTTGCCTTCTTTAGCCCTTTCAGCTGGTGCTGGGGCAGTCATAGCGAGAATGACGAGATCCAGCATGTTAGAAGTTTTGGAGCAAGATTATATTCGAACAGCTCGATCAAAAGGGATTAAAGAACGACGTGTTATTTATCTTCATGCATTAAAAAATGCCTTCATTCCTGTCCTTACTGTACTAGGCATGCAGGTAGGATTTTTGCTTGCTGGAGCCGTACTCGTCGAAATGGTCTTCGCTTGGCCGGGAATTGGCACTCTGATGATTAATGGAATATTGGCAAGGGACTTTCCTTTAGTGCAAGGGATCATTCTTTTTGTAGCTACAACATACGTCATCGTAAATTTACTTGTAGATATTTTATATGCCTTGCTCGATCCGCGGATCTCTTATAAATAGGAGGTGAATGAGATTGGAACCTAATGTGAGCAAAACTCCCAATAATGTACTAGTTAGCGAAAATATACCCAACTTAGGAAAGCCAGCGGTGAGAAAAAGTCCATGGAGAACAGCATGGAAGAAGTTATTGCGCGATAAAGCTGCGGTAGCAGGTTTATTGTTGCTTTTAATTATTTTATTGATTACTTTATTGGCTCCTATTTTACCACTTGCAAATCCAGAAAAAGTTAATTTGATGAATCGTTTAAAACCAATTGGAACAGAAGGACATCTTTTAGGTACAGACGATTTAGGAAGAGATATTTTCAGCAGGTTAATATGGGGCGGACGAGTATCCATTACTGTAGGTTTTATTGCTGTAGTTATAGCATTGTTTTTCGGTGCCATTTTGGGACTTATTGCTGGGTATTTTCAAAAGTTCTTTGACACTGTCATTATGAGATTTATTGATATATTAATGGCTTTTCCTTACGTTCTATTGGCAATTGCAATCATTGCTGCGTTAGGACCTGGCCTGATGAATACAATGATTGCTATCAGTATTGTAGGGATTCCCTATTATGCAAGAATTGTACGAAGCAGTGCCTTAATGTTCCGCAATATGGAATTTGTTTTGGCTGAACGCGCGCTTGGAGCAGGGCATATCCATATTATTTTCCATCATATTTTGCCTAATTGTTTGCCTCCAATTATCGTTGCAGCAAGTTTGGATGTTGGTTGGATGATTTTAGCAGCTTCAGGTATGAGTTTTCTAGGTTTAGGGGCACAACCTCCGATGGCAGAATGGGGAGTTATGCTGAGTGAGGGACAAAAATTTATTCGAGTGGCTCCTCATGTGAGTTTATTGCCTGGGTTTGCGATTTTCCTAGTTGTTTTGGCAGTCAATTTAGTCGGAGATGGGTTTCGTGATGCACTTGATCCTAAAACAAAATAAATGGGAGGAAGAACAGTTATGAAAAAGAACAATATACCAAAAGATTATGTAAATACGTATTCGATTGTCGGTTTTGATCCGGAGACGAAAGAACTTGGAGTAGCTGTGGCTTCTAAATTTCTATCTGTAGGTTCTATTGTTCCGTGGGCAAAGGCTGGAGTAGGAGCAGTTGCTACACAATCTTGGGCTAATCCGCTTTATGGAATCGAAGGGTTAGAACTAATGGCGGAAGGAAAAAGCGCTGAAGAAGTGGTGAACATTCTGACAGAGAACGATGAGCAAAAGCTTCTTAGACAAGTCGGAATGGTGGATGCTAATGGAAACAGCGCAACTTATTCAGGAAGTGAATGCTACGATTGGGCTGGAGGAATTGCCGGTCAGAATTTCGCTTGCCAAGGGAATATTTTAACCGGACCTGAAGTTGTAGAGGCAATGGCTGCAACTTTTCAACAAACAGAGGGAGACTTGGCGACACGACTATTAAAAGCTTTAGAAAGTGGCGAAAATGCAGGCGGTGATCGAAGAGGCAAACAGTCCGCGGCATTATTAATAGTGAAGGAAAATGGTGGATACGGCGGTGTTACCGATCGATATTTAGATCTTCGCGTGGATGATCATAAAGAACCTGTGAAGGAATTAGGAAGAATCCTTGACTTACACCAATTATATTTCAAGAAATCAAATCCGGAAGACATTCTGCTTGTTGAAGGTGATTTGAAGGCGAAACTTTCTGCTGCATTACAAAAGTTGAACTTCCTAAAAGTAGACCAACCAACAGATGATGAAATATTTGAAGCACTTAAGGATTTCCACTTAATTGAAAACTTTGATGAAAGAGTTCAAGAAAAAGGAAAAGTTGACTATAAAGTCGTTGAATACATCGATCTCTTACTTCAAGACGAGGAATGAAGACAATGAACGCACTATTAGAAGTAAAGGATTTGGAAGTAGCTTTTAAAAAGGATCGTGAATTTATTCCTACCGTAAGAGGGGTGGACTTCCAGGTCTTCCCGGGGGAAACGCTTGGAATTGTCGGTGAATCCGGTTGTGGTAAAAGTGTTACATCGCTTAGTATCATGGGCTTGCTCCCGAAAGAGTTTAGTAAAGTAGGAGAAAAAAGTGACATTTTGTTTGAAGGAAAATCATTAAAGCATTTGTCGGATGTTGAATATCATCAATATCGAGGCAAAGAATTAGCGATGATCTTTCAAGACCCGATGTCTTCGCTGAACCCTGTCTTTACAATAGGCTTTCAAATGATTGAAATGATTATGGCACACATGAAACTTTCAAAAAAAGAAGCGAGAAAAAGAGCAGTCGATATGTTGAAGAAAGTTGGAATACCTAGAGCTGACAGTGTAGTAGATGAATACCCTCATCAGCTTTCAGGTGGAATGAGACAGCGTGTGATGATTGCAATGGCATTATCATGCAATCCGAAGCTGCTAATTGCCGATGAACCAACAACCGCTTTAGATGTAACGATTCAAGCTCAAATATTAGATTTGATGAAAAAACTTCAGAAAGAATATCATACAGCTGTAATGCTGATTACACATGATTTAGGTGTCGTAGCAGAGGTTTGTGATCGAGTAATTGTTATGTATGCGGGAAAAGTGGTGGAAGAAGCAGAAGTAGCCGAAATATTTAATGCACCGAAACATCCGTATACAGTTGGATTAATTAATTCAATTCCTAGTTTAACAGATGAAAAGCAAAGGTTGGATGCTATTTCTGGTTCAGTTCCACTTCCGGAAGAAATGCCATTAGGATGTCCATTCGCCCCACGATGCGCACATGCAACTGAACGTTGTTATACTGAAGAACCTTTACGGGTAAACGTAGGACACAACCATTATACAAGCTGCTGGTTATATAGTGAGGAAGAAAGGGGAGTGGCCTATGGGGGAACTATTAGCAGTACGTAACCTTAAAAAATATTTTCCTGTTAAAAAGGGATTAATAAGCCGAACATCCAGCTATGTTAAAGCAGTCGATGATGTCAGCTTTACTTTGAATGAAGGTGAAACACTTGGCTTAGTTGGAGAAAGTGGTTGTGGGAAATCAACATTAGGGCGAACGGTTCTACAATTATGGAAACCCACTTCAGGCGAAGTATTATATAATGGAAAAAATCTAGCGGATATGAATTTTAAACAATTGCGCCCTTTCCGAAAAGATATCCAGATGATTTTTCAAGATCCATATTCTTCACTTAACTCTAGAAAAACCATTAGAAGTATATTAAAAGAGCCGTTAAAAATTCATCATTTGTATACTGAAAAAGAAAGAGAAGAAAAAGTTGTAGAAATGCTTGAACTTGTAGGATTAAATCGCGGCTTTGCTGATCGTTATCCTCATGAATTCAGTGGGGGACAGAGGCAGCGGATTGGCATTGCAAGAGCTTTAATGTTAGAACCGAAGTTAATAGTGGCGGATGAACCTGTTTCAGCCCTTGATGTATCTGTTCAGGCGCAAGTTCTAAACTTGATGCAAGATTTACAAGAAAAACTGAAACTGACATATTTATTTATTGCCCATGACTTAAGTGTCGTGAAACATTTTAGTACAAGGGTTGGAGTTATGTACCTTGGCAGAATGGTGGAGCTTGCCAATAAGTCGGATCTTTATTCTGAGCCGTTGCACCCTTATACACAAGCGTTGTTATCCGCAGTTCCAGTACCTCAAGTTGGCGTAAAGCGCGAAAGGATTATCCTCCAAGGAGATGTCCCAAGTCCGGAAAATCCTCCTCAAGGATGCGCTTTTCATACACGTTGTGGTGCATGTATGGAAATCTGCAAACAAAAAAGACCAGAGATGAAGGAAGTCTCCAAAGGGCATTATGTAGCTTGCCATTTATATAATTGACAGACGGAAAAGGCAGTCTGGAAATTCAAGTTGTGAATTTTCAAGACTGCCTTTAATTTCAATATATCCTATAGAACACATTCCACCATTTTATCCAACAGCTCTTGCGCAGCCACTGTCCGCTCACCGCCGCCTTGGACGAAATCGTCTTTTCCGCCGCCTTTTCCATTGATTACTGAGCGGGCTATGTCTGAAATCTGCTTCATGCTCAGATTTACATTCAATCCTTTTGCTGCCACGTATTGCAAACGATCTTCATTTTCCAATACTAACAAGACGATTACATTGTCATCTAAACCGACAATCATTCGTGCTAAAGATTGTACTTCTTGCATCGTTCTCCCAATGAATACTTGCTTCACGATTTCATTATCTTTTTTAGTCAGTAACTCTTTTGCTTCATATTTAAGTAGAGCGTCCTGTGCTTCTTTTAATGTTCTTTCTAATGTGCGATTTGCGGCAAGTAGTTTTTCCACAGCATCATTTACTCCACCTTCAGGAGCACTTAATAGTCGACTAGCTTCAGATAAAATGGCATTCTTACTATGTAATTGCTGTAAAATACGGCCGCCGCAAACAAAATGGACCCGAGTTTTGCGCTTTTGTTTTTCAGTAGATAGAATTTTAATACCACTCACTTGGCATGTCGAGCTAGGATGGGTACCGCCGCAGCCGTTATAATCGAAATCAGATATGATGACTAAACGGATTTCGTCTGTGACCGCTAATTCTTTTCGCAAGGAATATTGATCTAGTTCATCCTCTGTGACCCATTTCGTTTGGATTGGAAGGTTTTTCAAGACAATGTCATTTGCTAGTTTTTCTGCAGCTTCTAACTGCTCGGAATTTACACTTTCGGCAGCCAAATCAATGCTGCAAAGCTCTTTTCCTAAATGAAAGCTTTCTGTTTGAAAGCCAAATAATTCCACAAACGCAGCGGTTAATATATGCTGGCCAGTATGCTGCTGCATATGATCAAAACGCCTGCTCCAATTAATAATACCTTGAACATCTCCGGTTGAATTCAACCTTTCAGCTAATGTATGACGAATTTCTCCATCTACTTCCTCTACATTGAGAACTTCAATTCCGTTAATTGTTCCTGTATCATGTGGCTGACCGCCTCCAGTAGGGTAAAATGCGGTATTTTCTAACACGACATACCAATTGCCATCCAAATCCTGTGATTCTTTGCTAATTTGAGAAGTGAAATTTTGAACGTAAGCATCTTGATAATATAAACGATCTTTTAACATTTAATAAATTCCTCTCTAAACTAAAGAATATCTCGCTAATTGCTCTCCCCACGGGGCCATTTCAGTTTCTATAAATCCCGCTTTTTTATAAACCATTTGAGCAGCCTTGTTTTCTGGATGATATCCAATCATAATGACGGGAATCCCTTTAGAATTATTTTTCTTTATCTCGTCAATGACTAGGAGTATAGCCTGTGAACCTAACCCTTGCCCTTGGAAAGCTTGGTCAATCATCAGTCTATATATCCAGAAGTTCCCATCATCTTCGTCAATTCCGTACATTGTAAATCCGACCATTTTATCATTAGAATAAATCCCTTTTACACATCGCTCAGGATAAAACTGGGCCTCAGCTATCGAATATAGATTGGAAGCTATAAAAGAACATTGATTTTCTTGTACGGTTAATTCGCAAGCTATTTCCCAATTAGTTCTATCAATTGATTTCATAGTAAGTGCTTCCAAAATAAAACTCCCTTCTGATATTCATTAGGAAAATAATATCATATATCGCAATTAGATAGTGAATGGACAAATAAAAAACCCGAATGCTGGGCATCCGGGTTACTAATTATTGATAGATTTTTATTTTTACAGTACGTACACCCCATTGAAGTGCCTTTGCCTTAGTAGGTAAGTGTATATCAATCTTATTTCCTTTCATAGCGCCGCCAGTATCACCAGCGATAGCTTCTCCATAACCTTCCACCCATACTTTAGTTCCAAGTGGGATTATTTTTGGATCAACGGAAATGACTTTTGCGTTCGGGTTTTTCTTTAAATTAATGCCTGTGGCTGTGATGCCACTGCAACCTTTACAACTTGCTGTATAGGCAGTTGCTTTAACAGTCATAGTCTTGTAGGCTGGGCTGGCGGAAGCTTTTTTCGGTGCTGCTACCGGTTTTGCTATTTTTAATACTTGATTTGGTTTGATTAAATCTGTTTTAAGCCCATTCCAACTCTTTAATTGGTTGACAGAGACTTTGCTTTTATTGGCAATCTTCCATAAAGTATCGCCTTTTTGGACTTTATATGTACTAGCCGCGGCTGAGGATATACCAGAAACACTAAATAATAGAAAACAAGCAGTAATCGTCGAAATAACTATCTTTTTCAATGTAATAGTCTCTCCTAACGTTTTTGAATCTAGCATTTAGTATAGCAGGGGAATATGACAGGAATATTTCACTAGCGTAGGAATTGTGTTACATTTTGATTTCTAGATCGCAAAAAATGAAAAAAACCACAGCAAAGTGTGGTTTTTGTCGTTATTCTTTTGGACTCAATCCATGCAGGATTGTTTGAAGAGTACGCTCGGTTTCAAGTTCATCATCCCATTCAAAATTAGGGAAGAGGATGTAACGTGAAAATAGGTAGCCAAGAATATTCGTAAGCATGAGCCTAGCTATACTATTCGGAGGCATATCTATCAATTGTCCTTTTTCCTGGTAGAATTTGATTTTGTTAACGAAAAGTCCAAATATTTTTTCAGCAAATTGTTCAATAATATGTTCCTTTAATTCCACTTGAAAAGGGATTTCTTGAAGGACAATTTTAATAACAGGCAATAGTTTCTTCAAAACTGCTCTGCGATTTTCAATCGTAGCTCTTAAAAAATCCTCAATATGATCATAAGGACGATCCAATACCTTATTGAAGTCATTAACGACGATTGGTCCAACTAATTTTGTTATAAGAGGCATTACAATGGACATAAGCAGCTCTTTTTTTGTTTTGTAATGCCGGAAAATCGTACCTTCCGCAACTCCAGCTTTTTTGGCAATTTCACTAGTTGAAGTAGAGGCATAGCCTTTTTCGGAAAATAATTCGATCGCTGCCTCAATGATTTTTTTTTGCTTTTCGGTAAAATTTTCATTGTCAAATATCTGTTCAATTATAAAATCATTTTCAGACATTGTCTTCTCCTTTTAAATTTTTCGGTACTTTTTTAAAGCGAAAATATTTAACACGATGAAGATAAAGGCAAAGCCTAGTAAGACGAATAGATTATTTTTAATTTCGCTTAATCCCAAACCCTTATACATGACATCAACTAAAGCATTGCCACCATAGTACATTGGCATGAACTTGGCGATAATCTGCAGCCAGTTGGCCATTCCTTCGACGGGAAGAATACCGGCGAAAAAGATTTGCGGCACAATGGCAACTGGGATAAACTGCATCATTTGAAATTCAGAATTCGCAAAGGATGATAATAGTATTCCAAGCGACAAGGCAACTAAAGCTAATGTCAGATTAATGAGAATGACATTCCATAAAGAACCTATAAGCATCATATCCAAAACTTTTACTGCATAAAAGACGACAATTAACGTTTGAATAATAGCAAATAAGCCGTAACCAAGCACATATCCAAGAACAATATTCCATCTCCTAATAGGTGTGGCCATTAAACGATCTAATGTACCTGTCGTGCGTTCCCTCAATAATGCAATTCCAGAAATGAGGAAGACAAAGAAGAAAACAAAAAATCCAACTAAAATAGGGCTTAATTGATCAAAAAAGGTTGTGTCTGTATCTCCGTAAATAAATTTAGTATGGATGGTTGGCACATTTACTTGTTCTATTGGCACTGGTTTTTCTTGCAACTTAATCTGAATATCTTTAATGAACTTCTCCATATTTTCGGCTTGTTTTTTTGCATTTATGGCTGCGATGCTTTGCTGAACTTTCATTTGTAAAGCCTTTGCCGATGAAGTTTCATCATTTAAAATAGTTAATGTGATGGATTCATTCTGAACGTCCAAAACTCCGTCTAAGTCATGTTCCTCGATGAATGACTTAGTATTTTTAAGCTCACCATAATGAATAACTTCAAGATCGTTCTCTTTTAACAAATCAATGAGATTGTCATTTTTGGGTAAATTCACACCGAGCCTAGGAGTAGTTGTCTCTGCTGAAAGTAAATAATGTAGAAGGGTTAGAATAAGTAATGGTGCAACCATCATTAGCGCTAGAGCCCGTTTATCCCGCACCATCTGCTGGATGATTCGTTTTACTAAAGCTAGTATTCTCATTCACTTTTCCCTCCAGCTTTTAAAAATATCTCTTCTAAACTAGTAATTCCATATTTCTCTCTTAGTTCACTCGGCGAGCCACTTGTTATGATTTCTCCATCCCTTACCATTGCTAGTTGATCGCATTTTTCTGCCTCGTCCATCACATGGGTAGTAATTAAAATCGTTTTCCCTTTTTCTTTCAAATAGCGGAGTTCAGCCCAAATGGATTGCCTTAATTCGGGGTCAATACCAACAGTCGGTTCATCCAAGATGAGAACTTGGGGATCTTGGATAAGAGCAACGGCAAGAGACAATCTACGTTTCATACCACCTGAATAATCTCGAACTTTCTTTTTGAGATGGGATGTGAGATTGACGAGTTCGGCAGCGTATGCAATTCGCTCTTTCTTCATGCTCTTTTTTAACTTAAATAATGAAGCAAAGAATGCAAGATTTTCTTCACCTGTTAAATCACTGTATAAGGCATCGGCTTGGGCCATATAGCCCATTTCCTGCAATAAATTTAAATTTGGTACGGCTGTACCAAGTACGTGAACATTTCCTTCAGTAGGACGATCCATTCCAACGATGATCTTAACTAAAGTTGTTTTTCCTGATCCGGAGGGACCGATTAGTCCGTATATTTGCCCAGGCTCAACGGTTAAATCAATCTTGTTTAAGACTACTTTATTACCAAAGCTTTTGCTTACGGAATCAACAATAATAGTCGATGGCATTTTCAAGTCTCCTTTTAGTGAGTGATTACTCACTTTAATTATAAAGAATCAAATTCTCTTTTTCAATTGTTGAAGAAAATATATTTTTTTGGGGGGAAATAATTTTTTTAAAATAATATTTGACGATTTTGTAAATGCTTCCAAACTTTAGTTGAAATGTGTTATAATTTTGCACTAAGATGCAAGAAAATGTTCGGATCAATGTGTTTTATATTTTTTAGTAGGTTTAAGTTTGTGATGTGTCGAACAAAGTATTGTTTTGATGATATAAGGAATGGGTGTGGGGTATATGAGTGTGATAACGATAGAAAGATTAGTAAGAAAATTTTCATTGAAAGTATTGGCGGGAGAAAATGAACTGCAGCGAACAGTTACGAAACCAAAGGCACATCGTCCAGGTTTGGAATTTGTCGGATATTTTGATTTTTTTCCAATGGAACGAGTACAGATTCTCGGCAGAACAGAAATAACTTACTTACATACTCTTAATAAAAGTGAAAGGAAACTTCGGATTGGGAATATTGTCAAATACCATCCACCTTGCTTTATCGTGACTGCGGGTCAGGAAGGGCTGGAGTATTTAACACGATATTGCTCGGAGGAAGGAATTCCGTTGCTGCATACACAAGAACGAACATCTGAATTTATTGCCAAGCTCGATGCTTTTATGATAAAAGAATTGGCGCAAGAAATGTGTATCCATGGTGTTTGTGTTAATGTGTCAGGGATGGGTATTTTACTCCGTGGGAAATCAGGTGTCGGCAAAAGTGAAACGGCACATACTTTGATTCGGCGTGGGCATCGGCTAATCGCTGATGATATCGTTATGCTTAAGAAACTTAGCCCACAAACTCTTCTTGGAACACATAACGAAAGTAATAAGGAATTTCTTGCCCTCCGCAGCATTGGGCTACTAAATGTAGTCCGCTTATATGGAAGAAGGGCATTCCAAGATGAAACACGCATTGCATTAGATATTGAGCTGACAAAATGGCGGGAGAATTCGTTGTATAATGATTTGGAAGTAGAGCCGAAATTTACTGAATATATGGGAGTCCGCATTCCTCACATTGAAATTCAGCTTCAGCCAGGACGCGATGTCGCTGGACTAATTGAAGCAGCGGCTAATAATTGGTATTTAAGGCAACAAGGGTATAGCCCGATGGAAGAGTTTATGAGCCGATTGGAACCGGATTCGAATTAATTTAGTTAAGCAGGTGAGAACATTCTCACCTGCTTTTTTGGTCTAATTATTCATTAAATCAATGACAATTCGGTTTGAAAAATAGGGATCCTCATATCTTACTTTGTCCACTTTTAAGTGGAAGCGTGCTTCAAATGTATGCCCGTTTACGATATCAAACGTTACCTTAGAAATGATAGGGCTGTTTGCGATTGTAATCGTCTTATTTTCATTGGTCGAGAGGGGAGGGCCAATTTCTGCATAAGGGACAGTTAAAATAAGTAATCCCTTTTCTTCTGAAATTTGGTAATCTGTATTTTTATTTAGGTCGAACACGACCCTTGCATAGCCTGGATTAACGCTATGTCGAATATTGTTAATGATGTTTTGGGCAACGATAACAGATCGTTTGCCTTGTAAATCTTTATAGTTGAGGGTAACTAAGCCTGTGCCTGCTTTCTCCGCGGTAAATGTATTTCCATTAATCGAACCAACATCTCCTTCAACTTTCCATGATAATAAGGAAGGTTCGATATTAATTTTTTTTCCATCTTTATCAAAACTTATCACGGTCAAATCCTTGGACTGCCCGGGCGCCAATTCTAAATCATACGGAAAGATTCCTAACACACCCTTATTTTTATATGGTTGAGCTTTTTCTGGATAAGGACCGTACAATAAATAATGATTTCTAACATTATGAACCCAATCATTCAATTCATCTTTCCATAGATTTGTAATCTCCTCAACAGAACGGTCCTCTAATATCATTGGGCGAACCCTTTTGTCCCCAATTAAAGAATCATAAGAGGAGGTAATTTTGAATTTTTCAGGATGTTGATCCTTCATTGCATCCACTATATGAAGCCCTAATTCAACTAAATTTATAGCGCTTTCATTTTCAATATGAACTTGTACACCACCCAAACGCTGGCCTTGGTAATTGCCAAACATCGGAGTAAAATAAGCGGCTCGGAAAGAAACACCTTTTATTTTTCGTCCATTCAGATCATCTGCTAAATCTTCGCCGTTAATCCAAGGAGCACCCAGTAATTCGAACGGTTTTGTTGTCCCAAGTCCTGTCGATAGAGAGGTATCATCTAGCAATTCAGTACCTGTATATAAAAATGCTGTTTCAGTTGTTGGTATATTAGGGGATGTCAAAACGAAAGGAAGCCCAGTGTCTTCGAAGTGCATCGTTCTTTTCCAACCTTTCATTTTTGCTACCTTTAAATTGACACCAAGGTTATATTCATGATTCCACATCGTTGCGAGTTCTCCAACTGTCATCCCGTGACGAACAGGAAGGAGGAATCTTCCCATGAAGCTAACTGTATCAGGTGTACGAACAGGACCTTCAACACGAACGCCTCCCGTTGGATTTGGCCGATCAAGCACAATGACTTCTTTATCGTACTCGGCCGCTGCTTCCATCACAAATCCAAGAGTATAAATGTATGTATACACATTGGAGCCAACGTCTTGAATATCGAATAAAAGTACATCCACGTTTTCTAGCATTTTTTTCGACGGCTTCCAAGTCGAACCATATAGGCTATAAACAGGCAGTCCTGTGCGTTCATCAATATATGACTCTACATAAGCGCCTGCTGGCTGATCACCACGAATTCCGTGTTCAGGCCCAAACAATGCAGTTAAGTTTATATCAGGGTGTTCATATAATATATCGACCGTACTAACAAGATTGCTGTCAACACCTGTTGGATTCGTAACGAGTCCGACTCGTTTTCCTTTAATCCAATCGAGATGGCTTTCCAATAACACTTCAATTCCTGGCTGAACCTTTGTGGATCCTTCATTTTCTTTTGCTTTTGTAAGATGTGTATTTCCTGGAAGTGAACAAGCTAAAACTACTAAAATGGCAAAAATCATATAAAAGCCCCTTCTAAATCTTTTCACTATTTAACACACCTCCTCGAAATTACAAATATTATAACGAAAAGACTTTGGAAAAAAATGAGACTTATGAACCGTTCTATTAATAATTGATTACAAGGTCCCATCGTTATCTAGGAAAAAGGAATTCTGTCATGTACTATTGAAATTAAATAGAACGAAGAAAGGGAGAGGGAAGGGTGGAAAAGAAAAAACTCGTTCGTATATTTGATAAACAAGCAATTCGGTACGAAAAAAATAGAGAATCAGAGAAACAACAAAAAATGCGAAAAAGTCTCATTAATAAAGCGGAGGGAGAAGTGCTTGAGTTAGCAGTTGGAGCAGGGGCTAATTTTCCGTATTATCCACCTGAGGTAAAAGTGACAGCTGCTGATTTTAGTAAGGCGATGTTAGAAAGGGCAAAGGACGCCGCTAAAATTAATCATGTAAATGCGGAATTCATCTGTTCAGATATAGAAGAACTCCAATTTGAGGATCATTCCTTTGATACGATTGTTTCCACTCTATCATTTTGCAGCTATGAAAATCCTCTGATCATGATGGGGAAAATCCAGCAATGGTGCAAGCCCAGTGGGAAGATTTTGCTTCTGGAGCACGGAATTAGCACTAATCGATTCGTGGCATCCATTCAAAAAATACTTAACCCTATTCTATATCGAACGATTGGGTGTCATCATACGAGAGATATTTTAGAAATGACTAGGGAATCGGGTTTATCCGTTGATCGAATCGAAAGTTATTATTTTAATATGATCCGCGTTATATGGGCTAAGCCAGGTACAAGGAGATTTTCTTGAAGTGACTGTATTTTTTAAAATAAATATAGGACGAGAAATATCTCGTCCGGTTTTTATTAGATGGAATTTAATAGTGCTTCATTTAATAATCGGATTTTTTCGCCTTAACCTTAATGACCTGTAAATATTCCTCCGTAGGGACGCGGCTTCCTCCTTTAGGTTCCACACTTACGATAATATACTCTATTCTTTCTAGCTGTTCACTTTTTCGATACAATTGTCCTCTTTCGCCTAGCAACTGTATAATTCCCGCATCATATAACCCGTTATAAGTTTTCACCCAGGCTTGATAATCTTTATTTTCCAGCGGTGGCAGTCCATCAACAAACAAATAAACTTCTTTTGTTCGGTTGTTTATCCATGCATATCCTTTTGTTGGCGTTGGCTGGCTCATTTGGGGTTGCAATTCATAAATATCTGTATCATCATTCATGACAAACATTGAATGATCTGTAATAGGATCTGTACTTTGTTTTGGAAATACGTCAAATAAAACAACGAATAGTAATGCCATTCCTATGACGGCAATACTTGATACTTTCCAGAAGAGGGATGGTCGAAAACGCAGCTTCTCCTTCGTATTTGATCTATAGCTGTTCATTACTCGCTTCTTCAAAAGTTTAGAAGGCTCTAACAATTCCTCATGAGGAAGAGTATCCTTCCATACCAAATAATTGGCGTGGCATTCTTCACAACCCGTTATTGATTTCTGAATCGCTACTCTATGTTCTTCACTTGACTTACCAAGGATAAAATCAATCATTTGTTCATCGGTCCAATGAGGACAACTCATGATTTATCATCTCCTTTCAAGGAGCTGGGCAGTAATTGTTTGCGCAGATTTTTAATACCGTATCGAACAAGAGACTTAACCGTTCCAAGTGGGACTTTTAAGTACGAAGAAAGTTCCTTTTGTGTGTATTGTTGAAAGTAGCTCCCATAGATAGCGTTTCTCTGAGAGTCTGGCAAACTATTCATTGCGTTTACAATTAGCTGTTTATCTAAATTTTGTATGACTATTTCATCGACGGGAAGATAACTTTCATTAGATGCCTTTTCTTTCTTCGCCTCGACCTCATCTGATAAAACGTCCCTTTTTTTCCTGATTAGATCTACGCAGCGGCTTCGTGTCCTAATTGCGAGCCATGCCTCGACACTTCCTTTCGAAGAGTCATATGTGTGTGCTTTCTGGCTTATTTCTATAAAAATATCATGACACATATCCTCTGCTTCCAGTTTGTCTTGTAAAATTTTATACGCAACTGAATATACAAAGGCATAGTACCGATCGTAGAATAATTCGAACGCGCTGGCTGAGCCATTTGCAATTCCTTCTAACAAATTTCGGCTTTCCACTGATACATCACTCACAATGTCACCGCCATTCTAAAAATATCCTTACCATATATTTAACAAAAATTTTTTAATCTGAGAAGTTATAAAAATGTTAAAAAAGTAAATCCAAAATCGAGAGTTATGCGTACCGAAAATAAAAAGCTAATTAAGGGGGCATAACCATGTTAAAAAAATTATTTTCCATTTTTGCCTTGTTGTTATTGCTAGTACCTTTTTCTCTTCCGACGAAAACGACGTTTGCGGCAGAAGGAATTGAATTGTACACTCCTTACACAGGAATATCGGTGACACCAGGCGAATCCATTTCCTATGCTTTTGACGTGACCAATCATACATCTTCCATCCAGCAAGTGAAAGTATCCTTGGAGGACATTTCAAAAGATTGGAAGTATACTGTCACATCAGAAGGATGGGATCTTAAGGAATTATCCGTTAAGCCCGGTGAAACGAAATCATTAACGATTGAATTATCTGTTCCTTTAAAGGTAGAAAAGGGAGATTATAAATTTAATGCAGTGGCTACGTCATCCAATGGTATAAAGTCTAATCTTCCTATGTTAGTGACAGTGAGCGAACAAGGTACATTTACGACGGAATTTACAACTGAACAGCCGAATTTACAAGGACATTCTGATACTAAATTTGAATATACAGCACAATTAAAAAACCGTACCGGCCATGAGCAAAACTATGCATTAGTTGCAAAAGCTCCTAGAGGATGGGCAGTTGATTTTAAAGCAGATGGAGATAGTGTTTCATCAGTTAAAGTTGAATCAAATGCAACAAAAAGTATAACCATTAGCCTCACACCTCCAACAGAAGTTGAAGCGGATACGTATAAAATCCCTGTAGGAGCCATCAATGATTCAACTTCAGCAGATATGGAGCTTGAAGCTGTTATTACGGGAACATATGGAATTGAATTATCTACCCCTTCGGGTAAACTTAGTGAGAATATTACGGCAGGTCGCGAAAAAACAATCAGCGTTGCTGTGAAAAACACAGGAACAGCACCGTTAAATGACGTTACACTTTCGGCAAATACACCACAAGGCTGGGATGTAAGCTTCTCACCAATGAAAATTTCATCAATAGAGCCAGGAAAAACTGAGACTGTTAAAGCGACGATTCAAGCAAGTGACAAAGCCATTGCTGGAGACTATGTCGTCGAAATGACGGCTTCAGCTCCAGAAAAAAGCTCAAATGCCCAGTTTCGTATTTCTGTAAAAACATCGCTCGTTTGGGGATGGGTTGGTATTTTAATTATTGTTGGAGTAATCGGAGGCATTTTTTATCTAATCCGTAAATATGGGAGGAGATAAAAATGAATGAGATTATTTCCATTCAAGGGTTAACGAAGAAATATGGAGAGAAGATGGCGGTAAATAAACTTGATTTAAAAATTAATAAAGGGGAAGTTTTTGGACTTCTTGGCCCAAATGGGGCAGGAAAATCTACTACGATTTTAATGATTTTAGGACTTGCGGAACCGACTGAAGGGAAAGTCCTCGTTTGTGGGCATAACTCAACAAATGAGCCACTACTCGTAAAAAGAAAGGTAGGATATCTCCCAGATCAAGTTGGTTTTTACGAAAATCGAACTGGATTGGAAAACTTAATGTTTACTGCCGCATTAAATGGAAAGTCACGAAAAGAAGGACGTGAAAAAGCATTATCTCTTCTTGAACAAGTTGGATTATCGTATGCAGCCAATCAAAAGGCAGGCACCTATTCAAGAGGGATGAAGCAAAGACTTGGGCTTGCCGATGTATTAATAAAAGATCCAGAAGTGATTATTTTGGATGAGCCAACACTTGGAATTGACCCTAAAGGTGTGCAGGAATTACTTGATCTCATTAGAACATTGAGCAAGGAGCAGGGGATCACCGTCATGTTATCGTCTCACCAGCTTCATCAAGTACAGCAAATTTGTGATCGGGTAGGCTTATTTGTAAATGGTAATCTTCTTGCTGAAGGAACAGTTGATTCATTGGCGAATCAGCTGTTTGGTGAGGAAGGGCATCAAATCAAATTAAAGGCAACACAGCTTAACTCACTAATTATAGAGGAAATTAAATTAGTCGATGGGGTTCACAGAGTAAGCCTTGATCATGATGAACTGAAAATTTGGACCGAGAAAGAAAGTTCATTACAACATATTTTAGAGATAATCATGGCAAAAGGCTGCAGGCTAACCTCTGTATCCCAAGAGCAGCTTGGCTTAGATGAAATTTATCAGCGCTATTTTGAGGGGGCTGGTGAAAAGTGAAAATAATTGAATCATATAAAAATGGTATAGAGCTGCCTCAAAAGAGAGCAGGAAAATCCTACCCCCATTCTTTTTGGGTGCTTGTTCAAAAGGAAGTTTCTGATCATATTTTGAGCTGGCGTGTGAATATTTTGGTCGTATTACTTGCCTTGACATGTTTTGGCTCACTGTATACGGCGCTCTCTGGAATTCGCGATGCTGCTGAGAGTATTGATGCGAACGATACATTTTTGTTTTTAAAATTATTTACAATCTCGGATGGCTCGTTACCGCCGTTTTTCGTATTCGTCAGTTTTATCGGTCCTTTACTCGGAATCGCTCTTGGCTTTGATGCGGTCAACTCCGAGTATAGTAAAGGGACATTAAGTAGGGTAGTGTCTCAACCAATCCCTCGCGATTATATCATCAATGCAAAATTCGTTGCGGCCATCTTGGTGATTAGTGCTTTATTATTTTCCTTAGGATTTTTAGTCATTGCCCTAGGCGTCTTGATGATTGGAATTCCGCCAACACCAGATGAATTCTTACGGATTATCAGTTTTCTTGTTTTAAGTATTTGTTATATCGCGTTTTGGGTTAATTTATCGATTCTTTTCTCGATTCGCTTTAAGCAGGCAGCTACTTCAGCATTAAGCAGCATAGCGGTTTGGTTATTTTTTTCAATTTTTTATTCCATGATCGTCAATCTTATATCCAAAGTGTCCCAAAGCCAGGATGCACTTGATCCATCAACAACAGAACTGGTCCAAAATTTAATGCGGATTTCACCGAGTCAATTGTTTAGCGAAGCAACGACGATTTTATTGACTCCTTCTATTAGAACACTTGGGCCGATGACAATGGAGCAAGTGGTGGGTGCCATTCCGGGTGCACTTCCATTAAGTCAAAGTCTATTATTGATCACGCCACAACTTATTGCACTTATTGCTGCGACACTAATTTGCTTTGGAATATCATATGCGCTTTTTATGAGGAAAGAAATAAGGAACTAGAAAGCGTTGGTGCAGAAATCAACAAAAAAGCAGACCCTTATTCGTAGCTAGGGTCTGCTTTCATTCTTATTCTTCTGGGAAATCAACATTGTGGTAAACTTGGCTAACATCTTCCAGATTATCTAATGCGTCGATCATTTTTTCGAATTGTGCTTGTGCATCTTCCGGTAAAGTTATATGGTTTTGAGCTAGCATAGTAAGCTCTGCAACTGCAAATTCGGTGATTCCTGCTTCTTTTAAAGCTTCCTGAACTGCATGGAACTGATCTGGCTCAGCATATACAATGACCGTTTCATCTTCTTCAGTAATATCTCTAACATCAATATCTGCTTCCATTAATAGTTCGAGCACTTCATCCGCTGTTTTTCCTTCTATCCCAATGACGGCTGTTGCGTCAAACATATAAGCAACAGATCCACTGACACCCATATTGCCGCCGTTCTTTCCAAAAGCAGCGCGGACTTCAGACGCGGTACGATTTACATTATTGGTCAAAGCATCAACGATGACCATCGACCCGTTTGGTCCAAACCCTTCATAGCGAAGCTCATCATAATTTTCCTCAGATCCGCCTTTTGCTTTTTCAATCGCTCGATCGATAATCGCTCTCGGAACATTATATGTTTTTGCGCGTTCCAGCACGACTTTTAACGCCTGATTCGATTCTGGATCAGGTTCCCCTTGCTTAGCAGCTACATATATTTCACGCCCGAATTTTGCATAAATACGACTTGTATTCGCATCCTTAGACGCTTTCTTTTCTTTAATATTGTTCCATTTACGGCCCATTCTGAACACTCACTTTCAAAATAAAAAGTATACAACATTTTGGATAGGTTCAATTGATGCGTGTTGAACAAATTGCATCATTTTCTAGGTTATTATAACACATGATTTGTAGTGAAAAAATAATTCAGAAGGAAAGGAATGTCAAAAATTTAACATGAAACATATCAATTGTTTCCAGTATTAAGAATATCATATAACAATTGTGCAACATCTGATTGATCTTTTAAATCGTCTAGTAGAATTTCAAAAAATCTAATAGAAGTCATTAAACTTCATTAAAGGCTGATTGTATTTAACTTAAAATAGGATAAAACATTTATTGTTCAATAAAGAATCTATTTCTGTTATCATTTTATTAATCTAGATTTGACATCGTAGTCATCCGACAAATTTCGCTAAGTAATACTAGAAAAATCATATGATTCACGAACATTACCTAATTTAAAAATAAAAATATTCGTCTTTTGTATTGACCAATATAGGACTTTTATGCTATTAATAGAAATATAGAAAACAATTAAATAAAAGTTCATTCAATGTATATGCTTGAGAATATGGCTCAAGTGTCTCTACCAGGTAACCGTAAAATACCGGACTACATGAAGAACAGTGAAAATGATATGTTTGGCTGTTGTCATTATTTTTCTTTTTTAACGTCATTTTCTTCGTTCATCAACGTAGATCGGAACCTGGGTAGACATTGTACCCGGGTTTTTTGTGTTTAGCTATAGCGCCTATCGACTAGCAAACTTCTTGTCCATCTCCCTACGATAAGTCAACATCGACTCGCCTTTTTGGCTCGTCGTGTTTCCTTTATCTCAGTCGATAGCCCTGAAGTTTGTACGTCGATGGGCAAGGCGCTTGCGCTTTTCTTAGCATTTTACATTGGAACTTAGGAGGAAAATCATGGATCGTTATTTTAATTTTAAGGAATTGAACACGAACTACCGTCAAGAATCGGTTGCAGGTCTTACAACATTTCTTGCGATGGCATACATTCTGTTCGTTAATCCATCCATTTTAAGTGCAACAGGTATGGATCAAGGTGCTATTTTCGTAGCAACAGGTCTTGCTTCTGCTCTTGCATGTTTAATCATGGGGTTATGGGCGAAATATCCGGTTGCTCTAGCACCTGGAATGGGAATTAATGCTTTCTTTGCTTTTACAGTTGTATTAGGAATGGGTATTCCTTGGCAAACAGCTTTAGCAGGAACATTTATTTCTGGTCTTATTTTCTTCATTTTAACATTAACAAAAATTCGCGAAACAATTATCAATGCAATTCCTGAACAATTGAAGCTTGCAGTTGCATCTGGTATCGGTTTGTTTATTGCTTTTATCGGTTTTCAAAATGCCGGGATTGTAAAAGAAGCTCAGCCTGGTACAACGATTGTCGCTCTTGGGGACATCACTGCTCCAACAACATTACTAGCTATCTTTGGTTTGATTGTTACTGCATTTTTTATGATTAGACGTTTTAGAGGAGCAATCTTTTACGGAATGATCGTTACTTCCGTTGCAGGTATCATTTTTGGCCTTATCGATTTGCCATCTGGAGTGATTGCGCCAATTCCAAGTCTTGAGCCAACTTTTGGTGCTATGTTCAGTCATTTAGGTGATATATTCACACCTCATATGCTTGTTGTTATTTTTACATTATTGTTTGTAGATTTCTTTGATACAGCAGGTACATTATTAGCTGTTACTCGTCAAGCAGGATTATTAGTCGATGGAAAATTGCCTAGAATCGGACGTGCTTTGTCTGCTGACTCAATTGCAACGATGATTGGTGCTGTTTTAGGAACTTCTACAACTACTTCTTATGTAGAATCAACTTCTGGTGTTGCAGCAGGTGGACGTACTGGTTTTACATCTATCGTAACAGCAGGACTATTCATCTTAGCGTTGTTCTTCTCACCTTTGCTAAGTGTTGTTACGCCGCAAGTTACGGCTCCTGCCTTAATCGTAGTTGGTATCTTGATGTCTTCAGCATTGGCTGAAATCAAATGGAATGAATTTGAATTTGCGATTCCAGCTTTCTTGACTGTCGTTACTATGCCTTTAACTTATAGCATTTCAACGGGTATCGCCCTAGGATTTATCCTTTATCCATTAACAATGGTATTCAGAGGTAAATATAAAGAAGTTCATCCGATTATGTACGTGTTATTTGTAGTATTCATTGCATATCTAGGTTGGGCTGTAGAATAATATAAAGTTTTTTGAGAATCCAAAGAATGGGAATGCACATAATATATGGGCATTCCCTATTTTCTAATATCGATGGGAGAGTGACATCTATGCAAAGCAATAGAAAAAAACTATATGAGGTTAGTCAGCAACTTTCCAAGGTTGCGAGAGGAATAGAAAAGGCTGATTTAGTGATAAAAAATGGTACGTTAGTGAATGTATTCACTGGTGAATTACTTGAAAACATGGATGTCGCTGTCTCTCAAGGAAGAATTGCGTATATAGGGAATGCAGATCATACGATTGGTGATCAAACAAAAGTGATTGATGCTAATCAAAAATACATTGCTCCAGGCTTATTGGATGGTCATATGCACGTGGAAAGTACGATGCTTTCTGTAACGGAATTTGCAAAAGCCGCTTTGCCTAAAGGAACAACGGGTATATTCATGGATCCACATGAAATTGCTAATGTTTTTGGTGTTGAAGGTGTTCGTTTGATGCATGAGGAAGGGCAACAGCTCCCATTAAAAGTGTTCACAACGTTTCCGTCATGTGTTCCAGCAACAACAGACTTTGAAGATACGGGTGCATCACTAAGTGTAGAAGATATAAAAGCTGGTTTACAATGGGAAAATGTAGCTGGGCTTGGTGAGGTAATGAACTTCCCTGGGGTTGTTTTCGGAGATCCACTTATGTGCGGAGAAATTGAGGAAACAATTAAAGCGAATAAAACGGTAACGGGGCATTTTCCTGCAGATGATCCACAAATGCTTCAAGCTTATATTGCAGCAGGAGTCACCTCTGACCATGAAACTGTCACGAGAGAACAGGGACTTGAGAAGGTTAGAATGGGTATGCATCTCATGATCCGTGAAGGTTCTGCTTGGCATGATGTCAAAGAAGTGATCAAAGTAGTCACAGAAGATAAAGTGAACACCGACAATATCAGCTTAGTAACAGATGATGTTTATCCACAAACACTTATTGAAAAAGGGCATTTAAACCATGTCGTCCGCCGCGCGATTGAAGAAGGTGTTGATCCTGTAACAGCAATTCAAATGGCAACAATTAATGTGGCACGATATTATAAATTAGATCAAGATTTAGGGGCGATTGCACCTGGAAAATGCGCAGATATTTTAATCATCGAAGATCTTCATAAAGTCGAGCCGGAGACAGTCATTACGGATGGGGAAGTCGTTTTTAATAACGGAGCACTTGTAAAACAATTCCCTACATTTATTTATCCAGAGCATGTGCGTAATTCAATTAATCTTAAATCAGAACTTAATCCTAATGACTTTTTGTTAAAAAGTAAAACCGAAGGAACAACAGAGGTTAATGTCATAAAAATCATTGAAAACAGCGCTCGTACTGAAAAAATGACATCGAACTTGCAAGTAGTGGATGGTGTAATCCAACCGCATGTAGAAAAAGATATTTTACAGCTTGCTTGTATTGAGCGTCATCATGCGACGGGACAAATTTCACTCGGTTTTGCTCATGGGTTCCAGTTGAAAAAAGGAGCAGTCGCTTCTACAGTTGCCCACGATAGCCATAACTTGCTAGTGATGGGGACGAATCCCGAAGATATGGCATTTGCTGCAAATGAACTTGCTAAAATGGGAGGAGGCATGATTGTAGTAGAAAATCAAAAAGTCCTTGCAAAAGTAAGCATGCGAATTGCAGGTCTCATGTCCGACCAGCCTCTGGAAACTGTTGTTAAAGAGGTTCAAGAGCTCGAACAAGCATGGAAAGAAATTGGTTGCCCGATCCATGCACCATTTATGACATTTTCACTAATTGCACTTCCGGTCATACCAGAAATTCGTATCTCTAATAGAGGAATTGTGGATGTTACGGAATTTAAATTAATAGAAACTGAGATTTTAAAATAAATCCTATTCATTGACAAAATTGATTTTAAATAGCTTCATTCCTTTTAGCTAAGGAGTGAAGCTTTTTTTTATAAATATAATAGAAAAATAGATTGAATGGTCAATGATTTCCAAATAAACTAGTAATAGGTAAATAGTCCTCTGACAGGAGTGGTTAATTTGTATTGCACAAAGTGCGGGGCCTCCCTTGAGCAAAAATCTAAGTATTGTTCCGAATGTGGAAAAAAGGTAAATGGGAAAAATAAAGTATGGGTTCCGCTTATAGCTTTGACAGCTTTACTTTGTATTGGGGTTTTTTATTTTCTTAGTTTGGAATTAAATAAAAATAGGCAAGAGATACGGATAGAACAAGTTAAAAAAGAGGATTCAGAATCTGCCTCAACACAGCTTGTAGAAGTGAAAACTCAAGAAACTTCACCTCCGCCAAAAGAAGTTTCAAAAATTATAGAAGAAGCACAACCAAAAGTGTTTACTATATTCAATGACTTTGGCCAAGGATCGGGATTCCTGATAAATAGGAATGGAGACATTTTGACGAATGCGCATGTTGTGGAAGGTAGTGTAAACGTTTTAATCCGCAATTACGAAGGAAGAGAATTCGATGGAAAGGTTATTGGTTATAGTAATGAAATTGATATTGCTGTTATTCGAGTCGATCATTTGGCGGGAAGGACTCCGCTTGAATTAGAGGAAGGAAATGGAACAAAGTTAGGAGACGAAGTTATTGCTTTAGGAAGTCCGAGAGGTTTTGAAAATACGGCAACGTTAGGAAATATTAGTGGTATAAATCGGAGCTTCGTTATTCCGCCACATACATATGATGGAATTTATCAAATTTCCGCTCCAATTGCACCTGGAAGCAGTGGCGGACCACTCATTGATAAAAAAACCGAAAAAGTAATCGCCATTAATTCAGCCCGTGATAATCGTGAAACAAATATTGCCTTTAGCATCCCAATTATACAAGTAATAGATATTATTAACGGATGGGTTAGTTCTCCAATGAGTTTTGAAGAAATTGCTGCTCTCTTCAACAATGATGCAGGACAATTGTTTTATCAAGATCTATTTGGCAATGACTATTATTTTGACGGTGGAGAATACAGTGATGAATATGAAGATTACCATCAATATGAGTTTCCGTATTGGGGTGAGTATGGAGATAGCTATGAAGATGAGTATGACTGGGATTATACCGATGATTATATAGATGACGAATACCAAGACGATGACGACTACTATGATTACGAAGATTATGAAGATGATGATTACGATTATTATGATGATGAGAGCTATGAAGATGAATACTATTATGATGATGATGAAAATTATAACGACGATTTTTAATTACGATTTATGAGTTGCAAATACGTTTTGGCAACTCTTTTTTGTTAATTATTAAAGAAATAATAAATTTTTAAATCAAAATGAACGATTGCTAAAAATTGAGCGTCAAATGATTAGAAGCGAATAAAGAGGGGGTTCGTCTTTCGTTGGAGCAGGTAGAAGAGAGAAAGTTAATAGCATCAGCGAAAAAGGGGAATGATGAAGCTTTTACATCACTTTTTCAAAATAACTATACGTTCCTATATAAATATTTAATTAAGCTAAGTCTCGATCCTGGACTAACGGAAGATTTAACCCAGGAAACAATGTTGAAAGCTTATATTCATTTACAACATTTTAAAGGTGATTCAAAGTTTTCAACTTGGCTTATATCTATTGCTTCACGGGTTTATATCGATCATCAACGAAAAATAAAACGTGAACGGAAACGTTTAGAAAAGGCAAAAGATGATGTTATTCGCAAGGTAAAGTGGGATGTTTCAATGGGGGGCCATGAGTGGGCAGAATATATGAATCAGTTTGCTGAATTGGATCCGGATATTCGAGCTCCCATATTGCTAAGACATTATTATGGATTTACCTATCCTGAAATTGCTGAAATGCTAAGCATTAAAGAAGGAACGGTTAAGACGCGGGTGCATAATGGAATAAAACGAATTCGAAAGGAGTGGTCGTGATGAAGAATCATAATGAAGATGAATGGTTGAACCGTTTTAAGAAAGATATGGAAAAACTGGAAGATGTATATGAACCGGTAGTTCCGGAGCGCTATCAACTGTTAAATACTTTAAATGAGTTTAAAGCTCAACGAAAAAGGGCATTTATTCGCGAGTTGATTATGTTTTTAGTCACAGCCTTTGTCATCTTAACCTCCTATATCGTATTTACTTTTAAAATGCCGCCTGTTTTTTTGTGGGTCCAGGGGTGCGCGTTTGTTTTTATCCCGATTATGTTAATCGCTGAAAGCAAGCGTAAAAAAAGGGGAAATGGGGTTGAGAATAATGGATTCTGAACTGTCGATTTCCATATTGATTGCAGCTCCGATTTTACTAACACAAAGTATTCTATTATTTATTGATGCCAAGAAAAAGGGGGCACTTGCTTGGCTATGGGGACTATGGGGATTAATACATTGTCCGTCCCCGCTCATTTTTTATTACTTCATCGTGATCCGCCCTTATAGAAAAAAATTAAAAATGGAGGAAGAGTAATATGCCAATTTCATGGGAAGTTATTGCTCCGTTAGTAGTTTTACAATTGATTTTAATGGCTTTTGCACTTACTAGTTGTATCAAAGAAGAGGAAACAAACGGTCCAAAATGGTTATGGATAATAATTATTGTTGCCTTAAATCTTGTGGGGCCGGTTCTTTATTTTATCATCGGAAAGAAAAAATATTGATCGGAGAATCGAAATGCTATTATCAGTAGAAAAATTATCGAAGAAATATAAGAATCACTTAGCAGTCAATGAATTGACATTAAACATTGAGGATAGACAGTGTATTGCACTTTTAGGTCCAAATGGATCAGGTAAAACGACAACGCTGAGCATGCTATCAGGATTGTTAACTCCTACATCTGGAAAGATTGTTTTCCAAGGTAGAACGAGTATTGATCGGCAAGAAATTGGCTTTTTGCCTCAGTATCCTGCATTTTTCTCTTGGATGACAGCAACTGAATATTTGCATTTTGCGGGAAAACTTTCTCATCTTACAAAAAGAGAATTGCAGAAAAAAATTAACGAAATGCTTTCTTTCGTTGGATTAGAGGATGCCAAGAACAAGAAGATTGGTGGGTTTTCTGGAGGGATGAAACAAAGGCTCGGCCTCGCTCAAGCAATGCTCCATGATCCGAAGCTGCTTATTTTGGATGAACCAGTATCCGCTCTCGATCCATCGGGACGACGTGATGTCCTTAATATGATGATGGAACTCAAAAATAAGATGGCCATCTTATTTTCTACTCATGTGTTACATGATGCAGAACAAGTTTGTGATCACATCGTTATGCTGAAAGATGGTACGGTGAGATGGGCCGGAACTCTAGATGCGTTAAGGAAGCGGAACACCGAGGAAACATTTATCCTCTCAACGGAAGAGAAATTGGAAAACTGGATAAAATCGAAAGAGTATATAAAGGAATTTATTCTCACCTCTGAAACGTCGGCAGAAATAAAATTGATTGATGCAAGTCGAAATCACTTGCTTGAAGATTGTATTAAAAACAACATGACGATCAACCGCTTTGAAGTAAAGAATCATACATTAGAAGACGCTTATATGGAGGTGGTAAATCAATGAGTACATTTCTTACGCTATTAAATAAAGAGTTGTTAGAAGCATGGAGAGATAAAAAGTTAATCTGGCTGCCGATTGTACTCAGCGTACTATGTATTTCTCAACCAATAACCTCATATTATATGCCGCAAATTTTGGAGAAGGCTGGAAATCTTCCAGAAGGAGCTGTAATAGAGATCCCTGTTCCAACCGGAGCTGAAGTGTTGGCGGGCACTTTATCACAACTGGGAACGATTGGTACTGCGATTTTCGTTCTAAGTGTAATGGGAAGTATTGTTCAAGAAAGAAATAGCGGAGCACTTTCTTTAGTCATGGCGCGTCCTGTTCAAGCCTATCAATATATCGCCAGCAAATGGGTCGCCAACGCCATTATTCTTTTAGCCTCTTTTATCATTGGTTACGGATTGTCATATTATTATACAAATCTTTTATTCGATAAAGTAGAAATAAGTCATTTCTTCGCTAGTTTAGGAGTATACAGTATATGGATTTT
The DNA here is from genome assembly GCF_018343625.1 of Lederbergia citri. Lineage (GTDB taxonomy): Bacteria > Bacillota > Bacilli > Bacillales > Bacillaceae_C > Lederbergia > Lederbergia citri. Next base: position 1,089,497 of record NZ_JAGYPG010000002.1, on the reverse strand, counting down.
ATTTACATTAACGATTACACTGCTAGGGGGAACAATCTTTAAAAAAATTGGTGGTGTGGCAGGGGCTAGCCTTCTTGCCGTAGCGTCTATCTCGTTATGTGGTTCACTTTTGCCAAAGTTTATGGGGTGGAGTCCTTCAAATGCATTGAGTCATGCAAGCTCTTATTTAGCAACAGGAACATGGGGAGATTCTTTTGGGAGTATGATGTTTTCTAGCGTTGCCCTCATACTGTGTATTTTTGTATTAACCGTATACTTGTTTAAAAGATATGAAAGCTATTAACAGGGCAATATTATGAATTAGCCAATAGAATCTCAAAATTGCTAATAGGGCGCCTAAATCCTCTAATAGAATATCAAAACGTCTAATAGGGCTCCCAAATCATCTAATAGAATATCAAAACGTCTAATAGGACGCCGAATCATCTAATAGAATCTCAAAATGGCTAATAGGTGCTTAAATGATCTAATAGAATCGTGAAATGTCTTATGGGCTGTAATAATCATCGAATAGCTTCAGTGAAAGATCCAATAGATTCCGGAAAATTGATAATAATTCGCTTATAATCGATCCTAAACCCTAGATCAACTAACTTACTAAATAAAAGGTCCGTTCCGGAGTAAATAACTCCAAAACGGACTCTTTTCATGTAAGTAAAATTAAGGAACAATATTCCCAGCTGCTTTGTAAATTTGGTACCATTCATCTCTTGTAAGTGGAATCTCAGAACCTTTACAAGCATCACTTAACCGACCCGCATTCGTTGTTCCAAGCACTACTTGGATATTCGCAGGATGGCGTGTAATCCATGCAGTAGCGATTGCGGTGTTGGTCACTTCGTATTTTTCAGCAATTTTATCAATCACTTCATTTAACTCAGGGAAGTTCTCCGTATCGCCCAAGAAAGGCCCTTTAAAGAATCCAGTTTGGTAAGGGGACCATGCTTGAATCGTGATATCATGCAGACGGCAATATTCCAATATGCTGCTGTCGCGATTGATTGATTGATCGACATTCATATTCAACGCTATTCCAGAATCGATCATTGGTGTGTGTGCAATACTGAGTTGTAGTTGGTTCACTACTAGTTTATGTGATACATATTTTTGAAGTAATTCAATCTGAGCAGGATTATGGTTTGAAACCCCAAAATATTTTACTTTCCCGCTGTTATGCAATTCATCAAAAGCTTCCGCCACTTCTTCAGGCTCCATTAGCGGATCAGGACGGTGAAGCAGTAATATATCGAGATAATCCGTTTTTAAACGCTTTAAAATACCATCAACAGATGTAATGATATGCTCTTTTGAAAAGTCGAAGTAGCCTTGTCGAATTCCACATTTGCTTTGTAAAATCATTTTTTCACGAATGCTAGGATTCATTTGAATCGCATCAGCAAACAATTCCTCACATTTTCCTCCACCATAAATATCCGCATGGTCGAAGAAGTTGATTCCCTCATCCATCGCAGTAAGGATTAAACTTTCAATTTCAGATAGAGAAAGTTGCGTTATACGCATATTTCCCATAATGATGTTGGAAACGTTTAAATTTGTGTTCTTAATTGGAAAGTACTTCACGGAAAATCCCCCTTTTAGATGTTCTCACTATTACAATAAGCCACAAGCCAGACATTAGGTCAATTAATATGTACTGAAAATGGAAAAATTCGCAATCATCTATAACTTTATAATATATAATAAGAGAAATGAAATTTAAAAGAAGGTGCTTGTTTGGATACAATTTTAATATTCATCATCATCATCCTAGTGGCTTCTATTTTACAAACTAGCACAGGTTTTGGTTTTTCCATTTTGGCTACACCATTTCTTCTTATGATTTTTGAAGCTAGAGAAGCTATTCAAATCAATCTTATTTTATCTTTAGTTATTTCATGCGCATTAATTTATAAGATTTTTAAAGATATCGATTATGGCGCGTTAAAAAGGTTAATCACAGGAAGCGTTGCTGGACTTCCAATTGGGATAATCATCTTCTTATTATTAGATATGAATAAATTAAAACTCAGTATTAGCATCATTATCCTCATTCTAACGTTGTTATTAATTTTTAATGTAAGGATAAGACAGACAAAAGGAAGAGACATTACGGCGGGGGGTTTATCTGGACTCCTGACAACAAGCATTGGAATGCCAGGGCCTCCACTTTTGCTTTATTTTTCAGGAATTGGTTCCGAAAAAGAAAAATTGCGAGCTACGACATTGGCATTTTATTTGTTTATATACTTGTTTAGTTTATTAATTCAAGTAGTCTTTGCAGGAACGAATAAAACAGTATGGGTATCAAGCGGATATGCATTGCCGTTTGTGATGATAGGTTTATATTTAGGACAACTTTTATTCGTAAAAATAAATCAATATGCGTTCAGAATTTTTACATATATCATCCTACTGTTCACTGGTTTCTATTTGTTAGTTGAGAGTTTTTAAATAAAGGTAGACAAAAAAATAAGGAGTGGATTATTCCAACTCCTTTATCAACTTATGCAATGGTAAGCGAATTTCGATATGAGTTCCTTTATTTTCAATGCTCTGGATAGTAATCGTGCCATCATGGGAATCTATAATTCTTTTACAAACGGTCAATCCTAATCCTGATCCGTCTTCATCCATGGTAAAGAAGGGACTAAATACTTGATCGAGCTTATCTCTAGGAATTCCTTTTCCATTGTCGATGACTTGAATAACGCAATCATCATGTACTTTTTCTAGCTCGATCGTTAACTTTCCTTTCTCCTCCAACTCCATTGCATGTAAAGAGTTTTTAGTGAGATTTAACAGCACTTGTTTAATTTGATCTTTTACACATGATAAAGGAAGCTTTTGTTCAGAGTACTTCACACATAATTCCACATTCGAAAAATTAGCTTCTGATTGTATAATCGGTACGATCTCTTTAACAACGTTGTTAGCATCGCAAATTTCAAATGTATAAGCTGTAGGGCGTCCTAGTAATAGCAATTCACTGACAATCGCATTTATTCGAGTTATTTCATTTTGTATCACGCCAAAATAAAATTGTGACTTTTGGTCATGATTTTCTTCACTCAATAAAGATATAAGGCCTTTAATACCAGTTAAGGGATTTCTAATTTCGTGTGCCGTACTAGCAGCAAGTTTAGCCAACAATTCTAGTTTTTGATGTTCAATTTGCTCTTTTTCTATTTTTTCTTTTTTATGCAATAGAAAATAAAAAACTACTAAATATAATAAGTTTATAATAAACATTACGATTACAAAGTAATAAAAAAAGATGTTCCAGAATGAGTCAGCTTCATCATTTATAACTTTTGCTGTTATTGTCCATGGAATATGTGCAACTTCGGTGCTGTCCTCAATATAATGTTCATTTGGGATAGGTGTACTTGTCTCAATTTCTGTTTTTCCTGTTTCATTTTTAACAATAATAATTTCATCTTTTAATATATTTTTAATTGATTTTTCTACCTCATCCAGTCTAATGCTGACGAGCAGAACACCTTTTGTAAGTGTTTCTCTACTAACAGGAGTGGCTGCCGTTATGATAGCTCGCTTCGAAACTCGCCCTATATGTGTCTGTGAAAAAGTTGTTTCTCCTGTTTTAAGTGATTCTTGAAAATACTCTCTGTCGCTGACATTTACATAATGATTTAATGGGTTCGTGCTTACAACAAAATCCCCATTAAGGTCAACTAGATAAAGGCCAGAAAAGCGATCGTCCTGTTCATGGGTTTCTTTTAAAATTTCATAAATATTATCCAAATCATCGTGCTGGGTGTTGATCAAAGTAGACAGCATTTCTAATCTACCAACTGTTTCGCCGATGAAATTATTTAAATTGCTCGCATGAATTTTAGCACACTGGCTTGCTTTCATATGATACTTAGTTAAAATATTTTGCTTCTCATGCTCGGTCAAAAAATAACTAATAACAATAGAGGGCAACAGTGTAATCAATAAATAAATTGTCCATTTTCTTGCGTGTCTTAAGATGTTTGATTTCTGTACCAAAGGATCTTCCCCTTAATCGTTATGATATCATTCTACCATTTTTCGACAAATAGTAGAATAAAAATACAAATTTTGGTTTTTATCTCTCTACTTAGAAGCCGATAAGACAGTAAATTAAAGAATAGGAGGTTTAAATATGAATCATGATGTTCTCGTAGTAGGTGCGGGGCTTGCGGGATTAACAGCTGCAGCTGAGTTGGCGGATGCGGGAAAAAAAGTCCTGTTATTGGATCAAGAGCCGGAGGCATCATTGGGCGGACAAGCCTGGTGGAGCTTTGGGGGCTTATTTTTGGTCGATTCACCTGAACAGCGAAGGATGGGGATAAAAGATTGCAAGGAATTGGCGTGGCAAGACTGGTTAGGTTCCGCTGGTTTTGATAGGGAAGAAGATGAGGATTTTTGGGGGCGAAAATGGGCTGAAGCGTATGTTGATTTTGCTGCGGGAGAGAAGCGAGCGTGGTTGCACGAGATGGGTGTTCGCTTTTTTCCTATTGTAGGATGGGCAGAACGTGGTGGTTATCTTGCAGAAGGACACGGAAATTCTGTACCAAGATTTCATATCGTATGGGGGACAGGCCCAGGAATTGTTGCCCCGTTTGAAAGAAGAGTCAGAGAACATATGAAAAGTGGACTAGTTGAGTATTTGCCGCGTCATAGAGTGGACCGCATCATTCAGCAGAATGGTAAGTGTGAAGGAGTGGCCGGTTCGATCCTCATACCTAGTTCGATTTCACGGGGTGAAGAAAGTTCTAGAGAGGTTATCGGAGACTTTGAATATCGGGCTGAGGCAATTTTAGTTACAAGTGGAGGAATTGGAGGAAATCATGAGCTTATTCGCAAAAACTGGCCAAAACGACTAGGGAATCCACCTCAACGTATGATTTCTGGTGTGCCTGTCCATGTCGATGGCAGAATGCTTGCTATTACGGAACAAGCGGGTGGCCGAATCGTCAATCGAGACCGAATGTGGCATTATACCGAAGGAATTCAAAATTGGAATCCAATATGGAAAAATCACGGAATTCGAATTCTCCCCGGTCCATCTTCGTTGTGGCTTGACGCAAAAGGTCGTCGCTTCCATGCTCCTAATTTTCCAGGATTTGATACATTGGGAACATTAGAAGCGATACAAAAAACGGGATACGATTATTCATGGTTTATTTTGACGCAAAAAATCATTGAACGAGAATTTGCTTTGTCAGGTTCGGAGCAAAATCCGGATTTAACGGAAAAAAGCATTAGAAAGTTATTTGCAAGAGTTTTGCCGGGAGCACCGCCGCCTGTTCAAGCTTTTATGGATAAAGGTGAGGATTTTGTAGTGGCGAATACGTTAAAAGAGCTTGTAGCTGGGATGAATCAATTAACTGATGAGAAACTATTAAGATATGAAGAAATTGAACGGCAAATAAAAGCGAGAGATCGAGAAATAGATAATGCTTTTACAAAAGATCTACAAATAACGGCTTTAAGGGGAGCCCGCAACTATTTAGGAGATAAGTTAATTCGGGTCGCCAAGCCACATAAAATCCTTGATCCGAAAAATGGTCCTCTCATTGCAGTCAGACTAAATATTCTTAGTAGAAAAACGCTAGGTGGTTTGCAAACGGATTTGTCGGGACGTGTTCTTGATGGTGTTGGAAATCCAATTCCTGGACTTTATGCCGCTGGAGAAGTAGCGGGCTTTGGAGGTGGGGGAGTACATGGCTATCGAGCGTTGGAAGGAACGTTCTTAGGAGGATGCCTTTTTACAGGAAGAGTGGCTGGGCGGGCGGTTGCAGCCGGGTTAGCATGAATATCCAGCCACTTATATTAAGAGCAGTATAGATTGAACAGTTGTAAAAATATCCACCATTAAAAATAGATTACGAGTTTCCTATTAGGCTTTCTTCTTTTTGTTAAAAGAACATCGAAAAGGCGAAGAGCCCATACAATACAATGGCTAGGATTTTGAACATATAATGAGGGGGACAACTATGGCAGAACAATTGAAATTTCGGGAAGATGGTACATTTAAAATTCTTCAGTTGACAGATTTACATATTGGTGGGGATGTAGAAAAAGCGGAGGATATCAAGACATTTAATGTAATTGATAAAGTCATAGAAGCTGAAATGCCAGATTTAATTGCGGTTACTGGTGATTTGATTTGGAGTGAAGGTGTCGATCAGCCTGAAAAATCATATCGAAGAGTACTTGACCATATCGATAAGAGGAATATTCCTTTTGCGATTGTGTACGGGAATCATGACTCTGAAGCCAATATTACGAGGGAAGAATTATTTAAGATTCAAGAGGACTATGCAAATTCATTGGCACAGGCAGGTCCTGCTCACATTCATGGGGTAGGTAATTATTCTTTACCTATTCAATCATCGAAAAATGATATAGTAGAATCTGTTTTATATTTTATGGACTCTGGTGCTTATGCCCCTGCACATATAGGTGGATATGAGTGGATCCACCTTGATCAAGTTCAATGGTTTGTGGAAGAATCTAAAAAGTATTTAAGAGAAAATGAAAATCCTCTTCCAGCATTGGCATTCTTTCATATTCCTTTACCTGAATACAATAATGTTTTTAAATATGGTAAAATGTCCGGGATAAAAAATGAGATGATTTGCTCACCGAAAATCAATAGTGGATTATTTACCGCCATGCTAGAAGCAAGAGATGTTATGGGGACATTTGTCGGACATGACCATGATAACGATTTTTGCGGAGAGCTCTATGGAATCTCCTTATGCTACGGTCGTTCTACTGGGTATAATGTGTATGGTGGACTAGAGCGTGGAGGACGTGTTATCCAATTATATGAAGGAAAACGCGAGTTTGATAGCTGGATTCAATTAGGTGATGGAAAAGTAGTTTCGCATTACAAGCATAAGGGAAAATCGGAAAATTAATATAGAAAGCGGATGTTGAATAATAGCCAACATCCGCTTTTATTGTTCATTTATAACGAAATCGTATCTCCTACAGAAATATGTTGTTTTACAATCGTCCCTGTAGGTAATTCCAAAGTTGTATAGGCGTTGCGAACAGGTGGGATCATTTTCCACGGTTGCAAACTAGAAACCACTTTTACTACTTTGTTCGCCTGATCCAGAAACACCACATCAATGGAAAATCTCATAAAAAACATATGAATTGAATTGCATGGTGTAATAAGAAGACCTTCCTCCTTTATTGGTTCTTTGTAAAATAATAAACCTTTCAAGCGTTTCCACGAAGTATCCGCTCTATGAATCGTTAATGGCAAATGAACTTCTTTTCCTAGCAAATCGCTCACTCCTTTTGATCTATTCTGTGTTTTCATTATAAAGAACATATCGTTCTTTAAAAAATATGAAATAGTGAGGAAAAACGAGAAATATAGAGATAATAAAAGATAAATGTTCATTATATAGAACGAATGGACAAATTTGACTATTTTCATTTATCTTTGTTCACTATATACTACAATTAAGTTCTTAATAGAGAACCAAAACAAAAACTATTTTTTAGGAGGAAGTAAACAATGATGAATCAAGTAATGAGGCTTTTCAAGGAAGAAGAAGGACAAGCTTTGACGGAGTATGGGTTGTTGGTAGGGCTAATTTCGATTGCGGTTATTGCAACTTTGCTTCTTATTGGACCTCAGTTAAAGATAATTTTTGATCAAATTTTAACTGCATTAGGAGGAACAGCACCAAAATAATAAACGAAAATCTGTAATTCTATGAAATATTCAATAGCCCTGCTCCGGCGGGGCTCATTTTCATAATAAAGGAGAATCTATATGTCAAATATAGCACTTATTCTTATCCTCACAATTTCCATCATTACAGATCTACGGAGTAGAAAAATATTAAATATCGTTACTCTGCCAGCCATTCTAGTTGCTCTCATCTATCACACATTTACATCCGGTTTCCAAGGTTTGTCATTCAGCGGTCTAGGGTTCTTAGTAGGGTTAGGGCTGTTACTTATTCCATTTCTAATGGGAGGAGTAGGAGCTGGGGATGTTAAATTGCTTGCCGCTATTGGAGCTTGGAAAGGAACAATGTTCGTTCTATATACAGGTTTATTTGCTGGAGTAATTGGAGGACTTATTTCTATTTTTATATTACTTAAGAACAAGAAGCTCGGTTTTACTCTTAAAAGCATGTTGTTCTCGGTCCTTTTCTTAAAGGGTACGAAAGGATCACTTCAATTTACTAGTGATACAAAATCAGTTTCCATTCCATACGCAATTCCAATTGCTATCGGTTCTTTCTTAACGCTTTTGAAGGTGATCTACATATGAAATCGCAAAAAGGTCAATCTTTGGTAGAAACCGCTTTAATTCTTCCTATATTAATTATGTTACTTTTTGGAATTGTAGATTTTGGAAGGATTTTTCACGCATATTTAACACTCGATCATGCAGGCAGGGAAGCGGCAAGATCTGCAGCAATTGGAAAAGAGGATGGTGAAATAGAGAATAAAATTGCCAGTTCTACTACTAGTCTTGGAAGCGGCGTAAATAGTAATATTTTCCCTTCCAAGGCAATTCGAAAAAGTGGAGATGATGTGACTATTACACTGACTTACACTGTTAATCTAATTACACCGATCCTTGGTCAAACCGTAAAAAACATTGATTTAGAAAATAAAACAGTCATGAGGGTGGAGTAATGAAAAAGGTAGTTCAGATGATTGCAAGGATTTTAAAAGAACAAAGAGGCGTGGCGATGATTCTCGTTGCTCTTGGCATGTTCATGCTCATTGGCTTCACTGCATTTGTCGTTGATGTTGGTAGTCTTTATTATGAAAAAAGTCGTCTTCAGAAGGCACTTGATGCTGGTGTGCTAGGAGGGGCGCAAGTATTAATAGACTCCGAAACAAAAGCAAAAGATATCGCAATTAAAATTACTAATAAAAATGGCGAAAACCCAAAAAGTGGTAAAAGATATTTTACGGTGACAGACGATGATGTGACAACTGAAGAAAGTTTCGTAAAAATAGATAAAACAGTAAATAAACAACTCACCTTTGCAAAACTAATTGGGTTTAATCAAGCAACTGTTTCGGCATCTGCAAAGGCGATTGTTGGTCCATTAAAATCAGCTAAAGGTATAGCACCAATAGCAGTAGAGAAAAATTCAGTTCCTAACGGAACAAAGCTTACATGTACAGGGAATGAACAAAACAATTCAGATAATAATAGCCCTGGAAATTGCGGCTTTCTTAGTGTTGATGGGACTGGAGCACCAGCTGTGAAAAAAGCACTAACAGAGGGAAAGGAATATTCAGTAGACTCGGAGGTTGAGCTGGGAACCGAACCAGGTAAGATGAATGGACCGATTGGACAGGCAATTGATGACCTTATTAAAAGTGATAAAGACAAACCCCATTGTCAATCGGCTTCTACTGCAGACAACTCCTGTAAACGGGTCATATATATAGTCATTATTGATTCCTGGGAAGCTGTTAAAGGGCGGGATAAAGTTAAAGTAGAGGGTTTGGCTTCTTTTTGGGTGGAAGATTATAAGGATAAAAGTATCATAGGACATTTTATCAATACGGTCACTGCGGGAGAAGTTGGAGAACCTGGTAGTGGCTATGAATACGGTCTTTACGGCGTAAAGCTGGTTGATTAGTACATGAAGAGTACAGATGGGAGGTTCTTATGAATACAAAGAAAATTTGGCTGTTTGCGATGGTTTTTGGCGTTCTAGCTACTTTAATGATGTTTATGATGGTCAATGGCGAACCTAAAAAATCGGCACCCCCAGCTTCTACTGAAGTTGCGGATGCAAAGAAAAAGGAAGAGCCGGAAGTTGCAGTGATAGGACAAGAGGAACCTTTTAAGAATGAATTGATTCCGATTACTAGTGGTAATCGGGCAATCAGTATAAAGGTAGAAGATCCACAAGGGGTCGCGGGTTTTATTACCCCCGGTTCTTTTGTAGATGTTGTTGCAGTCATGAAGGTACCAGAGGAATATAAAGAAAGGCAACATGATGCCGCGACCCTTCTTTTACAAAATGTAAAGATCGTAGCAATTGGACATGCTGCAGACGACGAAGAAACGATGAAAAGATACCAAATGGTTACGATTGAAGTGACTCCGAAAGAAGGACTTGCTTTGGGATTCGCTACAAATTATGACTTGTATTTAATGCTTAGAAGTAAGGGCGATGACAAGGTTGAACCTGAACATACACATGTCCATGAGGATGATTTACACGAAGGGGTGTTTAGATAATGGTGAAGATTTTTTCGATGGCTGAAAATGATGAAGTAATTTCAAAGCTAGAAGAGGTTTCTATCAGTCTTGGTTGCGAAGTCGGATGGGCTACAAATGAATACAAGTTATTCGACCTACTGAAATCTTCAGACAATGGGATTGTAGTCTTACCTCCCTCAGATCATTACGATGTTTATGCATTGTGCCGAAATGTTACTCAACGTTTCCCACAATCGACCGTGTTATTCGTGTTTCCTTCAGAACGTGATCCTGATATGAAACAAGTGTTGAGAGCGGGGGCAGCGGATGTTATTTTTCTTACCTCTTCTTTAGCGAAAATCAAAGAAGATATTCAGCTTGCTATTTCGAATAGAGAGTTTAACCGTCCGTTTCCTGTAACCAGAGATGAAAAAAATGCAAAGGTTATTACGGTCGCAAGTACCAAGGGGGGAGTTGGAAAAACGACCGTCGCGGTAAATTTGGCTGCTTCTTTCGGTAAGAAATTCGAAAAAGTAGCAGTCATTGATTTAGACCTGCAATTCGGGGATATCGCCATGTTTATGGATGTGAAGCCGAAACTGACAATCTATGATTGGATAAAAGAAGATCTGGAAGGACTACAAATTGATAACTTTTTGACGCCGTTTAAAAATGGAATTTCTATTTTAGCAGCCCCACAACGTCCGGAGTTTGCGGAAGTCATTACAGGCAACCATGTCAGAAAGGCGATTCATGTATTAAAAAAACAATATGATATCGTTATTATCGATGTGTCATGCCATATGGATGAAAATGTGATTGTCGCATTGGAGAATTCGGATGAAATTCTTGTTATGACGTATTTCGATTTACCAACACTCAAAAATAGTAAAATGCTTATCGAAACATTAGAATCACTTCAATTAGTGGAGCGGACGAAGCTAATATTAAACAGACAAATGAAAGTAAAGGGAATCACGTCAGCGACAGTTGAAAAAGTAGTCGGCAAAAAAATATTCGCTGCTCTCCCTACAATGGAGAAAAAAATGATTGCTTCCGTCAACGAAGGGCAACCACTCTTTTACTTATACCCAAGATCAAAACTTGCAAAGAACTTTCGTAAAATAGCGGAATCTTTAGTAAAACCAGAAGTACGAATTGGAGCGAAGAAGCAAAAGGCAAGAAAACTAGTCCAAGCTGGGGGGCATGCATAATGTCTTTACTGACAAGATTGGGCGGTCCTACTCAGGAGGTTAAAGAACGAAAGGAAAGTTTTATTAAAGCGAGGTCCTTTTCAAAGTTAACTGATTTAGAGGTCAAACTCCATAATCATCTCGTTGATGAAATAAAAAAGCCTGAGAACCAAGATAAGGACATGGATCTTTTAATCGAAGCGCTTGCAAATGATTTTTTAGAAAGAGAAGGGGAACAGCTTACATTTGAGGAAAAAAAGCAATTAATGAGCGATATTTCTCACGAGTTGACTGGTTTTGGCCCGATATCCCCTCTTTTGGCTGATCCAAGGGTTACGGAAGTCATGGTCAACGGACCGAACGACGTTTATATAGAAGTAAACGGAAAAATTGAAAAAACAGAGATTCATTTTCGTGATAATATGCATGTATTGAGAGTAATCGAAAAGATTGTATCGCCACTCGGAAGGCGAATTGATGAAAGTGTTCCAATGGTCGATGCGAGGTTACCTGACGGGTCCCGTGTGAATGCTATTATACCGCCACTGGCTTTGAATGGACCAACAGTTACAATCCGGAAATTTTCGGATACTCCTTTCACGATATACGACTTATTGCGAATGGGCACGCTAAGTGAAAATATGGCCAACTTTTTAAAAACAGCAGTAGAATCAAAGTTAAATATTTTTATAAGTGGAGGAACTGGGTCCGGGAAGACGAGTACGCTAAATGTTCTTTCATCATTCATTCCAAGAAATGAAAGAATCGTAACGATCGAGGATGCTGCAGAATTGAAGCTTTCTCAGGATCATGTTGTATCACTAGAATCTCGTCCTCAAAATATTGAAGGGCAGGGAGAGATTACAATCCGAGATCTTGTGCGAAATTCACTGCGGATGCGGCCAGATCGTATTATCGTCGGAGAAGTTCGAAGTGCGGAAGCGCTCGATATGCTTCAAGCGATGAATACAGGACACGATGGAAGCCTTGGGACGGGCCACGCGAACTCACCTAGGGATATGCTGGCAAGACTTGAAACAATGGTGTTAATGTCAGGATTTGATTTACCAGTAAGAGCGATCCGCGAACAAATATCCGGCGCGCTCAATCTCATCGTCCAACAATCTCGATTAAAAGATGGCTCAAGAAAGATCACTAAAATTACCGAGGTCCAAGGCTTAGAGGGGGACATCATTACGCTCCAGGATATTTTTGTCTATAGTGAACAACACAATCCGAACACTGGAAAAGTTATTGGGAAATTCGTGTCTACAGGAATTATTCCGCATTGTGTGGAACAACTGGAGTTAGCCGGACACAATGTACGGCCTCTGTTTAAGGGGGAATGGTAGATGAAAGATTTACTCCCACTGATCATTGCCATCACTTTCATTATTTGTACAGTCCTCTTTAAACTATTGCTTTCTCTTATTTTTGAAAAAGGAAAATATGAAAAAAGACTAAGAAAATATGTCTTCACACTAAACCAAGCCGAGACAGAGAAGAAAAAAGAGACTCCGAGGCGAAAAAAGAATGCCATAATTATCGCAGCGGCAAAAGGAATTGAGACTGTTTTTAATCTTTCCAAACAAGAACATCTCCTTATACAATCCGGGGTAAAACTGACACCTGGTGAATTAATTATAGGTAGGTTTCTTGTAGGGCTATTATGTATGTTTTTTGGTTATGTCCGCGATTTTCATATGCTCGTCATTTTAGTTTGCGGAATTGTTGGCTTTTACTTGCCTACCATATATATAAAAAATAAACGGAAAAAACGACTGCAAAAATGTTCAGAACAGCTTGGATCAGCCTTAGGCACAATGGCTAATGCGTTACGGGCAGGGTTTAGCTTTATGCAGGCCATGAAGATGGTGGCAAGTGAAATCGAAGATCCGCTGGGTCCAGAATTCACGAAAGCCTTGCAGGATATTAATTATGGGATTCCTATCGAGGACGCTTTTCAAAGTTTATTAGAAAGGCTTCCGGATAAAGAGTTGGATCTCGTCTTAAATACATTGCTTATTCAACGGCAGAGCGGCGGAAATTTGGCATATTTAATGGAGACGATGCAGGAAACAATTATCGACCGTACAAGAGTAAAGGAAGAGGTAAAAACATTAACGGCGCAAGGAAGAATGTCAGCAGTCGTTATTACTATTCTGCCTGTAGCCTTAGCTTTTTATATTAAACTCGTAAATCCAGAGTATTTTCAAATGTTGTTCTCACATCCTTTAGGCTGGGCAATGGTGATTGTCGGATGCCTTAATATATTGCTAGGGTGGTTATTTATAAAAAAGATAGTACACATTGAGGTGTAAATGTGGTTACGATATATTTTATCCTATTTAGTTCTCTATTTTTCACTTTAGTCATTGGGGGCATTCTGAGTCTTTTATTTAAAAAAGAAATCATCGTCTCAAAAAGAATCAATCACTATTTTAGTATTGATACGAAGAAAGAAATGGAAGAAATAAAGCAAAAAAAGCAAAGTGAACCGAAATTTTTATTTTTGAAAACGGTTAGTGATCAAATAAAGAAATTTCTTGACAAAAAAACGGCCTCTTCACGTAAAAAAGACTTGGAAAAAAAGTTAAGGGAGGCGGGATATCCATTAAAACTAACACCAATCGATTTCCGATTTTTGCAGTTCATCATAGGGGGAGTTTTATTCTTTATTATTTACTTATTGCTTACTAAATCAGATGCAAACCCTCTATCTAGCACATTGTTGGCGGGAATTGTAGCTGCACTTGGCATGTATTACCCAGCTTTTTATTTAAGTGTCATCATCAAAAAGCGCAGGCATGATATTCAAAAGAAGATGCCTGATTTCTTTGATATGGTCAATTTATCCATAGAGGCAGGGATGGGATTGGATGCCTCTCTTTTTAAAGTATGTAACCAGATGAAGGGACCGCTGTCGGAAGAATTTTTACAAACATTAGAGGATATGAAACTTGGAAAATCAAGAAGGGAAGCTTTCTCGGATTTAAGAGTCCGTGTTCCTGTTCATCAGTTTCAAGGTGTGATTACTTCCTTGATCCAGGCTGACATGTTAGGTGTAGGGATGGCGAAGGTCCTGCGCACATTAACGGAAAGAATAAGGGAACAACGTACGCAGTTTGCGCGGGAGCAAGCAATGAAGGCGCCTGTAAAAATGGTTTTTCCAATGATGCTCTTTATTTTCCCAGCGATTTTTATTGTTTTAATGGGGCCATTGATTATTTATTTAATACAAAATGTGTTTTAAAGTTTAGTGCCTGGTTTCGTTGTAGCCAGGCACTTTGCCTAGAGATTAAGTGAAAGTTCAGTGTTATGTTAATAACTATGTTGATGGTGAGCAGGCGTTGCCATTGGCCGTGTGCTGAGTTCACCTTTGCTTTTCGGTAAGCCAGAAAGCGAGCGCCAGAGCTAAAATCAACTTCAAAGTTGAACAAGACTCAAGTGAAAGAATACGCTTGCAATTTATTTAGGATAGCTATATAATCTTTTTTAAATGAGGTGAATATAAGTGAAAGAAACTGAAAATTTAGAACGTTTCGTAGATGCAGTTCAATATGTGGGAAGAATGTTAAAGCGAAATGTCCGTGACCAAGCTTCTCCACAAGGGATTACAAAGACACAGTGGTTTATTTTACGCCATCTTTGGAAAAGATCTTGCACGATTGGCGAGTTGGCGGATAAATTAGAAGTCCGCTCGAGTTCAATGTCGCAAATGATTGACCGTATGGAGCTTGCAGGTCTTGTGCAAAGGACGACTGATCCACAAGATGGACGCACGAAGATTGTCATGTTGAGCGAGGCAGGAAAGAATCATTTAGAAATGATTACAAACGCCGGCGTCGAATTGCTTTCCGATCCTTTTTCAAAATTTAGTAAAGAAGAACAGCAAATGTTAGTGGAACTTTTAGAAAGATTCAAGTCTAATCTTTCCGCTGCGTTTGAAGATAAGCATCATAAATAATTAGGTTCGCTATATAAAGAGATTGCAACTGGAGGGAAATAAATGTGAGAAAGTTAAGCCCTTATTTAAAACCGCATTGGTTTTTCGTTTTGCTCGCACCGCTTTTAATGATACTTGAGGTTTATATGGATTTGCTTCAGCCGAGGCTGATGGCTTCTATTATTGATGAAGGGATCATGAAAGGCGATCTCTCGCTTGTACAATCAACAGGGGCTCGGATGCTGCTCATCGCCTTCATGGGGTTACTGGGGGGTGTTGGGTGTACCGTTTTTGCCAGTTTTGCTTCCGTCCATTTTGCCGCAGATTTACGTGAAGACTTATATAAACGTGTCCAAACCTTTACATTTAAGCAGTTAGACCGATTTTCGGGAGGGCAGCTTGTCACAAGACTAACGAATGATGTCACTCAGCTTCAATTATTTGTCGAGATGCTTTTAAAAATATTCGTACGTGCTCCTCTGTTAATCATCGGAAGTACCATCATGGTTATCCTCATTAGTCCGAAGCTGGCGTTGGTACTAGTTGTGTCCATGCCACTGCTTTTTACAGCGTTGTATTTGCTCGTACGCTATGCATTTCCGATGTTTTCAAAAGTACAGGAAAGGCTGGATGGTGTTAATAATGTTTTGCAGGAAAATTTACGCGGGATGAGATTAGTCAAAGCCTTCGTTCGTGGTGATTTTGAACGTAAGAAATTCAGTAAACAAAACACAGAATACACGGATTTTGCGATAAAAGCATTTCGAATTATGGCATTAAATATGCCGGTCATGATGTTGATCATGAATTTATCGATCGTTGCCATCCTGTGGTTTGGTGCTGGGCAAACGTGGGCAGGGCACTTACCGGTTGGCGACCTCGTTGCTTTTATCAATTATGTCACTCAAGTATTGTTTTCTCTTCTAATGGTTGCAATGCTTATGATGTCCATTTCGCGGGCGAAGGCATCTGCCGATCGCGTCAATGAAGTATTGGATATTAAACCTGAAAAACAAATACCGAAGGCTCAACCGCTAAAAAATATTCAAGGCAACATTGAGTTTAGGAATGTTTCCTTCTCATATGAAAAAGATCAGGAACTCATTTTAAAGAATATTAGTTTTGACTCGAAACGCGGTGAAAGAGTTGCTATTTTAGGGGCGGCTGGAACAGGTAAGTCATCACTCATCCATTTGATTCCCGGGCTTTATGAACCGACGGAAGGCTCTGTTTTATTGGACGGAAAAAATGTGTTGGATTTGCCTTTTGAAGAGCTTAGGAAACACATTGGTCTCGTCCTCCAACAGACGATTCTATTCAGCGGAACAATCTATGAAAATATTAGTTTTGGGAAGCCTGATGCTTCAATGGAAGAAGTGGTGGCAGCTGCAAGAGCAGCGCAGGCCCATGAGTTTATTAGCAAGATGCCAAACGGCTACGAAACTGTTTTAGGCCAGCGCGGAGTCAATTTATCCGGAGGACAAAAACAAAGGATCTCGATTGCTCGAGCACTTTTATTAAAGCCTGCCGTTTTAATATTGGATGATAGTACGAGTGCTGTTGATGTTAAAACTGAAATCGCCATCCAGAAAGCATTGCGAACAAATTGGAGCGACTGTACTTGTATTTTCATCGCGCAGCGTATTTCATCTGTTGTCGATGCGGATCGTATTATTGTGTTAGAGAATGGAGAAATTGTGGCCGAAGGTAAACATGATGAATTGCTAGTAAATAGTCCGATATACCAAGAAATCTATGCTTCCCAACAGCGAAAGGAGGAAGTACTCCATGCCTAATTCGAAGGAAAGAAGCCAGCCTGCAGGACCTCCTCCTGGTTTTCATGGCGGTCCAGGCCGCCACATGCCAAGAGGTCCGGTCGTCAAAGCCAAAAATACGAAAGAAACATTGCAACGATTATGGCATTATTTACGCAAACAAAAAGCTGGTTTAATAGCCGTTACAATTTTTACCACCATTAGTGCTGTCCTTATGCTGATGGGTCCATATTTAATTGGAATATCGATTGATAAATATATTATCCCTAGGAATTACAACGGACTTCTTTGGCTGTGCCTCGTTTTACTTTTTGTATATATAGGAAGTTCAGCTTTTTCGTGGTTGCAAATGCATGTCATGGCCTCTGTATCCCAAAATACTGTACGAGAGATGCGCCGAGATTTATTTGATAAATTGCAGAAGCTTCCGATTCCTTATTTTGATAAAACAGCACATGGGGAATTGATGAGCCGTACGACGAATGACATGGATACCGTATCAAATACTCTTAATCAAAGTATGGCGCAGTTTATAAATAGTGTGTTGACATTGGTCGGAGTCGTCATTTTTATGCTTGTGATGGATGTATGGTTAACGATCGTGAGCATGGTCGTTATTCCACTAGTACTCTTGATAACGAAAAATATAGCAAAGTTCACTCGGAAATTTTTCAGCAGTCAACAAAAAGAACTAGGTTCATTAAATGGCTATATTGAAGAAACAGTATCGGGGCAAAAAGTGATAAAAGTATACCGTCGTGAAGAGAAAGCGTTGGAGGAGTTTCGTGAAAAGAACTTGGCTTTAAGGGACGTTGCCAAGAAGGCGCAAATTTTTGCAGGTGTAATGGGACCATCCATGAACTTTGTGAATAACTTAAGCTTTGGACTCATTGCTGGAATTGGCGGCTGGATGGCTCTGAAGGGAATCGTAACGATTGGTATCGTAGTTGCATTTTTGAATTATTCAAGACAGTTTAGTAGACCAATCAACGAGCTTGCCAACCAATTCAATTTATTGCAGGCAGCAATCGCAGGTGCGGAACGGATTTTTGAAGTAATGGATGAGGTAGAAGAAGATAAGGAAGGCGAAAATTTGCCATTACTTCAACATATCAACCATTCTATCTCATTTGAAAATGTTTCCTTTTCTTACTCTAAAGACGATAGAGCAGTACTGAAAAACATCTCTTTTACTGCGGAGAAGGGACAGAATATTGCACTCGTAGGTCCAACTGGTGCGGGAAAAACAACTATCGTCAATTTGCTTACACGCTTTTATGATATTGAAGAAGGTCGGATTAAAGTGGACGGCACAGATATTAAAATGTGGGATCGCAACAGTTTACGCAAACGAATAGGAATCGTTTTACAAGATGCCTTTTTATTCAGTAGTTCAGTTATGGAAAATATTCGTTATGGTCGCTTGGATGCAACTGTTGAAGAAGTGGTAGACGCAGCAAAAATGGCGAATGCGGATAGCTTTATTCGCAGGTTGCCTGAAGGATATCAATCGAAATTATCGGCAGACGGAGGCAATTTAAGCCAAGGCCAACGCCAGCTTATAACGATTGCCCGCGCCATATTGGCAGACCCTGATATTTTAATTCTTGATGAAGCAACGAGCAGCATTGATACGAGGACAGAAAGGCAAATTCAAGAGGCAATGAAAACGTTGATGGTTGGACGTACAAGTTTTGTTATTGCCCACAGGCTCAGCACCATTCGCGAAGCTGACATGATTCTCGTCATTAAAGACGGGGAAATTTTCGAAAGAGGCAACCATGATGAACTTATGGAGCAAAAAGGATTTTATTATGAACTGCAAATGAATGCAGCCACTGCACAGAAGGCAGTATAGAAGAACTCCTCCCAAGATACATTACTTGGGAGGAGTCGAAATATATGAGAGTATTATATAAAGGGAATTTACTTCTCATTGTCGAAACGCTTATATAGGAAAAATATTTAATAAAGGAGTAGATACATATGGCTCAAAAAGTACGTCTTGGAAAAACAGATTTGTATGTGAACCCGATTGGACTTGGGACGAATGCAGTAGGAGCTGCTCGCTTAAATCCAGATTTAGATGGTGAACTAGGAAGAGATATTATTAGAACTGCTGTACAAAATGGTTTGGATTTCCTTGATACAGCCTTTATATATGGTCCGAGAAGATCAGAAGAAATCATTGGGGAAGTATTAAAAGAAACAGGTAAACGAAGTGAAACCATTATCGCTACTAAAGGTGCCCATCGTTTTGAAGGAGAGGATGTCGTCGTTGATAATTCTCCTAACTTTTTGAGAAAATCTGTTGAAGATAGCTTAAACAGACTACAAACGGATTATATTGATTTGTATTACATCCATTTTCCAGATGAAGATACTCCAAAAGCTGAAGCGGTCGGCGTTTTAAAAGAGCTAAAAGATCAAGGGAAAATTCGGGCAATTGGTGTATCCAATTTTTCCATCGAACAATTAAAGGAAGCCAATATCGATGGTTATGTTGATGTGTATCAAGGTGAATACAATCTCCTCAATCGTTCGGCTGAAAAAGAATTGTTTCCTTACATGTTAGAAAATAGCATTTCGTTTGTACCGTATTTCCCGCTAGCTTCCGGCTTACTTACAGGTAAATTTAATCAAGACTCTCAAATTACAGATGCCCGTGCAAGAAAGCCGCATTTCCAAGGGGAAGCATTTATTCAAAATCTAGAAAAAGTGGATCAGCTTAGAAAAATAGCTGATACGAAGGGTGTGGATATAGCGCATATCGTATTAGCGTGGTACTTAACAAGAGACGCCGTTGACACAGTTATCCCCGGCGCTAAAAGACCAGAACAAGTATTAAATAATCTTAAAACATTGGAAGTTAACTTAACTGAAGAAGAAATTCAAGAGATAGACCGAATTTATAGTTAAAAGGGCACTTCTGGTCCCCTCGAATAATGCCAACAAGAACATCTATATTTTTGTGAAACTCGACCTAATTACCCGGTCGAGTTTTTTATTGTTTGGGAGATTATATATTCCGACTTTAATATCACTTATTTTCTCATTTAATCAATCAAAAATGATTTAACCACGTTTGAAAGGGTACTTGGATGATAAAACAGAATATAAATGAAAGGAGTACTCATGTTTGGGTTTAAAGATTTAATTGGACTAATTGTTTCGGCCTTTATTATTCTTCCTGTTGTCCTATTTTTAAGAGAGTTGGGTTATCTCATTACTAGTGGAATATTCGGTGTGAGGAACCCTAGATTAACAATTGGATCAGGACCGAGGATTTTTAAATTTGGTATTTTTGATATTCGAAAATATTACCATATATATAGTTGGTTTTCGTATGATTCTATTAAAAGAGAAAGCAAGCTCGCATATATTAGTATTTATGCGGGGCCGGTTTTAACAAATCTTTGTTTTGCCTTGCTAATTAATGCCCTTTTAGCTAATGGAGTGATACAGTCTTTTCAAATATTTTGGAGTCGATTTATCTTTTATGCTTTTTATTATATACTCTTTGACAGTGTTCCTATGCTCACTGTTAATGGAAAGCCTAATAATGGGATGATCATATATGAGATGATTCGTTATGGTAAACGAGTTGACTATAATACGGAACCCTTTATTCCGACTACAACTAAAGTCGAAAAACAATATCAAAAGATAATGGAGAAAAGAAAGAAAATGAAAAGAAAATAAATACTGGCAAAATTGCAAGGCATCCCCTGACGCAATAATCTCACTCTTAATTAGGACGATCTATAATTTTTAAAAACAGAGATTTGTTTATAAGCGAAATTTGTTTAACATTCACAAATCCTTTCTTCCTCGGTCATTCCTTCGATCTCTCCACAATCAATTTCACGGATTCTCTTATCATGACAAACAGGTAAGTTTAATATATCCCCAATTATTTTGCCGGTTTCATATGCTCGGGATAAATCACTAGAGATAATGAAATCCCAATGCCCTTTTTTTAGTAATCTATTTCCTAATGCCAATGCCTCTTCTTTTCCTATATGATTTAAAGGTATATCCGTAATTCCTTGAGCTTTTCCGAGCATATTCCATTCGGTTATTCCATGTCTAATGAATCCTATAGTTGTCATTAACTATTCTTCTCCTTTCCCAAAATAATAAATGTGTACAGTTGAATTATTTAATAATAGTTTTACAATGAAACGCCATGGCGCCGCTACGTAGGAAGCATTGTATTAATCAAACGTTTGTTTAGAAGAAACTAGAATCTTAAATTTTGATCAAATTAATTTTTCTTTAATGAAATATCTTTCTCATACAGGCATTTTTTTACTTCCTTCTAAACATACTCCTACATAAGGTTTCTCCACTCCCATATAGTTACAATTGAATGTAAGGTAGGGACCAAAATTGCTAAACAAACGATTGATTAAACTGCAAAGGAGGGGAAAAAGTTTAATCAAACGATTGTTTGAATGGGGTAAAAAGACCAAAATTGCTAAACAAACGATTGATTAAACTGTAAAGGAGGGGAAAATGTTTAATCAAACGATTGTTTGAATGGGATAAAAAGACCAAAATTGCTAAACAAACGTTTGATTAAGCTGCACAGGAGGACAAATGTTTAATCAAACGAATGTTTGAATGAGATAAAAGAGACCAAAAGTGTTAACCAAACGATTGATTAAACGGAAAAAGGGGATAAAAGTTTAATCAAACGATTGGTTAGTAGAAAAAGGACTCAAATTGCTAAACAAACAATTGATTTAAATGTAAAAGAGTAAGAATACAATTCTTAATTGATTTCGAGTTGCTTTTCTATGTCATGCCCAATGCCATTTCGTGTGCGATTCTAACGAAGTATAAATTTCTAATTAAAAATATCGTTCCATACAAAAAATAGGGACTAGGAGTCCCTATCTTTATCTAATTAGACAATCTTCGTATTTCCAAGATCCGATGCATTACCTTTAGGTTCAGGGACTCGTGCAAGAATCACTATCCCGATTATAAATAGAATGACGAGACTGAATACTCCGTATGAAGTATGTCCTGTAATTTGTGCAGTGACTCCCAATAAAAGCGGCCCCATAATCGAAGCGAATTTTCCTATAATATTATAAAATCCGAAAAACTCATTCGCTTTTTCTTTCGGAATCATTTGTGCATAGTAGGAGCGGCTCAACGCTTGAATACCACCTTGAGAAGTGGCGACCAACATAGCTAGTATCCAAAAATCAAGAGCTGTTTTCATGAATACGGCATATATGCAAACGATGATATAAACAATGATTCCGACATATAGCATTTTTTTAGCGCCAAATTTATCTGAAAACTTACCATACAAAATGGCAAAAGGGGCAGCCACTACTTGGGTGGCGAATAAGATAATAAGTAGGCTGGTAGAGCTAATTCCCATATCAGTACCATACGCAGTGGCCATAGAAATAATCGTTCCAACCCCATCAATATAGAAAAAGTAGGCGAGTAAAAATAAAAACAGTGTCCGATATTTCCGAATATCTTTAAATGTTCCACCAAGACGCTTAAAGCTATTTACAATGGGATTCGGTTCGCGTTCAATATAATAGCGCTGATGAACATCTTTAAACATGGGAATAGTGAATAGTCCCCACCAAATAGCAGTAATAAGGAAGGAAATTTTACTAGCTAATCCTACTGAAATTGGAATGATCTCATTATCGGCGAGAATAATGATTGCAATACTGATAATAAAAGGTATCGTACTCCCAATATAGCCCAAACCATACCCGCGAGCAGATACACGATTCATTCGATCCTCTGTCGTAACATCTATGAGAAAGGCATCGTAGAAAACGATGGAACCAATAAAACCAACTGTTGAAAACATATAAAATATTAATAATAGCTGCCATTGCTCTCCAGGGATAAATGCGAGTAATGCAGTGGACGCCACTCCCATTACAAAAAAGAAAGTAAAAAACTTTTTCTTAAGTCCTCGATAATCAGCAATTGTTCCTAGAATCGGATTAAGCATAGCTAAAATAAAAGTAGCGATTGCAATCGTATAACCTAAATAAGCTGTCGAATTAACGTCACTGACCCCGGCGGAGGATGCCATTGATTTATAAAAGATTGGAAAGACAGCGGACGTAATAATTATCGAATATGCTGAGTTCGCCCAGTCATACATAATCCAACTATTTTCTTCTTTAGAATACAGCTTTTTCATCCATTTCCCCCCTTGTAATCTTGCATAGCTATATTGTACTAGAAGAATAGATTAGAATGTTAAAAATTTTTAAACATCAAACATTTCCTTTATAATCCTTCCATCTGTATCCCCAAGATCAAGGCCTAGTAATTTTGCAAAAGTGGGGCCTTCATCCACTAGGTGCATAGAAGGAATATTTACTTTTTCACGAATTCCTTTTCCAGATGCGATTAATACAGTCTCGTAGTTTGCTTTTTTAGGCGAATAACCATGAGACGCGACTGTATATCGACGTTCCTCTACATCCTCTTTCGTAATGGAATCAATAAATTCTCCTTCTAATCGCTCGTGAAAATAAAAGCCTCTACGCGCCTCAATCATAAAGGCAGCCTTTTCATCGGCACCTCTTTTTCCCGCTTCATCACCTGTCAGAACGAATTCTATGCCGTTATGCTCATCCTCCTGCAGTCTTTGCAATAGTTCTCCAACGCGTGATTTCGTTTCCTTATCATTTGGATTGTGCAAATATATATAGGCGGAGCCGTCACAGCTTTTACAATATGCTTTCCAGTCCGTAACTTTTCCTTTTTCATTTACATTGATCAACCCTTGTTCCTTCAAGAGCACGTTCACTTTTACAGCCTTCGATTCATCTAAAGCACTATGATCTCCTAGAGCTACAATCGTTGAGTTTTCATAAATTCCTGCATCCTTAAGGGCATGTAGAATTCTACCTAACCGTATATCGTGGCGTTTTAAAGCAGCTTGAGCCTCTTCAGATGAGAAACCGTGATAATGCCGCTGTGTATCAAGATCGGTAAAATGGACAAGCATTAAATTCGGCTTTTTCGTTTCAATCGTATGGACAGCAGACTCCAATACAAAGTCATCTAATTCCGGCTGGCTGATCCCTTTTCGTATATGACCAAAACGATTATTCATATCGATTTGGTAAAAAACGCTCCCATTTGCTAAAGAAACCGCAATTTGATTGAGCCAAGGGCGATTGGCAAAAATTTCGGGCATATTGTAATCGATATTAGCCTTAGCTGTAACAGGCCACAACAACGCTGCCGTTTTCATGCCTGCTTTCTTCGCCTCATCATATAATGTCGTCCCTTTAATATGAAATCGATGCCAGTACCAGTCAGGCGAAGGATTTCCGGGTTGAAGGAATGTATTATTGATAACGCCATGATGGTTAGGGTATTTTCCCGTTACAATAGTTGCATGACATGGGTAAGTGACAGATGGATAAATAGTCTCTACATGTTTGCAATACGATCCTTTATATAACAATTCCTGAAAATTTGGAAGTTCCTCTAACATGGAAAAATCCAATGCTGAGAGACAATCAAATGAAATGACGATTAAATGGTCTGTAAGTCGTGTCATAGGTACCTCCTAGAAAAAATATCTTCTAAATCCATCATAATGGTAGTTTAGGTCCATTGCTATTAAATAATGAAAAAATTATGAATACAATCCGAAATTTGTCCAATAAAAGTTTAAAATAGAACTATATAAGTCACATGTCATCCGCTCTAAAAAAGTAAAAGCATAGCGTGGATATCAGTCCCTGAGTTAACAAAATAATATTTTTAAATTTTTTTATTTTTTCTCCAACACTTTTACAACTCCAAACGTTATCTATACGAAAGCAAATACATCAGTAAAAAATACGAAGTGAGTGAGCCATATGGAAGCGAGTGATCTATATGAAAAGTTAAAAGCCGATCTTTATCGATTTGCCGTTTCGATATCTCGGCATGAGCATGAGGCAAATGACCTTGTTCAAGATGCTTTGATGAAGTCGCTGAAAGAAACTGAACTTTTTATCTTGCCTGAATATAAACAAAAAGCTTGGTTCTACCGAGTAATGAAAAATAAACTCATTGATGAACGAAGAAAAGAAAAGCGGCTCTCTGAATGGGATGAGGAATTCGATATACCGGTTCAAGTATTTGCAGGAAACCATATTGAAATGGCTGAGCTTTTATCACATCTGCCCATAGAATTAAGCGATATTGTTTTTAAACGATACTGGATAGGATTGAACAGCAAGGAAATTGCTGAACAACTTGGACTGCCGGCTTCAACGATAAGATATAAGCTTCATATGGCAATCAAACGCTTGCGACACTTAATAGAAATGGAGGAAGGATAATGACAAAACAACGAATTGGAAATGTAGGATTATTAAATCTAATGAATGCAACAGAAGATAGCATAAAGGGAATTGAAGGAATTGATAATGTAGGGCTTGTTCTTTATAAAAGGGAAAACGCTTATCTTATATCAGCTTTAAATATTGAAAATATCGGAAAGACCGCATTAGTTCCGGATGGATATGCTTTTTTCAATGGAATTTTGCATATTGATCAAGCTTATATAGAGTCAATCCAAGAACCTGTAAAATTATTCATAAATGGTATTGTCATTATTGATAAAAATGTGGAAGCGGATCAAATAAAAAAGGAATTATTCCACTTTATTATGAATGGGAAAGTATACAGTCCAGCACATCTTTCAGGTTCTGTCAGTAACCTTTTTGCGGATGGTGAGCTTAATGTCAGTACTTATTCAGGAGAACCTCCACGCATTGAGAATGGAAAATTTACGCTAACGAATTCATTTCTTCAATCCTTAGATGGTCCCCAATATTTAGTTGTTAATGGAAAACTAACATTTTCCCAAGACCTAAATATGGATTTATTTAATGAAAAAATTAGTAATATAGAAGTTCACGGAAAAATCACTATTCCTGAGGAGCAAGAACCATATTTATATAAAAAAATGACTTCCCTTACAACTTCGCCAGTCGATGTTATTCCGGCTGGTTACGAATTGATCGAGAGCCAGCTTCAATTAAACAATCGTTCCATTCGTCGTTTTAAAAACAAAAAAATCATGGCGAAGAAACCTATCGTCGTCAATGCAGATGTCACTCGAGAAGCTCTTTCGAATGCTTTTTCAAAAATCCATTCTACTTCGTTGATTATATGTCACGAAAGCGTTGAGGATATCGTATACGAATTATGCAGTCTCTTAGATACGGAAGTGCTTGTATACGACAATTCCTTCATCTTAATTGAAAATGAAGAAGAATGGTCAAATGACGAATTTCTTGCTTTAAAGGAAGCAGCTAACTTCATTGTAAGAGGCGAGCTTATGCTAAATGGGGATGTTGACCCTGAGGTACTCCAAGAAAAAATTGCGACAATTGATTTATTGGGCGAAATTATCGTTTCAAACAAAAAATTAAAGGGGAGTTTACAAAACCTTCTCAGATTAAATGATGGAATCATTTCAGAAAGAAACAAAACTAGTGATGAACAATCATCTTATCTAAATAACATAGGAGAGCTCTCCCTATAGGAGGATAAAAAAATGTTCTTTTTCTTAGAAACCGAAGTTAAGCATAGAATTTATGAGCTTCAAAAAGAATCGGAAAAGCAAAGATTGTTGCAAAAGAAAAAAGCATCAATTTCAAATGAGCCCTCTTTAACTACTAGCAAACCTTTAAAAAAACCGACGCCAATCATGTCAACAAAATAAAGGGAAAGCCATGATCTCCACTAGATCATGGCTTTTAGCTTCTTACATATCATGTCCGCCAGCTTTATTTTGCCTAGTATGATTTTTATTTTTGACCTTGTGAGATCCGCTTAGCGGCTTTGGCTGATTAGATTGTTTTTCATGCGAATTTGAAGAATTTTTACCCATTTATAAGCCTCCATATGATCAAACTTTAAAGCACATGCTCCCATAAGTTCCCCCGAAAATTAGAATTTATGTAATTGTAAAATCGTAAACTACATGATGATATAGTAAAATAAAAATTGGAATCGCTTCATTATACTGAAAGGAAGTCATTATGATGCAATATGAAGTGTTAATTGAAGAAACAAGAAACGGTTTAGTTGAAAATATCCATAGTGGAATTATTTGCGGTGTTAATGATCAGTTGCAAACCATTTATCAAGTTGGAGATGAAGAGCAATATGTTTATTTTCGCTCTGCAGCCAAGCCTATTCAAGCTATCCCGATATTTTTATCAAATATTATTTCAAAATACAATATTACTGATGAGGAAGCCGCTTTATTTACTGCCTCACAGCGTGGGGAAGCCTATCATATCTCGGCTTTAGAATCATTATTACAGAAGCTTCCGGCTAAGGAAGAAGAACTTTTTTGCCCGGCTTCTTATCCATTAAATGCTGCTCCTAAAGAAACGATGATTAGGGAGCAAAAAAGTAAAAGAAGATTGTACCACAACTGTGCTGGAAAGCACTTGGGATTTGTGACGATGTGTCGTGAGCTCGGTTTTCCTGTAGAAGGCTATTGGGAAGAAAATCATCCTCTTCAGCAGAAAATATTAAGCATTCTTTCAGAGCTGTCAGAAGTTCCCCAGTCCAATATCAAAATGGGGATTGATGGATGTGGCGTGCCTGTTTTTGCCATCCCACTTAAAAATATGGCAATCGCGTACTTAAAATTAGCTTGTCCAGATTTAATTGCAGATGAAGACATGCGAAATGCTGTAAAAAAAATGACGAACGTCATGAATCTCCATCCGAATATCGTAGCATCTGAAGATTTTGTCTGCTCAGCTTTACTTAGAGACGAAAATATTGTAGCTAAAGGTGGAGCCCAAGGCGTCTATTGCTTCGGCTTGAAAAAAGAAAGAAGAGGTTTTGCTTTAAAAGTTTTGAGTGGCTCCGAAGATGTATGGCCGAATGTTTTAGCTTCGATTCTAGAACAAATCGGCTACAGTAATCAACAAACCATCAATTCTCTTCGTAAAATTAGACCAGCGATTATAAAAAATGATGCAGGAATCGTTGTGGGAGAAGTAAGGGAAAAATTTTCTTTATAAGAGCTAAAAACATAGAAGTTTTTTTGAAAAATTGGGGGAGATAAGGATGAACAATAAAGTCATTATTAATGCGAGAGTTGCGACATCTAATGATATTGCCCAATCATCCGCGGTATGGATTGAAGATGGAAAAATTCAAGTAGTGGAACATAGCATCTTACCTGAGATTCCTAAAGGATACGAAGTAATCGACGCAAATGATCATTTATTAATCCCCGGCATGATTGACGTTCATATTCATGGCGCCAATGGATTTGATATGATGGATGGAACGGAAGAAAGTATTTTAGAAGTATCAAAAACATGTGCTTCAACAGGATGTACATCTTTTCTTGTCACATCGGTTTCATCTTCCATCGAGGACCTCATGCTTATGATTCAAAATGTTAAAAATGTGATTGGTTCGGAACAAGGTGCGAAGATTGCCGGTATTCATTTGGAAGGTCCATATTTAAATGTAAAACGAAAAGGTATGCAAAATGAATTGTATTTGCGTCATCCAAACTTAGAGGAAATGAAAGACATTTTATCTGAAGCTGGAGACCTCGTTAAAATGGTGACAGTTGCACCAGAACTGCCTGGCGGGATTGAAATGGTAGAGTATCTTAAAGAGAAGGGAATCATTGTAGCGGTTGCTCATTCCGATGCAACATATGAAGAAGCAAAAGAAGCTTTTTCAAAAGGAGCAAGCCATGTTACTCATTGCTTTAATGGGATGCGTCCTATCCATCATCGCGACCCAGGCCTTGTTGTAGCCGCTTTTGAAGAAGAACATGTTAGTCTGCAAGCGATTGTCGATCACGTTCATCTTCATCCAGCCATCGTTCGCCTTATGCATCGCATTAAAGGTCCAGAAGGGGTTGTCTTAATTACAGACGCTCTGCAAGCGATGAATATGGGGGATGGAGTGTATGAATTTGGCGGTCATAAAGTGACTGTGGCAAACGGAGAAGCGCGACTAGCGGATGGCACACTCGCTTCGAGTACCGTTACTATGAATGAAGCGTTGCTGAAAACAGTGGAAAGTGGTATTTCATTACAAGATGCCGTTTATATGGCCGCTACGACTCCTGCCGATATTTTAGGATTGCAAAACAAAGGAAGGATTGCCCCGCAAATGGACGCAGACCTTGTCCTTCTTAATACTGACTTCAACGTTTTATGGACAATGATTGAAGGGAAATTAGTATAAGATTATAGGCCGCTCTCTACTTGGTAGAATGCGGCCTTCTTTTAGATGAAAGGTGGTAAAGAAGAATAATAATGTATAAATATACGTATCCGGCACTTAGCCCAGCTATGATATCAGTTGGGTAATGGACTCCTAAATATGCTCTACTCATCGCAATAAAAAGTACGAGCACAATTGTGGCTGTAAGCCATACGTAACGATATTTTTGACCCATTTTCAAAATATGAATAAATAAGTAAAAAAAGAATCCAAAAACTACTATTGCCCCCATGGAATGTCCACTCGGAAAGCTAAATCCACTTTCATGAATCAATGGATTAAGAGAAGGTCGCTCACGATGAATCCATCCTTTTAATAAATGGTTTAACCCAACCTCCCCTAAGAATGCCAACATTAAAAACGAAGCTTCAAAATATTTTTTCTTAAC
Organism: Lederbergia citri; assembly: GCF_018343625.1. GTDB lineage: Bacteria > Bacillota > Bacilli > Bacillales > Bacillaceae_C > Lederbergia > Lederbergia citri. The sequence goes on along the minus strand of NZ_JAGYPG010000002.1, from coordinate 1,059,706 downwards.
TGCGAGGAAAATTAATGCGACGACCGAAATTGGGATGATAAAATTTTTAGATCCCAGCTCTGTAAAAAAGTAAAAGAACCTATTTAAAAACTTGGTTCTAATTCCTTCAAAAAACTCAAGTGTGTTGATGTCAATGTTTCTAAAGAATTTCAAGTCATATGAAAAGGCAAGTCCAAAAAATAAAAGTAGGCAAATGATGAAAAAAGTCTTTTTTGTCACAAAATAAGCCTCCGTTCTGGATAGTCATTAACACTTTATATTTTTCCTATACACCGTGTCAATTATATCCAAAACGGGGGAGCCTTAATTCGTCATTTCAGCAACGATTTCATAAGAGCGCAATCGATCTTCCTGATAATAGATCTGCGAATTAATAATAATTTCGTCTGCTTCCGTTTCTTGAATAAAGGATTCTAGTTTTGGCTTCACTGTTTCATAACTGCCAACGAAAGTAGAACGAGGATCAAGTGTTTTTTCAATATGAACTCGTTCAATTGGTGACATGACTTCGTCCATATTTTCAACAGGTGGTTGGAGTTGAGTAGGACGATTTCTAATCAAGCTTAAAAACTGTTGCTGCTGTGAAGTCGAAAGCCACATAGCCTTTTCATCAGTATCAGCCGCAATAATATTTATCCCCAGCATGGCATAAGGCTTCTTAAGTGCAGCTGAAGGTTTGAAGTTTTCACGGTATAGCTTTAATGCCTGTAAAAGATAATCAGGTGCAAAATGACTTGCGAAAGAAAACGGCAAGCCTTTTTGGGCTGCTAGCTGTGCACTAAATCCACTAGAACCTAAAAGCCAAATTGGAATATTCAATCCTTCACCAGGAATAGCTCGAACTCTGGCTTCAGGGTTATATTCAAAATACGTTTGCAATTCCTCTACCTGCTGTGGGAATTCCTCCGCTCCTCTACCTAATGAACGTCTTAGAGCATAAGCAGTTGCCTGATCGCTACCAGGAGCACGTCCAAGGCCAAGATCAATTCTCCCAGGGTATAAGGATTCCAACGTTCCAAACTGTTCTGCAATGACAAGTGTTGCATGATTAGGCAGCATAATACCGCCTGCCCCAACACGGATTCTCTTAGTAGCACTTGCAATATGGCCGATGAGAATTGAGGTTGCGGAGCTAGCGATACCTGGCATATTGTGATGCTCAGCCAGCCAATAACGATTAAATCCTAGGGTTTCTACGAGACGAGCTAATTCTACGCTGTTTTTAAATGACTGTCCTGCATTGCTTTCTTTTGTGATAGGAGCTAAATCAAGAACGGATAAGGGAATATTATTAAACAATTTAGATTTGCTAGTCATTATTTCACTCCTTTAATTACTTTTAATTTATGTATTGTTATTGTTGAAATCGCTGCATGAAATGTTAAAGAGATCCAAAAAGTTAGTACCTATTTGTTTAATTAAATGATAGGCTTATTCCTTTATACAGTCCAATCATCAGCTTTTGAATTGTAAATTCACCTTTACATAATCTTTACAATTCCTTAATGTACTTTTAATCATTTCTTCATTAAGATTGTGGGGTAGAAGTATGTCGAATAATAATACTTAGGGGAGAAGACATGGATTTGCAATCATTACTTTTTCTGTTTTTTGGAGGACTAGGTATATTCCTTTATGGAATTAAGTCAATGGGGGATGGCCTTCAAAAGGTTGCTGGAGATGGGTTGAGAGAACTGCTTGACCGTTTTACTACGAGACCGATCATGGGAGTTTTAACCGGTATAGTCGTAACGGTATTAATACAATCTAGTTCAGCGACAACCGTTTTGACGATTGGACTTGTAACGGCCGGCTTTATGACATTAAGACAAGCCATTGGCGTCATTATGGGTGCCAATATTGGAACTACTGTCACAGCATTTATTATCGGGATTAATGTTTCCGAATACTCGCTACCTATTCTTGCTTTTGGTACATTCTTGATTTTCTTCTTTAAAAATCATAAAGTGAACAATATTGGACAAGTATTTTTTGGCTTTGGAGCACTATTCTTTGGGCTTAGCTTGATGGGAGATGCGATGAAGCCTCTCCGCAGTGCACAAGTTTTTATGGATATGATGGTTAATTTAAGTGATCATCCGCTTCTAGGTGTAGGAGTTGGTACACTATTCACTGTCATCATCCAAAGTTCCTCAGCTTCCATAGCGTTGCTGCAAACATTGTATGACCAAGGTGCTATAGATTTGAATGCAGCGTTGCCTATTTTGTTTGGAGATAATATCGGTACAACGATTACTGCAGTTTTAGCTTCCATTGGTGCTTCTATTGCTGCAAGAAGGGCTGCGTTAACACATGTGCTTTTTAATATAATAGGAACGATACTTGTTTTAATTTTGTTCATACCATTTACACATTTAATTGAATTTTTCCAAGCAACATTTGATTTAAATCCAAAAATGACGATTGCATTTGCTCATGGGACTTTTAACGTGACAAATACAATTATTCAATTCCCATTCATAGCGGTTCTTGCATGGATTGTAATTAAATTAGTCCCAGGCGAAGATACTTCTATCGAATATAAAGCCGTTCATTTAGGTGAACAATTTATTCGTCAATCTCCTTCTATCGCACTCGGTCAAGGGAAAAAAGAAGTTCTTCGCATGGCTGAACTGGCAGATAAAGGAATGGAAGAGGTAGGTCAGTACTTTAAAACACAGGGTAAGAAACAAAGAGAGCTTTTGCCACAAATTGAAGATGCCCTAAACAATTTAGATAAAACAATAACAGAATATTTAATTCAAATATCCTATCACTCGCTCACTGATCAAGATTTACACACACACCATACACTTATGAATACCGTCATTAATCTTGAGCGAATTGGTGATCACATAGAAAATCTTATGGAATTAGTTGATAGCCAAATAAAAAATAAAGTGGTATTTTCTGAATCAGCATTAGAAGATTTGGATGAAATGTTTGAGTTAACCGTTTCTACTCTAAGACAAGCTGTATTAGCATTAGAAACCAATGATATCGAACAAGCAAAAGCTGTTCTTGAGAAGGAAAAAATCATTGATAGTATGGAACGCGATCTTCGCAAAAAACACATTAAACGCTTAAATGAAAATCAATGTACGGGAACAGCTGGAATTGTCTATGTAGATATTGTCAGTAATTTAGAAAGAATCGGAGACCATGCCGTAAATATTGCGGATGGGGTTATTAGCGAAGTGTAATATTGATGAAAGAGCCTTACTTTTAGAAAAGTAGGGTTCTTTTTTTTGTGAAAAAACACATTTTTTAAGCCATTGTGTCTTTATTTCTGGTTACGACTTTAAGTTTGTTCGGGATTTCTCTATTTGTTCGTAAAGATTTTTTGCCTTCTCCGAAGTGTTTTTCCTCCTTTTCTTTTTTGTCCCTAAATGTGTGTATAATTCCTTCTTTTGTAAATAATAACATCAACATTTTAGGGAAAGGAGTTATGACATGAGTGAACAAAAAGACAATAAACAAATGACCCGTCGGGAATTCATCCGTAAAGGGAGCTATGTTGCTGGTGGAGTTATTGGTGGTGGAGTATTGGGTGGATTGATTACTCAGCAAGTGCTGAAGCCGAATAATAACAATCAAGGTGCAACTCCTACGGAAAATGGGGAAGTTGAACGTTTTACACAAGCTATGATGTACTTTTCAAATCCTGAGGAATTTAATGTTCTTTCCCAAGCATCAGAACGAATATTTCCAGCAGATGATCTTGGTCCGGGTGCTATCGATTTAGATGTTCCTTATTATATCGATCATCAGTTAGCTGGAGCTTGGGGGCATAATGCACGTGATTATATGATGGGCCCTTTTTATCCCGGACTTGAAACACAAGGCTTTCAATCCCATTTAAGAAGAAATGAAATCTTTAGTCAAGGCATTGGTAAAATCCAAGAATACAGTCAAAAAAAATATAATAAACGATTTACGGAACTATCAGAAGAACAACAAGATGAAGTGTTAGGGGCATTTGAAAAAGGTGATGTGCCTATGGAAGGAGTCACTTCCAAAGATTTCTTTACATTGCTTCGAATGGCGGTTTTGGAAGGTGTCTATGCAGATCCTCTTTACGGGGGAAATCGTGATATGGCTGGATGGAAGATGAAGAACTTCCCAGGCAACCAAATGAGTTATTTAGACAAAATTGAGGCAACAGACTTTTTGGTCATTGAACCAGTCAGTCTCCACGCCCACATGCCTTCGCACGGAAAATAATACAACAACAGTAAATTCAGATGGAAAGGAAGAATAAAGTGGCTAAAACTCTACCGAAAACAGATGTTGTCACAGTTGGAGTTGGTTGGGCCGGGGGGATAATTGCAGCCGAATGTGCAAAAAACGGTTTAAAAGTTGTTGGATTAGAAAGAGGCGGCGGTAATCGAGATACTGTGGATTATTCAATGGTCCATGATGAACTACGTTATGCCATTCGTTACGATCTAATGCAAGATGTGTCAAAAGAGACAATCACGTTTCGAAATAAACTTGATCAACGGGCATTGCCGATGAGGCAACTTGGATCTTTTTTACTTGGTTCCGGAGTGGGCGGGGCAGGGGTTCATTGGAATGGACATACGTTTCGCTTTCTCCCATATGATTTTGAACTAAAAACGAAAACAATTGAGAAGTACGGTCCGAAAAAAATCAAAGACGGTTATTTAATCCAGGACTGGGGCATTACGTATGACGAGCTCGAGCCTTATTACGATAAATTTGAAAAAACGTGCGGTATTTCTGGTGAGCCTAATCCTTTAGGCGGTAAAAGAAGCAGCGACTATCCAACTCCACCGATGAAAAATACAGTTATGACAAATAAGTTTAAGGAAGCGGCAAAAAAATTAAACCTTCATCCTTTTTCTATGCCATCCGCAAATTTATCGGTGGCCTATACAAATCCCGATGGTGAGAAGCTTAATGCTTGTCAATACTGTGCATTTTGTGAACGCTTTGGTTGTGAATATGGAGCAAAGTCTTCTCCTAATGTGACGGTCATTCCAACTGCAACAAAAACAGGGAATTTTGAAATACGGACGCATGCAAATGTTGTTGAAATCCTCCATAAAGGTGGAAAAGCAACGGGTGTGAGGTATATTGACACAGTCAAAGGCGAAGAAGTGATTCAGCCAGCGGATGTTGTAGTATTAACGAGCTATGTATTGAATAACACAAAACTTTTACTCGTTTCTAAATTAGGAAAGCCATATGACCAAAAAACAGGTACAGGTGTGATTGGGAAAAATTACTGTTATCAGCTTAACCCTGGGACAACGGGCTTTTTTGAAAATGAACGCTTTAATTCCTATATGGGTGCAGGTTCTCTTGGTCAAGTAGTTGACGATTTTAACGGTGATAATTTTGACCATAGTGATCTTGATTTTATTCATGGAGGAGCATTTGTCGTTAGCCAATCCGGATATCGGCCAATTGCAAGTAATCCAGTCCCACCTGGAACACCATTATGGGGGAAAGAATTTAAACAGAAATCAATTAAATATTATACAAGAACGATTGATGCATGGTACGAAGCGGCTTCGATGCCTCACCGGAACAATTATCTTGATTTGGATCCAACTTTTAAAGATGCGTATGGTGTCCCTTTGTTGCGCATGACGTATAACTTCACGGATCAAGATCGAAAATTAAATGATTATTTAAATACGCAAAGCGATAAAGTAATGAAAGAAATGGGTGCAGATACGATTATGAATTATGGGGCGCTGCAAGATTATAACATTGTTCCGTATCAAACAACCCATAATGTTGGTGGGGTTGTCATGGGAGCTGATCCAGTAATTTCAGCAGTGAATAACTATTCGCAAATGTGGGACGCTGAAAATGTGTTTGTTGTAGGAGCATCTTCATTCCCTCATAATAGCGGTTATAATCCAACTGGAACATTAGGTGCTCTCGCCTATAGAGCAGCAGAAGGTATTCAAAAATATAGTAAAACGGGTGGACAGCTCGTATAACAAAGGAGAATGTGTATGTTTTTTCAATCAATTGGCGTTCCTGGATTAATTATCATCTTAATTATTACGCTTATCGTATTTGGTCCTAAAAAACTTCCGGAAATAGGGGCTGCCTTCGGAAAAACGTTGTCCGAATTTAAAAAATCCGCAAATGAAATTATGAGTTCCGATGAAACGGAGAAAAAGGCAGAAGAGGTCATTCAGCAAGCCACCGATCCGATTAAAAAGTGAGGTCTTATGATGGATAAAGAAAAAGCGTTAATGGAGCACTTGGGAGATTTGCGGAAAGTGATTATTTATTCTGGTCTCTTTTTTATCATTTGCTTCGCCATTTTTATTATTTTTATCCAGCAGATGATTCCGCTCATTACAAAGAGTCAAAAATTAACGATGCTCGGACCATTAGATGTTATTCGTTTTTACACAGGGGTTGCAGGCAGCTTAAGTTTAGGCGTGTCGGCCCCTTATATTGGTTTTTTGATTTGGCGTTTTATCCAGCCAGCTTTGACAGATAAGGAAAGCAAAAATGCGATTAAATATATTCCAGCTATGCTGCTTAGTTTTATATGCGGACTTTCATTCGGTTACTTCGTAGTATTTCCCTTTGCATATCATTTCCTAATGAGTTTAGGTACTGATAATTTTGAGATGATGATTACGACTCAAAGCTATTTTTCTTTTCTCTTAATGACAACCATTCCAATGGGCTTCCTGTTTGAAGTTCCGTTTGTTTTAATGTTTTTAACCGCAATCGAATTGGTCACACCAAATCATTTATCAAGTTTCAGGAAATATGCATATGTCGTCATGGCGATTGTATCAGCCATCATTACGCCTCCTGATTTTGTATCGCAATTGATTGTCCTATTTCCACTGTTTATTTTATATGAAATCGGCATCGTCCTTTCCAAATTTGTTATTCAAAATAAAGAAAGAAAAGAACTTGCAGAGGAACAAGTTCCGCAAGTTTAACTTCAGGAGTGAAGGATTCCTATGAAGAACCTTGCCTTATTCCTTTTAAGTGTTTTTATATTAATACATCCATCAACGGCATCGGGTGAAACGAAAATTCCAATCTTAATATACCATTCCATCGATGAATTTAAAGGCCACGGTTCCAAAGAGTTATATGTAAGTCCGGAGAATTTTGAGAAACAAATGATGTATTTGAGGGACCATGGCTTTACTTTATTAACATTTGAGCAATGGAATGATACCAAAAACGTAGATAAACCTATTTTTATTACGTTTGATGATGGATATAAAAACAATTTAAATGTCTTTGCTATTTTTAAAAAACTAGAGACGGCCCATTTTAAACCTAGGGGTACCATGTTCGTGATATCCGATTTTGTCGGCCGTTCAAATCGCCTATCAAAATCTGAGCTAAAAATGTTGGCAGATTCCGGATTTTTTTCAATTCAGTCCCATACTGCCACTCGTCCAGATTTAACGAAGGTAAAAGATTATCAGTATGAATTGAAAGAATCGAAAGAAAAAATTCAGCGTATGACTGGCCAGCCCGTAATCGCTCTTGCTTATCCGTATGGAGATTACAATGACAAAGTTTTGGCGGAAACGAAAAAATATTATTCCTTTGGACTGACGACCATTCCAGAATATTTTATTGAAAAAGGAATGAAAGATGAACGGTATCTTTTGCCAAGACTCTATGTAAAGTATTCGACTACAATGGAGGAATTTGTGAATTTGGTTCACGGAAAGTGACATGCTTTGACATTGGCATGTCTTTTCATTTATGATGTTTTCTACCAAGTGTCAACAGGGGGCTTATATGCGGCTGAATAATTATATTAGCTCAACAGGTCTTTGCTCGAGAAGAAAAGCAGACGAATTGATCGCCCAGAAAAAGGTAAAGGTAAACGGAGAAATAGCCGTTCTAGGACTTACCGTCGGGCCGGAAGATAAAGTAGAAGTTGAAGGTAAGCTTTTGAAAAAGAAACACAAAGATGTTTATATCGCCTTGAATAAGCCGGTTGGTATTACCTGTACGACAGAAAGGCATATTGAAGGAAATATTATTGATTTTGTCAATCATCCCGAGCGGATTTTTCCTATTGGAAGGCTTGATAAAGATTCAGAAGGACTCATTTTACTTACGAGTGACGGAAGTATTGTGAATGAAATTTTACGAGAAGAAAATCAACATGAGAAAGATTATATAGTAACAGTAAACAAAAATATTTCCCCAACATTTATCGATGCCTTGGCCAACGGGGTTAGGATATTCAATCCTGTAAAGAAAGCATATACCACAACGAAGAAATGTAAGGTCGTAAAAATCAATGATCGAAGCTTTAAAATTACCCTTTCGCAAGGTCTCAACCGTCAAATTAGAAGAATGTGTTCTCATTTTGGCTACAAAGTTATCAAGCTGAAGCGAGTTCGAATTGCACATATTAGCTTGAACAATCTTCCAATTGGGAAATGGCGGGATTTGACTGAGGAAGAGGTAAGAGAGTTTACATCTAGGAAAAAATAATAAGGTTGATTAAATAAACTAATGAGGGGATATTATGTTCAATAAATGGGCATGTATCCTCTTTTCTATGAATATTAGATTTTTAAATAGATATTTATTATTATATCAACACTACATACCAGCTAATTATCGGAAAATCACCTGAATCTGACAAGGAATTGGAAGAAGGATATAATAAGATATAGAATTTGAAGTTTGATTGGAGGAGGTCTTTTGAGGATTGTCGGTATTTCCGGTGCGCTTTCAGGTCAAAAAACATCACAAATGGTTTACGATTGTTTATATGCTGCGAAGAAAGCCAATTCGGATGTAGAATTTGAGTTAATTGATCTAAAGGATTTTGATATAGAGTTTATGCAAGGCTTGCCGTTATCTTATTATAATGATGAGACCCAAACAGTCGTGAAAAAGATTTTGAAAGCGGATGGTATGGTGATTGGTACGCCGATTTATCAGGCTTCGATTTCTGGGAGCTTAAAAAACTTGTTGGATCTAATGCCAGAGCGAGCTTTTAATGGTAAAGTTGTCGGTTATATTTCCAATGCAGGTTCGGAAAAACATTTTATGGTGGCGCAATACAATTTGGAGCCGATCATTCGTTTTCTTGGTGGGATTATTCCTCCAAAAAATGTATTTGTTAACTTTGACCACTTTGATCCTGAGGATAATATCATCATCGATAAGCGAGTGAAGGAAAGAATTATGGATTTTGGAAAGATGCTTGTCGAGATGACAGAGCGGTTGGGTAGTGATTATTAAGGCTTACGACTCTTTTCTATTGTGAAAAGAGTTTTTTTATGAATATTTTTGGCTATGAACGAGAATTTATGCTCATTTGCTTATATTTACTGGTAAAATTAGGGTGAAAGTGCAATTTGAGGAGTGTAATAGTTATCTTTAAACAATTTATTGTTTTTGACAGTCTTACCAATGTTTGGGGTATCAGTAAACTTGCTAAAGAAACGAAACCAGGTGTTACGCTTGCCAACTATTTGAAGCCAAAATAGGGGGGATTCTGGGGTCAGGAAAATTAATGAGCGAACATGTCAGTAAAGCGGACTAAAATCCGAGTTACCAAGTTGAATAGGATTTAAGGGTAAATTAGCAGCCATTCTTTTAGAATTTCTCTTATTTTTTATCAATATGTCGATTTTGAAGATACCGGATCGTTGTATTTATAAAGAGGTCAATTTTTGCCTCTAAAAAAGAAGGAGGAAATTGTTATGCTGTTTATGTTGATTGTCAAAGCCTCGAAGAATTCGGAAGGCGCAAATCTCCCAAACCCAGAGCTCATGGAAGCTATGGATAAGTACAATGAGGAACTAGTTAAGGCGGGCGTTCGGGTTATGGCTAAAGGACTTCATCCAAGTTCAAATGGGATTCGCATTTCTTTTCCGAAACCAGGGGAAAAGCCGGTGGTTACGGATGGCCCATTTACGGAAACGAAAGAATTGATTGCCGGGTTCATTCTGATTGATGTGAAGTCAAGGGAAGAAGCTATCGAGTGGGCCATGCGGATGCCGGACCCGCAAGGACATGGGGAAGGTCAGATTGAATTGCGTCAAGTATTTTGAGGCGCCGGAGCTGACCGAGGAACTTTTAAGCAAGAACTGAAGCTAATTATTGGTTGGCGGCTCTTGTTTTTAATTCCACGAACTGGTGCTTTACTTTAATAAAGGTAAAAGGGCGCGATTGAATAAGAAAAGGACATTACATATTAGTCATAACTAATATGTAATGTCCTTCAATTTATAAGTCTTTCCTTTTTAGAGGTCTTGATAAAAATCTAAAGAGGGGTTTCTCATTTTATAGTGCTTTATCATCAACTTGATCTAACCAAGTCTGAATCGTCCCAACGACAGATGCCACACAACCTTCTTCGAATGGTGAAATCAGATTAGCCTCTTTCACTAAGCCAGTAAAGGATTTACTGCCACCTTGCTTACAAAGGTGGATATAATCTTTCCAAGCTTCTTCATGGTTCTCTTGTGACTTTTTCCAAAATTGGAATGCACAAATTTGCGCGAGTGTATAATCAATGTAATAAAATGGTGATTCATAAATATGACCTTGTCGCTGCCAAAATCCACCGTTCTCTAAATATTCGTTTCCATCATAATCACGATGCGGTAAATATTTTTCTTCGATTTCTTTCCATGCTTGCTTTCTCTCAGCAGGAGTTGCATCAGGATTTTCATAGACAAAATGCTGAAACTCATCAACTGCAACACCGTATGGTAAAAATAATAGAGCTCCACTAAGGTGCGAGAATTTGTACTTATCTGTTTCCTCTTGAAAGAATAGTTCCATCCACGGCCAAGTGAAAAATTCCATACTCATTGAATGGATTTCACAAGCTTCATAGGTTGGCCAGCTATATTCAGGAATTTCAAATTGACGGCTTGAATAAACTTGGAAAGCATGTCCCGCTTCGTGGGTCAAAACGTCAATATCTCCAGAAGTGCCATTAAAATTAGAGAAAATAAATGGAGCTTTATAGTTTTCTATATACGTACAATAACCGCCGCTTGCTTTTCCTTTTTTAGCTACTAAGTCCATCAAGTCATTTTCATTCATAAAGGAGAAGAATTCGTCTGTCTCCGTTGACAACTCAGAATACATTTTCTTGCCATTATCGATAATCCATTCTGGTGAACCCTTTGGAGTTGCATTACCGGAAACAAATTGAAATCCTTCATCATAAAATTTTAGTTTATCAACACCGATTCGCTCCTGCTGACGTGTACGTAATTTAGACGCAAGTGGTACGATGTATTCTTTTACTTGATTACGGAATGTTGCAACCATTTCTCCATTATAGTCTGTACGAGACAAACGATAGTAGGCAAGTTCAACAAAGTTCTTAAACCCAAGCTTCTTAGCAATTTCTGTTCTAACTTTTACTAACTCATCGTAAATACGGTCGAATTCTTCTTCATGCTCTGCAAAAAATCCAAACTTTGCTTCACTTGCTTTTTTCCTTATTTCACGGTCCTTTGATTCCATAAAAGGGTCAATCAGGGCAAGGGTTCTTTCTTCCCCCTCAAACATGATTTTTGCAGATGCGACAAGCTTTGTGTACTCAGACGAAAGCTTGTTTTCTTTTTGCAAAAGAGGAATGATCTCAGGAGAAAATGTTTTTAGCTGACATTCAGCTAAATCAAACAACTGTTTTCCAAATTTATTTTCTAATTCAGAACGAAACTTTGAAGAAACTAATGCTTCATAGAATTTAGATGTGAAGCCTTCTATAATAGGAGAAATTTCATCCATATAGTCATTTTCATTTTTGTAAAATTCATCATTCGTATCAATCGTGTGTCGAATATAACAAATATTGAACATCGTCCCTAGATCATTGCGAATTTCGTTTATTTTATTCATCGCATCACTTTGCTCTTCAACACTTGCTGCATTTTTAAACTTTTCAAGCTCAGCATTGAAAGCTGCTTCAGCTTCTTCCATGTTTGGCCTTGTATACTTATACTCTTCAAATTTTACTGTCATTAAAAGCACCTCACTAAATTTTCAATCTTTTTACTAGTTCTCTAATAGTCTAGAAAATTCCTTTCGCTTTTCAAAATAAAACGCTTAATAATTTTAAAAGAGTTATATCAAAAAAGTAAATAATATAAACATTGTAACTTTTTCTTATGATAGAATAATACGACAACTAGTATATAACTAAAAAGGATTGAAAAAATGAAGTTTTTAAACCGTTATTCATTAAAACAGAAGCTAACGGCGATGACTCTTGTTTCTATATTAATACCCATTCTTTTTCTTGGAATATATTCTTACAAAATTGCCGCAAAACTTTCAGAAGAAAAAGCAATCATGTCTGGGGCAGATACGTTGCAACTACTAAAAACAAATATGGAATTTATGTTAGTAGATGTTGAGAATATGTCCATATTTCTTATTGGAAATGATCAGATTCAAAGTTACCTATCAAATCCGGAAAAAGGTGTAATAGAAAAATCCTCTATCTCCGGCTTTTTAACAAATTTAACTTTTTCTAAAAAATATATTTCGAATATATACCTAAAATCAACAAACGGTGGTCCTGTCATTACGGCAACCGCCAAAATACAAAATGTTGACCAAAACTTAGTTGAAAAATATATGGATTCCAATCATGTAAATTCTAAATGGTGGTCTTCTCTCGATGAAGGTATGACTCCGGTAGGATATCAAAGGGTACTTACGTTGTCGAGACCAATTCGAACTCTACATAAGTTTGAAAATGTTGGCTATTTATCTATAAGTCTTGATATGAATTATATAACAAAGCAATTACTCAATAATGATTTGGCTAATGATGGAACCGTTTTATTATTAAATGAAAACAATCAAATCATTGCCGGGTCATCGAAAAAGTGGCTAAACCATGATATTAATGAATTATATCCTAGTTTGGGAAGGATGGGTCTTGAGTCGGGTGTAATAAAGATAGGCAAAGGAAAAGAACTTAAGACGATTTTATATTCGAAAATTCCGGATGTTAATTGGAGCATAATTGGTGTGATTCCGGCAAAAGGATATTTAGATCAGAATCATTATTTCCTAGTTTTATCATCAATTGCAGTCGCCTTTGCATTAATATTGGCAGCGGGACTTGTGCTATTTTTATCCCAAAAGGTAATTGGCCCTTTGATAGCTTTAACTAGGGCCCTTAGTAACCCTAATCCCGCCTTGCAAGTATCAAAGCTTAAAGTTACTTCTGAAGATGAAGTAGGTCAGTTGATTAAGAGCTATAACAAACTTAATAATCGTATTCGAAAATTAATGGATCGTGTAAAACAAAATGAAGCTTTGAAAAAAGAAATGGATATGCTTGCATTACAGGCGCAAATAAACCCACATTTTTTATATAATACGTTGTCTTCCATTCAATGGATGGCTCTAATGAATAAAGATCAAAAAACCGCTAAAATGGTGAGCTCGTTAAGTGAGTTTCTAAGATTCAGTCTTAATAGAGGAGAAGAGTTCTGTGCTGTCTCTCAAGAAATTAGTCATGTCAAAAACTACGTAAATATACAGTCATTAAGGTATCCTGATAAAATTGATTTTGAGATTTCTACAGAGCCACACCTTGAAGACAAAATGATGTTAAAACTTCTATTACAACCTATTATTGAAAACGCCATCATGCATGGAATACTAAAAATGAATGGAAAAGGAAAAATCTTGGTTGTTGTGAAATCCGACGAATCAAAAATGAAGTTTTCAGTGACAGATAATGGAATAGGCATGGATGAAGAACAAGTGAAAAAAATTAATAAACAATTATACGAAGAATCAATAAAAAAGATTGCTATTCAAAAAGAGAGTTATGGTTTAAAAAATGTTCACAAGAGATTAGTTCTTTACTATGGACAATCAGCAGGACTGAAAATTAGTAGTAAAAAAAATGAAGGAACAATAATATCATTTGCAATTCCTTTTTTGGAGGGATCCTCACAATGAAAGTATTAATTATCGATGATGAAGTAATCATTCGAGAGGGGATGAGTTCTGTAATCGATTGGGCTGGTAATGGATTTCAACTATTAGAGCCCGCAGCATCTGCGGAAGAGGGACTAGAAATAATTAGAAAAGATTTACCAGATATTATATTTACGGATATTAAAATGAATGGAATGAGTGGCTTAGACATGGCTAGCCAAGTAAAGAGGGAATATCCTGAAATTGAAATAATTATCCTTTCTGGCTACGATGAGTTTACATATGCACAAAAGGCAATCCGTGAAGGAGTTAATGAATATTTGTTAAAAACAAGCGGACCGGAGGAAATTATCCAATCTGCACTTAAGGCAAAGGAACGAATCTTTAAAAAAAGAGAAGAGAATGATCAAAATTTAAAAGGAAAGATTGTAATAAAAAGAAATTTATTAGAAGGTTTAGTTTTAAACCATGCAGATCCTCAAATTTGTACAGCTTTTCCTAATTTAAAATTGGAGAATAGTGATGAAAGACTACAAATTTTATTGATATTTCTCCACGAACAAAACATAAGTGAACCAGATTATATATTATTATATGATCTTTTGAAAAAAGAGTTGGGGGGTACCAGTGAATTTGAAGTTTTGCTTTGGAAAGATTGTGTTTTATTAATAAGGAAAAACAAACAATTACAAAGCGAAATAGAATGGATGAAAAATAAGATAAAATTGATAGAACATGAATTAAATTGTAATTTATTCATTGCTGTTGGTTCTAATGTAAAGAAGATGGAGGATATTCATCAATCATATACAAATGCTAAGCAAGTAGTAAATTATAGATGGATAATGGATTTTAAAGGATATGTTTTTTACGAGCAAATCAGAGAACGAAAAGGTATGAGAAGAGTATGTACGGTTGATGAAGAGGCTGAATTTATAACTATATTAAAATCAGGTAGCAAAGAAAAGGCAAAAAAATGGATCAATCAACTTTTAACACAGTTAAAACAAGATAAAGAAATCACTCCAGAATCATTTGAACTGTATATAAAATCCTTAATTATAGCTGGATATCGTTGGTTAAGTAGAGTAGCTTCATCACTTGGGAAGTTCCCGCCAAACCAGGAGTGGAAGTTAATAGATAATAGTGCTTGGTTGATCAATCCTGAAAAAGTAATGAGAATATATATCGCAAAAATTATAGATAAATTTTTGCAACTCTCTCAAGAAAATAAACATTACACGCAAAAAGCTATTATATACATACAGGATCATCTAGACCGAAATATTACTTTACAGGAAGTTGCCGATTATGTTCACATAAATCCAAATTATTTTAGTGAAGTGTTTAAACGTGAAGTTGGCAAAAGTTATATTGAGTTTGTAAAGAATGCAAGAATGGAAAAAGCAATATCTATTTTGATAGAGACACCAGCTAAAATTAGTGATGTTGCTAGACAAGTTGGTTATGAAGATATTAAATATTTCAGTCAACAGTTTAGGAAATACACAGGATATACTCCGTCAGATTATCGGAAGAGAATGGATAATATAGGTTAATTTTTTAAGTAGAGTTTTTTTATAGTTTGCTATAACCTGAAAATCATCTACCCATAAACTGAGAGTTGTCCCCTTAGCGATATAGTATGTATTTAATATAATTACTAGCAAGAATAACATTAAGGGGGATTAACTTTGAGAAAAAATCTAATATTTGGTTTAGTATTTATACTTGTTTTTTCAATTCTCGCTGCTTGTAGTGGGGATAAGAAAGCTGGGAATAGCAAAGACAAAGGTAATGAAAAGATAAAACTTTCAGTATGGCATAACTTTGCCGGTGATGATTTACGTGCAAAAGCAGTACGTGCTCAGATTGATAAGTTTGAGAAAGATCATCCAGAAGTGGAACTAGATAAACAAGCAATACCAGTTGATGGTTTTAGGCAAAGATTGAAAACGGTTGCTGCAGCTAACGAAATGCCCGATGTATTTTTCTCTTATTCAGGAAGTTTCACTGAGGAGTTTTATGACGGCGGTTTAATTCAACCTATTACTGACCTTTGGGAAGAAAAGCAGGAATGGGCTGAGAAGTTTTTACCGGGATCAAAAGAAATATTTACTTATGATGGTGAAATATACTCTGCTCCGGTAGCAATGTCAGCAACATCTTTCCTCTATTATAATAGTGAATTATTCGAAAAGTATGATGTAAAGGTTCCTACGACATGGGACGAACTTATGACTGCAGTAAAAGTGTTTAATGAAAATGGAATTACTCCTATTTCGTTGGGTAATAAAGCAGCGTGGCCAGCCCAGTCATCTGTTTTTGGTGTAATCGCTGATCATGTAACAGGAACAGATTGGTTTTTAAAAGCGATTAATAACGATGGAGCTAGTTTCACAGATTCTGAATTTATTGAAGCTTTAGGTTATTTTAAACAACTAGTTGATGAAAAAGCGTTTCAAGATGGTGCAAATAGTATAGACAATACGCAAGCTGAACAATATTTTGTACAAGGTAACGCTGCTATGATGATCAA
Source organism: Lederbergia citri (assembly GCF_018343625.1). GTDB lineage: Bacteria > Bacillota > Bacilli > Bacillales > Bacillaceae_C > Lederbergia > Lederbergia citri. The sequence goes on along the minus strand of NZ_JAGYPG010000002.1, from coordinate 1,043,238 downwards.
CGGCTCTTGGGCAATTACTAATTTAGCTTCTTCTGTTTCAAAAGAGGAATTGGAAAAAATTGAGGTTACTGTTGTTCCTTCTATTGAAGGTGGTAAAGGGAAGCCAAATACAATGACAGGTGGACCTGGTGCTGGATTTGCAATGAGTAGTAAAGTAGAGGGTAAACAACGAGATTTAGCTAAAGAATTAATTTTTGCAATTGCTGGTCCGGAAGGGCAGAAGGCAATCGCTGAAAGTGAATCATTAGTTATGTATGATGTTGATATTGATAAATCAAAAGTATCCGATTTGTATTATAAAGCATTTGAATTAGTTAAAAACGTTAATTTTGCACCTGTTTACGATCTTTATTTATCCTCCGCTGGTGGAGACGCTATTAATCAAGGATTACAAGAATTGATGTTGGGTGGAAAGCCTGAGGATGTTGCAAAAAAACTTCAAGATGCCCAATCTAAAGCAGTTGCTGAATAAGAAACTTGATTATTAGTTCTCTTCATAATTGCAGAGAGGAGGAATTGACCATAGCTACAACAAAACGTTTAAAAGGATTTTTATTAATAGCATTGATACCATCACTGCTAATTTATACGACTTTTGTAATACTTCCTATCTTTTGGTCAGCATACTATGGTTTTTTTGAATGGAGAGGTATGGGAAGTGCGAAGTATCTTGGTCTAGCTAACTATATCGAGGTTGCTCAAGATCCTATCTTTTGGAGAGCATTAAAAAATAATTTTATTATTATTGCTGCATCGGTTTTTGGACAAGTACCGATTGCATTAGTTCTAGCCTTAATACTTTATAAAAATTCTTTTGTTCACCGCTTTGTCCGTTCTGCTGTTTTTATGCCTATGGTGCTATCGACAGTAGTAGTAGGTTTAATATGGGGCTATATGTATCATCCACAATTTGGTGTAGTTAATTTTGTATTGGAGAAAATAGGGCTCGAGTCTTGGACAAGAGCCTGGCTCTCCGATCCAAAAGTAAATATGTATGCAGTTTCTGTTCCAATTATTTGGAACTTTATTGGGCCATACCTTATCATCTTTATTGCTTCATTACAGAATATACCATCCGAAATCAACGATGCAGCAAAACTGGATGGAGCTGTTGCTCATAAAAAATTATTTTACGTTACCCTACCTATGATATGGAATACGATAAAAGTAGTTATTGTTTTATGTATATCTGGAAGTTTGAAAGCTTTTGATCAAGTTTTCGTAATGACTGGAGGGGGCCCAGCTCAAACAACGGAACTCCTTGCCACATATATGTACAATAATACTTTTAATGTGTACCGATATGGTTATGGTTCCGCCATTTCAACCATGATAATTATCATAAGTTTGCTGTTAATTTTGGCAAGCCAAGCTGCTATGAAACGAAAAGACTAGATTTACGCAAGGAGGTGCCAAATGAACACAAATATACAAACTACTGCTAACTCGAATTTATCTACTGATAAAAAGGGTGTTATAAATCTAATTAAAATAGGACTTGCTAATTTAATTCTGTTGGTATTCGCCTTTGCGATGCTGTATCCCTTGTACTGGTTATTTATAAGTGCATTCAAAACAAATCAAGATTTCTTTTCTAATCCGTATTCGTTCCCTACCCACTGGGTGTTAGAAAATATAACAAGAGCCTGGGAGTTGGCTGGATTAGGAAAGGCTATGATTAATTCAACCATTGTAACGTTTGCAGCTTTGATTCTAACAATATTTTTAGGTGCACTAACTGCATTTGTACTTTCTAGATTTAATTTTCGTCTTAAGGGTCCATTAATGGCTTTCTTTGTTCTTGGTATGCTAATTCCGATTCACAGTACATTGGTTCCACTTTTTATCATGATGAATAAAATTGGAATTCTTGATACTTATTGGGCACTAATTCTACCGTATACGGCTTTTGAATTGCCCCTAGCAATATTTATTATTGCAGCTTATATGACTTCACTTCCAAAGGAGATTGAGGAAGCAGCCTTAATTGATGGAACAGGATATTGGGGCACATTCTTCAGAATAATATTACCATTATCGGTTCCAGCTATGGCTACAGTTGCAATATTGGCTTTCCTCCGTTATTGGAATGAATTTGCTTTTGCATTAGTCTTTATTAACGATCAGGCTCTGAAAACTTTACCATTGGCTCTTACTATATTTTCTGATGGATTTGGAACTGACTATAGCTTAACAATGGCAGCAATGGCGGTTGCAGTTATACCAACAATTATTATTTATCTTATCTTTCAAGAGCAAATCATGAAAGGTATGGTTGCAGGATCTGTTAAAGGATAAATGTTAGTTTAGTTTATTACAAAATGCTGTCATTTTTTGATAGCATTCTTTTTTTGATTTTCTTTTAATATTATTCGAAAATTTTTCAATTCATATGCTAAAATAAATATGTTATAACAAATTTAAGGGCTTTCACAAATTGATGATAGGGAGGATCCATATGCTCGATACTCCAAGTTTAATTATTGATGAAGAAAAGATGAAAAAAAATATTAAGAAGTTGGCTGAAATTGCAAAGAAGCATGGTGTAACGCTTCGACCGCATACAAAGACGCATAAAATTCCCGATATTGCTAAGAAGCAAATCGCTACAGGGGCTAAAGGGATTACAGTGGCAAAGGTCGGGGAAGCTGAGGTTATGGCCGAGCATGGCATAAATGATATTTTTATTGCGTATCCGATTGTCACTGAGGCAAAAATTGAAAGGGTTGCCGAGTTGAGCAAGTCTATTAATCTCATTATTGGTGTTGATAGTCTTGAAGGGGCTACTAAAATATCCGAAGTGGCAAAACGGCATCAAATTTCCATTCAAGTAAGGTTGGAAGTGGATATCGGTTTTAGAAGAACGGGTGTCTTATATGATGATGCGATTAAACTCGCTGCAGAGTTGCAAAATATGGACAATATAGAGTTCCAAGGAATTTACACGTATCGTGGATTTTTTATGAATGGCAAACCAACGCTTGAGCTAGAAAAGGCGGGTGTTGAAGAGGGGCAATTAATGGTTGACCTTGCAGAGCGTATGCGTAAGGAAAGAATCCAGGTGCGGGATATAAGCGTGGGGTCTACTCCGACTGCTCCATATGCCGCAATGGTGAAAGGGATTACAGAAGTAAGGCCAGGCACGTATGTTTTCTACGATCGAATGCAGGCAGCATTAGGCTCATGTTCACTTGACGAATGTGCAGCCTATATTCAGGCAACAGTTATAAGCCGTCCTTCTGAAGATTTAATGATCATCGATGGAGGAAGTAAGACGTTTGCAACAGATGTTGGTCCAAATAGTGATCCACTATTTTTAAAAGGATTTGGGCATATTGTTGAAGCTCCTCATGCCATACTCGAACGATTATCAGAGGAGCATGGAATGGTCAAAATCAACAAAGAAGATCCGTTTAAAGTCGGTGATATTGTCCGTGTCATTCCGAATCATATTTGTAGTACTGTCAATTTGCATGACAAGGTTTTCCTAAAGCATGACGATCAATTCGAAGAAAAAATCGTCTATGCTCGCGGAAAACTTTCCTAAAGGTGTGTGAGACGATGCTCGATTGTATCATTAAGAACGGAAAAATAGTGGATGGAACTGGTAACCCTTGGTTTTATGGTGATGTTGGAATTAAGGATGGAATGATTGTAAAGGTTGGGTCCGTCGACCAAGAATCCCGTCAAATAGTAGATGCCAAAAGACAAGTCATCTCTCCTGGTTTCATAGACGGGCATTGCCATTCGGATTTGATGATTTTAAATTATCCAAATAGCGAAATTAAGCTGCAGCAAGGTGTAACGACTGAGGTTGTTGGAAATTGTGGACTGTCTCCCGCTCCTTTTTTCGGAGAATATAGGCATCTGCTTAAGGAATATGTTCAACCTGTCATCGGCTCGTCCCGAAACGAGTGGTCTTGGAATACGGTTGAGGAATATGTCGCTGTGATTCGAAAGGCGCGGCCGGCAGAAAATATTACTACGTATGTTGCCCATGGAACATTAAGGATATTGGTAATGGGCTTTGCCAAAAGGGCCGCAACAAAAGAAGAAATCGAGCGGATGAAAGTCTTGCTTGAAGAAGGGTTAAAGGCTGGGGCAATTGGCTTGTCAATCGGACTTTTATATGCGCCTGGAAGTTATTCGTCCAAAGAAGAAATCGCGGAATTATGTTCTGTTCTTCCAAAGTATAACGGTCTTTTTTCCACTCATATAAGAGGAGAAGGAAACAACTTAATTCCTTCTATTAAAGAAGTAATTTGGATTGCTGAAAAAGCGGGAGTACCGTTGCATGTCAGCCACTTGAAGGCGGCAGGAAAAAGGAATTGGGGATTAGTGCAAGACGCGATGGAACTCATTACCGACGCAAGGGAAAGAGGACTTGATGTCACATGTGATGTGTATCCATATTCGGCAAGCTCCACGATGCTGTTAACGGTCCTTCCTCCATGGGTGTTAGAAGGAGGGGTCCAACAAACGCTAACCCGTTTTAAGGATAAAACAATCCGTGAAAAAATTAAGGACGAATTAAGTAGAGAGCAAGATGAGTGGGATAACTTAGTATGTTCGACTGGCTGGAACAATGTCATGATTTCTTCCGTTCAAACTGAAAAGAATCGTAGTTTAGAAGGAAAAAATATTGCAGAAATAAGCGAGATAAGGGGAGTCCATCCAGTTGACTGCATGCTAGACCTATTGTTAGAGGAAAATGGGAACGTTTCAATTGTTTATTTTCTTATGTCAGACGACGATGTAAGACAAGTCATAAAGTGGGACAATTCTTTGATTGCATCCGACAGTCTACACTGCGATACAGGTAAACCTCATCCTCGTCTTTATGGTTCATTTCCAAGAGTTTTCGCGAAGTATGTTCGCGAGGATGGCGTTTTATCGTTGGAACAAGCTGTACGGAAAATCACATCTTTCCCAGTAAAGCGTTTTAATTTAGGTAAACGTGGATTACTTGTTCCTGACTATGCTGCTGATATTGTTGTTTTTAATCCTGACACCATTCAAGACGAAGCCACGTATGAAAATCCTAAAAACTATCCGAATGGGATTCATTATGTTTGGGTCAATGGAAAAATAACTTTGCAAAACGGGATTCATACGAATGCAAGGGAAGGTGTTTTCATACCATCAAGCAGTTGTTGTAACCATTAATGAAAGGAGATTTATATATGTCAAAAATTGAACAAAGATTACAAGAGTTAGGAATTACATTGCCGATTCCTGGGGAACCGAAATTTTCGTACATCCCATGCAATCAAACGGGAAACTTAGTCTATACATCCGGGCAGGATTGCCGAATCGATGGGGAATTAATGTACACTGGTAAGCTTGGTAAAGAATTAACGATAGAACAAGGTCAGGAAGCAGCTCGCCAAACCATTATTAATTGTTTAGCAGTTTTAAAGGCGTATTTAGGAGATTTGGATCGAGTCGTGAAAATTGTAAAACTACTAGGATTCGTTAATAGTACTCCTGGTTTTGCTGATCAACCATACGTTATGAATGGTGCGTCTGATTTATTAGTAGAAGTATTTGGTGAGAATGGCAAGCATGCACGTTCAGCTATTGGGACTAGCGATCTTCCTTTTCATACACCAGTTGAAATTGAATTGATTGTAGAAGTTCGCGATTAATATAAAGAAAAATAGAAGGGGATAGATACATTATGAGATATGTATTGGGAGTCGATGGGGGAGGAACGAAAACATATACGGTGATTACTGATGAAAACGGCAACAAGCTAGGTGAAGGACTATCTGGTAGAGGTAATCATCAAGGTCACAGTATAGAAAGTACGTTGAAAAATATAAAAGATTCAATAGATCAGGCATTAGAGATGGCTGGACTGCAATATAGCGATATTGCTTTTGCGCAATTTGGGCTAGCAGGGGCTGACCGTCCATATGATTTTTCTATTCTTTTACCTGCGCTTGAAACTTTGCCGTTTAAGTCTTGGGATTTAGTGTGTGACACGTATGAGGGCTTGAGAATTGGAAGTAAGACGAATACAGGTGTCGTACTCGTTTGTGGAACGGGAACAAATTCCGCTGGTAGAAATAAAGAGGGCATGATGGTACAAACAGGTGGGATGGGTTATCTATATGGTGATGGTGCTGGTGGATCCGATATGGCACAGGAAACGTTTCGTGCGGCAGTTAGATCTTGGGAATTCCGAGAAGGTCCTACCATTTTAACGAAAAAAGTACCTGAGTTTTTCGGTTTTGAAAATATGGAACAGCTAGTAAATGATTTTCTCGATCGTGAAATTTATCGAGTAACTGCAAGGTTGACCGTCGTTCTTCATGAAGCTGCTAATGAAGGCGATGAAGTAGCGATTAAAATTTTAAGAGAAACAGGAAAAGAACTAGGAATAGCAGCTAATTCAGTGATCAAAAGGTTAGGCGGCTTTGTAGGTGAAAACGTTCCAATCGTCTTAGTAGGCTCTGTTTTCCAAAAAGGAAGAGATCCGCATTTATTAGATTCATTAAAAACAACGATTGAAAAGGAAAACGCGGATATTACGCTAGTCATTCCTGAAATCGAGCCGGTATATGGTTCCGTACTTCTTGCAATGGATCATCTAGGAATTGAAGTGGGTGACGAAGTTTACGAAAAGTTCGAATCCTATAAAATTGATTATCATAAAGAAATAGAAGCATAAATTAGCAGCTTTAGAAAAGGGGTAGTTTAGATGGTTAGTCAAATTTTTAGAGGGAATACGAATGACCCGCATTTTGCATTGACTTTTGATGATGGCCCTCATCATGTACCGTTGGAAAATTGGTTAGAAGCGTTAGAACAATGTGGCGCTGCAGGAACGTTCTTTTTTACAGGTGAATGGATTGACAGACATCCTGATAAGGCAAGAATGATCATTGAAAGAGGTCATGAGCTTGCTCCGCATTCTTATCACCATAGAAGAATGGCTGAAATACCAAAGGATGTATTCTTAGAAGAAATAAAGTTAGTTGAATTGGCATATCAAGAAGCAACTGGAAAGCCTTGTCCGACATTCATGAGATTTCCGTATTTAAGCTTCAGAGAGGAAAACTTAGATTGTTTGTCTGAACTAGGATACGTAGATATTGAAGGTGACGACTCCGGCGATTGGGCAGGGTTGACATCACAACAAATCGTCGAAAACGTAACACCATTTTTCAAGAACGGAGCAGTCGTTGTTTTCCATGCGAATGATGCGGCGAAAGGGACACCGGGCTCATTAAAAACCTTAATTCGACTTGGACGCGAGAAAGGTTTGAAGCCTGTAAAAGTATCGGAAATATTAAATGGTTTAGGCATGCCACCTTCTGAGAGAACTTGGAAAATCTCCATTGACGTTCCATCTCCGGAAAAGATTACTCATACAATTCAAACTTGGGAAATAATACAAAGTAAAGAGGAGCTTCAAGTTCTAGCACAGCAATCAATGGAATGGGGAATCAGTCAGGCTCCTACAGGCATGGATTCAGAAAATAATTGGCTTATACAATTGTCAGAGCCACTAACAGTAAATGGAATAACTGAGGACCGAAACTTATTCTTTGGTTGGGTAATGGCAGGAGAATATTGGGGCTACGCACGTTTTGCAAGAAAGGATAACGAACTCATTCTTTTAGACTTTGCAACAAGAGAAGCTCAAGCAGATGCAATGGTATATATACTACGTTGGGCAGCAAAGAAGGCAAATGAATTAGGCTGCACTAAAATTTCAGCCACTCGCGAAATGCGCAGACTAGAAAAAATGTGCAACCAACTTGGCTGGGATTCAGTCATTGAGTTAGATCAATAAGATATTGCGCCATTACGGGTAAACAGTGATGGCGTTTTTTCTTGGTGTGGACCGGATTAATAGAATAGCATTTTCCTTATTGGATTGAGTAGTTCTAAAGTGGTTTTTTCGATGAAAAAGAAAAGAAGAAGAGTTTCAACGATAATTATTGTAGTATTCTCGACCAAAAAGAAAAGAAGTGGGCTTTGCTCGAGAATTAGTGGGTTATTCTCGACGAAAAAGAAAAAAAGTGGGCCTTGCTCGAGAATTAGTGGGTTATTCTCGACAAAAAAGAAAAGAAGTGGGTTTTGCTCGAGAATTAGTGTGGTATTCTCGACGAAAAAGAAAAGAAGTGGGCTTTGCTCGAGAATTAGTGTGGTATTCCCTACGAAAAAGAAAAGAAGTGGGTTTTGCTCGAGAATTAGTCGGTTATTCTCGACGAAAAAGAAAAGAGCTGGACTTTCCTCGAGAATCGAGGTGGTATTCGCGAAGAAATCAAAAAAACGCTTAATTTCGTCGCGAATCAGTCCTGTAATCACAATCCTAAAGAAAAATCACAAAGCCCTTCCACCAATCATTTCGGTTTTAAACCTGTACCTCACTCATAATCGCATGCACATTGTCTTCACTATCTTTAAAGAATGCCATCCATGTCTCCATATTATCCATTTTAGCAATTAAGTGAGGTTCATCTATAAACATAACCCCTTTTTCCTTCAACAATGGATATGTATCATGGATATGAGCGACTTGGAAGTAAATAACTGAACTTGGGTGGGCGAATTCTTGATTTTCAGGGAGGCTCAGCATAACTCGTATTCCATCGCATTCGAAGAAAGCCATTGTATCTGTGTTAAAAAGCAACGGTAACCCAAGAGATTCTTTATAAAACGACAGTGCTCTTTCTAGGTCTTTAACAGGGACTCCAATTTGACCAATTTTTTGTATTCCAATGTACATGATTTACTCACCCTCCCATTTTTTTACAATCATAGCGCAAAAAAGAAAGGGGTAGTCCTGTACTGCACCCCAAAAGTTAGAGTGAAATCTGACTTTTGGGGTGTTTGTTTTTGGCTAAATACAGTGAAGAATTTAAACTTATGGTGGTTAAAGAGTATCAGGAAGGAAAACTTGGACATAGATCTCTTGCTGAGAAGCATGGTGTTAAGAGTAAAGCACAAGTTGAACGATGGGTAAAAATCTATGAGAAGTTTGGAGAAATAGGATTAAAGAGGAAGAAGCATTCTGAAAGTTATTCTGTTCAATTTAAGCTAGATGTATTAAGCTTTATGAAAAGAACAGGTTCTTCAGAGACAGAGGCTGCCCTTCGTTTTGGGTTAACAAATCCTCCTATTATAGCCTCATGGAAAAAGTCATTTTTGGAGGGGGGAATTGAAGGCCTGGAGAGACCGAAAGGACGGCCGCCCATGTCTGATAAAGCTAAGAATAGAAAAAGCCAAAAAAGAACAGATGAAAAAGAAATGACATATCAACAAAAATTGGAGAGAGAAAATGAACTTCTTCGTTTAGAAATAGAATACTTAAAAAAGTTGCGAGCTTTTCAGATGGATCCGGAAGGCTATCTCGAAAAGCACAAGCAGCGTTATCATTCGAACTCAAAGAAACCTTCCAATTAAAAGATGTTTTACATAGAGTGGGTATTCCGGAGTCTTCCTACCATTATCATATAAAAGTGATGAAACGGGAAAACCCAGATCAAGAGCTTGAAGAATGTATTCAATTAATTTTTGATGAACATGATGGCAATTACGGTTATCGTCGAATCTACTTGGAATTAAAAAAACGTGGTACTCAAGTAAATCATAAGAAAGTACAGCGCATCATGAAGAAACTTAGACTTAAAGCTACAAAGTTTACAAGAAAATCACGCAAGTATAGTTCTTATAAAGGGACGGTTGGAAATATTGCCAAGAACCGTATTAAACGTCGTTTTTACACAAATGTCTGTCGTCAAAAGTTAACAACGGATATTACAGAATTCAAGTGTTCAGACGGTGTAAAACTTTATCTAAATCCTATTATGGATATGTTCAATGGTGAAATCCTATCTTACGGGGTAAGTATGCGACCAACCTTAGAAATAGCCCTTAAACCACTAGAGAAAGCTCTAGAGATAGTAAAAGAATCAAAGTATAGAACCACCGTACATTCTGATCAGGGTTGGCACTACCAACATAATATGTGGGTAAAAACACTCAAGGAACACAAGGTCTTTCAAAGTATGTCTCGAAAAGGAAACTGTTTAGATAATTCACCTATGGAGAACTTTTTCGGATTAATGAAACAAGAAATGTATTACGGGGAAGCTCTGTGCTCATATGAGGAATTGAAAACGAGAATAGAAGAATACATAAATTATTATAATTATAAACGTATAAAGAAAAAACTGGCAGGCATGAGCCCAGTTGAATACCGGATTCATACCAGCCAATTAGCAGCTTAATATAAAACTCTAACTTTTGGGGGTCACCTCATCCCCTTTCTTAAATAATTAGCAATAAACTTAAAGCCATGACAGCCATGCCGCTAACCAATCCAAAAATAGACGTATGGGCTTCGTCGTATTTTTTAGCTGCGGGTAACAAACCATCAAGAGAGATAAAGACCATAATGCCGGCCACAGCAGAAAAAATAACTCCAAACATTACATCGTTTAGAAAAGGCATTAAAATTAGGAACGCCACAATGGCACCGATTGGTTCGGACAATCCCGATAGAAAAGATAGTTTAAAGGCTTTCTTTCGGCTACCTGTTGCAAAATATACCGGTACCGCAACGGCAATTCCCTCAGGTATATTATGAATGGCGATTGCAATTGCGATAGCGACTCCAAGTGCGGGGTCCTGTAGGGCTGCTGTAAAAGTTGCAATTCCTTCTGGAAAATTATGAATCCCAATGGCTAATGCTGTGAATGCTCCCATTTTCAATAGTGAATAATCATTAAGTCCGCTTCCTTGTTTATCCATCTCTTCAACTTTTTTAAACTCATGTGGGTTTCCTTGTTTTGGGACAAACTGATCAATTAGAGCAATTAATAACATTCCTCCAAAAAATCCGCCAACTGTTGCCCAATTTCCCTTTTCTACCCCAAGAGCGAGCACGAGAGAGTCCTTCGCTTTTACAAAAATTTCGATCATGGATACATAAATCATAACCCCAGCTGAAAATCCTAAAGAGAAAGATAAAAATTTTGTATTGGTCGTGGATGTAAAAAGGGCGAACAGGCTTCCGATGCCCGTCGCTAAACCGGCAAAGAGTGTTAATCCAAATGCAAGTATTACATTCTCTGTCATTTTTCACTTTACTCCCTATAATATATGAGGCAAACGCCTTCTATTCTTCTAATCTATGCACAATTATGAAAATGTTGCTTTAAGGAAAAACTTAAAGTATGAGGCAAGTTATTCTCCTTATATCATACAACATTATGTCACCGTATTAAATGCTGATTAATATAAACAGCAAAATTAATAGATTTTCAGAATTGGATACGATATATGGCTAAAGTCACATGTCTTTCATTGAATTGTAGAAATTCCGAATGTATAATGGAGATAGTAAAGCATATTATGAGGGTGACCAGGTGTGCCAGCACCCGGTCAAGTCATTGCACACCGCAAGAAGAGCGGTTGACCTCAGAAAGAACAAGAATGGCCGTCCAATCCTTTGGTCTAGGGGGACGGTCATTTCTTTTTAGAAATCATGACGACCATCGTAACTATAAATGTAAGGAACGTAATCATCCCAACACAAAGCTGTATCATAAGACTCATGGATTCGAAAATCGTCATTGGCATCACCTCCTATAGGAAAGTGGCCAACCGCCCGCCCTGCATATGCAATTACTATTTTTATCTTAACACAAACGGAACATACGTTCGAGTATTTAGAAAAAATAATTGTAAATAAAATAGAGTATAGAAAAAATCATGAAAAAGAGAGGAAGTAAAAAATGCTCACTTTTGAAGAGAAGCAAGCGATTATAGAATCATTTCCCCAACTATCAAAGAAGGAAGTTTCAATGAAAAGATTGAATTATCATTATGAAGATAGTTTGTACGATAAAACAGTTGTTGTTTATCATCTTCATCCAAATGGAAATGGATTTGTCTATGTTGGTGATTTGCCTGGATATCAATCTGATAACAAGGGTCTTGTAAATATTAGGGAAGCTACTGAAGAGGAACTGCGAAAAATAATAGCCGACTCTATTCATTATTTATCTGAAGAAACAGAATCAAGCGAAGAAATAAATCCACCTGAATTTGAATGGCGCAATGAGGAAGGGCAGATTCTCATTTTAAAATATGAGGACATGCTTTGGAATATTTATGCTGGACTCAATTTAGTGGATAGCTTTGGAGCAAAATCTAATGCTGAGACTTATCTACAGGAAGAAGGTTTTAAGCCAATATAAGGAGGGACTTGAATGACATTAAAAATTTTTGCGGCTTTAGGTGATTTTTATCATGATGAAGCAATGTGCCGCCGAGCTTTAGACACTGCGATAAAAAAATTAGATCAGGACATAATGGTAGAATATATTCATGAAAATGATTTAATCAATCGTCTACAAGATAATCCAGATTTAGTTATTTTGTATAAATTAAATAAACTCAATCCTACAGATCCGCAATCTCCTGTTTGGATGGGGGAGGAAGAAGCTTCTATTATTTCTGCATATGTTGAAAATGGTGGAGCATGGTTCGCATGGCATTCCGGTATGGCATCCTATGAAGTGAAAACATATATAAACATGCTTAGAGGCTATTTTAAATATCATCCAGAGATGTCTACTATTACATACATTGCTGATCATCAAAACGTAGTTACAGATCCGAATGTGTCATATGAAATCGTCGATGAGCACTACTTTATAGACTGCGATGTCAACAATACAAATGTTTTCCTTCTTTCTGAGTCCAAGGACGGGAATTCTATAGCCGGCTGGCACCATCATTACGGAAAAGGGCGAGTTCTTTGCTTCACTCCGGCACATACTTTGGAAGCTCTGCTCCATCCAACAACAATAATGTTAATTGCATACTCTATTAAATGGTGTGTAACAAAATAAATTCCGGGCCTCTATTTGGGGCCCTTTTGTGTTCATCTCCCACTAAATCTAATAGATTTTGAGGAAGAGTCTTCATGCCAATATAAGAGGTTCGTTGGGAGCTAGTATGATTAGCTCCCTTTTTCATGCTTTGCCATATGATCAATTGGTTGGTTATTCCAGTATCTATCAGCAAATTAACCAATTATAATAGTAAAAGAAGTGTCACAAAAAAATTCAATTTATAGTTGTAAACGATAACACATCGTTTTATAATGGTTATCGAAACGTTTCAACCGTAAAAGGAAGGCGCTTCTTTTTTCTTGCTGTCAAATAGAAACGTTTCGAAAGATAGATTTTTGTGTTATATTTGAAACGTTTCAATTAAAGGGGGAGGGTATTTGGTTACTTTAAAAGATGTAGCGAAACGCGCTGGAGTCAGTGTTTCGACGGCATCTTATTCCATAAATAACAGTCCACTAATTACAAATGATACGAAAGAAAAAGTACTTCATGCGGCGAAAGAAATCGGATACCGTCCGAATGGTCTCGCCAAAAATTTAAAAGAGCAGAAAACGAATATTATCGGATTATTTTTAAGTGGTTTTACTGGCCCGTTCTTTAATGACATGGTAGAAGGTATACAAGATGTTGTCATGCAGAATAAGTATGAACTCGTCGTATGCGCCACGGCAGATACACACAGACTTCTTGTCGAAAGGTATGTAGATGGTGCCATTATATTAAATTACCACATGGAGGATGAACTTCTAGATTCATTGGCAAGTGAAAAATTACCTTGCGTAGTGCTCGACCGCGAGCTAGAAAACCCATACATAAAAAATGTTCTCCTGCCAAATGAAGAAGGCTCCGCAATTGCAGTTCAATATTTGACGGGAAAAGGACATAGGCGTATTGGTTTTATCGCTGGATCGCAAGCATCTTATGACGGGGAAACGCGCTTAAAAGGATTTAGAAAAGAAATCGCCAACCAAGGTATAACTTTTTTAGAGAGAGATTTAATTCGAGCTGATTTCACGGAAATGAGCGGTTATACCGAAATGAAAAACTATTTAGAAAAAGTAAATGGCGACTACCCGACAGCTATCGTTTGTGCAAACGATGAAATGGCAATTGGTGCGGTCAAAGCCATTCAAGAAAGTAAAATCAAGGTTCCAGAAGATATAGCTGTCGTTGGATTTGATGATATTTACATTTCACATTTTTTCACCCCATCTTTGACAACGATTAAAGTCCCTCGAAAAAAATGGGGACTAACAGCTGCAAACACATTATTTAAAATGCTGGAACACAATTTTGATTATGAGGCAGAACCGTTAAAAGTCGAATTAATGAGTAGAAATTCAGGTTGATTATAGATGAATTTTATAAGTAGCCATTTTCATTAAAAATTAACATTAGGAGAGATCACCATGAAGAAATTGTTTTCGATTTTAGCAGTGTTGGCACTTGTTTTTACAGTAGCTGCTTGCTCGAACGCGAAAGAAACTGGAAAAGAGAAGGAAAACAAGACTGATAAGAATGCAGAAAAACAAGAAAACGTGACGCTTTCTTATGCAAACTGGGCTAATGGAACAGAAGAAGAGCAAAATTTAGAGCGCCTAATGATTAAGGAGTTCGAAGCTGAAAATCCAAACATTAAAATCAATGTTTTTGAAATAGCAGGTGACTGGAATGAAGCATTATCAACTGCTGCAAGTGCGGGAGAAATGCCGGATGTATTTATGATTCCACAATTACCGCTAGCACTTTCTAATGACTGGCTATTAGATTTATCTGAATTAACTGCAGCTGACACAGATTTTGAAAATGTTCCTGAAGTTGTTCGTCAATCTGTAGAATTTAATGGCAAAGTTGTCGCTGTACCATTCGCACAGCACTTCTTAGGATATTTTGTAAACAAAGATTTATTCAATAAAGCAAACCTTGACTACCCAGAAATGGGAGCATCCATTGAAGAATTTACGAAAGCAGTAAAAGATGTAACGAATGTTAATGAAGGTGCAGTTGGGTTAACAAATCCGTTCTCTATTCCTGATTGGTATCCAGGTGCGGCAAATCCTGATATGGGTTGGTACACATATAAGGATGGCCAATATGCTCTTGATAGCAAAGAGTTCATCGCTGGAGTTAACTTGGCAAAAGAAATTACGACAAACGGCTATGCATATGAAGTTTTAACTGATGATCAAAAAGCGAATTTCAATGGTGAAGATCCTACTCAAGTTTGGGTAAATGGTGGAATCGGTATGCATTGGGATGGTTCTTGGGCGATTTCAAACTTAACTGAAAATGCTAGCTTTGACTTTGACTTCATCGGCATCCCTGGTGGAAAAACAGTTATTACAAATGATTTGCTCGGAATCTCTAAATCTACGAAACATGCTGAAGAAGCATATTTATTTGCTAAATATATGTCATTTGGTAAAGACGGATTTATGAAACGTATGGAAATTGCTGATAAAGAAGGAAAAACAGTTAACACATTGCCTGTAAACACTGATTCAGAAATTCTTGATGAGTACTTCTCAGAACTAAATGTACCTGGTGTTCGCAAAGCGTATGACCATCTTAACGAAGCTATTCTTGAGCCAGTAAAAACAGTTCCTGGATTTGCACAATCTAGATGGGAAGCTCCGACAGGCGTTAAAGTTGGAGAAAATGAAAATGCAACAATTGCACAAATGATTGATAGCTTTGTAAAAGGTGACTTAAAAGTTGAAGACTATGCAACACAATTAAATCAATTGGCAAATGAAAAAAGTAAGGAAGCAGCAGAGGCTTTAAAATAAAGCCATATTACTAGGAGGTAAATAGTATGAAGACGAAAATAATGATAAGTTTGGTTTTAATAGGGCTATTAGTAATTCCGAACGGAATGGCAATGGCTGAAAAGGATGTATCCAAGGACCAAACTGTCGAAAATGTCGTTGAAGAACGCTATCATACCGTCCTAGAACAATGGAAAGAAGCTGGAGTAGAGAACGCCTCAAATTTTGAGGCGTCCATCTCTCCATCTGATTTTAAAGATGTTAAAGAGGATGAACTGCTGTCAGCCGAAGACAGCAAGGGTTATGGGGATCGTGTCTTCTATTGGCATAATCAAGAATTATCATTTGATGTAATAGCTCCAGAAGATGGTTTATATGAAATTTCTTTTGACTATTATCCAATTAGTAAAGAGGTTGTTCCAATAGAGGGTTCAATCCTCGTTAATGGTAAATATCCGTTTTACGAGAGTAGAAGAATTGTATTCCCGCTTAAATGGAAAAGCGTGAAGGATACATTTGATTCAGATCGTTTTGGAAATGAAATTATTCCGAATCAAGAAGCTATTGCAGAATGGAGTAAAATAAGTGCACTAGATGCAAGTAACCTCCAATCTGAACCGTTGAAGTATCAATTGAAAAAAGGTAAGAATACCATTACATTTACACACTTAAACGGTGAAATGTTAATTGGAAATGTATATGTACATTCTCCTTCTGAGTTGATCTCTTATAAAGATTATCTACAAAACAATAAAAATAATAAAAAAGTCCAATCTTTGATTTCCCAAGAAGCGGAAAAAGGATATACGAAAAATAGTTCTTATATTCGCCCCGTTGCAACGACTGGATCTTCCGTTGTTCCGAATAACCCGAAATATTTATTATTAAACACAATTGGCGGCGACTCTTGGCGAGAAAGCGGACAACGCGTCAATTGGAACGTTTCAATAGCAGAAGATGGGTTTTATCATCTTACATTTAAAGTTTTACAAAAGAAAGAGACAGGCGGTCCTGTTTTCAGAAAGCTTTTGATTGATGGAGATATTCCATTTAGCGAAGCGGCATTAATCCCATTTGAATTTAATAAAAAGTGGGTGAATGCAACTCTTAAGGATGAAAAAGAGGATCCTTATTTATTCTATTTTACAAAAGGTGAACACGAGATTTCTCTAGAAGCGGATGCATCTCCAGTAGAGAGATCTATTTTTACGATAAATGAAGTAATCAAGGAAATGCAGAATTTCGCCCTTTCGATAAAGAAACTAACGGGTAATCAAAATGACCGTTCAAGAGGGTGGAAAATTAACGAGTACTTTCCTGACGCCGAAGATAAATTAAATGATTGGGCGAATCGACTTGAAGAAGAAAGTAAATATCTTACTTCCTTAAACAAAGGAAATCAGTCAAAGGATATTGTGTCCATGAACATGGCAGTTAAAAAGCTGCGGACGTTAAATAAGAAACCGAATGAAATTCCGAACAGATTGTCAGAATTAACGGAAGGATCATCATCTGTCGCTCAATTACTCGGAAACTTATTATTGGAACTGCCTAAACAACCGTTACTAATAGACCGCTTTTATATACATGGAGAAAATAAATTACCTGCTCCGACTTCTGGCTTGTTCAAAAACTCCTGGTATGGGATGAAACGATTTGTACAATCATTTTCTGCGGGTAATTATTCTGCATCAAGTGCTGATGATCAAACGCTTGAAATATGGGTGAATCGTCAACGTCAATACGTAGACATTATCCAAAACCTAGCAGATCAGAATTTCACACCAAAGACGGGAATAAAGGTGAAATTTTCGATAATGCCAGATGAAGGGAAATTAATTTTAGCAAGTGCTGCAAATAATCAGCCGGATGTGGCGATTGGAATAAGCAACTGGTTGCCTTATGAATTATCGATTCGTGGAGCGGCTGTTGATTTGCATGAATTTAGTGATTTTGAAGATTACATTAAACAATTCTCACCTGGAGCTTTTTTACCGCTTATGGTTGATGATTCGGTCTATGCCTTACCGGAAACACAGGATTTTTATGTGCAATTTTATCGGAAGGATATTTTGAATGCCTTAAATGTCCCTGTTCCTGATACGTGGGATGATGTAATTAAAATCTTGCCTGAGCTGCAAAGATTTGGAATGAATTACTATACACCGATTGCTGGAGCCGGAGGATTCAAATCGTTTCAGACGACAGCCCCATTTATTTACCAATTCCATGGGGATTTATATGAGGAAGATGGTATGCGGACAGCTATAGGAGAAGAAGATTCGTTAAAAGCGATTGAATTCATGGCTAAGTTAAACACGATTTACAGCATGCCAATGCAAGTTCCTAATTTCTATAATCATTTCCGTTATTCAACATTGCCAATAGGAATTGCAAATTTTTCAACATATGTTCAATTAACTGCAGCTGCCCCAGAAATCGCTGGTTGGTGGGATATTTCTCCCTACCCAGGTGTTAAACAACCTGACGGATCCGTAGAGAGATGGGCAACCGGCTCTGGACAGTCAGCGATAATGTTTAAAGGTACGAAAGACCGTGAAAAATCATGGGAGTTTTTAAAATGGTGGATGTCGACAGATACTCAGGTTGACTTTGCTACAACCTTACAGACATTATATGGACCAGAGTATATGTGGAACTCTGCTAATTTAGAGGCATTTAAACAGCTTCCTTGGCCAGAGGAACATAAAGAAACCATTTTAAAACAATGGGAGTATTTGCAGGAAGTACCAAGAACACCGGGTGCTTATATGGTGGAAAGGGAATTGAGTAATATATGGAACCGAATTGTCTTTGATGGGGAGAATCCACGATCGGCAGTAGATGATTCTGTCATCGCGATTAATCGTGAAATTAGCCGGAAGATGGAGGAGTTTGGCTATATGAAAAATGGAAAGATGGTCAAACCGTATCAGATTCCTTCCATTGAACAAGTAAAGAGTTGGGCAGGCGAAGAACATGAAAATTAAAAAGAAAATAGATTGGTCACATTGGGCCTTCCTTGGACCGTATATTATTTTATTCACCGCGTTCATCATTATCCCGGTTGTCGCGGCAATCTATTTATCGTTTACGTATTTTAACGCCATTGAAGCTCCATCCTTTATTGGCTTGAGCAATTATGTCAGTCTCCTTACTCAGGATGAAGTGTTTATGCAGGTTGTTTTGCCAAACACATTGACATTTGCGTTGATTGTTGGACCTGGTGGATATCTCCTTTCATTTATTCTCGCTTGGGCTCTCGCTCAAGTGCCGAAAACGATGAGAACGATATTAGCTTTAATTATCTATTCCCCATCCATGACAGCGGGCGTCGCAATGGCTGTCGTGTGGACGATCATTTTTAGTGGGGATGAAACAGGTTATTTAAATAGTATTTTAATCACAATGGGAGTACTCTTTGAACCTATTCAGTGGCTGCAATCTCCTCATTTCTTAATGAAGATTATGATTTTCGTAACTTTATGGGGAAGTATGGGAGTAGGGTTCTTGGCGATGTTATCTGGTGTTCTCAACATTGATAGTGAAATTTATGAAGCTGGATATATTGATGGGATTAAAAATCGTTTCCAAGAAGTCATTTATATTACGATTCCATCCATGAAACCGCAAATGTTATTCGGGGCAGTTATGGCTGTTGTTGGAACCTTCCAGGCAGGAGCCATTGGGGTTGCCCTTTCCGGCGCAAACCCAACACCACAATATGCAGGACAGCTCATGGTAAACCATTTGGAGGACTATGGATTTATCCGTTATGAAATGGGATATGCAGCAGCCATTTCAGTCGTATTGTTGATTGTCGTTTATGCATTCTCAAAAGTTGCTTGGAAGTTATTTGGGGAAAAAGATTAAGTAGATTTTTATGTTTAAAAGTTAAGAAAGTATAAGTTTTTTATAGTCTATATTTTGAGTTTAGACTTTTTCTGTCCAGCTCCAGCGCCTATCGACTAGCAAACTTCTTGTTCTTCTCCCTACGGTAAGTCAACATCGACTCGTCCTATCGGACTCATCGTGTTTCCTTTATCTCAGTCGAAGGCAATAAAGGAACGTCGACTAAAAACAGCCACGTCCTATGGCAACGTCGACGGACCCACATCCTGTGGGCCGGTATGTCGATGAGCAAGGCGCTTGCGCTTTTCTTATTTCGAGTGGAAATCAAACAATCCTAAAATATATCAAGCAAACTAATAAACTCTTAAGTTTTTCGTCAAGGCGTCATTGAATAAGGAGGAAACAACATGTCGTCCTTTCAAGGTACAAAGATAAACCCGACAAAGTTTCATAAGAGCCAGTTGAAGTTTTATACATTTTTAGTACCACTGGCGATTTTTATGGCTTTGCCGATCATCTATATTATTTTTCACGCATTCAAACCAATTGATGAGTTGTTTGCCTACCCGCCTCGTTTTTTCGTACAAAAGCCAACATTCCAAAACTTTGTTGACTTGTTTGCACAAACGAATGCATCAGGCATTCCAATCTCACGCTATTTATTTAATAGTATCGTCGTTACGATTATTGTTGTGTTTTTAACGATATTATTTAGCACAATGGCAGGATACGCATTATCGAAGAAAAATTTCTTGTTGAAGAAGACGATTTTTGAAATTAATACACTTGCATTAATGTTCGTACCAGCAGCTGTTGCTATCCCAAGGTATTTATTAATTGAAAAACTTGGATTGATTAATTCGTTTTGGGTTCATATTTTACCTCTTTTGGCGATGCCAATCGGTTTGTTTTTAGTGAAGCAGTTTATTGATCAAATTCCAAATGAACTAGTTGAAGCGGCAAGGATGGATGGGGCATCTGACTTCAGGATTTATACAACCATCATCATCCCGCTTATAAAACCGGCTATTGCCACGGTGGCGATTTTGTCGTTCCAGACGGTTTGGAATAATATCGAAACTTCAACGCTTTATGTGAATGATGAAGGGTTAAAGACGTTCTCATTTTATATGTCTACCCTTGCTTCACAGGTTACAGGGGGTAATACAGTGGCTGGTCAAGGAATTGCAGCCGCAGCTTCTTTAATCATGTTCTTACCAAACTTAATCATTTTTATCATTTTACAAAGTCAAGTCATGAATACAATGGCACACTCAGGAATCAAGTAAGGAAGGGGGAGGCAAATGCAGCAATTTTTCAAAATATTTATATGCGCAGCGATATTCGTCCTTTTTCCCTTTCTGAACGTTGCCTCAGCATCAGCGCCATATAAAACATTGATCGTATCACCAAGTGGAGATTTAATAGAGACACAAACAGCGTATGAACCGCTCGGACGCTTATTTACTAGTGTTGATATCGTTAATCCAGAAGATATTTTCATAGATGATAAAGGCTCCATCTATGTAGTTGACTCAGGAACGAAAAAGGTACTTGTTGCGAATTCCAAAGGGGACGTTGTAGCTGAGATTGGAGCAGGAATTCTTGGGCTGCCTAAAGGGGTATTTGTTGACGAGCAAGGATATATATATGTAGCTGATTATGAAAAGGAAAAGGTCTTTCGCTTTTCAAGTAAAGGTGAGTTAGAAAAAGAATACGGAAAACCTGACTCTCCTTTATTCGGAAGTAAATCTCCATATAAACCTCAAAAAGTAGCGGTCGACCGAAGGGGCAATATTTATGTCATCGGAGAAGGTTCGACGAATGGTATGATGCAGCTAAGCCATGAGGGTGAATTTCTAGGTTATTATGGCGTCAATCGTACAGAGGTTTCTGTCGGGGCAGTTCTTCGTAATCTAATAGCTTCCGAGAAACAAAAGGCCTCTTTATTTATGAAAACACCGCCCGCACCAGACAATTTGGCGATTGATAAAGAAGGTCTCATTTATTCGGTCACACAAGGTACAAAAACGGAAGTCATCAAAAAATTGAATGTAGCTGGGCAAAATATGTTACATCCGTACATTCTTGATGATGCGAATCTAGTAGACATCACAGTCGATGCGAACGGCAATATATTCGTTATGAATGCTTCGGGAAACATCTTTGAATTTGATAGTTACGGGAACTATTTATTCCTCTTTGGTGGGAAAGACGATGGAACCAATCGTCTGGGGTTATTTAAACAACCTAGTGGTATAGCAGTCGATCAATTAGGAAGAATTTATGTATCTGATAAAGAGACGGGAATGATACAGGTTTTTGAACCTACTGCCTTCTCAAACCTAGTCCATGAAGGCATCGCTCTTTATAAGGACGGTCTGTATGTTCAAAGTCAGAAATATTGGGAGTCTGTGCTTTCATTAAATTCTTCCTTTGGACTTGCTCATGCGGCGATGGGAAAAGCGTACTACAAGCAGCAGCAATATGATGAAGCGTTAGCGGAGTTTAGACTGGCTGAAGATGTATGGGGATATTCTGATTCATTTTGGGAAGTTCGTCATGCATGGATGCAGAAGCATCTTGAAAAAATACTTGTCGCTGGGTTTGTTCTGATCGCTTTCTATTATATTGCCAAATTCTTAGATAAAAAGAAAAATATATTCGGTGGTTTACGCCGCTTTTGGGGCAATGTCAAAAAGAGAAAACTTCTATCTGAGCTACTCTTTTTATTCCGTTTCTTCAAGCATCCAATTGATAGTTTTTATGATTTACAGAGGATGGGGAAAGCGTCTGTCTTATCGGCAACCATTTTGTACGTGTTTTTATTTGTTGCGTATTTAATTCATCGCTTTCAAACAGGTTTCATCTTCTCTTCCTATCGAAGCGATGAAACAAATGTGTTATTTGAGTTTGCAATTATCTTTGTTCCTTTGCTTGCTTTTATCATCGTCAACTATTTGGTTAGTACGATAAATGACGGTGAAGGACGATTTAAAGATATATACATTGGAACAATTTATTCACTAGCGCCTTACTTAGTATTTATTCTTCCACTAACATTGTTGTCCAATATACTAAGCGGAAATGAATACTTTGTTTATTTGTTCTCATTACGGATTATTTACGCTTGGTGTTTAGTGATTTTATTTATCATGATTAAAGAGATTCATAACTATTCCATTTCGGAAACGATCCGAAATATTTTAGTAACATTATTCGGAATGGCGATTTTACTATTAGTAGTGTTTATTATTTTCGTCTTAATGGATCAAGTGTATGACTTTGTCTATTCCATCGTAAAGGAGGCCTTGTTGCGTGTATAAAAAATGGATGTTTGCAGTCGTTGTAATGTTATTTCCGGTTTTAATCATTGCAAATCACTCATTTGGCGCTAAATCAGATGATTCTGTTGAAACGCTGGATTTAAGCGATCATACGATAAGGTATTCTTCCGCTCAATTTACTCAACCTGAGCCTGCGGAACAGCAAGAAATCAAGCAAGACTCCTCTTTCGAAGGATATACAAAAGCAGCTGAAAGTGATGAGTTAGTCCTTTTTGTAAATAAAAAATCATTGGCGATTAAACTGCAAAATAAAAAAACAGGTTATACTTGGGGATCAGGTATAGATCATCCGGAAAACTACAGATTGAACAAAACATGGGAACAAATAGTTCAGTCTGCGATTACAGTTGATTTCACCGATCGCCAAGGAAAACTAAGAACCGAGAGCATTTTAACGAATGATTCAACTCCGACAGTAAAACTTTCGGATAATGGTTTTAGTGCAGACGTATTTTTATTTCAATCCAAGCTTAAATTTCAGCTTGATGTACAGCTAAAAGGCAATGAATTAGACATTTCCATTCCGCAAGAGAAACTGAAGGAAGATAAGCGCAATAAGCTCGTGTCGTTGCAAATTTACCCATTTTTAGGTTCGGTGAATGAAAACGACATCCAGGGCTATATGTTTATTCCTGATGGGAGTGGGGCACTCATTCGCTATGACAAGAGTGTGAAATCAAGCGGAACTCCATTTGTAGGATCTATATATGGAGTAGATGAAGGAATAAAAAATAAAACGAGGGCAAGTAAAGATGTCCTGCCTGTCCAACAAATCAAAATGCCCATTTTCGGTGCAGTCCATGGGGTTAAGCAAAATGGATTCATTGCGATTGTAGAAGACGGTTTTTCATATGGGGATATTGTTGCTTATCCTGCAGGAGCATCTACTGATTTCAACCGCGTATCGTCGAAGTTTAATTATCGATATGAGTATTTTCAACCAACAAGTAAAAGTAGTACTGGCATGAACGTCTATCAAAAAGAAATGAATAAAATGGATGTAAAACTGAAGTATATCTTTTTAAGTGATAAAGATGCTGATTATGTTGGAATGGCAAAATCATATCGGAATTATTTGGCCGATCACGATTTGTTAACGAAGCAAGAAGATCAAGCAAATGTCCGCTTAGAATTTTTAGGCGGGGAAATGAAAAAGGGTCTTCTTTGGAATTCTGTTATTCCGATGACCCCAATTGACCGCATTCCTCATTTTACAAATGAATTAAGAAAAAATGGCGTCGAGGATATGTTTGTTGTGTATAAAGGCTGGTCAGATGGCGGCTTAACAGGATCACTGCCTGGGAAATTTCCAATGGAAAGCAAATTAGGCAGCAAAAAGGATGCTAAAGCGACCATCGATACTTTGAAAAATGATAATATCCCAATGTATTTCTACACTGATTACACGAAAGCATATGAAGGGGCATCAGGATTTTCCGGAAGTAAGGATGTCGCTAAAAAAATTAGTTCAGAAACGATTTCCCATAAAGTAAATGATCTCACTTCGTATTATTTATCACCTAAAAAGGCGCTTGATATTGCGAAAAAGGATAGTAAAAACTATGAGTCTTATGGAATGGAAAATCTAGCTGTTGACTCCAGCGGTTTTACGTTATTTTCTGATTTTAGTAAATCAAAAAAACAAACCCGTTTGGAAACTCTGGAAACATATAAAGAAATCTTTTCATTTTTAAATAAAAATGTTGGAAAAACGGCACTTTATGAACCGAATGTGTATGCATGGTCAGATGCGGAAAAGTATTTGGACATCCCGATAAATTCATCGAATTATGTGTTCGAAACAGATACCGTGCCATTTATGCAAATTGTGTTGAAAGGGTCTATCCCATATTACGCGCCGTTTACCAATTTCAATTCCAATCAGGAAGATCAGTTGCTACGCATGATTGAATACGGAGCGTACCCTTCCTTTCTATTGACAGAGGAGCCATCACATTTGCTGGCAAAAACACCTTCTAAAAATGTCTATACGTCAGAGTTTACCGTTTGGAAGGATGACATTATAAAACAATATAAACAAATACAGGAAGTACTTGGACAAGTAGAATCGGCAACTATTGAAAGCAGACACGTCCCGGAAAATGGCATCGTTGAAGTAACTTATTCAAATGGCAAGACGGTAGTCGTCAACTATACAAATTCAATCTACAAGAAAGACGGAGTTGAAGTGAGTGCCAAAGGTTTTTCTGTAGTGGATAAGGGGGGAGAGCAGTGAAACTAAGGGGACTTAGAGCTAGACATAGTATGACTGGATGGTTATTTGTTTCACCTTGGATCATCGGATTTTTGATCTTCACTGCTGTTCCTTTGTTTTACTCTTTATATTTAAGTTTTCAAAAGGTAAAAATTACGACAAGCGGGGTTCAAACGACATTTGTTAAGTTTGAAAACTATAAATATGCGTTTGGTGTCGACGCTGCTTTCGTGGATAAACTAACAACTTATTTAAAGGAACTCGTTATATCCGTACCAATCATAATCGTTTTCTCCTTAATCATTGCTTTGCTATTAAACCAGAAAGTGAAATTACGAGGAATGTTCCGGACGATTTTCTTTCTTCCAGTTATCATATCAAGCGGACCGGTCATTAAGGAACTGATTGATCAAGGGGTTACAACCATTCCTTCCATTGAACAATACGCCATTTACGAAGCGCTAAATGCAAATCCAGATGGTTTTATTAATGGAATATTACTCTATTTGATCAAAAACTTAATCGTCATTCTCTGGTTTTCCGGAGTGCAGATTTTAATCTTCCTTGCTGCTTTGCAAAAAATGGACAGCCAGACATACGAGGCAGCAGCGATTGATGGTGCATCACCATGGGAATCATTCTGGAAACTGACTTTACCTAGTCTAGCACCTATGATTCTCGTAAACATCATTTACACAATTGTGACGTATTCTATCTTTTCATTGAATCCTGTCATCGACCATATACAGAAGAACATGTTTAGGGTAGACACTGGTTTCGGATATGCGTCAGCATTATCGTGGATTTATTTCGTCATTATTACTATTGCACTTGCACTCACAGTTGGCGCCATGACGTTGAAGAGGAAGAAGTAAGAAAAGTGGAAGCGCCTTGCCCATCGACGTACAGGCCCACAGGATGTGGGTCCGTCGACGTCGCCACAGGACGTGGCGGTTTTAGTCGACGTTCCTTTTTCGGCCTATGACTGAGATAAAGGAAACACGACGAGGTTGGAAAAGCGGAAGGCGACTGGTTAGCCCCGACAAGCAAATGTTCTGAGTCAAAAAAGTCCGCACTTTGACTTTTATTGACTCAGGTTATTTGACCTCGAGGGGCTGGTGCCTGCAGCTAGACAAGACGAGCCGATGTTGACTTATCGTAGGGAAGAGGACAAGAAGTTTGCTAGTCGATAGGCGCTGGAACTGGACAGCGAAAACCTAAAAAGGAAGGGTTCAATGTGCAAAAAATAGAAAATCATTATTTAAAAGCAAAAAAATGGCTCTTAGGTATGCGCGGAAATGATGGCTTCCTTTTAAAGATTCTCATATATGGTTTGTTGGTTGGAATCGGATTTGTTTATTTATACCCGCTTTTACACATGGGAGTATACAGCATTAAAAGCTTGGATGACATATTAAATCCACTTGTGAATTGGATTCCGACTCACTTTTACCTAGGGAATTATACGAAAGCGAATCAAGTATTGAACTTTTTCCCAGTATTACTAGAGACTTTGTATGTAACAGTCTTACCATCTGTTGCACAAACCGCTGTGGCTGCGGTTGTTGGATACGGGTTGGCACGATTTTCTTTTCGCGGAAAAAATATTTTATTCGTCCTTGTATTGGCGACATTTATTATTCCGCCTCAAGTTACACTCATTCCAAGATATATATTTTTCAATGAGCTGAATATTTTAGGCAGTTTGAACGCATTTCTCCTTCCTGCTATATCAGGACAAGGAATCAATAGCGCCATTTTCATTCTAATTTTCTATCAGTTTTTTAGAATGATGCCAAAATCATTGGAAGAGGCAGCGCAAATTGATGGAGCGGGTCACTTGCGAATTTTCTTTACGATTGCAATTCCAATGGCTGTTCCAGCAATCATCATTTCATTCCTATTTTCTTTTGTATGGTACTGGAATGAAACATATCTAGCATCGATTTATTTCGGAAAAGAATTGACGACACTTCCATTGCAACTCCAAAAGTTTGTTGCAGCTTATCAAAAAATGTTCCCGGCAGGTATGGAGGGAAGTGCTAATCAAATTAATGAAGGAATTAGGATGGCGGGAACGCTGCTTTCTATCTTGCCGTTATTAATTGTTTATTTTATAACGCAAAGATGGTTTGTCGAAGGAGTAGACCGGACAGGAATTACCGGAGAATAATAGGTTGAAGGGAAGGGCATCATGGAAAAGCCAAATATTTTAGACTTAGAAGCAAAAGGTTGCTTTGACTTCTTTTGGAACGAAGCAAATACAGATAAAAATTCTGATGGATACGGATTGATTCTTGATCAATCGGCAAATAAAGAAGTAGCGAGTATTGCAGCGGTTGGTTTCGGATTAACAGCGATTGTAATCGGAATTGAAAGAGGATGGATTACCCGTGAAGAGGGATATGAGCGTACAAAGGGAACGCTTGAAACCTTTTTGAATCATGTTCAACATGAGAAAGGCTTCTTTTATCACTTTTTGGATATGAATACAGGTAAGGAATATGAGAAATTTAGTGATTGTGCCTCCATTATTGATACGACACTCTTTTTAAATGGGGCCATCACATCTGCGGAGTATTTCGAAGGTGAAATTAAAGAACTATTTGAACAAATTTATGAACGTATTGACTGGACTATTTATTACGACGAAGATGTAAATCAATATTATATGGGATATGACCCTGAAAGGGGAGGCTTCCATCACTGGGAAACGTATGCGGAACAAATGACGCAATATGTGCTCGGTGTTGCTTCACCAACTAAGCCTGTTCCGGTAAAAATATATGATGACTTTGAACGGAAAACAGCGAAATACGGTCCGTATGAATATATCAATGCGCCAGGTGGAGCTTTGTTCGTACACCAGTTTTCTCATGCGTTTATCGATTTTAAAAAGGTTTTGGATAAGGACGGAACGGATTGGTTCGAGAATTCTGTGCAGGCTTCACTAGCAAGCCGTCACTATAGCATCGAGAATCCGAATGGTCGAAAAACATATCATGAAAATGCATGGGGCTTGACAGCATGCGCGTCTCCAAATGGCTATATCGTACCAGGGACTCCGCCATTTTATCCGAATGTTAACCCAAACAATGAAGGAACTGTTCCTCCATGTGGGGCGGCAGGATCGATTGTTTTTACTCCTGAAGAATCAATTGCAGCGTTAGAATATTACTATGAGAACCACCCACAATTATGGGGAGAATACGGGTTCTGGGATGCGTATAACTTGGATGTAGAGCCAGCATGGTATGCGGAGCATGTCATCGGAATCGACAAAGGAATTACGCTTCTTATGATTGAAAACTACAGATCAGGTCTTGTTTGGGATTTATATATGAAAAACAAATATGTTCAGCGCGGGATTGAAATGCTGGGCTGGACGAAAAGATAAGCCTGAGGTGCCATATGATCGAAATTAAAAACAAACAAATTTTAATCGACGGCAAACCACAGCTGATCATGTGTGGTGAAATTCATTATTTTCGCCTTGATCGAGCGGATTGGCAGGATCGAATCGATAAGTTAAAGCTTTCTGGATGTAATGCGGTCGCCACGTATGTGCCATGGGTCATTCACGAGTTCGAGGAAGGGAACATTGATTTAACCGGAGAAACTCGTCCTGAACTGGACCTTAAGGCGTTTGTGGATTTATGCGAAGAAAACGGCCTTTATTTCTTTGTTCGTCCAGGCCCGTTCACTATGGCGGAAATGAAAAATGAAGGATTACCTTTCTGGGTGTACGAAAAGCACCCAGAAATCATTCCAACTGGATGGGACAAGAAGCCAGCGACTACAAAAACAATCGATTATTTGCACCCTGGGTATTTACGTGACGTGAAAAATTGGTATCGTGCCGTCATGGAGATTGTAGAGCCTAAGCTTTATCCAAATGGAAATGTTATTGCATTCCAGCTTGATAATGAAATTGGCATGCTTTCTTGGGTCAGCAATTGTCCAGACTTAACGGATTTTGTGTTGGATGATTTTGCGGCATGGTTGTCGCGTTCTTATGCCGAAGAAACTTTAGCGAAACGCTATCCGTTTAATATAGAGGAAAAAGAAGTTCGTAACGACGCGATTCGTTCACCACAGGAATCATATTCCTTGGAATTAATGAAGGATCTCGGTTATTTTATGAGAAACCGTTTTGCGAGATATATCGCTGTGCTTCGTGATTATGCGGAAGAATTTGGAGCGAAAGATATTCCTTTCGTTGTCAATATTCATGGAACGGGCGGTGGGCGCGGATTCACATTCCCGATTGGAATTAGTCAGCTATACGAAACGTACACTCAAGGTCCTGGATATTTATCCGGCTCTGATATTTATTTTGGCGATTTGACAGTAGAAACATTCCAAGATTTGTATTTGATTAATGGGTTTATGGATTCTGTCCATCTTCCAGATCAGCCGCTCACTTCCGTCGAATTTAATTGTGGCGATGGGAACTTTGGGAATAACTTGAGCGGGCGCTACGATCCTTCGGCAGCAGATTTTAAAACAAGAATGTGTATTGCTCAAGGAAATCGTTTGATCAATTATTATTTATTTGCTGGTGGTCGTAACTATCGTTTTGAATCGTCAAAAGGCGATGGAAATGACCGAATCGCTTTTACAGGTGAGC
Source organism: Lederbergia citri (assembly GCF_018343625.1). GTDB lineage: Bacteria > Bacillota > Bacilli > Bacillales > Bacillaceae_C > Lederbergia > Lederbergia citri. Next base: position 1,013,545 of record NZ_JAGYPG010000002.1, on the reverse strand, counting down.
ACCATGGATTTGCTGCACCAGTTGGACCGGAAGGGAAATTGAATTATACGTTCCCACGGATGGCGAGATCTATTAAAACGATGATGGCTGTTTCTGATAAGCTAGCGGCGATGGACGAAGAGCGCGATAATATTTCTTTTGCTTTTATTCCAGATTACTATATGACGGAATATCGCTATCCAACGAGTGAAAAGATGAGGCAAGTGCTGTCAAACATTGAGGCTAACCGTGCATACAGCTCTTGGGAAAGCATGGGACGGGCGTTGTTATTATTGGGCTACCGATTTGGGGCTATAGATATTCAAAACAAACCGCTTTCTGTTGATGATACGGAAGTACTTGCATTGCCTTCTGCAAAGTATATGGCAGCGAACATTCAAAGTAAGTTGGTTGACTTTTTAGAAGCTGGCGGAAGGATTCTTTTATACGGCGAACTTCCACAATTTGATATGGAGGGCAATCCTTGTACAATTTTAGCGGATGCTCTTCGTATTAAAGCGGCTGGAGAAAAGCGTGATAGCTCAGAATATTATTTGTCACTGAACGCTTTGAACTGGGCAGGGGGGCGTCCTGAAACAAGAACCCACTTTGCACAAGTGATGGAGTCGGACACCGCCACACCACTTCTAAGCGTGTATGGTACAGATGAAGTATGCGCATATGATGCTGTCGTAGGAAAGGGCCGAGCGGTTGTAGTAGCCGCTGCGTATCCATGCGATTTAGTCTTTTATAAAAAAGTATTTTCAAAATTGGGTGCAGTAGCTAGGCTTACTCATGACTATGAGGATCATGGCATTTTCAGCACATCAACAGCAAATGCAGCTGGCGAACGCTTTATCCATCTGCTGAATCTTGACGGATTAGATAAAACGTTGAGAGTGTATCATGATGGAGAGGCATTGTTTGGTGGAAGAGAGTTGCTCCTCCAAAGTAAAGAAGGGGCTATGCTCCCTGTGAATGTGCAGCTCGACGGAATCGGAGAAATTGTCTATTCAACGGCGGAAATCATGTACGTTGGCGAAAATGAGATTGAATTCCATTTAACCCAAGCACAAGACGTAATAGCGATTCGAACAGAGAGAGCTATTTCGGATAGTGCTGAATATGATGCTGAGCTTGTTGATGGCGTGACATTCATTCGTTCTAAAAAGCATTCGAAAGTGGATTCGCAGTTGACTGTTAGATTTGAATAAGGTGTAGAAAAATCCTGGGGGAAATGCATTTCTCCCAGGATTTTTATTTAGTTTACATTGTTCCTTAAATCATTTGGATTCTTGGTATAATTAGATGACTGCAAAGGTCACTACTAACGCTATTCGGAATGAAATGATTTTACATCTATTTACGCTGTGGAAACCTGAGGATTCACGATGAAATGATTTATTAATCCGATTTCATTGAGTAAAAGCTGAGAATTCACGTCGAAATCATGTATTAATCCGATTTCATCGAGAAAAAGCTAAGAATTCACGATGAATTCATGTATTAAACCAATTTCATCGAGAAAAAGCTATGAATTCACGATGAAATCATGTATTAAACCAATTTCATCGAGAAAAAGCTGAGAATTCACGACGAAATCATGTATTAATCCAATTTCATCGAGAAAAAGCCGAGAATTCACGACGAAATCATACTATTAAACCAATTCAACTTGAATAAGCTGAGAATTTACGACGAAATCATGTATAAGAGTAATAGTGTAACATTACTTTGAAACAAAGAAGGAAAAATCCCAGATTCTATTGAATAAATAGTAGAGAATCAAAGGGGGATATCCATGTTGAAGATTAGAAACATAAAAGAATCAGAGATTGAATTTTTAAAAGACATGATGTACGAGTCTATCCACATTCCAGAAAATAAGCTGCCTAAAGAAGAATTATTAAATCTTCCTCATCTGAAAAAATATAATGAAAATTGGGGAAGACCGGGGGATCGTGCCTTGTTGGCTGAAGATAGCGATGGCAATGCTATGGGGGCAGCCTGGTATCGATTATTCGACGAACAAAATAAGGGCTATGGGTATATTGATAACTTTACACCAGAATTAGGAATTGCTGTTTCTCCCGAAGCAAGAGGGATGGGTGTAGGTTCATTACTAATGAAGGCATTGATTGAACAGGCGGAGCACGATGGCTTTAAAGGCTTATCCCTAAGTGTAGACCCAAATAACGAGCAGGCGGTTCACGTATACAAAAAACTCGGATTTGAGGAATGCGGGTTATCGGGAACGTCTGTGACAATGGTATATAGTTTAAAATAAAAAAACTGTATGGAGGATATTAGTGAATAATAGAATTCCTGAACCAACATGGGCAAGATTAGGATTTAAAACCCCACCTAATCCTGAAACATCCGGTAAAAACGTAGGGATTGTTATCATTGATCATGTAAATACTGATGGAGAATTTCATTATTTAGGAGACAGATTGCATCAAGTTTCTGTACATGAAGACCTATCTGTTTCTTGTTGTTCATTCCAAACTTATCAAAGTGATTATCACGATATTTCGGAGCATGGGGCGAATGTGTTGAGGCTTTTAGCGCATCCGCCTTTTTCTTATAAAAATCATACATACGTGGGATTAGCCCCCGCTGCAACCTTCTTTATACTATCAGAATATGATCCTGAAAAACTAAGAAAAGGAATAGAATGGCTAGTAGAGAGAAGACAAGAATGGAATATAAAGATCATATTAAACTTGTTAGTTCCTCGAGTGGAGATATTTCAAAATACCTCATTGGATCCTTTTGTAAAAGCTTTTCAACCAGCCCTAGATGCAAATTTACTTGTTGTGGCAGCTAATGGCAACTCGCGTGCACATAATAACTTACATCCAATCGAGTTTTTTGCAATAGGTGGATATGACGATAAAGGAAGTACTGACAAGGATGAATATGAGGCTCATCCGTCTGTCCCTTGGGGAAGAAACGGAGACGGACATATGCGTCCGGATATTTTGGCCCCTTTTTCTAATCTTCCTGTAAAACTCTTAAACAATGAACTCACTTTTTTTGAAGGCTCTTGTGGTACCTCTTCCATGGTAGCTGGTGTATGCGCATATCTATTTTCAAAATATCCAGAGATTGATTCAGATACGGTGAGACATACATTAATTAAAACTGGATTAGCATTAAAAGAGGATAAGATTCCAGCGACGATTATCCAGGTTGATTCTGCGATAGAAGCATTAAATGAAAAAATGATGTTTCCTGGTAGTACAAATAGCGTAAAGATTAGAAGTGCGGACCCAGACGTTTCCATAAAATCTAAAGACCCTGTAAAAAGGGCGCTATCTCTAACACAATATATAATAGAAGGAAAATGTTCCCGTGAAATGCTTTGGACTTTGCTATATGAGGACGAGTCTCCAATCGTCAAAAAGAATGTAATTTGGGCACTAGGTAAATCATTGACTAACTCCGAAAAAGAAAGATTATGGATGCTTTTTCACAATGAAAAAGATACGAATGGTGTAAGAGAAGCAATTGCATATGCCTTATTTGAACATGCTGAACCTTCCGATTTAGATAACTGGATTGCATTGATTGATGAGCAAAGTACGGATATTCGATTATCGGTGAAATTATATCTACAAAAATTTTATAAAGATTCCCCGAATTCACTCACTCCAGTGTCATTGATCCGGAAGAAATAAAAGAAAATGCAGAGGGTATCAAAAGTTGGTACAAAAAAATTTTAAAATAATCTAGTATGTACCAAAGGGGAAGGAAATTGAAGGATTAGTAAATAAAATAAAAGTATAAGGGGGAGGACCATGGCTGAAAAAAACGAACCCGTATTCATAATGTTTTCAGCCGAACACTTTGCGGCTATTATCGTTTTGTTTCTTAGCCTTTTCCTGCTTTTTATGTTTAAAAAGAAATTCAAAATCCATTCAAAAAAACTAGTCCTGTTTGAACGACTTTTTGCACTGTCTCTATTGATAATGGAACTCCTTTACCATGCTTGGCTAATTAGGATTGGGAGATGGAATTTAATAGACTCTCTCCCTCTAGAACTGTGTAGCATTAGTTTGATCATGGCTATTTTTCTACTCTGGACTGCAAATAAGCATATATATGATTTTGTTTTTTACGCTGGAATTGGGGGAGCCCTTCAGGCAATGGCAACTCCAGTTTTGGATCTGAGCTTCCCTCATTTTAGGTATTTTCATTTTTTTTACACCCATATAGGCATTATTATAACTGCCTTATATTTTACGTGGGTCAAAGGCTACATCCCTACATTTAAGGGGATTATAAAAACTCTTGTTATGTTGAACATATTACTCCCTATCGTATTTGCAGTTAATTACATATTCCAAGGAAATTATATGTTCTTAAAAGCAAAGCCCGTAAATGAGAGTTTGCTAGATATTTTGGGTCCTTATCCTTGGTATATTTTATCGCTTGAAGTAGTGGCTATTGTAATATTTGTCGTCCTTTGGTTATTGTTTAGGGACTGGGGGTGGGGGATGATTAGACAAAAATTTAAGGGCTAAATTTCGATTCAAAGAAGTCAAAAGTTCCTTTTTGAATCGAAATGTTTCATTAATGAACTAATGATGCTCTTAAATCATTCACACCATGTTCCAAATAACATTTTAAACAGGATAACATATATACCCATCCTTCTTTTTGCCCTAACAAAATGTTAACCAATTCAGGGTCATCCTCATTAAAACCGGATTCGTTAACTTCAATCATTGAACTTTTTTCATCTAATTCTTTAATTGAGATTGTAACAACTCTTCCAGTGTTATTTTCCTCTCCCCAAGAAAATACAATTTTCTTATTTTCAGTTACTTCTAATACATTTATTACTCCTTCAGCATTATATTCATCATATTTTAACGTTATTGACTCTCCTTGCTCCCATCTTTGAGAACTAGATGAAAACCAATAATTCCCAATTTTTTCTGGATCGACAATGGCTTCGAATACCATATTAGCTGGTTTTAGTATTTTAAATTTCGTGGTTATTTGAGTAATCATTACAAAATCAACTCGCTTTCAGAATATTATTTGAGCTTCGCCTATTTTATTATATACCTCTTAAATTGAAATAATAAGGATAATTAGGAATTCACTTTTACGATTGCAGAAAAAGAATGATCATTGGGGAACGAAAATAGTTCAGATAGCGGGGTACTTAAAGATGAAAAGAATCGAGCGGGAGATAGTTCTTAGTCTCATCAACAAGCTACTATTTCGTAATTGTACAGTGAGCTGTAAAGTCACAGCGATTACGAAGGAGAAATAAAAAAAGCCTGTAAGGCTTCCTAAAGAATATAGAAATGAATCATGAGGAGCAAAAACGATATGCTTACTTTTCTCATCATTTCATTTCACACTCCAATATGAGTAGAATGATACTTCGTACTTAAAGATTACCCAATGGATATTAATTTTCGATTGAAGAAATGTAATATATATGTAAATTTTTTGAAAATAGAGGGATTTCATTATTAAAGAAGAACTATAACAATATTATCTTTCGAGGAGTGGATATGATGACTACATCCCAAGTAGAGATTTTAGAAAAAGATGAAATTCGGTTAGTTGGTTTTTCAGTAAAGGAAAGTCTTAATAATATTCTTGCCAATAGGACAGTAGGGATATTAAGGGAGGATTTGGATGAACGAAAAAATGAAGTTGAAAATCGTGAGGGAGATGGGATATATTTAATTCAGCTTTACTCAGCTGGTGGATGGACTCCAGATACACCTTTTGAAAATATCATTGCCGTCAAAGTTTCTTCATTTGGAGAAATTCCGAGCGATATGATAACTCATGTAGTACCTGCGGGAAGGTATGCGAAATTCGTCCATGTAGGTTTAGAATCGGAAATTAGCAACACATATGAACGTATTAACAATTATGCATTAAGGCCATTTGACATAGAATATTGGGAAGATATCCACTCACTTGAAACGCAAGACAGTGAGATTGATATATACATACCTGTTGAATAGAGCAGGGAATGCACTACTTCTTAATGAAGTGGTGTTTTTTTTAGGATAAGGGTGTAACTTTTTTAATTTTCATCCGTGCTATTAGTGAAGGGAGGAGCAAATGAAGGAATCATTAGAATCGATTTATAATTTTTACTTTCAGGACATCTATCGTTTCCTCCTTTCACTTTGTCGTGATCATCATACGGCGGAAGATTTAGTTCAAGAAACCTTTTTGAGGGCATATTTACATGTGGAAGATTATGAAAATACCAGTATTAAGTCTTGGCTTTTTACAGTAGCTTATCATGCTTTTATTGATCATCATCGGAAACAAAAGCGTATTGAACTGAAACAAGAAGGCTTTTTCTCAAAGTTATTTGATCGAAGGAAAACACCTGAAGAAACGGTAGTCATTCAAGAAGATATTCAGGAAATTATTAGCTTACTAGAGGATTTGCCGGAAAAGCAAAGGCACGCTGTATTGTTGCATGATTTTCATGAACTAAGTTATGCAGAGGCCGCAACGATCATGAACGTATCTTTAGCGAACTATAAAGTCGCGCTATTTCGTGGCAGGCAAGCGATGAGAAGGAAAAAAGGTGAGTGAAAAGATGAGTGATGAATTTAAAAATAAGTTAGAGGCTTATGAGAATGGCGAATTGCAAGGGGAAGAGTTAGCTGAATTTGAAAGGGAATTAGAGAAACTGGAACAGTATCAAGAGCATCTTGATGAAAGAAAGTCGCCGCCAACAATCCCGATCAATGAAAAAAAACAAATAAAGATTCTCAAAAGAAGTAAGTGGAAGGCGCGCTTTCAAACAGCTTTAACAGCATTAGGAATCTTTATTCTTGTCATGATTGTCTCATCCATTTTATCCGCTGTTTATTATTCATGGGGAGAACCGGATCGGGCCGATGTTATTGCAAAAGTTATTGACTACACATTAACTGTTACAGAACCATATGGAGATTCTGGAGGCACAAGTACAAATGTAAAACCGTTTTTTAGAGTTGAGATGGAGAGGGATCTTAGGAAAAGGGTAGGCCATGAAACAATGAAAGTAGGAGAGTTAAAAGTTAATTTCCTTTTTTCATTAATGAGTTTTCCTGAAAGAAATTACATTGGGAATGTATCACAAAATCAACCAATATTTACGTATCCAGGGTTTGAAAGCGGGATGTCGGAGTGGGATAGACTAGAAAAGCTTCCTGAAGGAACGGTTGTATCGGCTTACGTTTCTTTTAACAAGATGGAAAGTACAGATGAGGTTTTTCACCTTTTAGGTGAAAAGGATTTAGATATCTCTTGGTTTGCAGTGGATACAGGAGATAATGATGAAGAATCAAGTATGGATGGTGGTGTCATTTTTGACCCAATTGGTTTCCCGAGTACCCCTATCTGGCATGAGGACGATATGGAACTAGATTCTAGGGAAGAAAAAAAAGGATTTCTATTTGGAAAAATAATCATGGAAGGCCATTCATCCCCAAGTTATCAAGAAGGCGACAGCGAGATGTTGCATAAACAATTTTTAAAAACACTTCGTTTCCTTGAAAAAAATGAAAAAATGGCAAATAAGTTGTATCAAGGCAGGAAATTAGATCTCGAAAATAAACTTCATTATCTTGAGAAAAATGGAATAAAACATTATGGTGTTGTTGTTACTGGTCCTACAAAAGAGATATTGAAGCTGAAAAATGAGAAAGAAATCAGTACTATCGAAGTGGATGAAGTTGGATTTTGGAATTGGGAAAAATAAAGGCAATCAAAGGGCAGTTAAATCTGCCCTTTATTGATATTTATATAACCATTTTAAAAATTTCATCGACCCATTCAGAATTTTCTTCAATCCGGACCTTAACACATAAACTTTCATGCACCTTTATAAATTCAGGGATGATACTTTTAATGACGTTCATTATGTTGTTCGGGTCTCTATTACTATGCCATTTTTCAAGTAGCTCTAGTTGCCAATCAAGCAATTTACTTCTGTCACCTTCTAATTTTGCCCAATCTCCAAAGGTGTTAGGTTGGATTCCGGCATCCATGAACCAGGCTGCTACCATCGATAATCTTAGGTTATCAAGGAAGTGTAGAGCATAGTATATTTCTTTTCTCATTATTCTTCGATAGGCCTCTTGTACGGATGCAAAAAATTTGGTTCTCCAAATTTCTACCTCTTGAACATTAGGTTGATAAGATAGCTTCATTGACTCTTCAAGAATGTCTTTCATCAGATTATCGGTATCATGAACAATTTTAATATTTTGAAGCCATACTGGCGGCTGTAAATCTCGAGTTTTATAATAAAAACTGTCAACTTTAATAAAAGAATGATAATGAGCTATGCTGTGTGAAGCCCAAGGAAAATCTTCAAAAAATAATACTTTTCCCCAATTGGTCGCTCTCTGTTTTTTGTTTAGCCTATACTCTTCAAACACATCATCTTTGACAACAATGCGCAGATCAATATCCGAGTATAAGTCCGTATTTTCATTCCCAATAGAACCTCCATAATATACTGCTAGGACATTAGCATCGTTTTTTAAATCTTTTTGGATTGCATCTAATAATTCCTCACGATGCTTCGGAATTGCTAAGTCTCTTTCATAATGTTTAGTTTCTAATCCCACTCATTTTTTTACCAGCCCCTTCACTTTTCCAAATTATAACAAAAATTTGCACATTAGGGACATCTATAAAGTAATATTTTGATAATTAGGAGGAATAATTAACTTTCTCTAGAATTACGGAATTAAGGATAAGGAAAATAAGGAGGTTAATAATGATAGATTTCGATAATTTAGATGGGTATCGCGATGCTGTTGTTTATGATCAATTGAATGATCTTGATGAACTGGAAGAAAAGTTTTTCTCTGATCTTGCTCACCAATCTGATGGTCCAATTTTAGATATTGCATGTGGGACAGGGAGACTAACAATTCCACTGGCTAAGCAAGGATACGATTTGACTGGTGTTGATATAACGATTGAAATGTTAGAAGTCGCAAGAAGGAAATCATCAGATCAAGATGTTTCGATAAATTGGATTCATGCTGATATAAGAGATTTTGAAATAGAGAAGAAGTACAAGATGATTTATACGACGGGAAACTCTTTTCAACATTTTTTGGACAGAGAATCCCAAGAGGGATTACTTCGGACCGTACATAAACATCTTGATCAAGAAGGGTTATTCGCGTTTGAAACAAGGAATCCAGTTCTTTCACGTTTAGCAGCTGATCAAGATATTGAAAAGGATGCTGGTTCTTATGTAGACAAAGATGGGTTTCATGGGAGCAGTACGTTTCACCGTTCGTATGATCACAAAAATCAATTGGAGCTCTATACGTTTACAAATCGCAAATGGAAGGATCCGACTAATGTGATCGAAACAAAAGAACCTTTCGCCATTCGTTACTTTTTTCCTCAAGAGCTTGAAAGCTTACTTTACTATAATGGATTTACATTAGAAAAGATGTACGGGAATTTTGATTTAAGTCCTTTCAAAGCGGATAGCCCACTCATGGTATGTGTTTGCAGAAAACATCCTAAATGAGTTTGAAAAATAAGATTAAGGTAGAGAAAATCAATTACTTTGAAAAACAGGTTTTCCATTAAAAAAACATAGAACCGACTTACACTCTTTTTAATACAATAAAACATACCAAAGCAGGTCGTTTTTTTTTTTGTATTTTACTTTGGAGAAGGAGTGTTAAAAGTGGGAGCCATTACGGGAAAAGACTTCATAGACCGGCTAAACCAACGGAAAACAGAAATTTGGTTTAACGGGAAAAAAGTCGAGGGGAAAATCTCAGAACATCCAGCCTTTAAAGGGATCATTCATACAAAGGCTTCCCTTTATGACTTGCAGCATAAACCCAATCTTCAAGACGAGATGACATTTTCAATTCCAGGAAAAGCGGAACGAATTGGCATGTCCTATTTGCAGCCTAAAACGAAAGCAGATTTAAAAAGAAGAAGAACGATGATGGAACATTGGGCAAGACATACACATGGAATGATGGGGAGAAGTCCCGACTATATGAACTCTGCGCTAACGAGCTTTGCGGCCTCTGCTGCCATATTAAAGGAAAGAGAAAATTGTTTTCCTGAAAATATTCAAACCTTATACGAAAGAGCGATGGAACAAGACCTTTCGTTTGCTCATACATTTATTACTCCTCAAGTAAACCGTTCACAATTCGTTATGGATTTTTCAAAAGAGCCTATTTCCGCTAAAGTAGTGAAAAAAAATGAAAAGGGCCTCGTTATTAAAGGTGCGCGTCTTCTTGCTACTCAAGGAGGAATAACCGATGAAATAATGGTTTTTTCCGCCCCAAGAATCTTTTTTGAATCTGATGAAGCGTTTGGTTTCTCCATCCCTTCTGATACAAAGGGACTTAAATTTATTTGTAGACAATCTTTTGTAGGAGGCGAGTCCCTATTCAATCACCCACTCAGCGCTAGGTATGAAGAGATGGACTCCATTGTCGTTTTTGATAATGTTTTAGTACCATGGGAGCGGGTCTTTTTTTACGAGAACGGTGATGCTGCAACAGATTTCATCCTCAAAAGTTCTTTTCATTCTTTCTCCTACCATCAAGCTGTCATCAGACAAATCGTAAAGACAGAATTTATTCTTGGTGTGGCGGAACTATTGGTTGAAACAATCAATGTGAAGGAATACCAGCATATACAAGAAAAGCTTTCTGAAGTAATCATTGGACTTGAAACGATGAAAGCCCTATTGGACAAATCGGAAAATGATGCAGAAATCGATGAGTGGGGATATATGAGTCCAAGCATTATACCTTTGAAAGTAGCCGGTACGATTTTTCCTAAGATTTATCCTCGCTTTTGCGAAATCATTCAATTAATTGGCGCTAGCGGGATGGTATCATTGCCAACAGAAAATGATTTTGACTCTCCGATAAGGCCAGAATTGGATAAATATCTGCAAGCTACAAATAGGACCGCTGAGGATCGAGTAAAACTATTCCGCTTGGCATGGGAACTTACAATGAGTCCATTTGGAACGAGAGAAATCCAATATGAGCGATACTTCTTTGGCGACCCCATTCGCTTATCCAGTCAATTGTATAATAGCTATCCGAAACAAAATAATGTGGATGTTGTTAGTCAATTTTTAGAGTTAAAAAATGAAAGTAATGAATAATGGAGGCAAATAGCCTCTTTTTTTGTATAGATCAATGGGACACGCTATCACTTTTAGCATGGGTACTGGAAATTTGAATGCTAAATCGTTTAGTCAACGTGGGTTTTTGAATAAGTATGGGCACTTTAAACGCTCAAATCGGCCAACTAACATGTTTTTCGCATGTTCATTGTACTTGAACCCTCCAACAAAACAACATTTCAAGATTTTGAGGAGGAATCTCTAGAATTTAAGAAGAATAATGTAAGTTGGTTAGGTAAAATATCCAAGAATAATGGAATGTGGTGACGACATGCTTTTAGAGAAAATAATAGGAAAAGGGAATACAGCTGAAGTATATGAATTCGGTAAAAAAGATGTAATCAAGTTATTTTATGATACGATCCCATTGGAATGGGTTAAAAGAGAATTTGAAAATAGTAAATTGATAAATGAATTAGGTATTCCAGCTCCAACTACCAAAAGTATGGAAAAGATAAATGATAGAATTGGGATTGTTTATGAAAGAATAGTAGGGAAAAACTTTACTCAAATGTTAAGCTCGAAGCCCTTACTCGTTTTGAAGCATGCATCAAATTTTGCAAAGTTACAGGCTTTATACCATACTAAAATCGCTGACAATCTACCTTCACAAAAAGAGTATCTTTCAAAAAATATTACATATACTAATCTATTAAATTTAGAAGAAAAGAAAATTATTTTGGAGAAGCTACGAGACTTACCAGATGATAATAAGATTTGTCATGGAGATTATCACAGCGATAACATCACTTTTCAAAATGGTGAAGCAAAAATACTGGATTGGATGACATGTACTTCAGGTAATCCAGCGGGTGATGTAGCGAGAACCCTCATTATTATGAAGTTTTCTTTCCTTCCACAAGACATGCCAAAAGCAACGAAAATATTAATTCAATTAGTGAGAAATGTGTTTGTTAGAGCTTATTTAAATTCATACATAAAGCTTGCCAATATATCAAAAGTGAATATTGCAGAGTGGCTTTTACCAGTAATGGCAGCTAGGTTGACGGAAGGAATTCCGGATGGTGAAAAGCAGTTTTTGTTAAATAGGATAAGAGATTCATTACTAAAAAATTAATCGCCACTTTTTTGTATACTTTAGCTATGCATTATCTCTTGATATTTTGAAGAGAGGATGCATGGCTTATTTTTTTGATGCAAAAAACCTATGTTATAATGTGATAAAACTTGCTGGGATTAGGGGGAGCTTCAATGTCATCCCATAAAGTCGAAGAATTTCTTTATAATCAAAACTATTCTATACAGAATCTATATAAACCCGTTCTATTCAATCACTGGATGGCAGCAACAACAGGCAACAAAGAATGGAGCGACAAACATGAGCAGGCACTAAAGGAATATTTTGCTCATTTTGCGGATCAAGAGGCATATGAAAAAGTTATTGCCTTTAAAAAAGAGCAACATCTTACTCAATTACAGTCACGCCAACTAGACGATTTATATAATAAAATGGTGAAAAATCAACTGGATCAAGGTGAACTGGCCAAAACGTTAGAACTTGAAAAGAATATTTCTCATGTTTTTAATACATACCGTCCAATACTTTCAGGAAAACAAGTAACGAATAATGACCTTTTATCTATTCTTAAAAATAGTAACCAAAATGAAGAAAGAAAAGAAGCTTGGCTCGCTAGTAAGCAAATAGGGAAGAAAATAGAACAAGATCTTTTGAAATTAATACATAAACGGAATGAAGATGCACGAGCATTAGGGTATGGTAATTTTTATGAAATGAGTTTTTCAACGCGGGAACTGGATACTAATACGGTTTTTGAAATTTTTAAGCTACTGAAAAATTTATCGGACGAGCCATTCCGAATAATGAAAGAGGAAATAGACGAAGAACGAGCTAAAATTTTTGGTATAAAGAAAGAGGAACTTCGTCCTTGGCATTATGTAGATCCATTTTTTCAGGAAGCTCCACCTGTGAGTGGTGTAGATGTAGATCAATTTTATGTGGGCAAGGATTTAGAAAAAGTTGTATTGAATACCTTCAAATCAATGGGGTTAGATATTGATGACATTCTTCTAAAAAGCGATTTGTATCCTAGAGAAAATAAAAACCCTTTTGGATTTTGTACTAATATTGATCGAGAAGGTGATATACGGGTTCTCGTCAATATTGATGAAAGCGTTTATTGGGCAACCGCCTTATTGCATGAGTTTGGACATGCAGCATATTTCAAATATATTGATCAAACCCTGCCTTTCATGTTGAGGTTTCATTCGCATTCATTAACAACCGAAGCAATAGCCTTGTTCTTTGGGCGACTTACGAAAAATGTTGAATGGCAAAAACGCTTCTTGGCAGTAAAAGAAGAAAAACTAATGGACAAATTACCAGCAATCGAAAAAATGTTGCAACGTCAAATGCTAGTTTCCGCCAGATGGATGATGACGTTTTCCTTTTTTGAGAAAGAATTGTATGAAAACCCAGATCAAGACTTAAATCAATTATGGTGGGAAATGGTGAAGGACATCCAATATATAAATCCACCTGAAGATACAAGTTACCCTGACTGGGCTTCGAAAATGCACTTTTCACTAGCTCCTGCTACTTATCAGGAATATTTACTTGGCGAATTAATGGCATCTCAGCTGCAAAATTATATGGAGACCAATATTTCATCAGAATTATTTAAGCCAGAAGTCGGAACGTTTTTAAAAGATGATTTTTTCCTATACGGAGCTTCATTGCAGTGGAATGACAAAATCAAAAATGCAACTGGAGAATATTTAAATCCTGTATACTTCATTAAGCAGTTTTTTTGATTAATTGAATTAGAAGGGGATTAAGCGATGGACAACCAAGAAACGCAATTATTTTCTCACAAGCAATTAGCTGCATCCTGTTTCAACAAAGTGTGGGACTTTCTAGATAAAGAAATACTTTCTGCAGAGGAAAAAGAAGAAATGATTCATCTTTGCCATAGTTCATTTTGGCATTGGACTCAAGTTGAAAACCATACTGAACAAAACATTTCTATCGGCTATTGGCAGCTTTCACGTATATATACTGTAGTAGGCCAAGGTGAGAATGCTTTGGGCTATGCGAAACGCTGTATAACAATAGGAAAAGAAGCTTCTCTCGATCCATTTTATATCGGATATGGCTACGAAGCTGCAGCTAGGTCGTATTCTGTTTTGAAGCAGTTTGATATGTGTCAGGAAATGATGCAACAAGCTTATGATTGTGTTGAAAAAATCACGGATATTGAAAATAGAAAGCTTTTATTAAATGATTTAAATACCATTTCAACTTGAGTAATCTGGTTTTAATATTTATTAGATAAAAGAATTCTACTCTGTCTTCCCTCATATAATGTATCGAGTGCATTATATAAGGGGGGGTTTCATGGGAATCAAGTTGATGAAAATTGCGGTTGTTTACTTTTTAATTGGAGTGTCGTTTGGACTTTACATGTCCTTCACCCATGTTTTCAAATTGGCTACGGTACATGTGCACATTAACTTACTTGGTTGGATGTCACTTTCGATTGCTGGTATTTTCTATATATTATTTCCGAAGCTAGCTCAGACATCTACTGCCAAGGTCCATTTTTGGCTTCACAATATCGGTCTCCCTATTATGATGATCAGTATCGCATTGGCGATTTTGGATGTAAGTCCTATCTTTTTCTTGTTTGCAACAATTGGTGGAGTCGCCACGGTGATTGGAATCTTTTGTTTCGGCTACAATGTGCTGAAAAATATAGGTTCTTGATTAATTGAGCATCCTTTGAAAAAAGGGTGCTTTTTTGTATAAAGGATAAATTGCAGTTTTAGAGAATTATTATAGTTAAAAACTTAGTTAGGAGTATATGAAGTTGCCAACAAACTTATATCTTGTAAGACATGCTCATTCTACATACAACCATGACGAACAGGGTAGACCTTTGTCAGAACGAGGATTGAAAGATGCCCAGTTAGTAACGGACATATTAAAGCTTGAGAACATTGACTATGTTATATCAAGCCCATATAAACGAGCGATTCAAACTGTTGGGGGAATAGCAAGTTGGTTACATAACGAGGTAATGATTGAAGAGAACTTTAAAGAAAGAAAGCTTGCTGGAGTTCCTGTGGAGAATTTTAATGAAGCTATAATAAAAGTATGGGACAATCCCGAATTTGCCTGGGAGAGCGGAGAATCAAATGTGGTCGCTCAAAAAAGAGGAGTGCAAATCACATTAGAGATTCTCAAAAAGTATGAAGGTAAGAATGTCGCAATTGGAACCCATGGAAATATCATGGTCCTTATTATGAATTATTTTAATGCCGAATTTGATTTTAGCTTTTGGCAAGAACTCGAAATGCCTGATATTTATAAACTAACTTTTGAAAAAACACAACTAGTTGAGGTGAAGCAAATATGGAGGCAATACAATTGAACAAATTGAATCCAATTCAAGCAGCTACACAATTTATTGCAGAACGTTTTCCAAATTGCCAAGGAGCACTATTGGCGGGGAGTATTGTAAGAGGAGAAGGAACGGAAACATCTGATTTAGATATAGTGATTTTTGATAAAACCTTGGAAACAGCATTTAGAGAATCATTAATAGCGCTTGGCTGGCCAATTGAAATTTTCGTTCACAATTTGAGCTCTTACAAACACTTTTTCCAGATGGATTATGAGAGGGCTAAACCTTCATTACCAAAAATGGTTTCTGAAGGAATAGTCATAAAGGATGAAGGGATTATTCAATCCATTAAAGAAGAAGCAAATGAATTATTACGAAAAGGTCCAGAAAAATGGTCGGATGAAACCATAACCATGAAACGATATTTCATCACAGATACATTGGACGATTTTATAGGTAGCAATAACCGGGAGGAAGATATTTTTATAGCAAATGCATTGGCCGATCTCGTTCATGAGTTTGTCTTGCGGATGAATGGACGCTGGATTGGCACATCTAAATGGGTCATGCGTGCTTTAAAAAAGTATGATGAAAAGTTTGCCGATGAGTTTGTAGTTGCCTTCGATGAATTTTATCGATTAGGAGAGAAAAGTAAAATCATTACATTAGTTGATAATGTGTTGGAACCATATGGCGGAAGACTATTTGACGGTTTTTCGATCGGGAAAAAAGATTCTACAGATAGTTGAATTACTTTATTCAACCAACAGTTGATAGGTGGATAGAGGATAGCATGCTACGATAATGTTGACAGTGCGCGCTGTACTTTTATCCAAATGGAGGAGTTCATATGCTCGATACGAGAAAAATAGGTGCATACATTTCCAAGCTGCGAAAAGATCAAGATATGACACAAATGGAGTTGGCGGAACAACTAAATGTTAGTCATCAAGCTGTTTCCAAATGGGAGCGGGGTGAGTCGCTTCCTGACATCGGAACACTTCCTGTATTAGCCCAACTTTTTGGTCTAACGGTTGATGACATTATGAATGGTGGAGCTGAGGGTGAAAATCGGAAGTTTCAACATGTCGGTAAAATCGTTGAAAAGGTATCAGAGGATCGAACCGATGAGGTGGCAGAATTGATAAATACTGGTGTAGTGGATGTAGAAGAACTCGTTGAGGTTGCTCCAATTGTAAAAACAAGCAAGCTAAAAAAGATTACTGAACATTTAGATGCCAACCGTTTTAATACGGACATGATTGTTAGATTAGCACCTTTCCTTGACTCGGAAACGTTGGATGAACTGGTTAATCATGCAATTGAAGGCGAAGTGCAGTGGGATATTGTTACTAAAATAGCACCGTTCTTAAGTCAAGGTGCATTGAATCAATTAGTTGATAAATCTATTGAAGGAACCATTGACGTACAGGAGATTGTCAGGCTTGCACCGTTTCTTGGAAGGGAGCAACTGGATAAGTTAGTCCATCATGCTGAAGAGGGGAGTTTTAGTTGGAATATTGTCCAGTCACTAGCTCCTTTCATTAGTAAAGAAACACTAGGTCGTCTCGTCGACCAAGTAGTGGATGGAAAGTTAGAAGCTAGCCGGATTGTAAGTCTTGCTCCTTTTCTTGGCAAAGAACACATCGATAAATTAATCAACGAAGTAGGGTTAGAAAATCTTAACCCAGACATTTTGGCAAACCTTGCTCCATTTATAGATCAAGGGACGCTTAGGACTTTGGTGATTAGCTTAATATCGAAGGGGTAATTGAATGAGTGCCTTGGGTGATTAGGTTTCAGGATTTGGAATGGGGATAAAATGAAATACAAAGAAATTATGATGTTAAAAGAATTAGAATCAAACGATAATTGCTTATATTAAATGGTGTCCATTCATATTTGGATACCTTTTTAATTTATTCAAATTACTACAGCACAGCGTTATAAAATTGAGCAGGAATTAAATTGATAATGTCGTATGTTTACTTTAAGAAAAATAATCTGATGATACCAATCTGAACCATATTGGCGGGGAAGTGGCTAGGAGTTTCAAAAGTGGGTAGAGAAGAAGGACTAGTATTTGCAAATATCTGTTTTTGCTCTTATTTGTTGAGTTAACAGGGGAGTAGGGTTCATTAAATTAATGACTGATTCATAAAATTAGATTAAGAAAGTTAATTTTTTCAGGAGTGAAATACTAAGGGGCGATATAGTGAGAAAAATGGTATTTTTTTTGTCATTCTTCCTTATTGTCGGACTGGTTTGGTTGCTTTCTTCCAATCAACCAAAAATGGTAACATCTCCTCAATCAAACCAAAGTGAAGTAAAAGAGATAAGATATTTGGTAGATGATAAGAGTTCTATTGATAAATTAGAAGCAGAAGAAATTCCACCTAATGAAAGATGGCATTATATTAAAGATTTAAAAAATACTACTTCCATCATCGTTCTGTGTTATCCATTTTCATATGAAATCGATAATCGAAACTTGCTGGAGGAAATCGCTGACTCATTTCAAAAATCGATGTACCTTGAAGTAAGTGAGTATCCTAGTCATGAACCAGACGTAAAGTTGTATTTCAAAAACAGAGCTGACTTTATTATGGCCGGTAAGTTTTATTTGAACGAGGGTGTGATTATTTCTCCTGAAGGACCTATTGTAAAAATTGATTTAGAGACTGTACAAAAAATAATGAAACATGCTGATTGTAAATAATTCCGGATATTCAATTTTGGTTATTATTCTCTTAAAATTTTTAATCGATTTCCGTAAGAATTATTATCTTCAAGCGTGGAAGGGTGTAGTTCAACGGTGGGGGACAATAGATGAGTTGTAAAAACTATGGAGGAATAAAAAAAGGAGTTCAATTCATCAGTGAATTGAACTCTTACCTTAAACCCATTCCTCAGCCAATATGGCATAATAATATTCATCCCACCATTTATCTCCATGAGGGATACATTTTTTAAAAAATCCTTCCCTTCGCATACCGATTTTTTCCATGACTCTATAAGAGCCTATGTTTTCAGGTTGGCAAGTAGCTATTATGCGATGTAGTTTCATTGTTTCAAAGCCGTATTTTAACACTGCATATGCAGCTTCAGACGCATATCCTTTATTTTGATATTCAGGGTTGAAAACCCAGCCAATTTCATAAGTATGTTCACCAAAATATTTAAAAAAGACAATATGTCCAATTAACTTATCTTCCTCAAGAAGAATAACAGGGAATTTTTCAGCCCTCACACCAGTATTTTTTTCGATGAAATTTTTTGCGTCCTCCTCAGAAAATACATCTTCTGGAAGGTAGTGCATGACTTCAGGGTTTGAAGTGTACTCATAAAGAGCCTTCCAATCATTCGGTGCAAAGTTTCTAATGACTAATCGATCTGTTTTAATATTCATCTTTGGTCCTCCTGTACTATGTCCAATAAGATATATTCGAGATAGAGGTATTTTTTCCTGCTTAACCCAAAAGAGGAGGATAGCAATTTCCATTTTTGCTTATTAATCCGATTATAATATTAATACTTATAATTAGTAGAGAGTCTAGGAGGGATTAGTTTGGAATGGTTTAAAGATAATTTCACTATAAGTGATGATATTGAAAATATTGATTTAGATGTAGTTTTGCTATTACTATCGAATACATATTGGGCTTCAGACAGAACAAAAGAAACAATTGAAAAAAGCATAAATAACTCAATGGCCTTTGGTGTATACGATAAAGATAAACAAATCGGTTTTGCAAGAGTTGTTACGGATAAAACTGTATTTTCATGGATTCTAGATGTTGTCATTGATGAAAATTATAGGGGGAGGGGTTTAGGTAAATGGTTGATGACATGTATTTTAGAACATCCTGAAATAAAACATACAAGTTTTGCCCTTGCCACATTAGATGCTCATGATTTCTATAAAAAATTTATGTTTAAAGAAAATACATATATGAGGTTAAAGAAGGAAATATAATATATATGTTACTACTTAAAGGGTGTCCGAGTTATGTATTTCGGACACCTTTAATTTTAGTATAACTTCCCCACAGAACCGCCTTTAAGCAATTCAACGCTAATCGTCTGTGGTTCGGATTTCTCATTTTTAATTAACTGAATTAATTGCTCCGCCGCCTTAGATCCCCAGTCTTTTTTCGAATAATGGATAGTCGATAATCTAGGCTGTACATACTGAGCTATTTCAATATCGTCGAATCCGATGATATGGATATGCTCGCCTACTATGTAATCAGTATCAGACAAATAATTATACATTCCGATGGCCATTTCATCGTTAAAACAGAAGACAGCTATTGGATCCTTATAATTTTGAATGATTTGTTGGGCTGCTCGCTCCCCTGATGATTGGTCGAAGTCGCCATGTATAATTTGATAGGAAATAGAGGGGTGCTTATCCATTAGTTCTTGTACAGTGTGTAATCTCTGTTCGGAGTCATAGGAACCTGGTGAACCAGTTACGAACACAATTTGATCGTGTCCATTCGCCAACAAGAAATTCACGGCAAACTTAGCACCCATTTTATTATCGAGCAATACGCGTTCAATATTTGGGTGATCAATTTCCCGATCTAACACAACGAGTTTATGCCCACGGTCGGCATAGCTGATAAGTTCTTCATCGGGGAAAGTAGCATCTAATATGATCGCTCCGTCAATAATCCCCTCAGGTAGAAATCTGTGAGACTCTCTACCCGTGCACACGACCAAATCATAGTCTTGATGATTCAAAGTTTCTCGCATACCGTGTAAAAGCTGCCCGAAGAAGGGGCCGCTATAATCCGTTAAAAAAGCACCGATTATTTTGGTCTTTCGCTTTTTTAACGTTCTGGCTGCTGCGTTCGGTATGTAGTTCAGTTCTTTTGCGATAGCAAGTATTTTTGTACTCGTTTCTTCAGTCACTTTTGGACTTCCGTTCAGTGCATATGAAACAGTAGAAATGGAAACACCTGCTTTTTTCGCTATATCTTTAATACTTACCATTCCGTCCTCTCCATTCTTGCAAATCCACTTACTTCTAATGTAGCGATAGTTCTTGATTTTGACAATGACTAAAAAGAAAAAGCAGCGGTCAATTTGCCGCCGCTTTTATTATTATTTAAAAATATCCACTGTATTTTGTTGCTCGTTTAATCGATTCATCCATTCTTCTTTCGGAATGCGTACTCCGCCTTTACGATATGGATTTTCAACTAGGTCTGTAGTTAATGCTTCTCCGTTTATTTTGACTGACGTTTCAGCGCTACCTGTCAAATGGTAGACAAAGGTAACTGGCATGCTGTCAATTTCAAAATCAAAGCGAAGACCGTTTAGTGTCTCTGGTAACACAGGATCGATGATTAGGTCACCAGCTTGAATTCGTATACCAAGAACGTTTGAAATTAATTGATTCATATAAATCCCTGGGCCGCTTGAATATATGCGCCAGCCGCCTTTTACTGCAACTGAACCAGTTCTTAACTCGTCAAATCGATCTTGTGCTTCATAACGTGTGTTAAATTTACCGTCAGAGCTGCTGAAGTAAGAATTGCTTTGACGTAATTCCGCATTTGGAACAGCTTGTTGAATACTCACAGGGTTAATGATTTCTAAACCTTTCCAAGCATCTTCCACTTTTCCAAGCTTCGCCATCGCTTCAATGTAGCGAATATGGGCATGAACATATTGTAATCCAACTTCTCGTCCAAAATTAGAAGCTTGTTCAGCACGTTTGAAATGGGTGCTCACTCCACCTTCATAATTTGCAGGACGATTCATCAAGCGTACTCCATCCGGGCAGAAGAATGTTTCTTGAATGAGCTGATAATGATTTTCTGCTTGCTCTGGTGTTAAAAGCTCACTGATCATGCTGCGTGTCATTGGAAGGAGACGGTATTGGATACCTGTCTTCGTATCTTCAGGGTGAAGCATTTTTTCTGGCTGATCTGCGTTTTCCATGTATAAGAACCCAGGAATGATATTAGCAGGTTCCATATATTTATGGAAATCAATCTTAATACCAGCTGCTAGTTCATACAATTCTTTTGATTCTTCTGGTTTTACTTTTTCAAGCGCTCTAGCCAATTGTTTGATAGATTGATAAGTTAAAGAAACTGTCCAGCTGCTTGCCATATATTGCTTCAGTTGAGCGTTCGCTGGTTGAAGTGTATCATCCCAGTCGCCATCACCGTATGAAGATAGATACGTATCATGCAAAAAATTGTTTTTAATATAGTCTATTTCTTTCTTAGCATGGTCGTAAATCGTAAAAGTTTCTTCTGTAAACTGGAAGTTGCTTCGATCCATATATGGAACTTCTTCTTCTAGAATTCCGAAATCTTGCGTTACATTTAAATAATCACTCAACACTTTCAGTGGCCAAACAATGATATCTCCGTGACTTTCTCCGGCTTGAATGTTTAGATAGCGATCAAACATGAACCATTGAGGCCAGTTTCCATCGTCTTCGAATTGATGGGAGAATACGGTTTTTACGATATTTTTCACGACATGATATTTTTGTGTCGCCATAAAATATTCAACTGGACCTTGGCAGACATCGCGAGTTCCCCAAGCAGCGCCACCATATTGCTCAAGTCCGTGCGGCACCGAGTAATGCACGAGCATGTTGTGCGTATACCACCAAGCTAGTGTATTGAATTTTTCAACAGACTCCGGTGTAGGGCCATCAAAAGACAACTTAAAACCATTCATTGTCTCTTCGAAAAATTCACGGTACTTTTCAATTTCATCAACCACTTCATAATCAGTGAAAGGTACTACTTTTCCATGGAGAAGACCTTGAATCGTCATGGACCAATCAGCTGACTCATGTACCTCCATAACAACTAGAGAAGCGGAGTTAGCTTCTACATTTTGAGCCAGTAATTGTTCATCAGCTACATCGAATTCTGCACCTGTTACACGTAGACGATATGTTAAGTCAGGGTAGTTATTTTTATTAAAAGCTGCTTGACCAGCCTTAAATGTTAGAACTTCATTGTTTCTTTCCATTACAAATGGTGCTTGAAACTCGTTGCTGTCCATAATAACTTGATTTGTTACTAGATAAGGATAAGCTTTGCTGCTTAATGTTTGGACTTGTAAATGAACTTCAGTAGAATCAACAGTTGTAAAGTTAGTAATCACAAATGTTTCTGTCTCAGTTTTGTAGTACCAACGAGCATAGTTAAAGCCTAATTCAAATAGAGAAGGCATCGTTAATAGTTGATAACGGCCATCTACTTTTACATAAATACGTTGCCCGGAAGTTTTCATAACGTTAAGAGCATTTCTGGCATTCGTATTGAATTTGTTGAAAGAGGTGTTCCCGATTACGAGCTGGCCGTTGAAAATTCCGTACATATAGGATGTCGTTGTAATAACTTCCTCTATATTTTCAACATTATTTCCGCTCATTAAAATATGTCCATGCGGGCGCTCAACCAGCAGTTCTTTTTCCTTTAAGACAATATGTTCATGCGTGTCTGTAAAGAAAGAAAGCAGAGTGTCGCCGTCCCATTCTTCCTGATGACGATTTGGGAAGAGCTGTTGGATCTCTTCAACTGTCATTGATTTTGTTTGCAGTGGTTCACCAATGGAAGGGGAGATCGATACTTTTTCAGTAGATGTAAAATCATTTTGACTAGTTTTTTTAACTAATTCCCATGCATCATTTATTTCTTTTTCAAATTCTAATGTAGTGATTGCTTCTGGATGATTTTCTTTTAATAGGCCATAAAAAACAAACTGTGCCGACCCGGAGAGTTGCACTCTTTCTGATTGAAGTGCTGTGTACGTAAATTCATATTGGTATACTTCATTTGCGAGTGTAGCTTTAGATAATACTTCCGGTTTGTTCGTTTCTTTATAAGACTTTCCGAAAAATTGGAAGCCATCTGTTGAATAACCAACAACTTTAGACAATGCCCCTTGCTGTACATAAGGGAAGCCAGTAGATTGCGGCTGGTTTTGACGAGAGCAAACGATATAGCCTCTCTTTTCATCTTTAAACACTTTATTGTCCACATATTGAGACATATATGCTTCATTGGAACGAACTGCTCCTTGATCTGCAAGCCCGATATCTTGAGCATAAATAACATCTACTTCTACACCATTACCATCTACGTTAACGTCCCAAAACCAGATGTTTTGATTTGTTAATGTAAACGTAACTTTGAAGTTTACTTTATTGTAAGAACCTTCCCAACGAGCTTGATTGTCAGAATATGAGAACTTACTAGTAGATTGCACGCCTAGTAGAGGAACTGCTTCAATTTTTTCACCTTCATGAAAGCGTAAATAAATATTATTTAACGAACCATCAATTGGATTGGCGATCCATTGACTAATCATGAGATGATTAGACGCAGCCACTTGCAAATCTCCACTGTTTAAAAAGGAGAATTGCACATTTCCGGCATTCATTTTAATCGTTGAATCTGTCATAGTAGTCATGATTAACTCCCTTGAATAGTTTATATTTTTATCAACAATCGAAACGTTTCGATTGCTGTGCTAATTGGATTATATACGCAGAGAAAACGTAAGTCAACAAGAGAATCGAAACGTTTTTATTATTTATCCATAATATGCTAAAATAGTGCAAGTAACCTTGTCGAAATTATTCAGATAGATTAAGTGAGTTTTTAAAGAAATAGAAAAGAAAAACATTGATATAATTTTTGGTAGGGGTTACATTTTTGCTAAAGGCGAATTGCGAAGGGGGTTGGTAATAGATGTATGAGCATCGTTTTCAGAAAGAGGTAACTATTACAAAACAAGTGGGGTTATCATTTTTATTATCATTGCCGAAAGACTACGAGGAAAATGATGGAGTAACTTATCCGCTCGTCTTGTTTCTTCATGGGATGGGAGAGCGTGGCGAAGATTTGAATCTAGTAAAAGAACATGGACCACCTAAACTGGCTGAGGAACGCGATTTTCCTTTTATTCTTGTGGCTCCTCAATGTCCAATCGATATACAAAGATATTCGACTTGGCATCTTTACATGGATGATCTTAGTTCACTAATCGATGATATCATTGAACAATATCGAGTAGACAAACAAAGAGTCTATGTGACAGGCCTAAGTATGGGAGGATACGGAACATGGGACTTAGCGAAACGATACCCTGAAAAGTTTGCCGCAGCAGCTCCAATCTGTGGTGGGGGTTCCATAAAACAAATAGAAAAGCTGAAGGAAGTTCCTGTTTGGGCATTTCATGGGGCTAAGGATGACGTAGTTCCTGTTGAAGAAAGTGTACGCATGGTAGAAGCTCTTAGTGAAGTAGGGGGAAATGTAAGGCTAACCGTTTATCCGGATGCCAATCATGATTCTTGGACTGAAACATATAATAACCCTGACTTTTATAAGTGGCTTTTAAGCCATAAAAAATAATGGTTGGTATCGTTTTCAAATATTATAGCTAATTCAATTGTAGTTTCATTGTAAATTTGATAGAATTAAGCGAAAAATGTGTAATTTTTACAAGGGAGAAGATACATATGAGTAAACTTAAGGTAGCGGTTGTCGGCTGCGGAAGTATCGCGAGATATCGCCATTTACCTGAATATGCTGCGAATGACCAGGTAGAAATCGTCGCCGTGTGTGACATCGTTGAAGATAGAGCAAAAGAAATGGCGGAAAAATACGGGGCTAAAGCTTATACAGACTACAAGACAATGCTAGCTGAAGCAGATGCAGATATTGTTTCCGTATGTACACCAAACTACTTGCATGCACCAGTATCAATTGACGCATTAAACGTAGGCAAGCACGTGTTATGTGAAAAGCCGATGGCTACTTCTGAAGAAGATGCACTTGCTATGATTGAAGCGGCTAAAAATAATAATAAAAAATTGATGATCGCTCACAATCAACGTTTCGTACCTTCTCATGAAAAAGCGAGAGAATTAATCGAAAACGGAGAAATCGGTAAGATTTATAGCTTTAGAACAGCTTTTGGACATCCGGGACCAGAAGGATGGAGCATAGATGGGAAAGATAGCTGGTTCTTTAGAAAAGAAGAAGCGTTCATTGGAGCAATGGGGGATCTTGGTGTACACAAAACGGATTTAATGCGCTACATACTTGGCGAAGATTTTGTTGAAGTAGGAGCTTTTGTTGAGTCAGGTGCTAAAGAAGATAGCACAGTTGATGACAATGCAGTATGTGTATTGAAATCTGAAAGTGGCATTATCGGAACATTAGCTGCAAGCTGGGCGTACCAAAAAGAAGATAACTCAACGGTTATTTATGGAGAAAAGGGTGTTATTCGTCTTGAGGATGACCCAGAGTACGCATTGATCGTTCATTATAGAAATGGTGAAACAAAGAATTTTGACCTTGGTAAAATTCAGTCCAATGATGAAGGCGGACAAACTAGCACAAGAGTTATCGAAAATTTCGTAAACAGCATCGTGAATGATACTGTACCGCCAATTGATGGTGAAGAAGGTATGAAATCTTTGAAAGTTGTTCTTGCGGCGCTTAAATCAAGCGAAACAAAACAAATTGTTCAATTTTAATTAAAATGGGTTAAAATTGAGTTGAGGTTATACGTTTAACCTCAATTCAATACATAATAAATTATTTTAGAAGGGATCGGTGTTAAACTATGAAACTTGGTGTTTTTACAGTATTATTCTCAGACAAATCCTTCGAAGAAATGCTAGATCACGTAAAAGCTTCTGGTCTTGACGCAGTAGAAATTGGTACAGGTGGCTACCCTGGTAACGCGCATTGTGATCTTGATGCTTTGCTTGAGAGTGAAGAAAAACGTAAAGACTACTTGCATGAAGTAGAATCTAGAGGGCTTACAATCAGCGCATTCAGCTGTCACGGAAACCCAATCTCTCCTGATAAAGAATTTGCTCAACAATGCCACGATACAATTGTGAAAACAATCAAACTGGCTTCATTAATGAATGTACCAGTAGTAAATACATTCTCAGGCACACCTGGTGACCATGAAGGAGCAAAATATCCGAACTGGCCAGTTGCACCATGGCCAAACGAATATAGCGATATTCTTAATTGGCAATGGGAAGAAAAACTCGTTCCATATTGGAAAGAAGTCGGTAAATTAGCAGAAGAGCACAATGTGAAAATTGGACTAGAGCTACACGGCGGATTCCTAGTTCATACACCATATACGTTATTAAAACTAAGAGAATTAACAAGTGATGCAATCGGTGCAAACCTTGACCCAAGCCATATGTGGTGGCAAGGTATTGATCCAGTAGGAGCAATTAAAATTCTTGGAAAAGCAAATGCGATTCATCATTTCCATGCGAAAGATACATTCATCGACCAAGAAAATGTAAACATGTATGGACTGACAGATATGCAACCATACACTGAGTTAAGAACAAGAGCTTGGAATTTCCGTTCCGTCGGATGTGGCCATGACATGAAAGATTGGTCTGATATGATGAGCGCCCTTCGTACTTACGGCTACGACTATGTCGTCAGCATTGAGCACGAAGACCCAATCATGTCCATCGAAGAAGGCTTCCAACGCGCTGTCACCAACCTACAATCAGTACTAATCAAAGAACAACCTGCAGCTGCTTGGTGGGTATAAAATATTATTAGAGACAAAAAACTCGTTCATTTAGTGGACGAGTTTTTTAGTTTTTCATCTTTTTTTTGTTTCAACTTGTTTTGTTTTGTAAGCGGCGGCATACGATATATTGCTAATCAAACTTAAAATCAGGAAAGGGATTACATAGTAATTGTGGAATATTCAAATAAAAAAGAAATTTTTTATTTCGATTGACGAAGTAATTAATGAAGTCTATCATTACATTAATATTATTTTATGAAATAATTATTTCAATGAGATGACATGAAAATTCTATAAATTTCATTTTTTTCATTTTGAGAAACATCAGTTTTTAATATATCAGTATAGTATTATTCCAACTGAATATATTCTTATCCAGAGAGGTGGAGGGACATGGCCCTTTGAAGCCTCGGCAACAGATTCATTATGAACACTGTGCCAATTCCATCAGGTTTTCCTGATAGATAAGATGAGTTTAAGTAAACAACCTCTTAACTTGTCTTTGTTAAGAGGTTTTTTTATCGCTTAGGAAATTATAATTTTGTAACATTGCGGATAACTAAATAAAGATGGTTTCCGTCTAGCTCCAGCGTCTATCGTCTAGCAAACTTCTTGTCCTTTTCCCTAGGATAAGTCAAAGGCCCCAAAGTTTGTAACTCGATAACCACGCTTGCGCTTTTGTACATTAAATGAGGTGGAAAAATTGGAGAAGTTGATAAAAGAGTTGGCAGAATTACACGGTCCTTCTGGATTCGAACAGCCAGTTATTGAGTATATAACGAAAAAAATAAAGGGATTTGTCGATGAACTCAAGGTTGATTTACATGGCAATATCATTGCGAGAAAAAGAGGCGCAAATCCTGGTCCAAAAGTTATTGTAACCGCGCATATGGATGAAGTAGGTTTTATCGTGAGAAATATCACGGAGCAAGGTTTGCTGAAAGTAGAATCTTTAGGTGGTCATGATGAAAGAAATTTACCTGGCCAAAAAGTACAGGTTCGTACAGAGCGAGGTTTACTAACCGGCATTTTCGGCGGTGTCTCCGCACACTATCGCAAATTCGAGCAAGAATCAAAACTTAAAAAGGTACGGGAGTCTTATATCGATGTAGGTGTCAACTCCAAACAGGAAGCTGAAGCACTTGGAATCACCATTGGTAACCCTGTAACATGGCTCTCCCATGTTGAGCTGCTAGGGGATGAAACAACAGGTCGCCTAGTAGGAAAAGGGTTCGATGATCGTGCAGGCTGTGCGGTTTTAATAAAATTGCTTGAGGAAATGAATGATTTTCGAGGAGAAATCATTGCGGTATTTACTGTTCAAGAAGAGATAGGACTTAGAGGAGCTAGAATTGTTGCTGAGTCGGTCAAGGCCGATATGGCGATAGCTATCGATACAACTGCAGCAAGTGACACTCTGGAGGCAGTCCTTGATGATGTACTTGCCATTGGTAAAGGAACAGGCATCAAAGTAATGGATTTCAGTTTAATCTCTCATCCATCTATAAAAAGAAGATTGATAGATGTAGCGCAAGAGCATGGGATTCCATTTCAGCTTGAAGTTTTCCCAGGTATTGGGACTGACGGAGGGGCGATGCATTTAGCTAATAATGGCATTCCGACGGGCGTATTATCTATTCCTTCGAGGAATGCACATTCTCCAATTGAAGTAATAGATTTAAATGATGTAAAAGCAACTAAAAAGCTGCTTGAACTTTTCATAGCTTCATTGGAAGAAAAGGCTCAATTTAGATTTATGGATGTGACTCAGTGATTTAACAGGCAAAGGCAGGTTACATAATGTACATTTTAAAGCGAATTTTCACAATGCTTGTAACGCTCTGGATCATCGTTACTCTAACATTTGTTATTATGCATAGCATTCCAGGGGATCCGTTTGCAAGTGATGCAAAAGCACTACCGGAAGAAATCGTAAATAATATGCGAGCTAAATATAATTTGGACGAACCACTTCCAGTTCAATATGTTCTCTATTTAAAAAATCTTATTCAATTTGATTTAGGTCCGTCCATCCAATCGAAAACACGAGATGTCAACACTCTAATTGCTGAAGGATTCGGTCCATCAGCCATACTGGGTATTCAATCATTGATCGTAGCAATTTTCTTTGGGATTGTTCTAGGGGTGGTGGCCGCACTATATCATAATCGTTTTCTAGATAATCTTTCCATGCTCGTGGCTATAGTCGGAATATCGATTCCAAGCTTTATCCTCGCCCCATTATTAATAAAATATTTAGCAGTTGAATGGCATTGGTTTCCAGTGGCGTCATGGGGTACGTGGAAACACACAGTATTACCGACAATCGCTCTTTCTGTGGGACCACTTGCAATTATTGCACGGTTTGTAAGGACAAGCATGCTCGAGGTATTAAATCAAAACTATATTAAGATGGCTGAAGCAAAAGGGCTGTCCACCTCTGCAGTCATGATAAAACACGGAATTCGCAATGCGCTGATTCCTGTCCTATCTTTTATTGGCCCATTATTTGCATCGATCATTACAGGCACATTTGTTGTTGAGAAAATTTTCGCCATACCTGGAATCGGAAAATACTTTGTTGATAGCATTTTTAATCGTGATTATCCAGTTATTCTCGGCACTACGATCTTTTACAGCATGATCCTAATACTAACATTATTTATCATTGACCTCTGTTACAGACTCATTGACCCAAGAATTAAACTATCGAGCGGAGGTAACTGATATGACTGAACACATACATGATTCGTTATTTAGAGAGGCCGATAGAAAACAATTTGAATTAAAGGCTAACTCTCGCCCAACGATAGGATACTGGCATGAAGTCATGATTAAATTAGCTAAAAACAAATTGGCTCTAACAGGAGCTATTGTCCTATTTGCTATCGTCTCGCTTGCTTTATTAGGGCCGTATTTAGTCCCATATAGTCCAAGCCATCAATCTTTAACAGAGGGGAATCTAGCTCCATCAGCAGAGCATTGGTTTGGAACAGATGACCTAGGCCGAGATGTATGGGCTAGGGTTTGGGCTGGTGCACGCATTTCCTTGTTAATCGGGATTGTTGCGGCTCTCATTGATTTATTTATTGGTGTATTAGTCGGAGGCATATCTGGATACATGGCAGGGAGAAATAAGCTAGGGGACCGGATAGACAGTTTCTTAATGCGTATAGTTGAAATTTTATACGGTATACCTTACCTATTAGTCGTAATTTTACTCATGGTTGTCATGAGGCCGGGTGTAATGACAATGATTTTGGCATTATCGATAACAGGCTGGGTTGGAATGGCTAGGATCGTAAGAGGTCAAATTTTGCAGCTTAAACAGCAAGAGTATGTGATGGCTGCCGAGAAGCTTGGCACTCCTCATCATAAAATTATTAGAAAAAACCTATTGCCAAATATGATTGGTATTATCATCGTGAACTTGACCTTTACTATTCCGCAAGCTATTTTTGCCGAATCCTTTTTAAGCTTTTTAGGATTAGGGGTACAAGCTCCTACCGCTAGCTGGGGAACAATGGCGAACGACGCACTTGGTGTCATTTTGAGTGGGCAATGGTGGCGTTTGTTTTTTCCGGCAGTAATGATTTCTTTAACGATGTTTGCCTTTAATACTTTTGGCGACGGATTACAAGATGCGCTAGATCCGCGCTCAAAGAATTAAGGAGGAATTCGAATGGAGCGTTTACTGGAAATAAATGATTTACACGTCTCTTTTAAAATGTATAAAGGGGAGATCCAAGCGGTAAGAGGGGTTTCCTTTCATCTTGAAGCAGGAGAGACCCTCGCGATCGTTGGAGAAAGTGGTAGTGGGAAAAGTGTAACAGCCCAGGCAATTATGGGCATGATTCCAAAACCTCACGGTCGAATCAAAAATGGAAATATAATTTTTAAAGATAAAGAGATTACGACTTTATCAAAGAAACAATTACAGAAACTTCGTGGGAAAGAAATAGGAATGGTTTTTCAGGATCCTATGACGTCCCTAAACCCAACGATGAAAATTGGTCATCAAATTGATGAGGTTTTTATAAAAAAACAAAAAGCGACAAAAAAAGAAGCGAAGGAAAAAACAATTGAGTTAATGAAGTCTGTTGGAATAGCAGATGCTGAAACTCGTTATTCGCAGTATCCACATGAGTTTAGCGGTGGAATGAGGCAAAGGATCGTAATTGCAATTGCCTTGGCATGTAATCCAGCGATTATAATCGCGGATGAACCAACAACAGCCTTGGATGTAACGATTCAGGCTCAAATACTTACTCTTTTAAGGAAAATTCAAACTGAGAAGAACTCTTCAATCTTGTTGATTACCCATGATTTAGGTGTTGTAGCGGAAGTGGCGGATCGAGTGGCGGTAATGTATGCAGGTATGGTCATTGAAACTGGTACAGTAACAGAAATTTTTGAACAGCCGAAACATCCGTATACATGGGGGCTGCTGCGCTCAGTACCAAAACCTGATGCAATCGGAAAGGAAAGGCTTATTCCGATAGAAGGGACGCCGCCGGATTTATTCTCTCCACCTAAAGGGTGTCCCTTTGCGGCAAGATGCCCTCATGCGATGGAAGTTTGTGTAGAGCATATGCCAGGGGCTGAAAACTTCTCTGATAGCCATCAAGCAAGGTGTTGGCTGAACGATCCACGGGCTCAAGCCCATTTGCAAGTTGCAGCAGGAGGCGAGAATCTTGTCTGAGCAAGTTTTATCAGTTCATAATCTAAAAAAATACTTTAAAGCGGGTTCTGGGAAAGTTGTAAAATCTGTGGATGGAATCTCATTTTCTATTAAAAAAGGCGAAACACTCGGACTTGTAGGAGAAAGTGGTAGTGGAAAATCAACTCTTGGCCGCACAATCGTTGGATTGTATGAATCCACAGACGGAAAAGTAATTTTTGAAGGTAAAGATATATCCAATTTG
The DNA here is from genome assembly GCF_018343625.1 of Lederbergia citri. GTDB lineage: Bacteria > Bacillota > Bacilli > Bacillales > Bacillaceae_C > Lederbergia > Lederbergia citri. The sequence continues at coordinate 981,500 of NZ_JAGYPG010000002.1, read as the reverse complement.
GATCGGAAAGCGAAGAGGGAGTTTAATCGGAAAACCCAGATCATTTTTCAAGATCCCGAAGCGTCACTTAACCCTAGGATGAAGGTTGGAGATATCATTGCTGAAGGATTGGACGCGTACGGTTTGGCTAAAGGCAAGGAGAGAAAGGAACGAATTATTAAACTTCTTGAAAAAGTTGGCCTAAATGCTGAACATGCAGAACGTTTTCCACATGAATTCAGTGGTGGACAAAGACAGCGTATTGGTATCGCACGTGCACTTGCTGTAGAACCTTCATTCATTGTCGCGGATGAACCTATTTCAGCCCTTGATGTTTCTATTCAGGCGCAAGTGATCAATTTACTCGAGGATTTACAAAAAGATGAAGGGTTAACGTATCTGTTCATCGCACATGATTTATCGATGGTCAAACATATTAGTGATCGTATTGGTGTGATGTACCTTGGGAAGATGATGGAACTTGGAGAAAGTGATGTGTTATTTCAGGAACCACTTCATCCTTATACGAAAGCATTGCTTTCTGCAATCCCAGTTACTGAACCGAAATTGAGGGGTAGTAAAGAACGAATCTTATTAGGAGGTGATCCACCAAGTCCGTTGAACCCTCCTTCCGGGTGTCCGTTCCGCACAAGATGTCCAGCTGCGATGGATGTATGTGCGAAAGTTGAGCCTGAATGGAAGGAAGTAAAGAAAGATCATCATGTAGCATGCCATCTGTATCAATAGTTCTCAAGATTCAGCAGCATGAGATAACAGGGGGAAGAGAAAAATGAAGAAAGCATTAATCGGTGTTTTAACGTTAATACTGCTTGTAACGGCAGCTCTAGCAGGTTGCGGAAGTAAAAAGTCAGAAACAGCAGGATCTAAAGGATCCGCCAAGGAAATTGAACAAACTTTAACAGCAAATCTAGGGGGAGAACCGTATACATTAGACCCAGCTTTTGCTTCTGACGCTACTTCTTGGTGGGTGATTGACCATCTATATGAAGGTCTTTATGAATATGATGAAAAAGGAAAATTGGCAGAAGGTGCAGCAAGTAAGGTAACCGTTTCAGACGACGGAAAAACATATACATTCACTGTTCGTGATGATGCAAAATGGTCCAATGGTGATCCACTTACTGCAGGAGATTTTGAATATGCTTGGAAACGTGTATTAAATCCAGAAACGGCTGCTTATGATCCATCAAGCTTATATTATATTAAAGGGGCCGAGGAATATAATACTGGCAAAGGTTCAGCTGATGACGTTGGCGTGAAAGCACAAGACGACCACACTCTAATAGTAGAATTAAAAACTCCAATTAAATTTTTCCCAACTGTTTTAATGGGACGTGCTTATTTACCAGTAAATCCAAAGGTTGTTGACGGAAATGAAGATTGGGCTGCAGAAGCAGAAGGGATTGTCTCTAACGGCGCGTATACTCTTACAAGCTGGAAGCATAATGAAGAGTTAACAATTGAAAAGAACGATCATTTTTGGAATAAGGACAAGATTACAATGGGATCTGTCAAATTCAAAATGGTTGCAGATGCTCAAACTGAATATCAAATGTTCAAATCAGGTGAATTGGACTTAGTAAAAGCAATTCCTGCCGAAGCTGTTGATCAAGAGAAAAATAACGAGGAATATGTAAATTCACCGTCATATACCGTATATACTTATTCATTTAATGTTGAAGAAGAACCGTTTACGAACGCAAAAATCCGCCAAGCTTTTTCCTATGCAATTGATAGGGAAGCCATCACAAAAAATATTACTAGAGGTGGGGAAAAACCAGCTTACGGATATGTGGCCTATGGTGTAGATGCTCCGTCAGGCAAGGATTTTAGAGATGAGGTTGCACCGTATTATTCATTCGATGTTGATAAAGCAAAAGAGCTTTTGGCAGAAGGAATGAAAGAAGAAGGCTGGAGTGAGCTTCCTGAAGTTACGTTAAAATATAATTCAGAAGGTGACCATAAAAAGATTGCCGAAGCATTACAGGAAATGTTTAAGCAAAATTTAGGCGTAGAAGCAAAACTTGAAAATCAAGAATGGAAAACATATATTGATACATTCAAGCAAAAAAACTTCCAAATGGCACGTATGGGGTGGATTGGAGATTTCCTAGATCCATATCCAGTATTAAACTTATATAGCACAAAAAGTTCAAGTAACTTTACAAACTATAGCAATTCAGAATTTGATAAAGTTTTACAAGATTCATTAGTCGAACAAGATGATGCAAAACGATTTGAAATGCTACATCAAGCTGAGGAAATTTTAATGACCGATATGCCGATCATTCCAATCTACTTCCAAGCACAAAACTCGCTTGTTAGAAAAGGCATTGAAGGTGTTCATTTTCATGTGTTAAATATCCCTAATCTTCGCTATGCAACAGTCGTATCAAATTAATTAGCGGGTAGGAGGTCCATTAAGTGAAAGTATTTGTATCATCCCTAAGCGTTTCAATGATTATTACATTACTCATGGCAAAGGCATCCATTGTTTCTAAAGCAAACACATCGCATATTAATGCGCTTTTCATGAGTGGGCTCCTGCTTTTATTAATTGGAGCCATCCTATTTGTCATTAAAAGCGGTTTTTTAAGCCTATTCTTTCAAGGTTTTGTTAAGATTCGGGAAACATTTATCCGCCAACCCCATTTCATGAAAGTAGTGAATGATAACATTCAAAATGATATCTCTTTTTCAATATGGAAGGAAAATGTGACAAAACACTCAATGAGTTTAGCTTTTGGCATTGGGTTAGGGATGATTCTTATTTCAACGATATGGGCATTTTAGTTCTAAGCTCTTTTCCAAACATTGTTGCTATAAGATGTAAATCTAAATAACGAGAAATAAATTTTCATATAGGAACTGATGTTTAAATAGGAAAAGAGCTACCAGTTTAATAAGAACCGCTAAACTTTCTTAATGGGCGAAAATGCCGGAAAATGGGCTTTTTCAAAACAAACTTTAAGAAAAATAGCCTAGTCTTAAAAGAAGAAATCACCTGCAATAAGGGGTGATTTCTTTTTTTATGATTAGATTTCCGAATGATATAATTGGTACAATTCAATTCATCAAGCACGATTTGGAGTAGTAAATGAAAGGAATGCTTTCTATGAATCGTTTTATTGTAATAGGTGCTGGAATTTTAGGGGCTTCAACAGCCTATCACTTAGCAAAAACAGGCGCTGAAGTTACCGTCATTGATCGAAAGGATAAAGGGCAGGCTACGGATGCTGCTGCAGGGATTGTATGTCCTTGGATTTCGCAAAGGCGGAACAAAGCATGGTATCAGCTTGCAAAAGGCGGAGCGCGCTTTTATCCGAATCTCATTCAAGAACTGGAAAATGAAGGTGAGTCGAACACTGGTTACGCTCGCGTAGGAGCAATCAGCATACATACGGATTCGAAAAAGCTCATTGAAATGGAAAAAAGAGCGCGGAAAAGACGTGAAGATGCTCCGGAAATTGGTGAAATTCAATTGCTTTCTCCATCGGAAACGAAAGCTTTATTTCCTTTAATTGCAGATGGATACAGCTCGGTTCATGTCAGTGGAGCAGCACGTGTTGATGGCCGGGCTCTTCGTAACGCGTTACTTAGATCGGCGGAGCGGCATGGAGCTAACATTGTTCATGGAGATGCGGAACTCGTATTAAACGGAATGAAAGTAATAGGAGCAAAGACGACTGATGAGTCGTTTGTTGGAGACACTATCATCGTGACGGCAGGTGCTTGGGGTAGTCAACTATTAAAACCATTAGGAGTTCATTTTCAAGTTGATTTTCAAAAAGGCCAGATTTTGCATATGAATCTAAAAGGATTAGAAACAGATCATTGGCCTGTTGTCATGCCACCAGGCAGCCAATACATCGTACCGTTTCAGAAAGGCAAAATTGTGGCGGGTGCAACTCATGAAAAAAATACTGGATTTGACCTGCGCGTCACAGCAGGAAGTATACAAGAAATTTTGACTCAGTCTCTACAATTTGCTCCTGGGCTATCAAACGCTGAGATGATCGAAACAAGAATTGGTTTCCGTCCTTTTACACCAGAGTTTTTACCAGTACTCGGTCCGCTTCCAGGGTATGAGGGAGTTTTAATCGCCAACGGGTTAGGCGCTTCTGGTCTTACGATGGGTCCTTATCTAGGTTTTTTATTGGCAAAATTAGCGTTAAAAGAAGATATTGATATTGATTTAGAAGCATATTCGATTTCTGGGGCACTTGGAAGCATGTAAAGATTTTGTAAAAATCCATTACAATAAAGCATCATATGATAATCTTAATATAGAATTTCGATTCCGAAGTTCTATATTTTTTACCATTTAAGGGAGAAGGTCTGGATGGCAAAGAAAGATTTAAAAACATTATTGGAAATATTATTCGTTTCAACAAGGCTCGGATTAATCTCATTCGGTGGTCCAATCGCCCATTTAGGATATTTTCATGAAGAATATATACGAAGAAGAAAATGGATGGATGAAAAAAGTTATGCGGATTTAGTGGCCTTATGTCAATTTCTTCCTGGCCCAGCCAGTAGCCAAGTTGGGATAGGGATTGGGGTAATGCGTGCAGGGATTTTAGGCGGAATTATCTCATTTCTTGGATTTACACTCCCTTCAGTGATTGCTCTAATCGTATTTGCGCTTATTCTAAAAGGTATGGATATTGGAAATGCAGGTTGGATACATGGATTAAAACTGGTGGCTGTTGCAGTAGTAGGACATGCAATTTTAGGCATGGCTCAAAAGTTAACTCCTGATTTAAAAAGAAAAGCCATAGCATTAATGGCATTAGTGATTATTCTACTATGGCAAACTGCGTTCACACAAGTTGGAGTTATTTTGTTGTCAGCTTTTCTTGGATTTGTTCTTTATAAAAATCATAGGGATGAAGAAAACTCTAACATTCATTTTCCTATTTCTCGTAAAATCGGAATCATATGTTTATCTTTATTTTTTGGCTTATTAATTCTACTACCTATTTTAAGAGAAATTAGTTCATTAGATTGGGTTGAGATGTTCGATAGTTTTTATCGTTCCGGTTCACTTGTGTTTGGAGGAGGGCATGTAGTGTTGCCCTTACTGGAACGTGAATTTGTACCAACCGGATGGTTAAGTGAAGAATCTTTTCTTGCTGGCTATGGAGCGGCTCAAGCAGTACCGGGACCGTTATTTACATTTGCAGCATATTTAGGAGCAGTAATGAATGGTTGGTCAGGTGGCGTGATTGCAACAATTGCCATCTTTTTACCAGCTTTTCTACTTATTCTGGGTACTCTTCCATTTTGGGATCAACTTCGTCGTAACCCAAAAATAAAGGGAGCCTTGATGGGAGTAAATGCTGCAGTAGTTGGGATATTAATAGCTGCTTTTTATCAACCAATCTGGACGAGTTCTATTTTAAAACCAATTGACTTTGCATTTGCAGCAGTATTATTTAGCATGCTTGTTTATTGGAAGCTCTCACCTTGGATTATTGTGGTCACTGGTGCGATTGGTGGGGCACTTCTTACCCTTTTAATATGAATCTCCTTCATATTGTTTGAATAGACAACATAGATTAGAAGGAGTCTATTGGAAGGGGAAGAGGTACATGAACGGTTATTCTAGTCTTTGTGATCAATTTGGCGCTATTTTTAATGCAAAAAGCACGATTGACCAAGGTGTTTGTTCCGTCTCATTGCATCGTAATTTTTCAGTTATGGTTCAAGGGCGGACAAGCAAATCGGTTGTACCTGCAGGTGTTTCTTTTGAAGCTTTAGATCAAAATGGATATGCCCTTAATCTTGCAGAAATAGCCGTTCTTGAGGAAGAAGTGCCATCGTTCATGTATTCGATTGTTCAACAAGGTCTTATTGTGAGTGCTTTGCACAACCATTGGATTTTTGTAAAACCCAATATTCTGTATATGCATATTCAATCAGTAGAGCCGCCTATACAATTTGCTAGGAAGATGGTGCAAGCTTTTACAGCATTAAGTAGTTTTCCGATATCAAAGTAAAAAATATGATTTTGAAAAGGTTTTCAGAGCGCATTTTATATGGTATCTTTATACATAATAGCTATCGGAGGTTGGACATACTTTGTCTATTCGGTATTCAAAGTCTTGGAAACTAGTAAAAGAAGGAGTGAATTAGGAAACTTCTTTTCTGCAAAATCTGCTTATTTATGAAAGGGTTGGTGAGATTTAGTGGGTGAAAAAAAGAAGATTAGAATTGGAATGGTTGGCTATAAGTTCATGGGGAAGGCACATTCGCACGCATATCGCGATCTGCCGTTTTATTTTGATTGTGATGTAGAGCCTGTACTACAAGCTGTAGCGGGTCGTGACGAAGAAGGAGTTAAAGAAGCTGCTGAAAAAATGGGCTTCGCTACATATGAAACGGATTGGAGAAGATTAATTGAGCGAGATGATATCGATTTAATTGATATCGTGACTCCGAACAATACGCATGCGGAAATAGCAATAGCAGCCGCGGAAGCAGGAAAGCATATTCTTTGCGAAAAACCGCTTGCTTTGACGCTGGAAGATGCACAGCGTATGTATAATGCTGTTAAAAAGAATAACGTAGTGCATATGATCTGCCATAATTATCGCTTTGCACCAGCTATACAATTTGCGAAAAAATTGATTCAAGAAGGTAGATTGGGTAAAATTTATCATATGCGCGCGACGTATTTACAAGATTGGATCATGGATCCACAGTTTCCGAGTGTATGGCGCTTGAAAAAAGAAGTCACTGGATCAGGAGCGCTAGGTGACATAGCTGCCCATAGCATTGATATGGCGCGATTTTTAGTGGGTGAATTTGAAGAAGTGACGGGAATGATGGAAACCTTTATTAAGGAACGTCCTGTTGCGGATTCAAGTGGCGGATTAAGTGCAAAATCTGCAAGTACAGTGATGGAAGAAGTCGATGTCGACGATGCTTCTGCATTCTTGGTTCGTTTTGAAAACGGAGCAATGGGAGTTTTTGAAGCGACAAGATTTGCTGGTGGGAACCGGAATGGAAATCGCTTTGAAATTAACGGATCAAAAGGCTCTATCCGTTGGGATATGGAACAGATGAACAATTTGGAAGTTTATTTTGCGGATGATGAAGATGGACTTCAAGGCTTTCGAAATATCACTTGTACCGAAGAGCACCACCCATTTGCGGGTGCCTACTGGCCAGCAGGACATATTATTGGCTACGAACATACTTTTATTAACCTTATGACAGAATTAATGAAGGGTGTTTCGGAAGGAACTAGCCCATCGCCTAATTTTGAGGATGGTATCAGAAATCAGGAAATTTTAGCTGCGATCGAAAAATCGGTTGAAACGCGTGGCTGGGTAAATGTAAAGCAAATGCGTTTAGTAGAAAATGTTTAATGAACTTGTGCCCCGGAAAATCTGGGGCACAAGATAAGTCATCATGTGGAGGATACAAAATGGAAAAAGTAAAAATTGGAATCATCGGTTGTGGGATGATCAGTGAAATATACATAAAAAATACGAAGGAAGTTTTTCAAAATCTTGATGTCATTGCAGTTGCTGACATTAATCTGGATAGCGCGAAAGCACGTGCTGAACAATTTGGGATTCAAAAGGCATATTCACCTGAGGAGCTATTGGCAGATAATGAAATTGAAATGGTCATTAATTTAACTATCCCTACAGCCCATGCTCCAATTTGTTTACAGGCACTTGAAGCGGGCAAACACGTTTTTGTTGAAAAACCACTTGCTGTTACTCGTGAAGATGGAAAGAAAATTTTAGAATTAGCTAAAAGTAGAGGCCTTTATGTTGGTTCTGCACCAGATACATTTTTGGGTGGCGGACTACAAACATGCAGGAAGCTAATCGATGATGGCTGGATTGGCGAACCGATTGCAGCAAGTGCCTTTATGATGGGAAGCGGCCCTGAAAGTTTCCATCCAAACCCTGACTTTTTCTATGTTGAGGGTGGCGGCCCAATGTTTGATATGGGACCATACTATTTAACGGCACTAATTAATTTAATTGGACCAATCAAACGAGTTACTGGTTCCGCAAGAGCGACTTATCCTGAAAGAACAATTAAGTCTGGACCAAGAGCGGGCGAGAAAGTTCCAGTTGAAATTCCTACTCATATTTCAGGTGTCTTTGAATTTGAAAATGGAGCAATTGGTTCCATTACAACTAGCTTCGATGTATGGGGTTCACAGCTTCCAAGAATTGAAATTTACGGAACGACCGGAACTCTAATTGTTCCTGATCCAAATACATTTGGCGGACCAATTTATGTTAAAAGACAAGGGGAAGCACAGTGGACCGAAATCCCACTAACACATAGCTTTAGGGAGAATAGTAGGGGAATCGGAGCTGCTGACATGGCAAATGCCATTCGGACAGGCCGTGCTAACCGCGCAAGTGGAGCATTAGCTTTCCACGTACTTGATGTTATGCATGCCTTTATAGATGCAGCAGAAAAAGGGCAGCACATCGAAATTAGTAGTGGCTGCAGCAGACCAGAAGCACTTCCAATGAATCAACCAACTGATTTTTTAGCATAAATAATAACAACGAGACTCTCAAAATCACGATTATTTTGAGAGTCTTTTTTTTGTACAGGTTACTATTTTTTATAACGTGAACGAACTCTAAAACTTGGATTAACGCCTTAAGTGTTGGGTTCTTCAGTGATGAAGGACCTCAATCGCCGTATTGCCGCATTAAGTACTGTCTTCTTCAGTGATAGAGATCCTCATTCAGTACAATCAAAAAAGAGACAGCTTCAAAAGCCGTCTCTCTTATCTAAAACTATTAAACTTCTGTAACAGCAATGCCAGCTTCGCTAATTGGAATGCCGAGTGCTTTCGCTACACCCTCACCATAGGCGGGATCAGCTTTGTAGCAATGGACGATATGCCTAATTTTAATTTCCTTCGGAGCATCGCCCATAGCGCGAGCGGTATTTCCGAAAAGAACTTCCTTCTGATCATCGTTCATTTTATTAAAGAGAAGACCAGGTTGTGTGAAATATTGATCGTCGTCATCGCGGAAATTCCAGTTAGCCGCGTCGCCGCTTATTTTTAGAGGTGGTTCTGTAAAGTCAGGTTGTGATTCCCACTCACCATAGCTATTAGGCTCGTAATGCATAGTGCTTCCTAAATTGCCATCCACTCTCATTTGTCCATCACGATGGAAACTATGGAATGGACACTTCGGAGCATTTACTGGAATTTGATGGTGGTTTACACCTAAACGATATCGCTGAGCATCCCCATAAGAGAACAATCTTCCTTGCAGCATTTTATCAGGTGAGAAGCCAATCCCTGGAACAACATTAGCTGGAGTAAATGCAGCTTGCTCGACTTCAGCAAAATAGTTTTCAGGATTGCGATTCAACACAAACTCTCCAACTTCAATAAGAGGGAAGTCTTTTTTATACCATACTTTCGTAAGGTCAAATGGATTGTAAGGCATGTTTTCAGCTTCTTCTTCTGTCATCACTTGGATATACATTTTCCATTTCGGGAAGTCGCCATTTTCAATACTATCATATAAATCTCTTTGATGAGATTCGCGATCCTTGCCGATAAGAGCTTCAGCTTCTGCATCTGTTAAGTTCTCAATTCCTTGTTGAGAACGGAAATGGAATTTAACCCAATAGCGTTCGTTCTGAGCATTGATCATGCTGTACGTATGGCTTCCAAATCCATGCATATGACGATATGATTTTGGAATTCCACGATCACTCATTACAATCGTCACCTGATGTAGAGCTTCAGGCAATGAAGTCCAGAAATCCCAGTTATTTTTTGCGCTTCGCATATTTGTTCTAGGATCACGTTTTACAGCGTGGTTTAGATCTGGGAAATTTAAAGGATCTCTAAAGAAGAATACTGGCGTATTATTACCTACAAGATCCCAGTTTCCTTGTTCCGTATAAAACTTTAAAGCAAATCCACGAATGTCACGCTCAGCGTCAGCAGCACCACGCTCACCCGCAACAGTTGAAAAACGAGCAAACATTTCAGTTTGTTTACCAACCTCTGAGAAAATTCTTGCTTTTGTATATTTTGTAATGTCATTTGTGACTGTAAATGTTCCATATGCTCCTGACCCTTTAGCATGCATACGTCTTTCAGGGATGACCTCTCTGTCAAAATGAGCTAGTTTTTCGATCAACCAAACATCTTGCAGTAAAACGGGACCTCTTGGACCTGCTGTCATAGAGTTCTGGTTGTCAATGACTGGAGCACCTGCAGCAGTCGTCAATTTTTTCAATTGCTTCTTCTCATTCTCACTCACGAAACGTGCACCTCCAATAAATTGGTATGTAACTTACAATAATTATTATAACAGAGTAATTTTTACTTTGCTATATGTATTAAGTAAGTTTTTGTATAAAAAGAAAAAGGCTCCCCTTATTAAAAGGAAAACCTTCTTCTTCTTAAGTCTTCGATTCTTCATATGTAATACGGTATTTCTTTGCTTGTTGAACTAATTCCTCAAAGTCAGCTTCCGTTTTTAATTTTTTCGGATCTACTAAATTACTGCCAATTCCAATAGCTGCTGCACCACTTTTTACATATTCCCCTATATTATGATGTGTGATACCACCTGTTACCATTAAAGGAATTTGTGGCAGTGGGCCGTGAATACTTTTTACATAGCTTGGGCCAAATACGTTTGCCGGAAATACTTTAATCATATCTGCACCATGTTCATACGCCGTAAGAATCTCGGTAGGTGTCAAGGCACCTGGAATACTGGTGATTCCATAACGTTTTACAGTTCTAATAGTATCAATATTCAAAGTAGGGGAGACAACGAATCTAGCTCCGGCCGCAATAACGGCTCTTGCTGTTTCCGAATCTAGTACTGTACCTGCACCAACTAAAATTTTGTCCCCAACTGCTGCTGCTGCTTTTTCAATTAATTCTGTGACCCCAGGTGTTTCAGCTGTAATCTCCAATGCATAAATTCCACCTTCGTACAAAGCCTCGCAAATTGGGACAATATTCTCTAAATTGGATTCCCTTACAACTGCAACTAAGCCACTTTTCTGTAATTCGACTATTACACTCATGTATTTCTCCTTTTTCATTGTATTATTAATAATATTAAAATGTTTACCTTTAATAAGCAACTCAGGTTGTTAACGCAATAAAGACATTGTATGATAAAATATATTTATGAATGAGTCTCTAAGGAGGAAGTAAAATTGTCGAAACAACAAATAGGCGTTATTGGTTTGGCAGTTATGGGAAAAAACCTCGCTTTGAATATTGAAAGCCGTGGATATTCCGTTGCCGTTTTTAACCGTTCTTCTGAAAAAACGGAAGAATTTATGAAGAACGAAGCGAAAGGTAAAAATTTTGTCGGTGCCTTAACGATAGAAGAGTTTGTAAATTCATTGGAAAAGCCGCGTAAAATATTATTAATGGTAAAAGCGGGTGCTGCCACTGATGCTACAATTGAATCTTTAAAGCCATACTTAGAACAAGGCGATATTTTAATCGATGGTGGAAATACGTTTTTCCAAGATACCATTCGTCGAAATAAAGAACTAAGTGAAGCAGGTCTTCATTTTATTGGAACAGGGGTTTCCGGTGGTGAAGAAGGAGCACTTACAGGTCCTTCAATTATGCCAGGTGGACAAAAAGAAGCATACGATTTAGTTGAACCTATCTTCCAAGCGATCGCTGCAAAAGTAAATGGAGAAGCATGCAGTACATATATTGGTCCGGATGGAGCAGGTCACTATGTGAAAATGGTTCATAACGGGATTGAATATGGCGACATGCAATTGATTTGTGAAGCCTATTTTATTATGAAACATATTTTAGGCCTAAATGCAGATGAATTGCATGAAGTATTCTCTGAATGGAATAAGGGAGAGCTTGATAGCTACCTTATTGAAATTACAGCTGATATTTTTGCGAAAACGGATGAAGAAACAGGCAAGCCACTAGTTGACGTGATTAAAGATACTGCAGGTCAAAAGGGTACTGGTAAATGGACGAGCCAAAATGCATTAGACTTAGGCGTTCCACTTCCACTTATTACAGAGTCCGTGTTTGCTCGCTTTATTTCCGCGATGAAGGAAGAACGAGTAGCGGCAAGTAAAGTGTTAAACGGTCCTGAAGTATCCGCTTTTGAAGGGGATAAAAAAGAACTAATCGAAGCGGTTCGTAAAGCTTTATATATGAGTAAAATTTGTTCTTATGCACAAGGTTTTGCTCAAATGAAGGCTGCATCAGAAGAATATGGCTGGGATTTAAGATACGGCGATATCGCTATGATTTTTAGAGGCGGTTGTATCATTCGTGCACAATTCTTGCAAAAAATTAAGGATGCTTATGATCGCGATGCAAATTTAGCGAACTTAATGCTTGATCCATATTTTAAAGAAATCGTTGAAAGCTACCAGTCCGCACTTCGTAAAGTAATTGCCATAGCGGTTGAACGTGGCATTGCAGTTCCTTGCTTCTCAAGCGCGATTGCTTATTACGACAGTTATCGTACAGAAACATTGCCTGCCAATTTATTGCAAGCACAGCGTGACTATTTTGGTGCCCATACTTATGAGCGCCTTGATAAAGAAGGTACTTTCCATACTGAATGGATGAATAAGAATTAAATTAGTAAAACCCGGTTGATTTTATCAACCGGGTTTTATAATGTCCTTTTCATTGTGACTTGCAAATTAAGCTCTGATATTTGTAAAAATTTAATTATGGAGAAAGCGCAAGCTCCCATAACACAAGCTTGTTTGCCAAGTTCAGAAACTAGAAGTCTGCCGTAGTGGCTAATATTTGAATTGAGTCGACTTTCAATTTGTTTGACGGCATCTCGGTTTAAACGCAGCAGCTCGGAATTCAGGACAATGATTTCGGGATTGTACATATTAATAATATTATTTAGACCAATAGCGATGTACTTGATGAGTTCATCCATTTGATTCGTGACATCTGGATCCCCAAGTTTTAACCACGAATGGATATCATAATAATCTGCATTGGAGCGGCCAAGCTTATTAAAAAAACTTGATTCCGATGCATATAGTTCCCAGCACCCTTGATTGCCGCATGCACACAATTTCCCATCAGGAACGACAATCATATGTCCAACCTCACCGGCATAACCATGGAATCCTCTATGAATTTCACCATTCATAATCATGCCTAGGCCAATCCCAGAATTCATAGAAATACTGATTAAATTATTACTTTTATTATGTTTAAAAACACTTTCCGCAAAGGCAGTCAAGTTTGCGTTGTTTTCGATGAAAACTGTAACATCCACCATATTCTGAAGGTCTTCTTTAATATTTTTATTACGCCATTGAAGTTGCGGGAAAAAAAGGATTTTTTCATCCTTTGACACAAGTCCGTGAATGCCGATTGTTACGCCGATTAATCCAAATGCACTTCCTTGGCATTTCTTTTTAATGTCTATTATGTACTCAATTAAAATTTCAAGTATCTCGTTATAATCTTTTGTTTGTAGTTGTACAATTTCGATATGGGTAGGAAAACCGAGCAAATCTGACAATGTGAACATAATTTGATTCTTATCAAGGTCAATTCCTAGAGCATATCCGGCTTTTCGGTTTAATGAAAGAAGGATAGGTCTCCTCCCTAAATTATTATGTTCCAGTTGTTCCTCAATAAGTAAATTTTCTTCCAATAAGTCAGCCACTTGAACAGATACGGTTGCTTTATTAAGCCCAGTAACTTTAGATAAATCAGCCCGAGAAATTTTATTATGTTCGATAATCTGACTTAATATTAATCCTCTATTTAACTTCTTTATAAAAGCTGCATCACCAGTAATCATTTTGATCCCCCTAATTAATAAAGGTAAAGCTATTTTTCTCTATTGTATATAATTAACCTCTTAATCTATTATTAATTGACGGTTTGGTGATGGTAATGATATTCTATTTGTAATAATTTGACTGATAAACAAATGTGTTGCCAAAGGATGTAAGTGGTTTCATTACCTCGGTAATAGATTATGAGAATGTTATTGGACATAATTTCTCTTATCATACCATAGACTTGCATCTTTACCACCATATTTCAAAAATAATGTCGATTTTTGACTTTTGTTGTCATGAAGGAAAATTTGGGGAGTGGAGTTTTTGTAATACATAAAAAGAAAAAGGAAGAGGTTAATAATGTCAGGTAACTACGTCATTGGACTAGATTTAGGAACCACAAGCGCAAAAGCAGTAATTTTTCATTTAAATGGTAAGGTAAAATCAGAAGCGGAGTGCTTGATTACAACATATTATCCTGAATCTGGCTGGGTGGAGCAGGATCCGAATGAGATTGAACGTTTCGCGATAAAAGCAATCAAAGATGCAATGGATCAAGCGGGAATTCAAAAAGAAGAAGCATTTGCAATAGGTATCTCTTGCGCAATGCATTCACTTATTTGTGTCGATCAAGAGGGGAATCCTTTATCAAATGCCCTTATTTGGTCAGATGGTAGGAGTAGCCAACAGGCAGAAGGTTTTTCGGAAGAGGAACGTCAAGACTTGTTTTTAAAAACAGGCGTGCCCATTCATCCAATGACTCCTTTTACAAAATTAGTATGGATGAAGGAGACAGAGTTTGAACCCTATAAAAAAGCAGCTTATTTTATGTCGGTAAAAGAATTTATCCTATTTAAATGGTTTGGAGAAAGAGTTGTCGATTATTCAATGGCTTCAGCGACAGGGCTATTCAATCCTAGTATATTAGGGTGGGATGAAAAGGCGTTGGAGTTTGCCCAAATAGAGGAAAATCAATTATCTAAAGTCGTCCCTCCAACATATATTTTGAACAATTTGGATAAAAAAGTCGCAGAAGGAATGGGTCTGCCATCAGACATTCCAGTTATAATTGGTGCTGCTGATGGCCAGCTTGCCAATTTAGGCATCGGAGCGATTTTGCCAGGGGAAGTAGCGATAACAGTAGGAACGAGTGGGGCTGTTCGCCAGTTTTCTAAAGGGGTTCGAATTAACGAAAAGCGGGAAACATTTAGCTATGCGTTTACTGACGAATATAGCATCATTGGAGGGCCGTCCAACAATGGCGGTATTGCGTTGCAGTGGTTGAAGGAGCTTTTAAATAACGAAGATAGCTATAGTGATTTTATCGAGAAGGCCGGGAAAGTGGCACCTGGGGCAGAAGGGATTATTTTTCATCCGTATATTAACGGAGAAAGAGCACCAATCTGGAATCAGCGCGCGACTGGAAATTTTTCTGGCTTGTCTATCACCCATAAGCAAGAGCATTTCATACGGGCTGTACTTGAAGGAATCACCTTTAATTTATATCAAATCGAAAGGGCGCTTTGCAGACTTGCTGGAGAGCCTTCCAGAATATATGTGAATGGCGGATTGGCTCGATCAAATTTATGGCTGCAAATGCTAGCTGATATATTCGGAAAAGAAGTCTATGTAGCGGAAACTCATCATAGTTCAGCATGGGGAGCGGCGTGGACAGCGTTGGTCGCAATCGGAAAGGTACATTCATTCGAGGAAATCAAAGATAACATCCAATTAGGGGCACCGATTGTACCGAATGAAGAAACACATAGGACTTATCAGGAAATTTATAAGGAATATATGAAAAGAAGCCGCATCTAACTGGATGCGGCTTTAGAGTTCTGCAATTAAGTTTGTTTTAGCGAAGATTAACGCTCCCATGATGCCTTGTTGCTGTCCAAAACTATTTTCCTCTAAGCTTAAGGCAAGAGTGGCAAAACGGTTTGCGCGTAAAATAATTGTCCGCTTCGTTTCTTCCAATAGAATAGGAAGGGAGTCAAATATCGGTCCACCAATATAAATGGCACTTGGATTAAATAAATTGACGACATTACTTAGGGCTATTCCTAGGGCTTTTCCCGTATCAATACATATTCCAATGGCAATTTTATCTTTATGCTCATATGCCTCCACAATAGAAGCGTATTGACCATTGCGTTTCTTATATTCGATCTCCAGCATTGGAAATGTAATGATATTTTCCAAGCAGCCATAATTCCCGCATAAACATCGGCCCGCATTTTCATCCGCAGTAATATGACCAAACAGGCTTGAAACATTGCTAGATCCCCTTAGCAATTGGTCATTAATCATAATACCAGATACAATTCCAAACCCAATTTGTACGACGATGAAGTCCCTGATTTCTTTCGCTTTTCCTAATGTTTTTTCGGCGACGGCCATCGTGCGGCCACCTTCATCGAGATAAATAGGGCATGAGAATGCTTGTTGGAAAATAACAATGAGTTGAATATCATCCCAGCCTTTGCGATTAGGGATATTTAAAATGGTCTGTTGTTCTCTATCAACGAGTCCAGTTACTCCAATCCCTATGGCATCAATACTCGTAGGAAGAGTATGTGACCTTTCTAAAAAATGAATGAGTCTGTCTAGAAGGGCTTCACCTTTATTTTGGCTTTCATCTAATTCGGCCATAAAAAACTCTTCTTTATGTAAAACTTCCATACTATTGTTTGATAATGCAAAACGAACGAGATATCCTCCAATATCAATGCCTAAAAAGGTGAACTTTTGAGGATTAGAGTATAATAAAACTTCTTTTCTTCCTAGGCCGCTGCTAATTCGTTCACCCTCTATAATAAATTGATCATCTATTAATTTTTTTGTGATTTTTGTAATACTCGCCCCAGACAAATCAGAAATGTCAGCGAGTTGTTTTCTGGAAATTCCATTATACGAAGTTAAGAAGCTAAGAATGTCCTTTTCAGATGTGGTATATTTCATGGTTAGAAATCCTTTCGATCTATGCTTTCCCTGATTATATCAAATGAAGTGCACGAGCGCCTTGAAGTACTGATGCTGGGAAAAATTATAAAGCGGATGATTGCTTGTACTCAAAAATAAGAAGAACCTCAGTGATACACTAAGCCACTGAGGTTTAAGTTTTACTGATGAATTTCCATGCGTTCGCTCATATGTTTTGCAACCTTTTTTATAGCTTCGATTGCATCCTGGCAATCTTCGTTAGATAAATTTTGATGTAATGAAATACTGATGGAGCGCGCTAGCAAATCCAACGTATTTGGACACATATCTTTTGAATACTGAACATTTCCTTTATAACTTTCACATGTCCATGGGTTGCCTTTTTCAGAGGCTCCTCGTTTGTCCAACACATAATCCCAGTTAACGTAAATATGGCGATCGGCAATTCCGTTGTTATAGATCGTTCCATTCGGAATGCCCTCAGCATTCAGTAAATCGGCGAAGGTTTTTGCTGCTTCTGTATCAGATAAATAGAAGATCAAGCTATATGATACATCACCCTCGGGATCTGGAACCCTTTGCAATTGAATATTTGGAATATCTTTTATTCCATCCACTATCGTTCTTTTAACTTGGCGAAGCTTTGAAATAATGTTATCCAGTTTTTGTGATTGTGCGAGAGCGAGTGCTCCATTAAGTTCACTCATTCGGTAGTTTTCGCCTGGAAAAGATTCTACATTTTCAAAGAGTTTTGTTCCCCAGTAACTTAGTGCAGAGTCATGATAAATACTAGCACGCGTATAGATGACATCATCGTTTGTCGTCACGAGTCCACCTTCGCCAGCAGTAACGACTTTATACTGTTGGAAACTAAAACATCCTGCATCTCCCATAGACCCCAATGGTTTTCCTTTATAAAAACCGCCATTTGCTTGAGCTACATCTTCAATGACGATTAGATCATGCTTTTTAGAAATCTCTAAAATTTTGTCCATGTCACACGGTATCCCTTTCATGTGGACAGGGATAACTGCTTTTGTATGCTCGGTAATTGCCGCTTCAAATGCGTTCGGATCCATCGTTAAACTATCATCGACCTCTACAATAACAGGAACCGCACGTGCGATTAACACGGCAGATGCCGTTGCGATATACGTATATGCAGGGATAATTACTTCATCCCCTGGCCCAATTCCCGCACCTACAATTGCGGATACAAGGGCGGAAGTACCTGAATTCACGGCAAGAGCATGTCTCACGTTTGTACGCTCTTTATATAAATCTTCTAATCGTTTCGTTTCTGAATCCGCAAGTTGATCATGATAAAAACGGAAAACCCTTTTCTTGTCTAAAACTCGAAGGACATATTCTTTTTCTAACTCATCAAATTCCTCGGAGCTAATAAATTCCGGAGCCCACGGCTTCGTTCGAACTGGAGTGCCACCATTTGCAGCTAACATGATTTTTCCTCCTTTTACAATTAATTTCATGTGTAAATTATATGATGGAATAAATTATCTGTAAACTTATTTCTTTTAAAACAAAGATATACATACTTATAAGGATTTTATATAATTTACTAAATAAAATAATAAGGGGAGATTGGAATGCCCAAATTCTTGATTGGTTATGATGTAGAATCTCAAGATGAATCAACTGAAATGTTTTTAAAGGCGGCATCCGAGGTCCATAAAAATCTCGAAGCAAAGGCGAGTATTTTTATAGTAGGAAAAACATTAGAGAGAAACGTGGCTATTGCTCAGGAAGTTTTAGAGTTAGGTGACATGGAATTTCATCAGCATACGTATTCGCATGTCTTATTAAAAACAGTCGTTCAAGAAAACGAGGAGGGTATAACCATTTTTCCGAGCGGCTCTTTTGAAGAGGTATGCGAGGAAATCAGTAAAGGACAAAAGGTGCTTCGAAATCTTTTAGGTGTTGATGGAATTGGATTTACCGCTCCGTATAATTATTATCGTGGCTTAAGTGACCGCCTAGATTTGTTGGAGGTATTACGTGAAAATGGAATCAAGTTTGTCCGTTCAGCCGGTCGAAACGAACGTGACTGGCAGCCTGTTCCATTTGAGTGGCAACCGTATTTTTACGAACCGCAGGGCTTTCCGGAGATCTTGGAATGTCCATTGCACGGCTGGCAAGATTGCATTGCTAGAGAAAAACTCGGTTGGAACAATATTGCTGAATATGTTAAATGGGTAAAAAAGGATATTGATTACGCAAGTGCGAAGCAATTAGATTTTGTCTATTGCAGCCATGATTGGAGCAGCATTCGTCATGATCCGAAACTAGAACATATCGCGGAATTAATTACGTACGCCAGAAAAAAGGGGATGGATGTAACGAATTATTCTACGTACTATGAAGAGAAAGTGGCGGAACATAAGGATAGGGAAAAGGTTTCGAATAATTAACTTAAATCTAGGAAATTTATATTAAAAGCTGAGAATAGAGATCAGTAACGCGCTCCAATTGTAAAAATGCTAATCGAATGTCTGAAATAGCTAATAGAAGCGTAAAACGGCTAATAGAAACAAAAATTAGCTAATAGGATGCCCGAAACATCTAATAGAATAGGCAAAACATTTAATAGAATTCTCTGAACATCAAATAGAAGGTATGAACTATGAAAATAATAGAAGAATGGCAATAATTCAAGCCGATGGCGACGACGAAAAGAGAACCACGATGACGAGTAGAAACACGTCGACGGCGAATAAAGCACCCTCGACCGCGAATAGAGCGACCCCGACGGCGAATAGACCAGCTCCAATGGCGAATAGGATTCCACGAACTCTGATTTGAAACATCCGTGCAGTTCTATACCTACATCGATTAGAGTGAGGATATCGTTAGCGACCAAGAACGGGAATTTAAACAAAAATATAAAATTACCAATCTAAAAACCCCTGAAGTTCAAATTCAACTTCAGGGGTATCTTTATTAGTCATTTGTTAATTTTAGTTTTTCAAGAAGCTTGAAGAACAAGCTTAGTAGAATCGCAACAATTGTTGCAAGTCCCATTCCTTTTAGTTCTACAGAACCGACATGAATTGTAGCGCCACTGATACCAATTGCTAACACAACACAAGTTAAGATAATGTTATGTGAAAGGCTGAAGTCTACTTTCGCTTCAACTAACATACGAAGACCGCTAACCGCGATGATTCCGAATAGTAATAAGGAAATTCCACCCATAACCGGTGTTGGGATTGCTTGAATTAAAGCTGCTAGTTTTCCGAAGAAGGAAAGGAAAATCGCAATAACTGCAGCTCCTCCAATAATCCAAGTAGAGTATACTCTAGTAATCGCAAGAACTCCGATGTTTTCTCCGTATGTTGTGTTAGGTGTTGAACCTGCAAAGCTGGAAATAATGGTTGAAATTCCATTTCCCATAAAGGAACGGTCAAGACCAGGATCCTTGACAAGGTCCTTTTTAACAATATTGCCTGTTACGATTAGGTGCCCTATATGCTCTGGCAGCAGGACCAGTGCAGCAGGTAAAATGATTAACATATCAGACCAATTAAACTTAATTTGATAAAAGGTAGGAAGAGCAATCATGCTTGCCTCTTTAACTCCAGAATAATCTACCAGTCCCACAAAACCTGCAATGATGTAACCTGAAACAATACCAAGTAAGATTGGGATGATTTTTAAGAATCCTCTTAATGTTACCCAATATACGATTGTAAGTCCCAATGTAAGCAAGGAAACCGTGATTACCTTTGGATCTGGCGACCATGTATCAGGTGCACCAGCGGGTTTAAGTAATCCAGACATGTCTGCAGCTACCGGCACTAACTCCAATCCAATAACTGCTACAATTGCGCCCATTGCAGCTGGTGGAAAGATAACATCAATCCATTTTGTTCCGGCTACTTTAATGAGAAGACCAACAAGAAGTAATACAATACCAACGAGTAGGAATCCACCAAGTGCATAACTATAGCCTTCAGTGCCGCTATATTTCTGTAACACAACCATGACAGGCGAGATAAACGCGAAGCTAGAGCCCAGATAAGCTGGTATTTTTCCTTTCGTAATAAAAATATAGATGAGTGTTCCAATCCCATTCATCAACAAACAAATTGCAGGATTTATTCCGAATAATAATGGTACTAATACTGTAGAACCGAACATTGCGAATAAGTGCTGTAAGCTTAAAGGTAAACTTTGTAATAATGGTAAGCGTTCGTGTACTTGGATTTCTCTGTTTTTCATCCGATATCTCTCCCTTTTTATTAATCTTTGATCAGATGCTTATGCCTTGGACAAAATAAAAAGCACCTTGTCCATAGCTTGGCAAGGTGCATAATAATCGGATGTTAATATCATCTGTATGCAGAAATTACGCATAATCATATGCGTATGCAACCTTGTCAGCCTCACAGGACTGTTTTAAAGGCAATCTGATTCTTTTGTCTTATGTATTATTGCAGGAGCGAAAAGATAAGTCAATACCTTTTATGCTTTAATCTGCAATAATTTTACAAAAATATTTACTACTCAGCACGTTCCTCAAATAATTTGCAAATTTCTACAATGACTTGAACGGCTTTTTCCATATTATCAACGGAAATAAATTCATAAGGTCCATGGAAGTTCTCTCCTCCGGTAAAAATGTTTGGAGTAGGGAGTCCCATGTATGATAATTGCGAACCGTCCGTACCGCCGCGAATAGGGGAGACAATCGGTTCAATGTCGAGACTTTTCATCGCGTCAGATGCAATGTCGACAATTTCCTTCACAGGTTCAATCTTTTCTTTCATGTTGTAGTATTGATCATTCATGTCAATCGAAATTCGATCTTTTCCATATTTTTCGCGAAGATCAGCAACGATTTTTTCAACAAGTGCTTTTCTTGCTTCAAAATTTTTACGATCAAAATCCCTAATAATGTATGCGAGCTTCGTTTCTTCTACATCTCCGTGAAACGAAAGCAAGTGATAGAAGCCTTCATAGTCTTCAGTCAATTCAGGAGCTTCGTCCGCAGGCAATGCGTTATGGAATTCCATCGCGATTTTGGCCGCATTCACCATTGTTCCTTTTGCTGTTCCTGGGTGGATATTCGTTCCGCGGAAAGTAAGCTTTAACCCCGCCGCATTAAAGCTTTCATATTGTAATTCACCAATAGGTCCGCCATCCATCGTATAAGCAAAATCTGCATTGAATTTTTCAACATCAAACTTGTGTGGTCCACGTCCAATTTCTTCATCAGGTGTAAAAGCAACACGAATGTTTCCGTGCTTGATTTCAGGATGTTTTATTAAAAAATCCATAGCTGTCATGATTTCAGCAATTCCCGCTTTGTTGTCCGCACCTAAAAGAGTTGTTCCATCTGTTGTAATAAGCGTGTGGCCCTTGTAATTAGCAAGCGCTGGAAAGTCTTTGTTTGAAAGAACAACCTTCGCCGCTTCATTTAACATAAGATCGCTACCGTCATAATGTTCAACAATTTGTGGGTTAACCCCTTCGCCTGTAAAATCAGTCGCGGTATCTACGTGAGCAAGAAAGCCAATTGTCGGTACTTTTTTCTCTGTGTTTGCTGGAAGTGTCGCCGTTACATAGCCATTTTCATCAATAGAGACCTCATCCATTCCAATCGCCTTTAATTCTTCAACGAGTTTATTGGCCAAAGTCAGCTGACCAGCAGTTGAAGGGCATGTAGGACTATTTTCATCTGATTGGGTATTAATTTTTACATATGAGACAAAACGTTTAGTAATATCGTTTTTCATTTTTATTACCTCCTACATTTAATAATTACATATTACGAAAATTAAAAGCCAAAATAAAGAAGCCGGCATTCCCATTTTAGGGAAGTCGGCTTTATAACTCAATATTTTCTTCTTGTTCAATTTCTAGCCAATTCTCGCCCCATTTTTCTATTTCCTTCATCAAAGGGGCTAGAGCCAATCCTTTATCCGTTAAGGAATATTCAATCCTTACTGGTGTTTCAGGATATACTTGGCGTTTGACGATTCCTTCTTGCTCTAGGTCTTTTAATCTCTCTGATAAAACACGTGCACTGATAGGCATTGCTGCTTCAACTGTACAAAAACGCTGGGGTCCATTTAAAAGCTGGTGAATAATTAACCCTGTCCAGCGCTGTCCTAGTATACTCATTGCCTTTTCAAACTTTGGGCATAACGGATTATTCATAATACTCACCTCGCTAGTTAAATTATATCATTTGCCCACTAAAATACCTATCATTTATTTCGCCTTACTTGACATTATATCATAATTATAATAAAGTCGCTTACATAAAGTAAGTATAAGGAGGATTGAAAATGACACAACCATCTGTTATAAAACAAGCTGTGTTAACAGTCCAAAATCTTGAGAGATCAGTTGACTTTTATGAAAAAGTTCTTGGGTTCAAAGTAATTGAGCGAACAAATGAAAAAGCATCAATTTCAGCAGACGGTAAAACTGCATTATTATCACTGGAACAACGTAAAGATGCAACACCTCGGGATCCTAGGACTAGTGGTCTATATCATATTGCCTTCTTAATGCCTAATCGTTCACATCTTGCAGATATTGTTCATTATTTTATTCAAACTCGCTATCCATTGCAAGGGGCTTCTGACCACCATGTCAGTGAGGCACTTTATTTAGCCGATCCAGAAGGAAATGGAATCGAAATATATATTGATCGAGATCCAGAAAAATGGATATGGCAAGGAGATCAAGTATACATGACGACAGAGCCACTCGATGTTGAAAATCTCTTGCAGGAAGCTACTGAAACTGGTTGGAAAGGCATGCCCGAAAAAACAATCATTGGACATATCCATCTCCAAGTAGCGGAATTGGAAAAAACTCGCGAATTTTATTATGATGGACTAGGGTTTGATCTCATTCTTCGTTACGGCTCGCAAGCACTATTTATGTCAAAAAATAAATATCACCATCATATCGGGTTGAATACATGGAACAGTAAAGGGGTAGCTGCACCATCAGAAAATAGCACCGGTTTAAAATACTTTACGATTGCGTTGCCTAACAATGAAGAAAAGCAAAAGATCATGGAGCAATTGAAAAAAATAAATGCTCCAATGACAGAGGAGAATGGGAAAATTCTTACGACAGACCCATCTGGAATAAATATTGTTTTAGAAGTGTAAGGGGAGAGAAATGATCATGATTGAAACAAAGCAAAACTTTTATTCAGCTGTTGAAAATAGACGCTCCATATATGGGATAAGTAAAGACACAGTCATAACAGACGAACGTATAGAGGAAATAGTGGCTCAAGCGATTAAACATTCTCCATCAGCATATAATTCACAAAGTGGACGAGCAGTAATCTTGCTTGGTCAAAACCACGATAAGTTATGGAATATTACTGAGGCGGCTTTGAGGGAAAAAGTATCTGCGGATAAATTTAAACTAACGGAAGAAAAAATGGCAGCCTTTCGAAATGGCTATGGCACCATTTTATTTTTCGAAGATCAAACGGTAGTGAAAGGCTTGCAAGAAAAATTTCCATCCTATGCTGAGAAAATGCCTGAGTACTCAATGCAATCATCCGGGATGCTTCAATATATCGTATGGACAGCATTAGAATTGGAAGGATTCGGAGTATCATTGCAGCATTATAATCCAATTATAGACGAAGCTGTTCAACAAATTTGGGACATTCCTGAAAATTGGAAGCTTATTTCACAAATGCCATTTGGAAAACCGACAGTTGGCCCACGTGAAAAACAATATAATAGTGTAGAAGATAGAATGATAGTTTTTAAATAAAGAGCGTCCTCGAAAGGGCGCTTTTGCCATTTTCGATGTTATAATAGTAACAGAAAATTTAGAAAGGGAGTCAGATCATGGGAGAAAAATACATAGGATATGCAGGTACATACACTAGGCAAACGAGTGAAGGAATTTACCGCTTTATTCTGGATACAGAAAAAGCAGAGCTGACGAATGTTGAAGTAGCAGCAAAAGTTGGCAGTCCGACCTATTTAACTATCAGCGAGGGAAACAGGTATTTGTATTCTGTTGCTCAACAAGACAAGTCAGGTGGCGTGGCAGCATTTTCTATTGATTCCGAAACAGGAGAATTGAGTTCTTTAAATACGGAAGTACATGAAGGGGCACCACCATGTCATTTAGATGTGTATCAAAATGACCTAGTAACTGGGAATTATCATGAAGGAACTGTTGAATTATACAAAACGAAAATTGATGGTGTAAATCCAGTATCCTCTGTTTATAAGCACGAAGGAACAGGTCCGCACGCTCGACAAGAAAAACCGCACGTCCATTATACAGCTTTTACTCCAGACAAACAGTATGTTGTTGTTGCCGATCTTGGTACGAACGAAGTCGTTACATATAAAGTTAATAATGGCTCTCTCGACAAAGTGAATACTTTAGTAGTACGAGCAGGGAGCGGCCCACGCCATCTTGCTTTTCACCCAAATGGAAAAGTTGCATATTTACTCACTGAGCTAAGTTCAGAAGTGGTTGTTCTAGATTATAATGCGGAGGACGGAAGCTTCGCTGAAAAACAATACATTAAAGCAATCCCAGCAGATTTTACCGAGACAAATGATGCAAGTGCCATCCATATTCCTTCCGACGGCCGCTTCGTTTATACGGGAAATCGTGGACATAATAGCATTGCTGTGTTTAGCGTCGACGCCGATTCCGGAGAACTTACTTTCGTTGAACATACACCATCAGGCGGGGAGTGGCCGCGTGATTTCGTATTAGACCCAAGTGAAGCTTTCTTGATTGCATCTAATCAACATACGGGAAATCTTGTTCTTTTTGCAAGGGATAAAGAAACTGGAAAATTGACGAAGCTTGATTCTGAAGTTTCTGTTCCTGAAGTAGTTTGTGTGAAATTCTTAAGATAACGAACAAAAGCGGAAGCGCCTGTCCATCGACGTACAAACTTCAGGGCCTTCGACTGAGATAAAGGAAACACGGCGAGGTTGGAAAAGCGGAAGGTGCCTGGTTAGCCCCGACAAGCAAATGTTCTGAGTCAAAAAAGTCCGGTCTTTGACTTTTATTGACTCAGGTTATTTGACCTCGAGCGGCTGGCGCCTGCAGCTAGACAGGACGAGCCGATGTTGACTTATCGTAGGGAGAAGGACAAGAAGTTTGCTAGTCGATAGGCGCTGGATCTTGACGAAAACTTCCCGCCTTGAAAGTTGTCCACAATGTTCAATTTTATAATTTCCTAAGAAGAGAAAGGGCATCGGTTTTTGGACCGATGCATTTTTCCTTTTATGCAGCTGCTTTTGTTTTAGCAAATTTTACAATTATAGAAATAAGTAGTGATACTACCGTATAAAAGGTTGCCCAACCGAATAATGCCGTCCAACCAACGTTTTGGACCATTGGTAAAACAATGGTTAATACATTTAGACCGACAAAAATAATTAATGGAGCCAGATAATAATTTTTCAGCTTCATCGCACCAAATAATGAAAGTACTACTGTAATGATTGGCATTAGAATTGCGTAAAATGGAATTTCCCACATAAATAACATCTCCTTTATTATTATTGATTGTATTCCTCAACATCGTTCAACTCGATGTTTGAATCTTTTTCGAATAAAACTGAGTATTTTACATATCCACGATCATCTTTTTGAATCATTTCATTATCGAATAAATTGCCATTAAAGCTGAATCCGAGGTATGAATAATGTTCTGAGTTAAGCGTCTGTTGAATGGAACGAACGGTTTTTAACACGTCTTCCTTGTTCATATTGGTAGCATCTGCGATCAGGTAGAGATACATTGGTTTTTCAAGCTTTAAATCTTTGCTCCACTTAGTATCCGGGCTATACGTTCCTTGCAAAACTTCCACTTGCACACCCATTTCCACAATTCTATCGACTTTATCTTTCAATAGTTCCGTTATCTCTGCAGCAGCTTCTTTTTCCAATTTTTCCATGAGAGGGAGATCGAGATTGTCATAATAAATTCCGTCATAGGTGACAGTTGGCTTCCAAAAACCAGTCACCGTAAATTCGTAGTCCTTTTGGTGTTCATCCCCAACTTTCCTTACGGTATATGAATAGCCACTAACTTTAAAATTGTAGATAGCATCACGAATAACGAACTCGTCTCCAGGGTATTTGACTTCTAGGTAATGCTTCACTGCCTTATTTGAAAAATACTTCCACGTTGGATTCCCATTAAATGCGTTGTAGAAAAATAAAATAGGGACGACGAGAATAATAATTAAAATTAAATAAATCCATTTCTTCATAGTCATGATGCTGGACCTCTTTCTCTCAGTTTTAAAATGAGTAAGCCGATTACACTGCCAACTAAAGCTAGAATGAGATGTATACCAGCAAGGAAGATTGAGCCAATGTTTGCGTTAACCGACATTGATGCTATATCAATCAATGACCAAATAAAATTCGGTAAAAAAGCGATTACTGCTACGATTAAAAATCGTTTATAAAACAAAAATGTAATCAAACCTAGAATAGGGTAAGTGAGAATAAACCCAAAGCTTTCATGCAACAATGAAGTTTTTATCGCAATAATAAACGAAATCGCAACAAAAATAATTTGATAAATAGATAGCTTCAAATTTATTTTTTTAATCATGTTTTCTGTATCAATCGTAGAAGTAATGTTCTCTGTTTCAATAGGTTCTTTTGATAGAAGGGCCAGTTCCCGGCAGCTCTCACAATGTTCAAGATGCGCCTCCACCCATTCTGTTGTTTCATCTTGAAGCAATCCTTCGTTATAAAGGGGTAGCAGATCTTCTACTATCGAGCATTCTTTATTCATGGTTCAACCCCATTTCTTTTTGAAGTCGCAGTTTCGCTCGATGAAATGTGACTCGAACGTAATTTTCACTTTTATTTATGAGCTCACCAATTTCTTTAAAAGATAGATCTCCATATAGTCGCAGCGATACGATTTCTTGCTGAACTTCGTCTAAGCTGCTAATTCTTTGCAACAAGTTTACATGTCCTTCCTTGACCATATATACATCCTCGGGGGAACTAGGATGTTCAGGGACATCAAGGGTAAGCCTTTTATGAAGGCTAGACACATATTTTTTTGAACGATAATGTTTTCTTAATACATTTTTAGCAATGGAAAATATCCAAGTTTGCACCGTGGATTTTCCAGAGAAAGAATGAATTCCTTTAATTGCCTCATAAAAAACATCATGTGTTAAATCTTCTGCAGCAGATTTATCAGATGTTTTTATATAGAAAAAAGCATATATTTTTGGCTGAATCTCTGTATATAGTCTTTCAAGCTCGTTCATGTTGCCCTCCCCCTTAAGCTCTTCAATACATTAGTACCATGAAAAACGAATTCGTTACAAAAAAATATATGTTAACCATAAAATATTTTAGGTTGACATATAATAGTCATACCACTATTCTCTTATTATAGTAAAAATTTGAGGTGAAAAAATGAGTACAGCAACAGTAAGAACAAAAAATAAGCTAAGAACGCTCGATATGGTCTATGTGAGTATGTTCTCAGCACTAATGATGATAGGAGCAAATATTACATCCTTTATTCCGTTCATGACAATTGGGGGAGTGCCAATTACATTGCAAGCCTTCTTCGCAGTGTTGGCAGGGGCGTTTTTAGGAAGCCGTCTCGGGGCCATTTCCATGGCTGTTTATATGTTTATCGGTCTTTCGGGTGCACCGGTATTTGCGAAATTTATGGGTGGACCAACACAAATTCTTAACCCGACATTCGGATTTATTTTATCTTTTATTGTAACGGCATACGTAACTGGGAAAATCATTGAAAAGAATAACAAACTACATTCATATATTATCGCGGCTTTAATCGGAACTCTCTTAAGCTATTTAATCGGTACTAATTTGATGTATGTTGCTTATAAAGTATGGGCCGCAGCACCAGCTGCATTTTCTTATAAGGTGGCATGGTTGTGGATGGCTGTTCCATTTCCAAAAGATATTTTTCTGGCTGTATTGGCAGGGATGTTCGCCCATAGAATGCAAAAGATTGTGAAAAGATCAAGATAGGTGGTTTGAACATGTTTGATTACGATAAATTAGCAGAAAAAGTATTGGCAGGTAAAGAATTGACGAATGAGGAAGCCCTTGCTGTCTTGCAATGTCCTGATGATGAGTTACTGCTGTTGCTGCATGCAGCCTACCGCGTTCGTAGACATTTTTATGGCAATAAAGTGAAATTGAATATGATCATCAATACAAAATCAGGTTTATGTCCTGAAAATTGTGGTTATTGTGCACAATCGATCGTTTCGAAGGCCCCGATAGAAAAGTATTCGATGATGAAAAAAGATGAAATTGTTGCGGGAGCTAAAAGAGCGGCTGAGTTGAATGCTGGAACGTATTGTATTGTAGCGAGTGGTAGGGGACCAGCTAGCCGAGAATTAGATATTGTCGCTAGCGCAGTGAAGGAAATAAAAGAGCAGCATCAACATATGACGGTGTGCGCCTGTCTTGGGATTTTGAAGCCCGAGCAAGCTGAGAGATTGAAAGAGGCAGGTGTAGACCGCTACAATCACAACATAAATACATCAAGCCAGCATCATTCCAATATTACAACATCACATACATACGAAGACCGCGTGAATACTGTAGGCATTGTTAAAAATTCTGGTATTTCGCTATGTTCGGGCGTCATTGTTGGTATGAAAGAAACACTGGAAGATGTCATTGATATGGCTCGCAGTTTGAGAATATTGGATGCAGACTCTATTCCGGTGAATTTTTTACACGCGATTGATGGGACTCCACTCGAAGGTACGGATGAATTAAATCCACGCTATTGCCTAAAAGTTTTATGCTTGTTCCGTTTTATTAATCCGACAAAAGAAATCCGTATTTCTGGCGGGCGTGAAGTCAATTTAAGAAGCTTGCAGCCACTTGGATTATACCCGGCCAACTCGATCTTTATCGGAGATTACTTAACGACAGAAGGACAGGAAGGTTTAGTGGATAAGCAAATGTTAGAGGATATGGGCTTTGAAGTCGATCTTGAACCGCTAGATAGTGAAATTGCCAAAGCGTTGTAGTAAAAGAGGAAAAGGTACATGCAGATGCCTAAAGAAAAGCAGAAGAGCCTTGTTAATCGACGAACAGATGACATCCTGCGTGTCTGTTCGTCGATTTTGTTTAGACAAATACTAGCTAAATTTAATAATAGTCCCAATCACAAAAAGTATTGTTAAGAGTAAAATAAACAACAAATAGTAGATTGTAAATCTCCTAATTACTATAAGCCGAATGGTAGAAGTAAACGCGTAATGGGCTGCCGCTAATCCGGCGAGCAAGCCCATTATGAGAAACCACGGTTCGTAAAAGAATAGATCCCATAACGCCAAGCTGTGAGGATTCAGTTCTGCCCAGCCTGGAAAGTTAATCGTAATGACCCCAGCCAAAAAGAGTGATTTTGTCAGCATTCCACTAATAGCATGGGCTAGTAAAAATGCGGTACCAGAAAGGGTAGGGATAAGTAAGACGAGCGGATGGATGTTTCTTCCGCTAATCAACGGAATCCACCGAGGTACAATTTTCCCCCATGGTTTGACTAGCCCCAGCAAGCAAAAACCACAGAGCATAATAACAACTCCAGCGATGTAGCTAGCCATATATAATGCTTCGGGATCTTCAGCTCGACCGTAAGTGGTAATTATTCCGCCACCTGCAGCTTCTAAAAATCGAACAAAGATGGCATACAGGACAGCCCACATACATCCTGCGTAAGCGGGCCATGCAGATTTTTTTGTAAAGCGTTCAAACCCATTTAAATATGGTGATTCACCGTTATTATTGTACATTTACGAAGTCACCTCAAAATTAAATTTTTGGTAAAAAAATCTTTCTTTTTTATTACGGATAGTGAGAACAGCAACAGTTTCTTTTATTAATATTTATATTTTATCTTTTTTAAAATCTGAGTTTCAAGAATTGAATAAAAAGGTAGTTGGTTAACTAATTCCTGAAATTATTAAAAATGCTTTTTAAAAACCTTGTTATTTTAACTTAAAGATGGTAATATTAGTCTTAAGCTTAATATATATTAAATCTTATAATTCACATGTTTTTACGGATTATATTGTTGATAATATTACCCGTAAAAGCATGTGAATTTTTGTTTATATCGCTATTAAGTAACAAATTTTTGGAGGTTTTTTATTATGAACCAAGGTACAGTAAAATGGTTTAACGCAGAAAAAGGTTTTGGGTTTATCGAAGTTGAAGGTGGAGAAGACGTATTCGTACATTTCTCAGCAATCACTGGCGATGGCTTCAAATCTCTTGACGAAGGTCAAAAAGTAAGCTTTGACATTACTCAAGGTAACCGTGGAGACCAAGCAGCTAACGTTGTAAAATTATAATTATTAAAAAGCATTGGGGATCATTCTCCAATGCTTTTTTTTGTCTTTTGTTTCTGGGAAAATTTTCTCGGTTAAACTCTTATATGCTATTATTTAATTAGTCTCATTTTTCAAAAAGGGGGTATTTAATGAACCTATATGAAAGTCTATGCGATCTGGTTGGAAAGGATAAAGCGACCATCAATGAAACAATTCTCAGGCATCATTCAGGTGATGAATCCCATCATCTTAAAGTGGAACCTGATGTAGTTGCTTTTCCGGAATCAACAGAAGATGTGATGAAAATTGTCACCTTTGCTAATGAACATAAAATCCCGATCGTTCCTTATGGTGCTGGTTCTGGACTTGAAGGACAGGCCATTCCGATAAAAAAGGGAATTTCAATGAGTCTTGTGCGGATGTCAAGCATCGTAGAAATAAAACCAGAGGATTTAACAGTCACAGTACAACCAGGGATCACTCGCCTAAAACTAAATGACGAATTAAAGAAATACGGCTTATTTTTCCCGGTTGATCCAGGAGCGGATGCTTCTATCGGGGGAATGGCTGCGACTAATGCCAGTGGTACTCTAGCTGTTAGGTACGGAGTGATGCGTGATCAGATTTTAAATATGGAGGTTGTCCTAGCGGATGGACGCGTTATCGAGACTGGGAGCATGGCAAAAAAGTCATCATCTGGATATCATTTAAATAGTCTATTCATCGGTTCAGAAGGGACCCTCGGCATTTTCACAAAAATTACACTTAAGCTTCACGGCATTCCTGAAAACATAATAGCTGCACGTTGTACTTTTCCGTCAATCCGAAGCTGTGTAGATTCAGCGGCTGCCATACTGACAGCAGGAATTCCAATCGCAAGAATAGAATTAGTAGATGCAAGAAGTATCAAGCAGGTTAACCATTTTAGTGAAACAGACTTTCCGGAAGAGCATTCATTGTTTATTGAATTTCATGGCAATCAATCAGGTAATGAAGAGGATGTTGATTTTGTAAAAGCAATTGTAGAAGATATGGGATCCAGTCATTTCGTATTTGAAACGGATTCTTTAAAACGTGCCCATTTATGGAAAGCGCGCCATGATCTCCATTATGCTTTTAGTCATAGCTACCCTAATCTTTCCATTTTAAGCACAGATGTATGTGTGCCAATCTCCAAATTGCCGGAAATTGTGGAATATACACGTAATCAACTAGATACATATGGATTGGATGGAGGAGTCCTTGGACATGTTGGGGATGGAAATTTTCACACTGCCTTGCTGTACAATCCTCAGGACCCAGATGATATCGCAAAAGCAAACCAATTTAATAGAGAATTAGTTTCGTATGCTTTGAAAGTAGGCGGAACTTGCACAGGTGAGCATGGTGTAGGAATTGGAAAGATTCAATTTCAAAAGGAAGAACACGGTACTGCTCTAGATGTGATGACCTCTATTAAAAAATTGTTTGATCCAAGTGATATATTGAATCCAGGAAAAATTTTTCCGAATAGTTGAAAGCGAATACAAATGAAAGCGAGATGTTGATGAATGAATAAAAATGATCGTCTTTTAATCTTGCATGCTGATGATTTTGGAATGTGCCATGCTACGAATCAAGCAATTATCAAACTTTTGGAAGAAGGTTCTATTTCCTCCACAACTTTAATGGTTAATTGTCCTTGGTCGATGGAAGCCGCAACGGCAGCGAAAAATAACCCGAATTTTGACGTAGGCGTTCATCTTACGTTGACAAGTGAGTGGGACCATTATAAATGGGGACCTGTTAATATTAACGGAAATGTAGATACGTTAGTGAATGAACTAGGCTATTTCCCTCCTAATCTTGAAAAGATAGCCGAAGCGGACCGTGAGCAAGTAAGAGAAGAAATTACCGCACAGATTGAAAAGGCTATTCAAATGGGGGTAGATCCTACTCATCTTGATAGTCATATGGGCGCCTATTTATTTTTTATGGATATTCATATTGAGGCTGCAGCGAAATACAATTTGCCACTTCGCTTTACGAAAAATCCACCGCCTGGTTTTCACGTTGAGACTTTAGAAGAACTAATTAAATTAGCAGACAGTAAAGGCGTTTTATATCCGGATCATCTCATAGGGCTTCCTTTTTGGCTAAATGAAGGGGATGGATATGAGACATCAAGACAGAACGCTATTGATATTTTGAAAAACTTGCAGCCTGGTATCACGGAATTATTCCTCCATCCTTCCTATGAATCAGAAGAATTAAAAGGAATTACGGAAACATGGCAAGCGAGACAATATGAGTTTGATATTTTTAGAGATCCAGAAGTCAAAAAAGTTCTTGAAGAAGAAAATATTAAAGTAATTGGATGGAAGGAACTTAGAGATAGACAGAGGGGGAATCAGGCATGATTCAAACAACATTACCTAGAAGTAAACCTTTAGAACAAAACGTTTCTCCCAAAGCGATTCTTGATTTTGTAAATGCATTAGAAACAGAAGAACTTGAAGTCCATAGTTTTATCGTATTAAGACATGGTCAAGTCATTGCGGAAGGAACATGGTCACCTTATGACGAGGAGCATCCGCATATTCTTAATTCCTTGAGTAAAAGTTTTACCTCTACCGCAATTGGTCTAGCAATTGAGGAAGGAAAACTTTCGCTTGATGATGCTGTCATTTCATTTTTTCCAGAATATATGACGGAAGAAATTGAAAAAAACATGGCTAATTTAAAAGTGCGTCATTTGCTGTCAATGTCAACAGGACATGATGAGGATACAACTCCATATTTAAGAAGAAGCAACGATTGGGTGAGGGAGTTTTTAAGCATTCCAATTGTTCATGAACCAGGTACTCACTTTTTGTATAACACAGGAGCCACATATATGTTGTCCGCTATTTTAACAAAGGTGACAGGTATGAAGCTATTGGATTATTTACAACCGCGTTTATTCGAGCCATTAGGAATGAGCGATATAACGACTACTACCTGTCCAAAGGGGATTCATTTTGGCGGTGCAGGGATGAGTGTAAAAATTGAGGATATCGCCAAATTTGGATTACTGTATTTGCAAAAAGGAGTATGGGAAGGAAAACAAATTATACCATCCCATTGGGTGGAAGAGGCAACGAGTAAGCAAATATCTAATGGCAATGATGTAAATAATGATTGGGCACAAGGGTATGGATATCAATTTTGGCGTTGTCGCCACGGGGCTTATCGAGGGGACGGGGCGTTTGGCCAGTATTGTATCGTCATGCCAGAACAGGATGCGGTCGTGGCTATAACAGCTGGTGTGATGGATATGGGGGATATTCTCAACCTAGTGTGGATTCATTTGCTTCCTGGTATGACGGAGCCTATAGAAGGTCAACAAGCCGACCTTGATCAAAAATTAGCTTCGTTAACATATGAGCCGCCAAGATTGTTAACGACATCGCCCAATATTTATAAATGGTCCGGAAAACAATTTGAAGCTCAAGCTAACGATGCAGGAATTACAGCATTATCCTTTCGCTTTGGAGAAGAAAATGCGGCATTTGTTTTTCAAGATTCCGAAGGCGAGCATGAAATACAAATAGGCTACGGAGAATGGAATGAAAGTGAATACAGCATAGCTGGTCAAAAGGTGAAGGCGGCTGTCAGTGGTATATGGAGGAATCGTAATACTTTTGAAATGACAGTTCGCTTACTCGGAACTCCATTTTGCGATACGTGGACGTGTGATTTTATCAATGGTGGTGTAAGAATCAACGTTTCTAGGAATATATGGACTGTTCCAGGATTATCTGATATGGCGTTAGTGCCAACGATAACCGGTTATATTCAGTAGTATGGCAAATAAAAAAGCGGTTCTTTCATTATGAAAGAATCGCTTTTCAATTAAATAATCCCTTGCATTAGCATAGCCTCTGCTACTTTCTTAAATCCTGCAATGTTCGAACCAACAACAAGATTACCCGCATGACCGTAATCTTCTGCCGCTTTAATGCTATCTCGATAAATTTCAGTCATAATCTTTTTCAATTTAGAATCAACTTTTTCAAAAGACCATGGAACACGAGAGCTATTTTGGGCCATTTCTAATGCTGAAACTGCAACACCACCAGCATTCGCTGCCTTACCAGGTCCAAATGACACTTCACTATCAAGGAAAATATCAATCGCCTCAAGAGTGGATGGCATATTTGCTCCTTCTCCGATGGCTTTTACGCCATTTGCGACAAGAATTTTGGCTGAGTTTTCATCAATTTCATTTTGTGTAGCACACGGAAGAGCGATATCACATGGAATGGTCCAAATACCTGTGCTTCCTTCCACATATTGAGCATGAGGATGTTCTTTTACATACTCTGAAATTCTGACTCTTTCAACCTCTTTGAGCCTTTTTACAGTATCAAGGCAAATTCCTTTTGAGTCGTAAATATAGCCATTTGAATCACTACATGCAACTACTTTTGCACCGTATTCCTGAGCTTTTTCAATAGCATAGATGGAAACATTTCCTGAACCGGACACAACAACAGTACTTCCTGCAAATGAAAGTCCACGATCTTTTAGCATTTCTTCAACAAAATATACTGTTCCGTAACCAGTAGCTTCCGTTCTTCCAAGACTTCCACCGTATCCGACACCTTTACCTGTGAATACGCCAGCCTCGAAATTACCGCGAAGCCTTTTATATTGACCGAACATATAGCCGATTTCTCGTGCGCCAACTCCAATGTCTCCAGCTGGAACATCAACATCAGCACCGATATATCTAGATAATTCTGTCATAAAACTTTGGCAAAATCTCATGATTTCCATGTCTGATTTGCCTTTAGGATCAAAGTCAGATCCGCCTTTTCCGCCACCAATGGATTGACCTGTCAAAGCATTTTTAAAAATTTGTTCAAATCCAAGGAATTTAATGATACTTTGATTGACTGAAGGATGGAAGCGTAAGCCTCCTTTATACGGTCCAATTGCACTGTTATATTGAACACGATATCCACGGTTCACTCTTACTTTACCTTTGTCGTCTACCCATGGAACACGGAATGAAATCAATCTTTCGGGTTCTACAATCATTTCCAAAATGCCTGCTTCAATATATTCCGGATGTTCTGCAAACACTGGAGTAAGTGAGTGAAATATTTCTTTTACTGCTTGAAGAAATTCAGATTCATTAGCATTGCGTTGCACTACCGTTTCATACACACTATTCACATAATTTTTTGCTTTTATCATACTTTCCTCTTTCAAATTCATCACCATCGCCATCTTTTCCACTCCTTTACTTCATTTTCTCTAGGCGTAATAAACGAAAAATCAACCGACACGAATTGTTCTTGTTAAAAAATATTTTATCTTCTACAATTAATCTAAACAATATGGATATTAGATAATATTAATGCCTTTATGAGATGAATGTGAAGAAGGTGGATATTTTGGAATTAAGACAAATACAATATTTCATTGAAGTTGCCAAGCGTGAACATATGACAGATGCGGCTGAAGCCTTACATGTCGCGCAATCTGCCGTTAGTAGACAAATTGTCAATCTAGAAGCTGAGCTCGGTGTGGACCTTTTCATTAGGGAAGGAAGAAATATTCGTTTGACACCAATTGGACACATGTTCTTAGAAAAAATGCATCAAGCGATGGACGTAATTGAACAGGCAAAAAGGGAAATTGAAGAAAACCTCGATCCCGAAAAAGGTACAGTTCGAATTGGCTTTCCAAGTAGCCTTGCTGCCCATTTACTTCCTACCGTTGTGTCGGCTTTTCGCAAGCAATACCCCTATGTAAAATTTCAACTTCACCAAGACTCCTATCATCATTTAATTGATTCCGTCATTAAAGGTGAAATCGATATGGCTCTTTTAGGGCCTATGCCAACAGAAGAACGCCGAGTTAAAAGCGAAATTTTATTTATGGAAAATCTCGTTGCACTTTTGTCATCAAACCATCCATTAGCAAAGAAAACGTCTATCACTTTAGATGATCTACGGAGCGATTCTTTTATTTTGTCTCCAAGAGGATATATTCTTAGAGACATTGTTATCAAAGCATGTAAGCAGCGTGGATTTGATCCTGCTGTATCCTTTGAAGGAAAAGATATTGATGCCATTAAAGGTTTGGTTTCCGCGGGACTTGGGGTTACATTGCTTCCAGAAATAACCTTGGTTGACAGTTTACCCCGTTCTACAGTAAAAATTCAAATAGAGCCCAGGGTTACCCGTGCAGTTGGAGTGATCATTCCTAGAGATCGCGAACTTATGCCGACAGAAGGACTATTTCATGAGTTTTTGAAAAATTTCTTCCACACATTATCTGGATATCAATGATAATGATAGAGATTGCTATACCCATTTTTTATATTAGTTAAACTACATTTTAGTTGATGTCGCAACTGTCCTTATATTTTTGCTATACTATTTATGCAATATCACTTCATAGAGAGAGGGAATGCTATATGAAATTTGTTTACCAGGGAAAGACAAAGGATGTATATTCTCTAGAAGATGGCAATTATTTATTGAAGTTTAAAGATGATGTCACTGGTGAGGATGGCATTTTTGATCCAGGGGCTAATACAGTCGGCCTGCAGATTGAAGGTGCTGGAAAAGCGGGTCTTCGTTTGACGAAATTCTTTTTTGAAATTTTACAAGAAAAAGGAATACCAACTCATTATGTGAGTGCGAATGTAGATGCCGCGGAAATGATTGTAAAACCAGCAAAAATTTTTGGGCATGGTCTTGAGGTTATATGCCGCTATCGAGCGGTTGGAAGCTTTTTGCGCAGATATGGCAAGTACACTGTAGAAGGTCAGGAATTGGACGCATTTGTTGAAGTGACTCTTAAAGATGACGAGCGCCAAGACCCACCAATAAGCGCAGATGCACTCAATATGCTCGGAATATTATCCCTTTCAGAATATGAAGAATTAAAAAATTTAACCCAGATAATTAGCGGTATAGTAAAAGATGAATTGAAAAAAAGAAATATAGATTTATATGATATAAAGCTAGAATTCGGAAGAACTGAACAGAGTAATGAAATTATGTTGATAGATGAAATCTCTGGTGGGAATATGCGCGCATATAAAGATGGCGTTTATATAGAGCCATTGGAATTGGAGAAAATGCTAGTAGAACAAATGTAATTTTTTTGCGGAGGCGATTAAATGGATCGATTTATGGAAAGAGCTATTGAACTTGCCGTTAACAACGTAAAAGAAGGCGGAAGCCCGTTTGGTGCAATTCTCGTAAAAGATAATGAAATTATTGCGGAAGGTGTAAATGAACTCCACTTAAAATATGATGTTAGTGGGCATGCCGAACTACTTGCAATCCGTAAAGCACAGGAAAAATTACAAACGTTAGACTTAAACGGCTACACAATGTATGCAAGTGGAGAGCCGTGTCCGATGTGTATGACGGCTATCTATTACTCAGGTATTAAGAATGTATACTATTGCGCATCAATAGAAGATGCGAAGGAAGCTGGACTAGGTGCATCTACTTTCATATACGAAGAATTGGCACTGCCTAGGGAACAACGGTCGATTGACATTATACATATACCTCTAGAGTCCGGAATGGTTAATCCATTGTCAGAATGGGTTAATAAGTAATAATATGGTCAGTCCTTATCCAGACTTTTGGAGAGGGGCTGGCCTTTTTGTTTTTAAGCAAAAATCTTTGAATGTTTTACATTAGGTTTTTGAATAAGAGTCTGCTCGAGGTAATTCTGCTTGAACGTGGCAGAACTGAGATAATTCTGTAATAAATGCGGCGTATCCCGTTCAATCGCGGCAGAATCATGTTAAATCTGTAAGAAGTGCTGCGTATCCTGCTCAATCGCGGCAGAATCGTGGTAAATCTGTAAGAAGTGCGGTGCATCCCGTTCAATTGCGGCAGAATGGTAGTAAATCTGTAAGATATGCTGCGCATCCCGCTCAATCGCGGCAGAACCGTGGTAAATCTGGAAGATGTGCGGTGCATCCTGCCCAATACCAGGGAAAACCGTGACAAAAACCAAATTTCATTTGGAGTATCTCTATCCAGATTTCTCATTAACACTCGTTGTATGTATACTATTATGATAAGAATGAAACTTATTAACTGCTTTCTACGTCTATAAAATTTGAAAATATCTTTTTATAGATATTTAAAGAAAGAAAGGGACCAGATATGGCAATTTTTAAGCAACGAAAAAATAAGGTATTTGCAGTGATATGTGTTTTGCTTGTCATCATGTTTTTTATTCCAACGCCATACTACCTCTTTCAACCTGGTTCTGTTGAAGAACTTGGATCTAAGGTAACTGTAGAGGGTGGAGATAAAACGTCCAAGGGAAATTTATATTTAACGACGGTTCTTTCTTTAAGGGCGAGTAATATTTATTATTTAGCCTACGGAATGATGGCTCCTCATACAGATTTGCGAAAAGTAAAAGAAGTCAGGGGTAACATGACGGACGAAGAGTATAACAAAATCTTGGATCATATGATGACAACATCCCAACAGCATGCTCTTGTAGCAGGGCTTCGAGCTGCTGGTGAAGAGGTAGATGTGAAGCCAAATGGTATCTTTGTCGCTGGAATACTCGACAACTCTTATGCAAAAGGAAAGCTTAAAATTGGCGATATTATTACACAGGTCGATGATCAGCCCATCTCAAAAGCTGCAGATTTTCTTGATTACCTTTCAAACAAAAAAGCTGGGGATACTGTAAAATTGGCATTTAATCGTGATAGTACTGTAAAAACAGAAAGTGTAGAGCTTATTCCTATTAACAATAGTCCAAATAAAGCAGGAGTTGGGATTGGGCCTGAAGATCAATTTAAAGTTGAAACAGCCCGCTCTGTTAAAATTAATGCGGAAGATATAGGTGGGCCATCCGCTGGTCTCATGTTTTCACTTGAAGTTTATAACCAGCTGACACCTGGTGACCTAACGAAAGGGTATGAAATAGCGGGTACCGGTACGATTGATATGGATGGAAATGTTGGCCAAATTGGTGGAATCCGTGAAAAAATAACTGCCGTTGAAAAAGCTGGAATGGACATTTTCTTTTGTCCCGCTGACCTTTTGGACGGAGATACAAATGAAAAAGATGTAAAAGACGAAGTACAAAAAGAAGGATATAAAGTAAAAATCGTTCCTGTTAAAACAATACAAGAGGCGATTGACTACTTAGAAAAGCTGCCGCCTAAGGAGGGAAAATAGTTGAAACAATGGAGTAAAATTTTCATAGCATTGCTATTAAGCATAGGTTTTATCGTAAGTGGTATTGGATCCGCTTCAGCAGATCAGAACACGGATAATGATGATGCGATTAATGAAAAATTTGGTCTTCCGATCGTGGTTTACGGCGAGACGTTAACAGCTGAACAAAAAGACGAAGTGAGAAAGCTTTTAAAAGTAAATGATCCTTCTAAGGTGGAAGAAATTACTGTCACTGCGAAGGATCTGGCAAGGCTAATAGATGGAAATCCGAATTCAAGAATGTTTTCATCCGCGAAAATTACGTTGAAAGAAAAAGGAAATGGCCTCGTTGTAACGCGTGTAACACCAGAAAATATTACAGAAGTTACGGAAGAAATGTATGCGAACGCTATGTTAACGGCTGGAATTGAAAATGCTACAGTTGATGTGGCATCTCCCGTGAAAGTAACGGGCCATTCAGCACTTGTTGGAATTTATAAAGCGTATGAAAGCCGCGGAGAAACGTTGGATAAAGATAGGATGGAAGTGGCGAATGAAGAGCTTGATTTAGCCACAGACTTAGCAGGAAAAGATGGACTTGATGATGAAAAAGTCAGTGAACTTTTAACGGAAATTAAAAAGGCGATCGCCGACCAAAATCCTGCCTCGAGAGAAGATGTGGAAAAAATAGTACAAGACCAGCTAAGCAAGATGAAGATTGAATTAAGTCCTGAAGATAGACAATTACTAATCGATTTATTCGATAAAATGCGTTCAATCAATATTGACTTTAGTAATGTTAAAAATCAACTCGAAGACATCTCTAAAGACATAAAGAAAAAGTTAGAAAATGTGATTGGTGATGAAGGCTTCTGGGACAGCGTCAGCAATTTTTTCAAAAAGCTCTTCGAATCAATCGCTAATTTATTTAAATAGTTTAGAAGCAGAGGACAGCATAAACATTTTTAAAATGTTTGACTGTCCTTTTTTCTATAATTTTTTAGTTTAAAAGAGTTATAATGATGAAAAGGTTTTCTAGGGGGAGAAGAAATTGTCGGCTGTAATGAATGCAGCAATATTATCTAAACCGTTACATATCTTCCGAACGAGAAAGCCCGGTGCGACAGCACCCTCTTTAGGGATGGGATGATAGTTCGGTCAAATGCGGAGTACCACATAAAACCGTAAGGAGTTGGTACTGCAAGCATTTGAAGATATCACTTCACTTTTTACGAACGTATGTTGCTGTTTCGAACAAGAACTAATACAATATTGGTATAGACTAATTAAGATGAACAGACCACTGTATCATTTAATAACGATTATTTTTCTTGATTGAAAGTTAGAATAAATGTTGCCGGATATGTATCCAGCCAAACAACCGAACATTATGTTGAACAACAAAAAACAAGGGGGTGAAATCATGTCTCAAACAATCACGGTGAAAATCAAACTGCTGCCAACAAAGGAGCAGGCTTTGGTCTTGACTAAAATGTGTAAAACATATATCTCAACGATTAATGATCTTGTATCTGAGATGGTGGAGGAAAAGAAAAACACAAAGAAATCAAGCAAACATATTGATGTTGCCCTGCCAAGCGCGGTGAAAAACCAAGCAATCAAAGACGCTAAAAGTGTTTTTAAAAAGGCAAAGAAAAGTAATTATAAAGTGGTTCCGGCTTTAAAGAAACCCATTTGTATATGGAACAACCAAAACTATTCTTTTGATTTCACCCATATTTCAATGCCTCTCATGGTTGACGGAAAAGCAAGGAAGACGGCTATTCATGCCTTATTGGTTGATAAAGACAACCGAATCCTTGATTTGCTTAAACATAAATTAGGTACACTCCGCATCACCAAAAAATCAGGCAAATGGATCGCCCAAATTTCCGTCACCATTCCAATCGTTCAAGGAACAGGCGTGAAAGTTATGGGAGTAGACCTGGGTCTAAAAGTACCCGCTGTTGCTGTAACAGACGATGAAAAGGTACGGTTCTTTGGCAATGGTAGACAAAATAAGTTTAAAAAGAGAAAATTTCGTTCAGATCGTAAAGCATTGGGTAAAAAGAAAAAGTTAAATGCTATTCGTAGTTCAAAAGACAAAGAACAGCGTTGGATGAAAGATCAAGATCATAAAGTCAGTCGTGCTATTGTCAATTTTGCTAAAAACAATAAAATATCTGTTATTCGCCTGGAACAATTGGCGAATATTAGACAGACGACACGCACAAGTCGTAAAAACGAAAAAAATTTGCACACATGGTCATTCTATCGTTTATCCCAGTTTATTAAATACAAAGCAAATTTAGTAGGGATTAAAGTGGAATACGTGAATCCTGCATACACAAGTCAAACATGTCCAAAATGCTCTGATAAGAATAAAACACAAGACAGAAAATACAAGTGTAAATGCGGATTCCGGATACATCGTGATATCCTCGGTGCAATGAATATTCGATATGTACCTGTGGTTGATGGTAATAGTCAATCAGCGTAGGGAACTATATGTTCTGCCCTATGAGGGGTAATGAGATACCCTAACCTTGCAGGCTGTTCAAAGCAGAAATGAATTGAGAACGTTTAGTCATGCAAGAATCCCACCCGTTTCACCGTATGGTGTAGGGCTTGCGACTTTAGTCGTGGGAGTCTCAAATATTGAGGTAAAACAAGTAGCTGTTCCTGTTCCGAAAAAAGATGAAGCGCTAGTAAAAGTATACTGCATCGGAGTCTGTGGTTCTGACGTTCATTATTATGAGCATGGAAAAATTGGTAGATACGAAGTGAAGGAGCCGATTATACTAGACCATGAACTGGCAGGAGAGGTAGTCGATGTCGGTGAAGATGTAAAAAATGTTACGGTTGGAGACCGTGTTGCTGTTGAACCTGGTGTCACTTGTGGAAGATGTGAATACTGCAAATCCGGAAGGTATAACCTATGTCCAGATGTTGTTTTTATGGCCACCCCTCCAGTTGATGGGGCGTGGGCGGAATATGTGACAATCCGAAGCGATTTCCTTTTCAAACTCCCAGACGAGATGTCTTATGAAGAAGGAGCTATACTTGAGCCACTATCCGTAGGAATTCATGCGCTGAAGCGCGGAAAGGCATCGATGGCAGACCGACTTTTTGTCAGCGGACTTGGTCCGATTGGGCTGCTTGCCATTCAAGCGGCGAAAATGTTTGGGATTACTGAAATATACGCGAGCGATGTAGTCCCATATAGACGAGAACTGGCAAAGAAATTGGAAGTCACGGCTATTTTCGACCCTATACATGACGATATCAATGAGCATATATCAACATTAACCTTATAAAAAGGTGTAAATTTGGTAGTAGAGACTTCTGGTAATAGTAAGGCTATTTTCTGATACGCTAAAAATAGTAAATAGATGAGGCCGCATTGTTCTTATTGGACTTCCAACTTCAGATTCCATCCCTATTGATGTAAACCAATTAATTGATGGGGAAATCGATGTATATGGCGTTTTTCGTTATGCAAATACATATCCTGACGCCATTCAGGCGCTTAGTAATTCGAAAATCGATATTGAAAAAATCATCACACACAAATATTCTTTACACGATATTAAAGAGGCCGTTGAACTTGAAAGAACACAAAAGGACACGAGTGTAAAGGTGATGATTTATCCTACAAAAGCGAGGTGCTAGTATGAAATACAAAGATTATTTTATCCGAAACGAA
This sequence comes from Lederbergia citri, assembly GCF_018343625.1. Taxonomy (GTDB): domain Bacteria; phylum Bacillota; class Bacilli; order Bacillales; family Bacillaceae_C; genus Lederbergia; species Lederbergia citri. The sequence continues at coordinate 937,515 of NZ_JAGYPG010000002.1, read as the reverse complement.
AGAGAACAGAAATTTGCCGAAATGGCTGATCAGCTGGCAGTGAACTTTGCCAAAAGGGCTCATATTCATGATGAAGAAGGATCTTTCCCATTTGAAAACTTTGAGGATATGAAAGAAGCGGGTTATTTAAAAACGACAGTTCCGAAAGAATACAGTGGAGACGGGGCGTCTTTATATGAAATGGTCCTCATGCAAGAGAGAATTGCAAAAGGGGATGGCTCTACTGCACTTGGCGTCGGCTGGCATGTAGGCATGATGCTTAGTTTGAGGGAAAGCAGAGAATGGCCGGAAGAATTATTCAAGGATTTTTGCAAAAAAGTAGTGGAAGACGGTGAAATGATCAACTCTTTTGCGAGCGAACGCGCTACTGGAAGTCCAGCACGAGGCGGGAGACCCCAGACAACAGCAGAGAAAACGGAAGATGGTTGGGTCATTTCTGGGCGAAAAACATTCAGTACGTTAAGCCCGATATTAAATTATTTCACGGTTAGTGCGGGAATCAAGGATGAAAATAAAATTGGTCGTTTTTTAGTTCAAAAATCGGAAAACGTAAAAATCGAAGAAACTTGGAATACGATGAGCATGAGAGCAACCGGGAGCCACGACGTTATTTTGGACAATGTGTTTGTACCCGATTCAGCGCTGATTGAAGTAGAAGTTCCGGGAGAGAAAACACATCACCAAAGCGACTCTGGCTGGATGTTGCATATTCCCGCTTGTTATATTGGAATCGCACATGCAGCGCGGGATTTTGCTGTAAATTTTGCCCTTAATTATCGACCTAATAGTTTGCCTGGTCCGATTGCTGAAGTAGACCATATCCAGCAAAAAATCGGAAAAATTGAAGCGGAGTTGAAAACAGCTAGAATGTTTCTTTATTCTGTGGCTGATCGTTGGGATAAAAATCCTGAAGAACGACTCGGGCTCAAATCTGAACTTGGTTTAGCAAAATATGTTGCAACGAATTCCGCATTATCTATCGTCGATCAAGCGATGCGTATAGTGGGAGGGGGAAGTTTGTCGAGAAAACTTCCACTAGAAAGAATGTATCGCGATGTTCGAGCAGGCTTACATAATCCTCCGATGGATGACGTGGTATTAAAGGGACTGGCAACGGCTGCATTTTGGGCAAAAAATTAAAGGAGAGAGAGTTATGACATCAAAGGCATATATTACTTTTTCAAACAATTCACTCGTAGAAAATGATCCCCAATTAAAAGAATTTATTCAAAATCATCAAGGGACGTTCATTACGTTATTATTAGATGGCAATGTTTATGCAGTGATTAAAGAAACAGACTGTACATATGAAGATGTTAGAAACATTGCAGGATCCATTTCCAGAGAATTGAGTGGCAGGAAAGTTCCTTCCGTTATTTTGGAAGGCCCCGTTTTAGAAAATGGCTTTTCAAAATTGAATAAAGGGAAGGCTGTTTGTGCGTTTATTGAAGGATGGGAATTAGGTTCTTATCAATTTTTAACATATAAATCTGATAAAAAATCTATTAAAACAAAATTGGAATTAATAGATTGCGAAGATGTTCAATCTTTTGTTAAAGAAGGTGAAGCTCGAGCCAGGGCGGTATCTTTTTCAAGAGATTTAATGAATGAAATTCCGAGCGCGCTAAATCCTGAAACATATCCTGAGCTCCTTGCGAAAGAATTTAGTAATACCGACGCAAAAGTACAAATTATTCGTGGAAAACAACTGGAAGAACTTCAAATGAACGGTGTTTTGGCTGTTTGCAAGGGGAGTAAGTACAAGCCTGCTTTCGTGGAAATTTCCTATTGCACGGACAAAACAAAGCCTCATGTTGTCCTTGTAGGAAAAGGGGTAACTTTTGATACAGGTGGCATTAGCTTGAAAAGAGGCGCGGATATTAGTGATATGAAAATGGATATGGGAGGATCCGCGGCGGTTGCGGGTGCAATGAAATTCCTCGTTGATATGAAAGCACCTGTAAATGTAACTGCACTAATTCCAATGGTGGAAAATATGCCTGATCGTCATTCCTTCCTGCCGTCCGAAGTCATTCAATATAAAAATGGGTTAACAGTGCAAGTTGGGAATACAGATGCTGAGGGAAGACTTATTTTAGCAGATGGTTTAATTCGTGCAGGAGAATTACAAGCTGATTACATAGTAGATATCGCTACTTTGACAGGTGCAATTGGAAACGCCCTTGGATCGAAAATTGCTGGTGTATTTGGTGATGAAGAGTTGTCAGATGAAATGAAAAAGATCGGCCGTGAAAATGGCGATTACGTATGGCCAATGCCGTTGGTTGACGCCTACGACTCTTATCTCAACAGCGATTATGGAGATCTTTGCAACATCAGTGCAAAGGCTGAGGCCGGTTCGATTACGGCAGGTTTATTCTTGCGCCGATTCGTTCCAAAATCAAGTAAATGGCTTCATATCGATATGGCGGGTGTCATGGCTAGCAACCGTGCAACTGGCTACTATCCGAAAGCAGCAACAGGCTTCGGTGCCCGTCTTTTAGCTGATTTTACGATTCATGTATCTAAGTAAACACCTAATAAAATTCTTAGGAAAAAACGGTTGGATGTTAAAAAATCCAACCGTTTTTTGTGGTGGTTTGGAAACCAATTGTGGTAAAACCGGATTCATTAGAGAATTATAGAAATGCGAGTATTAACAATGCCAAAATACAGATCTAGACGAAAAAAACCCCGCCTTATCCGAAGGAAAGGTGGGGTTTAATATTGAAGTCATTAAGTTTTTGTGTTTTATCCAAAAATCAAAATAACAATAAAATACACGACCATTGCAATTAAGCCTACAGGTACTCCGAAACGAGCCCATTCACGGCTTGTAATGTTTAGCTTACCGGCGGCAATGATGTTAGGGATGTTTCCTGGTATAAGCATTCCTCCACTAATTAAAAGACCGAGCAAGATCGCTTTAATGGTAGGCTCGTCCATCGCAGGACTTATTTCTGCTGCAGCTAATGTTGCGTTATCTAAAATGGCGGAAATCATGTTGATCCAATATAGCAACAACGGGCTGAGTCCAAGTAAATACTTTTCAATAAAAGGTTCAAAACCTGCACCTAGTAAAGTTAATCCCATTACGAATAAATAGATTTTTACAGCGCGTATGATAATTTCTGAGTAGCTTTCTGCAGTTTGTTGAGCCGCTAATCCAGTTTCCGATTGGTTTGGACTGACAAGAATTGCAGCCAAAATTCCAAATAACGTTACCGCTGGTATGACATCCATGCCGATTAGTTCAAGCAAATAAAAGAAATCCTCATTTAATTTGCTGATTGCGATAGTAGACAATGGTTCGCCAATAGGTGTCAATGCCGCACCTAAACCAATTGAAAAACAGGCAAGAACGACAAGTCGCAATTCTGACCCGCGATCGAGTTTTAGTACGCTGACAATCACTACTAGCACAATAGCAGCAATAATCGCCGTGATCACGCTTGAAATAAGACCGAGAAGAATAACTGTTAACGCGATGAATAATCGAAAAGGAATCGCTTTGCTAACACCTAAAATGCTTTTTTCTATGGGTGTTTGCAGCCACTTGAATAATAAGCCAGCTATAAGAACGGCTAATGTAATATGTATAGGATCTTCTAATGCTTTCATAAATAATTTTGCGTCCATTACATGGCTAATGAAAGCGGCAGCCAGTCCCATGACAAATAAGAAAGCCTCTAAATTGTGTTCAACTTTTTTCACAGTAAAAGGTAAAAATAAAACGAGTATTAAGATGATTGTTAATCCAAGTATCATATTCTCTTCCTTTACTTTTTTTTCTCATTATAACATGAATTAATTTCAGTGATAGTTTCTAGCAATTAAATGTGATGAAGGTCATACAATGATTGGAACTTATATGAAAAATGCAGAGGGAGAGAATCAAATTGTTTTCTAAAACTATATCTAATGATGCAAAAAAGATTCATGATACTTTCAATCAGCACTCTCCAACGAAAAAATTAGTTTTATTTTCTTTATTAAGCTGCCTAGCTGCGGTATTCCAAGCAGCGGGTGGATTTATTCCGGTAATCGGATTATTTATAAGCCCATTATCAACAGCGCCCATTATCGTGTGTACGATTTTATCATTACGCTATGGTCTACTCTCCTATTTATTAACGATCTTACTATTATTTTTTTTTCAACCGACCGAGCTCATCGTCTTTCCGTTTACCACAGGCTTACTCGGTCTAGGAATAGGATTTTCATTTTTATTTTTCAAAAAAAGATTCAGCATTCTTTTTGGGGGGACTGCTTCATTATTTATAGGGATCTTAGCCGTTTTATATATTTTCAAATTTCCACTGCTTGGTCCGGTGGCCTCAACTTCTTTTAACGTATTTACGACAGGCAGCATCCTTTTGTTTTCTTTATTTTATAGCTGGATATGGATTGAAATCAGTGTGACGAGCTTCAAACGTATTAAAAAGCTTGTTTTGTGATTTTCCAAATGACGCCAGTGTTTTGATAAAAACCACCTGAAGGACTATTAATACATTTCATTTCGACTACCAAACACTACATCAATTGGTCTTTCAAATCCTCTCCTGCCTGTCTAAGGTTTGTTCTATGTTCATTGGGAAAGTGGAATCTCGAATAAGATAAGCTCATTAGAAGAAATGGCAGATTTCAATAATTCCTCAAATTCGCCAATAGTTTGCGGCCTTACACCTTTAATTCCGAAACTCATCGCTAATTGAACAAAATCGGGATTTCCGAAGTTAACACCAAAGCTAGTACCGAATTTCTTATTCATCATTTGCTTTTCAAGCTCTAATACATAATCGTTCAAAACAATGATGATGAAGGAGAGGCCAAGGCGTTTCGCAGTCTCAATTTCTGCAAAATTCATCAACGCACCACCGTCACCTGTAATGCAAATGATGGTGTCATTTGGACGAGCTAATTTTACTCCGATTGAACTGGGGATGGCCATTCCCATTGATGCAAACCCGTTTGAGATAAGAAGACCTCCAGCTTGCTGTGGTTGGTAGGTCCGTGCAATGGATATTTTGTGTGCGCCAACATCTGATATTAAAATCGTATGTTCAGTTGATACTTTTTCGATGATGTGCAAAATATTTTCTGTAGTTAAAGACAAATGAGAAATTTCTTTTTGACTAAAGTTAATTTGATAAGTTTGCTCGATTTTCTTTTTTAAATTTCCTGAAGGCGTCCAATTTTTTGGTTGGATATGTTGTCCATTCATTTCTTTTAAAGACCTGTGAATATTACCAATCAATTCCACTTTGGCTGGATAAAATTCATCCACAAGGGCTGGTTGTGCATGAATGTGAAGCACCGGTATTTTGTTTTTGTTCCAATCCTTTGGAAGTTTTTCAACCACGTCAAAGCCAATGACAATTAACAAATCTGCTTCACTTATTCCAGATAAAACAAGATCATTCTCTTCGAATCCAAAAGTATAGTAATTAAGGGGGCAGTTTTTTGGTACAATCCCTTTCGCTGAAAAAGAGTGGGTGACAGGTGCTTGGAGATTTTCAATAAAAGTAATAAATTGTTCGATTCCTTTTTGACGTATAACTCCATTTCCAACGATTACAAATGGTTTCTGGCATTCGTTAAGGATCTTACCTGCTTCAGCAATTGATGAATGATCTGGTTGGGTACTTGGCTGTGGATTAATGGGAATTACCTTAGGTGGAGCAGCTTCCATTGCCAAATTTTCAGGAATAATTAAAAGAGCTGGTCCTGGCTTCTCCATTTTTGAAGTACGAAAGGTATGTCGTATCAATTCTGAAATCGATTGATTGTCTAAAACTTGAATTGCACACTTTGTAATTGGTTCAAATAATTTTATTAAATCAATGAGCTGGTGGTAGTACTTATGCTGTTTGTCGAGTCCTGCTTGTCCTGAGATTGCAACAACAGGGGAATAGTCTAGATAGGCACTTGCTATCCCGGTTAATAAATTCGTTGCCCCTGGACCTAAGGTAGAAGTGCAAACACCCGAATTACCGGAGAATTTTCCATACGCGCTTGCCATAAATGCTGCACCTTGTTCGTGTCTGACGGGAATAAAGGTGATTTGCTTAGATTTTGAAAGAGATTCTATAAAGTCCAAAGTTTCTTTCCCAACAATGCCAAAGACGTATTCGACGTCTTCATTTTCCAAACATTGTACAATTACGTCTGTTGCTTTCATTCATATCCTCCTGAAATTTGATATTGCTAAATAGTTTTTGATAAAAAATAAAAAAAATGCTTCTATAGTCAGAAGCATTTTTCATCATAAAGGCAATAAATATGTTGTTTCGTCATATTTCCCCGGAAATATTCGATAAATTTCTCCCGTGTTACGCTAAGAATCAAATATTTTTCGGGAATGCTTTTTGAAAGTAAAGTTTTTTAATCTCGATAAATCAAATAATGCTTTAAAAGTACTTTTTAAATGTCGGTTATGTTTTTTCTTAGAATGCATCCATGCTTGATTTGCGATACGTCGTCTTTCCCTTTCTTCTTGCTCCATTCTTTTTTCTTCAGAATATAAGTTAATCATTTTTATTCTCCTCCATTGTTTTGTTAATTCAATTGTAATAAGAATGGCAGAGGTTAAAAATGGTATACATTCTAAATGTATTTTCCACTTAAAGACGAAAAATACCTATTCCACGATTTATTTTCCATGGTATATTGGATTAAACATAAAAAAGGCGAAAGGGAAAGGAATTGTTTTTCACCTTATAGCTCATAAAAGGGGGTGTACATATGTTGGCAAATGATTTTATTGCTTTATGGAGATCGTTTACAGATACAAGAGAGAATGAACCATATCCAATTTCAATGGATACCCTTTCTGAATTGTGGTTCTGTACGACTCGAAATGCAAAATTAATCGTTACCAAAATGGTGCAGTTAGGTTGGGTAGAATTTATCCCTGGGAGAGGGAGAGGAAACCGTTCTACATTAACTTTCAAAAAATCGCTCCAAGATATCTTGTATGACAAAGCTGTCCAGCTTGTTAAAGACGGAGAGTTAAAGGAAGCTCTTGAACAAATTCAACTATATGGAGAAGGAACGAATGTAAAAGAACGGATTATGGCATGGTTATCTGATTACTTTGGTTATAACGTTGAAGATAACGAAGATGACCGAATTGAAATTCTCCGTTTCCCTATTTTTCGGCCGATTACGACACTTGACCCTGCATGCATTTATTATGAATTAGATGCCCATATGGCAAGCCAAATATACAACACATTGCTTGATTACGATCGATCTTCTAATCAATTAAAAGGAATGCTCGCACATCATTGGGAGACTAATAAAGATCAAACGAAATGGGTGTTTTATTTACGGAAAGGCGTATTATTTCATCATGGGAAAGAACTTAAAGCTGAAGATGTTGTTTATACCTTTAATCGTTTACGTAACACACCTCATAAATGGTTAGTACGTCAAATAAAAGATATGATCATTCATAGTGACTTTACGGTACAGATTAACTTAAATAGTCCCAATTATCTGTTTTTAAGTAATTTGACTTATACCCCAATGTCTATTCTTCCTGCGGATATGCCGAATGAAGCATTTCCTATTTGCCCTAGTGGTACAGGTCCATTTAAAGTGGTAGAAAATACATCGAAAACTTGTATCCTTGAAGCCTTTTCTTCTCACTTTTTCGGAAGACCGCAATTAGACAGGATAGAAATTTCTAGAATGCCTAATAACGAAAAAATATTAAATTTGGAAAAACAAGATATTGAAAAACTGCTAGTTAATCATGATGAAGGCGCTAATTACGAAGATGATTCATGGAAGGTACAGGAAGAAATCTATGCAGGCAGCAGTTTATTAACGATGAATCTATTGAAAAATGGCCCGCAAAAAAGTCTATATTTTCGGAAAGCTTTCCATCGGTTAATCGATAGATCGAAAATGATTTCGGTATTAGGTGAGCCACGGCTGTATCCGTCAAATGGATTTCAATTAAGAGGACTTCCTTCTGTAATCGATCGAGAACATAATTCATCTGAAGTTGAACCTCTTCTCCAAAAGTCGGGTTATGCAGGAGAACCGATTCAATTATATTGTTATGAAAGGCATGAACTGGATGCGAATTGGTTAAAGGATGAATGCTTGAAATTCGGAATTAACTTAGTGGTGAACGTCGTTAACTGGGATGAAATGGCGCAGATTGAGTTGATTAAACGTGCGGATTGTATATTATTTGAGGTGCTGTTGGGAGATGAAGTAATTTCACAAATTCATGATTTTCAGTATGCCAACAGTTTTTTGCGCATTCATTTAGGAGATGAATTAGCGGAAAAAGTAGATCTAAAAATAGACGAAGTACTCCAAGAACCGGAAGCAAGCTTGAGAGAAAATAAGTTATTAGAAATTGAACACATTATTAAAGAACATTATGCAGTCATATTCCTCGTCCATAAGAAACTCGGAACTGCTTTTCACCCTTCTGTACAAGGTGTTCACATGAATTCAAGAGGCTGGGTCGACTTCAAAGATATTTGGTTCAAGCCGGAGGGAGTAAAAGCGTCATTGGTCGAATAAATATTAAGAGAAGCCATATGGTGGCTTCTTTTTTAGATTGAGCTATGTGACGGGAACGGAAAACAACATATAAGGGCCATTTATTATTAACAAAGGAGTGCATAACATTGGCATTACAACAGATCCATGCTCTCAAACAGGGGGATACAATCGGGCTCACTGCTCCAGCGGGACCTGTGACCAAGGAACGGCTGCAACTAGCGGTTTCTAAAATAAAAGAGATGGGCTTTGATGTAGAAATTGGCGATACATGCTACGAATATTATGGAGGGTATTTAGCGGGAACTCCTGAACAACGGGCAAATGAACTGAATTCAATGTTTGTTAATCAAAACATTTTAGCTATATTTTGTCTTCGAGGCGGCTATGGGTCCTTGCATTTACTTCCGCTTCTAGACTATGAAACAATCTCAAAGAATCCCAAATTATTTGTTGGATATAGTGACATCACTGCTCTACATATTGCTTTTCAACAAAAATGCCACTTACCAACTATTCATGGGCCGATGCCAGCATCCGATTTAATTGATGCAGAAGATTTTACCATACAATCTTTGTATTCTGCTTTGACAAAATTCCCTTTTGAATGGAGATTAGAGAATCCTGAAAGTGAGCCAGCTTGTTGTCTAGTACCGGGGTTTGCAAATGGTATGATGACAGGTGGAAATTTATCTGTAATAGTGAGTACACTTGGAACTCCTTTTGAAATAGATACGAAGGGAAAAATATTATTTTTAGAGGATGTTGGAGAAGAGCCGTATCGCATTGATAGAATGCTGACGCAGCTTGTCTTGGCGGGGAAAGTATCTGACGCTTCAGGAATCGTTTTAGGTACATGGACGGAATGTTCCTCGGAACGATATGCAGATGGTTTTCAAATAGAAGATCTTTTTGAAAAAATAATTGCTCCGATAGGAAAACCAACCATCTTTAATGTAAAAGCTGGTCATTGCAAACCTTCCTTAAGTCTACCATTAGGTCTTTCTGCTCATCTTGATGCAGTAAATGGAACTCTTCTAATTGGAAATTGACGAAATTATAAACAAATTTTAGCAAAATAGGAAAATAGTATTAAAATATTTTGAATTATTGCCGATAATAGAAAATATACAGTAGATATAAGAGAGCAGAAAGACGGTGGGGATATGAAGAGCTTAAAAGGGAAAATATTAAGAGGCTTTTTAATTGTAAACGCTATTGTATTAATTATAAGCGGTTCCAATTATTTTTTTTCAACCCAAACGAATAAGCAAACAACTCAAGTAATTGAAGAACAATTGCCTGTACTCGTTTTGGCGGAAAAATTGAGTGTAAACATTGCGGAGAGGACATCTCATTTAAGTATTTATCTTTTACTTGGTCAAGTACCTTACATGCGTGCATTTGAAGATTCAACTACCGAAAGTACAGAGTTAGAAAAGCAATTATTAGCTGTTTCTTCTACAAAAGAAACGAAAGAACTTATAGACAGACTTAATAATTGGGAAACTGCCATCAATGATATGATCTTTAATGAGTTTATGGCTGATCGTGAAAAAGCCCGGGATAATTTTAAAAACACAATCGAGCCATTAAGTGTTTTGTTAAGGGATTCATTCCAAGAACTATCCAAAAAACAAGAAAAGAATATAACAGACAATGCTAAGCAAGTGATAAGTGCAGGAGATAGAAATTCACTAATCAGTGCGGGTATTGGTATAGTGGCTCTCATACTTGGAATCGTTATCGCAATTATGACAGCAAATTCTATATCTAGACCGATCGTCAGAGTTGCAAATCGTATGCGCCTAATCGCTGAAGGTGATTTAAGCAACGATGAGCTAAAGACGAGATCGAAGGATGAAGTGGGAGTTTTGATTCATTCTGTAAACGATATGAATGTTCAAATTCGGTCGATGGTACAGGAGCTTGGCAACGTTTCTCAGACCGTCATGAGACGCAGCGAAGAACTCAGCCATTCTGCAATGGAAGTAAATTCCGGCAGTCAACAAGTAGCAACAACAATGGAAGAGCTTTCCATTGCCTCTGAAACACAAGCACAATCTGCTTCTGATTTAGTGGAATCAATGGGATCGCTCACTGCTAATATCCATAATGCTAATGAGAGCGGGCAAAGGGCAAGCCAAGTTTCTAATCAAGTATTAGAGTTAACAGAAAAAGGGAATGAAGCGATGACAGAATCAATTTCTAAAATGAAATTGATTGATGAAAATGTAAAAGACGCTGTTGGAAAGGTTCAAAGTCTTGAAGGCCATTCCAAAGAAATCTCTCAACTTGTAAAAGTTATATCTGACATTGCTGAACAAACAAACTTATTGGCTTTAAATGCTGCGATTGAAGCTGCACGTGCAGGTGAACACGGAAAAGGCTTTGCTGTAGTGGCAGGGGAAGTGAAGAAGCTCGCTGAACAAGTTGCAAGTTCAGTTTCGGACATTACAGGAATTGTTTCTACGATTCAAAAAGAAACCGGTGAAGTTGTTCACTCATTAAATGAGAGCTTTGTTCAAGTCGAACTTGGAACTGATCAAATTAGAACAACTGGCAGCACGTTTGAAGTGATTACAGATTCCATTAAGCAAGTCGTTAATCAAATCCACATTATTTCACAGGATCTGAATAACATCGCAAGCAGTACAGATGTAATGAATGCTTCAATATCTAATATCGCTTCGATATCAGAAGAAGCATCAGCAGGTGTTGAAGAAACAGCAGCATCCGCTGAACAAACAACTAGTTCGATGCAGGAAATTGCGGCAAATGCCGAATCGCTTTCTACCATCGCTGTTGACTTAGATAAATTGATTAGACAATTTAAAGTATAAGTACAAAAGCGCAAGCGCCTGTTTAGCGACGTACAAACTTTTTAGGGTTCTGACGAGATAAAGGAATCACGGTGAGCCGTGGCGAGCCGATGTTGACTTATCGTAGGAAGAAACCGAAAGTTTGCTAGGCGCTAGGCGCTGTAGCTAGACGGGAACTGTCTTCTTAAAATTTATCTGCAAAGTTCCAATTTATAATTACCTAAGCAAAAACAAATGAGACCAAAGTGTGGATAACTTTTTCTACACTAACTGGTCTCTTTTTTTGTTGTTTACGCTTTTACTGCTTTTTTGTTCTTTTCTTTTCTTTAATAATTCCTTCGCTAGAGGATACACGACAGGAGCGGCTTTAATCGCAAAGCGTATTAGTTTAGAAAAGCGCATAAATTAACATCCTTTCACTATTTTCTATACTTTCCCCATATCTGATTGGTAATAAACCAATAACATAGTTTTACAATTGTCAGGTTATGATAACCATATTAAGGGAATATCATAAAAGTAAGGTTTTCTAGACCGCAATGGAATCTATTAATAGGGGGATTCTTGATGAATACACTTTTGATTATTATTAATATCGCCATTTTTTTATTGCTATTATTTCTCTTGTTTAGAATGCAAAAGAAGCATATTTCCTTTTCAAAACGAGTATTTACAGCATTGGGTATCGGGATTGTTTTAGGTCTAGCCATACACTTAGCTTATGGAACGGATTCCGATGTTACTAAAGGGACCTTGGATTGGTTCAATATCGTAGGTAGCGGTTATATTTCCTTATTAAAAATGATCGTCATGCCATTGGTTTTTATTTCAATCGTCTCAGCTTTTACAAAATTGAAGCTAACGAGTAATCTTGGAAAAATTAGTGCTCTTGTTATAGGAATTTTAATTGGAACAACAGCAATAGCAGCTTCGATTGGAATTGCCACTGCTTTAGGTTTTCACCTTGAAGGAATTCAGCTTGAAGAAGGTGAAGCGGAGATAACAAGAAATACGCAGCTTCAAGAATCTGTCGGTGATGTAAAAGATATGACGATTCCACAACAAATCATCACTTTATTTCCGCAAAATCCATTTATGGAATTGACGGGGGCGCGTCCAACCTCAACAATTGCAGTTGTTATTTTTGCTGCGATTATTGGGATTGCTTATTTAGGGATCCGGAGAAAAGACCCTGAGCACGCTGATTTTTTTTCGAAGATTATAGAAACGATTTACACCGTAGTTATGCGTGTGGTCACATTAATTTTAAGATTGACTCCATATGGTGTTCTTGCGTTGATGGCTAAAGTAACGGCAACGAGTGATTATTCTGCGATTGTGAAGCTTGGAAAGTTTGTCATCGCTTCTTATGTAGCGCTGATTATTATGTTTCTTATCCATCTTTTACTATTGGCACTTGCTAAGCAAAATCCAGTCACGTACGTCAAAAAAGCTATGCCGGCACTTGCCTTTGCGTTTACATCACGTTCAAGTGCAGGGACTTTGCCACTCAATATAAAAACACAGCACCAGGAATTTGGAGTATCTGAAGGAATTGCGAACTTTGCCGGCTCATTCGGTCTTTCTATAGGGCAAAACGGATGTGCGGGTATATATCCAGCAATGCTTGCTATTATGGTTGCTCCTACAGCAGGAATTGACCCATTAAACCCGGCATTCATCTTTACGTTAATTGTGATCGTTGCGATTAGTTCATTTGGAGTTGCTGGAGTTGGTGGGGGAGCCACATTTGCTGCCTTGCTCGTTTTATCCGCACTCAATTTGCCGATTGCGATTGTCGGATTATTAATATCAGTTGAACCATTAATTGACATGGGAAGAACAGCCTTAAATGTAAGTGGAAGTATGACGGCTGGAGTATTGACAGGGAAAATTACCGGAGAATTGGATGAAGAGGTTTATAAACAACCGAAACAGAACTTGCAAGTTTAAAAAAACGGGTCGGGGAATCCTCGACCTTTTTTTAAATTAGTTGAAGGATATTCAACTATATTATTTTCAGAATAGTCTTGACGACACAATTGCAAATGTATATACTACATATAACTAATAGGTTATATGTTGAAGTGAGGGAATGACAATGCCAGATTTTTATCGGGCTTTTGGTGATTCTACCCGCCGTCGAATATTAAGTATGCTTAAGCAAGGAAACAAAACCCAAAAGGAGATAGTTGAAGCATTTGATATCTCTCAACCAGCGATAAAGAAGCATTTGGATATTCTATTGGAGGAAAAAATGATTTCAGAGAGAATACAAGGGAAGTATCGTATCTATTCGCTTAATCCTAATTCTCTCCAAATAGCTTACAAGGAAATGCTTCAATACATCGGAGAACTACTTGATGATCAACTCGTAAGTCTAAAAGATTATGTAGAAAGAGGAGAATATCGAGATGAACAAGACTGAGGATTCCGTTAAAAGAGAAATTGTTGTTCAAGCCCCCTTAAAGGAAGTATGGGATGCTTTGACTAAGCCTGAGCTTTTAAACTGTTGGTATACAAAAAATGCGGAATTAGATTTTCGTGTAGGTGGAAGAGGTTATATGAATCATGGCTGGGGAGCAACATCGGAGGGTATCTTTACAGAAATTGATTCCATGAAACGCTTCGTACTCCAAAGCCTTGATGGGAACTTCACGACTATTACCTCATTATGGGAAGTTGAAAATGGTATTAAGGTGAGCATTGAATATCAGGCTTCCTTTTTGGGTGAAATGTCTCAAGCTACAAAGGAAAATATGTTGTTTGGTACAGGTCAATTCTTAGAAAATCTGAAGAGTGTCTATGAAACTGGTCAAGATATTCGTGCAAAGTTGTGGAAAGCATGGATTGGTATTACACATACAACTAATGAGGGGGCTAGAGGAACCAGAGTTTTACAGGTGAAGAAAGGTTCAGTAGCTGCAGCTGCCGGGATTGAACCTAAAGACATTATAATGGAATTCGATAAAGAAGAAGTTGTAGGGTATGAATCATTTGAAAGAATATTAAACAAAAAAGCTGTTAATCAGACTGTTACCTTAACGATTGAAAGAAATAGTGAAAAGTTACAGGTAAACTGCCTTGTAGATGCTTATCCTGTACCTTATTAACATTCCATGAAGATTATAGATAAATTTCTTTTTCAAAATTTTATAGAGAGTAGAGCCTTTTTAAAAATTACTGTGGGGTGTTTGTTTGAGTAAGTTTAACTACAATACAGAGACAGAAAGATTAATAATAAGACCATATACCAGAGAAGATTATTTAAATTGGTTAACTCAATATAATAATAGATTGCTTTCACAGAACAAATATGATGACGGTAAATTAGATATGAGCATTTGTACTGAAGAATGGTTTGGAGAATTGGTAGATAACCATCAACAGATGGCATCAGATGACAAAGTATATGTATTTGGCGTTTTTCGAAAAGAAGATAATGCTCATTTGGGTGCAATAGATTTCTCTACGATAATAAGGGATAATTTTCAATGGGCAAGATTTGGTTATACGATTCATAACCAATTTTGGAGACAAGGTTATGGGAAGGAAGCTGTAAAAGCAGCAATAATTCTTGCTTTTAAAAAGCTAAATTTTCATCGTATAGAAGCACACATTAATCTCGATAATACTCCTTCGATAAAATTAGCAGAAAGCGTTGGAATGCAATTTGAATGTATTAGAAAAGGTTTTATTTATGAATTTGATGAATGGACTGATAATCTAATTTACTATATTAATTCAAAATAGTTCACGTTAATCGAAGAAGGATTTCCACGCTTTTTTTTGTTGAAGTTATTAAGCTGCAGCCCTGTAGGTCGATGAGAAAGGCGCTTACACTTTTTTATTTATCCAAGAAGCATTCAATAAACCACCAATAAGAAGAACCGCCGCCGTAAAATAAAACCATATCATCAGGATAATAATATTTCCCAATTGTCCATAGAGCTTTGTATAGCTTGCAGCAAACGACACGTAATAGGAGAAGGCAATGGATACACTTTGCCATCCGACTGTTGCGAATACAGCTCCGGGAATAATATTTTTCAAGCTGACTTTAGTACTTGGAACGACTTTATAAAGAAACAGAAAAAAGAAGAATAAATAAATGGAACCGATGACCCATTTTGATAGTAACCACCATCTATAAAAAGAGGGGGGCAATTCAACATGTGTCGCCAGAAACACTCGGCCAATTTCTTCAGCAATCGGGACGAGTAAGGAAAACGTCAATGTGATCATTAGGCTTAATGTTAAAATTAAATCCTTTCCTAATGCAAGTAAAAATCCTTCTTTTCGAACGATTTGGTAAGCATCATTCATGGCGCGCACGAGCGATTGCACTGCCATGGAAGCAATCCAAAAAGCTGCTAATAAACTGAATGACGCAATTTTCGTTTGTTGCTGGCCAATGATACTCAAGATGTTAGATTTTATTAAATAAAAACTTCCTTTAGGGGCGAATGGCTCAATTGCACTAAGAACATCTTCCTCACGTATAGGTAGAAAACTAACGAGTGATAGGGCAAATATAAGGAAAGGGAAAATGGACAGCATAAAATAATAAGCCATCTGGGCGGACTGGTCATGAAATCGCTCGATGAAAAAACGTTTAATGATTTTGGTTATTCTGTCCATTTCTCCATCCCTTTTAGAAAGTTTTACGAAATTCGCAGCACGATTTTACCTGCATTTTTATTCTGCTCCATATACGAGTGTGCTTCATTCACTTTTTCCCAATCCCAGATGCGATCGATAATTGGCTTTAAACGAGCATTTTCAAATTTTGCCAAAGCGAATTCTGCAAGATCTTTTGTTAAGGCTATTTTTTTCTCGACAGGCTGTGAACGCAAGGCAGTGCCAATGACTTGAATTCTCTTAAAAAGCAGCTTTCCAAGGTTGACGTCTTCAAGCTTTGAGCCTCCCATTGTACCAATCAATATTAATTTGCCATTGGCGGCAAGGGAATCGATGTTTTGATCCCAGTATGGAGCTCCGATAAAATCAAAAATTACATTGACTCCCTTGCCTGATGTCGCATCCATCACTTTTTCATGAAAAGGACCTTCTTTATAGTCAATGGCTACTTCGGCTCCTAAGGAGAGGCATAATGATCTTTTTTCCTCTGTTCCAGCCGTTACAATTACTCTCGCTCCAATTTCTCGCGCCAATTGAATGGCTGCAGTTCCAACTCCGCTAGCTCCAGCGTGAATTAAGATTGTCTCTCCTTTTTTTAGTTTTCCCAACCAAAACATATTTAAAAAGGCTGTTAAAAATACTTCCGGAATAGCTGCTGCTTCTTCAAAAGAAAGGTTTTCTGGAATTCTTATCGCCATTCCAGCGGGGATCACTGCATATTCAGCGTATCCTCCCCCAGGAAGAAGTGCACATACACGATCTCCTTTTTGCCAACCTGTAACATCTTCGCCTACTTCTTCAATCATTCCACTCATTTCAAGGCCAAGGATAGGAGAAGCACCTGGTGGAGGAGGATATAGACCACGCTTTTGCAATAGGTCAGCTCTATTTAACGCGGTGGCTTTTACTTTGACGAGCAACTCATTTTTATTCAAATGAGGCATGTCTGCTTTTCCGATAAAAAGATTTTTTGAGTTTTCTTCCACTAATATTGCTTTCATCATTCTCCCTCTTTCTGATTAAAATGGAATTCGAGTGATTGTAATCCTTCTTCAAGGCCTTCCCAACGATTTAAGCAATGGTTTTTAATCATATCGATATCATTCATTTGTTGTTCCTTGTCCAACTCATAAATGAGCAGGTTTTTTAACCAACTATATAGGTTGTGAAGTTGAGATCGAAAAGAAAAGAAACGGAGCAAATCTATATTGGGTTTGATTCTACTTCCGATTTTTTCTGAATAAGCATCCATAAAGACGAATGGCATTTGTGTTATATATCCAGCCAATTCTCGTTCCATTGGAGCTGAAATAACTGATTCCCAATCAATTATCCGTAGGCCGGATGAAGACTGGATGAGATTTCCACCCCATAAATCGCCGTGGCATACGACAAATTTGAAATGACTGGTTTCAAAGGTGCTGGCTAACTGTTTTATTTTTTCAATGAGCGAAATGATCTCTGTTTCTTTTGTGGTAATAATCGCTTTAAGCTCTAGTGATGCGGATTTTTGCGGAAGTATCTTTATATAAGTATAGAGTTCATCTAAAAAATTTACATTAAATGACTCTCTAGGAAGTTGGGTGTTAGTTGTTATCATATGCAGTTCTGCAGATAGTTTTGCAATTTCACGTATATAGCTTTCATTTAAAGGATAAGAATCAGCCAATGAAGAGCCATCAATCCATGGAAATAAGATTAAAACAATCTCGTCCAACTCTACTTTAGCTCGTCCATCTTTCGTTAAAATCGGATAAATGGCGGGAGGATACAAACTTCTTTCATGTAATTCCGTCAACAACGGTAAATAATATTCAGTTTGCGCAATTGCCTCTTTCTGTAGCTTTTTGTCTAAAAGTTTTAAATAAAAGGTATTCCCGTTGAGACAGCGAATTTTATAACTATAAGATTTGTCACCAAAAGGAATAAAGGATATTGAGTCGCCATGCAAACCATAATAAGGAAGAATTAGTTGCAAAATTTCATTAAAGGTAATGGGATGTGGTTTATTCATGATATACCTCCAGTTTCTTCGATAACTTTCCGTATGTATGTTATGATTTTACCATTCTGGATGTAAGAAGGTGATAAACATGACCAAAAAGGAAATTCAATATAAGATAGAGGATCTCAAAGCGGATTATGTGAGACTACAGCACGATTTGGAAAAACTTGAATTTGTTAAAGGCAATCTTCATCCATTAGAAAAACAATTGGAAGGAATCGAACGTGAACTCCAGAATCTTAACCGCAGGCTGTCCGAATTAGAAAATAAATAATCATACAATACAAGGCGCAATCTTTGTGCCTTATTTTAATTTTCTGTTGATTCATGCATTATTCGAAGATAAAATTATGTGTGAAATTTAACTTTATACTAAAAATACATTTCGAGAAATAATATTTCATTGCAAGGGGGATGGGAATGTCCTATACAATTGGAATTGATGCAGGCGGTACCAAGACGACTGGATTAATCATGGATTCTAATAAAAATATATTATTCCAAATTGAAACGGGTTATGGTAATCCAAATGTGAATTTTAGTGAAGCATTGGATAACGTTTGGGAAGCAGCCTCAGCATGTTTGTATAACGAATTTGGAAATAAATGTGCAGCCATAGTTGCTGGAGTGGCAGGAATTGAAGCAGAGGGTAATCGTAAACGGTTTGAAGCTTTTTTTTCTGATAAAACGAACATCCCTGTAATTTTTGTCAATGATGCTGTCCTTGCTTATCACGCCCTATTGGATGATCAAAACGGCATTTTAACGATTGCTGGGACGGGCTCCATATCTTATGGAAGAAATGGAGAAAAAGAAGGCTACTCGGGTGGTTGGGGGCATATTTTAGGAGACTATGGAAGCGCCTACGATATTGCCATTCAAGCTTTTCGGAAAATAACGAAAGAAGCCGATGAGGGACTGCCATATTCTCCACTTTCTCATAGGCTAATGCGAGAATTAGGAATCACTTCGGCAGATGGGCTAAAAGGTTTCATCTATAATGCTCCTAAAGGGGAGATTGCTTCTGTCTCGTCTTTCCTATTTACGGAAGCTGAGAGGGGAGATGAAAACGCCAAAAGATATTTCCTTGATGCTGGCGTTGAACTCGCAAAGCAGACTTACTCTCTATTTAATAAATTAGAACTGGAACTGCCTTTGAAAGTTGGGTGCAAGGGCTCTTTATTAGAAAAAAACCCATACGTCAAAGCGGAATTTGAAGGAACTCTACAAAAACTTGTTGGCAATGTGGAATACATAAGAAATGACGCTACGCCTGCTATTGGAGCTTTGTCGGCTGCAAAATTATATTTAAAAGAGGGAATATAGTATGGAAAAGCTCGCCGTCGGTTTAATGTCAGGGACATCTGTTGACGGAATTGATGCAGCACTAGTGAGATTAAGAGGATTTGGCTTAAATACCAAAGTCGATTTGCTAGAGTTTACTACATTGCCCTTTGCTGCGGATGTAGCGAGAGAAATATTACAATGCATGGATGTGAAGGATTCTAATTCAGCTTTAGTTTGTAGCTTAAATTTTAAACTAGGCTATTTATTCGCAGATGCTGTAAAAGCAGTATGCAAAAAATCTAATGTGTCGCTAAGGGATATTGATTTCATTGCTTCACACGGGCAGACGATCTATCATATACCAAAACAAGATGGAAGTCTTGTAAAATCGACATTGCAAATAGGTGAACCTGCTATTATTGCCTATGAAATTGGCACTACAGTCATGTCGAATTTCAGATCGATGGATATGGCTGCTGGTGGAGAGGGGGCACCCCTTGTTCCTTATGCAGATTATCTATTATACCGCAGCAATTCAAAGGGACGAGCGCTGCAAAACATCGGTGGGATTGGAAATGTAACCGTTATCCCGAAACAAGCAACTTTGGATGATATTGTCGCTTTTGACACAGGGCCAGGGAATATGGTGATAGATGAGCTTTGTAAAATATTGAAGGGCGAACCTTTTGATCAAGATGGGATTTGGGCATCTAAAGGAAATGTACATAAAGATATTGCACAATCGTGGTTGAATATTGATTTTTTCAAAATGACACCACCGAAATCGACAGGCCGCGAACTATTTGGCTCGCAATTTACAAAGCAAATTCTTCAGACTTACGGCCATTTACCTACTGATGATCTGATTGCAACGGCTACCTATTTTACAGCACTATCGATTACGGATTCTTATAAGCAGTTTATTTTTCCGAAAACAGAAGTCGATGAGATGATTGTTGGTGGTGGAGGCGGATATAACAAAACATTATTACAGATGATTAGAGAAATAATGCCGAATATCACCGTATTAACACAAGAAGACATCGGCTTTTCATCTGAAGCAAAGGAAGCGATTGCATTTGCGATCTTAGGTAATGAAACAATGAATGGAGAATCGGCAAACGTTCCAAAGGCAACAGGAGCTAAACGGGCGGTCATTCTTGGTTCAATCACACTTCCGCCTAACGGAGGAAAATTTGGAGGTAGTTTATGAGGATTATTCCAATTAATATTAATAGATTAAATGAATTAGTAGATTTATGGAACCGTGAATTTTCAGCAGAATTTCCAATGCGGAAAGAGTTATTTAAGCAAAATAGCTTCGAAGATGAAAATGTGTTTCTTCCAGGCTCATGGATGGCGGTTAATGACGACGATGACGTAATTGGTTTTATCATTAGTAAACGTTGGCAAGATCCTATGCCAGTACCAATGCCTACTGATGTTGGCTGGATTCAAGTTTTAGTCGTTAATAAGAATGAACGAAATAAGGGAATAGGTTCTTTGCTGGTAGAAAAAGCGGAATCGGCATTAAAGGCGGATGGTGCAAAGGAAATCCAACTGGGAGGAGATCCACTGCACTATTTTCCGAGTGTTCCAGCTGAATATGAAAAAAGCGGAAAATGGTTCGAACAAAAAGGTTATGAGTATGTAGGAAATGAATATGATTTGCTTGCAAATTATGATCCATCGGTGAAATCAGAAATGCCTGCGCTTGATGGAGTAGAAATAGAGGTTTTAACATTAGAAGATAAAGGTGAAATGTTAACGTTTATGAATCGCGTTTTTCCAGGCAGATGGGAGTATGAAACGATTCGCTATTTTCAAAAGGGCGGTACAGGGAGAGAATTTGTTGTTTTAAAGAAAGCAGGAAGAATCATTGGTTCTTGTCGGATTAGTGATGAACATTCTCCAGTCATCTATAACAATGTGTACTGGGCGCCGTTGTTTTCCGAACCTCTTGGGGGAATCGGGTCGGTAGGTGTAGATTCCGCAGAGCGAGGGAATGGATATGGCTTAGCTGCTGTGTTGGCAGGTATTGCGATTTTGCGCAGCCGAGGAATCAATAAGATTGTTATTGATTGGACGACTATTGTTGATTTTTATGGAAAAATGGGTTATCAAATTTGGAAAGAATATCGGAAATATCGAAAACAGCTTTAAGGTGGTGTTGAAATGAAAGAAAAAGTCATTCGTTTCTTACAAAAAGAAATTGATTTAGAAAATATTCCAGGAGCTGCGATATACATATCTTATAAAGGCAATCCAGTTTTAGAAGAGGCTGTTGGGTATCGAACTCTCGCTCCCTCGAAGGAACCAATGCAAATGGATACGGTTTTCGACCTTGCTTCATTAACGAAAATTGTAACAACCATGACGGCCACATTGCAATTATTGGATAAAGGGGAGATACGGCTGGATGACTCCATTTCCTATTTTTTCTCTTCGTTCAGTAAAAATGGCAAAGAGGAGGTAAGAATACGTCATTTGCTGACGCATACATCTGGTTTGCCTGCGCATAGGCCATTTTACAAAGATGAATTATATACGGAACAAATCATTGAAAAAATTTGTGACGAGGAACTTGAAAATCCCATTGGTGAAAGAGTGGTTTATAGTGATTTAGGCTTTATTTTACTTGCCTCATTAATTGAAAAAGTAGTAGGCGAACCATTTGCGAATTATGTTTCAAGAGAAATTCTAACTCCATTAGAAATGCATGAAACAGGATTTAACCTCAATCTTAATCGTAAGCGATTTGCGGCGACGGAATTCTGTGAAAAACAAAATGATTACAAATATGGCATCGTTCATGATGAAAACGCCGAATCAATGGGTGGAGTAAGTGGACACGCCGGATTATTTTCTACGGTGAAAGATTTAGCCAATTTTGCCGAGATGATTGAAGATGGCGGAAAGTTTAAAGGAAAGCAGATTATATCACCAGCGGCTTTGGCGCTTTCTAAACGGAATTTTACACCATTTGATGAAGAGGGAAGAGGCTTAGGCTGGCAAATGAAAAGTCCAAAATTATCTTGTGGGGACCTGTTCTCTGATTCATCATATGGGCATACTGGTTTTACCGGAACTAGCATATGGTTCGATCCAGAAATTCAGCTTCACGTCATTTTATTAACAAACCGAGTGCATGCCAAAAATCAGCAGGGAATCCTAAGATTGAGACCGAGGCTGCATAACTTAATACGAGCGGAGTTTTAAAGCAGACTCATGTGGGTCTGTTTTTTTAAGCTTTCATCAATTCCTGTTCCGATTTCAACTTTATTCACGAATTCCACAAACTAATTACCATTGTTACTATTCCACTCCAAACGAAGAAGTTAATATTTCCCTGTTTCATGTATAATAAGAGTACAAACTCCCATAATCATAATAATTTTACATAAAATATTTTAGAAGGTGTGTAGTATGAAAATCAGGGGAAATCAGCAGATGTTAAGGGAGATCAATAAATCCCTTTTATTAAATCTTATTTATTTACATGGTCCGATTTCAAGAGTGGAGCTAGCGAGGCTTACAAAGCTAAGTCCAACTACTGTCTCTGTATTAGTAGAGGAAATCATGAATGAGGGATTCGTTCACGAAACAGGTACGTCTGGTTCCGGAGTTGGACGGAAAATGACAATGCTAGATATTAACGCCAATAACGGTTTTGTTGTGGGCGTTGATGTATCAAAAGCATCTTCAAGGTTTGTTCTGCTGAATTTGCGCGGAGAAGTTATTTCAATGAATAAGCTCGATAGTTTTATCGGGGAAGAATCTTTGCGTAAGAAGCTCCCAAAGACAATAGAAGCATTCATTAAAAAACAAGGTGTGGATCGTAGTTTAATTAAGTGGATCGGTATTTCCGTTCCTGGAATACTTGATGAAATCCAAGAAACAGTATTGGGGTCAAAATACTTACAGATTAGAGATTTTCCGTTAAAATCATTGCTGACTGAGAAGTTTGATATCCCAATCCATCTAGTAAACGATATTGAAGCAGCAAGTTTTGCGGAACGATTCAGTGGAGCGGCAAAAGGAAAGCAAACAATTGCTTACATTCTCGTTGATTATGGTATAGGAGCGGGTTTCGTTATTAATAATCAAATTTATCGAGGTGCTACAAATCAGGCTGGAAAAATCGGAGACTTTTATCATTATGGTATCGACAAATTGGCCCAAAGGTTGAAAACGCAATATCCAAAAGATCTTAAACATGATGAACCAGAAGCCGTTATCGATAAATATGTTCAGCTTGCTTTGGAAGGGAAAGAGCCATTTAAGGAAGATTTAGATAAGGTAATGCAGAATATAGCTAAATATTGCGGCAATGTTCTTCAATTGATGAACCCTGAGCAATTGATCATTAGTGGTTGGGTTGCTTCTAATGAGAAACTCTCTAACCTTTTGATTACACTTATTGATCAATATGAAGAAGCGGAGGAGCCAACGACTGTCAAAGTTTCTTTTTGGAAGGACTATGGACCAGCCATCGGAGCTGCAACACTTGGTCTTCATCAAATGTTTAGAACAAAAACAATCCAGTGATTTTTGGTTGTTTCAATTCTCGTAATATATTGATTAATTCGACCATAATGATATAATATGGTTAATTATTTCATCCACTGGAATAATTAATTCAAGCAAAGTCTAGGGAGGTTTTTAAAAGTGAAGATTTCAATTGGTGGTTATTCTTTCTTCAACACGTTTCTAGAGGGGAAAATGGATATTTTCGGGTATTTGGAGTCAGTGAAATATCGTTATGGATTAGACACAGTGGATATTTGGAACGGGCAATTTACTATTGGTGAACCAGATTTTTCAAGAGTGCCTGATGAAGAATTCTTGAAAAAAGTACGCGAAGCTATGGATGAAAAAGGTCTTACATTAATCAACTATGCAGTTGATGGTGCACATATTTGGGATGCCGATCCAGACAAGCGTGAACAACTTTACCAAAATGCTCTTGGCCATCTTAATGCTGCGGAAATTCTCGGCGCCAAAACCGTGCGTATTGACACTGGTGGCGTATTCGGCAATGATCCTGCGTTTGATATGAATATGACTGATGAGCAGTTCGAATATATCGTGAAACACTACCGAGAATATTGCGAGCGCGGAGCACAAAATGGCTATATGGTTGGACCTGAAAATCATATTGGACCTTCGTTGAGCCCTGTCCAAATGAAGAAAATCGCTGAAGCGGTGGATCATCCGAACTTTGGAATCCTCCTTCATATTGGCAGATGGAGAGAAGAGGCTGAAAAAGGCGATGAAATGGTAGCTCCATGGGTATGTCATACGCATTTTGATGCAAGAACGGCCGTAGCGGAGGATGCGCAAGATAAAATTCGTATGCTGCAAGAAAATGGCTTTGATGGGTATTGGGGCATTGAATATAATGCTGATAAGAATCAATATGTTGAGATGGAATGGATATTAGGAACGGTAAAACGTCTTTTAGCAACTCTATAAGATTGATTGATGAATAAAATTGGAGGGATATGATGAGAAAGATACGAATTGGAGTTATTGGTGTAGGTCAAATTGGAAAATCACACTTAAGTAACTATGCAAGCATTCCAGATGCGGAAATTGTAGCAGTATGTGACGTAAATGAGCAAGAAGCGCGAAGA
This sequence comes from Lederbergia citri, assembly GCF_018343625.1. Taxonomy (GTDB): domain Bacteria; phylum Bacillota; class Bacilli; order Bacillales; family Bacillaceae_C; genus Lederbergia; species Lederbergia citri. The sequence continues at coordinate 912,598 of NZ_JAGYPG010000002.1, read as the reverse complement.
GTAGCCGAACAATACAATATTCCAAGTGTGTACACTGATTATCGTGAGCTTTTAAGTCGAGATGATATTGAAGCTGTGGATGTATGCTTACATAATAATTTCCACGCTCCAATGACGATTGCTGCATTAGAAGCAGGAAAACATGTATATTGTGAAAAGCCAATTGCCGGTACATATTTTGATGGGAAAAGAATGGTCGAAACGGCAAAAGAAACTGGAAACATGCTTCATATTCAGTTAGGAACTATTTATCGCAAAGAAACAAAAGCGGCAAAAGCCTTGATTGATGGAGGAAAACTAGGGAATATTTATCATGCTCGCTCAACTGGCTTTAGAAGAAGAAATCGTCCGTTTGTTGACGGCTATGGTACGAAATTTTTCACGAAAAAAGAAACTGCTACCGGCGGCGCACTTATTGATATGGGAGTCTATCATATTGCGCAAATGCTTTACTTGCTAGATTTACCGACCCCAACTCGCATTTCCGGAAAAGTGTACCAAGAGATGGATATGGATCCAAAAAGACGTGAGGAGAGCGGCTTTGATGTCGAAGAGTTGGCATTAGGATTCGTTAAATTCAAAAATAACCTTACGCTTGATATAATCGAGTCTTGGTCTGTTCATTTAGGCGGTTTTGAAGGTCCTAGCATTTTAGGTTCAAAGGGAGGAATTCGCTTACCTGTATTTGGTGAGGGTCCGCAAAATCAATTTAGCTTCCATTCTACTATTTCTGATATAGATATGGATAGTACGGTAAACTTAGATTTAATGGATTATCGTTGGCATAATCTAAGAGAAAATGAGGACGCTTACGATTCATCTCAGCATCATTGGATTGCAGCACTTCAAGGCAGGGTGGAGTTATTGCCAACTGCAGAAATTGCCTTGCAAACAATGTTGATTAGTGATGGAATCTATCTTTCTGATAAACGCGGAGAAGAGGTTTCAGCTGAAGAACTTGATACTTTAGCGACATCCACTTCTGTAACTTTATAAAACATCATCCAAGACTAAAGAAAGCCCTGAAATTATTGAAACATAATTTTGGGGCGATTTTATTAATTGGGAAAGGTACGGTTTTACATGAATAAAGCGGTCCTCGGGGTAGATGTAGGTGGAACAAATATACAAATAGGGATAGTTTCTGAAACTGGGACAATTGTAAATAGCAAAAAATATCGGATGAATATTGATTCTCAGGAAAAGGCGATTACTGCCATCATTGAATCAATTGATGACTTTACTCAAAATGCTGATAGTTTAATAGCAATCGGAATTGGTTTAGTTGGCCACGTCAATGCTGAAAAAGGAGTTTGGGAAAGTGCCATCAATATCCCAATATCTACACCAGTTCCTCTTGCCAACCTACTATCCGAAAAGATGAATATGCCTGTATATTTGGACAATGATGTCAATGCCGCTACATTAGCCGAAATGAACTGGGGGATAGGCAGGCAAACAACAAACTTCATTTATGTCAATGTAGGTACAGGAATTGGTATGGGAATCGTAGAAAAATCCGAGTTGTTTAGAGGGAGTACAAATTATGCAGGCGAAGTGGGGCATATGTATATCGGGCAGATTAAAGAAGGATTTGGAGATGGTTATTTAGAAACGATATGCTCTGGCGGCGGGATGATCAAGCAGGCTTTGGAAGGCTTGAAAATGTATCCTAATTCTATTTTAAGTTCTTATCATCAAGAAGGACATTTGCATTCAAGTACTATTTTTCACGCGGCCGAAAATGGAGACCCTTTAGCAACTATCATTGCAGATCAGGCTATTGAAGGGTTAGCAATTGGAATGACCAATATTGTCAATTTATTTAACCCAGAGCATTTAGTCTTTGGCGGCGGAATGTTTAATAATAAGTCCTTAATTGAAAACATTCGACAGTATGTGAATGAACATGCCCTGCCAGTAGCTCGGAACAGCTTGAAAGGCATTACGATCACAAATTTGAATCATAATGATGTCGGATTGCTAGGAGCGGCAAGTATTGCTTGGCTAAATCAAGAATGTTTATAAGAAAGGCGGAAAACGATGGAAGTTCTAATACTCGAAGAAAATGTATTTGACGATACAGCTGCGGATATCGCCTTCGCCCAATTAAAAAAGAAACCTCATTCAACGATTGGATTTGCTACTGGAAACACGACAGTTGGCTTCCATAAAAGCCTTGTAAAAAAAATACTAGACGAAAAAATCGATAAAACGAAGTTCTCGACCTTTAACTTAGATGAGTATGTTGGAGTTTCTAGTAAAGATCCAGCAAGCTGTTATTTTCGAATGGAAGAACAGTTTTTCAAACCACTTCAATTAGGGAAAGATCAAATAAATTTTTTAAATGATATTTCTGAACAAGAGGATCTACAACTAAGATGTACTCAGTTTGATCAAAGGATTGAGGAATGCGGTGGGATTGACCTTCAATTTCTCGGGATTGGGTTGAATGGACATATCGGTTTTAATGAACCGGGAACAGCTTTTGAGACAAATACTCATGTGGTCGATATCGCTTTACATACAAGAGAGTCGAAAATATCTGTGTTTGGTTCATTGGATAAAGTTCCGAAGCAGGGCGTTACGATGGGAATTAAATCGATTATGATGGCTAAGAAAATTGTGTTGCTCGCAAAAGGAGAAAGCAAAGCCGATATTATTGTTAAAGCATTAGCAGGACCTGTAACGAAAGATGTTCCAGCATCCGTTTTGCAACTGCATCCGAATCTTGTCGTCGTGTTGGATCAAGCTGCTGCTCAAATATTACCTTAATAAAGGAGTGATACAATGAGTAAAAAAGATGTAAAGGTTGGAATCATCGGAACTGGCTTTATGGGAAAAGGACATGCGATAGGTTACCAAATGTTTGACATCGAAATTGGAATGTTTGCATCGAGAAGCATCGAAAATGCGAAGACGGTAGCTGAAGAATTCGGTGTTGAAAGATGGACGGACGATTGGCGTAAATTAGTTTCAGATCCCGATATTGATTGTGTCGATATCACAGCTCCTAACCATCTGCATTACGAAATGGCGATGGCATGCATCGAAGCTAAAAAGCCCTTTTTAATCGAAAAACCTTTGGCCATGAATACGAAAGAAGCGAAAGAAATCGTAGATGCTGCCAATAAAAACGGCGTCATGGCTGTTTACGGTGAAAACATGAGATATAAACCTGCATTAGTCCGAGTGAAAAAAATAATTGATGAAGGCGGTTTGGGAGACATTATAATGCTCCGATCAAATGAAATCCATAATGGTCCATTCCATAGTGATTGGTTCTGGGATGCAGAACTAGCAGGCGGCGGTGCTACAATTGATATGGGAATTCACGGCTTATATACATTAGAATGGATTATGGGATCCAAGGTTAAAAGGGTGTACGCCGAAATGGGTGTATTGAAATGGGACGAATACTGCAAAAATGGTTCAGAGGATACAGCTGCTGTTATTTTGCGTTTTGAAAATGGTGGTATTGCTGAACTATTAATTAGTTGGGCGATAACTGGTGGAATGGATGTCCGTTTAGAGGTATTCGGAAAACAAGGAACAGCTTATGTAAGTATGACGCATGATGCTGGTGGACTTCGTGTCCACAGTCACCCGGGCTATGGAAAGTCAGTTGAAGAATTATCAAGCTTAAAACCACATGTAGTATCGACGAAAGGCTGGAGTTTTCCTGCCCCTGATGATGAGTTGCAACAAGGACATGCATATGAAGTAAAACATTTTATTGATTGTGTAAAAGGGAAAGATGAGCCTAAGAGCACATTAGAAGATGGGCTTAGAGCACTAGTATTGGTTGAGGCAATTTATGAGTCTGCTAGAACAGGAAAAGCAGTGGAAATTTGATGTAAGAAACTGACAATCTATGAGAAAACACCTTTGATATAGAGGTAAGAAAGGACATCGTATGGTAAATGGCTAAAGATAAATCTTTATTAGTAGTAAAACTTTTTAATTTTTCCCTTTACGGAGCGCTTGCTGTTTTAATGTCGTATTTTCCATTGTATTTTCAAGAGGTAGGCTTTAGTGCAGTAACGATTGGGATGTTGCTGGCAGGAGGACCCTTCATTTCAATTTTTGCCAATCCTTTTTGGGGTTATTGGAGTGATCGCCTGCAAAATATAAAGCGGATCCTCATCATCATGTTAATTGGAAATATCATTGTAGTCCAAATTGTTTTCCAATTTAGTACCCTGCCTCTTGTGTTTTTAGCTATGCTGCTTTTCTTTAATTTTCAAACGCCATTGTTTTCGCAAAGCAATAGTTTGATTTTAAACACGATTGAAGGAACGCCATATAAGTTTGGTACGTTCCGTCTTTGGGGTTCACTCGGTTGGGCATTGATGGCAGTGGCAGCCGGACCTCTTATAGGTATAGTAGGAATTAAAAACCTGTGGATTTTGTATAGTGTCATGATTATTGTGACGATCTTAATCGGATTGAAATTACCTAGGGGTAAAGTGGAAGGGACGAAATCAATCCAAAAAGGCGGGTATGGAAAAGCACTATTAGGAAATAAATACTTTTTAGTTTTTGTACTTTTGGGTGTATTGATTTCAGTTCCAAACTCTATCAATCATACATTTTTATCTCTTTATATTAACCAATTAGGCGGATCCGTTGTCCTTGTTGGCTGGTCGGCATTTTTGACCGCTATTTTTGAAGTACCTGTCTTTTTATTATTCGATCGATATTTAAAAAGGCATACTCCGACGATGTTCGGCTGTTTAGTATTAGTTAGTTTATTATTTGTCATCCGTTGGTACTTAATGTCGATTGCGACTGGACCAATGCAAGTTGTTTTCTTTCAAATGCTTCATTGCATCACCTTTGGTGGTTATTACTATATAGGGACCACATTAACCGCAAAACTTGTTCCTGTGGAATTGAGGGCGAGCGGGCAAGCAATTTATGCACTTACATGGGGAGGCATCTCTGGAATCATCGCCGGAGTTTTTGGAGGTTGGATGTTCCAGGAGTTAGGACCAAATACAATGTACCTTGTAAGTACATTGATTTCTTTAGGTGGGGTTATTGGATTTGGAGTGTTGTGGCTCCGAATAAGCAAGGCTGAGAAACAAAATATTTCCATTGATGGAAGAAGTGAAAATTTACCTTCATAGAAAAGAATCCCAGTAGTTTTTAGCTGTTTTTAAGCATAACTATTGGGATTCTTTTTGTAAGGAGTTGAAATAAAAATTCATTTAAATTTTAATATTTTTAAATTTATATTTCATAATAGGGCGATTGTGGTGTATAATGAAATCAACATATAAGAGTTGTTCATGGACAACATTAGAAAGGCGGGTATGAATGCAAGAAAACCTTTCACACTTAACAACGGAACAAATAAATCAAAATACAATTAGTATCGATCAAATGTCTTCTTTAGAAATTATAAAACTTATGAATTCCGAAGATCGTTCTGTTGCGGAGGCAGTAGGTAAAGAATTGCCACGTATTGCAGCAGTAATTGATGTAATACATCAATCATTTAAAAATGGAGGCCGTCTTTTTTACATAGGTGCTGGAACGAGTGGCAGGCTAGGAATTTTGGATGCATCAGAATGCCCCCCTACTTTTTGCACACCCCCTGAAATGGTTCAAGGTATTATTGCGGGTGGTGATACAGCAATAAAAACAGCTATTGAAGGAGCTGAAGATCGTAATGACGAGGGAGAGAACGATTTAAAAGCAAGAGGATTGTGCGAAGCAGATGTTGTTGTTGGGATAGCAGCAAGCGGCAGAACACCTTACGTAATAGGGGCACTAGAATATGCCCGTAACTTAGGTGCTGCAACAGTAGCTCTTTCATGTAATAATGATGCGGAAATAAGCCGATATGCTGATTATAAAATTGAAGTGATTGTAGGGCCGGAGGTGTTAACCGGTTCGACAAGACTAAAGGCAGCGACGGCTCAAAAAATGGTGTTAAATATGCTGTCTACCGCTTCAATGATTAAACTTGGTAAGGTGTATAACAACCTTATGGTTGATCTTCATGCAAGTAATAAAAAATTAATGGAGAGAGCATGTAACATGGTCATAAATGTTACTGGAGTTTCAATGAAGGAAGCCGAAAGGATTTTAAAAATTACTAATCAAAAGGTAAAACCAGCCATTTTGATGATTTTAGGTGAGGTATCCTTTAACGAAGCAGATAAATTGCTACAAGAAACGGATGGATTTTTAAGAGAAGCAATCTTAAAAGCACAAAAAAGTCAGCTTGGCGGGGAATAGCAGCTAAGCAAGTCTTTTTCAATTTGTTGTAAGCGTTGACAATACGGTCGATTAATCTTACTAGATTAATATAAAAAAAAGGTATTTGAGGAGGATAAGAGGATGAATTTAGTCGTAGTTGGAGCTCATTGTGGGGATGCAGAAATTCAAGCGGGGGCAATCGCCCATAAATATGCAAAGGCAGGACATAATGTCACCTTTTTACATTTGACTGCTGGAGAAAAAGGGAATCCTCCCGGGGTTTCAGTAGAAGAATACCGTGAGCAGAAAATTAGAGAGTCAGAAAAAGTTGCTGAAGTACTCGGTGTTAACACGATCACATTGGACTATAAAGATGCTGAACTTACTTTTAACGACGAAATCATTACACATGTTGCTACTTTAATGAGAAAGCTAAGGCCGAATGTTGTCATTACTCACTGGGAAAATAGCATCCATTCTGACCATATCATGTGCTATAGAATCGTCCAGGCAGCACAATTAAAGGCCGGACTTCCTGGATTTGATTTAGAAGGTCTTCCAGCTCATTATTATAGCTTTTATCACAGTGAGAACTGGGAAGACATGGAGGGCTATGATCCCGATTTATTCATTGATGTATCAGATGAATTCGATACTTATTTGGAGGCCCTATCACATTATTGGTTCATCATGAACTCTTCTTCCTTCCGATATTACGATTATTATAAAGCGCTTGGAACGGTAAGAGGTTGTGTCAATCGTACAAAATATGCTCAGACTTTAAAATTCCCTAGAGGAACGAATGTGAGGAAAGGTGGGGCATTGCCGGGGTATGAGCTTTAATACCCTAATTGGATCGAGAATGAGGGGATTGTGGCTTTCATAGTCTCCTCATTGAAAAGGAGGTTGTTTTCATAAAATGGCCACGCAAAATACGTCTGCGGCACATGGTTCCAATGATATTGTAGCCAATAGGGTGAAGCATGTTAAAATTAAAAATCAGAAGATTAGGAAAATTAAGAAAGATTGGCAATATTATATCCTGCTCTTACCTGCTTTAGTTTATTTTCTTGTTTTTAAATATTATCCGATGTATGGTGTGCAAATTGCTTTCAAAAACTTTATTGCGGTTAAAGGGATTTTTGGAAGCGATTGGGTTGGATTTACGCATTTTCAACGATTTTTCGATTCCTATTATTTTTGGGACTTAATTTTAAATACCCTTGGCATTAACTTGTATCAACTCGTTTTGTTTCCAGTTTCCATTATCGTGGCCCTTTCACTGAACGAGCTGCGTGATGGTCGTTTTAAAAAGACTGCCCAAACGATTACCTATGCGCCGCATTTTATTTCAGTCGTTGTATTTGTCGGTATGATTATTGCTTTCTTAGATCCGCAAACGGGGATTATTAATAATTTTCTCAAGCTATTAGGTTTTGAACCTATTAATTTTATGACAAGTCCAGCTTGGTTTAAAACGATTTATGTATTTTCTGGAGAATGGCAAAACCTTGGATGGGGCGCGATTATTTACTTAGCTGCCCTTGCCGGAATCGATCCTCAGCTTCATGAAGCGGCAAAGGTCGATGGTGCTACAAGGCTTCAGCGAATTTGGCATATTAATCTTCCAGGGATCCTTCCTACGATTGTCATTCTATTAATCTTAAATATGGGAAATTTTATGTCTGTGGGGTTTGAAAAAATATTATTAATGCAAAATCCTCTAAATTTAGAGTCTTCTCAAGTCATACAAACTTATGTATATGAAATTGGTATTTTAAACGGACAATTTAGTTATTCCACAGCGGTAGGTCTATTTAATTCAGTCGTTAATTTGATTATTCTGATCATTTTTAACAGACTCGCTAGAAGAACAGGTACAAGTTTATGGTAAAGGAGGGATTGTCATGATAAACGAAGTAAAATCTGATCGTATATTCGATCTGTGTAACAAGCTGGTAGTATGGTTTTTTATCATCATTATTTCTTACCCTTTACTTTATATTCTTAGTGCCTCCATCAGTGATCCAAGCTATGTCAACTCGGGGAAAATGTGGTTGATTCCTAGAGATATTACCTTTGAAGGCTTTAAACGTGTATTTGAAAGTAAGGATATTTGGATAGGTTATCGCAATACGATTTTTTATACAGTTCTAGGGACTTTCATAAATTTGGCTGTAACCCTTCCGTGTGCATACGCACTCTCGCGTTCAAACTTAGTAGGAAAAGGAATCATCATGGGATTATTGATTTTCACGATGTTTTTTGATGGTGGTTTAATTCCTACTTATCTCCTTGTAAGAGATTTGGGAATGATCAATACCATTTGGTCAATGGTCATCCCGAATGCTGCCTCTGTATGGAATATTATTGTCACGATGACTTTTTTTAAAGTGACAATTCCGAAAGGATTGGTGGAAGCGGCCGAGGTAGACGGTGCTTCAGTATTTAGGATCTTTTTCCAAATTGTATTACCATTATCAGCTCCTATCATTGCGGTCATGGCGCTGTTTTATGGAGTAGGGCATTGGAATTCGTATTTTAATGCTCTCATTTATATATCAGATAAAGATATTTATCCATTACAGTTATTTTTAAGAGATATCCTCATACAGCAAGAAATGACAGCGGAACTTATGATTCAAGGTGGTAATCCTGAAGCGATAGGGGAACAGGCTAAAATTGCCAGTATTATCAAATATGCAATTATGATTGTTTCGGCAGCCCCTCTATTAATTATCTATCCATTTTTGCAAAAGTATTTTCTAAAAGGCGTGATGATTGGGTCTATTAAAGAATAAAGCTACTTTTTGTTGGAGAGTGAGGTGAACTTTATTCTTATTGCAAGGTAGGAAGTTCAAATTAACATTTTTCTTTGGGAGGAGAAGCGAATTGAATAAAAATCGATCCATCATGTTTATCTTTACAATATTCTTGTTGCTAGGGACGCTTTTAGCAGGCTGTAAGTCCGGAGAAAAAACTGGTACAAAAAAGGATGCACCACCCGAAAATTTCAATAATACAGGCTATCCAATTGTCAATGAACCTATTACTTTAACAATGATGGGGCAAAGTTCACCACTACAACCTGAGTGGAGTGAAATGGGCTTCTTTAAAGAAATGAATAAAATGACAAATATGGATTTTAAATTTAAAACTTCTACTTCTGATCAATTTCAGCAGCAGAAGCAATTAGCCTTTGCCAGCCAAGAGCTCCCAGACGTTTTCTTTGGAGGAATGTTTACACCAGCAGAAGAGGTAGACTATGGTTCACAAGGATTGCTTATCCCACTTGAAGATTTGATCGACCAATATGCGCCAAACTTAAAAAAGATCATGGAGCAATTTCCAGATTTAAAAGCCTCTATTACGGCGCCAGATGGGCATATTTATACATTGCCGGGCCTTGATAATTTAAGCCATTCGATGACTCCATTAATGTGGATGAATGGATATTGGCTTGAAAATTTAGGTGTAGAACGACCACAAACAACCGGTGAATTTTATGAGTTATTAAAAACATTTAAAGAAAAAGATGCTAATAAAAATGGGGAAGATGATGAGATTCCTTTATCTGCTTCAAGCATTGCGGAGCTGCGATATAATTTATTGCCAGCATTTGGAATAAACCAATCAAATGGGTTAATGGTAGATAACGACAAAGTGGAATTTGCTTTTATCCAAGACGGGTATAAAGAGTATCTCGAATATTTAAAGCGCTTATATGATGAAAAATTACTGGATCCTCAAGTTTTCTCACATACTTGGGAGCAATATGTTGCAAAAGGAGCTGAAAATAAGGTTGGAGTATTTCCAACGTGGCCAATTGTCATGATTGGTTTTGCAGATGTAACAGAAGCTGCAAAATATCCATTGCTACCTCCATTAACAAGTCCAAATTTTGATAAAAAAGTAGTGACTCAGTTTTCTGAAATAAAAAGAGGAAGATTTGCCATTACGAATAAAAACAAATATCCAGAAGCAACGATGCGCTGGGTAGATTATATGTACTCACCAGAAGGATCCATTTTGGCTCGTTTAGGTGTTGAAGGGAAGAACTGGGAATGGGTGGATGATTCTCAATCAGCTTGGCAATTGCTCGCTCCGGAAGGCATGAATACGACACAAGCAAATGCCCAGGATGCACCTGGTGCAGGATCAGCAGTTCCGATGGTCATTGATAAGGAGTTCTTCTTAAAAGAAGACAATCCGACAATCCATACGATTGCAGGTTGGGTTGAGGACGAATATTTACCACATGCAGAACTTCCATTTCCTCAAGTATATTTAACAGTAGAAGAACAAGAACGGATCAATACACTAAGGCCGGATATCGATAGTTATATCGAGCAAATGGAAGCAAAATTTGTATCAGGTGAAACACCTTTCAGAGATTGGGATAAAGCGGTAAGTACCTTAAATAAAATGGGTGTAGAGGAATTAGTAAAAATAAATCAAGCTGCATATGATCGTTGGGCTGAATCAAAATAATATTTGCGGTCTAATGAAGGGGTTGCCATAGTTTGGGGACCCCTTCCATTAATCAAGAAATGAGGTGCTAGTTTGCGTTTAGGTCTTGATATTTTTCTTGAAAAGAATTATCGGCATTTTGAAGGGAAGCGGATTGGACTTCTGACGAATATGACAGGCGTTAATGAAAAGCTGATCCCGACGATCGACTTGTTTTTTGAACATCCTCATATTCATTTGACTGCACTTTACGGCCCTGAACACGGGATTCGAGGGGACGCGAAAGAAGGGGAAGCGGTCGAATCAACGGTCGATCCATATACGGGGATTCCTGTTTTTAGTTTATATGGGGCTTCCAAAAAACCGTCAAAGGATATGTTGGATCCCGTTGATGTGGTCGTTTTTGATTTACAAGATATTGGAGCTAGGTATTATACGTTTATTTACACAATGGCCTATGTGATGGAAGCATGTGCTGAGCATGGTAAAGAGTTTGTTGTGTTAGATCGCCCTAATCCGATTTCTGGAACATCGATGGAAGGAAATTTAGTCGAAGAAGAGGTGCGTTCCTTTGTGGGGCTTTATCCACTTCCAAATCGTCACGGCATGACAGTCGGGGAGATTGCTCTGTTGTATAAACATGAATTTGGAATTGATTGCGAATTGACGGTGGTCCCGATGGAAGGCTGGGAGCGTCGTATGTATTATGACGAAACAAACCTTTTTTGGGTCCCGCCTTCACCTAATACAACAGGTCTCGATATGAGTATTTTGTATCCCGGAACATGTCTAGTGGAGGGAACGAATTTATCAGAAGGAAGAGGAACAACGAGACCATTTGAATATGTTGGCGCACAATTCGTAGATGGATACAAGCTAGCAAAAGCTTTTAATCAAAAAAATTTACCTGGTGTATTGGCAAGACCAGTTTCATTTGTTCCAACTTATCAAAAACATAAAGATTCAGTATGTGAAGGAATTCAAATCCATGTAGTGGACCGGCATAAAATACATGCCTTAAAAACAGGGCTGACTTTATTGGAAATAATTGCTGAAATGTATCCAAATGATTTTCAATTTAATGAATATCCGAACGGGAAGTTTTTCTTTGATTTATTAGCTGGGACAAAAAGGCTCCGCAGCTTAATTTTAAATGGAAGAGCAAATGTTTTCTTGGAATCTTGCGAGGAGCAAGTAGTCCAATTTCAAAAGCAAAAGGAACCATATTTATTATACAAGTAGGGAGTGTGCTTAATGCCTTTATATCGTTATTATCAATCAGGGGACGAAATCGAAATCGTTCGCTTATGGAATGAGAGTCTACATAAAGATCCGATTAATCAAAAAAGATTCCGTAATCTCGTATTATTAGACGCCAATTTTGACTCTAGAGGGATGCGATTAGCATTTGAAGACAATCAATTAGTCGGTTGTGTTTATGCTGTTAGAAGATTGTTGCCGATGTACGGTACAGACTTAGAACCCGATAATGGCTGGATTCCATTCTTTTTTGTTCATCCTGACCATCGTAGGTCTGGTATTGGCAGTCAATTGATGAAAGAAGCTGTCGAGTTTTTACAATCTGAAGGAAGAAGCAATATATTCTTCGCTTCCTATGCACCTAACTACATATTGCCTGGTATTGACGAAGAAGCATATCCTGGTGCTTATGAATTTTTACAAAAACAAGGATTTGAAAAACTATATTCTCCAGTTGCGATGGACCGCAGTCTTGTAGGTTATCAAGTTCCCGAAGATGTCATAGCATTGAAGAATCAAAGAATGGAAGAGGGCTATACATTTTCTAAAGCAGAAGATAAAGATTTATACGAGGTCATTCGATTTGCTAATGAAGTATTCAATCCTGATTGGGGAAGGGCTATACGCGAGGGAATCATCCAAGGATTGCCGATGGAGCGAATTTTTGTTGCTAGAGATGGGGAAAAAATGGTAGGCTTTTGTTTATATGGCGGATATGAAGGAATCCCAGAACGTTTTGGTCCATTTGGAGTAGACCCAGAGCAACAAGGAAAAGGGTTGGGAAAAATTCTCTTGCATGAAGCTCTTCAAAGCATGAGAGCAGAAGGTCTCCACGGAGCTTGGTTCTTATGGACTGGAGAGAAAACATCGGCAGGATATCTTTATAAAAAGACGGGATTTACAATTACTCGCCAATTCCATGTAATGAAAAAAACGGTTGATAAGTGAGCTGAGTAAATAATGGCAATTGCAACGGGCGGTTTGGTCATGCTTTCTGAAATGTTGGAAAAACTCCCACCTTCAGAAAAGAAAATTGCAGCGTATATTTTGGAAAACCCGAGAGATGCACTATCTCTTACTGCAAGTGAATTAGGAAAAAGAAGCGAAACTAGTGGAGCTGCAGTCATTCGATTATGTAAATCGCTTGATTTAAAGGGCTTTCAAGAACTAAAACTAAGAATTGCAGGCGATTTACAAAAGACCCCGCAACAAGAAATACGAGATATTGAACCGAATGAATCCAAATATACGATTATTGAAAAAATGACGACGAACAGCATTCAAACGATAAAAGAAACAGCGGAATTACTAAGCGTAGAAGAACTGACTAAGGCCATTCATGTGTTAGAAAATGCGAATTCTATCCACTTTTTTGGAGTTGGAGCATCCTACATCATTGCCCAAGATGCACAGCAAAAATTTTTGCGGATTAATAAACATGCTACAGCATTTAATGACATTCATATGGCTGCGACCGTTGTAGGGAATTTTGGTAAAGATGATGTAGTCTTAGGCATTTCTTTTTCCGGGAACACGGTAGAGGTAGCGAATATTTTAGAATTGGCAAATAAAGTAGGGGCAAATACAATTAGCTTAACGAAGTACGGATCATCCATCGTTTCCGAGCAGGCGGATATTCGTCTCTATACATCAGCTACGCGGGAACCTACTTTCAGAAGCGGCGCTACATCATCGCGTATCGCCCAATTGCATGCCATTGATATACTTTTTATGTGTGTCGCATCACAACAGTACGAAGAAACCGTAAAGCACATTGATGAGACGAGAGAAGCAATTGATTTTATAAGAAAAAGCATGTCTCCACGTTCTAAAAAATAGCGATTCAAAGAGGATTATTTAACCTAAGAGGCGAGCATATAAATTAATCGTTTGATTAATAAAAGTCCCTTCCAATTTTTATTCAATTGGGGGTCTTTTTTATAAATGTTTAGGGGGAAAGAACATGACAAAAAAGAAAGTATTTGTTATCGGAGAAATTAATGTAGATTTGATCATGACTGGCGAAAATGTGGAGCCTCAATGGAACCAAGAGAAATTAGTGGATTCGTTTGATTTAGCATTAGGATCGTCATCCTGTATTACTGCTGCTGGATTAGCTGGCTTGGGGATGGACGTTTATTTTGTAGGTATGGTTGGTAATGATGTATTTGGACTTTTTTGTGTAGAGGAATTAAAGAAAAAAGGAATTAATACAAGCTATGTAAAATTTGCTCCTCATATCCAAACAGGGGTTACGTTCTCGCTATCGACTTCTAAAGATCGGGCGCTCCTTACATATATGGGAACCATTTCCGAGCTTGGACCAGATGATATTCCGGAAGAAATATTTGACCAGGCCGACCACATCCACTTCGGATCATATTTTTTACAGACGAACATGAAGCAGCATTGGAAGGATGTATTAATAAAAGCCCGTTCCAAAAATGTAACGACTTCATTTGATACGGGTTGGGATCCAAATGAAAAATGGGATCGAGACGAAATTCTCTCCTTAATAGAGGATGTAACCCTGTTTATTCCAAGTGAAGTGGAAATAATCAATATTTTTGATTTAGACAATGTGAGTCAGGTAGAAGAGATTTTACCTGAAAAACACGAAAATGTAGTTGTAAAGCTTGGTGCAAAGGGATCTACGATGATTGATGCCCATAGAAATGCTACAAAGGCAAGTGGATATAAAATTAAGCCAATTGACACTACAGGTGCGGGAGATTCTTTCAATGCTGGCCTTATTTATGGATTTTTGCATGGAATGGAAAACACTGACCTATTAGAATTTGCTAATGCATGTGGAGCTCTTGCTACACTTAGAATCGGAGGAGCAAGCACTGTTCCGAGCGTAGCGGACGTCATGGCGTTTCAAGCGGAACATAAAATTGTTAAATAAGGATAAAAAACTAAACAAACGTTTGATTAAAGTGTCATATATTTAATCAAACGTTTGTTTAGTTGGGTAAGGGTTTAATTAAACGTTTGATTAGATAGTGAAAGGGTGAGCAAGCGTCTGAATAAACGCTTTGCAAGAAATGCAAATATGCGCAACTCGATCAAACTCCTGATGAATAGAAAAATATAAACTTTCTGTATACTTCTCTTCAAACTTCAAATAATGAAGAAGATGGAAAAAATGGGTATTTGTAATGGAATGGACTTTGCCAAGCTAGTTGGCATAGGCTAAATAGGAACGATTCTTCAACGGGAGTTGACGATAGATGGGCGCGAAAATTTTGAGGTACTTTGCCGGGGGAAATACCGCAAAAGGATTTTATAGTTTATACGATAGCAATTTAGCAGACCTGGAAAGAGTGTTTATTTTATCAGGAAAGTCGAAAAAGGAAAAATCTAATATCATTCATCATTTTATAAATAAATGGAATGAATATGACTATCCAATGGAAATCATTCATAGGGCAAGTAATCCAGATGATGTTGAGGGATTGATCATTAGAAATCTCAATTTCGCCATCGTGGATGGTGACCATCCTAGGGAAATAGGGAAAGAACAGATTTGTTCTCAGTGGGAAACCATTGATTTGGACCAATCGGATAGAACCGCGCATTTAGAAGACGAATTAAATGAGGTTATTGATCTAAAGTTGAAAATCGAACAATCGTATCTTAAAGCATATAAGGCGTATGAAAGCGGACTTAAGGTTCATGATGAATGGGAGCGGATTTATATAGATCACATGAATTTCGATCTAGCGGATAATGTTGCGAAGTCTTTAATTTCTACTTTATTTAAAAAGCCGGTTGCTCCAGCTAATAAAGATTCGGATGTTAAGCGTCGTTTTCTCGGTGCGGCTACGCCCATTGGACCGGTCGATTTTGTAGATAATATTACAGAAGGATTAGGTGCCAGATACTTTATAAAAGGTCGGGCTGGTACGGGTAAGTCTACATTATTGAAAAAAATTGCTGCTGAAGCTGAGAATAATGGCTATGATGTTGAAATTTACCATTGTGGTTTTGACCCAAATAGCCTTGATATGGTCGTTGTAAGAGAGCTAGGCTGGGCTGTATTTGACAGCACGCAGCCACATGAATATTTTCCAACGAGAGCTGGTGATGAAGTCGTTGATATGTATGAATTGACTGTTGCTCCTGGTACTGATGAAGCTTTTGCAGAAGAAATAGCCAATATTGAAGCGCGGTATCGAGAGCAAATGAAATTAGGGAAGCTTTATTTAGCTGAGGCTAAAAAATATGAAGATGAACTAGAGGAAATTTATGGCAAGGTCTCTGATCTTAGCCAAACCAATCTTATGATCGAAGAACTAGAACATTTATTGGTGAATCACTCAAGTCATTCTTAATTGCATGCCTTCTTGCTATTGCAAGAAGGTTTAATTTTTAAAGAAAATCCCTTCAATTTTTAATTTCTCATGATATAATAAAGACAACTGGTAATGACAACATGACAAGATTATTTATTTTATTTTAAGGAGACAACATAAAGATGGTTGAAAAAGACAACCGTTTGCCTCTCTATTATCAATTAATGGACGTAATTATCGGCAAAATTGAATCAGGGGAGCTTAAAGATCATGATAGGCTTCCTTCCGAACGAGAATTATGTGAAATGTATAATGTAAGCCGTACAACCGTAAGGCAGACGATGCAGGAACTTGAAAAAGAAAAACTGATTTATAAGCAACACGGAAAAGGGACATTCGTTTCCCCAAAAGTCATTAATCAAAGTCTTCTCAAATTTTATAGTTTTACCGAAGAAATGAAGAAGATTAATAAGGTCCCATCATCGCAAGTATTAGATTTTGAAGAAGTAGAAAGTGACATTCAACTCGCGAAAAAAATGGAAATAAGCGAAGGGACGAAAGTTTATAAAATCACAAGGCTTAGGTTCGCAGATGATGAACCGATGATGTATGAAACATCTTATCTTCCTCAAAGCCGGTTTCCCGATTTACATGGAGATGATTTAGAACGAGTGCCAATGTATACTCTTTTTCGTGATAAATATGAAGCGATCATCACTAAAGCTACCGAAAGATTCTCAGCAATTCCAACATCCAAAAAGGAAGCTGAACTTTTAAACATCCGAGAAGGAGAGCCGAGTCTCTTAATTAACCGAATAAGCTTTGAAGGTGACGCAATAATTGAGTACACAGTCACGATTGCAAGGGGAGATAAGTTTACTTACTCAGTTGAATTAAACTAATAGGAAGGTTGGTTAAAAATGGAGAAATCTCACACGATAAGGGAAATTGAACAACAACCATCTTTATGGGTAAAAGCAATTGAGCAATTTTCCTCAGAAAAAGAAAAGATAGAACAATTTTTACAGGCGATCAAGCAAAGCATGAACACACTCGCGTTATTTTTACAGGTGCTGGAACAAGTGCTTTTATTGGAGAAACGATTTATCCTTATATTCGCAGAGAAATTAGAGATAGGGGCTGGGAGGTAGAAACTATTTCGACGACTAATCTTACGTCCTCGCCATTTTCTTTTTTAGATAAAAATATCCCAACAATTATTGTATCCTTCGCTCGTTCCGGAAATAGCCCTGAAAGTGTGGCGGCTGTTGAACTAGCGGAAAAGCTGGTCGATGATTTTTATGAAATTACGATTACGTGCAATCGTGAAGGAGAACTTGCAAAACGGAAACGCGGATCAGATGAGCAACTCGTGTTAATTTTACCTGAAGAAGCAAATGATAAAGGGTTGGCGATGACGAGCAGCTATTCGACCATGATGCTCACAGCTTTATATTTGTTTAGTAAGAATAAAGATGCATTTGCACATAAAATTCGGAATATTGCTAATGCAGGAGAAGAAGTGCTTACTGCATGCAAAAATGTAATTCCGCAGCTTGTAAAGTTGCCGATCCAAAAATTAGTGTATTTGGGATCTGGAGTCTTTGAAGGTCTATCAAGGGAATCGGCGTTAAAATTTTTGGAATTAACATCCGGAAAATTCCCAACGATGTTTGATACAACACTTGGTTTCCGTCACGGTCCTAAATCAATTCTTGATAAGAACACTATGATCATTTTGTATTTATCAAATCATGAATATACAAGAAAATATGACCTTGATATGTTAAGAGAATTATTTACTGAACAAGAGCGTGGACCGCTTGTGGCGATTTCAGGCATAGAAGATCCTGAAGTGGAAAATTACAGCGATTACCAAATAAATGTTCCTTTATCTAAGGAAGAAGATATTATGCTTACATTCCCAAATATCATTTTTGCGCAAACTTTAGCATATGAAAAATCTCTTTCCAGCGGTCTATCACCTGATAATCCATCTCCAACTGGGGTTATCAATCGCGTTGTTCAAGGTGTAAAAATCTATCCTTTCCAGGGGGAAAACTAATATGGGAAATGCCTCAAAGAATCTATTACAACTAGCTCAAGCTGGAAATTACGCGGTTCCAGCCTTCAATATCCATAACTTAGAAATCGCAAAAGCTGTTCTAGAAACGGCTGAGGAAATGAAATCTCCCGTTCTTCTTGCTGCAACACCGGGAACGGTAAAATATATGGGAGAAGAATTTTTAATCGGTATTATGGAAGCTGCTAGAAAAACATATGACATCCCATTCGATGTCCATTTAGATCACCATGAAAATATTGATGACATTAAGCGAATGATTGATATGGGTGTAGGTTCAGTCATGATCGATGCTAGCCATCATCCGTTTGAAGAAAATATCGCCATTTAAGGGAAGTAGTGGAATATGCTTCAAATTATGGAGTGTTTGTTGAAGCAGAGTTAGGGCGTCTCAGTGGGATTGAAGATGATATGAGTGTCGATGAAAAAGATGCCATTTACACAAATCCTGCTCAGGCAAAGGAATTTGTAGAGCGGACAGGAATTCATTCGTTGGCAGTTGCCATTGGTACAGCCCATGGATTATATAAAGGTGAGCCAAAGCTGGACTTGGAACGATTGAAAGAAATTCGTGAAGTAGTCGATATTCCGCTTGTCCTTCATGGCGGTTCCGGCCTTCCTGATGCATTAGTTCAAGAAACAATTCGAATGGGAATTTGCAAAGTTAACATCGCAACGGAATTGAAAAATGCTTTTGTCGCCGGCTTGAGTAAATATTTAATTGATCACCCTGACCAAAACGATCCGCGTAAATATTTTAGTGATGCGATTACAAATCTGAAAAAAGTAGCCGCAGATAAAATTAATATGTGTCAAAGTGCAGGTAGAGCATAATTAGTAATGAGTAAACGGAATTTAACATAGAGTTAAATTCCGTTTATTTTTTTTGTTTATTTTTTGTCTTTTTCATATGAACATATTTTGTGTTATGTGGTATATTATAAATAACAACAGTATTTCAAATATAGATGTGTATTTCCACTGTGGACACATGTATATAAGGCGCTTACATGGATAAACTTTAACCATAACGGAGGGATGTAAATGTCGAGTCAAACATTGGATCAATTTTTATCGGAAAATCTGCATCAATTACGAGATCAAGGTCTTTATAATGAAATTGAAACAGTCGAAAGCGCGAACGGTCCCATCATTACATTGAATGGAAAAAAACAAATAAACTTATCTTCAAACAATTACTTAGGGCTTGCAACAGATGAGCGGTTAAAAAAAGCAGCCATTAATGCTGTAAAGGAATGGGGCGTTGGAGCGGGTGCCGTTCGAACGATTAATGGTACGTTAAAGCTTCACGATAAGCTTGAAGAAAAACTAGCTGAATTCAAGGGAACAGAAGCAGCAATATCCTATCAATCTGGTTTTAATTGTAATATGGCGGCAATTTCAGCTGTTATGGATAAAAACGATGCCATTTTATCTGATGAACTAAACCATGCATCCATCATTGACGGCTGTCGTTTATCGAAAGCTAAAATTATCCGTGTTAATCATTCGGATATGGAGGATCTTCGCAAAAAAGCAAAGGAAGCAAAAGAATCCGGCCATTTTAATAAAATCATGGTCATCACAGACGGGGTTTTTTCGATGGATGGAGACATTGCAAAGCTGCCTGAAATCATTGAGATTGCTGAAGAATTTGACTTGATTACGTATGTTGATGATGCTCACGGTTCAGGTGTCCTAGGAAAAGGTGCTGGCACTGTAAAGCATTTCGGCCTTCAAGATAAGGTTGATTTTCAAATAGGTACTTTATCAAAAGCAATTGGTGTCGTTGGAGGATATGTTGCAGGGAAAAAGGAATTAATTGACTGGTTGAAGGTAAGATCCCGTCCATTCCTATTTTCTACTGCTGTTACCCCTGCGGATGCTGCGGCTGCAACGAAAGCAATTGAAATTTTAATTGAAAGTACGGAACTCAATGAACGTTTATGGGAGAATGGTGACTATTTGAAAAAGGGCCTTAGCAAGCTTGGATTTAATATCGGTCATAGTGAAACACCAATTACACCTGTAATCATTGGAGACGAAAAAACAACGCAAATGTTTAGCAAACGCCTGTATGAAGAAGGCGTGTACGCAAAATCAATTGTATTTCCGACTGTACCAAAAGGAACGGGGCGTGTCCGTAATATGCCGACAGCCGCGCATACGAAAGAAATGCTTGATGAAGCTATTACCATATACGAAAAGGTTGGCAAGGAATTAGGAATTATTTAAATTTTTGTCTGGCTAAAGCGCCTATCGACTAGCAAGTTTCTTATCCATTTCCCTGCGATAAGTAAGAGGCTAAAAAGAAACGTCGACTAAAACCACCGCATCCTGTGGGCCTGTCGATGAGCAAGGCGCTTTCACTTTTCTTTGTCTAGCTTCAGCGCCTATCGACTAGCAAACTTCTTGTCCTTTTCCCTACGATAAGTCAACATCGATTCGTCCTATCGGACTCATCGTGTTTCCTTTATCTCAGTCAAAGGCCAAAAAGGAATGTCGACTAAAACCGCCACGTCCTGTGGCGACGTCGACGACCCGCATCCTGCGGGCCTGTACGTCGATGAACAGGCGCCTACGCTTTTCTAATAACCTACATCTGGAGGAAGTCTCATGAAAAAGATTATGGTAACGGGAGCATTGGGTCAGATTGGAACAGAACTAGTTATAAAACTTCGCAGTTTATATGGAGCGGATTATGTTCTCGCGACGGATATCCGTAAAAATCAGTCTGTTGCAGCCACCTCAGGTCCCTTTGAAATTCTAGATGTGACAGACGGCAAAAGAATGTTGGAATTAGCAAAAAAATATGAAGTTGATACGATTATGCATTTGGCAGCAATGTTATCAGCCGTAGCAGAGGCTAAGCCACTGGTTGCTTGGAATGTAAATATGGGAGGGCTAGTGAACGCCCTTGAAACCTCGAGAGAATTAGGATTACAAATGTTTACACCAAGTTCGATTGGGGCATTCGGTCCCTCCACTCCGAAAGACCACACACCACAAGTGACCATCGAACGCCCGACAACGATGTATGGAGTGAATAAGGTTTCTGGGGAACTTTTATGCGATTACTATTTTACGAAATTCGGAGTTGATACGAGAGGAGTCCGTTTTCCAGGATTAATTTCATACATGGCACCGCCGGGCGGAGGAACGACCGACTACGCCGTTGAAATTTATTATGATGCGGTTGAAAAGGGCAGATATACTTCCTTTATTGATAGAGGAACATATATGGATATGATGTATATGCCGGACGCATTACAGGCGATCGTCCAGTTGATGGAAGCAGATCCTGCACGCTTGAAGCATCGCAATGCCTATAATATTACGGCAATGAGTATAGAACCAGAAGACCTTGCAAAAGAAATTAGACTTCACCTGCCTAATTTTAAACTAGATTATGCCGTTGACCCCGTTCGCCAGTCGATTGCAGAGAGCTGGCCAAATTCCATTGATGATACAGCAGCTAGGGAAGACTGGGGATTTAAACCAAGTTATGATTTAGAAAAAATGACTACAGATATGTTAGGAAAGATAGAACAGAAATTAGAAAATAAGGGCAAATTGGCTCAGTAATATTGACAAAAATCCACTCTAGAAAGAACTAGAGTGGATTAATTTTCTATAAATCTTCTATTTTCCAATCAACAAAAAAACTTCCCCTTAAATTATCACCTGTTATAACGACATTATAAACGCCGGTCGATTCAGCTTTAAATCTTATATAATCATCAGTGGATTCATACATTGGAAGCAATTTTCCTTTTTCATTTAAAACGTGCTGGCCATGCCCGCCCCCATTTTCATTGTTAATGTCCACTGCAACAGAAATTGTTTGCCCTTCTTTTGCATTAATAGGTATTTTTTGCTCCCCATTAAAAAGGTCAAAGCTTGCAGAGTAGGAAGTATCGTTTTTTACTTCGGACCATTGCTGCTTTTCCGTAAAATCAACATTGATGATGGTTAAAAATAGAATCGGCATTGCAAAGGCAAAGATATATTTAAATACAGGCGTTTTGTTCGCAATCATTGTTCCAAAATAAAAGAGGAGCGCAGCAAAAGCACCAATTGTGCCAGCGATAATCGTAAAGATACTAAATCCAAAAATGAAAAAAATCGAAAATCCAGCAACCAAATATAGAATTACTTTTGTAGAATTGCCTTTATTGGAGACTTTATTAACGATAAGATCAATCACAATTGAACATATTAACCCATATCCAAAAAATGCAACCCAATAAAGAGGACTAGATACATTCTTGGAGAATTGATACATATCAAATATGGATCCATTTAACATATTGAACAAATTGAAGATAGAAAAAGAGAACCCTGCACCAGCGAGTTTGCCGATTAAATATGAAATTATTTTTTTCATGATTAACACCTTAAAATAAATGATTTATTATAATGATAAACGAGTATGGTTTTGATTACCATACTCGTTTATTTTTTAGACTGGCTGACACTCGACTAAAAAGCCGCCGTGCTGCTGTGTTGAAGTTATCTCCAGACCGACTTCACGAGCCATATCGCGGAATTCAGATAATGCGATTGGCTTCCCGCCAACCAGCACCATTTCAATACTTAATTGATGTTTTTCTTCATCAGGCGTAACTCCACCCATAATGACGATTCTACTAGAGGGATGAGCAGCTTCAGCACAACGACGCAATATTTCCTTTTTCTCTTTGTCCGGCCAGTTCCCAAGTACCTTTTTTAATAGATAAATATCAGCACCAGCAGGAAGGGGATCAAAAAAACTTTGCCCAGCCACTGTAACTCGATCACTTACTCCTGCATCCTGGAAAACCTCAGCTGACCTGGAAGCAGTCCCGGGGAGATCAACCAACGTACCATGGATGTGAGGTCTGGTACGAAGAATTTCCGCTAGCATCGCTCCAGTTCCTCCACCGACATCAACAACGGTTTGGACGGCATCCCAATCTCCTGTAATTGGAAAATGAGGATCAGGAACTCCGTGTCCAGCTATCCCCATTAGGTCGTCGAAGCTCTTTCCAACATCGGGATTAGCTGCGAGATCTTCCCAAAAAGGAAGGCCGAACTGTTCATGATATCCGGATGCTCCAGTTTTTACGTATGTAGGAAGCGTTCCCCATGCATAAGCCATTCTACCAAAAATACCAGTTAAGTCAGGCCTAAAACCAGGTTCAAGTAATCCTCTCGATACTTCGTTAAGTGCAAATCTACTAGGTTCCGTTTCTTCAAAAACACCTTTATTTACGAGATGACGCATTACATTCTGAAGCGTATAAGCATCACTCCCACTTGCTTTTGCGAGATCATCAATATGACTGATTCCTTCAGAAATATAATCTGCAATTCGAAGGGTACCGACAGTATGTAAACACCAAGGAGTACAAAGATCACTTAATGCTTGAAGCTTTTCGTAGTTAATCGACATAAAGCTACCTCCAGTTTCATTAGATAAGATATGTCAATGCTACCATGAAAACGCTTTTTTAAACAATGAAACTTTTAAAAACTCCCAAAAATAAACATAAATATATTTTCTATCAATCTAAAGCTGTCATAATTAAATGTTATTCAATTCATTCACCTAGTATATTTGCTATAATGAAACTATCTCTAATTTGGAGGTTCTTTCGTTGTTAAATAAAGCAAAAAACGTATTGCAAACATATTTTGGTTATGATCAATTTCGTGATGGGCAGGAAGAAATCATACAGAAAGTATCAGAGGGAAAAGATACTCTAACCATCATGCCAACAGGAGGCGGAAAATCGCTTTGTTATCAGATTCCGGCGATGATTTTCCCCGGAATAACAATCGTTATTTCCCCACTTATTTCATTAATGAAAGATCAAGTAGATGCACTTGAAAAAACAGGGATTCCTTCTACGTATATAAACAGCACACTTCCGAGCGAGGAAATCAATGAACGTCTTCGAGGAATTTACAACGGAAATTATAAACTAGTCTACATTGCTCCCGAACGATTGGAAGTACCTTCGTTTTTAAGACTTCTGAAAGAAATTCATATATCCTTCCTTGCTATTGATGAAGCACACTGTATTTCCCAATGGGGGCATGATTTCCGTCCCAGTTACTTGCAAACCAAAAATTTAGTCAATCAAATAAAGCCTAAACCAGTTATTCTAGCACTTACCGCAACGGCTACTCCACAAGTACAAAATGATATTTGCGATCTCCTTCATATTGATAAAGAAAATGTAGTCATGACAGGATTTGAAAGAGAAAATTTACATTTCCAAGTCGTGAAAGGGGAGGATAGAGACCGCTTTTTATTGAATTATATAGAAAAAAATAGATCGCAAGCGGGCATCATTTATGCAGCGACAAGAAAAGAAGTGGACCGAATTCATCTTTTATTAGAGAGAAAAGGATGGTCCGCGGGAAAATATCATGCTGGAATGTCAGAAGCTGAACGCAACCAGCAGCAGGAACGATTTTTATTTGATGATTTATCGATTATGGTGGCCACAAATGCATTTGGGATGGGTATAAATAAATCGAATGTGCGTTTCGTCATTCATTATCAAATCCCCCGGAATATGGAATCGTATTATCAGGAAGCTGGAAGAGCGGGAAGAGATGGCGAAGAAAGTGCCTGTATTTTATTATTCGCTCCTCAAGATTCACAAATCCAATCCTTTTTAATCGAACAATCGGAGATGGACGAAGGACGAAAAGAACATGAGTATGCAAAGCTACGGAAAATGGTTGCCTATGGGCATACGGAATCATGCCTGCAACAATTTATTTTGCATTATTTTGGAGAAGAAAACCCGCCTGAATGCGGCAAATGTGGAAATTGCACGGATTCCCGAGAGCAAGTGGATGTAACAATCGATGCACAAAAAGTTCTTTCTTGCATAAGACGAATGAATGAGCGCTTTGGAAAAACGATGATCACAAAAGTACTAACTGGATCAGCGGATAAAAAAATAAAAAGTTTTGGTTTTGACCAGCTTTCGACATTCGGTATTATGAAAGAACGAACACAAAAAGAAGTTAGTGAATTTATTGATTTTTTAACGGCAGAAGGTTATTTGCAGCCGACAGACGGACAATATCCTATCTTAATGTTGACCGAAAGTGCAGGGAATGTTTTACGTGGAAACGAACCTGTGATGCGCAAAGAAAAAGTACGCATTGCTCAAATTGTTGCGGACAATGACCTCTTCGAACGTCTACGGGAATTGAGAAGAGAATTCGCCGAAAAAGAAAAAGTACCTCCGTACGTTATTTTCTCTGATGCGACATTGAGAGAGATGAGTGCTGTGTTGCCGCAAACTGAAAATGAACTTTTACAAATAAAAGGAATTGGTGAAAGAAAACTGGAAGCGTATGGGGCCGATTTCTTGTCTATCATTAACGCCTATTGTAAAGAAAAAGGGTTTGAAAGAAAACCGATTGTCACGATGAAAGTAGAGAGGAAAACTGCTTCTAAGAGTACGAAAGAATCGAGTCATCTTGTTACATATCAAATGCTGCAGGATGGAATGGGTATCGACGAAATTGCCCAGGAACGTGAACTTTCCGAAAGAACGGTGGAATCCCATTTAATCAAATGTGATGAAGAAGGGCATGAGATTGATTGGGATCAATTTATCCCAAGCCAATATGAAGAAATAATCCAACAGGCGGTTGAAGAAGCGGAATCTACAAGACTGACACCCATTAAAGAATTGCTGCCAGATGAAGTCAGCTTTTTCATGATACGTGCTTTTTTACAAAGAAATAATGAGAAGGTAGCGAAGGGAGAAGTTTAAAATAACGACCATTTGTTTAATTCGGCATGGTGAAACAGATTGGAACGATTTAGGTAAACTTCAAGGAAGAACGGATATTCCTTTAAATTCAACTGGCATACATCAAGCGGAGGAATGTAGAGATTTTTTAAAAAACGATCACTGGGATCTCATCGTTACGAGTCCACTCCAACGAGCAAAGCGTACGGCTAAAATTATTAATGAAGGATTGCAAATTCCTCTTATTGAAATGGAAGAATTTGCAGAGCGATCCTTTGGTGACGCGGAAGGGATGACTCGGGAAGAGATTGAAACAAAGTATCCAGACAGGGATATCCCCAATCAAGAAGAAAGATCAGCACTTAATGAGCGTGTAATGGCAGGTATTGAAAAAATCAATCGAAAGTACGGCAATAAAAAAGTCCTCCTTGTAGCGCATGGAGGAGTAATAAACGCTATTTTATCGATTTTGTCAGATGGAGAAATAGGTTCGGGTAAGACGAGGTTAATCAATGCTTGTATTAGTAATATTAACTTTCAGGAAGAGAAATGGTTGATTAATGATTATAACCAGGTGGGGCATCTTTCAAAATATAAGGAACTGTAATTGTGGATAAAGCCTGTATAGCTGAACTATATAGGCTTTTCTTTTTTAATCATCAATGATCTAGGTTAATAAGTGTCAATATTTTGGGTAATTAAGGTGGTTGAACTATCGAATTTTAGTTCTACCACCTTTTTCTTCTTGTCTCGGTCGTAAGTACTATGTCTTTTACCTTCGATATTAGTATGAAAATCTACCCCGTTTTCTGGATTAAAAAAATCCCTTCATTTTTTATAATAAAGTCATCATAAGGTATGAAAGGGGATTATCAAATGGGAAATAAACGTGTCGTTATGATAACGGGAGCATCAAAGGGGTTAGGAAAAGCCCTTACGCATGCGTTTGCAAAAACTGGAGTAAGACTCGCAATTTGTTCTAGAGGTGAGGAGGAACTAATAAAGGTAAAAGAAGAAGTGGAAAGCCTTGGAGCAGAGGTACTGGCGGTGGCTGCTGATGTGTCACTAGAAAGAGACGTAGAAAGGTTTGTCTCAATTGTTGAAAATGTATACGGGCGAGTTGATGTTTTAATAAATAATGCATCTATATTTGGACCAGGACCAACTTTGCTTCTTGATTATCCAAATGATGATTTTACAGAAGTGCTAAAAGTAAACATTATGAACCCCTTTTTACTAACAAAACGGGTGTTACCTGGAATGCTTGAGAGGAATGAAGGATCGATTATAAATGTTACATCTGAAGCGGGTCGTACTGGTTTTGCTGAATGGGGAGCTTACGGTATTTCAAAATTTGCACTTGAAGGATTGACACAAACATGGGCAGATGAATTACAGGAAACAGGTGTCCGAATAAACATGGTGGATCCTGGAGAAATGGATACTGACATGCATGACAAGGCTGTTCCTGACTGCGATTATGATCTTGCTAACCCGGATGATGTTGTCGATGTCTTTCTCTATCTCGCTTCAAATGATTCCAAATCGATAAATGGACAGCGTTTTGAAGCACAATCCTTTAAGGATGAGTGAGGGGGACACGATGAACGTGGATGCTACAGATTTTCATATTCCTTCGAATTTAAATGCATCAATTCCAGCTGAAAAAAGAGGTGCATCACGGGATGGAGTCAGACTTATGGTGTTGGATCGCGTATCCGGAAAAACGATTCACGGACAATTTAAAGATCTCGCTTCATATCTAAAGCCCGGTGATTTACTTGTCATGAACAACAGTCGGACAATTCCTTCCGTTTTAAGAGGAAGACAAGGTGGACGGAACGTTGAGGTCCGGCTTTCACGACAACTTTCTGATCAACAATGGGATGCTCTTGTGTTAAATGGGCTTTGTAAAATTGGAGAGAAGCTTATATTTGAAAGTGGTATTACAGCTACAATCATTGGTAATGGGAGTGAGCGTCCGTTAGTTAGACTTTTATTTTCAAAGGGCGGAGTCGAATTATATAACATGATCTTTCAATTTGGCGAACCTATTCGCTACGAATATATCGAAACCTCCTGGCCGCTGGAAGCATATCAAACCGTGTATGCTACAGTCCCTGGTTCAGTTGAAATGGCTTCTGCAGGTAGGGCGTTTTCCTGGGCTCTTATAAATCATTTAAAGAAAGAGGGAATACAAACGACGTTTTTACAGCTACATGCAGGACTTAGCTATTATGGCGATGATCACTGGCCAACCCCCAGTAAGCATCCTGAACAATTTCATATATCTGAACAAACTGCGAAAATAGTGAATAGGACGCGAAAGGATGGTGGCCGAGTAATAGCAGTTGGGACGACAGTCGTAAGAGCTCTAGAATCAGCATCGGATTATAAAGGTCAAGTGACACCACAAGATCGACTTACGGATTTATTCATTAAAGAAGGATACCCTTTAAAGGTGGTGGATGGTCTATTGACTGGATTCCACGAGCCTGAAGCTAGCCATTTGCATTTGCTAACAGCATTCATTAAAAAGGATTATTTACTAAAATCTTATCATGAAGCACTTGAACAAGAGTATTTATGGCATGAATTTGGGGATATGAACTTAATCTTGCCAATGGAGAATGAATGATGAAGTGGCATCATGTTGGCATACAAGTACAGGACTTAGAAAAATCGGAGAAATTTTACGAAGAGGTATTTGGTTTTTCAATTGAGCAACGTCTCGAGCTTGTAGGTGAAAAGATCACATTTTTAAAAAGAGATTCTATAAGAATTGAATTAATCCAATCGGAAGAGAAAGAAGAATATCACAAAGATAACATGCATATTTCATGGGAAGTTAATGATCTTTCTGATTGGAACATTCATCTTCAAAGAAATGGGATTATTCCAACTGAGGGGCCAATTAAACTAAAAAATGGCTGGTCAACGGTCTTTTATGAAGGTCCAAATCAAGAAATTATCGAATTAATCGAAGTAGCAAATGATACCTAGAATGGTAATAGTGCCTGACACCATTGTGGATAATGTGGATAATTGTATTTGCACCATTTCGGTGAGAAACATAAAACCCCACTGTTAAATCGGTGGGGTTTAAGTGAGGCTTTAAATAAGATAAGGCTTAAAAAATATTCTAATTAAGTTGTAATAGTTTGAGGTGGATTATGAATCATTCCCTTTGACGACGATTTTAAAAGAATAAAAGGTATTCTTTAATAGTAAACAGAAATATAGTTTATAACGATCTTAAAATGTGGTGATTCATGTGATATCCCTTAAAAATAATGGGTTACAATTTCTAGAATTCATACATGCATATGAAAATGAAATTTATAGTTATCAACCTCTTGCAGGATCATTTGCGGTTGTTAAGTGTGATGAAAAATACATTCTCTGTTACAACATTTGGCGAAAACAATGGGAAGTGCCTGCAGGGAAAAGAGAGAAGAATGAGTCTCCAAAAGCATGTGCAATCAGAGAATTATATGAAGAAACTGGACAACTAGTTACTGATATGGAGTTTAAAGGTTTATTGAAAGTCCAAGACACTAAGCTCGGTCATATAAAATATAATCCAATCTACTTCGCAGAAATACATAAGCTTCAACCCTTTAGAAAAAATGAAGAAACGTCTGCAATAAAACTATGGGATCGTGAAGAAGAAATCGGCTTTATAGATGAGGTTGATATCCATATATTCGATTATGTACGTTAAACGTTTTTAAGCTTGTTTTTTCTGTTTGTGGGATTTTATATGGGGATATCAAGATAGTAAAGGAAGGTAGACATGAACATAATCAAAAAAATACGACAAGAGGAAAAAGAATATCACGACTACTGCTATGATAACTATAAACTATTCGAGGAAGGATCTTGGTTGCATAAACCTGTCGAGACCGTAATGGAGGTCATTCCTTTATTAGAGAAAGAAACCAACATTAATATACTCGATTTGGGATCAGGTGTAGGAAGAAATAGCATTCCTATTGCCAAGTTACTACAAGAAAGCGAATGCAAGATTGTATGTGTTGATTTACTTGAATCTGCTTTACAAAAATTAAAACAATATAGCGAAGAACATGATGTTCAAGGGATTATTCAAGATGTGCAAGCGGATATAGGAAACTATTCAATTTCGCCGAATAACTTTGATTTGATCATTGCTGTATCAAGTTTGGAACATGTTGAATCTGAATCTGTCTTCGAAGATGTTATACATCATATGGCGGAAGGAACAAAGAAGAGAGGAATTAATTGTATTATCGTAAATTCAGAGGTACAAGAAATAGATTTAGAAACGAATGAACACTTAATACCGATGATGGAAATAAACATTCCAACTGAAGAAATGATGAATAAATTAAATGAAGCCTATAAGGGCTGGGAAATATTAAAGGTGCTTGTAAAACCATTGGAGTATACAATAAAACGCCAGCAACGTCCCGTCTTATTAAAAACGAATGCGATTACGTTTGTAGTGCGGAAAGTTAAATGAAGATCTCTTTAAAGGGGAAACAGATTTGAAATTTGTCGAATTCGGACTAGGAAATAAGTGGTTTATAAGGACGGAAACTGAATTAAAAGATGGTACTGAATTTGAGGAAAAAGGAATAATAAGGCCAATTAAAATTCAATCCATATATTTAAGAATCTGGCTAGGAAAAACTGCTTTTATCTTAGATTCAAAAGATGGTTTCAAAAAGACAAAAAAGAACCGCAATGAAATCAAATTGTTATTCGGGATTAAGAGCTTATGATTATTATGCTTTAAACAATAATGGTTAACGTATAAAGCTAATTTTTCGAAGAAAATTTATAGGAATATTTAACAATTCAAATTGAAAGTTTTGGATGTTATATTTGCCGTGTATTTTTTGCAATATAGAAAATGATTTTTGAAAATAAGCTAGCTAAATGTTTTTATGATAAATTTCCTGTGAATCAGGGACATATATTAATAGTGCCAAAAAGCAATAAGGGAGGATCGAATTGTTAAAACGAAAATATGGTGACAGATCAGAATGGAAGCGAGTACTTAAAAGGGAATATATCCAATCATTTCTTAATACAGAGGAGTTTAAAGGATATGTCTCTTTACTACATATTGAAAAGGTTAAAGATCCATTATCTGTTAACTATGACGGAAAAAAAGTATGTATAGCTGATGATGGGTACATATGGCTTCAGCATTTTCCTATTGAAGAACACTATTCTTTAACGACAATGTTTGATCCTCAAGGGAATATCGTTCAATGGTATGTTGACATTTGTTTACAATGTGGGATTGAAAATAATGTACCTTGGATGGATGATCTATTTTTAGATATTGTTATATTACCGACTGGGGAAATAATTGAAAAAGATGCTGATGAAATAGATGAGGCATTATCGAAAGGCATAATTGATAAGTTACAATACAAAATGGCTTGGAAAGAAGCAAATAAATTATATAAATTAATTTCTAATAATGAGTTTGATTTGATGAAGTTTTCTAAAAACCATAAGGAGATTTTACTTAAAAAAGTAAATCAATAAGTATTCAATTAGCTATATTCAAGGAAACGCCAACACTTAGTTTCAATATATTTTGGAGGGGCTGCAGAGATGAAAAAATATTCACATAAACCCGATGGATACGAATGTCCATTTTGTCGGATTGTTTCAGGAGTTGATAGACCTAATCAAGGTACAAAACAAAGAGATATCATTTATCAAAACGAATATGTAACCGCTTTTATAGCAAGCAAGTGGTGGCCCAACAACAAAGGGCATGTGTTAGTTATCCCTAATCACCATTTTGAGAACATATTTGAGCTTCCTGTTGAATACGCAGCTGAAATTCATAGAGCTGCTCAAATAGCTGCTTTTGCAATGAAAGATACATATAAGTGTGATGGGATTTCAACACGACAACATAATGAACCTGCTGGCAATCAAGACGTATGGCATTATCATCTTCACGTTTATCCAAGGTATGAAAATGATAATCTTTACCGTACAAAAGGTTTTCAAACTGATCCAAATGAACGTCCTTTTTATGCTGAAAAGTTACGTTTATGGATAAGGGAAAACTTATAATCTTCTTATGAAGCACCCCGAATATGACCCTAGTATTATCTTACTTCTAAAGAGGGTATTGTGCACCTTAATGGGCTTTCTCGTTCGTTAAATCTGTAACTAATCTTAAAAATCCTGAATATAAATAAGACTGTACTCTATTTTACTTATACAATCCGCTTTATGAAATATTCACTGATAGTTGTTATAGACTGTCACGAATATTTTAATTGTCTTATCTGTTTTGGGGCATACCAACATCCTTTTACTGCTGAAAAGAGTCAACGAATTAAATGATGATTATTAGAAAGGGCGTATTTGAATAGTGAGTGAACAAATAATCCCAGCGATGATTTCATTTCTAATTGTCGCGGCATTATCCCCGCTATTAATAGCAGTTTTAAAGAAATTAGGATTTATTCAACCGATAAGAAAGGAGCTTCCTTCGGATCATCAGTTGAAAAAAGGGACTCCATTGATGTTCGGAATGATTCTATTTATAGGTGTTATCGTTGCCACACTATATTCCCCAACTCCATTAATGTTCTTCTTAGCCATTACATATATCCTGTTTAGTTTTGTTGGGTTTTTAGATGATTTTTGGAAAGCTTCCCGGCAAGACCCAGGAGGAGTATCGGGTAAGACAAAACTGGTATTTCAATTTTCGTTTACAGGTATTTTACTTTTTTACGTGGTTAATGAACTTGGAATAGATACAATTATTCATATTTCTAAAAATATTACGATCGATCTCCCAATCTTTTTTTATGTCATTGTGATCGCATTATTTGTAGTAGGTTCCGCAAATGCCATAAATTTTACCGACGGATTGGATGGTCTTTTAGGTGTAGTAGCCATTCCAACTTACTTCTTCTTTTTCATGATTTCAGAAAGAACAGAGGTCCAACTTTTTAGTTTAATTATGATTGGTTGTTTGCTTGGATTTCTGATATATAATATTTATCCAGCAAAAGCATTTATGGGTGATACAGGATCATTGGCTATAGGAGGATCTCTTTCATTTCTAGCTGTCCTTGAAAAAGTTGAAATACTAATTCCAATTTTATTTATCATTTATTTTGCAGAGCAGCTGTCGGTTATATTACAAGTTTCATCGTTCAAACTTACTCGTAAACGAATATTTAGAATGACGCCGATCCATTATCACTTTTCTTTAAAATATGGGTGGTCAGAAACGACGATTGTGGCAGTTTTTGGATTTGTATCTTGGATAGGCACTTTCATGTGTTTAGCCTACTGGAGATTTCTTCTACATCTATGAATGGTACGATCGTCATCCCGACGCATAAGAGAGGTAACCAAGCAACGAACAATATAAGAAAAAGAAGTAGGGGGCGGAAATCTGCAACTACATAAATTGATGAACTAATCAATATTCCGATCATTAAATAAAGAGCGAAGACCATTTATCATCAACTCCTTTTTAATATTATAAAAAAAGGAGTTGTATTTTGATTGGGCTCTTTATCATTTCGGTAATCAGGTATGATATTTATCCTTTATTGACTTGTTAATGAAGGAGTAGGCAACTTTTTATAGAATAAATACTTAATTAATACTGGAGATGAAAAATACGAAACTCTCAAAGAAATAATTCACTCCAATTAGAAAAATAATAACCACTACAAGGAGTGAACAATTTGAGTAGGGATGAAAAAAATACAAAATTAGATTTAGAGAGAATTGTTTTTATCGGTAGAACCTTTGAAGAGTACCTCGATATGTTTTCTCTTTCAGAAGAATCTCTTAAAGGAAAAAGAATACTAGATTGTCCAGGTGGGGCTTGTTCGTTTACTGCTGTGGGCAACAAGTTAGGATTAGACATAACAGCATGTGATATTGCCTATTATCACTCAGGTGAAGATCTGAAGAATAAAGGTTTCCAAGACATTGAACACGCGATGGAGCATATGGGAAAAGCAAAGAATAATTATATTTGGGATTATTTTAAGGATGTAGAAGATCTAAGAAAATATCGTCTGAATGCCTTGGAAGATTGCACAAATGATATGGAGGAATCGAGTGAACGCTATGTAGCCGTTACTTTACCTTCACTGCCTTTTGAAGATGAAGAATTCGATCTTCTTCTTTCTGCACATTTTTTGTTTATGTACGCTGACCGCCTAGATTATGAATTTCATATAAAGAGCATTAAAGAGTTATTGAGGGTTTCAAAAGAGGAGATCCGTATTTTTCCGTTAGTCGATTTGGAAGGTAAACGATATGAACATCTAGATAAAGTAATAGGCTATCTTAATGCTGCTGGATATTCTGTCGAAGAAGTGAATGTTCCATATGAATTTCAAGGAAACGCTAATTCGATGTTGAGAATAATAAAGGATAATAAAATTAGTGACGAAGTCTAACATTAACGAGCAGAATCTTTATTGATAATGAGTAAATAGCACATCGGAGGTTATTAGGGATAAGAATATGTGGTTATTAGTTCCTTAATTTGATATAAAGGGACCAAGTTGGCCCCAGTTGGCCCCAGTTGGCCCCAGTATTATTCTTTTATCCCCATAACTCGAATTCTTTTATAATCAGCTATCCAAGTACCATTATGATATAAAATATCCCTTAAATTATTCTCAACTATTGTTATGATAAGGTCTTTTTTGTCTCTGGGAATACCTTCAAACATATCGTTTGCAAACATCTCTATCCAATTCCTTAATCCTTGATCTCCATCAAGCGGGGTTGGTCTGTTAAAGTGTTGAGCAAAGGTAACTCTAAATCCTGTTTCCTCCATTAAAGCCGAATACTCTCCAATGCTAGGAAAATACCAAGGGAATTTCTTTATATTATTTTCAAATCCAAGAAGTTTAAATTGATTTATAATCTCATCCGTTATTAATTGAACATTGCCTTTTCCGCCAAATTCAGCTATAAATCTTCCACCTTGAATTAAACTCTGATAACTACATTGAAGTGCCTGCTTTGGCGGTTTTACCCAATGAAGTGTAGCGTTTGAAAATACCGCGTCATACTCGTTCCTGTAGTTTAAGTCTGTTGCATCCTGAACGGCAAAATGAATGTTTGGATACTTATTTTGAGCTTGCCTAACCATATTTTCAGACTTATCAACAGCTATGACATCTACACCACAATCGTATAAATTTTTTGCTAAATCCCCAGTTCCACAACCAAGATCAAGAATTTTTTCCCCTTTTTTTGGATCTAACAATTCAATGAGGTTATTACCAAACGTTGAAACAAATGCATGTTTATTATCGTACAAATTGGCGTTCCAAAAATCATTCGTATGTTTCACATCCTCCATACATATCAATCCTCCAAATAGGCTGTATTTTCTGGTTCATTCCATTATACTTATTAAAAAAGATTATGAATATTAACAAAAATTATAAATTTTAATAACAAACTGTTATTAATTGGAGAGAACCTATATGGATATGAAATGGCTGAAAACATTCATTATTGCAGCTAAGTACGAAAATTTTCGTAAAACCTCAGAAGAATTATTTTTAACTCAGCCAGCTGTCACAAAGCATATTAGGAGACTTGAGGAAAATCTTAACAGCAAGCTTTTTGAGAGAACCGGGAAAAACATTGTACTTACAGCTGCTGGACATAAATTTCTTCCTTATGCAAGAGAAATGATGGCTGTTTATGAACAAGGGTTGGAGGATTTTGAATCGTGGAAGCAAGGATTTAATCGTAAATTGACCATTGCAACAGCACCGCAAATTGCGTCATCTTTTCTACCTGCTATATTGCGAAGCTTTACTGAGCAACACCCAGATATAGAGGTATTGATCAACATTGTAAAATCATACGAAATTGGTGATGAAATTAGTTCGGGAAGAGCAGACCTAGGATTAACAAGGATAAAGCCGATGCAAACAAATATTAATTTCCAGATTATACACGAAGAGCCTGTTTTTCTTGTTGGACCAAGCATTCCCACACTAGAATCCAAATATGATGAGATGACTGCACTCCAAAAATACACGTTAATTACACATAATCACCCTGCCTATTGGGATGATCTATTGAATGCTGTAAAAAGGTATTACCCATCAATTCGTACAATGAAAGTGAATCAAATAGAAATTACAAAACAATTTATCGAGCAAGGACTCGGTATATCCTACTTACCAGCTACGATGGTGAAGGAAGAAATAAAAACGAAACGACTATTAGAAATAAAGGCTGATAAAATTTCACCTCCCACTTCATCGACTTATTTTTTAACTAAAGTAGTAACCGAGGAAACGAATGAATTCTTAGGTTTCTTAAAAGAAGCCATTTTAAGGTTTTAATAAATATTTTAGGATCTGAAAGGATGAAAGAAATGGAATATATCATTCGCAAAATGAATGAGGAAGATATAAAGGAAGTTCAAAAGGTTGCAGGAACTAGTTGGAATCATACTTACAAAGACATTATCCCAATCGAGGTTCAGGAAAAGTTCTTGAGATCCGCTTATAGCGATGAAATGATGCAGAGACGTTTAAAACATACTCTTATGTATGTGGTCGTAGTCGATGGGAAAATTGTCGGTTTTGCTAATTTTTCTCGAGTCGACGACAGTGGAATAGCCGAACTTTTTGCAATTTACATATATCCCGAGTACCAAGGAAAGGGAATCGGAACTTCTTTATTAAAAGAGGGGATTAATAACTTAGAAAATGTTAAGGAGATTTATATGAACGTAGAAAAAGATAATAATAACGGAAAAACTTTTTATAACTCAAAAGGTTTTGAAGTTGTCTCGCACGTTGATGAAGATTTTGATGGATATATCCTGAAAACGATTAGGATGGTTTTGAGAGTATAAGTTAAAATGAAAAATTTTGCCCGTGAATGGAGGCATGCCTATGAATCGGTTCGTAATAAACACTGTCGGTAAAACCCATAGCGGAAAAACTACTTTTGCAAAAGCATTAGAACAACAATTACAAAACTCAATTGTCATTGACCAAGATAACCATGCTGAGTTCATAAATACTTATTACAAATCCCTACTACCTAAGAAAGGACCTAATGCAATCAAATCCGCCATCACACAAACAATTGTGGATTATGCTGTTAATAATTCTGATTTTCATATCATTCTTTGTAACTCAAATCGCTCACGTAAAGCTCGTTTAGATCTCCTTATACACTTCCAACACAAAGGTTTTTGTACCATCCTTGTTCATTTCGATATCCCAGAACATGTTCTTCAAGCCCGAGTTGCTAATAGTCAGCGTAGTAAAACTATATTTAGGACTGCTTCAACTTTTGAAGAAGTGCTTACCAGACAGCAGGCTGAGTCTCATAAAAGTGACCTGTCTGCACCAAAAGAAGGAGAAGCGGATTATTTATTCGTCATCCAAAACACGGATGAAGTTGAATTTGTTACTAGCAAGATTGTTGATATGGCTAAAAGTTTAAAGTAGTTCTATTTTTTAATGTCTTACATGATTAATAAAGAATCTTAGTTAAATATAGATAAAGAGATTAATTGAGAAACTAAAATAAACCGCACTCTATTTACAGGAGTGCGGTTAAAAATTAGTCTAAAATATTATATGCGCAATTAAAGTAATAATCGGCAATGTAATGAGTGTCCTTAACAAAAATAGTATAATTAAATCTTTCATTCCAACTGGAATTTTAGATCCGATCAACAAACCGCCAACTTCTGACATATATATTAACTGAGTGACAGATACAGCTGCAATAATGAATCGGGTCATATCCGACTCTATTCCTCCTGCCAAAATGGACGGCAAGAACATGTCGGCAAAACCAACAACCAATGTTTGGGAGGCTGCTCCAGCTTCAGGAATTCTTAACAATTCGAGCAAAGGAATAAAAGGAGTACCGAGCCATTGGAAGAGCGGAGTGTACTCAGCAATGACTAAAGCAATCGTCCCAAGAGCCATGACGATTGGAGCCACACCAATCCACATGTCTAAAATATTTTTACCACCGTCTATAAAAAATGCTTTTACACTACTACTCTTTCTGGCTTGTAGCTGCGCTTGTTCAATTCCATATCCTAATCTTGAATAACCTTCAGGAATCAACTCTGCTGTATTGTCATCTTCTTTTCCGTCTATATAAGTATTCGGCTTTTTTGATAACGGCCAAATCCTTGGAAGAATAATTGCCGCAATAATGCCCGAGAAGGTTACAGCAAAATAATAAGGCACAAAATAATGCATTAAGCCAACTTCTTTTATAACGACGATACTAAACGTAATAGACACAACTGAAAAGGTTGTCCCAACAATAGCCGCTTCTCTTTTCGTATAATGACCATCCTCATATTGCTTGCTCGTGAGCAATACGCCGATTGTTCCATCACCGAGCCAAGATGCAAGTGCATCTATTGAAGAACGACCTGGAAGTTTAAAAACAGGTCTCATAAATTTAGTCATTAACGCCCCGAAAAATTCCAATAATCCAAAATTCAATAATAAGGGTAATAGGAGACCCGCAAATAAAAACACACTGAAAAGAACAGGCAGAAGACTATATAGCAAAGTGCCTCCGGTGTCGTCTGACCAGATCGCCTCAGGACCTATTTTAAAGAATACTAAAATCGCAAAAACAAAGGCCAATATGCGTGCAATCACCCATATGATAGGGATATCAAATAGAGCAGTCAAAAATGGTGATTGTCTAATGAACTTTGGTTTCGCTAATTTCGCAATGATTGTTCCGACGAAGGCCAAAACAATGATGCAGGTCATAATTGCTGGAATTGCGGATCCGAGAATATTTTGCAACGTCTCAGATAAAACAGCGATTGGAATCGTAACCCCTTCTTTAGAAGGAATAGGAATCATAAATAAAAAAATGCCAATTAATGATGGTATCAAAAATAATAAAAAATCCTTTGGAATAATATTGAGTTTCTTCAATGATGTTCACCTTTCGTCTATAAAAATGCAACGTTTCTCATTTTAATACAATTGAGGAGAAATTCCAAATGTATTAAATGGCAATTTCCTAGGGACAGTTCCAAAGGGGACAGGTCTAATTGACCCCGTCCCCATTCTTTGCATTGATACCCTTTTTCAGTTAGAATTAATCGCAATAGAAGAGTACGTAGTTTAGCATAATGGAGGAGTCATGAAAATTGATTAAATGTATTGCAACTGATATGGATGGAACGTTACTAAATGCAAGGCAAGAGGTAAGTGAGGAGAATATTCGCGCCATTCGCGCTGCGGAGGAAAAGGGGATCGATGTCGTTGTCGTAACGGGAAGGGCATATAATGAAGTCCGTTATGTACTTGATAAGACGGGTCTTAAATTGCCGGCCATTTGCGTAAATGGTGGAGAAATCCGTGATGTGGAAGGCAAAGTCAGCTACTCTGTTGGATTGAATGGCCCGACTGCTGCTCAAGTTACTT
Organism: Lederbergia citri; assembly: GCF_018343625.1. GTDB lineage: Bacteria > Bacillota > Bacilli > Bacillales > Bacillaceae_C > Lederbergia > Lederbergia citri. The sequence goes on along the minus strand of NZ_JAGYPG010000002.1, from coordinate 873,048 downwards.
CAGTATTTGAAGAGTTAAACATCTACTTTGAGCTATACACCGAGGGCGGAACGTACACAACTGATTACGAAAAAGGAATTCAAGTACTCGTTGATATATATCATACAGCGAACCCTTCCCAAGATGTTGAAAAAATCCGCGAATCTGCCGATGAACGATTTCATCAGCGACTCATTCATGTAATCGATGAATTTGAACCTATTTTTGATGCAAAAGACTGCCATGTCTATAAATTCCTTGCCTTTTCATTGGATGAAGAATTACTAATGGAAGCTAGTGAACGTTTGAAGAAAATAGGTGGGTTGGAAGTGACTTCTTCAGGACGAAACAACTTAGAAGTCATGCACCATGAGGCTCAAAAGGGAAGTGCTCTGAGAAGATATGTAGAAGATAAAGGCATATCATTAGAAGACACGATGGCTATGGGAGACAACTACAATGATTTATCAATGTTAAAAATTGTTGGCCATTCAGTAGCGATGGGGAATTCCGAGCAGGAAATAAAAAATATTTGTAGATATGAAACAGATACAAATGATGAAGATGGCGTTGCGAAAGCGATCATGAAGGCTCTTGAGCAAATGGAAACAACTCGATAAAAAGGCGGGGAAAAGTTTGCTGCTTTACAATTGATGTACATCAACTTCTTATAATTACAATATTGGAGTTGATATATGATGATATACAAAACCACTCTCGATGGAATTTCTTCAGATATGTTAAACGGTTTTTTTGTGGATTGGCCTAATCCGCCAAATCCGCAAACTCACCTTAAGCTATTAAAAAACAGTAGTAACGTGGTTATAGCGATAGACGATACTACTAATCAAGTAGTAGGATTTATTACAGCGATTAGTGATGGGGTCCTATCGGCATACATTCCATTTCTAGAAGTATTGCCGGAATACAAAAATAAAGGGATTGGCAAGGAGTTAGTAGGTAAGATGCTTAAAGAATTGAATCACATATATATGATAGATCTGTGTTGTGATGATGATTTAGTCCCCTACTACGAAAAGATTGGAATGTTTAGGACGAATGGTATGATTTTTAGGAATTATAGTAGGCAATCTGGAAGTATAGGTAAATAAAGATAAATATTTTAAAACAATGGTGTTTTAAGTGTTAAAAAGTAAAGAAATAGCTCTCTTATGTTAGTTCAAAGCTAGGGAGAGTTATTTCTTTTTGTTTATAGAAATAACTACGGCGACAACTGACATGATTAGACTTGACAGCATTATTATCAAGACCATTAATTCGTATAGTATATTCTTACTTAATTGATTGTCTATTGGCTTTCAGCTTAAATTCTATATATTCGAGAATGAAAAAGTTAATCCAGCTCAAAATAGGAATATAAAATATGATCAAATAGAACTCAGAATAGCCGAAAATCCTAGCTTCTTCGTCGACCATATAACTCACCCACATTGCTACTACGATAATGACAGTATTTATACTAAATCCAGCTAAATTACCTAACCACTTACGTGTAGTAATTTTAAAAATCCATATCGATATTAAGGAAGATATTAATAAAGAAGCGAAAAGTATGATATACATCAAATGAATCACGCCCTTATAAAGAGTGCTCACGCCATTGGAACTACTACTGCATTACAAGCCTTTTCATAAAACTCGATTGGACCTGCTTCTCCAATAATTGCATATTCATAGCCGATTTCCTTCATATCCTTTAAACAGTGATGTAATAACTAATATCCAATTCCTTTTGTTCGAAGTGAAGTATGTACACCCATTGGTCCAAAATAACCTTTTTTATTTTGATAGACATCAAAAGCTGCAAAACCAACAATAGTATTTCCCTCTTCAAAGGCAACGTAGATAGGAGGATCTTCTTTACACAATCCTTGTTCAATGGTTTGCACCCATTCTTTCGAAAAGTACTTCTTAACGAATTGAATTAGATTTTGATAATCGTCTTTCTTCACTTTTCTAATGAAAGTTGGTTGCATAATTTCGGGAAAGCTATAATGACCAAGGTGCGTAATCATGTCGCGTGATGTGGTTCCAAGAGCCATTATCGTTTTCTTGTCTTTGTCGGATAAATAGGCGTCAACTGTATTTGTAGTCAATAAGGCTTTTATTAGATGTCCCTCGTTAATATAAATTTGGTTGTATCTTTGCATAAAAGTAATTGCCTTATCTATTACCTTTTCAACTTCTTTTGTAACTGGCATTGTAAAAAGCTCACTTTTATTTGGAGGATTTTCAGAGTAAGTGGCTGATCTTAATAAACTTAAATTTATTTCGCATCTTAATGAAATTTCTCCAAGCACACCTGTTTTTTCAAGAAAACAAGCTAGTAATAAATGTTCGGGAGTTAAAGCAATACGATTTGCTTCTTCCATCTCTGCCTCAGCAATGCGAAAAATCCTTTTCACTCTATCCGTAAGTAAAATCTGTTCGCTCTTCAGCTTTATCAACCCCATTCAGAAATAAAATATCTTCAATTTCGTCCAAGTGGATTTCCAATCCTTTTTTCGGATACGTTCTTCATAAAGGGTAGTAAGTTGATTCTCCAAAAAATAAGGAGTGGGTCTAACCTCTAAATGAATCACATCATGAATTCCATGTGGTGCGGTTAATATCAAATGATCGTTAGAATCTAATTTTACTCCTAAAGCTGATGCAGTTTCCGGGAATTTAGATATAGCATCAGTGGAAGATTCATAAGCAAGTACGTTGTTTCCTATATGCATTCTTGCCTCGTTTTTGATCGACCACGGAATGGTTGGATAAAGTACTCGCAAACGCTCCTCGTATCTTTTTTCCGTTTCTTCATTTAGATCACTTGGATCATAATAAATGACATCAATATCTGGAATCTGCGTTCGAATAGTAAATCCATGTAGTTCATCCCAAACTTTTGAACGAACGAATCCTGCGCAAATCCACCAATCTGGTAAATCGAGTGATTTTGCATGATGTAAAATATCCATCATCCAACGATCGTGCTCAATGAGGCGAATGATATCTGATTCGTTGCGAATATACAATTATCCTGCACCTGCCTTATACTATGTTATCTTTACAATTGTTAAGGGTATGAATATAATATAGATATACAGTATAAATTAAACAGGGATGCCAGCTGCAACTGGCATCCCAACATACAGCTACACTGCATGAAGTGCAGCGACCCAAGGAAGAAATAACCCCCTATGCCGGGTCAAAGCAAGGGAGGGTTATTTCTTTTTATATTTGATTAAGAAACTATAGATTTGGAACTATGCGGACAACTTTTATTAAGCTCAATTTCCGTCTAGCTCCAGCGCCTATCGACTAGTAAACTTCCTGTCCTTCTCCCTACGATAAGTCAACATCGACTCGCGTTTTTGGCTCATCGTGTTTCCTTTATCTCAGTCGAAGGCCCTGAAGTTTGTACGTCGATGAACAGGCACTTCCGCTTTTGTTACGAGAAATAACTACGGCGACTACTGATACGATTAGACTTGAGAACATTATCATCAAGACTATTGCTTCGTATAGAGTTACCATCAGCGTCACCTCCTCTCTATGAGGAAGTGGTCGCTGCCCACCCTGCTTATGTAACTGTATTATTTTATTATATCATAGAATTGGAGAACGCTTCCAATTGCTATTTCTGTAGAATCTATCCTCATTAACTCCTTTAATTCAATTTACTTCTCGTCAATTTCACAGACACTGCAGTGATAGTTATTGCACAATCAAACCATATTCCTTACACTTTATACATAATGATTCACGAAAAGGTGATCTACATATGAAGATTTTACTTGTGGAAGATGATAAAACGATCGCATCTGGTCTTGAATATTCGCTTCAGCAGGATCATTTTTCTACAATTTTATGCCATGATGCCACTTCAGCAAAGAAGGTATTAGCTGAACAGCTTGATCAGATTGCTTTATGCTTATTTGATTTGTCTTTGCCAGATGGCAGTGGCTATGAATTGTGCAAAATTGTAAAAGAGAAGGGCGATATTCCGGTCATTTTTTTAACTGCTGTTGATGATGAAGTTAATGTCGTGATGGGACTGGATATGGGGGCGGATGATTATATTACGAAACCATTCCGTATTCGAGAGCTTTTATCGCGAATTAAATCTGTTTTACGGAGATATAACAAGCAAGCACAGTCGAAAACGCTGATTGAACTAGACAATATTAAAATCAATACGCTTGAAGGAAAGGTATATAAAAATGGAGTCGAAATAATTTTAACGGCGTTAGAATATCGTTTATTGCTAATCTTTGCGAACCATATTGGACAAGTTCTTTCCAGAAATCAATTGCTTGAGCAGATTTGGGATGTAGCAGGGGACTTTGTAAATGATAATACATTGACAGTGTACATTAAAAGACTGCGAGAAAAACTTGAGGACGAGCCACAAAATCCAACCATTATTAAAACGGTGCGCGGATTAGGCTATAAGGTTGGCGATTAACATGCTGCGGAATAAAGAAATTCAGATTCTATTATTTATTATGTGCTTAATTAGTGTGGCGGCGATGATTACGGCATTTTTTATATCAATTGCTACCGTTATTCTTGTTTTAGCTATATCCATCTTATTGATTGCTTCCTGTATTATTTTCACTCGTTGGAGATATCGCGAAATCGAAAAGTTGTCTAGTTACTTACGACAAATAAGCAGCGGCGACTATACTCTCGATGTACGGGACAATCACGAAGGTGAACTTAGTATTTTAAAAAGCGATATTTATAAAGTTACAATGATGCTTTCTGAGCAGAGTTCACTTTTACAACAAGATAAAATTCAACTGACCGATGCGATTTCGGACATATCCCATCAATTAAAAACACCATTAACTTCAATGATGGTGATGTCTGATTTATTGAGCGATGCCGAACTTCCAAACGGAAAAAGAATCGAATTCACACACAATATTCGAATTCAGCTCGAGCGAATTGAATGGCTTGTTACTTCATTATTAAAGCTATCGAAAATTGATGCGGGCACAGTTCAATTTAAAAAAGATAAAATCATCGTGTCAAATCTAATTCATGCTGCCATGCAATCGGTCCTCATTCCAATCGATATTAAAGAGCAGACCGTTTCAATAGAAGGTGAAGACTCAGTTTCATATATTGGGGATTTTAATTGGACAGTTGAAGCAATCATTAATATCTTAAAAAACTGTGTGGAACATACAGATCAAGGCGGGACAATTTCGATTTCTTTTACTGAAAATGCATTGTTTACGGAGCTGATGATTGCTGATAACGGAAAAGGAATACCTAAAGAAGATCTACCCCATATTTTTAAACGTTTTTACAAAGGAAAAAATGCAAGTGAAGATAGCGTAGGGATAGGGCTTGCGATGGCGTATAGCATCATTAAAAGTCAAAATGGGGATATCAGTGTTACGAGTGTAAAAGAAAAGGGCACACAGTTTAGAATAAAGTTTTACAAGCATGTCATTTAGTTAATATTTGAAAAATGATATGATTATAGTAGGTATAATATAGGGAAGTTAAGGGTGGAAGGCTTGTACCTCCTAGCAATATCGAAAGGGGGTGAGGCCGTTGACTACTTTTCAAACCATTTATCTCATGATTAGTTTTGCAACACTAATTGTTGCCATACTGTCATTTCATAAAAGGGAAAAGTAAAAACCACCCTTAGCCTACCAAGCTAACCAGGGTGGTTTTACTTCACCTTAGAAAAAGCCTTCCCTTTTAACAGGGAACTATATTGTGCCAGTCGGTAGGGTGTGTCAGCACCTTACCGTCTTTTTTTATTGTATGAGTATCTATTTATACTATACCATAATTTGTGGCAAATAAAACGAATAAATAACTTCTAATGTGACTAAATTGTCATATTCAAAGTCACTTGATAGTCATTTTAGACAGATACACTATAATCAACAGCAAATATATGGAGGGTTTACAATGGAAATTTTAAAAATAGAGAATCTGTCTAAAGTGTATGGAAAAGGTGAGACAGCCGTTAAAGCATTAGATGATGTTTCTTTTTCGGTTAAAAAAGGAGAGTTTGTCGCGATTATCGGTCCATCTGGATCTGGTAAGTCCACGCTTTTGCATTTGCTCGGAGGAGTTGATCGACCGTCGATTGGAAAAGTATTTGTGGAGAATACGGATATTTACAGTCTAAATGAGACGCAGTTAGCGATTTTTAGAAGACGACAAATTGGATTGATCTATCAATTTTACAATCTCATTCCAGTTTTGACGGTGGAAGAAAACATTAACTTACCGATGTTGCTGGACCAACATAAAGTGGATAAAAAGCAATTTGATGATATCGTGAAAAAATTAAATTTAGAAAACCGCTTAAATCATCTCCCGAATCAGCTTTCCGGTGGGCAGCAGCAAAGGGTTTCGATTGGCCGTGCATTAATAAGCAATCCAGCGATTATGCTTGCGGACGAACCGACAGGAAACTTGGACAGTAAAAATAGCGGTGAAATTATCGACTTGTTGAAAATGTTTAATAAAACATATAATCAAACTCTTATTGTTATTACTCATGACGAGAGAATTGCTCTTCAAGCAGACCGTATCATCGCCATTGAAGACGGGAAGGTCAAGAAGGACGAGGTGGTTCGTCCATGAACATTGTCAATAAACTGACGATTAGACATTTGCGGAAAAATAAAAGAAGGACGCTTGTCACGATCATTGGGGTTATCATTTCTGTAGCAATGCTCACAGCCGTTGCAACGATTGGCGTTTCTTTTATGGATTTGATGAAAAGACAGACGATTGCTGATGAAGGAGAATGGCATGTTCTTTATAAGGATATCGACCAAAACCAACTCCAAGCAATAAAAAAAGATGAAGATACGAAAAAGGTAGTCCTCTCAAAAGATCTAGGATATGCCATACTGAAAGGCAGTAAAAATGCAAATAAGCCTTATCTATACATTAAAGAATATAATCAATACGGATTTGAACAATTTCCTATAGAATTAAGCAGCGGGAGATTGCCACAAACAGAGAGTGAAATAGTCATTTCGGATGAGATTATTAATAACGCTAAAGTTGATTATAGAATTGGTGATATCATTACACTGGATGTGGGCAACAGGATTGCAAACGATCCGGAGATACATGGACCGATGGATCAAACTTTTTCATTAATGACAAATGAAAAAGGAGAAATAAATGAAGAGCTTAAAGATAGCTCAACAAAAGAGTTTACGATAGTTGGTACAATAAAACGCCCGACATGGGAAGTACCTTGGGCACCAGGTTATACAGTGATTTCTTATCTTGATGAAGGGCTTCTTAGTAAAGATGAACTTGTAAATGCAACGGTCGTCTTAAACAAAGTTAAAACTTCTTTATTCAAACGTGCAGAAAAATTAGCTGAGAAAAATCAGATAGGAAAAGTTGAATATAATTATAATTTACTTCGCTATTACGGTGTAATCAAAAGTGAAGGTATGCGTACAACGCTTTATTCATTGTCTGCCATCATCATGGTCATCATCATTATTGGATCAGTATCATTAATTTATAATGCTTTCGCGATTTCTGTTGCAGAACGCTCTCGTCATTTAGGGATGCTTTCGAGTGTAGGGGCAACCAAAAAACAAAAACAAAACTCGGTGTTTTTTGAAGGCTTTGTTATCGGGTTGATTAGTATTCCAATTGGGATTGTTTCTGGGCTAGGCGGAATGGGAGTAACGTTTTTATTTATCAATACCATTATTCAAGGGGCATTGGGAGTAAGTGAAAAGTTAAAAGTAACCGTAACGCCAGGTTCGATTCTAGTGGCAATCTTGGTTTCGATTATCACAATATTTATTTCCACGTATATCCCGGCGAGAAGAGCATCCAAAATTTCAGCGATTGACGCTATCCGTCAATCCACTGATGTAAAGCTAACGAGAAAAGCCGTAAAGACATCCAATTTTGTTCGGAAATTATTTGGGATCGAAGCTGAAATCGGTTTGAAAAATTTAAAAAGAAATAAGCGTAGATATCAAGCAACTGTTTTTTCACTCGTTATTAGCATTATGCTTTTCCTATCTGTAGCTTTTTTTACGGCTAATTTAAAAAAATCGTTATCCCTTTCTCAAGATGGACAAAACTATGACATCATGATGGAGGTAGAAAAGGGAAGAGACGACCAGCTAGTTAAATCAATTTTATCGATGGACGAAGTGACAAAATATAATTTGATGTCACCACAATATGGCTTAACATCAATGATAGATAAAGACGCAACGACAGATGTGCTGCGTAAAACTGAAAGTTTTAACGATCAGCTTGTCGATGGAAAATTTCCATATTATATTAATCTTTATTCGTTAGATGATGAAAGCTTAAAAACATATGCAAGAGAATTAGGAGCCGATTATAATGAGCTCCAAAATGGGTTAAATGCCATTGTAATAGATCAGATTAAGTATGAAGATGGTGATGCAGGAAAATATGTCGAAGCGAAAGCGATTCATACGAAGGTTGGGGAAAAGATTGATCTATATTCCAATGATGAAGAGCATGAGAAGCACCAGTATGTAGATAAGATTCAGGTAGCAGCTTTAACGGGTAAACTTCCGATGGGGGCTTATGGAGCGTATCCCGGTAGTTTGGATATAATCGTGTCTGAATCAACGTTAGAGAAATTGGGATTTGTCGGAGATAACTACCGTATGCTGTATTTGAATAGCACGGACCCACTTAAAACCCAGCAGAAAATAGAGGAAATCGAAGATGTAAGGCACTACATTCGAAACGTCTATCAAAGTCGCCAGCAGGATGAGCAAATGGTCATGATTATGTCCGTCTTTACGTATGGATTTATCGTATTGATTACAGCTATTTCGATTGCAAATATCTTGAATACCATTTCGACTAGTATTTCTTTAAGAAAAAGAGAGTTTGCCATGTTGAAATCTGTTGGAATGACACCAAAGGGCTTTAACAAAATGATAAATTACGAAAGTATCTTTTACGGAATAAAGGCATTGATTTATGGTCTCCCTCTGAGTGTCGTATGTATGTTCCTTATCTATAAGGCTTTAGCGAATTCGTTTAGTTATAGTTTTACACTACCGTGGTTAAGCATTTGTTATGTAGTTGTGGCGGTTTTCCTCATCGTCGGTACGTCAATGCTTTACTCAAGCGCCAAAGTTAAGAAGGAAAACATCATTGATGCTCTAAAACAGGAAAGTATATAATAAAGGAAAAGGCTTCTAGAAATAGAGGCCTTTTTTCTATACGAGGGGTGTGCTCATTGATTCATAAATGGGTTGCGGAAATTAAGAAAAATTGGGGATTGGAACATTTCGATTTGAAAAATACCTGGCTTAAAAGGGAAGCTTCGGTTATTAAAACAACGGAATATATATTAGAAATGGAATGGTTTCCTCCAGGTACCGAGATGGAAGATGATTCGAATCCACCTGGAACCGTTTATGCGGAAGTGAATTTGACATACGGATTTTTAACAACATTTATAGTTGTCATGGGTGAAGATTTTAGAGAGAGTCCGCCATTTCTAACTATCACTGGGTTAGATAATGTTGTGTCGTGGATCGAGTTAAATACCGGGTTGAAGTATGATATCGACTTTCGACTACAAAGGAAAGATAAAGATGGTGTCTGCAAGGAATATTTCTTTTCCTCTATTATGAATGGAAGAAAAGTATCGCCTGGAGGTTATATTGAAGTAAAAGTTAATGAACAAGGATGTATCATGTTTTATTCTTTGTCTGGTTTCTTTCATGGCCTTTATCCAGAAATAGAAATTTCTATAGAAATGCCTTTTCATGATTTGGATAAATTCAAGGAAAGACAAGTCATTCTTTTCGGAATGCCGGAAGAGGATGGATATCAGCTTTTATATGGTGTAGACGAAGCGTTTATAGATGCGGTCTCTGAGTCTCTCGTCCTCTATTGGAATAAAGAGGATTCACCTAAGGAAATTTGCATCTCAGATACAATAGTCGGCACAGTGTGGGAGCAATTTTACGAATCGCAGAAGATTTCTGAAGAGGAAATGTCATTAAATATTCCGCATTCGGATTGTCTTCCTATTTCTAAAGACGAAAAATATGAATTCGTAAAAGTAATTTCAAATTATTTAAGAGTACATCGTCCGAATGAAAGTGGAGAGTGGCAGATAGAAAACATTGAGCGCCAGAACGGCCTTTTACATGCAGATGCCGTTCCTATTAATTACGTCGATCGAATTCTGGATAAATTTAAATTTTTATATGATGCTAATGAACGTGTATTACTTCATGTTTTGGATAAACGTAAGATGTTAAGTAAAATGAACGAGATACCTGTATTTGATGTGAAAGTTACGAAAGAAGAAGCGTTGGAGCTGTTCGAAAAAGATCTCTTTTTCGAACCTTATTATTTATACGATTTTGAGAAGAAAGTTTTAATCCCAACTCAGCGGATTGATTGCCATGAATTTGTAAATGCGGTGACAGGGGAAAAGGTTCGGGAATAAAGGTATTAGACCATTCTTATTCGAAGTTTTGTTAAGTACTAAAAATGGCTAATAGACTCGGCGAAATAGCTAATAGAAATGAAAATCAGCTAATAGATTCAGTGAAACGGCTAATAGAAACGGAAATCGGCTAATAGGTTGGATGAAACGGCTAATAGAAACGGGAATCGGCTAATAGGATGGATGAAACAGCTAATAGAATTGGAAATCAGCTAATAGGCTCTCCGAAATGGCTAATAGAATAACCGAAACGTCTATTAGGGATACAAACAAAGACAAAACCCAAAGTATGGAACGAAAACCGTGCACCATTCGTCAATAAATTTTAAAAAACCTGGTTAGAATACCTAACCAGGTTCACAAAACTTTATCATTATCCCAATCGTACGTCCAAAAGCGCTCTTTTTGCCAATGGGCAAGTAAGGCTGGGTCATTGGCGGAAAGTTTTTCTTCCATATCAGCGAGCATCCAAGCGGTTTGGGAAATGTGGGCTTTTAATGCTCCGAGTTTTTGTTCCCAAACGGCACTTACATCATAATGAATGTCCGCTGGGCCGATTTCCGCTTCTGTATTTTTCGAAAAAGCAACGCAGTGCAATTTTGGACGGCTTTCTTTCGGGAGCCTTCTTACTGCACGAACGACGGCTCTTCCTGTCGCCTCATGATCGGGATGGACTGAATATCCTGGATAAAATGAAATCACAAGAGATGGCTTCAGCTCTTCAATTAGTTCGAATACCATATTGGCGAGCTTTTCATCGCTTTCAAACTCAAGCGTTTTATCTCGATATCCCATCATTCGTAAGTCCGTAAGCCCCATTGACTTTGCAGCCGCCTCAAGTTCTGCTTTTCGGATTTTCGGTAATGATTCCCTCGTCGTAAATGGGGGATTTCCTAGGTTCCTGCCCATTTCTCCAAGAGTTAAACACGCATATGTAACGGGTGATCCGTTTTTAATATAACTTGAGATAGTTCCAGAAACCCCAAATGCCTCATCATCTGGGTGCGGGAACACAACTAATACATGGCGTTCTTTCTCCATCGGCACAATCTCCTTTAAAAAACTTATTCGAATGGCTTCTTGCTGATTTCTAATGCCACAGCCAATTTTCCATCATATCCGTGGCCGGCAAGTAGCAGACGTCCTTGCTCATCCAGCTCAAAATGTGTAATTCCTTCCGCATAAATCCAACCTATTGGAAGCTTTAAACCTACACGATATGGGCCGTCTCCAACTATTTTTCCATGTTCGTAGCATACTTGCGCATTGCGAATATATGCTCCTGCTGAAAAAAATGATTCATTATTATGTGCAGCGTATGCGCCATTTGTTGTCTCTAAATGTATGTAAACACTTTCGCCTGCAAAATCGTTTATATGTTGTTGCACCTGTAGTAAATTAACTTTTTCCATTTTCTCGGCCTCCTTCCTTAAGGAACGATAAATATATTTTACTAATAAAATTGCGATTTGTCTCATAAAAAAACACCCTGAAAGAGACTAATTCTCTTCCCGGGCATCTGCTTAAGCTTTTTTATTGTAAGCCCCATGCATAACTGGGCCCACATATTGGTTTAGTTTCCAACCATGTTTAATTGCAGCTGTTACGAATTCCTTTGCAGCAGAAACGGCTTCTTTCACAGATTTTCCGTGCGCCAAGTTTGCTGTGATGGCAGCCGCAAATGTACAGCCTGCACCGTGGTTGTAAGTTGTTTCTAATTTTTCTTTTTCAAGAAGTACAAATTCGTTTCCGTCGTAGAAGAGATCGACCGCTTTATCGTGATTTAAGCCTTTTCCGCCTTTAATAACCACATTTTTTGCTCCAAGTTCATGGATTTTAGCGGCTGCTTCTTTCATATCATCGATCGTTTTAATCGGACCAGTTTTGGCAAGTTGCCATGCTTCGAAAAGGTTTGGCGTTACAACTGTAGCACGCGGTACGAGGAGTTCGCGTAATGCTTCCGTGTTCTCAGGTTGTAACACTTCATCTTCACCTTTACATACCATAACAGGGTCGATGACGACTTTTTCCAATTTGTGCTCATCAATTTTCCGTGCGCCTAGTTCAATAATGTCAACAGATCCGAGCATCCCTGTTTTCATTGCGTCAATGCCGACTGACAAAATAGTTTTCAATTGTTGTTCAACGACAGATACATCAATTGGATAAACACCGTGGCTCCAACCGTTATCTGGATCCATCGTTACGATAGAAGTTAATGCCGTCATCCCATAGACATCATGCTCTTGAAATGTTTTTAAGTCTGCTTGTATACCTGCACCGCCGCTGGAGTCAGAACCAGCGAGAGTCAAAACTTTTTTCATAGCCATAAAGTGTTCCTCCTAGTTTTCCTGGATGTTTATTTTTAGAATATACCAAATTTCATGATATGAAAAGATTTTTAACCTTTACAAAACTGGATGTTACATAGTAAACTAAAAATGTTAAATTACACATGATTTTCCAAGGGAGGAATGTAATATGTCAATTGTAATCAATAATATTCCAAGAAACTTCATAATGCCCGTGGATCATGGTGTCAATTTACGTTAATGATTAAAATCCATTGATTCATCCATTTTCCATGGGCACATATTAGCTCATGGTTTTATATTTTTTACGGGATACGTATGCCCGTTTTGAAAAAACTGAAACCGCGACTTGCGGTTATTTTTTATGCAAAAAATTGGAGGAATTTAAACGATGGATTTAAAAACATTAGGTTGGAATCAACAATTTGAAAATGAATTTGATACTTTTAAACAAGAAGGCTACTCAGTAGGAAGAGTTGCTTTAGAACATAAGCATATGTATAGAGTTTTAACAGAACACGGAGAAGTATTAGCTGAAGTGTCCGGAAAATTTCAATATAATGCTGCGGGTCGGGGAGCTTATCCTGCAGTAGGGGATTGGGTTGTTCTATCCATTAGAAAAGATGAAGGGAAAGCAACGATTCACCACGTTTTACAGAGAAAAAGTAAATTTTCCCGGAATATAGCGGGAGCTACAACAGAAGAACAGATTGTCGCAGCAAACGTCGATACCGTTTTTATCGTAGCTGCTCTGAATGCTGATTTTAATGTGCGAAGAATTGAACGGTATATGTTGATGGCTTGGGAAAGTGGAGCGAATCCAGTCATCATTTTAAGCAAAGCCGATCTTTGCCAAGATATCGACGAAAAAGTCCAAGAAACGGAATCAGTCGCCATCGGAGTTCCATTTCATGTTGTAAGTGCGGAGCGAAGCATTGGACTTGATGCTCTTTCTGATTATATAAAAGAAGGAAATACAGTTGCTCTGCTTGGATCATCCGGTGTTGGCAAATCGACACTTGTAAATGCATTTACTGGAAAAGAAACATTAAAGACTGGCGGTATTCGCGAGGATGATGATCGTGGGCGTCATACAACAACACATCGCGAACTTGTTGTCCTTGAACAAGGTGGTATATTGATCGATACCCCGGGAATGAGGGAATTGCAGCTTTGGGAATCAGATTCAGGACTTAGTCAAGGATTTTCCGACATCGAGGAGCTGGCATCACGTTGTAAATTCAGAGATTGCGGCCACAATGGTGAACCGGGCTGTGCAGTTCACGATGCAATTGAACAAGGGGATTTAGATGCAGAACGATATAAAAGCTATCTTAAACTGCAAAAAGAATTGGCTTATTTAGAAAGAAAAGAAGATAAACAACTTGCTCAAGCTCAAAAAGATAAATGGAAAAAGGTTACGATGGGGCAGAGGAAGAAAAAGTAAATATGATGAACTATAAAATAGAAGTTGTTTTGGAACATAACGTTAAATTTACCTCTTTTCTAAATACAATGATTAGAGATTTTAATAATGAACATTCTTTGCATCATAGAGAAGTAAGGAAAGAAGGTTCGAGACAACCAATAAATATTATTATAACGGACCATGTTGAAAAGTGGATTGGTGGCATAACAGCTGAAGTTTATTGGGGCTGGGTTGAAATAAACAAATTTTGGATTGATGAAGAGTTGAGAGGTAGAGGATTAGGCAAATTATTGCTTGAAGAAACCGAAAAAATTGCAATAAAAAAAGGTGCAAAGAAGGCACTTTTAACGACTTATGAATTTCAAGCACGGTCTTTTTATGAAAAAATGGGATACGAAGTGGTTGGAGAAATCAAAGACTATCCACCAGGAAGCAGTTATTATACATTAGTAAAATTGCTAATTTGAAGAATGAAAGATTTAATGAGACAGGAGAAATAAATGCTAAATAATTCCGAAGAATATAATGATCCATTTTTATACGATAAGGAAAATGATTCTTATAATGAAGATATTTCATTCTTATTAAAATGGGCTGCAAAAAAGCAAGGTCCAATCATTGATTTGGCTTGTGGAACAGGGAGAGCTACAATTCCGTTAGCCAAAGAAGGACACCAACTGATCGGAGTAGACATTCATCCTGGCATGTTGAACGAAGCGAAAAAGAAGGCATCTGAACAGAATCTGCCTATTAAATGGATTGAACAGGATTGTACCAAGTTTGAATTAGATGTTAAAAGTGGAATGATTTTTACAGTCGGGAACTCTTTTCAACATTTCCTTACAAATGAAGAGCAAGATGGACTACTGTCCTCTGTCCATAAGCATTTAGAAGATGAAGGGATCTTTATTTTTGGAACAAGGTTTCCGAGTACCGAGGAATTATTGCAGCCGATCTCGGAGGAGTATTGGAAATCGTATATCGACAGTGAAACCAGGAATAAAGTTGATGTTTATACAATCAGTAACTATGACAGTCTGAACCAGATTCAACGTTACGAAACGATTAGGAAATATAAAAACAGTAACGATGACATCGTAAATGAAAAGAGAACAAATATCAGTTTACGATACGTATTTCCAAAAGAAATGGAAAGAATGTTATCAGCTCATGGATTTAAAGTTCTACATCTTTATAAAGATTGGAACGAAACGCCGATTACGAACGATAGTTATCAAATGATTTATGTTTGTCAAAAAATATAAGATGTTTGTTAGGGAGCCGCTCGGAGTTTAGATAATCCGAGCGGTTTTTGCATTATTAATAATTTTTTGCTGAATGAAAGAAGGACTATACGAAAAAAAGAGGAATAGCTATTGAGAAAGAAGGCAAACGGTATTCCAAAGGGGAGATTTAAATGAAAGTACGACTCTCAGATTTTAGCGAAAATTGGGCTCAAATGTTTCGAGATGAAGTCCAATTCCTAAAATCAATATTTGGCGACGAAATAATTAAATACGAGCATTTTGGGAGTACATCGGTAAAGGGCTTAAAGGCTAAACCTGTAATCGACATGATGTGTATCGTAAAAGACATAGAAAAGATAGAATCGTTTAATGACCAAATGGCTTCCTTTGGATATAACGTCGCAGGAGAGTGGGGGATTCCGGGAAGAAGATTATTCCGGAAAGGCGAGGAAAATAGAACTCATCATATTCACTTTTATCAACAAGATAATCCACATATTAAACGACATTTAATTTTTCGTGATTATCTACGTTCTCATCCACAGGAAGCAGAAAAGTATAGTAATTTCAAAGAACAGTTGGCACGACAATTTGATGACACAAGAGAATATAGCCGGGCAAAAAAAAACTTTGTGAAAGAAATGGAAGAACGTGCTTTGATATGGTTCAATGAAATCTAAATCCATAACTCTCGTATAATTTCAGGAGGAGTTTTTTTGAAAAGATTGATTTGGATTATCCCTAATATTATTTGTTACTTAATGTTTGTGGGCTTGATTCTTTTTATAGTGAAAAATGAGGAAGGATTACTTGAAATTAACGAGTTGTTTATATGGGTCTTAATGAGCGTTGTTCTTTTGCTAATATCAATTTTTGGTAGCTTAAGAATACGGAGATGGATAACAGAAGGGAAAATATAGTGTAAATAAATGTAGGTCGGAGGAATTGGGTTGAAAACTCTCCTTATCAATATCCTTTTTCGTATTCTATTTTATCCTTTACCTAAAATATCGATTAATATGGATGAGGAAAAAGCGTTTAATCATTTATTCGAAACCTCGTGTAAAAAAGCTGATAAATTAATCGAGTACAACCTTGCTATCCCTAAATATAAATTTCTATATTATGTAACGAAAAATAAACGAGTCGTTCTGCATGGTTCTAATGAACAAGAAGTACATGCATTTGAACCCCGTAAACAAACATTGTATAACGGGGAAATGGCGACGGCAATTTTTGCTACTAAGGATCCAATGTGGCCTATTTTCTATGCGGTATTAGATAAAAATAAAATAATTGGAAATATAAGAAACGGATCTGTTTCAGCAAATGGTAATAGTTTTTTTCACTTTTACTCGTTAACCAAGCCTACATTCATAAATGAGCCGTGGACAACAGGAATGATATATTTATTGCCAGAGGGTAGTTTTACGAATGTTAGCAAAGGTGCTATTCAATTTAATGAATGGATTAGTGAAAAAGCCGTATCTCCAATTGCTAAAATGGAAGTTGAACCTAGCGATTTTTATTTTTTAAAGAAGGTGGCGTCTCATCGTTCGGATGAATCGGTCGTTAAAACATGGTTGCTGTATAAAGTCAGAACCTTGATAA
Organism: Lederbergia citri; assembly: GCF_018343625.1. Taxonomy (GTDB): domain Bacteria; phylum Bacillota; class Bacilli; order Bacillales; family Bacillaceae_C; genus Lederbergia; species Lederbergia citri. Next base: position 855,981 of record NZ_JAGYPG010000002.1, on the reverse strand, counting down.
AGGGTGCGTAACCCTGTTAAAGCTATTTTTAGGATGTCCAACGTCTTGCTACATCTTATATATATTACTAAAATTGAACATCATATTTTTTAGAAAAGGAGGTCAGTAAATAACCGCCCTATAGCTTACACATTTACCTCGTAATTTAATACTAACTCGTCGCCAGGTAATCCCCTTATCCCCCAATTATGTTTTGGGGTTTCAAAAATAGTAATCTCAAGATCTTGAGGGGATATTTCTAATTCAGTACTAATACGCTTAAATAGTAGCTTTATTAATCGTTTTTTTGCTTCAACCGTTCTACCTTCAAACATACTAATCTCGATTATGGTATATGCTTCAGTTCTTCCATTTGCAAAATAAAAGTCACTTTTATCCATAGGGAAAAAACGATGGAATTTCTTATCGGAAGGATATTCAAGTGCATCAACCATACAAGAATGAATAACACTTGATATGGTTTCCTTAATTGGATTTAGCTGGTCCTTAACCCCATAAATTTTAATTTGCCCCATATCTAAATCTCCTCCATTAATTAATCAATCTTTCATAAAATCAAGGTGAAGGTCACGGATCTGTAACTTTGATGCTATAAACTCACGAACCCGTCGACCTGTAATGCTTCACACCAAACCGCCAAATTAGTAAACAAGGGAGAATAAAAACAATCCCAGCAATAGGAGCCAACATATAGAGAATTGACTCGCCCTCGCTTCGCCCTAACACATACATTAAAGGCAAGTAGTTTACACATCCAAAGGGAATGACGAACGTAAAAAACTTTGTCACCCATTTATGGTAAATATTCAAAGGATATTGTGCCATTTCTCTTCCGCCATCTGTAAAGATATTTACAACTTCAAGCCCTTGAATTGTCCAAAAACAGAGAGTAGCCGCCAGCATGAAGATGCCTGTAAAAATAAATACACCGCTAACAATCATCAAAATAAGGATACAAGCCTTTACAAAACTCCATTCAATCGATAGATTGCTTAATGCCCACGATAGGACAATGACGCTTTGAATCAATCTTCCTAATCTCGTAAATTCAAATTGTGATCCCATGACTTGAATGATGGTCCCTCTAGGTCGTACAAGTAATCGATCAAAATTTCCATTCCTCACAAGGGAAGAAAACGAATCAAATCCTCGCGCGAAACACTCACTAATGGCAAATGCCATATGAATGACAGCAAAACATAAGGCTACTTCAAAAAATGTCCATCCCTTTATTTGTCCGAATCGTTCAAAGAGGAAATATAACCCGGCAAAGACTGATAAAGGAATGAAAAATTGTCCGAACGATAATAACCAAAATGATGTTCGATACTGCATTTGCGACTTAAATAATATATGAAGATACTTAAAATATAAGCTCACACGTCTCACCCTCCTTGAACGACGACTCTTTGCAATGCTTTTTGAAAAGCCAATCTTCCGAGTAAAACAAGAATAACGAGCCATATAATTTGAAATAGAATTCCAATCAAAGCTTCGTCTTGTTGTATATGACCAGAATAAACTCGAAACGGGAAATCAGCTGTAAAACGAAATGGGAGCATATAAGCGATATTTTGCATCCAAGTTGGCATTAATGGTATCGGAATCGTCAGTCCGGCGAAAAACTCTCCGATCACACTAAACATAAGTAAAGAGCCTACTGGTGACATCGTGATGAAGACAGAGATGTATATAAACATGGAGATGGCTACTAGCAGTAATAAACCTAGGATGATAGCTGATATAAATAATAGAAAGGTAGTGAAGTCTGCAGGCAACGTCATTTTATACGGCTGCGGCAATAAAAACGCAACAATGAGAATTGGAAAGCTGCGAAGAATGGCACTCGATAGACGTTGAGCCAACAATTTTGCATACCAAAAACCGTAGATTCCACAAGGTCTACAAAGCTCATAGGCGATATTTCCAGTTGTAATTAAATCAAATAACTCATTATCACGGAACCAAAGCATGATGAAGGCAAGAAATGCTTGCTGAAGCCAGAGGTATGTAATTAATTCTTTTAACGACATCGGCGGAGTTTGCAGAGCATGTTCGTAAAATGCCTCAAAGATCATAATGTACATAAATCCCCAGAAAAATTGAGTCGCTACACCAGCAAGAGCTGCCGTTCGATATTGCATACCGTTTAGAAGCCTTAACTTCAATACAGAGATATATGCACTCATATTTGGTACTCCTTATATAATTGGATAATAATTTCTTCAATTGGCTGCGAATCAATTGAAAGATCCACGATTTCTACCATGCTCGATAATGTAGAAATGACCTCTGAAACCATGGTTTTCTCCGTATCGACACTTAAAACCGCTCTATCGCTAGTTTGAGAGAGTACAGTTACTCCGTAAATGTCAAAAGGTTGTGATGCTTCTCGATAATCTACCGTCATCATTTTATTAGTTCCAAACTTTTTCCTCAGCTCATTCAGTTTTCCATTGTATAGTAAACTACCTTTTCCGATTAATATCACTCGATCGGCAAGCGCCTCAATATCATTCATATCATGGGTTGTAAGTATGACCGTTACACCTTTTTCTTTATTGATCGTTTTGATAAAATTTCTTACTGCAATTTTGGAAAGAGCATCGAGGCCAATGGTCGGTTCATCTAAAAACAATACACTTGGACTATGCAATAAAGAAGCCGCAATTTCACAACGCATTCGCTGTCCCAAGCTCAATTGTCTTACAGGTGTAGAAATAAGGCTTTGTAGTTCAAGTGTCTCGACAAGTAAATCAACATTTGCTTTATATTCTTGCTGCGGAATTTTATAAATATCACGTAAAAGTTCGAACGAATCCGCAACTGGAACATCCCACCAAAGCTGAGACCGCTGACCGAAAACAACTCCGATATTTTTTACATATGAAACTCGTTCTTTCCAAGGGGTATACCCCATAATTGTGCATCCACCGCTATCGGGTACTAAAATACCGCTCATTACCTTAATCGTCGTAGATTTCCCTGCGCCGTTTGGCCCAATGTAACCAACAATTTCCCCAGGTTCAATTGAAAATGAAATATCATTAAGCGCATGAACAATGGTATGCTCACGATAAAAAAGCGCTTTCAATGAATTTGCAAGTCCAGTTGAGCGCTTTGCAACCTTAAATGATTTACTTATGCCTTCAAGCTTAATCAAGAACGTCCCTCCCTTTAAAAACATAATCGGAAGGAAGATGTTACCACTATATAATATAGCTGTCAATCCATTTTTTAAAAATTTGAAAAATATATGATATAATTTTTTTAATAAGAGAGGAGGATAACCATGGCATTTTACCAAAAAAAACAGGTAACTTTAGATGAATATTTACAAATCCGCGAGAATACAGAAGAGTTATTGGAATACATTGATGGATTTATCTATATGTCACCATCCCCATCGACAAGACATCAACGAATATCTAGAAAGCTTCTAGTTCAATTGGACCGTTTTTTAGAAGGGAAATCTTGTGAAGTTTTTTCGGCACCGTTTGATATTGAACTGAAAAATAACAGAATAGATGGAACAAATATTGTGATACCAGATCTTAGCGTTATTTGTGACAAAAATGGATTAACGGATTCCAGATATATCGGAGTTCCAAATCTTATCATAGAAATCCTTAGTCCATCCAATCAATCACATGATCTAATCACCAAATTAAATATATACATGAATTATGGAGTGCAAGAATACTGGATCGTAAATCCAATGCTACAATCTATTACAGTGTACACCCTTAATGATGAAGGTATGTATGAACAGCATGATATGAAAACGGAGATAGGGCAAATTCAATCTGGGTTATTAGATGGATTTAGTGTTGAATTGAAAGAGATTTTTTCTGACATGTAAAAATCGAGTGTTAGTGATAGGCCAACGCTCGATTTTTTAATTACCTTCCAAAGACCGATGTTTTTAAAAGTGCTAGACGCTCACGAGTCGTTAATTTCCATTCTACGACCTTTGGTGTTTTAGCTGCCACTGCATCTGACTCTAAATCTAGTTGTCTAGCAATTTCTCGGGCGCGAGCAAGATGGTAATCGCTCGTAACGATCGTAACAGAATTAACGGAGGCAGGGAGCAATTTCCTAGAAAATTGAATATTTTCATAGGTTGAAGTCGATGCTGTTTCCAGAATCAAACGATCTTCCTCAATACCATTTTCCATGAGATATCGTTTCATTGCTTCCGCTTCAGTAATATCTTCATCAGGGCCTTGTCCCCCGGATAAAATGAATTTTACCTCAGGATGTTTTTTTGCATAATCTAAAGCGGCTTCGAGCCTATAACGCAACGAAAGTGATGGAATCTCTCCATTCACTTTGGCACCCAGAATAATGGCGTATTCATTTTCTCCATTTGCTGCCGGAAGCTTGCCGGCATACATCCAATTTCCAGTTTTGATCCACATCGTTATGCCAAGTATGGCGAAAGGAAGTATACATATTAAGACCCATTTAAATTTCAACGAAACTCACCTCATAATTAAAGAATATCGGACATTTGAATATTAGTAAATCTATTTTTGAAGGAGGCGAAGGAGTGAAAACGATTATTTTAGCTGGTGGGAAATCAAGCCGTATGGGTGAAAATAAAGCATTAATGATAATAGCAGGAAAACGTTTAATTGATAGGATGATAGAGGAGTTTACTCCTGTTTCAGAAAAAGTCTTCGTCATTGCGAATGATGAGCTTTCAAGAATAAATGATGGTGCGATAATTTTAGAAGATTTCGAGCCTTATAAAGGTGAAGGGCCATTAGCGGGAATTTTAACAGGCTTAACAGCTGCAAAAGAGGGCGCATGTTTCGTTGTTGCCTGTGATATGCCGTTTGCCTCCAGCAAATTAGTGAAGCAACTCGAACAAAAACTGACCGATAAGAAGCTTGATGCAGTTGTTCCAGTAGCCGATGGGCAAATCCATCCTCTATTTGCAGTATATAACGCTCGAATTCAGGACCAAGTGATTGCAACTCTTAAGGAGGGTAAAAGAGCAGTAAAATCATTGCTTGATCGTATAGATGTTGAGTATATTGAAATGGGAAAGTCATTGGAATTCTGGAATATGAACACGAAGGAAGATTACGTAGAAGCAAAAAAGATAATTGAAGGGAACGAGACTCATTGAATTGTGTAATTACGAGGGACCCTATCAAGATAGAGGAAATATACGAGAAAGTGGTGAGAAGGGAAGCAGGAGCTGTCACTACTTTTATCGGAACTGTCCGCGAGCTGACACATGGCCGAAAAACTCTTTATTTGGAATACGAAGCATATGAAGCGATGGCGTTAAAAAAGCTAGAGCAAATTGTAGCGGAAATGAAAGAACGCTGGCCAGAAGTGGAAGCAGCGATTTCACATAGAATTGGGCGCTTAGAAATAAGCGATATAGCTGTTGCAATCGCAGTTTCTTCACCCCATCGCCCTGAAGCATATGAAGCAAATCGCTATGCTATTGAGAGAATCAAAGAAATTGTCCCAATTTGGAAAAAGGAACATTGGGAAGATGGAGAGCAGTGGATCGGTAATCAGCAAGGAACGAAAGAGTATGTTGGTGGAAAACCGGAGGAGGCGGATGTAATTGAATAGCATTTTATTGTTTGCCCATTTAAAGGAGCAAGCTGGGAGTGATTCTCTAGCTTTAGATGTTACCGGTAAAACAGTAAAAGATCTTCGTGAGTATTTAGAGACTGAGGCGAAACTAGGTAGCATGGCCGGAATTATGATTGCCATCAATGAAGAATTTGCCACGGACGAAACGGTCATTAACACTGGGGATGTCATTGCACTCATTCCTCCGGTAAGCGGGGGCTAATTAGGATGGATCGATACTCACGGCAAATTTTATTTAAGAAAATTGGGGAATCTGGACAAAAAGAAATTGCCAAAAAGCATGCTCTTATTCTTGGAGTGGGCGCTCTAGGGACCCATACTTCAGAGACACTTGCTCGAGCTGGTATAAAAAAGCTGACAATTATCGACCGGGATTACGTTGAAATGAGCAATCTTCAGCGACAGCATTTGTTTACAGAAGAAGATGCAATCCATAAATGGCCGAAAGCGGAAGCGGCAAAAAATAGATTGCAGCAAATCAATCATGAAGTTGAAATCGAAGCAATCGTCGCACACGCAGATAGTACTCTTTTAGATAATATCGTAGAGGATGTCGACTTGCTTATCGACGGCACTGATAATTTTGAATCACGCTTTTTATCAAACGATCTTGCGCATAAGTATAATATCCCTTATATTTTCGGTTCATGTGTCGGAAGCTACGGAATGGCCTTCACGATTATTCCAGGATCAACACCTTGTTTGCAGTGTTTGTTGAAAAAAATGCCATTACAAGGGCAGACATGTGATACAGTTGGAATTATTGCACCAACCGTTCAAATGGTTACAGCACATCAAAGTGCGGAAGCGTTGAAAATTTTATCTGGAAATAGTGAGGCAGTCCGAAAAACCTTCGTTTCATTCGATCTTTGGGAAAATGAATACGTTTCTTTTAAAGCGGGTGCACTCAAAAGTAAAGATTGTCTATCTTGTGGGGAAAAACGTACATATCCATTTTTACAAGCGGACTTCAATACGAAAGTGGCTGTTTTATGTGGAAGGGATACAGTACAAATTCGCCCTACAAACGGGGAGCTGCTTGTATTGGAACAACTTGCTGATAGGTGGGGTTCCGCCGGATTTGAAGTTGGAGGAAACCCTTTCTTACTTTCAATCGTAAAAGAAGAAACACGAGTTGTCTTTTTTAAAGATGGCCGCGCTCTTGTTCATGGAACAAAGAGCATCGAGGAGGCAAGAAAAATCTATCATTCTTTATTAGGTTAAGGAAGGGGTATCGTATGGTAAGTTCAGCAACCATTGTTTCAATGATTCTTTCTTTTATCATTGCAGTAGGAACACCGATATTTTTACTTATCTTTTTCAAAAAAAGATACAAGATTTCACTGATTGTATTATTGGTCGGAATGGTAACATTTTTTCTGTTCGCCAATGTTTTAGAAGGACTTCTACATAGTTATATCCTCGTTTGGAATAAATCAACGAAACAATTTTTCGAAAATCCTTGGCTTTTCATGCTGTATGGAGGATTAATGGCGGGGATTTTTGAGGAAACAGGAAGATACATTATGATGAAGTTTGCATTGAAAAAATATCGAAAGTGGAAAGATGGTCTGGCATTTGGACTTGGACATGGTGGGATGGAAGCCATTTTATTAGTCGGAATTAACAGCGTCATGATGATCGTTTTTGCTTTTATGATTAACAATGGAACGTTTGACTCATTGTTAATTAATGAACAAGCTCAAGAAGCATTGAGTCCAATTAAAGAACAATTGACAAGTGGGGCTTCTTTTATTATTTTGTTAGGCGGAATTGAACGCTTAAGTGCGCTAGCCATTCATTTAGGGCTTTCCATTCTCGTATTATATGGAATTCGCTGCCGTAAAATTATTTTTCTATTCTTGGCAATCCTTATTCACGCATACTTTGATTTCCCTGCGGCGCTTTATCAGGCAGGTGTAATTAAAAATATATATGTAGTAGAGTTATTGATAGCGATGATAGCTGCTGGTTCTATTTATTGGGTTGTGAAATCAAGAAAACTATTTACTGATGATAAAAGGGCTGCCGATTAAGTGGCAGCCCTTATGAATCGTATTAATGTTCAGTAGATGCGACTATGACTACTTGTCCTTGATCGAGAACTTTTTCATATTGTTCCGCTTCAGCTTCCGTTAAGCCGACTGCTTCGAATTTAGCCCGGAGCTCGTCCCCTCTCTTGCGGAAAACATTGCTCACCGTATCAAGAACACCTAATTCTCCCACTCCTACTGTTCCGGTATCTGTAACGTCCGTCAAATCCTTTGAACGTTCTTCATCATGGGCAAATAAATAAATATCATTGTGCTCAAAGCCCTGTGCAGTCAATTCATTGATGATGTTTTTTGCCTCTAGACCATTCTCGCAAACTCTGACGGTATTCATATATTACATCTCCTTTTCTAGTAAATGAATGGACATTATTTATATAACCGGATAGATTCTAAATGAAACATATAATCATTATCTCCCGTTCATTTTTGTACAGGGGTCAAAATAGCTTGCTTGTTGAATCTCTTCCATTGACTTTATGCCGAAGTGGAGGAAGGTCTTAAGTAAAGATTTCTGATTTTCTCTACACACGAGCTATTGATTTGGAAGAGGTAAAGTATTTTCTGTTTTAGTAAAAATTGTGCATTATTATAAAATGTTTTATACTCTATAATTTTAATATCTGCTGAAGGCCAAACTTTTGCAGTTAAAGTGAATAAAAAGTACCCAATTTTACTTTTCTTAATGATCATTCTTAATGCTAGGCTTATCGGAGTTATGATCGTTCTATTTTTTGCAGTCTCTAGTATAGGAATTGGTGGAACTACAAGCCTTTTATTGGCGATGCAAAATGGCTCACCGCTCGGATTAATCTCCTTTCTATTAGGGTCTATGACAGCTCCTCTAGTAGGATTAGGAAATGAAAATTCCGCTTTACCAATGGGGATAGTGATTGTTGTTTGCCAATTAATAGCACTTTCTTCTTACATATTTTTAATCCACCGGAAAATAAAGCATTCAACTTTTGCAAAAAGTGAAAACTTTTTAGCTTATTCAAGTATTTTATAATATATTTTTCAAGGCATTTTCAGTTAACTTTTTTAGTGAATATAATCATATTCAGGAAATGTTTTGTAAGGAATTAAGATTGTAGACTAGATATATAGTGGTAAATCCTAAGGGGGTTATATGATGAGTGAAGTGAAAATTGGCATTTTAGGAATGGGAAATATGGGATCAGGTCATGCGAAAAATATTTTGGAGAGTAACGCTACAGGAGCTGTACTAGCTGCTGTATGCGATGAAAGGGTTGAACGGCTAAAATGGGTAAAAGAGACATTTGGCGAGAAGATTCAGCTTTTTTCTTCAGTAGAAGACTTCTTTGCAAATGCTAATGTGGATGGAGTAATAATCGCTACTCCACATTTTAATCATCCGAAGCTTGCCATTAAAGCCTTTGAACGTGGTTTACATGTACTTTGTGAAAAACCAGCTGGTGTTTATACGAAAGATGTAAGACAAATGAACGAAGCAGCAAAGAAAAGTGGAAAAGTTTTTAGTATGATGTTTAATCAACGGACGAATCCTCTTTATCAAAAGGTAAGAGAGCTAATTTTGTCCGGCGAGCTTGGTGATATTAAGCGGACAAATTGGATTATTACCGATTGGTACCGTTCCCAAAGCTATTACAATTCTGGAGGCTGGCGTGCGACATGGGCAGGTGAAGGTGGAGGAGTAATGATTAACCAATCCCCACACCAGCTTGATCTTTGGCAATGGACAACCGGTTTAATGCCAAAGCGAGTTAGAGCATTTTGCGGCTTTGGAAAATACCATGACATTGAAGTTGAAGATGATGTAACGGCATACGTAGAATATGAAAATGGAGCAACAGGCTTGTTTATTACTTCTACTGGTGAAACTCCTGGAACAAATCGTTTTGAGATTACTGGTGACCGAGGAAAAATTGTTGTAGAAGATAATAAATTAACATTCTGGAAACTGCTTCAATCTGAACGTCAATTCAATCGTGAGTATCAAGGTGGGTTCGGTGAACCAGAATGTTGGAAAATTGATATCCCTGTAAAAGGTGAAGGAACCCATCATTTAGGTATTTTAAATAATTGGGTAGATGCGATTTTAAATGGTATAGAACTTCTAGCTCCTGGAGAAGAAGGTATTAATAGTCTAGCGATTACGAATGCCGTTTATCTATCGAGCTGGACAGATAACTGGGTCGAAATGCCAATTGATGAAGACCTATATTATCAAAAGCTTCAGGAAAAAATAAAGGAATCCACATTTGTAAAACCAGAAATAGAAATTAAAACATTGAATATGAGCGTGACTTTTTAATAAGACGGGAGCGAATTTTTTAAAAGATAATAAAGTATATTATTTGGGGTTTGCCACGGTCATTTGAGCCGTGGTATTTTCATTTAATGGAGACAAAAATTTTTAACGGTATTTTTTTAGACAAACACTAACATTGAGAAGCATTCAACGGTGCTAAAACTCACCTTAGAGTTAAAAATGGAGTTTAAAATAGAGAGTATAACTTAAGGAATCTTGATTTTTCCCAAGTGTGGTCTATTTATATGAAAGAGGTAAAATATTTTCTGTTTGAGTAAAAATTGTGCATTATTTTATAATGTTTTTTTTTCTATAATTTAAGTATCTATTGAAGGTGTATTCGTTATGCTAGTTTAGTTGAAAGCGCTTTATATTAGGAACCAGGAATTATAGCTACATTTTAAATAAAGATAGAGGAGTTGAGGTAAGTGGAGAAAGTAAAATTAGGGATTATCGGTCTTGGGCAACAAGGTGGTGCATATGCGGGTTTTATAAAAGAGGGACGTGTATCCAATATAGAAATTGGTGCTATTTGCGACAATCATCCAGAAAAGCGTCAAAAAGCGAAGGAAGAATATCCAGATATACCTTTTTACGAAGATTATGTCGAAATGTTGGAGAGTGGTGATGTAGATGCGATTGTCACATGTGTACCACATTATCTTCACCCTGAAATAGGAATAGAAGCATTAAAGCGCAATATACATACACTTCTTGAAAAACCTGCAGGCGTGTATGCTAAGCAGGTGAAAGAGATCAATGAATTTTCAAAAACAAAACCGGAATTAACTTACGCCATTATGTTTAATCAGAGAACAAATGAACTTTATCAAAAAATAAAAGAAATCATTGATAATGGAGAAATTGGTGCTATTCGCCGTACTAATTGGATTATTACTACGTGGTGGCGTCCGCAAGGTTACTATGACCAAGGATCTTGGAGAGCAACTTGGGATGGCGAAGGCGGGGGAGTACTAGTTAACCAGGCGCCACATCAAATCGATTTATTGCAATGGATATGCGGAATGCCGGAAAAAGTATATACGAAAGCACAATACGGATATCAACGCAATATTCCTGTGGAAGATGATGTCACAACCATTTTGGATTATGGAAATGGGGCAACAGGTGTATTTATCACTTGTACACATGATGTAATGGGGACAGATCGTTTAGAAATTCATGGGGACAAAGGAAAAATTGTTGTTGATGACAGTAAGAAAGTGACGATTAAACGACTACTCAAGCCAGAAAAAGAAATGAGCGCTACGATGACCATGCATGATGTCATGAAACTGTATCAGGGTGATGGACCGGGTGCGATCTATGAAGAAGAAGTGCTAGAATTTGCGAGTGTCTGGGGTGCACAGCATATAGCGGTACTTGAGAATTTTGCTGCGAATATCCTTAATGGAACTCCGTTAATTGCTCCAGGAACTGATGGAATATACGGCGTAGAATTAGCAAATGCGATGCATCTATCAAGCTGGTTAAATCGAGAAGTTACACTTCCAATTGACGAGGAATTGTATTTAGAAGAATTAAATAAAAGGAGACAACAGGAAAAATAAAATTCTAATAATGGAGGTTCTTACCGTGGTAAAAGGAAAAATAGGCGTTCAAATGATGATGTTGAAAGACAAAGTGGCCGAATTGGGTGCATACGAAACAATGCTCAAAGTTCATGAGCTCGGCTATCAATCAGTTGAAGTTTCGCAAATTCCGATGACTAAAGAAAATGTGAAAGAATTAAAACGTGCGAGTGACGATTTTAATATAGACATAACTGCTATCAGCGCGCCACTTGAACCGATGATGCCGGGGCAGCAACAAGAAAATTTAACAGATGATTTTGAAAAAATCGTTTCGGATTGCAGAGCATTAGATTGTCAATTTATCCGGATTGGAATGCTCCCATTCACAATCATGGGTGACAAGGAAAAAATCATGAATTTTATCCAGAGTGCAGAAGAGATGGCCCATAAATTACAAGAGTATGATATCGAATTATATTATCATACTCATCATATTGAGTTTCAACGCTATGACGGAAAATTTCTTTTAGATCTGATGAAAGAAAATACGATAAAGCTCGGTTTTGAGTTAGATGTTCACTGGATCCATCGTGCGGGAGTAGATCCAGTCGATTTTATTAAACAATATAAAGATCGCGTAAAGTTGATCCATTTGAAAGATTATCGAATTGGAGATTTACATTTAACAGACGAAGATTTCAAGGATATGAAAAACTTTTTCTTTAAGTTTACTAATCTCATAGAATTCGCTGAAGTCGGTGCAGGAAATCTAAATATGAAAGCAATTATTGAAGCGAGCATCATCGCCGGGGCAAAACATTTCTTAGTGGAACAAGATGATACGTACGGAAGGGATCCATTCGATTGTTTAAGAGACTCCGCAAATAATTTAAAAGAAATGGGATATGCTGATTGGTTTTGATACAATAAAGTTGTCAGAAAATAAATTACATGTGAGAGTGATTTAAACCATGAGTAATCGAGATGGAATGAATTACGCGCCAAAAGGAAAACCTAATCCAGTTGTAAAAGAAGGAGAATTTATTTTTGCAGCGATTGCTTTAGATCATGGACATATTTACGGCCAATGCAATGGATTGATTGAAGCAGGCGCAACATTGAAATGGGTATATGATCCTGATCAAGCTAAGGTAGAACAATTTTTAAAAACTTATCCACAAGCTAAACAGGCGAACAATATCGATGAGATTTTAGAAGATAAGGAAGTAAAACTTGTGGCAGCAGCGGCTGTACCATCTGAGAGAAGTCCTTTAGGTAATCGTGTCATGCGAGCGGGGAAAGACTATTTTACGGACAAAACTCCATTTACAACATTGGAGCAATTGAAAGAAACAAAAAGAGTTGTTCAGGAAACTGGAAAAAAATATATGGTTTATTACAGTGAGCGTCTTCATGTAGAAAGTGCCGTATTTGCTGGTCAACTAATTGAAAAAGGTGCCATAGGAAGAGTCATCCAAGTGACAGGCTTCGGTCCTCATCGGTTAAATGCGCCTAGTCGACCAGATTGGTTTTTCAAGAAAGAAAAGTACGGCGGTATTTTATGCGATATAGGGAGCCATCAGATCGAGCAGTTTCTGTTCTATTCGGGCGCTAAAGATGCGAAAGTATTACATAGTAAAGTCGCAAACTACGATAATCCGGAATATCCAGAACTTGAAGATTATGGAGATGCCACATTAGTAGGGGACAACGGGGCCACTCAATATTTCCGTGTCGATTGGTTTACACCTGATGGATTGAGCACATGGGGAGATGGGCGGACGTTTATCGTCGGTACAAAAGGAACAATTGAAATTAGAAAGTACGTTGATTTGACACGGGAAAATGGTGGCAATCATCTTTATCTCGTTAATCAAGAAGGGGAAAAATACTTTGATCTTAAAGGCAAAGTTGGATATCCATTCTTCGGGGAGTTGATCAAAGATTGCATCCATCGTACAGAAAACGCAATGACACAAGCGCATGCATTTAAAGCGGCGGAATTGTGTTTGGTGGCTCAGGAAAAAGCAATTAACGTTACGGAGTAGAATTTATTTTTTTTTAGGAGAGGCTGTTCACATTGACAGTTTTGAATAACTGTTTTTGGATAGCTTCTTTTTTATTTTTCTGTATCGAAATCTACCAATTCTAATAGAGAAGAGAACGAATTTTCAATAAAGGTAAAAATTTTTCTATTTGAGTAAAAATTGTGCATTACTCTGAAAAATAATTACAGCTATACTCAGATAAAGAATGTAAACGCATTCATTTACGACTTCTAAACAGAAAAAAAGGAGGAAAATATCGATGAAAAAATTCGGATTACTTTGTTTTATTGGGCTGATGATATTGGTGTTGGCAGCTTGTTCTGGTGGGGGAAGTAAAGAGGCCGAATCCGCTGGAAAAAAATCCGGGAAAAGCAAAGATGAAATCACTTTAAAATTTGTTCACTGGATTAATGAAGAAAATGGCAAGTGGGAAAAGGTCATTAAAAAATATGAAGAAGAACATCCAGGTATAAAAATTGAATCGATGCCCTTAGTAGAAAACATGACACACGCCGATTATGTCAAGCAGCTAGATTTAATGGCATCTGCAGGAGAGCAAATCGATATACTAATGTTTAGTAATATAAATGATTTAGTCAAACGTGTTGATGCTGGGTTGGTAGCCCCTATCGATCAGTTTCTTAATGATGAAGGAATCGACATTGATGAAGTCTATAATAATAGCTATCCGGCCATTGAAGGAAAATATTATGGATTACCGATGAAAAATGTTACGAACTTGGTCATGATGAATAAAAATCATTTAGATGAAGCGGGATTAGACATCCCAAAAGAATGGACATGGGAAGATTATGCGGAATATGCAAAAAAATTAACGACAGATGATCATTATGGTTCTTATTTGCACATATGGCATAATTTTCAATCCTCTTTAAAATTAATTAGCAAAGCGGATAATACGATTATTTTAAAAGAGGACGGTTCCTCCAATGCGGACGATCCAATGTTAAAGGCTTCTCTTGAACTGCGGAATCAATTAGAGAATATTGATAAGAGTTCAGTCCCTCTCAGTGAAATATTGTCACAGAATATGAATTATCGCCAACAATTTTTTAGTCAGTCTGTAAGTATGATACCCATTTCTAGTTTTATGATCACTGAATGGGGACAATTTACGCCTGATTTCGAGATTGCATGGGCACCTTGGCCACAAAATGAGCCAGGTGACAACTATGCGAATATGGGTGGGGATATAATTAGCATCGCAGAAAATTCAGAGTACAAACAAGAAGCATATGATTTTATTCGCTGGATGACAACAGAAGGTATAGTGGCGCAAGAGGTTTGGACACCATCATGGAAGAATGCCGATTTAGACAGTGTTCTTGAAACTTTGGTTAAAAATACTGCTAACCCAGAAGCTGTTGATCTTCCATCTTTATCGCATGCTTTAACATCTGTCCAGCCAAGTAAATCATTTGCGCCAGCAACATATATTACGGAAGTTCTAACTGAATTTGATGCACAAGTAGAACTTTATCTATTAGGTGAACAGGATATCGATACAACCATGAAAAATATCATAGATAAAACAGAGTCCATTGTGAAAGCCAACAAATAACTAAGAAAAGCGGAAGCGCCTTGCTCATCGACGTACAGGCCCACAGGATGTGGGTCCGTCTACGAAGACATAAGGACGTGGCGATTTTAGTCGACGTTCTTCTTCCGGTCTTTGACTTACGCAAAAGAAAAGGACAAGAAGTTTGCTAGTCGATAGGCGTTGGAGCTACAACGAGAGGCTTATTTTAGAAATTAATACTTTTAAACACTTATACTATTAATTTTCTAAGGGAAGTGTATGGATTAAATTCTATACACTTCTTCTCCTAAACAAACTAGAACGGCCAAAGGCTACTTACAAAAAAGAAGGTGAAAAAATGGCAAGCGAAATGAAAAGTCATATGACAGAAACTACCATCATGAAACATAAAGTGAAAAAAAAGGTTAAAAAACGAAATGGAGACCCCTTTAGTGGATGGAAAGAAAATGTATCTGGATATTTGTTTATTGCACCAATGTTTATAGGGACGTCCGTATTGGTTTTATTTCCAATCATTTCTTCACTTATTTTAAGTTTTACAGACTGGAATTTTGTTTCAGGGTATAAAAAAGCAAGTTGGATTGGTTTTGACAATTTTACTGCTTTATTAACCAACAGTATATTTTTAAAAGCATTACAGAATAATTTAATTTTAGTGTTGGCAATTCCCATTACACTGTTTATTTCGTTGTCATTAGCTGTTGTGATTAATAATTTCATATATTTTAAAGACGTATTTAAAGTCATTTTTTTTATGCCGTTTATCTCTAGTGTTGTTGCAGTAGCGGTGGTGTTTCAGGTTTTATTCCATCCAACAAAGGGGCCGATTAATCAAATATTAATGAAGTTAGGGGTGGAAAATCCGCCAGGGTGGATTGCGGATGTAACCTTTTCCCTACCATCGGTTATGATCATTATGATTTGGACAGGTATCGGCTTTAATTTAATTATTTATTTGGCTGGCTTGCAAAATATTCCACAGGAACTGTATGAGGCGGCAGAAATTGATGGAGCATCAGCATGGTATCAATTTACTAAAATAACGATTCCTTTAGTGTCGCCAACAACATTTTTATTACTAGTAACGGGAGTAATTTCTAGCTTTAAAGTGTTTGATTTAATTATTGTTTTAACAGGGGGTGGGCCTGCAAATTCAACAATAACCCCAGTTGTATATTTATATCAACAAGCATTTCTTGAGTTGAAAACAGGCTACGCATCAGCCATTGCATTAGTAATGTTTATTATTATTCTAGCAATCACTTACATTCAATTTTTAGGGCAGAAAAAATGGGTGAATTATTAAGAGGGAGGGAGAAGTACAATGACAGCAAGTTTAGATGTGAGAAAAATAATCATTACAGCCATCATGACAATTCTTGGGGTTGCGTTTTTGCTTCCTTTCCTATGGATGATATCCTCCTCCTTAAAAATCGAGAAAGAAGTATTAACTTTCCCAATCCAATGGATTCCGCACACATGGAATGCTATTGAAAATTATACAATCGTTTGGACTGGCTCGATGCCATTTCTCTTATTATATTGGAACTCGATTAAAGTAACCGTATTAACAACTTTAACCTCAGTCACGGTCTCTTGCCTTGCAGCCTACGGATTTGCAAAAATAAATTTTAAAGGTCGCGACTTGTTATTTTTCATCATATTGGCAACCTTTATGATTCCACCACAAACATTATTAGTTACTCAATTTTTATTGTATCGGTGGATTGGTTTATACGATACTCATTTAGGCTTAATTTTATTAAATAGCTTTAGTGTATTCGGTACGTTCATGCTACGCCAATTTTATTTAGGAATTAATAATGAAATTATCGAATCTGCAAGGATGGACGGAGCGGGACATTTTCGGATATTTGCATCTATTGCCTTACCACTTGTTCGGCCAGCAATAGCAACCTATGCGATTTTACGATTTATTTGGACTTGGAATGATTTTCAAAACCCATTAATTTTCTTAAGAACAAAAGCATTATATACAATTCAACTAGGAGTCAATAGTTTTGCTGATGAACATGGAAGTGTTTATTCTTTAATGATGGCAGCATCTGTATCAGCGATCGTTCCGCTATTAATCATTTTCATCATCGGCCAAAAGAATGTCATTGAAGGTATCCAGTTGGGGGGAGTGAAGGGGTAACAATAAACCGTTTGAATCTGTTATGTTGGCGGGCTGGCACATTACATTGCCATTAAACCCGCCTGCTTGCCTTGAAAATAGACTTTCCCAACTGCTATCTATGCTTCCCCTCTAATTTTTGAATTTTGTTATAATTAAGGTATTCTACCTGCCTTTTTGAAAGGGGATACATTTTTGCGGAAACTATTACATATGCTTCATAGTTTATCCCTACGTAGTCGCCTCATCATAGCCGTCATTATTTGTATATTATTACCTTGGATGGGTACCTATGTTGTATCCAATTACATCACGAAAGATCTTTTGGAAAAACGTGCGGTTGAAGAATCTCGGAATTCACTGCGAATGATTGAACTTAGTGTGAACAATATTTTGGACGATATTATGTATACTTCCAATTATATTCAGTTTAATACGGAGTTTAATCGGTTGTTAAAATCATATCAAGCGCTAAATCTTCACTCTTTCGAGAATAAAAACAAATTAGCTCTCCATCATACAGAAGTGACTAAGGCACTGGCCGGGATAACAGATTTACTATCTCCTACTTATATCACGATTCTTTTTGAGAATAACTTATTTTATACCAATTACTCAACCCTTGAATACGATCCTCGTGAATTTTACGAAGAACCATGGTTTGATCAATTAAAGGATTTAAACTTCTATAAATCTTTTTGGCTTGGAGCACATAAAAACTATATTGCTAAAGATAGTAATTTAACGCCATATTTAATCACGATTGGAAGAAAGATAGAAAGCTCTGGTGAATTAAAAGCTTATGTCATTATAAGTTTAGACGAAAGTCGAATTAGTCATTTATTTGAAGCTTTTCAATCTGAGATTCCTACTCATTTTTTCCTTACTGATGAAAATGGAGTTATTTTCTCAAGTGAGGATAAATCAAAAATTGGAGAAAAACTACCCTTTCAAGTAAAACAGAATCAATATAATGTTATTGATTTTAATAATGAACAACATTTATTAGTCACATATCCATTATCTTATGCAAATTGGCGCTTAGTCAGTTTAGTGCCTTATCACGACACCATTGGCGCAATTAACAATGTCAGTAGAACAACTATATTAATTCAAGGTGTTTTTTTATTAATCTTTCTTTTAGGTCTGATTGTGTTAGTGAGAGAAATTACAAAACCAGTTTTGAAACTAAATAAAGTGACAAAATCAGTAGAGGAAGGGGATTTAAGAGCGCGTGCCAATATATTTGGAAATAACGATTTGGCGCATTTAGGTCAATCATTTGACCATATGCTGGATACAGTAGAAACGATGATTGAACAAGTTCGAATTCAAGAAGAACAAAAGCGGAATGCCGAACTTGAGATGTTACAAGCGCAAATTAATCCACACTTTCTATTCAATACACTAAATGCCATTCGCCTAAAAATTAAACTGTCTGGAGATCAAGATAGTGCAGCCCTTATTTATTCTTTATCTGCGTTGCTGCGGATGACAATCAATCGAAACAACGCGTTTATCACTTTGGAAGATGAGCTGATGGTCGTCAAACATTATGTTGATTTAATGAATTTTAGACACAAGTATAATGCTGAACTAGATATCTTTATTGATGAGGAAGTAAAAAAATTAAAGGTACCGAGGTTTTTCTTGCAGCCAGTTATTGAAAATTCTATTATCCATGGGTACAAACAAAAAAATGGCATTATAAAAATAGCGGCAGAACAATCACAAGAATTGTTAACGCTTACTGTAGCTGATGATGGTGTTGGCATACCGCAAAAGAGGTTGCTAGAGTTACGAAAACGAATATATGAAAATCAAGCTTCGACTAGTAATAAATATAAAGCTTCCTTTACAGGGATTGGTGTGCAAAATGTGTATCAACGATTAAAACTCATCTATGGGGACGCTTTTCATCTGAATGTGAAGAGTGAACAACATATCGGAACATCCTTTACTTTCGAGATTCCAATAAGGAAGGAGAATGAACTTGTATAATGTCGTACTAGTAGATGATGATGTGATGGTGACGGAATTTTTACATGCGGCAATCCCTTGGAATGATTACAATTTTCAAGTGGTAGATAGCTTCCAAGATGGGACTGAAGCGCTGGAATTTTTAGAGGAAAATACTGTTGACCTGCTCATTACTGATATAGGGATGCCCTTTATGAATGGAATAGATCTGTTGGAAAATGTATCAAAAAGAAAGATAGATTCAATCAATGTCATTATCTCTTGTCATGATGAATTCCATTTAGCTCAGAAGGCTTTAAAGCTAGGAACCTACGATTATATTTTAAAAGAATCTATGGAAGAGGACATGATTATCAAGTTAATTAAAAGAATCAAAACAAAGCTGGACAATGAAAAAACCACTAAGCATCAACAAATCAAGGCGAAACAGTTATTGCAAGAGAATAATATGGCACTAAAATCCAAATTTATGGAAGAATTACTATTGGATAACTTGGGCCCGACTGCTGAATGGTGGGAAAAACAAGAAGAATTGCTGGATATGAATTTTTCAGGTGAGAGATATACTGCTGTATTATGCTTTATCGATCAATATCATAAAGCAATCAAAAAATATGAAAAAGAAACGTTGCTATATTTCAGCATTCAGAATATTTTAGAAGAAATTATTCTCCCCATGCCATTCCATGTAGAAGAATTTTATTTAAAAGGGAAATTCTTTTTATTATTTTCATCAAAAAAATTAGGTCAAACTGAAACGGAAAATTTGATTGAAAAAATACTGTTCGAATTTTATAACAAGCTCGAAACTTATTTAAAAATCACGCTTACTACATTAATTGGTGAAGGAAACCAGTTGCATGAGGGGTTAGTTAAGTCTATCCAAACATTATACAACCATATGGAGCAACGTTTTTATTATGAACATCACTCTTTTCAAAAGTTTGAATTGGTTTCATACACAGAGCAATCGATCTTTCATGGATATAATGAAACTCAAGATTATTTGAGGCAGTTAATTTTAAAAAAGGATCAAGAAGAAGCCAAAAAATATATCGGTGAAAAAATAAAAAAAATCAAACAGCACCAATATCACCCTTCCGTTGTAAAAGATTGGGCTACAAAATTAGTGCTAGATTTAAGACTATCCTTCAAGTCGTTAGGCCGACTTGAACATCAGGAAGATGTATCATCGACAAATAAATTAATACAACCAGTTGAAACATTTAAAGAATTAGAAATGGTCATGAATGAGATCGTCCTTAAAATGATTGAATATGCAGACATCATCGAATCCTCCCCTAAAAATGAAGAAGTATTTAAAGCACAGCGATTCGTACACGAACACATAAATAAAAAAATTTCCTTAACAGAAGTAGCTAACCATTTACACCTAAACGCCAGCTATTTTAGCAGAGTGTTCAAAAAAGAAACAGGCGAAAACTTCATCGAATTTGTAACCCGAATTAAAATGGAAAAGGCAAAAGAAATGTTAAACAATACAACAAAACCTGTAGAACAAATTGCCTACGATTTAGGTTTTGATAATAAAAGTTATTTTTTCAGGACTTTTAAGAAACAGTTTGGGGTAACACCGTGTGATTATAAGTATAGTGGGTCTGTTTTAATTAATTGACGCTTAATAAGTGGTAAGAACTATGTTCATTTTAAATGTTAAATACTTCCCATTTTATGCCTTATGAAAACATGAAAGCTGTTATACTTAGTCAAGACCCTAATCATGGTCATCGAGTACTTTTTTATATTGTTCCGCTTCTGCTTCGCTTAAGCCAACTGATTCGAATTTAGGGCGAAGCTCTTCCCCTTCTTTTTCTGAATACATTGGTTACCGCACCAAAAACTCCTAATTCTCCCATTCCTGCTGTTCCGGTACGTGAAACGTCCGTCAAATCCCTTCGCACTTTCTTCATCATGGACAAATAAATAAATATCATCGTGATTAAAGCCTTGGGCAGTATATTCATTGATTGTTTTTTGCCTCTAGACCATTCTCGTAAACTCTGACGGTATTCATATATTACATCTCCTTTTCTAGTAAATGAATGGACAGTATTTATATAACTGGATACATTTTAAATGAAACATGAATTACGAAAAAGTGGGTAAAGAAAAAGAGGAAACCACTGAAAGGAAGATACATCATGGGCATTGTCTTTAAAAATGATTGGGCTCCGCTATTAGAATCGGAGTTTCAAAAACCCTATTTTAAAAAACTACGTGAATTTTTAATGGAGGAGTATTTAAAACTAACTGTATATCCAGATCAGAACGATATCTTTAATGCTCTTCATTACACACCCTATGAACATGTGAAAGCTGTTATTCTTGGTCAAGATCCTTATCACGGGCCAGGTCAAGCGCACGGGCTTAGTTTTTCGGTTAAACCTGAAGTTCGAATTCCTCCGTCTTTGCGGAATATATTTAAAGAATTAAAAAATGATATGGGGTGCGATGTTCCAAATAACGGTTATTTAGTAAAGTGGGCAGAACAAGGTGTCCTCATGCTAAATACAATTTTGACTGTTAGAGCGGGGCAGGCATTTTCACATCGCGGAAAAGGATGGGAGACGTTTACCGATAAAGTCATATCCTTGCTCAATGAAAGAGAGAAGCCAGTCGTTTTTATTCTTTGGGGGCGTCCTGCGCAAGAGAAAATTGCGCTTATTAATACGAAAAAACATAAAATTATCCAATCCCCACATCCAAGTCCGTTTGCTGCAAGGAAGGGCTTCTTTGGCAGCTGTCCTTTTTCAAAAACGAATGAAATTTTGCAGGGATTAGGTGAAACGCCAATTGATTGGCAAATTCCTAATATATAATTTTCTTGGCAAGAAATTGTGGTAGCTTAAAACTGCTGACCATCATATCCTTATTGAAATATTTTGTATTTACGTCAACTAGCGACTCGCAGCTTATGTTAATTGGAGATTTTGAACCAATTGTAAAACTCCAAAAACCACCTGGATACGTAGGGACAACTGCATAATAAACATCTGCATGTGCAAATAACTCTTGAAAGTTATTGAATGTATTTCTAGTAATATTTGCTTGGAACAAGGGTGATTGGCTTTGACAAACTAAAATGCCATCATCCTTTAACTTCCTTTTAAGATGTTGATAAAATTCGAATTCAAATAATTGTTCAGCTGGACCTTCGGGGTCAGAAGAATCTACGATAATGACATCGTATGTTTGTTCAGTTTTTTTAACGAACTCAATTCCATCAGTAAAAATAAATGATACACGAGGGTCGGAAAGATTTCCTGAGACTTCTTGCAAATGCTTTCTACATGCATTGACGACAAGCTCATCAATTTCGACCATATGAATGTCTTTGACGGATACGTGCTTCGTTACTTCTTTCGCGGCACCGCAATCTCCTCCGCCAATAATCAATACTTTTTCAGGATTTTTATGTATAAAGAGAGGGACGTGGGTGATCATTTCATTATAAATATGACCATCTAGAGCAGTCGTTTGAACAACACCGTCCAAAACTAACATCCGCCCAAAATCATAGGAATCCGCAATCATGACATGCTGAAAGGTCGATTTTTCTGAAAAGATGATTTCTTTTAGACGATAGCTAACCGTTAAATTTCCTCGATCCTGCTCGATTAGCCAATAATCTGAATCTATTTTCTGAAGCCATTCCATGAATGATCACGCCTTTCCATATGTAATTTAATTTTTGATTTTTATCATAAAAATGCCTATGCTGTTATTGTAGCAAATGAAAAATGCTAAATCGAAAAAGTGAATGGCGTATCATTTGGAAATGGATGACTGGAGTGGGCGAAATGAATATTTCATATAAAACATTGCTTGAAAAAATGGAAATTGAAATAAAGAAAGCTCGTGAAGCGAATGGAGAGCAGGAGCTAAAAGGGCATTTATATGCAGTAAAAGCCCTCGCTGAATTAGCGTTAGAAGGAGAAGACAGCCGTGGCTATTCACCCCAAAAAAGCATTCCTCCAGAAAAAGTTCAAACTATTTCTATCCCTCGACAAGAACGAGTTAAAATGGATGACGGAGCGAATGGAGACTCTCTGTTTGATTTCTAAATACTATGAGGTGATTCATAATGAAAATTTTTATTATTATCGGAGCTATTAACGCTTTTTTAGCCGTAGCCTTAGGAGCTTTTGGTGCTCATGGATTGGAAGGGAAACTAGAACCAAAATATTTGGAAGTTTGGAAAACAGGGGTTACATACCAAATGTTCCATGCTCTTGGCTTAATAGCCATTGGAATAATCGGCAGAAATATACCCGTTTCCTCACTTTTATCTTGGTCCGGCTGGACGATGCTTATTGGAATTATCCTTTTTTCAGGAAGCTTATACATATTGAGTACGTCAGGAATAAAGATTTTAGGAGCGATTACACCGTTTGGCGGTATTGCTTTTCTTATATCATGGGTCCTTCTCATTGTTTTTGCGGTAAAGCATCTTTAATAATTAAAAATGAAGCACCATGCTCATAGAAAGAGCAGGGTGCTTTATTTATGAAGGGAATTCGCTCCCTTTTATAGAAATGATAAGTAAGACACTATAAAGCAGGTGATCCATTGTGGAAATTGGCATGTATACTATTGAAATACAGCGACCTACAACAAGGGAGTTGTTTACAGCGATTAAAGATGCAGGATTCTCACAAGTTCAATTCGATTTTTCTTCAGTTTGTGATGAACAGATGCCTTTGAGGTTTGAGCCGGGTCTATTACAAGAGATTCAAAGACAAGCTGAGCGGAATCGAGTAGAAATCGTCGCAGTGAATGGAACGTTCAATATGATTCATCCATCTGTACTGGAGAGAGAAGATGGATACAAACGATTCGCTTCTGTAGCCGAAGCCAGTCGGGAGTTAAATTGTGAATTTGTTACACTTTGTACTGGTAGCAGGAATACGAAAAGCATGTGGGCATGGCATGAAGATAACCTAAATCCTGAAGCGTGGGAGGATCTCTTAGCTTCCACTGATAAAGTATTAGAGCAAGCGGAGTGTTACAATTTAATTCTAGGGATCGAATGTGAGCCGAATAACTGTATCAATTCTCCCGTGTTGGCCCGTAAGCTATTGGATACGTTTAAGACACCACGTTTAAAAATCATAATGGATGTCGCAAATCTGTTTCAAAAAGGACAAGCGTATAAAGAAAATGTGAGACCTATTATGGATGAAGCATTTGATTTGCTTGGAAATGACATTTATCTTGCTCACGGAAAAGATATTAAGGAGGGTGAAGATCTAAATCCTACTTATGCCGGGAACGGGATTGTGGATTTCGAATATTTTTTAGAGAAGTTGGACGAAGTGAAATATACGGGTGGGATGCTTCTGCATGGAATTCCTAATGAACACTTTTTTTCCGACAGTGTGACTTTTATAAATGATATAATTTCAAAACATAAAAAGCGCCTTGATATTTAGAAATATTAAGGCGTTTTCGCATATATTTGTCCCGTTCCAGGGCCCATCGACTAGCAAACTTCTTGTTATCTTCCCTGCGATAAGTCAACATCGATTCGTTCTGTTGCACTCATCGTGTTTCCTTTATCTCAGTCAGAGACCGAAAAAGGAACGTCTACTAAAACGCCACGTCCTTTGGGCCTGTACGTCGTTAAACAGGCGCTTTCGCATTTCTCTATTATCTCGGAGGTGCAGATGCAAGAGGTCCGGCACCAAACGGATACTGATATTCAATCGGCTCGTCAAATGTTACATAATCGATATAAACCATTGGAATTAAGTATCTCTTTCCGGTTTGAGGATCACTTAAAATAAGGTGGTCTCTACCTGCAGCTTCAATGATTCCATTAAAAATTTTTGCATTCCATTCGGGATTATGTTCAAAAGTACTGTGAACATGAACAAGCTTGCCTTTGTTGAGACGAAGAATATTCTCAATGTAGGATTCCTCTATAGGCAGCATGCCCGGTACATTGACTCCGCCTTTTGCAGGAATGCCAGTTGGAACTTGCATCGGTTGCTGATAAAACCCTGCTGGAAATTGTGCTTGTTGCGGAAATGGCATTTGCTGCCTTTGATTTTGAGGTGGATAATATCCGGCCATATTTTGATATGGATTTGACAAATTACTCCCTCCTTAAAAATCCGGGTGCCTTTTCCTTATTGGCAACCTTGTAGCAGAAATATATGTAGGGTAGGAATAATGATAAAAGCACCAATTTTATTCACTCTTTCATAACTATGCAATTAAGAGGGCTAGTATGCAGTACTTCATTCTTGAAAATTTGTAGATAAAGAGAAGGTTCTACGGAGATTTATTGATCCTGTAACGGAAATCCACACATCTATGTTTAAGAATACGAAATAAAAAAACAGTCTTCTTTCCCTAATCAGAAAAGAAGACTGTGATGCTCTTATTTTACATATAAAAATTTCTCTAAATCATCATCTTCCAAGATATTTCCTACGAAGAAGGCGCCGAATTCCCCGTAACGGGCACTTACTTCGTCAAATCTCATTTCATATACAATCTTTTTAAACTGCAAAGCCTCATCTGAGAATAATGTAACGCCCCATTCATAGTCGTCAAATCCGACAGACCCACAAATCAACTGCTTAATGATTCCGGCATATTTTCGGCCAATCATTCCATGACTGTGCATTAACTCTTTTCTTTCTTCCATCGTAAGCATGTACCAGTTGTCATTTCCTTCACGACGCTTGTCCATTGGGTAAAAGCAAACATGCTTCGTTTTCGGTAAAATCGGATATAAACGTCCACGAACATAAGGATTTTGATATGGATCCTCATTTGATTCTTTTGCTAGATAATTGCTCAATTCCACAACGGAAACATAGGAATATGTAGGAATGGTATATTCAGCAATCGTTAATTTATTGAATTCATTTTCAAGTTCATTCAATTCTTCCAATGTCGGACGCAAAATCATTAGCATGAAATCAGCTTTTTGACCAACAATGGTATAGAGAGCATGACTGCCTTCTTTTCGATCTTGAACAGCATTAAGTTTATCTAGATATTGAGAAAATTCATGAATGGCCGCTTGGCGTTCATCGCTTGAAAGTCGTTTCCATGAAGCCCAATCCATCGTTCTAAAATCATGCAGTGTATACCAACCATCTAGTGTTTGTGCTGGTTCACTCATTTGGATCAACTCCTATTCTATTCGTTTGTGATTCATTCTAGCCTTCTAGCTACTAGAATAAACTATATCATAATTTACAGACAGCTTCTCTTATTAGGGCTCTATGTAAAAATATTGTCAGAAATACACACCATTTTATTATCTTTCTAGCGAGAATGGGTATATGCTTAGTGAGAGGATTATGATTGAAAGTCATATAGGATATACTACTTTATCAGGAGGAAAATTCCATGGCTGACTTGAATAATGACTTATTTGAAATTTTAAAGGAGAAGGCACGAGGATGGGATCGGAAAATTGTTTTTCCAGAAGCTTTGGACCCAAGAGTGCTTGCTGCTGCAGGTAGACTTGCTGCAGAAGAAGTATTGACTCCAGTTTTTATTGGAAACATGGAGAGGATTCAGGAAAAAGCAGATGAAATAAATGTTTCACTTGATCGTATGGAAATATATGATCCAGCTAAATATGTTGCAATTGATGAAATGGTAGCATCTTTTGTAGAAAGGCGAAAAGGAAAGGCGACCGAATCGGAAGCACAAAATTTACTACTTAGTGAAAATTACTTTGGAACAATGCTGGTGTATATGAATAAAGCACATGGATTAGTTAGTGGAGCTGTACATTCCACTGCAGATACAGTTCGCCCAGCCTTACAAATCATCAAAATGAAGCCTGGGCTAGGTAAAACTTCTGGTGTGTTTATTATGGTAAAAGGTGATGAGCGGTATGTGTTTGCTGATTGTGCCATCAATATTGCCCCAGATGCCCAAGATTTAGCAGAAATAGCAGTCGAAAGTGCAAAAACAGCGACTATGTTTGATATAGAGCCGCGTGTTGCGATGCTTAGCTTTTCTACAAAAGGATCCGCGGTGTCCGAAGAAACGAAGAAGGTCGAAACAGCATTGCAATTGGCACGAGATCTGAACCCTGAATTAATCATTGATGGAGAATTTCAATTCGATGCTGCAATTGTTCCATCTGTTGCGAAGAAAAAGGCACCGAATTCTCCGATTCAAGGTGATGCCAATGTCTTTATTTTTCCAAGTTTGGAAGCAGGAAATATCGGATATAAAATCGCTCAACGGCTTGGAGGATTTGAAGCAATAGGACCAATATTGCAAGGGCTAAATTCACCTGTAAATGACCTTTCGCGCGGATGTAGTGAAGATGATGTGTACAATCTAGCACTCGTTACTGCGGTTCAATCTCTTGAAAAAAATTAATCGTGCGAGTTTGAAGGAGTATTACGTACATGTCAGGAAGCAACCAGCTTTTACAGCAAAAAGAATGGAGAATTATCGACCAATCAAGTGTGAACCCTCAATTTCACGCGATGCAATCTTTCGCGATTGACGACACCCTTTGCATGTCAGTTGGAAGTGGATATTCTCCACCGACAGCGCGAGCGTGGGTTCACACTAACACTCTAGTATTAGGAATACAAGATACGAAACTTCCTGCTTTGCAAAAAGGTCTTGATTTTCTAGCTTTGAAAAATTATGAGGGCATTGTTCGTAATTCAGGCGGACTTGCTGTCGTTCTTGACGAAGGGGTCCTGAACCTTACTCTCATTTTCCCGGATACAGAAAAGGGAATTGATATCAATCGTGGCTATGATTCTATGTATGATCTCATTCGCCTTATGTTCAACGACTTTTCCCAAACAATTGAAGCTTATGAAATCGTTGGCTCTTATTGTCCGGGAAGTTATGATTTAAGCATTGATGGGAAAAAATTTGCGGGCATTTCCCAGCGTCGCATCCGCAAAGGGGTTGCCGTTCAAATTTATCTTTGTGTAACCGGAAGTGGACAGGAACGTGCTAAATTAGTCCGTGATTTTTATACATATGCAAAATTCAATGAACCATCAAAATACCATTTTCCAGATGTGCGTCCTGAAGTGATGGCATCTTTGTCGGAGTTATTAAAGGTGGATTTATCCATTCAAGATGTAATGCTTCGATTTCTTCAAGCGTTGCAAGGGTTAGCTGGAAAATTGTATTCTAGTTCATTACAAGGTCAAGAACTTGAATGGTTTCAATCATACTACGAGCGGATGATTGAGAGGAATAGCAAAATAAAGCCGTGAGTCCATACTCACGGCTTTATTTTTATTGTCTAGCTCCAGCGCCTATCGACTAGTGGATTTCTCCTTCCCTTCCTACGATAAGTCAACATCGATTCGTCCTATCGGACTCATCGTGTTTCCTTTATCTCGTCAGGGAATACGAAATCCATACGATGGGTCAGGCGCTTCTGCTTTTCTGTGTTACTCAGCTAATTTCTCTAAATTCCCGTTTCTATCCATTTTAAAGGTTGTAGCAGGACTTTCTTCATCAAATAAAACGAGCTTGCGAGCACGGTTTAAGATTTTCATCAGTGTTTCGTAGTCTTCTTGCATTGTTTCGGAATTATCCTCTAGCTTAGATACTTGCTTTTTCAATGAATCATTTTCTTTGCGTAATTCGGTAAGTTCCCTTTTTAATCTCTGATTCTCGCTTCTTAAAATATCTAAATGAATCTCGGAACTTTGAAACGTCTGTAGATATGAAATTACTTTTTCCATGTTCAATTCACCAGATTGTACCATTGTAGGTACTGGCAATAAATTAGTTAATGGAGCAAGTTCGGAAATCGTATTTTCTTCTCCCATTTCATCATTGAACATTTCTACTGAATCTACTTGTCCTAATGAGCTTTCTAGTTGGCTCTCATTAAGGAGAGTGATCGGCGGTTGGTAAAGTAGTTTCTTCTTGCCGCCTTGTTCTTTTCCAAGCATTCTTTGACGTTGTTTTCGTTGTTTTTTAGCTAAATCAAGCGCTTTTTCATATTGATGACGTACAACAGCGTTCCATCTAAAACCACATGCGGCTGATGTTCGATTCAGTTTATCACCGACTTCTTCAAACGCATTTAGCTGCGTACTGCCTTCACGTACATGTCTGAGCACTGTTTCAGCCAAAAGCAAATCATTTTCTTCCGTCCACGCATCTTGACGTGTTTTCATTCATTTCAACTCCCATTAATTATCTTTTAATTCCGGTAATAATAGGATGGACAACAAAGCCAATTTATATACCAAAATGTCAATAAATTAATAGAAACTTATGCGCTTTATAAAAAAATCCAAAACCGATATAATATAAACATGATAGATAGGAAGAGGGTTTGTAGATGCAGCATTCCAATGTAAAATTAAGCGAGGAAAAAGTTTTCAAAGACCCTGTTCATCGTTATGCCCATGTCCGAGATAAAATCATTTGGGATTTAATCGGGACGAAGGAATTTCAACGACTTCGGAGAATCAAACAGCTTGGAACTACATATTTGACGTTTCATGGTGCAGAGCATAGCCGTTTTAATCATTCGCTCGGTGTTTACGAAATCGTTAGGCGAATTGTGGATGATGTTTTTAAGGGGAGACCTGAATGGAATGAAAATGAAAGACTTCTCTCTCTTTGTGCTGCTCTTTTACACGATCTAGGACACGGTCCGTTTTCGCATTCATTTGAAAAAGTGTACCATACAGACCACGAGTTTTTTACAAGACAAATCATTCTTGGAGATACTGAGGTGAATGCAGTTCTTCAGCGTGTCGGCCCTGACTTTCCACAAAAGGTGGCGGATGTCGTTGGCAAGACGTACGAAGATAAACTTGTTGTCAGTTTAATATCGAGTCAAATTGACGCAGACCGAATGGATTACCTACAGCGTGATGCGTATTTTACGGGTGTCAGCTACGGTCATTTTGACATGGAGCGTATTTTACGCGTAATGAGGCCTCTTGAAGATCAAGTCGTCTTTAAGTTCACGGGGATGCATGCGGTAGAAGATTATATTATGAGCCGCTATCAAATGTATTGGCAAGTTTATTTTCATCCAGTAACGAGGAGCGCGGAAGTCATCCTGACAAAAATTTTGCAGCGCGCCAAAGCTTTATACGAAAACTCGTATACTTTTAAGTATGAGCCTACACATTTTATTTCCCTGTTTGAGGAAAAAGTGACATTAGAAGATTATTTAAAATTAGATGAAGCTGTTATTTTATATTATTTTCAAATGTGGGAGGACGAAGAGGACTATATTCTCAGCGATTTATGCAATCGATTTATGAATCGCAATCTACTGAAATATGTAGAGTTCGATCCCGCAAAAGAATATAAATTATTGGGTACATTGGATGAGCTGTTTCGGAAAGCTGAGATTGATCCTGACTATTATTTAGCGGTCGATTCTTCTTCGGATTTGCCTTATGATTTTTACCGCCCTGGCGAAGAGGAAGAACGTCTGCCGATTCATTTGTTAATGCCGAATGGTGAATTACGTGAATTATCTAGGGAATCCACGATTGTACAAGCGATTTCTGGAAAAAGACGGACAGATCATAAATTGTATTACCCGGAGGATTTCCTCTTAGACCAATCGAAACATGGAAAAACCAAACAGCAAATATTATCCATCCTAAAGAAACATGGATGAATCATTACCGAAAAATGAAGCAGGAGTTGAACGTTTGTCATGCTGAATGACCATCTACGATTAATGAATATATTTGCTGTGTCTGGAGAAATAATCGGTCGTAAAAAGCTCCAAAAGATCGTGTATATTGCGAAGAAATTAAATTTTCCTTTTCAAGAAAAGTTTGAATTTCATTTTTACGGACCATATTCTGAGGAATTGACATTACGTGTCGAGGAATTATGTAATTTCGGCTTTATAGATGAAGTGAAGGAAGAGAAGAACGGATATGTTCATTATAAGTATAGGGTGACGGAAGCGGGGCAGGAATTTTTAGAGGCATATGAAATCGATCTGCCAAATTTGAAGGAATGCTTGTGCAAAATGAATGAGAAAAATGCTCGCTTTCTTGAACTCGTGTCAACGGTTTTATACTTTGACTCATTGGCAAAACCTGAAGTGGAAGAAAAAATTCACGTATTAAAAAGTGAACAATCGTATTCTATGGAAGAAATTGAAGAAGCATATGCATATATTGAGGATTTGAAAAAAATGACTGTTGCGGGATAAGGTTTTAGATGGGGCATCGGCGTAATATGAGTGTGCCGATGCCCTTAAGTTTCTATTGTCCAGCGCTATAACTAGCAAGGCGCTTACGCTTTACTATTCGTCGCTTAATCTTTTTCCGCCAACAGCATAATGGCTTTTGCTCATTTCTTCAATGAAAACAACAACTTTGTCTGTTGAGGCTCCGGTTGTTTCAACTACAGCAGCCGTTACTTTTTCCACTAATGCTTTTTTCTGTTCTTCCGTTCGTCCTTCTAGCATTTTTACAGTTACGTAAGGCATGTTAAAATTCCTCCTAGTCAATATGTACTCAAGGAAAAGTGTATGCTTTTTTAATAAACGAATCAATAATATTAATTTGTTATAATGTTTTTAATAGAGTCTCAAAAAGGAGTTGAATATGTGGAGCGTTTTCTTAGATTCCCTTTGGAACAAATTCCGTTAATTGCAGCCGTATTATTGATAGCTTTTACAGTGCATGAATTTGCACATGCATATACAGCATATAAATTAGGTGACTCAACCGCGAAAAACCAAGGAAGATTGACGTTGAATCCTATTCACCATTTGGATCCGATTGGTACATTGCTCATTTTTATCGCTGGTTTTGGTTGGGCACGCCCTGTTCCGGTGAATAGATATCATTTTAAAAATCCACGTCTTGGTGGAATTTTAGTGTCTTTAATGGGACCAGTCAGTAATTTTTTGCTTGCTTTCATTGGAATGGGAGTTTTATATATACTAATTGTAACCGGAGTGGCCGGGTCTTTGCCTCCGTTAGTAATGAAGTTCTTTGATTTATTTGTATATTTTAATGTGTTGTTATTTGTTTTTAACTTACTGCCGCTTCCACCATTAGATGGATACAGGATTTTAGAAGACCTTTTACCGCCATCGGTAAGAGCTAAAATGACTCAGTATGAGCAATTTGGTTCATTAATATTTATCGTTCTAGTCATAACTCCGTTAGGGGCATATACGATTTATCCGATTATTCGTACGGTAGTGCCCTTTTTTATTGAAAGTCTTCAGAATGTGTTTGCGATGTTTCTATAAGGAAAAGCTAAGTGTAAGGAGGTATTTTTGTGGAACAAGGGAAGAAAAAACTAGAATTTAATATTATTAAAAATGACCCAACAGATGGCCATAAAGGTTTCGGAATCGGTACACTCAGTTTAGAAAATGTGACGCCGATTATGATAGATGTAGAAGAAGGTGAAGTGTGGATTGAACTGCAGGCGATGCATGCCAGGAGCAAAACAGAACGAGGAGTACGATACTTAAAAACGCTTGATGAGCTTTTGACTAGTTATCCGAAGGAAGATACAAAGAAATATTGGATCATTTGGGTTGCAGTCGATCGTAAGCAAGAAGGACCTTATTATGCAGGGGTCACTGCGTGTGAATTATATATTAATCGTCCTGCACGCAGAGGCTTTAAATCGATGCCGGAGCATGTAAATCACATGGATAAGGCGATGAAAGGACAAATTATTGTTCATAATATGGATGAAGAATCAAGGAAAAAACTTGGAATCTTTTTAAAGGAACATGATCCAGAAATATGGGAGCGTTCGAGTGAAAAACTGAAGGAAGAACTTTCGTGAGTAGATTTAAATTATGAACAATCTATGACAATTTCTAATTATTATAGTGCGCGCTTGCCGATTGTAAGGAAAAAAAGTAAACTTACATATAGTTTGCACTATATTGCGAACTAGGACAAATAGGTCTGGCTATGTAGCTGGACACGAAACCTGAGGCCGCACACCTCAGGTTTTTTTCGATTTATATCGTAGGTGGTGGAATAATGATAACAATACTCATAGCAGATGATGAAAAAGAGATTGCTGATTTAGTAGGGTTTCATTTGGAGAAAGAAGGTTATCAGATCATCAAAGTTCACGATGGAATGGAAGCGCTTCAGGCTATTCAAACCCGAAACATCGATTTAGCGATATTAGATATTATGATGCCAAAGATGGATGGTTATGAAGTCATTCGCCAAGTTCGTGAGCAACATGCTCTACCCGTTATTTTTTTAAGCGCTAAAACTTCAGATTTAGACAAAATTACAGGCCTAGTTATGGGTGCTGACGACTATATGTCCAAGCCGTTCAACCCGATGGAATTGGTCGCAAGAGTCAATGCTCAGCTTCGCCGCTCGAAGCTTTTACAGCAAGCAAACGGGAAAAGTCATGAACTGGAAGTTGCAGGACTAGTCATAAATGCTGATGAACGTACCGTAAAGCTATATGGAGAAACAATAGAGTTAACACCAAAAGAGTTTGATATTTTATATTTGTTAGCAAGTTATCCGAAAAAGGTTTATAGTGTAGAGAACATTTTCGAACACGTGTGGGGCGAAGATTATTATGAAGGCAGCAATACGGTCATGGTACATATTCGGGGCTTGAGAAAAAAATTAAAAGAAGATCAGCATAAAAATAAGTTTATTAAAACCGTTTGGGGAGTAGGGTATTCATTCAATGGGTAAAATGTTGCGCAGCTTTCGAACTCAGATGATCATCCGTTTATGCATTAGCATGTTATTGGCTGGTGCTATTACATTCGGTTTCTATAAACTTCTCCAATTTTATTATCAAACATCTAACGTGCAAATGGGGGATCCATTAGCAGATCTTCGAAGAACAATAGCTAGGATCGGAGATATTAATGTTTTCTTAATTATTTTTATTCCACTTGCGATTTTATTTTTCTTTTTACTTACAAAGTCTTATGGGTCACATTTTGAAAAAATTTCAACCGGTATTCATCAGCTTGCAAATGGAGACTTTCAAAGCCGTGTTCATATTTCAACGAATGATGAATTTCGATTAATTGCAGAAGATATAAATAAAGCTGCACAGGAATTAAAGGAATCTTTACAAAGAGAAAATCTTGCAGTTAGCAGTAAAGAACAGCTTATTGTTAACTTAGCCCATGATTTAAGGACTCCGCTTACGTCCGTTTTAGGGTATTTAGAATTGCTCATGAAGGATCAACATATATCAGAAGATCAAATGAAGCACTTTCTAACGATTGCGCATACTAAATCATTGCGTTTGGAAAAACTGATCGATGAATTATTTGAAATCTCTCGCCTGAATTATGGGATGCTTAAAATGGAAAAGGATTCTATTAATATCGGGGAACTGCTCATACAACTAAATGAAGAATTTTATCCGAGCTTAGAAAAATACAATTTAATTGCTAGAGTGGAAATGGCCCAGAACCTTCATATTTTTGGAGACGGCGAAATGCTGGCAAGGGTTTTCGAAAATTTAATTTCAAACGCAATCCGATACGGTTCAGAAGGAAAATATTTTGATATAAAAGGTTATCTTGATCAAAATGACGTTGTTGTAGACGTTGTAAACTACGGAAGCTACATTCCTGAAGAAGAATTGACCCATATTTTTGATGTGTTTTATACTGGCGACCGTTCACGATCATTACATCGTAACAGCACAGGCCTAGGATTATTCATTGCTAAAAATATTATCGAACAGCATGAAGGAACAATTACAGCATACAGCGATCCAATTCAAACAAAATTTGAAGTTCGGCTTCCTTTAAAATCTTAATAAAAACTTTATCTTTTCTTCCTTTTTTCTTTATTAGTCTTTCCTATCATGAAGATGGAGGGAAGATATGATGAAAAAGATAAAGTGGATCTTATTGTTAGTGATATTGGCGCTATTATTCGGTTATAAATTTAATGATCTGAGTCCGAAGATTAACATTTCGGAAGAAAAAACTGGGAATACATCATATATTACTATTGAGAATGACCAAATTTATTACGGAAATCTGTTACTGGTGAATCAAGATAACCCTGTCCAGGATATTGGTGTGAAGCGGGATATTATAAATTTAATTGAACACCAAAATCAAATCGGATACCAATTGCTTGATCATAATATAAAAATATCCGAGCAAGTGGCAGAGCGTTTTTCAGCGATGGTTAATGCGGCTAAAAAAGATCATGTGGACCATTTTATGATTAATAGTGGTTTTCGTAGTTTTGAAGAACAAAACCAGCTTTATGAAGAGATGGGTTCTGCATATGCTTTGCCAGCGGGATTTAGTGAACATAATTTGGGGTTGGCACTTGATGTGGGCTCGACGCTACATAAAATGGAAGAAGCAGAAGAGGGAAAATGGCTCGAGAAAAATTCTTGGAAATATGGATTTATTTTACGTTATCCAAAAGATAAGACAGCCATTACAGGGATTCAGTATGAGCCTTGGCATTTTCGGTATGTGGGATTACCACACAGTGCCATTATGTACGAAAAAAATCTCACTCTTGAACAATACTTAGATTATGTAAAAAAGAAGAAATCCATTTCTGTTCATTATGAAGGAAAAAAATATTATATTTCCTATTATGATTTCAAAGGTGAAGTTTCCCAAAAAATAGCGGTTACTAGTAACTATGAAATATCAGGAGATAATAAAAGCGGAATTATCGTAACAGGGACGGAATAGTCGAGTTTAGTAGTATTTTTTATATTGGCAGAATAAAAAGGCATTGGCCAACCAACGCCTTTTTTGTTTATTTTAAACGATTTTTTTACTTCTTTTTCTTTTTTTCTAGCTCTGTAAAACCATATTTCATTTAAACATTAATTTGGACCCGTTAACAGGTGATCGGTACAAGCTTCTTCTGGTTCTGTTCCTTTTTCAAAATACATGATTCTGAAGACTGGGCATAAGTTCGTAGCCAATTTTCCATTCGATGGATCGATAGGAACGGCTGTTACGCCGGCTGGTGGCCTGAATGTATGAATTTTTTCCGGTTGTCCTTCAATCGATCGCTCCATGAAACGGATCCACATATTTTTGGCCAAAACTTTATCTGCGGTTAACGTGATTTCATTTCCTTGGTCATAGCCCGTCCAAACGACTGCTGCAAGCCCTGGTGTAAAGCCACCCATCCAGCTATCCGATTTTGTCGATCCAGATTTCCCTGCATACACTCTACTCATTTGGTTTGCAATTGACGCACCCGTTACGGTCGCATAACCGTTCAACTTCGGATCAAACATCCCTGTCATCATTTGACTCATAATAAAAGCGAGTTCTGGCTTTAAAACTTGCTCTTCTTGTTGCTCGACCTCATAAATAACTTTACCGCGATAATCGACTACCTTTTGAATAAAGATAGGCTCTACCTTTTTCCCTCCATTTGCCAGCATACTATAGGCATTCAGCAATTCCACCACTTTTACTCCGGAAGTTCCGAGTGCAAGGGAGGGAACGGCTGTCATTTTTGACTCAATCCCAAATTTGTTAGCCGTATCGACTAACACTCTTTCTCCAAGAAATAGATGGGTTTTCACAGCGTACACATTGTCGGAAACGGCTAAAGCTTGCGCCATTGTTACCTCGCCATTCGCATACTGATTATTAAAATTATGTGGAGTATATACGGAAGCTCCATCAAGTTTAAATGTCGTTGGTTCACTGCGTATCAATGTTGACGGTGTGAAGCCGTGCTCAAGTGCAGCGTAATAAAGAAGCGGCTTAATGGTAGAACCAGGTTGCCGAATGGCTTGTGTTGCTCGGTTAAATGGACTTTCATCATAATCTCTTCCCCCGATAAGCGCCGTAACAAAGCCTGTCTTAGGATCCATCGCTGCAAATCCAACTTGAATATCGGAGTCTTTAGAAATTGTTTCATTCATTACTTCTTCTGCAATGTCCTGCTGCCTTTGGTCAAGAGTTGTAAAAACTTTTAATCCTCCATGGGCCAACACTCTTTCATCTAAACCAACTGTCGTTAACAGTTCTTTTTTTACGACATCGTAAAAATAAGGGGCAGAGTCAGCGCGGTGATGTGGATGCTTTCCGGTTATAACCAATTTTTCTTCAGTTGCTTCTATTGCAGTTTCCTTAGTAATCATATTCATTTCCAGCATTGATTTTAATATCAGCAGCTGCCTTTTTTTCGCTAATTCATAATTAATGAGTGGTGAGTAAATACCTGGACCTTTCGGAATTCCGATAAGCATAGCTCCTTCTGCAACAGTTAAGTCCTTCGCATTTTTTCCGAAGTAAAATTGACTGGCAGCCTCAATTCCGTATGCACCATGCCCGAAATTAATGGTATTTAAATATCCTTCCAATATTTCATCTTTGGAATAATTTCCTTCTAGACGAATGGTGTAAATCGCTTCTGAAATTTTCCGTTTCCATGTTTTATCCATCGTCAAAAATAAATTTCGCGCATATTGTTGAGTAATCGTACTAGCACCTTGCACTTTTTTCATCGATGTAATATTTGCTGCAATAGCGCCGAAGATTCTTTTGACATCGAAACCGTAATGATTGTAGAAAGTTCGATCTTCAATCGCGATAGCTGCATCAATGACCGATGGCGAAATCTCATCAAGTGTTACCCAATAACGCTTTTCACCACTATTGCTTTCTCCTATAACCGATCCATCATTCGCATAATATAAAGTAGATTGAGGGATGGAAAGCGGAGGAGGACCTAATATTTTGATATAAATAAAAAACGAAAAAATAAGGGCACCCAATGCTCCAATTGCTAAAATACTAGTAAACGTCAATAATCGAATCGTTCGCCACTTTTTTCTATGGGCTCTTGTTTCTGTCTCCATTCTTTTCTCACCTCAATCTAGCAATCTTTTATCAACAGTATGAAAGAAAAAACGTAGTTTTATTCATCGTTTTCATAGAAATTTTTAAGGGCATCTTTACTTCGTTACTCGATTTTTCTATAATTTTTGTGTTTGTAAATGTACGATAGTGGAAAACTAAATAGAAAAGCGGAAGCGCCTTGCTAATCGACGTATGGATTTCGTATTTCCTGACGAGATAAAGGAAACACGATTCGTCCTATGGATGAATCAATGTTGAATTATCGTAGGAAGGGAAGTAGAAATCCACTAGTCGATAGGCGCTGTAGCTAGACAATGAAAAGCGGAAGCGCCGCATGAGTAGCATCTACCGCTTGTAAATAACATAATTACACGGAAGGATGGCTGAATTATGGGAGGTTTATGGTTTACTGAAAAGCAGACTGATCATTTCGGCATCACAATGAAGGTTAAGCGTACTTTACATACAGAGCAGACAGATTTTCAATTGTTGGAAATGGTGAAAACAGAAGAATGGGGAAATATGCTACTCCTTGATGGAATGGTCATGACTTCGGAAAAAGACGAATTTGTGTATCATGAAATGGTCGCTCATGTTCCGTTATTTACACACCCAAAGCCTGAGCATGTTTTAGTAGTGGGTGGCGGTGATGGCGGGGTCATACGCGAAATTATGAAACATCCTAGCGTAAAAAAAGCAGTTCTTGTTGACATTGATGGGAAAGTAATCGAATACTCAAAGAAATATTTGCCATCTATTGCCCACGAGTTGGATAATGAACGTGTAGAAGTGAAAGTCGGCGACGGGTTTATGGAAATTGCTGAGAGCGAAAACGAGTACGATGTCATCATGGTCGATTCAACAGAGCCTGTAGGTCCCGCTGTAAATTTGTTTACAAAAGGTTTTTACGCAGGAATTTCGAAGGCTTTAAAGGAAGATGGGATTTTTGTGGCTCAAACAGATAATCCTTGGTTTAAAGCAGATCTTATCCGCGAAGTACAGCATGATGTGAATGAGATTTTTCCAATCACAAAGCTCTATATCGCAAACATCCCAACCTATCCAAGTGGAATGTGGACTTTCACATTAGGATCCAAGCGCTACGATCCACTTGAAATAGAAGAAAGCCGCTTCCACCCAATTGAAACAAAATACTATACAAAAGACCTGCACAAAGCCGCCTTCGTCCTCCCGAAATTCGTTTCTGATTTGATAGGGACAGGTTCAAAGGGGACTGACCCCAAAGGGACAGGTTGAAAAATTGAGGAGGATTTAGATGCGTTTTGATGAAGCTTATTCGGGGAATGTGTTTATAGGCAGTCATCCGAGTTATGAAGAGAGTAAAGTTGTGATTTATGGAATGCCTATGGATTGGACGGTTAGTTATCGTCCCGGGTCCCGATTTGGACCGGGGAATATTCGTAAGGTATCCATCGGGCTTGAGGAATATAGTCCATATCTCGATCGAGAAATGTCAGAAGTTAAATATTACGATGCAGGTGATATTCCACTTCCGTTTGGCAATGCGCAGAAAAGTCTTGATATGATTGAAGAATATGTCGACAAGTTACTAGATGCAGGAAAATTTCCGCTTGGTATGGGTGGGGAGCATCTAGTTTCTTGGCCGGTCATTAAAGCAATGTATAAAAAATACCCAAATCTCGCCGTTATTCATATGGATGCCCATACTGATCTAAGAACGGAATATGAAGGAGAGCCGCTTTCCCATTCAACACCAATTCGAAAGGCAGCAGACCTAATTGGCGCAGAAAACATTTATTCATTTGGAATTCGTTCCGGAATGAAAGAAGAATTCGAATGGGCTAAGGAAAACGGGATGCAAATTGCCAAATTTGAAGTGCTTGAACCGTTGAAAAAAGTTTTGCCGACTTTGTCTGGCCGCCCTGTTTATGTGACGATTGATATCGATGTTCTTGACCCTGCTCATGCCCCTGGAACGGGAACAGTAGATGCAGGTGGCATTACGTCAAAAGAACTTTTAGCATCCATTCATGAAATCGCCAATTCGGACGTTCAAGTTGTCGGCTGTGATCTTGTAGAAGTGGCACCTGTTTACGACCACTCTGAACAAACATCAAATACTGCAAGCAAGCTCATTAGGGAAATGCTGCTTGGCTGGTGTAAGTAGTAGGAAAAGCGTAAGGCGCTTGAAGCTGGACAAAAAAAGACTACCCAAGATCAGCTTGAAACTGATTTTAGGGAAGTCTTTTTTGTTTCATCAATATGTACCGCTTTATTCCGGCCAGTGTTTTTTGCATGGTATAAGGCAATGTCAGACTGATTAAATAGCTTTTGTATTTCATCGCCATTGTCAGGGAAAGTAGTCACTCCAACGGAAACGGTTATGCTAAGATCTATTCCATTAGACGTAGTAAACGGAACGTTTTCCACCGCAGACCGAATGATTTCAGCCACTTCCATTCCCGTTTCTTTTTCGGCATAAGGCAGAATAACTGAAAATTCCTCTCCACCATTTCGTGAAACAATCCCCTCATAGCTGTGCGAAGACCTTCTCAACCTTGAAGCAAGCTCGCGAAGAACTTCATCGCCAATCGGATGTCCATATGTATCGTTTACCCTTTTAAAGTAATCAATATCGAGTAAAAGGAGAGAAAAAGGAGCATCCGTATTTTTCGTAATAGATTCTGTCACTTTCTGAAACATCCTATTATTATAAAGCCCTGTTAAATAGTCAGTTTCTGATAATTTTTCTGCTAGACTTACTTTAGTAAAATGAATATTTAATTCTCTTAAAATAAAAAGAACGGTAAAGAATGATAGAAATGAAAAAATAATGAAATAAAAGATTTGAGCAGCCGCGGTCCAAGAAAAATCCATTAAAATAGCTAGTAACACTACAGTTTGAATTAGAAAATAATAAAAATAAAAACGAGCATTTCGAAATGTCATACGTTTTCTGATCGTAAAAACAGAAATAACTAATCCACCAATGATAGTTCCTATTCCGACAATCATAGAAGTAGTTGTTAATCCAGTAATAAAAATACGTGTTCCACCAATAATTAAACCGCTAATCAATGGGGCAATTGGTCCACCATAAATACCAGATATCACAATAACAGCCATGCGGGCATCCACAATGATTGCATCTGTAATTGTAATGGATGTCCCCATTAACACTATTCCTGTAATTCCACTGATAAGCGCAATGAAAAATGGATGTAAGGATGGAAAAGGCATATGAAAACGAACCCGAGTTTGAAAGGGCCAGTAAGAGAGCACACTAAATGTAAACAACACACAAAAATTAATTGCCATTCCTAAAAACATATGAGTCCCCTATTATCGAATTTTGTCGTTTTCCATTATATCCCACCATTAATCATTAATAAAGAGAATAATTCATTTTAACAAAACCAAAATAGACTTCCGTATAAAAGTTTCCTATAATATAAAGGTTAACTATAGATAAAGGTGGTTTTTTGACCGTGGATACACAAAACCCAGTCAAAATCCAACTCACGACAAGAGTGAGGATCGATGATGAGATTGAGACATATGAATTGACCGTTTTTGGTACTCGTTATCAGAAGGGGAAGACAATTTATTTAAAATATGATGAAATTCAAGAAGAAGGCACAATCCATACAGTTGTTAAAATTTTGCAGGATGAAGCGACTATTTTACGAAGTGGCCTACTTAAAATGAGGTTGAGCTTCAGTCTGTCAGAGCAAAAGCATGGTACACACGAAAGTACATTAGGAACGATTTTCTTAATGACAGACACTAAAAAGCTGAGTCATGAAAATGGTAAATTAAGTTTAGCTTATGATTTATCGATGCAAGGCACACTCGCCGGATATTACGAAATGGACCTAGAATATAAGGAGGACAAGCTATGAATATTGTTGAACAAATTCAAGAAAAATTGAAGCAAGAAATTAAAGCCGCTGTCTTAAAAGCAGAGCTTGCAACTGAAGAACAGCTTCCCGAAGTTATCCTCGAAACACCGAAGGATAAAGCGCATGGTGATTATTCTACAAACATGGCGATGCAGCTTGCCCGTATCGCGAAAAAAGCACCTCGTGCGATAGCTGAACAAATTCAAGCTCATTTTGACAGTTCAAAGGCTTCAATCGAAAAAATAGAAATTGCCGGACCAGGTTTTATTAACTTTTACATGGACAATAGCTATTTATCAGATATTATTCATACGATTCTTGAGCAAGGTTCTGAGTACGGTCGCTCAAATGCTGGGAATGGTGAAAAAATCCAAGTCGAGTTCGTGTCTGCGAACCCTACTGGTGACCTCCACCTTGGACATGCGCGCGGGGCGGCAGTTGGAGATTCGTTATGCAATATTCTTGATAAAGCAGGATACGATGTATCTCGTGAATATTATATAAACGATGCCGGAAATCAAATTCATAATTTAGCCTTATCCGTTGAGGCACGCTATTTTCAAGCACTAGGACTTGAAAAAGAGATGCCGGAAGATGGGTATCATGGACAAGATATTATCGGTATTGGCCAAAAACTTGCTGAAGAATTTGGGGATAAATACGTCAATGTAGATGAAAAAACTCGCTTTGACTTTTTCCGTAAATTCGGGTTGGAATATGAATTAGAGAAGTTAAAAAAGGATCTAGAAAATTTCCGAGTGTATTTCGACGTATGGTATTCAGAAACATCTTTATATGAAAACAATAAAATCCAGCCGGCTCTTGATCAACTTCGTGAAAGAGGTCATATTTATGAGCTGGATGGAGCGACATGGTTTAGATCAACAGAGTTTGGCGATGACAAAGACCGTGTTCTCATTAAAAATGATGGAACGTACACATACTTAACGCCAGATATTGCGTATCACCTAGATAAACTTGCTAGAGGTTTTGATAAGCTAATTAATATTTGGGGTGCCGATCATCACGGTTATATCCCTCGTATGAAAGCAGCGATTGAGGCAATGGGTTACGAACGTGACCGTCTAGAAGTGGAAATCATCCAGCTCGTTCATCTGTATAAAGATGGCGAGAAAATGAAAATGAGCAAACGGACTGGAAAGGCAGTCACGATGCGCGAATTAATTGAAGAAGTTGGCTTGGATGCTGTTCGCTATTTCTTTGCGATGAGAAGTTCAGACACTCATATGGACTTTGACTTGGACTTAGCCGTTTCCGAATCGAACGAGAACCCTGTGTACTACGCTCAATACGCGCATGCACGAATTTGGAGTATACTCCGTTCGGCAGAAGAAAAAGGATTCTCTGTTGATGGTGAAGCAAATCTTTCCGTCTTAACGAGTGAAAAATCCGAGGACTTATTGAAAAAACTTGGCGAGTTCCCGCAAATTATTGCAGATGCAGCAGAGAAACGGATTCCTCATCGAATTACTCATTATATTTTTGAACTAGCTT
Source organism: Lederbergia citri (assembly GCF_018343625.1). Taxonomy (GTDB): domain Bacteria; phylum Bacillota; class Bacilli; order Bacillales; family Bacillaceae_C; genus Lederbergia; species Lederbergia citri. The sequence goes on along the minus strand of NZ_JAGYPG010000002.1, from coordinate 812,538 downwards.
CATTCTTCCATAGCTTTTACAATGCTGAAAAAGTATTGAATGAAGAAAATCCGGAAGAAACAAAAGCGCGGTTAGCTTTAATAAAATCTGTGCAAATTACGTTGAAAAATGCTCTCGCATTAGTTGGCGTATCTGCACCGGAGAAGATGTAAGTGGGGAAGGTGTCTCTTTATGGAGACACCTTTTCTGTCCAGCTCAGCGCCTATCGGTGTACAAACTTCTTGTCCTTGTCCCTACGATAAGTAAACATCGATTCACCTTAAAGGCTCAACGTGTTTCCTTCGGTGGCCAATGAAGGAACATCGACTAAAAGCCGCCATGTCCTGTGGCGACATCGACCGACCCACATCCTGTGAGCCTGTACGCCGATAAACAGGCGTTTCGCTTTCCTTATTACAACAACCCTTTAATCATCCACCCCAGAATTTCCTTCAACTTTGAGCCGAAGCTAACATTATTCAATTTTTCTAACGACAGTTGGCGTGAATGGCTAATATCCTCTTCTAAGGCATGTTCAACATCTGTAATAAAATTTTTATCGTATATATAACAATTGATCTCATGATTTAATAAAATGCTTCTTCGGTCAAAATTGGTAGTTCCAATATCACAAACTTCTCCATCTACAATCATCACTTTCGCATGGAAAAAACCTTTTTCAAACTGGTAGACTTGCCCACCTCCCACTAGCAACCTACGCAAAGAAGGAAATGAAGCTTCCTTCACTATTGGATGATCAGCCGTTTCTGGCACTAGAACTGTTAGGGAAACGCCTCTTTTTAATGCGGCTTCGATTGATTCCATGATTGCATCAGTGGGGATAAAATATGGGGTTCCGATCATAAGAGAATTTTTCGCTCCATCAATCAGTTTGAGAAGATGATGTTCCACACCAATTCCTTCTGACGGATAGAATCGATGCAGCATCTGGAAATCCTCATTATCAACAAAGTTATCCTCAAATTCCGGAACTTCCTTTTTGGTAGCTCGCACCCAATCGACCAAGAATTCATTCTGTAGATCTGAAATTCCTTCACCCCTTATCCGAATATGATAATCACGCCAAGGCGATAGCTTCGGCTCCAAATCAATATATTCTTTGCCAATATTGTAACCACCTAAATACCCGATACGATTATCTATAATCGTGATTTTCCGATGATTTCTTTGTTGCAATGTAAAAATGAGAAACGGTAAACGAGGAATATGGCAAAAACTAATTTCCATACCGCAACTTCGCGCTTTTTCGATCCATTCTTTTCGAACTTGGCGGCTGCCTATCCAGTCGAGGAGCAATCGAACTTTTACACCTTCCTGAGCTTTTTCTATTAATACTTCCCAAAATATTTGGCTAAAACGGTCATTTTTTACGATATAAAATAAAATATGTATGTTAGACCTAGCTTCTCGCAAGTCTTTAAAATATGTCTCAAATAAATCTACTCCGTTTGTAATTAATTGAAGATGACCTTTTCTCAGTGGATAAGAACGTTTTTTCCAGCGCTTATTATGCAAATAAAGACCGAGGTGAAAATCGGCATAGAACCATACGCCAACTAGGGCAATAACGAGTAAGATCCCGATGAACCATCCCATTTTCAAACCTCCATATTAAAAATCTCAAATGATATACTTCATTATTATGACCAGAACCGAATAAAAAAGATGTAGGTTTAGTAAAAAAGATGTATAATCAATGAGGTATCTTAAAACTAAATAGCTTGGATATCGGTGCTTCCTTCATAGGGAAGCTGAAAAGGGAAGTTGGTTAAAATCCAACGCGGTCCCGCCACTGTAATTGGGAGCTTGCTGCATAAACCACTGTGCCTTGTGCATGGGAAGGAGTAGTAAGTGATGATCAAAAGCCAGGAGACCTGCCGATTCCATTGCACCAATAAACCTACGAGGATAGGGAGGTGGAGAAGAATCAAGTTTATTAATTGTTGACGCACATCTCCATGTTCTGGGGATGTTTTTTATTTTGCAAGGCGCTCTTACATATTTAAATAGCTTTAGTAAAACTTTTTTCAAGGGGGAACATAAGAATGAAAAATTTATATGGTTTATTTGCTGCATTTTTACTTGTTTTTGGACTTTTAGCAGCATGCGGAAATGAAGGGAATAATAAAAATACAGATACTAACAAACAGCCTGTCTCTGAACAGACGGATGAAAATACGAATAAAACGGAAGAAGCTTTCCCAGTTACGATAAAAGACGCTTCTGATACAGATGTAATCATAGAGAAAAAACCAGAAAAAATTGTTTCGTTGATTCCAAGTAACACAGAGATTGTCTATGCGTTAGGCGAAGGCGATGCAATAGTCGGTGTATCTGAACTCGATAATTATCCAGAAGAAGCAGCTACAAAAGAAAAGGTAGCAGGTATGGAATTGAATGTAGAAAAAATTCTCTCGTTAAATCCGGACCTTGTTCTTGCACACGGATCAGTCGCCTCTTATTGGGAAGCGGGTCTAAAGCAGCTGAAAGATAGCGGTGTGACGGTACTTGTGGTGAATGAAGCACAAAGCTTCGAAGGTGTATATACATCGACTGAAATGATTGGTAAAGCAATTGGAAAAACGGCAGAAGCTGAACAGCTTAACCAAGATTTGAAATCAAAATTGGATGACATTCAAAAGAAAGCAGCTTCCATCTCAGAGCAAAAAACAGTATTTGTTGAAGTTTCACCTGCTCCAGAGATTTATACAACAGGAAAAAATACGTTTATGAACGAAATGCTTGAGCTAATTAATGCTAAAAATGCTGTGAGTGATCAAGAGGGATGGATTCCGATTAATGAAGAGGCAGTAGTCGAAATCAACCCGGATACGATTATTACGACTGTAGGATATGTTGAAAATGCAGCTGATGAGATTAAAGGTCGTGCTGCTTGGAAAGATATTGCCGCTGTTAAAGAAAATCAAGTTTACTTAGTGAATGAGGACCTTGTAAGTCGTCCAGGTCCACGGATTGTTGAAGGAGTAGAGGAGCTTGCAAAAGCCATTTACCCGGACGTTTTCGGGAAATAAAAAATTAATTTCATATGTAGCGGCGTCCGTATTTTTACTATTGGCGGTTTTTTTAGGAATCGCCATTGGGGCGGTCCATGTGCCGTTTAAAAACATCGTGACTATTATTTTTCAAATACATCATAATAATGAGGCGAATCTCATGACGAATATTGTCATGAATATCCGCCTTCCTCGTGTTATTTTGGCAGGTCTAGTGGGAGCTTCTCTTGCTATTGCAGGAGCGGCTTTCCAAGGACTGCTCCGAAATCCACTCGCAGATCCCTATACTTTAGGTGTTTCATCTGGAGCTTCTGTTGGTGCGGTCGTAGTGTTATTTTTTCAAATCTCACTGCCATTCGCAGGTTTATTTACTTTGCCGTTAATAAGCATAGTCGCTTCCTTCATCACTATTTTCCTCGTTTTATTTTTTGCAAGAACGATAGAGCCTTCAATGAAAGTGGAGACGATTATTTTAACGGGAATCATCTTCAGCTCATTTTTAGGAGCCGTTTTGTCTTTAATGATTGCCCTTTCCGGAGAAGAATTAAGGCAAATTATAGGCTGGCTGCTAGGAAGTGTTTCGATGCGCGGTTGGAGTTATGTCCGGCTTATTTTGCCTTTCTTAATGATTGGCGGATTGATTCTTATGATGAATGTTAGGGAACTAAATGCGATGACGTTTGGCGAGGAGCGCGCAAAGCATCTAGGCGTGAATGTAGAGAAAAGAAAACTTGCAATTTTATTAGCAGGTTCTTTACTAACAGGTGCTGCTGTTGCAGTTTCAGGAACAATCGGTTTTGTTGGACTCGTCATTCCGCATTTCGTAAGGATACTTTCAGGACCGGATCACAAGCATTTATTGCCATTATCAATGTTAGTCGGAGCAGGATTTTTGATTTTGGCCGATTTAGTAGCGCGTACGATTATTCAACCAGCGGAACTCCCAATCGGCGTCATCACCGCCTTAATTGGAGCGCCTGCTTTTGCATCGATTTTAGTAAAAAGACGAATGGAAAGAAGGGGATAGATGATGCTTCAAGTTAGCGGATTATATGGAGGCTACCCCGGATTTAGTGTATTAAAAGATGTGTCGTTTTCTGTGGAGACTGGTGAATTATTCGGTATTTTAGGACCGAATGGGAGCGGAAAAACGACTTTACTGAAAATGATTAGTGGTTTGCTTACGCCTAATCAAGGAGAAATTTTTATTAATGGCCAGGATCTTAGAAACTACTCAACTAAGGAATTAGCAAAAATAACGGCCGTTTTGCCTCAGGTCGCATCTGAAGTTTTTGCCTATACGGTTCGAGAAACCGTTTCGTTAGGTCGATATGCGCATCAAAGAGGATGGCTCGGGCGTACGGATGCTCATGATGAAAAAATAATTAATGAAGCAATGGCTTTAACGGGAGTCGAGATTTTTCAAGATAAACTGTTGCATGAGCTTTCCGGTGGGGAACGCCAACGTGTCTTTCTCGCTCAAGCACTTGCTCAACAACCGAAAATTCTTCTTTTGGACGAACCGACGAATCATTTGGATTTATCTTTTCAGAAGGATCTATTAGATTTATTGAAAAAATGGACACGAGAACATGATTTAACAGTTGTGTCTATTTTTCATGATTTGAATCTTGCCAGTCTTTATTGTGATCGACTTCTGCTTCTAAATGAGGGTCAAATTAGTGCAATCGGAAACACTGGCGATGTTTTGCAGAGAGAACGCATTAGAGAAGTATACGAAACAAACATTGATATTCAGCCGCATCCAAAAGTCCCGAAACCACAAATGATTTTGCGTCCGGACGAGGACAAGGTGAAACCTCTAAAAATAAACGAGTCAATTTTTAAGAAAACGAAAGATTATGCCGAGCTGACTACACCAATCCCGTTAAAAGTAATGGCTACATCTACAGTTGGCGCTAGGATTGGTTGGTGTGAAAGGTTTATCATGTATTTTTCTGATGAGCCTTTTGGAAAAGATGAAGCAATCGTAATGCCTGCAAAAAGCTCGGAAATGATGCGGCATGGAACATACCAGGATATTTTTATCATAGCATCGACCGGACGACAGGATGACGGTATCAATCTATGGTTTTTTGTTAATGGAATCATATCCGACGAAGCGTTCCTTCAAGGAATCGTAGCAGCTAGCGAAGAGCGAGCACTTGTAGCAGGGAGAAGCAGTGGAGGTGGAATCGTTATTGCCTCTGTTCAGAAAGGTGAGTCGATTACTGGGGAATTACTAGCCGAGTATATTCGAAAAGGCTTCCGGGAGATTGCGGGTGTTTTATTAAATGGCCAGTGATGTTGTTGTGAATTGCGTTTGCTGATTATAAAACCAGTGTGATCGCTGTTCCCACTAAAGTGTTATATAGAACGTTCTTATGGGAATAGTGATAGACAGTCCGATTGGAGCGTTCAATGAACACATTCCAGCCGGAAATGGGAGTTATCTGTCCGATTGGAGTTCCCAATGAACACATTCCAGAGGAGAATTGGAGTTCTCTGTCCGATTGGAGATTCCAATGACCACGTTCCAGAGGAGAATTGGAGTTCTCTGTCCGATTGGAGGTTCCAATGAACACGTTTGAGAGGTAAATGGGAGTTATCTGTCCGATTGGAGGTTCGAATGAACACGTTTGAGAGGTAAATGGGAGTTATCTGTCCGATTGGAGGTTCCAATGAACATGTTCCAGAGGTAAATTAGAGTTCCATGTCCGATTGGAGGTTCCAATGAACACGTTCCAGAAGTAAATCGTAGTATCCTGGCCGATTAGAAGGTTCAATGAACACATTCCAAAGATAAACCCTGCTCTACTACCCGAATGTAGTGTTTAAAGCGTTAAAGAAAATTTTGTCACTAAAGACGCTACGTAAACATTTCAAAGAGAAGAAAGATCATAGAGGTCACAATGACTACACGCTTCGAACTTGATAAAAGAAAGTTTGAGATTATATGTCCAATTCATTAACTTTAAAAAGCATCTAGTTTCTGAATTATTTATTTTTGAGTCGGAAATGTATAATACGAATACCTCCCCAGATAATATTGAGTCATATTCTTCTTCAATATTCTTCTAATTGTTCTTATGGAGTTAATATTACACCATTCATGAATAATTTTACTTGTGATTTTTATTTCCGGAAAAAGAACGCTAAACTCCTCAACACTGCGCATAACCGAGGCTTCGAGCAGTTCCTTGAATCCGCATTTCCTACATATTAATTCCGTATTGCTTAACTTTGACATAAAGGAGTAGCATGATTTGCATATAACTCCTTTTTTTAGTTGTGCATATTCATACTCGGGCAGTTGTTTATAAGGATTTTCCACAACATGATCTGAATTTATTTTTGCCGCTAACTTATAGTGAAAATCACTTAGTTGTGATGGTATAGAGTTTAGATCACTTATGAATCGATTGAGCTGTGTAGGAAGAATGATTGGTTTGTTGCGAGGAGCTTGTAATAAGGTAAACTCGGGGTTGATAAAAATAAGGAGTTCTTTAACTGACAAGTTACTTATCCCTATGTCTTGCAGATATCGCCTAAATAAAGATGAGCATCTTGATAACTGGGTTAAAGGATTTTGTATTTCTTTACCTGTTGCGACTGAATACCATCTATCTTCTTCGACATAGAAATCACCTTCATAATTTTTCACTTCGAAAAGATAAATGGTGTTTTGATAAATTTGTAGAGTATCAATTTGGAAAAATGTGTTGTTTTTTTCAAGCAGTAAGTCATTTAATATGAGGAAGGTAATTGGTAGCTTTTCTAATAAAGAGTTAAAATCTTTTTCGCCTTCATAGCCTTTTTGGAGAGTCAAATATTGTGACATATCTTTAGATGTCAAATTCATACGACTATTTAAAATCCTATAAACTATTAATTCCTTCGATTTGAGTAGTGGTTTAAGAAACATTTTCCACTTCCTTTCTATATTTTTGACAAAATCGACTTAAACCTATGATAGGAAAAAGTACCTATCTTTACAAGTTGCCATCTAGTATAAAGAGTATTTGTTGAATATTGTTGAAATTTGTTTTATACTCCAAATGTAATGGTTTATATTTCCTAGATAAAGGCAAACTTTCCGAAAGGGTAGGACGCAAAGCAAAGGGTCTAAGGTTTATTGTGCAACTATGATCGCCTGGCTGCCAAAATGGTTAACTATTTCAAATATGAAATGGTATTTTTTGGCTATTTTTATTAAGAGTAGCCTTTTTTATGAGTAAAAGAAAATAAAATGTAAGCGGTGAATTTCCATTAGCTTTAAGACATGAGATAAAACCTTCCTTTGCTTAGTATTGAAACGTTTAAAAACAATCATAGAGAGATAGAGGAGTTGTGGATTTAGATGTTAGATGTACGACGGGAGTGCTCAAGATATAACTTATTGCTTTCGCAATTTACATTAGATGAGGATTTCAATATTGCAAGCGTTAAATCGTTTGAAAGAATTTTTAACTTCTTATATGAGCATACGAATATATATTATCTTGGGTTTGTTAAGGAAGAGAATTTAATTCAGTATTTGGAATATCATCGAACTAATCAGTTTAGTGACATTTCTTTTATTGAGGCGATTAAGGATGTTAAACTATTCCAAAAATATTTAAGAAATCATAAACAAATTAACCACCACGTACATATAGATTTATCGCTAAAAAATTCAGACCAATGGATTAATTTATAAAATGGCAAACACCGCTCTTTTACTTTTAAAAAATTTCTCAAGAAGGTGAACTATTCACTTCTATTAAGTCAAAACCAATTATAATACGGTTTTTACTGCTAGCGATTCCGCTAGCTTTTACTAGTACATTTACTTACTATAAAAGCGCTTTAAACAATGTCTAGCTCATCGAAGGCAGCTTGCGCTGGACAGCAAAAGCCTTAGTTCAAAATATAGATTAACTTCTAAAAAAGTTCCGGGATAATACTCGGAACTTTTTTCATATACTTTAGAAGAGAATATTCAGTCTTGACTGAATGCTCATTCATTATATAATGAAGGTAAACAAAAGTTCGGATAACGCCGGAAAGGAGTTCCGATTATGGACATTTTATTTTGGATAAATTGGCTTGCATTTTTAATTGTAACCGCTTACGCCATTTCCTTGTTCGTGTATGTTGTCAGAACGCGAATTGCGTATATTAAACTAGGAAAAAAAGCAGAGTTTGATAATGATGTTAAGTCACGTTTTAATAATATTTGGACCAATGTATTTGGTCAAAAGAAACTGCTGAAAGATAAAAAAAGTGGTCTGATTCATGTTATGTTTTTCTATGGCTTTATTCTTGTTCAATTCGGTGCGATTGACTTTATTTGGAAAGGTCTTGCACCAAGTTCCCACCTTCCTATCGGTCCTCTTTACCCAGGCTTTAAATTTTTCCAAGAAATTGTCACTTTAATGATTTTAGTAGCGGTCGTATGGGCTTTTTACAGACGTTATATTGAAAAATTACCTAGATTAAAACGTGGATTTTACCCAAGTCTCGTACTAATTTTTATTGGTGGGCTCATGCTTTCAGTCTTGCTCGGAAACGGTATGTCTCTTTTATGGCATGAGCAAACTCTCACATGGACAGAGCCTGTCGCCGCAGGAATTGCCACACTCTTTAGTTGGATGAGTCCAATGGCTGCAGCTGTAGTATTTTATGTTTCTTGGTGGGTCCATTTACTTCTATTACTTGCATTTCTTGTGTATGTACCACAGTCGAAACATGCTCACTTAATTGCCGGCCCTGCCAATGTATATCTCGAACCGCTTGATGGCGGGAAGAAACTTGCTCCAATCGATTTTGAGGATGAAACACAAGAGAGTTTCGGTGTGGGGAAAATTACTGAATTTACTAATCTTCAGCTTGTGGATCTATATGCCTGTGTCGAATGTGGACGCTGTACGAATATGTGCCCGGCTTCAGGCACGGGAAAAATGCTTTCTCCGATGGACATTATGACCAAACTCCGCGACCATTTAACGAACTATGGCGCGGCTGTCACGCAAAAACAACCTTGGGTACCTGCATTCGCATTTGCGGGAACGGTTGGGAACCAACTTGCAAAAGCAGCTAAAGGCAAGGGTGCCGAGGAAGCAGCAGCTGCTGTAAACTATGAACCTAGCATGATTGGTGAAATTATTACGGAAGAAGAATTATGGGCTTGTACAACATGCCGCAACTGTGAAGACCAATGTCCAGTAATGAATAAGCATGTCAGCCACATCATCGATATGCGCCGTTACCTCGTGTTAACGGAAGGGAAAATGAATCCAGATGCACAGCGTGCGATGCAAAACATTGAGCGTCAAGGAAATCCATGGGGATTGAACCGCAAGGAAAAAGAAAACTGGCGTGATACTCGTGAAGATGTGTATGTACCAACAGTTAAAGAATTGAAAAAGATAGGAGAAGACTTCGAATATTTATTCTGGGTCGGATCAATGGGGGCCTTTGATAATCGCAGTCAAAAAATTGCCCTCTCCTTTGCAAAATTATTAAATGAAGCGGGCATTTCCTTTGCCATTATCGGAAATAAGGAAAAAAATTCGGGTGATACGCCGCGCCGTCTTGGCAACGAATTTTTATTCCAAGAACTGGCGACCGCTAATATTGCCGAGTTTGAAAAAATTGGTGTGAAGAAAATCGTCACGATTGATCCGCACGCATATAATATTTTTAAAAATGAATACCCTGATTTTGGATTTAAAGCGGAAGTATATCATCATACAGAGCTTCTTGACGAACTCGTTAAAGAAGGACGTCTGCAACCGCGCCATGCAGTCAATGAAAAAATCACATTCCATGACTCTTGCTATCTAGGACGTTATAACGAAGTATATGATCCACCAAGGGAAATCCTTAAATCTATTCCAGGGGTGGAACTCGTGGAAATTAAGCGTCACCGTGAAAATGCGATGTGCTGTGGAGCGGGTGGAGGATTAATGTGGATGGAAGAGGACTCGGGTCAACGTGTAAATGTCGCCAGAACAGAACAAGCACTTGCCGTCAACCCATCCATCATCAGTTCAGGCTGTCCTTATTGCTTAACGATGCTCTCAGATGGAACGAAGGCAAAGGAAGTAGAAGACACAGTGAAAACGTATGACGTAGCGGAGTTATTAGAAAAAGCAGTATTTGGAGAAGATAAAGAACTAGTTTCATAGAAGATAAGCGCTTCAATGACAGTTGAAGCGCTTATGTAGAAAAGGAAATTGAGCGAGCGTTCAGTCGAAATATTGTAAGCGTTTACTATCTTTGTAAAAGGAGAGAGTGGCTCATGGCGAAAACGGTCATTGTTGCTGGTGCACGTACCCCTTTTGGAAAATTTGGTGGAGCTCTAAGTTCATTGTCGGCGACAAAGCTAGGAGGAATTGCGGTTAAAGAGGCGTTGGCAAGGGCGAATGTCGCGCCTGAAGAAGTGCAGGAGGTCATATTAGGAACAGTACTACAAGGAGGACAGGGACAATTACCTTCAAGGCAGGCTGCACGGGAGGCCGGTATTCCTTGGAATGTAAAAACCGAAACGATCAATAAAGTATGTGCCTCTGGGATGAGGGCCGTCACACTTGCAGATCAAATTATTCGATTAGGAGACGAAGAAGTGATTGTTGCTGGTGGAATGGAGTCCATGTCGAATACACCATATATGTTACCGAACGCAAGATGGGGATACAAAATGGGCGATGCTGCTTTAGTTGATTTACTTACCCATGATGGTCTTACTTGTTCGTTTACGGGTGTCCATATGGGAACGTACGGAAATCAGACCGCTAGAGAATTTGAGATTACTAGAGAAGATCAGGATGAATGGGCATTTAGAAGCCATGAAAGAGCAATTAAGGCGATGGAATCTGGGAAGTTAGCTGAGGAAATCGTGGTGGTTGAATTACCCCAGCGTAAAGGCGAGCCTTTAGTCATAAAAGATGACGAGGCACCTCGTAAAGATACGACATTAGAAAAACTGGCAAAGCTTAAGTCCGTTTTTGATAAAGATGGAACGATTACGGCAGGAAACGCTCCTGGAGTGAATGACGGGGCGGCCGCGCTCGTGTTAATGAGTGAAGAACGTGCCGCAAAGGAAGGTAAACAGCCGTTAGCTTATATTCTCGGGACTGCGGAAGTGGCGGTGGAAGCGAAAGAATTTCCGCAAACTCCTGGGCTTGTCATTAATGAACTTCTAAAAAAGACAGGAAAAACGATTGAGGAAATCGACCTGTTTGAAATTAACGAAGCTTTTGCAGCGGTGGCTCTCGCAAGTAATAAAATAGCCAACTTAGCTTCTGAAAAAGTGAACGTGAACGGCGGTGCGATTGCACTTGGCCATCCAATTGGTGCAAGTGGTGCAAGAATTATTTTGACATTAGCGTACGAGTTAAGACGACGTGGAGGCGGACTTGGAATCGCGTCGATTTGTTCTGGTGGAGGCCAAGGTGATGCCGTTTTAATCGAAGTACCAAAGGTGGTGCATTCATAAGATGGAAATTAAATCAGTGATGGTCGTCGGGGCGGGACAAATGGGTTCAGGGATTGCACAAGTGTGTGCAATGGCAGGGTACAAAGTGTATTTGAACGACTTGACCGACGAACTTGTGGAAAAAGGGCTAAACGTCATTGAGAAAAATTTGAGCAGACAAGTAGAAAAGGAAAGAATGACAGAAATAGAGAAAGCAAATGTGGTAGAAAATTTAAACCGATCTACTGATTTAAACGATGCGGAAAAAGTAGATATTGTCATTGAGGCAGCCACTGAAAACATGGAAGTAAAAAAAGAGATTTTTGCTAAGTTGGATAAAATCGCGCCAGAGCACGTGATTCTCGCATCCAACACTTCCTCACTCCCGATTACAGAAATCGCTGCCGCAACAACTCGACCAGAAAAAGTCATCGGCATGCATTTTATGAATCCTGTTCCAGTAATGAGATTAATTGAAATTATTCGCGGACTTGCTACTGCAGATGAAGTGTATAAAACGGTTGAAGCGATGGCGAAAACTCTTGGAAAAGTTCCTGTTGAAGTCAATGATTTTCCGGGATTCGTATCGAATCGTGTCCTTATGCCGATGATCAATGAAGCCATCTACACCCTTTACGAAAGTGTTGCGACGAAGGAAGCAATAGATGAGGTTATGAAACTCGGGATGAACCATCCGATGGGACCACTGACGTTAGCTGATTTTATCGGCTTGGATACTTGCTTGTATATTATGGAGACCCTACATGAAGGCTTTGGCGATGATAAATACCGTCCGTGTCCACTTTTGCGAAAATACGTGAAGGCTGGCTGGCTCGGTAAAAAGACAGGGCGCGGTTTTTACATTTACGACTAATTCCTTGATTCTGGGAGGTCTACCATGAAATTCCAATTTACTGAAGAACAGTTGATGATGAGGAATATGGTTCGTGATTTTGCTGAAAAAGAAATTGCACCTTACGTTGAAAAAATGGAAGCTGGTGAATTTCCACGTAAGGTTTTACAAAAAATGGGGCCGCTCGGATTAATGGGGATTACGGTTCCTGAAAAATATGGCGGTTCGGAAATGGATTTTACTTCCTATATTATCGCCATTAACGAAATATCCAAGATGAGCGCGACTTTAGGAGTTATATTATCGGTCCATACATCTGTAGGAACGAATCCGATTGTTTATTTTGGAACGGAGGAACAAAAACAAAAATATGTAACAAAACTTGCTACCGGAGAGTATTTAGGGGCTTTTTCCCTTACCGAACCAAATGCAGGCTCAGATGCTGCGAATATTCAAACTCGTGCAACGCGAGTGGATAATCATTACAAGCTAAATGGAATAAAAGCTTTTGTATCGAACGGCGGGGAAGCCGATCTGTATATTGTGTTTGCTGTAACAAATCCGAGTGCGGGCAATAGAGGAGTGTCTGCTTTTATTGTGGAAAAGGATACTCCGGGTTTAATAGTAGGAAAAGACGAGAAAAAAATGGGGCTTCATGGCTCAAGAACTGTTCAACTAACATTTGAAGATGCGTTAGTGCCAGCCCAAAACAGGCTTGGGGAAGAAGGGGAAGGCTTTAAAATTGCGCTTTCCAATTTAAATATCGGTCGAATTGGAATTGCAACGCAGGCACTTGGGATAGCGGAAGCGGCTTTTGAAGCAGCAGTAAAATATGCCGGCCAACGTAAACAATTCGGAAAGCCGATTGCAGAACAACAAGGTATCGCCTTCAAGCTATCAGATATGGCCACAGCCGTCGAAAGTTCACGTCTCTTAGTCTATCAGGCTGCCGATTTATGGCAAAGAGGAATCCCATGTGCAAAAGAAGCTTCAATGGCAAAATTATTCGCTTCAAAAACAGCTGTTGAAGTGGCAACGGAAGCTCTCCAAGTTTTTGGCGGTTATGGCTACACAAAGGAATACCCAGTCGAACGCTATTTTCGCGACGCTAAAATCACTGAAATATACGAAGGTACAAGCGAGATCCAACGCATCGTCATCGCAAAACATCTACTAAAATAATGAACCCGTCCCCTTGGGGACAGTCCCCAAAGGGACAGGTTAGGAGGAATAAAGGATGAATTTTCGACTTAGTGAAGAGCACGAGATGATCAGGAAAATGGTCCGGGATTTTGCTGAGAATGAGGTTGCACCCACCGCGGCGGAGAGGGATGAGGAAGAGCGGTTTGATATGGGGATTTTTGAAAAGATGGCTGAACTCGGGTTGACTGGGATTCCGTGGCCTGAGGAATATGGTGGGATTGGGAGCGACTATTTGGCGTACTGTATTGCGGTGGAGGAGCTTTCTCGAGTGTGTGCGTCTACCGGGGTGACTCTTTCGGCACACACATCGCTTGCTTGCTGGCCATTATTTAAGTTTGGAACGGAAGAGCAGAAGCAAAAATATTTGCGGCCAATGGCTGAAGGGTCGAAGATAGGAGCTTATGGACTCACTGAACCTGGCTCTGGATCGGATGCAGGCGGGATGAAAACGACGGCTCGTCTCGATGGGGACAGCTATATATTGAACGGATCTAAAATTTTCATTACAAATGGTGGCATCGCAGACATTTATATCGTTTTTGCTCTAACTAATCCGAATGATAAACGAAGTACGACAGCATTCATTATCGAAAAAGATTTTGAAGGCTTCTCCGTTGGGAAAAAGGAGAAAAAGCTAGGGATTCGTTCATCACCTACAACTGAAATTATTTTTGAAGACTGCAAGGTCCCTGCTGAAAATATCCTCGGCGAAGTTGGGCAAGGCTTCAAAATTGCGATGATGACACTTGATGGCGGACGTAATGGAATTGCTGCTCAAGCGGTTGGGATTGCTCAAGGAGCGTTGGATGCGGCTATTGCATATGCAAAAGAACGTAAGCAATTTGGAAAATCGATTGTCGAAAACCAAGGGATTTCCTTTAAGCTTGCTGATATGGCGACATCTATTGAGGCATCTCGCCTTCTCACTTATCAAGCGGCATGGCTGGAATCAGCTGGTCTTCCATATGTAAAAGAATCCTCCATGTCTAAACTGATGGCAGGGGACACGGCAATGAAAGTAACGACGGAAGCCGTGCAAATTTTTGGAGGATATGGATATACGAAGGACTATCCAGTAGAGCGTTATATGAGGGATGCCAAAATCACACAAATTTACGAAGGCACACAAGAAATCCAGCGTATCGTTATTTCTCGAATGCTAACTAAATAGTTTGCTAGAAGGCGGTGAGAAGAAGTGGAAGAAAAACGTGAGGTTCATGCATCGGTAAAAGATGAAAGCCTCATTAAAAAACGGCGTAACCAAATGATTCACGGAGCAGTTTCTCTTTTTAAAGAAAAGGGCTTCCATCGAACGACGACGAGAGAAATCGCTAAAGCATCAGGGTTCAGCATCGGAACGCTATATGAATATATCAGAACGAAAGAAGATGTTCTCTATCTTGTATGCGACAGTATTTATGATGAGGTGAGCGAACGATTAAGCAGCATCGAACTCGGTCAAGGAACACTCGAAAGTCTTAAGCTTGGAATCAAACATTATTTTAAATTAATCGATGATATGCAGGATGAAGTACTCGTCATGTACCAAGAGGCAAAAGCCCTATCTGAAGAAGCACTCCCATACGTCTTAAAAAAAGAACTCGAAATGGTTTCGATGTTTGAACGATTGATCAATCGTTGTGTCAAGAATGGAGAATTGGATATCGGCAAGGAGCACCAGCATTTACTTGCACATAATATCTTTGTTCAAGGGCAAATGTGGGGTTTCCGTCGTTGGGCTTTAAAAAGGATATATTCTATCGAAGACTATATTACACTCCAAATCGACTTGCTTTTTACAGGGATTCAAGGCTACGAAACGAACCGAGGAGGGGTAACGTGATGACTGAAGTTTACAAACCGAAAAATCACGTCCGATTCATAACGGCATCCAGCTTATTTGACGGCCACGATGCCTCTATTAACATTATGAGGAGAATTTTACAGGCAAGTGGTGCTGAAGTCATTCATCTCGGCCACAATCGTTCAGCCGAAGAAGTGGTTAATGCAGCCATTCAAGAGGACGTACAAGGCATCGCCATTTCATCTTATCAAGGTGGTCATGTCGAGTACTTTAAATATATACATGATTTACTCTTGGAAAAAGGTGCGTCGCATATCCGAATTTACGGTGGCGGTGGCGGGGTCATCATTCCTCGTGAGATCAAAGAACTTCATGATTATGGAATCGCAAGGATTTTTTCTCCAGAAGACGGACGCATCCACGGCCTGCAAGGAATGATCAATATCATGCTTAAGGAATGTGATACGGAAATTCCGATTCAGTCACTGGGAAGCGAGATTGAAAAACTTCGAGAAGGTAATTTTCAGGCAGCTGCCAGATTGATTTCAGTTGCTGAAAATAACAAAGAATCCCTTGCTAATCTTTTAAAAAAATCGAAAGAGGATGCAGGAAATACCCCT
Source organism: Lederbergia citri (assembly GCF_018343625.1). GTDB lineage: Bacteria > Bacillota > Bacilli > Bacillales > Bacillaceae_C > Lederbergia > Lederbergia citri. The sequence continues at coordinate 796,583 of NZ_JAGYPG010000002.1, read as the reverse complement.
GTACTTGGAATAACCGGAACGGGTGGGGCAGGAAAAAGTTCACTCACAGATGAACTCATCCGCAGATTCATAAATGAATTCCCTGATAAAAAAGTGGCAATTCTATCGGTTGACCCGACAAAGCAAAAAACAGGTGGGGCGCTTTTAGGCGATAGAATTAGAATGAACGCTATCTTTTCTCCAAATGTGTACATGAGGAGTTTAGCAACACGAGGTTCGAAAAGCGAGGTTTCCGATTGCCTCGAGGATGCCATTCAAATTGTAAAAGCGGCAGGGGTCGATCTTGTTGTGGTCGAAACGAGTGGAATTGGTCAAGGGGATGCGGAAATTAGTACGATTAGCGATATTTCGATGTATGTTATGACGAGTGAGTTCGGAGCACCTTCACAGCTTGAAAAAATCGACATGATTGACTATGCCGATTTCATTGTCATTAATAAATTTGAACGAAAAGGGTCCGAAGATGCTAGAAATCAAGTAAGAAAGCAATACCAACGCAGCCATCTGTTATTCGACCATCAGCTTGAATCGATGCCAGTATATTGTACAATCGCTAGCCAATTTAATGATCCAGGAACGAATACGTTGTTTGCAGCGTTAGTTCAAAAGATAAATGAACTAACAGATAACGAATGGAATTTTTCTCCGAAACGAGTAGAAATAAGTGAAAAAAGAGACGTCATCATTCCAATCAATCGCCAATATTATTTACGTGAAATTGTGGAGACCGTCCGTAATTATCATAAAAAGACAGAAGAACAAGTAAAATTTGCACGCCAACTTTTTCAGCTTGAAGGTGCAATTGCAGCTGCAAAAGATGGGGAAATAATCCCGAATGTAATCAAAGAACTCGAAAGACTTAGTGAAAAAGCAAAGTCGCACTTAACTCCTGCTTCTATCAAAATATTGAATGAATGGGAGACGATAAAGGAAAAATACGCTGCAGAACAGTTTGCGACAAGCATTCGTAATCGAGAAATCATAACAGAGCTAAGAGTACGTACGTTATCTGGCCTTTCCATTCCAAAGGTAGCATTGCCAAAATACGAAGATTACGGAGAAATATTAAGATGGATGTATAAAGAAAATATTCCAGGTGCATTCCCGTTTACAGCCGGCGTTTTTCCTTTTAAACGTCAAGGGGAGGACCCGAAACGTCAATTTGCAGGAGAAGGAACTCCTAAACGAACGAATCGTCGATTTCATTATTTATCGAAGGATGATGAGGCGAAGCGGCTAAGCACTGCATTCGACTCAGTCACATTATACGGAGAAGATCCTGATTACCGCCCGGATATTTACGGAAAGGTAGGGGAAAGCGGCGTTAGCATTTGTACATTGGATGATATGAAAAAACTGTATGCAGGCTTTGATCTCTGCTCTCCATCTACATCCGTATCGATGACGATCAATGGGCCAGCTCCGATTATTTTGGCGATGTTTTTAAATACGGCAATTGCCCAGCAAGCAGAAAAGAAAGCAAATGAGCTAGGCAGGACACTTACAGAAGAAGAATATGCCGAAGTAAGAGAGCGAACTTTAGCAACCGTAAGAGGCACGGTGCAAGCAGATATTTTAAAAGAAGATCAAGGTCAGAATACATGCATCTTTTCAACGGAATTTGCCTTACGCATGATGGGGGATATCCAGCAATATTTTATTGATCATAAAATCCGTAATTATTATTCCGTATCAATTTCCGGCTACCATATTGCGGAAGCTGGGGCAAACCCCATTTCCCAGCTCGCCTTTACACTCGCCAACGGATTCACCTATGTGGAGTATTATTTGAGCCGTGGAATGAATATTAATGATTTTGCTCCGAATCTGTCGTTCTTTTTTTCGAACGGTCTCGATCTTGAATACACGGTTATTGGTAGGGTTGCTCGTAGAATATGGGCAACAGTGATGCGAGATAAATATGGAGCAGATGAGCGCAGTCAAAAGCTGAAATATCATATTCAAACATCCGGGCGTTCCCTTCATGCTCAGGAAATTGATTTCAACGACATCCGCACGACATTGCAAGCATTGATGGCACTACAAGACAATTGCAATTCACTCCATACAAATGCATATGATGAGGCGATTACGACTCCTACGGAAGAATCAGTCCGCCGTGCGATGGCAATTCAAATGATCATTACGAAGGAGCACGGATTATCGAAAAATGAAAATCCACTTCAAGGATCTTTTATTATTGAAGAACTAACCGATTTGGTTGAAGAAGCTGTTTTGCAAGAATTTGAGCGCCTTAATGATCGCGGCGGCGTGCTGGGTGCAATGGAAACGCAGTATCAGCGCGGAAAAATCCAGGAAGAATCGATGTACTATGAAATGTTGAAACATTCGGGGCAGCTGCCGATTATTGGGGTCAATACGTATGTAAATCCAAACCCGCCTTCGGAAGAAGAAATGAATAGTCTCGAACTTGCACGTGCATCAAAAGAAGAAAAAGAAACGCAAATTCAAAACTTAAAGTCTTTTCAAAAACAGTATCAAGACAAAGTTGACCAAGCACTAGTCAAATTAAAAGAGACAGCCATAAACGGGCGGAATATTTTTGCTGAGCTAATGGAAACAACGAAAGTAGCAAGCCTTGGGCAAATCACAAATGCTTTATACGAGGTAGGAGGAAAATACCGCCGTAATATGTAAAAAGAAAATCGTGCATTTAACTAAGGATAAGTACAATTCTATTTGAAGTTTGTGACTCGATTTGATTCCCGTTTAATGAATCCGAAATTCTGCTATTTGATTTGAAAATCGCGCAAATAATGGATGAAATCATTCCCTATTAAATTGCTCAAAAGGATAAATGGAAAAAACTTTTAATAATTGGCGAAAACAGTGGCATAATTGAAAACAATTTGTTTATAATGGTGAGTATGGATTTTTGGTTTAAAAGAGTGAAGGGATGTGCATTTATTGAACTTATTGCAATTGTCCAAAGAAGAACGAAAAGAAATGTCTTTTATTGAAATTGCTCAACATATTTTTGAAGAAAAGAAAGAAGCTATTTCATTTAAGGATCTTGTAGATGAAATTGCAAACTATCTTGAATTAAACGAACAAGAGAAAACGACACGTATGCTGCAATTTTATACAGATTTGAATGTGGATGGCCGCTTTTTAACACTTGGTGAAAATCGCTGGGGATTACGCGAGTGGTATCCTATTGATCAAATCGATGAGGAAATTATCGCTCCTGTAAAAACGAAGAAGAAGAAGAAGGCAAAAGCGGCATTGGAAGATGACGATTTAGATCTTGAAGATGAAGATCTTGACTTTGACCTCGATGAAGACGAAGATTTCGATGATGTGGATGAATTGGACGAGGAAGAAGACGAAAGCCTTGAAGCTCTTCGTGAAGAAGAAGAAGAAGAAGAATTTGAAGACGATGAATTAATCGAAGATGATTATGAAATCGAAGAAGAAGAAGAGGACCTTGATCTTGAAGATGAGGACGAGGACCTTGATTTAGAAGAGGAAGAAGAGGAAGAGGAGTAATCCTCTTGACTTACAATCAGTGAGTATGTAGAATTTTATTTGGGCTCCTTGAAAAAGGACTGCTGAAAATATTATTTCACGCTCCCTTACGCGGGGGCGTTTTTTATTTTTTACTAACAATGTAAAATTGAGGAAGCATATGTAATGTCAAAATAACCCGTATAATAATTATACGGGGGTGCGATTATCCAATGGTTTTTCGTTCAAAGGTAGATGCGTTTTTATTAAAAATGCAATCAAAATGATTTGACTATCTAAGGTGAAATGTGGCTTTGATAGCCAATATAGATATAATCTTAGCAAAGAGGAAAATGAGTTTCCGATTAAGATACTAATAAAGAGTTCTTTCGTGCAAAGAGGGAACTATAGTTTATCATACATAAGATGGGGAATTTGTTATTCACATTCGAAAGCGAGCGGAAGAAAGATGAAAAAAGTTGGATTTGATTCAGAGAAATACTTGAAAGAACAATCTTCCTATATCCTTGAACGGGTACAACACTATGATAAGCTTTACTTGGAGTTCGGCGGCAAATTGATCGGCGACAAACATGCCAAGCGTGTTTTGCCGGGATTTGATGAAGATGCAAAGATGAAGTTGTTGGCAACACTGAAGGAAAAAGCGGAGATCATTATCTGTGTGTACGCAAGTGACATTGAACGGAAAAAAATACGCGAAGATTATGGTATTACTTATGACCAAGATGTTTTGCGCTTGATCGATGAATATCGCGGATACGGCATATCTGTTAACAGTGTCTTGATTACACGTTACCAAGAGCAGCCAAATGCCAAAGTATTCATGGCGAAGCTGGAACGGAACGGTATCAACGTTTACACTCATCGCGCTATTGAAGGTTACCCGACGAATGTGGAAGCGATCGTCGGCGAGGAAGGATTTGCAAAGAACCCCTATATTGAAACGTCAAAGCCGATCATAGTGGTAACAGGGCCAGGTCCGGCAAGCGGAAAACTCGCGACTTGTTTAAACCAAATGTACCACGAACATGAACTAGGAAACAAAATAGGCTACGCAAAGTTTGAAACTTTTCCCGTTTGGAACTTACCATTGAAGCATCCTGTGAATATTGCTTATGAAGCCGCTACTGTGGATTTGAAAGACGTGAATATGATCGACAACTACCACTATGAAGCTTATGGAGAAGTGGCGGTCAATTACAATCGCGATATCGAAACGTTCCCAGTCATCAAACGGATTATTGAAAAAATCACGGGTAAAGAATCTGTTTATCAATCGCCGACGGATATGGGTGTCAATCGCCTTAAGTCGGGTATCATAGATGATCAAGTCGTACGGGAAGCTGCAAAGCAAGAAATCATTCGGCGCAGTTTCGCTGTAGAAAATGACTATAAAAAAGGATTGGCAGATGAAGATACTCTTCGGCGTATGCAAGTGATTTTGGAAGAAAGCGACTTGAAAAAAGAAGATCGGGTACCCGTATTGCCAGCACGCGACTATGCAATAACGGTGCAGGATAGGATCGGCAGTACGAATCTTCAGGCAGTGATTGCGATCGAACTGCCAAACGGCAAGATCATTACTGGTCGAACCACAAAACTTATGGATGCTTCGGCAGCGGCGATTCTGAATGGGTTGAAGTTATTGGCTAATGTAGCGGATGAAATTGATCTTTTAGCACCGATGATTTTGCAAACCATCCAGCGTTTAAAAACCGATGATCTAAACAGTAGAGTACCGACATTAAGTGCAAACGAATTGTTGATTGCATTGGCAATCAGTGCCGTCACCAATCCTACTGCTCAGCTCGCTTATCAGCAACTGCCGAATTTAAAAGCCGCACAAGCTCATTCTACGGTCATTTTGAGCAGAGAAAACGAACAGACCCTGAAAAAACTTGGCATCGATATCACCAATGACCCGGTATACCCGACAGAGAATCTGTATTATAATTAATGATAATTGAGGGAACAACAACCTGTCACTTCCTAATCGGATTATCCCCAGGATTTAGGGAGTGGCAAGTTTTTTTCTTATAACCCCTTTTAAATCAAGGAATTATTAACTTTTTACTATAGAGGTTTTGACAATACGTATAGAAATCAGGGGAAAGATAGAGTCGCTATATGGACCGAGCTCGAAAGAGTCTTGGATCAACGTAGCTAGACCATCAATTCATTTGCGCATATCTGTTTTCCCGCAAATGATATAGATGTTTTTGACACTGGTATAATCCTGTCTCATCGGTGGATCAGCTCCCTCATGATCGTTTGGATGATGCGCTCCTCCACGTTTTGCTAGTTTGATAGTACAAAGGCCAGAGGAATGGACATAGGCAATTGGAAGGATGCCGTCTGGCTCAGTATGCAAGGTCACGGGGACAATCGTCATTGGGTTTTGTGGCATTAGAAAAGCACCTCCTTCTGTTGATACATTGATCATACTAAGAGGTGCCACGTAAAGATATGCGTTGTTTGATTAGGAGCTTACTAATGTCATAAAGGAGGAAATATTCGTGTCAAAGTATATTTTCGTTACCGGCGGGGTTGTATCATCACTTGGAAAAGGAATCACAGCTGCATCGCTCGGTCGATTGCTAAAAAACCGAGGATTAACAGTAACCATTCAAAAATTCGATCCATATCTTAACGTTGATCCCGGTACGATGAGCCCTTATCAGCATGGGGAAGTTTTCGTTACAGATGACGGTGCTGAAACCGACCTAGACCTAGGGCATTATGAGCGTTTCATTGATATTAATTTAAACAAATATAGCAATGTGACAACTGGAAAAATTTATTCCGAAGTAATCAAAAAAGAACGTCGCGGTGATTATCTTGGCGGCACAGTTCAAGTTATTCCCCATATAACAAATGAAATCAAAGATCGTATCTTTCGTGCTGCAGAAAAAACGAAAGCGGATGTCGTTATTACGGAAATTGGCGGTACAGTAGGGGATATTGAATCTCTTCCATTTTTAGAGGCCATTCGCCAAATGAAAAACGATGTTGGCCGTAAAAATGTCATGTATATTCATTGTACTCTCGTTCCTTATTTAAAAGCTGCGGGTGAAATGAAAACGAAGCCGACACAACACAGCGTTAAAGAACTTCATAGCTTAGGTATCAATCCTAATGTCATTGTCGTTCGTACAGAAATGCCAATTTCTCAAGAAATGAAGGACAAGATTGCCTTATTCTGTGATATTGATAAAGAAGCCGTTATAGAAGCGGGTGATGCGAGCACATTGTATTCCATCCCACTTTCATTACAAGATCAAAAGCTAGACCAACTTGTATGTGAGCATTTGAACCTTGATTGCCGTGAAGCAGATATGACGGAATGGAAACAGCTTGTTGAAAAGGTGCAGGGTCTTTCTAAAACAACTAAAATTGCACTTGTTGGTAAATATGTTGAATTGCAAGACGCTTATATTTCTGTGGTTGAAGCATTAAAACATGCAGGATATGCATTTGACTCAGACATTGAAATTAAATGGCTTAATGCTGAACTCATTTCTGAAGAAAATGTTGCTGCGGAGCTTGGTGATGTGGATGGCATCCTTGTTCCTGGTGGCTTTGGGGATAGAGGGATTGAAGGTAAAATAGCGGCAATCAAATATGCACGTGAAAATAAAATTCCTTTCCTTGGAATCTGCTTAGGAATGCAGCTTGCTTCAGTTGAATATGCGCGAAATGTTCTCGGCTTAGAAACAGCCAATTCGTCTGAAATCAATCCGGAAACACCATATCCAATCATCGACCTTTTACCAAACCAAGAAGATGTTGAGGATCTTGGCGGTACATTACGTTTAGGTTTATATCCTTGTAAACTTCAATCTGGCACTAAAGCATATGCGGCATATAAGGAAGATTCAGTGGAAGAACGCCATCGCCATCGTTATGAGTTTAATAACGAATATCGTGAGCAGATGGAAGCAAAAGGGTTTATTTTCTCGGGAACGAGCCCAGACGGACGTTTAGTGGAAATCATAGAGCTTGCCGACCATCCATGGTTTGTAGCATGCCAATTCCATCCAGAATTCACATCACGCCCAACACGCCCACAACCACTATTCTACGGATTTGTAGAGGCATCATTAAATAAACAGTAAGTAGAAAAGCGAAAACGCCTGCTCATCGACGTACGAATTTCAGGGCCTTTGACTGAGATATAGGAAACACGACGAGGTTGGAAAAGTGGAAGGCGACTGGAGCTAGACAAGACGAGTCGATGTTGACTTATCGTAGGGAAAAGGACAAGAAGTTTGCTAGTCGATAGGCGACTGGAGCTAGACAAAGAAAAGCGCAAGCGTCTAACTTATCTAAAGGACACTATAGCTAGACACAGAAAGGACCGGTATCCATGATGTGCACCCCAAAAGTTAGACAAACAATTCTAACTCTTGGGGTGTTTTTTGTGGTCAAATATGATGAAGGATTTAAGCAAAATGTAGTTGACGCTTATTTAGCAGGTGAAGGTGGATATGCTTCCTTGGCTATTAGATTTGGAATTCAAAGTAAAACCAATATAAGAAAATGGGTCAGTGCGTTCCAACAATTTGGCAAACAGGGTTTGGCTTCTAAAAAAGCAATTACGAATTATCCTGTTCAATTTAAATTAGATGTCTTAAACTATAAGGTAAAAACAGGAGATTCCCTTGAAGAAGTTGCTAGAAAATTTGGCATTACTGAACCACCTATGATTCTTAATTGGTTGAGGAAATGGCAAAATGAAGGTATTGAAGGACTCTCTAAATCAAAGGGGCGTCCATCATTGTCCAACGAATCAAAGAGGAATAAAAATGAGAAGAAATTGACGAAAGAACAACAACTTTTAAAAGAAATAGAGTTACTACGTGCGGAGAATGCCTATTTAAAAAAGCTCCGTGCTTCAGGGGTAAATATTCCGAGCCGACTGCTAAAACAGAATCCAGGGTCATTCACGAACTCAGAAAACAATTCAAATTAGCTGTTATCCTTGAAGCCACAGGTTTTCCAAAAGCAACCTATATGTATTGGCAAAAACGATTTAATGAATCCAATCCAGATGAAGAGATTGAAAAGATCATCCAAGATATTGTAGACAAACATAATGGAAATTACGGATATCGTCGAATTGATATGGAATTGCGTAAGAGAGGTTATATCGTAAATCACAAAAAAATCCTACGGATTACCAATAAACTTGGTATTACTTGTACATCATTCACACGTAAATCTCGTAAATACAGCACTTATAAAGGAACTATAGGCAAGATTTCGAAAAACCTTGTAAACCGTAGATTCCATACAAGTATTCCACATCAAAAATTAACGACTGATACATCTGAATTCAAATACTATACGACCGATTCTGATGGGAAGATAATCATTAAGAAGGCTTATTTAGATCCATTTTTAGATATGTTTAATAGTGAAATTCTATCCTTTCGGTTCTCAGAACGGCCAAACGCTCAAGCAATTATGGATGCTTTAGACGAAGCAATTGAAATAACAAAAGATTGCCCCTATCGAACGACTATACACTCTGATCAAGGCTGGGGTTATCAAATGAAAAGATATGTAAGGAAACTAAAAGATAACGGTATATTTCAAAGCATGTCCCGAAAGGGAGACTGTCTGGATAATTCACCAATGGAAAATTTCTTCGGGATAATGAAACAGGAAATGTATTACGGTAGAGTTTATAAGTCATTTGAAGAGCTTAAACAAGCAGTATCTGATTATATTTTTTACTATAACAATGAACGGATAAAAGCAAAATTGACTGGCATGAGCCCGGTGGAATACCGTCTTCATACCAGTCAACTAGCTGCATAAATATTTTGGTCTAACTTTTAGGGTTCAGCACACCAAAACCGGTCCTTTCATCATTCATATTCTTCTAAAATTTCCTCTATCGTGAACTTTAATGAGAAATAAATATAGAGTGCTGCTATTAAGGAAGGGAAACCAACTCGATTTCCATCTTCTGTTGGAAGCAACGGTTTGATTACATACGTTTGAATAAACACATCCGCTATGTCAGCTAAGCTCTCGCCCCCGGACTTGTTCTCGCCTGCAATGACAACAAAAGGTATATTTTTTTCGACAAGATTTTTACCAAACTCCATTGCTTCCACATCGTCAGCAAAGCGGGTGATCAACATTACTCTATCTGCGTGGGATAATTTTTCAACAGATTCTAATCGAACGGCGCCTTTTAATGGCTCAGCACCCTCAAGTGCTTCTATTACGGCTCCTTCCATTTCTTTGAATCCCTTTATAAAAATGTTGCCTTCCCCAACTGGTGCCTGCGCTAAAACCCGAGCACCATCTTCTATATTTAACTCTTCTTTTTCAAGTATTCTTTTAAATAATCCAGCCAACTGGGTCGTAAACATTTTCTGCATAGCGTACACTCCTTTTAGAAAACCGCAAGACACTACTAAAAATAATACTATACCATACTGGCATAAACAATTTATGTCAAATAAGGTCGCTTTTTTTTAGAAGGACAAAGAGCTGATTATGGAGAAAAAGTAAGTGTGATTGTTATCAATTGTTGTATTTTGAAACGAATTTGACCTTCAAGAAAAAAAGCGAATAATATTGCGAAATCCATCTTAATACCCTATTAATTTTTATCGATGTTCGTTATAATGAAATAAAGAGGGGGATATAATGAAGGAGAAAATTTTGATTGTCGATGATCAGTTTGGAATACGCATATTATTAAACGAAATATTGCAAAAAGAAGGCTATCAAGTTTTCCAAGCAGCAAATGGTTTACAAGCTTTAGCTATTACAAAAAAACATACCCTTGATCTTGTATTACTCGATATGAAAATACCTGGGATGGATGGATTAGAAATTCTTCAGCAAATGAAAAAAATACGCCCAGACATTCGCGTTATTATTATGACTGCATACGGAGAACTTGAAAAGATTGAAGCGGCCAAAAAATTAGGGGCTTTGGCGCATTTTACAAAGCCATTCGACATTGTTGAGCTTCGTCAAACTATTAGAACATACATACCTATAAAGTTGGACACATAATAAAAAGATTCTTTATATTTCAATTTCCTCTGACAAAAAACATTTTCATAGTTGGTAAACATTTGATGAATTTGATATGATGAAAATGAAAAATGTCCCTGTCCTAGTTTTGGGTCAGGATCAATCATGCACAACAGTGCGCAGTTTAACTCAGAGGAGGAAAAAAGAATGCCTTTAGTTTCCATGACCGAAATGCTTAATAAAGCAAAAGAAGGAAAATATGCTGTCGGTCAATTTAACTTGAATAACCTTGAGTTTACTCAAGCAATTCTACAAGCGGCAGAAGAAGAAAAATCTCCTGTTATCCTTGGTGTATCAGAAGGTGCCGCACGCTATATGGGCGGCTTCAAGTTTGTAGTAAAAATGGTTGAAACCCTAATGGAGGAATATGGTACAACTGTACCTGTTGCTATTCATTTGGACCACGGCTCTAGCTTTGAAGCATGTGCAAAAGCAATTTATGCTGGCTTCACATCTGTTATGATTGATGGATCACATTATCCACTTGAGGAAAACATTGCATTGACGAAGAAAGTTGTCGAGCTAGCGCATATGTTTGGTGTTTCCGTTGAAGCGGAACTAGGCCGAATCGGCGGGCAAGAGGATGACTTATCTGTTGATGATGCTGACGCAGCTTATGCAATTCCAGAAGAATGTGATCAACTTGTACGTGAAACAGGAGTAGATTGCTTCGCTCCAGCTCTTGGTTCCGTCCATGGACCGTATAAGGGTGAACCAAACCTTGGATTTGATCGTATGGAAGAAGTCATGAATTTGACAGGAGTACCACTTGTTCTTCATGGCGGTACAGGCATTCCGACAAAAGACATCCAACGTGCAATTTCACTCGGAACAGCTAAAATCAATGTGAACACTGAAAACCAAATTTCATCTGCTGCACGTGTACGTGAAGTATTGGCAGCTGATCCAAATATGTATGATCCACGTAAATATTTGGGACCTGCGCGCGATGCTATTAAAGAAACAGTAAAAGGCAAAATGCGTGAGTTTGGTTCATCTCAAAAAGCATAATAAAACGAAACCGTCCATGTTTAATGGGCGGTTTCTATACAATTTGCAATTTAATGTAACTGTATCGATATAAAAATACGATTATGAATCCCCTATAATTTTTTCCACACTTGCAATAAATCCATATTATTCGATATTATTGTTAATAATTTACTTTATTTCTACATGTTTATGTTAAATTCGTATATAATACATATAATCTATTGTTCGTTTAAAAAAGCCATTGGAATATTTACCCAATAGAGTTGGAAAGGGAGACAAAAATGGAAAAGCTAAAAATAGCAGGTGGGTATCCGTTAAAAGGGACAATAAAAGTGAGTGGTGCAAAGAATAGTGCCGTTGCGCTTATCCCTGCTACGATATTAGCTGAATCACCTGTAACGATTGAAGGCCTTCCTGATATTTCAGATGTTCATACACTACAAGGACTCCTTGAAGAAATAGGCGGAAATGTCACTTTTAAAGATGGAGAAATGACTGTTGATCCGAGTTCAATGATTTCCATGCCGCTTCCGAACGGAAAGGTGAAAAAGCTGCGGGCGTCTTATTATTTAATGGGGGCGATGCTTGGCCGTTTTAAAAAAGCAGTGATTGGTCTTCCTGGTGGATGCCATTTAGGGCCACGTCCGATAGACCAGCATATTAAAGGCTTTGAAGCGTTAGGGGCAAAAGTGACAAACGAGCAAGGTGCCATTTATTTACGTGCGGATGAACTTCGTGGTTCAAGAATTTATTTGGATGTTGTCAGTGTTGGCGCAACGATTAATATTATGCTTGCAGCCGTTAAGGCAAAAGGTCGCACAATTATTGAAAATGCAGCGAAAGAACCTGAGATTATTGATGTTGCCACACTGTTAACGAATATGGGAGCAAAAATCAAAGGTGCAGGCACAGATGTAATTCGTATCGATGGAGTTGACCGTCTGGATGGGTGCCGTCACACAATCATTCCCGATCGAATTGAGGCTGGAACGTTTATGATCCTTGGTGCTGCAGTCGGGGAAGGAATACTAATCGATAATGTCATTCCGCATCACCTTGAATCGCTTATTGCAAAACTTCGTGAAATGGGAGTGCCCGTAGAAACCGGAGACGATCAAATTTTTATTGGAAAAAGTAATAAATATAAACCGATAGATATTAAAACACTAGTTTATCCTGGATTTCCCACTGATTTACAGCAGCCTTTTACCGTACTGTTGACGAAAGCTGAAGGGTCTTCTATTGTAACGGACACGATTTATTCTGCACGCTTTAAACATATTGATGAATTGCGGAGAATGAACGCGAACATTAAAGTAGAGGGCAGCTCTGCAATTGTGAATGGGCCATCTATTCTACAAGGGGCGAAAGTAAAAGCTTCTGATTTGCGAGCGGGGGCTGCACTTGTCATTGCAGGTTTGCTCGCGGAAGGCATAACAGAAGTAGCGGGACTTGAGCATATTGATCGAGGATACAGTGATTTAGTTGAGAAGTTAAATGGACTTGGAGCAACCATCTGGCGAGAAAAAATGACTGAGGAAGAAATGGAACAATTAAAGAGTTCCTAAATTAAGAGAAAAAAACGAAAAACATTTTTTTGGAGAGTCTAAAAAAATGCAGACTCTCCTTTGCAACTATTATCATTTCCATGTAAAATAGGCATAAGGTGAGGCCTTTTATTCCTCAACCTCTTCATACTCTTCTAATGTGTTACTATGGTTTTTATTTTTAATTCCTCTTAATCAATGTTTTTTCATCGAGAGTTTTTTCTACCTATGGCATTATTTGATTCCTTTTTCCGGTGAATAACGATCTTATTTTATTTATTGTTTTATTATTTTTTATCTTAAAACAGGGGAGACGTATGCCAGTTTTCCTGTATTAAGACCAAACTAAAAAAGAGTGGTGTCGAAATGGCTGAGTTAACAATTTCATTATTGGAAGATATGAAACTTAAAGAATTATATGAACTGGCCCGTGAATATAAGGTTTCGTATTACAGTAAACTAACGAAAAAAGAATTGATTTTTGCAATCCTAAAAGTACGTGCAGAACGAGAAGGGTTCTTCTTCATGGAGGGCGTACTGGAAATTATTCAATCCGAGGGGTTTGGTTTTCTAAGACCAATCAACTATTCTGCAAGTTCAGAGGACATTTATATTTCAGCTTCACAGATCCGACGATTTGATTTACGAAATGGTGATAAAGTATCAGGAAAAGTAAGGCCGCCAAAAGAAAACGAACGCTATTTCGGCTTGTTGCATGTTGAAGCTGTCAATGGTGATGATCCAGAAAGTGCTAAAGAGCGTGTCCATTTCCCAGCATTAACGCCACTCTATCCTGATCGCCAAATTAAACTGGAAACGACTCCAACGAATCTATCAACTAGAATCATGGATTTAATATCACCGGTTGGTTTTGGACAACGTGGATTAATCGTTGCCCCTCCAAAAGCAGGGAAAACGATGCTTTTAAAATCGATTGCAAATGCGATTACTACGAATAACCCTGAAGCTGAATTGATTGTATTATTGATCGATGAGCGTCCAGAGGAAGTTACGGACATCGAACGTTCAGTCAATGCGGAGGTTGTCAGCTCCACATTTGACGAAGTTCCTGAAAATCATATAAAAGTAGCTGAGCTTGTTTTAGAACGAGCGATGCGTTTAGTGGAACATAAGCGCGATGTCGTTATTTTGATGGATAGTATTACAAGACTTGCGCGTGCTTACAACCTAGTGATTCCACCAAGTGGACGAACATTGTCAGGTGGTATCGATCCAGCTGCGTTTCATCGTCCGAAACGATTTTTCGGAGCAGCAAGAAACATTGAAGAAGGCGGCAGCTTAACGATTCTAGCTACTGCCCTTGTCGATACAGGTTCCCGTATGGACGATGTTATTTATGAAGAGTTTAAAGGAACTGGAAACTTGGAACTTCACCTTGACCGCTCACTCGCGGAAAGAAGAATTTTCCCGGCAATCGATATTCGCCGTTCCGGTACAAGAAAAGAAGAATTGCTCATTCCTAAGGAACAGCTTGAAAAACTTTGGAAGCTTCGTAAAGTCATGTCAGATTCCCCAGACTTTGCAGAGAAGTTTTTACGAAAGCTGCGTCAATCAAAAACAAATGAAGAATTTTTTAATATGCTTGCAGCTGCGGAAGCAAAAGGCAATACGAATGGAAGAACGGTTCTATAAGACTTAATTTTTTCATGAAGAAATATTGCATTTTAAAGAAGCCCTTGTTATAATGAAAAATGTGTTTTCGAAGTAAAAAATGCTAAAAGCATCACGATAGATAACTCTGTTTCAGCAAATGATTCAGGGCATAAGGAGATGAAAGTAATGAAAGCAGGAATTCATCCAGAATATAAAAAAGTAATGGTTAAATGTGCATGTGGAAATGAATTTGAAGGCGGATCTGTTAAAGAAAACATTCGTGTAGAAATTTGCTCAGAATGCCATCCATTCTACACAGGTCGTCAAAAATTCGCGTCTGCAGATGGCCGCGTTGACCGCTTCAATAAAAAATACGGACTTAAGTAAGAAAAGCAGAAGCGCCTGTTTATCGACGTAAAAACTTCAGGGCCTTTGACTGAGATAAAGGAAACACGACGAAGAATGAGTCGATGTTGACTTATCGTAGGAAAAGGACAGGAAGTTTTCTAGTCGATAGGCGCTGGAGCTAGACAATAAGAATGTTCGAAAAAACGGGCAAGAATTGCTTGCCTGTTTTTTTATTGTCTGAAATGGGGGAAATCTATACGATAAGTACTTTTTTCGCAGTGTGTAGTGCTGTATAAGCGGAATTAATTATCGCAGGAGGAGCACTAATTGGCGGATAATAAGTTTTTATTGTATCATAGGTGAATTTAATCTCCGTATAACTGTTGCGATTGTCGTATAAAAAAAGATTTACTCTCGTATATAAGGTATATACTCTCTTATAAAGTATACATACTCTCACATAAGGAACACACTCTCATAGAAAAACCTGAAAGGAGCAGTCATCTCATGGATATAATCAAACATACAGGATGGATTGAAGTTATTTGTGGAAGCATGTTCTCTGGAAAGTCGGAGGAATTGATTAGACGAGTCAGAAGAACGCAATTTGCGAAGCAAAGCATTATGGTTTTTAAACCCCAATTAGATGACCGCTATAGTATAGAAGAGGTTGTTTCGCATAATGGAACAGCTGTGAAAGCACAACCTGTGCAACATTCCTCTGACATATTAAATGCTGTACATGCTGATATCGATGTTGTTGCCATTGATGAAGCTCAATTTTTTGATGATGATCTTATCGCAGTAGCCCAACAATTAGCGGATAGTGGGCACCGAGTGATCATTGCAGGTCTGGATCAAGATTTTCGCGGGGAGCCATTTGGACCAATGCCAAATTTAATGGCCATTGCAGAGCATGTAACAAAGCTTCAAGCAGTTTGTGCCGTTTGCGGATCGCCTGCAAGCAGAACGCAACGACTCATTAATGGAGAACCGGCATGTTATGACGACCCGATTATTTTAGTTGGAGCTTCCGAAGCGTACGAAGCAAGATGCAGGCATCATCACGAAGTACCTGCAGGAACGAATGCCAACTTACGACAACCTATTGAAAATAGTAAATAAAACATACATATTGACAGTCCTTGAAATTCCTCAAGGACTTTTTTTATTTTTGTAAAACTTTTTCTGCATAACAGTGTCTAATATATGGAAAGGGGGATTTCGGTGATCGATGAGAAACTAGTTAAAAAGGCAATCAGAGGAAATGACGATGCCTTTTTAGAAATCATGAATGAATATAAAGTAGATTTATATAGAACGGCTCTCGCTTTTTTGAAAAACGAAGGCGAGGCATTAGAGGCCATTCAGGAAGTTACCTTCCGAGCTTATAAAAATATCCGCACATTACGGAACTCCAATTTTATTAAAACATGGCTGTTTCGAATTATGATCAATTATTGCAATGACCAACTAAAAAATAAAAAGCGGCACATTGTTGATGATGGAGTCATCCAAACATTAGCAGTGTCTGAAACATTCAATGAACTTGAATTGAAAGATGCGATGTTAAAACTTGATGATCGGTCTCGTGAATTATTAACGCTAAAATACTTCAACGATATGAAAATAAAAGAAATTGCCGATGCGATGCAATGTCCAGAAGGCACGATCAAAACATGGCTGCATAAGGCCTTGAAACAGCTGCGAGACATATTGGAAGAGAAAGGAGCGGGTTCGAGTGTTTGAGAAAGAAGAGAAGAAATTGGCTGAATTAAAAAATAAATATGAAGATGCGTCTATTCCAGTGGAAGCATTGAACACCGCCATTATGGCAGGCTTCCAAAAAGCAAAGCAAAAGAGGAACACACCTATTAAAAAATGGATGTTTGCCAGTACAGCAGCTATCATTTTTCTAAGCGGATTTTTTACAACCATTCGGATATCACCTGCATTTGCTTCTTATATCGCCGCTATTCCTGGTATGGACAGAATCGTTGAAATGATTGTTCATGACAAAGGAATGCTTGCAGCAATTTCAAATGAATATTATCAGGAAATAGGAGTTTCGGAAGAAAAAAATGGAGTAAAGCTGACAATTGATGGGGCAATTGCGGATGAAAATGGAATGGTTTTGTTTTATACGTTGAAACCAGAAAAAAAATACGAATCCATGTGGATTGATCTTGTAGATTTAAAAAGTTTAGATGGAAAAGAAATAAAAGAACCTTCCACATCACATGGGGCTCCTCATACTCCGGAAAAAAGTTCTTCCTTTCAAGGAATGATTGAATATTACTTTTCTGAACCGTTAGAAGCTGGGAACTTTCAAGTTAGTGTAACAGTAAAAGCGAGCGGCTATACGGAAGATTTTACAATGCCTTTTACGATAAAAGAAATTAAGTCGGTAAAAAATCTGACAATCAACAAAGATGTGACAATCCAGGACCAGAAAGTAACCTTTGTAAAAGCCGATATCTATCCTTTAAGGGTGGGCATCCATGTAAAAATGGATCCTAATAATACGAAGAAGCTCTTAAATTTTGATGATTTACGCCTTGTTGATGAACATGGAGATGTATGGAGTAAAATTACAAATGGAATTACTGGTACCCGAATTTCTGATGATGAAGAAATTGTCTATCTGCAAAGCAACTATTTCAACGAACCTATGGAACTTTATATAGCACTTAATAAAATTCAAGCAATAGATAAGGATGAGGCTGAATTAGTGGTGGATATTGAAAAGGAAGAAATCATCAAACAGCCAAAAGGAAACCAAATTGTTTCTAAAGTAAATGTTTCAGGAAATGACTTGATTTTTACGATGAGAACAAAAGAAGAGTTTTCGTATTTTATGTTTAGTACACCTAAGGATCGTGATGGCAAAGAATTAGAATCAGGTTCTTCTTTTTCGAGATATAGCGATGGTGATGATCAAGTATATGAACATGGTATCAATATAACAGATTTACATTCCGTCAAAGGTCCAATCTCGCTTGGGATATCCTATTATCCAACCTGGATCGTAGGTTCTGAAAAAATAAAAATTAAATGAGAACGTAATTTTCACAAAAATATTTGCTTTGCATAAAGTGAACGTTATACTATAATAGTGCACTTATGCAAACAGTATGAGGTGAAAAAGATGTTTGATAAATTACAAGCTGTAGAGGAGCGCTACGAAAGGTTGAATGAGCTTTTAAGCGACCCGGCTGTTGTTAGCGATTCTACAAAGTTAAGGGATTATTCAAAAGAACAATCGGCGATTGCGGAAACCGTTGAAGTGTATCGTGAATATAAAAATGCTCAAACCCAATATAAAGAAGCAAAAGAAATGTTGGAAGATAAGCTTGATGCTGACATGCGTGAAATGGTTAAAGAAGAGGTCAGTGAGCTTGAAGATCAGCTAGAGAATTTAGAGGCTCGTTTGAAAATTCTACTTGTTCCTAAAGACCCGAATGATGACAAAAACGTTATTATGGAAATTCGCGGTGCGGCGGGCGGCGATGAAGCAGCTTTATTTGCTGGTGATTTATACCGAATGTACAGCCGTTTTGCTGAAGCGCATAACTGGAAGACAGATATAATCGAAGCCCATTCAACTGGCCTTGGCGGCTACAAGGAAATCATTTTCATGATTAATGGAAATGGCGCCTATTCCAAGCTGAAATATGAAAATGGAGCCCATCGCGTCCAACGTGTTCCTGAGACAGAATCAGGCGGAAGGATTCATACATCGACCGCGACTGTTGCTGTTCTTCCGGAAGCAGAAGAAGTCGAAGTCGATATTCATGAAAAAGATATCCGTGTTGATACATTTGCTTCAAGCGGACCTGGTGGACAAAGCGTTAACACAACGATGTCGGCTGTTCGTTTAACACATATCCCGACGGGTGTTGTCGTATCTTGTCAGGATGAAAAATCCCAGATTAAAAATAAAGAGAAAGCGATGAAAGTATTGCGTGCACGTGTATACGATATGTTTCAACAGGAAGCACAGGCGGAATATGATGCAAACCGTAAGTCCGCTGTTGGAACGGGAGATCGTTCTGAACGAATTCGCACGTACAATTTTCCGCAAAACCGTGTAACTGATCATCGAATTGGGTTAACGATTCAAAAGCTTGATCAAATTTTAGAAGGTAAGCTCGACGAAGTGATTGATACTTTAGTCATCGAAGATCAATCTAAAAAACTTGAGAGCGTGGAAGAATAATGATGCACAAAAAAGTGTACGAAGCCCTCAATTGGGCTTCTTCTTTTTTAAAAGAACATGACCGAGATGAAAATGCAGGCGAGCTTCTATTAATGTGGATTTTAGGCTGGAGCAGAGCTCGGCTTTTATCTGAATTACGAATGGAATTGCCTGATCGTGAATACGATGGTTTCATAGAAGTTGTTAAGGAGCATGTCACAGGACGTCCTATTCAGCACATCATCGGGTATGAGGAATTTTACGGAAGAAGATTTATCGTAAATGAGAATGTGCTCATTCCAAGGCCTGAAACCGAAGAATTAATTGTCGCTGTACTTGAGAGGTTGGGTACATATTTTGGTCCATCCTCAAAGCTAAAGTGCGCTGACATTGGGACAGGCAGTGGAGCGATTGCGGTTACGATGAAACTGGAAAGGCCGGAGCTCGTGGTTTCCGCATCGGATATTTCTGAAGCGGCATTAAAAATCGCTCAGAAAAATGCGGAAGCACTCGGAGCAGAAATAGATTTTCGACACGGGGATTTACTAGAACCATTTTTAAACGAAAAATGGGATATCATTCTCTCCAATCCACCGTATATTCCAAATGAAGAAAAGTTATCCGAGGTCGTAAGTGAACACGAGCCGCACAACGCCTTATTCGGTGGCGTCGATGGTCTTGATTTTTACCGCAGATTCGCCAACGACTTGCCGAAACTCACTAATAAAAAAGCACTCATCGCTTTTGAAATTGGTGCTGGACAAGGAGAGATAGTCGCAGCCATGATGAAAAAAGCTTTTCCAGACAGTAAAACAGATATCATCCTCGACATAAATGGAAAGGACCGAATTGTACTAACTCAAACCTGTCCCTTTGGGGACTGTCCCCAAAGGGACGGGTTCAATGTATAGGATTCTATTATCTTGTCCATAATGCCTGCTAGAGGGGGCAGATGGATATGATGCATGATTATATGAAACATAAATTCTATCAAAAAAATATAGCTTGGATGTATTTGATTATTCTTGTTTTCGCTACTGTAGCAAGTTTAATTATTCCTAAACAGGAAATGGCAAAGGCTTCAGATCCTCTTGTCATTCCGGGTGAAGCGATTCGTCTTCGAATATTGGCTAATAGTGATGGAGAAAAAGATCAAGAAGTGAAGCGCGCTATCCGTGATGCAGTAAATGCGGAAATTACAAATTGGGTGCAAGATTTAACATCGATTGATGCAGCAAGAACGACTATTACGTCACGTCTTGATCATGTTGAAGAAATCGCAAAACAAGAATTGGCTGCGCGAAATCTTAATTATTCCGTAAAAGTAGAATTCGGCAATGTACAATTTCCTACAAAATTATATGGTCAATATCTTTATCCAGCAGGCACATACGAAGCGATCTTAATTACACTAGGTGAAGGAAAAGGAGCCAATTGGTGGTGTGTTCTTTTTCCACCGCTTTGCTTCTTAGATTTTTCAAATAGCCTAGCTGTAAGCCCAGGCTTTGAAGAAGAAGAAGCTTCACTTGAGGAAGGAACTGTTACAAGTGAAGAGAAAATTCCAGAAGCAACAACTAAAGAGGTTGGGGATAAGTCTGTGGATAAAGAGCTTCAAAAATCGGATGAACAAGCACCAACTTTTATAAAAGAGGAAGAAAATAAAGTAGAAGTAAAATTTTTCGTAGTTGAATTATTTAATAAATTATTCTAATCTCTTTCAAGAGTTTCTATAAATGCAAGTTATACACATAACTCACAGTAGTTATCCACTGGAAAATATTGTTTATCCACAATATGTGTATAACTTGTTCCTTATTTTACTGAAAATCTCGTAAAGTACTTGAAATAGGAATGAGGCAATATACATGAAAACAGTTAGATGGTCTGTGGATAAAAAGATCGATAATATGACAGGTTATCCACAGATTGATGAAGCGGCTGCTTATTTACTCAACAATGAAGTAGTGGCATTCCCGACGGAAACCGTATATGGACTTGGGGCAAACGCCAAATCGGATGAAGCGGTAGCTAAAATTTACACTGCCAAGGGAAGACCTGCAGATAACCCATTAATTGTGCACATTTCTTCCACAAGACAGCTTCAAGACCTTGTTGCCGCTATTCCGGAAAAATCTATGAAACTGATGAATGCGTTTTGGCCAGGGCCTTTGACGCTTATTTTTCAAAAAAAGCAAGGGGCTGTTTCGGAAATCGTGACGGCGGGACTTGATACGATTGCAGTTCGTATGCCAGATCATCCAGTTGCGCTTGCGCTTATTTCAGCATCAAGTTTGCCTATAGCCGCTCCGAGCGCCAATCAATCTGGAAAACCAAGTCCAACAACCGCTGATCATGTAGCGAAAGATTTGGATGGGAAAATTGCGGGCATCGTTGATGGAGGCCCTACAGGTGTTGGTGTTGAGTCAACTGTGATTGATTGCACAGGAACGACGCCGATCATTTTAAGACCGGGCGGTGTTTCCAAGGAAGAAATTGAGTCTATTATTGATCATGTAGAAATGGACGCGAGTTTAAAAGATAAGGAAGAAAAGCCGAAATCACCCGGAATGAAATATAAGCATTATGCACCAGCAGTACCTTTATTTTTAGCAGAAGGTGAACCGAATTGGGTCCAGTCCTTGATCAACGAAAAAAGAAATCAGGGTTTAAAAGTGGGAGTAATGTCTTCTTCAGAAACAGCTTCTTATTATGATGCGGACAAAGTTCTTGATTTGGGGAGCAGAAGCAACTTAAGTGAAGTGGCACATTCACTATATGATTCACTGCGTGCTCTCGACGAAGCCGAGCTGGATATCATTTTTTCAGAAGTTTTTCCAGAAACCGGTGTGGGTGCAGCTATTATGAATCGCCTAGACAAAGCAGCAGGCCATAATTGGATACAACAAAAAAAATAAGTCTATTCCCTTTTATATTGGCATATGTTCCCTATAGGCACGTCCAATGGGGAAAGGGGAAGATAGACATTGCTTCCGGAAATAATCACACTTTTAATCATGGCATTTGCAGTTGGGATGGACGCATTTTCTGTCTCCCTAGGCATGGGAATATATAAGCTAAGATTGAAACATATTTTTATTATCGGGATTACAGTCGGTATTTTTCATGTAGTAATGCCATTGTTTGGGATTTTAGCCGGTCATTTATTATCTGAGACGTTCGGAAAAATAACAGGATATGTCGGAGGAATTCTGCTCATTATCCTTGGACTGCAAATGATTATATTTTGTTTCCGAAGCAATCGCCAATCCTTTATATTGCCGGTTGGCTGGGGAATTGTTCTCTTCTCGCTTCTTTTAAGTGTCGATAGTTTTTCAGCAGGACTTAGCTTAGGGATGTTTGGTGTTAGGGCAGCAATTGCCGCTTTCTGCTTTGGAGTAGTCGCTGTTTTCCTAACATGGAGCGGGCTGCTAATCGGGCGGAAGGTACAAAATCTGCTCGGAGTGTATGGCGAAATACTTGGTGGGATTATTTTAATCGCATTTGGTTTAAAACTTCTTTTACAATTTAATTAATTAAGGATTAAGGCAAGAAAGGCGGCTTTTCTATTTAGAGGGCTGTCTTTTTTTATTGAACTATGCCATAATTTTCTCTGAATATTCCGGTCGTCCTTTAGACCTGTTGAAATGAAATAATTATGTAAGGGTGGTCGTAACGTGAACGTTCTTTTTGTATGTACAGGAAATACGTGCAGAAGCCCAATGGCAGAAGCAATTTTTAATAACATATGGTCTGGAAAAGGTGAAGCTAAGTCCGTCGGCATGTTTGCTTCCGCAGGAGATAATGCCGCACATAATGCGATTCAAGTATTAAAAGAAAATGGAATAGATATTAACCATCAGTCAAAGCAGCTTACGAAAGAAAATGTAAAATGGGCGTATCTTATACTCACAATGACTGCATCGCATAAAAATATGCTGCTTAACATTTATCCCGAAGCTGCCGATAAAATATATACATTGAAAGAATACGTAAATGGTCCTGGGTATGATTCTGATGTACTCGATCCGTACGGAGGGGATATAAATATCTATCGCTCAACTTTTATGGAATTAAAAGAATTAATTAATCGTATTTTTGAAAATGAATAAGCCCTAAAAATCTAAGCGCATAAAGAGAATTGGACAGGAGAATGGACATGGCAAAGAAACGAAAGCATAAATTTGGTTTGCAAAGAAAGTTTGTTATTTTAACTACGTTGCTTGCTGTTATTACTTTTACAACAAGTGCTGTTTTTCTTTATTTCGTTTATCCTTTTGTTGATCAGTACTTGAGTGAGGAATTATTTACAATTGTTACCTTATCATTAGGTATTATTTGGTCGGGGATTTTAGCTTATTTCGCTGCGTTTTTTATTACGCGACCATTGCAAAGATTGGAACAAGCCGCTGTTAAAGTTGGAGAAGGGGATATTAGTACCGACGTTAAGATATATAGTAAAAATGATGAAATAAGTTCGCTTGGTCAAGCATTTAACCAAATGCTACATAACTTTAGAGAAATGGTTTTTCAAATTGAGGAAAATTTTAGCCAAACAAATGCGAATGTGGTAGCCATTTCACAAAAATCAGTAAGAGCTAGCGAAGAAGCGGAAAGTGTAGCTCATACAATATCTGAAATATCTGCTGGAGCAGAAAACTCTGCTGCTGCGATTCAAGGGACTGCTGAATCAGTAGAAGATATTACACGAATTGCAAATGAAGTTCAGTTAAAAGCGAGAGAATCAGAAAAAATCTCAGAAACAATGATTGAAGAATTGAAAGAAAGCCAACAAGTCGTTCAATCACTTGTAAGCGGAATTGAAATGCTTGCTGAAGGAAATAATGAATCTTTAAAAGCTGTACGAAGACTTGAACAAAATGCGACAGAGGTAGGGAATATCATCCAACTCGTTGGGGATATTGCCAATCAGACTAACTTGCTGGCGTTGAATGCTTCGATCGAGGCAGCAAGAGCTGGGGAACACGGAAAAGGTTTTGCAGTTGTAGCAGACGAAGTTAGAAAGCTGGCAGATGAAAGTGCGAAAGCTGTACAAGGAATTTCCGACCTCATTCAAAACATTCAATCAGAAGTAGAAAATGTAGTAAAACAAATATCAGCTCAAGTTGGCTCTGCAAACGAGGAAGTAAAGAAAGGTACGACTACAAATACTGCTATTGCCGAAATGACTGAAACAATCCATGAATCAGCGGCAGCGGTTAAAAATATTTCCTTATTGGTTGACAATCAAATGGAAAGTGTACGAGTAACCTCTTTGCAAGCTCAAGAAGTAGCCGCAATCGCGGAAGAAACATCGGCAGGCGCAGAAGAAGTTGCAAAACAATCACAAAAACAAGCAGAAGACATGGAAGAAATCGACCAACTCGCTGAACAACTACGCGCCCAAGCCGGCAAATTGAAAGACACCATCTCCCGTTTTACATTATAATTAGTGGGGGACAGGTTCAAAGGGGACAGGTCCAATGGGGACTGTCCCCATTATTAATAGGAGGTTCGAATATATGAAGGTGGCGTTGGCTTCTGATCATGGAGGCATGCAGATTCGGGAAGAGATTAAGAAGTTGCTTGAAGAGTTGAAGATAGAGTATGAGGATTTTGGTTGTGAGTGCGCGGATTCGGTGGATTATCCGGATTATGCTGTGCCTGTCGCGGAGAAGGTGGCGAAAGGTGAATTTGATCGCGGGATATTAATTTGCGGCACTGGGATCGGTATGAGTATTTCCGCAAATAAGGTAAAAGGAATCCGCTGTGCACTTGCTCATGATGTTTTTAGTGCGAGAATGACTCGCCTTCATAATGACAGTAATATTTTGGCAATGGGAGAGCGTGTCATCGGTGCTGGATTAGCACGAGAAATTGCTCAAACTTGGCTGCAAACAGAGTTTGAAGGTGGACGTCATCAAACTCGTATTGGTAAAATTGCAAAGTATGAGGGAAAATAAATACAATCTAGCATAAAATCCGGACCGTGTCTTTCACGCTCCGGATTTTCTCAAATAACGATAATCGAGGAGGGTGAGAGATTTGACGTTGCCTCTAGAACAATGGAAAAAAGAGATGAGGTCAATCATTCAGGAAAGCCGCGACACGCTTCAGCTTAATTCTGAAAAAATTTTAGTTATCGGCTGTTCCACATCAGAAGTTGCAGGAAAAAACATCGGCACATCCGGAACGATGGAAGCAGCTGAAGTGATATTTAGGGAACTGAAAAAATATGCTGACGACCAAGGGTTCCATTTGGCCTTCCAATGCTGCGAACATTTAAATCGAGCACTAGTCGTCGAGAAGCGAACAGCAATTGAAAAGGGTCTCGAGCAAGTATCAGTCATTCCAGCCCCACATGCAGGAGGCTCGATGGCTACATATGCCTTTAGTCAGTTTAAGGATCCGGTAGTGGTGGAATTCATTAAAGCGGACGCGGGAATAGACATTGGCGATACTTTTATTGGCATGCATTTAAAACATGTCGCGGTTCCAATTCGCATAAATCAAAAACAATTAGGAAATGCACACGTAACAATCGCGACTACCCGTCCAAAATTAATCGGAGGAGCGAGAGCGATTTACGAACCGCAAAAGCTGAACATTCAATGCTGATTTTATGAAAAACGTTCAGGAAATGCCCATAAAAATAGAAAATTCGTTTGGCACGATCACTTTTACATGGTAAAATGGAACAGAATCTAAAAACGATTAACTTTTTTAATAAGACAAGGGGGAACGAAATGAGCACAATTGCACAACAAGATCCGCAAGTGTATAAAGCGATTCAAAATGAATTAAAACGCCAGCGGACAAAAATTGAGTTGATTGCATCTGAAAACTTTGTGAGCTCTGCAGTAATGGAAGCCCAGGGATCAGTATTAACGAATAAATATGCGGAAGGTTATCCAGGACGTCGCTACTACGGGGGCTGTGAATATGTAGATGTCGCCGAAGACATTGCCCGCGACCGTGCGAAAGAAATATTTGGAGCAGAGCATGTGAACGTGCAGCCTCATTCCGGAGCCCAAGCAAATATGGCCGTTTATTTCACCATTCTCGAGCATGGTGACACTGTTCTAGGAATGAATTTATCCCACGGTGGACACTTGACACACGGAAGTCCAGTTAACTTTAGTGGTATCCAATACAATTTCGTAGAATATGGCGTTGATGAAAAGGATCATCGCATTAATTATGAGGATGTCCGCCAAAAAGCGCTTGAACACAAGCCGAAGCTCATCGTAGCTGGCGCGAGTGCTTATCCTCGAGTTATTGACTTTAAAAAATTCCGTGAAATCGCCGATGAAGTCGGAGCCTATTTAATGGTTGATATGGCTCACATCGCAGGTCTTGTAGCTGTAGGTCTACATCCAAATCCAGTTCCTTATGCTGATTTCGTAACTACAACTACACATAAAACATTGCGCGGACCTCGTGGAGGAATGGTGCTTTGTAAAGAAGAATTTGCAAAGAAGATCGACAAAGCCGTTTTCCCAGGTCTTCAAGGTGGACCATTAATGCATGTCATCGCTGCGAAAGCCGTAGCATTCGGGGAAGCTCAAAGCGATGAATTTAAAACATATATTCAAAATGTCATTGATAATGCGAAACGCCTTGGCGAGTCATTGAAGAAAGAAGGATTCGACCTTGTTTCAGATGGAACCGACAATCATTTATTGCTGCTCGACCTTCGCTCTATAGGTCTAACAGGAAAAGTAGCTGAAAAAGTATTGGATGATGTTGGGATTACTGTCAATAAAAATACAATTCCTTACGATCCAGAAGGTCCGTTTACAACGAGTGGAATCCGTATCGGTACACCTGCTGTAACTTCAAGAGGATTTGGCCATGAAGAAATGGATGAGATCGCATCCCTTATCGGATTCGTATTGAAAAATCATGAAGACGAAACAAAACTTGATGAGGCACGCAATCGAGTAGAGGCATTGACTGCGAAATTCCCATTATATGAATAATATTAAATTGACCGCTTTCATTATGAGGCGGTCTTTTTTGTACTCGCATTTCCCTTGCCCAAGCCACTTCAATTCTGTAAAATAATGAAAGGTTATAATACAAAATCCGATGATTTCAGACATGGAGTCTATTAAAAAAGGAGAGCAACCATGGCAAAAGTATATGTATTCGATCATCCTCTTATTCAACACAAAATTACATATATCCGTGACAAAAACACTGGTACAAAGGAATTTCGCGAACTCGTTGACGAAGTTGCGACATTGATGATGTTTGAGATTACTAGGGATATGGCACTTGAGGAAGTTGAAGTTGAAACACCAGTTGCAAAAGCTAAATCAAAAATTTTATCAGGGAAAAAACTAGGGATTGTCCCTATCCTACGTGCTGGAATTGGAATGGTAGATGGAATCTTAAATTTACTTCCCGCCGCAAAGGTAGGACATATCGGATTATACCGAGATCCTGCAACATTAATGCCAGTTGAATATTACGTTAAGCTTCCAAGCGATGTAGAAGAACGTGATTTTATCCTCGTTGACCCAATGCTTGCGACAGGTGGTTCTGCAGTAGCAGCCATTGACTCTTTAAAAAAACGCGGTGCGAAAAACATTAAATTCATGTGTCTGATTGCAGCTCCAGAAGGAGTAGAAGCTATGCAAATGGCTCATCCAGATGTAGATATTTACATCGCAGGCTTGGATGAAAAACTTAATGAAAAAGGCTATATCGTTCCAGGTCTTGGAGATGCAGGAGACCGCTTGTTTGGGACAAAATAATATCGTAACGGAAAATGGGGTGCAGATTTGGAGAAACGTGTAAAAGTAATGGCCATCTTTGGGACTAGACCTGAAGCGATTAAAATGGCTCCGCTTGTTTTAGAATTACAAAAACGTTCCGAAGAATTTGCAGCGATTGTAACAGTGACAGCTCAACATAGGCAAATGCTTGATCAAGTCCTCGATATTTTTAACATAAAACCAGACTATGATTTAAATATTATGAAAGACCGCCAAACTCTCATGGATGTAACGACACGGGGGTTGGAAGGTCTCGACAGAGTGATGAAGGAAGCTAAGCCGGATATTGTTCTCGTCCACGGCGACACGTCTACAACTTTTATTGCCAGTCTTGCCGCCTTTTACAATCAAATTGAAGTTGGTCATGTCGAAGCGGGTTTGCGCACATGGAATAAATACTCGCCATTTCCTGAAGAAATGAACCGTCAGTTAACAGGTGTCATTGCTGATCTGCACTTTTCGCCAACAGAAAAGTCCGCTCAAAACCTTTTAATTGAAAACAAAAAAGAGGAAGCTATTTTTATTACCGGCAATACGGCAATTGATGCTTTGAAAACGACGGTAAAAGAAGATTATCACCATGAAGTGCTAGAAAAGCTCGGAAATGACAGACTCATATTAATTACAGCTCATCGCAGAGAAAACCTAGGAGAACCGATGCGAAATATGTTTCGGGCGATCAAGCGGATTGTTGATGAACAACCAGATGTTCAAGTTGTTTATCCCGTTCATTTGAATCCAGTTGTAAGAGAAACGGCAGAGGAAATCCTCGGGAATGACGACCGAATTCATTTAATTGAACCACTCGACGTTATTGATTTTCATAACTTTGCGAAACATGCTCATATCATCTTGTCCGATTCAGGTGGTGTACAAGAAGAAGCTCCTTCATTAGGCGTACCGGTCCTTGTTGTACGAGATACGACGGAGCGCCCTGAAGGGATAGAAGCTGGTACTCTAAAATTGGCTGGGACGGATGAGGAAACCATTTACAAATTGGCGACAGAATTACTTACGAATACAAACGAATATGAAAAAATGGCACAAGCCTCTAATCCTTACGGAGATGGTAAAGCATCCACAAGAATTTGTGATGCCATCCTCTACCATTTTGGAAATAGAAAGCAAAAACCCGAGCCTTTTCAGGGATGAATGTGAAAAAGACGGGAAATTTAACTTTCCGTCTTTTTACATTTTTACATAATTAATGCTATGTCGATTAAAACGCAAATAACTTAATAACAATTCTCATAAAAATGTCAAAACAAGTCGCAATTGGAAGAAATTTTTAAAGTGATTATTTTGTGAACAATCTTGACAATCTTTATGCGAAATAAATTGAAAACTCGTTGACTAATGATTTGTGCTATTGTATGCTACAAAGGGTATGACTAAAACGGTTTTCCCTCATTATATAACGATTCCAAGCATGAGTGCGCACATGTTTATGGACAAAGTTAGCATTAGTTTTAACATCGAACTTCCACGATGCCAAACCTCGAAATTTGGCGGATCCTCAAAGTTCGACATTTCTTTTGAGGAGATTAAAAAGATATGCCGGAACTCCAACAATTATTCAGTAGACACTGCAAGTACATAATTTACATAATTGCAATCTATGTACTGGGATGGGGTTTTACAAGCTATAAATCAATCTTTCTCGGGTTGATACTAGGCACAGTAGTAAGTCTTTTTAATCATTGGAACTTAGTGAGGAAAACTACTGCGTTTGGTGAAGCTGCCTCATCGGGCAAGAAATTTCGTTCATTTGGCACGCTGGTCAGAATGTGCAGTGCCATATTAGCGGTGATGATTGCAGGGACTTATCCTAATGTCTTTAATCTAATAAGTGTCATCATAGGGATAATGACAGCGCACGCAGTCATTATGATAGACTTCGTTTTAAATCAGATTTTTAAATCCCACAAGAAGCGAGAAGAGAGGTGAGTTTAATTGGGTCATGAAGCACCAGAAATACAGATATTTGGTCTATGGTTTAACCTCGCCAACGTTTTAATGATTACCGTCGCATCAACGATAGTATTTCTTATCGCATTTGTAAGTACAAGGAAATTGGCATTAAAGCCTACTGGAATGCAAAATGTCATGGAATGGGTCTTCGATTTTGTCAAAGGTATCATTAAAAGTAATATGGATTGGAAATCCGGTGGCCATTTTCATATATTAGGTGTCACGCTAATCATGTATATTTTTGTTTCCAATATGTTAGGTTTACCTTTTTCCATCCAAATTAATGATCAACTATGGTGGAAATCACCAACAGCCGATCCAGTCATCACGCTGACTTTAGCGACGATGGTAGTGGGATTATCCCATTATTATGGAATTAAACAAACTGGCATTGGCGGATATCTCCGAGGGTATGTAAAACCGATGTGGTTTTTACTTCCGCTTAAAATCATCGAAGAATTTGCCAATACATTAACATTGGGTCTTCGTCTTTTCGGAAATATTTATGCTGGTGAAATCCTACTGGGATTACTTGCTGGAAGCTTGGCAGCTCCGAATGGAGTTATCGGCTGGATATCAGCGGCATTACCAACCCTTGCCTGGATGGGATTCTCAGTCTTTATTGGGGCGATACAGGCATTTATTTTCACTATGTTAACGATGGTCTATCTGGCACATAAAGTCAGCACTGATCATTAATATAAAAATGTTCATTCTATGGACAAACCATTTTAGTAAAAATACTTTTCATACAATTAAGGAGGAATTTTATAATGGGTATGTTAGCAGCAGCAATCGCAATTGGTTTGGCAGCTCTTGGAGCAGGTATCGGTAACGGTTTGATCGTTTCTCGTACAGTTGAAGGAATGGCTCGTCAACCAGAAGCAAGAGGTATGCTTCAAACTACAATGTTCATCGGGGTTGCATTAGTTGAGGCGATTCCTATTATCGCAGTTGTTATCGCGTTTATGGTTCAAGGAAGAATGTAATTATCTAAGTAAAAATACGGATAAAATGGCGAAGATTACGATCAAGAACCTTCGCCTTTTATTTAGGATAAGCGGTACTATCTCGAGTGTTTTTTGAAAGGAGTGGAGCGAGCGTGTCTACATTTGTACTAGGTGCTGTACATTTTAACGGCGGTGACATTCTATTTCAGCTAGTCATTATGATTATTCTTATTGCATTGCTGAAAAAGTTTGCTTGGGGTCCGTTAATGGGCATCATGAAGCAGCGTGAAGATTATATTACGAATGAAATTGAAGCGGCTGAAAAAAGTCGTACTGAAGCAAGCAAGTTGCTTGAAGAACAAAAAGAATTATTGAAAGAAGCCCGCTTGGATGCTCAAAACATGATTGAGAATTCCAAAAAGCATGGCGAAAATCAGCGTCAAGAAATTATTGCTACTGCTCGTGAAGAAGCAGAACGCCTTAAAGAATTGGCTCGCATTGAAATTGAACATCAAAAAGAACAAGCAGTTACAGCTTTGCGTGAACAAGTTGCAACTTTATCTGTTTTAATTGCGTCTAAAGTTATTGAGAAGGAACTTAACGAAGAAGATCAACAAAAATTGATCAACGATTATATTCAGAGGGCAGGAGAATAGCGATGAGTCAAAATGTTGTCGCAGAACGCTATGCTTTAGCTCTTTTCCAATTGGCCAAAGAACATAATCTTGTTCAACAAATAGAAGAGGAACTGCGTGTTGTGAAAAAGTCTGTCAGTGAAAACTCTAGCTTTATCACATTGCTCACTTCTCCGAATTTATCTCTTCATGAGAAAAAAAATGTATTGCAAAATGTTTTTTCGAATGTTTCTCCATTCGTTTCACATACGTTGCAGCTGCTGATTGACCGTCACCGTCAAAGTGACATCTTGGATGTAGCTGAGGCTTTTATCGATTTAGCCAATGAAGAAAATGGAGTAGCAGAAGCGACTGTATACTCAACACGACCACTGACTGCAGTTGAAGTTGAAAGCATTTCGGCTTCCTTTGCTCCAAAAGTTGGTAGACGTTCACTGAACATCGAGAATATCGTGGATACAAATCTTCTCGGTGGTTTAAAAATCCGTATTGAAAATCGCATTTACGACGGAAGTCTTCGTGGGAAACTTGACCGTCTTGAGCGTACATTAATCAGTTAACTTTTTGGGAATGTGAAAAAGTTAACCCATCAGATTTTATATTCTGCTGAAAAATGAGGGGTGAATTTCATGAGCATCAAAGCTGAAGAAATCAGTGCGCTGATAAAACAGCAAATTGAAAACTATCAGTCTGATATGGAAGTAAATGATGTTGGTACAGTTATCCAAGTTGGGGACGGAATCGCCCGCGCTTACGGACTGGACAATGTCATGTCAGGAGAACTTGTTGAATTCTCCAACGGTGTTATGGGTATGGCTCAAAACCTTGAAGAAAGCAACGTTGGTATCATCATCCTTGGTCCATATACAGAAATTCGTGAAGGAGACCAAGTTCGTCGTACAGGACGTATTATGGAAGTTCCTGTAGGTGAAGAACTAATTGGTCGTGTAGTAAATCCACTAGGACAACCAATCGATGGTTTAGGTCCAATCAATACAACGAAAACTCGTCCAATCGAAAGCCCTGCACCAGGTGTTATGGATCGTAAATCTGTTCATGAACCTTTGCAAACAGGGATTAAAGCGATTGACGCTCTTGTTCCAATCGGACGTGGTCAACGTGAATTAATCATCGGTGACCGTCAAACTGGTAAAACAACAGTTGCAATCGATACAATTTTGAACCAAGCCGACCAAAACATGATCTGTGTATACGTGGCAATTGGTCAAAAAGAATCGACTGTACGTGGAGCAGTTGAAACGCTTCGCAGACACGGTGCTCTTGACTACACAATCGTTGTAAGTGCATCTGCATCACAACCTGCACCATTATTATTCCTTGCAGCATATGCGGGAGTAACGATGGGTGAAGAATTTATGTACAACGGTAAACACGTACTCGTTGTATATGATGACTTAACAAAACAAGCTTCGGCATACCGTGAGCTTTCCTTGCTACTTCGCCGCCCTCCAGGCCGTGAAGCATATCCGGGGGACGTATTCTACTTGCACTCCCGCCTTTTAGAGCGTGCTGCAAAACTTAGTGACGCTAAAGGTGGAGGTTCCCTAACAGCACTTCCATTCGTTGAAACTCAAGCTGGGGACATCTCCGCATATATTCCAACGAACGTAATTTCAATCACAGACGGACAAATCTTCTTACAATCTGATTTGTTCTTCTCAGGTGTACGTCCAGCGATTAACGCAGGATTATCTGTATCCCGTGTCGGTGGATCCGCACAAATTAAAGCAATGAGAAAAGTTGCGGGTACATTGCGTCTTGACCTTGCATCATTCCGTGAACTTGAATCATTTGCTCAGTTCGGTTCAGATCTTGATAAAGCAACACAAGCGAAACTTGCTCGTGGTGCACGTACAGTTGAAGTACTAAAACAAGACTTGAACAAGCCGATTAAAGTAGAAAAGCAAGTTATGATTTTATATTCATTGACACAAGGCTACCTTGATGACATTGAAGTTCATGATATTCTGCGTTTTGAAGAAGAGTTCTATTCTTGGCTTGATCATAATCGCGCAGAACTACTTGAAAAAATCCGCACAACAGGTGCTCTACCAGCAGACGAAGAAATGGTAGATGCAATCAATACGTTTAAAAGAACTTTCGCTAAAAGCGAATAATATGAAAAGCGTAAGCGCCTTGCTCATCGACGTACAAACTTCAGGACCATCGACTGAGATAAAGGAAACACGATGAGGAACGAGTCGTTGTTGACTTATCATAGGGACAGGGGCAAGAAGTTTGCTAGTCGATAGGCGCTGGAGCTAGACTCGAAAATACACTTTAAAAAGCAGAGCGGTGCAAACCGTTTCTGCTCTACTTTGAAAAAAGGGTGGTGAGAATCAGTGGCATCCTTAAGGGAAATCCAATCTCGCATCAACTCGACGAAGAAAACTAGACAAATAACGAAAGCCATGCAAATGGTTTCTGCAGCAAAACTAAGTCGTGCAGAAATGAATGCTAGAGCATTCGTTCCTTATATGGAAAAGATTCAGGAAGTTGCAGCAAGTATTGCAATGGGAAGCAGGGATGCGACTCATCCAATGCTTGATACTCGTCCTGTTAAACGTACTGGATATATTGTCATTACAGCGGACCGTGGATTAAAAGGTGCATACAATACTAACGTATTACGTGCAGTCCATAACACAATTCAGGAACGTCATAAATCTGATGATGAATATGCCATTATTGCAATTGGACGCATGGGACGCGACTTTTTCCTAAAAAGAAATATGAATGTCGTACTGGAAATCAACGGACTTCCAGATC
Organism: Lederbergia citri; assembly: GCF_018343625.1. GTDB lineage: Bacteria > Bacillota > Bacilli > Bacillales > Bacillaceae_C > Lederbergia > Lederbergia citri. The sequence goes on along the minus strand of NZ_JAGYPG010000002.1, from coordinate 762,206 downwards.
AGCCATCTTTCGTGGATATTATGGAAATCACGAGCAAAGCGGTTGGAATGTTCTCAGACGAAACGTATGACGAACTATATATGTACTACAACCACTATGTTAGTGCCATCAGTCAAGAAGTGACAGTGAAGAAAGTATTGCCACTTACTGATATCGCACCAACAACAAAGCTTATGTCTTACGAGTATGAGCCATCTGCAGAATCAGTTCTTGAAGTTTTACTGCCGCAATATGCGGAAAGTTTGATTTATGGCGCACTTCTAGATGCAAAAGCAGCTGAGCACGCTGCAGGTATGACTGCTATGAAGAGTGCGACTGATAACGCAGGTGAGCTTATTGATAGCTTGACACTACAATTTAACCGTGCACGTCAGGCAAGCATCACTCAAGAAATTACCGAAATTGTCGGTGGAGTAGCAGCTCTAGAATAATATTTCATATAAGTGTATGTTCAAAAAAGAGGATAAAAGGATCGAGGATTTCAAGACTGAGCAGTTTTGAACAGCGGAAATTCGATGTGTCATTATTACCGGACTTTTTGAACATCTTATTAAACCCAGGTAGGAGGGGAAATGATGAACAAAGGACAGGTTCTACAAGTAATGGGACCAGTTGTTGACGTAAAATTCGCCAATGGCCAACTCCCTGAAATTTATAATGCCCTTAAAGTTACGTATGCAGCGCAAAACGAATCAGAAGTTAACATCGACTTGACATTGGAAGTTGCTCTTCACCTTGGTGATGATACTGTCCGTACTATCGCAATGGCTTCTACAGATGGAGTTCAACGTGGAATGGAAGTACTTGACACAGCAGCACCAATTTCCGTTCCTGTTGGAGATGTTACACTTGGTCGTGTATTTAACGTATTAGGTGAAAATATTGACCTCGATGAAAAATTGGCAGATGATGTGCGTCGTGATTCTATTCACCGTGAAGCACCTAAATTTGAACAGCTATCCACAGAGGTTGAGATTTTAGAAACAGGTATTAAAGTTGTTGACTTACTAGCTCCTTACATCAAAGGTGGTAAGATCGGTCTCTTCGGTGGAGCGGGTGTAGGTAAAACCGTTCTAATCCAAGAATTGATCAACAACATTGCTCAAGAACACGGCGGTATTTCCGTATTCGCTGGTGTTGGAGAGCGTACACGTGAAGGTAACGACCTTTACTATGAAATGAAAGACTCTGGTGTTATTAATAAAACAGCGATGGTATTCGGACAAATGAACGAGCCACCAGGTGCACGTATGCGTGTTGCTTTGACTGGTCTTACAATGGCTGAATACTTCCGTGATGAACAAGGACAGGACGTTCTTTTCTTCATCGACAACATTTTCCGTTTTACTCAAGCAGGTTCTGAAGTATCCGCCCTTCTTGGACGTATGCCTTCAGCGGTCGGTTACCAGCCTACACTTGCAACGGAAATGGGTCAGCTTCAAGAACGTATTACATCAACAAACGTTGGATCTGTAACATCAATCCAAGCGATTTACGTTCCTGCGGATGACTATACAGACCCTGCTCCAGCAACTACGTTCGCTCACCTTGATGCAACGACAAACCTTGAGCGTAAGCTTTCAGAAATGGGTATTTACCCTGCGGTGGATCCACTAGCTTCTACATCAAGAGCCCTTTCTCCAGAAATCGTAGGAGAAGAGCATTATGAAGTTGCACGTTCTGTACAGCAAACATTGCAACGCTACCGTGAATTGCAAGATATTATTGCAATCCTTGGTATGGATGAGCTTGGCGATGAAGATAAACTGGTTGTAGCTCGTGCTCGCCGTATCCAATTCTTCCTATCGCAAAACTTCCACGTTGCGGAACAATTTACTGGCCAACCTGGTTCTTATGTACCGGTAGCTGACACAGTAAAAGGATTTAAAGAAATTCTTGAAGGTAAATATGACCATCTTCCAGAGGACGCTTTCCGTCTTGTAGGGCCGATTGAAGATGTAGTTAAAAAAGCTCAAGACATGGGCGTAGAAGCATAATCAGAGACCAGGAGGGTATGAAATGAAGACATTGCAAGTAAGTATTGTCACTCCCGACGGTCCCGTCTATGACTCCGAAGTTGAAATGGTAAGCACGAAAGCAGAATCGGGAGAACTTGGTATTTTACCAGGACATATCCCATTAGTGGCACCACTTCAAATTGGGGCTGTCCGTCTAAATAACGGAACAGAAACAGAATATGTTGCAGTCAGTGGAGGATTTTTAGAAGTTCGCCCTGACAAAGTAACCATTCTTGCCCAAACGGCTGAAAGATCAGAAAGCATCGACATTGCTCGTGCAGAAGAGGCGAAGAGACGTGCCGAAAGCCGCCTTCAAGGAAGTCAAGATGACATCGATTTTAGACGCGCCGAACTGGCACTAAAAAGGGCCATGAATCGGATAGACGTATACAAACATCATTAATAGAAAAGCGAAAGCGCCTTACTCATCGACGTAAAAACATAATGGCCATTGACTTAAGGACAGAGAAGTTTTCCAGTTGATAGGTGCTGCAGCTTAACAAAAAAATTGAACACCTTCTGATATGTTGAAAAATCAGAAGGTGTTCATATGTATCATTTAGACATGGGGCAGAGGTGATAAAAGATGCTCGAGAATCTTGGTCAGCAAGCCTTGATCAATTTACTCTCCCATTTATTTTTCATTGGTATTACTTTTTTTGCTCTACAAGCGTTAAATTTTGAAAAACTCATTAGAGCAAATAAAGTTTTTCAAGCACGATTGCTTTATATTTTGTTGACGATTGTAATTGGTTCCGCTGCAAGCAACTTTTTTTTAGACTATTTATATTGGTCCAGACAATTACAACTTCTATTTTAATTTTAGGAATTTATATAGGGAGTTTCCCCAATTTATAAAAATAACTTCAATGTAAAACCTCAATTTAACAATTTTTAAGAGAACTAAGACAAATGTAACAGACTTTTAATGCATAATGGGCCTTTTTACCTGTTTTCAATATGACTTCTTTTGTATATTATTTGAAGTGGTGACTCGAAATTTGTCGATGAAAAAAGTCTATTATCGTCTATAGTTGACGTTTTTCTTCAAGTATTACTTTCCCCATAGTGGTAACAATGTAACTAAGGGGGGAAGGATCATGAGAATTAATAGATTTTCCATTTTATCTCAAATTATTATAGCATTTGGTTTCATCTTTATTTTTATTGGGAATAACACCATTGCAGCACCGACATCAACTGATATTCAAAACTTGGCGAAAATCGTTGATAAACATCATGGCAAGATTACTGGATGGTCTTTATATGCAAGAGAATCCGTCTATCTTCTTACTGAAGAAAAGTGGTTGGCGAAAAAGCAAGAATTAGAAGATCAATTTCCGAATATGAAATGGAAATTGTCCAAAGCAAATGGTACATATTCTATACATGGTTTTATTGATCATGGACCGTTTAGCGAATCGATACAAATTCTTTCTGCCAGTAATAGACAAACAACTTCGTACTTAATTTACGAAGCTAATGGGGAGAACTGGAATCCAAAATTTGCTGAGTTAACTGGAAAAACAGTTATGCATCTTTTTAAAGAAAATCCCAAATTATTCTCTTGTATAAAAGGCGAATTCAGTGAGGAACTAAAAGAATTTGTTGATCATTCTTTGGATGGATTATTGCACTCACTGCATGCATCTGAAGTTGAATCCCTTAAAGAAAAGGAATTTTACTCCATATCAGCATTTTCCTCTCTTTTTGCCCAAACCTTATCTTTTACAAACAAACAAATGAATATGCAAATTGGACTTAGGAAAAATGAAATGGGTACGGGAACGACCTTTGTGGTCGGCACACCCATCTTGACGATTGAATATTAATATAAAGAATATGGACGCGGAGGGGAATTCTCTTGGAAAAAATCATCGTCCGCGGCGGAAAAAGGCTGAGCGGCACTGTTAAAGTTGAAGGAGCAAAAAATGCCGTATTGCCTGTGATCGCTGCATCATTATTAGCGAGTGAAGGAAAGAGCATCATACGAGATGTTCCGACTCTCTCCGATGTATATACAATAGGTGAAGTGCTGCGTCATCTAAATGCCAGCGTTGAATTTGTGGATAAAACCATTATTGTGGATGCATCAGAGGATCTAAACATAGAAGCACCGTTTGATTACGTTCGAAAAATGAGAGCTTCAGTACTCGTGATGGGCTCTTTGCTAGCTAGACAAGGCAGAGCGCGTGTTGCTTTACCAGGTGGCTGTGCAATTGGTTCTCGTCCCATCGACCTTCATTTAAAAGGCTTTGAAGCAATGGGGGCAAAAGTAAAAGTAGAGAATGGCTTCATTGAAGCAACAGTCGACAAATTGAGAGGTGCAAAGATTTATTTAGACTTCCCAAGTGTCGGTGCAACCCAAAATATTATGATGGCGGCAGTTCTTGCTGAAGGATCAACTATAATTGAGAACTGTGCTAAAGAGCCAGAAATCGTTGACCTCGCCAATTATTTAAATAGTATGGGTGCTTTTGTTAGAGGAGCCGGAACAGGTACAATTCGTATTGAGGGAGTAGAGAAAATGTATGGTGCCGACCATACAATTATTCCAGACAGAATCGAAGCAGGTACATTCATGGTTGCAGCTGCAATTACAGGAGGCAACGTACTTGTCCAGGGAGCCGTTCCTGAACATTTGTCGTCTGTCATTGCGAAGCTGGAAGAAATGAACGTAACAATTATAGAAGAATCCAATGGAATTCGTGTCATCGGGCCTGACAAATTAAAGGCTGCAGATATAAAGACAATGCCCCACCCCGGCTTTCCGACAGATATGCAATCACAAATGATGGCTTTACTCGTTTGCGCTGAAGGAACAAGCATCATCACAGAAACTGTTTTTGAAAATCGCTATATGCATGCAGAGGAATTTCGCAGAATGAACTCTGATATTAAAATTGAGGGCCGCTCTGTTATCATTAATGGACCGAGCCAGCTTCAAGGTGCAGAAGTAGCTGCCACAGACTTACGTGCTGCAGCTGCGCTCATTATTGCTGGCCTAAAAGCAGACGGCTACACCCGTGTTACAGAATTAAAACATCTTGACCGCGGATATTTAGACTTCCACCTCAAACTCCAATCCCTTGGAGCAGACATCGAACGAGTGAAAGATCTAAGCGATACACCATCCGTGGAAACAGCAGCTGTTGAAACAAATTCATAAGTGAATTCTAAAAAATCCGCCCCTTGTCTAATATGTGATCTGACCCAATAAAGTTAGACAAATAATTTTAGGCAACTTCTAAGACTTGAGTTCGGTATTCTACTGGGCTCAAGTCTTTTAATTTTGCCTTCATTCGTTTGTAATTGTAATACCTAATATATTCTTCTAATTCTTTTTCAAAGTGCGCCATACTTTCAAATTCTTGCAGATACAGTAGTTCAGATTTTAATAAACCGAAGAAATTCTCCATAACGGCATTATCCAAGCAGTTGCCCTTACGGGACATACTTTGTGTAATCTGGTGCTCTTGTAATGTTTTCTGATACTTCTTCATTTGATAATGCCATCCTTGATCAGAATGAAGAATGACTTTATCTTCTGGTTGGATACGTTTAATCGCTTCATCTAACATATCACTCACCAGTTGATAGACCGGTCGATTCATGACTTTATATGCAATAATTTCGCCATTGCACAAATCGAGAACAGGAGACAAATAACGTTTTTCCCCAAATAGATGGAATTCGGTCACGTCTGTTACCCATTTTTGATTCATTTTATCTGCGTTAAAATCACGTTGTAACACGTTCGGCGCGATTTTACCCACGTTCCCTTTATAAGAACGATACTTCTTCATGCGGACCATACATTTTAAGCCCATCTCATTCATTAGACGATTAATTGTTTTAGGATCGTGTGAATAACCGTGTTTCCTCAACTCTTTTGCGACACGGCGATAACCATAACGGCCTTTATGTTCGTGGTAAATTATCTTGATTGTTTCTTTTACTTGTCCATATTTATCTGCTTGATCTAAACGTTTTTCCCAATAATAGTACGTGCTACGTGGAATGCCTGCGACTTCAACTAAATCCACAACTTCATACTGATCCTTTAGTTCAAAAATTACTTGCGCTTTGATTTTGTTTGTAATTTTTCCTGCATCTGAACTAAAGCATTCAACTTTTTTAAGTAAGCATTCTCCATTTCTAAACGCTTGATTTTCGCTTGTAACGCTTCTACTGAGTCTTCACCTGGTGCCAATTTATTTAATTCGTTTTTATTGGTTTCCTTCTTCATGGATGGACGCCCCTTTTTCCTTGGTTCTAGCGCATCCAGCCCTTGTTTTTTTAATATCTGCTCCCAATGATAAATAGTACTTGGAGAAGATATATTAAACTTACTCGCTGTTTCTCGAAGAGAAGCGCCTGTTTCGTTCATAAAATTAAGTACGTCTAGTTTAAACTGAATAGAGTAAGCTGTATAGTCTTTTTCAAAACCTTTGATTCCTTGTGCCTCAAATAACTTTACCCAGTTGATAACTTGAGACTTAGTTGAACCAATACTTTCTGCAATATCTTTATAACTATCAGCTCCACTTAAATAACGTTTCACTGCGTCTAATTTTATTTCCATTGTATACTTTGACATAAAAACACCCCGTAAATGTTAGTTTAGTGTCTAACATTTACGGGGCAGTTCAATGGCGGGTTTTTTATTTTTGGTAAGGTGATTTTGTCTTCTATAAACGTTTTCCTATGTTAATGGTGAATTGCATTTTTTTTCACAGTTTTATTCATAAGTTACATGTAACATAGGATTTTTTCCATAACACTGTTTATTGGACATATCACACGAATCACAATAGAGTTATGTCTAAAAAAACTGGTATATTGGGCATATTACTTGTATCACAAGAGAGGTATGTCTAATAAAATGTCCAACAAAGCTAGCATATTGGACAATTCAACTTGTAATATAAGAAAATTGGTCGATCAAACAAAATTTAAAATAAACCACTAACACCCGAAGTGTTAACCTAAAGTACAACTAATTTTCAATTCACTTACATGGGAAAATTTAATAGAACACATCTGATCGCAAATAGAACTGGCTTGACGAGGAACAGAATTGCCCCGATGGCGAATAGAATGGGCTTGACGGCGAATAGAATTGCTCCGATGGCGAATAGAAAACGCACGACGATGAATAGAACACGTCGGACAGCGAAAAGAAAGCAGACGACATCCAATAGAAACACTTAAGTAAAAATTTTTCAATTTAATAGTTATATTTAGCTTTAAATTAAAAAAAATTGTCCCAAATAACTACGATAAAATCCAAGTATTCTTCAAATTCACCGCCAATAATTATACGAATGTGAACAATCCCCAAAGCATGTCATAAATGCTTGTCCATGCCCATATATTTTAAAAGCAGGGTGATGAATCTCGTCGCCTTAATTTTGTATTGGGGGAATAGGCATGAAGCAATTAAAACCAGCATTCATCTTCGCAGTTATTTTACTAGCACTATCGTTCACCATCCCAGCTATCCTTGTTCATCCTACAAAAGATAAGATGGAAGGGGAGCTAAAAGAACTGAAGGAGATTAAACAGAAGAAAACATCGAAAGAAGAACCCTCGATGGAGGTAGCAGTATTCCGATCAAGCACTAAAAAAATCGAAAAACTTCCTCTTGAAGAGTATGTTATTGGAGTAGTTGCATCGGAAATGCCAGCAGATTTTGAAATGGAAGCTCTGAAGGCACAGGCTCTCGCGGCAAGAACCTATATCGTGAACCAACTCATGAACTCTACTGACGACGACACCATTCCAGAAGGAGCAAATATTGTAGATACTGTAAATCACCAAGTTTATAAAAATAAAGAAGAATTAAAAAAACAATGGGGAAAAGATTATGAATGGAAATTTAAAAAGGTATCAGAAGCTGTAAAAGCTACTGCAGGCAAAATTTTAACATACAATCAAAAACCAATTACGGCTTCCTTTTTTTCAACAAGTAATGGCTATACTGAAAACGCGGAAGACTATTGGAAAAATCAAATTCCTTACTTAAAAAGCGTTGAAAGTCCTTGGGATACAAAATCGCCAAAGTTTAATAGTCAAAAAGTATTGACCATTTCTGAATTTGAAAAAAAGTTAGGTGTCAAAATCGGGACTGGGAATGATATAGGAACGATTACGGGAAGAACGTCAGGAAAGAAAGTCGCTAAAGTTAATATTAACGGTAAGGATTTTACCGGCAGAGAAATAAGAGAAAAGTTAGATCTTAGATCCACAGACTTTACTTGGGCTAGAAAAGGAGATTCAATCGTTATTTCAACAAAAGGATTTGGCCACGGAGTAGGCATGAGCCAATACGGTGCAAATGGGATGGCCCTAGAGGGCAAAAAATACGATGAAATAGTTACGCATTATTATCAAGGTATTGCGATATCGAACGTTGATCAAATAGATGACAAAAAATTGGCCTCGAAATAAAAGATTGCTGGATTCACTGTATGTGGATTCAGCATTTTTTTGTTAATTATGAAATGATAAGTTTTGTTAATTATTTGAGGTTGTGTTGTCCAGCTCCAATGCCTAACGACTACCAAAATTCTGTTCTTCTACTTATGATAAGTCAAAATCAAATCGTCTAAAGGATTATTGTATTTCCTTTCTCTAAGTCCAAGGGCCTGTATCATGTGGGCCAGTAAGTCGATGAGAAAGGCACTTCCTTCTTTTTTTAATAAAAATGTATAATATTTTACATTTGTCGAAAAAATAAGTGGATAAATTCAATTTTCGAAGTATATTATTCTCGCTTTCTGTTCAGAATGGTGACAGAGGTGATGAAAATGAGAGAGGAAGAAAAGAATCGATCTTCTCAATGGAAAACTTTTTTCAAAAAGCGGTGGGTATTTCCAGCAGTTTATCTTGTAGCAGCAGCATTGCTAATTTCTACGATTGTTTGGTATCAAGCAAGCAGTAATAATTCTGCAAAAGATCCAAAGGTCACAGAGAATGGCAAAAATATTTCTGGCAACAAAAATGATGAACCAGTTATTGAAGTAAACCAGTCTTTTGAAAATATCGTGATGCCAGTTAAGAATGAAGATGAGGCAAGAATTGTAACAAAATTTTTTGATGCAAATGCCTCTGCAGACAAGCAAGAAGAAGCAATCATAGTAGATGGAAATAAATATCGTCCGAATCTGGGAATCGATATTGGCAAGAATGATGGTTCAGAGTTTGAAGTAGTTGCTGCCCTTAGCGGAAAAGTTGCTGATGTTCGTCAAGATGCATTGCTAGGAAATGTGATTGAAGTGGAACATGAAAAAGGAGTCGTTACCATTTATCAGTCTGTTAAAGATATAAAAGTAAAAGCAGGCGATCAGGTGAAACAAGGTGACTTACTCGCTACATCTAGTACAAGCCAATTAAATATGGCTGCAAAGAATCATGTTCATTTTGAAATTAGAAAAGATAATAAAGCACTAAACCCACTGACTTATATTGGACAATCACTTACTGCATTAACTGAGGCAGATGTGAATGATTCCAAAATCTCTGGACAAGTAGAGTCCAAAGAGGGAACAGAAGACGTAAAGGATTCTGAGGATACAGAGGAAAGAGATAACTCTCAATCTAACGAAACTCAAACCGAAGAATAAGGCAGTATATGGAGGCGGGCCGCAAATGGTCCGTCTTTTTTTATGCATTAGAAAATAATACTATTTGTTTTGTAATAAAAGAAAGAAAAATGAAATATAAAGGGAATTTAGATAGATATTTTACTCTAATCATCAAAAAATTTACCAATAAATTGCAAAGACATATTAAGAAAGCATGAAGAATATAGCCATTTCTTGTAATAATGAAAAGAATAATGTGTAAAAAATAGGAAAAATGCCTTCTAGTTTTCGTAGCTAAATAACAAGATAATAAGGGAAAAACGTGAGGAGGAAGGCATGAGACAATTAAAAAAAATCGGCTTTATATCTATCGTTTTTTTTCTTTTCTTAGGAATCGGTGAGGAGGTTAATGCTGAAGGTGATTACAAAGTAGGTACAAACTCTTTGAATATCAGGTCTGAACCATCTTTGAAGTCCGAAGTCATTGGTGCCTTGCCTGAAGGAAATATTGTTAATGTGCTAGATATTCAATTTGATTGGGCAAAGATTAATTTTCAAGGTAAAACGGGTTGGGTTGCATCGTATTTTTTATATAATTCAATTAACAAGGTGGACACTTTTGTTAGCGTCACTGCAGACAGTGTTCGTTTAAGAAGTGGACCAGGAACAAATTATCCAATCGTCGCTTTTGCTAAGTATGGTGACACGTTTTCATGGATTGAGACAAAAGGAGATTGGAAGAATATTCGTTTGAAAAATGGACAAACTGCATGGATTGCCGGATGGCTTGTTTCCTCTAATCAGGAACATACAAGTGCAATAAATCCAGATACTCTTCGCGGAAAAACAATTATATTAGACGCCGGTCATGGGGGGCTGGACCCTGGAGCTATTGGAATCGGTGGTTTATTGGAGAAAGATATAAATTATAGCACTGCTGAAGTAATCAAAAAGAAATTAGTACAAGCAGGTGCAACGGTCATTATGACTAGACAGGATGATCGGTATGTCGGATTACATAATCGTGTAAATATCAGCCGAGATTTTCCTTCAAGTGTCTTTATCAGTATCCATCATAACGCCCATAAGAATACTGGAGCAAGAGGAATCAATGCATATTATTATCATCCTGCTGATAAAAATCTAACTATTGCCATTCAGGAACAGTTAAACAAACAAACTCCATTGAAAAATAATGGTGTCCAATTAGGAGATTACTATGTATTAAGGAACAATCATCCCCAATCTATTTTGTTAGAATTGGGATTTATTACAAACTTGAATGACTTAAGTGCCATTCAAAACAATCAATATCAGGAACAAGTGGCAAACTCAATTGTCCAAGGGCTACAAAACTATTTTCACTAACCTGTTTAACTTTAAACAGGTTTTTTGTGCTTCTAATTCATTAGCAAACTCCCCTTCCACTTTTTACGACATTACCCGGGAAATATTTTAACTTCGTTCAACATATAACTACTATTCAATTAATAATAAATCAATCGCAAACCCAACTGGACCAAGGCATCATGGAATATTGTCTCATTTTACGCATATATCTGCCTTAAACACAATAAGTATATACAAACTGTACAAAAAAAAGAGAGTGTTTGAGGTGAGCAATCGTTGCATAGAATCCACATTCAGTTATAGATTTATTTTATATCCAGAAAAGAGAGATGGATTTCAAATAAAGATTTCACTACACAGTCGCAAGCTTCGGAAGGCTGTAATCAATAACTAGCCAGCTTGAGCAGATGGAGTATATTTTTTGAAAACTGACGAGTCTCATTTCACACTCCTCACATCCAATTCGAGGAGGGCGAGCGGTGTGCACGATTACATCAAAGAGAGAACGATCAAGATTGGAAGGTATATCGTGGAGACAAGAAAAACAGTTCGTGTAATTGCGAAGGAGTTTGGAGTATCCAAAAGTACTGTCCATAAAGATTTAACAGAGCGCTTACCAGAGATCAATCCAGATTTAGCAAATGAAGTAAAATTGATTTTGGATTACCATAAATCGATAAGACATTTACGTGGTGGAGAAGCGACGAAGCAAAAATATAGAAAAGAAGAACTAAAAAGTGGTTCATTGAAATAAGGGAGCGGATGCTTCCTTTTTATTTTGAAAATTTCATGTCGAAAAAACAATAATTTTTTCAATTAATGCCAATTTACAAATTGAATATGGTAAAATAAACAATTAGGGAAATAAAATGAAAATGCCTATCTCAGTTGCTTTTTTTCTTAGGAAATAATGATCCAAATGGAAAATAGCGTACATAAAAAATAAATAGATAAAAATGTCGAAAGAAGGGATTATTGTATGTTAGCGAAAGATATTGGGATTGATTTGGGGACAGCAAATGTTTTGATTCATGTAAAAGGGCAAGGGATTGTTTTAAATGAGCCGTCAGTAGTTGCTATTGACCGCAATACAAACAGAGTACTGGCAGTTGGGGAAGAAGCAAGAAGAATGGTCGGAAGGACACCAGGAAACATTGTGGCCATTCGTCCGTTAAAAGATGGCGTCATTGCAGATTTTGATGTGACAGAAGCTATGCTAAAGCATTTCATCAATAAATTGAATGTAAAAGGCTTCTTATCAAAGCCTCGTATTCTAATCTGCTGCCCAACAAATATTACAAGCGTAGAGCAAAAAGCAATTAGAGAAGCAGCTGAAAAAAGCGGCGGAAAGAAAATTTATTTAGAAGAAGAACCGAAAGTAGCTGCGATTGGAGCGGGAATGGATATTTTCCAACCGAGCGGTAATATGGTTATTGATATCGGCGGAGGTACAACAGATATTGCTGTTTTATCGATGGGAGATATCGTAACATCTGCATCCATCAAGATGGCAGGCGATAATTTTGACACTGAAATTTTGAACTATGTAAAAAGAGAATACAAGCTTCTAATTGGGGAAAGAACTTCTGAGAGCATTAAAATTAATATCGGTACAGTTTTCCAAGGAGCACGTTATGAGGAAATGGAAATTCGTGGACGTGACATGGTGACAGGTCTCCCACGAACAATCTCTGTGAATTCTAAAGAAATTGAAGAAGCACTTCGCGAATCCGTTGATGTAATTGTTCAAGCTGCTAAAAATGTACTTGAAAAAACTCCACCTGAATTATCAGCTGATATTATTGATCGCGGTGTGATTTTAACAGGCGGTGGGGCTCTTCTCCACGGTATCGACCAGCTTCTAGCCGAGGAATTAAGAGTTCCGGTTCTTATTGCGGAACATCCAATGGACGCTGTAGCAACTGGAACTGGAATCATGCTTGAAAACATGGACAAAATTTTACGTCGCAGCTTTGTTTAAAAATTGGCCCAGATTATTTAACTGAGGTGATTCGATGTTACGTGGATTTTATACAGCAGCATCCGGGATGTATGCACAGCAACGAAAAACGGATTTATTGACGAATAATATGGCGAATATAAATACTCCTGGCTTTAAGGAAGATACATCTACTATACGGGCATTTCCAGAAATGCTTCTACAACGTATTGAGGCAGGCAAGGCAAAGTCAGAAACAGTTGGCCCAATCAATACGGGAGTTTATATGCAAGAAACGTTACCCCGATTCATTCAAGGTGATCTTCGGCAAACAGATATAGGAACGGATCTTGCGCTAACAGATTTAGAAGGCACACCCGTATTTTTTATAGTGGAAGAAAACGGCCAAACTAAATATACGCGGAACGGACGCTTTACTTTGGATGCCGAAGGCTTGCTGACAACAACAGAAGGTTTTTCTGTCCTTGATGTAAATGGCAATCAGATTCGTTTAAATAGTGATCGTTTTAAGGTAACGAGCAATGGAATCATCGAGGAAAATGGTGCTCAGGTTGCACGACTTGGAATCGCAGCTGCGGAAAACCCTGAAGCACTCATCAAGGAAGGAAACGGTCTTTATCGTACAGAAAATAATGGACAGCTTCCAAACGTTGATGGTACGTTTTCAATATCACAAGGCTTTATAGAAGCATCCAACGTCGATCCCACTCGTGCGATGGCTGATATGCTCACGGCATATAGGGCGTTTGAAGCGAATCAAAAAATTCTTCAAGCATATGACAGGAGTATGGAAAAAGCAGTGAACGAAATTGGAAGAGTAAATGGATAAGTATTTTCCAAGGAGACTGAGTGATGAACAGATCAATGACGACGGCAACCAACACTTTGAGCCAGCTGCAAAAGCAATTTGATATCATAAGCAATAACATCGCAAACTCAGGGACGAAGGGTTTTAAAAGAAGAGATGTTTCTTTCGCAGATATGGTTTTTCAGGAGATTAATAATCAACCTTCTCGGGAAAATGAAATCGAAAGGTTGTCTCCGCATGGAATTCGCCAAGGGGTCGGTGCCAAGATTTCAAAATCAGCTATCGTTTTGAATCAAGGCCCTATCCAAAATACAGGCAGATTCTTAGATTTTGCTTTTACATCTGAAAACCAGTTTTTAAAAGTCCGCGTTCAAGATGACAGTGGAACTCATATAAGATTTACACGAAACGGTGCTCTTTATGTAACTCCATCAGGAAATAATCAATTAATGCTTGTTACACAGGATGGGCATGCTGTCTTAGACCAAAATAATAATCCGGTTATTTTTTCAGACCAATTAAATCGTTTTACGATTACAAATCATGGAACGTTTCAAGCGAGCGGCGAACAAGGACAAGCCAACATTGATTTAGGGGTTATTGCCTTGAATAAACCGCAATATATGGAACAAAAAGGTGATTCACTTATTGGATTACCTGATAATAATACGGTAAATCCTGCTTTGGTCTTTACAGACTTGGCAGGACCAGAACGAAATACAATTGCGATGCAGCAACAAGCCTTAGAAGGCTCTAATGTCGATTTAGGCAAAGAACTCACTGATATCATGAACGTTCAACGTGCACTGCAATTTCAATCTCGAGCAATTACCGTGTCAGATCAAATGATGGGGCTAGTTAACGGAATTCGTTAAAAAACGCAACCAATTTTGATAAAATGTGATATGATAAAGAAACATTTATTCATACTCCCAGTTTTAATAGGCGAAAAAGGCTGCGCCATTTGGGAGCAAAGGAGTTTACCATATGGCGAAAGAGATCAGCCAAGCAGAAGTACAATCGAGAGAAGATATAAAAAAGAAAAAACGCGAGGAAAAAGCCGAAAGAAAAGAAGCTAAAAAGAACGCGATTCCAAAGCGAATTCGAGTTCGTTTAATTCCAATTTGGCTGCGTCTTTTCCTCGTAATCGCTTTGGTCGCCGGGAGCCTAATAGGTGGTTTAATGGTCGGCTATGGTGTTATGGGCGGTGAGAATCCAAAAGACGTTTTGAAAAAAGAAACATGGACTCACATCGTAGATCTTGTTGTGGAAAAAAAGTAAGGAACATCAACATGGGTTCATCAGCAAAGCTGGTGGCCCTTTATTATACAAAAAAGGAGGATGCAACATGCTTGATATCCAACAAATAAAAGAAATCATCCCTCATCGCTATCCATTTTTATTAGTTGATAAAATTATTGAAATTGAAGAGGGTCAGAAAGTGGTTGGGATAAAAAATGTCTCAGCAAACGAAGAGTTTTTCAATGGTCATTTTCCTGATTTTCCAGTAATGCCAGGTGTTTTGATCGTTGAGGCATTAGCTCAAGTCGGTGCCGTAGCTATGCTAAAAAAGGAAGAAAATCGTGGGAAGATCGGCTTTCTAGCTGGTCTTGATAACTGCCGATTTAAGCGCCAAGTAAGACCAGGTGACCAACTTCGCCTGGAAGTCGAAATCACCCGCGTAAAAGGCCCGATTGGAAGAGGAAAAGGGATCGCAACCGTAGACGGAGAAGTTGCGTGTGAAGCGGAAATTACATTTGCTTTAAAATAATTTTGGAATTTATGAATGGAAAAAAAGTCCCGCTTCAAACATGGCAAGTGATCTGACCCAATAAAGTTAGACAAATAATTTTAGGCAACTTCTAAGACTTGAGTTCGGTATTCTACTGGGCTCAAGTCTTTTAATTTTGCCTTCATTCGTTTGTAATTGTAATACCTAATATATTCTTCTAATTCTTTTTCAAAGTGCGCCATACTTTCAAATTCTTGCAGATACAGTAGTTCAGATTTTAATAAACCGAAGAAATTCTCCATAACGGCATTATCCAAGCAGTTGCCCTTACGGGACATACTTTGTGTAATCTGGTGCTCTTGTAATGTTTTCTGATACTTCTTCATTTGATAATGCCATCCTTGATCAGAATGAAGAATGACTTTATCTTCTGGTTGGATACGTTTAATCGCTTCATCTAACATATCACTCACCAGTTGATAGACCGGTCGATTCATGACTTTATATGCAATAATTTCGCCATTGCACAAATCGAGAACAGGAGACAAATAACGTTTTTCCCCAAATAGATGGAATTCGGTCACGTCTGTTACCCATTTTTGATTCATTTTATCTGCGTTAAAATCACGTTGTAACACGTTCGGCGCGATTTTACCCACGTTCCCTTTATAAGAACGATACTTCTTCATGCGGACCATACATTTTAAGCCCATCTCATTCATTAGACGATTAATTGTTTTAGGATCGTGTGAATAACCGTGTTTCCTCAACTCTTTTGCGACACGGCGATAACCATAACGGCCTTTATGTTCGTGGTAAATTATCTTGATTGTTTCTTTTACTTGTCCATATTTATCTGCTTGATCTAAACGTTTTTCCCAATAATAGTACGTGCTACGTGGAATGCCTGCGACTTCAACTAAATCCACAACTTCATACTGATCCTTTAGTTCAAAAATTACTTGCGCTTTGATTTTGTTTGTAATTTTTCCTGCATCTGAACTAAAGCATTCAACTTTTTTAAGTAAGCATTCTCCATTTCTAAACGCTTGATTTTCGCTTGTAACGCTTCTACTGAGTCTTCACCTGGTGCCAATTTATTTAATTCGTTTTTATTGGTTTCCTTCTTCATGGATGGACGCCCCTTTTTCCTTGGTTCTAGCGCATCCAGCCCTTGTTTTTTTAATATCTGCTCCCAATGATAAATAGTACTTGGAGAAGATATATTAAACTTACTCGCTGTTTCTCGAAGAGAAGCGCCTGTTTCGTTCATAAAATTAAGTACGTCTAGTTTAAACTGAATAGAGTAAGCTGTATAGTCTTTTTCAAAACCTTTGATTCCTTGTGCCTCAAATAACTTTACCCAGTTGATAACTTGAGACTTAGTTGAACCAATACTTTCTGCAATATCTTTATAACTATCAGCTCCACTTAAATAACGTTTCACTGCGTCTAATTTTATTTCCATTGTATACTTTGACATAAAAACACCCCGTAAATGTTAGTTTAGTGTCTAACATTTACGGGGCAGTTCACAAGTAAGTTTGGAGCGGGATTTTTTTGGGGGAATATGGTCGTAAAGATAACCAATCGCAATATAGGTGCCCTTCACGATTTGGAATATGGTCGTGAAGGTAACCAATCGCAGTATAGGTGCCCTTCACGGTAGGAAAGATGGTCGTGAAGATAACCAATCACTGTATATGTGCCCTTCACGGTAGGAAAGATGGTTGTGAAGGTAACCAATCGCATTATATGTGCCCTCCACAGTTGGAAAATAATCACAAAGGTAACAAATCCACCCACCATTCGTCCACCATAAACATGTAGAGTGAAACCCCATAACAAATCTCAACACTATATTTTCCCTTCGCTCATCTTCTCCTTAATCAATTCATACGTTTCAAAACTAAAATCTCTATACGGAGTGTCTGGCATAGGACTGATATTTTTAATCGCAAGTTCAGCAAGTGCCAAAGCTTTATCAAAATTTCCCAATTCCATATGACAACGTGCTTTATAAGAATCTGCAACATAAAATATAGATAAATCAAATGGATGATGCACAAAGGATGGCACATTGATTTTATCAAGCAAATGGAGAACATTTTTATATTGCTGAAGCCCGAATAAAGCTTTTCCCTTTTCAAGAAAGAAGAATTGTTCGTAAAATTGAGTCAAACTAGGATCCTTTAAATGTGAATCGATTTCTTCTAAGGCGGCTGTGTAACATTGATTCATTACTAGATATTCGATATTTAATAAATCGCAAAATATAAGCGAGTTCATATCATCCGCAAATTCCCCGTATTGTCTTAACTTTTGTAAGTAATAAACTCTTTTTTCATCATTTTTAAACATTAAAGCGTGTCCAGCCGCCACTCTGTACAAATCGTCAATCCGGAAAAAAATACGGTGCTCTTTTGAATATTCCATGGCACTTTCCATAATGTGAGTAGCCGAATCCGAGTCTCCCACAGCAAAATGCAATATAGCTTCATGGAAGTCTAAATCGACACGAGTCATCGGATCAATATAGGCATATTTTGATTCAATTTCCGTACGCTCTCGGAGTAGAATTTCTAATGCTTTTTTATAATCATGTTCCGAAAATTTCATCATCGCACGAAACAACCCTATTTCAGCACGTCTAGCCCCCAAGTTCATCTGATCATATAATAGGGCAGCCTTATCAGAAGTATCTTGCCATCCGTCCATCCCTTCATGATAAAGACAACGACTTACGATTTCTAAAAGACGTGCCGATTCATATCCTTGATTAAGTTTATCCAGCAATGGTTCAACAATTGAAATGATTTTTTTATATTCGTCTGTCTTTTGGTCAAATTCAATATTAAATAACAACTCAACTTCCTCAAGAACTTCACTAAAATGATATGGGGGGATCGCACCCAACAATACAGAGACGTCAACTTCAAGCTGCTCTGCAATATATGTTAAGCTTTCGATTGAAGGCCTTGCCTTATTATTTTCAATTAAACTAAGCATTCCCTTAGTCATAGTAGTCCCTGCAAGTCCTTCTAATGTCATTTTCTTCTGTTTTCTCAAATCCCTAATTCGTTCACCTAGAGTATCTATTTTACAACACCTCTTACATTAATATAGTTTAATTATATTAAACTTTTGCTTGCAATGAAAGTCAATAGGTGGTATATTTTGTTTAATCACATTAAACTTTTTTGAACGGAGTGTTTTCATGGAAGAGGCATTAAAGCTAAAAAGAGCAACATACCACTTATGGACGTTTACGACGAGTAAGCTAATTTCAACATTTGGAGCAAATGTATACGCATTCGCGATTAGCTTTTATATTTTGCAGACGACAGGATCTGCAACGAGTTTTGCTACAAATTTAATATGTAATATTTTACCCAAAACATTGGTTGGACCATTTGTAGGGTATGTTGCCGATAATTACTCTAGAAAAAAGATTGTTATTCTATCTCAAATCGCTACAACTTTAGCCATATGTGGACTGTTAATCGTCACTTCTACAGTGGGTATTTCACTCATTGCAATCTATGTAACGACATGTATTCTGTCATTGACATCCATATTCTCAGGAATTACATTTAGTTCCTCAATAACTGGACTTGTTGATGAAAAAAGAATTCAAAAAGCGATGTCATTAAACCAAATGTCAATTTCATTCGCTTCAATCGGAAGCCCGGCAGTTGGCGGTCTTTTATACGGAGCTGTGTCTCTTCCAGTATTTCTAATTATTTATATCTTTGCTTCCATTTTTGCCGTCATTCTTGAATCAACGATGAACTTTAAATTATTTGCAAAGCGGAAGGAAAAAGCAGAAGGAGAAGCAAAAGAGCCTATGTGGCAAAGTATGAAAGCAGGGTTTGCTTATTTAAAAACACAGCCTGTCATCATGGCCATCATTTGGATCGCACTAATGGTGAATTTCTGTTTTGGGGCGTTTGAGGTGGGTTATTCGTACGTACTCATTGAAAAATTAAAAATGGCTGCTCAGCATTTTGGCTTTACTGAAGGAGCCTTCGCATTAGGGATGCTGCTGATGTCTATATACTTCTCTGTCCGTAAAGAAGTAAAATATCCACTTATCGTATCAAAAAGAGGCATTCTTGCAATGGGGCTTTTTATGGGGGGAACAGGTCTGCCGTTATTAATGTCCATGTCTTACAATCTTAACGTCATTTATTATATTGTTCTTATGTTCGGATTCGGATCTATGATCATTCTTGTGAATACTCCAATCCAAGTGATGATGCAAAAGCAAATTGATGATGATTACAAAGGGAGAATTTTTTCCATCCTTGAAACGATGGCGATGGCACTTTTGCCGCTTGGAATGGTGATCTACGGATTTCTTTATGACTTATTTCCGGCTCAGTGGGTATTGCTTGCGTCTACGGCTCTCCTTATAGGTGTGGTGTTAGGATTAGCCAGGCCTTCAATCATTCGTATGGCTCATCCAGAGCGTTTTGAAAAAAAGGTGATTAAAGCAAAAACTGTGTCACAATAAATGTTTATATAAGAAAAAAATAGGTTATATAGGTGGTACTGGGACAATTATTCCAGTACCATTTTTTATTTTTTTTGGTAGAAAAAAAATATGCACGTTTTTGGAGAAATTGGGAAAGCTAAGGTCAGACCATGCGCAGGGTCAATTTTCATCGCGATGTCAAAATCTGAAAGGAGCTTACCAAATGAAAAAAGCAGTAAAAATTATTGGAGGAATGGCATTAGCATCCATGCTACTAGTGGGTTGTGCAACGAATAACCAAGAACCGCCTCCGCCGAATACGAATAATGATACAAATGTTCCAACTACTCCAGACAATAACAATGGTGTCAACGACAATAACGGAGTCAACAACAATGGCCTGGATAATAATACTGATACAAATCCAAACAATAACATGAATAATACGGACACCAACAGATAAGCAGGGGACAAAAACCCTGCTTTCTTTTTTTATATATTATTAATTATTGGTTGTTCAACCTTTATAGTCTCGCCCTTTCTTCATCCGATTCCGAAACTCCTCTATAAGCTGGTCACCACTTAAACCTTCTTTAATTAAGTCATCCAGCAACATTTCAGGGTATTCATTGCGTCGTTTACTCAAACGGCCTTCGAATAAAACACTGATGTTTTCTCCCAATACTTGGAGAGTATTTACTTTTACAGTAAAAGGTGCTGGATCGTTAGCTGCGTGAGTAATGATAACCCTGATTTCAAAAAGTTCCTGGCTTTCATGTCTTTTTTGAAAATGCCCGATATACTGCTTGTCCACGAAGGCTTCAATGATCCAATATCCGTCTTCATTTTCCTTATTGATGATCAACCCATCTTTAAGGGGAATATCTGTCGCTTTTTTTTCTTCGTAAATTTGCAGAGCAACAATTTTAAAAGTTTTCATTTAAGCATGCCCCCACGCCGTTCTTTTATAAAATTATATCATCTTTCCCATCTTAAATAAAAAAGTGTAAACAATGTAAAAATTGAATTTCAAATAAGAGGTGTGTTGAAAAAAGAATTTTCTCTATAGATTATGTCGATTTTAGTCATGACAGAGAGATTAAAAGAAGACCTCACTCATTTTACACAAAAATTAATGTGCTATAAGATGGGAATACCCTGCAAAAAAGGAGTTGAAAAAAAGTTGATAAACCAAGTGACACTAGTAGGCAGGCTTACGAAAGATCCAGTTATACGGTATACAATGGAAGGGACACCTGTGATGAATGTAACACTAGCTCTTAACCGTCATTACCGTAATGCCAAAGGCGACTTTGATGCTGACTTTGTATTATGTACATTATGGAACAAAGCAGCAGAAAACACCTCAAAATATTGCACCAAAGGTTCGCTGATCGGCATCATGGGCAGGATCCAGACGAGGAATTATGACGGATTAGAAGGAAAAAAGGTTTACGTCACGGAAGTCATCGCTGATACTGTCAAATTTTTGGGCAGTCGCCCAGCAGAAGAGAAAACAGATGAAAAGGAATTATTGCCATTCTAATGAAAGCGTTAACTTTAAAGGAGGTGAATTTTTGAGAACGAATCAACACAACGATTCAATTGAAATACTGATTGGAGACCTCATCTTTAAACTCGGAAAAGCCAACCAACAAATTCATCAATTATCACAAAGAGTTACTCAACTTGAATTCCTTCTCCAAAATCAGCAAACGGAATCATTTTCTAAAACCCATCATTCTAGCTTCGTAAAAAAAATAATGGCACAATAATTTTCTTTCCCCCATGTGCCTTTCATTGATCCATCCTCGCTTTAGCATCCCTCCAATTGAACGGGGCTGCTCGCAAAAGTGGGCAGCCCCTATTTTTTGGATTGAATCATTTTTTCAGCTTCTTCTTTTTCAATAAGTGGAGGCACATCGCACTCCAAATACAGTGCCGCTTCTTTAAGCAAAACAGGGAGCACGTTTCCCGCCTCACTTAGTGACTTCCAGCGCAAGGTTTCAGGAAGCCACGAAGTAGGAAAGAGGGATGGGTCGTCAAGTAGCCCATCCACTTCAGTCTCACAAATTCCCCTGAGTAAAAAATCATTCCGCAGCTCATCCCGTTCCTGATGAAACAATTCATCTCTCTTTTTCAAAGTGGAAAGCAATTGTTTGAGTTGATTCATTAAAAGACGTCCTCCCAACTAAGCGAGCGCCAGCAAATGATGCAATTCCTCATTTGAAAGCTCCGCCATCCATTGATCACTTCGAATAATCTCTTCGTTTAATGCTTGTTTTTTCTCCAGCATCAAATCAATTCGCTCTTCCAATGTCCCCGTAGTAATAAATTTATGCACGTGAACAAAGCGATTTTGTCCAATCCGATAAGCCCTATCAGTTGCTTGATTTTCAACAGCAGGATTCCACCAACGGTCGTAATGGATGACATGATTTGCAGCCGTCAAATTAAGTCCAGTTCCACCAGCTTTTAACGAAAGAAGGAAGAATGGAAAATCTCCTGCTTGGAAGCTGCTGACATAATGATCTCTTTGGGCCTTTGGCATACTTCCATTTAAGAACGGTACTGAAATTTCATAACGTGCCTCTAATATCTTACGAATCATTTCACCCATCCCGATGTATTGTGTGAAAATAATACAAGCTTCTCCAGTTGCCATGATAGAATCAGCTAATTCCACTAGCGCACCAAGTTTATTAGAGCGATTCACGATATTTTCTGGGACTTCCTCCTTCAAATATAGAGCAGGATGATTGCACAACTGTTTCAACTTGCTCAACATTTGTAAAATCATACCTTTTCTTTCGAATACCGATAAAGTCTCTATCTTACCAAACGTTTCTTGAACAAGATCTTCATAAAGTGCCGCCTGCTCAGCTGTCAATGCACAATATTCCTTTTGCTCCAGTTTATCAGGTAAATTCAATTCTACTTCAGGATCTTTTTTCGTTCTTCTTAGTAAAAATGGTCTGATTAACTTTTGCAGCTCATGAATTTTTGCTTCCGAATTATCTCGCTCAATCGGTAAAATATAATTCTTTTGAAATTGGCCGAACGTCCCTAAATAACCATGGTTGATAAAATCAAAAATCGACCACAACTCAGATAAGCGATTTTCCATCGGCGTTCCTGTTAAGGCGACATGATGAGTCCCTTTAAACTTCCGAATGGCCCTCGACTGTTTCGTTTCGGCATTTTTTATATTTTGTGCTTCATCGAGTGCAATCGTGCTCCAGTTTACTGATAAGAATTCCTCCGAATCAAGATGGGATAGGCCGTAGCTCGTAAGCACAATATCCGCTGTTTTCGTCATGCCGATAAAAGCTTCTTCCTTTGCTCTGTTGGAACCGTAATGTAAAACGACATTCAAACTTGGAGCAAAACGCTCTAATTCCCGTTGCCAATTTCCAAGAACGGAGGTTGGACAGATGATCAAAGCAGGGGTGTCGTTTAATCCAGTTTCTTTGACATGAAGCAAGTAACTTATAAGCTGAATGGTCTTCCCGAGTCCCATATCATCAGCAAGGCAGGCACCGAATCCAAATTGCCTTAGGAACACGAGCCAGTTTAACCCAAGCTGTTGATACGGCCTGAGTTCCCCTGATAATGTTGTCGGTACTTTTATTTCAGGAATTTCAGAAATGGTATTTAGTTGTCTCAGCATCTTTTTTAACGACTGATTAAGTTCGATTTTGATTTTGGCAAAAGCACGCGGATCATATTCATCAAGATCGATGGTTTCATATTCTTCATCGCCCAATGTAAAAATATCCTGAACTCGTAATCCTTCTTTTCGTGCTTGAGCCATTAATGCTTGGATGTGGGCAATCATTTTCGGATCAAGCTTTACCCATTGACCTCGAATTTTTACAAGCCTTCTCTGTTCCTGAACGAGAGAGTGAAACTCTTCTTCAGAAAGGTCGGCACCATTCATCGAAAGTCGCCAATCAAAATTCAACATCGAATCAAGACCTACAAAGGATGGACGGTAATTCGTTCCGGTTTGTTTTACTCTTGCTCGAACCGTCATATTGGCAGCACGCATCGCTTCCCACCAGGAAGGAAGGAGGATTTCAACACCAAGCGCAAGGAATTTTTCACTTGCATCCGTAAGGAAATTCCACGCTAATGGTTCATCAAGTTCCCGTACGAGACCATCTTCACCTTTAAGCCACGGAAATAATTTTACCCAACGATCCTCTTCCTCATAAACAGAATCCAAAAATGAAAACCAACGTTTTGGAAAACGTTTATGTTCAGAGAGTGGAATGATTCGTTCCGGATTTTTTACATCACGCAGCACCGTTTCCAAAATCCACGGGTCTTGATCATCGTCAGGCTCAGATAGACGGATGCCAAGTACAAACGGCAAAGCATCTTCAGTTGTACTGATCCATTCTTGAAAGCGGTCTTCATCAAAATAAGCTTCGAGTTCCTCAGCCGATAGAGGGCTGTTTTTAAGCTGCTCTATTTTTTTCGAAACAGCTTCCCCTTCATGACCTTGTTCTAAGTAGATGGATAGAGCACGATGAAAAAAACGGGAGACGAACTGTTCCATCGATTCCTCGTAAAAAGGCTGCTTCCAGAAATCAGCCGAAAACTCATCCCAGATCATTTCAGGAACCTTCCATGTAAAAATCGAATCATCATCATTCGTAAACTGAGGATGCCATTTTCCTGATTGAATCGCTTCGAAAATGACGGATGAAACGGCGAGCAAGGCATCTCCCGGTTCGTTCCAATCCCAAGAAATGAGCGAACTGAACCGTTCTTTTCCAAGCAGCGTCAATAACTCGTAGCTATCAATTTCAACCCCGACATGGTGATCTCGTTCTCTCGTTTCGATAAAAGAACCATAAAAGCTTTCCTCATGCCAAAGAAAGAGCTGTTGCTTCCAAGCAGTAGGGTCAACCTCATTTGTAGCGTATATGAAAAATGAACCTGTATCCAAAGGGATAATATGAAGTTGGATTGTCTCAAGATTCATCATAATTTAAGTCCTTTCAACTATTTGGAATTCTCATTTATGAGTTTTCCTCTCTCGCATTCTTCCTGAAATGCACGCAAACGTTTTGTTTTATCGAGCAATGTTGAAAAATAAAGTTCCCATTGCATTAGTTTCTTTTCTTTTTTATAAAGCTTTTGTAGCCTTTTTAAATAACGGACAGCTCGTTTATACGAATCACGGCCACGGTTATTGATGAGTGCGGTAATCGACTCGTGGTATAGAGGCTTGAGTGCAGAAGGGTCATGCTTTGCGACAATCTCTATTGTGTGCCGATCAATAAAATCAATACCATTTTTTGAATAAACTTGAAGCTCCGCCCATTTTTTATAATCTTGTTTTGCGAGTAAAAATTCATTATATTGAAATCGGCTATAAGGCAGTAATTTCATGTACACCTTTTCTAAAAGGGATGAATCAAGATTCAAAGCGGCATTGCTATCTAAAATTTGAAAAAACGCCCTTGTAAACTGTGCTTGTTCATAGCTGTGGGTCAAGGAGGAAATAAATGTTGTAATCTGATCAATGAAAACAGGCAAATAAAGATTGAGCCGCGTTTTGGGTCTTTCTTTTTGCAGTAATTTCATCCATCGTAAAGCATAAGGAGCAATCTGTTGTCCAAGCTCTTTCATTTGTCTTATCGCCGCATCGTCTTCTCCTAATAGGATGGCGATATGGATAAAAGCAATGTCGATTCGCTCGTCATGCTCTTTCTCCATTTTTTCATTAAGATGCTTCCATTCCTGCATTAATTCTTTTTTCTTTTTAAATAACTCAGACCAGAGCTTCATGTAAATATCAGTAAATTCAGTCGGAAAAACCGTTTCATCTTCCAAGAAACTCTGGCTATTTTCACGTAAATAATGAAAATACTCATCAAATGCAAATGGAGAAGCCGTCGTTGCTAGTTTGGACAAAGCCTCATCTGCTTCTTCAAGCATTTGTTCTGTGAAAGACCGTAAATGGGATCTTTTTTTCGGTTCCGAGGCAAGCGAATTAATGACTTTTAACGACTCGCATGCCGCAAACAACTGAAATAAAGGCTTCCATTCTCGTTCTACAGGCGCAAATCCAAGTAGACGTTTATAAGAAACTCTTGCCCATTCTTCAAGCTGATAAAAATTTTTAACAGATGTGTTTTGATAGGCATTACGTATTCGTTCAATCCATTGATCCGGCCCTTTTTCTAGTTGTGGAGGCATGTTTTTCAACAAATCAGAACCACGTTGCAAAGTAGAAAGCACGTCGGCGATTTGGTAGTGGCTTTTCCATTCCTGCAGCCATAAGAAGACACTTTGCGTCCTGCTCAAAACAGTGAAAAACAAGGCGACTTGATGCCGGCAAATTCCCTCTTCAGGACATGTGCAAGTACTATTGGACGGGTGGCTAAAAACCATTTCCACATTCACGGGCGTGACATCCTGAACTTTCGCCTCCACTTTTTCGTTGGAAAATTTCACACCATAAACAAGCTGCTGACGAAAAAGGATCATCCCTTTTTGAATGAGCTTTTCATGCACCTCGCTCCTAGGATCAAGCAAGCTCTTAAGTTCTTGGCTATAAGATTGTATATGTTGAAGTAATTGTTGATTATACATAATAATAAACCTCCAAAACCTTATTATATCGCTATTTCCATCAATTTGTCACTATGACGGGTTGATTTTGGAGAGAGGAGGTTTGGACAAATAAAAAAACCGTCAAGAAGACGGTTTTTATACCAAAATATGAAAATATTAATAAAATCTCTTAAAGCCGTTGAATTTACTTTTATTATATGGTGTGTTTAAGCTGGAAATTTCAACCCCACCATCATTTGCATGAATGAACTCATCGTTGCCAAGATAAATTCCCATATGGGAGATTCCAGCACGATACGTATTTTCAAAGAATACGAGATCTCCAGGCTCGGGTTTATTTACATAATAAGAACGGTCATAATATCCGTCCGTACCGTAGCGTGCAATCTTTTTTCCTGCTTGATTGAACACATAGTAGACAAACCCACTGCAATCAAATCCAGCAAGTGTCGTACCACCCCAAGCGTACTTTGTACCAATAGAGCTTTTAGCAATTTTAATAATGGCTGAAACATCGTCAGTTACTTTAGGAGCTTCGACTTTTTCTGCCGGTTTAGATTCAGTCGTAGCCTTTGCATTTACCTTTAATACTTGTCCAACACGAATCATATCGGAAGTAAGACCATTCAATGATTTAAGTTCGTTGACTGTTGTGCCATATTTAAGGGCAATTTTACTAAGTGAATCTCCAGAAACAACTTTGTATGTATCAGTAGTTGGAACGGAGTTATTGTTTTTTACCGTTTCCGTTTTCGGAGCAGGATCCGCAGACACAGTTGACTTACTGTTGGAGATCTTCAACACTTGTCCTGGGTGAATCAAGTCGTTTTTAAGATTATTCCATTCGTATAATTGAGCGACCGAAACTTTATAGTTAGAAGCAATTTTACTTAAAGTATCTCCGGATTTAATTGTATACGTTGCAGCTTGAGGAGCAGGAGCAGGTTTAGATGCAGGTTTTGGTTGAGCAGCTGGTTTCGCTTGCTCTTTTTTAACATCTTCTGAAGAAACCTGTAAAATTTGTTTTGGATATATTAATTCACTTTTCAATTGATTCAATTCTTTTAATTGATTGACCGTTGTATTATAACTCGAGGCAATTTTCCAAAGAGAGTCTCCACTTTTAACTTCATAAGTTGCCGCAGAAGCAGTTCCAGTGAAAGAGGCAGCCAAAAAGACAGCAGTTGCAGTTGTCACTACTTTTTTATGCATTGAATTAAAATCCCCCTAGATCCCTTTTTATTTAGGTAATTTTACCATAATTTTGCACTTTAATTGTAAGATATTACAAATTGTAACATGATTTTAATGTTTATGTCATAAATTTACATTTTATAGGAAGAACGGATTATATCAATGTCTAATAGTGAAGGAAAATTACAATTATGTGACAATGGCGCAATCATAATGTTACGTAAATGTAAAATAAACTAACAATATTTTGTGCTATGATTTTCTTAGAAAAGTTACCAATAATAACTAAATTTAGTGAGATTTACAAAATATAGACTATTTTAACGGGGGAAAACTATTAAAATGACAGTAGTAAAAAAGTCTTTGTTGTCGTTGCTTGCTTTAGTCATGTTCGCTGTGATCGCGTTTCAACCCGAGGCTGCCAGTGCAGCAGTAAAAAAGCCATCAGCTAGTGCGATCGTCAACCAAGGAAAGAAATATATAGGAGTAAAATACGTGTATGGAGGATCTACTCCGAAAGGATTTGACTGCTCCGGATTTACGTCCTATACATTTAAGCAACAAGGGATGACATTACCGCGCTCTGCAGCGGAGCAATACAAAAAAGGAACAGCAGTGAGTAAAAATAATCTCAAACCAGGGGACTTAGTATTTTTCAAAACTTCAAATAAGGCTGTCTCACACGTAGGAATTTATATAGGAGACAACAAATTCATCCATTCCGCCGGCAAAGGTGTTGCCATCACGAATATAAATGATCCATACTATTGGAAATCCCGCTTCGTTGGAGCGAAAAGAGTCCTATAATGATAATCTGCTAGGTACAATACCTAGCGGATTTTTTGTTTTTTGTGAAAGAGTCGAATATAGTCTAAAAGACGATGATCATTGACTTTGTGACAACACTGAAATAATAATGTTACGCAAGTGTAAATTATTTTAATCTTTTCATGTGCTATCATTTTTTTACAAACATACTAGGAAAAAACATAAGTGGAGGGACTAAAAAATAAACGGGGGAAAACGAGTACATGTCAACTTTCAAAAAATCGTTGTTGTCGTTACTTGCCGTAGTCATGTTCACTATGTTCGTTATCCAACCAGATGCTGCTAGTGCAGCTACAAAAATATCTTCCGCTAGTGCTATTATAAGTAAAGGGAAGGAATACATAGGAATAAGATATGTATATGGGGGATCAACCCCTAAAGGATTCGACTGCTCCGGATTTACATCATATACATTTAAACAACAAGACATTCCTTTACCGCGTACTGCAGCGGAACAATACAAAAAAGGAATAGCTGTGGAAAAAAATGACCTCCGACCAGGCGACTTAGTATTTTTCAAAACTACGAATAAGCCCATTTCACATGTAGGAATTTATATCGGAGGCAACAAATTCATTCATTCCGCGGGCAAAGGCGTTGCTATCACAGATATTAATGATCCGTATTACTGGAAATCCCGCTACGTAGGTGCAAGAAGAATTATACAGCCCTTATCTGCTAGGTTACTTGCCTAGCGGATTTTTTGTTTTTATTGATAAAAAGGGAGATGCGGTTTAACGTGCCTCTTATCACGAAAAAACCGTCTGTGGGTTACAATGAAGCACTCAACGTGCCCTCCACGCGAAGAATCCGTCTTAGAAGTCACGATGATACGTTTAAATGTCCATTCAAATGAATTTTCTTGAATTGTTTGGATTGAACTTTTCAAAGTGCTTAGGTCCTACGAAAAGCAAAGTTGTTGTCCGTTTGATATGATTAAAGAGCTTGTATCCAAGTGAAAACCGCGTTGGATGTCCGTTTAAAGCGTTCAAAGAGCCCTTAACCAAGCGAAAACTATGAAAGCTGTCCTTTTGAACGTTCCAAAGAGCCCGTACCCATTCAAAAAACGCATAGTCTGTCCGTTTGTAGCATTCAAAGAATCCAATCCATACAGTGTAAGTGCTAATATCCCCATCCATCCCCCTTCCAATTGTCATTACCACTTAGGAGACTTATAATAGAGCTAGCTGATGAAAGCGAATGTCTTATATGAGAGGTGAATATTTTGGAAACGCAAGTCATAACAAATGTCACAATCTATCCTGGAGGAATGGAACGTCCTATTCAAAACGGGTACATACGGTTTGCCGAGAAAATAATTCAAGTAGGTGAGATGGATTCTTATCAAAAGCAACTAGGGGAAATTGTAACTGACGCTGAAGGAAAAATCATTATTCCTGGAATGATAGACATCCATGTTCACGGTGGCTATGGTGTAGATGCGATGGATGCAGACCCTGAAAAGATGCTATACCTAAGTGAAAAAATGCTGTCTGAAGGGGTAACGTCATTTTTTGCGACAACGATTACGCAAGATCATGATAAAATTTCGGATGCATTAAAAGCAGTAAAGATTGCGATGGATCAAGGTGCGTCGATTGAAGGCGTGCATCTGGAAGGTCCATTTATTAATGTGAAACGTGCGGGTGCACAGCCGCCTGAATACATAACCGATCCAGATATTGAATTATTTTTAAAATGGCATGGGGAAACTGGCGAACAGATTAAGCTTGTCACGTATGCTCCTGAATTACCTGGCGGAGAAGAATTTGAACAAGTGATGGTCGGAAGAGGGATTGTTCCATCTGTCGGACATTCCGATGCTGTAAGAGAAGAACTCCGTAATAGTGCTGCGACACATGCGACGCATTTGTATAATGGGATGCGCGGTCTCCATCATCGAGAAGCTGGTGTTGCGGGCCATGCATTGCTAAAAGATGATATACAAGTTGAAATCATTGCAGATGGAATCCATATTACACCAGATATGATTGACTTGGCATACCGTTTAAAAGGCGCTGAAAAAATATCTTTAATATCTGATGCAATGATGGCAAAAGGAATGGCACCTGGTGAATATGATCTCGGCGGTCAAAAAGTGATCGTTAAAGATGGTGAAGCTCGTCTTGAAAATGGATCACTCGCAGGAAGTGTTCTGCGAATGGACGAAGCGTTTCGAAATATCATGAATTTTACAGGATGTTCGATATCAGAGGCTGTACAAATGACATCCAGCAATCAAGCGCGTGAATTCAATCTCGAGCAAAAAGGATTGTTAATGCCAGAAAATGATGCAGACTTTGTCATTATGGATGAAGATTTGCAAGTAGAGAAAACATACCGACTGGGAGTCGGCTATGAATTAGGAGGATAAGAATGGAGATTATTGTTGTAAAAAACGATCAAGAAGGATCAGAAAAAGCATTTGAGATTATTAAAGCTGGACTTGATAATGGAGAAATCAAAACGCTCGGACTTGCTACAGGTGGAACTCCACTAAAATTATACGCAAAAATGCGCGAAGCAAAATTGGATGTGTCTGACGTTTCAACAGTGAACTTGGATGAATATGTAGGTTTACCTGCAGATAGCCCCCAAAGCTATCACTATTATATGGAGCAAGAACTGTTCAGCACACTCAATTTTAAAGAAACTTTTTTACCAAATGGCATGGCTGAGGATTTAGATGCAGAATGTGATCGCTACGAGCAAATCCTTGCCGATCATCCAGTTGACATCCAAGTTCTCGGAATTGGAACAAACGCACATATCGGTTTCAACGAGCCTGGAACGCCGTTTAGCACAAAAACCCATGTTGTTGAATTAACACAAGAAACAAAAGATGCTAATAAACGTTACTTTGAAAAGGAAGAGGACGTTCCGACACATGCTGTATCTATGGGAATTGCCTCCATCATGGCAGTTAAAAAAGTCGTCTTACTCGCATTTGGCGAATCAAAAGCAGATGCCATCCAACAAATGGTAGAAGGCCCAGTAACAGAGGATTGCCCGGCATCCGTACTACAAAACCATCCAAACGTAACCATCATCGTAGACGAAGCCGCAGCTTCCAAATTAAAATAATTATTAATTGGGGACGGGTCCAAAAGGGACAGGTTCAAAAACCGAGTGTAAAGTCATCATGATTTTGCACTCTTTTTTTGTAGGAAGGGGGAAAATTAATGGAAGTGGAAATTAAGAACGCGGGTGTTGAGGATACAGATATTATCGCTCATTTTTTTACAAAAGTAGGGGGAGAGGAAGTAGAGGTTAATGAGACATTTTTCGATAATGAGGGGAATATTCTACTTATTGCTTATTTGGAAGGTATAGCATGTGGAATAGTGTATGGATATATTTTGTCTTCCATATCAAGCGAAAAACGAATGCTGTTCTTATATTCCATAGATGTATTGCCAGAATATCAGAATAGGAGAATTGGTTCAGCGTTAATTGAACGTCTAAAAGATATTGCCGCACACAAGAATTGCTTCGAAATGTTTGTATTAACAAACGACTCCAACACTTCGGCCAAAAAACTATATGAACGAACGGGTGGTATTAGAGAAAATGTAGATGATCTTCTATATGTATTTCCGATAAATCAAACCCCTTGAAATAAGAGGAAGAGCGCCCGGATAAGCGCTCTTCTGTGTTAGGCAAGAGAATGGACCCCTTATAGGGAGTGTTAAATGCTCTAACGTACTAGTTGCAACTTTCTTTGCTTTTTTACAAAGGCTAATTTCAATCAATACTACTTTAACCATCAAAATGCTACAAAATTTGGAAAAGAGCCTTAGTAAACAAACGCTGTACCGACGATAATCAAAAGGATGAAGAGTACAACGATTAAAGCAAAGTTAAATCCCATTCCGCCACCATAGCCGCCGCCGTAGCCGCCATAGCCGCGTCCGCCACAACATCCGCCGTAGAATCCCATAACACCACCACCTTTCGAATGGTTAATACATTTTATGTAGGTTGTGAAGAAACGAACTAGGGATAAGCGGACAAATCGTGAAATGGTTGTTTTCATTAGAGGTAGGGAACAAAGCTTGGTTGAACTGAGGAAAATACGTTAATAGTCAATTTTCCAATCCATACCACAAGAAAGATCCAAATAAAAATAAAAAAAATGCCTACGAGCCAATTCTTTCTTTTACCTTCCTTTTTCAACTCTTCCGCTTTTTGCCGATTTTCCTCCTTAACTTGAGATGGGATCAGTTTTAAAGCTAGCGTTATACCCAATGGAAGTAGTATTAAATCATCAAGATATCCTAACACCGGGATAAAATCGGGGATCAAATCCGGGCTAAAAGCATAGGCAACAACGCAGATGGCAACAGCTTTGGCATACCATGGGGTTCTATCGTCTTTGTACGATAAATAAAGGACGAATAATTCTTGTTTTAATTTTCTCGCATAGGTTTTTAAACGATCGATAACCCTTTTCATAATTAGTAAATCCCTTCAAATTAAATGATTGCTATTAAATCCAATATACCAATAGTAGTCATCATATGTCTGGTTTAAATCCTCCTTCTAACAGGTATAGGAAAAGGGATTAAGAAAAGGAGGTTTTTTACAGATGCCATTTGATTCAAGCTACAATTGGGCCTCTATCTATGTTTCGAAACTACCGAATTTATTGTGGGCTCTAATTGTATTGCTAATCGGCTGGATTATTGCTAAAGCAATTGGAAAAGCAGTAGAAAAAGGGTTGAAAAAAACAAACTGGGAAGAAAGACTTTTCGTAAGTCAACATCCAGACGGCACAGCAAAACCAGCAAGGCGCGTAAATACAAATGAACTAATTGGAAAAATTGTCTATTACATCTTACTTGTGCTCGTCTTTATCTTATTTTTCCACTTGTTGAATCTTGGAGCGATCACCTCGCCATTCCTCGGAATGTTTGCAACGATGCTCGCCTTCGTTCCTGCTATTTTAAAAGCAGCGCTCATTCTGCTAATGGCTTATGTCATCGCCACCCTTTTAAAAGTGCTTATTATAAAAGGTGGAGAAAAAGCCAATGTAACGTCATTGATGCAAAAAATGAATGTGGCTGAGTCAGGTACTGATAGTAGAAAGTTCCTTTACACAGCAGGAAAAATTGTTTTTTACCTCGTCATGCTCCTCTTTATTCCTGGAGTGTTGGCAGCACTGAACATTCACGGTGTGTCGGGACCGTTCGGAGGAATGCTTGAAAATATTCTTGGATTCATTCCAAAGCTGCTCGCAGCTGCCTTAATTCTTCTAATAGGCTGGTTCGTAGCAAAAATCATTCGCGACCTCGTGACAGGCTTGCTAAAAACAGTTGGAACCGAAAAACTAGCATCCCGTCTTGGGTTACAAAAATTACTAGGAACTACATCACTTTCATCTATTATTGGAACAATCGTATTCGTTTTAATTATGATTCCAATCGTGATTTCAGCACTGGATCAACTCGATATCCGTGCTATCACGGATCCTGCAGTTGCCATGTTGAACGATATTATGACGATGATTCCGAACTTGGTCATCGCCGTACTTCTTATTGCTTTGAGTGTCTGGTTAGGGAAATGGGTACGCCATATCGTAGCAGAACTCTTGCAAAGAGTAGGATTTGATTCATTGACGCGCAATCTGGCAGTGGGGAACTGGAAGCCAGGGGCTAACGGGATGCTCATGTCCGAACTTGTTGGTTATATTGCTCAAGTTCTCATCGTATTTCTCATTACGATAGAGGCCTTAAATCTAATTAAACTTGATTTTCTCGTACTCATGTTAACGGCTATCACCGCCTATTTGCCACAAGTGCTGGCAGCCGTCATCATATTGGCGCTAGGACTCATCGTTGCCAATATTGTGGATAAAGTGTTATCGAATATTTTAACAGGTCCAAGCTTTAAATTGATTACAGCAGTAGCGAAATATGCGATTATTGCACTCGCTATATTTATGGCATTAGATCAGCTCGGCGTTGCCGCAACCATCGTCAACTCAGCGTTTATCTTGATTTTAGGTGGACTTGCTCTAGCCTTTGGCTTATCATTCGGCCTTGGAGGAAAAGAATTCGCAAAAAACTACTTGGAAAAATTGGATAAAACGATTGAACAGACCGATGTGGATAAGTCGAAAAAACCTGCTTCAACGAATACAGACCATTCAAATTTCACTGAGCCAAACCCTGGATTTACAGAACCAACGGACATAGAAGATGACAATGATTTTAGAGATGACCGAGGTCCAAGCGATTCATGGCCTCCGAAGCAATAAAAAATAGCCTGCACTTCGGTGTAGGCTATTTTCTATGTAAATGCTAATTTCATAATTCGCTCTCGAATAGTTTTTTCTACTCACCTCTGCAAAATCCCAACAAGAACGTTTTTTAACTTTTTTCTAAAACTATCTTTTTCCCACTGTGCCAAGAGGTGCTTGTCACTTTTAAAGGGAGTGATGAATTTTCCTGCTCGGTCAACTTCTTTTGGGTGCTTTGCATAGATTTCGCCAAGTGCAACTCCGCTCTTCACTTCTTCGCGATTTCCCAGCTGCAAGCCCATATTCATTTTTCTTTTTTCAACCATTCCTTCACGGTTTAAGACCCATAAATAGGAATTCTCTCCCTTAACGAGAACACTCTCAGATCGAACAACAGGTACGTCTAATGCCTCATCCAGTACAATATCTGTCTGAACATGGTAGCCGGCATACAAATGAACGTCTGCCGCGTCGAAAACTGCAGTAAACGGATAGAGACTTGCCCGTTCTAGAGCTGGCTGTTCAGCTGGAAGCTCATCAACAGTCGCTACCTCTCCAATAAGTTTACCTTTAAATAAATGAGAATGTACGTCAACGCGCATGCCTTCCTCGACATCGGCAACTTCCGACTCACTTAAACGCCCTTCCACGAAAAGATTCTCCGACACAATTGTGATCACCGGGTTATTCAGTTCAAACGAGATATCTTCAACGATTCCATCGTACGCACTTAAAACGGTTAAGCCGCTGCGTCCATTTTCCACTGCATCACGCTGTTCCTCGTACATTTCTATTTCCAAATCGACTTTTTTCAAATCTAATTCTTTCTCAGCGATGGATTGCTCTATACTTCGAGTCTCAGCAGCTTGCTCCCTCGATTGTCTTGCTACTTCGGCATTTGCTATAGTCTCAGAGACTGCATCAGAATCGGCATCGCCTCCAAAAACAGGCCTCACATACGATCTATCTCGCGCTAGTGAACTTTTGGTTTTTTTCAAATCACTTACAAAAGATTTAATGCTAGCCTTTTCCGACTTCAAACGAGTGATCTCTGCGTCAAGCAGTGCAATCTGTGCATCTAAATCAAATGTTTCATATTCAAATAAAGGGGTGCCTTTTTCCACTTTGTCCCCTTTTTTCACTAAAAACTCCTTGACGGGTAAATTAGGATCGACGAACACAGGATACCTTTCAGAGGGAGCAACAACTCCTTCTTTCTGAAGTGTTTTTACTAAATCACCAGCAGTCAATTCCTTCCAGTTCGAAATATAATTCAAACGTTCCGCCTTGCTCCCATTTTTCACAAGCAAAACGAGATTGAATGCAAGTACTAAAACAATAATTCCGACTACTACTAACCGTCTCCGATACACCTTCAACGAACATCACCACACTTCACAAAAAAGTATTGAAATTGATCAAAGCTAAAACAGCAGTCAATGCCCAAAAAAGTAGGTTAATAGAAATAACTAATAAAGCACTTTTCAACCGTGATAGCATTATTAAGGTACGAACTCCGCGGTATTGCACGACTACAACCCAAATCTTAAAGATAGATATGGAACCGAGTAAATAAATGAAATAATCAATTTTCGTTATGTATTGAGCGATAACGCCTAAAGAAAGTGGAGAAGAAAACCAAGGCAAGTCAAAAAAAACAGCAAGGATAATATATGTAACTTGTTCTACCAGTAAAATCGGCAAGCAAAAAGCTTGAACCACAATAAATTTCCTATAAAAGGTATCAGAAAACGTCCAATAGAAAAGGGCGATGAAAAAAATGATAGAGCCCGTATACAACAATCCGAGGATAACACGACCGATTATAAAATAACTTTTCAATGTTTCATATTGCAAACTGGAAGACAGTGCAAGTTCAGGGGAAAGAACGTGCGATCCAATTCCAAATGAGCCAGAGATTAAAAAAACAATACTACTAGAAAAAAACAGCCAAAACAAACGAATATTCAATCCATAAATTGCTTCGGCTTTATGTAATTGAAAAAAACTTCTAAGTGGATAAAATAAACCTTTAAAAATAGATGTTTGATAGATCAATAGAAAATCACCTGCTTATCATCTCTCTACTTTTATTTTAACCCATTTTTCTATAAAAAAGCCATATATTGCCACAAATCGTGACAGAAAACAACTTTTGTCACATTTCGTGACTTTTTCGATGACACCTAGCCGCGCTATCCAGATTCGGAGAATCTCTCTAATCTCCTCCAATAGTGACCATTCGCCTATGACTTTTAGGACTGTTCTCTCATTCTTCGCCACATTACTATTAAAATATCAGAATATTTCGCTTCCATAAGTATTTTGGTAGAACTTATCTAGAATGGGGGAAAATTATGTTCAAACGAAGCGCCATTCTTCTGTTTATCTTTCTTTTGATTTTCGGAAATCTATCATTCGCACAAGAAGTAAATGTTCCGAAAAAATCTCTGAAGAAGACTCAACCAGTCACAGAAGAACTAAAGCAAACAGTAGACCCTAACGAGGAACAAAGAGTCATCGTTGAGTTGAAAGAGGAAGCCCCAATCGAAATAGCGACGAAAAAGGGCGTCAAATTTGAAAAACTCGACAAAGTGCAAAAAAAGCAGCTTGAAAAGAACGCCAAAGCGCAACAAAAAGCTGTAAAAGAAAAAATGAAAGAAAAGAATGTACAGGCAAAATATTTAAAAGAATTTACAACAGTCGTAAATGGATTTAGTGCTGAAATTAAGCATAAAGACATTGAACTCATTAAAAATATTCCAGATGTAAAATCGGTCCATATCGTAAACGAATACGAGCGGCCAATCGCAACACCTGAAATGAAATATAGTAAGGAATTAGTAGAAGCTCAAAAAGCATGGCGCGACTATGGTTTTAAAGGCGAAGGGATGGTCGTTGGAATCATCGACACAGGAATCGACCCTAGCCATCACGACATGATTTTATCTGATCCTAGCACCGCTAAACTAACCGAACAGAAAGTAAACGAAGTCGTTACTGAAGACGGGTTGCCAGGGAAATTTTACACAGATAAAGTTCCATATGGATATAACTATATGGATGAAAATAACGAAATCCGTGAAATTCATGCAGAAGCGTCTATGCATGGAATGCACGTTGCCGGAACAGTCGGAGCTAACGGAGATGAAGACAATGGCGGCATCCAAGGGATTGCTCCAGAAACACAGCTTCTTGCGTTAAAAGTTTTCGGAAATGACCCGGAAATGCAGTCTACATATGGAGACATTTACATTAAAGCGATCGACGATGCGATTAAGCTTGGAGTCGATGTGTTGAATATGAGCCTCGGTTCGACTGCAGGTTTCGTGGACCCAGAATCTCCCGAACAACAAGCGGTGAAACGCGCAGTTGATAACGGTGTGCTAATGTCCATTTCTGCTGGAAACTCCGCATTGTTTGGTGATGGATACTACTATCCACTCGCTTCAAACCCTGATTACGGAGTAAGCGGAGCGCCAGGAGTATCATATGATTCTTTGCAAGTAGCATCGTTTGAGAACTCGTATATGCAAGTGGATGAACTCCAATATGCGATCGATGGTGCTGAAGGTTCAGCTCCATTCCTATCCGCAAGCAAAACGCATCCGAATGATTTTGTAAAAAATACATTCGAGGTTGTTGCAGCCGGCTTAGGGAAACCTGGAGATTTTGCCGGTAAAAATGTAAAAGGTAAATTTGCGCTTGTTCAACGTGGAGACATCGCGTTTACAGAAAAAGCATTGAACGCACAAGCTGCTGGTGCTGAGGGCGTCATCATTTACAATAACACAGATGGCATTGTCAATATGGCAACAGATGATGCAATCAACATTCCACAATTATTCATGCTAAAAAGCGATGGTGACAAATTAGCCGTTGCATTAAAAAGTGGACAAGCAGTAACAGTTACGTTTAACGGAAAATCAACGAAAATCGATAACCCATCTGCTGGACTGATGAGTGATTTCTCTTCATGGGGGCTGACACCAGACCTTGATTTCAAACCAGAAATTACAGCGCCAGGTGGACAAATTCTTTCTACATTAAATGATAATAAATATGGATTAATGAGCGGTACATCAATGGCTGCTCCACATGTTTCAGGAGGCGGTGCTCTCGTCTTGCAACGTGTGGAAGAAGAATTCGGACTTCAAAATGCGGACCGAATTTTACGAGCTAAAAATATTCTTATGAACACAGCCAAACTAGTTGATTTTGACGATGCGAAAGTGTCACCTCGTCGTCAAGGTGCCGGATTAATGCAGCTTCATGCCGCACTTTCTACACCTGTTATGGTGACAGAAGCAATAACTAAAGAAGCGAAAGTTGCATTAAAACAAGTAACGGAAAATAAGGTTACATTTGCACTTGTAGCGGAAAACTTCTCTGACCAAGATGTTACGTATGAAGTGAAAGCGAATGTCCAAACGGATCAATTCGTTAGAAACGGCTCAGACATTTTAGTCGCCCCGAATTTATTCGGAGCATTGGACCTTGAAGGAATAGCTGAAACGACCGTTAATGGTAAAGAAGTAAGCTCAGTAACGGTTCCTGCGAAAGGAAAAGCAAACATTTCCGTCACGGTTGACGTCAGTGCAGTTAATGCGACATTAAATAACTATTTCACAAACGGATATTGGTTAGAAGGCTTCGTTACATTAACCGATCCAACTGACCAAAATCCAGAATTATCAGTTCCGTACGTAGGTTTTAAAGGCGAATGGGATAAAGCTCCGATTTTTGACAAGCCAATGTGGGATAACGACACATACTATGGTTTTACGGGAGTTGTCACATCGAATGGAAAAAACAACTATGGATTCCTTGGAGAAGATTTGAACACGGGAGATGTAGATCCAAAGAAAATTGCCTTCTCGCCAAATGGAGATGGAACACAGGACGATGCTCTCATCATCTTGTCCTTCCTGCGAAATGCAAAAGAAGTAAAGTTCAACGTGCTTGATGCTAACAAGAAAGTTGTTCGAACAATCACAACTGAATCAGAAGTAAAGAAGAATTATTACGACGGTGGACGAGCACCGATGTATTCTTTATCTTCATTACGTGCATGGGACGGGAAAATTAATGGGGTAACAGCGCCTGAAGGCCAATACTATTTACAAGTAGAAGCCGTAATCGATTTCCCAGGTGCGAAATGGCAATCCATCGAATTACCTGTATTGCTTGATACAACTGCCCCAGAAGTGAATGCTAGCTTCGATGCGGATACGCAAAAAGTAACAGTTGAAGCTGCAGACGAGCTAAATGGCAGCGGACTTGCATACTGGGATGTGCTCGTTGACGGTAAATCTATCCTTGATAAGCCGTACACAAATGGTGAAACAGAGCACCAGTTTACAAAACGCTTAAATCCTGAACAAACACTGACAGTTGTAGCGGTTGACTACGCTGGAAATAAATCTGAGAAAGCAGTAAGTGAAGGAAAAGACGTAACTGTACCAGATCTTCATCTTTTAACTCCTGAATTCCTTGGCGTTGCTTCAAATAGTAACATCGAGTTCTCGGGCTATGTAAAAGATAAGTCAGGCGTTAAAGAAGTAACAGTTGATGGTAAAAAAGCAAAGCTCACATATAATGCGGAAAAAGATCAATACGATTTCTCCATCACAATGAATTACAAAAAAGACGGCTACTACACAGCGAAAATTAAAGCGGTAGACAATGCCGGCAATGAAACAGAAATCGCCCGCCGCTTCTTCGTTGATACAACAAAGCCAAAGTTAAAAGTAAAGGCTAAAAACAGCGTTGAAGAAGATACCATCAAAGTTTCAGCTGAAATCACTGATAATTTCGATGCAATCCGTCTTTACGTCGATGGCAACGAAGTATTCAAAAACGAACTATCCGAGCCATATGGTATGAAAGAATTCAAAAAGACGATTGACGACATCGAACTCCAGTTAAAAGACGGAGACAACACCTTCATTTTCAAAGCAGTTGACCTTGGTGGCAACGTAACGGAAGAAAAGGTAACGATTAAGAAGAAGAGTAAGAAATGATTAAAGAATAACTTCAAAACAATAGAATGTTAAAAGAAACAAAATAGATGCTCTGAAAGTCAAAACAATCTTTCAGAGCATCTTCTTTTTCGGCAATAAGAGTTAATGAACT
Source organism: Lederbergia citri (assembly GCF_018343625.1). Lineage (GTDB taxonomy): Bacteria > Bacillota > Bacilli > Bacillales > Bacillaceae_C > Lederbergia > Lederbergia citri. The sequence goes on along the minus strand of NZ_JAGYPG010000002.1, from coordinate 721,283 downwards.
TTGTATTCAACATTTTGATCGTTGATAAAGTAGAATCCTCCGCCTGCTTGTATTTTATTACCATCAATGTCATACACGCGGAATTGTTGTCCTGCCTTATACTTGGTATACGGTTTGCCATCAACAGTATATAAATAAGTATCTTTTTTTATAGCAACAAAGCCTGTATAAAATTTGGTGTTAGCTTCTTTTTTTACAAAATATCCATTTCCTACATTATAATCCTTTCCTGAAACGGAATAGACCCTCAGCCCTGCTCCTTTTTCAACTAACCGCACTTTTTCTTCTTTGCCGTTATCCAGTCGTTTGTATAAATAGACGTTATTCCCTGAAATCAAAACCCGTCCAATAAGAGGCAAGGCACGGTTGTCATCATTTCGTACATAGCGATTTCCAACATCATAGTATCCATCTTTAACACCATATAATCTTAAAAAACCATCCTTAACCAAGTCCCTATCTTTTACATATCGCCCGTTTTCAAGTTTTAATAACTCCGTCCCGTCCCTACGTATATGTAATCTTCCAATAGGTTCCCTATGGTTTGATGGGAGTATCTTATTCATAATCATTAACGAGTATTCCCTTAAATAACTAGATGCCACATAACCTTTATAATCATTATTTTCAACTTTATAAAAGTTATATAAATTATATATATAATCTGTTTCTTCAATATCCTTGATTTGAAAAGCCATGCCATTTGGTATAGAGTCGATAATTGTACCATTTGGATTAGTTCTAATGTTTACTTCTTGTCCCTCTTTATTATAAATAATAGCTCTCTGCCCCTTATTAAGCGTTAAGGTAGGTGATGGAGTATTGGCATTTGACCAATTATAATGAATACCTGGAGGGAAATATATAATATTAGAGCCAGCTTGATAGTTTAGTTGAATAGTTGGAATTTCCGCTAATGGAAGTAGAGCGAAATCTCGAATAATTTGAAACACTTTTTCTTGATATGCATTCTTTCCATTAATTCCCGGGTCATTGATTTTGGATAAGCCATTATAAGCCATCACCGCAAAGTACCAATGTTCAATTTTATTGCGATCCTTATCATTAATACGTGGCAGATTTGGATTATTCCATTTTTCTAATAAAATCTGTGCCCCTACATCAATGTTATAGGCTGTGTCATTTTTCAGGAGTTCGATGTTTATATTTTTTCTGCGCATTTCCTCTTCAGTCAATGTCACCTGCAGTATGCCGATACCACCATCCTTACTAACCCTAGGAGTGACTCCATCTCCTTCAAATTGGCTCATACTATTTTCAGCGAGAGCAATTGCCTTTAGTATCTCGGGAGGAATTCCGTATTTAATGGCAGCTTCATTTAATAATGCTTTTCTTTCTTTCACGGGAAGTTCTTTAATTTCCTGAGCGGAGGTCATGTGTGCAAAACTACTTAATACTGCTAAAAACAAAATTGTTGCCACTAAACTTAGTAAATTACTTTTTTTCATGATATCTCCTTATAATATATTTTTATATTAGTATACCATTCTTTGGAAGGGCCTTCCATATTACATGCGCAATGACCTTTATGCTTTGGAAAAAAAATGTAGACATTTGTATAAGTTTTTTTCATAGTAATGTTCATGTATAATCGAAAGAGATGAAAAAGATTGGAGAAAATAAATGAAGCATATAATAGTATATTTTCCTTATGCTTTGCAGGAGAATCCTAAAAGTGGTTCAGGAGTTCGTCCTAAGCGAATTGTTGAGGCTTTTAAGAAGTATGGAGAAAAGCAAAGCGTGGCAATTTACGTAATCAGTGGGAATTCCAATGAACGTAAGGAATTGATTAGAAAATATAAAGAAGAGTATAAAGTGGAGGATGCCCTTTTTTGTTATATGGAAAATAGTACGATGCCATTTTGGCTTACCGATAATGACCATCTCCCCCGCAGACTATTTATGGACATTCGGTTTTGGAAATTTTTAAAAAGGGCTAAAATCCCAATTGGCCTTTTTTATCGAGACGTGTATTGGCAATTTGACGATATGTATAGTCCGCCTTGGAATCTTAGCTTATTAACTCCGGTTATGAGATTCATTTACAGAAAAGAATTAAAAGTATATGGCGATACAGTTGATTGTCTCTTTTTACCTTCTTTGGAAATGAATGAATTTGTTGGTTGGAAAGGAAAAGCGGATGAACTGCCTCCTGGGATGGATAGGATGGAAACAGATCACCAGCCTTCAACTATACCTCCAAAAGCTATATATGTTGGTGCAATTAGCGACCAAATCGGAATTAAATTAATGCTAGAGGCTTTTTCTACTATTAATAAGGAAAGAACAATAAATTTGGAGCTCGTCTGCAGAAAAGAAGAGTATGCGAGGTTTACGGATATAAAGCAGTATGAAGGCTTAGATTGGCTTACAATTAGCCATAAATCAGGAAATGAATTGAAAGATGTTTATGAAAGCGCGGCAATCGCTCTCATTCCACGTGAGAGAAATACGTATCATGATTTTTCTGTTCCTGTTAAAATGTTTGAGTATTTATCCTATGGATTACCAATTGTGGCTACAGATTGTAAGGCTCATGCTCGACTCATTAAAAAAGATGGGCTTGGAATTATCACAGAAGCAAACGCGGAAAGCTTTGCAAAAGGTATCATCGATGCTTTAGAAATAGATACTTACAAAAAATTAAAGCAAAATATTAATGATAAGGCCCTTGAACGCCATAGCTGGATATCTCGTGTAGAAAAAGTGGCAGAGCAATTGAAAAAAGGCGGTGAACATGAATGAAAGTAGTCGTTTTTGCTCCCGCAAATAATGTTCATACGAAGAAATGGTTAGATTATTATAATGAACAGGGAATTGAAACAATAAATATAAGCTTTGATACTCATCGTGACGAAGAAGATCGGAGTAATTGGGAATGGGTAAAAACAACGTACTTAAAAGTGAAATTCCCCAATAAGCTTGCTTATTTTCTCACCATTCCAGAATTAAAAAAAATACTAAATACCGAAAAACCAGACATTTTCCACTCTCATTATATTTCTAGCTACGGAGTAATGGGAGCTCTCGCAAATTACCATCCATATGTTGTTTCTGTTTGGGGAACAGATATTTATGATTTTCCTACAAAAGGCATACTTAATAAAAAAATGGTAAGCTATGCACTTAAAAAGGCAGATGTGATTTGCTCGACAAGTGAAGCGATGAAGCATGAAACAAATAAATATACGAATAAACCAATTGAAGTGACCCCTTTTGGCGTTGATACAAACGTGTTCGCGCCTTTGAATTTGAACAGAAATAAGGATATCATCGTATTTGGCATTGTAAAAACAATGGATGAGAGTTATGGAATAAACTATTTATTACAAGGGTACGCTCGTTTTAAAGAAACAGTGGGTCCTGAAAAATACAAAAAAACACACCTGAAAATTGTAGGTGGTGGACCTCTTTTGAGTGAATTAAAGCAATTGGCTCAAAATCTAGGCATTGTGGAGCAAACGACTTTCACCGGAAGAATCCCACACGGAGAAGTTCCGGCAGTTATTAACGAATTTGACGTATTCTTCGTCCCGTCAATATTGGAGAGCTTTGGTGTTGCGGCCGTCGAAGCACAAGCGTGTGAAGTGCCTGTAGTCGTTACGGATGTAGGAGGGCTCCCAGAGGTAATGTTAGATAATGAAACAGGCTTTATTATTCCAATGCGAGATGCAGATTCCATCTCCCAAAAAATGGAGTTTTTTATGGAACACCCAGAAAAAATTTCAGAAATGGGTAAAAGAGGTCGTGAAAACGTTATGGAGCATTATTCATGGCAAGAAAATGCGAATCGAATGATTAAGATATACAAACGTATTCTAGAAGGAGAGGTTGATAATATTGAATAAAGAACCTTTAGTTTCAATTATCACTCCTTCCTATAACAGTTCTAGATTCATTGAAGACACTATAAAATCCGTTATTGCCCAAACATATACAAATTGGGAAATGCTGATAGCGGATGATTGTTCCCAGGATGGGTCTAGAGATTTGATCAAGGAATGGATGGAAAAAGACGAGCGCATTCGTCTGATAGAACTAAAGCAAAATGGTGGAGCAGCAGTAGCGCGCAACATAGCAATTGGGCAAGCAAAAGGTCAATATATAGCTTTTTTGGATAGTGATGATTTGTGGACGGCTGATAAACTTACACAACAAATAAGATTTATGAATGAACACGATTCAGCAATCTCCTTTACTAGCTATCAGTTAATGGATGTCAATGGAAATTTACTAGATAAGGTAGTAAATGTTCCTAAAAAAATAGATTACCGAGGATTATTGGGAAACACAATCATCGGATGTCTTACGGTTATTGTGAATATTGATAAAACAGGTCCCATTCAAATGCCCAATATGAGAACGCGTCAAGATTTTGCGTTGTGGCTCTCCATCCTTAGAAAAGGGTTTATTGCTCATGGTCTGCAAGAAAACTTGGGCAAATATCGCCTCGTTCCTGGTTCAATTTCTAGCAATAAAAGGAAAGCAGCTAAACAAACATGGAAAGTGTATCGGGAAGTGGAAAAATTAGGATTACTTGCTTCAGCTTGGTATTTTTCGAATTATGTATGGAACGCGGTGAAAAAGTCGTATTTCAAGTAAGGAGATGAAGATATGAAAGTAAGAAAAGCCATAATTCCTGCAGCAGGACTAGGAACAAGGTTTTTACCCGCAACCAAAGCACAACCTAAAGAAATGCTTCCTATAGTAGATAAGCCTACCATTCAATATATTGTAGAAGAAGCAGTCGAGTCTGGAATAGAAGATATTATTATTATTAGCGGTAGGGGCAAACGTGCAATAGAAGATCATTTTGATAAATCTTATGAATTGGAAGAAACTCTTGCAAAAAAAGAGAAATTCGCCATGCTTAAGGAAGTTCAAGAGATATCGAATATGGTGAATATACATTATATACGTCAAAAAGAAGCACTTGGTTTAGGGCATGCTATTTACGTCGCCCATCGATTTATAGGAGATGAGCCATTCGCAGTGCTATTAGGTGACGATATTGTAAAATCGGACGTGCCTTGCACTAGACAATTAATGGATGTTTATGAAAAGTATGAAACATCTATAGTTGGAGTCCAAAAGGTTGACCGCAAAGATGTCTCAAAATATGGTATTATTGCTCCTAGTGAGAAGAGCAAGGAGGAAAGTGTTATATCAATCGAGACACTTGTAGAGAAACCTAAGATGGAAGAAGCTCCTTCACAATATGCGATTATGGGCCGCTATATTTTGACACCTGATATTTTCCCAGTACTACAAGATTTGCCAGTAGGATCGGGAGGAGAAATTCAGTTGACAGATGCAATGAATCATTTAAATGAAGTTCATCCAATACTTGCATACAATTTCTCGGGGAAACGTTATGATGTAGGAGATAAACTAGGTTTTATTAAGGCAACAATAGATTTTGCTTTAGGACGTGAGGACTTACAAGGCCCTGTTTTTGAATATTTAAATGGGATTGTCAATAAACATCAACAATGAGAGGTAATTAACATGCAAATTGCAGTAGTAGGAACTGGTTATGTGGGACTCGTTACGGGTGTTTGCTTATCCGATATTGGTCATCATGTAACTTGCATTGATATAGATGAAAGTAAAGTCGAATTGATGAGAGATGGACATGCTCCAATATATGAGCCTGGCCTAGATGAATTAATGAAGAAAAATATTGATCAAGGCCGTCTGTTCTTCACAGCCAATCATAGAGAGGGATTTTCTGAAGCAGAAGTTGTGTATATTGCAGTCGGAACACCGCAAACCGAGAATGGCGAAGCAGATCTAAGATTTGTAGACCAAGTTGCAAAAGATATTGGCAACAATATGAATCGTAATCTTGTAGTTGTGACTAAAAGCACTGTTCCAGTAGGTACGAATGAACGAGTGAAACAAATAATCTCCAAAATAGTAAAAGATAAGTACGAAGTAGAGGTCGTGTCGAATCCCGAGTTTTTACGAGAAGGTACAGCGGTATACGATACATTTCATGGAGATAGAATCGTCATCGGATCAGATAGTGAAAGGGCTCTTGCTATTCTTGAAGAAATTAATCGTCCATTCGGTATACCTATTTTTAAGACTGATATACGTAGTGCAGAAATGATTAAATATGCCTCCAATGCATTTCTAGCAACCAAAATCAGCTTTATAAACGAAATCGCAAACTTGTGTGAGAAACTTAGCGCTAACGTAGAAGATGTAGCAATGGGTATGGGGATGGATGACAGAATTGGTTCCAAGTTCTTAAAGGCTGGAATTGGATATGGTGGATCTTGTTTTCCTAAAGACACAAGTGCACTCGTACAAATAGCTAGTTTCGTCAAACATGATTTTAATTTGCTAAAATCAGTAATAGAAGTCAATAATGATCAAAGATTATTATTGTTCGAAAAAGCAAAAGAAAGATTTGGTGATTTGTCTGGAAAACAGATTGCAATGCTAGGATTAGCATTTAAACCAAATACAGATGATATGAGAGAAGCTGCCTCCATTACGTTAAGTAGGGAATTAGTAAATGCAGGTGCTAAAGTTGTTGCATACGATCCAATTGCAATCAATAATGCTAAAAAAATACTTCCAAATGAAGTTGAATATGTGGATTCGGTTGAAGAGGCACTCCATGGTGCAGACGCAGCTTTCATTGTTACAGAATGGGATGAAGTAAAAAATACGAATTTGGATGTTTATATAAAGTTAATGAAATCTCCGATCATATTCGATGGACGAAATTGTTTTTCACTAGATAAAGTGGAGGAATATCCGGTTGAATATCATTCGATAGGTCGTCCAAGTAAATATTAGTGGATTTTTTAAATAGGCGTTAAAAAACGCCTATTTTTTTTGTCGTAAAATTATTGGAAAAATGTAATAAATATTACCAAAGTTTAATAAAATAATAGACTTACGGAAAAAGATGTTGTAATATGTAATTAATTCCTCCAATTCTATATAATTGACATATTGGAAAATAATTGAGAAGATATGTGCAAATAGTATTGTATTTTTTAATAATCTATGGAATAATACCTATTGTACGAGGAATTGATTACCTGGTTTGGCTATTAGTGGAAATAGAATCTACTAATATCTTATAAAAAACACCTTTTGAAAGGGGAACAACAATTCATGTCGAAGAAAAAAGTTGCAAAACTTGGAATTTCAACTGCAATTGCAGCTAGTGCATTAATTGCGGCTAATCCTGCAGATGCAGCATCAGTTTCACAAGCTGAAACTCTTGTGAAGCAAGCAGAAAGCCTTGCTAAACAACTACGTCCATATTACTCAGCTAAGACGGTATCAGATGTAAAAGTATCTGCTGACTTCTCAAGCAAATACGACGAAACAAGAAAAGCTATTACTCGTGCACAAAATGCTTTAAGTACGGTTTCTGGAAAAGAAAAGGCAAATTTAACAAACCGTATAGCTAATGCTGAAGCACTAAGATTGCAAGCAGCATTCTTTATTGATGCTGTAAAAGTCGGCGATAATGAATTAAAGCCTGCTTTAGCAAATCTTAAGAAGTATATCACTACTGATGTGATCAATGCAGATGCTGATAAAGCATATTCAAAACTTACTGACACTCTTCTGAAAATGGAGCGCGTCATCGGTAAAGCATATGGCCCAGATGCAAGACAAGCTTTATTAAAAGCTTATGTAACTGATGCTAAAATTGCTAGAGAAACCGTTATCTATGAAGTTTCTCAATACCGTCTACTTAATGATATTTCTAAACTTGTTGCTTCTGACAAACTTGAAGAAGCGGATGCTGAACTTGCAAAGCTAGATCGATTGAAAGTTCGTGCGGTTGCAATTAAAGAAGCAGGAAACAAACTATATCCTGGTTCATATCCAGCACTTCCTGGCATTTCATCAAGCCTTGCTAAAACTGAAGGTGAAGTTCGTGCGGATTTAGAAGCTAAATCAACACCTAAGGTTGTTAGTGTAAGTGCGATTAACGCTAGAAATCTAGAAGTTAAATTCAACAAAGCTATAGATAGCACTCCTGCTAATCTAGCTAAAGTTGCAGTTTCTGCACGTACAGGTGCTGTTGCTCCGGGATCTTTAGCATATACATTAAGTAATGATGGTAAAACATTAACCATTTCAACTGATGGTTCTTCAAATATGTATTTCAAAGGTGACTACAATGTTGTAGTTGGTTATGAAGATTTAAAAACTGCAGATGGGGAATTCGTTGCTCCATTTAGCAAAGTTGTAAATGTTACAGATAATGTTGCTCCAACATTCACTACTCAAAAAGTAAGTGCTTCTGTTTACAAAGTTAAATTCTCAGAGCCAATGTACGCAGACATTGCTAGCAAAATTTCGTTCAAGGATAAAAACGGTGCTGCTATTGCAGTAGGAACTGCTACTAATGAAATCAAAGTTGCAGCTAACGCTGCATTCACAGAGTTAACATTAACAGTAGGATCTGCTATTGCAGCAAATGAAAATATTACAGCGACTATTATCGGTGCTCTAGATGCTTCTGGAAATCTACTAAGCCCTAACCCAGCAACCTTCACATTCCAAAAAGGTGCAGCTGATGGTGTTAAACCTGTTGTCCAAACAATTACACAAACTGGTGCAGAGAACTTTACAGTGAAATTTTCTGAAGAGTTACTGGCAGATCCTACAGTGCGAATTGGAAAAACAGTTGGTGGTTTAGCTGCTGTATCTTCAGTTACACAAGATGAAAAAGACAAGACACTTTATCATGTAGAAGCGGGTTCCGTATTAGACACTGATAATTATTATGTTGAAGTTTCAAGCTTTACAGATTTATCAGGTGAAGCTGGAGATACCTACACTACAATTAAGTCATTTGTAAAAGATACTGCAGCACCAACTGTAGCTTCTTATCAATTAGTTAAAGATGCTACTGACAACGCTGAGTACCTTGAACTAACTTTTAATAAGGATGTAACTGCAGGTACAGTAGATGCAACTGGTACTGCTGTTAAAGATCATGTTACAACTACATTAACTGGTTCAACTGGTACGACAGTTGCTCTTAAAAATGCAAGTGTCAATAAAAAGGTAGTAAAAATTAAGGTTGCTGATATCCTTTCTGGTGCACCTGCTGATGATATCCAAGGTGCAACTTATAATGTGAAATTAGCATTTACTGGTGTAGATAGTGCTAGTGGAGTAACTGCAGCTGATAAGAATGTAACATTTGTTCGTGGCAATGACTCAGCTGTTACTGCAGTAAAAGCCAAAGTACAAAGTGTAGCACAAGGTGCTGATAACGATACTGTTGTTGTAACATTCGATCAAGATGTTGATCCAGCTACAGCAACTGTTGCATCTAACTACCATATTTCTGGGGCTGTTGTTAAATCTGCAACTGTTAAAGCTGGTGCAGCTGAATCTAAGAAAGTATACTTGACACTAGAGAAGGATTCTAATACTTTCACTGGAGTACGTAATGCTACAATCTCTGGTGTAAAAGCTAAGAATTCAACTGCTGTTATGGATACTCAAACAATTGTAACAGGTTCATTAAACGAAAACGTTGCACCTACAATTACATCTGTTAAATACGATGTTGCTACAGAGCTGTTTACTTTTACTTTCTCAGAAGCAGTTAAGCAGGCGGCAACAACTAATGCTGATTTTGAAGTGTATGTAGATGGAGCTGCCTTAGATCCAGCAGTTAAATTTGATGCTGGAGCAACGACAACTGCTGCTACTACAGCGACTAGTACTGCTGTTTCACTAACTCCTGGACAAAAGGTAAAATCTATTACACTTGTGGGCTTAAGTACTATTGATTTAACTGACTCAGTAGGAAATGCTATTAAGTTACCAGCATCAATTGTTGTAACTAAATAAAACTAAAACATTTTTTGAATAGCTTCAGTAATGAAAAAAAGCAGAAGGGAATTTTAGCCTTCTGCTTTTTTTTTTTACCCCATTGGGTTATGTGCCTGTTACTTCTCAAAATATGCGTAAGTCTAACCGGATTTATCCGCCAATGACATACAATCCCCTAAGAAGCCTAAAAACGGCATACTTAAATAAGCATCGGCAGGTTATCCCACCCGTTTAAATTTCGAGTGAGTACTTTTTCATTTTTTCTCTTTTTCAAAGGTATTCCATATTTCTTACTAAGTTCAATCCCTTTTTTAGCCAGGGATTCAGCCTCAACTTTTGACATTTTCATTCTCTATTTCCTCCTCCAAGATATTAATCTCATTTTTTCATAGGATTTCCCACTTTTCTATTAATTAATAATAAATATATGATGATTACTAGACCTTAGAATAAATAGACAAACGCCTTATGGTCCTTAAGGGAGACCATATATAAGTGCCCATAAGGTCCGTTAAGGACCATATATGTGTACCTATTAGGTACATTATAGAGAAACCTTGTAAATGCAAGAGTTATCGGAAACAACTCATATAATTTTTTATCTATATTTTTATGATTTCCATCCTTTATGTACCTATAAGGTACATAAAATGTTTTCCTTCTAGCTACACAATAAAATGGCTTAAAAATGCACTTTTGCATGCAAGTAGAGTGGCAAAATATCAAAACCAATGCGCAAAGATGCATTTTGAGCTTGGTTAATAAGCTATTTTTCCTTTTTTCGCTTTTGCTAATAAATAAATGATGACTTATATTCGGAGATAAAGGGAGGTAGAGAGGAATGGAAAAACACATAATTGACGATGACTACTACTATACCAAGACTAGGGATCGTATAGGTGGAACAATAAGAACAGATGTATTTAAAAAAAATGGTGTGTATAAAGCATTTTCAAGCTACTGGCAGGATAAGGACGAAGAGATAGTGGGCTGGGGTGAATCATCGGATGACATAGAGGCCGGTCGTCTATCAAGGAAAGAGCTACGGAAAGAATGGAGAGAGGCAGGAAGATAAAATTGCTTGAGCAAACTGAAAAGGAACATCTCAAAAAATTTAGCTTAAAGTTTAACAAGAAGGTTGAAATGGCATTGAAACAGCATTTTTTTAAACTATTATTACTTTTTCTGTGTCCACTTTTCCCATAACATTTGAAATATGGGGTTAAATTTAAACATGACCACATAGCCAAATGCCAGAATACCCAAAGAGATTGGATTAATGGGTTGACCAGTAAAAATATTGAACAAAAGAATATAAGTTAAAGCAATAGGTAAGCAGATACCCAAAATGTGCAAATATAGAGCAAATTTAAAGAAATCCATAGAAGTTCTCCTTCATTTTATACGAATTGTATAAGTTCACAATAATTATACCCAACATTTCAAGTTTATAGAAATGGAAGGATCTAGAGTTAACGCATGCTTATTTTAAAACAAAATAACAGTCCCCCTGGCCAACGAGAGGACAACGATTGATAACAGCAATACTGTGTCATTTGTTGTCCTAAATGATACGGATTTGAAATGTGAAAAACACGCTTGCTAGAATGGGAGGGAGGTCGGCGCGGAAAATATTCCTGCCAGACCCACCAACTTATATTATATTCGTTTGGCACCTTCGCCCTTGAAAAGTGGAGGTACATTTTTTGAGTTTATTTGCCATCCTTCGGTGGCAGTATATTAGGTAAATAGTAGCAGGATTTATCCCTTTTTTTGTCGAATCAATAAAACAAAAAGGGAGGATGAATATGGGATTTGTATTGTTGAAAGAAACACTAGACAATATTGCTGTTCAGGTAATAACACTATTACTTATAATAGGAGCCTTTATCGTAACTGGGTATTTATTAGTATGGAAACTAAAAATTTATAAACAGATTAAGAACTTCATCGCTGGATTGTTTGCTTTAGTAGGAATCTATGTAGGTTATTTATTTGTGTTCACATAAGCAGGAAAATATCTCCTTTTGTCGAAATAGTTCGATGGGAGGGGGTGGAATGACATGAATTCGGTCAAAGATGGTTTAAATGATTGGTTAAATGAACTAATAGAGGAAAAAGATACAACCGATAAATTATTGAATAATCACATCACAGGAATGAAATTATCTCAAATTAAGTTAAGTATTTTAGATTCTGCCTTTTCGCAAATTCCTAATAATGATGATATGAAAAAGGAGTTTCGAAGAAAGTTTGTTGAAGTACATGAAATGAGGCATAATGAATTAGTTGAAATATATGAAGAACGAAGATTAGAACTTATTAGGCAAAGTCGTTATTTGGGAAAATTAATACAACATGTTGAAATTACAATCAGAGAATATTAATAGCATCCTTTGGGGTGCTTTTTCTTATGTCCAAAACTAAGGGGGTAGGTGATATGTAGTGGCTAAAAATAAAGGTGGTCGTAAAAGTAAATATGAAACACACGTAGAACCAAGATTATTTGAGGTTGAATGTTGGGTTCGTAAGGGTCTTATTGATGAACAAATAGCCAATATTCTTGGTGTTGCTTACTCTACTTTTCGAGAATATGTTAAGAAGTTTCCGGCATTATCGGCAGCCCTAAAAAAGGGGAAGGATGTAGTTGATTACGAGGTCGAGAATGCTTTGCTGAAAAGAGCTATGGGCTATCAATAGTTTTTTACGTAACAACCTTCACTTTCTATTTTTATCTTTGATAAAATAGGATTGAGGATAAATACAAGAGCTATAGTGTATAAAAGTTGAGGAGTATGATTGCCAATGGTTGTAACTTCTTTAAAAAATACAAGAGGATTTGTAGCAGAAGAACGATCGGATTTAATTGAAGAATGGATTTCAACCGAAAATAATGAGGACACTCCATACAATGTGAGAACCGGATCGGATAAGGTTGTAACTTGGCGTTGTAAAGAATGTGGTTATAGTTGGGAGAGTCAAGTTAAAAGCCGTGCTATCAAAAATACTGGATGTCCAAAGTGTCATGAGCGATACAATATTGGATTTCCTGAAATGGCGATTTATTTTTACTTGAAAAGGCTTTTTAAGGATGCGGAATTAAATGCCCCTATTGAGGGGATTAATCATTATAAATCCGTAGATATCTTTATACCTTCCCTTAACCTAATTATTGAATACGATGGGGGACACACTCACAGAGGTAGAATAGAAATTGATAAAGAAAAAAGCCGTTTGATTTTGGAAAGAGGATATAGATTAATACGGGTAAGAGATAATGGACTTCCAACTCTCAAAATGGAAGGATTGGAAGAATATTTATATGAACGGTCATCAAATAAGAAAATTGGAAAGATGATTGAGGATGTATTAGGGATAATTGATGTGCACTACAAAGGATTTAAAAATGAAATTGAAAGGTTAAAGACTCAGATTGATGTAGATGTTGACAATATATCCATATTAGCTCAGATCCCGCCAATTATTGAAAAAAATAATCTATTGGATAATTATCCGGAAATAGAAGCTGTATGGGATTATGAAAAAAATTATCCGTTAAGACCTGAGCATTTTAAACAATACTCAAATTTCAAGGCATGGTTCATTTGTGATCAGAAGCACTCTACCTTAGTCCAAATTGGAAGCAAAGCAAAAGGACACGGTTGTAGAGTTTGTCAAGGGCAGGAAGCAACAGAGGAGCATAACTTGGAATTGCTATTTCCTCAGATCGCCAAGGAGTGGAATTTTGAGCAAAACGGCAATACTTCTCCTTGTGATTATTTACCTTTTTCAAACCAAATTGTTTATTGGGATTGCCCAAAATGTAAATCAACTTACGATAAAATGATTAATGATCGAAGTGGAAGAGGAGAAGGTTGCCCTTATTGTGCAGGTAAAAGGGTAAATCAAACTAATTGTTTATCTACTACACATCCCCATTTGGGAGATGAGTGGGACTACCAAAGAAATAGAGACATTACACCCGATGTGGTGACGAAAGGTTCCCATGATAAAGTATGGTGGATATGTGAAAGAAACCACAGTTATTCTGCTGTTATATATAGCAGAGTTGGTGGGCAAGGGTGTCCTACATGCTATGATCTTTATGGCCGTTACTTACCTAAAAAGGTTAAAAAAGTGAACTCATTAGCCATAAAGAAACCCGAAATCGCCAAACAATGGCACTCAATCAAAAATGGTGATATTCTTCCAGATGAAGTAGGAGCATATGCAAGAAAAGAATATTGGTGGATATGTGAAAGTGGCCATGAATGGAAAAGTTCTCCTAACAGTAGAAGAAGTGCTAAATGTAATTACTGCAAAAATAATCAGTTTCCTGAATAGGTGATATTGGGTTAGATGTATTAAGGATAAATAGATCTTAAAGTGAAATGAGGTTCATCGGTGAAACAAATTTTGAATATGGGAATAATATTCGGGGGATTGGCATGGTTCTGGTTAATTGCGGATAATCCAAAGTGGTATTGGTTTTTTATCATACTTCTTACAGGTGTTATAATCCCTGAGTTGCTTTTTCTACCAAAAAAGAAAACAAAATCAAAAAAAGTCATGAACAAAAACCAATTGACGAAAAGCAACCATTCAAAAAAAGGGTTATCTAAGAAAATATTAAGTGATGAAGAGCTACTAACAGCAAATTTCAGTGATCTGAATGGTTATGATTTTGAAAGATTAGTAGCGATGTATTTTGAAGATAAAGGGTATGAACCAGTAATTATTGGAGGATCAGGGGATCACAAAGTAGATATAATCCTTACTGATCCAATAGAAAAATACAAAATTTCGGTACAGTGTAAACACTGGAAAACTAAAAATGTAGGAAATGATACGATACTGAGGTTAAATTCGGGCAAAAGAGTACATAAGTGTTTAGATGCTTGGTGTATTACAACAAGTAATTACACTAAAAGTGCTAAGGAGGCTGCAGAAGGTTTAAATATTCGGCTATATAATGGATTGCATGTTCAGGATAAAATCGGTAATTGGCGTAAAGAAAAAATTAATCGTATTAAAAGGTGAATGAGACTTAATAATCATATCGACAGGCATAAAAATATATAAGAATAGCTGATATAATCACAGAGTAGATTATATGGTATAGACTCTTCCCATTCTTTATATTACTGATCACCTTTCGACTCTAAAAAAGCATCGACAGATTCATCCAATAATCTTTCCCGATTTGGGTCTTCATTAACATCTGAATCCACTTCCATTGCTTGTTTAAGTATACCGTATGTATCATCTTCTTTATTTAATTGATTAACTTGATTTTTATGTGGGACTGGATTATGGCGATTATTTTTTTGTTTTGGCATATGTTCTCCTTTTTGTAACAGGTATTTTATCATCAGTATGAACAATAATCTAAAATAAAATCCAATACTAGGTTTAGATTGATTATTATTATGTACAAAGGTGATTGGGATGAGGACTTTGATGGAATGACCCGTGTAATAGCATTAGAGGGTGAAAAAGTTAAAATTTCAACAGCACAATTTTATATTGACGGAAAAAAACTAGATACTTTTTATGGTAGGGCACATGATTTAGGCATGGATTTTAAGGGCTTTGCTAATGTAGTTGAAGGCGAGTATAAACAGGATTTAGCTGATAAAAACGAGGATAAATAATTTTTTATCCCATATTTTGACTTGTTAGTATTAATGTTAGAAAGGATAAGTCCTTTAACCAGTGCTTAAATCAAAAAGATAAGCTCTTTCTACAGTTTATTCAGAATTAGTGTAAAACTAACACGTGCTTGATTTGAGGAGGAAAGGCTGCTGCGGCAGCCTTTTTTATTCGACTAACGGGGCAGTTTACTTTAATAACTGATAATTTATGATAGAAGGGTGTTATAATAGGATTATTAAATTTTATTTTATTCAGTTATTTTAAGGTAATTCATCTTCAACTAACGGGTGCTTCTCCATAATAATCAAACAGACTTTGTCACATCCACCATAAGCAATCACTAGCTAAATTTTATATTTGAAAAAACGAAAATGCTGTTGATGAAATCCTACAAAAATAATGAGGGTGTTAGTCTATGTTAACACTCCGAGATTTTTAGAATGAACAGCATTAAACTATTATAGGAGAGTCCTAAAATGAAAAAGAGAATGAGCTATTTAATCTTACTTTTAACGCTCATCTTTATGGTTGGTTGTACCAACGTAGAAGATGCATCCAATACAGATGTAGAAACAGCTCCACAAGAAGTAACCACAGTTGAAACAAATACAAATAATGAAAAAGAAGAAACTGTCACTACGATTTTTGATGAACCAGTAGAAGAGGAAACGCCGAGTGTTCCGATTGCGGAAGAAACACCAACCCAACCAAATGATGAACTGTTCTCAGGATACAAACTTATTGAAGTTGATGGTGGTGATTTGTCTGGTTATCGTGAACCTAACGTCGTCGTTGACATTGGTTTTGGGGACCGTGAATATTGGGCATTTACGAATGAATACGGGCAACTGGTACGTGTCATTGCTGACGAAATCATTCTACAAGATGACAATAACGAACCTGTATTATCGTCTGGCAGATACTATTCTGATGAAGCAAAGGTTCCTGGTGTCGAAAGTGAATTTTTAGATGAAGGCCATGTCATTGCTGATTCTCTCGGAGGGGTATCGAATGCTTATAATATTACCCCGCAAGATAGTACACTCAACCGACACGGTGATCAAGCCTATATGGAAAAGGCAATTAGCAAAGCTGGTGGAGCTACTAATTTTGAAGCAATTATCACATATCCGAATAAGAAAACGCAGATTCCTTCCAGTTACAAGTATACCTATACTTTAAGGGGTAACGTGATCGTTGATACATTTGACAACGTGAACCCTGATGAAGTAAACAAATCACTCGGTTTAACTGGTAGCGAGTCTTCCGATTCGACAAATTCAAACACAAGCTCAAACAAAAGCGGTGATATTTCTAGTGTTGATACAAACGGTAATGGGAAAGTGACGATTAAAGAAGCGAAAGAGGCAGGTTATAAAATGCCGATTACACGTGATCACTGGTTGTACCTATATATGGATGATCGTGATGGTGACGGTATGGTAGGTGAGTAAGCCCCCATCTGTACAGGAAACAGGGGAGGAAGAAGAATAGTGTTTATTAACTCATTTAAGGGGTTAGAAAAAACTAGGTTATCATTTGTTACTGATGCCACTGGAACGGTACACCTTAAAGATAATGAAGTCTCAAGGGCATGGCTAAAGAAAAATAAACAGGTAACCGTATTTACTAAAGTGTGGATTAACAACTTGCTACAGCCACATACAAGGGTAATAGATTGCACTGGATTAGGTTTAACAGTAACAGAAAAAAACAATTTAACACTGGATGATTTTTAGGGGATAGCCTTAACGGGTTATTTCCTTTTTTATGTTTAAAAATGTTATAGCAGTCGAATCGACGAAGTCGATACAATATTCATAAGACGTTCGAACGCTTGATTAGGTTGAAATGTAACTGTGACAAAAAGAACCCTCCAAACATTAAATATATTTCAAGATATAATAATACTAAAAAATAGAAACTCTACTCATAAAGATTCTATATTAAATATAGAAAATATTTCAAATTACAACAGAACTGAAAAGTGAAAATATGGTAAAATTATAAAACGGTAGGTCAAAAGTAATGAAGAAGGAGGGGCTTTATTGGCTAAAAAGAAAGAAATGCTAAAAAATGAAGAAATTGAGGAAATTTTAACGAAGAATAGTATTGAAATTATAAAAAAGTTTCTTGCTACCTACTCCAAGAGTTCCATAAGTACAGTAAGAAGCAGCGTTTATAAACTTCTTTATGAAGAATTAGAGAAACATGAAGTAGCTGACTTAACGTTTAATGATTACAAATCCATTATTCCTGAAGACGATTCTGAAATAACAACCCAAATACGTTTACGTAGTCGTTTTTTTCAGTTTTTATATGCGTTCGATTACCTTAATAATCCTGGTGGTTTTGAAACAAAGTGGATAAAAGATGAATTAATAAAAGAGTTCAGCCCCAAGGAAAAGAAATCGAAGAAGAAGTCCGAAAAAACAGGTTCTTTAACAGTCGAGGAACTAATGTTAATTCAAAATGTGGTAGAAGCAGAATCTACTAAACTTGAAACATTAAAAATGCAATTTTGTTGGTATGCTTTATTTGAATTGGGTTTACCCATTGAAGAAGTTAGGAAAGAGATAACAAGTGATAGTTACTTTAACGGACAAATAAAAACTACCGCAGGTGTTTTCAATATTCCAGTAAAGTTTCACCGTATGTTTCTTGAATTAAGTAATCGTGATAGCAACTATAATGGTTTTGCATCGTTAGAATCCCTAATTGCAAACATCGGAATAGATGCCGGCTTAACAAAAAGGATTGTTCCGAACATGATAAAAAATACTAGAAGAACGACTACTGTAATGTGTCCTAATTGTTTTGAAAGCTACTCAAACGAAGCACACAATTGGACATCAATTAATAACCGTATTGTATGTATCAGTTGTTCAGAATCTATTAAAAAAAAACTAAAAATACAGGTGAATGAAAAAGAAATTGAGAATACTAATGTTGATTTAAAGACCGATAAGGATATATCTGTTTTGTTTACGTTTGAAGACCTTAAATCAAAGTTAAAGAGTAAAAAGGTCGATTATCTACAGTTACATGAATTTCAAATGGAAATCGGTAGCTTAGGTGAAGCATACGTTTATCAAAAGGAATGTGAAAGGCTTAAAAATACAAAGTATTTGCATATGATTGACGAAAGAAAAGCACAAGACCCCGCAAATGGGTATGATATTCTTTCATATACTGAAGACGGTAAACCGTTACATATTGAAGTTAAATCAACAATAGGAAAAGAAGATGTGTTCCACCTATCTGAACATGAACGTTTAACTGGTGAACGTATGAAAAATCAAGGGAAATCCTACGTTGTTTATTTTGTTAAAGAAATCATGTCGGATGAACCTAAACTTGAAATAATAGAAAATATTACTTTAAATGAAAATTATATTTTTGAAACAAGAAATTGGCTTGTATCTAAAAAACAAAGCTTAAGACCTGAACTTTCAAAAATATAATATTAATCGTGGCTTCCTCCTATTGGGGAAGTCTTTTTATAACCATTCGCACCCTTGAACATAAGGTTTTTATTGGAAGACTTAACAGGGAAATCCCGATGTTCTTCCCAAACAGGTTTAAGAAGAGAAAGTGTAAAATTCTTTATTGAATTAATGGTGCAGTTTAATAAGAGTGGATTTTATAGTTATAATTTTGATAAAAACAAGAAAAGTAGGTATGATATGAAACTTGAAAAGATTAAAGAGACTATATTCGTAATTGGAACTTATACTTTTCTTCTTCTGTTCTTTTATAGTTTTATTGATACAAATTGGAGTAGTGAGAAATTAAATTATTTCAAGCCATTTATAGGTGTTTGGGGTTTGCTTGTTGTGGTTGGATATATCGAAAGGTCTTAGACAGTTTTATCAAAGAAAAATTACCTTTGGATTAAAATTTTTGCCATAATCTTTAGTTTACTGTTACAAGTGTTTTTGATGTCTCAATAGAAATATTAACGTAGGCTTTTGAACTAAAGGGGGCTTTAGTTTAATAAGAACAGTTGAAATCAACAGTGATTTGTTGACTTTTTTGTGTCGCATCCAGATCATAATTATATACAATGTAGGCTTTTTTTTTGCCTTAATGTAGAGAAAAGGGAGGGTGTCATTCACTAGGTACTACAAGTAAATTAATTATTCCTACTAAAAGTATTGACAATATCAACAGTAGTGTTTATATTGTTGTTAACAACATTGTCAATATGGATATTTAATAAGGAGGAATAATTAATGGTGAATGATCTATTAGTAAGAGCGATTGAAGAATTGGATAATCTCAATAGTGGAGAAGTGTTCCTTGTAAGGGATTTATTCAAAGGGTATGAATGGAATAGATTTGAGAGAAATGATAGATTGAGACTGGGTGTTTTATTTTTAAATGAGATTCAATCTAATGGAGAGTTAAGGATTGAGATATTGGATAAATCATCTTCCCACCAACAAAAGTATAAAAAGCTGTAGTTAAATGATTTCTAAATATTAGTGAGATAAAGCTAGAATATAAATGATGGCTTTTTCTATAGTATTCTGATGTATTATCGGATCATAAAGCGCAGTTAGTGAAATAGAGGATTTCCCCAACTTATGTCGAAGGATAGGACTAAAGGAGGGGGGAACGTTGAAATCTAAATTGAAAAAGTTGTTTGAAGATGACAAGTCTTTTGGAACGGATTCAATTGGTTTTGACAATGGCTTCATGCAGAATCAACATGGCGATTTGGTGGATTACATGATATTAGAGTATGTTGATAGATTCGATGTTTACCTGAATCTATACGATGAAGGGAAACCACCATACAGAAATATACTAGCGAAGGGTTCTGCTAAGACGAAAGAAGAAGCTCAAATGCTTGCGATAGAAGAATTAGACCGATTTGCATATAGTAACGATATAATACATTAATTTGAAAGCATCTCTTTTGAACTGCACCCCAATTGTTAGACACATATAACAATTGGAGGTGCAGTTTTTTATGGCCAAATTTACTTCTGAAGAAAAACTACAAGCAGTTAAGAGATATCTAAGTGGTAATGAAGGATACAAATCAGTGGCGAAATCCATTGGTGTTAATTCTGGTGTCCTCCACAATTGGATTAAACAATATGAGTTTGCTGGTGAAGCTGCTTTCGAAAAGCCCTATACAACCTACACCCCAGAGTATAAACTGGATGTACTGAACTATATGAACGACCATGGGACATCCGTTAGGGAAACTGCAGGGATATTTAACATCCCTGCCCCTTCAACTCTCTTTAAATGGAAGGCTGATTTTGAATCAGGAGGATTGGATGCCCTCAGACCAAAGCTAAAGGGGCGTCCACCTATTATGGAAAAAGACCAAAAGAAATCAACACCTGCTGAAGGATCTATAGAATCACTCCAGGCAGAATTGGAACGTTTACGCATGGAAAACGCATATTTAAAAAAGTTGAATGCCTTAGTTCAAAACAAGGAAAAATCACCAAACAAGACAAAACGCAAGTAGTCTATGAATTAAGGCATGAATTTCCGGTGAAAGCACTTCTGAAGTTCGCAGGAATCCCCCGAAGCACGTATTATTATTGGGTGAAAAATATGGACAGGCCTGATTCAGATGGTGAGCTGAAGGAATTGATCCAATCCATTTATGATGAACATGAGGGCCGTTTTGGCTACCGTCGTATCCGGGATGAACTGAGAAATCGTGGACACAAAGTTAACCACAAAAAGGTGCAGCGTATCATGAAGGAAATAGGCCTTAAATGCCTGGTACGTATGAAGAAATACCGTTCATACAAGGGGAATGTCGGTAAGATTGCCCCAAACATTTTAGACCGCAATTTCAAGGCTGATAAACCGAATGAGAAATGGGTTACCGATATTACTGAATTCAAGCTATTTGGAGAGAAGTTATATCTGACCCCAATTTTAGATTTATATAACGGCGAAATCATCACCTACACAATCGGGTCTAGACCAACATATTCACTTGTTTCCACCATGTTGGATCAGGCTTTTGGGATGTTGACAGGGAAGGGAAACATTCTAATTCATTCAGACCAGGGGTGGCACTACCAGATGAAGAAATATCAGCTTTCGCTTAGTCAACGCGGCATCACGCAAAGCATGTCCCGCAAGGGAAACTGTTACGATAACGCTGTGATCGAAAATTTCTTTGGGATTATGAAATCCGAATTTCTCTACCTCAAGGAATTTGAAAGTGTCGAGCACTTTAAACAGGAATTGGAAAAATATATAGAATACTATAACCACAAACGGATTAAGACAAAATTAAAGGGCATGAGCCCGGTACAATACCGAGTTCACGCCCAATTAGCTGCCTAATAAAATCCTGTGTCTAACTTTATGGGGTCACTTCATTTATGGGGTGCTTTTTTTTCTGTAAAAATTAAAATTGAAGTGTGAGTTTAATGCAAATGATAGAATGGTTGTCACTTTTGATATTTCCTTCTCCTTTCACAGCCCTCTTTTGAGGGCTTTTATAAACTTTCAAAAAGTTTTTGCGCCTTCAAATATTCAGAGCCGCCTTCTATAGGATTAAGAAAAAGTTCTAAATAATTGTTAGTGATATATAGTGGTGAAATTAGAAGGTTTGATAATAAGAGGGGCGGTGTTTTTAAATATTCATTTTCATTCATTTTGACTATTGAAGTGACATATAAATTACCTTCACGATTAATACTATCCAACTTTACTATCACTGCATCAGCCTCGAGTCTTTTTTTAATGTTATCCTCTAATTTATGAAATAGTAGCTTTAACTCCACTATTTTGTCATCACTCCATTTCTAGGTATTTATTCCTATCATTCTACAAATAGTTACAAATACCTTCTTTTATTTTCCAGTTGCATAACAAACGTATGTTTGCATATAATAAATAAAAACGTATGTTCGGGGGTGATTTTGTGAAAGGAATTCTCAAGCGAGCAGCTGGCACAGAGCAAAAACTTGATCTAATCTACGTAAAAAAAGATAACCAATTATCACAACGGACCATTAAAGTGTTGGCAGTAACTGATTATTCAGTAAAAGCATATTGCTACACTAAACGACAATTCAGGACTTTCAAACTGGATAATATCCTTTCTGTTGTACCATTTAGAAATAGGAGGACTGCGTGATGGATTTCAAAGAGTTCAAAGACCGCGGGATGAAAAAATGGCATGGTTTTATGATGCCGGAACATATTGGTTCGCTTGGGGATATGTGGCATGATGATGAAAAAGAGAAGAAACCAATACTAGACGAAACCCAACTACAAGAAATTGATGAAACTTTACATGCTGCTATTGAATTTAACATGCCAATCATACTTACATTATGGATCGACGGATTTCTTAAGGAAGAAGAAGGTCGACTTCATCATGTTGACAATGTGGATAAGCGCGTTTCACTTGTGGATAGTTTTGGTAATGTTAGTCAAATAGACTTTGAAAACATAGTGAAAGTGGAATTTAAAGATTGAAATGGGGAATCAAATAAACACATCTTTGAGTTGATGTACATCAAGAAAACCCCCTCTACTCTGTAATATTAGAGATAGTGAATGTACTATTCAGTTTATACTATAGTTTCATAACTTTAATGTCACTCATAATAATAAAAATCACTACATCACTTAATATAGTGGTGTATTTTTTTGTTTATAGACCTTTTAAATAACCGCATTTTACTACAACAACATTTTGAAAAATATTATCTGTTTTTCAGCCATCGGGTTGCAAGAGTTAAAGAAGGGTGTTGCTACAGCGACCTTTTATTTTTGTGCTAACGGGGAGGTTGGTGGAATAAAAAGGATAATAAATCCAAGTATCGAATATAAAGAAATGGGAAGCAACTAAGGGTTATATGATAGATTATTTTAGAAAGGGAGTTAATTGTGATTCGTGAAGCTGAAAGAACCAATAAAGAGCAAATTTCTGAACTCTATCGAATGTTAGTAACAAATAGTAAGAAAAGAAATGTACTTGAAGAACAAATTGATAGAATCAGAAAAGATTCTAATAATTTTTTACTTATTTATGAAGAAGAAGGAGTAATATTAGGAACTCTTACACTCAACATATGATTGGAAGCCTTGCATGGCAAAAGCCTTTTATGGAGTAGTAGAAAACATCATTGTTCATGAGAATCACCAAAGTAAAAAGTTGGAAAAAACTATTACAATACGTTGAGGAGTATTGTAAGTCAATAGATTGCCATAAAATTATGCTATTAAGTAACTCGAAGCGGTATAGAGCCCATCAGTTTTTTGAAAGAGAAGGATACGACGGTACAGTAAGTAAGGGATTCAAAGTTTTATTGAACGAACGGGTGCTATTCTTAAGAAGGAGAATAGCTCTTTCTTATTGAGGTAACGGGCAGCATTCCTGTAATGAAGAAATATGAGGTTTGAAGATAAAAAAGCCACTTGGTAGGATATGAGTGTCCTAAGCTTTCCGGCAAAAAGGGCACAAACACACTACCAGGAGGCAATTTAAATGAATTATAACCAAAATAAAAGATTGCTCAAATTACTTCTCAAACATTGATTATAGGTGTTGATATAAGTGATGAACGTAAATCACCAGCATGTTTAGAACCACTGATTACTGACAGTTCAAGTTTTTGTAAGTAGAAACATATTTACCGTCATAAACAGCTGGAGATATTTTGACCACTATACCCTCGTCAGTACTTTTGTAATTCGCAAGCTCTTTCTCATGATCTCCCTCCGGATAACTAATTTCATAAAATCAAAAACAATTTTTTTGCGCGTTTATCGAATGAATAACTATTTCATTAAAAGTGTCAGGTTCTATTTTCGATATACAATGTATTGTGGGGAATACAAATACAGTTATATATTCGGATTTATCTAAACCTTTACATGAACTCATATATACCTTTATACCAACAAATTATCAACTAATTTTTTCTTACTAAAATAGTTTATCCTTATGCCATCTCACTCTACAATATTTCAATTACCTATTTGCTATATCAGTAAGTAATCCTTTTTTAAACAGTGGTATTAGTTAAATTATTTGGAATATTTGTAAAACCAATTGACTAAATCGTTTGATTAATCTTATAATTGATTTGTACCTACATAGGGATAAGGGGGGGCAAATTTGATTGGAATTGTTGTTATAGCACATGGTGGTTTAGCGGAATCAATAGTCAAGGTTGTTAGGGTGTTTGCAGGCGATTCACCGCTTCTTGCATCTGTGGATTTAGCTCCTGAAGCGGGACCAGAGGATTTTTTTGCAAAATTGACGGATGTAACAAAACAAGTGGACATAGGGAAAGGAGTACTAGTTTTAGTAGACTTATTTGGCGGGACACCAGGAAATTGTGCAATGAAGTTAGGGGTCGATAGGCCGGATTATAAAATTGTCACCGGTGTAAATTTACCTATGCTGCTTGAGGCAGTTCTTAACAGAGAAAATGTCACGGACGTAAATGAACTTGCCCAAAGAGTCTATCAATCTTCTAAAGAGGGAATCCAATTGATTTCTATTGGCAATCAATAATGTGCGAAGGGGTAGAGATGATGACTAATGTTTACTACAGGGTAGATGACAGATTGATTCACGGTCAGGTTATTACAGGATGGTCACGCTATTATCATTTAAAAAAGATTATTATTGTTGATGATGTTGTAGCCAACGATGCAATACAAAAACAAATTATCTCCCTTGTGGCCCCGCCAAATATCAAAGTTCATATCACGAATGTTCTGGAAGGTTCACATCTGATCAAGGAAGCTAATCAAAATCAGGAGTCCACTCTTGTTTTGGTTAAGGGGCCAGAAACCTTAGTAGATTTGGCAAGGAGAAATGTAACCGCATCCAAAGTGGTTATTGGAGGAATGCAATTTAAACATGGACGAAAAAAGGTCACAAATACCGTGTCTTTAACCGTAGATGAGGCGAAAGCCTTTCAAGAATTAAGCAATGCGAATGTTGAACTTGTTTTACAAGTTATCCCAACTGATAAGGCTCAAGATTTTAAAGGGCATCTTAATAAATTAATTTTGCGAGAGGGAGTGTAGTGAATGACGCTAATTCAAGCCATTTTGATCGCTTCTTGGGCAGGCATATCTGGAAATTATTTCATGGACTATTTGGGTTTTGCACGGCCGATAGTCTCCGGCTTAGTTGTGGGAATTATTTTGGGCGATATTACAACAGGCGTGATTTTGGGAGCCACAATCGAGGTAATCTTTTTAGGTATTTTTACAGTTGGTGCTGCACTTGCTCCCGACCATAACCTAGCCGGAATTATTGGTGTCGCATTAGGGATAGCATCTGGTTATGGGGTGGAAACCGCCGTAACGATTGCATTGCCGGCGGCATTGTTAGGCCAGTTCTTAATGATGGCGATTGTGTATCCGGGAAATCTATTTCCTCTTCACTTAGCCGACAAATATGCAGCACAAGGACGTACCCGGCCAATTGAACTTGCTTTTTATAGTGGCGGAATTCTCTGGTTTTTAAAAGGATTTATTCCTACCCTCCTTGCTACGTATTACGGAGTAAAGCTTGTTGAAAAAGTATTTGATTCCTTGCCAACATGGCTTGTAGATGGATTCAATATAATTGGTGGAATCCTGCCAGCAGTGGGTTTTGCGATGTTATTAAATGTAATTGGCGTAAGCGGAAGGGTGTGGGCATTCTTTACCATTGGGTTTGTATTTGTAAGCTACCTGCATCTAGATATTATCGCAATTGCAATAATCGGTGTTGTTTTTGCGTATCTATTGGTCACACGAAATACAAAGGCGGAGGGAGTGTAAGCCATGCTGGGAGAGGAAAAAGTGCTTGATTATGTGGAAAATTTTGATAATTCAGAGAAACAAGAAATGAAAGTGAGCAAAAAAGTGCTTAATGCTGTTGCTCGAAGAGTATTGCTGTTTGAGAACTCTGTCAACTTTGAGCGAATGCAATCCTTGGCTTTTACCTACACGATGATCCCGGTTTTGAAAGTTTTATATAAGGATAAGCAGGAGCTTTCGAAGGCTCTCCAACGTCATTTGCAATTTTTTAATTCAAATGTCGCTACAGCTTCACTTATTACAGGAGTAACTGTTGCGATGGAGGAACAAAAAGCGAGTGGCAAGGACATAAGCGATGATACTATTAATGGAATGAAAACAGGTTTAATGGGGCCAGCGGCGGGAATTGGCGATGCCTTATTCTGGGGTACTTTTGTTCCTATTGTTGGTGGCATTACTGCGTCAATGGCCATGTCAGGGAACGGATTTGCCCCTATTCTTCACCAAATTATCCGAATTATCGTTTATGTTGCTTTTACTTTTCTATTTGTGAAATTTGGTTATCGTCAAGGAATCAACTTATTTCAGATGGTGGGGCAGGATACCGTAAAGAAGATTACGCAGGGGTCAACTATTTTAGCTGCGACCGTGATAGGTGGATTGGTCGCCTCGCTTGTCCATGCGCAAACGGGATTAGCCATGAAATCAGGCGATATGAGTATCAAGATTCAAGAGATTGCTGATCAAATGCTTCCCAATCTAGTCCCAATTAGTATCTTTTTTCTTGTGTTTTATCTATTAAATAAACGAAAATGGTCACCACTCCTAGTGATTGGTTTTGTCTTTTTACTTGGTATAGTAGCCTCCTATTTTAAAATACTGATAGTTCAAAATTAGACAATAGAAAGGTTTGAGAAAAATGAGAAGTGCAGTTTATCTAGGCCCAAAAGAGATTCAGTTAGAAGAGTTCCCGGAAGAGGAATTGCAGGTAGGTGATGTCAGGATAAAAATTGGACTTTGTGGGATCTGTGGTTCGGATATAAAAACCTATCTTCGGGGTACGCCATATTTTATACCTCCGGCTGTTTTAGGACACGAAGTAGTTGGAACAGTCGTTGAATCAAGAAATAATAAATGGAAAATTGGCAATCGCGTTGCGGTTGCGCACTACATACAGTGTGGAACATGCCCGTACTGTCTTGCCGGCAATGGAACTTTATGTCCGGAATTGTTTAATAGAAGGATATCACCCGGTGGTTTTGCGGAATATTTACGAGTCCCAAGGGATTTGGCAGATCGCGCTACCTTCAAGCTCGCTGATAGCGCTGAGTTCTTGGATGCAGTGTTGGCGGAGCCACTAGCATGCTGTATACATGGTGCGAAAAAGGTAGGTATTCCTGTAGGTGGCACTGTGCTGGTAATTGGCGACGGGCCGATGGGGCTGCTGCATTTGCAAACGGTTCGGGCCTTTGGTGCCGGGAAAGTAATCTTAAGCGGCATGACTCCGGAACGATTAGAAATTGGTCGGTACTATGCTGACTTTGTTATTAATGCAAATGAAGCTGATGTTCATTCAGAGGTAAAAAAGTTAACAGACGGACTGGGCCCAGATGTGATAATCGTTGCAGTGGCTTCTGTTGGAGTTGCGGAACAGGCAATTAAAATGGTCCGGTCAGGTGGGGGAGTATTACTATTTGGAGGTTTCTCAAGTAATTCTGAATTGAAGCTTGATCCAAACCGTGTTCACTATGATGAAGTTCGAATAGTCGGTTCATTGGGATCACTGCCCGAAGAGTTTCACCAAGCTTTGGAGTTTCTAGTCTCTAAGAAGGTAAGTGGAGAAAAAATGTTTACCAACCTGTATAGCCTTGATCAAGTTGGACTTGCATTGGAGAGGGGTTCAAAGCAAATAGGGGTAAAAGCTATTGTTGATCCATGGGCGCCTAAAGGAACAGATAAGATTCTGAAAATGTGAGGTGATGGAACCATGTTATCTTCTATGAGGGATATTTTACAGGAAGCATATCAAAAAAAATACGCGATTCCACAACCAGACTTTGTTAGCATCGATATGGCAGCAGCCTATTTACATGCTGCAAGCAAGTATCGTTTTCCGGTTATTCTCGGATTCGGTGAAGAATATTTGGATGTGTCAGGGGCGGCAAATTTAAAACACCTGGTTAAAATCATTGAGGAACTTTCAAATGCGTATGATATTCCTGTCGTATTGCATTTGGACCATGGCCGTTCCTACGAGGCTTGTGTAAGAGCCATCAATGCAGGGTTCACATCTGTTATGTTTGATGGTTCATCCTTGCCTTTTGAGGAAAATATTCAAATTACAAAAGGAGTTGTAGAAATAGCCAGATTAGGTGGAGTAAGTGTTGAAGCCGAATTGGGAAGGCTAAAAAATGCTGAGGACTATGATATGGCGGTTAGTGATTCACAAGTACTTACAGATCCCGAGACAGCGGGAATATTTGTGGAAGAGACCGGTGTTGATGCTCTCGCCGTCTCTATAGGCAGTGTACATGGCGATTATAGCGGAGAGCTTAATATTCGCATTGACTTGCTGAAACAAATAAATAATCTGGTAGGAATTCCGTTGGTACTACATGGGGCGACCGGGATCCCTTACCAGACTTTATCAAAATGTGTGCAAAATGGAGTTGCGAAAGTTAATATTTACACGGATTTTGCCAATACAATCAATCAAATTGTCCGCGAACATTTTATTCATGCTGAAAAGTTTCAGATCCCTGGTATTTTAGGTGATATTCGTGTAGGGATTAGCGAAAAATTAGAAGAATACACACAGGCTTTAGGGTCAATAAATAAAGCTTAATATATACTCAGGAGTAGTGCCGCATATTTAATTTGTAACTATAAAGATCGCCCCGGCCTACTCCTTCTTCATATACAATTGGCCTCTCCGATTCATCGTATGTGATACGCTGATTTAATAAACCTGCAGAATTGGCGGGTACACCCAATAAATTTGCTACCTCGGAAGTAATGATGACTCCTTTAATTGTATGGGATGCAACTTTTGGAATCCAACCTTGATGAGCCAGCATCTCGTATAAAGAATTGGTAAACATACTATCTACATTTAACCCTACATATTCGGGTATATATGCACAGGTATAAAAAAGTGGAATACCATTACCAGTTCTGATTCTCCTAACTAGCAATGCCCTTTTTTCTCCATTTAGCTGCCTGGAAATATTTTCAGATAAATCCACCCATTTAGCATCTAAAAATACCGCCCCCGCCTTCATACCTCTTTCAGTTAACTCTTGCGTTAAGCTTTTTAATTGGGGTACCACTACTTGGGCATCAGGTATGGAAATAAAAGTTCCTTTTCCAACAACTCTTATTAAATAACCTTTGCGTACCAGTTCTTCCAGTGCTTTTCTAACCGTATTTCTACTCATTCCGGATAATTCCTGAAGAAGTATTTCCGTTGCAAAAAAGCTACCGGGTTCCATTTTTTCTTTCTCGATTACATTTTGAAGTACTTGTATTAGTTGGTGGTAAAGCGGCATCGGATTTTGTCTATTAATCCTTTTCAATTCTTCTTCGATAACCTTTATTAGTCTATCACTCGGTTTATATTCATCTGAGATTGTCATTGATACATCCTTCATATTAAGTCCCTCTCACTCCAAAATACTTTATAGTCTCTATTATAACGTATTACAAGGTGTACCGTCAGGAAAATGCAATGTAGAACTATAAGGAAGTTTCGAAAAAAAAGACGATTTCCGGTTTCACAAGGAATCGCCTTTTTATTTATTTTGTTTCACCAAATCACCCACACTATAATGATCTGCTACTGAATATGTAATGGTAAGGTCATGGCCATACCTATCTGTTCCATTTATTACATTGCTTTACTTTGAATAATAGGGGGGATCTTATGTGCAAAAAAGGAAGGGATTTGCTCGATATGACTCGTATCTTTGAAGTCCATCCAAATGATCAGCCCAACTTTGAACTAAGTGGTTATAAAGATGTTGATCCATTACGTCATACCCTATTTTTACATATTTATGGAGCGTATCCGTAGATTTTTTTCAGTCCATCAAAATTTTGTCGGGTAGGGTTTTCAACAGGTATCTACTTCCTCTGAGCTGAGATTTCAATTACACGAGCTATCTGCTCATTTTTTTAAGTAATTCTTTAACTTCCTTTTGCAGTTGTTCATAGGCTTTCTTTGTTTTCTCTTGTCGCTTCTCGTTTATTTCTCGCTGGATCTTCAATTCGATATATCCAGATTTGTATTTCAAAAAGTCACCCCTTACGCAAGGAATTATATTCCCTTAGATTTCCATGTACTTTTTTTCGAGTTCAATTAGCATTTTTATAATAATTTATTTTTAGATTTTAAACCGTTCAATAATAAAGTTTTTATGTATATTTCATCATTATTTTCAAGTATATCATCAAGCACTTTTCATCCTCAATGATTTGAAATGATTCAAGGCAACATAGAGAAGAAAGTGGAAAATTAACAAGAAGGATGAAAATGGGATTATTGTTTTCAATGTATACAAAATAGATATTTGTCTAAAATGTATAAAAAAAACACAAATTTGTCTCATTTGTATACAAAAATATATATTTGGTAACAATATAAACAATGATAACAAAATCCATTGATCCCAATGGTCAATGTAAATTCTCAAAATTAAATAGTTTAACCAGCTGTTGACCTTTTTATGCCTTAAAAGTTCATGTTTTTTGACATGGGCTTTTTTTTATTTTTATAGGTATAAATGATAAGTTATCTGAAAATGATGTTGGTAAAAAGGAGGTTATAAATCCAGCAAAAATAAAAAATTTCTATCAGCTGTCAAAAATTCAGAACAAAGAAATATGCATTGGATGTCCAGATAGTAGGTTCTTATACTGACATACCATTAAAAGGAGATTAATAGATGAAAGATAATCGGAAATATTGGGAAAGTTCCAATGAAAACATATCTATAGAAACCAGGAGGATCTTAAATGAATACTTCTTAAGTTTAAAACTTGCTAATAAAGCAGAAGCCACTATTACAAAATATCGAAGAATATTAGAAAAATTCCTTTGCGAGTGCTTGGTTCCTCTAGAATCCTTAACATCAGAGGATGTGCTGAAATGGCTGACTGAATTTGCAGAGGATAAAAAAGAAAGAACCGTTGATCTTTATCTTTCATGTCTTTCATCCTTTTTTCAGTTCTGTTTATCAGAGGATTACATGGAAAACATGGTCATCAAAAAACGGTGGAGGCCGAAAATATCACAAACACTCCCCAAGTATCTCACAGAAGAAGAATATGCACGAGTAAGGTTAGCTGCAGAATCCTTAAGTGTTCGTGATCGAGCCATTATCTTATTCCTATTCTCTTCGGGATGCCGAAGGGGAGAAGTTTGTAACTTATCAATAGCAGATATCACTTTGAAAAAACGCACCGCCAAAGTTATCGGTAAAGGAAAGAAAGTTCGATATATTCATTTTTCAATAATGTGTGCAATTGTGTTGAAGGAATATTTACAAACAAGAGACTGTGAAGAGACTGCGCCTCTATTTATGAATCGATTTGGAAAGCCTTTAGGACCAGGTGGAATTTTGAAAATCATTAATGACCTGGGAAAAAAAGCGGGGTTGAATCAGTCCTTACATCCTCATGTTTGCCGACATACATTTGCAACGAATATGTTGGCACGTGGTGCAGACTTAGCCTTTATTGCAGATGAAATGGGGCACGCAGATCTAAATACAACTAGGATCTATGCGAGGATTCCAACAGAGGATATGATTATAGCCTATCAAAATAAAATGGGGTGAAAATAATGAATCTAGAAATCCAAGAGTCTTTTATCTATGACAATCAATCCAGATTCAGTTCTGAAACTATTAGAAGTTACCGAATTTCTCTATCTCAGTTTTTCTCTTTCTGTGAGAAAACATTTGATGAAGTCAAACCATCGGATATACGATCGTGGCTTTTGAGTATGGAAGAAAAAGGGCTAAAACCCAGAAGTATTCATTTAAAACTATCGGCATTAAAATCTTTCTACCAGTATTGTTTGGAAGAAAATTATATTCTTAAAAATCCCACCCTCACCGTTCACACACCAAAAAAAGATGATTCTCTTCCTTATTATCTATCCCAACGGCAGCTAGCTCTTCTTCAAGAATATACAAAGGGAAATGTAAGAGATCGAGCCATGGTTGAAACTTTATATTCAACAGGAGTAAGACTAAGTGAACTCCTCCATATTAAATTAGAAGATATTAAATGGGATACAAGACAAATTTGGATTCGTAAAGGAAAAGGAAATAAAGAGCGTTTTGTTCTTTTTACACATGAATGTGCGGAACGAATAAAATCATATTTGAGCGAACGAAACATTAAAAGTGATTACTTGTTTTGTAATCAACGCGCGGAGCCTTTAAGTCGTGTGTTTTTGGAAAAGAAATTTCAGGGTTATTCGGAAGCTCTAGGTTTTAAAGTAGTACCCCATACGATGCGCCATACTTTTGCAGCTCACTTGGCGGAAAAGAATATGCCTCAAAGCTACATCCAAGAACTACTCGGACATATTAATATTAATTCCACCAGAATTTATACACGTTTAATGGAACAAGCTCGCAAAAAATTATATGACCGATATCAAGGCTAATAAAAAAGGAGAAAAACCATGGATAAGTATTGGGAGATTAAAAAGGCATTACCTAACAAGGAGAATGAAAAGGTAATAAATGAATATCTGTTAAGCCTGAAGAATGAAAGTAGAAAACAGACTACCTTAATCACCTACCGGTGCCTTTTGCAATCCATTTTTATGGATGTGGAAAGATTGTATACTTCCCTCACATCGGATGATATTCAGGAAATGTTAACAAAAAATAAAAATGATAAAAATGAAAAAACTCTAAAGAATCACCTAAATATTTTAAGTTTCTTTTACAATTATTGTGTGGATAAAGGATATATGGAACAATCACCTATCCTAGAAAATAGAGTCACCATCAATTATTGGGAGTTAAAAAAACCGTTACCTAATGATGAGAATCAAAAAGTAATCAACGAGTTTTTGCTTAGCCTGAAAAGGGCTAATAGAACAAAGAGAGAAATTATCAAATACAGAGGATTTTTGCAATTGTTTTTTAAGGGAAAGGTAAATTCGTATTCAAGCGTCACATCTAATGATATACAGAAATGGCTAACGGAACATCAAAAGAATTGGAAAAAAATGACCATATATATATATATACATTACCTACGTTCTTTTTACAATTTTTGTTTGGAGAAAGGTTTTATAGATAAAAACCCTATCCTGTTCCTATGGGAAAAAGAAGACAAGTATTGGGAGGTAACGATGCCATTACTTAATAAGGTGAACCAGGAAAGAATCAATGAGTATTTATTAAGTCTTTATGTGGTGAACTACAGTAGGCATACTATCAGTGGATATAGATACGTGTTGCAGAGTTTTTTTAAGGATAGGAAGGAATTGTTTACATCTATTGCTTCTGGAGATATCCAGCATTGGCTAGCACAGCTGCAAAAAATGAAGAAAGAAAGAACGACCATGTTTTACATCAATGCTCTTACTTCCTTTTACCGTTTTTGTGTAGAAGAAGGTTATTTAGAAAAAACACCAATGAAAAAAAGATGGTTCCCTCGACTACCAAAACCAGTGCCTAAATACCTAAACAAAGAAGAAGTTGCAAAAGTCCGCAAGCAGAGTGAAAAGGAATTACTTCGAAACCGAGTCTTGGTAGAATTCTTAATTACCTCCGGTTGTCGAATAGGCGAGGTGTATTTGCTCAACCGGGCAGATGTTGATCTCGAAAATCGAATAGCGATGGTAGTAGGAAAAGGGAAAAAAATCCGCCAAGTCCATTTCTCGGTAAAGTGCGCATTGTTGCTTGAACGCTACCTCGAAACCCGAAAAGATGAGAATCCTGCCTTATTTGTCACAATTGAAGGAAAGCCTAGGCGTCTTTCAATTAATTGGATGTACAGGATTATAAACAGGATGGGGAGTAGTTCAGGACTATCAAGTGCGCTCCATCCACACCGATTTCGTCATACATTTGCGACGGATTTAATAGGGAAGGGTGCAGAACTGTCATTTTTAGCGGATGAATTGGGGCATGCTAACCTCCAAACAACACAAATTTATGCTAATCTGCCGGAGAAGAAAATCATTACATTATACCGTAGGTATATGGGATAAAAGAAGATGGAAAGAATGGGCTTAGACGCGCTTTTTAAACAATTTACATTGGATCATGAATTTCGTCTTGAACCAAGTACGATAAAAACCTACGAAAATGCAATAAAGCAGTTACTTGAATATACAGAGAAGTCCCTAGATGTTATCACTATATCAGATATCCGATCCTGGCTTGGGCATTTGAAGGAAATTGGATATAAGCTAAGTACCATTTCAGTAAAGTTATCGGGGGTGAAAACATTTTTCAGCTATTGTCTAGAAGAAGGAATTACCCTCACGAATCCTGCAGAAAAAGTTCCATTTCCTCATATAGGAGAAAAACTTCCTCGATATTTAACCTTGGATCAACTTAACAGGTTGCGGCAGTATTTGGATGGGCGGCTGCAGGAACGAGCAATTGTCGAGATTTTGTATGCCACGGGTGTAAGAATTAGTGAATTATGCGCTATGAAAAAAGAAGATATCGATTGGTCAGAACGTATTATTCACATTCCGAAGGGGAAACGGAAGAAAGGTCGTATCGTCCTCTTTACATGGGAAAGCGCTGAACATTTGAAAGTTTACTTAGAATCTAGAACCGACAATCTTCCATTTTTATTCTTAGGTGGAAAGTGGAAGAATCGTCCCATTTATCGGCAACAAGTTTCTGAATGGTTTGCAAAGTGCTCCAAACGATTGGGATTCAAAGTAACTCCGCACACTTTGAGGCACACTTTTGCTGCGCATTGTGCTCAAAAGGGAATGCCATTGGATTACATTCAGGTGCTTTTAGGTCATGAGAGCCCGGAAGATACCCATTATTATGCAAAATTATACAATCAAGCTCGAAAGGAAATGTATGATGATTTCATGTAATAGAGCCAGCAGAAGAAGAATATTATCCAAAATAATTAAAGATAGTTAAAACCATGTCTTTCTTCTTTTTAGAAAGACATGTAATAAAACTCAGCATAATACAGTTTAACCATACTCTTGGAATTATGCGGAAACACCTAAAGCCCTTGATATTACTGGGTTTAGGTGTTTTTTTATTTTGCCTCCATAGAATGGAAAGTGCGATTAACGCTAAGAAATTAGAAGTTAAATTCAATAAAGAAGTTTCAAAATCAGCTGCAGAAACAGCTGGGAATTACACTTTTGTTGGTTTAATTGACAAAAACGATGCTGCTGTAACAGCAACTTCATATGAACTGCAAGATGATGGAAAGACAGTTGTTATCAAATTATCAGATGCTCTTAAGAATGACATCTCAATTGTTGCTACAGTTTCTGAAATCGCAACAAAAGCAGATTCTAATGTTAAGACTAAGAAATTCACAACTACACTTACATTCAGTGATACTGTAAAGCCAGCATTAGCAAGCGTAACATATCCACGTGCTGGTGTAGCTGAAGTAAACTTCACTGAAGAATTAAGCACAGCTGGTACTGTTAAAGTTTATGAAGGAACTGCAGAATCAACTGAAGTTTCTCAATCTTCTTTCACAGCTGGAGATCAAAAGCTTGTATTTACTGGTCTAAAACCAAATAAAGAATATAAAGTAGTAATTGTTGGTGCTAAGGACCAATCTGAAAACTTAATTGCTGCTCCAATTGAAGTAGTAATCAAAAGTACAATTAATGATACAGTTGCTCCAGAAGTTAAATCTTTAACAACAGTTGGAAGAAATACTGTTAAAGTTGAATTTACAGAGGGATTAGATACAATTGCTGCTAATACCTATGCTGATTTGTACTTAGATGGCAGTACTACTGCGGAAGCAGGCACAACTCAAACTTTTGACGAAAAAACAAATACTTTAACTATCACTAAAGCTGGTCTTGTTGCTGCTGATGGTATACATTCACTTAAAGTGGATGGTTATAAAGATTATGCTGGTAATTCAGGAAAAGCTTTCACTAAGACTGTAACATTCTCAAATGCTGCTCCAGCTGTTAAAAAGACTGAAGTAGTTAAAAAAGGAAATGATACTTTTGTTGAAGTAACATTCGATAAAGCACCGGATTTAGCTGCTCTTCAAACTGACAGTAATGGTACTGATGCTGGTGTATATACTCTAACTTATACAACACCAGAAAAAATCCAAAAGACTACTACTATTGCAGCTGCAGATATCACTCTAGATACTACAGTTTCAACTGCACCTAAAGCATTATTTAAAGTAACAGGAAAAGATGCTGGAGATTACAAACTTGTATTACCTAAGGCTAATGTAACAGATACTGTTACACAGGCATCTTCTGATGTGACAATTACATTTACATTAGGTGATGCAACAGATGCTACTAAACCTTCAATTCAAAATGTGTTCTTACCAGGCACAGATGCATCAGCTGTTGCAGCAGGTGTAACATCAGTTCCTCTAAATACTGTATATGTAAAGTATGATAAGGAAATGTCTGCCGCTGCTCTTAATGCTGCAAACTACACTGTAGATGGTGTAACTGTATTTGAAAACCCTGTATTTGTAGGGGATAAGACACTAGTAAAACTGTCAATTAAAGAAAATACATTAACTATTTCAGGAGATCGTAACTTTGCAATCAGCAGTGCAGTAACTGGCACTAACAATGTGGCAATTGATCGCTATGCATCAGTTCTTGACTTCAAAGAAAATGTTAAGCCACAATTAGTATCTGCTAAATTAGCAGGTTCTAAAGGAGTTGAATTAACTTTCAGTGAAGCTGTTAAGGATAGTACATTAGCAAAAGCTGATTTCACTGTAACTGTTGATGGCTCTACTGTTGCACTTGATGATGCTTCACCTACTACTTGGCTATCTACTGGTACTGTAGATGATAATGTTGTAACTCTAGTATTAAAGAACGACATTACAGTTGACCAGTTTGCTAAAGCAATCACAGTTAAGTTAGATAAAGATTCTAAAGCTACTGACCTCAATGGTAATATTGTAGTTGGAGGAGTTACACTTAACGTTGCAAAGTAATATGATTCTTGTAAAACTAATCTAGAATTATTAGAGGATTAGTAGACAAATTGATTGGAAGAAAGCTCTGTAGAGAGAAATCTCTGCAGGGCTTTTCTTTTTGCTAGAAACCGAATCAAATAGAATGAGAAACATCATTTGATAAGGTGCATTAAAAGTTAGAGTATTACGTTACTGTGTATTAATAATATTGAAAGAGTAGAGCAAAGTATTAATAAGGAGCTATCTAATGACTCTTACGGAATATGTTAATTTAGTACTGAAACCTTTTTCAAAAAATATCTTAAATGAATCCGCTAAAGATTATTCAAATGATTTTTTTGTGTTTACTGGAACGTCAGTTTATAGTTATAAAACCCTTTTGTTTTACACAACTGATCCTCACCTTTTATTAGCTTATGAGAAGGATGAAGAATTTAAACATGTCATAATCCCATATGAACAGCTGGATGCTAATCGAATTATTAAAGATGTATGTGAATTTGCCAAAACGTTACCGATGGAGAAAGATGATCAATTGGACTATTGTTTTTCGACATGCAGAAAAATACTTTATATTATTGATAGGGAATTCATACAAATATATGAAGATCATCATTTCGCGGTTAAAGGAAAAAAGGGGGAAATTGGCAGAATTGTTAAAAGCTATAGTTCAACATCTCCATTTTTAATTTTGGAATGGGAGGAGGAAATAGAAAGAATCTTTAATCTTGTGTAAATGATCATTTATTTGCTTTGCGAAAAGTTTATTTAATCTGCTAAAATGGTTTGATTGTCTCGGGATACAGGCAAACTGACAAGGAGAGTACCTTACAGTTTGTCAAAATCCTGAGATCTGGTCTCCTAGTTGCGAAGGAGAGAATTCATTTGATTAGCCTTTTTGAAGTTATCTATGGGTGTGCAAAAGTCTATTGGGAAGTATGCTATTAACACCAAAGTTTTATTAAGAGTAGCATGGGGATGATCCTTATGTTTCACTTGATATTTACCAGTGAAAAAACTGTAAAGTATCACTTTGTTCCATCCGAAGTGGTTTTCCTTTATTCAAATTTCTCCAGTATGACCCTTGTACATTCCCTTAGAATACACAAAAATTTTTGTGCGTTCTAAGGGGATGATTTTTTATGATAATACATATTGGATGGGTCTTAAGTAATATTGGCAGATGGGACGAAAAATGAGTTTCCGGTATTTGAGCGTTGTAAATGCTATAACTGTGTTTCCGAGGGGATTCTTCATTAAAATGGTTACTATTGTGGATATGGAATTACTGAGGGAGATGGAGAATTATACCTTCCAATCTTTTAATCTATATTATATCCCATTGTGGATAATTTCTCGAAAAGGGGAATAGTGAAAAAATCATCCCAATCCGTTCTGAATTAATAGAAGGACCTTTGCAAGATATGCCTAGCTTTTCTAAAAATATACCTGAGGGTACCTCGCCTTTTACAATTTCTAGAGCTGAGTATAAAACATTATTGTTGCAAAAAAATAGATCACTGCGTTATTTACATATTAAATTAAATTTACTTATAAAATAATGCTTAAAATGAACTATTGATAGATTTTTTAAAGCATATATTGGAATTGGTGGCAGAGTTGAGGATTAAGAGGAATAAAGATTTCCTGAATCACTTTTCTGCGTTAAGCTACAAAACCTATATCTAATAGGAAAAATCTTATTCAATAAAGAATATGGGAATTTGATATTGAAAGCTATTACTACAAAAATAATCAGTTTCCTGAATAGGTGGTATTGGGTTAGAAGTATTAAGGACAAATAGATCGTAAAGTGAAATGAGGATCATCGGTGAAACAAATTTTGAATATGGGAATAATATTTGGGGGATTGGCATGGTTCTGGTTAATTGCGGATAATCCAAAATGGTATTGGTTTTTTATCATACTTCTTACAGGTGTTATAATCCCTGAGTTGGTTTTTCTACCAAAAAAGAAAACAAAAACAAAAAAGGTAATGAACAAAAACCAATTGACTAAAAGCAACCATCAAAAATGGTTAGCTAAGAAAACATTGAGTGATGAAGAGCTGCTAACAGCAAATTTCAGTGATCTGAATGGTTATGATTTTGAAAGATTAGTAGCGATGTATTTTGAAGATAAAGGGTATGAACCAGTAATTATTGGAGGATCAGGGGATCACGAGGTAGATATTATTCTTACTGATCCAAAAGAAAAATACAAAATTGCGGTACAGTGTAAACACTGGAAAAATAAAAATGTAGGAAATGATACGATTCTGAGGTTAAATTCGGGCAAAAGAGTACATAAGTGTTTAGATGCTTGGTGTATTACAACAAGTAATTACACTAAAAGTGCTAAGGAGGCTGCAGAAGGTTTAAATATTAGGCTTCATAATGGATTGCATGTTCAGGATAAAATCGGTAATTGGCGTAAAGATAAAATTAATCGTATTAAAAAGTGAATGAGACTTAATAACTCTTGGTAAAGTAGTAGATACCAAAAGCCGCACTATACTTAACCAACGAAGGTGACTTTTACACAGCTGCAAAAGTTAACGCTAGCCCAGATACAGCTACAAAAGCTATGTTTTAAAGTCTTGGATGCTGACCTTAACCAAGTAGCAATTATTAACAGTGCAAAATCAGTTACAGAAGTACACAACGCTCTTATGACTCTTGGAGTGGTAGATTACTGGAACGTTAAAAGTGTTGACAGACTTGCCGTAGCAGAAGAATTGCTTGAAGTAGTTCAGGAAACTGGATTTTTGTAGTTTAGTAGAAAAGAGGTAAAGGACTGAAATTTATTGGCTTAGTCCTTTTTTTGTGTGTTGGTGCTTATGTATCAATAATATAGACATGTATTAAGTGTTTTATCATATTCTTTTGATTTAGTTTTGCATATATCGTTTTCATTATCTTGAATTAAATTGCTGTCTAGCCGTGGATTTGCATTAGGAAAAAGGAGAAAAAAAACAGTACTTTTTCCAATCTTGTTTTATTTCTTCTGTGTCCACCTATCCCATAACATTTGAAATATAGGATTAAATTTAATCATGACCATATAGCCGAATGCAAGTATACCTATTGAAATTGGATTAATGGGCTGACTAGTAAAAATATTGAATAAAAGAATATAAGTTAAAGCAACAGGTAAGCAGATACCCAAGATGTGCAGATATAGAACAAATTTATGGTAGTCCATAGAATGCCATCCTTCTTTTGCCAATGTTGTTTACGATCACAATTGTTATACCCAATATTTCATGTTTATAGAAATAGGTGTCTCCCTGCCTCATAGTTGGTTCCCAAACGGCAAAGGAATCGGGGAAAAGTAGCGAGCAGACCATTATGTATTCGATCGTTATTCAACCGGTTTTTTCAATCAAAAACCAATAATAAATCGGGGCGTATTCAATCGGATTGCGTCCCTTTTTCTTTTGCCCAATATCGGTCAAATCTCCTTCCAGCAAGGGTTTCAATCTCTTTTCTCCAATCCTCTTTTTTCTAATATGGTCCCTTTCTTAAATGAATCCGTACGATTTCAGTTCTTTTCGTGTAGTTTTCAATCACTTTTCAATCTTTTCTTCTGACACTTTCCTCCATTCAGGGAAGAACTTAATAACTTTGGCAGAATATTCGACACAATAAGGGCAAAAATGGAGGGAGGGAAGGACTTTTTAGCTAACGGGAGGTTTGTTCAAGATAATAATTTACATTATTATGGTAAGGTGTTTATATAATTAGAAACTAAGGAGGGATAAGGATTGTTTAAATATGTGATTTTTGACGTGGATGGAACCATTTTAGACACAGAAAAAGCTATATTAATATCTTTACAAAAAGTCTTAAAAGAAGAGGGCAAAGATTATCAATTAGCGGATTTAAGATTTGCTTTAGGAATACCTGGAAAAGAAACATTACGAAGACTGAATGTGATGGATGTAGACCGTGTACATCCAAAGTGGTCAGAGACTATTCTAGAATTTTCTCACGAGGTAAGTGTTTTTCAGGATTTAGAAGATGTTATAAAAACATTAGCAGAAAGTCCTGCCAGAACTGGTATTGTGACTTCAAAAACAAAAAAAGAGTTAATTGATGAATTTGAACCATTTGGATTGAGTTCATTTTTTGAGTACACGATATGTGCAAGCGATACTGAAAAACATAAACCACATCCTGACCCTTTATTAGCTTGTTTAGATGGGATAAATGCTAATAAAGATGAAACAATATACATTGGAGATTCTACATATGATATGCAATGTGCAAATAGTGCAGGAGTAAAATTTGCCCTTGCTTTATGGGGTTCTAAAACAACTGAAGGATTTGAATCAGCAGACTTTGTATTAAAGGAACCAAAAGATATTTTAGATTTAATAAAAATGTAAAACCTAAATGGCTTGATTGTGAAAACACCTGGAACACTGGAAACTAAGAAAAAAATCTGAGATTGTGATGAATTAAACTTAAACTAAAGCCTGCTATTGTTGAAAAAAGAAGAAAGAGGTTGATACACATGAATTATGTGTATCAACCTCTATTTTAAAGGTTTTCAATAAATTAGGTCTTGATAAATTTCAAATCAACAAATATTTCTTTTTGTTTCGACGTTATGTTTGACAATTCAACATACCCTTAAACTTTTACTTTATTTGTATATTGATAATTGACTCAAAATTAATTTTATGAACGTCTTCGTCAAAATCCTCAATTCTCATATGCTTATTTGTAATGTCTATATAATGAATAAAACCTTCTAATATATTCGTAAAACCATTTCGCCAATAAGTAATAATAATAGGAGAATGAAATTCCAAAGCAATATGTATTGTTTCGTCAAACTCATTGAATCGAGATTCGTCTAATGTTGGCTTTATTCCTTTTTTCTTGTCGTAGTGATGAGCTATTATCTGTTCTTTATGTTCGGGAAGCATCATCCTGCTTGATTATATCTTAACTATTGTACTTACATACCGTTTAGTAAAGGCATTTTACTTTGAATACATGTCAACTATGTTTACCCTTTAGATTTTATATCTAAAGGGATGTTTTGTTGTAAAAGGATATACTTAATTAAGTAGTTCAGTATAAACTAAATTTATAGAAATAATTGATAATGATATAAGGAAGTTGTGAACAAATGTACTTAAAATGGCAGGTTAGTTGAAAAGTGTATTACAACTTTTGTTCAACAATCGGGCCATATTGTTGAAGAAAGGTAGGAACTTTTAGTATCTCATTATAGTTTTCTGGATACTTCCATGGAAATCTAGGGTATGGATCAGTGTACATCTATTTCAATATCAATTAAAATTATCTTGCTCATAAAAATCCACTATAGCCCTTGCCATATCATAAATGATTTGTCTTAAAGTTATGGGATGAACGATCCTTATCTGATTCCCAAATCCTAGAATATATTCTATCGCTTCTTGTTCTGTATCAAAACACAGTTTTACAGGGATCCATCCATTCTCTAGGGGTGAATTAATTTCTAATGTTTGTACAAATCGTCCGGTGAACCCTATTCTCTGAGCAATAGATGGAGATATTTCAACATTTACCTCATATCTTGGCAGACTTTTGATAAACTTTTGTTTTGAGTTATCCCAATATTGGGCTAAATTAAAGTCCTCTGGTCGCGAGAACTTTTCCGCTGTCATTAATGCTGACTCGATTCTTGAAGCTCTGTAATTCCGAAATTCTTCATTGGAGGACGCGATTAAATACCATGTACTACCTTTAGCTACTAATCCTAACGGATCAACAACTCTTTCTACAATTTTCCCATCTGCTCGATCATATTTCATTTGAAGTTTTCTTTCATTCCAAATTGCTTGTTGTAAAATTTTAAAAAACTCAATTTTTTCAGTTGACTGTCTCCATGTACTTGTATCAACATGGATTCGATTCCAAACATCATTGGCGTTTTTCTGCAAAAAACTTGGAATAGAAGCAATAAGTTTTTGACGTGCTTTACTCCAATCAGTTGTTAAACCTAGATCATTGAGTACATGGATTGATGGTGAAATAAACAAAGACTTAATTTCATTATCTTTTAAACCCGTTATATTTGTCCGATAGCCTTCCAGTAAAGACCAACCTCCATTTTTTCCACGCTTTGCGAGAACTGGAATTCCTGTTCTGCTCAAGGCTTCCATATCCCGATGAATGGTACGTTCTGTCACTTCCAATTCATTCGCCAATGCTTTGGTAGTTAATTTTTCGTTATTTTGTAGCAACAATATTATGGTAATAAGTCTGTCTGCTCGCATGATAACCACCTAACAAAAATATATTTAAAATCTTATTATGACATAAGGTGTCAACATTGTAGATTATACTATAGATATTACAAATGGGAGGCAGATAAAAATGAAATCTTTAACGGGAAAAGTAGCTTTGGTAGCTGGTGGAACAAGAGGAGCCGGACGTGGTATTGCTATGGAGTTAGGTGCCGCAGGAGCTACTGTCTATATCACTGGGCGTACGACACGACACGAGATTTCTGAATACGGGCGCCATGAAACTATTGAAGAAACAGCTGATCTAGTAAATAACCTAGGTGGAATCGGAATTGCTGTTCAAGTTGACCATCTTATTCATGAACAAGTACAGTCCTTAATTGAAAGAATTGAGAAAGAACATGGAAGGTTAGATATACTTGTAAATGATATTTGGGGAGGTGAATATCTTGTTGACTGGTGGAATACGAGAGTATGGGAGCATTCGCTTGAAAAAGGCTTAAGAATGCTTCGTTTAGCGATTGATACTCATTTGATTACGAGCCATTACGCATTACCATTGCTCATCAAAAACGAGGGTGGACTTGTCATAGAAATGACCGATGGCACAAAAGAGTATAATAATGAGAACTATCGCATACCAATGTTTTATGATCTAGCTAAAAGCTCTGTCATCCGTATAGCAGAAGGGCTCGCTCACGAATTAGAACAGTATCATTGCACAGCTGTCTCCTTAACCCCAGGCTGGATGCGATCCGAAATCATGCTCGATCATTATGGTGTCAAAGAAGAAAACTGGCATGACGCTACTGAGGAGGAACCTCATTTCGTCATCTCGGAAACGCC
Source organism: Lederbergia citri (assembly GCF_018343625.1). GTDB lineage: Bacteria > Bacillota > Bacilli > Bacillales > Bacillaceae_C > Lederbergia > Lederbergia citri. Next base: position 676,744 of record NZ_JAGYPG010000002.1, on the reverse strand, counting down.
ACGTTATGTGGGGCGAGCTGTTGCAGCCCTTGCTGGAGATCCCGAAGTCTCACGTTGGAACGGTCAATCTCTGTCAAGCGGAAAGCTTGCACAAGTTTATGGTTTCACTGATCTTGATGGTTCTCAGCCAGATTGCTGGCGCTATATTGTGGAAGTGCAGGATGCTGGCAAGCAAGCAGATGCTACCGGATATCGTTAAAAAAACTTATTTACTATACTAGACTATTTGAGAGTATCATCGGTGGTTAAGTTTATCTGTGTTCAATAATAGGGCGCTTTAATAGAGGAAATATCATAGAAATGTTCAAACTTTTTTATAAAATAATGATGCAATAAAACATATTAAGAGCGTGTTTTGATCAATCCTTTTTCAAAACACGCTCTTTCTTTTTGCTTGTTTTCAATGTTATAGTATTAATTTGTCAAACTTTATTCTATAGCTACATAAAAAAGTAACTCACTCGTATATTAAAACGGGCGTGTTAATGTGAAGAATTACACTTAAACGTGGCAGGTTAGAGGACCAATAAATGACATAAGTAGAGTAGAATAAGGTCATAAGAAAGGTTTGAGGAGAGAACTGTCCTCAAGATTTTGATTTTTGCTTTAAAGGTAATTTTAATTTTTAATAAACAGGGGAGTAGAATATGGAAAATAACGCTTTTGAAGAGATGGCAAAAAGATATGATACAGAAGAAAGAATTGAATTAGCTAACGTTATAGTTAATGAAGTAAGACCAGAATTACGAAATAGTAAATCAAAATCCTTGATAGACTATGGAAGTGGTACTGGTCTAGTTAGTTTAGAATTATCAGATTTAGTGGATTCTATTTTGTTGGTAGATTCATCGAAACAAATGTTAGAGGTTGCGAAAGCTAAAATTTCTATCAAAGGAATTACCAACTCAAAAAGGCTTTATTCAGATTTCACTCAAGAAACACCTAAACTTAAGGCGGACATAATTTTAATGTCATTAGTTCTTCTTCATATTCCAGATACTAAAAAGATTTTACAAGAGTTGTTTAACATTTTAAATAATGGTGGCAAGCTAATTGTTATTGATTTTGACAAAAACGATAAAATAAATCATCCAAAAGTTCATAACGGTTTTTCGCACGAAGAACTCAAAAGAGGATTATCCGAAGTTGGATTTAAATCAATTGCAATTAAGACATTCTTTCATGGCAATCGTATTTTTATGAATCAAGATGCCTCAATGTTTATATCCAGTAGTATAAAGTGATTTTGAAGAATAATTGCTTGTTTGTACTGCTCCCCAAATGATAGACACGAATCTAACGTTTGGGGTGCAGTACAAGAAGGATTAACGCTTTTTTTGTTGAAGTTATTGAGCTAACAGGCAGAATAGTTCAAAAAGGATTATAGTCACTTATGGTAAAGTAATATAATATTCATGCCAAGAACTATGGGGGAATTATGTCTTATAATGCTGTTTAGTTAGCAATTGTTAAGGTGTTATAAAAACGAGATCTTATTGGCAGTGAACTATAAGAATGCTATTGCTCAAATAAAAAAATAAAATATCCTAATGACCTCTTTAAAAAGGAGAATTGTTTTAATGGAAACATTATTACTTACACGTACAGAAGTCCAATCCCTATTAGACCCGTTAGAGCTATGCTCATCTTTAAAGGCAGCTTTTGCTTCCTACTCTTTAACTCGTCACATCCCAGTTCAAAGAGCTCGTTCCATTTTGCCTCAAGATAACGCTAGTGTTATGCTCTTGTTTCCTGGACTCATCTCAAATATCCCAGCTTATACCGTAAAAGATCACGCTAAATTTCCATCTCAATCCCCCTCTATTAAAGGTGTAATAAACCTACACGATCTTGAAACAGGACAATTATTAGCAATTATGGATTCTACCTATATTACAGCTGTTCGTACTGGGTTATCAGGTGCCCTGGGGACCCATTTGTTAGCAAGAAGGGATGCTAAAAACGTGACGATTATTGGGGCAGGGGTTCAAGGAACACTTCAACTTCGCTCCCTTACTTATTTTCGGGAAATCTCTAATGTGTTTGTTTATGACACATCTTTAGAAAAAGCAACTTCGTTTGTTAAAAATATGACAGATGCATTAAAGATTCCTATTACTATATGTAACAGCGTTGAAGAAGCAATACAAGATTCGGATATTATTATTTCCGCTACATGGGCTACAGAACCTTTCCTGTTTTCTAGTATGGTTAAGAAAGGTGTACATATTACAACACTTGGTCCAGATGAGCCAGGTAAATGTGAGGTAAGTGCAGAACTAATAGAGAAATCCATATTCGTGTGTGATGATCGGGGTCTTGCGGTTCAAATGGGGGCAATAGGTGGAGTAGGATTAACAGAAGATTACATTCATGCTGAAATTGGTGAGGTAATTGCTAATAAAAAAATCGGAAGAAAAAATGATAATCAATTTACAATTTATGGATCTGTCGGATTAGCTTTTCAAGATTTAGTGGGGGCATGGCATGTCTACCAAAAAGCAAAACAGCAAAATCAAGGAAGATATATAAACTTCTTAGGATAGTCTAACCTATTTCTTATCCGAAAGTGCAGTATTTCTGTAATAAGTTTGTGAACATATGCACTTAAACTAAAGGGGGCGTTTATTCAAGAAGGTTTAACGCTTTTTTTGTTGAAGTTATTAAGGATCGGGGCAGTTTAATTTAATAAGGGGGGCGTATCGTGGAGGGATATAATGTTTTAATGATTTATAACAAGAATATGAATCAATTGCTAATGTGCAAACGATTGAAGAATCCTTATAAAGGATTAAGTAATTTAGTAGGAGGAAAAATCGAGATTGGAGAATCTGGTATAGAATCTGCTTACAGAGAACTCTTTGAGGAAACTGGTATATCTAAAGAGGATGTTAATCTCCATCACTTAATGGACTTTAAATATTATCTACAAAATTGTTATGTTGAAGTTTATGTTGGTAGATTAAAGCGAGAAGTAAGTGTTTCGGGGGATGAAAATGTTTTATATTGGTCCAATTTGAATAAAGACTTATTTGATATGTCTCTCTATGCTGGTGAAGGAAACATTGGTCATATGGTTGAGCAAGTAAATATGGTCAAAGATAGTTTATTATCTGATAAAAACATCTTGGTTGAAAAATAGTAAGTTTTCGTAGCAGAAAACATAATTGTGCGAACGGGGGGCGTTAATCGAAGAAGGATTAATGCTTTTTTGAGTTATTAAGCTAACGGGCAGAAGACTTGAAGATGTTTCAAGGAAAGATATTAATATTGGAGGGTCATTTAATGTTTGTTGTAAATGTTGAAGGTGCAATTCGTCGAAATGACAAATGGCTTCTAATCCTTAGAAATGAAAAGGAGCAACACGCAGGCGGTTCTCTTTCTCTTGTTGGTGGGAAATGCGAAATCGAAGGAAATTCTTCAGATATATTGGAAAGGACTTTGCAAAGAGAAATATATGAAGAAGTGGGAATCGAAGTAACAGGCCTAAGATACGTAAATAGTTCATCGTTTGTTACTGATTCAGGGCTTAATGTTATTGACATAGTTTTTATATGTCACCTTAAAGCTGGTGAACCTTATGCTAAAAGTACCGAAGAAGTTGATGATGTCGTATGGATGACAACACCAGAGATCTTATCCCACAATGGATTACCCACATATTTAAAGGAAAATATAAAACTTGCTGAGAAGCTATTATAAGATATGTAACATTATATTAATCTTCTTTATCCAACTGGTATGTTGCTGCAATAATGAAGGACGGATTTTTCCTTATCGAAGTAACGGGTAGTTTACTTTAATAACTGATAATTTATGATAGAAGGGTGTTATAATAGGATTATTAAATTTTATTTTATTCAGTTATTTTAAGGTAATTCATCTTCAACTAACGGGTGCTTCTCCATAATAATCAAACAGACTTTGTCACATCCAATCATCATTAAGGATGAAGGGCAACTGTTGAATCAGACGCAGCCCGCCCAATTCATGAATGCGCATGGCAGCAATATGGATCCAAAGAAAATCCATATGTATTATAAGCGTAGTAAGCTGCGGAAAGAGGTATTTATAATTGGAGGAACTCCCTATTGGACGAAGGAAGATGTGGAGAACTATTAAAAAGTAGATCAGGAGTCCCAATGAACCTTTAGATTAAAAAGTTGAATGAATGTTTAAAAATTAGTACAATATTCCTAATACTTTAGTCTAGTTGGATTATCTACTAAATAGAATTTTAAACTTTATTGCATTTTCATTGGAGAAAGGGGATATTGGGTGGACAAAAGAAGTTTACAACCAACATTTGAGGAAATTTCCACATTGCTTGTTCGATTTAGCAATCAAATTAAAGGCATCCGAAAAATGTTATATTCTTTGACCGTTAATCTTTCGGACTCAGTGCCAGATTCATGGAATCGATTTAATGATTACTTCAATATGGGTACGTATTTTCATCTTCGTTGTCAAGGGTTTGTAGAATGTTTGCTTTTTACAAGTGCTTACTCAACTACGAGTATTGTCATTTGGGTTCATGAATCGGTGAAACCGGCTGCATATAATTTTATGCGTGCCATGGGGATAATGAATGAAATTAAAAAAACACCTGAGTTTCTTAAGAGCAATTATTTCTCTGATCTGGAGGAGAGATTATCGGCACTTCATCAAACAGGCATGTTAATTTTTGAATATTCGAACTATATAGATCAAGGGTTACAATGTATAAACAAAACATCCCTAGTAGTGGAGCAGTGGATCGCCTTTCATACGCTGCAAGAAAAAAATGATTGTTTATGGACTCCTAGTAGGAGAGGCGGTTAATGACATGCAATTGGATATAATGAAATTGTTTGATGGATATGTTAGAAACTATCATACTTTTAATCTAACAGTACATCACGGAAAGCACTCATTTACTATGACTGAAATCGAGCATTTTTCAAGGTTAGGTTCGATGTTGGGGTATTTTCCATTCACAGAAGACACTAGTAATGGTGAGAATAGACCAATGGACTTAACATGGTGTGATAACGATGATGGTGAGTATTGGCGTGACCTTGTATTACACCTGGAACGTGAAAACTATTTCAAAAAAGATCAAAATTCTCGGAAGGTTACTTTATTGGATTAGAGAAAACCTGAAACCTTTTTATGCGCAAGCATAGCCAGTTTCAGGTTTTTACTCTCCTTTAAAGGTTCTTCCATTCACTTTGGTCTTTTACATAACATTCGTACTAAGCAGCAAATTATTTCTTATCTCTTATGTTTTTAAGAGTTTTTCTAAGTTCGTTTTCGTCACCAACGAAATCACTTACTTGCACTTTTGCTACCTCGATAAGTAACTCTATTCCTTCATCATCCAGTGTCTTGATAAAGGCCATTATGTCTTGAAACTTTTTCAATTTTGCTTTAGTATTCATGAAACACCTCAAACTTTTATGACGCAGTTTCTGGATCTCCAATTTTTTTCTTTCAATGTCTAGGCTTAAAGTTTAAATTTATTCACCTGCATATTTAATTGCTCTGAAAGTGAAGCTAGTTCCTCAGCGCTTCCAGCGATTTCTTGCATCGAACTGTTGGTTTGCTCGACTGATGCTGCAGCTTGTTCAGTTCCCGCTGCCGATTCCTCCGCAACAGCCGCAACTTCTTCAATTGCCTTATTCATTTCTTTGCTATTTTCATTTAGTTCTCTAAGATTGGTAGAAATGACACGAATTTTACAAGCCATATCTGTTACGGATTCGTTAATGCCTCCAAAAGTGCGGCCCGTTACCTCGATTTGCTTAGTACCGTTTTCAACTTCATTATAACTTGACTCTAATGAATGGACCGCCTTATCTGAACCTTCCAGAATGTGTTCCACAATTTCGGTTATTTCATCAATAGAATTAGATACTTGTTCTGCCAGTTTCCGAACTTCCGAAGCCACCACTGCAAAACCTTTCCCTTGTTCACCAGCCCTCGCAGCCTCAATCGCTGCATTTAAGGATAACAGGTTTGTTTGATCGGCGATTTCTTGAATGACTTGAACGAGTTTGGATATCTTTTTCGAATCCTCATTTAACCCTTTTACATTTTGAACGGCAATCGTGACCTTTTCGTGGATATTTTCCATTTGTTTAACGGATTTATCCATTAAATCCCTGCCTTCTGTAGCCATTGACAGGACAGTATCACTTGTAAGTTCAATATCTTCTCCATGTTTATTTGCTTCATCAATTTTTACATTAAAATCTTCCATCATTTCATTCAATAATGTTGCGCTATCGGCTTGGGATTCGGCGCCGGAGGAAAGCTCCTGCATGGTTGAAGCAATTTGTTCACTGCCTTCTTTAACCTCATTGGTGGATTGTGTCAATTCTTCACTGTGCCCATTTACAGACTCAGATGCTAGACTTATTTCCTTTAATAACCCCTTAATGCTATCACTCATTTCATTGATGGCCATCGTCAATTGTCCCAATTCGTCCCTTGACTTTGTTTTTAATGGTTCATGAGAAAAATCCCCATTCGCGACAATCTTCATTCGATTTGTAATTGTTTTGATAGGCTTTGAAATAATATTAGAGATTACAATGGTAGCGATAATACCAAGTATGACGATAAAGGCGGTAGCTCCTAAACCTATGTAGATCATCGTTTTGGCATTGGATAAAATGTTATCACCATTCTGAATAATGGCTTTTTCCCTTTCTGTAGCCAGATTTTCAAAATCCAACATTATTTGCCTTGAAACGGGGGCAATTTTTTCAGAAAGAGTTTTCAACGCTTGTTCTTTATTACCGCGATCAAACTCGTTAAATACTTCATTTATGACCGTATTTTCCCATTCAACACTCTGATTTATTAATGCTTTTGCTTCCTCTGAATTTGAATTTTGCAGGATAATTTCTTCATATTTTCTGCTTTTATCGGCATATTCATTAAATAACTGTCTATATTCTTGATTTTCAAACAATACATACCCTCGTACTAAAGCTAACTTTTGAGCAATAGCAAGTGTTTCTTTTTCATCAGCAATGAGTAATGGCATTTTTTCCTTGACAATACCTTCTGTGTCATTTTTCACAAAGTTTAACGAGTAATAGTTAAATACGCCAAGTAAAATAACCAATACTAATGAGATTGAAAAACCAAAGAAAATTTTCGTTCTAATGTTCTTAAAGTTAAACAAGTTGTTCATCATGTTACCTTCTTCACTTCATATTTTTTGTTACATTTACCACCGTACATCATTTATATAAGTACTGCCTCCGTTAACATTGCGGGTTTTCCAAGAAAATACCCTTGAGCAAATACAACACCTAATGATTTAGCCATTTCCAGCTCTTCACTTGTTTCTACACCTTCTAAAATGAGCTGACTCCCATAATGGTCGCAAAATGTTTGAAATATAGAAATGAATTCTTTTTTTTTCGGGGATAGGTGCAAATCTTTCGCAAATAAGCGATCTAATTTTATATAATCCGGTTCTAATTCAATAATGGATTCAATCCTCGAATATCCTCTTCCCATGTCATCAATAGCAATTAAAAAGCCATCCTGTTTAAGGGTTGATATCCGCTCTTTAAAGATTTTTATATCTTCTATTAACTCCGACTCAGATACCTCTAAAACGATGCGACTGTTGTGTTCGCGAGATGTAAGTACTCTCTTGAGTAAAGATATAAACCTTGGATCTAGGAGAGTTGACGGATAGATATTTAAAAATATTAATCCGTTTTCACTCGTTGAAAGATAAGTAGAAAGAGCTTTACGCATAGAACCTACATCAAGATCAAATAGCTGATGTTCTTTTTTAGCAAGTTGGAAAGCTATTTCCGGATTTGGATATTCCTCTGAACGCAAAAGCGCCTCATATCCTATTTTATTTCTGTTGTGAAGTTCGTAGATGGGTTGAAAAAAATGATAAAACCGAGCTTGTTGGATAAAACGTCTAATGTTCAAACATTAATACCACCCTTCAATGCAAAAAGGTACACCTTGGAGAGGTACACCTTTTTAAAGTTTAGTTTCCTTTGGCAACCCGGCTACCTTGGCAAAAGAGCTTTAGGTCCGAAGTCTCATCTTTCAATAAGTTTGCCGATAACAGTATGAAATTGTTACTATTATTATAACAAATTATGACAAAAGAAGTATTTTTTTGACAAAATAAATTATTTTTCCATTACTTTTTACCCATTTTTTCGACAAATAATGATATATTTATACATTGTTAGATAGATAACATGAGGGAGTCTGAAGAAGCGTAATGGAGTTTAAAGGAAGAATTATTGCTGTATTAACGGTCGTGTTTATACAAACAGCCTGGATCATCTATAACATCGCGTTCATGAATATCATTTTTCATAGGTTTTTATTTTTAGCTGAACTAATCGTTATATATTGGTTAGGAAAAAAGGTAGATGATTATAAATTTTTATCGGAAAGGGATTTTTTAACGAAATTATATAATAGAAGATATGTTTTCAATGTTTTCCCCAAACTTGCCAATCATTTACGTTCCGATGAAAAGATCAATGTCTTTGTATTGGATATCAATGACTTCAAAGGCATTAATGATACATATGGTCATAAAATGGGAGATTATGTACTTAAAGGTATTTCAAAGTCCCTTTTAATGAGTATGGGGGAAAAAGATATCGTGGCAAGGCTAGGAGGAGATGAATTCCTTATCATAGCTCCGAGTAAAAAAATCATCCCTACCGAAGTGATTTTTAGAAGAATAGAAAAAACGCTCAATGATTTATCCAAAAAAATGGAGGTCAGTGTTTCCATTTCAATCGGAAAATCTGTATATCCTGATAGAGCCGAAACGTTAGATGATTTGATTAGACTGGCAGATATAAAGATGTATAAAAACAAGGTGCTACACAAAGATGAACTTCTTTATCGTAATACTAATTGAATCGAATCGAACTAAGAAAATACCGAATTGGAATCGAAGAATGAGTAAAACATTACAAAAAGCGAGAAAGGGTGAAGTTTAATGGGGTTTGTACAAGACAAGAAGGATTTTGCCAAACAGGTTCAACAGATATCATTTTACCCTCCTAAATCGGAAAAAGAATATAAATCCATACAAAAAATACGGTCATATCCTAAATTATTAATATTGGAATTGAGCCCGAATATTAACTTATATAAAATGACCGAGTATTACAAAGAACATAATGTGATGATCGCATTATTGATTTCAATGAAAGACACGAAGTATCTTCCTGACTTATTTAAACTGGATATACAAGGCTATTTTCTTAAAGGGATGAAGTCAATCGAACGACAGGTTGCTGTAAACAGCCTGTTAAATGGGATTCAATATATTCATCCAACATTTGTTCCAATCCTACTGGAAAGGTATAAGACGTATAAGACCCTCCGTAAAGAACCATTAAATAGACCTAAAAGTCTTTTATCACAAAGAGAATGGGATATATTGGAGCAAATCGTCCAAGGTAAAAGCAATGATAAAATAGGAGAACATTTTAATATTGTTATTAAAACAGTCAAAAATCATGTTTCCTGTATACTGAAAAAATTAAATGTAAGTAACAGGACAAGAGCTGCTGTAGTAGCTATTAAAAATAATTGGGTTTCTTTAAAATGAAATGTGGGGGGAGTATAAATAAGGATTTAAGTGCAAGGAAAATGAAATTGAGAAACATAATAACTCACCATCGTTTAAAGGATTGGATGGAACGCTTCTAGGGTGTGGCGACTAAATTCTTGGATAACTACCTCTACTGGTTCCGTTGGCTTCAATTAGGGAAAAATTTAGCGCTTGAAAAACAAGTGGAACAAATGCTTATTTCAGCGTGCCAAAAATCAAGTATTACGACAGTTGAAATGATAATGAGAACGTAAAAAAGACCGCTATTTTTAAACGGACTTATCGTTATCTGTTCTCTCTTCGTATTGGATGTGATGTTTTGTATCCTGTATTGGTGAATCTTGATTTACATCAATTTTATTACCCATTGTTATTTCATCGAATGGTGTATATCTATTAGAAGGTGTTGATTTTTTCTTAAACATTCTGTAACAAACATATCCGATTACAGCAATTATGAAAAAGGTAGAAACGTAAGCCATTACACAAATCACTCCTTTGAATAGACTACTTAACATACTATTCTATCTGAGGTCAATATATTCCTTTCTTCAAAAGCAACAATCTTTAAGAAAACAGCCTAATTTATTAAGCAAAGCAAACTCAAGGTATGCTTTCTTTTTGAGGTTTTAGAGGTAGTCAGCAAAGAGAAAAATGGTAAAATACAGTTAATACCTATTTTTTCTTTTTTTTATTGCGACGATTTTAACTTCTGCGGTGACGACTATAAAAGCCTTTGGGCGTTTGTGAGATTCATAGTATTTATTTTGCTATGGATGACCAAACTTGCCCAGGGCTTTTTTTGCGTTTTGAAAAGAAAAGGTAAAAAACTTTGGGAAGGGTGTGCATTATGAGACATTGAAAAAATATAAGATACGAAAACCTGATATGTACGCCTTGAAGAACTTCCAACACAATAACTGTAAAGGACGTTGCGTGAAAGCTGGTGCAGCACACTTCCAAAATCTATTAAGAAAAGATGAAAAAACATTCATCGTGCTGATGCTTACAGATGAAACTAAAAAAAGGAGAGAAAACATAATATGGATTTAAAAGAAGAGATAGAACAGAAACGAGATCTTCTACTTGTTAAAGTAAAGCAGTATGAACTTACTTATCCATATGTATTGAAAGTGTCTAAGGAATTGGATGTGATGATAAACCAATTTACACAAAAACCAAGTGAAATGACTAAGTAATTAAAATGAGACTTAGAGTCTCTTAAAAAGTTTTGGAAATTTGTTCAAGGAACGGTCTGTACTTCTTTCTTGTGATGAAGACACTCAAGAATAATAGAGGGTCCAACAACAAACGCATAAAACATACTCTAAGCAAATTTCGACATTAATACCGATTCTTCCTATACTTAGTGAATTCAGTTTAAATTAGATAATTTCTTAATAATGAACCGAAACCTCTTGATTATATAAAAGAGATTTCGGTTCATTTTGTACGTTCAAGGATAAGCCTATTTCTTATTTGACATTGACGTAGCGTAATGACATTTCCGGTTCTATTATTCAGCCTATGACTTAGAGACACGTCTTTTTAGGTTTTCAATTGTCCTAGAAGCATCATTCAGTACGCTTTTACCATGAAGTATGATAATAGCCCCTAAAGAGCTTCTTTTTCAACTTTGTATCTGTCCCTTTTGATTGCAGAACTTCAAATTTTCGTTAAATAAAAAAGGAACGGAAACTTTTTTTGAACGAAAGATTGAGTTTACAAGACAAAAAATGAAAGCTGTACGTTACATAAAGCAGCTAATCTACTTAAGTCCACATCCCTCTATAAAAATATTCTTTTAAATGAATGTATAGAAACTATAAAAGTAGTAAACAATGATACTACTAGATTATGGCTCTGTGGAGTGAAGCATTGATCTGTTCTCCTTCCGTATTTTTGTTAAAGCCGATTGTATTAAATTCTATAGGAACACCACTCAATCAATATAAAGAGTGAAAAAAAAAGCAGTTCACGATTTGAGGCATTAAGGCAACATAGCAAAGAAACTAAGTTTGATTGAGAAGGATTCTCTGATACAACCTTGCGTAGTTAGTTAATATATTACGTGAATAAAATATAAATCAAAAAAGGCACATTTCACAGCTAATAAAACCGCTGAATGTGCCTTTGTCCGTGCAATTTGTACCGCTTTTCATATCTCCGGATTAATTGGCAGTTGGCCCCTACCTCAAAATTACGGGGAAACAAGGAATCTAGGAGGGGATCAACTGCCCGTAAGTCCGATTGATTCAAGGGGCTAATGGATCACCTTGTGGTGTAATCATCAGTCGCTATGAAGAAACCCTCAGGAAGTTTCACTTTATTTTAAACATAACAACGACTGGATTGGATATTGGGATTCCAGTTGGGCTAAGAATAGTCCGGTCGATATAAAGAAAATATGTCTGGCCAGCTAAGAATCCTTCTGGTGGTCCATATACAATAACCGATTGTTGGTCTGTCCCAAATTGGAAAGTAATATTTTCAACAAATTTTCCGTTTTTGCGGATAAACACATTTCTTGAATGGACCGATTGTGGATTGATGTCTTTGTTAAATCGTATGAGTAATTGCTGGTTTGGATTCATATCCATAATGGATTGAAATTCTACCAAACCTAGTTCTTCTTGTAATGTTTTCAAAGCATATATTAATTCTTTTTTCTTTGTTCCATCAGGTAACTGCTGTATGGTGTATCTTGCTGAATCATAGTCCCATAATGTTCTTGTTTGATCAGCTAAGGAAATTTGTGTCATTGCATTTTCAATGGCTTCAAAATCAAAAGCATTGATCATGGGGTCATAATAGACCATCCCATATCCATAATAAGAATCTTTCCCCGAAGGGCCTAAATCGATGACATATTGTTGTAGTACTTCCCGTAATTCATTATTTGATAAAGTAGGATATTTTTGTTTTAATACTGCTAGTATCCCACTGACATGAGGGGCAGCTTGTGAAGTTCCGCTCATCATCGCATAATTTCCATTGATATATGTACTAATAATTTCTTCGCCGGGAGCGGAAAATTCAACTTCTGTACCTGTCGATGCAAAAGAGCTGATTGTGAATGAATCATTAACAGAAGATACGGCAATGACACTATCATATTTTGCTGGGTATTTTACAGTAGATGGATTCCCATCATTTCCACTGGATGCGACAACAATAATGCCGCTGCGATAAGCCATATCAATCATGTCTTGAAATAATTGACTAGCCTCTTTTGCTTGTAAACTCATGTTGATAATATCCATTTGATTGGCAATTGCCCAATCCAATCCTTCTAAAATATCCTGCAAGTTTCCTTCCCCTGAATGGTCTAAAACTTTGACAGCAAATAGATTGGCATCCGGAGCAACACCAACCACATCTACACCAGCGACCGAATGGATTCCAGGTTGGGTGGCTATTATTCCAGAAACATGTGTGCCATGTCCATGATCATCTTGCCATGATTTTGTGTAATCGACCGTTGATATCCCACCAGAAATATGTAGTTCATTATGACTTGAAATACCGGTATCAAGTACAGCAATATTCACATCCTTACCAGTATAACCATCTTCCCAAGACTTTTTAATATTCATTGCTTTAATATTCCATAACTCATCTTGTTGTCGAATAATGTTTTCGGCTTTTAAAATGTCTATTTCTTTAGAATTGGAGATAGAAAAGGTAATATTTTCTTCTATATAATCAATATTTTCATCATCCGTTAATTTTTTTAAATCTTTATTTGTCACTGTTGCAGAAACGGCTGGAACAGTTTCAAACTCATAATCGACTTCAACACTTTTTTCCAAAACTTCTTGCTTGCCTTCTTCATTTTTATACACAACAATAACTTCTTTTTCGATATCTGTATTTTCTTGTGCAATGACTCCTTGATAACTCATTCCTATCATCAATATAGATAGGGTAATGACAATGAGGTAGATTTTATTCTTCATGTGCTCACTCCTGGAGATTAAAATATTAAATTTTTTTAAGTACATTTATTAGGTGGTAAGACAGTAGGGGATGAAATTACTAAACTATTTATTATTATAAGAGAAATGTAGAATGTCGTCATTAATAAATCGATGGGACCAGGGACAGGTACGTTGTTCTTTATTTTGTTTTGGGTGAAATTTAAATGTACGTTTTTTAATAGGAGAGATTTTGGATATCAAGAGTGATATTGATAGTGTCAAGCCATCCTCATTTATCCAATGTGCCAACCATATATATCACATAAGTTTCATGAGTAAAACGGTGTGTTAACGCTGCTGTAACTTGAATCTAGAGTTTTTGGTCAATAGAATCATCAGTTTTTGGAGATAACCTCTAACTTCCGCCCTTGTAGACAGATTAATGCATCACGCTCATGTCACAGCGTCTAGAGGGGGAAGTTACCGGTTGAAGAATGGATTTTACTCTTTTTCCATTTCTTCATCGAATGCGATTTAATTTAAATTTGAAAAAAGTGGTGCTAAGTTGCTAATGTTGATCCGCATAATCCTGATGTTGCCCCTATAAGGAATACATATTATGTATGACATACATACCTTTCACAAATAAAAAATAGCAGAAGCAAAATAATTATGCTTCTGTTTTCTTTAAGGATAATCTATGCAACTTTCAGTATTATCTGGCCGACATCTCCAAAGGCGGTTTATCGATTTCTTTACACCTACAGCAGGTCCATATTTTCGTATGGCACTTATTGCATAATTAGAACATGTTGGATGGAATCTACATTTAATTTTTTTAGGCTTAATGGGTGAAATGAACTTTTGATAAATTTTTACAAATAATATTAATAGTGAAGCAACTGCATTACTCAACATTATGTATCACCGTTTCTTTTTTTACAGCCTTGGATCCACATTCTGGGCAAGAATTTAAATCTTTAACATTTGATTTCTGCTTATCTGGCATAAACAATGCAGGTAGACAACCTGAACAACACATCATATCTTTACCAGTATTACTCATATCCTTTCCTACATTTTGCATTTTTTCACCAAAGTTTTGAATTGCTTCTTGTTTACCGTAATACCAGACTTTCCCACATGCTTGGCATGTACATTTAGTTTCTTTTATTTTTTTTGCCATTATTCATAACTCCTTATAATGATAATTATTATATCTTTATCCTATTCAATCCACTAAAAAACCCCCGATTTTCCTTTAATGGATAATAGATCATCTACTCTTTTATTAAATTCCAGTTCAATTCTATATCTTGCAAATTCATCTGTAACAAGAAAATAGTCTGCAATATTACTAATTAGTACAGCTTCACTTGTCTTTAGGAGGTAATATTCTTCTACGCTTGATTTCATCAAGTAATAATTTAATAAAAGCACAGTCCAATTTATTGTTTTTTGCTTTCTGATATAAAGATATTAAAAGTTCATTGGATAAATTTTTAATTGACATAACATTCAACTCCAAAATAATGTTCTATGATAGAAGCTCATTATAAACATTATCCTAAATCTTATAAAAATAACGTGATAGTTTCGACAAAATTTTTAGTGCGTACATCGAATACAATATTCTGCAATATTTTCTACTATGGGGTGCGATTGTAGAAGAAAGACCAATACAATACATCAAAAAATGAGCTTGAATAACCAAACTCCTTTTTTGAAGCAACTAACACTAAATACCGAAGGATTTTAGAACAACTTTTGCGAGAATGTCCGATTCCTTTGAAGAAGTGGATGGCGAAGACGTATGGAAATGGCTAGATGAGTTTTCCGAAGGGAAGGAGCTGAAAACAATCGACCTTGTACTCCCGACTCTCTCATCCTTTTTTACCTTTTGTCTAGATGAAGAGTATATGGAAAGAGCAGTGAGTATTCTGCTGAAACTGTCGCATTAAATTCGTTTTACTGATAGAGGGTGGAAAATAACATAATAATATCACAAATCAAGAAGAAAAGAGCAATTGCACCTAACTGAGAGAAGTTGGAATAAAACTAAAAAAATTGGGTTTATTTACAAGAAAAAAATACTATCCATATAATAAATCTTCCATTATAGTAAAAAAGTACATTTATTATTTTGGAGGAAAACAACTTGAAACGTATACTATCTTTGATGCTAGCTTTTACTTTATTAGTCGTAGTTTTTCCAGTTAAATCATTTGCTTTAACTTCAAATGAGATTGCACCAGTCCTTGAGAAAACAGGTTTTTCTGAAGATGAGTTAGAAACATTTCTATTGCTTTATATGGATTTGGATATTGAAGAAATAAATTCAGTTCAGGAAGTTTATGATGCGTTAGGTCAACCTATTAATGATACAAATTTACAAACATTACTTACCGAATATAATTTTTCCAGTAAAAAAGAGTTGGAAGAATTTTTGATTGAAAATGGAGAGCTTGAAAAAGGGCAAAAAATCGAAGAAGTCTTCAAATATATTAACTACTTAGACTTCATCATTTCTTTTTATGAGGATTCATCCACCCCAATCACAAATGAATCTCTTAATCAGTTTTTAAAAGACTATAATCTGACAATGAATGATTTAAAAAGCCTTCTAACAGCTAATGATGACTCAATCGAAAATTATGAATCTATTGAAGAACTTGAGTTTGCAGTATTATCTTATATTGCTCAGCAGACGTTTGATAAATTAGGTATTACTGAAGATGAAATCATGAATTTATTCAATCATCTAGCTAGTTTGCAAATCGATGAAACGAAAATTGATTCGCAAATGAAAAGCATCATGAGTCGTCTAGATGTATTTTCTAATTTTGACAGTGCGAAAGATTTAACGAAAGAACAAATCGCTGAATTGGCTGACATTTTGAAAGAATTAATGGGCATTTTACAGATTGATGCTAAATTTTATCTTTATAAAGACGGACGAAAGACTAAAGAGCTTTCTTATGAAGATTTAATTTCGCTTGAAACGACTAATGGAGCAGACCTGCTTATCGAGTTATATAACTATGATGGTGTGCTTTTGGCTGATATGCTTTTGACGGCAGATTTATTTAATTCGGGTTTGATTGAACAAATTAAAGAAACAGAGAAAGTGATTACAAAGCCAATAGAAAAAATAATATCTAATAAACCTAAAACAGTAAAAGGGGCAAAAATGCCAAATACTGCTGGAAATTATGTTGAAGGTGTAGCAGTGGGTCTTATGTTGACTTTTGGAGGATTGTTCTTAGTCCGTAGACGATTTGTGAAACATTCATGAAATTAAGAAGATGGTTATTACTCGTAATGGGTATTGCCCTGCTTACCTTAGGAATATTTATATTTGTAAAGAATGCAATGCCGTTAATGAAGACTTATGATACTAAACAATCGTTGAAATCCGAGGTAACGGAGCAACCTATTGTATCCGCACAAAAAAAGCCAGCAAAAGAGCTGTATTCAATTCGACCCGAAAAGGGAGAGGAATTCGGAACATTATCGATCCCTAAATTAGATGCAACCCTGCCTATTTTTCAAGGAGCCGATGAAGATGAACTTGAAAAAGGAGTTGGACATTTTGCTGGGAGTGTTTTGCCAGGTGAAAAAGATAACTCTGTTCTTTCTGGTCATCGGGATACAGTTTTTCGAAAACTTGGGGATGTGGGAAAAGGTGATTTACTAATTGTTACCACATCTGCGGGAGAGTTCACATACAAAGTGAGGAAGGTACGTATTGTCGATGCGGATGATCGAACAGTTATCGTCCCTAAACCGAGGGCAACTTTAACAGTGACTACATGCTATCCATTTTACTATATTGGAGATGCCCCACAAAGATATGTATTAATTGCAGATTTAATTAAAAAGAATACAAAAGTGTAGGAGCTATCTTTCGATGGCTCCTATTTCTTTATCACGTTGAAGAACTTATTATAGGAAAAAATCGAATCATTTGAATCCCTACTCCCATTTGCAGTTATTAAATAGATGTACAAATAAATATATAAAATACATTATGTTTTGTCGAAAATTCTAATATGAAGATATTAATTGCATGTAATAATATAAAAATTACTAATTAATCCCTTGCTTACTGAGTTAGGGACTTTTTACTTTTTAGTAGAATATAAGGTAAATATATATATAAATTATGCATTTTCTATGAATAAAGAAAACAATTTAATATTAAATTATTGGAAAAGTAACCCAACTATACATTTTATTAGTATAATAGAAATACAACATTGATGATTATGGAGGTAATATGTTTCATGTTTAATAGGTTTAAGTCAATCTTAGGTACTTTAATTATACTTCCCCTTGTTTTTTCCGCGATTCCCTCATTTGCCTCGGCCAATTCACCTGTATCTATAATGGGTTCTTCCGAATTAACTTCAAGGCAAATGGGTGATTATACATTGTTGTATAATCGTAATCCAAAATTAACGAGTGTTGATATATATCAGCTGGCAGAGTTATATCTTAATATTGGGAGAATGGAAGGCGTTCGTGGAGATATAGCATTTGCTCAATCCTTACTAGAAACAGGCTATTTTGCGTATGGTGGGGACGTTGTACCTGAGCAAAATAATTATTCAGGTATTGGTACGACAGGTGGCGGAGTGAAAGGGGCATACTTTGCAACACCCGAAATTGGAGTAAGAGCACAAATTCAACATTTAAAGGCATATGCTTCAAAAGAACCACTTGTTACCGAGTTAGTTGATCCTCGTTTTCAATATGTTACACGTGGTATTGCACCAAATTGGATAGATTTAAACGGCAGATGGGCTGTTCCAGGTATTGGTTATGGAGAGAAAATCTTAGGTATTCATAGTGCAATGAAGAAAATGACATTATCTATTCCCAATACTCAACTTCCATCCAATCACCGTTTCCCAGTAGCGAAAATGGTTCTACGTCAGGATGTTCCACTAATTAATCCACAAGGTAAGGTAGAGCGAATACTAACTAAAGGGAATGGGTATAGAGTATATGGAGTTTTAGGAGATCATTATGATGTCGGTGGGGGATATTTAGTGAAAGCCGACAGTAATAAGATGGGAGTATACATCGGACGAGCTTTAATCAAAGATAATGCAACCTACCTATATGCACCCAATGGTCAGAAGTATCGTCTTATTGATAAGGGAGCAGCATTAAGGGTTTATAGTTATAATGATAGGATTTTTGATGTCGGCGGAAGCTATTATGTGACAAAGTCCAATAATGTTACATATTACGTTGGCATGGTCACTATTAAAGCGGACAGTACACTATATCAGAAAGATGGAAAACCATATAGACTTTTAAAAAAGAACGAGCGCTACCGTGTATATAAAATTGATGGTAATAAACTTGACCTCGGCGGGGGATATTATGTAGTAGATCAGAGGAATAATTTAGATTACATTAATTAAAATAGTTATTGGATTATTCCATGGCGATTTAATTTTGGTAGAGGTGAAAGTGTATATGATGAATTTGAATAATAAAGAGCTAAAGGAATATGAAAAGCTAAGAGAAAAAATGATTAATGCAAAATCTGCCGACGAGGTAGATAAGTATGCAGATAAAATAATGAAACTTCTCGAAAGGGTGTCTAAAGAAACAGACGGAGAAGAGAAGTGAAATCACCTATGATCTTGATGGAGGAAGATTACACTACAATGTGATAGACATGAAAAAGGGGGTTAAATCATTGAAAAAAGTTAGTGTGCTATTTTTATTTTTGTTGGCGGGGGTCTTTATCATTCCCGCTCCCTTTGTTTCAGCAAAGGATGCTCCATTTGAAAACCTTGGACCTCAAGTGGAATATTTAAATGTCATAAATGGTAAAGCAGGGGTTAATAAGGATGGGAGACCCCTATATTTTGCTTTGTTACAAGGAGAGCCAGCGAAGCTTGCAGTAATTGACATATGGAATAATCAAATTATTGATATTAAAGATCTTGGAAAAGCAAATGCAGCATGGGCAATTGAAATAGGAGAAGATGGTCTAGTCTGGATTGGAACTACTCCTGACGAACATCTATATACATACAATATGAATAGCCAAGTACTTACAGATCTCGGCAAGGTATCCACCCCATCGAATACTGTGATTTGGGATTTAGCCTATGATTCAAAGAATAAGAGAGTATTTGGAGTTACTTCATATGGTGGAAGTATATTTTCATATAATGAGAAAGAAGGATTTGTTGACTTTGGCCAAGTCATGAAAGGACGTCAATTTGCAAGAAGTGTAGCATTTGATCAAGTCAACAATGTTCTTTATATTGGAGTAGGTTCACCTGCTGCTCTTATAAAATGGGACTTAAAGACGAACGTTAAAGAAAACATCTTGCCCTTGGAGTATAGCCAGATGTCTTCTATTCATCATCTGGAAGTTGTAGATGGCCGTTTGTTTATTAAGTTTGAGGGAAAACCGCTTATTCTTCAGTATGAAATCAATTCAAATAAATATGTACAAACGATTGAGGCGGATTCTATAGGCGTATCACCTAAAATAAAAGATGAGAATAGTATTTTTTATAGCAATAAAGGTTCTCTATATAAATATAACTATCTCTCAAATCATTCGGAGAAGATAAATTCTGATTTATATGGATCTAGTGCGGTTTCTTTAGATTTAATACCTTCATCATCAGGAAAAGATATGCTTGTGGGTCTTGCAGGTAATAAAGGTAGATTCTACTCTTTTGATATACAAAATAAAAAATTTTCTATGAGAATGTTAGAACTTCCCCCTCAGGCTGTCGAAATTTATAAAATTGGGAATGGTCCAAATGGCTCCATTTTTAGTTCTGGCTTTATTTCTGGTAGTTTATCAATCTACGATCCTCTAACCAAAGAACGATATACAAACACAGGAATTGGTCAAATGGAGGCAGCGACCTTTGCAAACGATCAAGCTTTTATTGGCGTTTATCCATCATCAAAGATATTTCAATTTAACCCTAACCAACCATGGCTTATGGGGCAAAATCCTAAACAATTATTTTCGTTAGATCACTTAAATCAGGATCGTCCTTTAGCCATGACTGCGGATGAAGAAAGCAATCGTTTGTTTGTTGGAACATACCCAATGAGAGGGAGTAATAGTGGATATGTATCAATCTATGATTTGAAGAATAATAAAGTCATTTATAATAAAGAAATTTCTCCTAGCCAGAGTATCTTCTCACTCGCTTATCTTCCAGAGAATAAGACGTTATACGTCGGAACTTCAGTATACAATGGTCAAGGAATAAAGTCAGAATCAGGCGCAAAACTTATAGCCCTGAAAGTTGACGATCTTGAAAAAAAACCTGTTGAAATCGACTTGCCTGTTGATTATTCACTTATGGTATCAGCATTGGCGATTACTAAAGATAACCGGGTTTGGGGGATTATTGATAATAAAATATTTGTGTACAATCCTGAAACAAAGGCATCCATTGTTACGCCAGTAACGTCAACGCCTGTGAAAGGGATGACAAAAAATGAATCTTTGCTTGTTGGCAAGGATGGCTATCTATATGGAACCATTCAAGGAACGTTTTTTAGCGTAAATCCTTTTACTATGAAGATATCAATATACAGGACAAATGATGTCTACAATTTGGCAAAAGATCTACAAGATGACTTATATTTTAATAGTGGTTCAAATTTGTGGAAAATCCATATAAACGCATTGTCTGATGAGGATATCATTGATCCTTTGAAAATAGAACTTCCTTATATCACAACGGATGATTCGCTTATTCCTGTCGCTAGAGCATATGCAAAACAGCCACTCGTGTTGTATAAAAAAACGAATGGTGCCATGATTCCTTATCAAACGCTGAGAGCAAAAGGGTTTTATAGAGTTTATGGAACAGAAGGTAGATACTACCATACTGGTGGAGGATATTATATTTATCATGAAGGGCACAAAGTTGCTACATATATTGGAAGAGTGGTTTCGAGTGTAGCGGTTCCCATGTATAAACCAGATGGCTCTTTATATAAAATGGTTGAGCCAGGGGCAGAATTACGAGTTTATAATTATGATGAAAATGAATATGATGTAGGTGGAGGATATACTATTCAAAAGGACCAAAATGTTACCTATTATGTAGGAACTGCCAAGGTCTTGAAGGAAACTTGGATGTATCAATACGGTGAAGAGGAACCCGTATTCAAAGTGAATCCTGGGGAAACATATACTGTCTTTCATGCGAATGACAATATAATGGATATTGGAAATGGCTACTATTTAAAGTTTAAAAAAGAAGTATTTGATTATCGGAAGAATTAGGGGGGATTGCCCCCCCATATTCCTCCCTAAAATGAGATAGGTGTAGTGAGTGTTGAAGTGAACAAATGGAAGTAAATGGTGTATGTAAATCCTGTAAGGATTGTAGAACAACCAATTGGATGTAGTAAAACAACAGAGTAGAAAATAATATAAAAAGTAGATTTTTAAACGAACATAATAGGGAGTACCACCTAATATGGTGAAAAACAGTAAGTAGGGGAATTAATGAAGAGAATAAAAAAGTCATTTACTTATCTTCTCGTTCTGGGGATCATTTTCGCTTCAGTACTTGGAGTAAGTAACCCAAAAGTCAAAGCCAGCACAATTTATAGTAAGGTAGTACTGGATTCGCTAAAGCAGTATAAAGCAGAAAATCACACCCACACAATTTACATGGAACAGTATGATCGAAAAGGGGACTACTTTAACTTTAGTGACCGTAAGGGTTTTCCATCCCCAGTATTTAAGTTTGATAATGATGGAGTACCAATGACACAATATAGAGGCAACTACCACTACAATCCTGTATCAGTTGCACAATCAGCTTTAAAAGTATATGGTAAGTATTTAAAAACACAAGATGATGATATCAAACGAAAGTTCTACGCACATGCAGATAAACTTTTAGAGTTGCAAAGTAAAGATGGTGCTTTTAGATTAGATTTCACCCATACCATCAACCATATTGGAGTAGTCTATAAACCAGGGTGGGTTTCAGCATTAGCACAAGGACAAGCATTAAGTGTACTATCAAGAGCGTACGAATTAGACTGGAACCTAAAGTACAAGAGGGCAGGTAAAAATGCATTAAACTTCCTAATGACTCCAAAGCAAAAAGGAGGAGTTATGACCACCTTAGCAGATATGAGCAAATCATGGAAAGATAATATTTGGTTTGAAGAGTACGTATCAACACCAGATAACTACACTTTGAATGGATACATGTTTACACTTGTAGGGTTATATGACTGGTCTCATGTGGCAGGAGCAAGAACAGATCATGGACAGATTACAGCTGAAAAATTATTCAAAGAAGGAATAGCTTCGTTAAAGCTGATGCTCAGTAAGTATGACTTGGGGGGATTTACATCTTATGACCTCACACATCTAGTCAATAGACAGCAGCCACACATTAATGTTTTTTACCATAAAGTACACATATATTTACTACATGGACTCTATACAGTAACAGGAGACACTTATCTAAAGTCATATAGAGATAGATGGATAGGGTACGTAGAAAAAATTGAGTAATTATAATATGTAATTATACAAAATGTAAAAAAGTGCTACAGAATAAGAAAAATGTAGCACTTTTTGTATTTATCTTGGAACTTGAGCAGTCCATTTTGATAAATCTGGGTTTTTATTTTCTAATAAGTTTTGAGGGAATATGAATGTCCATGGTTTACTCGTATTGGCATTAATGATAAAATCATTAAGTTTGAAAGAGCCTGATGCAACAACATTTTTCTGTGCATCCATTATTTGAAGGGGCAGCTCCTCCAGTCGAATGGCTTCTGCTGATCCATTTCGAATCAGCAAAGTAGTTGCTAATCCGCCCTGGTCAGTAAACTTTGCTTGGATCCCAATGAAATTCACTTCATTCTCTTTTAAAGGCGGTAATTTCTCCACTAGTTCCCTGAGATACTGTTTTTGTTCATCCGTAACGGATTTTTCCCAACTCGCGTCTAGCATTAATTCATGTTTTGTTTCTTCTTTTCTTTTTTCTAATTCAAATGCTATAGTCCAACCTTCAGTAGGTATAGACTTATGCTCATTATCCTCTTTATGGAATAAGAATTTCCATGGTCGGCTAGAAAAAGGCGGGAGATTTCCGAAAATTTCCATATCAAACCTTTTTCTTGCGAGTGTATTTTGATCTTCATCCAATATAACTAAATTGAGAACCTCAAAAGTAATCTCCTTATCTAGTGTTGAGCGAACATAAGCAGTGACGACAAAAAAGTCTTCATAGTCTTCTAGTTTATTCCCCACAATTTGCAGTTGATTTTTTTCCATAGGCGGAAGTTGTTGATGTTGAAATTGATAAACATAAATTTCCTGCTGTGATAAATCCCATTCTGGGTGAATAGATAACGTGGTTTCGATATGCTTATTTTCGGACATAATTACACCTCTTCGTGTTGGTCATCGCTTTTTATGAAAGCATAGATATGATTCGTAATAGATAATTGATAGCTCTTTGTCATTTCATCGTAAGCATTGTGAGCTTCCATTACGAATATTCTATAAGGGTCTTCCTGGCTGTAACTCCTTAAAGTGATCCCATCTTTTAAAGTTTCCATTGTATTCATGTGATCAATCCAATGCTGATCGAGATTCTGTAATAAAATCCTTTGAATGGCTAGTAAGTTTTCATCATGCATAATAAACTGCGTTAAATGTTGTTTGTATGAAGAAAAGCGAGAGAAAATATACTTAGAGAGATCTTCTTTGTCTGAAAAACTACTTATTTCAATATCTTTAACTATTGGTAGCATTAAGGATAGTCTAGTAAATATATGTTGAATTCTATCTTCATTTATTTCACGATCATTTTCTGAGACATCATTAATAAGAGTTTTTAATGCTTGTTCTATTTCAGATATCAAAATAGAAGGAATATTTTCTTTTAACAATAATTTGTCTCGTTTATAATACGTGCTTTTTCGCTGTTGATCAACAATATCATCTAATTTAAGTAGATGCACACGTGAAGAAAAGTGAGTGTTTTCAATCGTTTCCTGAATCAAGTTTACAAACTGTTGCGGATTAGGGGAAATAATCTCTCCTAAGGCATCGGTTTTCATTTTTTTTCTCCACTTTTCCAATTCTTCGTCATCATATTGGAGCATTAGGTCATCCTCAAGAGAGATAATAAATTGAGTTGTTCCTGGGTCTCCTTGCCTTCCTGCTCTTCCTCGAAGTTGCATATCGATTCTTCTGCTTTCATGGCGCTCTGTTCCAATTATATGAAGTCCGCCAAGTTTCGCTACGCCATCTCCTAAAAGAATGTCTGTTCCTCTACCTGCCATATTAGTCGCTATCGTAATTTGTGATTCTTGACCAGCAAGAGCAATTAATTGTGCCTCTTGTTCCTCACTTTTAGCATTGAGCAATTGATGTTTTAGCCCGTGTTTTTTCAAGAGTAATGAAAGTTTTTCTGATTGTTCGATTGAGGTCGTTCCAAGTAAGATCGGTCTTTTTTGCCCGTGATAATGCTGCACTTCCTTAATAATCTTTTCGTATTTAGATTGTAACGTAGAATACACAACATCTGGAAAATCTTGACGTATTTTAGGCCGATTCGTAGGTATTTCAATGACATCTAGTCCATATATATCATTGAACTCTTCTTGAGCTGGGATTGCACTCCCTGTCATACCGCAAAGTGTTTTATACATACGGAAGTAATTTTGTACAGTGACAGAAGCTTGTGTTTCATTTTCTTCATTGATTTCTAGATTTTCTTTAGCCTCAATTGCCTGGTGAAGGCCGTTGCTCAAGGTTCTGCCATCCATCACTCTTCCAGTAAAGGCGTCTACTAACTCTATTTTACCTTCACGTACAATATAATCCGTATCTTTTCGGAAAATGAATTGTGCTTGCATCGACTGAGTAATAAAGTGCAGCAATATTTGGTGCTCAGCATCGTATATATTGTCAATACCAAATGCTTTTTCTACTTTTCTTGCTCCTTTTTCAGTCAATTGCACTTGTCTGTATGGAAGATCTAATTCATAATCTATTTTTTCTGTAAAACTTTTAACTATTTTTGAAGTAATCTGAAAGAGCTCCGAGGAGATATTTGATTTATTTGCAATTATTAAAGGTGTACGTGCCTCGTCGATGAGGATGCTATCAATTTCATCGATAATCGCAAAATTATGGCCACGCTGAACTTTATTTTTTATATTAAATTCCATGTTATCACGCAAATAATCAAAACCAAACTCACTTCCCGTTCCATAAATAATGTCGCTGGAATAGGCGGCTTGTTTCTCTTCGGGCGAGAGGTCAGAAACGTTCAAACTTATGGTGAGGCCAAGATATTGGTGAATCTGGCCAATTATTTCTAAATCTCTTTTTGCAAGATATTCATTTGCAGTTATAACATGTACACCTTTTCCATGGAGAGCAAATAAAAAGCTAGGCAATGAAGCAACGAGTGTCTTACCTTCCCCTGTTTCCATTTGAGCTATATTACCATCTGCCAATACGAGACCGCCAAGTAATTGAACATCATAATGTCTTTGGCCGATTGTTCTTTTCGATGCTTCTCTAACCATAGCAAATGCTTCAACTGTCAATTGATTAATTGCTTTTCCTTCTTTTAATTGTATCTTTAATTGTTTTGTTTTTTGTATAAGCTCATCTTGTGATAGTTTTTCAAATTTATTTTCCAATGCATTTATTTGGTTTACCGTTGCCAATAATTTGTTCATATGCAACCGGGATTTAAATTTCATAAAATGATTTTGCAAAGTGGACATTAAATATTTGCACCTCTGTTTTGAATCGAATAATAAATAAAATTATACCATAATTAAGCAATTTGCTATATGGTAATATGTGAAATTGCATTTTCATTTTTCGATAAGATGAGAGACCCAGATAAATTTGTAGTAAAATGCATGATATGATAAAATTTTGTGGTAAAATATCATAAGTGAAGAATGTTCTTATTATTTGAAAGGACGAGAATCAATGAAAATTCCTATGCTTGATTTATCTGAACAATATAAAACATTAAGGGAAGACATCTTGGGTGTACTAGATGAAGTTATGACATCCTCTCAATTTATTTTGGGGAGTAACGTAAAAAAATTAGAAAGTAGTATTGCTGAATATTGCAATGTCAAGCACGGAGTGGGCGTTGCAAATGGAAGTGATGCCCTTCACATTTCCCTAATGGCCTGTGGAGTAAAAGAGGGGGATGAAGTGATCACAACTCCCTTTACATTCTTTGCAACAGCAGGAGCAATTGCCCGCTGCAATGCAACTCCTGTTTTTGTTGATATTGATCCAGTGACATTTAATATTGATGCTAATCAAATTGAAGATAAAATTACAGCTAAAACAAAAGCAATTATTCCAGTTCATCTATATGGCCAAATGGCAGATATGACGAAAATTAATGAAATTGCAAAAGCACATAATTTATATGTTATTGAAGATGCTGCTCAGGCAATAGGAGCAACACATCGAGGACATCATGTTGGAGAATTAGGGGATACTGCGACTTTAAGCTTTTTCCCTACGAAAAACCTTGGGGCATATGGTGATGCAGGCATGGTCGTTACCAATAATGATGACTTGATGGAAAAGATGCGTGTCATTAGAGTACATGGCAGTAAGCCAAAATATCATCATCACGTACTGGGGTATAATAGCAGGATAGATGAAATGCAAGCTGCCATCCTGAATGTAAAATTCCCTCATTTGGATGAGTGGGGAAAAAAACGGAGGAAGATAGCTTCCCGATATACCGAAATGCTGACAGGTAAAGTTGCTGGGCAATTGATCACCCCTGTTGAATCTAAAGATAGTTATCATGTTTTCCATCAATATACGATTCGTGTAGAGAAACGTGATGAACTACAAAATCATCTAAAAGAAAATGGAATTTCAACAATGATTTACTATCCTGTCCCTTTACATTTACAACCTGTTTTTTCGGATCTCGGATACAAAGAAGGAGATTTCCCTCAAACTGAAAAGGCGGTAAAGGAAGCAATTTCTCTCCCGATGTTTCCAGAGCTTAAGGAAGAACAACAACAATATGTAGTGGATTCGATTGTGAAATTCTTTCAATAACTACTATTAGGAAGTCGCCTTCTTTTCGATATGAATAAAAGGAGACTTCCTTATTTTTCGTCAATTATGAACTATTAATTGTGAGGTAATAAAATGGAAAATGAGAAAAGATTTGTATTTTATGAATATTTATTGTTTTTTTGGCAGAAGAAATGGGTCTTATTGCTGTTGCCAATCATATTAGCGGCTGCTGCAGCGCTTGTATCACTAATGAATGTTAAAGGATATGAAGGTAAAGTAAATTTTTATACTTCTTCCCTTAATATTAATGATGAGCTTACTGATAATGAATTGATTGAGAATATGTATAAAGACAAGATAGATGATAATGTTATGTTCTCGGCAAAGGTGTTACGGAAATCACGAGTCCAATTTAAGGTGATTGGCACTAATAAGGATAGTGTCGAAAAGCAGCTTGAATTCCTTCGTATAGATTTCTCAGAGAGGCTCGTTAATGCTTTTAATTTGAGAAAAAATCTAACTGAAAAAAAATTGAATAATTTTACAAAACAGTTAACATCAAATGAAAATGAAAAAGAGAAAATTAATGCCATAAAATGGGACCAATTAACAGAATCCGAAAAGGTTGACGTAGCCCAAGCTATGACCAAAAGAGCTGATATAATTGCTGAATTTACAAGAGATATTAATGCTAATGAGAAAGATTTAGCCCTTGCGGAAGAACCAATCGTTTACGGAGAAAGTATTGAGAAAAATAAAGGGAATGTGGTAGGAAACACGATTGTAGGTTTTATTTCAGGTCTTTTTTTGTCAATTTTGATACTCATGTTATGGAAGTATATTACATTCGCTAGAGAGCAGGGATATAATGATTAAGTTCGCAATTGTAGGGATGGGGCATATAGCAAATAAACATATCCAGGCTATAGATCAAATAGATAATGCACAAGTAGCTGCCGTATGTGATACTAATATTGATCGCTTAAAAGAATTTGAAGGGAAGTACCCTATCTATAAAGACCTTGAAGATATGCTACAAAAACAGACGGATATTGATGTGGTTAATATTTGCGTACCATCTGGTTTACATGCGCCATTAGCGAAGATTGTAGCGTCCTATGGAAAACATATCATATTAGAAAAACCTATGGCGTTAAATTGTGATGATTCTATGGAGATTATTGACGCTGCGAAGAGAGCAAATGTAAAATTATCGATAGTTCATCCGAACCGTTTTCGACCTGTGATTCAGTTATTACAGGAGACGATGAGCAAAGGGATGTTAGGAAAACTAAGCCATGCGAATATAACAGTAAGATGGAATCGTGGACAGGAATATTATGATCAAGCTGCTTGGCGTGGGACAAAGCAGTATGATGGCGGTGTTCTTATGAACCAAGCAATCCATAATATTGACCTATTACTATGGTTAATGGGTCCTGTTAAATCAGTCCAAGCTATGTCCGCTACACGATTGAGAAATATTGAGACGGAAGATGTAGCTTTAGGTGTTGTTGAGTTCGAAAGTGGAGCGCTAGGAGTTATTGAAGCGGCGACTACAATTTATAAAGAAAATCTCGAAGAATCGATTGCTATTTTTGGTGAAAAAGGTAGTGTAAAAATCAGCGGTAAAAATGCTAATTATATTGAAACATGGAATATTGAGGGAATTAGTGATGAAAAACGTGATGAATATATAGATAGAATCAAAGAAGATCCATTTGGAAAACCTGGTCATCAATGTATTATTGAAGACATGGTGACAGCCATTAAGGAAGATCGTCAACCTGTTGTAAGTGGTAATGATGGATTAGCTCCAATCCAGCTAATCGAAGCTATGTTAAAATCGTCTGAAACAGGAGAACGAATCATATTAGGTAAGGAGAAGGAAATATGAGTATGAAATCATTGTTAGAGAAAATAGAAACACGTCAAGCGGTTGTAGGAGTTGTAGGACTCGGTTATGTTGGACTACCACTGGCGGTAGAAAAAGCAAAAGCAGGGTACCATGTAATAGGGTTCGATGTTCAACAATCAAGAGTGGATATGGTGAATAATGGTATAAATTATATAGGTGATGTACTACCTGCTGATCTTCATGAAATGGTAAATAGTGGGTTATTATCAGCAACAACCGACTATGCTAAAATTCAAGATGTAGATGCAGTTGCGATATGTGTACCAACTCCGTTAGACCTTCATAAGCAACCAGATACGTCATATGTAAAAAGTTCGGCAAAGGCAATTGCTGAGTATGCACATGAAGGAATGTTAGTAGTATTAGAATCTACAACATATCCAGGTACAACGGAAGAAATTATTGTGGCGGCTTTTGAAGAAAAAGGATTTAAAGTTGGAGAAACTATTTTTATCGCCTATTCACCTGAACGTGTAGACCCAGGGAATAAATTTTATAACACAAAAAATACTCCTAAAGTTGTAGGTGGAGTAACTAAAAACTGTACGGAAGTAGCTTCAATGCTTTATCGCCAAGTATTAGATGGTGATGTATTTGAAGTTTCTAGCCCGGCAGTTGCAGAAATGGAAAAGATTTTTGAAAATACATTCCGACATATTAATATCGCTCTTTCAAATGAAATGGCATTGTTGTGTGACCGTATGGGAATCGATGTGTGGGAAGTTATAGATGCAGCGAAAACGAAACCCTATGGATTCATGGCGTTTTATCCAGGACCAGGTTTAGGAGGACATTGTATTCCTATTGATCCATTTTATTTAACATGGAAAGCAAGAGAGTATAACTATCATACTCGATTGATTGAGATAGCTGGAGAAATTAATAATGCTATGCCTGAATTTGTTGTCGATCGCTCGATGCGAATTCTAAATGAATCAGGTAAAGCAATGCGTGGAGCGAAAATTGCTCTACTTGGAATTGCTTATAAAAAGGATATTGATGATGTCAGAGAGTCTCCTGTACTGTCTATTCTTTCAAATTTGAAAAAAGAAGGTGCATTAGTAACAGCAGTAGATCCTTATGTAGATAATTTTAAATGTGGCCGGGAAGTAATTAATACTGAACCACTTAGTAAAGAGATACTTAAAAATGCTGATTTAGTCATTATTACGACAGATCATTCAACATTTGATTATGAATTAATTGCTGAAACAAGTGACGTTGTTTTTGATACCAGGAATGCATTGAAAGACGTTAAAAAGAAACCGAAAAAATATTTTAAACTATAAGTTTTAGGAGCGGTTAATCATGAATATGATCCATGAATCAGTCAAAATACATGATTCTGTAAAAATGGGATATTTCAATGTAATCGAAGAGGGTGTCACTCTAGGTGAAGATGTTCAAATAGGTAACCATGTTACTATTTATCAAGGAACCAAAGTAGCAAAAGGCGTTCGAATTGCTGATGGAGCCGTTCTTGGGAAACAACCTACACCCGCAAAGACTAGTACTATGAAGTTATCCGGAGAAATACAGCCGCTGGTATTAGGTGAAGGGGTTACGATCGGTTCTAATTCTGTACTTTATGCAGGAGCGGAAATTGGTCCATCCACATTGGTTGCGGACCTCGCCACTGTTCGTGAAAATGTTCAAATTAAAGAGGAGTGCATTATCGGCAGGGGTGCTACTATTGAGAACTTTGTAACAATTGGAAAACGTGTCAAGGTACAATCTAACGCCTATATTACAGCACATTCTAATTTGGAAGATTTTGCTTTTGTTGCCCCATGTGTAGTCACAACAAATGATAATTTCATGGGTAGAACAGAAGAAAGATTTTCTAAGATTAAAGGAGCAACCATTAAAAAGGGAGCTCGTGTAGGAGGAGCTTCAATCCTTCTGCCAGGTGTGATTATAGCAGAAGAAACGTTCGTAGCTGCAGGAGCATTGGTTACGAAGAATACTGAAGAGAAAACGGTTGTTAAAGGGTTCCCGGCTAAAATTTCCAAGATGGTAGATGAACGGGAGCTGTTATAATTGTTAGAACATCTCAAGCGATTGGGGGGAGATTCCCTCCTTTTCGCTTTAATGAATGTAGGTACAAAACTAATTGCCTTTTTAATGCTTCCTATTTATACATCTTACTTGGGAGCTGAACAGCTTGGGGTTCTAGAAAACGTTGACGCCTTTACCTCAATGTTAACTTTTATCGTTATATTCGGAACTGATTCTGCGTTAGCGTTTTTTTATTTTGATACAAAGGACAAGCTAGAAAAAGAAAAGTACGTAAGAAATGTATTAATGTTTAGAATAATGGTAGCTTCAGTGTTATTATTATTAGCTATTTTTACGGGGAATTTCATATCCAAGTTAATTTTTGGAGTGCCAGGTTATGGAGTTATTGTTCAAATAGCCCTTGTAGTATTATTTTTAGAATCAGTTATTACACTTGTCCTTACTTATTTTCGCTATGAGTTTTTAAGTAAAAAAGTAGTAGTTTATACGGTATCGAGGTTAGGAACTGTAGCCATTCTATCCTATTTGTTTTTACGGTACATGAATGCTGAAGTTTCTGTAATATTTTATGCTCGTATCATAGGTGCTATATCGATCCTAGTTCTCCTTTTCCCTTATATAAAGCGTTTCTTTACTTTTAAGATTGATTTCCCTCTTTTAAAGGAAATTTTAATATATGCCGCTCCTCTTGTTCCGGCATCTATAGCATTTTGGGTAATTTCTTCGTCAAATCGCTTTTTTTTAAGCCAATACGATAGTCTGGCACATGTGGGTGTTTATGGAGTAGCTGTGAAATTTGCAACAGTTATTACGTTGCTTACCTCTAGCGTACAAATGGCTTGGAGACCCTACTCAATGTCCATTAAAGATCGCAGTGATGCGAAAACAGTTTTTGCAAATATATATTTACTTGTGCTCATTATAGGGATGTTTGGTTTACTTGGTATAGCCACATTCATTCCATATATATTGCATTGGATGATTCCGAAGGTTGAATTCCATAGTGCTAGTAAATATATTGCAGTTCTTAGCTTAGGAACCTTTTTAAATTTTTATTACCTTATCATATCCGTTGGATTGTTCATAACAAAGAAAACAAATCCGATATCCATTTACTTTGGCATCGCTGCAATCATCAGTATTTGCTTAAATATCGTATTAATACCTAATTTTTCTTTATGGGGAGCAACCCTAGCAGTTGTATTGTCTTACTTATTTGCATGTATAGCAATCTTTATTAAGAGTCAAAAAGTTTACCATGTACCAGTATCGATTTTTAATTTAGTTGTGGTATTTATTTCGGGAGTATTATCTTTACTGTCAATAGTCTATATTCAAGAGTATACCAATTTGAATGGTGCATACACGATTTTATCTTGGCTATTTTACTTTGGCATGATAGTTAT
This sequence comes from Lederbergia citri, assembly GCF_018343625.1. GTDB lineage: Bacteria > Bacillota > Bacilli > Bacillales > Bacillaceae_C > Lederbergia > Lederbergia citri. The sequence continues at coordinate 643,794 of NZ_JAGYPG010000002.1, read as the reverse complement.
TATTTATCTAAATGTTAAGAGAGTGGGGGCGAAAAAATGAAAATCATCACAGTAATTGGTGCAAGACCACAGTTTATCAAGGCTGCTCCTGTATCGAGGGCATTAAGAAAGCATTTTGATGAATTGATTATTCATACAGGACAGCACTATGATTCCAATATGTCTGATATCTTCTTTGAGGAATTAAATATCCCAAAGCCAGATTACCACTTACATGTTGGTTCTAGTTCACATGGTAAACAAACGGGTGAGATGCTTACAAATATTGAAGAAATTCTTATGAAAGAATCCCCTGATTATTTATTGGTTTATGGGGACACAAATTCAACTTTAGCAGGTGCCTTGGCAGCAGCAAAAATCCATATCCCGGTAGTTCATATTGAAGCTGGTCTAAGAAGTTTTAACAAAAAAATGCCAGAAGAAATTAATCGTATTATGACAGATCACGTGTCCGATTATTTATTTTGTCCAACTGAGACTGCTGTAAAAAACCTAAAAGCAGAGAATATTACAAAGAATGTTTTTAACATTGGTGATGTCATGTATGACGCAGTCTTATATAATCGAAATTTAGCTGGAAATTCAAAGATTATTCAAAATTTAGGGATAAATTCTAAAGACTATATTTTAATTACTTTGCATCGAGCAGAGAATACCGATGACCCGAATAAAATGCTTGCAATTATTGATGCATTTAAAGAAATTGAAAAAACAAAAGTATGGCCAATTCATCCAAGAACTAAGAACAAATTAGAACAATATGGAATTAATCTTAATGAAATACCAGGGCTCCAAGTAATTGATCCTGTAGGATATCTGGATATGCTTCGCCTCGTTATGGATGCGGAAAAAGTTATGACTGATTCAGGTGGTGTTCAAAAAGAAGCGTACTTTTTGAATATTCCTTGTGTAACATTGAGAGATGAGACAGAATGGGTAGAAACAGTTGAAAATGGTGCTAATCTATTGGTTGGATCGGATGCCAAAAAGATTGTGAACGCCGTCTACCAACCATCCAATTCTTCTTATCCATCAGTTTTTGGTGATGGTAAGGCCTCGGAGGCAATAACTAAAATATTGATGAAGTAAACTAACTGGAAGCTATGTACAACACGAAAGGAGTAACAGGATGCAATACATTGCCCTCTGGGGAATGGTAGTGGTAATATCTTTCTGTCTTTTTAAGAGCTCGGCTGGTTCAATGTCATTATTGAAACCGAATTTGCTTTCGATTATTTTTTATTATTCACTGCTTATTTCTTCCTATATAGGATCACTTTTAATTGTTCTAAAAATAGATAACCATTACATGACCAGGTTATTATCCAGTGATTATTTTAGGTTAGAAGGATTTATCGTAGTTTCGATTGTTATGATCCTTTTACCATTAACGATGTTTATAGTGAAGACATTGACCGGGTTTAATTCGGAAAGAGAATTTAACACTTATCTTGAGTCTCCCATCAAGAATGAAGTCGATTTAGATAAATATTACTTTTTTATGTACAGTTGCATGTCGTTATTGTCATTGATGTCAGTGGCGTATACTGTCTATCATCTTAAGGCAATCCCACTTTTATCACTAATATTAGGTGGGGATAATCTAAGCCAGTTGAGGATTGAGGCATCTCATGGATTTACGGGAAACACAATCATACGTAATGTCTTTGGAATTACCTTGGCCCCGATTTTGTCGATGATCACGTTTGTTTATGCCAATAAAACACGGAAGTTAAAATGGATAGTGTTATTTTTTATTACTTTTTCATGTGCCATTTTTATGCAAACGTACGATCTTGCAAAAGGTCCCATTTTCTTTTACGCATTAATGTTTATCTTACTATTAATTTACATGGGCATACTCAGACTAACATGGTTTAAAATGGCGTTATTTGGTGCCATAGCTGCAGTTGGGCTTGTTACTATGTATGTTTTAATCTCTGGAGTAACTGATGTACATCAATATTTATCCTATAATTCTGGACCCATTGGTCGTTTGATTTTGTCACAGATTGGCCCTTTGTATCTTCATTTAGATCTTTTTACTGGTCGCGAGCCTTTATTAATGGGTCAAAGCCTACCATCATCATTACTACATTTGTATGATTTGGAACAGATTCGCTCTGCCCGACTTGCCATGGAAGTATTCTTCCCAGAACGAGTAGAGGCAGGAACTGCAGGCGTTTTGAATACATTATTTGCAGCAGAAGCATTTGCTAACTTTGGATATTTGGGTGTGATTCTAGGTACAATTTACATTGGTGTATATGTACAAGTGATATATATCATATTTACACGCCTGCCTAAAAACCCGCTGTTTTTATCGTTGTTTGTTTATTTTACGGTGAGTATTCCTCGGGTAGTGATTGGAGGATTCGCAGACTTTCTTCTCAATACATTATGGGTCGCCGTGTTAGTTATTCTGTTAGCACCTTATTTGTTAATCTTATTAAAAAGAGAGTATAGAAAAATAAGAAATCACTTAGGGAAAAATAAAAATGCGGTTGGCAATTAGCCAACCGCATTTTTAGTTAATGCTAAGGTTATTTAAAAAATTAAAACTTTGTTGAGCGCCTTCCGCTTTTCGTGGCACCCTGTGTTTCCTTTATCTCGTCAGAATCCTAAAAAGTTGGTTACGTCGCTGAACAGGCGCTTCCGCTTTTGTTTTAATATTCTACAGTTGTTCCTTGAAAATAATGTTTAATAATATTTTCAGCCTTCCATCCATTTTCTGCTAGCCCTTTTGCTCCATATTGACTCATTCCAATTCTATGTCCCCAACCTTTTCCTTTAATAAGGATAGAAGCAGGATCGCTTTCTTTTGATAGAGTGGATGCTTTCATCTGGATGTCGACTAGATTGGAAGATATTACAGCTGATTTATTATCAGCAAGTAAGATAGATTGCCCTTTAATGTTGTATTGACTCGTAACTTTATCAGTCATTTGAATGGAATAGTCTTTTGTGCTAGTTAAAGTAAACCAGTTAGACTTTAACATGTTATAAGCCCCACCAACAGGAAAGAGTTTTCTAATATCGTTCTCGTTGCCTTTAACTGTTTTATTTCCTTCAGAAGTTTCTATTGACACGCTAGAAATTTCTCCGTTTGCTCCTGTAGCTTGTACTTTTATATCGTATAAGTTAGTTGTCAAAGGATTAAAACCAAAACCACTTAAAATGGTAGCAGACGATATTTTTTCCTCCCAATTACTATGAGGAGAATTTTCATAAGGATCTGACACGCTCTTTAGATAAGGATAAGTCGCTTGATTGGAATTCCAAACATCGCCAATATTTGCTGTTTTCCCACCACTTGTAGAGTAAAAAAATGTTTGGATTGGTTTACCATTATATTTAACTAGTAAACCTTTCGTTTCATCAACAGCTTGATTACTTTTCGACTGTTCAGACGAATAGCCTTTGTAAACTTGGCTAGCTGTAGTATTTTGGAGTAACATGCTGTTTGCTGCATAGCTTCGTGCTGCAATTGCCTGAGCTTTAAGTGCCTCAATATGCCATGAAGATGGCATTTCATTAGGAACAACGCCTTTTACATAGTTCTCCAAATCTAGTATGTTAATAACCTTAACATTACTATTTGATGCTTCTAGAAGTATGCTGCCGCGATAGCTGGAAGTGCCAAGTGTAAAGTTGTATATAATAGATGGGGAGTCCTCAATTAATGTAGAGGCAGCAGGTACCCATCCCTTTGTTCCATCGGCGGTTTGCACATTGTACCATGTTTCATTCTTATTATTGACAATACTTGTGATGTATTCGGCAACTTCTACTTTTGAAATTGTTTTTTTAATTTCATAATCTTTAGTAGCACCACTATGTATGTTAGTGTTACTTGTAAACTTTGCAATTTTTTTTAGACCTGTTGTTTCTCTTAAGAAAAATCCGGCTGGAGATGTATATGTTACATCCCCTGCCTTAATGATTGTTGAAGAGCCAGAAGCAGAAACGGAAATAATTACGTTCGGTGCTAATAAAGCTCTTGTGCTTGATGCTTTATCCTGTAATTCGTAAATGCCTCGCAATGGTATGCTAGTGGATCGAGTGTTGCTAAGTTGGACTTTCACTTCATTTTGATAAGGGACTGTAGTATATGCTTCTGTTACATTTGTAGAAAGTAGACAGATTAATAATACTGGAATTAGAGCAAGCAATAGTTTATTGCTGTTCATTTATGATTGCACCTCGCCGTAGCTCGCCTGAATCCAACCTCTAAGTCCTGATGAGAGCTCAACGTTGTACCATGTCTCATTGTTGCTGTTAATAGCAGAAATGTATTTTACTGATTGACCTGATTGTAAAGTTGCAACTTTGCGATATGTTGTTAATGCTCCACTGTATACAGTTGTGGTTTTGTTAATTTTAACTGTTTTTGGCGTATTTACTGGGTCTACGCTAATATCTGAAGCCAAAATCCAACCAAATTGTCCTGATGAATACTCAACCCGATACCACTTTTCTGTAGATGTATGTTCATCCAAAACTTTTAATCTTTGACCTACCGCTACATTAGCTACCTTACGATAACTTGTTAAAGCACCTGAGTAAATCGAAGCAGAATTAGATTTAACATAAACATATTCAGGAAGAATTAACCCTCCACCTTCTGAGATAGATTTTTTTAATAAAGCTATTTCTGCAGCTTGCGAATTAATGGTAGATTCCAATTTATCAATCTTTGTTTTTAATGGATTAATTTGTGATGTTACCCATTCAACGCTAGCAATCAATACATTGCTCTGTGCAGAACTATAGATTGAAGGTGAGAAAATACCTCCTATTAAAAAACCGATAGCCAAAGTGAAAGAAATAGTATATATTTGCCTTTTTTTCATAACTAATTTCCTCCGTCAAAGTAGTTTTTCAAGCCTTGAGCAATGCCTAATGCTGCATTTTTTCGTGCAGTTTCACTACGAAGGAGTGTTTCTTCCGCTGGATTAGATAAAAACGCTAACTCTACTAAAATACTTGGTACTTCATTGTTTTTGATTACGTAGAAGTCTGCAGTCTTAATTCCACGATCATAGGTACCCAATTTGTTAACGAGTGTTTTTTGTACTTCCGTTGCCAGAATCATACTTTTAACACCATTAAAATTGGAATTAATATTATAGTAGGTTTCCGTACCTCTTGCCGCCGTATTATAGTTAGAATTAGCATGGACACTGACAAAAGCATCGTAATTAGACCCGTTGGATAATTGCACTCTTTCATCTAAAGTTAAGAAGACATCCGTGCTTCTTGTTAGGACTACAACTGCACCAAGTTTCTGTAATTCACTTTGTAAGTACTTAGCAACAGCCAAGTTAACATCTTTTTCTTTTAATTTAGTCGGACCACTAGCACCAGCATCATGGGCGCCATGACCAGCGTCAATTAAAATTCTTTTATTAGCAATACCAACTCTAGATATTTTTAAAGTGAATCGATTATCATAATTTCGGAGAGTGAAACTATAGCCTGCATCTGGCTTAAGAACAAAATAATCTTTAAAGGTTTGAATGCTAGAAAGTCCCACTATTTTCCCTTTTGGTAAATCAATTAAAGTATTAGCCGCATTTACTTTTAAGGATTTATCAGATTGGATGGAATAAGTGATTGGAATGTTTTTACTTTTAGTCCAAGTAATCAATGTTTCAGCAGCTGAAAGCTGAGAGATTGAAGGGCCGCTTAATAAATTGGGAACCACTTCAACTACTTGGTTAAGTAAAATCCAACCTCGAATACCGTTGCTATTTTCTACATTTATCCAATCATTATTTCTATTGAGATATAACAATGGATCTCCCGATTTTACGGTTGCGTTTTCTTTATAAGATGTAGAAGCACCTCTTCTTAAAACATTGTTTTGAGAAGAATAATAGTATTTGCGATCATTAAGAGAGTCATATAATTCCCACGCAGGGACCCAACCTCTAACTCCATTACTTAATTCTACATTCATCCATTTTTGCCCGTTTACATTAAAAAATTCAGATATAACAGTGACTGTTGAGCGTTCTGGTAGCTTTTGCGTGACTTGATATCCGAAATCAGCTCCACGACGTAATTCAGCTGATTTAGTGCCGATTACCATCTGTTTTTTAATAGGTGCAACTTCAACTGAAAGAGCAGAAGAAATAACCCAACCATATAAATTGTTCCCTAGGTCCACTCTATACCAAGTCTCGAGATTACTATGTGTGAATTGATCAATTACCTTGACTTCCTTGCCTTTTGATAATGAGCTAACTTTTTTGTATGAAGTAGCGGCACCACTATAAACACTGGTATTTTCGATAACATAGAATACCTTTTCAGTGAAAGGGTCATTTTGAAGTAAGGTTGAAAGGATCCAACCTAATGTACCATCGCCTACCTGTACTCGATACCATAGTTCATTATTACTATTAATAATTTGATCGATTACCTTAACTGCAGTATTTTTTGTCAAGGTGCTTACTACTTTGTAAGAGGTAGTTGCTCCACTTCGGAGATTTGCAGTTTCAACATTCACATAAAGTACTTGATCGGATATAGGTATAGCTGTTTCTTGAATCTCAGCAGATAGTACCCATCCTAAAATATTGTTGTTGAGTTTTACTCGATACCATAGTTCTTTTTGCTGATTAACAAAATAATCTATTATTGTTAATTGTTCCCCCATCTTTATGTTGGCAACAGCTTCATATGAAGATAAAGCCCCTCTTCGGATTGCTAGGTCTTTTTTTGCATAAACTATCGAATTCATTTCAAGAACATCTGGAACGAGGTCTGGTTGTAGGGATTTGGAGTATACCCAACCATAGATTCCATTTTGTGTTTCTACTCGATACCATAATTCTCCCAATGAATTTGTAATTTCATCAATAATTTCAACCTTTTCGTTCCTTTGTAAAACGTATGATGTGGCATACGATTCTAGAGCGCCTCTTTTAACGGGAGTATTATTTTCATTGGCGTAAAGAGTTTTAGGTGTATTGTTTGAAGGACTATCTTCAGAAGGAGTGTCTTTAGAAGGACTTTCTTCAGAAGTGTCAACAGCAAGATAAGTCCCAATTACCCACCCGAATTGGTTACCAATTTTGATTCTATACCATTCTTCATAATTTTGATTAAGGAAGCGATCAACGGCTTCTACTTGTTGACCTAAATTCAAAGAATCAATTTTATCATAGGAAGTCATAGCGCCTTTTCTAACACTTACATTATTTCCTGTTGAAATCATTTTAGTGAGCTTAAATTGAGCTTCCTTAATAAATTCATTTTTTACCCAACCTGTAACAGTATTACTGTTGATTCGTAGCCAAAGTTCATTTTTTTGATTTTTAAATATGTCTATTACATATACTTCTTGGTCTTTTGAAAGTACTGCTGTTTGTGTGTATTCAATATCGGCTCCGCGATATACTATAACATTGTTACTAGTTGTAACTCCGATAAATGGAATTTTAACTGAATTATTAGTAGTTTCTGCAAATGATACTTGTGAAAATGAAAAAAGAATTAACAAACACACAATAGAGTGAAAAATCCGCCGCATTTTAGTCTCCCTTCCTTGATGCCAAGTGAATCATGAATGATAGTTGTGTAATATGTTGAATTCCTGCGATATAAGTGTCATTGTGACTATACTAAACTGTGTGGACTATGTTCTTTCCCCCTTTTTTAAAAACTTATCGGTATTAGCCGATTTAATCGGATAAAGAGTAATTCTTTCCCGATTTAACTTGAATTCATCTACCTTTATGTAGGTGAATTTCTCACTATCTTCGAGACTCTAGTTAGAATTTTCAAAATAAACTATACAGTTCTTAGTAATTTAGTAGTGTTTATTTTGATATCCAGCTAAACTCCTATTCAAGTGATTCAAATAAACCCCTGAATAATTTATCAGGGGGTTATCGAATTTATATATAATTGTAACAAAAAAAGAAGGTAATGTGTGTAATTTATAGAAAAAACATGCAAAAAAAGCCAAATTTTTCATTTTAAGAAAAATATGGCTTTTTTTGAATTTTATTGTCAGATTTGGACAAATGTTTATTGCTTAAGATGCTGTTTTAATTGTTGGATTACTTCTTCGGTATTCGTTTCGTCAGGGATAAAATAATATATGTCATTAATATACTCGTCTTTTCCAGTGAGTGTTAGCTTTTCTATTTTAGAACTGTTAAATTGTTTTAATTTCTTTGCAATTGATAGTGCCTCCGATACTTTAACGTTTGTTTCAACGTTATTTCCTATATGGACGGCAATATTGTCTAATTTTAAAAAGGACGATGGGCTCATTAACTTCTCGATAACAGTGGAGACAATTTGTTGCTGTCTTTCATTTCTCCCCATATCTCCCATAGGATCACGTTTGCGCATACGGGCATATGCTAGTGCTTCTTCCCCATTTAAAGTCATTTCTCCCTTTTTAAAATAAATCCTTCCTGAACCTACCACATCACTTTTCTCCCAAAAGTCAAATGGCACATCTACTGTAATTCCATTTAACTCGTCGATTATGTTCTTGAATCCATCAAAGTTAACAGTTACATAATAATCAATAGGGATATCAAGAAAATTTTCAACAGTTTCAACAGTCATTTTTTTGCCACCAAAGGCATGAGCATGGTTAATTTTATCTTTGGTACCTCTTTCAGCAATTTCAACTCTGGTGTCACGAGGGATACTAAGCATTTTCATTGTTTGGTCTTTTGGATTAAGTGTAGCAACTAAAAGAGTATCGGTTCTCCCATTTTCTCCTCCGCTGGAATAGTCCTCTACTCCCATTATTAAAATAGAAAATGGGTCTTCAGATATTACAACTTCATTCTCACGAAGTTTTGATTTACTCCCGCGATCAAGTTCCTCATAGGAATTATTTGCAGCTGTGTACCCCGTAATAGCCAAATATCCTAAATAACTTATACCTAAAGTTAATAAAAGAAAAAATAATAATACAATTTTTTTAATCCTTTTTTTTCTCTTTTTGATAGTATTGTTTTTATGCCTAGTATTTTTCTCCACTAAAATTTCCCCTTATTATTTTGATTCCAGATTATTTGTGATATTGTTCGAAGCCTATCGTTTTAACCTATTAAAAAATTATAACATTTCCTTAAAGCGAAATAAACTTGAATATTTTTATTGATCCTCATAAGAAAACAGCTCAAAATAGTTCATCTCTTATCCTATGGAAAATAGTACACATTAATGCCACTGGTATTTCATTAATATCCGGTTTATAATAAAATGGTTACTTGCTTCGACATTTTACAATCCTTATTACATTTAGTTTTCAATAGTATAAAATTTCAATTGTATAGATTTTATTCGCTATATTAATATATTATAGTAGTATGAGAAAGAATGACCTATTAAGAATTTTAAATTAGAAGAGAAGGGATACATTTGACATATCAAAAGCGTGTTCCATTATTAATGCTGCTTGACTCAATTATTGTTCTATTTTCAATATATGTAGGTTTCATCATATTAAATCCAGATGCTAGTAGTGATTTTTATACTTCGAGGACTTTATTATTTAGTGGTATCGTCTTGCTTGTGAGCCACCACGTATTTGCTTTTATCTTCCGTCTTTATCATAAGGCTTGGGAATATGCAAGTGTGGGTGAGATGGTCATAATTGCAAAATCTGTAACTTTTTCCATTCTTATGGCTACCGCTGCACAAATTGCTGGTCCTGGTTATGTATACATTAGAGTACTTATAATCACATGGATGCTCCATATGATTTTAATTGGTATGTCTCGATTTTCTTGGAGAATATATCGTGATCGATTTATCAAAACGGGCAACGGAAAAAGGAGAACGCTTATAGTTGGTGCTGGTTCTGCGGGAACCACGGTTGCTCGTCAACTATTGCATAATAATGATGTTGATTTAGTACCAGTTGCGTTTGTAGATGATGATTCCAGAAAATATAAATTGGATATGTATGGGCTGACTGTATGCGGAAATATCGCAGATATACCACAGGTTGTAAAAAAATACAAAATTCAAGACATTATCATAGCTATACCATCTATAACCAAAACAGAAATCAGAAGAATATATGACATTTGCTCCAAAACAGAAGCAAAGATTAAAATAATGCCAATGATCGAAGATATTATGACTGGGAAAGTTCAAGTAAGTGAACTTCGCAATGTTGAGGTTGAGGATTTACTTGGTCGCGAATGTGTCGAGCTAGATATTAGTAGCATTTCAGAATCCATTTCCGGTGCCACAGTATTAGTGACTGGTGCAGGTGGTTCAATCGGCTCAGAAATTTGTCGCCAAATATGTGTGTTTCAACCAAGGAGAATAATATTATTAGGTCACGGTGAATTTAGTATATATAATATTGATATGGAATTACGTAAGAAATATCAAGATATAATTGATATTGTCCCAGTCATTGCTGATATCCAAGACAGGACACGAATATTTGAAATCATGGAAGAATATTCCCCTGACGTAGTTTACCATGCTGCTGCACATAAACATGTTCCACTTATGGAAGGAAATCCAAGAGAAGCTGTTAAGAACAATATTTTTGGTACGAGGAATGTTGCTGAAGCTGCAGATACATTTGGTGTAAAAACATTCGTACTTATTTCATCTGATAAGGCTGTCAACCCACCTAATGTGATGGGAGCAACAAAACGATTTGCAGAAATGATTATTCAAAACCTTGCGAAAGAGAGTAATACGAAATTTGTTGCTGTCAGATTTGGTAATGTACTCGGTAGTCGAGGTAGCGTCATTCCTTTATTCAAGAAACAAATTGAAGCTGGCGGACCAGTTACGGTTACACATCCGGACATGACCCGTTATTTTATGACTATTCCTGAAGCTTCTCGATTAGTGATCCAGGCAGGAACTCTTGCAAGAGGTGGGGAGGTATTTGTCTTGGATATGGGCGATCCTGTAAAAATCTCGGACCTTGCCAAAAACTTAATTACTCTTTCAGGATTTACAGTGGACGAAATTGGAATCAAGTATAGTGGGCTTAGACCTGGAGAAAAAATGTTTGAAGAGCTTTTGAATGATGATGAAATACAAAAGAAGCAAGTGTTTCCAAAAATCCACATTGGAAAGGCTGAACCGATGGGAAAACAAGAATTACATTCGCTGATTGAACGATTATTAACTATGACTGTAGAGGATATGAAAAACATATTAATACAAGTTGCTAATAATAAATACAAACAGTTAGAATCAACAAAATGATTAAGAAGGATAATATTATGTGGTCTTGTATCGAAAATGATATGCTTAGAAAAAAGTATACAATGGCATTTATTAGCACAACCGCAAAACATTCGGATGATTTTTTGAGATTGCCAGATAAAGAGATACTTGGCGATGACACTATTCATTTGTTAGTTACAAATGAATCAATTGCAACAAAACTATTTAAATATCTAAATGGTAAAGTACCAGATATTTTCATAGATATAGAAAGAAAGCAAGAGATAGATTTAATGAAGTTGGCTGAAGAAAGTATCAATGACTCTAGAATCCATCCATATAAACCTAACGATATAACTGTGGAAGCTGCAGACCAGCTTCTCCTTTATCACTTTCAGGGAAATTTGACTGGGAAGAATGTCTTGTTATATGGGAATGGAAATATTAACGCTAAATTGGCAATTCGTTTAACTGAGCGCAATGCGAACGTCTATTTATATGGTCGAAATCAAAAAAAATCCAAAGATCTCGCAAATGCGATTAATTTAATTTTACCTGCATATTCACCCAACGTTGTCCGTGTATTTGATGACGAGGAGTTATTTGACGCGATGGTTTCATTTATCTCCGCAGAAAAAGTAATTACGAGTGATTTTGTAGCATATTTAAAAAGTGGTGGTATTGCTTTGGATGGAGGTATAGGAAACTATACCGAGGAGTTTATTTTTGATGCAATCAATAAAGGGATTAATGTTTTACGTTTAGATGTAAGAATCGGACTTCCTTTTTTAGAAGCAAGTACAAAAGCTGTAAAACATTCATTTTTCCAAGAAATTATGGGACAGAGGGAGATCAGTAATATATCCATTGTAGCAGGTGGCATTATAGGTGCTTCAGGTTCTGTTATTGTAGATAGGATTGATCAACCTAAACAAATCATTGGCGTAGCTAATGGAATTGGTGGTGTAAAGAATGAGTCAACACTCTCAGACCATGACAAACGTGCAATTAAAATCATCAACGAGTACATTATACAAAGTAAGCAAGAGGATCTTTGATATTGCTGTAAGTATTTGTATAATTATTTTACTCAGTCCATTGTTTATTTATGTAGCTATTCGTATTAAAAAAGAAGACAATGGACCAGTTATTTTTAAACAGAAACGTGCAGGTTTAAATGGAGAACCTTTTTATATTTATAAATTCAGATCAATGAAGATTCAAACATCCTCAAAAAAATCCAGTAAGAATCCTTATAACTGGAGAGGTGGCGTTCCTGATGATTTTGTCTTTAAAAATACAAACGGTTTTCACCCAGATGTAACGAAGATCGGTCAGTTTCTTCGTAAATATAGTGTAGATGAATTTCCACAATTTTTTAATGTATTAAAGGGGGATATGAGTATCGTTGGTCCTCGTCCCGAAATACTTGAGATAAGCGATCATTATAATGATTACCAACGCCAGCGATTACTAGTGAAACCCGGAATAACAGGTTGGGCTCAAATTAATGGGCGTAGTGAAATTCCCCACGGTCAAAAAGTTGAGTATGATTTATATTATGTGAAACATCAAAATGGAATATTAGACATTAAGATATTCATCAGAACAATTTACCAAGCCATTTTTGGAAAAGGTGCCATTTAGGCTTTTGGAAAAATAAATTCTTGTGGAAATTTAATTATCATAATAACGACCGAAGTGCTTGCATGAGCACTTCGGTTTTTGTGTGAAATAAAGAAAGTATAACTTTTTTAGTTCTGTATTTTTAAGCGCATGGCCATTAGAGTGTAGCTCCAGCGCCTATCGACTAGCAAACTTCCTTTCCTTCTCTTATGCGAACGTCAACATTTGTCTAATAGATATAGCTGCAGACCTATCCTATAGAGGTCAAAAACCAGCGACAATAAAAGCAAATGAGCAACTTTTTATGTCAGAGCATGTTTGCTCTGTCGGTGCAAAGGATGGAGGGGCAGGAAGGTGGTCCTTAGTATTCCTTTTTTTATCGGCCTCTTGCTATTCTTTGAGGAAAGGCGGCACCATCTTGACTTAACTAAGCATTGCAAAAGCCACTAATGGTGTAATATTTGAATCTTAAGCAGCCGAAGTGACAGAAGCATCAGGCAGATCGGTAGTCTGATGTATATGAACGATATTTAGGCCAAAAATTCATGGAATCATAGAGTTTATAATGTTGGAAATATTTGATGCAGTTTTTCTAAAAATCTTTAACAGAGGCTTTTTTTCAACTAGCCCTACAATCTCCGCTGTAATTTGAGCAAAAAGTAATATAAAGGCTACTATTGTTAAAGCTCCCCATAGGATTGAATGTGAAAAAATGATTGCACTTAATCCTGAAAAAGTTGCGATTACATAAATGACTATAACCGTTGCTCTATGACTTAGACCAATTTCCATTAGGCGATGGTGTAAATGTGATTTGTCGGGCGAAAAAATCTTTTTCCCTTTATATAACCTTCGTATGATGGCAAATATTGTATCTAATAATGGGAATGCAAGGATGATTATTGGGAGGAATAAACTAAAAAAAGTTATACTCTTATACAAACCTAATATGGAGATAGTTGAAATAGAGTATCCTAAGAATAAGGCGCCAGTATCTCCTAAAAATATTTTAGCAGGATGAAAATTAAAAATAAGAAAACCTAAACTACTTCCAATTAATATTAAAGTTAAAGCGGTTATTAAATACTGGCCACTAGTCATTGATAAAATGCAAATTGTCATAAGCGCTATTAATGAAACTCCTGTTGCTAAACCATCTAGACCATCAATTAAATTAATGGCATTTGTAATTCCGACTATCCAAAAGATAGCAATTACATAACCAAAAACCCCCAGAGAAATTTTATCCATCCAAAACGGGAGGTTAATATACTCAATGTTAAATCCCCAAAAAACTACTAGGCAAGCAGCAAAAATCTGCCCAATTAGCTTGTACTGCGGTTTGAGCGAGTACTTATCATCTAATAACCCAGTGATTACGATGACTATTCCTCCTAAGGCAATAGGAATAATCATCGTGACTAATTGGTTGAGATACAATAATCCAGATATTGTTCCAATAAAGATGGCTAAACCTCCAATTCGTGGGATTGGAGATTGATGAATTTTTCTACCGTTAGGTATATCTAAAAAATTGTATTTTTCCGCCATACTAATCACGAAAGGTGTAATAATTATTGATACCGCAAAAGAAATAATGAATGCAATAAAGTAATCAATATATGTATACATATTTCACCTCTGATTAATAAAAAGATAATATTATTATGCTCTGCAAATGCAAATAAGAACATCATATTTTTTTCCAAGTTCTTAAAATTGGGGATTATCATCGAGAATCGTTTTTTTAGTAATTGGATTGATTTTAGAGTTACATTTTAGATTATTTTTGCATTAAGACAATTATTCTTTTAACACTAAGATATTGAAGAAAATGCTATTTGTGACTGAAACGGGATTATATCAAAAACAAATAGTGACTTAATTTTTCTGTGAATGAACATAAAAAACCACATTAGAAAAGTGAATTCTAAGGTGGTTGCTTGATAGTGCCTCTGGCCTTTATAGTTGTGATGAAGAATCACAATAAAGTAATTAATAAGTCATTGCTTTTTTAGCTTGATTTCCCCATAATTTATTAATTGATCTTTTACTTATTTTAACATCCTTTTGTCCTGTCAAGCAATCATTATAATAATAATTATTTTTATCAAATCTAGTTAGTACAAATGCATGGACGGAAAATCCATGTATTGGTGAACCCCAAATTACGATTGAGGTATTGTTTAATAAATAACTTTCTAGTGTTGCATTACTTTTCCCCGTAAGATTCACAGCATTAACTGCATGTTTAGTTATTAAGCTTGTTAAGGCAGGTGCATGAATAGTCCATCCTGATTTGGCTAGTCAATATAGTAATTATTGAGCATTATTCCTTGAAAAGTGCAAGGAATTTTCCTAAAAGCATAAACTGAAGCATTTAAATGTGTCACTTGGTAAAAGAATTAAAATCAATAGATAGATTGGAGACAATCGTTTACACATAAGGTCAATATAGACAGATGCTGAATCAGGTATTAGATACCGTGAATGTTTCACGGAGTATTATTGGCGATCATAAAAGATAAAAGACTCTTTTTTATAATAATAAAGACATCTATTAGTTACTGACAAAAGTTTTTATTTTTGCATCAGGAATATATTTCAGTGGTTAAATTACAACTAAATTGATTGGAATAATCAATTTAAAATATCACCATCTGTAGGGGCAGTCTTTTATTATCATATAAGCCTTTGAAAACATATTTTACGGATGCTTAAACCATACTAAAGCAAACGTATAAAATTTATTTCAAGGGTGGTTTTTTGGTGCCAACTATTTTATCTGTAACATTTACGGAGAATAACATGAGTGAAACAGTACGTTGGGCAAATGAAAGAATAGAAAAGTCCTTCTCCACTTTCATTGTAACGGCAAACCCAGAAATCGTAATGAAAGCAAGGAAATTTCCTGATTTTTATAAAGTTATCAGTTCTGCCGATTTGATTACGCCGGATGGAATAGGGATTGTCTATGCTTCCAAAATATTAGGTCAGTCATTGAAAGAACGGGTGGCTGGATATGATTTGCTGCACTCCTTGCTTGAGTATAGGGAAATTCAGGGTATACCTACTAAGGTTTTTTTGCTTGGCAGCAAGACAGAGGTTGTTGAAGCTGCTAGTATGAAACTTGAAAGCCTGTATAGGAAAGTAAGTATAATGGGTACTCACCACGGGTATTTCGAAAAGGACTCAGAAGAGGAAATCTCTATTTTGGAGCAAATTTCCCGTGAGAAACCCGACCTTTTGCTAGTTGGTTTAGGTAGTCCGAAACAAGAAGAGTTTATACATAGGTTTAAAAATGAGTGCGGGGCAACCGTAATGATTGGAGTGGGTGGTTGCTTTGATATTTTATCCGGACGTATCCAAAGGGCTCCTGCTTTATTCCGAAAGTGTGGTTTAGAATGGTTTTACCGTTTGCTATGTGAACCATCGAGAATCAAGAGACAAATAATACTCCCTGTTTTTGCGTTTCTTGTAATTAAGGAGAGAATGCTGCGTGGTAAGGAAGCACCAGAATACAAATTGACAGAGTAACTAAGTTAAGATTTCTTAATTTTGGGGACTGCTATAAAATCGGTTAGCAACCCCTTAAGGTTTAGTATAAACCTCCTGCTTTTTTTGCTGGTAATAAAAACGTCATGGTGGAGGGATGCTTAATTGTCAATAGTATCTTCTTTACAGTAACTATCTTTTAAAGTTTGAAATGCGATGGTCAGCATTATCGATGAATTTGAAACTCCCGCCCTAATAAACATAAAGGATAAAAATATTGCAACTTTAAATAGTTAAAGACGAACTGGTTAAATTTAACCAGTTCTTTTTTTAATGGAGGAAAATTCTTTCTACGACTTTACGTGTTGAATCCCCTTTCTCCAAAGAACAAAATTTTTCATAAAATGAATCAAATGTTGGGGGTAGTTGAAAACCGGCTGCATCAATTTTTTTAACTGTTTTAATCAGTTCTATCGTTGTCCTTACAAGGGGACCAGGGGATTCATGTTCAAAATTAAAGTAAAAACCACGAAGGTGATCCCGATACTGATCGATATCGTATACATAGAAAATCATTGGCCGTCGTAAATTTCCGTAATCAAATAAGACGGAGGAATAATCAGTGACTAGGATATCAGCCATTAAATATAACTCACGGATGTCTTCGTGATTTGTGAAATCGTAAGCAAAACCCTGGTAGGGCTTTAAATCTAGATATTCTGATACTAAATAGTGTAGACGAAAAAGTATGACATAATCTTCTCCCAATTCCTTTCTTAGTAAATCAAGATCCAAATTAAGATCAAAACGAAATTTGCCTTTTGTATTATATTGATCATCTCGCCATGTAGGAGCATAGAGTATTACCTTTTTTTGTAATGGGATTCCGAAATTAGCTGCCAACTTTTTTATTTTCTTCTCATTATTGTGAGTGCAAATAAAATCATTCCGTGGATAACCAGTCTCTAATATTTCCTTATCAAATTGAAAGGCTCTTCGAAAAATGTCTGTTGAATATGGATTAGGAGAAATCAGGTAATCCCATTTCTTTGCTTCCTTTATGAAATTTTTCTTGTATTTTTCAGCCGTTGTTCCTGGCATATGAACTTCAAGCATGTCTGCTGCCAAGCGTTTTAAAGGCGTTCCATGCCAAGTTTGCAAATAAGTGGTATGTTTTAGTTTTGGTATCCACAAGGGAAACCTACTGTTTGTCACCCAAAAATGGGCCCGAGCCATGATAAAAAACCACTTCATTGAAAATCTTGGGATGCAAATAAGGTTTTTGTCTTCAAAATGTTGACGGTACTTTTTGTCAATACTCCAATATAATTTGTAAGGATAATTTTGATTTTGTAAATACTCAAAAATAGCACGCGGATTGTCGCTATACTGTTTTCCGAGAAAACTTTCAAAAACCACTATTTTATTATTTAAAGGGGGCATCCTAAACCAGTTTAAAGTCTTTTTGTAGATTGTTCTTACCAGAGAGTGTCTTTTAAAAGAAAATGGCTTGTTTTTAATTGAAAGTAAAGCGTCTAACAGAATCATAGCTGTAAAACACACCCTATCCGACGTTTATAAAGCAAAGCTGGTCTGGGAAAACCTAGCTGTATGTATAACCAGTCATCATGAGATTTCATTGAATCTAAAAGAAAATATTACGCAAGTAATTTTTTCTTTTCAAAATTTTCTACAAGTTAGTATTGCCGCAATGATAAAAATATACCAAACAAAAAACCTGCTCATTCATGAGGGAATGGTAATTAACTTTATCAGTAAAAGGCAGTCCTTATTGGCATATATATCGTTGTCCGAAGATTTTATTATCACATCGTATAAAGTTTTCGATAGTTAATTATTTGAATTTCTGAATAAAAACTTGCTTTCACTTCTATAATTACTAAAGATATGTTTATTTTTTCCCTTAAAAGGAGGTTGTACGTATGGTAAAGGTATTGACCTATGGTACGTTTGATTTACTTCATTTGGGGCATATAAATTTACTGAAACGTGCAAGGGCATTAGGGGATTATTTGATGGTTGGGCTTTCCACTGACGAATTTAATCAAGGGAAAAATAAACAAGCCTATCATAGCTATGAAAATCGAAAAATGATTTTAGAATCGATAAGCTTTGTAGATGAGGTCATTCCTGAATACTCTTGGGAACAGAAAATTGCGGATGTCAAAAAGCACAATATTGATCTTTTTGTCATGGGGGATGATTGGGAAGGACATTTCGATTTTCTCAAACCTTACTGCAAAGTCATCTATCTGCCAAGGACAATGGGTATATCTACTTCAAAAATCAAAAAGGATTTGAAGGTGGCAGAAAATGGTTAGGGAGCTAGCCATTTTTCTTTTTATTCTTTTATTTAAGTTTGTGTTTTTTCTTTTTAATTTGTTGCCTCTCAAAGATAAGGTCACATTTGTGGTAAGTTTTGGAGATAATAGTAAATATGTTATTGATGAGATAAAGCGGGAAAACATCCGTGTTCAAATAGCCGTACTTTGTACAGGAAAGACCCTGAATATTTTTAGAGAGTATAAGGATATTCATCTGATACCGTTTGAACCGAGCAAGATTCTTCGATTGTCCTGGTTTCAATCCGTTTATCATATGGCAACATCACGATATATTTTAGTGGACAATTATTATGGTTTTCTTGCTGCAGTCAACTTTAAAAAGAAAGTCGAATGTATTCAATTATGGCATGCCTCAGGTGCATTGAAGAAGTTTGGGCTTGAGGAAGAATCAATAAAATATAGAGGCCCTAAAGCAAAGCGACGTTTTTTACAAGTTTACAGCAAATTTCATAAAGTGGTGGTAGGGTCAGATGTGATGGCCTCCATTTTTATCAAGTCCTTCAACCTTAAAAAAGAGCAAATTTTAACTACAGGTTTCCCCCGGACAGATTTCTTTTTTAATGAAGAATTAATACAACATGCAAGGCAATCAATAGCGTCTCAACACCCAGAAATCAATGGTAAAAAGGTAATCCTTTATGCCCCTACATATCGGGTCCATGAACTAAACCATTTTATACTTCAACTTGATATTGGAAAAATGGTTAAAAACTTAGGCAACGACTATATCCTATTTCTGCGGTTACATCCTGCAATTCAGAACTCGGTCAACTTTTCCATGCAATACCCAGATTTTATAGTTGATGTTTCATCAAATCGATATGATGTAAATGAACTTCTAGTAGTTGCTGACTACCTGATTACAGATTATTCATCTATTCCATTTGAATTTTCACTTATGCAAAAGCCAATTATTTTTTTCACATATGATTTGGAGAAATACAAATGTTCACAAGGGGTAGTAGAGGGATTTGAATATAACCTGCCTGGTCCAATTGTTAGAGATACGGATTCGATTATAAAATTAATACATACCAATCATTTTGATCTTGAGATGATTAACGACTACTCAAAAATTTGGAATAAGTATTCAAAAGGCCATTCAAGCTACAATTTAGTTCAATATATGTCTTTTAGAAAGAAACATATTTAAAAGGCTCCTTAAAGCCACCTCATGCTTTGAAAAGAAAAATTCTAGATGCATTATTTTTATAATGCTTATTTTTGGCAAAAATGGATATTAAACAAGATTTTTATTTGTTTTAAGGAAGGACAAACTTTATTATGAAGTCTCTAATAACAATTATAAGGGAGCAGATTAGTTCCTTCTACCTTATTTTGAGGCTCTCTGCCTTTGAAATGAAAAGTGAAAATAACAATAATTATTTGGGAAGACTTTGGGAAATCTTAAATCCGGTGATTCAACTTGCTATTTATTGGTTAGTGTTCGGTCTTGGTATTCGCGGAGGACAAAAGATCATAATGGAAAATGGAGCCAAGGTTCCTTTTTTTATTTGGATGGTAACGGGGATGGTTGTTTGGTTTTTTGTGAATCCCGCTATTTCTAAATCCTCAAAATCAATTTATTCCAGGATTCATTTAATTTCCAAAATGAGCTTTCCTATGAGTACGATTCCCTCTTTTGTCATAATGGCTAATTTCTATACACATTTAATGCTACTTGCGGTTGTATTGATTTTTTTACAATTTTCCAGCTTTAGGGTATCTGTGTATTATATCCAGCTGCCTTATTTCATGCTGGCAACTTTAATCTTTTTGTTGGCACTTGCACTTATAACATCAACTCTTACTACAATTGTCCGTGATATACAACAAATTGTTCAGTCGGTATTAAGAATGATGTTATATTTAACGCCGCTTATCTGGCATGCAAATAACGTGATCATTAGGGGAGTGGATATAACATTTCTGTTTAAGCTCAACCCACTGTATTACATTGTAGAGGGATATAGGGCGTCATTACTGGGTACGGCATGGTATGCAGTTGAAAACTCCCAATATACTCTATATTTTTGGTTATTGATTCTCGTTATGATGGTCCTAGGTTCAACTTTACATTTGAAATTCAGAAATCATTTTGTCGATTTCTTATAAAATGGATGTGAAAACAATGTCTGAAACGGTTGTTGTTCAAAACGTCTATAAAAAATATAAAATGTACAAATCAACGAAAGAAAAGCTACTGGATGTTATTTTACCACAGGGTTGCGGGGAAGATTTTTACGCTCTTCAAGCAATTTCGTTTACGGCAAATAAAGGTGACGTCATCGGGCTTATAGGCATGAATGGTTCAGGGAAATCAACTCTATCCAATATCATAGGGGGTGTCATTCCTCCTTCATCCGGGACCGTAAAGACAGTTGGGCAAACCTCAATAATTGCCATCTCATCTGGATTGAATAATCAATTAACAGGCAGAGAAAATATTGAATTAAAGTGCTTAATGCTCGGATTCAAGAAAAAAGAAATTCAGGAAATGGAAGAAGAAATTATTGAATTTGCCGATATCGGAAAATTTACTGATCAGCCGGTTAAAATGTACTCTAGCGGCATGAAATCACGGCTTGGATTTGCTATCTCCGTTACCGTTAACCCTGATATTCTTATCATTGATGAGGCACTTTCAGTAGGGGATCATGTATTTGCTCAAAAGTCCAAAGATAAGATGTTTGAGTTTAAAGAAAAAGGTAAAACCATTTTCTTTGTCAGCCATTCAATGGGACAGGTTAAAGAATTCTGCGATAAAGCTATTTGGCTAGAGTTTGGAGAAATAAAAGCTTACGGTCCAGTAAATGAAGTAATTCCGGATTATGAACATTTCTTGAAGAAGCACAAGGCGATGACAAAAGAAGAACAGAAAGAGTACCGACAAGAAATCATGAAGAAGCAAAAAGGCATTGCTGTTATAGGGTAATGTACATATTATAGTGGACATTTTTTAATAAGGCGGATTTGTTATTCAACATCAGCTCGAGCCGCTTTTTAGTAAACACTTAAAAATAGGCAATCCCTTCGTATGTGAAGAAGGTTATTTTTGCATTATTTCCTATCACGAGTCTACTCCTTATTATGCTAGGCAGTCTGTTTATCTAATTAATTTCTAAATGATTATGCTGTATTAGTGCAACTCGTTCATAATTCTCCCTCTTTCGCACATACTACCTACTGTATTCCAGCATCAAAAGGGGTTGCAACGAAGATGAACAGGAAGGTCTTAAAACGAAGGATAAAATTCGTGATAGATCCAATAACGGATTATGTGTTCCGGGGAAGTCAGCGGCGGGTTCAGCAGTATGCGAGGTTTTATAAAACTTGCGGAGTGAAGAAAAAGACGATTCTTTACGAAAGTCGTGATGGCAACAGTATGACTGATAGCCCTTACGCGATGTTTAAATATATGGTTGGGAATCCGGAGTTTCGTCATTATATGCATATTTGGTCGATTCAAGATTTTAAAGCTGTCTCTAGTGCCATATCTAAATATCAAAACTACTATAATGTAAAATTTGTAAAGCGGAACTCCAAGGAATATCTCAAATATTTGGCGACTTGTGAATACCTAATTAATAACTCGACGTTTCAAAATTTCGTCATTCCGAAAAAAGAGCAAATATACATAAATACATGGCATGGAACTCCATTAAAATTAATGGGTTATGATATCCCAGGAAATCCTGTTCACTCACAAAATGTTGTGAGAAATTTCTTGAGCACAGATTATATATTAAGTCCTAACGCTCATACGACGAAAATATTCACTGACAGTTATAAATTGAATGGTTTATACCCGGGGACAATTATTGAAGAAGGTTATCCACGGATTGATTTAACGTTGAATACGGATCCCGATGAAATGAAACAACGATTACGCTCATATGGTTTGAGTATTGATGATCAAAAGCAAAATATATTGTACGCGCCAACGTGGAAGGGAACGAATGTCGCGAAGGTTAATAATGATGTGCATCACATCGTTGCTGATATGAATGATTTGGAGTTTAAAATGGGGCACAAATACAATATTTTAGTAAAGGTTCATCCTTATCTATATAAAGAGGCGTCAAAGCATTCTGCCCTTCGAAATCGACTTGTTCCAGATTTCGTTGATACGAATGAATTGCTTTCGATGGTGGATTTGTTGGTTACCGATTATTCCAGCATCTTTTTCGATTTTCTTGTAACGGATAAGCCGATTCTGTTTTACACATGGGATCTTGATGTGTATAACGAGGAAAGAGGGCAATATTTAAAGAACGATGAACTCCCAGGGCCCTTGCTCTTCAACGCGATTGAGCTCGTCGAGGCGATTCGCGGTATTGAAAACGTACAAACCTCCTATCGCAAAAAATATCAAGAAATGAAAAGTAGATTTACTAATCATGACGATGGCAATGTTACAGAAAGAATCGTGAACTATATTTTTAAAAACTATGGTAAAAAATTTAATACCATCACTAATCTTGATTCTACAAAGGAAAAAATCTTGATTTACCCAGGTGGAATGAGGAATAACGGGATCACCTCTTCCTTTATTAACTTAACGAATAATATTGATTACGATACATATGATGTCAGTTGTTTTCTACCAGCTTCTAGTGACGAAGAATTTTTGAGGAATATTGAAAAAATCAATAAACATGTCCGCTTGCTTTTTAAAGGTGGCGCTCCAGTTTACAATATCGCGGAGCATTATCGAGACAAATTCATTCATAACCGTGGTAGGAATGGGTTTTTAGCCAAAAAAATATTCCCAGAGTATATTTTTCTGAGGGAACATCAACGGTTATTTGGTAAATCAAAGTTTGATTATTGCATTGACTTTAGCGGCTACAGTCTGTATTGGGCCAAATATTTAATGGTTGCTGATGCAAAAAAGAAATTATGCTTTTTGCATTCGGATATGCTTTCGGATAGTGAAAAAGTCGTCAATGGTAAAAGACCGCACCGCATTAATTTACGCGGGCTCTTTTCGGTCTATGATCAGTTTGATAAGCTCGTCAGTGTTTCTGAAGGGACGATGGAAGTGAACAAAGCGAACTTGTCAAAATATGCAGCTGAGGAAAAATTTGATTACGTATTAAATTCTATTAACCCAACGAGGATTTTACAAAATGAAATAGAGGAAAAAATAGAAGATGAGGCACCTCGTGTAGAACATTTCAGAGCACGAGCGGTGATAAAAGGGGAGTGGGCTTGGAATCTGCCTCCTTTTAATGAAGGTGCTAAAGAGTTTAAGTTAGAACTAGATTTAAAAAACGCTGAAGTATTAATAACGAGAAAAGCGGATTCGTATTATAAATTTAGTCATAACAACCAAGTGATTGGTTGGATTAGCGCTGATGCAGTGGAATTACTTCCAGACAGTATTTTAAGCGAAAAAGAAGTTCGTAAAATAGCTAAGCTAGCGAATCCAAAAGGGAATCAAATATGGTCCATGCCATATAAAGTTCCTGGAGCGGAGAAAATTTCCGGAAGTGCGGATTATAAGGATGTAATCGTTGATATTGAAAAAGAAGTGGAAACTCCGCGTGGTATGTATAGCAGGATTTCCATTAATGGGACGGTACTCGGTTGGATCAGCAATTCCGCTTTTCACGTGTATGATGGGGATATTCTAAAAGGAAAGTTATTAAAAACAAGAAATTATCAATGGAAAAAGAATGTAATAAAAAATATTGCAAATCGAACGTTAAGTGAAGTAAAAGTTATCAATCCAGTCTATGCAAAAATTGTAAATCCAGGCAATCGCCTTATTTACACTCACGCTTATCCCCATTGGAATGCAAAAGAAATTGCACCGGCAAAATGGTTGGAAGACGAGATCGTCACAATAAAAGCAGTAATCAAAACAAGGTATGGACATAGCTTTTTATTTTATCATGATGGTAAAAAAATTGGCTGGCTTGATTCTAAAGCCTTTGAAATATTAAAGGAAGCTATCGTAATCAAAGAAGTCGAGGTATCAAAAAAGGTCGTATTGGAGTTAGGTGAAAAGTATTCTGTATGGACAAAGCCATATGGTCAGAAAGTAGAAGTTGATAATGAACTCGAAGGCAGTATTGTAAACATTGATAAAGAAGCAACGACTTTACGAGGGACATATTCACACATTCCTTCGCTAGGCTGGGTAAATCAAAAGGCATTGCGTATTCTTGGCATGGAAGTGGACGGTCAATTCGTTCTCGAACCTAGCAGCAAAAATATTAATTTTGCCACAATGGGGAGACTTTCGCCTGAAAAAGGGCAGGATAATTTGATTAAAGCATTCGGAAGATTTCATAAAACTCATCCTAATAGTATGCTTTATATTATAGGTGAAGGTGCCTTAAAAAAGCAGCTCAAAACTTTAATACAGGAACTAAACCTAAATCATTGCGTGTTCCTCCTAGGCCAACTTGAAAATCCCTTCCCTTTCTTGAAAAAATGCGATTGCTTTGTCCTTTCGTCCCATTATGAGGGACAGCCCATGGTCTTGCTGGAGGCGATGACGCTCGGAATGAATATAGTCGCAACAGACATTATTGCAAATCGGACAGTACTCGAGGATGGGAAATACGGCTTATTGGTGGAGAATAGTATTCAAGGTTTGGAAGAAGGATTACATCAGATAGCAAATAAAGAACAAAGCTTTCGTCCAGAAGCATTTGACTATAAATACTACAACGAAATGGCGATGGAATCGTTTTACCGTCCATTGCGATAAAAAGGGCGTCCAAAGACGCTCCTTTTTCATGTAGAAATTAAGGAAACACTGTTGAATATTGGAAAACTCTAGTCTATCATTATAGTAGTAATTCTTTCCTATTACGAAATATCTTCATTAAGAAAATTTACAAGAAAGAGGTAGACACGTGAAGAAATTATTCAATTTTAAAAGCTTGAAAACAAAAATTTTATTCGGATTTTCTTGTGTTATTTTATTGTTTATTGTTTTTGGACTATATAACTTTTTAACTGTTAAAAATGTGAATAATGATACAAAAAATATTCTTGATAAAGAGCTTAAAATATTAATCATAGATGACCAATTGTCAGCAAATATGGCAAATCGAGTCTCGCTTTTACGAGGTTTTTTATTATTTGAAAATGATGATTACAGGGACCAGTTTTATGCTTTAACAGAGCAAGCGATATTAGATCAAAAAAGGGCAATAGACTTAGGAGCTTCTGATGAGTTTAAACAACTTGTCCAACGTACGATGGCTTGGCAAGAAGATATCGAAACGAATGTGTTTGCCTTATATGATAAAGGACAAAAATCGCTAGCCAATAGAAATCATGTAGCTGCGACAAAAGAAGCAGAGAGTATCATCGAAGAATATGAAAAACTTGCTATAAATAGGGAACATATCATTCAACAACAGGGGAAAGATATCATATCCAATGGAGAAAATACATTATATATAGTATCTATTTTTATTATTTTAGTGATTATCGTTAGCATTGCTACTGCCCTGATCACTTCAAACTTTATTACCCGTCCAATTAAGAAAGTAATGGAGCGAATGAAGTTAATAGCAAGCGGAGATCTAAGCCAAAGTTCACTAGAAACGAAATCGCGTGATGAAATTGCACAACTGGTTGTTGCGACAAATGAAATGAATGGAAGAATACGAGAATTGGTAAGTGAGATCAATACGGTTTCTGAAAACATCACGAGTCAGAGCGAAGAAATGATGCAATCTGCAAACGAGGTTAATTCAGGTTCGCAGCAAATTGCAGCTACAATGGAAGAACTCGCAACGGGCACAGAGGCGCAAGCTTCAAACGCGAGTGAATTGGCTGCTATCATGGTGACATTCTCCACGACGGTACATGAAGCGAATGAAAATGGCGAACGCGTTCAGCGAGCTTCAACGGACGTATTGGGAATGACAAATGAAGGCAGCCAATTAATGGAAACTTCTAGCCAGCAAATGGAAAAAATCGATCAGATTGTTCAGGATGCTGTTCATAAGGTAAAAGGCTTAGACGAAAAATCTCAGGAAATCTCTAAATTAGTTTCTGTTATCCAAGATATTGCCGATCAAACTAATTTACTAGCGTTAAATGCTGCCATTGAAGCAGCTAGAGCGGGTGAACAAGGACGCGGATTTGCGGTCGTTGCTGATGAAGTAAGGAAACTCGCGGAACAAGTTTCGAATTCCGTAGCAGATATTACGGGTATCGTAGCAGGCATACAAAATGAATCCAGCATTGTAACTGACTCCTTGCAGGCAGGGTATAAAGAAGTAGCCCAAGGCACAAATCAGATTGAATCAACAAAAGAAACCTTTGAAAAAATCAGTTCTGCCGTTACAGAAATGGTAGAGAATATAAAAACGGTATCCGATAATATCATGCACATTTCCTCTAACAGCGAAAAAATGCAAAATTCTATTACGGAAATTGCAGCAATCTCTGAAGAATCCGCTGCAGGAGCAGAAGAGACGTCCGCTTCTTCTGAAGAGATTAGTAGTTCGATGGAAGAAGTCGCAAATAATTCAGCAGATCTTGCTAAGTTAGCAGAGAATTTAAATGGATTGATTAATAGGTTTAAGCTTTAATTAGATAAGGATCCAGTCCCCAAAATGGGAAAGGATCCTTTTATATTGTTTTAGAAAAGGTCTAAAGCTCTGTATTATGCAAAGGAGGAAGAAATTTCAAGTATTTGTTCAACTTATAATGCAATTATTTCAACGATATTCGACATAATTCGGCAATTTTACCAAATATATGAAGATTTTTGTTGAATTTTGGAAGTCAACATTGTATGATATAAAAGTATTAGGTAATTAATCATATAAACGTAATCAGAAAAAAGGCAAACTATTTGAAAAAATAGGACGCAAAGCCAAGGGTCTAAGGTTTAATTCGAAAAAACTATGATTGCCTGGCTGCCAAATAGTTAACTGTTTCATATGTGAAATAGTTTTTTGGCTATTCTTTGTTTTAAGAATAGCCTTTTTGTATGCAAAGAGGAGGTAAACAACGGACAATATTCATTAATATTTAAACTATTTAATTATTACTTGTAAAGTAGACAATAAAATTTGGACTCACTTAGTTTAACAGTTTAAAAAAAGACCACATTTAAAAAGATCTATGTAAGTGATAAGTAATTTGTTTGAAAACATAAAAAGGATTGGTTTGTGAAAACATTCACAATAAAAAACTTGAAAAGAAGCTTTAATGTAATCTTATACGAAACGAGGAAGAACATGAAAAATTTGTTTAATTTTAAAAGCTTAAAAATGAAAATATTAGTTGGCTTTTCTCTTGTGATCTTGCTGTTCATTGCCTTTGGTGTGTATATCTACATATCAGTCAATAAAGTCAATAAGGATACTGAAAATATGGTAAGTAAAGATCTTCAAATATTGATTGCAGATGAACAATTGGAAACCAGAATGGCCAACAGTATAGGCTTGGCGCGAGGTTATGTCCTATTTGGTTATAATGATTATAAAGATAGATTTATAGATGAAATAAAAAAAGCAGAGCACTATGAAAAGATGGCGAAAGAATTAGGTGCTTCAGCTGAATTTAAGGAACTTATTCAGCGAACTTCCAAATGGAGAGAGCATGTTATAAAGGATGTTTTTAATGAGTATGACAAGGGCAATAAGGAGCAAGCTATATTAAATCTCGCAATCTCGACAAATGAAGCTCGTGATATCATGGATCGTTTTGAAAAAATAGCAACAGATAGAGAAGCCTTAATTCAAAAGCATGGAAAAAGCATTATGAAAAGTGGCAACGAGACATTGTACGTAGCTTTAATTTCGATTATTTTAGTCATAATTGTTAGTATAGCGGCAGCGCTCATCACTTCTACTATCATTACTACCCCTATTAAAAAGGTAATGGAGCGAATGAAGTTGATTTCAAGTGCGAATCTCAGCCAGGAGCCATTAAGAACGAAATCACGGGACGAAATTGCCCAGCTTGTTATCTCTACAAATGAAATGAGTAAAAAATTACGTGATTTGATCAGTGAAATCAGCTACGTGTCTGAATCCATTACAGGACAGAGTGAAGAATTAACTCAATCGGCAAATGAGGTCAATGCCGGTTCTCAACAAATATCCGCTACTATGCAAGAATTGGCTACCGGAACAGAAACACAAGCCACGAGTGCAGGTGAATTGGCTTCTATTATGGTATCTTTTTCCGCTACAGTCCAAGAGGCTAACGACAATGGAGAACGTATACAGCAGGCTTCCGATAATGTATTACAAATGACAAATGAAGGCAGCCAATTAATGGAAGCTTCTAGTCAGCAAATGGCGAAAATTGATCAAATCGTTCATGATGCGGTGGATAAGGTAAAAGGTTTAGACGAAAAATCTCAAGAGATTTCTAAGCTGGTTTCTGTTATTCAAGAGATTGCAGACCAAACGAATTTACTTGCATTGAATGCAGCGATTGAAGCGGCTAGAGCAGGGGAACAAGGTAGAGGCTTTGCAGTAGTGGCAGATGAAGTTCGAAAACTGGCAGAACAAGTATCCGCGTCTGTATCGGATATTACTGCCATCGTAAATGGCATCCAAAATGAATCTGGTATAGTTACAGAATCCCTTGAAGAAGGATATAAAGAAGTTGCACAAGGAACGAGGCAAATTGAAGGAACGCAGGAAACCTTTGACGGAATCAGTCTTGCTGTATCAGAAATGACGAATAATATTAAGATTGTCTCCAAAAATATCTCAAGCATTGCTGAGAGTAGTAAAAAAATGGACGAATCCATAACAGAAATTGCGGCAATTTCCGAAGAATCTGCTGCTGGAGTGGAACAAACTTCTGCTTCATCCGAGCAAATCAGCAGTTCTATGGAGGAAGTAGCAAATAGTTCTAATGATCTAGCTAAATTAGCTGAAAACCTAAATGGCCTGGTCAGTCGATTTGTTCTGTAATAATTACAATTATAGCAAAGCATGAAGGATATACAGGAGATGTCATAAATGAGCAACATTGAAATAAATAAAGAAATAAATTTGTTACACAAGAGGGTTCCGACGATTGAAAAAAAACTGACACAATCAGTAAGGGTATATGATCATATACCCTCTAATCTTATTTTTGGAAGCAACCACATTCCCTATCTAATTATATTAGATTTTAAATCGAATATAGATTTACGTAGAGTAGTTGATTCCTATAAAGATGATAATGTAATTATTACGGTACGGCTATCGGACTCTGAGGGGGAATATCTGCCCGAACTATTTAAAATTAACTTACATGGTTATTTACTAAAGGGAATGAAGACTAGTGAGTTAATATATGCTTTTAACCTTATGTTGAAAGGAAATCAATATATTCATCCTAAATTAGTCCCTACCTTATTTCAGCAAAGAAAAAAAATATCCAATATATTATCGAACAGACCTGCAAAATTATTAACAAATCGGCAATGGGATATATTGGAGTTAATTGTAAAAGGTCATAAGAATCAAAGCATAGCTAAACACTTAAATATTAAGGAAAAAACAGTGAAAAATCATATAAGTACAATGTTTATAAAGTTAAATGTAAGTGATAGAACAAACGCTGTCTTATATGCAATTAAAAATCAGTGGTTTTCTTTGTAATTAGGTTATTAGGTTATGAAAGTGTCAGCCTTTCTCTTTATTTATTGCAGAGAAAATTCAAATTGTAGGAAAATATTATGTGTATGGTCAAAGGACTCTGCACTTTGTCATATATCTAGAGAGATCAGGTGCTTCAGCACGAGGTCTTTTTAAATTATATAATAGTTTAATAGAACTTCCATAATACATTAATAGAATTACATATATCCAAAATTGATATGAAATGAAGAAATGCATTCAACGAACTTGTATTCGTAGTTTCGTAATCAATGACAAAATATTATTCCAAACTTTTCTCAAAGGATAAAGAGGGCTGCTACATATCAATTTTTATACTTTCTAGTGCAATCCTCCCAGTAATAGAGCTTCAGAGTTGATTAGTTATTTTTACCTATGAAATGATAGGTTTTATAATAAAATGTCGAATTTTAAAAGATATAATGTTGAAATATAGATAAATAGTCCTAAATGTGCAATAATATAGAAAGATGTGAAAATTGTATTTTTGGAATGTGGTGATCGATAGAGCGGTTAAAGGTTTTAAATTAAATTAATACATCTTAGTTTAATATCATCCATGTGTACTATCTCTTATCTGAAAAATTACTGAAAAGGGGAGTATGGTGTATGAAAAAAATGAGAGATGATTATATTATTAACCGTTTTACAATGGCACTTATGGGAGTTTTCGTTAAGAATGGGTATTTTTATACTCGTGTCTTAGAGGCTAAAAAAGTTTTTATAGTCAAATTAAGTCCTATCGAAATCATTGAAAATAGTTTGATTCATTATGGAAGCGGTTTAAATGCTGCGAAAAAAGCTACGAAAGCTGCTCTAGGGAATATTGATATGCCGCCGATTAAAATCTGTGGAAGTTTAGGTATATACTGGTTTCCTAGCATGTCCCCCAAAAATAAAAATTGTGTTTGGTTTTCGTTGAATCATATAAAAGATAGTATTCCTGTGCCTAATAATAAAACGAAAGTCTTAATGGAATATGATCATACGATTACCATTAATATCAGTAAGGATCTCTTCAAAACTAGGGAATATCGCGCACAAGACTTACAAAAAACCTTCGAAAAGAGAACAATACCAACATTACCCTATACATATGAACCGCAAAAAGAGGCACTGTTTATTAATGAAAACAAAACTATCTTTCACTTTAAACAGACAAATAAAGGAATTGTAGAAGTAGATTACGATATTAATAAGGAATATTCTTTACATATAAGTTAACCAAAAGTGTTTGGGTGAAATATTGCCCAAACATTTTTTTATTTTATTTCCATTTTCCTAAAATAGAAAATTACGAATAGAAATCATATCATTTCTCGAAAATAGCCTAGGAGAAAAAGGTTAAATAAAGCCATTTTTCTTCAAATATAGGTAGAAAATCGTTATTTCCCTCAAAACGTTCATTCGCGTCAAGTGTTCATTCTTACTATCTTTAAAGTACTCGAGAAAACATTTGAAAGCGCGCTTTCCAGGAAGGAAACGGAATGGAAAGAGAACGTTTTGAAGAAATAATCAAGATGCACGAAAGAATGATATTTCATGTAATGAAGTCACTAGGGATCTACAAAAATCAGGATGAATTTTATCAAACGGGATTGATAGGCTTGTGGGATGCTTATCAACGTTTTGATGGAGAGAAGGGCAAGTTTTCCACTTATGCCTATTCGTATATTAAAGGGCGGATTTTGACCGAGTTGACGAAGATGAGTCGGTTCGAAGAAAAAAATGTGTATCCTGACGAGGAATTTTGGGAGATGACCGTCGATGAAAATGTTATGGCGCCAATGGAGCTAGAGCAATTAAATCCCTACTGTAAAGGACTGACTGAGAGGCAGAAATTGTGGGTGATTGATACTTTCTACTATGGATTGAGTGTACAGGAAATTGCCGGGAAAGAAGGAGTGTCTTTGTCGGCAGTTAAGAAATGGCGAGCGGGAGCTATTCAGAAGATACGTCGGAATCTTGAGGAGGGTGTAATAGATTTATAGAGGTAGTGATAGATGAGTAGTCTTTGATAGGGCTATACCAGGGCGATCCTTGTCAATCATTTTAAGAGTGAGATGATACAAGCAAAAAATATTCCCAGAACCTATTCGACTCTGGGAATTCTTATATATTGCTATGTCCTGGCCCGAAGAAATTGATAATAGCTATTCGTTCGGTTTTCGGATTTTTAGAATGCCAAACGGATAACTTCTGTTTATTCATCTCTATAAATAAGTTATTCACGGCACCCTTAACAGAGCTTCTTAAACAGCTTGTCAAATTAGACCTCCTTATAGGTTCTGTTTCCATACCTACACCATACTATCCTCATCCCAATAGTAGTAACTGGCGGTCGCTAGCGTATAGTCTTCATATATATTATAAAAGATTTCAATATTCATCCCACTATTATTACAAAAGATATTGCTAAGAAGTTATAGCAAACCTTATTTTGATAAGCCCTAATTACCTATATACAGAAAATATAAACTATTATGTCAAATCCTTTTGATTATATGATATTATAATAGATATATTTTTTGATAAACATTGCTTATACACAAAATTTATTGGTTTGTATTGCCATGCATTATGTGCTGAATACGGTCTTTTGTGTAAACATAATTTTTGAAACATCGAATGCCCGAACTGCAGTTTGCGATAG
Source organism: Lederbergia citri (assembly GCF_018343625.1). Taxonomy (GTDB): domain Bacteria; phylum Bacillota; class Bacilli; order Bacillales; family Bacillaceae_C; genus Lederbergia; species Lederbergia citri. The sequence goes on along the minus strand of NZ_JAGYPG010000002.1, from coordinate 610,858 downwards.
AAGTTACATTTGATCTCGATGAAACCCTAATGCAAAATTCTTTTGCGAGTGGGTATTTCCTGAGATTAATAGTCTTGTAGCAGGAATTATTCCAGCATAAAAAAGCACATAGAAGGTGACTAAAAACAAATGGTGCGGCTGCTTATGACTGTGATGATATTATAGAACAAGTTTTAGCAGAAAAGATATACTGCCTAAAATCAATATGACGAAATTAGTTCAAATACATGCAATAGATCCTAAAGTGTACTTAGACACATCATTATCTATAAATTTCAAGGGGGCTTCTGATGAAAGCTTTAGTTAATTTTGCGGAAGGTAAAGGGAATGTAGCTTTGAAAGATGTCCCAATACCGGAAATTGGTCCTAAGGACATTTTGATGAGGGTTGAGGCTGTGGGGGTATGTGGAAGCGACCTTCATATGTACCATGATGTACAAGGATTTAAAGTAAAGCGCCCTGTCATTTTGGGTCATGAATTTTCGGGAGTGGTTGTTGATGTTGGTAAAGATGTAAGGGATTTCAAAAAAGGAGAACGGGTTGTTAGTGAAACCCCATCATACGTATGCGAGTCATGTATTTATTGTAGAACCGGCCAATATAACTTATGTCCGGATCGGAAAGGGTTCGGAGTATTGGATGATGGTGCAATGGCACAATATATAAGAACTCGGGAGGCTATTGTCCACCACATTCCCTCCGATGTTTCATTTGAAAAAGCTGCTTTGACTGAACCTGCCTGTGTTGCTTACAATGCTGTGGCACATCATTCTCATATTAAGCCAGGGGACCATGTTGTTGTGTTTGGACCAGGGCCAATTGGGTTAATGTGCATACAGATTGCTAAGCTTTTTTCTCCATCCATCTTAACTGTTGTCGGGATTGATAAGGATATTAATCGTCTGGAAATGGCTATAAAATTTGGTGCAGACCATATCATTAATGCTAGTAAGGAAGATGTAGTAAAAGAGATTATGCAACAAGGAGATGGCTTAGGTCCAGATCTCGTACTAGATGCTGTCGGCAATTCAACCACGTTGAAACAAAGCATTGAAGTTGTTCGGCCAGGGGGGCAAATTACGAAGATTGGTTGGGGACCGGAACCCGTTGGCTTTTCGCTTGATCCTTTAATTCAAAAAGCGGTCAAATTACAAGGTTCATTTAGCCATAATTATCCTATGTGGGAAAAGGTTTTATTACTGATGAATAAGGGTGAGATTGATCCTTTACCGATGGCAAAAATTTATCCTATTGATCAATGGGAGAGTGCTTTTAAAGATATGGACTCATTATTGCACGCGAAGTCTATAATACTACCAAATTCATAAAATATGAAATCGTATTAATTTTATCAGAAAGGATGGATGAATATGTCTGTTCAACCTATTATCCAGATTTCTCTTGATTTAACAAGTACGGAAGAAGCGTTAGAAATGGCGGAAATTGCTGTAGAGGCAGGGGTGGATTGGATTGAGGCGGGTACCCCACTACTTCTTGCCGAGGGACTTCATGCTGTAGCTGCTTTAAGAAAAAAATTTCCCGACCATCCGATCGTTGCGGATTTGAAAACGATGGATGGTGGATATTTGGAAACGGAAATGATGGCAAAGGCTGGGGCTACTCATGTTGTGGTTATGGGGGTTGCTCATCCAGCGACAATCAGGGCAGTGGTAAGAGCAGCACGGGATTACGGAATAGAGGTTATGGGCGATATTATGGCCGCAGAGGATCCTGTAGCAGCTGCAAAATTATTAGAAGAAAATGGTGTCGATTATATTATTGTACATACAGGATTCGATGAAAGGGGAGAAAATCCGGAGCGAAGCCCTTTCGATCATTTAGAAGACGTTTTTAAAGCTGTTACAATACCGATTCAAGCTGTCGGAGGCCTGTCGATTCAACAAGCTGCGAAAATGCCCAAACACGGTGCACCTTTAGTAGTAATCGGCGCGCCACTAGTCATCGATCAAAAAGAATTTAGTCCCAGCACAAATAAAGAAGAACTTAAAAGAATATTGGCTGATCTCGTTCATCAGGTAAAACATTCTCAGTGAAGGAGGAAAGATATAGGATGAATCAACCTCGTGTTTCCGTATTTCCAAAAGGCTATTTGGAAGTATTGTCTGATGGAAGAATGGATGTCTTTGAATGGATCAAACAGGCCGGAACGCTTGGAGCGGATGGACTAGAACTATATCCTTCCTTTCTGAAGCATTCGTCTGAAGCATATTTAATAAGTATAAAAGAGGCAGTGCAAAAAGAAAGTTTAAGCATACCGATGATGTGCTCTTCTCCAGATTTTACCCATCCTGATGCATCGTTTAGAGAAAATGAGATAAAGAAAATGAAAAAAGTAATTGATATCATGCATATTCTTGGCCCGGGAGATTTTCAATCATGTAGAGTTCTTTCAGGTCAAAGAAGACCAGAAGTATCAATAGAAGATGGAATACAGTGGACAGTTAATTCCATTCGTGAGCTATTGCCATATGCAGAGAGTAAAAATGTCCATCTTGTTATGGAAAACCATTATAAGGATGGATTTTGGGTTTACTCGGAATTCGCGCAAAGGTCGGAAATATATCTCCAGATTATTGACCAAATATCATCTCCATATTTTGGTGTTAATTATGATCCTTCCAATGCATTATTTGCAGATGAGGACCCCATTGCTTTATTGGAAGAAGTTAAAAATCGTCTTATTACTATGCATGCCAGTGATCGCTATTTAACGGAAGGATATTCATTAGATGATATACAAAAATATGTGAAAGAAGGGTATTCGGATGCCCTTTCACACGGTGTCATCGGAAAAGGATTAAATGATTATCACAAGATTTTTTCCATATTAAAATCCGTCAATTTTAATGGATGGATTTCGATTGAAGATGGTGTCAATGGCCTTTATGAGTTAAAAGAGTCTGTTGACTTTTTGCGAGAAATGATTAACAAGTACTATATCCTACCCCATTGAAATTCTCAAATTAGTTTTTGATAGGAAGAATTTCACCTGGGGACTGCTCTAATAAAGATTTCGCCCGCGTATACTACAGGGATGAAAACTGGGAACGTTGTCGACTTGTTGGACGCGGCGGGGACAACCCCGCATTAGCAAGAGATTTAATAATTGATTGATGGGCGCATATTGGGTCTGGTCATGTAGTTCAATGGAATAGAAGGAGCAAAGGGCTTCATTGTAATAGATTACGAGTTTTTCAGCCAATCTTTAGACTGACGACTTCCGAAATCAATCCCCTCCTAATTGCTAAGTATAAAAAATTCGCCCTATCTAGCCCTGTTGTATAATAATAAGGAGGATCGGAATACATAAGGGCGGAGGAAATATAATGCTAAACATAGTTGTATTAGATGGTTATACATTAAATCCGGGTGATTTGGACTGGGCAAGTTTAGAAAGATTGGGGAATGTAACAATCTATGATCGAACGAATGCAGATGAGATTATTCAGAGATCAGCGGATGCGCAGATCGTGTTGACGAATAAAACGCCAATGACGAGAGAGACCTTATCAGCGTTACCAAATTTGCAATATATCGGTGTACTTGCGACTGGCTATAATATTATTGATACGGAGGCTGCGAAAGAACGGGGAATCATCGTTACGAATGTGCCGACCTATAGTACGCAATCAGTGGCTCAATTAGTATTTGCATTGCTTTTGGAGCTATGCCACCATGTAGGACGGCATAGTGATGCTGTCTACGAAGGAGAATGGACACGCAGTATCGACTTTTCTTTTGCAAAATCTCCGCTGATCGAGCTAGCTGGCAAAACGATTGGTTTAATTGGATTGGGGAGAATTGGCAGGCAAACGGCGCAGGTTGCCCAAGCGTTTGGGATGCATGTATTAGCTGTTGGAAGTGGACGTCGAACTCCTCCTGAAGTGGCTGGGGTAGAATGGGTAGAACTTGAGGAATTAATGGAAAGGTCTGATGTCGTCAGCCTTCACTGTCCATTGACACCAAATACGGAAAAATTGATCAACGCTGAAAAAATTGCTTTAATGAAGAAATCCGCATTTTTAATTAACACTTCTAGGGGACCGTTAATTGATGAGCAAGCTTTGGCGGATGCATTGAATGAAGGAGGCATCGCCGGGGCGGCCGTAGATGTTCTGTCTACCGAACCACCGGAAGCTTACAATCCACTTTTATCAGCGAGAAATTGTGTCATTACGCCGCATATTGCATGGGCGACAAAGGAAGCTCGTGAACGTTTAATGGAAATTGCGGTGAGCAATGTGCAAAGTTTTATTAAAGGGAATGCTGTAAATATTGTTAATCAATAGGAAATTAGGCAAAATAAACCTCCCAGCTGTCTTTGCAGCTGAGGGGGTTTTCTGTTTTTAATTAGTGTCTTACTCGCATAACACTTTTATAGTATTTATCACTCTAGCTCTCGTTAAAATTGAATTGAAGGAAGCAAAGGGTAGTAAAATAAAGAATAAAAAAGAAAAAAAAGAAAAAAGACTTTTATGCCTAGTTCACTAGTAAAAATGTTGGAATTTTACTAATCTGGTCTCGTGGATAGAAATGAGTTTCCCAAGCATTATAAACTTAAAAAAGCATCCACTGAGGTGCTTTGTAATGAGGGAAAGTAATAAAAATTTTTAAACATGCTTTCCCTCAACAAATATTTACAATTTCATCTTTGCATTAGTTCAAAATAGATTATTTTAAGAATTAGGAACCTGTTGTCCATCCACCGTCAACGCCTAACTCTAAACCTGTTACATACTTCGATTCATCAGATGCTAAATATAAATATGCATTTGCGATGTCCGTTGATTCTCCAGCATATATTTTAAAGCCGCTTTACCTTCGTTATGAGAACCCATATCTTCTTGAGACTTAATTCTTACAGCTTCAGCCATCTCAGTAAAAATTGCCCCAGCATGAACAGAATTTACACGGATATTATCTTTACCAAACCATTGAGCAGCATGTTTTGTTAACGAACGAACTGCACCTTTAGATGCACTATATGCCGCATCGTGCCCATCAACAATCCCGCAAAATTACTTTTGTCCCTAACCTGTAAAATAGTTAAATATCACTTTATTTTAATCATTTATTTATAAGAAAACTATTTATATAATTGGTTTGGAAGCGTTTCCTATCCCTGATTTTATTTTGTTAATTAGCAAATTTAAAGGAATGAAAAATTATTTAATTAGGTGATTTTTTTATGATTGATAATAGTATGAACTTCTTACTAAAATATGCGGACTTAAATGTTTTAGAATGTGATATCCATACTAGAACTGAGATGATGACTATTAATCGAGTCCTCTCCTGTTATATTATGTCATATCATAAATCTGGGGAAGCAAAGCTAAGAATTGGAAAGAATGTGTATCCAATAACTCCTGGGACAGTCGTCCTTGTACCACCTAATGTTGAACATGATCATTATAAGGAATCTGATGAAGAAACTATATTTTTTTGGTCTCATTTTACCTATGGTATTGCTGGTGTATTAGACGTATTAGGCTTATTTCATTTTCCAATAACTTTTAAATTAAAAGATTCTACTGAATTTGAAAAGGTTTTTATCGAATATAAGAAGTCAATAGAGTCATCGGAATTTTTAATTAGCACAATTTTAAAAAAAGCTAAAGAACTTGAGCTCCTATATTTAATGTTTGAAGGAATAATGAAGACTCAAAAATATCCAGTTCAAGCAGGAAATAAGGAAGAAGAATTTTTATGTATATTAACGGAATTAATTCAAAATCCCAATAAGGATCTAACTCTTAAAGAATTATCGGATAAATACCATCTTCATCCCACCTATATAAGCAACCGTTTTAAAGAATTATTCGGAAAATCTCCAATACAAGCACATAAGGAATTGCGAATTAATAAAGCAAAGGAACTATTAAAAACCAGTCAGATGAGTATTACAGATATAGGAGCTTCACTTGGTTTTAATGATACACCTAGTTTTACAAGGCTATTCAAATCATATGTTGGTATTTCTCCATCTCAATTTAGAGGTTTAAATCTCAAGTTAGGTGGATAATTATTGTTTCTTGAAATATTGGAGGTGAGAAAAAATGTGATATTTAAAGTTTTTTAGTGCTAAGAAATATAATAAAAAGTTGATAGGAGAACAACTATGTTAAAACAATTATTAGCAGTTGCACCACATAAAGCCCAATTAGACTATTACGAGGATAGGGAAATAAACGAAGATGAGGTCAAAGTTAAGGTTGAATTTGCTGCACCAAAACACGGCTCAGAATTGGCGGGTTTTCGTGGAGAAAGTCCACATATAAACGATTATTATGACGAAGATTGGCACACATTTTTACCAAGAGATGAGAAGGAAAGTAAAGGTGTAGAATTCGGAAAATGGAATCTAGGTAATCAATGGGTAGGAAGAATCATCCAAGTCGGTTCTAAAGTAACTGATTATAAATTAGGAGATCGAGTATGTAGCTATGGAGGTATACGAGAAACACATATTGTAAATGCGATAAATAATTTTTATTTATTAAAAATGCCTGAAGAAATGTCTTGGAAAAATGCATTATGTTTTGATCCTGCACAATTTGCATTAGGAGGAATACGAGATAGCCAATTAAAATTAGGAGATCGTGTAGCAGTAATTGGATTAGGGGCAATTGGTCAACTCGCAGTTCAATTGGCTAAATTAGCCGGTGCAAGCTTTGTAGCGGCAATTGATCCAATTGAAAAGCGTAGAAAAACAGCAGTACATTCTGGTGCTGATATTGCATTAGACCCAATTCAACAAGACATTGGTCTTGAGTTAAAAAAGTTAACGAATAAGCTTGGGGTTGATGTAATTATAGAAACAAGTGCAAATGAGAGGGCACTACAGCAAGCATTAAGAGGGTTAGCTTATGGAGGAACAATTGCTTATGTTGGTTGGGCAAGGCCATTTAAAGGCGGTCTTGATTTCGGAAGAGAAGCACACTTTAACAATGCAAAATTAGTATTTTCGAGAGCTTGTAGTGAACCTAATCCCGATTACCCTAGATGGAGTTGGCGACGTATTGAAGAAGTATGTTGGAAAATATTATCTGAAGGATTGGTAAGCTGTGAAGATATTATAGATCCTGTTGTTCCATTTGTTGATTCAGCATTTGCTTATGAAGAATATGTGGATCGCAATCCGCGGAAGAGTGTCAAATTAGGCATAGACTTAACTGATCAATAGAAAAGACTTTAAAGAAAATAGAAGACTTTTGGGATGGGTGGTTAATAGGTATGAAATTTTCAGTACAAGATAAACTTTTAAGTAATACGTATATGGAAACTTTTAATCTAGCACGAGAACTAAAATTTGATGGCGTAGAGATTTCTGTGGTAGGTGAACCTTTGAATAGTAAGATTACTAAAGAAATTATAAGTGCATCCAATAAAACAGGTATTGTTCCAAGTGCAATTTGTGGGGGGTATAGAAATTGGATAGGTGACTTTGAACATGAAAAGAGGCTAATTGCAATAAAAGATATCATTACATCATTAGAATATGCCTCTGAGATGAATTCCGTTGGTTTAATAATGCCAGCCGCTTTTGGGATGTTTTCAAGAAGATTACCACCATTTTCACCTCCTAGGGACCAGGAAGAAGATCAAGTAGTTTTAGTCGACTCATTAACTAAGATAGCAGAATTTGCGGAAAAGAAACGTATTAATGTTTTTTTGGAACCATTAAATAGATATGAGGACCACATGATAAATACGGTGAAGCAAGCAGTAGATTTAATTGAGCTTGTAGGGAGCGAGCGTATTAAAGTAATCGCCGATTTCTTTCATATGTCAATTGAGGAAGAAAAAATTGAAGACACCATTTGTAAGTATTCAAATTATATTGGTTACTATCATTTAGCCGATAGTAATAGATTACAGCCTGGCATGGGGCATTCCAATTTTGAATTATACTTAGGAACAGTTCAAAAAACAGGTTATAAAGGATTTTTATCTTTTGAATGCGGAATTCACGGCAATAGTATTGAAAGTCTATATGAATCTCTTAACTTCTTGAAAAGTTTGGTGCCAGTAAAATTACAGGGGGATGGTAATAATGTCGGTCAAAAATCTAAGGATTTCATTAATACTAATATTGTTATTTAGCATAATAATATCGGCATGTTCATCTGAAATGAGTGCTCCAAATAGTAATAACAAGGCAAAAGATAGTAATGAAAGTAAAGATGGAAAAACAACTTTGATGTTGTGGGATCCATTCACTGATCCAAGTGATTCTGCCGTCTTGGAAACCATCATTAAGAGTTACGAGGAGAAAAATCCGAATATTAAAATAAAACGAAATACGATGAAGAATGATGATATTCGTAAAACAATAAAACCCGCTCTTACTAGTAATGAAGGGCCGGATATGTTCTTTTATGATGCAGGGCCGGGATATTTAGGTGTATTAGCCAAGGCTGGTCAAGCATTAGACCTAACAACATATTCTGAACATTATGGGTGGGATGAGAGGTTCCCTGAATGGGTTACTGAACATGTTACTTTTGACGATAAAATATACGGAATTGGTAATGAAATTGAGTTAATCGGTGTTTATTATAATAAAAAGATTTTTCAAAAGCTAGGTGTTGATATACCAAAGACATATGATGCATTTTTAGAAATACTTGAGAAAGCAAAATCAGAAGGAATTGTACCAATTTCATTTGATGATAAGGACCAATGGCCTGCTTTTCATTTAGAAAGTGTTTTTTATACAGCCGTCGCTGGTAAGGAAAAAATTGATAAAGTATTAAATAATGAAGAGGGCTTTGATCAACCGATCTTTGCTGAAGCGTTAGATGAGTTTGCAAAATTAGTCAAAAATGGTTACACATCGGCTAATCCATTATCTGTTTCATATGATGATGGGAATAAAGAATTCTATTCTGGAAAAGCAGCAATGAGAATTACTGGAACATGGATGGTATCGGGAATGGTTGAAAATATGAAAGACAACGTTGGTTTCTTCCTTATGCCCTCTATTAATCCTTCATTACCGACATCGGCACCTGGTGGAATCGGTGGGGCACTGGTTGTAAATGCCAATACTAAGCATCCGGATGAAACAGTCGACTTTTTAGATTATATGTTTTCAGAGGAAATGGCGAAAATTTGGTATGAGAATAGTGTAATTCCACCAATAGATATTGACGTTGAAGAATTAAATATAAATTCACTAGCGAAAGATGTAATCAATATGGCGAATTCACCTGCGGGATTATCCTATAATATCGATGTATTAATGCCACAGAAGGTTAATAATGTTACTCAAAATATCCTTCAAGAATTGATAGCAGGGAAGAAATCTGGAGAAGAAGTTGTAAAGGCAAAACAAGAAGCATTCGAAGAGGAAATTGCTGCTGGAAACTATTAATAAATAGATGTGATAGGGATTTTTCCCTATCACATCTATCTAATAGAAAGGAAGCTAAGTATGCAAATTTTCGTGAAAAAACTTAAGGAATTTAGACCTATTATTTTTGTTCTTCCAGCATTATTATTTTATATAATCTTTCTTATTAATCCAATAATAAAAACAATACAATTCAGCTTCTATAGTTGGGATGGGGCCAGTCCAGTTATGAAGTATATTGGGTTTGAGAATTATTCCAAAATGTTGAATGACCCCATATTTTGGAAATCTTTAAGTCATAATATTTATTGGATAATTTCAACAGTAGTTCTTCCTGTTAGCCTAGGTCTGATTTTAGCTTCATTACTTTCTTCGAAATTTATTCGTGGAAAAATTATATTTCGTTTAACATATTTTATGCCCGTAATTGTTTCGTTAGTGGCTGTAGGCATTATCTGGAATTGGATATACCATCCGGATTTTGGAATCATAAACTCCTTTTTAAGATGGATTGGTTTATCAAATTTTGCACAACCTTGGTTAGGTAATGAAAATACGGTGCTACCAGCGTTGATTGTTGCGGGAAGTTGGACATATTATGGATTCTGCTTGGTAATTTTTATGGCAGCAATGCAAGGTATAGATAGAAGTTTTTATGAAGCTGCCAAAGTTGAAGGAGCAAATTCAATTCAATCCTTCTTTTTTGTTACAATACCATTGCTAAAAAACACAATCACATTATTAATACTGAATTCGCTTATTGGTTCCTTTAAGGTATTTGACATAATATATCTGATGACTAAAGGTGGTCCATTTCATTCATCGGAAGTCATTGGCACATATATGTTTAATCAAGCTTTTACAATGAATGATGTTGGGTATGGTGCTGCAATTTCTATCGCTCTTGCATTTATTATTGCAATTTGTTCAGTTTCTTATTTAAGGTTTGCTGAAAGGAATGAATAAGGAGGTTTTGGTGTGGAAATTCAAAAGAACATAGATTACAATGTGCCCCCAATCAAAAATAGTATAACCAAAAATAAAATTAAGGGTATATTTTCGTTTAGCAAAGTATTGGTTTATATTATATTGATAATATTTTTATTGATTTCTATCATGCCTATTTTGTGGATTCTACTTGCTGCTTTAAAGGATCCATTAGAGCTGAACCAAAATCCATTTACATTTCCAAAGGCAATCACATTTATTAATTTTATAGATGCCTGGACAGTTGGAAAAATGGGTCAATATTTTTTCAATAGCGTAATAGTAGCTTTTCCAAGAGTTATAGTTATCTTAATTCTTTCATCCTTGGCAGGATATGCATTTGGTAAACTAAAATTTCCAGGTAGGAATCTTTTCTTTTTCTTTTTTTTGTTTGGAATGATGGTTCCAATACAAGCTATGATCATTCCTCTATATTATAAAATTCAAAGTTTAAACTTAATTAATACTTATTGGGCTATGATTATTCCTAATTTTGGACTTTCTATGCCGTTTGCAATTTTTATGATGAGGGCTTTTTTTAGAGATCTACCTGATGAATTAATGGATGCAGCAAAAATTGATGGTTGTAACGAATTTCAAACTTTTTATCGTGTAATGTTACCATTAATGGTTCCAGCGATTACATCATTATTTATTTTTGAATTTATGTGGTCATGGAATGACTTTTTACTACCTTTATTGTTTGTCTATGATGATACCTATAGGACATTGCCTTTAGGGCTAATGTACTTTTTCGGTAAATATACTTCAAATCAATCTCTGATTGCCGCTGGAGTTTCAATCTCAATAATCCCTATTATTATTGTTTATATTATTTTTCAAAGGAAGTTTATTGATGGAATGACTGCAGGTGCGGTTAAAGGTTGAGTTCGCTTCTGCATATTAATTTGTCATCACTGTATGTATGATAGGTTCTACCGAGTTCTTAAATAGTAAAGAGCAAGGAAGGACGTTAACATCTTCTTTAACTTGATAACGTCCTTTTTTAATTGTAGTAAACTATGCATAAACCATTTTGATTTCAATAAATAGGTAGTCTAAGGGATTGTTTTTTAGTAGAAACGATATTCGTATTGTCCACCTCCACGGACAATAAGGTACCATTGCCCGTCTCCATTAACTGTTATGTTTACTGGAGATATTATATAATGGCCCCCATAATATTGGAATTGCTGACCAGATTGATACTTACGAAAATTGTTTCGGTCAACTAGAAACACACATCTGAAGCATGTTTCAAATGAACTTCGACTGATAATCTTCCATTTGAGTCAGCGTAAGGGACTTTAGTCATATATAATCCCCCCTCCAATAGTCTCAATTCGACAAGAGAGGCTTTTATCCTGCAAGGAGTGATTATTATAAGCTTAGTTATAGTCGAATTAAATTTCTTTTACAAAATCCCCGCTGATCGAGCTAGCTGGCAAAACGATTGTTTTAATTGGATTGGGGAGAATTGGCAGGCAAACAGCGCAGGTTGCCCAAGCGTTTGGAATGCGTGTATTAGCTGTTGGAAGCGGACGTCGAACTCCTCCTGAAGTGGCTGGGGTAGAATGGGTGGAACTTGAGGAATTATTAAAAAGGTCTGATGTCGTTAGTCTACATTGTCCATTGACACCGGATACGGAAAACTTGATGAACGCTGAACGAATTGCTCTAATGAAGAAATCCGCGTTTGTAATTAACACCTCTAGGGGACCGTTAATTGATGAGCAAGCTTTAGCGCATGCATTGAATGAAGGCAGCATTGCCGGGGCGGCAGTAGATGTTCTTTCTACCGAACCACCTGCAGCTGACAATCCACTTTTATCAGCGAGAAATTGTGTTATTACGCCGCATATTGCATGGGCCACAAAGGAAGCTCGTGAACGTTTGATGGATATTGCGGTGAGCAATGTGCAAAGTTTTATTAAAGGGAATGCTGTAAATATCGTTAATCCATAGAAAATAAGGTGAATATACCTCCTTGCTATCTTTATAACAGGGAGGTTTCTGTTTTAACCTTTGTCTTAATTCTTCCCTTTTCTTATAGAGGTGCCGGCAATCATGGCTACTCGACGTTTTAGATGGTCCATGAATGAAACGATCTATAGATCTGAATGGATAATCAATATATTACCTAGAAGCTTGAAGATGTTCGATAGAATGGTATGCCTAGATGAAGAGTATTTTTGTTTGGCGCAGTTGCTTAGGTGAATCCGAATTCTCTTGAATATCTGTAATAATTTGGTATATTGTAAATAACACTTCGATATATTATTCCTACCAACTAAAATGAACAATATCAATTCCTTTAACACATTGCCTTAAACAGTTTCCAGAAAACAAGATGAATGTTATGCAACAATAGATATATGGAAAAAATAGAGATTAATAGGGAATAAATACTGTTTTTTTTTTAGTATGATAGAGTCACTAAACACTTTTTTAGAGATTCTTGGTCTAAAGAGATAATCCTACATAAGCCTCCATTCCTAAAACCTCAATGATAACCGCATACATGAATAAGTTCCAATAGAAATATGTATTATTTTACCTTTTTCTCCACAGACAATAACAGCTATCGAATCTAGAAATGACCACCACGTTTAAACTCCGTTGTTAATTTTTTCCTGTACTTATTAACATAATTTTAGCCTGATAAAACAAAGGAGGATGTTCTATGTCTTCAAATCTATTTTCTTTAAAAGGAAAAACTGCACTTATTACAGGAGGCTGTCAAGGTCTTGGCTTAGAATTTGCTAGAGCTCTAGCATCAGCAGGTGCCAATGTTGCTATTACAAGTAGGGACGTTGAAAAAGCAGAAAATGCTGCACTGGAATTGTCCAATCAATATGAAACAACTATTTCCGGATATGCAGTAGATGTATTGGATGCCAAACAAATAGATGAGTTAGTTAAACGGGTTATAGATGAATTCGGAAGTATTGATATTTTAATTAATAACGCCGGTGTGAATATTCGTAAACCTCTATTAGATTATGATGAGAAAAGTTGGGATTTGGTGCAAGAGACGAACTTAAAAGCCCCATTCCTCGTTTCGAAAGCAGTTGCCCCGCACATGATCAAACAAAGATATGGAAGAATTATTAATCTTGCTTCGATGTTAGGAATGGTAGGGCTTGCTGAACGATCTGCCTATTGTTCTAGTAAAGGTGGACTAATTCAATTAACCAAGGTCATGGCGCTGGAATGGGCAGAATATAATATAACGGCCAATGCGATTTGTCCAGGACCATTTGCGACTGAATTAAACCAAGTTGTCATTAATAATCCGGAAGCCAATCAATTTTTCCTCGATCACTTGCCTATTAAACGATGGGGAAAACCGGATGAATTAGCTGGTCTAATCATTTATCTTGCTTCTGAGGCTTCAAGCTTTATGACGGGTTCATCGATTGTCATTGATGGTGGCTGGACAGTGGAATAAGGGAGGAAAACGAATGAAGTTTGGACTTACGGCATATGGGACGGTTTTTTATATGGGCTTACATCCAAAAGCAGAAAACCTGCGAATTACGGCTCTACAACAAATGAAGATGGCGGAAGAATATGGACTTGAAGGGGTAGAGTTGCCATACGAAATACTAGTAGATGCTAATTTAGATGAAGTTAGAGAGTATGCTAGAAATAAAGGTTTGTTTATTAATATCGCTGCAAGCGGTTTCGACCCGCAATATTTAGAATTAGTTCTTCAACTGGGAAGCAAAATCGACGCACATACAGTCAGAACGGTAGTAGGTGGGGCTGATTTTGGCGGTGACCGCAGAAAAATGGTTGGGAAATGGCAAACTTTCCTTAATGAAATACTAGTATCTTTCCAAGAGGCTGTAAAAACAGCTGAAGAAGTAGGGGTTCATTTAACGGTTGAGAATCACCAAGATTTAGCATCAGAAGAGCTCGTATGGTTATGTGAAACCATCGATTCTGATCATTTTGGCATTACGTTAGATACTGGGAATCCTCTTGCAACAGCAGAAGTTCCAATGGATTTTTTTGAGAAAATGGCTCCATATATAAAAAATGTGCATTTAAAAGATTACAAGATTTATTGGTCAGATGAAGGATACCGTCTTGCCCGTTGCCCTGTTGGACAAGGTGTGATTGATTTTCCGGCTCTTTTTTCATTAATGGAAAGGGTGAATCCGAATATTACGCTGTCGATTGAACATGGAGCATTGGAGGCAAGACATGTTAGAGTGTTGCAGGAAGATTATTGGACGGAATATCCGGAAAGAACAGCCCAACAGCTGACACGCCTTCTTCGTTTTGTGGAGGACCATGCTTTTACAAAAGGAGAATGGCGGACTCCGTTCGAAAAGGGAGAACCCGCAAATGCTATTGCTGCATATGAAATGGAGGAAATGGCGGTGGGGATGGCATATTTATCTTATTTGATGAAGAAAAACGATATCCTGCAATTGGAGGTGTAATATGCAAGCTTTAAAAGGAAAAAATGCATTAGTTACGGGTTCGAGTCGCGGATTGGGAAAACAATATATTTATGATTTAGCGAAAGCTGGAGCCAATGTGATTGTTCATGATATCAATGATCAAGCAGCAAGTGAGTTTAATGAAGCCGTGTCGGGACAAGAAGTAGCAAAGGAAATTCAGTTTCTTGGGGTAAAAGCAGATTTTATTGCAGGCGATTTGTCAGATCCGAAGCAGGCTGCAAATGTTGTGGAAAAGGCCATTGAACGTTTAGGAACGATCGATATATTAGTCAATAATGCGGGTGGTGATATTGGATTTTCAACACCACGCCCTAATCCGAATGATGCCCTATATATATCAGTAGAAGATATTCGTTCTGTCGTCGATCGAAATCTACTTTCCACTATGTATATGTGTAAATATGTTGGACTTCATATGAAGGAAAGAAAAACAGGAAAAATCATTAATGTTGGTTCGATTGCGGGACATGTGCCCGTGCAAGAGGGGATCATTTATGCAACAGCAAAGGCGGGAATCTCGTATTATACGAGAAGTTTAGCGGAGCAATTGCGACCTTATGATGTAAACGTAAATGCCATTTCCCCAGCACCCACCTATACTGGTAGATTCCTAGCTACTCGAACAGTTAAGACAGAGGAAGGAAAATCCCGCTTGCAAAAAATTGCTCACCCTGAAGACATGTCGAGCATTGTGATGTTTTTATGTGGGCCAGCCGCGGAGGTTTTAACAGGGGAGACGATTGTTTGTTGGGTGTGAGAGTGTAGTGTTTTTTGTAGCAGTCAAAATCGAATGAAGTTTTAAAAAAGAAAGAGTGATGCGAATGGGCAACCGTCTTCAAGATAAAGTAGTCGTCATCACGGGTTCGACAAAAGGAATAGGAAAAGGTATTGCTTTGATGTGTGCAGAAGAAGGAGCTAAAGTCGTAGTAAGTGGGAGAAATAGAGATGCTGGGAATGCAGTTGTGGAAGAAATACAGATTCGTTATGAAACAGAAGCCATTTTTATTCAAAAAGATATTTCATCTGAGCAGGCTTGTAAAGAGTTAATCGAGGAATCAGTCGCTCATTTTGGCCGAATTGACGGCTTGGTTAATAATGCAGGAATTTTTCCAAGAGGAACGATTCTTGATACTACAGAGGATTTATTTGATGCCATTTTTGATGTGAATATTAAAGGCGCATTCTTTTGTTCCAAATACGCCATAAAAGAGATGTTGAAAATGGGAAAGGGATCCATTGTTCAAATTGGATCAACGAACGGGTATGCGGGTGGAGAAAACTTGGTTGCGTATTCCTGTGCGAAAGGAGCTATGCTAACGTTAAATAAAAGCATCGCTACTCATTATGCCAAAAAGCAAATTCGTTCGAATTGGATAACAGTTGGATGGGTTGCCTCTGAAGGGGAAATTGAACTGCATGAAAGTATGGGAACGAGCAAGGAAAAACTCGTAGAATGGGCGGAAAGTGCAATTCCTTCAGGGAGAATGCAAACGGCCGAGGATATGGCATATGGTGTTGTATACTTATTATCAAATGAATCCAGCCAGGTTACAGGTACTGAACTACATATTAACGGGGGGTTGGACTAAGACGCTCTCGGTAAGAAAGGAAATGAGTAAAAGGAAAATGGAACAATCGGAACGTGGGTTAGAAATATTGAAGGAACTTAATGAAACGGTAGTCCCAGAAGGAATGCTTGCTGTTTGGTTTTTGGGTCAGAATAGTGTTCTTTTGAAGGGTGATGGGAATAAAATTGTTTGCATCGATCCTTATTTGGATCCTGCACCATATCGGGTATTCGCTCCTCCTTTTCAGGCAGAATTGTTAACAAATATCGATTATGTTTGTATCTCGCATGATCATAGTGACCACTTGGATCCATATGCTGTGGAGGCGATTGCTAAGGTAAATAATCAAACTAAGTTTATCGCTCCTGCCTATTGTAATGATCAATTGCAAGAATGTGGTGTCAGTCCTGAAAATATAGTGAAGGCTGATACAAATTTAGAATGGTGTACTACTGATGTTAAGATAAAAGCAATTCCTGCTGCACATGAAGAATTTGAATATTCACCTGAGGATGGTCACCGATTTGTAGGATATATTTTGGATTGGAACGGAGTAAAGGTATATCATGCAGGGGATACAGTGATTTTTCCTAAATTAGTAGAAACGTTGAGAAAGGAAGCTATTGACTTGGCCCTTCTTCCAATCAATGGAAGAGACTTCTTTAGAAATGAGCGAGAGATAGTTGGTAATATGGATGTAAGAGAGGCAGCTGAACTAGCTGTAGCAGCAGGCGTAGATACAATGATCCCTCTCCATTATGATATGTTTGCTGGAAATTCGGAAAAACCTGGGAGAATCATCGACTATTTTTATGAAAATTATCCGATGCAGAAGTGTCATGTCTGTGCCCGGTTTGAGAGATTTATCTATGTTTCTAGGGAAGCTTTGAAAGGAAAGTAGTGGGACTGCAAAAGTGGGTTTGGTTGCTGTAAATAAAAAAAGAAGATAATATGATTTTTTTACTTAGTACTACTATTACCCTCGATATATCGTAGGTAATGGTAGTGAAAAACAGTAATATAGGGAAGATCAATAAATACAAAGGCAGGAGTAGAATAATGTTAGAATTTCTACTCCTGCTGTTCTGTTTATATACTTTTTATTTTCCTAAGTACTGTAACGCTGGTAGTGGATTATTGCATGTCATTAAGGTTACGCCGCAATCTAATGAATATGTGACTTGTTCTTCATCGTCTGGACAAAAGCACCATGTGAGTTTACTGGCATTTTTATAATCTTGAACGATGTTAGGATTCAATAATTTCATATCAATACCGATGGCCCATAGTTTGGAAAAAGTTCCGTTTTCACCTGGGATATAATTAGACATTTGATCCTCCGGAAACCCTTGTGTTTTAAAATGATATTTATCATGAATATACTCAACAATGTTAGCATCGAAACTTGTAAAAACGCACCTATCAAGAAAAGCAAATTTCCTTAGAATCTCGATTGCACGATCAGTAACCTCAATTGCCTTATCGCCACGCTTGATTTCAACGTTAAAAAGTAATTCAGGATATGGTTGAAGTAACTCGCAGAACTCCTCTAGTGAGGGAATCTTTTGCCCATCACCAGCATCCAATTCTTTTAACTCTTTTAACGTCAAATCATTCACCTTCCCCGAATCATTCGTCGTCCTATCCACCGTTTGATCATGGATGATCGCCACTTCATCGTCTTTAGATAGTCGTAGATCAAACTCAATCATATCCACGCCAATATCAACTGCTTTTTGAAATGCCAAAAGCGTATTTTCAGGATACTCAGAACTAAAACCGCGATGAGCAGCTACGATTATACTAGATTCAGCTTGAAGTCTTTCGATCATGATTTTTAACTTCTTCCTTCCATATTTAGATTTCTTAAACTCTTCCGACAAATAACCAATACTACTTTACCATGTTTCCTTTTCTAATATGTTAGGATGTGTTTCCGACATGCCACTCAGAATGATTTCTTGTTAATTTAATTAATTGATTAAGATATTCATTGGATAAGGACCAGTCATCTTTTTCAGTAGCTATTTGTCTAATGTCATCTATCGAAAAGTTTTTCCATCTTATGTTCACCTTTTAATCCACATGTTTTTTTATTTATTCAACCTTTTAAGGATGTTAATAATGACCTTAACTAAGTCATTATCTAGCGTTATTAATCTAGAACTCTCATTAATTAGAGCAATCAAGAACTTTTAGTTGCTAAGTACATGTATATTTAGAATTCACAAAATATTTACATCTAATTTACATCATAAATATATCTAATTAACAATGGAAGTCTATAGTTAAAATTGTCAACAATCGACAATAATTGACACAGTTTACTTCAGGGAGGAATGGATAAGCGTGAACATGAGAAAAGCGGTTATATTTTTCGGAACTTTATTTATTTTATTTGTACTATCTGCTTGTGGGAAAGGTCAAGCTACTGGAAATGCAAACGAACCAACGACTGATCCTGCACCGAAAGTAGAAGCTAAATCAACTACTTCTGATAAGCCGTTAATCGTTTATACGAACTCAAACAGTGATGGTAAAGCCGAATGGATTGTTGAAGAAGGTAAAAAAGCAGGTTTTAACATTGAAATTGTTGGAGCTGGTGGTGGTGACATCACGAACCGATTGATTTCAGAAAAGGCTAACCCGGTCGCAGATGTTGTTTTTGGTTTGAATCACATGTTTTTTGAACAATTAAAAGCAGAAGACGTTCTAATACCATTTGCTCCTAATTGGGCTGAAGAAATTGAAGCAGGAATTAATGATGAAGCTGATTACTATCATGGATTAGTGAAACAAGCACTAATTTTATCATATAATCCTGAATTTGTTGAAAAAGCAGATGTGCCTGACAGTTATCTTGAATTAGCTAACAATGAGAAATTCAAGGGCATTTTTCAAGCACGTGATGATTTAGGCTCTGCAACTGCAAAAGTTATCATAGCAAGTATTATTGCACAGTTTGAAGATCCAAACGGAGAATTAGGTATTTCTGCTAAAGGCTGGGAAACAGTTGAACGTTTTTATAAAAATGGGGTGCAAATTCCTGAAGGTGAAGACTTTTTTTCCATGTTTGCTTCAGGTGATGCTCCAATCGGGACGATGATTTCAGGTAATCTTGCTGTGAATCAAGAACAATATGGAACAGAGGCTGTTTTTATTCATCCGGAAGTAGGAACACCATTAGTTGTTGAGAGCGTAGGAATTGTGAAAGGTACAAAACAAGAAGAAGTTGCACAGAAATTTGTTGATTGGTTTGGTTCTGCTGAAACTCAAGGTGCTTTTGCTGAAAAATTTAATGCAATGCCTGTTAACAAGGGTGCACTAGACAAAGCGTCTGATTTCCAAAGACAAATATTTGATAGTGTCGTTCCACAAGATATCAACTGGTCATTTGTAACAGAAAATATCGATGATTGGGTAGAAAAATTAGAACTAGAAATCTTCTAATTTATTTGAATCGATGCATTACATAGCTTAATTATGAAATAAATATACGGATTGAAATAGGGTGAAGGCTTGCCTTTATTTCAATCCGTTTTAATTAAAACAGGTAGTTTGATAGAAGTTCTTAAGAAGGGGAAAGCAATGATGATTACATTTAAAGATATCACGATTAAATATAATGATTTTGTAGCAATAAAAAACTTGAACTTCCAGATCAATGATGGAGAGTTTTTCACCTTTTTAGGACCATCTGGCTGTGGGAAAACAACTACATTACGTGCATTAGTTGGTTTCGTTAACCCGACGACAGGACGAATTCTCATTAATGATGAAGATATTACAGATTTACCCACTGAAAAACGTGATATTAAAATGGTGTTTCAAAGCTATGCGCTTTTTCCAACAATGACGGTATATGAAAATATTGCTTTTGGACCTAAAGTAGACAAAGTGAATAAACATGAAATTAAACGAAGAGTACAAGAAATTGCCCAAAAGGTAGATTTGAAAGAGGAACAATTGAATAAAAAGGTTTCTGACTTATCAGGTGGACAGCAACAGCGTGTTGCGATTGCGCGGGCACTAATTACGAAGCCAAGCATTCTCGTATTAGACGAGCCTTTATCAAACTTAGATGCCCAACTTAGAGTTCAATTGCGTAACGAGTTGAAAAGTCTGCAAAAAAAGTTTGGAATTACGATGGTATATGTAACTCATGATCAGGAAGAAGCTTTAACTTTATCTGATCGAATTGCGGTATTTAATGATGGTGAAATTGAACAAATTGGAACACCAAAGGAGATTTATGAACAATCAGCTTGCAAATTCGTTTGTAATTTCGTAGGAGATAATAACAATATTTCACCATTGATTCATAAATATCCGCAAAAATTTAATCTCTTAAATTTAAAAGCTCATAAGGAATTTTATATTCGAATTGAGAAAGCGAAAATAATTTCGCCAGATGAAGATTATCAACTAACTGGTGAGGAAATATCGTTTGAAGGTGTTGTGGTTGAGTCTGAATACTATGGTATTTATACAAAATATTCGATAAAAGTTGAAGATATCTTAATCAGTTCCATCTTAATCAGAAATATTTCATCCGATACGCTTCAAAATCAGCAGGTTAGGGTGATCTTTAATCAAAGGGATATTCTACAGTACGTCTAGTAGAAGGGGAGTTGACAATGGATATTCTAAAAAGTCGGAGTTTCAAATTTAATCCAATCATCATAATATTATCCCTCTTGATTACATGGTTCGTTTTTGCATTCCTCGTTTATCCTAATATTAATACACTATATGAGACATTTTTTAGTACTGGCACGTTTTCACTTGAAACGGTCCAAAAACTTCTAAAGTCAGACCGTGCAGTCCGGAGTTTGATAAATAGTGTTGTCTTGGCTGTCGTTCTCGTCATTACTGTAAATATTGTTGGGGTATTTCTTGTCTTGAGCACACAATATTTCGATATTAAAGGCGCAAAAATATTAAAACTAAGTTATTTCACTACCTTAATCTATGGCGGTGTTGCCCTTAACTTAGGTTATAAATTGGTATACGGTAACAATAGCTTGCTCACAAAATTATTAATAGACATTTTTCCAAATTGGAACGCGAATTGGTTTAGTGGAATGTTTGCCGTTGTATTCGTCATGACCTTTGCATGTACATCTAATTATATTTTATTCTTATCAAGTGCGATCAGGAATATTGATAATCAGACGATTGAAGCGGCTAAGAATTTAGGAGCATCGCAAATGACGATTTTAAGAAAAGTCGTATTGCCAACCTTAAAACCAACGCTCTTTGCATTAACAATCCTTCTTTTTTTAGCAGGATTAAGTGCGACTTCAGCACCATTAGTGTTTGGTGGTTCAAAATTTCAAACAATTACCCCGATGATCTTAACGTTTGCTAATAGCTCTAGTTCAAAAAAATTAGCGACTGTACTTGCCTTGTTCTTAGGAATTCTAACCATTATTGTTTTGACTTTTATGTTGCGATCTGAGAAAAAAGGTAATTACATGTCAATCTCTAAAACAAAAACGAATTTGAAGAAACAGAAGATCAATAGTAAAACGGTTAATGTCATCGTACATGTTGTTGCGTATTTATTATTTATTATCTATACGATGCCAGTTCTAGCGATTATTATTTATTCTTTTACTGATTCTTTAGCTATTACATCCGGCGTTTTGACGTTTGAAAGCTTCACTCTTAATAATTATTTTCTCGCTTTTTCAAGCTTGGCAGCACTCAAACCATATATCATATCTTTAAGCTACGGGCTTTCATCATCTTTCCTAGTTGTTGTATTTTGCTTATTCTGTGCATACTTAATGAAAAAATATAACAATCGATTAACGAATGTACTAGATTACTTTTTAATGATTCCTTGGTTTCTACCGTCAACTTTAATTGCAGTAGGTTTAACGATGACATACAATGTGCAGCAAGGAATTGTGTTTAATCAAGTCTTAACTGGGACAATATGGATATTGCTTATTGGCTATATTATCGTCAATATTCCCTTTACATTACGCATTTCTAAATCAGCACTTTATGGTGTTAACAATGAAATTGAAGATGCTGCAAAAAATTTAGGTGCTAACTCTTTCTATACTTTTATTAAAGTAATTCTGCCAATCATTATTACTTCTATCATGGGTGTCTTTGCTTTAAATTTTATCGGTATTTTGCCAGATTATGATTTAACTGTTTTTCTCTATCATCCTCTATACGAGACATTAGGAATTTCGATTATGAAAGCAACAGGTAATTCTGCAGTGGCAGATACAAGAGCATTGAATTTGGTTTATACTGTTATTCTAATGATTATCAATACAACCATCTTAACGCTTGTATATGGTAGATTGGGCTTTAATAGAGGCGGTAAAGGTGTAAATTAGGTAGTTTAAAAACAGATGCTAATAGTAAAAGGCGAACAGTGTTAATGACACTCCTGTTCGCCTTTTATATTATTGACCCGGTAGAAATTTGTGGTTACAACGTTAAAGTAGGAAACCTTGAGTCAGTAGGGTATACTCTATTGAGATTGTGGAGGTTTAAACTTAAACTTTCTTACCGTCAGTTTTATAGAAGAATGAAATATGGAAATTACTCAGTCAAAAAAACAATCAAATTATTCATTACGTAGTAGAGAAAAGTGTGGAAAGAATGTGAAAGTGAAGAAGAGATTAGATTACTGATATAAGACAAGCTACTCTATGCGAATTAGCTAATCAAAAGCGTCTAACTTTTTCCACACGTCAATTTAAGCATCTTTCTCTGTAACCAATCTTATTCACCAACCGTCTAAAAAGAAAAAAGGGGACTATATAAAATGAAAATACTTCATTGGTTTATCAGCTTAGTGGTAATGACTTGTTTATTTTTAGCTATATCACCTTCTAAAGGTTTTGCATGCTCTTGTCTTCCGGTCGGGACTGTTCAGGAAGGGGTAGATGGTAGTACAGCTGTATTTTCAGGTAAAGTAATTGAGGTTGTCGATTCAAATAAAAATAAAAAAGTCCAATCCTCTGCCGATTTGATTGAGGTAAAATTTGAAGTGGATCAGTCGTGGAAAGGGAGTAATCAATCAGAATTGATTGTTTACACTGAAAGAGATTCAGCGAGCTGTGGTTTCGAATTTTCCTTAAATAAAGAGTACTTAGTGTATGCGAATGAAGTGGATGGGAAGCTTAGAGTATCTCTTTGTTCACGAACCGCTCCTTTGGCTGCGGCAACAGAAGATATAAATGAATTAGGAAAAGGTGAGAAGCCTTTAAAAGAATTCTCATCAGATAATGGTGTAAAAAAATCGGAGAAGCCAGCACAACAAGAAAATGATAGTCAGGTATACATTATTTTCACAGCATTAGGAATAGGCTTAGCAGTGGGTATGGTTGTTGGATTTATTATGAAGGGGAGAAAGAGGTAGAAATAATGTTATGCCAGTCTCGGCGTGTACATACGTTGGAGACTGGCATTTTTCATACTTAATACTATTACCCTTTCACACCACCTGCGGTAATCCCTTCAACTAAGTATTTTTGAAAAAACAAAAACATAATGAGTTGAGGAAGTATTGACGCCACTGACATGGCGAGCATTGGACCCCAGGCAGTTAACGAGGACGGATCGGAAAACATTTTTAATCCAAGTGCGACGGTGTATAATTTTGTATCATTTAAGTATATAAGCGGTGCCATGAAATCATCCCACGTCCAATAGAAGGAAAAAATGGCGACCGTTGCTATAGCTGGAGTGGTTAATGGCAAGATGATGCGCCAAAATATACCGAAGGTGCTGCATCCGTCAATATAGGCTGCTTCATCCAACTCTCTAGGGATTCCGCGAATAAATTGCACCATGAGAAAAATAAAGAAGGGTACGCCTCCAATGAATGCCGGCACGATTAAAGGCAAATACGTATTTACCCACCCTAGGTTATGAAAAAGTATATATTGAGGGATGAGTGTTACTTGTTGAGGCAACATAAGTGTTGCCAGCAAACAAATAAATAACGGTGTCCTAAAGCGAAACTTAATTCGTGCAAATCCAAAAGCAACTAATGTGGATGAAATGATCGTTCCGATGACAACCATGACGGTTACAATCGTTGAATTCGCGAAAAAGGTTGTAAATGATATATTTCCAAAGCCTTTCCAACCTTGAATGTAATTTTCCCACTTTAAAAAGGATGGGCTCAACGATGAGGCATTTCGAAAAATTTCGTTTTCTGGTTTTAAAGAACTTGCAATCGTCCAAAGGATAGGGTAGACCATCAAAAAGCCGAGCAACGCTATGACCACATGATACATATACATTTTGTATTTTCTACGAATCGCCATTTAGATTCATCCCCTCATTCAGATTCATAGTAAACCCAGCTTTTTGCTGTTTTAAAAATAAACATCGTGAAAATGGCACAAATAATTAATAAAATCCAGGCCAATGCTGACGCGTAGCCCATATTGAAATGGCCAAACGCTTTGTTATATAAATAAACAGCATAAAATAAAGTGCTATTTAACGGGCCACCTTGGGTAATTAAAAAGCTTTGTGTAAATGTCATAAAACCTTGAATCGTTTGCATGACTAGATTAAAGAAAATGACAGGTGAGAGCATTGGAATCGTAATTTTGAAAAATCTTATGAACGCATTAGCCCCGTCCACTGAAGCGGATTCATATAATTCATTCGGGATTGCTTTTAATCCTGCTAGGAAAATTAACATAGGTGAACCGAATTGCCATACAACTAATAGAATTAGTGTTGACAAGGCGTAATCTGGACTGGCAATCCAATTTGTCCCTTGAAATCCAAAAATGGAGAGGATATCATTGACAGCTCCATTTGTGCTGAATAATTGCTTCCATACGACGGCAACTGCAACACTACCGCCTAGAATGGAAGGGATATAATAAAGTGTTCGGTATATCCCTACTCCTCTGTAAGTGTTATTAAAAAGCATAGCGACAAATAAGGCAAAAGCTAATTTCAATGGAACGGAAGTAAAAACAAAAACGAATGTAACCTTGAGGGCTTTAATAAAAATGGGATCTTTCGTAAACATATTGATGTAATTTTGCAATCCTATCCATTTTGAAGGAGACAATAAATTATAATCAGTAAACGAAAAATATAAAGAGGCAATCATTGGCCCAATAATAAAACAGATAAAACCGAGTAGCCACGGTGAGATAAATGCGAAACCGACGAGATCCGTTATCAATTGTTTATTTTTTTTTACTGTTTTTTTCGTAAGACTAACACGTTGATCAAGCGAAACCCCTGTCCTTTCTTTCATCGTACACCTCCGTATAACATACAAACCATCTATCAATAGATGGCTTGTATAGTATTATTAATTATTTTTTGTTTTTCGCTAATATTTCAGTTGCTTTGTCCCTAAACGCTTTTGCTGCATCCTCTGGAGAAATTTGATTATAATAAATAGGATCTTCAATTTCTTTTGCAAAATAATCTTCTATTTCCGTCGCGCCTACTGGATCTGGCGGATCAATTTCTCGAGAATAATCCGCAACTAAATCAAGATAATCAAACATTTTTTTACCTGCATCCGATAAGTTATTCCGAAGATCTTCACGTACCTTTTCTGAAATGGGCACTCCTCGCTCCGCATCCAATATTCTGTTTGCTTCTAAATCATTTGTGAAAAAGTTGATAAATTTAGCTGCTTCTTGCGCTTGTTTTGAATGAATCGTGACAGATAAAAACTGGCCAGGTTTAATGTAGTGACCAAATTCTCCCCCTTCTAGCATTGGCTGGAGGATTAATTGCAATGGCCGTCCAGAGGCACTTTCCATCGCGATAATTTGGTTGCTATGAATGTCCATCTGCATCGCAGCTTGTTCCATGATAATCGGCATTTGTTCCACATTCGAGCCCGCACTCTTAAAGACTTCTGGTGGTGCAGCGGCACCAGACTTAATCATGTCTACTGTTATTTGTAAAAAGTCAGCTAATAATTGGTCATCCTCATATCCTAAACCTGTCCCGTCCTCATTAAATAACCAAAGTTTATGTTCGCGTAAATAATGTTTAAAGGCCATTATTCCGGCATTTGGATGCGTGCCGTATACTCCGTCTCCTAATTTATCGGATAGTTGCTGTCCGATTAATTTAAGGTCATCCCAAGTGTATCCTGGTTCAGG
Organism: Lederbergia citri; assembly: GCF_018343625.1. Lineage (GTDB taxonomy): Bacteria > Bacillota > Bacilli > Bacillales > Bacillaceae_C > Lederbergia > Lederbergia citri. Next base: position 584,316 of record NZ_JAGYPG010000002.1, on the reverse strand, counting down.
TATAGGAATTCCAGCTTTTTCAAATAACGCAGGATCAACTAAGACAGCGTGTGCATTTGCGCCAATATTAATGGCGAATAATTTATCGTCTATAATTCCGCCATTTAAATATTGGTCATCTACGTCATCGAGATTCAAAATGCCTGAGTCCACATACGGATTTAAATCGATTAATAACCCTTTATCGGAGTAGTCGGATAAAAATTTGTAATCCATTTGAATGATATCAGGTAAGTTTTTACCAGCAGCTTGAGTAGCTAACTTTTCCCAATAACCGTCCCACCCTGTAAATTCTGGGGATATTTTAATATTAGGATTTAGTTTTTCATAAAGTTCTATTACTTTTATCGTGCGATCATGCCGGTCCTGAGAACCCCACCAAGTCATTCTTAATTCAATTTTATCTTCAGCATCTTCTGCGTTTTTATTACCTCCATTAGTTGATTTACTGCACCCGGAAATCAGTCCTATAACTAATAAGAGAATAAGTGTTTTATAGATGAATCCTTTCATTCGAACGCCTCCAAATATCGTGATTTAAAAAAGCGCTTCCAATTTACAACGAAAAAGTCATATCTACAAAGCTTTTCCGAAATTCTTTGGGAGGGATTTTCTCGTATTGTTTAAACAATCGACTAAAATGTACCGCACTATTTAATCCGATTTTACAAGAGATTGAACTGATAGACAGTTCTGTTGATAATAATAGTTTCTTACCTTCTTCAATTCTTTTTTGGGCAATATATTTATTTATCGTAAATCCAGTAACTTCTTTGAAACAATGACTCATGTAATATTTGTTTAAATGGACTGTTTCAGCAATATGATCGAGTGTAAGATCCTTCATGAAATTCTCATTGATATATTTCAATATCCTCTGAGCGTGATTATTCTTTTGTTTGCATTGTAGATTAATACTGACCCCTTTCGATTTCCGATAGATTTTGATCAAAAGTTGACCTAGGTAGGATTCAATCATGGATTGATAGCCAACTTCTTCTTTTCTATTTTCCTCATTAATATTTGAGAAAATTTTTTCTACTTCAATCAGTTCTTCAATCGTCCATCTAATTAAGAATCCATTATTTAGCTCAAAAATGGTTTGTATGTTTTGATAGATATTATCGTCGATGATTTGCTTAATATAATCGAGGTGAAAATTAATATAACTGCGGATGTATGTACCGTTGCCAGGGTTGACTTTATGTGAATGCTCACCGTTAAAAATCAACATATCCCCCGGCTTTAGATCATAGATGAGGTTATTAATTAAATAAGTCGCATTCCCTTCGTGGAAAAAATAAATTTCATATCCTGAATGAGAATGCAAAGGCCAACGTTGTTTATTCGTATCTGCTCGATACTCAATTTTTATTTTTCCACTTGCCAGCAACTGATTCGTCTCAAGATCCACATAATACTCCATTGTCGAATCCATTTCGTATTTCACAACACCCTTTCTAGTAAAGTAATATACTATTTGTACCATACTAGCATGGAAAAGGGTGAGGTTTTTAACATATCTTGCTGAATGTTTAACAGTTCTTGCTTAAATGAAAATAGTTTTAATTAACTAATTTGTATATAAATCCGTTTTGGAAATTAAATAGGACTCATCTGAAAAATAAGCAGTTCAATGGAGGAGGTTATTAAAATACCCTCGCAAGATATGCTTATAACGGGTTATTTATATAAACATTTGAGATGTTTATATAAATTAATCACTGAAGTATTTTGAACAAATAAAAGTGCGGAGTTATGAAGTAAAAACATAACCCTGCACTTTATTTTTTTTGTAATGTTGATATTGTCCGCAATTTCGTTAAACCTCTGCATTACGAATGTACGTAGTGCATGTTAATTATTACCAACCGATTAATAAATTGTAAACGATGTTAACTTCTACTAAAAGATATGTAAATGTTCAGTTAATTTAAATTTTTTAATAAATAAATATGTTTCAATATGAGTAGCACATCAAAAGGAGGTAAAGCATGGGACAAATCGAGTTGATTGAAGTCTCGAAATCGTATGATAAGCAACATCACGTATTAAATGAAATCAATCTTTCCATTGAACAAGGAGAGTTTTTCGTTTTGGTTGGACCTTCTGGTTCAGGGAAGAGTACACTGCTTAGAATGATTGCAGGCCTTGAGGAAATTAGTGGTGGTACGTTAAGAATTAATAATCGAGCCGTCAATCACCTTCCGCCAAAGGATCGAAATTTATCGATGGTATTCCAAAATTATGCTTTATATCCGCATTTGACAGTCGAGCAAAATATTTTATTTGGTTTAAATGCAAAAAAGGTTGATAAACAGGAACAGAAAAAACGCTTAAATGAAACGGCCGATATGATGGGCTTAAGCGAATTATTGAAACGTAAACCGAAAGAACTTTCTGGAGGACAAAGGCAACGAGTTGCCTTGGCTCGAGCAGTCGTAAGTGAAGCGCCTCTTTGCTTAATGGATGAACCACTTTCTAATCTTGATGCAAAACTTCGTGCAAATATGAGAATGGAAATTCGACGTTTGCAACAAAGACTAGGACTAACCATGGTGTATGTGACCCACGACCAAGTTGAAGCGATGACGATGGGTGATCGAATAATGGTTTTGAATGATGGGAAAATCCAACAAATTGGTGCACCGATTACATTGTACAATGAGCCAGCCAATCTCTTTGTTGCTTCTTTTATAGGGTCGCCAAAGATGAATATGGGAAGCGCCATTATCGCAAATCAAAATATGATTATTGAACATACGCTCAGCATCCCAATCGATCCATCAAAAATGCCACAAATATTAAAAGATCGGCAATTTACAATTGGAATTAGAGCGGAGCATCTTCCTTATGGAACAAATGATGCTAACACACATGAAGTAGAAGTTATCAACGTGGAACAGTTAGGAAATGAAACATTAGTTACATTTGAGGTTGGGAGAGAGCTATGGACGGCAAAATGGCTTGGTCAATGGATGGTTCATGTTGGGGATAAGGTTCCGATCCAAATTTCTGCGGAATATTTTCATTTCTTTAACTCAGAATCTGGTTTATTAGTAAGGGCGGCCACTGCAGAAAAACAACAAGAGGTAATCGCCATATGAGTATGAATCATACAGCCGTTCAAACGAATGAATTAAGCTCGATTGATTTTCAACAAGTAAAAAAGATCCAAAGGATGAAAAGTTTTATTAAAGGAGTTTTATTCCTACTTCCTTCGATCGTCTTATTCAGTGTGTTTTTGTTCTATCCAATGATTCGAACCATTTATTTAAGCTTTTTCTTAACGAAAGCAAATGGGGAGACTACCGTATTTGTCGGCTTAGATAATTATATTAATATCTTTACTTCTCCTATTTTTTTACAAAGTATAAAATCAACTTTTTTATTTGTACTCTATACGGTTCCGCTCACGATCATTATTGGTTTATTTTTAGCCATTATTGCAAATGAAAAGGTGAGAGGTATCGGTTTTTTCCGCACCATATACGCTTCTACTATGGGGATATCTGTCGCAGCTGCATCTGTATTCTGGTTGTATTTATTTCATCCAACTATCGGGTTCTTAAATCAAATTCGAAAAGCGTTTGGCTTAGAAACGATCGGCTGGTTAACAGATCCGAAGTGGGCATTAATTGCGATAGCTGTCACAACCATTTGGATGAATCTTGGTTTTACGTTCTTGATTTTATTAGGTGGTCTACAATCGATCGATTCCTATCTGTATGAGAGTGCAAATATTGATGGGGCTGGTTATTTTTATAAGCTTAGACGAATCACGATTCCGATGCTATCACCAACTCTATTTTTTGTCATAACCGTCACCATCATTAACGCCTTTCAAACATTTGGGCAGATTGATATATTAACGCAAGGCGGGCCGCAAAATACATCCAATTTACTTGTATATTCGATCTATCGGGAGGCATTTACGAATTACAAATTTGGTTCAGCCAGTGCCCAAGCCATTGTGTTATTTATCATCATTCTAGTGATGACCATCTTGCAATTTAAGCTTGGTGAAAGGAAGGTTCATTACCAATGACCATGCCGATTGGCAAAAAAATCGCCTTATATTCCTTACTTGTATTAGCAAGCGTAATCGTCTTTGCACCCATGATGATGGCCTTTATCATGAGCTTCATGACGAATCAAGATATTATGACAGGTAGTTTACCGAAAGTCTTGTCTTTTGATAATTATATAAAAGCCTTTAACCAATTCCCTTTATTTCATTATTTATTTAATAGTTTCGTAGTTGCCATTGTCATTATGCTAGGGCAATTGTTGCTTTCTAGTTTAGCAGCTTATGCTTTTGTGTTTTTAGAGTTTAAAGGTCGAGATCTTCTATTTTACCTGTTTATCGCTACGATGATGGTTCCTTTTGAAGCATCGGTGATTCCAAACTTTCACACGATTAGAGACCTAGGATGGATTGATACATATCAAGGTCTATCTGTTCCTTTCTTTGCGATCGCATTTGGAACATTTTTATTGAGGCAGACTTTTAAGCAAATCCCGAAGGAATTGAAGGAAGCAAGCGAAGTTGCTGGAATTGGTGATTTCAAATTCTATTTCACGATTGTATTGCCAGTAGCGAAGACTAGTTTAGTAACATTAGGAGTTTATGGATTTTTAACATCTTGGAATATGTACTTATGGCCGTTGCTTGCAACAACAAATGATAAAGTACGCACTGTCCAAATTGGCTTGAAACAATTACAGACTCAGGAGCAATTAAATGACTGGGGCGGCATCATGGCTGGTGCGATTATCGTTGTGATTCCAACTTTAATCCTATTATTCCTTGGACAAAACAAGTTGCAAAGAGGCTTAACTGAAGGTGCTTTGAAATAAGATAAACTTTCTTCAAGACTATTGATTTCCTATCCGCCATTGCGGAAATATTTTTCATATAAAAGGAGAGTATGAAAACATGAAAAAGATATTGGGCTTACCGTTTCTTATGCTGATGTTAGTATTTGTTATGGCGGCATGCAGTTCTGGAGAAGCTGCTTCTCAGGCGGAAATGGGACAAGGAAGTTCAACAAATCAAGAGTCAGAGAAAAAAGAAGAAAACAAACAAAAGCAAGTAGTAACATTTTGGCATTCGATGGGAGGGAAGGGACAGGAAGCATTGAATGCGATCGTTGAAAGCTATAATAGTTCTCAAGATGCCGTCCAAGTAAAGGCAGAGTATCAAGGAAAATATGATGAATCATTAGCAAAGTTCCATAGTGTTGCTGGTACGGATAGTGCACCAACAATGATTCAGGTGTTTGAAATTGGAACGATGTCGATGATTAACAGTGGATTTATTAAACCAATACAAGAATTTATTGATGCAGAAGGATATGACATGGGGCATCTAGAAGAAAACATTGTCAACTATTATAAAATTGATGATCAATTTTATTCCATGCCATTTAACTCATCTACACCTGTCATGTACTACAATAAAGATGCGTTCAAAGCAGCTGGCTTAGATCCTGAAGCACCACCAAAAACGTTTGAAGAAGTAGAAGAAGCGAGTAAAGCCATTGTAAAATCCAATCCGAAAATGAAGGGTTTTGCCTTACAAGCTTATGGATGGTTATTCGAACAATTATTAGCAAATCAAGGTGCTTTATTAATGAACAATGATAATGGACGTACCGATTCGCCAACAAAAATTGGCTTTACGGATGATCAAGGAAAATCAATTTTTAATTGGGTAAAACGAATGATTGATGATAAGACTTTTGCCAATTATGGTACAAATGAAGACAACATGGTTGCAGGCTTTTTAGCTGGTGATGTATCTATGTTTTTACAATCATCTGCAAGTTCAAGAGATGTCATTGACAATGCACCTTTTGAAGTAGGGATTGCTTACTTGCCTCATCCTGGAAGTGTAGAACGTCAAGGGGTAGTCATTGGTGGCGCTAGTTTATGGATGGTGGATGACAAATCAAATGAAGAACAACAAGCAGCATGGGATTTCATGAAGTATGTACAATCTCCTGCTATACAAGCTCAGTGGCATGTAGGAACTGGATATTTTGCTATAAACCCTGCAGCGTATGATGAGCAAGTAGTGAAAGATGCTCATGAAAAAATGCCGCAATTACAAGTAACGGTCGATCAACTTCAATCAACAAAATCGTCTTATGCTACACAAGGTGCTGTGATGGATATGATTCCTGAAGAAAGAAAAATAATTGAAACAGCACTTGAAACCGTCTATAACGGCGGGGATGTAGATGAAGCATATAATACAGCTGTCAAACAACTAAATAGTGCAATTGAACAAGCAAATGCAGCTAGAGGAAAATAAATGAACTTTTTCAAACGCTAATTAGGTGTCACCAATCGAATAGGCAGGCAAGAGCATAGTAAGATACCCCCCACCTTTTAAGCTCTTGCCTTGCTTATACATTATGTGGGATGCTCCTTTAAATATGAGAACTAAATTCTTTATTCTACTAAAAAAGGAAGTGTTAATATGGCAGAGACTAAAATTTATGGTCATCGAGGCTGTATGGGGATATATCCCGAAAATACAATGCTAGGTTTCAAGAAAGCCATTGAGCAAGGTGTGGATGGGCTTGAATTAGATGTTCATATGACGAAAGATGGGGAAATTGTTGTCATCCATGATGTAAATCTAGATAGAACAACTGATGGAACGGGATACATTAGAAACTTAAGCTTGGCAGAGATTAAGGAGGTTAGTGCTGGAATTAAGTTTTCTCATTTTCTTCATTACAATGAATCCGTTTGGAACTTAGAACGTGTACCCACATTGCAGGAAGTACTGGAATTACTCGCACCTTATGATATCGAACTGAACATCGAATTAAAGACATATCTTATTAATTATGAGGGCATTGAAGAAAAAGTATTGAATGTAGTAAAACAATATGGGAAAAATCGAAATGTCATTTATTCTTCTTTTCATTTACCAACTTTGCTTCGTATTAAAAAAATTGATCCATCCGCCAAAATCGCAATGCTACTAGATCATCAAATTACCCATCCTAATGATTATATGGAAACGTTTAATTTGGAAGCATTACATGTATCAAAACGAATCACCATTATGGCAAATCATTATTTGAAAGACTTGAAAGGAAATATTCGGGTATGGACGGTAAATGATCCTCTTGAAATAAACGAACTTTTCGATATAGGTGTGAATACCATTATATCAGACTTTCCGGAAAGAGCTTTGATGATTAAAAATGCGCGGAGAATTTATGCTTAAAAAGAGCAGGTAAAATAATATCAAACACTGGTGCCCTTCGTGATCGGAATATTCGATACAAAGGGCATCAATCCGTGTATAGGTGACTTACACAACGAAAAAACCCTCGATGAACAACCTCCAACCAGGGTATTGAGACCTAAAGCAATGGAAAAATCCTCGATGAACGACCTCAAACCAGTTATTGAGACCTTAAGCAAAGCAAATATCCTCGATGAACGACTTCAAACCAGTTATTCAGACCTTAAGCAAACCAAAAATCCACGTTGAACGACTTCAAACCAGTTATTGAGACCTTAAGCAAAACAAAAATCCTCGTTGAACGACTCAAACCAGGTATTGAGACCTTAAGCAATGAAAAAAATTGACAATATCCAAAAATGTATCTGAAGAATTAAGATTGCGGAATCTAAAAAAGTAACTACTCATAAGGGTAAAGGGTTCCGTTTTGAGGTGCATCTTGCTTAAATGACAAAGGAATTGACACTGCAATTGGCAGAGGTCGATTCCTTTTTACATCAAGGTTCTTTTAACTTTTTATAGAGAATTGACATCAGAAATGACATAATAAATTTAAAGGACAATGATTGTTGTACACTTGAAATTTGTTGTATATTAATGTGTCAATTGAGTTGTCAATTCGACTGTCATTTTGTTGAGTTTTTATAAAAATACATAAAGCTTTATTGAACTAATGGTTCAAATTAGTTTAATAAGCACTAATACAAATATAGAGGTTTAAATTATGAAAAACAAAAATATCAATCTTAAATGTTCTCTTGATCCAAAACAGATAGATGATCGTCTAAAATATAATCCAGGGACTGTTGAACTGCAATTATTTGAAAATGATATTTACTCTCCCGAAAAAATTATCAATAGTATTCAGTTACTTAACGAAAATAATGTTAAGGTATTTCTTCATCATCCGATGAAAGTTAATGGAAAATTCTTAGATGTATTAAGTGAGGATCCAGAAGTGTTTGAGTTTTATCGATCGTCGTGTGAGTTGTTAAACGAGATTTGCCATTCTGAAGACATTTATTGTGTGGTTCATCCCCACTATGAAAAGTGCGAAAGTGGAATGCTGGATACATTAAATCAAGAATTAATTCTTGAACGATCAAATTTTTTAAGGGAAGCTGTTCAAAAGGTACGTCTCACTACATATGATCGATTTCTCTGGGAAAATGCTCCGAGAGGGGTTTTCTCCAGTGCAAATCGTTACTGGCTATCTCATATTGTAAAACCCTTAAATCTACCTATTTGCTATGATATTAGCCATTCTTTTATGTCTTTCAAAGGAGACAACCCAAAATTAGAACAAAATCTTATTGAGGCTTTTCCTTTTACTCGGCATTACCACGTCGTAGATAGTGCTGGAACAGAAGTTCACGATGCTATGTCTTTGGGTTTTGGTGGCATAGATTGGTCAAGGTTAAAACCATACATTATTCAAAGGGATTTTATTTTTGAGATTGATTTACCATATTATGAGGACTGTACGCCAATGATTGACAGCCGTAATTTCTTTGAATTAATAAAATAGTTCAAAGGATGCTTTAGTTGAAGACAGTTTGAGTGTCAATTGAGACATAAATAGCGTGAAAATGGCTTGTCAAACTGATGTCAGTTTACAAGCCATTTTTATTGCCATTTATATGATATGCACCTCAAAACGGAACCCTTTATCATAAGGGAAAGTTGCTTTTTTAGTTGGATAGATGTTTTTTCCCATGAGAGGAATTGCGTCGGAAATAGTGAACTTCGTGTGTATTTGGTAAAGATTCCTCCAGAAATTGATGATGCTAAGCTAATTGGTAATGTTCGGATGGTTATAGTGTGCTCAATCGATCATTAGTAAAATAACAACGCATGGTAAATTTTGATTCGGATTGGGATAATTCGTCATTATTCCATTTAGGTATGGTTGTTGAGGCGCCAGATCTTGCAGGTTTTTTAATCCGTTCATACGATATTTTAGCTTCGTTTGCTATAATACTTGGTGAGGAAACAGAGTCTGTACACTTTAAGCAACAAGCCGATCAATTATTTTTATTATTAATGGAACGGCTACATGATGAGGAAGGCTTTTTTGGCCGCTATGGAAAAAATGCGGACCCGATTCAAGCGCGTTCCAGCTTAATTTTAAAATTGCCCATCATGATAGGCTATCATTTAGAGGAAAATGTGAAGCAGCGGCTTGTTCGTGATTTAGAGGAACATTTTGAAGCAAATTACGGACTCGCAACGGAGAGGATTGATAGCCCGTATTATAAAGAAAATGGCTACTGGCTCGGTCCAATTTGGGCACCTGTTACGTATTTATTTATAGATTCGTTAGCGTCCTTTGGCTTTGAGGAAATGGCGAAACGCCTGCGAGATAAATTTTTGCAAGTGACATTAGTAGGCGGAATGGCTGAAAACTTCGACCCGATTACTGGAGAAGGCTTAGTTGATACGTCATTTGCATGGACGTCAAGTGTGTTTTTACTATTTTTACATGAAAAAATTACGGAGGCTTAAATGAAAAAATATCTTGGGGAGATCGCACTTTTAATTACGGCGATTATTTGGGGAAGTGGATTCGTTGCAAGTGCTGTTGCACTAGATCATTATAGTCCCTATCAAATGATGGCCATTCGCTTTTTGGTCGGCGGCGTAATATTATCAGCTTTCTTTTTTAAGAAGCTGAAACAGTTAAATCGTCGTATAGTGCTAAAAGGCATTTTCCTTGGAACGATCCTTTATATCGCCTTTGCATTGCAAACGGTGGGGCTACAATTTACAACACCATCGAAAAATGCTTTTTTAACGGCGGTAAATGTCGTGATCGTTCCTTTTATCGGATATGTGTTATATAAAAAACGCTTAGATCGTTTTGAATTAGTTGGAGCTTTTTTGGCGATGACGGGTGTAGGATTGCTGTCCTTGCAGGATTCCTTTAAAATTAATATTGGGGATACGTTATCATTATTATGCGCGATAGCATTCGCTTTCCATATTTTTTATACTGCCAAATATGTAAAGAATGAAGACCCGATTTTACTAACACTAATACAACTATTGACAGCAGCTGTGATTGGCATCATCGTTGTTATTTTCAAAGGTGAAGGTACGATGGCAATAGACGGCGAAGCTCTTTTACCTGTCTTATATCTTGGAATTTTCTCAACGACGATTGCTTTTTTATTGCAAACCTCTGCTCAGAAATATATTTCGGAAACAAAAGCAGCTATTTTTCTTTCGACTGAATCACTGTTTGGAATGATATTCTCGGTGATTATACTCAATGAAATCGTCACGACGAAAATGGTGCTTGGGGCCGTCATTATTCTATTTGCCATTATTTTATCAGAAACGAAGTTAGGCTTAACGAAGCTGAAAGTTCCATTAGGTAATTCATAAATATTAGTTTATTGAGTTGGGGGATGGCAGATGGCGACGATTAAAGATATTGCAAGACGAGCACAGGTTTCCATTACGACGGTATCACGTGTTCTTAATTATGATGAAACCTTAAATGTGACACCTGAAACGAGAAAAAAGGTGTTCGAAGCTGCTGAAGATTTAAATTATAAAATGCCTGTGAAGCAAAATAAGAAAAACAGTCGGGTTATCGGCTTTTATCAATCCTACTCTTTAGAAGAAGAACTTGCGGACACCTATTATTTGGCCACAAGGGTAGCGATTGAAAAGAAGATCAAGAGTGAAGGAATGGAGCTTTATAAAGTCAATAAAGAAGCTTCCAAGGAAAAACTCAAAAAGTTGGACGGTCTAATCTGTCTCGGTATGTTTAATAAAGCTGATATAGAATTTTTTAAACAGATTGACAAGCCATGTGTCATCGTGGATTCCAATCCAGATGAGCATTTTGATTCAGTTGGCATCGATTTTAATTCGGCGACGAAAAAAGCACTGGATCATTTGTACGGATTAGGTCATCGTAAAATTGCCTTTATTGGAGGCAGCGATAATGATATGTACGGGAATCGCTTCAAAGATTTAAGGCAGGATGTATTTGAAAAATATTTAATCGAACGTGGTATTTTTAATGAGATGTTTGTAAAAATCGGCGGTTATCATCCTGAAGACGGTTATAGCTTATTAAAAGAGCTTTTGCAGAATGAAGATAAACCAACGGCGTTATTCGTTGCAAATGATACCATTGCGGTTGGCTGCTATAAGGCTGCGTATGAATTTGGGCTTAAAATACCTGAAGATCTAAGCATTGTTGGATTTAACGATATTGCCTCCGCGCAATTTATGGTTCCGCCGCTTACAACCATCAAACTTTACACTGAAATTATGGGTGAAACTGCTTACGAAGTGTTAATGGAACGGATTAATACAAAGCGAGATATATCGAAGGTTGTTATGATTAATACCAAACTCATTGAAAGAGAAAGTACTGCTAAGTTGAAAAAGAGTTAATAACGATAGGGCTCCAAAAAGTTTAGTATCTGACTTTTTGGAGCCCTTTTTAGGATAGAAGTATTTACGTAATTTGCCTGTTCATGACAATAGCTGGTGTAAGGTCACAAATTGACATACTAAACACCTTACCAATTCGAATGTTGTTATTTGCCGTAATATGGTTAAAGTATACCAAAAGTCAAAAAAGAAATACCTGTTCAATAACTAAGAGTCGCTGAACAAATATTCCTAGAAATAGAAAAAAGGACCTGGTGTCCTTTTTTGAATTTTATCTTCAATTATTAGGCCAGCAGCAAAACAAACACAATTACTTTATAGTTATTACGTCTTGTGGTAAAACACTTTCCTGTAGCCACTTTTTAATCATTTGATTAAAATAATTAGGGTTCAGCAAGGATATTCCGTGACCAGCGTTAGGTATAATTATTCCTGTACAATTCGAATTGTTCGAAACTATATCTATAGCTGATTTTTTCATTATTGCTTTTTCTTTTTCACCAACAGTAACTAATATTTTGCCCTTTGCTTTATTAAAATCGTCAGGTATATTAAATGACATATTTTCTTTTAATATTCTAATAAGTGTATCTGATTTCATTTGAGAACTTTCCTTATAATAGGTGTCAAAATATTCCTCACCAACATAAAGTGTTTTTGATTGAAGTTTTGAAAAATATCTATTACTAATTAACGGGAAAGTCAATTTTATAGCAGGTCTAATCATTTTTTTGACAATCGCATTGGGTCTTACTAATGCACTATTTATGACAGCATTATTAATTAAATTCGTATTCATACTCAGCATTTGAATAGCTACTTGTGCACCCAATGAAAATCCAATAACGATTACTGTTTTACCGTTTGCTATTTTTTCTATTAATTCAATAATCTTTTCTGCACTTTTTCGAATTGAAAAGTGTTCAATATGATTACTTTTCCCTTGTTCAGGTAAATCAATTGTAACGCAATGATAGTCAATGAAATATCGAATTTGTTTATCCCACATCCAACTACTAACTCCACCACCGTGTAAAAATACCATTAATGGAGCATTCTCATCCCCATATTCTTGATAATATAATTCCAAACAATTCACCTATCTTTATATTGATTTATCTTTTCAAACCCCAATATCATTATACCAGAGATACCAAAAAGTTCCTTTTTTAAAAATGAAACAACACCGCCAAAGGCAGTGCTAATGATGTTCTATTTGAATGTTATTAGAGGTGTTAAATATTATGTTAATTGCTGGTTTGCACCTCTGAAGAGAACCCGTTATGTTTTAATATAGTTCTTTTAAAAAATTTATAAATTCTTCACATGATGCAATTCGTTCTTCTTGTTCGACATTTACTAAATAACATGAAAAAATGAGCACTTTATTTCAGATTTCTTCAATGATTAATGTGAGAAAGGGTAACTGGAATAATGTGCTCACTTAAACCATATGAATAAAAATTATTCGTCGATTCCTGTTTCTAGTTAATAAATCACATTCGAAACAAGATGATTGCACCTGGACATAATTTTATAACTATTATGTTTGAGTTCATTTTTTAAACTCTGGATTATATGTCTTCATTGCAGACAAATGAATTATTCATGAATTTAATGGGTCCTGTTTGATTGGTAAAAACACATCAACTTTTGTCCCGTAATTAACCTTACTCTCAATGTTGATAGTTCCCCCGTGCTCCTGAATAATTTTGTAACAAATATTTAAACCCAATCCAGTTCCTTTTTCTTTTGTACTATAAAAGGGCTCAAAAATATAGGCCATACGATCTTCGGAAATACCACATCCTGTATCGGTAAAACAAAATTTTATTCTATCTAAACTATCTCTTGTTGCTTTAATAGTAATAACTCCTCCATCTTTCATCGCTTCTAAAGCATTTTGAAGAATGTTAATAAATACCTGCTTAATTTGAATTTCGTTACAATCGATAAGTGGTAATTCTTGATCGACCTGTTGTACAATTTCAACATTTTTTAGTATTGATTGAGTACTCATTATTGTAATAATCTGTTGTAAAAGCTTATATATATCGGTGTCCAACGTTTTTTTTACTACTGGATTAGCAAATGACAGGAATTCTTTGATAATTTTCTCGATATGGTTAATCTCAGACAGCATGATCTCGAAATAATTATCTTGTTTAAAATCTTGTTGCATCAGTTGAAGAAATCCTTTCACTGTAGTTAGAGGATTCCTAATTTCATGTGCAATTCCAGCGGCTAATTGTCCTACAACGGATATCTTTTCCGTTTTTCGAATATATACATCCATTTTCTTACGCTCTGATATATCACGTCCAACAACTACAACTTTCTCCACATCTCCATCTTTTCCAATTACAGGGCTAAAAAGTGCCTCCACCTCTACCCATTTCCCATTTACATGTTTCACTCGGAATTCCGTTTGACTGGGGGTTTTACTCGATACCATGTACATGAATTGTTCTTGAAGATGAGGGATATCATCGTGATGAACCCAGTGGTACTCCTCCTTACCATCCACTTTTGGTATAAACCCCAAAATACTCATGTGAGATGGTGACGCATATGTGATTCTCCCGTTTGCATCACAAACAGTAACCAAATCTGTCATATTCTCTGCAATAATTTGATACTTAGATTCACTTTGAATTAAGGCTTCCTTAAGTTGCTTCATTTCTGTGATATCTACAGCTGAACCAATTACTTCAACCACTTGCCCAGCTCTTTTAATAGGACGTAACGAAATAATAGTATGTATTCCATTTACTTCACCTTCATAAGTAATATTCTCCTCTCCTTCCCAAGCTCTCTGATAAACCTGAGCTGTTCCTTCGCTTGTTTCAGGAGTAAGAAAATCATTGAGTTTTCTCCCTACAATTTGTTCTGGTAATAGACCCATTCGATGAAGCAACTCACCATCACATATCGTATGTATGAAGTTCCCATCTTTTTTTATATATTTAAAGGTCATCCCCTGTTGTTGTCTAATCGTTTCTTCTAACTCTTGTTGGGCAAGGTGTAATGCTTCTTCTAGCCATTTTTGATTTGAAAGTTCTTTTGGAATCCCTTTTTGTGGGATGATTTGTTCAATATTCTTATATTCTTGAATGAATTCATCTGGTGGAATAGGTTTACAAAATAAATATCCCTGAGCTTCATTACATAGGTTACGCTGAAGGAAAACCATATGTTCTATTGACTCAACCCCTTCAGCAACAACCGTAAGTTCTAACTGATGTACCATCGCTATAATGGTTTTGACAATAGTTGCATCATTCTTGTCTACTGTACAATTTCGAATAAATGACTGATCTATTTTTAGCTTATTGATAGGAAGTTCTTTTAAGTGTTGGAGAGAGCTATACCCTGTTCCAAAATCGTCCAGACTGATTTGGACACCTAATCTATTGAATTCTCGTAGTATTTGGATACAATGTTCAATATCCATCACCATACTTTCTGTAATCTCAAGTTCTAGGAACTTAGGTGCAAGACCCGTTTCATTCAAAATCCGTTTTACTATCTCAACTATTTGAGGCTGGTAAAGTTGACGAACGGACAAATTTACTGACATTACAACAGGAGTGTAACCGGCATCTTGCCAAGCCTTGTTTTGCAGACATGCAGTTCTTAAAACCCATTCTCCAATTTCGAGAATAAGGCCTGTTTCCTCTGCAATAGGAATAAATTCTCCAGGAGAGATAGTTCCTTTCTCAGGATGATCCCATCGAACTAATGCTTCTACACCTACTATCTTTCCTGAAATTAGGGACAACTTAGGCTGATAATGTAATAATAAATTTTCTTGTTCAATTGCATTTCGAAGACCATTTTCCATATCAAACCTATCATTTTTTTTTGATGTTGTTATACCTATATTTTCCTCCACGATGGACACCTCGGTATATGTTTTTCCATAAAATTCTCTCAAATATCTATTCCCTATTTTCTGTGATGTTTCTATTAATAGGTAAATATTACTATTCCCATTATACCATTTTTTGCAAAAAACGTTATAAATCGGCAAAGTATTCTCGAAATCTTTTTTTATTTTCTGCAATAATATTAGATTTATATTCTTGTTCCTGTAAGAATATAAATCTTGTCCCCTTCTATAACAAGCACTAGAGACAGCGGAAAATCAAGTCAGAGAAAACCAAATGATTTGATAGATTAGGAAGGCTTTTGACATTTGTTCCTACCTTTTAAGGAAGGATATAGCGGTTTTTGAGGGAAATGATTATTTTCTCCATGTAACAGATAGGATTCATGCCTTAGAAGAAATAAAAACATTTATGCATGAATATTCAATTAGTGGACGTGGAAGGGAGAAAGCGGTTAATGCTAAAAAAAGTTGATCTCTATAGTATTCTAGATACCCCATTATAGTATTGTTTATTTTAAAAACCATGAACCGTATATGAAAGAAAGAGGAGAAATTTTTAAAGTATTAGAAAGTATTCTTGAAACAAAAAACTAAATCCGGCTGTCCATCAAAAAAAGCCACCCAGGAAGCCGCTACATAGATTTAACAAAGAAGTCCTGGAAGGAACCTACCGTTTCCGAATATTAATCTTAAAACTTTTTCTCAAGAATGGTTAAAATCATACTATCACAGCGTCAAGATTAGTAGTGTAAGGGCTCAAGAAAAAGAGTTGAAACATTTAAATTCTGTATGGGTACAAACTTTATTTTCACTACCCTTTCATTCACAGTTTTAAGAATTGGAGAATTATTAGCACTAAAATGGACAGACGTCGACGAGACCAAACTGACATTATGAGTAACAAAAACTTTAAATATCCAACTAACAATATAAAAGACTATTTTATAAGAGATATCGTCTTAATAAAACTTCTTCTCAATAGAAAAAATCTCCCTGATTATTAATAATTGTAAAGATTAGAAGGCAGCCAAAAAGTTTTAGCAATTTGTATAACTAAATATCTACCAAAATAGAGTCAGCGAATAATTAAAAGTTTTAATAATGCTATATTTTCGACAAAATATTTCATTTTTTTCAAAATTATAGCAACCAAAAAGGAAAATATGTGTTAATATAAAAAGGACTATATACCTATTAGTATATTCTATTAGAACTCTATATAAGAAAAAGGCAAAATCATTGAAAGATGATGACGCAAAGCTAAAGGGGCTAAGGTGTAGACTTTACACGATGCCAGCCAGTTACCGAAAATCATACTATTAAACTCTTTTTCGGTAACGGAGGAGGGTTTTTTTTATTTTTATAAGATGAGGTGAGCATGTTGAAAAACCAGGATAATGTTAATGATACTCACGAATTATTTGACACACTTGAAAAGTTAGAAACATATGAAACATTAGAAACATTGTTTAACACGTTTCCTGATATGATCATATTTAAGGATGGACAAGATCGTTGGATCAACGCAAACCAATATGCTCAATCCCTCTTCGGGTTGGAAGAGACTGAATATATTGGAAAAACATCTGCTGAACTTGCCTTAAAAAAACCATTATTTCGGGAACTTTTCTTATCGCGTTATGAACAGGAGAAAAAAGTGTGGGAATTAGGATCATTAGAACGAAGTGAAGTGAGTTTTTCACGTCAAAATGGTCTGAATGTAACACTTGATGTTATATCAAAGCCTATTTTTGATCAAGATGGTACGAAAAAAGCCCTTATTATCATAGGCAGAGATATTACAGATCGTAAACAGATGGAAAGAAATAACTATTACTTAGCTTATTACGATCAATTAACTAATCTCCCCAATCGATTCAAGTTTGAAGAAGAATTGGGAAACAATATAACTATTTCTAGGACCCTGCAACATAATTTTGTAGTTATGTATTTAGGATTGGATCGTTTTAAAAATATTAATGAAACGCTAGGCCCTGCAATTGGTGATCAGTTGCTTATACAAATTTCTAACCGTTTAAAAAAGTTCTTACAAGAAGAATGGTTTTTAGCACGAATAGGTGGCGATGAATTTTCTATTCTCATTCCAAATACAAAACTTGAAAAGACTTTTAGTATAGCCAAAAAGATTATTGATTCTATGGATAATCCTTTTTTCATTAATGAATATGAATTATTTATCACGGCTAGTATTGGGCTGTGTAACTATCCAGAAGATGGGGAAGATGTCCAATCACTGATGAAAAGTGCTGACATTGCATTGAATCTCGCTAAAGTAGAAGGAAAAAATCAATATAAAGCTTATTCCTCTGTAAAAGATATCAAAACGTTTAAAGCTTTCTCCATAGAAAATAGCCTTCATAAGGCAATGGATATGAAAGAATTTGAATTATATTATCAGCCTAAAATTGATATCCATACGAATCAGATCATAGGCGCAGAAGCTCTTATACGGTGGAATCACCCTGTATGGGATCTTGTGTCTCCTAAAGAATTTATTTCATTAGCGGAAGATACCGGATTAATCATCCCAATTGGTACGTGGGTGAAGGAAACAGCTTGTAGGCAAAATAAAAAATGGCAAGAAGAAGGCCTGAAAATAGTCCCGATTGCCGTCAATATTTCGGCTAAAAGATTTATGCAAAAAGAATTTGTAAAAAGCATTGAAAGGATTCTGAAAGACGTTCAATTAGACCCACAATTTTTAGAAATTGAAATTACAGAAACCTCTTTGATGGAAAATGAAGAATTGGCGATTGAAGTAATCCGCCAATTAAGTGAATTAGGATTAAAAGTATCACTTGATGACTTTGGTACAGGATATTCAGCTCTATCTTATTTAAAACAATTCAAAGTCGATACCATTAAGATTGATAGTACGTTTATTAAAGAAATAGGTAAAAACAATCAAGATGAATTGATTGTAAAGGGGATCATTAATTTAATTCATAGTCTTAACATTAACGTAATTGCTGAGGGGGTAGAGACAGAGGATCAATTAACATTCCTCCGCGAACACAAATGTAATCAAGTGCAAGGATATCTTTATAGTAGACCTGTTAAAGCAAAAGAATTTAAAGAACTACTGAAAAAGGGGAAAATAGATATCAATTTACAAAATAAAAAGGTTATCGAAGATTTTACAAATAGACGAAAATATTTCCGACTAAATTTACATCACCCACTTTCTGCAGACATGACCATAATCAAATTTATGGGAAAAGACATATCATTAGGCAAGACGGAAGTTCTAATTCAAGATCTTAGTATAGGTGGTTTAGGTTTTGTCTCTGACATAAAAATCGCCGCACGTCCCGACATGATATTAAGCATTGAAACGGAAATACTAGGAGAGATTGTTGAATTTATTGGGAAAATTGTTTGGATCAAAGAATTATATGATGATGTGTATCATTACGGGATGGAATTTATGATAGAGGAACAAGAACGAGATGAAATCGCTAAAGTGATCAATACTCTAACGGTTAGACTTCGGAAGAACCCAATATTGCCAGATTGTCGATTTATCATAACAGATATTAATACTTTCTTTAAACACAAATAGAAATTTTAGATTGACTACTGTATGAAAGGAATACAAATGCATAAGTATACAATTCTCGGGGTAATTATCTTCACTACACTTTTACCTATTATTCTCGCACTATTATTCTTTAATGATGAAGCCTATACATTTTTATGGTCACTTTTATTTATTCCCGGCTTCCTTATTATCATTACATACCCAAAGCGAGCCATAGCAATTGTTACCATTATTGGGTATATAGGTATTGAAATCATCACTCAATACTATTTTTTAGATATTGGCGATTCGAGTGCTGTGCGGTTAAAAATATTGATCATGAATCCAATGGTGAACACTATTATATTATTTTGCGTTGCTTATTATCGAATAAAAGTTAAAATGATGACCGATAAATTACATGAATTGGTTGTTCACGATCCGCTTACAGGAATCTATAATCGAAGATATTTTGATCTTTTCTTAGAAGGTACCGCTTCACAATATTTAAAATCAGGGAAACCTCTTCAATTAATCTTCTTTGATATTGATCATTTTAAAAAGATTAATGATCATTATGGCCATCCTTGTGGGGATTATGTTTTAAAAGAATTGACGAAGACTATCAATAATGAAATAAGAGGCTCGGATACTTTTTTTCGAATTGGTGGAGAAGAATTTGCTATCTTTTTACCTGAAACCACTATTAATACAGCTGAAAAGGTAGCTGATAGATTACGAAAATTGATTGCCGAAACTCCTTTTGAATATAATCATGAACCTATACAAGTAACGATTAGTATGGGTGTATCGGAATATAATGGGGGAGAAGTCCTGAAATTAATAGACAGAGCTGACTCTGCATTATATAAGGCTAAAGAAAATGGAAGGAATCAAGTGGTTGTTGCTGAATAAAAATATTTTTATGTAAAAGTTACTTTATTGCTAATGTGATAGTACTAAAGTCATATCTTTGCACATTGATAGTGTGTTTTTTACATAAGGAATTAAATGATCAATAATAAATTTTACGTATAGGATGTATTTATAATGTTTGCCTTCACATTAGGTACATAATGCCCGTATTTTTAGAAGTTATAGGTCTTGAATAACGATGATTTCCCCTATGTAACTAACCGTATTGTTCAACCATCTAAAAAGAAAAAAGGTGAATTATTAAGCTTAAAATTCTTCACTGCTTTTAACAACTTAGCGGTGTCTTTTTTCTTAGGAGGACACTTAGGCGACACAACTAGCTTAATTGCTAGTTGTGCCGCCTAAGCTTTTTTTCGGGCTGCCAAAGGGATTTATGAAAACGGGCATTGAATTTTAAAATTTAGGGTCATCTCTATATAATTAGGAGAACGACCCTGTGTGGAATAATTGTGATTTTCATGTAATGATACCCGCGAATCCATCCGATGCCACGAAATCATTGTGACATATCATGAAGTTATGCCGCGATGCATTTCCGCTAAGACTAATCTTTTATAGATCCAAGCAACATTCCCTTGTAAAAATGTTTTTGGAAAAAGGGGTAAACACATAACAGTGGAATGGCAGTTATGAGAATGGCCGCCATTCTTGCTGAATGAGTGAAGTTGACACCTTGGATTTCCTGTTGCCCTAAATCGGCATCCCCTTTCACAAGCATCAATTTTAAGAAAACTTGCAATGGCCATTTATTATTATCGTTTAAATATAAAATGGCGTGGAAATACGTGTTCCAATTATAGACCATGTAAAATAAAGTGAACGTTGCAATTACTGGTTTTGATAATGGAAGTACAATAGTGAAAAGTATACGCCATTCACCGGCACCATCAATTCGTGCGGAATCAAATAATTCATCTGGAAGTCTAGTAAAAAAGCTGCGCATCACAATCAAATTAAACGGTGCAATCGCTGTAGAAAACCAAAGTGCCCCATATGTGTTCAACAGTCCCAAGCTATTGACAACTAAATAAGTTGGAATCATCCCACCTGAAAAGATCAATGTGAACACGACGATAAAATTAAGAAAGGCACGACCTTTAATAAATTTTTTGGATAAACCGTAGGCCATTAAAGTTGTGAGGATAATGTTGATGAATGTACCAACGACCGTTATTTCAACTGCATTCCAAAACGCTCTCAAAAAAGATTCATTCTGCAATAAATAGCGATAGCCTTCCAAAGTAAATTCATGTGGAAAAATAAAAAAGCGATGGGTTAAATATTCCTTTTCTGTCGCAAAAGAAGTCATTACAACGTAGAGGATCGGGAGTATGATGATGATTACCCCGATAATAAGTAGGCCATACACCATTATTTCAAGGACTACATTCCGTCCTTGTGGGTTGTACTTTGCCATCAAAAAATCCCCTCCTCCCCGAGCTTTTTAACCACTTTATTGGCTCCGACAACTAGGATAAGACCTATAACCCCTTTAAAAATTCCTACAGCTGTCGTATAACTGAAGTTCCCCATTAATATACCTGTCCGATAAATATACGTATCAAATATGTCTGAAGTCTGCATATTTAACGGATTCTGCAATAATAATACATGTTCAAACCCAATATCCATAAATGCGCCTAATCGTAAAATAAATAAGACAATGATTACACCGCGTATGGCTGGCAACGTAATATGCCACATTTGCCGTAGTCTCCCAGCTCCGTCAATCGAGGCAACTTCATATAAATTGGGATTTACCCCCGAGATTGCTGCCAAAAAAATAATCGCTCCCCAACCGGTTCCTTGCCAAATATTGTGTAATATCCAAGTAATTCGAAAACCAGCTGGTGTTGTTAACGGTTCAATTGTATTAAATCCTAAGTCTCTCAGAAGGATATTGACTCCCCCATCTCGTGCAGCAAATAGCACAACGGTTATAGCCACAATAACGACCCAAGATAAAAAATGTGGTGCAAAAAAGATGGTCTGTGTCACAGCTTTAAACCACTTTCGTCTTACTTCATTTAATAAAATGGCTAAAATAATTGGCATTGGAAAGAAAAATACAATATCGAGAGCACTTAGGATAATCGTGTTCGCCATTAACGGCCAGAAATTCCTTGTTGTAAAAAGTCTTTCAAAGTTTTCGAACCCTGCCCAACTGCTTCCCAAAAAGCCTTGAATGGGATCATAGTTTTGAAAGGCTATGACAATCCCAACCATTGGAATATACTTAAAAATGATAAAAAATAAAAAGCCGGGTAGGATCATCATGTAAATTGGCCATGTGCGTTTAAGGTTGAATCCAGTCTTTTTTGGGCGGATCGGTGTTGGTAGGGTTCCCACCGTTGAAGTTAATTTATTGGTTCTCAATCTCATTGGCTGCACTTGCTCCCTTGCTTCTTTCATTTTAATAAGGAAGAGCGAGATGCCCTTCCCTTTATTTTTTTTCTAGCTTCAGTCGCCATCGGCTCCAGCTCAAATATCTTGAGTTGCTAAAAGTCAAAGAGCAGACTATTTGCGCCTCAGAACATTTGCTTGTCGAGGGTAACTGGCGCCTTACGCTTTCTTTTTGGCTTTTTGTTTTTGATAAGACTTATTTACCTCTTCGATTATTTTATCTCCACCGTTTGCTTTCCAACGAGCAATTACTTCATCAATATAGTCAACCGGCTTTCTTCCGGCAATGATATTGGCGATCCCTTCATTGAAATCAGCTGTAAGATCTTTGGAACGCTGTTGGAAAGTTGGAGAATTAATCGCATAAAGATCTCCTGCATCTTTCCATTCTGAAGCATATTGATCAACTACGTTCTGGAAATCAGCATCGTATTGTTCTTCTTCCGGAGTCCATCCATGAATATTGAAGTCATCCCTGGCCGCACGGAATATCCAGTTATTTAATAGATTAATTTGATTCTCATATTCCATCCCTTTTTCTGTTAGGACAACTTTGCCATCTGCGTTTTTCTCCCAAATCTCTCCTTCGGGACCATCTTTCATCACTCTCGTACCTTCTTCCGTAATCCACCAATCTAGCCATTCTAAAATACGATGAATTTTTTCCTCTTCCATATTGGCATTCAAAACTAGCTTTCCTCGTCCTTGTACTGTAACCAACAAACCTGATTCACCTTTAGGACCTTTAGGTGGATAAGGAATCATAACGAATTCCGCCTCTGGCACAATTTGTTTTAATACTTTCTCTTTTTGTTTAATATCGCCGGGACCAGCGATCTCCCAGCCGATTTTATTTCCTTCTACTAATGCCTCAATATCACTTCCAACATTGGTTGCGAAGTTGTGATCAAATACATTTTCTTCGTAAGCTTTACTTAAGAAGGTTAAAAGACCCTTCCATTCCTCGTTTTGTTCCTCCATTTTTACTAATCTACCGTCCTGCTCCTTCCACTCATAAGCAATCCCAAAAGCTGCTTGAAGAAAGGCGTTTCGATTTTTACCTAAACCCGTCGATGTACCAAATTCATTTGTGAAACCAACTGTGCCGCCTTTTCCATTTCCACCTGGATCTTGTTCCACAAAAGCTTTTGAGATTTCATAAAACTTTTCAATTGTAAATTCCTCGGGACTTGGAATGGGAATACCCAATTTGTCCAGCCAATCTTTTCGAACCCATAAAGCGTTATCGTATTTCATCGTGTATTTAGGGAATCCGTAAATTTTTCCTGGTTCATTAAACACATCCATTGCATCTTGTGAAAATTCACTTTCTAACTTCGGGAATTCTTTTAAATAAGGCTTCAAATCAACAAAAGCTCCATTCTTCTGCCATTTTCGAAACTGAACAGGTTCATTTAAAAAATACATGTCAGGTAAATCTTTGGAGGCAGCTAAGCTGTTCAAAGTTTTTCTATATTCTTTGCCCCCAGGTACCCAGCGAATATCTAAGATAATATTAAATTTGTCTTCAACATACTTAATGGTCGGGTGATTTTTGTCTTCCCAACCGCCTCCCTGTTGCACAGGTACCATTAGCGAGATCGTCATTCTTTTTGAACCATCGTCGACTTCCTTAGCACTAGGTTCTTTTCCACCGTAAGATTCTTTAGAACAACCGATGATCATAATGACAGAAAACATTAACGTAAAAGATAATAAAAGAATTTTTTTCAATAGAGATCCTCCTTGTTTAGAAATTAATTGTGTAAGTAGAGAGTTCAAATCTCTACCAACTTATGACTGATTCCTTTTTTGCACAAAAAAAGATAGACATTCGGGATCAATGCAAATATTCCGATGAAAACTGGAGTAGAATGAATGGAGTATGAACAATTATATGTTTTTGAAAGGAGGGCTAGTGTAGCAAACTCGTATTGGTACTGCGACATTATGGTGATCTGGAAACGAGCGAAAAAAAGAAAAATAACGCATGAAAAATCGCAGGAGATTAGATAAAGATGATATGTACCATACGGGTTTTTCTATCCTCTTTTCAATTAAAATCTTAATGTGGACCTCCATGTTTATAAGTCTCTAAGATTCTTTTAAAATATTTTTGTACGAGGGAGATATCGAGCTTTTTGTCATGAACCATAAGAAATCATGTTGTTATTTATAGAACAGTGATAATTAAAACATCATATGTAACGTTGGTCTAAAAGGTATAGATGTATGTCTACTGTCGGAAGAATATTCACCTATACGAGTCACGATGAGGATAGGTGTATCAGAATTTAATGGGGTAAAGTCCTGAAATTAATAGACAGATCTGACTCGGCATTATATAAGGCGAAAGCAAATGAAAGGAATCAAGTGGTAGTTGTAATATAATAAATATATTTGATATAGAAGCTATTTTTTTTTGCTAAGAAACTGCCGTGAATCGTTGAATATAATTTTTAATCGTCTTAGCTATGATTGTTGAGTTGGGCAAAATGGTGAAACTATCTCTAATGCCGAGATGGACTTTTTTATTTCTTTGTATTCCAATCATTCTACATATAAACTTTACACAGTCTTCACATAAAATTAATCTTTATGGTCTTTAATGGTAATAGGAATAAAGTCCTTTTACATACACAATTAACTATGTGAAGAAACGAGTGGACCAATTGAAAAAATTACATACTAGAAGAATCAAGTTGAGATTGAGTTTACAAACTTTGTTGGTTATTCCTATTATGTTCGTCATTTCATTATCTTCTATCAGCATTGCATATGTGAGCTATGAAAAAAATAAGCAATTAACGAAGAATGCGATTGCGCAGCAACTCCGTTCTTCAGCAGAGGTTTTGACGGAAAAAATTACGATGCTTAAATCATCGGCTTCTAAAAAAGAATTTGACAGGAAGCTGGCGTATGCTCTTCAACAAAATGCAAACGCATTTACAGAAAGTAATGTGAAACCGATGCAATTTCATGTTACAAAAGAAGGGAAAATCGTCCCATTTAAGGGCTTTAAAAGTGAAATTCCTACTATACCTCAAGCAGAAATTGAGAAAATGTATAAACAAAAACAAGGAATATATCATGTTGAGGGCTTAACTGTTTCTTTGGCCTATCAAGTTGAAATGGATGATTCGTTATATGTAATCGCACTTTATGATCGTGATTATTTACAGCCTGTCTATGAGTATCGAAACATTACTATTTTAATGACGCTAATCTCTATTTTTATAGCAACTATTTTGGTATTTATTATCATACATAAAATGGTTTCTTCGATTTCATTATTAAAGAGATCAATGGAAAATGTAGCTAAAGGAGATTTTCAGGGAAAAATTCAAGAGAATTCTTTTGCGAAAGAGATTGAAGCACTCTTGATGGGCTTTAACCATATGATTGGAAGTCTCCATACGTTAATCGGACATTTAGAAAAGAGTACACTTTCTGTAACAGCAACCTCCGGAAATCTACGAGCGGCTTCTAATGATGCCAAACTTGTCACTGAACAAATTGCAGCAGCAGTAGGTGAAGTCGCTGTTGGTATGGATAACCAAGTTCAATCATCCATCGAAAGTGCAGAAAATATGTCTGAAATATCTACTGGCATTCATCGTGTTGAATCTTCTATTCGTACAGTCGAAATATCAGCTAACGAAGCAAATGAGAAAGCCAATAACGGGCACCAATTAGTTAATAGGACAGTAGAGCAAATGACTTATTGTCAAACAACCGTAAATGATGCTGCAGAAAAAATATATTCCTTAGGGCAAAAGTCAGCACAGATTGATCAAATCGTGAACTTAATTAGTGAAATTGCCAATCAAACGAATTTGCTATCCTTAAATGCAACTATTGAAGCTACTCGTGCAGGGGAACATGGAAGAGGCTTTCTTGTAGTTGCGAACGAAGTCAGAAAGCTTGCGGAAAAAACAGCGGAATCTACTTTTCAAATCAGGGATATTATTGAAACCATTTTAGTGGAGACGGAACATGCTGTTCAATCGATGACAAGAGGAGCAGAAGTTTTAACAGAAGGAATGGGCATGGTCGAAAAGTCGGAAATCGCCTTTGATGACATTGCGGCTTCGATTGAAAAAGTGTTAAATGAAGCAAAAGAAGTAGTGAATGTTGTGAGTGTAGTAAGTGAAAGAGCAAACGATATGGCAGAGAACATGGAGCAAATCACTTCTATTTCCCAACAAATTGCAGCAAGTACGGAAATGGTTGCTGCCTCCACAGAAGAACAAATAGCTTCTATTGACGAAGTAGCAAAAGAAGCGGGCTCACTAGACGATTTAGCAAAAAACCTTGGGAATGTGATAGAAGAATTTCGTGCGTAGGACACCCCTCATAATTTTTGTATTCCTAGTAGTTAAGCTACTATAAAAGTGGATAAAAGGTTAACTAAAGCGCCAAATTAATTTGGCGCTCATTTTTTTGGACTTTTCATGTTAATGGAAATAGGATTGTTTGTTTTTAAAGAAAATTGATTTCTTTTCTAAATTAAAAACATATAAACCCATTAAAGGATGATTTTTGCCTTAATAATATAGATTGATTGTATTCTTCTTTAGTAAAGAAAGTGTACAAGACCGCCCAACATTGGATTCAGTAACTTTTATGCGAGTTTAGTAGAGCGTTTTAATCCTACTAGCGCTTTAAACTTGTTTGTGCGTTGACAATGATGAGTAGGACCAGAATAATACCTGTTGCCGTTTTATCGGGATTGTCGGTGATGAAAAAATTATATACCGTAATTAATAACGCTAAAGCTAAACAAATTTTAATGATCCATATCTTGTTCATTGTAATCGTTTCCCCTTTTTATACAGATATTTTTAATTTAATTGGAACCCTAGCATTTGGCAATATTTTTTAATAGAACAAGTAATGTTTTTTATTAAAAATCATGTACTCTCAAAATCTGCATACAAATTTTTAAAGGAATTTATTTTGTCGATATAGAATGTCTCTATGAGGAAATAGAATACGATGAATAGAATGATTTTCCCAATATTCCATTTAGAAAGCGCCTTAAAGTTATGAATTCTAATACTAAAGGAGTGTCTCTTATGACAAGTAAAATGAAATTCGCCATTGTCGGAGCAGGCGTGATTGCCCCTTTTCATGCAAAGGCGATTACAGCTAACAATGAAGCTGAAATAGTGGCCATTTGTGATATTAAAAAAGAAAAAGCAGAGCACCTTGCTGAGGAATTTTCGGTTTCGAAAACGTATACAGACTATGAAGACATGTTTGAAAAAGAAGAGATTGATATCGTTTCTGTCTGTGTGCCAAGCGGACTTCATGCGGAGGTAACCATAGCGGCAGCGAAGGCAGGGATACACGTGCTATGTGAAAAGCCGTTAGATATTACTCAGGAAAAAATGACTGAAATGATTGTGGCATGTAGGGAACATAATGTGAAATTGGGGGGAGTATTCCAAAGAAGGATGTTGGATGCAGCCATCATTACGCGTAAAGCGATTCAAGAAGGGAAACTTGGGAAGCTGGTTCTTGGTGATGCTTATTTAAAGTACTATCGCAGTCCGGAATATTACGAGAGTGCTGGTTGGAGAGGAACTTGGGAATTAGATGGTGGTGGGGCTTTGATGAATCAAGGAGTACACGGGATTGACCTTATCCAGTGGATGGTCGGAGAGGTTGAGTCTGTATTTGCCTATACCGCTCCCTTAGTTAGAGATATTGAAGTAGAAGATACTGCTGTCATTGCAGTTAAATATAAAAATGGAGCGTTTGGGGTCATTCAAGGGACCACTTCTGTTTACCCTGGACAGGAAACACGGTTTGAAATTCATGGGGAAAATGGTTCGATTATTTTTTCCGATAGCGGGTTCCAGCAATGGAAATTCCTTGATGGTGATGAAACGATTCCGAAGGTTGGGAACAGTGAAGGCGGAGGCAGTGATCCGAAGGCCATTTCTGATGAGGGGCATTTTGTTTTTGTCGACGATATCATTCATGCTGTTCGGGAAAATCGCGAGCCATTTGTGCCGGGAGAAGAAGCCCGAAAAGCGGTTGATTTAATTTTAGCGATCTATGAATCTTCAAGAACAGGTAAAGAAGTTAAAGTTAATGCTTAAAAGGAGATGATTCTCGTGGGCAACATTAAAATTGGAATGATTGGGCTGGATACGTCACACGTTATCGCCTTTACAAAACTGCTGAATGATTCGAAACATGATCATCATGTTCCAGGAGGAGAAGTGGTCGTCGCGTTCCCGGGCGGATCTGACGATATGGAATTTAGTCACACTCGTGTGGAAGGGTTTACTGCGGAGATGCGTGATAATTTTGGTATTAAAATCGTTCAGACTCCTGAAGAGGTTGCAAATGAGTGTGATGCGATTTTGCTAGAGTCTGTAGATGGTCGTGTACATCTTGAACAATTTCGTAAAATCGCACCGTTTGGGAAACCAACATTTATTGATAAACCTTTTGCTACTTCATCACGAGATGCGAAGGAAATTTTTCAATTGGCAGAGCAATTCGGGACTCCTGTCATGAGTTGTTCTTCGCTTCGATATTCTGAAGGATTAACGGCAGCGCTTGAAGAAGATGAAGGTGGAAACATTTATGGAGTTGATTGCTATGGACCGCTTGCAATGGAGGCAACTCACGGTCTGTTTTGGTATGGCATTCATACGGTGGAAATGCTTTACCGTGCGTTTGGTCCGGGATGTGAAAAAGTAACCGTGACGAAAAACGATGATCATGATTTGATTGTTGGAGAATGGAAGGATGGACGGATTGGAAGTATTCGGGGAAATCGGATTGGTAATTCTTCATTTGGCGCATTGATTCATCGTCAAAAAGGAACGCAATTCGTTGATGTAGATGCTGATAAAAAACCTTTTTATGCATCACTTTTAGAAGAGATTATCCAATTTTTCAGAACCGGAAAGTCTCCAATCAACTACATAGAAACATTGGAGATAACTAGATTTATAGAAGCTGCAAATGAAAGTCGTGAAACGGGAAAAACCGTAAAACTATAGACAGGAGTGAATGAATTGATTTTTAACCGACTGGGAGTGTTGACAGACGAGGTATCACAAAACATAACAGAAGCGCTGGACTGGGCGGAAAATAACGGCTTGAAGCATGTGGAGATTCGGATGGTAAATGGGAGAAATATAGCTGATTTTTCGGATCAAGAGTTAGATGAATTGCTTTATGAAGTAGAAAAAAGAGGTTTATTCGTTTCGGCAATCGCTTCACCTATTTTCAAGTGTGCCCTTGATCCTTCAAGAGTTGTTGCTTCTGGAGATACGTTTGGACAGGAAGAAGATAGCGTCGAAAACCATTTTTCAAAATTAGAAAGAGTCATCAAAATCTGCCAGAAATTAAAGGCTGATAAAATTAGAATTTTTTCTTTTTGGCGGGAGGAAAACCCTTTAACATATGAGGATGAGATTATTGAATATTTAACAAGGGCAGCTAGGATGGCGGAAGAAAATAAAGTGTTATTGTTACTAGAGAACGAAAACTCATGTAATGGTGGTTACGCTGTTGAAGTTGCAAATTTTGTTCGTCAGGTTGCGTCTCCTAACTTAAAGGTTTTATGGGACCCAGGAAATGAAGCCTACGGTGGATCTCCTGCGTTTCCAAAAGGATATGATCAAGTGAGAGGACTGATTGGTCATGTCCATTTGAAGGATGCTTTCGTTGGTAAGTGTGTGCCAATCGGGGAAGGAACGGTTCCTTTTGCGGACCAGCTTCAAGCACTAAGAAACGATGGGTACGAGGGGCTTTTTACGATAGAGACGCATTATATTCCAGAAGGTGGGACAGCAAAAGAAGGCACGCAAATGACGTTGGATGGTTTGCAAAAAATATTGGGAGTCGAGGTTGAAAAATGAGTATAGCGGTGGAACAGGTGGAAAACTTAGTCGTCCAGGTTTACGAGACTCGCTCGGAATTAGGAAAAGCAGCAGCAACTAAAGTTTCGGCTAAGATAAAAGAACTTTTGGTAAAGAAGGATACAGTTCGAATGGTTTTTGCGGCAGCTCCTTCCCAAAATGAATTCTTTGAAAATTTGAAGAAAGATTCGGATATTGATTGGAATCGTATAGTCGCATTCCATATGGACGAATATATTGGTCTAGAGGCTGGTGCCCCACAAAGTTTTGGAACCTTTTTAAAGACTCACCTTTTTGAAGATGTGAAACCAGGAGCAGTTCATCTTATCGATAGCTCACAAGATGTGAAGGATGAGCTATTACGCTATGAGAGTCTAATTAAAGAAGATGAAATCGATATTATCTGTTTAGGAATTGGAGAAAATGGTCATCTCGCTTTTAATGATCCGCCTGTTGCTGATTTCAACGATCCTAAAATGATAAAAGTCGTGGAGTTGGATGAGGTTTGCAGACAGCAACAGGTAAACGATGGTTGTTTTCCTACAATTGAAAACGTGCCTACTCATGCAATTACTTTAACGATTCCAACTTTAATGTCTGGAAACTTTTTATTTTGTATGGTTCCGGGTCCAACAAAAAGACATGCAGTGAGAGGACTGTTGGAGGGACCGGTATCTACAGAAAATCCTGCTACGATTTTGCGACGTCATCCGAATTGTATCCTTTTTTTAGATAAGGAATCGTACGGTATATGAAAATAAAAGGAAATCACTTTGCTACTGGTGAACCAATTTCCGTCACGATTGAAGGAGAAAGGATTAAGCAAATCACTAGTGAAAAAAACAATTCACCTTTTTACATTGCACCAGGGCTCGTTGATTTACAAATTAACGGATACAAAGGATATGACTTTAATACGTTGCCAATTCCAAAAGACCTTGTTAGACATATAACAGAAGCAGTTTGGAAAGAAGGAGTGACTTCCTTTTACCCTACAGTGATTACGAATAGCGATGAGGCAATTGAAGAAGCAATGGCAACGATTGCTATGGTTTGTGAGAATGATCATTTTATGGATACATGCATCCCGGGAATTCATCTTGAAGGTCCATTTATTTCACCTGAAGATGGGCCTAGGGGAGCACATGGAAAAGAATTTGTGAAAGCCCCGGATTGGGAGCTTTTTCAAAGATGGCAGGAAGCAGCAAATGGGAAAATTAAAATCATTACAATATCCCCGGAATGGCCAGGCTCGATTGAATTTATTGAGAAGTGTGTGGAATCCGATGTTGTTGTTTCAATAGGACATACCGCTGCCACTACAGAGCAAATAAAGGAAGCCGTGGAAGCTGGAGCTATGATGTCAACCCACCTCGGAAATGGTGCACACCTAATGTTGCCCCGCCATCCCAATTATCTTTGGGAGCAATTGGCACAGGATGAGTTGTGGACATGTCTTATTGCAGATGGTTTTCACTTGCCAGAGTCATTTTTGAAAGTTGCAATCAAAGTAAAAGGGCATCGTTCCATGCTTGTTAGTGATGCTGTATATTTAAGTGGACTAGCACCCGGTGAATATAAAACCCATATAGGTGGGGAAGTTGTTTTAACGCCTGAAGGCAAGCTTCATATAAAAGACAATCCAAATTTGTTGGCAGGCTCCGCACAAATGTTAAAGGATGGAATTGTTCATCTTTATAAAAGTGGTCTCGCTACTTTATATGAAGCTTGGGAAATGGCATCGATTCGGCCATCGAATTTTATGGGACTAGCTACAAAAGAAGGGCTTTGCAATAATGCTCCAGCTGACTTGGTTGTTATTCAATGGAATGGAAATCAAGTGGATATTGTGCAAACTTATAAAGCGGGAAAGCAAGTATATTCGGCTGGTTAAAACGTATAGGTATAGAAAACAAATTGTTTAACGCAATCCATTTCCGTCGGAATGAATGCAAGGGTTACAAAGAAATCAAGAACTACCGGATTCATCGTGAAGGAAGCATGGATTCACGATGAATCCGTCTTTTTTTCGATATTATTGGTAATTAACTATGAATTCCTATGGTTACAACAAGAGATCTAAAAATTAGTTCAGGGAGTAGAAATGATGATTAAAATATTTGAAAATGCAGAGGCGGTTGCAAATAAAATTGCTGAAGAAATGAACGTTTGTTTAATGAATGAAGTAAATCCTGTTTTTTGTTTGGCTTCAGGAAGCACACCCCAAAAAAGTTATCAACAGTTTGCCAAAATCGTCGGTAAAGAAAAAAAGAAGAAAATAAAAATCGTCAGTTTAGATGAATGGGTAGGAATCAGTCGAGATTCTGAAGGAAGCTGCTTTCAAATGTTGAACAAGGATTTATTTTCACTTTTACAGTTAGATGAAGAACAAATTCATTTTTTTAATGGAAACTCGCAAGACTTGCAAGAAGAATGTATAAGAATTGATGATTTTATGAATGAGAACCCAATTTCGTTTAGTTTAATGGGTGTCGGAATGAATGGCCATATAGGGTTAAACGAACCGGGGTGTCCTATGTTAAATCATAGTTCGATTGTAACATTATCGGAAACAACGAAGACAGTAGCTCAAAAATACTTTAATCAACCGACGCATTTAGAAGAAGGCATCACACTTGGATTACAGCAAATTATCAGTAGTAAACGAGTAGTCGTGGCAATCACAGGTGAGCATAAGGCTGTCATTGTAAAAGAAATATTCATGAATCAAGGGGCTAAGTTGCCTGCACAAGAGTTGCTCGGGTATCACCATATTGATTTCTACATAGATTCAGATGCAGCCAAGTATATAAAAAGGGAGAATATTTAGTATGAAAAAATTGAAAGTAACGTTAGTTGGAGCTGGGAGTTTATCTTTTGCTCTAGGAGCCCTACAAGATATAGTCTTATCAGAACGCTTGAAATATCAAGTGGATCTTGAAATCGCTTTGATGGATATAGTTGAAGAGAATTTAAATCGAACGTATACATATGCGACTGAAATGTTTTCTGCTTTTTCACATCCAGCAAAAATTACTCAAACAACAAATTTAGAAGAAGCTCTCACAGGAGCTGATTTTGTCATAGTAGCCATTGAGGTAAACAGATATTTTTACTGGTCTCAAGATTTTCATATTCCTCGCAGGTATGGAAGCAAACAGATTTATGGAGAAAATGGCGGTCCAGGATCTATGTTCCACACATTGAGAAATCTTGGTCCTATGCTAAAAATTGCTAGAACGATGGAAAAGGTTTGTCCAGAAGCTTGGATTATTAATTTTACGAATCCCGAGGCAAAGCTAGTTGAAGCCATTTCAAAATTAACGTCCATTAAAATGGTAGGTCTATGCCATGGATTGGATATGGGAATCGATCAAATTTCGCAGTTTTTAGAAATGGATAGGGAGGATATTGGGTTTGAAGGTGGAGGGTTGAACCATTTTGGGTTCTTCACAAAGATTTGGAACAAAAAAACAGGGGAAGATTTATATCCGTTATTTAATGAAAAAGAAAAGAAGGCAGATCGCTTAGCGCAATTTGATCATATCGGACTTTCCAGAACTATGTATCGAACTTATGGTTACTATCCTTATCCAGGGACAAACCATATTGGGGAATACGTCTCATACGCTGATGATTTTTACGCAGGGTTGTCGTTGCAGTATCGCTATGACCCAATAAGAGAAAAGTTATGGGAAAAAGACTCGAGAGTACCGGATTTTATCTATTCCGCGAGTGGCCATACATTGGATAAAGAGCTGTTCCCAGATGATATGACCCAAGAAGAATGGATTGAAGAGACGTTTAAATTTGATAAAGATAAGGTTCAAAAAAGTAATGAATATGCGATTCCGATTATTGAGTCGATCTTTTTCGATGATGAAATTCAACTAAACTCAGTCAATATGCAAAATAATGGTGCTATTAAAGGGCTTCCTGATGACATGGTTGTGGAAACGCAAGCGATTGTAAACGGACAGGGAATTAAGCTAATACCAATGACCGTTGAATTGCCAACCGCCATTATTGGAACGATTCATATTCAAGGAACAATCCATAAACTCTTACTTGAGGCATTTGTAGAACAATCGAAAACAAAACTATTGCAAGCAATCTTACTCGATCCACAAGCACCTAGCTATTATCAA
The DNA here is from genome assembly GCF_018343625.1 of Lederbergia citri. Lineage (GTDB taxonomy): Bacteria > Bacillota > Bacilli > Bacillales > Bacillaceae_C > Lederbergia > Lederbergia citri. Next base: position 549,824 of record NZ_JAGYPG010000002.1, on the reverse strand, counting down.
GCATGTGCCATGATTGATGAAATGTGCGAACTTCAGAAGGATATTTTGCCGAAATTGGAGTGGAAGTAGTTTCATAGCTATAAATTGTTTCGGTGCATGGCATTCAAAGGAGGCGAACAAGATATTAGAGAAAGGTTCGAGAGATGAACTTAATAGAGAATATCATCTTTTGGGGCTAATGCATTTGTAAGATTAATATTTCCTTTTCGAGAGTTTCTAGAACGTTTTATAGTTGACTTAGGGAGGAACGAGAACATGAATTTTCCAATTATGAATCCAGAAACGATTATTAGAAAACTAACTCCACCATCTTCATCTACAATAGTACGTATGGTACTTGATACGGATACATTTAATGAAGTTGATGATCAATTCGCGATTGTTTATGCACTTCAGTCACCAGAAAGATTGAGTGTTGAAGCGATTTATGCAGCGCCTTTTTATAATGATAAATCTGAAGGTCCCGAAGATGGAATGGAAAAAAGTTATGATGAAATATTGAGGATATTGAGAAGGTTAAATATCTCATCGGAGAACTTTGTTTATAAGGGTTCAACAGGATTTTTAGATAACGTTAGCAGTCCGTATCATAGTGAAGCTGCATTGGATTTAGTTGAAAGAGCTATGAAGTCTTCGGAGGATGATCCTTTATATGTGGTTGCAATAGGTGCGCTCACAAATATTGCATCAGCCATTTTAATTGAGCCAAAAATCATTGAGAGAATTGTTGTTGTATGGCTAGGTGGCCATGCTTTGCATTGGGAGGATACAAAGGAATTCAATTTACAGCAAGATGTTTTATCAGCACAATTAGTTCTTGATTGCGGGCTTCCACTAGTGCTTATTCCTGTTATGGGGGTAACGTCCCATCTACACACGACCCTTTCAGAGATTAAGAATTTTGTTGCTGGACAAGGGGAAATTGGAGATTTCTTAGCTAAAAGATTCGAAGAATATCATGACGATCATTTCGCTTATTCTAAAGTGATTTGGGATATTTCGGCCATTGCCTATCTTATAATCGACAAGTCTGTTCCTACGCAACTGGTACATAGCCCTATCTTAACGGATCAAGTCACTTGGAGCTTTAATGATTCAAGGCATTTTATTAGATATGCTTATTATGTTCATCGGGATGATATTTTTAAAGATATGTTTTTAAAGTTAGGTAAAGGAAAGAAAAGGTAATCATCATTTATCATTTGAAAATAGTGTAATTCCAGAATCGTTTGGGCGCGCTGGCTCCTTTGTGAGGACAATCAAAATATTAAAAAACGACTAAAAGCCATTTCTCGTGGCTTTTGGTCGTTTGAGATAAGACTATTTAAAGATGATCGATATAATTTCTTTCATCGTCATTCCGCTTTCTACTTCAAATGTACCAGGACGTAAATCTTTCGACAAACCCTGCTTTTCAACTTCATTAAAAAACTTCATTCCGCTATCAATAATCTTTGCTCGCTCGAGAGCTTTACCAACATCAATACTGGTCATGCCTGGAGTTACGGTTACCATTGTGCGGTATATAATCTTTTCTTTTACTTCTCCCGCTTTTTCTTCTACCTTTTCTTCTGGCTTTTCTTTTTCTTGTGCGCTATCTTTAGCTGCTTTAACGGCAGCTTCCTGCTCATGCCACTCTTCTTCTGAATGGATGACATAGCCTTCAGAAACTAGCATACTTTTCATCTCATCTATCGATGGTTTTTCCACGGCTTGTGCGTTATCTGCTTCGTTAGGACCAAAATAGTATACCGCGCCACACATACTTGCCGCTACAATTAGTCCGCCGGCAAAGCTGCGCATTGATTTATATGTCATTGGGCAACTTTGCTCCTTTCATCCTTTGCCTTTATGTAGGGGGCAAGCATACTGTCTACTTCATTCTTGTTCAACTGTTTTTTCGTTGCAATGCTATCAAATGAGTATCCACGCTTATGTAAGTCAAGCATGTCGCGTAACAAGAGGCGCTGCTCTGAAGTGGCCGGTAATATACCTGCTTCTTGTGCAGTGATTTCCGCATCTATCTCAAGATTCCTAATTTTCTGTTCTAGCTGATGTATATCATCCAATAAAGAATATGAAAGCTGATCCATTTGTTGTTCCAACTTTGATGATGTTTTCATCGATTGTAAAAACGACAAAATGAGCAGCAAAACTGCTGCACCAAATAAAATGGCTAATACCCATTCCATTGTTATGTATCCTCCCTTAACCAAAAATTTTACCTTCTTATTATACATAAAAAGTACAAGAATTCGGGTTAAAACAAGAAAATGTAACAATTGTCATGTGTTTATGACAAAAAAAGGCGTGGAGATTGGTAATACAGACGAAAATAATAATATTTATGAATTGGCCAATACGAACTTCAATTCGTTATGAATGCGGATCGCCCAGCTGATTATGTAAATTTATTGGAACAGTAAGTGGTGCATGATAGGGATTGGTGAAAATTACTGTATAATTGGTGAACATACTCCGCATATGATGAAATTTTTGAAGGGATTGGTGAATTTATAGTTCGGATTGTGAAAACTTTCAAATAAATTGATGTAAATCTACCGGGAATTGGTGAATTTACTTAAATCCTTTTCCTTGGCATTTTTTTATCTGTTAATTATAATTTACACTTATATCCATTTACCTTATAATTATCTTAGTCATACATATTTCATGTAGGATATTTTACTCATTTAAAAGCGGTTTCAATTATATTTTATAATAGATTTACAGATTGATAAAAAGGGGAGGATCTTTAATGAGAAAAGTTTTAAATGTAATCGCTTTACTATTATTGATTATGGTTCCACTTCTTACTGCATGTGGTGGAACGTCAACAGATTCAGGAACATCATCACCTGGAAATGATTCCGGTACAGATTCCAGTGGTTCTGACTCAGGTACTAAAAAACACAAGATTGGTATTTTAGCACCAGCTGTTACGCATGGTTGGGTTGCAGCGGTTGCGTACAATGCGGAAGCTCGTGCGAAGGAGCTTTCCAATGACATTGATTATCAAATTCAAACAAGTTCAAACGCGGAAGAAATGACATCACAATTAGATGACTTGATGACATGGGGAGCAGAAGCGATTGTGGCATTCCCACAATGGGAAGGAATGGAAGTTCCTATCCAAAAGGCACTTGATGCAGGCATTAAAGTTGTAAACTTTGATATCGTTATTGATGCTAAAGGTGTCTATCGCGTATCCGGAGATAACGAAGATATGGGGATTCAAGGAGCAAAATACATCGTTGATAAAATTGGAAAAGAAGGCAATGTTGTCATGCTTGAAGTTCCAACTTCAGGTTCTGTATCTGAGTTAAGGAAAAAAGGTTTCGTTGATACGATGAAAGAAATTGCACCAGATATGAAAATCGAGACGTATGCTACAAAGTTTACACGTGAAGACGGATTGAAGGATTTTGCAGATATTTTAACTAGCACTCCTAAGATTGACGCTGTTTATTCTATGGATGATGAAACTTCTATCGGTGTCTTGCAGGCTATTGACGAAGCTGGAAGAACGGATATTAAAGTTGTAACTGGCGGAGGCGGAATGCAGGAATATTTTAAAATGATGCCAGAAAACGAGAATATTTGGATTGAGTCTGCTTTATACAGCCCAGCAATGGTTAAAGATGCCGTGGATGTTGCGCTTAAACTTTTAAATGGTGAAAGCGTTGAAGAGGTTAAGGTTATTCCGACAACGATTGTTGACCGCGATAATTACAAAGATTTCCTTGACGATAATTCACCATATTAAGTCATAGAAAATTATGAAACGGAAGGGAGATTATGGCTTAGCTATGGTCTCCCTTTTTATAAAAACTTGGAAGTGATTGTATGATCATTGAGATGAAAAACATCAGAAAGTCGTTTGGAAGTAATGATGTGCTTAAAAATGTGTCTCTTACACTTAAAGGCGGCGAAATTTGTGCATTGCTTGGTGAGAATGGTGCTGGAAAATCGACGCTCATGAATATTTTAGGCGGAGTTTTGCCTGCGGATTCCGGACAGATTTCAGTAGATGGAAAACAAGTTGAATTTAATACGCCGTCAGAGTCTCAGGAAGCGGGGATTGCCTTCATTCATCAGGAACTGAATTTGATTAATGACTTGCCGATTTATGAAAATATGTTTCTAGGCAGGGAATTAAAAACGAAAAGAGGCAGCCTTGACCTCGAAAAGATGTATGAGGAAACAGAAAAAATGTTTCAGCAAATGAATGTGAACCTTGATCCAGGTATGATGGTTGGCGATCTTGATGCATCGTATAAACAAATCGTGGAAATCTGCCGGGCGATGATGACGAAAGCTTCGATCATTATTATGGATGAGCCTACGACTTCATTGACAGACCAAGAAATTGAGCGCGTTTTTATGATGATGAAAACGTTGAAGGACCACAATGTCGGGATTATTTTTATCTCTCATAAACTGAATGAAGTGATGGAGATTTGCAATCGATATGTTGTACTTCGGGATGGCAACCTTGTGGCAGAAGGGGATGTAGAAACCGTTACGACAAATGATCTGGCGCGATTCATGGTTGGATTTGATGTACGAACTGAGCCGTTATTAAGAGAGAAAAAAATAGGAGCGGAGATTTTGCGAGTCCAGGGTCTTACTTCTAATTATTCATTTAGAGATATTGATTTTTCAATAAAAGCTGGCGAAATTGTTGGAGTTACCGGACTTCTCGGAGATGGGCGCAGTGAACTTTTTCAAGCAATTTTTGGAGCGGATAAAATAGATTCTGGAAAAATATTTTTAAATGGAAAAGAAGTATCATTGAAAAGTACGACACAAGCAATTGAAGCAGGAATTGCGTATTTACCTCGTAATCGGAAAGAAAATGCGATTATTAAAGATATGGATATTATTGAAAATGCGTCAATCGTGACATGGCCTAAGTTTTCCAAACGCGGAATCATTAATGCGAAGAAGCATGAGGAAATGTTTGAAAAACAGAAAAAAGCTTTGAGGTTAAAAATGGGCAAGCTGACGGACAGCATTACGAGTTTGTCAGGCGGAAACCAACAAAAGGTCGTGTTGGCTAAATGGCTAGCATCTGATCCGAAACTGCTTATTTTAGATAACCCCACTCAGGGTGTGGATGTAGGTGCAAAAGAAGATATTTATGATATCATTTTGCAGCTTGCCGATAGCGATATTGCAATTATTGTCTTGTCCAGCGAAGCGACTGAAATCATACGCGTTTGTGATCGCGCGCTCGTTATGTACCATGGAGTCATTCAAGGAGAAGTAGCTGGAGAGGAAATGAACGAGCAAAATATTATGAGTCTTGCGACGGGTGGACAACTGACTTATACATAAGAAAGGAAAGCCGATAATGGAAAATGCCAGTGTAAAAAATAATAGAAACTTTTTTGTTTGGTTTAAGCATAAATGGACGAGCGAACCACTGTTCAGTACGGCCATTGCTCTTATTATCATGATTATTTTACAAACATTGGTTTTAGGATTTGATTACAATTCGTTCGGCGAATGGTTTCAGTCCTGGATCAATAACTGGATCAATATTTTAAGAAATAATGCGGGAGTCGGAATTATTGCACTAGGGATGACCTTGGTGATTATGACGGGAGGCATCGATTTAGCCGTTGGTTCTACATTGGTTGCAACAGGTGCATTCGCCATGATCCTTCTTGACACAGGAACAAAAGGGATTTTAGGCATGTTAGGAATGACCGGATTTCCAGCATTTGTTGTGACAATTGTATTGGTTGTCCTTTTAGGCTATTTGCTAGGATCGCTGATTGGCGTAACGATTACGAAAGGGAATGTACCTCCATTCATTGCAACTTTGGGCGCGATGATGATTTTCCGAAGTGTGACGCAGCACTTTATGCAAGGGTACAATCCAAAAGTGCCAATGGAATTTTTACAGATTGCTAGTTTTAAAATAGGAAACTTTATGATCATGCCAATTATTTATTGGGCAATCATTGCTTATATTTTGTACTATGTATCCAAACGCACTACCTTTGGACGGCACATTATAGCAGTAGGATCGAATGAAAGAGCCGCGAAACTTTCCGGTGTGAACGTAAATAAGGTTAAATTGCGTGTGTATGCGTTGATGGGTGTTCTCGTTTCGATTGCAGCGATCATTCAAGTTTCCCGAATCGGCTCTATGGACTTCTCCAACGCGGGACGCGGAATGGAAATGGACGCCATTGCAGCTGCTGTTGTCGGTGGTACGAGCATGATGGGAGGAAGAGGATTCATCCTTGGAACTGTGTATGGAATGTTAATTATTGCGGTTATGAACAATCTTTTGAATTTGTTTGGAGTGCCTCCGTTTTTGCGTGAAGCGTTCAAAGGGTTGATTGTAATTGGAGCAGTGTTGTTGCAGAGGAAAGAGAAGACGTCTTGATTGACTGTATTGAGTGGGTGCCTGGTACCCACTCAATTTATTTATAATGGAAAATCTAGATGTTTAGTTCGTAACCCATTAAAAAGAATGGCGAAAATTATTCCTCTTCTAGTTCCCTTATTTCAACGGTGGTTTTCTCTCCTTTTTTTCGATTATCAAGACTTTGAACAATCGCTGTTTTCCCGTCCTCATTCAAGCTATCAATCCATATCGGAACACCTTGATAATTTACGTCAACTTCAGCGGATGATGATAAAATCTGTTTTATTCGATTTGCGTCCAAATCTTTCACTCCTATCGTATTTTCCATCTATTTTTTGTTATTAAGTCCTATTTATTCATACTTATTTGTTACATGTGGATCCTATTGACAGCAATAACGGAAGTAGTGGAAAATAATTCCTCTTTATAAGAAAGTGTTTTCACTGGTAAAATACAGTAGTTATATTACTTAATAGAAAATGGAGAGGAAATTTTGTGGTACAACCTAGAAGCAACAAGACAAAAGTTTTCGCAATTATCATTGCCATCATTGGAGTCATCATTTTAGTCAGTTCGATTATATCGACTATCAGTATGAGTAAATATTATCTCGACTCTTTTTATCAATCTGTTTTTACATATTTGTTGGGAGTCATATCTGGGCAAGTTGGCTGGGGGATTCACTTTGGGATTGCTCTAATAGTAATATGCTTGTTATTATTAAAACCGCGCGAAATAGGAGCGGACAGCCTAGAATCGGAAAATACAGTTGTTTCTAAAGGGAAGTTGAAAGACTTATCAGTGCTAGAATGGTTTGGAATATTAATACTACTTGCCATTCCGCTAGTGAATATCATCATGCTTCTTGTTTGGGCTTTTGGTGCAGACAATCTTAAGAAAAACTTTGCGCGTGCCAATTTGTTGTATGTTTTAATTATTGCTGTTATTGCCATTGTCGTTGTGATTTTTACGTATCAAATGTATGCATATTAAGATTTTAATCAAGCCCTTGTAATATCTCGAATGTTGATATAACAGAGGATTTAAAAAACAATGAAAAAAGAAGAAAAAACAGTAAATGGGAGGGGTCTTTAGGAAAAGTCCCTCCTATAATTTCTGCTCATTATGCTCTAATTCAAAGGCATGTTATGTTTCTTCCTCGATACTTTTTTTAGTTGATTAATAATCTGTTGTTCTACTTCTTCATTATTTTCTAATTGAACACCATACATAAATTCTCCTGTATGCGTTTCTTTCCACCGAAAATGACCTGACACTAGAAATTCTATTTCCTCTAAAGTAAATTGTATGCTCACTCTTATCATATCCCGATTTTGCGGTATATTAAGTTTTGTTGAGAACATTAGCCCATGTGGACTAATATTATGGATTTCTGCATCACCGAAGTGGCTTGCTTTTTCGGGTTCACCTTCCAGAGCGATATTAAATTGACAATTGAGAGGTGGTGAAAAATTATAGCGAAACGCTTCGTGGCGGTTGCTTAGCATAAAAGTTACCTCCAAAATGGTTATTGGGCCAGAACAATTTGTTTCGACCATTCGTTTTAGTTAGTATAATATAGATTTGAAGATAATAACTCCGAGAATCGAATACCTTTTAAATTCTACTTATGATTCTTAAAGAAAGTATTGATATCTGTGGTAATGAATCGGCAATCTGGTAATATCGGGTTTTTGCGAATTTTAACCGTTAGAGTATTGATTACCTTGGCAATTTCATCTCGTTCATGTTCCTCTATTATAAATTCCATCCAGTATTGATACACATCATCATTTAATTCTTTCATCCAAACAATTTTTCCTACAAATTCAATGATTTTCCCTAGTATTTCGGTTTCTATGTTTAAAATCATATCGGAACGTACAGCCATTTTTATGTCAGAGAAAAAGCCCAAACCGCCTACACTAAGATCATGAATTAGAACTTCGGTTTTGCCTAATGAGATGTCTTTACCCATAAATTTGGTAATAGTCAAGTCTGCTGAAAGTGGGTGAGGCAATGATAAACGGAAATACTTTCGTCTATTCTCAACATTTTGATTGGCTTTTCCTTTGTCTGCATGGATTTCTATTTTTCCTTTTTTGAGCAGTTCTTTAAATACGTCTGCTTTTACTGGTTTGCTATATAGATATCCTTGTACTTGATTGCAATGATGTTCTTCCAAAAATTTTAGCTGCTCTTCTGTTTCTACTCCTTCAGCAATTACATTGATTTCAAGACTTTGGATTAAATTTATTATTCCTTTTACGATTAGTTCGTCTTGCGGGTTCGTACCAATTTCTTTAATGAAGCTTCGATCAATTTTTATCGTATCTACTTTGAACTGTTTTAAGTATGAAAGTGCTGAGTATCCTGTACCGAAGTCATCGAGAGAAACTTTTAATCTGAGTTTATTTAATTGATGAATCACTTCAATCGCCAGTTCTTCATTTTCCATCAATGAATTTTCTGTAATTTCGATTTCTAAATATTGCGGGTCTAAATCAACCTCTCTCAATATTTTTTCGATACTTTGTACAAACTCTTTTTGCATAAATCTTTTGGCAGAAATATTGACCGCGACAGGGACGATTGCTAATCCTTCATCTTGCCATTCTTTATTCTGCTTACAGGCCGTTTCCTTTACCCACGTACCAATCGGAATAATTAAACCTGTGTCTTCTGCTAAAGAAATAAATTCTTTTGGCGATATAAGATCCCATTCAGGATGATTCCAGCGTATAAGAGCTTCAGCACCTATGATTCGATTTGATTGTATATCGATTTTAGGTTGATAATATAATTCAAATTCATCCTTCTCCATCGCCTTATGCAGGCTGTTTTCAATGGAAAAAGCTTTAAACGTTTTGATATCTTTTATAGAGCTAAAAGCTTTATATTGATTTTTACCTTCCTCTTTGGCGAGATTTAACGCAATATCTGCATTTTTCATTAGTGATTGAGTATCTTCGCCATCATTAGGATAGCTGCAAAGTCCGATGCTAGCAGTAATAAATAGTTCATACTCATTGATGAAAAAAGGTTTACCTATAGAATCAATAATTTCATGGGCTATATTAAATGTATTTTCTAGTCTAGTATTTGGGATCAGAATTGAAAATTCATCTCCGCCTATCCGTGCTAAAAAGCACTCTTCTTGTAGGCAATTTTGCAACCGCTTAGATATTTGAATAAGCAACTGATCACCAATCGCTGGACCTAGAGTATCATTAATATTTTTAAAACGATCCAAACCTAAGTACATAACGACAAATCTTTGTTGTAGAGTATTAGAAATAACGACATTATTTTCCAACGCTTCTTCGAACTTGAATCTATTAGGGAGTTTGGTTAATTGGTCGAAAAAGGCTAAGTAATAGTTGTTTTTTTCAGCTCTTTTTTCTCTGTAATATCTCTGCCAATGATTACAAGGGCTTTTCTGCTGCCATCCTGATGATAAATAGGTTTTGATATAATATCAAAGGTTACATACTGTCCATTTTGACTTGAAAAACTTACTTCCGTTCTATTCAATTTTCGTGATTCCCATATTCTCTGGTCCTCTTCATAACGGGATAAAAAGAACTCATTAAAAAATGGTTTCACTAAAACGAGTTCAGCAGAAAATTTTCCTATATAATCAGTTTCTTTTAAACCAAAGAGGGTGATTGCATATTGATTTGCATTAATCCAGCGATCCCGCCCATCTTTAAAAATAATTAAATCGGGAAATGCTTCAAGTAGTGTTTCTAACTTTTCAATGGCATCAAACAAATCTTGTTTAATCTTATCATCAACTTTATCTTGGTTTTTCAACAATATCACCTTATTTCATTAAAAAACTCTTTTTCGTTACCGAAAAAGAGTTGGAAATCCTACGTTTCGGTAACTGGCTGGCATCGTGTAGAGTGTACACCTTAGCCCCTTTAGCTTTGCGTCATCATCTTTCAATGATTTTGCCTTTTCATATATTAGTTGACATGTTGATAGGTAGACAGTGTTATTACAACTAAATTGAGAAAATTTATTATTAAAGACATATTATCACATGTTTCTCTTAATTGTAATCATCTTAGGAATAGAGAAGTAAGGACTTTTTGTAAAAAAATTAATGTCCTGTTGAAATATACAAAATAATAGATTAATATATTAACACTGGTATAAAATTCCTAGGAATTATGTCATATAAATTCATTTATGAAATGTTGAAAAGAAATTGGCTCAAACAATAACTACATTAGAATTCTCTCTCTGTTAATGTTATTGAAAGGGTGATCTTATTGGAACAACCTGATGTTTTATTGAGAAGAAAAGCTGATCAATTACTTTCGGATGTCATTTCATTAAATATCCTTCTGAATCTGGAAGTGCCGGATCATATAAAAGCTAGAGGATTGGAAATATTACAAGATTCTGTTGAAAAAATATATAATTTTATACCTGATAGTATATTTCATACAGAGAATGAACATAGAAATCCGGACCACTCATCTTTAAGTGAGAAAGAATTAACAAATAATATATTCTATGTCGATTCGGATCATTATAATGCTTTATCTAGAAGGACAGCTGAATTTAATATCAATTACTATCTAAGTAATATAAACGTTATGGGTCAAATTAATTCAACAATTTACACATGAAGGCAATGACTTCGTCTTATAGGTAGTATCTTAATACTTTTTATATAAATTAATTAGAGGGGGTAGTTCAAAACGGGCACCCCTATTTGTTATTAATATGCTTTTGGTGACCTTTAATGGATAATCGATAGATTGATGTAAGCCAAGAAACGTGCAGCGAAGAAGACTACTAAAAATCAATAAACCTTGAATATATAAAGATGCTAAAACCATTTTATGCTGTATATATTTTGGGGGAATTAAAGAAAATAGCCTTAATTTAGGTATGACGCGCTAGTATAATATAACTGTAACTTTGGAATTATAGGAAAGATTGATTTTTTCAGAGGAGATAATGGTGGATACATTTCGCTAATTGTCTTTTGAAATTTAAAAAATAGATACAGGTTCTTACGCATAGAGTACTAATTTTTTCAGGATTTCCATACTGTGGATATTGTAATAAGGTAAGCTGAATGAGTATAATATAGATTATGCTATGTTGAACCAGTACAATAATTTGCAACTTTTTAGTATTTTCACCGTCTATAATATTATGGCATCTAAAGTGTATTAGGGAGAGGGTTTAAAAAATGGGTCGACATAAACCGAAAAAGAAAAGAAAAGGATTAAAAATATTCCTTATAGTTTTACTTGTACTTGTTGCTGGAATTGTTGCTTATGGTTACTCGATATATCATAATCTTTCTAAAGCGGCCAATGCGGTTCATAGTCCGATTGACCGTACTCCGGAAGTTAATCGTCCTTCAGATTTAGAACTTAGTAAGAAAGAACCTTTCTCAGTTTTGATGCTTGGAGTAGACGAGCGCGAGGGTGATAAAGGCCGTTCCGATACGATGATTGTTATAACTGTAAATCCTAAGTCGCAATCAATGGAAATGCTAAGTATTCCACGCGATACGAGAGTAGAAATCGTTGGTAATGGTACTGTGGAAAAAATTAATCATGCCTATGCACGTGGCGGCGTAGAAATGTCGATGAATACAGTTGAAAAATTCCTTGATATTCCAATTGATTATTATGTAAAGATGAATATGGAAGGTTTTCAGGAAATCGTAGATGCTGTAGGCGGAGTAACAGTTAAGAATGATTTAGACTTTACTCAGGATGGACATCATTTTGCTGTTGGTGAACTTAACTTAGATGGTAAAGAAGCTTTAAGCTATTCACGGATGCGTAAAAATGATGCTCGGGGTGACTTTGGGCGTCAAATGCGTCAACGTCAAGTAATTCAAGGCGTTATTAATAAGGGTGCTAATATTTCTGCTCTTTGGAAATATGATGATGTTCTAAAGGCATTGAGTAAAAATGTTGAAACAAACATTTCTTTCGATGAAATGAAATCAATTCAAAAAAATTATGCGGATGCTCGTCATAATCTTGAGCAAATCCAAATTGAGGGTAGTGGCGCAACGATTGATGGTCTTTGGTATTATGTTGTACCGGATGAGGAAAGAGTAAAAGTACAAAATAAGTTAAAAGAGCATTTAGAGTTGAAATAAAAATAAAGCGTTGGAACCTTTGAGGTTCCGACGCTTTTCGTTTTTATAATTAACCCATTTTTCCATTTCCAGTTACAAGAGACTTCATTCCCATCAGATTTTATAAATTCCTGAATTTCTTCTTAAGTATTTTTATTATTTTTTTCACCATAATCTTCTAGATCGTTTACACAAACATATTGTTCGTCATATCCCGTTAACAACATTGTGAAGTGGATTAGGTGAAACATACCTGTCATCATTGTTTGTTCAATATCTTTCTTTCTGCACTTTATATTCATTTATTATCCAAACAAGGACAGGTCTACTTTCCAAAATAAAATATTCCAGCGTCTGAAGAGTTGCTCCGGTTGTGTCAATAACAGTATGTATTGATTAGACTGCTACTTTAACATATTCGGAAAAATAGAATATCCAATAAAAAAATGGATCGCGGACGTACCCTCTTGACGGATTTCCCCATATATTTATCGGTTCTATCGATAATCCTAGTCATCTCGATATCATCATAAATATGTCCTTTTGCAATCATTTCTTTTGTAACACTAATCTCATAATAATTAAAAGCCATTGCTAACCTAAGTTGCTTCGCAGCCAGAAGGCAAAATTGGTCTTTGCTTGATATAAGGGATGTTTAAAATGATTTTTTCTAATTTATCCTTATATTTCATATTCATAGACAAAAGTTTTACTACAGAAGTACTAACGAATACGGCTTTTCCGTTGTAGTCAATAGGTTGCCATCCATTAATTTGCTCCCCAATTACATCAATTTGATCGCCAAAAATAGAACATGCCTGATGAATTAGTGTCCATGACTAGGTTCCGTACGAATATTTAAGTAGTTTTGTCACTCTAATATATGTGATTTCTAGTGGGCTTAGGAGGATTATTTACAATGCTTTTGGATATGTATTTATGTGATTATCGAATTAAGCAGCACTCATTACTATATTGTCCTATTTCATATTTTGAGAAGTTATGAAAATTGTAAGTAACTAAAAAACACATTCTACACTGCTGTTATATTTGATATAAAATTGAAAAAATAGTACTTTACTCCCGTTAACTTATTCTTATCTATTTAACCAATCCTGTTTACAGCGCGCCGAGTGGCTGTTCTAACTGTGGATAGCCATTTTTAACATTTTTCGACAAAATTGTAATATAAATTATTACAATTTTTATACAATTGTAATGGATTAGGAACTGAATCTTAACATTGGGGTTTTATACTCTTACATAGAATTAATTTTGGAAATGGTAAGGGAGATGATGGTTCTACAGTATATTTCGTATTTTTTTATATCTAAACATCTTAATCTTTTAAGGAGGGATGTATGTTTCATGATTTTAATTCCTATCATTTGTATTGTTATTTTGGCAATAGGTTTTGTAGAAACGAGGCAGCATCAAAGAAATATTAATTCCATACCTATTCGAGTAAATGTAAATGGAATTCGCGGGAAATCGACAGTCACTAGACTAATCACTGGAATTCTAGTGGAGGCTAAGTTAAGAACGGTAGGAAAAACAACTGGTACATCCGCTCGAATGATTTATTGGAATACTGATGAGGAAAAGCCGATTAAACGCCGCCCTGAAGGTCCAAATATCCGTGAACAAAAAATGGTCGTTAAAGAAGCGGCGCAGTTAAAGGCAGAAGCATTAGTCAGTGAGTGTATGGCAGTAAATCCAGATTATCAAATTGTCTTCCAGGAAAAAATGCTTCAAGCGAATATTGGCGTAATCGTCAATGTTTTAGAGGATCACATGGATGTAATGGGTCCTACCCTAGATGAGATTGCAGAAGCATTTACGGCAACAATCCCTTATAATGGCCAACTCATTATTTCAAAGAGTCCCTATGTGAATTTTTTCACAAACGTTGCCGAAAAACGGAACACAAAAGTGATTGTCGTTGACAATAATGATGTATCAGAGGATTACCTTAAAAGATTTGAATATATGATTTTTCCGGAGAACGCCGCTTTAGCTCTAGGTGTAGCAAAAGCGCTAGGAATTGATAAGAAAACAGCCTTACAAGGGATGTTGAATGCTCATCCTGACCCTGGCGCCATGCGAATCTTGCCAATGGGTAATTATGATAACCCATCCTACTTTGTCAATGGGTTTGCTGCTAATGATCCTTCTTCAACGTTGAATATATGGAAACGGGTTGAAGAGCTAGGCTATCCAACGAAAAATCCCATTGTCGTCATGAATTGTCGTGCTGACCGTGTCGATCGTACGGAACAGTTTGCTAGAGATGTTCTCCCGTTTATTGAAATGGAGAAATTAATATTAATTGGAGAAACGACAGAGCCAATTAGAAAAGCATTCGATGCAGGTGATATACCAGCTGCAAAGATAGTTGATCTAGAGGAGAAAGATACAGAAACAATTATAGAAGCTCTTTCTCATGATTTTTCTGGCAAGGTGATATACGGTGTTGGAAATATTCATGGGGCAGGGGAGCCATTTATAGAAAAACTTCAGGAATACAAATTAGAACAGCACGTTAGCTAGGGGGAATTAAATGTTTGGTTCAGATTTATACATATCACTTGTACTAGGTGTCATTTTAAGTTTGATATTTGCTGAAAAAACTGGCGTAATGCCTGCAGGATTGGTCGTACCAGGGTACCTTGCTCTCGTATTTGATCAACCGGTATTTATGTTAATGATTTTTTCTATCAGCTTATTAACCTTCCTTATTGTAAATTATGGAATATCACGTATAACGATTTTATATGGAAGAAGAAAATTTGCAGCCATGTTAATAACAGGTATTGCCCTAAAATTAATTTTCGACTTTATTTACCCTATCCTTCCTTTTGAAATATACGAGTTTAGGGGAATTGGAGTCATTGTACCCGGACTAATTGCTAATACGATTCAGAAGCAAGGTGTCATTTTAACCTTTACATCAACATTATTACTTAGTGGTCTGACGTTCCTCATCATGTTAGGCTACTACCTCATTTAGGAGATTTTAAATGGCTAGAAAACTAACTGCACAAGAGAGAATACTAAAAAAGTTAAAACACGATAAAAAGAAAAACCTACCTTATACCATCATTACGCTTGCGATAACGATGATTTTAATGATTGTATTTTCCGTTGCCAGTGAGCCTCCTGCAATCAAAGTAAGTGAGGATAAAAATACTATTTTTACTTCCACGATGGCAGGTGATGTAATGATGGGACGGAATGTTGAGAAAGTAACGGATCGGTATGGTCAGGATTATTTATTTCGTTATGTCAAACCATATTTGTTAACGTCTGATTATGTCGTGAGTAATTTTGAGCATTCCGTTGTTTTACAGGATGGCTATACGAAAGCTGAAAAGTACATCCATTTAAAAACATCCAGGGAGTCCGTCCAAACATTAAAGGATCTTAACTTCAGTGCTGTCACTCTTGCAAATAATCATGCAAAGGATTATGGAAAAAGAGGATTGGAAGACACGATTAATACTTTTAAAGAAGTAGGCTTAGATATGGTGGGTGCAGGATTGAATCTTGAAGAGGCAAAAAAAATATCGTATCAAACAAAGAATGGTGTTAATGTGGCGCTCCTTGGGTTCACAGATTCTTATACGAAAGGAGCTCGAGCGTTAGAGCTCCGGTCAGGTGTGTTAAATGCTGATCCTGAAATATTTTTGCCACTCATTAATGAAGCGAAAATGAATGCTGATTTAGTAATCGTAAATGTGCACTGGGGTCAAGAATATGATAACGAGGCCCATCCAAGGCAGAGGGAACTAGCAAAAGCTATGGTCGATGCCGGGGCTGACATTATTGTTGGTCATCATCCACATGTTCTTTCTTCTGTAGAAGTATATAAAAATAGTGTTATTTTCTATAGTTTAGGAAATTTTGTGTTTGACCAAGGTTGGACGAGAACGAGAGATAGCGCAATCGTTCAATATAAGCTTCAATCTAATGGAAAAGCAAAAATAGAAGTTACCCCATTAAGAATTCGGGAGGCAACACCTCAGCCCATTGGGAAATTCGGTTACTTCCATTCTCAAAAAATATTTCGCACGTTAACGAAGGATACGCCGAACAAGGACGAATGGAAAATTGAAAATGGGAAGTTGACTTATGAATTAGATCATTCAAAAGTCTTAAAAGAGGTTGCGACTAGTGGAAAATAAGATATTATTCTCCATTCTGATCATCGTCGTATGCATTTTTACTTTTCTGTTATTTATGAACAATGATATTCAGCTTCAGCCAACCGATGATAATGTTACGTTTGATGTTGAGCCTTCTACACCAATAGAAAGTTCCGACGGATATGGTGTGAGTTCTTCTCACCCTCTAGCGGTGAAAGTCGGGATGGATATTCTTGAAAAAGGTGGAAATGCAGTGGATGCTGCTGTCGCCGTTTCGTATGCCCTTGGTGTTGTTGAGCCGTATGGTTCAGGTATTGGCGGTGGAGGCGAAATGTTGATTCTTCCTCCAGCTGGGAAAAAACCGATTTTTTATGAATATCGTGAAAAGGTGCCGATCTCTGGTACAATCCCATCTGGTTATGTTGGTATCCCTGGGTTCGTTAAAGGGTTGGAAGTCATCCATAATGATTTAGGTTCAGTGAAAATGGCTGATTTGATTCAGCCCTCTATTGATCTAGCTGAAAACGGGTTTAAAGTGAATCGTCATTTGACAGAGCGATTAGAGGGAGCTAGCAGCAGAATGCCAATAAAAAGTCTTCCGCATTTATTTCCAAATGGTGAAGCGATTAAACCAAATGAAGTATTAAAACAAACAGATCTAGCAGAAACCTTAAAAATACTTAAAAAAGATGGAACAAATTCCTTTTATGATGGAATGCTTGCTCAAAAATTATTACAAGCAGTTCAATCTTTTACACCGTCTGATTTGGAAAGTTACTCAATTGAAAAGTCAAAGCCTGTTTATGGTAAATTCAAAGATTTTGAGGTCATTTCTGCTCCTGCACCTCTTGCTGGTGCAACGTTAATCCAATCCTTACAAATGACAGAAATACTAAATCTTGCTTCTCTTGAAGTTAATTCTGCTGACTACATTCATCTGTTAGGAGAAATATCAAAGCGAGCTTATTTTGACCGATTAAAAAATATTGCAGACCCGAGTTTTTTTCAACCTCCAAAGAATCTTACGAGTAAGGAATATACAAAAAAACTTGTAAAGGATATTTCTTTGAACAAGCTCTCTGAAAATTATCGGATCAACGACTCGGTTGCAGACGAAGAGGATTACGATAATACTACTCACTTTGTCGTCGTAGATAAAAAAGGAATGGTTGTATCCACTACAAATACGCTAGGTAACTTCTTTGGTTCGGGTAAATATGTAGGAGGATTTTTCCTAAACAATCAGCTAAGCAACTTTAGTAATTCAGCGAATCTACCAAATAGTCCTGCTCCAGGGAAAAGACCAAGAAGTTTTACAAGCCCGACAATCTTAAAGAATAAGGATATGGTTATTGGCATTGGAACACCAGGCGGAAAACGTATTCCTATGGTGCTTACACAAGTGATTATCCGTCATCTTTTATTAGGAGAATCAATTCAAGAAGCAATCGATGCACCAAGGTTTTATGTCGAAGATAAAGTTATTTATACGGAAGAACCTTTTTCAAAAAATATTAGTAAAGAACTACGCTCAAGAGGTTATAAAGTGATAATAAAAAAATCACCTTCCTTTTACGGGGGAGTACAAGCTCTCATTATTGATCGAAAAAAGGAAGAAATATATGGCGGCGCAGACGAGCGGAGAAGTGGTTACTGGCAAGTAGCAAAATAAAAAAATGGAGTGAGAAGAATGAAAAAATTAATTCAAGCAGTTTTACCTTTCGTATTCCTTTTTACAGCACTATTCGCCATGTCCAATTTTAAACATAAGGAAGTCCTTACATCACTCGAGTCACAGAAAATAGTCGAGTTTTTTGAAAACAAAGTGACTACTAGTAATCTACCAATTGAATAATCAAAAATGCCTTTGAAGATAAAGGGCTTAGTTTTGAAGTACAAGAATTGAATTAGCGGGTAAAATACTAGTAAAATTGGCAATAGAATTTACAAGATAATTAACACAATAATCGTCGTAAAAAAATGCTCAGGGGACATAATGATATGCTCCCCTTAAGGTAGACAGATTAAAAAATAAAAATCTGTAACCTTAGGGGGAGCATTTTTCATGTCCAAACGGTCCTTCTCAATTGATTTTAAACTCAAAGTCATAAATGAACTTATACAAGGTTATCACTCAATCAATGAGGTAGCTTATAACAATAAAGTAGACTGGGTGAGCATAGATGATTGGAGATGGAAGTATGAAAAATATGGAGTAGATGGTCTAAAAGAGGCGACTACTACAAAAAAATACTCTAAAGAGTTTAAGATGGCTGCCATTCAGGACTATTTATCCGGCTATTACTCTCTTCGAGAGATAACTAGAAAGTATGAAATACCGAGTACGAACACTTTAAGGAAGTGGATTAAGGATTATAATGATCATAGAGACATAAAGGCTACTGGGAGAGGAATGAGCCACTCTATGACAAAGGGAAGATCCACAACGCTTGAAGAACGGATGCAAATTGTATTGTTTTGCTTAGAAAATGGAAAAGATTATCAGAGGACAGCCCTGACCTATCAGGTCTCTTACCAACAGGTATACCAATGGGTAAAAAAGTATGAAGATGGCGGAGAAGAAGCTCTTTGGGATAAGCGTGGAAAGAAGAAGGAAGAAGCTGAACTTTCCCCAGAACAGAAGATAAAATTGGAGATGCAAAGGCTTGAGAGAGAGAACGTGCGTTTACGTGCAGAAAATGCCTTCCTAAAAAAGTTAGAGGAGATCGAAAGGTGGCGAAGATAAGCCAGGTGCGTTTTAAGGATAAATATATTGCAATCCAGGAACTGCATCAGGAAGAGAATTTCTCCATTACGCTGCTTTGTACAATTGCAGGGATTGTTCGGTCTGCCTATTATAAGTGGCAAAAGCGAACACCTTCAGTGCGTGAACGTCAAAATGAAGAAATCATAAAAGAAATGATGGTTCTCCATGAGGAAGTCAAAGGCATCTTTGGGTACCGTCGAATGACTTTAAATTTAAATCGAAGATTTGAAGAGAGCTTCAATCATAAGCGAATCTATAGACTTATGAAGATAGCTGAAATCCAGAGTGTCATTCGGAAAAAGAAGAAACGTTACAAACAATCCACCCCTCAACACGTCGCGGAAAATATATTAAATCGGGAATTCAAAGCTGAAAAACCGAATGAAAAATGGGTTACAGATGTCACCGAACTCCAATATGGTGGGTCTAAAAAGGCTTATTTAAGTGCGATTCGAGATCTATATGATGGGTCGATAGTAAGCTATGTTTTAGGACATTCAAACAATAATAAACTGGTGTTTAAGACTTTCGATCAGGCTACAGCCCTATTGGAAGGAGCTCACCCACTTATTCATAGTGACCGAGGATTCCAATACACACACCAAGGATTTAAACGAAGAGTAGACTCTGCAGAAATGACTCATAGTATGTCTCGAGTTGGAAAGTGTATTGATAATGGACCTATGGAATCTTTTTGGGGAACACTTAAAAGTGAGAAGTATTACTTAGAAAAATATGAGACCTTTAAAGAACTTTCTGTTGCCATAGATGAGTATATACATTTTTATAATTATGATAGATACCAAGAACGACTAAAAGGCCTAAGCCCTATGGAATATAGGGCCAAGGCTGCTTAGAATTTTTTTATTATTTCCGCTGTCTACTTTACAGGGGGCACTTCATAAGCCCTGAGCATTTTTCTATACTTCTACTTATTAAACTAAAGCCCCGGTGTTAATCACCAAGCTCTTGCACCCACGAGAATGAAAGGGTGAAAAAGTCCCAGCTCGCTCCCGTATTTCCCCAGTGCAAGGACAAATTGATCCTGCATTAAATATATTTGAAATCTGTTCTTTTTAAACTACCTTCTTGAAATTTCGGTAACCGTTTTAACATATGAATTAGCAAAATGACACAAACTTCTGTCACCTTACTAAAGTAGTGGAATCGCAGTGATATTTTTTCCGTAATTCTACTAATTTTTATTATATTAACAAAAAGAAGTTACCTAATTTGTATACGAATTGGGCAGCTAATTAATGTGTTATTTAATGATTTTGTACTAGAAAACTCATATTACAAAAATAAAAATATTCTAAAAACGTTCTTTCGACCTATGATATGGTAAAATATACATGTATTTACCATAAAAAGGGGAGGAAAAGAGAAATTTGAAAACGAAGTACATTTTTATGATGACTATGATGATCATTCTAGTCGTTTTCAATGGGGTCAAGGAAAGTCAGGCAGCCACGGAAAATCCTTTATTAATCGAAGCCAATAAATATATAGGCGCTCCATATTTATATGGAGGGGAATCTCCACAAGGCTTTGATAGCTCAGGATTTGTAAAATATATATTTGATCAAACATATAATCAAGCCATGCCACGTACGGCACAAAAGCAATATGGTGTGGGAACAGCGGTAGCAAGAAATTCACTTTTGCCAGGGGATCTCGTTTTTTTCGGCAGTAGTGAAACTAATATAACTCACGTAGCGTTTTACAAAGGAAATGACCAGCTTATCCATGTGACAGTTTCACAAGGTGTAAGTATTACGAGCTTCGAAAAAAGTGCGTATTGGAGCGCGAATTATGTCGGTGCCAGGCGTGTATCCAAATTACCGGCAGCAACGATAGATAATACTATTGTAAAAGAAGCACTTAAGTACGAAGGTACTCCATACCTTTATGGCGGGACGACACCTAATGGATTCGATAGCTCGGGATTTACGCAATATGTCATAAATCAAACGTTAGGATTTAAGCTTCCTCGTACGGCACAACAACAATTTGCCATGGGAACCGAAGTAGCTAGGAAGTCATTAGAGCCAGGAGATTTAGTCTTTTTTGGCAGCAACACTAGTAATATCACACATGTCGCAATCTATAAAGGGAATGACGAGCTTATCCATGCGACAGTATCACAAGGTGTAACGATTACGAGCTTTGAAAAAAGTGCATACTGGAGCTCTAATTTTGTTGGAGCAAAACGTATAACTGGGGCGCCAGTTATTGATGCAAATAATCCACTTGTAAAAGAAGCTCTTAAATATAAAGGAATTCCATATGTATTCGGCGGCGAGAATCCAGAAGAAGGATTTGATTGCTCATCCTTTGTCCGCTATGTGTATGAAAAAGCGTTAGGAATTTACTTACCTAGGTCTACAGACCAACAATGGCAGGTGGGTAAAAAGATAGAAATGGCAGATATTCAGTCAGGAGATGTAATATTCTTCAGCGATACGTATAGGGAAGGAATCTCTCATGAGGGCATTTATATTGGAGATAACCAGTTTATTCATGCCACAAGAGGTGATGCGGTTACCATTTCTTATTTAAGCAGTGAATATTGGCAATCTAAATTTACCGGTGTGCGCAGGTTTACCGGATTAACTATACCAAAAGAAAACCCAATTGTTGCAGAAGCAACAAAATTTATTGGAGAAGTTCCTTACGTAAATGGGGGAACAGATCCAAACACAGGTTTCGATGTTTCCGGCTTTGTTCAATACGTATACAAACATGCAGCAAACATTGACATCCCGCGCTGGGGCGACCAACAAATGTTAATTGGTGAGAGCGTAGAAAGAAGCAACCTTCAACCGGGTGATATCGTATTTTTTAAACTAACAGCAATCAACCCAGCCATCTATATAGGCAACAACCAAGTCGTTCATGTAACGGTGTCAGACGGAGTAAGAATTACTAACATCAAAACAAACACCAGTTGGAGCTCTAAATACATTGGAGCGGTAAGAGTAGTCAAATAGATTATTCGACAAAAAACCGGTGGTGCCTGTCACTATAGTTATCAAGTAATATAACTATTTCCCCCTTAGGATTTATTTCTAGGGGGGATTACTTTTTATAAGTATTTTAGCTGAAACATGCATAAAAAATCAGGACGTGTTAATCACGCCCTGAATGGGTTGTAAAATCTACTTCCGTTATAAAAGGTAATAATCAGTGATAGGACGAACACAATTCCTACTATAATGAGTGCGATATAATCAATTCTTTTAAATGGACGAGCGCTGTACCAGGAGCGCTTTTTATTTTTTCCAAAACCGCGAAGTTCCATGGCGTTGCTGATGACTTCGATTCGATCTAAGCTCGATAGTATTAATGGGATGATGATGGACGCAATGTTTTTAATTCTCTTCCCTAATTTTTCTTTGCTCGACATGTCGATTCCGCGTGCTTGTTGGGTGATTGCAATGTTGCGAAAGTCGCGCTGAATGTCAGGGATATAGCGTAAGGCCAAAGCGACAGCATAGGAAATTCGATAGCTTACCCCGATTCTGTTCAGTGAAGCCGCGAATTCACTAGGATGTGTTGTTACGATAAACAAAAGGGCTGCTGGGATAATTGTAAAATATTTAATCGTTATATTAAATTGGTAAAATAGTTGCTCCCACGTTACGTTATATCTACCTACTATTTCAAAAATGACATGGCTTGTACCGTAAATTTTAACTCCTTCTTGTGGTGAAAAAACGTAAATGGCGATATTGTTCAGCAGTAAAAAGGCTAATATGAAAATCAAAACAAAGGAGATTTCGCGAACTTTTACTTGAGACGCAATAAAAATAGAGATGCTTGCGACGAATAAAAATAGCAGCACTCGTGTATCATACGTAAGCATGGCGGCGGTGGACCATAAAATAAAGCAAATAAGTTTCGTAGCACCTGTCAGCCGATGAATTAGGGATGGACGATCAATATATGCGAGCATTTCTACTGCCATGTTGTTCTAACCTCCTTATCGAAGGAGATAAATCGTCCGACGAATTCTCTTGGCTCTTTGACTCCGGCTTTTACGGCTAAGTCGAATAATGACGTTTCTTTCAAATTCGCTTTTTCGATTACGTTTCGATCTGTAAGGATATTCGCCGCAGTATCATCAGCAATTTTTTCCCCGCCGGCAATGACGATCGCTCGCGGTGTGTACTCGAGCATTAAGTGCATATCATGTGTGATCATTAAAATCGTGATGCCTTGGTCATTTAGTTCCGTTAAAAATTCCATGATTTCTGTATAATGCTTGAAATCTTGTCCAGCAGTTGGTTCATCTAAAATAATCAGTTCAGGTTCTAATACTAATATAGAAGCAATGGTAACACGTTTTTTCTGTCCAAAGCTAAGGGCTGAAATCGGCCAGTTCCGAAATGGATAGAGACCGCAGATCCGCAATGTATTTTCAACTCGTTCTTTTATTTCATCTTCTGGAACGCCACGCAATACTAATCCCAACGCTACTTCTTCAAAAATCATATGCTTTGAAATCATTTGGTTTGGATTTTGCATGACGATTCCAATGCGCTCGGCACGTTCTTTGATCGTATCGTTCGTGATGTCTTCACCTTTAAAAATAATTCTCCCCGAATTAGGTTTTATAAAACCACAAATGAGACTAGCGAGCGTTGATTTTCCAGCTCCATTTTTACCAGCAATACTGACCATTTCGCCTTTTTCAATAGTAAAAGATACGCCGTGTATAATTTCGCGTCCTGGTGAATAGCTAAAATGAATGTTTTCCAGCTCTAAAATTGAATCTGTTTTCTTTTTCCTTTCAGGAGGATTGGTCGCTTCAAACCAGGTGAGTAACTTATCCTTATCAACGAAAAATGTATCGATATGGGATGGCTTAGATTCTGCTGTCACTTCGGATCCTGCGTATTTTGCTGCTTTTACATAAAGTGGTTCACGAATATTGCATTCTTCTAGGATGGAAGAAGCAAGTAATTCATCAGGTGTAAGGTCGGCTACAATTCTGCCTTTATCTACAACAATAATTCGATCGACATGGCATTCAAGTACGTCTTCGAGGCGATGCTCAATGATGACAACAGTTGTATTTGTTTCCTGTTGAATGCGGTCAATGAGGTGAATCGAGTGTTTACCTGTTGCTGGATCGAGATTGGCGAGCGGCTCGTCGAAAAGTAAAATATCGACATCGTCGACCATTACTCCTGCCAGGGATACACGTTGCTTTTGTCCTCCCGATAATTGATGAAGCGATGATTGTAAATAATCGTCCATATCGACCATTTTAGAAACGTCTTTTACGATTGAGAACATTTCGTCCTGTGCACGGACATCATTTTCAAGTGCGAAAGCAATATCTTCTCCAACAGTAAGTCCGATAAATTGCCCATCAGGATCTTGTAAAACCGTTCCAACCATTTTAGAGAGTGAAAAAATATCGTGTTTTTTTGTCTCTTGCCCCATTATTTTTAAACTCCCAGTAATCTCTCCTTTATAGGAAAATGGTATGAGACCGTTGAGGCAGTGGCCGATTGTACTTTTTCCAGAACCTGAAGGCCCAACAATCAGGACTTTTTCACCTTCATAAATCGTTAAATTGATGTCGTGAAGAGTGGGATCAACTTGTGTACGGTATTTAAATGTAAATTGTTCAAATTGAATAACAGGCTTTTTCATTGTGATCTCCTCAAATACATTTAAAACGAGGAAACCGCAGTACGATTTCCTCAATAAATTCAATAATAAAATTATTCTGCTTTCAAGCTTCCACTTTTCACTCTAGTTTTTGCGTAAGCTACAAGTAGAATTGTACCAAGCACTGCAACCGTAACAATGTTAAAGAGTCCAGCTACAATACCTTGTGTCCAAACTTTATTTGCAGGCTCTGCGTAAATAAGTATGTCGAGTGTTGGAGCAAGAAGCCCCCATCCAATAATTTGAATAATTATCTGGAGGATAGTAAATGGAATAATTTGTTTTTTACCAAACTCTCCTGATTCAATATTGATACGTTTTCCAGCAAGACCGAAGAAAAATCCGACTAATGCTGAAATAATTACCCAGCTCCACCAAATGGAACCCCACATAATCGAGTCAAGCAATGCATGGCCAATCAATCCAATAAGTCCACCTGCAATTGGTCCAAATACGACTGCCATCAGTGCTAAGAATGCATATGACGTATTAAAATTAGTATTCGGAACTCCAGTCGGAATCGAAGCAAATCTCCCTAAGATGACAAATACTGCTGCTCCAATCCCAATCGCTACGATTGTTTTAATCGCTAAATTTTTCCCCATTCTAGATCCTTCTCCCTTTTTCGAAATATTTAATATTATGACATCTTCAATTATATATGACTTTTGGCACTTTGCGGAGTGATATTTTCCAATTTGCACCTGTTTCAATATGATATGCTTTTGCGAATGAGCCTTGGTTGAGGGCTATTCCAAGATTATCAAGTGAATTTACGTAAATTAATGGTTCCCCTAAATGGCTATCTGCAAAGGAACGTCCGTATGTCATGATGTTTTTATAAACTTGACGTGTATCGTTATGAATCGTCACTTCAAAATTATCGCCGTATTCAACATTTAATTGTAGGAAAAGCGTTCTTGCGATATTTGTCCATAAGTTTCCGAATCGAATGTCAAGAATATCGATATTTCCAGTGACGGAAGCTTCATCGATCGTTGGAACAAATTTTGCAAGTTCAACTACGGAATCTACTGTAACTTCGGGACCAACTTCTTCAAAGGAGATGACGCCAGATGCAAGTCTCGCTCCTGTATAGGCATATACGTCGCGGCCATGGAATGTATAGGATTCACCTGATTTTGGCAAGCGATTAACTGATTCATCAATGATTCTCACTTCAACGATTCCTATTTCATCTTTTATGTGAGTGAGTGTCCCGTTATCTGGTGTCACGATGTATTGATTTTGAGTGGTTTTCGCAACGATGCTGCGGCGATCGGAACCAACTCCTGGATCGACGACCGAAATGAAAACTGTTCCTTCTGGCCAATAGGAAATGGTTTGATAGAGGCGATAGGAGCCCTCCCATATATTATATTGTGGAATGTCATGAGTTAGGTCAAAGATTCTAAGTGCTGGGTCGACTGAAATCGCCACACCGTACATAGCACTTACAGCACCGTCACTTAAACCGAAATCTGTTTGAATCACTAAATTGTTTGCCATTGTAAATTCCTCCATCTGTGTAAAAAGTTTTAGAAAAACAAAAAACCACGCCCGTATCTTTATATAAAAGATAAGGACGTGGTTGGATTCACGTGGTACCACCTTATTTTACTGTTTGTTCACACAAAACAGCCTCTGCAAGTACTAGAGCACAAATACATCTTTGCTCGGAATACTGTGGTATTTGTAACGAGTACCAAATCTCGTCGGCACCTACTAATCCGCAAATGGACGTTCAGCTCGCAACTCGGAGGCCATTGTTCAGACTGTGATTTTTGCTTCTTTTCAGCTACCGAAGCTCTCTTTGTAAAACCAATAATCCTACTTTTTCTCTTCATCGTCTTTAAAAAAGGTAAAGCATATGTGATTGAAATTGATTATAAGCTTGGGCGAAAAAAAATGCAAGTATTAATTTTTCTTAAAATGTTGGAATAGGATTTTAGTGAAAAAATAAAATCAAAAACTAAATTCTTAATTGGTACATTTTTTGTTTAAACTAATTTTACCATCCATTTTTGCACAAATCTTTGTGGGTCTTTTGGTCTGTAATTCTTCAGCATTATTATTTATGATGGAAGTAAGGATTTCTCTTTGGCAGGGGTGAGAACGTGTTACTAGGTAAACGAAGTCATGCCATATTGCAGGAATTGATTTTACAAAATAAAAATGTATCGATAAATGAATTGACTCAACGTTTTAGTGTGTCGAGAAGAACAATTTACAATGAAATAGATAGAATCAATTACTGGTTGAAAAAAAGAAAATTGCATCCTGTTCTGTATCAGCGTTCACAAGGATTTTATTTAAAGTCGGATACAAAGGAAATATTATCAAATGAATTTCCATTAAGTGATCTCCACTATGTTGAATATACGGCTGAAGAAAGAGTTGCTTGGAGTGCACTGCAATTATTAATCAGTGAATCACTTCTTTTGATTCAGGATTTATCCGAATGTACGAATGTAAGTAGAAATACTGCAATTGAAGATTTAAAAAAGGTGAAGGCAGAACTTGAGCAATTTCATATCATGGTCGATTTCCAGAAAAAAGAAGGTTATATACTTCATGGAAAAGAGGTTGATAAGCGAAAAGCGATTCTATTTTACTTGTTTTCCTTGTTATCTATGCAAGAATCTCACCAACCAATATTTGAAAAAATAGGAGAACTAGTACATTTAAGTGAATTAAACCTTGATCCAATTTTTACTGTGTTGCAGGAATGTGAGTGGAATCTTGAGGTGCGATTTACAGACAATGATTACTATCAGCTGGTCCTACATTTATTTTTGATAAGTAGAAGAATAGTAAGAGGACAGCTTGTCAGCATCGATACAGTGGAAAAAACGGTAATAAGAGAGACACTTGAATATTTGGCAGCAGAAAAGGCTGCTCAAACAATGACTGATATTTTTTCCGTTTCTTTCCCAGAAGATGAAGTGTACTATATAACAACTTTATTGTTAAGCGCCAAGCTTCATCATAAATATCGCGATGATACGGATGCTTTCCATTCATTGGAAATGGCTATCCGTTATATGGTATCTGATTTTCAAACCTTGGCAGGTGTTGTTTTTCAAAATACTCATGAGATTGAAGAAAATTTATTAATCCATTTGCAGCCAGCATTTTTTAGATGTAAATACGGTCTAAATATGCATAACCCTCTTACAGATTTAATTAAAGAAAAGTACGAAGATATTTTTCTATTAACTAAAAAGGTGATACACCACTTTGAGAAGTTAACGAAAAGTCCTCTTGGGGATGATGAGATAGCGTTTATTGCCATTCATTTTGGAGGGTGGCTACGTAAGGAAGGTATGGAACCACTCATCAGAAAAAAAGGGTTGATCGTTTGTAATAGTGGAATTGGAACGTCTGCTATTTTAAGGAAGCAGCTAGAAAGTTTATTTCCATCAATCAATTTTATTCGAACGATGTCAGCAAGAGAATATGAAAGTGAAGGTGCTCAAGCGGATGTTGATGTTGTCATATCAACTGTTCCAATCGTGAAAAAGAATCATCCGCTTTTCGTAGTGAACCCCATTTTATCAGAGCCTGAAAAGATATCACTTTTGAATAAATTGTATTCAATTATTGGAAAACAGGTAGATATTACAAAGAGTGCAACCATAGAATGTATATTAGATATAATTAAAGAATTTGCGGATATTCACGATGAAAAAGGGCTGGAAAACGGATTAAGAAGTTTATTGAGTAAAGGAAATGAACAAAAAAATATTGATTTTAGACCGGAATTATTGCATGTGTTGACAAAAAGTAATATCCAGATTCAAGAAGGTTCTAATAATTGGCGATCTGCAATAAAACTGGCAGCAGGTCCACTGCTTCAACAGAAAATCATTTCGAAAGCATACGTCGATGCCATGATTGCCCATGTGGAAGAAAAAGGCCCTTATATCATAATTGCTCCAGAAATAGCATTACCACATGCAAAACCAGAAGAAGGTGCCTTGGGCATTGGAATGAGTATGTTAATTTTAAAAAATCCAATAGCTTTTTCAGAAGATGTGAAACACAAAATAAAGATTTTAATTGTATTATCATCCATCGACCAAGTTAGACATTTGCGTGCAATGTCTGAGCTTACGAACCTTTTATCAAAGGATAGTAATTTATCAAAGTTAAAGGATTGTGAATCTGTGGATGAGGTATGGTCTATACTACAACAACAGTAAACATGGAACATAAGGAGCGTTAAAATGAAGTTTATCGAAGAAAATATAACAGCGTTTAACGTACAGGCAACTACTCCGGAAGAAGCAATTCGTGTTGCGGGGAATTTATTGGCG
The DNA here is from genome assembly GCF_018343625.1 of Lederbergia citri. Taxonomy (GTDB): domain Bacteria; phylum Bacillota; class Bacilli; order Bacillales; family Bacillaceae_C; genus Lederbergia; species Lederbergia citri. The sequence goes on along the minus strand of NZ_JAGYPG010000002.1, from coordinate 520,399 downwards.
GATAGCGGATATGTTGAAAAACAGTATGTGGAGGCGATGGTAGAATCCTTTCAAACGAACGGTCCTTATATTGTGATCGCTCCCCACATTGCGATGCCCCATGCAAGACCGGAAGATGGCGTGCATGAAGCATGTACTTCAATGATCCAACTTGAAACACCTATTACATTTGGAAGTACACCGAATGATCCCGTAAAGCTTGTCTTTGCTCTAGGGGCTTCTGACAGCGAAGAGCATTTGGAAGTATTGAAAAAATTAATGAATTTGCTTGGGGATAAGGAAGCAGTTGAGCAATTGTTTTCTGCTTCGTCTTATGAAAATATTAGGGAATTGATAGTGTAATTTGAAATAAGATGATAGGAATCGCGACTCAGCCGCAATTTCTATACGATTTCAATCTTAATCGGGTTTGAACCTTGACACAAAAGAAGCTTTTCGATGATTTATAAGCTTGATCTAAGGCAGCTTCTTCGGCTATCATTCGCGCAATTAAATAAATCAGTAGAACAATAATTTCAAAATAAAAGGAGTGACTTTACATGAAAATTTTATGTGTATGCGGGTTAGGACAAGGGACAAGTTTGATTTTACGCATGAATGTCGAAACGGTATTGCGTGAAATGGGTATTAGTGCAGATGTGGAGCATATGGATGTTTCATCGGCATCAGGAACTGCTGCAGATTATATTATAACGAGTAATGAGCTTGCACAATCATTAGGGGGAGTGAGTGCCAAAATCATTGTTGTGAATAATTATTTTGACCAAGGTGAGATTAAGGCTGCATTAGAAGAAAATATACGATAATAAGTGGGGTGGAGTACGATGGCAGTAATCAAATGGCTTGCCACTAACTTTTTTGGAACTCCGGCTATATTGCTCGGAATTATTGTGTTAATTGGCTTGCTTTTACAGAAAAAGAATTCGAGTCAAGTGATTAGTGGTACGTTTAAAGCAATCATAGGATTTTTGATTATTGGAGCAGGTGCAAGTGTAATTGTAAACGCTTTAATGGTGTTTGAACCGATGTGGAAAGAAGTGTTTAATCTTCAAGGCGAGTCGTTTAGCGACTTTTTGGGGCAGGATAAATTTAATGCAAAATTCGGAAGTGCGGTCACATTAGCGATGACACTCGGATTTTTGATCAACGTATTGCTTGCCAGGTTTACGAAATTTAAATACATCTACCTGACAGGGCATATGATGTTTTGGACAACGACGATATTTGCTGGAATTGTCGTTCAAACAGCGGGCGATGTTCCGTTTTGGAAATTGGTGATCTTTTTATCCATTATTATGGGGATTTATTGGACGCTTCAACCAGCTATCACCCAGCCATTTATGAGAAAAATTATGGGTAATGATAATATTGCACTCGGTCATACTTCGGCTTCTGTTGCACTTCTAGGGGCTTGGCTTGGAAAAATTCTCGGGAACAAAGAAAACGATTCTGAGAAAATCAAATTACCGAAGGGTCTAGAATTTTTACGAGACTCAAACGTAATTACCGCATTAACAATGGGAATCTTGTTTTTAATAGGAGCCATCATTATTTCTATGAAAAATACAGCTGGTGCCACAGAGCTTGTAGCATCAGCAGGTGACCAGAACTTCATTATTTATTCGATTATTCAATCCTTTACGTTCGCGGGTGGTATTGCTATCGTCTTGATGGGGGTGCGGATGTTTATTGGAGAGATCGTTCCAGCATTTAATGGAATTGCAACAAGAATTGTTCCTGGAGCAAAGCCTGCGTTAGATTGTCCGGTTGTATTCCCATTTGCTCCGAATGCCGTCATTCTCGGATTTTTAGGTTCTTTTATTGGTGCATTGCTATGGCTTGTTGTGATTGGAAATACTGTAGCGTATATTTTTGTTCCGACGATGATTGTACTATTCTTCCACGGTGCAACAGCCGGCGTCTTCGGAAATGCAACAGGTGGAGTAAGAGGTGCACTTATCGGTGGTTTTATTACATCTACCGTTGTAGCTTGGGGTCAGTATATTACCGTAAAACTTTTATTGCCAAATACAATTCCCGATACAGCGATGTGGGCAGCAGACTCTGATATGTTTATATTAGGACCAATCATTAGAGCACTTGCATCGATCTTGTTCTAATGATAGTCAAGTGAATTTAAAAAAGGTCGGGTAATCGCATTTTAACACGGAACATAAAAAGGTCGGGAAACTGACCTTTTTCATGTCTAGCTTCAGGCGCCATCGGCTCGAAGTCAAATAGCCTGAGCCAATGAAAGGCAAAAAAACGCCTTTCTTTGGCTCAGTACATTTGCTTGTTTCCTAAGGCTGCGCGCCTTACGCTTTTCTTTAAACATTTAAACTAGAGGTGACAACTATGAGTTTTATTCGTACGCTACATGGAGACATTAAACCGGAGCAATTAGGATTTACTTATTCACATGAACATATCGTCTGCCGTCCGCCTTTTTGGGTGGAAAAAGGTGAAGATGATTTGCTATTGGACGATAAAGAGGCATCATTGAAGGATGTTCTTGATTTTGTTCATCACGGTGGGCAGGCAATCGTGGATGCAACCGCTGTTGATTATGGTCGAGATGTTCAAGCTGTAGCGAACATTGCGACGGAAGCAGGCATTCATATTGTCGGAACTGCTGGTTTTAATAAAAGTTTTTTATGGGATGCTGCCATTACTCCCCATCTTCATGAAGTCATCGGCGGTAACTTCCGCACATACAAAGATTGGATTGAAGGATCTTCGATTAATGAGTTGACTCAATATGTTGTGAAGGAAGTAGAGGAAGGTCTTGAAGGTACAAAATTTAAGGGAGGGCAGGTGAAGTTCGGTACTGCCTATAATAGGATTACGCCTTTAGAGGAAAAAACTATTCGTGCTATCGCAAGGGCTCACCACGAAACGAAAGCTCCAATCCATTCCCATACAGAAGTTGGAACGATGGCACTTGAACAAATTGAGATTTTAAAAAGTGAAAACGTAGATGTTTCTTATGTCAGTTTCGGGCATATGGACCGAAATCCTGATTCTTATTATCATGAAAAAATTGCTTCGATGGGAAGTTTTCTATGTTTCGATGGAATCGCAAAAATAAAATATGCTCCAGAAAGTACAAGAATTGCCTGTATTTTAGAACTCGTAAAAAAAGGATACGAAAAACAAATTTTAGTGAGCGGAGATACAGCACGCAAAACATATTATAAACATTATGGCTACGGTTTAGGACTTGAATATATTATCGCAAAGTGGGTACCTCGTTTCATTGATGAAGCGAATAAAGCTGGTTTCGATGGTGAAAAATTAGTGGAGCTCTTCTTTGTTGAAAATCCAAAACGCTGTTTTACGTTCAAAGGGTAGGTGAAATCAATGAAATTTGGTATGGAAAATTCCTTTGAGGTAAAGGAGAAAATTTTGCAGTCAAAAATTGCGATTTTACCGATTGGTGCGGTGGAAGCCCATGGTCCCCATCTTCCTCTTAGTACGGATACTATTTTAGCGGAAAGGCTCTCGGAAATGCTCGCTGAAAGGGTTGGAGCATTAGTATTGCCGAGCCTGCCTTATGGACAAGTATGGAGCTTGCGAAACTTTCCAGGGAGCATCAATATAACCAATGATTCATTGATATCTTTTTTAGTCGATATAGGATTGAGCCTGTATGATCAAGGTTTTCGAACTTGGGCGATGGTGAATGGACATCTTGGGAATCAAGTTGCGATGAAAGAAGCAGCTAGAGTTTTATATGATAAAATTCCTGATTTAAAAGTGTTTTATTTTTTCTATCCCGGAATGAATGGTGTTGTAAAAGATATTCGTGAGACGAAGTCAGTCCATAGTACTTATTTTCATGCGTGTGAAATTGAAACGAGTATCATGCTTTATTTGGCTGGGGAGTTCGTAGACATGAATCGTGCTATTAATGATGTACCGCAAATTGGTGAAGAGGCAGATTTTACACCAACTCCGTGGGAATCTTTTACGAAAAGTGCTGTTCTAGGGGATGCAACAATTGCTACAAAGGAAAAAGGGAAGAAAATCGTTGAGACGGCTTTAGAAAAAATGGTGAAAATGTTGATTGGAGGAGAGACGAATGATTGATTCGTATTTCGGAAAGATCAATGAAAAACTGATGATGATCTTGGACTCAGAGAAAGAAAAAATGAAGGAAGCAGCATCGAAAGTTGCATCGGCGATTGAAAAAGGTGGGATTGTACAGCTTTTTGGCTGTGGACATTCTCACATATTAACGGAGGAGGTTTTTTATAGGGCTGGCGGGTTAGTGCCAATCAAGCCAATTTTCCACGAATTACTTATGTTGCATGAAGGTGCCATGCTTTCCTCACAATTAGAAAGAAAAAATCATTATGCCGCTTCATTTATGGAAGGGCAGGATATTCAAGAAAATGATATTATGATTGTTTTATCTACTTCAGGAAGAAATCCCGTTCCAGTAGATGCCGCCTTAATTGCCAAAGAAAAGGGGGCTTTCGTCATTGGAATCACTTCATTTGAATATTCCAATAGTCAACCTTCACGCCATATATCAGGAAAACGATTGTACGATGCTGTGGACCTAGCAATTGATAATCATTCGCCAATTGGCGACGCTGTTTTGAATCATGAAAAAGTTGATGTGCCATTTGCCCCAACTTCTACTGTAGTAGGTGCGGCTATTTTGAATGCTATTTTTGCTGAGTCCATTGCGTTGATGGCCGAGACTAGCTTTACCCCTCCAATTTTCTTAAGTGGAAATATAGAGGGTTCTGATGAGCACAATAAATCTTTAGTTTCAAAATACGAAGCGAGGATCCCGTTGTTAACGAAGGGTTTGTAATCGAACAATTTATCTATTTGGCTTACAATGATAGTAAGCAATTTGTAAAAAGGGGGATCTTTTCGTGATATTAGAAATAATTGCTACTAATATTCGAGATGTCAAAGCAGCAAGTGATTATGGAGCGGATCGAATTGAATTGTGCGTGGGGATGAAGGAGGAAGGTTTCACGCCGAGCTACGGTTTAATCGAGTCAGCGTTAGAGATGGCAACTATCCCGATCAATGTCATTATTCGTTCTCATAGCCAATCTTTTTTCTATGAATCTTCGGAAGTGGATACTATGATTCGGGATATTCGTATGGTTCGGAAGTTGGGTGCGAATGGAATTGTCATTGGAGCACTTACGGAAAATGGACAAGTTGATGTAGAGGTAATGAAGAGGCTTCTTGAAGAAGCTGAAGGACTCGATGTCACGTTTCATCGAGCTATCGATTTTTCAAGAAATCTTGAAGAAACATTGGAAGCATTAACTCAGTTCAATCAAGTGAAACGAATTCTAACTGCAGGTGGAAGGAAGCCGGCGACGGAATCAGTTCCGACGATTAAACGACTTATGGAGCTTGCGGAAAACACACATTTAAACATTATGCCTGGATATGGTCTTCGTGTCGAGACGTTTAAAGAATTTTATGATGAAGTTCAGCCAAAAGAAATCCATTTTGGTTCTGGAGTTCGAGAAGAAAATAGTTTTATGAAACAGATTGATCCTGAAAAGGTAGAAAGTATCAAGCAAATTTATTCTTAAAAGACCTCTTCCACTTAGGAGAGGTTTCTTCATCCTATAAACGCCGCAATACTAAAAATAATCGTAATTAAAGAAAGCAGTTGTAATACGTTATGCTGGGCGTCTGGGATGATATGATTTTTAATGGGAGGCAGCAACTTTACGGTTCTTGAAAAATGTGAATCGTATAGGTTTTTAGGGAATTGTTTCAAATGTTTTCCTGTTAAGTAAGGCATCCACCATGTGAGCAGCTGCATGATGAAAAAGAATACCCAAAATAATAAGCTAATCCCCATTCCCCAGCTTGTTTTTGTCGCAAATAGACCAATGCAAACTAGTAAAATGATCCCGTTAGATATGCCTTCAATCCATTTTTGCCTCTTTGTATACTTAGCCAGATCATTCCAAGGAAATAGATTGACTAAGGTCGTAATTTCAAAATAGAGAAAGACGAATATTTGAAATAAAATTGCTAGAGAAAACATTATTTTTCACCCTCACTTTTAATTATATTTTAACAATGCTATGTTACTTCTTATAGAGTGATTCATTCGACAAATTCATTGTGGTTCATTTTCGAAATCTTTTGTATTATTGATAGGAAGGCAGGAATCTTAACGGGGTGAGATTAATGGAAAAAGGTAAGAAAAAGGTAGCTTTGACATTTGACGATGGTCCACATCCAGAGAATACACAAAAGATATTAAGTCACCTTGAGAAATATGGGGCAAAAGCCACATTTTTTCAAATAGGTAAACTTGTTGATGAAAATCCTGGGATAACGGCAGAAGTTTTTAATAAAGGTCATGAGATTGCTTCTCATACTTGGAATCATCCTGATCTTATTACTTTAAATGCAGATCAAGTGGAAGAGGAAATATCAACAACTCAAAACGTGATTAAAACGGTGATAGGGGAAGCTCCTGTTCACTTCCGTCCTCCATATGGGAATACAAATGAGTCAATTAAAGAGATTGCTAGGGGATATGGAGAAACAGAAGTTCTTTGGACAGTTGATACACTTGACTGGAAATCGCGTGACCCAGAAGCTATTTTGCAAATCGTACAAGAAGAAGTGCGGGACAAGTCGGTCATTTTAATGCACGATATTCATCGGACGACAGTTGAAGCTGTAGAGAGAGTGTTAAAATTTTTGGATGATGAGGGATATGAAATGGTCACCCTACGAAATCTATAAATCTATAAAATTTTCAATAAAAACAAAACATGTACGTATATTTATATTGACTATTTGAGTGAAAACGTTTAAATTAAAAGCGAAGTTCTAGAAAAAGGGGATGCTGAAATGACAGAGAAAGTTAGAGTAGCAATTGTTGGCTGCGGCGGTATTGCGAATGGTAAGCATATGCCAAGCTTGTCCAAAGTTAAGCAAGCAGAAATGGTAGCGTTCTGCGACATCGAAGTTGAAAAAGCAGAAAAAGCAGCAGCTCAATATGGAGTTGAAGGTGCGAAAGTATATTCAGATTATAAAGAGCTACTAGCAGACGGATCTTTTGACGTTGTTCATGTTTGTACTCCAAACAGCTCTCACGCTGAAATTTCCATCGCTGCTATGGAAGCTGGAAAGCATGTAATGTGTGAAAAGCCAATGGCGAAAACATCTGAAGAAGCTCGCCAAATGGTAGAAACTTCTAAGCGTACAGGTCAAAAATTAACAATTGGTTATAACAACCGTTTCCGTCCTGATAGCCTACACTTACATAAATTATGTGAGCGTGGCGACCTAGGTGAAGTTTACTACGCGAAAGCGCATGCGATTCGTCGTCGTGCCGTTCCTACTTGGGGAGTATTCCTTGATGAAGAAAAACAAGGTGGCGGCCCGCTAATCGATATCGGTACACACGCACTTGACTTAACGCTTTGGATGATGAATAACTACAAGCCAAAAGCTGTTCTTGGAACGACTTATCATAAATTAGGTCAAAAAGAAAATGCAGCTAACGCATTTGGTTCTTGGGATCCAGCTAAATTCACTGTAGAAGATTCTGCATTTGGTTTCATCACAATGGAAAACGGTGCAACAATCGTTTTAGAATCAAGCTGGGCACTTAATACTTTAGATGTTGATGAAGCAAAAGTTTCTTTAAGCGGAACTGAAGCTGGAGCTGACATGAAAGATGGCCTTCGCATTAATGGTGAAGACAATAGCAAGCTCTACACAACTAAAGTTGACCTAGGACCAGGCGGAGTAGCGTTCTATGATGGAAGCGTTGAATCTGATGCTGACATCGAAGCTCGCCAATGGATTGAAAGTATCATCAACGATACTGAGCCATTAGTAAAACCTGAAGAAGCATTTGTTGTTACACAAATCCTTGAAGCAATCTATGAATCTGCAAAAACAGGTAAAGCTGTATATCTTGAAGAAGTATTTGCTTAATAAAATTGCGCCCTGTTAGTTAATAGGCGCTACTAAAAACCTCCGAATTTTGAGCGAGGCAACTGAAAAATCCCAATATTTAATAAAGGCAGTTGAAAGTTCATAAACCTTCAACTGCCTTTTTACTTTATAATATTGTTATCAGATGTATGTAGGTGGTATCCACGTGATTTCAAATCAAGAATCTCTCAATTTTAGCCCATTCATGCTTTATACGATATTGTTGTACCAATAGATAATATGCTCCGTAAAATTAATGAGCTTGTAGATTTTTCTTTCATACTTGGAGAATTAAAAACAAAATATTGTTTTAATAATGGTCGCAATGCAGTTTCGCCAATTCGTATGTTTAAATTTTTTCTCGACATGGCTTCAGAGTCAGGCATCCGGGCAATTTGAAACTGTTAAGGCATTGCCTCAAATCATTGACGAATTACGCGCACTGGGCTATGTGTTTGTTACCGTTCCAACACTCTTAGGTACTTAGAAACAGGTAAATAAAATATCCCAATAGGGTTACCCTATTGGGATATTTTATTTTTAAAAGATACTATAATTGGAAGTTTTCCGTATGGTATTTAAAATAAATATTTTAAATTAGGTACTTTAGAGCGAGAAGTACTTATTTATCCTAAGTGTGTTAATGGATAATAAGTTGTTAAAAAACACCATCAATGTTGTTCCATCTGTGGTCTATAAAAATTTGGGCGATTCTTTTCTTACTAGAATTATCCATAAAAGTCATTCCTTTTGTACCCTTTTATGGAACATTTAATTTTTCGCCTGGATAAATCCACTGAGGATTTTCAATTTGCGGGTTGGCTAGTCTTAACTCAGACATCGGAATATCGAGTTTAAGTGAAATTTTATATAATGTGTCCCCTGAAACAACTGTGTATGTATTCGATGTACCCGGTTCAGGAATTTTTAATTGTTGACCTGGATAAAGATCGGTAGACTCCAATTTATTTAGATTTTTTATTTTATCTATCGATGTTTCATACTTATTAGCAACTATCCAAAGGGTATCCCCTTTTTGAACGGTATAAGTGTTTTTACCCTTGGAATCCCAAGTTCCGCCTCGTCGTAAATCAGCGATTCCATAAATGGTATCTTCTTTTTTGTTCACTTCAAGCGCTTGAATTCCACCGAAGTAGACGGATAGATGCTTTGCTTGAACCTTATATCCTCGGTTTCTCATGTCATCTTTTACCTCTTCAGGAAAACCATCTTCTACATACAGATATTCATCTTTACCATAAAACCTTTTAGCTCTCACAGCCTCTTCAAATGATTCATCCAGATAAAGATGTCTGGCTAACACTTGTGCCAATACAGACGGAATTCTTCCACCTCCAGGGGTTCCAATCCCAATAGCTCTTTCTCCATTGATCAAAATTGTTGGAGTAGTAGAACTTCTTGGGCGCTTATTAGGTTCATAACGGTTTGGTGAATCTTTTTTAGTGCTAAATTGATGTTCAGTGGCATTATTGATAAAGTAACCATCCGTATATTTTCCTGATCCGAAAAAATTGCTCAATGTATTAGTTGCAGATATCATCATTCCTTCTTTATCGACAATGACAAAATGTGTTGTATCTGTATTGGAATCATTAACGTTTTCCCCGTCATCCTCTGTTACTGTTGAGATCTTGCTAGGAGAAATATTATCAACAAGTTTTTCGATATGAGCATCACTGACAAGTTCATCCACATCTATTTTATTGAATGTAGGATCTCCGATTTCTTTTATTCTATCATTCTTTGTGACTCTTGAGATTTCTGTCATTAAATGAGTGAATCGGCCCTCATCACCTTTTGTTTCAGCTATATTCATTTTTTCAGCAAGTTTTAACGACTGAACAAGAGGTACTCCTGTAAGAGGAGGACTGGCAGAATAAACGGTCCATTCCTTCAGTTTTCCTGTAACAGGTTCTGGTTTCTGAATTTCATAGTCTTCCAAATCTTTCTTATCCACGTATGGAACAGCTTTTATAAAACTCTCACTTATTTCACCTTTATAAAAAGCATTTGGACCGTTTTCTTTGATTTTAGTTAGAGTTTTCGCCAACTCCGTTTGTTTTAACGTTTCCCCCGGTTTTATGGGTTTCTTATCAGGATAGAAATGCGGTAAGTCCTTTACCGGCATCCTCTGAATGGCGCCTGTAAGACGTTCCGATAATAGTTGCTCGACTTCAACTCCTTTCTCTGCGAAGTCAATTGCAGGTGAAATCAGTTCAGCAAATGGTTTTGACCCATAATCTCTATGTATCGCATCCATCCCTTTAACGAAACCGGGGACACCTGATTTTTTACTACCTCGTTTCTTATCAGATGTGGCTTGTACTCGATAATCATAAACAACAGGCTTATTTGTCTTCGGCGGTATAAGTAGCATTTGACCACCGCCGCCAATCCCTGACGCAAATGGCTCAACAACAGAAAGCGTGTAGGAAACAGCAATGGCAGCATCGGCGGCATTCCCTCCATTTTCAAGCACTTTCATTCCCACTTCGACTGCGCGGGGATGAGACGCACTCACACCATAACTTTCTTGTGAACCTATGAGATCAGTAACTGAAGGTGTACTATCTTGTTCACTGGATACCGAATTGGCGTGTACCACTCCTCCCGTAATAATAAGATTTAAAAAAAGACATAATGATATTAACTTCTTTAACAAAGTTCCGTTCACCACCCACTAAATTTTCATAACAAGATTAATATTATCAGAAAATAAAGGAAGGAAAACTGATTTAATCGAAAATTCACAGATGTAATATTTCCGTTACAATTATGAGAAAAGTTAAAAAAAGGATAACGATAAATCTCTTAGACCGTTAGGAAAGAATCATAAAAAATGAACATCACGATTATCCTTTATCTATTCCTCCATTTACTCGTATAAAGGTCTGTAAATCAATGGAATTATAAATATTAGGGGATAGGATATGAATTTCGGCGTTATTTTGTATATGAGTGGACATTAAAATGGTTGTTTTAATTGTAGTAATTTTCACTAATTTCATTTGCCATTTTTGATTTTATACTACAACTAGATAAATGTAGAACGAGATTTTTTGAGAGAATTGAAAATTTCATTTGGATTTCAAAGAAAACATATTTTTAGGTATTTAGATCCAGATTATATGCCTGTTTAATATCTATTAAAGCTTATTTCTGATTTTAATTTGACTACTACACAATCCTTGCATACTTAATAGTATAAAAGACTTCATTATTACCCATTTTTATACATATTTAATTTATATAAATTTTCATTTATAACAACAAAATTACTCATATTAAATTATTCTAAATTTCCAACAGAAATAATTTCTACTTCCTTATTCTCTGATAACATAACATGTTAGTGAGGTGGTGAACAGAACATTGATAAAGAAAATATCATCATTATTTCTTTTTCTATATGTTTTTATTTTTAAGGAAGTGGTACACGCAAATTCAGTAACTAATGAGCAAGATAAAGCTCCTTCGATTATTGATTTTATAAGTTCGATTGTTTTTTGGGATGATATTCTCGTATTTTTATTCTTTTTAGGCAATGCTTTCCCCGTGCTTCATTTACTCCATTGTTTACCTTGGTTTCGGGAAAAAAGCGAAGAAGTTAATCATAATGTAGAAATAGAAAAAGGGATTAGTATAATTGTCCCTTGTTACAATGAACAGGGAATTATTGAAACTTCGATTAACAGTGTGAAAACATTACCTTATTCACAGTTTGAGGTAATTTATATCAATGACGGATCAACGGATGAAACACTTTCTTTATTGAATAAGTTTCTAAAATTAACACCATGTTCTAGATCTCCACTCAGAAAGCTGTCCCATAAAAAAGTAAAAAATGTTTATCAATCCAAGCTTTACCCTCATATATTCGTTTTAGATAAAACGAATGGTGGAAAAGCTGATGCCTTAAATGCAGGCATTGAATATTCAAGTCAAAGTTTAGTTGTCACATTAGATGCAGACACCATCTTGACAGATCAGGCCCTATCAGTGATTAACAAAACCTTTGAAGATAAGGACGTCGTTGCTGCAGGCGGAGTCGTGCACGTTCTACAAACAAAAACATCTAAACCTTTGAGCTCTTTGTCTTTACTTCGTGCAAACATGCTAGTACGTCTCCAAACATTGGATTTTCTAAAAGCTTTCTATGTTACAAAATTATCACTTGCACGTTTTCAAGCTTTAGCCGTCATATCAGGAGCATTTGGTATTTTTACGAAACAAGCACTTCTTAATGTAGGAGGTTATCGTTCAGCTATAGGAGAAGACATAGACATAACCCTACGAATCCATAAGTACGTATCCAAACATAAAAATAAGAAGATTGCTCTAATTTCAGAAGCTGTTGCTTATACAGAATTACCTGAAAACTGGAAGGACTTTTTTAAACAACGCGTACGCTGGCAAAAGGCATTTATAGACTGTGTCATCCATTTCCGTTCTTTTTTTTGTAAAACCTTATTTACTAAAGCAGTCTCGTTTTTCTATATATTTGAATCTTTTGTAGGTAGAACCATTACTGCTTATATTATGACGGGCTTATTTGTAATAAATATTATCTTTAATCCATTTTCTTCTGATATTTTACATATTATTACCAGTTTGCTTTACATTTTATTATTTCATTGTATGTATAATTTGATAGCAATTGGAGTGAGTAAGTATTACGGATTTAGATTTCAAAAAAAGGATATCTATCGCTTATTCTTTACTATTCTCCTAGATATTTTTATCTATCGCTTTATCATTATGAACCTTGTAATGTATGGAAGTATTGCTTATTTCTTCAACAAGGACTGGAATAAAGTAAATCGAACAGGACGAGACTATCAAACTGATTCTAAATCTGTAGCATAGTCCAATAATTAAGAGAGTTTGTATTTTCAGGACAACTTATTATCCCGCAGTAACGGCAGTAAGACCCTCACCTCAAGGTTACAAGTGCCGTTTAACGATGTATGGACTGGACCACTCCGAATGGATAAAGGATACACGAAGAGCGTAAGCGATTCGATGTTAACCTTATCGCAGTGAGGAGTGGGAAGTACATTAATCGCTGGATGTCGAAACGCTTATCCACAGTTCAATAATTTATATTTTCTTATTTTTAAATATATACAAATAATCTATAATCCATTGGATTTATTAAAGTGAGGTATACTATGCGCACTGAAAAGAGAAAAAAAATATTACTAATTATATTGACCACAATTGTTATTTTACTTTTAGGGACAGGCAGTTTTGCATATTACATATGGTCTATGGTAACGTCAACTGTAGCAAGTATTCAAGTAAAATACGAATCTAAAGAACGACTAGAAAAGATTAACCTTAAAGAAGGGGATCCCATTTCGGTTTTACTAATGGGAATTGATAAGCCGGCAGGTCGAGAACTACACGGACGGTCTGATGCATTAATCTTATTAACGATTAATCCTCATAGTCAATCCATGCATGTGGTAAGCATTCCTCGTGATACGTATACTAAGATAATTGGGAAAGGAACAAAAGATAAGATTAACCACTCTCATGCATTAGGTGGTCATGGAATGGCCATACGTACTGTAGAAAAGTTCTTAGATATTCCTGTTGATTATTTTATAAAGGGTGATATGAAAAGCTTTGTAGATATTGTTGATGCAGTAGGAGGAGTGAAAGTAGATAATGATATAGATTTTACTATTTATGGTGTTCATTATCCGATAGGCACGATCAATTTGAATGGTAAAGAAGCCCTAGGTTACTCTCGAATGAGAATGGACGACCCACGGGGGGACTTTGGTCGACAACTTCGACAACGTCAAGTAATTGAAGCTGTGATTAATAAGGGATCCCACATATCCTCTATTACGAAATTTGATGATATATTTAAAGTTGTTGAAAATAACGTGAAAACAAACTTGACTTTCAATGATATGTGGGATATTCAATCCAATTATAAAGAGTCCCTTCAAAACATAGTACAGCACCAAATTGATGGAAAAGATTCGAAAATAAATAAAACTTACTATTTTATACCAGATGAAGAAAAGCTCGATGAACTTTCCAATGAATTGAAAAAACACCTTGAGATTGACAAGCAATAACTTTCTATCTATCGGTCTATGCCTATTGATTTCAAGCTTAAAGGTTCCGATGCAAAAGAATTACTTTATCATAAATGGACATTTTTGATAGTCGATCACAAGTTTTATTTGGACTAAACAGCTTAATAAAGATTTATAACTATAATAAGCAACCTTGTTAACTCTAATTAGAGTAATATGGTTGCTTACACTATTTCCGCCTCATTACTTCCCATTTCTTTCTGATACTATAAAGACGATTTTCTACGAAAAGAGGATGTTGAATGAAGAAACACTACCTCCTTCTAACAATAGTAGCAGTGCTCACTTTTATAGGAGGATTTTTTTTAGTATCTATATTTACAAGTTATATTACAGAAAAAGATCAGACACAAACACAAAGCCAACTCATAAAAGGAGAAGGACCAAAATCAGAACAACATATTAAAAAGGAAAACCCCCAGTTAGAACCTGTCGATTCAAAAGTATTAATAGGATATATTCAGGATTTTCGAGATCCCGCGTCAATCGATTATACGAAGTTAACACATATTATTTTTTCATTTGTCCATCCTGAAAAAGATGGAAGTCTCATATTGAATGGTGAGAAGGCCTTATCAAATCTTCGTAAAATAGTTCAAAATGCACACCAAGAAGATACATTATATCTTCGCAAAATGGTTCAAAATGCACACCAAGAAGATACAAAGGTAATGATTGCTGTAGGTGGCCATGGCCACATGAAAGGCGGAAGATCATATGACTATTTTAAAACTGCCATAGCAAATCCCACTTCTCGTACAAAGCTTATTGACGAACTAATTGAACTAACGAATGAAGAGAATCTTGATGGGATTGATATTGATTTTGAGCACCCCCGTTCAAAAGAGGACGCACATTATCTAGCTGTTTTTACAAAAACATTGGGAGAAAAGTTACACTTAAATGACAAGGAGTTATCGATAGCCGTATATTCAATGATTCATAGTGTGACAGGGACAGAAGTTCAATCAGTCGTTTATGATCCATCCATGTTTCATTATGTTGACCGTGTTAATATCATGGCATATGACGGTCAATGGGACGGGAAATATAATGCTGCAAATTTATCACCGTATCCATTTACTAACAAAATCGTAAGCTATTGGTCTAATTTATTTGACAAACTTGGAATTTCGAAGAAAAAGTTAGTATTAGGAGTTCCTCTCTATGCACAACCAGAAGACTTAACGAAAATGCATTTATCTTATAATGCTATCATTAATCACGATCCTACAAATGCTGAAAGAGACATAGTTAACTTGAACGGGACGACTTATCATTATAATGGAGAAACGACAATGATAAAGAAAACCAAACTTGCTCTTGCTAACGAATTTGGTGGAATGATGCTATGGGAGTTGGGGCATGATGCTGAAGGGACGCGTAGTTTAACAAGCGCTATTTTTGATGTTCTGATTAAAAGACAGGAAGAAGAGAGTCGATAGCGCCCGCCCCATTGTCTAACTGGAGGCGGGCACTAATGATGTGTTATCATTTATTCTGTTAACTCCTTTTTTCACTCTTAGTTTCTCCTCTAAAAATTTGGCTACTGGTGAGAAAAGCGACGGAAAATACTTGAAAGATTTAGTTGAGAAAAGTAAAGAAGCAGGCATGACAATTGATAGAATCATTGGTGATACAGCTTATTCAGAAAGAGATAATATACAAGATGCAAAAAAGAAAGAATTCAACTAGTATCCAAACTGAATCCTCAAATCACACAAGGTGGACGTGCGAAAGAAGATGAATTTGAATTTAATAAAGATGCAGGTATGTATGTTTGTAAAGCAGGTCACATGGCAATACGTAAAGCAAGAACAGGGAAGAAAGGGCAAAGTAAAAATCAAAAGGATACATATTACTTTGATATTGAAAAATGTAAGGTATGTCCTTTCCGTGAGGGATGTTATAAAGAAGGGGCAAAAAGTAAAACATATTCTATTTCAATAAAATCCACTGAACATAAGGAACAAGAAGCATTTCAAAGTAGTGATGAGTTTAAAGAACTTGCGCGATCTCGTTTAAAATTGAAGCAAAGAATAGTGAGTTAAAACATAGACATGGTTATGAAATAGCATCATCTGCGGGTCTATTTGGTATGGAAATTCAATGAGCCACAGCGATATTTGCAGTTAATCCCAAGCGAATCCTAAAACTCCTAAGTGAAAAAGAAAAAAAAAGAAAAGAAGAAAGGCCATTTACCGTCAAAACCAGATGGTAAATGGCCTCTTATTGTATTGAATAGAGACTATAAAGTAAAAAAACGTAAGTTTTTCAGTGTCCTCATTTTGAGTTCGGTTTTTTTGTTGTAAAAATAGTATAATAGTCGTAGGATGACAGAAGGTGTCGAATTGGTTTTTTACAATATTCGACTCAAGAAAAATATTAAAAAATTTAAAATTTTTTATTTGCTATTTTTGAAAGAGTTGATATAGTGATTATAACAACTTATAGGGTGATGCGAATATGAAAGTGCCATTGTATAAACAGATCTATGAGAATATTTTGCAAAGAGTCCAAATCGGTGACTTGAAACATGGGGACAAAATCCCATCTGAAAAAGAATTGGCCGATGAATTTCGAGTGAGTAGAATTACTTCTAAAAATGCTTTGGACTTACTGGCGCAGGATCAAATAATAGAGCGGGTTCAAGGGAAAGGCTCTTTTGTCATTTATTCTGTTGAAGAGTCGGAAAACATGCTCAATAGTAATCAAACTCATATAACCAAAAAAGGTTTGAAAATTGGTCTTGTTATTCCTAGTTTTTCCAGTAGCTACGGAATGGGGTTAGTCCAGTCAATGGAATACAATTCATCAAAATATGGAGCAACTTTCTTAATGAAAATCACTCGAGAAAAAATTGAGGAAGAAGAAAATGCGATTGAAGAGTTATTAGATGCTGGGGTTGATGGGCTTATTGTCATTCCTATTCATGGGGAACATTATAATCCAAAAATTTTAGAACTTGTATTAAAAAAATACCCGATTGTTCTCGTAGACCGCTATTTGAGAGGAATACAGGCTAGTGCTGTCTTAACTGATAACGTTAGAGCATCTAGAGAAGCCACTGAGTATTTAATGTCACTCGGACATGAACATATTGCGTATATTACTCCACCGTATGATGGAACAACTGCATTAGAAGATCGTTTGAAAGGATATCAGCTTGCACATACAGAGCAGCATAAACAACTTAATCCAGATTATATTTTTTCAAATTTCGGTTCGGATTATGCTTTTAATGACCAAAAGAAGCAGGAGTTTGAATTGGAAATAGACAACTTGAGGAATTTTATTTTAAGTTATCCGGAAATTACGGCTTTTGTAGCTTGTCGTCACGCTTTTGCTAAGATTCTTTTATATGTCGTCCAATCCATTGGTAAAGAAGTTCCACAAGACTATTCCATAATTTGTTTTGATTCACCACACCCAATCATTGGGAAGCCTCTCATTACCCATATTTCTCAAAGAGAAAATGAGATGGGGACCAAAGCGGTAAACCGACTAATGTCGCAAATAAATGGTGAATACAACATTGAAACAGAATTATTAAATTTTGAATTAATCGAAGGTTTATCAACCGCGTCAATAAAGACTCCAGTGAAGAATTGAAAAGATTCTTCTTTTTTTTGTGAAAATACGATTGACATATTGATATAAGATAATATATTATGTTGATTACATTGAATATGCAGACATCTTAGAAAATTACATAGATTATGAAATGTAAGCGGTTTACAGGGGGTGTGGAAGTAAAAAGTTTGGTAGTTTACTAATTTTTACAAAAACCGGGGGTGTAAAAGTGAACAAGAGTGTAAAGAAATTCGGTCAATTAATGATTATTAGTCTACTTGCCTTATCTGTTTTTCTAGCTGGATGTTCTTCGAATGAGAAGTCCTCTTCTGGTGGAAGCGGAGGAAGTGGCGGAAGCGGTGGCAGTGGTGGAAAAGGCGGCGACGGCGGACAGACAGAGATTACCTTTTGGCATGGAAGTACAGGTATGGGGTTAGAAGCTTTGAATGCATTGGTTAAAAGTTTCGAAGAATCACATCCTGATATTAAAGTGAAGATGGTTTATACAGAGGCTAATGAAGGAGCGGACCAAAAACTTCTTACTTCTGTAACAGGTGGCAATCCTCCTGATGTCGCAACATTTGACAGATTTAAAGTTGGTTCTTGGGCATCTCAAGGTGCGTTGACTGATTTAACAGATATGGCTGCTGCAGACGGTATTTCGCAAGACCGTTATTATCAATACGCATGGGATGAAGCGAGCTATCAAGGTAAGCTTTTCGCCATTCCATATTCAACGGATTCTCGTTTATTGTATTACAACAAAGATCATTTTAAGGAAGTTGGTCTAGATCCTGAAAATCCACCTAAAACAATTGCTGAATTGGAAGCTGCTGCTGAAAAATTGACAATCAAAGAAGGTAACCGATTTAAACGTATTGGTTTTATTCCTTGGTATAGTCAAGGATGGCTTTATAGCTGGGGTTGGGCATTCGGCGGTGAATTCTACAATGAAAGTACACAAGAGGTTACGGCTAACGATCCTAAAATTGTAGAAGCATTACAATGGATGGTTGATTTCGGTAATAAATATAATGTTGAAGATATTTCTGGTTTTGAAAGTTCTGCAGGTAGTGATGCGTTGGATCCATTTATTTCCGGTCAACTTAGTATGAAGGTAGACGGAAATTGGACAATTGCAGGAATTAAAAAATTTAAGCCTGATTTAAATTATGGTGTTACTCCTATTCCAACACCTACTGGAACTGATTTCTCGACATGGTCAGGTGGTCACTGCTTTATTATTCCAAAAGGTGCAAAAAATACTGAAGCGGCTTGGGAATTCTTGAAATACTTCGGTGGGCCTGAAGGGGCAAAAGCATATTATTCCAAGCTTGATGGATCTCTTTCAGTACAACCAGCAGTAAACGAAGAATTACAACGTGAGAATGATCCAATGCTAAAAGCATTTATTGATATCCTTCCAAACTCAAATCATAGACCTGTTATTTCTGAAGGACAATTACTCTGGAACGAACTCGCTTCTGCTACTGAGAATGCGACAAGAGGCAAGGGTACACCTAAGGAAAATCTAGATAAAGCAACTGAGACTGTAAATAAAGCGTTGAAAAAATAATAAATGGGGAGGATCATACCTCCCTTTTATTTATGAAGGGGGCTGCCTAATTTGGCGAAAGTTGAAACTTCTAGTGTCGTAGTCCAACCGAAAAAGAAAAGTTCCATAACTTTAAAAGCAAATATTACTGGCTGGTTATTTGCATCACCATGGGTCATTGGGTTGATTGTATTCTTTGCCATCCCATTATTTTCATCCATTTATTTTAGTTTTACGACATACAGTGTGTTACAGGCAGGAGAATTTGTCGGACTGCAAAACTATAAAGAACTATTCCACGATGATCTGTTTTGGAAGTCAGTTTATAATACGGTTTACTTTGCTGTATTTTTTGTTCCTCTCAGCATAATCTTCGGAGTTGCCCTTGCTATGATGCTCAATATGAAAGTAAAGGGACTGGCTGTTTATCGGACAATCTATTTTTTGCCGACCCTTGTACCACATGTAGCATTGGCCGTACTTTGGATGTGGCTTTTGAATCCAGGATTTGGTTTGATTAACGGTACGCTGGACTTTTTTGGAATTGATGGACCTAACTGGCTAGGTAGCGTGAAGTGGTCTAAACCGTCGTTGATCTTAATGTCACTTTGGGGTATTGGACAGGCAGTCATTATTTATTTAGCAGGTCTAGGAGATATACCGGAAGAATTTTACGAAGCAGCTGAAGTAGATGGAGCGAACTGGCTTCAAAGAACGAGGCACATTACTCTTCCATTGCTCACGCCTGTTATATTTTTTAACTTAGTCATGGGGACCATCGGAGCTTTCCAGCAATTTACATTACCGTATACGATGACACAAGGGCAAGGGACACCTGCAAACTCTCTAACCTTCTATGTCATGTATTTATACGACAACGGATTTAAATTTTTCAAAATGGGTTATGCTTCTGCTATGGCTTGGATATTATTTGTCATTATCATGGGCTTGACTGCATTGATTTTCCTAACTTCAAAACGTTGGGTCCACTATCAGGGTGAGTAGAAAGGAGTGTGTCGTATGCAACCGGTTGTCAAAAAAAGAATTCAATTTACATTGGCGCATTTAATTCTAATCCTTGCGTCTATATTTTTCATAATCCCATTCATTTGGCTTGTGTCGACTTCATTGAAACCGATCACACAAATTTATTCATTTCCACCTGAATGGATTCCAAAACCATTTCGCTTTCAAAATTACATCGAAGCGATGTCGTATATACCGTTTTTTACTTATTTGAAAAATACGGTTGTTATTACGATTTTTAGTACAATAGGTATCATTATTTCTTGTCCATTAGTAGCGTATAGTTTCGCGAAACTGCGCTGGAAAGGACGAAATGTATTCTTCATCATTACAATCGCTGTCATGATGATCCCCGGACAAGTCACGATGATTCCATTGTTCTTGTTATTCAATAAAATGGGATGGGTTGGAACACCACTTCCATTAATTGTTCCTGCGTTTTTTGGAGCACCATTTTACATATTCTTATTGCGTCAATTTTTCTTAGGGCTCCCAGATACGCTAAGGGACTCAGCGAAAATTGACGGAGCATCTGAGCTGCGGATTTATTTGCAAATTATGCTGCCTTTAGCAAAGCCTGCACTACTTGCGGTTGGACTTTTCCAATTTATGGGCAGCTGGACAGACTTCCTCGGTCCATTGCTTTATTTGACAGATGAAACGCAGTACACATTATCATTAGGACTTCAGCAATTCCAAAATCAAATGGGAACTGAGTGGGGAATGATGATGGCCGTTTCGACGATGATGACACTTCCAATAATCGTCATGTTCTTCTTTATGCAAAAGACGTTTATTCAAGGGATTACGTTTAGTGGGATTAAGTAAAGTATTTGAATTAGATGATTTTTTGTTGAAACCTTTAGATGTAATTGGTGAAAATTTTGTTTATTTGTTGAAACTTTTATATCAATTGTTGAAATTGAGATTAATAGAATACTAAGGCTTGGATTTTTTATTAATGGAGGTTAAATGAATGGCTTTTCAAATAGGTATGCGTATCCCGCCAAAGCTTGGCGCATTAGGGATGGAAAAACTGGCAGATTGGGCCAAAAGTGCCGGAATAGATGTAATTGATGTCCCATATTATAACGAAGAAGTTAAAAATGCATTAGAAAATGCTGGTTTGGCAGTCGGTTCAATTGATGGTGTTGGGGCGGTTGGATTGACGAATTTATTGAATGCGGATGAAGCTGTGCGAGGTGAGGCAGTAGATGCATTGAAAAATCAAATTAGTGAGATCTCTCAAGTTGGTGGTAAAACGATTTTTATTTGCCTCGGACCTACAGATGTTACGCAATCAAGGTCTAAAAGCTTCGATATTTGGAAAGAAACATTTCCTGAGATTGTGAAGCATGCGGAAGAAGCAGGCGTATATTTTGCGTTGGAAGGCTGGCCGGGACCGGCACCGTATTATCCAACAATCGGATGTACACCGGAAATGCTGCGTGCGATGTTCGAAGCGATTCCGTCTAACCATTTTGGATTGAACTACGATCCTTCACATCTTGTTCGACTAGGCATTGATTACTTGCGCTTTTTAACAGAGTTTGGCGAGAAGGTAAATTACTGCCACGGAAAAGATACGGAAATTTTAACAGATGAACTCTATAACGTTGGTATTCTACCAGCTACTTTTGGAGCGAAATATGGCTTCTCTGAAGGTTCATGGAGATACACAATCCCTGGTCATGGTGCAGTTGAGTGGGAAAAAGTCGCTGTTCGGTTAGATAAACTCGGCTACAATGGTCCAATTAGTATTGAACTGGAGGATCATCGTTACTGGGGAACTCTTGAAAAAGAACAGCAAGGCATTATAAAAGCGAAAGAAAATTTGGAAAGAATTTTTAAATAAGATATAGAACGGAGGATTTTATGTCGAAAACGCTGAAAATCGGAATTATCGGCAGTGGGGGAATTGCTCAAGCACATGCAAGATCTTATCTGCAGATGCCAGAAGTTGAAATTGTTGCTGTAGCGGATGTCATTCCTGGAAAAGCTGCCGAGTTTATTGAGAGGCTCGGTTTGATTGGTGCAAAAGCATTTGATAGTCACCTGGAATTACTTGAATTGGATTTAGACGGAGTGAGCGTTTGTACTCCAAACGTGGCGCATCATCGGACAAGTGTCGACGCACTTAACGCAGGCAAGAACGTATTAGTGGAAAAACCTCTCGCAGTCACGTTGGAGCAAGGCGTTGAAATGGTGCAAGCTGGTAAAAAGGCTGGGAAAATTTTAACCGTTGGATTCCAGCCGAGATACGATCCTAATATGCAAGCTGTCAAAAAAATAGTACAATCAGGGCAGCTTGGGAACGTCTATTATGTGCAAACTGGTGGAGGCCGCAGACGCGGGATGCCGGGCGGAACATTCATTAATAAAGAGCTGGCGGGTGCTGGAGCAATGGCGGACATTGGCTGCTACTCACTAGATTTAGCTCTGAATGCTCTAGGTTATCCAAAACCGTTAAGTGTATCGGCTTTTACATCCAACCATTTTGGAACAAATCCTACATATCATCCAGAAGCTGATAGATTTGAAGTGGAAGACTTCGGAGTGGCGCTCGTAAGATTAGAAGGTGGAAAGGTTCTTAATTTTAAAATTTCATGGGCCATGCATATGGACACTCTTGGACCTACATTATTCTTAGGAACGGATGCCGGATTGAGGTTGACACCAGCAGGAAGCGGACCGTGGAGCGGAGTGTGGGACGGTGGAATCGGTTCAATCACATTATTCCACGATGTTCAAGGACACCATACTGAGAGTCCAATCCCTATACAAAGTCACAACTTAAATATTTTCTATGAAAAAGTCCGTGCCTTTGTTGTAGCGATTATGGAAGTAAAACCTGCTCCGATTCCAGGGGAAGAAATCTTAATCAATCAAGCGATTATTGATGGAATTTTAAGATCTTCTGAACTTGGTAGAGAAGTAGAGATTTCGGTTCCAGAGGTTTGATCTTTTAAAAAACTCGAATTCTTATAGGATTCGGGTTTTTTATGTGCATATGGGATCTCCAAAAAAAGAGGAAAACATATTTTAAGCAAATATTAATATGTTTTTGTGTTTTGTTGGTAGGGGCCATTATGGAATAATTTTAGAATAGATATTTAATATGAGAATGAAATGAATGCAAATTAGTGAAATGCAAAATGCTTTTTCTTTACTATTAAAAACACTTAGGAATTTATCACACCTTCTTTTATATAGTCATTTTGTAGGATATATTAAAGCTTTTTTATTTGAATAACGCTACTTTATACTTATGAGTAATACGAATTTTCTTGTTTAACAAATGACATATTTGATATAATGTAATGAAAAATGGGAGTTTTGATCATGTCATCTGGTACTAGAGAACCACTTTACTTGCAGATACAGGAATATTTTAAAAATCTAATTTCTTCTAAACAGTTGGCTCCTCATGAACAGATTCCAACTGAGAAAGAAATCATGGAAAAATTCAATGTAAGTCGAATAACAGTCACTAATGCACTAGCTGAGTTAGTTAATGAGGGTTTGATTTATCGAATTCCGGGAAAAGGAAGCTTTGTTCAGGAAGATGCAAAAATATTCAAAGGTAAAGTGGAAGCTTTGGAGGGTGATACCTCTATACCTCTTGAGGAAATAACTACTCAAATGGAGATTCCTGCTGAACGTAAAATAATTGGTTTAATTATGCCGTCTATCGAAGATTATTTTGCTATCCGTTTATTAGCTGGAATAAACGAAATGTTAAATGAAACGGAATATATTCTTACTATTATTCTAAGCCACAATTCTAGAGAAAAAGAACGTGAGGCCATTAGAGAATTGTTACGATTGAGGGCAGTAGGATTGCTAATTTTCCCAGTGGACGCTGAAATATATAATGAAGATATATTGGAATTAAAAGTAAGAAACTTCCCTTTTGTACTAATCGATCGTTATTTACCAGGGGTAGAAACGAATTATGTTATATCAAATAATGTAGATGGGGCAAAGCTTGCTGTGGAACATTTATGGGATATGGGACACCGTAATATAGCCATTTGTTCTGATTCCATCCTTCCAACCATAACTGTTGAAGATAGAATAAAAGGATATATGGATGCACTGAAAGAAAGAGATGCCATGATTAATCCAGGCTATATTCTCACTGATCTTTCTCTTAAACAGGGAGACCTGACTGATCAAAATCTATTGTATCAGTTTATACGTAGCCGTAAAGCAACTGCATATATTGCTCTAAATGCTAAGTTAAGCGTCCATATTGCCAAATTGGCAAAAAGCTCTTTTTTAAATATTCCTGAGGATATTTCCATTGTAACTTTTGATGATCCTTCCTTCGATACGGATTTCGGCATGTATACTCATATATTCCAATCCGAACAAACGATAGGGAAAGAAGCAGCAAACATACTTGTACAGCTACTTGAGGAGCGTCAAAAAAATAATATTCCCCACTATAAAAAGAAGAGCATCACTCCTCAGCTTGTAGTTAAAGGAACGACAGGACCTGTTAAATTAGTCCATAAAAATAGTCCTTTAAAATGAAAAGTAATACAAAATTTGGTTGTTGAATTACCAAAGAGTGCTCTGTTTCTCCTAGCAGTGCGGAGAGCCTCCATGGCGATTGTTTAATATCCCCATCAATCTATTGAAGGGGTTTTTTTATTGACACCATTAACTATAATGATATAATGATATATTATATAAGACATTAAGACATACTCCGCTTATATTCCAACATTCATTAACATACTATATAAAATTAAAGCGCCTTCATTTTAGAGTCCATAATATTAAAACATAATAGAATAATATTTTTTTATCAAAGGGATTCTAGGAATTCCTTGATATATATTTCGTCAGTATTATAAGGGAGGTGTTATTTTACATTCATATCAATGAAGAAAAAGGTAATGTTGCAAAGTCTTCCAGTCCCCAAACTAATCAGAATGAAGGAGGATAAAATGATCCGTAAACTATTTTTGATCAGTTTAACATTATTTTTAGTGTTTTCAGGAAGTACTATTTACGCACAAAGTCCAAGTTCAAAAGGAAAGGTTAAATGGCCAACTGATCAGGCATTACCTACATTCGCAAAACCAAAACATCTTGATGTTATTGACATACAAAAAAATTCTGGCGAAGAGAAGATTCTTTTTGCTTCATTGCAAGGAAATGTGAATCGTGAACAACCTCGAATTTATCTATATGAAGATAAATTTGGTGAAGGAAAATTTACTTGGTTAAATGAATTGAAAGTTCCTTATACAATGGTTGAAAAACCTTGGGATCTTTTATTGAAGTATAAAATTGAAGTGTCGGGGATAGTAATTTATGATCCGGAGGTTCCCGATTCCATAAATGTTGCTACTACTTTGGCAGGTTTAAAAAATGCGGTTGTAGCAAGTCCAGAGCTAGCTGAAAAGCTTTCTGCAAAACCTTACAAATTCAAAGTGATTGAAGATTTCAGAGGGAAATTCAAAGATAAATTAGAAGCCTATCAATGGCAGTATGATAATCTTTGGTCGAAAACGACTCACCGTATGCTAATTGGTTTGGATCCAACCAAAAATATACCTCTACCAGAGAATAATTTTGACTCCTTTAAAACAATTCTTAAAGCAGAAGAGATAAGAGATAGTTCTAACCGCGATGTATATAATCTTGATTTGTCGGAATATTTAGGAAAGGAAGCGGTTTATCTTCGTTTCCAAGATGCTTTTCCGGCTGATGGATGGGGACCAGCTGTGCATGAGGTAACGGTAAAAGCGGATGGACAAATCATTGCTCAATTTATACCTGGAACGGAAGGGGAACAATCTTATCTTTATGACCGGGATGGATCGAATTCAGACGAGCGATTCGATGGTCATAGATGGGCAGACGGAGGCAGCTACTTTGTATATAAATTCTCTCCTCCTGCGAATACTCAAGAGTTAGTCGTTTCCCTTGATATGTGGAATCAGTTTAAAGTATCAGTATCGAATGAACAGCCTTTAGCGTCTGGACAAAAAGAGCCGTATGGGTTTTTAAGAGATTATGCGATAGCAAACCGTGCAATGGCATTTTGGCTCGAATCAAATATTCCAGCAGAAAAGGAATTATTTGAGAAAATATTATCTGATGTTGAACCAAACACCCCTTATTTAGGATGGTTCGGAAATGATGTTGCTGGTGAGTTTAGCGGAACGGAAATTGTATCCAAGTATGGGGTTTATGTGCTAGCAGCTGATTGGTTTAATAATATGACTGTATTTTCCGGTGCTAAAGGGAAAATTGTTAAACAAAAACCATTAAAAGCTCCAAAATTAAGTAATAAAATTTATATTACTTTTACACTTGGTGAAGGTGATAATTTACAATACAACCAGCATCATATGAGATTTTTATGGGATAACGAACGAAGAGGAAGTGTCCCTATTAACTGGACAACAAGTCCTCTTCTCTATGATGTAGCTCCTTCCATTTTAGGATACTATCAACAGACTGCTACAGAGAATGATCTATTAGTTGCAGGCCCTTCCGGTGCTGGGTATATTTATCCTACACCTTGGCCAGACGACACTTTCTATTTGTATGCAAAGCAAACAGGAAAGTACATGAAGAAAACAGGTATGGACATTATTTATGCACTAAATCGTGTAGATGGTAAAGATGTTCTATTATCCGAATCAAAGGCACAGAATTATATAGATTATGTAAATCCCAAAGGATTGTTTATTGGCTGGGATAATTATACGGAAACTTCTATTTTAAATGGTAAATTACCACAATCCATCTTACTTTCCTCAAGTAGTGTTGGACAAGCAAAAGAGGAAATAGCAAAGGCGACTTCAAAATGGGATGGCGAGTCCCCGCTATTTATAGCAATGGGTATGCTAGCTTGGGGCATAAATCCATCTAATATTGAAGAAATAGCCAAGTCTCTTGGTCCTGAATTTGAAGTTGTGCGTGGAGATCAATATTTTGATCTCGTTCGTGAGGCGAATGGATTGCCTAAAAAATAGCTTCCAAAATAAAAGAGAATACTAGTTTTTACAACTTATAAACTCGAATTTCAATACGAATTCGAGTTTTATTTATTTACAGATGTATTCGATGATGGTGGTCATCTAGCTGTGTAGCAAAACAAGCATAGCAATTATGTAAATAAGCAATTTTGGAAATTCGCATGTCGTAAAAAAACACTTAATTGAATAAATGTCGATTAATTAACGATAGTCATTTTTGTCCACCTATTGTTTTTTTTAGTCCACTGACAAGGAAAATAGAGGGTGATAAGATAATACCCAACAATTAAGCGCGATATCAACTAGAGGTTGAAGGAGAAAGAAAAATTTAAGCAAACGGGGGAAGGAAAAATGAAAAGTCGATTGGCTCTTTTTCTTGTAACCATCATGATTTTTTCTCTAGTACTGACTGGTTGTGCGAGTAAGGATTCTTCAACGGATGGCGGTAAAGACGGTGTAGTGACACTGAAATTTATGGGGTGGGAAGCTAGTCCGTTAGAAACAGAAAGTGTTAAAAAAGGTATACAGAAATTCGAGCAGGATCACCCCAATATTAAAGTAGAATATACACCTGTTCCTGGCGATCAGTATGCATCAAAGCTGCTAACGATGATGGCAGGTGATGCCCCTCCAGATGTTTTCTTCTTAGGTTCAGCAGATTATCGTTCATTTCAAAAACGTGGTGTATTGCTAGATTTAACAACGTACTTCGAAAATGATTTAAGCATCGACGATTTTATTCCGTCTTCTGCAGGGATTATGCAGATTAATGGAAGCGTTTACGGTGTCAGTAGCTGTACCGTTTCTCCAGTTCTTTATTACAACAAAAATATATTCGATGAAGCAGGGGTTCCTTACCCTCCAAGTGATCCTAGCAAGGCATGGACATGGGAAGAATTTGAGGAAGCTGCTAATAAGCTAACGAAAAAAGAGGGAGATAAAGTATCTCAATTTGGAGCATATGGATTTGAAAATTTTGCCAATACAGTTATGGCGGTAATGGAAAATAGTGGTGTCATCTTTAACGACGATTATTCTGAAACAAAAATTAATTCAAACGAGACGAAGAAGGTGCTGGAATCAATACTATCCCTTAAGAAAAATGGGTTAAGTCCAGAGGCTAAGTTACTGGAAGAGTCTGGAATGAGCGCATCGCAAATGCTACAAACTGGAAAAATTGCTATGTTAGTCGATGGATCGTGGGCTTTGCAGGAATTAAGTAAAATGGATTTTCCAGTTGGAGTAGCAGCACTTCCAAAATTTGAAAAAGCCGTTACGACTGGTCAGGCTCATGTCC
The DNA here is from genome assembly GCF_018343625.1 of Lederbergia citri. Classification (GTDB taxonomy): domain Bacteria; phylum Bacillota; class Bacilli; order Bacillales; family Bacillaceae_C; genus Lederbergia; species Lederbergia citri. The sequence continues at coordinate 491,854 of NZ_JAGYPG010000002.1, read as the reverse complement.
ACTCAGCAGCTGCAAAAACAAAGCATCCAGAGGAAGCGTGGGAGTTTATCCGTTTTCTATCTTCTGAAGAATATCAAATTGACTTAATTAGTGAAGGACTCTGGATGCCTAATAGAGTATCACTTTATAGCGAAGATGGTATTACTAGATGGTTTAATGAGTCTGTGCATCCTGATGGATTTAAGGAATTAGTTCCATATTTTCAAGACGCGACGGTTGACCCATTCGCGATAAACGAGAAGATAGAAGTCCGTGACATCATGGTAGAGGAATTGGACAAATTCTGGTATGACGGTCAGCCTGCAGATTCTGTTCTTACGAGTATTGAAGACAGAGTTAATAAAGAATTAGCAAAATAATCCACTATTATTCATATGAGGAGGGAGAGTTTGAACAAGACATCATTATTATATAGGGATGGTCCGTGGGCATTTATCTTATTATTGCCTAGCATTTTAGGATTTCTAATATTTGTTCTTTTCCCTGTCATCGCCTCTTTTTTACTAAGCTTTACGAGTTGGGATCTACTTACTCCAATCAAATGGGTAGGATTTGAAAATTATATTAATCTTTTTCAAGATGAAACTTTTATAAAAGTATTTTGGAATACGATTTATTTTACAGTTGTGACAGTACCTATTGGGATTATCATTTCACTCTTTTTAGCAGTCGCTTTAAATCAAAAAATACGATTTATAAAATTTTATCGAGCTGCCTATTTTCTTCCAGTCATCTCTTCTATGGTTGCGGTTGCTGTCGTATGGCAGTGGATCTATAACCCTGAATACGGTTTGTTGAACTATATACTTAGCCTTTTTGGAATTGATGGTCCAAGCTGGCTGAGTGACACGAAATGGGCAATGCCTGCTGTTATGATTACGAGCATTTGGAAGGGCTTAGGATTCAATATGCTTATTTTTCTTGCGGGCATCCAAGGTATTTCAGAAAACTATTATGAAGCGGCCGATATGGATGGTGCAACATGGTTTAAAAAGTTTCTTTATATAACCGTTCCTTTATTAAGACCGACTACCTTTTTTGTTACAGTCATGGCGATTATTGGGTCATTTCAAGTATTCGATGCTGTTTTCTTAATGACACAAGGGGGGCCGGCTCGCTCCACATCGGTCCTCGTCCATTACTTATATCAAAACGGTTTTCAATATTTCAAAATGGGCTATGCGAGTGCGATGGCATATATTTTATTCTTTCTAGTCCTCACCTTTACAGTTATACAATTTTCACTGCAGAAGAAAAGAGGAGAAGTTTAGGAGAAGGAGGTGCATCCGTGAGTAAATTGGCTATAAATACTAGTAATATAGACGTTGAAAATGTAAAGGTGATTCCTCATAGAAGAAAAAAGAAAGTTAGTATCAAAAAAATAATCGCTCACATATTCCTTACTATCGGAGCGGTTACCATGCTGTTTCCGTTTGTATGGATGGTAAGTACGTCATTAAAGCAGTTGAGTGAAGTATTCGTCTTTCCTCCGACACTAATGGGTGAATCATTACGCTTCGATAACTATTTAAAAATATCCGATCGATTTCCCTTTATGACGTATTTTCTTAATAGTTTAAAAGTGACGGGGATCGTTGTTGTTTCCCAGCTACTGACGAGTTCGATGGCAGGTTATGTATTTGCTAGATTACATTTTAAATTTAGGGATTTAATTTTCGGATTGTACTTAGCTACTTTGATGATTCCTATGCAAGTGACGATGATTCCGAACTTTGTGATTATGCGATTTTACGGTTTAGTAGATACACATGCCGCTCTTATTTTGCCGGGATTAGTTAGCGCCTTCGGAACATTTTTAATGAGGCAATTTTTTCTAACCATTCCAAAATCGTTGGAGGATGCAGCCAAAATTGATGGCTGCACCCCGTTCGGAATTTATTGGAGAATTTTCGTGCCATTGACGATGCCTGCTATGGCAACATTAGGGATATTTGTTTTCATGGGAACGTGGAATGACTTTTTCAGTCCACTTATATACATCAATACGCAAAGTAAAATGACCCTGCCTTTAGGGCTAGCATCAATGCAAGGTATGTATTCAACTGACTGGCCAGTGTTGATGGCAGGAACTGTTATTAGTGTTTTACCTGTGATTATTGTTTTTTTACTAGCACAGGATGCTTTTATAAAAGGTGTTACATTATCGGGAATTAAAGGAGAATAAAGGAGGTAATGTAGTTGGAAAAAGTAAGGTTGAAAAGCTTGGAAAATGTTGATTTGAAGGATGTAATTATTGATGACTCGTTTTGGTCAAAAAGACAGAAATTAATTAAAGAAACGGTCATTCCTTATCAATGGGCTGCTTTAAATGATGCCATCCCTGGGGCCGAGCCGAGCCACACGATAGAAAATTTTCGAATCGCGGCAGGCGAATCAAATGGTGAATATTATGGAATGGTTTTTCAAGACAGTGATTTAGCAAAATGGTTAGAAGCGGTCGGACATAGTTTAGCGATTGGCAAGGATGAAAGTTTAGAGAAGATTGCAGATGATGTAATTGATTTAATAGGGCGTGCGCAACAAGAAGATGGTTATTTAAATACGTATTTTATAGTGGCGCATCCTGAAAGAAAGTGGACAAACCTGCGGGACGATCATGAATTATACTGTGCTGGCCATTTAATAGAGGCTGCTGTTGCTTATTTTCATGCGACTGGAAAACGAAAAATAATAGATATTGTTTGTAAATTAGTCGACCATATTGATTCAGTGCTAGGACCTGAGGCAGGGAAGAAAAGGGGATATCCAGGCCACCCAGAAATAGAGCTAGCGCTAATGAAATTATACAAAGTTACCGGGAATAAAAAGCATTTAGAATTGTGCAGGTTCTTTATAGATGAAAGAGGGGCTGAACCACATTATTACGATATAGAAGCGGAACGGAGAAAAGAAAGTGGAAGAGGAGAAAAGTTTCATAATAAGAGCTACTCCCAGGCTCATTTGCCTGTAAGAGAACAAACGGAAGCAGTTGGCCATTCAGTGAGAGCTGTTTATTTATATAGCGGTATGGTTGATCTGGCGGTTGAAATAGGGGATGAAAGTTTAATAGACGCGTGCAAGGCATTATGGGAAAATGTCACGCAGAAAAAAATGTATATTACAGGAGGGATTGGTTCGTCGCAATATCGAGAATCGTTTACCGTCAATTACGATTTGCCGAATAATCGGGCTTATACGGAAACTTGCGCATCTATTGCACTAGTATTCTGGGCAGACCGCATGCTGCAAATTGAAGAAAACAGGGATTATGCGGAAATAATTGAACGAGCTTTATATAATGGTATCTTAAGTGGGATGTCGTTAGATGGGAAGAGCTATTTTTATGTAAATCCTCTAGAGGTATGGCCTTCCACAGTAGACCATCGTAATGATATGAGTTCAGTTAAGTATACGAGACAACCTTGGTTCGGTTGTGCATGCTGTCCGCCTAACTTAGCCCGATTAATCGCGTCTTTAGGCCAATATATTTATTCATATAATAAGAGCAATAAAGAAATATTTATTCATCAATTTGTTGGAGGAAATACGAAGGTTGAGATGGATGGATTACATGTCGGGATTGAGCAAAAGACAGAATATCCTTGGGATGAAAAGGTAAATATAGCATTATCAGTTGATGAAGAACAGGAGTTTACATTAGCGCTTAGATTGCCTAGTTGGTGTAAAGAGCCGAAGCTGAAAGTGAATAATGAGGTTGTTGATCTTTCATCCATTTTGGAAAAAGGATATGCTAAAATAACTCGCGTTTGGAAGCAGGATGATCACATTGAATTAATCCTTCCAATGCCTGTTGAAATTGTAAGAGCAAATCCAAATGTTAGAGAAAATATTGGAAAATTAGCTTTACAACGCGGGCCGATTGTTTATTGTATTGAAGAAGTCGACAATGGAGAAAATCTTCAATCCATTAGTTTGCCATCGGATTCAAATATGTCTGTAAAATTTGAAGAGAGTCTTTTAGAAGGTGTATCTGTCATAAAAGCGGAAGGGTTTAAAATTAATCCATCCGATAGTGAACAATTATATTTTACCTCTCATAACGTCAAGGCTCCAGTCGAGGTGAAGGCCATTCCTTACTTTGCTTGGAGCAATCGAGAGCCGGGAGAAATGATTGTCTGGATTAGGGAAGAATAGAGTAAAAAAGGAGTAGGCGCTTAACCCCCTAGCGCCATACTCCTTTTTTAATGGTTATTCATTTTTGTACGAAAATACGATGTTCTGTATTCAGTAGGCGTCATTCTTTCGTACTTTTTAAATAGTTTCATAAAATATTTTTCATCTTGAAAGCCGACTCCGTATGCAATTTCTTTTATACTATCGTTCGTACTTGTGAGGTAATCTTTTGCTTTTGATATTTTAATATGGTGAATATATTCAATAAGAGTCATACCGGTTTTTTTCTTAAAGTAGCGAGATAAATATTCACGATTGTAGCAAAATTTTTGGGCAATAGATGTTACGGTGATGTTTTCAAGCGCATGAATTCTTGTCCATTCGAGCAATGAATTTAAATTCTTGTCTCCGGTGGAATGCTGATTGATTGCTTGCTCGGTTAGCTCAATAAGAATAAGTGATGCCATATAATGACCGCTGTGATTTGTATAATAGTTTGATTGATAAATATGTAATAACTGGCTGAACATAATATTTATTCGTTCAATGCTATTAGGAGAATAAAAAATAGGCAAATAAATAAATGTTTCGGATTCGTGTTCTTTTTCTATTAGTGATTTGATGGATATTTCCTTCTTCATCGTCGCTTCATCGATGATCTCATAATACCCGGGACAGTAAAAGTGGAACCAGTAAAAAGATAAATTTTCTTCCCCCAGCGCATAACCTTTATGCTCTACATGAGGGAGGATAACGAGGACATCCCCTGGATTTACTTCATATTTTATTCCGTTTTGCTCTATATAAAGAGTTTTATTTGTACCTATGATCACTTCAAAACTATCAATATTTCGTTTCGTATGGATCCATGGTTTTTCAGAAATGAAATGTCCGCCGGAAATGAATTCAATCGGAGTATGGATTGGAAATTTTAGAACCTTTGACATCTTACCTTTCACTCCAATCATATGGTCGTATTTGTGAATATTCGATGTGTTTTGAGATAAACCTTTTATTTTTTGTAGGAGAACATGTTCTATTAACAAAACAAGATACGACAACAAACATAAATATTACATGGTATAATCGATATTGTGCTTATATCCTATCACTCTCTGAAGGAGACAAAAAATGCAATACATTTACATCATTTCCGGCCCTTGCGGAGTTGGGAAGTCTACAGTTGCAAAGGAAGTCGCAAAGCTTGTTCCAAAATGCGCTCTAGTAGAAGGAGATCATCTTTTGCATTTTTATGATGATCATTCGATGCTTCCGTGGGAGGAACGATTGTGGATTGCTTGGAAAAACCTTGTCGATGTGACGAAAAATCTTTTGCAGCATAAGCTTAACGTCGTGATTGACTTTGTTGTGGAGGATGAATTAGAGTGGTTTTGCACATATTTTTCCCATTTGGACATAACGTTTAAATATGTTGTTCTTCGTGCGGACAAGGAAACGTTGGTCGAACGCATTACAAAACGCGGGGATACATATATGATTGATCGTTCGCTATTTTTACTGAATCAGTTGGAAAACGAGCCATTTAATGAGCCATTTTTATATGATACAAATAACAAAAATCCAGCTGAAATTGTAAAAGACTTAATAGAACAAAAAAGGTTTGAACTTATCTTTTAAGGAGATGACAGGCAAGATGTCTTGGGAGACAAAGATGAATGAGTGGCTTGAATTTGAGTCGCTTGATAAAAATTTGAAAGAAATATTGGCAGCCAATCAGGGGAATGAGAAGCTGCTCGAAGATTGTTTTTATAAGGAACTGGAGTTTGGAACGGGTGGTATGCGTGGAGAAATCGGCCCAGGTACCAATCGAATGAATATATATACAGTTCGAAAAGCGGCTGAAGGCTTGGCTCGTTTTATGGTGGAGCAAGGCGAGGAAAAGATGGCGCGTGGAGTCGTGATCGCTTATGATTCACGTCATATGTCTCCTGAGTTTGCGCTTGAAGTGGCAAAAACAGTTGGAAAACACGGAGTAAAGGCATATCTTTTTGAGGAGTTACGTCCAACTCCTCTACTATCATTTGCTGTTCGTTATTTACATGCATATGCGGGTGTCGTCATTACCGCAAGTCATAATCCTCCGGAGTACAACGGATTAAAAATGTACGGCGAGGATGGTGGACAACTGCCTCCTTTGGAAGCTGATACGATTACTCGTTATGTGCAAAATGCAGGCAGTGAGTTGAAAATTGAAGTTGCGGATGAAGAAGAACTATTACAAAAAGAGTTGCTTACATATATTGGCGAAAAAGTAGATCGTGCTTATATTGAAGCAATGAAATCAATTCATCTAAACGAAGATGCCGTAGAGAGTATTGGCAAGGATTTAGGCATCGTATTCACTCCGCTTCACGGGACCGCAAATCATCCAGTCCGTGACGGGCTACGTGCATTTGGATTTGAAAATGTTACGGTTGTAGCAGAGCAGGAGCTTCCGGATCCGGATTTTTCAACGGTTGCATCACCAAATCCAGAAGAGCATGCAGCCTTTGAGTTGGCGATTCGCTACGGAAAAGAAATAAACGCCGATGTGTTGTTGGGAACTGATCCAGATGCAGACCGTTTAGGTGTGGCAGTGAAAAATGAGAGTGGGGAATATGTTGTGCTGACGGGTAACCAAGTCGGCGCATTGATGGTGCATTACATTTTAGAACAAAAACGAGCAAATGGAACACTACCTGAAAATGGGGTTGTGTTGAAAACAATCGTCACGTCTGAAATTGGGCGTGCCATTGCTGAAAGCTACGGCATCGAAACGATGGATGTGTTGACAGGCTTTAAATTCATTGGTGAAAAAATAAAAGAGTTTGAAGAAACAGGGGATCATACCTTTTTATTCGGATACGAAGAAAGCTATGGTTATTTGATTGGTGATTTCGTTCGCGATAAAGATGCTGTTCAGGCTGCAGTTTTCGCCGCTGAAGTTGCGGCTTATTATAAGATGCAAGGAAAATCTCTATATGACGGCTTGCTCGAGCTTTTCGAAAAATATGGATACTACAAAGAATCACTGCGCTCCCTTACATTAAAAGGAAAAGATGGTGCCGAGCAAATTGCAGGGATTTTAGAATCGTTCCGAAATGATCCTCCGAAGGAAGTAAACGGAATTTCCGTTGCGGCGATTGAGGATTATGGGGCGAGCGAAAGTTTAGATGTGGCAAGTGGCGCGAAGACCGCCATTGAGCTGCCAATATCGAACGTATTGAAATTCAAACTTGCGGACGGTTCCTGGTTCTGCGTAAGACCTTCCGGAACCGAGCCAAAAGCGAAATTCTATTTTGCTGTAAAAGGCGAATCGATGGAAGACAGCGCAAAGAAAATTGCAGGACTTGAACATGAAGTCATGGCACTCGTCGATCGTTTAGTGAAAAATTAAGGTGAAAAGCCAATTCTCTGTTTTGGTAGGAGAGTTGGCTTTTTTGATTTTTAATTGGTTCCAAAAGCTACTTCCAATTTAGCGCGATTTATTATCCAATTCCCGTACATTGAAGCAGTTAAAGAGCACTTTTTTACGGTATACTTCGTTCTCTGTCCGATTGGAGCGTTCAATGAACACGTTTATGTTGGATATGTAGTTCCCTGTCCGATTGGAGCGTTCAATGAACCCGTTTAAGTTGGGTTATCGCAGTACCTTGTCCGATTGGAGCGTTCAATGAACACGTTTATGTTGGGTATTGCAGTACCTTGTCCGATTGGAGCGTTTAATGAACCCGTTAATGTTGGATATTGCAGTACCCTGTCCGATTGGAGCATTCAATGAACACGTTTATGTTGGATATCGAAGAACCCTGTCCGATTGGAGTGCTCAATGAACCGTTTATGCTGGATATCGCATTTTCTATCCGATTGAAACCCAATAGATACCAACCTTCGTTAAACAATTGTGTGCTAATAATCGTTTGTTTTTTTCCTATTCCCTATAAGAAATTCTATTTCTATATTAGCATCACTATAATTCCATCCAAACTCCGCTCACATATATTTTTTGAAAATGTAATCTATTCTTACTTTTCGTGAATAAAATAACAGTGAATTGGTGATTAAGAGCGGAAGGAGGATGGCGGACGGATGGCGGATAAGAATGTTGATGGGAAAAAAGAGGCGCGGAGGAAGATTGAACCGATTTTTAAAGATATCGTTGAGGAGCCGAAAGCACAACAAAATCCTAATCAGGATAAGAAAGCTGGGGCTACGGGATTATCAGAAAATGTTGCGGGCTTATTATGTTATTTATTCTGGTTCGTTGGTGGTATTGTATTTTTATTAGTTGAAAAAGAAAATAGATTCATTCGTTTCCATGCGATGCAATCCATTGCGTTATCGGTTGTATTCTTTGTACTCAGCATTGTGCTTGCTGTTATTCCATTTATCGGATGGCTATTGAGTCTCATCTTAACTCCAGTCATGTTGATACTGTGGATTGTCTTAATGTATCAAGCCTATCAAGGCAAGTATTATAAGCTGCCTATTCTCGGGGAATTAGCCGAAAAACAATTATAGTGATCCCTTTAAGTAAGGGATTTTTTTCATTTAAAAAGAGCCCCAATATGGAGCCCTTCCTTCACGAACCTAATGCTTCTTTTTTCCCAATCGCTTTTGTTGAATTTCGGACAATCAGTTCCGGTTCGTACGTTATATGGTTCTTATCTGACTTGCCATTGTTTTCAACGGCATCAACGATCCATTTCGCTGCATCAAGTCCCATTCTAGTTTTTGGATGGTTAACAGATGTTAACTTGATCTCTGAAGCTTCTGCCAGTGATGAATTATCATAGCCGACAATCGATATATCATCGGGTACACTTAAGCCTTCACCGCGCAATACGTTGATGACCCGTAATGCGATCTCATCGTTATAGCAGACAATCCCAGTAGGCACTCTTTTTGGATCAGCCAACACTTCTTTTACTTGATCCTCAAAGGATTCGTGCAAATCTTCCGTTGAATAGGAAATGATTGTATCTGTTAAAAATGGAATTTTATGCTCACGAAACGCTCGGATAAAGCCTTTCATCCGATAGACGCCTTGCATATCGTCCGTTTTAAAAATGCCAATAATTTTTTCGTGCCCCTCATTGATTAGGTGCTCCGTCGCAATAAAGCCGCCTTTTTCATCATCGAGAATCATATAAGGTGGATTTAATTGAGAATAGTATTGATTAATCATTAAGTAAGGAATGTTTTTCTGTTCAAGCTCAAGATAATAATGAATATTCGGATTGTACCCGCTACTTTTCGAAGGCTCAATAATAAGGCCATCAACGTTTCGGCTAAGCATCGCTTCAAGACATTGTTTTTCTTTGTCTATATCATTGTCCGTGCTTGATAATATAAGAGAATACCCTTTGGAAGTGAGATAGGATTCCATTCCTCTAATGATAGCTGGGAAAATATAATCAGAAATATACGTTGTGATGATTCCGATATTTTTTCCAGACATGGCTCCAGGTTGATTGGAAACATTCGTTGTTTTAGGAACAGCGCAAAATGTACCGGCGCCTTGTTCCCTATATAGAAGTCCTTCGTGGACGAGTTCACCTACAGCTTGTCGAATTGTATGTCTTGAGACATTGAACATCTTTGCCAGTTCATTTTCAGAATATATTTTTTCACCAGGTTTCACATCACCGTTTGCAATCCATTCTTTTATCGTATCAATGACTATCATATATTTTGCGGGCTTACCCATAAAATCCCTGCTTTCAAGTTGTTCGTTTTTTAAAAGTTATTCGTACAATTATTCCCATTATACACGATAGAGAAACGAAATTGTATGCTTTTAAATATAGCCATTCTGATGGAATGTTGAAATTGACACGTACGGACAGCGAGACTATGATGACAATAGAAGAATGAAAGGTGGAGTTTAAATGAATATAAGAAAAGAAGAATTCGGGAAACTAGAAGACGGTACTGTATTCGCATATTCTTTGGAGAACGATCATGGTGTAAAAGTGACCTGTCTAGACTATGGGTGCACCATTACGAAGATTATCACTCCTGATCGAAACGGGAAATTTGAAAATATCGTGCTTGGCTATGACAATCTTGAAGGCTATCTAAATAATTCCGCATATTTTGGCAGTGTAGTAGGAAGAGTGGCAGGAAGAATTGGCGGTGCGGAATTTACTTTAAACGGAAAAACATACTCTCTTGAAAAAAACGAAAATGGTAATCATCTTCACGGTGGGCTAAAAGGTTTCGACAAAGTGATTTGGGATGTGGAAACCGAAGAAAAAGCGGATGAAGTGAGTGTGAAATTTTCTTATGTAAGCCGAGACGGAGAAGAGGGCTATCCTGGGAATTTAAAATTGAATGTTACATATACGCTTAATAATAACAATGAATTGGCGATTCAATATGAAGGAATATCCGATGCAGCGACCCTTTTAAATGTGACGAATCATTCTTATTTTAATTTAAGTGGTGATTTAAAGCGCAACATCCTTAATCACGAGCTTACTCTAAAAAGCGATCAATACCTTGAGCTGCAAGAAAATTTATTGCCGACAGGGGAATATGCTGATGTGGAAGGAACACCATTTGATTTTCGACAAGGTCGTTTCATTCGAACTGGCGCGGAATCAGAGCATTCACAAAATAAGCTTGCTGGAGGCGGATATGATCATCCATTTGTGTTGAATGCGAATCGTAATGAAGAAATTATTTTGAAGGACGAGGAAAGCGGTCGTCAGATGGTAGTCGAAACGGATGAGGTAGGAGTTGTCGTGTATACGTCGAACCAGCTAACAGGTGAGGATGCGATATATGGAGTTTTACCGCGAAAGCATCTCGGAATTTGCTTGGAAACACAAGGTTTACCTGATGCAGTTCATCATGCTAACTTCCCTTCATGGGTACTGGAAAAAGATAAACCTTTTACTTCTGTTACAACATTTAAGTTTGGTGTAGTCTAAAATAGCAGGTTTAATTGTAATAATAAAATAGTGTATACAAATGAGTGAATGAGAGGAATTTGGATTGAGAACATTACAATTAACTTTGCAGGAAGCTCTTGAGGTTTCTAAGGCTTTAGCAAACGAGAATCGAATGGAAATCATCCGTCAACTTACGAGTGGTCCGAAAAATGTAAATGACATATCTGAGTTATTGAAAATTCCTTTTTCAACCGCTGCTGCTAATATCAAAATTTTAGAAAATGCTGGTCTTATCACAACGGAGATTGTTCCTGGCAGAGGGAATCAAAAAGTGAGCTCAAAACGGTATGACCGAATCATTATTGATTTAGAGGAACAAACGCCGATTCTGGAAGATATTATTACGTATGAGCTTGAGATCGGAGAATATGTAAATTGTGAAGTGGAGCCTACTTGCGGTCTTTTGAGTGAGGAAGGCATTATACATATCATTGATGACCCGCGTTCATTTTTTGAACCAGACCGAAGAAAGGCACAACTCGTTTGGTTTAGATCTGGTTTTATCGAATATCATTTTCCAAATAGAATTCCTTACGGAACAAGTGTCGACGAACTTAGTTTTACTGTTGAACTTTGTTCTGAGGCACCCTACTACAACGAAGATTGGCCATCTGACATCACTTGTTGGATCAATGAAACAGAAATTGGTTTCTGGACGAGTCCAGGTGATTTTGGTGGTGAAAGAGGATTCTTAACGCCGAGTTGGTGGGAAACGCATAATACGCAATATGGCGTATTAAAATATTGGAAAATTAATAGAGAAGGTAGTTTTATAGATGGTGTAAAAATTTCCTCAATAACAATTGATGAATTATTGTTACAGGAAAAACCGTTTATCTCCTTAAAATTAGGTGTAAAACAAGATGCCAACAATCAAGGAGGCATCAACTTATTTGGTTCGAAATTCGGAAATTACGAGCAAGGAATTATTATGAAAATCAATTATTCCCAAATAAAATAATGAACGACTTAGAGATCAATTCCAAGGTGAGTGGAATTGGTCTTTTTTTGTCTTTTTTTATTCCAGAAAATCTGAAATATTACAAGTAATTTTGTAATAGATATATTAAAAGCAGGTACAAGGTTTTATTCCAAAAGAGAGGGTGGCAAATTTGAATAAAAAAGTCTGGTCAATATTTCTCTCTAGTTTTTTAGTTTTAACTTTATTAGTCGCTTGTCAAAGCAGTAGCTCTGGGAGCAAATCGAATGGAAAGATTAAGTTAGTGATGTGGGATTTATTCTCCGGCGGGGACGGAGACTTCATGAAGGAAATGATAAAGGAATTCAATAATTCCCAGTCGGACATTGAAGTAGAAACGGTTACGTTGGAATGGGCAGAGTATTATACGAAACTAGTTACAGCTGTTGCTGCTGGGAAAGGGCCGGATATTGGGATTTCTCATACATCCAAACTGCCGGAAATTGTTGACCAAGGGTTGGCTACGGAATTAAATCCACTTGCCGATTCGATTAAGCTTAATTGGGATTCGTATAACAAGAATATTTTGGATGCCACCATTTTTGACGGCAAACATTATGCAGTTCCAATCGATACACATCCAATCGTTTTTTACTATAATAAAAAGCATTTGGATGCAGCGGGGTTATTGGATGAAAACGGAATGCCGAAAATGGAAAGCGGAGCGCAGGGCTTTAAAGATTTTATGAATACGCTCAAAGCAACGGACTCAAAGCTGACAACTTTTGCTTTCCCGACTGCAGGAGATGATCCTTTCAGACTATGGTGGGCGCTTTATCATCAGCTTGGCGGCAATGATGTTGTCTCGGATGATTTAACAGCTCCACAAATCGATAAAGAGAAAGCGATTGAAGCAGCTAACTTTATGAAGGATCTTTATTACAAGGATAAGGTTATTCCTTTGAACATGGAAGACTTTTATCAACCGTTCCAAACGGGCAATGCAGCGACGATTATTACCGGCGTTTGGGCAACGGGTACTTTTGAAAAAACGGATGGTCTAGATTTTGGTGTCATCCCTCTGCCTACTCTTTATGATAAACCGGCAACTTGGGGAGATTCCCATACAATTTTCCTGCCGGTTCAAAAGAAGGAAGATACGGAGAAAGCTCAAGCAGCCCTTGAATTCGCGGACTTTATTGCTGACCACGGCCAAATTTGGACGCGTGCTGGCCACATACCGAGTAAAACGACAGTTGTCGAATCGGAAGAATTTAAGAACATGCCTTATCGAAGTGATTATGAAAAAGCAGCTCAACAAGTTGCCTTTCCGAAACAATCGAATAAGGTTTGGCCAATTAAAGATATTATCATTCGCAATTTAGATACGATTTGGGCAGATAAGGCAACTCCAGAAGAGGCTTTTAATAAGATGGAGACTGAGATAGCGGATTTATTGAGTAAATAATATTCACTTCCCTGACAAGCTTGAAGATGATCACTTCAAGCTTGTTGGCGCATTTGGAGGAATAGTGATGAAAGGGAAATTTATTAACGATGTAAAAGCGATTCCGTTTTTGCTCCCATTTTTTCTTGTGTACGCTGTGTTTACCATATTTCCGATTTTAAAAGGTTTGGAAATGAGTTTTTACGATTGGACGATTATTCGGAAGATGGATTTTATTGCGCTTGATCATTATAAGGAATTGATTGCAGATAAAAACTTCTGGAAGTCATTATGGAATACAACATTATTCGTTCTATTATCCACTCCAACGATGGTTATTCTCGCATTGATTTTAGCGTTAATGGCCAATCGCCATTCAAAGTTCAGAACATTTTACCGAAGTACGTTTTTCCTGCCTTCGATTCTTTCTGTTTCGGTCATTTCCTATATTGCGATTTTTATGCTTCAGCCTTACCAAGGCTTTGTAAACACGACGTTGCATCTTTTTGGAATTGATAATGAACCATTTTGGCTGAAAGATACTAATTTGGCATGGTTTTCGATTGTGGCAGTAACGTTATGGTGGACGGTCGGTTTTAATATGGTGTTGTTTTTAGCGGCATTACAGGATATTCCGGAAGAATTGTATGAAGCGGCAAGAATTGATGGGGGAAAAAGTTCGCAGCTCTTACGGCATATTACACTTCCTTTGTTAATTCCGATTGGCCGTGTTGTATTGCTGCTGCAGATTCTTGCATCTTACAAAGTGTTTGCCCAAATTTTATTAATAACAGGTGGTGGACCTGGTACCGCGACACGACCGCTTATCCAGTATATATACGAAATCGGCTTTAGACAAAATAATTTAGGGTACGCTGCGGCCTTATCTTATGCTTTATTCGTCATTCTGCTCATCCTTTCTTTGATTCAGTTAAAGGGCAATATGATTCAAGGAGGGGCTCAAAGATGAGGAAAAAGAAAAACGTGTCCCATTATGCATTGTCGGGGCTTTCATTATTCACCGCATTTTTATTTATTATTCCAATTGTCTGGATGCTATTCGTTTCGCTGAAACCAGAAGGAATAGGTGTGTCAAATGTAATCGGCTGGTTCATTCCTCCTTATACGACTGAAAATTATGCTCACGTTTTGTTTGATACGCCTGTCATAAGATGGTTGTGGAATAGTTTAATTGTGGCTCTTATTTCAACAGTTTTAACCCTAATTGTGACTTCGCTCGCTGCTTTTGCCATATCTAAAATGAAATTTCGTTATAAAACATTTATCTATGTGTTCTTTTTAGCAGGTTTAATGGTACCTGGAGAGGCGACCATCATCCCCCTTTATCAAATTGTGAAAGATATGGATTTGTTAGATACATATACAGGTCTAATCATTCCGGGGATTGCCTCTCCACTTGGGGTCATCATCTTAAAGAGCTTTTTTGACGGAGTTCCGCAAGAATTAATTGAAAGTGCAAAAATGGATGGATGCTCACTCGTCCGAATTTATTTGAACATCGTTCTTCCATTGGCGAAACCAGCGCTTGCAGCTATTGGAATTTTCACTTTTATAGGGTCTTGGAATAATTTCTTATGGCCATTTTTAGCCATCATGTCAGAGGATTTATTTACATTGCCAGTTGGTATTCCGCAGTTTAATTCTGTATATTCAGTTGATTATGTACTTCCGATGACGGTAAATGCTGTTGCATCAATCCCTGTCATTATCGCTTTTCTAATCTTTGAGAAGCAAATTGTCAGAGGAATTAGTTTTACTGGAATAAAATAGGCTGCAGTGTTTGGTCTGTGGCCTTTTAATCAATGATTATTATTACAAAAATTATTGAAACATTATAACTATTTTTGTAACATTAGAGTTGAAAGCGCTATATCCAGGACGAGATTCATATATTAGTTGAAAAATAATTAATAAAGGAGTGTGTCAATCGTGAATCTTTCAAGTATTCCACGGTCGGAATATCCTCGCCCCCAAATGGTGAGAGCTGATTGGATGAATTTGAATGGGGATTGGGAATTTGAAATGGATTATGGGAAAAGTGGGAAACAGAGAAATTGGTTTGACGCCGGACACCATTTTTCTAAAAAGATTGTCGTTCCGTTTTGCCCTGAAAGTGAGTTGTCAGGAATAGGTTATACCGATTTTATGGCAGCTGTTTGGTACAAGCGGAAGTTTACGATACCGAGCGAATGGCAAGGGAAACACATTTTGATTCATTTTGGGGCTGTCGATTATGATACGGAAGTATGGATAAATGGTCAGTCTGTTGGAAAGCATCGCGGTGGATATTCTTCCTTTTCTTTTGATATTACGAAGTTTGTTACGGATGGAGATAATGTAGTGACGGTTTGTGCGGACGACGATGTCAGATCTGGGCTGCAGCCTAGAGGGAAGCAGAGTGGTTTATATTACTCCCATGGCTGTGACTACACGAGGACGACAGGAATATGGCAGACTGTCTGGTTAGAGTGTGTACCCGAATCGTATATTTCGAAATTGAAATATTATCCAGACCCTGATAATCATTGTGTACATATAGAAGCAGAATTAAGCGGCGACTATGGTCATCAACTTTTACTGGGGGCTTCAGCATCTTATGAGGGAAAAGCTGTCGGAAGCAATCAAGCTAAAGTCTTTGGACAAAAAGCAAGGTTAACTGTAGGACTTTCTGAAATCCATTTATGGGAGCCGGGAAATCCGCACCTCTACGATTTAGAAATTCATATTTTAAAAGACGGCAAGAAACTTGATACTGTTGAAAGCTATTTCGGACTACGCAGCATTAAACTAGATGGAATGGCCTTTAAGATTAACGATAAATCTGTTTTTCAGCGCCTTGTCCTTGATCAAGGATTTTATCCAGATGGGATATATACAGCTCCTTCCGATGATGCACTTCGGAAAGATATTGAGCTTTCAATGGAGATGGGTTTTAACGGTGCCAGACTGCATGAAAAAGTATTTGAACCACGTTTTCTTTATTGGGCAGATAAGCTTGGGTATCTCGTTTGGGGAGAGCATGCGAATTGGGGATTGGATATCACAACCGCAACGGGTCTTGAGCGCTTTTTACCCGAGTGGCTTGAGGTCGTCGAGCGGGATTTCAATCATCCAGCCATAATAGGTTGGTGTCCTTTCAATGAAACGTGGGATTTGGATGGAAAGAAACAAAATAATGAAGTACTTCGCATTGTATACTCTGTAACGAAACAAGTAGACGCGACTCGTCCTGTTATTGATACGAGTGGAAACTTTCATGTGCAGACGGATATATATGATGTCCATGATTATGATCAAAACCCTGAAACATTTGCGGCAAGGTATGAGTCAATGAAACAAGGTGGAGAAGTATTTACGACCTTCCCAGAACGACAACAATATGGAGGCCAGCCTTACTTTGTAAGTGAATTCGGCGGGATTTGGTGGAACCCGGAACAGAAGGATGAGAAAGGCTGGGGATACGGAGAAAGACCGAAATCTGAGGAGGAATTTTTAAGCAGGTATGAAGGACTCGTTTCCGTCCTGCTCGAAAACCCATATATGTTCGGATTCTGCTATACCCAATTGTACGACATCGAGCAAGAAGTAAATGGACTTTACACATATGACCGAATGCCAAAATTTGATCCTGAAATCATTCGCGGCATAAACTCCCGCAAAGCAGCAATCGAATAAGAATCGGGGGACGGGTTCAAAGGGGACAGGTTAAATGGGGACTGTCCCCGTTTAACCATTAATAAGAGAAATGATAATACATGGCAAAGAGAAATAGTAGAATCTTAAGATTGTAAAAGGATTGTTCATAAAGGGGCAATCCTTTTTATTTTGCGATAAACACTATTCTCTATTGAAAATAAGAAGAAAAGTGATAGAATCAAATTAAGGTTATACGTACAAGTTTATAGAATCAGTAGATTGTACGTATATAATATGCGGTTTTGAATAGATTAAAGTAACGAATATTTTAATAGAATAGGGTGATAAACATTGGCGAAATATTCAATCGGCGTTGATTTTGGAACACTTTCTGGTCGGGCGGTTCTTGTAGAAGTCGGCTCGGGAAGAGAAGTGGCTACTGCTGTAAAGGAGTACACGCACGGAGTCATGGACGAATTTTTACCAGATGGGATCACGAAGCTTGAAGACGATTGGGCATTACAGCATCCAAATGATTATCTGGAAGTGTTGGAGATTACCATTCCACAAGTTTTAAAGGAATCGGGAGTGTCTGCTGACAATGTAATCGGAATTGGAATTGATTTTACTGCTTGTACGGTACTGCCTATTAAGGCTGATGGCACTCCACTTTGTATGATGGACGAATTTCGCAGCCATCCTCATAGCTACGTAAAGCTTTGGAAACACCATGCAGCACAGGATGAGGCAAATCGTCTGAATGAGATTGCTGAAATGCGTGGAGAAGATTTTTTAAAGCGGTATGGAGGCAAAATTTCTTCAGAATGGATGTTCCCTAAAGTCTGGCAAGTTTTAAATGAATCCCCTGATATATATGAAGCAGCTGACCAAATTGTCGAAGCGGCAGACTGGGTCATTTCCCAGATGACTGGAGAAATTAGAAGAAACAGTTGTACGGCTGGGTATAAAGCGATTTGGCATAAGCAGAAAGGCTATCCTTCGAAGGAATATTTGAAAGCGCTCGATCCACGTCTTGAACATGTTGTTGAAGACAAGCTATCAAATGATATTTATTCCATTGGTTCGAAGGCAGGAGAAGTGACGGAAAAAGCTGCTAGTTTAATAGGTTTGAATCCTGGCACAGCAGTTGCCGTTGCAAACGTTGATGCCCATGTTTCAATTCCTGCAGTAGGAATTACGGAACCAGGAAAGTTATTGATGATTATGGGAACGTCTACATGCCATGTGCTGCTTGGGGAAGAGGAAAAAATTGTACCGGGCATGTGCGGAGTTGTTGAGGATGGCGTCATTCCAGGATTTATGGGTTATGAAGCTGGACAATCATGTGTGGGAGATCACTTTGAATGGTTTATCGAAAATTGTGTTCCGGCAAGTTACTACGATGAAGCGAAGGAAAGAGGAGTTAATATCCACACGCTGCTTACGGAAAAGGCTGGGACTCTAAAAGTCGGCGAGAGCGGGCTGCTTGCTTTGGACTGGTGGAATGGAAATAGATCGACTCTTGTTGATGCTGATTTAACAGGGGTGTTGCTAGGCGCAACCCTTCTTACAAAGCCAGAAGAAATTTATCGTGCGCTTATTGAAGCAACCGCTTACGGAACCCGCATCATTGTCGAGGCTTTTAGAAACAACGGAGTTCCGGTTGACGAAGTGTATGCATGTGGGGGGATTGCGGAAAAAAATTCGCTCATGATGCAGATTTATTCAGATGTTCTAAATATAGAGATTAAAATTTCAGCTTCATCGCAAGCGCCGGCATTAGGTTCAGCGATGTTCGGGGCAGTAGTTGCTGGCAAGGAACGCGGTGGCTACGACAGTATTGAGGATGCGGCGAAGGAAATGGGACGAGTCAAGGATCAGACATATAAACCGAATGATGACAATGTGAAAGTGTATGACAAGCTCTATGCAGAATACGAGAGACTCTATGATTACTTCGGCCGCGGTGAAAACGATGTCATGAAAAGATTAAAGGATATCAAACTGAATGCCTCTAAGTGAACAGGAGGAATGATCATGCTTGAAACATTAAAGCAGGAAGTATTGGAAGCAAACCTACAGCTTCCCGCTCATGGATTAGTTACATTTACATGGGGAAATGTAAGCGGAATAGATCGGGAAAGTGGATTTGTTGTCATAAAACCGAGTGGAGTTGCTTACTCGGAAATGAAGATTGACGATCTTGTTGTCGTGGATTTGGAGGGAAATATGGTGGAAGGGAACCTCCGTCCATCTTCTGATACACCGACGCATCTCGCATTGTATAAAGCCTTTCCGGAAATTGGTGGAGTCGTTCATACTCATTCACCTTGGGCTACAATCTGGGCGCAAGCTGAGAGGCCAATCCCGGCACTTGGCACGACACATGCCGATTATTACTATGGTGAAATTCCAGTAACACGTGGATTAACTCAAAAGGAAATCGATGAAGCATACGAACTTGAAACAGGAAATGTTATTATCGAGACTTTTCGTAACTTAGGCTTTGACCCTAAAGCAATGCCAGGCGTCCTAGTTTCGGGCCACGCTCCTTTTAACTGGGGGAAAAATGCAGATGAAGCTGTACACAATGCAGTTGTTTTAGAGGAAGTTGCAAAAATGGCATATCACACAATCCAATTAAACCCGCAAATAGGCGAGATGAATCAATTTTTACTCGACAAGCATTATTTGCGAAAACATGGTCCGGCTGCTTATTACGGGCAGAAGTGAATGGGATACAAGCACCATTATTCGCAAATAACTTTAAAACTTTCCAGTTTTATTCGTGAAATAACCAATAATTCACGAACAACCTAACACTTTTTTCATGTTACTCGTGAATTAAACAGTTATTCGCGAACAACCTTAAAACTTTTTTAATTAAGCTGTGATTAAGTACTGACACATACAAGAAAGGGTGAAGTTTATGTTAAAAACGAAATCTTATGAGTTTTGGTTTGTTACTGGCAGTCAGTTGCTTTACGGAGAGGACGTGCTTGTACAAGTAGAAGAACACTCGAAACAAATAGCTGTTGGAATTGATAGCGATAGCGCTGTTCCATATAAGGTTGTTTTTAAATCGGTTGTTAAAGAATCAGATGCCATTCGCAGATTATTTTTAGAGGCGAATGCTGATGAAAATTGTGCAGGCATCATAACTTGGATGCATACTTTTTCACCTGCAAAAATGTGGATTGCCGGTTTGAAGGCGCTAAAAAAACCACTTCTCCACTTACATACACAATACAATCGTGATATTCCTTGGGATAGTATCGATATGGATTTTATGAACTTAAATCAGTCTGCTCACGGGGACCGTGAATATGGATTTATTGGAGCGAGAATGAATGTAACTCGTAAAGTGGTTGTCGGTCATTGGGAAAGTGAAGAGGTACGCAAACGAATTGGTGGATGGATGGGAACCGCGGTTGCTTTTAACGAGAGCCAAAACTTAAAAGTCGCGCGCTTCGGAGACAATATGCGCCAAGTCGCTGTAACAGAAGGCGATAAAGTAGAAGCTCAGATTCAACTTGGTTGGACTGTGAATGGATTTGGGATTGGGGATTTGGTTCAAGGCATTAACGAAGTAACGGAAAGCCAAGTAGATGAGCTGATGACCGAATACGAAGACAAATACAATATTGTCAAAGAAGGTAGGCAAGACGGTCCAATTCGTGATGCCATCCGCTATCAAGCAAAAATTGAAATTGCCTTAAAAGCATTTTTAGAAGAAGGCGGCTATACAGCTTTTACAACGACGTTTGAAGATTTGCATGGAATGAAGCAGCTTCCAGGTCTTGCCGTTCAGCGTTTAATGGAACAAGGCTACGGCTTTGCTGGTGAAGGAGACTGGAAAACAGCCGCTCTCGTACGCTTAATGAAAATCATTGCCGATGGTAAAGGAACTTCCTTTATGGAAGATTATACGTACCACTTTGAACCAGGAAATGAAATGGTTCTCGGTTCACACATGCTTGAAGTATGCCCAACAATAGCGGAGACAAAGCCAACAATTGAAGTTCATCCACTTGGAATTGGCGACCGAGAGGATCCCGCACGTTTTGTGTTTAATGGAGCGAGCGGCCCGGCAATCAATGCATCGATAATTGATTTGGGACATCGCTTCCGGTTAGTGATCAACGAGGTGGATGCTGTAAAAGTACAAAAAGAGATGCCGAAGCTTCCAGTTGCTCGTGTACTTTGGAAGCCGCAGCCATCCCTTAGCCAAGGGGCAGAAGACTGGATTATGGCAGGTGGTGCCCATCACTCAGGCTTCTCGTACATCGTTACACCTGAGCAATTAAAGGATCTTGCAGAACTTCTCGGAATTGAATCTGTTTTAATTAACAACGACACGAATACACATGCCTTCCAAAACGAGCTTCGTTGGAACAACTTGCTCTACTAATGAGTAGGGGCACGTCCTAATAAAGAAAGGATGAGGAGATTTAAATGAAAAATCAAGTTGTTATTAATGCTGATATTGAAAAAACTACCATTAATAAAAACATCTACGGTCATTTTGCTGAACATTTAGGAAGAGGAATTTACGAAGGAATCTGGGTCGGCGAAGATTCTCCAATTCCTAATACGAATGGAATTCGAAACGACGTTCTTGAAGCATTGAAAAAGTTAAACATTCCTGTTTTACGTTGGCCAGGTGGTTGTTTTGCGGATGAATACCATTGGAAAGACGGAATTGGACCTCGGGAAAATCGGAAACGGATGATCAACACTCACTGGGGTGGGGTGATAGAAAATAATCACTTTGGAACGCATGAGTTCATGATGCTTTGTGAGATGCTTGAGACAGAACCGTATATTTGCGGAAATGTGGGCAGCGGAACTGTTCAAGAAATGTCTGAATGGGTTGAATATATGACATTTGACGGTGAATCACCAATGGCGAATTGGCGGAGAGAAAATGGCCGTGATGAACCATGGAGACTGACATATTTCGGTGTCGGAAATGAAAACTGGGGCTGCGGCGGAAATATGCGTCCTGAATATTATGCAGACTTATATCGTCGCTATCAGACATATGTCCGCAATTATGGAGACAATCGTATATATAAAATTGCCGGTGGAGCCAATGTTGATGACTATAATTGGACAGAAGTGCTAATGAAGAATGCGCACAGGATGATGGATGGATTGAGCCTTCATTACTACACAATTCCTGGCGAATTTTGGACAGGGAAAGGATCGGCAACTGATTTCCCTGATAGTGAATGGTTTATTACATTAAAGAAAGCTTTGCATATGAATACACTCATTACGAAGCATAGCACGATAATGGACAAGTATGATCCTGAGAAAAGAGTCGGCTTGATCATCGATGAATGGGGTACATGGTTTGACCCAGAGCCAGGCACAAACCCAGGATTTTTATATCAGCAAAATACGATTCGTGATGCACTTGTGGCGGGTATCCATTTTAATATTTTTCACGCTCATGCCGATCGTGTACAAATGGCAAATATTGCGCAAACGATTAACGTACTGCAGGCGATGATATTGACGGAAGGCGAGAAGATGCTTTTAACACCGACCTATCATGTGTTTGAAATGTTCAAGGTTCATCATGATGCAACCTTACTGTCTGTTGAATCATCATTTGAAAAATATGAACTTGATGGCGATGACTTGCCGCAAGTAACGGTTTCCGCTTCAAAAGATGCCGATGGGAAAATCCATATTAGTCTCTGTAATCTTGATCATCAAAATCAATCCGATATCGATATCGACCTTCGTGGAATGGATGTATCTTCCGCAAATGTCAGCGGTCGAATTTTAACAGCGGATAAAATGGATGCTCACAACACATTCGAGCGTCCTGAAAATGTCAAACCAGCCGAGTTTACGAATGTAAATAATGAAGGACACTCTCTATCTGTCACCCTGCCGCCAATGTCTGTAGTTGTTTTGGCAGTGGAATGATGAGCATTTGTAAAAGTTGTACAAAAAGCGTTATCATTTCGCAGGAAGTTATCCAAGAATTGATTCAAGACGCTGAAAAAGAAGGCAGAAAAATCGTTCCAGAAGACGTATACGAAAAGCGTCTTAGCATTTGTAAAAGCTGTCCTTCATTGCAATACGAAACAACTTGTATGCATAGCGGAAGTCTTATTCATTATAGAGCAAGGCTGGAAGAAAGCATATGTCCATTCCCACAAGGCTCGAAATGGCTCGGAGTCTGACTATTATAATAGAGAGGATGAAAAAAATGAGCGAGAAAAAAGCTAGGATGATTGTTGAAAAGGATTTTAAAGTTTCAGAGGTTGATAAGCGAATCTATGGTTCTTTCGTAGAACATCTTGGAAGAGCGGTCTATGGGGGGATTTATGAGCCAGGTCATCCAGAGGCTGATGAAAATGGCTTCCGTAAAGACGTCATCGAACTTGTGAAGGAACTGAATGTCCCATTAATTCGTTACCCGGGTGGGAATTTCGTGTCAGGGTATAACTGGGAGGATGGAGTTGGACCTAAGGAAAATCGACCACGCCGACTTGAACTCGCTTGGCGTACGATTGAAACGAATGAACTTGGTACAAATGAATTCGTTGATTGGGCAAAGCTTGTAAATGCTGAAGTGAATATGGCTGTCAACCTTGGAACGAGAGGAATAGAAGAGGCAAGAAACCTGCTTGAATACTGCAACCATCCATCAGGTACATACTATAGTGATTTGCGTATTTCTCATGGCTATAAAGAGCCTTATAAAATTAAAACATGGTGTCTTGGCAATGAAATGGACGGACCTTGGCAAATCGGTCATAAAACTGCCCATGAATATGGAAGACTGGCGAATGAAACCGCGAAGGTCATGAAATTGGTTGACCCGTCTATTGAACTTGTAGCTTGCGGCAGCTCAAACCGCTCGATGCCGACATTTGCTGATTGGGAAGCTACTGTACTGGATCATACGTATGAAAATGTCGAATATATTTCATTGCATCAATATTACGGAAATCGTGACAACGATGTAGCTAACTATCTTGCACTATCACTTGAAATGGATGATTTTATTAGATCTGTCATTTCAATCGCCGATTACATTAAAGCGAAAAAACATAGCAAAAAGACGATTCATCTTTCTTTCGATGAGTGGAATGTTTGGTATCATTCCAATGCTGCTGATCGTAAAATCGAGCCTTGGACGATTGCACCACCTCAGTTGGAAGATATTTATAACTTTGAAGATGCCTTGCTAGTTGGTTCCATGCTCATCACGCTATTAAAGCATGCAGACCGCGTAAAAATTGCGTGTATGGCACAGCTTGTCAATGTCATCGCGCCAATCATGACAGAAACAGGCGGTCCGGCTTGGAAACAAACAATCTTTTATCCGTACATGCACGCTTCCAAATACGGAAGAGGAGTCGTATTGAATCCAATCGTTTCAAGTCCAAAATATGATAGTAAAGACTTCACAGATGTCCCAGTTCTTGATACGACTGCTGTGTACAATGAAGAAAGTGAAGAACTTACTATTTTTGCGGTGAACCGCGACCTAGAGGATAGCTTATTGCTAGAATGTGATATTCGCAACTTCGAAGGTTATAGAGTTGCAGAGCATATCGTTCTTGAAAATGCGGATTTAAAACAAGTGAATACCGCGAGTTCCCAGACAGTCGCTCCTCACAATAATGGCGATGCAATGAATGACAATGGTCATGTAACAGCCACCTTGCCAAAACTGTCTTGGAATGTTATTCGTTTGAAAAAGTAATTTTGTAGAAGGATGGGAGAATTCCTATGGTGCAGTAAGTAAGAAGACTGCTGTAGTTAGTAAAAAGCATAACAATGGACACAGGAAAGACCTGCATCCAGTCCTGGGTATAGCAGAAGCGGAGGAAGTAACGATTTATGGAGAAATTTAAAGTTTTGGGATTTGGTCATGTGGGACTCAGTGTCCGAGATGTAGAAAAATCTTATAACTTTTATAAGAATATGCTAGGTTTCCAGGTGGTTTGGGAACATTTCAATGAAAATGGGAAGCGCACTTTATTGTTTATAGGGAATGGGTCTTGCGTCATCGAGTTCCTAGATGCGAAGCAAGATAGGTGGACGGGCTCAATGGACCTATCAACCATTTATCTATTCTTGTAGATGATATAGAGGCTGCAGTGGCAGACCTTAAGAGTAAAGGCATTGTATTTGAATTAGAAATAACTCTAGACCCAAATCTATACCCAAATGGGGAAAAGTTCGCCATTTTTCGTGGGCCAGACGGGGAGCGCCTCCAGCTAGAGCAAATTTTGTAAGCGGATGTATTAAAGCAAGGATCATTATTTATAAAAAATAAGCAAAACAGATGGAATATGTTTCCGTCTGTTTTACTTATTTAAATAATAAACATATTAAAGTTCTTTCTTATTTTTCTTTCTTGAAGAATCCTTTTTGATTCCAGTTTCCCTCGTTGTTGTTCCTTGCGCCATAGTTTGTGAAGATCCCAAACCAATCGTGGATGGGTCAGCTTTTCTTCCTTTCGACACAACATCACCTCCAAGGAATAGTATTCCTTAAAATTATTTACGTATGCGGACAAAACTCTTTAAAGAAAAATCAGAAATTATCAAGGATTCTAGTGAATTATGCAGAATATGATATATAGCTCAATAGGAAAGGATGACAGGATGGACAAACAGGAATATTTAAAGATGATTGATGACACGATAGCCAAGGGTCGATTTAAAGCTGACTGGGAGTCATTATCGCAAATCCAGGTTCCCGAATGGTACAGACAAGCGAAGTTTGGAATTTTCATTCATTGGGGAGTGTATTCGGTCCCAGCTTTTAAAAATGAATGGTATCCGCGAAATATGTATATTCAAGGCTCCGATGAATATAAGCATCACCTTGAAGTGTATGGGGAGCATAAAGATTTCGGTTATAAGGATTTTATCCCGATGTTTAAAGCAGAAAACTTTCATGCAGAGGAATGGGCGGAGCTTTTTAAACAATCTGGTGCGAAATATATTATGCCTGTTGCAGAACATCATGACGGATTTCAACTATATAAGAGTAATATTTCATCTTTTAACGCGCATGAAATGGGGCCGAAGCGGGATCTGCTTGGAGAGATGAAAAGCGCTTTTGAAGAGCAGGGGTTGGAGCTGACAGTTTCCTCACATCGAGCGGAGCATTGGTTTTTCATGTCGGGCGGGAAAGAATTTGATTCGGATATTAAAGAACCGCTCGTATGCGGAGATTTGTATTGGCCGTCGATGCCTGAGGAGGAGCTTCACGATATCTATGCTCCGAAACCAACCGAAGAATTTCTGGAAGATTGGTTAATTCGGTGTTGCGAATTGATTGACAACTACAAGCCGAAGGTCCTGTATTTCGATTGGTGGATTCAGACGGAAGCTTTTAAGCCGTATTTGAAAAAATTTGCAGCCTACTATTATAACCATGCCGAAGAATGGGGCTACCAAGTTGCCATCAATTATAAATTCGATGCCTTTGTATTCGGGAGTGCGGTGCCTGATATGGAAAGAGGTCATTTTGCCGAACTGAAGCCATATTTTTGGCAAACTTGTACGTCTGTCGCTAGAAATTCTTGGTGCTATACACCGGACAATGATTATAAGTCTTCTGTCGAAATCATTCAGAATTTGGTAGACATCGTGAGTAAAAATGGTGCATTACTATTAAATATCGGTCCAAAAGCGGATGGTACGATTCCGGCAGAGGATAAAGCCATTCTTTTAGAGGTCGGTGATTGGCTGAAAGTAAATGGAGAAGCGATTTACGACACGACTTATTGGAAAACCTTCGGTGAAGGGCCAAATAATGTGGAAGAAGGCCAATTTACGGATCAATCGGCGAAAGTTTTTACGAGTGAAGATATTCGTTTCACAAGAAAAGGAAGCAATTTATATGCAACGGTCTAGTGTATCCAGAAGATGGAGAGGTTCGAATCAAATCGCTAGGGGAAAAATCATCACTTTTCCACGGTATCATTAAAGATATTTCGATTTTAAGTTTCGATGAAAAACCAAACTGGAATCGAACAGAAGATGCATTAATGCTTCAAACAACTACTGTTAAAAGTGCAACGCCAGTCGTTTTCAAAGTTGTATTAGATTAATAAATGTAAGCGTTAACTAAAGGAGGATTTTTTATGAAGATTACTCATGTTGAAACGTACTTATTAGATGTACCTTTAAAACAGCGGGCGATTACTGACTCGCAAACAAGGCTTGAGGGCGTTGAGTTTATTGCGATCCGCATCGACACAGACGAAGGTATCAGTGGCTGGGGATTTAATTGGAACTATACAAAAGGGACAAGAGCTGTTCAAGCAATTATCGATGATACATACGCTCCTAAATTAATAGGGAAAGATCCGCTTATGTATAAAAATATTTTACGAGAGTTGCATTATACGAATCATTTTATTGGACAGGTTGGTGTTACACGAGTTGGTCTTTGTGCGGTTGAGATGGCTTTGTGGGATATAAAATTGAAGATTGCCAATCTACCATTATGGAAATACCTCGGTCCTGTCAAAGATAAGGTGAAGGCGTATAACACGGATGGCGGCTGGCTGCAGGTGACGCAGGATGAACTAATTCGAGATATGACAGCTTTAATCGAACGGGGATTTGATGCTGTAAAAATGAAGGTCGGTTTGCCTGATCCACGTGAAGATTATGAAAGAGTGAAGGCAGTCCGAAAAGCGATTGGCGACAACATTAAATTAATGGTCGATGTTAACACGGTTTGGGATTTAAAAACATCGATCGTTTGGGGCAGGAAATTTGAAGAATTTGATGTGTATTGGCTTGAAGAGCCGATGAATCCTTTTGATAAAAGGGCTCACGCAGAGTTGGCACGGACTTTAGATTTACCAATAGCTGTCGGGGAAACGATTTATACGAAATATGATTTCCGCGATTACATCGAGATGGGGGCGGTCGATATCGTTCAAGCGGATGCTACGAAACTATCAGGTATCGATGAATGGTTGGATGTTGCGGCTCTCGCTCGTTGTTATAATCTTGAAGTCATTCCACATACGAATGTTCAGCAAAAATTACATGTCCAACTGGCGGCAGCTTCTTCGAATGTTCCGATGGTCGAGTATTGCTACGAATCGATCGCCGATATTTGGGAAAATCCCATAAAAGTGGTGAATGGCTATTATACATTGCCAGAAGAGCCTGGATTAGGATGTAAGTTCACGGATAAAGTGTTGACTGAATGCCGAATTGGATAAGGAGGTTTACCGATGAATAGGCTAAAAGATCGGGTTGCGCTAGTAACCGGAGCTAGTAGAGGCATTGGAGCGGCTATTGCGGAGGGACTTGCAGAAGAAGGAGCACATGTCGCCATCAATTATAAATCGGCAGAACAGAAAGAAGAAGCGGAGTCAGTCCTTTCAAACTTGCAAACTCATTTTTCTGGAAAATATATGATTGTAGAAGCGAATGTAGGCGTGAAAAATGAAGTAGATCGTATGATTAGCGAGGTTGAAAAGGAATTAGGTCCAGTAGACATTTTAGTCAATAATGCAGGCGTTGCTCCTTTTCAACCATTCCTTAAAGTCACCGAAGACATATGGGATGCAACGTATCAAACAAATGTAAAATCCATTTTTCTTACCTCTCAGAGAGTAGCACCTCAGATGATCCAAAAGCGATATGGAAAAATCATCAATATCGCATCGACGGCTAGTTTACTTGTGACGAGCCCAGTTATACCTCACTATATTTCATCAAAAGCAGCGGCGCATCAACTGACAAAGGCTCTCGCTATCGAGCTTGGCCAATTTAATATTAATGTCAATGCAGTCGGACCTAGTACAATTGATACAGAAATGTGCAGGGAGTATTTAGCGGATTCTGCCATTCGTGAAAAAGAAATACAAGCAAATCCAATGAAAAGATTAGGGACAGAAAAACAAATCGGTGATGCTGTCGTCTTTTTAGCATCTGAAGAGGCGATGCAAATTAATGGTCATCTCTTAATGGTAGATGGAGGATTAACTGTTAAAGCAGCCCAACCAGAAGATCATATGCAGCATGAAAGGGAGGCTTTGACATGAGATTAGCAGGGAAAATTGCCATTATAACAGGATCAGGAAGCGGAATTGGAAGAGCTTCTGCACTCCGTTTCGCTTCCGAAGGTGCTCATGTGATCATTAATGATATTCATCAGGAGCATGGAGAAGAAACAGTGGAAGAAATCAGAAAGAATGGCGGCAGTGCCTCTTTCTTTTTAGCTGATGTGACAAATCCTGTAGACGTTCAAGCGTTAACGCAATTTGCGATTGGGAACTATGGAAAAATCGATATTTTATTCAATAATGCAGGAATCAGCAATGTCGGTCGGATTGATGAAGTCGAACCAGATGTCTGGGACAAGGTCATGAGTGTCAATGTAAAAGGAGTATATTTGCCTTGCAAATATATCGTTCCGTATATGATGGAAGAAAAAAGCGGATGTATCATCAATATGTCATCATGTGCCGCTGAAATAGGACTTTTAAAAAGAGCCTTATATTCGGCAACAAAGGGAGCAGTCCTTTCCCTTACTAAAGCAATGCAAGTTGACTATGCACCCTATAATATTCGTGTGAACGCCATCCTTCCAGGAACGATTTATACACCATTTGTCGAGAACTATTTAAAATCTGCTTATGACGATCCGACTGAAGCAATTGCAGGAATTAAAAAAAGGCAATTAAGCGGGGAATTGGGAAAGCCGGAGGATGTCGCAAATGCTGCCTTATTTTTAGCATCGGATGAGTCTTCCTTTATGATGGGGTCTCCCCTTTATATTGATGGCGGTGTGATTTTTGGAAAAAATGCGTAATCATGAGAGGAGAAACAAACTATGAAGCTATTAACGTTTATTGATAAAGGAGTACATAAGCTGGGAGTTAAAACAGAACAGGGGATATTAGATATTTCCGCTTCTGTAAAAAATGGAATTAATTTTGATATTAAAACAGATATCATGGATTTTATTTCTGGTTCTACAGAAGAAGTGACAAGGCTTCAGGATTTTATCGACTATTCAATTAGTGAAAAGAAGGCAGTTTTCGTAAATGAAGATGAAATCACTTGGGGTCCATGTGTCACAAGACCTCATAAAATTATTTGCGTCGGCTTGAATTACAGGAAACACGCAGATGAAACAAACGCTCCATACCCGGAAGTTCCTATTTTATTCAATAAATTCGACAATACGTTAACGGGACATAAGGATGAAATTCCAGTTCCGAAAGTGACAAAAAAACTAGACTACGAGGTGGAGCTCGGAATCGTTATTGGAAAAAAAGCTAAATACGTTGAAGTGGATGCTGCATTGGATCACGTGTTTGGTTATTGTACGGTAAACGACTTGTCTGCAAGAGATTTACAGTTGAGAACGCCTCAATGGTTGCTTGGAAAGTCATGCGATAAATTTAGCCCAGTAGGACCATTTTTAGTAACGGCAGATGAAGTCGGAGATCCAAATAATCTTTCGCTCAAAACGTATGTAAATGGCGAGTTAAGACAAGATTCCAACACATCCGATATGATTTTTAATTGTGCTGAAATTGTCAGCTACATATCGCAGCATATGACATTAGAACCAGGTGATATTATTTTAACGGGAACACCAGAGGGCGTCGTCATGGGTTATCCGGAGGACAAACAACACTATCTTCAGCCGGGCGATATCGTTACAGTTGAGATTGAAAAATTAGGTGCACTCACAAATTATTTTATTGAGGAGTGAGGATATGCTCAAAGGAATCCCTTCGATTCTTTCTCCAGATTTGCTGAAAACGTTAATGGAAATGGGCCACGGTGATGAAATTGTATTGGCGGATGGAAACTTTCCATCTGCTAGCAGCAATGCAAGGAGACTAATCCGTTGTGACGGGCATGGCATTCCCGAACTATTGAAGGCCATCTTACAATTCTTGCCCTTGGACGCCTATGTTGAACGTCCTGTTGCTTTAATGAAAGTTGTACCAGGTGATCCGTATGAGCCAAAGATTTGGAAAGAATATGAAACTATTATTGAGGTAACAAAATCCTTTGAATACGTTGAACGATTCGCTTTTTACGAGCGCGCGAAAAATGCTTATGCCATTGTAGCAACTGGCGAAAAAGAGTTGTATGCAAATATTATTTTGAAAAAGGGAGTTATATAAAATAGATTCATGCTATGCATGCTTCGAAATCTAATTTAAGCAATAAAAAATAAGCTAAAAAATTTTTAGCTTATTTTTTATGTTTTTGGATTATGAGTGATCAACAATCGGTTGATGCCACATATCATTTGCTTCTTTAATTTTTGCTAAATCGCATTTTGGTTTCCGGTCATACGTAAGTAATCCATTAATTTCTTGCTCAACGTCCGTTAATTGCGTGTAACAGAAACCGTGCAAGATTTTTGAGGCATATACCGCTTCCATGATCCGCTTATAATCTTGGACGAATTCTTCTGTATTTGTAACAGAAGTATATCCCCATCCTGATTCTTCTCCTACCTTAAAACCAATGCCTCCAAATTCAGTTAATAAGATTGGTTCACCTTCATGTTTGAATCCATTAGCATATATTGGACGATGTGCTGGCTGTGCTTGAAGGATGCTTTCTTTTGTAGCCAATGAATCTTTGTAATATTGATACTTGGCATTCTCCTCTTTATTACCATGATTATAATTGTGGATAGCGCAAATATCCGTTTTCGTTAATTCCCAACCGTCATTAGAAATAACAGGACGTGTCTTATCTAGCGAATGTATCAAATGATACAATGCCAATGAATGATGTTGTTGTTGCTTATCCGTTCTAATCGTTGGAACACCCCAACTTTCATTCAATGGAACCCAGGCAACGACTGAAGGATGATTGTAGTCTCTTTCAATGATTTCTATCCACTCTTTTGTTAATCTAGCAGCTGCCTCTTCGCTATAGTATGGAGAAGACGCACATTCACCCCAGACGAGAAAACCAAGCTTGTCTGCCCAATACATGAATCGAGGATCTTCTACCTTTTGATGCTTTCTACATCCGTTAAAGCCCATCTCTTTTGCCAACTCAATGTCTTTCTTTAAATCTTCGTCTGAAGGAGCCGTTAATAAACCTTCCGGCCAATAACCTTGGTCCAATACAAGCTTTTGATAATAAGGACGATTGTTTAAATAGACCATTCCATTTTCAGTATGAATTTTTCTCATCCCAAAATAGGAATCGATTTTATCCAACACTACATTTTCATTTGTCAACTGAATGCTAATATCAATCAAATTAGGTGTTTCGGGTGTCCAATTCAAGCCTTGATGATGGAAAGCAGTTCTGAAAATTTGTTGCTGATAAATATTAATGGAACGTTTAGTATAAGGTGATTGAATATGGAACGTATCGCTTGCAAAAAGTTCACCCTTAAAACGTATATCTATTTTCGCAGCGTTTCCTGAAAAATCACCAGTTACATTGAATTCAATGTTAATATATCCTTCATCGATATCGGGTGTAAGCCGTAACTTTTCGATTCGCACTTCATTGACTGGTTCTAGCCATACTGTTTGCCAAATACCAGTGGTTCGGGTATACCAAATGCCTTCTGATTGTTCTTTCCAAAATTGCTTTCCACGAGGGATGGTTTCATCTGTTGATGGATCCTCAACCTTTACTACAATTTCTTCATTTTCCCAAGTCAAAAATTCAGTAATATTAAATGAAAAAGAAGTATGTCCTCCTTCATGGAAGCCTGCGAATTTACCATTAATGTACACCCAAGAACGATAATCTACAGCGCCGAAATGAAGGATGATTTGCTGATCTTGCCACTCTTTCGCAACATTGAATGTTCTCCGATACCATACCTGATCACAAAAGGACGGATCATGGATACCGCTTAAACGAGATTGATAGGCAAATGGTACATTTATTTTGCGGTCAAATGCTTCCTGCTTTTGATACCATTTCTCTTTTGTACCCACATTTTCTCGATCAAATGTAAAATCCCATTCTCCATTCAAATTCAGCCAGTCTTTCCTCACGAATTGAGGTCTTGGATATTCTTGTTTATAAGCCATGTTGTGATTCTCCTTTATCTAAAGATAAGAAAGTATAAGTTTTTTATAGTCTATATTTTTGAATTTAGACTTTTGCTGTCTAGCTCCAGCGCCTATCGACTAGCAAACTTCTTGTCCTTCTCCCTACGATAAGTCAACATCGATTCGTCCTATCAGACTCATCGTGTTTCCTTTATCTCAGTCGAAGCCCCTGAAGTTTGTACGTCGATGAGCAAGGCGCTTGCGCTTTTCTTAATCATTTACTAAAGAAAGATATATTGTTTATTTGCAGTTGGACCATCTACCTTTAATTTTCCATCTTCAACATAAAGGCGGTCGATATTCATTTGACGATTCCCGCTCGGATTGTCAGGAAACGTATGTGTATGATATACGATATACATGTCATTCCCACTCAAGCTCGTAGTCACGCTATTATGCCCAGGTCCAGAAATCCCTTTTTCGAGATCTTTTACTAAAATAGGGTTCTCCTCCGCCTTTATAAAGTGCCCCATAGGATGCTCGGCAATAGCGTAGCCAACACTATAGTCCGCACTCCCAAAAAAGTTTGCTGAGTACATCAGATAGTATTTTTCTTGATGCTTGATGACAAATGGACCCTCATTCCATTGAAAATCTGCGTCCAACCCTTCCCATTCAGAATCAGGCTCCAATAAAAGCTGAGGCTCACCTACTAATTGAGTCAAGTCATCATTCAACGGTTGAACGAAAATTTGCGACACATGCTTTCCATTTATAATATTTTCAGAGCAATCCTTTACATAATAGAAGAAAAGTGTACCGTCATCCTCTTTAAAAATATGCCCATCAATATAAGAACCTTCCTGCCGGACAATATCTTTACAAATATCAATAAACGGCCCCGATGGACTTTCGCTTGCTGCGATAGCAATTTTAAGATGTCCCTGCCTATCTCGCGCACTGTAAGTCATAAAATATTTGTTTCGATGATAAATTACTTCCGGTGCCCAAAAATCACCAGTAGCCCATTCTTCCGGCTGCATCTCATGATCATATGCCAATCCTTCATCATCCCAATCGACGAGATTTTTAGATTTCCATACTTTAAAACCTCTTGATGGTTCTGAAGTGGCAAACATATAATATAAATCATTTGTTTTCAAAACAAACGGGTCGCCAATCTCAGTCATCCCTCCAACTGGATTCTGATAGGAAATAACAAGTTGTTCTTTCATGCTATCCATTGTTTCCCTCCTAACTTTATGTGCGCCATGGTCTCCAAGACCCTCTCCAGTTCACTTTCCATTCCACTTCTTCGTGTGAGGTTGAATAGGTAGATAAAGTGTGCGTGACTGAATAATATAGAATGAACCCAACCACTCCAGCTAAAATAAGTAAAAGAAGAGGAAAAATAACGGTAATAGCTGTGACCAATAAGATATAAATAAACACATTAATAGAAAAGCCAATATTTTCAATCGTGATTTTAAACGTTTTTGCCAGGATTCGTGAGACCCTCATTTCGTTTTGTTTCATCATCAATGGAAAAATATAGATGAGCATGAGATGCACTAACAGTAATCCATATAAAATGATTAATGAGAGGCTTATGATCCATATATTTTCAGAAGAAAATAGAATCGAAAAATAAAGAATCCCCGGAACTACAAAAAATAAATACAATGCTGTCAATAATAAAGTTGGCTTAAAGTATTCTTTCATCCCAATGAAGAAATTTTTAAATAAACTATTTCTATTATTCTTATGTTCAATACAATAC
Source organism: Lederbergia citri (assembly GCF_018343625.1). Lineage (GTDB taxonomy): Bacteria > Bacillota > Bacilli > Bacillales > Bacillaceae_C > Lederbergia > Lederbergia citri. Next base: position 456,943 of record NZ_JAGYPG010000002.1, on the reverse strand, counting down.
AAAACACCACTATTAGCAAATCCGATTGTTATTAAAGGAATAGAACACAGCAACCATAGAAGACTTAATTGAATAACGAATCCCAATTGTTGGTATGCTTCATAGATACTTTTATGAAATACCTTTAAGGAAGCTTTCATCGTTAATTACCCCTTCACACCTGTAAGTGAAATTCCTTTTACAAAAAATTGCTGAGCTGCTAAGAATAAAATTAGTACCGGTATAGCGGAAAGGACGGTCGCCGTCATCATTTTTGCGTACTGAATATTATACGTACCTTGCAAAATGGACAATCCTACCGGCAAAGTTCTCATTTCCACACTGTCTGTTACAATTAATGGCCAGAGGAAATCATTCCAGTTCCCCATAAATGTAAAAAGTGCCAGTACTACAAGTGCTGGTTTTGATAAAGGAAGAATAATTTGATAGTAAATTTGGAAGAGTGAAGCGCCATCAATGATTGCTGCTTCTTCTAGTTCATCAGGAATGCCTAAGAAAAATTGGCGTAATAAGAATATACCGAATACTCCTCCAAGACCGGGGATAATCATTGCCCAAGGTGTGTCAACCCAACCGAGAGTATCAACAATACTGTAATTCGGAATAAGGTTCATTATTGGCGGCACCATCATCGTCGCCATTAAAAACCAAAATATTTTGTCGCGCCCTTTAAATTTCAAGCGAGAATAAGCATAGGCAGCCAAAGATGTAATAAATAAAACAAAAATGGTATGGGTGACAGCGATGAAAAGGCTGTTGACAAACCATCTCATAATAGGGGCTTCGCTTGTATTTGATATGACATCGATATAGTTTTGAAATGTCGGATTTGTTGGAATCCATTTAATCGGCCATGAGATTGCTGCACTTTCAGGCTTTAAAGAAGTGGATAAAATCCAAATCATCGGTGCAATCCAAAACACTCCAACTACAGATAGTAAAATAAAACTAGTTAGCTTTGTTGTTCTTTGTTCACTTTTTAAAGACACTGTGCCTTCCTCCTTTCAAAAAGGAACTTATTCTTTATCTTCACTATTGATTACTTTAAATTGAATAACACTTACCGTCACCAAAACAATTCCCATTAGAATGGCCATGGCAGATGCTACTCCCGCTTCGGAATTACCGGTGAAAGCGACCTCTTGAATGTACATGAGTAATACTTTTGTATCTGTACCTGGTCCACCCTTTGTAGCCATAAATGGCTGGCCAAATATATTAAATGAAGCGATGGTTGTCATGATTAATATGAAAATCATTTGATTCCTTATCCCTGGTAAAGTAACATGCCAAAACCGTCTAAATACACTTGCTCCGTCTATTTTTGCAGCCTCATATAAATGGGTGGGGACGTCTTGGAGGCTGGCTAAAAATAAAATCATATTCGACCCGAGAGTCCACCAAATAGTCATGACGATTAAAGAAACCCATGCCCAAGGCAAATCTGTCAGCCAAGGTATAGCCTCAAATCCAAGTTTTCCTAAGTAATAGTTTACTAGACCGGCATTTGTATCAAGCATCCAAATCCAGATCAGAGCAACGGTTGCAATTGAAAACAAACTAGGCGCATAGAAGATTGCTCTAAAAAAGTTGCTCCCCCAGGGCTTAGCATCAAGTCCGATTGCTACGAAAAGTGGAATAACAATTAATAGAGGCACAGAGAAAATAACAAAATAAATCGTGTGTTTAAAAGCACTCCAAAAATATGAAAAATAAAGGCTATTTTTATCAACAATGAGATATATATAGTTTTGCAGACCTACAAACTCCGGTGTGCCAAAAAAGTCCCATGTATGGAAACTAAGGTAAATTCCATACAGAGTTGGAAAAATCAAGAAGACCGTAAAAAAGAAAAAATGAGGCGCAATAAAAGCATACGGTAAAAACCGATTCGCTTTTTTATGATCTCCCCCACTAATTTTAATTTCTTTTTTTGAAATTTTCGTATTAGGAATCATGTTATCCCTCCTTGAAACAATAAGGGAGGGAATTCCCTCCCACATGTTTTTACTTAGCTGCTGCTGCAGCTTGTTTTTCACCTTTTTCAGCCGCCGCATTTAATGCATCTTTCGCTGAGCTTTTACCTAATACAGCTAGATTAATAGCTTCATCCGTCGGAGACCAAGCATCAATAAAGGTTGGTGAAGCCGGCGGGAAGATGAGGTATGGAACTTGTTCAGCAATGGCACTTTGATGTTCAAGCGCTTTAAAATCATCGCTTTCACGAACAGAATTTTTAGCTGGGACTTGTCCAGCTTTTGCCCACTCTAAGCTGTTGTCTGTCACGTATTTAACGAATTTCATTGCCGCTTCCAATTTTGCTTCATTCTTTTTCTTTTGTTTTGGCAATACAAAGTTATGAGAACCTGCAAATGTTGACGCTTTTTCACCGAAAACTGGGATAGGGGCTGAACCAAAATTTAAGCCCTCTTGTTCTTCGAAACCATTAATCATCCAAATTCCATTGAAGTGGAAAGCTAGTTTACCTTGTCTAAAGAGTGTTACTTCTCCATCTTGTTGGATATTGTTTGGAGAAATTTTTTCTTTATGGACAAGGTCAGCCATTGTTTGAAGAGCGTTTACTCCTGCTTCACTGTTGTAAAGTGGAGTTTTACCTTCTGCGTCTGTACTTTCTCCACCAAATTGATAGAGCAAGGAATGGAAAATGAAACCAGATGGCCATAGTGGAGGAATCGCAGTTCCCCATACACCGCTATTATCCTCTTGGATTTTTTTACTCATTTCAATAAGTTCATCTAATGTTGTCGGAGGTGCATCAAATCCAGACTTCTCCAATAAATCTTTATTGTAATATAAGGCAAGTGGATGAACGTCTAATGGAATACCATAGCGTTTTCCATCATATACTCCAGCTTTCCATACTTGAGGAATAAAATCATCCTCACTCATGTCTAAGCCCGCTGCTAAATCATCTAACGGTTCAAGTACTCCAAGATCGGAATACTTTGCAATTTGGTCTAGGTGCATAATCGCTACGTCTGGAGCATTTCCTTTTGATACGACAGTCCGAATCTTGTCATAGAAATTTCCTGCTGGCATTGTTTGTGATTTAATCTTGATTTCACCTTTATGCTCTTCGTTAAATTGATCAACCATCTTTTTCATATTGTCTCCATCAGGACCTGTAAAGATGTTCCAGTACTCAAGCGTGATTTCGCCTTTTCCTCCAGTTTTCGTACCACCACAAGCAGAAAGAATGAGTGCAAAACTTAAAAGTAATACGAGAATTCTTACTTTTTTCATGGATAATCCCCCTAAAAATAATTTCCTAACAAAAATAGATAGATTGGAAAAAGATATGATCCTCCTTTTCTTTTAATACAAAAATGTTGTATTAAACAACTTTTTTGTTTATTTAATTCAAATGATAACGTTACCAAAAGATAAAGTCAACCAATATCAGGTGAAAATCGTGGTTTTTGTCTCTGTTCATTACAAGAATATTGAATAGTATTAAAAGTTGTGCTGGAAAGAAATAAAAGACTACAAAAAAAAGACCCCTTAGATTAGGGGTCAAAAAGAAGAAAAGACGTTTTATTCATCAAGTTCATAAATCACTCTCATCACAATATCTTGAGCGTGGTCTCCAAGTTCTTGGCCGAAAAGGTTAATCCCACCTACATTAGCTGCATTTTGCTTAATTCCTATCCTTAAATCAACATGTTTATTTGCTCCAAGCTTCAAGTCCAAAATATTAACAGATGATACTTTCACATCATCCAGATAACTTGCGCTATTATCCACTTTCCAAGTTTTCAATAAACCGTATTGTGTATGATTTATCGGATACCATGCAGGATTTAGTTTTCCTTTACGATCACCGAAGTCTCCAGGGCAAGTCCATGTATATATTTCCACTCCATTAATCCATACCGTTATATCCGAAGGCCAATCATGGTCATATCTAGGAGCTTCAGAACATAATTCAAAAGAAAACTGAAGTGATTGGATAACTGCCTTAGGCGGTAAAAGCATAGGGAAACGATAATCTACAAATCCTCGTCTGAACCATAAAAGCTGCGCCGACATTCTTTCTGGAAGAAAGAATATAGAAGGCTCATCAGCCGGCTTAATAATGCCGGTTTTTCCAATTAATCCACAAGTCGGCGAGATGTCACAATTAACATAATGACCGATAGGCATGTCGATCTGATAATAATTTTTCGGATCATTTTTTCCCATAAATAAATTTAAATTCATATACACATCTTCAAAATTTCGAGAACATATTTTCATTGTTCCTCTTGATGCCGGCTGAATTTCTGTAGCAATAATATCGGCGTTTTCCAATACTTTAATATTTGATGCAATAGTCGAAACGGAAAGATCTAGCTTTTCGGCAATTTCATTAATATTCATTTTTCTTACGTTTAACAGTTTTAAAATATCTATGCGTACCTTAGACGAAAGAGCATGAGACACTTTTATTAATGCTTCAGGCTCATCGATTGTTAGTTCAAGCATATAGTAACCTCCAACTTTATTTTATTTCTATAAAAATGTTTAGTACAAAATTATTGAAATGAATTGCGGAAGAATTATTAATAGTATAGAATAAAATCTAATTTTAAGCTATCTTTACTGAATATTAGGTTTTGTAAGCGTAATTATTTTAAGGGAGTGGGAGGATTAATGACTGTAAGCGAAATGAAGAAAGAAAGAAACAACAGCCGAACTGTTATGTGGATTGTTGTAGCAATATTATTGGTAGGAATTTTAATTAGTCTTATTTTTTTGTTTCAATCCCAAAGTTCTGCAAAATACAAAAATCCTGTATTTGATCCCGTCTTTGCCGACCCTTCAGTGATTCAAGCAAAAGATGGCTATATTTACGCCTATGGTACTGAAGATGATTGGGGTGATGGCAAGGGGTTGCGTAAAATCCCGATTATTCGCTCAAAAGATTTAGTAGATTGGGAATATGTAAGTGATGCCTTTACTGATCAGCCGCCTACATGGAAAGATGGCTTTTTATGGGCTCCGCATATCGCTTATTTCAATAATCAATACTATCTTTATTATTCCATGTCTCTTTGGGGTGATCCAGACCCTGGAATTGGAGTTGCGATTTCTGATAAACCAGAAGGACCTTTTACTGATCAAGGCCCCATTTTTACTAGCGAAGAAATCGGGGTAAACAATTCTATTGACCCGTACTTTATGACTGATACTGATGGTACCCCTTATATGGTATGGGGAAGCTTTCACGGAATATATGGCATAGAATTAACAAAAGACGGTTTACAAACAGTCGGTGAAAAATTCCAAATAGCAGGCAATGCTTTTGAAGCACCTTGGATTATTGAACGAGATGGTGACTATTATTTCTTCGGATCACTCGGATCTTGCTGTGAAGGAGAATTGAGTACATACCGTGTATCTGTTGGGAAAGCAGACTCCATCAAAGGACCATATCTCGACCAAGATGGCAATGATCTACTTTATTCGGAAGGTACCTTAATTTTATCCGAAAGCGACACATTTGCCGGACCAGGACATAATGCTATTATAAAGGATAAAAAAGGTACAGATTGGTTAGTATATCATGCAATTGATAAAGAAGATGGCTGGCTCTCGAATGGCGCCACAAAAAGACCGATGATGATTGATCCAATCATTTGGAAAGATGGGTGGCCAATGATTAAAAACGATTCCCCTAGTGATGTAGAAAGAAAAGGACCAGCATTTTAAGAATAGACCAAGCCGGCAAGGATAAGAATCTTGCTGGCTTTTTTTATGTTGGTAAAAAAGTGAAACGAAGAACAGTTTATGTGGCGAAAGCAGCGATGAATATGACCAATGGTAGACGGGGTGTACAGGTGTCTGTATGAATCATTAGTAATAAGTGCATAGTCTATTTGTTTTTAGACCAAAATAATGATAGCGTGCTGAAAGTTTTTTAGTTAATAATTTTTTCTGAGCAGCATGTTCAATGAGATTTTTTTAAGGAATGACGTGAAGAATGATCCAAAAATATAAATTATTGGATACAACGTATTTTAAACATTTTCATAAACCAAGAAAACGAGTAGCCTATACTGTACATAACCATTCATCCAAAAGACAGAAAGAATATTTAGTTACTGTTATTACCGCTGTTTATAATGGAGAAAAGTTTTTAAAAAAGTCAATTGAATCCGTAATGAATCAAACTCTTGGCTTTAAAAATATCGAGTACATATTAATAGATGATTGTTCCACAGATCGATCAAAAGAAATTTTATTAGATTTTGAAAGAAAACACGATAATATGATTGTAGTTTCGTTAGATTGTAATTCTGGTACACCTGGACGTCCTCGTAATATTGGCGTCGAATTAGCAAGTTCACCCTATATTACCTTTTTAGACGCAGACGATTGGCTCGATCCAAATGGCTTACAAGTACTTTACGACATATTAGAAGAAACAGGCGACCCTTATGCTGTAGGAAAAACAATCAAAGTGGATAATAGAGGAACTCAAGTAGTAGGAGAACACCAATCTTGTAAAGAAAGAAGAAGCGTTTCTCCTATTTCCATCCCGCATATATTTCATCATCTTGGTCCAACTGCAAGAATGATGCGAACGAGTTTTATTAAAGAGCAGCAGATTCAGTTCCCAGAGATGAAATTTGCGGAAGATAAACAATTTTTTATTGATATACTAACAAGCTGTAAATCCATTTCAACTACCATGAAGCCGATCTATTACGTAAATCGCTTGAATGAAACGAAAAAAACGCGCTTAACGAATCAAACCAATATTTTACAAAAAACAAAATATGATTTAGAAATCATCGGTTATATTTTAAATCGAAAATTTGATATTGAAATTGAAAAAATGATTGTGAATCGAATATATGAAATGGATTTAACGAGAAGGCTTTTTACGACTCCTCATTTTCAAAATACAAAATTTAAACTGCTGTATTATTATAAGTACAAACAAATTTTGAAGACAACAAAAAAATTATCATATGATTTTACGGAGAATTTTTTACAGCCTATTCACAAAGTAATATATGAATTGATTCGCGAAGGTAGGTATAGTACAGTAACAAAACTGTTGGAATGGGATAAATCCGAAAAAGTAAAAGAAGTTGTAATAAAAAATCAGAAGCCTTATCTTGTTACTCCCTTCCTTGAGGAAAGATTTAAATACATTCCTTTGCCCATATATCTCACCTTTAAACAACATTATTTTCAAGGGAATAAGTATATCCTTCACTTTCATGTTTATGGTGATTCCATTCATTCCATAACAGATGTATTAATTCGAGACTTGAAAAATGCTCATAATGATTATGTATTGCCAGTGACTATAAAAGAAAATGGAGAAGGACTTATTGAATTCAAATTTGACTCATTAAAAGATTTACCACCTTCCAATTACTCCATTTTCGTAAGATATAATGATTATATGAAAATGAATATTAGGCAACTGATTAAAAATGAAATAAAACATCGTTACCTAAACCGAGAATTCATTTTTTATCATACGGTCTTTTCGAATGTTGCTATTAAAATAAAGTGAAGAAAGGTTTTTTAATGATGGGCAACCTGACATTTATCCAATGTTAATAGCGCAGGCTTGCATATAGATGCAGGCTTTTCGCATATATGTAAATTCACAGGAGCAGGTGAAGCTTTTTTTGAAGTGGACCGGCCGATTGCTCATGCTATGAACAGCACTATCAAGATAAGAAAGAGGCTCGATACAGAGGTCCGAACTCTCGAAGTTCGGGCTTATTACCTTATGGGTTTGTGCTAGAAATCGACTATTGTAGAATCTATTAGCCGATTGCGAATTGTTATTAGTAGTTTTGGTAAATCTATTTGATTCAGCGTTTCGGTTGGAAGTTTAAGCGAATAGAATCGCCGTCGCGGCAGTTTTATTCACCATCGTGGTCGCAGGAGTTCAATTCGCCGTCGTGGTGGTTCTATTCGCGGTCGCAGGAGTTCAATTCGCCGTCCCGGCGTTTCAATTCGCCATCCCAGCAGTTCTATTGGCTGTCATGGCGATTATATTAGCCATCGCGACCACTCTATTCGTCATCCGCGAGATCTTATTCTCTACACCTGCATTACGATCCGATTCAAGATTCCCCAAGACAGGTTTCTCTCCCGCATTACATTTCTATCATTATTTTCAGTAGATTAATAGTGTATAATTAAAATAATCAAAAATTTTCGTGTATTAATCTGAATACAGCTATGGAAAAGGAGTCGTGTTTTATGGAATTAACACAAATAAAAGACCTTGCCGATCGTGTAAAACAAAATATTCAACAAGTTATCGTTGGGAAAGAAGATACGATTGACCAGCTGCTTGTGGCATTAATATCTTCAGGGCATGTGCTGCTGGAAGATGTCCCTGGAACAGGGAAAACGTTACTAGCAAAATCGTTGGCGCAGTCGCTTTCTTGTTCTTGTAAACGCATCCAGTTTACGCCTGACTTACTTCCTTCCGATGTGACGGGAATTAATTTTTATAATCAAAAAATAGGCGAGTTTGAGTTCCGACAAGGACCTATTTTTTCTAATATTATCTTAGCGGATGAAATAAATCGTGCGACGCCTCGAACACAGTCGAGCCTGCTTGAATGTATGGAGGAGCAGCAAACGACGATTGATGGTGAGACACATATTCTTGAAAAGCCGTTTCTCGTCATTGCGACTCAAAACCCGCTCGAGAGTCAAGGAACATTTCCTTTACCGGAGGCCCAGCTCGATCGTTTCTTATTAAAATTAAACTTGGGCTATCCTTCCAAAGAAGAGGGGATTGCCATTTTAAAACGATTTAAAGAAAAAAATCCGATTCATGAATTGCTGCCGATTGCGAGTAAGGAAGATATTTTAGAAGCGCAGAGATTGTATTCAAAAGTATATGTAAGTGACGATATGCTCAGCTATATGATGGAAATTATTGAGAAAACGAGGAATCATGAACATATTGAATTAGGCGTCAGCCCGCGTGGAAGTCAGGCATTGCTCAAAGCAGTTCAGGTTTACGCATTGTTAAAAGGTAGGGATTATGTGATTCCTGATGATATAAAAGCGATGGCAAAGCCTGTTTTGGCACATCGTCTCATTTTAGCACATACGATGAGACTTCGTGAAAATCAGGCCCAACTACTATTGGATGAAATCATTGATCAAGTTACGGTTCCAGCAGAAGAATTGACGGTGAAGTAAATGAATATTGCGTGGTTTATTTTGATAACATTTGCGGTAGTTGGGGTTCAAGCTTACATCTATCATAAATGGGGTTTACTGCGAATCGAATATACGCGATCTTTTTCCGAAAAGGCGGTTTTTGAAGGCGAAAAAGTTGAAATGATAGACGAAATTTCAAATAAAAAACTGCTTCCGATACCGTGGCTTCGTCTCGAATCGAAAATAAGTGCTAACTTGCAATTCCAAAAATCTTCCGCCACCGATAATGAAGTCGATAGTGGGGATTATCATCGTACATTATTTAGCTTAATGCCTTATCAAAAAGTGAAGCGAAGACAGTTTTTGACTTGCGCGAAAAGAGGACATTATCAATTTAAAACTGTGTCCCTTTCAACCGGTGATGCATTTGGAATTAGTGAGAGATTTAAAAGTGTATCATCAGCTGCGGAGATTACCGTGTATCCACAATTAGTACCGATGGAAAACATCCCGCTGCCAGCGCATAGCTGGTTAGGGGATATTATCGTCAGGCGCTGGATTATCGAAGATCCGTTTTTGACAGCTGGTGTCCGTGATTATGCATACGGAGATCCTTTAAATTCGGTAAATTGGAAAGCGACCGCTCGTACGAATCGTCTCCAAGTAAGTAAAAAGGATTATTCTGCAGACCATCATTTAATGATTTATATTAATTTTAATCAAACGGAAGATTTCCGCATCCCGATAGTAGACGAAGCTCTTATGGAACAAGCGCTTTCCTATGCGGCATCCATTGCCCAATATGCGATTGCAAATGGAATTGCGACAGGTTTTGGCTGCAATGCGTATTTTGATGAAATGGATAAAAAGCCGATTCGGATTGAGCCTGAGAATGGCAAGCAGCAACTAACTCATTTATTTGAAACGATGGCAAAAGTAAAAATAGGGACAAGTACATTTTTTGATTTTTTCTTAAAAGAAGATGTGGATCATGATTTACAAGGGACCGATATTCTCTTAATTACGGCGCTTATGACGGATGGCATGAGAGAAATAATCAAACAGTTAGAAGCACAAGGGAATTCCGTGGAAGTTCTTCATTTACAATCTGACATTTTACTAAAGAAAGCGAATTAAAGGAGGTATAGGAAATGAAAAGACTAATCGTGACACTCATTCAAGGATTATTCGAATACCTCCTTTTCTTTCCGCTAGTTTTAATCATTGGAATTCTTGTTATGCCCCAACTGCTATGGATTTGGGTTCCTATTCTTTTCGGATTGTTTATTGTCGGTGTACTATTTCGAACCTTCTTTCCGAAGCAGCAATGGTGGGTGTATGCCATTTGTTCTTTTGTCTTTGGGTTGATTCCAAGTATTTTGTTTGATCAATCCATTTTAACTTTGATTTTGTTATGTATCATTCATCCAGTATGTATTTATCGGGGAATGATGTATGTAGGACGCCGCTGGGAAACTCTTCTGCCTACATCTTTTATGTGGTACGGAGGTTTTGGAATTTATTTTGTGTGTTACCTGCTTTTCCGCTACGTTGAAATCTTTAAATTTTATTTGCCAATCATTTCATTATGCGGAGCGGCTGTAGTTGTCATTATTCTTTTTATTTCAAATAGCGAGCAGTTGAGGGCATCGACATTATCTAAAGAAAAGAAACCGTTTATTAGTCGGGCTATTAAAAACCAGAATAGAGTTTATCTAGCATTAACAACTGCGGTTATTCTTCTTTTAACCAATGGAAAAATTATACAAGAAGCGATTATTCAAGTAATTAAAGGTTTGATCCAGATGATTTTATGGTTATTTGGATCTGACCAAGGGAAACGAGTTGCAGAAGATACTTCTCCTCCACAGATGGCACTTGATTTAGAAAAAGGAGAGCCTAATGCCTTTTTGAAATTTTTGGAAATGATTTTCATGTATGTATTTTACGCCGCAATAATAGCTCTAGCAGTAGGAATGCTCCTTTTATTAATAAAAAGGGTAAGAATGGCTGTAAAGAAGGCTCTAAAAAGGTTTATTACGTTTTTGAAAAATATTATCTTCCGTTCAGCAGATTTAGAGGATTCAACGCAATATATTGATGAAAAAGAAAGTGTCTTTGATTGGAAGGAATGGAAGGAAGCCCAACAGGAAAAGGCAAAAGGACTTTTTCAGCAAATTTTTAAACGCGAGCCACGATGGGACTCTTTAACAAATGAACAAAAGGTTAGATACGTGTATAAACAAATGCTGAAGCAAAATAAAAAAGAAATGGACATCAAAGCATCTAAAACTCCTCGAGAAACAATCGAAATATTAAAAACGTTAGTGGCCGAAAAGTCTACTTTGGAAGAGTTGCGCGATGCATATGAGCAAGTACGGTATGGTGAGCAAGATGTTGAGGTGAGTAGGATAAATGGATTGCGAATGTTGATTAAAGAATAAATTATTTTTCTATGGGATCATTTAAGAGGTCCCTTTTATTTTTCACGATTAGCAAGGGGGAAAACCATGTCGGTAACAAGCATCTTCCACCCGGAATTAATAAAAAATCACTATTTTCCTAAAATCAATGCTTACTATTTTAAGCAATGGCCACCATATGAAATGCCATTCCATGCACATAAAGATATAGAAATCATGTATGTAATCAATGGGGAATGTATTGTAGAAACATTATCGGAATCATATACGTTGAAAAAAGGCGATTTTATTTTACTTGATTCGAATATTCCTCACCGACTGATTGTTGCTTCTGGGCATACTTGCAGAATGTTAAACGTAGAATTTTCTTTTATAGAAACGAGTGGAAGCTTCCCATCGATTAAGGAGTTAGCACTTGAAAACACCGCGTTGTCGGAGTTTTTACATATGAATATTCCATACATAGTTTTGAAGGATCCGAATGAAATCTATCATACATTAAAAAATCTGGTTCTGGAAAGTGATAAAAAAGAAGATAAGCAAGTGATGGTTCAGCTTCTGTTATCTCAGTTGCTTATTCAATTAGCGAGAATGGTCACCCGCGATCGTAAAATGAAAAAGGAAAACCAACAAGCGAATGTGTACGTCAACCAAGTGAAAGAATTCCTTCATCAAAATTATGATTGTGAATTAAAATTAGAAGACGTCGGACGAGTGGTCAATTTGCATCCAGGCTATCTTCATCGAATCTTTAAAAAAATGATGAAATGTACCATTATGGAGTATTTAACCACTTTGCGAATGGACAAGGCGAAGACCCTTTTAGTTGATACAGACATTCCCATTATTGAAATTTCACATTATGTTGGAATCAATAGTAGTCAATATTTTAGTCAAATCTTTAAAAGGCATACAAATATGACACCTGTTGATTATAGAAGAAATTACTCCAGCCAAATAGAAAAATTCCGATAAGAAGAAGTTAAGATTTTAAACATATCGTCAATCGAAAAAGTTATAATCCTGCAATAATAAGTCTGTAATGATTGCTATGATACTAGCAATCATTATTTTTATGAAAAGGAGATATGCCTATGTCATTTAAAGTAGCTTTCATTGGAGCAGGTAGTATCGGGTTTACGAGAGGACTGTTACGTGATCTACTTTCGGTACCTGAATTTCATAACATCACAGTTGCTTTTACTGATATTAATGAGCGGAATTTGGACATGGTTACCCAGCTTTGCCAAAGAGATATTGATGAAAATGGATTAGATATAAAAATCTATTCGACTTTAGATCGCAGAGAGGCATTCAAAGATGCAAAATACATTTTTTCCGTTGTACGTATTGGTGGGCTTGAAGCTTTTCAAATGGATGTGGATATTCCGTTAAAATACGGTATTGATCAATGTGTTGGCGATACACTATGTGCAGGTGGAATTATGTATGGGCAGCGCGGGATTGCCGCGATGTTAGACATCTGTAAGGATATTCGCGAAGTCGCAGCTCCAGATGTACTGCTGCTAAACTACGCAAACCCAATGGCCATGATGACCTGGGCTTGTAATAAGTACGGTGGAGTGAGGACAATCGGACTTTGTCACGGTGTGCAAGGCGGACATTGGCAAATTGCAACGGCTCTTGGTCTGAAAAAAGAAGAAGTCGATATCATTTGTGCAGGAATCAATCATCAAACTTGGTATATTAGTGTCAAACATAATGGTGAAGATTTGACGCATAAAATATTGGAAGCATTTGAGAATCATCCCGAATTCAGTAAGACTGAAAAAGTCCGCATCGATATGCTTAGACGTTTCGGCTATTACAGTACAGAATCAAATGGGCATTTAAGTGAATATGTTCCTTGGTATAGGAAACGTCCAGAAGAAATTAACGATTGGATTGATTTAGGCGTATGGATTAACGGTGAAACCGGAGGCTATCTGCGAGTATGTACAGAAGGTAGGAACTGGTTTGAGACTGATTTTCCAAATTGGTTAAAAGAAAAACCGATGGAATACACAGGGGAGAATCGCAGTGAAGAGCACGGTTCGTGGATTATTGAAGGTCTAGAGACAGGACGAGTATACCGTGGTCACTTTAATGTGGTAAACAATGGAGTCATTACGAATCTTCCAGATGACGCTATCATTGAAGCTCCGGGTTATGTTGATCGTAATGGAATTAATATGCCGCATGTCGGAGACTTACCGCTTGGCTGTGCTGCGGTTTGTAACGCGAGCATATCAGTACAAAGATTAGCAGTAGAAGCAGCAGTCCATGGAGATGATTTTTTACTCCGTCAGGCAATGATGATGGACCCGCTTACTGGCGCCGTCTGCAATCCGAAAGAAACTTGGCAGCTGACCGATGAGATGCTTGTTGCACAGGAAAAATGGCTGCCTCAATATAAGGAGGCAATCGCAGAGGCAAAGAACCGCCTCGCTTCTAGTAATCTTATTCCAACGAAAGATCATTACAAAGGGGCAGCTCGTATTAGAGTGAAATCTGTCGAAGAAATGGCGGAAGACCGGGAAGTATCAAATAAAAATGCGGGAGAAGCCGACAAGGCGAAGGAGAGGCCAGCTGAGGTAAAATAAAATGTATAAACGATTAGAGTGATTGCATTTTTTCCTGCGATCACTCTTTTTTAATCGAAATAATACGTATCAGTTGTTGAACTCTATATATTGTACGTATAAGAATGAAATATTACACATAATTAACTATGTAGAATATATAGTGGTTTTATCTAAAAATGACGAATAAACTCAGATTTTATAAGGGAAAAACTCCAATGAAACACAAATTATTCGGTTGACCCCATTCAACGTAAATGTTAACATGTTCGTACAGGTTAAAGAAATTATACGAAATAGTTGTACAACAACCGTACTTGTGTAAGTAAAAACCGAGGAGGTGCAGATTTCTATTATTAATTGAAAGCGTTTCCTGTTTAACGAGCTTTGTCAAAAAATAGGGGGTAAGATTAATGATGAAAAAAAGCCTATTTATATTACTCGTTGGGTTAATGGCGATTGTTCTCGTTGCATGTAGCGGCAAGAAATCTGGCTCTGACTCCGAGGGAGCTACAGATACAGTCGTTGTAGGTGATGATATTAAAGGTGCAACGGAATTATCGTTTTGGACATTCGTTTCCTTGCATATGGAGTTTTTTGAAGATGCTGCAAAGCGTTGGAATGAAGCCAATCCTGACAGACCCATTAAATTGAAAGCGGAAACATATCCATATGACCAAATGCATAATAACTTGCTCTTAGCCTTGCAATCTGGAAAGGGTGCTCCGGACATTTCCGATATCGAAATTAGTCGTTTCCCGAATTATTTGCAAGGTGAGCCACAATTATTACCGATGAATCAGTTTGTTGATCCGGAAATCGACAATTTTGTAAAAGCGCGACTAGAAATATACAGCAAGGACGGCCAATATTACGGCATGCCAACACACGTCGGGGCATCCGTCATGTACTATAACAAGGAAATAATGGATGAAGCAGGTGTTGATATTGATTCCATTAAAACGTGGGATGACTATGTAGAGGCAGGGAAACAAGTTGTTGCCAAAACTGGAAAAATGATGGCGAATGTGCCAACGGGTGACTATATCCCAATGTGGGCGATGATAAGTCAACAAGGTTCGGATTGGTTCGATGAAAATGGTGATGTAACAGTTGATAGTCCCGAAAATATTAAAGCATTACAGTTCTTGCATGACCTCGTTTATGTGCATAAAATTGCTGAATTGACTCCAGGGGGACAACCTCATGCGGAAGAATATTATGCCTATATGAATGACGGTGGGGCTGCTTCCATTTCAATGCCATTATGGTATATGGGTAGATTTTTAGATTATATGCCAGACTTAAAGAATAAAATCGTTATTCGTCCGATGCCTGCTTGGGAGCCAGGTGGATTCCGTTCGGCAGGTATGGGAGGAACTGGGACGGTCGTTACGAATCAAACGAAGCATGCTGATCTTGCGAAAGAGTTTTTAGCGTTTGCAAAGCTTTCAAGGGAAGCCAATATTCAATTATGGACAGTATTAGGATTTGATCCACCTCGTTGGGACGTATGGGAAAGTGATGAGGTTAAACAGGACAATAAATTCTATCAATATTTTGGTAACGATATTTTTGACACGCTACTTGAAATTCGAGATGAAATCAATCCTGTGCATATTACTGCACAAACGCCTGAAGTACAGAACGAAATCAACACGGTCACTTTTGATAGTGTCTTAAGGCAGCAGACGCAAACGGCGGAAGAAGCGTTGAAAGAAGCTGCAGATAAGATTAGAAGCAATAAGCAGTAAAGGTAAACAATAAGGATTATTGGCGGGCAGGAACTAACTCCTGCCCTATTAAGGAACAAAGAGGTGGATCAAATGCTGCCAACACCGCGAAATACAGCGACAGAACTTGCACCGATAAAGAGCCCAAACAAACTTTATAAGTTTTTAAACTCAAAAAAAGTTGTACCATATATTTTTGTTACGCCATTTATACTCTCGTTTTTAGTTTTTACACTTTATCCAACAATCAAAGCATTTATCATGAGCTTCCAAAATATTTTGCCGGGGCAAATTACCTTTGTAGGATTCAAAAATTATTCCCGGATTTTTAACCCGACCTTTTATAAAGCATTATCCAATACGACGATATATGTAGTATTGACCGTAGTCATTTTAGTTACAGTCCCGATTATATTAGCTGTTTTACTAGATTCGAAGTTTGTTAAATTCAAAATCTTGTTTAGAGCTTCCTTATTTATACCGGCATTAACTTCTACGATTGTGGCGGGTATGGTTTTTCGTTTGTTGTTTGGTGAGACAGACAGTGCTGCGGCAAACCAGTTAATGAATTGGTTAGGGTCGAACTCGATTGAGTGGCGGTACCATGCGTGGTCTGGAATGCTTTTAATGGTTTTGCTCTGTTGTTGGCGTTGGATGGGAGTCAATATTTTATACTTTTTGGCTGCACTACAAACTGTTCCGGATGAATTATACGAAGCGGCGGAAATCGACGGAGCGTCTAGATTTCAGAAGTTTCGATTCGTGACACTGCCATTTTTAAAACCAGTTACTATTTTTGTGTCGACGATTTCAATCATCGGGGGATACAGGATGTTTGAAGAAAGCTTCGTTTACTGGGGAACCGGCTCTCCCGGGAATATCGGATTAACGGTTGTCGGATATCTTTATCAGCAAGGGATCCAGCAGAATAATATGGGTTTTGGTGCTGCAATCGGTGTCGTGTTAATGATTATCATCTTTATTATTAGTTTTATTCAGCTTATCCTCACCGGAGCCTTTAAAAAGGGAGATGAATAATATGAAACTGAAAAAAAGTGATCAAGGACTTAAATGGGTCATTAATCTATTTTTTGTTATCATTTCCTTAATCGCGTTGTTCCCAATTTTGAGCTTGCTTCTTTCTTCATTTAGACCTTCATCCGAGCTGATGCGCAATGGGATTAGTTTAACATTCGATCCGAGCTCGTTAAATGTGGACAACTATATTTATATTTTCACGGTGGCGGGGAATTATTGGGACTGGTACGGGAATAGTTTAATCATTTCGGCGATTACAATCATCCTTTCTTTGTTTTTCTCTTCCATGGTTGGATACGCGCTTGCGTTGTATGATTTTAAAGGAAGAAATTTTTTATTTATGCTCGTTTTATTTATTTTGATGGTGCCATTTGAAATATTAATGCTGCCCCTTTACCAGCTCATGATCAGTTGGCAATTAATCAATACATATACGGCTGTTATGCTGCCAGCGATTGTTGCGCCAATAGCCGTGTTCTTTTTTCGGCAATTTGCACTTGGACTTCCTAAGGAATTAATGGATGCAGCTAGAATTGATGGTTCGACAGAGTATGGGATCTTTTTTAAAATCATGCTGCCATTAATGACGCCATCTTTAGCAGCGATGGCAATTTTACAAGGCTTGGGAAGCTGGAATAATTTCCTATGGCCACTTATCGTTTTGCGTTCGAATGATATGTTCACATTGCCGATTGGGTTGGCAACATTATTAACGCCGTACGGAAATAATTATGATGTACTTATTGCAGGTTCGGTCATGACGATTGTTCCAATCATTTTATTGTTCATCTTTTTCCAACGTTATTTTGTGACAGGGCTTACAGTCGGAGGTGTAAAAGGATAACATAGAGTGAAAGAATCTAATAAGGGTGGCGGCAACATGGATGGTAAACAAATCGTATCTTCACTTGATCAAATCCTGCAATGGATTATGCGCCTCGCAATTCTGAACGGGCTATGGTTTTTATTTTCTTTTCGCGGATTATTTTTGGCCGGAGTTTTTCCAACAACGGTTGCAGCGCTTGGAATGGCGAGAAAGTGGATAATGGGCAATGATGAGATTCATATTTTTCGAACCTTCAAGGAGATTTATAAGCAAGAGTTTAAAAACGCCAATTTACTAGGATGGGTTCTTACGATAATTGGCATTGTACTTTATTTGAATTATCGAGTGATGTTGAATACGGCAGATCTTCTATTTATCATTCCATTTGCTTTTTACTTGTTAGTTTTTTTCTATACGATTATCGCTTTATGGTCCTTTCCGTTGATGGCTCATTATGAGGCAGCTTGGTATCAACATGTAAAAAATGCATTCATTCTTGGAATTTCCAAGATACATTATACTCTTTTACTTGGAATGGTCATTTTCATAGTCCTTTATATTTCTTTGGAAATCCCCGCATTTATTATCTTCTTCTCAATTGCGATTGGATTATCAGGCTGCATGTGGGTAGCCATGCAAGTATTTAACAAATTGGATAAAAGCTAAGTTTGTGTTAAAATGAGAAATATTCAAAAAAATAAAAATGTAAGCGAAATCAGTCCCTTCCGAATGTCGGTAAGGGGCTGACTCGTGTGTATGGGGGAACATCATGAATAGAAAACTTTTTACGTATGCCATTAATTTCACAATTTTGGTGTTTGGTTTACAGATGACGATGCTTGGACCATTGATTGAAAAAATGTCTGAATCTTTCCATTTGTCAGTGGCGCAAATGGGGTCCTTCTTTTCCGTTTCTGCCGCTGGATTTACAGTGGCGATTATATTTGGAGGAATTATTTCTGATCGTATCGGGAAAAAACGAGTTGTTGTTTGGTCAGGTTTAGGATTTGCAAGTTCACTCCTATTTTTCTCCATTTCTCCTTACTTTTCACTTTCCATCGTGATGTTTTTTCTAGTGGGTGGTTTTGGTGGAGTTATCGAGAGTACACTTAGTGCCATTGTTGCGGACGTCAATCCAGGCAACGAAAGACGGGCAGTGACATTTACACACGTATTTTTTGGTGTTGGAGCGATTATAGGTCCTACTTTTTCCGGTTGGTTAATCGATTCAAATTATTCATGGAATACGGCCTATTTCGTTGCGACCATCTTAGCTTTTGCAGCTGTTATATGGGTCACGAGATACGAATATCCAAAAGTAGAAACAGATGAGAGTTTCGATGTTTCTGCATTTAAAAACATTTTAGGCAATAAAAGCTTCATCCTGCTTTGTACCGCGATAGCACTTTATGTTGGAGTGGAAACGACTGCGTGGGGTTGGACACCGAAACATTTAACCGACTTAAACTATGATCAAACCTTTGCTGGGTTTATGGTAGGTCTGCTTTGGTTTGGCATCACGATTGGGCGCTTTATTTCAGCATGGTTGGCAGAAAGATTTTCAAATAAAATTCTCGTAAGCGGTCTTTGCCTTGTAGCCATTACAGGGCTTGTGGCGCAAGTATTTTCAGTATTCAATTCAATTGCTCCCGTGACATTGTTTTTAATGGGACTTGGTTTTTCAGGAATATGGCCACTCGTCGTATCACAGGCTGGAACGATGTTTTCATCCAAATATACGGGAACCGCTTTTGGTCTTGCGGTTGCAGCAGGTGGAATCGGTGGGATGACCATTCCTTATGTGTTCGGATTTATTGCTGAGCATGTGCAAATGGGTGTTTTATTTGGAATTTTATCAATGCCGTTAATATTGATAATACTTATAAGTTTCTATTTAGAAAAATCAGAAAAACTTGAAAAATCAGCAGCCTAGTTTAACAAAAATTGGTATCATTATAGTAAGAATGATTATTGGAGGAAAGTCGTGAAAAAGGGACTCTCAGCATTATTAATGATAACCATTAGTGCGTTTATGTTGGCGGGCTGTATGAGTATTGGGGTAAGTAAAAAGAGTAAAGTGAAACTAAATGCTATTATTGTAAAACATCCACTAACCCAAGATGTAGCCAAAATGGATTGGCTTAAGGAGACAGAGAAAAATGCCGGAGTAGAAATTGAATGGCAGGAAGTGACTTCTCCTGATTGGGAAAAAGTAAAACAAGAATTATTGTTTAGCGGAGAAATTCCCGACCTTATTATTGGTTCATATGCAATAACGGATGCTGAATTTGCCCAATATCCAAACTTGTTTCAAGATTTGACGGAATTAATTGAAAAGGATGGTCCGAACGTTCAGCAAATGTTTCAGGATAAACCTGAAACGAAAGTGATTGCGACTCAATTGGACGGAAAGATTTACGGATTGCCAAAGTATCAGCCCTTTGGAACGGAAACGGCGACAAGACAATTTATCAATAAACAATGGTTAGATAACTTAGGTTTGGATGTGCCGACGACATGGGATGAATTATTCGCAGTTTTAGTGGCTTTTAAGGAAAATGATGCCAACGGAAATGGAGACCCTGATGACGAGATCCCAATGGATTTTGCTCCACTTGGAATGGGAGGCTTTGATTTCTTCCATCCTACTGTTATGTTAGGGAGTGTCGGAATTACGATCACGAACGGTGGGGGACAAGGATATTTCGTTGAAGATGGAGTCGTGAAAAACTTTTTTGTAGACGAGCGTGTGCAGGAATTAATAAAATTTTTACATAAATGTTGGGAAGTTGGTGTATTGACAGAAGACATCATATCCCGCGATTATGCTTTATATCAATCCGTTGCACGCGGTAATGGGAATACAGCAAATGTAGGGTTTACATGGGGCTGGGAGTTATCTGAACGATTTGGCAATACGTTAGCCTCGCAATACGTTTCCATGCCGTCTTTGCAAGTTTCATCAAGCTCAGACGCACAAGTATCCTGGAGTTATGATTACTATGGATTAACGTATGGAGCTAATATGGTACAAATGTCCGCTTCAGCGAAAGACAAGGACGCAGCGATGAAATTCATTAACCAACTCTACGATCCGATTGTCAGCATGCAAGCTTTATTTGGTTCGATTGGGTCCAATATTTCCGATAATGGGGATGGAACATACACGGTGCTTCCGCCAGAGGATCTCGCGCTGGACCCGGCTACGTGGAAATGGACAACGACATGGGGAGATAAGGGCCCGATGTATATACCAGACACGTTGCATCTAACTCCAAGCTCTGATTTAGAAGCAATTGTTGACCAAACGAAACCGTTAAAAGAAGCACTCGATTCCATTAATAAAGAAAAAGATGTGTACCCTGACATTTTCATCAAGTACAGCCCCGATGATTATTATGTATTAACACAGATCAATACTGCCTTAATGAATATTTCGATGGGTGCTTTCGGAAAATGGGTAACAGAAGGCGGTATGGAAAAAGAATGGGATACTTATGTGCAGCAGTTAGAAAGCATAGGAATTTCCAAGACAATAGATATAATGCAAAGGTATTATGATGAGTACCAAGTAAATAAAATAGATTTTTAGAGGAGGGAGTTATTTCTTCCTCTTATTTTTTTGTTAACAATTTAACAGTATCGCTACATGCAATTGAATTTACTTGCTAAAAATGGTAGCATGTTCGTACAAGTTGAAAGAAAGGGAGACTTTTACCAAATGAAACTAGAAGAAATGATTGCGGAAATAGAAGCTTTAGGTAAAACATGCAGCTGTGGTCATAAACATCATCACATTCCAATAGAAACGATGTATATAGGTACCAATGCTTTTGAAAAATGCTCATCATTTCTTATAGAAAAAGAGTTTAAGTGTGTTCTTCTAGTAGCAGATGAAAATACGTATGAAGCTGCTGGGGAAAAGCTTGCAGAAAGTTTACGAAATGCAAATCTCGAATATTCCGTATGCACCATTAAGCCGAATAAAATGGGAGATGTAGTAGCGGATGAAGTTTCGATTGTCCAGGCACTTATAGAAATCGATGCCCATGTTGATGTGCTTATGGCAGTTGGTTCTGGTACAATCCACGATATTACAAGATTTTGCAGTGCCAAAACTGGAAAGCCGTTTATTTCAATTCCAACAGCGGCTTCTGTGGATGGGTTTACTTCATTAGGTGCTCCGTTAATTGTTCGTGGAGTAAAAAAGACTTTTCAAACGGTATCTCCCATCGCCCTTTTTGCCGACATCCATGTACTTATAAATGCTCCAAAAGAGATGACAGCGGCTGGCTTCAGCGATATGTTGGCAAAATATACATCGCTCGCAGATTGGAGCTTTGGTAGATTAATAGCAGATGAACCATATTGCCCGCTTGCTGCTTCGATTACGAAAGAAGCCCTTGATTATTCTGTAGAGCACGTCGACCAAATAGCCGCAGGGGACGAAGAAGGAATTCGCATTTTACTAGCTTCACTTATCCAGTCCGGTCTCGCTATGCTATTGTTTGGACAATCACATCCGGCATCAGGTGGAGAACACCATCTTTCACACTACTGGGAAATGGAATTATTACAAAATAAACGTCGCCAAGTTTTACATGGTGCAAAGGTTGGTATCAGTTCCGTTATGCTTGCAAAGCTTTACAATGATTGGCTTTCATCTGGTAAGCTGCTTCCACATGCATTAAAAGATAAAAGTGAAAAAGTTGCAGAGATCGTTGCCACCATTCCAAATAAAGAACAATTGCGAACTCTTTTACAAAAGGTCGGAGGTGCTACTGCACCAGAAGAATTAGGAATTAGTGAGGAACTTGTTAATAGAAGCTTAAAAGAAGCACATCTATTAAGAGAGCGTTTTACAATGTTGAAATGCTATAACAGCGGTCTCTAGAACTATATTGGAAGAAAACCTTGATTACAATGGTATTTTTATTGCCCTAGAACGATTCTAGAACTAAAGATAGCCTTCTACGAATGTAACAAATTTGTAAAAATCACATTGACGTTTGGTTTCATGAATACTAATATAAAGTTATGCGAAAACTGACACAATATTAAGACTAAAGTATGATATTTCGTAAATGTACGTTGATTTAATATTTTTTGTAAGCGCTGACTTCAGTGATTTGAGCACAAAGGGGTGGTCGTTTAAAGGATTGGGGGATTAGCATCCAGAAATGATAGAAAGGTGCTGTGAAAATGGAACCGGTTGTAAGAATAGAAAATATTAGCAAGTCATTTGGATCCGGGAATAAAAAAGTAGATATTTTAGATCAGATTAATTTAACAATTGAGCCACATCAGTTGGTAGCCCTAAGAGGAAGGTCAGGATCAGGTAAAACAACTTTGCTGAATTTAATTGGTGCTTTAGATAAGCCAACGGATGGGGAGATATACATAGAAGGAAATCCGATCAGCAAATACAATGAGAAGCAGTGTTCAGAGCTGCGCAGGCAGAAAATGGGCTTTGTGTTCCAGTCTTATGGACTAGTTCCACTAATGACAGTGGAAGAAAATATCGAATTTGGGCTTAGAATCGCAGGGGTGCCGCGTGCAGAATGGGCAGAGAAAATAAAAGAGTCCATTGAACTTGTTGGGCTTTCAAAACGAGCTAAACACCGCCCTTACGAAATTTCCGGCGGAGAGCAGCAAAGGGTAGCGGTAGCAAGGGCGATTGCTACAAAACCAGCACTTCTCTTAGCGGATGAGCCTACAGCAGAATTAGATACGAAAATGGCATTTCATATTATTAGCGCTTTTCAGGAACTCGTGAAAAATAAAACGACTACGATCGTGATGACAACACACGATCCTGGCATTCTCGAAATAATAGAACATGTTTATACATTGGAGGATCGGAAAATTGCGAAAGATAAACAAGAAATTATCATCTAATAGAATAAATGTTTACTATTTACTAGGGACTTTGGCATTCTTCTCATTCTTTTTAGGAGGATGTTCTTTCTTACCGAAGGAAGAACCTGTGTTGGCGCCGCCACTTGTTGAACCAGCCCAGCTTGATTACGAAACGGCAGAAGTTAAAAAAGCCGAAATCATTAAAAGGGTTAAAGGGTCGGGAACGATGGTTCCAACTAGTCATCATGATTTATATTACACAAAAGATGGCGGACGTTTAAAGAAAATCAATGTTAGAGAAGGGGATTTAGTAAAGAAAGGCCAAGCACTTGCAGAATTAGAAACTGGCAATCTCTCTTTTGAAATTGACCAAGCTTATATCGATTTGAAAAAAGCTCAGTTAAGACTTCAACAAATGCAATCGAATCATGAAGATAAATATTCCATCGAAATGGGAAAATTAGATGTCCAAAGCATTCAGAATCGACTTTATTTTATGAATAATCAGTTAGAGGAATCAAAAATCACTTCGCCTATTGACGGAGTCATCACGTATGTTACAGAAATTCAACAAGGTCAAGGTGTTCCCGCTTACGAATCATTATTTCAAGTAGCGGAAACGACTCAACTGCAAATTCAATATACAGCAATGAATGCCAATGATCTTGCAGATGTGAAAATTGGGATGGATGTCGTAACCAACATAAGCGGTAAAGAAGGTAAAGGAAAAGTCGTACAGACTCCAAAAGATGTCCCTGCTGATATTTATGAAAAAAATCCAGATCTTTATAGTAAATCAATCCTAGTAGAGGCTGAAAAGCTTCCGAATGATACAAAAGTTGGAGATCTTGCAGGTATTGAAATCATCACTGCGAGTAAAAAGGATACACTCGTCATTCCGAAAAATGGCCTTCGCACAACGGTTGGCAGAAACTATGTTCAAGTCATGGTTGATAATACAAAACGTGAAGTGGATGTTGAGGTCGGAATTATGTCTTCTACAGAAGTGGAAGTGTTGAAAGGACTCAATGAAGGGGACGTCATCATCTTAAAGTAGGAGGTATAAGCGGTGGCTATCATAAAGTTAATTTTTCGTAAGATGCTGAACAATCGCTGGCTGACCGGAAGCTTATTCCTCGGTTTAATCATAACCGTTTCACTTGTTTCCAGTATTCCAACATATACTTCCAGCGTATTACAAAAATTATTAGTTCGTGAATTAGAAGACCATCAAGTGAAGAAAAATCAATATCCAGGTGAATTTTCGTTCTCTGATACATTCGCTAGCTCTATCGTTAAAAAACCTGCAGAATCACTCGCCAAAGTGGAAGATATCAAGAAGAATCTTGTAGAGAGTACAGGAATCCCGGTTATAGCAGATGCAAATATTATCGCGACGACTCCGCTTCGAACAATGTATGAAGAAGAAGAACGGCGCGGAAGTTCGCAAAACGCAGCAAAATTACTTATGATTTCCGGACTCAAGGATCATATTACGATTACGGATGGAACTTTTCCTAGTGATAAAACTGTAGATGGAGTTGTAGAGGCTCTCGTTTCAGAAACAGCTTTAGTTAAAAGAAGCATGGTGCTGGGAACTAATTTTATCGTCGGCAGCGAAGGCGAGCAGCAGTTTGTCATTAAGCCCGTTGGAACCTTCCAGCCAAAATCAGTTGAGGACCCATATTGGTCTCTTGTACCACGATCATTCAATGATGATTTTATCGTTAATGAAAAATGGTTTAGGGACGAATTAATTCCAAAACATGAAGAACTATTAGGAATTGGCCGATTCAGTTCAGCATTTGACTATCATAAAATCGAATCTACCCATTTCCCAGCATTATTGAGTTTGGAATCAAAGTTGAAATCGCAAATCTCGAGCGTGAAAAAAGCAACTATTTTATTTAACTTCCCAATCAAAAATATCCTAAAATCATATGAAAATAAAGGAATGCAAATGACAACGATGCTTTGGTCGTTGAATGTCCCGGTTCTCATTATGCTTGCCATTTATTTATTTATGATTTCTCGCTTGATCATTGAACGGCAATTAAATGAAATTGCAGTCTTTACAAGTAGGGGAGCAAGCCGCTGGCAAATTCTAGGCATTTATTTTATCGAAATAGCCATTTTGGGTGCTCTGGCACTCTTAATCGGCCCACTCATCGGTTTGCAACTGTGTAAATTGCTCGGTGCATCCAATGGTTTCCTAGAATTTATTCAGAGGTCAGCATTACCTGTTAAACTTTCTGTAAAATCTTATATTTATGCACTGCTTGCTGTTTTGGCTTCTATCATCATGATCATGATTCCTGTTTATAGTGCATCAGGAAAAAGTATTGTCAGTCATAAACAGCAATCAGCAAGGGATGTTGGCAAGATACCTTGGTATACTGTAATTTTTGAATTTTCGGTTCTTGGAGTTGCCATTTATGGACTCGTTGCTTTTAACCGCAGTCAAAAAGTGTTGCAGAACCTTGATGTAGAGAGTTCTGACGTAATGATCGACCCGGAGCTATTTTTCATGCCAGCCTTATTCATTATTGGCTTAGGATTGGTAGCCCTCAGAATATATCCTTTAATTTTGAAGCTGTTTTATAAAATTGGAGAAAAGTTTTGGCCAGTCTCGTTATACAGTACATTTTTACAAGTGAGTAGATCTACAAAACAATATCAGTTTCTTATGTTGTTTTTAGTGATGACAATAGGAATGGGTGTGTTCAGTGCTAGTGCCGCCCGGACTATTAACACAAACTTGGAAGAGCAATTGCATTATAAAAATGGTTCGGAAGTTCGTATGCTGTTAAGATGGGAGAGTAGTCGTCCTAGCAGCGGTGGTACTTCTCCAAGTCCTAGTGGAACTGAAGGCGGAGGAGAGTCTGCTGATGCTCTTCCAGAAGTGGAACCTGTTGTTTATACGGAACCACCTTTTGATCCAATAACAAAATTAAAGCAAGTTGATAAAGCTGCGAAAGTGTTTAAAAAGGATTCCGTATCCGTTACAACCCCTAGCGGAAAAAGCATCCATTATCCAACTTTGATGGCGATTGAGCCGAAGGCGTTTGGTGAAACGGCATGGTTTAAACCTTCCTTATTGCCGCATCATTGGTACGAGTATTTGAACCTAATCGCGAAAGAGCCAAGCGCGGTCCTTATTTCGAAAAAAGCAGCCGATGCTCTAGAAGTTAAACAAGGTGATTATATTACGATGCAGTGGGCTGGTTCCGATTATGGGGAATTTGTAGTGTTTGGAATCATTGATTATTGGCCATCGTTCAATCCTTTGGAGAAGTCGGTGGAAAATAAATCCGAGGGTGCTCTTGTTGTAGCTAACCTCCCATATGTACAAAATATGCTTGGCCTTGAACCTTATGAGGTTTGGCTGAAGTTAAAGCCGGATACTTCTCGGGCCGAATTTTATCAAGATTTAAAAGACTCTAAAATTCCGGTTATGGTCATGAACGATGTAAATCCACAAATCACTGATTTGAAAAATGGAGCACTTTTATTGGGGTTAAATGGTACAATGACATTAGGTTTCCTTATATCGTTGTTGATTTCATTTATTGGTTTCCTTTTATATTGGGTGCTGACGATCAAATCAAGGACACTGCAATATGGTATTTACAGGGCAATGGGGATTCCAATGCCAAAATTAATTGGAATATTGGTTTCAGAACAAGTCCTTACATCAGGTTTCGCATGTATACTCGGAATCATCGTAGGTGGAGTGACAAGTCAATTATATGTTCCACTGTTTAAGCTTTCGTTGAATATTCGTGACTTAACGCCTCCATTTACGGTCATTTCTGATGCGAGCGATGAGGCGAAAATTTATATATTCTCAGCATTAATGCTAGTTCTAGGATCCGCCATATTAATCGGCTTCTTAAGAAAAATAAAAATTCATCAAGCCATAAAGTTAGGTGAAGATTAATGATCGATTGCCAAAATTTAATGAAAATCTATAAGATTGATGATGATCATGAAGTTATTGCGTTACAGGGTCTAGATCTAAGAGTAGAGCAAGGCGAAATGATGGGAATTATCGGAAGCAGTGGTAGTGGAAAATCAACATTACTAAATATGCTCGGCGGATTGGACCGACCGACTGCAGGTAAGCTCATTGTAGGTGGCAAGGATCTACTTCGTTTATCCGATAAAGATCTAGTAAAATATAAACTCGAAACAGTAGGATTTGTTTGGCAAAATAACGCGCGTAACTTGATTCCATACTTGACGGCCATCGAAAATGTCGAGCTGCCGATGTTAATTAAGGGCCGACATAAACGGGAGCGTGCGAAAGAATTACTGGAAATGGTCGGAATGGGTCATCGTCTAAATAATAGATTAGGCTCGCTTTCAGGTGGAGAGCAGCAAAGGGTAGCCATCGCCATTTCCCTTGCGAATGATCCGAAATTAGTTCTGGCGGACGAACCGACGGGAAGCGTTGATGTGAAGACGGCGGATATCATCCTAGATGTTTTCCGTAATCTAAACAGAGAACTTGGCGTCACAATCGTCATCGTTACCCATGACACTCAGCTCACGAGAAAAATGGACCGCGTCGTCGCCATTCGCGATGGAAAAACATCTAGTGAAATATTGCGTAAATCCTACTATATACAAAATGACGATAACGAAAGCAGCGATGACGGTGTAGAAGAAGATACACACGTAGAATTGGCAGTTCTCGATAGCGCAAGAAGAATCCAAGTTCCAGAAAGCTACTTAGAAGCCATCGGAATTTCCGAAACGAATAAAGTAAGAATGGAACTCGAAGACGGAAAAATTGTTATCGTTAATCCAAACGAAATAAAATCAAAAGTTGTATAGTTTTTACTTATGGAAACGGCCATCCCTCTTTGAAACGGGAGTGGTCGTTTTCATAGTTTCGTCGATAAATTAATGTGTAATTATCGATGAAAAAAGAGAATGCCAGAGTTTTGTCGATAATTAACGCGTAATTCCCGATGAAAAGAGAAAACGTCAAAGATTCATCGATAATTAAAGCGTTATTCTCGATGAAAAGAGGTAGTACCAAAGCTTGGTCGAAAATTAATACGTAATTCTCGATGAAAAAGGAAGATGCCAGAGTTTCATCGATAATTAATGCGTAATTCTCGATGAAAAAAGAGAATGGAAAAGTTTCATCGATAATTATCATGTAATTCACAATGAAAGAAAAAAATCATATAGTTTTTGCGATAAGCAATCCATATTTTTTACGATGAATATGAAAATAATAGAGTTGGAATCCCTCCCCAAACGCCAATTTATCCTCCTTCCTTTGACTTTCCTTCACCCAACAAGTAATATAAATATTAAGTTATCGATAAATTAATTAACAACTGCGAGATAAACATGTGAGGGATTTAGATGAAACATAATGTAACGATGAAGGATATCGCTGAAAAAATCGGAGTCACCAGTGTGACGGTTTCGAAAGCACTTAATGATAAAGAGGGTGTCAGCGATGAATTAAAGGAAAAAATAAAACAATTAGCTGAAGAAATGGGTTATCGCTTTAATACGGCAGCGAGATCGATGAAAGATGGGCTTTCGTTCAATATTGGCGTCATTATCCCTGAGCGTTTCACTGGTATGCTCCAATCCTTTTACTTGAATTTTTATCAATCGATTTCAAAAGTATTAGAAGAGCAAGGTTACTATGGGATTTTGCATATTTTACGTTCTGAAGATGAGGACGAATTAAAACTCCCAAGGATTTACCAGGAACAAAAAGTTGATGGATTTGTTATTCTTGGGCAAATCAAAAAGCCGTATATTAAAAAATTGCAATCGGTTGAGCTTCCAACTGTATTCATGGATTTCTACGACGAAGAGGCGAATATGGATGCTGTCATTACTGATAATTTTTACGGAGCATACGATATCACCAATTACTTAATTCGAAACGGCCACGAAAAAATTGCTTTTGTAGGTAATATATATTCTACAAGCAGTATTCAAGATCGATTTCTCGGCTATTACAAATCTTTGCTTGAACATCATATAAAACTAAATGATCAATACATTTTGTGCGATCGTGATGAACATGGAAAGTATATCGAGATTGACCTTCCAGAGGAACTTCCTACAGCGTTTGTATGTAATTGCGACCAAGTCGCTCATCTTTTAATCGCCAAATTAAAAGATTTTGGCTATCGTGTTCCGGAAGATTTTTCAGTTGTCGGCTTTGATAATGATATTTATGCAACCATAACAGAACCTGGTCTTACAACAGTAGAAGTGAATATTGAAGAAATGTCCCGTACAGCTATTGGCTTTATTCAGGAAAAAATTCGTGACAAGGGCAAAAAGCATGGTAGGATCCAAATAAAAGGAAACATCGTGTATCGGGATTCTGTGAAAAACATAAAGAAAAAATGAGAGAGGCTGCCCTCTCTCTTTTTTTGCTCTTATTATTGAGCTCGTAATTTAAACCACGTACTAGCATAGTCCCCGTGAAGTTTTGGCACATAAAAGCCTCCCGCAAGCAGCTGGTCACCGCCGTATACTACTCCATCACGTTCGGAAACATAGTTAAAATCAGGATTTAATCCTTTTAAAATGAGACGTTTGAATGATATAGCTCATATCTTTCGATTGAAGATGAAAGATGTTTGATTGACTTTCGTAATAGATTGTCATTTTAATACTCCTTTTATGGATTAAGGCAACTTGAATTTTTATGTGAATTATACGTTAAGTCATGTTTTAAAGTACTTTAAATTACTAAAAATAAATTGATTAAAGTTAACGATTAAGTTAAAATTTATTATATATTACCAGAAAAGTATTTTCAAAAGCTAAACGGAGGAAAAATAGTGAAGGAACTATTTGTTAAAGGAATGACATATGGCTGGGATTCTTCAAGAGGGGCATATCGGACGCCGGGAGCCGTTGAATCGTTAAAAAAATTAAAGGAAACGGGTAGCGAGTGGATTGCATTGTCATTTTATACATACCAAAACACCATCTTCTCTACTGATATTCCTTTTGATTACGGTTTCACAATGACAGACAGTGATATTATGTTTGCGGTAAAAAAGGCAAAAGAGCTCGGTTTGAAGGTGTGTTTAAAGCCAGTGGTCAACTCAAGAGATGGATTATGGAGAGCAAGAATCGGTTTCCCGGAAGAAGCATATACATATTGGGCGAAGTGGTTTGATTCTTATACGAATTTTTTACTCCATTACGCTGAGTTAGCTGAGGATCTTGAATGTGATATGTTTTGCATAGGCTGTGAAATGGTAGGGACAGAGGCGCAGACGAAACATTGGATAAATGTTGTTGAAAAGGTTAGAAAAGTTTACAGCGGTCCGATTATTTACAATGCAAACCATGGGAAAGAAGACGGGATAGATTGGTTTGAACACGTAGATATAATTGGGACAAGTGCTTATTATCCAGTCGCTGAAAAACCTGGCGACAGCGAAGAAACGATGTTGAAAAATTGGGAGAAGGTAAAGGAAAGAATTGAAAACCTTCATAAGAAATTTAAAAAGCCTATTTTATTTATGGAAATTGGCTGCAGGAGTGCTGAAGGATGTGCGACGATGCCTTGGGATTTTGAACATCAGGATCTCCCTTTTAACGAGGAAGAACAAGCCAATTTTTACAGTTCAGTCATGAAAACGTTCTGGGATGAACCGTGGTTTGCCGGGTTTTTCTGGTGGGATTGGAGTACCGAGCTCTATCCGCTGGAGGAAGCGAAGCAAAATAGAGGCTTCGATATTTACGGTAAAAAAGCGGAAGAAGTTTTAAAAGATTGGTATATAAACAAATAAAAGGCGGGGAAGAACATGAAGGATAAAGCGCGAATTTTATTTATAGGCGACAGCATTACAGAATGGGGCAAAAATGAAGATCCCGAAGGCCTTGGGATTGGATACGTTCGAATCATCCATGATTATTTAAAGACTGCTTTTCCAAGCAAAAATCTGGAAATCATCAACAAAGGAATTGGTGGAAACCGTGCAACAGATTTACAGGACAGATGGGAAAAAGATGTTCTTGCCCTAACCCCTGATTATGTATCAGTTTCCATTGGAATAAACGATGTATGGCGTCAGCTTGATAATCCAGATATGGTACAAGTGTATCCAGACCAGTTTGAAGAGATTTTGACAGGACTTTTAGAAAAAACAAACGCCCAGTTAATTTTAATGGAACCAACTGTCATTGAAGAGGATGTAAATTCTGAAGGTAATCAAAAGCTTATTCCATATGTGGAAATCGTACGAAAGTTAGCTAATAAATTTGGTGCGATTCTCGTTCCAACCCATCAAGATTTTATCGATTATTTAAAATCAGGCACTACATACAAGCTTACGACCGATGGTGTTCATATGAATTCAGCGGGGAATATGCTGATGGCAAGATCATGGCTTCAAGCATGTGAAAGCTTACTTAAATAAATAGCAATGTAACTTCGAGGAGTGGACAAAATGTTAAAAGTTGATTTAAACGGACAATGGAAAATGCAAGAAGTTGGAGCAGACTTGTCGCTTGATGTTCAAGTACCAGGCTCTGTCATGAATGATTTATTGCAGCATGGCAAAATTGAAGATCCATTTTATCGCGATAATGAAAAAATTGGACTTGAAATTGCGGAAAACGATTATGTATATTCGCGAATGTTTTCGGTAGATGAAGAGTTTTTGAAGCAAGATAAAATCCTTCTCATTTGTGATGGGCTCGATACATTAGCGGAAGTTTCCATTAATGGTGAACTCGTTGAAAAGACGAATAATATGCATCGCATATATGAAATGGATGTAAAATCGTTTTTACAAAAAGGCGAAAATGACATTACAGTAAAATTCAATTCTCCTACTAAATATATTCGTGCTTTGCAAAATGAAGATCCGCTTGCTGGGGTTGGCGATGCAGTTGCTGGATATCCATATTTAAGAAAAGCCCATTATATGTTTGGTTGGGACTGGGGTCCACAAATTCCAGATATGGGGATTTGGCGAAATATTTCGATACAAGCTTGGAGTACTGCAAAGCTTGATGATGTGTATATGACACAAGTGCATAAGGAAAATGAAGTGCAGCTTGATGTACGAGTAAAAGTGGAAGAATTGAGCAGTCATCAAGATGTTCAAATCGAAGTATCGTTGAAAAATCCCACTGGTGAGGTCGAGGTAAAGACGATCTCTGTTTCAGCTTCACAAGAAATCGTCACTTTTAATGTAGAAAACCCTGAATTATGGTGGCCAAACGGATATGGAAAACAACCATTATATGAAGTAGAAGTATCTTTATTGGATAGCAAGGGTTCCAAGCTTGATACAAAAGAATACACCATCGGTCTCCGTACGATCGAAGTGAAATCTGTTCCGGATGAATTTGGAAGATCGTTTGAATTTTACGTAAATGGCCTTTCGATTTTTGGAATGGGAGCTAACTATATTCCAGAGGATAACTTACTCGCAAGAAATTCTGTAGAGAAAACGGAACGGCTTTTAAAAGATAGTGTTGAAGCGAATTTTAATATGGTCCGCATTTGGGGTGGCGGCCATTATCCTGAAGATTATTTCTATGATCTTTGTGATCGCCTCGGTCTTATTGTTTGGCAGGACTTTATGTTTGCGTGCA
This sequence comes from Lederbergia citri, assembly GCF_018343625.1. Lineage (GTDB taxonomy): Bacteria > Bacillota > Bacilli > Bacillales > Bacillaceae_C > Lederbergia > Lederbergia citri. The sequence continues at coordinate 423,714 of NZ_JAGYPG010000002.1, read as the reverse complement.
GTGTGTATAAACTGACGGATGAATTTTTAGATACAGTTAAAAAAGAAGTTGCAGACAATGTGAAGCGTCTGCGCCATCATGCGAGTCTGGGGATTTGGTGCGGAAATAATGAAACGGAAGAAGGCTGGGTACATTGGGGCTGGCCGCAAGATCCAATGCGCAAAACGGATTACATTAAGTTATTTGAATACATTATCCCTGAAATGATGAAGGAGCTGGATCCACAAACATTTTATTGGCCATCTTCACCGACATCAGGCGGTGGCTTTGACCAACCGCGCGATCCGAATCGTGGGGACATGCATTATTGGGAAGTGTGGCACGGCTTAAAGCCATTTACTGAATATCGTAAATACTTTTTCCGTTTCTGTTCTGAATTTGGGTTCCAATCATTTCCTTCATTAAAAACAGTGGATACTTTTACGATTCCTGAGGATCGAAATATTTTCTCCCGAGTGATGGAGACACATCAGAAAAATGCAGGAGCAAATGGAAAAATTCTCTTCTATTTATCAGAGAACTTCCTATACCCGAAAGACTTTGATTCACTGCTATTTACTTCGCAGCTTTTACAAGCAGAAGCAATTAAATATGGAGTTGAGCATTGGCGCCGCAACCGTGGACGGTGCATGGGTTCATTGTATTGGCAATTAAATGACTGCTGGCCAGTCGCATCATGGTCAAGTATCGATAGCTTCGGCCGCTGGAAAGCTCTTCATTATTTCACGAAGAAATTTTATGAGCCGATCTTACTATCTATTGAAGAAGAAGGAAAAACAGCATCCATTCACGTTACAAATGATTCACTGGAAGACATCGAAGGGCGAATTGAATGGAAACTACGTACAAACACTTCCGTTATCTTAAAGGAAGGTACTGTTACCGCAAAGGTCGGAAAGCTTTCCGCTGAAAATTGCATCGAGCTTTCTTTTGAGGATGTACTTTCAGATGAGAACATGAGAAACACATACCTTGAAGCAACACTATTCATGGATGGGGAAGTCCATTCAAATGCAGTTGTCTTATTCGTAAAGCCGAAGCATTTTGAATTCGTTGATCCACAAATTACAGTTGAAGTGCAGGATGAGCAAGATCAATTTATTCTTTCAGTAGAAGCCAAAGCCGGCTTAGCTAAATATGTAGAACTTGATTTAGTGGATGCCGATTGCAAATTCAGCGATAATTATTTTGATCTTTCTGCTGGTGATGTGAAGAAAATTACTGTTCAGAAAGCGAGCTTAAGCAGGGAAATAAGCTCAGAAGAATTTAAGAATAGCTTATCTGTTCGCAGCATTTACAATACGTACTAATCATTGTTATGGAGGCAGACTCAAAAATGAGTCTGTCTTTTTTGTGGTTAGTTTTTTTAAATATAGTAAATCTTTTGTGGATTGAGTTCTTGATTTTACCGAGTAATGAACCGAATCGCGGCACAACTTCGCGAAAATTCGCGATTATGCTGCGCAACGAGCTGAATCGCGGCACAACTTCTTGAAAAGTCACAAGTATGCCGCGCAACGATCTGAATCACAGCATGACTTCGTGAATAGTCACAAGTATGCCACGCAATGAGCTGAATCGCAGCACACCTCCCTAATAATTCATCATTGTGCTACGTATTAAACTGAATTAGTTAACATCTTCTTGATTTGCCACACATGTTGTACGAATGGAAGTGAATTGCGTAAGAACTCTCTCATTTGCCACACTTGTTGTATGAATGGAAGTGAATCGAGCAAGAACTCTCTCATTTGTCACACTTGTTGTACGAATGCAGATTGAATTGCGCAAGCACCGGCCCATTAGCCAATTGCTGTTCGAATATAACAGAATCTTTCTAAACTTGCTCTAAATGTCACAATCAGGATCAACTCCATAATATTAAAATCAGAAATTTTCCTTTGAAGAATGTACTTGCAACCGCACAATAATGAAGGAAACGCCACATTTAAGTCCAATAGTTTTTAGCAATTAAAACAAGATAACAGCAGAGCCTTACGCTACTTTTTTACATAAATAATCTTAGATTACACATAATGACATTAATTATTCTGACCAGTTATGGGGGATAAAAATGTCAGGCTGGATGTGGAAAAAGAAAAATAAAAAGGAAAATCGTCAAAAGCTTAACAACGTTCCCCATGTGAAGCTCAATAATGCAAGCGAGCAGACGTTGGATGGAAGTCTAGAGAAAACCAGTGCTTTTATGAGTAACATACTTGGTGAAAATGAGGATTTTATTACCAGAAAGGTTACGATTTTTGGGAAGTTTCCAGCAGTTATTTTTTATATAAACAATATGGTTGATCAATCAGTTATTAATAATGATCTTATCAAACCGTTATTATTTCCGCCGGATCATCTAGAAATCAATAAAATTCAGCATAGTAATATTGTAGATATTTTATCAGAAGAAGTGATCTATCATAGTGGAATTAAGTTGGAATCTAATCTTAAAAAACTTATTGAAAAAATTCTTGTAGGGGAAACAGTGATTGTTATAGATGGTGTATACGAGGCTATTCATCTTGCGACACGTTCCATTGACAAAAGGGCTATAACACAACCGGAAACCGAGCAAGTCATCATAGGACCTCGGGAAGGTTTTATTGAACGATTAGATACGAATATAGGGTTAATTCGCTATCGTCTTCCTACATCTGATTTATGTGTAAAAACGATGAAGATCGGCAGGTTGACGAAGTCGAAAGTAGCAATTTGTTATATGAAAGGGATCGTGGAGCCTTCGTTAGTAAACGAGGTCGAAAAAAGGTTATCAGAGATTGATGTGGACGCCATTTTAGACGTCGGTTATCTTGAACAATTTCTTGAAAATTATCAGTTTTCTCCTTTTCCTCAGACGATTTTAACGGAGCGTCCTGATAGTGTGGTCGGAAATATTATTGAAGGAAGAGTAGCCGTTCTTGTTGACGGATCTCCTTTTGTTTTAATGGTGCCTGTTGTCTTTAACCAGTTTTATCAAACGACCGAGGATTACTCAACTCGTTTTCTTTTAGCGAGCTTTACAAGGCTTGTACGAATTTTGGCACTCGTCTTTTCATTAATTTTTCCTGCCCTATATGTTTCGTTTATTTCCTTTAATCCGGAGTTGCTGCCGACAGAATTCGCAGTTGCGGTTGCAGGAGGTCGAGCTGGAGTCCCTTTTCCGGCGGTAGTGGAAGTGTTAATGATGGAAGTAGCGATGGAAGTGTTGCGTGAGGCGACGGTCAGATTGCCGAAACAAATTGGCGGAGCTTTATCGATCGTTGGCGTTTTAGTTATTGGGCAAGCGGCAGTAGATGCTGGTTTATCAAGCCCAATTACAGTTGTGGTAATAGCGATTACGACAATCGGCTCCTTTGCAACGCCCGTTTATAATGCATCTTTCGCTTTAAGGATGCTGCGATTTCCATTAGCTATACTTGCCGGGATATTTGGCCTTTATGGCGTCGTGGTTGGAATCATTATAATCTTCAATCACATGCTGTCCTTAAAATCATTTGGTGTTCCATATATGAGCCCAGTATCTCCTGGGAATTCACATGGAATGAAAGATGTCGTCATTAGATTTCCGTTTAGATGGATGCCGAGGAGACCAGAATTTCTCCATCCAAGCAATAATAAAAGATTGGGAAAAAATGAAGAAATTATCTCGGCTAAGGCAAATAATAAATCCAATGAAACGAAGGAAACTAAAAAATGATCGGAGAGAAGTGCATGGAGCAAACTCGTGAAATAACGGCCGTTCAAACAGCAGCGATTTTAATAAGTACCATTATTGGAGTAGGGGTTTTAAACCTTCCGCTTATTGCTGTTCAAGCCGCAGACACCGGGGCTCCTCTTCTTACTTTAATAGCTGTCTTCCTTGGTTTTATTGGGCTATATATTATGACAAAGCTTGGAATGCGATTTCCAGACCAATCTATTATAGGATACAGTCAAATTGTTTTGGGAAAGTGGATTGGCCGCATGTATGGAATAATGATCATTTTATTTTTCACATTTTTAACGGCGATGGCATCCCGAGAATTTGGCGAAGTTGTCGTGGCAGCAGTGTTGAAAAACACTCCGATTGAAGTAACTGTAATTGTCATGTTGTTAATGGCAGCCATTTTTACACGTGATGATATAAATACATTTGCTTATATTCATAATTTTTATGTCCCTGCTATCTTGGTTCCAGCCTTAATCATTGTCGTTTTATCTTTTACAAATGCAAATACTCTTTATTTCCAACCAATTTTTCAACCACTTATAGCAAACAACCTAAAACAAGTATTCATTGGAACATTGACAGTAACTGCTTTGTTTCAAGGGTCGTTTATTATAACAATCATCATTCCCTATATGCAAAAAACTGGAAAGGCGATGAAATCTGCTATTTGGGGTATCGGAATTTCCGGGATTCTTTATGTCATGATTATCTTTGCTACCTTATCTGTTTTTGGAGTGGATGAAATGAAAAACTTAATGTGGCCAACATTGGAACTTGCAAGAGCAACCTCTTTACCTGGCAACATTTTGCAAAGATTAGATGTTGTGTTTCTTGCCATTTGGGTGACGGCCGTTTTTACGACGATTTTTTCTAGTTATATGTTAACAATCCATTCATTAAGTCAGTTTTTTCGAATGCAAGGTCAAAAAACATTATCGCTTTTTTTATTGCCCATCGTTTTTTTTATAGCGATGATTCCCCATAATATGTTCCAAATGTACGACGTCATTAAAATAGTTGGCAGATTAGGTCTATTGCTTACAATTGTGATTCCTATTTTTATTTTTATTATGGCTATTATTCGCAAATTACCTAAGAGTAAAGGGGGAACATAAATGTATCGGAAACATATCTCTCTACTATGCATTATCGTTTTCTGCATCCCTCTGCTCTCCGGTTGTTGGGATAGCTTAGACATCGAAAAAAGAGCAACCGTATTAGCTATTGCGATTGATAAAGCGGAAATGGATCACGGGACACAACATGGAAGTGAGGAAGAAAAACAAATCACCAGTATTAAAGGCGATACGGCGGAACAGGATCACGATTTAATTCAATTGACCGCTCAAATAGCCGTACCAGGACGTATTCCATTAGGTCCGCAAACTGGTGGCACTGGCGGTGAGGGTCAGAAACCAGTTTGGGTACTTTCAGTAGTTGGCTCCACGATTGATGCGGCTATGACAAATCTCCAGCAAGAATTATCAGATAAAATATTTTTAGGACATTTGCGTGTCATAATTTTAAGTGAAGAAATTGCTAAAAAAGGCGTCGATCGCTTTAACGACTATTTACGTAGACAATCCGAAGTAAGAAGAACTGCTTGGATTGCCGTTTCAAGAGAAAGAGCTTCAAAATATATGGAGGTGGCTCCGGAATTGGAGCGGGTACCTGCATTATATCTTAATGCTATGATCGAAAATTCAGTGAAACTAGGAAAATTTCCTAAAACTCCAATTGGTGTTTTTTGGCGCATTCATGCAAGCAAAGGGCAGGATGCCTACCTCCCGTATTTAGAAATAAAACGTGGAGGAAATATTAACCTTGAAGGACTTGCGTACTTCAAAGGAGATAAAATGAAAGGATATATCCCACCTATTCAAATTGGGTTGCAAATGGCTATCCTTCAACAAAGCACAGGTGGATATGCAGCATTTTATAAAATACCAGGTACGCAAGATCAAGTTTTATTGCGTGCTATGAAACGAAGGACAAAATTTAAAACTAAGCTACATAACGGAAAACCTGAAATTCGGATTAGAATTCGATATGTAAATGAAATTATTGAAAAAGAGAAAGGAAAAATATCGATTGATAATCCAAAGACATTAAAGAAAATTGAAAAAAACTTTAATGATGAAGATACGAAAGCTATAGAAAAGTTAGTTAAAAAAATGCAAAAGGAAAAATCAGATATCTTCGGTTTCGGGGAGCATATAAGGGCTAAGCATTCAACTTATTGGAGTCAAAACGTAAAAACAATAGGAGATTGGGAAAATATTTTTCAAAATGATTTAAAAGTTAATGTTCAAGTTGAATCTCAAATCGTAAGGACAGGTATGAAGGCGAAGTAGATAAAGGAAGGGATTAAATTGCCTTATTTTTATTACTTAGTAGTTCTTTTAATAGTGACTGGATTCTTCATCTTAATTATTGATGTTAGTGCATTCAAGAAAAATCAAATGAAAAAAGAAAAAATGTTTGCAATATTTTTAGGGTGGACGAATGTCCTTGCGGGAGCACTGCTTTTTATAGGGTATTGGGCGTATCAGAAGTGGTTTTGGTAATTGGAGAAGAAAGCAAATATATTGGCAGTGAATTTTTATTAGTTTATGATTCAAGTCATCATGGTATTAAATGAAAGGGTGGTCAACACATAATGAACATTTTTACAATCGTAGGAAGTATTAGAAAAGAATCGTATAATATGCAGCTCGCCAAAACGATGCAAGAACGTTATAAAGATAACTTGAATATTGAAATTGCTGATATCAGGAGCCTTCCATTTTTTGACCAAGATGAAGAACATAACCCACCGCAAGTAGTAAAAGATTTTAAAAAAGCTGTTGCAAATGCGGATGGAGTTATTATTATAACACCAGAATACAATTGGTCCGTTCCCGGTGTTTTAAAGAACGCTATTGATTGGACATCGAGAGTAAAGAGAGTGTTTTTAGGTAAACCGGTCATGCCACTAGGTGTTTCTACTGGAATGCTCGGAACGGTGCGCGCTCAATTACATTTGCGGGAAATTTTATCTGCGCCCGGAATTCAGGCAAAGGTACTTCCGCCAGGAGGTAACGAAGTCCTCGTCAATTTTGCAGCACAGAAATTTGACGAAGAAACTGGTTTATTAGTAGATGAGACAACAATTAGCTTTTTGGATGATAAAGTGGATAAGTTTATAGAAATGATTAAAACCAGCAAGTGATTCATTGAAAAACCGTGGGCAAAATAATTTAGTACTTTCAAACTATTCCAATCAATAGTATATTATAACAGTAGCCATTACCGGCCAGTCCTCATTATAGGGCTGGCTCCTTCATTTTTAAAAATAATATTCATCATTGACCTATAACATGAAAAGGAAGCATACTCATATGTTACGAAAAAATCCTCTTTTGTCTCTTAAGATGTTTTTGTTTTTTGGTGCCGCTATCAGTTCACTGGTTGTTAGCTTTTTGCCTTTATATTTTCAAAATAATGGACTGTCGAAGTCAGCAATAGGAATGTTTTTTGCGCTTGGAACAGCAGTTGGTCTTTTTGCCCAGCCTGTTTGGGGGTTTATGAGTGATAAATATAAAACAGTTAAAAAAATCATCAATATTGTGTTAATTGGTATTTTAATAGGAATCTTTTTGATTTTCCAGCTAAGTTCTCTTATTTGGCTTTATGTCGCAGGAGCATTATTTTTCTTCTTCTTTACGGCGTTAAACCCATTATCAGATAATTTAGCTAAGCGTGTTGCAGATGAACATAAAGTCTCTTTTGGCTCCATTCGATCATGGGGTTCCTTTGGTTTTGCGGTCATTTCGTTAGCAAGTGGGTTTTACTTTAATAAGATGGGTGTACAATCTCTTGCCATTCCAATGATGACTGTTGCAGTATTGACCTTTTTGTTATCACTTACATTGCAAGATGCCAAATCTGGTGCGAAAAAGGTGAACTTAAAAGAAGTGGGTCAATTTTTTAAAAACCGGACATTACTTATTTTCTTTTTATTAAGCTTTTTTATTTTCTTGACACACCGTGTGAACGATAGTTTTATTAGTTTATATTTATTTGAAATTGGCGGGAATGAAATGCTTGTTGGCTGGCTCTGGTTTATAGGGGTTCTTAGCGAAGCGATCCTCCTCATTACAAGTTTCATTTGGTTCAGGTCAGAAAGCCCAATTAAATACATGATCATTGCTGGGTTCCTTTTTACAATTAGATGGATCATGATCGGATTTATTACAGACCCTTCCATCTTGCTTTCCATACAGGCACTGCATGGAATTTGTTTTGCAATCATGTACATGGGAGCTATTGAATATTTATATAAAGCCCTTCCTGTTGAAATGCAAGCGACCGGCCATATGGTTTTTATGGCGATTGCGTTTAGTATAACGAATATTATTGGCTCCTCTATTGGCGGCATTATCTTTGACGCTTTCGGTGGTCCGACTCTCTATTTTTTAATGGCTGGTAGTTCCTTCATTGGCACAGTTGGCTTTATATTATTTTCTATTAAAGAAAAGTCTAGTAGAAAAATAGAAATGGTAGAAGGATAATAAAAAAAGGTGCAGACTCCATTTTAGGATTGAGGTGACCCCCAAAAGTTAGAGTTTTATATTAAGCTGCTAATTGGCTGGTATGAATCCGGTATTCAACTGGGCTCATGCCTGCCAGTTTTTTCTTTATACGTTTATAATTATAATAATTTATGTATTCTTCTATT
>NZ_JAGYPG010000002.1:0-415269 GCF_018343625.1 Lederbergia citri | reverse complement strand
TGAGGTGACCCCCAAAAGTTAGAGTTTTATATTAAGCTGCTAATTGGCTGGTATGAATCCGGTATTCAACTGGGCTCATGCCTGCCAGTTTTTTCTTTATACGTTTATAATTATAATAATTTATGTATTCTTCTATTCTCGTTTTCAATTCCTCATATGAGCACAGAGCTTCCCCGTAATACATTTCTTGTTTCATTAATCCGAAAAAGTTCTCCATAGGTGAATTATCTAAACAGTTTCCTTTTCGAGACATACTTTGAAAGACCTTGTGTTCCTTGAGTGTTTTTACCCACATATTATGTTGGTAGTGCCAACCCTGATCAGAATGTACGGTGGTTCTATACTTTGATTCTTTTACTATCTCTAGAGCTTTCTCTAGTGGTTTAAGGGCTATTTCTAAGGTTGGTCGCATACTTACCCCGTAAGATAGGATTTCACCATTGAACATATCCATAATAGGATTTAGATAAAGTTTTACACCGTCTGAACACTTGAATTCTGTAATATCCGTTGTTAACTTTTGACGACAGACATTTGTGTAAAAACGACGTTTAATACGGTTCTTGGCAATATTTCCAACCGTCCCTTTATAAGAACTATACTTGCGTGATTTTCTTGTAAACTTTGTAGCTTTAAGTCTAAGTTTCTTCATGATGCGCTGTACTTTCTTATGATTTACTTGAGTACCACGTTTTTTTAATTCCAAGTAGATTCGACGATAACCGTAATTGCCATCATGTTCATCAAAAATTAATTGAATACATTCTTCAAGCTCTTGATCTGGGTTTTCCCGTTTCATCACTTTTATATGATAATGGTAGGAAGACTCCGGAATACCCACTCTATGTAAAACATCTTTTAATTGGAAGGTTTCTTTGAGTTCGAATGATAACGCTGCTTGTGCTTTTCGAGATAGCCTTCCGGATCCATCTGAAAAGCTCGCAACTTTTTTAAGTATTCTATTTCTAAACGAAGAAGTTCATTTTCTCTCTCCAATTTTTGTTGATATGTCATTTCTTTTTCATCTGTTCTTTTTTGGCTTTTTCTATTCTTAGCTTTATCAGACATGGGCGGCCGTCCTTTCGGTCTCTCCAGGCCTTCAATTCCCCCCTCCAAAAATGACTTTTTCCATGAGGCTATAATAGGAGGATTTGTTAACCCAAAACGAAGGGCAGCCTCTGTCTCTGAAGAACCTGTTCTTTTCATAAAGCTTAATACATCTAGCTTAAATTGAACAGAATAACTTTCAGAATGCTTCTTCCTCTTTAATCCTATTTCTCCAAACTTCTCATAGATTTTTACCCATCGTTCAACTTGTGCTTTACTCTTAACACCATGCTTCTCAGCAAGAGATCTATGTCCAAGTTTTCCTTCCTGATACTCTTTAACCACCATAAGTTTAAATTCTTCACTGTATTTAGCCAAAAACAAACACCCCAAAAGTCAGATTTCACTCTAACTTTTGGGGTGCAGTACAGATCTGCACCTTTTAATTATAGTTCTACCTTAGTATCCTTTTTAGTCACTTTCAAATAGATGAAATATAGAATACCGATTCCTAGCCAGATAAACCCTAGTTTTTTGGCCATTGGATCCAGATTAAACCAAACATAGCCAATTATCAGAAAACCGATTGCAGGCAACACTAGGTGGCTAAAGTAATTTGTACTTTTCTTCTTTCTAATATAGAAGTTAATAACGGAAATATGCAATATCAAGAAAGCAGAAAGTGCACCAAAGTTAACGACTGATGCAAGTTGTCCAATTTGTGCAGAGAAGAACATTGTTACGATAAATGAAATGACAGCAACAACAATCGTTGCGACAAATGGTGTTTTAAATTTAGGATGAACTTTCGATAGCACATGTGGCAACTTACGATCGCGAGCCATACTAAAGAGAATACGGGAAATGGCTGCTTGTGCAACAAGTGCATCCGCAATCCCCCACGCGATAACTGTAGCAATGATCGTGGTCCATTTTAGCCAGGTACCACCGGCAATTTCAGCGATTTGGTAGAATGCTGTATCGACATTTTCAAAAGTAGTAAAATCAGGCCAAATTAATGCTGCAACCCAAGTTTGGATGATGAACATTACACCAACTAAGAGCAATGCACCGATAATGGCATTACCAATTGCTTTGCGTCCGCCTTTAGATTCTTCTGCAAGTGTGGAAACTGCGTCAAATCCAAGGAAGCTTAATACCGCAATTGAAACGGCTCCCATAACTGTTGCCATTGAAAAATTTTCTTTGTCATATAAAGGCTTAAACGTAAATTCAGCACCATTCACATGCTGAGCAACGGCAATGATACCTGCAACAACGAAAACGACTAAAACAATAAGTTCAGCAATCAAAATATATTTATTCGTTTTTGCAGTAAATTCAATTCCTAATACGTTAATAAGGGTATTAATACCAATAAAAATAAGAAGCCAAACGATAATCGGTATTTCCGGAACAATATCTGCAAGCGCCGCGGCACTTACTAAATAAAGGAGAGCAGGAACAAAAATATAGTCTAATAGAATGAGCCAGCCTCCAAAAAATCCAGCTGTGTCATTAATTCCGTGCTGGGCATAAGCATAAACCGATCCGGAATATGGAATTGCTTCAGACATGCGCGCATAGCTGAGCGCTGTAAAAATCATTCCGATCATCCCGATGACGTATGCAAGGGCAACCATTCCTTTTGCTCCAGTTGCAACCTCGCCATAAATTCCGAATGGAGCAATCGGAACCATGAAAATCAAACCATAAATCATTAAATCCCAAAATGTTAATGCACGTTTCAGTTCCTGCTTGTATGCAGGAGCATTCCCGTTTAAATCAGCCTCTTGGCTTAGTTTTTCAATTGCCACTCAAATTTCCCCCTAAACGATTAAAATATGTCTATCTTATAAGCATCTAAAAACGATTGTGGAACAAAGAATCGAGCTGTAAGAAGGGGATCGACGATTTGAGAAATTTGTGATTGCCCAATGGCGCTCATCAACATAGTCATTTCTGCCACATCCATATCTGTGTATGGCAGCAATAAATCGATCATTTCTTCAACAGCAAGTTTTGCTGCTTCATCAAGCGTTTCAGCAGATACTAAAATGCTAAGCCCATCCTTATTTTTCACAAGTGGATGTTTTAAGCTTTTACCTTTTTTCACTTCTAGCGTCAAATCAGCTGTACCTGCTACTTCAATTCCAGATACGCCAATTTCTCCATCTCCCATTGCTGCATGCATATCACCTAGGCCAAACAATGCACCTTCATGAAAAACAGGGAAATAAATTGTTGCGCCTTCGGTAATCAAGACCGTATCCAAGTTTCCACCGTGATTTCCTGGAGTTCCACATGGTACAGCATCGTGTTCTGGAGCGACACCGATGACACCGATCATTTTGTTCAGTGGAATGCGAACTTTTTCATTGAAAACAGCTTCATCGCCTTCAAGCGGAATCATTTTGATCGTGAACTCATCAATCCGATGTCCCATGACACCGAGGTTTTGACCTGTCGCGAGCACCCCAGGACCTTTAATGTCAAGACCGTGAATCGTGACGGCAAGTACATCTCCCGGCTGAGCCGATTCTACAAAGATTGGACCAGTTGCCGGATTAATCCGCTCCCAATCGATAGAATTCATTGTTGTTTCATTAGAAGTAATTTGTCCTTCGAAACAATCATACGAATCCACCGTAATTCTGCTTCCAGAAGCAACGGTCGCAACAGGTTTGTGTTCTTTGCTGAATGAATAAATCGGTGTTCCTAAGCCTACAGTTTGACTCATCTTTCTACCATCCTTTCTGTTTTGTATAAATATTAATGTCGTAATGTTATGACATATTGGAAAGATTATAACATATGAAGATTGAAAAGTGAACGTTTTGTGAATATCTACCTATAAATATTTTAAATTAAATGAAATTTACTAGAAAAATGATGCAGGATAAAATGTCAAAGTCGTTCTTTTGAACTAGTTGATTGAAATGAATCGATATTCATATTTTTGTTGAGTGCATGCAGTTTGTGAATTAGTTATAATAATAGAAGAATATTGTAAAGAGGATTATGTTTATGAATAGAAGATATTATTGGCTGATTGCTGCTTTCGTATGGTGTATAGCTATTTTTATTGCTACAGCTTCCCCTTCATCCACAGGGGGAAATACACAATCTATATTGCAAAAAATATTTCATTTATCTCCAAGCGAAGCGGAAATATGGAATGTAGTGTTCCGCAAAGGTGTTCATTTAAGTGCTTTTGGCTTGCTTGCCATCTTATTTTATAATGGGCTGCAAAGAAAACGTTTTTTGTTCGCGTGGTTATTTACGACCTTTTATGCAGCGACGGATGAATTTCACCAGTTATTTGTCCCGAATCGAACAGGAGCTGTCCTTGATGTTGGATTGGATTCGCTGGGTGCCATCATTGCACTCGTCGGAATGAAGTTATTTTTAATGAAAAAGGAAAAAAGAGGAGAAAGATAAATGGTTAATGTTTTGTTTGTCTGCTTAGGGAATATATGTCGCTCCCCAATGGCAGAGGCAGTATTTAGGGATTTAGTGAAGAAGGCAAATTTAAACGGAAAAATCCATATTGATTCCGCTGGCACTAGTTCATGGCATGTTGGTGCCCGTCCACATAAAGGGACGCTAAAGAAGCTTGAGGAATATAGTATTTCTTCTGAAGGGATGCTTGGGAGGCAGTTTACGAAAGAGGACTTTGAGCAATTTGATTACATCATTGGAATGGATGAAATGAATATTCGCGATATTTACGATATATGCGGTCAGCCTCAACATCCAAAAATTATGAGACTCCTCGATTTGACGAATAAAAAATCCGATGTCCCAGATCCATATTATACGGGTGATTTTCAGGAAACATATGATCTTGTGTTAGAAGGCTGTCAAGCGTTATTGGAGAAAATAAAGGAAGGAATGACATCATGAGGGAACCATTATTTTTACAACCTGTTTTTCAGGAGCGGATTTGGGGTGGCACTGCTTTAAAAGAGAAGTTTGGCTACGATATTCCGAGTGATCATACGGGGGAATGCTGGGCAATTTCTGCGCATCCAAACGGCCCATCTATCGTAAAAAACGGTGAGTTAGCAGGTAAAACATTGATAGATCTTTGGGAAAATCATCCTGAATTATTTGGAAATCAGCAATCGCAAGTGTTTCCCTTATTAACAAAAATTCTAGATGCAAATGCTGACTTATCTGTTCAAGTCCATCCAAATGATGAGTATGCGAATGTGCATGAAAATGGTGAGCTTGGAAAGACGGAATGCTGGTATATAATCGATTGTAAAGAAGGAGCGGAGCTGATTTTCGGACATACCGCTCAGACGAAAGAAGAATTTGTATCGATGATTGAGAATAATCAGTGGGATGAGTTGTTGCAACGGGTAAAAATTAAGCCAGGCGATTTCTTTTATGTCCCAAGTGGAACGATCCATGCGCTAGGAGAAGGGACGCTTGTCCTTGAAACACAGCAAAGCTCCGATACTACATATCGATTATATGATTACGATCGACCTGGACAAGATGGCAAGCCGCGTGAACTTCATATTGAAAAATCAATTGATGTTTCAACTATTCCACATCGTGTTACTGATGTTGCTCCTAAAGTCAGAAACATTTCTGGAGCAGTCATTACTAAGTTTGTAGGTTCAGAATACTTTACGGTGTTCAAATGGGACATAGATGGAGCTGCTCAGTTTAAACAAGATCAACCGTTTATGCTTTTCAGCGTTCTTGAAGGAGAAGTAGCATTGTTGCTTGGTGAACAGGAGTATCCAGTGAAAAAAGGCGATCACTTTATCCTGCCGGCTGGAGTAGGAGATTTTGAACTTAGTGGGAATGCAAAGTTGATCGTGTCCCATGTTTAATGCAGATTGTGCTATTTTATCATTATTCAAAGCCCATTCTTATGTTCTTTAAGGAATGGGCTTTTCTAATGCATTTTTTTCTTTAAGACATACTTCAAGCCTTATCCAAAATACTTGATTCCCTTTTCGATTAAGTGGCCAGTCCATTTAATTGAAAATAATAAATTAGCTTAGAATGATTCAAAAGTCTAAGTGAATGTCCACTCCGATATTAGTTATCTCTCATAAGATAAATCATCCCGATTAAAAGGGGGTGTAACCTTATGAGTGGAGGCGGACATGGAGCTGGCTTCGCACTAATTGTTGTCCTATTTATCTTGTTGATTATTGTTGGGACAGCATTCGTTGGCGGAGGTTACTATTAGGAAATGTTAAAGGGGGAGGGCGGACTTTTACAAGTCTGTCCTTTTCCTTTTTACAGATAAAGTCCCCAGCATTTGAGGACTCTTAGATTAGTGCTCGAACCAATAATGGTTTTACGTGAGCATATATTTCATCATATTGTGAAATGGGGAGAGGGTTTTGGCCAAGTCCAAGTTCAACAGTAAATCCTGGCCTGCGAAAATCTTGGATAAACCAATCTTTATAGCCAGCATAACTATCGACATAGCGGATTGCTGTATACCCACTTAGTCTAGCGAAATCATTGGCGAGTACTTCTGATTCAGGGGGTTCGAGTCCCTCGTAGCCCCAAAAAATTTCTTTTCCCTGTGTATGCAATGCTAAAAGTCTGGCGAAACTTTCATTTCTCACAAGATCGGCCATCGCCTTTGTTTCCGGCTCAGTCAATGTAGAAGGTCCGGGATAATCTCTTGGACCAGGTACTTTAGGTTTTCGCTCTTTCTCAAATTCCCAATTTGCCGGAAACTGCTTATTCAAATCGACACCACGAATATTTGCCTTCCATCCTGAAAAGTCAGTGCTTCCCCGATTCAACCGAATTACTTCCTCGTGTCTTGCCGCAGGTGGACCGTTTAACACAAGACTTACTCCATCAGGATTTACCATCGGAACAGCTGAAAGTTGAGCTCTTTCGTAAATTGATAAAGCAGAAACACCACTAATATTCTGTCCATTCGTTAAAGCAAGCAAATATTCATTTAAAAATTTCATTAAAATCGGTGACGTAATCCATTCATTTGCATGGAAAGAAGCGTTCATTTGAATTTTTCGATTCGTTTTTCCTACCCGTAAATCGTATAACGATAAATTGTCCACACTTTTTCCTGCTTCTCTTCTTTTTACGAAAGGATAAATAACCAATAATTTTTCAATATCATTTCTCATTCTTTGAAAATCGTAGTGATCCACGCCATCCATCGTTAATGTCGTGACTCTTAAAGGAATGCGAATCGTTTGCCCGACTTGAAGTTGACTTGGATTCATATTTTGATTCAAAAGAAGTAAAGCATCAATATTTAAATGATGAGATTGAGCTATTTTCCAAAATGTATCTCCCGAGCGGATCGTGTGCGTTTGTTCCGTAAATCCAGGGATTTTAATTGTTTGCCCTACTTGGAGAGCATTCGGATTAATACCCGGATTGGAATCAATGATCAGAACCGTCGGAATAAAAAATAACTGGCTATAATGCCAAAGAGTATCCCCAGATCGGACTCGTATCTCCATTTGCGTCCCTCCAAAAACCTTTATCAATTTAGTAGTATGTGAAAAGATAAGAAAGATGACAAAAAACCTATACATTGTATTTACGTAGTAACGGGGGAATGAAGCTAGGGAGGTTTTGTTTCATCTTATTAGGAACATAATTGAAGTCTGGTGTGTTTAATTGTGAATTAAGTTAGGATTCGTAATCAAAATGAAATTTAAACGCTACCTGTCCAATTTGATATTCAACTGCTTCTTTAGCTGGCTCTTTGAAATATATTAAAGGCCATATTCTTAAATAACTATTTGTGGAAATAATGGCATTTTGAGATAATTGTTATTAAGTTAAGAAAATTTAGTTTATAACTTCAATTAAACAACTTGGTGAAAGAAACAATATCTAAATTATTTTTAAAGGGAGGCAGAAATATGTCCAATAACGAGATATCCAGAAGAATAATTTTAGATTTAGCAGTTACTTTAGATGGTTTTATTGAAGGGAAAAATGGGGAAGTTGATTGGTGCATCATGGATGATGAGATGGGGTTTATTAATTTCTTACATCAAATTGATACTATTTTGTATGGAAGAAAAAGCTATGATTTATGGGGACAATTTACTCCAGAAAGTGAAATGAGTAATACTGAAAAAGAATTATGGAAATTAGTTCATAGCAAAGAAAAATATGTGTTTTCCAGAACACAAAAAGGGACCGATCATAAAGCAATATTCATAAATGATAATATTCTTGAAGAAGTAAATAAATTAAAGAATAAGCCTGGTAAAGACATCTGGTTATACGGTGGAGCAAGTCTTATTACAACTTTTATCAATCTGGGGCTTGTTGATGAATTTAGACTATCTGTTCACCCTGTAGTTTTGGGAGAAGGAAAACCGTTGTTTATTGATATAAAACAGAGGTTGAATTTAAAAATGGTTGATACAAGAACGTTCTCCTCTGGCGTTGTGCAACTAATCTATCATTTGATTAGGAATTAATATTATTACACATTAGAAGGAAATACTTGATAGTAATTTTGGATCTTCAACAAGAGGTGCATATATTTTTCCAAAAAAAACATTGAAATAGGAAACGATTTTTCCAAATAAAGTAAACGATAGAGGGAAATTTGATGAGTAGCATTATACTTCGGAATGTGAATGAGGATGATCTTCCTATTTTTTTCAAGTACCAACAGAACCGTGAAGCAAACTATATGGCCGCCTTTACGAGTAAGGATCATAATGATTGGGACAGCTTCTTAACACATTGGACTAAAATCCTCATGAATGAGGATTTTATTAAGCAGACGATCATAGTCGATAGTAATGTGGTTGGGCATATTCTTAAATTTGAGCAGTTCGGAGAACCGGAAGTTAGCTATTGGATTGGAAAGGAATATTGGGGAAAAGGAATCGCAACCAAAGCATTGCGGGAATTTTTAAAACACATTTCAATACGTCCCCGTTATGCTCGTGCTGCAAAGGACAATGCCGGCTCTCTGAAGGTGCTAGAAAAATGCGGATTCGTAATTACTGGTGAGGATAGTGGGTTTTCTAATGCGCGTGGCGAAGATGTAGAGGAGTTTATTCTTACTCTTGATAAAAATGAATAGTGTTTATTACGTTATTGTGCACGAAATTTTGAACAATGATGTCTGCTCTGATCTTTAATGAGTTAAAGACAGTTGAAGAAAGTATTGAAGGGTGGGGGAGTATGGGATCTAGAATAATGCACTCGATTATTGGTCATAAGATTGCAGAGGCTTTATCAATTGAAGATAAAACATCATTTTTGCTTGGAATCGTTGCTCCAGACGCTGTTTTTTCATACGAAGAAAAAAATTTATCGCATTTCTTTGTAGGTGAAGTGCGAGATTATTCAAGAAGAGTTGATTATAAAGGATTTTTGCATAAATATCGTTCCCGAGTAGAAAGTAAAAATAATTATATTTTGGGGTATTATGCACATTTAATTGCTGATGATATATGGTTAAGAGGATTTAATCTTTCTTGGCTAAAGAACAGAATGGATGCTGATGAAGGTTTATATAAGTTATCCCATAATGATTTTCGATTACTAAATGGAAAATTATTAGAACACTATCGTTTTACAAATGAATTGAGAAAAACGTTTAGTCGTTTTCCTTCAATTTTAGACTTGGATGAGGTTAAGTCCAAAGACGTTGAAAAATTAGTTCCTTATGTATTAGGCGATATGGAATACGATAAGGAAGTTTTAAATGAAATACTTAATGTTTTTACGTTTAATCAGATAGTTGGTTATATAGAGACATCAGTTGATTTGGGGATATTAAAAATAAAGCCCATGCTTACATAATAGATTTTTAAAAATATGATCTCACAGAACTCTGCTTTCTTTAGCAAGGAAAAAAGTCTAATTTCTCAATTTTAATACTTTAAGAAATTAGACTCTTTTTTATGTTGAAATTTTCTTAATGATGTAAATTTCCGTTTCCTGAAGTTGTTCCAAATAGAGAAGGGATGAAGCTATCAAAGGCTTAATCGACAACTGAAATATCTCCTTCAAATATTTCACCAAGAACTAGAGCAGATGCCCCTAGAGAGGTTCCGTATGATCCCAAATTAGAACAAAAAATAGGAGTTGATTTTGCTTGTTGAGTTAGACCTCTTTGTGCGATCGTTTCTTTTATTCTAGGCAAAATAATCGGACTTGCACTTGCTACTCCGCCGCCGATAATGATTTTTGCCGGGTTGATTATATGGATTAAGTTCGTTAATCCGATCCCTATGCATTCTCCCGTTTTTTCTAAAATCTCTTTAGAGAGTGCATCACCAGCAATAGCAGCCTCATACACAGTTTTTCCTTCTATTTTTTGTAAATCGCCGTCGACCATATCAATAAGCATACTCTTTGATTTCAACTCTATCCTTCTTTTTGCCGCATCCGCTATAGCCGGACCAGAAATAAGCGTCTGCCAGCACCCAACGTTTCCGCACGAACAAGTTCTTCCATTTAAATCAATCGTCATATGTCCAATTTCACCTGCTAGATCGGACTTTCCGTGAAAGATTTTTCCATTCAAAACAATGCCTGCACCGACCCCATTTCCGATATTTACCGTCACGATGTTCTCGTCTTTTTTTTCATCTGTAAACCAATATTCGCCGAAGGCCATAGCCCTGACGTCATTGTCAACTATGACGGGAACATCATATTCCATTTCCAGTACTTTTTTTATAGGAATATCCCTCAAATTTAAACCAGGTGCAAATAAACTTGTTCCCGTTTCCACATCAATGGCTCCGTGCATTCCAACTCCAATGCCGATTACTTCTTTTGTGTCATGTGCATTTGTCAAATCGGAGATGGTTCGTTTAATTAATATGAGTAAATCTTCTTTGGAAATACGTGTGGAAATAAGGGTTTGCGTTTTATCTATCTTATTTCCGGATAAATCAATAAGAATAGCACGAATCTTTTTTGCCCCAACATCCAATCCTATTAGATAGAAACGATCACTGTTAATAATTAATAATGTAGGTTTTCTTCCACCAATGGATTCGCCTTGCTCACTTTCAACCACAAGTTCTTTTTCAATCAATTCGCTGACAAGACTGCTTACAGTCGGAGGAGTCAATTTTGTTTCCTTCGCGATTTGTGCGCGGGAAATGGGTCCATCTCTACGTATTTTATTTAAAATAATTGTTCGATTTAATGATTTCATCCATTGAAAGCTACCTTTTTTCATTGAAAAAGCAACTCCTTAATGTAGGAATTATTGTTGCAATACGTTTATTCTTATAATAACATAATAGTAAGTTAAATTAATTAACAAAGTCTATTTTTTAAAAAAATTCATTAAAAATAAGAGGTGACATGTCTTGAAAAAAAATGAATTACGTGAAAAGTTTGCCCAAATCTTTGGAGACGATGGAAGTGTTCGTACGTTTTTTGCCCCAGGAAGGGTGAACTTAATTGGCGAGCATACTGATTATAATGGAGGGCATGTTTTTCCATGTGCATTAGATATCGGAACAACTGTATTAGCAAGGAAAAGAGACGATAAGCTTCTACGTTTTTATTCAATGAATTTTCCTCATGCTGGTGTGATTGAAACTCAGTTAGATGATCTTATATATAAGGAAGAAGATGATTGGGCTAATTATCCGAAAGGGGTCGTAGATGTTTTCCAAAAAGAAGGGAAATCCATTCCAGCAGGACTAGATTTGCTTTTTTACGGGAATATCCCTAACGGAGCGGGTCTTTCCTCATCAGCGTCGATTGAACTTGCAACCGGTGTTATGCTTAATGAACTTTTTAATTTAAATATTGATCGTGTACAAATTGTAAAATATGCTCAAAAGGCTGAAAATGAATTTGTCGGTGTAAATTGTGGAATCATGGATCAATTTGCCTGTGGAATGGGAAAAGAAGGTCATGCGATTTTACTTGATTGCCAATCGTTGGACTATAAATACACCCCGTTGCAATTATCAGATCATGTTCTCGTCATTGCCAACACGAATAAGCGCAGAGGATTAGCCGATTCGAAATACAATGAGCGCCGAGCTGAGTGTGAAAGAGCACTTGCCGAGTTGCAAAAAGAGCTTGATATTCAAACACTTAGCGATTTAACAGTCGATGAATTTGAAGCTCATAAATATTTGATAGAAAATGAAACGGATCGTAAACGTGCTAAACATGCAGTGTCAGAAAATGCACGTACATTAGTTGCTGTTGATAAATTAAACGATGGGGACCTTGAAGCATTTGGTAAATTAATGAATGCCTCGCACTTATCACTGATGAAAGATTATGAAGTAACAGGAAAAGAGCTAGATGCTCTTGTCGAAGCAGCGTGGAATGAAGATGTTCTTGGAGCTAGGATGACAGGAGCAGGATTTGGCGGCTGTACGATTAATCTTGTCAATAAAGAAAAGCTAGATGATTTTATTAAAAATGTCGGTGATGCGTATGAAGAAGCAACTGGTCTCAAAGCTGATTTCTATGTAGTCGGAATTGGCGATGGAGCAAAAGAAATCGTAGAGTGACAGACATTCAATTCGAGGAGGAATCAGGATGGCAATTTTAGTTTGCGGTGGAGCTGGATATATAGGAAGTCACGCGGTGGCTGAATTACTAGCACGTGGGGAAGATGTCGTCGTAATCGACAACTTACAAAAGGGACATTCTGCAGCACTTTTAGATGGAGCTGTATTTTATGATGGTGATTTACGGGATGAACCTTTTCTAGATCTCATTTTTACTGAAAATAATATAGATTCGATCATGCACTTTGCAGCCGATTCATTAGTGGGAGAGAGTGTCCTAAAACCGCTTCAATATTACGATAATAACGTAGGCGGCGCTATTTCCCTCGTTAAAGCGATGAACAAATACAATGTGAAAAATATTGTATTTTCATCGACCGCTGCTGTTTACGGAGAACCTAAGGAAATACCAATTCAAGAATCTGCTGTTACTAATCCAACCAATCCATATGGCGAAACGAAACTTGCTATTGAAAAAATGTTGAAATGGTGCGAACAGGCATACGGTATACACTATGTCGTCCTACGCTACTTCAATGTAGCTGGCGCCCATACGAATGGAATTATCGGTGAAGACCATACCCCTGAAACACATTTAATACCGATTATATTGGAAGCAGCGCTTGGAAAACGTGATGAAATTGCTATCTTTGGCGATGATTACGACACTCCGGACGGCACGTGCATCCGTGACTATATACATGTAATGGATCTAGTCGACGCTCATATTTTAGCGATTGAAAAATTACGGAAAACGGGTGAAAGTGGAACGTACAATTTGGGGAACGGAAATGGATTTAGTGTAAAAGAAGTTATTGAGACAGCCCGAAAAGTAACCGGAAAAGAAATCCCGGAAAAGGTAGCCCCTAGACGCGCTGGAGATCCGGCCAAACTCGTAGCCTCATCAGAAAAAGCGAAAAAAGAATTAGGCTGGAATCTAAAGCACGATTCACTCGAGTCCATGATTGAAAGTGCGTGGGCATGGTTCCAAAAACATCCGAATGGGTATGTGGAGTGATGGATAATTCTGTTCTATTGTAGGATAGACACATTCTATAATCGAATAATAGCAGGCAATTGGCGGATAAGAGATTCCAATTATCGAATGCGGTAGAATCCATCACCATACGGACCCCCAAAAAAGTTCTGAGAAAAAATAAAATGAAAGGAGCGATAGCATGTATATATATGAAGCTTTGGAAGAGCTGATTCAATATGGATTGAAAAAAAAGCTGATTGAAACGTGGGACGTTGATTTTGTACGGAATGAGTTACTTTCCACGTTAGGTCTTGAAGATTGGCAATCCGTTGATGTGAAGGCTTCGGACGACCATTCCCCCGCGAGAATTCTTGCCAATATTTTAGATTGGGCGGCGGAAAATGGTAGGCTTCCTCATAACACAGTCACGTTTCGAGATTTACTGGATACGGAATTAATGGGTGCTTTTATCGCTCGTCCATCAACGATTATTCATACGTTTTATGACATCTATAAAAATGAAGGTGCCGAGGCGGCTACTAGTTTTTTTTATCGTCTATCTCAAGATTCTCATTATATTCGTACCGACAGGGTGGCGAAAAATGAACATTGGTTTTCTCCGACTCCTTATGGCGATTTGGAGATTACGATCAATTTATCGAAGCCGGAAAAAGATCCCGTTGCCATTGCAGCCAATAAAAATAAAAAAGAAGCCGCTACTTATCCAGAATGTTTGCTTTGCAAGGAGAATGTCGGATATGCAGGACGAGTCGATCACCCGGCAAGACAAAATCATCGCATAATTCCGGTGAATTTAAATGGTGAAGAATGGTTTCTGCAATTTTCTCCATATGTTTACTACAATGAGCACGCGATTGTTTTTTCAGGAGAGCATCGACCAATGAAAATATCGAAGGCTGGCTTTGAAAGACTGCTAGCTTTCGCTGAACAGTTTCCTCATTATTTTATTGGTTCTAATGCAGATATTCCGATCGTCGGTGGGTCGATCTTAAGCCACGACCATTTCCAAGGCGGGAATCATGTATTCCCTATGGCGAAAGCGGAAATGGAAGATACTTTCACCATTCCAGGTTATGAAGAAATCGAAGCCGGAATCGTACGCTGGCCGATGTCAGTCATTCGTCTACGCGGTAAGGATCGCAGTCAAATGGCTGAACTTGCTTCTTATATTTTGAACTCGTGGAAATATTATAGCGACCCCGAAGTAGAAATCCATGCTTCAAGTGGATCAGAACCACATAATACGGTCACACCTATCGTCCGGATGGTGAACGGAATGTTTGAATTCGACATTGTCCTACGAAATAATCGTACGAATGACGAACATCCACTCGGTATTTTCCATCCTCACGATGAAGTCCATCATATTAAAAAAGAAAATATCGGTTTGATCGAAGTGATGGGACTCGCCGTTTTACCTGGAAGGTTAAAAGAAGAACTCCACGTCGTTGGGGAATATTTACTTGAGTCAAACTTTAAAACAAGACTGGAAGAAGACGATCTTACAAACAAACATGCCGATTGGGCTTGTAAAGTAATCGAAAAACATCCAGAACTTAACGAAAATAGTGTTCATGAAATTTTACGAGAAGAAGTTGGCCATGTTTTTTCTACAGTTCTTGAACATGCAGGTGTTTTTAAAAGAACGGCAGAAGGTAAAGCAGCATTTAAAAAGTTTATTGATCATATGATTAAAAATTCTTAAGCCAGCTTACTTGCTGGTTTTTTTTTTAGATAATTTTGCCTGCCGATATGGTAGACTAAGAGGAAAAGTACATAAATAGGATGGAGTGTTAAAAATATGCTTGGAGCCATTGAAGCAGGCGGTACGAAGTTCGTTTGTGCAGTCGGGAATGAGGACGGAACAATCATTGAACGAATTAAAATAGATACGTTAACGCCAGAACAAACGATGCCGGAAGTGATCCATTTTTTCAAAAAATATGATGTAAAGTCGCTTGGTATTGGATCTTTTGGTCCGGTTGATATAGATAAAAATAGTCCTACTTACGGAAATATTACATCTACTCCAAAACCGGGCTGGACGAACTATCCTTTCTTGAAAACGATGCAAGAAGCTTTACAAATTCCGATTGAGTTCAATACTGACGTAAATGTGGCTGCACTTGGCGAAATGTTGAAAGGAGCAGCTCAAGGACTTGATAGTTGCTTATACATAACAGTAGGAACTGGAGTTGGGGCTGGCGCTGTCGTCCAAGGGAATTTATTACAAGGACTATCTCATCCTGAAATGGGACATGTTTTAGTAAAACGACATCCAGACGATACATTCGAAGGATCTTGCCCATATCATAAGGATTGCTTAGAAGGAATGGCAGCTGGTCCAGCAATCGAAAAGCGTTGGGGACAAAAAGGACATGAGCTTCAGGATAAGCAGGAAGTGTGGGAAATCGAAGCATATTATCTTGCTCAGGCGCTCATGCAATACATTTTAACGATTTCACCAAAAAAAATCATCATGGGCGGCGGAGTCATGAAGCAAGCTCAAATTTTTCCGCTCGTTCGCAAACAAGTTCAAGAACTATTAAATGGGTATGTTCCCCTTCCACAAATCACCGAACATATTGAAGTCTACATTGTTCCGCCTTCACTAGGAGATGACGCAGGGATTACGGGAGCATTGATGCTTGCAAAGCGGGCTTTGGAAACGAGAAAAGCAACTAATTAGTAACAGCATAATCCTAATATTTTTTAGGATTATGCTGTTATTTTTTTAAGGCTCTTTTTGCTATTTTTTTTTAAATGGAGTGCTGATTTTGTATAAGAATAATGGAGGAATGAGACAAATTGACTATTTTGCTTTGTGTTACAGCACCAACACTATAGCAAAATTAGTTGAATTCTGGCGATATTCGTGAATATTTGTTTTTGAATGAATAATAGGAACTATCTGATATTTCAATTGACAAATCAACCAAACTTTTCTATGATTTTTTAAAAGCGATAAATGGTTTTCCATGGATCTATTTATCTTCAGCTAGAATCTTTATACTGCTATTGTGCAAACGCTTTCCAGATTTAGGGGTAGACTTAAAAAAAGAAAACGGGGTGCAGAGTATGGCAAAAAGAAAAGTATTTAGTTTTTTAGCAATCATTATGTTAGTACTTTCTATGGTTGGTTGCAGCAAGTCTTCCTCAGGTGGGAAAGACGGAAAAGTCACGCTTACTTTGTGGTATTGGAATCGATCAATTGATGACGAGTTGATCAAAAAGGTAAGCGATCAGTTCCCTGATATTAAGATCAATGCTCAAAAAATTGACGGCGGCGAGTATAAAACAAAGCTGCAAACAGCCTTGACAACTGGCACTGGCGCTCCGGATATTGTCGGATTAAACGACTGGGTAACAGAATTCCTTCCAAACCATGATAAGTTTGTAAATCTATTAGACTATGGTGCAGATAAAATTAAAAGTGATTATCTAGAGTGGAAATGGAATTTTGGTTTAACGCCTGACCAAAAGAACCTAATCGCTTTACCTATGGATACTGGTCCCACAGCACTATTTTACCGTGAAGATCTTTTTGCAGAGGCAGGCTTGCCAACTGATCCGGATGAAGTATCCAAGGAACTGGCATCTTGGGACGATTATATCGCGGCAGGTGAAAAATTACAGGCAGCTACTGGTGTAAAAATGTTTGATACGCTGAACAGGGTCTTCACTCAATCTTTGAGCCAGGGAGACAAAGCATATTTTGATGAGAATGATAATTTTATAGGTGATTCTGGAAATATTAAAGAATCTTGGGATAGAGCGATTACGGTTCATAAAAAAGGCCTATCCGCTAATCTTGACGATAGTACAGAATGGAATGCAGGTATGAATAATGGTCAAGTAGCATCATTTATTGGTGCTGTTTGGATGAAAAACATTTTGAAGGATGCGGCGCCAGATACTGATGGTAAATGGAGAATTGCTCGAGCTCCAGGTGGAGATGGAAACAACGGTGGATCTTTTATTGGGATATTGAAAAGCTCAAAGCATCCAGAAGAGGCTTATAAAGTCATTGAGTGGATGATGAATCCAGAAAATCAACTTCAATCCTATGTAAAGATGGATTTATTCCCATCGACTCCAAGTATTTTTGAAGATGAAAAAATGAGTAATCCAGAAGAGTTTTTCGGTAATCAAGAAACGACTAAAGTATTTTCAGAATCAGCTAAAAATGTAAAACCTAGATACTTTGGTGTTGATTATTCAAGGGTAAACTCTATTTATACTGAGACATTGTCAGATATTGCGAAATCAAATAAAGATCCTGACAAAGCTTGGGAAGAAGTATTAGATAAGGTAAAGAAAGAGCTTAATAGATAATAAACTTAGGAATCAGATGGAAAAACCATCTGATTCCTTATCATACTTAATCAACTGTATTTTCAACAAATAGGTGTTGAAAAGGAGAGATTGTTATGGAACACCCAATAAAGCCAACAGTAGGTAAGCCTATTGAAATCACTTCTAAGACAAGTCTTTGGAAGGAAATTTATAAGAATAGGGCACTATACTTATTTATTTCGCCTTTTTACATATTGTTTATCGTGTTCGGTTTGTTTCCTATTATATTTTCATTATATTTATCGTTCCAGAAATGGGACGGTATTGGCCAAATGGAGTTTGTGGGACTACGCCAATTTAAGTATTTACTATCCGACTCAATGTTCTGGCAAGCAGTTGGCAATACCTTTATTATTTGGTTTATTTCAACGATACCGATGCTTTGCGGAGCGCTGGTCATTGCCTTTCTACTAAATGCACCATTTGTCCGAGCTAAAGGTTTCTATCGATCCGCTTATTTCATTACAAATGTTACCTCGATTGTAGCTGTTACGATCATATTCAAATCTATTTTTGGAAATCAGTACGGGTTATTGAATTATATATTAACTATTATTGGACTTGAGCCTATTAAATGGCTGGATTCTACTTTCCTAGTAAAAGTAGTTATCGCTTCGATGGTCGTTTGGAGATGGACAGGATACAACGCCATTATTTATTTAGCTGGGTTGCAAGCGATACCTACTGACTTATACGAAGCGGCAAAAATCGATGGGGCCAATACAAGGCAGCAATTTTTCTATATTACAATTCCTCTGTTAAGGCCAGTTATCCTTTTTACCATTCTCATGACAACGATCGGATCCATGCAATTATTTACAGAGCCACAAGTATTGCTGGGTAATTCCGGTGGTGTTGGCGGAGCAGGGATGACCATCACCCTTTATATGTATAAACAAGGGTTTGTTGACAATCAATTCGGATACGCTTCAGTCGTATCTTGGGCGTTGTTCGTCATCATTGCTTTATTCTCGTTAATAAATTGGAAAATCTTTGACAAAACGGGAGCTAGATAAGACTAGAAAGGATGGATTGTTATGAGAATTAAGTCAATAATATTGCATGTATTATTATTGATTGGGGTTGGAATATCCATTTTTCCGTTTTACTGGCTTGCGGTAATGTCAACCAATAAAACGAGTGATATATTAAGATTTCCACCAAAGCTAATTTTCGGTTCAGAGCTAATCACGAACCTTACAAACGTCTTTAGTAACGTAGACTTTTTCCAGGCATTTTTGAACACTTTGTTTGTTACAGTTGTCCAAGTCATTTGTGTATTGTTTTTCTGTTCACTCGCTGGATTCACTTTTGCAAAATTCCAGTTTCCAGGTAAAAACTGGCTATTCGGTCTATTGCTTGTAACGATGATGATTCCTTCCCAGCTATCCTTTATCCCGTCCTATATCATCATTTCGAAACTCGGATGGGTTGGAACGTATAAAGCGTTAATCGTTCCTGGTCTGGCGAATGCGTTCGGAATCTTCTGGGTAAGGCAATTTTCCCAGGAAGCGATCAATGATAGTCTGCTAGATGCTGGCAGACTTGATGGTTGCAGCCATTTTCGCTTATATTGGAATGTTGGATTGCCCATTCTGCGACCAGCTTTAGCATTCTTAGGGATTTTTTCCTTTATCGGAGTATGGAACGACTATTTATGGCCATTAATCGTCTTAAATGACCCAGCACGATACACATTGCAATTAACCTTATCTCAACTTAATGGAATTTACACAACCGATTACGGAATGGTTATGGCCGGAACACTTCTTGCGACACTCCCACTAATCATTATGTTCTTATTCGTAAGTCAACAATTTATTTCCGGTATCGCAGCTGGGGCTGTAAAGGATTAAAAAGGAAGGGGACGGGTTCATTTGAACTCGTCCCCATTATTTCGGCGGTATATCCACCTCAAGATACAATTTTTCACCTTCCACGATGGTAGCCTGTCCATTCGTCATATCGATGATCCATTCGCTAAAAGTCCCCACTTCTGAATCTTCGACGTACACTTCTACCTCAACTTGCTCGGAATAATGAATTTCCTTTAGTTTGTATGTAGATGAGCGTATTTCATTTTCTAGTTTTCCAAGCCATGAGTAGTCGGCATCGATATGCATTACAGTCATTAATTTTCGTTCCACAACTCCGACAGCATTTAGTCCTTCAGTTGTCGATTTCCCATACGCGCGAATTAAGCCGCCTGCCCCGAGCTTGATGCCACCGAAATACCTCGTTACGACTACGACAGTATCTTTTAAATCCCGCTTCTTTAAAACTTCGAGAATGGGCACCCCTGCCGTTCCACTCGGCTCTCCATCGTCATTCGCTTTTTGAATCTGATTATGTTCGCCGATTAAATAAGCAGAGCAATTATGAGTGGCATTCCAATTTTTCTTTTTAATATCTTGAATGAACTGCTGAGCTTCTTCTTCTGTTTCAGCACGGCTAATATGGGCAATAAATCTTGATTTTTGAATAATGATTTCATGTTCTCCCTGTTTTTTTACAGTAAAATAGTTCGGAAGCAATGAACCCGCTCCTCTCACAATATGTAGTATAAGAAAAACTTAATGTGTATCAAAATTATACATGATATAATAAGGAAATAGAATCAAATCCATTTTTTATGAGAATCTCAGATAGGTCTTTTTGTCTATCGGTAGATAAAATGTCCTATTTGGTTACAGTTGATATTAAAGTTTTTTGGTCATTAAGGCTTATTTTGCTTGAATTTTCACTTCAAAAATAGTTGAAATATGCAAATTAATGTAAAATTAATTTAATGCGCAAAGGGGGGTATCCCTCGAGGTAAAAATGTTAAGAAAATTAGATGTTAAAGCGTTGGATTTTATAGTAGAGCAAATGATAGAAACCGTGGATAAAAGTAAGGATGAAATTTTTCGCATCGGCGAGCAATGCAGGCAGGAGCATGATTCTTTAATTGCAGAATTAAAAGAAATTAAAGAACAAGTGAAACATGTGATTGTTGAAGGCGATGAACTTGAAATTAAAGCCAGACTTGCTAGAAAGCGACTTTCCGAGGTCAGTAAAAATTTCCGTGCTTTTAGTGAAACAGAAGTCCGCGAAGTGTATGAAAATGCCCATGAGCTGCAAACGAGGCACACAATCAATGCTCAATTTGAAAAGCAATTGCGTCTAAGGCGTGATGACTTGGAAAGAAGGCTTTTAGGTCTTCAGGAAACGATTGACCGCGCCGAAACACTCGTCTCACAAATCACGATCATCTCTAACTATCTCGTTAGTGATATAAAAGATATTGGTGAAGTATTAGAAGATGCAAAAATG
The DNA here is from genome assembly GCF_018343625.1 of Lederbergia citri. Taxonomy (GTDB): domain Bacteria; phylum Bacillota; class Bacilli; order Bacillales; family Bacillaceae_C; genus Lederbergia; species Lederbergia citri. The sequence goes on along the minus strand of NZ_JAGYPG010000002.1, from coordinate 394,059 downwards.
AAACAAGACTTTGGACTTCGCATTATCGAAGCCCAGGAAGAGGAAAGAAAACGAATTTCACGTGAAATTCATGATGGGCCAGCCCAGCTTTTGGCAAACGTTCTCATCAGATCTGACCTGGCTGAAAAAGTTCATAAAGAATTTGGCCCGGAGCAATCGCTGCTTGAAATCCGTAGTTTAAAAGAAATGATTCGCGCAGCATTATACGAGGTTCGCCGTATTATTTATGATTTACGTCCGATGGTGTTGGACGATTTGGGCCTTATTCCGACATTAAAAAGGTATTTAGCGACGATTGAAGAATATAACAAAGTAGTTAAAATAAAATTTGTTCATATTGGCGAGGATAAAAGGCTTCCATCTAAATATGAAGTAGCGCTTTTTCGCCTCATTCAAGAGTCGGTTCAGAATGCTCTGAAGCATTCGAAAGCCAGTGAGATAGTGGTGAAATTCGAAAGAAGACGCGACAGTATAAATGTTGTCGTGAAAGATAATGGTGTTGGATTTAATCCCGATGAAAAGAAAAGTGGTTCGTTTGGATTAATTGGCATGAAGGAGCGAATCGTTATCTTGGAAGGTGTCCTTTCCATTGACTCAAGTCCTTTGACAGGTACTGCTATCACTATGCAAATTCCATTATTGGATTGAGGGTAGCTCCTAATTGATTAGAGTAACAACCTTTTGCTAAAACAGCCAAAGTGTAATATATTACATCCTATGAAACAAGAAAAATGCTAAACATAGAAGCTTGAGGGGGAATTAGTAGTGACAACGAAAATCGTAATCATTGATGATCATCAATTGTTTCGTGAAGGAGTGAAAAGAATCCTTGAGTTTGAAAAATCTTTTACTGTCGTAGCCGAAGGAGAGGATGGCTCCGATGCAGTTGAACTAGTAGAAAAGTATTCGCCAGATGTCGTGCTTCTTGACATTAATATGAAAATGACAAACGGTATTGAAGCAACACGTCAGCTATTAGAGGCATATCCAGAAACAAAAGCAATGATTCTATCAATCCATGATGATGAAGCTTATGTGACACATGCATTAAAAACTGGGGCTTCAGGCTATATGCTGAAAGAAATGGATTCTGATGAACTGATAGAGGCTGTAAAAATTGTCGCTGATGGCGGATCATACATACATCCGAAGGTTACACATAAACTTATTGGAGAATATAGAAGACTGGCAAATCAAACAAATAGCAGCGGCGGCTACCAACAACCAGAAGTTCAAATCCCGCTTCATTTGTTGACAAGCAGAGAGTGCGAAGTGCTCCAGCTCCTCGCCGACGGAAAAAGCAACCGCGGCATTGGCGAAACACTTTTCATCAGCGAAAAAACAGTCAAAAACCACGTAAGCAACATCCTACAAAAAATGAACGTTAACGACCGCACCCAAGCCGTCGTCACAGCTATCAAAAATGGTTGGGTAGAAGTTCGCTAAAAATCTAAACGTTTGGAAAAAATCTGTTCAGACTAAGTTTGAATGGATTTTTTTTGTTTTTAATAGGAAAGTGTTCAATGTTGTATTTAAAAACTGTGTTGAGGTCACGCTTGGTACTCCAATGTGCCCTTTATTGTAGAAAAGTCGCGGTCGAGGTCACGATGAATCATAGAATGTTACTCTGTTCAGGCGCTACCAAACAAGTGTCCGTTTGAAACAATCAAAGTGCCCCTTCCTATACTAAAACCACTTTAAAAGTCCGTTTGAAAGGTTCAAAGCGCCTCCTCGTAAGAAAAACTATTAAAAAGCTGTATTCAAATGATTGCTCCCACTCTATTAAGTTACACCTAAGGCAACTCTATCAAAAATCCCTCTCACCAATGACCATGTCCCCACTCGAAATGCCTCTTTTCAAATATGGTTTAATTGGATAGAATGGGGAGAAGAACATGGAAGTTAGTGAGGTTGATATTTTTGAAGACGGTGGTTGTGACTGATAGTACTTCTTATATACCGAAGCATATACGTGAGATTTTAAATATACATATGATTCCTTTGATTGTTGTTATTAATGGTGAGACGTATCGTGAAGAGATTGATATTTCTGCAAATGATTTTTATGAAGAGGTTAGAAATGGGCAAAAGCTTCCAACGACGACCCAGCCGCCGATTGGGGAGTTTGAGGAATTGTACAATGAATTAGCGAAAGAATACGATGCGATTATCAGCATCCATCTTTCGAGCGGCATAAGCGGAACGTATCAAGGAGCGGTTGCAGCCGCCGATGTAATAGAAGGTGCCAAGGTGTACCCGTATGATTCCGAGATCAGCTGCATGGCTCAAGGTTTCTATGCACTAGAAGCTGCTATAATGGCCCAAGAAGGCAAGACCCCGGATGAAATACTAGCTCGCTTGGATGATCTAAAAGCATCTATGAGAGCGTATTTTATGGTAGATGACCTATCTCATCTTCAGCGCGGTGGAAGACTTTCGAGCGCACAGGCTTTAATTGGCAGCCTGTTAAACATTAAACCACTTCTCCATTTCGTAGATAAAGTCATCGTTCCGTTTGAAAAAATCCGCACGCGCAAGAAGGCGATGAAACGCATCGAAGAATTGCTTGGCGAGGATGCTCGAAAAGGAGAACCGCTTCAAGCAACCATCATCCATGCGAATCGTGTTGAAGATGCTGCGGTCTGGAAAAATGAATTATCCGCGCTTTATCCGAATGTTGAATTTACAATCAGCTATTTTGGCCCTGTCATTGGCACCCATCTCGGTGAAGGTGCAATGGGACTTTGCTGGACGAAAAAATAACAGTGGGTTGTTTCTCCTTCCCACTGTTTTTTTATAAAATAATCCTCGAGGTGATTTGATGAAAAATCTCACTCCCGACCTTCAACTCTTTCTCTCCGGTCGCTCCCTTCTTGCTTCAGAAATCCCCTTTCCTCGGGAAAAATTGGACGAGCAAATCTCCATTGGAAACATTAATACCATTCCGGGTATAGTTAAAAAATCAAAAAGATGGCATTGCAACCGATGTGCGAATTCTACTCAGAGGCTGTTTGCGAATTTTCCATGTGCCAATTGCCAAAACGAAGCAGGCTGCTTTTATTGCCGAAAGTGCATCATGATGGGACGAGTGGCATCATGTACTCCTCTATACACATGGAGCGGCCCTCCTATAAGTAGCCTACGAAAAAAGACATTCAAAATTCCGCGTCAAAAAATCTCTCACCCAACACCATCCAATTTACCAACAAAGTTTCGCCACACCTATTTATCATGGAATGGTCAACTCTCACCAGGCCAAAAAGTGGCATCGCAAGCAACTATCCAAGCTGTACACACAAAAACAGACATCTTGATTTGGGCGGTTTGCGGAGCGGGGAAAACAGAGGTGCTTTTTGAAGCAATTGATAAAGCACTTCTCTCAGGCTACCGTATTTGCATTGCCACTCCAAGAACAGATGTCGTATTAGAACTAGCACCCCGCTTTAAAAAAGTCTTTCCACATACAAAAGTCGTGGCATTGTACGGTGGCACCGAAGATCGCCACGTTTACGCACCACTCACTATCTCAACGACACACCAGCTCATGCGTTTTGAAAAAGCTTTCGATGTCATGATTGTCGATGAAGTCGATGCGTTTCCTTTTTCTTATGATGAAAGCTTACAATGGGCCGTGAAAAAATCCACAAAAAACACCGCGGCACGCATCTTCCTAACCGCCACACCAAATGAAAAATGGCAGGCCGAATGCAAGTACAGTAAAAGAAATCACATTAAAATCCCTTCCCGTTATCATCGGAAACCATTGCCAGTCCCAACATTTAAATGGTGCGGCGATTGGAGGAAGCAATTTCAAAAAGGACGAATTCCCAACAATGTAGAAGCATGGGTCAAAAAAAGAATCACTTCGAACAAGCAGGCACTCGTATTTTTACCCCATATTGAACTAATGGAAAAAGCCCTCCCACTTTTTCGCAAACTCCATCCAGAAATTGAATCCGTTCATGCAGAAGATCTCTACAGAAAAGAAAAAGTTGAAAAAATGCGCCGAAAAAAGATACCACTACTACTCACGACAACTATCTTAGAACGAGGTGTGACGTTCCCAAATATCGATGTCGCGGTCCTTGGAGCGGAGGATGACATCTTTACAGAAGCCGCACTCGTTCAAATCTCCGGACGTGTCGGACGCAGTTCGGAGTTTCCTAGCGGAGAAATTACTTTTTTCCACCACGGACGCACGAAAGCAATGATTCGCGCCCTTATCCATATTGATAATATGAACAAAGAAGCTTTGAAAAAGGGGATGATGGACAATTGACAAACCATTGCCTATATTGCGATGCACTTATAATGAATGAAATAGATTGGATTAACATCATTTTTCCTAAAAAGGAGCCAGCGTTATGTCAGAAATGTAGAGAAAAGCTAGAACTTATCAAGGGATACCTGTGCGATATATGTTCAAGACCTATTAAAGAACTGGATCCGAAATTCGTCACAGACCACACTTGTTTAGACTGTATTCGCTGGGAGCAGGACCCACAATTGAAAAGCACCCTTGATAAAAACTTCTCAATCTTTATATATAATGATTTTTTAAAAGAATTCATTGCGCGCTTCAAATTCCGTGGTGATTATGAGTTGGCAAAAGCTTTTTCCAAAGAAATCTCCTCACAATTAAAATACCTCGACCATGATATACTCGTTTCCATTCCACTCAGTGAAGAACGTATTAAAGAACGTGGGTTCAACCAATCAGAGGCTCTCGCGCGTGAAGCGGGGTTCTCCGCATTCGACCTCCTCATCCGAACCCACTCAGAGAAGCAATCAAAAAAATCTCGCGACGAGCGAATTACCCAAAAGCAAGTGTTTCAATTAAAAGAGCCCACCAACATCATTCAGGGAAAAAATATCCTCCTCATCGACGACATTTACACGACAGGATCCACGTTAAGGCAGGCTGCCAAAATTTTAAAAGAAGCTGGCGCTAATCAAGTTCAATCATTGACAGTCGCTAGGGGGTGAACTACCCACCACTTAGCTAACCTTTCGGTCTGCTTGAAGTTGTGGGCTTCTCGGGTAATAGCCACTTTTACTAGCTGACTAAGTTGACCGAGCTAACCCTCTTGTTCCAAGAGTTTTGATCGTTATGCTTTTTGCTAACATGCGTAGTCCTTCCCTTTTGATATTAATTGCTGAATTATGGTCACGATCTAGTACAAAACCGCAAGAACATTGATATACACGTTCTGATAATGGCATTTCTTTCTCCGCGCCACAGTGGGAACATCTTTTAGTAGAAGGGAACCATTTGTCAATTTTGATAAGCTGTTTTCCTTGCTCTTCCAACTTATATCGTAGGAACCCGGTGAACATTCCCCAACCATTATCATGAACACTTTTTCCAAAGTGGAGGGCTTGCGACATTCCTTTCATGTCCAAGTCCTCCATAATAACAGCATCATAGTTTGTTGATAATTTTTTTGACTTATGATGCAGAAAGTTTTTGCGTTGGTTAGCCGTCTTTTCTTGGAGTTTTGCGACTTTCATACGCTGTTTTTCCCAACGAAGGGAACCTTTTTTTCTTCGAGAAAGAATTCGTTGTTCTTTTGCCAGTTTGTCTAATGATTGTCGATAAAACCTTGGGTAATTGGCTTTCTTACCCTGTTCGCTTTCGACGTAAAGACCATCCATAGAAAAATCTAATCCCACCACATGCTGAATGATAGCTGGAGTAATCTCTTTCTCGTATTCTGTCAAAATAGAAATATAGTATTTTCCCGACTTTGTTTTGGTAATCGTACAGGATTTTATCTTGTAGTCAGCGGGGATTTCCCGATGTTGTTTTATTTTTACAAGTTTTAGTTTAGGTAATTTGATATGACCAGCTTTCAGTTTTATATTTCCGTTTACCATATTCGTTGTATAAGATTGCTTATTCTTTCGGCTTTTGAACTTTGGAAATTCAGCACGATCTTCAAAGAAATTTTTATATGCATTTTGTAAGTTAATCTGTGCGTTAGCTAAAGCTAATGAATCCACTTCTTTCAAAAATGGAAAATCACTTTTGTATTTAGCAGGAGTCGGAAATTTTTGTTTTTTAAGCATTTCTTTATCATCTTTGCATTTTTCATATGTTTCTATACGCTCTTCTAGCATTTTGTTATAAACAAAACGGACACAACCGAAAGTTTTGGTGAGTAATACTTCTTGAACCTTATTTGGCAACAAACGAAATTGGAAAGCTTTATATTGCTTAGTCATACTCCGACCTCATTTTAACAGAACGTTTGTTCTGATTGTATCATAGTGAGAGATTTTTGGCTATCGCCAACCGAAATTCATCTCCCACCTACTCATTGGGTTGATACCCTTCACATTCCTTGAGGATGGGAGACTTCTTTCAGAAAACCGTTAAAAAACTTGTGATGTTGCCGATATAAAAAATAAGAACAGCGAATGAAGGAGGGATTTTTCAATGGATTTATTAAACTGCCCAAACTGTGGCGAAATCTTTGTGAAAAATTCAGTTCGTGATGTATGCGATAAGTGCTATCGCGAAGAAGAAGCACTTTTTGATAAGGTGTACCGATTTTTACGAAAGCAAGAGAACAGGGCTTCAAGAATCGAAAGAGTTTCGGAGGCTACCGGAGCACCCGAAAAACTACTATATAAATGGTTGAAGCGTGGTCGTCTACATACGACACAATTTCCAAACTTAGGTTATCCTTGTGATAGATGTGGGAATATTATTAAAGAAGGTAAGCTTTGTGACGACTGTAAAACAGGCATTAAAGGTGAGTTAGACATATATGAAAAAGAGCAGGAACGCCTTGAAAAATTGAATAAAGCCGTTTATTACTCACAAGATCGGCGAAGATAGTAGAAAATTGGCGACAATTTCCTGTTAAACTTTTTTTGTAGACCACCGATAATAAAAGTACAAGACATAGATAGCGTAGTTAAAGCAATAATAATAAGACATAATGTGTTCCAACTACTGCGCTTTTCCTTAGATGGAAAGTTAGGAGGGACGTAATGAAGATTAATCCATTTCGACATGTGGATGCCAATCCGTATAAAAAACAGCTGAATAAACCGGAAAAAATTCAGACAACAGGTAAAACAGATAAAGTGGAAATTTCTGCTGAAGCGAAAGAAATGCAGAAACTGCCGTCAATCGTTAAAGAACGAGAAATGCGAGTGGCGGAATTAAAAAATCAAGTGCAAAACGGCAACTATAAATTAGACGTAAAGGAAGTTGCTAAAAGCATAGCGAAATTTTACCGACAATAAAAAAAGTAGCGACAGATCGAACGGATTCGAAGCATGGCTCAAGGAGGAGCAGCTAATGAAACGCGGCAAATAAAGAGGGTCTTTTTATGGCTCTATTTAAAGCTGCCGTCATTTCGAGAATCCAAGATAAAAGGGAATCTGCCCCAGAATCTTTGGGTGGGCAGATTCTTTTGTTTTTTACTACTGTCTCTGGAAGGAGATTGATATTATGCAAATTCAAAACGAAACGAAAACAGCTATTTTACCGCAAACCGATACCCCTGTAACGATCAAAGAAGGCGGAACATACACCGCAACTGTAAAGGAAAAGCTTCCGAATAATGAAGCGATTGTTCAGGTTAAGGGTCAGGACTTGCATGTAAAATTCGATGGGAACATGCCTGAATCAGGAAAAATTACGCTGCAAGTAATGGATATGAAACAAGAAATCCCTGTTGTAAAAGCGGTCGCGACACAAACGGCACCTACAGTCGATCGTGGTGCAAGCACAGCCCTTCCTGAAAATGTACGGCAGGCGATTCAAGTTCTGAATCAGTATCATATTCCAATCAATAGAGAAACATTGAACAACATTCGAGCTTACATAGAAAAAGGTCCTGGCACACCTGAACAAAGACTTGAAACGATTATTAATATGGCTAGGAAAAACCTTGATTTTAATCCACAGCAAATAAAAGCAGTGCATGAAGCTTTGCACGGGCGCGCACTTGGAGCAGTGTTGCATGACCTAGCATCGGAATTGGATCCGGATTTTAAGATGGAAAATCCTTCATTAATAAGAAATGAAGCTTATCCAGGTACTCAGCAGATTTACCAAGGAAATAGCGCACCTTCCGAGTCAAATGCATATCAAGCTGCCATTCGCGAAGCGTTGAAACAAGTGAGAACTACCCCTAATCTTTCAACGGTTTTGCAACTTATTAATGGGATGCAGGAAATTCCTGAATCATTGAGCCAGGCTGTAGAAAAGGCAGAGCAGTTGCATTCGTCAGGCAGGGAATTAGCTGCAAGGCAGGAACTCGCAACAACATTGACTAATCTAGCCGAAAATGATGCACCCGAACAAGAAGCGGAATTTGCGTATCGAATGAGCAATGAGATTTTAGCTACCATTCCCGTACAATCCCGGGATCTGATTGTCACGACCATTACGAAAAAACTTTCGCAAGCAGCTCTTGATTTTAAAGCAATCAAGCGAGACATCGTGAATACGTTACGGACTACGGAAAATCTTTTAAGACAATCTCCTATACAAGCTAGGCAGTCTCTTGAAGCAGTCATAAAACAACTAGACAATGCAATTTTAAAGAGCGACTTTATGTTATATACCGACATGGGGACAGAAAAAAAGTTGATGCAAGCAAGCTCTCAACTCCATGAAGCGAGAAAACTTCTTGGAAAAGGGGATTTTACGAAAGCGAGCGAAATCGTAACTCAAGTAAGAAATACGGTAGATAAATTGATGTTCCAGCCTTCTGATCAGCGAGTGCAACATTTTGTGTCAAAAGAAATGATAAATTTGGAGCGGCTTCCACTCGAAAAAGAGATCGTTCGTTCATTTGAAGAGCCTTACCAAATGTTAAGGCAGGAACCAACTGCGCGCCATGCGTTAGAATATATTCGACGATTGGGGCTAACTTATGATTCTGATATCGCTCACCGCCTCGTTTCAGGTGATGGATCCCGAACAGATGACGCCTCTTTAAAAAATAGTTTACTAAGATTAATCCAAGCTGAAGGAAATAATGCGGTAAGTCAAAGAGCGGAGCAGGCATTGAATAACTTAACAGGGCAGCAGCTTATGAGTAAGACAGACAACTCAGGACTGCAAACGATGCTATTTACACTTCCGATTATTTTGCGAGATCAATTGGAGAACGTAAAAGTATTTTTAAAATCCAGCCAGACGAAGCAAAAAATTGATTGGGAAAATTGCAGCTTATACTTTTTACTCGAAACAAAACGGATGGGAGATGTCGGCATTTTATTGACAGCAGTTGATAAAAACTTGTCCGTAACGATAAAAAATGATCGACTCGATTTTCAAAATAAAATGGAACATTTAGTAAAAGCAGCAAAAGGAAGACTATCGGAAATTGGCTATAACATTAGTACAATCCAATTCGCTAGACTGACTCCTTTAGAAAAAACGGGGGAGAGAAGAGAGCAAAGTAAGACCCCTAGTTTTACAGAAAGAGGGTATGATTTTTCAGTATGATGCCATCATATTTTAATCAAAAAAATCGGCGTTTGAAAAATGGACCATCTGCTGCCGTCATTCGCTACGATGAATCGCAAGGTAATGCTCCTCAAGTGGTTGCCCAAGGAACAGGGGCAGTCGCTATGAAAATCATGGAGCTTGCGAAGGAACACGGGGTAGCGATGCAAGAAGATGCTAGCTTAGTAGGACAATTGCTCGATATTGACCTAGGTGACAATGTCCCACCTCAGCTGTATTCTGTTATAGCGGAAATTTTACTTTTACTTGAGGAAATGGACAGAAGCTATTAAAAAATAATTGAAATATCCGATATGTAATATGAATGGAGGCAGGAAAATGGATTTTTTAACGAAAGAATTAATCTATCAAAAAACACCTCAACAACTAACTGCATTCCTATATGAAGCATGCATCGGTCATTTAAATGAAGCGATCGAGTGCATTGAAACGCAAAAATATCCGGAAGCCAACACAAAGCTTCAAAAAGTGAATGACATCATCGAGCGCCTTGGAGTTGGATTAAATTACGAAGCTGGCACAATCGCCAACCAACTTGATACGCTCTATAACTATATGGCAAACCAAGTGATCATGGGCAATTTGAAAAAGGACATTCCGATTTTGCAGGAAGTTTTAAGCATTTTGGAGCAATTAGCAAGTGCTTGGAATGAAGCCATGCTTATGGAAATTACAGATGGACAGCGTGAACTCTATCGAAAGACAAGCGCCTACGAAAAAAACGTCATGGTTACAAGCCGCGATTAATCGATGAAGGGGAAGAAAAACATGAGAATCAATCACAATATACAAGCGTTAAACGCATACCGAAACCTATCCCAAACAATGGGAAGCACATCAAAAAGCTTAGAAAAACTTTCATCTGGACTTCGCATTAACCGTGCGGCGGATGACGCTGCTGGACTAGCTATCTCTGAAAAAATGCGCTCGCAAATTCGCGGACTTGGTATGGCGGAGCGAAATGCGTTGGATGCAGTGTCTTTGATTCAGACTGCGGAAGGGGCATTGAATGAGACACATGCGATTTTACAGAGGATGCGCGAGTTGAGTGTTCAGGCGGCTAATGGGACGTTGGAGGATGAGGATAGAGGATCTATCCATTTAGAAATCGAGCAGCTAAGAGAAGAAATTGACCGAATAGCGGAGACGACTCAATTTAACCAGAAAGTTCTTTTAAATGGAGCTACCTCTGTATCTGGTAGTGCAATTGCATTATCACTAGTTTTCCAAATTGGAGCAAATAGTACAGAAAACTTAACTGTAGAACTAGAAACAATGAATTCGAAAAGTCTGGAAATAGAAACAATTGATGTTTCCACTGCATCGAGTGCATCCGATGCAATAGCAGCTGTCGATAATTCTATTAAAATAGTATCAGAACAACGCGCTAAACTCGGAGCCTACCAAAACCGGCTCGAACATACTGTAACTAACCTTCAGACTGCAAACGAAAACCTAACTGCAGCAGAGTCTCGTATTCGCGACCTTGATATGGCTCTTGAAATGACTAACTTTACGAGAAATAATATATTGAACCAAGCAGGACAAGCGATGTTGGCACAAGCTAATCAGTTGCCGCAAGGAATTTTACAGTTGTTGCAATAATTTTAGTGTTGATCAGCCTTTCTTAACTGGGGAGGCTGGGCTTTCGGTAATATAGTGCTGATATTCAGAAAGTAATCTACTAAGAATCGGTAGTAAAATGGAATATATCTGTAGTTATCGATTTATAATCGATAATAAACTTTCAATATTATGTAATAAGTATCAAAAAATCCGGAGTGATCTTCATGGAAGTGCGTAGGGTCGAAAAAACTGGAATCAATAGCGTACAGAAAAAAGAACAGCAAGCAACGGAATCGATTAGATTTTCCGAAGTAATGGCGAAAGGTCGCGAAAATATCGTTTATGAACGGATGGCCCAACTTCGCCAGGATATCGAAGCGCAAGGCCAGAAACTTGCTAAATCGCAGACAATCGAAGATTTTAAAAAATATAAGCAGCTCGTCAAATCTTTTATGGATGATGCCGTTAAGAACGGACTACAGCTTGAGGAGCAACGTGGTCTTGATTGGCGCGGACGTACAAAGGTATACAAAATCGTAAAAGAAGTGGACAAAAAGCTGATTGATTTGGCAAATACTGTCCTTGACAAAGAAAAAAGAGGGCTTGAAATCCTTAGTCTAGTCGGTGAAATCCAAGGACTACTCATAAACATATACACTTAAGAGGAGGGACCTCATACATGTCGGTCCAGCTACTCATAGAATCGATGGAAAAGCTGCTTAGGTTACATGAACAGTTGCATAATGCAGCATTGGAAAAAACGGAAGCCCTTAAAAAAAATGATATAAAAAGTTTGGACAAGTTGCTTCGTGAAGAACAAAAGCTTGTAACCTCCATACAAATTACGGAAAACAAGAGACAGCAAGCAACCGCTATTTTAACAAATGACGATAAAACAGCGACGATTTCGCAAATTATTCAACAACTGGAAGGTCCAAACAAAGATACGCTTTCCATTTTACAAGTAAAGCTGTCCAATGTGATATCAGAGTTGCAGGAAACGAATACACTCAACCAGCAACTACTGCAATATTCATTGCAATTTATTAACTTAAATCTTGATTTGCTCTCACCTGAACCTGAACTGCCCAACTATACAAAGTCACAGGGTGAAGCTAGCGAAAACGCACTAACAGGTCGATCAGTTTTTGATTCAAAAGCATAGACAATAAAAGGAGGACAGGCGATGCGTTCTACATTTATGGGCCTCGAAACGTCCAAGCGTGGTATGTATTCACAACAAAGTGCCATTTACGTAACTGGCCATAATATCGCTAATGCGAATACACCTGGATACACTCGCCAACGAGTAAATTTTGAAACAACGAAACCATATCCAGCGGCGTCGATGAATCGTCCGCAAATCCCGGGACAATTAGGAACCGGAGTGAAAGATGGAACAATACAACGAATCCGCGATCGATTTGTCGACGAACAGTTTCGTGGAGAAAATAATCAGTTCGGCTATTACGAGACGTTGGCTAAATCTATTTCTCAAATAGAAGACGTTATGAATGAACCAAGTGAAAACGGATTATCGAAAGCTATGGCTCAATTCTGGCAAGCGTTACAGGATTTAAGTACAAATCCAGAAGACGAAGGGGCAAGAAGGGTCGTCATCCAACGTGGGACTGGAGTAGTGGAAACCTTCCAATACTTATCCCGTTCATTAACAACGCTTCGAAATGATACGAAAAAAGAGCTAGATGCAACAGTAACCCAAATCAATAATCTCGCTACTCAAATTGCTTCTGTTAATAAGCAAATTAGTGAGGTAGAGCCTCATGGTTATTTGCCGAATGATCTATACGATGAGCGGGATCGTTTGATTGATGAACTGTCAAAACTAGTCCCAATTGAAACGACTGACATTCATTATGGAGGTAACTCTTTAGACATTGCTGAGGGTGGAAGGAATGTCTTTATTATCGATGCTAGAGGAAACCGAATAAACCTAGTTGATGGGGAAAAAACAACTAAGTTAGAAGATATTGATAAACTCTCACTTTCAGAGGGAAAAGGCAAATTAGCAGCACTCATTTATGCATATGGAAATGACGATGGTACTGGATTATATCCAGAAATCCTTGATCAACTTGATAAATATGCTTATTCGTTTGCTAAAGTTTTTAATGAGGTTCATAAAAAAGGCTTCGATTTGAATGGAACTCAAGGTGGGGACTTTTTTAATCTACCTGATTCGGGCGATTATAAAGGTGTAGCAGGTTCTATAAGTGTAAAAATTAAACTTCCTTCACAAGTAGCAGCATCTTCTGTGGCAAATGAAAAAGGTAACGGACAAAATGCATTGGAACTTGGTAAGGTAAAGGACCTAGTAATTACAAATTGGGAAATTGAAGATTTAAATATAACGGGTCTTCAAATCGAATCCGGCACACTACAATCATTTTACGAAGGAATAATAGGTGTCCTAGCGGTAAAAGGCCAGCAAGCGAATCGCCTTTATTACAATACAGGGGTTCTGCTAAATTCTGTAGAAAATAACCGGAAATCGATAAGTGAAGTTTCACTTGATGAAGAATTCTCCAACTTAATTCAATTTCAGCATGCATATGCAGCATCTGCAAGAATGATCTCAGTTGTAGATGAAATGCTGGATAAAATCATTAACGGCATGGGGAATGTCGGTAGATAAGGAGTGTGAGCCATGCGCGTAACTAATGGAATGATAGCTAAAAATGTCATGACTAATATAAACCAAAGCTATAGTCGTCTTGATAAGCTTTTTACGCAAGTCCAAACTCAGAAAAAAATTTCTCGTCCATCCGACGACCCTGTCGTTGCGATGAAAGGGATGTTTTATCGCATGAATGTCATTGAAGTCGAGCAATTTAAACGCAATTTTTCTGAAGCGCATAACTGGGTGGAAACAACGGACTCGGCAATTGGGGAAGCAAGTAAAGTACTAGCGCGGATTCGCGAATTGACCGTGCAAGCAAGTAACGAAACTTATGATGAAGGTCAATTAAAGGCAATAAAGGAAGAAATAGCCCAGCTAAAGGACCATATAAAATCAATTGCTAATTCAAAAGTTGGAAATAAATATATTTTCAATGGGACAGATACATTAACTCCTCCTATTGATGCAGAAGGTGTAGTTAATTTTAATACTAATAATGTTGAGTTTGAACTTGCTAAAGGGATTTATGTTCCTGTTAACATGCTTGGAGAAAGTGTATTTGGCACAGGTAATGATAGCATTTTTACAATGTTGGATGAGCTTGAAGAAGCTCTTGGAAATGGAGATTCGCAAGCTGTCGGTGGATTCTTAGACAAAATAGATGGTAGTGCTGATAGAATGCTTTCTGCAAGAGCAGAGCTAGGAGCTCGGACAAATCGTCTTGATTTCATGGAAGAACGAATCGATAACCAAGAAATTATCGCCAAACGCATTATGTCTGATAATGAGGACATTGAGTTTGAAAAGGTTGTTATGGAATTCAAACAACAAGAAGCAATTCACACTGCAGCAATGTCTGTTGGTGCGCGAATCATTCAACCGACATTAATGGATTTTTTAAGATAAGATAGAAGGGATGCTCTCTTAGTTTGGGACATCCCTTTACATTTACAATGAAGGGGCTTGGTGAACGTGCAAATCCCACAAATTAGAATGGAATCCCAGTTTGCGAAAATAGGAATGGAGACAGTATCTGCTAGACAATCGATACAGCAGCCAAATGCTGATCTTCATATTGAGCAGCCACAAGCTGACATGAAAATGCGAACAATTCCAGGCCGATTAACGATTGATCAATCGCAAGCATGGGAAGATATGGATATCAAAAGTATTTTTCAACGTGTGAGAGAAAATGCGCAACGTGGAAGACAGAAGCTTTTAGAAGGAATTGCCCGCGTCGCTAGAGAAGGTAATGAAATGCTTGATATTCATTCAGGACGAGATGTTTTGGTTGAGCAGGCGAAGCGAAAAGCAAATCCACCACCCGTTGATACGAATATCAATTGGGTACCATCACCTTTTTCTGTTATCATTCATTATGAGCCTGGTAAAACAGATATTCAATTTCAGACAAGAAAACCAGTTATTGATGCCAGAATAAGAAAACCCATTATTTCGTACGTGCCAGGTGATGTAAATATCTACTTAAGACAACAAAACAGCCTGAAAATTGACTTTGTAAAATAGAAAGTGGAGCGTGAACTTATGTATATACAAACTAAATACCACAGCGAAGTCGAAATCCAAGAAAATGAAATTTTGACGTTTGAAAAAGGCATCCCTGGATTCCCGGAAGAAAAGAAATTTACTTTGTTGCCATTGCCTGATATGACTTCGGTTTCGATTATGCAATCGGTTGAAACAGCTGGGCTAGCATTCGTTATCGCTGATCCGTATAGTTTTTTTGAAAAATATAATATTATGTTAGATGAAAATACAGTAGAACAATTGGAGATAAAAAGCGAAGCAGATGTAAGTGCCTTCGTAATTTTAACTGTGCAAGATCCATTTGAAGAGAGCACAGCTAATTTACAAGCACCAATAGTTGTTAATATAAATACAAATAGAGCTAAACAAGTTATCTTAAACAACGAAAACTATAAAACAAAGCACCCGCTCTTGGGGCAACTGGCAAAGAGGTGACGAGATGCTCGTACTGACAAGAAAAAAAGGCGAGTCCATTCAAATTGGCGACGACATCGAAATCACAATTGCTTCTATAAAAGGCGATCAAGTCAAAATTGGTATTAACGCTCCAAAGCATGTGGAAATACACCGTAAAGAAGTGTGGATGAATATCCAAAGTGAGAATACCATGGCATCTGCAGAAGTAAGTGATTTATTCGGAATATTAGCGAAGGCGAAAAAATAAATAAGATTAACGAAGATTAACCACTGTCAATCGAAAGGTGAATTGACAGTTTTTTATTTTTTATAAAAATATCGTCAAAAACTATTAAACTTTCATGAACAGTGACGATATTACTAGTGAAGCGAATCACAGGGTGCGGCCGACCCTCAACATTCGCAAAAATAAACACACGATTCACAAGGAAGTGAATCGCACATTCAAGGAGGAAAAAAAGGTATGATTATCAATCATAACATTGCTGCTTTGAATACGCATCGTCAATTAGGTGCTGCATTTAATGCACAATCAAAATCAATGGAAAAATTATCTTCTGGTCTTCGCATTAACCGTGCTGGCGATGATGCAGCTGGATTAGCAATTTCTGAGAAAATGCGTGCACAAGTAAAAGGTCTAGACCAAGCTACACGTAATGCTCAAGATGGAATTTCTTTAATCCAAACAGCTGAAGGTGCATTGAATGAAACTCATTCAATCCTTCAACGTATGCGTGAACTAGCAGTTCAAGCATCGAATGACACAAATACTGCAACAGATCGTGGAGAAATCCAAAAAGAAATTAACCAATTAACTTCCGAAATTAACCGTATTGCCAATACTACCGAGTTCAACACGAAAGCATTATTAAGCGGTGGAGCAGCGGGTGGAGCAGCGGGTACTAAATTCACGGCTACTTTCCAAATTGGTGCAAATATGTCACAAGCAATGGAAGTAGAAATTTTTAAAATGGATGCAGAGGCACTTGGTCTTGTTGGGACTAAAAATTCAAGCCATGTTTCTGGAGCGTCAGTTGGTGCACTTACTAAAGGTACTAAAGTAGACAAGGCAAAATATGCAGCTGATGATGGTGTAAATAACGGTACAGATAACACAAAAATTGGAGCGGCCCTAGATGTTTCAGACCATGAAAAAGCTACTGCAGCAATTAAAGCAATTGACAATGCACTTGAAACAGTTTCTGCTCAACGCTCAAGCTTAGGTGCGTTCCAAAATCGCCTAGAACACACAATCAACAACCTTGGAGCTTCTTCTGAAAACCTAACTGCAGCAGAATCACGCATTAGAGACGTCGATATGGCGAAAGAGATTATGGAACAAACTAAGAGTTCTATTCTTTCACAAGCAGCTCAAGCTATGCTTGCGCAAGCTAACCAAGCTCCACAAGGAGTATTGCAGTTACTTCGTTAATTTTTATTAAAACGAATCCTGGCGTCGCTGGGATTCGTTTTTTTGCTCAGTTTTATAAGTATAAAGAAAGAGCAATATTCTAGAAATACACTATCTTTAATTCTAGTATTCGAACAAACGAATATGATTAAAGTTATCTTCTATTTAAATGCCCCTATTTTATTACTATCATTTATTAACCTTTTTTGCCTCGCATAGATAATATTTGACAATGTAATAATGTAAACAATTTCAACCCGAACTAGTCTTAACTCTACTCGAATTTTGTCGATATATTAAATAGGTATGATAATATGTAATAAAACAATTAACGGAGGCATTCCGATTTATGAAACTAATATTTCAAGAACAAACTATACAGCTTGAAGATTATTCAACAGTTGAAACTGTAATAGATAAAATCAACAAATTATTATCAGATGAATTTTATTTTAGTCACCTTATTGTTGATGGTGTCGAAGTTTATGAGGATCCAAGACAATATTTACAGGGCCAACTCCATATGATAGATCAACTGGAAGTAGTAACAAAGACGATCGGGGAGTTTGTTAATGATTTATTGCTGACAGCGGAAGATTATATTTATCGTGCAATTCCAGAAGTGAAAATTTTAACGGAAGATTTTTATCAGAATCCCACTTCAGAAAGCTGGAGTAAATTCTCCCAATTGCTAGAAGGTATGCTGTGGTTGAATCAAGCAGTTCAAATAATTGATGGTACAAAAAAAAGACCCAGCAATTGGTTCGATTATATGAAACAAAGTGAGAATTTAGTCAATGTGCTAAAAAGTTTAGAAGAGGCAATGGAAAATAATGATGGAATATTGATTGCAGACTTACTATTATATGAAATTATTCCAATCTTTGAATCTTTTAGCACTGTTATTCGGACTACAATTGATACGGAAGGTTATCGTATTGGAGTTAATTAATAACGAAAATGGTCTTTTAAGCCAATAAGCATCATTTGGAGGGCTAACTATGTTAGAAGAAAAAACAATCTTAGTCACTGGAGGAACGGGTTCATTCGGTAAAAAATTTATTGCTAGGGTGCTAAAAGAAAAAATAAAAAAAGTAATTGTGTTCAGTCGTGATGAACTGAAGCAATATGAAATGGCACAAGAATTCAGAGATGAACGAATCCGTTTTTTTATCGGTGATGTTCGTGATAAGGATCGTTTATACCGTGCGTTTGATGGGGTTGATATTGTTATTCATGCAGCGGCGATGAAACATGTGGAAGCATGTGAATATAATCCATTTGAGGCAGTAAAGACGAATATTTACGGTGCGCAAAACATCATTGAGGCTGCGATTGATCGTAATGTAAAAAAAGTGATTGCGCTTAGCACCGATAAAGCAGCGGCACCCGTTAATTTGTATGGTGCAACAAAACTTGCATCTGATAAACTATTTGTCTCAGCTAATTCCTATGTAGGCAGTAAGCAAACACGGTTCGCTGTTGTACGTTATGGTAATGTTGTCGGTAGCCGGGGAAGTGTTATTCCGTTCTTTAATAAAATGAAAGAAATGGGAAAACTTCCAATCACTGATAAACGCATGACGCGTTTCTGGATTACACTTGATCAAGGCGTTCAATTTGTATTAGATAACCTTCAACGGATGCATGGTGGAGAAATATTTGTTCCAAAAATTCCGAGTATGAATATTATCGATTTGGCGAAAGCGATAGCTCCTGATTGTGAAATCGAAATAATTGGAATTCGCCCTGGTGAAAAACTCCATGAGGTAATGATTACGACAGATGATGCTCGTCATACTGAAGAATTTGAGGACTATTATGTTATAACACCGGAGTTTTCCTGGTGGAGTAGAAAAAAATCAGTAGGTAAAAAAGTTAAAGAAAACTTTGTGTATTCAAGTGAATCTAATCAACAATGGCTTACAATAGAGCAGTTACGAGAGATGTCCAATCAATTTGGCATTTAATGGAGGATGAATATGTTCTTCGACAGAAATGTAAAGCGAATAGAAAATAGGTTGCAACCATATAAATTGATGCTAGAAAAAATAAAGAAAGATGACGAACTAGAAAATTATATTTTAGATAAAACAAAAACTGACAACCCAACCTTGAAAATTGAAAAAAACCATAAAACTTTATTTTTGCATAGTAAATATTCACCAGTAGAGGAGGCGAAAACAGTAATTGGTGAATATGAAAGAAAGGTGAACGAGGTTGAACATATCATTTTTTGTGGAGTGGGACTAGGTTATCATGTGGAGCAGTTGATGAGTCAATATACAAATAAAACATTTTCATTAATTGAATATAATCCATTTGTATTTCTTCGATTTTTAGAGAGTCGTTCACTCGATAATATACCTTTTGAAAGAATGAGCTTTCTTTATTTACCGAATGAGGAAATCACAATTAATACTTTTATAAAGACTATAGTAGGGATAGTGGGAAAAGAGTCATTAATAATTACCCTGCCATCTTATACCCGACTATTTAAAGATGAAACAGCTATTTTTTATGAGATTTATAAAGATGCATTGCAATTAGCTAGTTCATCAATAACCGCGAAAGCAGCTTTTGGAAAGCGATGGATATTAAATAGCTTAATGAACTTGCCAACTACATTAATCACGCCAAACATTAAAGAAAAAAAGAGTTTCTTTAAGGGAAAACCAATTATTATTGCTTCAGCGGGTCCATCTTTAACTGATGATATAGAACATTTAAAATACATAAAAGAAAATGGCTTAGCTTATATTTTTGCTGTTGGATCTGCAAACAAAGCGTTATTGAGTAATAATATTGTCCCGGATGCTGTCATAACTTATGATCCACAACCTAATAATGTGAATGTTTATAAAGAAATGATCTCCGCAGGAAGAGATAATATACCTATGATTTTTGGTACGAGCGTAGGGTATGAAACCATTGAGAATTACAAAGGACCTAAATTTCATGTGGTGACATCTGTTGATACAATAAGTAACTTCTATTTAGAACGAAATGCCAATGATAGTGATGTTTCTGATGCTACTACAGTTGCACTAATAGCTGTTCAAATAGCCCATTTTTTAGAGGTCAAAATGATTATATTAACAGGACAAAACTTGGCATTTAAAAGCAAACGTTTCTATGCACAAGGAGTTCAATATGGCAATTGGTCTGGTGAAGTTCGAGAAGATAAAGAAGGTAGCAATATTATTACAGTTCAAGACGTGTACGGTAATCCTATTCAAACAAGCCTAGGTTTAAATAGTATGAAAAAGGATTTTGAAGACTACCTTGAGGCAAATCCTAAATTAAGAGTGATCAACACTACAAAAGGAGGAGCAGTGATAAAGGGTGCTCCATTCCTTCCTATTGAAAAGATAATAAATGATGAATTGAAGGAAAAGGTTGTCGATTCACTTTGGTTTAAAACGACAGAAAGATTGCAACATCCAAAAGTATTAAACCAAGTGAGAAAAATTGAACGGGCAGTCGACAAGTTTTATCAAGATTTTGGTAAATGTTTGATTCTACTGAGAAAAATGGATGAACAAAAAATATCAAAAAACTTCAAGCAAATTAATCAATTGTTCAATAAATTTAATGTAGACTTTGAGAAGTTAATAAGTAATGGTTTTTATCAACTATTTATTAGCACCGTCGTCCAAGTAGAACATGAACAACTAAATAAGATAATTAGAAAGAATTATACAGAATTAGATCAAATCAGGAAAATTGAAGTTATTATTTCAGTTCATACTTTCTTTTTACAAGTAGTAAAAGAAGTATTCGACGAGATGATTGTACATGTAAAAGAATCACTTCATCAAAGGTTATATGAGTTATTTGATACTAATTGGAAATTATATAAACACAATGACGGAGTTTTTCATTTCGAAGGGAAATGGGAACGGGAAAAAGTCATTTTTAATGATTATAGTAGTGGTAAATTAACTAAAAAAATCAATAAACACATTTTTTCCTCATCTAGTACAAAAGGATCAAAGGTAATTTTTCGATTTAAAGGAACAAAACTAAGAATCATAGCTGCAGAACATGCTAAGTTTGCTAGTAATCTTAAAATCATAATAGATGGCAAAATAAAGACATTTACTACAAAAGTATTTACAATTAATGAAAATGTGCTTCCTAACCTTCAAAAAATTGTCTTAGAAGTACAAGGATTGTCTAACAAGTTACATGATGTTTCTATTGAAATGTCCAAAGCAGAAAAGTTTGGGTTCCAAGGTATACAAATAAATCCTGACGGACGCATTTTTCATATCGATGAAGTTACAAGCATGGAAGAGATGAAAGTTAGGAATAGAATTCGTTGCCACCTCACTGGTGATCTAATAGAAGGTATTGCAACAATTACAAACATTGGTGAAGAAACAACTCAGCAGATGCCTGTTTATTCTACAGATGTTTATGGAGACTTTTATTTAATCAAAGTCTTTGAAGACGAAAATGGTAATTCAAAATATGTTTGTAATAGAAATTTAGGGATTAATAAGGTTGAATATAAAATGGGTTATAAATCTAAGGAAATTATAATTAATGAGATACCTTTAATGAATTCAAATAAAAATGAATACGGTAAAGTTTACTGTAGTTCTACTCATTCAAATAATTATAATACTTGGTCAGCTTTTAAAGCTTTTAATAAGAAAATTATGGGTGTATTAAATGCATGGGCTACGAAAAAGGGTATAACACATGGATGGCTCGAATACGAATTCAATAATCCAAAAGTAATAAATTGTTATTCTATGTTAAGTCAAGACCCACAAAACACTCATTACAATACATTAAAAAGAATGCCTAAAAGTTGGGTTTTAGAAGGATGGGACGGAGGAAAATGGATTCTTTTAGATGAAAGATCTAGAGTGGAAAATTGGCAGTATTCACAAAAAAAATATTTTTCATTTATGAATAATATCTCATTTAAAAGATATAGATTTACATTTAGTGAAAATAATGGTGATACTGAATTTTTATCAATAGGTGAGATTGAATTGGTGTAGTAGTTATGAAATTTGAAACAAATTGTAATCAAAAAAGTACACGATAGGTGAGCATATGATATTAGACAGAATTATAACTACATTACTAGATTATAGCAATTTATTATCGAATCAAATAATTGTAATATTCGGTTCTGGGAAAGGAGGGAAGCTTACATACTTTGCCCTTAAACAACTAGGATACAGCTCATTAAGAGTTGTAGATAACGATCAAAAAAAGTGGGGAAACTATGTGGGTAATCAAATAATTGAAAATCCACGAGAAGTATTGTTGCCTAGAAATAAAAATATCAAAATTCTAATTGCCAGTGATTTTTATACAGAAATTGCAGATCAACTTAAAACATACAATTATGTAGAATTAATTGATTTTTTCCCTGCATTAAATGAAATACAAAGAATTAAACAAAATTTCCAAAAGAAGATTGAAGAAAATTTGAAAATTGAAGATGATAGGCGATTAGCAGCAAAGCATAAAACAATAGCTGGTGTTAATATAGGCAAATACACTTATGGATATAAAAGATTCTGTTACCCAGGAACTCTATTAGAAAGTATAGGATCGTTTACTTCAATAAATCGTACTGCCGAAATAAGTAATCCAAATCATTCTCTAAGTTGTATAACAACACATCCTTTCTTAAGTTACAAAAGGGATCAAGTCCTTGGTCCTGAGAAAGTACCAGGGTTTTTAAATGATGAAGATATTATACCAATTGAAAAAATAGCAAATAACGGTAAGGTTTCTGTTGGAAATGATGTATGGATAGGAGCAGGGGTAATTGTTTTACCTTCAGTTAAAATTGGTAATGGTGCAGTAATAGGTGCAGGGGCAGTTGTAACGAAAGATGTTCCTGATTATGCAATTGTAGTAGGGGTTCCTGCAAGGATCATAAAATATAGATTCTCAAAAGAAGAAATAGAAATATTAAATAGGATTAAATGGTGGGACTGGGAAGATGAATACATTCGAGATAATGCAAAACTATTTTTTAATAAAAAGGATTTCTTCCAAAAATTTTCTATTTATTAGGAGACAAGTGAAATTATGCAAAGTAGGCAGTATGGAAAACAAAAATATTAGTATTTGGATTTAGCAAAGGCTCAAAATTTTTATAAGTAAAGTTGAAATTGTAGGATACATCGAAAATAATCATTCAAAGCATAGAAGGAGCAAATCATGAATATAAGAAGATGATTAAAAGGAATTTGTGCTGAAATAGAAACTTTCACTGATTGAGAGTTATCGATTTATATGTTTTGGAGGATAGTGAAGAATGGTTTTGAGTGGCACCATTCTATCCGAAGAATTACAATGATAAAGAGATAAAAAATATTAAACTGTATGTAAGGAGGGGCTTAATATTTGGGGGAAAGTCACACAAACTTAGACTACATTTTTTCTACGGAATTTATTAAGAAATTCAATTTAAGATCTATTCGTTTTAATAAAAATAATAATTTCCTCATATTTTATACTGATACAGTCAATAGTTATATAGACAAAGAAATATCGTCAAAAAAAATCTTTAATAAGGCAAAATTCTTTTTAGAAACACCAAAAATAAAATTTAAAATAGTTTGCCCCAAGACAAGTATTATTATTCAGGATTCATTTTATTCTTACTATTTAAATATATTATTAATAGAGAATATTATTGACTTGGTTGACAAAAATAATATTGTCAAATTAACTAGAGATTTACAAGCTTCGTTGGAAAAGAAAATTAGAGAGATGTTTATATTATGGGGCAATTTAAGTAGAAAAAATAAGATGGAAATCAATAAAATACTTCGTAATAGAATAATTAAGTTTGAAATATTTAATCGAGAATTTGAAACAGTTTATAGATATGAACAATACGTTGAATTAACAAATAAGCTTTATAATTTAGCTCGGCAAAAAAATGAAGTAAAAAATATTTTATCTCTAGATAGCTCCACAAAGATTGCCATATATGGTGCTGGTAATATAGGGAGAATTCTTTTTAAAATTTTGAAACAAAATAATATAAAAACAAAAATTTTTATTGATCAATATTCAAGCAATGATAGTTTTCAGGGAACTCCAATTATTAGTGCAGAGGCTTTAATGCATAATAGAATTTATGACATAATTATCGTAACACCGATTTACGATTTTGATATTATATATAATAAATTAAAAGACTATACGGATAAACCGATTATTTCGCTAAATGAATTATTATAAAAACATGGTGGGAATAAATGAAAAAAAAAATAACTGTAATTATTCCAATGTATAATACCGAATGCTATATCGCAAATTGCTTGGATTCTTTAAAAAACCAAACGTATAAAAACTTTGAAGCATTAATAATTGACGATGGATCAAGTGATAATAGTTATAAAATTGCTCATGAATATTCAAAAGAGGATAATAGATTTAAGGTGTTTCGACAGGAAAATAAGGGAGCCTCTGCTGCAAGAAATATGGGCCTTAAGCTTGCAAATGGATACTATATATATTTTCTAGATAGTGATGATTATATAAATGAAAAAACTTTTGAGAAATGTATTAGGGAATTCGAACATAATGATGTAGATCTCGTTACATTTGATGCAAAATGCTTCCTCGAAAAGGAATACTTAGACCAAAGAGGTAGGGATTATGAATTTAGTATATCTTCATTTTACGATAGAAGTGACATACTTCCTTTTAAAAAAATGAGCGGGTACGAATATTTAAAAATAAGTATTCATGAAAATAAATTTAGAGGGAATTCGGTATTATTTATTGTAAAAAAAGAAGTGTTAGAAAAGGGAAATGATAAATTTATAGAACACCTTACTTATTTTGAAGACTATATTTTTCTTTACTACTTAATTAAAAATATTAATAAAGTCAAGTACTTACCCGAACCATTGTATTTTAGGCGATTAACAGGGAATTCCTTAGTTACAAAGGATAGTAATAAAGAGCGAATGTTCAAAGATTCGCTAAGATGTTTAAAGATTTTAACAGAAAATCATATTGAAAATGAGCCGAATTATGAAACAATAAATAAAATGTACAAAAAAATGTTTCTTGAAATTGCTAAAAATTTATATGGGAAAATTGAACAGAAACAAAGAGTCCTAGTTCCAATAAAAATTCTAGAAGATCCATTTATGTTTCAGCTATATACTATTGACTATTACAGCTTAATTAAAAATAAGTTAGTAGAACAATATAACGATAATTTAAGAAAATTAGAGTCGCTTGTAGAACATTTATAGTAGGTGTTTTAATAATGTTAAATATAATAATATTCGGGACTGGAAGTAGTGCTGAAAAATTTCTTACAACAATAGATACTAGTAAAGTTAAAGTCATTTGTTTTACTGATAATGATTATAAGAAACATTTTAAGAAATATCATGGTTATGATGTTTTTCCTCCAAATAGAATTCCTGAATTCAACTTTGATTATATTTTTATTGCAAGCCAATATTCAATTGATATAATGCAACAGTTACTAGAATTAGGGGTTTTTTATCAAAAGATTATTCCAACTGATTATACTCTACACAATGCATTAACTAAATCTAGGCATGAAGATATTTATAAAAATATTAGTATTAAGGAAAAGCAAACTAAGTATAAATTAGAAATTGGGTTAATTAATTATAATTATTCTAATTATAATGGATACTCATTATTCAAAAACATGCCGAATTTTATAAGTGAAAAGTACAAAGTGGAGTTAATTGAAGAAAAAAAAATCGATGAATTAAAGACATATGATGTGATTTGTTCTTCTCATTTCGATGGGATTTATGAAGGTGAACAGATTAATATTGAGATGTGGCATGGCTTTCCATTGAAACAAATGGGAGTTATTAATGAAGGTACAGTTAACGATCAGTTCTTAAATTATCAACAAAAAAGAATAGAAAACACACATTTAATCTTATCTTATTCACAGCTATATAATACATTTTTTAACAGTTGTTTCCCAAGTAATGCAAAAAAATATAAAATTACAGGGATGCCTCGTAATGATTTACTTTTTGAGAAAGGAAGCTTGAATAAACTTGAAAAAATAGTAAATAAAAAACTCAATAATAGCAATATAATTTTTTATCTTCCGACTTGGAGGAAAGGTAAGAATTACAAAAAAGAAACAAATAAAGAGTGGAATCAATTAATTGGCTTTGGTGATGAAAATGAAGAGAGTTTTGTAGAAATGGTAGAAAAAAACAATTTGTTTGTGGTAGTTAAACTTCATCCATTTGAATTTAATACATATAAAGATTTAAATATTTTCAAGCATGAACGAATATTTCTACTTTCCGATACACACCTTGTGAATAAGAAAATCCACTTATATGAAATTTTAGGAGCGGCTAAGTTATTAATAACAGATTATTCATCAGTATTTTTTGATTCGCTTTTGATTGATTTACCAGTTATATTTGCTCCTATTGATTTAAAAGAGTATAGCGAAAGTAGAGGATTTTTGATTGAACCGTATGATTATCTTACACCGGGACCAACAGTACATACACTTAAAGAATTAGAAAAAGAGATTATTTACTTGATAAAAGGTCAAGATGCATATAAGAACAAAAGAGCAGAAATTAAGAGTTTAATATTTAAATATTTTGATAATAAATCAAGCTTGAGGGTATGGACTGAAATAGATAACTATCTTGAGTCATGTAAAAATGAAAAAAATAAGTTGATATAAGAGAAACTTTTAATAAGGAGTTATTATTTTGTTACAACTAACAGCTTTAATGTCTGTGTATAATGGTGAAAAGCATATAGAGGAAACTATAAAAAGTGTATTAGATCAATCATTTAAGGATTTTGAATTTGTAATAGTTAATGATGGATCAACCGACAATACTCTTGAGATTTTAAAAACGCAAACTGATTCGAGATTGAAAATATATTCTTTCAAAGAAAATCAAGGAATTCCAACAGCTTTGAATTATGGAATTAATAATTCGAGTGGAAAGTATATTGTAAAAATCGATGGGGATGATATTCAACATCATGAACGATTTGAAAAACAATTATTATTTATGACGAAAAATCCAGAAATTGTTCTTTCTAAAACACTTTTAAGTTATTTTCCAGATGATTCAGAGGTTGAAAAATCACACCGATATCTAACTTTTAAGAAATATATTGAGAATTATAAAAATTCCTCAAAGACTATGGAGGATATTGCTACTAGATTAAAATGGTATTGTTGTATATCTCACTCTACGATGATGATTAGAAAAGAAATTATAAAAAATTACCGTTATAGAAACCTCCCTATTTTTGAAGATTATGATCTTTTTTACAGAATGAATGAAGATGGATTAAAGATGGGCCATTTAGAAGAGAACTTAGTTCGTGTTAGACTATCAAATTATTCAACTACAACCAGAAAGGAAAAAAGTTTATTTGACGAGTATGCTTATCTTATTAAGGAAAAGAGTTTTAACAGCTTTAAAAAGAATGAATTTATTTTCATTTGGGGAGCAGGTGAATTTGGTCGTTCAGTTTTAAATACACTAATGAAAAAAGGTTGGAGAATTCGCGGTTTTATTGACTCAGACGTTAAAAAAGAAGGTACATTAATAGATGGGAACATGACTTTTTCTCCAGCTATAATTGATAATTCTAAGAAAAATAAAGTTATCATTGCTTCACAACCAGGCATGTTTGAAATAATAGACTTTTTAAAAGGTTATAATTATCAATCAGAGTTAGATTTTATGGTTATTAGATAAGAATTTCATTGTGAATGTAAAAAATGAACAGATTTTTTAAAAAATAACATCCACAGTTCGTATTTCCTGCATCCAGCGAAAGCTCAACAAGTAAGATACTTCATTTTGCTAGTTTCGCTGATATAATACGGTTTACGAATGGATGCTGTTCTTAAAGGGATTACAACCTAGAATATTGACATAGATCTATCATGTCATTAGGAAGTGATGTAATAATGAAGAAAGTAATAACTTATGGAACGTTTGATTTACTACATTGGGGACATATACGTTTACTTGAAAGAGCTCGGCAATTGGGAGACCATTTAACTGTTGCACTTTCAACTGATGAATTTAATGCACTAAAACATAAACATGCTTATCATTCATATGAACACCGAAAATATATATTAGAGTCAATCCGATATGTGGATAAAGTAATCCCAGAGTTATCGTGGGAACAGAAAGTTTCGGATATTAAAAAAGAAAAGATCGACATTTTTGTTATGGGAGACGACTGGTCAGAAGAATTTGACTTCTTAAAACCATATTGCGAAGTTATTTATTTGCCAAGAACACTAAACATATCAACTTCAAAAATTAAAAGTGATATAAACGTAATAAGCGGTCGTAATCATTAAAAGGTAAGGTTCAATTGCACAACCTATTTCTTAGAATGATTGTAGACTTTGATGTACTAAAAAATGAGACATTAGGTGTGTGTTACTTTTGATAAAAATAGGGTTGTATTGCTCGACTATTTTTCATTATTTTATATACGAAAACATTGTAAAATATTTACCCAATAATTATATATTCATTTCGCCTATGTTCAACACGTTAGATAATATTATAGAATTAAAAGCTTTTATAGAAAAAAAAGGTTATGACTTAATTGAAGAAGATAAAATACTTATTGAAGAAGTTTCAATTGATGTCATAATCAGTCCATATTGGAAACCAACATTCGAAATCTATCCAACAAATATTAAAATGGTCCGTTTAATGTACGGATATGCAAAAGATGATTGGAATTATGCCGAGTGGAACGAGAATTATGATTTGATATTTAGTTACGGAAACTATTCACAGCAAAAATTAAAAAGATTTCATAATAGTATCCCCGTAGGAAATCCAAGAATAGTAGAGATTGAAGGTAAATCAGAGATTGGCTTGATACAAGATATTAATGGTCAATTACTTTCAGAATTCATAAATTCTGAAAAGCAGACAATTTTGTATGCTCCTACTTGGGGAGAATTTAGTAGTTTTTCAAAAATTGTTCCTTATTTAACAGAGCTTAGTAAGCATTACAATATTATACTGAAAGCTCACCATCTTTTATCAATAAAAGAGTGGAGTCATTTACATTACTTAATAGACAATTATACAATATTTTGTTGTAATGAGAGTGTTGATATATTCTCTCTTATCCCGAACTCGGATTTATTGATTAGTGATTATAGTGGAGCAATTTTTGATGGGATACTGTGTGGGCTTCCAACTGTGTTAGTCAATGGAAAGGCACGCTACCAAGAAGAAAAACTGACACATCTTGAATGCGAAATGAGAAAATATTTAAAGGTTTTACAAACTAATTCTTTTTCATTTTTATTAAATGATATTAATGATGTTATCAATAATTTTGACTATAAAATAAAGATTAGAAACATTCAAAATGAGCTGTATGTTAATCTAGATTCTCCACTAAAAATATTAAATCAAATTCAACAATTACTCGTGTCTTTACATCATTCCTCAAAAAAGAAGATAGAGCGTAATAAAAGGGCTATACTTCTTCGGTTATTAGAATCATGTGATAAAGACATTGTAATATGTGGATGTGGGGAATATGGTCTAGGTGTTTTATCTTTTTGTGAAATGAATGGAAAAAAAGTGGGCTTTTTTATTGATAATTTTAAGAAAGAATCCTCCTTAATACAGGTACCCATAATAAATATCAATGATTTTCTTCCTTTGCCTTTTACCAAAAAAGAACAGTTTTTTTATTTAATTGCTACTAAAGGTGGAGCAAATCAGTTTGAAAAAATACTTATAGATAATGGGTTAAGAGAGGACAGTCATTTTTATATTTTATAAAATTGTTATTGTAATTAGAGGGAGATTTATGACCATAGCAGCTGTTGTACCAACATATAACTCGGAATTATATATTGAACAAACAATTTTAAGCCTTTGTAATCAGACATTGTCATTTGATCAAATTATTATTGTTGATGACGGGAGTAAGGACGATACAGTGGAAATTTTGAAAGAAATGAAAGAAAAATTTCCTATTATCAAGCTTATTCAAATGAGTAACAACTCTGGAGCTGCAAATGCAAGAAACATTGGAGTTGAAAATACAGAATGTGAATGGATATTATTTATGGATTCTGATGATATTGCTCACCCTTCACTGCTGGAAGAACTTACTTCACATTTGGAATATTTGAACAGTAATAATGAAGAAGAAATATATAATCTCGTCCATTCGAACTCCCGACATATAAATGAAGATGGTATATTTATAGATGAATTACTTTATGGGCAAGAATATAACTCGAAAGAGGCATTTGGATATTTGTTATTAAGAAATACGATTACAACATCCGGAGTATTAATAAATAGAGATGAATTTCAAAAACATGGGGGCTTTCAAAAACAGTATCTTTATTCGGAGGACTGGGATTTATGGCTCCGACTAGCAGAAAATAGTGGTATAGCTCATGTGAAAAAAACGTTAGTAGATATAAGACGACATTCAAAAAATTTATCTAGAAACATAAGAAATATGCTTGATTACGAACGGAAAATATTAGAAAACTATTCATATGACAAAATTAAAACAGCCATTTTTAAACGATCACTTCCAAAGTTACGTAACACATGTGATTACGTAGCGCTTTTATATCGCCTAGATCAATGGGATTTGGGTTTCCACCATTTACTAAGTCTAGAGGAAAATGAAACAGATGCTCAATTACTTTTTTTAAAAGGGTTATACTTCTTGAAAAAAGAAAGATTGAATGAAGCAGAGAAATCTTTTAAGAATGTAATTTATATAGATCCGAACGATGGAGCGTCCTTAAATAATTTAGGGGTAATTAAGTTGCTACAGGGATATGAGGACGTAGGGCATAAGTTCCTGGATAAAAGTATAGCGTTATATCCTAATTATATGGATGCTAACCATAACTTGAAATTGAATTCACCTTATTCTATTAAGGATGTTAAATTCACTTGGAGAAGACTACGTTCAAAACTAATTTCGTATGTAAGTCACTAATAATTTATTTTTTCCAATTCAAATCATTTTATGAAGTGAGGGACTTTAGTGAATGTACTAATTACAAGTATCTCAGGAAAAGTACCCTTAATACAAACTGTAGAGAAAGCTATGAAAAAAATAAACTCCAATTCTGTACTATATGGTGGGGATGTTGATGATCAATGTATAGGGAAATATTTTGTTGATCGTTTTTGGTTAATGCCACCTCTAAAAGATATGACTAAAGAGACGTTTGTAAGTTATTGCACCTCTAAAAATATTACAATCATATTTCCAACTAGAGATGCGGATCTTCTTTATTTTTCATCTTTTCTATCTTACTTTACTAATAATGGACTTTATATAATGGTATCTAATAAAAAATCGCTTGAAATAACCATGAACAAAATGAACTTTTTTAAAATAGGTGTTGAAAAAGGTTTTCCGGTGACCATGTCTTCCTTTGAAATCGATACTCTTTACGCTGATACATTTGTTGTCAAAGAATGTGAAGGGTCGGGATCAAAGAACATTGCAATAAACGTATCTAGGGAACAAGCGATACTTCATGCAAAACAATTAAAAGGTCCCCTGTTCCAACCTTATATTAAAGGGGAAGAGTTTAGTATTGATGTATACGTAGATAAACTTGGAAAAAGTAAAGGCGTTATTGTAAGGAAGAGAATTCAAATAAAGGATGGAGAATCCCAAATTACAAGAACGATTAGACATAAAGAGTTAGAGAGACTTGGTGCAGAAATGGCTGAGATGTTTTGCTTATACGGACATGTCATGTTTCAGGTTATTGTCGATTTAAAGGGGAAACCTCATATTATTGAATGTAATCCGCGATTTGGAGGAGCATCCACATTAAGCATTGCAGCTGGACTTGATAGTTTTTATTGGTTCCAATTAGAAGCTGCAGGTGAGGATTTACACAACTATCCATTTCATAGAAGTGAAAAAGAATTAACATTAATCAGACATGCAAAGGACATGATTGTATGAAAGTAATCGTTTTTGATCTTGATGATACTTTATACGACGAATTAACCTATGTAAAAAGTGGCTTTCTGCAGGTAGCCACTTTTTTAGGTTACGAATTTAATATTTCTTCAAAAGAGTTAATAACTTGGATGTGGGAACGTTTGCAAACCCATGGAAGGGGAGCTATCTTTGATGATGTTTTGCAAAATTACGGTCACTATACAAAAACAATGGCTAAACGTTGTGTGGCTGTATATAGAACTCACTTACCAAATATCTCCTTGCCCCAATCTACAGTTGAATGCCTTACCGGTTTATCCGGAGCCCCACTATATATAGTGACGGATGGAAATAAAATTGTACAACATAATAAGTTACAGGCATTAGGATTGTATACTATGGTAAAGCATTGTTATGTTACCCATCGATACGGTAAGCATCATGCGAAACCTTCCCCATATTGCTTTTTAAATATAGTAAAAAAAGAAAAGATTGCGTCTAAAGATGTCATTTATATAGGTGATAATCCTCTGAAAGATTTTGTAGGCATTAAACCTTTAGGATTTAAAACAATCCGAATTATGACTGGGCAACATAAGGATATTGAAATGCCAATTGAATATGAAGCTGATGAACGAATTGAGTCGTTAACTCAATTGAAAAATATGATTGAAAATATGTAAACGAAGTATGGAGCTTTTACTCAAAGTATAATAATTTTTACGGAAGTGATTGTATGAGAATAATCGTGATCATCCAAGCAAGAATGGGTTCTACGCGGTTGCCGGGAAAAGTATTGAAGCCATTAGGTGAGAATGATGTACTTGCATATGTTGTTGAAAGATGCAGAAAAATAAAAGGAATAGCAGATGTTATAGTTGCTACATCGGTGCTGGAGCAAGATAATCAAATTGAAGAATGGTGTGCACAACGTGGTGTTTCTTGTTTTCGAGGGTCAGAAGATGATGTATTGGATCGATATGTTCAATGTGCGAAGCCTTATAATCCTGATTATGTCATGCGTGTCACATCAGATTGTCCATTCGTTGATTTTGGAATGGCTAATGAGATTGTTTCTCTCATAGAAAAAAAGCAGGTGGATATAGTTGATTTAGATGGAGAACTGCCAAGAGGGCTAGCTGTTGAATTAATATCATATCCTGCATTACTGTATATTCATCAACATGGTCAAGAACAACGTCATCGAGAACATGTAACCTACTATGCATATGAATATAGAAATGAATTTAGTCGTGTAAAGTATATGGTTCCAGAAAACCGCCAATTTCCAGTGCTAAGAATTACTCTAGATACACAAGAGGATTACGATTTATGTAGAATGATAGCAGCAAATTTTAATAATCCAATTGTGCCAAGTGATGAAGTTGTTAGCTTCCTAAATAATCACCCCGACATAGCAAAAATAAATCAACATATCGAACAAAAGCCAGTAGTATGAGGAATAAGATGAACATTTTAATTCGAACAGATGCATCTGTAGAAATCGGTACTGGTCATGTTATGAGGTGTTTGACTGTTGCGCAAGAAATGCATAAATATGGACACCAAGTTACGTTTGTAATGAGAAATCTGTATGGGCATCTAGCGAATCTGGTTAAACAACATGGTTTTAGTGTAAAAATGATTCATTATATAGGAGATTTTAAACTGGAAGAAGATGTAAGGGAAACTAAGGGTTTTTTATTGAAAAAAATGTACGATATTTGTGTGGTGGATCATTACAGCATTGATATTGATTGGGAAGAGGAAATTCGTCCATATGTGAAAAAAATAATTGCTATCGATGATCTAGCTAATCGTCACCATGATTGTGATCTATTACTGGATCAAAATATGGTAAGGAATTATTTGAAGAGATACGACGAACTTATACCTAAACATTGTGAAAAGCTATTGGGACCTCGATATTTAGTTTTACGTGAAGAATTCATTAAAGTTCGTCAAATGGCAAAACCTAAAAACGGTCAGATAAGCCGTTTATTAGTTTTTATGGGAGGTAGTGACCCTACTGGTGAAACAGAAAAGGTCCTAAGAGCAATAGATGAATTTGATACAAGCTTTCCCCAAATTGATGTTGTTGTTGGAGCGGCGAACCCTAATAAAGAATTCATCCGAACATTTTGCAAGAAACTTGAACTTTCTTATCATTGTCAAATTAATTACTTAGCCACATTAATGTCAAAGGCGGATTTTTCTATAGGGGCAGGAGGAAGCACATCGTGGGAACGATGCTATTTAGGATTGCCGTCGTCTAGTACAATTGTAGCTAATAATCAAATAGAGGCTACTGAAGAAGCATCAAGGTTAGGCTTACTTTTTAACCTAGGAAATCATAAAAATGTTACTATTGAAACGTATAAATTTTTACTTATGAACCTTGAACACATGGAACAAGAATTACAATCAATGAGCAGGCTAGGTTTAAGTTTTACTGAAAGTCCAGAAGGTCCTAGTAGTTGGGTCGAAAGAATGTTAGAAATGTGGTGATAGAATGTGCAAAGTACAAATAGGTAATCGAATTATTGGAAAAGATGAAAAACCTTTTATTATCGCTGAAATGTCTGGTAATCACAATCAATCTTTAGAGAGGGCTTTAAAAATAGTGGATCTTGCCGCAGAAGCAGGCGTGGATGCAATCAAACTACAAACATATACACCTGAAACGATGACGTTGGATATTCATACTGGTGAGTTTTTTATAGAAAATGATACGAGTTTATGGAAAGGTCAATCTCTATACAACTTATATAAGGAAGCGTATACCCCATGGGAATGGCACGAAGAGATATTTAATCGATGTAAGGAACTAGGAATTATTGCCTTTAGCTCTCCGTTTGATGAAACAGCTGTGGATTTTTTAGAAACGTTAGATGTTCCAGCATACAAAATTGCTTCATTTGAAAATGTTGATATCCCATTAATAAAAAAGGTTGCAGCAACGGGTAAGCCAATTATCATTTCAACTGGAATGGCAACTGTCGCCGAGATAGATGAAGCTGTACAAGCGGTTCGAGAACAGGGAAACAACCAGATTATTTTGTTAAAGTGTACTAGTACCTATCCAGCAACTCCTGAAAACTCAAATATTTATACTATTCCACATATGAAAGATTTGTTTAGAACGGAAGTTGGATTATCTGATCATACTATGGGTATAGGAACATCTATTGCTGCAGTAACACTAGGGGCAGTAGTCATAGAAAAACATTTCACTATTTCTAGAGCGGAAGGTGGGGTTGATGCAGCATTTTCATTAGAGCCACAAGAAATGAAAATGCTAGTAGAAGAAACTAATCGAGCATGGAAAAGCCTTGGGAGTATTATATATGGACCAACAGAAGCTGAAGTATCTTCCCTTGATCACCGTCGTTCCTTATATATTGGAAAAGATTTGAAGAGTGGAGATGTGTTAACGAGAGAAAATGTACGTGTCGTTCGTCCCGGTCATGGTCTCCCACCGAAATATTTGGAACTGGTGCTTGGAAAAAATGTTAAAAAAGATGTATTAAAAGGGACACCAGTTAGTTGGGAGTTATTATTGTGATAAAGAGGGATTCATTTTTATCATATGGTCGTCAATGGATTGATGAAGATGATATAGCGACCGTTGTGGAAACATTGCGGTCACCATTTTTAACACAAGGACCAAAAGTAGCAGAATTTGAAAATGCCATTGCAAATTATGTTGGAGCCAAATATGCTGTAGCATTTTCAAATGGAACAGCGGCATTACATGGTGCCTGCTATACTGCTGGTATTTCAGCAGGCGATGAAGTTATAACTTCGCCAATCACTTTTGCTGCAACATCCAATGCAGTTTTATATTGCGGAGGTACTCCAGTTTTTGCTGATATTGATAAAAAAACTTATAACCTAAATTCAAAAGAAGTAAGAAAAAGAATAACTAATAAAACTAGAGCGATAATACCTGTTGATTTTACTGGCCAACCTGTTGATTTAGATGCATTCTTGGAGATTGCTGAAAAGCAAAATATAGTAGTGATTCAAGATGGAGCTCATTCCCTTGGAGCTACCTATAAAGGACGTAAAGTTGGTACACAGGCCCATATGACAATGTTTAGTTTCCATCCAGTAAAGCCTATTACAACGGGAGAGGGAGGAGTTATTACAACAAATTCCATCCATTTTGCTGAAAAGCTAAGACAGTTTAGAAGCCATGGAATAAGCAAGACACCTTATTCAGTAGAGCAAGGTGATTGGTATTATGAGATGACTGATTTAGGGTACAATTACCGAATGAACGATATTCAAGCGGCTCTAGGATTGTCACAATTACAAAAAATTGATGGATTTATAAAACGGCGCCGTGAAATAGCCTCAATTTATACTAGAACGTTGAAAAACATTCAGGGAATTATTTTACCAGAACAGCTGACTGATACTGAATCAGGATGGCATTTGTATATGATTCAGCTAGACAGTTCTAGGTTGAAAAAATCACGCCGAGAGATTTTTAATAAAATGCGGGAACTTAATATTGGAGTACATGTTCACTATATTCCGGTATATTGGCACCCATACTATCAAAAATTAGGTTATAAAAAGGGTATTTGTCCGATTGCAGAGAATTGGTATAAACAGACAATGACGTTGCCTATTCATCCTAGCATGTCGGATGGGGATGTAAATGATGTAGTAGAGGCATTAAAAGTAGTGGTTCGATAGGATTAAGACTATAATTAAATTGTTGTGGTATTCAAGCATGTGTTTTTAACTTAAGAGGTTAGATGATGCTTTAAAGAAGTAACAATTGAATACTGGGTTTTTATACACCTGATGAGGAGAAAATTATGGCAGAAAATCAAAGTATATCAATTCCAGCACATCATAATATATATAATGGATCATCAGGTAGAGATCTTAGAATTGATTTTTCTATTCCACAATCTGGAGTTACAGCAGAAACTGGAATATTAATATTTGTTCCTGGATTTGGTGGAAATATTGAATCTAACGTTTATAAAAAAATGCGGGAGAGATTTGCGGATAAGTATAATTTAGTCACTCTTCAATGTGCTTATTTCGGTGATGAATATATGCAAGGGGTAGAAAATTTTAACTTGAAAAA
Source organism: Lederbergia citri (assembly GCF_018343625.1). Lineage (GTDB taxonomy): Bacteria > Bacillota > Bacilli > Bacillales > Bacillaceae_C > Lederbergia > Lederbergia citri. The sequence goes on along the minus strand of NZ_JAGYPG010000002.1, from coordinate 356,882 downwards.
TGGGATTAGTGATATTTCAAAATACCTTAATTCAGAAGAAATGACGAGTCTCAAAAGGAATCCTTCCGATTTATTAAACTTGTTATCCAATAAATCCCTAACTATTCCTGTTGTAGCAAAACTGAATGAGACGGAAGATAACTTTAATGATATGGGATATATGCAATCAATTGATATCATTACCTCACTAGAAGCAATCCAAATTATTTTGAAGGAGAACAATCTACCTTATAATGAACAGAAAATAATTGGTTATGGTCATTCACATGGAGCATACCTTTTACATTTGGTTAATCGAATGGCTCCTCATCTATTTTCATACATAATAGATAATTCTGCATGGATTGAGCCTGTGTATTTATCTACTAATCGTTACCTATTTCAACAGTACGGATCCATGACATTACAGATTGAATTTGATTATCTATCGAAGTATAAAATTTTAGATAAAGAAGCGCTGAATTTATATACCCTTTATAATAAATTTGAAAATCAGTCAAAAATAATAATATTTCAAGGAACAGATGATAATTTGATAGACCATAAATTGAAAATGAAAATAGTTTCGGATATTAAAAATGCTGAATTTATATTGATTGATGAAAAAGATATAGATAATCACATATTCCGATCAAATAAACATGGATTAGATGCAAACTTTATAGCAATGTTTGATTATGCCTATGGGAAAATGGGTGACTTTGTGAATGGAGCAGAAAAAAGGACCAACAATGAAACATATCTATCAAAAACACGAATTGTAGTCGATTACTTACACGGTTTGCCAGTCTTTCAGTTTCGTTGATAATAATTTATGAATGTTGCTTTTCAAAAATACTTCCATAAAAAATTTACCTCACTGTACACGCACACAGGGGAGGTTCTTTAGTATACAGTTCATCTATTCAATATGGATCATATTTCTCTACATTTAAAAAAGAGTTTTTTTAAACAAAAGTGAAAAATCGGATAGTGTAAGGAGGAATTGAGGGTGAAACACGATCAATACGAAAAAATTCGAAATAAAGCACTAAATCTATTCGAAAAGGCGAATATTATTTTAACAGATTCAGAAAAAGAAAATGTAGAAGTCGCTGATTTTGGATTAGGTAAAATAGAAAATACGGGTTTGCAATTAGTTACATATGTAAATACAGATCTAGTTTGTGCAAAGGAACTAGCTTTACTTCCGAATCAAACTTGTCCCGAACATAAACATCCTAAAAGAGATTTTGATGATGGAAAAGAGGAAACCTTCAGGTGTAGATATGGGATAGTATATCTCTATGTGGAAGGAGAACCAGTAGTGAATCCGGCTACACAACCTCCAAAAGATGATGAAAAATATTATACTGCCTTTCATGAAATCATATTAAAACCTGGTGAGCAATATACAATCCTTCCAAATACCCTTCACTGGTTTAAGGCTAGCAGTGAAGGAGCAGTTGTATCTGAGTTCTCTACTAAGAGCACAGATGAAGATGATATTTTTACAGATTCAAGGATTAAAAGAATACCGGAAATAGAGTAAATAGATAATTGGAAGAAGTTACAGCTCTAATAGGTGTTTATTAAACCGTTCTCGTTTTACAGAGGACGGTTTTTTATGTATAGAAGGGGCCGTTATAAAATCTTAATAAGAGCCCAGTGCTAATTTATTGAACTAGGTCTAAAGTAACGGAAAAATTAGCCGATATACAATATTGAATATCAATATTCACACATTTATATGCTGAAAACATTATTGCTAGTGAATCCGGATTCAAGATGCAGATTTGTCTAAAGAAATGATGAAAAAAATTAAAAACGATATTCTTATACAACTTCACAGGCAATCCTTTCACAAGCAAATTAAGATCCAATGTTATTATTGGAGTTACTTAAATAATTCGTTTGTTTAAACAACTTAACACGTCTATACCTCCAAAGTGGAGTTGGTATGGACAAAGATAAAGACAAAGACACCAAGGGGATGCATGATGATTATCAAACATAACATCACAGCTTTAAACACACAAAGACAATTGAACTATGCTGTAAATAAACAATCAAAGTCCATGATGAAGTTAAGCTCAGGCCTTAGGATTAATAGTGCTTCAGATGATGCAGCAGGTTTGGCTATTTCCGAAAAAATGCGTGCGCAAATAAAGGGATTAACACAGGCATCAAGGAATATCCAAGATTCTATATCATTGATTCAAACAGGAGAAGGCGGACTTCAAGAAATCCATTCTCTTTTACAAAGAGGACGCGAGTTGATGGTTCAGGCTGCAAATGATACAAATGCCGAAAGTGATTTGGAGGCAATTCAATCAGAAGTGTCACAGTTGTTAGAGGAAATTGATCATATTGCAGCGACAACCGAATTTAATGGAATTAGTCTCTTAGGTGGACAAGTCGTTGTTCCACCACCCGCTCCAGGTTCATTTGGAGGCTGGCCAGGTGCACCAACACAAACTGTTCAGAGTAAGGAACTAGATCCAAATCTTTCATTAAAAGAAAAAATTGCTACGGTAATGCGATGGTCGATGCTTGAGCAAAGTGAAAATAGAATTCAAGAATTTTATGGATTGGGAAATGATCCAAATCAGGAAAAAATAAATATGAATGTCAGTTTCGTTAATGAACCTGGCCAATCGTATTTGGCATACGTTAGTTATTATGTAAATAATTCTACCCAGCAAGGATATAATCTTAGCCTTGTGGTGAATGAAGCTTATTTTAATGAAATTGGTTGGCCAGATGGTGGATCCTACCCGATGTATCTTGACAGAACGATTGCTCACGAATTAACCCACGCGATGATGGCAACCTCTATGCGTTTTGGGGAAATGCCGAAGTGGTTTAAAGAAGGGACAGCTGAATTTATCGAAGGTGGAGATGAGCGGTTACTGGCTGATTTAAGTTATCACGGTGTGAATGGAATAATTAATGCATTTGGAAATGGAACAGATAGTAGTTGGAAGGGAAAAAGTTTAGATTATTCTGCTGGATACCTTGCTACCCGCTATTTGCATGAACAATTAAAATTGGATGGAAATGGTGGAATAAAGTCTTTTATGCAAGCATTATCGGGTCCGTCACAACCTTCCATGGATATAGCAATTGCCAATGCATCCAATGGAAAATATGCTAATATGCAAGCTTTTTACACGGATTTTAAAACAAATGGAGGTGCATATTTACAACAATTGATCGACGATGGAAAACTAAGCAACCATGATGTAGGAGCAATAGGTGGAGAAGACGCTGATAATGGCGAACTCCTGAATGCAAGAGATGTCATAAAAGATGTCTATAATCCATTAGATCAGCCATTAGATAGATTTAATTTAATATGGCCTTCTGGTATGGAAATCGTCAGTGGCGAGTATACAGCAAATTCTGCTTTTACTACTCTGAATCAAATGCCGATATTCCGTACCATAGTATTTCAAACAGGTGCAAACGCTGGACAAACAGTTGAGTTAGATTTAATATCAGCGGATATTACTACATTGGGATTAAGGGGATTAAGCGCTACTACTGATGCGAATTCAGGAATATCAGCTTTTGATCGTGCAATCCAAAGTGTTTCTAGCCACCGCTCTTATTTTGGTGCTATGCAAAATCGTCTTGAACACGCTTTTGAATTAAATGAAAATTACAATGAACAGATTACATCAGCTGAATCGCGGATAAGAGATGTAGATGTAGCTAAAGAATATATGGAAATGACAAAACAACAAATTTTACTTCAAGCATCACAAACAATTCTAACGCACGCTCATCAACAACCCGAAGGTATTTTACAGCTTCTGCGCTAGGAAAAATGATTTAGGTAGTTACTTTTACATAAAAACTAAACTTTCTTTGAAAAAGGTCATGGACACTGATTAATTCGCCATGACCTTTTAATTAATGGATGAAGCTATTCCAAAAACTAGCAAATTAATATCGTTCATACTACATTTAAAATAATTAATATTACTAATATCATGTTAATCATAATTAGTTGGTGATAATTTTTTATGCTCATTTGCCATTCCCTAACCGTTTATATCATAAATTAAAAAGAAGGTGACTACATATGACACTAATGAAATGCCCAAAATGTGGTGCTGGATTAATAGAGGATGCCTCCGAGATTATAAAAGAAAGAGAGGATGGCGGTGTTGAGGTGGATGCTTATTCCGCTTACGTATGTGAGAAAAATTGTGGTTACACAAAGCTGATAGATCCCGTCCCGGAAATTATTGCCCAGCAAGGTGAGGATCGGCTGTTGTTGTTATATCCAAATGAACAGGGGAGAATTTTAGAACTACATGATTCTGTCATATGGCCGCCAATGCACTTCCAGTCCATTCTTGCACGAGGTTATTGGGAGTATTATACCGGGAATCATGATGTTATGTTATTGCTTGAAAATGCACGCGATAGTGAATCTGCCTATCTCACACCACCAAATTTATTTCAATTTGCAACGAGTGAACTTTCGCAGGATGCTTTTTTGTGTTGGCTTCTTTCATGGGGGCAAAAAGGATATCGTTATCATGATGAACCATTACATAATGTCGCGTTAGATTTTGTATCATCCATTTTTACTGCTCACCATTTAAGCGCACCACCTATTCGTTCAATTGAAATAATTAGGCAATTTAAATCGCTTGATGTGCTAGCGATTATCAATAATGAATATGCAATTTTAATTGAAGATAAGACCTATACGAAAAATCATTCAAACCAGCTTGTTCGTTATCGTGAGACTGTGCGCAAGGAATACCCTAATCTCATTCAGTTGCCTATTTATTTTAAAATAGCGGACCAAAGCCATTATCGATCTGTGGAATCTGCAGGATATTTCCCATTCACACGAAAAATGATGTTGAACATTATGGAGAAAGGTAAAGATGTTCAAAACTCCATATTTGTTGATTACTTACGACATTTACAATCTATAGAACAGCAAGTTTCAGCATTTTGGAGTATTCCTATTTCAGAGTGGGATGCATTTGCCTGGCAAGGATTTTATCAAGAATTACAAAAAGAAATTGCTGGAGATTGGGGTTATGTCTCAAATCCAAAAGGAGGATTTTGGGGATTTTGGTGGCAACAACAAAAAAAGCAGCGATATTATTTCCAATTAGAAAAGCAAAAACTTTGTGTGAAAGTTGTGGCAGAAGAGGGAGAGAACAAACGGGAACTTCGAGAACGAACGATGAAGGAAGTTTTATGTAGATCCGAAAAGGAAAATCTTTCTTTGCAGAAACCGGCACGAACGAGAAGTGGTAAAACGATGACGGTTGCTGAGAAGTTGGACTATATCATAGTGAATGACGCTGGTTTGGTTGATATAAAAGCAACAATTGAGGGATTGAAGAGATTTTAATCATCTACCTTCTGGCATGTTTTCCATAGTTGTTGATTATTCGAATTCTAATGGCTCTACGCAGTAGAAAGTAGAAGTCAATTGAGGAGAGAAAGCTTTGATCCAAATAAGATATTAAGAATTCCGCTTTTCGAAACTTATCTATGGTTCAATCGTAAATTAATATATACAAATTTTTCGGAGCGTGATTTTTATGGAGAATAACAACAAATCTAAAAACAACTTTACTTGGTGGATTGCAATAGGTATTGCCATTGGCGCAGGATTAGGTGTTGCTTTAGACAATCTAGCGGTAGGAATTGCCATAGGAGTAGCGTTAGGTGCGGGATTAGGAAGCGCTAGTAGTAAAAAGAAATAACATGAAAATTTGCTAGTAACTTCCTTCACTGTGATGTATCTCACATCATGATTTTTGATTTATACTATATAATGAAAGAAAGACGCATCGGGAGGGAAGAAAGTGAAGGAACCTCGATTACAAACGGTATACGATGAAATCGGTGGAGATAAAATAGAGGAATTAGTCAATGCATTTTATCCTCGGGTATATGCTGATCCAAATATTAGTCCGCTTTTTGAAGGGGACATGCATATAATCATGGAAAAACAAAGGAAGTTTTTGACTCAGTTTTTAGGCGGCCCTGCACTCTACAGTATGGAATACGGTCCGCCCGCAATGAGGCATCGACATCTTCCTTTTAAAATAACGCCCAGCCGTGCAAACAGCTGGCTTCGTTGTATGAAAGAAGCGTTTGATGAAGTGGGGCTAAGTGATCATCCAGCGGGTGAGATGTTTTTTAGCAGGCTCACACAAGTGGCTGGAATTATGGTGAATTCCGAAGAGGATGATTGAGAAAATCATCCTCTTCCTAATGAAATGAGGGAAAATCAGTGGTTATATTTTACAAAATTTTAGTGTTTATACATATATTTTCCGCAATTTTAGGAATGGGTCCGGGATTTGTGTTGAGCCAAATTGGAAGGACAGCAAAAACGATTAATGAATTAAGGCTTGCTTATAAAATTAAAAACCGACTTCATGTTTTTGTTATGATTGGCGGAACGTTATTACTTGTTTCAGGCTTGCTAATGGGTGCAATTAATACAAGCTTATTTCGCACGGTCTGGTATGTTGTAAGTTTGCTGCTCTTTTTACTTGCGCTCGCGATGGGACCAATTGTGTTATCACCCATTTCAAAACCTCTTAAAGCAAAAATTGAAGCACACGAAGGTAACGAGATTCCCGAAGAATATATTCGTGAAGGAAAGAAACTTGTTTTCTACGAAAATATCGCTAGCTTCATTTTTTTAGTCATTATAGCATTAATGATTTTGAAGCCGTTTTAAGGGAAACGATATTGGTATGTAAAGTATTGAAAATTTGTTGTATTATCCTAAACAAATCGCTAATAGAACTTAGAAACTTCTAATAGAAGTGCAAATCATCTAATAGAATCTTCAAACTTCTAATAGAACTCATCAATCATCATGTAGAAATAAAGAAAAAAATTTCTAAAGATATGGACATATGATAAGAAAGCTTGCAGCAGCTAATATAAACCTAAAAGATGCAGGATTTTGTTCAGAATCAAGAGTTATTTTTACTGAGGTAATCACCAATCGCCTTCTGATGACTGCCAACCATGTTTTCAGGGAGTCGCGATAAATCAAAATACTCAAGATTTAAAGATTCATCGCCATCTACCCTCAAAGATCCATCTAAAATATCTCTGGTCTCATACACAATCGTTACCACATAAAATTGGTCCCCGTTCTCTGCTCTTACAAAGTTTTGTGGACCTGAATAAACGGAAACTAATTCTATTTCGCCGATTACTAACCCTGTTTCTTCCAATACTTCTCGTCTTGCACAATCCTCTGTAGATTCGGTTAGTTCCATCAATCCCCCTGGCAGTCCCCATACACCGTAAGGATAGCTTCGTTGCTGCAATAATACTTTATTTTCTTCATTTATAATAATAACGACCGAGCCGACCAATATGACTGGTCTTTTTCCGATCATTTTCCGTAATTCTTTTACGTAACCCATACGATTCACCTTCCTCTAATATACATTATGACCTTCCGTTAGATGTTTGTCAGTGTCAGATTAGCATCAGTGGATAATTGTTTTACACCGATACTATTAGAGGCTAAGGGGGAAGCTGATGATTGTTCAATTTAAGCTCCAGCTGTTGTATATGGAAAAGTCAATTTGTCGAAGAATTGATAATGATTAAATTTAGGTGAAATACATTTCTATATCATTGTGGGGTGAAGGTGGAACAGAACAAACTAAAAAGCTGTCAACACGACAGCTTTCTTCTTCAATCTAGTAATAAATATATATCCATTTCTCCAATATTCTCCAAATTGATTGTCAGCTGAATCGCCTTTTCATATCCAGATAATGTCGTATTTCCCTTCATGATGGTCGGAGAAGTAATATCAGTTTTGATCCCATTTTCGACAATAATTGTAGAGAGGCAGCCAGCAATCATATTTCCAAGCTCTCCACTAAAGGATGCGAGCATATCCCCTTCCAACGGCATCCCAAACATAACCTCGCTGATGGAGCTGAAAACGTTAGGCGTGGAAGATAATATTAAATTTCCTTTAACGTCTCCCGTAATTCCAATCAGAACACCATATTCAAGATGCAGTGATTTTCCTAATAATTGTGGTTTTTTTATATCATGTTGGATTGGAACGACGTTTTTAAATGACGTGAAAGTGCCATTTAACAAGTCCCTAACCGTTTTATTTCTCTGTTCAATAGACGTTGGCAAATTACTCACTCTCCTTAAAAAAATAAGCTATTCCAAAAAGAATAGCCAAAAGATACTTATATTAGAGGTTTAATATAAGAATATTGCATTTGGTAACCAGGCGATCATAGCGGGTAGGAAATATTACCTACTCAACCTTAGACCCTTAGCTTTGCGTCCTATCTTTTCAAATAGTTTGCCTTTTTCAATATGTTTAATATGCGACTTTGTATACAGTACTAAAGTATATAACACTTTTCTACATTATTCTACATTTTTATACAAATATTAACAAAGATGCTCACCTCCCTTATTACATAATTCTTGATTGAAAGTGAAACAGTAAATAGAAAAGGTTAGTTGGAGATGATGCAATGAAAAGATATTGTATGGTGATTGTATCTATGGTCTTATTGTTTACTTTTTCCCATATCTCTCCAGTTTTTGCAGCAAAAAATCCGAAGACCATATTGGAATATCATCACGATGTGACAGGTGATGGTCAACCTGAAAAGATTACGGTGTACGGAACTCCACTTAAAGATAATAAAGATTACTACTATGAAGTTTGGGCAGAAGTTGAAGGGAAAGGAATTAGTAAAATCCAAATTAACTATGAAGGTGGATTTGAACCAAAGCTCGAATTTGCTGATTTAAACCATGATGGTGTAGATGATATTCTCTTTTCGAGCGCGACAGGGGGAAGTGGAGGCATCTATAACTATGCACTCCATACAGTAAAAGATGGAAAGATTTATGAAATACCATTGCCGGAGCCACTCTCTATCGAAAGTTCCTTTCAGAATAACTTCAAGGCGATTATGACGATTCCAGGAATGAAAAATCCGATTCATTTAGACCTTTCTAGTCGTAAAGAGGATTATATTAAGTTAGGCCTTTATCAAAAAAATGGTATGTTAAATGAGCCAAACGAGCTAATGATTGATCCTATTGCTTACTTCAAAATTGTGAAAATAAAAGGAAAGGAAGGATATGGTTTAAAAAGCTATCGGCAGGTGAGTGGAGCGGTCCATGCGGATGTAATTGGGATTGTAGAGGTACGATCCTACTATGAAAATGGCAAATGGAATATGATTGATGTTCAGTGGAAGCCTACTAAGATAACCCGGTGAGAAGCGAATCTCACCGGGGCTTATACATTATCTAGTTCGAAGATCAAGCCACTTAATTTCATCTTCAGTCAATTTAATATCAGCTGCTTGTCTACAAGATACCATTTCTTGTTTGTTTTGTGGTCCAATGATGGCAGCCGTTGGGAAGCTTTGGTTCAATACATAAGCTAAGCTGATTTGAATTGTTTCGACGCCTTTTTCCTTTGCAAGCTGTTCGGCGCGGCGGTAACGCTCCCAGTTGTCATCATTATAAAATACGCGCACTAAATCTTCATTGGAGCGATCTTCAGGTGTAAATCTTCCAGTGAAGAATCCACGCGCTTGGGATGACCATGAAAATAGAGGCATATTACTTCCTTCATGCCATGCAAGCATTGGATCATCAACCGAAACACATCCAGCCCAATATGGTTCTTGCGCTTTTGCAAGACTTAAGTTAGGACTGCTGAATGAAAAGCCGACAAGACCGTTCTTTTCTGCGTAATCGTTTGCTTCTTGAAGTCTTTCAATTGACCAGTTGGACCCACCAAAAGCTCCAATGCGTCCGGCTTCCACGTGTGCGTTTAGTGTTTCCAAAATTTCGCCGACCGGCACTTCTGGATTATCGCGGTGTAGAGCATATAATTCCACATGGTCAGTCCGAAGTCTTTCCAAGCTGATTTTTAGTTCTTCATCAATCGCTTGTTTGCTGACACGAGGTCCTTCGTGGTTTGGATGAGCACCTTTCGTTAAAATGATGACGTCATCACGACGTTTGTTTTCTTCCATCCAAATACCGATTGCTTCTTCACTTTTTCCTCCATAATAAATGAAGGCAGTGTCAATCGTATTACCGCCAATTTCCAAATAATTGTTTAAAACATCTGTGACAAGATCCATTTTTTCTGGTGTAAAATAATCTGAACCCATTACAAGGCTCGATATGTCTTTATCTACACCTTTAACGCGAATACTTTTCATTAAAGCTCATCCCCTTTAATTTAAAATAATTCTTTCTCTTTTTTCTGCGGATTCTAAAGCTGCTTTTACTGCTCTCATATTTTTTAGAATATCGTCGAATGGGAACTTAACTGGCTTCCTATCAAGCACACTTTCTGCAAAACTATCAGCTTGTAATTTATAAGAATTGATATTATCATCGGGAACGGTTTCAGGTTTCCCGCCTTTAATAATTTCATATGATTGGTCGCCAAGGAATGCTGCTTTCAATACGATTCTTCCGTCAGAACCGAGTATTTCCAGCTCATTTCGGAACTCAGCCCACATCGCGCAATCAAATGTCAAAGCAACACCGTTAGAAAACTCCATTAATCCTGATGCCATCATATCGACATGATCGTGTTCAGGCGAGAAGAAAGCATGAGTTGTAACGGCCTGTGGTTCTTCTTCCAAAATTAATCGAGCAGCACTAATCGGGTAGCAGCCAACATCATAAATGGACCCGCCGCCCCATTCTTTTTTATAGCGGATATTGTTGTAATCGCCTGCATTATTAAACGTAAAAACTCCGTGAATCCCACGTATTTCACCGATTTCACCATTTTTAATCCGTTTTTTAATATCTTCATATCTTTTTTGGTGGCGATACATGAAAGCTTCGGCAAGGACAACGCCAGCTTTTTCGCATGCTTCTACCATTTCTTTTGCTTCATCTTCATCTAGCGCAATCGGTTTTTCACATAAAATATGTTTTCCTGCTTCAGCAGCTTTGATCGTCCATTCCTTATGTAAATGATTCGGTAGAGGGATGTAAACGGCATCAATTTCAGGATCGTTTAATAATTCTTCATAGCTTCCGTACGCTTTAGCAATCCCTAATTCATTAGCAAAACTTTTAGCATTTTCCAAAGATCTGCTTGCTACTGCAACAACTTCGTTTCGTTCTGATTCTTGAATTCCCGGTATGACAGAACGTTTTCCAATACTTGCTGTACTCATTATTCCCCAGCGAACTTTCTTGTCTGACATCTTCTTAAATCGCCTCCTTATAAAAAGTAGTATAGCATAAACAATCATTGCCGCCATTCATTTGTCATCGTTTTTATCCCTTTTTTAAAAAATAAGATTGAAACCAATTATGTCCAATTTTTGAAATGTTGGAAATGTCCGTTGCATTATAATAATATCCATAGTATATTATAAGTGAAAAGAGATAGTGAAATAATTCACAAACTCAATCGCATAATACATTTAGCACTCATAAATTTTTTTAAACTAATATGTGAATAATTTCACAAATTGCTCTTTATCAAATATATGGAGTGAGAAAAATGAAAAAATTATTTGATGATCGAGTCATTGGCATCATATGGGCCGCGTTAAGAATATGGCTCGGGGTACAGTGGCTGCAGGCAGGATGGCACAAAGCATTCGGAGGATTTGATGCAACGGGATTTTTACACGGGGCAATTGCAAAAGCGGGAGGAGAGGCACCGATTGTTCAAGGCTGGTACGCAACATTTCTAGAAAATGTTGCTCTCCCAAATGTAAAATTATTCAACGTATTGATTGCATGGGGTGAAGTATTAGTTGGTATAGGTTTAATAATTGGAGCATTAACAATCCCAGCACTTATTGCAGCAGGATTTATGAATCTCAACTTCCTCATGGCAGGAACAATTGCTACAAACCCAATATTATTACTAGCAGCATTCGTACTCTTGATTGCTTGGAAAGGTGCAACATACTATGCAGTCGACCGATTCTTAATCCCAGCAGTAAAACAAGTTATTCAACATCGAAAAGATAATAGAACGAAGAAAACACCAAATCTACACGTCGGACAAAATGCTTAGTTGCTAGAGGAATCGCTCTCTTAGAAGAGCGATTCTTTTTTATGAAAAAATACATTTATCGCTACAATTCTTCTTATTTCTGCCGATAATTACAATACAAGTATATTCTTAACACAAGGACGTGTTTTAATGGAACTGCATCATGCTCCCTGTATACTGCTTTTTAATAAAGAAAAACAATCCTTTTCGCTCATTCATGATCCAAATAACCTTTTTGAGCAGCATCATTCGTCTTTTTCTACTGAGCTATTAAAAAAGGAGTTTGACAGTGGAAGAGTTCTGGAAATATTGGTTGGTGATTCGACTTTTGAAGTGACATCTACCAATCTTTCTAATAACGAAATCCTTTTTATTCTTTTGCCACATGTTGGGAAAGGATTTTTTGAAGCAGTTGAAATGGAAAAAATGTTAAGGGATCAACAACAAAGACTATTTGAATTAGCAAAAGCCAAAACCATTTCTAAGGCAGAAATCCAATCGATGCTCAGAGAAATATGTGAAACGATTTCAATTTTAATCAACTGTGATCGAGTGGGCATTTGGATTTTTAATGAAGATCAAACCATTCTAACATGTCGAAATTTATATGATAGGCAATCGCATAGGCATCTTTTAGGTGTGGAATTGCATGCTGAACAAATGCCTACATATTTTGAAGAAATAGTAAGAAGTAGATCTCTAGCGGTTACAGACACAGAAACTGATTTGCGTGTAAAGGATTTAAGTGGATATTTCCAGCAAATAGGCGGAGTTAAATCACTATTGGATGTTCCTATAATATTAAGTAAAGGTATAGGCGGAGTGCTATGCTGCGAATCTTTTTCGCAGAAAACGTGGTCGGAGTTAAACCAGACTATAGCAGGCATGCTGGCGGATATGGTCAGTTTCATATTCGAACGGTTAAATAGGATTGAAGTAGAAGGTAAAATGCTGGAGCTTGCTTATATTGATCCTTTGACTGGTCTTTCTAATCACCATGCTTTTCTTGAAGAAGTAAATGAAAAGATGAAAGCATTAAAACCCGGGGAAAAAAGATTGATGGTTTATTTGCAGCTTGACCAGTTTGATAGTATTCAAGACGTGCTTGGTTATAGCAGCGGCGATGAAGTCCTTATGACTACGGCAAAACGTCTACAAGAATCCATTCAATCAAAAGGGCTTGTCTCTAGAATTGGATTCGGTCATTTTGCTTTATTCTTGCCAGCGAATTCAGAAGGTGAAGTTAAATGTGTAAGCATGGAGGAAATTGCAAATAAATTACGTGCGCCTATGTTTATTCAAGGACAGGACGTATATGTTACGCATAGTTATGGAGTAAGTATATATCCTGATCATGGTCAAGATGCAAATAAATGTATTCAAATGGCACAAGTTGCTTTAAATGCTGCAAAGAAAAAGCACGCAAGATCTGTTCAGACGAGATTTACTGAAGATATGATTAATATTATTGAGGATGATCTCCTTGCCGAAATGAACTTGCGTAAAGGGCTTGATTTAAATGAATTTGAGCTTTTTTATCAGCCTAAAATAAACAGTTTTACAGGTGAAATTATTGGGTTCGAAGCGCTAATCAGATGGAATCATCCAGAAAAAGGGCTCATTCCTCCACTCAATTTTATTGGACTTGCGGAATCGACAGGACTCATTATTGCTATAGATGAGTGGGTGATTGAACAAGCATTTATACAACTTGAAAAGTGGAAAGAAGATGGGGAGCAAGATTATACACTTTCAATAAATATTTCCCCGAGGCATTTTTTACATTCTAGATTAAATCAATGTTTGAAAAATTGTCTCGAACAATACAAAATTAATCCACGCCAACTTGTCATTGAAATTACCGAGAATGTGGCGATGGAGGATTTCGATAAAGTCAAAAATAGAATTTCGGAATTGCAACAACTTGGTTTTTCAGTAAGCATCGATGATTTTGGAACTGGCTTTTCTGCATTTCATTATTTGCAACATTTCCCAATCCAAGAAATAAAGATTGATCGTCAATTTATACGGGATATTGCGAATAATGAAGTGAGTAAAGGGATCGCCAAAACGATTATCGACCTTGCGAACTTATTGAAATTGAATGTAGTCAGCGAAGGGGTTGAAACGATTGAACAGTGGAAGACGCTTAAAAAATTGGGCTGTCCACAATTGCAAGGTTTTTATTTTTCAAGACCTATGCCTATAGATGAACTTCAATTATGGCTGAATAAACACGAACAAGGAAGAGTTCCTTTGCATTAATACAAAAAGCCCCTATTTAGGGGCATTTTTGTTAGGAGATGTCTACTTAGTTTTGGAACCCATATTTTTAAATTGATTTTTCAGTTTGTTGCGGGATTTTTCATTTCGAAGTAAATAAGCAGCGCCAAGTGCAAGTGTGGTAAATAGAGCTTTGTTTTTCATAAATGGCATTCTCCTTTAAGTAGATTTCTCATATCTTCTTATTCCCTATTTCTTGCGGAATAAACGAGCACTCGATATTTCCCGGGAAATGTCGAAAAGGGTAAGCCATATTTTTTGTATGACAAGTCTAACTCACGTGATATTAAATGAAAAACGGAAATCCAAATCCGAATGGTGGGAATCCAAATCCAAACCCTGGGAACCCAAACCCAAATGGACGTCCAAAGCCAAATCCAAACGGTCTCCCAAATCCGAATGGTCGACCAAACCCAAACTGGCGATCCCAACTTCCTTCTTGATATTGCTCCATTGGAATATATTGATGATAATGTTCCATAGGAACGTGACCATAACCAATCTGATTATAATTATTCACGTGGCATCCTCATATTTATATATTTGGTAAGCTTCACTGCATCATATGCGGAGGATGGGAGTTTGGAGCAATATGGACAACTAAATGGGCACTTGTCTATAAAATAGAAAGGAGACTGGTTACATTACCAGTCTCCCTGACCCTTTAGGGGGTCTCCACTCCACGGTCCACTTTGCAACCATCAGCATCGTACTTCATAAGGAACCACTCCTTTGATGGAAAAGTGATATATGGAGTTGTACTAATCATTTTCCCGATTTCGTCAAAATAAAACATATTTTTTTAAAAAAGTAGGGATTTAATTGAAAAAAACTTTCTTCATTTCTTTGATTATTGCAATCGTAATGATAGGTTCTCTTACAGCACTGAATTTAGCATTGCCTACTGTATTTGCCATTACGTTTATATTTACTTTTTTAATAATTTTTATGCCACAACTATACTATATGTATTTTTCAAAAGACGTGAACAAAATTGAACGGTTTATGCAGAATAATATAAAACAACCGCTCATCGCTTTGTATTATGGTGTAGCAAATGAAGATGATCAGCTCGTTTCCGAATCAATAGAAAAGGTGTTGAAAAAGTATAAAAAGCCGCACCATAAAGCAATTTTTAAAACAATACATTCTCTGTATAAAAAAGATTTTTCCGAAATTAAAAAGTATGTTAGTGATATCAAACCCCTTCCATACCAATATTATTATGTAGGTGTTAATGCCATTAATGAAAGGAATTTTAGCAAAGCAGAAGAGATTGTAGGGAAAATAGAAATTGCATGTATGAAATATGAATTGAAGGCAGCGCTTGAAAGGGAAAGCGGATGCCACGAAAAAGCGGTATCGTAGGCGGAACGTGCACAAGAAAATGCAAAAGGTCTACAAAAATATATGATTTATAAACATCATATTCGAGAGTTTTCAAGGTGAATTAAACTATTGGTAATCTTTGCCGATATTAAAACTAGATTATGTTCAAACTGGGGCGAAGGGGAGAAGAAGGATGGTAGGACAGGTTGGAGGAGGTTTATCGGTAAATCTAACATTTAAAGAACCTGTAGTAAGCAAGGTGGAAGGAGCAAGTGTTGTCCAAGGACAGCCAACAGAAGTAGATAAGACTCCATCACCTATTGTTTATCCACTTGAACAAGTAGAAAAAGTGGTCAACAGCATGAACGACTTTTTGAAGGCATCTCCGAACACTCACTTAAAGTTTCAGTACCACGATAAACTGAACGAATACTACGTGACAATTGTCGATGAGGTATCACAAGAAGTTGTAAAAGAAATTCCAGCGAAAAGAATGCTAGATATTTTTGCAGCCATGACAGAATATTTAGGACTGATGGTTGATAAAAAAATCTAAACAGCTGGGAAATGGAGGTATAGTAGATGAGAATTGCAGGTCTTGCAAGTGGCATGGACATCGAAAAAATGGTCAAAGATTTAATGCGCGCAGAACGAATGCCACTTGATAAACTAAAACAAAAAAAGCAAATCCTCGAATGGCAGCGCGACGACTTCCGTGCTTTGAACACAAAACTGCTATCATTTCGAGACAAACTATCAAATTTGAAATTGACACCAAACTACCGTGCACGAACAGTAACATCTTCGAATGATGCGTTTGTTTCGGCTACGGTGACGAGTGGGGCCTCGCAGGCTTCGTATTCGATTTCGCAGGTGAAGCAGTTGGCGAGTGCTGCTGTTATGGTTAATTCTGGAGGGATTTCTTCAGGGGAAATTGATCCGGCTAAGAGTCTTAAGAGTCAAGATGGTGTACTGGGTACTTCAATTGTTTGGGATAAAGGTGTAGTTAGTAGCAAGACACTAGATGTAAATAAAGATAGTGTGCCTGATGAAAATGTCACTATTTTAGACCTGAAGCTTAAGGGGGATAAATTAAAGTTAGATATTTTATCTAAAAATGAACCCCCTGAATATAAAGAAAATCCTCAAATTAATGTAAAAGTAAATGGCAAATCATATGAAGTGGTTATGATGGGTGATGTCCAAGAGCTGAATGATAATCAAGTTGCTGTTGATGAAAACGGGAATCTAAAATTCGGAGTAAAACTACCTAAAGATGCCACTGTTAAAGTAGATTATGTGCTTCAGAGTAAAACAGAGAGAATTACTGTTACGGACGATGTTCCATTAAATGTTATTAATCTTGGAAAGCAAGTTAATAAAGAAGATGTAAAAATAAAGGTAACATTGGAAGATGGAACAAAAACATTTAATTTAACAGTTGGTGACCCAGTCCCAAATGCGGATGGTTTCTTTTATCTTATGGAAGGTAACAGAAAGCTGGGTAAAATAATTCCAGCTACAGGAGCTATCCATTTTGATGAAACGGATGATGGTTTTGAAATTGGTGAAGACAGCAAACCAATAGTTGGTGTGCCACCTGGAGCAAAAATTGAAATCAGTTATAAACAAAATTTCTCATCATTTGATATTAATACAGAGACATCGAAAGGCAAAGTTAACGAAAAAATCTTTTTTATCGAAACTGATACACTAAATAGCGTTATACGAAAAGTAAATGACTCCACTGCGGGCGTTACAATGTATTATGATTCTTTTAAAGATCAAGTTACCTTAACTAGAAAAGAAACTGGAAAATTTGGAACTGGGGATCAAATTACAGTCAGTGGACAATTTATAGAAGAAGTCTTGAAATTTGATGAAAAGAGAACATATACCGATGGACAAAACGCAGTTTTCACCATTAATGGTTTAGAAACTCAACGCTCCACCAACACCTTCGAAATGAGCGGAGTCACGTTTACACTTAAACAAACATTCTTGGAAAATGCTGTACAACCTGTCTCTATCTCAATAGGCAACGACACAAATCAAGTATTTGAAAATATAAAAGCGTTTGTTACACAATATAATGAATTAATTGCCGATATCAACGGGAAGTTAAATGAGAATCGATACCGCAGCTATAAGCCGTTAACGGATGATGAGAAGGAAGAATTATCCGAGAAGCAACAGGAAAAGTGGGAAGAGATGGCTAGAAGTGGTCTTCTTAAAGGCGACCCGATACTTTCCAGCGTTTTATCTGCAATGAGATTGGATATGTCCAGTGTCATTGAAACGAATGGGCTGTTTAAACAGCTTGCGAGTATTGGTATTAAAACGACGGCCAATTATATGGAAGGCGGAAAGCTGGAAATTGATGAGGCTAAGCTTAAGGAAGCCTTAGAGAAAGATCCGCAATCCGTTGAAAACTTATTCCGAGGCGACGGAACGACATCTGACCGAGGTGTCGTGCATAAACTATATGACACAGTTGATGCAGCGATGAAAAAGTTGCAGGAAAAAGCAGGGCGTGCCACTTCAACGAATCAACAGTTTACGATTGGTCGTGAATTATTGAGTGTGGGTAAAAGTATTGATAATTTTGAAACAAGATTGAAACTGACTGAGGATCGCTACTGGCGACAATTTACGGCAATGGAAAAAGCGATTCAACGTGCCAATGAACAATCCAATTATTTATGGCAGCAATTCGCGGGAAATTAAAAAAGCTTTATGAGATAATAGTAAGATACAAGTCCTTAACAACAAGGAGTGAATAAAATGGCAAGCGCTAATCCGTACCAGGCTTATCGTACAAACGCTGTAACGACTGCATCTCCTGGTGAACTTACATTGATGCTTTACAATGGTTGTTTAAAATTTATTAATTTGGCGAAAATTGCTATTGAATCAAAGGACATTGAAGTGAAAAATACGAATATCCAGAAGGCCCAAAATATCATTACTGAATTAATGGTTACCTTGAATATGGATATGGACATTTCTAAAAATATGATTGCTCTTTATGACTATGCAAATCGACGTCTAATCGAAGCAAATATCCATAATGATGTAAAAATCCTTCAAGAAGTGGAAGAACTTATTACGGAATTCCGTGATACATGGAAGCAAGCTATTCAAATGAATCGACAATTGCAGCATGCTGTTGGAGGCAGTGGGGTTTGATGAATGCTGTTGAAAAATGCGTGGAAGTCACTGAGGAAATCATAGCACTGGCTAAGTCAGTCTCCATGGATCGCGATGAGGTTATCGGTGAGATTGAGCGTTTGTTAGACCAGCGTTCAGAATGGGTATCTAAAATAATAAAGCCATTTTCTTCTGAAGACCAAATTAATGGAAAAAAACTGATTGCGTTAGATGAGGAAATGACGAATCAATTAATAAAAATCCAGATGGATATTCAACGCGATATGAAAGAATTGGAGCGAAGAAAGCTGTCTGCCGAAAGATACGCCAATCCTTATGCAGCTACGGAACAACTGGACGGAATTTTTTACGATAAAAGAAAATAAAAAATTCGTCAAATTTCACGTTTTCGACAAATAAATTATTCAAAACAGGGAGGATTTTTAAGTTGTATATAGAAGTATATATACATAGCATTTAAAAAGGAGGAGTTATATATGCTGAACTTCCAAATTCGTGGTGAAAACATCGAGGTCACAGAGGCAATTCGTGATCATGTAGAAAAGAAAGTTGGAAAACTTGAGCGTTACTTTAATGAAACTCCTAATGCAAATGTGCATGTAAACTTAAAGGTCTATCCTGATAAAACATCTAAAGTGGAAATTACCATTCTAATTCCACAATTAACGCTTCGTGCAGAAGAAGTAAATAACGATATGTATGCAGCGACAGATTTAATTGTTGATAAACTTGAAAGACAAATCCGTAAACATAAAACGAAAGTAAACCGTAAATTCCGTGAAAAAGGAAATATGAATGAATTTTTCAATACGAGTGTTAACGGAGCGGCAACTAATGAAGAAGATGATGATGAAATGACCATCGTCCGTACAAAACAATTTGACTTAAAGCCAATGGACAGTGAGGAAGCAGTTCTACAAATGAACATGCTTGGACATAGCTTCTTCATCTACACAGATGCCGAAACAAATGGAACAAACATCGTTTACCGTAGAAAAGACGGTAAATATGGATTAATCGAAACAAACTAATAAAGCTTAAAGCTAGCACGCGGTTTTAAAGGCCGCGTGCTTTTATGTATAAAAAATTTTGTGGAAATAATGAAACTATTAAATTAATATTAATCGTAAGGGCTTACAAATAAGGGCGAAAAAGGGGGGCCAGCACAATTATATTAAACTAGGGTATAAAAATAGAAAAAATTTTACTAGGGAGAATTTTATATGAAAACAGATCATCAGTATTATCCTTACTCTTCACAAAGAATGACGGTTCATGGTCAGAAGGGGATGGTGGCCACGACCCAACCGCTAGCGGCTCAAGCGGGTTTGAGAGTGATGCAGCAAGGGGGAAATGCGATTGATGCTGCGATTGCAACGGCAGCTTGTTTAACAGTCGTAGAACCGAATTCTACAAGTATTGGCGGAGATTCCTTTGTGCTTGTTTGGACGAAGGGAGAATTGCATGGACTAAATGCAAGTGGACCTGCTCCAAAAAGCATCTCAATTGATAAGGTAAAAGAGCTTGGACATGACCATATGCCTGGGATTGGAGTCTTGCCAATTACTGTTCCAGGGACGCCTGCTTCGTGGGTGGCGCTGTCGAAACGCTTTGGGAAACTTCCTTTAAAAGAAGTTCTTAAGCCTGCCATCGAGTATGCCCGCGACGGTTTTCCTGTATCGTCGGAAATCGGGAAGTTTTGGGATATTCGTTTTCATGAGTATACTGAGCAATATAAAGGTGAGGAATTTCAGGAATGGTTTAATGTGTATGCACCGAATGGAAGGGCTCCTGAAATCGGGGAGATTTGGAAGTCCCCAGATCACGCTCGTACATTAGAGGCGATTGCTGAAACGGATGGCGAGGCTTTTTACCGCGGCGAACTTGCGGAAAAGATTGCTCAATGTGTAGCGAAGCACAATGGATTTTTAACGAAGGAAGATCTTTCAGAGTATGAACCTGAATGGGTGCAGCCAATCAGTGTCAATTATAGAGGCTACGACATATGGGAAATTCCTCCGAATGGACAAGGGATAGTCGCTTTAATGGCTTTGCAGATTTTGAAAGATTTTGATTTCGTTGCAAAGGATTCCATCGATGCATACCATAAGCAAATTGAAGCGGTAAAATTGGCGTATATGGATGGATTAAAATATATTACCGACCCGAAAAGCATGATAGTGACGGAAAAAGAATTGCTTTCTGAACAATATGCTGCGGTAAGGCGTGCTCTTATAAATGATCAAGCAATCCTTCCTGAAGCGGGAGAACCGGTCCCAGGGGGTACAGTTTATCTGGCAACTGCTGACGGCGAAGGGAATATGGTTTCGTTTATACAAAGTCATGCGGGAGATTTCGGATCTGGTGTAGTTGTTCCTGGTACGGGGATTTGTTTACAAAATAGGGGCAGCGGATTTTCGCTGGATCCAAATCATCATAATGCATTAGAAGGCGGAAAGAAAACATTCCATACGATTATTCCTGGTTTCATTACGAAGGGAAATGAGCCGGTCGGACCTTTTGGCATTATGTGTGGAATGATTCAGCCGCAGGCCCATGTTCAGGTTGTCATGAACTTGGTTGATTTCGTGTTGAATCCGCAAGCCGCATTGGATGCGCCAAGATGGAGATGGATTAAGGAAAAAATCATCGAAGTTGAGCCGCAATTCCCAGATCATATCGCAAAAGCATTAGTCCGAAAAGGACATATCGTTCAACGGGCTGTCGATTCAGGAATGTTTGGCAGAGGCCAAATAATATGTAGGGATCAAGAAACCGGAATTTTGTCTGGTGGAACGGAACCAAGGGCTGACGGCAGTATCGCTGTTTGGTAAAAGTGAATATTTTAAAAATAAGGATAAAAGCGTTTGCTTTTATCCTTATTTCCTTTTCTATTGTATCTTTACATAGTAAAATTAACTTTGTGTCGATAAAAAAGAAAGAAGGCATTTAAAGCATGAATTTAGATCATTTATATCAACCATATACATCACAACGAACGACTGTATTTGCGAAAAATGGAATGGTGGCGACATCACAGCCATTAGCAGCTCAAGCTGGTTTGGATATTTTGAAAAAAGGCGGCAATGCGATTGATGCAGCGATTGCCACGGCAGCAGCACTTACGGTCGTTGAACCGACTTCAAACGGAATCGGCGGAGATGCATTTGCTCTCGTATGGACGAATGGAAAGCTTCACGGATTAAATGCAAGCGGACCTTCTCCAAAATCGATAAGTTTGGAAAAACTTAAATCACTAGGATATGAAAAAATGCCAGCACATGGAGTGATTCCCATTACGGTGCCTGGAGTCCCTTCGGCTTGGGCAGAGCTTTCGAACAAGTTTGGAAAACTATCATTAAATGAAACACTGGAATCGGCTATTCAGTATGCTGAAGAAGGATTTCCATTGACACCAGTTCTAGGAAAGTACTGGAAGCTTGCATATAATCGATTTTTGGATTTGTTTTCTACGAAAGAAGAATTTAAGCCATGGTTCGATACGTTTGCACCAAATGGGAGAGCTCCTGAAATTGGCGAAGTATGGCGTTCACCTGGTCATGCAGCAACATTACGGTCGATCGCTAATACGAACGCGGAGAGTTTTTACAGAGGAGAACTTGCTGAGAAAATGACTTCCTTTGTGGGTAAGCATGGTGGGTTTCTTTCTATGGAGGACTTAGCTACGTATCAAGCAGAATGGGTAGAGCCTGTTTCGGTCAATTATCGTGGCTATGATGTATGGGAAATTCCTCCGAATGGGCAAGGAATAATCACTCTCATGGCCTTAAATATAGCAAAAGGGTTTAATTTTATCGAAAAAGAAAGTGTAGAAACCTACCATAAACAAATAGAAGCAATGAAGCTGGCATTTATGGATGGCAAAGCGTTTATAACGGAACCTGCCCATATGCCGATCAGTTTCGAACATTTATTGTCTGAGGAATATGCGGAAAAGCGCCGACAAGAGATTGGAGTAGAGGCTTTAGAGCCGACCGCAATTGAACTGCCAAAAGGAGGAACTGTCTACTTGGCAACGGCCGATGGTGATGGCAATATGGTTTCTTTCATTCAAAGCAACTATATGGGTTTTGGCTCTGGAATTGTCGTTCCTGATACAGGGATTGCCTTACAAAACCGCGGACATGATTTTTCATTGGATGAAAGTCATCCGAATGCATTGCAACCTGGTAAGAGATGCTACAACACAATTATTCCGGGCTTTTTAACAAAAGACGGCGAGCCGGTCGGGCCTTTTGGAGTGATGGGTGGATATATGCAGCCGCAAGGTCACTTCCAAGTCGTTTCAAATACAATTGATTTCCATTTGAACCCACAAGCTGCACTCGACGCACCGCGCTGGCAATGGATAGAAGGGAAAAAAGTGCTGCTTGAGCCAAATTTCCCACTCCATATTGCACAGGCATTGGCGAGAAAAGGTCATCAAGTCCAATTAGCAGTTGATGGAGGAAGCTTCGGCCGCGGTCAAGCGATCTGGAGAAACAATGAAAATGGCGTTTTAATAGGAGGAACTGAGTCGCGTACGGATGGATCGATTGCGGCTTGGTGAGTTGGGAAAGGTGTTTTCTGAGTGAAAGTGGTACTTGATTTAGAGTAATACTACTTGTTAATTTTTATCCTTTTAATAAGGCTGCACACCTTATTTAAAAGGATTGATAATGATTAATAGGATGAATCTATCCATTAAAGGGTATATGACAAATGTCCGTAGACCTTATTGGGTTCATTGCAAAATTACACGTAGTGCTTCAGACAAAGGCGGTTTTACTTAATGAAACATAAAGATATATTCATAGCTTTTTTTCGATCGGGTATTCTCGGATTTGGAGGGGGGCCATCTGCCATTCCCCTCGTTCACAGAGAAGTTGTCCTCGTCTATAAATGGATGAATGACGAAGAGTTTTCAGATGTTTTAGCTCTTGCCAATGCATTGCCGGGACCGATTAATACAAAGATGGCAGGATACATCGGCTGGAGAGTGGGCGGATTTTGGGGGATGATGAACGCGTTATTCGCGACCGCCATACCTACCGTTATTCTGATGATTTTATTTTTAACTTTACTAGCGGCGCATAAGGATAAGCCTTGGGTGGCTGGCATGTCTAAAGCAGTTCTGCCTGTAGCTGGTGTGATGCTCGGGGTTTTAGCATGGGACTTTTTTATAAAATCAAAGAAATCATTAGGTTGGCTTTGGGGCATAATCCTTATTCTTGTTAGCGTCGTTGCATTAGAAATTCTTCATATCCATCCAGGTATTTTGATTGCTGTTCTTCTTATTGCCGCCCTAGCTTTAGGCAGTAAAAAGAAGGCTAAGCAAAAGGAGGGGGGCCAATTATGATTTACTGGCATATCTTTCTTGCCTTTTTCATTCCAGGAATTCTTGGATATGGGGGAGGGCCGTCCTCTATTCCTTTAATTGAAAATGAAGTTGTGGATAGGTACGGCTGGCTGACAGTTCATGAATTTAGTGAAATGCTGGCACTCGGAAATGCACTGCCTGGTCCGATTGCGACAAAGATGGCAGGATATATAGGCTATCAACAAGCAGGAGTCCTTGGTTCAGTAGTTGCCTTATTTGCAACGGTTGCTCCGTCGATGATTCTCATGATTGCGATGCTCGGAATTTTATTAAAATATAAACATTCAACACAAGTGAAAAAAATGACACAGCTCGTTAGACCTGCTATTGCCGTCCTTCTAGGCATCATGACAGTCAATTTTTTCGTCAACTCAGTTTCAACAGCAGGTTCAGGATATATTCACACAATTATTATTGGGATCGCTAGCTTATTACTACTGGAAAAATGGAAAATCCATCCTGCATATGTCATTGCGGGTGCACTTGTCTATGGAGCCATTTTCTTATAGAGAAATTGAACCTGTCCCTAAGGGGACTGTCCCCATAGGGACAGTCACCCAAAAATACAGTACGCTTGTTGTCATGAAAAGCCGATAGTGATAAGATTAGTAGTCAGGAGTAGTTATTTTAGGCTAGGTTTGTGAAACGTATCCTATCATTATTTTCGCCCGAATTTTATACGTAAGGGAGCGTTCTATATATGGTTGCTTTTTTAAATAAATTATTTGATCTAAATACACGGGAATTAAAACGTCTAGAAAAATTGGCCGATAGTATCCAAGCGTTAGAATCAGAAATGGAAAATAAATCGGATGATGAATTACGCGAAAAAACAGAAGAATTTAAGGAAAGATATCAAAAAGGGGAATCGCTTGAAAGTCTTTTAGTAGAGGCGTTCGCGGTTGTCCGTGAAGGTGCACGTCGTGTGTTGGGTCTTTATCCTTACCCAGTTCAGCTAATGGGGGGAGCTGCTCTTCACGAAGGTAATATTGCAGAAATGAAAACGGGGGAAGGTAAAACCCTTACTGCCACAATGCCCGTTTATTTAAATGCCATCACTGGAAAAGGTGTTCATGTCGTTACAGTAAACGAATATTTAGCGAACCGTGACGCAACTGAAATGGGAGAGTTATATCAATTTTTAGGACTGACTGTTGGGCTCAATTTAAACAGCATGTCCAAAGAAGAAAAACAAGAAGCGTATGCGGCTGATATCACATATGGTACGAACAATGAATTTGGCTTCGACTACCTACGTGATAATATGGTGCTATATGCAGAGCAAAGGGTTCAAAGACCGCTTCACTACGCGGTTATTGACGAAGTAGACTCCATTTTAATTGATGAAGCGAGAACGCCATTAATTATTTCAGGGCAAGCTCAAAAATCTACACAATTGTATATTCAAGCTAATTCATTCGTCAACATGCTGAAAAAAGATGAAGATTATACGTATGATGAAAAAACAAAAGGTGTTCAGCTGACAGAGGAAGGAATTAATAAAGCTGAACGCTCCTTTAAAATCGATAATCTATTCGATATTTCTCACGTAACGTTAAACCATCATATCAACCAAGCTTTAAAAGCTCATGCAAGTATGCACCTTGATGTAGATTATGTCGTCCAAGAAGGCGAAATCGTTATTGTTGACCAATTTACAGGGCGCCTTATGAAGGGACGTCGTTTTAGTGACGGACTCCATCAAGCAATTGAAGCAAAAGAAGGCGTTGAGATTCAAAATGAGTCTATGACGATGGCGACAATCACATTCCAGAACTATTTCCGGATGTATGAAAAACTTGCTGGTATGACTGGGACCGCTAAAACGGAAGAAGAAGAATTCCGGAACATTTATAATATGCGCGTTATTGCGATTCCTACTAATAAACCTATTACGAGGGACGACCGCCCTGATTTAATTTATGCATCGATGGACGGTAAATTCCGTGCAGTCGTTGAAGATATTGCAGAACGTCATAGAAACGGTCAACCTGTGCTTGTTGGTACTGTCGCAATTGAAACATCAGAGTTAATATCTTCTCTTTTACAAAAGAAGGGTGTAAAGCATAATGTATTAAATGCTAAAAATCACGGTCGTGAAGCGGAAATCATTGTGGAAGCTGGGCAAGCTGGCGCTGTCACAATTGCAACTAATATGGCCGGTCGTGGTACCGATATTAAACTCGGTGAAGGCGTAAAAGAATTAGGTGGATTAGCGGTTATAGGAACAGAGCGTCATGAATCGCGAAGGATTGATAATCAGCTAAGAGGACGTTCTGGACGTCAAGGGGATCCAGGTATTACTCAATTTTATTTGTCTATGGAAGACGAATTAATGAGAAGATTCGGATCGGATAATATGAAAAACATGATGCAAAGACTTGGCATGGATGATTCGCAGCCAATTCAAAGCAGAATGGTTTCCAAAGCAGTCGAATCTGCACAGAAACGCGTTGAAGGTAATAACTTTGATGCTCGGAAACAGCTTTTACAATACGATGATGTTTTACGTCAACAACGTGAAATCATTTATCAACAGCGAAATGATGTAATGGAATCAGAAAATCTTCGCGATATTGTAGAAAAAATGATTGTTTCAGTCATTGAGCGTGCAGTTTCTGCACATACTCCTTCACACGAAGAAGAAGAGCAATGGAACTTACAAGGCATCATTGATTATGTAAATGCCAATTTGCTTCCTGAAGGCGATATTACTGCGGAAGATTTGAGAAGAAAAGATCCAGAAGAAATGGTTGACCTTATTTTTGGTAAAGTAAAAATTCGCTATGATCAAAAAGAAGAATTTTTATCACCTGAGCAAATGCGCGAGTTTGAAAAAGTTATTTTACTCCGTTCTGTTGATTCTAAGTGGATTGATCATATCGATGCAATGGAACAGCTTAGACAAGGTATTCATTTACGTGCTTACGGTCAAATTGATCCGCTTAGAGAATATCAAGCTGAAGGTTTTGCGATGTTTGAAAGCATGGTCGTGGCAATCGAGGAAGATACTGCAAAATACGTCATGAAAGCGGAGATTCGCAATAATTTGGAACGTGAAGAAGTGGCAAAAGGCCAAGCCGTGAATCCGAAGGAAGAAGGCGGAGAAGTAAAAAGAAAGCCCGTCCGTAAAGAAGAGAGCATCGGACGTAATGCACCGTGCCCATGTGGAAGCGGGAAGAAATATAAGAATTGTCATGGAAGATTGGCCTAGGTCACTTCCTAAAACTAGAGGAATATGCCCGTCGAATAGCAGTTAACATCGCCGGGCATAGATTCTGTATATCATAAACGTTAATGAGCAAGGCATTTGTGCTTATACTTTGAACAGCAAGAAATCCGAATTTTTGAGGTGGTTGTAAATGGAATTATTTGAAGTAAGAACGGAACTTGAAAAAACAGCTAATCGACTAGCTGATTTTAGGGGGTCTCTTTGACTTAGATGAAAAAGAGACAAGAATAGCCGAACTAGATGAAAGAATGCTGGAACCGGGCTTTTGGGATGACCAGCAAGCGGCTCAAACCGTAATCAACGAGGCGAATAGTTTAAAAGATCTCGTCGGTGAATATAAAGAATTGCTTGAAACACAAGAAAATCTCGAACTGACTCACGAGCTCGTAAAAGAGGAAAATGATCCAGATTTAGAAAAAGAACTGGAATCCGAGTTGCAAGAGTTGATCACACGTTTAAACGATTTTGAACTGCAGCTTTTACTAAGCGAGCCTTATGATAAAAATAATGCCATTCTTGAGCTTCATCCAGGTGCTGGTGGTACAGAATCACAAGATTGGGGCTCCATTCTTTTGCGTATGTATACGCGCTGGGCGGAGAAGAAAGGTTTTAAAGTAGAAACACTTGATTATCTGCCTGGGGACGAAGCGGGAATTAAAAGCGTCACGTTATTAATTAAAGGGCATAATGCATACGGCTATTTGAAGGCAGAAAAAGGGGTTCACCGCCTCGTTAGAATTTCTCCTTTCGATTCATCCGGCCGCAGACATACTTCCTTCGTATCATGCGAAGTTATGCCTGAGTTTACGGATGATATTGAAATAGATATTCGCACTGAGGATTTGAAAATTGATACGTACCGTTCTAGTGGAGCCGGCGGTCAGCACGTTAATACAACCGATTCCGCCGTTCGGATTACACATATTCCAACCGGTACAGTTGTAACGTGTCAAAATGAAAGATCACAAATTAAAAACCGTGAAAAAGCGATGAATATGTTAAAAGCCAAATTGTATCAGCTTGAAATGGAACAAAAAGAAAAACAACTTGCCGAAATCCGAGGCGTCCAAAAGGAAATTGGCTGGGGAAGTCAAATTCGCTCTTACGTTTTCCACCCATATTCTATGGTAAAAGACCACCGTACGAATACAGAGGTTGGAAATGTTCAAGCTGTGACAGACGGAGATATCGATATTTTTATCAATTCATATTTGCGTTCTAGAATATAATGTAATGAAGCAGCCGTAAAGTTCGGCTGCTTTTCTTGTTGGAGCGGGCTTGCTACAATAAGGATAATTACTTTTTAAAGGATGTGGAAAATGATAATCAAAGCGCTAGTTGAAGGTAATGAGCTCAAAGGTTATAGGATGTTATGTAGTAGAAAGTTGTTATCATGTGAGGACAAACAGCAACTTAACAGACTTGAAAAAGGTTATTCTGGGGAAGTGCTTTTTAATGAGAGAGTGGATGGTCTTTCAAAGGAATGGCTTATCCTTAATGATTTACAGCTAGAAAGTAATAACAGTGAATTTCAAATTGATTCCCTAGTAATTTCCCGGAAGCTCCTATTACTGTTTGAAGTGAAAAATTACGAAGGAGATTATTATATAGAAGGTGAAAAATGGTATTACATAAATGGCAACTCTATCCAGAATCCAGTACATCAGTTAGAAAGAACGGAAGCCCTCTTACGTCGCTTACTACAGGACCAAGGCTATAACAACATCCCCATTGAATCTTATGTCATCTTCGTTAATCCTGATCTCCACTTATATAACGCCCCACGAAATCTACCCATCATTTTTCCAAACCAATTAAACCGCTTTTTCGAAAGGCTCAATAAAATTCCATCAAAAACAAATGATTACCATATGAGACTTGCCATGAAACTCCTTTCTCTTCATAAGAATACACCACCAAAATTACCGAATTATAGCTATGAAGAACTACGCAAAGGAGTAATCTGTCCTAATTGTTATTCATATAATTTGGATAGCAAAGGGTTTGTTTTTTTATGTGAAAGTTGTGGCACAATAGAAGAAATGCCTTCAGCGATTTTACGGAGCGTGGATGAATTTGCGTTTCTCTTTCCAGATAGAAAAATTACAACAAGGAGCATTTTTGAATGGTGTGATGGTGTAAAATCTGTAGACACGATTCGAAGAATATTATTAAAAAAATTTAACCTAAAGGGGAACGGAAAAGCTTCTTACTATGAAAGAGAAACTAAAAATTATCAATGAGAGAATCCTTTCTGAATGGTGAATTGAAATTAATACAAGTTAAATACAGGTTTTTCTATAGAACAGTCTTGTCAATTCAATAACTTGATCAATTGATATAAAACCGCCAAACAATACTTTATTCACCGAAAAATCTTGAGTTAGTCATCCTTCTGCCAAGCAACTCAATCAATCGCCGCACAATACCGGAAATATTCACTCTTCTGCTGTGTATTGCTTCCAATCACGGCACAACTCCGGAATTATTCAATCATCTGCCGTAAATGGTACTCATTCACTGCAAAACTTGGAGAAAGTCCAGCAATTTAAGCAATAACTATAGACCAAACAACAATTCACACATTAGCAACAAATCCACAAAACCTTACTACATATGAATTCTGAGTAATTTTTTCCAGTAATAGCGTTGTTTGTGTAGGGTTCAATTTGTTTTAAAAAATCATATTGTTGGTATACTAAAATTAGCTAGGCATGGAAAGGAGTATGAATCTTGAAGAAAAAAGTAATTGGATTATTTATGGGAATTTCGTTGGCTCTGGGCCTTGCTGCTTGTGGTGGCGGCGGAAATAATGCAAATAACAATAATAATAATGGTGGCGCCACTGCAACAAATGATGCAGAAACGATTGTACAGAAGAATTGTACTTCGTGTCATGGTGAGAATCTGGAAGGAAGAAATGGTCCAGAATTGGCCCACATCGGTTCTCAACTTTCAAAAGATGAAATTTTGAAAACAATTCAAGAAGGAAGACCAGGTATGCCAGGTAACTTAATTAAAGGCGATGACGCTGAAAAAGTGGCAACTTGGTTATCTGAGAAGAAATAATGTTAAAAAGGATGCGGTAAAACAATCGCATCCTTTTTCCTTTGCACAAAACATCACTTACTTTAATCCAAGTAATCAAATTGCGCAGCTAAAGTCTCCACCAAATCCTTGACTTTGTTAGTTGTCATTAGCTCCAAGGCTCAATGTTGCTCTGCGATCTAAAGTGCCCACTTTATTAAAAACAACCGGACTAAAAAAACACCACTTCTCACCTACTACCTTAGTAACGGTAATTTTTGAAATGAAGCTGGACTATCGATAAGATCCCGATCATCGACGGCGCTCTTAGTGCCGACAAACCCACAATCATCCCCTATATTTTGTCCCCATCCTTGTGTTTTCTTGTCATAATTATTCCAATCGGCCAACAAGTTTTGTCCTATATTTACTGCAGATGCATTTTCAAAGGAATTAATTTTAATTACATAAATATTAATGTTAATAGCACTAGACAATGGAGTCCACCTCCTCTTAACGAACTATATTCAAAATGCTTGATTTTATGAATCAAAAAGGAGGGATAACCCGTGGATTTTGAACAATTAAAGCAATGGATGGAGCTTGCACAAAAATACCAATCGGGTGATTTTTGGAGCAGTATGATGAATCAATCCTCCTTTGGCCAATTTATGAATGATACGGTGGGTCCTGATCCTTCTAAATCTGAAAATACAGTTCCTCCACAACAGAATCAGAATAAGACTTTTCCAAAAATCGATATTTATATGACGGACACGGAAGTGACTGTAATAGCCGAGCTAGCTGGTTACGAAAAAGAAAACATCCATATTTCCGTTTCGGGAAATAAGCTTTTATTAAAAGGAACGTCAACACCGGTCATTTTTGGCCATGTTGTCCAGCAAGAAAGATATGAAGGGCAATTTCAGAGAATTATTGAACTGCCAGAGCCTACCTATTCTAATCAAATAAAAGCTAAGCTTCATAACGGGCTTTTAACATTATCTTACAAGCGAAAATACTTTCAGGAAGAAAGGGTTCCAATTGATTAATTTTTTTCTAAATGTGTATCCTACCAATCTGAATCTTCAACTTTATACTCGGTGAATTGAAATTATTCCTCCGTCGCCACTATGGTTAACTAAAACCTTCTACCCGATGTTTCTCACATATGTTCGATTGTCATCATAGAACATGCCAATCTGTCGGAGCTGTACATGCTAACAATCAGGTAATTACACCTACATGTTCCTCCTATCTTTTTAGTAAAAAATAAAAAATGTGAGGATAGCAAATGCCTATAAAAGGATTATTCAACCAAAAACTAAATCATGAAAATATATTAGAAAAAATCGCCGAGCTTGAGAAAAAACAGAAAAGATTAAATGCACTTGAAGTGCATATAAAAAGGCTCTTGGCGTTGGAGGAAGAAATTTCTCCTTTGTTAAAATTAAAAGATATACCTCCTCAAAAAGTTCCTGAGAAAAAAACAGTTCGGAAGGAAAAACCCAAAAGTCATCATCGTGAAGAAGCTCTAATTATTGAGAGATCCATAATAAAAAAAGTTTCTCCCTTTATTAAAGCAGTCGAACATATGGACAAACAGTTCCAGGAACTAGAAAAAAATGTCCTGCAGATTCAACAATCACACTTAGAAATCACTAACCGAATCGAAGCAATCGAAAATCAGCTTTCCAGATTGCAGGAGGAAGAAACGAAAACTAAAGAAGAGAAGCACGGGCAGCAGCCGATGGTCATTAAAGAGATTAATATTGATAAATTTTATTTAGATAAGTACGAACAAAATAATAACTTTGCACAATTAGGAATTAAAGATTTAAGCGGTGCTCTTAACATTGGTGCAACATATGGCAGAGAAGTTATGCCTAAAGAACTATCAGACCAGCTAAAAGAGGATATGAAGGAATTTAAAGGGATGAAAAAAGAGTTTGGAAAAGGGGAGGAAGGGGAATCATCCAGCAGTAGCGAGGAAGAATCTTCGAGTAACGAAGAATTTACTTACGAAAATGAAACCTTTACAGAAATTCCGATTGAGGTCATTAATGAAAATGAGGATGAGTGAAAGCAAAGCATGAAGCAATTGTCATGTTTTGCTTTTTTTCTGTTTATTGCTATGGATATCAATACATAGAGCGCGATAGAACTTAATGCCTAGTATTATAAAACTATAAAACTGGTAAAGTTTTGTAGAAAATCGACAAATTTGAAATGAAACTGTAATATAAATATCCCTTAACATATTAATATCAGATGTTATAATAGGTTTGGGTTCAATTTTCGCCAGCAAGCGACAGAACGCATCAGCTTTTTTCGCATACATAAAATTTTGCGAGAAAACAGAAGTAACAACAAATATAGACCATCTTTTTTTTAGTTTTGGCAGTTTCCATATTTAGGACGAAATGGCTATTGGACAAGGTGGTTTAGGAACCGGGTGATAATATGATTGAAATGCAGGATGTAATAAAAAAGTATTCTAATGGCATTGTTGCCGCTAATGGATTGAACATCCGCATTAACCAAGGTGAATTTATATATGTCGTTGGCCCAAGCGGTGCGGGAAAATCTACCTTTATCAAGATGATGTATAGGGAAGAAAAGCCTACATCGGGAAAAATTATCGTAAATGGGATTGATTTAACGAAACTTAAAAATCGACAAGTCCCATATTTGCGTAGAAATATTGGTGTTGTATTCCAGGACTTTAGACTGCTTCCTACACTTACGGTGTTTGAAAATGTAGCCTTTGCTCTTGAAGTTATAGAACAGCGTCCTAAAGATATTAGAAAAAGAGTGATGGACGTTTTATCAATGGTTGGATTAAAACACAAAGTTCGTATGCTTCCAACAGAGCTTTCTGGTGGAGAGCAGCAACGCGTCTCAATTGCGAGATCAATTGTCAATAATCCAAAACTTGTTATTGCGGACGAGCCTACTGGTAACTTAGATCCGGATACTTCATGGGAGATTATGAGTCTATTAAAGGAAATTAACATGAAGGGCACAACGATTATTATGGCAACTCATAATAAAGAGATTGTAAATACAATTAAACATAGAGTTGTTGCAATAGAAAGCGGAAGAATTGTCCGCGATGAACAGCGGGGGGAATACGGATATGAAAGCTAGAACCCTCAGGCGGCATCTTAGAGAAAGCTTCAAAAGTCTCCGCCGAAATGGCTGGATGACGTTTGCCTCAGTAAGTGCTGTTACTGTTACGTTATTATTAGTTGGGGTTTTCTTCGTCATTTTGATGAATATGAATAAATTTGCTACTGATCTTGAAAAAGATGTGGAAATCAGAACTCATGTTGAGCTGACAGCATCTAAAGAAGATGAAGCAAAATTAAAACAAGATCTTGAAAAACTAGATTTAGTGGAATCCGTAAAATTTTCTTCGAAGGAAGATGAACTTAATCATTTAATTCAAACGATGGGGAAAGAATGGAACTTTATTGAAGAACAGGAAAATCCCCTCCACGATGTATTTATCGTAAAAACGAAGAAGCCTGCCGATACACCAATCGTTGCGGCGCAAATTCGTAAAATGGAATTTGTGAATTCCGCCGAATACGGTGAAAAGAAAGTAGAAAATTTGTTCAAAATATTAAAAACAAGTCGAAATGTCGGCTTAGTCCTTATTATTGGGCTATTGTTCACTGCAATGTTTTTAATTTCAAATACGATAAAAATTACGATTTTTGCTAGACGACGTGAAATTGGAATTATGAAACTAGTGGGGGCGACTAATTGGTTTATTCGTTGGCCATTCCTATTCGAAGGAATTTGGCTTGGAATACTAGGTTCCATTATCCCAATTGGGATTGTTGCTACAGGTTACCATTATGCCTATGACTTTATGGCGATGAGAATTCCACGACAATTGGTTCAGCCACTAGATTTTTCACCATTTGTTTATCAAGTGAGCTTACTCATGCTTCTAATCGGAATTATTATTGGCGGATGGGGAAGCTTCATTTCCGTAAGACGATTCTTGAAAGTGTGAAACTATTACCATTGTATAGCAGCTCTAATAGAGAGAGTGAATGCAAGAGGGAGAAAGGGGAACTATTGTTGAAAAGACGTTCGGTACTTTCGATTACGCTAGCAGTTTCTTTAGGGTTTGGTGGAATTTTAACGAATGTAGAAGGTGCTTCTGCTGCTACTCTAAAGGATTTACAAAATGAGCAATCAGATGTCATAAATAAAAGATCTAATATTAATGAGTCCATTGAGAAAAAAGATAACCAAATTTCCGATATCAGTGATCGCCAAAGCCAGCTCGAAGCGGAAATAAAAAAGCTTGAGAGTCAGATTGCTGACACAGATCAAAAGATTACTGAAAAGCAAAAGCAAATTGAAGACACAAAAGCGGAGATAGAGAGACTAAAGAAAGAAATAAATGATTTAAAGATTCGTATTGAAAAAAGAAATGATTTACTTCTTGAGCGTGCAAGAAATATACAACAGAATGGTGGATCCGTTAAGTTTATGGATGTGCTCCTAGGTGCTGAGAGTTTTGGTGACTTTATTGATAGGATTTCTGTTGTTTCAACTCTTGTGAATGCCGATAAGCAAATAATTGAAGAACAAAAGGCTGATCAAGCAAAGCTTGAAGAGAATCAGAAAAAAGTAGAGAAAGAGCTTGCTAGTTTAAATGGAATGCTCAAAGAATTAGAGAATTTAAAAGCAGATTTGAAAAATCAAAATGCTAAAAAAGCTCAACTAAATAAGGAATTAGCTTCTCAGAAGAAGCATCTTGAAAGTGAAAAGATGTCTCTAGAAGAAGAAGCGGAATTACTGAAAGCTCAAGAAGTTGCTCTTCAAAAAGCTATTAAGCTAGAAAAAGATAGAATTGCAGAAGCAGAGCGTAAAGCACGTGAAGAAGCAGCAAGAAAAGCTGAAGAGGAACGCAGGGCGCGAGAAGCTGCTAAGAATAAGAATAGTGGTACAAGCGGTCAAGTAAGTAATAATAATTCTTCTAATAATGCTTCTAACAATGTGTCAAAGCCGCCAGTTTCATCTGGATTATTCTCAAGACCAGCGGTTGGATATATTTCATCTGGTTTTGGAGGTCGTTGGGGTGCCTTCCACGCTGGAGTTGATATTGCAGCGTCAGGAGCTGTTCCGATTGTTGCTGCAGCTGATGGAGTTGTAAGCAGATCTTACAATTCTTCAAGTTATGGTAATGTAGTTTTTGTTGTGCATCATTTAAATGGACAAACATACGAGACCGTCTATGCTCATATGAGAAGTAGAAGTGTCAGCGAAGGACAAGTCGTTTCTAAAGGCCAGCAGTTAGGAGTAATGGGGAATACTGGACATTCATATGGACAGCATCTACATTTTGAACTGCATGTAGGTCTTTGGAATATGTCAAAATCAAATGCTGTTGATCCACGTAGATATATAAGTTTTTAATATTTAAAAATGCCGCATCCATTAGGGTGCGGTTTTTGTATGTTAACAAAGTCCATATAGTACTTTCATATTGGTAAATATGCTAAAATATAGGAAATTGACATAGATTACTGGATGCGAGGGGCTAATATGACGATTTCGTCAATCATGGCGGTTTTGTTAAGTATTTTTCTTCTTTTAAATATTGTTTTGGCTGGTTTTGTTGTATTTCTCGAAAGGCGAGATGCTGGAGCGACATGGGCATGGCTGCTCGTTCTTTTTTTCATTCCCGTCGCAGGCTTTGTTCTTTACTTAATTTTTGGGCAAAACTTAAGCCGAAAAAAGATTTTTGAATGGAAAGATACGAACAAGATTGGGATTATGGAGATTACTAAATATCAAATTGAGTTGCTGCAAAAAGGGGAGTTTGTGTTTAACGATAATAGGACATCCCGATATCAAGATTTGATCTATATGTTACTCGTCAATGATAGGGCGGTACTGACACAAGATAATCATGTTGAAATTTTTACGGACGGCGAACACAAATTTCAATCCTTATCAGATGATATTAAAACCGCGAAGGATCATATACATCTTGTTTATTATATAATTCGTAATGATAGGTTAGGAAAAGAATTACTGGACACTCTCACGAAAAAGGCGAAAGAAGGAGTAGAGGTAAAAGTTTTATATGATGCGATGGGGTCACGGCGTCTTCCGCGGAAATTTTTCCGGCCATTAATTGAAGCTGGAGGGAAAGTTAGTGCCTTTTTTCCAGCTATTTTGCCACATCTGAATTTGCAGGTTAATTACCGAAACCATCGGAAGCTCGCTATTATTGATGGGGAAATTGGTTATGTCGGCGGGTTTAATATAGGAGATGAATATTTAGGATTAAATAAAAGATTTGGTTATTGGCGCGACACTCATTTGAAGATTTGCGGCAAGGCCGTTTATGCGATGCAGACCCGGTTTATTTTAGATTGGAATCAAGCATCTTCTACAACAATTCGTTATGAAGATCGACTTTTTCCAGAGATCGAAGCTATTGGGGAAACGGATGTTCAAATTGTTTCAAGCGGACCAGATTCCGAGTGGGAACAGATTAAATATGGAATATTAAAACTGATTACATCCGCGAAGAAATACATTTATATTCAAACTCCATATTTTATTCCTGATACTAGTGTGCTTGATGCCATAAAAATCGCCGCACTCTCCGGAGTCGATGTTCGACTGATGATACCAAATAAACCAGATCACGCATTTGTTTACTGGGCAACCTTGTCAAACGTTGGTGAATTACTGAAGACGGGAGCAAAAGTATACATATACGAAAATGGATTTATTCATGCGAAAACGATGGTGGCAGACGGTAAAATTGCGACAGTCGGAACAGCAAACATCGATGTCCGCAGTTTTCGACTTAATTTTGAAGTCAATGCTTTTTTATATGATGAAATTTTAGTAAGGAAACTAGTAGATATTTATTATGATGATATGGAGCATTCTAGAGAATTGACTTTAGAAGAATATCAAAATCGACCGCTATTTATTCGGTTTAAAGAATCTCTTTCACGGCTGCTATCGCCAATATTGTAAATTTAGAAGTGAGTTGAATCAGTTTGACCTGGTATACGATTGGAACATTATCTTTCCCAGCCACTTGGATCTCGATATTAGCTGGATTTTTAGTGACAGGATTATTTTTATCTATACGAAAAATGAAAGAAACTTCTAATTGGTTTGGAAATGTCGCATTTATTTTTATTTTAACCTGGAAGTTAAGTGTTATCTTTTTTCAGTTCGAAATGGTTTTATCAAATCCGCTGTCTATTCTTTATTTTAACGGAGGATTAAAAGGATATTGGCTCGGAGTAATAGCTTCTATTGTTTATACATATTTTTATGTAAAAAAAAATAATGTAAGAATAGAAGAGTTTGTTCAAGCCTGGATTCTTTTCATTGTTATATATGAATTCATTTCATTAATTGTTTTACACGAATCTCTAATATGGGTATTCATTCAATTGATCCTTGGTTTCATAGTCATGATATTGTCCTTTTCTAGGGCTAAACAAACGGTTTGGCAGCTTCAAATCATGGTATTATATATTGGAGCTTTAGCCATCATCTACTCCTTTCAACATGAGCTGATATCATTGCCTATGGCAACATATGTTATAATCGCTCTAATATTAAGCATACTAGCCAAAATAAGGAGGCTGGACCATGACTAAAAAAATCTTTGGGTTATCTTTAGTTGCTATACTTGCAGGAATTTTAATCGTTAATCTTATTCAAGATGCTCGTGCAAAGAAAATTGATACCTTCGAGCAAGAGAAGTACGCTATTGATTCTACGAATGAGGTTGAAGGGTTAAATGAAGGATTGTCTCAAGGAGATATCCCGCCCGATTTTGAGCTCACGACGCTTGAAGGTGAAAAGGTAAGATTATCTGATTTTAATGGAAAAAAAGTCATTTTGAACTTCTGGGCAACGTGGTGTCCTCCATGTAGGGCGGAAATGCCGCATATGGAGAATTTTTATAAAAAACATGCAGAAAAAATGAATGTAGAAATCATTGCTGTAAATTTAACGGCTGAAGAACGAGGCGGGAATGGACCAGAAAAGGTAAAGAAATTTATTGAGGAGTATGGGATAACTTTTCGTGTTCCTTTAGATGAAGCAGGAGAAGTTGCCGATAAATATAGGATTATTCCGATTCCAACTAGTTATTTGATCGGCACGAATGGAGTGGTTCAGAAGAAGATTTTGGGACCTATGGATGAAGAAATGATGGTGAAGTTAGTAAAGGATTTAAAGTAAAAGAAAAAATGTGTTGACTTTTCGCTAACCCTTACTATATACTAGTTTTCAAGAGTTTAAAGAAAATTTAAAACCGTATAATAATATCACTCTTATCAAGAGCGGCGGAGGGAATAGGCCCTGCGATGCCCGGCAACCTTCAGATGATGATATCTGAAAAGGTGCTAATTCCTACAGATCAATTAAGATCTGGTAGATAAGGGGAGGAAACTGATTATAAGCCCTCTTCTTATTGAAGAGGGTTTTTAGTATTATAAGAGAACTTTTAAACCAAGTTTTC
Source organism: Lederbergia citri (assembly GCF_018343625.1). Taxonomy (GTDB): domain Bacteria; phylum Bacillota; class Bacilli; order Bacillales; family Bacillaceae_C; genus Lederbergia; species Lederbergia citri. Next base: position 317,884 of record NZ_JAGYPG010000002.1, on the reverse strand, counting down.
GAATCAACAATCTCAACATTAGGAGGAAGGAAAAATGAGTCAAGAAAATTACAAACAAGAAACGGTATTACTTCACGGAGGCCAAGTGCCTGATGAAACGGGAGCACGCGCAGTTCCAGTATATAGAACAACTTCTTATGTTTTTGAAAATACAGATCATGCGCAAAAATTATTTGGTTTAGAAGTAGCGGGTAATATTTATTCCCGTATTATGAACCCAACTGTAGATGTTTTCGAAAAACGTGTTGCAGAGCTCGAAGGAGGAACAGCTGCTGTTGCTTTATCTTCCGGAATGGCGGCAATTGCTTTTTCAATCTTAAATATTGCTCGCGCTGGAGACGAAATTGTTGCTGCAACTGACCTATACGGCGGTACTTTCAACTTGTTTGCTGTATCTCTTCCGAAATACGGAATCAATGTTAAATTCGTTGATCCGAAAGATCCGGAAAATTTTAGAAAAGCAATTACTCCTAAAACAAAAGCACTTTTCGCTGAAGTGATCGGTAACCCAAGTCTTCATATTTTAGATGTAGAAGCAGTTGCCAATATCGCTCATGAAAATGGTATTCCATTAATCGTTGATAGCACTTTTGCCACTCCTGTTTTAAGTAGACCAATTGAGTTTGGTGCAGATATTGTTGTCCATTCCGCTACAAAATGGATTGGTGGTCATGGTACTGCCATTGGTGGAGTTGTTGTTGATAGCGGAAAATTTGATTGGAATAATGAGAAATTCCCTGATTTTATTGAACCAGATCATACGTATCACGGTATCCGCTTTGGTATTGATGTTCCGGGAGCAGCTTTTGCTACAAAGCTAAGAGTTCAACTACTTCGTGACTTCGGGCCTTGCTTAAGTCCTGATAATGCTTTTATCTTCTTACAAGGGTTAGAAACATTGCACCTACGTATAGAAAGACATGTTGAAAATGCGAAAGCAGTAGCAAAATACTTACAAGAGCACGATGCAGTTGAGTGGGTGTCCTATCCAGGATTGGAAGACCATCCATCCTATGAGCTTTCTAAAAAATACTTCCCTAAAGGAGCAGGAGCAATCGTCGTATTCGGTATTAAAGGCGGACGTGAAGCTGGAAGAGCAACAATTGACAACGTGAAGCTATTCTCACATGTAGCAAACGTTGGGGATGCGAAATCATTAATTATCCACCCAGCTTCCACTACTCACCAACAACTTAGTGCCGAAGAATTGAAATTAACAGGCGTAACAGAAGAACTAATCCGCTTGGCGGTTGGTCTAGAAGCAATTGAAGATATTACTGGAGACCTTGAACAAGCTATTGAAAAAGCGGTCGCTGCAACATCTGTAAAATAAGTGAGTAAAAAAACTGAGGACATGTTCCTCAGTTTTTTTGTCTTTTTGATACTTAGTTTATAATGCTCATATTGGGGATAATGGAGACTATTCAATCAGTGTCTAAATATGAAATTGCCCTTCGTAATTGAAATCAGAAAGCGTAGTTTAACCTTAAATTTATTTTTTGCTAAGGCTTTTGACGTATTCCGCGACTGACTGAATCTCATCTTTGGATAATGTTTGTTCAAATGGTGGCATAGAGCCGCTTCCTTTATTAACTTGTTTTATGACGGCGTCCAGATCCATTTCTGTTTCTTGTAAGTTCGGTCCGTTGTGTCCTCCTGCTCCTTCTGCACCGTGGCAGGCGAGACAGTTGTTTTTATAAATGGTTTTTCCGTCATTGGCTGCAACTTTTTTATCAGGGCCTTTTTGGTCTTTTTCATTTTTCGCTGCTTTATGTTTGACCGGTGATGTATTAATTTGATCTTTCGGAATATCATCCAATGAACCGTATTTGCCTTCCAATGAGAATGTATAGATTTTATCTCCATGCTTCGTTCCTGCTAATGTATTCCCAGCAGCGTAGATAGAGATGTATTGCTTGCCGTCGATTTCGTAGGTAATTGGCGGGGCGTTTGCTCCAGCATCCATTTTAAAGTCCCATATCTCATCACCATTAGTCGCGTTATATGCAATGATCCGTCCGTCATTATGACCGGTAAAGACAAGATTGCCTTTTGTAGTCAAGATGCCGCTGTAGGCAATCGTATCCCAATTTTTCTGCCAGACGATTTTATTCGTTTTAATATCCATAGCGGTTACAGTTCCTCGGCTTGGCGATTTTTCAACCGGCTGCCAGACACTTCCTATATACTCTTTTCCTTCCTCGAATTTATCTTCTTCATCTTCTCCATAATGTGCATAGGCAAAGTAGTTATCATTTCCCAACACGTAGAAATATTCGGTGTTGGGATTATATGCGGATGGTGGCCAGTTTGCCCCTCCTTGAGGCGAAGGTTTTAGTGTAACTGGCTTGTCCCAGAACGGAGTAAAAATATCTCCGTATTCTCCTTTAAATTCTTTTGGTAAATCTCGTTTCACATCTTCATCGGTAACTGTTTGCGGTACAAAGGCATCCCCGATTGGAATCGGTTGGGTTGGTGATGTTTTTTGTTTTTCATTTTGTGGCACCGGCTTTTCTTCAATACCAATCAGCGGTTCCCCGTTGGTGCGGTCCAAAATATAAAGCCATCCTGTTTTTCCAGCTTGAACAATTCCTTTTCTCAACTTACCCTTCATTTCCACGTCGAATAAAACAACAGGGTTAGCAGGATCCAAGTCCCATATATCATGGTGTACTTCCTGGAAATGCCATTTATACTCCCCAGTATCGGCATCTAGCGCCATAACGGAGTTGGCATATAAATTATCTCCTTCCCGGTTACTACCGTCTAAATCTGGTGAAGTATTTCCAGTGGAAAAATAGATCATGTTCAATTCCGGATCAACGGCTGGTGTTTGCCAGACAGGAGCACCACCCCTTAGCATGTTATCGCTGTCCTTAGGCCATGTTTCGCTGCCTTTTTCGCCTTGTGCAGGCAAAGTAAACTTTCTCCAAACTTCCTTGCCGTGCCCGGAATCATAAGCAGCCAGATGTCCTTTAATTCCATATTCACCGCCAGCGACACCGGTGTATACTTTTCCATCGTAATAAAGGGGAGCACTAGTAATCGTATAGCCTTTTTCCCAATCGTCTACTCTTGTTTCCCATACGAGGTCACCAGTTTTTTGGTCAAGGGCGATTAATCTTGCATCCAATAATCCGACAAAAACCTTCCCATCCCCAAGTGCAACACCGCGGCTTGTCCATCCACAACAGACCGTATTCAGTTCTTCGGGAAGTTTTGCATTGTATTCCCAAATCATTTTTCCTGTTTTAGCGTCAAGTGCTTGGATGTGGTTTGCCCCCGTAATGGTAAACATCACCCCATCATAAACGATCGGAGTAGCTTCTCCAGAATATTTAAACTCAAAGCCGGAGCCAAGGCTTGTTACCCATTCGACTTTTAAATTTTTTACATTGGAAGTATTGATGGAATCCATGGGCGAATAGCGGCTATTGGAAAGATCGCCTCCATTTGTAAGCCAATCTCCTTCTGGATTTTTTGCAAGTTCATCAGCTGAAAACTTCGGTGCAGCCTTGGCCTTGTAATCCATATGATGAAAAGGACCGGTGTTTGCTCCGTCTGATTTGGTATCAGGCTTGGTAACTGTACTTTTTTCCTGAATATTTTCCTGCTTATTATTGCCCTGGATATTAGATTTTTCCTCATTTTGGTTGCTGCTCTTGTCCTGTGGAGTACAACTTGTAACGATCAGAAGCAATAATACAGCGATTAGACTCAAAAAATACCTTTTCATCCAATTATGCCCCTTTCAAATGTTGTTAACTTTCTCTACCCTTTTATCGTGAAAAAATAGCTAAAAAAATCAAAAAGGATAAGGGGGATTTTTGAAATGTATTTTTTTAAGGAGGTAGTTGGAAAAATCGATAGCTTAATAAAAAGAACTTTTAGACTTGAACTATGATAAATTTCAAATATATAATAGTAGACTTTGTTGTATAGCTTAAGGTACCCGCCACTCGATGTCAGAAACCTGTGAGACAAAAGTATAAAAGAACATTTGCAATCGGAGCCGAACAGGCGCCTTGCGCTATTATCAAAACAATGTTTCTTCTCATAACTTGTCCATTCACCGCATAGGATTATAGAAAACTCTTGAGGATTTGATCGGCGGAGGAGGAAAAACATGAAGAACAAGTGGCTTGTCATCATTTCAATCTGCTCCTTGTTATTGGGTGCGAGTGGTACATATGTAAGTTTATTATGGATATTGCCGCCGGGAACGATGGACTTTAGCAAAGAAAAAGTAGAATCCAATCATGAGGCAACGACTAAAGGTGAAAGAAATCCTGGTTTAGAAAAAGTGGAGGATGCGTTTGAATTGATTCAAAAATCGTATGTAGAGGATGTAAGTGATAGACAACTCATACAAGGGGCTATTCAAGGAATGATCGGAACTTTACAAGATCCGTACTCCGTTTATATGGACGAAGAGGCATCAGAGAGATTTAATGATAGTCTTGATTCCTCTTTTGATGGAATTGGGGCACAAATTGCGATTCAAGAAGGAAAGCTTATTATCGTTTCTCCTATTAAAAACTCTCCTGCTGAAAAAGCCGGGCTAAAAGCAAGAGATCAAATCATCAGCATTGATGGTATAACGGTTGAAGGGCTCGATTTATATGAAGCTTCAAAACAAATTCGTGGAAAAAAAGGCACAAATGTTAAACTGGAAATTGTTAGAAGTGGGCTGTCTAAACCACTAGAAGTAGAAATAACGAGAGATGAAGTACCTGTCTTAACGGTTTTTGCAAATATGAAAAAAAGCTCCGAAAAAAATATAGGATATATACAAATCACCTCTTTCGCACAAGGGACAGCAAAAGATTTTTCAAAAGAATTACGAAAGTTAGAGGAACAAAATCTATCTGGACTTATCATTGATGTACGTGGAAATCCAGGTGGTATGCTTTCGACTGTTGAGGCTATTTTGTACGAACTCGTAACCGAATCGAAGCCGTATGTACAAATTGAAGAACGTTCAGGAAAGAAAGTTCCATATTTTACAGCTCTTAAAGAGAAAAAACCTTATCCTATTACTGTTTTAATTGATGAAGGAAGTGCATCGGCTTCAGAAATATTGGCTGCAGCCTTATATGAAATTGAAGGATATTCGTTAGTTGGAAAGAAAACTTTTGGAAAAGGAACAGTCCAGCAGGCATTACCTTTAGATGATCGCAGTAATATTAAATTAACGATGTTTAAATGGCTTACTCCGGATGGAAATTGGATTCATGGAAAAGGGATAAAACCGACAATTGAAGTCGATCAGCCAGCTTATTTCCATGCTCACTCATTACAGCTAGAAGAAACGCTCGCACTTGATATGAATAATGAGAATGTAACGATTGCACAAGAAATGCTGCTAGCGTTAGGGTATGGAACTGGTAGACAAGACGGTTATTTTGACGAACAAACGGAAAAGGCGGTCAAAGCTTTCCAATCAATTAATAAAATTCCTGTTACTGGAAAAATAGATGTAAAAACAGCTATGAAACTAGAAGAACAAATCATCAGCGCCATCCAAGATGAAAAAAATGATCTGCAATTACAAGTAGCGTTAAAAACTATTCGGTAAAATAAAGATCTTGCAAATAAACTCCTGCCTATGATTTTAGGTTGGAGTTTATTTGTATTTTCCCAATTACTAAGGACCCACCATTTTTCTAATTTTTTTCCCTTTTTTCCCGAAAGTTCTGATAGAATAGTAGGTAAGTATTTTTCCGAAAGAAGGATGTGGCAGTATGGAGGAAATATGGTTACTTGAACTATTAAAAGGGATTGGCAGATTGTTTCTTCATCCAATTTTATATTTCTCGATGCTTCTCGCGGTGATGGCTGGATATCTCCGGGTCAAAAGAGAACGTCGTGATTTTCATGTACGGGTAAATAGTCTATTTCATGAACTGCGAAGCTTACTTCCGGCTGGTTTGATAGCTGGATTCGTCTTGTCTTTACTATTTATTTCAATTGGATTAACCATTCCTCTTCCTGTCATAGCAGTAATTGCGATCGTGACATTATTATTCGGGTTAGTTGGGAATGCAAGATTGCTATCTCCAGCTCTTACGATTGGACTGGCTTTATTATTTGTTTTTGCCGCCAACTATTTTAATTATGAAATTCCCTATTTTGAAAAATCATTTAAATCGATAGATTCTAGTTTCTTCATGGGAACCGCTATTTTACTGGGCACCCTTATCATTACTGAAGGAATACTCATGATAAAAAATGGTTTAAAGGACGTATCTCCTAAACTGAGAAAAAGCAGAAGGGGCTTAACAGTCGGAGCTCTCCAGACAAAGCGCCTCTGGCTATTGCCTGTCTTTCTTTTTCTACCGTTCGGTCCAATCAGTGCACCATTTGAATGGTGGCCAGTCCTTCATTTTGGAACAGAAAGTTATTCATTCATTTTAGTTCCATTTTTACTAGGCTTCCAGCAGCAAATTCAAACAACATTGCCAGGAAATGTAGTAAAAAGATTGGGAAAACAAGTGCTTACTCTTGGAATCCTTATTACTGTAATCAGTTCGGTAAGTTTTTTATTGCCTGATTATATTCCAGCAATAGCAGCTATATTAGCAGTACTCGGAAGATTTTTAATTGTATTCATGCATCGGGTACGTGAAGGCTCAGCTGTGTACTATTTCACTCCAAGAAATAGTGGAATTATGATATTGGATGTTCTTCCAGAATCACCAGCTGATAAAATGGGATTAAAAACCGGTGAGATTATCCAGACTTGCAACAATATAAAGGTACATAATAAGCAAAATTTATATGAAGCTTTACTAAAAAATCGTGCCTATTGCAAGCTTGAAGTTTTCGATAAAAATGGTGAGATTCGTCTTGTGCAACGGGCTCTATACGAAGGGGACCACCATGAACTTGGTATATTGTTTATTGAAAAAAGGGATATCCATAAACGAGAAAAAGCAGTTTAGTGTGATTTTTCCATTACATGTTATTTCCATTTGCAAATCCACTTATATTTTTTTGAAGGGGAAAGTAGCGGGATTTCGACTTCCTTAAAATAGGCTTGGTTCCTTGTGGTCTAGACAGAATTAAAGGTACTAAACCACAAGGACTGTTATTTATATCGTGTGGGATATCACTTATATTAGCATTTATTATTTGTTAAAATATACGTCTTCTTAGTCGGAATGAAAAGACGAAGGCGATTGCAAAAAAAGGGACGAATACTCTGTTAAATGGAGATACTATAAAAATTCCGCCAGGTGGTGGGTCTCCGTCTATCACGCCTCTATAAACTCTACCTTGATGATCCCTAACTTCAACGTGCTCGCCTCGATATCTCATTAATGGATGCATATTATCGCTCCCTTCCAATCCGGAGTAAATGGAAGGGCAGAATATTATCTGCCCCCTTGTGGCGCACATTAGTATCTCACGAAAGAAGTTCCTACGATAATCAATAAAATGAACAGTACAACGATTAATACAAAAGACATGCCTCCACCTGAGTACCCGGAACCATAACCGCCATAGCCACCATACCTATTACATCCCCATGACATATGAAATACACCTCCTTTATTCTTTAAGAGTTTCATTCTTAAAATAATCATTCAGAGTTTCATCCAAACACTATAGGGTCGAAGCACCAAAGGAATTAGTAAGCGTTTCCTACGAATGCAGTTCCTACAATAATAAGCAAAATAAACAAAACAACGATTAAAGCAAATGAAGTTCCCATTATTCAAACACCTCCAATGAAAGAGTAAGGGATACTATAAAGAGAATCCCTTAATATACAATATGTAGATATAAATAAGTGCTTGGACAAACGTACAAAATGAGAGGAAAATCATCACTTGTCTAATAGATTTTTAACTAATTAATTGAAAAGCGGAATAAAAGAGTCATTAGTATACATGGTGTTTTCATTATTTCCGTATTGTCATTTTGATGCTGCCACTAACGATGTTTCGATTTGCGATTCAGTAGCTGCAAAGACATGGATATATTTAGTCAAGTCCTAAAAAGGTTTACTACTTAAAACGGGTATAGGCATACAATAAATGTGTTTATTTGATAGTGGAAAAGTGGGGAAACATAAGCAAGGAGATGTTATTGGAGACCATAAAGGTTTTAAAGATAATGAAAATATTTTTTGTTGTAAATTAGTATGAATATCAACCTAAGTTGGCATTATGAAACAATATTTACAATGGTACATTTTTATAGAGCCTACTAAAAAGGTTGCCGTAGACCCACACAACTTGTATTTGTTAGCATGGTAATAAATACAAAACATCGAGGTAATTACAATGAATTCCGCAAAAGTAGCATTTCTTTCAGTCATTAGCAATTCTGTTATTGTGATTTTAAAAGTAATTGTAGGAATATTTACGGGATCAGTAGCAGTTTTATCAGAAGCAATTCATTCGTCTTTAGATTTAGTAGCTTCACTGATCGCTTTTTTCTCTGTTCGAATTTCAAACAAACCTGCTGACAAAAGTCACCGATATGGGCATGGAAAAATAGAGAATCTTTCTGGAACAATCGAAACACTGTTAATTTTTATAGCAGGGATTTGGATCATCTATGAATGTGTCCATAAACTCATCAACCCTGTACCAATAAAATTACCTTTCTTAGGGATACTTGTAATGCTATTTGGTGCAATAGTAAATTTCATCGTGTCTAAAATTATTAATAAGACTGCTGAAGAAACAAAATCAATGGCGATGAAATCTAATGCTCTACATTTACTGACAGATGTATACACTTCACTCGGCGTAGCAGTCAGTTTATTACTTGTAAGTATCACCGGTTGGCATTTTTTAGATCCTATTATTGGAATTGCCTTGGCTATTTATATCATTTTTGAGGCTAATAAATTATTGAGGGAATCTTTTCCGCCATTATTAGATGCAAGTCTATCGCGAGAAGAAGAGGAAGTAATAGTAAATATAATTCGTTCCTATAAAAAAGAGTTTATTGAATTCCATGATTTTCGAACAAGGCGTTCTGGTCCCAGTGAGTGGATTGATTTTCATCTTGTAGTCCCATCATCCTATAGCATTGAAAGAGCTCATGAGTTATGTGATAAAATTGAACAAGATATCATTCGCAAATTTCCCGATGCACAAGTATTAATTCATACTGAGCCTGAGAATGAACGCCAAATAAATATTAAAAAAGAAGATTAACCAGTGTATATAGAAATCATTTTTTAAAAAGAGAAAGGGAGAAACAGACTTCAAGGGGGGACGTCCATATGTGGAAATGGATAATTGTAGGAATGTTAGGTTCTTCCCTCTTCCTCCAAGGATGTGTTTCAAATGATTCGCAAGGATTGAAAGAACAAGAAAAGTTAAAGATAATAAGGGCCAAACTATTCACTGGAAATATACCTAAAATTGAAGTGATTGGTGATAAGGGAATGAGTTGTGGAACCAGTAAAATATTTAGTGAAAGGATGGACATTTATCCTTAGCCGAAACACTTATACTAATTAATTTAATCACAAGAACTAGTCTCATCACCATATTTATGTCTGTGAGGAAATTCAAAAGAATCAAGAGGTATTATCTTGGATATTAAGGATTTAATTATTTTAGATGTTTGATGCTAAAAAAGGGAGAACGAAACAAAGATACGAATTATGAAATAACTTCAAATACAGTACCTCGGTTAAAATCAGTCACATTCATAGAGCCATAAGCCCCTAAGTATAGTTTTGTTTGCTCCATATTCGTTCCCAAATTCACATAATAAGCTGACCCGGACCCAAAATTATAATCGGTTTCAATAACACTGAAATCATTTAGTTTACAATCTGCCCTTACCCTCGTATAAGCTAAAACTCCTCTAACCGGCTGTTGAGATTCTTTATCCCTGGCAATATCGGTGAATACAACGCTTCCCGTTAAATCTGGGATTCCAGTTCCCATATAGGCTTGCACTCCTGTAAGTGCAGTTCCTCCAAACTTATCTGGGCGAGGGTCTTTGTGAAAATAACTAGTTAAAGGCTGAAGACGTCTCACTGAAGTTTTTATTGCTTCATCGTAATAAGCAATTGTTTTCTCCTCTACAGTCGGATTTGCAGAGCAACCCCTTTTAAACGAAGTAGGAATAGCACCTTCCCACCCTCGCCAGCCCAAATTAATAAAACCTTCTTGGTCAGGTTCGGTGTTTCTTGAAGAAGCTTGAATAAGCTGAGTAACCGGTATTGGTTTATAATGAACGAATGAAAAAATCGACTCTACCAAATCCTGTCCGACATTTCCAACATATTTGATATACTGATTGTAAAGTTTTTGAAATGAAATGCCTGGTATATTGCGAACCCCTTTGGCAATGACAGTGAGCGTTTCCTGAATAGGTACGGGAAGTTCATTAAAACGTGTAACTGCAGGTGGATTATAAATAAATGTATTCTTGCTTACATCAATTTCAATTATTTTTCCGGCGATTTCCATATCGTCCTGGCTTAGATTAAATGGATCATAGCCTGCTCCACCATCTCCGGTTGTTAAAACAAGCTTTCCGGTTTCAGGTGAGAAGTTTAAGCTATTGACTCCATTATGATTAAAAAATGGTCTTCTTAAATTAAGTAATGTCCGTCTTTTTTGAGGTTGACTTTTTCGTTGTAAAATCCATTCTTCAACGGTATCAATATGATCATATTGAGTTTCTCTATTAATCCACCTTAGGTTTAAAGTTCTGGGATCACACGGGTTAGGCTTAAAATGTTCAGAAAGAGCACCTGGACCTTGTGTTCCAGCTACTGAATAATGAAGATAAAACAGACCGTTATAATAAAATTCTGGATGAAACGCCAGTCCTACCAATCCTCGTTCGTCATATCCACGACCAGAAACACCTGGTTCAGAAGTACCTAGTTTTATAATCCGCGAGCGAATATCTAAAAAAGTCCTTATAGCCCCGTTTCCTGTGTAAAAGATCTCGCCTACCTGGGTTGCAATAAATAATCTTTCAATAGAATCACCCGGAAGTATAGTTGTTTTCAAAACAGTTGGTAAATTTATCTTAGTTACAAGGGGACGTAAACTAACCTTTACTTTTATCAACTAACATTACACTCCTTTCAATTGTAGAAATTATAAGGACAACTTTTTTAAATAATTTTTGAATTAGTTCTATAAGATATTGACTATGCTAGGAAAAACCTTATCCGATTATTGTGCTGATTATTTAGCTCGAAAATCTTTCGCAGGAAGGCATAGAAATAAATTGGTGGGTAAGGTCACTTTGTGGTGTTAACTTATATATATTATAAGAAGCAGTGATACTTACCCATGCTTTGTTCAAATATGTTTAGGGGGCGATTAAATGAACTATTCTAGAGTGAACTACGAGCATCAAACTGCTTATCTTGATGCCATCTATGCTGCATTAGAAAAAGGGATGGCTGCCAAAGAAGTAGCTTGCTCTATTACAACGGGTTTTCGAACTATCCCATCTATGCGTGCTGCACCCGGACTTAATCCGTACCATGCATCCGTAGCAGATGTTGGTTATGGATTCGATTCGGTCCAAGGAACGATAAATCGGATCCGTCAAGGTGAATCCATTTCATTAGTAAAAGAGCTGCTTGTGTTCGAACTTGATACATTGGGAATTAGTGCACAACAATTAAGTCCTAATTTTGAACTGGCTGTAAAAAATGCAAGTCCTGATGTTTATCCTCTTGTAGAGCAAAGCCGTTATTTAAATCATCAAATGGAAGAAAGAATCAATGAAGCGATAAGTCTTGGTCAGGCCTTACTCGGACCTGAATGGGACATCATTCGTATGCGAATCGAGAATATACAAGCAATTCCACGGCTGTAATAAAAGGGGGAGAAAAATGCCAAATACACTGCCATTAACATTAAGTACAGAGGAGCAGGAACGTTTCTTGGATTGGTGGAAAACAATGGAATATGGGCATCAAATAGTGAAGCGTTTAACATCGTTAGTAAGTGAACTTCGGTTAAACAGGGAATCAAGTCATGCAGATGGAATGATTCTTTTTTATCGGGCGGTATCTGAAATTTCATATGGTTATGCAGGTGTTCGAGGAGGGGTCCGCCGTGCATTTACAAAAGAATATAGCAAAGCACTTCAGCTCAATATTGTCATGTGTCTTAGTTTCGTACCCAAATTTTCCGTTGATGCAAAAGTTCTTCTAGAACGTATAGCCGATGGTATTACTGGACCAAGCGCTCTTCAATTGATACAACGGATAAGAGAGACTTTAATGGAGAACGACCGAATAATAAATGAATTAGAGAAAAAAGCTCATAGCGTATTCGGAAAGGATAGCTTTATAAATTTTCAAGATAAAGTGATGCAAGACATGACTATGCCTATATAGTAGGCTATGATTGTTAGACATTAGCGAGGTGTCGGACGTTATTATTAATTATTTCCGGAAGGTTTAAGATGTTTCTGAAACCAGCTAATAATATGTTCCAATCGAAAAACCCGATGCCATGGGTTTCCAGAACGTGATAGTTCATGAGTATCGTTAATAAAGCGGAGCATACGCACATTACGTCCCTGAAACTTCAAGGCTGTATAAAATTGCTCTCCCTGTTCGATAGGAACACGAAAATCGTGAGTACTATGAATGATCAAGAGCGGGGTTCGTACACTGGCGACGTATTTGATTGGCGATTGCTCCATATATTCTTCAGGTAACTCCCATGGCGGCCCACCATAATTATCTGCCTGTAAAAATCCGCCGTCTGACGTGCCAAAGAAACTATACAGATTACTGATGCCTCTCATGGAAACAGCAGCTTTAAAACGTTGGGTTTGAGTAACGATCCAGTTTGTCATATATCCACCGTAGCTTCCGCCTGCAACACCAAGACGGTTAGGGTCAAGTGTTCCTATCGATAGAGCATTGTCCATTGCAGCCATCAAATCCGTATAATCAAGATTTCCCCAATCTCCTCGGATGGCTGCGACAAACTCTTGACCGTAGCCCATGCTCCCGCGTGGGTTGGTATAAACTACAGCAAAACCGTGTGAAGCTAGTAACTGAAACTCTAAGAAAAAAACGTAACCATACATGACCATTGGTCCACCATGGATTTCTAGAATCGCTGGAATTTGATTTTTCGAATTGCCCCAACGAGGTGGATATAGAATCCAACCTTCAACCTCTGGACCATTTTTTGAACTCGAGGTAAAACGAATCGGCTCAGAAATCTCGAGATTACTTAGAAAATCCTCGTTCACTCTTGTGAGACGATATTCGTTGGTAATCTTTTTCTTATAGATATCAGCAATCCAAATGTCATTTGGAAGAGTAGTTGTAGTTATAGCCATTGCTACCTGCAGAGTGTCAGGAGTAAAGTTAACATTGTAGATGACTAAATTTCCATCGGTCAATTGGATAGCCTGATTGTCTTTTAAGGAAAAGCGCCAAAGATGAACGGCTCCTTCTATACTCACGCATGTATATATACTGTTGCCATCTGGAGTCCATGTTAAGCTAATCGTAGGTTCCTTATGACCACGGATGTCCCCAATTGATTTATCACCAATAGGGTAGGGGAATCCTGCAGTAAATTCCCAAGGTCCACCACCAGCTACATGTACCATCCAAATGCCTGGGTTCGTATAACCACCATTTGACCTATCATGTCCAACATAAGCAATCGTTTGCCCGTCTGGAGACCATGCTGGATGATCGGCTGGCCCCTGACTTCGAGTTAGCTTTCGTAGCTCTCCTCCTTCGGCAGATAAAACCCAAATATCATTTATTAAAGCTAGGTCCAAACGTTCTGGTGTCTTGTTGCCGGCGATTGCTATGAATCGCCCATCAGGAGACCAAGATGGAGAAGAATAATCATAATTGCCAAACGTGAGTTGTCGGGAATTACCACGGTCCGGACCCACAACAGTGATAGTAAATAGTTGCCAGTGTTTCCCTACCAAATAACCAGTTGTATCCAATTTATACTCAAGGCGATCAATAACGAGCACATTTTTTGAAAAACGTTGTCTTGGCGTACTTGGATTCTCTTCTGGACCTTTTGGACCCACATGTATGACACATGCAATGGTTTGACTGTCCGGCGACCAAACAGGAGTACCACCAACGTATGGAATATGAGTAAGTAACTCGGCCTCTCCACCTGAACTAGACATGACCCAAAGCTGAGGATGTAGACGCCGTGTGGATACGAAAGCGAGCCATTTACCGTCCGGCGACCAACGGGGGGCATAATCAAGTCCGGGACCAGAAGTGAAAAGACGTGGTTCTCTTTCTCCTGAGGTGGAAACGATCCAGATACGGCTGTTATATGTATTGGTTATCGGATCCATTCTTGTTTCTACATAGACAATATTCTTCCCGTCTGGAGAAATTTGCGGATCACTAACGACTTTTAATTCAAAAAGATCCTCAGGAATTAATGATCTCTTCATGATAATTCATTCCTTATTGTTTCTGTTTTTATATTTTATTCTTTTTCTCTAAAGTTAGAAGATAGACACGAATTTTATTCCCGACAGTTTCAAAATCATTAGTGATATTTATAAATCACTGTTTTCTTTGGTACACAAAGTGATTTTTAATAATAAAAAATCCTAATTTAAAGGGTAAACATAATAGCCCTTTTCAAAATTAGGAATTTTTACAGAATATAATCGTCTAATTAATAATCCCATGCTGAATAATCTCAGAATCAAAATCGACTTCTACCGGGAGTTCTGGGTAGATTTTTTTCCAATCGAGTCTTTTCCATGTTTCAAGGTGATGTGCTTTTACTCTTTGCCCAATCCCAAGTGCATCACAATTAGCTTTCTGCATTTTATTCATTGTACTATCTGCAAGTTTGTTCAACCTCTTTCCGATTTTTTTGTTAAGTTCATCAATCTCCTTTTTCTCAAATAGATGATCCTTTGAATATTCCTCTATAGCAAGTTTTACTTTTACTTTTACATTTGCTGTAATCTTTCCGTCTTGAGTATTAATCTTAATTTTCCTTTTTATTCCTAAAACTTGAATACTAACAAAATTATCATCCTCTCTTTTTTCTGAATTACTGATTTTAAAGTTCAATGGAAGGTTTTTCTTTTTATTTTCTGATAGGATGAGAAACATGCTCGATTCCTTCAAGCCTAATGTCCCAGAAAATTTATCATCATCGAACATCGCTAATCCTATGACTTTTGCTTTTTCTTCTTCTTTTACTATTGTCAAATAGGGAACTACAAAATCTTTGCCTTCCGATAAGATGATTGGAAAGATAGCCTGTACATTTTCATTCTTCGTAATCCCTCCTTGTTCAGACGTATGGAGTAATTCCGAGTAATAATCACTTATCGTCATGGATTCACGTACATTAAGAGACAGTGCGTCATTGGCATTTTGCTTTGTAATAGCAATCTTTGCATTTAACGGCCCTCGTAAATCTCGGTATGTCGAATCCAAAATAGGAAAGATGCCTCGTGAAGCCAGCCCTTTTCCAATTAAGAGTACTTTCACTTTGGATATATCAAATTTCTCTGGAACTTTACGCTCCATATGAACTTCAGCATCTCGTGCCGTGTCACCTGATGAAGATAAAACCTCTGTCTCTCTAGGTGGTGCGCTCTGATTGGGTCCACCTGCTGAAGCGAGGGGGTGTGCAATCGTCGCCATTATTTTTCCACCCATTTGGTCATAACCGATTGCTAATATTAAACTGTTATCTTTTAATAAACGCTGATCCCAGCAACCAGCAAGTATTGTTGTAAAAATAATTATCCATATAAGGAGAAACCGATGATTCATTAACTGTCCCTCCGCTCTTTCTTTTTAAAAATGATGGATATTAGCAGGAAAATAATTGGAAAAGTGAATGCGAAGAAAATGACAAGCTGATTGTTGATCTTTCCTAATACTTCAAAATCAAATTTACCTTTCGGAATAAGTGCGATTAAGAAACTAGCGAATGCAGTAATATAGACAAAGTATTTATTACTTTTTGCTTTGATTACCGAAGAAAGGCCTAAAGAAGAAACAAACAAAAGGCTCATAAGAGTTGTGGCAACTAGAATAATCCACATGGATGTAAAAATTAAATCCGGTCTTTCAATGATTTTAAATGAAAATGATTTAATTAAATATAATACAGGCTCTGGAATAAGCTTTAATTCTTGTGGACTAAAAAAAAGTAAACACGTAAGAACGATAAAAGTGTACATAATCGTTACAAAAGCATTGGCAATCGTAGCTGCTTTTAGTACACTTTTTTGATTTGCTTGAACAAATGGAAATAATACCATTAATAATTCGAAGCCTTGAAAAGAAGGAAATCCCGCCCGTACTCCGTTTATGATTTTAAAAAACCCATGACTCCCAATCGGTAGAATATAAGTATAATTGGCAAATTTTAATGAGTATGCAGATAAAATGATGAACACTATTAATGTAATAGATGCGAGAAAAAAGAATCGGGCCAAAATTCTGAGGTTTTCTTTTACTATGTAAATGACTGTTAATATCATGAGTAGTAATACTAACCATTTTGGTGTTAATGGCAGCATCCATACTTTAATGACATATCCAAATTTCGCTAAAACCATTCCTGCCACTATAACAAAATAACAACAATATAATAGGGCAATGAATTTTCCAACAAACTTGCCAAAAAGTATTTGTAAGATCATAAACAAATTCTGTGTTGGAAATCGTCTCATTAAAACCCATATCAATAGGATCATAACTTGCAGAATGACTCCCGTGATTAAAACAGATATCCAGCTATCTCCATTAGCCTTATTAAACATTTCATACGGTAAAGAAACGATCCCTACCCCAATTTGGGCATGAATTAATACTAAGATTAGCTGAAATTGAGTAATTTGTTGCTTATTCTTCATTTTTGTCCCATTCCCTTGACGGAGTTTGCTTCCGAAGTTTCTGAGGTTTTATGTTTTTTGGTCGTTTATTTAACATCCATATAGGAAGACGGATGATAGAGTCCTTCAAATTTGGGACTTTTAAAGGTGCAAATGGTGCAAGATAAGGTGTTCCTAAAGACTCCAATTTACATAAATGGATGACGATAACCATTAGGCAAAAAACGATTCCAACGAACCCAAGTGTAGCTGCAGCTATCATGATTGGTAAAGTTAATAGGCGGACAGTATTACTCATCTCATACGAGGGAATCGTGAATGACATAATGGCAGTTAGGGCGATGACAATGACCATTATATTGGATACAAGACCCGCATTCACAACGGATTCCCCGATTATTAAGCCTCCCACAATACCAATTGTTTGTCCAATAGGCGTAGGGAGCCTTATTCCAGCCTCCCTAATGAGTTCAATCGTAACAGCCATAATTAATGCTTCGATGAAAGGTGGAAAAGGGATGTTTTCAATTGAGCCTTTTACAACGGTAATGACATCATTAGGAATGATTTCGAAATGAAAACTAACAATAGCAATATAGATGGATGGCAAAGTGATGGCTCCCCAAAAGCTAAAGAATCTTAGTAAACGGAAAATCGAACCTGAATAAAACCTAATATTAAAATCATCTGGGGTTTGAAAGAATGCAAAAAATGTAACTGGAACGATAGAGACATCAGATGTCCCTTCAGATAGAATAGCAATCCTTCCTTCCATTAAATGCGCTTCAACACGGTCGGGTCTTTCTGTATATAAAATTTGCTGAAAAGGGGAAAAAGGTTTATCTTCAATAAATTCTTCCAGATAACCAGGACTAAAAATCATATCGGATGAGATGGACTCAATCCTTTTTTTAAGTTCATTAATTAAGGATGGGTTTGCAATTTCTTCCATATAAACAAGTGCTACTCTTGTATTTGATTCCCAACCGAGCTGGTAGTATTCGATTTTTAATTGGCGATTTTGTATGCGTGATCTAATTAAATTTAAATTAATATTAAGTTTTCCGACAAACCCTTCATGGGATCCCCGAACGACTTTTTCGTTTTCAGGTTCTTCCGGAGAGCGAGGATGGATTTGTTGGGTTTTAAATACGTAAAATTCAGTCCCGTTTTGTAGGAAAAGTACACTATTTCCTTTTAGAAGTGCGGTTACAGCGATATTAACATAATTTGTTTTTGTCAATTCTGGGCTCGTAATAATATCCTCAATATTTTGAAATGGACTTACTTGTGAAAGTGGAATAAGAATCCCTCGCTGTAACTCCTCGGGATTGATCATCGTATCCAAGTAAATAATGATACCGGGAATCCCATTAAAAGTGATTTTTCTTGTTTTTAGGTCATTCGTTTCATATAAAGCATCCTTAATAAAATGAAGATTTTCATCAATGGTCGGAAATATAAGCGTTTCTTTATTGTCATCGTTAATTATGTTATTTTTACCATTATTTTTTAAAAAAGACATAGCCTTTCTCAACTCGTCTCGTTTAAGGTTATAGTAATTAAACAAAGTATCTGTCAAAAATTTCTTTCTTATTCAAAGACAGTCCTTATTCGTTTACATACCATAATGGGGTATGATACTATTATTGAAATTAAAGTTACTAACTCGGAGAGATGTTATATGAATAATAAAAAGATTGTTTTGTTAACTGTCGTAATTTTTGCCATCATTGTGGCACTTGTAATGTTTTTTTATCTAAGAGGAAATGATGAGAGTCAAAACAAATTCAGCATCAATAATTTAGAAAACCAACCAACATTGGGGGATGCGAATGCACCTGTCTCCATCGTGGAGTTTGGCGATTATAAATGCCCGTCTTGTAAGGCATGGGGGGAAAGTATTTTTCCAAGGTTGAAAGAAGATTATATTGATACTGGAAAAGCAAAGCTTACATATATAAATGTACTTTTTCATGGAAAAGAATCGCTCCTAGCAGCACTGGCGTCAGAATCTGTTTACAAGCAAGATCCTGATAACTTTTGGGCATTTCATCAAGGAATTTTTGATGCGCAACCATCTAATCAAACCCACGATGAAGTATGGGTAACGACAGATACGTTGGTAGAGATTGCAAAAGCGTATGCTCCTGATATCGACTTTGATCAATTCCAAAAAGATATTGACGAAGAAGGAATGCTTGATGAAGTGAAGGTTGATGACCAGCTTGTAAAAGACAATGAAATACAATTCACTCCATCGATCATTATTAATGGTGTCTTGATAGAAAAACCTTTTGATTATGAGGCAATTAAAGCCCAGATTGAAAAAGGCTTGGACAATAAAAATGAATAATTCTAAATCGTCTACATTTCAACAATTACTCCTTTATTTTGCCTGGGTTGTTTCAGTTGTCGCTACTTTAGGGAGTTTGTATTTTAGTAATATTAAAGGCTATATCCCATGTGAACTTTGTTGGTTTCAAAGAATTTTTATGTATCCACTGACCATCATTCTCGGCATTGCAGCCTTTTATAATGAAAGACATATTAAAAAGTATGTTCTGCCCTTATCCCTTATCGGCGGATTGATTTCACTGTACCATTATTTAGTTCAAAAAGTTCCTGGGTTTGCAGCAATAAAGCCATGTGTACAAGGCGTACCTTGCAATGTGCAATATATCAATTGGTTCGGGTTTATTACAATACCATTTTTGGCGTTAACAGCATTTACATTGATCAGCATATTTATGATCCTCATGATTCGACATGATCGGTTACATCATAAAAAATAACAACGGAAAGTGTTTTTTACCACTTTCCGTTTTCTATAATAGTATATGATTAGTTTTCTTTTTCTGCTTCATTTTCAGTTTGAGTTACTTCAGCTGCTTCTTCAGGAGGCCCCACTGGCCTTCCCCAGAAGAATCCCCATGGATCCCTCATAGGCGGTGCTTCCCTTTGAACTTCCCTTTCCCTATTATGCCCATCATCAACGAATTCAACATTTTGAGCATGGATAATTAAATTTTCAACATGTATTTCTTTTGGTTTCTTTTCGTTTGACATCTCTACCCTCCTAGCTGTAACAATAATATTCGTTTTATCTTATTCAAAAGTGATATATGTGTATAGGCGTTTCCGCAGTTCGTTTTTTTTTAATATATTTTCGTTGCATACGGTACGGGGGTATGCTATCATGAAGAAAAGGAGGGATGCTAATGGCGCAAAATCTTGGACCAGAATCGCTCCATGAAGAATCCTACTGTGACTCAACAGTAAATCGGAAAAGCCATCACTCTGAGGAAGTTAAAAAAAATTTAGTGACAAGGTTAAACCGAGTAGAAGGACAAATTCGTGGCATAAAAGGATTAATAGAAAAGGATACTTATTGTGATGATGTGATAACGCAAATTTCTGCTACTCAAGCAGCGTTAAACAGTGTAGCGAAAATTTTGCTTGAAGGTCATATGAAAAATTGTGTCGTTGAAAGAATCCAAGAAGGAGATATAGATGTCTTAGACGAATTTCTTATAACAATACAAAAACTAATGAAAAAATAAATGGAGTTGATCATATGGATAAAATTACGTTGCAAGTAGATGGAATGTCATGCGGTCATTGTGTAAAAGCGGTTGAAGGAAGCGTCGGCAAACTTCAAGGCGTTTCGGCTGTAAAAGTAAATTTAGAAGCTGCTACTGTAGATGTAGAATTTAACGATAAGGAAGTAACTTTGGATCAAATTAAAGAAACCATTGATGATCAAGGATATGATGTAAGATCGTAAGGAACGTGCTCTTAATGCACGATTTCTTTTTACTTAAAATATACCCCATATAGGTATAAGGAGATCTGGAAAATGAAAAATGAGAATGTTTCAGAAAACCAATTTCAAATTACTGGTATGACATGTGCCGCTTGCTCCAATCGAATTGAAAAAGGATTGAAGAAGCTTGATGGTGTACAGGAAGCTAATGTGAATCTTGCTTTGGAAAAGGCCAGAGTTCAATTTGATAAAGAAAAAATATCCTTTGAAGATATTCAGAAAAAAGTTCAAGACCTTGGTTATGATGTTGTCACAGAAAAAGCAGAATTCATGATTACAGGAATGACATGTGCTGCATGCGCCACTAGAATTGAAAAAGGCTTGAAAAAAATGTCTGGGTCTATCGAAGCAAACGTCAATCTGGCACTTGAAAAAGCTTCAGTTGAATATTATCCCTCTGTCCTATCGACAACAGATATCATTAGTCGAGTCGAAGAACTTGGTTATGGAGCGGTTATAAAAAATGATGATAGCGAGAAGGAAACGATTGATTATCGAGAAAAGGAAATTAAAAAACAGGAAAGAAAGTTCATTCTTTCTTTAATCCTTTCACTTCCGCTTCTTTGGACAATGGTATCTCATTTTAGCTTTACATCATTTATTTACGTTCCCAAATTCTTAATGAATCCTTGGGTGCAAATGGCTCTAGCTACTCCGGTGCAATTTTATATTGGTAAGCAATTTTATATAGGTGCCTATAAAGCTTTGCGAAATCAGAGTGCCAATATGGATGTACTTGTTGTTCTAGGTACTTCAGCCGCCTATTTTTATAGTACTTTTTTAGTGATTCGCTCAAGTATCACTGGTGCTCACTCCGTTGATCTATATTTTGAAACAAGTGCTATTTTGATTACATTAATTATTCTCGGAAAGCTATTCGAAGCAAAAGCAAAAGGAAGATCATCCCAAGCGATTAAAAAGCTAATGGGTCTCCAAGCGAAAACAGCAACAGTTGTGCGTCAAGATGCCATTATTAATATTCCGCTTGAAGAAGTAGTGAAAGGGGATATTTTACTCGTAAAACCTGGTGAAAAAGTTCCGGTAGACGGTATGATTATCGAGGGTGAATCCGCTTTTGATGAATCGATGATTACAGGAGAGAGCGTTCCAGTTGATAAAGCTACTGGGGATTCTGTCATTGGAGCAACAATCAATAAAAATGGTTTTATAAAAATGAAGGCTACTAAGGTTGGGAAAGAAACAGCTCTTGCACAAATCATCAAAGTTGTCGAGGAAGCGCAAGGGTCGAAAGCTCCAATTCAACGGTTGGCAGACCATATTTCTGGTATTTTTGTCCCGATTGTAGTAGGCATTGCGATTTTAACGTTTATCATCTGGTTTACGAGAGTGTCCCCTGGAAACTTTGCAGAGGCATTGGAAAATATGATAGCAGTGCTTGTTATAGCCTGTCCTTGTGCTCTTGGGTTGGCCACTCCTACATCCATTATGGCTGGATCAGGTAGGGCTGCTGAATACGGCATATTATTTAAAGGTGGCGAACACTTAGAATCTACTCATAAAATTGGTACCGTAATTTTAGATAAAACCGGGACTGTTACAAACGGCACACCAGTTTTAACAAATGTATTTACCCATCTTAACGAAACTGAGTTTTTATCATTAGTCGGATCAGCTGAGCAGCAATCAGAACATCCTTTGGCACAAGCAATTGTAGAAGGAATAAAAAAGAAAAGGATTCTTTTTAAGCAGCCTTCATCATTTGAAGCAATTCCAGGATTTGGTATTAAAGCTGTTATAGATGGAAAAGAAATTTTAGTTGGTACTAGACGACTGATGAAAGAAAATCATATCGCAATTCAAGATGCTTTAGCAAAAATGGAAAAGTATGAAAGTGAAGGAAAAACCGCAATGCTTGCAGCTTTTGATGGCGAATTTGCCGGGATTGTTGCAGTGGCAGATACAATTAAGGACACTTCTCGAGAAGCGATCGATCGTTTAAAAGCAATGAATATAGAGGTTATTATGATGACAGGCGATAATGCACGGACTGCTCAAGCAATTGCCAAAGAAGCTGGGATTAATCAAGTTATTGCGGAAGTGTTGCCAGAAGGAAAGGCAGAAGAAGTAAAAAAACTTCAAGCTGCAGGAAAAAAGGTTGCAATGGTAGGGGATGGAATCAATGATGCCCCAGCACTTGCGATGGCTGATATTGGAATGGCGATTGGAACGGGAACGGATGTAGCGATGGAAGCAGCTGATATAACGCTTATTCGTGGTGATTTAAATAGCATCGCTGATTCGATTTATATGAGTCACAAAACGATCCGCAATATTAAACAAAACTTGTTCTGGGCTTTTGCCTATAATACATTAGGAATTCCGATTGCCGCGATGGGCTTCCTCGCTCCTTGGCTGGCAGGAGCAGCGATGGCATTCAGCTCGGTGTCAGTTGTATTAAATGCATTGAGATTGCAGAGGGTGAAGCTTTAGATAAAGGTAAGATTCAATCCTTAAGTTGAATTCATTAGAGCGGAAGGGGTTAACATGCAGGATCTCCGAGGAGTGACATGCCAACCTTTAAATTCCTGAAGAACAAATCAACAGTGGGAAAAAAATAAAAAGACAGGGATGATTGCAAAAATGAACGGAAACCCCAATTGTAAATTGTGTTTAACAATTGGGGTTCCGTTCAAAATAACATTAAGCCTTGTCTTTTTTTATGTGAAATTATTCCTGAGAAGCGAAAAATTCTTTCGCTTTTTGGATGAACATTTCATCTTCAGGAAGCAAATCTTCCTCGTGATATATTGCTTCAACTGGGCAAACCGCTTGACAAGCACCACAGTCGATACATAGGTCAGGGTCGATAAAATACATATCTTCGCCTTCGAAAATACAATCAACAGGGCAAACCTCGACACATTCGCCAAACTTTTCACCCAAACATGGTGAAGTGATAACGTATGACATAAAAAAACCACCTTTAAATTGAAATCTTTATTATAATTTCCCCGCCTTCAACAGAGAAATCTTGGTCACACTCGTCCTAAATAAAGAACTGAAATAACAATTATTAGCTTAATCCAATCTTAATAATAGCAAAATCACAACCCTATTTCAATTGTACGAAAAAATGAACGAAAATACATTGTCAATTTTATGAAAATTGACAGTCCCCTCCGAAAAACGTACATTAAAACTAGATTGAACCTGTCTCTTTAGGGTCAGCCCTAAAAGGGACGGGGCTATTGGGGACAGGTCTAATGGGGACAGTCCCCTTTGAACCTGTCCCCCGAAAAGCGAAGGAGGGTTTGTTTTTGGAAAGAGTGCTGGTTGTTGATGATGAGCCATCGATTGTGACGCTTTTGCGTTTTAATTTGGAGAAGGCTGGATTTTCTGTTATGACGGCGGAGGATGGAAATACTGGCCTGGAAATGGCTATGAAAGAGAAGCCGGATTTTATTGTACTAGATTTGATGCTTCCAGGTATGGATGGTATGGATGTTTGCAAAAGATTAAGGCAAGAAAAAGTAAATACCCCTATTTTAATGCTGACAGCAAAGGATGATGAATTTGATAAAGTACTTGGTCTTGAACTTGGCGCGGATGATTATTTAACCAAACCTTTTAGTCCGCGAGAAGTTATTGCAAGAGTGAAGGCCATTTTAAGAAGGTCTAATATGAATGAAATTCCTGAACCTGTTACTAAAGATGAAGTGATTGAAATAGGACAGCTTACTGTCTTTCCTGAAAAGTATGAAGCTGTACTTTCAGGGGAAAAGTTGGAATTGACTCCGAAGGAATTTGAACTTTTATTATACCTAGCAAATAACCAAGGAAAAGTATTAAGCCGCCATCAATTATTAGATGCAGTTTGGAATTATGATTTTGCTGGTGATTCACGAATCGTGGATGTCCATATTAGTCATTTGCGGGAAAAGATTGAGGAAGATACGAAGCAGCCGGTTTATATTAAAACGATTCGCGGCTTCGGTTATAAATTGGAGAAACCATAATATGCACAAATTATGGGTTCGGATCACGTTTTCATTTTTATTATTAATGTCTTTATTGCTACTCGTTTCCGGTTTTTTTATAGCGGAATTGATGAAAAATACATATTATCAAATAAAGGAAAAGCAGTTGGCTCAAACTGCGCATTTAGTGTTAAATGCTGTAGAAATGGATAAAACGGGGTTGCAAGCTGAGGATCTGCAAAATAAAGTGATTGCCTTATCGTCTCAAGTACAATCACGGCTTACCGTTATTAATAAAAATGGTGAAGTTTTGGCAGATACAGAAGATGATCCCGCAAAAATGGAAAACCATGCTAAACGTCCGGAAATTCAGCAAGTGCTTAAAGAGCATTTATCATCGGGACTTTCCATTAGGTACAGTGATACTCTCGGTTATAGCATGATGTATGTGGCAATTCCCATTCATGAAAATAATCAACTTGCTGGTGTCATGAGAGTTTCGTTATCAATAGAAAATATCGAGCACGCGATTCAGAAGCTATGGATTAGCATAGCACTCGTACTGTTTGTTGCATTTCTTTTGACGGGTCTAATCGGAATGAGATTAGCGAAAGACATATCCGTCCCGATTGAAGAAATGATTATCGTATCAGAAAAACTTAAGGAAAAAGATTATTCGGCAAGAGTAAAAATGAAGTCTAAAGGTGAACTCGGCCAATTGGCCAATGCCATTAATGTCCTTGCCTCCAGTTTGAAAAACCAAATGGATAAACTCCATGAAAATGAACATCGACTTACAGGCGTTCTTGCGAATATGATGAGTGGAGTTTTGCTTGTCAATACTGAAGGGCAAATTTTATTGGCAAATCGAGCTATGGGGAAAATGCTCGGAGAGAATCCGAGAGCATTCTCGAATAAGCATCATATGGAGGTAGGAAGAAGTAAAGAACTCAGTAATTTGATTGATCATTGTCTAAAAACAGGTCATGAAAAAAGAAAAGAAGTACATTTTTACTATCCGAAAGAAAGAACGGTAGACGCTCATATAGCTCCATTTGTACGTGAAAATGGCGAAGTGAGCGGAATTATTGTCGTTCTCCATGATGTAACAGATATTCGCAGGCTTGAGAAAATGCGCAGTGATTTTGTCGCAAATGTCTCTCATGAATTAAAGACACCAATTACGTCATTAAAAGGTTTTGCCGAAACCTTACTTGACGGAGCAATGGAAGATGAAGAGTTATGCCGCAATTTTTTAACGATTATTTATAAAGAGAGTGATCGACTGCATCGACTTATAAAAGATATCCTCTATTTATCAAGCATCGAACACCACGGCATCCCGCTAACGATTGAAAAAGTAAATGTAGCGGAAGCTGTTTTGAGTACGGCCCAAACTATAAAAGAAGGCGCGGCCAAAAAGAATTTACATCTTAATCTTCCAGAAAAAAGTGATATTTGGATCGAAGGCGAAAAGGATCGAATTCAGCAAATTGTTTTAAATCTTCTTTCCAATGCAATCTCCTATACTCCGGAGGGTGGAGAAATTTCTGTAAACATCATAGAACAGGAAAAAGATGTTAAACTCCTTATTTCTGATACAGGGATAGGAATTGCTCAAAAGGAATTGCCGAGAATTTTCGAGCGCTTTTATCGAGTAGATAAGGCGCGATCGCGCAGTTCAGGAGGCACGGGATTAGGGCTTGCCATCGTAAAACACCTAGTTGATTCGCAAAATGGAAAAATAGAAGTTAAAAGTGTTGAAGGAGTAGGCACGACTTTTATTGTTACACTCCCTAAAAAACAACATAATGATATATGATACATGCATCCTTTTTTTGGATGCATTTTTTTATGCTTTCAGGGAACTATACATGTATAAAGATAGTTTCCGTCTAGCACGAGCAGCGTCAACTCCTTTCCATATTGTTTTCATTATCTCTGTCGAAGTCTAATGTGGCGGTATCAACGGAATGACATCCTATGGTCCAGTATGTAGATAAACAGGCGTTTAGATTTTGTTTTTTACAAAAAAAAATATCATCTTTACACAATCTTTACAATTCGTTCATACCAGATTAACTATAAAGATTTATATTATATTTGCAAGGCAATAGTAGATTACAAAAAATAAAGGTGGGTAAACTCATGAAGAAGAATGTATTTGCAATTTTTGCCTTAGTACTTATGTTTACATTAGCTTTGGCAGGATGCGGAAACAACGCACAACCAGAAACAAATGGAAACAATGAAACACCAGCTCCGGCTGAAAATAATAAGCAAGAAGAACAAAAAGAAACAGTATCTGGATCTATCACAGCAGTAGGTTCTAGTGCCATGCAACAATTAGTAGAAGCAGCTGCTCAACAATTTGCAGCTGAAAACCCTGGTGCAGTTATCAATGTACAAGGCGGCGGAAGTGGTACAGGCTTAAGCAAAGTTAGTGAAGGTGCAGTTGATATTGGGAACTCTGACGTTTTCGCTGAAGAAAAAGAAGGAATTCCAGCTGATAAAATCGTTGACCATAAAGTCGCTGTCGTAGGAATGGGACCAGTTGCTCATCCAGAGGTTGGCGTTAAAGAGCTTACTCAAGATCAGTTAATCGATATTTTTACAGGAAAAGTTACAAACTGGAAAGATGTTGGTGGAAAAGACCAAAAGATCCAAGTTATTAACCGTCCTAAAGGATCTGGAACACGTGCTACATTTGAGAAGTTCGGTCTTAAAGGTGCGGAGCCAATTGAAGCACTAGAACAAGAATCTTCTGGTACAGTTAGAAAAATGGTAAGTGAAACACCTGGTGCAATTAGCTATCTAGCATTCTCTTATTTCGATGATTCCATCCTAGCACTATCTGTTGATGGTAATGAGCCTACTCAAGAAAACGTTGAAACAGATACTTGGAAAATCTGGGCTTACCAACATATGTATACAAATGGTGAAGCAACAGGTTTAGCGAAAGCATTTATCGACTACATGCTATCAGATGAAGTTCAAACTACATTGCTTAAAGAAATGGACTTCCTTCCAGTGAGTGGAATGAAAGTCGAACGTGATCCTGAAGGAAACGTTAAGTAAGACTTGAAAATGTAGTTGGATAGCCATAAATACGTTTTGACAAACTTAATATAGAAAGTAAGGGTGGTTACTTGAAAAAAAATTCTAAGTGACCTCCCTTAAGTTCTTTTGTCTAAAAATGGGGATTTTAGAAAGGAGCTGCCATTTTGGAGAAAATTGCAGAAAATAACTCTGCTCAATTACTAAAACCGAATAAAAAAGTTAGAATTGAGCAAACCGGTAAAATGCTGACATTAGCAGCGGTCGGCTTAACTATCGGAATAGCATTTGCTATTCTCTTTCTTGTTTCATCTAAAGGTTTATCTACCTTCTATATAAATAAAGGCAGTGTGATTGATTTTTTAACAGGTCTAAAATGGAATCCTGGGGTAAAGAACGAATTAGGTAAACCAATTATTGGGGCTTTGCCTTTTATCTTTGGTTCCTTTGCAGTCACCTTTTTATCCGCTGCCATTTGTGCACCAGTGGCCATTGGCGCAGCTGTTTTTATGACAGAAATTTCACCGAAATTTGGAAAGAAAATTTTACAGCCTGTTATTGAACTGCTCGTCGGAATTCCATCCGTAGTATATGGATTTATCGGCTTATCCGTTGTTGTCCCTTTCATAAGGAACCATATTACTGGTAGCGGATTTGGTATTGCGGCTGGTACTATTGTGCTTTCCATCATGATTTTGCCTACTATTACAAGCTTATCCGCTGATGCGATTAGAGGAGTACCAAGGCAGCTTCGCGAAGCATCGCTCGCTCTAGGAGCAACTCGTTGGCAGACCATCTTTAGAGTTGTTTTGAAAACTGCTCGTCCAGGCTTACTGACAGCCGTCATATTTGGAATGGCAAGAGCCTTTGGTGAAGCACTCGCTGTCCAAATGGTTATCGGGAACTCATCAGTTATTCCGACATCCCTATTTGAACCTGCCGCAACATTAACAAGTGTTTTGACAATGGGAATGGGCTATACCGTCATGGGGCAAGCGGAAAATAATGCTCTATGGTCATTGGCACTCGTATTGTTAATTATGTCATTGATCTTTATTCTTGCTGTCAGAATGATTGGAAGGGGGAGAAAAGACGCATGAATGCAAAGCTTGCAGATCGTATAGCTACAATTACTTTTTATTTGATCGCCTTTATCATTGTTCTCATTCTTGCAAGTCTTTTAGGTTATGTTCTTTATCATGGTATACCAAAGCTGAGCTGGCATTTCATTTCATCCCCTCCGCAAATTTTTAAAGCCGGTGGTGGAGTTGGCCCGCAGCTGTTTAATTCATTTTATTTACTCGTGCTTACCATGCTGATTACAGTACCTCTGTCACTTGGAGCCGGGATTTATATGGCTGAATATGCAAAAAAGAATGCATTTACTGATTTTATTCGGACGATGATTGAAGTATTATCTTCACTTCCATCCATTGTCGTTGGATTATTCGGCTTTTTGTTTTTCGTTATTTATATGGGTTGGGGATTCTCAATTCTATCAGGTTCACTTGCTTTGACTGTTTTTAATCTACCCCTTATGGTGCGCGTAGTAGAGGAATCTATAAACAATATTCCAAGACAGCAAAGAGAAGCCGGGCTTGCACTTGGAGTTTCACGCTGGGAAACAATGACGACAATTATTTTACCAGCAGCACTTCCAGGAATTATTACGGGAGTCATCTTGGCTTCAGGAAGAGTGTTCGGAGAAGCAGCAGCATTAATTTATACAGCTGGTATGAGTACACCTAATTTAGATTTTACGAATTGGAACCCGTTATCCCCAACATCTCCTCTTAATCCGATGAGACCAGCGGAAACGTTAGCTGTTCATATTTGGAAAATCAACGGAGAAGGAATCATTCCTGATATTGAAGCAGTTTCAGATGGCGCAGCTGCTCTTCTTTTGCTAGCCATATTAATCTTTAATCTTGGAGCTCGCTTAATTGGCAGTCTTGTTTATAAAAAAATGACATCCTCCTAATGGGAAGGAAGTTTTATTGATTTTTTGTATATAGCTTTTATAAAAGGAGGCACTAGGATGGCCACCCAAACAGTGATTCATAAAAATAATGTTAAAACTGATAAATCTGGACGAATTGCCCAGTTAAAATCCAATCCAATGACTGAAAAAGAGATTGCGATGGAGACGGAAGGCTTATATGTCTACTATGGAAAAAAAGAGGCAATCAAAAATGTCTCATTAGCTTTTCCGAAAAATGGAGTAACAGCGTTAATTGGACCGTCTGGCTGCGGTAAGTCCACGTATTTGCGCAGCTTAAACCGTATGAATGATGAAATTGAAAACTGCAGAATTGAGGGCAGTATTTTATATAAAGGCGTCGATATTAACTCATCAATGGCAAATGTATTTGAAGTAAGAAAACAAATCGGTATGGTTTTCCAAAGACCGAATCCATTTGCTAAATCGATTTATAAAAATGTTGCTTATGGTCCGACTCATCACGGAGTAAGAAATAAAAATAAAATTGATAAAATTGTGGAAGATAGTTTGCGGAAAGCTGCTTTATGGGATGAAGTAAAAGATAAGCTTCATCAATCTGCACTATCCTTATCTGGAGGGCAGCAGCAGCGCTTGTGTATTGCTAGAGCGATTGCGATGAATCCTGAAGTGTTGCTTCTCGATGAACCAGCTTCTGCACTAGATCCCGTTTCAACTGGAAAAATTGAAGAGTTGATTGGTGAACTGAAAAAAGATTATTCGATTATTATCGTGACGCACAATATGCAGCAGGCGGCACGTATCTCAGACAATACAGCATTTTTCTACATGGGAGAAGTCGTGGAATATGGTGAGACTGAGCAAATTTTTACGAATCCCCACAATGAACAAACCGAACAATACATCTCCGGAAATTTTGGATAAGAGGTGGGAAATTTTATGGCAGTAACTCTTTTAAAAACTAAAAATGAGCAGACCGTAATCCGGACAGAACAGCTCCAATTTTACTACGGGAAAGCTCAGGCACTGAAAAATATCAATCTGGATATTAAAAAAAATCAAGTAACAGCTTTCATTGGTCCGTCAGGATGTGGAAAGTCTACATTCCTTCGTACATTGAATAGGATGAACGATTTAATTCCTGGAACCCGTACAGAGGGGAAAATTTTAATTGGCGATATGGATATCACGTCTCCTCAAATAGACACAGTGGAATTGCGTAAACAAGTCGGAATGGTTTTTCAACAGGCCAATCCGTTTCCAATGTCTATTTATGATAATATCGCTTATGGACCACGCATCCATGGATTGAAAAACAAGAAAAAGCTGGACGAAATTGTGGAGTCCAGTTTACGAGCTGCTGCTCTTTGGGATGAGGTAAAAGATAACCTTGGAAAAATTGCGACAGGTTTATCTGGAGGTCAGCAGCAGCGACTTGTATTGGCGAGAGTGCTAGCTGTGAAGCCAGAAATTATTTTAATGGATGAACCAACATCAGCGCTTGATCCTATTTCAACATCAAAGCTGGAACAATTAATTTTAGAATTGAAAAAAGAGTATACGATCATCATTGTCACCCACAACATGCAGCAGGCGGCTCGTGTTTCAGATGAAACAGCCTTTTTCCTTAATGGAGAAGTAATTGAGTTTGCCGATACGAATACCATTTTCACAAATCCTAAAATGAAACAAACGGAAGATTATATATCTGGCCGTTTTGGTTAAGAAAATCTATGAGGGGTGGAAATAAATATGGCTATAAGAAGTCAATTTGATGAAAAGTTGAATGAACTCCATCAACAGCTGCTGTCGATGGGAATGATGGTGGAAGAAGCAGTGTATAAAGCGGTTAAGTCGCTTATCGATAAAGATGTCCCTTTGGCAAAATCAGTAATAGACGGCGACAAGGATATTAATGAAGCGGAGATTGGAATTGAAAAGTCTTGCTTTTCTTTAATCGCATTACAACAGCCGGTAGGAAGCGATTTACGCAGAATTGCTACGACATTAAAGGTTGCAACCGATTTGGAACGAATGGCGGATCATGCTGTTAGCTTTTCCAAAACAACGATTAGCCTAAAAGATGAACAGTATGCTAAACCACTTATTGATATCCCGAAAATGGGAGAATTAGTTCAGAAAATTGTACGAGATGCATTAGGTGCGTATATTAAAATGGACCATAAAGCTGCTGTAGAAATTGCAAAGCAAGATGATGTTATTGATGAATATTTTAACAAAGTCTTTACTGATTTAATTGAGTTAATGGGAAAAGATAAAAATTTAATTCATCAAGGGTCTCATTTACTGCTTGCCGCACAATATTTAGAAAGAATCGGAGACTATGCTACGAATATTTGTGAATGGATCGTGTATATGTCGGAAGGTAAAATGGTGGAATTAAATTAACTTAGTGGACTTTCAGCTTTGTCTGAAGGTCCTCTTTTTAGTTTACAAATTTCATGATTAGATTTAAAATAAATACTTACCTAGGTAAATAATTTGAGGTGAAAATCATGAATCCGATATTCCATGAAATTTTTCAAAAGACCCGATATTTAAGTAAAGAATTGAATCATACGCTAAAGGAATATGATTTATACGCTGCTCAATGGAGCGTTTTGTATGTCGTTCATGAGAATGAGGAAATGACACTAACGCAAATATGGAAGTATTTAAATGTTGAGGCACCGACTATTTCTAGGACAGTTCAACGGTTAATTGAATTGGGCTGGTTGACCGAAAAGTTTGGCGAGGATCGCAGAGAAAAAATGGTACGGCTATCGGAAGACGCTGAAAAAAAGTTCAAAACAATAGAAGAGTCTGTCATAAATTTTGAAAATCAATTTTTACAGGAATTATCTTTAGAAGAACAAAATCAATTAGTTATTTTGCTAAAAAAACTGAAGAAAGGATGACCTCTTTGGAAAAAAAACAACCAATATGGACGAAAACATTCATTAGTCTGTTTTGTACCAATTTATCCGTTTTTACTGTGTTTTATGGTTTAGTCACCACTTTGCCGCTCTATGTGATTGAAAGCTTAAATAGAACGGATAAAGATGCGGGACTTCTCATGACGATTTTTCTTCTTTCAGCGATTTTAATGAGGCCTTTTACAGGGAAAATTTTAGATCTTTACGGCAAAAGAAAAATGCTTTGGATCAGTTTATTTTTTTATGTAGTTTGTACAATCCTTTATGCCCTTGTAAATCCTTTTTCAGGATTATTAATATTACGTTTTATTCAAGGAATTTGGTTTAGTATCGCCACGACTGCAAGCGGATCTCTTGCGGCTGATAACGTTCCAATGTCGAGACGTGGTGCCGGGTTAGGATATTTTACGATGTCTACCAATTTAGCAGTTGTCCTCGGACCGATCCTTTCACTTACAATTGTTCAAACCTTATCATTTAATGCCCTTTTCATTTTCATGAGTGTTTTTATGGTTATCGGTGCTTCTTTGTCTTTAACCATTCGAGCAGATAAAAAGTTTGAAAAAAGTACGGCCTCGAAACGATCTTTTTCCATCCATGACTTATTTGAAAAAAAATCTGTTCCTGTTGCCTTGCTCGCAAGCTTAGTTTCCTTCTCATATGCGAGCGTCCTATCATTCTTGTCAATCTATGCTCAGCAAAAACACCTGTTGCATTTAGCAACTGTTTTTTATTTAGTGTACGCATCCGCTATGCTTTTGACTCGTCCGTATACGGGAAGATGGTTTGATGAAAAAGGACCAAAATACGTATTAATCCCTGGCTTCATTAGCTTTTGCGGCGGACTCTTACTATTAGCCTTTATTAACTCATCGTTCTTATTTTTATTGTCTGGAATATTCATTGGATTTGGGTACGGCGCACTCGTTCCTAGTTTACAAACCCTTTCTGTACAAGCAACCACCCCGGAACGAAGTGGGTATGCCACTGCGACCTTCTTTACACTATTTGATATCGGAATTGCCGCAGGTTCCTACGCACTAGGGATTATAGCTGTTCATTTTGGCTATCAAAATATGTATGTGTTATCCGGAATATTAATCTTTATTGTTTTGGCGTTTTATTTGATGATCGACAGGAAAAAATCTGTCGCAAAAAATTCTTTTGCAGCAAAGGATATATAGATTGTTTGAGAAATCTAGATTCGTCCTCGAATAAGAATTTCTATAACTGAGTATAGTTTTGCCGTGATTGAGAGTGATACTCGGCAGAAGTGTGACAAACTTCCGTAGTTTTGCCGTGATTAAGGATGATACGCGGCAGAGGTGTGACAAATCTTTAGGTTTTGCCGTGATTGAGAGTGATGCGCGGCAATACTGTTACAATTCTTCAAAGTTCTGCCGCGAATGAGTACGATACGTAGTTAGAATTGTAACAGATTCTCTCAAAATTCAAACGTGGAAATGAATTAAGGTAAATTCCAGTTTTCGTTCTAGCAAAGTTGAAATAAAGGAACAAAAAAGACAAATAACTAATTTCATGTCACTATTGAGATCAATGAATTGTCACTTATACTCAATTTCGTTCCTTAATCTTGTTAATCGGAAATGATAAATTTCTTCATTAGATAAAGTTAAAAATTCTCTCTTTCTTAAAAAAATCCTTGCATTTTACTATGTTTTCAGAAAAACTGAACATATAGTCTGAAGTGAGGTGTTTTTTTATGATTGATAAAATAATATCTGCCATTTTTTTACCCGCAATCCTTATGATTTTTTTCACGAGGGTAACGTATAGCCGGACGGTAGGATTTGCGTTAACGATTGCTTTAATTATCGTATCAGCATATAAAGGGTATATTATGACATGGTGGTTAATTGTAATAGAGGCAGCCTCACTAACAGTAGGCTTGTATGTTACTAATCAAATGAAAAGGAAAAAAACTAAAAGTTCTTCTACGTAAATAAGGAGTCAGTCCTCCATCACGCATCACGATGGAAGTCTAACTCCATTTTTTCGTTTGTAAAAGGTCTTTCAACAACTTGCGGGAATAAGAGGTCAAATGACATACCTGAACCTCAAAGCACTAGAGCTCAAAGTGAACCCGCAGTACTGAATATAAATTTTCATTTTAAGAATAGGAGTGTTTAATATGTTAATGCCAAATTTGACAGCAGAAAAGAAGAGGGAAATGATCCGTGAAATACAACAGTTTTTTTGGGAAGAACGTGGTGAGGAAATTGGGGAAATTGCTGCAGAAGCGTTTTTTGAGTTCATAAAAGATCGTCTTGGTCCTGTTTTTTACAATGCTGCTATTCGCGATGCCCGTGAAATTGCTGAACAAAGAATGCAAACACTCGAAGAAGACTTATATGCACTAGAAAAACGTTTGTAAAATTAACCAAATATATGTTCGCTTTTTGCTGGTTTTTCTAATATTGCTTGTGGTAAAATATATAACATGATTAATTGTGTATAAGTGTTGTCAATAATGATAGTTATACTTTTTCATTTGGCTTTGTTAAAGATTAATTGAGGATAATTCCATGGAGTGGAAATCAATTTTAGCAATGTCTTCAGATTAAAAGTAGAGTAGGGGGCCGCCGTTTTGAAAAATCAATTTCAACTTGTTTCGAAATATCAGCCTGCCGGCGACCAGCCGCGGGCTATTGAGAGCCTTGTCGAGGGTCTTCGCAATGGGAAAAAATATCAGACCTTGCTGGGAGCAACAGGTACTGGGAAAACATTTACGGTCTCTAATGTCATCCAAGAAATCAACAAGCCAACGCTTGTTATTGCACATAATAAAACACTTGCGGGTCAATTGTACAGTGAGTTCAAAGAGTTTTTTCCGAACAATGCTGTTGAGTATTTTGTCAGTTATTATGACTATTATCAGCCAGAAGCATATGTACCGCAAACAGACACGTATATCGAAAAGGATGCCAGCATCAATGACGAAATTGATAAGCTTCGACACTCTGCCACTTCGTCTTTATTTGAACGAAAAGATGTTGTCATCATCGCCAGTGTGTCGTGTATTTACGGTCTCGGTTCTCCTGAAGAATATCGTGAGCATGTTCTTTCACTAAGAACAGGAATGGAGATTGAGAGAAACCAGCTTTTAAGAAGACTAGTTGATATTCAGTACGCACGAAATGATATTGATTTTCAACGTGGAACATTTCGGGTTCGCGGCGATGTTGTAGAAATTTTTCCGGTGTCTCGGGATGAACATTGTATCCGCGTCGAATTTTTCGGAGATGAAATTGATCGGATTAGGGAAGTAGATGCTCTTACTGGAGAAATTCTCGGAGATCGTGATCACTCCGCTATTTTTCCGGCTTCTCACTTCGTTACAGGAGAAGAAAAACTATCAATTGCCATTGAAAATATAGAAAAAGAACTGGAAGAGCAACTGGCGATTATGCGTGCGAACGATAAACTCTTAGAAGCGCAACGACTTGAACAAAGAACTCGTTATGACTTGGAAATGATGCGAGAAATGGGTTTCTGTTCCGGAATAGAAAACTATTCCCGTCATTTAACGTTGAGGCCGGCTGGAGCTACACCATATACACTATTAGACTATTTTCCAGACGATTTTCAAATTATTATCGACGAATCACATGTGACATTGCCGCAAATTCGAGGAATGTATAATGGTGACCAAGCAAGAAAACAAGTACTTGTCGATCACGGATTTAGATTGCCGTCTGCTCTTGATAACCGGCCGCTTAAATTTGAAGAATTCGAGAAACATATTCATCATGCTATCTTTGTTTCAGCAACTCCTGGACCATATGAGCTTGAACATACTCCTAAGATGGTCGAGCAAATTATTCGACCAACAGGATTACTAGATCCGAAGATTGAAGTTAGACCAATAGAAGGGCAGATTGACGATTTGCTTGGAGAAATTAATGATCGGGTCGCACGCAATGAGCGCGTACTCATTACAACGCTTACGAAAAAAATGTCCGAAGACTTGACCGATTACTTAAAAGAAATTGGGGTAAAGGTTCAATATTTACACTCTGAAGTAAAAACGCTTGAACGGATTGAAATTATACGAGAATTAAGGATGGGAACGTATGATGTCCTTGTAGGAATTAACTTGCTCAGAGAGGGACTGGACATTCCGGAAGTATCTCTCGTTGCCATTCTTGATGCAGACAAAGAAGGATTCCTTCGTTCTGAGCGCTCGCTTATTCAAACAATAGGACGTGCTGCTCGTAATTCAAACGGACATGTCATTATGTACGCTGATAAAATGACAGATTCGATGGAAAAAGCGATAACAGAAACGAAGCGCCGTCGTGCAGTACAAGAAGCTCATAATAAGAAATACAGCATTACACCGATGACCATTCAAAAAGGAATCCGAGATGTCATAAGAGCAACAGTTGCGGCAGAGGATACAGAAGAATATGCTGCAGCAGTAAAAACGAAGAAAATTACAAAGAAAGAAAGAGAAAAGCTTTTGGCTACGATGGAAAAGGAAATGAAAGAAGCAGCAAAAGCGCTTGATTTCGAACGGGCAGCCGAGCTTCGTGATGCAATATTGGAGTTAAAAGCGGAAGGATGAACACAATATGGCACAAGATAAAATAATTGTCCAGGGTGCAAGAGCCCATAATTTGAAAAATATAGATGTCACTATTCCAAGAGATAAACTGGTTGTATTAACTGGCTTATCAGGTTCCGGAAAATCGTCCCTTGCCTTTGACACCATTTACGCCGAGGGGCAACGGAGATATGTAGAGTCTCTATCTGCATATGCCCGCCAATTCCTCGGTCAAATGGATAAGCCAGATGTAGACGCCATTGAAGGTCTTTCACCTGCCATTTCAATTGACCAAAAAACAACAAGCAGAAATCCACGATCTACAGTCGGAACGGTTACCGAAATTTATGATTATTTGCGTTTGCTTTATGCACGAATCGGCAGACCGATTTGCCCTGTCCATGGGATTGAAATTACGTCACAAACGATTGAGCAAATGGTTGACAGGATTATGGTGTATCCAGAGCGAACAAAGCTCCAAGTTATGGCGCCGATCGTTTCAGGGAGGAAAGGGACACATGCCAAAGTGTTGGAGGATATTAAAAAGCAAGGCTTTGTTCGTGTCCGCGTAGATGGGGAAGTATATGATCTTGGCGACGAGATTGAGCTTGAAAAAAATAAAAAGCATTCCATTGATGTCATTGTCGACCGTATTGTCATAAAAGCAGGAGTTGAAACGAGACTGGCAGATTCATTGGAAACAGCACTGGGACTTGGTGAAGGAAAGGTCATTATCGATGTTATTGGAGAGGAAGAATTACTATTTAGCGAAAACCATGCATGTCCGGAATGTGGTTTTTCTATTGAAAAATTAGAGCCAAGAATGTTTTCCTTTAACAGTCCGTTCGGGGCATGCCCAGATTGTGATGGTCTTGGTTCTAAACTTGAAGTCGATCCTGAACTTGTTATTCCAGATTGGTCCAGAACTCTTAATGAAGATGCCATTGCGCCGTGGACACCAATCAGTTCGCAATATTATCCGCAGATGCTGAAAACAATCTGCAATCATTACGGAATAAACATGGATGTTCCAGTTCAAGATTTACCTAAAAAAGAAATTGATATTATTCTTTACGGTACAGGCGACTTGATTAAATTCCGTTATCAAAACGACTTTGGTCAAGTTCGTGAGAGTAATATTAGATTTGAAGGTGTCATCCGTAACGTAGAGCGCCGTTTTCAAGAAACAAGCTCAGATTATATTCGTGAACAAATGGAAAAATATATGGCACAGCAGCCATGTCCTCGCTGTAAAGGACATAGATTAAAAGAAGAGAGCCTTGCCGTTAAAATTAATGGCCACCATATTAGTGAAATTACGGGGCTTTCTGTCGTCGAAGCTGACCAATTTTTCTCCAGCTTAAGTTTATCAGAAAAAGAAATGCAGATTGCCAAACTTATTTTAAGAGAAATTGAAGAGCGATTAGGATTCCTCGTCAATGTAGGGCTTGATTATTTGACATTGAGCCGCGCCGCCGGAACATTATCGGGTGGAGAAGCACAGCGGATTCGATTGGCGACTCAAATTGGTTCAAGATTAACAGGAGTTCTTTATATATTGGATGAACCTTCAATCGGATTGCACCAAAGGGATAACGATCGTCTTATCAGTACATTAAAAAATATGAGGGATATTGGAAATACCCTCATCGTCGTTGAACATGATGAAGATACGATGCTTGCGGCAGATTATTTAATTGATATTGGTCCGGGAGCAGGTGTTCACGGTGGTGAAATTGTAGCAGCAGGAACACCTGATGAGGTGTCAAACAATAAAGCATCTCTTACAGGGCAATATTTATCAGGAGAAAAATTTATTCCGCTTCCTATTGAACGCAGGAAAGCAAATGGAAGGTATCTTGAAATTAAAGGTGCAAAGGAAAACAACTTGAAAAATGTGAATGTCAAGTTTCCATTAGGACTGTTTATTGCGGTTACAGGCGTTTCTGGTTCTGGAAAAAGTACTTTAATCAACGAAATCCTTCATAAGAGTCTTGCTCAAAAACTTCATAAAGCAAAGGCTAGACCAGGTGCACATAAGGAAATTAAAGGCATTGAAGAATTGGAAAAAGTAATCGATATTGACCAATCACCAATTGGCCGAACACCAAGATCAAATCCGGCTACTTATACGGGTGTGTTTGATGATATTCGAGACGTTTATGCATCTACAAATGAAGCAAAAGTTCGTGGTTATAAAAAAGGACGGTTTAGTTTTAACGTAAAAGGCGGCCGCTGTGAAGCATGCCGCGGAGACGGAATTATCAAAATCGAAATGCACTTTTTGCCAGATGTTTACGTACCATGTGAAGTATGCCATGGTAAGCGGTATAACCGAGAAACATTGGAAGTAAAATATAAAGGGAAAAATATTGCCGAAGTGCTCGATATGACGATTGAGGATGGACTTGAGTTTTTTGAAAACATACCTAAAATCAACCGGAAATTGCAAACGATCGTTGACGTTGGTCTTGGCTATATGAAGCTTGGCCAACCTGCTACAACATTGTCAGGCGGGGAAGCGCAACGTGTAAAGCTAGCTTCAGAATTGCATCGTCGTTCCAATGGTCGTTCATTCTATATATTGGACGAACCGACTACAGGACTTCATGTTGATGATATTGCAAGGCTTCTTACGGTGTTGCAAAGACTAGTTGATAATGGCGATACTGTTCTTGTCATTGAACATAATCTCGACGTTATAAAGACTGCTGATTATATTGTGGATCTTGGTCCTGAAGGCGGCGACAAAGGTGGAACGATCATCGCAAAAGGAACTCCGGAAAAAGTCGCTGAAAGTCTTGAGTCCTATACTGGAAAATATTTAAAACCGATATTGAAACGTGACAGAAATCGAATGAGGAAACGAATCTCCGAACAAGAGCAAGTTGAGGAATTGGTAGGGAAACATTAACCTTTGTATAAAAAAATCAACTGGAGCTTTTCTGCGGGAAAAACGGTACCTTTAGTCAGGAGGCGCCCGCAGGAAGCAAATTCCTGTTAGTGCAGGTAAAAAATCCTGTGACAAAACCAATTACCGATTATATGAAACTTATACTGCTTCGTAATCGTATTACCATGTATTACGAATAAGGAGGAAGTCGAAAATGAATCAAGAAAGAAAAAAAATACTTGAATTGGTGCAAAAAGGAAAACTTTCTGCACAAGAAGCGATTATCCTACTAGAAGCATTAGAAGAAGATGGAGAAAAGAATGCTCCAGTAAGCGAAACTTTAACAACTGAGCCGATACAATCTGAACATACATCATTTGAAGAAAAAGAGTTCGAATTTAAAACAGAAGAAAAGAAGCA
Source organism: Lederbergia citri (assembly GCF_018343625.1). Lineage (GTDB taxonomy): Bacteria > Bacillota > Bacilli > Bacillales > Bacillaceae_C > Lederbergia > Lederbergia citri. The sequence continues at coordinate 277,451 of NZ_JAGYPG010000002.1, read as the reverse complement.
GGAAGAAAAAACGAATAAGGAAGATTCCTTTTATACTCAATTGGAAAGTGCTGGGGAGAAAATTTTTGATTTTGTCAATAATGCATTGAATAAGATTAAGCATTTTGATTTTCAATTCAATCAATCCGTTGATGTTCCTCATACTTTCCAACAAGCTGTTACGGGAATCGAAAGAATCGAACTAGACGTGGCAAATGGTCCTGTTAGGCTTGTTACATGGGACCAGCCTGAAGTACGAATCGAATGTCAGGCTAAAGTATATCGATCAGAAGATAGGGAAGATGCAAGAAATTATTTTCTCGATAATACAGTATTTTCTGTGGAAAAAGAAATGCTCATTTTTGCTACTCAATCGAAATGGATGAGAGTAGAAACTGTCGCATACATTCCTAAGGAGAATTATAAAAAAATTTCCGTGAGAATTTTCAACGGCGGAATTACAGGTGAGCAGTTAGAGGCAAAATACTTAACGATAAAAACAACGAATGGGAAAGTTGAGCTTTCCAATATCGAAGGAGAAAAATTTGATATAGATACTGTAAACGGTCAAATCAAACTTTCAAATTCAAACGCTTTACAATTAGAAGCTGAAACGGTGAATGGAGCAATCGATGCGATAGGTGATTTTGAAAGTGTCGACCTTCAATCGTTTAACGGGAATATCTCATGCACGTTAACAGAAAACAATACGAATAAATTTGAGGCGAAGGCAGTAACTGGCAATATTAAATTGATTGTGCCCGGCAACTCAAGTGTGGATGGCGATGTTCGTTCAAATTTAGGAAATTATAAGCTTGAACTTGATGGCATCGATGTGTTGCACGAAAAGAAAGAAATTATTCAAAAGCAAGTGAAATTTAAACGGACTGGTTCGGATGATCATGTAATTCATGTACTTGCAGATACGAAGACAGGATCTGTGAATATAGGAGAAGCAAAGTCAACAGTCGTCTGAACATAGAGAGTGGGGATAATAGATGAAATGGATCATTGGCATTCTTATTAATGCTCTTTTGTTCCTCGCGTTTGCAGGATATTTCGAGGGCTTTCATGTAACAAGCTTCGGAGCGGCTGTGGGGGCCAGCATCGTTTTGTATATTATTAATATGCTTGTAAGACCACTCCTTATCGTCCTAACGTTACCTGTTACGATTCTTTCACTTGGTTTATTTTTATTCGTCATTAATGCTTGTACATTATTAATTACAGATGCCATAATGGGAGATAAATTTGACATATCAGGATTTGGACTCGCACTTCTTATTGCTATCATCATGTCCATCGTCAACTTAATCATTCATAAAACAATTTTGGAACCTAAAAAAAGGAAATAATTTTTAAGAAGTTTGCTCCACTTAACAAAAAGTGGGGCTTTTTATTTTTACTCCTATTTGAATAAAATAGTTCGAAGGGTAGAGATTCCAATTGAATAAGTGATAGAATAATAAAATGAGTGGAAGTTTTTCATTTTGCATTAGGAGTGATTGAGTTGGCGAAAGTCCGAACAGAAGACATAATAAAGCAATTTGACTTAGAATTGATTAGTGGAGAGGAAGGAATTCATAAACCAATCACCACTAGTGATATATCTCGTCCAGCCTTGGAATTAGCTGGTTTTTTCAATTATTATCCTGCTGAGCGGGTCCAGCTTCTTGGAAGAACGGAAATCGTTTTTAGTGAAGGGCTTGCACAACATGAAAGAAAAGAACGCATGGAAATGCTTTGTAATGATACAACTCCTGCAATTGTTGTATCGCGGGGGTTGGAAATACCAGATGAATTAATAGAGGCTTCGGAACGAAATAGCGTTCCTCTTATGCGTACTAATATGAAAACAACACGTTTTTCAAGCAAGCTAACGAATTATTTAGATGGAAAATTAGCTCCTACAACAGCAGTTCACGGAGTCCTTGTCGATATTTATGGCATTGGTGTTTTAATAACTGGCCAAAGCGGTGTAGGAAAAAGTGAAACTGCGCTGGCATTAATTAAAAGAGGTCATCAGCTAGTGGCGGATGATTGTGTTGAGATACGTCAAATAGAAGAAAATTTACTCGTCGGATCGCCTCCAGATTTACTGGAACAACTTTTGGAAATTCGTGGACTGGGCATCATTAATGTAATGACATTATTTGGAGCAGGCGCAGTACGACCAAGTAAAAAAATAACACTTACCGTTCACATGGAAACATGGGATGAAAATAAGCATTATGATCGAGTCGGGCTTGACGAAGAGACGATAAAAATAATAGATACGGAAATTACAAAACTCACGGTGCCTGTTAGACCTGGACGCAACTTAGCTGTAATTATTGAAGTGGCCGCCATGAACTTCCGTTTAAAACGCATGGGGGTAAATGCCGCTCAACAGTTTACAGAAAGACTTGCTCAAGTCATCCAAGGCGGCGAAGACGGTATCGTATAAGTAAATTCAACGTTATCAATCAAGCTAAAGAGGAGTTGAATATATGGGTATTGAGCCTATTAATCCGATAGCGATAAAACTTGGACCCATCCCTGTTCATTGGTATGGGATTATTATAGGGATAGGTATTGCTGTTGCATTATTGTTAGTTGTTCGTGAAAGTGAAAAGCGTGGACTACATAAAGATACTTTCCCTGATTTATTAATATGGGCTATTCCAATAGCGATTATTTGTGCACGTATTTACTACGTCCTATTTGAATGGGAACATTATTCGCAACATCCCGAGCAAATTATTCAAATTTGGGAAGGCGGAATTGCGATTCATGGGGCCCTGATTGGTTCCGTTTTAACAACAATTGTTTTTGCCAAACGAAAAGGGCTTTCGTTTTGGAAATTAGCTGATATTGCTGCACCAAGTATTATTATTGGACAAGCAATTGGACGCTGGGGGAACTTTATTAATCAGGAAGCTCACGGGGATGTCGTGTCTAGAACATTTCTAGAAAATTTACATCTTCCTCAATTTATTATTGATCAAATGTATATAAATGGTGAATATTATCATCCTACTTTTCTATATGAGTCGATTTGGGATTTCATCGGATTCATCATCTTAATTTTTTTAAGAAAAGTAAACCTTCGCAGGGGAGAAATGTTCTTAACGTATGTAATTTGGTATTCAATAGGGCGCTTTTTTATCGAAGGAATGCGTACTGACAGCTTAATGCTGACAAGTGGTTTAAGAATGGCGCAAGTGCTTTCTCTCGTATTGATTGTTGGTTCTATTGCTATTTGGATTTATCGAAGTAAGGCAGGGCTTGCTGATAAAAGATATCTAGACAAAGCCTAAAGGAGAAAAACAACATGTGGAAGTCTTCAATAAAAGATGGCGGTTTGATTGGATTAAAAACGACGTGGACGTTAGGAAAAGTTATTTTTCCCATTACATTAATAGTAGTGGTCCTTCAGCATACTCCAGTATTACCGTGGATTATTAAACTGATTGAGCCTCTCATGGGCATACTGGGTTTATCCGGGGATGCAGCGATTCCACTCGTATTAGGGAATTTTTTAAACTTATATGCTGGAATTGCCGGGATTCTATCCCTTGATTTAACTGTAAAAGAAGTTTTTATAATTGCCGTCATGATGTCCTTTTCACATAATCTAATTATTGAGTCTGCTGTAGCAACGAAAGTAGGAGTAAAAATATGGATCATGATTGCAGTCCGACTAGGCTTGGCGATATTTTCGGCCATCGTTATTAATCTTATGTGGAGTGGTGGACAAGAAATAGCACAGTATGGGATTATGCAAGTTCAAGAACAACAAGCTACTGGCATTTTCTCAATTGCAATGCTAGCACTTTCAAAAGCTTTTTATGGCGTCATTCAGTTGGCGATGATTGTTATTCCTCTAATGATCGGAATTCAATTATTAAAAGATTATAAATGGCTGAATGTTTTTTCAAAGTGGATGGCCCCCTTTACTAAATTATTAGGGATGAGGGAAAATACATCCACGACGATGGCAGCTGGGTTAATCTTTGGACTTGCGTATGGGGCAGGTGTGATGATCCAAGCCGTGAAGGAAGACGGGGTAAGCAAAAAGGATGTCACGCTGGCATTTATCTTTCTCGTTGGATGCCACGCGGTAATTGAAGATACACTGATTTTTCTTCCCCTTGGAATTCCTATTCTGCCACTCCTTTTCATCCGCTTAATAACTGCGGTGCTGTTGACCTTAATTGTGGCGGCTATATGGAAACATCTGGATGTAAAACGTGAAAGGGGATTTGCCTAATGGATAAAAAAATTACTACTTTATTATTCGATCTTGATGGAACGTTAATCGATACAAATGAGTTGATCATTTCCTCTTATCTACATACTCTTGAAAAATATTATCCCGGCAAGTTTGGAAGGGATGATGTTCTTCCATTTATGGGTCCGACTTTGGAGGATGTATTTATGGGAATAGATCCTGATAAAGCGGATGAGATGATAAAGGTTTACCGAACTTATAATATAGAGCAGCATGATCTTTTAGTAAAAGAGTTTAATGGTGTGTTCGAGACGATTCGTACTCTTCATGAAAATGGATTTAAGCTGGCGATTGTTTCCACAAAGGTAAGGGATGTTGTGTTAAAAGGACTCGTTCTTACAAATCTTGATCAATTTTTTGATGTTGTCATCTCGCTTGATGAAGTTGAACACGCAAAACCAGATCCTGAACCTCTAGAAAAAGCGTTGCAATTATTAGGCTCGTCCCCTGATGAAGCAATCATGATTGGGGATAATCACCATGATATTTTAGGTGGGAAAAATGCTGGTACATATACATGTGGGGTCTCCTGGTCTTTAAAGGGAAGAGAGTATTTGGAACAATTTGAACCTGACTATATACTTGATCAAATGTCTGATTTATTGGATATAGTCGGAGTCGGAATGAAATGAGAAGGACTGAACGATTTCCAGTTTCAGGAGCAAATTCACTTTGGCACGTATACAAAACAGTGCCTTTTTGGAAGGTTGTTCGTAATTTCATAGTCATCCAATTAGCAAGATATACCCCCTTTCTTGGGATGAAAAATTGGATGTATCGTCATTTATTGCGGATGAAAGTGGGTGAACATACTTCATTTGCTCTAATGGTCATGCTGGATATTATGTTTCCAGAAAAAATTTCTGTCGGCAGAAATACGGTCATCGGTTATAATACAACTATTTTAGCCCACGAATATTTAATCAAAGAATATCGTTTAGGAAATGTTGAAATCGGGGATGAAGTCATGATCGGCGCTAATTCGACAATCTTACCCGGCATAAAAATTGGCGATAACGCCATCGTATCGGCTGGCACACTTGTTCATAAAGATGTACCAGCTGGCACGTTCGTCGGAGGCAACCCGATGCAGGTTATTTACACAAAAGATGAACTTGCTAAAAGATGGAAAGATGATGAAATATATGGAATGGGGAAAACGGAAACCTGATGCATCAAAGCATCCGGTTTTTCGTTTTTTTACTACTTTACGAATGGAAAATATGGAAAAAGGAATAGATTTGTCGGGATTCTGAAACACAAATTATGTAACTGAGCTGTTTCCAACCTGATTAGGGGCTCAATTGAGACAGAAAATGTGAAACCGGGCTAGTTCAGTCCCAATTCCGGCTCAATCCAGACAGAAAATGTGTTTCCGGACTAGCTCAGTCCCGATTTGGCCTCAATCGAGACTAAAAATGTGTAGCCGAGCTAATTCAGTCCCGATTCGGCCTCAATCGAGACAGAAACTGTGTAACCGGGCTAGTTCAGTCCCGATTCGGCCTCAATCGAGACTGAAAATGTATGACCGAGCTAGTTCAGTCCCGATTCGGACTCAATCGAGACTGAAAATGTGTTTCCGGGCTAGTTCAGTCCCGATTCGGACTCAATCGAGACTGAAAATATGCAACCGAGCTAGTTCAGTCCCGATTCGTCCTCAATCGAGACAGAAAATGTATGACCCGGCTAGTTCAGTCCCGATTCCGGCTCAATTGAGACTGAATATGTGAAACCGGGCTAGTTCAGTCCCAATTCGAACTCAATTGAGACTGAAAATAGGCAATCGAGTTAGTTCAGTCCCAATTCCGGCTCAATCGAGACTGAAAATGTGTTTCCAGGCTAGTTCAGTCTCGATTCGGATTCATTCAGGAAAGAAATGGTTTTCATGGTATTTATGAGCTGTTTCCGTCGCACTTGTGACTCAAGCGAAACGGAAATTATGTATCCCCATATATAACGTTGTGATTCGAACTTAACCACAAGATGGAACTTGGTTATTTGTTCCACTAAATTTCGACGAATTTCAATGATTGCTATATTTTTTACATTTTTACGAATACTCCTGCTATGACGCTACTACAAACAATCTAGTCATTATGATATACTACAAAAAGCGACAAAGGAACTTAACAACGGAGGATTTAGATGAAAGACTCAAAGGCGCGATTTGAGAAAGCCAAAATATTCCCCTTCATCCCGACTGGTGAATATTATTATAATAAAGGTTTAAAGGCGTATGACCGTTTTGATATAAATAAAGCTAAGAAGTATTTAAAAAGAGCGTTGGAATTAGAACCGGGTGAAGCGATGATCGCTTGTCAACTTGCGATTGTGTATACAGATGCAGGAGAGTATTCCGAGTCTAATAAACTTTTATTTATGATACTAAATGAGTTAGATGAGGGCATGACAGAATGCCATTATTTTATCGCAAATAATTTTGCACACCTCGGTATGTTTACTGATGCTTTTAAGCATGCACAAATGTATCTTGAAGTAGACGAGATTGGCGAATTTTCTATTGAGGCGGAAGAATTAATGCATTTAATCGGCCTTGAAGATGATGATAATCTTGATAGTTTAGTAGAACAGGATGAAATGATTGATCAATTGGAAACCTCTAGATTATTACTGGAAAGAGGAGAATTTATTGAAGCTGTAAAAATGCTGGAAGACACAATCGAGGGTTATCCAGAATTTTGGCCTGCCTACAATAACTTAGCTCTAGCTTATTTTTATGAAGGTGATACAGGAAAAGCAGCAGGTATATTGGAAAAAGTATTGGAAAACAATCCAGGAAATTTACATGCCCTTTGTAATTTAGCTGTGTTTCTATATTACGAAAGAGAAACGGATCAATTAAACGAACTATTGACAGCATTAGATAAAGTACAGCCGATGTTATTTGAACATCGTTATAAGCTAGGTGCTACTTTTGCTTTAACAGGAAAAAATGAACAGGCGTATTTTTGGCTCCGCCAAATCCAAAAATATGGCTATGATGGAGATGAAGGATTCCATTATTGGTTAGCAAAAGCTGCTTATTTTACAGGGAATAATAAAGTGGCAAATCAAGCATGGGAAACACTGATTAAAATGAATCCAGAACAGGCCAAAATCGAGCCTTGGAATGTTAAGGACCATCCTGATCCAAGGAATTCAGAAGATGATGCAGCTGTCTTAAAAATGATTCGAAGCGAGAGGCTTGAGGAAAGACTTTATGGCATATTTCTAATGTCGTTGTCGACGCATATAAAGGAAATTCTCTCACATCCGGATTTTAAAAGATTAGAGGATTTTTCTTTTTCCGAAAAACTTTACCTCGCGCACATATTGAAGGATAGGTTAAAAGCTTCAATCCCTGAAGAGAAATTTATTGAAAAGTGTCATGAAGTGGCAATTATATTATACGAGAGATTTAAGGAAGCAGGACTCCATACACGTAATATACTATTGCAATGGTTTTCTTTTTATAAGCAAGGACTTGGAGAAAAAGTTCCTATGGAAAATGCAAATGCTCTTGCAGCTGCGACTGAGTATATTTGGCATAAACAGAGTCATAATAAAAAAACTCAAAAGATAATAGCCGAAGAATACGGAATATCACAGGCGACTTTGCGCAAATATATTAAGGTTGTTGAAGAGGTTTGGCAGTAAGCATATATTTGGACTTGACGATGATTGTTTTATACGATAGATGTAGGAAATTGAAGTAAAAATGTTTGGTTCACTGAAGGGGTGTACAACAATGTCAGAGGATAAAATATATGATGTTATTATAATTGGCGCGGGCCCAGCTGGAATGACAACAGCGGTCTATACATCTCGTGCTAATTTATCAACATTGATGATAGAACGTGGAGTTCCTGGAGGACAAATGGCAAACACGGAGGATGTGGAAAACTACCCTGGGTTTGACCATATACTCGGACCAGAGCTTTCTACAAAAATGTTTGATCATGCAAAAAAATTCGGTGCTGAATATGCTTATGGCGATATTAAAGAAGTCATCGATGGAAATCCATATAAAATTGTAAAAACAAGTTCGAAAGAATATAAAGCTCTCGCCGTTATTATCACAACAGGTGCAGAATACAGAAAAATGGGTGTTCCGGGTGAATCCGAATTAACTGGTCGCGGTGTTTCATATTGTGCAGTATGTGATGGGGCTTTCTTTAAGCAGAAAGATCTTGTTGTAGTTGGCGGCGGAGATTCTGCTGTTGAAGAAGGTGTTTATTTAACAAGATTTGCAAATAAAGTGACGATCGTTCATCGCCGTGATGAATTGCGTGCCCAAAAAATCTTGCAAGATCGCGCATTCGCCAACGAGAAAGTAGAATTTATTTGGAACCACACAGTCAAAGAAGTAAATGAAGAGAACGGAAAAGTCAGTTCAGTGAAGCTTGTTTCCACTAAAAATGGCGAAGAGCAGGATTTTAAAACAGACGGAGTATTTATCTATATTGGAATGGATCCTTTAACAGAGCCATTTGCAAAATTAGGTATTACAAACGCTGCTGGATATATTGATACAAATGAAAATATGGAAACAAAAATCCCAGGCATTTTTGCAGCTGGAGACGTCCGTGATAAATTATTGCGTCAAATTGTAACAGCTACTGGAGACGGAAGTATTGCGGCTCAAAGTGCACAAATTTATATTGAAAACGTAAAAGAACATTTAGCCGTTCAAAAATAATATCTATTGAAAAAATAGGGGGCAGAAATAAAAACAGCTCGTTGCTTGGAGAATTTCCTAAGTGTCACGCCAAACGCCAAGGAGTAGCGTATAGCCCGCGAAAAGCGAGCTATGACAGCGTAAAGCGACATATATGCCCAAAAACGTAATCACGACTTAATAAAACTGTAACAGTAGTGAAATGATTTTGAGGTAAAGTATAATCATGAGATATTGACCCCCTTTTTATACAATATCCCTTTCTTAGAGCATAGGCCTAGCCTGTGCTATTTTTTTTTGCTTAGAATGATGAATTTGAACTTAGCAACTTTCTAGTAAGCAAGTTTTTCGTTTAGGGCAGCCCCTATTTTTCTTTCGATTAGTTAAATGCGAAAATCGCTACATCATGTGGCCATGTACGTCGATAAACAAAAGCTTGCTCTTTATTTTTATTTGGAAATTTTACAATCACTATTATTTCGTAACTGTAAATAGTATAATAATATGAATGGAATCTACGAAAAAAACATTTGGTTCGAAACAGGAGTTGGGAAATATGAATCCAGCAAGTGCAACGGATGAAATACAGTTAGTCATAATTACAGGAATGTCTGGAGCGGGAAAAACTGTAGCAATTCACAGTTTTGAGGATCTAGGTTTCTTTTGTGTGGACAATTTGCCACCTGCGCTCATGCCAAAATTCCTAGAATTAATGAAGGAATCCGGAAATAAAATGAACAAAGTAGCCCTAGTGATGGATTTACGGGGCAGGGAGTTTTTTGACACATTGATTCGTGTATTGGATGAACTATCTGATTCCACTTGGGTTACGCCGCAAATTCTTTTTCTAGATGCGGATGATGCTGCATTAGTAAGGAGATATAAAGAAACTCGCAGATCCCATCCACTTGCTCCTTCAGGTTTACCATTAGAGGGCATCGAGCAGGAGCGAAATTTACTTGATGAGCTAAAAGGCCGAGCACAATTAATATATAATACTTCTACTATGAAACCGCTCGAGCTTCGGGAAAAAATTTCAGTTGAGTTTTCTGCAAATAAACAAACCATTTTTACAGTCAATGTCATGTCGTTCGGCTTTAAACATGGCATCCCAATAGATGCAGACCTTGTTTTTGATGTTCGCTTTTTGCCGAATCCCCATTATGTGGACCATATGAGGCCAAAAACGGGGCTTGAAGAAGAAGTATCAAGCTATGTATTAAAATGGAATGATACGCAAAAATTTCTTGCCAAAACAACAGATCTATTAACCTTTATGCTTCCACTATATAAACGTGAAGGAAAAAGCCAGCTTGTTATAGCTATAGGTTGTACAGGCGGGCAACACAGATCAGTGGCACTTGCCGAGTATATTGGAGCATATTATGAAAAGGATTATAAGGTCCAAGTGCTGCATCGAGATATACAAAAGAGAAAGGGAATAGCTAAATGAAGCAAAAATCAAAGCCCAAAGTTGTTGTAATAGGCGGCGGAACTGGGTTGTCTGTACTTTTACGCGGCCTGAAAAAAAGACCCGTCGATATTACAGCAATCGTTACAGTTGCCGATGATGGAGGAAGCTCGGGCAGAATTAGAAATGAGATGGATATTCCATCACCTGGCGATATAAGAAATGTGTTAGCTGCATTGTCAGATGTAGAACCACTTGTAGAGGAAATGTTTCAGCATCGGTTCAATACGACGAATGAGCTATCAGGACATTCTCTCGGCAATTTAATTCTCGCTGCTTTAACTTCCATTACAGGTGACTTTGTCCACGCGGTACAAGAAATAAGCCGGGTACTTAATGTTCATGGTAAAGTTTTGCCGGCCGCCAATCAAAGCGTTGTGCTGCATGCGGAAATGGAAGATGGTACGATTGTTAGTGGAGAATCTAAGATTCCATTTTCAGGTAAAAAAATTAACCGTGTTTTTCTAACACCGGAAGCTATCAAGCCTCTTCCAGAAACGATTAGATCCATTCGTGAAGCTGATTTGATTGTAATCGGACCTGGAAGTCTTTATACAAGTATTCTACCTAATTTACTCGTACCAGGCCTTGGTGAGGAAGTGTGCAACGCTAAAGCTAAAAAAGTATATATTTGCAACTTAATGACACAAGCGGGAGAAACTTTAGGATATACGGCCAGCGACCATGTCGAAGCTTTGTATAATCATATGAACTGTTCATTCATTGACCTTATGCTAGTAAATAATGAAGAAATTCCAGCTACTGTCCAAAACCGATACAAGGAAGAGTTAGCGCAACCTGTTCAATATGATGTAGATCGTCTAATTTCCCTGGGACTGGAAGTATTATTTGATGAATTTATCAGCTTTGAAAATGGATATATCCGACATAATACTGAAAAAGTGGCAAATATCATTTATTCGCTCTTAGACAAGAGCTCAGAATAATTGTTTTATAAAGTGTGGAAAAGGAGGTGGAAGGGGTGTCGTTTGCTTCTGAGACGAAGAAAGAATTAACGAATCTCGAAGTAAAGGATTGTTGTGCCAAAGCAGAGCTTTCAGCTCTCATTAAGATGAATGGTTCACTCTCCTTTTCTAACCGAATTTTGATTGTAAATGTTCAAACTGAAAATGCGGCAATAGCACGCCGAATTTATATGCTAGTAAAAAAGCTGTATGAAGCAGACGTCGAATTGCTTGTCAGGAAAAAAATGCGGTTGAAAAAAAATAATGTATATATTGTCCGCCTAAAAAATAAAGCAGAGTATATCCTTCGTAAATTGAAAATACTTGGGGACGGGCTCACTTTTATTCATGATATTGAGGAAGAGTTGGTTCGCAAAAAATGCTGTAAAAGATCGTATTTACGAGGTGCATTTCTTGCAGGGGGATCAGTCAATAACCCGGAAACGTCATCATATCACCTTGAAATCTTCTCGCTTTATAAGGAGCATAACGATTCTCTTTGTGAATTGATGAACGATTTTGGATTAAATAGTAAAACATTGGAAAGAAAGAATGGCTTTATTACGTATTTAAAAGAAGCTGAAAAAATTACGGAATTCCTTAATGTAATAGGTGCTCATAATGCGTTGCTTCGTTTTGAAGATGTTAGGATTGTGCGGGATATGCGTAATTCAGTTAATCGACTTGTAAACTGTGAGACTGCAAATTTGAATAAAACAATTGGTGCTGCCCTTAGGCAAGTTGAAAATATCCGTTATATTGAAGAAACAGTAGGATTGGATATTTTACCAGATAAGCTGAGGGAAATTGCAGTTCTTCGTGTTGAACATCAAGATGTTACGTTGAAGGAATTAGGAGAAATGGTTTCAAGTGGCACAATTAGTAAATCAGGTATTAATCATCGTTTGAGAAAAATTGATGCCATAGCGGAAAAACTTCGTAAAGGAGAATAAAATTTAATAAGGAGAGATGAATAATGGCTGTAAAAGAAGTGGAAGTAAAATTAAATACTGGGTTACAAGCACGTTCTGCCGCACAATTTGTACAAGAGGCTAGTCGGTTTTTATCAGATGTTTTTATTGAGAAAGATGGAAGAAAAGTAAATGCGAAAAGTATCATGGGTTTAATGAGCCTTGCCATTGGACCAGGTGCAACGATTAAGCTTCTTGCTGAAGGCAATGATGAAGAGGAAGCGTTAGATACATTATCAGCATTTGTACAAAGTGAGAGTTAAGTACATTTTTAGGCGGCTAATGCCGCCTATTGCTTTTAGAGGTGAGAATACTAATGTTAAAAAAGTTTTTTTCATATTATAAGCCACACAAGCGTTTGTTCATTATTGACTTTTCAAGCGCTGTTTTTGTAGCGATTCTTGAATTGGCTTTTCCGGTAGCGGTTCAATGGTTTATTGATAAACTTTTGCCTGGAGGAGATTGGAATAAGATTGTAACCGTTGGGTTTCTTCTATTGCTTGTCTATTTATTAAGTACCGTTTTGCAATATATCGTCAGTTATTTAGGTCATAAACTTGGGATCAATATCGAAACGGATATGAGGGAGCAATTGTTTACCCATGTCCAACGCCAATCTTTTCGCTTTTTTGATAATACGAAGACTGGGCATATTATGAGCCGAATTACAAATGATTTATTTGATATCGGTGAACTTGCGCATCACGGCCCAGAGGACTTTTTTATTGCGATAATGACGTTTGTCGGTGCATTTGTCATCATGTTTAATATAAATCCTGAACTGGCTGTTATCGCGATAATTATGATTCCTTTCCTTGTATGGCTTGTAACGTACTGCAACATAAAAATGAATAATGCATGGAAAAATATGTATAGCCGTATTGCCGATGTCAATGGAAGAGTAGAAGATAGTGTTTCAGGAGTACGTGTTGTCCAATCTTTTACGAATGAGGAATTTGAAATTAGCCGTTTCAAAAAAGATAATGGAAGTTTCCGTTTAGCTAAGTTGATCGCTTATAAAGTAATGGCTGTGACGCATTCTAGCATATTTATGATGACTCGTCTGGTTACACTGCTCGTTTTAGTAGTAGGCGCATGGTTTAGCTTCAACGGCAAACTAACCTACGGAGAACTTGTCAGCTTCGTATTGTACGTAAATGTTTTGATCAAACCAGTTGATAAAATCAGTGCATTACTTGAACTTTATCCTAAAGGTATGGCTGGATTTAAGAGATTCCTAGATTTAATTGAACAAGAACCAGAAATTAAGGATCGTCCGAACGCTGAAAATGTAAAGGGATTAATGGGAGATATTCAATTTAATGATGTTCATTTTCAGTATGACGATCATAAAGCTGTTCTAGAAGGCATTAATTTGAATATCCGCGCAGGAGAAACAATTGCTTTCGTGGGACCGTCTGGAGCGGGAAAAACAACGATCTGTTCCCTAATTCCTCGTTTTTATGATGTGAAATCGGGCTCCATCTCAATCGATGGGATTGATATTCGCGATATGACAAAGCATTCACTTCGTTCACAGATAGGAATCGTCCAGCAAGATGTCTTTTTATTTACGGGTACGATCCGTGAAAACATTGCCTACGGAAAAAGAAATGCGACTGAAGAGGAAATTCATGATGCAGCCCGTAAAGCCCATTTAGAAGATTTTATCGCTTCGCTTCCAGATGGATACGAAACGCAAATTGGGGAACGGGGATTGAAGCTTTCCGGAGGACAAAAACAACGTCTCGCCATCGCAAGAATGTTTTTGAAAAATCCACCAATCTTAATTTTGGACGAGGCCACTTCTGCACTCGATACAGAAACGGAAAAAATAATCCAACAAGCATTGAATGAACTAGCTGAAAATCGAACAACTTTAGTCATCGCCCACCGTCTAGCGACAATCCGTGATGCAAATAGGGTAGTCGTTGTGACGGAGGACGGCATAGCAGAAGATGGAACATATTCAGAATTAGTAAATCAAGGCGGAATATTCTCAAGGCTCCATAATATACAGTTTCAGGAAGTTTGATTTTAAGAAGAGATTTCGGTCTCTTCTTTTGATTTTTTCTCCTCCAACTCATTTTTGAATTTTTCATTAATAAGTTTTTTATTGCCATAAATATATAGCAAATCCCCTGATTTAATCTTTTCTTTTTCAATATGGTAACGAATATTATTCGTTCCTCTTTTTACAAATAGTATTCTAATATTTTCGTTATCTGATAGTAATGTAGAATAATTCTCATCTAAATAACTGGAAGCGGTATGAAAAGGGATATCAATTAATCCTTCGTCTTTATTTAAATATAACACTTCATTTAATGGAAGTTCGTCCAACTCATACGTATTTTCCAGTTCTTCATGAAGCCTTTTTTCTAGAAATGCCCTCACGAATTTTGTTTTTAGCAAGATGAAAAAAATAGCGGTAGAAACCATGACAATACTTATTTGTAATACATGTACATCATTGGCTAAGTAGGCACTAAGGATTGAAATAATGACAGCCAGTGAAAAGGCACCAAATAAAATTAAAAAGCTACTTAGTTTTCTTCTAATGGGATGATCAAGAATGAGTTTTGCTTCGTCTGTTGTAAAGCCGGTATTCGTTAGCATGGAAATAGCCTGATAACGTGCTATATGTTTGTCTAATCCAGTAAATACAAAAAAAGTTGCAGAAATTTCAACTACTAACCCAATAAAGACTAAATAAGCAAACATATATATAATTTCCATAACATCACCGCTTATTTTTTTTAAATCAATTCCACCAAAGCTAATTTATTAAACAGAATAGGAGTTTTTTTGAAATTAAAAGGGAATGTATACTTAATACCGAGAAAAATAGTGGAGTGGTGTTATGGAACAAAATGAAGATTTTTATACATTTTCCAATGGATGGACATGGGAGAAAATAACCTTAACTGATGACAATAAAATTAAAAAAATACTTGAAGATATACCCGCAGCTGATATATGGGTGAATAATCTAAAAATATCAAAACCAATTATTTACGCGTATTGCCTTCGAATAATGAATTTGTTTTAGTAGGTTCACTTAATTATTCAAGAGATCCAGAGAACCCGGAAAACTATAAACTAGTACATTATTATGTATCTGAAAGAATGTTACTAACGATTAATTTTGAAATAGAAGTGTTTTCCCGTATATCAAACGATGATATTATACGAAATTTAAATAGTTGTAAAAATGCGGTTGATGGATTTTTATTCATGCTTTCTGAACTCCTAAATACGTTTTTAGATGGAATCGATGATTTTGAAGAAAAATTAATTAAACTTGAAAAGAAAATTAGGTTTAATAATCAAATGAATTCATTGGAAGATATTTTTAAAAGTAGGTCTGAAATGCTTTTTTTCACACACTTAGTGCTTCCGATTGAAGAAATAATCATTGCGCTTCAAGAAGCTTATTTGGATTCTATTATAAAAGTTGATAACTATAATCGAACTCGATTTCGTCTTGAGCGAACAATGAAGTTACTTAATCATTTTGAACATCAAATCGAATCATTATTAAATCTTAATATGAATTTATATACTGTTCGAGGAAATGAAGTTATTAAAGCATTGACAGTATTTACGGTATTGGTCACGCCAATAACTGTTTTGGGAGCATTATGGGGAATGAATTTTAAATATATGCCTGAATTTGATTGGAAGTGGGGTTACATATTTGCATGGTTTGTAATTCTTCTAACGACAGGATTAATCTATGCGTGGCTTCATAAAAAAGGATGGACGGGAGATATTTTAAAAAGGAATAAATGAGATAAAGAATGAAAAGGCAGTTGCCCATATTCATTTTTCTAATGAATCAAACCGTTCAGGTATTAAGGTCTTAAAACTAAAAGCGCCGAGATTGTGGTCTTGAGTAACATTTGTGGTAATTGAAAATAAAAACAGGTGAAAAACAATTATGTTTTTCACCTGCTTAACGGATAAATCATATCATTTACTTTTTAGACAAATCAGCGTTGTGCTGAATAATTTGGTCAATTAAACCATATTCTTTTGCTCTTTCAGCTGTCATAAAATTATCACGATCAGTGTCGCGTTCGATCACTTCAATTGGTTGACCTGTACGCTCTGCAAGAATTTTATTTAATTTCTCGCGCATGTGAAGAATTCGTTTTGCGGCAATCTCAATTTCAGTTGCTTGACCTTGCGCTCCACCTAACGGCTGGTGAATCATTACTTCACTATTTGGAAGGGCAAAGCGTTTGCCTTTTGCTCCCGCTGCAAGTAAAAATGCACCCATTGATGCTGCCATACCAATACAGATGGTATGTACATTCGCTTTAATATATTGCATTGTGTCATAAATAGCCATACCAGCAGTAATACTTCCGCCTGGGCTATTAATGTAGAGATAAATATCTTTTTCAGGATTTTCCGCGTCCAAGAATAATAACTGAGCAACGATTGAGTTTGCTACATTATCATCAATAGCACTGCCGAGCATGATAATACGGTCTTTCAACAATCTGGAATAAATATCGTATGCACGTTCTCCGCGGTTTGTCTGTTCAATAACAGTTGGTATCAAATTCAATATGTTCTCCTCCTTTGATCGCCTATTGGCAATATTACATTATGTATTTCCATCATACATTGATGGTCAATAAAGGTCAAATAATATACCTTCATTAATATCTAGGCAAGCGCATATCGAATAGCAAACTTCTTGTCCTTTTTTATTGCATAAGTCAAAGGAACTGAAGATAGTATGTTCGATAAGCAAGGCGCTTACGCTTTTCTTTATATCATAATATATTGACCACTTCCAATAATAATAAACGTAAACTGCTTGCATTGGTTAGCATTTTATCATATAATTTTTTATCGTACGGTTAAAAATATGCCCTCGTGGTGTAACGGATAACACGCAAGATTCCGGTTCTTGTACTGGGGGTTCGATTCCCTCCGAGGGCGCTACGAAAACAGCGTTATATCAACGTTTATAGACGTTTTCACTACGCAGCTTATACGGTCACCTACGTGTTATTATTTGCCGAAAAATAACACGAAAGAATAACACGCAGGTCATATTTCGACACTTCCTCCGATTGATTTACGAAAAAATTATCGGAGGTTTTTTATTTTGGCGAGGAAAACGGTAAAGGCGGAATGGCTGTCGCAGATAAATAAGGCGGCGGGCCGTTCGATTTCGGAAAAAATAATTTCGTTTGACGGGGCGGTCGCGGACTATCTCGAACATGGCGAAATAAAAGGACTATCGGAATTTACGGTAAAGTCGTATCAAAAAGAACTGAAGGAACTCCGGCGAGTGTTCGTAAATAATAACGTAGACCTTTCGGATATTCGCGCGTTAAGTGAGCGTGACTTTGCCGCGTTTGTTAAATCGCAACTGGACGCGGGCTTTGCGCGAACTACGATTAACGTACGTTTAAGGACGGCTAAACTTTTCGGAAACTTCTGCGTCCGTAAGAAGTACACAGACGAGAATTTCGCGAGTAATGTATCGACGTTAAAAGTCCGGCATGAAATCGGCGCGACCTTTACGCGTGCGCAATTGAAACGGCTGCTCGATACTCCGGACATTACTACGTTCGAAGGCGTGCGCGATTTAACGATTATGCGGATGTTTGCGGACACAGGAATGCGATTGAGCGAACTTACTTCGATAAACTTACAGGACGTATCGATGGCGGATCGTTCGATTAACCTACAACGCACCAAAAACCGATATGCGCGTCGAATACCTCTTACCAAGCGTTTGTATTCCCTTCTATCGATATACCTTCGTATAAGGGGCGTAAACGGCTCTACGGACTCGTTATTTATTACGGCGGGCGATGAACCGATAAATAACCGAACAGTCCAGTATCAGATACGCGAACATGGCCGGCGGTCGGGCGTATTATCGGAAGTGCAATGCAGTCCGCATGTATTCCGGCGTACTTTCGCTAAGTTTAAAATACAGGCAGGCGTCGATATATTTACGTTGCAGGCGTTGATGGGACATAGTGACATCGGAGAGCTTCGTAATTATGTCGCGATATATTCGACCGACTTGGACGATGCTATCGAAAAAGGTGCGGAATATTCATAACGAAAAAGACCTCGCAAATGAGCGGGGTCCTTTTTTCGTTATTTAAGCGCGTTATGTTCCCAGTAATCCTCCGCAATGTCCGGCGCTTTATTATAGTCGACATTATCGAAATTAATTTCGGAGAATATCTCGCGTGGGAAATCGAGCGACATTACCTTGCCGTTTTCGGAATTGCCGAGCTTATCCGTTAGTGGAAGCATCCAAACGAACTGGTATCGGTTGACTTCGTCTAATTTCGCCAGTTCTTCGAGTGTCTTAAAAGTATCGCGCCACATACCTTTCTTCGTCATATTTGCGGAAAGGTTCTCGTCGGCGTTCATCCAAACGTTTACCACGTCCGTATACACTTCGATTTTATCGATACGCTTTTCCTTCGTATTCGTTTTCGCGCCGAGTGTATCATCTACGGCGGATTCAATCTTTTCCTCTAACGTTAGTTCCTTCGGCTTATCCGCCTTCGTCTCTTTCGATTTTGTCTCCGAGGTTGATGGCTTTTCTTCGGCTTCACTTGGGTCAACGATGTTTCCGATAACGCCAATCGCTAAAAATACGACGATTACTACGAACCACCATCGCTTATAGAACGGCTTGTTTTTCGTTTCCATTTCGTTCCTCCATTTCCTGTTTTCGTCTATTATAACAAATATTAAAATTTTTTGTGGTTTATGTCCTAAAAATTATAACATTCGCATCCTTCATTAGTAATAAGTAAAAATATTTTTTTTGTTTTTGGTGCAACTTCGGATTACCTTGTATCCTACGTAAATAAGAGGACAGAAAGGAGGCGGTTAATTGAGTTCGTTACTAATCGACGAGCATCCGTTAGTGGTACTACCATCGCTCGCCAAAGAAATCGGATTAAACGAGGCGATTATGCTACAGCAAATCCACTTTTGGATAAGTAAGCGGAAGCACTTCGAAGATGGGCGTTATTGGGTTTACAATTCCTACGATAGCTGGGCGGAGCAATTTCCGTTTTGGAGTAAGTCGACGATTATTCGGATATTAAAGCGCCTAGAAGATCGTGGATTGATTGAGTCCGGTAATTATAACCGACTTAAAATCGATAATACGAAATGGTACACGGTAAATTATGTGAAGGTGTCCGAACTACCTAGAAAGAACACTCCGAGTAGTCAAGTTGAATAGGCGGGCTTGTCAGTCTAAGTAGACCATTACCATAGACTAACTACAGAGAATAACTACAAAGACTAACAAAACATACCGGTCGAACAAGTTCTCCCGGAACGTATCTATTAATATCGGACTATATCGAAGAAAAAGACCTCCGATAATATAGGTACTATTCGAAGGAAAGAACTTCCAAAAAGAAAAATTAAAATAAAAAGAAAAAGCGGCGCCCAGCCCGCCAACTGCCCGAAGGAGGAAACGCAATGAATAAACCAACGCTAACGCACGAACAAGCTCGCGCAATCGACTTAGCGAAAATGTTCGCCTTTAATATCCCGACAATTATCGAAAATGTATCGAAGGGCAAGCCGTTCGCTAATCCGAAATATTCTGCGCTAGAAAGACTCGACATCTATACGATAATGTCCGCACTCGTCAACGGATACGAAATCGAAAAGTCGCCGGAGGAAAAGTTGCGCGAGTATTTTAACGAAGCTAACGTATTAATTCCGGTATCCAAAACGCATTATCAGCTCGGAGTTAGGGACGCTGTAAGAAAGACGGTAGATATTCTCGGAATCACTATCGAAGGCATTAACGAGTGACGTCGGCGTAGCCTAGAACGCATTTAAACGCCCGTAGGAGCGTCCTAATGTACGTCGGATAGTAAGGCTAGGGAACGGATTAAAAGCGCTAGAATCAAGCGATAACGCACGAAGGAGGAACGATAATATGACGAAGTTATCGAAGGAAGAAATCGAAACAATCCGCAAGCGTGCGGAGGCGGCTACGGAAGGTCCGTGGTTTCATACGAATTATCACGTAGCAACAAAGCCGGAAGTTCACGGAGGCTATCCGCCTAATTCAGCGAGCATCTGCGAAACATGCGACGGAGAATATATCGAAAACTATAACAAAGCAGACGCCGAATTTATCGCACACGCCCGCACCGACATTCCGAAACTATTGGCGGAGATTGAGCGATTGAGAAGTATAATCAAGGACATTCGCGAATGCAGCGACATTGAAACCGCGGTTAGCGAGTTAACGAAAGTGGCACTCGGAGATGATGACGATGACTAAACGATTACCGCCCGCCAAAGATTGGCAAGCGCGGAATATCGACGATTGGAATACGACGACTTTCCACGCATATCTATCGGACAAGCACGCGGAAATGTTCGGATGCGATTACGTACCATTTCGCGGCTGGACGGCGGAAAAGGGAATGATCGGTAATTTAATCGGAACAAGGACGAAGCCACGCACGGCCAGCAACGAAGATGTCAAACGCTTCATCGACGAAACCTTTGCGGAGTACCGACCTAGCGCACAATATCCCGGAACGAGCTTCGGTTTTATGTTTACGTATCGGAAAAACGTATGGCAACGGATACAGTTAGACGCGAAGCTGGAGGCTAAGCGGAAGGAACAAGCGCAAGCCAAGGCGGAAAAGCAGGCGGTAGATTTCGAAAAATTAGCGGATTGGTTATAAATAAAACGGAAGGAGTGACGCAATAATGCGCCGTGACCACGAGTTGACCGTCCCGGAATTAGTCGCCAAGATCGAGGAATTAGTCGGCTATATACGGATTAAATCTTACGGAGAAGGTTTCGAAGAAGGGCGGAAGTTCGAGCGTGAAGCATACGAAAAGGAGGCGGAAGATTGGACGGAAAAAGAAAGTGTATCCTAGACGAAAGACGGAGAGGCGGTTGCGCAAGCTGTCCGGCTACTTGCCCGCATTACATCGCACTTTACGGACTTAGCGGAACGGGCGGACGGGTAGGAGCGACAGGGTTACCCGAAGATTATCGGTATGTAACGCTAAAGAATAGTCCAGCACGCGCGAGCCAGTCGAAAGTATATGCAATGCTTGACGCTTATGTGGCGACGTTTGAACGGCAATTTGACACGTCGGCAGACCGCATAAAATCGTTGTACCTATACTCGGAATCGCCCGGAACAGGCAAAACAACGTCGGCGGCGGCGCTCATTAACGCATGGCTCGTCGAACATTACCTCGGAAGCCTGCGGAGGAATAGGCAACCTTCGCAGCAACCGGCGTACTTCCTCGACGTTAACGAATGGCAGACGGAATACAACAACTTTAATCGCCCGAAAGTACCGGACAGAATCGCAGAGCCGGCGGCAACGCGTTATTATTCCGCAATGGAACGAGCCAAGCGAGCGCCCTTCGCAGTTCTCGACGATATTGGCGTAAGGAGCGTCGTGTCAGACGGATTCAGAGGCGACTTGCACGCGATTATTAACCATCGGGTAACGAGCGCAATGCCGACGATATACACGAGCAACCTTCCGTTGATTTACGCGAAAGAGAAGATAGAAACGTTCAAGCCTTACGACTTAATCGATGTATTCGGAGAAAAACGACTTGTCGACCGTATGGGCGATATGTGTGCAACGCTACACTTTAGCGGAGAATCACGGAGAGGCAGGCGATAACTTGGCGCAACATAACGAAATCACATTCGGCGATTTAATCTTGGTCGAAGGTTACGGAGACGAGCCGTTCTTCGTCGATAGTTGGTCGGTAGAGACGCATTACACGCCCGACGAAACGTGGACCGAAACTTGGTACGATGTCGTCTCCGCGCACACTGGCGCTTATTCTATGGCGGAGCTTAACGATATAACGCGGATATGTGGCGCGGAAGCAGCCGACGATTACCTCAAGAGCCACGCGGATATACCTATCGAAAATATAACGAAGGAGGTCGGAAGTATGTTCGGATATGAGCCGAAGAATAGGAAGCCGTCGCGCAATCCGGAATTAGATAGACAGCGGGCTAAGGCGAAGAAAGATTCGGAAATCGATCGGTTGCTTACGGAGTTGGGCGATTATATGGCGTTGTATCGTACGTTTGGTGATGCGGAGTACGGGCGGAAGGTGGACGAGGTTAAACGAAAACTGGCGGAGGTTGCTTCGGCAGAGTAGACACAAATTGCGAAGGAGGGATGGTCATGAATTTAAAAGATTTACCTGATGAAATCAAAGTAAGAGCGTTTAATTTAATTGTAGAGAAATATGGGAAGGACAGTAATTTAAGCGAATTTGGGAAAGAAGTGCAAGCTATTTTAATTAGCCTTAAAGAGTTATTTAAGTAATGTTGCACTTCGAATCAATGACCAATATTTCGACATAAGAAAGAGGTTCTTCGACCTGCCTAGTTTTGCGTCCAGCTATAATTTCAGCCTACCTAGCAGGGAACGTCCAGCCACTTCGAACCTCAATAATAAATTTATCCAAATAAATAAATTTAATACGCACTTCGAATAAAATCCGCAATAAACGGAAGGAGGAACGCCATTGGAATACGCTAAATTATTCTTATCGAAGGTAATAGACGCTAACGATCCGTCCGCCCTCGCACGCTTCAACATCGCAGAATCCGATTTCCCAACGGACGCCGAACGGAAGGCTTACCGATTCATTGTCGACTATGCGCAAGCTAATCGAAATAATGCGCCGAGCTATGCGACCGTGGCTGCGGAGGTTCCCGAGTTCGGCGCAGAATATGTGCCGGGCGTGACGGACTCTTACGAATACTTGGCGCGTGAAATTAAGGACCATAGTGCGAAGCTATTACTTGCCGAGTACTTGCCGAAACTTGTCGAAAAATTTAACGAGGGAGAACGCGGTGAAAAGTTGCTCGATGACTTGCGAAAAAATTACGAACGTATTACAATAGGAACAAGTGTTCGGGAAAAAGTGGGAACGGACATAAAACTCGACGGTCAATCGTTCATCGACGAATACCTCGATCGTAAGGCGGGCAAGTCGTTTAAACTATGGCGGAGCAAGTTTCCGACCATTAACGAACAGATAGGCGGATATTTTTCCGGAAATATGTATACGTGGTACGGGCGTTCGGGTCGAGGTAAGTCCGTCTTTACGATGGAGGAAATCATCGAAGCTGCGTTTCAGGGCGCTAACGTTCTCGTATGGGCGATGGAAATGTCTCGCTTCGAATGGATGGCGCGAGCATATTCGACCATAAGCGGAAGAAAAGGTTATGTTAGCGCTCAAATCAACGGAATTGACTACGACGCTGGATTTGAGAACCGCGCATTATTGTCCGGTAAGCTATCGGAAGAATTTGAGGCAGGACTGCGCGTATTCGTTACGATGCTCGAAGAAGGCGAAATAATGGCGGGCAATATTACCTTACGTGCAGCCGATGACGCCGACTTCGTTACGCGGGATATTAGACAGCTTGAAGCGGACATTATTGCCACGAAAGCGGACATCGTACTCGTCGATCCAATTTACCTAATGGACTTCGAAAACAATACGTCAAGAACGGCTGGCGGTGATGTCGCTAATACATCGAAGAAGATTCGTAGAATGGCGGGAACATATAAAGCGGTAATACACGTTGTCACTCAAGCCGAAGAAGTAAAGGACGATACAGACGACGAAGGAAATCGCGAATTAAGACCGCCAAAGCGTGCCGAAATAAAGAAAACGAAAGCAGTCCTCGAAGATGCGGCGAACACTTTCGGAATCGATTCACTCGACGGCGAAGGTATTATCGAAATAGGTAAAGGAAGAAACGGCGGAGAAGGATCGCAGATAAGCGTTTTGTACTTGCCGAATTACGGAATTGTTCGAGAGTTTCCGAAAGGCGAGGAAGCAGTTGCGGGACAGTTCGACTTTTGAACGTAAGGAGTATTAACGATGGAATCTTGTCTATATTGCGGAAAAAGAACGAAATTATTTCCGGTTAAAATGTGGAATAAAGACATTTACCGATACTATTGCGATGAACATTACGGAGAAGCATTCCAGTTTGAGAAAGAAGAACGCCGTAGGTTTATCGAATATTATTCCGTACCGGAACGGCGTAAATGGCTATCGAAAGAATCGCTCGAATTATGGGAGAAGTTAAAAACGTCGTCCGACATTGGAATATGACGCAAGACCTATGTATTAATACCATATTATTCCGATAAGAAAACTAAGGAGGCGTTTATATTGCCGGATATTAAAATACGCGTTCAAACCGTCGACATCGACATCGAAGGCGAACTACGCGAATATGACTGGACGCGTCCGCGCTGGACTTCCGATAAATTGCTCGCAGCATCACCGTTCAGATACGATAGCCATCCGTCCTTCTTCGTAAACCTCGAAGGCGAATACGCCGGCACCTGGGGCGATAGCGGCTATTATGACGAAGATTGGGCGTCGGGCAATTTCGTTAAGTTGCTCGCATTCCTGCGGCAAGAGACGTACGAAGAAGCGGAAGAATACTTATTATCGACGTATGGCTATCCGGTCGGCGAAACGCTCAAATTACGCTTGCCTACGATTAGATTGCCGGAACCTTTCGAACCATTGCCCGAATCGATAGTTACGACGGCTTACAGCCGATATCTCGCGTCGAGGGGCATAAGCGAAGAAACGCAAGCAATGTACGGAATAGGATACGGAAGGCAGAAGGGATTTACGGCGTTACCTTGGCGCTTGCCTGACGGTCAATTAGCCAACGTTATGTATCGTGCGACACGCGGAAAGGTATTCTTCTACGAAAAAGGCGGAATGCCTAGGCGGAAATTACTATACGGTATCGACGTAGTACACCGCGTAAGCGCGCGGACAGTAGCGCTAGCCGAAGCGCCGATAGATGCGTTAAGTTGGACGGAGGCGAGCAACGGGGAAATTATCGGAATAGCCGCGGGCGGCGTTACATTATCGGACGAACAGGCGGATTTAATCAAGCGGTCAAGTATCGAAGAATTAATATTAGCGGGCGATAACGACAAGGCGGGCGAGAAATTCAATGTCGAAGTTTTTCGGAAATTAAACGGTCACGCGCGGTTAAAGCAAGCAAATTACGGGGTATACAAGGATATGAACGAATTTTTGTTAAAAAATGGCGGGGAATTGCCGGAAATTGGCGATAAAGTACTTTCATTTCCAACGATACGGGCGTATAATAAAAACGTGTAGAAAAAGCAACCCACGCGCGCGAAGTCGAATCAGACCTCGCCCGCAGACGTTACATAATCGTATAGATCATCGAGAGTACAGCCGAGAACAGCAGCGAATCTAGCCATCGTAATAACGTTCATATACGCTTCATTATTTTCATACTTCGAAATATTGCCGCGATTAATGCCGACTATTTCCGCTAATTGCTTCTGACTGTATCCTTTGCTTTCCCGTAGTCTGCGGAGATTACAACGTAATGTAACCTCCATACGTTAGCCTCCGCATATGTATTTAATTACCTTAATTAACGTTTGATTTCTACGACCTTTTCGATAGGTACGTCGAGAAATTCGCAGATGCGCGCGATCGTATCTAAAGTAGTAGACTCGCCTTTGCGGAATTTCGCCGTAGTTACCGAACTTAATCCAATTTCTTTTTCGACTTTAAATAACGATAAGCCTTTTTCTTCTAGCGTTTTAAACAAAGGTTCGTACGAAATCACAAAAAAACCTCCAATTTCACCTTTACATTTTCAAAGGTAAGTAGTAACATAGAAAGCAAGATTTACCATTTTTTACTCTTTTAATATAACATACGGTAAAAAATTAAAAAAGTTTCAAAAAGTGGTGCAACTAAATAGCAGCTTGTATCCTACATAAGTAGATAAGGAAAAATGCAAAATTAAAGGAGGAAAAAGACGTTGAAGAAAGACAATTTAATATTTATCGAAGAAGCCATGAGATTCCCGGAAGTAATTCGATTAGTTAGCGAGGCTTCGGACAGGCTATGGTTCAAGGTTAATGATGTAACTTCCTTTGAACATACTTGTTACAGAAATATCGGACTAGCCCTCGTTAATGAAAAAGTTAGATCGGTAGCTGGAATCGCTACAAGGATAATTTCTAGGGCGGAAGCATGGCACGTAAAGAATCGGGGCAAAGAAGCTATTATGTCGTTGGAATCTTTGGCGGGTTACGATGATGAAGGAAGTTTGCTAGTTTACGAGATTGTAGACGCAATGGCGAACACTGAAAGGCAAGTAGTAAGTGAAATTAGACAAAAAGAAATCGCCACCTTTTTGGCGGAAGGCGACGATTTCAAAGTAGCAATCCTGAACGCATGGGCTGATGGTTATGAAAACGAATCTGAACTATCCCGAGTTTTGGCGAACTCCTTCGGTGGGAAAAGTTCTTATATCAGACGACAAATCCAGCGTTTCAGGAAAGAGTGTAAAAAGCGGTTAATAGCCGCTTAAAGCACTCCGTAAGTAATTATAGCACAGTTTTCACGATTAGGCATTTCGCAAAAACAGCGGTGGTGTTCGTTATATAACACTATGTAATATCCGTATTTAATATACCACCGCGACCCCATTTTGTAAACACTTAATTTCATTAATATAGCGGAGGTAACGAAAATATGACTAAAGTACGATTAGATGATAGGAATTTAGACCTATTTGATATAACGAAATACACTAACGACCCTAACGTTTACTATTACGGACGAAGCGACGACGAAAAGTTGGCGAAGGTAATTGGCACTATAAAGGCGGTGAGGTTGGCGTGAAAATGTATCGCGTTACAAAGCACGCAATCGATCGCGCAGTAGAACGATTAGGAGTATCGGCTGAATATGCGACTAACCATCTGATTCAGCTTATGCAAACCGCGTATTATAACGGAAGCACACCGCATCCAAACGGTAAAAGACATAAGGTATTCGACCACTACAAAACGCGAACTCGCGTAATTGTTAGCGAAGATGATTCGATTATTACGGTTTATAAATTACCGGAAGAAAACGCGTTAACTATACCGAGCTTCCTTCGTCCAGTAGTAGAACGAGAGTTCCGCAGAGTCAGACGAGAAGTAACGAGACTCACACGCAGACACGAAGAAGCTATCGGAAAGTTGACCGTCGAAATGGGCGAAAGAATTTGGGCGCGTGCTAGGGCGAAGAATCCGAATACACGCGAAATGATACAGGCTGAAATAGACGAAATTCAAGCGAAGATTAACGGACATTTGGCGGCGATTGAACGCGAGCAAATGCGTATAGAAGATTTCGAAAAAGTTACGGGGGTTTACGCATGAGTATTTCGACGATATATCTACTCGTACTTATGACGGTAATACTTACGTCGATGATTTACGGAGTTATAAAGGAATAAGCCGATTCTTGCGTCGGCTAACGTATATATCGGTTGCATGCAGGTTGGTTAATCCGACTGGCGGCGTAAAAGAAGGCGCCCTTTCCGATATGTACGTTAGCGGGCGCGGGAGGTAAATCCGCCGTGTCTTTACCGAGTAGGTCCCGCTACCATTTGCAGGACGCGAAAAGTAAAGGCGTCGCGAACGGCGGTATAGGAATCGATATCTACGGTGTATGAGCGATAGCCTTCCCGTAAGGTGCGCACCGATTCCGAAATATCCGGCACTCGAACATTATAAACGATAAGGAGACGGTGTAATGACGAAGTATCAAGCAGGGGCGGAAGCCTTAGACGCTTTAAATTCGACGAATGACGGCGGAGGAAACAAGGTAGAATTTTCGAGTTTCAAATCCGGCAGTACGTACAAAGTAAAAGTCCTCGGAACTTCCGACTTGATTTCGTTCTTCTCGTACGGTATCTACAAGCAAGTCAATTCATTCGTCGCGAAGAATCCTTCGAAAAAGTCCGCGGCAGGCTATCCGGTCGAAAATCTCACGCCTTGGGACGCCGCCTGGAAATTTCACAAGGATTTATCGAAGGATTTCAACGATCAACACGGACAAGAGGCGGGCAAGTATCGCGCCAAGCAACGATTCGCGATGGGATTCTTCGACTTAGAGGCGGGAGAGCCTATCATTATCGACGTATCGAAGAATCAAGCGCAAGCCATTCACGGCGCCATTAAGAAGTACGAAAAGAAACTCGGCAAGCTGGCGTTCGAATTATCGAAGGAAGGCAGCGGAACGAATACGTCGGTCAGCTTAACGCCAGTTCTCGATATGGACGAGGACTTAACGGACAAGGAGCGCGCTAACTTCGATAAGGCACCGGACAAATTCGATATGTCGCTATTCGACGGTATCTTATACGAAGCAGACGAAGCGGAGCAAATCGAACTTCTCGTAAAAGCGGGCTTCGATGTTAGCTTGATCGGATTGGAAGTTCCGAAGGCTAAGCCGTCAACAGACGCAGGCACATCCGAAGATAAACAATACGATTTCTAAATAACGAAAGGGGACGATTCACATAGCGCATGAAACGGTCACAAAAGGAAGGCATTCGGAATTACTCGCACAAACAGCGCTACTTGCTAACGGTTGGTCGGTCGCGGAGCCTATCGCTCCCGAACCGTTCGACCTCGTAGCAAAGGCGCCGGGCACGGCGGACTGGCTTCGCATTCAGATAAAGAGCGCGCGGGTCCGCGACGACAGGAACGGCGAGGTCGTATGTTACGCTCGGAAAAATAGCGGTAAGCCTTACGATAAAGACGACTGCGACTTATTTATCGCGGTATTGAACGGCGAAGTATTCTTATTCGAGAATCGAGAAATCAGCGAGTATTGGGTCGGTGCTGACTCGATAGATGCGAAGTGGACGCGTTTATCGACGGGCATAGAATCGTTAAAGGGGGCGGTAGTATGAAGTTAATTTACGACGGAACTACACTCGAAGGCACGCCGGAAGAAATTAAGGAAATGATGACGCTAATGGGCGCGGAGTTTGCGGTAAATGAGACAGAGAAGGTCGAGGAAGAAACTCCGACATTCAAGGAAGGCGACCGCGTTAAGGCGTTAGTCGTCGGAGAGTTCCGCGATATTAAGGCGGGCGAGGTCGGTACTATCGACTATATTTCCGAAAAAGCTCGTAAGGACGGCGATCCGTTTTATATCGCAGTAGAAACCGACGACGATTTCGACTATTTCCGTCCGCAAGACCTCGAACTGGTGACGCCCAAGCCAACGACAATCAAACGCAAGGCACGCGTAGGCGAGCGCATTTTGATTACTAAGCCGTTTATAGCGTGCGATAAGTATAAAGAAGGCGATCAATTTACGGTTACTAAGGCGTATAAAGAAATACCTGGCATGAACGGCCATGTTACCGTCGAAGGAATCGGTTTAGTTATTCTCGACAGCGAATACGAAGTCATCGTCGAAGAAAAAGAAGACTCAAAACGCAAGCCCGGCGAGTTCAAGAAAGGCGATATTGTGCGCGTTAAGTGGATTTTAGGTAAAGGTAACGTAGATGTGATCGCGGAGATATATGAGGGACCGGAGGGCGATGGAGCTGGCGGAAACTATTATTTAAATGACGGCGAAGAAATCACTCTCGGCAATGATTGCGAACTAATCGCGCCAGTAGAAGCGAGGCTCGACGTATGAATCCGCGCATACCCGACCCGCAAGCAAGTCCGCCAACGTGTGCGCAATGTAACCGAGCGATAGCCGACGGCTTATACGATGACCGCGCGGAGCAATACTACTGCGATACGGCGTGCTTTAACGATTGGGCGGACGCGAATCACGAAGATGTCGTATTATTCTACGCGGATATGAACGTTAATTAAAAACGAGGGGAAGCGATGTTATGTCGAATTTAAAAATATTAGGCGCTCAACGAGTGAAAGCATTGACGGCAATTCTCGAAAAGCAACGCGACGATAAGATTAAGGAAGCGCGCAAAAAGGCATTAACGTTAGAGACTCGCGAAGAAATGGCTCGAAAGCACTTTAAGGTTAACGGAATATATTCGAAAATAATGGAAAAGAAAGCTGAAATCGAGGCTTTAAGCGAGGAATACCGCGCAAAAACAGGCTACTACTTTACGGTAAATAGAAACTACGATTACAGGAATCCGGAATGGGATAAGTTTAATACTTTCGCCAATAAAATCAACGATCCTGTTGACGAAGAAATCGCTAAAATTAAGCAAGAGTATGCGGAAAAGGCGAACAGCCTGTGGCTTTGCGAAACCCTCGAAGAAGCAAAAGCAATCGTAGGAATTTAATAAAGAACGGAGGCGATAATTTGGCGGAGGATTTATTGAATCGGATAACGCAAGGCGATTGCCTCGAAATTATGAAGCGAATACCCGACGGCTATATCGATATGATACTATGCGACCTTCCGTATGGTAGGACGCGAAATAAATGGGATTCAATTATCCCATTAGACGAATTATGGACGCAATACGAACGAATTATTAAAGATAACGGAGCGATCGTTCTTACCTGCAGTCAGCCGTTCACTACATCGCTAAACGCTTCGAATATTTCGTTATATAGATACGAATGGGTGTGGGTTAAAAATAATTCGACGGGTTTTCAATTAGCTAACAAACGACCTCTAAAAAAGCATGAAAATATCAGCGTATTTTATAAGCGACAACCGACGTATAATCCACAAGGATTAGAGCCGTATGGCAAAACTAATAAGCGGGGAAGAACCGGCGAAAATTGGTCTGAAATGAAAAACGATAGTTACGTTCAAGAGTGGACTAATTATCCGACTCAATTACTGGATTTTCCGTACGATTCCGAAAAATATCATCCAACGCAAAAGCCCGTCGCATTATTCGAGTATTTGATCCGAACGTATACGAATGAAGGCGATATAGACCTCGATAATTGTATCGGAAGTGGTACGACGGCAGTAGCGGCTATTAACACAGGGCGTCAATTCATCGGCATCGAAAAGGAACCGGAATACGTCGAAATAGGCAATCGACGTATAGCGGAGGTGACTGCGGTTGGATAAACCGAAACTTACGCTAAACTTGCGCAGTCCTACGGCAAAGGACGATAAGGCGAATACGGCTGTTAAAGCCGCGGCTAAACGGAAGCAGGCGATGTCGGAGACACTAGAGGACGCGTGGCAACGGATTCTAGCGATGAAAAATAGCGAGGCGGATCAACGCAAGCTAATCGAAGTTAAGGCGGCAATGGCGGAAGGTCTTATAGGCAGAGAACCTTCTTCCGCCGCCAAGCGTTTTAGCAAAGCGGAGGCGTTACGCTTGCACAAACAGCTCGCCGATAGACAGCGTGAAAGCAAGTTAGCGGAACTTGTAGCGAATACACCTTCGAATTATATACTGGCGGACACGATAGATAAATTAGCGAAAATGGCGGACGACATTCGGGCAAGCGATTTAATAGCGTTCGACTTAGAGACATTCGGAAAGGACGGAGGCGCGCTTGACCCGTGGAAAGGCGAAATCGCAGGCTTTTCCGTTACTACCCAACGCGCCAATTATTATGTACCGATAGCACACGTCGAAGAAACGGACTTAAACGCGTATATGACGTTTGATGTAATCGGCATGGTTGCGTCGGCATTAATGGCGTCTAAAATCGTTATGCACAACGCACCTTTCGACTGTAAATGGTTCTACGTTAAATACGGTGTAAACCTTATCGATAGTTTGCACGCTGATACTCGCATAATGGCGATGTCACTCGACGAAAACCGTTCGCACCGTTTAAAAGACTTGCTTACAGACTGGCTAAAAGAGCCGAGTGATAACTTCGATGAACTATTCCCGAATACGCAATTTAACGAAGTGCCGTTAGACGTGGCGCTAGTATACGCGGCAGGCGATACCGAAAAGACGCTTAAACTTTACGAATGGATTTCGAAATGGTACGACAGCAGGCCGGATTTACGAGAGATTAAGCGATTGTTTTACGACGTTGAAATGCCTGTGGCTCGGCAATTCATATGGTCGGACATTCGCGGAATTAAATTCGATAGTGAAGGCGCACTCGCATTAGACGAAAAGCTGGCGAAAGAGGAAGCGGAGTTACAGAGTAAGATATACGAAACGATCGGTAAGGAAATAAATCTGAACTCACCCGCGCAAGTTAGCGAAGTATTATTCGAAGAATTAAAGTTGACCGACCTTGGCAATGGTTCAACGAATCAACGCTTCCTAAATCGGATAAAAGGCGAACATAAAGCGGTCGAATTGCTACTTGAATATAAAGAAATCGGAAAACTTCGCTCGTCTTTTACGCAAAAACTACCGCGCGAGGTTAAGTCAGACGGACGTATTCATCCGTGGCATAATACGTGGGGCGCTGCGACCGGAAGGTTTACATGTTCGGACCCTAATACGCAACAGATTCCTGCAAAGCGTCCGGAAGTCCGTCATTTATTCCTCGCTAACGGTAATGATCGTATCCTTGTTTCGATGGACTATTCGCAGATTGAACTTCGGGTACTGGCGCACATGGCGAACGAAAAGGTATTAATCGACGCCTTCGAACATGGGCGCGATATTCACTCGACAACTGCGGCTCTTATCAGTAACGGTAAATACTCTTACGAGGACATCGAAACAGAAAAGGATACGGACGGACACGAGTGCCAAAAGTTACGTAAGAGAGCGAAGATTGTAAACTTCGGAATTGTCTACGGAATGGGCGCGGGTAAGTTAGCTGATACTCTCGAAGTATCGAAAGCAGAAGCGCAGAAGATTATCGACGATTATTTCCGAGGCTATCCCGGAATTAAGCGTTACATGGACGAGCAACATCGTTTAGTCGAAAAGCAAGGATTTGTTACGGATATATTCGGAAGGAAAAGACGATTACACGACGATATAAAGGCGAGCAAGAAGGATCGCTGGCGGTTATTTTCAGCGCAAAGGCAGGCGGGGAATTTTCCGATACAAGCGAGTGCTGGCTCGATATTGAAAAAGGCGGTCGTCGACTTGCAAGCGGTACTTCCGAAATATGATACGCACATCATTTTACAGGTGCATGACGAATTAAACTTCGATTGTCCGCGCGATATAAGCCGAGAAGCGTTACACGAAATTAGAGCCGTATTGGAAAACGCGGTTAAATTACACGTACCTGTCCGTTGTGACATCGAGATATATCCGTATAAATGGGCGGAGAAAATCGACGAAAAGGAGTGGTTTAGTGACGAGAGAAATCCCGTTAACTAAAGGGAAAGTCGCAATTGTCGATGATGTCGATTATGAACGTTTCGGAGAATTTAAGTGGCATTGTGTAGGCGGAAAATACGCTGCTCGGTCAGTAGGCGGACGTAAGAATAAGCGAATGGTTTATTTACACCGAGAAGTATTAGAAGCCGAAGAAGGTCAAATTGTTGACCATATTAACGGTGATAAACTCGATAATCGGAAAAGTAATCTTCGAATAGTTACAAGCGCGGAGAACCTATATAATACGTCAATCAGATCGGATAACACTTCCGGATATAAAGGCGTTGTTTACGTCGAGGATTGTAACGAAAAGTGGGAAGCGAGAATCCATAAAGACGGTAAAAAGATAATACTAGGACGTTTCGAAACTCCCGAGGAAGCTGCCTGCGCATATAACGAAAAGGCACTAGAACTGTTCGGAGAATACGCGAGATTAAACGAAATAAAGGAGTCGGTCTAATGTACCGCCTAATACTAATCGGAGTAACCGCAGTCATCGTAAAAGTCGGCCTAACGACGTTCGGCGTCGAGCTTACGTGGTTGCAAGCGATAGTCGCGACGATACTTGCGCAAATGTTTGCGTTTATGTTCAGCGGATTACAGCCGGTAAATATCGGAGTTATTAGAACGAAGGAGGATGACGTGGAATGAGCGAAAAAGAGCCGAGCTTAGTCTTTATTCAACGTAAGCCGGGCGACGATTTTACGGTATTGATGGACGGAAAAGAAGTTAGAGGATTACGCAGAATTACGATTCACGCAGAAGTCGGTGAGGTCACTACGCATGAAATCGAATATTTAACCGGAGTAACCGCAGAAAAGAAAGGGAGCGATTAATCATTACGAATTATATAGATATTTCCGCACAAATAGAAGGCGACTTTATCGCGATGCTCGACGAATGGCATTCGCTTCCCGAAACGTGGGACAACGCACTGGACGCCCAAATAGCGAAGTGGTATTCGAATCCGCCGCAAGTTTGGCCGGAAAGAGGCGCGCCGTATTTCAGTCCGTCGGCAGCTACGAAATGTCCGCGCGAACTTTACATGAAGGCGATGCGCGCGAAGAGGGACGTTAAAACGGTACAGCCGCACCAATCACGCTGGCAGAAACTCGGTACCGCATTCGGAAGCGTCATACAACGGGAGATATTAGCAATCGAGCGCAACTTCGAACGATTGACGGGCAATAAGCCGCGCTTCACTTTCGAAAAGAATCCGGACGGCACGCCGCGCTTCGAGGAATTTGCCAAGACGAATAAGCTCGTCGAACATAACGGAGAAAAGTTCTATCTATACGGAGCGCCGGACGGAATCATGCGCTATCTAACTGACGACGGCGAAGTTATCCGCGTAGGACTCGAAATTAAATCGAAGCAACAGTCACCTTCGAAAACGTCCACTAAGTCGCTGACTAAGGCGCAGGAATCGCACGAAGCGCAGACGGCACTTTATGCATATATGTACGACTGCGATTACTATATCGTTTTGTACGTCAACGGCGCGAAGCGTGCGTGGGATATGAGCGCGGAGGAATACGCAGACTTTCCGGACATTCGAGCGTTTTGCAGAAGGATTACGGACGCGGATCGTAAGCCACTTTTCGATAAGTTCGCAATGATTACGAAGGCTATTCGAGAAAATAATCCGCCGAGCGTGGATTTAGACGGATGGAAGTTTAACGAGTATAAGACGGCGATAGCCGAAAGTATGTCGGACAGCGAGTACGAATACCTAAAGAATCACTTAAAGCTCGTACTAAAGTCGGGCTTGCCGGATTGGAAAAAGCAAGCGTATTACGATGCGTTCGAGTTTATTAAAAGCGTAAGGGAGGCGAAGGCTTGAAAATTATAACGATGATACTAATATTCTTCGTACTATATTTCGTTATTTTTCCGTCAATAGGATATTCACCCGATCTTTTTACCGCGTTACTACTCGGAATAGTAGTCGGATTGATAACGGCGGTGATTGACGATTGAAGATTCTTGCGTTAGACATCAGCGCAAGCCCGGGCGTAGCTGTCATCGAAATCAAACGCAATCGTCCGAAACTACTCTACGTCGATTCCGTGAAAACTGACACGAAGTTCAGCGATAGCCAGCGATACAGTTATATCGAAGCCTTCGCAATAAAGGCGATACACGAATACGGACCTTTCGACGCAGTAGTCCGCGAAAAGTATACCGGCACTTCACGATCAAAACGCGCCAAGCAACTCGTATACGGCGCGTGGGCTGCGATAGATATGGCGCTCGGCAAGTACGGATACAGTATCGACGAAAAGGACGAGATAGTTGCGTCGGCAATCAAGAAGGCAGTTAGCGGTAAAGGTACCGCAGATAAGGAGGAAGTCGCGGACGGTGTAAGGCGAATACTGGGCGAGGACATCGAGTTTAAATCCGATGATGCTAGTGACGCGGTAGCCGTCGCGCTGACTTACGCATTATTAAACGGATTAATTAAGGAGGAATCGGAGAATGGGCGGTAAAGTATTATTTTGGCTTTCCGTAGTTGCTATCGTAGCCTATCTCGGAAATGTCGTAATGTTAGCGGTTGGTCATACGTTCGAGGACGCTGCAATCGCCTTATCGTTCTTAACTAACGCAGTATTCTACGGAATGCTGGCTTACGGCATTTATCACACGATTAAGAAGGAGGAAAAGGAATGATTAAATCACGCAGAGAAAGACGCGAAGAAGCGCGCAATAATAAGACGAAATTTGAGCCGATTTATAACGGAAAGCCTCCGGTCATGCGGACGGATTATGAACGATTCAATAATAAATTCGTAACTATTAAGGAGGAATCGGAATAATGACAGCGATAATCATTGCGGTAATTTTAGCGTTTGTTTTGCAACTTGCAATATGGGAAGGAGCAATCCTTGGTATTGCGTGGATTATCGGTAAGATTGCGGACATTAGCGTTAATTATCCGTTAATCGGCGGAATAGTTCTCGGACTATGGGCGCTGATTCTCGCGGTAAAAGTTCTATTCGTAATCGGTACGTATCGCGAACAACAACGAGCGAGCAAGGAGTTCGACGAAATGAGGAAGCGAATGTTCCGACGATGAACATACCAAAAGAATTACGCAAGCTCGCCACGTCACTCGAAGCGAATCTCGTTGACAATGGGCGCGACATTGATGCGGTCGAGTTACGCTTAAAGGAATTGGCTGAGGAACGGCGGACTATTATACGAGGACTTGAAGGAATAAAGGCGGAATTAAAACGGTTGGAGGGCGATTGAATGAAGCAACTTTTAACGGATGAATTTATCGAACAATACCCGGACTTCCCGGCGCACATGAACGCGCTAGGACAGTTCGTTTACTATCGGACATATTCGCGTTACTTGCCAGCGGAAGGCAGACGCGAGACTTGGAAGGAAACATGCCGAAGGGCTACGGAATATAACGTAGGGCTTGGCGTGAAACACGTAGAGAAGATCGGTTACGAAGTTGATTACGCGAAGTACCGCAAGGAAGCCGAGGAATTTTTCGATAGTATGTTTAATTTACGCCAGTTTCTATCGGGTCGAACGCTTTGGGTGGGCGGTAGCGATCAAGGAGTAGCGGAGAAATTTCCACTTGCGAATTTTAACTGTTCATTCCTTAATATCCGAAGCTGGGACGACTTAGGCGACTTATTCTACTTATTACTCGTAGGCACTGGCGTTGGCTTTAAGTGTACGAAAGCATTCGCGCAGGAACTCGCGCCAATACGTACAAACGTCGAAGTAATCCACGAACCATATACGCAGCGCTATCCACTCGTTAAAGAGGCGAATACGTCTTTATACGTTATCAACGAAGGCACGAAAGCCGTAATCCACGTCGGCGATTCAAAGGAAGGATGGGTCGAATCATTACGCGTTTTCCTTCGCTTACTTACCGAAAAGGAATACGAATCCGTTCAAACTATCGGAATCTATTACGACTATATAAGACCGCAAGGCTCGCGACTTCATACTTTCGGTGGTACGGCGTCAGGCTACGAGCCATTAAAGGAAATGTTCGAAGGTATCGTCAAGGTACTACGAAATGAACTCGATCCGTCGCTAGCTCCGTTAGAATGCGTTTATAACACGCAATTTAAGCGAGTACGTCCGATTCATATTCTCGACATCGGAAACCTTATCGGAAATAACGTAGTTGTCGGAGGCGTGCGCAGGACTGCCGAAATTTTCCTTATGGATGCGGACGATTACGAATGTATCTTCGCAAAATACGGAATTAACGGAATATGGAACGTTGAACAACACGAAAAGGTCGTCGGCTTAGTCGAAGAACTCGGCATGAACGAATTGGCGAATAAGCTCGCGGCGATTGAGCCGATGAATCCGAATGCGCGACCGTTACATCATCGCCGTATGTCTAATAACTCTATCGCGTTTGAATCGAAGCCAAGTCGCGAACAGTTAAACTTAATCTTCGAAATGATGAAGGCGGAAGGCGAACCTAAGAAATTGGGCTTCGTATCGGAAACGGTACGTCGAAACTCCTCTAAATGCTGGGACACCCTAAAGCCAACGGTACGCATTGCGTAAAAATCCGAAGGATGGAACAATGGGCAATCAGCAGGTAAGCAAGTGTCCGCAATATCTCTGAAAGGGTGATGCGGAATGAATCCTAGACATCAGTTTATCGTTGAAAACTACTCGAAAATGACTAATGAAGAAATTGCGGATATTTTAGGGATGAAAGAAGGTAGCGTGAGAACGATCGCAAGTAGGTTAGGGGTAAATAAATATTACGATACGCGAGATTTAGATGGTGAGATATGGAGAACGCATGAAGATTTTCCGCAATACTTAATCAGTAACAAGGGAAGGATTAAATCGAAGTTGCGTAATAAATTAATATACAAAAGAGTCCATAACGGCTATTACGATTGCCGGATAGATGATAAGTACGGAATTAAAAAGAGTCCACGAATACATCGTTTGGTCGCGGAAGTATTCGTGGAGAAAGACGAAGGAAAAGACTTAGTCAATCACATCGACGGTAACAAGTTAAATAATAACGCAAATAACCTTGAATGGTCAACCCCGACCGAAAATGCACAACACGCTATTGAATTAGGTTTAGCGAATTACAGAACCGATACGCTCCAAGAAAATGAAGTTCATGACATATGTAAATTAATAGAGCGCGGTCAATCCCAATCTGAAATTATGTCATTAAGTGATCGATATACAAGGTCGAGAGTAGAGAAGATTCGACAAAGAGTTAGATGGACGGATATTAGCGCGGAATATAAATGGTAAAAAGCGCGGACACTTGAAACCTCAACGACTAGGCGAAAGCCGTAGGATGCAAGCGATTGGCATTCGAAACGGGGAGCACCCTTCGTGGGTGTTGATATAGTCTCGTCTTACGGGAAACCGTAAGCAGCCTTTAAAGGCGGTATAGGTGTAGCGATCCTATACGAAGGAAACGGGTTTTGTAAATCTCGAAGAAGCGCGCAGACGCAGACCGAACGCGGAAGGACTAAATCCATGTGTCGAAATTATCCTCGATAGTTACGGCGTATGTAATCTGACGACGGTAAACCTCGTTCAGTTCGTAAAAGACGGTCGCTTAGACTTAGTTAGATTACTGAATGCACAACGTCGGTCAGCTCGCGCGGGATTACGAATGACTTTAGCAGAACTAGAGTTACCGCACTGGAATGCGGTTCAGCAACGCGATCGATTGTTGGGAACTTCATTAACCGGCGTTAAGGATGCTTTAGCGCTAATTAAAGTCGGCGATGATTCTTACGCAGTTGATATTAATGGCACACACGAGAAAATATTCGAAGATGCCTTATTGCACATGTTAGGTAATGTAGCACGCGAAGAAGCCGACATATATGCGAAAGAACTACGTGTATCATCGCCTCTACTCGTAACGACGGTTAAGCCGGAAGGCACGATTTCGCAAGTAGCTGGCGGAGTATCAAGCGGACTTCACTGGTCGCACTCACCGTACTATATTCGACGCATCCGTATAAACGCTGCCGATCCTTTAGCGAAGGCGGTCAAAGACATAGGCTGGCGCGTTCATGCCGAAGTAGGTACGGAAGGCTATTCGGACGTTGAAAACCTTGCACGTCCGGAAGTTATCGAAAAAGCCCGCACGCTCGTCATCGACTTCCCTGTCGCAAGTGGCGCAAGCAAGACGAAAGACGACGTACACGTTGCGGAGCAATTCGACACTTACTTCCGATTCCAGCGCAATTATACCGAGCATAACTCTTCGAATACAATACACGTCAGACCGGATGAATGGAGCGAAGCCGAATCGATAGTTTACGAGAATTGGGACGATTTCGTAGGCGTATCATTCCTCGCGTATGACGGAGGTTCTTACGTACTTGCGCCATATGAAGCTATTTCGAAGGAAGAATATGAGGAACTAAGCGCAGGACTTACGAAACTTGATCCGGTTATCCTACAACAATACGAAACTGGCGCAGACAGCGATTTAGACGGAATGGACGGTTGCGAAGGCGGTATTTGTCCAATCCGATAAAATAACGGAGGCGATTAAATGGCATTCTTCGGAATAACATCGAACAATAACGCACAAAAGGCGCTCATGCAGGCGCTAATCAACGATAAGCCATTTACGTTCATTACCGGACCCGCCGGCTGTGGAAAAACCTTAATCGCGCAGGCGGTCGGCTTAGAACGCGTTATCGAAGAACAGCATTTCCGCAAGCTAATTTATACGAGGATGCAGACGCAGGTAGGCGAGAACTTGGGCGCCCTACCCGGCGACATTAACGAAAAAACGTATCCATTCGTCGCGCCTTTCATGGACAACCTCGACGTTATGAGCGATATGTCGGCGTTTATTCGCCGGTATATCCTCGAAGGAGACGAGGACAAGCGTAAGGTATTCTTCGACCCTATACAGACGGTGCGTGGTCGTTCGCTGAATCATACGTTTTTATTATCGGATGAATCGCAGAACCTCGACGTTAATACGATTTCAGCGCTCGCCACGCGTCCGGGCATTAACGCCAAGTTCGTATTTACCGGCAACTTTTCGCAGATTGATAGTCCGAAGCTACGTTCGCCAGCAACCAACGGACTCTATCAGTTATTAAACGGATTCTACGAACATGACGCGCATGAATACTTCGATCATATTAATCTAACGGAAACGCAACGCCATCCAGTCGTAACTTTAGTCGAAAAGATACTACGGAATCACGATATACCGAAGGAGTTTATCGCACTAGAACAGCGCGGAAATATCGAAGAAATTGGGAGGATGATAATATGACGCCAATCAAAAACTCACGCATCAAACGCGACTTCAAACGCCTGCTCGCGATCATTGCCGACGCGCGCGAGCCGGACTATTCCGAAGTAGAAAATATCGCAAATAGACACGGACTTTATTTCGATGAAAATGGCGCGGTAAAAGAAACGAAAGATACTGTCAAATGGTCGGAGGTGCGCCGATGAATCTTCCGAAAACAATCCGAGTAGGCGCTATCGACTATTCGGTCGAGAAGATAGGCGGACTTTCAGCGAATGAATCGATGTGGGGTCGAATTTTATACGGCTCCACCGTAATCGAGTTAGAGGGCGCCCTAAATGATACGAAATTACGTGACGTATTCGCGCACGAACTGGCGCACGCGCTCCTTTTCGAAGCAGGTTACGAGGATCATGAAGAAGAACAGGCGAACAGGGTCGGAAAAGTTTTAGCGATGATGCTACGCGATAATGACTTTTCGTTTATGCGTGATAAGGAGGGCGGAGAATGGGCGAAGAATTAGACGAACTATTATCGAAGATTACACCGGAAAACAGGCACGAGGAGATTGATTACGCGCTCACACTTAACGAATACCAACGAATATCGACGCGGAGTGCAAATCCGCATAAGCACGAATTAATAAACTACGGACTAGGTATCGCTGGTGAGGCGGGCGAGGTTGCGGATTTAATAAAGAAATCGATGTTCCACGGACATAACGTCGACAAAGACGAAATTAAGAAGGAACTCGGCGACGTTATGTGGTACTTAAGTCAAATCGCTAGACTTGCAGGCTTAACACTCGAAGAAATTGCGGAAGCAAATATCGAAAAGTTAAAGAAGCGTTATCCGGACGGATTCAGTACGGAAGCAAGTATTAATCGAAAGGCGGGCGAATAATTGACGAAGATAATCGATGTTTTAGATAAAGGCTACGTAATCCTACACGATGTAATGGGCGACGACTTATCGGTCGCGAACAGCGCACGCGTCTCTTACGATAAGAAATCGACGGAATTGACCGAAAAGGACGAGCGCCTTATCCGTTTCTTAGCGCGGGAAAAACATACGTCGCCATTCCGTCACGCAACGTTACAATTCGAAGTATATGCGCCGTTAATGGTCGCGCGCCAACATTGGAAATACGTAGTCGGCTCCGATCATACGATGGACGCGTGGAACGAAAGCTCGCGACGATATATTACCGAAGAACCTGCGTTTTATATTCCGGACGTTTGGCGTAGTGCGCCGGAAAATAGTAAGCAAGGCAGTGGCGAACCTGTCGACGGTAAAGACGGAAAGTACTTAACGGCTACGTTGATGAATTATATCGAAGAAGGGGAAATGCGGTATGCCGACGCTTTAAGGCGTGGAGTATGCGCTGAACAAGCCCGCCTTTTCCTGCCAGCCTACGGAATGTATGTGCGTTATTACTGGACGGCTTCGCTTCAATCAGTCGCGCATTTCTTAAAACAACGCCTAGCCAACGATAGCCAAGTCGAAATACAAGTATACGCGAAAGCTGTCCGTCAATTAGCCGAGCCAAAGTTTCCGGTAAGTTTGGGCGAATTATTAAACGAAGGAGGACGATAGTATGACGCAAAAGATACACGTACTAGCTGACGAATCATTGGGCAGAGTTAAGCGTGAATATGTCGAGGTAGAGCGTAAGGCGGAGGTCGGCGAGAAGGTATTGGTATTCGAACATGACCACGCGTATGCAAACGGAGTTAAGACGGTAGACAGGGTAGAATTTAACGGCCATATTTACTACGGCAACTATGGTAGGCTACCGTACGGATATTACGTATTAGAACCGACCGACATCGTACACATAGACGAAAATGGAAACGGAGGACGCTATCGTCTAGTCGACCGAAAAGCAGAAGTAGGCGACTACGTTATTATTACGAACGCGACAGCGACTAACAGTAAGTATAAAAAAGGTGATACCGTATACGCAGAGGAAGTCAACGAATCCGGTATTTTTAATAAAAGTGTCGCTAGTTCGACGTCTAAATGTCATAATCCTAACGGTTACATCGATGAATCTGAATACGCTGTACTCGAACCGGTCGAATCCGAGCAATCTCCGAAGAACTACGACGACATTATCGCCAACCTCGTAAAGCGTGTCGCTGAACTAGAACGCCGTGAAGAAGCACAGCGCAGGCTAAACGGAGTATTATCGCAAAGAATCAACGCCGCGCAATGCGACATCGAAACATGGGCGCAGGAAGTCGAAAAGACGAAGCGCGAAATAAAAACGAAGGAAGAACGGATTAGCGACCGAGTGTTTCCGAAAATTCATACGTACTCGTCCGAAGAATTAAACGGCAAGACACTTCGAATATTGGTCGGCATGGATACGGCTGACGGCGTAACGGCGAAGATGGTTTCCGGCATAGACGAAGAAACCGGTAAGATATACGTACTCAATTCGGAGGTGAACGTTAATGGCTGACGTAATCAAAATCGCCCTAACTGGACGCCTTCGTTCCGGTAAGGATTCCGTAGCCGAGAGCCTATGGTTCGACCACGGCTTTGAACCGCCTATCGCGTTCGGCAGCGCGCTAAAATACTACGCGGATAAGATATACGCGCACACTCCGCGCGAATTAGACGGCAAACAGCGTCGCATGTATCAAGTTTTCGGACAAGCCGTGCGCGAGTACGATCCGGACGTATGGATAAGGCATGCGGAATTTAGCGTCGAACAGTCGTTAAATAAGCGCGATACGGTCGGCGTAGTCGTTTCGGATTTAAGACAGCCGAATGAATACGAATGGTGCCGTAAGAATGGCTTTATTATCGTACGCGTAAATGCGCCACTCGAAGCGCGGGTCAAGCGTGCCGAAATCGCCGGCGATGCGTTCGAGCTTGCGG
The DNA here is from genome assembly GCF_018343625.1 of Lederbergia citri. GTDB lineage: Bacteria > Bacillota > Bacilli > Bacillales > Bacillaceae_C > Lederbergia > Lederbergia citri. The sequence goes on along the minus strand of NZ_JAGYPG010000002.1, from coordinate 233,834 downwards.
ACTTGGAGCATGATACGGAAAGCTACGTTGATAAGTTCGAAGTAGATTACGAGATTGTAAATGAAGGTAGCTTGGCGGAATTGCATGCGGATGTCGACGAAATGATGACGAAGATTACGGAAGGGAGTCGGTAAATTGGCTAAAAACGACCTTTACAGCGAGATGTATGACGTTTATTGCGAAGGCTACTCGTTAGCGGAGGTTGGAAAGAAATACGGAATGACTCGCCAGTCTGTTTATATCGGATTTAAACGACGTGGTTACGAGTTAAGAGCGAAAAACTACCAACCGTATCAAATATTAGACGGAATAAAATTTACTCTTAGAAATCACGGATATTTAGCTGCGACCACCGGAGAACGTCAATTAATGCATCGATATGTTTGGGAAAAGCATTACGGAAAAATACCTCCTGACCACGATATACACCACGTAGATAGAAATCGAAGAAATAACGATATTAGTAATCTCGAACTCTACTCTAATAGCGATCATGCTCGTTTATTTAGTACCGGAAGCAATCAGTACGTCAAAAAACCGTTTAAGGAGCGTGTTGTTAATGAGTAAATTTACGTATATCGAATTATTTGCCGGTATAGGCGGTTTTCGCCAGGCACTCGATAAATTAGGCGGTGAGTGCGTATTTGCTTCCGAAATTGATAAATTCGCAAAGCAGTCTTATACAGCGCTATATGGAGACGCACATTTACACGGAGATATAACGAAGATAAACGAAACAGACATACCGGATCATGACTTAATTGTGGCGGGAATACCTTGTCAGGCTTTCAGCGTAGCCGGTAAACGATTAGGGTTTGAGGATACGAGAGGAACACTATTTTTCGACGTTGCTAGAATCGCGAAAGAAAAACGACCGAAGGCGATTTGGATTGAAAACGTAAAAGGACTCGTCGGACACGATAAAGGTCGCACACTCGACGCGATTGTTCAAACGTTGAATGACATCGGCTATACGGTCGATTTCGAGGTACTTAATTCGAAGTATTTCGGAGTGCCGCAGAACCGCGAGCGCATCTTTATTATTGCGATACGTGACGATTTGGTGACGCAAGAGCCGTGGATTATCGAAGGAAATACGATTGTACCGAAAGGAAAGCGAAGGATTAGCGCATATGAAGGCGTCAAGACGTTCAATTTCGATTGGCCGGAACAGACGGAAGTTGCGACGAGACTCCGCGATATTCTCGAAACAGAAGTCGACGAAAAGTATTACCTCGACGAGGAAAAGACCGCGAAACTGGTGGCGCAGTTGGACGGCATTGCTTACGAAAAGGACGAAGTTAAATCGCAACAAGGCTTCGGGACAACTCCTGACGAAGTTTCCTACTGTTTAACGACGCGGTACGATAACGGGTTTCTTCCGTCTATGTTCAAAAGGCGAGAACGCACCGCGGTTATTGAGCCTCTTATGCTCGGCCACATCGATCTGAAAGGGCATGACGCAATCAAGCGCGTTTATAGCGCGGAGGGCGTTTCGCCAACTCTTACGACTATGGGCGGAGGACATCGTGAGCCGAAAATTGCAGAGCAACAATCGTATACGCAAGAATGTCCGCAATGTGAAAAACTGCTAGATTTCAATATATTTAACGGAGTAGAATGCGATTGCGGTGAATTCGTAGAATATGAAGAAATCCGCCCTGTTCTTACGCCTGACCGCATGGAAAAGCGTCAGAATGGGCGTAGATTCAAAGAAAACGACGAAGAATCCTTTACGTTAACGTCGCAAGATAGGCACGGCGTAGCAATCGGACAGGCACCGCGCTACCGCATCCGTAAACTATCGCCACTCGAATGTTTCCGTCTCCAGGGATTTAGCGACGAAGCGCACGAAACGGTAAAGGCGGCAGGCATAAGCGATAGCCAACGTTATAAGCAATCCGGAAATGCCGTCACGGTAAACGTAATAAGCGCAATAGGGAAACGACTACTGCCGTATCTGAAATAAGCGTTTATTACCGTACCTATAAGTCCGTCCCAGCTCCGTCGAGTTCCGCTTCGAACACATACGAGCCTGCCGGATAAGCGCCCTTCGCCGCGGTAATATGCTCGATAAAACGGAAATTAATCGGCAAATCATTCGCATCTAGCCCGAGCTTATCGACGAACTTGCGCGCACTCATATAAAAGCGCTTGTCCACGTTAAACGGCGCAATATTGGCTGCGCGAACGATTTCGGGCTTGGCGAGTATGAGGCGCTTATTAGCCGGATCGTAGCCGATAAGCCACGATTGATGCGGAGTGACGCCGAGCAGAGTGCGGGTGCCCGCGTTAAAGTAAATCCGACGCTGATTATCGACGGTCAAGAACGGTTGGTCGTCGACGTTCGAAATCCATTCGAAAGATGGTGCGATTGTAGGCGTTGACATACGTAATACCTCCGATACAGTTCAGTAGTTATAGCGATTATATACGTATTATAGACGAAATGCAAGCGAAATATACGCAGTAAACGAAAAGGGGCGATTAATTGTTTACGGATAATAAAGACTTTTACCCGACGCCGAAAGAACTGTTTTATAAGTTGATGAACGGTAAGCGATATTTAGCCGGACGTATTCTCGAACCTTCCGCGGGCAAAGGCGATTTAATTAAGTATATACGCGAATTACCGCGCCATAATAAGTCTCGCATTGACGCAATCGAAAAAGACGAAAGGCTCGCAGGCTTATTAATGAGCGAAGGCATTACCGTCGTATGGGACGATTTCCTTACGTATCAGACGTATAAAGAATACGACTATATTATCATGAATCCGCCATTTTCGAACGGAGTCGACCACGTATTAAAGGCGCTAGAACTCGCGGAAAATCAGCTAGGCTACTGCGAAATATACGCGATACTCAATAAAGAAACGATCAATAACGCCTTTAGCGCGAAGCGTCAGGAATTACTCCGCAAACTGGACGAACACGGCGCGGAAATCCGTTATGTAAAAGACGGATTTATCGATGCTGAACGAAAGACAGACGTAGAAGTGGCGCTCATAACCGCAAAAATACAGAAGCGCGGCGCGGGCAAGTCGATTTACGATAAAATACCGTTCAATACAACGCAGGCAAATACGGACGAGCTATCGACCGCACTTTCAACCTACGTTAAGCAATCCGAAGTACAGGCGAAATTGAACGACATCGAGCGCCTAGTCCTCGAATATGAAACAGCGTGCGAACTTGCTCGAAAAACATTCGAAGCCATACGCGACAAAGAATCGTTCTTTTCGTACATTGGGACGGTGAATAAGCGCGATGGCGAAGTAGGTTCACCGTTCTCTTACGTTGTATCGAATAACTTTACAGTGGCGGATTTGAGCGAGGAAATAGACCGATTAAGACGCGGCTACTGGCAACTAATCCTCGATACGGACGAATTTAAAAAGATGCTTACGAACGAGGCTATACAGGAATTGAATAAGCGGTTGGGAGCCGCGGAACAAATGGAAATAAACCTACCGAATATCCGCATGTTATTAATGGCGATTAGTTTTAATAAGCGCGATATGCTCGTCGAAAGCGTCGTATCGATATTCAAGAAAATAACGCAGTATCATCAGAATCAATACTCGACGAATATCCACTATTACAACGGATGGAAAACGAATGACGCGTACAAAATCAATAAGAAAATCGTTATTCCGATAAAATGGAGTAACTTCGATCCGGCGTGGGATTTCGATAAAGATTTCGGACGAATCAATCGCGACGCCCGCGACTTTATTCTCGACTTAATCAAGGCGTTGCAACTAATCGAACCGTCCGTCAGCGAAGAATTTAAGACTATCAGCGAGCAAGAGTTCGAAAATGATACGCTCCGATTCCGCATGTTCAAAAACGGCAATATACACGTATGGTTCAAAGACTTAACGCTACTATCGCAACTGAACTATTTATGCGGAAGTCATTTCGATTGGTTGCCGTCGGAGGAAGAATTAAAGACGGACAGGAAGGCGCGCGAATACGTCGTAAAAGAGTTCGGAGAGGATGCGATGAAGGTTACGTTAATAGGCGCATAAACGAAAAGGGGCGAAACATTGAGCGAAATTACCGAACTACAAGCAAAATATCTCGAAGGCGTCGAAACGATGTCCGAAGAAGATGCTCGCCGATTCCACGAAATATTAGTCGCTGATGAAAAAGCATCTTTCCGCGCTGTTAGGCTGATGAAACTCGAACGACACCTCGAAAATATCGAAGCTACGAAACGAGCTTCGGACGCACGGGAAAGACGTTGGCAGGCGGAAGCAAACGAATATAAGACGCTGACTAATCAATGGCTTGCATTAGGAGCGCGCTGGCGTCCGATTGGTACGGCGTTAACCGTTTGGGAATACGAAGGTGAGCGTTTCTATCAGTGGTGGTCGCGGACGTTGATTACGGACAATATCGAAGAAGCGCGTAAGGCTGACGCCAAGTTAGCGGAAATAATATCGAGAAAGCAGGCGAATAAATGACGAAAGATTATAACGCAAAATTAAACGAAGATTATACGGAAATCAAACGCAAGGTCGAGTCGGGCATGCTTCCGTTAGTAGCCCGCAATCCGGCTATCGATAAGGCTACGACTGCATACGCGGAAGCGCAGGCGGAACATCACGCCAGCCTCCACAATCCTCCGATTAGTTTGCGCGATAGTGCCGTGCTCGATAAGTATGCCGACCTCGTACTATACGAAGAATTGAAGTGGTCGCATCCGGATAAAATGACGATTGTCGATTATCCGATAATGAGCGAAAGCCAATCGGAGGAACGCGAAGAAAAGTACGAGCCGAAAGCGGATATTAAGTACGGCGATAGACGCCACTTAGGACGCAAGCTAACGCACTTTACCGACGATTATGGCGCGCCGCAAGTCCGCAATAGCAAGCTAGGCGACGATAGAAACTACGAATTGGACGACGTAGAATTAAGCGCCGATATGCGTAAGGCGTTAGAACACGCAGGCTTGACGGATAGGCAGCGTCAGGCGATTAATCTAGTATTCTTCGAAAATATGACGCAGGAAGCGACTGCCGAAGCAATGGACGTAAGCGACAGGGCAGTCCGCTATTTTCTACGCGATGGATTAACGAAATTAAGACGATATTTAATGAAATATACTTCCTAAAGTATCCGTTTAGTTGGCTATATAAACGCCGAGAGGCATTATTACGAAAAGGGGACGAAAGTATGACGAACATGGCGGATAATAAGTCGCGCGAAGTAGGCTCGTTACACGTGAAGGTAAACGTAGACGTATCCGAAGCACTTACCGGACTAAAGGCGCTGACAAGAGAGGCGCGGGAAGCTACGAAGGCACTGCGGGAGTTGGAGGCAGCGCAGAAACGTTCGGGATCGAGCGTTATCGTTTCGCCACTTACAGTCGGAGAGCCTACGTTAAAAGTCGGAAGTGGTTACGGAGTTTCATCGTCAACTGGCGTTATATCTCAGTCGAAATCGTACTGCGAATCTACGCAATCCATTACGGATGATATTCGGAGGTGCTACGAATGATTACCGGAGATGCTTACGAGGGCAAAAACGAAGAATATGACGAGGAATACGATGATTACATCGATGATACGGTAATTTGCGTTATATGCGGGAATTATTACTGCAAATGTTGCGGATGTAATTGCTGGATGGAAGATTACGAAGAAGATGACGAAGGATAAGGCGTCCTAATGGGCGCTTATTTTTATTTAAGGGCGCATGTTCCAAGGCAGGCGTTGTGGTCTCCAAAACCGCGAGGGAAGGTTCGATTCCTTTCGCCCTTGTTAAAACGGAACTAGGTTCGCTACCGAAAAGCGGAATCCCTACCGCCTGTTCCGTATTTTATTTATTAGGGAAAAATCGAAAGGGAGCGATTACTTAATGGAGAAATTGGAAACGGCAAGGATTTTAGCGGATAATCTACGGAGTATTTATGGTAAATTTCGCGGAATCGATAATATCTTAGGAGTGGATATAGGCGAGGGTTTTTCCGAATTGGACAACCTTCTATATTTATTAACCGAATTACTATATGTACCTCCGTGGGAATGTGATCGGGAAATCGTATGGAATTACGTTTTTAAGGATTCCGAAGATTCATGGGAGGATGTCTTACGTAAGGTAGAATTGGCAAGAGAAAAGTTTAATCCGGACGACTATGAGAAGTTCTGCGAAGAATATGAAAGATTCTACGGAAGTCATCCCGAAGGTGGTGCCTATGAATAATAAAATATCCGAACTTATTAGCGGAGCGCCTCGTCGCACACTTACGTATAAAGGTAATGGTCACGCAGTCGACGAAACCGGTAAGCCTTATCACGTTGAATCCGTAGAACAGCGCGAGACTAGACGCCGAATATTAGCGCAAGGTGCAAGCGGACGCAAGCGCTCCTTCGTATGGAATCGACTTGAAGGACTTCCTTACGTCATAAGCTCGCTCACGACCGCGCAGTGCGGTTATTTGCTCGTTCTATCTAGTCACGTTGATTACGAAGGTTTACTTGTTAAAAGCGAGAACAACAAGGAACCGATGTCAACGGATGATATGCGGAAAGCACTCCGCGCAAGTAAGTCGACGTTCTACGATTTCCTAGACGCCTGTATTAACTACGGTATTATTACCGAGGTTGATGGGCGTTTTTATATTGCGCAACATTTTCATTTTCGAGGAAAAACCGCTGGCGACCGCGTTGTTAAAACGTACATACGTAAATTACGCGAAATGTATAAGGAAGTTAGCGCACATGACATCGGTTTGTTATATCGCATGTTACCGTATATTCACGTCGAAACGAATATGCTTTGCGCCAATCCTGACGAGCCTATTCCGAAGAATATACGAAAGTTTAATCGTAGAGAATTAGCGGAAGCTGTTGGCGTCAATCCTGTGATTATTAGTCGCGCGATAGGACGTATGACATTCGAAGGAAATTCAGTATTCGCGAAGATTACGACGGCTACGGAAGGCACGTTCTACATGCTGAATCCGGATATTTTTGAACGGAAAGCCGTCGAATATGATCCGTCGGTAAAGGCGATATTTGGCCTCGATTAAAAAGTGTGACTCTATTCGGACTAAATCGCCAAAAGTGTGACTTTGCTCGGACTGGTAACGGAAAGGACGATAACACAATATGTGGTGTATTAACGTTGGTAATTCGCTATTTATACGCTATATGTTGCGTTTGTGACTACGAAAAATGACGAGGAAAGCGTTAATTATATCTATATCTAGAGAGAACGCAAAGAACTAAACATACCGCCTCAAGGACTTAAAAACGTGTCCTTTCGGCGGACGTGTCTTTTATTAAATACTTTTCGAAAAAGGTATTGATTGACTCCGACAGTAAGCCCGTTAGGGCGAAACTGGCGGTATGTTTTAAGGTCTTATAATACGAGGACATTATCGGGGAATGTATACGTTGATATTTACATATCGAAGGACATTCCTACGGAAAGGAGGACGCAATTATGGCGAAAAGATTATCGGAATTACAATACGCAGCTATCGCAATATTAGCCATGCCGAAGCGTGGCGGAATGACATACGATCAAGTAGCGGAAAAGGTAGGCGTAAGCAGGCAGACGTTATACGAATGGCGCAATCAAGACGCCTTTAACGACGAAATGAAGAAGCAGGTATTGCGGAATGCTATCGAACATTTGCCGGATATGTACGCGTCAATACCACAGCACGTTATACAGGAAGGTAATGCGGCATTATTCCGTACGTACCTGCAATCGCTCGGAATGTTAACGGAAAAAGTAGAGGTCGATAATAAGAGCGGAAATGGTAGCGCAGATATAGACGCAATGAAGGCGGAAATAGAACGTATGAAAGGCAAACGTAAGGAAGGCGAATAATCTACGCATATAGTAGTAGGTATTTTTCGGAGTGGTTGACGAAGGCTTACGAAGGGTGTCCGTTTCATCAGGCGAGGCGACTTTCCGCGTGGCCCTCCGAACACTTTCGGAATAGCGGACATATTCGGATGCATTCCGTTTATGCAAGAAATACGGGAAATAATCGGAGAGTACGCGCCACAAAGTGCGGTATATCAACGATGTATAAAACGTTGCATACTGTAAAAGAAGTCATAATCGGAGAATGGCGTAGTATCAACGGTTGGGACGTAAGCTAGTTAACATAAGATATATTATAAAAAGCTACGATGTATTATTTATACAACGTTATTCAAGTAATAAACGGAATAAACCGCCGTATTAAAATAGGGGCGGGGTAGTCAGAATTGTCAGACAATTCCCAAGCGTATCTTACTCGCGGAAATTAAAATTTCACTTTGACTTTTCGGAGTCCAGACGAACTATAGCGATTTTAAACGCAATATAAACGCCGCACAAGCGTTTTAACGACGCACTAATACAAAACCATTCAACGCAATCTAAAACGCCTAGAATCGAACGCTAGGGCGCTTTAAATCGATTTTAAGGAGGCGATGCTTTGGCGTGGATTGATAATCGATGGATTGGACGCAATGAACGCGCCGAAGTAATCGATACTTACCGCGAATACTTGGCGATGCTAGACGAACAATACCCGGACATCGACGTTATGCCCGGCGATATACTTGCGGACTATTTCGATAAGGCGCGCGAACTAGAACGTCTCGAACGGATTCATCGATGCGAAAACGATGCGTACGAGTTCGCCCTCGAATATTTTTCTGACGCGCGCAATCCGGGCAATGACGGAAATTGGGATGGCTTCGACATCGAATCGAAAGCGGACGCGCCGGACTTTCATTTAGAAATGACGGAAATAATCGACGATGTTTCGGAAGTTAATACTAATGCAAAAGTCGCGATAGCCGCGCCGCGTTCGCATGCAAAGTCGACTTGGTTTACGAAAGATGCGCCTATTAAAGAAGTATGCTATCGGAAGCGTCGATATATCATCATTATTTCGGAAACGCCTTCGGTAGCGACTGCGAATATGGAGTGGATACGGAATCAGCTTAAATTTAATCGCAAATTACGCGAGGATTTCGGTCCATTGCTTTCGCCGAAAGACCAGTCGAACATTAAGGACAACGGCGAAGAATTTATCGCATGGCATCCGGAAGAAGGCGGAGGAAAGAAACAGCTTGCGCTCGTACAGGCGGCGTCTACCGGACAAGCACTCCGCGGACGTAACTGGAACGGTACGCGGCCGGACTTAATCATATGTGACGACTTGGAGGACGCGCGGCCGGGCGGTAACGCAAGCACATCGGAGCAACGTTCGAAATTGCTTTCGTGGTTCGCTCAAACGGTAATGCCACTCGGCGATCCGAAAGGTAGACGGACGGCTTTCGTAGTCGTGGGAACAACGGTACACCGCGAATCGCTTTTAATGAATCTCCTGCATAAGCGTTCGGATTTTAAGTCGCTAATTTATCGGGCTATTATCGAACAGCCTCGCCGACAAGACCTTTGGGAGAAATGTCGGCTTATTTATATTGACCGGGATAATCCGAATCGTGCGGAAGATGCGCGCCGATTCTACGAAACTAATTACGAATCTATGAATGAAGGTAGCCACGTCTTATGGCCGGAAGTTCAGCCGTTATGGAAGCTCATGACGTGGAAATGGGATAACGGAAGCCTCGCCTTTAATACGGAGTATATGAACAACCCTATCGACGAAGAATCGATGGTCTTTAATCCGGAGTTATTTACGTACTATGACCGACCAATCGATTACCTTAACGGAAATTATGACGTTTCAATGGGCGTTGACTTTGCGCTCGGAAAGCAGAGGGGCGACTATTCGGCGATAGTTGTCGTAGCAAAAGAACGTTCAACAGGAGTTAAATACGTTATTGAAGCGTGGGGCGACCGGATAAAGCCTGACGAGTTTATGAAAGTAATAGTCGAAAAGGTACTCGAATATCAGCCGACGGTTATCGCGGCAGAATCGCAAGCAGCACAGGAATTTTTCGTCGACGAACTTAAAAAGGCGCTTACTCGCGTAGGTTATCCGGCGGGAACGCGCGTTAAGAAGATTTACCAAAGATCGCGGAAAGAACTACGGATTGAGGCAATGTTGCCTGCGATAGAAAGTAAGGAACTGCAATTTAATCGGAATCACGCGCTTTTACTCGAACAATTCGAACAGTACGGTACGGGCGCACATGATGACGTCATTGACGGGCTAGAAATGGCTGTTAGCGCGGTTAGTGAAAGTGACGTCGTTGTCCGAACCGTCCGCGTACAAAACCGTAGATAATTTAAGGAGGTGAGCGAATAATTGGCGGATTACAACATACTTACGCCGCAGGATATGGACGATTTATTATTTAGTCCGTTTCAGCAGGCGCTAGGCAAGCAGACATTTGAGCGTATGCAAACGCAATTATCGAATTACTCGTATTACGAAGGAAAACAGCACGTCGACCCGCGGACGGGCCAACTCGTCAAGGCTTCGGAACTTGAACGGCCAGCCGGACTCGATTACGACCCGACGCGCTATGCGACTAACTATTTTAAAGCGATTGTCGACCGTAAAGCGCGCTGGCAAATGGGCGGTAAGCACGGTATTTCCGTTCCGCGCCGTCAAGTAGACGATATTATGGCGACGCTTGCCGAAGGCTATGAACCAAGCACGGCGCAACAAGCCGAGAACATTCGCGCGGAACAATTCGAGCGTCTTTTATATCGCTTATGGGACGAAAACAAAATGCGGGCGCGACTGATACAAGCGGCGCGCGACCGTTTAATTGCGGATCGAGTCGTCTGCAAAATCGTATTCAATCAAGCGACGGGCAAGATTCGATGGATATTCCGACCTGACTACGAATTTATACCGGTCTTTAGTGACGATGACTTTGCGGACTTAATCGGAGCGCATTTCGTTAAACAACGCAAATGGACGGTAAGCGGCGAAGAAATCGACGCAATACAAAAGCAGACGTACCGGTTAGAAGGCGGAGAATGTTATTTCGAGGACGCAATTTACCGCGAATCCGATTTAAACCGAATCGCGACGATAACCGAGCGCGCCTCGATGGGGCTAGACTTCCTGCCCGTCGTCATGTTTCCGGTCAATGAACTGCTTGCGGAATCTATCGGCGAATCCGAAATAAGCGACTTACGCGAGCAAAACGACGTGCTGAATCAGATGAACGAGGACGCAATCGACTCGTTAAAATTCGAAATGTTCTCGATGACTGTTATTACTGACGCTACCGAGGGCGCTGCTTCTAAAGTACAAATAGCTCCGGGAGCCGTCGCGGAACTGCGCGGACATTCAGACGGAAAATCTCCGGATATGAAGAAGGTAGAAGGCGGATTTCGTTGGAAAGAGGCGTTTAAGGATCAGTACATGCGCGTCAAAGGCGCCATGCACGAAATCAGCGGACTTCCGCAAATTGTACCGCAAGAACTTAATTTCGGCGGATTGAACGGCGAAGCGCTCCAAGTACTATTCCACGACATAATTACGGACACCGAAGAACATTGGCTATCGTGGCAGTACGCTTTATCCGAATTACATGAAAAAACAATTCGCTATTTACAGGCGCGCTTAGACGCGCAGGTTTTCGCATATGACAAGCAAGTCGTCCGCAACATCGGCGATAATTACGACAATGAAATGCGTTTCGTATTGCCGTTGCCGGATAATCGCAAGGAACTCGTCGAACTACTCGGCGAAGAAATGGCGAACGGATTAGAATCGCAAAAAGGCGCGTTAGAACGTCTAGGCGTCGAGAACGTGCAAGCGAAGAAGCAGGAAATCGAAGGCGAGCGTAGTAGACAGCGCGCAAACCTCGACCCGTACAACGCGGGTAACGTTGGCGAAACAGACGAAGTATAACGAAATCGACCGAACGTAATGTCGTTAAACTATCCGGATAATTAAGGAGGAATAACGAATGAGTATCGAAAATCAAAACGTAAACGAAAACCCTACGGTTGAGGAACCGGAAAAGACGGAATCGCCGTCTAATAAACCCGAAGAAAAGACGTTTACACAGGCGGAACTCGATAAAATCATCGCCGACCGTTTAGCGCGCGAACAAAAGAAACGGGACGAGGCGATACAAAAAGAGCGCGATGAAGCGGAGCGCAAGCGTTTGGAAGAAGCGCAACAATATAAGGAGTTGGCGGAGAAATACCGCGAAGAACTCGAATCGCAAAAAGCAGACGTGCTTAAAGCGAAAAAGGACGCAATGCTCGCAAAAGCCGGCTACACAGACGAGCAAATCGGAGTCTTACGAAATACTATCGCAGGCGAAACAGACGAAGAACTGACGCAAGCTATCGAAGGGTTAAAGGCGGTCATTGCACCGAAGCCGAAATACGTGGACCCGTCGCCTATGAATGGCGAACGAGGCAAGCCGGAGCCAGTTGACGGTACGGAACTCGGCAAATCAATGTACGCAAAAATTAAGCACAAAATACGCGGATAAGTCCGCGGAATAAAAAATAGGAGGAATTTTAATAATGCCACTTTACACACCGAAATTTTCAGATTCCGGCTTTAAAGGCGGAAAGAATATCTTAGCAAGCGAACACTTGCAGTTTATCGAAGGAGGCGCGACATTAGACGCGACTAAATTCGCGACAGGTTTCCACGATGTAGGTAAATTAATCGCGCGTAATACTTCGACAGGTAAGTACGAGCCAGTAGCAGGCAAGACGGATATGACGGGCTTTGATAACGCGGGAATCCTTAATGTTGACTTCGAAAACGACGGAGAAAACGACCTAGTTGCAGGCGAAGTGATCGTACGCGGGAGCGTTTACGAAGCTAAACTTGCCGATACAGTACCGCAGTTCTTTAAGGATGCTAATCCACAAATCCGTTACGTTTCACACATCTAATTCAGACGCTTTCTAATCGGAGGCGTCTTTTTGATTGCAAAGAATTAACGAAACCAAAACGAAATCTTAGGAGGAATTTATAAAATGGCAGGTATTTCTTATTTACAGGAGTTTCAAGAGCCGGCATTACGCGGTCTTGTAACGGAAATCGAGAATGACAAGGCGCCTTCATTGGCGGATAGATTTTTACCGAACGGTCAAACGTTCAGCACTACTTTCGCGTACGACATCGTTAAGAAGTCGAATCATATTGCGGCTTACATCGGATATGGCGCAGAGCCTCCGGTAATTGACCGTGACGCAGTTGCGCACAAAATGGGCGAAGTTGCGAAGCTAGGTCTTAAATACATCGCGACAGAGGAAGAATTGCTTGCGTTAAATCAAGCGCGTTCAAACGCTGAAAAGAGCGCAATGATCGAGCAATTAACGGTTAAAGCTGCGGACTTGGTAAACGCATTAAATAAGCGCGTAGACGTATCGAAGCTAGAAGCGTTATTGAAAGGTACTTTCTCGTACAACAAGAACGGTGTAAAAATCAACGTTAACTACGGAATCGGAGCGCCGGCTGTCAAGGCAGGTGCGGAAGCATGGACGGCTTCAACTGCGAAACCTTTGTCCGACCTTATCGCTTGGCACGATGCCTATGTCGAAAAGAACGGTAAAGCTGCGGACGCAATCATTATGTCACGCGAGGCACTAGCGTTATTGCAGACAAACGACGAAATCATCACGGAAGCTCGCGGAACTAGCGGCACATTCTCGCGCGTTTCTATGAACGAAGTTAACGATGTGCTTGCGGGCTACGGCTTGCCTAACGTTGAAGTACAAGCGCAACGCTCAATCACGGTTAAAGACGTTTACACTGGCAACGACGAAGTTATCGAGTTCTTGCCGAAGTACCGCGTAGTATTCGCATCCGTAGGCGCAGGTCAGTTTCTATTCGGTCCTACGGTCGAAAACAACTATCAGCCGGGAATCGACCTTCGTGCTTACGACAAGTTCGAACCGATTCAATCCGTTATTCGCGTAGCTGCTGCGGGTGTACCGGTTATCGAAAATCCTGACTTAATCTTCCACGCTGACGTAGCTGCGGAATAATGGCTAACGTAAAAGTTAAGACGGTAGGCGCGATCGTTAACGGTCAGCCTATCGGCTCAACAGTGGAAATGACGAAAGCCGAGGCGGAGCATTACGAAAAACTCGGCTACGTCGAAGTCGTAAAGACTACGCCTAAATCGGATGAAAAAGGCAAGTCAGCGCCGAAAAAGTCCGAAACTAAGGCGGAGTCTAAACCGAAAACTAAGGACGATAAATAAGGAGGGTTACGCCGATGGCGACGAACCTCGAACTTGCGGAGCGCCTAGTCAGACGATTTAAAGGCGTACCTAATTTCGACATAACAGACGCGCAGGAACTCGTCGACGATTCGCTACAAGTTCACGAACTAGACCCGTCGGCGGACGTTCCTAACGATAAAACAAACCTCGTATTACTTTACGCGCAAGCCGAAGGCGCTTGGCAAATTGCGCTTTCCACTGCGCATTATTTCCAGTATCAAGACGGAGAAGAATCCGTCGACAAGTCGATGATAAGCGAACAGTATCGTAAGCTCGCGAAAGACCTCCGCGCAGATTATGACCGCGCAAAATCCGTTAATACGGGCGCAGGCTTTCATACTGCGGCGCGCATTGACCGTCCGCATACGACGCCGCCAACCGGAGGTAATCGTCGTCGACGGTGGATTACCGGATGAATAACCAAGCGCGCCTAGACGCGATATTCGAACGGCTCGCGCAACAATACGGTAAGCTAAACGAAAAGCAACAGGCGTATGCAATCCGTGAAATCGGACGTATTCGTGGAGAACTAGCGGATTTGCTCGCCGACTATGCGGATTCGGACGGAAACATCAAACGTACGCGGATTAATCGGCTTATGCGCGATTTAGACGACATCGAAAAGCAAATCCGCAAATACGGCACGGTAGCACTCGACGAAATCATCAAGGATAGCGCGGCATGGACGACAACGAAGGTAAACGGCGCACTCAATTCGATAGTAGGCGCGACAGTTACGGCTTCAACGTTCGACCGCATTAACCGCGATGTATTTCGTTATGTCGTCAATCGTTACGGCGATGACGGATTGGTGCTTTCCGACCGTATTTGGTCTATATCTGCGGATATTCGCGAAGAAATATCAGCGGTACTCCGTTCGGGCATTATTCGAGGCGAAGGCGTTTCAACGATGATTCCGAAAGTACGGCGCGTACACGATAACGAAACGTGGAAGATTCGGCGCTTAGTACAGACGGAAGGCTCGACGGCTTATCGTACGGCTACGGCTTATAATGCGGAACGAAGCGACGTTGTCCAGTGGGTACAGATTAACGACAGACCCGGTATGCACCGGAATCACGATAAGCACCGTTGCTTTATTCTCGCGAATGAAGATCGATACAGAGAAGGTCCCGGAATCTTCAAGCCGACGGACTCCGAAATCTACTCGCCGCATCCGAATTGTACTAGCTTTATCACGTACGTATTAGACGAAAGGTGGTTATGACGTGCTAACAGACGCAGACATCGATTTTATGCGTAACACACGCGAAGAAATAACGAAAAAGCGCGAGCGCCTTGTTACGTTGACTTATGCCGATGGTACAGTCGACGAGTATACGGGCGAGATAGTCGACGGTAGACCGATTGAGCGAACAGTTAGCTCCGTCGTAACCGAATTATCTTCGTCATCAAGCGCGGGCGCTGAACGGTATATGGAAAACGGAATCCAGTACGAAAAGGGCGATATTTGGCTATCGGTAGCCATCGATTTTATATGGGATATTGCGGATAAAATGACGCACGTTTCGCATGACGGCAAGGATTATACGATACTAGCGGCGGACAAGAAAGGTATCGGAAAGCGCAATCGATACGAAATTTTAGGGCGGTTAGTCTCATGAATATTAACGTTAAAGCATTCGGCGTAGAAGAAGTCGCTAGAATGTTCGAGAAAAAAGGCGTAGAAGCGGTCGCCGTTGCCGATAAAGTGACGGAGACATATACGCGTAAGATGGCGAATGACGCTGCGGCTAATGCGCCAGTCAAAGACAACATACTCGCGCCTGCGCTCGCGGCAAGTCCGGAAAAGCTCGAAGATGGCTTATGGCAATTCGGCAACAATGGCGTTGAATATACGCGTCGCCAAGAGTATGAGCATCCGACGAAGAAAGGCTTCATCCGTAAATCCGTATGGAATAACCGCGAACCTTACCGCGAAGCCCTTAGACGCGAGGTGACGAAGAAATGAGCGAATTTCATCAGCACGGCTTACAACATTCGATTATATCGCACCTGAGAAATAAACTTGGCATACGTGTCGATTGGGTGTTCGACGGATATAAAAAACCTACGGAAAAGCCGTTTATTACCGTCGAACAAATGCAGAATAATAACGACATCCTAGCGAAACAACGCGAAGCCGTTCGGACTATCTACCGATTTCAAGTCGGATTACATGCCCAGTCGTCTACGGATAGAGCGCGATTACAAGAACGAATTAAACGGATATTTTTATTCGATGAAATAACGTTTTTAGATACGGACAAGTCGCCGGCACAAGCCAGCGGCTTTTTTATGTGCGAATTAATGGCGGAGGTTCCGATGCCCGCCGGCGATGTCAGTAATATATCGGACTATCATACCGTCTATTTCGATATTGAAGTATCGGCGGAACATTATAAGGAGGCTAAATAATGACGAAGATTTTACGCGGTGGCGATAAAGTATTCGCTATTAGGTTTATGGGCGAACTAGACGAAGAACAAACGTTGCGTGTCCTTTACCAAACGGATGGCGGACGTACTATCAGTGCAGATGAAACCGAAATTAACACGAAGGACATCGATGGAGTTGACTATGGCGCCGTAACAGAAGAAATAAGTTTCGAAGGCTTTGTCGGCATTGACGATCCGGCACTAGATCGCATTAAAACAGATTTACGCGGAAAGAAGTTCGTAGAGATTCTTGAAATCGACATTAACACTCTTAAAGCAGATGTCGGAAATTATATGATTAATAACCTCGAATTTAGTTATCCGGATAAAGAGTCGGCTACGTACTCGTTTTCTGCGAAATTGTCCGGAAACTTGAAGGAAGAAACATTAACTGACGTGCCGGCAGGTGCTACGGAAATTTAATTGCGGCGGGCGAAAGCTCGCTTTTTATTTTTGAAAATATCGCTAAAAGGGAGCGTATTTATAAATGGCTACATTCGAAATTAACGGTAAGGAATACGAATTAAAAATTACTTACGCGGCAGTGAAACGCCTAAACAACGTACACGAAGGCGGCTCATTCGAACTTATCGGAAAGGCGATAGCTGGAGACTTCGAAACTTTTCCGCATATTGTTCACGCTGGTTTATTGCATACGGGCGAAAATTTTTCTTTCGCGACTATTGAAACGGCTATCGAGGAAGCTATCGAAAATGAAAAATTATCCTTAGACGATGTAATGCGGATTAGCAACGAGGTGGTTACGCAAAGTTTTTTCTACAAACCGACGGTCGACAAACTGACGAAGAAAAATCCGGAAATGAAGAAGGCGCTAGAGGAACTCTTGAATTAAGCGAAGTCGAACAGGCTATTTTCGACGGTTGGCGTTACCTCGAATTGCCGGCTGAACGCATCTTATCGTACACACCGCGCGAGTTTATGATTATGATGCAGGCGAATGTTGAGCGACACTATGACGAATATGAACGAATGGCAATCGAAGCAATCATGCGTGAAGGTGCGCACCGTGCGAAAAAACCGAAGGCTACCGATTTATTCAAGCGACCGAAGGAAGGCATAAGTAATCGTAATAATCTAGCGGAAATGAAGGAAGAAACGGAGAGGCTTAACGATTGGTTGGCGAGAATCACGCCAGCTAGAAAGGAGGATGCGAATGGCTAACGATATACTCGTAAAGGTCGGCGCGGACATATCTGATTTTGCTAGGGGTATGAAGGATTCACAAGATAAACTTTCGACATTCAGTAAGGCCACTAAGACAAACGAATTAACCGTCGGTAAACTTGCGGCGGCTGTCGGCATAACTACGCTGGCATTCAAAGCCTTCGGAATGGTTAAGGATTCCGTAAATAAAGCCTTCGCCCGTATCGATACGATGGAGCAATTCGAGCGTGTTATGACGACTATGACAGGCTCGTCAAATAAAGCAAAAGAAGTGCTTGCCGATGTAAACGAAACAGTAAAGGGAACGGCATACGGACTTGACGTCGGAGCAAAAGCGGTTCAGAGTTTCGTTACATCTAATATGGACGTAGACAAAGCGACTGCTACGTTTAAATCATGGGGAGACGCTGTTGCTTTCTATGGTGACGGAACAAACGCTACTCTCGGAAGTGTGACTGACGCTTTAGCCAAGGCAACCGCAAAAGGGAAAATCCAAATGGATACGATGAACAGACTTGCCGAAGCTGGGATTCCTGCCATGCAGATTTATGCAGATGCTACAGGTAAATCAGTCGAAGAAGTCGCGACTCAAATGCAAAAAGGGCAAATAAAGGCAGACGAATTTATAGACGTAATGAACGACGCCATGAAGAACGGCACAAAAAACTTTGCCTCAATTAACGGAGCAGCAAAAGAGGCAGGAGCATCTTGGACTGGAACGTTCGATAACATGAAGGCGGCGGTTGCACGTGGAACTATCTCCATTATTCAGAAAATCGACGAAATGCTTAAAACTAACGGATTGCCGGATATGCGTGCGTTGATTGCTGACTTTGGTAAGAAGTTCGAGGAAGTTCTGAAAAAGATCGCAGAAGCTATTCCGCCGACAGTAGAAAAGTTAATGGCGCTAAAAGATGCAATCGAGCCGTGGCTTCCGATTATTACGCCGATTGCGGCAGCATTCGGTATTTTCATCGGATATGTGGCCGGATTAAATACAGTCGTTAAAATCGCAGAAGGAGTTTGGACTGCGTTTAATTTCGTCTTAGGCGCAAATCCTTATGTACTTATTGTTGCTGGTTTATTACTTATTGCTACCGGACTTATTATGGCGTATAAAAAGGTCGAGTGGTTCCGTGATATGGTCGACGCAGCTTGGGCGAAGATAAAGGACGTATTTTTAAAGTCGTTAGAATGGATTAAAAATAACGTAGTCATTCCGATTATTAACCAAGTAGCTTCGTTCATTAACGAAAATCTCACGAAAATAAAAGATTTTTGGGCGAAGAACGGCGAGCAAATTTTAGCGTTGGTTACACTTAATTTTAAAAATATATGGGAAAACATCAAGATGGTCATGGGGCTTATAAAAGGTATTTTCGAAATGGTATGGCCAATTATTTCCGGAATAGTACAAATTGCCTGGGGTTTAATAAAAACATTTGTTCGTAATGGAATTGACTTAATATTCGGAATAATCGATACCGTCATGGCGCTAATCCGTGGAGATTGGGAAGGCGCATGGAATTCTATAAAAGACACGGCGCAAAAAATTTGGAAAAATATCGTTAAATTTTTCGAAGAAGTCGACCTTGTACAAATCGGTAAGGACATCATCCAAGGTCTTATCAACGGAATTGGTTCGATGGGTAACGCGGTGTGGAAGGCGGCAGAGAACATCGCTAAAAACGTTAAAGATGCGATAATGTCGTTCCTCGGCGTCCATTCGCCAGCACGCGAACTAATTAAAATTGGTAAATATACCGGACAAGGTTTCGCAATCGGTATCGAAAATATGACCGGCTTGGTCCAAAAAGCTTCCGAAAAGCTCGCAGACGCGGCGATACCGAATACGCAACAGATTTCGATGTCTTACGCAACGCCACGCGGTACGAACTCTTTAAGCAGTGCGCTGAAAGGTACGATTAACGTCGAATCGGAAAAGCCGGGCGGAATAGTTCAGAATTTAACGATTATATCACCGAAGCATTTGTCGCCCGCGGAAACTGCCCGCCTAAATAAACGAGAATCACAACGACTTGCAATGGAGGTGAGGATGCGATGACGAACCGTTTAGACGAACAAATCGAGTTCGAAAGTCCGGCCGGAATCGTCCGATTTGACGGTATAAAATTCGGTCTTGTATCGGTCGATGGTTTAGGAGGCGTATCCGCGGATATTCAATCGCAAACCTCACCATTTCAAGACGGAGTAACGTTTATCGACGCAGTATTAGCGGCGCGCCACGTCGACGTCGAGTTTATTGTGCGTGGCAAGGACTATGCCGAGGTAAAGAAGCGTCGAGCCGAGTTAGCGCGTATAACTAATCCGAAACTAGGTGTCGGCACATTACGGTATATTTCCGGAGACATTATAAGGGAAATTGGAGCGATTGCGGACGGAGTGCCATTCTTTCCTGACGGCGATAATCGAGGCGAGCGATGGCAACGCGGTACAATTACTTTCGAATGTCCGTCGCCTTATTGGCAGTCACCAACAACTACAGAAGAACCGGCATTTGAGCCGAGATTTAGATTCCCTATTCCATTTTACGATAATCCCGGTAAATTCATCATGGGAATACAGCGGGATCAACGAATTATTAATAATGATGGAGATGCTCCAGCACCATTACAAATCGAGTTTTTTGGTCCTGCATTGAATCCTAAAATCATCAACAACACAACCGGTGAGTTTATTAAGGTTAACCAAGAACTGCTAGAAGGCGAACGCATGCTGATTGATACAACAGACGGACAAAAGTCTGTCTTTTTTGTGTCTGAAAGTGGAGAGCGCAGAAATGTATTCAATTGGATTGACTTAGAGAGTACATTTTTCAAGTTACAAGTAGGCGAAAACGACATTGAGTATACAGCTGATAGCGATATACAAGGTGCTATCGTCAATATTAGCTACAGCAAGCTATACACAGCAGTATAGAAAGGAGTGGTAATGTGGCTGAAATAAGTAAGTTTTTCAATGCTGTATTAGTTGACGGGAAATATGACAGAGAATACTTTGCGAGTGATTTTGCAGAGTATTTTGGTGATGTTTTGTCGTCAGGACTTTTACTTGACGAAAATGAGCAGTACGGACTACAAGTTACCACAGGAACGGGTCTACAAACTGTAGTAGCAAATGGAAAGGCGCTTATAAAAGGATATAGTTATAAAAACACTACGCCAAAAGAATTAGTGCATAGTTTACCTGAGGCGACGAATGACCGCATTGATAGAATTGTGTTGCGTTGGGACTCACGAAATCAAGGTCGAGAAATAAAAACCCTTGTTAAAGAGGGTATGCCGAGTGCTACGCCAGAAGTTCCTGCATTGCAACGCGATAAATATATTTACGAGTTAGGATTGGCGCAGGTTATAGTTAGGGCAAATACGGCGAGTATCGATGCAAATGACATTACAGACGAGAGGGCATTAGAAGATGTGTGTGGTATCGTGCAATCGTTAATCACGGTGCCTACAAGCGTATTCCAACAACAATTTGATGCTTGGTTTAATAGCCGTAAAGATTACTATGAATCTATTATGTCTGATTGGCAAACGCAGGAGCAAGCAGATTTTGATGCATGGTTTCAGTCGATTAAGGATGTATTAGACGGTGATATTGCTACAAACTTAGCTTCAAGAATCACTGCCGTTGAACAAGACCTTATGACGCATAAGGCGGAAAAAGGGACGCTCGAACAAGAAGGGCATGTGCAACTCTCCAATGATCTTTCTAGCGTAAATGACACAATGGCGGTAACGCCAAACGGAGCGAGAAAAAGAGTCGAGCAAACGGATTTCAAAGTTTACAAGAGTGGAAAAGATGCCAATGGAATTTTTACAACCATTGAATATAAGCGTCAAGATAACACACTTGCAATCAAGTCTGTTTTAAGTGGTGGAATATCACCAAAATACACAAAACGCACCATAACTTATTATGGAACAGATGGAACAACAGTTGAAAAAACGACAACAAGGACAGTGTCATACGATGCGGATGATGTTTGGATAAGTGAGGTGTAAACATGATTGATATTAGAGAACATGGAGGAAATTTTGGCGGAGGTGGAGGCGTTCAACTTCCTGTTAATTACGGAAAAACGATAAAACAAATAATAGGCGCGTTGCCATTTACAAACTCATCAACTAATCCGTATTTGTATTTTTTTAAAGAAACCAAAAACTATATTTGGTGGTACACATCTATTGGAGGCAACTATTACTTATATTCGGCTAGAAAAAACGACCTAACCACACTCAAAATTCGCGAATTGGGTTCCAGTATTCAAATCAATATGATGATTCCACTGTACGACATTGATAAGATTGTGTGTTTTAGAGCCGGTTCCAGTATCGCTGTGTATGATGAGGATTTTAACATTCTGAAAGATTTATATCATCCGAAAGACATTGATTTGAACGGCAACTTTATCACTTACTTCTTCGATGCAGGAAGAAACATTCTACTCTTATGCTTTGCTTATTCTGCTACACATAGAATAACGGCATTGGATTTCTCAAATCTAAACAACATTTCTGTCATTTATTCAAAAGCCATATTCACATTAGGTGGACAAACCAACGTATGGGCGGTATGGGGATTTGAGCCGGAAAATGATGCATTTAGAGCGATTGCTTTGGAAACGGCTAGACCAACCAAATTTCGTTATAAGATAACAACAGGTGAACTAATATCAACGATCAATGAAGGTGGATTCGGCCTGAACAATGTTGGGTTAAAGCCGGCATACGGTACGGATAAAAACACTATGATATGCATATTCGGAAATGAGTTATTCATGTACAACCTTAATACCGGCGCTTGGTTGCAAAAACTTTCAAGAGCCAATCTCGAAAATCAAATTTTAACACTCTATAACAAACCAAAAGGCTCTATCCTTAGCATTGCCAATAAAATCATCAAGTTAAAAAATGGAATATACGTAGGGGCCGGCAGTTACCAATATGATAATGTTGGGTTTTCCCCTCGCGAAACATTTTTCTTTGGGTTTGATGACCGACTAACCGTCTTATGGGTAGAGTCCGATTTATCGAATATGGGTTTTGACAGCAACTTAATTTTAGGCACACTGAATGAACTAGAAAGAACTCAATTCAAACAGCTAAATGGAGCCAGTGGAAGTCCTATTGCGGGTCTTACACTTATATATAACTAGGAGGAAATATCATGATTTATTTTGAGGTAAATCGAAACAACGATGTGACATATATCCACAATATGCCATTTGACGAGAAATATGGATTGGGAAAAACAGAGCAAGAATTACGAAAAACAGGGATTTTAGTTGAAAGCATCCCGGAGGCGGAACAAGTTACCGGAAAAGTACCTGTTTTAAAATATGATGGCGAAAACCTTTATTATGATTATATTGATGCACCAATAAGCGAAGATGAACGATTTAACCAACTACAAAACGAATTGGGAAACATCCTTTTTGAAAGTGCAAAGGATAAGGCAAGAATTAATGATTTAGAAATGCAGCAAGGCAATTTATTAATGGAAATAGCATTATTAAAAATGGGAGGTAATGCATAATGTGGTTTGATACAATTAAACGTTATTATGATAATGGTCACCCCTCTTACACTGACGAGAGCTTAAAGGTTTTTGTTCAAGCGAAAATGATAACAGCAGATGAATACAAGCAGATCACAGGCGTACCTTACACAGCGTAAAGGTATTTTTTTATGCCGTTTTAGGATGATATTGTGCAATAGTGAAAATTTAAAAGTGGATCATATTGCGCATCAAAAAGAACGTCTAATCGGGCGTTCTTTTTTTATTTCGTAATTTTTAACGAAAGGAGGCGTTTACGGCGAAACCACTACGAATTATTACGCAGTCTTTCGAACTTGTCACGGAAATCGACAATTACGCCTCGATACATCTTACGAGAAAATGGCACGGTATCGACGAACTGGACATCGAAGTCAATCGACATATACGAGGCGCTAACGAGCTATTACGCGGACGTATAGTTATCGTAGGCTCGGCGCTACACAAGGCGTTTTTAATACGTCATCGCGAAATTGCGCTAGATGAAAACGGCAAGCAGTCGGAAAATTGGCGAATACGCGCACTCGGCTTAAAGTCGCTTATGGCGCAGTTACTAACGATTCCGCCCGCGGGATTTTCGCAAGACTCCGTTAAAACTAACGCCGAAACTGCTTTAAAGCACTACGTTGACGTAAACGCAATTAATCCGATTGATACGTCGCGCGCACTCGGTAATATCGTGATTGCTCCGAATTTAGGGCGCGGTCCTATCGTCGAATGGCAGTCGCGCAATAAAAACCTCGCCGATGAATTAGAGGCTATTTCGAAGCTAACCGGAATCGGTTGGAATATATGGGTTGATTACGATAATAAAACGTGCGTATTCGACGTGGCAGAAGGACGCGACTTACGTTCAACACAAACGGAAAACCCGCCTGTCATATTTGCGCCTCATTTCAATTCCATATTGTCGATGGAATACGTAGAATCTGACGTTAATTACCGTTCATTTGCCGTTGTAGCTGGCGCAGGAGAAGGCGCTGACCGCCGCATAGTAACTGTTGGCGGAGGCTCCGGATGGAATAGGCATGAAGTATTCATCGATGCGCGCGATATTCAGGAGGAAGATGACGACGGTATTCCGATACCCGAAGCGCAAGTCATCGCTAAACTAACGGAACGCGGGCATCAAAAGTTAGCGGAGTATCAAGCGGAGCAATACTTAACATCGCAGATATTGACGAAATCCCCGTTTATATACGAGCGTGATTACGATTTAGGAGATATAGTGACGATACGAAACGAGGATTGGGGTATCGCAATGGACTCGCGCATCACGGAAATTACGGAATCTTACAGTAAGGAAGGCGTTGAATTATCGGCGACTTTCGGATTTGCTCGCCCAACTTTCGAGGATATTTATCGTCAGGACTTCGCAGAAATAAATACGGAGTTACGTAAATAAAAAAGCGGGACTGATTGCGCCAGTCCCTAGCCGTCAGCATCGGGGATGCCGGCGGTTATTTCGATTATACCACAAAATCGGGGGAGGTAAACCATCATGCCGAAGGAGGATAGCGATATGCAGGAGTGGCAGAATCGCGTACAACAGGATATTACGGATTTAAAAGGCGAACAATCGCGCCTATCCAGCGAACAACAGACGATGAAGGACGCAATCCGCGACTTACAATTTTCGGACAAACTCCAAGACCAAGAAATAAAGACGCTCAAAGAGACGCTCACCGAAATCAAGTCGGACACCCAATGGATTAGGCGCAAGATAACCGGCGCCATTATCACCGCAATCATTACGGCAATTGTCGGAGGCATTATCGCAGTAGCCATCGGAAAATTATTCTAAGGAGGAATTTCGAAGATGAACTTAAAAGTACGATTTAAAAATCCGGTATTCGTAGCGCAACTATTACTCGCAATTCTCACGCCGATACTCGCTTACTTCGGATTAACGACGCAGGATTTAACGACTTGGGTCGGACTAGGAAACCTATTAATCGACGCGCTATCTAATCCGTATGTAGTCGGACTTATCGGAGTCAGCGTATGGAATGCGCTCAACGATCCGACGACGAAGGGTATAGCGGACAGCGTACGCGCTAAAATGTACGATTCACCGCGCTAAGAAGCGGATTTTTAAAATAAACGAAAGTGAGACGAACTATTTGGTAGAGCGCGAATGTTTACAATGCGGAGAAGTTTTCGAAGTTTATCCTTCCCTAATAAAGAAGGGACGCGGAAAATTTTGTTCAATATCTTGCGGAACTACTTTTAGGAATATAAATAATAATCCTACCAAGTGCCCGGAAGTTCGTAAGAAGATAAGTGAAAACCATGCGGATGTTAGTGGTAAAAATAACCCTATGTACGGTATGAAAGGAAAACTTGCTCCGAATTTTAAAGGTGTAGAAACTTATAGAGATAAGGCGTTTAAGGTGTACGGTGAAGTTTGCAATAGGTGTGAAGGAACAACTAACTTAGAAGTTCATCACAAAGACAGAAATCGTAAGAATAACGATATAAATAACTTAGAAGTTCTATGTAAGATTTGTCATGTGAATGAACATTTGGACGAGTTAAGATTACAGGCGGAATTAAGACGTTGTAAAATTAGCGGAAGATTTTTAAAGGAGGCGGAAATTGTTGGTTAACTTAAAAGTAATTATAGACGCAGGGCATTCGAACAATACGCCCGGCAAACGAGCGCCCGACGATTCAATGCGCGAGCATCATTTTAACGCGGCAGTCACGCGCTATTTAGACGCTGAACTAACGAACTACGAAGGCGTATCGACTAAGTTTACGCATGATCCGACCGGAAAGAATGACGTAGCATTGAAGGCGCGCACGGACGCGGCTAACTCTTGGAAAGCCGACGTATTCGTTTCGATTCACGCAAACGCACTCGCAGGCAAATGGCATACGGGCGGCGGAATTGAAACGTTCGTCTATAAGACTAATCCGAAAGAGGCGCGTGCACTTGCGACAAAGGTACAGGCCGAGCTTATCGAGTTAACTGGCTTACGTAATCGAGGCGTAAAGACTGCGGACTTTCACGTACTGCGCGAATCGAAAATGACGGCAATCCTTGTTGAGTGCGGCTTTATGGATAACCGCGAAGAACTTGCGTTATTAAAATCGGATGATTATCGACGAAAATGCGCGCAAGCCATCGCGAATGGGCTAATCGCTCAATACGGATTAAAGCGGAAAAAGGTAGTCGTAACTCCGACGAAGCCAGCGCCAGTTAAGCCGCAATCAACTGCGCCAAAGCCAACGCCGGCTAAACCTACGAAATTGTACCGCGTTCAAATCGGAGCCTATTCGAAAAAGGCGAACGCTGACGCCGAAGCAGCGAAGGCAAAGCGCGCAGGATATACGCCTTATATCGCTGTCGAAGGCGGATTATATAAGGTGCAAATCGGAGCGTATTCCGTTAAAGCTAACGCCGATAAGGTGGCGGCGGAATTGAAGAAAAAAGGATTTAGCGTATTTATTGCGTAAACTAAAAATTACAATGTGGGGAGAAAATTAAAAAATGAACTTAACGACTTTCTTAGCGAATAAGTTAGTCGACCACACACTTAGAAAAACAGCATGGACTTCACCGACAAACGTGTACGTCGGCTTGCACACAGCTAATCCAACAAAAGCAGGTAACGTAGGAGAATTAACCACGGCACAAATGCCGGGATATGCGCGCAAAGCATTAACTCTAGGTGCGCCGACAAACGGAACAGGTGCTAGTACAGCGGATTTAAATTGGGATATTACGGCGAGCGCAACTATTACGCATGCTACTATATGGGATGCAGCAACGGGAGGAAATCCGTTATTCCAAGGTCCACTAGGCGAAAGTAAAACCGTAGCAAACGGTGATATTTTAAGAATACCTAGTGGAAGTTTATCAGTAGGTTTTGATTGATGTTTTATTACTTGATTAATAAGGTCGGGGACGGTACGAGAAATAATCCGTATCGTCCTGACTTTGACGGTGCGTATGTATGGAATCCGGATCATATATGCAATACGTGTGGAACTTATATAATAGCGACGAGTGAACAGAAAGAACATTTACAAGAAGTCACCGATATAGAACAGGCTTGCGAGGTAAGAGGTTTAAAACAAGAGGAAGTGATTAATTGGTTTGTAGGTGATAGTTAGATGACTACTATTTTGAATGATAGTTTTAATAGAGCTAATACCACTATATCTACAACAGGTTTAGGAAGGGCGGACACAGGGCAAACGTGGCAGTCATTTAATAGTGGTAGGGGCAGGATAACAAATAATACAGCAGAAGTTAATTTAGACCCGGATGATGCAGGATTAGTAATAAATTCAGGTTTAAGTAACTTTATTTTACAGGTTAAGTTTTTAACTCCGAACGGTTATTTACAAATAATTTTAAAGGCAGATACTTCACGTGGAGATTACTTATTTATAGAAGGCAACAGTAGTGGAGTTTGGGGAATTACTTCATATGGTAGTGGCAATTGGCAATCATTAGCTCGCTATAATGGTACGGTTGGCGAAAGAGCAAGCGGAACAATAAAAGCTGTTGTTAATAACAATTTAATAGATGTGTTTTTAAATGATAAAAACATAATGTCAGCAACTACAACTTTTTTGCAAGGCAATACGTATCAAGGTTTAGCAACAGGGCAAGGTAGCCAAGTTTACGATGATTATAGTGTTTCAGAATTCACAGTACCAGAAACGCATAATTCTAGTTTAAATGTCAAAGGCACCGGCAAAATTAATGTAAATGCAACAGTAGAAAAGAAACAAATAATACACAATACAACATTAAGTATAAATAGTATTAATGTTTTAAATGCAATTCCTAAACGAGAACAATCAATCAATTTTAATGTAACTGGTAAAGGTTTAATAGTCGCAAATACAAATAGAATTAAATCTGCTGTATTAGATATTACGATTAGTAGTAATTTAATATTAACAGTGCAAAAACTAATTCAAGTAATTATTGAAACATATGGTAAGGGATTATTAAGCGTAAATGGACAAATAACTAAATCAACTAATTTTAATGTACTTGGTAAAAGTACGATATTTGTAAATAGTGGAAATACAAAAGTAGCCACAACTACATTGCAATTAAATACAGAATCGAAATTAAACTTACAATTTATTAAAATCATAAACAGTAATGCGGATTTTAAGAGTAATGGAAATGTATTTATCTTTGCAGGAGATAGCAAATCGATATTTGTAACTATGAGTTTTATTAGTAAAAGTGGTTTAGCTGTAAATACAAAAAGAACTGCAAATGTGAGACTTAATACAATCACAAAAGGATTATTTACTACTAATTCTCAAAAACTATTACTTTCGGATTTATCCCCAAAAAGTACAAGCCTATTCGATTTACAACCATCAGTCATTAGATTAGCACAGGTATTATTCGAAGCATCTGGAATATTTAACATACACGATGGCGAGCCAATTATCGGGATTATTAATTTAAATGCAAAACGTGAGTTATACGTTTATTTAGTTGCGCAGCAATCGTTAGAGATTTATGTAAAAGCAAAGCGTAATTTATTCGTCCAATTAAGAGGTGACGTTAATGTGACAATGGAAAATCAGAATTTCACGATGTACTCCGGAGATACGAAATATATTCGCTTTCCAATCGAAGGAATTTCCGACCTATCCGGTTTGAGCGTTTCATGGTTTATTCGTAATACTCCGTTGACCAAACGAACGAATGACGGTATAACGATCGTGAATAACGAGGTACAAATCAAGCTAGACCCGGAAGATACCACGAAACTGTCCGGCCCATACTACCACGAATGTTCCGTAACGGACAATTTCGGAAATCATTCGAAAGTCCTTACCGGATACATTTCGATTAAATAACGCGAAACGCGACCTATCCATTGCGGACGGGTCGCGGTTTTATTATTTTATTTTCCATCCGCCCAACATTTTCGGATCAGCAAGACGGTTGCCGTCCTCGTACTTAAAAAATACGCTAGGAGAATTATCTTTATTGCCTTTATATAGCCAAACGTTTGTAAGATTAGTAATCGATTTTCCCCATTCGTCTACTAGATATTGTTTTTCATTGTCCGTAAGCATTTTAACTTCATTTACAACTGTCGCGTAAACCACGTCGTAGTTATCGTCATTTAGAGGCTTGATGTCGAGTAATAATCCTTCTTGTTCGCTGGCGTATCGCAAGTAATCCTCTAATAATAACTTTTCATCTTCTTCGCTATATGACGGCTTTTCTTCCGACTTTGGTTTAGCTTCATCCTTCGTCTTTGTTTCCGGTTTAGTCGCTTTTTCTTTCGCTTTAACTTCTATTTTTGCCTCAACTACTTCTTTATCTTCATCAGGCATAAAGCTACCGATGATTCCTAGTCCGATAAATATTGCTATAACAATAAACCACCAACGCTTATAAAATGGCTTCTTCTCCTTTTCCTTCAACGTTATTTCACTCCTTTTACCTTAATTTTACTATTTTTCCATCGCTTGTTCAACTAATCTTCATACGGATACCTTCGATCTTTGGTTTCACTTTCGGAATTAATTCGCCTATATCCGCAACTTGAACGAACCTCACCGTCTTACTTTCGATAGCATACCGCGTTTCCGTTAGCATAATTACCGCGGGCATAACCGTCTTTCCTTTCGGCTGCCATGCTTCCTTTTCGATAACCCCCGAACGCGCCAACGCCTCATATCGCGCAACCTTATCCGCAATCTGTCTCTCCGAATATATCGACCGTTGTACTTCGATAAAGAACGGCGATCCTCGCCATATAACGAACGCGTCCGGCTCTGCGTATCCCTTACCGTATTTCGGTTCGACATTGAAGCGTTTTAGTCCGCCGAGTTTCCGCATACGTATATAAACGTCCGCAATAGCGAGGAAATGGCGTAATTTCGCACTATCCTTCCGCAGAGTTCCGTCCGCGGGAAAGTAAACGTATTGCTTATAATCTGCGGTCCTTTCGACGTATCCTTGGCGATATAATCGAAGCATGACCGCGTTAGCGTTGGCGACGGGATTCCGTAAATCTCCGAAGTGTATATCGATAATCTGATTACGCGTAAGCGCACGGAAACGTACTAAGTCGTCGAGTATCGCTTTATCACGCTTCCGCATCGAAATCACCTCCGTCTAACACTCCGAATAGTGGCGTTTCTTCGACGAGTGTTTCTATCGCCTTATCGCTTGACTCTGACGGTTTTACGCGCAAGTGGGTTAATATGTCTCGCGCGTCCTTATAAGCGAGCCACGGCGCTTGAAAACGCCTATAAACGCCGTCTATATCGATTAACATTCGTCCGCGTTCCGTCTGCTTAATCCGTTCAGCGCCCGGCAAGCCTGCGACATTTGCGTTCGTCTTATTCGACTGTCTGCCGGAAATGCGTACGGTCAAATTATTTTTGAGGCGTCCTTCGAGTACCTTCGAATCCGGTCGCTGCATCGATAGGATTAATAAGACGCCCAAACTCCGCCCTATACTCGAAATATCCTCGATTATTTCCATTATGCGCCTTTCCTTCCGCAATAAGGCGACTTCATCGATTGCTACGATATAGTACGGTAACTTTTCGGAAAGCTCGCTAATATGCGTCGCGCCGGTTTCGTCGAGCAAGTTTCCGCGCCGTTCCATTTCGACTTTAATTAACTTAAGCTCGCGTTCTAATTGCGTCTTATCAACGCATACCGCGTCGACGTGCGCCAAGTTGCGGAATAATCCGAACTCGCTCCGTTTTAAGTCGCCAAGCAATAAACGGACTTCCTCCGGTTCCTTCGATAATAACAACGTCGTAATAATCGCACGCAGTAACGACGACTTGCCGGAGCCAGTTTCGCCAGAAATAAGCAAGTGCGGACGTTCTGCTAAGTCGTAATACAGTCGTCGACCTAGCGCATTGATTCCGCATATTATCGGAAGTGCCAACTCGCTTATATCTTCGCGCCATTCTTCGAAATTGTACGCCAGCTTTGCGGGCAATGGGCGCGCGGGAATCGTCAAGTCGAACCGTTTTAAATCGCCGACAAGTTCGCAATCCTCGCCGAATACTTGCCGGAATACGTACGCCTTTTCGTGCAATGAAGCCGGATCAATGCCGTGCGGTATAGCGAATATGAGTTTCGTATCGCTTACGTGATAAATCTTCGGCTCGGTATCGGCTGCGAGGCGTACGGCTTTGACGAGCTTACGGCGCAGATTTAAGTTTCGAATCATCGAAGAAACACCTCCGCAATAATATCGAGAAAATATAGGCCCGTTCCGTAAGCCGCGACTGTTAAGCCGATTTTTAATAACGTGCCAATCCATCGAAATCCATATTCGCCGGCAAGCCGTTCAATAAGCGCCATGCCGACGATGCTAGATGCGCCCGCGACGAATAACCAGTCAATCGCAATCATTTCGTTTTCCTCCTTTGGTTTTCCTTCCCCTCGCCCTCCCCATCCTTTCCTTCCGTTCGCTATCGCTCACTAAACATATTTTTAAAACTGCGTCATATATGCGTCGAACGTCGAAATACTTGGGTAGCGCTACTTAAGTAGGTACTTATCATATACCTATGTAGTTACCGCAGTATAAATGCCTGTACCTACAAAAGTATTTACTCGGAAGCAGGCGGCCCATCCGAATCTGTAAAGTAGAATATTTCGTTAACGGACACGCCTAAACGTTCGGATATTCGGAGAGCGATTTCGAGAACAGGCTGGCGCTTGTTTCGTTCATATCGGTTATATTGATCGGAGGCAATTCCGAGGTAATCGGCAAACTCCGTCTGATTCATTTCGTATTTATGGCGGAAAGATTTCAAGCGGTTTATCACACGCATATAAAAATCACCTCGCATTTTATATTCGACGATGCCCGTTTATTATCCTTTTATACGACGGCATTTGACGGATAAATTACGGTGTGCTACTCTAACCTTACGTAAATCATTCGGAGTAACACGAAGCACTACGGTAGCTTATGCGATCACCTAGCGTCATTACTGCGTTTGTAGGCGATTTTATCAGCAGTGGTGTAACGGATAACACGCAAGATTCCGGTTCTTGTACTGGGGGTTCGATTCCCTCCGAGGGCGCTACTAGTTATTGATCTAGGTTTTCATAGATTCAAAATATTTTTTTACCCACCATTTAAATGGTGGGTTATTTATTTATGAAAATATTTTTTGAAAAACTGTTTACAAATATATTTTAATTGGATATACTTACCAAGGTAGGTAAAAAATTCTCAAAGGAGGTCGGATAAAAAATGAAAGCAGTTAAATTATTAAATCAAGTGCAATTAAATATGTTTACAAATTCGACCTACGGGGAATGGACTGCTTAATTTCTAAACAACCATAAAATATCCAAGCCGCAGGGAGAATGTATTTTCCTGCGGCTTTTCTATGCCCTTTTAAGCCGCAGAAGGAGTGTCTTCTTGCGGCTTTTTTCGTGTGCATATGCCGCAGAAGCCAGTCTTCATGCGGTTTTTTTGTGCCGATTTTGGATATAAATGACTTTTAAAGGAGGTGAATCAAAATGACACTAAATATTATTTTTTTTACAATTACAATTAAAAGGCGCCATATCTCAGTTCAAGAAGCGCTTCATCATCAAAAAATGGAGAAAATGTATGATGAAATTAAAGATCGTCAAATTTCCATGTATCGTCCATACTAATTTTTTTCAAAAAATAATGAAAGGTGGTTTTTAATATGATTATATTAATTCAAAGTCGTCAATCAATTTATGAGGTTTATACAGACAGTACCTAGTAAATCCTCCTCACTTAGAGGGGGATTTTTCCCTTTAGACTGTTATAATAAAAGAAACAATTGCAAAGGAATGTGATCATATGGAAGTTATTTTTTACACCCGTAATCGTTGTCCTTTATGTGTAGACGCAAAATTGATCCTTCAGCACCTTCAGAAAGAACATTCATTTCAAATTATCGAAAGGGATATTGAGACGAGTGACGAATGGACTGAAAAATATGGATTAATGATACCTGTCGTGGAGATTAACGGTGAAGTTGTGCAATATGGCATGATTGACCCTTTAACAATTGAGGAAAAATTAAATCATTTATGATTTGAAATATATATAACCGAGTGCTAAAATAAGAAATAGCTATTAAATCATTTTTTTTTGTTGGTGATGGGACGCAATATGTCTTACTGGGACATAATTTGACCCTGCGATTTAGAAGGAGCCAATCTTATGCACTCATTATTAAAAATTCAGTCTCAAATCGTGCCTGATATGCTTTCTGTTATGCAGAAACGCTATCAAATTCTTCGCTCAATCCGTTTAACGGAGCCGGTCGGACGAAGGACACTAGCAGATATGCTCGGCATGACTGAACGAGTTCTACGCAGTGAAGCCGAATTCCTAAAAGCCCGCAAGCTCATCAGTATTAAAACGGCGGGGATGATGGTTACTCCAATAGGGATGAAACTGCTGTTGGAACTGGATGAAATGATGAGAGAAATCACCGGTATTAGTGAAATGGAGAATAGCTTAAAAAGAATACTTGGCGTTAGTAAAGTTGTTATCGTTCCTGGGGATAGCGATGAAACACCACTCGTTAAAGAGGAAATCGGAAAAGCGACTGCGGATATATTAAGCAGCTGTCTTGATAAGGATAATATTATCGCTGTAACAGGTGGAACGACAATGGCGTGCACGGCTGAAATGCTTTCGAGTGATATTGGAGAGGGAAGAAACCTCATTTTCGTTCCGGCTCGCGGAGGAATTGGGGAGGATGTAAAAAACCAAGCCAATGTCATCTGCGCCACAATGGCAGAAAAAACAGGCGGCTTACATCGTGTTTTATATGTACCTGATGAGGTTGGTCTTGAAGTGTATTATTCATTGCTTAAAGAACCAGCTATTACAGAAGTTTTAGACATGATTAAGTCGGCAAACATTGTTCTTCATGGGATAGGCGATGCCTTGACGATGGCTGGAAGAAGAAGGACGAGTAAAACAGCCATGAAAAAAATAATAGAAGAAAATGCAGTTGGTGAAGCATTTGGCTATTATTTTAACGAAAATGGGGAAATAGTACATAAAGTACCCACTATTGGCATGCAGATTTCCGACTTGGAGGAAAAGCCTTGTGTCATTGCAGCAGCTGGGGGAAAATCAAAAGCAAAAGCAATAAAGGCCTATATGAAAGGTGCGCCGAAAACGACAATACTTATTACGGATGAAGGCGCCGCATCAGAGTTTTTAAAGGGGCATCCGTAGAGGAAAGTCGATAATCATTTTCCTATGGCTTTCTTGATGGATCCTTTTTAATATAAAAATAATGTTTTAAATTAAAGGAGGATATTATCATGGCAGTAAAAGTTGGAATTAACGGCTTCGGTAGAATTGGAAGAAATGTTTTCCGTGCAGCACTCAATAATCCAGAAGTGGAAATTGTAGCAGTAAACGATTTGACAGATGCGAATATGCTTGCTCACTTATTGCAATATGACACTGTTCACGGAAAATTAGAAGAAAAAGTATCTGTTGACGGTGACACAATCGTTGTAGGCGATCATCGCATTAAAGTTCTAGCTGAACGTGACCCTGCTCAACTTGGCTGGGGTGACCTAGGTGTTGATATCGTTGTTGAGTCAACTGGTCGTTTTACAGATCGCGATAATGCTGCAAAACATCTTGAAGCAGGTGCGAAAAAAGTTATTATTTCTGCACCAGCAAGCGGCGAAGACATTACAATTGTTATGGGTGTAAACGAAGATAAATATGATGCAGCAAACCATCATGTACTTTCTAACGCATCATGTACAACTAACTGTCTTGCTCCATTTGCAAAAGTATTAAATGATAAATTTGGTATTGTACGTGGTATGATGACGACTGTTCATGCTTATACAAATGACCAACAAATTCTTGACTTGCCACATAAAGACTATCGTCGTGCACGTGCGGCAGCTGAAAATATTATCCCAACTTCAACAGGAGCTGCTAAAGCTGTTGCGCTAGTACTACCTGAGTTAAAAGGTAAACTTAACGGTATGGCAATGCGTGTTCCTACACCAAATGTATCAGTTGTAGACCTTGTTGCAGAACTTGAAAAATCAGTAACAGTTGAAGAAGTAAATGCAGCTCTTAAAGAAGCAGCTGAAGGCGATTTAAAAGGTATTTTGGCATACACTGAAGAGCCGCTTGTATCAACAGACTACAATGGCGACGCTCATTCTTCTACAATCGATGCATTGTCTACAATGGTAATGGAAGGAAACATGGTAAAAGTACTTTCATGGTATGACAATGAAACTGGATATTCTAACCGTGTTGTTGACCTAGCAGCATATATTGCAAAACAAGGTTTGTAATAAACACACGAATAATTGGAAATCTTCGGTGCGCGATTTATAATGGACAATGGGGAGAGGGATACAATCCCCTCCTTTTTTCATATTATTTTTATGTCTAGCTCCAACGCCTATCGACTAGCAAACTTCTTGTCCTTTTCCCTACGATAAGTCAACATCGACTCGTTCCTCGTCGTGTTTCCTATATCTCAGTCAAAGGCTTTTGAAGGAACGTCGACTAAAAACGCCACATCCTGTGGCAAAGTCGACGGACCCGCATCCTGCGGGCCTGTACGTCGATGAGCAAGGCGCTTACGCATTTCAATTAAGGGAGGCTTGCGTGATGGATAAAAAATCAATTAAAGATATTGACGTAAAAGGAAAACGTGTATTTTGCCGAGTAGACTTCAACGTTCCGATGAGTGAAGGAAAAGTAACGGATGATACACGGATTAAAGCGGCTTTGCCTACTATCCAATATCTATCGGAGCAAGGCGCTATCGTCATATTGGCGAGTCACCTAGGAAGACCTAAGGGTGAAGTGAAGGAAGAGCTACGACTTACACCAGTTGCTGAACGTCTTTCCGAATTATTAAATAAAAAAGTTGGAAAAGCTGATGAAGCCTACGGAGAAAATGTAAAAGAACAAATCTCCAGCCTAAAAGAAGGGGACGTCATTTTACTAGAAAATGTTCGTTTTTATCCAGGCGAAGAAAAAAATGATCCTGAACTAGCAAAAGCATTTGCTGAGCTAGCTGATGTATACGTCAATGATGCTTTTGGTGCTGCACATCGCGCTCATGCATCCACAGAAGGAATTGCAAAGTTTCTTCCATCAGCTGCAGGCTTTTTAATGGATAAGGAATTAGAAGTGCTTGGCAAAGCTCTTTCCAATCCAGAACGTCCATTTACAGCAATTATCGGTGGGGCTAAAGTAAAGGATAAAATTGGCGTTATCGACAATTTGCTCGATAAAGTTGATAACCTTATTATCGGCGGAGGACTTGCGTATACGTTCATTAAAGCGCAAGGTCACGAAGTGGGTAAGTCTTTATTAGAAGAAGATAAGCTTGATTTAGCAAATTCTTTTATTGCAAAAGCGAAAGAAAAAGGTGTTAACTTCTACATGCCAGAAGATGTTGTCATTGCTGATGACTTTTCTGTAAATGCCAATACTCAAATCGTATCAATTAAAGAAATTCCTTCAGACTGGGAAGCATTGGATATCGGTCCGAAAACTCGGGAACTTTATAAAAAAGTGATTCAAGATTCTAAGCTTGTTATTTGGAATGGACCAATGGGTGTGTTCGAGATGGAGCCATTTGCAAATGGAACAAAAGCCATTGCTGAAGCACTTGCAGATGCGAAAGATACATACTCCGTCATTGGTGGCGGTGACTCAGCAGCAGCAGTGGAGCAATTTGGACTTGCAGATCAAATGAGTCATATTTCTACAGGTGGCGGTGCTTCTCTTGAATTCATGGAAGGAAAAGTATTGCCTGGTGTCGCTGCTTTGGATGATAAATAGAAAAACGGTTTTGAAAGGATGAAAAAAATGCGAAAACCAATCATTGCCGGTAACTGGAAAATGAATAAAACGTTGCAGGAAGCACTCGATTTTGCAAATGAGGTAAAAGATAAAGTACCTGCAAAAAATCAAGTAGATTCTGTTGTTTGTTCACCTGCATTGTTCCTTGGCCAATTAGTAGATGTGCTTAGAGGTACACAGGTTGAAGTTGGCGCACAAAATATGCATTTTGAAAAAAGTGGTGCTTTTACCGGGGAAATCAGTCCAGTCGCTTTAAAAGATCTCGGCGTTTCATATGTAATTCTTGGCCACTCAGAAAGAAGAGAAATGTTTGCTGAAACGGACGAAACCGTTAATCAAAAAACACATGCTGCGTTTAATCATAACTTGATCCCAATCGTTTGTGTTGGAGAAACGTTAGAGCAAAGAGAAAACAATGAAACAAAAGAGCTTGTTGAAAAACAAGTAGAAAAGGCATTACAAGGGTTGTCCGAAGAACAAGTAAAAGAAACAGTTATTGCATATGAACCAATTTGGGCAATTGGAACTGGGAAATCATCTACAGCAGAAGATGCGAATGAAGTTTGTGCACACATTCGCCAAGTAGTGAAAAAGAATTTTTCAAAATCTGCAGCTGATGCAATTAGAATCCAATACGGCGGCAGCGTAAAACCTGAAAATATTAAAGAATATATGAATCAACCAGATATTGATGGTGCGCTCGTAGGCGGTGCAAGCTTAGAGGCGGGCTCATTCCTACAGCTATTGGAGGCGGCAATCTAATGAGTAAGAAAGCACCTGTTGCACTCATCATCCTAGACGGATTCGGCTGTCGTAAAGAAACAATGGGAAATGCTGTTGCTCAAGCGAAAAAGCCTAATTTTGACCGCTATTGGAATACGTATCCGCATAACCAGCTTACAGCCTGTGGTGAAGCAGTTGGACTACCAGAAGGTCAAATGGGGAATTCTGAAGTAGGGCATTTAAATATTGGTGCAGGGAGAATTGTGTATCAAAGCTTAACCCGTGTTAATATCGCTATTCGCAATGGCGAGTTTGAAAAAAATGATACTTTTCTTCAAGCAATAGAACATGTAAAGAAAACGGGAAAGAAGCTGCATCTTTTCGGATTGCTTTCTGATGGAGGAGTCCATAGTCATATCAGTCATTTATGGGCTCTATTAAAGCTAGCTGCTGACGAAGGTGTCAAAGATGTTTATATTCATGCAATCCTTGACGGTCGTGACGTTGGTCCACAAACGGCGGAAAAATACATTAAAGAAACACAAGAAAAAATAAAGGAATATGGAGTAGGCCAATTTGCTACTATTTCTGGACGTTTCTATTCAATGGATAGAGATAAACGCTGGGATCGTGTAGAAAAAGCTTACCGTGCGATGGCATATGGAGAAGGTCCGGTATATTCGGATCCATTGGAATTAGTGGAAGACTCATATACTCACGGAATCTTTGATGAATTCGTCATACCTTCTGTGATGGTTGATGAAAACGGAAAACCGATTGCAACTGTGGAAGATGAGGATACAGTCATTTTTTACAATTTCCGTCCGGATCGTGCCATTCAGATTTCCAACGTTTTTACAAACGAAGAGTTCACAGCTTTTAATCGCGGTGAAAATCGTCCAAAGCATCTTTACTTTGTTTGTATGACTCATTTTTCTGAAACAGTTGACGGATATGTTGCCTTTAAATCTGTTAATTTAGATCAAACAGTTGGCCAAGTGATTTCTGATAATGGGTTAGCACAGCTTAGAATAGCTGAGACGGAAAAATATCCACATGTTACCTTTTTTATGAATGGTGGAAGAGAAGAGCCATTCCCAGGTGAGCAAAGAATTTTAATCAATTCACCGAAAGTCGCTACTTATGACTTAAAGCCAGAAATGAGCGCATATGAAGTGACTGAGGCTTTATGTGAACAAATCGAAGACGATCGTTTTGATGCCATACTCTTGAACTTTGCTAATCCAGATATGGTTGGTCACTCTGGGATGCTTGAACCCACTATAAAAGCTATTGAGGCAGTTGATGAATGCCTTGGCAAAGTCGTAGATTTGATTCTTTCTAAAGGTGGATCAGCGATTATTACAGCGGATCACGGAAATTCAGATGAAGTTGTCACGCTTGAAGGCACTCCAATGACAGCTCACACAACAAATCCTGTTCCAGTTATTATTACTAAAAATGGTATAAAAGTGAGAGATGGTGGGATTCTTGCTGATCTTGCTCCAACTATGCTTGATTTATTGAATTTAGATCAGCCAAAAGAAATGACAGGATCCACACTTATTGAGGAATAATAAAATTTGTTTTAAAAAAATTATTAACAAGGAGAGATTTTCATGCCATTCATTACTCAAGTTTATGCTCGCGAAGTACTAGACTCCCGCGGTAATCCAACAATTGAAGTTGAAGTTTACACAGAATCAGGAGCGTTCGGACGCGCACTAGTTCCAAGTGGTGCTTCAACAGGTGAATATGAAGCAGTTGAGCTCCGTGACGGAGACAAAGGCCGCTACCTTGGCAAAGGTGTAGAAAAGGCTGTTAATAATGTAAATGATATTATTGCTGAAGAAATCATCGGTTTTGATGTTACAGATCAAGTTGGCATTGATAAAACAATGATTGAACTTGATGGAACAGATAATAAAGGAAAACTTGGTGCAAATGCTATTCTAGGTGTATCCATGGCAGTAGCTCGTGCGGCAGCAGACTTCTTAGGTCTTGAATTATATCAATACCTCGGAGGATTCAATGCTAAACAACTTCCTGTACCAATGATGAATATTGTAAACGGCGGCGAGCACGCAGACAATAACGTTGATATTCAAGAATTCATGATTATGCCTGTAGGTGCTCCTACTTTTAAAGAGGCATTACGTATGGGTGCGGAAATTTTCCACAGCCTAAAATCCGTATTAAAAGATAAAGGTCTTAATACAGCTGTTGGTGACGAAGGTGGATTTGCTCCAAACTTAAAATCCAACGAAGAAGCTCTTGAAACAATTATGGAAGCCATCCAAAAAGCTGGCTACAAACCAGGTGAAGAAGTGAAATTAGCGATGGACGTAGCATCTTCTGAACTTTACAGCAAAGAAGATGGAAAATACCACTTAAGTGGAGAAGGCATCGTGAGAACTTCTGAAGAAATGGTTGACTGGTATGAGGAGCTTGTTGGCAAGTATCCAATCGTATCCATTGAAGATGGTTTAGATGAAAATGACTGGGCTGGTCACAAACTTTTAACAGAGCGCATCGGTAAAAAAGTTCAACTCGTTGGGGACGATCTGTTTGTAACGAATACAGAAAAACTTTCTCGCGGAATTGAAGAAGGAGTAGGAAACTCTATTCTGATTAAAGTTAACCAAATCGGTACATTGACAGAAACGTTTGATGCGATCGAAATGGCTAAGCGTGCAGGCTATACAGCCGTTATCTCCCATCGTTCTGGTGAAACAGAAGACAGCACAATCGCTGACATTGCAGTTGCAACTAACGCGGGACAAATTAAAACAGGTGCTCCTTCCCGTACAGATCGCGTAGCGAAATACAACCAACTTCTTCGTATTGAAGATCAATTGGCAGATACTGCACAATACTTAGGCGCAAAAACTTTCTATAACATTAGGTAAGATGAGAAGGGTCAGTTTTCGAACTGGCTCTTTCTTTTTTAACTCTTGTACAATTGTATATATTTGTGATACATTTAATGTATCTTCTTATGTTCGTTTCAGGGGGTGTACGTTAAGATGTTGCATACATTAGCAATCACTTTATTAATTATTGTTTCTATTGGACTTATTGGTGTTGTCTTATTACAATCAGGAAAAAGCGCTGGACTTTCCGGAGCGATTTCCGGTGGAGCCGAGCAGCTATTTGGAAAGCAAAAAGCGCGCGGAATGGACCTTATCCTCCATCGTATAACGGTCGTATTGTCAGTACTGTTTTTCCTATTAACAATTGCCGTTTCATTTCTTTCAGTATAAAGAGAGTAACCTGGTCTCATGTGGCCAGGTTTTTCTTTTTTATGGGCAACTTAAGAATTTTGTTCTTCGTTTGGCTCAACTTGAATAGAGTTCTGACTTTATTCAGTCTCTTATTAAATAAGCACAGAGATTCAAGACCAATCGAACAAGAACTGTGACAAACACCGGAAGTTCTTGTGCGATCCAAGACTAATCGAACTATTAGTGTGACAAACGCCAGAGTTCTTGTACGATTCAAGATCAATAGAACAATATTTGTGACAATCCCGATTTTTTACTTGAAACGGTCGAAAAAAAGAACCGGGAAACAATACAATAAAATCATATTTCTGGATTGTTTCTACGCTCTTTGATAAAAATAAACTATATTGATTAACAGAATAGCAGGTGTTTACATAATGAAAATAAAACCACCCCAGCCGTTTACGTTTGAAGCGGGGAAAAGAGCAGTACTTTTATTACATGGATTTACAGGGAATAGCGCTGATGTAAGACAGCTTGGTCGTTATCTTGAAAAAAATGGATATACAAGTCACGCCCCACAATATAAAGGCCACGGAGTTCCCCCAGAGCAATTAGTTCATACCGGTCCCGATGATTGGTGGAAAGATGTTATGGAAGGATACCAATTTTTAAAAGAAAAAGGTTTTGATGAAATCGCAGTTGCGGGTCTATCGTTAGGTGGGGTATTTTCTTTGAAACTAGGTTACACTGTACCAGTAAAGGGAATAATTCCAATGTGTGCTCCTATGTATATTAAAAGTGAAGAAGTTATGTACGCAGGAATCTTAGATTATGCCAAAGAATATAAACAGTTCGAGGGAAAATCAGAGAAACAAATATCGCAAGAAATGGAAGATTTCCAAAAGACGCCAATGGAAACATTAAAAGCACTTCAAGGTTTAATTGCTGATGTTCGCGATAACGTTGATATGACATATGCTCCTCTTTTCGTTGTTCAAGCGCGTAACGATAAAATGATCAACGAAAACAGTGCAAATATTATTTACGAAGAAGCAGAATCCGTACATAAAAATATTAAATGGTACGAGCACTCTGGACATGTCATCACACTTGGCCCTGAAAAAGAGATGCTCCATGATGATATATTACATTTTCTAAATGGGCTTGATTGGTCAGTGTAGACCTACAAGGAGGTTGGAAGGATGGAAGAACTGGATTTCGAAAAGGTCTTATCATATATGAAAGAAGAGGCTTATAAACCTCTTACCGTACAAGAATTGGAAGAAGCATTTGAAATTAAAGATGCTGCCGAATTTAAAAATCTTGTTAAAGCTCTTGTGCAAATGGAGGAAAAAGGACTCGTCGTAAGGACGAGAAGTAATCGTTACGGCCTCCCTGAAAAAATGAATCTTGTAAGGGGAACGCTATCAGGACATGCGAAAGGATTTGCTTTCCTTATTCCAGACGAATCAGGTCTAGATGACATTTTCATTCCGCCGCATGAAAAAAATGGCGCGATGCATGGAGATAGTGTTTTAGTAAGGGTGACCGGAGAGTCATCTGGATCCCGCCGTGAAGGTACTGTTATTCGAATCCTCAAGCGCGGCTCTGAAGAAGTTGTAGGAACATATGTTGAAAGTCGCCATTTCGGTTTTGTCATTCCAGATGATAAAAAAATTGCAGATGATATTTTTATTCCGAAAAATGCAAGTATGGGTGCGATTGAAGGTCATAAAGTAGTTGTTAAAATTACAGCATTTCCTGAAGATCGAAAAAATGCGGAAGGCGAAATCATTCAAATCTTAGGACATAAAAATGATCCGGGTGTCGATATTTTATCCATCATCCATCAGCACGGACTTCCACTTGCTTTTCCAGATGAAGTGTTAGAACAAGCTAATAGTATCCCTGATACAGTAGATGAAAATGATATACCGAAACGTCGCGATTTACGTGATGAAGTCATTGTGACAATCGATGGAGCTGATGCAAAAGATTTAGACGATGCTGTGACGCTGACTAAATTAGATAATGGAAACTACAAACTCGGTGTTCATATAGCAGATGTGAGCCATTATGTAAAAGAAGGATCACCTATTGATCAAGAAGCCTTTGAACGGGGAACGAGTGTTTATTTAGTTGATCGTGTCATTCCAATGATTCCTCACCGCTTATCTAATGGCATTTGTTCACTCAATCCAAAAGTTGACCGCTTTACTCTTTCCTGTGAAATGGAACTAAACAAACATGGAGAAGTGGTCAATCATGAGATTTTCCAAAGCGTCATCAAAACAACAGAGCGGATGACATACTCCGACGTCAATCATATTTTGATTGATAAAGATGAGGAGTTAAGGTCGAAATACGAACCACTTGTGCCAATGTTTGAACTAATGGAGGAACTGCAAGGAATTTTACAAAATAAACGCATGAAGCGCGGCGCAATTGATTTTGACTTTAAAGAAGCGAAAGTCATTGTGGACGATGAAGGAAAGCCAACGGATGTTGTTATAAGAGAGAGATCCATTGGGGAGAGAATCATAGAAGAATTCATGCTTGTTGCGAATGAAACGATTGCTGAGCATTTTCACTGGCTTGATGTTCCATTTATTTACCGTATTCATGAAGATCCGAAAGAAGAAAAATTACAGAGATTCTTTGAATTTATCACAAACTTTGGCCTAGTTGTCCGTGGAACAGCAAATTCTGTCCATCCTAGAGCGTTGCAAGAAATCATTGAGACGGTACAAGGCAAACCCGAAGAAATGGTCATTTCAACTGTCATGTTGCGTTCGATGCAGCAAGCAAAGTATGATCCCGAAAGTATTGGGCACTTTGGATTGTCTACAAAATTCTATACTCATTTTACATCCCCAATCCGCAGATATCCGGATTTAATTGTACATCGGTTAATTCGTACATATTTAATCGAGGGGAAATTGGATG
This sequence comes from Lederbergia citri, assembly GCF_018343625.1. GTDB lineage: Bacteria > Bacillota > Bacilli > Bacillales > Bacillaceae_C > Lederbergia > Lederbergia citri. Next base: position 189,733 of record NZ_JAGYPG010000002.1, on the reverse strand, counting down.
AGGCTACGCGGGCAAAGTGGCACGCTCAGCTTTCTGAGATAGCAGACCATTCTTCAAAACGCGAACGCCGTGCGGTTGATGCGGAACGAGATACAGATGAAATGAAAAAGGCCGAATATATGGAAGATAAGATCGGAGAAGAGTTTGATGGAATTATTAGCTCTGTAACGAATTTCGGTATGTTTGTTGAACTTCCTAACACGATTGAAGGTCTTGTCCATGTTAGTTATATGACCGATGACTACTATCGTTATGATGAACGTCATTTAGCGATGATTGGCGAGAGAACCGGTAATGTTTATAGGATTGGTGATGAGATAACAGTTCGAGTCATTAAGGTAAATAAAGAGGAACATGATATAGATTTTGAAATTGTTGGAATGAAAAGTAACCGCAAGCGCAACGATGAAAATCGACAGACGAAAGTCGTAAAACTCAAATCTGGGAAAAAAGAGAAAGGCCCTCAAGGCTCAACAGAAGATGAGGAATGGTCCACAAGGCCTCCAAGAAAGAAAAAGAAAAAAACATACGAAAATTCACCTGCTAAAAATAGCAAAAAGCGAAGTAGAGGAAAACGCTGATTCTTGTACGAAAAGGTTGGAGGTCTTGCTTCTAACCTTTTTAAATTTCATGTATAATATGAAGACGAGTTCAGTTTGCCGAGGGGGGAAGACGAATGCCAAAAGGAGAAGGAAAATTAATTGCCCAAAATAAAAAGGCCAGCCATGACTATTTTATTGAAGATACGTACGAAGCAGGAATTGTCCTTCAAGGTACTGAAATCAAATCTATTAGAGCAGGCAGAGTAAATTTAAGAGATTCTTTTGCAAGAGTGCAAAACGGAGAACTATTTTTACATAATGCTCATATTAGTCCTTATGAACAAGGAAATCGATATAATCATGACCCGCTTCGAACAAGAAAATTATTATTACATCGTAAAGAAATAAACAAGCTTATAGGTGAATCGAAAGAGCAGGGATATTCTATCATTCCTTTAAAAATATACTTGAAAAATGGATTTGCAAAAATATTAATCGGGCTCGGAAAAGGAAAGAAAAAATACGACAAACGTGAAGATTTAAAACAAAAAGAAGCTAAGCGTGATATAGAAAGGGCATTCCGGGAACGGCAAAAAATGTAGAAAAAATAGGGCTTTTGACACATTATTGTGTTAATCGAGTCCTTATTTTTTTTCTATTAATATTTGCAAATTTTAAAAACCTTATTGACTATTTGTTACATCATGTTTAAAATGATTATAACAATTACGAGTTTATTACTTGATTCTTGTAAAAAAACTGGAAAATATTATCGCAGACTAGGTAATAAGTCTTTCGTAGCGGATGAATGAAAGGGATTTCATGTAAAAACTATGAAACTATGAATATTCTTACGTTTTAATGGAAGCGCTATAATCTTATCAAATTTTGTCGAAGGGAGTAAAGAGAGAGTTTTCTTTTATTTTTACAATAATAAGTAAGCGTTTTAAAGATTGAATCTTTTAAAGAGTAACAAGATATAAAAAACATCAAGAAATGTTCGGGGGAGACGATATGGAAAAGGTAGTTGCAAATAAAGATGTTTTGATAGTGCCAAAGAAGAAATCAGTCTTCTTTAGACTGCTGAATCAATGGGAACTCCAATTGATGGTTATTCCAGCGATCATCTTCATCTTTATTTTTAGTTACATTCCGATGTACGGAATTATCATGGCATTCAAGGATTACAACATTTTTAAGGGGATTGCGGAAAGTCCTTGGGCTGGTATGAAACATTTCAATATGTTTTTTTCAGCTCCAGAATTTACGCAAATAATGAGAAATACGCTAGTGATCAGCTTTCTGAAGTTCTTTATTGGATTTCCGGCACCGATCATTTTGGCCTTAATGTTGAACGAAGTCAGACATATGTTCTTTAAACGTGTTGTCCAAACAGTGAGTTATTTACCTCACTTCTTATCTTGGGTTATCGTGTCAGGTTTTGTCATGTCCCTATTATCGACAGATAATGGTAGCCTTAATATCGCCTTGGAAAAGATTGGAGCGGTTAACGAACCAATCAGTTTCCTAAGCATTCCTAAATATTTTTGGGCAATCTTAGTTACGACGAATGTATGGAAAGATATTGGGTTTGGATCGATCGTTTACCTAGCTGCTATTGCGGGTGTCGATCAGCAGCTTTATGAAGCCGCAGCCCTTGACGGTGCAAGCAGATTCAAACAAATATATTTGATCACCATTCCTTCCATCTTGCCAGTTATCTTGATTTTCATGATTTTAGCGATTGGAAACCTATTGAACGCTGGTTTTGAGGACATTCTCCTTTTAGGTTCTAACCCAGTTGTAAGGGATGTAGCGGACGTCTTGGATACGTATGTATATCGTAGAGGTATTCAGCACTCACTATTTTCTTATGCAACCGCTGTCGGACTATTTAAAGCCATCATCAGCGTAGGCTTGCTCACATTGGCAAACTTCTTATCAAGAAGAGCTGGTTCAAGTCTATGGTAATAAGCGAAAGGGAAAGCCTTGATCATCGACAAACAGACTTAAGATGCTGCTTTTACTTAGATGTTTACTTATCAAGTCGATAGGCGCCTAAGCTAGACAAAGAGGAGGATATAACATGTTAAAAATGACAACTGGCGATCGAGTCATGTCGATTACTATATACATCATGCTTACATTATTAGCTTTTGTCACCTTTTATCCATTCTGGAATGCATTGGTCATCTCGTTTAACAGTGGAGTCGATACGATGAAAGGTGGAGTCACCTTTTGGCCAAGGGTATTCTCTTTGGACAATTATGGTGTCGTCTTCCAGGATTCTCGTCTCCTGAATGGATTTTTAATCTCTATTCTTCGTACCGTAATCGGAACAGCCACAGCTGTTATGTTTACTGCAATTTTCGCATACGGGATGTCGAGAAGAGAATTGATTGGTAGAAACTACTATATGATTTTCTGTGTCATCACGATGTTTTTCAGTGGTGGTTTGATTCCTACTTTCTTATTGATTAGAGGGTTAGGACTTTTCAATACATTTTGGGTCATGATTATTCCAGGCTTAATCAGCGTATGGAACATGATCATCTTCCGGACCTTCTTCCAAGGCTTGCCTTCAGGGCTGGAAGAATCCGCTAAAATTGATGGATGTGGATATTGGGGAACGTTCTTCCGAATTGTCCTTCCGCTATCCGGTCCAGTCATCGCAACCTTGTCGTTATTTACAGCTGTCTATCATTGGAATGATTGGTTCTCTCCAAGCATCTATATTTCAGATCAAAAATTATTGCCAATCCAAACGATGTTACAGCAAATTCTTAGCTCCAATATCATGACGGAGCAAATGGCACAGGCTGATTCAACAGCAGCGTCTCATATGCAGAAATTAAAGTCAGTCTCTACAAAATCCCTATCGATGGCGACCATGATGGTTGCAACGATACCAATTATTTGTGTGTACCCATTCGTTCAGAAATACTTCGTTAAAGGGGTATTAGTTGGATCTTTGAAAGGGTAATTAACTTGGTTTAAAGCGCGAGCTTTAAATATATAAAAAAATCAAGGGGGAAAAGTAATGAGAAACAAAACGAAGTTTTTGACTTTATCTTTAGTTGCTCTGCTTATGGCCTTTAGTGTCCTGTCCGGCTGTTCCAAAGACAGTGCTGGTGGCGACAGCAAAGGCGAAGACAAAGGCGGATCAAAAGATTCTGGTAACAAAAGTGAAAGCGGCTTCGTTCTTGGAGAGGACGAGCTAGAATACACAATGTACGGTCACTATGACTGGTACACAATGCCGCCATGGGGCGAAGACGAAGCAACAAAATGGGTTAAAGAAAACAAAAAAGTTAATGTAAAACCTATTAGCTCTGGTGGTAATGCTGCACAAAAATTCAACACGATGATCGTTGGTAACGACCTTCCAGACGTTATTTGGTTAGACCGTAACGCAGATTTGGATAGACTTCGTGAAGCAGATATGCTCGTTCCACTTGATGAGTATATTGACAAATATCCAAACATTAAAGAATGGGTTGGTGAGTCCACTCTTAACATGCTTCGTGCTGAAGATGGACATGTATATGCAATCCCTAACTGGTATACAACACAGCCAAATGGAAATACAGGTTATGTCGTAAATGAAAAAATATATAAAGAACTCGGTTCTCCAAAATTGGAAACTACAGATGATCTTTATGCGTACTTGAAGCAAGTGAAACAAAAATATCCAGATGTAGTGCCTTTTGAAGCAGGACAAGGTGGGGGACTTGATGTTCTATACTCTGCCTTTGGAGAAGAACATCCAAACATGTACATGAGTGGTCATTTTGTTCCAAATGGTGATAAACTATCTTCAATCTTTACAGATCCAGTATTTAGAGAATCAATGGTTTATATGAATAAACTTTACAGTGAAAGATTAATATCACAAGATACATTGACTCAAACAACTGAGCAAGTAAAAGAAAAAATTGTTACTGGTAAATTTGCAGTATATGCAGATAGCTCACCAACTGAAAATGCAAGCTTTGCCCATACACAATTAACAGCACAGGATCCAGATGCAAGTCTTAAAATGATTTGGCCAATCCATAAAGAAGGATTGAACAAAGAAAAAATCACTCCTGGAACATGGAATCAGCTTGGCTGGAACGTAAGTGTCATTACGAAAGCTGCTAAAAATCCTGAAGCGATCTTTGCTTTCCTTGATTGGATGGTAGGTCCAGAAGGTCAACGTACTATTTTCTGGGGACCAGAAGGCTTATATTGGGAAGGAACACAAGCTGTTGAAGGTATCGCAGAAGCTCCTGTATTTACTGAGAAATATTTAACAGATGTTGAAAACCTTTCCAAATTGATGAATACAACGAACAGCTTCCAATGGGTTGGTAACACAGTTTATATTGATAAATCCAAAACTGCATTTGAAATGACGTTGCCAGAAGATCAACAAAACTGGGAAACTAGATATCAAATGAGTATTACTTGGCAAACACAAGGTAATAGTACTGAGTTCTCTAACCTCTCTCCACTACCAGAAACGGAAGAAGGTATGACTGAGCAACGTGTCAACGAAATCTATGACGAAGCTCGAGCGAAAGCCCTTCATGCTAAGAGCGAAGAAGAAGTTCTAAAAATCCTCGATCAAGCTGAAAAAGATGCTCAAGCAGTCGGATATGACAAAATGTTAGAGTTCAAAACGAAAAAATGGCAAGACAACAAAGCCAAAATGGCTGGTAATTAATAGCTAATAAAATAGAAGGTCACTTCAGATTTCTGAAGTGGCCTTTTAATTTGGCAAAATTCTGGTTTTTTTCTACAAAATTCTACAAATCTTTCAAAATCATATTGACTATTTGTTACACCAAGTTTAGAATGATTGTAACAACATCGGATTTTCTCGTAACATATTTCCATTGTAATATCAAAATGTATTGAATGTTTTGAAAAGGATTACAAAGATTATATTAATATATTTTAGTAGAAACACCAAGCGATGGTGATTTTTATTTCTTAATTAAGTAAGCGTTTTATAGAAAAACTTTTTAGAATTTTAGAAAGAGATACAATTTTTTTGGATGGGTAATCAATTTGGTTTAAGGCGAATGCTTTAAATATATATTTTAAGACATCTAGGGGGAGAAATAATGAGAAACAAGATGAAGTTCTTGACTTTATCTCTAGTCGCTCTACTTATGGCCTTCAGTATATTGTCTGGCTGTTCTAAAGATAGTTCAGGCGATAGCAAAGGTAATAGTAATGGTGGAAAAGACTCCGGCAAGGGCGAAGGCTTCGTTCTTGGTCAAGACGAGCTAGAATACACGATGTACGGTCATTATGATTGGTACACAATGCCGACATGGGGCGAAGATATCGCTTCAAAATGGATTAAAGAAAATAAAAAAGTTAACGTAAAATCCATCAGCTCTGGTGGTAACGCAGCTCAAAAGTTCAATACGATGATTGTTGCTAATGAACTTCCTGACGTTATCTGGATGGACCGTGGACCAGATGTAGATAAGCTTCGTGACGCTGGAATGCTAGTGCCGCTTGACGAGTACATTGAAAAGTATCCAAACCTTAAGCAATGGGCAGGGGAGTCTACTCTTAATATGCTCCGTGCTGATGATGGACATATTTACCAGTTTCCTAACTGGTACACATCACAACCAAATGGTAACTCTGGTTATGTTGTTAACGAAAAAATCTATAAAGAATTAGGTTCTCCTAAATTAGAAACAACAGATGATCTCTATTCTTTCTTAAAACAAGTAAAAGAAAAGTATCCTGACATTGTTCCTTATGAGCCAGGCCAAGGAGACGGTCTTGATATCCTTTATTCTGCTTTTGGTGAAGATCACACAACTGCATTTGTTGGAATGCGTGCAGTTCCGCAAGGAGATAAATTGACTTCTATTTTTGCGGATCCTGTATACAGAGAATCTATGCTATATGTAAGCAAGCTTTTCCGTGAAAAACTTATTACACAAGATGCTTTAACACAAACGGCAGACCAAGTTAAAGAAAAAGTGATGACTGGAAAATTTGCAGTTTATGCAGGAAGCAGTCCAACTGTAAACTCTAACTTAGCTGACTCTTTATTAAGAGCAGAAGATCCTGATGCTGGTCTATTCATGGTTTGGCCTTTCCATAAAGAAGGCTTAGATAAAAACAAAATTTGGACAGGAAGCTGGTCACAGCTTGGCTGGAACGTAAGTGTTATTACGAAAGCTGCGAAAAATCCTGAAGCCATCTTTGCTTTCCTAGACTGGTATACAGGTCCAGAAGGTCAACGTAATATTTTCTGGGGACCTGAAGGCTTATATTGGGAAGGAACTCACGCTGTGGATGGTATAGAAGAAGCTCCTGTATTCACTGACAAATTCGTTACAGATGTAAAAGAACGTGACGAATTAATGCAAAAAACGGACCCTCTTCAATGGGCTGGAAACACTGTTTATATTGATAAATCCAAATCTGCATTTGAGATGACATTGCCTGAAGATCAACAAAACTGGGCAACTAGATACCAATCACAAATAACTTGGAAAACACAATATAATACAACAGAATTCGTTAATCTTTCTCCAATGCCAGATTCTGATGAAGGTTTAATTGAACAACGAGTAAACGATATTTATGATGAAGCTCGTGCGAAAGCAGTACATGCGAAGAGCGACGATGAAGTGATCAAAATCCTAGAACAAGCAGATAAAGATGCTAAAGCAGTAGGATATGAAAAGTTATTAGAGTTCAAAACTAAAAAATGGCAAGAAAATAAAGCTAAAATGGCTGGTAATTAATTAGCCAAAATAATAGGGCCACTTCGGACCGTATAGAGTGTCAAATAATTGACACTCTATACACGTGCCGAGGTAAGGCCCTTATGTTATTCTAATAAAAAGAAATATGTATGCAAGGGGGACATCATGGGATATACAGGTTTTTCGAGGATACTTCTCGTTGTTTCCGAATGGATTATGAAGTTTGTTCTCACGAATATTGTATGGCTAGTTTTTAATTTGCCGATTGTTTATTTTGTGCTCATTTTATTATATGCAGATACCATCGAAAAACTTCAATTAATTATTGTGACAATTGCAGTTTTAGCACCGTTTTTCTTTTTTCCTGCAACAACGGCAATGTTTGGAGTTGTAAGAGACTGGATTTTAGGAAAAAATTCCATACCGCTTATTCCTTCGTATTGGAAATATTATAAAGAGAATTATGTTAGAAGCTTGTTGGGAGGAATCATTATTGTTCCAATATGGTCTGCATGGCTTTATAACTTTTTAACTTCTGGTGTAAAATTTGCTTCAATTTCATTTTATTTTTATGTAGCGATTACTATATTGCTTTTTACTTTTACTGTTCACTTTTTTTCAGATACAGTTCATTTTCAAGTTAAATTAAAGGATTCTTTAATAAAATCAATTTTACTGGCGATTGGAAATCCGCATTACACTATTGGAATCGCTGCATTAAGTGGAATGTTCGTTTATATGTTATTTAAATATATTCCTGTTTTCATTCCATTCTGTATGGGTTCTATCATTGCCTATTTATCTTTTTACGCTTATTATCGAATCTTTTTAAAAATGACATCATTAGTAGAAAAACTTGAAGGTTCAGTTGATAATACAGAACAAAATACCGAAGAAAGTCCGGAAAAATAAAGATAGTCACTTGGTGCTTATTGGAATTGAAGCAGGGAATCTTGAATTTTTGCGAACGTATGTTATAATAATCAATGTAACACCTCAGATGTTTTGATAAGGGAAATCCTGAAAAACATCTTTTTATCTTGGGGACGTTACGGATTCGACAGGGATAGTTCGAGCTTTGGTTGCGAGTCGAGGGGATCGTCCTCGTAAAAACGTCAAAGCCAATAATAACTGGCAAAGAAAACAACAACTTCGCTTTCGCTGCTTAATAACAGTCGAAGCGGTTCCTCCCTCCATCGCCCATGTGGTAGGGTAAGGGACTCACTCTAAGTGGGCTACGCCGGAAGTCCTCCGCCTGAGGACCATGGAAGAGACCAATCAGGCTAGCGCTTCGGATGCCCGTCGATAGGCGAAAGAAGACGCGAAACCATTAATATATCGACTACACTCGTAGACGCTTAAGTGGCGATATCTTTGGACGTGGGTTCGACTCCCACCGTCTCCACCAAATACATAATTTGGTGGTTTTTATTTTATGTGTGACTTAACCTATAAATTTGCGGTCTAGGCAACATTATACTTCAATTAACTTTGGAGATGTTAAGCATTCTGTTGATTTGAAATGAAATTTTAAAATTTACAAAGAATTCTGGTTATTACTAATGGAGAATGATAAATATCGATTGGGGAACAAAGGGCAATCGGTTTTTCTAGGCAGATTCGGATTGTCTTAAATATAAATAATGAAACCCAGCTAATCTTCTCAAGGAAAGATAGCTGGGTTTTTTAATGTTTGAATGTGTAAAATATTTCCTTAAATGACACCTGTTACGGATAACTTTTTTGGGAATTTAGAAAAAGAAAGCTTTTCTTATTTCATTTTTATAATGTAGCCTTAGTATCCAAATTAATTTAAATAACCTCACCTAAATATAGGATGTCCGATTTAGTATGATCCTTATTACTGCCAAAAGATAGTAAGGATTGTTTTGTATAATGCAAAAACTATTAAGAGGGAATTCTAAAAGTGGAGCTAATATAATAAAGGAGAGCTAAAAAGATCTAGATTTCTTATAAAAGTAGCGATAAAAGATTCAGATAGATCAAAACAGAAATTTCTCATTTCACCCGAGGTCGATTGCAAGGAAGAATAATGCCCTGTTGACAGTATTGAAGACCCAGGAATGAAAATTTCATATATGACCATCATCCTGTTTGGAAGAAAACTCCAGACATGTTATCAGAATAATGATATAATTAAAAAATCAATAGAATAAGTTTTCTCAAGGGTGGTCAGCATACCTCTATAGAAAGGGGGAGTGCTTGTGTCGGTCTTTGAAGCGTTGATTTTAGCGTGTACCTTTGCAGGCTTACTCGTTGCAATGCTACAAACGGGCCAAAAAAAATAACCCACCCTTGAGCCTCCAAGCATAAAGGGTGAGTTGAATTCCTTCACATAGCCGATTGCCCAAGGAGGGAACCTTCTATTGTATGGACCGCGTAGTGCTTCAACGTAAGCATAGTGTTCCAGCACCAGCGGTCTGTTTTTAAAATATGCTTCTTTATACTTTTATAATACCCGAAATTATTTATGGTGACCAATGAAATGGTAATCGATTATACATAATAGTAAATCGCGAGGTGGAATAAATTGAGAGAAGACGCTGTTTCCAACACCATCCACCTGTTCAAAAAATATATAAAATGATGCTTCAAGCCCATGATTTTCTATAATGGTTGAAGAACACTTACACTTACGATTCAAATTCCCACCGTCAGTAATAGGAGCAACTTAAACGCGGATGAATTTGCTTGTTCGGTTATGCAACAGCAAAAGAAAGGTATAAATTGTAAAAAATCTACCGCTTCAACATAGGGTAAAAGTTTAGGACACTGTGAAAATATTAATTATTAGTATTGTTTGGAATATTACATGAATAGTTTTTTACTTATGGAAATAGAGTTATAGGATGATAAGAATGGAAATGGATATTTTAAATGCTGTTGAAAAATCAATTGAATACATGAAAAATCATTTGGAAGAAGACATTACTTCTGAGGAGCTGGCTGCTGAATTTGGGTATAGCACTTCTCATTTTTTAAGGTCTTTTAAGGAAGCGACAGGAGTAACACCGAGACATTATTTATCAGCTCTACGGATTGAGGCAAGCAAGGAGATATTATCGAAACCTTCAAATACGATTCTCAAATCTTTGTTAAATGTCGGATATAAAAGTATTGGTTCTTTTAGTTCTCGGTTTAAACAATTTGTAGGTCTATCTCCTCAACAATTTAAAGTCAAATCTGATCTTTTATACCAATATTTTAATTTATATAAAGACAAGAATAGTTTTCCAGCTCCAATGTCATCACCTTCATCAATAACATGTCATATACAAGCACCTTCTACATTTAAAGGCTTGGTTTTTGTTGGGCTTTTTCCACGTCCAATCCCCGACCAAAGGCCGATTATGGGAGCCGTGCTGCACAATGAAGGAACGTATACTTTTTCACAAGTTCCAGAAGGTATCTTTTATATATTAGTAGCTGCCATAAAGTGGAGCAAAAACCCAAAAGATTATTTCATACTGGATAAATCATTAAGGGGAAAAGTTGACCATCCAATAAAAGTTAGTAAAGAAACTATTTCAGAAGTGACAATCAAATTAAGAGAACCTATGCCTTTTGACCCTCCTATATTAATTAATTTGCCTATGCTTCTATTTGAAAATGAAAAAAATTAGCAATCTAGAAGAAATTAATTAATTTGTTTTTTGTAAAATAAGGGTTAAAGAAGGAGGAGTTTATATGTTAAATAAAGTTTGTGTGCTAACCGTTCGTGTGAAAGATCTTAAAGAATCCATTGATTTTTATTGTAATGTTTTAGGTTTCAAGCTTTCAAAGTATTATGGTAATAAGATTGTAAGTCTAGAACATAATGAAATACCGATTGTGTTGGAGGAAGACGATAATACGTTCGTTCATCCGAAGCAAAACGTATTTTTAGGTATACTGTCTGAAGATCTTGCTAAGGATATCGCTCATTTTAAATCTAAAAGTGTGAAAATTTTATTTGATGAACCAAAACCATGCCCGCCTGGCCGTTACACAATTATAGAAGATCCAACAGGTAATCAAATAGAAATTGTGGAATTCTCTAATTAAAATGAAAATTAATCATCAAATTTACATAAAAGCACCATCTGAAAAGGTCTATAAAACGTTAACCACTGCAGAGGGTTGGAATGCATGGTTCACTGATCATACAGTTTTATATATGGATGAGAACGGCGGAGGAAAAATAAATTTATGTTGGTCTAATTACGGTAGCAAAAAAGAAAATATCAAAGACGGTGGTGCTATTTTGGCTGCTGTTCCGAATAAGTCATTTATTTTTCAATGGTCTCCCGGTGAAAATCCAACAACTGTACAGTTTGAGCTGCGCCCGTACAAGGATGGGACACTTTTGCTGTTAGATGAATCAGGCTATGCCTCTTCTCCAAAGGATATTTCTGCTTGCATTGGGTGTGCAGTTGGATGGGGAGAAGCATTGGCATTGCTAAAGATATTTATTGAATATGGAATTATATGCAAAGAGGATTATAGATTTTAGTTTTTCTAATATAGGAGGCTCATTAGTGGTATTTGAAGTAACAATTCAAATTCGGGTTAGTGATTTTAAAAAAGGGCAATCATGGTACCAAACATTGCTAAAAAGGAAGCCTGATTTCACTCCTCATAAAGGTTTTGCAGAATGGGAGGTTATTCCTGGCTGTTGGCTACAAGTAGCAGAAGGAATTCCATCGGAAGGAAGCGGACCAATCCGATTTGGCGTTTCGAATTTAGAGCAAGAGAGAGACAGGTTATTTAAAGAATTAAGCCTAGAAAAATTTGAGATATTTGAAAGGGAAGGCGTCCCTGCAAAATGGGGTACTTTTAAAGATCCGTGGGGAAACCAGTTAGGCTTTTTCGAATATTCGGATGAGAATAAGAAACAAGAAAAGATTTGCAATGGTCATCAAACATCGTGTTGATGACCTTGTTTTATGTTTTGTTAAATAATCTCTGTATCGTATATTTGAAAAAAAATAAGTGAAAAATCATTCTTATCACTATGAAACATCAAGTAATAGGGTCCATTCTTTATTTGATACTCATTCCGATCATTTATGTAAAATTCATCATTACCATTGCAAAAGTTGTCCCTCATTACCAATTACCTATTGCTTTTGATATTTAGAAAATGGCATAATTCCTTCAACATATTCATATTTCTCCTTAAGGACATAATTATTTTTTTGCCTTAAAAATTATTTCGAATCTCAAAAACTATTGGATAACAAAATTTTTTCATTCAGAAAATGAGAAGAAAAGCTGATTTTCGCGCATTTCCTCTACAAGATTTTACTATTAAAAAAATAATCTTCCATTTCCGGTAAACATATGATAATATTTATGAAAAATAAACTGAATCTTTAATTGATTGAGAATTGTAATCGCTTCCTAGTTATTTCCGTCTTGTAAAAACGGGAAATTTAGGAAAAAAGTATTATTTTTTTTAAAACTGAGGGAGGTGGTTTTGCTCAAAATCATTCAGTTGGCAATTGAAAATGTTGTAACAAAAGGAACAATAATAAAGGGGGTAATTGGATTGAAGAAAGTGTCAAGTATCTACAAGATTTTCATGATGATGTTAATTTTAGTTATATCCGCCGCTTTGACTGGTTGTGGAGGCTCTGAGTCATCAGGTGGCAGCAGTGGCGGCAGCGGCGGCGGAGGTGGAAAAGGCGGTAAAAAAGTAGAAATTACTTGGCTTGTTAGAACAGATGCCAACATGATTGAGTGGGAAAAACAAACAATCAAAGATTTTGAAGCAAAAAACCCAAATATTAAGGTAAAATTGGAAACGATTCCACAGGACGATATCGATCAACGTTTAACAACGATGATTTCAAGTAAAACAGTACCTGACGTTTGGTCTTCTAACTGGGCTAACTCTGGTTTTGCGACATATCGTGGAATGGATGCATTACTTGATTTAACTCCTTACGTTGAAAATGACGCCCAACAGCTAAGTGGAATTCCTGAAAACTTAATGGATATTTATAAAGTAGATGGAAAAATTTATGGAATTCCTATGCTAGGGATTGGAAGTTTCTTATTCTACAACAAAGATTTATTAGATGAGGCCGGATTGGAATATCCGCCAACGGATTGGGATGACACTTCCTGGAACTGGGATAAGGCTCTTGATTATGCGAAAAAGCTAACGAAGGATACAGGAAAGAGTGAAGATAAAGTTTACGGTCTCCTATATAGCAGTGCAGCTAACCTTAAAACTTGGGACTTCGGTGGTGATTTCTTTAGACCTGAAGCATATACAACAGGTGTCATGGGAGAACCTACTATTCTTGATAACCCAAAAAACGAACAGGCCATTCAATTTGGCGCTGATTTAATTCTCAAACACAAGGTTTCACCTAATCCTGCAGCATTAGATGCTGTTTCACAACTTGGCGATCCGTTTATGACTGGAAAAATTGCCATGGTCGTTAATGGTGGTTGGGGATTCTGGGCGTATAAGCCAGCTGAATTTAACTGGGGAGTTGCTCCAATTCCTTATGCAGATGGTCGTCAGCCAACTTTATACGTAGACCCATGGAATATTAGTAAAGATAGTAAACACCCAGATGAGGCTTGGGAATTCGTAAAGTTTTTAGCTGATCCAAATGGAGCTGCAAAATCTTTTATGCAAGCAACATCGGCTACGCCTGCTGATGCTTCGTTAATGGAAGATTGGGCTAAGCAAATGTCTGAAATTACTGGTATGAGTGTTGAAGATGTAAAACAAGTTAATGAGGGAGCCTTCAAATATGGACGTGAATCAGATAACCATCTAATTATGAAGTTCTCCACAATTTCAACAACGATTAACCAAACAATGAATGCTATTAACGAAGGTAAAAAATCTGTAAAAGAAGGGTTAGAGGAAATAGATAAGAACCTCCGTTCACTAAAATTAGATTGATAGTTTTTCAGCTAAGTATATGAATAAGAGGGTGTCCAGCAAACGCCTGGCATCCTCTGACACTAAAAACATGCAGTGCAGTTATGGTGTTGGGGATATCGGGCGTAACACACCCCCTTTTAACAAAAACGGAGGGAATTATAAAAATGGATCAAAAGACTAGTATTTCTTCAAATTCTAATATTGTCGTTCATAAGAAGAGGAAACTTTCCGATGAGGCTAGAAAAGAAGAAAGAGCATTTTGGATATTTATTTCCCCTTGGGTTATCGGATTTTTACTTTTTACAGGTGGCCCAATTATCGCTTCTTTAGCTTTGAGTCTTACAGAATATAATGTCATTGATTCACCTAAGTTTGTCGGACTACAAAATTTTTCAGGGCTATTTGCAGATAAGCTATTTTATAAATCATTGACCGTTACTGCCTATTACGTTGTTCTAGCTGTACCGTTCAGTATTATAATCGGACTTGCATTAGCTGTTTTACTAAATCAAAAGGTTAAAGGACAGGCTTTTTTTAGGACGATGTTCTATGCTCCATCTATTATCTCAGGGGTTTCGGTAGCATTTCTATGGTCGTGGTTATTGAACCCGGATTTTGGAATTATAAATGGTCTATTACATGATCTATTTGGCATTGAAGGTCCAGGATGGTTTACAAGTACTAGAGCTGTTATTCCTTCAATGGTTCTTATGCAATTAACGGCTGTTGGCGGGACGATGGTTATTTTCCTAGCGAGCTTACAGTCATTGCCGCAAGATTTGTATGAGGCAGCAGCTATAGATGGTGCAAGTAGATTGAAGCAATTTTTCAAAATTACAGTTCCACTTATTTCGCCGGTTATTTTATTTAATACCATTATGGGTATTATTTCATCTTTTCAGATTTTTACTCAGGCCTTTATCATTACAAAAGGTGGCCCCGATTGGATGTCATATTTTTATGTACTCTATTTATTTGATACGGCTTTTGGTCAATTTAGAATGGGATATGCTTCTGCCCAAGCGTGGATATTATTCATTATCATATTTACTTTCACCATGCTGTCCTTATGGGCTTCTAAGAGACTAGTACACTATGAATATGAGTCGAAATAGGAGGGGGCAATCTAAATGGAACTAGCAGCAAGGAAAAAGACGTTTAAGTATGGAGAACTAAGTGTAACTGGTAAAGTTTTCGTTTATATTCTATTATTATTAGGTTTATGTTTATTTGGGTTTCCTGTGTATTGGATGATCTCTACGTCCCTTCAAACATTGGGACAGGTACATCAGCAGCTAATGTTTCCAAAAACATTTCAGTGGGATAACTATAAGGAGGTTTTCGGTACACATCCAATGGGGATGTATTTATGGAATACATCTTGGTATACATTCCTAAGTATGTTTGGAGCAGCGTTTTCTTCGTCACTTGTAGCATTTGCGTTTGCAAGGTTAAGAGCACGCGGAAGTACTGTTTTATTCGCCCTTATTTTAAGTACGATGATGATACCTGGTCAAGTAACAATGATTCCACAATATTTAATATTTAATAAGCTTGGCTGGATTGATTCCTATTTACCGTTAATTATCCCATCATTTGGAGCTAGTGCGTTCCTCATTTTCCTTCTAAGACAATTTTACTTAGGTATCCCGAAGGAATTAGATGAAGCGGTTAAAATAGATGGCGGCGGATATTTTACAATGTATTTCCGGATTATACTACCTTTATCTATTCCAGCGATTGCTACTGCAGGGATTATGGAATTTATGTATCGTTGGAATGACCTAATGGGACCATTAATCTATTTAAGCACACAAACGAAATATCCACTTTCATTAGGACTTGCAGCCTTTAGAGGTGCATATGGAACAACCCCGTGGAACTTATTAATGGCTGCATCTTTTGTAGCAGTAATACCACCATTAACATTATTTTTCTTTGCGCAGAAATACTTTATTCAAGGAATCGTCATTTCGGCTACAAAAGGATAATAGTCCGAAAATAAGAGACTGCCATAACGGTAGTCTCTTTAAACTTTTAATAGTTTATTTTTCCTTGAAAATGGTTTCGCTAAGTATAGTAAGATAGCAATATTAATTATTAATGAACACACCATGATGATAAATGGTAATCGCGGATCCATTTTATAAGCTAATCCTGCTATGACCCCTGCTGGTGAGATAAATAATAATAGGAACACTTGTAAAATGGAGTACATATTTGCGCGATTTGCGTCTTCGATTGAATTAGCGACCGCAGATTCCAAATATGGATTAGAGATGAGTACACCTGCAGCAGATAAAATTAAGCTAATAATGATAGGTGTTAAGCTGCTTCCCTTTGTTATGATTAAAATGACGTTTGCGATGATAGATAGCGAAAATCCAATCATCATATAATAATAATTAAGTTCCTCTTTAAATCTAGGAATGACAAAAAAGAGGAGGAAGAGCATACAAACGGATGATATGGCAGGGAATATGGAAATAGTTGATTCTGATACCGATAATGCTTCAACTATATATACATAAAGGTAAGTGTTCTGCATAACCATTTGGAAGTTGAAAAATATATAAACGGCAAAGATTAGTAATAAGCCGTTATTTCTAATGATTTTTTTCATGATACTTCCGTATTCAACTAATATGTCCTTTAAAGGTACGTTTTTTGATTCCTTTTGTTTTAACATCCCTATTTCTGTTTCATGAGTCATAAAATGCCGAGAGATAATCATGATTAGCATACATGTACCAGCGATAGCATACATGATTCGAACTGCAGGTATTAATGTCAATTTACTTACTAATAATCCTCCGAGCGGGGCAAATAATCCTCCGACTACACCAATGACTTGCAAAATAGTAAAAACAATCGATCGGTCTTTTGGTTTTGTGTCTTCTACTAGAAGACAAGTCCAAGCCGTTTGAGGAATTTTAAGAAATCCATTGAATATAGCAGCAAAAATAAAGAACCAAATATTTTGTGAGACTGCCCAAATATATACTGCCAGTGGCCAGCTAATAAAATCATAAATTAATAGAGCTTTTTTTCTTCCTAAACGATCTGTTAAAAAGCCGCTAATAAAGGAAGTGAAAATTTGAACGATTAAACCTAGACTTGCAATCATTCCAACTTGCGTTTTTCCAACACCTAGAGCAAGCATGTACACGGATACATATGGCAAGTACATACTGTAAGGAATAATGAATAATGGTTCTACAACCAAACAGGCTCGAGCATTTCCGGTAATTCTTTTGAACATAAAAAATCCTCATTTCAGTTAGCGTCAGAACTTCATAAAACTAGTATAGAGCATTTTCAAAAATAGTATAGATATTTTTTTAGTCATTAAAATAATGAAAATTAAATATGTTTTGTTTATACTATAAACAAATAGAAAGAGACTAAGGAGGAAAATATGAAAAGTGTAAAAGTAGGGATTATTGGATGCGGAAATATTAGTAGTATTTATTGCCAGGCCGGTCAAAAATTTGACGTGCTTGATATTGTCGCATGTGCGGACCTGGATTACGAACGTGCGAAAGCAAGAGCGGAAGAATACGGAATTCCTAAAGCATATACAGTTGATGAATTATTGGCTGATCCTGAGATTGAAATTGTTATTAATTTAACCATTCCGAAAGCGCATGCAGACGTTTGCATCGCGGCGCTTGAGGCAGGAAAACATGTGTATGTTGAAAAACCTCTAGCTGTTACACGCGAAGACGGACAAAGAATCCTAGATATTGCTAGGGAAAATGGCCTTTTAGTCGGCGGGGCACCAGATACATTTTTAGGCGGCGGGATTCAAACGTGTCGAAAGTTAATTGATGACGGTGTGATTGGCGAAGTAGTGGGTGCTACTGGATTTATGATGAGTCCAGGACATGAAAGCTGGCATCCAGACCCTGAATTTTATTATCAGGTTGGTGGAGGACCAATGTTTGATATGGGTCCATATTACATAACGGCTTTTATTAATTTACTAGGTCCTATTCGCAGGGTGACAGGATCTGTAAGAATCAGTTTTCCGGAAAGAACGATAACTAGTAAACCTAAACATGGACAAAAAATACACGTAGAAGTGCCTACTCATATTACAGGAATACTAGATTTTGAGAATGGTGCGATTGCAACCTTAATTACGAGTTTTGATGTTGCTGGTTCAAAGCTTCCAAATTTTGAAGTGTATGGTTCAAAGGGAACGATTCTTGTCCCAGATCCTAATACATTTGGCGGACCAGTATTTGTTCGTAAGCATGGCACTCAGGAATGGGAAGAAGTTCCTTTAACTCACGGATATGCTGATAACAGTAGAGGCGTCGGCGTTGCGGATATGGCATATGCTCTTAGGAGTGGCAGAAAACATCGTGCAAGTGGTGATTTAGCTTTCCATGTATTGGACGTTATGCATGGAATTCATGATGCTTCAACTAGTGGAACTCATTATGAGCTTGCGAGCACTTGTGAACAACCAAAGCCATTGCCAGTCGGGTTAAAAGAATACACATTAGATGACTAACAGAATAGTGAGGTAAGGAAGCGTTCCAATTTCGGAGTCCGCTTTCTTCTTTTTTTCAAAGTAAAGAAAATATAACTTTTTTATAGGCCAAAATTTTGAACTTAGACCATTATTGTCTAGCTCCAGCGCCTATCGACTAGCAAACTTCATGTCCTTCTTCCTACGATAAGTCAACATCGATTCACCTTAAAGGCTCATCGTGTTTCCTTTATCTCAGTCGAAGGCCTTGAAGTTTGTACGTCGATGGGCAAGGCGCTTGCGCTTTTCTTAATGAACGGGGAGTATGAATATGAAATCAAAAGGAAGAATATTATTTTATTTCGTCACGATGATGTATTGGTTTTCCATGTATACATATGTACCAATTCTTTCTCCTTATGTAGAACATTTAGGAGGCTCCATTTTTATGATTGGTCTTGTAGTTGGGAGTTATGGATTTACCCAATTGCTTGTCCGCATTCCATTAGGAATTTGGTCAGATCGCATTGGAAAACGAAAACTATTTATTATTGCCGGGATAGCTTGTGCTGTTTTGAGTAGCGTCGGACTTGCGATGACGACAAATGTTTGGGCGATTTTTGGATTTCGTTCTCTCGCTGGAGTAGCTGCCGCTAGCTGGGTAGCCTTTACCGTATTATTTGCAAGTTATTTTGAACCAGAGGAAGCCCCGAAAGCGATGGGGCTCATTAGTTTTTACACGAGTATTGGGCAAATGGCTGCTACGACACTAGGTGGATTTTTAGCAGAATATATTAGTTGGACAGCACCTTTTTATGCAGGTGCATTTGTCGGATTAATTGGATTGTTTTTAGCGCTTAAAATTGTTGAGATGCCTGCCCTTGATAGAAAGCCTGTTGAAATAAAAGAGTTAGTCAAAATGGGCGGAGAAAAATTATTATTATTTGTTTCATTAATGGCGGTTATCGTTCAGTGTATTACGTTTACAACGATGTTTGGATTCACTCCTCTTCATGCGGTCAGTTTAGGAGCCTCCAATGGTGATTTAAGTATATTGACGCTTTTATCGACATTGCCGAATGCGATTGCAGGCTATATGAGCGGGACTTTTTTTGTGAAAAAATATGGAGAAAAAAGAACGATTTTAATCGGTTTTTTGGCTGCGGGTATATGTACGATCTTGTTGCCATTTACAAATAGCTTATTACTATTGATCATCACGCAAGCTTT
Source organism: Lederbergia citri (assembly GCF_018343625.1). Lineage (GTDB taxonomy): Bacteria > Bacillota > Bacilli > Bacillales > Bacillaceae_C > Lederbergia > Lederbergia citri. The sequence goes on along the minus strand of NZ_JAGYPG010000002.1, from coordinate 169,843 downwards.
CAATGGCTTCGCTCAAGGCTTGATGTTCCCAGTATTAATGGGATTGGCCATACAATCTGTATCGGAAGAACGCAGAGCATCAGCAATGGGTTTTTTCCAAGCTATTTATTCACTTGGAATGTTCGGTGGGCCGTTTATAGCAGGTTGGATTGGTGAGGTGGCTAGTCTTTCAACCGGATTTATCATGATTGGTTGCTTAAGTTTTGCTGGTGCACTCGTAACGATCAAATGGATGCCTAGGAAAAAATTAAAAATGGTAGAATAAGATTTAAAGTGTTTTTGCATTTCTTGTATAAAATATTTAACAATTCAAAAGAAGGAACTCATATGGACACACAACAATCTACTAAAAGGAAAAAAGTCTCTTTTTGGACATTGTTTAACTTTTTTATTCCGTTAGGCATTTCTGCAAGTCTCGTTACGATATCACATGTCATCATTAATAGTACTCTCGCTCGTGCTGCTGATCCGGCAGTCGTCATTGCCAGTTATTCCGTTGCGATGAGTTTATTTGCCGTCTTTGAACGATGCGCCGTTATTTTACGGCAAACTTGTGCTACTCTCGTTCGAGATAGGCATTCCTTTAAATTAGTTTCACAGCTTACTATTTTTATATTATCCGCGATTTTGATATTAAGCTTTATTATCGCGTATTCGCCTATTGGAGAACTGTTTTTTTCGCGTGTTATGGGCGTAAAAGATCATATGCTTGCTCCAACTTTATCTGTTTATAAAGTTTTAATGTTCGTGACCATATTTTCCGGGATCCGTTGTCTCTTTCAAGGAGTCATCATTTCTAATTTACGTACGAAATGGTTAACGATTGGAATGGTTATCCGTTTAGTAGTAATGGCGGGTCTTTCGTGGGTCATCATACAGAATAACTGGGTAAATCATGGATATATTGGTGCGTATATATTTTTGGCAGGAATGGTCATTGAAGCACTTGTGAGCTTTATAGAAGGTCGCCAGCTCGTTAAAAAAATGCCTGCAAAAAAAGAGGATCATCATATCGTTAACCATATCCAAGTGAGAAAGTTTTATTCACCATTACTCATGGCTTCGCTGATAGCCGTTATTATTGCTCCAGCTACAAATGCTGTGTTAGGGGCAAGTGGGAAAGCGGAAATTGCGGTTGCATCTTATGCAGTAGCAGCCTCGGTTCTAAATTTATTGCTTAGTTTCTCTACTTATTTTCATCAAATCGTCATTAATTTTTATGACCAAGATACGAAAATGGTTATACGTTTTTCATTTATTTTTAGTTTTGTTCCTAGTCTTCTATTAATCGCGATTGCATTTTCTCCAGTAGGAGTCTGGGGATTACAACATATTATGGGTGTTTCTGGTGAACTACTAGATCAAAGCTTAATAGCGTTAAAATTTTTCATCATTTTCGCTTTGTGTTTTCCTTGGCTTGATTTTGTAAATGGAGTGTTGATGTTAAAAGGGCAAACAAAAGTATTGCAATTTTCACAGGCAGGAAATGTTTTCGTGACAATCGTAGTGCTACTATCTCTTCTATTCATAATGCCAAATGGCGGGGGAGTCATTGGGGCATTGGCACAATCAATAGGTGTTATGACTGAAGTGATTATTGCTTATATTTTTATGAGGAAATTTTTACATCAACCAATCATTGGAATCCGAATGAAAAAGCGTAGTCATGGATGACACACTATTGAGGTTGTTAGAAAGCTACAATAATATGAATGACAATAATTGTCCGATTCAACATTCAGAGATATCTAATTTTTGGGAAGGGGTTCGTATATGACTCAATTTAGAATTGTCATAGCTGGTTGTGGAGGAATGTCGCATCAATGGATTGAATACGCACTAACAAGAAATGATGCAGAAATTGTAGCTCTCGTTGATCTATATGAGGAAGCGGCAAAAAATACTGCGAGAAAATATTCTTTGGATTGCCATACATATACGGATGTAAGCACGGCCATTAGGGAAACGGATGCCAATATCGTTTTTGATGTTACGATTCCGGCTAGTCACAAAAATATTACAATTACTTCTTTATCGTTGGGATGCCATGTTTTCGGGGAAAAGCCGATGGGGGAGTCGATGCAGGACGCGATTGCCATGCAAAAGGCAGCTAAGGAATCAGGCAAAAGCTATGTAGTTATGCAGAATAGACGCTTCAATAAACAAATTAGAGCTTTTCGTGAATTAGTACAATCCGGTAAGATTGGGGATCAAGGTTTTATTAGTGCGGATTTTTTTCTCGGTCCACATTTTGGAGGATTTCGGGATGAAATGGATAATCCATTGATTCTCGATATGGCCATCCATTCATTTGATCAGGCAAGATTCATTTCGGGTGCCAATCCTGTTTCTGTTTACTGTCATGAATTTAATCCAGGAGGTTCATGGTACAAAGGGAACGCTTCTGCCATTTGTATTTTTGAAATGGATAATGGTGCTGTCTTTAATTATCGCGGATCGTGGAGTGCGGAAGGGGCGCCAACATCATGGGAATCCTCATGGCGTGTCGTAGGAAGTAAAGGGACTGCAATATGGGACGGAGTACTTTCTCCATATGCAGAAGTTCCAATACCAACCCATGAACACAAATTTTTACACGACTATCAAAAAGTTGAAGCAGCTCTGTCTTACACTGGGAAGGATGGTCATTTCGGCTGCCTAGATGAAATGTTTGCTTCCATAATAGAAGGTCGAAAAGCAGAGACAGACTGCACAGACAATATTCATAGTGTGTCAATGGTATATAAAGCAATCGAAAGCGCACGGACAGGTAAAAAAGTGTTTTTCTAAAGTTTCGTAAATAATTCTCAGATACGATTTCTGATTTCACAAGCAGAAATCGGGACTGAGAATTTTATTTGTATTCGAAAAAGAATAGGAATCTGTCCAATACACAGTCATATTGGACCAATTTTCAAAATCTGATTAAGCCCTGTCCAATATCTAAGACCAAAATTTTTAATCTATCACTATATGATTTACCGGGACCGTATATTTACTTTGACGAAATTGTCCGGGGGTCATGCCAACTTTTTTATGAAAAACTTTGCTAAAATAATTTCCGTTTGAGTAGCCTACTTGACTCGCAATTTCTTCAATAGGTAAATCGGATTGGCGAAGTAATTCAATCGCTTTATCCATTCGAATTTTCGTTAAATATTTTAGTGGTGTCATGCTGATGGTCCCATGGAACAATCTCGTAAAATGGTATTTGGAAAGACCTGATGCTTCTACCATATCATCTAAACCAATCGGATTATTATAGTGTTTTTGCGCAAATAATACAGCCTTGGATATCGATTCCGGCCATTTTTCGGCTGGAGAACCGATATTTTGAACAAATCGATTTAGTTCCATTAAGAATGAATATCCAAATGCAGACGCCTGATAAGCGTCTGTTATTTTTTGGTCTACCGCCGATTCAAAAATCTTTAATAATAATTTGATAGGTTCCGATTCAGGTGAAAAGGTAATAATATAGCCAATATTTTCATTAATAAAATCAAATGTTTTTTGTGCTTCGTTCCCGTAAAGCGTAATGTGGATGAATTCCCATCGCTCACTGTTAGTAGGAAAAAAATAGCGATGTTTACTAGGGATTTTCACTAAAAAAGCTTGCCCGGCTGACAAAGAATATTCTTTGGGTCCTACTTGAATCATCCCTTGCCCTGATAAAGTATATTGAAATACACATTTTCCAACTTCACTTCTTTTTAAACCGTCCCAGTCATAAGATGGGGAGGTAACTTCTTCCCATCCTATCGAGTGGATGCCTACAATCTTTTTTTGATGCTCTCCTTTAAAACGAAAACCGAAAGATTCATAGTTTTTATGTTGATGATTTATGAGCAATATTTTACCCTTCTTTCATATGTTTTTACCATTGTAAGTGAGTAATATTACTTCTATGATGAATATATCAAGCATTTTAACATATTGCTATAGAAAATATATATAGCAATAAGTTACATTTTATAAAAATGGAGGCTTTGACATGTCAAAAATTACTTTTCTAGGTGCAGGAAGTACAGTTTTTGCAAAGAATGTTCTTGGAGACTGTATGCTTGTTCCAAGTATGCAAGGTTTTGAATTTGCTTTATTCGATATTGATCATGAGAGATTAAAAGACTCAGAAAATATGTTGAATAATTTAAAAGAGTCGTCAAAATCGACGGTAACTGTAAAGGCTTACACTGACCGCAAAGAAGCTTTGCGCGGTGCGAAGTATGTAATCAATGCAATTCAGGTAGGAGGATACGATCCTTGTACGATTACAGACTTTGAAATTCCTAAAAAATACGGTTTACGCCAAACGATTGCTGATACACTTGGGATTGGTGGGATTTTTAGAAACTTAAGAACGATTCCAGTTATGTTGGATTTTGCAAAAGATATGCAAGAAGTGTGTCCAGATGCATGGTTCTTAAACTATACAAACCCAATGGCAGTACTTACGGGTACAATGATTCGCTATGGCGGCATTAAAACCGTCGGACTCTGTCATAGTGTACAAGTATGTGCAGATCATTTGCTTAAATCTCTTGATATGCCGACAGATAACTTGCATTGGAAAATTGCTGGTATTAACCATATGGCTTGGTTATTGGAAATTGAGCGAAATGGTGAAGACTTATATCCGGAAATTAAAAGACGTGCTGAAGAAAAACAAAAAACAAAGCATGATGATATGGTTCGCTTTGAATTAATGAGGAAGTTTGGTTACTATGTAACGGAATCTTCTGAGCATAATGCTGAATATCATCCGTATTTCATTAAGAGCCGCTATCCAGAACTAATTGATCAGCTTAATATTCCTCTTGATGAATATCCGCGTCGCTGTATTAACCAGATTGAAGGCTGGAAAAAGATGCGCGCTGACTTAGTTAATAATAAAAACCTTGAGCATACTCGCTCACATGAATATGGTTCTTATATCATTGAGGCAATGGAAACAAACGTGCCATATAAAATTGGCGGAAACGTATTAAATACTGGCCTCATTACGAACCTTCCAGAGAAGGCAGTAGTTGAGGTGCCATGTCTTGTGGACAGCAGCGGTGTTACTCCAACATATGTTGGTGATCTTCCAGAACAACTTGCAGCATTAAACCGTACAAACATCAATACACAGCTTTTAACGATTGAAGCTGCAATTACAAGGAAAAAAGAGCATATTTATCATGCAGCCATGTTAGATCCACATACTGCAGCAGAATTATCGCTTGATGATATCGTTGCACTATGTGATGATCTCATTGAAGCTCATGGCGACTGGTTGCCAAAGTTTAATTAATAATCAGGCGATTGAAACTTGTAGTAGGATATAAAAACAATAGGCTACCCAAAAATGTGGGTAGCCTAAGTTTGTACACAAATCAATTTTTAACTACATTCAGACTAGTTAAAAACGTTTGTCTTTCAAGGCGTAGAGCCTTCTGAGGAGCGGTGTTTCCATATTTAGGAAATGGCCAGCAAGAAGGTGAGCAACGAAGAAAGCAAGCGTTTGTCAACAGTCTGAGGCTACCCTAAATGGGTAGCCTACTTATTAACTAGCTTCTTGAGTTTCTTGATTTAATTGAATTAATGACTCAATTCTATGAAAGGATCTATGGCATAAAGCATAGATTAGATAGAAACCAACGCTCCAAATAATGATAGTCGACATAGGGATAACGTAGCTGATGAAAGCGGTTAAAAGAAAGATTATCCCGCAAAGAAGTGTCACCCAGAGCTGACTAATAGAAAAAAAGAATGAATTTTTTACTAGTGTTAAGAAACGAGTCTTATAGTGTACCATGATAGGAAGCAGGAAAACGGACGTCATTAAGAAAATTAAACAAATGAACGATAACGCGGATACCATAATTACCTTTACTGTTCCTGACATTTGCAAGGTAATCATAAAGTTAAAATAGAACATAAGGGCGAATAGAAACCAGACAAGTCCTAACAGGAAACTTTGTAAGAAATTTTCTTTAAATAAAGTAAAGAAAGGTTTGAATACTCCCGTATCTTTTTTCTGAACCCATTGCCTGACTACTCCAAACATTGCGGCTGTGGCAGGGAATATCGTAATGATCGGAATGCACATAATAAACCACAACAAATTTAAAAAGAAAAAATTAGTGAGTTTTTCCAAAAAACGATATAAACCGCCATCGATACTAAAAATATTCATTTTCCACACCCTTTAGTTTAATAGTCTCTGTAATACAAAAATAACACGATTATTTTATAAAGGCAATGAGTAGGAAAGTGAAAAATTGGAACTTTTTCTTTTAAAAAAATTCTATTTATCTATTGATTAATTTAAAAGCCTAGATTATTATGAAAATTGTAACCGTTATCTGAAATCGATTTCAGTTTTAATATTTCAGATAATTGTTCAGTTTATACTTGCAGGGAGGAGGAATATGCCGACAATCTCCGACGTAGCTCGATTAGCAGGACTATCGAGGGCGACTGTATCTAGAGTAATTAATCATCATCCCTACGTTTCAGAAGAAAAAAAGGAATCAGTTTTGAAAGCAATGCGGGATTTGGGATACATACCAAATTCTGCCGCACAGAATTTAAGGAAACAGAAAACCAATATTATAGCCGTTTTGGTTCCAAGACTGACAAATCCGTTTTTTGCTTATTTAGTCGAAAGTTTAGAGGAAAAAGCCGCAGAAAACGGACTGCAAATTTTAATATGCAATACGAAGTATGATAAGCAACGAGAATTGGATTTTTTAAGATATTTAAAATCGAAGCAAGTTGATGGCGTCATTATGGCGTCGATTGAAAACAGATGGGATGTAATTGAAGGAATCACCTTAAGCGGCCCCATTGTTCTTTGTAATGAGTACAGCCCGGAAGCGAAAGTGCCTTCTGTACGCTTAAATCAATATCAAGGAGGGTATATGGGAACCTCTTATTTGGTTAAGCAAGGATACACAAAAATCGGTTATTGTTGGGGTGGAATCCTCAGCGGTCTAGCTCACGACCGGTATCACGGCTATGAAAAAGCCATGGGAGAAAAAGGTTTGCCGATAAATAGAAACTGGTTATTTGAAAAAGCCTTCTGTATCGAAGATGGCAGGAGGATCATGAATAAAATAGCTAGTATGGCAAATAAACCCGAAGCATTATTTACTGGTAGTGATGAAGTCGCTGCTGGAGTTATTGCCGAAGCAAAGAAATTAGGATTAAGAGTGCCGGAAGATATAGCAGTCATTGGTTTTGACGATCAGTCTATAGCTGAAGTGATCGAGCCGGGCCTCACAACCATTCGTCAGCCTATTGCAGAGATAGGTGCGAAAACAATGGAAGTCATAATCAACCTACTAACAGATGAACAGATACCTACTAAAAAAATTTACGAACTTCCGTTAGAACTAATTGTAAGGGAATCAAGCTAAAAAAATGAGGGGGAATTACTGAATGAAAAAGAAATGGTCATTATTAAAAGTTATTCCAGTTTTTCTTATTCTATTATTAGTAGTTTCAGGCTGTGGTGGCAGTAAATCAGGCGGCGGCTCAGGAAAAAAGGTTGAATTAACAATGGCCGCTTGGGGAAATCCAGCAGAGATTAAAGTGTATCAAAAAGGTGTGGATGCATATATGAAGGAGCATCCAAACGTAAAGATCAAATTAGTCCCTGTACCAGGTGATAACTATGAGGAAAAATTGTTAACAGAGTTATCAGGTGGTAAGTCACATGATGTTTTCTATGTTGGTGACAATACGATGCCAAAACTAGTTGAAACTGGTAAAATTGCAGATTTAACGGATTTCCTAGATAGTTCTGCAAGCTATGTAAAAGCAAGTGATTTTGCAGACGGTTTATGGGGAGCAGCTAGAAAAGATGGTAGAATATACGGTGTTTCCGTTGACAATAATCCATTAGTCATGTACTACAACAAAAAGGTTCTTGCAGATGCAGGCATAGATAAATCTCCACAAGAGCTTTATGATGCAGGCGAATGGAATTGGCAGGCATTTGAAGACATGACATCTAAAATCAATGCAGCTGGAAACAAAGGTTTTGTTGCGGACGGTTGGACTGCACACTTATTTTCTTGGATATGGTCCAATGGCGGACAAATTTACGATGATGAAGGAAATATGATTTTAGAAGAAAATGAAAAAGCGCAGGAAGCATTTAAATTCCTTGAAAGAAACATTAAAAATGGTAATTTCACTTATTCAGGCTCCCTACCAAAAGGACAAGGTGCAGACGCGATGTTTATGTCAAACCAAGTTGGATTTGCAGCGGCAGGTCGTTGGTGGACTCCAATGTTCAGCGAAAACAAATCATTGGAATTTGACTATATTCCATGGCCAACGAATACTGGCAACAAAATGGAGCCTGCAGCAATTGCAATCGCTTATATGTCCGTTGCCAAAGATTCCAAAAATGTTGAAGAAGCAATGAAGTTCATGTCATTTTATACATCAGCAGAAGGACAAAAAGCTCGTCTTGAAGGAAATGGAAACGCGGTTCCGTCTGTAAATGGTGTTGACGAATTGATCACAGATGATGCGGTTCCAGAGCATGCAAAATATTTAATAGACGCTCGTGAAATTGGTGTCGTTGAAGATAAGCAAGTTCAAGTTCCAGGTTTAGAACAAGAACTCCGCGATATAATGGAATTAATGTATCTCGGAAAACAAGATGCAGACAAAACTATTGCAGATTTTTCTAAAAAGGCAAAAGAGAAGATCGCTGAGCATAAAGCAAAGTAATCAACATCAAGAACAATAATTGAAAGAAAGGGAGAGTTAGCCCTTTCTTTCAATAGTTTGAGAGGATGAGTTCATGAGGAAGCATAATAATTTATGGGGTTATTTCTTTTTAACTCCGCAATTAATAGGACTTCTTGCATTTTCTGTTATTCCACTAGGCTTTGCACTTGTTTTAAGTTTTATGAAATGGGATGGATTTGGAGCTAAAACATTTGTGGGATTAGGTAATTTTATTGGACAGTTTCAAAATCCAGTGTTTTGGAAAGCTTTATGGAATACAACACTATATACAATCCTTACGGTTCCAGTTGGTGTAGCATTATCACTCTTGCTTGCTCTTGCTTTAAATAGAATTAAAGGTAAGGAATTGTATCGGGTTTTCTTCTTTATGCCAGTTGTCACAAGTTCCGTTTCAATTGGTGTCATTTGGATGTGGATATTAAATGGTGACTTTGGAATTTTAAATCAATTTCTCGGTTATATTGGAATTGAAGGGCCACAATGGCTGACAGATACAAGAATAGTCATGATTTCAATTGCAATGCTAAGTATTTGGTGGCAGGTTGGTTATAATATGGTCATTTTTCTTGCGGGACTACAAGGGGTTTCAAACAGCTACTATGAAGCAGCAGAAATTGATGGAGCCTCTAAGTTTCAAAAGTTTAAAAATATTACGTTACCGCTTATTTCACCTACTACGTTTTTCGTTTCAATTATGTCCATTATTGGATCGTTCCAGGTCTTTGACCAAGCCTTCGTTATGACAAGTGGGGGCCCTGCGAAAGCGAGCTACACTCTCGTATATCATGTTTACCAAACCGGCTTTCAGAATTTTAAATGGGGAGAAAGCACTGCGGTAGCGATGATATTATTTGTCATCATCTTAATCTTTACACTCATTCAATTTAGAGTTTCTAAAAGGTGGGTTCACTATGAAGGCTAGTACAGTTGAAATGAATACACGTCCAGTGGTGGTTCAGAAAAAGAAATTCAAATTTAAGTTTTCCACTCTTCTTGCTCATGTAGGCTTAATAATTGCTTCCGCTATTATGGTTTTTCCTTTCTTGTGGACAATTAGCAGCTCGTTAAAAGATATATCACAAATATTCATTGTTCCTCCAGAGTTCATTCCAAAGCCGTTCGTTTGGTCGAATTACCCAGCATCATTACAGGCAATGCCATTTGGACTGGCCTATTGGAATAGTTTCTATATTACTATTTTAGTAGTAGGTTTCCAGTTATTTACTGGATCCATGGCTGCTTATGCATTTGCAAAAATTCGCTTCAGGGGATCGAATTTGCTTTTCATGTTCTTTTTGGCAACGATGATGATTCCGAAGCAAGTTACGATGATACCTACATTTATGATTATGGATTCAATTGGCTGGCTCGATACACACTTGCCGCTAATTGTGCCGGGCGCATTGTTTAATGCTTTTGCTGTATTTTTATTAAGACAATTTATTATGGGGATTCCAAATGAATTGGAAGAAGCAGCAGTGATGGATGGGGCGAATCCTTTAAGAATTTATTGGAGTGTTATACTTCCATTAGTTAAACCAGCCCTGGCTGCCGTTGGAATTTTCATTTTTATGGGATCGTGGAATAACTTCTTGGAGCCATTGATTTATTTAACTACACCAGAGCTCTTTACTGTTCCTTTACTATTAAACTACTTTAAAGGACTTTACGTAACTGACTGGGCATTAATGATGGCTGGTTCAACGATTTCCATTATCCCTGTCTTGCTTATATACATTATTGCGCAGAAACAAATCATTGAAGGGGTAGCGTTGACTGGTATAAAAGGATAATTTTTTCCTAAAGAACCTTGGTACTATACCGAGGTTCTTTTTTTATGATTTTTTTAAAAAAAATCTTAAAATTTTATCAAAAATATATTGACTGTGCATTGTTAAGTGTGATATATTTTTATATTTGACTAATTTAAGGTTAAGTGATATCCTAAATATATAGAAAATTTAGGAGTGATGAATTGTTTCAAATTGGTGATAAAGTTTTTTATCCTATGCATGGAGCAGGTGTCATCAAAGCCATTGAAGAAAAAGAAATACTTGGGGAACGACGTCAGTATTATGTAATATCTATTCCTATCAGTAATATGAATGTTATGATTCCGATGCAATCAATCGGAATGGCAGGATTAAGATTAGTGGTTGATAATAAGACGATGAAAAACATTCTTTTTGATTTCCATAATGAAGAACCGACTTGTAGTCTTCCTTGGAAGGAAAGATACAAACAAAATATGGAGAAATTAAAGACAGGAGATATGACCAATAGTGCTGAGGTTGTTCGGGATTTATTATATCTCCAAAAAGATAAAGTGCTCAATACGAGTGAAAAACAAATGCTAAATGATGCTTCCAAAATATTAATTAGTGAAATAAGCATGATCAAAGACATAAGCGAGACACAGGCTGCAGATTTGTTAGTCATTTAGAATGAAAAATGGATTCTCTTGAGAGAGAATCCATTTTTTATTTTTCTTTTGATTGACTCATAGGTGTACAAACAATAGGATAGAATTAACCTAGATTTTTAAGGAAGTGGTTGTTAACATGCTAAAGACATTAAAGCCCTATAGATGGCAAATAGGTGCTGTCATTTTATTAACACTGGCTGGAATTTTACTAGAGTTATTATTACCAACCTTGATGGCGAATGTTGTTGACATTGGAATTGTAAACGGTGACATCCCATACATAATAAAGACTGGAGTTTATATGATCCTTAGTGCGTTAGCTGCTGTTTTTCTGACTGTGGGAGTGTCCTTTTTTGCCTCTCGAGTGGCACTTGGGTTTGGGAAAGATGTAAGAAGGAGCTTATTTGTACATGTTGAAAGCTTTTCTTTACAAGCATTTGAAAAAATCGGAACAGCATCTTTAATTACAAGAACGACAAATGATATTAAGCAAGTGCAGGATGTTTTGAATATGGTTTTGCGTATGATGACCCGTGCACCTTTAATGCTGGTTGGTGGTATTATTCTTGCAGTCACAAGGGATCCAGGCCTATCACTCATCTTTTTGGCTGCCTTGCCGATTCTGGCATTGCTTATTTTTGTTATTTCAAGAAAAGCTATCCCATTGTTTGTGTCTTTACAAAAAAAGACGGATCGTCTAAATCTTATCGTTAGGGAGAATCTTACTGGAATACGTGTCGTTCGCGCTTTTAACAAAGTAAATTTCGAAAAAAATCGTTTTAATACTGCGAATGAGGATTTCCGTGATACAGGGATTAAAGTCAACAAGCTAATGGCACTTATCTTTCCAGTCATGATGATTGTCATGAATTTTACGAGCATTGCCATCGTTTGGTTTGGCGCTATCCGTATTGATAATGGTTTATTGCAAGTTGGAAATTTAATGGCTTTTCTACAATATGCGATGATGATATTATTTTCTTTAATCATGCTATCGATGGGATTTATTATGATCCCTCGCGCCCAAGCATCAGTAAAAAGGATTAATGAAGTATTAAACATGGAAGCGGAAATAGTTGATCCGGAAAATCCAAGGGAAATAGCGAATATGAGAGGGTATGTTGAATTCAAAAATGTTTCATTTCGCTATGAAGGTGCTGAAAAACCAGTACTTGAAAATATTACGTTTAAGGCACAGCCAGGGGAAACAACGGCCATTATAGGTAGTACTGGATCTGGAAAATCAACTCTCATTAAATTGATTTCCCGTTTTTATGATGTCGAAGACGGAGCTGTATTTATTGATGGGGTAAATGTAAATGAAATGACGCAGCAAGCCCTCAGAAACAAAATTGGTTATGTACCACAACAAGCTTCTTTATTTAGTGGGACAATTACGGATAATCTTCAATATGGAAAAGAAGATGCGAATGATGAAGAGATTATGGATGCTCTTGAAACTGCGCAGGCAATCGATTTTGTTATGGAAAAAGAAGAGGGGATACATGCAAAAATAGAACAAGCTGGAGCTAATTTGTCAGGTGGGCAAAAACAACGTCTTTCAATAGCACGAGCACTTATTCGGAAGCCGGAAATTTATCTCTTTGATGACAGCTTTTCTGCTTTGGATTATAAGACCGATGCAAAATTAAGAGCGGCATTAAAGCAGATTACAGAGCATGCGACAATCATTTTAGTTGCTCAGCGTGTCAGCACAGCAATCAATGCGGATCAAATTATTGTCCTAAATGAAGGTAAGATAGCAGGAATTGGGACACATCGTGAATTACTTGCAGATAATAAAATTTATCAAGAAATTGTTTCATCCCAACGTACAGAGGAGGAGGGCGCATGAGTAACGATAATCAAAGAAGAATGGCACCTCCTAGAAGACATGGTGGCGGTCCACCGTATATGATGCCAGGTGAAAAACCAAAGGAATTTAAAAAGACGTTAAAGCGGTTAGTAGGATACTTGAAGCCAAGAAAATATCAGTTAATTTTAGTGGCGATTGCAGCTATATTTTCTACATTATTTAATGTAATAAGCCCAAAATTACTCGGAAATGCAACAACGTCTATATTTTCGAGTATTACAAAAGGAATTGGAATCGATTTTCCATTTTTAAGCAAGTTACTATTAATATTAATTGGGCTATACGCATTATCTGCTCTATTTGCCTATTTGCAGCAATACATTATGGCGGGCGTATCACAAAAGACAACTGCTGAACTTCGTCAAGCTGTGAATGAGAAGTTGACGAAACTACCTTTGCGTTATTATGATCAGCATCCACACGGGGACGTACTCAGCAGAGTTATTAATGATATCGATAATATTAATAACTCCATTCAACAAGCATTATCACAATTAATTACATCGGCAATCATGATCATTGGAACGATAATCATGATGCTTGTGATTAGTCCTTTATTAACGTTGGTGGCGCTTGTGACCTTGCCTTTAAGTGCGTTTGCTATTCGCTTTATAGCTTCGTTCTCTCAAAAGCATTTTGTAAACCAGCAAAAGGAACTAGGTAATGTCAATGGCCATATAGAAGAAATGTTTTCGGGTCATCAAGTTGTAAAGGCTTTTGGCAAGGAGAAAGCATCGATTGAAAAATTTGACGAAATGAATGAAAGATTATATGAGTCAGGATGGAAAGCTCAGTTTATTAGTGGAATAATGATGCCGCTAATGACGTTTGTTGGAAATATCGGGTATGTTTTTGTCAGTATTGCTGGGGGAATTCTAGTATTAAATCGAAGTATCTTTTTAGGGGATGTCCAAGCATTTATTCAGTATACACAACAATTATCACAGCCGATGGCACAGGCTGCCGGAATTGCCAATATGATTCAAACAGCTCTTGCTTCAGCGGAGAGGGTGTTTGCATTATTGGATGAGGAAGAAGAGAGGGTAGAAGAACCTGCAGCAGTTAACTTGGATCAACTCGAAGGAAAAATATCCTTTGATCATGTTCGATTTGGGTATGACCCAGAAAAGCCAGTTATTAAGGATTTGTCTTTAGAAGTAAAATCTGGGCAAACGATCGCTATTGTCGGACCTACTGGAGCCGGAAAAACGACAATTATCAATTTGCTTATGAAATTTTACGAGATTGATAACGGTAATATAATGATTGATCATATTAGTATTCGAGAATTGACACGAGAGCAAGTAAGGTCAATGTTTGCCATGGTGTTACAGGATACATGGCTTTACAATGGAACGATTCGCGATAATATTGCGTATGGTCGTGATCAAGCAACGGATGAAGAGATTATCAAAGCGGCAAAAAGCGCATATGCAGACGACTTTATTCGAACATTGCCTGATGGGTATAAAACGGTTCTAACAGAGGATGCTTCTAATATATCTCAAGGGCAGCGTCAATTATTAACGATTGCAAGAGCCATTTTAGCGAATCCTAAAATTCTTATTTTAGATGAAGCGACAAGTAGTGTCGATACGAGAACAGAAATGAATATTCAACTTGCGATGAACGAACTTATGGTTGGACGAACGAGCTTTGTTATTGCTCACAGACTTTCTACTATTCGCGATGCCGATATTATTTTAGTAATGAATGAAGGAGATATTATAGAGAAGGGTTCTCATGAAGAGTTACTTAGCCAGAATGGATTTTATGCAGATCTATATAGGAGTCAATTTTCAGAGACGAGTGCAGGTTAGAAGTAAAATAGATACAACCCATTGAATTATTTCAATGGGTTGTTTTATGTAAAAATTCTAATAATTCATCCTAGTATTTAGTATAATAAATAAAAAAGGTTGGTGGGGGTACATATGGACTACAAAAATATGACTTTAGAAGAATTGAAGAATGATTTAATAAGCGAAGCGCAAAAGGGGCATCCATTTTTTCTTGCTGGAGCTCTTTATTGGTTAGCTATGGGGATTATAGGCTTTTGGCTAGAAGGCCAACAACTGGCCATGATTTACTTAATTGGAACATGCAGTATTTTTCCATTGGCGATATTGTTTGGAAATATACAAAAGATTAACATTCTATCAAAAAATCCATTAGGCGTACTAGGTGGAATCATTGGAGGAATTCAGGCATTTTATTTGCCAATCTGGGTTGTCGTGTATATGGAACACTATGAATGGCTTCCAATGGCGATAGGAGTATTAGGAGCATCGCATTTCCTGCCATATTTATGGATATACAAAAGCAGAGCGTATTTGCTTTTTACGATTTCCATGGCACTAGTTTCCTTTATTTTTGGTTATGTACTAATTGATCAAGCATTTCTATCATTACCGTTTATACTGATGGGATTATACCTATTAATGGTATTAGTATTAATAATGGAGACAAAAGATTTTAAGAGCAAGACGTCGATAAATATATCATAAATAACAAAAGCCAGGATAAAAATCCTGGCTTTTGTTAATATCAGTCCCCTTTAGGGTCTAACGCATCACGTAATCCATCTCCAACAAAGTTAAAGCATAAAACAGTTAGTAAGATGAGTAAACCTGGAAATGCAGGGTACCATGGAGCTTTTAAAAGTACGGTATAGTTCTGTGCATCTTGAAGCATGTTGCCCCAGCTTGGAGTTGGGGGTTGAACTCCTAATCCAAGGTAGCTCAAAGCTGCTTCAGAAAGAATAACTCCACCGACCAATAATGTAGCTGCTACAATAATTGGTCCCATTGCATTCGGTAGAATGTGACTAAAGATTATTTTGGATGCCCGTGTTCCTATCGTTCTAGAGGCAAGCACGAATTCTCTAGACCTTAACGAAAGGAATTCCCCACGAACCAATCTGGCTGTACTTGTCCACGATGTTAAGGCAAAGATGATAATCAACTTATCCCAACCTGGTTGAAAAATCGTTACGATTGTAATAAGCAAAAATAAACTTGGAATAGAGATAACGATATCTACAAATCTCATTAGAATCGCATCAATAAGACCACCGTAATAGCCAGCAAGGGCACCAATTGATGTCCCTATGATAAGGGCACCAGCAACAGATCCAAAGGCAACTAGCAAGGAGATTCTTCCACCGAAAAGTAAACGAGAGAAAATATCACGTCCAAAGCGGTCGGTACCAAGCCAATATTCATCACTTGGCGGTTTTAACTTTGCTTTCATATTAACAGCTTCATGGTCATAAGGAGCAATTAATGGTGCAAGTACGGATAGCAGAATAATAATAATTAGAATAATCGCACCAATGACCGCTAACTTATTTTTGAAAAATTTACGGAAAAATATTCTTGTTAATGTTTCCGGTTTTTGTTGTTGGGGATTTAATTCGAGTTGATCTGTAGCAGAATTTGTTGACATATTAAATCCCTCCCTAATATTCAATACGCGGATCAAATATTGCATATAAAATATCCGCTACTAAATTTCCGATTACAACAAAAACTGCAGAAATGACGGTAAGCGCCATAATGACTGGATAATCACGAGTAAATGCCGATTCAATGAATAAACGACCAAGTCCCGGCCAGCTAAATACGTTCTCAGTAATAGCCGCTCCACTTATAAAAGATGGAATCATTAGGCCGAAAATCGTAATGATTGGGATTAACCCATTTCGAAGACCGTGTTTTAAAACGACCTTATTTTCTTTAAAACCTTTAGATTTTGCAGTTCTGATATAATCTTGTTGCAGTACATCAAGCATACTAGAACGTGTATAACGTGTTAAAGCAGCCATATCAGCAGCAGCCAATACAAATGCCGGCATGATTAGATGGTGAATTCGATCCCATATACTAAATGGAGCATTAAGTGTTGCTACTCCACCAGTTGGAAACCATTTAAGTTGTAATCCAAAAAAGATAATCATCATTAATCCAAGCCAAAAGTTTGGAGTAGCTACACCAAGAAATGAACCGACCGTGACGGTGTAATCTCGTATGGTATAAGGCCGCATGGCAGAAAATATACCCAAAGGTACGGCAATGAGGATTGCTAGTATAGTGGAAACACCCATTAGTAATAAAGTATTTGGCAAACGAGCCATAATCATTTCACTGACAGGAACACCGCGTTCAATGATGGAAGTGCCAAAATCGCCTTGCGCCATTTTTCCAAGCCATACTACGTATTGTTTTGGAATAGGATCGTCTAAGCCGTATTTTTCCCTGAATTTGGCTTGGTCCGCAGGTTTTAAAGTTGGATCCATCATTAATGTTGTAGGGTCTCCTGGTGCTAATTGAATAATGGCAAATGATAAGATCGAGATACCGAGCAATAACGGAATGGCCATCAGCGTTCGACGAATAATATAGGTAATCATTGCCTATTCTCCTTCCAATTGAATCATCTATCTAATATATACAGCTATAGACCCGTATATTAGCTTTCGATTTTATAATCACAGAAAAAAGGGGAAGCGGACAATCCTTTCCCCCTTTTTTTCAAAACTTCTTATTTCTTTAACCACCATTTATGTGGATGGTAGATAAAGTTTTTAGCATGGAACTCATAACCTTGAAGGTTAGCTGGCATAGCACGATACTCTTCTGGATAGTAAAGGAAGCTATATGGTTGATCCTCTGCAATACCTGCTTGGATTTTTCCAATTTCTTCTTTACGTTTTTCTTTATCTCTTTGTTGTAATTGTCCATCCATTAATTTATCTAGCTCTGGGTTAGAGTAACCAGCAAAGTTTAATCCTTCAGCAATTTCTTTCGTATGGAAAATACCACTTGGGTCTGGATCTGTTGCAAGGCTCCAACCTAGAACGATTGCATCAAAATTCCATACACCTGGATCGATATCAGCGATTAATGAGCTGAATTCTACGATCATTGGTTTAACTTCGATACCAACTTCTTTTAATTGAGCTTGAAGAAGAACTGTGATATCTTCACGAACTTTGTTACCTTGGTTTGTTTTTACTTCAAATGAGAAACGTTTTCCATCTTTTTCAAGGATGCCGTCAGCACCTGGTTTCCAACCTGCGTCAGCAAGCATTTTCTTAGCTTTTTCAGGATCGTATTCAAACTTAGGTACATCAGGATTGTAAGCCCAGCTTAATGGACTTTCTGGAACGTCAGCAACTTCACCTTTTCCGTCCATAATCTCATCAACAATTTGCTCACGGTCGATTGCATGAGTAATCGCTTGACGAACTTCTTTATCTTTGAATAGGTCATTACGTAGGTTATAACCTAAGAAAGTGTAAGAAAGTGCAAGACCATGCTCAAGTTTGATTCCAATGGAATCTGCAAAGCTTTCAACTGTTTCAACATCGGATTGAGGTACTCCAGCCCAGAAATCAATGTCTCCGTTTTGAAGTTGAGTTAACATTGCGTTTGCATCTGGAACTATTTTCATTGTAATAGTATCCAAATGTGGGCGACCTTGATAGAAGTCGTCAAATGCTTCTACTTTTACATATTCACCTGGTTTATTTTCAACGAATTTAAATGGACCAGATCCAATAGGATTTTTTGTATTAAATTCATTCGTTCCTAGGTCAGCAATTGGAACATCTTTAAGGATATGCTCAGGAAGAATTCCGAAGCTTAATCCAACAGATGGGAATTGTACATCAACTTGTTTAAGGTTGAATTTTACAGTTAAGTCATCCACTTTCTCAACGCTTTCCAAAGATTCAAAATAAGATTTACGAGGACCATCATAGTCGTCGCTTAATGGAATATTGTAAGTGAATACAACGTCATCTGCAGTTAAAGGTTCACCGTCATGGAATTTAATTCCGTCA
This sequence comes from Lederbergia citri, assembly GCF_018343625.1. GTDB lineage: Bacteria > Bacillota > Bacilli > Bacillales > Bacillaceae_C > Lederbergia > Lederbergia citri. The sequence goes on along the minus strand of NZ_JAGYPG010000002.1, from coordinate 150,946 downwards.
CGAAGTTTAACTGTATAAGTAAGGCCGTCTTCAGATTCTTCTACACTTTCAGCCATAGCATCATCAGTAGTAGGATTGAACTCTAAGTCTGAGCCGATTAGGCTGTCAAAGATAAGAGTTTCTACGTCAGAGCTGACGCTGTCGTTTGAATAAAGCGGGTTAAATAAAGTAGGTTTACCACTTGACCCGATAATTAAATCTCCGCCATCAACTGGCTTATCGTCTTCTGGTGCTTTTTCTTCAGTTTTTCCACCGCTAGAACCATTTTCACTTCCCTTGTTGTCGTCGCTTGGCGCAGCATTATTGCCACCACAAGCAGCCAAAAACATGGAAAGTACAAGCATCATGCTTATTAAAAGCCATGCAGGTTTTTTCATTGTTTTCCCCCCGTAAAAATATTAATTTCATAGTCATGCATACAACAGCTAGAATGTTTTAAATGCATCTCCCCCTTTCAAGTGTCAGTTTCATTACTTATCTTGATATAAATGACAAGCAACGAAATGTTCAGGTTTTACTTCTTGAAAATTAGGGGCTACTTTTCTACAAATGTCCATAGCCATCGGGCAGCGTGTATGGAATACACAACCAGAAGGCGGATTTGCTGGACTAGGTAGCTCTCCTTTTAAAACAATTCTTTCGCGTGTCGGAACACCTTTTTTTCGAGGTACTGGCACAGCGGAAAGAAGTGCTTGCGTATAAGGATGCAAAGGTTCTCCATATAAATCAGCTTTTGGAGCCATTTCCATCATTTTCCCTAGATACATAACGCCAACACGGTCACTAATATGACGGACGACACTTAAGTCATGGGAAATGAATATATAAGTAAGACCAAATTCATCTTGTAAATCTTCCATCAAGTTAATGATTTGGGCTTGAATGGAAACGTCAAGTGCGGATACTGCCTCGTCTGCAATAATTAGATCAGGATTTAAGGTCAATGCGCGAGCAATACCTATTCTTTGGCGTTGACCACCAGAGAATTCATGTGGATATCGGTTAATAAATGATGGGTTAAAACCAACACGATCAAGCAATTCCGCTATCTTTTCTTCGCGACCTTTACGATTATACATTTTATGCGTAATCATTGGTTCGCTTAAAATAGATTTCAATGTTTTCCTTGGATTCATCGAAGCGTAAGGGTCTTGGAAAATCATTTGAATGTTTTGGCGAACGGAACGGCGTAATTCATTCTCTGACATTTTGGAAATATCTTGGTTGTTAAAAATGATATTCCCTTCAGTCGGTTCGTACAACCGGATAAGTGTTCGACCTGCAGTTGATTTTCCACAGCCTGACTCACCAACAAGGCCAAGTGTTTCTCCTTTTTTTACATAAAGAGATATCCCATCTACTGCTTTTACATGTCCAACTGTCCGTTGGAGGACGCCAGCTTTAATAGGAAAGTGTTTTTTTAAATTATTTACCTCTAACAAATATTCTGAATCTTTACTATTAGAGAGGCTTTGTTTGTTCTCAACAAGTGTTGTCATACGTTTGCCTCCTCCTTATCGTATAAAAAGCAGCGAACTGATCGTTTTCCATCAATAGACATTAAGCTTGGAACTTCTTGGAGGCAACGATCGAAAGCATGTGGACATCGCGGTGCAAATCGGCAACCTTTAGGGAAGTTATCTGGTGAAGGTACATTACCTTGAATAGGGATTAAACGTTCCGTATCTCCATCAAGTGAAGGGATAGATTCCATTAATCCTACTGAATATGGGTGAAGCGGCTCATCAAATAGTTCTTCTACAGGTGCTTCTTCTACTACTTGACCACAATACATAACAAGTACTTTATCGGCGATATCTGAAACAACGCCTAAATCGTGAGTTATAATTAATATAGAAGTATTTGTTTTTTCACTTAATTCTTTCATTAGATCTAGAATTTGAGCTTGAATCGTAACGTCAAGTGCGGTAGTAGGCTCGTCCGCAATCAGTAATTTGGGATTACAGCTCATCGCAATTGCTATCATTACACGCTGTCTCATCCCACCGGATAAACGATGTGGGTAGTCATGAATAATTTCTTCGGCACGAGAAAATCCTACCATTTTTAATAAGTCTATTGCTTTTCGCGTAGCTTCTTTTTTAGACATTTTTTTATGGTAAATGAGAACTTCGGTAATTTGTTCACCGATTGTTAATACAGGATTTAACGATGTCATTGGCTCTTGGAATATCATAGAGATATCATTTCCTCGAACTTTGCACATTTCGTTTTCCGATAATTTTGCTAAGTCAGTTCCGTTAAATAAAATTTCTCCATCTACAATCTTTCCAGGAGGACTTGGAATTAATCTCATAATAGAGAGGGAGGTAATACTTTTTCCTGATCCCGACTCACCAACTAGAGCTACTGTTTCACCTTCGTTAATTTTTATATCAACGCCATCAACAGCGGGGATAACTTTTTTTCTATTGAAAAAATGTGTCTTTAAATTTTTGACTTCCAACAATGTAGTCAATTTAAAAGTCACCTTCCTTGTTCTAAGACTATTTAACTATAAATCGCGATATTAATAGATTGTATAATAGATATATAAATTGCTCAATAAAATAAATCGTTTTCACTAAAAAAACTATTATTCCAATATATTAAAGTTTTCAGTAAAATCATATTGCTCATATGTATATTATTACAGATTAATTACGAATACAATAACTTTTTGAAATTTAATAATGTTATACGTTTCACTAATTTATTATCTTTTTATTAAACATTCATCCTTATTTAGTACAAACTAAGGGATTCGTATGTCCCAATTATCAACGTATGTCATCTGCTGATGGCTACTATAAAATAGCTTTTCATAATTTTGTATAATAGGAAGAATAGGAAAATAATTTTAATATATCTTTACATATTTATGCAAGGTAGCCAAAAATATTAAAAGCCGTTCCTGATTAGAGGAACGGCTTTTCTAACTTGCTCTTTTACCTGATATAAGGTTAAAAATGAAAAGTACGACAGCGACAATAAGCAGAATATGAATGAGCGCTCCACCTATTTTAGCTATAAATCCTAATAACCATAGAACGACTAATATTCCGATAATAGTCCAAAGCATAGATCAAAATCCTTTCATTTTCTGTATTTTGAAACTTATGTTTAAATTACCCAAAGTTATTCATATTAAAACGTGATAAGAGAGTAGCGAATTATGTAAGTATAAAAAAAGTTTATTGTTGGAGAATAATGTGTGGAGGTGAAAATATCATGCAACTAGCATCACATGAACTTAATGAATTGAGTGAACTGATTGCAAGTTGTTTTAATACTGTCACTTGCATGGGGACATTTATTAATCAGGCTCAGGATCCTCAATTGAAAGCTTTGCTTGAACGGCACTATCCGAAGCATATTGAAGATTATAATTTGAAAGTCGAGTTTGTTCAAAATGCATCAACACCTGATATTTCAAAATTCCAACCAGATCCTTTAACACCAAAGCTCAATAATTACACACAGACACCATCAAATTTAGCTCAATCAACTGCTCCTCGCACGAATGCACAGACTCACAATGATCGTGAAATTGCAACGGCTTATTTATTGAATCAAAAAGCCGCAGCTAAAAATTACGCAGCTGCTACACTAGAATGTGCAAATCCTGCATTAAGGACGTTTTTAGAAAATGCATTTTTGAATAGTAGCTGCCACAGTTATGAAATTTGGGAATATATGATGGAAAAGGGCTATTATCCTTTAACGCCAGCGACAAGTGAGGCAATCCAAACAGTTGGAAGCCTATATCAGCCAGTACAGCAATTCCCTTATATGGGGGACTCTTCTACAATGCCACAACAACAGCAATTGCAATAATTAAATTAAAGCCAGGTCTTCCTATAAGGATCCTGGCTTTAAAAATGATTTATTTTACACTTTCAAGAAATTCATTTACTTGTTCTGGTGATTTTGCGTTTGCGCTGTGCAAATGGGCTGTTTTTTCGCCATTTTGGAAAATGAGCAAGCTAGGTATTCCCATGACAGAATATTTTTCTGCAACTTCTGGAAAGTTATCCCGGTCCATTTCATACCATGTGTATTGTTGATTTGCTTCTACAATTTCCCCAATAAACATGTCCATCCGTTTACAATCAGGGCACCAATCAGCTTCAAACTTTACAATCACTGGCTCGTTGCTGGAAATAACTTCTTCAAATTGGTCTTTACTTTTAATTTCTTCCATTTATAGTACACCTCCTTATTGTTATCTTAAGATGTTGAAACGAGCAATTCAATTTTCAAGCTTTCGGTCAATATTGTGAAAACAATAAATTGCTTCTTTTTATATTTAGTTTCATTCAGTATAATGATAAGATGACTAAGGGTATTTTTTATTAAAACTGTCCAGGCAGCTAATGTTCTCTTGGAGGATTTTAGTGTCTCCCGTGGCTCCATTCAATTATAGCGGTAAAAATATCAAGCTTACTAAAAAGAGGAGACGAAGTGATGACTTCTCAGAAGAAACCAATTCCAAAAATTGATTACGGTATTATTTTATCATTAATGTTATTAACGTTTGTTAGTTTAATTACTATATATAGTGCCCAAAAAACAGGACAATATGGGTCGACGAATTTTGTTTTGCAACAAGTTGTCTGGTATATAATCAGTACAATTGCCATTATTGTTATTATCCAGTTTGATTCAGATCAGATGAAAAAAATTTCATGGTATGCATATGGAGTTTGTTTACTCTTACTAATCGGTTTAATATTGCTCCCTGAAACAAAATATACTCCAATTAGAAATGGTGCACAAAGCTGGTATGAAATTCCTAAATTTGGAGCGATACAACCATCGGAGTTTATGAAAGTTTTTACGATTATTGTTCTGGCAAAAATAACTGCTAGCCATAACCTAAAATTTATCAACAAGAATGTGAAAACAGATTTATGGCTTTTATTTAAGCTCGGAGTTATTACGATGATTCCAGCTGCTTTAGTTTTAAAACAACCAGACTTAGGAACCGCTCTTGTATTTGGTTGCATTTTATTGGCGATTATTCTTGTGTCCGGGATATCATGGAAACTTTTATTACCTCTTTTTTCTACCGCGACAGTAGTAATCGGAGGAGTGTTGTACGTTGCGATCTTTCAGCACGAACTTTTAAAGGGGATATTGGCAGACCATCAATATAAACGAATATATTCCTGGCTGGACCCTTATTCGTATAGATCGGATGAAGCCTTTCAATTAGTTAAATCACTACTAGCTGTCGGGTCAGGGCAAACAACAGGAAAAGGGTATAAAAGTGGAGAAGTATACATGCCAGAAGCCCATTCTGACTTTATTTTCAGTACAATAGGGGAAGAATTCGGCTTTATTGGCGGAAGTATTGTAATCAGTTTATTTTTTATGCTTATCTATCAAATTACTAAAACAGGTATTGAAACAAAAAATCCTTTCTATTCATATATTTGCGCCGGTGTTGTTGCCATGCTTGCGTTCCACGTATTTGAAAATATAGGAATGACGATTGGTCTAGTGCCAATCACTGGAATTCCATTGCCATTTATTAGCTATGGAGGAAGTGCGTTGCTTGGTAATATGATGGCGGTGGGCATAATCCTTTCAATTCGCTACCATTATAAAAAATATATGTTTTCTGATGATCAAGAAGGCAGTCTCTATGACTAGCCTTCTTTCTTTATTTTGAAAAAATATGAAAAGCTAGGATCTCAGTCTTAATTCTCGTTCAGCAATGGCTGAAACTCCGAAAGCTTAATGGGTTGCGTTTCGATTAAGGGCTAAATTTCGAAGGAAACGAGAAAGCTTAAAACATGCAATCATACTTCTTATTCAAGAGTCCCTGATTCGGAAATCGTAACATTCGAATGGACTTTGAATGTAATGTTTTTATAATTTTCTTCCCATAGTTGGTGGTTAAAATTTCTGTGTTGTTGGATGAATTTTCGTTCGAATCCAATAGGGTCTATGCCTTTTCTTTGAAAGTCAGTAAGTAGTTTCAAAATCTTTTTCTCAATTTTATCTTCAGCGTTTTTACTAATCTCTTCGATAAGGTTAGACTTCAATTTTCTCCCTGTATATTTAGTTATTATGCCAGTCATGTTATACCTAATATCGACTGTCATTGTTTCCATATCAGTTCTAATGGTAGAGCGTGATCTGATATTTTGAATGGTAGCCCCTTTATCATGTATTTTTACATCTAAACTGCCTCTGTTATGTTGATCGACCAATAATTTAAAGTAAAACATTTCGTCTACAGGAACTTTATATACCATTTTATCTTTAGAAAAAATGGCAAGGCCATCTATTATTAGTTTTGTGTCTGATACTTTTTTTAAGATAGGGAGATACGCTCCTTTAGCTTTTTGAAAAAAGTCGGAAGCAAACATATGTAAGTTTGTTCTAGGAATGTCACGGTGTTTAATATTCGTTTCAATCATAGTAGAAATGAATTTTGCGTTTCCTTCAGAACCGTATGTACCTAGCAGCAACTCATTAGCGGAACCTTCGGAAACGGCAAGGTAAAGACGTGAGCCTACACTCGGCTCTCTTTGTAAAGTGTCGATAATAGGATATATTCCTCTTTTTGCTGTTTTCATATCAATCCCTAGAAAATCGAGATCTCCAATTAATACTGGTGAAGTGGCTTCCCTCGATAAATGTTCTATTATTCCTGCATTATGATGCATTGTCATTGTAATATTTTTGTCTTCAGCTTTTTTTTGTTCATCGTAAATGGTGAATAACGCAGTGACTTTAATTTTATTACCATCCACATAATCAATACCTCCAGCATTAACTAACGTTAAATTATCAATAACTTTTGTCTGAACACATCCCGATAATAATGGAATTATTAATAGGAAAAGGGTGACGAACTTTTTCACTTCTTCACCTTCTTTATAATAAGTAAAATCAATAATAAAAGTGGAATATAAACGAAATTTAGGTACATACCTGCTTTATTAATGAAAGAAAGTAAATTATTAATTTGTTGACGTGTTTGCAAAAGAGGTACTATACATAAGATCAGTGCTGATATCCAGATTAATGCGCTGCGCTGTTTCATTTTAAATGTTTTTTTCATGATTCTGCTGGCACACCAAAGCGGGATGCAAATGTTGGGAATGATGACGAAAAACCAAGTAGCGATTCCGATATATTCAAATCTCCACATAAAAGAAAGTTTGACTATTTTCCAGATTGACAATGTTGCCCAAATAATATGTTGAAGCTGAGGTTCGCTGTAATAGCCAAAAGAAATGAACGTTATAAATAGATAAATGAAACATGTAAAAATTAATCCTAGATGGGCCCATTTCTTTGATTTCTCAGGATTCTGGATAAAAGGGTAGTAAAATAGCAGGGTTTCATATCCTAGATAGCTAATTGTCAATTGCCAAGTTGCTTTAAAAATATCTTTAAATGAATGGTGAAGAATCGGTAGAAAGTCACTATAGTCTGAAAATGGTACAGCTAAAAGAAAAGCAAAATATAAATAAAAAGGGATGACCACACTATAAAAAGCAATTCCTGTAACGGTTCTTATACCACCATTCACAATATAAATGGATAGAAGTAAAAAGCTGAAAGTAAACCAAAATACGCTTAAGTCTTGGAAGAGCCAAATTTGCAAAATTTCAATATAAGATCGGATTACCCCGATAATGATAGTGATGAAGTAAAAAGCAAAAACAAGATTGAAAAATCCTCCTACTATTCTTCCGAATGCGTAGGAATGTGTATCATTCAAATCTCCTTTCCCAATCTCGGCAATTTTATAAAAAATATAAAGGAAAACATGTGAAAATACACATGCAATAAGGACTGAAATCCATGTATCATACCCAGCGGTTTTGGATATTTGCCTTTGGAATCCGAGGACGCCGATACCAATTTGCATTGAATGGACTAGAAAAAAAACGAGATATGGAGAAAGTTGTGCCCCCTTTGCGGTGCTGCTCATTCATACGTCCTCCCATTGTTCATTCATCGATATCTTTCTTTTGATTCTCCTTTTTGGTTTGAAAACGGACAGGCTTTTGACTATGCAAATAACCTGGTCGCAACGTCTCACGGAGAAAAGGAAACCTGATAAAAGAGTCTTTCAAATCGTTAAGTCTTGGAGGATAGACTGGTTCTAAATAAGGTCTTCCAAGTGATTTTAATTGAATAAGATGGGTTAATAAGATGCAGACAGTGAAAGCAATTCCTAAAAATCCCCATAATTGAGCAAATAACAAAAAAGGAAAACGGACCAGCCGAATGGTGGTGCTTATTTTATAAACTGGGGTAGTAAAGGATGCCAAAGCTGCGATTGCAACAAGAATTAACAATACATTACTGGTCAGACTGGCTTCTACGGAAGCAGTACCAAGAACGATTCCACCAACAATGCCGATCGTTTGTCCAACTTTTGTAGGGAGTCTTGCCCCAGCTTCACGCAGCAGTTCAATCGTAATCTCAAGGAACATCGCTTCTACAAAAGGTGGAAAAGGTACATGTTTTCTTGAACTAATAAGCGATGCCATTAAATCTTTAGGAATAATTTCAGGATGATACGTTAAAATGGCAACGTACATTGGAGTTGCAAATACGGAAGCTATAACACCAATAATTCTTAATATACGGATACTGGATGCAACTGCCCAGTTCATTAAATAGTCTTCTGCGGAAACGAAAAATGACATAACAGAAGAAGGCCCCATAATTGCAAAAGGGGAACCGTCTACGACGACAGCTACCTTTCCTTCGACAAGTGATGAAATGACTTTTAAAGGTCTTTCGCTGTTTAAAAGCTGAGGAAAAGGAGAGTTTTTATTGTCGGCGATCATTTCTTCAATGTAGGCACTGTCTTGAATTTGATCGAAATTAATGTCTTTAATTCTTTGCGTCATGGTCTTTACATCTTCTGTATTTGTTAGACCATCGATATAAATAATGGCCACTCTTGTTTTTGTCAATGTTCCGACCATTACTTCGTCTATTACGAGTTCTTTTATAGGCAATCTTTTTCTAATTAAATTTAAGTTTTTTTCAATTGACTCTACAAAGCTTTCTTTTGGCCCGCCTACTGTAAATTCCACTTCAGAAGGGGAGACTTCCCGGCCGACTTCAGCCGTTGCAGGTAATAAGGCGACAGTCATGTCATTCGGATCAAGTTTGATCATGATGCATCCAATCATAATTTTTTCTTCAATCTCTGCAGGATCTGATGTAATGTAACAATCACGAGAAGGAATCAAAAATTTTAAATCTGTTAGATTTTGAAATTTACCATATAATAAGTAAGGCATTAAATCTTTTTGGATGATTTTGTCATCAATTAAAGTGGAAATAAATGAAACTTGAAATGAAGTGCCAGTCTGTTCATTAATAGCCATTGATTGTTTAAAATCTTTTGATTTCGATAATTGCTCAATGATTTCTGGAAGGGATTTAATTGGGGATACGATATTTTCTTCACTTTCTTTTTGATTTTTTGAGAATAAAGCCATCTTCATCACTTCCAAAATATGTGTTTCCTTTATTTGTGCCCTATTACACTTCAAATATGCTTGATAGACGTCTCCGTTCTAAGTAAAAAAGATGCAAACATTAAGGTTGTTTGCATCTTCAGACTGTTATTGTATTTGACTATCGTATGGAAATTGATTAGTATAACCGGAATGCTGCTGATATGATTGCTGGATCTTTTGAGTATCTTGGGCCTCCATCTTATACCAGCCTTTTTGGAACATAAGATTATAAAGATCTCGTTGCATTTTTTGCGTTTCATTGAAAATTAATAAAATATCATCGTATAAATGTTGGTGGCTTGCTTCGTGAAGTGCGGTTGTATACGCTTGAGTCATATATTTTTCTGTGGAAAGCATGTCATTCAAAAAATCACGATCATTCATTTGCGGTGTTTTTGGAACTTGTGTGGACGGATTTTGGATTTTATTTTGATTTTGATTTTGCATTGTAGGTCTCCTCCTTATTGTCTAGCTCCAGCGCCTATTGACTAGGAGCTTACGCTTTTCTTATTGTTAATGAAAGTATAAATTTTTACTCAGAATTATTACGGGACGGGTGGCTGTCCTGTCTAGCTCCAGGCGCCCAGCGACTAGCAAACTTTCAGCTTCTTACTACGATAAGTCAACATCGGCTCGTTTTGTCTAGCTCTAGGCGCCAGCCCCTCGAGGTCAAATAACCTGAGTCAATAAAAGTCAAAGACCAGACTTTTTGACTCAGAACATTTGCTTGTCGGAGGCACGCAGGACGCGGGTCAGGAAGGCGGTGCAACAGGACGTTGCGCCTTTGGCCTTCCTTCCCCTGCAGGCGCCTTCCGCTTTTCTTATTGCATGATGGAATTGTTCATTTGTTTTTCCTCGAAATGATAGAGCAGTTTCATATAGTGGCGCTGATGCATTTGTCCGCAAGCATCAAGTTGGGTTTTAATTTGTTGATCTTGACATTGAGTTGCCGCGAAGTGCGCTTTTTTCATGACGAGGAGATTCCAGGCCAACATATCATTGATATAGTTAAAATCCTTCATCGTAATGACGTGCGGCGGCTGTTGCATATATTGTTGTTGATTCTGCTGCATCATGTTTTGCTGATTTTGCATTTGTTGATTCATTTCTTGATTCTGCATATCAGATGCCTCCTTATTTTTCTTACTCCTTTTATCATGCCTGACCAATTTCTTTTTATGTACGAAAAAAAATGATAAAATGAAAGCGAATACAACAGAGAACTTTGAGGGAGAAATGAGAATATGGAGAAATTGATGCGAGCATTCTTTTTATTTTTATCAAAAAACAGATTCCTAACTAAAATGGCAAAAAAGTATGGACTTCGTTTTGGTGCATCCAAGTTTGTAGCCGGTGAGACAATAGAAGAAGCTGTTAAAGTGATAAAAGAATTAAATCAACAAGGATTATCTGTCACAATTGATTACTTAGGTGAATTTGTAGATAGTGAAAAAGAAGCGACTGAAATGGCTGATAATTCGATTAAGGCCATTCAGGCAATTCAAAGAGAAGGACTTAATTCACAATTATCTTTGAAACTCACGTCCATGGGGCTTGATATATCCGATAAGCTTGTTCTTCAAAATATGAGAAGAATTATGGAGGCTGCAGTCGAAAATAATGTGTTTGTTACGATTGACATGGAAGACTACACTCGTTGCGAAAAGACGCTAGATATTTTTAAAAAACTTAAGTCAGAATACGCAAATATTGGAACAGTATTACAAGCTTACTTGTATCGCACTGAACAAGACTTGCAGCATCTTGATGAGTATTCGCCAAATTTACGGCTTGTAAAAGGTGCCTATAAAGAATCTGCCGAGGTTGCTTATCCACTAAAAGCAGATGTTGATGAAAACTTTAAAAAACTGATTTCTTCACATATATTAAATGGGCATTTTACAGCTGTAGCGACTCACGATGATACAATCATTGAATATATGAAACAATTTGTTTCGGAGCATGAACTTGACCGCGATTTATTTGAATTTCAAATGCTTTATGGAATCAGGTCGGATAGACAGCTTGAGCTTGTGAAAGAAGGATACAATATGAGAGTATATGTGCCATATGGAACGGACTGGTATGGATACTTCATGCGAAGATTGGCAGAAAGACCGGCAAATGTTGCATTTGTATTAAAAGGAATTTTCAAAAAATAAATAGATTAAAAGATTGCACATAAAGAATATTTTCGATATATTAATAATAATTATATACTCATTCGTGAGTAATTTTTTTACTAAAAAAATGAATGAGTATTCATTCAAAATATTAGAGGGGGAGTTACTTTTGGCATTCAGCATCAAAAAAGCTGCTGTACTTGGCTCTGGAGTCATGGGTTCGGGAATTGCAGCACATCTTGCAAATGTTGGCATTCCAGTTTTATTGCTTGATATTGTTCCTAAAGAATTAACTAAGGAAGAAAGTGCAAAAGGGCTGTCATTGGAAGATAAGGCAGTACGAAATCGCATGGCAAATTCAGCGCTTGCTAGACTGTTGAAACAAAAGCCGGCACCTCTTACACATAAAGATCGCTTATCGTATATCAGTATTGGAAACCTGGAAGATGATCTAGAAAAATTATCAGAAGTCGATTGGATCATTGAAGTAGTCGTTGAAAACCTCGATGTAAAAAAGAAAATGTTTGAACAGGTTGATCAATATCGAAAGAAAGGATCAATTGTCAGTTCCAATACATCGGGAATATCTGTTAATGCAATGGCGGAAGGAAGATCAGAAGATTTCCAAAAACACTTTTTAGGGACGCATTTTTTTAATCCTCCTCGTTATTTAAAGTTGTTGGAAATCATCCCGACTGAAAAAACGAATGCAGAAGTGCTAACTAATATGAAACAATATAGCGAGGATGTATTAGGAAAAGGCGTCGTCATCGCAAAGGATACACCGAATTTCATTGCAAACCGAATCGGAACGTACGGGTTGCTTGTGACGGTACGTGAGATGTTAAAAGGCGGATACAGCATTGGTGAAGTGGACTCCATTACCGGTACGTTAATTGGCCGACCGAAAAGTGCCACTTTCCGTACATTAGATGTCGTTGGGCTCGATACATTTATACATGTTGCCAATAATGTTTACGATCAAGTTGATGGCGAGGAAAAACAAGTATTTGAAGTGCCGGAATTCATGAGGAAAATGCATGAAAATGGTTGGCTGGGCAGCAAATCTGGCCAAGGGTTTTATTTGAAAAAAGGAAAAGACATTTTAGAGTTAAATCCAGAAACGTTTGAATATGGACCAAGGAAAAGCTTGAAAACACCAGGGATCGAAATGGCAAAACAAGTAAAAGGCACTGCTCAAAAAATGAAAGCGCTTGTATACTCAGAAGATAAAGCTGGAAAACTTCTTTGGGATATTATGGCTCCTGTGCTTGCTATTTCTGCGGAACTTTTAGGTGGAATCGCAGATGACATTGTGTCCATTGATAATGCGATGAAATGGGGATTTGGCTGGAGATTAGGGCCATTTGAAACTTGGGATGCCATAGGTGTCGAGAAGTCAGTACAGAAAATGGAAGAGCAAGGCATTCAAGTTCCTTCACGGGTAAAAGAGATGCTGGAAGCGGGGAACAATTCTTTTTATAAAGAAATTGACGGAAAGAGATGTTATTTTTCAAATGGTGAATATATAGAAATCATAAGAAATCCGAAAGTAATTGATTTACAGCAATTAAAAAAGGAAGGAAAAGTACTTAAAAAAAATAGTGGAGCCAATTTAATAGATTTGGGAGATGGTGTTCTTTTACTAGAGTTCCAGTCACCGAATAATGCAATTGGTTTTGATATTATCCAAATGATTAATTATGCGATAGATGAAACGGAAAAAAACTATAAAGGTCTTGTCATTGGGAATCAGGGCAAAAATTTCTGTGTTGGAGCCAACCTTGCCATGATCTTGATGGCCGCTCAAGACGATGATGCTTTTGAAATTAATATGGTAGTCCGCCAGTTCCAGCAGGCCATGATGAGAATTAAATATAGTGAAAAACCGGTTGTAGCAGCACCTTTTGGCATGACTCTCGGCGGCGGAGCTGAAGTTTGCCTTCCTTGCGCACATATTCAAGCATCGATGGAAACGTATATCGGACTTGTTGAAACTGGCGTCGGACTTATTCCAGGCGGTGGTGGAAACAAAGAGCTTTTTTTGAAGCTGTTGAACGACATTCCAAATGGCATGGAGCTTGATTTGCAAAAGATTGCCAATCGTGTATTTGAAACAATTGCCATGGCGAAGGTGTCTACTTCTGCAGAAGAAGGAAGGGAAAATCATTTTCTAAATGATCGTGACGGCATAAGTGTGAATGGAGATCATTTATTATATGATGCAAAACAAGCTGTCCTTACATTGCACGACCAAGGGTATAAACCTCCAGTGCGTCGGAAAATCCCAGTTACAGGGGAAACTGGCTATGCAACCTTATTGCTTGGAGCTGAAGCGATGCATTTATCAGGCTATATATCCGATCATGATATGAAAATAGCGAAAAAACTAGCTTATGTCATTGCAGGGGGAAAACTCCCTTTTGGAACAGAAGTAGATGAACAATATTTACTAGATTTAGAGCGTGAAGCATTTTTAAGTTTAATAGCTGAGCCAAAATCTCAACAACGTATGCAGCATATGCTTATGAAAGGAAAACCACTAAGAAACTAGGGGGGATACCATGAGAGAAGCGGTACTTGTCGCTGGAGCAAGGACACCTGTAGGAAGAGCAAAAAAAGGAACACTCGCCCATATGCGCCCAGATGATTTAGGGGCAATTGCGGTTAAAGAAACATTGAAACGTGCAGGCGACTATGAAGGAAATATTGATGATTTAATTATTGGTTGTGCTATGCCAGAAGCAGAACAAGGGATGAACATGGCGAGGTATATTGGAGTGCTTGCCGGGCTTCCGAATACTGTGCCTGCTATTACGATTAATCGTTATTGTTCGTCAGGATTGCAGTCAATCGCTTATGCAGCAGAGCGAATTATGCTAGGGAATGCAGACACTGTCATCGCCGGTGGAGCGGAATCGATGAGTCTCGTTCCAATGATGGGCCATGTGGTGCGACCAAACGTTAAAATTGCTGAAGGCATACCGGAATATTATATGGGTATGGGGCATACGGCAGAGGAAGTGGCAAAACGCTTTAATATTTCACGTGAAGATCAAGATGCGTTTGCAGTGAGAAGTCATCAAAAGGCGGCGCGTGCCATTGCTGAAGGGAAATTCGATGAAGAAATCGTTCCGGTGAATGTTGTATCTCGCTCCGTAAATGCGGACAACAAGCTCGTGGAAAAGAACATAGAATTTAAGATGGACGAAGGTGTTCGTCCTGATACCAATATGGAAGTTCTATCAACCCTTCGACCAGCTTTTTCAGTAAAGGGTACAGTTACTGCAGGGAATGCCTCTCAGACGAGTGATGGTGCAGCAGCCGTAATGGTCATGGATCGTGAAAAAGCGAATTCTTTAGGACTCTCTCCAATGGTAAAATTCCGGTCATTTGCAGTTGCCGGCGTTGCGCCTGAAATTATGGGAGTTGGTCCAGTTGAAGCTGTTCCGAAGGCATTAAAGATGGCAGGACTTGAACTTTCCGATATCGGTCTTTTTGAGTTAAATGAAGCCTTCGCTTCTCAATCGATACAAGTAATCCGCCAATTGGGGTTAGATGAGGAAATCGTTAATGTTAACGGCGGTGCGATTGCTCTTGGACACCCACTTGGCTGTACGGGAACGAAATTAACACTTTCACTAGCACATGAAATGAAACGCAGAAATGCACAATTTGGAGTAGTGACGATGTGTATTGGTGGAGGAATGGGTGCAGCTGGCGTTTTTGAATTGATTTAGATAAAACGGGAGGAAAAAATCGATGGAAAATAAAACGGAAAAGCTGATTAAAGGTGGAGTTTTTTTAATCGAAGATATTTCTGCTGACCAGATGTTTACACCTGAAGATTACACAGATGAACAAAAAATGATCTATAAGACAAGTGAAGAGTTCGTCGTCAACGAAGTTTTACCTATCGTTGATAAATTAGAGAATCAAGAATTTGAGCATTCAGTAGATCTATTAAAACAAGCTGGTGAACTAGGGTTACTAGGAGCGGATGTTCCTGAAGAGTATGGTGGATTAGGACTTGATAAAGTGAGTTCTTCTCTTATTTCAGAAGCGATGTCTAGAGCAGGTGGATTTTCCATTTCCCATGGGGCGCACGTAGGGATTGGCTCTCTGCCAATTGTTCTCTTCGGTAACGAAGAACAAAAGCAAAAGTATTTGCCGGCCCTTGCTACAGGTGAAAAATTAGCCGCTTATGCCTTAACCGAACCTGGATCTGGGTCAGACGCACTTGGAGCAAAAACGAATGCCAAGCTAAATGAAGCAGGAACGCATTATATTTTAAATGGAGAAAAACAGTGGATTACGAACTCTGCATTTGCTGATGTCTTTATCGTGTACGCAAAAATTGATGGAGAACATTTTTCCGCTTTTATTGTAGAACGTGATTTTCCAGGGGTTTCAACTGGAGCCGAAGAAAAGAAGATGGGAATTAAAAGTTCATCTACAAGGACATTGATTTTAGAAGATGCAGAAGTTCCTGTTGAAAATCTTTTAGGCGAAGCTGGGAAAGGGCACCGAATTGCCTTCAATATTTTAAATATTGGTCGCTACAAACTAGGAGTGGGTGCAGTAGGTGGTTCAAAACGAGCGTTTGAAATCACTCTTCAATACGCGAATCAACGGAAGCAATTTAAAACGCCTATTTCGCAGTTTAATTTAACAAAGGAAAAATTCGGAACGCTGGGCGCGGAATTGTACGCGGCAGAAAGCTCAGTTTATCGAACAGTAGGCTTATTTGAAGAGCGGATGAGCCAATTGACTGAAGAACAAATTAACAATGGAACTGAAGTAGCGAGTTCCATTGCGGAATATGCGATTGAATGTTCATTGAATAAAGTGTTTGCATCTGAAGTCCTCGACCACGTTGTCGATGAAGGAGTGCAAATCCACGGCGGATACGGGTATATGCAAGAATATGAGATTGAAAGAGCCTATCGTGATTCTCGTATTAATCGTATTTTTGAAGGGACAAATGAAATTAATCGCTTGCTCGTTCCTGGAACTTTCTTGAGAAAAGCTTTTAAAGGCGAGCTGCCATTGTTGGAAAAGGCACAAACATTACAGGAAGAATTAATGATGTTAATGCCGGAGGAACCAGGGGATGCCCCACTTGAACAAGAAAAGTATTTAATTAAAGGAACGAAAAAAGTCGCTCTTATGATTGCAGGACTCGCTGCGCAAAAATACGGTCAGGCGCTCGAGAAGGAGCAAGAAATTTTAGCAAAGCTTGCGGACATCGTATCTTTCGCATATGCAATGGAATCTGCCATGCTTCGAACTGAAAAATCCATTTCGAAAGTCGGAATAGAAAAAAGTGCACAAAAAATACTTTATACCCAAATCTTCTGCCAAGACTCCATCGTAAAGGTTGAGCAGCTGGCTAGAGAATGTCTGGCAGCGGTAGAAGAAGGCGATATGTTCAGAATGATGAATTCTGCTCTAAGGAAGTTGATTCGCCATACACCAATCAATGTAATTGCAAAGAAGAGAGAAGCGGCTGAAAGGTTAATTGAAGTTGAAAGATTTGTAGTATAAATCGGATACTTAATTGTAAAGCCAAATCTTTAAAGTATAAGCAGGTATAATGTTGGGGAGTATCGATAATGTTCGATGCTCTCTTTCTTTTGGGAGAAGTTCGCCTTATATTAAAATCATTTTTATGTTATAGTAAGTACAATGAATTTTCAGGAGGGATAAGAAGATTGGCTTTAAGTTTTTATTGGTATCCAAAATGCGGGACATGCCGTAAAGCTAAAAAATGGTTGGATGACCATCAAGTAGATTATAAAGACATACATATTGTTGAAAATCCTCCAACAAGTGAGGAACTAGAAGCAATTTACAAAAACAGTCAGGTGGAACTGAAGAAATTTTTCAATACGAGTGGAAATAAATATCGGGAGCTTGGATTGAAAGATAAAATAGGATCGTTAACAGAAAAAGAACAATTAAATATACTTGCCAGTGACGGCATGCTTATAAAGCGTCCATTAATAACGGATGGACATAAAGTAACTTTTGGATTTAAAGAGGACGAATATGAAAAGACATGGCTAAAATAAAGAATGAATTCTTGATTTAGCCCATACGTTTTTGTACATTAATAATAGATGAAATGATGGAGGGATCTAGATGAACACACCAAAAGAATTGCGATATTCAGAAGAACATGAGTGGGTAAAAGAAGAAGATGGAAAAGTTCGAATTGGAATTACTGATTTTGCACAATCCGAGTTAGGAGATATCGTCTTTGTCGAACTTCCAGAAGTCGGCGATGAAGTGACAGCGGACGAGCCATTTGGAAGCGTAGAATCGGTTAAAACTGTTTCTGAACTTTATGCACCACTAAGCGGTAAAGTTGTAGCCGTAAACGAAGATCTTGACGACAGCCCAGAATTCGTTAACGAATCCCCATACGAAAAAGCTTGGATGATCGTAATCGAGCCATCAGATTTAAGCGAAATGGACAATCTAATGTCTGCAGAAGAATACGAACAAATGACAAGTGAAGAATAATTATTGAATGCACCTAGGCCTAAGGCTGAGGTGTATTTTTTTATCGCTTATCGGGAAAATTTTCGTCTAGCTCCAGAAACTGATATTTTTGCCACGTCTATAAACAGGCAATTACGCTTTTGTTGTTTATCTTGAACAGATGTTAAATATTTCTTACAATTAAGATAATTACAATGATAAGGATGTGGAAAATGGTAATTAAAACGCGTGTTGAAAGTAGAGAGTTGATGGTTTATAGAATTTTAAATTCTAGGAAAGTGTTGCCTTTTAAGGATGCGTTACATCTAGCAAACCTTGAAAAAGGTTATGAAGGAGAACGATTGTTTGATGAACGTTTAAGAAAAATAAAGAATGATTGGCTCGTACTTAATGATTTACAGTTGGAAAGCAACAATAATAACCTTCAAATCGATTCACTGCTAATATCTGAAAAAATGATTTTGATGTTTGAGATCAAAAGTTATGAAGGAGATTGCTATATTGAAGAGGATAATTGGTATTACACTAGCGGTACAGAAATACAAAATCCAGTATTACAACTGGAAAGAAGTGAATTTTTGCTTCGAAGGCTGCTCAGGGACCTCAGTTATAACATCCCCATAAAAACCTATCTCATCTTCATTAATCCCGATTTCCACTTATACAACGCCCCTCGAAATTTACCAATAATATATCCAACCCAACTAAACCGATTTTTCGATAATCTAGATAATATGCAAACCATAATAAATGAACACCATCAGAAATTAGCACACATTCTTATTTCTCTACACAAAAAAGATTTTCCTTTGAATAAAATTCCGAAATATACATATGAGGAACTTCGAAAAGGAGTAATTTGTGCGGCTTGTTCTTCATTTAATTTAGAAAGTAAAAAGTCCTTTGTAGTATGTGAAAATTGTGGGAATTTAGAAAAAATTGAGTCGGCAGTTTTACGGAATGTAGATGAATTTAGACTTCTTTTTCCGGAAAAGAAAATTACAACAACTGAGATCTTTGAATGGAGTAAAGGAATAAAAACTACGGAAACAATTCAAAAGATCCTATTAAAAGAATTTGTTCAAATTGGAAGTACGAAATCATCATATTACGTAAAAAAGAAGTAAGGTAAAAAAATCTCTTATTGTATTTTCTTTTCTTTCGGCCATTCGAGACATTATATAAGGATATTCTCATTTGAATTTGAATCTGGCCATGGTTCTTGATAATAAAATCAAAATACCGATTTGGTTGATAATTTGAGGTTATTCTCGATGAAGAGAATGGAAATATAGATTTGATCGATAATTAGTGCTTAATTCTCGATGAAAAGAGAAGAAATATAGATTTGGTCGATAATTCGGTGTTAATTCTCGATGAAAAGAAGGAAATATAGATTTGGTCGATAATTCGGTGTTAATTCTCAATGAAAAGAATTAAAATACACGATTAGTCGAGAACCAGCATCATTTCACTACGAAAAGAGCAAAATTATGAATAATTTCGAATCCTATCGTAACCTTTTATTTCAATCAAGAATAGGAGGCTTCATTTAATAATAATGGATTCAACATATCTCCCATCAAATTATTGAAATTCCATTAAACAATATTTACTATTGTAATGTAAGGAGAAACAGAGATATTCAACAATGAATATCCCAAAAAGGATGAACTCACCTCAATGAACCAATTAACTAAAGACGTCATCATGGAAATGATTGAACAACAAGAAACATCCATACTTTATTTTTACACTCCACTTTGTGGTACCTGTCAAGTGGCAGGGAAGATGCTATCAGTTGTGGAGCAAATGTTTCCCAAGCTTTCTTTTGGAAAAGCTGATTTAAATTATGTGCCAGAAATGTCCGAATTATTTGCGATAGAAAGTGTTCCTTGTTTGATAATTTTAAAAGAAGGAAAGGTCCAAGAAAAAATTTATGCTTTTCAATCAGTACCATATTTGCATGAACTTATATCAAGGTACTACTGACTTTTGAACTATAAAATACAAAATTTCGATATATTTCCTAGGAAATTTTTCATTTATCCCGTTGACTCGTATAAAAGTCTATGATAATATGACTTTCATACCTTACAACTTTATATCTGAAACTCTTATCAAGAGAGGTGGAGGGATGTGCCCGATGAAGCCCGGCAACCGTCACATTATGTGAAATGGTGCCAATTCACACAAAGCGTAGTTGCTTTGAAAGATGAGGGAAGGATTTTTAATTATTTATGCCTTTCTGCTCATTTTTGCAGGAAGGCATTTTATTTTGAAAATAAACCTTCTCCAAACCTATTTTTACAGCGAGGTGAGATCATGACAAAAGAGTTGGATTGGGATGTTGCGGTAGTTGGCTTAGGTTCTATGGGGAGCTTTGCTTTTTGGCAATTGGCTCGAATGGGAGTCAATGTTGTGGGCTTTGACCGTTATAGACCTGGTCATGACAAAGGCGCCGGACATGGTGAAACAAGGATTTTTCGTACAGCCTATGGCGAAGGTGTTGAATATGTTCCTTTACTAAAAGAAGCGAGATTGCTTTGGAGGGAACTAGAGGGAGAAACAGGTGTAGAGTTATATACCGAAAATGGCGGAACGATGTTTGGTCCAAAAGGTGATATTTTTATGAAAAATGTTGAGGCTAGTGTTAACGAATTTAGCCTACCTCACAAAAAGTACACAGGATCTGAGGCGAAAAAAGTTTATCCGCAAATTAATTTTAAAGAAAATCATGTAGCGATCTATGAAGAATTTGCTGGTTTCCTTAGACCTGAGCTTTCCATTGAAACAGCGGTTAAACGCGGAGAAGAATTAGGCGGAAACATCTTTACCGAAAGTCCGGTTGAAAAGATTGAAGCGGATGAAAATGGGGTAACGATTATTTGCGAAGATAGACAGTTTAGAGTTAAAAAGGTGATCGTCTCCTCCGGAGGGTGGACGTCCCAAATTCTTCCAGAACTCAAATTGCCGCTTTCACTCGAACGTCAAGTTTTAGTGTGGTATGATGCAAAAAATCCTGAGCAATTCACACCAGAAAAATTCCCGATATTTTCACGAATGAAAGATGGAATTGGATTTTACGGATTTCCTACTGTAGATGGGAAGACAGTCAAAGTTGCCCTTCATCACGGTGGCCAAATTGTCAATCATCCTGATGAAGTTGATAGGGAAATCCACGAGTCAGACCTAGAACCTGTCACTGAAAAAGTAAAAGAGTATTTTCCTGATTTAATTCCTGTTCCGGTAAAAGCAAAAACATGTTTTTACACGAATACACCAGACGAACATTTTATCCTAGGACCTGCGCCTGGATTGCCAAATGTTACTCTTCTCGGACCAATGGCCGGGCATGGATTTAAGTTTGCTCCCATAATGGGGAAAATTGCAGCAGAATTAGCGACTGATAAAACACCGACACTAGAGATAGGCATGTTTGACCCAAGTCGTTTTAATCAATAAAAACAAAAAATAGAATGAGGGATATTATAATGAAGAAATTATTTGCTGTTATATTGTTAGGATTAATTTTAGTATTATCTGCATGTGGCTCTAAAGGCAAATCAGATGTTATTAAAGTAGGTACAACTACTTCAGAAGTTCCAACTTGGAATCTTGTAAAAGAACTAGCTGAAAAACAAGACATTAAAATTGAAATTGTAAAATTTGATGACTATGTTCAACCAAACCTTGCTGTAGATAGCGGAGAAATTGATATTAATGCATTCCAAACGGTTGTATATTTCGATAGTTTTAAAAAGGATCGTAAACTAGATTTAGCTGCGATTGGAACAACAAACATTTGGCCAATGGGAATTTATTCTAAAAAAATCAAAGATATTAATGAACTAAAAGATGGAGATCAAATCGTTATCCCGAAAGACCCAACAAACTTAGGAAGAGCTCTTTTATTACTGCAAAAAGCTGGCGTTATTACATTGAAAGATGGATTTGATGGTACTGGCGGAGTAGAAAATATTGTCGAAAATCCTAAAAATCTAAAGATTACTACTGTAGATGCTGGACAAACAGCTCGCGGTCTTGACGATGCTACTGCTTCTATCATTAACTCTGACATGGCGATTAATGCTGGTCTAAACCCTACAAATGATCCAGTATTTAGAGAAGATGCGAGCAATAAAGCGTATGTAAATATTATTGCAGCTCAAACAAAACGCAAAGATGACGAAACATTAAAGAAAATCGTAGACATCTATCATACAGATGAAGTAAAAAGCTTCATTGAAAAAGAATTTAGCGGTGCTGCTGTTCCAGTTAGAGAACCTATTTCATTCTTAGATGATTATAAACAAAACTAATCTTTTACCATTAGCCTGTTTTCTATAAAACAGGCTAATGGTTTATATATTTTCTGATATAATGTAAAATCGTATTGCTTGATGAAAATTTTTAAACGGATTAAGGAGAAAGCATATGCTTGTATTACAGGATGTTCATAAAGTGTATGGGAAAAATAAAGAGAAACAAGTTGCAGCTTTACAAGGGATAAATCTCTCTGTCGATAAAGGTGAAATATTTGGAGTAGTAGGTTTTAGTGGTGCTGGTAAAAGTACGCTGATTCGATGTGTCAATTTATTGGAACGCCCTACTTCCGGAAAAGTTTTGATCAATGGTGTTGATTTGCTTACTTTGTCCGCTAAGCAATTACGGGAACAAAGAAAGAAAATTGGCATGATTTTTCAAAACTATAATTTATTGCACTCGAAAACTATTTTTCAAAATGTGGCGATGCCGCTCACTTTGGAAGGGAAACCTAAGGAATTCATTAAGGATAAAGTAACGGAATTGTTATCGTTTGTTGGATTGGAAGATAGAATGAATCATTATCCCGAACAGCTATCAGGCGGTCAGAAGCAAAGGGTGGGCATCGCGCGTGCACTTGCGACAGATCCTGATATCCTTTTATGTGATGAAGCAACTTCTGCACTTGACCCAAGTACAACGGAATCGGTTCTAGAGTTATTACGCAAGGTTAGAGAAGAATTTGGTGTCACCATTTTAATGATTACCCATGAAATGAATGTCATTAGAGATGTGTGCGATAAAGTTGCTGTTATTGAAGGTGGAAAAATTGTCGAGCAAGGTTCTGTCATCGATGTGTTCACCGAGCCTCAAACAGAGATTGCAAGAAGTTTTGTTAGAACAGTATTAAATGATGATACTCCTAATTCTATTAAAGAGTTAATTAAAGCAAATTCCGGAAAAACGTATCGGATTATCTTCAAAGGAATTTCTACAAGTGCTCCGCTTTTATCTGATACCGCAAAAAAATTCTCAGTAGATCTGAATGTATTTCATGGAATGCTTACTGAATTACAAGGAATTCCGTTCGGAAATTTGTTAGTAAATATACAAGGAGATTCGGAAGAAATAGCACGTGCTGTTCAGTATATGAGAGATCAAGAGGCAACTGTAAGGGAGGTAACTCAAGATGCACTTTGAGCCTTGGTTTTGGCCTGAGTTTTTTAAGGCTTTGAATGAAACGTTTTATATGGTTGGGATTGGTCTTATTATATCTGTAATTATTGGAATACCAATCGGTGTTATATTAGTCATTACAAGAGAAAATGGAATTTTAGAAAATAAAGTAGTCTTTAATATCCTGAATGTAATTATTAATATATTTCGTTCAATTCCGTTTATCATTCTCCTCGTGGCTGTTACACCATTTACACGTTTGATTGTGGGGACAGCGATAGGAACGACGGCGGCAATTGTGCCACTTGTACTCTATACAGCTTTTTATATTGGTCGTTTAGTTGAGAATTCGCTACTCGAGGTGGATAGCGGAACAATCGAGTTAGCAAAAGCGATGGGAGCTACTCCTTGGCAAACCATTTGGCGCTTTTTACTTCCAGAAGCACTAAGTTCAATTGTTTTAGCTTTAACGATTGCAACAATTGGTCTTATCGGTGCATCGGCAATGGCGGGGGCAGTTGGTGCTGGTGGGATCGGTGATATGGCCATTACGTACGGTTATAATCAATTTAAAACAGAAGTTACAATCGTTACGGTCATAGCGCTTATCTTATTGGTTCAAATCGTTCAATCGCTTGGAAACATGATGGCGAAAAAAATAAGAAGAAATTAATTCATTCCGGGCATAATTGCTCGGAATTTTTTAGTACTATTTTATCAAAAAATAATATAGTCGTTATTGCACACATGCATACTCAAACCCACTCCCAGTCTAAATTTGTTCACTTTTTTCTTCAAAATTTTTATTTTCATCGAAGTTTTTTTCCTATATAATTGGGAATGTGATAAAGGTAGCGAAATAAGGACACCTAGGTTCCTGACAAATGAAAGGATTGGTTTTTTATTAATACCTTAGATATACAATACACAAACGGTATGGAAAAAGCGATGTATGGTGCACATGGAGTGGGATATGAAACGTATAAGCGCCAACATCAGGTAAGAGTTTTAATTGAGAAAAAACGTGAAAAAGAGTATGTTCTTTCTCAAAGATTAAGATCGGATTTGGAACGGAAAATACATTCTTGATTTCTATATATAATGAAGGAATGCGTTAATTCCAAAGGGCGGGCGTAATTTGCGTCGGCCCTTTTAAAATTGCGATGATTTGTATGCTCGAATTGAAATTCCCTCCTAGTTGATAATAATTTTAATATGATATAAGATAAGGATTGAGAATAAATTGAGAATGAACTCATCAAAATAAGAAAATCACTTTGTTTATACGGAGGTATGATCATGGCTTCAACGTTAACAATTAAGGATCTTCATGTCGAAATTGAAGATAAAGAAATATTAAAAGGTGTAAACCTAGAAATAAAAGGTGGAGAAATCCATGCTATCATGGGTCCGAATGGTACTGGTAAATCAACTTTATCTTCTGCCATTATGGGACATCCAAAATATGAAGTAACAAGTGGTTCTATTACACTTGATGGCGAAGATGTATTAGAAATGGAAGTAGATGAGCGCGCTCGAGCAGGCTTGTTCCTTGCGATGCAATATCCAAGCGAAATCAGCGGAGTGACAAATTCTGACTTTCTTCGTACATCCATCAATGCACGCAGAGAAGAAGGACAAGAAATTTCATTAATGAAATTTATCCGTGAAATGGATAAAACAATGGAATTACTTGAAATGGATCCGAATATGGCACAGCGCTATTTAAATGAAGGTTTCTCGGGTGGAGAGAAGAAGCGTAATGAAATTCTACAATTGATGATGCTTCAACCGCAAATCGCGATTTTGGATGAAATTGACTCCGGCCTTGATATAGACGCTCTAAAAGTTGTATCTAAAGGTATTAACGAAATGCGTTCAAGTGACTTTGGCTGCTTAATTATTACCCACTATCAACGCCTTCTTAACTATATTACTCCTGACTATGTCCATGTAATGATGCAAGGACGTATTGTAAAATCAGGCGGTCCAGAACTTGCTCAACGATTGGAAGCAGAAGGCTATGACTGGATCAAAGCTGAATTAGGGATTGAAGACGAAACAGTTGGTCAGGAAGCATAAGTGTAAGGAGGATCATAATGACAATCGATACAAAAATGAATATAGATCAGGATTATATCCGTTCTTTTTCATCTCAAAAAAGCGAACCGGAATGGCTTACTGAGTTAAGAGTAAATGCGCTCGCTTTAGCTTATGAAAAAGCTTTGCCGAAACCAGATAAAACAAGAATCAATAAATGGAATTTTACTGAATTTACAAAGCATCAATCTGAAGGAAACAAATTCCAATCGCTAGATGAATTACCTGAGGCAGCAAAATCATTTGTAAATATAGATACAGCAAATCAAAATCTATATATTCAACATAATCAAACAGCCGCCTATCTATCTCTTTCGGAAGAATTAAAGAAACAAGGTGTTATATTTACGGATATTTTTACTGCCGCAAAAGAACACCCTGAACTTGTTCAAAAGTACTTCATGAAAGATGCTGTAAAAGTCGATGAGCATAAGCTTACTGCTTTACATGCAGCTTTGCTAAATGGCGGTGCGTTCCTCTATATTCCGAAGAACGTAGAAGTAAAAGACCCGGTACAATCCGTTTTTATTTTTGATGATAAAGAAGCAGCGATGTTTAACCATGTACTTGTTGTAGCCGATGATAATAGTTCCGTCACATATGTGGAAAACTATATCTCAACGAATGAAGAAGTAAATGGAGTTGTAAATATTGTAGCAGAAGTCATCGCTAACAATAATGCGAAAATCGTTTTCGGTGCTGTCGACACATTAGCAAAAGGTTCTACCATCTATGTAAATCGCCGTGGTGTAACAGGAAGAGATGCTACGGTTGATTGGGCACTTGGTATGATGAACGATGGCAATACGATCTTTGAAAATATTACAAACTTAATCGGCGATGGTTCTAGCAGTGATGCCAAAACGGTTGTTGTTGGTAGAGGAGAACAAACACAGAACTTTACGACAAGTATTGTCCACTTTGGAAAAAATTCAACTGGACATATTTTGAAGCACGGTGTTATGAAAGAAGCTGCCTCTTCTATTTTTAATGGAATTGGTAAAATTGAAAAAGGTGCTTCAGGAGCAAATGCTGAACAAGAATCTCGTGTATTGATGCTTAGTGATAAAGCTCGTGGAGATGCAAACCCAATTTTACTAATCGATGAAGACGATGTAGTTGCAGGGCACGCAGCTTCTGTAGGACGTATTGATGAGATTCAGCTCTACTATTTAATGAGTCGTGGAATTACACGAGCTGAAGCGGAAGTGTTAATTATTCACGGTTTCTTGGCTCCAGTAGTAGAAAATCTTCCAATAGAAGCTGTAAAAAAACAGCTTACAGACATTATCGAAAGGAAATTAAGATAATGAACAATTATGAGGTTCGCAAACTTTTTCCAATTCTTGACCAGGAAGTAAACGGGCATCCACTCGTATATCTGGACAGCGCTGCGACCTCACAAAAGCCTGTTCAGGTAATAGAAGTGTTAGATGAATACTATCGTGAATATAATTCTAACGTTCACCGTGGGGTTCATACTCTAGGAACGAGGGCAACCGATAGGTACGAGGCGGCTCGTGAAAAGGTTAGAAAGTTCATCAATGCTTCTTCAATAGAAGAAATTATATTTACTAGAGGGACAACGACTGCACTCAATACAGTTGCAGTTAGTTACGGAATGGAAAATCTCAAAGAAGATGATGAGATTGTCATTTCTTATATGGAACACCATAGTAATATTATCCCTTGGCAGCAGTTAGCGAAACGGACAGGTGCCAAGCTTAAATATATCCCACTTCTAGAAGATGGTTCAATTAGTCTTGAGGACGCTCGCGAAACCATCACGCCCAAAACGAAGATTGTTTCCATCATGTATGTGTCAAATGTCCTTGGAGTCATCAACCCAATCAAAGACTTAGCCGCAATTGCTCATGAAAATGGTGCCGTAATGGTTGTGGACGGTGCACAAGCTGCCCCTCATATGCAAGTAGATGTACGGGATTTAAATTGTGACTTCTTTGCTTTCTCCGGACATAAAATGTGTGGTCCAACAGGGATTGGCGTTTTATACGGAAAAAGAGAACATTTAGAGAAGATGGAGCCAATTGAATTTGGTGGCGAAATGATTGATTTTGTCGGCCTGCAAGAATCAACATGGAAAGAACTTCCGTGGAAATTCGAAGCCGGGACCCCAATTATTGCAGGAGCAATCGGCCTCGGTGCAGCGATTGATTTTTTAGAGAAAATAGGCACAGACAATATTTTAGAGCATGAACATCGTCTAGCAGCATATGCGCTCGAAAAAATGTCATCTATTGAAGGTCTCACTATTTACGGACCAAAAGAGGCTGAAAAAAGAGCCGGCGTTATTACGTTTAATCTAGAAGATGTCCATCCACATGATGTAGCAACTGTTCTAGACTCTGAAGGAATTGCGATTCGAGCAGGACATCATTGTGCCCAGCCGCTGATGAAGTGGTTAAATGTTTCTTCAACGGCAAGAGCAAGCTTTTATTTATACAACACGGAACAAGACATTGATATGCTTGTTGATGGGCTTGTCAAAACAAAGGAGTATTTCACGAATGTCTTTTAATAACCTAGATGCACTCTACCGACAAGTGATTATGGATCATTATAAAAACCCGCGCAATAAAGGCAGCCTGGGTGATGGGAACCTGACTGTCGATATGAATAATCCGACATGTGGAGACCGGATCCATCTTACAATGAAGGTGGAGGACGGAAAGGTAACAGATGCAAAGTTTGAAGGTGAAGGATGCTCCATCTCGATGGCATCTGCATCGATGATGACACAAACGATTATTGGGCAAGATGTTGAGACAGCCACAAAACTTTCGCATATTTTCTCCGACATGATTCAAGGTAAAGACTATGATGAAGAAGACCTAGACTTAGGTGATATTGAAGCGTTGCAGGGTGTTTCAAAGTTTCCTGCACGTATCAAATGTGCAACTCTTGCATGGAAAGCGATGGAAAAAGGATTACATGACCATCATTAAAGGAATGGAGGAATGAAGAATGGCTAAAAAAGCACCAGAAATCGGTGATTACAAATATGGCTTCCGAGATCGTGACGTCTCCATTTTCCGTTCTGAACGGGGATTGACGAGAGAAATCGTCGAGGAAATATCAAGAATGAAGGAAGAACCTCAATGGATGCTTGATTTCCGTTTAAAATCTCTCGAGCACTTTTATAAAATGCCAATGCCTCAATGGGGTGGAGATTTAAATTCATTGAACTTTGACGAAATTACGTATTACGTAAAACCATCTGAGCAAACTGAGCGTACATGGGATGAGGTTCCTGAAGAAATCAAGCAAACATTTGATAAATTAGGTATTCCAGAGGCAGAACAGAAATATCTAGCAGGGGTATCTGCTCAGTATGAATCTGAAGTTGTGTATCATAACATGAAGCAAGACCTTGAAGATATGGGGATTGTTTTTAAAGATACAGATTCTGCATTGAAAGAAAATGAGGATATTTTCCGTGAGCATTGGGCAACGGTTATCCCGCCAACTGACAATAAGTTCGCAGCATTGAACTCAGCGGTATGGTCAGGTGGATCATTTATTTATGTTCCTCCTGGCGTGAAAGTAGATACACCACTTCAAGCATATTTCCGAATCAACTCAGAAAATATGGGGCAATTCGAGCGTACACTTATTATCGTTGATGAAGGAGCTTCTGTTCACTATGTAGAAGGATGTACAGCACCTGTATATACAACAAACTCTCTTCATAGTGCGGTTGTTGAAATCATCATTAAAAAAGATGCGTATTGCCGATATACAACAATCCAAAACTGGGCGAATAACGTGTACAATCTTGTTACAAAACGTGCGGTTTGTGAAGCGAATGCGACAATGGAATGGGTTGATGGAAACATCGGTTCTAAACTAACGATGAAATATCCAGCCGTCTTGTTAAAAGGTGAAGGTGCACGTGGAATGACTTTATCCATTGCACTTGCAGGAAAAGGTCAACACCAAGATGCAGGAGCAAAAATGATGCACCTTGCACCAAATACATCATCAAGTATCGTATCAAAATCAATTTCACAACATGGTGGAAAAGTAACATACCGTGGAATCGTTCATTTTGGACGTAAAGCGGACGGTGCTAAATCTACAATTGAGTGCGATACTATTATTCTTGATAATAAATCTACTTCCGATACAATCCCATACAACGAGATTATGAACGATAACATCTCATTAGAGCACGAAGCGAGAGTATCGAAAGTATCTGAAGAACAGCTCTTCTATTTAATGAGCCGTGGAATCGGTGAGCAAGAAGCGACAGAAATGATCGTTATGGGCTTCATCGAGCCATTCACAAAAGAACTTCCAATGGAATATGCGGTTGAAATGAACCGACTTATTAAGTTCGAAATGGAAGGTTCTATAGGTTAATATAACAAAAACCCCGTCACATCAATGTTAGTGACGGGGTATTATTTTGCCCAAATCTCGAAATATACATATTTGAGGATGTTTTTAATGTGTTCAATTCCCCGCGCTTTCATATCTCCGCAATCCACGATTGAAAATAAATGTTGCCATTCCCGCACAGTATATCGCAACCAAAGGTGTTAAATATCCAAAGATGCTCCAATCAGTTTTTCCAAATAATAACGCTGCCGGAAAAAAGCTAATGAAAGCATATGGCACTATCACTGCGACGAGTGCTTGGACCCCTAATGAATAGATTGTAATCGGATATTTTGCAAAATCGCTCACGGTGTGGACCATGTTTCCAAAGGCGTTCCCCGGACTGTGCGTCCAAAAGACGGATGAACAAGCGGCCATGTATATAGAAACTCTAATAATGATAGCCGAAATTAATAGAATAATTGCTATTATGACCAATCCTACTGACCAATTAATAGTGATATGACGGAGTGCTTGAGAAATGATAACTGCACCAATAAAGATGTTTCCAACACCATTCATTCCGACGGCAGATCCTAATACTTGCAAAATAGGAGGTACCGGCCTGACAAGAAGGCGATCCATTTCTCCGCGATTTACAAATCTGCTAATAGACCATATCCCGTCGAAAAATAAGGAAGCAAACCCTTCAGTAAAAAAGATCATTGCGTAAATAAAAGCAACCTCCCAAAAACTCCAGCCATTAATCTCGGGAATTTGTTGATATACGACCCATAGAAAAATAAAGCCAAGAATTTGAGTTAACATGGCGGCAACTAGTGTAATTAAAAAATCTTCCTGGTATTCCAAAATCGCTTTTAAATGCTGATTAATAAGGCGGAAATAAATAAATAATGATTTTTTTAGTCTCATTGAATCTCCTCCTTACCCGCCGTGAATCGTCACTTGACGGACGGCCCAATTCCACATGATTTTTCCTACTATCCATAAGACAAACACCCAAAATAGTTGTAAACATAGCATTTGTACAGCTTCAACACCTTGTATTTTTCCTAAATAAATCGAAGCCGGTATATAGACGATACCTTGAAAAGGTAAAATGCTCGCCAAAGCTTTCAACCAATCAGGAAAAAACGTTAATGGGATAAGGGCACCAGAAAATAGATTCGTAATAGCCGCACGTGACCAAGCAATCCCAACTGCACTCGTCGTCCAAAAACATAGTAATGAAAAAATATAGACGATGCTAAATTTTAAAACGAGAGAAATGACCAAACTGATAGCGAAAAGCACAATTGTAAAAGCATTGTCCGGTACTAGTACTCCAGCAAAAAGAATAACAAAAATGGTAACAAAAATAGCGCCAATTAATCCTTCTACTATACTGGAGCCCAATGTTTCCGCTAAACGTGCTTTTTGAAAGTTTAGAGGCTTTAGGAGATCCATTGCCACGCTGCCATCTAGTATTTTCCGAGAGATTCCTGTTTCTGAATACCATGAAACTAAGGAATTCGTTAGGAATGTAATAAATAGGTATGCTTTCATTTGATCCCATGTAAAACCAGCTAACTCTGTTCTTCCTGCGTAAATCGATTTCCATAAATAAAACATCGCTAAAATAAAGATTAAGCTGGAAATTAAACTAATAAAATAGTTAAAGCGATAAGCCATCGTATTTTGCATCGTAATCATAGCTATCGACCTATACTTTTTCTGGAACAAGACGAGTTTCCTCCTCCTGGCCACTGTTTAAATCGAGCTTCCCGTCATACACTTTTCTAATGACTTGTTCGATTTTAGGCTCATCAATGCGAAAGTCGATTACTTCGCCATGCTGCATAACATAAGAAGCAATTTCTCCGGCAGAAATATCAAAACGATTAAAGCGGACAGAGAATTGCTGTCCTGAAACATTTTCTAATATTACTCCCGGCAATCCATCTATTAAAGAAGTTAAAGAAGGGATTGCCTCCTTCATTTGAAAATGAATCGTTCTTTCTTTTACAAAAGCATCTTTTACAGCCTGAAGCTCACCATCATAAATAACGCGTCCCTGATCAATAATGACGAGTCTCTCACAAATATCTTCTATATCGTCCAAATCATGGGTCGTTAAAATAATGGTCGTTCCTTTTTCACGGTTGATTTCTTTTATAAATGTACGAATTCGTTCTTTTACGGCGATATCTAAACCAATTGTTGGTTCATCTAAATAAACAATTTTCGGATTATGTAACAATGCCGCAGCAAGATCCGCTCTCATCCTTTGACCTAAAGATATTTTTCTTGCTGAAAGGTGGAGAAATTCATCGAGCCCGAGCAAATCTTTAAAGCGATTAAGATTTTCTTGATAAATATCATCTGGAATTTCATAAATATCTTTTAATAGAGAAAAAGATTCTATGACGGGAAGGTCCCACCACAACTGTGTGCGTTGCCCAAACACAACACCTATTTTTTGGGCGTTTTCCATCCTATTTTTGTAAGGAGTAAGCCCATCTACAGTAATGGTTCCCGAAGTTGGGACAAGAATTCCTGTCAGCATCTTGATTGTCGTAGATTTCCCAGCACCATTCGGACCTACATAGGCAATTGCTTCACCTTCTTTGACCGATAGATTGATATCGTTGACCGCAAGCTTTTCAGCATATTTTTGTGTAAATAAATGCTTAATGGCTCCTTTTAGACCAGGATCTTTAATAGGGTGACGAAATTGTTTCGTTAATCCCTTTACCTCGATTAAATTCATGTTAGAAAGTCCCTCCATATTACAAATTTCACCAAAAAATACTATATTTAGTAATCTTCTATAAAAATACGAAAAACCCTCTTATTTTATATAGTTAAAAATAACTATGCTATTAGACTCATTTTCAGAAAGTTAGGAGGATTCTATTAACTTCCGCTGAATAAATGAATGAGAGATATCTACTTTTTTGGTTTCAACACATTTAAAAAGAAGGAGGAGTTAAGTCATAGTTTCCATTCTCGGTTTGGCAATTTAACTATTTTTGTAATGGAGGTAGACGAATGTCGAAAAAGTGGTGGAGTCTAACGATGGTATTTCTATTGTTTTTTTCGAACTTTTTTAGTTTTAGTGTCAAAGCAAATGAAAAAAGTGAAGAACCTCCTAGTGAAGATTCCGATTGGACATTAGTTTGGGAGGATAATTTCGATGGTGACGAGTTAGACACTTCTAAATGGTCGATTGATATTGGAAATGGATTTGAAAATCCCGACGGTTCTTGGAATCCGGGTTGGGGAAACAACGAGCTCCAATATTACCATGAAAATAATGTAAAAGTTGAAAATGGAAAATTAATTTTAGAAGGTCGGAAAGAAACCGTTTCTGATAATAGAGGTACGTATCAATATACATCTGGAAAAATCCTTTCGCGAGGCAAGTTTAGCAAAAAGTACGGAAAAATTGAAGCAAGGATGAAATTGCCGAAAGGAAAAGGATTCTGGCCAGCATTTTGGATGATGCCAGAAAAAGATGTGTATGGTGGTTGGGCGGCTTCAGGTGAGATTGATATTATGGAAGGGAAAGGTAGTAAATTGCATAATGTTGGCGGTGCAATCCACTATGGAGGAGGCTGGCCAAACAATACGTATACAGCAAAAGATTATGAATTTAAAGACGGAAGGGATATTACTGACTTTAACGTATATAGTTTGGAATGGGAGCCTGGAGAACTCCGTTGGTATGTAAATGGAGAGCTTTATCAAAAGCTTAATAATTGGAGCTCAACTGGTACTGGAAATGCTGCGAAATACTCGTATCCAGCTCCATTTGATCAAGACTTTTTTATCATCCTAAATCTAGCGATCGGTGGCCATTTTGATGGAAATCCCGATGGAAGCACTGTATTTCCAGGTCAAGTCGAGGTTGATTATGTAAGGGCTTACGAACTGACAGGAAGAGATTATTTAGAGCCGGCTGAGCCTGGGTTTGATGTGGAGGAATTGCCGGATAATGCGAAAAAAGCTGTTGATGGGAACTATATATACGACAATGCTTATGAAAAAGGTTTTACTACCATTACGAACAGTTCTGATTTAGATAATAAGTGGGACTATACGAATTGGAATCTAGTTTATATGAATGATTTTAACGGAAATGCAAATGTGAATGTTGAAAACCTTGACGGAACACCTTTTGCGAAAGTGAACATCAATCAGCCTGGAAACCAATCGTATTCTGTTCAGCTCATTCAAAATATTACTCTAGGAAAAGGTCGATGGTATAAGTTAAGTTTTGATGCTAAATCGAACGCGGATCGAAAAGTAAATGTAAAATTCGGCGGTGGTCCAGAAAGAGGTTATACTGCATACTCGCCAACTCCAGACTTTGCCTTAACGAATAGTGTTCAATCGTATGAAATGAAATTTCAAATGCAGCATGATACAGATCCAGCTGCAAGACTTGAGTTTAATATGGGACTTAATGCAAATCCAGTTTGGATTGGAAATGTCGTTCTTGAAGAAATCGATCCTGTAGATCCGTATAACGAGGATTCTCCGAAAAAACCATTAAGTAATGGGAACCATGTATACAATGGAACATTTGATCAAGGCAGAATGGATCGGATGACGTATTGGAACTTCTATGCAGATGGTGCTAATGCGAAAGCTTCCGTCGATCCTGATAAAAGAGAATTAGAGGTAGCCATTATAGATGGTGGCAGCAGTGAGCAAGCAGTTAAGGTAGGGCAAAAAGGTATAAATCTACTAAGTAATGATGAGTACGAATTGACTTTTAAAGCTAGAACCAATTCTCCAAGAGACATAAAAGTTGCATTCTTAAGTGAGGATGGAACAGTAAATTTTTCTGGAAACCAGACAATAGCTTTAACGACTGCAATGCAAGAGAAAACGATTCGTTTTACAATGCCAGATGTCACTGATGTTAAAGGTCAGCTTGTATTCTATCTTGGCGGAAACAATAATAATGTTTATCTGGACGATGTAAAACTTATTCGCTTAACAAATAAGAATGATCAATTAACATTAAATGATATTTTTCCATTGAAAAATGGAGACTTTTCAAATGGGTTAGAACATTGGACGAAGCATATTCAAGGGGATTATGATGGTCACGGTTCATCAGGAACTCTTCAAGTGGAAGATGGTCAAGCGAAATTCTCCATTCGAAATGTTGGCTACAATCCTTGGGATATCATGCTAATTCAAGAAACAATGAATCTTAAAAAAGGGAACACATATGTAGTTCAATTTGATGCGAAATCGACGGTTGACAGAACGATGGAAGTGGTAGTTGAAAACTCATCCTATACTAGATTTTTTAACGAAAAAATAGAATTGAACAATACGATGAAAACATTCCAATTTGAATTCAAAATGAATACAGATCAAGCGGTCGGCCTAAAATATTTACTAGGAAATATTGCAGGAGGTCCAGCCATAAACGGAGCGCATGATGTGTTCATTGACAATGTACGTTTCGAAATAAAAGGGGAAAGAGAAAAGCACTTCCCACTTAAAAATGGCGATTTTTCAAATGGTTTATCGAGTTGGAATCGACATGTTCAAGGGGATTATGACGGAAGTTCAAGAGCAACGATGGAAGCGGTAAACGGTGAAGCGAAGGTTGCCGTTCAAAACGTAGGAGCGAATCCTTGGGACGTGCAATTGTATCAGCCGGGACTTGCCTTAACAGAAGGGAAGACATATGTTGTTTCTTTCGATGCAAGATCCACAATCGAGAGACTACTAGAAGTAGTCATTGATAATGGAGCCCCTGCTTATCATCGTTATTTTAATGAAACTGTTCAGTTGACTGATACGGAAAAAACATATTCTTTCGAATTTAAAATGACGAAGGATGACATGACGACATTCCAATTTTTACTTGGCAATGTAGGTGGACAGCAATTAGCGAATTCACATGATGTATTTATTGATAACGTGAGATTAGAAGTTAAAGGTGCGAGGGAAGCTCTAGGAGGCAGTGATGACGTTGATCCAGTCGATCCAACGGACCCACCGGAAGAGAAAAAGTGGAAGGAAGTTGGAGAAAACCTAGTGATTGACGGAACATTCGATACAACGAAAGAATTTGGAACGGCACCTGATCAATTGATAGATGGTTGGAATATCTTTAACATGGGCAAGCATGTCGATTGGGCTGGTTTAGCAGATTTTTCAGTTGAAAATAGCAGTCTCAATGTAAAAGTAAGGCAAGTAGGATGGAACTGGTACGATATACAACTTTTGCAGAATCTAAACGTCCCAAGTGGAACATACAAAATTCAATTTGACATGAGTTCAGAACAAGACAGGCCAGTTTATGTAGAACTTGCAGGCTCAGGTATCAAAACATTTAATATTACGAAAGAAATGAAATCGTACGAAGTGATCGTTGATGTTCAATCTGATGGGGTAAAACAATTCATGTTCGGATTGGGAAGGAATTCAGGTGATGTTGAACCACCAGTTCCTTATACGATCAACATCGATAAGGTAAGGCTTGTAAAAGTGGTAGAAGTAACAGATGAGCCGACAGATCCAGAAGATCCAGTCGATCAAAAAAAGGATCAAGTTGAAGCGAATTTCCAGATGAACGGAAATAATGCGGTAACTTCTGATGCTGATTTCGAAAATTTTTTAGATGAGTTGAAAAATGAAGGAACTGTTGTCATTAATTTAGCTAACAATAAAGACAATACGTTTGTTCGTCTCAGTGAAAGGCAAGTAGAGTTATTAAAAGAAAAATCAGCAATGGTTAAAGCTAATTTGAACGATGATGTTATTTTGTCTATCCCTTCTCAAGTATTTAAAAACGATAAAGGAAAAGTTGAAATAAGTGTTAAGAAAGAAAAGACCGTTAATGGGGCTGTCAGCTCTGTCTACAATTTGGAAATGAAGCAAGGCGGACATACGATCTCTGAGTTTGGTGATCTAAATGTAACGTTGTCTATGAAAGTGGACAAAGGAAATGGAGATCTCAGCATTTACTATAAGGGAAAGAATGATTGGATTAAACTTGGAGGGACTAATCTAGATGGACTAGTGACAGTCGATACAAACCAATTTAGTTCTTTTGCAGTTTTTGCTCAAGATCCTTCCAATAAAAAGAAGTAGTTATGGAAAGAAGGCGGCCCAAATTTGTAGCCGTCTTCTTTTACTTTTTGTACGCTGGATAGCCCATTTTTCTTCAATAATAATAAAAAGTTTGGTACATTTTTAATATCAATTAGTAAATAAAGTTGGTGAGCGCATGATTTATATAGGCGTAACAGGGTGGGGAGATCACGATACACTGTACAGCCATGGAATAGGAGCCCGTGATAAGTTAAAGGAATATGCGGCGCATTTCCCAATTGTAGAAGTGGATGCTTCCTTTTATGCGATTCAGCCGGAAAAAAATAGTGCGAAATGGGTACAAGATACACCTGATCGCTTTCGTTTTGTTGTGAAAGCCTATCAAGGTATGACGGGCCACCAAAGAGGCGAAATACCTTTTGCTAATAATGATGAAATGTTTGAAGCTTTCATTTTGTCAATCCAACCATTTATCCAAAGCGGAAAACTAGCTATGGTTTTATTTCAGTTTCCGCCATGGTTTGACTGTACAAAAGAAAATGTTGGTTACTTACGATACTGCCGTGAAAAAATGCAGGATATTCCAATAGCTCTCGAGTTTCGAAATCAGACTTGGTTTTATCCTCAATATAAAGAAAGTACGCTTCAATTTATGGAAGAAGAGGGATGGATTCATAGCATTTGTGACGAACCACAAGTGGGATTAGGATCGGTTCCTACGATTCTGCATTCGACAAATAAGGAAAAAACATTAGTCCGTATGCATGGTCGTAATGTTGCCGCTTGGATGAAACCGAACGGGAATAATTGGAGAGAAGTTCGCTATCTGTATCGCTATAATAAAGAAGAACTGCTAGAATGGAAAAAATGGATTATCCAATTACAAAAAGAAACGAAAGATATATATGTCCTTTTCAACAATAACTCTGGTGGAGATGCAGCGGACAATGCTAAACAATTTATTGAAATGCTTGGGATTGAATATACAGGTTTAGCATCGAAGCAGCTTGGTTTATTTTAGTTGTTCTTTAAAAAGGTAAACTGAGAAATCGTCATTGCATACCGAGTTGTGAAGTAAATTTCTAATTTGAACACATTCCGTGATTCATAAAACGCTCAATTGCTAGATTGAGGTATTATGCAATCGTGCCTGAGTAAGTTCCAGTTGTCCCGCGAATCAATCTTTATCACGGCAAATCTTGTGTGGCTGTCGAAATTGTATCGTGAATCAGTCTTAACCACGGCAGCTCTTCTGTCAATGTCTCAATTGTGCCGTGTATCAGTCTCAATCGCAGCAGACCTTGTACTCTATGCGTCAGTTTTGCCGCGTATCCGTTTCAATCAAGGCAAAACTCGGCCATTTGTTACAATTTCGCCGTCCATTTGGAAAATCCTTATATTATTTAAAGGAATTGTTAGGAAGTGTATCCGTGAAAGAAAAGATTCACATTTATCATACGAATGATCTCCATAGCCATTTTGAAAACTGGCCAAAAATCAAATCCTTCCTCTCAGAAAGGAAATCCTTCCACGAAGCAGCAGGAGAAGAAATATTTCTTTTCGATTGTGGGGATTTTATGGATCGCTGGCACCCGTTTACAGAGGGTTCGATGGGGAAAGGGAATACAGCTTTATTTAATGAAAGCCATTATTCCGCTGTCACCATCGGAAATAATGAAGGAATTACTTTGCCATTTCAAGATTTGGATGCTTTGTACGAGGAAGCCAATTTTGATGTAATTGTGGCGAATTTATATCTTCCCGATTATAAAAGACCGAATTGGGTTCAACCATATGTCATTTATGAAACGAAGCATGGTTATAAAATTGGCGTTACTGCAGTGACAACCTATTATCAAAAACTATATAGGTTACTAGGCTGGGAGCTTTCGGAGCCTTTTACGGAACTTGAAATGCAGCTTAATCGTTTGCAAGATGAGGCAGATATGATCATTGTTCTTTCGCATTTAGGGATCCATGATGACGAAAAAATGGCGGCATTATTCCCACAAATCGATTTAATCCTAGGAGCCCATACTCATCACTTTTTTCACGAGGGGCAAAAGAGTCATAACACCATGATGGCGGCAGCAGGAAAATATGGTCGTTTTGTCGGGTATGTAGAAGTTGATTTAATGAAAAAGCCTGTCAATATCAAGCCAACGCTTTTTGAAACAGCGTTTCTTCCGCCCGAAAATGATGACTTTAATCAAGAACTTGAAAATATCGGTAAGAAGCAACTCGACGTCAAAGTAACTCAGTTACATCATCCCTTAGAGTTTTCCTGGGATCGACCATCTCCTTTGACAAATATCCTGTGTGAAGCCTTACATGAATGGTGTCAGCCGGATTGTACGCTAATTAATTCAGGATTAGTTCTTACTTCTCTTCAAAAAGGAGATGTAACGAAATACGATATTCATCAAATGCTGCCCCACCCTATAAATCCATGTACTGTTGAACTGACTGGTGCAGAGTTAAAAGAAGTCCTTTTACATGCGGAAAAAGATAAAGAATGGGTAGATCTTGAAGTAGTTGGTTTAGGTTTTAGAGGATCTGTCATGGGGGTTTTCGTTCATTGCGGTGTTGATGTAGATAAAATAGAACAACAGGTTTTAATTAAGGGAGTTCCAATCGATCCTGAAAAAACGTACACACTTGGAACAACCGATATGTTTACATTTGGCAGGTTTTTTCCGGAAATAAGACGATCTGAAGTAAAGCATTATTTTATGCCTGAATTTCTCCGCGATATAATGGAATGGAAATTAAAACGCATGCAAGATTGACCAATATCTACAGTAAACTATTTTCGCCTCTGTACATACATATGAGTATGGGGAGGAGTGAATAAAATGGTTTCTATGGAACCTTTAATGATAGAAGGACATACGTTTATAGCTACAACTGTTTTATTGCCAAAGACCACTTTACTGACAATTTCAAATGATAAAGGATATATAATGTGCGGGGCTCTTGATGTGGCATTGCTTAATGAGCGCCTCGTAGACCGTGAGATAATTGCTGGAAGGGCTGTTGGCGTAAAAACAATAGAACAATTAATGCGTGCGCCCCTTGAATCAGTTACGATTACGGCGGAAAAATTAGGGATTCACGTAGGGATGTCTGGCACGGATGCATTATTAAAAATGGTATAGAAAATGTAGGACAAATTTTCTAAACTAACTTTACCTTCTTAAGCATACATTTGCATTAAGGGGGGATTTTTTTGGCTGTATTCCGTTATCGAAAAATACGGCGTGGCCCTTTGCCATTTCGTTACGTCATGCTTTTATCTTTTGTGTTTTTCATTTTTTCCACTGCATTAGGACTTTGGATTGTAAATAATGGGATAAAACCGACATTAATCAACTATGCTGAATCCCAAACGAATAAAATTGCTCCAGCAGTCATCAATAAAGCAATTGAGGATGTTTTACCAAATGTAAAGGACCTAAATGAAGTTGCTGAAATATTGCCAAATGGGGCTGTAAAATATAAAGCAGATATTATTAACAAAACACAAGCCGATTTATCGAGGGCCATCCAAGTAAATTTAAAGCAGGCTGAAAAAGGAAACCTAGAGTCACTCCAAGCAGAAACAGGTGCACAAATTGATTACGACAAATCAAGTAAAGGTGAAGGAATTGTTTATTCTTTTCCGATCGGGCAAGCGACTAACAATGCTTTGCTTGGAAACTTAGGACCAAGAATCCCGATTAGATTTACGGCAGTTGGTAGTGTACGTTCAAGTGTTGACTCAAAAGTTGAGCAATATCCCATCAATAATATATTTGTAACAGTTTTTATTCCAATTGAGGTCAGTGTTCAAATTATTATTCCTTTCGGATCAAAAAAAACAGTTGTAAAGCAGGAAGTTCCACTAGCTATCGGATTATTTCCTCTGGCCGTCCCTGATTTTTATAATGGGAATGGAAATACGAACCCATCTATCCAATTTCCGACAAATCCTTAGTGCTATTGTAAGTAAGGTAGGAAAATGCTATATTGATATAGGTGTTTAAATTAAATAGACCTTATCAAAATCGGATGAGGTAGAGGCGCGAAAGAAATGAGTAATCTGTGTAAGGATGACGAACGATGATCACAGAGGAAAGGTTCTTTTGCCGAAGCGAGGATCTTCGTCAAATGGTTCTCGCTGGTGTTGCTTTGAAAAAGAGTAACACTCTCATACTTTGTAAAAAGATATGGGGAGCTACAGATCACGATGGAGGAACTGTACATTACAAGAGTAATGATAGATCTCTATCATTGCTCTTTTTATTTTAATGTCTAGCTCCATTGCAAAATTAGGAGGAATTATGGAACATTCAATTTTATCTTTACTTCCGCCGATATTGGCGATAGTGATGGTTATTATTACAAAAAGAGTGCTGCTCTCTTTAGGAACAGGGATAGTCGTTTCGGCATTGCTGTTGTCAAAAGGTAATGTTTCGGAAGGTGTAGCAATATTATGGAGCGCAGTAAAAGGAATTTTTATTGAAGATGGAGCTTTGAATACATGGAATGTGTATATTCTATTATTCTTATTTTTACTTGGTGTGATTACAGCTCTGATTAATATTTGTGGAGGAAGCAGAGCCTTCGGAGAATGGGCGATGACGAAAGTTAAAAATCGTGCAGGTGCTCAAATTCTTGCAGCTATTTTTGGTATCATCATCTTCATTGATGATTATTTTAATGCACTTGCAGTCGGACAGGTGGCTCGTCCTATTACAGATCGACATCGAGTCTCAA
The DNA here is from genome assembly GCF_018343625.1 of Lederbergia citri. Lineage (GTDB taxonomy): Bacteria > Bacillota > Bacilli > Bacillales > Bacillaceae_C > Lederbergia > Lederbergia citri. The sequence goes on along the minus strand of NZ_JAGYPG010000002.1, from coordinate 109,080 downwards.
GGGCAAAGCTTGCATATATTATTGATTCGACATCTGCTCCAGTATGTGTTGTGTCTCCGATTTCTAGTTGGGGAGCTTTTATTATTGGGATTATCGGTACCGTTTTAATCCAACACAAAGTAACTGATATATCAGCTTTTACTGCATTTATTAAAATGATACCGATGAATTTGTATGTATGGACTACGTTGGCGATGGTTTTTATCATCGCATGGCGAAATATTGATTTTGGAAGTATGAAAAAACATGAAGAGCGGGCAATCTCGACAGGGGTTCCATATGATCCGAGTAAAACCATTCAAGGTGGAGTTAAAGATGATCTGCCAATTAGTGAAAAAGGAAAAGTCGGTGACTTATTATGGCCGATTATTGCTCTTTTTGTAGGAACATTAGGTGCTATTATTTGGAGTGGAGCAAAGGAAACTGAAGGTAAAATTACATTGATGGAAATATTCGGAAATGCTGATGTGTCAGAAGCGCTTGTGATCGGTGGTTTATTTGGATTGTTTGTCACCATCAGTTTGTTTTTCCGACAATATGTCAAGCATCGTTCAGTCGAGCGGGGAATGCTTTTTACTGGGATTAAAGTAGGCATTAAGTCAATGATGCCTGCTGTGTTAATATTATTATTTGCTTGGGCGATCATTACGCTAATAGATGAATTGGGTACAGGTTTATATTTAGGAAGCTTAGTTGAAAAATCACAGTTGAATCCTGCCTTTTTGCCATTCATATTATTTATTGGAGCAGCGGCAATGGCTTTTGCTACAGGTACATCTTGGGGATCATTTGGAATTTTGCTTCCAATTGCTGGTCAAATTGTTTCTGTGACGGATATATCCTTGTTGTTACCAGCTCTTGCTGCGGTCCTAGCAGGTGCAGTTATGGGTGATCATTGTTCCCCCATTTCCGATACGACGATACTTTCATCTACAGGAGCGGCTTGCAACCACATGGATCATGTCATGACTCAATTGCCATATGCATTAGTATCTGGGGCAATTAGTGCAGTTGGGTACTTAGTACTAGGTGTAACGGATAGTACGATTTTAGGTTTAATTACAGTAATAATATTATTAGTGGCTTTACTTGCAGTATTACGTAAATATAACCAATCGGAAGTAAGAACAGGGTGATATCATCCTGTTCTTTTGTTATATTAATATAACTTTTATTGAAAAATGACAAGTCCGAAAAATGCCAAAAACTAGAAAAAAATTAAATATTTTCTGTTTTGACAAGATGGGCTTATCTAGCTATAATATCTTTAGATTACAAATAATCTGAAAAAATAAAATCTTCCAAATGGAAGGAGAAAGGGGAAATTAAATGGAAAATCGCGCGCAGTTCGGTTCGAGAGCCGGTTTTATTTTTGCGGCAGTTGGTTCTGCGATTGGACTCGGAAATATTTGGCGTTTCCCAGCGGTTGCCTATGATAATGGAGGAGGAGCATTCTTTCTTCCGTATTTATTTGCATTACTGACAGCTGGTATTCCGCTTTTGATTCTTGAGTTCGCAATCGGACACAAGTATAGGGGATCTTCACCTTTGTCATTGGCAAGGGTTAAAAAAGGCGGAGAATGGATTGGTTGGTGGCAAATCTGTATATCCTTTGTCATTGCGACATACTACGCGGTAATTATTGCTTGGGCGCTAGCTTACACGTATTTTTCATTTAAGCTTGAATGGGGCACAGATACAACTCCATTCTTAATTGAAAATTATTTAAAAGTTGGCGGTACAGATACGATGGGAAGTTTCGTTCCAGGAGTATTATTTCCTCTTATCCTTGTTTGGCTTATTGTACTTGGGATTCTTTTCGCCGGCGTTAAAAAAGGAATTGAAATGGCTACAAAAATCATGATTCCTTTACTTGTAGTTTTATTTTTAATTATCGTAGTTCGAGCATTAACTCTTGACGGTGCTATGGAAGGCTTGAATCAATTTTTTAAACCTAACTGGTCCACAATATTGGACGGAAAAGTTTGGGTAGCAGCTTACGGACAAATATTCTTCAGTTTATCTATTGGTTTTGCAATTATGATTACTTATTCAAGTTATTTACCGAAAAAGTCCGATATTACGAACAGTGCATTTATTACCGGATTTGCTAACTCAGGATTTGAGTTACTTGCTGGATTTGGTGTATTCGCTGCATTAGGTTTTATGGCTGCGCAGCAAGGCGTACCAGTAAATGAAGTTGTAAAAGGCGGAGTTATTCTTGCATTTTCTATTTTCCCGACCATTATCAATCAATTGCCTGCATTTAACGAAATATTCGGTATCTTATTCTTCGTTTCCTTAACATTGGCAGGTTTGACTTCACTTATTTCTATTGTTGAAACGTATATTGCCGGTATACAGGAAAAATTTAATATTAGTCGTACAAAAGCCGTTCTTTTTGGCGGTGGAGTTACTGCAATCGTTTCTTTAGCATTTTCTACACAAAATGGTCTGAATCTTCTGGATGTAGCCGATTACTTTATTAACCAATTCGGTGTAGCTATGGCGGGACTCTTTGAAGTTATTTTCATTGCTTGGTTTGCGAAACAGCTTAAACCACTTCAAGCCCATGCTGATTCAGTATCCGATATTAGATTGGGAGCATGGTGGAGAATCAGTCTTTCAATCATAACGCCAGTCGTTTTAGGTTATATGATGTTTGATAATTTACGTCAAAACTTGACTGGTGATTATGGTAACGGTGATTACCCACGTGAATTCATATTCAAATATGGTTGGACAGTTGCCATCGGTGCGATTCTAGTAGGCGTATTGTTAACATTAAAACCGTGGAAGGGGCATGCCCTTGAACAACCTGCTTTCGAAGAGAAGAAGGAGGTTTCATAATGACTGGTAGTGCAATTACTATGATGATAATTGGGGTCGTCATTATTTGGGGAGGATTAGCAGCGAGTGTTGCTCTTGCCATTTCTAAAGCAAAAGAAGCAAAAAGAAATTCGTAATATTAAAAGCTTCGGGTGTCAGAAAACCCGAAGCTTTACCTTTTTGCTCGTTCAAGTCGTTCCCATAATCTTAAATGGGGATATGGATCAAATGACCACTCATGAATCCCATTATCCTTGTACATTCCGAAATGTAAATGTGGAGGAAATTTTCCAGAGGTCCCAGGAGGACCGTATCCGGAACTACCTACGCTTCCTATTACTTGACCTGGTGAAACGATATCACCAATCTTTAAATCTTTAGAGAAACCATTTAAATGTGCGTAATAATGATACGTATTATTTAAATCACGAATCCCAACTCTCCATCCCCCGTACTTATTCCAGCCTTTTAATTCAACTACACCGTATCCAACTGCGCGTACAGGCGCTCCATAACCTGCGAAAATATCCGTTCCTTCATGGATTCGCCTGCCACCCCAGCCACGTCGGTCCCCCCACGTGTTTTTATACGTATAATTATACCCTTTCGGAATAGGAAAAGCCCTATCGTCTAAATCTACTCGATTAAATTTTCTATATACTTTAGCATTTGTCATGATCGATCTAACGGTTTGGTCCCGTTTATAATAATCCCAGATAGCTATACGAAATGCTTGATCGTTCATTCCGTACTGAGAAAGGTATTTTGCCAAAGTGAATAAAAGATCCTCTCCGTTATTTTTATCTGCTTTTCCATCGCCATTGCCATCCATTCCTTTTCCATTGAAAAAATCAATCCTTATAGGATTCGTATCGTTTGGATTCGGATTTAAAGGACCTGCCCATTGTTGGGGGGATAGGTAATATCCTGTTATGCTGTTGGGCTTTGGTAAATCCTTTCTTACGTAGCGGATACTCCGTTCGAATTGATCGATTGCAGCTACATAATACCAAGGTATTCCTGAGACGGATTCAGTTTTTTTATATAAGTTCATTCTTTTATCATAAATTTCTTTTTGTGATAATTCTTTTGCTTCTACTGTACTATAAGGTAGGAAAAAAAATATTAAAATGACGGGCAAGAGTTTTTTCATCGATAGTACCTCTTTCAAAATGATGCTTGGCCTCGAGAAATCAGGCCAAGCATTCAAACGTTATTTTTTATTTTCAAACTGCTGCCTGTAATTGGAGCGTTCCAAATGATGATTCCGATCACCAATTGCTTCACCATTAGCATTTTCACCGTCATTTAATTTTCTACCTTGTGGAGATCGCTCCAGCATTAATTTTACCGTATCCCTTACGGTTTTATCTTTATCCGTAGTGCGGGCATTCATTGATGCGATATTTTCTACGTTTTGACGTAATTTAGGATCATCGGTCACATAAACATGGTACCAACGTGGGACAACACTCATTGCTGTTTTCTTTACTTGGTCTGCAATTTCAAAACGTTCATCATTGCGGTTTCCGTTTGTCGTATACGCTATTAAAACTTCTTGGTCGGTTACGAGCACACTCGCATCGTCTACACCTGGCAGCATAACCAATATTTTGCTTATACTATTAGCAGTCTCTTCTCTGTCCATCCCCTGAATAGCTCTAGTATTTTTAACATCACCTGCTGGGATAGGGCTTTTTACTTGACGCACATATCCATATAAATCATCATCCTGCTGGTTACGGTTATAATTCGATCCATGTTCCGCTACATTTATTGAATTTCCACTTTTATGGTAAACATGATTATCCTCGGCTGTTCTCTTGTTATTATTATTGGCACCACAACCAACCAACATTGCACAAACAAAAATAATTGGAATTGATTTATTTTTCATATCAACTACCTCCTCTTTTAATAGAATGTGCAGGAAAATATATTTTTTTCTTAGTAATTGTTGGGGATTAAGCTATAATTTAAATAACCATTTGAAATATCGGAGGGTAACATGATCATTATTAATAATTGTCAATATGAGTTGGTAAATGAATTTCGAGACGGATACAATGAGGAAGCTTTTCGAGCTCGTTTCAGCGATGTTTTATCGAAGTATGATTACATTGTGGGAGACTGGGGGTACGGCCAGCTGCGCCTAAAAGGATTTTTTTCTGATCAAAATCAAAAAGCCTCATTTGATACAAAAATAGGAACATTAACAGAGTACTTATACGAGTATTGCAATTTCGGCTGTTCTTATTTTGTTTTGAAAAAAGTGGAAAAATAATTTAGAGGTGTCCCTTGAAACTAATGGGACACCTATTTTTAACTATCTTGATATGGTATCTGAGTTTCTCTTTCAGGATCATCATGTGTATTATGTGCATTTGGTCCCTTACGGGGGTTATCCTCGTGCATGGATTTAAACTCGTAGTTGAAAGCACTGTAAGACCGTTGACCTTCTTCCCAAGGTGTCGATTTATTTTCGACTGGAGTATCTTTTCCGCGCGGAGCACCATAAGCGCCTTCGGGAAGGTCTTCAGGAATAACATAATTTCTTTGCTTGGCTACATTCGATAATTCTGTATAGGGAGGGTCTTGTTTATCTTGGTTATTTGCCTTAGGTCGATCATTAGCCATATTCATTCTCCTTTTTAGCTATATCTTAACCAGCCCAATTCTATATATCCTTTTCAAATTTTTCCTCATTGGACCACAAGCTGTTATGTTTGATATGATAAATAGTGAAAAATATCAAGTGGAGGCATCAGCCTATGTATTTTGTAGATAGGGAAAAAATTGAAGCAATATTACTTTTTATGGAAAAACAAATAGAGCTAATCCAAAATCATAACAGTTGGAAATCTGAAATAGAAAAAAGTGCTTTAGAGCGGGGGGTACATACCATTATTGAAGCAGTTCTTGATACAGGAAATGCGATGATTGATGGATTTATTATGAGGGATCCAGGTAGTTATGAGGATATAGTTGATATATTGACGGATGAAAAAGTGGTCGATGAGGAGTTGTCACTAGTGCTAAAGGACATTATTTCGTTTAGGAAAATGCTTGTCCAACAATATTCCAATGTCGATCATGACGCATTACTAAATGTTGTTTCTACTTCAATAAATACACTACTAACATTTCCTGAACGGGTTAGGACGTATTTAACGCATGAGCTAGGTCCTGTCTCAGCTTTTAAAAATTAGAAAAACGGCCTTGGATGGCCGTTTTTTCTATTAGGATTTGTTTAACGACTCAAAGGAGCCTCTTATATTTCCCCTTTAGAACTATGTGCGAGTCTGCTTGATGCGGCGGCTGCAATTGCACCGACAATATCATCTAAAAAAGTATGACATTTCCCAGAAGAATGATCATTTAATTTTTCTAGTATGCCTGGTTTTTGCTTATCAATATACCCGTAATTTGTAAAACCAATGGAGCCATATACATTCACGATTGAGAAAGCAAGAATCTCATCTACACCGTAGAGACTTTCATCACTCGCAATAATCGATTGTAACGGTTCGTCCAGCTTCCCATTTTCAGCAAGTATATCCAACTGAATCCCTGTTAAAATGGCATTTTGCACTTCTCTTTTTTGAAGAACACGTTCAATATTGTAAATACATTCCTCCATTTGCAAATCTGGATGGTATTTTTTTTGAAGGAACATCACTAGCTCTGCAATATCTTCAATTTTTACCCCGCGTTCTTTTAAAAGACGCCGTGCAGTTTCTTCAGAAATACTTATGTCTCGTTCATTGTACAATTGTCTCATCCTTCCCGTAATTTCCTCATTAAATATCTTTTGCAAAATTTAGCCTCAAACTACTCGGCAAGAAAACATATTACCTTCATATAATTGAATATCAGGATATACCATGCGCTTTGCAAAGAGCAAATGAAAGAGGGATGCTCCATGTCAGAAAAAATATTGGAATATTATTTTGGTATGACACCAGAACAAACGATACAAGACGGAAGCACCGTTCGGTACATGGTAGATAACTCACTTTATACTATTATTCAAGTGACTCATTTGGAACAAGAGGCGTTAATTGAATTATATGAGATGTCGGAACATATGGCAAAGTATGGAGATAATAAAGTGTCTACTTTTGTTCCAGCATTAAATGAAAAATTTCTTGTTACCCATGAGAATCAAGATTATGTACTCATGCATAATTATGTTTTTCCTCCATCGCGCAATAAAAACTCGGGAATAAAGCTTGCGAAATTTCATGAACGTGGGAAGTTGATCCAAGCACCAATTTCCGGGGCAAACAGGGTAGGACAGTGGAAAACGTATTGGGTTAAAAGACTTGAACAAATAGAAAATGTATGGTCAGGTGTTGTACAGGAGAGAACGGGAGAAGAGTTTGAAAAATTATTTATCAGGTCATTTCCATACTATCTTGGTCTTTGCGAAAATGCTATTCAATATGTAACGGATACAGAACTTGATGAAGAGTTGACTTTTTCAGATATGGGGACCATTGGCCATCAAAGATTCCGTGAAAATTTATGGAACAACGAAATGGAAATTAGAAACCCATTTGATTGGGTATTTGACCATCCCTCTCGTGATATTTCAGAATGGATTCGGGACTGTTACTTTCGCAACAAAAGATCATTTCAACCTGAGTTGACTCAGTTTTTACGAGGATATGAATCCGTCTCTCCATTATCATCATTTTCATGGAGATTAATCTATGCCCGTTTACTTTTTCCGTTGCATTATTTTTCTTGTATTGAAGATTATTATCTCACTTCATCTCAATGGACTCAAAAGCAATTAGAAGAAAGATTGAGCCGTTATTTACGTGATGCACAAGAATACGAACGATTTTTGGGAAGCTTCTATCAATTAGCTGGAGTGGGACATGGACACTTCCCGGTCATTGATTGGTTAATCCCTTCATAATGAAAAATAAAGAGCCTACAATTAAATAGGCTCTTGTGAATTAATATATAATTAGTTTTAGAATACCTGCTCTACTTCTAGTACGCCAGGGACTTCCTCAACCAATGCACGTTCAATTCCAGCTTTTAATGTGATAGTGGAGCTTGGACAAGTTCCACATGCACCAAGTAGACGGAGTTTTACAATTCCATCATCTACATCAACGAGTTCACAATCTCCGCCGTCTCGAAGGAGGAATGGGCGTAATTTATCTAAAACTTCTTGAACTTGTTCCATCATTGTTTGTTCATACATTGATATCGACTCCTTTCCATATAACCATTATAATCAGTATAAAGAAAAAAATCTATAAAACAATCGAATTCGATTTTTCGTTATAAACAAGGGAGAGAAACATAATGAAAAAGGAAGTTGAAATTTTTGTTTATGGAGCAGAACAGATTTGTGCAAGCTGTGTTGGTATGCCTTCATCTAAAGAAACGTACGAATGGTTGGATGCAGCAATTTCAAGAAAGTATCCAGAACAGCCGTTTACCATTAAATATATTGACATTTTTAATCCACCAGAGGAAGAGAAACACCGATTATTTGCAACCCATGTCATAGAAGAGGACTTATTTTATCCAGTCGTAACAATTGGCGAGGAAATTATTGGTGAAGGTAATCCGAAATTAAAGGATATTTATAAAGAAATGGAGAAGTACGGATATGAAGAGGTCAGTCCAAAATAAGGACTGACCTCTCACTTTTTTATTGTTTTTTGAAGTACTTATCAATTTTAACCTTTATGGAACTTATACATCCAAAGAACTCCGGATTTCAGGATTCTTGCAATTCTTCCTGTTATGGCGCGATCGGCCATTAAGCCAAACCCTTGCTTTTTCCCTAGAGATCCAAGAACGCCTTTTAATTTTATGGTAGGCATTTCTTGCGGAAGTTCTTTTCCTTCCCAGCGTTTTGTTAGGACCATCACGATTTGCTCCGCTTGTCCTTCCGCCAGCTGTGCACTTGGTGCATATGGAAGGCTTGCGCAGTCACCTACAACATACACATTTTCGTGATTAGGAACATTATGGTATTTTGTTAAAATGACCCTTCCTTGTTTATCTTTCTCGACATTTAGGTCACGTACAATTTTATTTGGCTGAATTCCTGCGGTCCAAACGATAACATCTGTATGAACAGGTTCATTGTTATTGAACAATAATTGATCTTCTACTTTTGTAATATTTGCTTCGTTAACGACATCAACGCCATTCATATTAAACCAATTTTGTACATAACGACTAATTCTTTCCGGAAAAGAGGAAAGAATTGTTTTGCCACGGTCAAATAGTTTGATGATTAAGTCTGGACGGCTTTCTCTGAGTTCACTGGCAAGCTCAATACCGCTTAAGCCACCACCAACAATGCTAACAATAGAATTAGCTGGTAGATTATTTAGCTTTTGATACGTATCCCGTGCTTTCCCAATTGTTTGAATGCTATAAGTATATGTATCTGCACCAGGAATGTTATGGTACTTATCCTCGCACCCTAACCCAATAATGAGGTCATCAAAAGAAACGGAATCTGAATTAGACAAAAGAATTTCTTTTTTCTCTAGATTGATTTCCGTTACTTCACCATAAACAATATTTAAATTTAGGTGTTCAGGAAAAGCTACTCGTACCTCTTGGTCTGAAATCGTCCCAGCTGCGAGGGCATAGTATTCCGTTTTTAAAGAATGATATGGCACTCTATCAATGAGTGTAATGGTTACATCGTCCGGCAGATGATTTGGCAGTAATTCACGAAGGACACGCATATTTCCATATCCTCCACCGAGCAATACTAGTTTTTTCATGAAAAATATCCCCTTTTTGCCGTCTACTTGAAGAAAAATAGTAAAAAATGTTAATAATGATAGCACATTGATTATAATCCCACGTAAAAGTATAGCTGATTCCCATTTTATATACAACATACGAGAAAAAGGAAAAAACATTTGGGATAATTTCAAATTTTCCCTTATAGTATAATCCTACCCTTTGACTATCAAGGTCTAAACAGGTAGGATTATATTGTTATGTCAGGCTCTAGTGACTATCGACTGCAGGCTTCTTTTGAGAAAGTCAATAGGCGCGATGAGAAAGGTGCTTGTGCTTTTATTCAGAGGTGATTTTTTTGAATCCAATTATCGAGTTTTGTATAAGTAATTTGGGTAGTGGAGGATACGAAGCTTTACAAGTGTTAGAGGAAGATCCTAATTTGGATATTGTAGAATACGGCTGTCTTGATCATTGCGATTTATGTGCCGAAAGTTTATATGCGCTCGTCAATGGTGAGGTTGTAACAGGGGAGACTCCTGAATTGCTTGTTAAAGCTATTTATCAATATATAGAAGAAAATCCAATGTTTTAATTGGTTGAGAATAATGCATTAGAAGTATATACTTAATGTATACGCTAGATGAAAGGAGTGCACTTATGAGTACAACCATAACACTTACAGAAGCCGCAGCTTTACAAATAAAAGATATGATGAAACATAATGGAGAAGAAGATGCATATTTTCGTTTTTCCATTAATGGTGGTGGCTGTAGCGGCTTATCATACGGCATGAGCTTAGACCACGAAAAATCAGATACCGATGAATTTTTTGAACAGTTTGGTATCCCTGTTATTATAGATCACGAAAGTGCTCCGCTTTTAAAAGGAACGGTTATAGACTATAAACAATCCTTAATGGGTGGAGGCTTTACAATCGACAATCCGAATGCCCTCGTGTCTTGCGGATGCGGCTCATCTTTCCGAACAGCAAATGTTCAAGGTTCGCCGGAGAAATGTTAGGAAAGAGGATAAAGGATTATCGTTAAAGGATTTGTATAATAAACTGAAAACGAGTAAGAAATCGTTTAATTAATGCTTCTTAATGTATCTTAATAATACATTAGGAAGCTTTTTTATGTATTCATTAAAATAGAGGATTTACTATTCGAATAAAAATAACCAATTAAATAGAAAAAGAATATATCGATAAATCGATGGTAATTCTCGATGAAATAGCATGAAAAAGGAATTTGATCGATAAATCCGTGGTAATTCTCGATGAAATAGCATGAAAAAAGGATTTGATCGATAAATTCAGGGTAATTCTCGATGAAACAGCATGAAAAAGGAATTTGATCGATAAATCCATGGTAATTCTCGATGAAACTGCATGAAAAAAGAATTTGATCGATAAATCCATGGTAATTCTCGATGAAACTGCATGAAAAAAGAATTTGATCGATAAATCCGAGGTAATTCTCGATGAAACTGCATGAAAAAGAATTTGATCGATAAATCCGAGGTAATTCTCGATGAAATAGCGCGAAAAAAGAATTTGATCGATAAATCCATGGTAATTCTCGATGAAACAGCATCAAAAAAGAATTTGATCAATAAATCCTATATATTACAGTTATAATCCATAAGGTGTATAGGCCCCTTACAGACGGTAATTATTACATCCAGAAAATTAACTAAAATTGGTTGTTTTTTAAAAAAATAATAAATAGCAATAGGGTAGGAAGAAAAATGGAGATTCTATCCAGTTCCTTTTTTATTCTTCCAAACGTAAAAAAATAGAGCCAGGATCAATTCCTGGGCCCTATTCTTTATTGATCAAACATGGAAGTACTATGCATCGGCTGCAAGCGTGCTTTCGGATCTATATATGCTTTTGCATTGCTTACGGCAGTTGGAGCTTCGCCGAAACCTGTTGCGATGAGCTTAACTTTTCCAGGATAGGTTGTAATATCTCCTGCTGCATATATACCTGGAATATTTGTTTCCATCCTACTATTCACAACAATTGAGTTTTTCTCTATTTCCAATCCCCAATCTTTAATCGGACCGAGTGAAGAAACGAACCCATAATTTACAATCAAAGAATCAAGTTCCAACGTAATTTTACCTTCTCCTCTTACTTCTTCAAGTAAAAGTTCTCTAATGGCTTCATCATCACAATTAAGATTAGAAGCTACATAAGGAGTGAGAATTTCTACTTTAGAATTCTGCAGCTGAACCACGCTGCTTTCGTGTGCACGGAATTTATCGCGACGGTGGATCAATGTAACTTTTTCAGCAATTGGCTCAAGCATGAGCGCCCAGTCAACCGCTGAGTCACCGCCTCCAAGAATAGCAACACGTTGACCTGCAAATTTTTGCATATCATCTATAAAATAATGGAGATTTTTTCCTTCGTATTTTATTGCTGGTTCAATCTCGAGTCTGCGAGGTTGGAATGCTCCTATTCCCGCAGTGATAATAATTGTTTTCGAATAATGGATTTCCTCTTCCGATGTAAGCTTAAACGTTCCATCTTCCAATTTTTCCACATTCGTTACGGCTTGACCAAGACAAACAGTTGGCGAAAACATCGACATCTGTTTAGTTAAATTATTTACCAGTTCCTGGGCTTTAATTTTTGGAAAACCCGCTACATCATATATATACTTTTCAGGATAAAGGGTGGAAAGTTGACCGCCAAGCTGTGGGAGGCTTTCAATAATCTTTACGCTTGCATCTCTCATTCCCCCGTAAAAGGCAGTAAACAGACCTGTTGGCCCTCCTCCTAAAATGGTTATATCATATATTTTTTGATCTTCTTTCAAAGAAAATCCCTCCCATAATACTTGAAAAAATTCATCTTTCACATCATATCACATACAAGCGTTTCTTACCTACTCCTATAGTTTTCATACGAAAGTATGACGCAACTGATAGGATTGATTTAAGAATATTAATAATTTTCGTTTTTAGTCAAAATTGCTTGAAAAAGAAGCAGAAAAGCATATAATGTAATGGAGATGTTAATAATTTATGACATTTTTCTGGCTTTTTTTTCTTATTGTACGTGAAGTGAATCACATTAAGAAATTATAACATTTTAATTATTTTCCCGTACAAACTATTAATAATACGTTGTAAAGGTGGAAGTGTAGATTATGAAGAGGCCCAAAATCGTTGTATTAGGTGCTGGTTACGGAGGCTTAATGACTGTAACTCGTCTGCAAAAACAGCTTGGAAGTAATGATGCTGACATCGTTCTAGTAAACAAAAATGATTACCACTACGAAACTACATGGCTACATGAAGCTTCTGCTGGTACTCTTCATCATGACCGTGTTCGTTATGATGTAAAAGATGTAATCGATCGAAGCAAAGTTGATTTTGTTCAAGCAACCGCTTTAAAAGTGGATCATCAAGCGAAAAAAGTTATTCTAGACAATGGAGAACTAGATTACGATTATTTAGTTGTCGCTCTTGGCGGCGCTTCAGAAACTTTTGGTATTCAGGGGTTAGACAAATATGCATTCTCAATCGTCAATGTAAATGCAGCACGTCAAATTCGTGAGCATATTGAATATCAATTTGCTACATATAAGGCTGAAGAAGTAAAAAATCCAAACCGCTTAACAATTGTTGTTGGTGGTGCTGGATTTACAGGAATTGAATTTTTAGGAGAGTTAGGAAACAGAATTCCTGAACTTTGTAAGGAATATGATATCGATCAAAAGCTTGTAAGAGTTATTTGTGTAGAAGCAGCTCCATCTGCTCTACCTGGTTTCGATCCTGAACTTGTTAAATATGCTATGGCTAACTTAGAGAAAAAAGGCATCGAATTTAAGATAGGTACAGCTATAAAAGAGGCTACACCAGAAGGAATCATCGTAGCAAAAGGTGAAAACGAAACAGAAGAATTTAAAGCTGAAACAGTTATTTGGGCAGCGGGTGTTCGTGGAAACCCAATTATCGAAGCATCTGAATTCGAAAACATGCGTGGTCGTGTAAAAGTAGAACCAGATCTTCGTGCTCCTGGGCTCTCTGATGTGTTTGTCATCGGTGACTGCTCACTTGTAATTAACGAAGAAATTAATCGTCCATATCCACCAACTGCACAAATAGCTATGCAGCAAGGTGAATTGGTTGCCAGAAATATCGCAAGACTAGTGAAGGGTAATACACATTTAGAATCATTCACATTTGATAATAAAGGTACTGTATGTTCACTAGGTGACGATGATGCGATTGGAGTAGTATTTGGAAAGAAAGTAACGGGCACAAAAGCTTCATTTATGAAAAAAATGATTGATAACCGTGCATTGTATATGATTGGCGGAGTGCCACTTACAGTGAAAAAAGGAAAATTTAACATTTTCTAAACCTTAAAAAGGGAAAGGCGGATTCTTAATTGTTTCTGCCTTTTTCTATTTTTGTTTGATTGGAGCGGAAATCAACATACAAGATTAATCTTAATAGTCATAAATTTGTCTCAATATGACGATTGACGCCCTTTCTTTCATCTAGTAGACTTGGACATAGTGTAAAATCAAGGGGGGATTTTGTCCATGTCAATCATTCCAATTTTACTAGTATCCATGCTGTTGTTTTTTGTTTTATTCTTTGGCATTGGATTTTTATTAAATATGCTGCTGCGGATGACATGGATTATGGCGATCGTATATCCAATCATAGCGCTATTAATTATAAATAAAGTAAACTTCAGTGAATACTTTACAAATCCCGGAGCATCATTCTCAAGTTTAGGAAAAAGTATATCTGAATTGGCTGCATTTGATATTGCCATATTAGCAAGTGGACTATTAGGTGCCATTACTTCTGGTTTAACAATGAGAGTGCTTCGTGCGAAAGGATATAGAATGTTTTAGAGACTTTCTTTTAAGGAAGTCTTTTAATTTTGCTGAAGAAATGTGATTTTAAAATTCATATTTTTCTGTTTTTTATGCACAAAAGGAATATTTCCTCTCAAAATGGGAAAGTAATAATTTTGAGAGGAGTGTATGGATGTTATCTATTAAACAAACAGGAAAAAGAATTATTATGATTGTTTTATTTATTTTAGCTTTTTCAACAACATTAGAATCTATTACTGGAATGAATGTTAGAACATTCGCAGCTAGAACGGCCCCGATTATGAATGATTTTGAAAAATGGTTATTTGTGTTTCCACATATAAATGAAAGACGATCTTCACTAAAAAATTTATATAGCTCCATAGAGGATCAGTTTACATATAAGGCAAGTTCCTCTAAAAAAGATGAACATAAATCGTTGGAAGATGAAGATTGGTCTCAATATCCTACTATGGAGGTTATTGCAACAGGCTACACAGCTGGAGTTGAATCAACTGGAAAAAATCCTGATCATCCTCAATATGGTATTACATTTTCTGGTGTGAAGGTTAAAAGAGATTTATATTCAACCATTGCAGCTGATACTAACGTATTTCCATTAGGTACGATTTTATATATTCCTGATTATGGTTATGGCGTAGTAGCAGACACCGGATCAGCCATAAAAGGAAATACGATAGACTTGTATTATGAAACTGTTGATGAAGTTTATAAGAAGTGGGGCAAACGAAAGCTAGAAGTATATATCATTCAAAAAGGGAATGGCACTTTAACAGAAAAAGATTTAAAGACGTTAAATGAAAATGAGACCATGCAAGTATTCCGGCAAAGATTTCTAAAAGATAATGCAAATGATCAATAAATAAAACGACTGTTTTTTCCTTAGGAGAGAACTTACAAATTATATAATTTTAAGACAGACTCAACTTGGTGGTCTGTCTTTTTATTTTTAATGTTGACATCAAATGATACCTACTCGACTTACAATTTTAGGTAGCTTAATGCATTTTTACAAAACATAAATGACATTCCCTGCTCGTGTTATAAAGGGTTTGAATGGTAAATCACGAATATAATATTAAAAGAATGGAATGAAGGGGTATTAAATGATTAAAATTAAAAACTTAATTATAATTGCTGTCTTCACAACAGCAAATATGGGATGTTCTAATACAGCACCTAAAGAATATCATTTGAATCAACTAACTAGAGTTGATGTTCAAATTTTCTCAGGAGAAAATATTAATAATGAAATAATTATTACAGAGGAAGAAAAGATTAGAACTTTTAAAGAAGTTTTAGAAAAAATTGATTGGGAGCAGAACGTAAAAGCTGAAATGGATGGCAAAGAAGATATTAAAGCTACTTTATTCTTCAAGTTTGATCGGAATATGCCAGAAAGATTATTTGAATATTTAATCTGGTTTAATGAGGGGGCCTCTTCAACGATTATTGACAGGGAAAAACATGCTTTAGGAACTTTAGACAAAGAAGATACCCAAACCCTAAAAGATATTCTGTTAAATGATTAAAGAGCAAGTATGACCTGCTCTTAATTGTGTTCTTTAAATTAGAGATTATTTTCATTAAAACTCAAGCTGCTTCTTTTTTCTATAATGCCACTAATAAATTATGGAGAATGACTGCCCATATAACGCCTGTTAAACCACCAAAAAATACTTCAACAGGTTTATGACCTAATAATTCTTTCAACTTTTTAAATTCTATTTGTTTTTCTTTATTTGTCTTTCCTTGCCAATCTTGTATATCGGAGATCATTTTTTGAAAGTCAAGAGAAAGTCTATTTAGAACTACAGCTTGTTCCCCAGCTTGTCTTCTCACCCCTGTCGCATCGAACATGACGATAATGGCAAAAATCGCAGATACCGCAAAAAGCGTTGATCCTAATCCTTCAACAAGTGCTACACTTGTTGTTAATGCCGTAACTCCTGCTGAATGCGAGCTTGGCATTCCGCCAGTAGAGGTAATCAGGGTCCAATCTATTTTTTTGGTCATGATAAACTGCAAAGGTACTTTAACAAATTGCGCGAAGAATATTGCTGTGATTGCGGCCCAAAAAGGGAAATTATGCAGGAAATCCATTGGTAACTCCTTTCACATTGTCACAAGTGTCGGTTCCATTTATATTACCACAATATAATCAAAGAAATCATGCGTAATTTTTTTAGAAAATTTCGATACTCGAAATATACAATCCTTTCATTTATAATTTATATTGAGGTGAAATGAGATGTTCAAAATATTGAACGAAAATCCATTTGAAAGTAAAGTGGAATGCTTAATTGTTGGGCTTTTTGAAAAACCTGAAAAATTTACTGGAATGCTTGAACAGTTAGATGGAATGTTTGATGGAGAGCTTACAGAGCTTGTTAAATCAGGGGATCTTTCTGCAAAATTCAAATCAGTATCTGTCATCCATGGTTTAGGGAAATCAAATGTTAAACGATTTGTTTTTGTGGGTCTAGGTAAGGAAAAGGAAATAAATTTTACAACTTTGAAGGAAGCATTTGGAGCTGCAAGTAAAAAGTTGACGAACATACGCATCCGCAACCTGGCAATAGCCTTGGATTCATTTATATGTGAAAAAATTGCGGCAGATGATGCAGCCTTGGCATTTAGTGAAGCATACATAATGGCTACATATGAGTTCCAAGGTTATAAACAAAAATCAAATGAACCGGAAATCAAAATTGAAACAGTAGAGATTTTCACGGATGCTAATCTAGATGAAATCAAGCTTGCAGCTGAGATAGGCAGCTCCTATGGAAAAGGAACGAATTCTGCTAGAACACTCGTAAACTTGCCCGGAAATATGCTGAAAGCAAGTGATCTTGCCCAATACGCAAAAGAATTGGGAGAAAAGCATTCATTTGAACTAGAAATATTAAATAAATCGGAAATTGAAAAACTGGGAATGGGAGCATTTTTAGCGGTAAATCAAGGCTCTGCCGAACCACCTTATATGATTGTTTTAAAATATCAAGGAAAAGACGAATGGAAAGATGTGATTGGACTCGTCGGAAAAGGGATTACGTTTGACACAGGCGGTTATTCCATTAAGCCAAAAGACGGCATCGTCGGAATGAAGTCCGATATGGGGGGAGCTGCTGCGGTATTAGGTGCAATGGAGATTATCGGAAATCTGCGTCCAGAGCAAAATGTAGTAGCCGTCATCCCAGCAACTGATAATATGATTAGCGGAAACGCCTTTAAACCAGACGATGTCATCACTTCTTTCAGCGGAAAAACGATTGAAGTATTAAATACGGATGCGGAAGGGAGACTTGTGCTCGCTGATGCAGTTACTTATGCAAAACATCATGGTGCGAATTATTTAGTTGATGTAGCCACTCTTACTGGTGGAGTGATTGTAGCACTGGGACTTGATAAAACTGGTGCTCTTACAAATGATGAAGCTCTGTTTGAAAAGGTGTTGGAAGCATCATACGAAGCTGGAGAATTCATTTGGCGTCTTCCTTACACTGAAAAGGATAAAGAGAGAGTCCGCGGCAGTAAGATTGCAGATTTAAATAATTCTCCAGGAAGAGAAGGACACGCCATTATGGGCGGTGCATTTATTGGGGAATTTGCAGAAGAAACACCATGGGTGCATTTAGATATAGCAGGAACAGCTACTACTAAATCTGAATACGATTTAGGACCTGCAGGTGGAACTGGTGTCATGGCGCGAACATTAGCCTTGTTCGTTGAAAATTTTGAAATGGAGTAAACAATGTATTTGCATAATTGCCCATGCCATCTAGACCTTTGTCGCATAAACAGATATAGAAGGGCATTTGTTTATAGACGAAGGAGGTTGCTAAAATGATGTATTATCGCGGCCCTGCACCTTATGCTGATGAACGCTTTCTTTGGGGGGGATTGTTTGGTGCTCCACTCATAGGTGGTTTTTTTGGAGGGTTGATAGGTGGAGGTATTGGCGCAGGACTTGTCAGTGCATTTTCCCGTCCACGACCTTTCGTAGCTTACCCGCCAGTTGCGCCGTATGCATACGGAGGAGTGCCGCCTGTACCTTATGGCTATGGTGCATATGGAGCACCTGGAGGCTATGGGGCTCCATATTATTAAAGAAAATTATGTTGCTTATAAAGCAATATGTATACGAAGGGCTCTCCGTTTTGTGGGGGCTTTTTGTATTCTTAGGAATTAATTATTGGGAACTATGTGAAAAACTTTAAAGAATTTGGTTCCCGTCAGCTCCAGCGCCTAACAACTAGCTAGCTTCTTGTCCTTTTCCCTACGATAAGTCAACATCGGTTCGTCTTGTCTAGCTGCAGGCTCCAGCCCCTCGAGCTCAAATAACCTGAGTCAAAAAAAGTCAAAATACGGACTTTTATGACTCAGAACATTTTCTTGTCGGAGACCCGCAGGATGCGGGGCAGGAAGGCGTCGCAACAGGATGTTGCGTATTTAGCCTTCCTTCTTTATACAGGCGCCTGCCGCTTTTCCAACTCACCGTGTTTCCTTTATCTCAGTCAAAGGACGGCTAAGGAACGTCGACTAAAAACGCCACATCCTCATGTCTTCGTCGACGGACCCGAATCCTACGGGCCTGTACGTCGATGGACAGGCGCTTTCGCTTTTGTTCATGGGAAAGGGATTAAGGCACCCGATATAGAATAATATATTAAGGAAATGGAGTGTGAATAATGGAAAACCAAAACTCTCTTCTAGATGCCTTAGGTATTGAGATGGTTGAAATTGAAAAGGGAAAAGTCATCGCCACCATGCCTGTAAATGATCAGACGAGACAGCCTTATGGCTATTTGCATGGAGGAGCTTCTGTTGCATTAGCAGAAACGGTTGCAAGCATCGGAACCACTGCTTTAATAGATTTGGAAAAACAAATATGCTTCGGGTTAGAAATTAATGCTAATCATGTCCGATCAAAAAAAGATGGAGTCGTAACAGCTGTTGCTGAAGTCCTTCATCATGGAAAAAGCACAATGGTTTGGGATATCAAAATTAAGGATGAGCAAGGAGAGCTTATCTGTATCTCGAGATGCACCGTTGCAATCGTTCCAAAAAGATAGTGTGTTTTAGGAAATTTAATACAGGGAAAAGGTATGTATATTGTTAATTAAGGAGTGATGATGTACATGCCTTGGTCAAAGCATGACTACCCTGATTCCATGAAACATTTACCAGAGCGAGTACGTGAAAAGGCTATTGAAATTGCAAATGCTCTCCTAGAGGATGATAAAGACGAAGGCAGAGCAATAGCGATTGGTATTGCTCAAGCTAGGAAATATTTTGGAGATGACGAACATGAAAGGCAAGAGTATCACATTATGGCAGATGGCGAAGATTGGGTGCTTAAAAGAAAAAATGGAAAACACGCTATTAAAAGAGAAGATACAAAGGAAGACTTATTGGAAGAAGCAAAAGAGTATGTGAAAGATCATGATGGAGTCTTATTTGTTCACACTAAAGATGGTGAGGTTTCTCAAAAGCTTTATGATTAAAAGCTAGCTTGTTGGGGGATGGACGAAATTATTTTAGAAGAAAATAAATCGATTGAACAAAAGATTGCTGCTTTAAATAAACATAACCTGTTAGACTTTAGGATTGTAGATTGGAAGAAGCTTAGAGGTGGAACCTCTAGCACTGTGTTAAAGTTGACAGCTGATAATGGCAAATCATATGTGTTTAAGGAAAACGAAAGAGATATCATCACTGAAGAGACATTTTTTCTAAAATCTTATGAGCATCTAAAGGTTTTGCCTAAAATCATTTATATAGATGAGGATCAGCAGTATTATATCTATGAATATATGGCAGGGGAAATTAAAAGCAATTTTAATAATAAAAAGGCTAATTTACACATTCTAGTGGATGACCTTATCATTCACTATAAACCATTCTCGGAAAACAAATGGGGATACACCTATCAACGATATGACAGTTTTAAAGATTTTCTACTTTCAGAAGTTAATGATGCATGGAAAGTGGTTAGCAAGGTACTAACATCTCAGGATTATAATCTGGTTAAGTCAATCGCTGAAACAAGAGATCAAGGTGAAAAACCATACTTGTTGCATGGAGATTGCGGAGTCCATAACTTTTTGCAAAAAAATGATTGTCTCATAGGTGTCATTGATCCTTTGACCCTTGCAGGTCCGCCTCTTTTTGAGCTTGTCTTTGCTTTTTGCTCCTCGCCGGATCAGCTGACATATGAGGTTATTTTTGATGTGGCACGAAAGCTTCCAACTTTTCGTCATGATAGAAAATATTTAGTGGGAGAAGTAATAATAGGGCTATATCTTCGTATAGAGAGATGCATATATCATCATCCAGATGATTTGCCTGCTTATTTAGCTGCATGGAAATACTGGAATTCTCTGTTTGATGTGCAAAATATAAAATGCCAATAATGAGGATTGAGTGCTCATTATTGGCATTTAAATGTTTAAAAACTCTCTTTAAACCGTTGCTGTTCATGTCTTAAGTTCCACCATAGGATTCCAAACGCAACCAAGAACAAACCCCCAGTTACATAAAAGACAGATGAGATTCCTGCATGACCAGCAACAAATCCACCTAAAGCCGGTCCAATCACGTTTCCTAAAAATCGGAAGCTTTGATTATAGCCAAGAATTTCTCCTTGCATTTCGAGTGGTGCTTCGATTCGAATATAGGCAGTAATACAAGGTATCATTCCTCCAACGGCCATTCCATAAAGAAATCTCAATCCTACTAATTGCCATAATTCCGTTACGAGCGCTTGAGGGATGATTAAAATGGCAGCAAGAACGAGGAGGAGGAGCAATACTTTTTCGTAACCGATAGAATCTCCAAGCTTACCCCATTGACGAGTTAATAATAAATTCCCGAAACCAGTAGCTGAAAAGGCTAGCCCCGATAAAAAAGCAATGCTTGTAGCATGGGTCAAATCGCTAACGTATAGAGCAAGTAAAGGCTGGATACTAAAATTTCCTACTTGGATCAGTAATGCAATCAACATTACCCAGACAAGCATTTTGCGATTGAGTATTTGTTTGATGACCTCTTTTTGAGTTCGGGGAATTTTCGTTTTCACTTCTTCGTGTTGCTTTATTTCTTTTATTCCGAATAACACAACCGTTGTTGCAATCATGACAGAGACAGAAGTGATAATAAAGGTATATTGAAAACCAACATTATCCGCCATCATTCCACCAAGGATTGGACCGAAAAGACTTCCCGCGACATTACCCATCTGCAAAGTTCCGAGTGTCTTACCAGCTTCCTTTTTCGGTGTTTGTTTTGAAATGAGTGCGATAGAAGTTGGGATAAATCCTGTTACGAACCCCATGACCATTCTTAATATAAATAATCCGAAAACACTATGAATGACTCCCATGAAAAAAACAGAGGAGGCAATGCCGTAGCCCGTTATTAAAAGGATTGGCTTAAATCCATACTTATCACCAATTCGACCCCAAATTGGGGAAACAATAAAAGCACTTAAAAAAGTGACACCAAAGACAAGTCCCGACCAGCGTTGTATATAATCATGGCTAAAATCGCCGAGAGTCCCGATATACAACGAAATGAAGGGAAGAACCATCGTCATACTTGCGGCAATGAGAAAATTGCAAATCCACATAATGAGGAAATTGCGTTTTTCGATACGAATTGAAAACACCTTCTTATTTAATTTTGAAAAATATTTCGACTCCCTAAATATTAGTATATAGAAATCTCATATTTTTTCAACAGCTCTGCACAGAATGGGTACACAAATAAAGAAGCGACCAAAGTAATGGCCGCCTTTTAAAAATGAATGGAGTACATTAATTCGTATTCCTTTATTACTCCTTCTAACGCTTGAAGACTTTTTAAACTGTAAGCATCATCCGGCTTTGCCTCTAATTGATCCTTCAGTTTTTGCACTGCAGTTATCAACGATTCCTTATAATCAAGGACATCATCTTCGTAAGGCTTTACCATTTTTACTGGAATATTTGCCTGTTCACGGTAGGCAAGTGCTTTTCTTTCGTGGAAAAATGGTACGTCCACCTCGTTCGGATGATGCAAATCACCTTGCCTTGGATGATTAAGTACGGTTAGACAGCGGACCGTATAAGTATCCTGATTGACAGCTGTAATTTCACCAATATATTTACCGGTTTTATTAAAGGCCGTAACAATTTGTCCAATTTGCATGCACAATTCCCCCTTTCTTTCTATTATGGAAGAGGGGTGCGTTTTTTTCAATTTTCATGTAATCTTATCTATGGAGGTTTTATGTATGAAAAAATTTCTTTTTTTACTAATGTTTGTTACCATATTATCTGCATGCGGCACAAATTCCCCAGAAATAAAGCTAAATGAGGAAGCTGCTTCAGGCAGTAATCAATCTGAAGAGAAAAAGGCAAATGAGGAAAGCGTTGACCAAACCGAAGAGAAAAAAGGAGATGCAGAAATGTCTGAACAAGTAGTATATCCACAATTGTCCACTGAAGTGGCGGAAAATGAAAAGTTAGTGCAAATGAATACAAATATGGGATCAATTAAAATTAAATTGTTCCCTGAACAAGCTCCAAAAACAGTAGAGAACTTTTTAACACATGCAAAAGAAGGATATTATAACGGAATTATCTTTCACAGGGTCATCAATGATTTCATGATTCAAGGTGGAGATCCGACTGGTACAGGACGTGGCGGAGAAAGTATTTACGGAGGGTCTTTTGAAGATGAATTTTCCTTACAATTATTCAATCTTCGCGGTGCTCTGTCCATGGCTAATGCTGGACCAAATACAAACGGAAGCCAATTCTTTATCGTCCAAAATAGTCACATGGATCCTCGTTTGAAAAGCCAAATGGAGAATGCAGGTTTTCCGAAGGAAATTATAGAGGCGTATGTTGAAAATGGAGGTACACCACATCTTGACCATAAGCATACTGTGTTTGGACAAGTTGTAGAAGGTATGGATGTTGTCGACAGTATTGCAAATGTAAAAACGGCACCTGGAGATAAGCCTCTTGAAGATGTTGTAATTGAAAGTATTGATATTATTAAGGAATAAAATTGAGCCGTCCAATATGGGCGGCTTTTCACATTATTGTCGACTTTTTCGGAATAGGCGCCTTGGTTTTATAAAAATATCTCTGATATAATAAATACTGTATTCATAAAAAAGGAAAGGATGTTTTCCTTGTTAATAATGTTAAAATCGTTTGTTTTATATATGCCATTTCTTTATTTTCCGGAGGATAAGACTGAATATATTCCAGCAGCTCTTTCGATGTCGATTTTTATCCTTGCGGCGATTTTTACTTTTATCTTTATAAAAAAACATTCCAAAAAGCAAGAAGCAAAAACGAAAGATTTAGAAGAACAAATAAAACGTGAACAACAGGACAAGCATCTATAAACATGGATGCTTTTTTTCTATATTTAAGGCAAATTAATTATGGAAAGTAAAAAAATCTATGACGTCGAGTATTCTTTATTGCGATCAAAGGCTAAATCACTAAAGGATTAGGGGAATTGTCATATCTACTTGTCAATAAGACCTTAATCGCTTTAGAAGGCGCTGAGTTGTTATTATTCTCACAAGAAAGAGTACCTTTGTAACAATAGTTGAGCGATTGGACGTGACTGGCACAATAACTCGAGCCTTTGTCACAAAAATTGTGCGATTGGAATTGATTTGCACAAAATCTGGGGCATTGGTCTTAATTACTGAGCGATTGATCTTTAATTAATACATAAATCGAGCATTAGTCTTACGGCGGAATTCACGTATAACTTGCTCATCGATACGATTGGAATTAAGTAATGGATACTATGTTCTTTAGAAAAAGGATATTTCAATTTTCTCATGGCAATAATGACGAATAGGGAATTTTAACGGAGGGTTGGCTATGAGAAAAATTATTTTGTGTTCCATTTGTCTATTTCTTTCTGCATGCTCAAATCCACATCCAAAGAAATTAGACGTAAATATTAAAAATCCGGATGGAGATTCTCTTGGGAAAATAAAACTAGAAGAAAAGGCTGAGGGCATTAAATTTAAAGTTGATTTAAAGGGCTTGCCTCCAGGAGTACACGCTATACATATTCACGATAAAGGGAAATGCACCCTACCTGATTTTTTATCGGCAGGCGATCATTTTAATCCAGACAAGAAGGAACATGGGCTCCTCAATCCTAAGGGTTCCCATGCTGGAGACCTTCCGAACTTAATTGTGAAAGAGGACGGAAAAGTAAAAACGGATTTTACTGCTAAAGGAGTGACCTTTAACGAGGCAAAAAATTCCCTTTATACAACAGAGGGTACCTCGATTGTCATTAACGAGGGAGCGGATGATGGCATGACTCAACCGGCAGGAGATTCTGGGGAAAGGATTGCTTGCGGTGAAGTAACAAAAGATCGAAAGCCAGCAAAATCAACTAAAAAGTAAGTGAAAAGTACTGCTCCGCCTTATTGGTAGAACAGTACTTTAGTTCCCGTCTAGCTCCAGCGCCTAGCGCCTAGCAAACTTTCGGTTTCTTCCTACGATAAATCAACATCGTCTCGCCTTTTAGGCTCACCGTGTTTCCTTTATCTCGTCAGAACCCTAAAAAGTTTGTACGTCGCTGTACAGGCGCTTATACTTTTGTTCTTAACTAAAAGCCAATTTCAATCTTTCGATGCCTTCTTCAATAATAGAGCGAGGACAAGCCGTATTAATTCTAATAAAGCCTTCTCCACCTTGGCCGTAAGAATTTCCAAAATTGACTGCCAGTCCG
This sequence comes from Lederbergia citri, assembly GCF_018343625.1. Classification (GTDB taxonomy): domain Bacteria; phylum Bacillota; class Bacilli; order Bacillales; family Bacillaceae_C; genus Lederbergia; species Lederbergia citri. The sequence goes on along the minus strand of NZ_JAGYPG010000002.1, from coordinate 83,878 downwards.
GCTTTTTCAATTAGCCTTTCTCGAATTTCCTTATCAGAAAGCCCGGTTTTTCGGCAATCCACCCAAACAAGATAGGTGCCTTCTGGTTCTATCACTTCTAAATCAGATAATTCTTTTTCAATTCCTATTTTAAGAACATTAATATTTTCTTTTATGTATGCCAAAGCATCATCAAGCCATTTTTCCCCATGTTGATAGGCAGCTTCCATCGCAATAATTCCAAACGTATTTAATGTATGAAAGCCTTCCTTCTTTTGGATATCTTGTAATTTTTTTCGCATATCAGCATTTTCAACGATGATGAAAGATGACTGTAACCCTGCAAGATTAAATGTTTTGCTGGGTGCCATAAAGGTTACAATAAAATCCGAAAATGAAGGATCCAATGAGCAGATCGGTATATGCTTATGAGGAGCAAAGACAAGATCGGCATGAATTTCATCTGATGCGATCATGACTCCATATTCTCTACAAAGCTCTGCTATTTTAACGAGTTCCTCCTTAGACCAAACCCTTCCCGATGGATTATGCGGGCTGCATAGTAAAAAGAGTTTTACTCCGCTTTTCAATTTTTCCTCAAAATCGGCAAAATCAATTTCGAAGCGTCCATTTTTAAAAATAAGTGGAGAATTGACGACTTCTCTCATATTGCTTTCAATCATATTAAAAAAAGGCGTATACACAGGAGATTGCAAAAGGACCTTATCTCCGACCTCTGTAAAGGCACGAATCGCCATACCGATCGAAGGAACAACCCCAGGACTATACATAAGCCATGAAGGCTTTATATTCCACTGATGTCGTTTACTTATCCAATTTACAATCGCATTTGCTGTGTTATCCCCAATAAGGGTATAACCAAAAATACCATGCTCTACCCGCTGTTTCATTGCATCTAAAACTTCAGTTGGAGGGCGGAAATCCATATCGGCTACCCACATTGGGAGCAATTCATTTTTTCCGAAGGCTGCTTTCATTCCATCCCATTTTACGGACGATGTATTTTTTCTATCAATATTTTCTTCAAAATAATTCATTGATGGGCTCCTTTCAAAATAATTCCTTATATCTTCAATCATAAAGCCGGAAGGATGGATTTTACAAGTAACTATATGAAATGCTTTATTTCTTCGTAAACTTTTTTAGGTTTTTCTTCAGGCAACAAGTGGCCTGCGTCATTTAAAACGACTAGCTTAGAATGTGGCAAGTCTTCAGCAAGATGGTTCCCAATTTTTAATGGGACTACCTTATCATACTCCCCCCAAATAAGTAAGCATGGTGTTTGAATCGTTTGTAGTGCTTGAGGAGCAAGATCTCCTTCTCTATGGCGAAGCATTTTGGCCAAAGCTCGGAAAATCTCATTATGATGAAAAGGCTCTTCGTATCCCTTAATCATTTCTTCATCGATGATTGATTGATCGTATACGACAAGTTGCAAATTTCCTTTTACCCCGGATTTCTTAAGATAAGATTTCACAACAAGACCGATGAATGGAACATATGTTAAAAATTTAAGATGTGTTTTTGCACGTGGTACATACCCGGAACAACAGATAAGGATGGCTTTTGTAATTAGTTCGGGTCTTAAAAGAATCATATTTAACACAATCTGGCCGCCCATTGAATGTCCGGCTGCAATGAAATTTTTATAACCGAGCCTTTCAATAAGAGTTAGAATAGTACTGGCAATATTGGCATATGTATAATGGAATTTCGTTGATTTTCCGCTTTTTCCGAATGGAGGAAAATCAATCGAAATAATATTGAAGTCATTTTTTAAGAGAGGTATTAATCTCCGGAAGCTAAAAGTCGATGATAGAAATCCATGTATTAACAAGATAGTATCCTTGGCACAGGGCTGTTTATATTCTTCATAGTAAATATCTATTCCATTTACTACCATAGAGGAACGTGTTTGTTCCATCGTACCACCTCCAATTTATATAATACCCTATTAAAAAGGTTTGAAAGATTAGCCCAAGGGAAAATTTCTTATATAAGATAATGAAGCGTATTTTTGATTCTATTAATTCTCTATGATATAATTTACAATTGCGTAAATTAGGAGAAAATCTAATATAAACTAGGAGTGGTTCTATGACTACAAAATATGAAACGGGAGCAGTATTAACCGGTAAAGTAACCGGAATCCAACCATATGGAGCTTTTATTGCATTAGACGATCAAACACAAGGACTTGTTCATATTTCAGAAATTAAACACGGTTTTGTAAAAGATATCAATGAAGTTTTATCAATTGGTGAAGAAGTAAAAGTAAAAGTGTTAAACGTTGACGAAGAGAAAGGGAAAATCAGCTTATCCATCCGCGCTACCGAAGAAGCACCTAAGCAACAAGCACCTCGAACTCCCCGCCGTCAAGGTACAATTAAAACAGAACCAGCTGAAACAAGTAACGAAGGTTTTAACACTTTAAAAGATAAACTGCAAGAATGGATCGAGCAATCACGCGATGAACTAATTAAAAAATAATTTTGTTTAAAGGATGTCCTTCATAAGGGCATCTTTTTTTTATAATCGGGAATTTGGATATTTTTCACTTAATTATTATAGTTTTCGTGCTTCCTAGCTAAGTCGTCTATCATTTTTCTGGAGTCTCGACCGAACTTTGGAACGTGAACTACAAACGTCAGCGTTGGCGCACCAACATCCTTTTTGCTGTAAGAATCAAATAGACTCATGCGCTTTTGTTCCTCTCTAGGAAATTATAGATTGGAACCTTGTGGATAAATATTAGCAGGTAGTTCCCGTCTAGCTTCAGCGCCTAGCGCCTAGCAAACTTTCGGTTTCTTCCTACGATAAGTCAACATCGACTCGCCGTGTTTCCTTTATCTCGTCGGAACCCTATTGAGGAACGTCGACTAAAACCGCCACGTCCTGTGGCGACGTCGACGGACCCACATCCTGTGGGCCTGTACCTCGCTGAACAGGCGCTTGCGCTTTTGTAACTGAGATACAGTTTCTATTATGCTCATGAAAAAAATATGTTACTATTTATGTGAAGTAAAAAATGCCGATAGGGGGACGTAGTGTGATTCTTTATAGACATGAACCTTTTACAGATTTTTCTAAAGAGGAGAACAAGCTTGCTTTTGAAAAAGGATTACAAATAGTTAATAGTTATCTTGGTAGGGAATATCCGTTGATCATTGATGGTGAACGTATATCAACCGAAGAGAAGATAGTTTCTATCAACCCGGCAATTAAAGACGAAATAATTGGATACGTTTCCAAAGCGAATAAGGAGCTTGCTGAAATGGCGATGACTAGTTCTTTAAAGGCTTTTGAAACATGGAAAAAAACAAAACCTGAAACAAGAGCAGATGTTTTATTTAAAGCTGCTGCCATTATTAGACGTAGAAAACATGAATTCTCAGCACTTTTAGTTAAAGAAGCAGGAAAACCTTGGAATGAAGCGGATGCTGATACGGCTGAAGCGATTGATTTTATGGAGTATTACGGCAGACAAATGCTTGAAATAAAAGATGGAAAGCGCGTTGAAAGCAGGCCAGGAGAGTTTAATCGTTATCACTATATACCACTTGGTGTAAGCGTTGTTATTTCGCCTTGGAATTTTGCTCTAGCTATTATGGCTGGTACAACTGTCGCTTCCATGGTAACGGGAAATACTGTGTTATTAAAACCTGCATCCACAACCCCGGTCATTGCGGCAAAGTTTGTTGAGGTGCTTGAAGAAGCCGGAATGCCAAAAGGGGTAGTCAACTATATTCCAGGAAGTGGAGCAGAGGTCGGGGATTATTTAGTCGATCATCCGAAAACTCGTTTTATAAGTTTTACAGGTTCTAGAGAAGTAGGAACGAGAATTTATGAACGAGCTTCAAAAGTGAATGCAGGTCAAATTTGGCTTAAGCGTGTCATTGCAGAAATGGGTGGAAAAGATACAATCGTTGTAGATAAAGAAGCTGATCTTGAGTTGGCAGCAGAAGCAATCGTTAAGTCCGCCTTTGGCTTTTCCGGGCAAAAATGCTCGGCGTGTTCACGAGCTGTTATTGTAGAAGACGTTTATGACCAAGTACTTGCACGAGCAGTAGAGCTAACAAAAGAACTAAAAGTAGGGGATCCAGCTCTTCAACATCATTTTATGGGACCCGTAAATGATCAAAGTGCGTACAATAAAATAATGAAATATATTGAGATTGGAAAAGAGGAAGGTAAGCTTATGGTCGGAGGAGAAGGTGACGATTCCAAAGGCTACTTTGTTCAGCCGACCATTTTTGCAGATTTAGATCCAGAAGCAAGAATGATGAAGGAAGAGATTTTTGGTCCAGTTGTGGCGTTTGCAAAAGCAAAGGACTTTAAAGAAGCAATTGATATTGCCAATAACACAGAATATGGATTAACAGGTGCCGTCATTACAAAGAATCGTGAACATCTAGAGCTTGCTCGCGAAGAATTCCATGTTGGTAATCTTTATTTCAACCGTGGATGTACTGGTGCAATCGTCGGCTATCAGCCTTTCGGAGGTTTCAATATGAGTGGAACCGATTCTAAAGCAGGTGGACCTGATTATTTACTACTTCATATGCAAGCTAAAACAACGTCCGAAATGCTCTAATTTCTTATCTGGAAAACAGGGGGTTTTGAATTTGGGTACAGAGGAAATCATTGCGCAAACCGAAAAATTCGGAGCAAAAAATTATAATCCTCTGCCAGTTGTTATTTCTGAGGCAGAAGGGGTATGGGTAATAGATCCGGAAGGAAATAAATATTTGGATATGCTGAGTGCATATTCCGCTGTTAATCAAGGGCATCGTCATCCTAAAATTATCCAAGCATTAAAAGATCAAGCAGACCGTGTTACTTTAACTTCGCGTGCATTCCATAATGATATGCTCGGACCATGGTATGAGAAAGTATGTCAATTGACGAATAAAAATATGGTTCTTCCTATGAATACAGGGGCCGAAGCGGTCGAAACAGCAATAAAAGCAGCAAGGCGGTGGGCATATGAAATAAAGAACGTTAAGGAAAATAAAGCTGAAATCATTGCTTGTGAAGGTAACTTTCATGGCCGAACGATGACCGCTATTTCTCTATCATCAGAAGATGAATATAAATACCGATTTGGCCCAATGCTACCTGGTATTAAGCTTATTCCCTATGGTGATATTGAAGCTTTGAAAAAAGCCATAACGTCTGACACTGCTGCATTTTTATTAGAGCCGATTCAAGGAGAAGCAGGAATCATCATTCCTCCTGATGGTTTTTTAAAAGAAGCTTATAAGATTTGTAGAGAAAACAATGTATTATTCATTGCGGATGAAATACAATCTGGATTAGGGCGATCGGGGAAAATGTTTGCTTGTGATTGGGAAGCGGTTGAACCGGATATGTATATATTAGGCAAGGCTTTAGGCGGTGGAGTATTTCCAATTTCCTGTGTTGCGGCAAACAGTGATATTCTTGGAGTGTTCAACCCAGGTTCCCACGGTTCAACCTTTGGTGGTAATCCAATCGCCTGTGCTGTTTCAATAGTTGCGCTTGATGTGATTCATAATGAAAATCTTTGCGAGCAATCACTTGAACTTGGACTATATTTTATGTCAAAATTAAATGAAATTGATAATCCGACGATAAAAGAAGTAAGAGGAAAAGGTTTATTTATCGGAGTCGAGTTATATGAAAATGCTCGCCCATATTGTGAATCTTTAATGAAAGAAGGACTTCTTTGTAAGGAAACACATGAAAACGTCATTCGTTTTGCCCCTCCATTAACGATTACTAGAGAAGAATTGGACTGGGCGATTGAACGGATTAAAAAAGTACTCGTAAAATGATATAATGAACCTGATTACAAAATAAAGAGGCGAAAAATAACAATGGCAGAAAATCTTAACCTATTTACATCAACACAAGAGGTAATAAAAGATGGCCTCCATAAGCTTGGTTTCGGTGAAGAGATGTATGAACTTTTAAAAGAACCGATGAGAATGTTGACCGTACGAATTCCAGTAAGGATGGATGATGGATCTGTCAACATTTACACAGGTTTTCGAGCGCAACATAACGATTCAGTTGGACCTACAAAAGGTGGTGTCCGTTTCCACCCAGACGTAACAGAAGAAGAAGTAAAAGCAATGTCTATGTGGATGAGTATAAAATGTGGAATTGTTAATCTTCCTTACGGTGGGGGAAAGGGCGGTATCATCTGCGACCCTCGTACGATGTCTATGGGCGAAATAGAGCGTTTAAGCCGCGGGTACGTTCGTGCTATTAGTCAAATAGTCGGTCCAACAAAAGATATTCCGGCACCCGACGTATACACAAACTCTCAGATCATGGCTTGGATGATGGACGAATATAGCCGTCTTCGTGAAAATGATTCTCCGGGCTTTATTACAGGAAAGCCAATTGTGCTTGGTGGTTCACAAGGTAGGGAAAAGGCAACTGCTCAAGGTGTAACGATATGTATTGAAGAAGCTGCCAAAAAACGAGGAATCGATTTAAAAAATGCCAGAATCGTTATTCAAGGATTTGGAAATGCAGGAAGTTTTCTATCTAAGTTTTTATATGATGCGGGAGCAAAAATCGTAGGTATTTCTGATGCGTATGGAGCTCTCCACGATCCTGATGGTTTGGATATCGACTACTTACTAGATCGTCGTGACAGTTTCGGAACAGTTACAACCTTGTTTGATAATACAATTACAAACAAAGAACTATTTGAACTGGATTGCGACATTATCGTACCAGCTGCAGTGGCTAATCAAATTACTGCAGAAAACGCACCTAATATTAAAGCATCCATTGTTGTTGAAGCAGCAAATGGCCCGACAACAGAAGAAGCAACTAGAATATTAAGTGAAAGAGGAGTTTTACTTGTTCCGGATGTCCTTGCAAGTGCCGGAGGGGTTACCGTTTCTTACTTTGAATGGGTCCAAAACAATCAAGGTTACTATTGGACGGAAGAAGAAGTTAACGAAAAGCTTCAAACAAAGCTAGTTGAAGCATTCGAAAATGTTTACAATACCGCCGAAAGCCGTCGAGTAAATATGCGACTTGCAGCATATATGGTCGGCCTGCGCAACGTAGCAGAGGCTTCCCGTTTTAGAGGATGGGTGTAATATAATGATTAAAATACCACAGTGAGAGTCACTGTGGTATTTTATTTCGAGTGTATTGAATTTCGTTGAAGGCGTATATAACTAGGAATCGAAATGATGGAATCACCGTTGTACTTGGCCATAGAAAAAACTTTTGTACTGCACAACCTTTATTTTTGCGAAAGAATACCAATCCAGTTATTGGTCCCCTTGGCAAAGTGGAAAAGGTAACTGAAGGTTACGATTTGGTATATATACAAAAGTCGAGTAAAAATTGGCACATTGCACGTACAATAATTAACTAAAAATTGAATACGAATTTTAAAAGTGCCAGTCCCGTTACATCTATATAAAACACCTTTCCATAATAGAAGGTAAGAAGCTTATTCCACTAAGTTGTACCTCGCGTGCTTTAATTTTCTTGAAAATCTCCCCTCGTTGGGCTAGAGTATACCATATAGATTTTGTTCTAAGGAGGAAAAGTGATGGGACATCTTAAGTTTGATTACTCAAAAGCACTGACATTTTTCGGTGAACATGAAATTACATATTTACAAGCAGCAGTTGAAACAGCTCATAAGCAATTACATGAAAAAACTGGAGCTGGAAATGATTATACTGGTTGGGTGGATCTTCCGGTTGATTATGATCAAGAAGAATTTTCTCGCATAAAAAAAGCATCAGAAAAAATCAAAAAAGATAGTGATGTTTTGCTAGTTATTGGAATAGGCGGTTCTTACCTAGGCGCACGTGCAGCGATTGAAATGCTTAATCATAGTTTTTATAATGCTCTGCCTTCTGAAAAACGTAAAACGCCTCAAGTCTTTTTTGTAGGAAATAATATTAGCTCGACATACATGAAGGATTTAATGGATTTGCTTGACGGAAAAGATTTTTCTATCAATGTTATTTCTAAATCGGGAACCACAACGGAACCTGCGCTAGCTTTCCGTATTTTCCGCAAACTTTTAGAAGAAAAGTACGGAAGTGAAGAGGCTAAGAAACGTATTTACGCGACAACTGATCAAGCGAAGGGTGCATTGAAAACATTAGCAAATGAAGAAGGCTATGAATCATTTGTTATCCCGGATGATGTGGGAGGTCGCTATTCTGTTCTAACAGCAGTCGGGTTGCTTCCAATTGCGGTGAGTGGTGTGGATATTGAAGAAATGATGAAAGGTGCTGCAGATGCCCGCGACGATTTTAGCAGTCCTGAGCTTGATAAAAATATTTCTTACCAATATGCGGCCATTCGCAATGCTTTATACAATAAAGGAAAAACAATTGAAATGCTTATTAACTATGAACCAGGCTTGCAATATTTTTCCGAGTGGTGGAAGCAATTATTTGGTGAAAGTGAAGGAAAAGACCAAAAAGGAATTTTCCCTTCATCAGCTAATTTTTCTACAGATCTTCATTCACTTGGTCAATATGTACAAGAAGGCCGTCGTGATTTATTCGAAACGGTCATTAAGGTGAAAAATTCTCGCCATGAGCTTGTCATCGAAAGTGAAGAAGGCGACTTAGATGGATTGAACTATTTAGAAGGTAAAACGGTAGATTTCGTAAATGATAAAGCATTTGAAGGTACACTTTTAGCTCATACAGATGGCGGTGTTCCCAATTTAGTAGTAGAAATTCCTGCTATGGACGCTTACACTTTTGGTTATCTCGTATATTTCTTCGAAAAAGCTTGTGCGATAAGCGGATATTTACTTGGTGTTAATCCATTTGATCAGCCAGGAGTAGAAGCATATAAAGTAAATATGTTTGCACTTCTTGGAAAACCTGGATTCGAAGAGAAAAAAGTAGAATTAGAAAAAAGATTGAAATAATGTGGAGGCACCTACGTAATGTAGGTGCTCCTTTTTTATGAGAATAACCCTTCGTTTTCCATGGAATAATAGTTGGAAACGAAGGAGTGATTGAAAAGTGTTTGAAATCAATTCAACGATAGAAGGCAAGGAGTTTAATTTACATAAGTTGGAACAATTACTGAAGCCTAAGGGATATGTCATTGGTGGCAATTGGGAATATGATCGTGGTTTTTTTGATTATAAAATGGCTGATGATGGTGGATATCAATTCCTTCGCGTTCCATTTACCGCTGTTTGGGGTGAACTTGATACACCAGGGGTCGTCGTAAAATTAGGAACACCATTTGTTCTATCTCATGTATATCAAAAGGGGTTGGATGACCATGCTGATAGTAGCAATATGTCGGCTTCGTTCAACCAATTTTCCGAACCGGAAGATTCTGATGGCAGCCTCGATGAAAAGTATATTCAAATGGGGAAAGACTTAGTAAACGAATTAGAAACCATAGTATCTTATTAAATTCTATTTGATGAAATTGAACGCCTGTTCCTTAATGTTTTTAAAAGGAGGTTTATAAATGAGGAGACTTCTTGTAGAATCTTTGGCATCCGGAGTTAAGTTAGAAATGATATATGTATCGGATAAAATGGTTGTAACTCAAAGGACGATCAAGGTTTTAGCACTAGGAGAGTCAACATTTAAGGCCTTCTGTTATTTGCGCAGAAAACAAAGGTTTTTTAAGATTGAAAATATCCTTTCTATAAGAGTTCCGAAAAAGAAGTTTAGCCGAGGGGCTTAAATTGGTAAATGATAATATCCTTTATTATTTCCAATTCAAGCTAGTGAATAGTAGTGATGCAGAAATTATGATATAATAGAAAAGTTAACTTCCTTAGAAAGAAGGAAATATAATGGACGTAGCATCAATACTAGGAATTACATTTAGCTCGGCAGCCATCGTTGTATTGTTGAAAATTATCGCTATTGATATTGTATTATCAGGTGATAATGCAATTGTAATTGCTATGGCAACTAGAAACTTAAAGAAGGAACTACAGAATAAGGCTATTATTTGGGGTACGGCTGGAGCGGTCATCTTAAGGATCGTATTTGCCATCATAATCGTTTGGTTATTGCAGATTCCTTTTGTAAATATTATCGGTGGTGTATTGCTTTTATGGATTGCATACACTGTTCTTGTTGGTGGAAAAGATGAGTCACATATATCATCGCATAATGGATTTATGAAAGCAGTAGGAACGATTATAATGGCGGACGCCGTAATGAGCTTAGATAATGTTGTTGCGGTAGCTGGTGCTGCAGATGGTCACGTTATGATGATTGCCATAGGAGTTGCAATCAGTATACCGATCATGATTTTCGGCTCTAAATTTATCGTAAAAGTTATGGATAAGTATCATTGGATTGCTTATGCAGGTTCCGGCATTTTAGCATGGACGGCTGGAGAAATGCTGTTAAAGGACAAGCATATTGACGAGTGGATCGGCATCTCTGAAGGACTAATGACTTATTTAACAATTGCATGCATTACAGTACTTGTCCTACTTACAGGATATTTTACAAATAAAAGAAATGCCTTTAAAAGAAGAGAAGGGCAGCAGTATAGCCAATAACATTAATTTTAAACAATCAGTTACAAGTAAACGTAGCTGGTTGTTTTTTTGTTGTCTTTGGAAGAGTTTTGGAGAATGTTTCTTTGTAAGGGGATTATGGTAATTCCTTTTAATGGACCGATTCATAAAAAAGAGTACGTTAATTGCTCTATCTATATTAACAAGAATGAAATTTTTAAATCCAAGCATTATTTAATTCTAAAGAAATGTTATTGAAAAAAAGAAAAAAAGTTACATTTAGGCACCTTTAAAATTTATTTTTTTATATTTCCAGAAACGAGGACTGAACCTAAAACATGGAAAAAGGCTTGCTGATATAATCATCTGCACCAAAACCTAGACCTAACGCTTTATCTATGTCACTCCCTTTTGCAGAAATGATTAAGACAGGAACTAAACTTGTTGTTCTTATCTGCTTTAGAAAATCCATCCCATTTAGCTTAGGGAGCATTAAATCAAGTAAGATTAAATCCACTTTATATTTTTTAAGAAGAGCCAATGCTTCCTCTCCATCAAATGCAGTAAGTACCGTAAAATTCTCCTGTTCCAAGTGACTTTTAACCAATTTGCTAATATCTCTATTATCCTCTACAAGCATAACATTCCTTTGCACACTTTCACTTCCATTCTTTGTGCGAATATCACCACATTTAAAAAAATGGCATATTCAATTTTTTATCTCAAAAAAACAATTTCGATGCCCAATCAAAAACTCCTTCTTATCCCATTAAATGGATCTTAACTAGGATAACATATCGTCTTTTAAATATCTTTATTCATTTAACAGAAGATTCATGGACTTGAAGTTTGTTATGGGCGTAACCGTAATGGCGAAGTATTCATATCATTATAAATAGAAGGGGTTAAAAATCTAAAAAGGTGCTTGCCATGTCAATCGTGATAATTCATGTAAAAGGAGGAGAGCAAAGTGGTGAAAATCTTTATTGACCCTGGCCACGGGGGTTCTGATACAGGAGCCACAGGATATGGATTAAGGGAAAAAGATTTGACATTAAGCATTTCCAAAAAAATTGAGACAATGTTAATAAATGAATATGACAATGTGCAAGTAAAGATGAGTCGTACGGGTGATCAAACCGTTTCATTAATTGAACGGACTAATGCAGCAAATGCTTGGAATGCAGATTTTTTGCTTTCAGTCCATATTAACGCTAGTGGTGGTTCAGGCTTTGAAAGTTATATTTATATTGGACAATTTCCAAGTCGTGCTGCAACTGACCAAAAACGAAATATCATTCATGACGAGGTCATAAAAGCTACTGGGTTGATTGATCGCGGAAAAAAAGAAGCCGATTTTCATATGGTCCGTGAGTCCCAAATGCAAAGTGTGTTAACTGAAAATGGCTTTATTGATAACGCACACGATGCAAATCTGTTAAGCCAGTCATCCTTTTTGGACAAGATAGCAAGAGGACATGCAAAAGGATTAGAAAAAGCATTGAAGTTAAAAAAGAAAGCTTCTCAACCATTAGCTGCTGTATCTTCAACATCGGTCACTTCTTCATCAAATGAGAAAGCAAATGATGAAAAATACAAAGTTAATAAAACGTTGGATGGCTACTATACAGCAGTTGATGCAAAGGCAGAAGGTAATAAGAAAACCACAGTAACAAAAGGGGATTATTTCGTATTCAACCGTTCACAAGGAATGGTTAACGTTACAAAAGTAAAAGGGATGCCAGGGAGTTGGATTAATCCAAAACATAATAACGGGGCAAATGGACCGGAAAATTTCCTGATAAGAGTGAAAGCAAATGAATTATGGTATTACAACAAACCTGACTGGAATGCTCGGGAAGGAAAGGTTAAGAAGAGGGAAGTATTTACAGTAGTCGATGCTTTCACCGTAAATGGATCAAAAATGTACGAATTAAAAAGTGGAACATATATTACTGCAAATCCTCAGTATGTAGAGAAAATATAGGCTAAAAAGCTATAAAACTACCATTATGGTAGTTTTATAGCTTTTTTATTTTAAAATTATTTGAAATAATGAAATAATTATTGACAATGATATTGCAAACATTTCTAATATAGTAAAGTGAATACATAAATTAACAGTATTTACAAAATAGTGCTTTGTTAGATACTCAACTCTGATACTACTTCAAATTTTATATGATTTAGATTAGGGAGTGAATGGATTGCCCAATCAAAAAGTGGTAGCCGGAATAGATTTAGGTGGGACAAAGACCCTAATAGGACTGGTTGATAGCACAGGGAAAATATTGATTACTAAACAGTTTCCAACAAACATCCATGACCATCCTAAAGACCATATTGAAAAATGTATAAAAATTTTAGGTGATTGTATACAAAAAATAAGTATCAATGAGGACTCATTACTTGGGATTGGTGTGAATGTACCTGGATTGGCTGATCCTAAAAATGGCGTCTTAATTCATGCACCTTATTCAGGATGGAAAAATGTGCAGGTTAAAAATTATCTTCAAGAAAGATGGTCGGAAATACCGATTCGAATTGCAAATGATGTAAATTCCTGTGCTTTGGGTGAACTTGTTTTTGGAAAAGGAAAAGAGTTTAATCAATTTCTTTGGGTGACAATCAGTACTGGAATTGGCGGAGGAATAATAATTGACCGCAAAGTTTATGAAGGTGAACATTTTATTGCTGGTGAGATAGGACATTTAGTCGTTGAATGGGAAAATGGCAATCTTTGTGGCTGCGGAAATTGCGGATGTTTAGAGGCACATGCATCCGGAACCGCAATTGCTAAAATGGCGGAAATGGAAAAAATATCTCCTGCAACAGCAAAAAATGTCGCGGAATTGGCTTATAACGGAAATAAAATAGCCTTAGATATTTATAGGCAAGCTGGCGAATATATTGGGAGAGCATTTTCATATGCAGCAAATGTTTTAAATCCAGGTGCAATTATTATAGGCGGGGGAGTTAGCTTGTCATTCGACTTGCTTGAGCCGCACATCCGAAAAACATTTCGGTCGGCAGTAATTGATGAATCAAATAAAAACATTCCTATTTTAAGAACAGCTCTTGGGTACGAAGCTGGCTTAATAGGGGCTGCTAGTTTGATATATGCAAACGAATGATAAGGAGCTGAATGTTTTGTTTCGATCCTACTATATTGAATATCAATCCGAATGGTTAAGGGTAATCCAACAGTTAGATGTCAGTATCATTGAAAAAATTTACAAGACGATTAAAAACTCAACCGAAAAGAATCATCAAATATTTGTGTTGGGGAATGGAGGAAGTGCAGCTTCTGCTTCACACTGGGCATGTGATTTTGGTAAAGGAGTCAATGTAGATGGAGTGAAAAGGATACGAATATTCAGTTTGACTGATCAAATTCCACTTATGACAGCCTATGGGAATGATATGAGTTACGCAGATATTTTCGTTGAACAGTTAAAAAATGTCTTAAATCCAGGAGATATCGTCATCGGTCTTTCTGTATCCGGCGACTCCGAAAATGTAGTTCGAGCATTTCAATATGCAAGAGATTCGGGAGCAACCATTATATCATTAATTGGAGAAAAAGCAGGAAGAATGAAAGGTCTTTCTGATATTTCACTTGTTATTCCTTCAAGTGACTACGGAGTAGTGGAGGATGCTCATATGTATGTTAACCATGTAATCTCACAATATATGAGGAAAGAGAATGTTAGGAATAAATTGTTACTAGAAAAATAATACATTTTGTTTGGCGGATTAGGGAAAATAAGACTGTCTTAAAGTAGATGTGGAGGAAAAATCATATGAAAATGCTGCTTGGGATTGATGTTGGAACTACGAACTGTAAGGCTGCTGTATTTGATGAAATGGGAAAATGCCTGAAAATTGCTAGCAGAGCGACAAAGACCCATTATCGAGAAGATGGGCAAGCTTTTTATAACCCAGATGAGATTTGGGAGATTGTATCTTCAAATATAAAAGATGCGATTGAAGATTATAAGCAATCCATTTCAGTCATTGGGATTACAAGTATGGCAGAAACAGGGCTGCTCATTGATAAAAAGTCTATGTTGCCGAAAACGGAAATGATCCCTTGGTTCGATAAACGGGCAATGGAAGAAACAGAGTTTATTTTAAAATCATCAGATCCTATTGATCGTTTTTCTAAATCGGGTTTACGGCCTAGTTTTAAATATGGTTTGCCGAAGTTATTATGGTTAAAAAAACAAGATTCTAATATTACAAGAGATGCGGTTTGGCTATCTGCTTCAGATTTTATCGCATTTAAACTAACGGGAGAATTTGGAACAGATTATTCACTTGGGGCAAGGACGTACGGTTTTCGAATCGATGAAAAAATATGGGATGTTCCTTGGTTAAACACATTTGGATTAGACGATACCTTATTTCCTGCGGCTCACCTGGCTGGAACACCGATTGGAGAAGTAAATAATCAAGAATGTATTGATTTCGGGCTTTCAAAAGGTACACCAGTTGCAGTATCAGGTCATGATCACGTTTGTGCGGCTTTAGCTGTTGGAGCAGTTAATCCCGATACTATACTTGACTCTATGGGAACAGCTGAAACATTAGTTGGCTCTTTTAAGGAGAGACGACTTGGAGAAAAGGAATTCAAATCAGGTTTATCTTATGGCTGTCATGTCGTGAAGGATCGGTATTTTTGGATGGGAGGAAATCCATCTTCAGGTGGATCGGTTGAATGGATGCGTTCACAACTTTCTGATACCCAACTATCGTATGACGAAATGCTTCGCTTACTTGCAGAAACTACGGAAGGTCCTACTGGAATTTTATATTTTCCATATTTGTCTGGAAGTGGGGCTCCGAATCCAAATCCATATGCAAAAGCAGCTTTTATTGGCTTGGAAAAAAATCATGGAAGAAAAGACATCATTAAGTCAATGCTTGAAGGTACAGCGTATCAAATGAAATTAGTTCAAAAATCAGCTGAAGAAATTGCTGGAAAAGAGATAACCAAAGTAGTGGCCGTAGGCGGCGGCACGAAAAATAAATATTGGATGCAAATAAAAGCAGATGTGTCAGGATGTACATATTCTATTCCTGATATAAGCGAGTCCACCCTACTAGGCGCAGCGATGGCGGCTGGAATTGGCAGTGGAATATATCGCGATGAACTAGAAGCTATTGAAAAAATTAGCAATCAGTTTCTTAGTGAAATAAGACCAAATGAAGTAAATCATTCTGCTTATCAGGCTGTTTATGAACGGGATTATCTTTTGATGGAAGAGCTACTTCGAACTTATTATAAAAAACAACAAAGTTGAGCTAAGTATGATTTAGGAGATTATGAAAAAGGGCTATTTTTGGTCGGTAAAAGCTTGAGGAATAAGAGGATAAATATTGATTATATATGTCAAAAATGGTCAAGGAACGATTATTCAACACTTTATCTAATACACTAATTAAACTTAACATTTATCGTGATTAGCTTCATTAAGGACAGTTTAGTGTCCTTTTTTTATGGGGAAATCGCCATCTCTCAGCAATCCTAATTCTGCTGAAAATTTACATAGGGGTAAATTAATTATTTAGTTTCAAATTAAATACGGAAATATATGGGAACCTTTTGCAATCTTTAAAGTCTAATGATCGAAGGGGGGAGAGCGAATTGGAAACGGATGTATTGTTAGCGCAAAAAGGAGATAAAGAGGCGTTTTCTCGTTTAATTGAAGAATGCCAGCTTACTTTGTACCGTGTTTCAAAAGGCATCTTAAAAGATGATACGGATTGTGCCGATGCCATACAGGAAACAATACTCAAGAGTTACCATTCTATTATTAATCTAAAACAACCAAAATATTTTAAAACATGGCTTACTAGAATACTTATCAATGAATGTAACGACATATTAAGAAAAAGGAAAAAAATAATTTTATTAGAATCAGTTGATGATATTGGAAGTAGTGAAGAAAATACGGAAGCACTTATCGATCTAAAGTTAGCATTATCGAAGCTAGAATATAACCATCGTACTGTACTTATACTTTTTTACTATGAAGAGTTTTCAATTAAAGAAATTGCACAAATACTGAAAGTAAGGGAAGGGACCGTTAAATCAAGATTGAACCGTGCTCGTCAGAAACTCTCATCTGTCCTCAATCTATATAAGGATGAAAGGGGTATAGAAAATGAATAACAGTAAAATTGACTTTGCTTTGAAGAAGCAGTTTGAAAAGGAACAACTGGAAGTTCCTGAATTGATAAAACAAAGAATACACTACACACTGGAAAACTTACCAGAAAGAAAAAAGCCAAAAATTATATTTTACACTGGTAAATTTAAATACGTTTTAGGAAGTATCGTTTGTCTAATGTTAGCATTCGTAACGATCATTCCTTTTATCTCTAATCAGTTTCGATCAGGGAACCATTATGCTATTCCTGACGACATGACAACTGTTCAATTAGAAACTTTTACTACGGTCATGCCTAAGTCATGGAAAACAGTTGAATTTGGGGATGAAATGAACCGTATGATTAATATAGGACCACCTGATCAAAGTGTGTGGCTGACAGTTTCAGAAGGGGTTTACTTTATAACGACTGGCGTTGGAGAAAGGAACATTTTGATGGAGAATTTTGAATCAAGTGATTCGTATAAGGATTTTGTTGATAAAATGTTTAATTATCATCATTCTTCTCATGGAATGTCTATTGAAGAAATTGATAAAGTTGACAATATCCCTATTTTTATGAATAAAATTGATGACCAGATTATGTTAATGGCCTATCCTGTCGTGGACAAAAAACCCTTCGCCATTTTCATGCAAAGCGGTGAGATTAATACTGTGGAGAAGCTAAAAGAGGAAGGGTACTATCAGTATTTTAAGCAAGCCATTCTGTTAACTCATCCTAATTAATGAGCAATACCTCATTAAATTTTGAAAGAGTAAGAGTTTTGATTTTTATTAAATGGTGATGGTTGAGATACCTAGTTTCATTAGAAAACATAAGTTTCTCGTTAATTATTAAACAAATGACTGTGTCTTAGTTTATTGATGTAAAATAAGAACTGTAGAAAAAGATTTAGATATTGATATATTCGAAAATCGGTGCGTTTCCGTAGTATGAAATGCACTTTTTCTAATGCCACAAATCTAACATGCTAACGGGACAGGTTACTTGAAGAAGGGATTAACACAAGTTAGGAAGAAATATATAGTATTCCACATAGAATGATATTCATAATGGTAGTCTTAAAATAAACATACTCTAAAAACAGGAAACTCTTAACTTCATCAAAACCCTTTAATAATGATTAAAGGCAGGAACAGATGAATTTCGTCCATACTCAAATGTGAAGGAGAACCCATGATGAAAGCAATGGTTTACAATAAATACGGAACGACTAACGTTCTTAATCTAAAAGAAATAGAAATTCCTACTCTAAAAGAAAATGAAGTATTGGTAAAGATTCATGCTGTTTCTGTGAATTCTTGGGACTGGGACCTCCTTAGAGGCAAACCTTTCCTGGCTCGTCTTGGTGGAATGCTAAAACCAAAATACAAAATCCTCGGTGCTGATATAGCAGGAAAAGTTGAAGCAATTGGTAGAGAAGTAAGTCATATCTCTGTAGGGGATGAAGTATTCGGAGACGTATCCTGGTGTGGTTGGGGTGGGTTTGCAGAATATGTAAGTGTTAATGCAGAAGCATTAACGCTAAAGCCTGCCAGTATGACATTTGAGGAGGCAGCTGCGATACCACAAGCGGGAGTTCTAGCTCTGCAGGGGCTTCGTGATAAAGGACAGATTCATGAAGCTAAAAAGGTCTTAATTAATGGTGCTGGTGGAGGTGTTGGGACCTTTGCATTGCAAATTGCCAAATTATATGGGGCTGAAGTAACTTGTGTGGACAGTAGGAAAAAATTAGATACACTAATCGCCATTGGTGCAGACCATGTGATTGATTACACTGAAGAAGATTTCACACAAAGAGGAAAATTTTATGATCTGATTCTCGATGTTGTTGGAACTCGGTCTATCTTCGACTACAAGCGTGTACTAAATCCTAAAGGCAAATATGTTATGATTGGAGGCTCCATGTCTCTGATCTTGCAACTATTGTTGCTTGGACCCATGATTTATAAAACTGAAAGCAAAAAAATGTCTATCCTTGTTCATAAACCAAATAAAAATGACCAAAATTTTTTAAAAGAACTTTTCATTACTGGTAAACTTGTACCTGTTATAGATAGACGATACTCGTTAAGTCAGGTTCCGGAGGCTATTCGTTATCTTGGGGAAGGACACGCCAAGGGAAAGGTGGTTGTCTGCTTGGAAAATAATCAGACTTAAACAAAAATTTTGTTGAAATATATTAAGAGTGTTACCATTCCTAGCAAAGTAAATTTGTGAACTATTGTACTTAACAAACAGGTGCTATAGTGGTGGATTGGGGTTGTGGCAGCAGCGATCCCTCCCTTAATTAAAATAAGGGCTACCCAATTAATTAACGGCTTCTACTTCATTAGCTGGATCTGTTTTGACCGTCGCATTAAGATAGATGCCTTGTTGTTATAAGTTTTGTTCGCTGCGTATTTTGTTGAGTAATGCCCGGCAACCAACCGAAACAAGACGATAGGTTTCATCAAAATCACCTGTGTAAAATGGATCGGGGACATCTTTCCTGTACTTGGTCAGGTCTAGTAGCCTAATGATCTTTGGATGATTAGGCTTACCGGTTATCCTATAAATATGTTTTATGTTGCTTTCGTCCATACCAATAATATAATCGAACTTCCAAAAGTCTTTTTTCTTTAGTTGGCGTCCAACAAGCCCATCGGATGAGATATTGTATTTCTTTAGAATATCAAGAGTTCCTTCGTGCGGAGGGAAGCCGATTTGCCATGGACTGGTCGCAGCAGAATCAACTGCGATTTTGTTTGTCAAATTTTCTTTTTTGACTAAGTAACGAAATAAAGCTTCAGCCATCGGTGAACGGCAAATATTCCCCAGGCACACAAATAAAACGTTTATCATGTACTACCCCTTTTTATTTATCTTATTTTTTCCATTTTAATACGCTCTTTTGTAATGAATTATGTATTTACAAAATAGTGGATTGGACAGATGTGTTGTCTTGCACACCTTAGCCATTATTGGAGTCTTTTTATACCAATCTGCTCCTATGACGATAAGGAGTATAAACATACTATGATTAGAACAAAATCAATTCCTATTTACCATCTGCCATGTATAGAGCCTCATTTCCCTTTCTTTTTGTCATTACAACATATGTACAAAACAGAAATTTGGAACGGCCCTAGTACTGATTTTAGTGAATGTTCCCAAGAAATCCTGTGATATGTCTTTCATTATTTAGTGTTTAAAATAACTCTTTTTTCTCTAACAGCTGATTTGTAATGAACTACATTTAAGCTCAAGGGTGCGTTAATCGAGAAGGATTAACGCTTTTTTTGTTGAAGTTATTAAGATAACAGGCAGGTTAGTGAAAAAAGAAAAACTAAAAGCTGAAACATATAGTTCCATCAATCGTATAAAAGGAACGTAAAAATCATATTATTCAACACAGCAATTCTAACTATGAGCAGAATTGTAAATAATTATTTTCTTGAAGGGAGCATTACCCCATGCAAAGGTTAAAATTTATGGTTAAAACATTTCTTACTGAACCTTTGTGGTTTAAATTACTAATCTCTATAACTTTCCTTGCTTCTATTATTCTAAGCAGTTCATCTCTTTCAAATTACGCTTATATGCAAAGTTTTTCGAAATTAGCTGCCGCTATCTTCTTTTTAACATATGGTCTTAAAATTAGAAGGAATTTTAAAAAGGCTATAATTTTATACCTTTGCACAACCATATGTATTTATCTCTCTATCGCCTCAATATTTTAACTTTTTTAAAGTAATTGTACTAAAGGGGGGTATCTTAATAATTAGGCTGCTATTTGCAACCCTTTCTTATTGGACTAACGGGCAGGATAGTTGAAGAAGAAATTGTTTATTAACTTCACAATTGACGGAAATTGTTTACTAGTAAAAGAGAAGGAATAAACCTCCTCTTATGGACACTTAGTAATTGTTATAGCATCTTCAGGAACAATTTTTGCAATAGATGTAGTATAGCTTGATCCATTCTTATCAATAGATTTGAAAAAAAGATCAAACCTGACTTGAATATCACTTTTTTGTAAAAAAAGCGAAAATAAATTTCGTTGGTAGCCATATACATCACTACCACTAGGAACTGATATACCTTCACCACTAGTAACTAATAAAACTCCACCTGGTGTCGTCATACAACTTGTAGGGTTAAAAGATTTTGCTTCAAAAAATGTTCCATCTGGGGACGTTATAGTAAGTGAACTTCCAGAAGGATTTTCACAATCAGGACAAATGTTTGCTTCATAAAAAGTGTCACCTTCACCTTCGAAGTATTTAAGAGTTGCGGAACAATCACAAGGACAATATTTTACAATTCCCAATTACTTCACTCCTTTCTTTAAAAGATTATGCTGTGAAATTTTAAAGTGCTTGGAGAATTATGTAAAATGTATAAAATATGCGGTTATCATTAGATAATTATTTGATGTTAATGAACAATACGAGGAAATTGTGTATTAGTAAGATATTCCTTGTTAACTAAAGGAATAAGTAAGGGTGAAGTTGTGAAGAAAACTTAAACTATCGAGTGCGTTGATTAGAGAAGGAATAACGCATTTTTTGATGAAGATATTTCTACTAACAGGCGGTTTGTTCAATTGAATAGTGGGATTATAACAAGTTAATAATCAATTGTTACAAGAGGGGGACGTTCTCCTCAAATATGTTCTATCTCTTGAATAAAATCTAATAAACTAGCTAACCCATCAAGATCATGTTTTACTTTGAAACTTTTCTTGTAGGGCTTCTTACTTTCCAAATATGCTTGAACCTGACTTACACTTTTGCCAAATCCAGACCAATGACTCATTCATTAAAAATCCTCCTTCAATAATATAATTGCCGATACCCCCTAAATCCTCCTCATAGTGTCATAGCTTCGCTGGTTAATTGTTCCAACCAGCCTCAAACATGTTTCTACAAGTAGGGGTGAACTGTTTTGCGGACGAGGTCTTAGCCCCAGGTCGCTTACGTTCTACCCCGGCTACAGTTATCAAATATCGATATAAAAAATGGTCAATCAGAAATATTTTCTGGCTGACCATATAATACGAACGGACGTTTTTCTTTAATAAGAGGCCGTCTTTTTGTTATGCCCCAACCCATATAAGAGATTAGATGTTGTTATGGTAAAGAAAAGATTGTGAAGATGTATAGTTGACACCCCTACTACTCGGTGTTACAATGTACCTGTAATAAGTAATACTCAATAGCGTGATTTCCCAAAAGCTATTGATTAAAATTTACCTTACTACTAAGTTATACAGAATAGAGGTAGCTCTAAACATGGAAAATTTAACTGAAATGCTAAAAGGTTCACTGGAAGGCTGTGTGCTGGAAATCATCAGTCGTCATGAAACCTATGGCTATGAGATTACCCGCCGCCTGAACGAGCTTGGGTTTACCGAAGTCGTGGAAGGGACGGTCTACACGATCCTTGTGCGATTAGAAAAGAAAAAACTAGTCAACATAGAAAAGAAACCGTCAGATATGGGGCCGCCCCGCAAGTTTTACACACTTAATGAGGCTGGCCGCCAGGAACTTGAATTGTTTTGGAAAAAATGGGATTTTGTATCATCAAAAATCAACGTCTTGAAATCAAACTAGCTTCATAAGTTATTCCATCCGATAATTTTGGACTGTAATGTTGAGCTTTATAAAAAAGGAGGAAAAATAACATGTTGGAAATGTTCAAAAAAATGATTGGTGATAAAAAAGAGTATAAGATGATGATGGCACGGGTTGAAGCCCTGCCAGAGGACTACCAGTTTGTATTTAAGAAAATTCAAAACTACATGTGGAATTTCGCAACTGGCAACGGGATGGATATGCTGCACATGCAGTATGAATTGATCGAGTTGTTCGAAGCCGGTGCAGCTGAAGGCAGAAAAGTGTTGGAAATCACTGGGGACGATGTGGCGTCCTTTGCCGATGAACTACTGGCAAACGCTAAAACCTATGTCGCCAAGTATGGTGAAGATTTGAATCAAAGTATCAAGAAGCGATTTGGAAAAAAATAAGTTCAATAGATAATACCGACTGAATAGCTGGTTACGAATTGTACCTTCGTTATTCAGTCATATTTACAACTCAGTAGTAAGTATTACTTATTATCAGCGATACAGAATAGTGGAGTAAAGTAATCTAACTCGGCAAGGACACTTTTTATAAGGAGGAAAAAATATGAACACTGTAGCGATTTCAGTAAAAGGGTTAAAAAAATCCTTTAAAGACAAGGAAGTCTTAAAAGGGGTGGATTTTGAGGTGCTACGTGGCGAAATTTTTGCACTGCTAGGATCAAATGGAGCGGGTAAGACGACAACGGTCAACATCCTCTCAACGCTAATGAAACACGATGGCGGCGAAATAGGTATTTGCGGCTATGACGTTCAGCGTCAACCCAATTATGTTCGCCAGAGCATCAGCTTAACAGGACAGTTCGCAGCTGTAGACGGCATGCTTACCGGGCGGGAAAATCTGATGATGGTCGCCAAGCTGCGGGGAGTTTCCAATCCTGCTCAAGTCGCTGACAATCTGCTTGCAAGATTTAGTCTGCGTGACGCGGCCAATCGCCGGGCGGACAAATATTCCGGCGGGATGAAGCGACGTCTTGACATCGCCATGAGCCTGATCGGGACGCCAGCTGTCATTTTTCTCGATGAACCGACGACAGGGCTTGACCCCGAAGCGCGGCTTGAAGTCTGGGATACCGTCAAGGAGCTTGCCGGCAGTGGCACAACCATCTTGCTCACGACCCAGTATCTGGAGGAAGCCGAACAACTGGCGGACCGTATTGCCATCTTGCACGGCGGAAAAATCATCACGACCGGTACCCTAACTGAACTCAAAGAAATGTTCCCGCCAACAAAAGTGGAGTACATTGAGAAGCAGCCAACATTGGAGGAAATTTTCCTCACGATCATCGGCAAAAAGGAGGAGATGTAAATGAAAAGTAAAACAAGGGTATTACTAGGGCGTTTAATGCGTAACATTTTGCGCAGCCCGGATACGATAATCACAGTGGCGATTACGCCGATTATGATGATGCTACTGTTTGTCTACGTTTTTGGCGGCGCCATAGAGACAGGATCGGATAACTACGTCAATTATTTATTACCGGGAATCTTGCTGATGGCTATCGCATCCGGCGTTGCATACACTTCTCTACGGCTGTTTAATGATGTAAAGAGTGGTCTGATGGCGCGTTTCATTACCATGCCCATTAAGCGCTCGTCGGTATTGTGGGCTCACGTGTTGACCTCGCTAGTTTCCAATTCGCTTACTATTGTGGTAGTTATCCTCGTCGCGCTCTTGATGGGCTTTCGTTCCAGCGCTGATATCCTGCATTGGCTCGCGGTAGCTGGGATACTCGCACTGTTTACGCTGGCGCTGACATGGCTGGCGGTCATTCCCGGATTGACAGCGGGGTCAATGGAAGGGGCGACAGCCTACTCGTACCCGCTGATTTTCCTGCCGTTTATCAGTTCAGCCTTTGTTCCAACCGAAACCATGCCTAAAATTGTCCGTGCGTTCGCTGAGAACCAGCCCGTGACTTCAATCGTGAATGCAATTCGTGCTCTCTTGTATGAAGGGTCTGTTGGCAACGATATTTGGATCGCACTTGCTTGGTGCATCGGCATTACGGTTATCGCTTACTTGTTCGCCAGTAAACAATTTAAACGCCAGTTAGGATAAGGTACACCATTATAGGATTAGCCATATCAATAGTCAGCCATTATAATGAATGCATTTGCTATCATATGGAACGCCGTATGCTTTGAAAGTCGCACGTATGGTGTGAACAAGGGGAAAAGGGAGCGATAATTTTGAAACATTTACCTAACTTTATAAATAAGTACATTTTTTATATAAGCAAAAAGAAACCTACAATCTATATGTGTTGTAGGTTTAACTATTTGTTAATGATAGTTAGTTTAAGTGGTTTGAAAATATTTATATGGACGATTCTTTTTACTATCTTTTTTATCACCTAATTGTCCGTGGTCATTACTCCCCCACAACCAGACGCTACCGTCCTTCTTCATTGCCATAGCGTGCTTTGTCCCAGCCGCAATATGAATGACATCATTCAGTTCGGGAATTTCTCTTGCTTCACATTTTTTTTCGTAGGTACCGTCTCCAAGTTGACCGTAATTATTTGATCCCCACGCCCAAACTGTGCCATTTTTCCTCAGAGCTAATGTAAATGCCCCACCAGCTGTGATTGCTTTTATATCGGTTAATCCAGAAACCATTCTTGGTTCACATGAACACCCGTTTACAAACTTTCCATCTCCCAATTGACCTTCATCATTGTATCCCCATGTCCAAACTGTACCATCATCTTTTAAAGCTACACCGTGCGAACCTCCTGCAGCAATTGCAACTATTTGATCGATCGTTTTCATACGCACAGGAATCGGACTTTGATCCTTTATTGGAAATTCGTTGGTCGAATCCCCATAACCGCCCCATCTCCATACAGTGCCATCACCTTTTAAGGCTAAAGAGTGAAAGAAACCTGCAGCCACTTCTTTAACACCTGCCAAATTCTCAACAATTAAAGGAGACTTACTCTCTTTGTATGATCCATTTCCAAGTTGACCATACCAATTTGGACCCCATGTCCATACCCTCCCATTGTCTTTTAATGCTAACGTATGAAACACACCTGCCGAAACAGAAACAACATGATCTAGACCCTCTATTTTGATGGGTACAGTAACATAGTCTTCGTTAGCATTTATTCCAAGTTGACCGTGGTCATTACTCCCCCATCCCCAAACAGTCCCATCGTTTTTAATAGCAAATGAATGATAATGCCCAGATGCAGCTGCTACTGTCTTTACATTTGACAGAATAGGAACAAGGGGCTTTTCAAGTCCAACTGAGCTTTCTTCCTGACCAAAATTCCCCCATCCCCAAACAGTCCCATCAGCTTTGACTGCCAAGGTATGTTCGTATCCTCCTGCAGCGTACTTTTTCTTGCTTTCTTCGATATCTGTAATATCAAAGCCTTCGAACATATCTTTCGGATTCATTTTCATCCCTCCATTTATGGATTCTATCGTTTTATATACTGTGTTGATGATTTCTTCCAGGCGTTTTTTCTTTTGGAGAAGAACATCTAAATGGACTTCTAATGCGTGCTTGCGATCGAAACCTGTATGTTCTAGATTTTTTTTGATTTCATTTAGTGAAAACCCCATTTCTTTGAAAAATAATATTTGCTGTAATCGCTCCAATTCGTAATCTGTGTAAAGACGATATCCTGCTTGGTTAACCGATTCAGGTGAAAGGAGACCGATTTTATCATAATGGTGGAGTGTAGCAATACTCACACCTACAAATTCGGCAACTTCTTTTACTTTGTATTTCATATCATCATCACCTCTATATATAATCATATATCCTCATGTACCATGAGAGTCAATAAAAGTAAGGAAATCTTTTTAAGCTAAAGGGGGACGTTAAAAGAAGAAGGATTAAGGCTTTTATTTGTTGAAGTTATTAAACTAATAGGCAGGATTTGAAGAAGGACTCTTTGTAAGAATAAGAGAATATAAAAAATTAATTTTCTTATAGAGAGAAATCCAACAAAAGGAGAACATTAATGGAAGAGTATTATTGGGATACCAAAATGGAATACCTAAAAACAACTAGAGACTTATATTATAATGATGACTATTTAGAGTTTTTAGTAAAGTACGTTTGGAGGCTATCTCAACCTGTACATATTATTGATTTTGGTTGTGGATATGGATATTTGGGACTTAAATTATTACCTCTATTACCAACCGGTTCGAAATATACAGGAATAGATAAAGGACAACAACTTATTAATCAGGGGAGAGAGCTTTTTCACAATCTAAAATATGAAGCTGAACTCTTTGTAGCTGATTTATATGAGATAGATATAGAGCGTAAGTATGACATTGCAGTATGCCACGCTTTTCTTTTACATATGTCAGATCCCAAAAGAATGCTTCAAAAAATGATTGATTCTGTTGTGAACGAAGGCAAAATAATTTGTTTTGAACCACACTGGATTTCAAATATGTCATCATACTATGTTAATAGGTATGAACAAACTCATATTATTAAACTTGGCATTCTTCAAAAACTATTTGAAGATGATGGAAAACAGAATGGAAAAGATGGGAATATAGGAGCTAAAATACCATTATATCTAACAGAATTGGGTGTGGAGAACATTGAGTGCAGAATTAGTGACAAAGTAAATTTCCTCAATCCGAATATGGATCAAATCGATAAACAAAAACTGTATTTTTCTTTAAAAGAAGAAGGTTTAGGTGAAGAACCCGCTAATAAAGAAGCGTTTATTGAAGGTTTAAAAAACCGAGGGGTAACATCGAAGGATGCACAGGCACAGTATGAAGCAGAGCTACTTTTTTCACAAGTATTTAACATTGATTCCTCTTTAGTATACGCTCCTAGTATGAAAGTTACCTTTGGAGAGATAAAAAATTGTAATCAATCTTAAATTCTAAGCTTATTCAACTCTTAGAAGGTGCGATAACGAAGTACAGTCGCTTTTTGTAAATATTAGAAACGTACAAGGAGTGTGTTTAATGAAAAGAGTAGATGTAGTATATTCACTTATTTATGATGAAACACAAGAAAAAGTTTTAATGGTTAAAAATACTAAATATGATAATTGGTCTTTACCAGGTGGAGCTGTTGAATCAGGAGAAACTCTATCACAAGCAGCAATACGCGAAGCTAAAGAAGAAACTGGTTTAACTATTGAGATTGATCATATCATTAGCGTAAATGAAGCTTTTATGATGAATGATGACAATCATGCCCTTTTTATAACATTCAAAGCAAGGATACTAAGTGGTGAAATTTCAATACAAGATACTGAAACAATTTCAGAAGTAAGATGGGTAAGTTTAAAAACAGCTGATGAAATGATGCCATATCATAAAAATGGTATTAAATATTTGCTAGATAAATCAGTCCCGTATGCATTCCAAGGAGTGGTAGGTTAATAAATCTTTATTTGTATAACTATTTATAAATGAGTGTCAGGGCTCTGTGATTATGTGAAGGGAACTTCCGGCCAATTGTGAAAAATGAACTTAAAGTAACGTGCAGGATAGTTGAAGAAGAATTTACCATAATACTAATAAAAAAGGGGAAAAGAGAATGAAAGCTTTAAAAAGATTAAGAGATGATTACGTTATTTGGCATGCCAATAATATTAATTTTCCCGAATTTGATTCAAGCAATGTAGTAAGAAAAAAAGTTATCTTTTCCGGGAGAGTTCAAAAAGTAGGATTCCGTTTGGAATTATTTACCCTTGCTCAAAGATTGGAATTCATGGGATGGGTGAAAAATTTAGAAGATGGAAGTGTAGAAGCAGAACTGCAAGGGGAAGAATCGAAAGTAGATTTTCTAATAAAATCCATGAAGTCTTTGAAACGTGCAACTGTAAAGAAATGTGAAGTCATAAACATTCCTATTAGTAGGAATAGGGAAGATTTTATAATAGTAGGATAAGAGATTTCCTTAGGGTCTGTCCTATTAAACTAATCATGAAATCGTAACCATATGACCACATATATAAAAAGTTCAACCAGAAAAATCTGGCTAAACTTATATTACAAAAAGGGTGTAAAAGTTATTTCGATGAATAAGTAACTATTGTGGTTTAATTAATACTTCCAAAAACTTGCAGTGGATTTTCCGTGAAAGGGGAAAGTCCACTGATATTTTTATATTAAATAAAAGAAATACATAAACAATAAAAAATTAATTTCCATTTTTTCTTAATTGCTTAGATGTATCGCAATTACAAATCGTCTTTTTCTAGAAGGAATGGCATGATGGCTCCAATCGCTGCTTGTTTTCTTGATGTGTTTCTTTAAAAAAGCTTGATAGGCAACTGTTTCAAACCACGAATGATAAGACTTTGTCGCCATTCTAATTCATTCAGTTCAGCTGCAAGGCTAAGACTTGGGTATTCTTCCAGCAAAACACGTATGGCTATTTCGCCTTCAAGCCGGGCAAGTGGGGCGCCTAGGCAATAGTGGATGCCTTTTCCAAACGCAAGATGAGGACTTTTTTCCCTTGTAATGTTGAAGGTACTGGGATCCGCAAACGCCGCTGGATCATGATCCGCCGATGCAAGAGAAACAATGACATGGTCCCCTTTCTCAACCTGCTGCCCCATAAACGTAAAGGACTCTTTCGCCCAACGGTCTGTACTGAACTCAACTGGACCATTAAAACGTAGCAATTCTTCAATGGCTTGTGCCACAAGGGAATGGTCTTCTTTTAGCAACGCAAGTTGGTCTTGATGTGTAAGCAGCGCCAGTAAACCATTGGCAATTAGATTCACAGTCGTTTCATGTCCGGCCACTATGAGAAGCATAACGACTCCATACAATTCGCTTACAGTTAAACGGTCCCCTCCTTCCTCTGCCTGAATTAAATCAGACAGCAAATCTTCTTTAGGAGACACACGCTTTTTTTCAATCACTTTCTCCAGATAAGCCATAAATTCCATCATAGCCTCATCATATCTAGGATTATCGCTTATCTCCACTATTACATTGGACCAGCGCTGGAAATCAAGACGATCTTCAGACGGGATGCCAAGCAATTCACAGATGACTCTAATTGGAATCGGAAACGCGTATTCTTCAATAAAGTCAACCGTTTCTTTGTTTCTCATAAGCCATGCTTGTTCTCTTGCAATTTCCTCAATACGCCCTCTTAACCTCGCAATCCTTTTAGGCGTAAAGCCACTTTGTACAAGGCTGCGCAGGCGGCGATGGTCAGGAGGGTCAACAAAAAGCATGCTTTGACTTATTGGCGGAAGATTTTCGTCTGTCACTTCGTCAGGGAAGACTGTCCGCATATCTTTTATAAACCTCTGATCTTTTAACACGGCTACCGCTGCTTCATACGTAAAAGCCATCCATGTATGATGTTGTCCTTCGTTAAACAGCTTCACTTTTGCAAAAGGTTGGTGTGGTCGGATTTTATTATAATAATCATAAGGATTTTGGTGAAACTCCTGCGAAAACAAATCAAGCGATTTAATATCCATGCGTGTTGTTCTCCCTTTCTATCCTAAGTCTTTTTAATCATATATTCGCGTTTAAACATCCTTTTCCTGCAACCATGGCAGCAAATACTAGTGTTAATTGTATTCCTTGTTTAAAAACTAATTCCTGGGAATCTGTTAATGTCTTAGACTGAATACAAACGCTCACATACCTCGTTGCTTGCCTCGCCTGACAACAGGCTGTTTAAAGGTTGCTTTATTTCCGAGTGATCCCTTTTTAACTTTTCGATAAAGGACCTTCAATACTTGAAACGCACTTTTGCATCATTTATATTAATCTTTACTCTTACGGGGCTCAATTTTTTGAAAGTATCATTAATTGAATAATTGTTTTCAAGTTTTTTGTACGGTTTCCGTTAGTTCGGCATATCCTTATTTTGCTAAAGGGGGCTTTACTCCAATATGGAATAAAGCATTTTTTTGCTGAAATTCTTATTGAACGAACGGGCAGTTAATTTAATAAGCAGGTATTTATTTAAAAGAGAAGAATAATTGTATATAACAAATTTCCTATAATTTATGATTTTTCTGGTAGATATTTCTATCGGATCCAGTGGAGTGATAATCGTGAAAAACAACCAAATAACAAAGGCAGCTACTGAGCAAATAGTATCCGCTATAAAAACACGGCTGAAAGGACGAACCAATCCTTTGGTGGTGTCCCTAGATGGAGGGAGTGGTGCAGGAAAATCTACGTTGGCTGCTGAAGTTGCTTCACACTTAGGAGCAACTGTCATTCAGTGTGATGATTTCTTCGCAGCAACTATCACTGACGATGAATGGGACACCTATACATCAGAGCTGAAGTGTCGCAGGTGTATCGACTGGCAGCGTATGCGTACTGAGGCGTTGTTACCACTTATAGCAGGTGAGAACGCTCAATATCACCCTTTCTCCTTTTCTTCTGAAAATGGCTTGTCATTGTCCTTTGTAACGAAAGAGCCCTCAATGGTAATTATTCTTGACGGAATTTATAGCTCGCTACCTGAACTATCTGATGTAGTCGATTTTAAGGTACTAGTGGATGTGTTACCCGATGTTCGCCGTTATAGACATAATGTAAGAGAAGGTAATGACGATATGGATTGGCATCTGCGATGGGACTCTGCAGAGGATTACTATTTCTCAGTCTTGTGTCCACCAACATCATTTGATTTAATAGTGGTCAACGAGTAGTGCATAGTTTGGTAACATCGATTGTTGTATCAAATCCTTATAATGAAACTTTTGACGATTATAAAGTTTAATCCTTATTGAAGTATCGGAGCGTTAATCGAAGATGAAGTAAGTTCAAAAGAGACACAGCGAACATGTTGGATAATATGAAAAAAACTATTTAATGTAATGTTAAGTATAAGTTTCGTGTTTTACTTATTTTTATTAATTGTTCTATTATTCTTGGGTTTTAGAAGTTATATCTGGACTGATTTGTCATTAATAGAATATATCAAAAGGTCTTCAAATTTAGTCCCATTTAAAACAATAATTATATATGTTAAACCGATTTCGGAAGGTAGTATGAATATGGATATACGAATTAAAAACCTGTTTGGAAATGCTTTTATGTTTTTACCAATGGGTATCTATCTGCCTTACTTTATAAGTAAAATAAACAAAATAAGTGTATTTTCATTCACAATGGTAATATTGTTATTTGTTATTGAAGGAATACAATTAGTTACGAGAAGAGGAAGTTTTGATATTGATGACTTCATTCTTAATTTGTTTGGGGCTTTGATTGGTTTTTCAATTTGGAAGATGAATTCTAATCAAAAGTTAATAATTAGGGATTCAGTTCAATCCTGTTAGTTTGTGAAGAATTGTGCTTAGACAAACGAGTGCTAGAGTAAAATAAAAGCATAGTAGTATTAGTAACGCTTGGATTTAAGCCCAAGCGCTGATAGGTGTGGTATTAGTTTGTTATTTGCTTTTTCAAATGTTTGAACAATAAACATACTGTTAAAGATTATCTGTATTAATTCTTGGGGTTTCTGGTTCAAGAGCCGCTGCTGCCCTAGCGTTATCATTATGCCGATCGTTTTTGTATCTATCTAATTTACTGTATCTTTCCATGTATTTTGAAGTTTTCTTTTTGTCAGCCACCTTATCACCTCCTATGGATAATATGTCCAACTTTACCTTGAAAATAAAAATGGTTGAAGGAAATTAATATTTCTTAACTATTATCAAATCAAACCTTGAACGACGATAGAAGAATATATCTTGATGGTAGCTCCCTCGCTTATTGAGTAAATGTCAGGTAGGTTGAAGAAGGAATTTGTTTGTTATTTCTTGAATTTCTAACTTAATCGAAAAAATTAAAGAAATTAGAGAAGGGAGCATGTTTATTATGATGATAAAAGGTTTCGGAGGAATATTCTGGAGAACTAAGAATCTTGATGTTATAAAAAAATGGTACAGTGAAGTGTTGAAGATTGAACTTGAAAATTGGAATGGGACTATTATTAAACCCCATTCAGGAAATGAAACTATCTTTTCTTTCTTTACTGAAGATGACCCTTACTTCCCAACAGAACAGCAAGTGATGTTAAATTTCCAAGTTGATAATCTAAACGAGACTATTACGCACCTTGAACAAATTGGTGTACCTCTAGTAAAGGAAAAAGAGATTAGTGAATTTGGTAAGTTTATTTGGATTAAAGATCCTGAAGGTAGACTGGTTGAGCTATGGGAGAAATAAAGGGTTGAAATATTCATATTTTGTTGAATAAACAGGTGCTTAAGCGAAACAAGGAGTTGTAGCTGCGGCTCCTTTTCTTGTTCCACTAACGGACGGTAAGGTAAATAAGACGGGAGGGAAATGTTTGGAGAAGAAAGAAAGTGTTTATGTTGCTAATCAAGGTAACAAGTTGTTTTCCGCCTTTACTGACTACTCATTAGGATTTTTTATAAGTTTTGTTCTTGGGTTTATGTGGTCGAAGGTTTATCAAACATGGGCCATTGTTTATAGAGATAGTCAATATGACAATAATCAAACAACTTCATGGATGACAGATTCTCCACCTACTTGGATAACTGCAACTGAAAGTCCTAATTCTTTTTCAACGTCTGTAATAATTTTTTTTATCATAGTAGGTATCATATTTACCTTTTGTCTCAGAAAAAGATTTAATTGTACAACCAGATAAGTATTTACTCTTCCATTGCAGATGATGCTATGGAGGCAACCATAACTTGGAATGGAGAATCAGAAACCTTCAATTTGAAAAATAAATAGATATATTCGACTAATGGAGCGTTAATTGAAGAAGGATTAACGCTTTTTTTGTTAAAGTTATTAAGCTCAGCAGGTTAGCTGAGCAAGCTTTCTCTATATGCGATTATAAGTCAATAGGGGGTGTAAAGGATGCGTGAACCTAAACCATACTGGAGAGAAGTTCCACAAGAGCTTCGTGAACAAATTGTTGAAATAGTTGGAAGTCCAATACGCAGGGCAACTCGAGTATTTGGAGGCTATGGACCCAGTGCAACCTTTAGAATCTTTTTAGAAGACGGTAAAACCATCTTTGCCAAAGGTGCTGGGAAAGGGTCTATTTCGGGAAACTGGGACGCTATACCGAATGAAGAATTTGTGTATCAGAATATAAATGCTATACAGTCTATATCGCCAAGTTACTTCGGGTCAGTAAGCGTTGACGGTTGGCACTTATTATTACTCGAAGATTTGGGAGGAACAAAGAAGGTCCCGCCTTGGTCTGAAAAGCTTGGGATGCAAGCAGTTAGAGATATAGCTTCCTTTCACCTACGTGGTATTTCTGAGGGTACGAAGGTTGAGATATTAGACGGCGATGGTATAGCAGACAATTGGAACACTATTAAAAACAATCATGACGAATGGAATTGTTTTCTTGAATTGTTTCAAGAGGATCGAGTGGAAGCTGAGTCATGGCTTGATTCAGTCATTGATGTTCTAATGATGGCGGAAAAAGAACTTCTGCTTCGTGACCAACCTTGGGGCTTAATCCATACAGATATAAGGTCAGATAACTTGCGTTTCAGAAACGGCAATTTGGTCTTGTTTGATTGGGCGCTAGTCCGCAGAGGACCATTGATGTTTGATGTGGGGTTTTTCTTCCCGAGTGTTGAGGGCGAGGGTGGACCATTAGCCGAAAGTCTCCTTTCTGAGTATCTGAAGGTAATGAAGGATGGGGGGATATCGTTTCCTTCATATTCCGCAAAGTGTGTGGCTGCTTCGACAGCAGGTTTTTTCGCATCCCGAGCTGGTAAGCCGGTGATACCTCCACTTCCAAGACTTCGGCAGGTTCAGCGCCTTCAACTGGGACCAGCACTACGTTGGGCATGTTCTGTCCTAGAATTACCCACACCTCCAAAATTGAATTTCAATTTGTAATAGGGGTATTGATCTTATTTGAATGGGGAGGTATTAAATTATGTCCTTGAATTTAGAAACTGAACGTTTTCGTTAAATCCTTAGGATATTCATTTAATAAAGGAATTATAGAATTATTCAACGAATGGGCAGTTTAATTAAGATATTTTGCATATAAGGTGGGAGTACATATGAAGGAGGACTATCAATTTATAAAGGAAAACCAATAATTGAGCGTAGTTCTTCTTCAGTTGTAAGCATTTAAACGATCGGGGTTATGGGAAACTAATTTTTGGATGGATAAAGCATCCTTACCTTCCGCGTCTAAAATATTATTTGAACACACTAAACCCTAATACAAGTATTGATTCTATTCAGGAAAGATTGGAAGAAAGTTACTCTAAAAGACTATATTAAGCTAAGGAGATGAATACGGAAGCAGTAGTTCTTGATCCCAATGGAACTTTATTAAATTCATATAAAAAATTAGTATTTTAGATATAAAATGAATTGAATCAATGTTTAATCTCTTATTCTAGTAATTATAGCCTCCATGAGCTGTCAAATATTTACTGTCCGAAGAGATCTGATCTAGGGCAAAAAAGGTTTATTATAATGGAGCTTTTATGAATAACGCAGGAAATATGACACTGGTACCGAATTATTCATTATACTCAGAACAATAAGTGCAGAAAGGATTATTTTGATACTTGTTGGTATCAATTTCACTTGATCAGTTTATGAATAGTTCCTTTACAGACAATCCGGAGGTGCATAGTGAAAGAATCAGTGATTAAGTTTTATGATGACCTTTCAGAAGATTACCACCTTATTTATTCCGATTGGGACTGTGCCATCGATCGTCAAAGTACGATTTTGAACCAGTTGATAAAAGATAATTTACCTCATTTAAATAACAGGCCAATCTCAC
This sequence comes from Lederbergia citri, assembly GCF_018343625.1. Taxonomy (GTDB): domain Bacteria; phylum Bacillota; class Bacilli; order Bacillales; family Bacillaceae_C; genus Lederbergia; species Lederbergia citri. The sequence continues at coordinate 48,838 of NZ_JAGYPG010000002.1, read as the reverse complement.
TTCTAGACTGCTCTTGTGGTATAGGTACACAAGCGATAGGATTAGCAAAAAAGGGGTATATAGTTACAGCAACGGACTTAAGCCCTGCTTCAATTAAGAGGGCCGAACGAGAGTCTGAGTCACGTGGGGTCAAAATTACCTTTGGCGTTGCTGATTTTCGTTCCTTGAAGGAGGATGTATCCGGAGAATTTGATGTTGTTATATCAGTTGATAATGCCATTCCCCACCTTCAATCAGACGAAGATCTACAATTAGCAGGCAAGAATATGTATTCAAAATTACTTCAAGATGGCTTATTGGTCATTTCGATAAGGGACTACGACGCGATCTTACACGATAAACCTCGCGCCACTCATCCAAGTGTCTTTGATAACGGGAAACGGATAACTTTTCAAGTGTGGGATTGGCCTGATGACTCAAAAACATATACTGTAAATCAATTTATGATTCAAGACATTAACAATCGGTGGGAGACAAAACATTTTTTAGCAAATTATCGTGCTCTTAAACGACAAGAGCTTAGCACAATTCTAATTTCCTGTGGATTCACTGATGTCATGTGGCACATGCCTGAAGAATCAGGCTTTTATCAGCCGATTGTTACTGCGCGTAAACTGTGAATATAAAAAAACTTGCAATCCCTTATTTATAAAGGTTTTGCAAGTTTTTTTGTATGGAGAATAGCGGGTTCGAACCGCTGACCTCTACACTGCCAGTACAAAGAAATGGGGAAATCTAAGTAAATTTAATACAATTCAGTAAAATAAGTATTGGTAAATCAATGTTTTAGTAATTTCCGTACTTTTATATTCAAAACAATAAATTATCTATGTGGTCAAAATGAGGTCAATTAAAAAAGTAAAAAAATTGATTTAGTCAGATAAGTGTGAAGTAATTAATGTATATCCAAGTTGAAAAAAAGAGGCTTGAGTTTTAAGGTTCTAATTTATAGAAAACCTAATAAAAAGGTTTGATCTAAGTTCTATTTGTTAAGGTATTCTTTTAATGCAATCCTGTCAGATTGTTGAGTAGCTCTTTTTTATATCAATTTATATTTTAGAAGAGGAAGTGAAAGAATGTACTTAAACTAGAAGGCTTCGGTCATACTCTCCAAGGAAATTCATAACGGTCGCTTCTGTGTAAGGAAACTACTGTATTCAAGTGGAGGTTTTCAACCTCTGCTTTTTCTCGTTATTCTGGCCATTACTAATTATTAACGTACGTGATCACTGTACCGGGAACAATGCCAATTGCCCGTTGGCATTGTTCCCGGTGCAGCGAGAGTCGGGAGGCAGACATACTTAAAGCGAGGAGACGAGATACGTGAAGAAGCTACACATCGAGCCGGTAAAAAATAACGGCACAGAAGTGGTGCAAAACCACAGGAATTGGACGAACTACTGAACATCTACCACCGAAAGTTATTAAAGGAAACCACATCTTTACCCCGATAAGCAAAATCAGAGCTACTTCAAGTGTTAACAAACGGAGCCCTCTATTAAACATTACGTTTTTTGGTATAAATCGGATGGATGTAAAAGTGGACACATTTTCTATTGCAGAAGCAAGTGATCAAAAATAAGCCTCTAGGCTTGCTTTCGTGTTTTGAATTTTTAAAAGGTAGACGAGCTCTTTCATGAATACGCTAAGGAACGTCTCAATGCCTGCGTTATCGTAGCAGTTCCCTTTGCGAACTCATTCTACTCTTTCATCTTGTATTTACGCAGCAGCCACGTTTAAAGAGCATTTTCCTTGGCAAAACTATATTCAACATAATCAATTTAAATAATCCTGAGGAGTGACAGTCGTCCATGGGTTCCATAAGTAATAACCTTGGAAAAAATGAAGCCTATCTTAGAGAACAATTCCTTAATTGCTCGGACATTATATTCCGTTCTTTCATTATGAAGGATGAAAGCAAACTTTTACTCATTTATATCGATGGCATGGTACGATTGCAGAGCATTGAGGATAATGTGCTGAAGCCCCTTATTTTCAATGGTTTGCCGCAAGGAATCGATAAGATCGAGTCGCTCGCCGAAATGTTCAGATGCGAATGGCTTCCGCTGACGAATGTGAAGACGGAGGAAACTTTGGAGGGACTGATCAATCATATCCTGCAGGGAAGCTTGGGAATCTTGGTTGACGGCAATGTTTCTTCACTCATCACTCAGGTTCAGGACTATGAGATGAGAAGCATCGAGGAGCCGCAGAAGGAATCGGCTTTGCGCGGCTCCAAAGAAGGTTTTGTCGAAAATATTCGCACAAATACATCCTTAATAAGGCGCAGGATCATCCATCCGAATCTGAAGATGGAATCGTTTAAGATTGGTAAATACACTCAGACCGAAGTAGTCCTTGCCTATATGCAAGGCGTGGCGGATGAGCGGGTGTTATTGGAAGTACGAACAAAGCTCAACAAAATTGATTTGGACGGCGTGATCGATTCCGCATATATCGAAGAATGGATCGAGAATAGCTCATTCTCGATCTTTTCGCAAATTCAAAATACCGAACGCCCGGATATTGCAGTTGCTTCATTATTAGAGGGAAAAGTTGCCCTCATCACCAACGGAACTCCTTTTGCCCTCATTCTTCCCATAACGCTCTGGTCGGGACTTCAATCGGCAGACGATTACTTCGAGAGGTTTGTATTCGCCCTTCTAACGCGGTGGATTCGGTATGTTATGGCTTTCATTTCACTTGCCTTTCCTGCTATTTATGTCGCGCTTTCGACTTTCCATCCGGAGATGATCCCGACCAATCTTATGATCGGCATTGCGACGGCGAGAGAAAGCTCCCCGTTCCCAACCGTTGTTGAAGTATTCCTCATGATGTTTATTTTTGACGGGCTACAGGAGGCTGGCGTCCATCTTCCGAACCAGCTCGGCCCAGTTGTAAGCATCATCGGTGCGCTCGTTATTGGTCAAGCGGCTGTGGAGGCAGGTATTATATCCACACCAATCATTATCGTCATTTCTTTGACCGGCGTCGCTGCATATACGATCCCAAGATACAGCCTCATGCTTCCCTTTCGCTTGATCCGATATCTTTTACTGTTCTGGAGCGGCTTTCTTGGTTTCGTTGGCTTTACATTCGGCGTTATCGTCTTGCTGATCCACCTAGTCATGCTTGAATCTTTCGGAACACCTTACTTAAGCCCTGTTGCCCCGTTCGATGGTGTACGCATTAAAGACTTGATCATCAGGTACCCATTCTGGGTCAGAAACGGGCAAAAAAAGAAAGGACGCGACTGAAATGATTCGACGGATGCTTCTGATAAGCTTCTTCTTCATTATTATTCTGACTGCCCCTGGCTGTGGGGATATTGTCGAGCCCAACCAATTGGCGTTCGTCCTGGGCTCGGCCATTGATATTGTCGACAGCGGAGAGATTGAAGTAAGCCATCAGATCGTAACCCCCATTCAGAAGAACGGACCGTTCAAGGGAAGCTCTGAAAATTCGAAAAGCTTCTTCATTATATCGGCCAAGGGGAGAAGTGTATTCGAAGCCACTCAGAAAATCCAAAAGAAGCTTTCTAGAAGAGTGCTGACCAGTCATCGTACCCTGATCGCCATTAGCGAGGATTACTTCAATAAGAACGACGTCAGCAATATATTCGACAAACTGAACAGGGACCCTGCTAACAATCAACGGGATATTACGGTCATGATTAAAGGCAATGCTAAAGAATTCCTTATGATCGGACACCCCATGGAGCATCTATCCAGCATCGGCACGGGAAAAGAACTGCTAATCAACGGGTTGAACTCCTTTTCTACACGGCAATTCATCATCGACAGTATCACGGATGGGGTCAGGCCTCTGGTGCCGACCATCCGGATTGAAAATAAAAAACTGAGCATCGATGAGGAAACTCCGATTGCCAGAATTTCCGGCTTTTCCGTATTGAACAAACAACTTAAAATCGCCGGGGTTTTAAACAATACGGAAGGCGCCGGAGCGGTCTGGATGGCGGGAAAAGGAACTTATCAAGGGATAACCGTTCCATGGAAAGACGGCAAGAGCACCTTATCGTTCAGATTTACTAATCTTAGGCGACAAATTCATTCCGAAACCGAAACCCAGAACATTCCCGGACAAGTTTTATTAACCGTCAAAGCTCAGGCTTATCTCCTTGAAAATACAACATCGCTCGATATGTCCGAGGTAGATCATATGATTGCGGTCAAGCAGCACGTCAATAAGAAAATTCAAAAGGACTTGCAGAAGACGGTAGATAAAGTTCAGGAATGGGGACCTGATGTATTTGGTATCGGAGAGCACTTTCATCGCAAACATCCATACTGGTGGAAGTCGCAAAAGGACGATTGGGATGAAAAATTCAAAAAAATCGATGTCACCGTCAAGGCAGATATAGAATTAATGTCAGTTGGAACAAGCGGCAGGCAGTTAAAATAAAGGATGTGAAATACAAGCATGAAGATAAGCGGTTATCAAATGTTCTGGCTTGTCAGCCTCTCCTCTATGATCGTGATTTCCTATTTGCCCATCCATTTAGCCGCGGAGCAATCGCGTCAGGACTGCTGGATCTCCATTCTGCTCGGAGGCATGATCATGCTGGCCATAACATGGATGATGTTACGGGTATGCATGCAAAATAAAGACAAAACGTTGATTGGGTTCCTGAAAGACTTGCTTGGCACCGTAATCGGCAAAATCATCGTTATTGTTTATTTTCTGCTTTGGTTCATGCAAATGATTACGACAGCTAAAATATCTGTCGAGTTTGTAAATCTGGTTATGCTTCAAAACACACCGATGATCATTATCCTGCTTTGTCTGTTGTTTATCGTTACATATGCCGTATATAGAGGGGGAATTACGGCCATCAGTCGATGTTCGGAGATTATTGGGCCCATTTTTGTCGTCATATTATTCGTACAGCTCTTTCTGAATCCACAAGATATGGATTTCAACCGAATTCTGCCCATCTATGCCGACTCGGGCTGGTTTTCTATTCTAAAAGGCACCTTTTATTCGTTCAACTACTTGTTAGATCCTTCAATCATTTTGATACTTTTCTTTTTTGCCGAGAACAAACGAACGGCTTCGCGCGCGATCTTATGGGGAACGTCGCTTGCCATTTTATGGGGGGTATTGAGCACACTTGTGCTTCTGTTCATAACCGGGCCCAAAATGGCCGCTGAATTGATAGTTCCTGTATACTCTCTGACAAAGTTTGTATCTATCCTCAATTTCATTCAAAATATCGACGCTTTTTACGTCCCCCTTTGGTACTTTGGCGCGTTTATTAAACTGTCTGTCTGTTTGTTTATCATTAGTTACGGAATATCCGAGTGGACAGGATTCAAAAACTGGAAGCTTATTGCTTGCATAACAACGATCGTATCGATAGGTTTTGTAATTTTTGGAACACACAATATTTGGTTCTTACATACGCAAAAGAACATGTTTATGATTGGACTTTTTTACCCCTTCCTCTATATTGTTGTTCCACTGACCTTATGGATGCTGGGCAGTATACGGCTGCGCCGCAAAGCGTCAAGTGTCGACTAGGATTAGGTGCTGAGCAGTGAATGCAGTTTGCGCCGAAACCGGCACTGAGAACGAGGCAGAGGCTGACGTTTTCATTTAATTGGAACATTAATAGAACCAATATTGCAATCGCATCCCAATTAGCATTCAAACAGCTTATTTTGATCGCTATATAGCTATGAATTGGCGGCTAGGGCTGATATTGCCCTAACGGTTAATCGCTTGTTAACACCATATAAGAAATATCCCCCAGCAAGAAATACAAAATCGTCGAATGATACACTTACCAATGTCTCCAATCTAATATTATGGCCAAAGCAATGAAAAGCATTTGATGTGACCGATTTCATTACAATTTAAGTGCGTTATAGTAGTTCTCAAATCAATCTGTATGTATGCATGCTTTTCATATTGTGTCTTTAAAGACCTAGCTCGCCATTACTCGCTGCCCATAAGCGACTCCGTTTGATGTATGGGAATAGCGTTATTTAATCAAGCCTACCGGGAAGTTCGCTGCTTGGTCATGCAAAAAAAATCCCCCTCGGAAGGATTTTTTTTGCATGACCAAGCAGCAATCCTCGAAGCCTTTGCCATGGTCGTACAAACGATGTCCTCTTTATTATCAGGTCTGAATTCATGCTCTTCCACATACAGTGCTTGTATATCAATAACCCCAAAAATTACCATAACATCGTGAGATAAGGATGACTGTGATAAATCGCCTTAAAAGGTCCGAGTAAAAACCGCCGCTTACTTGAATATGAGTTCTTTTTTGTCTATCAAATGTCAGTCGGGACCCTGTTCCGTGTCCATTATCTGCGTTCTAACGCCTCCCGAAACCAAAGAACTCCCTCTTCATGTATATCCTTTATTTTAAATTTTATCGTTTCATTTAATGATGCGATTGTTTTACTCTTAAGGTATTCTTTCATTTTTTTTTCAGCTTCCAACATAATCACATTAATTGTACAAGGTGAACAACTTATAGATTTAGGCACTTCTTTTCCTTCAAGCAAGATGCAATTTTCTCTTATTTGTGTGCACTGGAAAAATGACTGTGATCCTTCGATCGCTTCTATTACATCCCAAAAATTAATCTCGCTCGGACGTTTTGCTAATTCATACCCACCCTTTACACCAGGCATGGAACGTACGATACCAGACTTCTTTAATTTCGTAAAAATCTTTGATAAATATGTTTCAGAAACTCCTTGAAATGTTGCCAGTTCTTTAGTTCTAATTGTCGTTCCAGAAGGAAGATCAACAAAATAGGTTAGGCAATGAAGAGCATATTCTACTCCAACACTGAATTGCAAAAAAATAACCCCCTTAATTCAGATAACATTTATCTGGATTAAACATTATACTACGCTTTATATACCATGTCAAGCACGATGCAGAGTGATTGCCTCCCAAGAAGAAAGTGAATAGAGTTGTAAATTCTATTACCAATAGCTTGCACTCTTGGTCCAGACCTTCTATTACAACATATTAAAATCAGATTGATTATATCCGTCAAACTTCATTGTTAAATTCTCCTCATCATAGTTTATTGTGAATTACTTAGGTTTAAACGATACCAAGTATAATTTGAAAAATTTTTAATGTCGAACAATTTATTAGTATCCAATACTTAAAAATATTATATGAAACCGTATTAAACTAGGAAGCTATATTCCATTAAAGAAATATTGCACTCTTTATAGAAAGGAGATTAAAATGTCGAGCTTGTATTTTTATTGAATACTTGACATGTATAAACAATAAAGAATATAATTCAGATAACAATTATCTATAATTGTTTCTAGTTGTTAAAAATTAAGATTTATAATCCTTTCAATAACCAACATATCTCCAAAAATAATAGTTAGTGTTGGGAACAATACCTTCTTTTATATTAGATATAAAATACAAAAGCGAGTGAGGGATTAAATAATAAAAATAAATTCGTTCGAATGAAAAAATTGGGATTAAAGTAATTATGCTTGTATAATTAAAAATTTTTGCGTTTAATTACGGATAATTGTTATCTATAATATATTTTATTTTAAATAAAAAGGATGAATTTGAATGAAACAAAATGATTCAAGCTATGTAGTTTAAAGTTTAGATTCGGTTTCACGATAATGTAATCTATAGAATTATACAGAACATCTGCAGCACTAATAAAAAAAGAAAGGAAGGTAAATAAATGTATGTAAATTCCAGAAATGCTATTGTTGACTATAAAAAGCAATTTGATGTAATTGAAAATGAGTTTAAGACATTTCAAATTCTTAGTGAGGAAGGTAAAGTAATTAATCAAGAAGCTTTGCCAGAACTTTCAGATGAGCAGTTAAAAGAATTAATGAAGCGTATGGTTTTTACACGTACATTGGATCAACGGTGTGTCTCCTTAAACCGCCAAGGTCGATTAGGCTTTTATGCACCTACAGCAGGTCAAGAAGCTTCTCAATTAGCTTCCCAATTTGCTCTGGAGAAAGAAGATTTTATATTACCTGGATATCGAGATGTTCCACAAATTATTTGGCACGGTTTACCACTCTACCAAGCTTTTCTATTCTCTCGGGGACATTTCCATGGTAACCAAGTACCGGAAGATGTGAATTGCTTACCACCACAAATTATTATTGGTGCTCAATACATTCAAGCAGCTGGTGTAGCACTAGGTTTGAAAAAAAGAGGTGCAAAGTCTGTTGTTATTACTTATACAGGTGATGGAGGCGCATCTCAAGGAGATTTCTATGAAGGAATTAACTTTGCAGGCGCATTTAAGGCACCAGCAATTTTTATTGTTCAAAATAACCGTTATGCGATTTCGACTCCAGTTGAAAAGCAATCTGCCGTAGCTACCATTGCACAAAAATCTGTCGCAGCTGGTATTGTGGGTGTTCAAGTTGATGGGATGGATCCCCTTGCAGTATATGCGGCAGTTCGTGATGCTCGTGAGAGAGCAATCAATGGTGAAGGTCCAACATTAATTGAAACATTAACATATCGTTACGGACCCCATACGATGTCGGGGGATGATCCAACACTTTATCGAACAAAAGAAACAGATAACGAGTGGCATGCTAAAGATCCGTTAATTCGTTTCCGTGCCTTTTTAAAAGCGAAAGGTCTATGGAATGAAGAAGAGGAAGATCAAGTAGTCGAACAAGCTAAAGAAGAAATAAGAGAAGCAATTCAAAAAGTCGACCAATATCCAAAACTAAAAGTTACCGATTTAATCGGAAATATGTTTGAAAAAATGCCTGATAGCCTTAGAGAACAATATGAGATTTATAAATCAAAGGAGTCGAAATAAATGGCACAAATGAACATGATTCAAGCAATTACTGATGCGTTACGCACAGAGTTAAAAAATGATGAAAATGTTTTAGTATTCGGTGAGGATGTAGGTGTAAATGGGGGGGTATTCCGTGCAACCCAAGGTTTACAAAATGAATTCGGTGAAGAACGAGTTTTTGATACTCCTCTTGCTGAATCAGGTATTGGTGGTCTTGCAATAGGTTTAAGTTTAACAGGTTTTCGACCTATCATGGAAATTCAATTCTTTGGATTCGTTTATGAAGTAATGGATTCTATAAATGGACAAATGGCTCGCATGCGTTACCGTTCTGGTGGTCGCTGGACTGCTCCAGTAACGGCCCGTGCTCCTTTTGGTGGAGGAAATCGTACACCAGAATTTCATTCAGATAGCTTAGAAGGGATACTTGCTCAACAACCTGGTTTAAAAGTGGTTATTCCATCAACTCCATATGACGCAAAGGGTCTGTTGCTCTCAGCTATTCGTGATAACGACCCAGTTATATTCTTGGAGCATATGAAATTATATCGATCCTTTCGTCAAGAAGTACCAGAAGAAGAATACACAATTGAGATTGGTAAAGCAGATGTCAAACGAGAAGGAACAGACCTTTCGATTATTACTTATGGCGCAATGGTTCATGAGTCACTTAAAGCAGCTGAAGAGCTTGCGAAAGAAGGAATTTCCGCAGAGGTAGTTGACCTAAGAACCGTTAGTCCACTAGATATGGAAACCATTGTTACTTCTGTCGAAAAAACTGGTCGTTGTATCGTTGTTCAAGAAGCTCAGAAACAAGCAGGTGTTGGAGCGCAGGTTGTAGCAGAAATTAATGACCGAGCTATTCTAAGTTTAGAAGCACCGGTACTACGTGTGACAGCTCCTGATACAATTTATGCGTTTACGGAAGCTGAAGGCATTTGGTTACCTAACTATAAAGAAATCATTGAAAAAGCAAAAAGAGTAATGAACTTTTGAGCTGAAGATTATAAACACCAAATAAGGATTTTGAATAGTTAACAAACAAACGCGAATTAATTATGCAAACAAACAGAAGGAGTGAAACATATGAAAGAATTAACTTGCGTCGTTATCGGTGCTGGATATGCGGGGATTCATGCCGTGAAGGAGATCCGCAAACAGTTCAAAAATCTGGTAAACAAGCAACTCCTGCGGCTCGTTTTGATTAACAAACACCCCTTTCATTTGCGCAAGGTGCTGATGTTTAGACCAGCCGTCACAAATGAAGAAATCCGAGTCCCGCTTAAAAAACTGTTTCCTGACGGGGTTGAATTGATGCAAGCGACCGTTACGAAAATTGTAGCGGAAGAGAAAAAGCTGACGTACCTGAATATCGTGGGGGAGGAGCATACGATGAACTACGATATGCTCGTTGTCGCAGCGGGCAGCTTTATTCGGGAGCCTGGAATGGAACAAGGCGGGATTCCCCTGGCATCGCTGGAAAATGCGCAACAGATTCGGAATGCATGGCTTACCAATCTCGAGCGGGCCGCCCTGGAAGACAATTCGCAGGAACGCGAGCGACTGATGAGGATTGCAATTGCTGGAGCGGGCATCAGCGGAATGGAGACAGCCGCGGAGCTCGCATACTACGCCCGAAAGGATGCGAAGCGGCTGGGACTTGACCCACAGTCCTTAAAAATCGATTTGTACAATTCTCACCAACGGCTTTTTTTGGACGGTCCCGCCAAGGTAGGTAAGAAATTAGAAAACATCCTCCAAGACATTGGAATCAATGTTGTGCATGAAAAACGCGTTATCAAGGAAAAGGATGGTATATTATGGTTATCGAACAACGAAAAACGACCTGTCGGCCTATGCATATGGACGCTCGGGCTGCAACCCAATCCGATGTTGCGTGAGCTAGGTTTGCCAGTAACGTCAGAAGGGTATGCCCTCGTTGATGCCAGTTATCGGGTTGCGGACATGCCTGGTGTATACAGTATCGGCGACTGTGCCAGAATCGTGGACCCATTGAACGAGCATGTCGATGGCAAGACGTGCAAAGAAGCCATGCCTCAGGCGGCAAGACTTGCCAAAGTTATATTAGCGGATCTTGAAGGGCGGCAGGCGCCAGTGCATAAAAGCTACTTGAATTCGTTCAGCATCGGACTCGGTCCTGAGAAAGGATTAACATGGGTAAAAAAATGGGGAGTCGATTTCATCATCACGGGTAAATTGGGCTGGAAGATTAAAAAGTACACATGGGCTACAGCAAGCATGTTGAAAAAATAATCGGGATGAATCAGACTAATTTATGCATCAATTCCAGTACACGTATTGGATAAGCTACTACTGGAGCAATTGCAAACACGATATCCTAAACTTGATCTTAAATCGAAATTAATTTTAGGGGTAATTTTATGCGAAAAGTGGTTCTTGTGGGAACTGGCGCAGTTAGAACAGCTTATGCATATAGCATGATAAAGGTAATGCTATCGTGGGAAAGTTTTGTCGAATTTTGTATGCATTTTATGCATTCCGGCTGCATTCCCATTTGATGGATGCAGTTTTTTTATTCTTATGGAGGTGACAAGTGTTGAAAGATACATGGGGACTACTCCTTACCAGGCATCATGAGGCAGCTGTCAATATGGCATTGGATGAGTGTTTACTTCTCTGGCATAGTGAGGGTTTGATCCCACCTATTCTTCGATTTTATGGCTGGTCCAAGCCGACACTTTCAGTGGGACATTTTCAAAAGATAGACAGAACAATTGATTTTTCCGCAATCGATTGTTATGGTTGCGAGTTTGTCCGACGTTTAACAGGTGGAAGTGCGGTATTACATGATGACGAACTGACATACAGTGTGGTTGTTTCAGAAAAAAGGAACTATATTTCCGAATCCATCCGTGCAGCATATTTTACCTTATCAAAAGGAATCCTGTCAGGGTTTCATAACCTTGGCATTAAAGCTGACTATTCCGTTCCGGAAAGTCACTTTAAAAACGAGGGGACAGCAGTTTGTTTTGAAAAACCATCTGATTATGAAATGCTCGTGGACGGGAAAAAAATTTCTGGACATGCACAAACGAGGAAAAAAGGCGTGCTTTTACAACATGGATCGCTCCCTTTTACGATGAATACACAATTATTATTTGATTTATTTCAATTTTCTTCTGAAGAAAAGAGACAAAGACAGAGAGTCGCTTTTTCTAATAAAGCAATTACTATGAATGAGGCTTCTGAGAATAACATTACATACGAATTAGCGGTCGAGGCTTTTACACAAGGTTTTAAAGATGCATTAAATCTTGAGCTGCAACCATTTGAATTAACCGATGCACAGTGGGAAGAAGTCATCACTTTAGCTAACTCAAAGTACAAATCAGAGGAATGGAATTTTAAAAATCGAAAGAAGGTGCATGAATAATGGCAAAGCAACATGAATATTTGAGAAAGCCGGATTGGTTAAAGACAAAAATAAATACAAACGAATCTTATATTGGTTTAAAGAAATTAATGAGAAATAAAAAATTAAATACCGTATGTGAAGAGGCTCGCTGTCCAAATATTCATGAATGTTGGAGCGAACGAAGAACAGCGACTTTCATGATCCTTGGTGATACTTGTACAAGGGGATGCCGATTTTGTGCGGTAAAAACTGGGCTACCTACCGAACTTGATTTTGGAGAACCAGAGAGAGTAGCTGATTCTGTTGAAATTATGGGCCTTAAACATGTAGTTGTCACTGCAGTGGCCCGTGATGATTTGAAGGATGGCGGCGCTGGTGTTTTTGCCGAATCCGTACGTGCTATCCGACGTCGGGTTCCAGGATGCACGATTGAAATTTTACCTTCTGATATGAAAGGTGACTATGAAAGTCTCTCTGCACTTATGTCTAGTGGACCTGATATTTTTAACCATAATATTGAAACAGTGCGTCGCTTGACCCCAAGAGTGAGAGCAAAAGCTACTTATGATCGATCATTACAATTACTAAAAAGAGTGAAAGAAATTGCGCCAACAATCCCTACAAAATCTAGTATTATGGTCGGGTTAGGCGAAACGAAAGAAGAAATTATGCAAGCAATGGATGACCTCAGAGCCCATAACGTCGATATTATGACGATTGGCCAGTATTTACAACCAACAAAAAAACATCTAATGGTTGAGCGTTATTATCATCCGGACGAATTCGCGGAACTGAAGGAAATAGCGATGTCCAAAGGATTTAGTCATTGTGAAGCTGGTCCGCTTGTACGCTCTTCTTATCACGCTGATGAGCAAGTAAGCCAAGCATCTGCCCATCGTCGAATTAAGTATATGAAAGGTATCGAAGATCAAGAGAAAAAAGAAGTAGATTTTTCTTTTTAAACAATTTTGTTGAAGTTTAATGTTTAATATTAATGTTAATCGTCGATTGGATTAGTCTCTAATTGTAAACCTATTTAAGGAGGAAATTAAATTGGAACAACGAATTGATTATTACAATGTAGCACCAGAAGCACTTAAAATAATGATGGAAATGGAGAAGTATACGAAAACTACAGGTGTTGACCGTAAACTTCGTGAACTTATAAAAATTCGGGCTTCTCAAATAAATGGTTGTGCGTATTGCTTGAATATGCACACGGCAGATGCTAAAAAAATGGGAGAAACAGAACAACGTTTATATTGTATTAGTGCTTGGAGCGAGTGTACATTTTACACAGATGCAGAAAAAGTAGCTCTTGAGCTGACAGAGTACGTGACTTTAATCCCGACAAAACGTGTGCCAGATGAGCTTTATCACCGGGTACGTGAACATTATGACGAAAGACAATATGTTGACCTTATTCTAATAATCAATCAAATTAACAGTTGGAATAGAATTTCTATTGCAATGGGGAATACAGCAACAGAAAAATAATTATTCTCAACGAACATCTTATAGTGTCCGTCTCCGATTGTAGAAAAAAGCATCCAAATGAATCAGTTTGGATGCTTTTCCATTATATACTTAAATAGAGTAATTAACTTTAGCTGAATATATTCTTTCTAAGATTGTGAAATATCGTACTTAAACTATCGGGGGCGTTAATCGAAGAAGGATTAAGCGCTTTTTTTTGTTGAAGTTAATATGCTAACGGGGCGGGATAGTTTAAGAAAGATTTTAGTTTATATGCTATTTACACACCCTCATCTTACGGGCGGCATGATGTAATAATATTTTGTATTGATCATAATAGTATTAATTTTTTTAATAAAGTTTTTGTAATTTTTCAACAGCGATTCACTTTAAATTTTATCCTCCTTGGTAAGAATAGTAATAATTATTACATTAAGAAGGAGTGCATAAAATGAAAGGTTATTTAAGAAAAAGGGGTTCGAATTGGTCCTTTACTATAGATTTACCTAGAGATCCAGTTACAAATAAAAGACGTCAAAGAACTAAATCTGGTTTTAGCACGCAAAAAGATGCAAGAGTAGCAATGACTGGAGAGAAGAAAAGCAATGAATGATGCAGTAGAAGAAAATATTGTTCGAAAAAACGTAGTTTTACATACAAAAAGACCGAAAGTTAGTTCACAGTCATATATGATTACTTGGACTGAGAAAGAATGTAATATTTTATTGGATTCTATAGAAGGTGAACGATTCTACATTCTTTACTTATTAGCAATATATACAGGAATGAGAAGAGGTGAAATTCTCGGTTTAAGATGGAAGGATTGCGATTTTAGAAATAATACCATAAGTATAAGGCAAACAATCGTAGAAGTGAGTGGGAAAGCAGTGTTCGCTGCTCCAAAAAGTAAAAGTTCATCGAGAGTTATAGCCATTCCTAATTATGTGGTCGAAAGGTTATTAAAACATAAAGAGAATCAGGAAGTGGAAAAAAGCAGACTACTGAATGCATATCAGGATCATGATTTAGTTAATTGTACGATTGATGGAAAGCCTTGGATTCCAAGAAATGTTCTTCGTCAATTTTATACATTAATAAGAAATGCTGACCTAACAAAGATTAGATTTCATGATTTAAGACATACTCATGCAACATTAATGTTAAAAAACGACGTCCATCCTAAAATTGTTCAAGAGCGTTTAGGGCATGGGAATATTGCTATTACATTAAATACATACTCTCATGTTTTACCGCATTTACAAATGGATGCTGCAACTAGATTTGAAAATATGATGGGAAACTTCTTAATAGAAAAAGACAAATAAATTTATATTAATTCAAAGTAACAATAAAAATTTGTGTTTATATTGCTTGGAAAAAATGCTTATGTGGTCAAAATGTGGTCAAGACCGAAATGAACTTATAAGGAAATAAAACAAATAAGCTTGCAAACCCTTATTTAAAAAGGTATTGCAAGCTATTTGATTGATGGAGAATAGCGGGTTCGAACCGCTGACCTCTACACTGCCAGTGTAGCGCTCTCCCAGCTGAGCTAATCCCCCGACTTATTTAAGCTACATTTTCTATTATAGTAACTTTTGTAGAAAGTTCAAGGGTATTTTTTTCTGTGTGAAATTTTAGTTTATAATCTCAATGCTTTGTACGTCTTCAATTTTAGAAATGGCATAATAAACATTTGTAATTGGACGATCTGCATTGACTCTCGTTTTTAGTTCGAGAAGATGGTTTGCATTTTCTTTAAGGTCTTTTATTCGAGTGTGGGAGAT
The DNA here is from genome assembly GCF_018343625.1 of Lederbergia citri. Lineage (GTDB taxonomy): Bacteria > Bacillota > Bacilli > Bacillales > Bacillaceae_C > Lederbergia > Lederbergia citri. The sequence goes on along the minus strand of NZ_JAGYPG010000002.1, from coordinate 33,369 downwards.
GGTGATTTTATCTTCTTTTATTTTTTCTATTACTTTCTCTAAACTTTCTTGTTTACTAACTGTTATTTTTATGATTATATCTCTTTTTAACAACCTTTTTGGTCCAATTTTTATTAATGTATAAGGTATGAATTCGACACTTATTATTAATAATATAACTCCTGCAACAGCTTCAACATAAAAACCAGCACCAACAGTAATTCCGATGCCTGCTGCCCCCCAAATCATTGCTGCGGTAGTCAGTCCTGAAATATGATCATTGCCTCTTCGTAATATGACCCCAGCTCCGAGGAAACCAATTCCCGAAACGATTTGTGCCGCTAAACGGAGAGGGTCCATCTGGATTCTAACATTATCGCTACCTGGAAAAATATATGCAGATTCTATTGATACAATAGTTAATAGACAGCTAATAATAGAGATGACTAAACTTGTTTTAAGTCCAAGTGGCTTTCTTTTTAATTCGCGTTCCAAACCAATAATTAACCCTAATATGGCGGAAATACCAAGTTTTAGAAGTAATTCCAAATCTAAATAATCCAAACTCCAAATTCCTCCCCTCTAAAGATGTATATGTATGGATTATAACTTATTACAAAGGTAAAATGTTTTACAGAAAGCTTGTCGCAAAACAAATTGAACTTAATATTAAGGAGAAACATATGGATAAACCTAAAATAAACCCTTATTTTGCGTTGATTATAGGGGTTTTGTCAGTATCGACATCCGCTATTTTTGTAAAATTATCTTCTGCTGATGCAGCAGTAATTGCTTTTTATCGATTATTTTTTAGCGTTTTAATCATGATACCTATATTCTTTCCTAAATATATAAAAGAACTTTTCTACATGAATACGAAAGAATGGATATTCTCCATTGTCGCTGGAATATTTTTAGCCTTCCATTTTATTTTGTGGTTTGAATCATTGAATTACACAACTGTCGCTAGTTCAACGGTATTGGTTACGCTCCAGCCATTATTCGCTTTTATTGGCACATTTTTATTATTTAATGAAAAGTTTTCTGCAAAAGCGATTCTCTGTGCCATTATTGCCATCATTGGAAGTGTCATTATTAGCTGGGGTGATTTTAAAATAAGCGGTTCCGCATTATATGGTGATTTTTTAGCATTGGCTGCATGTGCGTTCATTACTGCTTATTTACTGTTTGGACAAGAAGTCAGGAAGCGTATTTCACTCGTTGCCTATACTTTTACCGTTTATTTAATAAGCTCCATCGTCTTATTCATTTATGTACTGCTAACAGGATCTAGTTTATATCCTTATCCGCCGGCGGATTGGATGTATTTTTTATCGCTGGCTATACTTCCTACTTTATTAGGACATACCCTTTTTAACTGGTCTTTAAAATGGTTAAGCACATCTACGATATCTATGGCAATTTTATTTGAGCCGGTTGGTGCAGCAATTTTAGCAGTTATGATTTTGAATGAATTGATTCTCTGGAGTCAAATAATAGGTGGATCGATCATTATAGTCAGTGTTACTTTATTCCTTGCATATGAGAAAAGGTCCAAGGCTGTTCAGAGTTTAGAGCCACAATAGAAAATAAGATAACCGTGTAAAAATGTACACGGTTGTGGTGTATTATCGTGTTAAGCACAATTTTAAATAAACAAGTATGTAAGTCCCGAAAAAACAAATGCCATAATGGAAGAGAAAATAAAAGTTCCACCATAAACTTTCTCTTCCGAATTTGAAATCCTCAATGCCTCTATGTAGGAGTATGCAAACAAATAAACAGTCATAATGATAGCAATAAATAATGCGATTTTAGTTAGCATCATGAATTTCACCTTCTTAATAAAAATAGAACTGATATAATATATGAGGATAATTATTAAAATATGATGGATTCTCTTAAACAGTTTCTCATCTAAGACAAAAGAATTACTCGAAAAATAAAGAAAAAAATACAACTTGCACGCCAATAATTTCAGGATTTATACTTGATGTGTAACAATATCGTCACATTTCACCAAAAAATATTTTTTCCTTTGGACGATTATAACTATTTGTTTGATAGAGAGAGACTAGCAAATGGACAGTAAGGGGGTGGGGGATTGAGGGTAAGTAACCTCTTTAACTATTTTAGCACGATTAAAAATAAGATTTTTTCGGTAACATTGCTGCTTCTATTTTTATTTACTTTATCAGGCATTATTCTGTTTTATAATTTTTCCAAGATGTATGAAGAAAGAATTTATGACGAATCTGCCGAAAGTCTTCTATTATCTTCCACTGCATTAGATGAAGAATTAAAAAAAGTAGAAAAGCTATCATTCCAAATTAGCACTGATAGCATTATCCAAAGATATTTACGAACGATTAAAGTAAACTATTGGGATTATCATGCCTATAAAACAAGGATGATGCTTACAGATCGGTTAGTATATTACACGAATTTGGAAAGGTATATTACATCTGTTCAAATCTTAGATTATCACATGGAAAATTATGTTGGTGGATATGATCCTGCTTTTCACGGTGATTTTTCGAATTATTCGAAAGACATCTTTCAATTACATGGAGGAAATGTGTGGGAAAGCTTGGAACAGAATACGCTGCTTTCAGGGCGCCAAATTCGTAGGACTGAAAATTTACAATTAGATCATTTAGGATTACTTGGCATTACGATAGATATGAAAAGTATGTTGAATCAAGTATTAAATCTTCCACAAGAACGGAGTATTGTCATTACAAAAGGGAAAGATGTCCTTTATAAAGATGATTTTTTTGAAAGCGATATCACAAATGTTGTTGACCAAGATAAGAAAAGACAGGAGCGTGGATTTCTCATTCATGAAATGCAAGGGAAAAAGTATTTTATAACCTTCCACTTATCATCCTCATCTGGCTTAACTTATTATAATATTGTTCCTTACGATAATATTGCTGAAAAAACGAAAATATTTACTCACATCATGACGCTTTTTATAGTACTTATGATTGGATTAACAGTCTTTGTTAGCAGAAGAGCAGCCCAAGCAATTTCAAAGCCGATAGAAGAGTTAACGGAGAAAATGAAACAAGTACAAAATGGTAAATTTGAAGATTTATATTTTGAAACGGATCATTATCAAAAAGATGAAATTGGGCAGATGCAAAAAAACTTTGCTTTGATGTTGGAAGAGATTAAAGGACTTATAAAAGAAAATTATCAAAAACAACTAATTATAAAAGAAACTCAATATAAGGCGCTTCAAGCACAAATCAATCCGCACTTTTTATACAACACATTAGATTCGATCAACTGGTTGGCCCGGATGAATAAACAGGACAAAATTTCAAGCTTGGCTGAAGCGTTAGGAAATATGATGCGCAATATTATAAGTAAAAAAGCGCCACTTATTACAATAGAGGAAGAATTTGATATTGTTCATCATTATATTACGATACAGAAATATCGTTATGAAAATAGATTGCATTTTAGCGTCTTTGGATTAGAAGACATAAAAAAATGCAGTATTCCAAAGCTGACGATTCAGCCGATCATTGAAAATGCGATTCAACATGGGTTAGAGGAAATCGTTTCTGAATGTGATATTGTCATCCATTGTGAAATTGATGAAGATCTTTTGCATATTATTGTAAACGATAATGGGCCCGGTATGGATGAAGAAACGATTGAAACGATATTTGAAGGTAGAATAAAGTCGAAAGGCTCTGGAATTGGTCTTTATAATATTAATGAAAGAATAAAGTTGATGTTTGGCGATGATTACGGGATTCACATCGAAAGTAAAAAAGGTGAAGGGACAACGGTTACTGTCACATTACCTTTTATGGCGAGGTGAGAAAATGTATAAAGTTTTATTGGTAGATGACGAGATAAATATTTTAAGAGGCATAGCGATGCTTGTTGATTGGGAAAAATGTGGGACAAGCCTTGTTGCAGAGGCACACCATGGTCAAATGGCGCTTGATTATTTCGATAAAGATATTCCTGACATCGTCGTTACTGACATTAAGATGCCAGGAATGAATGGAATTGAGATGATTAAGCAAATCCATGAAACCCATCCACATGTAAAATTCATTATTCTCTCAGGTTATGATGAATTTGAATTTGCCAAAACGGCAATGGCTTATAGTGTTAAACATTATCTCTTGAAACCGAGTAATGAGAACAAAATTGAACAAGCTCTTTGTGAAGTTGTTGATGAATTGAATGAAGAGAAACAAAAAGAGCAGTTCATAGTGTCGATAAATCATAAACTTGAACATATCATGCCAAAAGCAAAAGAGCAGTTTTTAAAAGAATTAATTACGAATAAAAAGTATGGATTGCAGGAGTGGGAATATTATAGAAAGATATTCGATTTTGATCAATCAAATATCCGTTTGCGGTTACTTGTATTAACAATTGAACGAGAACATGAATATGAGCATATTTTTGCTTTAAAGGAAACCGTAGTCGATAATCTGGAAAAAAACCATTCCGTATTATTAGAAACCACAATAGGCGAACGAATTGTGATTCTAACTGAAGAAGTCGAAGTGGATACATTGATCAAGTTATTAAAAGAGGTACAACAAATTTTCTCAAACGTGTATCAACTTACTTTTACAGGAGCGATAAGCAATGTTGGTAAAATACAGGATATACGTAATTTGTACAAAGAAGCGATGGATTATTTATCAAAACGGTTCTATTTAGGAGAAGGCAGCATTATTGCGAAAAATGGATTGGACATGGCAGTAAATTCAGAAACGAGCTTTCAATATGATCATGATGAATTGATATTATCGATTAGAAGCGGGGATCTTGTTACTGTTCGACAATATGTAGATGAGTTTTTCTTGCATCTTCAAAAAAATAGATATGACGAAAGTATCGTGAAATCTCATAGTCTTGAATTATTGATGGCGATTACAAGACAAGGCAAAAAGGAATACATGGACGCATTATATAAACAGATCATTACGTTTACTCAGTTACGTACTATAGAGAAGGTTCGAGAATTTATTGCCAGTGTAGCGGAGGAAGTTACTCAGGTTCATTATATCGATACGAAACATGTCCAGAGCTCTATCATTCAAAAAATACTTGAATATATAGATGAACATTTAGACGAAGAGGAATTAACGTTATCTAAAATTGCAAATGAGATCGTTTACATGAATTCCGATTATTTAGGCAAGCTGTTTAAGAAAGAAATAGGTGAAAAGTTCTCACTTTATTTAATGAAACGGCGCATCAATCGTGCTATTGAGATATTTGAGCAGACAGACGAATTTAAAATGTTTGAGGTAGCAGAGGAAGTTGGGTTTGGAAATAATCCTCGATACTTTAGCCAAGTGTTTAAAAAACAGACTGGATTTACACCAACTGAATATATAAACCACCATGGACACGGCATAGCTAATGGATGAGGAGGGAAGATGCAAAGTCTTCCCTTTTTTTATCTTTTTAGCCTTATATAAAGTTGGGAGGCATGGTGATCTCGTAGCCGCAAAGGAAAAGCGTAGTCCCTGGAGCGGAATTCAACAGTTTAACAAATTATATGGAAAAAGACGTCTATTTTTTAAACAATGACGTCTGAAATTTTTATTTTTCCTAATGCTTCAATACTATATATTTACATGTAGAAAGAGTAAACGCTTTCAAAGGAAAAGATGAGGGGGAAAATGATGAAAAAGTTTTGGTTCTCTATGTTAGCGCTTGCGTTATCCATTATTCTAACTGCTTGTTCTGGTGGATCACAACAAGGATCTGCGGATAACAATAACAACGCTAAAGCAAATGATGGAAATAAATCAGAGGAAAAATCAGGTAAGGATGAACAAGTAACGTTAAGGATGTCTTGGTGGGGATCCCAAGGGCGCCATGATATGACTCTGAAAATTATCGAGCTCTATGAGCAGCAAAATCCTAATGTGAAAATTGAACCTGAATTTACAGGATTTGATGGGTATTTTGAAAGAATGGCCGCTCAAGCTGCGGGTAATAACTTACCAGATATTATGCAACAAAACTTTGGAGAATATTTAAACCTCTACGCTGAACAAGGATTATTAGCTGATTTAAAACCTTTCGTTGAAAGCGGTGCCATTAATGTTGCTGGAGTAAGCGACACGATTATGGATTCAGGAGTTAAGGGTGGAAAGCTATTAGGAATTCCTACAGGGACGAACGCTCTTACAGCTTTGTATGATCCTGCTATGATGGAAGAAGCTGGCGTGGAAATGAAGAATGACTGGACTTGGGAAGATTTTGATAATATTGTGCGTACTGTAAAAGATAAAACTGGAAAATTTGGCGCTCGTCTACCAGAGCCGAAAAATATTTTTGAATATTATTTAAGAGAGCAAGGGTTTAAATTGTTTAACGAAGATGGAACAGGTCTAGGATATGACGATGATAAGTTATTAGTGGATTACTTCACAAGAAACTTAAAGCTATATGAAGAAGGGGCCATGCCTGGTTATGATGTTATTCAACAAGTACAAGGTCCTGAAGATGAGCTGATTGTTCACGGAAAAGCAGCCATTGACTGGAGATGGTCCAACCAAGTTGGAGTTGTAACAGATGCCTCTGGAAGAGAACTTAATTTAAATCTCTTACCCGGAGCTAATAACGCAAAAGGTATGTATTTGAAACCAGCTATGTTCTGGTCAATTGCTGAAAACTCTAAGAAGAAAGAGGAAGCTGCTAAATTTATAGACTTCTTCACAAATACTATTGAAGTCTTCAATATAGGTGGAACAGATCGCGGTATTCCGATTAAAGAAGAAATTCGAAATGCAATGTCCGCTGATTTAAGCGATGTTGATAAAAAAGTATTCGAGTACATTGAATACGTTACAGATCACAGTTCACCAATTGATTCCAACTTCCCTGCAACAGCTTCTGAAGTATTAAATGAACTAGCTAATATAGATGAAATGGTTATGTACAAAAAGTTGTCACCAGAAGAAGGAGCAGCTGAGTTTAGAAAAGAAGCAGAAGCTATTTTGAAACGTTAAATTAATGCTGAAAAGAAAACAGGTCCTGTGTTCATGAAAATGACCAGGACCCTTTATATCAGATTACATTATAGAAAGGGTGAGGGGAGTGGCATTAGATAAGTCCGAAATTGCACCCGCGACTCCAATAAAAACAGTTAGCAGACGAAAATTAAAATCCGATCATGAAGAGGGAATAGGCTATCTATTTATCTCGCCTTTTATAATAGGATTAATTGGCTTGACCTTGTATCCTATTCTTTATTCTTTATATCTATCTTTTACTGACTATACAATGGGTGGTCAGGCAAATTGGATTGGTTTAGGAAACTATGAAAGAATGTTCACTGCTGATAAAAATTGGAAGACTTCTCTAAACGTAACTTTTATGTATGCTGCTACAGCTGTTCCAATACGTCTAGTGTTCGCTCTTGCCGTTGCCGTTGTTTTAAATAAAGTAGTCGAGGCAGCTGGTATATACAGAACACTATTATATTTACCTTCTGTTGTAGGAGGCAGTATTGGGATTGCGATTATGTGGAAGCAATTATTTGGTCTTGAAGGTGCACTAAATTCTATTTTGGCTGTGCTTGGCTTACCTACTCATTCTTGGTTAGGAGATCCAGATACAGCGATTTGGACGTTAGTTGCACTATATGGATGGCAATTTGGTTCTTCCATGCTCATTTTCCTAGCAGGATTAAGGAATATCCCACAAACGTATTATGAGGCTTCTAGTGTGGATGGGGCGAAACCTTGGCAGCAATTTTTTAGGATTACAATTCCGTTGTTGACACCGGTTATTTTGTTCAATACTGTCATGCAAACAATTCAAGGGTTTATGGCCTTTACACCAAGCTTTATCGTAACGAATGGCGGACCAATGAACAGTACATTACTTTATGTTTTATATATGTATAGAAGAGCATTTGAATTCTTTGATATGGGTTATGCTTCAGCTATGGCGTGGGTGATGCTCATCATTATCGCATTTTTCACTGCACTTATATTCAAAAGCTCAGACAAATGGGTACATTACAGTGATTAATAAGGAAAGGAGCCTATTACAATGAAAATAAGCACAAAAAAGAAAATAAACAAAATCCTTCTACATGTGGGGCTCATTATTTTTTCCGCAATGATGTTGTATCCTCTTGCCTGGATGACCATGAGTTCATTTAAGGAGAGCTCTACTGTCTTTGTTGATGCGCATAAACTTATTCCAACAGTTTGGGATTTTTCGAATTTTAAAGAAGGTTGGAAAGGATTTGGAGGCATCACATTCACTACTTTCTTTAAAAACTCATTTATTATCACCTTTATAGCAACAATAGGTAGTATTATATCCTCTACCTTTATCGCCTACGGATTTTCCAGGATTAAATTCACTGGAAAAAAGTTTTGGTTTGTCCTAATGATGTTAACGATGATGTTGCCGTATGAAATGGTCATGATACCACAATATATTATGTTTAATAGTTTTGGCTGGGTTGATACGTACCTGCCACTTATTTTACCGACCTTTTTCGGCGTACCATTTTTCATTTTCTTGATTATGCAATTCATTAGAACGATACCTACTGAACTAGATCAAGCAGCTCGAATCGATGGATGTAATTCCATTTCTATATTCTTTAGAATTATTGTACCTTTAGTCGTTCCTGCCATGATGACGGCTGCAATCTTCTCTTTCTATTGGCGTTGGGACGATTTTATGGGGCCATTGCTCTATTTGTCGACACCAGATAAATACCCTATTTCTCTAGCATTAAAGTTATTCTCTGATCCAAATGCGGTTACAAACTGGGGAGCAATGTTTGCGATGACGACGGTAAGTATTCTTCCTGTCTTTATTATCTTCTTTATCTTCCAAAGATATATTGTAGAAGGTATCAGTACGAGTGGATTGAAATCGTAAGAAAAGCGGAAGGCGCTTGAACAGGGGCGACTAGTAAATGTTTTGAGAAAAAAACGTACGTTTTTTGACTATTATTGACTCAAGATATTTCACCTCGAGCCCCTAGCGCATGGAGCTATACAATATGAAAAAGGATGGTACATGAACGATGATAAGTGTTAAGCACCAAACTCTTACAAGTCCTCTTCAATGGGCAGAGGAAGCTTGTAAATCTTTGATGAAAACATACAAACCAGATCAGCTTCCGCCTGCGAATAGATGGCACTACCATCAAGGAGTCTTTTTAGTCAGTATGCAGGAGCTATATGAGCAAATTGGCGATGAAGCTTACTATGAATATAGTAAAGCGTACGTAGACCATCTGGTTGATGAAGAGGGGAATTTCCTTTTTAATCGAAGTGAATTAGATGCGATTCAAGCAGGTTTGCTTCTCTTTTCCCTTCATCGTAGAACTGGAGACACACGCTATAAAAAAGCCGCTGATAAGCTAATTTCGATGTTTCCAACCTTCAATACGACAAAAGAGGGTGGATTTTGGCATAAAGATCGCTACCCTTATCAAATGTGGCTTGACGGGTTGTATATGGGTGGAGTCTTCGCGATGAATTATGAAAGGGAATTTGGTGGAGAAGGACTTTTGGAAATGGTTCTATACCAAGAAAAGCTGATGAGAAAGTACACCCAAGATACAGAAACAGGATTGTTTTATCATGCTTGGGATGAAAGTAAAAAACAGCGATGGGCAGATCCAGAAACTGGCCGTGCACCGGAGTTTTGGGGACGTGCGATTGGATGGTATGGGATTACGTTTAATGAGATTTTGCATTTCTTACCAGAGAATGATCCACGGCGTACTGAATTGATAGAATCCTTGGAGTTCCTGATAGAAGGATTAATTCGTTTCCAGGATGACGAAACGGGACTATGGCATCAAGTCGTTGATAAAGGGGAACAGCCTGATAATTGGCTTGAAACATCATGTTCTAGCTTATTTATTTACACGATAGCACGTGCCATGAATGATGGACATATTGGTCACCAGTATAGAAATCATGTCATAAAAGCTTTCCGCGGGTTGCTTCGAAAAATGAAATTCACAGAAGACGGCCGCTTTGTCATGCCGGATATTTGCATTGGGACAGGTGTTGGCGACTATAAGCACTATATTGAGCGCGAAAAATGTCAAAATGACTTGCATGGAGTAGGTTCCTTTGTCCTTGCTTGTATTCAAATGCAACGTTTATTGCCCAATTTGATTTAATAGCTAAGAAGATTCGGAGTGAAAGTTATGCAAATGAACCGATTGCTATTAGGCATTTATAATCTATGTAAATGGATTACGTACTTCTTTTACCTTAATGCTTTATGGGTTGTGTTTACATTATTAGGTGGTATTGTCTTAGGAGCGATGCCAAGTACAATCGCGTTGTATTCTATTGCGAGGAAAACCGCGATGGGCGAGGAAGATATACCACTTGTTAAGACGTTCTGGAAGGTTTATCGGTCAGAGTTTTTGCGTGCCAATGGATTAGGGTATTTATTGCTTTTAAGCGGCTATTTAATCTACTTTAATTTAACTTTTTTTAGAAGTTTTGAAGGTACGATCTATTCAATTATGAGTTTTATCATGCTACTAATGGCAATCGTTTTTATCATGATGATAATGTATATTTTTCCTGTATACGTTCACTATCAATTAAAGTTAATTCAGTATGTGAAACAAGCTTTATTGATTGCGTTTTTACATCCTTTTAACTTGATTAGCATGCTGATTACTGGTGTGGCAACCTATTATTTTTTAATATTCCTGCCAGGTTTTATTCCGTTATTTGCAGTGAGTCTCCTCGTTCATTTTAATATGTGGCTCGTTCACCAATCATTTCTTTCAATTGAGAGGATAAAAATGAAAAAGGGTATTACTGGTGTGGTATCTTAACCAACATTATATAGTTTTAAGAAAGAGCCTCGTTTAAACAGAGGATCACAAAAATATAACAACATTGTAAATTTTGATAATAGAGGTGGATTGCATCATGAAAAAAAGATATGCCATCTGTGGTGTAAGTAATCGTGCAATTGGGCTTTTTGTCGGTCCAATTGTTAATACGTTTTCAACAACGAGTGAAATTGTTGCACTTCTCGATATTGATAATCGGAGATTTGAAGTTTGTAAATTAGCACATCCAGAAGTAGCGAATGTATCAGAATACCATTCAAATGATTTTGAGCAAATGGTCAATGAAACGAAACCAGATGCGATTATTGTAGCGAGTAGGGACGATACACATGTTGACTATGTTCTTAAGGCATTGGCATTAGATTTAGACGTGATAGTTGAAAAACCTATGGCAACAACGGGTGTAGATTGCCGAAGAATACTAGAGGCGGAAGCGAAAAGTAAAGGAAAAGTGACCGTCACTTTTAATTATCGCTACGGTCCTATTCATACTAAAATTAAGGAACTAATATTAGAAGGTAAAATCGGGAAAGTAACGTCTATTGATTTAAATTGGTATATCGACACGTATCATGGTTCCAGTTACTTCCAACGCTGGAATCGAAAGCGTGAATATTCAGGTGGACTATCCATTCATAAAAGCTCTCACCATTTCGATCTCGTAAACTGGTGGATTGATCAAAAACCTGTGGAAGTGTTTGCTTTTGGAGATCTGTTTTATTACGGGGCAGAAGGTCCATTAAATCCAAAAAAACTCGACGGCAGATTTTGTGGGACGTGTTCAGAACAACTAAACTGCGAGTATTATAAAAGATGGAATTCCAGAAGTGCCTCTACAGTCGTTGAAGATGATCATTTAGGAACTGTAAAAGTTGGAAGGATAAATGGAAACTACACGGGATACCGACCTGATCAATGTATTTTTGATTCAGAGATTAATATAGAAGATGTCTATTCTGCAACAGTACGATATGATGGTGGAGCACTTTTAAGTTATTCCGTTAATTTCTCATTACCATATGAAGGATATCGATTAGCCATTAACGGTACGAAAGGAAGAATTGAGACGAAAGAATTCCATGCTCCACAAAGAACACCTTTCCCAACAACTGATCAAACAATTGATTATTACCCACTCTTTGGATCTAAAGAAAATATTCATGTCGTTTTAAAAGAGGGTGGACATGGTGGGGCGGATCCTATCTTGTTGGAGGATTTGTTTTTAGGAGTGGATTCGACAAGACCGTATAAAATATTGTCTGGAGCAATTGATGGTGCTTATGCAGTGGCAACTGGGGAAGCCGTATGGCGGTCTGTAAAAGAAAATCGCCCTATTCGTATTGAAGAAGTATTGGCTGAGGAAAGGAAAGTTCCAATGCAATCTTGACGTTAATGTTTGCAGCAGCAAGAAGGGAATATTGGAGGGTACTATTCAAAATAAATTAACATACAAGCATTTGAGTGCAGGGGTAGTTCTTTATAACGTAATTCAAGTAAGTTGGGAACGTCCCTTTTCGCTAATGAAGCAATATGGCAGCTTAGTTTAAAAGTGAAATGAGGGATGTTGGTTGTTACAAAGCACAAATGGTTTTTTACAACGATGGATGCCGTATTTAACACCTGTATGTGTTGTACTCGGAGTGACCGTTTTTTCATCATTAAGTTCCGTATCTTTTATCGTAAAATGGGTGTTTGCTTTTATCAGTTTTGCAAGTTGTATTGGGTTGGATGTTAAAGAATTACGCGCCACTTTAACGAAGCCGCTTCCAGTCATTGTGGGTATGTTGATTATTCAAGGTATTCTTCCAATTATCGCTTTTGGTGTGGGGCAAGCTTTATTTAATGAGGATCCTTTTATCATTATTGGGTTTGTTTTAGCTTTTACAATTCCGACGGGTGTCGTTACTTTAATGTGGGTATCCATATATGGCGGGAATCGTGCAGTGACATTGGCGATTATTTTAGTGAATACGCTTTTATCTCCATTACTTGTGCCGTTTACATTGAATATTCTAGTCGGAGCACAGGTTGAAATGGATACTGCCGGGCTTATGATGGGTCTATTGATTATGGTAGTAATTCCGTCTTTACTCGGATTATTGGCTAATCAATTATTAAAATCTCAGCATACATCCATTCTTTCTTCGACGTTGGCACCTTTTTCTAAGATGGCCATTTTATTAGTTATTCTTATCAATAGTGCAGTAGTAGCTCCATTTTTTAAACAGATGGACGGAAAAACCATTATTTTAGCGATCATTGTATTTTTGATGGCTTGCTTTGCCTACGTGATAGGATTTGTAATTGCTAAAATATGCAAATGGGATGACCAAGTCGCTATTAGCTTGATGTATAATAGTGGAATGCGAAATACAGGGGTAGGAGCTTCGTTGGCGGTTACTTATTTTCCAGCTGCAGTTGCGTTTCCCACTGTGACAGCCGTTTTATTCCAACAATTTTTAGCCTCAATGGCTGGGAAAATCATTTCAAGTTATGTTGCTAAAAGACAGCAGAAGACAGTTCTTTTAAAAGGGAATAAAGTGATGATGAGAAAACAAAAAACCTTTTAAAGAATTCATGTATTCTTTAAAAGGTTTAGCATTATTTTTTAATCGTAGCGCAAGATTTGCGAATATTTAATTCCGGAGTCATTTTACGAATGCTTGGATGAAGATTTTTATTTTCAATCAGTTCGATAATAGAACGAACAATTTCAGCTGCTAATTTGTCGACAGGAACCCCAATACTTGTTAAAGGGATTTCCATATTTGCCATTTGGGGGATGTTATCATAACTGATGATAGAAATATCATTTGGAATCTGCAGCTTTTTTTCCTTGATTCCGCGAATGATTCCACCGCTAATATCATAGCTCCCTCCAACAATTGCTGTCGGATGATTAGAATTTTCGAGTAGCTTGCTTACGGCGTTATATCCGTCATACCAATCAAGACCTTTTGTATCTATTAAGAAATGGGGGGCGATCGATAAGCCAAAATGCTTCATCGCTTTTTTAAAACCTTTTAATTTTTCCATCTGCATCCGATCACTGTTGGAAAAATCACCGATATAAGCTATCTTTGTATGTCCTAAATCAGAATATAAATAGTTTACTGCTTCTAACATTGCTTGCTCATGGTTAGGGTCCACGATTGGAAAATACTTATTTACTTTATCAGCAACGCCGTATACAAGTAGAGGTCTAGTCGTCGGTTCAATAAGGATATCGATATTTTCATCAAATAAAATGACTCCGTCTACTTGAAAGCGTTTAAAGGCTTCAAGTGAAGCGGGGATTGGCTCTACGGATAGAATCATGGAGTATGGTGTTTTTCTAATTTCATTGCTAATATTCGTCACTAAAGTGGAGAGAACGACCCTTTCAATCGTTGGCCATATTAAACCGATAATTTTAGTTTGCTTGGAAACAAGTCTTTGGGCTGCAAAATTCGGTTCGTATCCCATTTCCTTTGCCACTTTGAGTATACGATTTTTTGTAGTAGGTTTGACTAATGGACTATCATTTAACGCTTTGGAAACTGTGGAATAACTAACTCCAGCTATTTTTGCAATATCTTTAATCGTTACACTCATACTTTTCACCTAAAATCATGTTTTATATTTGATTTACTTTATTTAATTTAACATAGAATAACAACGTTTTCATTAATTTGTTTGTAACCTTTAATAAAAATGAAATAATAATCAAGAATTGCTCTATCTACATATTCATTGTGATAATCAATTATTTTTGAACGGTGGGTAAATTATTTGATTGGTTAGTAGAAAAGCTTACTGGTGATTTTTTATAGAAAAGAAATAATTAGATAGGGGAAAACGGTGAACGGTGTATTATTTTTTATTTTAGGATGTCAATCGTGGCAAAACGAGTTTCAAGTTATAGAGTAATGCCGTGCAAAAGTTCGAATCGTAGCTGAAGCAATGCCAAACACTGGAGAAATGCTGCTCAAGAGTACGAATCGCAGCAGAACCGGTGGCAAATACCAGAGTAGTGCGGCGCAAGAATCAGAATCGCCGCATAACTGCGACAAAAAAGCTGATAGTGCTGTGATTGGAATAATCCTGAAAAAATGAATTGGAGATGATTTTATGCGTAAACGATATGTGCTGATCGGAACGGGCGGAAGAGCTGAATTTTTCTACGGTGCGATGGCAAGAGATTATCGCGATACGTGTGAGCTAGTCGCATTTTGTGATATCAATCAGATAAGAATGGATTATGCTAATCAGCTGTTAGAGGAGAAATACGATCACCCAAGAATTCCTACATATAAATCAGATCTATTTGAGGAAATGATTCAAAACGAAAAGGCTGATATTGTCATTGTTATGACCATGGACCGGACACATCATAAATATATAATAAAAGCGTTGGAACTCGGTTGTGACGTCATTACAGAAAAGCCGATGACGGTTGATGCAGAGAAAACGCAGCAAATTATCGATGCAATTAAACGGACTGGCAATAAAGTAAGGGTTACTTTTAATTATCGTTACGCTCCACATAATACGAAAATTCGTGAAATCATTAGAGATGGTGTCATTGGTGAAGTTTTCTCGGTTAATTTTGAATGGGCGTTAGATACGCAGCATGGTGCGGATTACTTTCGAAGATGGCATCGTAATAAAAATAATAGCGGCGGATTATTAGTTCATAAATCAACTCACCATTTTGATTTAGTCAATTTTTGGTTAAATACTCAGCCGGACACTGTTTATGCTGCAGGCGGGTTGCGCTTTTATGGCAGGGAAAATGCAGAAACACGGGGAGTTACACAATTTTATCAGCGAGCGCATGGAATCGAATATGCTAAAAATGATCCTTTCGCGATTAGTCTGGAAGATAATCTACATTTAAAAGCGATGTATTTAGATGCGGAAAAAGAAGATGGATATCAGCGAGATCAAAGTGTTTTCGGAGATGGAATAAGTATTGAGGATACATTGGCTGTAGTCGTTCAATATAAAAATAAAGCGATTATGAATTATTCGTTAAATGCGTATCTACCTTGGGAAGGATTTATTATTACTTTTAATGGCAGTAAAGGAAGAATGGAAGTTCAAGTCCGCGAGCAGTCGTATATCAACTCAGGTGGTAAGAAGAGTGACGAGGGAAAACTGGAAGAAAAATCGATTCGCATCTTACCTATGTTCGGAGAGCCTTATGAAGTGGAAATCGTCGAAGGCGAAGGAGGTCACGGTGGAGGAGATCCATTATTATTAGACGATCTATTCGGAACGCCGAAAGAGGACGAATTTCATCGCGCAGCATCTCACGTTGACGGAGCCATATCCATTTTGACAGGAATTGCTGGAAATCTCTCATTAAAAACTGGACAAGCAGTAAAAGTAGATGATTTAGTAGAATTTTAATTTTGTAGGGAACAAAATAGGCAGACTGAAAAAACGGAATAAAAGGTCTGCCTATTTAATCAAAAACAGGATGTTTATGATTATTATTTTTGTAATATTGGGAAAAGTAGTTCTTTTTACCTAATTTGTAATAGGTTTTTATAGTTAAGTATATAAGTTGGAGGGATATCAATGAAGAAATGTAAAAAGCTTTTATCGTTATTTATGGTATTTCTATTGTTAATACCACATTTTCATCTCAACGTGAAGGCTGAAAGTGAGTGGACTTTCCGTGCATTCGGTTCAAACACAAACAAAACAAATAATCCTGAGCCGATTATTCAGGACGATGGAGCTATACAAATCAAAGCGTTGGGTGGAAAAATTTCCAGTACCGTAGATGGATTATCGTTCTATTATCAAGCATTGCCGGCAAACGCTAATTTTGAATTGCGGGCAACAGCAAAAGCGGAAAGCTTTGGAGCGAATAATCAAGTTTCATTCGGTTTGATGCTTCGTGACGAAGTTGGTGAGCATTGGAGCTCAAGTGGGCATGAATCTAACTATGTAGCAGTGGGTGCAATAGATCAAGAAATTAAAGGATTTTATAAACAAGAAGTTCAAACGAAATTACCGCCTTTTGATCCAACCATTCCATCAGCCGGAGATGAATATGATTTCAGTATTAAAAAATCTGGTGATACATATGTTGTGTCTGTAAATGGAGAAGTGAGTAAGCCGTTTACATTGGATAATATATTTCAAGACGAATTTTACGCAGGAATTTATGCAGCAAGGGATACGATTGTCACCTTCCATAATGTATCTTTAGATGTGGATAATCGAATAGTAAAAAGCTTGAACGTTGATTCAAGCAAGATGAAAACAGAATATTTGCAAGGGGAAGAATTGGACTTAACAGGACTGCAAGTTTCGGCTGAATATTTAGATGGTACTACGGAAATGTTAGATGAAACTGATTATATTGTGACTGGATTTGATAGCAGTACAATGGGGCCGAATACAATTACGATTCATTACAACGGTATTACTGCCCAATTAGAGCTGACAATCGTAAGTTTAAAAGTAACGAATTTGTTTATTAAATATCTTCCGGCAAAAACGGATTACTATATAGGTGACTATCTTGATTCAGAAGGTTTAGTTGTCATGGCGGAATACAACGATGGATATCAGGTGGCTAAGCTTGAAAAAGATCAATATGAAGTTTCAGTTGCTGGAGAAAAAGTTAGCGAAGAAGGCTATGCTTTTAAAACGGCAGGTACTATTCCTGTAAGTATCATTTCAACAGAAACGCCGGATCAAACAACTTCTTTTAAAGTAAACGTAAATAATGCCGAGTTAACAAATCTGGAAGTTCGCAAAGCTCCAGCAAAAATGAAATATTTCCTTGGTGAAGAATTAAATCTTACTGGGATGAACGTTTACGCCCATTATAATGACGGTTCAGAAGTCCGCCTAATGAAGAATGAATACAAGGTCAGCGGATTTGATTCCGAATCTATTGGTGAAAATGAACTCACCGTTTCTCATAAAGGAAAAACAACTACCTTTTCGGTTGAAGTCATTGAAAAAGAAATAAGCGGCTTAGAGGTAACAGATTACCCAAAAACAACATATTTAGTAGGCGAGGAATTTGATACTTCTGGATTAGTGGTTTCTAAAGTGTACACAAATTCAGAAAGAGTGCCTCTAGAAGAAACTGATTATATATTGGATACGTCACAATTTAATTCAAAATCAACAGGAACATATACGATATCTATTGTTCCAGCAGACGATACTTTGAAGTCAATTTCTTTCCAAGTTACAGTAAGAGAGGAAAACATTCCTGAATGGAAGCAAATTCGTTTTGGACAATCTTCCTCCAATGCACGCAACTATATTGAAAAATTGGAAGATGGAGCGATTAAGCTCGTCGCTGAGGAAGGAGGAGGAAAGGTTACTGGGGACCATGATGGAATTACGTTTTACTATACAGAATTAGATGCAAAGGAAGATAATTTTGTTCTATCCGGAGATATAAAAGTCATTGAGTACGCAAAAACTCCTTATGACGGCCAAGAATCTTTTGGAATTATGGCTCGTGATGCTATTGGTCCGGCAAATGATTCTGGGGTATTTGCTTCAAATATTGCAGCTATCGGTGGTTTTAGTGGTGGAACAAGGGAAGATAACGGTACTCAATTATTTGTTCGCACCGGAGTTTTAAATTCTGATGGGGAAGGAAGCCAGGGGATTCAAAAAAGAATGCTAAAAAATGAGCGGCCCAATGCTTCGAATACCGCAGAAAACTATCGCTTAACATTAGCTAAGACGAATAGCGGGTTTATTGGAAAACTGAATAACGAAGCGGAAGAAATAATTTTTGAACCAGATATATTAGACGTTCAAGATGGCAAAATGTATATCGGATTTTTCACAGCGCGACTCGCAACGATTGAGGTTCGTAATATTGAGTTCTCTGTAACGTCAGCAAAGACGGATCCACCAAGAGTATTGCCACCTTCAGAACCAATAATGCCAGAAATTGAAATTTTATCACTCGATAAAACATCAGATACGAAATATTCATTCATGGTAAGAGCGAATGTGGGTGGAACGATAATCATAAAAGAAAATCAAAAAATGGTTGCAGAGAATACGGAAATTAAATCCGGTCAAATTCTTGAACTCATGACTGAATTACCTGCCAATAAAAATACGAATTTCAGTATTACCTTCCTACCTGACGATACACAATTGTTAACAGATTACAGTAAAATCATACGAAATTTTACGGTCGTTAATAAAACTTTTAAAGAAGATGGGGATATTTACATCGAGCCGAATGGAACTGCAAGTGGAGATGGATCGAAAGAACATCCGCTTGATTTAGATACAGCGATTGATTTTGTTATGAAGGGTCAAAAAATTATCGTTCAAGAGGGGCATTATGTGCGCAAATCACCTCTAGAAATTAAAAAATATAATGACGGCACAAAAGAAGATATGAAATATTTAATAGCCGATCCAGATGCTAAAACAAGGCCTTTAATAGATTTTGATAAAAAATCAGAGGGAGTCATTCATAACGGCAGCTACTGGCATGTCGAAGGAATTGATTTTGCCCGTTCAGCAGGAAATACAAAAGGATATACAATTGGCGGCAGCCATAATGAAATTGTAAACATCAGTACGTTTGAAAATGGCGACACTGGTCTACAAATAAGCAGAACGGATGACGATCCTGATAAATCAAAATGGCCTTCTCATAATTTGATTATAAATTCCATCTCTTTTGATAATCGCGACCCATCAGAAAATAATGCCGATGGATTTGCCGCTAAGTTAACGTCTGGAGAAGGCAATATTTTTAGAGGTACAATCGCATTTAATAATATTGATGACGGTTGGGATTTATATACAAAAGTTGGAACTGGAGCTATTGGTGCAGTGACGATTGAAAATAGTATTGCATTTAATAATGGTAGATTGTCCAATGGCTACGAAGGCAGCGGGGATAAAAATGGATTTAAACTTGGTGGAGAAGGGATCCATGTTCCGCACGTGATTAGAAATAGCATCGCATTTGGAAATGGAGCTTATGGTTTTACAAGCAATAGTAATCCAGGGGTCATTGCTGAGAACAATATTAGCTTTAATAATGATGGAGCGAATCTAAGTTTTACAACGTATAACCATATTCCAACAGATTTTACGATTGATGGTTTTGCTTCCATTAGAACATCTGGAAAAGTGAAAGATAGCTATCCACAAGCGTCCATTTCAGATAAAAACTATTTCTTCAACGGAACGGAGTCCATAAATGGAGAAGGGGAAATTCTTCCTACAGCCATTCTTGATAGTTTGAACCAGATTTTCAACTATGACGAAGAAGGGAATATCGTTTCCGTTAAGCGGGATGTTAATGGAAATATTCAGTGGGGAGATTTATGGGATACGTTTGAACGTGTCATCGAACCAAAAGTTAATTTAGAAAAATTAATTAAAGAAGCAAATTCGATTAAAAATAAGGGAATGTATACAGGCACCTCTTATGCAGCTTTACAAAAGGCTATCAATAATGCTGAAAAAGCAATTAAAAAAATAAAGGCAAAAGAAGATTTAAGAGTGGAAATAAATAAACTTCAAGCAGCTATTGATGATTTAGAAAAGAGAAAATAAGAAGTGTACTTAGAAGCTAGAAGACAAGGAAGCTTGTTTTCTAGCTTGAAATTTTTATGGTTTTTAAAAAAATCACACGTTGCGTAAACAAGTTAAATGGTCTATCATAGAAATAACAACGTTGTTATTTTTGATGAGTTTAATTATGATAACGCTTTATTTTTAAAAAATTCTTCTGAAAATACAACAATCAAAAAGGGTGATAAATATGGAAAAATTAAAGTCCGTAATCGAACAGTTAGAACAAGGAAAAGTAGTGTCTAATACTGAAAATGTAAAGGTTTATGAAAAGTCATTTAAAGATCATGAGCATGTCCGATTATTAATGGTAAAAACAAATGGCAACAGATACATTGTTACTGTCGGTGAAGGGACTCTTTTTGATGAATTGCAAGGTAAGAATATAGGGAATGGAAAGGTTTGCCCATTAAGCCATGAAAATCGTCTCGTCCTAAATCGCTATTTCGATTTTACTGTCCCACGTGCATTCGGAACAAAAATAGCAACAATGGGATTGGGGGATCGTCTAGGTATTGCATCACCAGGCCATATTGAAACAATTAAAGGTCATAATGTGAAACCAATTCTTGCCCAACAAAGTATCCGCGAATTATCTTTAACGAATCGTACGATGAACGATATGCTTGATGCAGCAGCGTTTGCTGTTTTTCAAGAAGGATATGAAGGTGGTTATGGAGCGGATGGCGACCACATTAAGCAAGAAAGTGACATCAAAATAGCACTGGAACTTGGAATCTCGATGTTGACACTAGATTGCTCAGATTATATTCCAACAGGAATTGATGCAAAGTCTTTAGAGGAAGTGCGGACTGAGTTTGAAAAGCTACCACAAGATATTCAGGAATATTACAACGAAAGATATTTAAATCAAATATTTGACGTAAATATACTATCGCTTTCTTTTGATGAAGAAACACTAATTAAATATGTTCTAGAGTATAACGAAGCGCTTAACTATATGGTTTATGTTTATAATGAGTATATCAGTAAACTGGATCGTAACTTTGATTTTGAAATTTCCATTGATGAAACAGAAACAGTGACATCTCCAATGGCACATTTCTTTGTTGCGAATGAATTAACATCAAAAGGAGTAAAGGTGAACAGTCTAGCTCCACGATTCTGCGGGGAATTCCAAAAAGGAATCGATTATATAGGAGACGTTGAGCAATTCGAACGTGAATTAAGTGAGCATGCACTGATTGCTGAGTATTTTGGTTATAAGCTAAGCATCCATTCAGGAAGTGATAAATTTAAAGTGTTCCCAATCATTGCAAAATATACTAAAGGTGTCGTCCACGTAAAAACAGCTGGTACAAACTGGCTTGAAGCAGTAAGAGTTATCGCAAAAACGAATCCTGATTTGTATAGAAGGATGCATGCGTTTGCATTAGAAAATTTAGATGTGGCCTTGAAATACTATCATATAACTCCTGACATGGATACTATCGTTCCTCTTGATTCCGTTTCAGATGACAATCTAGCAGACTATATGAATAATGATGCTGCTCGTCAAGTTCTTCATGTCACATATGGATTGATTTTAACTGCTAAAGATGAAAACGGAGCACCATTGTTTAAAGATGAATTCTTTAAAACACTTGATGACAATGAGGATGAATATACAAGAGCGTTAGTGCTTCATATTGGAAAACATTTAGAAACTTTGGGACTTTAAAAAGGATGAACTGAAACAACTGGATATTCCATTTGGCGGGGAGTTCATAATGCTGAACAACTGAAAGGGGCAACTGCTGGATGGAGTTACTTTTCATATTAAAAGATATCATTTTACCTGTATTCATTTTAATGGGAATAGGTTTTTTCATTCAAAGAAAATTAAGCTTAAATATTCAAACCTTAGCTAGATTAAATATTTACTTTCTTGTCCCGGGGTTTATCTTTGCAAAGCTATATAGTACACATTTCTCTGCTAAACTATTTTTAAATGTATTGTTATTTTTTATCGTATATGTTGCCATTCTATATGTGATTTCTTATTTCATTGGCAAAGCAATCGGTCTTGAGAAAGCGAAAAATACGACTTTTACGAATAGTGTCATGTTTTTTAACTCTGGCAATTATGGAGTTCCAGTGAATGATCTAGTATTTAAAAGTGATCCATTTGCAATGTCCATTCAAGTCATCATGCTAACAATGCAAAATATTTTCGTATTTTCATATGGAATATTTTCTTTGCAAGCAGTAAATACAGGAAAATTAAAAGCGATGTTGAATTATTTTAAAATGCCGGTGTTATATGCAATGGTATTCGGGATTAGTTTAAATATGCTGGATATAGCTATTCCTTCATTTATATTTGTTCCGGCCAATTATATTGCTGATGGGATGGTTGCCCTTGCACTATTTACATTAGGTGCACAAGTTGCTGAAATTAAATTTACTTCTGGACTTTCCAAAGTTTATTGCAGTTTGTTGCTTCGCCTAATCATCGGCCCAGCGATTGCACTAGGCATCATATTTCTTTTTGGAATGAAAGGAGTTATTGCCCAAGCCTTGTTTATTGCTTCAGCGATGCCGACATCTGTTAATAGTGCGGTCATTGCGGAGGAGTATAATAACCACCCGCATTTTGCAGCACAAATCGTATTATTTTCAACATTTAGCAGCGCGATTACGGTTACATTTATCATCTATTTATCAAAGATATTTTTTGCATGATTTTGTAATAAACAATTTACGATGAACAAAGCCTTTAAAATAAAGAGAGGAGGAAAATGAATATGGATGATTTACTTGCAAAAAAGAATCGCAAATTAGGAAATATTTTAAAAGACATGGGACGAGTGTTAGTCGCTTTTTCTGGTGGTGTGGATAGTGCCCTTCTTCTAAAGCATGCTCAGCAAGAGCTAGGCAATCAAGTTCTAGCAGTTGTTGTCCATTCCGAATTATTCCGAAAAGAAGAATTTGAAGGGGCAGTAAAACTTGCTGAAAAGATGGGGGTAGACGTCTATCAAACAGAAATAAAAGAATTAAATAACCCACTCATCGTCGCCAATAATCCGGATAGCTGGTATTACAGTAAGAAAATGCTCTATTCTCATTTAAAAGAATTGGCGGAGGAACGTAACTATCCATATGTGTTGGATGGGATGATTATGGACGATATGGAGGATTTCCGTCCTGGATTGAAAGCTAGAACGGAAGAAGGGGTTCGAAGTGTTCTTCAAGAGGCGGGGCTTTACAAGCATGAAGTTCGTGAACTCGCTCAACAATTTTCTGTTCCTGTCTGGAATAAACCAGCTTCCTGTAGTTTAGCATCTAGAATACCTTATGGGATAAAGTTGGATCAACGAAAAATCGACCAAGTAAATAAAGCGGAACTATTTATATTATCACTTGGAATATCTACCGTCCGTGTACGCCATCATGGTAGAGTTGCTCGTATTGAAGTGAGACCGGAAGAAATAGCGCAGATACTTGAACATAATGAATTAATTCATTTGGAACTTACTTCACTAGGATTTTCCTATGTATCGATAGATTTACTTGGATATCGTACAGGAAGCATGAACGAAGTACTACCGGATGATTCTAAAGCAGAGTATTCAAATGTCGTTTCATAATAAAAATTAGAGCATTTCAATAAAAATTAAATTCCATATAGAATGCCCCGATTCCTCTAAATGAAAGGATGTCAAATACATGAAAACTTTTATAACAGATGATTTTCTACTATATAATGAAACAGCAAAAGAGCTTTTCCATAATACGGCAAAAGATTTGCCAATCATTGACTACCATAATCATTTAAAACAAGATGAGATTTTAGAAGATAAAAATTTTGATAATATTGCAGATATTTGGCTTGGTGGAGATCATTATAAATGGCGTGCCATGCGCGCAAATGGAATTCATGAGGATTATATTACAGGAAATAAAAGCGGTTACGAAAAGTTTTTAAAATGGGCTGAAACGGTTCCGAATACGTTGGGTAACCCTTTATACCATTGGACTCATTTGGAATTATTAAGATATTTTGATATCAATGAATTATTAAATGAAAAATCCGCTCCGGCAATTTGGGAAGAAGCGAATAGAAAACTAGCTACTCCTGAACTGTCCGTCCGTTCTATCTTGAAAAAAGATAAAGTTGAGTTTGTTGGAACGACTGATGATCCAACAGATAATTTAGAAAGTCACCGAGCATTGAAAGAAGAAGGTTTTGAAGTGACAGTTTCCCCGTCATTCCGTCCTGATAAAGGTTTGTTTATTGAACGGGAAACCTTTTTGCCTTGGGTGGAAAAATTAGGGGAAGTGACAAATTCATCGATTGAAGATTATGATGCGTTTTTGGACGCATTTTCTAAAAGGGTAGATTATTTCGCTGAGCATGGTTGTAAAAGTTCCGATCATGGTATTGATGTGATGTTTTATAAAGAAGCTTCCAAACAAGAAGTTGATGAAATCTTTAAGAAACGCTTGAATGGTGAAAATGTATTAGATGAAGAAGCTGAAAAATTTAAGACATATACTTTACTCGTGCTTGGAGAATTGTATGCTGAAAAAGGCTGGGCGATGCAGCTACATTTAGGTGCACTTCGCAATAATAATCAGCCCATGTTTGCTAAACTTGGTCCAGATACTGGCTTTGATTCAATTGGTGATTTATTGATTGCCAATAAATTGGCTAGTTTCCTTGATTCATTAGAGCAAAAAGATAAACTGCCAAAAACCATTTTATATAGTTTAAATGCGAAAGATTGGGATGTACTTGCTTCGATGGCGGGGAACTATCAAAGTTCTGAAGTGCCAGGAAAAGTACAGTTTGGAACTGCGTGGTGGTATAACGATACAATCGATGGTATGGAAGACCAAATGAAGACACTCGCAAATATCGGTTTAATAAGTAATTTTATTGGAATGCTT
Organism: Lederbergia citri; assembly: GCF_018343625.1. Taxonomy (GTDB): domain Bacteria; phylum Bacillota; class Bacilli; order Bacillales; family Bacillaceae_C; genus Lederbergia; species Lederbergia citri. The sequence continues at coordinate 8,054 of NZ_JAGYPG010000002.1, read as the reverse complement.
ACCGATTCACGAAGCTTTTTATCATTTCCAAGACACGAATATTTCAGAAGAATTTTATGTAACTTACTAGGAAGTTGGGTAGAAGAAGGAAAAGCTCCTAAAGATATAACTCTTCTAGAAAAATACGTACGCAATATTTGCTATGAAAACGCCAAGCGTTACTTTGGATTAGAAAAATAACTGTAAGGGCTACTTCTTCCTGGATAGCCAAAAGATGTTCCAGTAAAGGGTAGCCCATATCAACATTCAAGTTTAGAAACCAAAAAGATGGGAGTGAAAAAATTGGGTATATTAGAGGAATTGCTAAAAGACATTCCGCTTCCAAAGATGGTAAAAGTCAGACAGAATTTTGACGCTACTAAGATTGAAGATTTTGAAGCGGCATTAAGTGCTGAATTGAATCAAGAAAAAATCCGGTCTACCGTTAAACCAGGCATGGAGATTGCTATTGCTGTTGGGAGTCGGGGTGTCGATCGAATAGTAGATATGACTGCATTAACGGTAAAATTTTTAAAAGAATTAGGCGCAAAGCCATTTATTGTTCCAAGTATGGGAAGTCATGGAGGTGCGACTGCAGAGGGGCAAAAAGCGGTTCTTGAACATTTGGGTGTTACAGAAGAAGCGGTCAATGCAGAAATCCGTTCTTCGATGGAAGTAATCAAAGTTGGGGAATTGCCGAATGGTCTTCCTGTTTATGTAGATAAAATTGCTTCAAAGGCGGACGGTATCGTTGTCTTAAACCGAGTTAAACCTCATACAGCTTTTCGCGGGCCAGTTGAAAGTGGAGTTATGAAGATGATTAGTATCGGACTAGGAAAACAAAAAGGGGCCGAAGCGTGTCATCAATTAGGCTTTAAATATATGGCCGAGCACGTTCCGGCAATGGCGAAAATGATTATGGCAAAAATGCCGATCTTATTTGCGGTGGCTTCAGTTGAAAACGCCTTTGACAAAGTGGCAAAAGTATCTGTTATGACTCCTGATGAAATTGAAGAAAAAGAAATAGAGTTGCAAAAATTAGCAAAGCAACTGTTGCCAAAGCTCTTTTTTGACCAAATTGATTTGCTCGTCATCGATGAAATCGGTAAAAACATTAGTGGAGACGGGATGGATCCTAACATTACAGGACGCTACCCAACTCCGTATGCACATGGTGGACCAGAAGTAACAAAAATGGCTGTTTTAGATTTAACAAAAGAGACTGAAGGAAACGCGAATGGTGTAGGAACCGCAGATTTTACAACGCAAAGGCTTGTTGACAAGATGGATCGAGAAGCAACCTATGCAAATGGGTTAACCTCAACAGTCGTTGCACCTACGAAAATTGCAACTACTTTGGCAAACGATCGTCTCTGTATCAAAGCCGCCATTAAAACATGCAATATTTTTGATTTTACTAAAGTAAAACTAGTTCGTATTAAAAACACATTAGAAATAAGTGAGATTGAAGTATCGGAAAACCTTCTCGATTATGTCAAAGAGCATCCAAATTTAGAGCCTTTAACAGAATTATATGAAATGGAATTCGATGAGGAAGGAAATTACAAAGGGTAATGATGAACTGGGGGAGTAATGGTGAGTAACATATTTGATTTGACAGGAAAAGTAGCAGTAGCTGTCGGTGGAAATAGTGTGCTCGGCAGCTCGATTGCTAAAGGCTTTGCAGAACACGGCGCAAAACTTGCCATTGTCGGGAGAAATTTAGAGAAAGCAGAAGCTGTAACAAAGGAAATTATTGAAAACGGCGGACTCGCTAAATCTTTTTACGGGGATGTTAGTTCTAGAGAATCAATCGAAAAGCTTGCAAAAGAAATTGAAGCGTGGTCAGGTGGATGGGATATTTTATTAAATGCCCCTGGGAAAAACAGTTCCACTCCTTTCTTTGAAATAGAAATGGAAGAGTGGGACGATATAATGGATGTAAATTTAAAAGGGCTTGTTTTTACAACGCAAATTTTTACAAAGCGGATGGTCGAACAAAGCAGAAAAGGAAGTATCATTAATATTTCCTCTGTATCTTCGACAACCCCTTTATCTAAAGTTTTCACTTATTCAGCATCAAAAGCTGGGGTTAATAGTGTAACTCAGTTTTTAGCAAGAGAATTTGCTCCTTATGGGATTCGCGTAAATGCAATAATCCCTGGATTTTTTCCAGCCGAACAAAATCGAAAAATTTTAAGTGAAGAACGTATTGCATCAATTATGGGCCACACCCCGATGAATCGTTTTGGTAATCCAGAAGAGCTTCAAGGGGCCGCTATATACTTAGCATCGGATAAAGCATCTGGTTTTGTTACGGGCACCTTCATTCGTGTAGATGGCGGATTCGGTTGTATGACAATTTAAGATTATGTTTTTATATAAAAGGCTATGGATCAGTCCGCAGCCTTTTTACTATGTTTAGTGCGTTTTGGAGGTAAAAATGAAACATCACATGCTCTTTAGCCATCTTTATATTTTTTATTCAGCTGTTTTTCTTATTCATATGATCAATATTTTTATAGAGAGCGAAAGAATCAATTACATCATCGGCATATTGGCGATCTTGATGCTCATCGTGTCGTTTTCTCGGGCAACAAGATTATTTAAAATTCTAGGGGCCGCATTTTTATTGGTTGGAAGCTATTTATTTTTTTATACCGGAAAGCACATTGGTGACATACCCAATTTATTGACGTCTAACATATCACTTTTAACTCTACTTTGTATGCTGCCTTGGATGAGTAGTGTTGTTTGGAGCGGAAGGTTTGATAAAAGTTTAAATGCAATAATGAAATACAATGTGATAGATCTAGGCAAATTATATGTACGAAGTTCGGCAACGACCTTGTCTTTAGGCGCATTTCTAAATTTATCTGCTATTTCGATTACACAAGATGTGCTGAAAGAAAACTTAGCTAAAACGGAATCATCCCTAAGAAATTCATTTATGACGATGTCAACGTTAAGGAGCTTTTCCCTTGCGGTATTATGGAGTCCATTAGAAATTTTACTGGCAGTCTCAATTTTCGTGACAGGCGTAAATTATGTTTCATTGCTCCCTTGGTTATTAGTTATCGCAGCTATAACATTTACTCTCGATAATTTATGGGGAAGAATTTATTTTAAAAAGCATCCTTATGAAATAGAGAAAAAAATGGAGATAAATAAAAAAGAGTTGATAAAAAGGTTTTTCCATCTAACTGTTGCTCTAGGGACATTTTTATTATTAGTCATTTTATGCGGAAATATATTAAAGATTAATTTCATTTTATCTGTTACTTTGTTAATTTTTCCTTTTTCTTTTATATGGTCTGTCTTGCTAAAGAGGGTACGCACCTTTTGGATTATCGGTTGGAATACTTGGAAACAGAAAACGAATAATATGCAGAACTTTATTGTTTTATTTATTTCTCTTTCCTTTTTCTCTTATAGTTTAAGTAATACAACCTTTCTTGACGTTATTCAAAAGCCGATTTTATATGTCGCCGACTATCCATTGCTCATCTTTTTCGTCATTCAATTTCTTTTTATTTTTTTGAGCATGTTTGGAATTCACCCTATTGCGATCATCGGGATTTTAACAGGATTAATTACGACATTAATCGACTTGTTTAATCCTCTAAGTCTTGCTATCGTGATCGTAACAAGTGCAATGGCCACATTAACTGTTAGTACCTATGGGTTAATCGTGACATTAACTGCAATTAATACGAAGCAAAGTCCTTACAAAATTACATTGGTTAATATGCCATATGCCTTTATGTTTGGGGGAATTGGCTCTATCATTGCTTATTTTCTACTATGAGATTCAAATAAAACTGTAGTTGGTGAAGAACCTTCTGCAGTTTTATTGAAATCATACATGAAAGCTTCAACTCTTGTAATCTACTATATAGTTATATATAATGAAAGCGTATACCAGAGATAGAAAAATATATTTCCAACTGGAATTTTGGGGGTGTAAAATGAATAAGCTCCATACTATTAATAAAATAATTGACTGTGGAATCGTCGCTGTTGTAAGAGCAGACTCAAAGGAAGAAGCTATAAAGATTTCAGAAGCTTGTGTAAAAGGTGGAATAAGTGGAATTGAAATCACTTTTACTGTGCAAGGTGCTGCTGAGATCATTGAGGAACTCTCTATTTTTTACAAGAAAAATAACAACGTTGTTATTGGGGCTGGGACGGTACTTGATGCTGTCACAGCGAGAATTGCCATTTTGGCAGGAGCCAAATATATTGTAAGTCCAAGCTTTGATATTGCAACAGCAAAATTATGTAATTTATATCAAATCCCTTATATGCCAGGCTGTATGACAATCACCGAAATGAAAACGGCGTTGGAATATGGTGTAGACATTATAAAGCTTTTTCCAGGAAATGCTTTCGGTCCTGATTTTGTTAAAGCTGTAAAAGCTCCGCTGCCTCAAGCGAATCTTATGCCAACTGGTGGAGTAAGCATGGAAAATATTGACCAATGGATCAAAAATGGTTGTGTTGCAGTCGGAGTTGGAGGTAATTTAGTCGCTCCTGCCAAAACAGGTGATTTTGATTTGATTACGAAGTATGCAGAGGAATATGTAAACAAAGTTAAACAAGCTAGAGAGGCATAATCATGGAAAAATTGTGACGTTTGGAGAGATTCTACTTCGCTTCTTAACAATATACTGTGAACGGGATGCAGGACACCAAACAATTTAATGTTCATTATGGCGGAGCAGAAGCAAATGTAGGGGTTTCTCTCGCAAATTTTGGCTACGACGTCTATATGGTCAGTAAAGTTCCTGATAACCAGCTAGGCAAAAAAGCTGAAAAGTATATGAAATCATTTGGAGTGAATACAGATTTCCTTTTAAGAGGCGGAGAAAGATTAGGCTCGTATTATTTGGAAACGGCGATGCGAACCATTTTACAGTCGATGAAATTTCTATGTTTGCTGACCAAGAATCAGGAAAAATTATTCGCTAAAACTGTTAGGAGGATTATGAAATGGCTATGGAGATGGAAACACGTTACGCAAATCATCCAGAAGAAATTAAACGATACAATACGGATGAGTTAAGAAGTCATTTTTTAGTAGAAAAATTATTCGAACCAGGAAAAGTTTTACTTACTTATACACATCATGACCGTATGATTTTCGGTGGAGTGACTCCTGCGGAAAACGAATTGACGATAAAGTTAGATAAAGAACTTGGAGTTGAATACTTCTTAGAGCGCCGTGAGTTAGGCATTATCAATATTGGCGCTGCCGGAACCGTAATTCTTGATGGTGAGGAATATAATATGGTGAACCATGACGGATTATACGTTGGAAGAGGGACGAAGGAAATTTTATTCCGTTCTGAAAATCAAAATAATCCAGCAAAATTTTATGTAGTATCTACACCAGCTCATCACACGTATCCAACTGTAAAAATAGGCATTGACCAAATTAAGCCACTTGAATTAGGTGAGCCGAAAACATTAAATGAACGAAAAATTAATCAATACATTCATCCAAATAATTGCCAGAGCTGCCAATTACAAATGGGATTGACCCAACTACAACCAGGAAGTGTTTGGAATACAATGCCTTGCCATACTCATGAACGTCGTATGGAAGTATATTTATATTTCGATATGGAACCAGAAACGCGTGTGTTCCATTTTATGGGAGAGCCAAATGAAACGAGACACTTAGTCATGAAAAATGAACAGGCAACTATTTCGCCAAGCTGGTCTATACATACTGGAACAGCAACAAGTAACTATACGTTCATTTGGGCGATGTGCGGCGAGAATATCACTTATGATGATATGGACTTCGTTGAAATGGATCAGCTTAGATAATGAAAGATTAATGGTAGGGGGACACTATTCATGGCGCTTGAGCTAAATGATTTTTCACTTGATTTATTTTCATTAGATGGAAAAGTTGCGATCGTTACAGGTGCAAATACCGGATTAGGTCAAGGCTTTGCCGTTGGCCTTGCGAAAGCAGGAGCCGATCTATTTCTTGTAACGCGTGGCGATAATTATCATGAAACAAAAGAATTGGTTGAAAACGCGGGCCGTAGAGCTGTAGTATTTCAAGCTGATTTAGCCGATAGATCGAATATTAAAGAAATCGTTGCGAAATGTATGGAAGTTTTCGGGAAGATCGATATTTTAGTAAATAACGCAGGAACGATTCGTAGATCGCCAATTCTTGAATTTAAAGAAGAAGACTGGGATGCAGTTATGAACGTAAACTTAGATGCTGCCTATTTTTTAAGTCAAGAAGTGGCAAAGGTAATGGCAGAACAAAGAAGTGGGAAAATTATCAATATCGCTTCCATGCTCTCCTTCCAAGGCGGAAAATTCATCCCACCATATACCGCAAGTAAGCACGGCATTGCAGGGTTAACTAAAGCGTTCGCAAATGAATTGGCGGAATATGGAATACAAATAAATGCAATTGCACCGGGGTATGTGGAAACAAACAATACTGCACCGATTCGCGCAGACGAAAAGAGGAGTGCAGAAATTTTAGGAAGAATTCCTGCGGGACAATGGGCAAAACCAGCTGACTTAATGGGAGCTGTCGTATTTTTAGCAAGCCGAGCATCTGACTATGTCAATGGCCATGTTCTTGCCGTGGATGGCGGTTGGTTAGCAAGATAGAATTTTAATTGCTTTTGAAACAACGGAAAGCCGTATCACATTTTGTAGTGATACGGCTTTTTCAAAAAATAGATGTTTAACCTGAGTGACAATATGATTGAAAAATGGAAGTGGGGAAATAGATGGAACTTAATTTAGGAATAAGGGCACATGACATTGAGAACCTTCCTTTAGAAAAACTACCTAAAAAAATTTCTGGAAAGGGATTGTCTGCTGTTCAGCTAGCACTAGGAAAATCTTTTAATGATTTCAGCACGGCTACCGGTAGTTTAAGTCCTGGATATGCACGCCATATTGGCCAATCATTTCGAAGAGAAAATGTGGATATTGCTATCCTTGGATGCTATATAAACATGATTCACCCCGATAAAACTGAAAGACGAAAAGTGTTAGACCGTTTTAAGGAACATATTCGTTTCGCGAGAGATTTTGGTTGCAGTATTGTAGGCACGGAAACTGGGTGTGTAAATGCAAAAATGGGATATACCGTTGACAATTTTGCAGAAAGGCCTTTTCTTGATGTCCTTGAAAGTGTACGTGAATTGGTAGAAGAAGCAGAAAAATGGGGAGTAATTGTTGGCATTGAGGGAGGAATCAATCATCCAGTTTATTCCCCAAAATTAATGAGAAGACTTTTGGACAATATAGATTCAAACAATTTACAAGTTATTTTCGATCCGGCCAACTTCATGAGCATGGATAATTATGAAAAACAAGAAGAAGTGATTGAAGAGGCGTTCGTATTGTTTGGTGATCGGATGGTTGCTATGCATGCTAAAGATTTTGTAATAGAAGATAGTTGGATAAAGATGGTTCCGGTTGGTACCGGCTTGTTGAACTATGATGTAGTTTTTAAGCATCTTAAAAGAAGAAAACCATTTATTAATGTATTATTAGAAAATACAAGGGAACCTTATATCGATAACAGTATTGAGTTTTTGCGAGAAAAATATCAATTAGCTTAAGTAAATTCTTTCCCTTCCCATATTCTTGTCTCATTCTATTAATATAACTGTGAGCATGGAAATCTATTATTTACAGGTATGTAATCTGCTGCAAAAAAAGAATAAAACTTTTTTTGAAAAAGTATTGTGTAAATTATATACCTGTGTTATATTAGTAAACGTCCGAAAAACAAGGACAATTAATTAAAACTTATGAAGTCAAAAATCACATAAAAAAAGTGGTTGACTACTAAGAAATTAAATGTTATGATGTGAAAGTCGCTATTTTAATTAATGGTAGATTTCGATCTTTGAAAACTGAACGAAACGAACGTTAAATAATTATTATTGCAAGACCAGCAAATGAGCTAACAAACTACTTTTATGAGAGTTTGATCCTGGCTCAGGACGAACGCTGGCGGCGTGCCTAATACATGCAAGTCGAGCGGACCTGAGGGAGCTTGCTCCCAAAGGTTAGCGGCG
>NZ_JAGYPG010000001.1:1520230-1695390 GCF_018343625.1 Lederbergia citri | reverse complement strand
TTCTCTATTATTTGGTTTTGAGGGAATGAAAAATTTCTCTTGAAAAATACATAAAACATATTATAATAGTATATGTCGATTATGAAATGTCTGGTGACGATGGCGAAGAGGTCACACCCGTTCCCATCCCGAACACGGAAGTTAAGCTCTTCAGCGCCGATGGTAGTAAGGGGCCTCCCCTTGCAAGAGCAGGACGTTGCCAGGCAAACTAATTGGATAAATGAAAAGTAATGTTAAGTACACGACGTTTTATCGTTACACATTCACTCTTATATCCTATATATTGGAGGATTAGCTCAGCTGGGAGAGCATCTGCCTTACAAGCAGAGGGTCGGCGGTTCGATCCCGTCATCCTCCACCATAATAAGCCGGCCTAGCTCAATTGGTAGAGCAACTGACTTGTAATCAGTAGGTTGGGGGTTCAAGTCCTCTGGCCGGCACCAGTTTTCTAGAATATGTACGAGCCATTAGCTCAGTCGGTAGAGCATCTGACTTTTAATCAGAGGGTCGCAGGTTCGAATCCTGCATGGCTCACCAAAGTTTTTTGCCGAAGGCAAAATAACTTACCATAACGCGGGTGTGGTGGAACTGGCAGACACGCTAGACTTAGGATCTAGTGCCGCAAGGCGTGGGGGTTCGACTCCCTTCACCCGCATTAGTAAATTTTTGAGCGTTGTTAACACGCGGAAGTAGTTCAGTGGTAGAACACCACCTTGCCAAGGTGGGGGTCGCGGGTTCGAATCCCGTCTTCCGCTCCAACATACGCCGGGGTGGCGGAACTGGCAGACGCACAGGACTTAAAATCCTGCGGTAGGTGACTACCGTACCGGTTCGATTCCGGTCCTCGGCATAAAACGATTTTTGTTAATGCTAAAATCGTTCAGTTCAAGAGAGAAATACATCCCATACATGCGCCCGTAGCTCAATTGGATAGAGCGTCTGACTACGGATCAGAAGGTTATGGGTTCGACTCCTTTCGGGCGCGCCAATAGTTGTTTAATAAGTATTTCGGGAAGTAGCTCAGCTTGGTAGAGCACTTGGTTTGGGACCAAGGGGTCGCAGGTTCGAATCCTGTCTTCCCGACCACTTCAAATATTTGATTGGGGCCTTAGCTCAGCTGGGAGAGCGCCTGCTTTGCACGCAGGAGGTCAGCGGTTCGATCCCGCTAGGCTCCACCATTTTTATGTAAAATAACAATATGGCGGCGTAGCTCAGCTGGCTAGAGCGTACGGTTCATACCCGTGAGGTCGTGGGTTCGATCCCCTCCGCCGCTACCATATTATTGGACCTTTAGCTCAGCTGGTTAGAGCAGACGGCTCATAACCGTCCGGTCGTAGGTTCGAGTCCTACAAGGTCCACCATTTCACTTTTATTCGTGGAGGAATACCCAAGTCTGGCTGAAGGGATCGGTCTTGAAAACCGACAGGCGGGTTAAACCGCGCGGGGGTTCGAATCCCTCTTCCTCCGCCATATGTTTTATCTTATTATTATCGCGGGGTGGAGCAGTCTGGTAGCTCGTCGGGCTCATAACCCGAAGGTCGCAGGTTCAAATCCTGCCCCCGCAATTCTAGTAAATTCAATATTTACTAGGCTATATGGTCCCGTGGTGTAGCGGTTAACATGCCTGCCTGTCACGCAGGAGATCGCGGGTTCGATTCCCGTCGGGACCGCCATTATTTTTTAAAAAAGGCTCAGTAGCTCAGTCGGTAGAGCAAAGGACTGAAAATCCTTGTGTCGGCGGTTCGATTCCGTCCTGAGCCACCATTTAAATTATACGATGCAAAAGAATGGCGGCTATGGCGAAATGGTCAACGCATCGGATTGTGGCTCCGACATCGTGGGTTCGATTCCCACTAGTCGCCCCAAAATATTTTGTATTAATATGATTTATATGCGGGTGTAGTTTAGTGGTAAAACCACAGCCTTCCAAGCTGTTGATGAGGGTTCGATTCCCTTCACCCGCTCCATATTTTAATATGGGCCTGTAGCTCAGCTGGTTAGAGCACACGCCTGATAAGCGTGAGGTCGGTGGTTCGAGTCCACTCAGGCCCACCATTCCGCAGTAGCTCAGTGGTAGAGCTATCGGCTGTTAACCGATCGGTCGTAGGTTCGAATCCTACCTGCGGAGTTCTGTGTGGGGAAGTACTCAAGAGGCTGAAGAGGTGCCCCTGCTAAGGGCATAGGTCGCGTAAGCGGCGCGAGGGTTCAAATCCCTCCTTCTCCGCCATACATATTGTTTTTTGGCCCCTTGGTCAAGCGGTTAAGACACCGCCCTTTCACGGCGGTAACACGGGTTCGAATCCCGTAGGGGTCATCTCATTAAAAAACCATCTGATTATAATCAGATGGTTTTTTTTATATATGAATTATCGTTATTGAAATCTAGTCTTCATCATCAACATAGCCGTCCGAATATTTATATGGAACATCTCCAAACGGTGCTTCAATTCCTTCTTTATCCAATATCTCTTCATACTCCATTTTTTCTTCAGAATTGTAGGATTTTACATCTTTTCCGTCTATATCAGTTCCGGTAAAGGTTTCGTATTCCTCAACAAATCCATCCTTTATTTCACCTTCGTACAGATCATTATAATCATTAAAGTCTCCTTCAAAATCAGAGGGTGTTTCAGATGTACCGTACTTCGCCACTTCCTGAAAACTATCTTGATAATCTTTTACAGCACTTCTCTTGTCGCGGAAGGCAAAAGAATTATCTGTTGCCGGTTTCAATAATTGTTCTTCAACAGGGCGGTCTTCGTGTAAAATTTGTTCTGGCGAGTGTTCTACACAAAAAGTAGTATTTGGAATAGCTTCTAGTCTTTCATAAGGTATATCCTTTCCACAAATTTCACATTTTCCATACGTTCCAGCTTCTATTGCTTCAAGTGCTTGGTTTACTTTTACTAGTTCCGATTCAGAATGATTAAGCAAAGCCAGATCTCTTTCCCGTTCAAAAAGCTCAGTTCCCATATCTGCAGGATGGTTATCGTACATGGATAATTCTCTTTCTCTTGCGTTTGCGCTTTCGACCGTACCTTCATCTTGATGAGTATCTTCTGTTAATTGATTTTTTATCTCTAAAAGTTCATTTTTTAAATGTTCTAGTTGCTCTTGTGTCAACATATCAATCACGTCCTTTTTATCAATTCCTTTTTAGTATGAACCTATTGTTTGTAAACAACCATTTCCTTATAGTTTCCTTTTTTTACAAAATAGTAAACATAATAAAAAACACTTGCTATAAAGACAAGTGTTTTAAGAAAAATAGCTTATGAAAAGTCCAACTGCCATAAGAAAACCAAATATTGTATTCGTTTGTGCTGTAGCTTTCATCGCTGGCATCATTTGTAGCGGTTCTGTTTTTCCAATAAATCCTTTAACAGCTTTCAAAGCTTTAGGTATACTGATAAAGGTTATTAATAGCCAAAAAGATGTTTCTGTAAAAAGTATTAAAAAGATGATCCAACTGTATGAAATGATAAACATAGCAGCTAAAAGGCCAATGGCTTTTTGTCTTCCGATAATGATTGCCAGTGTTTTACGGCCATTTTCTTGATCTCCATCCAAATCCCGTATATTATTCGCTAGCATAATACTACCAATCAAAATGGACACTGGGATGGACACAAGAATACTGATTGTTGAAATAGAACCAGTCTGAATAAAATAAGAAATTTGTATGATGACAACACCCATAAAAAATCCGGACATTAATTCACCGAACGGAGTGTATGCAATCGGTTTTGGTCCACCTGTATAGAAGTATCCTACTGCCATGCAAATTAGACCAATTACAGCAATCCACCAGCTACTGCTTATTACAATATAAAAACCTAATAGGATGGATATTCCGAAAAGAAGAAATCCTAAGTTTAGAACAGTCTTTGGCTTTACTCCGTTTCGAACGATGGCTCCGCCGATCCCAACGGATTCTTCATTGTCAAGGCCCCTAGCATAATCAAAATACTCGTTAAACATATTCGTTGCTGTTTGTATGAGCAAGCTTGCGACGAGCATTGCAATAAATATCGGAATATGAATCGGGCCATTTTGTATCGCCAATGCCGTTCCTAATAAAACCGGAATAAAAGCGGCTGTCAATGTATGTGGGCGACTTAATTGCCACCAAACCCGCCAACCTTTATCTGGATGAACGACACTGTTAGTTTGTAAATTCATTACTTGTCTCTCCCTTAAAATGATACATAAAAAAGTAATCGAAATTATAAATCCGTGTAACGAAACATCTTCACCTATTAAAGTGTAGGTAATGAGTAGGCTCGTGTCAATCCATTTCATTAGGTAATTGTGAGAAATGTTTTCCATAAGCACGATTGCTACATTTAGCATCAATATTCATATATAATAAAGAAGTGAATTAGTAATAATGTTTTTGGAGAGATTATGTTGACAAAATTATTAACACAGAAGTCCCGTGATATTTTACAGAATAAACTTAATGGGAAAAATAAACTTTTAAGCTATACGTTCCCCATAGATTTTTATGATCCTTTAGACTTTTTTAATTATCAATCTTCTACTTTTAAAGGAAATAGATTTTTTTGGAAAAGCTCTGATGGACTTTTATGGACAGTAGGACTAGGAATTGCCGCATCCATTTCAGCAGATGATGCTGATAAAAGATTTCAGATAACAAACAACCAATGGAATCGTCTCATTAAAGAGGCGGAAATTGATAATCCTTCAGGAGTCCCTGGTACAGGACCGCTTTTATTTGGAGGATTTTCGTTCGATCCATATAGTAACAACGAAATGGAATGGGAAAATTATGGACATTCTATTTTATATTTGCCGTCATATATGTTAACTGTTGCAGAAAACCAATATTATTTGACGATTAATGTAGTCTCTGAAGACGATCGAATTAATATTGATACGCTTCGTACAGAGGGAAACCAATTCGTTAAACAATTAAGGAAAAAAAATAATTCATCGTCAGTAATTCCTATTAAAATTAAGTCAAGTGAAGAAGTAGCGCCAAATAAATGGCTTCGTTCAGTAGAAGAAATTGTTCATGTATTAAAGACGACGGATGTTAAAAAAGTTGTTTTGGCACGAAAGCTATTACTAGAGTTTGAAAACAATGCTCAACCTTCTTACGTCATAGAACAATTAATTGAACAACAGCCAACAAGTTTTATATTTGCACTTGAAGTGGGAGATTATTGTTTTCTAGGTGCATCCCCTGAAAGGCTAATTAAAAAAACAGGTAATCATGTTTTATCTACATGTTTAGCAGGTTCAATCGGTCGAAATCATGATGAACAAGAAGATCAAAAGCTCGGAGAAACGCTTTTAAAAGATCATAAAAACCGATTTGAACACGAGTTAGTCGTATCAATGGTAGAAGATGCACTTAAGCCTTATTGCGCTGAAATCAATATCCCTAATGAACCAATCCTTATGAAAACACCAGACATACAACATTTATATACGCCTGTAACGGGAAAAGCAAATAATGATTTTTCAATATTAAATGTGGTAGAGAAATTGCATCCAACTCCGGCTTTAGGGGGAGTTCCAACAAATGCAGCTCTAGAGATCATTCGTGAAAAAGAAAACATGGACCGGGGTTTTTATGCTGGGCCGATTGGGTGGACCGATTATCAAGGGAATGGGGAATTTGCTGTTGGCATCCGTTCAGGCTTATTAAATGGTAAAAAAGCATTTTTATATGCTGGATGCGGACTAGTGTCTGATTCCGTTGCGGAAGATGAGTTAAAAGAAACGAGAATTAAATTCCAACCTATGTTAAAGGCAACCGGAGGAGAGAGTTTATGAGCCATCAGGAGGCACTTACAAAATATCTTGCTGCATTTATAACGGGGCTTGTCCAAGCTGGGATAAAAGATGTTGTCATTAGCCCTGGCTCACGCTCGACTCCTCTCGCATTAATGTTTTCAGAGCATCGTGACGTAAAAGTGTATATGAATGTGGATGAACGCTCTGCTGCATTTTTTGCTTTAGGACTTGCAAAAGCTTCAGGAAATCCAGTTGGTTTGCTTTGCACTTCAGGAACTGCCGCTGCCAATTATTATCCTGCTGTCATAGAGGCAAGTCTTTCAGGTGTGCCACTCATTGTGATGACAGCGGATCGTCCTCATGAGCTTCGCGACGTAGGTGCACCACAAGCTATTGATCAACTGCATTTATATGGTCGCCATGTAAAATGGTTTGCAGAAATGGCGTTGCCTGAATCTGGAGCAACTCAGCTTCGTTATGCGAAAACAACGGCAATAAGAGCAGTTAAGGAAGCAATAGGGCATGATAAAGGTCCAGTTCATTTGAATTTTCCTTTGCGAGAACCTCTTCTTCCTTTGCTTGATCCTTATCCATTTAATGATGAAGAGACTACCATTATTATTGAAGAAAGCATCCTTTTTCTTCCATATGAAAAGTTAAAGAACCTTGCTGAACAATTCCAGGGAGTAGAAAGAGGGTTAATCATCTGCGGTAAAATCGAAGAAGATGGTTTCACTGAAGCTGTTACAACTTTAGCGATAAAGCTCGGTTTTCCGATTTTAGCCGATCCACTTTCACAGCTAAGAAGTAGTTCTATGTCTTCAACGACTGTCATCGATAGTTATGACGCCATTTTAAGAGTGAATAAAGTTGTGGATGAACTCAAACCGGAAGTGATTATCCGTTTTGGGGGAGCGCCGGTATCAAAGTCGCTCTCAATCTTTATGAAAAGTCTATATGATTCGGAGCATATTGTTGTAGATAGTGGTTCGCAATGGAAAGATCCGAACTATGTTGGGACAACCATGATACATTGTAACGAAACAGCATTCTGTACTGAGCTTGCTATATTGATCCAAGAGAAGAAGTCATCTAACTGGCTTTCAACATGGTTGGCAATGGATGAAATAGCGAAAAAAACGATATCAGACCATATGCAATTAACGGAAGAGCTAGAAGAAGGAAAAGCAGTCTATGAGCTTGTAAATCTCCTTCCTGTTGACAGCACCGTATTTGTAGGAAATAGTATGCCGATTAGGGACATCGATTCGTTTTTTCATAAAAATAGTAAAAATATTATGGTGATGGCCAATAGAGGAGCGAATGGAATCGATGGAGTTGTATCAACTGCCCTAGGGGCATCCGTCTATAAACGACCGCTGTTTCTCGTCATTGGGGACCTTTCGTTTTTTCATGATCTAAATGGTTTATTGATGGCAAAATTACACAAATTAAATATTACAGTTATCTTGCTAAATAACGACGGGGGCGGAATCTTCTCGTATTTACCCCAGTATGGTGAGCCGAAGCATTTTGAAGTGTTATTTGGAACACCTACCGGCTTGAATTATGAACATGCAGTACAGATGTATCACGGCCAATATACAAAAATCCTCGACTGGGAGGGGTTAAAAATGGCCATTTTAGATTCAGTTAGTTACGAAGGATTAAATGTCATCGAAATTCCGACAGATCGTGAAAGAAATTTGACCTCTCATCGTGAAATGTGGCAGAAGGTTTCCCAGGAAATAAATTTATTCCTACAGGATGCGGAAAAATGAATATAATGGTCGATGGCATTGATTATTATTATGAGGTTTCCGGAAATGGAGAACCCGTCATACTTTTACATGGGTTTACAGGTGATCATTCAACATGGAATCCAATAAAACAATATTTAATCGATTCTTTTAAAGTCATATCTATTGATATTATCGGTCATGGAAAAACTTCATCTCCGCCAGATGTAAGAAACTACAGAATAGAACAGGTCGTTTCCCAAATAAGTGGTATCTTGGACCATCTATCGTTAAAAAAAGCTCATATCCTCGGTTATTCAATGGGGGGAAGGCTTGCTCTAAGCTATGCGATTGCTAACCCTGAACGAGTGAAAAGTCTCGTTCTTGAGAGCGCATCTCCAGGATTAAGGACGGAAGAAGAGAGGAGATTACGTGTCCAAGCAGATGAACAGCTTAGTAATAAAATCTTGCGAGACGGAATAGAAAAATTTGTTGATTACTGGGGAAATATCCCTTTATTTAAAACCCAAGAAAAAAATCTAAACACTCTAGATCGTGAGCAAATTCAGCAACAACGACTTGCAAACAACCCAACCGGTTTAGCGAACAGCTTAAAAGGAATGGGAACAGGTGCGCAGCCTTCGTATTGGGAGGAGCTTGCAATATTGGATATGCCTGTACTATTAATTTGTGGTGATTTGGATCCGAAGTTTTGCAGGATATCGCAAGAAATGCAATTATTAATCCAAAATGCGGATCTTATCGAAGTAAATGAAGTGGGACATGCAATTCACGTGGAGGTTCCCAAAAAATTTGGTACAATAGTGAAGGAGTTTTTGTGTAAAATTTCATAAAAGGAGGAAATGAAAAATGGGATTTAATTGGACAAAGGAAAGAGAATACGAAGATATTTTATATGAAACATATAATGGGATCGCTAAAATTTCAATTAATCGACCAGAAGTACATAATGCATTTAGACCAAAAACGGTTATGGAATTGATCGACGCATTTGCATATGCACGTGATGATGAAAATGTTGGTGTCATTGTTTTAACAGGTACGGGCGGAAAAGCATTCTGCTCGGGTGGAGATCAAAAGGTCCGCGGTCATGGTGGATATGTTGGAGAGGATAATATTCCACGTTTAAACGTCCTCGACTTGCAAAGACTTATTAGAGTGATTCCGAAACCAGTAGTAGCCATGGTTGCAGGGTACGCAATCGGAGGAGGACATGTTCTTCATGTTGTCTGTGATTTAACAATTGCTGCTGATAATGCGATATTCGGACAAACAGGACCAAAAGTAGGAAGCTTCGATGCTGGATATGGTTCCGGTTATTTGGCTCGTATTGTAGGCCATAAAAAAGCGAAAGAAATTTGGTTCTTATGCCGTCAATATAATGCACAGGAAGCTCTTGATATGGGGCTAGTCAACACTGTGGTTCCTCTTGAACAATTAGAAGAAGAAACAGTAAAATGGTGTGAAGAAATGCTTGAAAAGAGCCCAACTGCATTACGTTTCTTAAAGGCAGCTTTTAATGCTGATACCGATGGTCTTGCGGGCCTTCAACAATTAGCAGGCGATGCAACACTTCTCTATTATACGACGGATGAAGCGAAAGAAGGACGCGATGCATTTAAAGAAAAGCGCAAGCCGGACTTTGGGCAATTTCCGAGATTCCCTTAATACGCTAAATTTTAAGCCTGATGGAAATTCCCATTCAGGCTCTTATTTTATTTTTAGGAGGCCCCCACATTATGGGAGAAATGATTCCAAATTGGCTTCTGCAAAGAGCCTATCTGACACCGGAACGGACGGCGCTGGTCTTTAATGATCAAACCTGGACTTTTCGCGAAATGAAAGATATTGTTCATGAGCTGGCAACGAAAATAAGTGGATATTCCGTGTCTCGTCAGTCAAGGGTCGCTATCCTTGTCAAAAATAGGCAAACGACTGTATTTTTGATTCACGCTCTTCAATCGATAGGAGCTGAAATTGTATTTCTTAATAGTCGTCTAACAGCATCTGAATTAAGCTATCAGATTAAAGATAGTGGTTCATCGGTTTTATTATATGATCAAGACTTTTATACAACTGTAAAAGATCTTGAGTATCTTTCTATTGATCTAAATGCTTATTCAATTGAAAATATCATGACCTCTTCTCAAAAGAAGTTAGGTAATGTTCGTTCGGACTTTGATCTTGATGAAACTTGTTCCATTATGTACACTTCGGGAACTACCGGTAAACCGAAAGGGGTTCGACAAACATATGGAAATCATTGGTGGAGTGCTACTGGCTCATCATTAAATCTTGGGCTGCAAGAAAATGATGCATGGCTCTGTGCAGTACCTATTTTTCATATTAGCGGTCTTTCTATTCTTATGAGAAGTGTCATATATGGAATTCCAGTATTCCTAATGGAAGATTTCAATGAAAAGCAAGCTAATTTGTTTTTGCAAAGTGGAAAAGTAACGATTATGTCTGTCGTCACTGCCACGTTAAATCGAATGCTGACGGATTTACAAAATGAAATTTATCATGAAAATTTCCGGTGCATGTTGCTTGGAGGAGGTCCAGCGCCACTGCCACTGTTAGAAAAATGTGCAGCTAAGAATATCCCTGTTTTTCAAACGTATGGGATGACGGAAACGGCTTCCCAAATCGTTACGTTATCACCTGAGGATAGTTTCGCAAAGCTTGGATCAGCGGGGAAACCATTATTTCCAGCACAAATAAAAATCGTGAGGACCGATGGTAAAGCAGCGGACGCTCGAGAAACTGGAGAAATTGCACTAAAAGGACCGAATATTACACCGGGGTACTTAAATCAGAAGCATTTTTTACAAGATGGTTGGTTTCTAACAGGAGATCTTGGATATTTAGATGAAGATGGATTTTTATATGTGCAAGATCGCCGCTCTGATTTAATCATATCAGGTGGAGAAAATGTGTATCCTGCTGAAATCGAAGCTGTGCTGATAGCTCATGAGGCGATTGATGAAGCTGGAGTTGTGGGAATTAGTGATCCGACATGGGGACAAGTGGCGTATGCTTTTATTGTAGGGAAGGCTTTTTCGGAAGAAGAACTGCTCCAATTTTGCCGAGAGAGATTGGCTTCTTATAAAATTCCGAAGCGATTCATACAAGTAAAGGAATTGCCACGGAATGCCGCGAATAAATTAGTACGTGAAAAATTACGACTTTTAATCGAGGGAATAAAATAAATGTTACATATAGAGCGTGTCCGTTTATCAATTATAGAAATGCCTTTAAAAAAGCCATTCACTACCCATCTTGGGACCTTAGGAAATAGGCAATCAATCATCATCGAGGTGATCGACCGGGATGGTGTTTCCGGATTTGGTGAAGCGGTAGCTTTTTCATCTCCATGGTACACAGAGGAAACCACAAAAACTGAATGGCATATTTTAAACGATTATTTAATTCCTGGACTGTTTAATCAAGAAATCAATCATCCAAATGAAGTTTCTAGCCTATTTGATTCAATACGAAGGAATGAAATGGCTAAGTCTGGGATTGAGACGGCTATTTGGGACTTATACGCAAAAAAGCAAGCTGAGCCACTTTCTAAATTACTTGGAGGCAGTCGAAAGGAAGTTCCTACTGGTGCTGTTGTCGCAACACAAAATGCAGAAGCAGCAATAAAACAAATTGAAAAATTTCAAGAAGAGGGCTATCAAAGAATAAAAGTAAAGATAAGTCCTGGTAACGACATTGATTTTTTGAAAGCAGTTAGAAAGGAATATCCCAATCTTCCACTAATGGCTGATGCGAATTCGGCTTATACACTGGATGATATAGAGCAGTTGAAGGCGTTAGATGACTTCCAATTAATGATGATTGAACAGCCTCTTTCCGTAACAGATATGGTGGATCACGCCACATTGCAAAAGCATATCTCGACTCCCATTTGTTTGGATGAGAGTATAACTAGTTTTCACGATGCGTATAGTGCTATCAAGCTAGGCAGCTGCCAAATCATAAATATTAAAATGGGGCGAGTCGGCGGGTTGGAAAATGCTAAACGTATCCACGATTTATGCGTTGAACATCATATCAAAGTATGGTGTGGAGGAATGATTGAATTTGGAGTCTCACGAGCCCATAATCTCGCCCTTGCTACGCTAGAAGGTTTTACAATACCGGGTGATATTGTATCTTCTCAACATTATTGGGAAAAAGATATCATTGAACCTTTTGTTGAAGTGAATAATGGAATGATTTCAGTGCCAACGGGAGCTGGAATTGGATTTTCGATCAATCGTAAAAGATTAAAAGAAGTTACGATTTCTTATGAAGAATATGTAAAAGGGAAGGGAGTATAACACTCGCCTTCCCTTCTTTAGTTTTTGTATCGTAAAAGAAAGTATAATTTGTTTTAAATTGGTATTCTTTGAACAAAGACTGTCGCTGTCCAGCTCCAGCGCCTATCGAGTAGCAAACTTCTTGTCCTTCTCTTTTGCGTAAGTCAACATCGATTCACCTTATAGGTCCAGCTGCAGGCGCCTTCCGCTTTTCGTAGCTCATCGTGTTTCCTTTATCTCAGTCGAAGGCCGAAGAGGAACGTCGACTAGAACCGCCACCCTGTTGCGATGGCGACGGACCCACATCCTGTAGGCCTGTACGTCGATGAACAAGGCGCTTGCACTTTTCCCTATCATTTATGTTTAAACGTTTGGCAGTCCGTTTCACGCTCAGTCTCTGCTTTTTTTCCTGTGTGGCTTACTACATAAATTTGATCCGCTGAGCAACGGTTGCCTTTTGCCCAATATTGACAGTTTTCTACTTCACATAATACATCATCAGCCAACTGTATCACTCCTTTTCAGAATAGGATACAACAATATTTTTGGCTAAGTGATGGTTGTTATGAGAGGAAAAGAAACGTTAAGCAGCAACAACATTCCAATCCTGGCAAAATATTAGTGCTTTTTTTCAGGGACTGGATCGATGCCTCCAGGATGGAAAGGGTGGCATTTTAAGATTCTTTTTATAGTCAGGAACCCACCGCGCAATGCACCAAAACGCTGAATCGCTTCAATCCCATATTGTGAACAGGTTGGATAAAATCTGCAAGTTGGTGGTTTTAATGGCGATATAACCTTTTGATAAAATCGAATAATCATGATAAATATGTTTTTCAACATCATCGCTTCTTTCGTGAAGGATATAGTGTGATTTTAACATATTTTGAATGAGTAAGGAGAAAATACAATTGTTTGGAAAAAGGACACGCAGGGTAAAGTAACGATAGGAGGAATGATAAAAATGTCAGATACAACTAAGATGGTTCAAATAGTCAATAAGCAAGTAGCAAATTGGACCGTTCTCTACATGAAGCTACATAATTATCATTGGTATATTAAAGGACCTAATTTCTTTTCTCTCCATGCAAAATTGGAGGAATTGTATAATGAAGCGGATGCTAATATCGATGAACTTGCCGAAAGAATCCTTGCACTTGATGGAAGCCCCATTGCTACATTAAAAGAGGCACTTGAGTTGTCCAGTATTGGAGAGGCTGAGGGCATTGAAGATGCAAATCAAATGATTCAATCTCTTGTCGATGATTTTTCTGTTTTGATTACTGAATTAAAAGAGGGAATTGAAGTAGCAGACAATATGGGAGACGACCCAACTAGTGATATGTTAATCGCGATGCAACAAAGTCTAGAAAAGCATAACTGGATGTTAAAAGCATATCTTGGATAATAACAAAAGCGGAAGCGCATGTTTATCGACGTACAAACTTAGTGCCTTTGACTGAGATAAAGGAAACACGACGAGGAACGAGTCGATGTTGACTTATCGTAGGGAAAAGGACAAGAAGTTTGCTAGTCGATGGGCGCTGGAGCTAGACGTAAACTCATCTTTATAAAGTTATCCAACGCGTTTCAAATTTATAATTTCATAAATAAGAAAAAAACTTGGCACAATAGCCAAGTTTTTTTCAGGAATTTTTTATGTATCCTATCAGTGTAGATGTCTGGAGTTTGTATAATGAGTTCCATCTAATTGGGCAAATTTCCCTTTAAGTGTTTCCAGCAAGTACAAACGGATGAAATATTGGAGTTCATGCTCATCCATGTCTTTTACAATCTCCATCAATTCATTGCGGTTATAATGTTCTAAAACTGCAAATGTAATCATGTCTAAATCTTCTTCATCATCTGTAATTTTATTACGATACATGGCGAATAGTTCGTCCACCAATCTCATTCATGTCACCTCTTTACCATAAAATATCATCCCATATATGAGAGTTTCTAGCAACCCATAATTTTCTATACCCGAAATTTGATAGATACAATCGAAAAAACTTCGAGAATCCTTGTTAAGAATAAAATTAGTAGCTGTGCGGCAAAATATGCATAGTATTTTCAGTCAATTAGGAGGTACTTACCTTGGAAAATAAAAAGACCTATTATATATCAGTAGGTGCAGGAGAAATAATGACGGTTCCGAATGCCTCACCTTGGGAATTTATGATACAAGCAACTGATGATGAAATTACTCGATTAAGACAATTATTTGATTTTAATCAAGAGAATAGTGTAGACGATTTTTTACGGACTCACGTACCATTTGTAGAATATCATAACGATTCAACCAACGATATTCACGATGAAAATTTGATAAAAGTTTATGAAATGATTCATCAACTTGGTGATGAAGAAGCTAGAAACCATATAGAAAGTATGGACATTTTAAACAATTTTACAAGTGAATGATTAATAATGCACTCCTCTTTTCTCCATAACTACATTATCATATAGTGAGAAAGAGGAGTGATATTTGTGTTAGAATTTTTCGATACAAATGGAAATAAAGTCGTTTTTTCTTTTGAAAAAAATGCATTCCCGCTTGAAGTACGCCACGTATTAGTTCTATCTCGCTATAAAGGGGAATGGCTGCTAACTGAACACCCTATTCGAGGTCTGGAATTTCCAGGAGGTAAAGTGGAATCAGGGGAAAGTATCGAAGAAGCGGCTAAAAGGGAAGTAAATGAAGAAACTGGCGGCGTTGCAGAATCGTTGGACTACATAGGTGAGTATTACGTAGAAGATAAACAAAACATTCCTTTTGTAAAAGCAGTTTTTTATGCTGAAATTCGCACTTTGGAAAAAAGGGATCATTTTATGGAAACGAATGGGCCTGTCTTAAAAGGAGGGAATCTCGTAGAAGAGTTAATGAATCCGGAATATAGTTTTATTATGAAAGACAAGGTTGTTTCACTTGCCATTGGCAAAATAATAGAGAAATATGGAGACTGCCTCATTTGAGACAGCCACATTATTCTCCGGCGTCTTTTATCAGCTTTTTTTCCAGCCACTCTACAACTTTATACATGATCGTGGCTACAATAGCGATGAGTAGAAGGGAAAGCATCACAAGTGTGAAGTTAAACACTTGGAAACCATATATAATCATATATCCAAGTCCTTTTTTGGAAACTAGGAATTCTCCAACGATGACACCTACCCAAGATAAGCCAACATTTACTTTTAAAGTAGAAATAATGGTCGGAAAAGATGCTGGTAAAATTGCTTCTTGAAAGATTTGCCTTCTTGAGGCACCGAACGTTCTTAAAACCTTTAAGTAGTTGCCATCCACCTCGCGAAAAGAAGTATAGACGACGATGGTTGTGATGATGACTGAAATAATCGCTCCCATCGCGATGATGGATGTAAAACCCGGTCCGAGCCCTACGATTAAGATTGGGCCAAGTGCCACTTTAGGCATCGCATTAAAAATGACGAGATAGGGATCGAGTATTTTTGATAAAAATGGGGACCACCAAAGAATTGCAGCAAGAATAGTGCCAAGGACTGTCCCTACAATAAATCCTAACAATGTTTCGAATACAGTAACACTAAGATGAGTAAATAAAGATGAATCGGCCACTTTTTCGATAAACAGATTTGCCACTTTCGAAGGGTAACTAAAGATGAGAGGATCTACCCAATGGAGTCTGCTCGCCATTTCCCAGAAGGCAAAAAAGAAAATGAAGATTAATAACTGGTAAAATAACACCCATTTTTTTTCTAAGGCCAGTTTTTGTCTATACTTTGCATGAAGGAGATGTGGATCAGTTATTTTCTTCAAGACTCTCCAACTCCTTCCAAATAGTTTGAAATATTTCATTGTAGCCTTCCATGCTACGGACTTTAAATGGAGAAACAGCACGAAGTTCTTTAGGTACTTCAAATATTTTGTGAATCCTCCCTGGCTTAGATGAGAAAAGCAAAATCCGATCACTCATAGATATTGCCTCTCCAATATCATGAGTTACAAGCACGGCTGTTTTTTTATAGGATCTTAGTGTTTCAAACACTAGGTCTTCAAGTTTTAGTTTTGTCTGGTAGTCTAAGGCGGAAAAAGGTTCATCCAATAAAAGTAGCTTCGGATTTACGGCCATTGTCCTAGCTAGTGCGGCACGCTGCCTCATTCCTCCAGATAGCTGTCTTGGGAATTGTTTCTCAACACCTTCTAACCCAATTTGTTTTAGAAAACGTAGTGCATCTTCCTGAGTTTCTACACTTAACCGACCATTAAGTTTTAGTCCCAATAATATGTTCTCTTCAATTGTTTTCCACGGAAATAAATAATCTTGTTGAAGCATATAGCCGATTAAATTGGAGTTAGCATCCGGCGATTCATGGTCAATCGTTACATTGCCGCTTGTTGGAGGGAAAAGACCGGCTAATATGGATAGCATAGTCGTTTTCCCACATCCGCTCGGTCCTAATAAGGAGATAAATTCACCTTCTTCAATGGAGAAGGAAATGTCCTCCAAGGCTTTCGTAGCAGTGGAGGGAGTAAAATAAAAGTGGGCGACCTGCTTAACTTCTAAAAAACCCATTGCTTAAGCCCTCCTTTATAAGTGTCTAGCTCCAATGCCTATCGACTAGCAAACTTTTTGTCCTTTTCCCTACGATAAGTCAACATCGACTCGTCCCTCGTCGTGTTTCCTTTATCTCAGTCAAAGGCCCTAAAGTTTGTACGTCGATTAGCAAGGCATTTGCGCATTTCTTTATTTCATTACTTTATCAACAATCTCTGTATTTACTAGCTTTTCATAATCAACTTTTTCCGGTAGTTCACCAGCTTCTTCCATAATCGCTTGTAAATTGGTCCAACCTTCTTTTGTGATTTTCATTTCTTTCGCAAAAGAACCTTGGCTCTTGTAGCGTTCAACTACAACCTCCAATGTTTCAAGATCGGAATCTTCGAAGAACGGCTGTACGACTTTAGCGATATCTTTTGAACTATTTTCATCGACCCATTGTTGAGCTTTATAGAGAGCACGAACAAATTTTTCTACAATCTCTTTATTTTTTTCGATATAACTTTCCTTTGCCATAAATGATGTGTAAGGAACTTCTCCTGACTCTTCACCAAAAGAGGCAATAATATGTCCTTTTCCTTCTTTTTCAAAAATTGATGCAGTCGGTTCAAATAGCTGGACATAATCGCCTGTTCCAGAACCAAAAGCACTTGCAATATTCGCAAATTCAATATTCTGGATTAAATCCAAATCCGCATGCGGATCGATGCCATGTTTTTTTAATACAAACTCACCAACCATTTGTGGCATTCCACCTTTACGCTGACCCAAGAATGTCGATCCTTTCAGCATATCCCAATCAAAATTGTCAATTTTTTCACGAGAAACGAGGAAAGTACCGTCCGTTTTTGTCAATCCAGCAAAGTTTATAACCGGATCAGATGCTCCTTGCGCATAAACGTAGATCGATGTCTCTGACCCTACAAGTGCGATGTCAGCTCCATCTGCCAACAGTGTCGTCATTGTTTTATCTCCGCCCCAGGCAGTGGTTAGTTCAACATCAAGACCTTCATCTTTAAAAAAACCTTTTTCAATGGCCACATACTGTGGTGTATAAAATATTGATCTAGTTACTTCAGCAATTCTTACTTTACTTTCCTTTTGTGAGCAAGCAGTAATAGAAATAAGCATAAATGTTGATATGATGACTACGATTCCAGTTTTCATCCATGCCTTCATTGTGCGATCCTCCTTGTGATTTAATCTGGGCTAACATATAGTATGAATTGGGCTAAAATGTGTGATAGCCTATAAGAAAAGCGGAAGCGCCTGTTCATCGACGTACAGTTCCACAGGATGTGGTCCGTCGACGTTCCGATTTTGCCCTTTGATTTATCGTAGGGAAAAGGGCAAGGAGTTTGCTAGTGGATAGGCGCTTGACAATTATAAGAATGCACACTTTAGTAAAGGGGACCTCTATTAGCATGAATGGAACATTAATTGATAAACAACATTTTCCATCTCCTAATCCACTAGTTCGACTTTTTTTAGTCTCCTATATGTCACAAGGATTAAGGGTAAAAGGTTTACTTGCGGAGCCGATAGAGAATGGTATATATGAAGGGTTTCTTTACTTGCGTGGTGGAATAAAAAATGTGGGAATGGTCAGACCTGCAAGAATTGCCCAATTTGCTTCAGAAGGGTTTGTAGTCTTTGCCCCCTTTTATAGAGGGAATCGTGGTGGAGAAGGGAACGAGGATTTTGCAGGTGAGGATCGGCACGACGCATTTTCTGCATTCGAATTATTAAAAAACCTCCCTAATGTTCAAGAAAACAGAATTCATATTTTTGGCTTCTCAAGAGGAGGCGTCATGGCGCTTTTTACAGCCATACAATTTCCTAAAGCAGCCTCTGTTGTAACGTGGGGAGGAGTGTCTGATCTTTCACTTACATACGTGGAACGAAACGATATGAGAAGAATGATGAAGCGTGTCATTGGCGGCTCACCGAAAACAAAGCCAACTGGATATGAATCCAGAACACCATTGTTTGAATTAGAAAATTTGATGCCACCTGTCCTAATTATTCACGGTGAACTTGATGAAAATGTATCGGTCGAACATGCGAAGCGATTAGAAAAGAGGCTTCAATCACTTGGAAAACAAGTAGAAACTTGGTATTTTAAACAATTTACTCATTATTTTCCGCCTGCTATAAATCGAGAAGTCGTTCGAGACCTTTGCCTTTGGATGAAAAAACAAAGATGTGATATATATTAAGTAGGAATGGAAAAGGGGGAATCAAGAATGGGAATGCCGTTTGAATTAAATACGATGATTGTGACAAAAGGTAGGGAAAAAAGGGAAAAGGATAATATGTTCACGCTCGAAAAAAATGGTTACAGACTGTACCCAATTGATATTCCTTTAGAGGTTCGACATTCAATAAAAAGTGATTATCGTGCAACGGCCATTATTAAAAAAGTTGAATGGGAAAACGAAATGACCAAGATTTTGTATCAGCTGACTGCATTGCATTCGAGTAATTAAGTAACATTTGGGTGTGCATGTTAAGCTTCTCAAGCTTCTTTGAAAATACTCTTAAATAATAAGAGCAAATTTGATAAAGTATCCAAAGTGATCATCTCTCAGTGGATAGCGCGAATACAGTCAGATGAAGCGGTCAAAATGCCTGTGACCCTTGTGGAAAACGAGAATGCTGTCATTATAAAAGCGTTTAAAGTGCCAGTTTCTCAGTGAAAATCGTTAATCTTGTCAGTTTAAAGGCCTTTACTCCATATTATTTTTAACAAATGACACGTGCCCAACTTATTTTTCCAGCTAAAGGTCAAGATGTAGAAAGCTAATAATCTTTTACATTCAATATTTAAAATAGTCCTTGAAAAAAAACAAATTCAATGATTTTTCTTATTTGACAATGTCAAGCCCATTACGCTATTATTTTAGATTGAACGGATACTCTTATCCTGAGATGGTGGAGGGTACAGGCCCTATGAAACCCAGCAACCTACTGACAATTTGTTAGCAAGGTGCTAACCTGATGCAGGGCAATTGCCTTGGGCGATAAGAGTGAAAGGCTCGAATGATAACAAAACCTTTCCTCATTGTATAGAATAGGAAAGGTTTTTATTTTTTAGGCGACTTGCGTTTTTTAGAGTTAATAGTGGTAAAGATGCCTTAATATCATTACGTAGTCGTTATCATCATGAAGGAATTGAGTACCGTTACTTATATAGGGAAACCATACTGTTAGAGGGAGGAAACATCGTGTCTAAAACTCGCCATCTTTTTACATCAGAATCTGTAACGGAAGGGCATCCTGATAAGATTTGTGATCAAATCTCGGATTCCATCCTAGATGCTATTTTATCCAAAGATCCAAATGCACGTGTAGCATGTGAAACTTCTGTTACGACAGGTCTAGTACTAGTTGCTGGAGAAATTACGACGACCACTTATGTGGATATTCCAAAAATTGTCAGAGATACAATAAAAGAAGTAGGTTATACTCGCGCGAAATACGGATTTGACGCGGAAACTTGTGCAGTCATTACTTCAATCGACGAACAATCACCTGATATTGCTGCAGGAGTAAACCAAGCTCTTGAAGCAAGAGAAGGTTCTATGTCAGAGGAAGAGATTGAAGCAATTGGAGCGGGAGACCAAGGATTGATGTTCGGGTATGCATGCAATGAAACGAAAGAACTGATGCCACTTCCAATCTCGCTCGCACACCAGCTTTCAAGAAGGCTCTCAGAAGTTCGGAAAGAAGAAGTTTTACCATATTTACGACCAGACGGAAAAACGCAAGTGACAGTCGAGTACGATGAACATAATAATCCGGTTAGAATTGATACAATTGTTATATCAACACAGCATAATCCAGAAATTACGTTAGAACAAATTAAAAGTGATATTAAGGAATTTGTCATCACACCTGTTGTTTCTGCTGAATTGATTGACGAAGAAACAAAGTACTTCATTAATCCAACAGGACGTTTCGTTATCGGAGGACCACAAGGTGACGCTGGATTAACTGGCCGAAAAATTATTGTTGATACGTACGGTGGATATGCACGCCATGGCGGTGGTGCTTTCTCAGGGAAAGATCCAACGAAAGTTGACCGATCTGCTGCTTACGCTGCTCGATATGTCGCAAAAAATATTGTCGCTTCAGGACTTGCGGACCGTTGTGAAGTTCAGTTGGCGTACGCAATTGGCGTTGCTCGACCTGTCTCTATTTCAGTCGATACATTCGGAACCGGAAAAGTTTCTGAGGAAGTTTTTGTTGAAGCAATCAGACAAAACTTTGATCTAAGACCAGCAGGAATTATTCGGATGCTCGACCTTCGCCGTCCAATTTACAAAAAGACAGCTGCTTATGGTCATTTCGGTCGTACTGATTTAGACTTACCTTGGGAAAGAACAGATAAAGCTGAAGCCATAAGAAAATCGGCACAGCAATAACCAAATAATGATGAAAAATGGGCTGTATGAAAAATACGGCTCTTTTTTTGTAAATATTACTGCCAAATTTGATAAAATAATGTTAGTATTAACAAGTATGTAACGCATTTAAGCAACAATTGCGCTTGAAATATTTCAGAGTAGGTGACAAAGAAATGTGTGGGTTTATCGGTTGCATTCATGATCAGGCTACGGAACACCGCGAATCTGATCATGAATTATTTAAACAAATGAATCAAATCATCACTCATCGTGGACCGGATGATGAGGGATATTTTACAGATGAACATATACAATTCGGTTTTCGCAGGCTTAGTATTATCGATATCGAAAGCGGTAAACAGCCTTTATCATATGAAAATGATCGATATTGGATTATTTTTAATGGTGAAGTATATAACTTTGTAGAATTGCGTGAAGAACTTTTAAAAGAAGGAATCACGTTTGAGACAGCTTCGGATACAGAGGTTATCATCGCTTTATATAGCCAAATGAAAGAAAAAGCTGTTGAAAAGCTGCGTGGAATGTTCGCCTTTATGATTTGGGATAAAGAAAATCAGCAGCTGTTCGGTGCTAGAGATCCATTTGGTATTAAACCATTCTTTTATTTTGAAGATAATGGTCGTACCTTCTTTGCTTCTGAGAAAAAGAGCATTTTGCTTGCAATGGGCAAAAACGAATTGAACCGTGACGCATTACAACAATATATGACATATCAATTCGTTCCAGAGCCGGAGTCCATGACCGTAGGGATAAAAAAGTTAGAACCAGGTCATTATTTTATTAAAAAAATAGGGGAACCATTGCAAATTTCTCGATATTGGAAGGCGCAGTTCCATCCAGTCTATAAATCTGAAAAAGAGTTTATTAAGGAAATTCAAGACGTATTATTTGATTCTGTTAATATTCATATGCGCAGTGATGTTCCGGTTGGATCTTTCCTTTCAGGTGGAATTGACTCATCCATAATCGCATCCATTGCAAAACAATTTCATCCGAATATTAAAACATTCTCCGTCGGATTCGAACGCGATGGGTTTAGTGAAATTGTTGTGGCAAAAGATACAGCTGATAAGCTTGGAGTCGAAAATATAAGCTATGTTATCACACCAGAGGAATATATGAACGAACTTCCGAAGATTATGTGGTATATGGATGATCCTCTTGCCGACCCAGCATGCGTTCCTTTATATTTTGTGGCGCGTGAGGCACGGAAGCATGTAACCGTCGTTCTTTCTGGTGAGGGAGCGGATGAGTTATTCGGTGGATACAATATTTATCGAGAACCACAATCATTGGAAATGTTTAATAAAATTCCTGCTGTTGGTAAATCACTTCTTCGTGGTCTTGCGAAAGTATTACCTGAAGGAGTAAAAGGAAAAAGCTTCATTGAGCGTGGACTTACCCCAATGGAAGAACGCTATATCGGAAATGCAAAAATGTATTCAGAAGAAGAAAAAAGGAATTTGCTCAAATTTTATAATGAAAACATCGATTATCGTGATATAACAAGACCTTTATATGCTGACACAGTTGGGTACGATCCAGTAGATCAAATGCAATATATCGATATTCACACTTGGATGAGAGGAGATATCCTCCTTAAGGCAGATAAAATGACGATGGCTCATTCACTGGAGCTTAGAGTACCTTTCCTTGATAAAGAAGTATTCAATGTTGCATCCAATATTCCAACGAGTTTGAAAACTGCGGAAGGTACGACGAAATACATCCTTCGGAAAGCGGCAGAAGGAATTGTTCCTGATCATGTATTGAATCGTAAAAAACTAGGTTTCCCTGTTCCAATCCGTCACTGGCTGAAAAATGAGATGTACGATTGGGTAAAAAACATCATTAAGGAAAGCGATACGGATCATATTATTAATAAGCAATATGTTCTGAACTTGCTTGAAGACCATTGCCAAGGAAAAATGGACTATAGTCGTAAGATTTGGACTGTCGTAGTGTTCATGGTATGGCATTCGGTCTATATGGAAAATCAATATGACTTTCAAAATCAATATAAAACAGCCACCGCTCACTAATATGAATACGTGAGCGCTTGGCTGCCCATTTGCACCCAAGATTTTTCAAAATCTTTTATGGGTGCTTTTTTATTTTTTTTGCCTGTTAACGGATCATTAAAATAGACAAATTGATCGTCATAACCAGTAATTAGCACGGAATGCTCCTTCATCGTAATTCGGACTTTTCCGTCTTTCGTATGCCATATTTGAAAATATGAATCTTCTAATTCTCGGTATTGAGAATTAATAATAACCCAAACGGGACGACCATCCGAAATGGGGATTTTTAATTCATCGAAGGATTGTCCTGATAGATTAACCATTTTCTTAGGTAAATAATTTTCTGCAAGTTCCAAGATCGGTTCGTGATATACTCCAAGTCCCGGCTCATTAAATGTATACATATTGCCAACGAATCCTTTATGAGGATTGCCAAAATGGATTTCGCCATTATTTATCGTACGGGGTGTCGGATCTCTTTTGATTTCTTCAGCAAGGGTCATTTTATCCACTTCAACCCCTGCACTGCCTAAAAGCATAGCCAATGTTGTTACTTCACAGCCACGTGGCAGCTCTGGGAATTGCTTAATAACAGGAGCGTCAATCAACACTTTATTCTCTATCTTAATAATGGCTGTTTTTTCTTTTTGCTCAGTTGAGTTTGCAGCTTTAATATATTGCGGTGCTTCTTCAGTCTTTTCACTATACGTTCTGTCTATTCCATAAAAATAGATCGTGGCTCCAAAAACGATAATTGCTATAAAAGAAAAGAAACCGGAAATGAATGTTTGTCTTTTAAATTTTACAAATAGAAAAATGAATACACCGACAGCACATGCTATCGATATGAACTGTAGTGTTTCCATATAAATCAATCACCTTTTAGATATAATGAATGGATGATTACTAGAAAGTAACCTTCTTCTATTACATCGGAATATAATCAAGTCTTTTCAATCTTTTTGTAGAGATTTGTAGTATGTTGCTTTTTCTGCGTATTCCCTCGAAATTCGCTCCATATCTTTTATATCTTCAGCGTTTAATTCTCGTATGACCTTTGCAGGGCGTCCGAATGCGAGTGTATTTGGTGGAATGACTTTACCTTGTGGAACTAAGCTCCCGGCCCCGATAAAAGCACCTTCACCAATTTCAGCTCCATCCAAAATAATGGAGCCCATCCCAATTAATGCTCTCTTTCTTATTTTGCAGCTATGTAAAATAACCTGATGTCCAATTGTCACCTCATCTTCTATAATGAGAGGATTTTCAGGACTTTGATGGAGGACTGAGTTATCTTGAATATTTACTTTTTCACCAATGATGGTAGGAGCGACATCTCCGCGAATAGAACAATTGAACCATACACTCGATTTTGCTCCAATTTTGACATCTCCTGTAACCGTAGCATAATCAGCGATAAAAACAGAAGGATGGATGTCGGGGTTTTTTCCTTTATAAGGGTAAATAGCCAAATATAATCCCTCTTTCTAAATTTTTCTATCTATAGTGTAACAAATTATTTACAAATTTGTTGAAAACTCTTTTTGTTTGTCGAAAATATTTCATTTGTTAAAAAAGGGGGTAGAATATTTTTAACAATTACCTGAGGTGGTTATGTGCGAAAGTGGGAAGCTTATCAAAATCCAAAGGGAGTTATGGTTATTGTCCATGGAGCAATGGAACATCATGGTCGATATGGTTGGCTAATTGAAAATTGGAGACTGAATGGTTTTCATGTCATTATGGGTGATTTGCCGGGGCAAGGGCTAACAACTAGATCCAGTCGAGGTCATGTGGATTCCTTTGATGAGTATATAAAAGAAGTTTATAGTTGGATAAAGGAAGCTGAAAGATTTGCATTGCCTATTTTTCTTCTTGGGCATAGTATGGGTGCTTTAACTGTTATTAGACTTTTGCAAAACATCGAAGTGAAAATTGAAGGTGTATTATTATCTTCTCCTTGTCTTGGGCTTGTAGAATATCCCCCCGTTCCCATCAATGCTTTATCTGTCGGGTTGAATTGGATTCTCCCTGAATTTAAAGTTAGCAGCAAGATGGATATCGATCTTGTAACGAGAAATGAAGAAATTAAGGAGAGAGCCCATAACGACAGTCTCTACGTTACAAAGGTTTCAGTGCGTTGGTATCGAGAATTGTTAAAGGCAATGAAAACGGCCTTTACAAAACTTTCAAACTTTCCCGATGTTCCTTTATTGGTTCTACAAGGTGGAGATGATAAAATTGTGAATAAGCGCGATGTAATGGATTGGTTTAATCAGGTGAAAATTTCGGAAAAGATTTATAAGGAATGGGAAAATTGTTATCATGAAATTTTTAACGAGCCTGAAAGAGAGCGTATATTTGATTATGCAAAAAGCTTTGTTGAGATATGGCTGCGTCAAATAGGTTATAATGTATATACTGAATAAGCGAGCATTGATGATGAGGTGATTGGAAGATGTCTTTGCCGTTGCATCCAATAGCGTTAATGAATCAAGTTTATCGAAAAATAATGCCTGCCGTTCATGCTGAATTAGCACATTGGAAGGAGCGAGCAGCAGCTATTCCAGATATAGAATTAAGACAGCAAGCCCTCGCTAGCATAGAACATAAAACATTTCATTGTGAGGGCGGAGCAATTATGGCACTTACAGCTCATGATGGGAAGCAATCGGCGATAGAATTTATTGTTGCATATCAAACGATCAGCGACTATTTAGACAATCTTTGTGATCGAAGCACATCTCTTGATCCAAAGGATTTTGCCGCATTGCACGAGTCGATGAGGGATGCCTTGACGGTTGGGGAAGAGCCAAAACAATATTATCGTTTTAGAGTGGAGAGGGAAGATGGCGGTTATTTAACCGAGCTAGTGCAAACATGTCAAAATGTACTCGCGGACGTACCTCATTATGAGGCCGTAAAACCGTTTTTACTTGAATTATGTCAATATTACTGTGATTTGCAAATACATAAACATGTTTGTTGGGAAGAACGGGAAGATCGTTTAAAAGAATGGTTTGCCGAGTATAAGGATTTATTGCCTGAAATGGGATGGCATGAATTTTCAGCTTGTTCTGGATCAACTTTAGGGATCTTTTGTTTAATTTCGTATGCCTTGCGTAATGATTTTGAAGAAAAACACGCGGAAATGATTCGCGAAGGATATTTTCCTTATATTCAAGGCTTGCATATTTTACTTGATTATTTTATTGATCAAGATGAGGACCGCGCGGGCGGGGACTTGAATTTTTGTTTTTATTATGAAGACGAAGACCAAATGCTAAATCGGTTTATTCACTTTCTGGACGAGGCTGACAAGCATACGAAAAATTTACCTGACAAGAAATTTCATCAGTTAATAAATCGCGGCCTTCTCGGAGTTTACTTATCGGATCGTAAAGTTAACGAACAAAAGGATGTAAGAACACTTGCGAAAAAAATCATGAAGCACGGCGGAGTCACTAGTTATTTCTTTTACTGGAATGGAAGGCTTTATAGGAGACTTCAGCAGCTTGTAAGTGGATCTGGAAGGTTTTTGACTGCAAAATAAGAACAAAAGCGCAAGCGCCTGACCATCGATGTGCAGGCCCACAGGTTGTGGGTCCGCCGATGAAGACATGAGGATGTGGCGGTTTTAGTCGACGTTCCTATTTCGGCCTTTGACTGAGATAAAGGAAACACGGCGAGGTTGGAAAAGCGTAAGGCGACTGTTTACTGAAGGAAGGCTAAAGGCGCAACGTCCTGTTGCAACGCCTTCCTGACCCGCATCCTGCGGGCCTCCGACAAGCAAATGTTCTGAGTCAAAAGAAGTCTGCTCTTCGACTTTTATTGACTCAGGTTATTTGACCTCGAGGGGCTGGCGCCTGAAGCTAGACGGGAACCACATTCTTTAAAGGTATCCACATAGTCCAAATCCATAATTTTCCGGTGAATAGATAAAAGGGCGCTTGGAAGAATGTATCCAAGCGCTTCTTTTATAAAATATTTTTAAAAGTTTTATCTAGTGTATCAAAAGAAAAGTTGAACCCTTCTTTTTCGAGTCTTTCTGGTATAACCCAACGACTTTTTAAGACTAATTCCGTTTCTGTTTTAATTAAGACTGCACCAATTTCTAGCATCCATCTTGGTGCAGGTAAACCAAGTTTTACATTCATTGCATCCCTAAGTGATTTCATAAGCTCATGATTACTTACAGGATTGGGAGCAGAACAATTAAATACGCCTTCAAGGTCATTCCTGTTATTTAGAAAAAGAACGATTTGAAAAAGATCTTCGATATGAATCCAACTAAATTTTTGCTTGCCATTTCCTTGTATGCCGCCGAGCCCTAGCCTTGCTAAATTTCGATAAGGTGTTATAACACCACCATCTTTTCCTAATACGATTGCTGTTCTTAATGCGATTTTTCTTGTATTAGGTAAATCAAAACTGAACAATTCCTTTTCCCACTTAGTAGCTACATCGACCGAAAATCCTGCCCCAATTTCTCCATTTTCTTCAGTCATTGGTCTGTCTTCCGCATGTAGATAAATCGTAGCAGTACTTGAATTCATCCAAACTTTAGGCGGATTTTTACATTGTAAAATACTTTCCCCAAGAATTCTTGTCGTTTTTATTCTTGAATCCATAATTTCTTTTTTGTTTTTTTCATTATATCTACAATTTACTGATTTCCCGGCAAGATTTATTAATAGTTCAGAGCCTTCTAATGCTTCTACAATTGCTTGTCTATCGTCCCATTGAATATTGTGTTGTTGTCTTGAAATAATGATTACTTCGTAACCTAGTTGATGAAATCTATTCTTAAAGTATTGGCCGATAAAACCCGTTCCCCCAGCTATAATCACCTTTTTCATAATCATCCCCCTATATTTCGTGAAAAACTTCACAATATATAATCTAATTGTAACACAGATAAGTTGGAATAAATAAAATTATCTATAAATAAAATACCAATCTTAATGCAGATTGGTATTCCTTCTAACAAAAACTTATTGTTTGCCTCTTTTTTCAATCGCGATGATAAAAGGAGGATTGTTCATTTGGTTAATAAAAGCATATTGCAAAACGTGATATTTTTTTTGGTCTAAGCTTGATGTGTACCGAAGCAAAGCATCTCTTTCTAATTTTCCTCCATTATGACCATAATAAATAACGAGAACAACGACGCCTCCAGAAACCATAACTTTTAAAAGTTGATGAACTGCGTATATGGTTGTTTCAGGTTTTGTAATAATGGATTTGTTACCTTTTGGCAAATACCCTAAATTAAATATGGCACTTTTAATCCGGGAATGTTGATCTTTTGGAATAACTTTTAGGACATGTTCATGACCTGTATGCAAAAGGGTAGTACAACTTAATAAATCATTTGACATAAGCAATTTCTTCGTTTCGTGAACAGCCTCTTCCTGAATATCAAATCCGTATACATGGCCTGTAACCCCAACAAGATTGGCCAAAAAAAGAGTATCATGCCCATTTCCAATTGTCGCATCAACAACAATATCTCCAGGCTCCACGACCTTTTCAAGAACCGATCGTGCAAAAGAAAGAATATTCTCTAAAGACACTTCTTCCAACTCCTAACTCAACATACAAAAAATTGTAACATAACCCTAAACAGAAGAGAACAAACTAAACCTGACCCTTTGGGACAGTCTCAAAGGGGACGGGTCCAAAAGGGACAGGTTGAAAGGAGAGGATTGTTAGTGGCAACTCGCCAATCGATTGAGGATTGTATAAATCGTTGTGAGTCGGCAATTCTTTATGCGAATGACCAGTTTACAGAAGCAAAAAAGCAGGAACACTACTATGATGTGGAGTTCAGCGAGGCGCAGCAAGGGTTAGAAAACGCAGTGCAGGAGCTTGAAAAACTAACCGATAGCTCGAATCCACAGCAGAGAGAACAATTGCATCGAATTCGCTTAAAAGTGCAGCAGTTGCAAAACAAAATGATTCTCCAAAACCATGATCATCCGTTGTATAGCACTTGGCATTAATAAATGAAATCTGGCACTTTTAGGGTGCCAGATTTCTCAAAAATGAATTTATATAAAAGAACTACTTTGTATTTACCAAAACTAAATAATT
This sequence comes from Lederbergia citri, assembly GCF_018343625.1. Classification (GTDB taxonomy): domain Bacteria; phylum Bacillota; class Bacilli; order Bacillales; family Bacillaceae_C; genus Lederbergia; species Lederbergia citri. Next base: position 1,666,460 of record NZ_JAGYPG010000001.1, on the reverse strand, counting down.
CTTCTTTTGGTCAACGATTTGATGGCCAAGAGCCTTGCATTTTCTTAATTGTATAATTTACCCTGTATGATAAGCATCGTGAAGCATGATGTCTAGTAATTTCCCTTCAAGTGAATGATCAAGTCTTTCAGCGGAAATATTACTAAATACTTGTTTTAAATTGCGTTGAGCATTTTCCGCCCGTTCAACGACTTTTTTCCAGTCCATGTCGTCATTAGATTGATCATTTAAATAGAAGGTTTCATTACCGTCTAGATTATTTTCCCATTCAAGCCCTTCCAAGTTGGCAGCAAGCCTCTCTTTGTAATATATGAGATGATTAACGTTCTCCCAAATGTTATTTGTCGCCTCTCAAGATGGTTTCCAGTTAGTCTGTTCGGCAGTAAGTCCTTCTATAGCATGTTTAAATGGTGCATACTAACTCTCTTTATCGTAAGTTGAATCTAGGGCGGTTAAAAGTAAATCAATTCGTTTCAAAGTCCTCTCTCCTTGAAAAGTCAGGATTTAATATACAGGCCCTTAATGAGACTCTCCATTTTCAATAAAACATCCTGCTTCTCTCCCGCTAATATTGTCCAGCATCTCTCTCTGTTAACAATCAAAAAATTAGTATTTTCAACATAAAACTTAATAAATTAACTGAATTTATTTTTATCTTTTTCTTTCTTGCCAGCCTATATAAAAAAGCATAGAATTGCTTTGGTACACGAAATATAAGGTTAGGAAGGGTGCAGACAAACTTGCCAAAAGCATTATGGCTGTTAGTCATTGGGATGCTAGTAAATGTGACAGGATCCTCTTTTTTATGGCCGCTCAATGCGATCTATATCCATGAGCATTTAGGTAAATCTCTATCTGTTGCTGGATTAGTTTTAATGTTAAATTCAGCTGCAAGTGTTGTAGGAAACTTATTCGGTGGAATGCTATATGATAAATTTGGCGGTTATCGTTCGATTTTACTAGGAATCATTATCTCTGTCGTTTCATTAACAGGATTAACAATATGGCATGGATGGCCTCATTATGTTTATTTCTTGGCCTTAATTGGCTTCGGAGGAGGAATTGTGTTTCCGTCCATGTTTGCTATGGCCGGAGCTGTTTGGAAAGAAGGAGGCAGAAAAGCTTTTAATGCGGTGTATGTTGCGCAAAATGCGGGAGTTGCAATCGGTTCTGCATTAGGAGGTTTTGTCGCATTCTATTCCTTTGATTATATTTTTCTAGCGAATCTAGTTATGTATGTCGTTTTTTTATTTTTAGCGATATTTGGATATAAAAATATTGCAGGAAATCAGTTAGCGCAAACAAATGTATTGCAGGAAAGGAAATCCTTAAAAAGCAAAAATAAATTTTTTGCTCTTTTATTATTATGTTCCGCTTATTTATTAGGATGGGTGTGCTATGTTCAATGGCAATCCACCATAGCAGCATATACACAAGAGATTAATATTACATTAAAACAATATAGTTTTTTATGGACTGTCAATGGAGCCTTAATTGTCCTAGCTCAACCAATATTGCAAAGAGCTCTAAAAAAATACAGTGATAAATTAAAAGGTCAAATGATCATCGGTTTTTTTATTTTCGTTATTTCATTCCTCCTGGCGAGTACTGTAAATGGATTCAGCGGATTTCTCGCTGCCATGATCATTTTAACAGTTGGCGAAATGCTTGTATGGCCAGTAGTTCCTACGGTTGCGGATAAATTAGCTCCGAAAGGCAGAGAGGGCTTTTATCAAGGTATTGTCAATAGTACGGCCACAGGAGGAAGAATGATTGGGCCAGTTCTTGGGGGAATTCTTGTCGACTTAAATGGGATGAATATGCTATTTTATTTCATGATCGTCCTTCTAGTCTTTGCCCTAGTTCTTACTTACTTCTACGATCGGCCACTAAAATCGTTAGATAAAGATTCTTCATTCATTTCCTAACATTGAAATTTTGTTGAAACATTGTATAATATTGATTACAATTGGTAATATCATGAATAACATAAATGAAACGTTAACGAAGGATTAGTAATGATTAACAGCCTGTTTAGAGAGTTGGCGGAAGGTGCAAGCCAATCAGGAACAATCACGAACTCACCTTTTAAGTTGCATGTGTCAAAGGATTTTTATTAAGTTTTCGACCTCATTTCGAATATATAATAAAAGTCTAAGTAATACGTGCCGTTTTCCGCGTTAAGGATGAATGAAGTGAGTGTAATTACACTAATGTGGGTGGTACCGCGGGAGATTCAACCTCTCGTCCCAAGAAAAATGTTTTTCTGGGATGAGGGGTTTTTTGTTTATTAAAAATAGGAGGAAATAACATGAGTTTCAACCACAAAGAAATAGAGCAAAAATGGCAAAAATATTGGGAAGAACATAAAACATTTAAAACAGATGCACATGGGAAAGGGAAAAAGTTTTATGCCCTTGATATGTTTCCATATCCATCTGGTGCTGGGTTGCATGTCGGACACCCTGAAGGATATACGGCAACTGATATTCTTTCAAGAATGAAAAGAATGCAAGGCTACAACGTTCTTCATCCAATGGGATGGGATGCTTTCGGGCTACCCGCTGAGCAATATGCGTTAGATACTGGTAATAACCCTGCAGATTTTACGCAGCATAACATCGATACGTTTAAAAGACAAATTAAGGAACTTGGGTTTTCTTATGATTGGGATCGTGAAATCAACACGACAGATCCGAATTATTATAAATGGACGCAATGGATCTTCACTAAGCTTTTTGAAAAAGGGCTTGCTTATGTTGACGAAGTTGCTGTTAACTGGTGTCCTGCTCTAGGAACAGTACTTGCTAATGAAGAAGTCATCGATGGAAAAAGTGAGCGCGGCGGACATCCAGTAGAACGTCGCCCTATGAAGCAATGGATTTTAAGGATTACAAAATACGCAGATCGCCTTCTTGACGATCTGGAAGAATTGGATTGGCCAGAAAGCATTAAGGATATGCAGCGAAACTGGATTGGACGCTCGGAAGGTGCGGAAGTCATTTTCGGGATTGACGGTTTTGATGAAACGTTCACTGTATTTACGACTCGTCCTGATACGCTTTTCGGTGCAACTTATGCAGTCCTTGCACCAGAGCATCCATTCGTCGATAAAATTACGACAGCAGAGCAAAAATCCGCTGTCCAAGCGTATATCGATCAAATCAAATCAAAAAGTGATCTTGAAAGAACAGATCTTGCAAAAGATAAAACGGGTGTTTTCACAGGGGCATTTGCTGTAAATCCTGTGAATGGCAAAAAAATCCCAATTTGGATTGCCGATTATGTCTTAATGTCTTATGGAACTGGCGCCATAATGGCTGTTCCAGGGCATGATGAGCGAGATTATGAATTTGCTAAAAAATTCGGATTGGAAATCATCGAAGTTGTAGCTGGCGGAAATGTCGAAGAAGCTGCTTATACAGGAGACGGAGTTCACGTGAATTCTGGATTCCTTGATGGAATGAACAAGGAAGATGCAATTGCTGCTATGATTGAATGGTTGGAGAAGGAAGAGAAAGGGACGAAGAAGGTCACATATCGTCTAAGAGATTGGCTATTTAGCCGTCAGCGATATTGGGGCGAACCAATTCCGATTATTCATTGGGAAGACGGAACAATGACGACAGTTCCTGAAGACCAACTTCCTGTCGTTTTACCTGAAACCGATCAAATTAAACCATCTGGAACAGGGGAATCTCCACTAGCGAATATTGAAGATTGGCTCTATGTAGAAGATCCTGAAACGGGGAAAAAAGGACGCCGTGAAACGAATACAATGCCGCAATGGGCAGGCAGTTGCTGGTATTATCTTCGTTATATCGATCCTAAAAATGATAAAGCACTTGCAGATGAGGAGCTTTTGAAAAAATGGCTTCCGATTGATATTTATATCGGCGGTGCCGAGCATGCGGTTCTTCACTTGCTATATGCACGTTTCTGGCATAAATTTTTGTATGACATTGGTGTGGTACCAACGAAAGAGCCTTTTCAAAAGCTATTTAACCAAGGGATGATTCTTGGTGAAGGCAATGAAAAAATGAGTAAATCTAAAGGAAATGTAGTAAACCCGGATGATATCGTGGAAAGCCACGGTGCCGATACATTGCGTTTATATGAAATGTTCATGGGACCTCTAGATGCTTCTATTGCTTGGTCTACTACTGGTCTCGATGGATCTCGCCGTTTCCTTGATCGTGTGTGGAGACTTATTGTAGATGAAGATGGAAATCTGACAGATAAAATAAAAGATGGCGCTGGTCCAGTTCTTGAAAAAGTGTATCATCAAACCGTTAAAAAAGTGACGAGTGATTACGAAGCATTACATTTTAACACAGCCATTTCTCAGTTGATGGTATTTATCAATGATGGATATAAGGCTGATGTTCTGCCAAAAGAGTATGTTGAAGGTTTTGTAAAATTACTTTCACCAATCGCTCCTCATATTTCAGAAGAACTATGGGGAAAATTAGGACATTCAAACACACTTGCATATGAACAATGGCCAGTTTATGATGAAGCAAAGCTTGTTGACGATGAGGTAGAAATCGTTGTTCAATTGAATGGCAAGGTTCGGTCAAAGTTGACAATTTCTCGAAAAGCGACACGTGAAGAACTTGAAGAAGTTGCATTGAACGATGAAAAAATCAAAGAAATGATTGAAGGAAAAACGATTCGAAAAGTAATTGCGGTTCCTGGTAAATTAGTAAATATTGTTGCGAATTAGTTCAGAAAGGTGATAAGGAATGGAGCTTATTAAAACAGTTACTCCCGAAGAAGTCCAAAAGCAGCTAGAGGAAGGAAAAACATTAAATCTCATTGATGTGAGAGAAGATGAAGAAGTGGCAGAAGGGATGATTCCAGAAGCAGTTCATATAAAAATGGGTGATATTCCGGAAAAACTTGATAAACTGGATCTACATTCGGAATATATTATTATTTGCAGATCCGGTGGTCGGAGCAGCAGAGTTTGTGAGTACCTTTTTGATCAAGGCTATAATGTTTGTAATATGGTTGGCGGAATGCTTGAATGGGAAGGATCGCTTAAACCAAAAAAATAGTATTTTACAAAAAGGTTATCTAGAATGAGGTTGTAACTTTCTAGATAGCCTTTTATTATTAATATTATTAGATAATATAGATATAGATAATAAGGGGGAGTTGAGCATTACAGTTTTAATGAATGCTTTAAAATCAATAGCTCTATACATAATTGTATTATTATTACTTATCTTAATTGTACTATTTCCACGTAACCCAGTTTATGATTATGATGGGATAGCCATGACCCCAATTATAAAATATGAATTTCATTGGGAAGAGTACAAAAGTAGTTTGCAAAATTTTTATCATTTACTAAAAGATGAGCATTCGTTAGGTATGACGAGATTTGAAATAACAGCAGAAGAAGAGATTAAACGATACTTACCTAAAAGCTTAAAGGTCATTGCTGTTGCTTTTGTTTTAAGTATCGTGTTGGGGATCTTTAAAGGTATTTTTGACTATAGGGTCAAAGATAGTAAGCTTAAAATATTTGGAAATGGTAGTACTTGGTTCCTTCAGTCCATTCCTGATTTTTTCATTATTCTTTGTGTTCATTGGCTAACTATATTCATGATTCCTTCATTACGGCTCTTTAATAATGCTGTTTGGTATAATTTTTTGATAATTGGATTCCTTGTTTCCTTGTATCCAATGATGTATATTGCGCGAATCACATTTGCGTCAATCGCAGCTGAAGAAGGAGAGTTATATATTCAAGTTGCGAAGTCTAAAGGTTTTAGCAATAAGAAAGTTTTATATAAACATATTATGCGAAATAGTATGCAAACCATTTTAACGCATATTACGCCTTTAATGCTTTTTATCCTTTCAAGCCTTCTCATTACTGAATACATAGTTGGTTATCAAGGAATTGCGTATCGTGTATTTACAGCAATAGGTGTTGCTCAAACAATTGGTGGAGGTTGGCCAATTTATGAACCTGGGATAATAATCGGAACCGGTTTTTGCTTTATTGTGCTCGTCATGCTCTCTCAGCTTGTTGGTTTTATTATTAGAAAAAGTATAAAACTAGAATGGGAGAGAGATTAATGAGAAATAAATTTTTAATTATTGGATGTGTATTGTTAGCCATTCTATTATTCGTTATGTTTATTGGACCCAAATTACCATTTGTCGATACAAAATTAGAAGGTGAACGACTTTTTTTCCCTGAAAATGGGAAATTTCAAAAAGCTCCATTTGCACCGTCTGAACGTCAATGGCTTGGTTCTGACCGCGATGGAAGAGATTTATTTAGCTTGATTGTAATGGGTGCAAAAGAAACGATTCTCCTTATTTTTGGAATTACGTTTATTCGTTATCTGATCGCAATCCCACTAGGATTATCGGGTTATAAGAATAAAGGAATCATGCCCAAGATTATAAATGGATGGCATAAACTTTTTTCCAGCCTTCCAACAATCTTTATTGCCATCATTTTATTAAATATGCCTTTTCTTCTTTATGCCGAGCATCGAATGTATTGGGCTATCATAGTACTAGCCCTTGTAGAAGTTGGAAGAGTCAGCTACATCATTCAGCAACAAGCACATTTAATTTCAAAAAAACCCTATATGGATGCTGGAATTACAATAGGAATGAAGCCGGTCAATCTATTGAAAAACTATTATTTATCTAATCTAGCACCGGACATCGCAACGAATTTTTGTCTTGATGTTGGACGAGTTGCATTATTAATGGGTCAGTTAGCCATTTTTGGGATTTTTATGAAGGTCGAATTTATTCAAACTGGTTACGGTGTAAGCGATATCGTAAATACAAGTCTTGAATGGGGAACAATGATGAGAGAGGCAAGAAAAGACGTTGTTACTGCCTTTTGGATTCCTTTTTTCCCAGCACTCGCACTAGCATATGTAATTTTCACTTTCAATATATTAGGAGAAGGTTTAAGAAGATATTTCAATCGACATTTAGATTAAATTCTGAATTGTATAAAAAATCACCTCTTAGGGAATACTTAATAAAAAACTCTAAAAAGGTGAGTACAATGGTTCAAGTAAAATTATTCGATTGTGAGCATGAAAAAGATCTCGAGGTTGAAATGAATGCTTTTCTTGGAGATCTGGAGGAAAGAGATATAATTGACATTAAATATAATGTAGCTGCTATTGGGGAAGCTGGCGCAGAACAAGTTTATTGTTTTAGTGCCATGGTGTTGTATGTAAAATGAAAGCTGTCTAGATATGTCTAGGCAGCTTTACTTTTTTTATTTACTTGACTGGGCTGCGTTTATACCGGCTAATCTCCCAGTCACTAAAGCAGATGTGATATTGTAGCCCCCTGTGTATCCGTAAATATCGAGCACCTCTCCACAGAAATACAGACCAGACATTAGCTTAGAGGCCATTGTTTTTGGTTCGATTTCTTTAACGGATACGCCTCCGCCCGTGACGAATGCTTTTTCAAGCGATAATGTTCCATCTACTTTAAAACGGAATTGCTTGCAATTTTGCGCAAAGGAACGCAATTTTTCACTAGAAATCGATGTACATATTGCTCCAGAATCAATTTCGCTTCGCTCTAATAAGAACAATAAATATCGTTCAGGCAGGATTCCTTTAAACGCATTTTTTATAGCCTTCTTAGGCTCCTCCTTCACTATTTTTAATAAATCCTTATGTAAATCCTCCTGCTTACGTTCCGGAAGTGCGTCCAATGACATCATAACATCATCGAGTTTCCATTTTTTTTGTGCTTTAATAACGAATTGGCTGCACCTTAGAACAGCTGGACCGGAAATGCCAAAGTGTGTGAAAATCATATCCATTTGATGAGTAATGAGTGGCTTTCCTTTTGGGTTTAGAACACTTAATGCTACATTACGCAATGATAATCCTTGTAATGTTTTTTCTTTTATAAAATCTTCTGATGATGTGACAGGGACTTCTGTAGGAAATAGTTCTGATATCGTATGCCCTGCTTCAACTGCCCAAGGAAATCCATCGCCTGTTGAGCCAGTTTGAGGAACAGACTTACCGCCAGTTGCTACTACAACAGATTTACTTGAAATTTTTTCTCCTGTTTCTAATAAAACTCCAGCAATTTTATGATTGCTAAATAAAAGCTCTTGTACGGGACTATTTACCTTTATTTTAACTCCGAGAAGGTCTAACTGGTTTAAAAGGGCATCTACAACCGATTGAGCACGGTTGGAAACGGGAAACATCCTTCCGTGATCTTCTTCCTTTAGTTCTATTCCTAGATTTTCAAAAAAGCGGATGATATCTTCGTTATTAAAAACCGAAAATGCTCCGTAAAGAAAGCGGCCGTTTCCCGGAATATGACGGATAATTTCGTCGATCGGAAGCCTATTTGTAACATTGCAGCGTCCACCGCCGGAAATAGCCAGCTTGCGTCCTAATTTATTTCCTTTATCAATGAGAAGAACTTTAGCATTATTTTCAGCAGCTCCAATAGCAGCCATTAATCCTGAAGGTCCTCCGCCTATTACAATGACATCATACATAATATAGTCAACACCTTGTTATTTGCTGATACAATTGTAAAATTAGAGCAGATGAAAAGCAAACAGTTCATATCTCGTTCATTGTCAAATGGCGTGGATAACTGTAAACTAACAATAGAGATTTACCGAATAAAAGGCTCTTTAAGCGAAAGGAAACACTTCAAATTCGGTGATAAGATGTTTATAATTTGTGGTTTACCGTGTAAAAACGGATGTAATATACTTAATATTATTTTTACAGAAAAAAACAAATGGAGAGTTAGAGAATGTATGTCTTCTAAATTAATTCGGGGAACTTTTATATTAACGTTGGGTACATTATTGTCGAAAGTGTTGGGATTAATATACGTAATCCCTTTCTATGCCATAATTGGCGGGGAAGGACCGTATGCTTTATATAATTTTGGGTATGTGCCTTATACCATTTTTATCAGTATTGCAACAGCAGGAGTACCTTTAGCTGTTTCTAAATATATCGCTAAGTATAATGCAATGGAAGAATATGCGGTCGGTCGTAAATTATTTAAATCCGGTCTTTTAGTTATGAGTGCGACAGGGATCATAGCATTCCTGATAATGTATGCAACTGCTACACCGTTGGCGGAAATTGTTTTGCGGGGAGCGAAAACCACATATACTGTTTCCGACGTCTCACAAGTAATCAAGGCAGTTAGCTTTGCCCTGTTGGTAATTCCATTAATGAGTTTAATCCGTGGTTTTTTCCAAGGACATCAGTCGATGGGCCCTTCAGCAATGTCGACAGTAGTAGAACAAATTGCACGTATTATCTTTTTGTTGGCAGGAAGTTTCGTTGTTTTATTTATCTTAAAAGGAAGTATTGTTACTGCTATCAGTATTGCCACCTTTGCAGCACTTATCGGGGGAATCGCCAGCTTAGTCGTCCTTCTAGTGTATTGGAAAAAACGAAAGCCTGGTCTCGATGAACTATTAAAACATGACAAAGGAACCTTACAAATTTCTTTAAAAGATATGTATAAGGAAATTATCGTTTATGCGTTTCCGTTTGTTTTAGTAGGAATAGCGAACCCTCTCTATCAATTTATCGATCAAGCTACTTTTATGAGTGCCATGGAGCAAGCCGGTAAAGCTAAAAATAGTTTTAATGCTTTAGGTACTTTAAATGGAACAACACATAAGCTCGTCATCATTCCAGTTTCCTTAGCAACAGCCTTTGCGTTGACGCTCGTTCCGCTTATTACAGAGGCATTCGTAAATAATGATCGAAAAATCATGTTTCGTCAGCTCGACCAGACGATACAAGTGTTAATGTTTATTACATTACCCGCCGCTTTAGGATTGTCTCTACTAGCGGATCCGATTTATTCGGCATTTTTCACGTATAATCCTTTCGGGGGAGAGGTTCTTCGCGCGTATGCTCCTGTAGCGATTCTCTTCGCATTATACTCAGTTACAGCAGCGATTTTACAGGGGATTAATGAACAGCGGTTTACGATTTTAAGCTTGCTAACAGGTTTACTATTAAAATTATCCTTTAATATTCCATTCATTAAAGCATTTGGAACGGAAGGAGCCATATATGCAACTTCCTTGGGGTATACTGTTTCTATTATTATCAATCTTTTTGTCATTAGAAGTTTTGCGCGCTATCCATTTAGGTTAATTTTTAGACGATCCCTATTAATAATCATATTTAACGTCATGATGGTCGTACCTGTTTATTTTGCTTATAAGGGATTGCTCCTTTTCCTAACTCCAGAATCTAGATTTCAATCGATCCTGATCATTATTATCTGTGCTTCCATCGGAGGTGTGATTTATGCCTATCTAGGACTTAAATCTGGACTGGCTGATCGACTGTTTGGCGAAAGATTGACAAAAGTAAAACGTAAATTAGGGATTAGAAGTATATAAGAAAAGTGCAAGCTCCAGTAGCTGGACAGCTAAAGCCTAAGATGAAAATTGATGATCAAAAAAGGTGTGCTTTATCTACTTTTAAAAGAGAACTGACCGTTTGGATCTTCCAGTACAGTCAGTTCTTCATTTGGTTAATAGTAGTCTTGGTATTCGAACCCCGGACGACCTCCTGGAAACTGCATTTGTCCTGGAAAGCCCATTCCAGCAGATGTCATTTGACCAGGAATCCCTGTTTGTCCCGGGAACCCAGTCTGTCCTGGAAAACCTGTCTGTCCCGGAAATCCCGCTTGCCCAGGAAACCCTGTCATACTACCACCCATGCCACCCATGCCTTCTAGTCTTGTAAGCCGCGAATGCAAGCGCTCATGTTCTCTCTCTAATCGTTGCATTCTTCTTTCTATTTGGCTCATTCTTTGGGTCATTCCAGTGCTTCCAGACGTACCAGGGAATTGTTGAGGAAGCATTTCTCCATGAAACTGGGGTTGCATTTGTTGTCGAAATTTCATGTGTGTATTCACTCCATTCCATTTATCACCTGCATCATTAGCCTATGTTTCAAGCTAAATTATGTTTGGGCAACAGCCTAAAAACTGCGTATTATTATAAACAAAAGGGGTCGAGAGTTTTGCGAATCGATAAGTTGTTATCAAATATAGGATATGGAAGCAGAAAAGAAGTAAAAAAAATTTTAAAAAATGGACAGGTTACGGTGAATGGGAACATAGTAAAAGATGCGAAATTTCACGTGGATCCGATAGTGGACTCTGTCTACCTTTTTGGTGAAAAAGTTCAATATCGTGAGTTTATTTATCTCATGATGAATAAGCCTGCGGGTGTCATTTCAGCTACGGAAGATGACAGAGATGAAACGGTGATTGATTTATTGAACGATGAAGAAGCCGTTTTTAGTCCCTTTCCAGTAGGAAGGCTCGACAAAGATACGGAAGGCTTGTTGCTGCTAACAAATGATGGGAAGCTTGCACACCAACTTTTATCCCCGAAAAAAAAAGTTCCTAAAAAATATTTTGCCGTCATTAATAGCCCTGTAACTGAAGATGACGTAGCAGCTTTTGGGAAAGGGGTCACTCTTGATGATGGTTATGAGACAAAACCGGGGAAATTAACCATTTTAAAATCTGGAGAGTATTCAGATATTGAATTGACCATTACAGAAGGAAAGTTTCATCAAGTAAAAAGAATGTTTGAAGCAGTAGGAAAAAAAGTAGTTTACTTAAAACGTATATCGATGGGGCCACTTCTACTAGATGATACATTGGAAAATGGACAGTACAGAGAGCTTACTGAAGAGGAAGTACTACAGTTAAAGGAATTTTCCCCAAAAGAACAGGACTAATTTGGTCATAGTAGTCATAGTGTGGTTTTAAAGGAAAATGGTAGTCGATAAAGAATAATGAATGTGGATACAAAATTCATGTAGGATAATGATTTAGAAAAGAGGAATACACAATGGTTAAAGTAAGAAAAGCCATTATACATGACGCATCCCAAGTAGTTGCTGTCATGAAAAATGCAGAGGAATCAGGGTTTATGCTATTCTCACCAGGAGAAAGAAAAGTAAGTGCTGAAGCTTTTGCAAAATATATTGAATCTATTAATAGCAATAGCAAATCAGGTTTATTTGTAGCTACTGATAACGAACAAATTATAGGCTATATGATTGTTCAAAATGAGAAACCACAACGAATCGCACATAGAGGCTATATTGTTATTGGTGTACATAGTGAAAGCCGGGGAAAAGGTGTAGGGAAAGCTCTTTTTAGCTATGTTCTTGAATGGGCAAAACAAGTCGGTCTACATCGTCTAGATTTAACAGTAATTGCAACAAATGAAGTAGCTGTCAAACTCTATAAAAAAATGGGCTTTGAAATCGAAGGAGTAAAAAGAGATTCATTATTCATTGATGGAGAATATGTAGATGAATACTATATGTCGATTTTATTATAATGTAGAGAGTAATGGGTGGTTTTAATCTAGTAATATAAACATTATTAGATAAATGATTCGAAATAATAGAGAGTAGCGCTTGCTTTTTCAAGCTAAGATATTATGAATCTTTATTTTTATGTTAATTAAAATAATATGTAAAATAGACAAGTTACCGAAAAATCATGAGGTTAAGACCAATAAGAAGAATACAAACAAAAAATCCTGGGATTATGTCCAATATGAATAGGAAACCTAAAATTTAGAGAGTAAAAATAATAAAAAAGCCATTTAGTCTGCAACCTTGTTTTAAATGAGATTTGCATGATTAAATGGCTTTTTATAGTGAATCGTTTCAATAAACAACTCAACAACGGTTTATATTATTTTCTATGATGTTATTTTTACCTTTTTCTTTGTTGTCGTCCATTTTCCCCGGTGTGGGCTGCTGATTAAGTCATTGTATTCTAACACATTCAAATCTCTTTGAATGGTGCGAGGAGTGCTCCCAAATTCATCCGCAAGCTCACGTGTCGTTACGGTGCCATTTTCCTTAATGTATAAGTAAATGGCTTTAATTCGGGTAAGCATTCTGTTCGTCGAAGGTTTCAAAAAACCACTCCCTCATCTTTAATTCCTTGGCAGATGGAACGGTCGGCTTAATGTCCCGGACAGAACGGGCTATTATCTTTTTCCGTATAGACAACTCCTTAAAAATTTTTCACTAATACTAAAGTCTGTTATTCATAAAAGGCAACTAATTCAGACAGTTCTATTTTAACGCATTAATGTGAAAATTTAAAGGGTTTTTGCAAAATGAACAACACCGAAACTTTCCACTAAATTAATTCGTATAAAAAAGTGATCAAAATATAAGGTGTGAGCAACATGTCATTGTTGGAAGTGAATATTAAACAAGCAGGCTATAAAACGAATGTGGAAACGATCAACCATATCCAATTTTCAATAAAGAGGTCTGAATTAGTCGGTATGATCGGTTCAAATGGTGCGGGAAAAAGCACAACGATCAAAGCTTTTCTAGGAGAGCTTCCATATTTGAATGGTGAGATTAAGAGAGAGGAAGGAAGCCACTATTCATACATACCTGAAAGGCCGATTTTTTATCCAGAATTAACGTTATGGGAGCATTTTGAATTTGTCACTGCAGTGGAGGAACTGGGGGAATCTTCCCTATCGTACGCAAAAGAAATCTTAAAAAAATTTCGGTTAATCGATAGAATTCATGAATTTCCAGGAACTTTTTCAAAAGGGATGCAGCAAAAAGGGATGATTGCTCTCGCTTTATTTACAAAACCAGATTTATTAATTATTGATGAGCCATTTATGGGTCTCGATCCAGGGTCTACAAAACTATTATTGAATATGCTCGAGGAAGAACGTACAAAAGGAACAGGGATTCTAATGTGTACACATATTTTAGACACTGCACAACGTATTTGTGATTCTTTTATCATAATAGAAAAAGGAACAATGAAGGCAGCGGGCACTTTTGATGAAGTGATAAAACAATGTGGTGCAGAAGATGGGAGTCTTTATTCATGCATTTCGATTGAGGATGAGATTAATGAATAGCAGGCAGCTTTTGTTTAAACGAATCAGTCAAAATTGGAAACAGCAATTTGCTGTTGTTAAAAGAGTTGTAGATTGGACGGTACTCGTTTATTTAGTCATACCTGCCATTGTCATTTCCTTTTTTGTATATCGATCGTGGTGGGTTCAAATTCCAGACTGGATGACGCTCCTACCATTTCCAGCTATTTTCATCCTTTTTTTCTTGTTATTATGGAGCGATCATTTTTTAACATATGTAAGGGAAGCAGATCAAATCTTTTTAAGAAAAAAAGAAACTCTTTTCCTCGGCATGAAACGGGGCGGCATTATTTATTCATACGCTTTTCAGTTGTTGTTAGCTGTAACCATTTGTTCATTAATAGCTCCTCTATGGTTTATACAATTTGGTTTACACATGGGGCAGTTGGTTGTATTGGCGGCGATGTGGGTTTCAATGAAATGGCTAATTATGGGAGTAAAAGGTAGATTGAATGTCGAATTAAGAGGCTGGAGAAGTCTTTTAAGAGGAATTCCTCTATTTATCGGAGCGGCTATCATTTGGATGTGGTGTTATAAAGCATTCATAAACGAAAATTTTGTATTGATCCTTGCGTTAATATTAATCAATACAATCGTCTCTGCATGGTTCATTCGGCGGCGTTTCAACTCTGTACATACGTTTGAGCAGGATTTGGCGATTGAAGAACTAGAAAAAAATAAATATATCGAAATTATTTTTGGGCTTTCAATGGATATGGAAAAGATGCCGAAACCAGTTCCAGTCCGAAAAAGTCCACGTCTATATTCTAAATCAAATCGAATATTTAAAAATCGTACACCTAAAAATGGATTTATTGAACTTTTTATTAAGGCGACAACTAGAAATACCGAATATATTATTGGATATTTTCAAATAATGGGTGTAACATCTGCGGCAACAGTGATGCTTCCGCCTCTATGGTTAAAAATTACGATGGCCATTATTGGAACGGTATTCCTTCTTACTTGGCTTGGTTCTGTTTGGTATAAGGTAGTAGGCAGCCACTCTTTTACAAAAAAGTATGCCTCAGAAGAAGCTTATTTTGAAGGGAAAAAAGTTGTGAAGACCATACTTGTTTTACCATTTCTCTTCATTATCAGTTGTTCTCTGTTTCTGAATATTTGGATTCGTAATCATTTTTTCTTTTTCTGATGGGCTAAAAAGAGGTACAATATAAAACATAGTGAATACAAGTTTAAGGCAAAAGAAGAAGGGGCCTTTGAAAAGGAGTATGATCATGGGTTCAATCAATTGGTTAAAAGAGGTTGAAAAACGAAAAGAACATTTAATAGCAGATTTACAAGGATTATTAAAGATTGAAAGTGTATTGGATGAAGGAAATGCCACGGAAGAAGCACCATTAGGAGTAAATGTTAAAAAAGCATTGGATTATATGCTGGAAATAGGAGACAGAGACGGGTTTGTTTCAAAAAACAGTGGGGATGTGGCTGGCCACCTAGAAATGGGGACTGGCGAACGTTTAATAGGTGTACTAGGACATGTTGATGTTGTGCCCGCTGGTGATGGCTGGTCCGTCAATCCTTTTGAAGGTGTCGTACAAGATGGCAAGATCTTTGCTAGAGGTGCGATTGATGATAAGGGGCCAACAATGGCCGCTTATTATGCGATGAAAATTATTAAAGAATTGGAATTGCCGCTAGAAAAACGTGTGCGGTTAATCATCGGAACTGATGAAGAAAGTAAATGGCGTTGTGTAGATCATTATTTTCAGCATGAAGAAATGCCTGATATGGGCTTTGCCCCTGACGCCGATTTTCCAATCATTAATGCGGAAAAGGGAATAGCGGATTTCGACCTTGTTCAAAATGTGGAAGAATCGAATGATTCAACTAGTGCAATTACACTTTTATCATTTGAATCAGGACTGCGTTATAATATGGTTCCAGATAAAGCAAAAGCTGTGCTCGATGTTAATGAGAATAATACGGAACTTATGCAAATGTATAATGATTTCTTAAGCAATCAAGAATTGCAAGGACAATACTATGTTGAAAGTGGTTATTTTATCATTGAACTTGAGGGAGTTTCTGCTCATGGCAGTGAGCCTGATAAAGGAAGAAATGCTGGTCTCCTATTAGCTAACTTTTTATCAACAGTTGAATTAGATAATAAAGGAAAAGTATTCATATCATCAGCAGTCGATTTCTTTTTTGGGGATTCACGAGGACGAAATCTAGGTGTTCAATTTAAAGATGATATTTCAGGGGAACTGACAATTAATGTGGGCATTATGTCATATAATGAACAGGAAGGCGGCAAATTCGGATTAACGATGCGCTATCCTGTCACGTTTAAATGGAAAGAAGGCTTAGAAACCCTTACAAAATCTGTAGAAGAAAAAGGTTTCTCCGTCGCCAATTTTTCAAATTCTGAGCCGCATCACGTCTCCGAAGATAATGAATTGATTCAAGTTTTAAAAAATGTTTATGAAATGCAGACACATAAACCTGCTTCTTTAATGGCTATTGGCGGTGGGACATATGCTAGATCATTAAAATCAGGTGTCGCCTTCGGGGCATTGTTCCCTGGTCGTCCTGACGTAGCCCATCAAAAAGATGAATATATGGAATTAGATGACTTAGTAAAAGCAACAGCGATATACGCACAAGCCATTTTTGAGCTTGCACGTGAAAAATAGGGAGATGAAAACAATGGTAAAAGTAATTTTGAATGATAAAATCATCGATCGATCAGAAGCAGCAATTGATATCGAAGACCGTGGTTATCAGTTCGGGGATGGAGTGTATGAAGTGATCCGCGTTTATGACGGGGTACTCTTTACTGGTGACGAGCATTTGGAGAGATTTTATAGCAGTGCCGATAAAATTAAGATTACAGTACCTTTTCAAAAAGAAGAACTACTCGAATTAATGAATCAACTTATTCAAGTAAATGATGTTCATGATGGTTCCATTTATATGCAGCTTACTCGAGGGGCATCTCCGAGAAACCACGTTTTTCCAAGTGCAGATACGAAACCTGTATTAACTGCCTATACAAAAGAAGTAGCAAGACCAGTAGAATCTTTGGAAAATGGCGTTGCCGCAATGGTTGCGGACGATATTCGCTGGCTTCGTTGTGACATTAAAAGCTTAAATCTTCTCCCAAATTTATTAGCGAAGCAAGCTGCAACTGAACAAGGCTGCTACGAAGCAATTCTTCACCGAAACGGCCTAGTGACTGAGGGCTCTGCATCAAATGCTTATATTGTCGTAGATGGAAAAATAAAGACCCATCCAGCTACAAACTTAATTTTAAACGGTATTACTCGCCAAGTCGTTGCTCGCTTATGTAAGGAAAATAATATTCCATTTAGTGAAGAAGCATTTACGTTAGAGGAATTGCGAAATGCAGACGAAATTTTCGTTACAAGTACAACATCTGAAGTAATGCCAGTTGTAAAACTAGATGAAAGAGAAATCGGTAACGGCAAGCCTGGTCAAGTGACTAGAAAACTCCAAACATTATTTGTTGAGGAATTTGAATCTGCAAAACAAGCTTATTCACTTTAAAATGAAAATTCGGCATCTCCGAAAGGAGTGTAATTGCCGAATTTTTTTATTTAGTAATAACACATTTGAAGAGGTTATAACCTGTCCGTAAGGTTCAATTGTAGTTCAAAACGATAGATTACCATTGAATCGTTCTAAGATGTGCTATTGCCTTTCACGAGTGATCCATTTACGCATATACAAGTTTAATTCCTGTTCAAATCATTTCTTGCCATTTTTTATGTTTAAATGGTAATACTAAATATAAAAAAAGGAATTGAGCTTATGACAGGACATTACTTTTTTGCCTTAACACTACCAGATGAAGCAAAGAAATTTTTATTAAAAGTAAGTGAGCAAATCAAGGAAGAATTTCCATTTAATAAATGGGTTCATCACGAAGATTATCATATTACTCTTGCTTTTCTTGGTCATGCGGATCAGTCCAAATTGGAACAATCCTTACGAATAGTAGAAAAAGAAATAAATGATTTTCAATCGTTTCAGTTGAATATAATCAATACAGGCATTTTCGGGAGTCCGAAAGCACCAAGAATTTTATGGGCTGGGGTCAATCATTCAGTAAATCTGCAAAGCCTTCGTTCAAAAGTTTACGACAGCTGTATTCAAGCAGGTTTCCAACTTGAAAGCCGACCTTTTAAACCGCATATTACTCTAGCGAGAAAATGGAATAGTGACAGTTTATTTTCATCTTCTGATTTTCAGAAATTCACCTCGGAAGTTTTTACCGAATTCAAATTTATTGCAGATGAGGTTGTACTATATCAAACTCATCCTGAAAAGACACCTAAATATGAAAAGGTTGAGTCTTTTCGATTAAAGTAACGTTAATAAAGGCACAACCTTCCTTATAATTGTTAAACATATTATAATTGGAGATATTATACTTTTTTGACAGTGAGTAAAGGATGATTTTCGATGGCTCAGCTCATCAAATTACAAGATTATGTATCTCGATACGAAACCGATATGTCACGGTATCCGGCACAATATGTCCGATTGAAAAAGCAGCAGTGGGAGAATCTGAAAGAAGCATGGGAATCCGGGACTCTCCTATACGATAATGAATTTTCGAAACAAGAGATCTCTAATGAGAAGCAAAGTATCTTCAATAAAGTGAAGGGTTGGTTTTCAAAAGAGGACGAATCAACTGTAGAAGAATTTGATATTCAGTTAGAAAAAGAGGAAGAAGATTTCGCTTTTCGAAACTTTTTACATGCACCCAATGAACAGGAATTAAAACAACAATTTCTTGATCATCTCTTCCGTTTTCAAATTAAATGGGCGAGTTCAACCATTTATGAAAAATCGTTTGTAAATGAAGAGTATTATGTGAGTGAGACGCTGCAGCATTTTTTGCAGCGATTGCCTGATAATATCTTTCTTTTATATGAACCTATTTTTCTATTGAAAAAAGCTCCTGTTGAGGTGGAGGTTTTACTGCTTACTCCTACTGAAATATGGTGTTTAGCTTTTTTGGAAAAGGAGAACGATGCAGCCTATCTAGGTTCAAAAGACCATTTTTGGATTGAAAAACAACAAGATCATGAAACAAAAGTTTTAAATCCTTCGATGTCCGCAAACAGAATGGGTAAAATCGTTAAACAGGTTTTTCAATTATACGAAGTCGAACTGCCAATTCGTAAAGCAGTTGTTTCAAGAAATGGATACATCGATTATCCAGAGGCCCCAGGAGATTTATTATTGCTAGATAAACGGTCTTATGATGAGTGGTTTCAAAGATTGAGAAGCTTGGCTTCACCGTTAAAAATGATGCAAATTAAAGGTGCGAAAGCCCTTCTGGAGTATTGCCAGACTACATCCTTTCGCAGGCCAGATTGGGACAAAGAGAATGATGATGAGTGAAAAAAGAAAACTTATTTTTATTGTAAATCCCGCTGCTAAAAACGGGTTCAGTTTACGAATATGGAGGAAGTTAAGTAAACAATTAATAGATATTCCCCATGAGGTTTATTTTACTGAAAAAACAAATGATGGGGCTAAAATCGCAAAAAAAGTAGCGATGAAAGATTCTAATCCCCTTCTGATCGTCGCTGTCGGTGGAGATGGAACTATTCATGAAGTAATCAACGGAATCATAAATATGCCTCATGTTACAATCGCCTATATCCCAGCGGGTTCTGGAAATGATTTTGCAAGAGGATTCAGCTTGCCAACTGATCCGTTGAAGAGCATTGATTTCATTAAATCGCTAATAGATTCTCCCGCAACTTTATTTGACGCAGGAATATATACAACAAATAAATCCGGGAGTGGAGTTTTTGTAAACAGTGTAGGGGCGGGATTTGATGCGTTGATTTCTATGAAGGGAAATCGATCAAAAGCTAAAAAATGGTTAAATTCCATCTCACTTGGAAAACTCGTTTATACATATTTTGTCATTACGGAACTTTTTCGTTATCGTCCAACTACATTAACGCTTGAGGTGGATGGCGAAAAAAAAATATATGAAAAAACTTGGTTTGTCACTATATCCAATCAGCAGTATTTTGGTGGCGGAATGAAAATCGCTCCACATGCAAATGCGCGGGACGGAGAATTCAATATAACGGTAGTTCATAACTTATCTAAAATAAAACTGCTGTTCATTTTCATAACCGTTTTTTGGGGTGGCCATTTAAAATATAAAGAGGTAGATTCATATAATGGTCGGGAAATTTCTATACGTTTTGAACAACCTGTATGGGTTCATGCTGATGGGGAGGATATTGCAGAAACTCCTTTTTATGTAAATATTTCTCCCAAAAGCTGGAGACTCATCCAAAATGCAGAATGAACTAATAAAATCTTTTTTATATTTTATGTTTTCCTCAAAAACGTCTTGACGAAAAATGAGGATTAGTTATAAAATTTAATAACTGATAGCTATTGTAGTCGAATATTTTCCAATAGCTGTCTTTTTTTGTTGAATAGGGCTATTACGACAATTCGGGGATTTTCTCCGTTGATATAAACGAAGGTGAACATAAAGTGGATTTTTCATTAGGGCAGGATTGGGAAATCACTCCTGCTGGCGGGGCAACAGGGGAAGCTTTTTTTGCAAAAAAAGATAATAAAAAGCTGTTTCTAAAGCGTAATTCTTCACCATTTCTCGCTGTGTTATCGGCAGAGGGGATTGTTCCGAAGTTAATTTGGACAAAAAGAATGGAAAATGGAGATGTGATTACGGCCCAGCAATATTTAATTGGCAGGGAGTTTACACCGAATGAAATGGCTGATAAGAGGGCAGCGAAACTATTAAAAAAGATACATGATTCGCAGCCTCTATTAATGATGCTTACACGTATGGGAAAGACTCCTTTCGGTCCTTACCAAATGCTTGATGAGGTGGATTCCACCCTTGATCAAGCAATACAGAATGTAAAATTGGTGAAGGATGCTCATGCGTTTCTAAATAAAGAAGTATTAAATATTGAATGTAATGAATGGGCAGTTTGCCACGGTGATGTAAATCATAATAATTGGCTCATTTCTGATAAAAATAAAATCTATCTTATTGATTGGGATGGCGCGATGATTGCGGATCCAGCCATGGATCTTGGATTGCTTCTCCATTGGTATATCCCGAAAACCGATTGGGAGAAGTGGCTCGAGCAATATGGAAAACCATTGACGGACGAGCTTAAAATAAGAATGAAGTGGTATACAATTGCTCATACGTTGTTGTCCATTCAATGGCATAAGAACAAAAATCGATTCCGAGAAATGGAATATTGGCTTAATTATTTAGATCATTTTAACTACGAATAAGAATTAATTTGACCTACCCACTGGGAGAGTTCTTCCTGGTGGGCATTTATATGACTCTCGAGATCGGGAGAATTTTTCCCAGACTGACAATAAGTATAAATTTCTTCCAGGAGCGGCTGCAGTTCCGGGGATACGGAATTATTGGCGAGCAAGGATTTTACTAGTCTTCCTATTTGTTCACATTCCGAAACCGAACCACAGCAATCTTCTAGGTGATTAACCAAAATATCCTGAAGTAAATTAACTTGGTCTTGGTAGCTAAGTGACATAAAGAAATCTCCTTTTTACACTAATCATTTTGTTGCTAGTGTACGGAGAAGTGCCTTCTTTTATTCATACAAATATATATGAGGTGTAACATACATGCGTTTAAGACATAAGCCTTGGGCAAAGGAAAAAATCGAGAACTATCCACAATACGTCATTCCGAATCCAGCGCAATATCGAGGAAACTGGGATGCGTTGTTTAAAAATAATCAGCCTGTCCATATTGAAGTAGGTACAGGAAAAGGACGTTTTGTAACTGAAATGGCGAAAGCCAACCCAGACATTAATTATATTGGGATTGAGCTTCAGGAAAGTGTGATTGTAGCAGCACTTGATCGATTGATTGAAGCTGAGCTTCCGAATGTAAAATTGTTGAATACGAATGGGGAGGATTTGCAAGAGTTTTTTGCTAAAGGTGACGTGGAACGAATCTATTTAAACTTTTCCGATCCATGGCCAAAAAATCGTCATGAAAAAAGACGGCTGACTCACGACTCCTTTTTACGAATATATGAAGAGATTTTAATCGATAATGGAGAGATTCATTTTAAAACAGATAATCGTGGACTATTTGAATATTCTTTAGTAAGTTTTACAAATTTTGGCCTCCGATTAAAATTTGTAAGTTTAGATTTGCACAAGAGTGATTTCGAAGGAAATATTATGACAGAATATGAAGAGAAGTTTTCATCGAAAGGTCATCCGATTTATCGGTGTGAAGTAAAATACTAGTTTGCTAGAATCCACTAAAACTTTTAGTGGATTTTTTTTATGAGCCATCAATGTTAAAATCAACCTAAAGAGATGGAAGGATGTGGATAGCATGGAGGTTTTTAAACTAGGAGCCATTACCTTAAAATGGTTGAACGGCGGTGTCACTCATATGGATGGAGGCGCGATGTTTGGGGTTGTCCCAAAACCATTGTGGTCGAAAAAATATCCCGTAAATGAAAAAAATCAAATTGAATTGCGTACAGACCCCATTTTCTTACAAATTAATGATAAAAATATATTGATAGAATCCGGCATCGGAAACGGAAAATTGACTGATAAACAAAGAAGAAATTTTGGCGTGATAGAGGAGTCAAAAATATCAGAGTCTCTCGCCGAGTTAAGATTAACTCCTGAGGATATCGATATTATTTGTATGACACATCTTCATTTTGATCATGCTTGTGGTTTAACAAAACCTGATGGAGACGGTTATGCTTCTGTTTTTCCAAATGCTGTCATTTATACATCCGAAGTAGAATCGAACGAAATACGAAATCCAAATATTCGTTCGCAGAATACATATTGGAAAGAAAACTGGGAGCCGATTAAGAATCAAGTAGTAACTTTTAAAGAAAGGCAAGAAATTGAAGGTGCCATCACGATGATTCATACAGGCGGACATAGTAACGGTCATTCAATCATTGTGATTGAAAGTGAAGGAGAGCGTCTAGTTCATATGGGGGATCTTATGCCGACACATGCACATCAGAATGTTCTCTGGCTCCTTGCTTATGACGATTATCCAATGGATTCAATTAGAGCGAAACAGGCATGGATTCCATCGACCATGAAGGCTGGAAATTGGTTCACCTTTTATCACGATGGACATTATCGTGCTTTGAAATGGGACGAGGAAGGGAATATTGTGGATTCGGTGAAAAGAAACAGGGAGGAATAAATCTTACCGATTCATTAAGACTGAATTCAAAAAATATTGTTGGCACGGGTCCACTTAAATTTATTTACACACCATTTTAATTGTACGGATGTCTTGTCGATCGCAAAATCAGGTTTAAGTCCTTCCGCACGAGGAAAATAGTAAGTTGATGGTCACAATCGAGTTTTTGAGTCCTTGTGCCTCAGATAAATCACAAGTTCCCGGTCTCAATCGGATATTTGAGTTCTCATAGTTGAGAGAAATCGAAAATGAGTGGCATCAATTAGGTTACTATTGTTTCTAGCTTTAATTATTTTTCTAACAAGGGGTCTCAATTGAGTTATTGAGACCCCATTTTGGTAAACTTATAATTTTACCGCAAAATCTATATTGGATTTATATCAAGAACGCTTCCTGTATAAGCGTCAGCAATGAATTCATATTGCTGGCGTTCTCCGTCTTGTCTCGTTGAAATTCCACCTCGATATACCTTTGTTTTAATGGCGTATTTTTTATAATCCTCCGGCTTCATTTGCAGCCAGGAGCCATCGATTTTACCTTCTTTTTTGAAGGCACGCTTTACATTTGCAAGAACCTCTTCCCCAGATAAAGGCATTGTCTCATTCAATTTTTTACTTAAACAATAACCTCCGACTATTCCAGCCGCCGCCCCAGCAAAAAAAGATTTCCAATCCAACGGATGCACCTCCGAATTTGATAAGTAATTTTAGTATACAGGAAATAGTTTAAATCTTCGACAATTAGTATTGACCAAAGTTATATACAGATTAATGGCAAGTCATTTGCAAGTTCTGTAAAATAATACGTGTACATAAATTGGAATGATCAGGAGGCCTATAAATGAACCAAGAGACACTGGACTTATTTAAAACACTAACTGAACTCCCAGGGATTGCTGGAAATGAACATGCTGTGCGCAATTTCATGAGGGAGCAATTAGAAAAATATGCAGATGAAGTGGTCCAAGACCGTTTAGGCGGAATCTTTGGAGTAAAGCGTGGAGATGAGCAAGGACCAACTGTCATGGTAGCGGGGCATATGGATGAAGTTGGTTTCATGGTTACGAATATTACCGAAAATGGAATGATTCGTTTTCAAACGATTGGCGGTTGGTGGAGCCAAGTATTATTAGCCCAACGTGTTCAAATCATTACCGAAAATGGACCAGTAGACGGAGTCATTGGATCTATTCCTCCCCATCTGCTTAGTGACGAGCAACGGAAGAAGCCAATGGATGTTAAAAACATGATGATTGATATTGGTGCTGATGACAAAGAAGATGCTAAAAAAATCGGCATCAAACCTGGTCAGCAAATCGTACCACTATGCCCGTTTACTCCAATGGCAAATCCAAAGAAAATTATGGCGAAATCATGGGATAACCGCTACGGATGTGGATTATCGATTGAGCTTTTGAAAGAACTGAAGAATGAAAAAATCCCGAACATCCTTTATTCCGGGGCGAATGTTCAAGAAGAAGTTGGGTTAAGAGGGGCAACAGTTGCAGCAAATATGATTAAACCTGATATTTTCTTTGCTCTTGATGCAAGTCCTGCAAATGATATGTCAGGCGACAAAAATGAATTCGGCCAGCTTGGAAAAGGGGCATTGCTTAGAATATATGACCGTTCAATGGTTACTCATAAAGGGATCAGAGAATTTATTCTCGATACGGCAGAATCAAATGATATTCCTTATCAGTATTTCGTTTCCCAAGGTGGAACTGATGCAGGGAAAGTTCACCTTTCTAACGAAGGAGTACCAAGTGGAGTAATCGGTATCTGCTCGCGTTATATTCATACACATGCATCGATTATCCATGTTGATGATTATGCAGCAGCGAAAGAGCTCATTGTGAAGTTAGTAAAAGCGAGCGACCGTGCCACAGTTGAATCTATTAAAAAAAAATAAGTAGTATGAGGTGAAGGAAACTTCGCCTCTTTGCCATGTAATAAAAAATAAAAGGAGTCATACCATGAAAATAGCAGTTGGGTCTAAAAATGCAGCAAAAATTAAAGCAGCTGAAACCGTTCTGTGGGATATCGGCAATCAGAACGAACTTTTTCCTATAGATGCACCATCGAATGTAAGTGGGATGCCGTTTTCAGATGAAGAGACAATGACAGGGGCAATGAATCGAGCAGAGTTTTGCTTAACCCATGAGGATATAGATATTGCTATAGGTCTTGAAGGTGGTGTAACAGAAACGCAGCATGGTCTTTTTTTAATAAACTATGGTGCGTTAGCTGAAAGAGATAAGGAGACGATTGTTGCAGGTGGAGCAAGAATTAAGCTGCCAGAGGAGATTGCTGAACGCTTGAGGGCGGGAGAAGAGCTAGGTCCAGTGATGGAGGATTATAGTAAGAATAAGAATGTGCGTTCCAATGAAGGTGCGATTGGAATTTTTACACATGGAATGGTAAATCGCGATGAAATGTTTATGCATATAATGAAATTACTTGTTGGACAAAGAGGAGACTGGCATAAATAAACCAGTCTCCAACATGTATTATTCAAAAACATAAGCGAGTGCTTTAATCGCTTGGTTGACTGTTTCAACGGTTGCATTGGCTTTCCTGGATAATTCTTTTAGCGGATGGTGTAATTCTTCAGGACGTATGAGAATTAATGGTTTTCCGAGTGCAACTGCAGCACTTGCATCCATAGCAGTATTCCACTGTTTAAACTTTTCACCAAATAAAGCAATAACAAGATCAGCTTTTTGCATAAGCACTTGGGTTCGTAAGTTATTAAAACTTGAAGCAGCAGCATCGCGGAATATGGCATTAGGCTGTTCACCGAGTATTTCTTCCCCGATTGCATCGGATCGATCATGATCTTCCATCGGTCCCACGAAATCAACTGGAAGCTGCAATGCTTTAGCCTTTTCCTTAATTTCTTCGCGCCAGTTACTATGAATTTCACCTGCTAAATAAACGGTTAACCTCATCACTTATCCCTCCTATATGTACTACCTGACATTGTATCATTTTTTTCCAATAGTTTCTTTGTCTGTACCTGGGGTTGTCAAGCGGTTTTTAGGAGTAGTATGATAGACATGTGAGTTTAGTAACATAGGGGGAAGGATCATGAAAAAAATAGTAGCAAGCATCATGATCATGTTTAGTGTTCTGATCATAGCAGCTTGCGGGAAATCGATAGATGAGGAAAAAGTAAAAGCCGAGACGAACGTTGAAAAGACTTTTCAAGCAAAATCTGAAGAAGCCAATGAAGAGGTTCAGTCGATAAAGTTCAATCTACCAACAGGATTTACAATAAAAGATGAATCGCCAAATAATATTATTATGAAAAAAGGAGACCACACTTATATCCTTTTTTATAATCCTAACGAACAAAGTGATAGTAAAGCGCTTTACGATGGTGTTGTCGAGAATGCAAATAAAGTAATTGTTAATAAAACTTATTTAGATAAAGATCGAGTTGGATACATTGTCATCAATGAAACAGATAAAGAACTGTACGAAGTTAGTGTTGGGATTGGCGGGGTTAAAGCCACTACAGAATCTGATTTAAAAACACTTGCTGCTGATGCCGAACTTTTAATGAAAATCGTTAACTCTACATCAATCAAAGAATAAACAATTTTAGAGGCGGAGCATTCCGTCTCTTTTTTATAGGAAATTATAGATTGGAAACTGTGGATAACTTTTAAGAAGGTAGTTCCCATCTAGCTCCAGCGCCTAGCGACTAGCAAACTTCCGGTTTCTTCCTACGATAAGTCAACATCGACTCGCCTTTTAATGTCCAGTTACAGGCGCCAGCCCCTCGAGGTCAAATAACCTGAGTCAATAAAGTCAAAGAGCGACTTTTTTGACTCAGAACATTTGCTTGTCGGAGGCCCGCAGGATGCGGGTCAGGAAGGCGTTGTGACGTACATGGATGTACTAGTGCAGGCGAAGCGACAGGACGTCGCTGCCTGAGCCTGCAACAGGACGTTGCGTACTTAGCCTTTCTTCTTTTATTCAGGCGCCTTCCGCTTTTCGTGGCTCATCGTGTTTCCTTTATCTCGTTAGAACCCTAAAGAGGAACGTCGACTAAAAACGGCCACGTCCTGTGGCGACGTCGACGGACCCACATCCTGTGGGCCTGTAAGTCGCTGAACAGGCGCTTGCGCTTTTGTTTTTCTTCAAGTCATTTTACTCCTTATTTTTTGTCTGGCTGTGGTAAGCTTAAACAAATTGGAATTTAAAAAGCATGGCTGGATTAACTAGCCAATTGTTAATCTACATAGGAGGAAAAAGAGATGGAAAAATTACAATCCGTAGAGCAATACGAATCATTAAAAAATGAAGAACGGACAATCTTTATGTTTTCTGCCGATTGGTGTGGAGACTGCAGGTTCATTGAACCATTTTTGCCAAGACTTGAGGCGGATTATCCAGAATATACATTCATTGAAGTCGATCGCGATCAATTTATTGATTTATGTGGCGAGCTAAATATTTTTGGAATTCCAAGCTTTATTGCTTATCATGACGGTGAGGAAGTAGGACGCTTCGTCAGCAAGGACCGTAAGACGTTGGAAGAAATTGAAGAGTTTATTAATGGTCTATAAATAATTTACAAAACCTCTGCAAATTCTGTGGAGGTTTTTTTGTTGTTTCTTTGAGACTGTAGTCAGTTTCATGTAAAATAAACGATAGTGTATTGCACCCAAGGAGGGTTGAATGATGAAAATGGATGAAAAGAAATTAAGAAGAGAATTAGAGAAAAGGCTTGAAAAACAAGGCCGTTCTTTTAAATATGATCGCAAAAAAGAATCACTTCGTATTGAAAACGAGGAAACTGGGAAAGGGATTGACGTTGCCCTTCCTGGAATCGTGGCAAAATGGCATGAGCATAAAGAAAAGGCGATTGATGAGGTTGTCTATTATGTGGAAGAAGCCCTTGAGGTAATGGGGAAAGAACAAAGCTTAGCGGGTAGTGAAAAGAAAATATACCCGGTGATTCGCTCTACTTCCTTTCCAGTTGAAACGAGTGATGGCATTCCGTTTATGACAGATGACCATACGGCTGAAACAAGAATATATTACGCCTTGGATCTCGGTAATACATATCGAATGTTAGATGAGAACCTAATTGAAAAAGAGGGGCTTGAACCGCAAAAAATTCGTGAAATAGCCCGTTTTAATGTCAGATCGTTGTCTACTGAAATG
Source organism: Lederbergia citri (assembly GCF_018343625.1). Lineage (GTDB taxonomy): Bacteria > Bacillota > Bacilli > Bacillales > Bacillaceae_C > Lederbergia > Lederbergia citri. The sequence goes on along the minus strand of NZ_JAGYPG010000001.1, from coordinate 1,638,058 downwards.
AAAAGAGATTCTCTTGCAGGAAATGATTTTTATTTCTTAAACACGAACGATGGTTATGATGCGAGTAGGATACTAAATGACAAGTTCCTCCAAGAAAAAGCGGAAACGATTGAAGGCGATATGGTGGTAGCTGTCCCTCATCAGGATGTACTCATTATCGGGGATATTCGCAATGGAACAGGTTACGATATATTAGCTGAATTAACTATGAGCTTTTTTACTTCAGGAAATGTTCCGATTACCGCACTTTCGTATATTTATGAAAATGGAAAATTAGAACCAATCTTTATTTTAGCAAAGGATCATAAGAAAGAAGACTGAAAGGGGATTTTAACATGAATGTATTTTATAATTTAGAAGGTGTAGGCGATGTTCTGCTAATTAATTTAGGAGATATTGAACATAGAACGTTTGAACGAAAAGGGGACGTTGCCCGTATTTTTGATGAACAAACGAATAAAACGGGAGGATTTAATATATTTAATGCTTCTCAATATGTTCAGGTAGATGCGAAGGGTCAAGTAGATTTAAATGAAGAGATTTTAGGAAAAATCAATGAAGCACTTGATAAAAACGGTTTTGAAGAAAAACTGGAAGCCGATTTCTCACCTAAATTTGTCGTCGGGTATGTAAAGGAAAAAGAAAAACATCCAAATGCAGATAAGTTAAGTGTTTGTAAAGTCGATGTTGGGACGGATGAACTGCAAATCGTTTGTGGTGCACCAAATGTCGACACAGGACAAAAAGTTGTTGTGGCAAAAGTAGGAGCAGTCATGCCAAGCGGAATGATCATTAAAGATGCAGAACTACGCGGTGTACCTTCTAGTGGGATGATATGTTCTGCTAGGGAATTAGAACTTCCGAACGCACCTCAAGAAAAAGGGATTCTCATTTTGGAAGATGAAAAATACGAAGTAGGACAGGAATATAAGTTTTAACGTATTAAAGAAAATAATTGGATTATGGCACTTATTGTAAGTCAAATATACAAAGCTTTTTTAGGGATAAATATAAATGATGCGTGGAGAAAATCATAAATTTTCTCCACGTATTTTTTTATCTCTCGTTATTGCCTACTGATATTTTACTTAAGGCATATAGAACTGGAATTTCTAAAGGTTTAATAGATTTATGTAAGGAAATATAAATAGATGAGATAACACATAAGGAGGATGTCAGATGGAAAAATATACGGAGTTAAACAAACAGTTTATTGCCGGTGAGTGGCGAGACGGAATGAGTAAAACCGTATATGACGATATGAATCCATATAATCAAGAAGTGATCACAAGCATTCAAATGGCCGATCAAAATGATATAGATGATGCATACTCCTCAGCCAAAAAAGCTCAAAAAGAATGGGAGCAAGTCAACGCTTTTGAGAAAGCGGATATTATGGAAAAAGCTGTGCAAATTATGAAGAATCGGCGTAATGAACTAGTAGAGCTTCTTATAGAAGAGTCAGGTTCATCTTTCATTAAAGCAAACGTAGAAGTAGATTTTTGTATTTCTATTACTAGAGAAGCAGCAAGTTACCCGATGCGTATGGGCGGGGAAATGGTTCCGTCACTTGTATTTGGAAAAGAAAATCGCCTGTTCAGAAAGCCTTTAGGTGTACTAGGTGTTATCAGTCCGTTTAATTTTCCTATGTATCTATCAATGCGTTCCGTAGCCCCTGCCTTAGCCGCAGGTAATGGAGTAGTTCTTAAACCAGACGAGCAAACAGCGATGTCGGGTGGCACTGTTATCGGAAAAATATTTGAAGAAGCTGGGTTGCCCAAGGGTTTGTTTAATGTTGTGGTAGCTTCGATAGAAGATATAGGAGATGGTTTCGTTGATCATCCTATCCCTCGAATGATTTCATTTACAGGTTCTACCCCTGTAGGGAAACATATCGGAGCACTTTGCGGAAAAAATATAAAGAAAGTTGCATTGGAGCTAGGTGGAAATAATGCATTAATTGTATTAGAGGATGCTGATTTGGAAAAAGCCGTCCATTCAGCTATTTTCGGTAAGTTTATGCATAATGGTCAAATTTGTATGGCAATAAATCGTATTATTGTTGATGAAAAGATCTACGAGGAGTTTTTGGAAAAATTTATAGAAAAGGCTAAGAAAATACCTGTTGGTGATCCTACTAATAAGGAAAATTTAATAGGACCATTGATTAACAAAGGGGCCATGAACGAATACTTGGAGAAATAGAAAAAGCTAAACAAGAAGGAGCAAAGGTAGTTCTTCAGGGGAAAGTGGATGGAAGTGTTATGCATCCGACTATTTTAACGTCAAGTTCGAATAATGTTGCGACTGCAAAAAATGAAATGTTTGGCCCTGTCGTAACAATTATTCCATTTAAAACAGAAGAGGAAGCAATTGAAATTGCAAATGATACACCATATGGGCTAAGTGGTGCTGTCCATGCCGGTTCAATAGAAAAAGGGGTCCAAGTGGCTTTGAAAATGGAAACAGGAATGGTTCATGTAAATGATCAGAGTGTAAACGATGAACCTTTAATAGCATTTGGAGGAGAAAAGCAATCGGGTATTGGGAGATTTGGTGGGAGATGGTCCCTCGATGAATTTACAACATATCAATGGATCTCCACACAAGATATTACGAGAGAGTATCCATTTTAACAGAAAAAGATGTGACGATTTTTCGTTCACATCTTTTTTTTAGGTTGTGCAAAATCATTTTTTTTGGGATAATTCTCATATTGTCGAATACTAATAATTTCGTAAAAAAATAGGAAAAAAATATTTTAGAAGGCGGGGAACAGAATGTACAATAGAATATTACTGGCAGCAGATGGTTCCGAAAACTCTATTCGCGCAGCTAAAGAAGCAGTAAAAATTGCTTCATTCGCGGAAGGCACAGTTGTAGAAATTGTATTTGTTATCGACTATTCAAAAGGGTCAAAAGAGGTACTCCAAAGTAAGGATGCCGAAACCATGGATGTTGAACGTCGAAAAAAACTCCTGCCAATCGAGGAAATGTTTAATCAAGCAAACATTACATATAAGGTAACATTACTTCACGGAGATCCTGGTTCAGTAATCGTTGAATACGTAAATAAACTATCATGTGATATGGTTGTAATGGGCAGTCGTGGTTTGAATGCATTGCAAGAGATGGTACTAGGAAGCGTTAGCCATAAAGTGGCGAAAGATGCGAAATGTCCTGTTTTGATAGTGAAATAATAATTTTTTAATAGAGATACTTTTAAACAAACAGGGACTTGAATCATACCCTGTTTGTTTTCTTCTATATAGAATCTCGATTCTTCGTAACTTTAAATTATTCACATGTAAAATATGGTAAACTTTAGGATAAATAACTCAGTTTGAGGTGGCACAATATGGGAGATGTATTATTTCAATTATTTAGTATTGGTTATATAGTTCTCATCATTATCCTAATTGTATTTCTTGTTCTTACTTTTTCTAAACGCAAACATCAGCTTGATAGAATTGAAAAGAAGCTAGATGCTATAAATGAACGAATAAATAATGAGAAGAATGAAGGAGTTTGATTTGTAATTAATTTAAACTTGATATGGAGAACAAATTATGAATAAACTCATCGCTATATGTTTGGCTATTCTTATATTTTTATCTGGTTGCCAATCGTCAGATGCGAGTATGGTTAATAAGCCGGAGATTCTTTCTGCTTTAAGAGAGCAAGACTTATTGTTGAAGGAAATGAAAGTTCCAAAGGATAACATTTTTGGAATGAAACTAAATGGCATCAGGCCAACTACTTTTGAATTAGATGACAAGTTGTTTTTGGTTTATATTTATAAATCTGAACTGGAAAGAGAGAAAGGATTCAAGGATTTTCAAAATAAAACAGCTGCAGTTAATTTAGTATCTTACAATTATTACGAAGCAAAAAATGCGTTAATTTTCTATGTTCATGGACGTAACCTAGCTATAGAAGTTGAAAGAGACGATAAAATTCAAAAGGCTGTAGATGTATTAAATGGAAAATAGTGGAAAAGGAAACCTATTGAATAAGGCTTCCTTTGAATTCCTTCATTTTGTGTAAACCTATTTAATCATTTGGAAATCTTTAAATGGCCAAAATATTATTTTTGCTGTGCCTAGCACATCTTCGATTGGAATTGCACCGATATGCCGGCTGTCCGTACTATGTCCCCTATTATCACCCATAACAAACAAATGACCTTTTGGTACAGTATCTCTACCGATTGGAGTATCCTTTAAAGAAAACGAATATGTAAGAGGTATACCAGGCATATTCTGTTTTTTATATTCATCCAGGTAAGGTTCTTCATATGCTTTTCCATTGATATATAAAATATCGTCTTTATACTCGATAGTGTCTCCAGGCAATCCAATTACTCGTTTTACATAGTTTTCACTTGGAGAGGCTCGGAAAACAATAATATCAAATCTTTTTGGTTCCAATAATGAATAATTTACTTTATCTACAATCATCCGATCTCGGTCATGCAAAGTCGGCATCATAGATTCTCCTTTAACTGTGGCCGGTGAAAAAATAAAGTGCCGAACTACAACTGCTAGCAAAATAGCAATAAGAAACGCTTTTGTCCATTCCCATAATTCACTTTTCTCTTCTTTCATAGCAATCACCCTTTCAACTATCCTTATAAAAATATAAATTATACTGATTCCGTTATAAAATATTCAATTATATATTTTTTAAACAAGTCCAATGGAAGAAATGTTTGATCATATAGTTCACTAGTGAAGACCATTACAAATTCGAACACTGGATTAATGATGATAAAATTACCTCCATATCCCATTGCAAAATATACAGGAAAAGTAAGTCGCTCATCTTCTAAAACCCACCAATGGTAACCGTATGATCCAATCCATTCATAACCTTCGTATTTCTTTGTAGTGGATGCTTCAATCCATTCTTTTGAGACGATTTGTTTATTGTTCCATTCCCCGAGTTGCATCATTAAAAGACCAATTTTTAATAAGTCGCTTGTTTTTATTGAAAGACCAAATCCGCCTATTCCAATCCCTTTGGAATCTTTATGTAGATTAAATTTTTCTATTCCAATTGGTTTAAAAAGCTTTTCGTAAGCATATTTCTCCAATGACATGCCAGAAACTTTTTGTAATATTGCGCTTAATAAGTGAGAGCATCCCGAGTTATAGTTCATTATTTCCCCAGGAGTAGTCACTAATTTCTTTTCCAAAACAAATTTGACCCAATCCTTGCTATTGATCATTGGGAAAGGACGGCCACCCCAATCTCCGAATTCACCCCATTCGAAACCTGTTGTCATCGTTAACAGATGTTCGACAGTAATTTTTTTCTTCTCATCTTCCAGAGTAGGAAAGAAAGTGTGGATCGGTGTATGGATATTCTCAATTAATCCTTCATCGATTGCTATACCGACTAAAATTGAAAGAATGCTTTTTGTGACTGAATTCACTTTAAACAATTTTTCTTTCATTTTCCTATTTTTATAGTATTGAAAAATCGTCTCTCCTTTAACATAAATTAAACAGGAGCTTATTTTTTCTTTTTTGATATCATTTTCAAGGCTATGTAAAGCTTTTGAAGATATTTTCATGTATTCCTCCAAATATTAAAATAATGTTACCAATTTTTAGAATTTCTCATCTATAATTATATTAACAAAATGGGACGACTAATAAAAAGAGTAAAAATGAAAGGTGGAAAAGTTTTGGGTGGTAATGAATACTTTGTTGGATGGGGAACGTTAACATTGATAAATGCTGGATTAGCACAAGCGAAGAATAGAAGTGGTTTAAATTGGTTTTTACTTTCCATTATTCTTGGACCAGTAGCAACTTTCTTACTTGTAATAATGGAAAAAAAATAAACGAAAAAAAGGAGAATGGAGAAATGACAGTCATACAAAAAAACGATGCGGCATTAATTTCCAAAGAATCATTTCACGCAATTGGTTTAAAATGGGAAGGAACATTTGCTGAAGCTGGTGAGGGAGGGATTCGAAAGATTCAAACTGAACTGAAAGAGAGATTAAATGAGATCCCTCATATCGTGAATCCAGATATTTTGCTCGGTCTTTCCTATCATGCTAAACCTGGTGGCGATGGTTTTACCCACTATGCAGCTGTTGAAGTGGAGAAGGTAGAAAACATTCCCTTTGGCATGGTAAGCATATATGTCCCTACTTTATCGTATGCAACATGTGAACATCTTAAAGGTCAAAATATTGAACAGTCATACAATAATATATATAGTTGGATAAGTTCTGAAGGACTAAAGGAAAATAATGTCCATCATTTAACTCACTTTGAAAAATATCCTATGAAGCAAGATCCTTATTCGACTGATCCTGAATTTACCATTATGATTCCTGTAACTAGGTGATAAAAATGTATTCTACATATGTTAATTGGAATGGGAAGGTAAAACTAACTTGGATTCCGAGTTCTGTTCTTCCAGAACGGAATCTGATAACGAGTGTACACGGCTTTTGCTTTTATGAAAATGAATTATTAATGATTGATTTATATGACCGAGGTTGGGATTATCCTGGAGGACATATTGAAAGTGGAGAAACTCCAGAAGAGTGTTTTAAACGAGAAGCTATGGAGGAAGGGTATGTAGAAGGGGATTGTCACCTTTTAGGGCATATTGAGGTAAACCATCAGGAAAATATGAATTGGAAAGAAGATAGTCCTTACCCTCAAATTGGTTTTCAAGTTTTTTATCGTATGGATATCCAAAAACTCCATCCTTTTGAAGGGAAATTTGAATCTTTAAAAAGAATTTTTATTTCCCCATGTAAAGCATCTGAGTATTATGAGGGGTGGAATGTGGCCCACGAACAAATTTTAAAAGAAGCTAAGCGAGGATTAGTCATTAATGAATATCAGGACTGAAACATTTAAAGACTATAAAGCTGTTTATGATTTGAATTATGTGGCGTTTGGAATGCGGGAAGATGAATCGAAATTGGTAGAGCGGATTCGAGAATCTGAAGGCTTTATTTCCGAACTATCTATTGTAGCTGAAGAAAATAGTGAAATCGTTGGCCATATATTGCTAAGTAAAGCAAGTGTGGTACATGGTGATGAGTCAACGGAAGTCATTGTTCTAGCGCCTGTATCAGTAAAACCAGGACATCAGAAGATTGGCATTGGAAGTATGTTGATCAACGAAGGATTAAAAAGAGTAAGGGAGTTGGGTTATGGACTGGTTTTGTTAATTGGTCATCCATCCTATTATCCTAAATTCGGTTTTAAACCTGCCCGACAATTTGGATTGGAATTACGGCAGTTTGATGTTCCGGATGAAGTTTTTATGGTTTGTGAACTAAAAGTGTGGGAACTTGATCACGTTCAAGGCGAACTTCAATATCCGCCAGCATTTTTTTGAAAAGGACATAGAGATGTATATAAAAAAGATAAATGAAATATTAGAAAGAGAATTAAATAGAGAGATTATTGATATTTGCCTTCAGTCGGAAGGATTTCAAAATATCGTGGCAACCTTTAAATCGGATGAAAAGCAATATGTTGCAAGATTTAGCCAAAAGAAGAAAGAATCGATTCAAGCAGAAATCCAATGGATGGAATATTTACAAGGCAAAGGGATTAGTCTTGCAGCTCCTGTTCAGTTCGGTAGTTTAGAAAAAGTCATTGAAATCGAAATAAATCAAGAGAATTATTTGCTTACTTTTTTTCAGCATACAGGGGGTCAACCAGTAAATGTGTTGGATAGTGCTGAATGGAATGGTGAATTCTTTTATCGATGGGGTAGGATGATTGCTTTATTACATAATATTTCTGGACCTGCCTTTAAACGGCCAGAAGGTAGTGCAACCATCGAATCCGATACTAAATGGGTAAATGATTGTTATAAGGATTTAAAGATACAGCTTAATACCTTTTCTAAAACTACTACTAATTTTGGCCTTATCCATAATGATCTTCATCAAGGTAATTTCCACATTGTGGATGGCGAAATTATTTTATTTGATTTCGACGATTGTGCGTATCAGTTTTTTGCTCAAGATTTAGCTGTTTCGATTTATCACGCCATATGGACGGGAACTTCTTTTTATCCAGAGTGGGAGGATTTCCCTCACTATTTTCTCACCCATTTTTTAAATGGCTATCTTTCCATAAGACAACTTTCAGAAGATATGTATGACCAGCTTCTTGTCCTTTTGCAAATGAGAGAGCTGTTTTTATACACATTGTTCTTAGAAAAATGGGACCCAGAAACTATGGAAGACTGGCAGTTTGGGAAATTGAGAGAATTAGAAAGAAATTTGAGGGAGAAGAGAATTCCGTATGAGCAGGAAATAAGGAAAGTAAGCATTATTTTGTGAGGGAAATTTAAGTTAGAATGTATTCGATATTGATTATTATTTTCTAGAGTAGGAACATGTTAATCGAGAGTATTGCATTCAAGCTGACACTATTTATCTTACACGTTTACTTTCTTTATTTCTAAAATCATTAATATCCCCTTCGCAAATGCACAGCGAGAGGGGATATTAAAGTTATTTCACATCACTCCTAATGCTTTAATCATCCCAGCATGTATTCCTTCATGCCAGATAACGAATTGGAGAAGCGCATCTACTGTTTCCATCTTATGAGGGCCAATCTCAAACGATTCAGAAGCTGCATTACCTAATTTTCCTACAAAGAATTCATCTATGTATCGACTTTGCTTTTTAAACGCATCCAACATTTCTTCCGCTGAAGGTGGAATCTCTGTCCACTGAGATGGTCGTGTTCCAGGGGCAAATAATGCTGTCCAATTGGGATTTTTTACTTCATATTCATTATCAGCTTTATGTAATAAAATTTCCGCCGTTACATAGATATGACCAACGTTCCAACGAATCGAATTAGAGAAACCATCTGGAATATCGTCCCATTTATCAAGATTTGTTTGATTAAGTGCTCTGATCGTATAAGTACGGGCGAATTGAAACTGTTTTAAAGAAGCCATTTCTATTCCACCTCTTTATATGATAATACCATTATATACCATATTACTAGTCGTTGTTTTATTTAAAAAATGCTAAAATAGTAGTACTCTTATCAAAAATAGAAAGGGTGTTTTCTTTTGCAAAAAGCTGTATCTATTTCTCATAATGGTCTTACACTTCGCGGGATGGAACATTTTCCATCTGGGGAAAAATTACCCGCGGTTATTTTATTTCATGGATTTACAGGTAATAAGCTCGAGCCTCATCGCTTATTTTTACAAATTTCAAGAGCTTTGGAAAAGCAAGGCTTTGCCAGTTTCCGCTTCGATTTTCTTGGCAGTGGTGAGAGCGATGGAGACTTCGAAGACATGACTGTCACAAAAGAGTTCGAAGAAGCAAGAACAATATTTGATTATGTTAAATCCCATCCAAAGATTGATGAAAATAGAATTATTTTATTAGGTCTAAGCATGGGAGGACTCGTTGCTAGTTTGCTGGCTGGTGAGTTGAATAACGGTATCGAGAGATTAGTGTTACTTGCTCCAGCAGGAACAATGCATCAAATTATAGAGCCAATGGAAGCAACTGTTCCTTTTATCGCCAGCCACAACGCTTATGATTATGGTGGAAACCTTGTAGGAAAAGCTTTCGGTGAAGATTTAAAAACCATAAATGTTTGGGAACGTGCTGCTAAATATAAAGGCAACGTTTTACTTATTCATGGAACAAAAGATGAAGCTGTTCCATACGAAGTATCTAATATGTATATTGAAAAATGCTACAGTGATCGGGCTACACTACATACGATTGAAAATGGAGATCACACTTTTAACTCCTACCAATGGGAGAATGAAGTGATTGAGTCGATTGTGAATTATGTAAAAAACTAAGAAAGAACTAGAATCGTTTTTAGTCGATTCCATTCACTATTGGAAACGGCTTTTTTCGGATACTTTAAAAAAGCAGTTAGATTTCAAAATTTCTAAATCTAACTGCTTTCCCTAACATAATATCCGTAATATTAATTATTCGAAAGTACCTTTTACAATTGCTTCTCCATTTTCAACCATCATTCTCCCCATTGCGAAAACATTATCAATGGTCAAATCTTCTTTGTTCAGTATTACTAAATCAGCATCTTTTCCTGCTGCAATCGTCCCTTTTTGCTCTAGTTTTAGTATGGATGCGGGATTTTGTGTAATCACTTTAAAAGCGACTGCTGGGGAAATGCCTTCTATCAAAATAGCATCCCGTACTTCCTCAAAAAGTGAAGAGACTTTTCCAATTCCTAATCCCGTAAAATTTCCTTGCTCATCAAATTTGGGTAGACTCCCTTGAGCATCGGAAGTGAAGGTGATTTGCTCTATATCAATCCCGTCATCTAGCAATCTTCTTAAACCTTTACTCGATTTAATATTCCAATCGTTTTCCTTATTTGGTATAGAGCTTGTAGTAAAGTCGATATAGCCACCAATTTTTGCATATTCGACCGCTGCTTCAAACAAATGAGGATTTCGATTTATATGAGTTGGATAAAATTGCTGGATAGGTATTTCCGTTGTTTTTATGACTTCTTCAATTAAACGTAAATGTTCATAACTGTCGCCAACGTGTATATTTACGATCCCAGCTTTGCCTGAAAGCATACCACCGATTCTTGCTGCGGATGCAATTTTCGCAAGCTCTTCTACTGTTGGTTGAGATGAACGATGATCTGATATTGCAATTTCTCCTACGCCGATAATTTTATCAACAAGAATAATATCATCTTCAATTTTATCCATTAAAGTTTTAACTGGAACTTGATAGGAACCTGTTTGAACGTAGCAAGTAATTCCTTCTTCCTCTAGCGCTCTTGCTTTGGCAATTAAATTGGTCATTGTTCTTGTTGTGCCATCCGTGCCAATTACACCAATAATCGTTGTCACTCCTGCAAGGGTAGCATCAGTCAACTGGAGTTCGGGGGTTCTAGTTCTATAACTGCCTTCGCCTCCTCCACCAGTAATATGTACATGGGCATCAATAAATCCAGGAACAACTATTTTTCCAGTTGCGTCCACAACATGTATATGGACAAAATCCGTAGGGACATCAATTCGCTCTTGAATAAATCCAATCTTTCGATCAACCACTAGGATATCCTTTTTGCCAATAAAATCAGGAGAATAGACTTCACCGTTTTTGATGAGAGTTAACAAACATGCCCAATCCTTTCCATATGAAATATTTAATATTATTATTGTACACTTTTTTCTTATCCCATTTCTAATTGACCTCAAACATGAATATAGGATTCAATGTAACTTGATTGAAACTAAACTTTAATTAAAACGTATATATTAGACAAAGATTAGTAATGTAGAGGTGAAAATAATGAACGAACAAAATCAAGACCAATTGATGACTGAAATTGCAGAACTTAAGGAAATGGTAAGGAAGTTGGAATCGGATATAGAAGATATTAAATTTTTTACAAAAAGGCCAATTTTTGATTCTAGTACAATAGGGACGGTTGGAGGAATTATTTTAGGGGCGCTTGCTATTATAGGTATTTTTTGGTGAACGTGAAAACATGCCCTCCGCAATTGCTAAAGGGCATGTCTTATTTTTAGTAACGCTTAATCGATCTCCTTGCATAAATCAATGCGTTTCCTCAGTGTTATTATTATTTATCGTGCGTTTGGAAACACTCTTCGTACAGTATCGCTAAAGTCATTAAAGAAACCACTAGCAGGACGTCCAGCATTTATGTCATTTCTATATCCAGTCATTCGATTAAAGAAATCAGGGTTTTCTGAAATGTAGACATTATCGATATTATTATCGACATCTCTAACCTGTTTAGCGATTTTTCTTTGTACCGTATTATTCATTTCGTTATTTCCTGTATTGCTTAACTTTACTGCTACATAAGCATTTCGCCTAGTAACAAGAACATTTGCTGTATCGACCTCTTTAAGCTTGGTAATCTCATCTGCAATATTGTCTGCTACATCGATTCGATCATTGTCATTGAAATCACGATTATTATTTACTCCAAACCCAGTGTTATTATTTACTCCAGTACCTGTGTTATTAAATCCTGTATTATTGTTTGCACCATATCTCGTTCTTGTGTTATTAACACCGTATCCATCCCTTGTTGTCACATTTCGATTATTGTCTGTCCAATTTCTGTTGGTGTCAACGTTTGGGTTATATCGAACTCCGAGTGGTGTATTATTATCATTATTTGCGATTCGATCGTTATTTTTATTGTTGGTTGCACATCCTCCCATAAATATGACGGAAGCAAGGCCAACACAAATCACCGATTTTGCAAATTTCATTCATTCTCCTCCTTTTAATCGTGATTCTTTTATAATGTTCCATTTACCTCAATTTTTATCCGCATTTTTGTTATAATGAATAAATGACAGCTATGACGGTATCAGGTATAAAGACCGTATTTATACAGAATTGAAAGAATAGAGGGATAAAATGTCCTGGTTGAAAAAAATATTTTCTAAATTAATGGATGAAACAGAAGAAGAAAATTATCATGAATCAAAGCAAGCTGCTAAGCCTCCTGCTCAGCATCTGGAAATAGATACTCGTATGAAATACCACTATCCGAAAGGAAATTTTCGATTTCCTTTAATTGAAGATCCTCCGAGAAAAAGGGAAATAAAACCAGAACGAATAAACCAAAATCAGAGACAAAGAGCAGACAAAAATATCAGTGTGCGAAGTGTATCGCAAAATTCACAAAATAAAAACCTTGAAATGCAACAAAATGAGGAAAAACAACTACTTAATAAAAAGACCGATAGTAGAAAAGTTGTATCAACTATAAAACAGCCATTCCGTCTAACAGAGATTCCATCTCCAATTTATGGCTTTGAACGCCCTGAGAAAGTGGAATTTGAATACGAATTGAATGATTCTTTTTTTATAAATCAAGATGGAATTGAAGAAACAAAGCTCGAGGAAAATCTTGATGAAGACACAATTTGGGAAGATGGATCTAAAGATTTAGAAGATAAAGGCATAGTTCAGGACATTTACTTTGTAGAGCAAGTGGAAACAAAGGAAACCGATATTACAATTCAAGATGGAATTGCAGAAACACAGCTCGAAGAAAATCTTAATGAAGCCACAAGTTGGGAAGATGAAAGTATAGTTCAGGACGTTGACTTTGTAGAGCAAGTGAAAACAAAGGAAATCGATATGATGGAGGACCTTGTTTTAGAAAAAGAACAACCACAGAAAGAAGTTGTAAAAGAAAGAGAACCCCAAAGAACCCATTTACCTTTTAATGTTCTAATGTTAAAAAAAGATAAAGAAAAATGGCAAAACAGACAAAATGAAAAAATAGAGACACAAAAGCCAATCCAAATAGCTAAAGAAGAAACAGCTGCAACCATTTTAGAATCAAGTACATTACAAGATGATTATAATTTTCCATCCTTAAGACTATTGAAACCTCCAGTGATTATGTCAGAAAATAGAGAGTGGCTGGAAGAACAAAAAGAATTACTAAACGAAACGCTTAAAAATTTTAATGTAAATGCCCATGTTGTCCACGTAAGTCAAGGTCCAGCTGTTACAAGGTTTGAAGTTCAGCCGGAACGGGGAGTGAAAGTAAGTAAGATCACAAATCTTAGTGATGATATTAAATTAAGTATGGCAGCTAAGGATATCCGAATTGAAGCGCCAATCCCGGGAAAACGTTCGATTGGCATTGAGATTCCAAATTATGAGAGCAGACCTGTCCAAATTAGTGAAATTATCGGAAGCAAAGCGTTTTTACAAAGTCAGTCGTCCCTTACCGCTGTCCTCGGTCTCGATATTTCAGGGGTTCCAGTCGTTACGGATTTAAGTAGAATGCCGCATGGACTAATAGCAGGGGCCACAGGTTCGGGAAAAAGTGTTTGTATTAATTCCATATTAGTTAGCTTGCTTTATAAAGCGAAACCAGATGAGCTAAAACTTTTATTGATTGATCCAAAAATGGTGGAACTTGCGCCTTACAATCATATTCCACATCTAGTGAGTCCTGTCATTACTGATGTTAAAGCTGCCACTGCTGCATTAAAATGGGCTGTAGATGAGATGGAGCGCCGCTATGAGTTATTTTCGCATGCAAGTGTTCGTGATATAAGCCGCTTTAATGAGTTGGCTGTGGAGAGCGGACATTATAGCGACAAACTGCCATACATTGTTGTTGTGATAGATGAGTTGGCCGATTTAATGATGATGGCACCAACAGATGTTGAGGAATCAATTTGTCGGATCGCTCAAAAGGCAAGGGCATGTGGAATCCACTTGATTATCGCAACACAGCGACCTTCCGTTGATGTCATTACGGGTTTAATCAAAGCAAATGTGCCGACACGAATTGCTTTTTCCGTTTCCTCTCAAGTTGATTCTCGAACGATTATAGATATAAGTGGGGCCGAAAAACTGCTTGGTCGAGGCGATATGTTATTTTTAGGAAGTGGATCATCCAAGCCTGTAAGACTACAAGGAACTTTTGTATCTGATCAAGAGATCGATCGAGTTGTAGAATTTGTGCGTACTCAAGGAAAGCCAAACTATATGTTTGAGCAGGAAGAATTATTGAAAAGAGCACAAGTACAAGAAGACGAAGATGAACTGTTTTTAGAGACATGTGATTTTGTCGTCAGTCAAGGTAGTGCTTCTACTTCACTTCTCCAAAGACAGTTTAGAATTGGCTATAATCGTGCTGCACGGCTAATATTGATGATGGAACAGCAAGGAATCATCTCTGAAGCAAAAGGAAGCAAGCCGAGAGATGTACTGATTAACGAGAATGAACTAAAAGTACTAAAAGATTCTCTAGAATAAAAAGGCTGAAAATGTTATTCTTATTTTTGGGTGTTTAGATGAGAAATGGTCATTTAACATATTCAATGCTATAATGACTAAATACAAAAATTATCATAAAACATTACTAAGGCTTTTACATACTAATCTTTCTGCCGTAAATAATAATGGCGAGGATTGATAAAAGCGATTTTGAGCAAAATGTGGTTCTAAATCATATGATGCAAATAGACAGAAGATTGTTGGAGGTTCAAATATGACTGTATACCATTTCGTAGGTATTAAGGGCTCCGGGATGAGCGCACTTGCACAAATCCTTCACGATATGGGATATAACGTGCAAGGATCAGATGTAGGAAAATACTTTTTTACACAAGCTGCCCTCGAGGACTCAAATATAAAAATTTTACCCTTTCAGCGCGAAAATATAACAAAAGGCATGACGGTTATAGCCGGAAATGCTTTTCCAGATACACATGAAGAAATTGAAGAGGCAATGAGTCAAGGGATTCCAGTGATTAGATACCATGCTTTTCTAGGCGAATTTATGAAAAAATTCACAAGTATAGCTGTTACCGGTTCACATGGGAAAACTTCAACAACTGGTTTACTTTCCCATGTCATGGGCGGTGCAGAGCCAACTTCTTATCTTATTGGCGATGGTACCGGAAGTGGAGTAAAAAATGCGGAATACTTTGTATTTGAGGCTTGCGAGTATCGAAGACATTTCCTATCCTATTTCCCAGATTATGCTATTATGACGAATATTGATTTTGATCATCCAGATTATTTTTCAAATATTGATGATGTTTATTCTGCTTTTCAGCAATTGGCTAAGCAAGTCAATAAAGCCATCGTTGCTTATGGCGATGATGAACAGCTTCAAAAAATACAAGCTGACGTACCCGTTATATTTTATGGTTTTGGTGATGGAAATGACTTCCAGGCTCGAAATCTTCAAAAATCAACTAGTGGAACAAAATTTGATGTGTTCGTTCGCAATCACTTTTATGCAACGTTTGAAATTCCTACCTTCGGCGACCATAATGTGTTAAATGCTTTATCCGTTATTGCATTATGTCATTATGAAGAAATTAATGTAGAAGTGCTTCAAATACAGTTGAAGTCATTCGGCGGAGTAAAGCGACGTTTTACGGAGAAGGTTATTGGAGATCAAGTATTGGTTGACGATTACGCGCATCATCCAGTTGAAATTAAAGCGACTATTAACGCTGCTCGCCAAAAATATCCTAATAGTCAAATCGTTGCAGTCTTTCAGCCGCATACCTTTACACGAACTCAAGCATTTTTACAAGAATTTGGTGAAAGCTTGGGTGAAGCGGATAAGGTATATCTTTGTGAAATTTTCGGTTCGGCTCGAGAAAATCATGGGAAATTATCCATTAATGATTTAAAAGATAGAATCGACGGTGCGGAAATTTTAAATGAAGAAGATACCTCTCCACTGTTAATGCTAGATAACTCGGTCTTACTCTTTATGGGGGCTGGCGATATTCAAAAGTTTCAATCAGCCTACGAAAGCCTTTTACAGCAACAATTAAAAAAGGCACAATAACGAAGAAAAGCGTAAGCGCCTTGAACAGCCCCGACAAGCAAATGTTCTGAGGCAAAAAAGTCCGTATTATGACTTTTTCTGTCTCAGGTTATTTGACCTAGAGGGGCTAGGCGCTGGAGCTGGACTAAGAAAAGCGCAAGCCCCTTGTAGAGAGGAAGGAAGGCTAATAACGCAACATCCTGTTGCAGGCTAAGACGGCAACGTCCTGTCGCTTCGCCTGCACTAGTACATCTGTGTACGTCGCAACGCCTTCCTGACCCGCATCCTGCGGGCCTCCGACAAGCAAATGTTCTGAGGCAAAAAAGTCGCTCTTTGACTTTATTGACTCAGGTTATTTGACCTCGAGGGGCTAAGCTCTAGAGTTAGACATCAGAAAAGACATAATTTAGGGGTTGCCCCATTTGGCCTTGTACTAGCAAGACTTTGGGCAACCCCTCTTATTATTATGTTAGGAATACTTAATTTTAAATAAGAGAACTATAATACATAATTAAGAAGGATATCAACACGATAGTAACGAAGTATAAATTTATCAGTTTAGGAAAAGTTGAACAAGGGTAAAGTGAATTGTACATTAGGAGGTGCTGCATACATGCAGATTATTTTATATTTAAGTGTGGCATTAATTGCGGTAGCGTTTTTTATTTTAGTCCTAAGCTTAACAAAAACTTTAAAAGCAATGAAGGAAACGCTAGAAAGTGTTTCTCATACATTGGATGGCCTTGAAACGCAGTTAAAGGGTGTAACAGGTGAAACAACGATGCTATTACATAAAACAAATGCCCTTGCCGACGATATTCAAGGCAAAGTTGAGAAGCTTGATACAGTCGTTTTGGCTGTCAAGGATGTTGGAAATACGATACAAGATATGAATGATTCCGTAAGAAAAGTAACGACATCCATTTCATCAGTAATGGTTAGAAATCAAGACAAAGTAGCCCAAGTAGTGCAGTGGGGTGCAGTTGCAAAAGAATTAAAAGATAAATGGTTTGGTGAAAAAAATAAAAAACAAGACTATAAACCATTTGATTCTGAAGTTAAAGTCCACAACCATCAATTAGAACGCAGTGAAGGGTAGAAAAGTAAAACAAAAGGATGGAGGATGATAGCATGAGTAATAATCAAAATAATTCCGGAAGTTTTATGACAGGAATAATTGTTGGTAGTCTTGTAGGGGCGGTAACGGCTTTGATGATGGCTCCAAAATCAGGAAAAGAGCTTCGAAACGATATCACTAACCAGATGGAAACTTTGAAGGAAAAGTCGGGTGAATGGAAAGAAACCGTAATGGAAAAAGGTTCTGAGATATCCTCGACAGCTATGGAAAAAACGAATCAGCTTCGCCAGGTTGCAATGGAAAAAGGCAGTACCGTAGTAGAAGTGGTGAAAGATAAAGCTGATCAATTCAGTAATACTATGAATGGTGCATCCAATCAAGTTGCAGAAAACACGAAAGACATGGTGGATGGCTGGAGAGACACTGTTCATGAAACAGCTGATAACATGGCTGACAAAGCGAAAGATAATATCGATCAAGTACAATCTCAATCAGAAAATATAACTGAGAAGACGAAAGAAATGGCGGATAAAATCAATAACTCCATGAATGAGTAAAATGACAGGCAGTTCACATTGTGAACTGCCTGTTTTTTAATGATTTGTAACAGTAGGCCAAACAATTTCAAGATGATCACCATTTTGGATAGGAGAATAAAATGTAGCCTCTTCATTATTTATTAAAAGCGAAAAGTTTCCAGTTGCATTTTCTGGCTTTTGTATTTCAATATAATTAAAGATGTCTTGAAATATGAATGCTGATTCGCTCGTTTCGTTCCACTCAATATGGTCTCCGGAACTTAATTCATCATCTGGTCTTAATATCTCTCCATTACGGTTATATTCAACAGCTTTTTTCGAAATAATGATTCGTTCATTATTAAAAAATACTGTGATGGACCGTTGTAATAAGTGACCCATAGATGAAGCAAGATTATGAATCGTTGGCGTCAGTTTTCTTGTAATATCTAGGTCAACGATGGCTGGCAATGGTTCATTTACATTTGCTTTATTACCATTAAGCCAAATTTCAGCTGTAAAATTAGGAATGACTTGTTCCTTACCATTAATGAATAGTTTAAAAGGACGAGTGATGTTCGATAATTCTTTATTATTCAATGTTATAAGGAGCTCGGATACCGTATTAGGAATGTGGACTGTTATTACGTCACGGTCATTCACCATATCGTTAAGTGCAGCCTTTTTACCGTTTTTCTGAATGGTTGAATTTACATAATAAGACTCTTCATTAATAACAACACGCTTTTCAGGGACCTCATCAATTAAATCTCTTATTCTAATTTGTGATTGTTCACCATCCGCACCTTTTTTAGCGATAATGACATCCCCGTTTTTAACAGGATCTTCTAAACTGCATTCCTTCCCATTTTTTAATAGAATAGGAGGTTCACCATATGAGCCAGGAATCGTAACTTGCTGCCCGTTGATTGTAGCGAATATAGCCATTCCAGGCTTTCCATAAAGCTTATTAATGATGATTCCTGAAGCAAGAATACAATCTGCAACTGTTAATTCCTTTACCTCGAACATCCGGGTTGTTTGTTCGTTTACGGTAACTGTTACATATTGTATCGGCGATTTTCTAGCAGATATAGCAATTCCAATCGGTGTAATATTTTCTGGTCCACCAGGGATATGATCAGCAAATGTTAATCCTTGAATGGCTTCTGCCCCTCTTATAGCAACTCTATTTTCAGGTAACTGCAGCATTTCGGCTAATCTTTTAGGTAATTCAGGAGTTTTACTTCCTCCTCCTACAAGCATGACTGCTTTTGGTGCTTGTCCATTATTTAGTTCTCTTATTTGCATACTAATTTCTCTTGAAAGCTTATCAATGACTGGAGAAATTTGTGAAACTACATCAGATTTTAATATTTCATTTTCAAAACCAAGAATATCGTGAACAATTATGGAATCTTTCTCCCAAAGTTCCCTTTTTGCTTGCTCGGCTTCTGGAAAATCGAGTAGAAGCTGATCGCTGATAGCTTCAGTTATTTCGTCGCCAGCAGTGGGGACCATTCCATATGCAAGTACTGTTCCTGTATTTGTAATAGCGATATCAGATGTTCCTGCTCCAATATCAACTAGTGCCACATTCAGCCTACGCATCGAGACAGGTACAAGCACGTTAATTGCCGCAATCGGCTCCAAAGTTAGAGCATCAAGCTCTAGGTCTGCTCTTTGTAAGGCCTTAATAAGCGAATCTACTACGACTCGAGGCAAGAATGTAGCAATAATTTCTACTGATGCCTCATCACCTTGTTGATCAATTAAATTTCCTATGAGCTGATCATCTATAAAATAATGAAGAACTGAGTATCCTACACAATAATAGGAATTAACTTTTTCCGCTGATTGCTGTTCGGCAGCTGCTGCTTGTGCATTTTGGACTGCCGTCAGCTCAAGATAGAGGATATCCTCTTGATTAATTATCGGCTTGCCTTTTATATTAACGACGGCTTTTGCACGTTCTGTTTTCAATGATCTTCCAGCGGCAGCTACACAAACCTTAGAAAGTTTTCCATGTGTTTTTTCTAATTGATCTTTAACTTCTTTGATTACATGTGCAACAGCTTGTATGTCATGAATTTGACCATCTAACATCGCCCTTGCTTTATGCTCTTTTACGACTAAATCTAGCACTTTATATTGTTCAACGTTCTCTTCAAGTATAAGGCCAACAACAGAACGAGTACCGATATCTAATGCGAAAATTTTTTCACCCTGCACGGAATTTCACCTTCCAGCTTAAAACATTATGTATTAGTGCTAATTTAAAATGTATCATAACTTTTAGCTAAAAAGAAGATTAGCTGTCATTGTTTTACAATTTTAACGAAAGAAAAACTCAAATATTTATCAAAAAAGAACATTTTTTGAAAAAAGGAAACGCAATCATGAAAAATATTTCACAAACAAGGGAAATAATTTGCAGGCAGAGGCTCTGTATCGTATGATTATTGAAGAATTAATAAACGGTTGTTGATCGTTTTGTCGAATGATGATGTTATATAGGAGTGTGAATTGCTGATGAATGTAACAATATATGATGTTGCAAGAGAAGCAAATGTTTCAATGGCTACTGTTTCGAGGGTTGTGAATGGTAATCCAAATGTAAAGCCAACTACAAGGAAAAAAGTATTAGAAGTAATTGAACGATTAGAGTATAGACCTAATGCGGTAGCAAGGGGTCTTGCTAGTAAAAAAACAACAACAGTCGGTGTTATTATTCCTGATATCTCAAGCATATTCTACGGGGAACTGGCCCGTGGTATTGAAGATATAGCAACTATGTATAAATACAATATTATATTGAGTAATTCCGATCAAAATTTGAACAAGGAATTACATCTCCTCAATACAATGCTTGGAAAGCAAGTGGACGGAATCGTGTTTATGGGCGGAAATATTAATGAGGACTTGCGAAATGAATTCAAACGTTCTCCTGTTCCAATTGTTCTCGCTGGTTCTATTGAAGATACAGGCACTGTACCATCAGTCAATATTGATTATCGCCAGGCTGCGTACGATGCCGTTACTGCTTTTATTAATGAAGGACATAAGAAAATTGGATATGCGATTGGTTCACTGAATGATACAATTAATCGCGAGCAAAAATTAGTTGGCTATAAAGAAGCTCTTGAAAATGCTGGATTGGAATACAATGAAGAGTATGTAGTTGAAAGCGATGACTCTTATGATTCCGGACTTGAAGCGTGGACAAAGCTAAGTCAATTGTCTGACAGACCAACGGCAGTTGTAGCGGGGCACGATGAATTGGCATTAGGTATTATGCATGGAGCACAAGATGAAGGATTAACGATTCCTAATGATTTAGAAGTTATTTCTTCTGATGATACAAGGCTTACTCTTATGGTACGCCCACAACTTACATCTGTTGTGCAGCCTTTATATGACATTGGTGCTGTTTCCATGAGATTGTTGACTAAATTGATGAATAAAGAAAAAGTAGACGAGCAGACTGTTGTTCTTCCTCATCGAATTGAATATAGAGGAACGACGAAATAAGCATATTTGCTAGTCGATTAAGGAAAGGGCCCATGTGATTTGGGTCCTTTGATGTTTTATATAGGAATAGCTCTTTAAGTTATAGATCCTAATTTGATCTAAGCAAGAGAGTAAATTTGGTTTTGGGCTAGGTGAAGCCCTTCTACATGACAAAACAATGTAAATCTTCGAATAGGCTTTAGATCAGATGATTATGTCGAATTGATTCTGAATTTACGAATAAGTTGATAGAATTATGGACTTCATTGAAATTCGAAGCAGGATTCGCGAATAAGATGAAATTATTTCGGAGTTGTTCGCTAATCGAAGCTGAATTCGCGAATAAGATGAAACTATTCTGGAGTTGATCGTGAATAGAAGCTGAATTCGTGACTAAGCTGAAACTATGTAGGATTTAATCGTGAATTGATGCGGAACTACGACTAAAACGGTAAATTGCGAATATATGCTGTGTTCAAGACAATATTAAATATTCGATGCTTTCATTGTGTATGATGGCATCATTCAAAAAAAACGATGTATTTCTTCTCAAAAAAACGGGCTACTAATTAATCTTGCCCGTTTTTTTGACTGTTTCTATTTAATTGTTGCCTCACCATGTATAGTGCTCGATCTACATTTTGTTTATTTTTCTCTTCAATGTCCTTTTTTCTAGGGATAGGTTCATACATATCAACTGGATCTTCCCATTTGTCGATCAACTCAATGGAGGCTTTAGGCCGCCAGCGTTTAATCCAATTTTCTGGCAGAGGACCGGAAACTTCCGGCCAACCAATCATTTCAAGCCATATTAGTGACCAAGCTCTAGGTACAACACGCCATATATCATAGCCGCCCCCACCGACGGCAATCCATTTCCCATCACAATATTTATGTGCGATTTCATGGGCCAATTTCGGGATTGCTCTATAAGTTCTCATTGAAGTGGAGAGGTGAGTTAAAGGATCAAAATAATGTGCATCTGCACCATTTTGAGTCAAAATGACGTCCGGTTTAAAATATTCTGCTATATCCATGATAGCATTCCGATAGGATTCGATAAATGAATCATCCTCAGTAAAGGCATCAAGTGGGATATTAAAGGAATATCCGTAGCCTTCTCCTTGCCCCCATTCATTTACACTTCCTGTCCCGGGAAATAAATACCTTCCCGTTTCGTGAATGGAAAGTGTACATACCATATTATCATCGTAAAATGAACTTTGTACCCCATCACCATGATGTGCATCTGTATCTACATATAATACTCTTGCTTTGTATTTTTCTAAAATATATTTAATCGCAACGGCACTATCGTTATAGACGCAAAATCCTGATGCTTTCCCAGGAAAACCATGATGAAGCCCGCCGCCAAGATGAAGGGCATGATTAGCTTTGCCTTGTAAAACATAGTCTACGGCAGTTAAAGTACCTCCGACAAGTTGTGAACTTGCATCATGCATTCCTTTAAAAATAGGGGTGTCTTCAGTACCTAAGCCAAAGCTTTCCACCTTTTCTTTTGAAAGATTTCCCTCACTTGCAAGCTTAACTGCCTCAATATAGGAATATTCATGATTCAAAAGAAGATCTTCTTCGCTTGCTATTCTAGGGGCGACGATATTATCTGGTTGAATGGCTCCTAGTTCCTTCAACAAATCTAAAGTTAAAGTTAAGCGATGCTGATTGAACGGATGATGATTCGAAAATCGATATGATAATAATGAATCAGAATAAATAAATACTGCATCTTTTTTCATAGTTTCATCCCTGGCAAATTAGGCCACATCACTTGAAGTCCTTCTTTTTTTAAGTTTTCTATCAGTGAAAGAGGATTGATCGTGGCTACCCGAAAAACAAGGATTTTACTGCTTTCATTATCTTGGTCGGGATAGACAAGGACACTATGGACATTGACGTTTAATTTTTGAAAAATCCCCGTTACTTCATGGAGCACGCCTGGTCGATTTTTTACTTTAATTTCTATTTGTGAACCTGGTTTATTTGCTCCAGTCAATTCAACCAGTGTATGTAATAAATCTGTGCTCGTAATAATTCCGACTAATTCTCCATTATTTAAAATAGGTAAACATCCAATTTTTTGATCATAAAAAATCACGGCTACTTCCTCTACAAAATCAAGAGGGTTCCCAGTAATGATATTAGTCATCATAATAGTTGAGAGTGGCATTTCAAGTTGTTCATTCATTTTTTCACTATCAGTAAATACAGGTGTTGCACTTTTTATATCCCGATCAGTAACTAGACCGATCAATTTCTTTTCATTGTTTAATAGGGGGAGATGCCTTATATTTTTTTCTCGCATTAAATGGATGGCTGTTCTAATAGAATCGTCGGGTGATAATGTAATGACATCCTTTTTCATAACTTGCTCTACTATCAATATTTTCACTCCCTTTCAATTTAGTTATCAATACATAAAGCGATTTACAAACCGTATACTATCAAACTGTTGAATGGATTCTGAATCTACCCTTTTGCCAATACGGACCATCAAACAGTTTGCAGGATGAGACGTAATTTCCGGATCATCAGTGGCATACCATTCCAATCCACCGGAATTCATCATTTTCTCCATTATTTTTCGATATTCCCAAACGTCTAGCCCAGTACCTTTTAAATCCCAATGCCAATAATATTCAGTTGTAATGATAATATAATCTTCCATTGCATCATCCATCATCGAAACATGTAAAAGTCCTTTACCTACTCCAGATCCTCGATGCTTAGGAATGACTTCTATAGCGCCTAGTTCAATTAAGTTCACCATATTTCCCTGTGACCATCTTTCCAAAGGATCTGGATATAAAAAGGTGACATAGCCAACTACTAGATTTTCATCTCTTGCAATAATGATTCTTCCCTCAGGGAGATCTGCTATTTCAATTAGCGCTTCATGCTGCTGATGGGCCGGCCTAAACGCAACAAGGTCTTTATGAAAATCTAGATTACTGAGCTGTTCTGCAGATATAGGTCCTTCAATGAGCAAACTGCCATTTTTTGTTTTTAATTCCATCGCATTATACGTTTTTATATGCTCCACAAAACGACCTCCTTCAGTTTGATAATTATATTATAGCTGTTATAAATGGTAAAAAATATTCAAAGAAGTGTTAAAAAATTGAGAATAATAGTTCTTTATATTATAATATAAAACGATATTCTAGACACTAAAGGGGAGTTGTGCACATGAAAGTGGAAGCGTTACCAGTCATCGAAGGTAAATATAATTTACAAAATTACGATGAAATGTATGCAAATTTTAATTGGTCTGAAGCAGAGAAAAGCTTTTCATGGTATGAAACAGGCCGAGTGAATATGGCCTACGAAGCAATAGATCGTCATACGGAGACGTTTCGCAAAAATAAAGTTGCGCTTTATTACCGCGATGGTGTTAGAGACGAAAAATATACGTTTAATGATATGAAAAAATGGACGAATAAAGCAGGAAACGTTCTAAAGGAATTAGGTAATGTTGAAAAAGGCGATAGGGTATTTATTTTTATGCCTAGATCACCAGAGCTTTATTTTGCTATCCTTGGAGCGATTAAACTTGGAGCAATTGTTGGTCCACTTTTTGAAGCCTTCATGGAAGGGGCTGTAAAAGATAGATTAGAAGATAGTGAGGCAAAGGCTCTTGTAACGACTCCAGAATTATTGAAAAGGGTCCCAGTCGATGAATTGCCTGCTTTGAAGCATATTTTTCTAGTAGGCGACGATATTAATGAAGAAGGCCCATATATTGATTTTAATAAGCGTTTAAAAGAGGCAGACAAAAATCTTGATATTGAGTGGGTCGACCGAAATGATGGGATGATTCTTCATTATACTTCAGGATCTACAGGTCGTCCAAAAGGTGTTCTGCATGTTCATAATGCAATGATTCAGCAATACCAAACGGCTCGTTGGATTTTAGATTTACAAGAAGAAGACATTTATTGGTGCACAGCCGATCCGGGATGGGTGACAGGGACTTCATATGGAATCTTTGGTCCATGGTTGACAGGAACCACTAATGTGATTGTTGGAGGACGCTTCAAACCGGAGAATTGGTATCAAACATTGGAAGATTACGGAGTAACAGTATGGTATAGTGCTCCAACAGCGTTCAGGATGTTAATGAGCGCAGGCGATGAGCTTGTAAAGCAATTTGATCTATCCGAGCTGCGCCATATTCTAAGTGTTGGCGAACCACTTAACCCAGAAGTCATCCGCTGGGGAATGAAAGTGTTCCATAAGCGTATTCACGATACTTGGTGGATGACAGAAACGGGAGCAATGTTAATCGCCAACTATCCAAGTATGGACATCAAGCCAGGATCTATGGGAAAACCAATCCCTGGGGTTGAAGCGGCGATTGTTGATGACCAAGGAAATGTCCTTCCTGCAAATAGAATGGGCAATCTAGCGATTAAAAAAGGCTGGCCATCTATGATGCATGATATTTGGAATAATAAGGAGAAATATAATTCGTATTTCTTGCCTGGAGATTGGTATGTATCAGGTGATTCTGCTTATATGGATGAAGATGGTTATTTCTTTTTCCAAGGTAGAGTTGACGATGTAATTATGTCTTCTGGCGAACGTGTAGGACCATTTGAAGTAGAAAGCAAACTTCTCGAACACCCTGCAGTAGCTGAAGCAGGTGTCATTGGAAAACCGGATCCGGTTCGCGGAGAAATCATTAAGGCATTTATTGCACTGCTTGAAGGTTATGAGCCATCAGAAGATTTGGCAGAGGACATTAAACAATTTGTGAAAAAAGGTCTTGCCGCCCATGCAGCACCTCGCGAAGTTGAATTCCGTGATAAACTACCTAAGACGCGTAGTGGAAAAATTATGCGTCGCGTGCTTAAAGCTTGGGAACTAAACTTACCAACTGGCGATTTGTCTACTATGGAAGACTAATAAAAATTATGAGATCTCTTATCGTAGAAACGATAGGGGATCTTTTTAGGATTAAGATTAATATTATAGTGGAATTAATAAGGAATTTTCTAGCATTTTCTGAACACATCTCTTAAATAGGAATTTGTCTACTTCTTATAAGTTTGGATAGATCCTTCATTTTTAATAATTCAATCGGTCAGGATACGGTAATTTCCATGTGAAAAGTGCCCATTGAACTCTTCAAACGGCCAGGGTACGGTGATTTCCATGTGAAAGGTGTCCATTGAAATCTTCAATCGGTCAGAATACGGTAGTTTCCATGTGAAAGGTGTCCATTGAACGCTTCAAACGGCCAGGAAATGAAGATTTCCATGTAGAAGTGTCCATTGAATGCTTCAATCGGCTAGAGAACGAAGATTATTCATTAGATATTTTATGGATTTTAGTTTCGATTGTTTGTGAAATTTGAAAGTCATCATCTGTTTAAGTTTTCGCTCACATTTGATGAAAGTAGGATATACCACCAAGGGTGTACAAAATAAAAAAAATAACCGGGCACATAGCCCGGTTCTTCATTCTTATGGATTTTTCTCACCTGAGTCATTTCCACCGTTATTTTTTTTCTGTTCTTCTTCTTTTCTTTTTTGTTCCTCAGCTTTTTTCTTTTCTTCTTCTTGTTTCTTTTTCTCTTCCTCTTGTTTCTTCTTCTGTTCTTCTTCTAGCTTCTTCTGCTCTTCAGCTTTCTTTTTCTCTTCTTCTTCTTTTTTCTTCAGTTCTTCACCATTACCCATTGGTTTGGATGGCTTTGATTCTCTGCCCGCAATATCTACAGCTACAACATAGAACATTCCGTCTCCAACTCGATGTGATAGTTCTGCATCTGGCATGATGGATGCAATCTTTTTACCAGTATCCGAGTAAATACGGTATCCAATGACGTCTTTACTTGAAGATGCACTCCATTTTAACGTTCCGTTTGAGTAGGATGCATTGACTTCAGCAGGAGCCTTTCCATCATCAACAAGCTTATCATCAGCGACTAATAAACTCTTCCATTTAGGATTATCTGGAATTAGCTGCGAAAAGTCTTTTACATATCCCATCGTAATCCGTTTTAAAAATTCTGGATTAATGACTAATCCTTGCTTTGTAAACTCTTCAGGAGTAGAAGGCAATGCAGCGTATTTTTTACCGCCGGCTAAAACAAATCGACCACCTGCACCTAAGCTATCATCCGTTTTTGAAGGAACATATTTGGCGTTAAAAATATCTGCTTGAATGAGCCCGGCTTTTGAACATGCTTCAGATGGCAACATACCTGATACAGCACAATAAGAGCGGTTGACGATTCCACCAGGCATTTCGAATCGTTTATTATCTTTTGGTTTAACAATATCTGGCTCAACATCGTACGCAGCGTTCATTAATTTGGCCCAAATCCCATAGTTTCTAAAGTCATATCCTTGACTCTGAGGTTTATTGGAATTATATCCAATCCAAGTTCCCATTGTGACATTTGGATTCGAAACCACAAGCCAAGAATCTTTTGAATCATTGGAAGTCCCTGTTTTACCAGCCCAATCAGCTTTGAATTTCAGCATTCCAGGTAAACTAGCCGCGGTACCATAATTTAATACATCACGCATGACATCTGTCATTAAATATGCAGTTTGTGGACTAAATACATCGACCGGTTCTGATTTATGCTCGTAAATGATATTTCCTTTTTGGTCAGTAATTTTTTCGATCATATAGGCGTCTAGAAACTTA
This sequence comes from Lederbergia citri, assembly GCF_018343625.1. Classification (GTDB taxonomy): domain Bacteria; phylum Bacillota; class Bacilli; order Bacillales; family Bacillaceae_C; genus Lederbergia; species Lederbergia citri. Next base: position 1,609,943 of record NZ_JAGYPG010000001.1, on the reverse strand, counting down.
CCGCCGTTAGCAAAAGTGGTATAAGCATTCGTATTTTCCTCGACACTTACACCAACTGTTAATCCTCCAAGTGCAAGGGATGGATTGGCGTACTCATTAGGTTGTAAACTTGTAAAGCCCATTTTTTCTAAAAATGTCGTTGGCTTTTGATCCATGATTTTCATATATGTTGCAACCGCTGATGCGTTATATGATTTGGCAAGAGCATATCTAGTTGAAACTAGTCCATAGAATTTTCCTCTTGAAAAGTTATAAGGTGTGTACGACTTTCCTCCAGCAGGAATATTATATGGAAGGTCTGCAACAACAGCTCCTGGTGCACTCGCCCCAAGCTCATAAGCAGGTGCATATACGAGAAGCGGCTTCATTGTCGAACCATTTTGACGCTTTGTATGAGTTGCATGATTGTTTTGATTCAATTCATAATCACGGCCAGCGACAAAGCTTAATATTTTCCCTGTTTTATTTTCTATTAAAATGGAACCAATTTGAACAGGATCATCTACTGTTTCCATCTCACCCGTTTCCTCATTTTTCACTTGCATTGTATATGTTGGTCCATAATTTTTATACTCATCTTTTGTCTGTTGCTGAATATCATATATTTTCTTATTGATAGTAGAATGAATATTATATCCGTTTTGGCGTATATCTCGATTGGCGAGTGTCCAATACTTGCCATATAACTTATCATCCTTCTTTAAATCTTCTTTGGAATAACCGTCTTTTTTCGCTAGCACCTCAGCTAAAATATTTACTGCCCTTTCTTCAAGTTCGAACGAAAGCGCAGGGTATTCTTCAAAAGTCCTCGGCTGTTTTGGAATGAAATCCTTCGTAATATCATAAGTATTGGCTTCATTGTATTCTTTGTCTGAAATGTAATTTTCTTTTTTCATCCTGTTTAAAACAGTTTTCATTCTGTTAAGACCAGGTTCCAGTCCTTCTGGGCTCTTTATTTCGCCTTTATTCGTAAAAGGAGTATAGCCGAATGGACTTTGGGGCAATCCTGCAATAAAAGCGGCTTGAGGTAAATTAAGGTCTTTCGCTTCTATTCCAAAGATACCTTTAGCAGCTGCTTGAACTCCTCCGACGTTTTGACCAGAAGAGTTCCGGCCAAATGTAGAAACATTTAAGTAAGCTTCTAAAATTTGATCTTTATCTAGAAATCTTTCAATTCTTAACGCAAGGAGAACTTCCTTTGCTTTACGATCAAAGGAAACCTCATTTGTTAAAATTTGGTTTTTAATAAGCTGTTGGGTAAGCGTACTTCCACCAGATTGCACTGAAGAGTTCGTAAACTCCTGAAAAACTGCGCGGAATAAAGCTTTAGGAACAACACCTTTATGCTCATAAAAGTATTCGTCTTCAGTAGCAATAACAGCTTTCTTTAAATAGTCGGATACATCCTTAATTTTAACTTCTTCACGGTCGATATCCGATCGCAATTTTCCTAATGGAACATTATTATCAAAGTATAAGGTTGACGTTTCTTCATATTGATGAATATCTTTTACCATTGAAGCTTCGGCACGCACTTTTTCATTTTTCACAAGAGCTGCAAAATATCCAGCTCCAACTCCTCCAGCAAAAGCACCGCCTACTATGATGACGATTAAAAGCAGAAGCAGTAAATTCCAAACGACTCCGTATGTAATGCGGACTCCCTTACCGACTTTCTTTAAATTAAAAGCGGAAGCGAGTTTATTCATTCGTTCTTTGCTTCTATTATCGTTATTTGTCATAAGTTTTAATCCCCCCAAAATCATAACTATTATAGCATAATTGAAAGGAATGGTATGTAAAAATGGAAGAATTTCCGCATCAAGATTGACATAATTATTGAATTATGTTTAAAATACGATATATTGAGCATAAAATTATTATACAAATAAGCGCCGACAGGAATGAGTAGTCAGCTGTCCCTGTTTTAAGAGAGCCAGTGGGTGGTGGAAACTGGCACAAACAGTGTGATGAATTACCTCCTCGAGCTTTTGCCGTGAAAATGAAGTAGCGGTAAACGGTGAACAACATCGTTAATGGATTTGAGTGAGGAGTATGACTGTTCATATTTCTAAGTTGGGTGGTAACACGGTAAATAGTCGTCCCTTCGTTTTAAACGAAGGGACGTTTTAATTTTTATGGAAAGAAGGGAAACAAGATGGGACAATTATTAGAAGACTTAAGATGGCGTGGAATCATTTATCAAGAAACTGATGCTGAGGGCATGGAAGATACATTAAATAAAGAGAATATTTCGTTATATTGTGGTGTGGATCCAACTGCGGATAGTATGCATATTGGACATTTGTTGCCATTTTTAACGCTAAGACGTTTTCAACAGCATGGACATCGGCCAATCGTACTTGTTGGTGGAGCTACAGGATTAATTGGCGATCCAAGTGGAAAAAAAGAAGAGCGCCAATTACAAACGATTGATCAAGTTGAGAAAAACGTTCAGGGAATTAAAAAGCAGCTTGAACAAATATTCGATTTTGACGGGGAAAACGCTGCTGTTATGACGAATAATTTCGACTGGGCAGGCTCGATGGATCTTATCACATTTTTAAGAGATTTTGGTAAAAACATCGGTGTTAATTACATGCTTGCAAAAGATACAATCGCATCTCGTTTAGATACTGGCATTTCGTTTACGGAGTTTTCATATACGATTCTTCAAGCGATTGATTTCTTTAAACTATATCAGAACCTAGATTGTAAAATGCAGATTGGTGGAAGTGACCAATGGGGAAATATTACATCCGGTCTTGAAATGATTCGAAAAATGGCGGGTGAGGGTGCTAAAGCTTATGGCATGACGATTCCACTTGTGACAAAAGCAGACGGTACGAAATTTGGAAAAACTGAAGGGGGAGCAATTTGGCTAGACCCTGAGAAGACAACCCCATATGAATTTTACCAATTCTGGATTAATACTGCAGACGCGGATGTTGTTAAATACTTGAAGTTCTTTACATTCTTAGAAAAGGAAGCAATTGAAGAACTAGAGACTTCCGTTAAGGAAGAACCACATTTAAGAAAAGCACAACGAGCTCTAGCAGAAGAAATGACGCGTCTCATTCATGGTGAGGCTGCATTGCAACAAGCAATTAAAATTACAGAAGCTCTATTTAGTGGAGACGTAAAAAAATTAAATGTAGAAGAAATTGAGCAAGGATTTAAAGATGTGCCTTCTTCCGAACACCACGAAGGAGACGATTTAAATTTAGTCGAAGTTTTAGTCGCAGCAAAAATTTCTTCTTCCAAACGTCAGGCAAGGGAAGATATTCAATCTGGTGCCATTTCCATAAACGGTGAAAAAATTACGGATATCCAATACAGTTTAGGTGAAGAGGAAAAACTTGGCAATAAATTTACCATTATCCGTCGTGGAAAGAAAAAATATCATTTGATTCGGTTTAAATAAGAAAAGCGAAAGCGCCTAGTTCATCGACGTATAGGCCCGCAAGATGCGGGTCCGTCAACTTCGCCACAAGACGTGGCGATTTTAGTCGACGTTCCTTTTTGGTATTCGACTGAGATTAAGGAAACACGACGAATACGTTAAGGGCGAATCGATGTTGACTTACGCAAAAGAGAAGGCTAAGAAGTTTACTAGTCGATAGGCGCTCTAGCTAGACTTAGAAAGCCAGCTTCGGTTAAGAAGCTGGCTTTTATGAAATATCTGATTCCTCCTTAGGGAAAGAGAACTCGAACGTCGTTCCTTTTCCAACTTCACTTTTGACCGAAATTGTACCTTTCATTGCTCTAACAATATTATAAGCTACCATAATACCAAGACCAGTACCACTTTCTCCCTTTGTAGAATAATAAGGTTCTCCAAGATGTTCTAATTGCTCAGGTGTCATTCCTTTTCCGGTATCTTGAATCCGAATGATATGATTTGTTTGAGATGATTCAACTTCAATGGTAATGGTTCCTCCATCTTCCATTGATTCAATCGAATTTTTAATAATATTTACGAAGCATTGATGAAAGCTTTGTCGATCTCCCATAATTTGAACTGTTGTTAAAAACTTAGTATCTATCGTTACCATACTTCTTTTGGCAAGGGGCTGGAGTGTATTAACAACAAATTGTAACTCCTCATTCACATCAAGTGATTCGATTGTTTCAATTTGAGGCTTAGAAAAGTTTAAAAAGTTTTGTATAACTTTTTCAGCGGAATTAAGTTCACTTTTTAAAATGGAAAGATATTGATCACTCTTATTTTTTGTAATGGTTTCATCCTGCATTAGTTGAACAAATCCAATAGCCGCTGTTAATGGATTTCGAATTTCATGAGAAATTGCCGTAGCCATCTTCTCCACCACTTCTAATCTCTTAGTCTTCACTAAATGTCGACGAAGATAAAGTGATTCACATACGATTTCAATAATCATGGCTATTATTGCCACACCGAGAGGTTGAATGATTAAATAGGCAAAATAAACGTCAAATAATGGGTGCGGTTGTTGACTTATTTCCAGAAATAACACAGGAAATAAGTTAACAATAAAGCACATCCCAGTTGCTATAATAACCCTTTGTCGGTATGTTTGTTTTAAAAACCATGGGGACATTTTCCAATATACTAAAGAAAAACTTACAATAATAATGACAGTAGAAAAAAATCCAAAATCAATGCCATACATACCTCTAATAAATATGATAATTAGTCCCATTAATGGCCCTATGCCTACATAGAGGCCGCCAATTGTAAATGGAATAACCCGCAAATCTAGAGTCAAATCTTCATGGAAACGATAACTAAAAACAAAACAAATTGCTAGAGATACTAATGAAAATATAATAGCTAATATTTTGAAAGAGTCTAGATTGTTAGAAAATCCTATCCATATAATAAGTAAAAAGAGCAATATGATTAGTAAAGATAAGTTAAAAAAGAAATGTAGAGTGATGTCCAATCAATAATCTCTCCTAGTCCAATTTAGAGTGTAAAAAGTTAGGAAATACATTTATATCATTCTCTTAAATGAAAATCGGTATGTCGTTCCAATCCCTACCTCACTTTTTACGTCAATCGTCCCTTTCATAGCCCGTACAATACTGTAGGCAACCATGGTACCGAGACCTGTTCCTTTTTTACCGTTTGTTACATAGTGCGGTTCTCCGAGACGTTCGATATTAATCTTACTCATTCCTAATCCAGAATCTTTAATATATATAATGATATTTTTTTTGTTTACTTCCGTTTCTATTAAAATGTCTCCGCCATTTGGCAACGATTCAATGACATTTCGAATTATATTAATAAAACATTGATGGAAATTCTGACGGTCACCTTCAATGTATCCAATTGAAGAGAATTTACAGGATATTTTGATAGAATATGAGTTTGCAAGGGGTTCCATTAATTTTAAAATATGAAAAAGTTCGTTATTTACATTAAGTTTTTCTAATGTATCAATTTGTGGTTTTGAAAAAGTTAAATAGTCTTTTATGACTTGTTCGGCCGCCTCTAATTCTCCCTTTATAATTGAAAGGTATTGTAGTCTCTTTCTTGATTCCAATGACTCCTCGTTCAGCAGCTGGGCGAATCCAATTGCAGACGTTAGCGGATTCCGGATTTCATGAGAGATGGCGGCACCCATTTGTTCAACGGCTTCAAGCTTTTCAGTTTTTAATAATTGTTGATATAACAATTGATTTTTTTCAATCATTTCAATAATAAATGAAAGCATGGCAACACCAATAGGAGCAACTATAATCAAAGCAATAAAAATATCTAGAATACGAAAAGGAGGGATTGTGACCACCATTATCGTTAAATTAATGATGGAAAATAATAGTGTGAAACTAGTTGAAAACAAAATTCTCTTTATAGAAAGCAGATTTAGAAACCAAGGTGATATAAACCAAGTAATGATACTTATAAAACTATAAAATCCGAGTATAAAATAGAATCCAGAATCAATGCCATAAAAGGAACGGAAGACAATAATAAGTAGAGCTAGCAATGGGCCTTGACGTAAATACAATGCTCCAATCATAAAGGGTACCATACGTAGATCCATTACCACGGAATCATTCAATCTGTATGAAAATAGAAAACATACCATAATCGAAACTATACAATATAAAAGTGCCGTTTTTTTATAATACTGAAAGGTTAAGAATCGCTTTGGAAGCATAAAACACAGAAACAGAAGAACAATTAGTAAGGATAGATTGAACAGTAAATGCGTCGTTAAATTTTCCAATTGCTAACCTCTCTTTCTTATAATTTAGATAAATATTACTATGGAGGCTGTAAATGTACAACAACTTTTTACATTTTCAACCAATAATTTAATAGATTTAACAAAATTTTTAGAGTATATTGAAATTAAGAGGAAACATACTAGGGGGTTGTTGTGTTGACAAAAACTACGAATATTGCTCCGTGGCTATCAGTAAGTAGTGGTGCAAAGGCTGTTGATTTTTATCAAAAGGGTTTTGGTGCTGAAGAAGTATATCGACTAGGAGAAGGTGACGCTGTAATAATTTCTCAACTTTCCGTTGATGGGGCCCTTTTTTGGATTCAAGAAGATTCTGCTTCAAGTCCTGAAGTGTTAGGTCAAGGATCAGTACGGATGATTTTAACAGTGGATAATCCAGATGCAATGTTTGAAAAAGCGGTTTCCGCAGGAGCTAAAGAAATTGCACCTATATATGAAGAACATGGGTGGAGGATCGGACGTATCGAGGATCCGTTTGGGCATCATTGGGAAATTGGGAAAATAACTGTAGAGTAGAAGGAAAAAGGAGGACAGTTGGATTCCTGAAAATTGTTAATATGATCAGAAAAAAGGGAGTCCTTATAAATGATTAGTTTTTTTAAAAGAAAGTGCATATTATGTAAGAGAACTATGGACAGCAAAGCGCACAGAAAATATGTAAATGATAAAGGAAAAAAGATAATACTTTGCGCACAATGTACAACTTACGCTGAAAGGAGAGCGTTTAGAAAAGTAAATTAAAGCCGATGTGCTAATTTTGTCCCGTTTTTACCTTTGCTGAAATGTTAAAATTGATGATTTGAGGAGAGATGTTGTGCAAACCATATATGACTTTATAGTTAAGATGCCAGATGGCAAAGACAAATCAATGAGTGAGTATAAAGGGAAAGTACTACTCATTGTAAATACAGCTAGTAAATGCGGCTTTACACCTCAATTTGAAGGCTTGCAAGCCCTTTATGAAAAATATAAAGAGCAAAATTTTGTAGTACTTGGTTTCCCGTGTGACCAATTTAAACAACAAGAATTTGATCATATTGAAGAAACTATTCAATTTTGTCAAACTAACTATGGGGTTACCTTCCCAATGTTCGCTAAAATTGATGTGAACGGCACAAATGAACATCCTCTATACACTTATTTAAAAGAACAAAAAAGTGGCATGCTTTCAAAAGCAATAAAATGGAATTTTACAAAATTTCTTGTTGATCAAAATGGACTAGTCATTAAACGATATTCTCCGATGACAAAACCTGATCAGATCGAAGAGGATATTGTAAGAAATATAACCTGACAATCCCGCTCCTAGTAGAGTGGGTTATTTTATTTACAATCTTTTCATCAAATCAATTTGAAACTAGGATGTTCGGGTCAAACTAGGAATTCCTTCCTGTTTAATAAAAGGTCCACTTAATCTTCCATGCTTCAAATATGGATGTAGAATCTAGTGAAACTCATTTAATGTAGCAACACATTTATTTAATGGCTCTCCTTGTAAAGTAAAGCCATTAAAACAATAGGTTCCGTCTTTTCTTTTAGAGATTTTATAAATTGCCCTTCCTTGCCCAGTTGTATCATGTTTTACATAAACATAAGCGTAACGTTTGAGTAATTTTTGTAGAGTTTTGATACTGTATATCTTCGTTTCTGGAGTATTCTTAGCCGTTAAGGGATCTTTTTGCAATAGCAAACTTTGCTCCCATTTTCCTACTGGTTCGCTCAAAAAAATACACCTCATTTTTTCTTTGTACCTAAAAAATCTTATAATGGATACTTTGATGGCAGCTAATCTTCTTGAGTCTCGTAAAGTATTGAAGACAAATTTTCTTCCTTAGTTTCGATTCCTATACTCTGAAGATATTTTTCTAATAAAGATAAAAATAGATCGATATCACTTTTGGTGAGATTTCCAATATTGGCTACTCTAAAAGAATTCATATCTTTAAGCTTTCCTGGATAAATCGTTATTCCGTTATCATAAAAATAATCATGCATGGTGTTGAAATCATAATTTTTACATGTTGGCTCCACTATGGCTGTTATTATTTTTGAATGGTGTTCCTTAGGAACGAGATATTTTAAACCCAGTCTAGTGATACCTGAAATCAAAGTTTCCCATAAAAGTGAATATCGTTCATATCTATCTTTAATACTTTCATCATTTAATTCTATTAATGCTTGTTTTAGTGCATAGATTGTTTGGACAGGTGGTGTAAAGCGCATCTGTCCTGTCTCAATAAAATATTTATATTGTAAATAAAGATTTAAATAATAATTAGTAGGCTTTGTCGCTATTTCTTTCTCCAATTCGGTATTTTTAGCTACAACAAAAGAGACACCCGCCATTCCTTGGAGATTTTTATTCGAGCTTGCTGCCAAATAACTAATATTCATTTTGTTCATATCTATAGGAATGGCTGCAAATGAACTCATTGCATCTACCATCATCTCAATGTCGTTTTCAAGGCAAATAGTTCCGATTGCCTCAATATCGTTTAACAATCCTGTTGTTGTTTCGTTATGCACAACAGCTAGGTAGGAAACTTTTTGAGGAAGTCCTTGAATAAACGATTCGAGCAAATCTAATTGAATCGGTTGATCTGGTTTACTTTGATACTCAATCCAATCTAGCTGATAAGCATCCGCAATTTCACACATTCGTTTTCCGTAGGCTCCATTATTAATAATAACAATAACCCCATCGGTCATAACAGAACTCAAAACTGATTCCACAGCGGCGGTACCTGATCCTCCGAACAGAACTGTCGTATATGCGTCCGGATGTGCTACTAAGCCAGTTAATTCAAATGATACAAATTGCATTAAATCGCAAAACTCTTTCTCACGTGGGCAAACATCGGGTACCACCTGTGCGTATTTAACCGAATCTGTAGTGGTAGCAGGGCCTGGGTTTAATAATATATTTCGCTTAACACTCTCCATGCCGTTCATCCTTCATTATTAATAAATTTTCGTAGGCGATTTTTCACCTCATATGGACGGACTTTTGGGCGACCTAAGTTAGGACGAGATCCTTTCGATATTTTTACATAAAGAAAAGTAAGACCCTTTGTCTTTTTCCATAATTGAATGTGTTCTTCGAGTTCCCATAAGCTATGGATATAAATTGATTTATCGTAACCACAAGCAGCAGCAATAGCGATAAAATTTACGTTGTGGGAAACGGTACTTTGCCCTCCAGTTGAATCATGAGTTTCGTTATCAAGTAGGATGTGAAGCATATTTTCGGGTCGATAATAGCCATTAGTAGCTAAACTACCCATTCGCATAAGGAGAGAGCCGTCTCCATCAATGACAATTACATCTTTTTCTTTTCGCGACTGGGCTAAACCAACTCCTAAAGAACTGACACAACCCATAGACCCAACCATATATAGGTTATTAGGAGAATCTTCTATTTCATAAAGCTCTCTACCTGTTTTTCCGGTAGTTGCGAGTTGAATAGTATTCTTGTTTTTTAAACTATTAATCACTTTTAAAGTATCAAACCTACTAGGAAGTTCATCTGTTAAGGTTTTTCCTATTATTTTTTTATTGTTATGAACAGAATGTTCCTCTTTCAATAATTTTTCACTTTCAAAGGTTCCTTTTTTCACGACAAAGAAAAATGGTTTGTTTTTTTCAATCCAATTGTTTGCAGTTTCAACCTGCATCTTTGCTTCGTTAAAATCGGGGGAAAGGTATTGCCATTTTATTTGCATAAGATCGAGGATTTGTGTTGTAATCTTCCCCATAAGTTCATGCTGAGGTTCATCAATTAATCCAGGTTCACCTCTTAAACTTACAAAACCAAGGACAGGTATTTGAAAGGGATAATTTAAGGAAGTCAATGGTGACACGGCGTTAGTGAGACCGGAGTTTTGCATTAAAACAACAGGTTTCTTACCCCCTAAATAAGCTCCAGATGCTATGGCAACAGCATCACCTTCGTTTACAGCAGCGATATATTCACACTCATTTATGGCATAGTTGATAAGATTTTTTAAGAATGAACAGGGGATACCGCTGTAAAAGTCAAAACCAAGTCTTTTAAGTTCATTTCCGAAACTGTTAGTGTTTAACATTCCATAACTCCATTTCCAAACAGGATTGTCTTTCCGTTTAAGGTAAATATTTTTTCTCAGCTTCTTGAAGTTCCTCAGCATTTTGGATTCTAAAAATTTCCTCTACACTTGCTATAGAACCCTCTACATGATTAATACTTTCATCTATTAGTATTTGTTTTGTTATTTTCTGCATGGCAGAAAGTGAGGCTCTTAAGTTATGGTTGGCCCAGATTATAAGGTTCACTCCCAATCTCCTGAATTCCTCTTTTGGTGTGGAATAATATTTAGTGGGAACAATTACAACAGGATGTCTACCATTCCATTCTTTCATAAATGCTTCGATTTCATTAAAATTAGACTTTTTACTATGAATGAGAATTGCATCAGCACCTGCCTGTCTATAGGCCTCCGCACGTTTAAGAGCTTCTTCTAATCCCCAACCCGCAATTAAAGCCTCAACTCTAGCTACAACAATAAAATCTTCATCCATCTGAGTATCCTTCATCGCTTTAATTTTCCCGCAAAACTCTTCAATTGATGCAAGTGGCTGAGCCTCTCCATTAATAAATGAGTTCGTTTTCGGGAAAATTTTATCTTCAATACAAACTCCGGCTATATCCAATTGTTCAAGTTTTTTAACGAGTCTTCTCGCATTATTGAAGTTTCCATATCCTGTATCACCATCTAAAAGAATCGGTATTGTAGTGGCATCACTCATAAATTCAAGAATATCTAATACTTGTGTCCACGAAGCTTCATTATTATCCCTCACTCCCATTGTTGCGGATATTGATAGTCCACTAGCCCATATACCTTTAAAACCTGCTTCTTCTACAACTTTTGCAGAAAGACCGTTATGGGCTTCCATAATAAAATCAGGATTTTGTGGAGAATTAAGCAAATGTTTTAATTTCGATGTTTTTTTCATGATGTTCTCCTCACGCTATGAAAATGGTTACACTTTTAGAGTAGTATTAATATTACATGCAGTTCAGAATGGTTATGATACGGACAAAAGTTTAGTTTAGGGAAAGTAGTATGTGGAAGCTGGGATGAGGGGATTCTTCTATACAATAATAAAAAACCCTAGAAACAATGGAAGCAAATATTCATTTACAACGTGATAATAATCCCCAAAACGCCTATGTCAGCTATATCTCATCAAAACTGTTGTTAAATGACAATAAAGGTGTTTAAAAACTCCAATCCCTTATTCCATTAAAGGGCCAGATTGTGGAGTAAGGGAGGTAATCAGATGGTTCATCTCGAAATTGTAAGGTATACCAGAACAACATGCCGCAAATGAAGTTTTGACCGAGGGGGATTATCTATTAAAGGGATTAAATTGGAAGGAATAGAAGATAGATGTAAAGACACTTTTGTTACAACAGTGGGCAAGCTGCTTAGACGAAGAAGACTGGTTTCCACCACTTGAAAAAGTGCTAGAGGATATCACTTTTGAACAGGCAATTTGGAAACCAGCTGATGGAGCAATGAATTCAATTTGGAATTAGTTTGTCATTTACTTTTCTATGAAAAGAGATTTCTGATGCGATTTCTTGGTGAAACAGCGAATGAACCACAGGCAGAAAATAATGAATCTACATTTCGATTACCAACTGAGACGTTAGAAAATTGGAAGGAAACAAAAGAAGAATACTTTTATGTTCATCGTGAACTTGCAAAAATACTAGCAAAATCAGAACATGAAGATTTGTATAGACCAATCCCAGGAGAAGATAATTCATTAGTGTTCGAACTGAAGAGTTTAGCAATGCACGACGCATATCATATTGGGCAAATTGTATTCCTAAGTAAAATGCAAGGAGCTTGGGTAGAGAAACGTAGCTTTTAAAAAGCTTTATTAGCCTTAGAGTTATCACACTAGGGAGCAATACATAAAGAAATGTATCGTTTTTTCTTATTCTAATAAACTGTGATAGTTGAATGTCTTAAAGCATTAGGTGCTTGAGTCAACAATCAGTAAAACATAATAAGAGCAGCGACTCTTCCCGTTCTTTATATTACTGATCACCTTTCGACTCTAAAAAAGCATTGACTGATTCATCCAATAAACTTTCCCGATTTGGGTCTTCATTAACATCTGAATCCACTTCCATTGCTTGTTTAAGTATGACGTATGTATCATCTTCTTTATTTAATTGATTAACTTGAATTCTATGTGAGACTGGATTATGGCGACTATTTTTTTGATTTGGCATATGATTTCCTTCTTGTAACAGGTATTTTATCATCAGTATGAACAATAATCTAAAAAAAAATCCAATACTAGGTTTAGATTGATTATTATTTCAGTTTTTTTCATGAACTGGTGCCTGTAATTGACATGAGAGGCTTTCTTATCTATTTTCGCACTTTCGTTGTTCAACAATTGGGCTAGATTATTGAAGAATGGATTTTACTATATTTTAAATCATTTAATATTAAGCACGGTGAACCGTACCATAAGTAAAGGCGGTTTTATTCACTTCTTACGAATGGAATTGCATCTATTTAAGCTTATTTAATATTTCAAGCTGAATTTAGGAAGGATATTAGGGAGAGAAGATTTATCTAACCGATAAGTCATCTCTCCTTTTCTATTGAGGTTTGTCATAAATGAATAGCAAGTCTATTATTAAAGAATTAATTACGTGAAAAAAATTAATCTGTTGCACAAATCAACGAAAATGAATCGTATTATTAGTGAAGGAGGTTAGTTATGAAATCGTTTGCCGGCTTACGTGTTCATGAGATTGTTCAAACTTATAGCGACACCTTAATACGAATCGCTGTGCAGCAGACAAAAAATATGTCTGAGGCTGAGGAAATTGTTCAGGAAGTCTATATGACACTTATGAGACAGAAAAAGCCCTTTGATAGTGAAGTACATTTAAAGGCTTGGCTTATCAAAGTGACTTTTAATAAATGCAAGGATTACTTTAAGTCTTCTCGCGTCAAGAAGACAGTACCGATGACAGAGGAAATGACGTTTATCGCAAAAGAAGAACAAATCGTTCTCCCTGAAATTTTTGAGCTTGATCCAAATGAGAGGTCGATTGTTTATTTACATTATTACGAAGGTTACACGACTGCAGAAATTGCCAATCTATTAGATATGAAAGTAAACACGGTAGGATCAAAGCTGAGAAGGGTTCGAATGAAGCTAAAAGCTTTTTTAGAAGAAGGGAGTTAAGTGTCATGAGTGATTATAAGAAAGTGATGAATCAGGTTCGTGCTTCTGAAGAATTTAAAAGCAAAGTGCAAAAAGAGATGATGGAATATGAAAAGAAGGTAAAGAGGGTTCTTATGAAAAAGATAAGTTTATTGGTTGGAAGTTTAGTAGCTTGTGCTGTCATTTCTGTAGTAGTTTTATCAAATATAAACAATAATGGAGCGTTAGATTTGACGGAAAGAATTGTAGTGGATAATTCAGGACCTGCTGCAAGTGCAGTGGTTAATATCGATGGAGTGATAACAAAAGTTGGAGAAGATGGGCTGAGCTTTAAGTTGGATAACGGAATAGAAGTAGTGGTTACAGATGAAACAGAATTGGGAATAGATGGTCCAACAGCACCACCTAAGGAAGAACAGTTATTTGAGCCTACATTTAGAGTAGGCAATCTAATTGGCGGTTTTACGGAAGACACGTCGGCAGATCCAGTTACTGCAGCTGTGATTTATACTAACTGGAACTTTGAGAATCCTATTCGATAAGGTGCTGTTAAACAGATCCTTCACGTGCAGGAGAGGGGAACATATCATAAATTGGTGCAGTTTTTAAAATATAAAAAGAGAAACAGATAGGCTACTTTAATCTGGAGGGTATTCACTTTCTGAGAGAAGTACGGATGATTTGATTATTCAATTTTGTGTTGAAAAGTAAATTTAAGACCTAGACACAGTCAATGAAATACTAGATCTTTTTAACACTTCAAACCCTTAATAAACTAAAAACTGGGAAGAGCTTATCTCTACCCAGTTTTTTTCTACCTTCAGAATTTTAATAGACCTTTTAGAAATACTCATTCCTGCTCCTGTGTACGTATGTTTTTTATTCTACTCGTTCGTTGAGATCGGTGTTTCAGAATTTCCTAATGTAGTGCCCTTTTGAAATGAAAGGACAAATCCAAGGTAATATAAAAGAAACCGCTATTAAATAAGAGCTGCAAAAATGAGATGGGAACAAAACCCAAAAGTGGTACAATCATTGTGACAAACATTAAATAAGCTAACCATTTAGGCAGAACTTTTGATTTTAATGTGCCAATTCCAAATAATAGAGATCCAAAAAAGACCATGGGAATAAAAATGATAAAATATTTGAAAATAGATTGGTCAAAAACATTGACCATAAATTGCTCTCCCTCCATAAACGCCGCCTGGGTTGTCACTCCATCAAAGATCACCGGCGCTATTGAAGTAGTTAAAGTAGAGGTCGTCATCTCATAAATAATAAAATAAATATACAAAAAGACAAAACCTATTAAACCAGCAATTCCTGCTTTTAATCAATTGGAAGCTCCTATAACGGTTGTTGTCGCAGATTTGGATGATTGAAACCGATCAATGATACATATGGACATCAAATGGGAGACATATTAATTAGTGAAACAGCAAATTGCTTAAAGGCTAATGCAGAGAAAGACATGATTGTCGCACGTATTGGTGGTGATGAATTTGTCATACTAATACCAAATGTAGGTTTTCCGCAAGTCGGTACTATATAAAAAATGTTCAAAAAAAATGCAACGGGTTGATGGGATTTTACCTTTTTCGTCAATTCAAATGTCTATCGATTATGCATATGGAAACTCTTCTTATGGAGTCATGGAACAATTCCTAAGTATGGCAGATGCTAATATGTATCAGAATAAGAAAATGACTAAGACGTTGTTGTCGGTAAAAAAATAGTTTCCTCCTTCACAATCAATCCCGAAATAGAATAATAAAAAACAACATGGAATCCAAATTAACACCATCAAAGCTTACAGATAGAGGATGATACCATTGAATAATACTTTTATTTACGAAATGCGTATGCCAGCAACAGAAGAACTAAGAAGAACTTATCCTGCTATATTCCTAATGCATGGAATGGGAAGTAATGAACAGGATATTTTGACCCTGGTAAGTGGGCTTGAGAAGGATGCCTACATATTTGGTATTCGCGGTCCGATTGAACAGCCACCTGGATTTGCATACTTCACTATTGAAGGATTTGGAAAACCTCATCGTTCAGTATTTGCTGATACGGTTCGGAAGCTGGAGGAATTTATTGAAAATGCCTTAAATACATATACAATAGACCCAGAAAAGGTATTCCTGGGCGGTTTTAGCCAAGGAGCCATTCTCTCTATGACTCTCGGTTTAACGATGGGGGGTAGAATAAAGGGAGTAATGGCCTTTAGCGGTTATATTCCACTCTTTGTAAGAGAAGAGTACTCGAAACAGCATACAAGCAATCTACAGATATATATTTCTCATGGTGAAAAGGATCCAGTGTTTCCGCTTGAATGGGGTGAAGCGAATCGGGATTATTTTGATAAATTAGGTGCTACTGTAACCTATCATGCTTATCCAGCAGGACACACAATTTCGTTAGAAAATTACAATGATTTCCGAGAATGGCTCGATCAGCAGCTGTCAACAAAATAACTGTTAGGAGTTTTTATTTTTGGTAAATCAAGTATCCATATATATATTATCAATGCTCATATTAATTAGGGACTGAAAAAAAGTAGAATTATCAAACGTCTGAGTCGGTACAATGGTTAAGTGAATTGGAGGTTGCTTCATCACGCGTTCGGAATTTCCTATTCATGATGTTATTCGAGAGACCATAGTAGATGGACCAGTTCCCAAACTTGCTGAGCAAGTTCATGAATTATCCAATGTCGAATGAATGATCGTGTCAATTTGATTCTTAACGGTTATGAAAAAGATGAAGTTGAACTATTGAAAGCTCACTACGAAATTACGAGTATAAAGCAAGAACAACTGGCTGATTTTGTGATGGAAAGAGGATTAACTCGATTAGAAAGTCATATATGGGTCAGAACATCGAATAGGTACAGTTAGTACATGTGATGGGCCTTTTAATCAGTTGGGGTATTAAGCCATAGAATTGATGATTGACTAATATTTTGTGCAAAATAGGGACTCTGTTAAGGAATCCCTATTTTTTATGGAAAAACCTCATTTAGATATATCACGGGGAACCATATCATAAGTACTGATGAAACAGAGAATGGGAATAGTTATTAATAAGAATGGCTAGAAAAGATATAGAAAAAGACAGGGTTTTAAACGTTAATACCGAAATACATAATAGGATGGAAGAATATCTTTAGGATACGAATAAATGAAGAATTTTGCGGATCATGATTTACAACATTTTGAACAGATTAATGGAGTGATTCGTAGAAATAACGAATAGGGAAAAGGGGATTGAAAATGGATGTAAGATACCCAATTGGGAAACTACAAGTTCCTGAAAAAGTAACATTAGATAATATTCAAGAATGGCTACTGGAAATCGAATCTTACACGATTCGATTAAGAGAAACTGTCGGCTCATTAAGTGATATGGAATTAAGCAGAACTTATCGTGAAGGTAGCTGGACAGTTCGTCAACTTGTTCATCACATTGCAGATTCTCAGTTGAACATGTATCAACGTTTGAAGCTAGCTTTAACAGATGAGAATCCAACAGTACCACCTTTTGATGAAGAAAAGTGGGCTATTCAACCGGATACAAAGCTTCCTGTAGAAAGTTCTATCAAAATGTTAGAAGATATAAATGAGCGCATTGTATCTTTAGGACATAGTTTATCTGAAGAGCAATTAGATCGAGCTTTTACTCACCAGATAAACGGTATAATAACAGTTGCATCAAAAGTTGCAAAATTAGCTTGGCACGAGGAGCATCACTTAGCCCATATAAAAATCGCATTATCAAAATAATACAATATGTATAAAAAGTGGCTTATCGAACCCCGATAAGCTATTTTAAAAATTAAAATAAGGAATAATTACAGAAGTTTTATTCAACTAAAGGGCGTTATCCTGGAACAAGGATAAGCGCTTATTTTTCATTTTAGAATCATATGTGGAGCAATACCTTTAAGGTAAATTGGATTTTAGGTTAAAATTTAGAATATAGTTTGAAATTGGTTACTTTAAATAATGGGGCAGAATAGTGAAATAAGAGAAGGGGGGCTGACTAACGGGATTTTGAGGAGTTACTTGGGATAAAAGGAAGTAAACGCTTGCATTCAAATGTAATTATTCGGTAAAATGAGAATAACTCTATTTGGATAGAAAGGATACAGGAGAACACGTATGCCAACATTTACTTTGTAATGATCAATAAATTGGATAGCATCACCCTCAAAAAAACAAATGTTTTTTTCTAAGGGGGTAGTGTGCCCATTTTTCTCATTACAAAGGAACCAAGCAACCCTGTAGTCTCGAGCGAAGGGAGGTCCTTGTGTAGGATCTCCTTTTTAATTTTTTCAATTTAATTTTATAATGCGCTGCAAGATATCCAAATAGATGCTTGCGTTCCTTTATCTTATTAAGAGGTGAAGGATTAATGTTAAATATAACATTCAGCTGGAAACTTTCTCAAATACCAGAGCAAGCTGTAAAGAAGCACTGCAAAATGTGTGGCAAATTATCAGTTTTTACGGACACCAATGTGCGAAGGCATAACGCAAACGGAAAAAGCATATACAAATATGCGATTTATAAATGCGAAAAAAATCATACATGGAACAAAAAGTTAGCTATTTATAAAACGTACTCAGAGCATGTTGCTGAAATTGAGGAGCAGAAAGAAGAATCTTCAATTATGTCAGCCATTCCAATAACCAGCTTAGCAGAACAAGGAGTAAAGGTGATACAGATTGTACTAGATGATGTGATAGGAAAACATCGAATTGATAAAGTGCTTGCGAACCAAATTGAAGATTGGAGTCGATCACAGATTGTAGAAAAGATTGAAAAAGGATCGATTCAATTAAATGAACAAATGATTAAACCTAGTTCAAGATTGTCAAAGGGAGAACGCATTTCCATTTTCATTTGAGGAAAACATTTAGCAACCGAACTAAACTTATAAATTAGTGAATAGGATATTTTAAATTATTCAACTAACTGGTGAGTTAATCGATAGCTGTACAGCACCCCAAATTTTAGATACGAATCTAACATTTGGAGGTGCTTTTTTTTGGCTGAATTATAAATCGAACAAAAATTAGAAACTGTTAATCGTTACGAATTAATTCTTCTTAACTACTTTACATACAAAAATTGGATAGTATGGAACACTTCAAGCGTAAACTAGAAGAGTATATCGATTACTACAATCAAAAACGGATTAAAAGGATTGTGTCCGGTACAATGCCGAATTCAATTTTCTCTGGCTTATAACATTACTGTGTCTAACTTTTTGAGGTAACTAATAAGAAGGATTAACGCTTTTTTTGTTGAAATTATTAAACTAACGGGACAGTTCAGTTTAAGAATCTCCTTTTTAATAATTTTATTTTTCTTTCAGCCTCTGTATTATTAAAAGTTGCCCCACTTGCCCCAAAACAATAGATCTTTATACGCTATTTTACAAACCTGAAATAAAAGGAAAAGCCCCAAATCCTTTTATTTCAAGGGTTTGGGGCTTTTAAAATATTGCGTTCTACAAAGCAATTTTATTAACGTGAGTAGAACTCAACGATAAACGCTTCGTTAATTTCAGCAGGAAGTTCAGAACGCTCTGGAAGGCGAGTGAATGTTCCTTCTAATTTATCAGCATCAAATGTAAGATATTCTGGTACGAAGTTAGTAGCTTCAACAGATTCTTTAATGATGTCAAGGTTACGTGATTTTTCACGAACACCAATTGTTTGGCCAGGAACTACTTTGAAAGATGGAATGTCTACGCGACTTCCATCAACTAGGATGTGTCCATGGTTTACTAATTGGCGAGCTTGACGACGAGTACGTGCAAGGCCAAGACGGTAAACAATGTTATCAAGGCGTTGTTCAAGTAAGATCATGAAGTTTTCGCCGTGTTTACCTTTCATTTTACCAGCTTTTACGAACGTATTATGGAATTGACGTTCATTTACTCCATACATATGACGAAGCTTTTGTTTTTCTTGAAGCTGTAAGCCATATTCAGAAAGCTTTTTGCGTTGGTTAGGACCATGTTGTCCTGGTGCATAAGGGCGACGATCTAATTCTTTTCCTGTACCGCTTAGAGAAATTCCAAGACGACGGGAAATTTTCCAGCTTGGGCCGGTGTAACGAGACATAATTGTCTCCTCCTTCGTTTTTATTTTGTTGTAAAATAAAACCGATTATGAGACAGCATATATGTGTATTTTGTTTTCATGCACCTTCGCCCTAGCAGCGGCGGGTTACGAGATGCACCTCGAATCTCTTAAGTCTGAGGAACAAAATACGAGCATTATGTGTTCATCTAGGCTGCATTATTTTACACAACGACCATTATATTATTTTTATAATACAAAGTCAACAAACGAAAAATGTATTTTTTTAGATATTAGGTAGGTAAAAAGGTCTACTTATGTTATAATAATTATAATAAACTCTAGTGTATGTAGGAATAGTAACGATTTTTTTATAGGTAAATAGTATTATCTTGAACTATTAGTACTTGATGGGTGGGTAGAATGATGCCAGATCGGACATATCCCATAGATGATAATAAAACATTAGAAGAAATAAAGTATCGAGAATTATTCAGAGTAACTGAAAAATTCCATTCTAGTATGGATATTAATAGTGTGTTAGCGGAAATTATTCAAACGCTGAAAAGAGTTTTTCCTACATATGATTACTTTTTGCTTCTATCGAACGATCATGACGCGTGCGAAGATTTACCTATCAAAAATTTAGAATATAATTCTGAAAACGCTACAGCTATTGCTTCGTATGTAAACGCTACAGTCGAATTAGAAGATACAGAATATCCTGTTATGTATGCACCTTTAAAGGGAAAACAAGGTGTATATGGTGTTTTGCAAGTTAAGTCCCTTTTAACTTCGGAGCTTGAAAATAGTCAGATTGATTTTATACGATTATTAGCTAATACGGCAGGAAATGCATTGGAAAATGCAAAACTATATCAGCAATCACAAAAACTTGTCGAGGATTTGCGATTAATCGATGAAATATCACAAAAATTGAATTCTACTTCTAGTTTATTTGAAACGATGAATTATTTACATAATCAGATTAAGAAGTCATTTCAAGCAGCTGCAATTGGATTTATCATTCTAGAAGACCACCGACCGAGAGTGCTAGAAGGTAGTTCCAGTTATTTTGAAGAAGAATCAAGTAATGAGCTAATTCATGCAGTTTTAAAGAAAATTGAAAATACCAATGAATCTCTTTTCATGGGAGAAATCAAACAAATGCCTTTATCTGTTCAAACATTTTATGGTTCATTAATGGCAGTGCCTATGATTCATAGTAATGCGGTTAACGGTTTAGCCATTGTTCTTGGTAACAAGCCTTATAGCTTTTCCTTTGAAAAATTTAAGCTTTTACAATCATTAATTCAACGATCTTCATTGGCCGTTGCGAATTTGATGCTAAGGGAAAAACTAGAGAAATTGGTGATTACAGATCAATTAACTCAGTTATATGCTAGAAATTATTTAAATGATATGATTGAAGAGTCGATGAAATCAGACCGTGGTGGGACGTTCATACTTATTGACTTAGACGATTTTAAAGAAATAAATGATACATTTGGCCACCAAACAGGCGACCAGGTTCTTATCCAAGTTGCAGACTTAATCCGCAAGTGTCTTCGCTCAACGGATATAGGTGCTCGTTGGGGTGGGGAAGAGCTTGCCGTATATTTGCCAGACATCCCAATCGAACAGGGAGCTCAAATTGCAGAGCGACTCCTGAATCACGTATCACAACAAACAAAACCTGCAGTCACCATGTCTTGTGGAGTTTCTAATTGGGATCCTTGCAAGCCAGATGGACTTACACAGTTATTTAGCCGCGCTGATACAGCTCTATATGAGGCGAAAAAAGCAGGGAAGAATCGAATTTCCGTAAAGAAAATATAATTCTTAAAGGCTACCTTTCGAATGGAAATAGGGTAGCTTTTTTGTCCTTGTTTATTTAGTTGATATTTCATACAATTAAGATAATTAAATTGAAAAGAATGTGGAAAATGAAACTTAGATTCGAGAGTAAAGAATTAAATGTGTATAGGATTGTTAATAGCAGGAAGAATGATTCGCAAATATCTCCTTATATATTGTAATTTAATCGTGAATTGATCAATAAATTCGCTAGTAACTCTGTCGATATTAGAATATAATCTAGAATCAGTTAATAATTCGCAAAAACATCGCATTTTATATTTGTTCTCGAATACACAATATACTCAAAAAATAGCGGAATGAAACCGAGGAAATATCGATTTCATTCCGCTATACTCGTAACCTCTAAATATACTCCTGCAACTTCTCAACAAACTTCTCTAAATACTCTTTATCAAGTTCGTCAAAGCGATTTTTTTCCGGGCTATCAATGTCGAGAACTCCTAATAATGTTCCATCTTTGATTAATGGAATCACGATTTCGGATTGAGAGGCGGCATCACATGCGATATGTCCAGGGAATAAGTGTACATCAGCTACCACGACTGTTTCCCTATTAGCCGCAGCTGTTCCGCAGACACCTTTTCCCAATGGTATTCTTACACATGCAGGCAATCCTTGGAATGGACCAAGTACTAGTTCATTATCTTCTATTAAATAAAATCCAACCCAATTGATTCTATCGAGGAATTGGTTCAGTAAAGCAGATGCATTACTTAAGTTAGCAATTTGATTAGATTCGCCCTCTAAAAGTGCAGCGAGTTGTTTCGTAACAAGCTCATAATTTTTTACTCGATCTCCACTATAATTTTTCACTTCAAACATTTACCCCACCCTCTCTAAACAAACAAATTTTTACAAAAATCATCATTGCTGAATAAACTGTCGATAAATCTTCAAAGGATTTCGTGTATTTCTCTCGAATTGTACATTATATATTGATGGAATGCTCGGATAGACTGTTGAATTATTTTTACATATTTTTTCATAATATTCAAGACGTTGAAAGCGGGGATCGTATGAATACGCAGGAAGCGATAATAGAAGCGGCCATTGCTTTGTTCAATTTAAAAGGCTATCAAGGAACGTCGATTCGGGATATTGCTAGCAGGGCTAATGTAAATCCAGCTACTATCTCATATTATTTTAAAAATAAACAAGGGTTGCTTGAAGAATGTCTTATTTATTTTTTCGAACCGTACTTATCTTTTCTGGAGGACGAGACAGAAAAGCTCGAAAATGATTCAGCTCAGCTATGTTTGATAAGAGCGATAAAAAAAGTAATATTTTTTCAAAGTAAACATTATCAGCTGGCGCGCTTTGTATGGAGAGAAGTAACGATAGATTCTCAAACATCCCGGGAAATGATTTCATTATATTTGATGAAAGAGCAATATTTCTATACGACTATGATTCAAAAGGCATTAAAAGAAAATAAAATTCCATCTCCTATCAGCATGATTGTCATCCAGCTTAAAGGAATGCTTATGATGCCGTATCTAAATAATTTATACGTTCGTGAAGTGTGGGGGATGATTCCGCAAGAACCATATTTTGCTGAAAAATATTTTAATACAATCAAAAACTGGCTGCTCATTTTATTAGGATCCGAAGAAGAAAATGCTTCTCCCACTATAAAAAAATTACCTGTTTAATGATCTTTATCGCCTACCAAGGCGTTTTTTATTTTGTTAGAAACCACTTTTTGTAAAATAATCAACTTTTTATTGGGTAAAATTGCATTTATTAGTCAAAAATTGTCGCCTTCATGGTATTATAGAAGAACATAATCTTAAAAACATTTTTTACTAATGTATTATACATAGATGATCGGTTGGAAGATGGAAGGAACAGGGGGCTTACTATGGTAGAAATCGTTATTGCTTCGATAATTCTAGTCCTTATTTTATTTATTGTAGGATATTTTATGAGAAAAAAATATTATAAGGAAGTTGACAACCTCGAAACAAGAAAATTGGAATTAATGAATCGTCCTGTTATGGAAGAAATGGCGAAAGTGAAAAAACTAAATATGACGGGGCAAACTGAGGAGATGTTTGAGCGCTGGCGAGCGATGTGGGATGATATTATTGCCGTCCAACTTCCTAATATTGATGAAATGTTATTTTATGCAGAAGAGTATTCCGATAAATATCGCTTTAAAAAGGCGAAAGAAACGAATATTAAAATTGAAAAAATGCTTGAGGATATTGAAGTCCAAATTAGCCAAATCCTTGAAGAACTAGCTGAACTGATCGGCAGTGAAGAAAAAAACAGGGAAGAAATCGAAGGGCTGCTTGATCAATATCGTAATTCCAAGAAGAATGTTCTGGCGCATCGTCATATATATGGAGTTGCTGCAGAGAAACTTGAAGAATTGCTAGATGCCGTTGGTGAAAAAATTGCTAACTACGAAGAATTGACTAATGGTGGGAATTATTTAGAGGCTCGTAAAGTTGTCATTACCCTTGCTTCCGAGTTGGAACAACTGATTACAAAAATGGAAAAAATTCCCGACTTACTTACTGAATGTCAAACGGTGATTCCTTCTCAAAAGAATGAGCTTAGAGATGGTTTTAATGATATGAAGCAACAAGGATTTGTTTTGGAACACCTTCAAATTGATCGTCAGTTTGAAGAACTTGATGAAGAACTTAATACTTATATTGAGTTCCTAAAGGCAACGGAAACAGAAGAAGTAGAAAAAGGACTGCAAGAAGTAAAAGAAAAGATAGATAATCTATATGACTTACTTGAAAAAGAAGTATATGCTAAACATTATATTTTACAAGAAAATGAAAATGCCGATGCAACTTTACAGCAACTAAAAGAAGTTAATCGTGAAATTAGCCATGAAACAAAGATTGTCCAACATAGTTATCAATTATTACAAGACGATCTTGAGACACCAAGTAAGTTTGACAAAAACTTGAGCCAGCTTTCAAAGCGTTATGAAATTTTAAAGGCTAAAATAGATGAAGAAAATACGGCTTTTACTCTTTTGAGTGACGAACTAAAAGAAATTGATGCTCAAATTAAAGCGTTGCAACAAGAACAAAATGAGTTTATCGTAAAACTTCAAAACTTAAGAAAAGACGAATTAGAAGTTAGAAAAAATATTGAAATATTGCAGAAGAAAATTAAGGAAATTATTTGGCTCGTAAAGAAAAGCCGAATGCCTGGGCTTCCGGGAGATTTCGAATCTCTGTTTGAACAGGCTGAAGAGCAAATAGAAGATGTGCTTAAAAGTTTAGAGGAAAAACCACTCAATATGAATTCTGTCCAAAAGTTTTTATATGATGCAACGGACACTGTCGATTATTTGTATTCTAGGACAGAGGAACATATTGAAAATGCTCATCTTGCAGAAAAAGTGATTCAATATGGAAATAGATATAGGGGACGCAACCCACAATTGAGGGCAAGTCTTGAAAAAGCGGAGCAGGCTTTTAGAAATTTCGAATATAAGTCTGCTCTAGAACAGGCTGCAACTGCGGTTGAAGAAATTGAGCCTGGAGCATTAAAGCGGATTGAAGAAATATATCACGATGACTTTGTTAAACAATAATGGATTCCAAAGTTAAGCTTGTAGAGACTCTACAAGCTTTTTTGGATGCTTAATTAGACAATTACCGTCTAATTGACCAGACTCATCTCATGTAGCTGTAATTGGGAGTGGAACAACTATCTACAACATGAACTTCCGCTTTTTATCATATATTTTTAAAATACACAAATTATAAGATAAGTCCTTTTTCTTTTTTAATTTCAATGTTATGATTTAAAATTGCCATAATGATTTTTTTAAAGGTGTGTTAACAATGATCTATTTTGATAATAGCGCGACCACAAAACCATATGAAGAAGTATTGGATACATATTTAAAAGTAAATCGGGATTTTTACGGAAATGCGTCTTCTCTTCACAATTTTGGCGGGAGAGCGGAAGGGTTAATTAGTAAAGCGCGTGAGCAAATTGCTAATCTTATCGGTGTAAAAACGTCCGAAATTATCTTTACTTCAGGTGGCACCGAAGGAAATAATTTAGCCATTAAAGGAGTAGCACTAAAATATAGAGGTAGAGGAAATCATATTATTACTACATCCATCGAACATCCATCCGTTCTGGAACCATGCAGGCAGTTGGAACAAATGGGATTCGATGTGACTTATTTGCCAGTTAACTCGGAGGGAATAGTTTCGGTAGACGATGTTGAAGCAGCTCTAACTGAAAACACAATTTTGGTCTCGACGATTCACGTAAATAACGAAATTGGTTCAATTCAGCCCATTAATGAAATTGGCCAATTGTTGAGTCGATACTCTAAAGTGATATACCATATTGACCATATTCAAGGAGCAGGAAAAATCCCGCTTGATCTTTATGGAAATTCCGTCGATCTTTGCACATTTTCTGCGCATAAATTTCACGGCTTAAAAGGAAGTGGGTTTCTATATAAAAATCAAGGTGTACGGCTAGATCCACAAGTAACTGGTGGCAATCAAGAACAAAAAATCCGAAGTGGTACGGAAAATACAGGTGGAATTGTAGCAATGGCGAAAGCCCTCAGAATGGAATTATTAGCTCAAAAAGAAAAAGGTAATACGCTGCAGCAAATCAGTGAATTTTTATTTTATGAACTAATGAAGCTGCCGCAGATTATCATCCATTCACCTCGTAACGGAGCTCCACATATTGTGAATTTTTCAGTAATTGGGCATAAAGGGGAAGTTATTGTTCATGCGCTTGAAGAAGAGGGAATTATCGTCTCAACTACGAGTGCCTGCTCTTCAAAGGAAAATACTCCAAGCAGTACGTTATTAGCGCTTGGGGTAAATGAGGATATTGCAAAATCTGCAGTTCGAGTAAGCCTTTCATATGAAAATACGATGGATGAAGCACAACAGTTTATGAAAGCATTACATGAAGTTTTAGAGAGATTAAATAAAGTAATGAGGCGAAAAAAATGAATTACGACAGAATTTTAATACGCTATGGTGAAATGTCACTTAAAGGACGAAATCGGAAGCATTTTGTACAAAAGTTGAAAAAGAATATAAAGTTTATTCTTCGCGAATTTAAAAATATTCGGATTGAATCTGAATGGGATCGTATGTATGTTCAATTAAATGGAGAACCAGTTGAACCAGTAATTCACGGGTTAAAAAAAGTCTTTGGCATTCAATCTTTTAGCCCAGCAATTAAGACGGAAAAAAATATTGATGCGATAAGAGAAGCTGCGCTACATATTGTAAATCAAGCACATCAGCCTGGAAATACGTTTAAAATAAGTGCACGACGTTCTGATAAATCATTTGAATATGATACGAATGGATTAAATCATGCGGTTGGTGCGCATATTCTTATCAATGTAGATGATATTAAAGTGGATGTGAAGAATCCAGATATTAATCTAATTGTGGAAGTCAGGCATGATGCAGTGTATGTTTCGGGAGAAGTTTTTCAAGGAGCTGGCGGTTTTCCTGTTGCTTCTTCAGGAAAAGCAATGCTTATGCTATCAGGTGGAATCGATAGCCCTGTAGCTGGATTTTTAACAATGAAACGCGGGGTAGGGATAGAAGCGGTTCACTTCCATAGTCCTCCTTTTACGAGTGAAAGAGCAAAGCAAAAGGTTATTGATTTGGCTCATAAACTTGCGGAATATTCTGGAAGCGTTAAAATTCATATCGTTCCGTTTACAAAAATACAGGAAACGATTCATAAAGAAATTCCAGAAGGATATACAATGACATCAACAAGAAGAATGATGCTTCGAATTACGGAAGAACTTCGACAAAAGCATGAGGGATTAGCGATTGTAACTGGAGAAAGCCTAGGACAGGTAGCAAGTCAAACGATGGATAGTATGTATGCGATCAATAATGTAACAAACACACCGATTTTGCGTCCGCTTATTACGATGGATAAAATCGATATTATTAAAATTGCCGAAGAGATTGATACTCTGGAAATATCAAATCGACCATATGAAGATTGCTGTACCATTTTTACTCCCCCATCTCCTAAAACACGTCCAAGACTGGAAAAAGTTATGGCTTTTGAGGAAAAATTGGACTGGCAGCCATTATTGAGTGAAGCAATCGAAAATACGGAAACAATTATAGTAAGCGAAAGAAGGAACCAACAGGAAACCGATGTTGAAGATCTATTTTAGTGATTACAAGATTATGTAGTGAATGGAACAATTACCAGTGAATGATTGAATGAAGGCAAGTGTTTTCGCACAATCTATGTGTACAAGGAGGTGAAGACACATGCCAAACAACAATCAACTTTTAGTAAATGGTGCTGAACAAGCTATTGACCAAATGAAGTACGAAATCGCTACAGAATTTGGTGTTAATCTTGGCGCAGATACAACTTCACGTGCCAATGGTTCTGTTGGTGGAGAAATCACTAAACGTCTTGTACAAATGGCTCAACAACAACTTGGTGGCGGCGCCCACTAACATATAATATAAATGGCTAGAAGCGGGGAATTATTTCCCCGCTTCTTTTTGCATATGTCGAAAGCTGGAAATATATTCTCCTTTTGTATATCATTTTTGTATTAATGCTAGAAGGAGAAAAAAATGAAGACGATATGGTATAACGGAATGATTTATACGATGGAAATAGAAGGCGAAACAGTAGAAGCTGTTGTATCAGAAGATGATCATATTATTGAAACAGGTTCGTTAGCTACTTTAAAAGAAAAGTATAAAATAGCGCGTTCCATTGATTTAAAGGGTGCCATGATGATTCCGGGATTAGTGGACAGCCATATGCATTTAATTGGGTATGGAGAAACGTTTTTAAAGCTAAATGTTTCGGGGAAGGCTTCTAAGCATGAGGTCTTAAATGCTATATATGAAAAAGTTAAAACATCTTCACCAGGCGAATGGATTATTGGAGAAGGTTGGGATGAGAACCTCTGGCAAGATAAAACACCTCTATCTAGATGGGAACTAGATAAAGTGGCACCGCAAAATCCTATCGTAATGAAAAGAGTGTGCCGCCATGTCATTGCTGTAAATTCTCTAGCAATTGAAGCAGCAAATGTAAAACCACAGGATCCTGCTCCTGTTGGTGGCGTTATTGAACGAGAGGAAAATGGAGAATTATCAGGGATATTTAAGGATGAAGCACAAAACTTTATTTTTTCAAAAATGCCAAGCATCACAGATGAATATGTAGAAAAAGCATTAAGATTAGGAATTAAAAATAGTTGGAAATTCGGGTTAACAGGAGCGCATACGGAAGATTTAAGCTATTACGAAACATATAGTCATGCGATGACAGCGTTTTTAAGAGTTTTAGGAGATGGATCACTTCCCTTTAAAGCGCATTTACTTGTACATCATAAAATCGTAGACGAATGGAAAAAAGATGGATACCAATTCATGTCGGCGATTGGGAATATAGAATTCGGTGCTATGAAAATATTTGTAGATGGTTCATTAGGAGGAAGAACTGCTCTTTTAAGTAAACCATATGCAGATGATCCCTCTACCCAAGGAATGGCTATACATTCATTATCAGAATTAAAGCAACTCGTAGCAAAGGCAAGAAAATATCATATGCCAATTGCCACTCATGTTATTGGGGACCTTGCTTTTGAAAATGTATTAGAGGTAATTGAGGAGTTTCCGCCGCGGGAAGGAATATTTGATAGGCTTATTCACGCACAAATTTTACGGCCGGAATTAATTGAGCGTGCGAAAAAGCTGCCGGTTGAAATCGACATTCAACCCGGTTTTACAGGCTCAGATTTCCCATGGGTTATTGATCGAATTGGCAAACAAAACATGACATATAACTATGCATGGAAGACACTGATTGACAATGGTTTACCGTGTTCTGGAGGTTCAGACGCCCCAATTGAGCCTGCAAATCCTTTACTAGGCATTCATGCTGCTGTTACCAGGGAAAAGCCTTATGATAATAAGCATCAAATTTATATGCCTGAACAAAGATTGTCTATGTTTGAAGCAATTTCGCTTTATACAAAAGGCAGTGCTTTTGCTTGCGGACATGCTCATGATCGTGGAATGATAAAACCAGGTTTTTCAGCAGATTTTACGATATTTAATCAAGATTTATTTTCCGTTGAAAATGATGATATTTTAACAACAAGCGTTGAGATGACAGTTGTTGATGGGAAAATTGTGTATGAAAAAGCAAAAGACGGATCGCCTGTTTATAATCATGTAAGCAATTGATTTTGACTTCTTTCTTGAGGGCAAAAGTTATACAGACCCCAGCCTACCAATTAATAGTTTTCTGGTAAATAAAAAAGCTAAAGCATTATTTTAATAAATCGTATATAATTATTGTTATTTCGGAAATCTAAATAACAGGGGAAATACGATGGAAAAACATAGTCGTGAAGGAATTTTTTATGCAATCGCCGCTTATTCTATTTGGGGGATATTGCCGATATACTGGAAGCAAATCATTGATGTAACAGCACATGAAGTATTGGCAAATCGAATTTTTTGGTCTTTTTGGTTTATGGTCGTACTATTAATTTTTAGTAAAAAGCTCCCATTATTTATAAAAAGCTTGAAGCAATTTAAAGAGGAACCTAAAAAGTTTGCTGCACTAGCAGCTGCATCCATTTTGGTGAGCGGAAATTGGTTTTTATTTATATGGGCAGTTAATAACGATAAAGTGGTAGAATCAAGCCTTGGATACTATATCAACCCATTAGTGAGCATCGTTCTAGGAATTGTATTTTTAAAGGAAACTTTATCAAGGGTTCAAATATTTTCGTTTTCCTTGGCAGTTGTTGGAGTACTTATTTTAACGATGTCATATGGAAAATTTCCATGGGTTTCTTTTGGTCTTGCGCTGACCTTTGGAGTTTACGGATTAGTAAAAAAAATGATAAAAGTCGATTCATCCATCGGGTTAGCGTTGGAAACTCTACTCATAATACCGATTGCATTAATCTATCTTTCCATTCATATGGTAAATGGCAGCAGCGCCTTATTTTCAGGCTCATTTATAAATGATATCTTGCTTATTGCTTCTGGAGCGATAACGGCGATACCTTTGCTCTTTTTTGCAAAAGGCGTTCAGAAAATTCCTTTATATTTAATGGGCTTCATTCAATATATCGCTCCAACGATGATGCTCGTTTTAGGAGTTTTCATATATGGTGAACCATTTGGCGTGGCACGTCTTATTGCCTTTGCTTTTATATGGAGTGCTTTAGCTCTAGTAACTTTATCTTCTTTCAATTGGAACTACGTTAAAGGGCGAAATCGAAAAAAAATAGCATGACTTTATCCTCTTAACGGTATTAAAAAAGCGAGAATCTAATCTATCCAAATAGATTAGATTCTCGCTTTTTTTATATAAGTTGAGTGTTTTGTTTTTTTAAAACTTACTATTTTTGGTCTAAATATGGTGAACCTAGACTGAACTCATTACTAAAACTGATTTTAGTCTTGATTGCGCATGAATTGGGACGGAAGGGACACAATTCCAAGGTTTCAGTCTCGATTGTGCATGAATTGGGACAGAAGCGGCTCAATTCCGAGGTTTCAGTCTCGATTGTGCATGAATCGGGACAGAACTAGCTCAATTCCAAGGTTTGCGTCTCGATTGCGCATGAATCGAGACAGAAGCGGCTCAATTCTAAGGTTTCAGTCTCAATTGCCGCTGAATCGGACAGAAGCGGCTCAATTCCAAGGTTTCAGTCTCGATTGTGCATGAATTGGGACAGAAGCGGCTCAATTCCGAGGTTTCAGTCTCGATTGTGCATGAATCGGGACAGAACTAGCTCAATTCCAAGCTTACAGTCTCGATTGCGCATGAATCGAGACAGAAGCGGCTCAATTCTAAGGTTTCAGTCTCAATTGCCGCTGAATCGGGACAGAAGCGGCTCAATTCTAAGGTTTCAGTCTCGATTGCCGCTGAATCGGGACAGAACTGGCCCATTTCCAAGGTTTCAGTCTCGATTGCGCCTGAATCGGGACAGAAGCGGCTCAATTCCAAGGTTTCAGTCTCGATTGAGTATGAATCGGGACAGAAGCGGCTCAGTTCCAAGGTTTCATTCTCGATTGTGCATGAATTGGGACAGAACTAGCTCACTTCCAAGCCTTTCATTCTCGATTACGCCTGAATCGGGACAGAACTAGTTTAATTCTAAGGTTTTGTCTCGATCAGGCAACAATCGAGAAGACAGAACCAGGCCATTACGAAAGCTTTCAATCTCTAGTCCAGCCCTCTTTATACAATTTTCAATCCCAACTTAGCTGGACAACAAATATCATAAAAACGTCCGTTTTACTTTTTCCCAAAAGGAGTTGTTTTTTAATTTTACGGTTTTGATTCGTCTATCAGATAAAAGGATTTCAACTTGTTCGACGCGCTGGGTGCTCAGAGCCTCATTGTCCATTCCCATGGTAGGGTAGTCATTCCCATTTTGAACAACTTTTAATAATAGTTTTCTGCCTTCACTTAGGATAAATGGTGAACCGAGTGTACGATAGCGGTTATTGTTCAAGGATGCCATTTCACTCACTTGGAGACATGGGATAAGTGGATCGACTACGGCACCTTTCACGGATTTATTATAAGCCGTGCTTCCTGTCGGTGTTGCAATCACCATTCCATCTCCCCTGAATGTTTCGAAATGTAAGCCGTCAATAAAAACATCCATGACTAATGTTTTAATGATTCCTGATCGAATTGTAAACTCATTTAAACAATAAAATGAACCTTCATTGTCAACATCTACCTTAATAACTGGATAGCGTCTTACTTCAATTTTTTCCGAAGTCATGGCGTCAATCATATCGTGTATGTTATCAATATGAAAATCGGTATACAGGCCTTGCATTCCATCGTCTTGAATTCCTGCATAAAGGCAATCTTGTCTAAAGCCTGTTTTTCGAACAGCCTGTAAAAATGTGCCGTCTCCGCCGATACTAGCTATTAGATTTGCTTCTTGCGAATTGTTTACAATTTTAAATCCGTACCTTTCCGCAAGTTCTTTAAGGACTGAAATTTTTTCAAAGCTGTCTGGACTATTTTTATGGAAAAAGAAAATTTTATTGCGTTGTTCCATTGTAAATATCCCCCTTGAAGTATTTGCCACTCATATGTAAAGAATTTTCGAGTTTAGTGCATCTTATGTATTTATTTTATCATTAGTTTGAAACTATTTAAAAGAAAGAGACGTATATAAATATGGGAACGCACTAAAAGGAGGAAAAACAGATGAATGGAAAACGTTGGGCGGCCCTAGGAATCGCTGCCGCAGTTCTTTTTGTATCTAGTATAGTCAACATGGCAAGCGCCTTTATTTTTTCGGATTTTTCTAAGGTGTTTGGAGAGAATTTTTCTGCAAATAAAGCATTTACAGAAGAGATTGTTGAAACAGGTAATCCTGCTAATAAAATTGCGGTGCTTGAAGTGGATGGTGTCATTCAAGATACGGGAGACTCTGCATCTATATTTTCAACAAATGGCTATTTACATAGGGAATTTATGAAGCAATTAAATACGGTAAAGGATGATAAAAGTATAAAAGCGATCGTTCTTCGTGTTAATTCACCAGGCGGTGGAACGAATGAGTCAGCCGAGATCCATCATAAGCTCGTTCAAATTAAGGAAGAAACAAAAAAGCCAATTTACGTTTCGATGGGATCGATGGCTGCATCCGGAGGCTATTATATTTCTGCACCAGCCGATAAAATTTTTGCAAGTCCCGAAACTTTGACAGGTTCCCTCGGGGTTATTATGCAAGGTGTTAATATTAGCGATCTCGCCGAAAAATATGGAGTCGACTTTATGACGATTAAGAGCGGTCCATACAAAGATATTATGAGCTCATATCGTCATATGACAAAGGAAGAGGAAGATATTTTGCAATCAATGTTAAAAAATTCCTATAATCAATTTGTAAAAATCATCGCCGATGGCCGTGGAATGACAGAAGATCAAGTTCGCAAACTTGCAGATGGAAGAATATATGACGGAAGACAAGCGAAAGAAGTTGGGTTGATTGATGATTTCGGTTACCAAGAAGATGTGATTGAGCAAATGAAAAAAGATCATAAATTAGCCGGCGCTCAAGTGGTCCGCTATACATCTAATGCAGGGCTTGGCTCGCTATTTAGTATGGCCGCTCAAAAAGTTGGTGGAAAACAGGCTGAAATGACAGGGATTGTCAATCTTTTATCTAAACCAAATTCACCTAGACTAATGTACTTATACTCTGAATAGTAAGGGGGAAAAACAAAATGGAAAATCAAATAGTTGAAGAAGTTAAACCTCCATTTGTGTCCTATCACTATGCAGGATTTTGGGTGAGGTTTTGGGCTTATTTGCTTGATAGTGTTATTATTTTCAGCATAAATGGAATACTCGTAAAACCCATTTTTCGGGGTATTGGTATTTCCCTTTCTGATTCAGGCATCATCTCCCCCTACGGGATAACAGCGGGAGTCATCTTCTATTTGTATTTTATTTTAATGACAAAGTTTTTCAGTCAAACTCTCGGAAAAATGGTTTTTGGACTAAAAGTGATACCACTTAAAGAGGAAAAATTAACATGGGGAACCGTGATTTTTAGAGAAGGGATTGGACGCTATATTTCTGCTACTTTTAATTTTTTATATGCAGTAGTAGCATTCACTCCGAAAAAACAAGGTTTACATGACATTTTTGCTGATACTACAGTCATACATGAAAGAACGAAAATTATAGAACCCGCTTATTCATAAGCGGGTTTATTTTATTTTCAGATGGAAATAATGATGGCCGGAGGGATGATATGACTCTTCCTGTTACTTACGGCCTTTTACTGCTTTTGTTGCTTTTAACTTTAGTGATAATTTTTATGAAAATCAAAATTGAATTGTTTATTTTATTCAGCAAGTCGGAAAGGTACACGACTATTACTATTACGACTTTTTTTGGACTTGTCCGCATAAAAAAGAAGTTTTCTATGGATGAATTATGGTCAAAGGAAGCAAAAGAGGAAATAAATGATCATATCGATGACCTTACATCTATGAAATCAATGTTAAAAGATGCTAAACCTTTTTTACACATACTTTATTCTTTTTTGCAAAAAATGAGAATTCGGAAGTTTGAATGGCACACGAAAATTGGTACGGGGGATGCTGCATTTTCCGGCACAGTAGCTGGTGCGATTTGGGGAATTAAAGGGGCAATATTGTCATTAATAAGAAGTGTTTTTTTATTTAAAACTAGACCCATCATATCAGTTGTGCCAGAGTTTCAAGGATTTGCAGCTGAGACGAATATGCGATGTATGGTAGATATAAAAACAGGAAAAGCTATGGTAGCTGGATATAAATTGTATAAAGAATGGAAAAAACACCAAAAATCCTCTTTTCTCGAGAGGCAAAATCAAAGATTGAACAGGAGGTCCATTAATGGATGAGCATCCAATTCAAGGGGTCATGTCAACAGCAATGGAAAATCTGAAAGAAATGATTGATGTCAATACAATTATTGGCGATCCAGTAGAAACACCTGATGGAGGAGTCATTTTAACAGTTTCAAAAGTAGGTTTTGGTTTTGCTATGGGTGGAAGTGAGTTTAAATCAGGTGGAAGCTCAGATGGCGGCGGCTCTTCTAGTGAAGATGAAGGAGGGCAAAGCTCATACTTACCGTTTGGTGGAGGAAGTGGTGGCGGTGTATCAATTACGCCAATTGCATTCTTAATCGTAAATAAACACGGTGTAAATATGCTTCATTTAGAACAAAACACACACTTATTAGAAAAAATGATTGATTTAGCTCCAACAGCTTTTGAAAAAATACAGAAAATGACGAGTAACTTTTCAAATAAAAAACACCAACAGCAAGGACATTCAGAAAATAAGGAAAGCTTAGATTTTGATTTGTAAAAAGTATAACTCGCTTTGCAATAGCGAGTTATTTTATTTTTGTTTGGCTGAACTTATTCCTTGCAGTAGTGGAAATTTTAAGCAATGATATAAGTACATAATTTTAAGGAGGAATGAAATATGGCAGCAGTAACGTTTAAAGGGAATCCAATAACACTTGTTGGAAACGAGGTAAAAGTAGGCGATAAAGCACCAGATTTCACTGTGTTAGCGAATGATTTATCTGAAGTTAAACTTAGTGATTACAAAGGTTCCATTCGTTTAATCAGCGTAGTTCCTTCAGTTGATACTGGAGTTTGTGCAGCACAAACTAAACGTTTTAATGAAGAAATAGCAAACTTAGGCAATGTTCAAGTACTGACGATTTCGGCCGATTTACCATTTGCACAAGCACGTTGGGCAAATGAAAATGGTCTAAATGACGCGAAAATCTTCTCTGACTATCGCGATCTTTCCTTTGGTGAAGCGTATGGTGTTGTAATGAAAGAACTCCGACTTTTAGCTCGCAGTGTGTTTGTGATTGATAGTGAAGATAATGTGGTTTATGTAGAATATGTGAGCGAAGGGACGAACCATCCTGATTATGATTCCGCTTTGGCAGCAGCGAAACAAGCAAAATAATAACTAACTAGTAATAAGAGAGATTGGATAATTTTCCAATCTCTCTCAATTTGATGTGGATGAAATCGTGATAAGTAACAAAGCTATAAAAAGCTGTCCATTATTTTTTGTAGTCTATTTGCTACCCATTCAATGTCATATCCGACTTCGTTTAGAATAACAGTGTTATAGATTTCGTCTAGACCAATCCGAAGTATATAACAATAAATTTTTTCCTTTGTTTCAGGAGAATCAATATATTTACTTGTTATTTGTTGGATAAGTGGTCGAAGCTTATCTTCATTCCAAAATAAAATATTTGCTTTGTCATATAAGTGATCTCCGTACAGCGAAAGGCTCCAATCGATTATACCTGAAATTTGTCCACCCTTAGCCAATAGATTATACGATCCTAAATCACCGTGAATGATATATTTTTTGTTTAAAGTAACACTGCTAATATGAGATTTCAATTCTTGTAAAGCATTAGTCACTACACTTGAATCTAAGCCATTTCGTTCGAGGGCCGACCAATTATATATATTCTCGTTGAAGACTGCTTTAATAAAATCTTCCCATGTTGGATAAGCACCCTGTCCGTTATTGTCATATCTGCCATAACCATTTTGTTCCGTTACTTCTATTGACTCCAATACTTTTAGGGTTTTCATTATTGATGGGCAAGTATCAAGTAATTCCTGACTATTTAAATCGAACAGTTTACTTCCTTCAATATAATTTGATATGGAATAAGTAACACCATCGTCCACCCCCACCTTTAATACGTTTCTCACGGGAAGTAGGTTATTAAAATTGTTGTAAACCCATCTTTCTTTTTCATACACTTCAGTACGATTTCCCGCTTGAAAAACATATTTACCTTCATCTGCAATAAATTTGTATGTTTGTGAAACAAGTCCACCACCAAGTTCCTTAAAATCAGTTGCATTAGAATAATGTTTCTTTATTAGACGCTCAATCTCGATTTCTGTTAACTTTTTTGCCATAGGAAACGCTCCTTTAAAATATATTTTACCTAATAACAATTCGTCTAAGGAGAGTTGATATATACGGCTTAATTCAATAATGGAGTCTATGTCTGGATAATACTTGCCGACTTCCCAATTGGACAGTGTTTGTCTGGTGATATTCATTTTTTCAGCAACTTGTTCTTGAGTATATCCTGCTTTTTTTCTCCTTAACTTAAGTTTTTCACCAATATGCATATCCTTCCCTCCTTTACTTAAATTTTCCAATAATAATTAGAAAGGCCAGCAAGTCTTTGGATTTCACCAATATGCATATTTTTCTCTCCTTGTTTTAAATTTTCCCACAATAATTGGAAAAAGCTAGCAAGCCTTCCTTGCTTTTATCTTTTATATGCAAAAAATGGAGCGTAATTATAGAGTTTTATACTTATTTCTTGTTTGTAGAGTTAACGAAAGATAAACTATAAGTATAAAGGGTGACGGGGGGAAGAAATTTGAAATTGACTCCAGTAGAAAGGCTGTTTAAGTTGTTTGATGAAACAGCTCTCATTTTACAAGAAGAATTGGATTGTACATATATAGAGGCTCTCGCTGAGACGGGCGAAAACCTTTTTCATGATGATATTTTGCAAGAATCGCTTAGCGAAGTAACAAGAAAACGGCTTAAGCGAAAATATTCTGATATTATTATAGCGTCAATTGGAGCAGAAGATATACGTAAAGCGTTTCAATTGGCAATTTTAAAAGGCATGAAAGGTCATATTCAACCAAACCATCAAATGACCCCAGATACGATTGGATTTATCATTAGCTATTTAACTGAAAAATTCATAGGAGCCAAAACAGATTTATCAATCCTGGATCCTGCAGTCGGTACTGGGAATTTACTCTCAACCATTTTGAACAGGCAAGGAAATATCAGCCAAATCCGTTCATATGGGGTGGAAGTAGATGAACTTTTAATTAAGCTTGCGTATGTAGGAGCGAATCTTCAAAAGCAGCAAACTGAATTTTTTCATCAAGATGCGTTAGAACCGCTCTTCATAGACCCGGTTGATTTAGTTGTTTGCGATTTGCCGGTCGGTTATTATCCAAATGATATTCAAGCTGGACAATATGAACTAAACGCTTCAAAAGGTCATGCTTATGCCCATCATTTATTTATAGAACAAAGTGTAAATCATACAAGACCTGGTGGCTATTTGTTTTTTCTGATACCTAATGGATTATTTGAATCAGCTGAGGCTTCCAAGCTCCATAACTATTTAAAAAGAACCGTATATATACAAGGTGTATTACAGCTTCCCATGTCATTGTTTAAAGATAAAAATGCAGGGAAAAGCATTCTAATTCTTCAAAAGAAAAAGCCTGGAATCGAAGCACCAAAAGAAGTATTGCTTGCTACGCTGCCAAAGCTATCTAATAAAGAAGCACTTGATAAAATGATGCTAGGCGTGGAAAAATGGTTCAAAGAAAATAAATAAGGATTGCTACACATTTTAATTACTACAAAGAAAGGTGATTCTTTTGCCAAAAATTTTTGCAGTAAATGCAGGAAGCTCATCATTGAAATTTCAACTTTTTAACATGCCTGAGGAAAAGGTCATCACAAAAGGAATGATTGAACGAATAGGGTTAAAAGATTCTGTTTTTACGATGAGTGTGGAAGGTAAGAGTATTAAAGAAACAATTGACATACCAAATCACAAAACGGCAGTTGAATTATTATTGGATCGTATTATTAAAAATGAAGTCATTTCTTCTCTTGGTGAAATTGAAGGAGTCGGTCATCGCGTCGTACATGGAGGCGAGGTATTCAACGATTCAGCATTGATTACACCGGAAGTTTTGCAAAAAATTGAAGACCTTTCGGAATTAGCCCCACTACATAATCCAGCGAATATTACAGGGATAAAGGAATTTCAGAAAGCATTGCCAGGGGTTCCTGCAGTAGCGGTTTTTGATACGGCTTTTCATCAAACTATGCCGGAAAGCTCGTACTTGTACAGTCTTCCATACGATTATTATACAAACTATGGTATAAGAAAATATGGCTTTCATGGAACATCGCATAAATATGTATCGCAAAGAGCTGCACAATTATTAGAGCGACCCTTATCACAGTTACGGCTTATTTCCTGCCATCTAGGGAATGGTGCCAGTATAGCCGCTATTAAAGGTGGAAAGTCGATAGATACTTCCATGGGCTTTACACCGCTTGCAGGAGTGACGATGGGTACTAGATCAGGAAATATTGATCCGGCTCTTATTCCATTTTTAATGGAGAAGACAGGGAAGACAGCTGAAGAAGTACTTGATATATTAAATAAGAAATCCGGTATGTTAGGAGTATCCGGCTTTTCAAGCGATTTACGGGACATAGAAATTGAAGCTACTGGTGGAAATCATCGAGCTGAATTGGCTCTCGATATATTTGCAGATAGAATTCATAAATATTTAGGATCTTATGCTGCTAGGATGTCTGGAGTGGATGCCATTATCTTTACGGCCGGAATTGGTGAAAATAGCAGTACAATCCGTGCTAAGGTATTGAATGGACTACAATTTATGGGTGTATACTGGGATGAGGATTTAAATAAGATTAGAGGCCAAGAGATTTTTCTCAATTATCCTCATTCGCCTGTGAAAGTGATTGTCATTCCGACAAATGAGGAAATTATGATTGCTAGAGATGTTGTCAAACTTACAAAAACTAGTAGTAATTTAATTTAGCCTTAAATAAAGGAGTGGTATCAATGAACTTAACTCATCGAGAAGAAGTACTGTTGGAGGAACTGCACACATGGCGCCAATCCTTTTTGGAGTACGAAGCTACCGATTTGGAAAATTCCTATGATAAATGGGTAGATCAAGCATTTTCACTTCTCCCAGAGTCGTTGCAGAAACAATTTTTTGAGAGGCTGGATGATTGGCTTTTTCAACTTAATTCCCTTTTACGGGGAACAAAGCTTCAAAATGAAGCAAGCGAAAGAATATTAAATGCAGCTAGATCAATGAATGAAGAAGTAGAATCTTTTTCAGACATGAGGAGCAAGATGTCGGTTGCACAATTAACTTTTATAGCCGAACAACAGGCCTCACGACATAGAATATATTCATTAGTTCAGGGA
This sequence comes from Lederbergia citri, assembly GCF_018343625.1. Lineage (GTDB taxonomy): Bacteria > Bacillota > Bacilli > Bacillales > Bacillaceae_C > Lederbergia > Lederbergia citri. Next base: position 1,569,869 of record NZ_JAGYPG010000001.1, on the reverse strand, counting down.
GGAATGGTTGGATCAGGACAACCTTTATTTATTACAAGTGATTTTATCGCCATGCTTGTTATAAATTTACGTGCAGTCCAACTTACAGCCATGTCATTTGGATACGATGTCCAGTCTCCAGCAGGCTTGCTTGAAACGCTAAAAGTATTTAATGTTGCGACAATGCCTGAACGAATGAAAATGTTTGGCTGGGAAGATTTAATGGAAGATTTGCAAAAGGACGATGAGCAATTTTATTTTGATATTCATGAACGGATCACAGACTATTCATGGGTTGACGAACCGTTAAAGGAACTTTTAAAAATAAGCCTTATAATGTTATTTTCTAGAAAAACGATTTCTGGTATTCCCCTTATATCAGTAGCAATTGGTGCGGGAATGAACTATCGTACGACTAGAAAGGTCACTCATTTTGCGGTGAAATATTATCAATATAAGTATTTGCTCGAAAAAAGCGGAGAGCTGAAATGAGCGTATTAGTGCATAAAAGCGAATCGCCTCATTCGGTGAATTGTGCCGTAATTACAGTTAGCGATTCTAGAACGGTTGATACTGATAAAAGCGGTAATCTTATTACAAAGCTTTTAAAGGAAGATCGACATCATGTTACCTTTTATAAAATTGTAAAAGATGATAAAACTTCAATCGAAGCGATGGTTGAAAAGGCAGCCGGTATGGATGAGGTACAAGTGATATTGTTGACAGGCGGAACGGGAATTGCCAAACGCGATGTTACAATCGAGACGGTTTCAGCATTATTTGAAAAAGAAATTGTCGGGTTTGGAGAAATTTTTCGGATGTTAAGTTACACGGAAGACATCGGATCCGCTGCGATTATGTCCAGAGCATGCGCTGGAACTTTTCGTAATAAAGCCATTTTTGTCATGCCAGGTTCTTCAGGAGCCGTTAAGTTGGCGATGGAGAAATTGATTTTAATAGAAATCGGACATGTTGTAAGAGAATTGAATAAATAAACCATTGTGAAGGCAGACCATAAACTCCAATTTTGGATTTTTAGGTCGCCTTCTTTTTTGGTGGTGAAATATTTAATACTTTGATTCGTCTAATCTATAAATAATGATTTCTGAAAAGGGGATGAAGATGGAGAATCATACGATGGTGGAAGAGTGGTTTCGACAATATGGGGATGAAGTATATAACTTTCTCGTTTACTACACTCGTTCATATGATGTCGAGGATATTGTCCAAGAGGTTTTTCTTAGAGCTCTTAAATCAGTGGAATATTTCGAGGGTCGTTCGAATCCCAAAACGTGGTTGCTTTCAATTGCCAGGAGGCTCGTAATCGATCGATACCGGAAAGAAAAACGATATAAATTACTTCCATTTGATCTTATAAGAAACAATGCTAAATCAAAAGAATCAATAGAAGATCTTGTCATCGTCGATGAAACACTTAGCGAGATTTATAGATATATAAATAGGATGAAGGAATCATATCGAAATGTTATCATTTGCCGTTTAATTTTAGAATACACAGTTGAAGAAACATCTGAAATTCTTGGATGGCCAAAATCAAAGGTCAGTTTGACATATCATCGTGCCTTAACTCATTTAAAACAAAATATGGTACATGTTCGCGAAGGAGGGATAGTTAATGAGTAACCAACTATTAAACGGTAAGAAATTTCCCCGTTTTGAACTAAACAGCGATCAACGAAATAGAATACTGCAGCAATTGAATACTTTTTCATCGCCAAGAAAACATCGTTTTGCTCGAAACCGTTTCATGCCAGTCATAAGTGGCCTCGCTTTATTCATTATGTTCAGCGTGATTAGTGTTTATTCATATTCCATTATAACAGGAGAGAATCTATTTGGATTTGGTTCAGCTAATGACCCATTTGAAAATTTTACGATCAACCTTCCTTCAAATGTTAAGATGGAGAAGCAAGAGGATGGAACAATATGGTTTATACGAGATGGAGAATATGTGGGCGGTATAAAAGTAGTTACTGATAAAGAGATTAACATGAATCTAGATTCTGTATTTGAAACTATGGAGATGAAGGGGATGCACCACCCAACTATACGAAAATTAAATCATGTGAAAACGGAAAACATAATACAAATTAATCATTTTTATGTAACGATAGATGGGAAAGACGAAAGATATGATGTATATTTTCACTGGCCAGCATTTGAATTGAAGGACGCCATATTGATTATGAGAACGTTTGAAATTCATCAATAAACTCTCTAATCTTTGTTCACTTTCTTTATGTATATACATTTTTTTGAATAAGTATTGATAATAGTAATCTATTATGTTAATATCCTATATATTGAATGATTAAAAATAAAACTTTATGTATAAGTATACATTTGACGTTCAGGAGGAATTAACATGAAAAAGAAAGTTGTTCTTGCCTATTCTGGAGGTTTGGACACATCAGTTGCGATAAAATGGTTTATTGATCAAGGCTATGAGGTTGTAGCTTGCTGCCTAGATGTAGGTGAAGGCAAAGACCTAGCATTTATACAATCAAAAGCATTGGATATGGGAGCATCAAAGAGTTATGTGATTGATGCGAAAGAGGAATTCGCGAATGAATATGCATTAATCGCCCTTCAAGCCCACACAATGTATGAAGATAAATATCCACTCGTTTCTGCCTTATCGAGACCACTTATTTCAAAAAAATTAGTTGAAGTCGCTGAAAAAGAAAAAGCAGATGCCGTGGCACACGGTTGTACTGGAAAAGGAAATGACCAAGTTCGTTTTGAAGTATCAATTAAAGCATTGAATCCAGATCTAGAAGTACTGGCACCTGTACGTGAATGGAGCTGGTCACGTGAAGAAGAGATTGCTTATGCAAAAGAAAAAGGAATTCCGATTCCGATCGATTTAGATAGTCCTTTCTCAGTTGATCAAAACTTATGGGGTAGAGCAAATGAATGTGGGATTTTAGAAGATCCTTGGGCTGCTCCTCCTGAAAATGCATATGAATTAACGGCTGCATTGGAAGATACGCCTAATACTCCTGATGTGATTGAAATTGAATTTGTTAAAGGCGTTCCCGTATCTATCGATGGAAAAAAATATCCTTTAAGTGAATTGATTCTAAAATTAAATGCACTTGCCGGTAAACATGGAGTTGGAAGAATCGATCATGTTGAAAACAGATTAGTTGGTATTAAATCTCGTGAAGTATACGAGTGTCCGGGAGCTATGACTCTTTTAACTGCGCATAAAGAATTAGAGGATTTGACTCTTGTTAAAGAATTAGCTCATTTTAAACCAGTTATATCAAAAAAATTAACAGAACTAATTTATGATGGGTTATGGTTTTCAGCTTTAAAGCCAGCGCTTATCGCGTTTTTAAAAGAATCACAACAGTACGTAAATGGCACAGTTAGAGTGAAGCTATTTAAAGGTCATGCGATTGTTGAAGGAAGAAAATCACCGAATTCTTTATACAATGAAAAACTTGCAACTTATACAGCGGATGATGAATTCGATCAATCAGCATCAGTTGGCTTTATTAAACTATGGGGTCTCCCAACTGAAGTTCACAGCATGATTCACAAAAAGGATGGGGTTAAAGCATGAAAAAAGCATGGGGAGGGCGCTTTTCAAAGTCATCCGAACAATGGATTGAAGAATTCGGCGCCTCCATCTCCTTTGATCAGGAGCTAGTACTGGAAGATATTGAAGGCAGCATTGCCCATGTTAAAATGCTCGGGAAATCAAATATTATTCCACTTGATGAGAGTGAGCAAATCGCAGCAGGCTTACATAAGCTGAAGCAAAAAGCCGAAGCCGGAGAATTGCAATACTCGATTTCAGAGGAAGATATTCATTTAAACCTCGAAAAAATGCTAATTAATGAAATCGGTCCTGTTGGAGGGAAGCTTCATACAGGAAGAAGTAGAAATGACCAAGTTGCAACTGATATGCATTTGTATTTAAAAAAGCAAGTTTTAGTCATTATGGAACACATTAAAGAATTGCAATCAGCTCTTCTTAATCAGGCAGAGAAAAACGTCGAAACGGTGTTTCCGGGCTATACCCATTTGCAACGTGCACAGCCGGTTTCATTTGCTCATCATATGCTCGCGTATTTTTGGATGTTGGAGCGCGACTATGGACGCTTTGAAGATAGCATGAAACGAATTGATATTTCTCCTCTCGGAGCAAGCGCCCTGGCAGGAACAACTTTCCCCATCGATCGTTTTTATACTGCAGAGCAATTAGGTTTTTCTAGTGTATATGAAAATAGTATGGATGCTGTAAGTGATCGTGATTTTGTTGTCGAGTTTCTTAGCAATTCTGCTTTGACGATTACACATCTTTCCAGACTTGCAGAAGAAATTATTCTTTGGACAAGCAAAGAATTCAGCTTTATTGAATTGGATGATGCATATGCAACCGGAAGCAGTATTATGCCTCAAAAGAAAAATCCGGATATGGCTGAGTTAATTAGAGGGAAGAGTGGTCGCGTCATAGGGAATCTCGTTGGTATGCTGACAGTGCTGAAAGGACTGCCGCTTACTTATAATAAAGACATGCAAGAAGATAAAGAGGGCATGTTTGATACGGTTCATACGATGATTGGATCTTTAAAAATTTTCACTGGTATGATTAAAACAATGACCGTGAAAAATAAAGAAATGGAATCTGCAGTAAACCAAGATTTTTCTAATGCGACGGAACTTGCCGATTATTTGGCTGCAAAAGGAATCCCATTCCGTGAAGCGCATGAAATAGTTGGGAAGCTCGTATTAACTTGCATACAGCAAAATTGCTACTTACTTGACTTACCACTAGATCAACTTCAAGAAGCCTGTTCAAAAATTGAAGAAGACGTGTTCGTCATTCTATCTCCAAGAGAAGCGGTTAAACGAAGAAATTCATACGGCGGAACAGGTTTTGACCAAGTGAAGATTCAATTGGAAAAAGCGAAACAATTGATATAGACAGATGCATGGGACTTTGCTGGTATTGTTAAGTGTTTGCCAGTTAATTCGTGGTAGTAAAATCGTGAATGCGGCTAGTAAACTCATCAGAATTGCTAGTAAAGTGGTGACACTTGGCCACAAACTCAAAAAGATTGTTAGGAAAAATGAGGACATTTGAAAATTCATAACGAAAACCATTAAAAAAGAGCATATCCCTGGTAAAACAGGAATAATGCTCTTTATTTTTATAGTTTTTCTTCTTCTGTTCTGACAATTAAAACATCGCATTCTGCTGAACGCATAATATGTTCGGATACGCTTCCTATCAAAAGTCGTTCAACAGCGTTAAGACCTGTTGCTCCGCATATGATTAAATCAGCTTTTATTTTTTTGGCGATTTGTTTTGGAATTACCGTTTTTGGAGAGCCATATTCGACTAATCCTTCAAAATTAGTAAATTGCTGTGCTTCAGCTTCTTGTGTGTATTGTTCCAGTAATTCTTTTGCATACGTTTTGGCTCTTTCCGACATCGTTCCATTGTAGGCGTCAATGGTTGCAAAGGATCTCGTGTCAATGACATGAATAAGAGTTAGCTTGGCGTTATTGCGTTTGGCAATTTGGACGGCTTTTTTGAAGGCACATTCTGCAGACTTAGAACCGTCGACTGCGACTAAAATGTTATGATACATAAGTGTCATTTTTTCCAGCCTCCTAATACTCTTTCCAATATTTTAACATAATTAGGAAGGATTTTCTGTTTTTAAATATCGAATAATAGGTAAAACAGAAAAGGAGATGTCTTATGAAGAAGAAGGACGTTCAACAACAATATCAATATAATGAGGAAAATAATGAAGAAACGATAGAACAAATACGAGATGTTTATAGAAGTGGGGCCATTGATCAAAACGATATAAATGATGAAATACTGGAAGAAAGAATTAATGAATAATTAGGAAGGCTTTTCTAGATGAAAAGCCTTTCCTTTAGCATAAAATCTTTTGAATTTTTACACTAAAAAAGAAAAAAGTGCTGTCATGGTTCTGCCATAATGTTATGATGGAATGTGTAGAATCATCGAACAGGAGGACATGGTAATGCGAATTGGAATTCCAAAAGAGATAATTAATAATGAAAATCGAGTCGCGATGACCCCTGCGGGAGTTGTAACACTAACTACGGCTGGGCACGAAGTTTATATTGAAACAGGTGCCGGTCTCGGTTCGGGATTCACGGACGAAGATTACATACAATCAGGAGCTAAAATTGTTAACACCGCTGAAGAAGCCTGGGCTCAAGAAATGGTTATGAAGGTAAAGGAACCGCTTGAAGAAGAATTTCGATTTTTGCGTGAAGAATTAATTCTATTCACATATTTACATTTGGCAAATGAGCAACAACTTGTGGATGCCATGATCGAAAATAAAGTAACTGGAATTGCATATGAAACAGTTCAGCTTCCGAATAAAACCTTGCCGCTTTTAACACCAATGAGTGAGGTTGCTGGCCGAATGTCTGTCCAAATAGGTGCACAATTCCTTCAGAAAAAAAATGGAGGGCAAGGGATTCTTCTTTCTGGAGTACCCGGAGTACCTAGAGGAAAAGTGACAATAATCGGAGGCGGTGTTGCAGGTACGAATGCTGCAAAAATCGCAGTTGGTATGGGTGCAGATGTAACGATTATCGATTTAGTCCCAGATCGTTTACGTCAGCTTGATGATTTATTCGGGCACGATGTTACGACACTAATATCAAACCCATTCAATATAGCACAAGCTGTTAAAGATTCCGACCTTGTCATCGGTGCGGTATTAATTCCTGGCGCGAAAGCGCCGAAGCTCGTCACGGCTGATATGATCAAGACGATGAAGCAAGGCTCTGTGGTCGTTGATATCGCTATTGATCAAGGAGGAATTTTTGAAACGAGCGATCGTATTACGACTCACGATAATCCAACATATGAGAAATTCGGAGTTGTTCACTATGCGGTAGCTAATATGCCGGGAGCAGTTCCACGTACTTCTACAATAGCGTTAACTAATGTGACCGTGCCATATGCTCTGCAAATTGCAAATAAAGGGTATAAACAAGCATGTCTTGAAAATGAGACATTGCTTCAAGGTGTCAATACCCTCAAGGGTCATATTACGTATAAAGCAGTGGCAGAAGCGTTCCAATATCCTTATCAGGATACGAGAGAGTTATTAGAATAAATATGGAAATAGAAAGGGGCTTGGATATCCAAGCCTCTCTTCAATTAACTCTGAGGTGATCCAATGGAAGTTCTATATAAAACTAATAGATTAATAGTAAAAGTTTTTGAAGCAGATGATTTGAATGCTGCTAAGGATTTTTGGGGGAATGCCGAGGTTATGGCGTATTGTGGAGGATCGATTCCTTATGAAAAGCTAGGGAAAGTAATAGATGCCTATATTCGCTGTCATAAGGAAAAAGGTCTTTCTGTCTATGCTGTTGTTGAAAAAGAAACGGAAAAAGTAATTGGTGCTGCTGGTTTTAATATAAGAGGTTCTTTAGAAAACATTGAACTTCTCTACCACTTTTCCAAGGACTCTTGGGGTAAAGGTTATGCAACTGAAGCTGCTGATGCTTGTGTGAAAATTGCAAAGAAAAATGCCAAAGTAAGAAGTATTTATGCTTCAGCAGACCAAGGTAATGCGAAATCTTTAAAAATATTAGAGAAAATTGGCTTTGAATATAAAGGAATGAAGTGGTTCGAAGATACTCAACAGGAAGAACCTTATTATGAAATGTTAATTTAGCTAAAGTAAAAGACCAAATCTAATGGACTTGGTCTTCTAAAAATAATTATATGACAAGCGTTTTTGGAAACTTTGTCAACACTTCTACACCATTTTCAGTTACTAACACATCGTCTTCGATTCTTACACCAGCCACTCCTGGCACATAAATTCCTGGTTCAATAGTGAAAACCATTCCCGACTTTAGTTCTAGCTCATTCGTTGCAGTCATGGAAGGATATTCATGGACACTGATTCCAAGTCCGTGACCAAGTCGATGTGGAAAATAATCTCCATATCCACCTTGATCGATTATTTCCCGTGCAATAGAATCAAGGTCTTTCGCAAGTACTCCTGGCCTTGTGGCATTCACTGCAGCCTCTTCGGCTTGCAATACAGTACGATAAATTTTTTCTTGCTCTGCATTAATCTCACCATAAGCAACCGTTCTCGTTATATCAGAACAATAACCTTTATAAATAACTCCTAAATCGAATAATACGAAATCACCTTTTTGAATTTTCGTGTTGCCGGGCGTTCCGTGAGGAGAAGCTGCGTTAGCTCCTGTAAGCACCATCGTGTCGAAAGACATACCGGAAACACCTTTTTTCTTCACTTCATATTCGATAGCTGCTATAATATCGAGTTCAGTCTTACCTTCCTTAATCTCATTCACTCCGACTTGGACAGCAAAGTCGGCAAGCTCACATGCTTTTCGAAGTAGTGAAATTTCATTGTCATCTTTTATCATTCGTAATTGATGAAGGATGGCTTCAGCGTTGTGAAAGGTTGCTCCTTTAAAACGAGATAATAGTTCTTCATATCTTTCCACATTTAAATGTTCTTTTTCTATTGCCCATCTTTGCACATTATGTACTCGTGCTTTTACCCTTTCCTCAACAAAATCCCATGGTCTTTCTGTGTCGTCATATCCTATGACTTCAAAGCTCCACCCTGAATTTTTAGCATCATTCACTTCCATTTTTGGACAGATTAAAAAAGGTTCCTGCTCTGGAAATACGGCAAGCCCAAGCAAACGCTCATGAGGGTCACTTGAAAAACCGGATAAGTAAAAAACATTATCGGGTGAAGTTATAAACGCAGCATCGATTTGTTCATTCTTAAGCCAATTTGTCAGATTTGTCAGCCTTTCATTCAAAAGAATTCAGCTCCTTATCAGTAAGAAAATTATCCAGTTCCAGCGCCTATCGACTAGCTAACTTCTCGTACCTTTCTTTTGCGTAAGTCAAAGGCCGAGGAAGGAACGTCGACTAAAAACTGCCACATCCTGTGGGCCAGTACGTCGATGATCAAGCACTTTCGCTTTTCTCCTTATGATAAAAGAGTATCAGTTTTTTTAGATTAAGAAAAGGAATTGAAGGGAAATGACAATAAAGACTCGAAGACATACTAAGAAGAATCTGTGAAGGAGTGTTTTACTATGAAAGTTTCTTATCATGGTCATTCAGTTGTAAAAATTCAAACAGAAAGAAAAACAATTTTGTTTGATCCCTTTATAACTGGTAACGCACTTACCGATTTACATGCGGAGAAAGAGGAAGCGGATGTCATTATTTTAACTCACGGTCATGGGGATCATGTGGGGGATACCGAAGCAATTGCAAAGCGCTCCGATTCTCTTGTCATTGCTCCGAACGAGCTTGCGGTCTATTTGGGTTGGAAAGGGTTAAATACACATGGGATGAATATTGGAGGGGCCTATGAATTTTATTTTGGAAAAGTAAAATATACACAGGCTTTTCATAGTTCAGCAGTTGTAACAGAGGATAAGCAAATTATTTATATGGGAATGCCGACAGGGGTTCTTCTCACAGTTGAAGGAAAAACAATTTACCATGCAGGGGATACCGCTCTATTTTCTGATATGAAATTAATTGGAGAACGGCATCCCATTGATCTCGCTTTCTTGCCTATTGGTGATAATTTTACGATGGGTCCCGAGGATGCAGCTGAAGCAGCGAAGCTTACTGGTGCAAAATTAGTTATACCGGTTCATTACAATACATTTCCTTCTATTAGACAGAACCCACAAAGATTTATTGATTTGCTGGAAGATCCTTCAAAAGGAAAAATCATGGAAGTAGGAGAGACTATAGAACTTTAATATCGATATTGGTTTTTTACTACTGTCTCCTTGCATACAATAACAAAAAGTATGCAAGGAGGCTTTACCATGAAAAATCGCTATTTGCTTTGTTTACTTCTATGCGCAGCATTATTATATTTTGCTGTACCTCGTCTAACAATAAGTGCATCAGGATTAGAAGGGATGTTTGCCATTTCGTGGCTCATTTTTGCTTTTATTGTTATCGCAGGCAATTTATCGGCACTTCTGTTTTTACCAAAAAGAAAAGATTCAGTAGGAAAAAAACAAGTCTCACCTTCTGAAGTTAAGCGTTTACGAGCACGATAAGTTCCCGCAAATTGCTGATAGTGCCTTTTCTCGATATAATAATGGTAATTGAATGGTAGGAGAAAAGGGTGAAAAGTTTGTCGACAAAGCATGAACAAATCATTCGCCATATTGATAGTCTCCCAGTAGGAGAAAAAATATCAGTACGGCAAATTGCCAAAGCGTTAAAAGTAAGTGAAGGAACAGCATATAGAGCAATTAAAGACGCTGAAAATAAAGGATATGTCAGTACAATCGAACGAGTTGGTACAATCCGAATAGAGCGGAAGAAAAAAGATAATATTGAAAAACTGACATTCGCTGAAATTGTAAATATCATCGATGGACAAGTGCTTGGAGGAAAAGCTGGTCTTCACAAGACACTTACGAAATTTGTCATTGGCGCAATGAAAATCGATGCGATAATGAGATATACTGGTGCCGGTAATTTGTTAATAGTAGGGAATCGAACAGAAGTACATGAACACGCATTACGAGCGGGAGCCGCTGTTCTAATTACAGGAGGCTTTGATACGAGCGATGTTGTTAAAAGATTAGCTGATGAGTTAGAACTCCCTATTTTATCGACGAGCTATGATACGTTTACAGTAGCAACGATGATTAACAGAGCTATCTATGATCAATTAATCAAAAAAGAAATCATTTTAGTTGAAGATATTTTAACTCCTCCTTCTGAAGCTGCATGTATGAACGTTAAAGAAACAGTTAGAGATTGGTATAACAAAAAGAAAGAAACGAATCATAGCCGTTTTCCAGTCATTGATTCCAATCAGAAAGTACTTGGAATGGTTACAGGAAAAGATGTTATAGGTCAGGATGAGTCGTTGTCGTTAGAAAAAGTGATGACTAAAAATCCTTTAACCGTTGGATTAAAGACAAGCGTTGCTTCAGTTGCTCATATGATGATTTGGGAAGGAATTGAAGTATTGCCTGTAATAAATGAACAGCAACGGTTTGAAGGAATCATTAGTAGGCAGGATGTTTTAAAAGCCCTACAAATGATTCAACGTCAGCCACATGTAGGGGAGACGATTGATGATACTGTTTCAAAACAACTTTCGTCTTGGGAAAATACAGGGGATACATCATTTTTGTTTGAAGTCACACCGCAAATGACCAACCAGCTTGGGACGATTTCCTATGGAGTTTTTACGTCCATCGTGGTAGAAGCAGCAAGTAGGATTTTTAGGCAACAGAAAAAAGGAGAACTAGCAGTCGAAAATATGACGATCTATTTTCTCAAACCAGCCCAAATGGAAAGTGTACTTTCCGTTCAGCCTAAAATTCTCGAAGCTGGTAGAAAATTCGGTAAGGTAGATGTGGAAGTACTTAATGGTACAGAGATAATTGGAAAAGCCCTTTTAATGTGTAAATTGATCGATAAATAATAAGGAACATGGTAAGCAAGTACGAGACAGAATGATATTTTACAGTTGAATTTGAAGGTGTCGTTCTATTTGCTTGGTAAAACTAGATACTATTTAAAGTAGAGGGCACCAATAAATGTGAAAACTACTGTGATTATGTAGGTCCATAATATGGAAAAAAGAGAGGCTTCTCTATTTAAGAAGCCTCTCCATAAATTATGATTTTGTCATTTCTTCTGCTTCCCTAATAGCATATGGCATATGGTGACGATACACCTTAAAACCAATCCAAGCGCTGAATCCACCCAATACAATAAAAACAGCTGCAATGATATATGTGAGAGTAGTGTCATATAGGAAAAGCTGGTTTATACCAAATAATCCAACAAAAAGACCAAGTGCAACGCTAGATTTTCCATTTAGCATTTTTTTCTCTATCGGTCTCCTACTGCGTACATATTTTATTTTGTAAAAGATATAAAAAGAAAATGATAATATAATAAAGAAAACCAAAATTGGCATTGAATAAATAGCCTCCATTTCATCTAAACGTTTATTCTTTAATTGTAACGATAATGGGACTAAAATTCTACTTAAGAGAAATGAATATTGAATGACATTATGTCTAATTACAAAAACTGAAGCACTGCGATAGATGTCTACTTATGATAACAAGAACGAGCATTTTTGTTCGTCAATAGACTCTGGGACATGTTACACAATATATAAACTTATAAAAACCTAACTTTCTTTTACTTTTTAGAAAAGGGGCACGTTATGAAGAAGAAAATATTAGAAGTAATCAAACAGTATGACACTATTATTATTCACCGGCATGTAAGGCCAGATCCTGATGCATATGGATCTCAAGGTGGACTAGCTGAAATATTAAAAGCTTCTTTTCCGAAAAAGAAAATACATGTTGTTGGCAAGCGGGATCATACTCTTGATTATTTATTCGTCCCTGATATTATCCCTGATGGTTGCTATGAAGGAGCTCTTGTGATTGTTTGCGATACAGCAAATCAAGAACGAGTCTGTGATGAGCGCTATGCTTTAGGGGACATGCTAATTAAAATTGACCATCACCCGAATGAAGATCAATATGGAGATTTACTATGGGTGGACACTTCCGCATCTTCTACGAGCGAAATGATTTATGATTTTTATCTAGATGGTAAAAACGAAGGATTAAAAATGACGGATGAAGCGGCAAGATTAATTTTCTCTGGAATTGTCGGGGATACAGGTCGATTTATATATCCTAGTACGACAAAAAAGACGTTTAAGTACGCAGGTGAATTAATTGAATACCAGTTTGATCGAACTTCATTGTTTAATGAAATGTACGAGATGGAGCCTAAATTAATTAATCTACAAGGATATGTATATGAAAATTTTAAAATGAATGAAGATGGGGCAGCTACCATTGTGCTGACAAAAGATACACTTAATTCATTTGATGTAACTGCATCTGAAGCTTCGATCCTCGTCAGCTCGCTAAGTAGTATAAAAGGAATTAAAGCATGGTGCTTTTTCATTGAAGAAGAAAATGAAATTCGTGTTAGATTGCGTTCGAAAGGACCTATTGTGAATACAATTGCGATGCAATACCATGGCGGTGGACACCCACTTGCTGCTGGTGCGTCAGTGTATACTTGGGAAGAAGCAGAAAGAGTAAAGAGAGCGATTGCAGAGGTATGTAAATAGTAGATTGGCCGGGCGTTATCCGGCCAATCTCAGCTCAACTGTAATATTAATTGTCGTATAAAAGTACATTTCCTTGACGATAAATTTATATTTTTTTCCGTTTATATTCTCATTCTTGTTTTCAATTGTTTTTTTTACTATATCTTTATTTTTATAAACCGTACTAAGATCTTTTGCCAGTAAAGACTTTAAATCTTCTTTAATCGATTCTTCAACGTTAAATATACTTTGCCTATCTTTAATATTATATTTTTCATAACCAATTAAACGCACATCAATTTTTTGAATCGTTAGCATTTCTTCATTTTTCTTATTAAGTTCCCGGTAGTCTTCTTGCCAAATTATGATTTGGTTTTGTAACGTTTTTATCTCTTTAGCCTGTTTCTCTATTAAATAGCCATTTCTTTCTTGCATGACACCAAACATATATAAAAATATCATCCAACTAATGCAGCCTCCGATGGCAGCCCCAGCAAAAAAACGCTGCCATACAGGGTTTCTGTAAAGTGGAGGAATTCTCATGATATGTATTCCTGCGTTAACCAACTAATAATGAGGGCAGCAGATTTTGCACCGCCCATTGCGGATAAAATCAATAAAAATTGTTTGAAAATATCTTTTGTTCCTCCATCTAGAAATCCTCTTTCAAAGCTATAAACAGTGTCAAATGTACCGCCAATTGCTGCGATAATAGCCCAAATCCTAACTCTGCCACCTATTCTAGATATTTCTGTCAAAAGTGGTTCGCCAGTAATAAATGCAGCTAATCCCCCAATTAATGAACCTCCAAGCATAACACCGAAGGCGATAAAATAGCAGTTGAAAAACGTTGGAAAGAAAGCCTCATCCATAACACCATCTCCGATTTTCTAAAATTACCTTTTATACAATATATGGGACAAAGGGTAATTGTATGAAAAAAGAGAAAGCGAACATATTTTCTTTTTTTACTGGCTGGTCCATAATAGAAGAAGGTTTAAAGATTTTTATTATAATAAAAAAGTTTCAATATATAGATTTTGCAACTTTATTGATTGTAGCCGCAGGCGCGAGACACCTGTGAGAATAACGTATACGGAATGCCAGCAGTAGCGTTAAGCGTAGAGGAGGCTTCCCGTACCTTGTCTAGCTGCAGGGTCTAGGGGCTCGAGGTCAAATAACCTCTACCCCAAGAAGTTAATGAACAACTTCTCGGGTTGGAGAACATTTGCTTGTCGACCCTAATCAAGCGCCAACGGTTTTTCGGTGTCCGCAAAAAAATTAGCGCCTGGAGCGGAAAACAAAAATTAACATATATTTAAGAACTAGGGAAAGGGTGTAGATAATGATTTTTTCCCATTTACAAATATCAACAGCATACAGTCTGTTATCAAGTACAATTTCTATTCAATCGCTTGTAGAAAAGGCAAAGGAATATAATTATTCGGCACTTGCCATGACTGATCATCATGCTTTATATGGTGTGTTGCCATTTTATAAAGCATGTGTAAAAGCGAATATTAAGCCAATCATTGGAATGATAGCTGAAGTAAAAACAGATGGAAGCAACGAAACGCATTCACTTGTATTGTTAGCGAAAACGAATCGAGGTTATCAAAACTTATTAAAAATATCAAGCTATATTAAAACGTCCCATGAAGAGTTTATTTCCTTGAATAAACTTCAATCTTTGACAGGCGGCTTAATTGGTTTGACCTCCGGGCGCAATGGGAAAATTGGACAACTTATTTCAGAGGGGCAAATAAGTGGAGCAGCAGAAATTATTAAATTTTTTGAAGATTTATTTGAAAAAGATTCCTTTTATATCACTCTACAACATTTTGGAATGGCTGAAGATGAATCACTGAATATATCCATTCGTTCAATTGCCGAAAAAATAAACATACCTATTGTGGCAACGAATAATGTTAGATTTTTAGAGAAACAAGATGCATTTGCCTATACATGTTTGAAAGCGATTCGCGATGGAGAAAAACTGTCCAATTATGAAGAACCAACTGGGGAAGTAAGCGAGTATTACTTTAAAAGTCAACAAGAAATGGCGGAGTTATTTTCTAATATGCCTGAAGCATTGGAAAATACGCTGAAAATTGTAGAGCAATGTAACGTTATGATCGAGACAAATCAAGAGCTTCTTCCGAAATATCCGATTTCAGAAGGTGAGAGCGCGGAAGAGCTTCTAAAAAGATTATGCTTCTCCGGTTTGAAAGCAAGAATAGTTCATTCAGATCAACGATATATCGATCGATTAAATTACGAATTAAAAATAATTGGGAAAATGGGATTCAATGATTATTTCTTAATTGTTTGGGATTTTATGAAGTTTTCTAGAGAACAATCCATATTAACGGGACCGGGTCGTGGTTCGGCAGCAGGATCATTAGTCGCATATGTCCTCGGGATAACAGATGTCGATCCGATTGAACATGGGTTGTTATTTGAAAGGTTTCTCAATCCAGAACGTGTAAGTATGCCGGATATCGATATTGATTTTCCTGATCATAGACGCGATGAAGTGATCGAATATGTCATGAATAAATATGGAAAATTGCATGTAGCTCAGATCATTACATTCGGAACTTTCGCGACAAGAGCGGCTATTCGTGATACTGCGAGAGTTTTTGGGATGAACACGAGGGAAATGGATCAGCTATCTAGGCTCATTCCTTCAAGATTCGGATCAAACCTTGAACAAGCTTTTAAAGAGTCTGAAGGATTAAAAGCATTCGTAAATGAATCAGATTTAAATCGAAAACTATACGAGACTGCCTTGAAAATTGAAGGTCTACCGCGTCATACTTCGACTCATGCGGCTGGCATAATTATTTCTGAAAAACCTCTAATTGACATTATTCCGATTCAAGGAGGGGAGACCGGGACCTATTTAACCCAGTTTCCCATGGAGGACTTAGAAGAAATTGGCCTGCTTAAAATGGATTTTTTGGGTCTTCGCAACTTGTCCTTGCTGGAAAGAGTCATAAAAAGTATTGATAGACAGATAGGAAAAAAAATAAATCCTAAAGAGATACCGTTTCATGACGAGAAAACATTTAACATGCTGAAAAAAGGTGATACAACAGGAATATTCCAGTTAGAATCAGAAGGGATGAGAAAGGTTCTCCGTGAACTAGGACCAACTGAATTTGAGGATATCGTGGCAGTCAATGCGCTCTACAGGCCAGGACCAATGGAAAATATTCCTGAATATATTGCCCGCAAACACGGAAAAAAACATGTTCAGTATCTTCACCAGGATTTAAAACCTATTTTGGAACTAACATATGGGGTCATCGTATACCAAGAGCAAATTATGCAGATTGCTTCCGTAATGGCAGGCTTTACACTAGGTGAAGCTGATTTGCTGCGCAGGGCGGTAAGTAAGAAAAAGAAAGAAGTTTTGGACAGGGAACGAAAACATTTTGTAGAAGGAGCTTTAAAGAAAGGCTACGATGAGAAATTGGCAAACGCTACATACGATTTAATTGTTCGCTTTGCCAATTATGGATTTAATAGGAGTCACGCTGTCGCTTATAGTGTCATTTCATGGCAGCTAAGCTATTTAAAAGCAAACTTTCCAAAGGATTTTATGGCGGCATTACTCACTTCTGTCATTGGAAATGAGGATAAGATTGCTGAGTACATTTCTGAAGTAAAGCATATGGGCATTAAGGTGCTCCCACCTTCCGTTAATCAAAGTCATTATCCTTTTATTGCTGAAAAAGGAGGAATAAGATTTAGCCTTGCAGCGATAAAAGGGATAGGTGTCTCTACATTAAAGGAAATTATTAAAGCCCGTAATGTCAAGCCTTTCAAAGATCTTTTTGATTTTTGTCTAAGAGTGCCACAACGAGCGGTAAATCGAAAAAATTTGGAGGCGCTCGTTCATTCTGGTGCATTTGATGAATTTGGCTATGATCGTGCAGTTTTATTGGCTACTTTAGATGTAGCGATGGAGCATGCTGAATTAATGAGACCATCAGAAGATAGTATGGATTTATTTGAAGAAGACGAGATGTTTCATATTAAGCCTAAGTACATTGAGGTTGAACCAATTAGTTCCACAGATAAGCTATTATTAGAAAAACACGCGCTGGGACTATATATTTCTGATCATCCCGTTACGATGTATTCGTCTCGTTTTCTTTCAGCAGGAACTATTCCGCTCATTGAATTAAAACCGAATCAAAGGAAAATAGCAGTGGGAGTTTATATTACAAACGTCAAAACAATTAGAACAAAAAAAGGGGACTTAATGGCTTTTTTAAAGATAAGTGATCCAACGGGGGATATCGAGGCGGTCGTATTTCCTGAAACATATAAACGCTTTACCTTAATTTGCAAAGAAGGAGAAATAGTTCTCGTTTCAGGGAATATAGAAAGTAGGGATGGAAGTCTTCAATTCATCATCCAACAAATGCAGCTTGCAAAAGATTTGAAGGAACCTGCTACACTATATCTTAAAATTAGTGCCGAAATGCACACGAAGGAGACCCTTCATTCTTTGCATGAAATTATCCATAGGCATAAAGGTGAAACGGCCATTGTCCTTTATTATGAAACGACTAGAAAAACAATCAAATTGTCAATGGACGATTGGATTGAGCCAACAACTACTGCATTAAGTGAGATTAAAAATCTGCTTGGAAAAGATTGTGTCATTCTAAAATAATTTTTTCAAATAGACAAAAATATGTTATATTGTTTTAGAAGCTTTTTGTGGTCAGACCACTTTCGACCTATAATTGTTATACAGCTGTTTAATTTAAGACTAGCTCCAACCTAAGTTATCTTGCCCTTAGGGGTGTGCGTTGTAAAGATTGTTGTGATTTCTATGGACAAGTTACTTTCAGTGGATTCAGTAAAAGAAGGAGTGAAACTCTTTGACTTTGCGTGAAGAAGCACTGCACATGCATAAGATTCACAAAGGGAAGCTGGAATCAAAATCAAAGGTTGAAGTCAGAAATGCTAAGGACTTGAGTCTTGCCTATTCTCCAGGTGTAGCGGAGCCTTGCAAGGAAATTTATGAAAAACCTGAAACAGTGTACGAATATACAATGAAAGGTAATATGGTAGCGGTGGTTTCTGACGGTACCGCCGTTCTTGGACTTGGAAATATTGGTCCTGAAGCAGCTCTTCCTGTAATGGAAGGGAAGGCAGTACTTTTTAAAAGCTTTGCAGGTGTGGATGCTTTTCCTATTTGTGTTAATACTCATAATATCGAAGAAATCATCCAAACTGTTAAAATTCTTGAGCCGAATTTTGGGGGCGTGAATCTAGAAGATATAGCTGCTCCTAATTGTTTCGTGATTGAGGAAAGATTGAAGAAAGAGACGAACATTCCTGTTTTTCATGACGACCAGCATGGAACAGCGATAGTAACAGTAGCAGGACTTGTGAATGCACTCAAAATTACCGGGCGAAGTATGTCCAGTATTAGGGTTGTTGCCAATGGCGCAGGTGCTGCAGGTATCGCCATTATTAAACTTTTATATAGTTATGGAGTTAGAGATATCATCATGTGTGATTCAAAGGGTGCAATTTATGAAGGGCGTCCAGAGGGCATGAATGATGTAAAAGCAGCAGTTGCAAAATATACGAATCGGGATAAAGCGAGTGGAAGCTTAAAAGATGTTATTCAAGGTGCAGATGTGTTTATTGGCGTTTCTGTTGCCGGAGCATTGACAAAGGAAATGATCCAAACGATGAATCCGGATCCTATTATTTTTGCTATGGCGAATCCTGTTCCGGAAATTATGCCTGACGAAGCAATGAAAGCAGGCGCAAAAGTAATTGGGACTGGACGTTCAGATTTTCCTAATCAAGTGAATAACGTTCTTGCGTTCCCTGGAATTTTTAGAGGTGCTCTCGATGTCAGAGCCACCCATATTAATGAAAAAATGAAACAGGCAGCCGTTTCAGCGATAGCAGATCTAATTCCTGAAGAAGAATTGACTGCCGATTATGTTATCCCGGGACCATTTGACGCTCGCGTTGCTCCTCATGTGGCGGCAGCGGTAGCAAAAGCTGCAATGGAAACAGGAGTTGCTCGAATAAAAGTGGATCCGGAAGAAGTAAAGAAAAGGACGATGCGGCTCGCAGTGATAGGAAAAGGCGAGTGAGAGAATTGAGCCAATCCAAAGTATATCTAAGTATTGTGAAAGATATAAAGGAAATGATATCAAGCGATGGTTTAAAGCAAGGAGATAAAATTCCATCTGAGCGTGAATTATCTGAGCGACTAAAAGTAGGTCGCTCTTCAGTTCGTGAAGCCCTTAGGTCGTTGGAACTTTTAGGTTTGATTGAGACACGGCGAGGTGAAGGAACTTTTTTAGGAGATTTTAGAAATAATCAACTGATTAAGTTGCTCGGCATGTTTATTTTGGAAGATCCAAATGTAAAAAGTGATATTACGAAGACAAAAGAAATACTAGAGAAAGATATCATTCGAAATATTTGTTTATTAGAGGATAAAGAAGAACTTCAAAATTTACGAAAAAATGTAATTCATGAAAGTGAAACACTTTTTGATAAGATTATGGCGTTAGAAAGAAATTACCTTCTATATAGAATTTGGGAAGTATTGAAAAGTTATTCGGCAGAAATAATGGACAATAAAGTCCAACTAGGGCAAAATGATATAATGTCGTTATTAGATGCTCTCATTGAAGGTAATTCAGACAAAGCTATTGCTATTTATGAGAAAAAGGACTCTAGCCATTCTCTTATCTAGCAGATTAAAATACTAATTAGTTGATAAAGTCGTTTTTAGGGGGACTCAGATTGCTTAAGGACCTTTTTTCTAAACCTAAAAAGAAAAAATATGCAGCTATACCTTCGGAAGCAGCAAAACAAGATGTTCCAGAAGGGATTATGACAAAATGTCCAGAATGTAGAAAAATAATGTATACAAAGGACTTACAAAAAAACTTAAAGGTATGCCTCCAATGTGACCACCATATGAGGATGACAGCATATGAACGTGTCGAGAGTCTTCTTGATGAAGGGTCATTCGTTGAATTTGAAGAACAGATCGCTTCTTCAAACCCACTTGGATTCCCGGGGTATTTAGAGAAGCTTGAAAAAGACAAGAAAAGTACGAATTTGGATGAGGCCGTATTAACGGGCACTGGTAAAATAAATGGGTTAAGCGTCGTTATTGCCATTATGGATTCGCATTTCCGAATGGGAAGTATGGGTTCTGTAGTTGGTGAAAAAATCGCCAGAGCTATTGAAGAAGCAGCTAAGCTAGGGGTTCCATTCTTAATCTTTACAGCATCTGGTGGGGCAAGAATGCAGGAAGGTGTATTGTCACTCATGCAAATGGCTAAGACAAGCGCAGCATTGAAAATGTTTAGCGACAAGGGTGGGTTGATTATCTCATTTATGACACATCCTACTACTGGTGGAGTATCCGCAAGCTTTGCTTCATTGGGAGATTATAATTTTGCCGAGCCAAAAGCTTTGATTGGATTCGCTGGCAGAAGAGTCATTGAGCAAACAATACGTGAAGAGCTTCCAGAAGATTTTCAAACTGCTGAGTTTCTTCTTGAGCATGGTCAGCTTGATGCCGTTATCCATCGTAAGGATATAAAAGACAAATTAACGATCGTACTTGAAACTCATCAGCAAGAAGGTGAACTCACATGGTAAATGGATTGGAATTTGAAAAGCCTGTTCTGGAACTTCGTAATAAAATTGCGGAGCTAAGAGAATTCACGAAAAACTCCGAAGTTGATTTGTCTGAAGAAATTGACAAGCTAGAAGCACGATTAGAAAAACTTGAAAAAGATATATATGAAAATATGGCCCCTTGGGATCGTGTTCAAGTAGCTAGGCACGCTAATAGGCCAACAACATTAGACTATATAGATTTAATTTTTACCGATTTTCTTGAACTTCATGGGGATAGGGTGTTTGGAGATGATTCTGCCCTCGTTGGTGGAATTGCAAAATATAAAGGGATTCCTGTGACGGTTGTCGGACACCAGCGCGGAAGAGATACGAAGGAAAATATCCGCCGTAATTTTGGGATGCCTCACCCTGAAGGATATCGGAAAGCTTTACGACTCATGAAACAAGCAGAAAAATTTAATCGTCCTGTGATTTGTTTTATTGATACAAAAGGTGCTTTTCCTGGAAAAGCTGCTGAAGAACGAGGACAAAGTGAAGCAATCGCGAGAAATCTTTTTGAAATGGCTGGACTCACTGTTCCTATTATTTGCATAGTAATTGGTGAGGGGGGAAGCGGGGGAGCTCTAGGACTAGGTGTAGGTGATCGCATCTTCATGCTTGAGAATTCCACTTACTCTGTTATTTCACCAGAAGGAGCCGCTTCTATATTATGGAAAGATGCTTCTTTAGCTAAAAAGGCTGCGGAAGCAATGAGAATTACAGCTCCCGATTTAAAAGAACTCGGTATTATCGATGAAATCATTCCGGAAATAAAAGGCGGAGCCCATAAAGACGTAGAAGGGCAAGCGAAAGAAATTGATAAAGTTATATTAAAAGCACTTCAGCAACTTCAATCGGTTCCTGTTGATAAGCTCATAGAAGACCGCTATCAAAAGTTTAAACATATGGGTAAATATTCAGAAACAAACCAATTAGAAAATATTCACTCTTAAAGGTATTGCCTATTTAGCGCAATGCCTTCTTTAATGATTTACTAGGAAATTCCAATTAAAAGAGTTATGATATCTTTGATGAAATTATAAATAATAAAACTTCTTGACCTCCCACCAGCTGAGAGACTAAAGGAAGTTGTCTAAAAAACTACTACTTCCTTTTATCTTAGCCAGCGGACCCACAACTATGTGGGCATCCACACTGGCCATTGAAAATCAAGCTGATTCAGCTATTCTTATAGCTTTTAGTATTTCTATGTAATATTTGAGAAACTCCTCGTAAAATGGTATTTTTAAAGTAATAATATCTATTTTATACATAGTAGAAATAATTTTAATTGAACATCGAGGTGGCAAAAGTGAAGAAAATAGGAATTTTAACAAGTGGCGGAGATGCACCAGGTATGAACGCAGCCATCAGAGCCGTAGTAAGAAAGTCTATTTATAATGGTCTTGAAGCATACGGTATCTATCAAGGCTATAGCGGTTTGATTAATGGGAATATTAAACAATTGGAGCTTGGTTCAGTAGGGGACATTATCCATCGTGGTGGAACGATGCTTCGCTCTGCACGCTGTGAGGAGTTTAAGACGAAAGAAGGGCAGCAAAAAGGGATTGAACAACTAAAAAAGTTTGGTATAGATGCGCTTGTAGTCATTGGCGGTGATGGTTCATTTATGGGTGCTAAAGCTTTGACTGAACAAGGATTTCCTTGCATCGGTGTGCCTGCAACTATCGACAATGATATTTCTGGAACTCAATTTACGATTGGGTTTGATACAGCATTGAATACGGTATTAAATGCTATCGATAGAATTCGTGACACAGCATCTTCTCATGAACGAACTTTTATTATAGAAGTAATGGGACGAGATGCAGGAGATATTGCATTATGGTCTGGCCTTGCGGGTGGAGCTGAAACAATACTCGTTCCAGAAGAAAAATATGATATGGAAAATATTGCTGAACGCTTGCATAGTGGACAAAAACGTGGCAAAAAGCATAGTATTATCATTGTTGCCGAAGGAGTAATGAGTGCAACAGAATTTGCAGAAGAACTTAAAAAATCAATCAATATCGAAACGAGAGTATCAGTTTTAGGTCATATTCAAAGGGGAGGAACACCTACTGGATTTGATCGTGTATTGGCAAGTCGACTTGGGGCAAGAGCAGTTGAGTTGCTTATGGAGGGTAAAGGTGGACGAACAGTTGGAATCGAAAAAGACCAAATCGTTGATAATGATATTTTAAGTGTACTTGGACAACCAAGAAAATTCTCAAGTGATATGTATGATTTGTCACAAGTATTATCCATTTAACTTCTTACATAAATAGTAAGCGTCTGAGATTTTAGGAGGAAAAAAACATGAAGAAGACAAAAATTGTTTGTACCATCGGACCGGCAAGTGAAAATCCAGAAACGTTGCTAAAACTAATGAATGCTGGAATGAATGTAGCACGATTAAACTTTTCACATGGTGATCATCAAGAACATTTAAATAGGATCGTAAACATACGAGAAACTGCAAAAAAAGCAGGAAAAAATATTGGGATATTATTAGATACAAAAGGTCCTGAAATAAGAACACATGATATGAAAAATGGAGCCATTGAACTTAAAGAAGGAAATACCATCATTGTTTCTATGGAAGAGGTTGAGGGGACAGAGGAGAAATTTTCTATTTCTTATTCTGGACTAATAAATGACGTTCATAAAGGTTCCAATATATTATTGGATGACGGTTTAATTGCTCTTGAAGTTGTAGAGATAAAGAGAGAGTCAAGTGAAATAGTAACGAAAGTTTTGAATAGCGGGACTCTAAAAAATAAAAAAGGCGTCAATGTTCCTGGTGTATCAGTCAATCTTCCAGGTATGACAGAAAAAGATGCAAAAGATATATTATTTGGAATTGAGCAAGGTGTTGATTTCATTGCGGCTTCATTTGTAAGAAGAGCAACGGACGTGTTAGAAATCAGACAGCTACTAGAAGAAAACGGCGGTTCCTATATCAATATTATTCCTAAGATTGAAAATCAAGAAGGCGTAGACAATATAGATGAAATTTTAGCTGTTTCCGATGGATTAATGGTTGCACGTGGGGATTTAGGAGTTGAAATTCCTACAGAGGCAGTCCCACTCGTTCAAAAGCAGTTAATTAGAAAATGCAACGAAGTTGGTAAACCAGTTATAACCGCAACACAAATGCTAGATTCTATGCAACGCAACCCTAGACCGACTAGAGCAGAAGCGAGTGACGTTGCAAATGCTATTTTCGATGGAACTGATGCTGTCATGTTGTCTGGAGAAACAGCAGCTGGATTATATCCAGTCGAAGCTGTACAAACGATGCATAATATTGCAGTTTCAACAGAAAAAGCACTTAACTATCAAGAAATCCTGACTTATTTAAGAAAAAATAGCGATCCTAATATGACAGATGCGATTTGTCAATCTGTTGCACATACAGCTATTAATTTAGAAGTTAATGCGATAGTTGCACCGACTGAGAGCGGTCATACCGCACGAATGATTTCAAAATATCGCCCTAAAGCTCCAATTATTGCCGTTACGTATAACGAAGCAATTGTACGCCGACTTTCCTTAAAATGGGGAGTGTATCCACGAATGGGACAAAAAGTCTCCTCCACTGACGAAATGCTTGAGCGTGCAGTAGAGGAAAGTTTAAGTACAGGATTGGTTCAGCATGGAGATCTTATTATTATTACTGGTGGTGTCCCTGTTGGTGAAAAAGGGACAACTAATTTAATGAAGGTCCATGTTGTCGGTGATGTATTAGCGAAAGGACAAGGAATAGGACGGAAATCGGCATTCGGAAAGGCGGTAATTGTGAAAGACGCTGCGGAAGCAAAAGAAAAAATTGTCCCAGGGTCTGTCATGGTCGCAATCGGAACGGATAGAGAAATGGTATCTCTATTAGAAAATTGTTCTGCATTAATTACTGAAGAAGGCGGATTAACGAGCCACGCTGCTGTAGTAGGCATCAACTTAGGAATCCCTGTTATCGTTGGTGTTGAAGATGCGACGAAGATCTTTAAAGACGGTCAAGACATTACCGTCGATGCCACACGCGGAATTATATACAGTGGACATGCTAGTGTACTTTAAAGAAAATAAAGATGCCGAACTTTTATAAAGTTCGGCATCTTTTATTTTTATATTAGAGTCAATTTAGTAATTGCTCCTTCGACGCACTAGAGGTTATGCGTAATTGCATGTAATCTCAACTATTTATACTAAAATCACCATATCTTTGACGATAAAGTCTGACCCACATTCCGTGGACCAATACATCGAGGGGCAGGGGCATGCGATTTACTAATTCATGACGAAAAATGTTATAATGATTAAAAATCAACAAGAGATGTGAATTCGTTTGAAATATATTATTTTGGTTTTCATAGTTATTCCAGCCATAGAAATTGGGTTGTTTATTCTTTCAGGAAAGACGATAGGAGTACTTCCAACAGTTGGGGTAATTATCGCAACAGGTATATTAGGTGCATATCTAGCTAAAAAGCAAGGATTGGAAGCGTTGAGAAAAGTTCAGAACGACTTGCGTTCCGGAATTCCCCCGGGAATCGCTATGCTTGATGGGGTATGCATTTTAGTAGGTGCAATCTTATTAGTAACCCCGGGATTTTTGAGTGACGTTATGGGATTATTCCTTCTTCTTCCAGTTACTAGAAAGATTATTAGACCCTTTTTATTAATAATGATAAAAAAATGGATTAGTAGAAAGCATATTTATATCCATAGATGACAAAAGAGCCACTTCATAATCAGTGGCTCTTTATTACTTTATAATTGGAGGCGTTCCGATAATATAATTCCAAATATCCTTAAAGACATTTGCTTTATGGAGAGTTGTGATTAAAACGAGTGTTACTGGACCCAAAATAAGTCCCAAAAATCCAATTAGCTTAAACCCTACAAATAAGGCAACAAGGGTAGCCAATGGGTTCATTCCAATGTTAGAGGAAAGAATTTTTGGTTCCATCACTTGTCTTTGAACGACGACTACTGTGTAAAGGATGCCAAGTCCGAGTGCCAATCCATAGTTTCCTGTGAAAATTTCATAGATGATCCAAGGGATAAAAACAGTTCCTGTTCCTAAATAAGGGAGTAGGTCTACAATTCCTGTTATAAGGGCAATGGTGATAGCATAATCCACACGTAAAATTAATAGACCAATCAATACAATAACAAGAGTTATCGAAATTAATGTCAATTGTGCCTTTACAAATCCGGCTAATGCTTTTTTTAAGTCTGTAAAAACTGTTTTACCGCTTGATTTTGCTTTTTCTGGAATAAAACGACTAGACCAATTCGTAAGTTTTTCCCAATCCTTACTAATAAAAAAGGTTGCTAATAGAGAAAATACAAGTACAGTCGCTGCATTTGGAATCCAAGATACGAGTGCAGGAAGCTTTAAAAAGAAATTTTGCAAAAACACCGTTGCACTTTCCGTAATTTTATTCCCTGTATTTTTTATACTGTCCATTATCGTTTCTTGCTGTCCGCTATCCAGTCCTTTAAACATACTGGCAATATTATTGTAAAAAGGAATGATTTGACCGGCAAAAAAATCTTCAAAGTAATTTATCAGAGTCTTTACATGTTCTGGTACGACTGTAGAAAAATAAGTAGCCCCCGACACGATTTCAGCAATTAATAATGTAATGAGACCAGTAAATATCGCAATTAATAGGAATAATGAAGTTAGAACAGCCAACACTCTTGGAAATTTCCATCTTTTCTCTAAAAAATGAACGGCGGGATTAATCATCATAGCAATTACAATCGCTATGATAAAGGGATAAGTCACTTTTGAAATATAATAAAGTAAGATCAGGGAAATAGTTATAATCCCTACAACAAATAAAAAACGTATTATTTTATCGAAAGTTTCACGCTTCACACAGCCACCTCACATCATATGGTCTTGTAAAACTATTAATTATTATATCATTTTTCTTAGTCGAATGACTAAAGGTAAGAAGCGTTTTCATTTCCAAACGATATAGATTTGGTTATAATGACTAGGGAAGAAGAATACATAAAATGAATTTATAGACAAGATACATGAATTGTCTATAATAGAATATGTATGCATCCACACGATCTTTTTATTAAGATTTTATGAACAGGATTCATTTTGTTAGTAAAGTAAGATAAAGGAGAGATTATTTTTATGACGGCAACACGCGGTTTAGAAGGTATAGTGGCAACGACGTCTTCTATTAGTTCTATCATAGACGACACACTTACATATGTTGGCTATAATATCGATGATTTAGCTGAAAAAGCAAGTTTTGAAGAAATCATTTACTTACTATGGCATTTAGAATTGCCAAATAGTGAACAACTTCAGGAACTTAAGCAACAATTAGCGGATAATATGGAGCTTCCTCAAGAAATTATTGATAGTTTCAATACGTATCCAATTAATAAGGTTCATCCAATGGCTGCCCTTCGAACAGCTGTTTCCGCACTTGGCCTTTACGATGAAGAAGCAGATGTTATGGATAAAGAAGCAAATTTCAGAAAAGCTGTTCGTCTACAAGCAAAAATGCCTACGATCGTAGCAGCGTTTTCGAGAGTTAGAAAAGGGCTGACTCCGATTGCTCCACGTAAAGACCTCAGCTTTGCAGAAAACTTCCTGTATATGCTAAAAGGAAAAGAGCCGGAACCAATCGAAGTAGAGGCTTTCAATAAAGCATTAGTTTTACATGCTGATCATGAATTAAATGCATCAACATTTACTGCGCGCGTATGTGTGGCTACTCTTTCAGATATGTATTCAGGCGTAACAGCTGCTATTGGTGCTTTAAAAGGTCCTCTTCATGGCGGCGCAAATGAGCAAGTTATGAAAATGTTGACTGAAATTGGCAGCCCAGAAAACGCAGAAAAATACGTTCTTGACAAGCTAAGTAAAAAAGAAAAAATTATGGGCTTCGGCCATCGTGTATACCGTAAAGGTGATCCACGTGCGAAACATTTGCAAGAAATGTCAAAGAAACTTACAGAAATTACAGGTGAGCCAGAATGGTACGAAATTTCTGCTAAGGTCCATGAAGTGTTTACATCGCAAAAGCCATTGCCGCCTAATGTAGATTTCTATTCTGCTTCTGTCTATCATAGCTTAGGGATTGACCATGATTTATTTACACCAATCTTTGCTGTATCACGTGTATCCGGATGGATCGCACATATTCTTGAACAATACGAGAATAACCGCTTAATCCGCCCTCGTGCTGAATATACAGGCCCAGGCTTAAGAAAATATGTACCAGTCGATGAGAGAAATTGACTTATATAGAAAATAGTCAGTTTTTCTGATAATATTAGTAGTTGAGATTGTAACTGGAGGGAAAATTTATGTCACAAGGTGAAAAAATTACTGTAGAAAATGGTGTTTTACATACACCTAATAACCCAATCATCCCTTTTATTGAAGGAGATGGGATCGGTCCTGACATTTGGGCTGCAGCTCAAAGAGTAATGGATGCAGCAGTTGAAAAAGCTTATGCAGGCGAAAAGAAAATCGAATGGAAAGAAGTGTATGCAGGAGAGAAAGCCTTCAATAAATTTGGCGAATGGCTTCCTGAAGAAACACTTAATACAATCCGTGAATATTTTATTGCGATTAAAGGACCTCTTACAACACCAATCGGCGGTGGAATCCGTTCGTTGAACGTAGCCCTTCGTCAAGAGCTTGATTTATTTGTATGCTTACGTCCAGTTCGTTACTTCCAAGGTGTTCCTTCACCTATTAAGCGTCCTGAAGATACAGACATGGTTATCTTCCGTGAAAATACAGAAGATATCTATGCAGGTATTGAGTATAAAGAAGGCTCTGAAGAAGTTAAAAAAGTAATCAAATTCCTTCAAGAAGAAATGGGAGTTAACAAAATTCGTTTCCCTGAAACTTCAGGTATCGGTATTAAGCCAGTATCTAAAGAAGGTACAGAGCGTTTAGTACGTGCTGCTATTAATTATGCTATTAAAGAAGGCCGCAAATCCGTAACTCTTGTTCATAAAGGAAACATTATGAAATTTACGGAAGGTGCTTTTAAGAACTGGGGATATGAACTTGCCGAGAAAGAATTCGGCGATAAAGTATTCACTTGGGATCAATATGACAGAATTAAAGAAGAGCAAGGAACAGATGCTGCTAATAAAGCACAAGCTGATGCAGAAGCTGCAGGAAAAATTATCATTAAAGACTCTATCGCTGATATTTTCTTACAACAAATTTTAACTCGTCCGAAAGAGTTTGATGTAGTAGCTACAATGAACTTGAACGGCGACTATATTTCCGACGCACTTGCTGCTCAAGTCGGCGGAATCGGTATTGCTCCAGGAGCAAATATCAACTATGAAACAGGACATGCTATTTTTGAAGCAACTCATGGTACAGCTCCAAAATACGCAGGACTTGATAAAGTAAATCCATCTTCAGTACTTCTTTCCGGTGTACTTATGCTTGAGCACCTTGGATGGAATGAAGCGGCTAACTTAATTATTAAATCAGTTGAAAAAACAATCGAATCAAAAGTTGTTACTTACGACTTTGCACGCCTAATGGAAGGTGCAACAGAGGTTAAAACTTCTGAGTTCGCTACAGCATTGATCGAAAATATGGGCTGATTGGCAAAAGCGACCTTCTAATCAAAGTTCGAACTATAAGGCTAAGACTTGCAATAGAGAAGACACGATGACCAGTAGGTGAATCGACGTTAACTTATCGCAGGAGAGTCTTATTGTTCACCGATCTAAAGGCGCTGGAGCTAGACGAAAAACAGGAAACGAGCGCATACCGTAATATCGGTTGCGCTCGCTTTTCTACATTATCATATTTTTAGAAAGAAGGGACTTTCTCATGACAATGAAACGTAAAAAGATTTCGGTAATTGGCGGCGGTTTTACTGGAGCGACCACTGCATTTTTACTTGCACAAAAGGAACTTGGCGACGTTGTTTTAGTAGATATCCCACAAATGGAAAATCCGACTAAAGGAAAAGCGCTTGACATGCTTGAGGCCGGACCAGTCCAAGGTTTTGATGCTAACATTACAGGTACTTCTAATTATGAAGATACGAAAGATTCCGATGTTGTTGTCATCACAGCTGGAATAGCCCGTAAACCTGGTATGAGCCGTGACGATTTGGTGCAAACAAATCAAAAAGTGATGAAAAGTGTTACGAAAGATATCGTGAAGCATTCACCGAACTGCTATATCATCGTTCTTACAAATCCTGTAGATGCTATGACATATACGGTATTCAAAGAATCTGGTTTTCCTAAAAATCGTGTAATTGGTCAATCCGGAGTTCTTGATACTGCACGTTTCCGTACGTTCGTTGCTCAGGAACTAAATCTATCTGTAAAAGATATAACAGGATTTGTTTTAGGAGGACATGGAGACGACATGGTTCCTCTTGTCCGTTATTCTTACGCTGGTGGAATACCACTAGAAAAACTAATCCCGAAGGAACGCCTTGAGATAATCGTGGAAAGAACTAGAAAAGGCGGCGGAGAAATTGTCAATCTATTGGGTAACGGCAGTGCGTATTATGCTCCAGCTGCTTCTTTAGTA
Organism: Lederbergia citri; assembly: GCF_018343625.1. Classification (GTDB taxonomy): domain Bacteria; phylum Bacillota; class Bacilli; order Bacillales; family Bacillaceae_C; genus Lederbergia; species Lederbergia citri. Next base: position 1,539,434 of record NZ_JAGYPG010000001.1, on the reverse strand, counting down.
GAAATGGTGGAAGCGATTGTAAAAGATCAACGCCGTGTCCTTCCATCCATTGCTTATCTTGAAGGTGAATATGGTTTTGACGGTATCTATCTAGGAGTGCCAACAATCCTTGGAAAAGATGGCATCGAAAAAATCATCGAACTTGATCTGACGGAAGTTGAAAAAGTAGCTTTAGAAAAATCGGCAAATTCGGTTCGTGAAGTGATGAAAGTACTTGCATAGTTATTTTGATAGCTGTTTCCGAAATGATCGTTATTTTGGACAGCTTTTTTACTTCAATTGAGGTGAATTTCATGATATTATAATGCCAAACCAATTGAAAACGGTTAACTAAATGCAGGAATTTAATAAATGTTGAGAGAGTAAAAAATCTTTACATATAAGGAATCTTAACTTTGGCTGTATTTAGTTAAGCCTCCGGCGGATGCTTCAGATTTTTATCGAGCGAGCACGATAAAAATCTAGGCTCGAATTCAGCCAAGGCGTCATTTATTAAGGATGAGGTGATGTGTTGTTATTGGGTAAAAAACGTAAGCTTGGCAGAAGGCTTGAAGAAATATCGACCGGGGAGAAATTAACGCTGACTGAGAAAATTGAGGATAAGGACTTGTTGCTTTTTTTAGGTTTGACAAATGATGCGAACCCACTGTACATTCAACACGATTATGCTTCGCAGACACAATACAAAAAGCCAATTGTACCATCCATTATGTTAACGGGCATTATTACTTCCGCAATATCAAAATACATGCCTGGGCCAGGCTCACATATTTTAAAACAGGAAATTGAATTTGTAAAACCTGTTTACCACTATGACACTATCCAATTTTTATTTGAAGTCGTAAAAATCAATCGTGATCGACGTTTTGTCACCATTCAAGTTCAAGTAACGGATGATCAGGAAGAAACGGTCATTAATGGCACTCTTGATGTTTGCCCTCCACAGCATATTGAATCAGTTGAAGAGGATTAGAAAATTACAATAAGGATAATGATCATGATCTAGGTTCAATTGAATCTAGATCTATTTTATTGAATTTATAATGAAATTTTTTGGTGAATCATTTGAAGGCGAATCGAGTGACAGTTGTTTTTTTGGAGCATTCCCTCTCTTAATGTGGGATCAGGAGAGAACGGCTGTCCTTTTTTGATTTATTTCTCGATTAATTATGAATCGGGACAGAATGCTAGTCATATTTCGAATTGAGTCTCAATTGGACGTGAATCGGGACAGAATGCATGTCATATTTCGAATTGAGTCTCGAATGGTCGTGAATTGGGACAGAATGCATGTCATATTTCGAATTGAGTCTCGATTGATCGCGAATTGGGACAGAATGCATGTCATATTTCGAATTGAGTCTCGATTGATCGCGAATCGGGACAGAATGCATGTCATTTTTCAAATTGAGTCTCGATTGGACGTGAATCGGGTCAGAATGCTAGTCATACTTCGAATTGAGTCTCGATTGGTCGTGAATCGAGACAGAATGCTAGTCATATTACGAATAGAGTCTCGATTGGTCGCGAATTGGGACAGAATGCTAGTCATAATTCAAATTGAGTCTGCGATTGGACGTGAATCTGGACAGAATGCTAGTCATATTTCGAATTGAGTCTCGATTGATCGCGAATTAGTACATAACGCATTTCCTTATTCGAATTAAGTCTCCATTTATAGTGAATGTAGAAGATTCTTTAGTGTTCAAACTGGTTCCATTGAAAACCTATTACTTTTTTGAATTCAAGTTAGCCTTATGCAAATGGAACATCATTGGAAATGTACTATATCCAGTGAGAGCTTGAGAAGCATCTAGGAACCTGATAACGATATTGAGTCAAGACGGGACACCAGTTTTTTCGCTCAAATTACATATCCCGTTTAAATTATCCTCTAACTTGGAAATCACCTTTACCGTATTGTTACAATTATTATTTTTTTATGAAACTAATTATCTTCTTAGACGTATACATTACTGAGTGAATAGTAGAAAGGATAGTGAAACATGAGTTTAAAGAGAGTATATACAGTTACAGGGCTTGTCATCGCAGTTATTGTACTTTCTATCGTTGTATTTACATCTTGGTATACGGTTGATGAATCCGATCAGGCTGTAATTATGACTTTTGGAAGAGCGGATGAGACGGTTACTGAATCAGGCCTTCATTTTAAATTACCATGGCCTATACAAAACGTGAAAAAATTAGCACGTGAAACGCTGAAGCTGGACTTTGGATTTAAGGATGAAAATGGTAAGTCGAATGAAACCAAAATGATTACTGGTGACGAAAACATTGTTTTAGCAGATTTAGTAGTACAATGGAAAATCACCGATCCGAAAAAATACTTATTTAATTCTGAAAAGCCACAGGAAATTTTATATGACGCGACTTCGGCTTCTCTAAGAAGCATAATCGGAAGTTCTAAGATTGATGATGCACTAACATCAGGAAAAGCGGAAATTGAGGCAGAAGTTCGAGATTTGTTATCCACTTTACTTGAAAAATATGATATTGGTATTTCCATCCTAGCCGTGAACTTAAAAGACGTTGAACTTCCAAACCAAGAAGTTCGCAGTGCTTTTACAGCGGTTACGGATGCGCGCGAAACGATGAATACGAAGATGAACGAAGCTAAGAAATATGAAAATAAGCGTATGAATGAAGCAGAGGGTGAGAAAGCAGCCATCATGTCCAAAGCTGAGGGAGAGAAGGCAGCAAGAATTGAATTAGCCCGCGGGGATGTAGCTATTTTTAATAAGTTGTATGAACAATACAAGACAAACCCTGAAATTACTCGTGAACGTCTGACACTTGAAACGCTTGAACAAGTTTTACCTGGTGCAGAAATTTATATTATGAACGATGATGGAAATACATTAAAATACTTCCCAATTCGACCATTGGAAAAGGAACAGGCAAAAACATCCGATGAAGAGGGAGGGAAAAAAGAGTAATGGATAAAAAAGTAGTTGACTTAGAATCTAGAAAAAGTGCAGATATTCAGTGGAGGAAACATGTAAAAACAGGAATGTTTTTCTTAATACTGATTGTTCTATTTATGTTACTCATGGCAAGTACTTTTATTGTAAAAGAAGGCGAGTACAAGGTCATACGTCAGTTTGGAGAGGTAGTGTCAATCAAAAGTGAGCCAGGGCTTGCGTTTAAAGTACCATTTATCCAAAGTGTCTCCTCATTACCAAAATATCAAATGACGTATAATGTATCTCAAGCTGAAATTAATACAAAAGATAAGAAGCGTATGATCATTGACAATTATGCTATTTGGAAGATTGATAATCCGAGACAAATGATTTCTAATGCTAGAACAGTTGCAAACGCAGAATCTCGGATGGAAGAGTTTATCTACTCTGTTGTTCGTGCGGAGCTTGGTCAATTAAACTACGATGAAATTATTAATGATGAAAAATCCTCTCGAGGCAGCTTAAATGATAGAGTAACAGAAAAAGTGAATGAATTATTAACAAGGGATCAATATGGAATTACTGTTACCGATGTTCGTACGAAGCGTACAGACCTTCCTGAGGAAAATGAAAACTCCGTTTATACAAGAATGATTTCAGAACGTGAATCGAAAGCACAGGAATATTTATCAACGGGTGACGCAAAGAAAAACGAGATTACTGCAGAAACGGATAGAAAAGTTCGTGAAATGCTTTCGAAAGCCCAAGCAGATGCCGATGTCATTCGTTCCGAAGGTGAAGGAGAAGCAGCTAAAATATACAATAATTCTTTTTCGAAAGATAAGGAATTTTATAACCTGTACCGTACCCTAGAAACGTACAAGAAAACTATTGGCGAGGAAACGGTTATTGTCATTCCTTCTGATTCACCATATGCTCGTATATTAATGGGTTACACAAAATAATTAGGATACTGCATAGTTAAGCTATGCAGTATTTTTTTTTTATGCAGGTAGGGTGTCAGCCATTAAAGCTTGGTGCAGGCTAGTAAATCGAACAAGCTGGCAAGTATATAAACAAAAACTGCAAAAATTAAATGTTAGGTAGTAATTAAAAATTCGGCTTAATGGAGCTCTTAATATAAATAAATTTGCTGGAAAATTAAAGAACATCTGTTTGTTTTCACATTCCCATCCCTACATGCTAAAATAAATATAGAATAATTATGGACGAGTCCGCTCCCAAGGAGGCTTTTTATGAAGAAAAAATTAATGCTAATCGACGGGAACAGTATTGCATATCGAGCTTTTTTTGCGTTACCGCTTCTCAATAATGACAAAGGGATCCATACGAACGCTGTCTATGGATTTACTACGATGCTGATGAAAGTGCTTGAAGAAGAAAAACCAACTCATATTCTTGTTGCGTTTGACGCAGGGAAAACTACTTTCCGCCATTCCACGTTTAAAGAATACAAAGGCGGACGTCAAAAAACACCGCCTGAACTATCAGAACAGTTCCCATTTTTAAGAGATCTATTGGACGCATATGGTATAAAGCGATATGAGCTTGAAAACTATGAGGCTGATGATATTATTGGAACACTTGCGACCCAAGCGGAGAAAGAAGGCTTTGAGGTTCAAGTTATTTCGGGTGATAAAGACTTAACACAATTAAGTACGGATAGAATTACGGTCAGCATAACTAGAAAAGGTATAACTGATATTGAGAACTATACCCCTGAACATATAAAAGAAAAATATAGTCTTACTGCTGATCAAATTATTGATATGAAAGGCTTAATGGGCGATCAATCTGATAATATTCCTGGCGTTCCGGGTGTTGGTGAGAAAACAGCGATAAAGTTGCTCGTTCAGTTCGACACGCTAGAGAACCTTCTTAATAATATCGATAAAGTGAGTGGCAACAAATTAAAGGAAAAACTTGAAGAATTCAAAGATCAGGCTATCATGAGCAAAGAACTTGCCACTATTACGAAGGAAGCTCCAGTAGAAGTAAAGGTCGATGAGCTTTTATATGAAGGCTATGATCCTTCAAAGCTCACTACAATCTTTAAAGAATTAGGTTTTAATTCGTTGCTTGATAAAATTGATGGTGCAGATGATCATGAAGCCAATGAAGTGAAAGAAATTACGTACGAAACAGTAGAAGAGATTACAGATGATTTATTTGCAAAAGAAAATTCCTTTTACGTTGAGATTTTAGATGATAATTATTTTACAGGTGAAATTATTGGATTTGCGCTTTCTAATGAAAAAGGCAATTTTTATTTACCCGTAGAAAAAGCATTGTCTTCAGATGCATTTAAAAATTGGGCAGAAGATATAGAAAAGAAAAAGCGCGTGTATGATGCAAAACTTTCCATTGTGGCTTTAAGAAGAAAAGGGATTGATTTAAAAGGAATTGATTTTGATTTATTGCTTGCGTCTTACCTACTTAATCCTACTGAATCAACCGAAGATTTTGCAGGTGTTGCAAAGCGCCATCATTTTACGGATGTAAAAACAGATGAAGCCGTCTATGGCAAAGGTGCAAAGAAAAAAGCTGCAGAAGGGGATGTGCTTGCTGAACACCTAGTACGTAAGGCAATTGGCATTGAAGCTTTAACAGAGCCATGTTTAAAAGAACTAGATAAAAATGAACAAACAGACTTATTTTATGATTTGGAACTTCCACTTTCACTTGTGCTTGCAGATATGGAATTTACAGGAGTTAAGGTCGATGTAAGCAGGCTGGAAAATATGAAAATGGAGCTTGCGATAAGATTAGTAGATATTGAGTCGAAAATTTACGAACTTGCAGGCGAAAAATTTAATATAAATTCTCCTAAGCAGTTAGGGGTCATATTATTTGAAAAATTAGGCCTTCCAGTTATTAAGAAAACAAAAACGGGGTTCTCAACCTCTGCTGATGTATTGGAAAAATTAGAGAACGATCACGAAATCATTAGAGAAATTTTAACTTATCGGCAGCTAGGAAAATTACAGTCCACTTATATTGAAGGATTGTTAAAAGTGGTACACAAGGATACAAATAAAGTGCATACACGCTTCAATCAAGTTCTTGCTGCGACTGGAAGATTGAGCTCGATTGATCCTAATTTACAAAATATCCCGATCCGTCTTGAAGAGGGAAGGAAAATTAGACAAGCATTTATTCCTTCTGAGGAAGATTGGGTCATATTTGCGGCAGATTACTCCCAAATTGAACTTAGAGTACTAGCTGAAATAGCCCAAGATGAAAATTTAAAGGCAGCCTTCACGCATAATATGGATATCCATACTAAAACAGCCATGGATGTTTTCCATGTTACAGAAGAAGAAGTGGATAGCAATATGCGCAGACAAGCTAAAGCGGTCAATTTCGGAATTGTATACGGAATTAGTGACTATGGTTTATCGCAAAATCTAGGGATAACAAGAAAAGATGCCGGTAAGTTTATCGAACGTTACTTAGAAAGCTTTCCGGGCGTAAAAAACTATATGGATGACATTATTGTGGAAGCAAGGGAAAAAGGGTATGTATCTACGCTTCTGCATAGAAGAAGATATATCCCTGAAATTACGAGCCGTAATTTTAATTTGCGTAGTTTTGCTGAAAGAACAGCCATGAATACGCCAATCCAAGGAAGCGCCGCTGATATTATTAAAAAAGCGATGATCGATATGGCTGAAAGATTAAAAGCAGAGGGTTTAAAAACTCGTTTATTGCTTCAAGTTCATGACGAATTAATTTTTGAAGCTCCAAAAGATGAAATCGAAACATTAAAACAAATTGTTCCTGATGTTATGGAGAATGCTCTCCCATTATCCGTTCCGCTTAAAGTTGAATATTCTTATGGTTCGACATGGTTTGATGCTAAGTAACAACTAGAATTGTGCTAGAAAAGAGATGATAGAATGCCTGAATTACCTGAAGTAGAAAGAGTAAGAAGATCACTTGTGGAGCTTGTGGCTGGTCAAAAAATTATGGAAGTTGAGGTTGGTTGGCCTAAAATAATAAAAAATCCTGAACAACATGAACAGTTTCAAGATGCATTAAAAGGTCAAACAATCTTGGATGTTGATCGAAAAGGAAAGTTTTTAGTCTTTTTATTAGATGACTATTCACTCATATCCCATTTAAGAATGGAAGGGAATTATAGCCTTCGTAAAACGGAAGATCCAGTTGAAAAACATACCCATGTGATCTTCCGCTTTTCGGGTGGAAAGGAATTAAGGTATCGCGACGTTCGTAAATTCGGAACGATGCATTTATTCCGCAAAGGGTCTGAATGGACTGTTCCTCCATTGTCGAAGTTAGGGCCAGAGCCTTTTTCAGATGAATTTACAATAGAATATTTTAAAGGGAAACTAAAGAATACAGACCGGGTCATCAAAGCTGTCTTATTAGATCAATCGGTCGTTTCTGGATTAGGAAATATTTATGTAGACGAAGTGTTGTTTAGATCCGGTATTCATCCTTTGAGAAAAGCAAAATCTTTAACTGATCGTGAAATATTGTCCCTAAGGGAACAATCCGCAGCCACATTACAGGAATCTATAAATGCAGGTGGAAGCTCTGTCAACACATATATGAATTCTCATGGGCAAAGCGGAACATATCAAAATGAATTGAAAGTGTACGGCAAGAAAGATCAAGAATGTTTCAACTGTGGTACTGCTATACACAAAATAAAAGTAGCGGGAAGAGGTACTCATTTTTGTCCAATTTGCCAATCGCAAAACTGAATGAATAGCTTTTTAACATTCAACTAGCCTTCCTCATATACTGGGTTATCGACTTATGGCGAGGAAGGGGTTTGAAGATGGGCTTTTCGTTTTCACTTATATTACTGGCAATGGCTATTAGTCTTGACAGCTTTAGTACTGGTCTTGCATACGGACTAAGAAAAATGAAGATTCCTCTAAAATCGATCTTGATTATTGCATCATGTACGGCAGTTTCTTTAGGGCTTGCAATGTTTGGCGGCCAGTTGATATTAAATATGCTATCGCCCACGATAGCGAGCCGAATTGGAGGAGCGATATTAATCCTGATCGGTGCTTGGGTCGTGTACCAATTTTTTAAAACAGAAAAAGAATCAGTATTAACACATGAACAAATTGTCCTAAATTGGGAAATAAAATCATTAGGTATTGTCATCAATATTTTAAAAAAACCGACAAGAGCGGATTTTGATGGATCGGGAACAATAACAGGTCTTGAAGCGCTAATACTTGGAACGGCTTTATCATTGGATGCGTTTGGAGCAGGTATCGGTGCTGCAATGATTGGATTTTCTCCTTTACTATTGGCAGGTCTAGCGGCTTTAATGAGTAGCATATTTATTTTAGGAGGATTACAGCTTGGGCGAATTTTTTCCCACTTGAATTGGATGCAGAAATTTGCTTTTATCCCTGGGATTCTGTTAATACTAATAGGAATATTAAAGTTATGAAAGAGGTTGCTTATGACAAAAATGATCGGTCTCACTGGCGGCATTGCGAGTGGAAAAAGCACTGTTTCTAAGATGTTAAAAGAACGAGGCTTTACGATTTTAGATGCTGACATCGCCGCTCGTGTTGTCGTTGAACCCGGCCAAAAAGCATATAAACAGATCATCGAATCATTTGGTAGGGATATTTTAAACAAAGATAAATCTATCAATCGCTCAAAGTTGGGATCGATTATCTTTAATGATGTAGAAAAACGGAAAACTTTAAATAGCATCGTCCATCCAGCTGTAAGAGAATGTTTGAACCTTTGGAAAAACGAAGCAATTGAAAAAGGAAAAAAGACGATTATTTATGACATCCCGCTTTTATATGAGAGCAACCTTACTTATTTAGTAGAAAAAGTGATAGTCGTCTTTGTCGATCCTGACATCCAGCTAAAAAGATTACTTAATCGAAATAATTTATCGAAAGAAGAAGCTTTAGCAAGAATCAGCTCTCAACTTCCTCTTAAAGAAAAAGTGGAGCGCGCAGACGTTGCCGTTGATAATAATGGGACCATGGATGAAACGGAAAGACAAATAAATGAATTGATTAATAACTGGAATCTTGAGCCATAACTAAAATCCTAAAAGGAAACTCTTTTTGGGATTTGATGACATTATAGGTTTTTGGAGTGTAACAAATACACTCCTTTTTAATTATGACAAAAAACGTTATAATATACGAAAAGCATAACCGCCTTAGAGAGGAAGGAAAGCTAGGGCCCAACGTCCTGCTGCTTGCTCAGGCAGCGTTGTCCTGTCGCTTCTCCTGCACTAGTACATCAATGTACGTAAGCCTCATCCTCCCGGCCTTGAGTGGCTAGGCGATGCAGCTAGACAATTTAAAAGCACATTGATCGGAGCTGATATCATGAAATGCCCGTCTTGCCAACATAATGGTACACGAGTAGTCGATTCGAGACCTGCCGATGAAGTGCGGTCAATACGAAGAAGACGAGAGTGTGAGAAATGCTCATATCGCTTTACAACGTTTGAGAGAGTTGAGGAAACACCTCTTATTGTAGTTAAAAAAGAAGGAATTCGTGAGGAATTTAATAGGGATAAGATACTCCGTGGATTAATACGCGCTTGTGAAAAACGTCCTGTTGCGTTAGAACAGCTTGAGAAAATTACTCACGATATTGAAAGAGATTTGAGAAATCTTGGCCAACCTGAAGTGAAATCGGAAATAGTCGGTGAAATGGTTATGGACAAATTGGCTAAAATTGATGAAGTTGCATATGTACGATTTGCCTCTGTGTACCGTCAATTTAAGGATCTCAATGTATTTTTAGATGAATTGAAAGATTTAATTAAAAAAGATTAATGAAAGTGTGTTTACAATGAAGCAGTATTGGAACGAGGTTCAGCCAATAGATGCATTTACTGTTGTCATGAATGGTATTTTACATCACCACGATAAAAAAATTATTGCTTTACTTTATCAGCCTCTTATTGGCCCTATTTGTACTGCATTGTACTATAGCTTAACGTATATGGTCGAAGAGGATAGTAATATATTTGAAGAATGGAATCATTATCATTTAATGAATGCATTAGATCTTAATTTGGAAGAGATTTATCATGCAAGAATGAAGCTTGAAGGAATCGGTTTGTTGAAAACATATACAAAAGCGAAAAATGATAGCCGTTCTTTTATATATGAACTCCAGCCTCCGCTTTCAGCTCAACAATTTTTTTCAGATGGAATGTTAAATATATATTTATTTCAAAAACTGGGACAAACTCATTTCATGAAATTAAAGAAATCTTTCACTAATAAAAGATCGGATATGTCTGATTTTACTGAAGTGACCCGAAGTTTCCAAGATGTATTTACTTCTTTGGGTGCGAATGCTTTAGCAAATAGTGAAGGGCATAAAGCGAGTATTCCAAATAACGGAGAAGAATATTTTCATAGACAAAAACCACAGCCGATTTCAATTGATGGAAGTCATTTTGATTTTGAATTGTTGTTCGTCGGTTTGTCGGAAGTTATGGTACCGAGAAAATTATTCACAACTACCATTAAGGAGGCAATCGCAAAGCTTTCATTTTTATACTCCATCAATGCAGTGGACATGAAAAATATCGTCCTGCAAAGCCTTACTCCTGAACAAAAGATAAGTGTAGATGATCTTCGGAAAAATGCTCGGGATTGGTATCAGATGGAAAATGATGCTCGTTTGCCTCAATTAGTTGATCGAATACAACCAGTTATCCAACGAGAAAATGCGACCAAACTGGACACTAAAGAAGATAAACTTATTTCCTATTTGGAAACTGTTTCCCCGAGACAGCTATTAATAGATCTTTCTGACGGCGGAGAACCTGCAAAATCTGATCTCCAAGCTATTGAAGATATAATGTTTCAGCAAAAGCTTCAGCCTGGTGTTACAAATGTTCTTATTCATTATGTCATGTTAAGAACGGATATGAAGCTTTCAAAAAATTATTTGGAGAAAATTGCTTCTCATTGGTCACGTAAAAAAATAAAAACCGTGAAATCTGCTATGGACTTAGCGAAAAGTGAACATAGGCAATATCAAGAATGGGCGAGCTCTAAGAAAGTTTCCACACAGAAAAGAAACAAACCGATACGAACGGAAATGCTTCCCGACTGGTTTGTTTCCCAAGAAGATTCAGCGCCTAATAAAGTACAAGCCCAGTCTGAAGAAATGGAAGAAAAACGTAGAAGGTTAGAAGCCATTCAAAGAAAATATCAAAAAACTGGAGGTGAAAAAGGTGGAGAGAATTGATGATACAATAAAAAAACTATCGCAATCATCTAGTTTTAGACAACGTTATGATGATATGAAAATAGAAGTTTTACAAAATCCTGAGGTTCTTGCATTTATAGAAGAAAATAGAGATCATCTTACAGATGAGATTATCGAAAATAATATGATGAAGCTCTATGAGTATGCTTCTCAAACGAAAAAATGCATAAATTGCCCCGGTCTAGAAAAGTGCTGCAATCTTATGCCTGGATATGAACCAGAAATCGCAATAGAACGTGGGACAATCGGGTTATACTACCGACCGTGTCCAACTAAAGTGATTCATGATGAACGTAGAAAATCAGAAAGACTGATAAGCAGCATTTATGTTCCAAAAGAAATTCTTCAAGCATCATTTGCCGAATTCTCTTTAAATAGCCCCGGACGAATTGATGCCTTTGAATTCGCCGAGAAATTCGCATCTTCCTATGAACCCGGTAAAGGAATGATGAAAGGATTATATTTACATGGAAGCTTTGGTGTAGGTAAATCTTATTTATTGGGAGCCATTGCCAATCAATTGGCTGAAAAAGAAATTTCAACATTGATAGTGTATGTTCCCGAATTTTTGCGTGAGATGAAGCAATCATTGAGCGACCAGTCCTTAAGTGAAAAGCTGGATGCAGTGAAAAATGCTAAGGTCCTAATGCTTGATGACTTAGGAGCAGAAGCGATGTCCAGCTGGACAAGAGATGAAGTCCTTGGGTCTATTTTGCAATTTAGAATGCACGAGCAGCTCCCTACCTTTTTCTCTTCTAATTTTGATTTTGCTGGTCTTGAGCATCACCTTACTTACTCACAAAGAGGAGAAGAGGAAAAGATGAAAGCCGCTAGAATTATGGAGAGAATCAAATACCTTTCAATCCCAGTTCGAGTGGATGGACCAAATAGAAGACATTTTTAAGCACCTGTATTTATTGCAGGTGTTTTTTTCTTGCTTGGTCATATTATCAGGTCTAGTCCAAGCGCTCTCTCATATATATGTAACAATGCAGGAAAAAAGGGGGAGCAGGCTTGGAATTAATGTTTAAATCCATTCAGGATGCCATACGTTTTAAAGCTTTTTTAACTGCCAATGGCTTGCAGGACTCCTTTACGGAAAGGCAAAGCCAATATATATATTCCTTTCAGTATCTTTTGATAAAAAAAGAGCAGTATATTCATGCTATCCTTCAATTTATTCAAGACGTAAAAAGGAATGAGTGGGTGGACAAAGTATTACGGGAAAAGTATAAATATGACAATGAAGATGAACGTATTGAAATCATAAGTATATTAAATCAAATGTTTTCTGGGGAACGGGTTGAATTAATTTCATTGGTCGGACAAATGGATGAAGAAGAATTTATTCAGGAAGCGGTTATAGATTTACTTGATTATAAGGGTGCCGTTTTATTTGAATCCTTTATGCGATTTCGTTTGAAAAAATATTTTGACCATGTAAGAGAATATTTAAATATCGCAATAGACGAATATAAAATGGAACAAGATTACCAGATGTTTGTAAATATGTTACGGGATTATTTAAAGAAACGCAGCACAAAGCAAAATGTTGTTCATGTATTACTTGATAAACCCATCTTGTTTTTTAACGAAAAACTAAATGAAATGGGAAAGGATGAAATCAAGGACATCATGGATCGCCGTTTACTTTCAAACCACCCGGTATATGTAGATTCTTCTGTAATTGCACCGCTTTTATCAATGGCTCCAATCAAAATCTTTTTATACACGGACGAAGAAGATCAGCCATTAATTAGAACGTTAAAAAATATTTTTGAAGAACGTTTATCCATTTTACCGACTACCCATTTAAATACTTTAATAAAAGCTTTTACAGATACTTGATTTTCATTTTCAAAACGACTATAATAGCGTACATAATCTTACATTTATAAGTTTTGATAAGGACATGGGTATTTTGTTACGGTTTTCAGAGAGGAAAGAATAGCTGCGAACTTTCCAACACGAACTAAATGCTTACCACCTTTGAACTCCAATCATGAATCCGCATAAGCGTGTAGTATTGATTGGCGGAAGATCTCCGTTATGAATAATCCAAAGTTATTATGCTTATTTTGCATGATAAAAATTAGGGTGGAACCACGTGTATAAAACTCGTCCCTTTCCAGGGACGAGTTTTTTATATTGCTTAAATTTATTTGTTAATTTTCGCTCGAGTCTACGAGGAACCAAAATCAACAATAAGTTTTTGCAAATCAATCAAAAAAATGAAAAAGGAGTGTAGTGTCATGTCAGAACAAGTAAAAATTACTTTCCCAGACGGAACAATAAAGGAGTTTTCAAATACTACGACAACCGAAGACATTGCAGCTTCCATTAGTCCGGGCTTACGAAAAAAAGCATTGGCTGGAAAAATAAATGATCAATTCATAGATTTGAAAACACCTATCGGGAAAGATGGTTCGATTGAAATTATCACACCTGAAAGTGATGGAGCCCTAGAAATATTGCGCCATAGTACAGCCCATTTAATGGCCCAAGCGGTCAAAAGATTGTTTCCAGATGTAAAACTAGGAGTAGGTCCTGTTATCGAGAATGGTTTTTATTATGATATGGATCTGGAACATTCCATTACTCCTGAAGATCTTCCTCTCATTGAAAAAGAAATGAAAAAAATCATTAATGAGAACATTGAAGTTGTCCGGAAAGAAGTATCACGCAACGAAGCGAAGCAAATGTTTGCCCATGATGAATATAAGCAGGAATTAATTGATGCGATTCCAGCAGATGAAAAAGTAACAATTTATGAACAAGGTGATTTCGCAGATTTATGTCGTGGTGTTCATGTTCCTTCAACAGGAAAAATCAAAGAGTTTAAACTGTTAAGCATTGCTGGAGCATATTGGCGTGGCGACAGTAATAATAAGATGTTGCAACGTATTTATGGAACAGCGTTTTTCAAAAAAGAAGATCTTGAGCACCATTTAAAAATGTTGGAAGAAGCAAAAGAACGAGATCATCGTAAGCTAGGTAAAGAATTAAGTTTATTTACAAACTCTCAAAAGGTTGGGCAAGGACTGCCGCTTTGGCTTCCTAAAGGTGCAACAATTCGTAGAATTATCGAACGCTATATAGTCGATAAAGAGGTAGCTTTGGGCTATGATCATGTATATACTCCAATAATGGGAAGCGTAGAGCTTTATAAGACAAGTGGCCATTGGGATCATTATCGTGAAGATATGTTCCCAGTCATGGAAATGGATAATGAACAGCTCGTATTGCGTCCAATGAACTGCCCACATCATATGATGGTGTACAAAAATGACATTCATAGTTATCGTGAACTGCCAATCCGAATTGCTGAGTTAGGTACTATGCATCGTTATGAAATGTCAGGTGCTTTATCGGGTCTCCAGCGTGTTCGTGGAATGACATTGAATGATGCTCATATTTTTGTTCGTCCGGACCAAATTAAGGATGAGTTCATCCGTGTCGTTCAGCTTATAAATGAAGTATACAAAGACTTTGAGATTGACGATTATTCATTCCGTCTTTCTTACCGCGATCCAGAGGACAAAGAGAAATATTTTGATGATGATGAAATGTGGAACAAAGCACAAGCGATGCTAAAAGAAGCAATGGATGACCTTGGTGTTGAATATTTTGAAGCAGAAGGAGAAGCTGCTTTCTATGGTCCGAAGCTGGATGTCCAAGTTAAAACAGCTTTAGGCAAGGAGGAGACTCTCTCAACTGTTCAACTTGATTTCCTGCTTCCTGAAAAATTTGACTTAACTTATGTTGGAGAAGACGGGAAACAACATCGACCTGTTGTCATTCACCGCGGGGTTGTCTCCACAATGGAACGTTTCGTAGCCTTTTTAATTGAAGAATATAAAGGTGCGTTTCCAACTTGGCTAGCTCCAGTTCAAGTACAGGTGATTCCAGTTTCTCCAGATGTGCATTTTGACTATGCAAAACAAGTAATGGATCAATTAAAAGCTTCAGGCTTCCGTGTTGAACTTGATAAGCGTGATGAAAAAATTGGCTACAAAATCAGGGAAGCGCAAATGCAAAAGATTCCTTATATGCTTGTTGTCGGGGACAATGAAATTGAAAGCAAGTCTGTAAATGTTAGAAAATACGGAGAGCAAAAATCTGAAACAATTCCTTTTGAGGATTTTATCGAAAAAATAAAAGAAGAAGTAAAGATAAACTAAAGAATTGCTTGTAGAGAAAGATCATTTCTCTACAAGCTTTTTTCGAAAGTATGTAACAATCTTAAGCTTTTTGTAAAAGTACATTAGAAATGGACAATCTTTCGTTATAATTTTTTGAAAAAAAAGTTGTTGGAATTATAATTAATTCCGATCTGGTTGAAGCACTCTTAAATGTAAAAGCCCCTTCTTTATAGAAGGGGGCTTTTACCTATTATTTATTATCTTTTATCTCGATTTTCGATCCATCTTTTAATATATATTCTAAATCGAAAGATTTATAATTGTCGCTAAGATTCAATCGTTGCAGGATATTTTGAATAACGTCTTCTTTTGGAGTATTTGTATTAATGTCTAAGTCTTTTAATTGTGTATATATCAAACTGAATGCTTCCATTCCTTTTAGCTCTCTATCATTAATCCGATCCTTCATCTCAGCTTTATATTCACCATTATCACTTCTTTGTTCATATTCGAAATCAAAGTCTAGGTCATTGTCATATTGAACTTCCAGGTCAAAATTAGTGAAGTTAAGTTCTTTCATTTTTTCTGCAGCATTTTGATCATTGGCTACATTTCCAACAGATTTATTTCCGCTATTGTCTATACTCTTATCATCTGGAGTATTAGCATTTTTTGATGATTCAGTTGGAACTACTTGTTCCTTAGGGTGATTGTCTACAGAAGGATCGTTTGAACAAGCGGCTATACCAAAAACAAGAGTAGCTCCTAGTAAGGTTGTATATACAATTTTCATTCTAATGCCTCCATATAAACGTATTATAAAAAGTTTTTCCTGTTTGGGCCTTTTTAAAACATTTTCTAAAAAATCATTGCTTTATGAAGTTGCTTTTGTTATGATGAAAGACGTTGATTAAATTGATTCATCATTGACTTAAGCATATGTTTGTGTTAAAGTAACTAAGGTGAACTGAATACTCGTTTGTAGAAGAAGGAGCTGCCCGCTTCTCGCCTGATTGACGCTTAAATTTGCTGTTGACAGGTTAATGGTATAATTGTTATTCAATTGTCTATTTGTGCGTGAATACAGTGCGGGTTGCTTATGCCCGCACTTTTTTAATGCTCATTTTGGGCAGCATTTTAGAAACAAACATCGTATTCTTTGAAAATACCTTGGAGGTGGCTAATTATTAGCAAAGATATGTTGGTAAATGAAGGCATTCGTGCCCGTGAACTTCGTCTCGTCGACCATAACGGTGAACAGCTAGGAGTAAAATCCCGCAATGAAGCACTTGAAATCGCTGCCCGTGTAAATCTTGATCTTGTTCTTGTTGCTCCTAATGCAAAACCTCCTGTTGCCCGCATTATGGACTATGGGAAATTCCGTTTCGAACAACAGAAGAAAGATAAAGAAGCACGTAAAAATCAAAAAGTGATCAACGTGAAGGAAGTTCGTTTGAGTCCTACAATTGATGAACATGATTTTAATACGAAGCTTCGTAATGGCCGTAAATTCTTGGAAAAAGGCGATAAAGTAAAAGCATCTATTCGTTTTAGAGGACGTGCGATTACACATAAAGAAATCGGACAACGTGTTTTAAATCGATTTGCTGAAGAATGTAACGATTTAGCGACTGTTGAATCGGTTCCGAAAATGGACGGTAGAAGCATGTTCTTAGTTTTAGCACCAAAAAATGAAAAGTAATGTTTTGAGGAGGAAGACTCTATGCCAAAAATGAAGACACACCGTGGCTCAGCAAAACGCTTCAAAAGAACAGGTTCCGGTAAATTGAAACGTTCACACGCTTATACAAGCCACATGTTCGCAAATAAAACAACAAAACAAAAACGCAAACTACGTAAAGCAGCATTGGTTTCTAAAGGTGATTTCCGCCGTATTCGCCACATGCTAGACAACCTGAAATAAGACTCAATTAGGAGGGAATTATTATGCCACGTGTAAAAGGCGGTACAGTTACCCGCAGACGTCGTAAAAAAGTTTTAAAATTAGCTAAAGGTTATTTTGGTTCAAAACATAGATTATTTAGAGTAGCAAACCAGCAAGTAATGAAATCTTATATGTACGCTTATCGCGATCGCCGCAACAAAAAGCGTGACTTCCGTAAATTATGGATTACACGTATTAACGCTGCAGCTCGCATGAACGGATTATCTTACAGCCGTTTAATGCACGGCTTAAAAGTAGCTGGTATCGAAGTAAATCGCAAAATGCTTGCAGACCTTGCAATTTCTGACCAACAAGCATTTGCAGAATTAGCAAACAAAGCTAAAGCTGCTCTTTAATGCATAAAAAACCATTCTCCATTTGGAGGATGGTTTTTTTGCTTTATGGAAATTATTTAAGGAAGAAAGGTTCGACTTTTAAAATCTGTTGGAATTATTTAAATTACTGAACAATTTTTTTACAAAGTCTAATCGTGGCAAACCTCAAGCATATACACAAATGTGCGGCATATCGGTCTCAATCGCCTCAGAAAGTAAGCATATGTAACAATTATGCAGCGTATCGGTTTCAATCACTGAAGACCTCAAGCAAATGTCACAAACGTGCGGAGTATCGCCTTAATCGCAGAAAATTTCGGCATATATCAAAATTGTGCGGTGTATCAATTTCAATCACTGCAGAACTTAAATCCTTGTCATAATTCTTCCGAGATTTGGTTCCTCTTGTGAATAAAAATTCAAAAAGACACACAATAGCGATATCGTAATCTCTCCCTCATCAAAAAACTGGATGTTCTCTCAAATCACCTGTAAATTAGAGATAGTATAGTTAAAGGGGATTATAGAGATGAGATTTTTATTAATTTGGTATTTTATAATTATCAATGTTTTCGGAATCCAAATCATGAAATCCGATAAAAAAAGATCTATACATAAACAAAGAAGAATTAGTGAAAAAAATCTTTGGTTAGTGGCACTTATTGGAGGAGCACCGGGGACTTATATCGGGATGAAGATGTACCGTCATAAAACAAAACATTTTCAGTTTAAATATGGTTTTCCTATTCTGGCGCTCATAGACTTATTGCTTTATTTTTATCTATTTACCCTTGTGTCATAACAGACGAGCCGGAAAAATAAAATAGAGGTAGGAAAGCAGGTGAGCGTGATGGATAAACAATTACTGATCATGCTAGCATTTATGGAAGGGACAGGAATTCTAGCTCCTTTCATTTTTATCTTTTTTCACGTTCTCAGGCAATTTTTATTCATTCCAGTTGTTCTCCTCTGTATGGCGGGAGGAATCCTCTTTGGGAGTTTCCTCGGGACCGTGTATTCCATGGCAGGATTACTCCTTCTTTCCGCATTATTCTATATTTGTATAAGAAAAATGCCTAAAACGTATGAAAAATTAATGAATATTAAATATAAATGGTTTGGACGCTATAATAAAATGACTGTCGGACAAATTGCTGTCTTGAGACTTATTCCTTTTTTCCATTATCATTTACTTAATTTGTGTTTACTTGAAAGAAGACCAGATTTCCGAGGCTTTATGAAAGGTGCATTCGCGACAAACCTCCCACTTGCCTTTTTTTACACTGTATTTGGTGAATTTATTACACATTTTTCTCCTACAATGGCTGTAATAGTCATAGGTTCTCTTCTTCTACTGTTTTATATTCTTCGAGAAAAAATCGCAATCGTTACTTGGGAAGAATTTTTTAAGCATACAAATCAAGGTAAAAACCCCTGCTAATGAACTGCCCCGTAAATGTTAGACACTAAACTAACATTTACGGGGTGTTTTTATGTCAAAGTATACAATGGAAATAAAATTAGACGCAGTGAAACGTTATTTAAGTGGAGCTGATAGTTATAAAGATATTGCAGAAA
>NZ_JAGYPG010000001.1:1313410-1520220 GCF_018343625.1 Lederbergia citri | reverse complement strand
TGAACTGCCCCGTAAATGTTAGACACTAAACTAACATTTACGGGGTGTTTTTATGTCAAAGTATACAATGGAAATAAAATTAGACGCAGTGAAACGTTATTTAAGTGGAGCTGATAGTTATAAAGATATTGCAGAAAGTATTGGTTCAACTAAGTCTCAAGTTATCAACTGGGTAAAGTTATTTGAGGCACAAGGAATCAAAGGTTTTGAAAAAGACTATACAGCTTACTCTATTCAGTTTAAACTAGACGTACTTAATTTTATGAACGAAACAGGCGCTTCTCTTCGAGAAACAGCGAGTAAGTTTAATATATCTTCTCCAAGTACTATTTATCATTGGGAGCAGATATTAAAAAAACAAGGGCTGGATGCGCTAGAACCAAGGAAAAAGGGGCGTCCATCCATGAAGAAGGAAACCAATAAAAACGAATTAAATAAATTGGCACCAGGTGAAGACTCAGTAGAAGCGTTACAAGCGAAAATCAAGCGTTTAGAAATGGAGAATGCTTACTTAAAAAAGTTGAATGCTTTAGTTCAGATGCAGGAAAAATTACAAACAAAATCAAAGCGCAAGTAATTTTTGAACTAAAGGATCAGTATGAAGTTGTGGATTTAGTTGAAGTCGCAGGCATTCCACGTAGCACGTACTATTATTGGGAAAAACGTTTAGATCAAGCAGATAAATATGGACAAGTAAAAGAAACAATCAAGATAATTTACCACGAACATAAAGGCCGTTATGGTTATCGCCGTGTCGCAAAAGAGTTGAGGAAACACGGTTATTCACACGATCCTAAAACAATTAATCGTCTAATGAATGAGATGGGCTTAAAATGTATGGTCCGCATGAAGAAGTATCGTTCTTATAAAGGGAACGTGGGTAAAATCGCGCCGAACGTGTTACAACGTGATTTTAACGCAGATAAAATGAATCAAAAATGGGTAACAGACGTGACCGAATTCCATCTATTTGGGGAAAAACGTTATTTGTCTCCTGTTCTCGATTTGTGCAATGGCGAAATTATTGCATATAAAGTCATGAATCGACCGGTCTATCAACTGGTGAGTGATATGTTAGATGAAGCGATTAAACGTATCCAACCAGAAGATAAAGTCATTCTTCATTCTGATCAAGGATGGCATTATCAAATGAAGAAGTATCAGAAAACATTACAAGAGCACCAGATTACACAAAGTATGTCCCGTAAGGGCAACTGCTTGGATAATGCCGTTATGGAGAATTTCTTCGGTTTATTAAAATCTGAACTACTGTATCTGCAAGAATTTGAAAGTATGGCGCACTTTGAAAAAGAATTAGAAGAATATATTAGGTATTACAATTACAAACGAATGAAGGCAAAATTAAAAGACTTGAGCCCAGTAGAATACTGAACTCAAGTCTTAGAAGTTGCCTAAAATTATTTGTCTAACTTTATTGGGTCAGATCATAAACAGGGGTTTTCATTACGACTTCTTTTTAGCCAACAATTCTTTAATAGGACTTTTCCAGTCAATTTCACTAACAGGATATCTAAGTTTAACCTCATTTTCGATATAGACAAAATCCTCATAGGACAAGCCTTTAAGCAGATCGGCATTGTGAGGCCATATAAAAATTGATACAACTTCAAATGAATCATCAGTCGTTCCTAAGTACTTTTCTCCCTCAAACATGACACCATTATATGTGATAAGAAAATTTTTTCTAATATTATCAGGAATATCATAGAAAAAATATTTTTTTTGTTCATGGGCACTTTCAAGTTTTCTCTTTGGATCGACGATAAACTTGACTATTTTATAAATGAGGTAAATAATAAATGCAAAAATTACGAGTCTCAGCAAGTAAATCATGAAGAGGCCTCCATTCAAGTAATCTTATCCACCTATACGTCTAATAAGTGAAAAGGTTTCAATTTCTGTTATAATTTTTTTGGAGGGATAAAAAATGAGATTAGAAGAATTGTTTTCTATGCAAGCTCAGTTAGATGAATACATTGAAAAAGAACATGGACTAGAGAATCATCAATTATTGGAAGAAAAAATTCTAGCCTTGCTCGTTGAAATTGGCGAACTAGCGAATGAAACAAGATGTTTTAAATTTTGGAGTAAAAAGCCTGCATCTGATAGTCATGTAATATTAGAAGAATTTGTAGATGGGATTCATTTTATTCTTTCAATTGGGTTGGAACTTGGATATTCCAACGAGCCTATATCAATCGTATCTGCTGATGGAAATGAGGATTTAGTACGCAGCTTTTTAAAAGTATTTTCCCTCGTAGATGATCTAAGACAAAAAAGAACGTTTGATATTTATGAAGAATTATTGCGTCAATATTTTATTCTAGGACAATCTTTAGGTTTTACGATTGATGATGTTCACAATGCGTACATAGCTAAAAATGAAGTAAACTACAAAAGGCAGCAAGAAGGGTATTAATTAAATTTTTATATATGGAGGTTTCAACATGCAAAAATTAGATGAAACATTAAAGATGTTAAAAGAGTTGACAGACGCAAAAGGCATTCCTGGAAATGAACATGAACCAAGAGAAGTCATGAAAAATTACATAACACCTTACGCAGATGAAATTGAAACAGATGGTCTTGGAAGCTTAATTGCCAAAAAAACTGGTGATGAAAACGGTCCGAAAATTATGATCGCAGGGCATTTGGATGAGGTCGGCTTCATGATTACGCAAATCGATAAAAATGGTTTTTTACGTTTTCAAACCGTCGGTGGCTGGTGGTCTCAGGTCATGCTTGCACAGCGGGTGACGATTGTAACAGATAATGGCGATATTACAGGTGTTATTGGTTCAAAACCTCCACATATTCTATCTGCAGAAGCACGAAAAAAACCAATAGACATTAAGGATATGTTCATCGATATTGGTGCTTCTAGCCGTGAAGAAGCAATTGAATGGGGAGTTCGCC
Source organism: Lederbergia citri (assembly GCF_018343625.1). Classification (GTDB taxonomy): domain Bacteria; phylum Bacillota; class Bacilli; order Bacillales; family Bacillaceae_C; genus Lederbergia; species Lederbergia citri. The sequence goes on along the minus strand of NZ_JAGYPG010000001.1, from coordinate 1,517,283 downwards.
CAGGAGACATGGCAGTACCGTATTTTGAATTTACGGTAATGAATAATGAAAAACATCTCCTCGCCAAAGCGTGGGATAACCGAATTGGCTGTGCCATTGCGATTGATGTATTAAAGAATTTAAAAAATGAAAACCATCCAAATGTCGTATACGGCGTTGGAACAGTACAAGAGGAAGTTGGATTAAGAGGTGCAAAAACAGCAGGAAACAAAGTGCAGCCTGATATTTCTATTGCAGTTGATGTTGGAATTGCAGGAGATACACCAGGAGTAAGTGAAAAAGAAGCAATGGGTAAGATGGGAGACGGACCACAAATTATTTTATATGATGCATCTATGGTTTCCCACAAAGGACTTCGTGATCTAGTAACAAAGACTGCAGATGAGCTCGGAATTCCATATCAGTTCGATGCGATTCCTGGCGGAGGAACAGATGCTGGTTCCACTCACTTAGTACATGAAGGAGCGCCTTCTCTTGCCATTACAATTGCTACTCGTTATATCCATACACATGCCGGAATTCTTCATCGTGATGACTATGAAAATGCGGTTAAGCTAATAACAGAAGTAGTAAAGCGTTTAGATAAGAAAACAGTTGATAAAATTACATTTGAATAAGGAGGAAATCCATGAAAAAGCAATTTTGCAAGCTATAACCTAGGCCACAAGCTCGTTCTCCTCCTCATAAATAAATAATAAAATTTATTAAATATTAAATGGAGGGGAAATTATTGAGAACTGAGCAGGAAATGATGTCTATAATCCTTTCAATTGCTAAAAATGATGAAAGAATCAGAGCAGTATTGATGAATGGTTCTAGAGTAAATCCAAATGTAAAGAAAGATCGTTATCAAGATTTTGATATCGTTTATTACGTACAGGAATTAAACTCTTTTTTAGCAGATCATTCGTGGGTCAATGCATTCGGTGAACGAATTATTATGCAAATGCCGGATACAATGTCCTTATTTCCATCAGATTGGCCGGGCTTTAGTTATTTAATGCAATTTGCTGATGGTAACCGCATTGATTTAACGTTGCTTCCATTAGAAGAGTTAGAAAAACAATCAACTTTCGATAGTTTAAGTGTGATACTCTTAGATAAAGATAAGCTTTTACCCCCTTTGCCGAAACCTAACGAATTTGACTATATTACGAAAAAACCAACGACAGAAGAATTTTTGGACTGCCAAAATGAATTTTGGTGGGTGGCAACATATGTTGCGAAAGGGTTAAAGCGCTTTGAACTTCCATATGCCAAATCGATGATGGAAGGTCCAGTGCGTAAAATGCTGGTGCTTATTCTTGATTGGTATATAGGAAGTAACCATTCATTTATGATTAACACTGGTAAAGATGGTAAATGGCTAGAAAATTATTTAGATAAGAAGTTGTGGGAAAAATTTGTTTCCACGTATTCTAACGGAGATTATCAAGATATTTGGAGAGGTCTTCACACAATGTGCTCACTATTTGAAGAAATAAGTGAAACTGTCGCTAAAAAAATGGGTTATCCGATTTTTTCTGATTATCCAAAAGTAATGGAGTATATAAATTTGCTTGAAAAACAATAAAAAAACATACTTTCTTACTTCAGAAACAAAGGCGCATGACTGTTCATGCGCCTGGTTTTATTTCAAACCTTGTTCCAATGTGTCCAGCATCGTTTTTTGCTCTTGTTCATCCGCATTTTGCCAAATTACTTCAAATAATACTCCTAGTCCAGGGAGAAGCTTTTCCTCGCCTCGCTGGATTGCATCTACGATCGTATCTCTCAATTGGTCTTGCGTATTTCCTGAAACATTGTGTATAACGGCGTTTCTTATATTAATATCCATAAATGTAAACCCCTTTCGTTTTAAGTTCAACTTAGTTTTTCGCAAATTCACAGGAATATGTATAATGGTATAAAGAAGAAATTGAAAGGACTTAACGAATGGAACATATTCAATCAACAAAAAATTCTCGAGTAAAAGAATGGAAAAAACTACTATCAAAAAAGGATCGAGATTTGACAGGGAAATATATTATTGAAGGTGAGCATCTTATTGAAGAGGCATTGAGGACAAATGATGTTATTGAAATAATGATTCAAGAAAACATTCAGATGCCAGACACTTGGATTATGAAAAATTCACCTTCAGTAACGATGATAACCGCTGATATTAGCAAAATCATTTCAGATACGAAAACTCCCCAAGGAGTATTTGCTGTATGCCGTAAAAATGAGCCAATCATCGATCTAACCAAACAAATAAAATTTTTATTACTAGATGGCGTTCAAGATCCGGGAAACATTGGTACAATGATTCGTACAGCAGATGCGGCGGGTATAGATGTTGTCATTATGGGAGAAGGATCAGGTGATATATACAACCCTAAAGTGATCCGTTCTGCACAAGGGAGCCATTTTCATTTGCCTATCGTAACAGGAGACTTACATACATGGATAGAAACATTTAAAAAATCCGGTATCCCAGTCTTTGGAACGTCTTTGGAAGGAGCGGTTTCCTACAAGGAAGTTTCGCCAACCGATTCTTTTGCCCTAATCGTCGGAAATGAAGGTGCGGGGGTAGCCCGAGAAATTCTTAACAAAACAGATAAAAATCTATTTATCCCGATCTTTGGGAAGAGCGAATCCTTAAATGTCGCTGTAGCAGCTGGCATTCTTTTATATTATTTAAGAAAATAGGTTTGAAATTGCGGAGCATACCATCTATAATGGATTGTATATCTAAATAAGGATAATGACTGTGACGGAGAAAAGTAACCGAGAGAAAGCTTTCAGGAAGAAAATGCCTTGACTGTGAGCATTTTCAGTGGAATCTAGGTGAAGTTCACCTCTTGAGTCGGTATCGGGACCGAAAATTCGTAAAGATACCCCGGCGATTGCCGTTATAACAATGAAGTGAACATGATTTGAAAAGCAGATGCGCTGAGTGCATAAGCTAGAAATATGTTTATAAGGGTGGTACCGCGACCTAAGCCTCGTCCCTTTCTGGGATTGGGGCTTTTTTGTATTCAGTTATATTGAAGGAGGAAATGATTGTGGAAGAAAAGCTAAAACAATTAGAAGCTGAAGCTTTGGCTAAAATCAATGAGGCTCATGATTTAAAAGCATTGAATGAAGTCCGTGTTGCCTATTTAGGAAAAAAAGGTCCGATTACGGAAGTTCTTCGAGGTATGGGGAAATTATCTGCAGAAGAACGTCCGAAAATGGGTGCTCTCGTTAATGTCGTGAGAGAAACTATCACAAATGAAATTGCGAAAAAGCAGCAAGAATTAGAAGAAGCTGCTGTTCGTAAACAGTTAGATGCTGAAACAATCGACATTACTCTCCCTGGAAGGCCAGTTAAAACGGGAAGCCGCCATCCACTAACCCAAATCATAGAGGAAATTGAAGATCTATTCATTGGTATGGGGTATAAAGTGGCGGAAGGTCCTGAAGTCGAAAAAGATTACTATAATTTTGAAGCGTTGAACTTGCCAAAAGGACATCCTGCTCGCGATATGCAAGATTCTTTTTACATTACAGAAGAAATTTTACTTCGCACACATACTTCCCCTGTTCAAGCAAGAACAATGGAAAAACATGAAGGCAAAGGACCTGTAAAAATCATTTGTCCGGGGAAAGTATATCGCCGCGATAATGATGATGCGACTCATTCACATCAATTTACTCAAATTGAAGGGTTAGTCGTTGATGAAAATATTACGATGGGTGATTTGAAAGGGACTCTGGAAGTATTTGCGAAAAAGATATTCGGAGAAGATCGCGAAATTCGTTTACGTCCAAGTTTCTTCCCATTCACAGAACCGTCCGTCGAAATGGACATCTCTTGTAAAATCTGTGGTGGAGATGGCTGCCGTGTTTGTAAGCAAACAGGCTGGATTGAAATTTTAGGTGCTGGAATGGTTCATCCAAATGTTCTAGAAATGGCCGGCTTTGATTCCAAAAAATATACAGGATTTGCTTTCGGAATGGGCCCTGAAAGAATTGCGATGTTGAAATATGGTGTAGATGATATTCGCCATTTTTACACGAACGACATTCGCTTTTTAAAACAATTTGATGTGGAAGAATAATTACGGGAGGGTAAAACATGCTTGTTTCATATAAATGGCTAAAAGATTACGTTGATCTTGATGGAGTAACAGCACGTGAATTAGCCGAAAAAATTACTAGAAGTGGTATAGAAGTAGATGGCGTAGAACAATTAAGTGCTGGAATAAAGGATGTAGTAGTAGGTCACGTACTTGAATGTGAAAAACATCCTGAAGCAGATAAATTAAATAAATGTCTAGTTGACATTGGTGAAGATGCACCTGTTCAAATCATTTGCGGTGCACCGAATGTAGCAAAAGGTCAAAAAGTTGCAGTTGCAAAGGTAGGTGCTGTCCTGCCTGGAAATTTCAAAATTAAAAAAGCAAAGCTTCGTGGCGAAGAGTCGAATGGAATGATTTGCTCACTTCAGGAGCTAGGAATTGAAGGGAAACTAGTTGTAAAGGAATTTGCAGAGGGGATTTATGTATTTCCGGAAAATACGGAAGTTGGTGCAGACGCTCTACAGCTTTTAAATCTAGATGATGAAGTATTGGAGCTTGATTTAACGCCAAATCGTGCAGACGCACTCAGTATGATTGGTGTGGCATACGAAACAGCAGCTATTTTAAATAAAGAAGTACAATTGCCGGAAATGACAGCAAAAGCATCGAATGAAAAAGCAGAAGATTATATTTCTGTAAGAGTTGATGCAAAAGAAGAAAATCCACTGTACACAGCAAAAATAATTAAAAATGTAAAAATTACTCCTTCGCCGCTTTGGCTGCAAACGCGTCTTATGTCAGCTGGAATTAGACCACATAATAATGTCGTAGATGTGACGAACTATATTTTACTTGAATACGGTCAGCCACTTCATGCATTCGATTATGACCGTTTTGGCTCTAAAGAAGTGGTAGTTCGTTTGGCAAATGAAGGGGAAAAAATAGTCACACTTGATGATACAGAGCGTACCTTAACTGCTGATCAGCTTGTTATTACAAACGGAACAGAACCCGTAGCACTTGCTGGTGTGATGGGAGGTGCAAATTCTGAAGTCGGGAATGATACAACGACCATTCTTCTGGAATCTGCTTATTTTACAGGCGGGTCTATTCGAAGTACGTCTAAACATCATGGATTACGCAGTGAGGCGAGCAGCCGTTACGAAAAAGGTGTTGATCCAGAAAGAGTTCGTCCAGCAGCTGAACGGGCAGCACAACTGATTGCGGAGCTTGCAGGTGGCGAAGTTCTGGAAGGAATGATTGAAGCTAATCATTTACGAATCGAACCAGCTATCGTATCTATTACGTTAGAAAAAATAAATCGTGTGCTTGGAACGAATATTAACAAAGAAACGGTCATGGAAATCTTCAATCGCTTAAAGTTCGAGGTTGCCGTCGAGGATGAAACGTTTATCGTTACTGTTCCAACTCGACGCGGAGATATTACGATTGAGGAAGATTTAGTAGAAGAAGTGGCACGACTTTACGGATATGATGATATCCCTAAAACATTGCCGAAAAGTGCTTCTTTACCTGGAGGACTAAACAAGGTTCAATCAAGAAGGAGAGCAGTAAGAGCTTTTCTTGAAGGGGCTGGCCTCTACCAGGCTATTACGTACTCTTTAACGAGTGAGGATAAGGCGACACGATTTGCGATTGAAACACGAGATCCTATAAAATTAGCAATGCCTATGAGTGAAGAGAGAAGTAGACTAAGACTGAGTATCGTCCCTCAGCTTTTAGAATCAGTATCTTATAACTTAGCTCGTCAACATGATTCCATTGCCTTATATGAAATTGGTTCTGTCTTTTTAAATAATGGGCAAGGCAATCAACCTGAGGAACGTGAACATATCGCTGGTGCCATAACGGGCCTTTGGGTAGAAAACGAATGGCAAGGTGAAAAAAAGCCAGTTGATTTCTTTGTAGCTAAAGGAATTTTAGAAGGCTTATTTAATAAACTTGGTGTATCAGAGAATATTGAATGGCGAAGAGCGGAACTTGATGGGATGCATCCTGGAAGAACAGCAGAAATTCTTCTATCAGGAGAATTCATCGGCTTTGTTGGTCAAGTGCATCCACATTTACAAAAAGCATTGGATTTAAAAAATACGTACGTATTCGAGATTAAAGCAGGACCCCTTTTCAATTATGAATTGCCGCCTCTCGTATACACACCGATTCCGCGATTCCCATCCATCAATAGGGATATTGCGTTAGTGGTAGATAAAGCTGTTAGTGCTGGAACATTGTCAGCTATTATTAAGGACGCCGGTAAAAAGTTATTAAAATCTGTCCGCGTGTTCGATCTTTATGAAGGCGAACATATGGAGGAAGGTAAAAAATCGATTGCCTTCTCCCTAACATATTCTGATCCTGAAAGAACATTGACTGACGAAGAAGTGGTAAAAGCCCATAATAAAGTTCTAACTGAATTAAAGGATAAAGCAGGAGCTGAATTAAGAGGTCAATGATAAAAACGCGAGCTAATTATGCTCGCGTTTTTGCATGTTGCGTAACTAGCAAGTCGATAATTTCTAGTTGATGAAAATCCCAGATGCTTGTTAAGGGATTTTGTCCTATAATTAGGGATTGCCTCCATATCCTAGTTGATTGTTCAAGAAAAGCTTTACCATTAATGTTGAAAATGATTATTTTCATGGCAGTGGTTCCCGCTGAAGGAGCTTTACTATTTTGTATGTAAATAGATTTATCTTGCTTAGGTAGACGTAGAAAGAGAGAGGAATTTTTCTCTCTTTTTCGTTAAAATTTCTTTCATATAATAACGGCACTGGTTATGTGGAATTGTCCACTTAACAGCCATTCCTTTAATACCAAGTAGTTTCTAATAAATTAACCCTGTCAATTTATGATTTTCTTTCATATGGTAATAAAGCTAGAAGAGAAAGGTGGGGGGATCTTGTAGAAAATGAAAAGTTGAAAAATTCGATAAATGCCAGCAATACCGAATTCTGATGGAAGCTTATAACGGATTTTCCGCAAAATTTGTGGAGAAAGTCAACGGAGAAACACGGCCCCTCGGATCGATTGAAGAATTTTACAGAAAAATAATAGCGATGATAGATAAGCAAGAAGTAGATTTTATTGTTATAGCTAGAGTTGGTGCTTTTATTGCAGGCTGGGGATATTAAGATGCACTTAAACGTACAGGAGTTTACAAGCAGGCAGGTGTCGCTTGCAATACTAATGCACAGAAAAAGTCTGGTTTTCAGGCATTTATCGGGTCCAACCTTGGTGACCTTAACAAGGATGATATTGAGGGATTTTAACTTTAGTGGAAAAATATCATAAGATCCATTCTAAAAAAGGAATTGATGGATAATGGCATATTTTGTTAACAATAAATGGAAAAAATACTCAATTCTGAAGGAAAATGAAGCATTACACAGTCATCTGCCAGATACACGTAAATTTTCGGAAAGTACCTTATGGGATATTGTCGATAAGGAAAGTAAAGTGATTTTAAAACCGTCTGGTGGGTTCAAGGGAAGAAACATTTACAAACTATCTTCACTGGGTGACGATAAGTACGAAATCCATTATAAAGATAGAAAGGACCTATTTATAGGAAGAGATCAAACTTACGCCTATTTAGAGGAGAAGATGGGGTCCCGTAATTATTTAATACAAAGTTACATTTCCCTACTAAAAATAAACCAATCCCCACTCGATATACGCGTTATTGTCCAGAAGTGCGAAGATTCGGGTTTATGGATAGTGACCGGGAAGGTGGCAAAATTGGCAGGGGATGGTTTCTTTGTGACCAATAATGGACTAAGTGGCGGTACTACACTCCCTATTGAAAAAGCGATACATGAGTCCCTCCTAGTTATTCCAGATAATAATCTTAATTCCTTGCTTTCCGAAATCGATCGAATAACCTTACTTGCAACCGATAGTCTAGGGCGCTACTACAAAAAGCAGCGTATTTTCGGATTCGATATTGGTTTAGACACACATGGTCATATTTGGATTATAGAGGCAAATTTACGTCCGTCTATGAGTCATTTTTATAAATTAAAAGATAAAACTATGTATTGGAAAATTAAAAACTTTCACAAAAATAAGAAGTAGCAATATTTAATAAAAATGGAAGAACAGAAATCATAATAGGGAATGATCCAAAGCGTCTAAGGAAGGAGTTTAGCTATTCCGCGACGCTTTAATTTGTTTTTCAAATTAACAATAGAATGCTTCGTGGCTTTTAAATATATACATATTCATAACTATTAAAAGAATCTACCATGTTTCGTTTCTGGAATACTATTGGCTGTTAAGGGATTTTGACGCAACAGAAAACTTTGATTCCCTTTTCCTAGTGGATTGTTCAATAAAAAATACCTCATTAATAATAAAGAGCGTAGGATTGGGTGGATTCGAATTCAAAAAAAAGAGCTGATTCAAAAAGAAAACAGTTCTTTTTTCATGGTTAGCTTATTATTAATTTCTGATTTGTTGATTATTTTTGACTAAGTTATTTCCATCCAATTACACTTTTGTTCTTATGAATTTTTTAAACCTTTTATTAAGATTTCAACCACTTCGGGACGACTAAATTCAGGAGGTGGGGTAATCCCAGTTCGAAGCATTTCTCGAACCTTTGTTCCTGAAAGGTGTATATGGTCTTTTTTGTCATGTGGGCACGTTTTACTTGAAGCCATATTTTTACACTTTGTACAATAAAAACTATGTTCAAAGGAGAGTATCATAATCCCAATCTCTTCCAAGCCGAATTGAGTAAAGATTTTTTGTGCGTCATAAGTACCATAATAATCACCGACTCCAGCATGATCTCTTCCAACGATAAAATGTGTACAGCCATAATTTTTTCGGACAAGGGCATGGAATATAGCTTCTTTTGGTCCGGCGTATCTCATGGACGCAATAAATACGCTTAAAAATACCCGGTCTTTTGGATAATAGTTTTTTAATAATGCTTCGTAACTATCCATTCGAATATTTGCTGGTATATCATCTGCTTTTGTTTCACCAACTAAGGGGTTTAAGAACAAGCCATCAACTATTTCTAATGCTGTCTTTTGAATATACTCATGGGCTCTATGAACTGGATTTCTTGTTTGGAATCCGACTACCTTATTCCAATGTTTTCTTTCAAATTCCTTTCTTGTTTCCGATGGAGTTTTGTAGTAGTGATTATAAATAGGATTTTTTGGTGGGATTTTTATTAATAATATAGGTCCTGCTGCATATACACTTGGACGTTCAAATAGTTTTTTGACACCAGGGTGATTGGGATCTGTTGTTTGATACACTTTTTCAGCTTCTAATGTTTTATTGGCTACATAAAGTTCTTGTAGTTCTAATACACCGTAAGTTTCATTATTATACACTAGCTTTACCATTTCACCTATCCTTAGTTTCTGTGCATCCTCTTCAGAAACGGGAAGGGTAATCGGGATACTCCAAACAACCCCATTTGCTAATCTAATGTTCTCTATTACAGATTCATAGTCTTCTTTTCCTAGAAAGCCAACAAGTGGACTATATGCTCCATTCGCAATTAATTCTAAGTCTGAAAGGGCCATTGAATCTATTTCAATTTCACTAGAAAGGGCAGAAGTATTGTAATCTAAATCTATTTGATTAACTAACGTTCCGCCATGAGGAACACTTAATGTCAAAATCAATCACTCCCTTGTATTTAGCGCAAGCATACCTATCGCAGATTATAGGGCAGTAACCCATTCTCAAGCAGTTATGGAACTGAAGGAGTAAATGTGTAAGGACCGTCAGTAAAGGATCGAACTTAGGGATATAGACTAAGGGAGCTACGTCATGGTGTCGTTGACTATGTGCTACTTCTCGTAAGCCCCTATTATCACTTAATAGACCCCACAATGTGAAGTTTCACTTTATCGAAAAGGTAAGATGAGAGGATTTCTACAGATTCATCAATCGATAATTCATTTGTATCAATGACGATTTCTGGATTTTGCGGTTCTTCATAAGGCTGATCGATTCCAGTGAAATTTTTTATTTCGCCTTTTCTTGCCTTTTTGTATAGTCCTTTTGGATCCCTGTTTTCACATTCCAGCAGTGAACACTTTATATAAACCTCAATAAATTCATCTGGTTTAAATAGTCTTCGTGCATTTAACCGCTCTTTTTCAAATGGAGATATAAGTGCAGCAAGTACGACAACTCCAGCATCTACAAACAATTTACCTATTTCTGCTGTTCTCCTCATATTTTCTTGTCTATCCTTAGCAGTGAATGAGAGATCTTTATTAATGCCATAACGGAGATTATCCCCATCCAATAAATAAGCATTGATGTTTTTTTCGAATAATTTATGCTGAAGAGCATTGGCTACGGTTGACTTTCCGGAACCTGATAGTCCAGTAAACCAAATCATTATACTTTTATGGTTATGTTGTTTTTCTCGATCTTCTTTTTTTATCGATGATTGATGCCAGACAACGTTACTCTCGGATTCCCCATCATTATTCAAGATACCATCCTCCTTTCAAATATGTTTTCCACATATTCAACTATAAAAATAGTAGTATACCGAATTTAATTTATGATTGGATTGTTGTAGTGGCAACGGCAAAAATAGAAAACAAGCATAAGCACAGGTATATAAGTATTAAAATTATTTTTTATTTCCGGGTTAAATTAATAAATCTTATAGAATTAGTAAATAACACGTATCTGATCAATGATTCATTATTATGGATAGTACTTTTGCGAATGGAGGCCGTTTTTCAGCAAATTAACTAGTCCAACTTAAATTCATTTTACATACTCTGTAAAAAGATAAATCACTAATAGCAAGACATGTTTTAAACGTTATTTACAATCTGTAAACATATTTAATCCGATGAGTCTGATAAGAACTCGATTGGGGAAGTGAAAATGGAAATAGGAATTATTGTTATGGGATTGGTTGTTGGATTTTTAGTTGGTTTGACTGGAGTAGGGGGAGCATCACTGTTAACTCCAACATTAATGCTAATAGGGATAAACCCTGTCGTAGCTGTTGGAACCGACCTTTTATATAATTCCGTAACAAAATTGTTTGGAACAATCCAACATTGGAGACAGAAGACTATCAAAGGTAGGTTGGTTTTGTATTTGTCTTTCGGAAGTATTCCTGGTGCGATAATTGCTATCGTATTACTAAAGTTTTTTGATTTTTATTTTCAAAATCAGGAACAGATTATCAAGCATTCTATTGGGTATGTTCTCGTTTTCGTTGCAGCTGCAATGATTTTTCAAAACTTTTTTAGTAATCACTTTAAAACTGAAATTAGGGAGTCAGATCCAATAAAAGGAAAAAAAAGGCTAACCATAGTGGTTGGTTTCTTATTAGGGTTTATCGTTGGACTTACATCGATTGGGTCAGGATCTTTATTTGCACTTGCATTTGTGTACATTTATCGAATAAGAGCATCGAAAGTCGTTGGAACAGATATTGCTCATGCATTTGCATTAGTCACTGTTGCAGGTTTACTACATGCAGGTCTTGGAAATGTAGATTATCTGTTGGCGGCTAATCTTTTAATAGGATCAATACCCGGAGTTATACTAGGAAGTAAACTTTCAACAAAAGTACCTGCAAAACCACTTAGAATTATTATAGGAGTGATTATATTCATAAGCGGTATAAAACTTATATTCTAGTAAAAATAGCTGAATATTTTGCGTAAAAGGGATAGCAAGCTATTCTTGCTACTGAAAATGTGAGCTTTTATACTGTCACCTTGCTCAACACGATAATATATTGGAAACGTCAAAAAAAAGTACACTTTTCTGATAAAACAATAAATTCAAGAAGGGCAAAAAAATTAGTTGAAAGGAGAATTGCAGTTTGGTTTCTATTGTTACCTGTACGAATAAACCGTTACTAATGGATAATATATTTAAAAATTATTCACGCCAAGATTGGGATAACAAGGAACTGATCATTATTCTCAACCGAGATGACCTGGAAATTAAAGAATGGGAACAGAAGGCCAATGAGTATTCTGATGTTTCTGTGTTTCAACTTCCTGAGAAAGTTACTTTAGGACAATGTTTGAATTTTGCAGTTAATCAAGCAAAATATGATATTATTGCAAAATTTGATGATGATGATTATTATTCTCCGTACTATTTAGCCCAAGCAATGCAAGTATTTCAGGATAAACAGGCTGATATCGTAGGTAAATCAAAAATTTTTACTTATTTTCCAATGAATAAAACTCTGTGTATCCGAAAAGCTGGCATGCTAATTGGTGGGGGGACCATTATTTTTAAAAAAAGAGTCTTTGAAACCGTTCAGTTTCCAGCAAAAAATACGGGAGAAGACTCGAATTTTTTAAGAAATGCAAAAAAAAATGGTTTTATTATCCATTCAACAAATCCATATAATTATACCTATTTAAGAAAGGACGTTAATGACCATACATGGAAAGTAACTGAAAAAAAACTTCTAAAAAAGTGTTCTAATTTAATGAAAACGGATAATTATGTACCTCATGTTATTCAAGCTCCCAATTGAGTATTTTATTATCGTGGGGTATATCAAAAGGAGATATTCTAACAAAAAAATGAATAAAAAAACTAGAAATATATTAGTAGATTACTATAGATCATATTACCTTCTCTAGAAAAGTTTGAAAAAATTTTTTTTGGGATCAATAGATTTTCAAACCTTAGAAAGTGGAGTGAAATAGATGGATGTTTTGATTTCTGCAGCTAATCATCGTTCAGGATCTACGCTGTTACAGCGAATATTTAATGTCAGAAAGAAAACATTAATTTGGGGAGAGCATAATGGAGTTTTAACAGATTTTTGTAAAATTCAAAAGAAGCTAAGCAATTTTTCAAGCAAGTATGAAAAACAAAGAAAATATTATTTTAATGAAAATGAAAATCCATCTAATTGGATTGCTTGTATGTCCCCATCCAATAAATTTATTAAAAATGCCGTTCATCATTCAGTGAAAGCTTTTTTAGATAATCTATATGAGGAACATAGTAAAACCCATGATATCATCGGGTTTAAAGAAGTAAGATACGGTCCAGCTGAACTGAAATTATTTAGAGAATGCTATCCTAAAACTAAAATTATATTACTTGTTCGTGATCCTAGAGACGTATGGAAAAGCCATTCCAAGAATTTAAGAAAGGAAATGTATAATAATTCCATAGATGAGTTTACACAGAAATGGATAGATCATGTAACATATTATATTGATTTTGCAAAAAAGGATCCTGAAACGTACTTTCTAAAGTATGAAGACATTATCGAGAAAAAACCGGAAGCTGTAAATATGCTCTTAGATGTAGCTGATATCACTATAGAAGAATTGAATAGTGTACTAAATGTTAAAATAAGTGGTGGTATTAAAAAGGGAACGACTGATCCAAATACTCTACATCATATTGGAATAAAATGTTGGAATGTTATGGAACAACTAAATTACCCTTTGGATAAAATTTGAAAAAAGGTGACAGCTGGTTTTCTAAGTTAGCTGTCATCTTTTTTCAAAAATATATAGATATTTACATCATGAAGTAATACAGGCTTTGCCTATACACTTTCTAAAGGGAATGAATATATATTTTATGATTAGGGACATAATAATTCACTCTAGGAGGCTCAGGAAATGCAAAAGGAATCCGTCGGGATCTTACTTTCCAAGCGGGAATGGAGACGGTTAATCCGCAATACTGGAAAGAGGGATGGATATATTTATCAATACGCTAAAAAAGGTGAAGAACTCAAGCTTAATATATTATTTTTTACAATACAAAATGTTTCTATAAATGACTTTAGGGCAGAATCGATTAAAATCGATGGAGATTCAGTATTCAAAGTTGGAAAGGTGGATCTTCCGGAAATCATCTATAGTACAAAGAAATATAACAAAAAAGAAAACATAAAAAAAATAAGGAAGCTTTCCCAGCATCAAGATTTACACATCATAAATGAACATCATTTAATAAAAAAGGAAGATCTATATGAATTAATTAAATCGTATTCAGTATTCGATAAATATATGGTAGAGGATGATACTAAGGAAACTTCTTCATCTACTATTTATTTATTGGGACAAAAATTATCAGATGGGAATTGGCAAATACCGGTTCTATTCGGCAAGGATGTAAATAATCAGAAATATTCGTTTTTGAAAGCAATGGAAATCGCAGTAGGAGAGAATAAGGTTCAGGAAGAATCGGAGGAAGAATTAAGGAAGGTTGCACAAGAAATATTAAGGATCATTCAATATTATTATCCAGGGATTTATGAAATAGGGCTTGAATTTATCATCACTAAGTCTGGAGAATTTCAATTAAATTCACTTTGTACCGTGAGAAGCATAATAAATGACCTTTCTGATTGGAATCCTGAATTATGTAAAAAAATTATAGAATGGCCAATCGAGCTGGCAAAGGACCTCATTATGAAAAATCGTGAAACGGTAGAGAATGAAATAGAACCAACCCCCTATGAGTATTCATTGCTTCCCGAAACAGACAGTGAACATTCAAAGGATTTAGATGAACAATCGGTTAATATCTGGGTAAAATTAAAAACATTTGATCATGATGAGATGATCATTAAGCTGCCAAAGGGGATTATCTCCTCTGTCCGGAATAATGATTTAATGACCATATTATTCGGAGTTAAAGAAGAAACATGTCGTCTTAAAATAAATGAAGAGTCGGTTGTTTTACGTAATAACTCTTTTAATTTTCCCGTTGAAATCTATTTATCTACTTCAGCTGTAAAAAAAATGCACATTCCTACTGATTTAGTGTATCAATTTAAAATTTCTAATGGGAAAATCGTTTTAGGACCTTCAATTGGCTTCCTATTAGGTGAAAAAAATCAGAATTATAACCTTGAATATATGAGAAAATATGAAGACCGCTTTGGAGAGTATGAAAGATATGGAGGATTAGTCATTGCTTTTTCCCCGCGCTCTATAGACTGGGATGAGAATATTGCTTATGGCATGGTCTATGATCCAGTCGCAAAAAGTTGGAGATATGATTCAGCTCCAATTCCATCTACATTATTCCGCAGAAATTTCCATCAAAAACAAGAGCGGATTAAACGGTTAGTTGAAATAACTAATAATAAATTGTTCAATTCCCACCACTTTAAGAAATCCGACCTTTATTTATTAAGGGAAGAACCAGAAATAAAAAAACATTTGCCTACCACTCATTTATTAAAAGATAAAAATGACATCTTGAAACTAATAGATTTTGTAAAAGTAAAACAAAAAATCATTATTAAGCCTGTTCACTTATCCCGTGGCCGTGGAATTTATATTCTTGAATATGAAAATAACAACCTAGAGAGGTTTATATTATCTGATTTTAGTAAAAGTATTCGAGTTCGACATTTTTTTAATGAGGCTAAATCGTTAGAAGAATTATTGAATCGGTTAGATGTAGTCAGCCCAAACTATTTGTATCAAACTTTTATCCCGCTGATTAAGGTAGAAGACAGGCCATTTGATGTTCGGGTAGTCATGCAAAAATATGATCCACAAAACTGGAGATGTTCTGGTATAGAGTGCAGAGTAGCTGGTGAGAATCAGGATCTGACCAATATTGCCCGTGGTGGAAAAGCAATGACCTTGGAAGAAGTGATCCAAGAGTCAGGTAAAGATTTTTCGTATACAAAGATTCAAAAAAATATAGTAGAGCTTTGCCGAAGATTTTGTCAATTAATGGACAAAAAAGAAGGTCATTTTGCTGAGTTTGGTTTAGATATTGCATTGGATGAAGAAGGGTTCCCGTGGATACTCGAGGCAAATATTTATCCGAGTTTCAAAGGGTTTAAAGCGATGGACTATAACATGTATTTAAAAATACGATACCAGCCTCTTTTTTATGCTGTTTGTTTACAGGGATTTAAATTGTTAAAGGAGGAAGGTATAGATGAAGTTTACAATCATAACCAATTATACATCTAGCCATTCTATCGCCCTTCATTCTAAAGTTTTGGATAAGTTATCCGTCTCTGAGTTTCAGTTGATTAACGTAAAGTTTGGAGTGATAGAAAAAAATGCAGTAACCCTGCTCAAGCATCAGGAAGAAGAATCGGTCATTCATATCTCAGCTGATCTTTTTACCGGTTTTTTACTTCCAGAATTTCTTGAATATGAAGTAACAATCGAGGAAGAAGCTTTATTAATCGGTCCTATAATTGGTCTCTTCATTTTAGGAAAGTTCGATGAAATGACGAGGCAAAGAATGAGAATCTATAAAAAATATTTAATTGATTACGAGCATTTAAACGGCCTTATTCTCTTGGTAACATCTGATGGAATTAACCAAGAGAACAAAATCGTAAATGGTTTTGCTTATAATCCAATTGAAGAAGAATGGATGAAAGGGACTTTTCCCTTTCCTTCAGTTATCTATTGTAGGAAGACAGTGAATAAAGTTGAAAGATTGATCTTAGAAAATCTAATTGGTAATAAATATTTTAACTCTCATGTTTTTAATAAATGGGAAATGTGGCAGTGGCTCTCTACAAATGCTGAATTAAGAAAATACTTGCCGGAGACCGGTTTAGCAGTGAATCTCCAAGAAGTAAAGAAACTATTAGACGAAAGTGGATGCATCTTCTTGAAGCCTATTTCAGGCATGAAGGGATCGGGAATTTATCAGTTGACGAAAAGCAGTCAAGAATATACGTTACAGTATCGGTTAAGCGGATTAAACATGCTCACAGTGTTAGATAACTGGGAAGCAGTAAAATATTATTTGGAAACAGAATTAAATCTAAAAAAATATATTTTTCAAAAAGGAATCCAATTACTGAAATATGATGATCGAGTTATCGATTTTCGAGCAATTGTCATTAAAGACCGCAATGGGTCCTGGGCTGTCCCTGGCATGGTAGCTAAGTATGGCGAAAAAAAAAGTATCGTCAGCAACATATCGAGTGGAGGATCTGCAGAAAAGTCATGGGAAACTTTAAGTGAAATGTATGGTGGAGATTTCAAAGAGGCCTATAAAAAATATAAAGAAATGGAGCAAATCTCCATTTTGTGCTGTAGATTATTGGAGAAAAGAGGGATCCATTTGGCCTATATTGGAATTGATATTGGTATGGATGAAGATAAAAATCTCTGGATTATTGAAATCAATAATCGGTCTCCGGATATGACCATTGCCCTTGATGCAAATGATTCCCAGCTTTATTACCAAACAAAAGCAGCACCGTTACACTATTCAAAATGGGTGGCAGGCTTTAGGGGTGAATTGAAATGACGCTTTATAATATCATACTAGGAAACTCAAATGAGCCTAATATATGTTTGGATGAAAACACGGCGAAAACGTTTGGAATCGTAGATAACGAAAGGATATTTATTTCATATGGAAAGAGAAAGACTGAAGCGGTTGTAAATATCAAAACATTAAGCGACCGATATACAATTCAACTTAGTGATTGTATTATACAAAAGCTGTTGGTTGATACGATAGTAAAATATGAAATTTTGTTTAAAAACAAAGAACTTATTATTGGTCCTTTAATCGGAATCCTTTTAGGAAAGCATGAACGAAAATTAAAAGAAAACTTGGAGCGATATCTAGTTTATACTTTAGCTTACAAACAAATTAACGGCGTTCTTTTTGTTTTTAGTGAAGACCAAATGGATTTTACTAATGATAAAATAACAGGTTATGTGTTTGATCCTGAAACTCATAATAATTGGAGAAGAGTTGTATTGCCTTTTCCTGGTGCGATTTTCAGAAGGATTGAACTTTCAAGAACTACTTTTCAAGCTCTTTCTTCAAAAATGGGTAAAAGTTTCTTTAATTCTAGTTATTTTGATAAATGGGAGTTTTGGAACTTGCTTTCCCAAAATAAAGAGTTAAGGGGTTATTTGCCTGAAACAACGAAGAAAATAAATAAAGAGTCTTTGGATACTTTCCTAAAAAAGTATAATGGGGTTTATTTAAAACCAAAAAGTGGTTCAAGGGGAAAAGGAATTCACTATATCGAGAAAAAGGATCATTATTATCAAATGATTAAGAATTATGACGACGAAATACGGTGTATGTCTGAAACTGAAATGATAAAATTTCTTTCAAATCACTCATATTATTTGTTGCAGCAGCCTATTAGACTACATGCCTTTGAAGATAGAAAGGTGGACTACCGGGTTATTTTGCAGAAAAATGAAACTGGGTTCTGGCAGTGTACAGGAATGATCGCAAGGTTTGGAAAAACACATGCCATTTCCTCAAACTTTAAAGCAAGCGGTTTTGCAAAAGAGGCGGTAGAAGCACTGAAAATGCAATTTGGTTATGATGAATTAAAGGCCTTTCAAAAATATCAAGAAATCATACGTGTATGCTGTAAACTCGCTTTCCATATTGAAAAGGATGTAGGTGCCTATGCAGATTTTGGTATAGACATTGGGATTGATGAACAGGAGAAAATTTGGATAATCGAGATCAACAAAAGACATGATCATGACTTTCCGCTGATGATAAAGGATCGAAAAATGTATTATCATGTTAAGTCAAATCCAATATTATATGCAAAGCATGTTGCAATGAGTTCCCTTTCTTAATTGCTAATCGGCTTAGAAGGAGATTTGCAACATTTTAATTTAAGTCAAAAAGAAAGCTCTAACTTAAGGAAAGTTAGAGCCATTTTTTTTATAAACAAAGTATAAGTTTATTAGCAGTCTTATTGATAGAACTAAGATTTTAATGAATAGCCAGCCGCCATCGGCTCGAGGTCCAATGGTTTTAAAAGCCAAAGTCATAAAGTAGACTTTTTCCTTCTCATAAAATATACCTGTCGCCAATAGGCGGGCGTCTTGCGGTTTTCTTTAGAGCTACCGATCCGATATTAGTTAGATGTTATGTGTTTATAACTGCTCCTGCAAAATCTCCTGTGCTAAATGTAAATTTTGTATTCGCATTAGGTCCAACTCCTGTCGCTTGAAGTTGGTAGGTATGAATCCCTGTAAGAGGCGCCTTATCACAACAAGTAAAAGCAGTAGTGAAAGTATCTACGCTAGCAGGATGATCGGTTGCAGTGCAGATTACTTTTCCATCATCACGTACAAAACTGAACTTAACGTCGTTAGAGGTATTTGAAGCAGACCAAGTTGCATAAGCTGTTAACCAAACTGTGTTACTACTCGATTCAACATTTAGGGTTACAGTCGCAAGTGTTACAGTCTGATGGCCAGTTAGAGAATTTGGTAGAACCTCATTACAATCAAAACCAATTAGTAAGCCAGGTTGAAAAATCCCCATTATTTCCCCTCCTTTCGTTTCATTCATAATATGTATATTAAAATGACGAAAAGTCGGACTAGGTGTATTCCTGTTATTTGCTAAAATAGTCAATTACATATATTATCTTAAATCAAGCAATAGGGGAAAGGTACAAGAAAATGCCCCCTCGTTTAAATAGGATAGTAACAACGATAGAGGTATATGTTTTTAAAGCTTCTTAATATACAAAAAGGGGAAATGAAATGAGCGTTTCTGTTGGGAAATGGACAAAACATAAACTGATGACACGAGAAGAGGAACTTTCTAGGCACTTGCCTGATACAAAGTTATTAACTGAAGAGTCGTTATGGAAAATGTTAGATCAATACGGCCAAATCATGATTAAGCCTTGTATTGGGTATCAAGGGAGAGGGGTTATCCAACTATCTTCTTTGCCAGATGAGAAAATTGAGATTCATAGCGGATATCAAAAAACTATCTTAAATGGAAAGAGGGAAACTTATCATTTCTTGAAGGAGAACCACATTTCAAAAAAAAAGCGCTATGTCGTACAGCAAAGAATCCCTTTGGCAACTATCGGGGAATCTCCATTTGATATTCGTGTAATGGTGCAACGAAAAAAAGATTCTCCCGAATGGAACGTCACGGGTAAACTTGTGAAAGTTGCTGCAAATGGCTTTGTTATTACAAATGCCGTTAAAGCTGTTTTGACTGTGGAAGAAGCGTTAGAGAAATCAACACTAAGCAATGACCAAATTGAGGGACTATTAGTGAAATTAGATCAGCTATCCTTAAAAGCGGTTAAAAAACTTACAAATGATTATCCAAAAAGGCTAACGTTTGGCATTGATATTGGGGTTGATCAAGCAGGTAAAATATGGATTATCGAAGTGAATCTGGCACCGAATATTTCTATGTTTAAAAAGCTGGCTAATGGTGATTATGAACGGATAAGAAGTTATAGAAAAGTGAAGGTTCAATAACTCAGACTAAATGATTATTAAAAATACCATAAAGGCTCTAACTTTTCATACAGTTAGAGCCTTTATGGTACACACATCGTTTTTAAAGTTTATGAATCGTTATTACTTCCAAAAGCTTTCGTAATAACAGGAATATAATCACTTATTTTTCCTATTATTTGGCTTTTTTGTTTTAATGTTTTGTTAGAGCGCTTATAAGTGTGAAAATTATTATTTGCCCTTCTTATATACACATAGTTATATCTGCTCGTTGTATGGATTTTGACGTTATTTCTTTTGCACATAACAACGAATTTGCTATCTTCACCAGAGCCTTTTATTGAAGGAAATTTTATTTTTGGATAGATTTCCTTCCTGAAAATGAGTGTTCCACCTTTAAGCCCACTCTTGCCTGCTTTATTTTCACTTCCTAA
Organism: Lederbergia citri; assembly: GCF_018343625.1. Lineage (GTDB taxonomy): Bacteria > Bacillota > Bacilli > Bacillales > Bacillaceae_C > Lederbergia > Lederbergia citri. The sequence continues at coordinate 1,496,580 of NZ_JAGYPG010000001.1, read as the reverse complement.
AATACGCAATGTTAATAGGTTATCTTTTTCAAAATACATAAAGGATATTCCTTTACCTACTAATTGAGCATTTGTTGTTGTAAATATTTCCATAGCTTCAGTTAAATAATACGGAGAATAGTAGTCATCATCATCAAATTTTGCGACAATATCATATTGAGCCATTTCGATTCCAAAGTTTAAGCAATCCCCTAAAGTCTTTTCTTCAGAAAGCTGGTAGATAGAAACATTTTCATAACACTTTGAGCGTTTCTGCCACTTCTCAATTTCCATATCATCTTTATTTAAAATTATGATTAGCTCTTTTTTTTCCCATTTTTGTCTTTCAAAATTCTCAAATATGTTGTTCATCATATTGTCCCTAATGGTACACGCAATTAAAGAAACCATCTCGATTCCTCCTAATCCTCATATTTTTATATTATGAGGTCTTGGGTGTGACGTGATTCATTTTGTAAATCTGTATTCTACCCTAAATTTAAGGAAGAATGATAGAAACCTATCCATAAAATTTGTAATTGAATACTATGTAGGACAACAGATGTCGGATCGATTGAATATGATTTTTTGCTATGTTATTGGGAAAATACCGCAGAACAAAAGAGGGTGAAAGGAAGAAAGGAGGGGCAATTTGAAAGGGATTATTGTTGCTGGAGGAACTGGGACAAGACTTAGTCCTTTAACTAGGGTAATTTCCAAGACATTGCTGCCTGTTTATGATAAACCGATGATTTATTACCCGCTTTCTGTATTAATGCAAGCGGATATAAATGAAATTTTAATCATTACCACACCAAATGATAAGCCTAAATTTATAGAGTTATTAGGAGATGGTTCACAATTAGGGCTTACTTTAAGCTATGAAGCAGAACCATCACCCAAAGGTATTGCCCAAGCTTTTATTATAGGAGAAAAGTTTATAGGTAACGATAATGTTGCCTTAATACTAGGTGACAATATTTTTTGTGGGTATGATCTGCCTTCATTAATAAGTAATGCTTTGAAAAGGAAAACAGGTGCAACTATTTTTGGTTATTTTGTTCGTGATCCTGAGCGTTTTGGAGTAGTAGAGTTTAATGATGCTGGAAAAGTAATTTCCATCGAAGAAAAACCAATAAATCCGAAATCAAACTATGCAGTTCCAGGGTTATATTTTTATGATCATCGTGTTGTTGAAATCGCAAAAAAACTTACGCCCTCTGAACGAGGGGAATTAGAAATAACTGATGTAAACAAGGCCTATCTAAATATGGACGAATTACATGTTGTGCTTATAGAGGAAGGACATTCTTGGTTTGATATGGGTACACATTGTTCCCTATTTGAGTCGGCACATTATGTAAAAGAAATCGAAAAACATCATAACTTGAAATTAGGATGCATAGAAGAAATTGCGTACAAAAAAGGGCATATCTCAAGAGAGCAATTAGAATTATTAGCTAAGCCCTTATTAAAAAGTGATTATGGAAAATACTTAATGAACTTAGTGAATACGAAATAAATTCGTTCAACTTAAAGGAGAGATGGAATGATTCCCTCGTATGAATTTTCTCTTACACCTAACAGTAATATGGTGATATGTTGTTTAGCAACAGGTAAGAATCATGAGGATTCACTTGATATTATGAAACCAACCGTCGAATATTACGGAAAGCTTCATAAGATTGATACTTTATTTTTTAAAGAAAAGCTGCTTCCAAACGAAACGGCTAAAAAACATAAAATAATATTATTATATAACTTATTAAAATTCTATGAAATTGTAATGTGGATGGATTCTGATACCATCTTTGTAGATCCAAGAGTAGATATTCGTAATGAACTAAATACCGATCATGTAGTCTATATGACAAGTTATTTTGGAAGGGTGCCGCTTTTTCCAAACTCTGGTGTTATCGTTGCGAAAAGGGACCCGAGAACACTAGAAATATTAGAGGAAGTTTGGAAATTTAAGAGAAAACATCGTCGTGGATGGTGGGATCAACAAGCTTTTTTAGAACTACTCGGTTTTAAAAATAATTATGTTCGTATTCTCTCCTATGATGGTCCTACGAAATATTCATCGCTTATCGGAGAGTTGCCTCTTAAATGGAATAGCCGACCAAATCGAAAAGATGTCGCTAAAAATCCACTTATTATGCACCATTGCGGGTTGGATTGGGGGTTACGGTTAAAAAGAATGAAAAGAAGCTATCGACAATTTTTAGAAAATATTAGGGGGAATAAAGCTGATAGTGGAAAATGAGTGCCATTATATTTGGAGGCACCATCGATATTCGGTTAATAAGTAAATCATATGAATGAAGGGAGCTAACTTTCATCCAAGTTTGTGAGGGGATCGATCAACATGAGGAATGTTGCCATAGTAGGCACGGGATATGTGGGTTTAGTTACCGGTGTATGTCTCTCAGAAATCGGGCACAATGTGATTTGTATAGACATAGACCAAGAAAAAGTAAAGAAATTAAAAGCTGGAAAGTTATCTATCTTCGAGCCAAATTTAGAAGAATTAATGATAACTAATATTGAAAGGGGACGTTTAAGCTTTACATCTGATCACGCGGAAGGCTTTAAGGATTCGGAAGTCATCTATATAGCAGTTGGAACTCCACAAAAGACAGATGGATCTGCAGATCTAACTCATATTGAACAAGTTGCAGTACAGATCGCTCTTCATGCAAAACGTGATGTCATTGTAGTGACAAAGAGCACGGTTCCAGTTGGTACAAATGAAAGAATTAAGGAAATAATCCATGAATATTTAGTATCCGATATAAAAATAGATATTGTTTCAAATCCTGAATTTCTGAGAGAAGGTTCAGCTATACATGATACTTTCAATGGGGACCGAATAGTTATCGGGGCAGAGTGTGAACACGCCGCTACCATCATTGAAGAAATCAACAAACCTTTTCAAATACCAGTTTATAAAACCGACATTCGCAGTGCCGAAATGATTAAATATGCATCAAATGCATTTTTAGCAACAAAAATAAGTTTTATTAATGAAATTGCAACTATATGTGAACATGTAGGTGCGAACGTTGAAGATGTCGCAATTGGTATGGGGCAAGATTCACGCATTGGTACTAAGTTTCTGAAAGCAGGAATTGGTTACGGGGGATCTTGCTTCCCAAAAGACACGAATGCCCTTTATCAAATAGCGGGGCATAAGGATTATTCATTCCACTTATTAAAAACAGTCATTGACGTGAATAACAAGCAGCAAACTCTTCTTGTTGATAAAGCGAAGAAACGATTTGGTTTTTTAAAAGGTAAAAAGATAGCCGTATTGGGTTTAGCATTTAAACCAAACACAGATGATATCCGTGAGGCAGCATCGATCTTCATTATAAATAGATTGATAGCGGAAGGAGCGGGGGTAACTGCTTATGATCCAATCGCAGTTAAAAAAGCAGAGAGAGTATTGCGGCCTGAGGTTCAATTTATGAGCAATATCGAGAAAGCCATTCATGGAACAGATGCAGTATTCATTGTTACTGAATGGAGAGAAATTATTGATTTTCCATTAAAAAAATATGTAGAGCTAATGAATCGTCCTATTATTTTTGATGGTAGGAATTGCTATTCGTTAAATGAAATGAAGAAGTTTCCAATTGAGTACTATTCGATTGGAAGGCCGATTATCAATGGAAAAACAACTAATAAGGGAGATACACATATGAGCGTTTCCGTTGGGAAGTGGACTAAATATAAGTTGATTTTAGAAAACGAAAATCTTGCACCTTATCTTCCTGAAACTAAATTATTTTCAGAAGGATCACTCTGGAAAATGATGGATCTGCATAGTGAAATTATGATTAAACCAAGCTTTGGTCACAAAGGAAAGGGAGTTATTCAAGTAACCTCATCCGATGAGGAAAAATTTGAGATTCAAGCTGGACTAAACAAAACTACTATTTACGGAAAAAAGCCATTGTTTAAATATTTAAGGGAGAATCATTGCTCTCCTAAAAGGCAGTATATCATACAGAGATGGATTTCATTGGCTAAAATTGATGATAGTCCTATTGATATTCGGGTAATTGTGCAACGTAAAAGAAATTCTTCAGAATGGATTGTTACTGGTAAACTTGCAAAAATTGCAAGGGACGGTTTTATCATAACAAGTGCGGCAAAAGAGCTTGTACCTGTAGAAGAAGCTATTGAAAGATCATCTTTAAACTCTCAGCTTATACAAAAATTAATATTTGAATTGGATCAGGTTTCTTTAAATACAGCTAGACAATTAGAAAAATATTATACGAAAAGCCGCCTTATAGGGCTTGATATGGGAATTGACCAAGAAGGTAAAATATGGATTATTGAAGCAAACTTGACGCCGAATATTGCTATGTTTAATAAGGTTGAGGACAAAAGTGACTATGAAACAATAAAAAGTTATAGAAAGGGTTAAAACAATTAGAGTTAAGCTCTCCGAATAGGAATGGTAGGTTAGCATAAAAATGAAGGCAAGAATAATAACAGATTTAAAAATCAGTCGCATCGGAAAGTTAATTAAAAAAGCTTTTCCTTAGCCAATCGATTCTAAAGGAGGTAAAAATGTCTAACTCACTTAGCTCTTTAAAAGAACAGTTAGACCAAGTTGAAGAATTTTTTCAGGAAACTGCTCATGAAACTCGAATAAATTCGGAAAGTGATAAGCAAAAGCCAGAAATAGCATTTGCTATTTCTTTTAAGAGTAAGAAGGTTTCCCATGATTGGCAAAAAGTTCAAGACAACTTGGGCTTGACATTAAGATCATTATTAAACAACACAGACCAAAATTTTCGTATTATCATTGCCGGACATGAAAAGCCAAATATTGAGGAACTAAATGATAAAAGGATTACATGGTTATCTGTAAAATTCCCTCCCCCATTAAATGCCAGAAGGGCAACTAGGGATAAACTTCGCAAACGCATGGTAATTGGTGCATTTTTAAGAAAAAATGGGTTTTCTGGCTACTTCATGCCTTTGGATGCGGATGATTGGATACACTATCGGTTCGTGGAATATATACGATCACTTCCTATTTCTAATGCATTGATAATAAATAAAGGATTTATGGTGAATGTATTACAAAGTGAGATTTGGAAACAGGATCAATTTTATAAATATTGTGGAAGTAGCACAGTATTTAACTTTTCCAATGGAGATTTTCCAAAGTCATCTAAAAGGTCAGATATAAATAAAACGGCTTTTAAATGGGCTACTAAAAATCATGTTAAAGTTCGGGAATTCGTGAAAAACCATACTTTGGTTGATTATCCGTTCGTTACCTATATTCTAGCGCATGGAGACAACCTTAGCATTATTCAAGGATTAAGAGATAATCGGGCATCTGCGGAACATCATAATGGTGTTGGGGAAGAACTTGGAGATTGGATTTATGAATATTTTAAAGTCTGGAAAGAATGAAGAAATACAGGAAGGTAAGCTTCTATGGAGCTTACCTTCTTTCACGTTTTCATAGGAAATTATAAATTTAAAACGTTGTGGGTAACTTCATGAAGATAATTTCTGTCTAGCGCAAGCAGCCAGAGACTAGCAAACTTTGGATGTCTGTTTGCGTAAGTCAACATCGGCTCGCCTTTTAGGCCTTCCTTTATCTACTCAGAACGCTAAAAAGTTTATACGTCGCTAATCAGGCACTTCTGCTTTTATTCATAATCCTGTGTAATAAATTTAATAGTAAAAGTCATTCGCCGTTACAAAGTATCATTACTCAGCATTTAATAGAATAAGGAACGAGCTTATTTATCACAGATTAACGGGGACCATACGAAGGTTCAAGGAATCGAAGAAACTTATGTGGGGAGTAAGGCAGCTAAGAACGCCATATCCTCAAAAAAGAAAATATTTTCCTTCGTGCAAGACCTTGCTACCGAAGCTTTCCTTATCCCAATGTTTAGTCTAAACTAGTACGTCCTGAACGTCAGTTCCCCCCACTGATTAAAGTTTCACTTGCTTTTATCGAACTGGAGGTTTTGAAATGGGTAATTCAAATATTGGAATCTTAGTAGATGGATTGATATTTAGTGGGATTAAGTATGGGCGTTCATATTTTGAACGGATTTCATTTTATGAAGAAGCATGTGAACAATATGGTTTGGTTCCATGTTTTTTTAGGTTACGTGACATCAATTTGAAAACTAAACAAATCATAGCATTTGTAAAAGAAACAAACGGAAATTATGTAAAAAGAGAAATTCCAATACCATCGGTCATTCATAATCGAGGTCTTTTTTTTACAAAGGGGGCAAAAGAAAAAATTAAAAGTCTTCAAGAAGCTGGAGTAATCGTTTTTAATGAAAGGAATCGCTATGGAAAGATGAAAGTTTATGAAACATTAATGCAAAATGAAGACTTGCGGCCTCACTTGCCTGAAACAGTCAAAGCCAGCAAGGGAAATTTTCAGAAGATGCTCGAAAAGCATGATCAACTCATTATTAAACCTAATAGTGGAAGTCTTGGTAGTGGGATTATCAAGGTAGAACGAATAAAAGATCAACCAAAATGGGAAGTTTCCTTCAACGGGAAAAAGGGTGAACCAAGTATTCAAATCCCATTTACAAATGAATGGCCGGATATATTAAATAGGAAGATTTCCAACAGCTATTACATTATTCAGCAGCGCATTCCATTAGCTACTTACGGCGGGAGTCCCTTTGACATGCGCGTTTCAGTTCAAAAGAATGGTTTTGGTGAATGGCAAGTAACAGGAATTGTTGGAAAGGTAGCGAAATCTGGTGGATTTGTTACGAATGTTGCCAAAGGAGGGGATTGTAAGCCACTTGAGGAGTTATTAATGGATTCAAAGGAACTTAACTATGACGAAGTTTATAAAAATATTGAGGATTTTTCCATTAAAGCAGTAAGAGTATTAGCTGAGCAGTTCCCTAATCTTGCAGATGTAGGTTTTGATATTGGCATTACACAAAAAGGATTTCCAATGTTTATCGAATGTAATGGAAGGGATTTGCGAATTACTTTTGGAAGAGCGAACATGCATGATGTTTGGAAAGCTACTTATGCCACACCGATGAGTTATGCGTCATATCTATTAAATTCCAAGATCGAATAGGGGTAAGTTTTATGAAGGTACTTAGAGTATCCGAGGTTTTAACAGCTATTAATGGTCACTTGACTCATGGTGACAATAATTTAGAAATTCATAATGTTTGTAGACAATTAAGAAACTTAAAGGATCATTCATTGTATTTCCATTTGAGTAAAAAGCTTATCGACCCAAGCTTACTCATTGGAAAAAGCCATTATGTGATTGTGACGGAAGATAATCGTATGGAAAGATATTTAGATTCTTCTTCTTGCCTCGTTTTAGTGGAGAATAGCAAGAATGCATTCTTGGATTTTATCGATTATTATCGGGGACTTTTTACGATCCCTGTTATCGGAGTTACAGGAACTTGTGGAAAGACAACGACAAAAGAAATGATCAAACATATTTTGAAAAAGGATTATCGAGTCCATGGTACCTACTCTAGCCAAAATGGTTTACATTTAAATTTACAATATTTATTGGGGATGGATAAAAATACAGAAATTGCAGTATTTGAGATGGGGGTTGCTTACCCTGGAAACATTCGAATAAGCGGTAGATACTTTAAACCAACAATTGGTGTTATTACAAATATAGGAGAAGCTCATTTGGAAGGATGCGGGACTTTAGAGAAATATGTGAAAGCAAAAGGTGAAATGTTAGAAGTTTTATCAAATAATGGAACTCTTGTAATAAATGGAGATGATGAAAACATCAAGAAATTATCATTGGAATCGTTCAAAGGAAAGGTGCTATCATTCGGAATAAATGACCATTCAGATTTCCGCGCGTCCAATGTAAAATATGGAGCTCATGGAATGCAATATCGTTTACATTTCTCAAATGAAATGTATGAGGTTTTTATTCCAGGATACGGTGAACACAACGTTTATAACAGTCTCTCGGCAATCGCAGCAGCACAAATCATTGGCATACCTATTGAAATAGGAATCAACAGATTGCGAGATTTTAAAGGAATGGAACGGCATGTAAAGACCTATAATGGCTTTAATGGTAGCACAATTATTGATGACACTTGGAGCTGTAACCCTAGCTCTGTAAAATCAGCAATTGAAGTATTAAAAAATATTTCAAAAGGAAAAAAAGAGGTCCTCGTTTTAGGGAAAATGCAGAGGCTTGGAAATCGATTAAAAGAACAACACGAAAAAATGGGACAAACGATCATGAATTATGGTGGAGTCGATTATTTAATAGCCGTTGGTTCTTCGGCCGCCTTAACAGGAGAAAGGGGAATTACATTGGGCTTGAATCCATCAAATGTATTTTTCGTAAATGATGCGAATGAATTAGAATCAATTTTAGACGGGATCAGTAACGAGGACATGATTATTCTTTTTAAATTTTCACTTGGAAAAATGGATCCCTCCTATCGCAAGGTTGTTGAAAAGTATCGTTTAAGCTAATTATTTCCTCTGTCGCGAAGGAGATAAAAATTTTTTTTGAACCCTAAGGATGTGGTTTAATGGTTTCAATCGGAATGCTCCACTATCGAAAAAACCCCGAGGAAGTCAAAAAGGCGTATGCTTTTGCAGCTGTATCAAAAATGGAAGAAGTCGACTTTTCTTATTTTTCCTATGGATGTGTAGATTTTGAACAAAGAAAAATTAATGGATGGGTCCATGATAGCGGGAAGTGGGTACAGAAAGAAATAGAGTTTCCGGAAGTGATTATTAACATTAGTTCTCCAAGGACGAAAAGGCAATCAGCTATTAAAAATAAATTAAAAGATATAGCCATTTTTACAAGCTATCCTGTCGGAAATAAACTGTATGTATATAATAAGATTCTAAATGGGGAAAAATTCGCCGAGTATTTAATTCCTTCTACTCAAATAAATAGAGGCCAAGATGTCTTGCCCTTTTTTCAAGAATATCAAAAGCTAGTAATAAAACCCCTTTCTGGCAATCACGGAAACGGTGTCATGTTCATTGAGAAAATCTCCGATGATTCTTACCAATTGACTGATGGCACTGTAAAAAAAATCTACAAAGAAAAGCTATTAACTGTGTTTATTAATCGTCTTATTCGCGAGAGAAAATATTTACTGCAACCATTTATTGAATGTAAAACGAGAGCGGGATTAACGTATGACTTCCGGCTGCATGTTCAAAAAATTGGAAACGGGGAGTGGGAAATAAACTTGATTTACCCACGAATAAGCGGGAATTCAAAAATGATAAGTAACATTAATAGGGGGGGGTATCGCGGAGAACTTGTACCATTTTTAATTGAAGAATTTGGTAACGAACATCTCGAAATAAAAGAGCTGCTAGAACAGTTTGCCCTAGCGTTTTCAACTCATTTTGATACACTATATGATCATCGGTTTGACGAGCTAGGAATAGATGTAGGTATTGACAAAGATCGCAAACTGTGGATTTTTGAAGTGAATTGGAGACCAGGCTCTAAGCACAGAGAATTTGAGGTTGCGAAACGGCTCATTCCTTATTGTATTTATCTCGCAAATAGGAGATCGGATCCAAGTAACAAGGGAAAATCACCTCCAAAGTTATTCCCTTTTCTAAAGTATCTCTTATCCTTTAAATCTTTGATCTATAACTATACAAAAAAATATTAGCATTGCATGATTCATTTAACCTCACTAATTTTCTGCTCTTTCAATTCTATAGAGGAGCCTTTTATTACGCTAATCCAAAAATTGATGGATGAAGCTTTAAAGGAGGTCAATACTTACCCGGTATGTCCTTAAAGAAAAACGTTCACTTTTGTTCATGGCACTTAACAAAGAGATCTAAATTCTATACAATCATTAATATAATAATGATAAGAGGACGGAAGACATGAAGAAAAGACGTTTGCTAATATATTTATTCTTATTTTTTGCTATAGTTGCAGTTATGACTGTTTATGGGAAACAATCATCCCAACAATATAATCCTGATAAAGTTACAGGTTATATTAATGGAATGCGAATGGGAATACAAGATTTATATAAAAAAGTTCCTATTAATACGATAAGGGAAAACAATACGGTTACAGAGAAACAACTTGATTATTTAATAGGCGGGATAGACCGAGTTTATTCAAGTTATTTAGAATTACAAACGATGGGGATTAATTTTCATTTTATAAAAGAAGAGGAAATAAAGAAAACTGACGTTGTTTTAGAAAATATCCTTTCTTCACTCCAAGAGTTAAAAACATCTACTAAAAGTGATATCACCCTCACAAAAAATCAATTGGAAGCTATCGAAGAGCTATACATATTTTTATGGGATATATATGAACTTGATCTGTATGATAAAGAATTAGGTGAAATTTTACTAAACTTGGAGGACGTGAGTGGAAGCCATGAAATCTTGGGGAAAGTTAATTTTCAGCCGTAGTTTGTGGATGTTGATGGTGGTTATATTGCTTTCTGCATGTTCGGAAAATAAAAATGACAAGAAAACACTCCCTAAGAAAGAAGAACAGCCTGCATTTGGAAATAAAACAGAAATAGAGCTTGCTAACCACTTAGAAATACCATGGTCCATAACTAAGAAAGATAACCTATTTTATATAAGTGAAAGGCATGGGACCATTACCTCTATCGATGAACATACAGGTGAGAAGAAGCAACTTCCTGTTATTCTGCGAAAACACCTTTACGCTGGGGGAGAAGGGGGATTTTTAGGCTTAGAGCTCATCCCTAATACCGATTTAGAAGCATTTGCGTATCATACATACGAAGAAGATGGGAAGATTTTAAATCGTGTCATCCGAATCGTTAAAGATAGTAATGCTTGGCGAGAAACAGAAGTACTTTTAGAAAAAATACCTGGGGCACAAATTCATAATGGCGGAAGAATTAAAATAGGTCCTGATAACAAGATTTACGTAACTGCCGGTGATGCAGCAGTTCCTGAGTCGGCACAAAATACATATAGCCTATCTGGGAAAATAATGCGATTAGAATTTGATGGATCAATTCCTAAAGATAATCCGATTAAAGACTCTCCAATTTATTCCTATGGGCATCGAAATCCTCAAGGACTTGCATGGACAGAAAATGATCAATTTTATGAAACGGAGCATGGTCAGAGTGCTTATGATGAAATCAACATGATAAGTCCAGGGAAAAATTACGGTTGGCCCGATATTCAAGGGGACGAACAAAAACCTGGTATGGAATCTCCGATTTTTCATACAAATAGGGACACATGGGCGCCGAGTGGAACGGTGTATCATAAAGGAAAATTATATATTGCTTCTTTAAGGGGAGAGGCAGTAAGGGTCTATGATTTTAAAAAAATTGATGCAAGTGAATTGATCGAAGGATACGGTCGGATACGAGATGTGTTGATTGATGGAGACTTCTTGTATTTTATAACAAACAATACTGATGGCAGGGGAACCCCAGCAGAAAATGATGATCGTCTTATTAAAATAGATTTAAAATAAGGTTGGGCGTATTTTGGCCCAACCTTATTTTAATCCAGCTATTTTTTTCGCTTTGTTTGTGTTTGCAAAGTGTAATTTTGTAAATTGATGTAATGCAGATATTCCTTTTGCCTTGATTAATCTAGCAGCGTCTTGATCGACTTTAGGCCCAGCACCTTTTGTTAATGGAAAACCCGCTTTTTCACTTAAATCGTCAAAGGCTTTTAAAAAAGCATATCTTGCTAAAATCGAAGCGGCAGCGACCGAAAGGTGAATACTTTCCGCTTTTGTACTAAAGTAAACATTCTCCTGCAAGATTTTTTTCTGCCCTTGAAGATGGCGAAAATATATAGATGCTTCTGCAAACTGATCAATAAGGATTGCTTCAGGTTTTTCGGGTTCGATTTTTGTCAGTAAATGGTTTAAAGCTTGGTTATGTAAAATAGCTGTAATTTTACCTTGGGTCATTCCTGATGCTTGTAATTGGTTATATTTTTCATTTGGCAATTTTAATAAACTGTATGGCAGAAACGTAATTAAATCTTTGGCGATTGTAATGATTTGCGAATCCGTTAAATTCTTTGAATCTTTTACTCCAAGCTCCTTTAATAGTAACATCTGATCGTTTTTTACATATGCTGCCACAACCGTCATCGGTCCGAAATAATCGCCTTTTCCTACTTCATCTGATCCGATTGCAGACATGGAGGAAATGTTAGGTGGAAGCGGGGATCCTGATGTCTTTCTAGAAATAGGTTTTTCAATTTTTTCACCAGATTGACTCCAATTTTGTGCTTCTGCTTCATTCCCAGCTCCCTGGAACATTACTTTTCCAGAACGATAGGCAGTAATGGTACAGCCATTTTTTTTCGCAATAAAAATAGCCCCGGGAGGTGTCTTGCCAGTTTTATAATCTTTATAATATGAGTCCATTTTTTCAATATGTGATAGGGGTAATTGAATGACGATATTAGCCAAATGAACACTTCCTTTCTGTTCAAATAAAAAATATTATTACTTTGTAAGTTGAGTTTTATTGCATGCGCTAGCTTTCGGGCAGTGCTACCATTAATGAAAGTGGGTTCTCATACTCAACATAGACTATATATCATATAGAAATTCACTTATCTTTCTTTAAAATCCTCTATCATTTGTACCACACATTTAGACAAGATATTCCCATCTATTTTCATTCGTGATATGATATGGAATAGGATTCTAGCGATTGGAGGCTATTGGTTTGACGGAAAATGAAAAGATTCGGACCATGGTCATGATTTATGGAGAACAGTATACCATTTCCGGAACTGAAACGACAGAGCATATGCAGCAAGTGGCATCGCTTGTCGATACAAAAATGAGAGAAATACATTCGGTGAACCCTAATCTTAATACTAGTTCTCTTGCTGTGTTGACAGCCGTTAATACTATCCATGAATATATTAAACTACAAGAAAAATATGATAAACTTGTTGAAGAATTTAAACAATTAAAGGACTGAACTTTTTATGCTTGACCTTATTTTATTAGGCTTACTTGTTTTTGGCTTTCTAATTGGATTGAGAAGAGGCTTTATTTTACAACTTATTCACATGATAGGATTCGTTGTTTCCTTGATTATTGCTTACACTTATTATGATGATCTTGCACCATTGCTTAAGCTTTGGATCCCTTACCCTGATTTAAGCAGTAATGCTACTTTTAAAATGGTACTGGATGGAATAAGTTTCGATGTTGCGTTTTACCGAGTGATTGCCTTTGCGATTATTTTCTTTGCTGTAAGAATAGTACTTGGTATCATTGGTTCTGCACTTGATATCGTTGCAAGCCTTCCGGTTATTAAGGTGATTAATATTTGGGCTGGAGGTATTCTTGGCGTAATTGAAATGTATTTATTACTTTTTATTCTTTTATACATTGCGGCACTTGTACCGATTGCTTCAATTCAAACGGCACTATCCGACTCAACAATATCTGAAATAATATTAAAAAATACACCTTATTTTTCGGAAGTAGTTAATAAATGGTGGCTCGATTATATTCAACAATAAGTGGCCGTCCCTACGAAAAGCGGAATTCCAAAAAGGAACCCGCAAACTTTCATAGGGCGGCCTCTTTTGTTAATATATGTTCAGGGAGAAATAATGAACGGCTGGTGAAAAATATGAAAATAAATAAAAAGGACATCATACGTTTACTTGAACAAATTGCGATATATATGGAACTAAAAGGGGAAAATCCATTTAAAATTGCGGCTTTCCGAAAGGCCGCTGGTGCATTGGAAACAGATGATCGCAGTCTAACGGAAATCACTGTGTTTACAGATATTCCTGGAATAGGAAAAGGGACAGGAGCTGTCATTGAGGAATATGTAAAAGAAGGAACCTCCTCCGTATTGGAGGAATTAAAGGAAGAAGTGCCGAAAGGGTTAATCCCATTATTGCAGCTACCTGGTCTTGGCGGCAAGAAAATCTCTAGGCTGTATCAAGAGCTTGGTGTGGAAGATGTCGAGTCTTTAAAAGAAGCTTGTGAAAATAATCGTGTGGCAGGCTTAAAAGGATTTGGGAAAAAAACACAAGAAAAAATTCTTTCTTCCATTGCTCAATTCGGTTCTCAACCAACACGCCTTCCCATTGCATATATGCTGCCAGTAGCAAATCATATTGAATCATATTTAAATGAAATTAAAGAAATAACTGCTTTTTCCAGAGCAGGAAGTTTACGGCGGACGAAAGAAACGATAAAAGATCTTGATTTTATTATTGCAACAAAATCACCATCAGCTGTAAAAGAAAAACTTCTTTCGATTGATGGTTTAAAGGAAGCGACTTCAAGTGGGGAAACGAAAATAACAATTGTCATGGACGGAAGGTACGAAGTTTCGGTTGATTTTAGATTAGTAGCTCCTAATGAATTTGCGACAGCTTTACATCATTTTACGGGTTCAAAAGATCATAATGTCAGGATGCGTCAGCTTGCAAAGGAAAGAGGAGAAAAAATAAGTGAGTATGGTGTGGAAAATATAGAAACTGGAGAAGTGCTGACATTCAATAGTGAACAAGACTTTTTTCACCACTTCGATTTGCCATTTATTCCACCTGAAATAAGAGAAGATGGAAAAGAAATTGATCTCTACACAGCTACTACTGGTTTAATCACATTGGAGGACATTAAAGGTGATCTTCATATGCATACGACATGGTCTGATGGAGCTTATTCCTTGGAAGAAATGGTAGAAGCATGCAGAGAAAAAGGCTATAAATATATGGCAATTACCGATCATTCGGAATTTTTGCGGGTTGCGAATGGTCTATCGGTTGAACGTATAAAGCAGCAAAATGAAGAGATTCGAGCACTAAAGGAAAAATACGATGATATATTAATTTTATCTGGAATCGAAATGGATATCCTGCCGGATGGAAGCTTAAATTACTCTGATGACATCTTAGCAGAACTTGATTTTGTCATTGCATCTATTCATTCCAGCTTCTCGCAACCGAGAGAAAAAATTATGGAACGACTTTACAATGCTTTAATAAATCCCCACGTTGATATGATTGCCCATCCAACGGGACGCTTAATCGGGAGACGCGACGGATATGATGTAGATATCGATTTATTAATTAAGCTTGCGAAAGAGACGAACACGGCGCTCGAATTAAATGCAAATCCGGAAAGGCTTGATTTAAGTACTGAGTATTTGGTAAAAGCAATGGATGCTGGTGTAATAGTAGCTATTAATACAGATGCGCACAATATTCGTAGTCTAGACTTTATGAAAATCGGTGTTTCTGCCGCTAAAAGAGGTTGGGTGAAAAAAACATCAGTCATCAATGCGATGGAACGGGACGAATTACTGCAATTTTTGAAGAGAAATGATTAGGGACGGAGTTTTTAACAATGCATATGAAAATATTAAAAACCCTTGAATTTAATAAAATCCTCGCTCAGTTAGAGGAATTCGCTTCTTCTGTATTAGGTGTAGAAAAAATTCAAAACCTAGTGCCTTCTTCTTCCTTGGATGAAGTAAAGGAGATGCAAAATGAAACAGATGAGGCCGCTCATGTGCTCAGATTAAAGGGACATGCTCCGCTAAGTGGAATTCATAATATTAAGCCTCATGTGAAAAGAGCAGAAATTGGCGGGATCTTGAATTCTGTGGAGCTTATGCAGACGGCAAGCACAATTTATGCTGGGCGTTCCATGAAGCGCTTTATTGAAGGATTGTTGGAAAATGAAGTGGATATTCCCATACTCGAAGACAAAGCAAGTCAAATTGTTGTTTTAATGGACCTGGAAAAACAAATTAAAAATGCCATTGATGAGAGCGGAGAGATTCTAGATTCTGCTAGCGAAGCTCTCAGGAGTATTAGGCAACAGGCAAGAAGAAGTGAAGGAAAAATTAGAGAAAAGCTAGAAGGCTTAATCCGAAATCGAAACGCCCAAAAAATGCTTTCCGATGCCATCATCACGATAAGAAATGAACGTTACGTCATTCCAGTTAAACAAGAATATCGTGCACATTATGGTGGAATTGTTCATGACCAATCTTCCTCAGGTCAAACGCTTTTTATTGAGCCGCAAGCGATTGTTGATTTGAATAATGCTTTAAGGGAACTGCAATTAAAGGAAAAGCAGGAAATTGACAGGATTCTAGCAGAACTTTCTGCTAATGTAGCCGAATCAGCTGCAGATTTGAATCATCTAGTAGGAGTATTGACAGAGCTTGATTTTATATTTGCAAAAGCTCGTTTTGGAAAAGAAATGAATGCGACAAAGCCAAAAATAAACGATGAGGGTATCGTCCGTTTGTTAAAAGCGCGTCATCCTCTCTTACCTATTGATGAAGCGATTGCCAATGATATCACTCTTGGTGAAGAATATACAACTATGGTTATCACTGGACCGAATACGGGTGGAAAAACCATTACCTTAAAAACAGTTGGTCTTTTGACAATAATGGGACAGGCAGGGTTGCAAATACCTGCCGCCGAAGGATCTGAAATTGCTGTATTTAAAGAAGTTTTTGCTGATATCGGTGACGAACAATCAATTGAGCAATCTTTAAGTACATTCTCTTCTCATATGGTTAATATAGTCGATATTTTAAAGAAAGTGGACCATGAAAGTCTTGTACTTTTCGATGAGCTTGGTGCCGGAACGGATCCACAGGAAGGTGCTGCCCTTGCTATTTCCATTTTAGATGAGGTGTATCAAAGAGGAGCTCATGTCGTTGCAACCACTCATTATCCGGAACTTAAAGCATATGGTTACAATCGGCCTGGAGTTATAAACGCAAGTGTGGAATTTGATGTAGAGACGTTACGCCCAACTTATAAATTATTGATTGGGATTCCGGGGAGAAGTAATGCCTTTGAGATTTCAAAAAGGCTTGGACTTTCAGAAACTGTTATTTCCTCTGCGCGTTCAATGATTGATACAGAAAGTAACGAAGTAGAAAATATGATTGCATCTCTCGAAAAAAGTAGAAGAGAAGCGGAACAGGAATATAAAGAGGCACATGACTACTTAATAAATTCGGAAAAACTTCTTCAGGATATTCAAAAACAAATGATCGAATTTTATGAGCGTAAACAAAAAATGTATGACGATGCTGAGGCAAAAGCTGCGAAAGTCATTGAAAAAGCAAAGGCAGAAGCGGAAGAAGTAATGGCTGAGCTGCGTCAAATGAGACTTGAAGGCGGAACCCTTGTCAAAGAACATGAGTTAATTGAAGCAAGGCGAAAGCTAGACGAAGCTTTGCCGAAACTCGATAAAGGTGTCGATCCATCAAAAGAGAAAAAGCAAAAGCGTGAGTTTCAGCCGGGAGATGAAGTAACTGTAACAACCTTTGGTCAAAAGGGACATCTTGTTGAGAAAATTGGGGCAGACGAATGGCAAGTCCAAATTGGAATAATGAAAATGAAGGTACGCGAGAAAAATTTAGTTTTCATTAAGGCAGAAGAGAAAAAAGAGACGAAACCACTCGCAACAATAAAGGGCAGAGACTACCATGTGAAATTAGAATTAGACTTGCGTGGAGAACGCTATGAAGATGCACTATTAAAAGTTGAAAAGTATATTGATGATGCTTTATTAGCGAACTATCCACGTGTTTCCATCATTCATGGAAAAGGAACTGGTGCACTTCGGACGGGAGTTACAGAATTTTTGAAACATCATCGCTCCGTCAAACGTATAAGATTAGGAGAAGCGGGTGAAGGTGGAAGTGGTGTAACTGTAGTAGAGTTCAAATGATGCTAATATTTACCTCTCAAAAGAAAAGCTGAACCACCTGAATTAAGTAGTATAGAATAAAAAAAGATTATGTTCTTTTGCTTTGAACGAAGGGGGATAAGGGATGGACTCTTTTTGGGAAAATGCATTTATTCAGACAGCAGGCTATTATAGTGTAACAGTCCTATGTATTGTTTTATTTTTATTTATTTTTGAGGTAGTTACGAAATACAATAACTGGGAAGAAATCAAAAAAGGAAATATTTCTGTTGCAATGGCGACGGGAGGAAAAATTTTTGGAATTGCTAATGTGTTTAGGCATTCAATTTTGAATCATGACACCCTTTTTGTCATGATTGGTTGGGGAATATTTGGCTTTTTTCTACTGCTCACAGGATATTTTATTTTTGAATTTTTAACCCCAAAATTTAAGATTGACGAAGAAATAGAAAAGGATAATCGTGCAGTAGGTTTTATTTCGCTCGTGATATCAGTCGGACTTTCCTATGTTATAGGCGCGGGCATTCCGTAAAAAAAGTGAAAGCACCTATTATCGATGACAGGCCCGACAGGATGTAAGTCCATCAACTATGGTATAGAGACGTTTCTTTTTAACCTTCGACTGAAACACGCAAAGCTGGAGAAGTGATAGGTGCCTTCATAAGTAGAATGAGCTTGGCCATCTTACGAAAATGACAAAAAGTGAATAAGTCTATAGTTGCTGAAGCTAGATAAGGAGTAGAATGTAGTGGAAAAACTGGCAAAAGTAATGCTTGTATTATGCGGCATTTTTCTTCTCATTGGAATCATTTATTTAATAAATGCATAAAAGAAGAGGATCTTTCCTCTTCTTTTATCATTTCATTACATATTGAACAATTTTCTCAGCAAGTAAATGTGTATTCAAATCTTTATCATAGCCATTGTATAGTTGAGTGTCTTTTTGAATTATTTCTAGAAATTGAGCAACTATGTGATGAAAGCCTCTTTTTTCAAGAGTCGGCTGCCAGTCGTCACTTCCATAATGTAGAATTTTTTTATCCTTGTGTGACGTAACTTCACTTACATTGAAAACTTTTCGTGTTTCTTCTGAGCTCATTACTTCGACAATTTCTTCTGTAGTGCCTGAATCCCGATTCATTATGCCAATGGCTGTTCCTTCACTCGATTCAATTTGCAATGTAACATGATGAAGTTCCCCATTTTTCTTCTTTCCACGTATTATTACTTCCTCGTATGAATATGGATATAAATAGAGCAGTGTGTCGATAACATGAATAAAATCATCAAAAATAAAAGTCCGTATATCTGCGGGGTGATGACTCCGATTTTTTTGCATCACAATCATATTAGGCTTAGTGATTTCTTTTAGTTCTTTGTACGGTGGTGCGTATCTACGATTAAAGCCAACCATTAGGACAAGCCCTTTTTCCTTAGCTTTTTCAATCAGTCTTTTGGATGAATCTCCAAAATATGTTATCGGTTTATCGATATACACATGGATTCCAAGATCCAATAGCTTATCAATTATTTCCTCGTGGGAATTAGTTGCAGAGTGGACAAATGCAGCCTGGATGCCACTTGCTATCAGTTCATCCAAATTACGATAAGTATGCTTAATCTGGTATTTTGCAGCTATGTCTAAAAGAGTCTCTTCATTTCTTGTGCAAATATGCAGTTCAATACCTTTTGTTTGTGTTAGTACGGGTAAATAAGCCTTTTTAGCTATATCCCCAATCCCAATCATCCCTATTTTCATTTTAATCACCTTATCTTCATATTTTCACCTTACTAGCATTATCCTTTATTAAAGAGTAAAAGTGAATTAGATTTCTTTGATGATGTATAATTGAATGAAATAAACTCTTATCATATAATATAGGAGAGAAGTTCTAATTTTCAAATTGTTCATTTAAAACGAGGGGGGATTGTGTGGAAAGGAAACCTTGGCTGAAATTGTATCCAGACTCAATACCGACAACGTTAGAATATGAACCCAAAACTGTCCAATCTTATTTATCAGAAGCAGCAAAAGACTACCCCGATAAAGCAGCAGTCCATTTTATGGGGAAAGAAATGACTTTCAAGGAAATTTATGACTGTGCTTTAAAGCTGTCTAATTATCTTCGTGGTATCGGCATAGAAAAAGGTGATCGGGTTGCTATTATGCTTCCTAATTGCCCACAAGCTGTCATTAGTTACTATGGAATTCTGTATGCTGGAGGAGTTGTCGTACAAACGAATCCTCTATACACAGAAAGAGAGCTAGAGTACCAAATGAAGGATTCAAGAGCAAAGGCTATTATAGCGCTAGATATTTTATATCCTCGTATTACAAAAGTGATGAAAAATACAAAACTGGAACATATTATTGTAACCGCTATCAAGGATTACTTGCCATTTCCAAAAAACATCATCTATCCTTTTATACAAAAAAGAGATACTGGGATTGTTGTTAACGTACAACATGAAGGCAATCAACATCTTTTCAAAAATATTATGGTTGAATCAAAAGCAATCATGAATGAATATGAATTCGATTTTGACAATGATTTAGCCATACTTCAATACACTGGTGGTACAACTGGCTACCCGAAAGGCGTTATGCTTACTCATAAAAATCTAATTGCCAATGCTACTGCCTGTGGTGCGTGGCTTCATGAGGCAAAAAAAGGTGAAGAAACAATTCTTGGCTTACTACCGTTTTTCCATGTATATGGAATGACCACAGTTTTAATAATAGCAGTCATGCAAGGATATAAAATGATACTGCTGCCAAAGTTTAATGTGGAAACAACATTAAAGACCATTCATAAACAACGACCAACCATTTTTCCTGGTGCCCCAACGATTTATATTGGAATTTTAAACCATCCCGATTTGAGCAAATATGATCTTTCTTCTATTGAAGCTTGTTTAAGTGGATCTGCTCCACTTCCAGTTGAAGTTCAGCAAAAGTTTGAGGAACTGACAGGTGGTAAACTAGTTGAAGGATATGGATTAACGGAGTCCTCACCTGTAACACATGCGAATTTTATTTATGGTCAGAAAAGAGTAAAAGGAAGTATTGGTGTTCCTTGGCCTGACACCGAGGCCGCAATCATTTCCGCAGAAACAGGAGAGCATGCTCCACCTCATGAAATAGGTGAAATCGCTGTTAAAGGACCTCAAATTATGAAAGGATATTGGAATAGGCCGGAAGATACCGCTGCCACTCTAAAAGATGGATGGTTATTAACAGGCGATATGGGTTATATGGATGAAGAAGGTTATTTCTATGTAGTCGATAGGAAAAAAGACATGATTATCGCTGGTGGGTTTAATATTTATCCTCGAGAAATTGAGGAAGTGCTATATGAACATCCGGCCATTCAAGAATTGGTTGTGGCAGGCGTCCCAGATGCGTATCGTGGTGAAACAGTAAAGGCATATATTGTGTTGAAAGAAGGCGCTACTGTAACGGAAGAAGAACTTGATGCTTATGCTCGCAAATATTTAGCAGCTTACAAGGTCCCAAGAATATATGAATTTCGTAAAGAGTTGCCTAAAACAGCAGTTGGTAAAATTCTTCGGCGTGTTTTGGTCGATGAAGAAAGAAATAAATTACAGCATGATGAAAAACTCGGTTAATAAAATGGATATTTATGAGCCGACGTGGCTCTTTTTTTATTGTGTTACTTGACATAAAATTAAGGACTCTTTATGATTGAGATATGAATGAATGGTCATTCATTTTTATAACAAAGCTCAACTGTTTTGATTTAAGTATACAACTATGAGCTTTAAGAGCAGGTGAAAGTATTGAAAAGGAATAAACCTAAGTACAAACAAATTATCGATGCGGCAGTGATTGTTATCGCTGAAAATGGATACCATCAAGCTCAAGTTTCAAAAATAGCGAAACAGGCTGGAGTAGCGGATGGAACAATCTATCTTTATTTTGAAAATAAAGAGGATATATTAATATCCGTTTTCCATGAAAAAATGGGGTATTTCGTTGAAAAAATGAAGGAAGTAATTGCAGAAAAAGAAACAGCTGCAGAGAAATTATTAGTTATGATTGAAAATCATTTTAAAATTCTTTCAAAAGATCGGAATTTAGCGATTGTCACCCAGCTTGAGTTAAGGCAATCAAATAAAGAATTAAGAATGAAAATAAATGAAGTATTAAAAGAATATTTACACGTCATGGACGATATTTTACATTATGGTCAAGAACGTGATGAATTTCTTAAAGATATAGATATTAGGCTTGCTAGACAAATGATTTTTGGAACGATTGATGAAACCGTTACAACGTGGGTCATTAATGAACAAAAGTACGATTTAGTTTCATTAGCGCCTGCTGTTCACAAGCTGCTTTTACGTGGCTGTGCACTTAGATAAAACTGTTAAGGAGGTTAAGGGAATGGCATACTTATCTCATATCAAAGAGGGGAATGCGGCGATTATTACAATTAATCGACCACCTGCGAACGCTTTATCTTTTGAACTAATTCAGGAAATTGGGAATCTACTTGATCAGATTGAGCAAGACACGGAAGTGCGGGCCATACTAATTCATGGTGAAGGGCGATTTTTTTCAGCAGGGGCTGATATAAAAGAATTTACCGAGATTGATAATGGAGAGGAATTTTCAAGGCTGGCGGAAAATGGGCAAGATGTTTTTGAAAAAGTTGAAAATTTTCCTAAGCCTATTATTGCTGCTATTCATGGAGCGGCTCTTGGGGGCGGTCTTGAGCTTGCGATGTCATGCCATATTAGACTTGTAAGTGAAAATGCGAAACTAGGGCTTCCAGAATTACAGTTAGGGTTAATACCAGGGTTTGCGGGAACGCAGAGACTTCCTCGGTTAGTCGGAACAGCTAAAGCAGCCGAGATGTTATTTACTAGTGATCCTTTATCAGGCCATGATGCTGTTAAATGGGGATTGGCAAATCAAGCATTTCCTGAGGAACAGCTATTAGAAAAAGCAAAGGAAATGGTTCAAAAAATAGCTGCGAAAAGTCCCATAGCACTAAAAGCTGCTATTGAATTGCTCCAATTTAGTAAGACGCCTCATTTTTATGAAGGAGTTAGACAGGAAGCTAAAAAATTCGGTTTTGTTTTTGATTCTGAAGATGGCAAGGAAGGGATTAATGCCTTTCTCGAAAAGCGAAAGCCTAATTTTACAGGTAAATAATATATTTTAATAGATTCCTATATTAGGAGGGGCGATATATGAATATTTTTGTAATCACGAAAAGAACCTTTGATACGGAGGAGAGAATTTTTGTTTCAAACAGAAATATTAGCGATGACGGGGCAGAATATATAATAAATCCGTACGATGAATATGCGATTGAAGAAGCCATTCGGGTCCGCGATGAACTTGGTGGAGAAGTGACAGTTATGACAGTGGACGGAGAAGAAGCAGAAAAACAGCTTAGAACAGCATTGGCAATGGGAGCAGATAAAGCTGTATTAATCAATATTGAAGATGATGTGGAAGATAGTGATCAATTTACCATCTCTACTATTATCGGAGAATATTTAAAAGATAAAGAAGTAGATTTAATTCTTGCAGGAAATGTTGCCATTGATGGCGGCTCCGGACAAATAGGTCCAAGAGTTGCGCATATATTAGGAATTCCATACGTCACGACGATAACTAAGCTGGAAATTACGGGAGATAAAGTATTATTGACTAAGGACGTAGAAGGTGATTCCGAAATTATCGAGACATCATTGCCACTTTTAGTTACAGCACAGCAAGGTTTAAACGATCCGCGTTATCCATCTCTTCCTGGCATTATGAAAGCACGTAAAAAACCTTTGGAAGCGCTTGAATTGGATGATCTAGACTTGGATGAAGATGATGTGAAAGCCAAAACGGAGACTGTTGACATTTTTCTTCCTCCTGCTAAAAGTGCTGGAAGAATTTTGGAAGGCGATATTGAAGATCAAGTTAAGGAACTTGCCGGTCTACTAAATAAGTTAGTTTAAGGAGGGATTGAGAATGGCAAAAAAAGTACTTGTGCTTGGCGAATTGCGAGAGGGTTCTTTGAGAAACGTTTCATTTGAAGCGATTGCAGCTGGGAAACAAATAGCAAATGGTGGAGAAGTAATTGGTGTTTTAGTTGGAGATAAAATTAATGATCAAGCAAAAGAAATGCTTCAATATGGAGCTGATCGTGTTCTAACAGTCGAGGATGAGAAATTAAAACATTACACTTCAGATGGTTACTCTCAGGCTCTCCTTAAAGTAATTGAGCAAGAAAATCCAGAGGGGATTGTGTTTGGCCACACAGCACTTGGAAAAGATCTTTCTCCAAAAATTGCTGGTAAATTAAATATTGGTCTTATTTCGGATGTGACGGGTATTGAAGAAAATGAAGGAGAAAGTATTTTTACAAGACCGATTTTCTCTGGTAAAGCTTTTGAAAAGAAAAAAATGATAGAAGGTATTGAATTTATTACGATACGCCCAAACAATATTGAGCCTTTAAATAAAGATGAGAATAAAACCGGTGAAATACAATCCGTATCGGTTGAAATAAAAGATTTACGAACAATCATTAAAGAGGTAGTAAAAAAAGCAAGTGATGGAGTTGATTTATCCGAAGCGAAAGTAATTGTTGCAGGGGGTCGTGGAGTAAAAAGTGCAGAAGGATTTGAACCACTTCAAGAATTGGCAGATGTCTTAGGGGGTGCTGTCGGAGCTTCTCGTGGAGCTTGTGATGCCGATTATTGTGATTATTCCTTGCAAATAGGGCAAACTGGTAAAGTAGTAACTCCAGATTTATATATCGCTTGTGGAATTTCAGGGGCTATTCAACATTTGGCCGGGATGTCCAATTCTAAAGTCATAGTTGCTATTAATAAAGATCCTGAGGCAAATATATTCAATGTTGCAGATTATGGTATAGTTGGCGACCTTTTTGAAGTTGTCCCACTTTTGACAGAAGAATTTCACAAATTGAAGGAAGGAGCTCAAAGTTGAGCAAAAAATTAGCGCGTTTTAATCGATGATGTTATACTTGCGCTAGGTTTTGAATGTATATTTAGGAGGTATGACATATGGCAATTACGCATGCAACAGATGAAAACTTTTCAGCTGAAACAAGCGAAGGTGTTGTATTAGTAGATTTTTGGGCACCATGGTGTGGTCCTTGTAAAATGATTGCTCCTGTTTTGGAGGAATTAGATGCAGAACTTGGCGAGAAATTAAAAATTGTCAAAGTAGACGTTGACGACAACCAAGAAACTGCAGGTAAGTATGGCATCATGAGTATCCCTACTTTGATAGTCTTAAAAAATGGGGAACTTGTTGATAAAACAGTTGGCTTTCAGCCAAAAGAAGCATTAGCTGAATTAGTAAATAAGCATCTTTAAGTTAAAAAATCCGGGCTTTATAGCTCGGATTTTTTTCTATAAATCATAATTCATTCGTAAATTTATAAAGCATTTTTTAATTTTGATTTACATTGACTAACTCCAGCGCCTTCCCTCTTTTTTCGAGATCCTTTATGTCAATTGAATGCCCTGCAAGATACTTGCGCTTTTGTAGTATAATGGTTAGGTAGATAGGGGTGATATTGTGAACGAAAGAATTAAACATAAGTTAGAAATTTTACCTGATCAACCTGGCTGTTATGTAATGAAGGATCGCCAAGGTACTATTATTTATATTGGTAAAGCCAAAATATTAAAAAATAGGGTTCGTTCTTATTTTTCGGGTACACATGATACGAAAACACAAAGGCTTGTCAATGAAATCGAAGACTTTGAATATATTGTGACGGCATCAGACATTGAAGCCCTCATATTAGAAATGAATTTGATAAAAAAGCATAGTCCAAAATATAATATAATGCTCAAGGATGATAAGAGCTATCCATACATTAAATTAACGAATGAAAGGCATCCGAGACTGATCATTACTCGGAAGGTAAAAAAGGATAAAAGTAAATATTTTGGGCCTTATCCGAACGCGCAGGCTGCAAATGAAACGAAGAAGCTTTTAGACCGCATTTATCCCCTTAGAAAATGCCAAACACTCCCCGATCGGGTTTGTCTTTACTATCATCTTGGTCAATGCTTAGCACCTTGTGTAAACGAAGTTTCTTCAGAAACGTACAAACAAATGACCGATGAAATAACGAAATTTTTGAATGGCGGCTATACGTCTATAAAAAAAGACTTGGAAAAAAAGATGCAAGTAGCTGCTGAAAATCTTGAGTTTGAAAGAGCGAAGGAATTTCGTGATCAAATTACTCATATAGAGACAACGATGGAAAAGCAAACGATGATGTCATCCGATTTTACTGATCGCGATGTGTTTGGATTTGCCTTGGACAAGGGCTGGATGTGTGTTCAAGTATTTTTTATTCGGCAAGGTAAGTTAATAGAAAGGGATGTTTCCCTCTTCCCTGTATATAGTGAACACGAGGAAGAATTTCTCACTTTTCTAGGACAATTTTATTCTCAAACAAATCATTTTAAGCCAAAAGAAATTCTCATTCCTGAATCAGCCAATCAACAATTAGCAGAACAATTATTAGATGTAAAAGTGTTACAGCCAAAAAAGGGGCAAAAAAAAGAACTCGTTAATTTGGCTACTAAAAATGCACAAATCGCTTTAAAGGAAAAATTTGCTCTAATTGAAAGGGACGAAGAGCGGACAATACATGCAATCGTTAAGCTAGGAGAAGCTTTACAAATCTATACTCCCCATCGTATCGAGGCTTTTGATAACTCCAATATACAAGGAGCAGATCCTGTATCAGCACTTGTGGTGTTCATAGATGGAAAACCTGATAAGAGAGAATATCGTAAATATAAGATCAAGACCGTGAAAGGTCCAGATGATTACGAATCTATGAGAGAAGTTGTTAGGAGAAGATATGCGAGAGTGTTGCGAGAAAATCTTCCATTACCTGATTTAATCATTATTGATGGTGGAAAAGGTCAAATTGATGCCGCGAAAGATATTTTGGAAAACGAACTTAATTTGCATGTACCCGTTGCGGGCCTTGCAAAGGACGAAAAACATCGGACTTCACAATTGCTTTTCGGCGAACCACTTGAAATTGTACCGTTGGAACGGAATAGTCAAGAGTTTTATTTATTGCAAAGAATTCAAGATGAAGTTCACAGATTTGCCATAACATTTCATAGACAATTGCGTGGGAAATCTGCATTTCAATCAGCGCTTGATGATATAGAAGGGATCGGTCCTGTCCGGAAAAAGGCTCTATTACGCCATTTCGGATCATTGAAAAAAATGAAGGAAGCGACTATTGAAGAAATTATTCAGTTAGGAATACCGAAAAATATTGCTGATAGTTTAAAAGAACATTTGGATAAATAGCTATTGAGTAATTATGATCTCAATGTTATAATTGTTCCAATTTCATTATTCTGATAGAGGTTGCAAGTTTTCAATAGTAAAAACCATGAGAAGAAGGGCTTCCATGATTGGTTTTGAAAGGGAACGCTTGCCGAAGTAGATAAGAAGCTCCTTATTCTTTTCTGCTGGTCCTGCGTTTAAGAAATGTAGGATTGTCAAAATGGATTGTATCCTTTTGGAGAGCTATCTCATGTTGTGATAATTTTTATGTGTGTTCACAAGCAATGAGTATACTGCTCATTGCTTTTTTCTTTAGGCTATTTTACTTTTATTGTGGCTTTCGGAGAACATTAAACAGCTGGAGTATTCGATAGTTTAGTTGCAACCTTTTTCTTTGTAGACATAACAAAATCGAACAAACCAATAGCGAAAAATAAAATATTCTATCCAAAAGCAATACAATTTTAAAAAAGAGCCTTATATTACTTTTAGAAGGAAGGCAGAATCATGGGTTTAATTGTCATCAAGTTTGGAGGCTCTTCGCTGAGCACTACCGATAAGATTAAAAATGCCGCAAAACGTATTATTTCATTGAAAAATGAAGGTAAACAGGTTGTAGTTGTGGTATCAGCAATGGGAAAAACAACCGACCAGCTTCTCGAACTTGCCGGTCAAATAACAGACAGTCCTGAAAAACGTGAAATGGATATGCTATTGGCTACTGGGGAACAAGTATCTATCTCGCTTTTATCGATGGCCTTATCAGAAATGGGGGCACCTGCAGTATCTTTTACAGGTTGGCAAGCAGGAATCGTCACTGAAAAAATCCATTCCAATGCCCGCATTGTAGATGTAAAGATTGATCAGCTTAGAGAAAGATTAAATGAAGGAAAAATCATCGTTGCAGCAGGTTTCCAAGGAGTTACGGAAGATGGAGAAATCACAACATTGGGAAGAGGAGGTTCTGATACAACTGCTGTAGCTTTAGCGGCAGCACTTGGAGCTGAACGTTGTCTCATTTGTACAGATGTAACAGGTGTATTTACATCCGACCCTCGATACGTGCCACAAGCAAGGAAGCTCCCGTCGATTTCATACGATGAAATGCTTGAACTTGCAAATCTTGGTGCAGGTGTTTTACATCCACGTGCTGTTGAATTTGCGAAAAATTATCGAGTGCCGCTTGAAGTAAGATCTAGTACAGAAAATGAAGAAGGAACTGTCATAGAGGAGGAAGCATCCATGGAGAAAAACCTCGTAGTTAGAGGAGTAGCATTTGAAAAAGATATGACAAGATTAACGATTTTTGGATTGAAAAATGAAATGACAGGTTTGTCTGCTGTTTTTTCAGAACTGGCCAATAATCAAATTGACGTTGACATTATTATACAAAGTCAAACCGATGGAAATAAAACTAATTTATCTTTTTCAATAAAAAATAAAGATCGGCAAGCTGCTGTAAAAGTGCTCGAAAACCAAAAAGATACAATTGGGTTTGATAGCATTGAATATGAAGCGGGCCTTGCCAAAGTTTCCATTGTTGGATCAGGGATGATTTCTAATCCAGGGGTTGCAGCGCAAATGTTCCAAGTACTTGCCGATAAAAATATACAAATTAAAATGGTAAGTACTTCAGAAATAAAAGTGTCAGCAGTCATCAATGAAGATAAGATGACAGAAGCTGCCCAGATTCTTCACGAAGCCTTTAATTTGGGCGCAGTAGTAGAAAATTTTTAATGAAAAAATGGGCGGTTTAATCTTATTAAAAGATTGAACAGCCCCAATTTTTTTAAAAAGTTAAGAAAGCAAAAAATGTTATACAATCTTTAGGCTCGAGGTCAAATAACCTGATACGCTAAAAGTCGAATACGGACTCTTTTCGTATCAGAACATTTGCTTGTGGCCTAAGGCTACGCGCCTTGCACTTTTCTTACTTTATTGGATCTTTGCGGTCCCAACGAACTGTAAAAATAACGTGATTTTTCTTTTTATTTAATTCAGGAAATGCCTCGGATATAAATTGTTTTTGATTTTGTATTTGTTCAGCAATAAATCCAGCTTCTAGAGTAAAGCAAGGTTCGGAGTTCATTTGTACTCTTCTCTCAACTATATTTCCTTTAAGTTCGAACTTCATCTCATTTTTATTTTCATCCATTAAATCTAACTCACCCCAAGAAGCTTCTTGGAAGAAGGAAGTGATTTCTTGGATAGAGAGAAGTGGAAATTTACGGGCGAGGTGTTTTCCAGCCCAGTAAGAGATTTCATGGGTATCCTTGCCGAGAATTCCCGGAACTAAGATATCCCGAACCAACTCATATCCAAAGATTGGAATATCCATTTGGCTGTGGGTTTCAGGTGAATTATGAGGTCCTTGTTTCGTTGTTGATTGCACTGTAATCCCCTCTTTCTCTATGACCTATTATATACAAAAAGGAACTGTTTTGAAAAAATATTTTACAATTGGACAGAATTAATATATGAAGAGGTATAGTTTTACAGAATGGAAATCGTCAAGCCGTTGCCTTGACGCTTCCGGTAGTCGGGAGTAGAATGGATATGTCACATAATTGTTATAAACATTTTGTGTTGTTTGGCTTGCGTATTTTCGGACACACATTGTCTACAGCACAGATTCTTAACTACTAAGGGGGGTAAATTGTGGCAGGTAAAAACGAGTTTTATTGGCGTAGGCTGCATTCTTTATTGGGTGTTATACCAGTTGGAATCTTTGTGGTGCAGCATTTAATAGTAAACCATTTTGCTACGCAAGGTGAGGAAGCTTTTAATAAAGCTTCAGAATTTATGGGAAATCTTCCATTTGTCATTTTCCTAGAATTCATAGTTATTTACATACCTATTCTTTTTCATGGAATTCTTGGACTTTATATTGCGTTCGCGGCAAATAATAATCCAACTAAACTAAGCTTTTTTCGAAATTGGATGTTCACCATACAGCGAATCACTGGCGTTATATTATTAGCTTTTATTGCATGGCACGTGTGGGAAACCCGAATTCAAAAAGCCTTTTTTGACGTTGAAGTGAATTATGATATGATGGCGAATATTTTATCAAATCCAGTTGCACTTGTTCTTTACTTTATTGGAATTCTTTCTGCTACATTCCATCTTTCCAACGGGTTATGGTCATTTCTTGTTAGATGGGGAATTACACAATCGCCTACCTCTCAACGAATTTCTTCTTGGGTAATGGCTGTAATTTTTGTAGTAATTTCAATAATTGGAATTCGTGCAGCATTAGCATTCGTATATCCAGAATTATTTGTGGGGTAAGGGTTCCCTTGGAATGAACAACTGTGAAAAGGAGTGAGTCATACGATGAGTAATGGGAAAATCATCGTAGTCGGTGGTGGATTAGCCGGCTTGATGGCAACGATAAAGATAGCAGAAGAAGGTAAACAAGTAGATCTTTTTTCTCTTGTGCCAGTAAAACGTTCCCACTCTGTATGTGCACAGGGTGGAATTAATGGAGCGGTAAATACGAAAGGTGAAGGGGACTCTCCTTGGATCCATTTTGATGATACAGTATATGGTGGAGACTTTTTAGCCAATCAACCGCCAGTTAAGGCAATGTGTGAGGCAGCTCCTGGGATTATCAATTTATTCGATAGAATGGGTGTTATGTTTAATAGGACGCCAGAAGGGTTACTTGATTTCCGTCGATTTGGCGGTACTCAGCATCATCGTACAGCATTTGCTGGAGCTACAACAGGTCAGCAATTGTTGTATGCATTGGACGAGCAAGTTCGTCGACATGAAGTAGCTGGCCTCGTAAATAAATATGAAGGCTGGGATTTTCTGGGGATCATCCAAGATGATGCGGGTGTTTGTCGAGGCATCGTAGCCCAAAATATGACCTCTATGGAAATCAAGTCATTCCCTGCAGATGCCGTTATTATGGCAACTGGAGGACCAGGAATTATTTTTGGTAAATCTACAAACTCTGTTATTAATACAGGTTCAGCTGCTTCTATTGTGTATCAGCAAGGTGCAGCTTATGCAAATGGTGAATTTATCCAAATCCATCCAACAGCTATTCCTGGAGATGATAAACTTCGCTTAATGAGTGAATCTGCTCGTGGAGAAGGCGGAAGAATTTGGACTTATAAAGATGGAAAACCATGGTACTTCTTAGAAGAAAAATATCCAGCATATGGAAATCTTGTACCTCGTGATATTGCAACACGGGAAATTTTCCATGTTTGCGTAGATGAGAAACTTGGAATTAACGGGGAAAACATGGTATACCTTGATCTTTCTCATAAAGATCCACACGAACTAGATGTTAAGCTCGGCGGTATCATTGAAATATATGAGAAATTTACTGGAGAAGATCCTCATAAAGTTCCGATGAAAATTTTCCCTGCTGTTCATTATTCTATGGGTGGTCTATGGGTTGACTATAATCAGCATACTAATATTGAGGGCTTATTTGCGGCAGGGGAATGTGATTATTCACAACATGGTGCGAACCGTCTTGGCGCGAACTCTTTATTATCAGCAGTTTATGGTGGAATGGTAGCGGGGCCGGAAGCAGTTAAGTATATTAAAGGTCTAGAAAAAAGCTCTGATTCTTTCTCATCTTCATTATTTGAAAGTGCTGCAAAGCATGAGCAAGAAAAATATACTAATATTTTGTCCATGGATGGTACTGAAAATGCTTATGTCATTCATAAGGAACTTGGAGAATGGATGACAAACAATGTTACAGTTGTTCGTTACAATGATAAATTGCAAGAAACTGATAATAAAATTCTTGAATTAATGGAACGTTGGAAAAACATTAATATTAACGATACGAAAAACTGGAGTAATCAAGGAGCATTATTTACTAGACAATTGTGGAATATGCTTCAACTTTCACGTGTCATTACAATCGGTGCATTAAACCGTAATGAAAGCCGTGGTGCACATTACAAACCAGATTTCCCAGATCGTAATGATGATGAATGGTTAAAAACTACCATTGCAAATTATAATGCAAGTACAAATAATCCTGAATTTAGCTATGAGGATGTGGATGTTTCTCTCATTAAACCTCGTAAACGCGACTATTCAAAACAGAAAGAAGTGAAATAATGATGAGTGAAAATAAAAAGGTCACCTTTATCATAACTCGTCAAGATAATCCTGAATCACAACCTTACGAGGAAAAGTTTGTGTTGGATTATCGTCCAAACATGAATGTAATTTCAGCATTAATGGAGATACGTCGAAATCCGGTTAATGCTGAAGGCAATAAAACAACTCCTGTTGCTTGGGATATGAACTGTTTGGAAGAGGTGTGTGGAGCCTGTTCTATGGTGATTAATGGACAGCCCCGACAATCATGTACCGCGCTTGTCGATAAGCTTGAACAACCAATTAGATTAGCACCTATGAGCACATTCCCGGTAGTACGTGACCTTGTTATTGACAGAAGCAGGATGTTTGATTCATTAAAGAAAATTAAAGCGTGGATTCCGATTGATGGAACATATGATCTTGGTCCTGGACCACGTATGCCAGAACGTAGACGTCAGTGGGCATATGAATTATCTAAATGCATGACTTGTGGTGTCTGCTTGGAGGCATGTCCAAATGTTAATAGCAAAACTGACTTTATTGGACCAGCATTCCTTTCACTCGTTCGTTTATATAATGCACATCCAACTGGTGCAATGAACAAGGATGAGCGTTTAGAGGCATTAATGGACGAAGGCGGAATTTCACAATGTGGAAACTCACAAAACTGTGTTGAAGTATGTCCAAAAGGGATTCCTTTGACTACATCGATTGCAGCTATGAACCGTGCTACTAACATTCAAATGTTCAAAAACTTCTTCGGAAGCGACCATATGGTAGATTAATTAATGCAGGGATTATCCTTTTATAGGGTAATCCCTGTTTATTTGTTTAAGCCAAAGGTTTTCCTGCATGTACCTGTGCTTTATTTACAAGGAATCTTGCAGTTTCTGCTCCAATCAATTCAGTGACAAAATCAACAGTAGATTTTTAAAAAACTATTGAAAAAATTATTCTAAATATAAAAGATTGCACATCTTTTAGACATTTGCATTATATGAAGTAGGCGATATTTATGAAGAGCATGTAAGACAGCTATCGGCAATGATGCGACAAGTAGTTCCAAACTGATATAAGTAAAAAAAATGGGTGCTTTTTTCGCCTATTTCGCTATTTCTTGCCTTCATGATGTCACTCACAATATTTCCTTCACATATGATATGGTGACAATCAAAAAATACCCATCCCCGCGGTTTAAAGCTGGCGAAGGCAAGGAGGGTTACAATAGTTGAAGGAGAATGAATTCACACACAAACCGCTGCTGACAAAGAGAGAAAGAGAAGTCTTCGAACTGTTAGTTCAAGATAAAACAACTAAAGAAATAGCAAAAGAACTATTTATCAGTGAAAAAACGGTTCGAAACCATATATCCAACGCCATGCAAAAGCTCGGAGTAAAGGGCCGATCCCAAGCTGTCGTGGAACTCTTGCGCATGGGAGAACTAAAGTTATAAAAGCAAAACCGGCTGTCCATTAGGGAGCCGGTTTTGTTTATTAATACATGTATTTTTCATTTGGGATTTCCACATTTTTAAATTCTGGACAAGCTTCTGCCGTTCCTCAGCCAATAAATACCTTCTCTAATTTTTGACTGATGCGCTTAAGGCTATATTCACCAATTAAACTATATTCCACGTTACCTCCAAGAAACAAAAGTTCAATCCCCATTTTTTTTCATTCCATAAATAACAATATATTTTAGGTACATATAAAAATGAGATTAAACTCAGTAGTGTCAAGTTTTTGACACATATTGTCTATCTAGTATTAATTTTTGATGACAGCTGTTACTAAACTGTAAAAATGAGTAGAAAAACCAATAGGTACAAGGGCTGAGGCCTTATCACACATAAGGTTGGAAGGTTTTCCCACTAGTTGTAATCGTTCATTATGATAGAATTCATTTTGCAAGAGATAAAAAGAAAACATCAGGAGGTTACCTATGAAAAAGGTATTAATTTCAACTACTCTAACACTAACATTAGGACTCAGTACAATGGCTGTACCTACAATTCAGCCAACTACAGTTTCAGCTGCTACTTTAAACCCTTATAATAATCAAGTGGCAGTTAATGCAAAAGCAGATCAATTAATTAAGACAGCAAAAAGTTTAATAGGAAAAGCTACTTACAGTACGAAAGAATATAAATCTACTTACCCTTATAAATTCTCATGCGCAACATTCATAGATTATGTGTTTAAACAAAATGGTGTAGACCTTGCTACATATAATGAAGATTATATGATGGAACAAGGTTATTACGTTCCAAGAAGCGAATTGCAAAAAGGAGATCTTGTTTTATTTAGAAGTAATAAGAAGACAGGTACTTTACCAGATCATGTAGGTATGTATATAGGCGATAATAAAATTATTCATATGGCGGATTCAAAACAAAACATTGTCATCTCAGATATGAACAGTAAGCCATATTATACAGAGAGTTATCTTACAGCTAGAAGAGTATTGCCTAGCTTATTACCAGCCAATCCAGCAACTAAAGGAGATAATATTGTCTCACAAGCTTATGGTTTAATGAATAAAGTAACGATGAGCAGTACGAACAATGAGCAGTCCATGAAATTTAATGGTCCAGGGTTTGTAAACTATGTATATAAGAATAATGGTGTAAATCTTGGAACAACAGACATTAAACAACTAATGAATAAAGGAACGACCGTATCTAAAGCAAATCTAAAGAAAGGCGATTTAATTTTCTTTGGATCCAATAATCCAAGTATGGTTGCGATTTACGCAGGTGATCATAGAATTATTATTCCAAGCTCTTCCAAGATTCAAACGAGAGTGTTATTTGTAGATTACTATAAGCAGAATTATATTACTGCAAAACGCGTGTTCACCGAAAAAGCAGTAAAAGATATAACAACAAATGTAAGTACTCCAAAAGCCAGTGAGAGTACGCCAAAAGTAAATGAAAGTACTTCAAAAGCAGATCAAGGTACGCCAAAATCGAATGAAAGTACTCCAAAAGCAAATGAGAGTACACCAAAAGTAAATGAAAGTACACCAAAAGCTGATCAAAATACTCCAAAAGCAAATGAAAATACAACAAAAGCAGATGCAATTGTAAATTTTGCTTCCAATCTTATGGGAAAAGCTAAATTTGGCTATACTTACAACGAAAGCAATCTTACATTTACTGGTGGCGGTTTTACGTACTATGTATTTAAACAACACGGTATTGATTTAAAAAGTAAAATGACTGCTCAACAAGCGCTAGAAGGTAAAAAAGTCTTAAAATCTAATCTACAAAAGGGAGACCTTATTTACTTCTCAACAAATAATAAGGGTACCAAAATAACTCAATCTGGAATTTATATTGGTAGCAACCAATATATTATGTTATCAACGAATGGACAAGTTGTAAAAGATAGTTTAAGTTCTACATGGTCTGTTAAAAATTACGTAACAGCACGTCGTGCGCTTTAATTTTGATAAAGAAAATGGTTGACTACCTATACGGTGATTGTAGCGGAGATGTATATCACTAATAGAGCCAACCAAACAAAGAAGCATTTGTTGTTGTAAACGAACAACAAATGCTTCTTTAATTAATTATTACCTTTAATACTATTCGCAAAATCAATCATTGATCTGCTCGACATGGGGCCTTTAATAAGGACGACAGCATTACGATTTAGCAAGGGGATTACTACTTCTGAAACGCCTCTAATATCATTAAATATATGGACATTCGCTTTAGTGTTATCTCGAATGGCTTGCTTAGCAATTTCTTCGGCCTTTTTCCCAATTGTAATTAGAGTGTGAACATTTCTTTTTGCTATATTACTTCCAATTTCACGGTGATATTTTTTTTCATAATTTCCTAATCTATTAATATCACCTAAGAGTACAATAACATTTTTACCTTTACCAATTTCGTCAAGAACGTTTAAGGCTGCCTCAACAGAAGTGGGATTAATTGTCCAAGTATCATCAATAATAGTACATCCACCAATTCCTTTTGAGAACTCTAGGTGTCTTGCCATATTTTTAAACGATGCTAAACGTGGGATTGCTTCTTCAAGATTCATCCCAACCTCAGTTGTGGCAGCGAGTGCTGCAAGAGCATTATATACTTGATGTTCTCCGTACCCAGGCACAAAAGCTTCATAAGATTTGTTAGAGTGATGAAGAATAAAATTCATTCCATTATGTCCAAATTTAATGCTGGATGCACGAAATTCCGATTTTGCACTGCACCCAAAATAAAGTATTTTACCATGAAAGGATTGCAATGATATTTTTTTGATGTTTTCATCATCGGCGTTTAATATTAATGTACCGCCCTTTCTGACACCTTCTACAATTTCTGCTTTCGCTCTAATATAACCATCTAAATTTTTGGTTCCATCTAAATGGTGAACTCCAATGGTTGTAATGATTCCAATAGTTGGTTGGTAAATCATACATTGATGTTTTATATTTCCGGAATTTCCAAGTCCATGTTCAAAAACTGCCGCATCTGTATTATTATTGATACCCATTAAATACGGGAGTGAACGACGAGGTTCATTTTTACTGCTTTCGGATGCCTGGACATTTAGTTTTTTACTTAAAATATGTTTTATCATGTCTTTCGTTGTTGTTTTACCACATGTCCCCGTAATGGTGATAACAGGCAGATTAAAAAGGTTACGGTAATAATCAAGAAATTTCCAGTATGATTGGATAAGACTTCTAACTCTTATTACAGTTGTCCCTGGCAACGCATTTTTTAATTCCGAAGTGCTCTTGTCAGAAATAACTAAGGATGGAGCTTTACTATTTATTTCATCCCAATTCACATGATCGTTTCTATTAAGAAACATAAGTGTATGCCGCCTAGTTAGATCGTGGCGGTTATAATATATAGCATCCCTTACCCTCCAGTCCTCTGTTCCGCTTATTAATTCACCTTCAAGTAATCTTCGAATATCTTTAACTAGTAGAGATTGCAAACAAAATCCTCCTCTCCTCAAAATAAACTATGAGAACCTGTCTTCAACTGTATGGGTATTGAGGAATTATTTTATTACACATTGCTTTCATTCTGCATTTTGCGATTTCCACAATTCTTCTCCAAATAGTATTATTTGCAATGCCTGCGAAAGTACCTATGCCTGGTGTTGTGTTCACTTCGATACATGTTTCGGGAATTTTATTTGCGGTAAGAGGATGTTGTGATAGTAGTTTGCTTTGTTCCCATTTTCCAAGTGAAGAGCTCAAGAAAACACCTCTTTTTAGTGTAAGTTATCAAACGCTATCGTATAATAAGCTATTCGCTTAAGGAAAAATTTCTTGGATTACTTGGCAAATAGAGTTGATAAGGATTGATAAAAACTCTCAGCATAGTTGCTGAGCCCAACGCATAATCTCCGTGTCCTCTCTAAAAGGTTTATTCTATACATAGGCTTATAGACATACATTGCTTAGGCAAATCTCGGATTATAATAATTGCTTTTCTTACTTTTCAGTGCGCTGAACTACTATTAATTTACTTTGAAGAAATCTCCATTTGTCTAACAAGTAGAGACTTTACTAAACCGTTACAAAACATTCATGTCTTTTTTTGTAATTTCCGAATTTCAATAATTCGTTTCCATGGTGCTTTATTTTCAATTAGGGCAAATCCGTTGATTCCCGGAGTTGTATTCACTTCATATAACACGGGTTTTCCTTTGGGATCCAATCCAAAGTCAATGCCATATTCCCTATTAGGGAACTGTCGTGCTATCACTATAGCTGCTGAGATTGCAACTTTTTGTAAATTTTTTATCACTTCCGTCTTCCTTGCATCATTCATTTTCAAATGTTCTGACAACAATTCATCCATTGATATGACTTCAGCACCTCGAGTGAAATTAAGAATGCCACTCTCGATTGTTGCTGGCGACCCAATCTTTGCATACATCCCGCCTACTAGCCATTTTCCTTTAAGATTTTGAACATGAACCCGAATGCCCAACGGCAGTCCATTAAGAGTAAAACTTTGGATGCCTTCCTGAATAATATAGTTTTCAAGTCTCCCAAGATTCTTATATGGATGCAAGACTTGGTGAACATCTTCAATAGCTGCTACACAAGTATTGATAGATTTACCTTGAAAGGAAAAACCGTTAAAACAATATCGTCCGTCTTTTCTCTTGTAAACTTTAAAAATTCCTCTTCCTTGTCCGGAATTGTTGTGTTTAATATAAACATCATCATAACGATTTAAAAAATCTAATAGGTTTTCAGGGCTGTATTTGATTGTTTCCGGAATACTATTAGCTGTTATGGAATTTTGTGACAGTAATAATTTTTGCTCCCATTTTCCTAGATTATTGCTCATGAAATACACCTCTTTACTGGCCGTCAAGTCGCTGCCTCCTTTGTTCGTAATTTATTATATTCCGCAGATAAAATTCTTCTTGGATAATACGGTAATTTAAACTGACGTTAAAAAAACCCTCGGCATTGAGTGCCGGGAGTTCCATGACTTTTATTTACAGTTTCAAAAGCAAATTGTACTCACTAATCATATTTCTGAGATCAAATGGCTCGGATTCTCCTTTCGTAATTGGGATTACGAAGTGAAAGAATCGTTTATACCTATCTTCGGGTCAAACATATTATGGATAATTGGAACTTTTGAGGTGAACATTTGAGCCATATTTTTAAAGTAGTATCCACTAGCAACCAAAATACATGAACTTATAGTCCATCCTAATGAAAGTAAATTAATAGACAAAACACCGACTATTCCATTCGGATTTCAAAAAAAGAAGGTTACTTGCAAAATACGTTGAAGAAAATGAAATCGGGTTAGGTCTATATAGACAAACTATAGCCTTTAGAAGCTGAATAGAACTATCTTGTTAAAATTAAACTCTTCGCAAAATCAATCATTTCATTGTTGTTTTACCGCACGTCTCCGTTATCGTAACGACAGGTATATAAAAAAGGTCTCGGTAATACTCGATGAATTTCCAGTATTCTTGCACGATTATTCGTTATTGTAACAGTCATATCTGACATGGTTTTTTTTTAGTTCTGATGGAGCATTTTAAATTAACAAGTGATGGTCCCTTTCTGCAAATCAGCCCTTCTTTTCTAATCTTCGAATTTTCATAATTCGTTTCAAGAGAACTTTATTTTCAATCTCCGCAAATGCTGCAACTCCTGGATTTCTATTCACTTCATATAAGAATGGTTTTCCTTTTGGATTTATGCCAAAGTCAATGCCGTACTCCTTGTCAGGAGAATGTAAGTCCATCATTTTAGCTGCCGAGATAGAAAGCTTCTCTAAATCAGCAATTACTTTTTTCTTCTTAATATCTTCCAGTTTTAAATGTATTGACAAAAGTTCATCAATCGAAATGACTTTAGCACCTCTTGAGAAATTAAGAATACCACTATGGATGGTTGCTCGCGTTCCAATCTTTGCAATCATCCCACTAACTAGCCATTTTCCTTTATGTTTTTGTACATGAACCCGAATGCCAAACGGCAGTCCATTACGAGTAACACTTTGAATGCCTTCCTGAATAATATATTTCCCTAACCTCCCGAATTTCTCGTACGGGCGCAAGATTCTGTGAAAATCCTTAATTCTATCAACACATTGTTTGATTGGCTTTCCTGAGATTGAAAAGCCACTAAAACAATATTTTCCATTTTTTTCTACATAAGCTTTGAAAACCCCTCTTCCTTGTCCAGATGAATCGTGTTTAACATAGACATTATCAAAACGACTGAGGAGATCTAATAGATTTTCAATGCTGTATTTTTTCGTTTTTGGAATACTATTTGCTGTTACGGGATTTTGCTTCAATAGTAAATATTGTTGCCATTTTCCTAGATCAATGTTCATTAAATACACCTCGTTTCGGTTTGTTAAATATTGTAAAATGGGGGATGTTATTGCATTCAAAACTCCAGATGTCTCTCCAATGTCAAAGTCTATTTTATTTATTTCTGAATTGTTTTCTTCAGTCGTCTAGCAACAAGAAAAACAAATCCCATCTATTTTCGCTTCAAGTGTATCAACATTCAAATGTGAATCTGTTGAGTCTATAATGGTATTCTCAAGTGTAAAAAGCTTCTGGGATTATTCATTATATTTGTTAAGAAAATTATAAATAGTGACTTTCGTAAGTAAATCAGTATCTGGAACAAAGGATACAATAGTATGATTTTAAGTCAGCGTATGATATTGTTTCCAATCGCTTACGAAAATTTGTAGAAATGTATTTTGACCCCAT
This sequence comes from Lederbergia citri, assembly GCF_018343625.1. Lineage (GTDB taxonomy): Bacteria > Bacillota > Bacilli > Bacillales > Bacillaceae_C > Lederbergia > Lederbergia citri. The sequence continues at coordinate 1,456,220 of NZ_JAGYPG010000001.1, read as the reverse complement.
AATCCTTTAGGTAATTCTTGATTTCAATCACAATTGTATGGAAATTAAGAAAGGATTCCCCAAGCTTGGAGTTAGTATTCGGCTATAGTGCATGGCATCCAAAAGCGGTTAGAGTCTTGGGGAACAGGAGCTGTTCCGTTTTGGTCATAAAAATCAGTGATGACAAACTTTTGAATGTTATCTTTTGCTGCTGAAGCAATTTGATCTCTAAATACAGCTTTGTTACCTTTAACTGTTCCAATCTTGCCTGTAAATTTGACATTCTTATTCTCCAAGACAGCATTGACAAGGACTCCGCAGGGACAAAGAACTCCTATTTATTATTATTCCTTTCAATGGGACTACTTAAAATATATTGCTCTAATTAGCAATGTGGCACTGTGATTGTCCTATATAAATGCATATTTCTACAATTTACCCAACTTTTATAAGAAGTGACGGGTCTATTTTCGAAAATTGGGATTAAGCTAAGGGGAAAACGTTTATACCTATCTTTTTTTAAAACGTATTATGAACAATAGCTATGTAGGGGGTGAACGTTTGAGAAATGTTTTTAAAGTGGTAACGATAAATAATCAAAGCCATTGTCTTTTTGTCCATGCTAATCAAAGTAAATTAATAGACAAAACAACGACTATTCACTTCGGTTTTCAAAAAATGAAGGTTGATTCCAAACAGTTAGATACGTTAAAAGAAAATGAAATCGGGTTATCCAAGACGGTTATAGACAAACTACAGCTTCCTTTAGAAGCTGAATACGAACTATCCTTGGAAAACAATCGAATCATCATAGGGCCATTTATTGGACTGTTAATAGCAAACTACCAATCTGAAATTCGAGAAAAATTAAAATATCTTAAGTTTATCATTCGACAATATCCGTTAGTGAGGGGAGTTATAGCAGCATTTTCGTTGGAAGGTATGGATGAAAAAAATGCTGAGATTAACGGTTATATTTACAACCCAAGTTCAAGAAGTTGGGAAAAAGGAACTTTCCCCTTTCCTGCTGTGGTCGTAAAACGAATGCTTTTGCCCACAAAAAGTCAACATAATTTAAAAAAACTTTATGGTTCACGTTTTTTCAATTCAGCTTACATTAATAAATGGAAAATGTATCAATTGCTTAGCTCAAATAAAGACTTGCTCCCCCATTTACCCAAAACATACCTATATAAAAAGCCAGAAGATATTTTACATTATCTGAAAAATTTTCAAACCATTTATGTAAAGTCATTATCTGGATTAAAGGGAACGGGTGTTACAAAGTTTATAGCAGAACCAAAAAAATATATTGTTAAATTTCGAAGCAATAAAGAAAATAAGACAATCGATTTTTTCTCTGAAAACGAACTTCTTAATTATGTTAGAGGTAAATTTAAAAGTGGCAATTATGTTATACAGCAGGAAATAGATTTAGAAATTGAAAAAAAACACCTCATTGATTTTCGAATTGTTCTTATAAAAAACCAAAACGGACAATGGGAAGATGTGGGTATGGTAGGTAGAAAGGGCGTTAAAGGAAGTATCGTTAGCAACCGTTCAAGTGGAGGAAATGTGGAACGAGGAGAAACGTTACTTTTAGAATCTTTTAATCTATCCAAACCCGAAATGCTAAGTTATCGCAGAAAAATGTCTGGAATTGCGATTAAAGCTGCCGAACAGTTGGATAAATATGAAAGCATCTATAAATATGGGGTTGATATCGGCATTGACAGCCATCATCACATTTGGTTAATAGAAGTAAACAACCATAACCCGAATGATAATATTTTTTCACATGTTGGAGATTATGATACAGGTTCTAAAATCAAAGATTCAAGTATGCTATATGCAAAATATTTGGCCGGGTTCCCCAAAAATAGGGGTTCACAATAAAGTGGAGAAAACCATAGGAATTCTTGGCGGAATGGGCCCTTATGCAACGATAGATTTATTTCATAAAATAGTTTCCAATACCCCTGCCAATATTGACCAAGATCACCATAAAATCATTATTTATAACAACCCAAAAATTCCTTCTAGAATGGAAGCTTTCAACAAAGGAGCTAAAAGCCCGTTACAAGAATTAATCCAATCAGCATTAGTGTTAGAACGTGCGGGGGCCGATTTTATTATTATTGCCTGCAATTCAGCACATATATGGTTAGATGAACTTAGAAGAAATGTCAACATTCCAATTTATAGTATGATTGAAAATACTGTTCAACATTTATTGGGCTGTAAATCGAGTATAAATGAAAAAATACTCCTTTTTGCTACTGAATCCACTATTCATCATCAATTGTATCAAAATGCATTTAAAGGCAGCCCATATAAGATTGTTGTTCCGAATAAAGAGGAACAAAAGGTAGTTAACAGGGCAATTTATGATGTGAAAACAGGGAAAGTTAAAGGAAACGTTTATATTAAAAAATTAAATCAAATGATAGAAACATATCAAACAGAAGGTGTTTCAATGATTATTGGCGGTTGCACCGAGATTCCTCTTCTTTTTCCTTACTTTGCTACAGACATAAAGCTCGTTGATCCAACTTTATTGTTAGCAAAGTTGGCAATCAAAAAAGCGATGAATATATAAGAAAAGCGCAAGCCCCTTGCACATCGAAGTACAGGCCCACAGGATGTGGGTCCGTCGACGAAAACATAAGGAAATGCCGGTTTTAGTCGACGTTCTTCATTCGACCTTCGACTAAGATAAAGGAATCACGATGAGTCATGAAAAGCGGAAGGCGACAGAATAAAGAGGGAAGGCTAAGGGCGCAACGTCCTGTTGCAGGCTCAGGTAGCTCCGTCCTGTCGCTTCGCCTGCACTAGTACATCCATGTACGTCGCAACGCCTTCCTGACCGGGCATCCTGCGGTCCTCCGACAGTAGATGTTCTTAGGCAAAAAAAGTACCTCTATGACTTTTATTGACGCGGGTTTATGACCTAGAAGGGCTGGCGCCTTCAGCCGGAGCAAAAAGCCGTATCGAAGTTGACTTATCGTAGGGAGAAGGACAATAAGTTAACTAGCCGGTAGGCGCTGAAGCTAGACACTAATGGCCTTAGTTCAAAAATACAGACCCTATAAAAAAGATATACTTTCTTTCCTTAAAATAATAAACCACAAACCATTCTTAGGGAATGGTTTGTGGTTTTAGCTATTTTGAGATGTATCGTTATTGGCAATGTTTTTGACCATAGTAGACGGTCCATTTTTAGTAGATTGTATTTTCCTAATTTTAGCCGCTAAGTCGATGATCGTTTGACTATACATATCACCTTTAATAAGTATAATGGTATTTTTATCTACTATTTTTCTTAACAAATTGTAAACGAGAATACTATTGTTAAATGAATAAACCTTAGACTTAAAACCACATTCAACTGCATGTTCCGCTATTATTTTTGCATGCATACCGATTGTAATAAGTATATCGACATTATGATTATTTACTATTTCTCCTGCTTGTTTATGAATAACATATCCCCATGGGCCAAGATCGGTAATTGTTCCTAATATGGCTATCTTTTTTTTTCCTTTTCCAATTTCATCTAAAACTTGGAGAGCTGCTTCCAAAGAGGTAGTTGTAATGCTCCAAGTGTCATCTATAATGGTAGAACCCTTTAATCCTTCCAATACTTGAAGCTGCTTTTTAAATTTACGATACGTTTTAAGGCGAAGAGCTGCTTCTGTTGGATCGATTCCAATTTGATGAACTGCCGCGATGGCGGCAAGAGCATTGTATACTTGATGCTCTCCAAATCCAGGGACGAAAATCGGATATTCTTTTTGTTGATAAACTAAAATGAATTCCATTCCATCATTCTTATATTTGATATCTTTTGCTTTATAGTGACTGGAAGAACTTTTTCCAACTTTGATTATTTGACCTTTGAAATTTTTTAAATCGATCTTTTTACTATTTTCATCTTCTGCATTGAGTATTAAGACACCATTGCGATCAAGTGCAGCAGCCATTTCGCCTTTTGCTTTAATATAATCTTCAGGTGTTTTACAAAAATTCAAATGATGTGCACCAATATTCGTAATGATTCCTATAGAAGGCTTGAAATATTCACTCGCATTTAACACATCGCCTGGAGCACCGACAGCTGTTTCAAAAACAGCTGCTTCCGTATCATCATCGATACTTAAAAGGTATTGCAAATGTGCGGTACGAGAATTACCAGTACTTATTGTAGCTGCGATCTTTTTATCAAAAGAAAGGATATGCTTAATCATTTCTTTCGTCGTAGTTTTTCCTGATGTCCCAGTAACAGCTATGACAGGTAATTGAAAAAGACTTCGGTAATAATGTACAAACTGCCAATATGCCTTATCTAAATCTGTTACTTTGATAACAGTTAAACCATCTATTTGCATAGTTTTGTCAAGCTTTCGATCTGTTACAAGTACTAAGGGAAGAAAGTCTTTTAAACGCTCTATACTAAAAGGATCTATTTTTGCAAAAAAGATAGTATGTTTCTTTTTAATTTGTTTTATACGATATGCACCATGATGGACGACGGTTTCATCTGATCCGTGAATCAATTTCCCGGAAAGGATGGTTCTAATTTGCCTAACCTCAAGGGGTTTCATTATGAAAATACACTCCTTTCACGTTAGACATAATATGAATGATTTATAGAAACGCTTGTACGGATATCCTATTTTTTTATCTTCTTCACTTAATACATAAAAAGACTAATTTTCGTATTCATCGGCCTCTCATGATAGGTAACTATACATAAAACGGTTTGTTTCATAAATATATAGCGAGTTATTTTTATTGAAGCTTATTAGGGAGTGGGCCGTTTGAAAACAATAATCTTTATAGGTACAAATAAATCTGGATCAAGTAGGGAGGCAATTAAAGCTGCGGAACAATTAGGGTACTTTACTGTACTTTTTACGAAAAATGAGAGACAGATTCAACAAAGAGAAGAGTATAATGATGTTCATGAAATGATTTATGTTGACACTGGTAATTTCTCTGAGATGAAAAGTGTAATTAACAAATTGAAGCAAAAGGGACATGATATCAAAACGATTGTAAGTTTTCTTGATTCTACTGTTCGTATCGCTTCACTGCTTTGTGAGGAATTTTGTCAAAATTGTACATCCTCAAAAGCTATTCAGATTATGGAAAATAAAGAAGAAACAAGGTCGTTTCTAAAAGAAAAATCTTATACACCGAAATTTTTTATTATAAAACCGGGGGAATCGATAGATACGATCAATGAAAAAATGAATTATCCGCTTATTGTGAAGTTCCCGAAATCAACTGGTTCCAAGGATGTAATATACGCTGCGAATAAATCAGAGTTGAATAAGCATACAGTAAGCTTGCAAGAGAAAAATCCTGGTGAGCCAATGATTGTTGAAGAGTATGTTGAAGGAAAACAATATTTAGTTGAGGCAATTGTCCATAACAATAAGATCATGATAGCCGGGATTATCGAACAGGATATTATTAGAGGGCGAAGATTTATCATTACGGGGTACGGGGTTCTAGTAGAACCTCCAGTTCATTTAAAGAATCGTATTGAGAAGCTGTTGGATTCTGTCGTCTCAAAATTCAACATTAAGAATGGTGTTCTCCATCTTGAGTTTAGAAATACAAGTAAAGGATTAAAGTTAATTGAGATTAACCCGCGAATATCCGGAGGAGCCATGAATAGCATGCTAAAGGCAGCGTTTGGTTATAATCTGGTAGAGGAAACACTGAAATTATTTTTAGGAGAAACTCCGTCCTTGGAGAGGAAGGAAAAAAATCATGTTTATACTCAGTACTTAATTGTTACTAAAAAAGGAATATTAGAAAAGGTTACTGGGAGAAATAGAGCCCAAAAATCAGAAGGAGTAGTGGAAGTATATATTAAGCCAAGAAAAGGGGCCAGGCTTACACCTCCATTATCCTTAGGACATCGATACGCATATGTGATTGCTAAAGGGAAAAGTATAGATGAAGCAAAAAGACATGCTAAAAATGCTGCAAACGAAATTACATTTCATTTAAAAGAGGACACCAATTAAAAGGTGTCCTTTGTTCTTTCTGTTTTAGCCATACGTTTTATCTAAAAACTTTACCGTTTCAAACATGTTTGTTTTACTTGCACCTTTTACTAATATCGTATCATTTTTCCTAATGATTTTCGGTAATAGATCATGTAATTTGTCTTTATCGGTAAAATGATAAACTCTTTCCGACGGGAATCCTTTTGCTTTTGCATGGTTGCTAATTTCATCTGTTCTAAAACCGTATGTGATTAAATAGTCTATCTTCTTGTTCGTAACATACTCGCCAACTTTACGATATTCCGCTTCTCTTAAGTCGCCCAATTCCCTCATTTGTCCGATAATAGCGATGGTGCGATGTTTACCAACATTGGATAGGACATCAATAGCGGCACGTACACCTTGTGGGTGGGAATGAACAGTATCATCAATAACGGTAATATTATTTTTGCAATTATAGATTGTCAATCTTCTTGGTGGTTTTTTGAAGACTAAGCCTGCTTTTATATCCATAGGTGAAAATCCTAGCTGGTCTGCCACAGCAATGGCATTAAGGGCATTATAAACATGATGTTCCCCTAAAATTGGTATAAATAGTTGTAATACTTTGCCATGCAGTTTTATTTTAAATTGCATGCCCTCTTTAGCATATCTTACGTCATATGCTCTATAGTCTGCTGGAGATTTTATCCCAACAGTAAGGATTTTTCCTTTAAATCTATGAGTCTCCAAATATCTAGAATTTGCATCATCTTTATTTACGACTAGCAATCCAGTTTTATCCATACCGTGGATTAGCTCTGACTTTGCGTGAGCTACTCCTCGTATATCACTATTAAAGTTTCCTACATGAGCCAAGCCTATATTTGTCACAATACTAATGTTTGGTTTAATAATTCTACAATGCTCAGTAATAACTCCAGGATAGGCCATTCCATATTCTAAAACAACCGCGTCATGAGTGGAGTTGATAAGCTCCTTATGTTGTTTTGTATGTTCTGTCGTATTCCAATAATCTTTTGATTCAAACACATTCCATTTTTTCGATAAAATAGACGCAAGGAAGGCTTTTGATGTTGTTTTTCCAGCACTTCCTGTAATAGCAATAATAGGAATTTTCCCTTTTTTATCCGATGTTGCCACTTTAGGAGCTTTTGCCACCATTGATTCATTCCTTTCCCTCTTTATTTGCCCCATTTTAGCTTTTAATGGTTTTTGATTATTAGCTAAGTACATTGCATATCCAATCGTATTCTTGACAACATCCAACTCCAAATAAAAAGCAGGTGGACAGCCTGGACGCCAATTCACTTCATAGATCCATATTTTATTGTTTTTATCTAACCCGACATCTATGCCGATTTCGTCAATAACTTCGCCGTATTGTGTCATTTGAATTTGATCCAAGTGTCTGGCAAGAGATAGGGAAAAATGTTCAAGCTTTCGTTTAATATTAAATGCTTCTTCTTTAAATTCTTGTTCTAAAAATGGATCTAAATAATTTGTATAGCCACCATTATTGATATTTGCAATAATTGATCCCTTTGGTGCAATTCGTGGATATATGGTGGTGATCACCCATTTTCCTTCTCCATTTTTTTGAACATGAAGTCTAAAATCATATACTTGCCCTGACTTCGTTACTGAAGTTATATACGGCTGTAATATGTGAATACCGGTTGTTAATTTTTGCTTAATTAGAGCGTTAAGTTGTTGAGTCGTATATAATTTACTGTTTGAATTAGTTTGTACTTGGAAACCATTTGCTTTTTTAGTGATGAATAAGATACCTTTTCCTTTGCGCCCGTCAATGGGTTTAAATACTACTTTATCGTATGCAGCAATGAATTTAAAAAAGCTATCAGCAGATTTAATGATTTCTGAAGGAATCAGATAATTAGCAAATTCCTTAGCCTCTTTAAGTCGTTGTTGCACATTCCATTTATTTCCGATCGAATGAGTAGTAAAAGGAATTTTTTCTTTTAATTTTTGTATAATTTCTTTTGATCTTGCTAATTTTTCTGGACTTCCTGCATTATAAATAACATCCGGGAAAGGCATAGTTCGCTCTATCCACTTCCCGTTTTCGTACACTTGTCCCCGTATTGTATTATTAGCAAAATTGACTTTGCCAGGGGAGAAATAGAAGAATTTCGCTCCTTCCGCTTTGGCCACAGCCGCAAATGCATACGACTTAATGACCGTATTTGGATCTTTCCGATGATGTAACATTCCTATCAATGTCATTGCATAATCTCCTTTTATAATTCTTGAATCCTTGTATATTAGATTCATTTCCTTTTAATTTTGAAACTGACAGACGTTTAGTTTTGGGTATGATTGAAGCGAGAAATAAAAAAATCACCCTATTAGTTTGCAAGGGTGAAATTAGCGATTAATATTTTGGTTCAACAATGACTTTTCTTTTTACATAATCTACATCTAATGGTTGGATACCATGAATATTGGATAAATCAATAGTTGTAAATGTGTTAGTTTTTTTTAGTTTTATGAGATCAATTATCGAAAGTGTATCTTTTCCTTTTATGTCTAAGGGACGTAGTAAAGAAACTTGCACCTCATATCTTTTTTGATCGATTGATTCGATGCGAAAAAAATTTGTTACAAAGGTTTCTTCATCCTTAGTTTTATCCTTACCCATCCGATTTAACACCCCTTCATTTGTATACATTATGAAAGGGATTGTATCTACACCTACTAAATCAGAAAGCTTGCTCCCAAAATATTTCGATGAGGATTCTGTTAATAAGTCCTGTAATGATTTTAATTCGATAAGTGCGTTGCATATAATTTGCTTCATATTATGTCAGCTCCCCTCGTTGGTCCTTTGTAATATCATATTGTACGGAGAAGGGATGGTGAGATTGAAATCGGAATATAGACCTAGGCTTTATTCCTATTTTTAAAATGGGTCTAGATAAAATTGTATTTCTTTTGAAGCATTTATGGCATTTTTTTTTGCAGCTTCCATTGATTCGCCAACAGCTATTACACATGCATAACGATTTCCCATAGAGTAAGGCTCGGTTAACACATCTCCTTCATTAGGCTTGATATAAACATGTTTTACTCCTATATGTTTCAAAGCTTTTTCTTTTCCTACAACTTTAAGGAGTGTACCTCTTGATTTGATCGTTACATATCGTGAGTATACATTGTCTTTTTTAGTATGAACAAGAGATGGATGTTCACCCAAATTCATTTTAATGATTTCTTTTATGAGATGTATGCCAGTTCCTAATTCAATCATTGAATTGATATATCCTCCAGACATTCTTGGATTAATCTCTACTAATTTCCAATTATCTTGCATATATTTCATTTCTAAGTGACATGCACCATTTGTGAATCCGAGTTCTTCAATAATTTTCTCTATCGTTTTGACTAACTTTTCTTCTATTTCTTTTTTTAGTCCGGACGGATATTGATAGCCAACTACGATAATTTTTCCTCCGTTTGCAACTTCTTGTTTAATGATGGCTGCGATTGATATTTCACTATTGTATACGATAATTTCAATTAAATATTGTGTCCCATGTAAATATTCTTCTACTAATATAGGGGAAGAACAATCCTTTTTTTGTAAAATTTGAATACCCTCTTTTAAATTTTCGATGCAATCTACGAAAATAACATCCTTGGATCCATTCGAGATAGGGCTTTTTACAATCAGCGGAAAGTTCATGTAGTTGATTTCATTTAATGGAGTATATGGATCAACGATTGAGTAGGAAGGGGAGGATGGAAGATTTTTTAGTTTTTCCCTAAACATTATTTTATTTTCCATTAAGGAAAGGGAGTCTATCGATAGATGCACCAATCCGAGTTTCTTAGAAAGATTCGCAGCATATGAGACAAAGGGATCAATAAAACTTAAGCAAGCACGAATATGTTTTCCTTGCTCTTCCAATTTTGTAATCTCATCAAAAATTATTCTTTCATTAAATAGATCCTCTGTATAAATGATGTTATCAACATCAGAAAACTGAAGATTTTTTCTGTTAGTAAATAACACTATACAATAGCCCATCTCTTTTGCAGTCGTCAACGCCTCCTTGCTCGTTCCCGTTTTGTTGCTGCCAATAAAAATGATTGTTTCCAATTTTTCATTCAGTCCCTTTTTGTACATTTATTTTTTATTTTATGTAAACGTTGTTTGCAAAGGGAAATAAAATTTTTAGAATCAAAAGAGTTCATTGCACGATCTATTACAGCCATGATAAAATCCATCTTAATAAGAAATATATTTTGCAGAGGGGCGATCGTATGGGCAAGGGAGTAATCGGAATTGATATCGGGGGGACTAATACAGTTATTGGAATCTTTAACGATGATTTGGAATTGCTTGAAAAAGTGAGTATTCCTACGCTTAAGCCATATTTTCCAGAAAAGACAAATAATCCAGAAGAATTTTTTGATTTAATTGCCGACAAAGTTAACAAACTCGTCAAAAACAATGGCTATGAAAATAAAGTAGCATGTGTCGGAATTGGCGTTCCTGGAAAAGTAAATCCTAATACTGGCATAGTGATAAGGGCAGTCAATTTAGGTTACGAGGAAGTCCCGTTTGCATTAGAAATGGAGAAAAGATTGGGCGTACCAGTATTTATCGATAATGATGTACGCAACTATACGCGGGGAGAAGCATTGGCAGGAAGTGGTAAAGGTGCTGAAAATATAATTTGTATCACGTTGGGGACAGGGATGGCCGCTGGAGTGATGGTAAACGGGCAGATGGTGACAGGCTCCGATTTTTATGCTGGAGAATTAGGACATGATCAGGTTTCAGGGGTAAATTATCTTTGCAATTGTGGAAAAGTAGGCTGCCTAGAAACGATTGCATCTGCCAGTGGGATTAGCAGGTTAGCTCAAGAAGCAGTCCAAGCTGAGAAAGAAACGATTTTAAAAGCAAACGATGGTACGATTTCTTCAAAGGATGTATATATGGCTTGTTTACAAAATGATTCAGTTGCGATTGAAATATTTGAATTTGTCGGTAAAACTTTGGCTAATAAACTTTTAACTGCAACGTTTTTGTTAAATCCTGAAGCCATCATTATTGGTGGAGGAGCTGCCTCTGCTGGGGAGTTTATATTAGATCCAATCCAAAAGGTTTTTGAAAATCATTATGCAAATAGTGAGCTGCCAAATTTGGTGATTGGTAGTCTAGGGGATTCTGCAGGTTTGATTGGTTCAGCACATCTAGCGATGGCTAAATGTAAAATTAAGGATTAAGCTATTGGACCATATAAATGGATTGAAAGAAAGGGGTCTATAAGGCTTCAATCTAATTGAAAGCGCAAACAATTGGAGCGGGTAAGAAATATAAAAGAATGCAATGTTTACAATTCGTGAAAGAAAAGGTGGAAATAAAGTGAAGATTACTAGTTTTGAACTTTTCCAAGTTCCCCCTAGATGGCTTTTCTTGAAAATTGAAACAGATGAAGGAATTGTTGGATGGGGAGAGCCAATTGTTGAAGGAAGAGCGGCAACTGTAAAGACGTGTGTGGAAGAATTAATGGGATACTTAATTGGAAAAGATCCTTTGCGAATTGAAGATCACTGGAATGTTATGTATAGATCTGGTTTTTACCGCGGAGGTCCCATTATTATGAGCGCAATTGCTGGAATTGACCAGGCGCTTTGGGACATAAAAGGTAAATTTCTACATGCGCCAATATATCAATTGTTAGGGGGAGCATGTAGGGAATCGATTCGTGTATATTCGTGGATAGGAGGGGATAGGCCAGTAGATGTTGGAATGGCAGCTCGAGCGGCAGTTGATAATGGTTTTACCGCCGTAAAGATGAACGGAACAGAGGAACTTCAATACATTGATTCCTACAAAAAGATTGATGAAGCTGTCGAGAGAATTGCAGCTGTACGAGATGCCGCTGGTGGTGAATTAGGAATCGGAATTGATTTTCATGGTAGAATACATAAACCGATGGCAAAAATATTAGCAAAAGAATTAGAGCCATTTCGCCCGATGTTTATAGAAGAGCCAGTTTTGCCTGAAAATAATGAAGCACTTAGAGATATTGCAAGTTCGACAAATATTCCAATCGCAACAGGTGAAAGAATGTTTTCTCGCTGGGATTTCAAACATTTACTACATGATGGATATGTAGATATTATTCAGCCAGATCTTTCGCATGCAGGTGGTATTACAGAATGTAAGAAAATTTTTTCAATGGCGGAAGCGTATGATATTGCAGTAGCACCTCATTGCCCGCTTGGTCCAATAGCACTTGCTGCATGTTTACAAGTGGATGCGACGGCACACAATGCATTTATCCAAGAACAAAGCTTAGGCATCCATTATAATCAAGGAAATGATTTATTGGATTATATTAAAGATCGAACTGTATTTTCGTATAATGAAGGTCATGTTGCAATACCAGAAGGTCCAGGACTTGGAATTGAAGTGGATGAGGAATATGTCCGTAGGATGGCCGAAATTGGGCATGACTGGAAAAATCCTGTATGGCGGCATCGAGACGGGAGTATAGCAGAATGGTAGAGTTACCTATGAGTATAATAAAAAATGTAGAAAAAGAGAAAATAATCGTTATAGCTAGAGGGATAAAAGAAGAAGACAGCCTTCCGATTGCCGAAGCTTTAGTAGAGGGAGGAATCCGTTTTATAGAGGTAACAATGAATACAGAAGGGGCATTGAAGATTATTGACAAATGGCGAAATTATTTTAAACATGATGACGTTTTTATTGGTGCAGGAACAGTATTAAATACTGAAATGGCATCCAATGCGATACAGGCAGGGGCTCAATATATCGTTACGCCGAATCTTGATGAAGAAGTAGTCGAACGGGCTTGTGAACATGGAATAGAAATATTCCCTGGAGTAATGACTCCAACTGAAATAATGAAGGCGTTAAAAGCGGGAGCCAAAGCAGTGAAACTATTCCCGATGGAATCCCTTGGTTTAAATTATTTAAAGGAAATTAGAGCACCTTTATCTGATGTAAAAATGATTGCTACAGGTGGAGTAAATCTAAGCAACATTCGAAATTATTTTGAGCTTGGTGTTATTGGGGTAGGGATTGGAAGTAATATTATAGATAAAGCTATGATCGAACAGCGAAATTTTACAGGGTTAACGGAATTAGCAAAGAAATATTTAGAAGCGATTAATGGATAGATCAAAATGGATGATGGACAAGGTACGTATTTTCATCCTTGTCCATCATTTTAGCTTAATGCTTCTTTTTTTACTTCATTTACAGAGCCGCCTTTAATTAGTGAAACTGGTATTATTTCCTTTGCTACCTTTTGATTGGAAAGTAATTTTAACAAATTCTTAGCAGCTAATGCACCCCATTTACGTTTAGAATAATCGACGGTAGCTAGCTTTGGAGTAACGTACTGGGATAGTTCAGTATGATCGAATCCAATTATATGGAAATGCTCACCTACACGAAAATTTGTTTTTGAAAGATAATCATACATACCTATCGCCATATTGTCGTTTAAACAAAAAACCGCAGCTGGTTCATTATATTCCTGAACCATTTTTTCCGCAGCTAGTTCCCCGGATTGCTTGTCAAATGTACCTTCAATTTCATAATACTCAATATTTTTATGAAGCTTTAGTTCTTCTCTTACAGCTAGAAGGCGCTCATTGGCATCATAGGCATCTGAGTGCCCTTTTACGATGTACAATTTTTTATGTCCATTTTCAAGTAAATAGTCAATTGCTAATTTTGCCCCGTTACTATTATCAAGCAATATTTGATTAATATTAGGATGATCGATTTCTCGATCCAATACGACAATTTTATGACCTTGATTGGCATGTTTAATCAATTCTTCGCTAGAAAAGCCCGCGTCAAGAATAATCGCCCCATCAATAACCTGTTCTGGTAAAAAACGGTGTGAATTTTCTCCATAACAAACAATCACTTCATAATCAGTATTAGAAAGTGTTTCATAAATCCCTTGTAAAATGGGACCGAAAAAGCTCCCACTATAATCAAGAATAAAAAATATACCAATTATTTTTGTCTCTTGTTTCTTTAATGAACGTGCTGCTGCATTTGGAACATAATGTAATTCGTTTGCAATCTCCAGAATCTTTTTTTTAGTAGCTTCTGGAATTTTAGTACTTCCATTAAGTGCATAGGAAACAGTCGCGATGGAGACGCCTGCTTTTTTAGCAATGTCTTTCATACCTATCACGATTTTCCACCCCCAAATAAAATAATATGATACCGCTTTCATGATAATAACTATTTTACAATAATATGAGAAATAAGTTAATCGTTTAAAATAAATTTTTTAAAAATAGTAGATATATGTCGAAATATCTGTATAATATCAATTATTAGAAATATAATTTCGACAAAAAAGGATAAGAAAGAGAAAAATATGTATTGAAAGAAAGAAAAATTTGGTATACAATTACATCAGTTGAAACGATTAACCAAAATTAAATATTTTTCAATTTGAAAACGTTTAATAGAATGAATTTTTTCAACAGGTTTTGATTGCAGATTTTCAAAATAAGTAGATTTAAAATAAAATATCATTTCTTTTTTAAATATTTTAAAATAATAAATCTTCTTATTATCACCATAGAATTTAAGAGATGTCAAAAAGTCTGCATTATGCACAAACAATAGAAATGGGGATGTAAAATGAGAACGATTCCAGTTGCTGTTCAAATGTACACTTTGCGTGATGAAAGCGCTCAAGATTTTGCTGGGACGCTGAAAAAAGTTGCTGATTTAGGTTTTGATGGTGTGGAATTTGCAGGGTATGGTGGGTTAGAAGTGAAAGAAGTAAGAGCACTGCTTGACGAGTATGGGCTTAAAGCTGCTTCAAGTCACGTTTCCCTTGACGCTTTAGAAAGCGATTTAGCGGCAGTCATTGAAGATCAAAAAATCCTTGGCAGTAACTATATTGTATGCCCTTTCCTTATGCCAGACCGTAGAAGTGAAAAAGATTATAAAGAACTTATTTCATTCTTGGAAAAAGCGGGGGAAGAATGCCGCAAAGAAGGCATAACACTTTGCTATCATAACCATGATTTTGAACTTGAGCGTTTGTCAGACGGAAGAACTGCGCTTGAAAGTATATTTGAAGATGTAAGTTCTGAAAATTTAGAAACAGAATTAGATATTTATTGGTTAACAAAAGCTGGTGAAAATCCTGTTGAATGGATTAAAAAATATCAAAACAGAACTCCATTAGTTCATTTAAAAGACATGACAACTGATGAAGAAAAGTTTTTTGCTGAGCTTGGTACAGGTGGAGTAGATATTGAAGCAGTATTAAATATTGGCGAAGAAGCAAATGTGAAGTGGTGGGTAGTAGAGCAAGATGCGAGTCGCAAAACCCCGTTTGAAAGCATTGAAATTAGTATTAACTACTTAAAAGAAAAACTGCCGTATCTATCTAAGTAAGAATTTCTTATAAGATTAGATACTTCCATAGTAAGAAAATGGATCTTATATCAAAACTTGTTAGTTAAATAGAATTAGAGAAATTAACAATAAGTTAGATATTTTTGATAAAACAAAATTTATTATATCTTCTAAGGGTAAATGGGGGGACAATATGGAAAAGGCAGTTGCAAATAAAGATGTCTTGATAGTGCCAAAAAAGAAATCGGTCTTCTTAAGACTATTGAATCAATGGGAACTCCAATTAATGGTTATTCCGGCGATCATTTTCATCTTTATTTTTAGTTACATTCCGATGTACGGAATTATTATGGCATTTAAGGATTACAACATATTCAAGGGGATTGCAGAAAGTCCTTGGGCTGGTATGAAACATTTCAACATGTTTTTTTCAGCTCCAGAATTTGGGCAAGTAATGAGAAATACGCTAGTGATCAGCTTTCTGAAATTTTTCATTGGATTTCCGGCACCGATCATTTTGGCCTTAATGTTAAACGAAGTAAGGAATATGGTCTTTAAGCGTGTTGTTCAAACCGTGAGCTATCTACCTCATTTCATATCCTGGGTTATCGTGTCAGGATTTGTTATGTCATTATTGTCGACAGATAACGGAAGTCTTAATATCGCCTTGGAAAAGATTGGAGCTGTTAACGAACCAATCAGTTTCCTAAGCATTCCGAAATATTTTTGGGCAATCTTAGTTACGACGAATGTATGGAAAGATATCGGTTTTGGATCGATCGTTTACTTGGCCGCTATTGCGGGTGTCGATCAGCAGCTTTATGAAGCCGCAGCCCTTGACGGTGCAAGCAGATTCAAACAAATATATTTAATTACCATTCCTTCTATCTTGCCAGTTATCTTAATTTTCATGATTTTGGCAATTGGAAACTTATTGAATGCTGGTTTTGAGGACATTCTCCTATTAGGCTCTAACCCAGTTGTAAGGGATGTATCCGATGTTCTGGATACGTACGTTTACCGACGTGGTATTCAGCACTCGTTATTTTCCTATGCAACCGCTGTCGGATTATTTAAAGCCATCATCAGCGTAGGCTTGCTCACATTGGCAAACTTCTTGTCAAGAAGAGCAGGAAGCAGCCTGTGGTAAAAAAAGGGAAAGGGGAGGAGGAGTCCACATGTTAAAAATGACAACTGGCGATCGAGTGATGTCGATTACCATATATATCATGCTTACAATATTAGCTTTTGTTACCTTTTATCCGTTCTGGAACGCGTTGGTCATCTCGTTTAACAGCGGAGTCGATACGATGAAAGGTGGAGTTACCTTTTGGCCAAGGGAGTTTTCTTTGGACAATTACGGTGTCGTCTTCCAGGATTCTCGTCTCCTGAATGGATTTTTAATCTCTATTCTTCGTACCGTAATCGGAACGGCAACAGCTGTTATGTTTACTGCGATTTTCGCATACGGAATGTCGAGAAGAGAATTGATTGGTAGAAACTACTATATGATTTTCTGTGTCGTCACGATGTTTTTCAGTGGTGGTTTGATTCCTACGTTCCTATTGATTAGAGGATTAGGACTTTTCAATACATTTTGGGTCATGATTATTCCAGGCTTAATCAGCGTATGGAATATGATCATCTTCCGGACCTTCTTCCAAGGCTTGCCTGCAGGGCTTGAAGAATCGGCTAAAGTTGATGGATGTGGATATTGGGGAACATTCTTCAGAATCATCCTTCCGCTTTCCGGTCCAGTAATCGCAACATTATCTTTATTTACAGCTGTTTATCATTGGAATGATTGGTTCTCTCCAAGCATCTATATTTCAGATCAAAAATTATTGCCAATCCAAACGATGTTACAGCAAATCCTTAGCTCTAATATTATGACGGAGCAAATGGCTCAGGCTGATTCAACTGCTGCAGCTCATATGCAGAAACTAAAATCAGTTTCTACAAAATCCCTATCGATGGCGACCATGATGGTTGCAACGATACCGATCATTTGTGTATACCCATTTGTTCAGAAGTACTTCGTTAAAGGGGTATTGGTCGGCTCTTTGAAAGGGTAATCAACTTGATTTAAAGTGCAAGCTTTAAATATATAAAAAGATAAATACAAGGGGGAAAAGAAATGAGAAACAAGATGAAGTTTTTGACTTTATCTCTAGTTGCTCTACTCATGGCCTTTAGTGTACTTTCCGGATGTTCAAAAGGTAGCTCCGGCGACAATGAAGGCAATGATAAAGGGGGATCAAATTCCGGCACAAAGGGTGAAGGATTTGTTCTAGGAGAAGACGAATTAGAATATACAATGTATGGTCACTATGACTGGTATACAATGCCTACTTGGGGCGAAGACTTAGCCACAAAGTGGATTAAAGAAAACAAAAAAGTTAATGTAAAGGCAGTTAGCTCTGGTGGTAATGCTGCACAAAAATTCAATACAATGATTGTTGGTAACGACCTTCCAGATGTTATGTGGTTAGATCGCAATGCAGATTTGGACAGACTTCGTGAAGCAGATATGCTCGTTCCGCTTGATGAGTATATCGATAAATATCCAAACATTAAAGAATGGGTTGGAGAATCTACACTTAATATGCTTCGTGCAGAAGATGGACATATTTATGCAATCCCTAACTGGTATACAACACAGCCAAATGGAAATACAGGTTATGTTGTAAATGATAAAATCTATAAAGAACTAGGTTCACCTAAATTAGAAACGACTGATGATTTATATGCATTCTTGAAGCAAGTTAAAGAAAAATATCCAGATGTTGTACCATTTGAAGCAGGACAAGGTGGAGGACTAGACGTTCTATATTCCGCATTTGGTGAAGAACATCCAAACCTTTTCATGAGTAATCATTTTGTTCCAGATGGTGATAAACTATCTTCTATCTTTACAGACCCTGTATTTAGAGAAGCTATGGTTTATATGAATAAACTGTATAGTGAAAGATTAATTTCACAAGATACTTTGACTCAAACTGCTGAGCAAGTAAAAGAAAAAATTGTTTCTGGTAAATTTGCAGTATTTGCAGATAGTTCACCAACTGAAAATGCTAACTTAGCTGATACTACATTAAAAGCTGAAGATCCAGATGCTGGATTAAAAATGATTTGGCCAATCCATAAAGAAGGATTGAACAAGGAAAAAATCACTCCAGGAACATGGAATCAGCTTGGCTGGAACGTAAGTGTCATTACGAAAGCTGCTAAAAACCCTGAAGCGATCTTTGCTTTCTATGATTGGATGGTAGGTCCAGAAGGTCAACGTACTATTTTCTGGGGACCAGAAGGCTTATATTGGGAAGGAACACAATCTATTAACGGCATTGAAGAAGCTCCGGTATTCACAGAAAAATATACAACTGATGTTGAAAATCGCGATAAATTAATGAACGTTACAAATAGCCTTCAATGGGTTGGTAACGTAGTTTATATCGACAAATCCAAAACAGCATACGAAATGACGTTGCCAGAAGACCAACAAAACTGGGCAACTAAATACCAAACGAGCATCACTTGGAAAACACAAGCAAATAGTACTGAGTTCTCTAACCTATCTCCACTTCCAGAAACGGAAGAAGGTATGGCAGAGCAACGTGTCAACGAAATATATGACGAAGCGAGAGCAAAAGCACTTCATGCTAAGAGTGAAGCTGATGTTCTAAAAATCTTAGATCAAGCTGAAAAAGATGCTCAAGCTGTCGGATATGGCAAATTATTAGAATACAAAACTAAAAAATGGCAAGATAACAAAGCAAAAATTGCTGGTAACTAATATTGTCATACAAAAAGGTCTCTTCCACTATTTTATAGTGGGGAGACCTTTCTATTAGTTAAATAAATTATTATAGTGTTGTAGAGAATTTTTTTTAGTCATTACATATGTAATACAAGTTAATATCTAATAGCAAACTTCTTGTCCTTTACATGACGGGACTGTCCGTCGCTGAACAAGCGCTTGCACTTTTCTCATTATAAATATGACTCTACTATTTTTCTAACTCTTTCAATTCCTTCCCACATATTTCCAGGACCATCATATATTATATTGATGGGGCCATTGTAGTTGGTTGCAACTAAAGGATCTAGACATTTATGAAATTCATTTTCATCTGGAATCCCCTCCGCATCCATCTCAGGCTTTGCATGGACGGATTGACTATAAGGGAGTATTTTTTTGATTTCATCATATTTAGTTTCACCTTTAAAATTTCCAAAATCAGCAATAAGTCCTAATTCTTCATTGCAATTTTCAACAAGTTTAATGCAGTTATCAGCAGTCGATGTAAGTGAATGGAAATTTTCGGTTATAATTTTCACTCCAAATTTATTGGCAAATTCTATAAGATTCGTTAAAATTTCTGATGATCGAACAAGTGCGGGATTATCTTCAGGTGAAGCATCACCAGCAATTATCCTAATTTGTCTTGCTCCGGCTTCACCAGCAATTTCAATCCAGTCTTTCATTAATTTTATATCCGCTTCTCTACGAATTTCATCCTCAGATGTTATATCTCCGTAATCCAATAAAAGAGTGTTGAACATTATACCTGCTTCATTGCAAGCTTTATTTAACTTTTGTAAATAGTCGGAGTCTGTCGTCGGAAAATGGAAATGGCATATCTCTATAGCTTTATATCCTTTAGATGCTAAAATAGCCGGTAATTCAAGAAGAGTAGTAATTTCAGGTTGGGGCTCTACTTGAACCACATGTTTCTGTTGCTCATCATCCCAGACTGTCCAATACAGTGGTCCGAGATTTCGATGTAAACTCCATGTACTTAATGATAAATATGGCATAGATAAACCACTCCTTTATATCAAAAAAATCAAAGATTATTAAATCTCATTACATAATAATTCTACTTCATTGATAAAATTCCCTTTAAAAAACGTTTTCATTTTTTATAGAACGTAAGGTTGTTTTCCCCTATACTAGAAGAAAGTATCTGTATATCCTAGGAGGCAATATGGAAAAAAGAAATATTGTATTTACCGGCGGGGGATCTGCGGGACATGTGACACCTAATATTGCAATTATTCGAGAGTTAAATAAAGAGGAATGGAATATTTTTTACATCGGGTCAAAAAGTGGAATTGAAAAAAACTTAATTGAAAATATAAACATCCGCTACTACGGTATTAGTAGTGGTAAGTTGAGAAGATATATATCCTTTGAAAATATTACTGATATATTTAGAGTATTTAAAGGTTGTGTAGAAGCAAGAACTGTATTGCGTAAGCTAAAACCAAATATTGTTTTCTCTAAGGGAGGTTTTGTCTCAGTTCCCGTTATCATTGCGGCAAAAGTATTGAAAATTCCAATTTATATTCACGAAAGTGATTTAACGCCAGGTCTCGCAAATAAAATATCAAAAAGATTTGCTACGAAAATCTTTACTTCCTTCGAAGAAACGGTTAAATATTTTCCCGAAAATAAAACTATGTTTATTGGATCGCCTATAAGAAGGGAA
Source organism: Lederbergia citri (assembly GCF_018343625.1). Classification (GTDB taxonomy): domain Bacteria; phylum Bacillota; class Bacilli; order Bacillales; family Bacillaceae_C; genus Lederbergia; species Lederbergia citri. Next base: position 1,435,317 of record NZ_JAGYPG010000001.1, on the reverse strand, counting down.
ATCTTACTAGGTTCAGCAGAAAAGGGAAGAAAATATCTCGATTTCCATACAAAGCTTCCAATTTTGACCATTATGGGCGGCAGCTTAGGTGCTAAAAAAATTAATGAAACCGTTCACGCGGCTATTGAACAATTAACAAAGAAATATCAGATAGTCCATATATGTGGAAAGAATAATATCGATCCACATTTGACTGATATAAAAGGATATAAACAATTTGAATACATACATAATGAGCTTGCCGATATTTTGGCAGCCACAGATATTGTCATTACACGCGGAGGTTCAAATTCAATTTTTGAGTTTCTTGCACTAAAAATACCGATGATTATCATCCCATTATCCTTACAACAAAGCAGGGGTGACCAAATATTAAATGCAAAATTATTCGAGGAAAAAGGATATTCAATCACTTTAGAAGAAAAGGAACTTACCTCCCATAATTTATTAGCTTACTTAGAACTGGTCAAAGACAAAAGAAGAGAGATGAAAATATCGATGAATTCTTATTCAAAGAAAGACGCTCTATCATTTTTAATTAATGAAATAGGGAGAGAACATAATGGAAGAAAATAAGCGCTGGGTGGCGAAATGGATTTGGTCAGAGGACTCATTTCCACTTCAACATGAAATTGTCTATTTTAGACGAACATTCCATGTTGAAAATAATGACTGCCAACTAGTCGTAAATGTAAGTGCAGACAGCAGATACCGTCTTTTTCTCAACGGACAATCTATTTGTGTTGGTCCTTTAAAAGGTGATAATTATAGCCACTATTATGAAACTGTAAATCTTTCAGCTTATTTGAATGTAGGGAAAAATGTATTAGCTGTTAAGGTAGTTCATTACTCCTCTAATAGTTCACACCCTAGCCCCGAATCAATTTGGCATTCGCCAAATGGTGGGTTCCTTTTGGAAGGAAGCTTGAAAACGAGTAAAGGAGAGATAGTCGAAACTCTTCATACTGATAATAAATGGAAATGTTTTAAAGACATCGCTATTCATTATGAAGCCGAATCTTGGATTTCATCCACTTGGCTTGGTGGAGTAGAAAGAGTAAATGGAGTTGATCTTCCCCATGGTTGGGAAAAAATTGATTACGACGATAGTAATTGGAGTGAGGCAGTTCCATTTCTGGATCCTCAGTTAGATCATGGATTACTGACACCTTGGCAATTAACAAGCCGCAGTGTTCCCTTTTTATATGAAGATGAAAAATTATTTCTCAGAATCATGCGTACTGAAGGAGATGCTATCTCAAAAAAAGATTTTACAAATAAAGATCACTCTCTATTTATCGACCGAAACTCTCGATTTATAGTAGAACTTGACGCGGGTGAATTGACAACCGGTTATCTAAATATTAAGGTCTCAGGTGGAAAAGGAGCGAAACTCAGTATATTATCTTCCGAGTGTTATGAAAAAGAAGATCCAGAAACAGGAAGAAGAATAAAAAGAGTACGTGATGATTTTTCAAAAGGAAGTAAGCTTCTAGGTGATTCTGATATATATATCGTGAGTGGGAGTGGTACAAAGGAAAGACAGGAAGTGTATGAACCATTTTGGTGGCGGACTTTTCGATTTGTGAAACTAGAAATTGAAGCAGGAGATCAACCCATTACAATCCATTCTTTTTCTTATAGGGAGACGGGATATCCATTAGATGTGAAAGCAGATTTTCAAAGCTCTGATCCTTCATTAACCCCTCTTTGGGATGTAAGCGTTCGAACATTAAAACGTTGCATGCATGAAACATATGAAGATTGTCCGTACTATGAGCAATTACAATATGCAATGGATACAAGATTACAAATTTTATTTACATACGCTATTAGCGGCGATGATAGATTAGCCCGTAAAGCAATTTTTGATTTCCATAGTTCTTTGTTGCCTTCAGGCATGTTGCAAAGTAGATATCCATCTGTTTTGCCTCAAGTCATCCCGGGCTTTTCAATATATTGGATTCTTATGCTGCACGACCACTATATGTATTTTGGTGATGTAGATTTAGTGAAACGATACCGCCCTACGATGGATGCAGTATTAGATTGGTTTGAGCGAAAGGTAGGCTCAGAAGGGCTTGTTGATAATCTTTCAAGTTCCTATTGGAATTTTGTTGATTGGGTAGAGGAATGGCCATTCGGAATTCCAGGAGCAGTAGCAAACGGCCCTTTAACTATTTATAATTTAATGTATGCGGTTGCCTTACAAAAAGGAGCAGAACTAAATGAATGGACAGGACGGCAGGATGTGGCTAGAGAATATCAAGAAAGAGCGGAAAAGCTTAAGCACGCAATTCTTCTGCATTGTTGGTCAGAAGAAAAGCAGCTTTTTCGTGATGGACCAAATGTTGAGGAATATAGTCAGCATGTCCAAATTTGGAGTGTTCTATCCAATGTGATCGGGGATGAAAAAGCAGTCAATGTTATGGAGAAAGTGCTTAATGACAAGACTCTTTCACAGGTTTCATATGCTATGGCGTTCTTCCTTTTTAGAGCATTATCTAAGACTTCTCTTTATGATCGATCATTTGATTTATGGGATATTTGGCGTAATATGGTCGAGTTAAACTTAACAACATGGGTAGAGGATCCGGTTATCCAAAGAAGTGATTGCCATGCTTGGGGGGCAGCTCCGTTATATGAATTTACATCTGAAATATTAGGAGTCCAACCTGATTTACCTGGATTTGAAAGAATTTTGGTTCAGCCTAAACTAGGAAATCTTTTATCGGCAAAAGGTTCGGTAGCTACTCCATACGGCTTAGTATATGTAGAGTGGAGAATAAATGAGAAACAATTCAGCATTATGGTAAATGGACCGAAAGATATACCATTGAATATGAAGCTACCTAATGGGAAAACTTTCTTTTTTGACAGTTCAAGTAATATAAATCATAAATGTTTAATTGATCATAAAGAAAGAGCTGATAACAGTGATGGAAAATGATGTGAAAGTTGTATTAGTCGGCATTGGAGGCTATGGAAATATTTATGTGGAAAAGCTTCTTAATAATGGATATAAATTGAAGGCTAGTATTGTAGGCATAGTAGATCCAAATCCAGAACGAAGTGGGAATTACGAAAGAATTAAACAACATAATATCCCGGTCTTTTCTACACTCGAAGAATTTTATGTTAACAATAAAGCAGATCTTGCCATCTTATCTACTCCAATCCATATTCACGCAACACAAACTTGTTACGCGCTTCTTCATGGGAGTAACGTGCTTTGTGAAAAGCCAATGTGTGCAACTCCTCAAGAGGCTAAACAGATAATAGAAATGCGGAATAGGACAGGAAAATTTGTAGCAATCGGTTTTAACTGGTCTTTCACAGAATCTGTCCAAAATTTGAAACAAGATATTTTGAAAGGAAGGTTTGGCAAGCCAAAGCGTCTAAAAGCAATAGTAAATTGGCCACGAGACGCTGCATATTTTAACAGGAATAATTGGGCAGGACGGTTGTACAGCAACGATGGAGCACCTATTTTAGATAGTGTTGCAAATAATGCAACTTCGCATTATCTACATCATATGTTTTATTTATTAGGCCCAAAAACAGATGCAAGTGTTCAATTAAAAAACTTAATGGCAGAGCTGTACCGTGCCAATCCAATTGAAAGCTTTGATACATGTGCTGTAAGAATTCTAACTAGAGATGATGTGGAAATTCTTTATTATGCAACTCATGCAGTAAAAGATTCATTTGGACCACATTCTTTATATGAATTTGAAAAGGCAACCATTTATAGATCAGAAGGTAAAGATGACAACCGAGTAGTTGTACGCTTTAAAGATGGTACGGAGAAAGTATACTTTGATCCGGAAAGGGACCATTTGCAAAAATTAAGCACTTGTATCAATGCTGTTGCGACAGGGGATCACAATATCCTTTGTGGACCGGAAGCAGCAACACCACATGTACAAGCCATTGCTGCAATGCACGAATCAGTTCCTGATATTCCTTCATTTCCTGAAAGTTTTATAAGACTAGATAAAGAAAGAGATGTTACTTGGGTGAAAGGGTTAGATGAAAAGCTTATCCAATGCTATGAACAATGGGCATTGCCAAGTGAAATAAATGTACCATGGGCTAAAAGAGGGAAAACGATAAATATAAGACATATAGAAGATATCTTATGATGATAGTATTGGCGGATTTATCCCGTCTTTTTAAATGACAGTTAATAATACAAGGAAAAAAAGAATCTTTATAGAATATATTATTGGTGGTTTTCTTTACAACATGAATTGTTGAGGGGGGATAAGAATTGTTCAAATATAGCCTAACCCAATGGATTTTTGGCAATGAAAGTTTAGAAGAGAATTTAATAAGATTAAAAAAATATGAATATGATGGTGTGGAACTGGCTGGGGAGCCTGAATTAATAGATATTCCTAAAGCTAGAGAGCTAATGGATAAATATGGTATGGAATGCAGCTCCATATGTGGTATTTATAACGAGGAGAGAGATCTTTCTTCTCAAAATATTGAAATAAGAAATAATGCAATCGATTACGTTAAGAAGTGTATAGACATGGCACAAGCTTTAGATGCTTCTATTGTTATTGTCGTACCTACATATGTTGGGAAAATTAATTCGGAAAATGAAGGTGAATGGGACTATGCAATAGCAAGTGTTCGGGAAGTGGGAGAATATGCTAAGCAGCAAAATATCATTCTTGCTATTGAAGCTATTAACCGTTATGAAACCTACTTAGTTACGAATCTACATACTGCAAAAAAATTTGTAGAAGAAGTAAAGTTAGAAAACGTAAAGATGATGGCGGACTTTTTTCATATGAACATCGAAGAACAAGATATGATCAAAGCATTGACATCTATTTCAGATCATCTCGTTCACGTTCATATTGCAGATAATACGAGAGAGGCAGCTGGTTTAGGACAAACGGATTTTCAACCTATTATGTCTTTTTTAAAGAATATGAATTATTCAGGCTATGTCAGTATGGAATTTTTACCATCAGTACCGAATCCTTATTTAGTTTCAGAGCAACGAACTGAATCAAGTGTGTATGATCACTATACGAAACAATCAATCGACCACATTAAAAGTATTGTAAATAGTTTATAAGAATTTGGAGGAAATACAAATGGAATGGGCATTTATGACCGCTAACTTTGTAGCAAAAGAATTAAATTATCAAAATAGCGATGACTGGGGGAAATGCCATCAAGCAACTTTTGAAGCTTTTCATGGACCGCAGTTTTCTTCTAAGTTTGAAGAATTGATTTCAATGACTAAGGATATGGGATTTGATGCAATTGAATTATGGATTGCTCATTTAGATCCAATCCATGCTACACCTGAAATGATTGAACAAGCCGTGCGCATTTTAAAACAATACGAAATGACTGTTGTATCTTATACTGCTGGTTTTGGCTCTCCTGGCATTACATCTGAAGAATCTTTGAAAATATTCGAAACATCAAAAGCAATCGGGACTCCAGTTTTAGCACAAGGATTCCACCCTGCAAATGGTCCAATTGTTATGCCTTTAGCCGAAAAATATGGAATTCGAGTTGGCTTGGAAAACCATCCTGAAAAAACACCACAAGAGGTAATTGATAAAGTAGGGCCATTTTCTCCGTGGATAGGCGCAGCCGTTGATACAGGTTGGTTCGGCACTCATGGCTACGATAATGTACTAGCAATTCGTGAATTGAAAGATAATCTTGTACATGTGCATCTAAAAGACATTAAAGAAGCAGGGGCTCATGAATCATGTACACTAGGAGATGGGATTGTAGATATTAAAGGTGCTCTATCAGTCTTAAAAGAAATTCAATATGAAGGTGCTATAACGATTGAACATGAACCTCACCACCATGACCCTACTGAAGATGTAAAAGAAAGTTTAAAAAGAGTAAAAGCATGGTGGGAAGAATTACAGTAAACGACTTTTTGACAGAGGTGATGAAATATGGACAGACAATTTCCTGAAGTTGTTACATTTGGAGAGTCAATGGTTTTAATGACTCCTATGAATACGAAAGGAATTGAATATAATAGTGAATTTATCAAATCATTTGGAGGGGCGGAAAGTAATTTTGCTATTGCCCTAGCCCGATTAGGACAAAAAGCTGGCTGGTTTAGTCGTTTAGGAAATGATCCATTCGGGAGATATATTTTAAAAGCAATCAGAGGTGAAGGAGTAGATGTGTCAAGAGCAGAATTGACCGATCAAGCTCCGACTGGTTTCATGCTTAGAGAAACAGTAGCTGGAAAAACATCAGTCTATTATTATAGAAGTGGATCGGCGGCCAGTAAACTAAGTCCAAAACAAATAGAAGAGGAATACATAAAAAAGTCTAAAATTTTGCATATAACAGGAATTACATGCGCCATTAGTGAATCTGCCAGAAATGCCGTTTATGAAGCAGTTCAAATGGCAAAAAAACACGGTGTTAAAATATGTTTTGACCCAAATCTTAGGTTAAAGCTTTGGAGTTTAGATGAAGCTAGAGAAACTTTACTTCCTTTGGCTGAGCAAGCTAACTATTTTTTGCCTGGATTGGATGAATTAAAGTTACTTTATGATACGAGTAATGATGATGAAGTTTTTTCAAGGCTAAAAGAATTAAAGGCAGTTTCCATTGTAAAAGGCGGTCATAATGAAACGCTATTAGTTGAAAATGGGAAAGTGGACTCTTTTTCATATATGCCTGTCGAAAAAGTAATTGATCCCGTTGGAGCGGGAGACGGATTTTGTGCAGGATTTGTATCAGGATTGTTAAAAGGGTTTAGTCACCAAGAATCCGTACAATTAGCAAATATAGTAGGTGCCCTTGTCATACAAAGTGAAGGGGATTGGGAAGGTCTTCCTACTTGGGACGAGGTTCAAGCCATTATAAATAAAGAAATCCATATCGAAAGGTGAATTTCAAACATTTTAGAGGATTCGAAGCTTTTTAAAGCGAATAAGTAATTCTTAAATATTTTTTAAGGAGATGCTGGGGTTTGAAAACCGCTTTAATCACTGGAGCTAGTCGTGGAATTGGAAAAGGGATTGCCCTTGAGTTGGCAGCCAATGGATATGATATTTTGTTTACATATCGAACTGCGAAAGAAGAAGCGGATAAAGTCGTCAATATGGTTCAAAAAGAGTATGGTAACAAATGTATAGCTCTTTATGCAGAGTTGGCAGACGAAAAAACAGCAATGAATCTTGTTCAAACATCGCTTGATATTTTAGGAAGGCTTGATGTAGTCATTAATAATGCCGGAGTAACCATTAAAAGCCCATTATCGGAAATGGATGCAAACGACATAAATCATTTGCTCAACCTTAACCTTAAAGCGCCATTACTAATAATGAAAGCTGTTGCAAAATATATGATTCGAGAACAGATTAAAGGCAGTATTATCAACATCGCCTCGACAAGGGGGAAACGAGCCTATCCAGACGATGCTGTTTATGGAGCGACAAAGGCAGCCTTGATTCGTGCAACTGAATCTGTTGCATTGGAATGTGCACATTTCGGAATTCGAGTAAATTGTATTGCCCCCGGTGCAACAAAGGTTCGGGAGGGAAATGAAGAGCATTCAAAAAAACTTGGCGGTAAAATTCCTTTGAAACGGGTAGGTACACCAAAAGACATTGGCCAAGCTGTTGCATGGCTCATTTCAGAGCAAGCTTCCTATATAACAGGGGAGACAATCAAAATTGACGGGGGACTAATTTTACCAGGTATGCCAGAGGATGTTAGACCAGAGGCTGGTTATGGTTGGGGTGAGATGAAGTAATGAAGAATAATATGATGTTTATTGTTGGTTCATATACAAATAAAAATCCAACGGGAATAAATATCTTTTCGTTTAATGAAAACGATGGATCTGCCACCCATATTGGTAGTGTTGATGGAATTGAAAACCCTTCCTTTATAAGCATCGACGAGAAGAATAATTATTTATTTGCAGTAAGTGAAACAGCTATGACTGATGGAAAAGAAGGTGGCCAAGTCTTTTCGTATAAAGTCTGTAAAGAAACTGGAAGATTGGAATATATAAATGCACAGCCTACAAATGGAGGTGCGCCTTGCCATTTAAGTGTAGATAATAGTGGTAACAACTTATATGTAGTTAATTATAGTGGCGGAAACATTTGTCGGTTTTCTGTTGATGAAGCTGGTTATATCAAACCATTAGATGATTTGGTTCAGCATTCGGGAAAAAGCATTCGACCTGATCGGCAGGAAGGGCCACATCCACATTCAATCATTTTAGATGCAACTAAAGAATTTGCTTACGTGCCTGATCTTGGTTTGGATAAAATTTTTATCTATAAATTGGATCATAAAAATCGTAAATTTAGCGCCTTCAAAGAAATAAATGTACATTCGGGTGCAGGACCAAGACATCTTGTTATCCATCCTAATCTTCCTTATGCATATGTCATTAACGAACTAGACTGTACAATTTGTGTTTTTAAAATGGAGGCGGATACTTTAACATTACACCAGACGATTCCAACTTTACTTGAAAGCAACTTAATGGAAGATAGCGGAGCCGATATTCATATTGCTCCGAATGGAAAGTTTTTATATGCCTCTAATAGAGGTGACGATAGTGTAACTATTTTTCAAATCGAGCAAAATGAAGGTTCGTTAACACGTGTAGGGAATTCTTCCACTTATGGTAAAACACCTCGGAACTTTACAATTTCGCCGAATGGAAAATATTTACTCGCTGCAAATCAAAACTCGGATTCTATCAAAATATTTGATATAGATGAAGAAACCGGTCTATTGTCCGAACCAATTCATACAATCTATGTATCTGAACCAGTATGCATTAAATTCCTAGAATGAACATAATCTTTTGATATTTGTGTTTAAAGACTTTCATGAAAAGGATGGGGTAATTATGGGGAAAATTCGAGTCGGAATGATTGGAACAGGTGGCATTGCGCATTGGCATGCAAGACAATTAAAAGAATTAGAGGATGTAGCAATTGTTGCCATAACAGATCCAAGTGCTCAAAATAGGGAAAGAATTATTTCTGAGCACCAAATAGAAGGGGTTATAGAATTTACGGATCATAATGAGATGCTTGCGAATTCAGAGCTCGATGCAGTTGTCATTTGTTCACCACATACGCTTCATTTCCAACAGGCGATGGACGCCCTAAATAACGGCTGTCACGTGTTAATTGAAAAACCGATGGCTTGTTCACAAAAAGAAGCTGACGAATTAATTGAGACTGCAGAAAAGCTTGGGAAAATACTTCAAGTATCATACCAACGCCATTTCCAACCTGAATTTTTATTTATTCGTAACGCTATTGCAAATGGTGAAATCGGAAACTTAACTTCCGTAACTGCTTCTCTATATCAAGAGTGGGGACAAGGTACTGTCGGCAGTTGGAGACAAGTTCCATCGCTTTCTGGTGGGGGAATGTTGATGGATTCGGGCAGTCATATTGTTGATGTTCTCCTATGGACGACTGGATTATCTCCTGTGGAAGTTTCAACACAAATGGAAAAACATCAATCTCCTGTTGAATTAGATTCATTTACGTCAATTCGATTTGAAAATGGTGTAGTGGCTGGTTTAAATATCGTGGGATTTGCACCATGTTGGCACGAAACTTACGTGTTTTGTGGAGAAAACGGCGGAATCTTTTATGATAATGGTAAAATTACGATTCGCCGCTTAGGTGAAGAACCAATCACTCCACAGCTTCCGCAACAAACTACCAATCAAGATAAAAGCTTTATAGATGCTATTCTAGGCAAGCATGAAGTCTTGGTGCCTGGTCAGTTTGCGAGAGAAGTAGTAAAGCTTACAGAAATGATTTATAAAGCAGCTGGTTATCAGCCTCTAGGAGAAAATGATAAAATAACATCCTAATTTTCTAGAGACTTGGCAACGTTTTTTGTCAGGTCTCTTTTCTGGGAACAACAAAATATTGAAATAATATAGCTTAGATTAATAGAGGGGGAAATGGAAATGATTAAAGGGTTAAGTACAGCAGGTTTAGGCCAAGTAAAAAATTTAGAGGAACTTATTATTCTAGCCTCTGAGAATGGATTTGGTTCTGTTGATACATCAGGACAAGATTTGAGAAATTTTGTAGAAGAAAAAGGTTTGGATAATGCGAAAGCGTTTTTAAAAGAGCATAAAGTTGCAATTGGTTCAATCGGATTGCCTTTAGAATGGAGACAATCTGAGGAGCAATTTAAGGAAGGATTAAGCACGTTGCTTGATGATGCGAAAATTGCTGCTGAATTCGGATGCACAAGCTGTTGTACATATGTTCTTCCTGCTACTGATTATAATGCTGCGCATTTCATGGCGCTTGCAACTAAGAGATTAAGATTATGCGCACAAATATTAAAGGAATATGGATTAAACCTAGGATTAGAATTCGTTGGCCCTCATCATTTAAGGACTGCCTGGAAAAATCCATTTATATGGGAAATGAAAGATACACTTGATTGGATTGATGCTATTGGAGAACCAAATGTAGGTTTATTATTGGATAGCTATCATTGGTATACAATTAGCGGAACAATTGATGACTTATTCGCTTTACGTCCAGAACAAATAACTCATGTACATTTAAATGATGCAAAGGATGTTCCTGTTGAAGAAGTTTTGGATAATGATCGCCTCTATCCAGGTGAAGGTGTTATTGATTTAGCTGGATTCTTAAAAGCATTGAATCAAATTGGATATAAAGGTTCAGTTACACAGGAAATATTAACAAAAGAGCCACTGACTGAATCTGCAAAATTATTGGCGGAAAAATCGGGAAAAGCATATAAGAAAGTGTATGCTGTTGCGGAATTAGAATAATTTTTAATGGTTAAGAGGCTGCTCAATGTGGGCAGCCTCTTTCTTACTTTACCAGGAAATTATTATTGGATACTTTGTAGGCAACTTTCTGAAATGAGTTTCCGACTAGCGCAAGCGCCGGCTACTAGCAAGTTTTGATTTCTTCCTACGAGAAACAGCACCACCCGCCAAGTGTCTAGCTCATATAGCCTAGCCCTTCGAGGTCATAAAGCAACGGGGATGTTGTGACCTTAGCCTTCCTTCTTTAATCTGACCCTTCCACTTTTCGTGACGTATTCTGTATCATTTACTCGTCAGAACCGTAGAGAGGAACGTCAATCTTAAGACATCCATGTCCCTTATGTCTTCGACGACGAACCCACATCCTGTGGGCCTGTTGGTCGCTGATGACGCGCTTCCTTTATTATTAAGTTCACAACTTATATGAATCATTAAATGAAATTATGTTGAAATTTTGCCGAAAAAAAGAGACAATGCAATAAAAGGATATAGGGAGTTGCTGATGATGATGGATGAAAAACAGCTCCAGCATGATGTAAAAGTTGTTGCGGAGTTAGAAAAAGATCTCCGTTACATTTCGGCTATCATTAAACAAAAAGGCCGTGAATTACTAACAGATTTTTCAATTACCCCTCCACAGTTTGTTGCTCTTCAATGGCTTTTTGAAGAAGGAGATATGACGATTGGGGAGTTATCAAATAAAATGTATCTGGCATGTAGCACGACTACCGATTTAATTGATAGAATGGAGAAAAAAGAATTAGTCATGCGTGTAAAGGATCCAAAAGATCGAAGGGTTGTTAGAATACATTTATTAGATATAGGTGAAAAAATAATCGATGAAGTAATTATGAAACGCCAAGATTATTTGCAAGGTGTATTGAATGATTTTACTGCAGATGAGGTTTTGACGTTAAAGGATAACTTATCCCGGTTACACTCAGTTATGCGGAAGGATAAACGATAAGATTTTTCATTAGTTTAATAAAGCAGGCGAAGTAGCTTGGCGCAGAAGAAACACAATACTAAATTAGAAGGCGCCGGCGGTTTATAAGCAAGCTTTGCTTATGACTTTTAACATCCGGTGTCAACTACTAGAAGAGGCGGGAAACTTGGAACAGGCAATAGGAGTAATAGATTCAGGAGTTGGCGGACTAACAGTCGCTAAAGAAATTATGAGGCAAATGCCAAATGAGATTATTTATTACGTAGGAGATACAGCACGCTGTCCATACGGTCCGCGTCCTGTGCATGAAGTGAGGAAATTCACCCTACAAATGGCAGGTTTTTTAGTGAAACGTGATATTAAAATGCTCGTTATTGCCTGCAACACAGCTACAGCAGTGGTATTGGAAGAGTTAAAAACAATGCTCGATATTCCTGTAGTCGGAGTAATTGCCCCTGGCTCAAGAGCAGCATTAAAAGTAACTGAAAATAAAAAAATAGGCATCCTTGGTACAATAGGAACAATAAAAAGCGAAGCATATGCTCGTGAGTTAAAACTAATTAACCCTCAAGTTGAAGTCATTCAATTGGCTTGTCCCAAATTTGTTCCGATTGTAGAAAGTTTTGAGTACCAGAGCAATGTAGCAAAAAGGGTTGTAGCAGAGACACTTACACCATTACTCGGAAGCGGGATTGATACACTAGTTTTAGGTTGTACACATTATCCGCTTCTTGGCCCTATAATAGAAAATGTTATTGGCCCAAATGTAAAAGTAATTAGTTCAGGTGAAGAAACTGCTCAAGAAGTGAGTACGATATTAGATTATAAAAATATTTTAAATACATCGCCGGAAAAGCCAGATCATGTTTTTTACACTACAGGTTCTAGAAAAATATTTAAGCGGATTGCGTGTGATTGGTTGAATGAAGATTGCTTACATATTGAGTTTGCCAATCTTGCAAATCAAGAAAAAGAATTATATTAAATGTCAAATCAGCTCGAAAGGAGAGCTGATTTTTTTATTGGAGAAATTAGCTAGATGTCTTGAAATAAGGATTGAGGTCTTTACCCACTGGATATAGATGGTTTTAAGGTCTCAAAACTTGGATTGAACACTTTCAACTTCGAGAACAACAAATCTTAAGGTCTCTATACATTGGTTAAGTAGAAATAAGCCAATCTTAAGGTATTAAATCATGTTTTGTTGACCCTAGTCTGACGAACTTTCTCTGGCTTAAAGTATCGATACTGTAATTTGTAACCTAGCCGTCGAATTTACTTAGATTTTTTTTGAATTTAGATTCTGTGGCGAATAGTCTAATTGCCTAATTTTTATTTATAGAGATTAGGAACTTTCTCCTAAAGGGTAAGACGTTATTTGCATAAAAAAGAAAACTAATGTTCGCTTTGTAATCGTTTTGAAACAATATTGGTAGATGATTGTAATGTCTGGTTGACGAAAAATGGTGTTATAATTTATCTAGAAATAAGGAATTATAGTGTTTTTACAAGAAAATATAGGATGTACGCTATATTTTTATGTTTTTTATTACATAGAGAGAAAGTTTATAAAAATGGGAGTTTAGACTACTAGGAGAATCGTTTATTACGGATTTGGATGAAGATGAGTCATTTTTCATAGGCATTTTATTAAATTCCGCTTAAACCATCCACTACACCATACTCCGATTAATTAACTTACAAACAACTCCTGTCACAAATACTCAAAAAATTTCAGTATGATCCTGCACTATCAAATTTAGAAAAATATATTTAATTTTAACAGGGGGAAACAAGGTGAAAAATAGATTTATGGCTTCAAGCTTTGCGGTTTTACTTGGGGCAAGTGTATTATTTGTCTCATTTCCAAGTATGAATGTTTTTGCTGAAAATATAGATCAACAGATACAGAAGAAACAACAGGAAATTAGTGTAATTCAAGAAGAAGAAAATGAAATGAAAGAGACGTTAAAACAATTAGATGCCCAAGTGAATCAAACAAATGAGAAGATAGAGGCGACTAAGAAAGATATTTCAAAAACAAAAGAAGAAGCTAAACAATTAGAAGCAAATATTAAAGAATTGGAAAAGCGGATGGAAGCACGTCTTGAACTACTAAAAAAACGTGCTCGAAGCATCCAAACAAGCGGGGGAGCAACAAGTTATTTGGATGTACTTTTAAGTGCCGAGAGTTTTAGAGACTTTGTTGATCGAGCGTTTATAATAAATACTATTTTTTCTGCCGATAAAAACATTTTGCAAGAACAGGAACAAGATAAAGCTGCTCTTGAAAAGTCTGAAGCAGATTTGAAAGAAAAGCTAGATAAGGTTCAAGCTGAGTTAAAAGAAGTTGAAGAATTAAAGGTACAACTCTCTTATCAAATCAATGATAAGAATAGCATGCTTGCATCTATGGAAGAGCAACGAAAGGAAGCAAGCCAGCAATTAAAGAATTTGGAAAATCAAAAAGCTATTTTAATAGAAAAAGCGAAGGAAGAAGAAAGAAGAAGAGCGATTGTAGAAGCTCAGAAAGCAACGGAAGCAACTTCGAATGAAAAAGTAACGGTTTCAGAAGAAGAACCAATCAAAAACAAGGAAAAAACTGAAAAACGAGAAGAATCGACTACTCCATCAAAAGGGAATACAGAAGTAAAAGCTGAACCAGCTCCTTCTAAACCAGCTGTCATTAATAATTCTTCTGCTATTGAAAAGGCTATTCAAGTAGGGTCCACTATGGTTGGCAGATCTTCTTATGGTTGGGGAGCTATTGATGTCAAAAATAGAAGATTTGACTGTTCCGGTTTTGTTCATTGGGCCTATTCTTCAGCAGGTGTGAATATAGGTCGCTCAACTAGTGTGTTGGCAAGCCAAGGAAAGAAAGTCAGTACTTCAGAGATGAAAAGAGGAGACTTGATCTTCTTTAATACTTATAAAACAGATGGACATGTTGGAATCTATTTAGGCAACGGAACATTTTTGAATAGTAATAGTTCACATGGAGTATCAGTTGACTCACTAAGTAACTCATATTGGAAAAATGCATTTAAAGGACATGTTCGACGTGTTGTAAATTAATAGATTATGAAATTAGAAGGTGGAATCCCACCTTCTTTTTTATTTATTTCGAACTTTCTCGTCAGCAATGCACCTACAACTAGAAAACTTCTTGTATTCTCTTTTATCTACGTAGAAGGCCCCATATCCTTTATGTATACAGTTGATAGTTAGCTTCTTATACATTTCGAATAAACTTTTGGCCAAGCGGTCTATTCCTAAGACATAGCTCGTATATATAGTACAAACTGTCTTAGGAGGGGTACTAAATGTCAATAAGGGCGAAACTTGCCTTAACAACAGCTGCGGTTATGGCGACAAGTATATTTTTATCCGGCTGCGGTCTCTTTGGCAAAGAGAAAGAAAGTCTTGATCCGCCAAAAGATGTGACGTATTTAAAAGAAGGTGAAGCTCTTGATGCTTCTCCTGATGCAGAGACCGCAACAGAAGAAAAAGCAGATGTCGTGATGAGAGATATTTATTTGATCGACAAAAATGGATTTGTGGTAGCCCAATCTTTGCCACTTCCAAAAACGGAAAGTGTTGCAAAACAAGTTCTTTCGTATCTTGTTGCTGATGGTGATGTAGCCAATATTTTACCTAATGGATTTCGAACTGTTCTCCCAGCTGGAACTGAATTCGATGTAGATGTACATGAAGGAAAAGCTACAGTTGATTTTTCTGAAGAGTTCACGACGTATAAGCCAGAGGATGAAAAAAGGATTTTACAAGCAATCACTTGGACATTAACTCAATTTGATTCGATTGATAAAGTGGAGCTTAGAGTAAATGGGTATCCGCTCACGGAAATGCCAGCTAACGGTACTCCGATCAGCAGCGAAGGTCTGACTCGAGCTGACGGCATTAATACAGAATTTACAGATGTAGCTGATATTACGAATACTCGTCCTGTTACAGTATACTATCTAACTCAAATAGATGATGATTTTTATTATGTGCCTGTAACGCGCAGAGTTTCGAATACTGAGAAAGATGATGTAACAGCTGTTATTCAACAGTTGGTAGAGGGACCGGGCATCTTGACAGCTCTCGAAACAGGTTTAGTAGATGATGTAAAGCTTGTAGACGAACCTAAAATAGAGGATCATGTCGTTACACTTAATTTTAATGAAGCTATTCTCGGTAATAGTGAAAAGAAAGAGATTTCAGATGAAACATTACGTTCAATTGTTCTGTCGCTAACTGAACAAACTGGTATTGACAGTGTAAAAGTAATGGTGAATGGAAGCAGTGAAGTGATGAATGAAAAAGGTGAGGCACTAACAGAACCGGTGACAAGACCAGAAAAAGTGAATGCAGGTAGGTTTTAAAAGGAAAAATTTGATATACTATATATTAAAAAGTAGAGGTTGGCCAATAGCCGCCTCTTTTGTTATTTTTTTTAATATCGTATTCATATGTAGATGAACGATATAAAGGAGGAAGTTTTTTGCGAGTAGATGGACGAAGTTCTAATCAATTAAGAAACGTAAAAATTGAAACGAATTATCTTTTGCATCCTGAAGGGTCTGTATTAATATCTGTGGGAGATACAAAGGTCATTTGTACAGCGAGTATTGAAGAAAGAGTTCCCCCATTTATGCGTGGTGAAGGAAAAGGGTGGATTACTGCAGAATATTCAATGCTTCCACGTGCAACAGGAACTAGAAATATACGAGAATCTTCAAAAGGAAAGGTATCAGGTCGAACAATGGAAATTCAACGACTCATCGGTAGGGCTCTTCGATCAGTTGTCAACCTCGATGCCATTGGTGAAAGAACTGTTTGGGTTGATTGTGATGTCATTCAAGCTGATGGCGGAACACGTACTGCTTCGATTACAGGCGCTTTTGTTGCAGTAGCCATCGCTTTAAATAAATTAAAGGTAGAAAAAAACCTGCCGGAACTTCCTATACTAGATTTTCTTGCTGCCACAAGTGTGGGAATTATAGAGAATGAAGGAGTTATCTTAGATTTAAATTATGCCGAAGATAGTACAGCATTGGTGGATATGAATATTGTCATGACAGGTGCAGGAGAGTTTGTAGAATTGCAAGGAACAGGCGAGGAAGCTACATTCACCACATCCCAGCTTCATGAAATGTTAGCCGTTGCGGAGAAAGGCTTGAAAGAGCTCATGGCTATTCAAAGAGCGGCACTTGGTGATATTTCGACTTTCATAAAACGCGAGATGGGGAGTCAATCAAAGTGAAAAAACAAGTGATTATTGCAACGAAAAATAAGGGAAAAGCAAAGGAGTTTGAAGAGTTATTTTCAGCTTTAAATGTAGAAACATTAACATTGCTGGATCTAGATAATGCACCAGACGTGGAAGAGACAGGCAATACTTTTGAAGAAAATGCAACAATCAAGGCTGAAGCCATTTCTAATATGACAGGCAAAATCGTTATCGCAGATGATTCTGGTTTAGTTATTGATGAACTCGATGGCAGACCTGGAATCTATTCCGCAAGATATGCGGGGGAACATAAAAATGATGAAGAAAATATTGATAAAGTTTTGCTTGAGATGAAGGATGTTCCAGACAAGAAAAGAACCGCACGATTTTTTTGCGCGTTAGCTGTTTCGGGACCAAATATGGACACAATGGTTGTAACTGGCAAATGTGAAGGTAAAATATTAACGGAAAGAAAGGGAGCAAACGGATTTGGCTATGATCCAATTTTTTTTGCAATAGATCCTGGAAAACCAATGGCAGAATTGTCTTCTGAAGAAAAAAATAAGATTAGCCACCGTGCAGCAGCATTGAATAATTTAAAGCCAATCATTAATGAGCTTTTTTATAGGTGAGGTGATCCGTATGAAACTACTCGTTGTGAGCGATAGTCATGGTAATAAGGCAGTTTTGCAAGACTTGAATGCTACATATAAAAAGCAAGTGGATGCGATGATTCATTGTGGAGATTCAGAGTTATCGGCTGCTGATCCTGTTCTTGAAAGTTTTACGGTAGTACGGGGTAATTGCGATATGGATTCAGCATTTCCTAATGAACGTATACTGAAGCTTGATGATTCAATCATTTTTGTTACCCATGGACACTTACACAGAGTTAAATCCTCGTTACTTAAGATTTCTTACCGTGCAAAGGAAGTTGGAGCAGATTTTGTATTTTTTGGCCACTCCCATTTACTTGGAGCGGAAATGATAGATAAGGCTTTATATTTGAATCCTGGAAGTATTTTGCTACCCCGAGGAGGAAATGAAAAAACATACTCGATCGTTACGAAGGATCATGCAAATATTACCGTTCAATATTTTAACGATCAACATGTAGAATTAACAAAACTTAGAAGTGTATTTTAAACATAAAAGGGAGATATACAAAGATGTGTATATCTCCTTTTTCTGTTCTAAGAATTGGTGAAACTTTCTAAAAAAATGATTTAAAGAGTAAAGCAGCTGCACCGATAATAACAGCATCTTCTTTTAATAATCCTTTGTTAAATATGACGTTATCATTATGAAACATAAACTTTTTGGCGGTTGTGACTATTTTTTCATAATATGGTTGGTACTCATAAATAAGAGGACCATTTAATAAAACTTGATCCGGATGCATGAAGTTAATCATATTAGCAATACCAATCCCATAATAATGTGCGGAATTCAGAATAACTCTCTTAACTATGTCATCCCCTGCTTTAGCCGCATTAATCAAATGTTCGAATGTTAATTCTTGATCGATTGAAACAATTGATTTTTCTCCTGATGAGATTTGTTCAATAATTTGTGTTTTCATAGAATCAAGCGATGTATAAGAAAGTAAACAGCCTTTTTTTCCACAAATACATTCTTTTCCTTCAATATCTACAATCATATGACCAAAGGCACTAGCAACACCCGTTTTAGTTTGTAAAACATGTCCATTTACAATCATGCCACAGCGTAATCCAACACCACTTATACAATATAAAATATCACTGCCTTTAATAGTTGAATGTAGGTATTCTGCAAAAGCTGCAGTGTTAGCTCCGTTTTCAAGCAGAACATTTACCGAAAAAAATTTTTCTAATACATTAACAATAGGGACATGCTTCCAACCTACACTCGGAAAAGAATCTGGGTCCAATATAATTCCCTTTTCCCGATCTAAAGGTCCTACAGAACCAATGCCGATTCCAATCAAATCATCTTTGGATATGTCTTGAAGTTGCATAAAGAGATTAATGGCGTTAACAATGGATTCAATAACTACTTCTGGAGTATGATCCCGAGTCATCGAGAATGTATATTTTTCAATAATGGATAATTTTAAGTCCAGTAACGCAATAGTAGTATGGGTTCTTGATATATCAATCGCGATAATATACCCGCGGTTTTGTACAATTTCATATAAAACAGGCGGTCTTCCTCCACCTGATTTTGCAAAACCACTTTCGGCTATTAATTGAGACGTCAAGAGTTCATCAATGATTCTGACTAATGTGGTGTGCTTTAAATTTGTTAATGCTTGTAAATCAGCTTTCGTTAAAGGACCGTGATCATATATTAATTTATAAATCTTCCTTAGCGTATGATGCTTTGTTAAATTTTGAACAAGAAATTCCTTCATGTACAAAAGACTCACCTAATTTTATTTATTTTGTAAAGAAAATAATACCCGCAATTCCTGATATGATTAATACGAGAATAGGGTTCATTTTAAGACGAATCAATGCAAATAAAGAGACGCAAAATATTGTAAAAAGAATAATTGTATGTGTTGAAATCGTCCCGATTACATTATTTGAAATCGCAAAACTAATTGCTGCATAAATAATTAATCCTGTAATAATGGGACGAAGTCCGTAAAAAGCTGATTTAACAAGTCTATGTTCATGCATTCTATAAAAAAACATTGCAATCATTAAGATAATGATGAGTGAAGGCAAAACGGAACCAATGGTAGAAATTATGGCCCCGGGTAAACCCGCTGTATTATATCCAATGAAAATAGCGCTATTCGTTGCCATCGGTCCAGGGGACATACTAGCGACAGCAATGACATCAGTAAATTCCTGTGTCGTCATCCAACCTTGCTTATTTACAACTTCTGCCTCTATAACTGGAATCATTGCATATCCGCCGCCGAAGGAGACTAAACCAATTTTTAAAAATGTTATAAATAAATCAAGTAGTATCAATGATGTCACCGCCTGATGTAGTTTAAACTAGGAACATTCTTAGTTTTTTGCACCAACTTCTTTTTCGAGTCGTGTAGAATAACCTAACGCTTTTTTTATTTTTACGAGTATAATGCCTGTTACAAGCCCGATTATTATAATTAATGCAGGATGGATATTTAAATAATATAGGGCTCCAATCGTTAAAACAGCTGTTACTATAGTTGTTCTATCATAAAGAGCAGTCAACGCAATCTTGTAGGATGCAAAAGCGATTAATGCAACAATAGCGGGGCGTATACCTTCAAAGGCAGCTTCTATAATTGGATTGCCTTTTACATAAATAAATGTAATGCTTAATAGAATTACAATTGAAAATGTAGGAATCAAAACCCCTAAGAGAGCTGAAAGAGCTCCTCTCATCTTTGCGATGCGATAACCAATAAATACAGCTGAATTAATCCCAATGGCACCTGGCGCGGTACCTGCAATCGCGAATATATCGCCAACATCTCTAGCCTGAAGCCATTTTCTTTTTTTAACTACTTCCCTTTCTATCATAGGGATCATTGCATATCCACCACCGAAAGTAATAGGACCTATTTTTAAAAATGTAAAAAAGATTTGTAAGATTAACTTCCAGTTTGGATTCATCTGTCTATCACCTCTTGTTAATTTAATATTAACATACTTTTGTCCATTTTGGTTAAAAGTCTGATAGAAAAGGAGATAGGTAGCATAAGATAATCCATACTAAGGGTGCAAAATATGTCGAAAGTCCTCTATAATAATAGAATTTCATTCCGATAAAAGGAAAGGAAATGAAAACTTAAGGGGATTAATATATGAATATTAGTGAAATGTTTGATAAAATTAATCAGTCTGTCAATGAACTTGATTTAGTACATGCAAGAAAATTAATCGAAGAAAACATGGAAATTATAAAAGGGAAGAAACATTTCTTAAGTCGAAATGCAAGAGAGTTATTAGAGGTATTGATAGATGCTAATTTATCGACACTTAGTAGAAAGGAAATGCTCGTTTTACAGACCATTAACGCCTATGCCTCCAGTTTTGATTTAGTTGGCTTAAAAATCACATTAAAAAACAATACTGAATTATTGGTCAAAGAAGACATACTTCAGTATTTGAACTCAGATGCAAGAATAGTATTAGAAGGAATGGGAGTCATTCGGAAACAGAATATTATGTAACACACAGAGCCTAATGGGCTTTTTTTAGTAGATTTATTAATTTCATAATTTGAACATTTTAATCCTCGTAGGTTTGACGAAACAAAGTTTATTCAAATGAAGCAATAATTTATACACAGGGCAGTCCGAATACTCGTAGACTCCTGTGGAGAGTGCGTGATAGGCAAGACACTGCAGTGTTTAGCCCGATGAAGCTTGCACTGGGCCCGCAGAAAGTGAAATGTCTTCGGACTACGGGTTATGTGGTAATAATAGATATTACTAATTAAAAGAAGGATTTTAGGAAATTCCATTAGTCTATGATTTTTCATAAGGAGTAGTATTGAGATTTATTTAGATTTTAAAAAATACTTCGTATATATAATTTTCTATAATAACTGCTTTAATGAAGGATGTGACTAGAATAAAAAAGCCAAACCTATATTAATAGGTGTGGCGTATGTATTATAATAATGGCGTCCCAGGAGAGATTCGAACTCCCGACCCACAGCTTAGAAGGCTGTTGCTCTATCCTGCTGAGCTACTGGGACAATTATTTAAGACATTTTTCATTATAGGGAGGATAAGTAATAAAGTCAATAGAAAAATACAAAAAAATTTTTATTAATGAATCCTTGAAGGAATTGTACTAAGAATTTTAATAATTTAGAGGCATTAACTTATTTTCGCTGAAGTTTAAATTTCTAAAGGAAATCAAGGAATACTGACACCATTCACCCATTATAATAGTTTCACTTCTATAGAAATAATGAAAGGAATTTGTTTTCTTTTCCTTCATTTGTTACACTATTTTCAATTCTTTATGATGGGCGGTTCTATCATGAAACGAGATCAAGATGAACGCGAAACAGGAAAAATTATTCCATTTCCAGGTTTAAAGCAAAGATATTTTGAAAAAGGATTGGATTGTTTAGAAGCGCATGACTTTCAAGAAGCAGTACGATTACTCCGGAAGGCAAAGGAAATGAACGAAGCAGATCCACACATCAATTCTGCCTATCTTGCCGCCTTATATGAAAACGGAGATTATTTAGAAGCAAAATTTCTCGCAGAAGAAATTTTGCGTGAAGGTATCGGCCAATATTTTGAAATCATTGACATTTATTTAATGATCCTCATCCAATTAAATGAGCATCAACAGGTGATTGATACGATAGAAGCATTGTTTGATGAAAAAGAGGTACCAGCTCATAAGGCAGAACATTTTTTAACTCTTTTGCAATTAAGTAAAAAAGTTGTCGATAATGGAATCAACCGTTATTCCGATGAATTTTCAGTTGATCAAGCTTTCTTCAATAGTCAAGACCTGCATGAGCAAACAATTCAATTAGGGAGTCTCGTTGACAAAAACATACATCCCTATTTAGATTCTTTAATTAAAATGTTGGCTGATGAACATACCCATCCTTTCCTTAAAACGATCGTACTTAATGTATTAAGAGAGAATAAGATTGAGAAAAGTGTATATGTAAAAAAATTAAATTTCGAGGGTGATTTTATACCGGCAAATCTTTTAGAAGTTCAAGAGATGCCTTTATTTTCGGCGATTAATAAAAATCTTGAGTTCCATTTAGGAGATCACAATCCTGTTTTATTAGAGCAATTAAAGGAAATGAACGGCAGGCATGCATTCATTCTTTATCCTTTTGAAGTACAGCAGGGAGATCCTTTATTATGGGCCGCAGCCTATCGCTGTATGGGATATGAGATGTATGGAGAGCAGTGGAATAAAGAAAAATTAGCAAAAATATTTGGCGTAAAATGTGAAGAAATGATTAATGCTTTTTCATTTTTATTAAGTATTGAAGAAATTTCTTCACCTATTCTATAGCTACAATTGTTGAAAGGAAATGAAGCTGTGGTATAATATAATGGTTATGCCGAACTGCAGATCCAAATGGACTTTACATAAAGCAGTTTCTTAAATTAGGAGAATAAGCAGCGATTATATATTTGTTGGAGGTAATGATTATGACTGCAAAATGGGAAAAACTAGAGGGGAATAAAGGGGTTTTAACAGTTGAGGTTGATGAAGCAACTGTAAATAATGGCCTTGACGCTGCCTTTAAAAAAGTTTCTAAACAAGTAAACATTCCTGGATTCCGTAAAGGAAGAATTCCAAGATCAATGTTCGAAAAGCGTTTTGGGGTGGAAAGCCTTTATCAAGATGCATTGGATGTCATTTTGCCTGATGCATATATTTCTGCCATTGAAGAGACAGGCATTGAGCCAATTGATCGTCCTGACATCGAGATTGAACAAATGGAAAAAGGGAAAGAATTAATTTTTAAGGCTACCGTTCAAGTGAAGCCTGAGGTTAAGCTTGGAGAATATATAGGTCTGGAAGTAGAAAAAATGGACACTGAGGTTACTGATGAAGATGTCAATGCCGAGCTAAAACAACTTCAAGAACGTCAAGCAGAACTTGTTGTTAAAGAAGAAGGTGAAGTAGCAGACGGTGATTCTGTAGTTATCGACTTTGAAGGCTTTGTCGACGGTGAACCATTTGAAGGCGGTAAATCTGAAAATTATTCTCTTGAAATTGGATCAGGCTCTTTTATCCCAGGCTTTGAAGAACAGCTCGTTGGTGTAAAAGCAGGTGAGGAAAAAGATGTAGAGGTTACGTTCCCTGAAGAGTATCATGCAGAGGAATTAGCAGGAAAGCCAGCTGTTTTTAAAGTAAAAGTTCACGAAATCAAATCAAAAGAGCTTCCAGAGCTTGATGATGAATTTGCAAAAGATGTAAGCGAAGAGACGGAAACTCTTGAAGAATTAAAGGAATCCATCAAAAATCGTTTAGTTGAAAGCAAGAAAAATGAAGCAGAGCAAAAGCTTCGTGATGAGCTTGTAGAGAAAGCGTCTGAAAATGCTGAAGTGGACATTCCAGAAGTTATGGTAGAAACTGAAGTCGACAGAATGCTGAAGGAATTTGAACAACGTTTACAAATGCAAGGTATGACGTTGGATCTATATTTCCAATTCTCAGGTCAAGACGAAGATGCACTACGCCAGCAAATGAAAGAAGATGCTGAAAAACGAGTAAGAACTAACTTAACGTTAGAGGCTATTGCTAAAGCGGAAAATATTGAAGCTGATGATGAAGCAGCTGAAGAAGAAATGAAAAAAATGGCTGAGACATACCAAATGGATCTCGAAGAAGTTAAAAGACTTCTTGGTGGAAACCTAGAAAACTTAAAGGCAGACTTGAAAGTTCAAAAAGCAGTTGAATTTCTTGTTGAAAACAGCAAAACTGGTGCATAATAGTAAATAATACTGACATAAGATATAAGACTCAAGATAAAACAAGGCACGGTATCGTTCGTGCCTTGTTTTATCCAACACGAATACATAATTGTAATAAATATGGATGTTTATCGAATGCTTTTAATGGTTATTATTCGGAATAATATGTTACAATGCAATACATAACTATCGGCATTTTAATGAGTGCAATAGTTGTAGCTTTTAAAAGGGGTGAGATTCAATGTTTAAATTTAACGAAGAAAAAGGGCAACTTAAATGTTCTTTTTGTGGAAAAACACAAGAACAGGTCCGCAAATTAGTTGCCGGCCCTGGTGTATATATATGCGACGAATGTATTGAACTATGTTCTGAAATAGTTGAGGAAGAACTTGGAACAGAAGAAGAAGTTGAATTCAAGGATGTTCCAAAGCCTATGGAGATACGAGAAATTCTAAAAGAATATGTCATTGGCCAAGATCAAGCAAAAAAATCACTCGCAGTAGCTGTTTATAATCATTATAAAAGGATTAATTCTAACAGCAAAATCGATGATGTCGAACTTGCGAAAAGTAATATTTGTTTAATCGGGCCAACTGGGAGTGGAAAAACACTTCTTGCTCAAACTTTGGCGCGTATTCTTAATGTTCCGTTTGCCATTGCAGATGCAACTTCTTTAACTGAAGCTGGGTATGTTGGTGAAGATGTAGAAAATATTTTACTTAAATTGATCCAGGCTGCCGATTACGACGTTGAAAAAGCGGAAAGAGGCATTATTTATATCGATGAAATCGATAAAATTGCCCGTAAATCAGAAAATCCTTCCATCACTCGTGATGTATCTGGTGAAGGAGTGCAGCAGGCTTTATTGAAAATATTAGAGGGAACTGTTGCAAGCGTTCCCCCGCAAGGCGGCAGAAAACACCCACATCAAGAATTTATCCAGATTGATACGACGAATATTTTGTTCATTTGTGGTGGAGCCTTTGATGGCGTAGAACAAATTATTAAACGCCGTTTAGGACAAAAAGTCATTGGATTTGGTTCTGATGTAAAACCGGAAGAAGTAGATGTAAAAGGGTTGCTTACGAAAGTCCTTCCTGAGGATTTACTTCGATTTGGCTTAATTCCAGAATTTATCGGCCGTTTGCCGGTTATCGCGAGTCTGGAACAATTAGATGAAGAAGCGCTAATTGAAATATTAACAAAGCCTAAAAACGCACTTGTTAAGCAATATCAAAAAATGCTTGAGCTTGATGAAGTAGAGCTAGAGTTTGAAGACGAGGCCCTTCATGAAATTGCTAAAAAAGCAATTGAAAGAAAGACGGGTGCGCGTGGACTACGCTCTATTATCGAATCCATTATGCTTGATGTAATGTTCGAACTTCCATCCCGTGATGATATTACTAAATGTATCATTACAAAAGATTCCGTGGTCAATAATAAACCACCGAAACTTGTCTTAGAAGATGGAACCATTATTAAAGGAACTGAAAAAACATCAGCGTAATAATGATTAAAAGCGCATGATGATCTTATTATAAAACCTAGACATTTTCGTCAAGAATATGTCTAGGTTTTTTTACTTAACTATTTATTGATAACTTAAGACTTAGCAGCAGAGTTAGAGAGCACATCACATCAAGCGCAGTGCAGTCACGATTTTCCCGGTGTTTAGGGAGCTCCCTGAACAGAAAATTAACATTATAAAGGTTTGGATTTTTTTAGAACCATTGAAAAATCGGTTTATTCCTATTCCACGCAGGAAATACTAATCACTATGTGAAACAGTGTTTTCTAGGAGGGAATGCGATGAATTGGACAGTGCTTGTTTTAATGATACAACTATTTTTTGGAATCGTAATCGGGATGTATTTTTTAAATTTACTTAAAAATCAGCGCTCCCAAAAAGTAACCATTGATAAAGAATCAAAGAAAGAAATGGAACAATTGAGACGTTTGAGGGGAATTCGATTGTCCGAACCATTAGCCGAACGAGTTCGCCCAGCAACTTTTTCTGATATAGTTGGACAACAAGATGGAATAAAAGCATTAAAAGCCGCACTATGTGGCCCAAATCCACAGCATGTCATTATTTATGGACCTCCTGGAGTAGGAAAAACAGCAGCTGCGAGATTAGTACTTGAAGAGGCGAAGAGAAATCAACGCTCTCCTTTTCGCCATGACTCTGTCTTTGTAGAATTGGATGCCACAACAGCACGATTTGATGAACGTGGAATTGCCGATCCTTTAATAGGTTCTGTCCATGACCCTATCTATCAAGGAGCAGGAGCGATGGGACAGGCTGGTATCCCACAGCCTAAACAAGGAGCTGTGACGAATGCACACGGAGGAGTCCTTTTCATCGATGAAATTGGTGAATTGCACCCAATCCAAATGAATAAGCTATTAAAAGTCTTAGAAGATCGTAAAGTTTTTTTAGAAAGCGCTTATTATAGTGAAGAAAATTCTCAAATTCCTGCTCATATTCACGATATTTTTAAGAGGGGACTACCTGCAGACTTCAGATTAATTGGGGCAACGACAAGAACTCCTAATGAAATTCCGCCCGCTATCCGATCCCGCTGTATGGAAGTTTTCTTCAAAGAATTAGAACAACATGAGATTATTGAAATTGCTAAAAATGCGACAAATAAAATAAAATTAGATATTAAAGATTCTGGACTAACCATTTTATCTTCCTATGCTAGAAATGGCCGAGAAGCTGTAAATATGATGCAAATAGCAGCTGGTCTTGCAATCACTGAAGATCGAGAATATATACGAGACGAAGATATCGAATGGGTGATTCGTTCAAGTCAGCTTACACCAAGGTATGAAAAAACAATTTTAAAAAATCCACAAATTGGCGTTGTGAATGGTCTTGCCGTAACAGGTCCAAACAGCGGTATGCTTTTAGATATTGAAGTTATTGTAATCCCTGCAGAAAATGGGTCCATAAATATAACTGGAATTATTGAGGAAGAAAGTATAAATGGACAAGGTAAATCAGTGAAGAGAAAAAGTATGGCAAAAGGCTCTGTTGAAAATGTCATAACAGCTCTTAAAACAATGGGAGTACCCGCCAATCAATATGATATACATATTAATTTTCCAGGCGGTATACCGATTGATGGCCCTTCTGCAGGAATAGCAATGGCAGTTGGCATTTATTCAGCTATTTATAAAATTCCAGTAAAAAATACGGTTGCGATGACAGGTGAGCTGGGTCTTCTTGGAGACGTAAAACCTGTTGGCGGTGTATTTTCGAAAGTGAAAGCCGCTAAAAATGCGGGGGTAGAAATAGTTCTGATTCCGGCAGATAATAATCAATCAAGCTTAAAAGAAATAGAGGATATTACTGTGATTCCTGTAAAAAAGCTTGAGGCAGTTTTGGAAGAAGCTTTATTGAAACAACCGAATCATGAAATCATATCACAAAGTATACTTGGTGCACATAATAAAAAGACCGTATAAATTAGATAATGCCTCTTTCTCGACATTATGCATATTAATAGGCTAAAATTGAAAAAAGACTCTGGGAGGCAGAACTTGTACATTTATTTAGCTTAAGCGCATCTCGTGAACAATTAAGATTACGTACATCATTCTCAAGTTCTTGAAGATGTATCTCAATGTAAGATTAATGGATACTACTTCGCTTAAGCTTTTTTTATGGAGGTGTAGATTTGACGAATCAGACGGAGCAACTTGTTCCTCTTTTGCCACTACGGGGAATGCTTGTATACCCGACAATGGTGCTGCATTTAGATGTTGGCCGTGCACAGTCGGTTCAAGCATTAGAACAGGCAATGATGAATGACCATTTGATTTTTTTAGTAACACAAAAAGATGTAGCGATCGATGAACCAGAAGAAGATGATATATATAAAATGGGAACTTTGACTAAGGTTAAGCAAATGTTAAAGCTCCCGAATGGTACGATTCGTGTTTTGGTAGAGGGATTAACGCGCGCAAGATTTACATCATTAAGCAACCAAGGAACTTATCTTGCTGCATCATTAGAACTTTTTGAGGACGAGATTGAAAAAGACATTGAAATCCAAGCTTTAATGAGGACAATGCTTGAGTACTTTGAACAATATATAAAACTTTCCAAAAAAATTACGGCTGAAACGTTTGCGACGGTTGCAGATATAGAGGAACCTGGAAGAATGGCAGATATTATTGCTTCTCATCTTCCGTTAAAACTTCATGATAAACAACAAATTCTTGAGACCGTTGATGTAAAAGAACGACTCGGAAATATTATAAAAATTATCCATAATGAAAGAGAAGTTTTAAATTTAGAAAAGAAAATAGGTCAGCGCGTAAAGCAATCAATGGAAAGAACTCAAAAAGAATATTATTTGCGAGAGCAAATGAAAGCCATACAAAAAGAGCTAGGAGATAAAGAAGGAAAAACAGGCGAAGTTGCTGATTTAACCGAAAAAATTGAGGCAGCTGATATGCCTGAGCATGCTAAGAAAACTGCGTATAAAGAACTTGACCGTTATGAAAAAATTCCTTCTACCTCTGCCGAAAGCTCTGTAATCAGAACTTATATTGATTGGCTCGTTTCTTTACCTTGGAAAAAAGCAACTAAAGATGATTTAAGCATTCAAAAAGCAGAAAAAATACTTGAAAGGGATCACTTTGGTCTTGAAAAAGTAAAGGAGCGAGTGCTTGAATATTTAGCTGTTCAACAACTCACGAAATCTTTGAGAAGTCCTATTCTTTGTTTAGTCGGTCCCCCAGGAGTCGGTAAAACAAGTCTTGCCAGATCGATTGCCGAGTCGATGGGCAGAAATTTTGTCCGCATTTCCCTTGGCGGTGTTAGAGATGAGTCCGAAATACGTGGACATCGTAGAACATATGTAGGTGCCATGCCTGGAAGAATCATACAAGGAATGAAAAAGGCTGGAACAACCAATCCCGTATTCTTGTTGGATGAAATTGATAAAATGTCAAATGATTTTCGCGGCGACCCTTCTGCAGCCATGCTCGAAGTTCTTGATCCTGCACAAAACAGTACATTTAGCGATCACTATATTGAAGAAACCTATGATCTTTCTAAAGTAATGTTTTTAGCGACGGCTAATGATTTAGCGACCATTCCTGGCCCACTCCGTGACCGAATGGAAATCATTACAATAGCGGGCTATACAGAATTGGAAAAAATCCATATTGCTAAAGAGCATTTACTCCCTAGGCAAGTTCGAGATCATGGATTAACAAAAAATCAACTGCAAATGAGAGATGAAGCAATTAAACACTTAGTCCGTTACTATACTCGTGAAGCAGGCGTTCGGGAATTAGAAAGACAACTTGCTTCTATTTGCAGAAAAGCAGCTAAAATAATTGTTTCAGGAGAGCGCAAACGAGTCGTTGTAACTGATGCTTATTTGGAAGAAATACTTGGCAAGAGGAAATACACATATGGACAGGCAGAGTTAGAGGATCAAATTGGCGTTGCAACAGGACTGGCATATACTGCAGTTGGTGGTGATACTTTACAAATTGAAGTATCTATCGCACCTGGTAAAGGAAAATTAGTACTTACAGGGAAATTAGGAGATGTTATGAAGGAATCCGCTCAAGCGGCATTTAGTTATGTTCGTTCGAAAGCGGAGGAATTAAAGTTAGAAAAAGATTTCCATGAAGCATGTGATATCCATATTCACGTTCCTGAAGGCGCTGTTCCTAAAGATGGCCCATCGGCAGGTATTACAATTGCTACAGCACTTGTCTCTGCTTTAACGAAGCGTCCAATTAGAAAAGAAGTCGGAATGACTGGAGAAATTACACTGCGCGGAAGAGTATTGCCTATTGGTGGGTTGAAAGAAAAAACATTGAGTGCCCACAGAGCAGGATTAACGACGATCATTTTACCAAAGGATAACGAAAAGGATATTGATGATATTCCTGAAAGTGTACGCGGCGATCTGAAATTTGTTCCTGTTTCACATATGGACGAAGTACTTGAAACTGCGCTTGCGGGAGAGCAAAAATGAAAGTAAACCAAGTAGAACTAGTTATTAGTGCGGTAAAGCCAGAACAATATCCTAGTGAGGGCCTCCCAGAGTTCGCCCTCGCTGGAAGATCGAATGTGGGGAAGTCCTCATTTATAAATAAGATGATTAATAGAAAAAGTATGGCAAGGACATCCTCCAAGCCCGGTAAAACACAAACTCTCAATTTTTATAAAATAGAAGAATCCTTGTATTTTGTCGATGTACCAGGTTACGGATATGCTAGGGTTTCGAAAAAAGAACGGGAAGCATGGGGGCAGATGATTGAAACGTATTTTACTACAAGAGAAGACTTATTGACTGTTCTCTTGATTGTTGATTTACGCCATCCCCCAACAAAAGATGATGTTATGATGTATGACTTTTTAAAACATTATGAGCTTCCGTGTTTAGTTGTTGCCACAAAAGCGGATAAGATTCCCCGTGGAAAATGGGATAAGCATAAAAAAATTGTAAAAGAAACCCTTAATCTTGATCCTAGTGATGAGATCGTTGTGTTTAGCTCAGAAACTGGCCTTGGTAAAGACGAAGTATGGAATATTTTAATGAAAGCTAGTAAAAAATAATCAGCATAAGAAATGCAAGAGGGCATCCTAACATTAGGATGCCCTTTCTGCATGAATGTCACTTAGCCTTTTTCACAAATAAAAAATACGCACCCAAAATAATAAAGATATATGGCCAAAATTGGCTTATATTAGAAAGGGTTTGACCGTGATTGTGTGCCCAATATAATAATCTATCAAAAAACAGTAATAATGTTGCCAAAGCAAGAAATAGTAAGCCTAGGAAAAGATGAGCTCCAGTTTTAACATATGTAAGTAAAATACCTAAAGCAATTAATAGGAGAAATACCCCTGATAGGTCTGGCCAAGTATCAAATTTGTTTGCTATATGGAAATGTAGACCTAATCCAGATAAAATAACTCCTGGAAGAATCGATTCAAAATCTTTCCCAATATAACCATTAACGAGAAAACCTAGCCCAACAATAATTAATAACGTTGGCCATGTGTAGAACCCATCAAAAAGGGAAAAATGATATTGTTGAAATAGAAAATATATACCAAATCCAATTAAAGTGACTCCCGAAAGATAAGATTTTTTTTTCATATTCACACCATTCCTGTAAACTTGTAATTCTTCTACCTATTTGATACCTTAAATAAGGTATGTTTTTTAAAGTCATTTATTTATCATTTTAAATTTTTGCAGTCTAGCGAATCAGAAGTCGACGAACAGACTTCTTGGTCTTCCCAAATCCAGTGGGACTGTACGTATATATCTAATATGTCGAATATGGATTGAATACCTATAATATAACACACGTTTCAAGATCTGTTCACATCTTTTTAGAATTCTTCTAATCTGACGTGGTATAATAGATGATAGTAGCAATAAATCTGGAGGTGCAAGATTTAAAATGCACATCATGTTGGTAGGACTAAATTATAAAACGGCTCCAGTTGAGATAAGAGAAAGACTTGCTTTTTCTGAATCAGACTTGCCTTTTGCCATGGCAACATTAAGAACTAAAAAAAGCATATTGGAAAACGTGATTGTTTCCACATGTAATCGTACGGAAGTATACGCAGTAGTGGATCAATTGCATACTGGACGCTATTATATCAAACAATTTTTATCAGAATGGTTCAACCTAGATCAAGAGGAATTTGTGAGCCATTTATATATTAAAGAACATGAAATAGCCGCAGAGCATCTTTTCAAAGTTACTTGTGGATTAAATTCAATGGTTCTTGGTGAAACGCAAATACTTGGTCAAATAAGAAATAGCTTTTTAATGGCACAAGATAAAGGCGCTACAGGCACTATTTTTAATCATTTAGTGAAGCAAGCAATCACTGTGGCAAAGCGTGCTCACTCGGAAACGGATATTGGAGCAAATGCCGTTTCTGTTAGTTATGCCGCAGTTGAACTTGCAAAAAAGGTTTTTGGGGATTTAAAGGATAAGCATGTACTTGTCATTGGTGCTGGAAAAATGGGAGAGCTCGCTATTAAAAACCTTTACTCAAACGGTGCCACTAAAGTTACAGTGGTGAATAGGACATTTGAAAAGGCGCAGTCGCTTGCCGAACAATTCTCTGGAAAGGCCAAAACGCTTACCGAACTTCAATGCGCTATGGTAGAAGCAGATATCGTCATTAGCTCTACTGGTGCAAACGGTTATGTCATAGATAAAAATATGGTAGCCAATATGGAGAAAATTCGTAGAGGTCGTCCTCTTTTTCTAATGGATATCGCCGTTCCGAGGGATATTGATCCAGCCGTTTCCGACTTGGAAAGTGCATTCCTATATGATATAGATGATTTAGAAGGAATCGTTGAAGCTAATATGGCAGAGAGGAAAAAAGCGGCTGAAAAGATTTCAGCTATGATTGAATTAGAAATCGACGCTTTTAATGAGTGGGTTAATACACTTGGTGTTGTTCCGGTTATATCTGCACTTCGAGAAAAAGCGAATGCTATCCAAATGAATACGATGGAAAGCATTGAGCGGAAATTACCTAATTTAACAGACCGTGAACGGAAAATTATTAGTAAGCACACGAAAAGCATCATTAATCAACTATTAAAAGAACCTATTTTACAGGTGAAAGAATTCTCCGGACAGCCAGAGGCAGCAGAAAAAATTGCCCTTTTTAAACAAATCTTTGATTTAGAAGAGCTAAATGGTGGACAAGCAAAAGAAAGTAAAAAATCTCAACAAGAGAAACATCTAATGTCTGTCCCGCTTCCTACTTACCAATCATAAGAGGACGTGAGTGATGATTGAGCTGATGATGGTTAGATTGCCTGAAATTGTTATCGTTATATATGCATTATCCATTTTATTATATTTTTTTGATTTTCTTGAACACAATCGGAAGGCAAACCGACTTGCCTTCCTGTTTCTTTCGATTGTTTGGATCCTTCAAACAATTTTTTTATGTTTATATATGTTGAGGACGGGGAGATTTCCTGTACTTACGCTATTTGAAGGACTTTATTTTTATTCCTGGATACTCATAACACTGTCACTCATAATTCATCGGATTTTAAAGGTAGATTTCACTGTATTTTTTACGAATCTCCTTGGATTTACTATAATGGCGATTCACGCCTTTGCTCCAATACAACGGCCTGCTATGGCTGAACAGCTTATTTCGGAGTTATTATTTATTCATATTACAATGGCAATATTGTCTTATGGAGCATTTACTTTATCTTTTGTCTTTTCAGTACTTTATTTACTGCAATATAAATTACTGAAGGGAAAAAAATGGATTAAACGTCTTTGGCGCTTGAGTGATTTAGCGAAATTAGAGAAAATATCTTATGTATTAAACTTAATTGGAGTACCTACACTGCTTTTAAGCCTCATTCTTGGATTACAGTGGGCTTTTATGAAACTTTCATTCTTCCAATGGTATGATCCTAAAATTATTGGTTCCTTTTTTATATTATTGATTTATAGTTTGGTTCTGTATTTGCACAGGAAAAAAGAAGTGTTTGGAAAAACGCTTGCATTATGGAATTCAGCTGCATTTCTAATCGTATTGATTAATTTTATTTATATAAGTCGATTATCAAACTTTCATATATGGTATGAATAATTATTAAAAGGCAGGAGATCATTTCATGCGTAAAATTATCATAGGTTCAAGAAGAAGCAAGCTAGCTTTAACGCAGACAAATTGGGTCCGTGAACAATTGGAAAAGCTTGGTGCGCCATTTGAGTTTGAAATAAAAGAAATTGTAACAAAAGGAGATCGGATTCTCGACGTGACTCTTTCCAAAGTAGGAGGAAAAGGTCTTTTTGTTAAAGAAATAGAACAGGCGATGTTAGATGGGGAAATTGATATGGCGGTTCATAGCATGAAAGATATGCCTGCAGTTCTTCCAGATGGTCTTGTCATTGGATGTATTCCTCATAGAGAAGATCCTCGCGATGTTTTGATCTCAAAAAATCATGTTAAGTTGAAAGATCTTCCAGCAGGTGCGAAAGTTGGTACGAGCAGTTTGCGCAGAAGTGCACAACTATTAGCCATCCGCCCTGATTTAGAAATAAAATGGATCCGTGGAAATATTGAAACACGTATCAATAAATTAGAAACAGAAGATTACGATGCCATTATTTTAGCTGCTGCCGGACTTTCACGTATGGGATGGACAGATGATATTGTAACTGAATTTCTAGAGCGGGATACATGCTTACCTGCAATCGGACAAGGTGCGCTTGGGATAGAATGTCGTTCTGATGATTTAGAGTTACTTGAACAGCTGTCAAAGCTTACATCTGATCTAACTGCACGTGCAGTAGAAGCAGAACGGGTCTTTTTGCATGAAATGGAAGGAAGCTGCCAAGTGCCGATTGCAGGCTTCGGCAGAATCCTTGATGATAATCAAATCGAGTTAACCGCCCTTGTCGCATCTCCTGATGGAAAGGTTGTTTACAAGGAGACAGTTTCAGGGTGGGAACCGCGTTTAGTGGGTGAAGAAGCTGCCAAACTTTTAATTGATCAAGGAGCAAAGAAATTGATTGATCAAGTAAGGGATGAATTGGAAAAATGAAGAGCAGGGAGCTTCCATTAAAAGGCAAGCATGTGCTCATTACTCGTGGTGGAGAACAAGGAGAAAAGTTTTGTATGGATGTTGCTTCATCTGGAGGGGTGCCTCATATGGTTCCTCTCATCGACTTCCGAGCACATCATGATCAAAATGCACCTTATTTTATAAACAATATACATCATTACGAATGGATTATATTCACGAGTAAAAATGGCGTTCATTATTTTTTTCAACACATAAAGGGTTTAGTTGATGAACAACTTCACAATGGTAATGTTCAATTTGCGGTCGTCGGGGAAAAAACAAGGGAAGCATTATATCGTTACAGACTTCCTTCTCGTTTTATGCCGAATGTATATACTGCGGAAGATTTTGCTCGTGAATTTTTTAACGAAGGATTAACCGGAAAAAAAGTATTAATTCCTAAAGGAAATCTTGCAAGTACGATTATTGCTGAGAGTTTTCGAGTAAGAGGATTAACTGCGGATGAGTGGATTGTATATGAAACGTATTATCCTTCGAAAGAAACGGATAAGCTAGTCCATATGTTGGAAGAAGATTTGCTTGATATTGCAGCTTTTACAAGTCCCTCTACTTTCAATCATTTTATGAAAATTGTAAATCAGCATCATCTTACTAGGCATGCAAAGAGGCTTTTGTATGCTGCAATTGGCACTGTGACAAAAAAAGCGATTGAACAATCAGGTTATATTACTCATATTTGTCCTAAAAAATTTACAATTGATGATATGTTCAACGAGATATGCTTGTATGTCAAAAAGCAAGTAGATGAAGGGAAGATTAACCATGGAAAAAGTTCAATTTAAACGCCACCGTAGATTACGCCATTCCGCAAATATGAGGTCAATGGTTCGAGAAACTCATTTACACGTGGAAGATTTTATTTACCCACTTTTTATTGTAGAAGGGGAAAATGAAAGAAATGAAGTTTCTTCAATGCCGGGAGTTTTTCAAATTTCTTTGGATCTATTAAAAGAAGAACTCGATGAAATTGTAAGTCTCGGTATTAAATCCATTATTTTATTTGGTGTTCCTAAAGAAAAAGACGACTGTGGTTCTGGTGCTTATCATGACCATGGAATCGTACAAGAGGCAACGAGGGAAGTAAAAAAACACTATCCTGAACTACTTGTAGTAGCG
Source organism: Lederbergia citri (assembly GCF_018343625.1). Taxonomy (GTDB): domain Bacteria; phylum Bacillota; class Bacilli; order Bacillales; family Bacillaceae_C; genus Lederbergia; species Lederbergia citri. The sequence goes on along the minus strand of NZ_JAGYPG010000001.1, from coordinate 1,399,152 downwards.
GACACTTGCCTTTGTGAATATACCGATCATGGACATTGTGGAGTAGTAGAAAACGGCTATGTATTAAATGATGAAAGTTTAGAGTTGCTCGTTAAAACAGCAATTAGCCAAGCGAAAGCAGGTGCTGATATTATCGCACCTTCTAATATGATGGATGGATTTGTTGCAGCCATTAGGCAAGGTTTGGATGAAGCAGGTTTTGTTCATATTCCAATTATGTCCTATGCTGTTAAATATTCCTCTGCTTTCTACGGTCCATTTAGAGATGCTGCTAATAGTACTCCACAATTTGGCGACCGTAAAACATATCAAATGGATCCTGCCAACAGAATGGAAGCCTTAAGAGAAGCTCAGTCTGATATGGAGGAAGGTGCAGATTTTATCATCGTGAAGCCGGCACTTGCCTATATGGATATCATTAGGGATGTGAAAAATAACTTCAATGCTCCAATCGTTGCCTATAACGTAAGTGGTGAATATTCATTGATTAAAGCAGCTGCTGCCAATGGATGGATAGACGAAGAGGCGGTTGCGATGGAAATGCTCACAGGATTAAAACGTGCAGGAGCAGATATCATTATTACCTACTTTGCGAAAGATGCAGCTAAATGGTTGCAAATAACTAAAGCGTAAGCGCCTGTTCATCGAAGTACAAACTTCAGGTCCTTTGACTGAGATAAAGGAAACACGGCGAGGAACGAGCCGATGTTAACTTATCGTAGGGAGAAGGACAAGAAGTTTGCTAGTCGATAGGCGCTGCAGCTAGAAGGGAACTACTTCCTATAAATTTATACACAAGTACCTAAAAGATAAATTCCTTATAAAGGACTAATTAAGGTGGAGGTTAGAGCGATGCGTTCCTATGAGAAATCAAAGCAAGCTTTTAAAGAAGCAAAAACTCTTATGCCAGGTGGGGTGAATAGTCCTGTTCGAGCTTTTAAATCGGTTAATATGGACCCGATTTTTATGGAGAGAGGAAAAGGCTCTCGAATTTACGATATTGATGGCAATGACTATATTGATTATGTCTTATCTTGGGGACCATTAATTCTCGGTCATGCAAATGATCAAGTAGTGGAAGCGATAAAAAAAGTAGCGGAAAGTGGTACGAGCTTTGGTGCTCCAACTCTTATAGAAAATAAACTTGCCAAGTTAGTCACTGAACGCGTACCATCTATTGAAATTATCCGTATGGTTTCCTCTGGTACGGAAGCAACGATGAGTGCCTTGCGTCTTGCAAGAGGCTACACAGGTCGTAATAAAATATTGAAATTTGAAGGATGCTATCACGGTCACGGTGACTCACTTTTAATTAAGGCCGGTTCTGGAGTTGCTACACTAGGTTTACCTGATAGCCCGGGAGTACCTGAAAGTGTCGCAAAAAATACGATTACGGTACCTTACAATGATTTGGAAAGCGTCCGTTATGCCTTTAAAGAATTTGGAGAAGACATCGCTTGTATTATTGTAGAGCCTGTAGCGGGCAATATGGGAGTTGTTCCGCCTCTACCTGGATTTTTAGAAGGTCTCCGTGAAGTGACAAATGAGTATGGTGCATTATTAATTTTTGACGAAGTCATGACAGGTTTCCGAGTAGGATTTAATTGCGCTCAAGGGTATTTTGGTATCACACCTGACTTAACATGTTTAGGGAAAGTAATTGGTGGTGGACTTCCTGTTGGAGCATACGGTGGAAAAGCAGAAATTATGGAAAAAATAGCACCTAGTGGACCAATCTATCAAGCAGGCACTTTATCAGGAAATCCTCTTGCCATGACGGCTGGATATGAGACTCTCAGCCAATTAAATCCTGAAACATATGAAAACTTCAATCGAAAAGCTGATAAATTAGAAGCGGGATTGAAAGAAGCAGCTGAGATGTATGGAATTCCACATACGATTAATCGTGCTGGCTCCATGATTGGAATTTTCTTCACGAACGAAAAAGTAATAAATTATGAGACTGCAAAAACGTCTGACTTAACTTTATTTGCAAGGTATTATAAGGAAATGGCGGATAACGGAGTGTTTTTACCACCTTCCCAGTTTGAAGGATTATTCCTTTCAACGGCTCATACTGATGATGATATTGATAAAACGATTACAGCAATAAAAACAACATTTAATAAGATTAGCAATTAATGATAATAGGAGTGATGGCTTCACCGCCATCATTCCTATTTTTTTTGCTATGTTAAATTACATTTTTGATTTTGCCAAAACGATGATTGGAGCGGAAGGTGCTGAGAATCTGCAGGAATAAGGGGCAGGGGAGACCCATAGGCGCATGGCGCCGAGGAGGATCCTCGTACCTTGTCTAGCTACAGGCGCTAGGGGCTCGAGGTCAAATGTTCTCCAACCCAAGAATAAAGAACAACTTCCAGGGTTGGAGAACATTTGCTTGTCGCCCCTGTTCAAGCGCCTTTCGCTTTTCCATCCCGCGGAAAGCGAAGCGCCTGGAGCGGAAATCAATATACAAGTTTAACTCAGCAATCATAAAAGTTCACTTTCCCTCATAGGCTGTAAGTGACCGAAATTATTTGCATTGGAAAAGAAAGGAGGAATCAATCTTGCCTGAACGCCAACAAACATCGCTCAAATTCCCATTGGAAGAAACAGTTTGGTTTCAAAAAGGACAGGAAGTAGATGAACTTATTTCAATTTCATTAGATCCTAATATATCAATAATTGATGAAGATGATTATGTAGTTCTAAAAGGAACTCTTCAACTTACTGGGGAATTTAATCACAGCTTTGAAAGCGGTGTGTTCGATGATAAACCTGTATCCGGAAGAACCTATATCCAAGCTGTAGATATCCGTAATGAAGGAGAAAGTAGCTTTTCTCACCAATTTCCAGTCGATATTACTATTCCAAAACGAAGAGTAGTTAATGTCGATGAGATGGAAGTGGAAATTGATACGTTTGATTATGAATTAGAAGAAAGCTGCAGATTAAAACTTTTTGCAGATATTTATGTACATGGAATATATGAAGAAAAAATGGAAATGCATGATTCATTTCGGGAGGATACAGTAGAAATCCCGATAAATGAAAATACTGATATTGAAGATGAAGAACAAATGGAGTTACAAGAGGAAAGTCCTATAGAGGTAGAGTTATTAGCTCGTTCCTCAAAAGAAGATGAAGAACAAGAAGACGAAGATGAGTTATACGAGCCATTTACAGTAGAGGCAAGAATTCTCCCTCAAGAAGGTTTTGAAAGCGGTGAAAAAGTTCATTTTCAACCTACTATTCCGAAAATACCGGAACTCTCATTAGAGACATTGGCACAGCGCACACTTGATTTTTTTCCAATTGAAAATAAAGAGGAATCTACTCAACAATACTATGAAGAATCTCCAACAGAATATTATGAATCTTCTTATGAATCTTCGAGTGTCGAATCTAGTTCCAAGGAAAAGACAGTAGTAAAGAAAAAGAAGGATAAATATAAATCGATGTCTTTCGCTGATTTCTTTGCTCGAAAAGAAGAAGAGTCCCATACAAAAATGAGAGTACGGCTAGTTCAGCAAGGAGATTCGATTCAACAGCTTGCTGATAAGTACGATGTAAGTGTTCAGCAAATTTTGCGAGCGAATAAGTTAGAAGCAAGTCATGAAGTTTATGAAGGGCAAGTACTATATATCCCAGCGAAATCCCATCCATCTTTTAAGAATAATCGGTAATTTTATTTAAGGAGGACTCCTGCACGGCAGTTTGTCCTCTTTTTTAAGCAGGTGATCGTATGACAAGCCTTACAAATGAGGACATTAGCAGGTTGATTTACAATTATGGTTTATCTTTGAATTATGCTGAAAAGCATGGTCGTGTCTATAAAATTTATACGGATAAAGGGGAATTTGCCTTTAAACAAATGGAGGCGAACAAAGGTCTTGATTTCCTTCGCTACGTTCAGCATCTATATCAGCGTGGTTATAACAGGATTGTTCCAATTTATCCTGCTTTTGATGGAAGATATGCCATTTTAGAAGGGAATTCTTTGTTTTATTTGATGCCTTGGTTAGAAAACAAAGAAAGAGAAGGGAGATTTCAAAAGAATAAAGAATTATTTCGAGAACTTGCTCGCATCCACACCCTATCTGTTCGTGAAGAAAGTGTTACGAAAGAAATGAGAGAAGAACATTACGAGCAAACAACAGCACGATGGGAAAATGAACAGGAGGTCTTGGAGGCCTTTGTGGAACGAAGTGAAAGAACGGTGTATATGTCTCCCTTTCAGCTTCTTTTTTGCACCATTTACCGTGAAATTAACGGGGCGGAACGCTTCGCTTTAAATAAATTAAAGGAATGGCAAGAAGCTACGAGTGAAGAAACAAAAACTAGAAGTGTGATTATACATGGGAAATTATCTAATGAGCATTTTCTTTATGACGAAAATGGGACTGGATATTTTACAAATTTTGAAGAGGCCCAAATGGCATCTCCGATTCACGATCTATTGCCCTTTTTAGATCGGACATTGAGTACTCATCCAAAGAAGTTCGATGAAGGTTTAGAGTGGCTTGACACATACTTTCGTCACTTTCCTTTTAAAAAAGAAGAAATGTTATTATTTTTAAGCTATTTAGCACATCCTGGTGCCATTTTTAGAGTTGCCGAAAGGTATTTTTCAACGGGAAAAGAAAAAAATGAGATGAAATTTGTTAACCAATTGCAGCATCAGTATTGGCGAATGAAAAATACGGAATACGTTGTAGTTAAGTTAGAGGAAAAAGAAAGAATGAAAAATGAACCGCAAACTCCCCCCTCCAATTAACTTCTGGAAGGGGCTTATTATATCCACTCATAATGGTATGCTAGTGAAATAGCAATAAAAATAGCTAATAATAATACATCTATTGTGGTTGGAAAAATAAAAGTACGGATCGCCTGAAAAATAGTAAAAGGAATAATTAACTGCTTACAAACCGCCTTAAAGTTCCTGAACCAATTTTGAAAAGTGTACTGATTAAGTTTTCTTTTCACTTATTTTACCTCCTCACTAAAAGCCCCTGTTATAAAATATGAGTAATTGGGTTATTCTGTGAATAGTAAGAAAAAACCCAATTTCAAAAATTAAAAGGGAAAATATTGATTTATGAACGAAAATTCGCTACTATAATGAATAATAGTGAGAACGAATAAATGCATTGACAGGGAAGAGTACATGAGAGGATTGTTTTTAGAGAGGGAATCATTGGTGAAAGATTCCTAACAGTTCCTATGGAAGGTCGCCCTTGAGCAGCTTCTGTGAAATTATAGTAATGGAAGCCGGTTAAAAGCCGTTATGTATTTCAAGTGCCAGATCACATGAGTTCTTGTGATTTGTGAAAAAAGGTGGTACCGCGAACCCGCTCCCTTCGTCCTTTTAACGAAGGGGGCTTTTTGTTTTTTAATAAAGGTTAGGAGGAATTTCATATGGAAGACATCAAAATGCCTACTAAATATGAACCGCAAAACATTGAAAAAGGCAGATATGAATGGTGGCTTAAGGGTAAGTTTTTTGAAGCGAAAAGTGACTTGGAGAAAGAGCCATATACGATTGTGATTCCGCCGCCAAATGTTACTGGAAAACTGCATCTTGGTCATGCTTGGGATACAACACTTCAAGACATTTTAACGCGGATGAAAAGAATGCAAGGGTATGATGTATTATGGCTTCCTGGTATGGACCACGCGGGAATCGCTACTCAAGCAAAGGTAGAAGAAAAATTACGAGAAGAAGGCAAGACGCGCTACGATTTAGGACGCGCGAAATTTCTTGAAGAAACATGGAAATGGAAAGAAGAGTATGCTGATTTTATTCGCCAGCAATGGGCTAAGCTAGGACTTGGACTTGATTATTCAAGGGAACGTTTTACACTTGACGAAGGTCTTTCGAATGCAGTACGTGAGGTGTTCGTTTCCCTATACAACGAAGGCCTAATTTATCGTGGCGAGTACATTATTAACTGGGATCCAGCGACGAAAACGGCACTGTCTGATATCGAAGTTATTTATAAAGATGTTCAAGGTGCTTTCTATCATATGAATTATCCACTTGCGGACGGAAGTGGCAGTATTGAGGTTGCAACGACACGCCCTGAAACAATGCTTGGTGATACTGGAGTAGCAGTACATCCAGATGACGCGCGATATAAACATTTGATTGGAAAAACGGTTATCCTTCCAATCGTTGGTCGCGAAATTCCAATTGTTGCAGATGAATATGTTGATATGGAATTTGGTTCCGGTGCAGTAAAAATTACTCCGGCTCATGATCCGAATGACTTTGAAATTGGAAATCGTCATAATCTAGAACGCGTTCTTGTTATGAATGAAAACGGCACGATGAATGAAAAGGCAGGAAAATATAATGGACTTGACCGTTTCGAATGCCGGAAGCAAATCGTAAAGGATCTTCAAGATGCTGGTGTTCTTTTCAAAATTGAAGAGCATTTACATTCTGTTGGTCACTCTGAGCGTAGTGGAGCGGTTGTAGAGCCATATCTATCTACTCAATGGTTTGTTAAAATGCAGCCTCTAGCTGATAAAGCAATCGAGTTACAGAAGAGTGAAGAAAAGGTACATTTTGTTCCTGATCGTTTTGAAAAAATCTATATGCATTGGATTGAAAATATTCGTGATTGGTGTATTTCCCGCCAACTTTGGTGGGGACATCGAATTCCGGCTTGGTATCATAAAGAAACCGGGGAAATTTTTGTAGGTCACGAAGCACCTGCAGACGAGGAAAACTGGGAACAGGATAAAGATGTTCTCGATACATGGTTCAGCTCAGCTTTATGGCCGTTTTCAACAATGGGTTGGCCGAATGAAGCAGAAAATGATTTTAAACGTTATTATCCGAACAATTGTCTCGTAACAGGTTACGATATTATTACGTTCTGGGTATCAAGGATGATTTTCCAAGGTCTTAAATTTACGGGTAAACGTCCGTTTCGCGATGTATTGATCCATGGACTTGTACGGGATGCTGAAGGACGTAAAATGAGTAAGTCACTTGGAAATGGCGTAGATCCCATGGAAGTTATTGATAAATACGGAGCAGACTCGCTAAGATACTTTTTATCGACCGGAAGCTCTCCGGGTCAAGATTTACGATTCAGCATGGAAAAGATCGAAGCAGTTTGGAACTTTGCCAATAAAATTTGGAATGCTTCACGATTTGCATTAATGAATATGGACGGACTCACATACGAGGAAATTGATTTATCAGGAGAAAAATCCGTTGCAGATAAATGGATTCTAACTCGTCTGAATGACACGATTGATACGGTAACAAAACTAGCTGAAAAATATGAGTTTGGGGAAGTTGGCCGAGCGCTTTATAACTTCATCTGGGACGATCTTTGTGACTGGTATATTGAAATGGCGAAACTGCCATTATATGGTGAAGATGAAAAGGCAAAACTGACTACGCGTTCTGTACTTGCATATGTTTTGGATAATACGATGCGCTTGCTCCATCCATTTATGCCGTTTATTACGGAAGAAATTTGGCAGAACCTTCCTCACGAAGGGGAATCGATTACGATTGCCAATTGGCCGCAAGTTGATCCTAGCCTTTCTGATCAAACGGCTGCAGGTGAAATGAAATTATTGATGGATATCATCCACTCTGTACGTACGATCAGGGCGGAAGTAAATACGCCAATGAGTAAAAAAATAAAAATGTTGCTTAAAGCAAGGGATGAAAAGGTTCTTGAAGCTTTAGACAAGAACAAACATTTCATCGAAAGATTTTGTAATCCTGAGGAACTCGAGATTGCCATTAACATTACACCGCCAGAAAAATCGATGTCTGCCGTTGTAACGGGTGCTGAACTCTTTTTGCCACTTGCAGGACTTATCAATATTGAAGAGGAAATTGCCCGCTTGGAAAAAGAGTGGGATAAGTGGAATAAAGAAGTGGAACGAGTTCAAAAGAAACTTTCCAACGAAAAATTCATCAGCAAAGCACCGCAGGCAATTGTTGACGAAGAACGTGCGAAGGAAAAGGATTACTTGGAGAAAAGAGTAACAGTTGAAGAACGACTTAAAGAATTAAAATCAGAGTAAGTTGAGAAGCGAATCCGTACTCGGATTCGCTTCGATAATGAAGACAAGAGGTGCCAGTGAATGTTGCAATCATACGAAGAAGCACTCGAATGGATACATTCTCGATTAAGATTAGGAATAAAACCAGGTTTAAAAAGAATGGAATGGATGCTTGAAAGGTTAGGAAATCCAGAGAAGGAGCTTAAAGCCATTCATGTTGGAGGAACAAATGGGAAAGGCTCGACAGTGGCATACCTTCGCTCAATCTTGAATGAAGCCGGGTTTAATGTCGGTACTTTTACATCTCCATATATTGAACAATTTAATGAAAGAATTAGTGTGAATGGCCAGCCTATTCAAGATCATGAAATTACAGATTTGACGAATAAGATCAAGCCTCTTGCAGAGGAATTAGAGTTAACTGAACTTGGATCACCAACTGAGTTCGAGGTCATTACTGCGATGGCTATTTATTATTTTGCAAAAGTGAATCCAATGGATATTACGGTTATCGAAGTTGGCCTTGGGGGAAGATTTGATTCAACGAATGTCATTAAACCGATTGCTTCTATCATCACAAATATCGGAATGGATCATACACAAATTCTCGGAAACACAATTAGCAAAATCGCTTTTGAAAAAGCGGGTATCATTAAAGAGAACACTCCAATTATTACTTGTGTGAAAAATGAGGAAGCTTTGGCTGTTTTGAAAGATGCCGCTCTTGAGAAAAATGCAATGATTTTACAAATTGAAAAGGACTTTTTTGTTTCTGATTACCATTCACTTGAAGAATGTGAACAGTTTACATATGAATCAAAATTAGGTGTACTGCTGAATCTGGAAGTTTCACTCCTTGGTAAGCATCAAACCGAAAATGCAGCTGGAGCTATAGCTGTATTGGAACACTTAAATAAGTCTGAACTTATACATGTAGACGAAAACAATATTAGGGTTGGTTTACAAAAAGCTTATTGGCCTGGAAGAATGGAAATAATGCAAGAACAACCTGTAGTATTAATAGACGGTGCTCATAATCCGGAAGGTGTGCAAGCTTTTGCAAATGCGTTAAAACAGCGATTCAGCGATAAAAAAGTTAAAATCATTTTTTCAGCACTGAAAGACAAAGATTTAACGGAAATGTTTGCGATCTTTAAAGCGATGGATGTAGAAATTTACCTAACCGAGTTCGAATTTCCAAGGGCGGCATCGGCTCAGGAATTAAAGGAATTATCCAATAATCCTATGGCAAAGGCAGATTCAAATTGGCGAGAACTAATGAAAACATTGATTTCTTCTTTAGAAGACGATGAGGTACTCGCGATAACAGGCTCCTTGTACTTTATTTCTACGATTAAACCGTTTTTAAAGGAAATTCTAACATAGTGTGAAGGAAGTTCATCAATTAATCAGAAATTCTCACCAATGTCGGCATGACTTTCACCAATTAATGAGAAAATCTCATCAATTATAGTATCTATTTTCACCAATTGTCGATGAAAATTCACTAAATAGGAAATGAATTTCAATAATAAACCAGTTTTGTAATGAAAATTAATAAGCAGATGGGGTGAAATGAAATTTATTTCATTTCCCCTCATCTGCTTTATTTCCGTTAAGGCTATTTTATTTAAAAGGAGCCTTGTCCGGATTTTTAATAAATTCATCTACGTTAGTAAAGGTTACTTTTGTTTCACCATTTGTAAAAAATCCATTCTTTGCGATGACTACTCCATTAAAAGATTTTCCTTTAAAGGTTACCTTTCCGTTTGGTGCAAATAAAATTCCAGTAAGATCACTACCACCAAATTTTTCTAGAGTAATATCACCTTTACTAATGATGATAACATTTTGTTTATTGCTATGCCAATCCTTAACTGTAAAGGAGCTTGGCGAAAAAATTTTGCTGTTATCTGAAAAGTTTACACTTGATGTTACTTCATATCCGTTAGTACTATACCAGGAATCTTCACGAAAAGACGGGGGTAGGATAGGAATATCTACTGGTATCTCTATTTTGCCGGGTGGGTTGGAGTTAAATAACCTACCAACAATATTGCCATTATCAATTTTTTTTATAGTTCCAGTAACATAGATTTCGTCCGCAGTTATTTTATCTGAGGAATTTTTAAATGTTACATTCCCGCCTATTATGACTTTCTTCCCTTTTATTACTGCACCATTATCAAAGGTGACATTCCCACTAATATAAATAGTATCACCAAGGATTGCTGCAGTCCCCCTATTTAATTGTACATTTCCTATAATCCTTACTGTTTCTGTTTTTTCTAGTTCCCCGAGCCTTGTACTATCACTAAAAATAACTTCGTTTCCATTTTTATTAATGAATATTTTTTTTACTGATAATACACTCCCGCCTCCATTGAATAATAGATTTGAATGATTAAAATTATTAATAAGAATTGTTCCTGATCCATTAAATGAATTAGACCCATTGGTATCTAAATCATTCCCATATACAAACACATTATTATTCTTCAGATAATCAAAAAAGGTTTCTTCCTTAACCGGTTGATCGGGGATGTTAATACTAAAATCCTTTCTTTCCCTCCCCTCAATAATTGTATCTACATCAAATTTATTATGCTGCTTTTTATCCTTTAACGTAAATTTTACATGTGTATCATTAGAATTCGTGGGAGTCCAACAATATCCACTCTTTAATTCAACCTCATTTATTTGAATTTCCATTGAAATATTATCATTTGTAAGAAGTTGCTCATGACAAACTTTTTCTGAATTTTTTTGGTGTTTTCTTAAACTAGAGATGATAATATTTGCTTCCTGTCTCAAATCGACATAAGCATGCGTTTTATCATTGAACTTTTTAGAAGAGAAAAGTACACTAAAAGTTAAGCCGATAACTAGTGTCGAAATGGCTAGGGCTGCTAATAATTCAAGAAGCGTAATTCCTTGCTGGTGTGTTATATATTTTTTTATCAACTTGTTTCACCACGCTTTTTAAAAGTTTCCTATATTTTGTGGAAGGATAAGACTATGAAATGATGAAAAATGTTTTTAATGATAAAGGTTTAACATTAATTGAACTACTAGCTTCCATCGCCATCTTATCAATCGTTATCGTATCTTTTTTACATTTTTTCTCCCAAGCCATGCTTTTTTCGGGCAAGGCAGAGGACCGTATGACCTCGATAAATATAGCTGAAAAAGTATTGCAAAGTGTAAAAGATGATCCAGTTAAAAACACAGAAACCCGTGTCATTAACGGAAAAAACTATTATGAAGTTGAGCCGATTTATATTAATAATAAGTCCTATTATCCTTATGTAAATCTATCAAAAGAGACACCGGAAAGTTTACATTTAGTAGTAGTCCATGTTTTGATTTTCGCGGACAAAAACGATCATTCAGCTATTTCAGAACTCTTTAGTTATATTAAATCGGAGGAACAAAATGATAAATAGTGTATTAAAAAAACAGAGTGGCTACGCCTTAATTTTAGTCCTTTTAATCATTACCATTTTAGCTGTCATTGCTACTCCGATTATATCAAAAATTTTAAGTGGCTCCCTTCAATATAAGAAGGCTGAACAACATATACAAATTGATAATTTAAGAGAAATGGGCATAATTTATATGGAAAGTGTAGTAAATCAAGCTATAAATGATATAGAAACTGTTCAAGTAAAGCCTGATAATCTTGTGGAATATAAAGAAAGACTAACATCTAAGATTAATCCTGAAAATCAAATTTCAAAAAAGTTTAAAGAAGAAGGTTATCAATTTCAACTGAAGGTAAACTCTATTGATATTGACGACGAAGAAAACGCAATAATCATTCGTTATCAAGTTACACCTTCACTAAAAAATACCTTTGATGACATTAATACATCTTATGAGGTGATTCATTTAACGAAAGACAGCGAAAAATAGTATTCTTCTAGTGAAATAATGATTATAAAAATGATAGTGTATTAAAAATCGAAGTATCAATGAGCGAAATGTCGCTCATTTTTTTACTTTAAAGTTTCTATCTGTCAACAAACGTTACAAAGCTAGGTAAATAACAGTAATAGAAGTCTTGAATATAACAATTTCCTACAATGTCACACATTTTTCATCAATAATAAAATATTTTCACCACGAACCCCAACCATCTTTCAAATTCCTTAACGCTATTATACAATATTAGTAGATTGATACGAAAGGTTTAGGTCAAAAGACTTATATCGAAAGGGGCAGTGAACATTGAATATAGGAAAAATGAAGGTTCCATTTCTTTTAATGCTGTCTTCTTGTTTTGTATATGGATGTTCACATCTTAATGAAAGTCATCTTAATAATTCTTCTGCATTAGCAATGGAACAAGTAGAAAACAAGGATGATTAAATAGAAAGTCCGGTTGAAGATACATATATTGATTCAATTATTAGTGAAGTGAATCGAGAACAATTACTCGTCACCCCTCGAGTTCGTTTACTTTTAAATTCAATTCAAGACAATGAGATTCAAGGAAAATCAGAATTTTCTCTAATACATAAAATTGATAGCTATAATCTTTCCACTATCGACGGTGAGACGGCCAGCGAAGTAGCATCTATATTGTACGAACTGATTCTAAAGTCAAATTTGATTGTAATGGAAAGAAATACAAGCACCATACTTGATGATAACGCGATTTTAGGACTGGAAGCAAAAGTAGATCCTAATGTAAAAAAAGATTTCAGTTTTTATAATCCTAGTGAGCAATCTTATAAAATTGAATGGGAACAGTCAGGAAATGGAGTAAAAGCTAGATTGATTGGACCAAAACTAAACGAACATTATAGCCTTCGTTTTGAGGAAGAAAAAACGTATCCTCCGAAAATCATTAAACAATATAGTCCAGCAATTAAAAATAACGATTTTCAAGTAAAAGAAAAGGGGAAGGCTGGAAAATCTATTACCGTTATAAAAGAAACGAAGAATAATGACGGGGCAGTAATAAAGACAGATTTAATTGGGCAAGATTTTTACTTGCCTGTTCATCGTATAGAAATTCATGGCTTCGTTAAAGTAGTTCAAAATAATGAAATATCGCAACAACAGGATGGAACCGATTTAGAGAATGAAAATGTAGTAGATAATCATAACGATAGTTCGAATGTGCAAAGACAAGAAAATGGGAAACCTGATGAATTGATTTGGACGGATCCAGGGGATGTTGTGAAATAATCGCAGAGCGGTGATAGAAATGGTTAAGACGAGGAAACGACTAGGTGATTTATTAGTTGAATCTGGAATTATTACAGAAAATCAGCTTAAACAGGCCTTGTCGGAACAAAATCAGAGTCAAAGACTTGGTGATACATTAGTTCAAAAAGGCTATATTACAGAACAGCAATTAATTGAAGTTTTGGAATTTCAGCTTGGTATCCCTCATATTAGTTTGTATCGTTATCCTTTTGATTCAAAATTAATTTCAATCATATCCAAGGATGTTGCTAAAAGGAATCTAATTATTCCTCTAAAAAAGGAAGGGGATAAACTGTTTGTTGCAATGGCGGATCCTATGGATTTTTATACGATAGAGGATTTAAGATTGGCAACAGGGTTTCATGTTGAAGCTGCGATTGCAACAAAGGATGATATTTTAAGAGCTATAAATAAATATTACGATATGGATGATCATTTTGAAGAATTAGAGGTACAAATTCCCGGTGCTGTTCAAGTAGTAGAACGTGAAGAGATTACAGATCAAGATTCTCCAATCGTAAAACTTGTAAATCAAATTTTTACGAATGCTTTTGTTCAAAGAGCGAGTGATATACATATTGACCCACAAGATGCTAAAATAGTCATCCGATACCGAGTCGATGGTTTCCTTCGAACAGAACGAACTCTCCCGAAGTATATGCAGAGTGTATTGACAGCAAGAATTAAAATTATGGCAAATTTAGATATTACTGAACATCGTATCCCTCAAGATGGCAGGATAAAAACCAATGTGGATTTTCGTCATATCGATGTACGCGTATCTACATTGCCGACTGTATTTGGTGAAAAAATTGTGTTAAGGATAATGGATTTAAGCAGTAGACTGAATGACCTTAACCAATTAGGCTTTAACAAGAAAAATTTAAATAGATTATTAAATATGATTGAGAAACCTAACGGAATTATTCTGATTACAGGTCCTACTGGTTCCGGGAAATCATCCACTTTATATGGTGCACTCAATCATTTGAATAATGAACAGGTCAATATCATTACGATTGAAGATCCAGTGGAATATCAATTAGAAGGCATTAACCAAATACAAATCAATTCAAATGTTGGTTTAACATTTTCTGCTGGTTTACGGTCCATTTTGCGTCAAGACCCTAATATTATTATGGTTGGAGAAATCCGCGATAAAGAAACGGTAGAAATTGCTATTCGAGCATCGTTGACGGGACATCTTGTATTATCGACCATTCATACAAATGATTCCTTAAGCACGGTTACTCGACTTTTTGATATGGGAGTAGAACCATTTTTAATTGCAAATTCCGTTACTGGGATTGTAGCACAACGTCTCGTTAGAAAAGTATGTCGTGATTGTGCTGAAGAACATACGCCTACAGAGAGGGAAAAAGAAATATTCACTAAAAGAGGAATTGAAATCGAGCGGATTGTTCGTGGACGTGGATGTGCTTCTTGTAATATGACGGGATATCGCGGGCGGATTGCCATTCAAGAAGTTCTAGAAATAAATGATGACCTACGAAACGCCATGATGAATAACGAACCATTTACAAGATTGAGAGAATTAGCGGTAGAGAATGGAACTATCTTTTTAATTGATGATGGATTATTAAAAGTTCAACAAGGAATCACAACGACAGAAGAAGTTTTGCGAATTGCGATAGTGGAGTAGGTGAGCGAATGGAGAACAAGAGTAATACATTATTGACATCCGCCTATGAATTAGGAGCATCCGACCTTCATTTAACAGTTGGTGTTCCTCCAATCATGCGAATAAATGGTGCATTAAAAAGATATGGACGTGAAGAGCTTTTGCCAAACGATACCGAATCGATAGCAAAGTCACTTATTCCTTCACACCTTTGGGATGTTTTTAAAGAAAAAGGAGAAATTGATTTTTCTTATGGCATCCCCGGGATATCGCGCTTTCGTGTCAATGCTTTTCATCAACGATCATGTGTGGCGTTGGCGATTCGTGTGATACCAACCCATATTCCAACTTTGGATGATTTAAAGCTTCCTCCAATATTAAAAAAACTTTGTGAAAAACCTCAAGGATTATTCCTTGTTACCGGTCCTACTGGGAGCGGTAAATCAACAACTCTTGCGGCGATGATTGATTATATGAATAACACAATGAATAAACATATTATCACGTTGGAAGATCCGATTGAATATTTGCATAAGCACGGAATATCGATTATTGATCAACGTGAAGTAGGTTTTGATACACGAAGTTTTGAACAAGGATTAAGAAGTGCTTTGAGACAGGATCCCGATGTTATCCTTGTTGGAGAAATGCGAGATCTTGAAACCATTCAGACGGCTATTACTGCAGCAGAAACTGGGCATCTTGTTTTGGGAACATTGCATACAGCAAGTGCATCTTCAACGATAGACCGAATAATTGATGTATTTCCTTCTGCACAACAAACACAAATAAGAATACAGCTTGCATCTGTATTAACAGGAATCATCTCTCAGAGACTTTTCCCGACGATAGATAAGAAAGGGAGAGTAGCAGCAACGGAAATGCTTGTACATAATGCTGCGATAGCCAATTTAATTCGTAATGAAAAAATCCATCAAATTCCAAATGTGTTGCAAACATCGAGAAATGAAGGGATGCATCTATTAGAGGCAAGTATTAGGGACTTAGTATCGGCTGAACAAATCTCAAAAGAAATTGCTCACCCATACCTTAAAGGAAATGACGTATAATGGCACGTTTTAAATATAAAGGCCGCAATAGACAAAAAATCGTTACTGGAAAAATAAATGCAAGTTCAAGACGCGAAGCAATGGAGAAATTGAACGATGATGGGGTCCGCGTGATAGAGATTGAAGAAATACCCGAATCATTTTTAACGAAAGATATCTCATTTGGAGGATCTGTTAAGGTATTGCATCTCATTGTTTTTTTAAGGCAATTTTCTACACTTCTTAAAGCTGGGATAACTGTAGTCGATGCTACTAAACTTTTATCTGCGCAAACGGAAAGCAAAATCCTTAGTAAAGTATTGAAGCAGGTAGAAGGGGATTTAAGAGAGGGACAAACCTTATCGGAAACTCTCGGGAAGCATCCGAAAATCTTTAATTCTCTTTTTATAAATTTCGTAAAAGCTGGGGAAATCTCCGGGACGATGGAAGAGACGTTTGATCGCTTAAGTGTTCATTATGAAAAACAATATCGAACCAAACAAAAATTTATATCGGCCATTTCTTATCCAATCGTTGTAGGTTTTATTGCTATAGCAGTCGTTATTTTTCTTCTTGTAGGTGTTGTTCCAACGTTTGTCTCAATGTTTGACGGTTTTGGGGGAGAGCTACCCAAAATTACGAAATTTGTACTTGGAGTAAGTGATTTTGCAAAGCGTTACTGGATATTATTGATTCTAATTTTATTACTTTTAACTTTTGGTCTATTTGCACTAAACAAAAATATGAAAACAAAGTACTATATAGATTTAATTGTTCTTAGACTTCCAGTTATTGGGCTGATTGTCCAAAAAGCAAATATTGCAAGAATGTCGAGAACACTTAGCTCCATGCTCGCAAGCTCTGTTTCTATTTTGCAGGCGCTCGCAATGGTAGAAAAGGTCATTGGTAATCATGTAATGGCAGAAGTCATTAAAAAATCAAGAGTATCATTGGAGGAAGGGAAATCTCTAGCAAAACCAATTGAAGAACATTGGGCATTCCCTCCGCTCGTATCACAAATGATCGTAATTGGTGAAGAATCAGGTTCACTAGATACGATGTTAGCTAAAGTCGCTGATTTTTATGAAAATGAAGTGGATGAAGCTACAGAGCGTATGAAAGCTTTAATAGAACCAATGATGATCGTCTTTCTCGCCGGTTTAGTAGGAGTAATTGTGACTTCCATTGTCATTCCAATGTTTGAGATTTTCGACAATATTCAAAACTACTAAAAGGATATTGTCATAATATGCATAGTATGAGATATTATGGGCATAAGGAACTAGAAAACTAGTTTTTATAAAAGGAGGAAAAACAATGTTTGAAAAGCTCCGTAAACTATTAAAAAACCAACGCGGTCTTACATTAGTAGAGTTGCTTGCTGTAGTTGTGATTTTGGGAATTATATCAGCGATTGCTGTGCCGAGTATTGGTGGATTGATTAACAATTCTAAGAAGGATGCACATATTGGGAATGCTCAGACGATGGTAAATGCGGTGAAGTTGATGGCTACTGCTGAAGAGTTAACATTCAGTGATGACAAAGCCACAGTTACTTTAGGGACATTAGTGACTGATAATTATTTGGATAAAATTAAGGATCCATCTGGTAATGGTTATGACGAAAAAAATACAGTAGTAACTGTTGTAAAGAAATCAGATAATACTTATGACTATTCAGTAAAATTAATTTCAACAAATGATGTTCCTTATTTAGATGGTGATCCTTTTACGATTAAAAGAAATAACGTTAAGCTAAAAAAATAAATTATTAACTATTATGATATTAATTATTATCTACGCCCTACTCCTCGGCTCCTTCTTCAACGTCGTGGGGCTTCGGGTTCCATTAAAGCAGTCAGTCGTTAAGCCGCGGTCAGCATGTCCAGGTTGTGGACATACTTTAAAAGCTATTGAACTAATACCTGTTTTATCCTATCTCATTCAAGGGGGAAAATGCCGCCATTGTAAAATGCGGGTTTCTCCCCTTTACCCGATAATGGAACTATTTACAGCGTTACTATTTGTATTTGCTTATTGGAAAATAGGATGGTCGCTTGAACTCATTTTTGCTTGGACGTTGATTTCTTTATTTATCATTATTTTCATAACAGATATTACATATATGCTTATCCCCGATCGTATTCTCCTATACTTTCTATCTATTTTTCTAATTGAACGAATCAATATGCCTCTTAATCCTTGGTGGGATTCTCTTCTTGGGGCAGCGATTGGATTCACGCTTTTACTTATGATCGCGGTTATTAGTAAAGGTGGAATGGGAGGAGGGGATATTAAACTTTTTGGTGTGATTGGGTTTGCTCTTGGCTCCAAGCTAGTCTTGTTATCGTTTTTTGCCGCTTCTGTCTTTGGAGGATTGTTTGGAATTATTGGCATGGCGTTTGGCCGTTATAAAAAAGGCGAATCGATTCCATTTGGTCCTTTTATAGGCATTGGCACTCTCGTTGTATATTTTTATCATCAAAACATCTTAGATTGGTATTTTTCATTTTTATAGATAGCAAAGGGAGTTTTTGAAATGGCATTCCAGTTATTTAAACGCAGTCTTAAAACGGCTAATATTGTTTTTACGGATAAGAGTATCCGTTTCATGGAAACAGTCCATAAGTCCGAGCTTGAAATTTTGCAAATGGATGAACAGCCTCTTACTCCCGGCACCATAAAAGATGGAAGAATTGTCGATGATGAAATGTTGAGACTTGTCCTAGAGCAATGTGTCGATAAATGGAAATTAAAAAGACGTGAGGTGCGTTTTTTAATTCCCGATCCGTTTATCATTGTTCGCCAAGTCAAAGTGCCTGCTGAAATTCAAGAAGATGAATTAAATGGTTATTTATTTCTTGAAACTGGCACAACCATTCATCTTCCATTTGAAGACCCAGTTATAGATTCTGTCATTCTTCGAAAAGAGGAACGCGAACAGGATATTTTACTTGTCGCGGCACCAAGGGAAATCGTTGATTCCTATATTAGACTTTTAGAAGATGTTAAATTAAAGCCAGTCGTTGCCGAGATATCCCCACTATCCTTATATAGATTTTATAAAACGTCGGGTATGGCAAAAAAAGATGATCATATTATGCTTTTGAATTGTGATGAGGATTTATTAACAATGTCTATTTTTCATCAAGATATTCCTATTTTTGTACGACCGATTACTGCCGACTCTCTCCAACAAAGCATTATTGAGATGATTGGTGAAGATGATGCCTTTTACATAGATGATGCCATCATTGAAATCGAAAAAGTAATGGACTTTTATCGTTATACGTTGAATCAAGGAAAGGTAGCAATTAGTCGAGTCATTTTAAGTGGAGATCATGGTGAACTATCGATCATCGAAGAAAGATTAAGAACTCGTTTACAAATACCTATTGAACAGTATGATTTAGAGAAATACACTGCGGGAGATGGAAGGGCGGTTTTTCCATCCCATATTTCTATTCTTGGTTTGTCACTTAAAGAGGTGGATTCATAATGAATATTAATTTGATTCCACCAAGAAAAAAGAAATCGTATTTTCTTTTTTATAGCTTCTTAATTATTTTTATCGTAACCATTTTATTCAGTTCTATATTATTTTTACAAATTCAAGCAAAAAAAGACCATATCCTTTCATTAGAAAAAGAACGACAACAAATACAAAAATTAGTTGAGATTGAAAATAGTAAACTTAATGAAGCGCAAATAACTAGTTCAACAGATATTTTATATGAAACTATTACACGAGTGGAAAAGGATCGGATTGATGCAGTACCCCTTCTGAGTCATCTTATTTCGCTTTTATCGGAAAGAGGATTTTTTGAATCGATAGACTATCAGCTAGACGGGGATGTTCAATTATCTGTTCAATTTGATTCAAGTAGAGATGCGGCCTATTATTTACACGAATTGCTCCAATCTTCTTGGTTAACTGATGCAAAAATCATATCCATTACTGCAAAGGAAGAAATAGAAGACGCCAATAATAAGGAACATGAGAATGTTCTACGCTATACGGCATCTTACCAACTATCATTAAATAAAGCGTATATAAAAGAGATACAATCTGAAGGAGGCACCGAATAATGCCACTTCAATGGATAAAAAATAGATGGTTTATCGTTTTTGTAACGGCCTTTACTTTGTTTATTTTATTGTTTTTAATTTATTATGTTCAATTTCTACCTGCTGCAAATAAGGCAGAGATTCTTGAAAATGAACTGAATACTGAGAAAAAAATGCTGGAAGTTTTAGAAGAAAAAACGGCAAATGAACAGAAAAATATCGTAGAAAGTTCTTTTTCTCTGCAAAAGAAAATTCCTGTAAAGCCATTGACGGATCAATTCATTTTACATATTGAAAAAGCAGAAACGGTTTCTGATGTGTTTATAAAAGATATGGGTATATCAGAAGGTGAGCATCCAAGTGTAGATGGGCAAGAACAGTCTGATATCTCAATAAAGGATGAGGAAAAAAGCGATCAATCTTCTGAACTTAAAAAAGTAACGGTCTCTCTTTCATTAGATGCGGAAAATTATTTTGATTTTGAAGCTTTTCTGAAGTATCTTGAATCGCAAAACCGAATCGTGCAAGTTGAACAAATTTCTGTTGAAGCACCTGGAGAAAGAATAAATGCAGATGATGAGAAACAACCGCTTCATTTCAATGTTACGATCTCAGCATTTTATATTCCAGAGTTAAAAGATTTAATAGACCAGGCGCCTAAGATAGATTCACCTGCACCCGCAAATAAAAAAGATCCATTCAACAATTTTCCCAATATTGAAAGAGAAAAGAAATAAAAATTGACGAAAACCTTTTTGTCATAGACGACAAAAGTTTCGTCTTTTTTTTATGCTTGTATGATAGGATGAAACAAAATTTATGTGCGGGAGGCGGGGAGATGAATGGATAATGAAAAAGGGGAGCGCAATTCAACAATAAAAATTAAATTAAATGGTAGAGAACAGACATTTTCAGAAGAAACTGCCATTCATGATTGGCAATCGGCTACAAAAGAAACTTCTGCAGCTTCATCAGAAGAAACAGCAGAAGAAGATTTTGAGTGGGTTTTGCCTAATGTGGAAAAAAATGAAGTTCCTGAGTATAAGATTATCAATGCAACAAATGACGATATAAGAAATCTTCCCGTCAAAACGTGGAAAAAAAATATCAAACCAGGATTCAGGGGATTATTTCTTTCTGTTTTTCTAGCAATTGCTGTCGGTTTAATAATAGGACTTATTATTTTTAAAACGGTCATCCAAACGGAAGATAGCCACGTAGCCCTAAAAGAAACTGCTACTCCTCCAGTAGTTGAAAAAGAAACTAAAAAGGAAATGTATTCTTTAACACTTCCAGACATTACGATACCTGTACTTCAAGGGGGGCAATATTCTACCGAAGAAGCTGCTGTTTCTGCAGGTGAGAATTTATCAGAATTTGGTGTTGGGAAAACCGTAATAGAAATAGAGGGAAAATACTACTTATTTATCGGCGTATCAGGGGACTTATCGACAGCTAAATCATGGGTAAGTAAATTAAAGGATCAAGGCTTGGAAGAGGTATGGGCAAAGGAGATATCGATAAGTGGGAATACAATAGAATTAGCTTCAAAAGAAGAAGGAGATCGATTAAAAAGTGAAATCAACATGTTTCCGAAGCTTGCTGAAGAATCTACAAACGGATACATCAAAGGGGTAGTGAGTGAAGAAGTTTTAGTAGAGTCCGAAAAAGCAATAATTGGAACCTTCAATGAGGGATTGGCTAAAAACCTTCATAGTGACCTTGAAACAGCTCAAAAACATCTTAAAAATTTCCAAGCATCCGAATCTGCTCGTAACGAATTATTACAAGCACAACAAGCTTTGTTGGATTTTGTGAAAATATATTATGGGAAAAGTAATTAAGGGGACTAGTCCCCTTTTTTGTATTGTTTCTTTACAAGCACTTTGATACGATAGAGTTATGTATCTCCCTTAGCTAATAAGAATAACTGCTTTCATCATGTCAACTGCAAAACAAAAACTTTTTCCTTATATAAGAAAGGATGGCCTTGTCCATGGATCACCTCGTATTAGCTTCCGGTTCACCTCGAAGAAAAGAAATCCTCAAGAAACTAAACATTCCTTTTACTACATTTTCACCAAATGCCGACGAAACTCAACCAACAGGACTAGCTCCATCGGAAATTGTCATGGCACTCGCTTTACGTAAAGTAAACGTTGCATCAGAGCATTTTCCAGTCTCCGTTATTATTGGGTCAGATACGATTGTTGTGTGTAATGATCTTATTCTCGGTAAGCCTCAAAATGTGGATGAAGCAAAACAAATGCTAAAAAAACTCTCGGGAAATATTCATTCAGTATATACAGGCGTAGCCATTAAGCATGATTCCAAGGTAGAAACTTTTTTTGAAAAAACTGATGTAGAATTTTGGGAGTTAACAGAAACTGACATTCAACATTATATTGAGAGTGGAGAGCCCTTTGACAAAGCAGGTGCCTACGGCATACAGGGGCAAGGAGCACTCCTCGTAAAATCGATTACAGGAGATTATTATTCTGTCGTTGGTCTTCCGATTTCCCGTTTATACCGTAGCCTGATAGAATTTGGGTTCAACATTCCTCCCAACTAGAAATTTAAGGAGGAAATTGTAGTTGAAAACTGAAACCTTAATGATCCGTGATTTTCCAATTGATGAGCGTCCTCGTGAACGTCTCATCAACAATGGAGCAGAAAGTTTGTCAAATCATGAATTATTGGCGATTTTATTAAGGACGGGCACTAAATCCGAATCGGTCATCCAATTGGCTAATCGACTTTTAACCCAATTTGGAGGACTCATGTGGCTAAAGGATGCAGCACTTGAAGAAATGACAAACTTGAAAGGAATTGGACAAGCGAAAGCTGTGCAAATTGCAGCTGCAGTTGAATTAGGCAGAAGAATAAGCAATCTATCATATGATGAAAGATATGTTATTCGAAGTCCGGAAGATGGGGCAAACTATGTTATGAACGATATGCGTTTTCTTACTCAAGAACATTTCGTTGCCCTATATTTAAACACGAAAAACCAAGTTATCCATCGTCAAACAATCTTCATAGGCAGCTTAAATGCCAGCATCGTACATCCTCGCGAGGTTTTTAAAGAAGCTATTCGACGCTCAGCAGCTTCTATTATATGCCTGCATAATCATCCATCAGGAGATCCATCACCTTCCCGCGAAGATATTGAAGTAACAAAGCGGTTAGTCGAATGTGGAAAAATGGTAGGGATAGAGCTCCTTGATCATTTAATCATCGGCGATAAAAAATATGTCAGCATGAAAGAAAAAGGGTATATGTGACACTAGGATTTTAAAAAATGTTAAGCTATAATTAGATTTGTGATTTTTATGAGTAATGTAGTTGAATGATAAGTTATAACACTGAAATTTGAATTGAAATGTAAAAAAGTGCTGTATTGGACAGGCTATAGAATAAACCTTAATCATTTTTGAAAGTATAGGGAGCAGATGCGTATATAAATGCATTTGGCATGAGAAAGGGAGATACATTCATGTTTGGATTTGGAACGAAAGACCTTGGAATAGATTTAGGAACTGCCAATACACTTGTCTTTGTAAAAGGAAAAGGAATTGTATTGCGTGAACCTTCAGTTGTTGCATTACAAACTGATTCTAAAAAAATTGTGGCGGTTGGAAATGACGCAAAAAATATGATCGGGCGAACTCCCGGACATATAGTTGCCCTTAGACCTATGAAAGATGGAGTTATCGCCGATTATGAAACGACTGCGGCAATGATGAAATACTACATAAAACAGGCGACGAAAAGAAAAGGTTTCTTCGGTGGAAAACCTCATGTAATGGTTTGTGTTCCATCTGGAATTACTGCTGTTGAACAAAGAGCTGTCTTGGACGCTACTAAGGAAGCAGGAGCAAAGGAAGCTTATACAATTGAAGAGCCATTTGCTGCAGCAATAGGAGCTAATTTACCTGTATGGGAACCAACAGGAAGTATGGTCGTTGATATTGGTGGAGGAACTACAGAAGTTGCCGTTATTTCTTTGGGCGGAATTGTAACGAGTATGTCAATCCGGATCGCTGGGGATAAAATGGACGAATCCATTATTTCGTATATTCGAAAAGCGTATAATTTATTAATAGGTGATCGTACTGCGGAAGCAATTAAATTAGAAATAGGATCAGCTGGAGGAACAGATGGAATCCCTCCTATGGAAATACGTGGTCGTGACTTATTAACCGGACTTCCTAAAACGATAGAAATCACTGCAGAAGAAATTGCAGAGGCACTTCGAGATACTGTTAACGCCATCATTGATGCTGTCGTAAATACGCTAGAAAAAACTCCTCCGGAACTTGCAGCTGATATAATGGATCGAGGTATTGTGCTTACTGGTGGAGGTGCCTTACTTCATAATTTGGATAAGATTATGAGTTATGAAACAGATTTGCCAGTTTTAATCGCAGATGATCCGTTGGATTGTGTTGCAATAGGAACAGGAATTGCACTGGAACATATCCATCTATTTAAAAATAAAGTAAAAGATATGCGTTAAGAGCTACTTGCGCCGTTTTTACGGCGCTTGCGTTTTTACATTGTATATTGACGAAAAGTTGTAAAATTATGCTTACTACAGTACTTGAACTTTTTTTAATGAATGACATAATAAAGAATAAAATTTTTTAGTGTCTAGCTTCTAAGCTATCGACCTACAAACTTCTCTTCCTTTTTCATTTGCGTAAAGTCAACATCGATACTTCCTATTTGTCCCGTCCACGACTTAAATAGCCTGAGTTTTAAAAGTCAAAGAGCTACTTTTATGACTCACAACATTAATTGTCGGTGGAAGTACAATGTGGTTGAGGAATGCGTTGAAACATACCCTGATGTGCAAATGCAGGCGTATCGACAGGATGTCGCTGCCTGAGCTCATAACAGAACGTTGCGCCTTAACTTTCCTTCTTCTCGTTGAATCATCTTGTTATCTTTATCGCAAATTTTGGGTTGAAAAGATATCTCGACTAAAACTACCAATTTCTTATGTTTTCGTCGATGGACTTAAATTATTGTACGTCGATAAGCAAGGCGCCTAGGCTTTTCATATGAGGTGTAAATCATGTCACACTTTTTTCTAAACAAACGTCTGATTATCTTACTTATAAGTATTATTATTCTAGTGTCTTTAATTGGCTTTTCTTTGGGAGATAGAGAGAATATTTCACGTCCTGAGCAATTTGTAAAAGACGTTGTTGGTTTTGGTCAATCACTTATTTCGAAGCCGGCGCAGGGAATTGCAAACTTTTTTGGTAATGTTCAAGATCTTCAAAATACATACACGGAAAATAAAAAGCTGAAGACACGATTAGAAGGGCTGGCAAAGCTTGAAAAGGAAATATCGGATTTAAAAAGAGATAACGAAGAATTACGTAATGTATTAAATAAAACGGATAATCTCCGTGATTATAAAGCAATTCAAGCAACTGTCATCAGTCGAGCACCAGATCGTTGGTTTGAAAAAATTACGATTGATAAAGGGAGTAAAAGCGGAGTTGAAACCGATATGGCTGTTATGACAGCAAAAGGGTTGGTCGGTAAAGTCGTAAGTACTTCCCCTATGACAGCTACTGTTGAACTTCTTAGTTCTGATAATAAAAAAAATAGAGTTGCTGCTGAAATACAAGGAAAAGAGCATGTTTTTGGGCTGATCGATGGTTATGATAAAGAAAAGAAAATGCTCATTATGAAAGATATCGTAATCGAACAAGAAATCAAGCCAGGGCAGAATGTGGTTACATCGGGCCTTGGAGGTGTCTTTCCAAAAGCACTTGATATCGGTAAAGTTAAAGAAGTCGCAGTCGACCGTTTTGGTTTAACGCAGACTGCCTATGTTGAACCTTCTGCTGATTTTTACGGATTTGAGCATGTATTGGTCATTGACCGTAAAATGAAATTTACAGAAGATCAAACGAAGGAGGGGGAATGATGAAACGCTGGATTCTTCCCTTCCTTTTAACTTTAACTTTTTATTTTGAGAGTGTTTTTGTAGAGTTTTTGCCAGAGAAAATATTTGGACAGGAATGGATCCTTGTTCCCCGTTTTTTAATCATATTGCTTATGATCATGGGAATTAGCTATTTTAGAAATCGCACACTTATTTATGCTGCTGTTTTCGGATTATTATTTGATATTTATTTTAACGAAATCATTGGAGTATATTTAGTTCTTTTTCCCATTGGAGTATATATATCATCAAAATTAATGAAATATATTTTTGCTAATTTTTTTACAGTATTCCTACTATCAATGATAAGCCTATCGTTCATTGAAATTCTAATATATGGAATGAATATCCTCGTGTTACGAAAACATATGATTTTTGATGAGTTTGTAATGATTCGATTAGTGCCAACGCTTATTTTGAATGCTATATTTTTAATTATTATATATTTTCCATTCAACAGATTTTTAATGAATCTGAAAAAAGAAGAGATGAATGAATAAATTTTTCTGTAATAAGAGGAAAATCGATGTAGTTTGTCGAATTTAGCAATAGATATACTGATAAATAGATGTAGTATTGAAAGGAGATATGAGGGCACTTTTTGCAGGTTGAGTCTCCTTGCCCGGAACACATGAAAAACAGACAAAATGTTATGATAAAAGGAACAAAGAGCGGTCTTTCATTACAATTAAATGATCGCTGTTCATATGAGGATTTATTGATAGAGTTGGAAGAAAAACTTGCAGATTTGCAGGGGGTGGATATAGATAGCCCTCTTATTTCTGTACGCATTCATTCTGGCAATCGCTATCTAAATTCTGATCAGCAAGAACAATTAAAGGAAATGATTCGCAAGAAACAAAACTTAATAGTTGAAGAGATAGAAAGTAATGTAATAACAAAACAGGAATCAAAGGCCATTATAGATGAACAGGAAGTCACTTCTGTCGCGACAGTCGTAAGATCCGGACAAATATTAGAAGTACCGGGTGATTTATTGCTTGTTGGTGATGTTAACCCAGGAGGCACTGTAAGAGCGGCTGGCAACATTTTTATTATGGGCACTCTAAAAGGCATTGCCCACGCAGGCTATACAGGAAGAAATGAAGCCGTGATTGTAGCTTCATTTATGACTCCGTCCCAGCTAAGAATATCTGATTGTATTAGCCGTGCTCCAGATCATTACGATAAAGAGGATCATCATCTAATGGAATGTGCATACATAGATGCAAGACATCAAATTGTCATCGATCGATTACAGATTTTAAAACATATACGACCAAATATTACTAGATTAAAAGGGGGACTATACAATGGGTGAGGCAATTGTAATAACTTCGGGTAAAGGAGGAGTCGGAAAAACTACAACTTCGGCCAACCTGGGGACAGCTCTTGCTCTGCAGGGTAAAAAAGTATGTCTCATAGATACCGATATTGGTCTAAGAAATCTAGATGTAGTACTTGGTCTGGAAAATCGCATTATTTACGACTTAGTAGATGTTGTTCAAGGTAGGTGCAAGTTACATCAAGCGATTGTGAAAGATAAAAGGTTTGAAGACAAGTTATTTCTTCTACCTGCAGCACAAACTAGCGATAAAACAGCTGTATCGCCTGAACAAATGAAAAAACTCGTTAATGAAATGAAGCCCGAGTATGATTACATATTAATAGACTGTCCTGCTGGAATTGAGCAAGGATACAAAAATGCAGTTGCTGGAGCTGATAGGGCTATTGTCGTTACAACTCCCGAAATTTCTGCAGTTCGAGACGCTGACCGAATCATTGGTTTGTTGGAAAAAGAAGAAAATATCGAACCTCCAAAATTAATCATCAATCGTATCCGCAGTCAGATGATGAAAGATGGGGATGTGCTGGATGTTGACGAAATCGCTCAACACTTATCGATAGACTTAATTGGGATTGTACAAGATGATGTTGATGTAATCAGATCTTCTAATCAAGGAGAGCCGATTGCACTAGACCCGAATAGTAAGGCATCTATCGCCTATCGAAATATTGCGAGAAGAATTTTAGGTGAATCCGTACCTCTCCAATCCCTGGATGATGAGAAAACAGGGGTCTTTGCAAAACTGAAAAAGCTATTTGGTGTTGGGGCTAAATAATTTTTATGAACCATACGTTCAATTTATTTGAATGTATGGTTTTTTATTTGAGGAAATAATTATT
This sequence comes from Lederbergia citri, assembly GCF_018343625.1. Lineage (GTDB taxonomy): Bacteria > Bacillota > Bacilli > Bacillales > Bacillaceae_C > Lederbergia > Lederbergia citri. The sequence goes on along the minus strand of NZ_JAGYPG010000001.1, from coordinate 1,370,984 downwards.
ATTCCTAATCATGTGCTGTTCGAAAAGCAGTATCAGCTGTTGATCAAGCTGTTCAAAGAGCCTGTGACCATGAGAAGATCGCAGAATTGGTCCGTTTGAACTGTCCAAAGGGCACATCAAAGTGCCGACCCAAATAAATTAGTATTCGCAAATTGCTAAATTGCCACCAAGACTAGAAACAATATTTACTATATCCAAGTGTAAAGCCTAACTACTGAAAGTACCTTTAATTCGATGAGCTTTAACACCCGCTTTTTCTATTATGTAAGCATATTCTTAAAGGACAAGTCATAGCTTATTACAAATAATAAAGGGAGATGGGGGAGAATGAGTAGAAGAGCCGATGAAATCAGGAAGCGAATCAGTAAACGGCGCAAGCAAAATAATCCAAACAGGGAGAGGTTAAGTCCAACTTCATTTATTAATGAGGAATTCGAGTCACCTATTTATGAATCTGACCCTAAAGACTCCCTTCATCCACTTTGGAATCGTGATATCTTTTTATTTAAAATCCTTGTGTCTGCAGTCCTCGTTCTTGTTATCGCTGTTATGTTCCAATCAACTTCACCTAACCTTAATCCAATCAAAATCGGTATTAAAAAAACGATGGAGAAAGAGTTTCAATTTGCGGCAGTTGCTGATTGGTATGAAAAGCAATTTGGAAAACCGTTGGCTCTTCTTCCTCCACTTGAAAAAGAAAAGTCAGCTAATGCAGATAAAGAAGAGAATTACGCTATGCCGGTTTCAGGAACAATTTTAGAAGATTTTTCTGTGAATGGCAAAGGGATTATTATGCAAACGGGAACAAATGCAAAGGTTGAAGCGATGACAGGAGGCGTCGTCATATTTGCTGGTCCTAAGGAAGATATCGGTCAAACCGTTATTATTCAACATCCGGACCATTCTGAAACATGGTATGGGATGTTAGATAAAATTTCCGTTAAACCACGTGAACAAGTAGAAGCTGGGAAAAATCTTGGAATTGTATCAACGGGGAAAGAAGGAATGACCGGAGAATTTTACTTTGCAATTAAACAAAATGATAAGTTTATTGATCCTATTCAGGTGATGAAATTTGAATAAATATGGCATTCTTTTAAAAGGGATTCAAATTCATCCATTATTTTGGATAGTTGCAGGTATTGCCATTATTACAGGTCATTTTTGGCAATTACTGTTCTTATTTATGATTGTTTTTACTCATGAAATCGGACATGCTGCAGCTGCTGCACATTTTGGATGGAAAATTAAGCGGATATTGATATTGCCATTTGGTGGTGTATGTGAGGTGGATGAACATGGCAATCGTCAAATAAATGAGGATTTAGTAGTAATCCTCGCAGGGCCACTGCAACATTTAATAATCGCTGCTCTAATCCCCGTTCTTGTTATGCTATCTTTTTTACCTACTGATTTTGCCAAACAAATATCACTATATAATATCATGATACTATTGTTCAATCTTATTCCAGTCTGGCCACTGGATGGAGGGAAATTGGTCCAGCTCTTCCTTTCCACTCGACACCCTTATATAAAAGCATGTAGACTATCGTTAATGAGTTCATTTATAGTTTTACTATTCCTACATGCAATACTCCTTCTTTTTTACCCATTTAATATAAATGTATGGATTATATTACTGTATTTGGATATCACTTTATGGACTGATTGGAAACAGCAAGGATATGTTTTTATGCGATTTTTATTGGAAAGACATTATGGAAAAAACATAAATTTTTCCCAACTGCAGCCGATTGAAGCGAGAGGGGAAGATTATTTGCATGATGTTTTAGAGAAATTTAAACGTGGGTGTAAACATTTAATCTATGTAGGAGGAAGAAATAGCAGTCTGGGAAAATTGGATGAAAACGAAATTCTCCATGCTTATTTTACAGAGAAACGGGTCAGTGCCCAGCTAAAGGATCTTGTATACGATGATTGACTACAAATAAATAGATAGCTAAAGTATAAGTACTGGCATATGCCAGGTTTATTTTTTATTGCGGGTGAGTGAAAAATGAATGCAATATTTATTGATACAAAAACAGCTGAAAAAAGATTTGCCGTAAAAGAAGATGGAATCGTTACAAGGTTCTTTGTGGAGCAGCCGAGTGATGCTTCGGAAGTTGGCAATATTTATTTAGGAAAAGTAGAAAGTGTAAAAGCGGGAATGAATGCTGCATTCGTTGATATTGGCAAAGAAAAGAATGGCTTTTTGCAAAAGGATCAGCTTCCAGCTTTTATTCATTCTACTGATCCTCGAAAGAAAGAGATGCCTATTTCGAAATTTATTACAGAAGGTGAAAAGCTCCTTGTTCAAGTTAAAAAGGATGAAACTGGTTTGAAAGGTGCTTTGTTAACGGCAGTTATTGAAATACCTGGTGAAAAATCTATCTATATGCCTGAAGGAAAATATATTGCGGTCTCGAAAAAAGCAGATGAATCCATTAGAAATAAATGGAGAGAAATTGCTCGCAATAATAAGGTTGATAGAGAAGGTTTTATTATTCGTACAGAAGCATTTTCGGGTAATGAAGAAGATTGGAAGAAAGAGGCTAATCAGCTTAAAGATATATATGCATCTATTCAAAAAATGAAAAACAGTGTAAAAGCTCCAGCATTACTAAAGAAAAAATCATTGTTTCATGATGAAATCACTCGCGAAATAATGCGTCTTAATAATGGGGAGCTTTATTACAATGACAAAAAAGAGTTGGAACTAATAAAAAAATGTCTTCCCGATGAATTGAAGTGGAACGTCATCTTTCATCAAGAGAAGGAAGGTATTTTTTCAAAATATGGTCTTGAAAATGATATGGAAAAAGCTCTAAAACCAATCGTATGGTTAAACAATGGTGCGTATATAGTAATCAATGAAACAGAAGCGGCTGTAATAATCGATGTAAATACAGGTAAATTTACAGGAAAACAAGTCGTTAAAGAGACGGTTGTTCAAACAAATATGTTAGCTGCAAAGGAAATTGCAAGACAATTGTGCCTCCGCGATTATAGTGGAATGATTTTAATTGATTTTATTGATATGGAAACGAATGAAGATAAAAGAAAAGTGAAGAAAATCTTAGAGGAAGAACTGAAAAAAGATCCGAAGCAAACACGCGCTATCGGCTTTACACCTCTTGGAATATTTGAAGTAACAAGAAAACGGACTCGACAACCACTTTCTAAAATATTGAAGACGAAATGTACTGCATGTAATGGAACGGGACTCGTGGAAAGTCCTGAAACGATGGCATTTCGACTAGAACGTGAGCTGTATGAAATTTCTACAGATGATCATGAAGCCGTTTTGATAGAAATTGATAAAAAAACAATGGACGCGTTTAAAGGAGAAGGAAATCGCCATCTTGGAAGAATAGAAGGACTTTTACATGTTAAAATCTTTTTTAAGGTGATTCAATCTGAAATATTTCATTATCATATCCGACAATTTGGAACAGTGGCTGAGATAAAAGCGAAAGCTATTGACATGCATAGTGGCATATGATAGTATTTTCATGTTAGTTTGTAGCACCCGTGCTACAACCGCACAGCTCAGGTACATAAGATTTTGATTTTCTCAAAACACCTGAATCTGGCGAGTCTTAGTCTATTAAGGAGGTGCAGTTTATGTACGCAATCATTGAAACTGGTGGAAAGCAATTAAAAGTTGAAGAAGGTCAAGCAATCTACATTGAGAAATTAGATGCAGTTGAAGGTGATACTTTCACTTTTGACAAAGTTCTTTTTGTAGGCGGCGAAAATGTAAAAGTAGGTAGCCCATTTGTAGAAGGTGCTACTGTTACAGCTAAAGTTGAAAAACAAGGCCGTGCGAAAAAAATTGTTGTCTTCAAGTATAAATCGAAGAAAAACTACCATAAAAAACAAGGTCATCGTCAGCCTTATACAAAAGTTGTTGTTGATAAAATCAACGCATAAGGCGGATGTCTTATGATTTTTGTTAAAGTTGAAAAGACGCTAGATGGTAGAATCAGATCCTTCACGATGGATGGACACGCTAATTTCGCTGATAACGGGCAGGATATCGTTTGTGCCGGAGCATCTGCTGTTGCTTTTGGAAGTGTGAATGCCATTATCGCTTTAACAGGTGTTGAGCCAGAAATCGAACAGTCAGAGAGCGGTTTTTTGAAATGTACATTTCCTGCCGAAATGACTGGTGAATCCTATGATCGGGTTCAGCTTTTACTTGAAGGTATGATTGTTTCTCTACAAACGATTGAAAGAGATTATCAAGATTATATAAAAATAACTTTTTCATAAACAGGAGGTGGAACAAATGCTAAGATTGGATCTTCAATTTTTTGCATCCAAAAAAGGGGTAGGTTCTACTAAAAACGGACGTGATTCAGAAGCGAAACGCCTTGGCGCTAAGCGTGCAGATGGTCAATTTGTTTCTGGTGGATCAATTTTATATCGTCAACGCGGAACAAAAATTCATCCAGGTGAAAACGTTGGCCGCGGTAGCGATGACACTCTTTTTGCTAAAATCGACGGAGTTGTTCGTTTCGAACGCTTTGGTCGTGACAAGAAAAAAGTGAGTGTATATCCAAAGGCACAATAATTAGTGTGAAAAAAGCTCTAACCTTAAAAGGGTTAGGGCTTTTCTTTTTTTCACTAAAATTAAAATACTACCTCATATGGCAATATCTGTTATACTATAATAACGATTGAAGTTGGACAGAGAGGAAATAATGATGAATGAATTATTAAATGTAATAAATGTGATTCAAAATACACGACATGATTGGTTAAATAGAATTCAGTTAATTAAAGCTTATATTTCTCTCGGGAAACTCGATCAAGCAGAGAGAGTCATAAATGAGATTGTATTGGATACACAAAATGAAGCAAAATTGACAAATTTGAAGCTCCCTCAGTTTGCTGTCATATTATTAACACATAATTGGGGAAAATATGCTTTTAAAATTGAATATGAAATTGTTGATAACATTCGAACGGATATTGTTGATGATACGGTATTAACAAATTGGACTCAGACGTTCTTTAATGAGCTGAATCGTTGTGCAGATCCTCTTTCTGAAAATCATTTGTATATTACGTTAGAGCAACTTAATGATAATATCCATTTTCAATACCATTATAGTGGGTTATTAGATAATTCATCCCAATTAATCGGATGGTTAACAGAAGAAAAAAGTTTTCCAAAAGAAATTACTATACAGGAAGCAAACGATTCAGAAATGGTCATCGATGTTTTTTGCTAATTGGATGTTTTAGATTGGAGTGTTAGATTTATGTTCGTAGATCAGGTGAAAGTATATGTTAAAGGTGGAGACGGCGGTAATGGTATGGTTGCTTTCCGCCGTGAAAAATATGTTCCGATGGGTGGACCGGCAGGAGGAGATGGGGGTAAGGGGGCAAGCGTTGTATTTGAAGTCGATGAGGGATTAAGAACGTTAATGGATTTTAGATATCAGCGCCATTTCAAAGCTCCCCGCGGTGAACACGGAATGTCTAAAAGCCAACATGGTAAGGGAGCAGCTGATTTAATTGTAAAGGTTCCTCCAGGTACAGTAGTGACAGATGAAGAGACGAAAGAAATCATTGCCGACTTGGTAAATCATGGGCAGCAAGCCGTTATCGCAAAAGGTGGTAGAGGAGGACGTGGAAATATTCGCTTCGCCACACCAGCAAACCCTGCTCCGGAAATCGCTGAGAACGGAGAACCGGGACAAGAAAGAAATATTGTTCTCGAACTAAAAGTTTTGGCTGATGTTGGGCTTGTAGGCTTTCCGAGCGTAGGAAAATCGACCCTCCTATCTGTTGTTTCTGCCGCCAAACCGAAAATAGCCGAATATCATTTTACTACTATTGTTCCTAATCTTGGGGTCGTCGAAACAGGAGATGGGAGAAGCTTCGTCATGGCTGATCTTCCGGGGTTAATAGAAGGCGCTCACGAAGGAATTGGATTAGGCCATCAATTTTTACGTCATATTGAAAGAACGAGGGTTATCTTACATGTCATTGATATGTCGGGAATGGAAGGAAGAGACCCTTACGAGGACTATTGCACAATTAATGAAGAACTTAAGGAATATAACCTTCGTTTATTGGAAAGGCCGCAAATCATCGTTGCCAACAAAATGGATATGCCGGAAGCAGAAGGAAATTTGGAAGTATTTAAACAAAGTCTTAAAGAAGATTACCCAATTTTTCCGATATCAGCCGTCACTCAAAAAGGGTTGAAAGAGTTATTATTTGAAATTGCCAATCAACTAGAAAAAACTCCCGAGTTTCCTCTTAATGAAATATTGGAAGAAGATGAAACAATTAATCGGGTTATGTATAAACATGAAAAACCTGAAGATGAATTTTCTATTTCAAGAGATCCTGATGGAAGTTTTGTGATTAGCGGAGCTAAAATTGAACGATTATTTAAAATGACGGATTTTTCGCGTGATGAGTCAGTAAGACGTTTTGCTCGCCAATTAAGGGCAATGGGTGTAGATGATGCCCTTCGTGAACGAGGAGCAAAAGATGGAGATACGATACGTCTGCTAGAATTCGAATTTGAGTTTGTCGATTAGTTTTTATATTGAGTTCGGGAAGAATGCAATTATTATTTTGTATCTAGTTGCAGCGGCAATCGACTAGTAACTATCCTGACCTTTTCTTTTGCGTAAGGGGTAATTCGTACCTCTTCGTGTTTCCTTTATCTCTAGTTATAGGGGGAAAAGGAAAGTCGACCAAAACTGTAAAGTCCTATCGGTTTTTACGTCGATGAGCTAGGCTTTTCCACTTTTCTTTTAGGGGGATTGGGTAGTGGGGAAAAAAGAATATGATCAGAAGTTTTTTTTAGTAAGAGAAGATGTACTTCCAGAAGCAATGAAAAAAACGCTTGAAGCAAAAGAACTAATTGAACGTGGGAAATCAGCCTCAGTATGGGATGCTGTCCAGCAAGTAGATTTAAGCCGAAGTGCTTTTTATAAATATAGAGATACGGTCTTTCCATTTCATTTAGTAGTAAAAGAAAAAATTATTTCTTTGTTTTTTTTCCTTGAAGACAAACCTGGGGCGCTTTCTAAACTGCTAGGGACGGTGGCTGCCAATTCATGTAATGTTTTAACAATCCACCAAACGATTCCATTGCAGGGTCGGGCAAACGTCACGTTGTCGCTTGATGTTACAAATATGTCTGGGGATATAGATGAGTTGTTAGTAAACTTAAGAAGATTGGAATTTGTCGATAAAGTAGAAGTATTAAGCTCTGGAGGATAAAAGCTGAGACCCAAAATATGGGCCACAGTTTTTTCCTTACCAGGAAACTATATTCCTTTGTATTAAGACAATTTCCGTCTAGCTCAAGCAGCCACGCCTAAAACGGTTGGTGATAAGCAACATAGGCTCGTCAAGGTCCAGCTACAGGCTGTCAATTGGAAGTTAGAGAACAAAATCTCGGTCTGGAGAATATTTGCTTGTCGCCCCTACTGAGCCCCATCCGCTTTTGGTTAATCCAATAATATCCCTGCAGCCTTCAAAGCCTCTTCTGCTTTTTTAATTGGTCCTTCATTTGAAGCCATTAAAGTATGTAAGTGGATGCCAGATGTTAAGTCAGCCAATAAGGACGCGTTTGTTTTTTTTATCTTTTCCAGAAATGCCCGAACCTCTTGCCGATTCGATACCATAATAGAAGCCGTAAGGTCCCCATATACAGGATGTTCCACTTTCACGTCCTTTACTGTTACTCCATGATCTACTATGATATTTAACTCTTCTTCCGCTTGGTTGCGTGTATGAACACAGGCAATGGTTTTTTCAACCGTTTTATTAATAGGATTTACATTCATATAAAGGTATCCTTGGCTTGTGGCAATGATTGGCTCGTTACGGGCTTTTAATAAAGTAATATCCCCAACAATGACCTGTCTGCTAACATTCGCTATTTGAGCAAGTCGCCCCCCCGTTAAAGGTATAGCACTACTTTTCAATAAGGAAAGCAGCATATCTCTTCTCTCATCACCAAGAAGCTTTTTATTTTCTTCTTCCATTTATAAACCTCCGTTCTCATCATTTCTATATTGAATAATACCATACTTTGAAAGTCTTTATGATGAAATGAAACGTCCTTTTCCAACCACCGTGAGCATAAATTGGCTACATTTATCATAAGTTTTTGTGAAGATTAATAGCAATTTGCCTATACATTCATACACTATATGGACTTATGTCTGAGGAGGGGAAATGTGTGAAAATCCATATTGCGCAAAAAGGAGAAACTCTTTGGAAAATCGCGAAAAAATATGGAGTGAATTTTGAAGAGTTAAAAAAGATGAATGCCCAATTGTCAAATCCAGATATGATCATGCCAGGCATGAAAATAAAAGTGCCAGGCGGAGGTGGAGGTGGAGGTGGAGTTAAAGAACACCATATGCCGCCCAATGTAGCACCAAATGTAGCACCAAATGTAGCACCAAATATCCCTCACCACGTACCAAAAGAAATGCCAAAAGTAGAACATATTAAGAAGGAGGTTCCGGTTCCAATCGTGCAGCCAACTAAAGAGATTATTAAAGAAGTTCCCAAGGAAGTACCATATCCAATTTATCAACCTGTGATGCCACAGCCACTTCCCGAAATCGATATTAGTAACTACTACATGATGAACATGCAACAGTCGCAGTCACAAATACAACAGCAAGTAGAAAAGGAAGTTCCAAAAGAAGTTCCTGTTCCTGTAGAAATGCCAGTTATGCATGTTCAACAACCAATGTATAACTATTGCTATCCAGTAATGCCAATTTGTGATCCTTGTTACAACCCATATGGTTATATGTATCAACCACAAATGATGCCTCAAGTACAAGGAACGATGATGCAGCCAATGGGAGTGCAGCCAGCTGTATTACCTGGAGTACCAACTACCGGATTTATGGCTCCACAATGGCATGATGAGTCATCTAGTCATCCGGGAATGTATGGGAAAATGGATAGCTCGGATTACTGGGGGCATGCACCTGGAGCGGTAATGCCAGCAACTCAGCAAGCTGTTCCTTATCCAGCTTATCAAATGCCGTATACAGCACCAGTTACAGAAGGATATCCAGCAATGCCTAATGTAGCTCCAGCTTATACAAATGTAGGTATGCCTGGGTGTGGATGTGGAGGTTATTCACCATACATGAGGCAGGCATTTACATCAGCAATGGCTTATAACCCTTATCCATTTGGATCAGTGTTGCCGACAGATAATGCTAATGCATATGCAATGCCAGTCCGTCATGATGAAGGAAATGAAGATGAATAGACAATACTTTGAAGATCGAGACGGATTCAATGACCGTCTCCTTCTTTTTATGAAGAATAATGCCGGATTACCATTTACCAATATTAGGCAAGTAAAACATGGAGTCTGGGTTTTATCAACTAGCTATGATAAATGGATATTAAAAGAGTTTCCCTCCATTTATAAATTATCCATTCAAATAGATTTCACGAAAGAATTAAAGAAAAATGGATTTGCTAAAACCTATTCTTTTTTTCCAAGTTTATTTCAATTAGATGATCGTATCTTTGGTCTAATTCAATATATAGATTCTAATCATATTGGTCCTTATCAATATGATAATGATGAAAATATTGGATCAGCCTTAGATACGATAAAGAATTTTCATCTTACGACACATAGATTTGTAGAATCCTTTAAGGAGCAAATACCAACTTTCAAGCAAATTTCAAAATGGGATAAGAGGCTAATTGATTATTATACATTTATTAATTTACATAGATTTAATCCAGTATATTCACATTTAAAAAGGCTTGCACAGTATGGATCATGGGCACTTCAACAAATGAAAGAACAACCATCCTATTTTGAAAAAGGGTATCAATGCATTATTCATGGTGATTTGGCAAGCCATAATTTTATAGAAGGGAAAGATGGAACACTTTTTTTGATAGATTTTGATTTAATTAGCATCTCGCCCGCGGAAATAGATTTACTGCAATTTTGCAATAGAATTTTACCTTTTTTGAAATGGGACGAAGATAGGTTGTTTAGCTTTGAGCATCTTAGACATCTGAAAAATGTCCAGCCATTTTTAGCCGCTCTCGTTTACCCAACGGATATTTTTAGGGAGTGGATTTTCTTCTCAACTAAAGATGTTGAGGAACAATCCAAAAAATGGGCACATGTACAAAGACTTACTTTTCATCAATATAAAGAAAGGTTGGCATTTTATGAAAAAATCATTGAAAAGGTAGAAAAATGGATTTAAAAACATTCGGATATTCATGTTAAAATATGGGTACTCTAAGCTTAGAAAAGAAAAACATTCTAGCTAATGAGGTGATCCGTATGAAGTTTATTGCCATAATCCTTATGATTTCTGCAATGGTGTTTAGCGGAAGTGGTCCATATAAGAGTAACTTGAGGCATATTGTAAAAACAGAAGACGGGTCAAAAACAGAGCACATAAAAGATATTCGGGGAAACATTGAAGACCCACTTTTGTTAAAAGTTGTATTGAAAAGGAAGTATCTAGATGGTGAAGTTAGTGAAGAGATTGTTAAAGAAACCATTTGGGCACTGGAAGATTTCTGGGCAAAATATGAAGCTTGGCAGCTTGTAGATATGGATGAAGAAAAATTGGTATTTGAAACGGTAGTCGATGATATATCTCCACTATTAAAACTAAATGGATTTTTTGGTATAACGGAAGATGGTACGTTAACTATCTTTAATGGAAATCCTGACCAGGCTGATATCATTCAATCCTTTTTTCAAATAGATATAAAGAAGTTGGAGGGAAAAAAGCAATTGCAGCTAAAAAAAGGTATACCAGTAAGAACAAAGGAGATATATACTGAAGTACTGGAAACTATGAAGCAATATTCATTAGATAAACAAAATGAGAAAAAGCCAAAATAATGGCTTTTTCTCATTAATAAAGAAATATTACGGAACGGGTGTCCGTCCTGTCTAGCTCCAGGCGCCTTCCGCTTTTCCAACCTCTCCGTGTTTCCTTTATCTCGTCAGAAGCTTAACAGGAACGTCGACTAAAAACCGCCACGTCCTGTGGCGACGTCGACGGACCCACATCCTGTGGGCCTGTACGTCGCTGAACGGGCGCCTTACGCTTTTCTCATTAACGATCATAAAAAGGATTATCTTCCTCCTCATACTCCTTATCCCGAGTCACTTTTTTTTCATTATTAAGAAGTGAATTGCGAAATCCGTTTGCATCTAAAGTTGTATGATTTCCATCAAGCAATTCATTTTCAGGCTGAATCACTTCACCTTGACCGTCAAAAGGTTCTTCATCTGAAGGCATGTGCCGTTCAACTGCATGTGTTCTTTCTTCCATATTCTCCGTAGTTAATACACCAGTTCTTCCTTCGTCATACTCGCTATCTACGAGAACAAGTATTTTTCCGCCTTCAATTTCGTTGGCATATTGCTCAACATCATACTGGGTCATTCCAATTCCTAGAAGGTAATCAGAGTATGCCGAGTATTCACTAGAGTTGCCTGTAAAGAAAGATTTTAATTCATTCCAAAATCCGCGATTTTCTTCTTCCGTTACGTTATGATCGACCGCCACTCCAGCCTTTTCTTCAATCATCCTCGTTTCATAATCATCATGGGCAATAACGTAAATATGGCTTTTGTCAATTCCATCCTGCTTCATGGAATCAATAGCACGCAACGCCTCAAAACTTGAAGCGAACACACCGACTACATTTTTTTTCATGATAAATTTCCTCCTAAAAAGAAGTGTAGAACTTGTTTTGATAGGATAAGGAACATTGAGCGGTGACCATTGTTGAATTAACAATACCCAATTCTATTCTTAATTAAACATTTAATAAAAGAACATATGTTTTTTACTATAAGGAGATATGAATTATATGGTACAATATTGGATAGCATGAAAGAGGAGAGAAGGCATTGTACGAATACATAAGAGGCACTATTGAGTATACAGGCCCAGAATATGTCGTAATAGAAAATAATGGGATCGGATATCAAGTTCTGACTCCTAATCCATATGTTTTTTCAAGTAAAAAAGGAATTCAAACGATTATTTATACGTATCAGCACGTTCGTGAAGACATTATTGCATTATATGGATTTCCGACAATGGAAGAAAAGTTGATGTTTCGTAAATTAATTGGTGTGTCTGGAATCGGCCCAAAGGGAGCACTAGCTATTCTTGCATTTGGCGAACCTACCCAAGTAATCCGTGCTATTGAAAATGAAGATGAAAAATTTTTAGTAAAATTTCCTGGTGTCGGTAAAAAAACAGCTAGACAAATGATTCTTGATTTAAAAGGGAAATTGCATGATGTTTTAGCTGATGAGGGAACAAATACTCCTGTTGAAAATATGAAAATAACTTCTTCGAATAATGACATGAGTGAGGCGTTAGAGGAAGCTATGCTTGCACTTTCGGCTCTAGGGTATTCGGATCGTGAATTGAAGAGAATTGCTCCGAAGTTACAAGATAAAGAATTAACTACAGATCAATATATAAAACAATCATTGCAAATGCTAATGACGTAATAGAAGGGATGAAGGAACAATGGAAGAAAGAGTACTATCAAGCGAAGCGATAAGTAATGATCTTTCTTTCGAGCAAAGTCTCCGACCTCAAAAGTTGTCTCAATATATTGGCCAAGATAAAGTTAAAAGTAACTTGGCTGTATTTATTGAGGCTGCGAAAATGAGAAAGGAAACATTGGACCATGTACTTTTATATGGTCCTCCTGGTCTTGGGAAAACTACTTTAGCTGTTGTAATTGCGAATGAAATGGGTGTGAATGTAAGAACGACATCTGGCCCGGCAATTGAACGGCCGGGAGATCTTGCAGCGATTTTGACCTCGTTGGAACCTGGGGAAGTATTGTTTATAGATGAAATTCATCGATTGCCACGTGCAATTGAAGAAGTATTATATCCGGCTATGGAGGACTATTGCCTTGATATCGTAATCGGTAAAGGGCCAGAATCAAGATCGGTAAGACTTGATTTACCACCATTTACTCTAGTGGGGGCTACAACTCGTGCTGGAGCTGTATCGGCCCCGCTTCGGGATCGTTTCGGCGTCTTGAGCAGATTGGAATATTATAATGAGGAGCAATTAACGGATATCATTGTAAGGACTGCACAAATATTAGAAACAGACATTGACTGGAACGCTGCAGTTGAAATTGCCCGAAGATCTAGAGGAACCCCGAGAATTGCGAACAGGTTGCTTCGAAGGGTAAGAGATTTTGCTCAAGTAAGGGCCGACGGAATTATTTCCCTTTCCCTTGCAGATGAGGCATTGGAGCTTTTACAGGTTGACCGTCTTGGACTAGATAATATCGATCATAAATTATTAAAAGGTATGATTGAAAGATTTAGAGGCGGTCCAGTAGGAATCGATACAATTGCTGCTAGTATTGGGGAAGAGGCAGCTACAATAGAAGACGTTTATGAACCATATTTATTACAAATTGGCTTTCTACAAAGGACACCTAGAGGTAGAATTGCAACTCCTTTAGCATATGAACATTTTAAATTGGAGGTCCCTAATAAATGAACGGTATGTCCAAGCTGTTAATGTTTATTGGGGGAGCTATTTTTTTAATCGGATTTTTAATCCAATTTGTAAAAATTGGAAAGTTACCGGGTGATATTGTGATCAAAAAAGGGAATACAACGTTTTTCTTTCCGATCATGACCTCCATCATCATCAGCGTTCTATTAACATTTGTTATATACATCGTAGGGAGGCTAGGGAAATGAAAGTTGATATGTTTGATTTTGAATTGCCTGAGGAATTAATTGCACAAGTTCCGCTCGAAAACCGAGCTTCTAGCCGCTTAATGGTTCTGAATAAAGAGACAGGTGAAACAAAACATGATACTTTTAATAATATCTTAAAATACTTAAAAAAAGGTGATTGCCTAGTATTGAATGATACGAAGGTTTTACCTGCCAGATTACTTGGCGCAAAACCTGATACTGGAGCGAAAATAGAAGTACTCTTGTTAAAGCAGATTGAAGGAGATAAGTGGGAAACGTTAGTCAAGCCTGCAAAAAGAGTGAGAAAAGGAACAACAATCACTTTTGGTGATGGAAAACTTGAAGCAAATTGTGTAGAGGAACTAGAGCACGGGGGAAGAATTCTCGAGTTCCAGTATGAAGGCATCTTTTACGAAATTCTTGAAACACTTGGGAAAATGCCTTTACCGCCGTATATAAAGGAACAGCTTGAAGATCAAGATCGTTATCAAACTGTTTATGCGAAAGAACGAGGTTCTGCTGCGGCCCCTACAGCAGGGCTGCATTTTACAAAAGAGTTGCTAGAAGAAATTCAAAAAATAGGTGTCAAAATAGCCTTTATTACACTTCATGTTGGTCTAGGGACCTTTCGCCCAGTCAGTGTCGAAAATATTGAAGAACATGATATGCATGCGGAATATTACAGTATTTCGAAAGAGACGGCTGCTTTGTTAAATGAGGTAAAGAGACAAGGGGAACGTATTATTTCAGTCGGCACAACTTCAACGAGAACACTGGAAACAATAGCCGATAATAGCGGTCATTTTCAAGCAGGAAACGGTTGGACCGATATTTTTATTTATCCTGGGTACACATTTAAGGCAATAGATGGAATGATAACAAATTTTCATTTGCCAATGTCCACCCTTATTATGCTTGTTAGTGCTTTGGCTGGACGTGAGCATGTATTATCTGCATATAACGAAGCTGTAAAAGAGAGATATCGTTTCTTTAGTTTTGGAGATGCAATGTTGATTATATAAGATATATAGAAAGGAAATGAATTGCTTGACTGCGATAAAATACGAATTAATTAAGACATGTAAACAAACTGGAGCCCGACTAGGAATCATTCATACTCCACATGGATCGTACGAAACACCGATGTTTATGCCTGTTGGGACACTTGCTACTGTTAAAACGATGTCTCCTGAGGAATTAAAAGAAATGGGTGCTGGGGTCATCCTTAGCAACACTTATCATCTTTGGCTTCGTCCAGGACATGAAATTGTTAAAGAAGCAGGCGGTCTTCATTCATTTATGAATTGGGACCAGGCAATTCTTACAGATTCAGGAGGCTTTCAGGTTTTTTCTTTAAGTGAGTTTAGAAAAATAGAAGAAGAAGGCGTACATTTTCGTAACCATTTAAATGGGGATAAGTTATTTTTATCACCGGAAAAAGCAATGGAGATACAAAATGCGTTAGGCTCAGATATAATGATGGCTTTTGATGAATGTCCTCCATATCCCGCTACCCATAAATATATGAAAAAGTCAGTTGAGCGTACGTCACGCTGGGCGGAAAGATGTATAAAGGCACATAAACGTCCAGAAGACCAAGGACTGTTTGGAATTGTGCAAGGTGGGGAATACGAAGACTTAAGGACCCTTAGTGCAAAAGATTTAGTCTCCTTGGATTTTCCGGGCTATGCGATTGGAGGATTGTCAGTCGGGGAACCAAAAGATGTTATGAATAAAGTGTTAGAATTTACGACACCTCTTTTACCTAGTAATAAACCAAGATACTTAATGGGTGTTGGTTCTCCAGATTCATTAATTGATGGCGCCATTCGTGGTGTTGATATGTTCGATTGTGTATTGCCGACGAGAATAGCAAGAAACGGAACGTGTATGACAAGCAATGGCAGGTTAGTTATTAAAAACGCTGCTTATGCAAGAGATTTTGGACCACTAGATGAAAATTGCGATTGTTATACTTGTAGAAATTATTCTCGTGCGTATATTAGGCATTTAATAAAATGTGACGAAACGTTCGGAATTAGACTTACGACTTATCATAACTTATATTTTCTGTTAAAATTGATGAAGCAAGTCAGAAATGCGATTAAAGAGGATCGCCTAGGTGACTTCAAAGAAGAATTTTTTGAGCGATATGGATTCAATCTTCCGGACGCGAAAAATTTCTAATAACTTTAGCAATAAAGGAGGGAAAATAAAATGGAAACGTTAATAGGTTTATCGCCGTTTATCTTAATGTTCGTATTGTTTTATTTCTTGTTAATAAGACCAAACCAAAAGCGGCAAAAAGCGGTTCAAAACATGCAAAGTAATTTGCAAAAAGGGGACAAGATCGTCACTATTGGCGGACTTCATGGAATTGTAGACGCAATCGATGAAGGGAAAGTCGTCATTAAATGTGGTGATGGAAGTAGGCTTACATATGATCGTGCTGCTATTCGTGATGTGGTCGAGTCTGTAGGTGGAAACTAAATATTAATGATAAAAGAAGCTAGTCAAACGACTGCTTCTTTTTTTGATGCTTCGTATAGAAATATACAATTAACATTGTAAATTTCTAATGAATTATTTTTCTATGTCGGATTGGTTTGGTTCCATGGATTTCTCAACAAAAGTTTACCAATCGTGGCATGGGTGCCCTTCACCTAGAAATATGAAGGGTGAAGGGCACCGATAATTGTTATTGGAGCCACTTCACACTTCTAATTTTTATAAAATCTCACTGTATTGTGCAATACTAGTTTTGAGGTACAAGGTATTTTCCCCGTTATAGATGATTTCAGAAAGAATTGATTTTTCTTTTATAATAAATCCAGTCCCTTTTAAAAAGGTTTATAAAGTATTCCCATAAATTATATGGATTGATTATTGTTTAAATTTCAATTATGAACTGGTCCAGACAATATATTTACGCCTAGAACTCCTCCCATCATAGCAGTTAAGATATAGCAAATATGATAGACTAACTGTTCTAATGTGAATACAGAACTGTGACCTAAATATTGATACATAAAAATGATGAGGCTGTATACAAGACCAGTTAATCCTCCTATTAACCACCCTTTTTGTTTACCTTTTCCCCCACAAACGAATCCACCGGCAAACACTGAGAAGAAAGAAATAATGGTGATCAGCAAGCTGATTGATTTTTCTTGGGTATCAGTAAATTTGAGGATGAGGGAAAATATCAAGCTTGTTATCACACCTAAAAGTAAGATAGCAATGACTCCATATAAAATGGATACTCCAATTTTTTTTGTTTCTATACGTCTACACTCCTTCCATTTTCCTCTACTGACCTATCTCTGTACATGCTTATTCATTTACTTTGTTTTTAGAATGTTTTTTCCTCAATTTTTCTCATTTATATAGGACATACTAAGTTGCAATGAAGAGGAGGGAAAAAGGAAGTGGAAAATTTCTTTATCATCATTTTACGTACGATTCTTTTGTATGCAGTAATTCTCTTTATTTTCAGGATTATGGGCAAACGAGAAATAGGAGAGTTGAGTGTACTGGATCTTGTTGTATTTATTATGCTGGGTGAAATGGCGGTTATCGCAATTGAACAACATAAAGATCCCATTCTTCATACGCTCGTTCCGATGGCTGTACTTATGTTAATTCAAATGTTTATGGCTTTTTTATCATTAAAGAGTAGAAAGTTTAGGAAAATCATTGACGGAAAACCATCATTAATCATAAAAAACGGAAAAATAGATGAAAATATAATGAAGAAACTACGCTACAATTTTGATGATTTACTCATGCAGCTTAGAACGAAAGATATAACGAATATTGCAGATGTAGAATTTGCCATACTTGAAACTTCCGGAGAGCTTTCGATTATCAAAAAATCTAATAAAAAGAAACCGGCTACGTATACTCTTCCAATTATATTAAATGGAAAAATTCAGCAAGACCATTTAGACCAAATGCAGAAGGATGAAGCTTGGCTTACAAAAGAACTGAATGATCGTGGACATACACAAATTGATAAAATCTCTTTTTGTAGTTTTCAAGATGGGAAATTTTTCATTGATTACATCGATTAACCTAATAAAAGTTAACGAATAAAACGATTGATGAAAGGAATCCTTAATAAATCACTTTTCTTTAATAACTTAAACAAAATTGAAAGGAACAGATATGACACGGTGATAACACTAATTCCAGCCAGTAGACGAATTTTTTCAGGACTATCTATAAGTGTTGTATTGTAATAAATTTTTCCTGCAATTCCAGCAAGAACAGTTGTTAAGATAAATCTTACATAGTCCAATAAATATATGGTAAATTGTATTTTTTTCAATACTGTAGCGAAGTGGAGCATTGTAACGAGAACAGTACCTGCTGCAATACCTAAAGCTGCCCCATTTATTCCAAATTGTGGTTGAGAAGCAAAAGCGAAAATAATTACAATTTTAAATACAGCTCCAATAAGACTATTAACCATTGCTGCCCTTGCTAAATCCAATGCCTGAAGAATAGCCTGCAAGGGCCCTTGGTAGTAATGGAATATAAAAAAAGGAGCCATTAATTTAATAAATCCGAAGCCGTCTGGTGACCCATACATTAATGTCATGAGTGGCTTGGCAAATACGAATAAAACGACGACGGCTAGTCCACCTGTTAGAAGAGCAAACCTTAATGCTTGCTGCAGTCTGTGTTCTACAAGTTTATAGTTACGATAGGCATTTGCTTCACTAATGGCAGGTACGAGGGAAGTGGAAAGTGAATAAGTGACGAAAGATGGCAGCATAAGTAAAGGAAGTGCATATCCAGTCAACAGCCCATATTGCTTCGTCGCTACACCTGCTGCAACTCCCGCTAAAAGTAAACTATGAGAGACTACAATCGGTTCAAAAAACCAGGCAAGCGACCCAATCATCCTGCTTCCCGTAGCAGGTAAAGCGACATCCATTAATTCATTTAAAGTTTGTCTTCCAGATTTCACTGATTTGAAAAAGTTTTTTCGGATTGGGAACTTTTTCTTTACTTTGAACATCATAAATAAATAGGCGAGGGATGCAAATTCCCCTAGGACCGATGCAACCATTGCAGCTGCAGCAGCGTATTCAATTCCTAATGGTAAAAATTTCTTTGCAAAAAATGCAATTAATGCAATCCTGACAACTTGCTCAATCACCTGAGAAATTGCAGCAGGTTTCATATTTTGTTTTCCTTGAAAGTAACCCCTAATAACAGACGAAACGGCCACAATTGGAATAATAGGAGAAATGGCGACTAAAGGATAATACGTTCTAGGATCTGTAAAAAGTGCCTTTGATAAATACGGTGCCAGTAATATTAATGCTGGCGTAAAAATAATGGATAAGGTCCCCGTAACAGCTAGAGAAACAGCAAGTATTTTCTTTATTTTTTTCCTGTCCCCTCTAGCTTCTGCTTCCGCAACAGCCTTTGAAATAGCAACAGGCAACCCCATTTGTGTTAATGTAATAACGAGGATAAGGGTAGGAAAAGACATCATAAATAATCCTACACCTTCAGCGCCAATCATTCTCGCGATTACAATTCTATTAATGAAACCAAGAAGTCTAGTTATAAGTCCAGCAGCCATTAATATAATGGTTCCTCTTAAAAACTTAGTCATTTTTGTCCCTGCCTTCTCAAATCACTATCAATCGATTACAATGAAGTATATGCAATGAAGTGGACAAAGCATGACAAGTTGTCACTTATCGATTGATAAATTATTGGAAGGCGGTTTAATGATGGACACTTCTCAACACCCTTATGAATCATATTTTCATATGTTAACACCTGCATTATCTAGTAAAGCCGAAGAATTTACTGTACTCGGATATGGTGAAATTAAAATTGAAGATATTTGGACTTTTTTAACGAAAAAAAAGTGGAGAAAACCTAAAGAGGGGATAAGGGTTTATGAATTGGTTTCAGATGTGTTATCACTGAAGGTTGGCGAGTATATGAATTATGCCACTGTCGAAGCTTATAAATCGCAAGATTGGTTTTCTGATTTGGATAGTGTAGAATTACAAGAATTACTACTTCCAAAAGATAAATAGTGATACATTGACACTGCTTTTTAACTGCTTCATAATGAGGAAAGGTTATATATCAACTAGGAAAAAATGTAAAACTTTTAATGCATACGTTCAATGTTCATCATTGACAAGGGGGAACTATAAGTAATGGTTAAACGAAGCAGAATAGTAGCTTTTTTTCTTATTATCATTTTGATGGCAAGCTTAATCGGGACTACGACAAATCCTATTCTCAAAAAAATTAAACTAGGACTTGATCTTCAAGGTGGTTTCGAAGTTCTTTATGATGTTAAGCCAGTAAATAAAAATCAAAAAATTGATAGAGATACTCTTGTACATACAACAGAAGCTCTTAATAATCGAATTAATGTCATTGGTGTAAGTGAACCAAATATTCAAATAGAAGGTACAGACCGTATTCGGGTACAGCTTCCTGGTGTAGAAGATCAAAATCAGGCTAGGGAAACGCTAGGTACGACGGCAACTTTATCATTCCGCGATGTCAATGACAACTTAATGCTTTCCGGAACGGATTTAAAGGAAGGCGGAGCAAAGGCAACTATTTCTTCCAGAAATAATCAGCCGATTGTATCAGTTGAATTAAAAGATCGAAAGAAATTTAGAGATGTAACAAAGAAAATTGTGGATATGGCTCCAAATAATCAGTTAGTCATTTGGCTGGATTTTGAAGAAGGTGTAGATTCTTATAAAGATGCCGTAGCGAACGGTAATCCCAAAATGCTTTCAGCACCAAATGTTAATGAGGTTTTTAATACAACAGAAGTTACAATAGAAGGGCATTTTACACAAAAAGAAGCAGAAAACCTTGCAAATCTTTTAAATGCTGGGGCTC
This sequence comes from Lederbergia citri, assembly GCF_018343625.1. Lineage (GTDB taxonomy): Bacteria > Bacillota > Bacilli > Bacillales > Bacillaceae_C > Lederbergia > Lederbergia citri. The sequence goes on along the minus strand of NZ_JAGYPG010000001.1, from coordinate 1,350,316 downwards.
TTCCGGTCAAATTAAAAGAAGTGTATTCAACATCAGTTGGTGCGCAGTTTGGTGAACAAGCACTTAATAAAACGATACAAGCTGGAATTTTAGGAATTGCAATTATTTTCCTTTTCATGATTGCTTATTATCGTTTTCCAGGGGTTATTGCAACAATCACCCTTTCCATTTACATTTTCTTGATTTTACTTATTTTTGATTTAATAAATGGTGTTTTGACCTTACCGGGTATTGCCGCTTTAATTCTTGGGGTCGGAATGGCGGTTGATGCGAATATTTTAACATACGAGCGGATTAAAGAAGAAATTAAGGTTGGAAGATCGATAAAATCTGCATTTGAGGCTGGAAATAAATCTTCCTTTGTCGCAATTTTTGATGCTAACATCACTACTTTATTAGCAGGAGTTGTTTTATTCTATTTTGGGACAAGCTCTGTAAAAGGGTTTGCGACAATGCTTATTATTAGTATCTTGATGAGCTTTTTCACAGCAGTATTTGGATCTAGATTATTACTAGGTTTATGGGTGAATAGCCGTTTCTTAAAAGATCTACCAGGTTGGTTTGGTATAAAACGCTCAGAAATTTATGCACTGTCGGATAATAAGACTACACACGACTTACCAACCCGCTTTGATAAGTTCGATTTTGTAAAGCATCGGAAGAAATTCTATGTATTTTCTACTGTTTTAATATTAAGCGGGGCCATCATCTTAGGAATTTTTAGATTAAATTTAGGGATTGATTTCTCTAGTGGAACTCGCGTTGAAATTAATGCAGGTAAGACTTTGACAACAGAACAAGTGAAATCCGAACTTACCGAAATAGGTTTTCCGACAGATGATATAGTACTGGCAGGAGCGCAAAATGAAATAGGAGTTGCACGGTATAAAGGTGTTTTCAACAAAAACGAAATTGCTAAATTTAAAACACATTTTTCCGATAAATATGGTTCAGAGCCTAACGTGAGCACCGTGTCTTCAACTGTCGGGAAAGAATTAGTGAAGAATGCATTTTACGCTTTGTTGTTTGCAGCAATCGGGATCATTATTTACGTTTCTTTCCGCTTTGAATATGCAATGGGACTAACTTCTGTACTTGGTCTTTTACATGATGCATTTTTTATCGTCGCTTTCTTTAGTTTAACAAGGCTAGAAGTAGACCTGACCTTTATCGCTGCAGTCTTGACCATTGTTGGTTATTCGATAAACGATACAATTGTTACGTTTGATCGTATTCGAGAAAACATGACTGCAAAAAAACGTTTAAAAACAGAACAAGACATTGCTGACGTAGTAAATAAGGGCTTGCGTCAAACATTGACTCGTTCGATCAACACTGTTTTGACAGTCATCATCACTGTAGTTGCATTGCTAATATTAGGAAGTGAATCTATTCGAAACTTTTCAATTGCATTACTCGTTGGACTTCTTGCCGGAACGTATTCTTCGATCTTCATTTCGGCACAGTGGTGGTATGATTTAAAAGTGAGAGAGCTCAGGAAAAATGGCCCGATAAACACTGTGAAAGAGAAAAAGAAATGGTCGGATGAACCACAAGTGTAAAGAAAAGCGTAAGCGCCTGTTTATCGACGTACAAACTTCAGGGCCTCTGACTGAGATAAAGGAAACACGATGAGTCCGGTAGGACGAATCGATGTTGACTTATCGTAGGGATAGGACAAGAAGTTTGCTAGTCGATAGGCGTAGGAGCTAGACAAGGAAAAGTGCAGCGCTAAAACAAAAAAACAACCGCAGAATTTCTGCGGTTGTTTTTGCCGATAAAGTCCGATACTACATGTAGAAATACAGACGGAAAAAGGAGCTAGCAATGAAGCAGGATGACCGTTTTAAACAAGCAGAATTTGCCGCATGGCTAGGGATCATTGTTAATATTGTATTAACGATCGTAAAAGGATTTATAGGTATAAAGGCGAATAGTAAGGCGTTAATCGCGGATGCAGTTCATTCGGCATCAGATATTGCTGGGTCACTTGCTGTATATATTGGCCTTCGTGCAGCAAAGCGTCCGCCAGATGAAGATCATCCTTACGGGCATGGAAAGGCAGAATCCATTGCCGCCATTATCGTGGCTGTTATTCTTTTCATAGCTGGACTTCAAATTGGTAAATCCTCAATTACCGCTTTATTTTCTAAGGTAGAGGTACCCGGAGGCATTGCAATATACGCTGTTATTTTTTCAATCGTAGTTAAAGAAGCACTTTTTCGATATAAATATCGTTTAGGAAAAAAATTAAACAGCGATGCCTTAATTGTAAATGCATTTGAACATAGGTCGGATGTGTATTCTTCGATTGCGGCCCTTATAGGGATTGGTGCATCCATTTTAGGTAAAAAATTCAATGTTCATTGGCTAGAGTTTGGCGATCCAGTAGCGGGCATTGTCGTTTCCATACTTGTATTAAAAATGGCATGGAAACTCGGTGCAGATTCAATCCATAACACTCTTGATCATGTTCTTCATAAAGAAGATACAACCGTATTTAGAAAAATCGTTGCATCTGTACCAGAAGTGAGAGAAATTGGTGAACTTCATGCAAGAGAACATGGATATTATGTTATTATTGACTTAAAAATATCCGTAGATCCTGACATTACCGTGAAAGAAGGTCATGAGATCGGTAAAAAAGTAAAATCAAAACTTATGGATCATCCAGACGTCCATAATGTTTTTGTTCATATTAATCCCGATCACCAAGATGATAAAAATGGAAGTCTTTAACTTTAGTGAGGTGTGCACATGCTTAATCCCAAAACACGGTGGATTGTTAAAAATACGAATAATAAAACCGCTAGTGAATTTGCAGAACAATTAAATATAACTCCACTCTTAGCTTCATTGCTTATGAATCGTGGAATTACAAATGTAGATCAAGCAAGAAGCTTTTTATTTACAGAAAGTGAAAATTTTCATGATCCTTATTTATTTGAAGATATGGAAAAGGCTGTAAGAAGAATTAGGGATGCGATTGAATCGAAGGAACCGATATTGATTTTCGGAGATTACGATGCTGATGGTGTAACAAGTACTACCGTCATGATGGATATTCTGACAAAAATGAATGCAAATGTTACATATTACATACCTAATCGTTTTACTGAAGGATATGGTCCAAATGAAAATGCATTCAGGGAGGCTAGTAAGCAAGGAATTAAGTTAATTATTACAGTAGATACAGGAATTTCAGCGCTCAACGAAGTAAAGCTGGCGAATGAACTTGGCATGGACGTCATTATTACGGATCATCATGAGCCTGGAAATACACTCCCAGAAGCGTTCGCTATTATTCATCCTAAACTTCCTCATACTCAATATCCATTTTCTGATCTTGCGGGTGTAGGAGTCGCATTTAAACTTGCACACGCTATTAATAATGACCTCCCTAAAGAATTGCTTGATATTGTTGCAATTGGTACAATCGCAGATTTGGTGCCATTGCATGGAGAAAATCGTCTTCTTGTCAAGGAAGGTTTAAAAAAATTATTGTATTCCAGTCGGCTAGGAATTCAAGCCTTATGTAAAATATCAGGAACAAAATTATCGGAAATTAATGAGGAAACGGTTGGGTTTGCAATAGGACCTAGATTAAATGCGGCAGGTCGCATCGATCATGCAGCTCCAGCGGTTGAATTATTAAGGACCACTGATATGGAAATGGCTGCGCAATTAGCGGAAGAAATAGATTTTATGAATAAAGAGCGCCAACAAACTGTTACAGAAATAACGAATGAAGCGGTTGCTATGGTTGAGAGAGATTTTCCTCTAAGCGAAAATAGCGTTATTGTTATTGGAAAAGAAGGTTGGAGTGCTGGAGTCATTGGGATAGTTGCTTCTAGATTAGTAGATCGTTATTATAGACCGGCTATCGTTTTGAGCTATGATAAAATGTCTGGGTTAGCGAAAGGTTCTGCTAGAAGTATCCTTGGATTTGATTTATATAAAAATTTATCTGCACTTTCCCACTTACTTCCTCACTTTGGCGGACATCCAATGGCAGCTGGCATGACTTTAAATATTGAGGATGTTGATTCTTTACGGCAAGAATTAAATGAAGCGTGTAAAAATCAACTTTCTGCTGATGACTTTATTCCAGTGACTGAAGTGGATGCAGCACTTGATATAGATGAAGTAACTGTTGATACGATTGGACAATTGGATTTACTTGCTCCATACGGTATGGGAAATCCCAAGCCTAAAGTGATGATTAAAAGTACGCTTGCAACTGGCATTAGAAAAATTGGAGCTAATAAGACCCATTTAAAACTAACCCTGGAAAAGCCAGGTAACTTACTAGATGGTGTGGGGTTTAATATAGGGCACTTAGCTGATGAAATTTCAGCAGATGCAAAAATATCCGTTATTGGAGAACTTTCCATAAATGAATGGAATAATATGAGAAAACCACAAATTATGATGAAAGACATAGCCGTTTATGAATGGCAGCTTTTTGATATAAGGGGTCATAAGCAACTAGATTTGACTGACCCAACAAAGACGTTCATTATTTTTTCGGAACAGTATTTGAATAAATTTAGAGAACTTCCTAATACTTTATTAATTAGAAATAAAGAGGAAGCTAGTAAAGTAGATATAAATGGAAAACAAATTGTATTATTTGATCTGCCTCTTGAATTAGATATATTGGATTCTCTGATTAGAGGAAAGTTGCCTGATCGGATATATGCACATTTTTATCATGAAGAAACACAATACTTTACTATTCTTCCAACAAGAGAACATTTTAAATGGTATTATGCATTTCTTTTAAAAAGACAAAGCTTTGATGTAAATAAATTTGGAGAGGAACTTGCCAAACATCGTGGCTGGTCAGTTGACACTATTATGTTTATGTCACAAGTGTTTTTTGAATTAAATTTTGTTACAATAAAGGATGGATTGATTACGATTAATCCAGAAAAACAAAAAAAAGATTTAACAGATTCATCAACATATCGTAGAAAACAAGAGGAAATTTCAATTGAAAAATTACTGTTATTTTCATCGATTGTGGAATTAAAATCGTGGTTCGATGAAAGGTTGGCACATAAAGTGCCTAATGAGGAGGAAACAAAAGCATGGATTTGAAACAATATATTACAATTGTTCCTGATTGGCCTAAGGAAGGAATCCTTTTTAAGGATATTACAACGTTAATGGATCATGGGGAAGCATATCATTATGCAACCGATCAAATCGTCGAATATGCCAATGAAAAGCAAATCGATCTTGTTGTAGGGCCTGAAGCAAGAGGTTTTATCATCGGATGTCCAGTGGCGTATGCGCTAGGAGTAGGGTTCGCACCTGTTCGAAAAGAGGGCAAACTGCCTCGTGAAACAATAAAAGCAAACTATGGAAAAGAGTATGGGAAAGATGCTCTCACAATACATAAGGATGCAATTAAGCCTGGGCAGAGAGTACTTATTACAGATGATTTACTTGCGACTGGCGGCACCATTGAAGCTACAATAGAACTTGTTGAAAGACTTGGAGGGATTGTAGCGGGAATTGCATTTCTTATCGAACTTTCCTATCTAAATGGAAGAGAAAAATTGGACGGTTACGACATTCTATCATTAATGTCATTCTAACATTTTGGCTGTCCCGAAACCTTTCCTTTTAAAGGTTTGGCCAATGGGGCAGCCTTCCTATTTTTAAGATTTTGTCAATTTATCTCTTTTTATGTCAAAAGAAAACTGCCATCGATTAGCAAGCTTCGTGTTCTTTTCAATAAGATAAGTCAAATCCTGTAGTCCTGTACGTCTATGGACAACTCGCTTACGCTTTTCTTGTCTAGCTACAGCTCCTATGCCTTTCTAAAAATAAAATTTATTGTCAAAACCTTTACAAGTTTGACTCTTTTCTCGATAATAGATATCATATATTCAATTTTCATAAAAAGGTGATCCTCATGGTTAAAGATGAAAAATTATTAGTGGAAGAAGTGATTAATCGTACAAAAAAATACTTAAATGCTGAAAATGTTGCATTAGTGCAAAAAGCATATGAGTTTGCGAGTGAGGCTCATAAAGATCAATTCCGTAAATCAGGGGAGCCATATATTATCCATCCTATACAAGTGGCTGGGATACTTGCTGATTTAGAAATGGATCCAGCGACATTGATGGGAGGTTTTCTTCATGATGTCGTAGAGGATACTACTGTCACTATTGAAGAGATAAAAGCGGAATTTGGCAGTGAAGTAGCAATGCTTGTCGACGGTGTGACGAAATTAGGTAAAATAAAGTACAAATCACATGAGGAACAGCAGGCAGAAAACCACCGGAAAATGTTTATTGCTATGGCACAGGATATCAGGGTTATTTTGATTAAATTAGCTGATAGACTTCATAATATGCGTACTCTCAAACACTTACCTCCGGAAAAGCAAAGAAGAATAGCGAATGAAACGCTAGAAATTTTTGCTCCATTAGCCCATCGTCTTGGGATTTCAAAAATCAAATGGGAACTTGAAGATACTGCTCTTCGTTATTTAAATCCTCAGCAGTATTATCGGATTGTTAATTTAATGAAAAGGAAACGTGAAGAGCGGGAGCAATATCTTGAAGATGTCATGTCCGAGGTGAAAGAACGCCTCGATGAAATGGAAATCAAAGCAGATGTTTATGGAAGGCCTAAGCATATTTACTCCATATATCGAAAAATGGTTCTCCAGCATAAGCAATTTAACGAAATATATGATTTACTTGCTGTCAGAATAATTGTTAATAGTATAAAAGATTGTTATGCAGTTCTAGGAATCATTCATACATGTTGGAAACCGATGCCTGGACGATTTAAAGATTATATCGCTATGCCGAAGCCAAATATGTACCAATCTTTGCACACCACTGTTATTGGACCGAAGGGTGACCCTCTTGAGGTACAAATTAGAACAATGGAAATGCATCGTATCTCCGAATTTGGAGTTGCGGCCCACTGGGCATATAAAGAAGGGAAATCGATGACTCCTCAAGCTTCTTTCGATAAGAAACTTTCTTGGTTCAGGGAGATTCTAGAATTCCAAAATGAATCTGAGAATGCAGAAGAATTCATGGAATCATTAAAAATCGATCTTTTTTCCGATATGGTGTTCGTCTTTACCCCTAAAGGTGATGTTATTGAGCTTCCGGCAGGATCAGTGCCGATTGATTTCGCATATCGAATTCACTCGGAAATTGGAAATAAAACAATTGGCGCTAAAATTAACGGAAAAATCGTTACATTAGACTATAAATTAAAAACCGGAGATATTATTGAGATTCTTACATCTAAGCATTCATATGGTCCTAGTCAAGACTGGCTAAAATTAGCACAAACTTCACAAGCTAAAAATAAGATTCGGCAATTTTTTAAGCGTCAGCGTAAAGAAGAAAATATCCTTAAAGGCAGAGAACTCGTCGAAAAAGAAATTAAAGAGATGGATTTTGACCATAAAAAGGTCATGACTGCTGAAAATCTCAAAAAGGTTGCAGACAAATTCAATTTCGGGCATGAAGATGATATGTTTGCAAGCGTGGGTTATAACGGAATATCTGCATTACAAGTGGCGAATCGCCTTACCGAAAAATTAAGAAAATTACGAGACCAGGAAGAAGCGGAGAAAGAGATTACCGCGGAGGTTAAAACCGATCCTGCTCCGAAGCGCTATGATGCTGGTGTTACCGTGAAGGGTGCAGATAATTTACTAATCCGCTTGTCAAGGTGCTGTAATCCAGTACCAGGGGATGAAATTATTGGTTTTGTAACAAAAGGTCGAGGGGTTTCTGTTCATAGAGCAGATTGTCCGAATATAGATGATAATGAAATGGAAAATCGATTAATTCCTGTTGAGTGGGAATCTGATTCCACTAATCGTAAAGAATATAATGTTGATATTGAGATATCAGGCTTTGATCGCCGAGGTCTTTTAAATGAAGTACTTCAGACCGTAAGCGGAACGAAAACAAATATTACAGCTGTAACTGGAAAAGCGGATCGTAATAAAATGGCAACCATAATGATGTCGATTTCGATCCAAAATATTGGCCACCTTCAGAAGGTTGTAGATAAAATTAAACAGATTCCAGATATATATGCTGTAAGACGGATAATGAATTAAAGGAGTTATTATTAGTAATGAGAGTGGTATTGCAAAGAAGTAAAGAGGCAAGCGTGACTGTAGAAGGAAATATTACTGGGTCGATTAAAAATGGTTTTGTACTATTAGTGGGAATCACTCATGAAGACTCGGAAAAGGAATGTGAATGGCTCGCAGATAAAATTGTGCATTTACGTATCTTTGAGGATGAGGCGGGAAAAATGAACCGCTCACTAATCGATGAAGGTGGAGCCATTTTATCCATTTCGCAATTCACTCTTTATGGAGATTGCAGTAAAGGGCGTAGACCTAATTTTATGGACGCAGCAAAACCTCAACATGCTGAAAGATTGTATCACCACTTCAATAAATTGTTATCCGAAAAAGGAATTCATGTGGAGACCGGTGTTTTTGGCGCAATGATGGATGTAAAATTAATAAATGACGGTCCAGTGACACTTGTATTAGAAAGATAAATATAAAGGGGCTAACCTTTCAATAGTGAAAGGTTAGCCCTTTTTTAATCTCCAGAAAAATAGTCTACAAGTCCTTTTTCAATGGCATTAGTAATTTTATCCATGTATTTTTTCGTTTTAATCACTTGCTCTTCGGCAGGATTGCTCAAGTATCCAAGTTCTAGTAAAATCGATGGTCGTTGGTTCTCTCTAAGAACATAATAATCACCATATCTGACTCCACGGTCCGAAATATGAATAGCGTCGGTAATACGGTTATGAATTGCCTCAGCTATTTTTACTTCATCATCGTAATAATAATAAGTTGTATGACCATGGACTGAACTGTCTTCAATACTATCAAAATGCAAGCTAATAAAAATGTCAGCATTCTTTATATAAGCCAGTTCTGCTCGATCCTGTAAACTTACGTATTCATCTGCGGATCTAGTTAATATAACATTAAAACCAGCTTTTTTTAATTTCTCACTAAGAAGCAGTGCCGCATTTAACGTTAAATTTTTTTCTATAGTCCCATTTGCCCCTGCTGCTCCCTCATCTCGTCCTCCATGACCAGGATCAATGACGATCGTTTTTGTAGAGACTTCATTGGTATCTGTGACGATCCAACTTGCTATATAACCTAGTTTACCTGAAGTATATTCAATCTGATACCAATCTCCCTCTTTTTTCAAAACTTTAAATACATCTTTTGAAGAGGCTTGACCAACAATAGCTGATTTAAGAGTTGGTTTTTTTCTAATATTGGTATCATCGTATAATGCGCTAATATAAATTTCTTCCTGAATGGCGCCAACAGGCTTTTTTTCCATTTTTTCAATGTAGGAGCTGCTGACCCATGCACTGCCAGAAGCATATTCTATTTCTAACCAATCATCTTCATGGTCTAAAATAACGACTTCATCACCCATTTGGAGATTTCCAATAACAGAACCTGTAAGAGTTGGCTCAGATCTAATATTTAAATGATCTGCTATTACCATGCCCTTATTAGTGTTAGTTGGTGAATTTTGCTCTTGAGCCAACCAATTGGCTACCCATCCTTTTTTTCCGGAAGGGAGTTTTATTTCATACCAACCATCTTTTTCATTTTTTATTTCATATGTTTCCCCTTTTCTTATTTGGGTAATGATTGAATAAGTTGTCCCTGGTTTTTCGCGAACATTCACTATTTCCCCAGTAATAACGATGGTATCTGAATCCGCTTTAATAATTGGAGAATATCGTATGAATAATATAACAAGCAATAATGGAATGACTATAAAAAAGAATAGTTTTTTCCCCAAAAAATGAAACCGCCTTTCTAGCTAACTAAATCCAGTACTTACTAAAAATCAATTTTACCAATATTAAGGTGTTCTAATCAAATGTAATATTCGTGGAAATATTGGAAGAATCCTTTTAAATTTTAAAAAATGGGCAAAACTAACTAAAAATAGCAAGGAGGCACCAAGGTGAGAGCAAATGAACAAAATCGTATAGCTTCCTTTAATTCAACACAGCTTTTTTCTTTAAATTTTAAAAATAGCATTGAAAAAGAGTGCTATACGATAATGGAGGAGCCTATATCGGAATATGGACTGTCATTGACGGAGATTAAAAGCTTTAAAAAGAAAATGGGCAGGTCATAGATAAGAGGTGAAAAAAAACAATGCATGGTATGTATTGACAAAGTTTTATGATATTCGTATGATAAATTAATAATTATGTTATAGCTCGAAACGGAAAGTGGCTATAGCTTATCATACTTAGGCCAATGAGGGAAAAAGTAATTGGGAGCAAAATGGAAAGAGATGAAATGCCTTGGCTGAAAGCATTTCTCCATATCGACTCAATGAAGCACATTCCGTAGGCTTCCATTTCGAACGGATTTATCCTAGTAGGAATGGACGTAATCAGGCGATAACTGTTTGAGTGGGAGCTGTTTATTCAGCTTCAAAAAGGGTGGCACCGCGGGAAATAATCTCTCGTCCCTTGTTTTTCGAAACAAGGGACGGGAGTTTTTTTATTTATAAAAGGTTGCCTTAAAATGGATATTTAGTGGAAAAAGGAGGAAGCTTAATGGCTATACAAATACCGAGAGGGACGCAAGACATTCTTCCGGGCGTCGTTGAAAAGTGGCAGTTCATAGAGAACAAAGCAAAAGAAATATGTAATAAATATCAATACAGGGAAATTCGTACTCCAATTTTTGAAAATACTGAACTTTTTTTACGTGGAGTTGGAGACACGACTGATATTGTTCAAAAGGAAATGTACTCTTTTCAAGATCGAGGTGGAAGGAATATAACGCTCCGGCCAGAAGGGACAGCATCAGTTGTTCGATCCTTTGCCGAAAACAAAATGTTTGGAAATCCCACTCAACCTGTAAAACTTTATTATTTAGGACCTATGTTCCGGTATGAGCGACCTCAGGCGGGCCGGTACCGTCAATTTGTTCAGTTTGGGGTTGAGGCGTTAGGAAGTATGGATCCTGCCATTGATGCAGAAGTTATTTCTCTTGCTATGGAATTGTACAAGTCACTTGGATTAAAGAAATTACGTCTAGTCGTAAATAGTCTTGGTGACAATGAAAGTAGGAATGCACATAGAGCTGCACTGATCAACCACTTCCAACCTAGGATTGGTGAATTTTGCAGTGACTGTCAAAAAAGACTTGAGAAAAATCCACTAAGAATTTTGGATTGTAAAAAAGATCGTGATCATGAGCTCATGAAATCAGCTCCTTCCATTCTTGAATACTTAAATGAAGATTCAAAGCAATATTTTGAAAAGGTGAAACAATACTTATCAGCTATGGACATGGATTACATTGTCGATCCAACTTTAGTTAGAGGATTGGATTACTATAATCATACTGCCTTTGAAATCATGAGTGAGGCAGAAGGTTTTGGAGCGATTACGACGTTATGCGGTGGCGGGAGATATAATGGACTTGTACAAGAAATGGGCGGTCCGGATACTCCAGGAATCGGGTTTGCATTAAGTATAGAAAGATTATTAAGTGCTTTGGAAGCAGAAGGAATAAATATTGAAGCAGAACATTCTGTTGATTGCTATATCATTGCTCTCGGAGAAGAGGCAAAAGACTATTCCGTGACCTTATTACAAAAATTGCGCACAGCAGGATTCTCATCTGAGCGCGATTACTTGAATAGAAAGATGAAAGCACAATTTAAGGCTGCAGAGAGAATAGCTGCTAAATACGCAATTATATTAGGCGATGATGAATTAAAAATGGGTAATATTGCCGTGAAAAATTTGGAAACTGGAGAACAAACTGAACTTTCATTAGATCATTTTATCGATGAATTTAGTAAGTTATGCCGATGAGGAGGATTTTAAATGTTTGGAAGAACACATTATTGCGGTGAGATTACCGAAAAATCTATTGGAGAGTCCGTTATTTTAAAAGGTTGGGTTCAGAAACGCCGTGATTTGGGTGGACTAATATTTATTGATCTTAGAGATCGAACAGGTGTTGTGCAAATTGTTTTTAACCCTGAGATATCAGAGTCTGCTTTACAGGTTGCTGAAAGAGTTCGAAATGAGTATGTTGTGGATGTTCGTGGAACGGTTATAGCCAGAGCTGAAGGAACGATTAATGATAATTTGAAAACAGGTAAAATTGAAATTGTCGTTTCTGAAGTGAAAATAATCAACGAGGCAAAAACACCGCCGTTTATGATTGAAAACAATTCAGAAGCAGCTGAAGACATCCGCTTAAAATATAGATATTTAGATCTCCGTAGACCAGAAATGTACGAAGTTTTTAAAATGCGTTCAACAGTTACAAGGACGATTCGTAATTTTTTGGATGAAGAAGGCTATCTGGATATAGAAACTCCAATATTGACGAAAAGTACTCCTGAAGGGGCAAGAGATTATTTAGTTCCTAGTAGAGTACATCCTGGAGAATTTTTTGCATTGCCTCAATCACCGCAATTATTCAAGCAATTACTGATGGTAAGTGGATTTGATAAATATTATCAGATTGCTAGATGTTTTCGTGATGAAGATTTACGTGCTGACCGCCAGCCAGAATTTACACAAATTGATATAGAGGCAAGTTTTATGAGCCAAGAAGATATTAGGGAAATGGTAGAGCACATGATGAAGCAAGTAATGCTTGCAACAAAAGAGCTTGAAATCAAAACACCATTCCCAATCATGCCGTATGAAGAAGCAATGGAAAGATACGGATCTGATAAGCCGGATACTCGTTTTGGAATGGAACTGCAAAATATTTCAAAGCTTGTCGAAAACTCAGGTTTCAAAGTATTTTCAAATGCCATTTCTGCTGGTGGTCAAGTAAAAGTATTAGTAGTGAAAGACGGTGCTAATAAATATTCTAGAAAAGATATTGACGGTTTAGGTGAATTTGCCGCTCGCTACGGAGCTAAAGGTCTTGCCTGGTTAAAAGTAGAAGCAGAAGGATTAAAAGGGCCAATAGCAAAATTCTTTAATGAACAGGAGCAAAATGAGCTAAGTGAATTCCTTTCTGCAGAACAAGGGGACTTGCTATTATTTGCCGCTGATTCGAAAAAAGTAGTGGCAGATTCTTTAGGGGCTTTACGCTTAAAGCTTGGTAAAGATTTAGGATTGATTAATGAAAATCAATATAATTTCCTATGGATTACGGAATGGCCATTATTAGAATATGATGAGGAAGAAAATCGCTACTATGCTGCCCATCATCCATTTACTATGCCATCCCGCGAGGATTTGGATAAGCTGGAAACAGATCCTGGCAATGTCAAAGCACAAGCATATGACTTAGTGTTAAATGGATATGAATTAGGAGGCGGTTCTCTCCGTATTTTTGAACGTGACATACAAGAGAAAATGTTTAAAGTGCTAGGGTTTTCAATTGAAGAAGCGAAGGAGCAATTTGGATTTTTACTCGAAGCATTTGAATACGGCACACCGCCGCATGGTGGTATTGCTCTTGGGCTAGATAGAATCGTCATGCTTTTAGCAGGCAGAAATAGCTTGCGTGATACAATTGCATTCCCTAAAACAGCAAGCGCAAGTGATCTGTTAATGAAAGCTCCTGATGAAGTGAGTGAAGATCAATTAAAAGAACTGCATCTCACTGTAAATGCAAGGTCTGAAAAGGTTTTGTAATCGAACTGTAACAGTCAAATTAGTGATAATTTCCCATGTATTAACGTTTGAAAAATGATTTTTCCTATGATAGTATTTAATCAACAAAAGAAGTCCTGATGTGTTCGTCTATACACCTTTTCGTTTTGACCGACATCTCATACCTACGGGAGTTTGGAGTTTCCAGACTGAATGCAAGCCTCTACGAGAGGACACATAAGGCCTGGAGCAGGACACCCACCTGCCAAGAGCGGGTTCAAAACAAAGGATCTTTAACCGACGGCACGATTGGGACTTTTTATATTTGAACGCAACAGCCTTTATAACTAAGGCTGTTTTTTGTGCTTAAGGAAATGATACATTGGAAACTTAGTTGGTAACTCTCTAAGGAATAGTTTCCGTCTAGCGCAAGCAGCCAGCGCCTAGCAAACTTTCGATTTCTTCCTACGAATAAGTCAACATCGGTTCGCTATTACACCGTGTTTCCTTTATCTCGTCAGAAGCCGAAAAAGGAACGTCGACAAGAGCCGCCACATCCTGTGGGCCTGTACGTCGCTGAACAGACGCTTTCGCTTTTGTTCTTGCTAAAATACTTCTTTTCATTTATTCTATTTCAGAAGAAATAGACTGAACAAAATTTGGAGCTGATTTAGATGTTGCATCAATTTTCAAGAAATGAATTGGCAATTGGAAAAGAAGGACTGGATTTATTAAAAAATACTACAGTTGCCATTCTTGGTGTAGGCGGTGTGGGAACGTTTGCAGCTGAGGCATTAGCCAGAACAAATATAGGAAAGATTATTCTTGTAGATAAAGATGATGTTGATATAACGAATGTAAATAGACAACTCATTGCATTATTGTCGACAGTTGGACAGCCAAAAGCCGACTTAATGAAAAAAAGAATTGAAGATATTAATCCTGATTGTGAAGTTGTAGCTTTAAAGATGTTTTATACGGAAGAAACATATGAGACGTTTTTTGAACATAAACCTGATTTTGTCGTAGATGCTTCGGATACAATATCCTATAAAATTCATCTAATTAAAGAATGCTTAAAGCGGGATATCCCTATTATTTCGTCCATGGGTGCCGCAAATAAAATGGATCCGACACGATTAATGATTAAAGATATTTTCAAAACGCATACAGATCCAATTGCGAAAGTGATTAGAACTCGGTTAAGAAAAGAAGGCATTAAAAAAGGAATTCCTGTCGTTTTCTCTGATGAAAGTCCAATTGTCATTCGTGAAGACGTACGTAAAACAGTCGGAAAGGATAATTCGGAGATTCGAAAGGCGCAAATGCCGCCATCTTCTAACGCATTTGTTCCTTCAACAGTGGGTCTTATTATGGCAAGCTACGTTGTTCGGGAAATTTTGAAAGACATTCATATTTATAGAGTAAATGAAGAGTAATGGTGCAAAAGGCAGTTAAGAATATATTTCTTAGCTGCCTTTACATTAGCCTTTATTTATTTTTTCATAGACGGATGCCAGAGCTTGCTCAAATTTACCGGTTAGCTTCGGTTTATAATATTGTCTGCCTTTTAATTTATCTGGGAGGTATTGCTGCTTCACCCAGCCGTTTTCATAATCATGTGGGTATTTATAATCGATCCCTCTACCAAGCTCTTTAGCACCTTTATAATGGGCATCTTTTAAGTGAAGTGGAACTTCACCGGCGTGTCCAGCACGAATGTCGGCTAACGCTTCATCAATTGCACAGATGGCAGAATTAGATTTAGGTGATAAGCATAGCTCTATTACAGCATTAGCAAGTGGGATTCGTGCTTCTGGGAATCCAATTTTTTCAGCGGTTTGTATGGCCGCTAATGTCCGTGGTCCCGCTTGAGGGTTAGCAAGACCTATATCTTCATAGGCAATGACGAGCAAGCGCCTTGATATACTAGGTAGATCGCCCGCTTCTATTAAACGACCTAAATAATGAAGGGCGGCATTTGCGTCACTGCCTCTAATTGATTTTTGGAAGCCGCTTAATACATCATAATGGGCATCACCATCTTTATCGTGTGCCAAGCTTTTCTTTTGAAGACATTCTTCTGCAATTGACTCCGTTATGTGAATTGTACCATCTTCATTTGGTTCAGTTGATAATACGGCAAGTTCCAATGCATTCAATGAACTTCTCGCATCTCCATTGCTTGCAGTTGCGAGATGATATAATGCTCTCTCATCAACAGAAATAGAATATGAGCCAAGACCTCTTTTAGGGTCTTCCAATGCTCTTAGTAAAGTTTCTTTTATTTCTGTCTCCGTTAAAGGGAACAGTTCAAAAATTTGACAGCGGCTTCGAATGGCAGGATTTATAGCATGATATGGATTACTTGTCGTTGCTCCTATTAAAATAATTGTTCCATTTTCTAAAAAAGGCAGCAAGAAATCTTGCTTTCCTTTATCGAGTCTATGGACTTCATCCAATAATAAAATAACTTTTCCACTCATCTTTCCTTCAGCTGCTACTATTTCCATATCTTTTTTATTATTAGTTACGGCATTCAAGGTTCTAAAGGCATAGTTTGTACTTCCAGCAATGGCGCTGGCAATTGATGTTTTTCCGATTCCGGGAGGACCATATAATATCATAGATGAAAGCTGTTTTGCTTTTACCATTCTTGATATGATTTTACCTTCTCCAACTAAATGCTGTTGCCCAGCCACTTCTTCAATCGTTTGGGGACGCATTCTAAAGGCTAAAGGTTGATTATTCAAAGTCATCTCTCCAAACCTATGTTCTATATATTTCATTCTATCATATCAAAACGGAAGTAGAAATGCATTTAAGAATATGTATGTGCTATAATGGAGCAATGTGAAGGAGTATACAGAGATGCAAAAAAACGACCAATTAAAACTAAAACTTATCATTTTTACGATAGGTTTACTCATTATGTCGCTTGGTATTGCTTTGATGATTGTTTCGGATTTTGGGGTTTCTCCTTGGGATGTGCTGCATGTAGGTCTTTACTATCAATTTGGTCTTACGATTGGCACGTGGTCTATTCTTGTAGGTGTAACCATTTTAGGTAGTTCTGCACTACTGATGAAAAAGTGGCCGCAATTCGGTGCGTATTTAAATATGCTACTCATTGGATTTTTTATAGATATGTTCTTGCTTCTTCCATTTTTGACTGAACCAGAAACCCTCTTAGGCAAAATAGGAATGTTTTTAGTAGGTATGATTCTTTATTCATATGGGATGGGCATTTACATTTCAGCTAAACTTGGAGCAGGACCTAGAGACAGTTTTATGCTCGCTATGCAGGAAAAGACAGGCTGGAAAGTATCGACAGTTCGCAGGATAATGGAAATTGTCGTTCTTTTCATAGGTTGGCTTCTAGGGGGACCCGTTTTTATCGGAACGCTCATATTTAGTGTAACATTAGGTACTTTTATTGGTTTTGCTTTGCCGCAATGTCAACGATTAACTGATAAAATAATAAATAAAAGTATAAATAATAAAGTTGGGAAAGAATTAGAACGAGGTGCAAGTTAATGAAAATATCTACTAAGGGCAGATATGGATTAACAATTATGATTGAATTGGCAAAACGACATGGTGAAGGACCAGTTTCTTTAAAATCCATTGCCCAAAGCCATGATTTATCTGAACATTACTTAGAGCAATTAGCAGGTCCCCTTCGCAATGCGGGACTTGTTAGAAGTATAAGAGGAGCTTACGGAGGCTATGTATTGGCAGATGAGCCATCTAAAATAACCGCTGCAGATATTATTCGAGTTTTGGAAGGTCCAATCAGTCCTGTTGAAGGAATCGAAGATGAGGAACCTGCAAAGCGTGAATTGTGGATGAGAATTCGAGACGCAGTGAAAGAAGTATTGGATAATACAACTATTGAAGATATGGCGAATCATTCAGATGATGATACGCCTGATGCTTATATGTTCTATATTTAATTTTAGAAACAAGGTGGAAAACATGAATAGAATTTATCTAGATCATGCAGCAACGAGTCCAATTCATCCTCTCGTTGTAGAGAAAATCGCAAAAACGATGTCTACTACATTCGGAAACCCTTCGAGCATCCATTCGTTTGGACGGGAAGCTAGAAAAGTATTGGATGAATCGCGAACGATTTTAGCAAATAGTATAAACGCTCATTTTTCTGAAATTGTTTTTACTAGTGGCGGAACGGAAGCAGATAATTTAGCAATCTTAGGTACTGCAAGAGCAAATAAACAAAAGGGCAATCATATTATTACGACAAAAATGGAACACCATGCAGTTCTCCGCTCTTGTCAATTTCTTGAAAAAGAAGGATTTGAAGTGACATATCTTTCTCCTGACGAAAATGGTTTGATTTCTGTTGAATCAGTGCAAAAAGCTTTACGTCCTGAAACGAGCCTTGTTTCGATCATGTTTGGGAATAATGAGGTCGGAGTCATTCAACCAATTAAAGAAATCGGTGAGCTTTTAAGGTCACATCAGGCGACTTTTCATACTGATGCTGTTCAAGCATATGGAACAATCAAGATAGATGTGAAAGAATTAAACATAGATTTGTTATCTGTTTCGGCCCATAAAATAAATGGACCAAAAGGAATTGGTTTTTTATATATAAAATCTGGTACAAAGATTAATCCAAGTTCATTCGGTGGAGAACAAGAATTAAAAAGACGTGCTGGCACGGAAAGCCTTCCTTTAATAGCTGGCTTTACAGAAGCGGCAGCTATAGCAATGGAAAAGATTGATGAGAAAAACACTAAGTACAAGCAATTAAAAGAAACTTTTTTAGAAACACTGAAATCGGAACATATTAATTTTCAAGTAAATGGATCAAATATTCACGTGCTTCCCCATATTGTAAACATCAGTTTCCCTGGGACGGATGTGGAGGCTATGCTTGTAAATTTAGACATGGCAGGCATTTCTGCTTCAAGCGGTTCTGCTTGTACAGCAGGTTCCATAGAGCCTTCCCATGTGCTTGTAGCCATGTATGGACCAGATTCTGAAAGAACTAGAAACTCCATTCGATTTAGTTTTGGACTGGGGAATGAATTAGATGGAATAGTCGAAGCTGGAAAAGAAACAGCAAAAATTGTTCATAGGTTTCAAAATTGAAAGGAAGATGCAAGATGATTAAAGCGCCAAAAGATACACGAGTCGTTGTCGGTATGTCTGGAGGTGTTGATTCATCAGTAGCTGCTTTATTGTTAAAAGAGCAAGGATATGATGTAATTGGCATTTTTATGAAAAACTGGGATGATACGGATGAAAATGGTGTATGTACAGCAACAGAGGATTATAATGATGTCATTCAAGTATGCAACCAAATCGGCATACCGTATTATGCAGTTAACTTTGAAAAACAATATTGGGATAAAGTGTTCACTTATTTTCTTGATGAATATAAGGCCGGCCGCACTCCGAACCCAGATGTAATGTGCAATAAGGAAATAAAATTTAAAGCATTCCTTGAGCATGCTATGAAGCTTGGTGCTGATTATTTGGCAACTGGGCACTATGCTCAAGTCGTTCATCGTGACGGAGAAGTAAAGATGCTTCGTGGAGTAGATGAGAACAAAGATCAAACGTATTTTTTGAATCAATTAGGTCAGCATCAACTTAAAAAAGTAATGTTTCCTATCGGTTCTATCGATAAAAAACGAGTTAGGGAAATAGCGAAAGAAGCAGGACTTGCTACAGCTTCCAAAAAAGATAGTACCGGAATATGCTTCATTGGTGAAAGAAACTTCAAAGAATTCCTAAGTGGTTATTTACCAGCTCAAAAAGGAGTAATGGAGACACTTGATGGAAAAAAAGTTGGCAAGCATGATGGGCTTATGTATTATACGATTGGTCAACGACATGGACTAGGAATAGGTGGAGCAGGTGAGCCTTGGTTTGTAGTAGGAAAAGATTTAAAACGAAATGTTCTATATGTGGAACAAGGCTTCGATCATCCGTCTCTATATTCCGATTCGATTAATGCTGTAAACGTAAATTGGGTGACTGATCAAAAAATGCCGAATGAATTTATGTGTACTGCAAAGTTTCGATATCGCCAACCAGATGAAGCAGTTACCGTTGAGATTTTAGAAAATGGGAATGTAAATGTGGTGTTTGCAAGACCAGTCCGAGCCGTAACTCCAGGACAAGCAGTTGTATTTTATAATGGGGAAGAATGCTTAGGCGGCGGTACAATTGATACGGTTTATAAAAACAATCAAAAACTTGCTTATGTCGGTTAACTGCTTATCATTATATGATAGGCAGTTTTTTTATGGGGAAGAAAGGACAGAATTATTTAGGAATAATATTAAGACCGACCGTCATGTCCTGTTGTGGTCCCATAAGTCGATGGCCAAGTCGCTTATGCTTTTCTAAATATGTTATAATCCAATTAATTGAAGTTTCGGAGTGAATAGAATGGATAAAAATTTAAAAGGAATTCAGTTTTTACAAGAAGGAAACGTTGAAAAAGCGATTCAAATGTTTGCGGAAGCTATAGAAGAAAATCCTCATGACGCGGTTGGTTATGTTAATTTTGCAAATGTACTTATATCTGTAGGCGAGCTGCAGCGTGCTGAACAATTTTTAAAAAGAGCAATTGAAATTGATGATAAGGCATCAGCGGCTTACTACAGCTATGGCAATTTATATTTTAATAAAGAATTATACGATCAAGCTGCAGGCATGTTCGAGAAGGCACTCGCAATTGGGCCTGAATCTAATGATCTCCAGTATATGCTTGGAATGTGCTTTGTTAATTTAGGGAGAAACGAATTATCGCTTCCTTATTTACAAAGAAGCGTCGAACTCAACGGTGAAGATATGGAAGCGAGATTTCAATATGCGCTTTCATTAGCAAGATGCGGGCTATACGATGAGGCAATAACTCAATTGGAAATTGTAGTTAAAACAGAGCCTGATCATGCGGATGCTAATTATAATCTTGGTGTTGCACATATTACTGCTCATGATGATGTTAAAATAGCTCAAACTTATTTTCAAAAGACGTTGGATATTCAACCAAATCATCTCCTGGCTGGGAATGGTATAAAATTAGTGGAGCAATTGTCGGAAGAAAAAGGACAATAATCCGCTAAAATGGGGGAATCAAGTATGGAAGTTCAGGATTCTCTTGATTTATTTCAAGAAAATGAAACATATATAAAAGGTCGCCACCTTGTAACAATATTTCACAACGAGCAAAATTTTTATTCTGTCATTCGTATTAGAATAGACGGAACAAACTTAGAGTATAAGGATAAAGAAGCGGTAGTCACAGGATTTTTCCCTAAACTTCACGAGCAGGAAACCTATATATTTTATGGTCAGTTTAAAGAGCACCCGAAATTTGGGCTGCAATTTAATGCTGATCATTTTAAAAAAGATATGCCGAAAACGAAGCAAGGGGTTGTAACGTATTTATCAAGTGATTTATTTAAAGGAATTGGGAAAAAAACGGCAGAACGTATTGTTGAATCACTTGGTGAGAATGCTATTTCACGTATACTTGAACAACCTTCCATACTTGATGAAGTTCCGAAGCTTGGTCCAGAAACGGCTAAGCAGCTCTACGATACATTACTAGAACATCAAGGGCTTGAACAGGTGATGATTGGTTTAAATCAGTACGGTTTTGGTCCGCAAATTTCAATGAAAATATATCAAGTATATAAAGATGAAACTCTCAACATCTTGCAACAAAACCCATATCGATTGATTGAAGATGTAGAAGGGGTCGGATTCATCAGAGCAGATGAACTAGGTAGTCAGCTAGGAATTACAGGTATTCACCCTGATCGTATTAAAGCAGGTTGTTTGTACGTTTTAGAACAAGAGTGCTTAAAAAATGGACATGTTTATTTGGATAGCGCGGAGATTTTAGAAAAAGTTAAAACATTGCTAGAAGAAAGTCAGAGTATAGAGATTCCTTTTCAGGAAATTGCGACAGGATTAATTAAGCTTGAAGAGGAAGGAAAGATCATCGGAGAAGAAAAGCGTGTTTATATGCCATCCCTTTATTTTTCTGAAAAAGGGATTGTAACGAATATTGAGCGGATTATGGAGCAAAAGGAATATGCTGAACAATTTCCTGAATCCGAATTTCTGCTTGCTCTTGGGAGTTTAGAGGAACGATTGCATGTTGAATATGCCCCTTCTCAAAGAGAGGCAATCAAAACTGCCTTAACAAGCCCAATGATGATTTTGACAGGAGGACCTGGCACGGGGAAAACTACCGTCATTAAAGGGATTGTGGAATTGTATGCGGAATTGCATGGCTTGTCTCTTGACCCTCATGCCTATAAAAAGGAAGAACCATTTCCTATTTTATTAACCGCTCCAACTGGGAGAGCAGCAAAAAGAATGTCTGAATCGACAGGAGTCCCAGCCATGACAATCCATCGTCTATTAGGTATGACTGGCCAAGAACAACTGGATTCTGATGAAGTCCGAGAAATTGATGGAAGGCTCGTCATCGTTGATGAAATGTCAATGGTTGATACGTGGCTCGCCCATCAATTATTAAAAGCATTGCCAAAATCGATTCAAGTTATCGTTGTTGGGGATGAAGATCAATTGCCATCTGTAGGACCTGGACAAGTATTAAAAGATTTAATTGATTCTAAAGTTATCCCAACCGTTCAACTGACAGATATTTACCGACAAGAAGAAGGTTCCTCTATCATCAATCTTGCTCACGAAATAAAAAATGGGCGAACACCCCTTGATTTAGTCAAACAACAAAAAGACCGTTCATTTTTTCAATGTCAAACTGGACAAATAAGTGAAGTCATTAAAAAAGTTGTCTTAAATGCAAAGCAAAAAGGCTATCCCGCAAAAGATGTTCAAGTTCTTGCCCCTATGTATCGTGGTCCAGCGGGAATTGATAACTTAAATAAAATACTTCAAGAAATTTTTAATCCAAATCTCGATGGGAAAAGAAAAGAACTGTCCTTTGGAGATGTTAAATATAGAATAGGGGATAAAGTATTACAACTTGTAAATCAGCCTGAACAACATGTTTTTAATGGTGATATGGGTGAAGTAATCTCGATTCTCTATGCAAAGGAAAACACAGAGAACCAAGATATGGTCGTTGTCTCTTTTGAAGGAACCGAAGTGACTTATACAAGGGGAGACTTAAACCAAATTACACATGCTTACTGTTGTTCAATCCATAAGTCACAAGGAAGTGAATTTCCTATCGTCATCCTTCCAGTCGTACGAAGTTATTATAGAATGTTAAGAAGAAATTTACTTTATACTGCTATAACAAGAAGTAAGCAATTTCTCATTTTATGTGGAGAAGAAAGTGCATTTCGTACAGGAGTAGAACGGAAGGATGATTTAGTAAGAAAAACATCTTTATATGAAAAACTAGTTTCTGATTCAAAACCTATACAAAATCAACAAGAAGAAGGCTTGACTGAGGAAAACATATTGCTTATCGATCCAATGATCGGCATGGAAAATCTTACGCCTTATGATTTTTTGGATTGAGGAGGAAAATAAAAATGTTCGGAAAGGCGGGGATGCTTTGCGGACATTTTCTCTTTTAAAAGGGATGCCTATATATGAAAAAAACGGAAACTTACTTGGTGAAGTTTGTGACATCGTCATTCAAGAAAACGGAAAAGTATCACATCTTTTGCTGCAAAGTAAAGGTTTTATTAGTAAAAAGCTAAAAATTCCTTTTACGAACATTAGTTCATTTGGCAAAGATGGGATATTGCTTGAAAACAAGGAGCTACTCTCGAAATACACAGGAGAGCCTTCCGAATATACGATGCATCATGATCAGCCCCTTGCAAAGAAAAATGCGTTATCCGAAATCGGAGACCAGCTTGGATTATTGGATGATGTATATTTTCTGGAAGAAATGGGCACAATCGTAGGGTATGAACTGACGGATGGTTTCTTTTCTGATATTACTCAAGGAAAACGAGTGATCAGAACTCCCCACCCACCAAAGATTGGAAAAGATGCCATCATCGTGTCGGTAACTAAGCTGCGAGGTGGCAAATCCTATGATGAAGTGTCCGAATTGCCAAAGTAAGGACCTTGGTAAAATAGGCATAAATCAATATTATTGTTGGAACTGTTTTATTGAACTGTCGATTGGTGGTCAATTAATACACACACATCAAGTTGAAGAAGACGGCTCTTTAAGTTCATTGGACGATTTGTTTAATGAACAGGAAAGAAAATTGAGCTGATCAGCTAAAGGAACTGTCTCTTATTGGGACAGTTTCTTTAGTTTTGGATAAATTGGTCTATATATCGGAAAACTATTATGGAGGGGGAATGTTTGTGACTCAGCACCATCTCCGAATTATTTTTCGATTAATTATCGTTTTACTTATTTTTATTATTATTTATTGTTTTTTATTATTAAAGCCAATTTGGAAACCAATTTTTACAACAGTCATGATAGGACTCTTTCCCTTTTTATTAAGTGGTATAATCGCATACCTGCTCCATCCTCTAGTCGAAAAAATAGAAGGTATGGGCGTAAAAAGATATCTTGCTATTTTGCTCATATATCTTCTTTTTTTTGGTGCTACCGGATACGCAATATATTTAGGAATTCCTATGATCATCAAACAGATGAAGGAGTTTTCCGAACAGCTTCCGTTATTTGTAGAGCATTATCGAAATTGGATTCATCAAGTTGAAGCTTCCACCTCGAAGTTTCCAGATGGAATCCAATTACAAATTGATAAGCGAATTTATGATATTGAACAATGGTTTAACAAGCTAATTGAAAAATCGACAAAAGCGATTATGAATCTTTTTGATTTTTTATTTGTTTTATTAGTGGTGCCATTCCTTTCATTTTATATGCTAAAGGATCTTGATGTAATTAAAAAAGCATGTTGGTATATGACTCCAAAAAGATGGAGGAGAAATGGAGTATTGTTTTTAGATGCGGTCAACGAATCTTTAGGCGGCTACATACGTGGCCAAATACTTGTATGTGTCATAATTGGATCAGCAGCTGCCTTAAGTTTTGGAATTATTGGCATAAAGTACCCAATATTATTGGGTATCATTATTGCTATTACGAATGTCATACCATATTTTGGTCCGCTTATTGGTGCATTTCCAGTAGTGATTATAGCATTAATGACATCCGTTAAATTGGCGATAATCGCAGGGATAATTGTATTTATTCTCCAATTTATTGAAGGAAATATATTATCGCCTTACATTGTCGGAAAATCATTACATATGCATCCTTTATTCATCATCGCTGCCCTTATTATTGGGGGGGAGGCATTTGGAATTATTGGGATGATTGTTTCCGTCCCTATTTTAGCGATCATTAAAATTGCAATTATACATTCAAGGGATCATTTAATCAGATCAAGGCAGACTTAACATTGACAAAGAATCCCTCTTTCACTATAATCTCAATATACAATTAAAATATTGGTAAATTGAAGAAGGATCTAAATGTTATAGACCATCTTTAGAGAGGAATTTCCTAGGCTGAAAGAAATTCTAGATGAAGAATAACATATGCCAATCCAGAGAGTAGCTAATCCCTGCCGTTAACCGCGTTAAGGTACTGAGATAAAAGCATATTCCTTATGGAAATTCGCTTTTGAATCAGGGTGGTACCGCGTACGATAAGCTTCGCCCCTGTTTAGGGGTGGGGCTTTTTATTTTTGGCTCTGTTAAACTCGGATGGTGATTTAGCTCTTAGCAAATTAGCAACGAGCTTTAATGAAGCTTAATCTTTAAGGAGGTTATATAATTGAAAAAACTAACAGGTGCACAAATTAGACAAATGTTTTTAGATTTTTTTCAGGAAAAGGGCCACAAAGTGGAGCCGAGTGCTTCTCTTGTTCCACACGATGATCCAACGTTATTGTGGATTAATAGTGGTGTGGCAACACTGAAAAAATACTTTGATGGAAGAGTAATTCCGGAAAATCCACGAATCGTAAATGCACAGAAATCAATTCGTACGAACGACATTGAAAATGTTGGGAAAACGGCACGACATCATACATTTTTTGAAATGCTCGGCAACTTTTCAATTGGCGATTATTTTAAAAAAGAAGCAATTGAATGGGCTTGGGAGTTTTTGACAAGTCCGAAATGGATTGGTTTTGAAGCGGATAAATTGTCTGTTACAATTCATCCTGAAGATGATGAAGCATACGAGTTGTGGCACAATATGATTGGAATTCCTAAAGATAGAATTGTTCGACTTGAAGGAAACTTTTGGGACATAGGTGAAGGTCCAAGTGGTCCGAACACAGAAATATTTTATGATAGAGGTCCTGAGTTTGGGAATGATCCTGAAGATCCGGAGCTCTACCCTGGTGGAGAAAATGAACGCTATTTAGAAATCTGGAACCTTGTATTTTCGCAATTTAACCACAACCCAGATGGTTCTTATACTCCACTTCCGAAGAAGAATATTGATACAGGGATGGGATTAGAACGTATGGCGTCCGTTATCCAAAACGTCCCAACGAACTTCGATACCGATCTATTTATGCCAATCATTCGTGAAACAGAAAAAATTTCAGGATCTTCATATGGAACTTTTGCAGAATCTGATGTAGCTTTTAAAGTGATTGCCGATCATATTCGTACAGTTGCATTTGCTATAGCGGATGGTGCATTACCTTCAAATGAAGGTCGGGGCTATGTTCTGCGAAGGCTTTTAAGAAGAGCAGTAAGATATGCAAAACAAATAAATATTGATAAGCCTTTTATGTTCAAATTAGTACCAATTGTTGGCGAAATTATGAAAGAATTTTATCCAAATGTAGTGGAAAAATCTGATTTTGTACAGAAAGTGATTAAAAATGAAGAAGAACGTTTCCATGAAACATTGCATGACGGATTAGAAATCCTTTCATCGATTATTCAAAAAGCAAAAGCAGAAGGCAACGACGTCATTAGCGGGTCTGATGTATTTAAACTTTATGACACTTATGGATTCCCTATTGAACTGACAGAAGAATATGCTGAAGAAGAAAATATGAAGGTGGACCACGAAGGTTTTGACATAGCGATGGAGGAACAGCGGGAAAGAGCTAGATCTGCTCGCCAAGATACTGAATCAATGCATGTACAAGGAGGTATACTAGGCGATTTACATGTAAGCAGTACATTTATCGGCTATGGAAATCTTCAATCCGAAACGAAAGTCCAAGCAATTATTAAAAATGGAGAACTTGTGCAAGCAGCAAGAGAAGGCGATAAAATTGATTTCATACTTGAAGATACTCCATTTTATGCTGAAAGTGGAGGGCAAATTGCTGACCAGGGCTACATCTCTGCAGATGGATTAAAGGTATTTGTAACAGATGTTCAAAAAGCGCCAAATGGGCAAAATCTTCATTCAGCTGTTATTGAAGCAGGCGTACTAGAACAAGGAATGCTTGTTGATGCACAGGTTAACGAAGCAAATCGTAGAAAAATAGAGAAAAATCATACTGCTACACATCTGCTTCATCAAGCGTTAAAAGATGTCCTTGGCAGCCATGTAAACCAAGCTGGTTCTTATGTCGGACCAGAACGACTCCGATTTGATTTCTCACATTTTGGTCAAGTGAAACAGGAAGAATTAGAAAAAATTGAGCAAATCGTAAATGAAAAGATTTGGGCAAATATTCCAGTTTCTATCAAAAATAAAAGTCTTGATGAAGCTAAAGCAATGGGTGCTATGGCACTATTCGGTGAAAAATACGGAGAGATTGTACGTGTCGTTTCTGTTGGCGACTATAGCTTGGAGCTTTGCGGAGGATGTCATGTTCCTAATAGTTCTTCAATCGGCTTATTTAAAATTGTTTCAGAGAGTGGTATAGGTGCTGGAACACGCAGAATTGAGGCTGTAACAGGCCAAGGTGCATACCATGTTATGAATGAAGAAATTATTAAGCTTCATCAAGTGGCAGATATTTTGAAAACAATACCAAAGGATTTAGTTCATCGTGCAGAAACTCTTCTTACTGATATGAAGGACCTCCAACGTGAAAATGAATCTTTATCCTCCCAACTTGCAAATATTGAAGCAGGAAATATGCTCCAATATGTAGAAGAAGTTGATGGAATAAAAGTTTTGGCAAGAAAAGTACAGGCAAATGATATGAATACTCTTCGAAATATGGCAGATGATTTAAAGCAAAAAATAGGATCAGGAATCATTGTTCTTGGATCAGGTCAAAATGATAAAGTAAATATTATTGCAGCAGTAACTAAAGATTTAATTGAAAAAGGCTACCATGCTGGAAAACTAGTCAAGGAAGTGGCTGGACGCTGTGGAGGCGGCGGTGGCGGTCGCCCAGATATGGCACAAGCAGGTGGAAAAAATCCAGAGCAATTGGATTCTGCATTAGACTTTGTCACTGAATGGGTAAAATCCGTTTGATTATAAATGGAAATCATGTACAATAAAGATAATATTGTACAATCAGGCCTATCTGTAAATGGTAAGTCTTAAGAGAGGTGTTGTAAATGAGCTCTTTTGATAAAACGATGCGTTTTGATTACCAAGAAGATCCGTTGGAGCATGATGTAAAAGAAGTATTGCTTCATGTGTATGCTGCTCTTCAGGAAAAGGGATATCATCCGATTAATCAAATTGTTGGATACTTACTTTCAGGAGACCCTGCTTATATTCCGAGACATCAAGACGCACGCAATATCATGAGGAAGCTAGAGCGTGACGAGATCATCGAAGAATTGGTGAAATCGTATTTAAAACAACATCGTGAGGGATAATAGATGAGAGTTATGGGCCTGGATGTTGGATCTAAAACGGTTGGAGTGGCTGTTAGCGATGAAATGGGTTGGACTGCTCAGGGCATTGAAACGATAGCCATAAATGAAAATATAAATAGGTTTGGATTCGAGAGAATTGGAGAAATTATTAAAGAATATGACGTGAAGGAAATTATCGTTGGTCTACCAAAAAATATGAACAATAGCATTGGACCAAGAGGTGAGGCTTCACGAGACTACGCTGTAAAGTTAGAATCTCTATTCAACATCCCTGTTAGACTATGGGACGAGCGCCTAAGTACTATGGCGGCAGAGCGGATTTTATTGGAAGCAGATGTAAGTAGAAAAAAACGGAAAAAAGTAATCGATAAAATGGCGGCCGCGATGATTTTACAAGGTTATCTGGACAGCCAACAATAAGAGGTGAAGGATAATGGAAAACGGGGAAAAACACATTACAGTAGTAGATGAAAACGGAAATGAACAGCTTTATGAAGTATTATTTACATTTGATTCCGAAGAATTTAATAAATCATATGTATTATACTTCCCTTTAGGCGCTGAAGAAGACGAAAATGAAGAGATAGAAATTCATGCTTCTGCCTATACTCCAAATGAAGAGGGCGAAGAAGGCAGTCTACAGCCGATTGAAACGGATGAAGAGTGGGATATGATAGAAGAAATGCTCAACACGTTTCTCGATGAGGAAGAAGAAGAATAAGTAAAATGAGGGGCTTTCCAAAGTCGTAGTAATTGACTTTTGGGAAGTCCCTTACTATTTAATTTGTTTTGTTAACCTGGACTGTTGATTTCCGATGCAGGTGTCGCTTTCCGTGGGTAGGAAAAGCGAAGGGGCTTGAACAGGGGCGACAAGCAAATGTTCTCCAACCCTGGAAGATGTTCTTTAACTTCTTGGGTTGCTGGTTTTTGACCTCGAGCCCCTAGCGCATATAGCTAGACAAGGTACGGGGAGCTTCCTCGGCGCCTTAGCTTGTTGTCTAGCTCCGGCTCCTAGCGTCTAACGAACGAGTCCTTACCTCCCTACGATAAGTCAACATCGGCTCGTTCCTCGCCGTGTTTCCTTTATCTCAGTGCGGGAAAGTCTCCCGTTCATACGACGCTGAACAGTCGCCTTGCTTTACTATTCTGCGGGATCTCCCCTGCCCCGTATTCCCGCGACGGACAGGACGTCCTAGTGTCGGCGTAGGCCACAGGACGTGGCCACCTTTAGCCGACCAGGAGTCTCACACTTTCCGCTACAATTAACATTGTGCCAATATTATTTTATGTGCTTTTTAGTGAAGAAAAACGACCCGTTTTTTCCTCACTTTTTTTATTTTAGTACGTCTAAGCTAACGTATTTTATGGATACTCTATATAGAGTATCTAGCTCCTTTCGTATTGTAGCTCTAATTTGGTTGGGTTTTCATTAAACATACTTACCAAATTAATCTACGTTTTTACGATATAGGAGCTAATTTCGTTTGCGATAACTACATTTTTCTCCCTATAATAAGTCACATGCGCCTAGTTTATCTGTCTATGAGACGGTGCTTTCGTTATCGTTTCTGAGTTTTCTTCATTTTTCGAGTGAAATATGTACAATTTGTAGTATAATGAACAAGATAAAAATAGAGAATTCTATTAAGCTCTTGTTCAAAGGGGGATTGCCAAAGTGGCAGATAAAGAAAGCCGTGGCACTGATAAACTAGATCTAAAAACAAAGATGAGAAATAACTTAATAGAGAGACGAAACGAGGCGAGAATTATAAGAAGAATCGTAGCAATTATAACATTAATTGCATTGCTGGCTGTTGGTGGAGTTGGATTTATTGGATATAATTATGTGAAATCCGCTTTAGAGCCAGTCGATCCTAACAATAATAAGCAGGTGGCAGTAGAAATTCCAATCGGGTCTTCCACAACTTCCATTGGGAAACTTCTTCAGAAGGAAGGCATAATAAAAAATGGAACAATTTTTAAATACTATGTAAAATTTAAAAACTTTTCTGGCTTTCAAGCAGGCAATTATAAGCTTACACAATCTATGACACTAGATGAGATTGCGGAAACTTTGAAAACGGGTAAGCTCGTCAGGGAAGCGTTATTTAAAATGACCATTCCAGAAGGATTACAAATTAATCAAATTGCTATAATAATCGCGAAGCATATCGATATGTCACCTGAGGAAATTGCAAAAAAGCTAGATGATCCGGAAACGATTAAAAAGCTTATGAAACAATATCCGGAAATTTTGACGGATGATATTTTAAATAAAAATATTAAACATCCATTAGAAGGTTATTTATTTCCTGCGACCTATTCATTTTATGAAGAAAAACCATCATTAGAATCTATCGTCGATGAAATGCTTTCACAAACACAAAAAATCGTAAAAAATTATTCAAGTACGATGGAAGAAAAGAAAATGAGTGTTCATGAACTCCTTACGATGGCTTCTTTAATTGAAAAGGAAGCAACCGAAAAAGCTGACCGACATAATATTTCCAGTGTTTTTTATAATCGCATGGATCAAGGCATGCCACTTCAAACCGATCCAACTGTTTTGTATGCTCTAGGGAAACATAAAGATAGAACATTATTAGAGGATCTAAAAGTAGAGTCACTGTACAATACGTATATACATGAAGGACTTCCTCCAGGCCCTATTGCCAATGCAGGCGAAACGTCTATAGAAGCAGCATTAAATCCAGCTGATACAGAATACTTATACTTCCTTGCTGAATACGGTACAGGAGAGGTTCATTATTCAAAAACACTGCAAGAACATAATGCTTTGAAAGAAAAATACATTACGAATAAAAGAGATTAAGCTATAGGAGGTTCATTTTTTGAACGAATCTATTAAAAGCTATCTTGAAACATATATACCTGAGAGAAGCTTATTTTTTAAAGAGCTGGAAAGATTTGCAATGGAACATCGAGTACCTATAATGGAACCTGATGGAATAGAAACGTTGTTGCAAATAATGAGAATCCAAAATCCTAAAAGAATTTTAGAAATTGGCACTGCTATAGGATATTCAGCGCTCAGAATGGCCGATGCGATTAAAGATGCACAAATTATCACATTGGAAATGGATGAAGAGAGAATAGCTCAGGCAGAAAATAATATTAAAAGGTTTAATATGGAGAACAGAGTAACCGTTTTACAAGGAAATGCATTGGAGTTATTCGACCAAGTTGCTGAGTTTGGATCATTTGATGCTATCTTCGTTGATGCGGCAAAAGGTCAATATTCCAAATTCTTTTCTATGTACAAAGGTCTTTTAACAGAGAATGGTTGTATTTATACGGATAATGTGTTGTTTAAAGGCTTGGTGGCAGAAGAAAATCAAACAGAAAATAAAAGATTATCGAGTGTTGCTGCTAAAATTAAACAATTCAACCAATGGTTATTTGAGCAAAAAGATTTTATTTCTGTTATTATTCCAGTAGGAGACGGCCTAGCGGTCAGTAAAAAAATATAATGTTGGAGGGTCTGTTAGATGGACCATAAACCAGTAATCATAGGGGTGGCTGGGGGATCCGGATCAGGGAAAACCAGTGTAACCAATTCTATTTATGAAACTTTTAAAGGTCACTCCATACTGGTCATAGAGCAAGATTATTATTATAAAGATCAAGGACATCTTCCGATGGAAGAACGTCTAAAAACAAATTATGATCATCCGCTTGCTTTTGACAACGAACTTCTTTATAAACATCTTGAAAAACTTTTACGATATGAAGCAATTAAAAAGCCGGTTTATGATTATACACGTCATACGAGATCGGATAAGACGATTGTTGTTGAACCAAAAGATGTTATCATTATTGAAGGAATTTTAGTATTGGAAGACGAAAGATTGCGCAATTTAATGGATATAAAAATATTTGTGGATACAGATGCTGATTTACGCATTATTCGCCGCCTCATTAGGGATATGGAAGAACGCGGTCGATCTTTTGATTCAGTAATATCTCAATATTTGAATGTTGTTCGACCCATGCATAATCAATTTATTGAGCCAACAAAAAGATATGCTGATATCATCATTCCTGAAGGTGGGCATAATCATGTCGCCATCGATTTACTCGCAACAAAGATTAAAACAATTCTTGAACAAAAGTCATTTTTGTAATACGATAGCATAGATACTATTATATGTACTATGACGCGCCTGAGAGAGGCGCGTCATCATGTATTACATACACAAAATTAGATTTGTAACTGATAAGGAGTGAAGGGATTTGGCTACAGAAAAAGTATTTCCTATGACAGAAGCTGGGAAAGAAAAACTTGAGCAGGAACTAGAATATTTAAAGACGGTTAAAAGAAAAGAAGTGGTGGAGCGGATAAAAATAGCTCGAAGCTTTGGAGATTTATCGGAGAACTCCGAATACGATTCCGCAAAAGAAGAGCAGGCATTTGTTGAAGGCAGAATCACTACAATTGAAAATATGGTAAGAAATGCAAAAATTATTGAAGATGATGAATTGAATGCAGATATCGTTACTCTTGGAAAAACTGTAACGTTTGTTGAGTTGCCAGACGGTGACGAAGAAACATATACAATTGTAGGTAGTGCAGAGGCTGATCCATTTGAAGGGAAAATTTCAAATGACTCCCCAATCGCAAAAAGTTTGCTCGGACATAAAGTAGGTCAGGAAGTAACAGTGCAAACTCCAGGAGGAGAAATGAAGGTCCGTCTCGTTTCAATCAATTAATATAATGAACACGATTCCATTTTTGTTGGGATCGTGTTTTTATTTTGCTAGGAAGGATAAATTTAAAGTTGCGGATATCTTTAAATAAATGTTTTCCGTCTGGCAAAAGCAGCTACTGACTAGTAAAGCTCATGTACTTTTCTTTTGAGCAAGTGAAATTCCCAGAAGTGTGTAAGGATATCAACAGACGCTTATGCTTTTGTTCTTTAATGCCACTCGCAAGATGTTATCCATTTAGAAATTTTAGGCAACAATGGAGTCGAGGTGGTTTTTATGCGTAAGCGGAGAGTTAGATTCATATCTGCGATAATTATACTTATGATAATGGTTTTGCTTACAAGACTAATGCAATTGCAATTATTTTATACTGAAAATTATTCCAAACATCATGTCAATCTTTTAAATGAGAGTGTTAAGCAAAGAACACAAGAGGTTTTAATTGATGATGGGCGGGGACATTTTTTAGATAATGAAGGTTATCCACTTTCCTATGATGAAAAAACAATCCTTGTATTATTTCCTTTTCTCAAGAGTATTAATTGGGATCGCGAGCAGGTTGCCAATATTTTGAATACAACGAAAGAAAAGTTAGAACTATCATTAAGTAATGCAAAAAAGCCGTTGATTTATGGAGAAATTTCGCCAATTCAGGCAAAACAAATAACTAAAATGAATATTCCCGGATTATATGCAATCCAAAAAAAATATCCGCCTGAAAGCAATATTGCAAATCAACTTATTGGCCTAATAGGTGAAAACAGGGAAGAATTTTGGAAAAGATACCCCGAAAAAAAAGGTTTGGATACAAAATTAGGAATCTCAGGTTTGCAGAATAGCTTTGATGAATTTTTAATCGAAGAGCATCCATCGAAACTTATTTTTCATGTAGATGGTATTGGAGCTCCTTTATTTGGAATTGATGTCAAATACTCAGGACAAAGTAATCCGTATTATCCATTAATGGTTAAAACAACGATCAGTAATCCATTTCAAAAAGGAATAGAAGCACTAGTTGATAAATATGAAATAAAAAAAGGTGGTGCGTTGCTTCTAGATATTGAAACAGGCAATATTTTAGCATCTGTTTCAAGGCCTATACTTAATCGTGAAAATCCTTTTTTAGATGATGGCGCAGTAAATATGATGTTTGAACAACATATTCCTGGTTCAGTATTTAAAACCGTTGTAACGGCTGCTGCAGTTGAAGAAGGTTTAATTGAAAATAATGAAGAATTTAACTGTTCTCTTAATATTAGAGGAGAACCAGCAGAAAGAGATTTAGGAATGTTGGCATTAAATGAAAGTTTTTCACGAAGCTGCAATAAAACATTTGGTGAATTGGCTGTGAGAGTACAGCAGGAAGAAAATTCATTTTTAGAGAAATATGCTGAGAAACTTGGAATAATAGGATATACCGGCTGGGAAGGAGATATATTCCATATAAAAAATTTCAGACAGTTTGCACACGAAGCAGGTAGAATTTTTACATCAGATGAAAGTAGAAAAGATCAAAATTATATTATGCAAACCGGAATTGGGCAGCATGAGGTTCGAGTCTCACCTCTTAGTGTAGCCAATATGATGGCAACAATTGCGCGTGGTGGTGAAAAGAAAGAGATTCGGGTAGCAACAGATATTCAATATGCTAATGGAGGAGCCTTGTTTCATTTCCCGGAACAAAATGTGAAGGGGGACCATATTTCAACTTCCACTGCGATAAAACTGCAATCATTGCTTAGGAGTGTCGTGACCGATGAAGAGGGAACTGGCCATATCTTTCAAAAATTACCATTTAAGGTCGCTGGGAAAAGCGGAACGGCCGAAACTGGAGTAGAGCGAGATGGAGTTCAGCTCCATAATAAATGGTTTGCTGGCTACTTTCCTTTTGAACAACCAAAATACGCTTTAGTCGTGGTAAATTTAGAAGTACCTAATGATCAAGGTGGAATAAATCCACTTTTTGCCGATATTGTTACGATGATTTATGAGGAGAATCATAAACAACAACAAGGTAGACCAGAAGAGTGATGAGCTTTTTTTAAATATTTCTCAGTCCTTAGAAAATTAATTATTTTTGGTAATTATAGTGACAAATTACTTGTAGGAAACTCGTAGATTTGGTTAGGAAGGCGTTGCCACTTTATGCTCCGTCTACCGCCTCTTCTACGGGTATATCCGCATTATTTCTTCACGTTTTCCTTTATCCATGTTATGATAATGTCAATCGAAATGGAGGTTGATTTTGTGCCTATTGATTTCAATAACACGGGTTCGCGCTCTGAAAAGCGGGCAAAACGTAGGAAAACAAATATTATTTTAAATACGTTGATTGCTATTGTTATTATTTTAATTCTTATTGTAGGCAAAAGCATTTTCTTCAGTAATCCTAAATCTGATCCTCAGCAAACGAGCGGACAAGAAATATCCAAAAATGAAGAAAAAAGCAGTGATAAAGAAGAACAATCTACAAATGAAAATACCAATAATCAATCTGATGATGAAACTCAATCTAATTCAGATGAAGAAGATATTAGTTCAGGTACCATCGAACAAGAAGGCAATGAGCCGAATGTAGAAAAAGTTATAACAAATCCTGATTGGAAGCCGGTTGGCACGGAACAAACGAATGGACATCAATCGTCGTATGACATGGGTTCAGTAGATTGGAAAGAGAAGGAGAAAGCTGCTGCATATGCGATTAATATTTCAGCAGATAATATGACTACGTGGTGGCTTAGACGCGGGGATGATGCTGAGAATCAGTCAATCCTAACCGTATCAGAGAAAGGAAGCCCTGATACGTATGAAGTTTATGTTGAATGGGTAGATGGTCAAGGCTGGAAGCCTTCTGTAGTTAAAAAATTGATTGAAAATGATCGTAGATAATTGATTAGATTTTGAAAAGAGGGTATCGTTTTGAAAATTGCCATCATTGGCGCAATGGAAGAAGAAGTATCTCTACTGCGTAATAATATTACAAATAAGCAAATAATTGAAATAGCAGGTTGTGAATTTACTTCGGGAAATATTGGAGAAAAACAAGTAGTTTTACTTAAATCAGGTATTGGGAAAGTAAATGCTGCGATGTCTACAACTATTTTATTGGAGAAATTCAAGCCGGATATCATAATAAATACAGGTTCAGCCGGAGGATACAATCCGAATCTAAACATTGGTGATCTTGTCATTTCCACCGAAGTTCGTCACCATGATGTAGATGTAACGATTTTTGATTATGAATATGGTCAAGTTCCCCAAATGCCTCCTGCTTTTCTTGCAGATCCTTCATTAATTGAAACAGCTCTTAAAGCAGCTGAAAAGGTTGAAGGGATACAGGCCGTAAAAGGATTGATTGCAACAGGGGATTCATTTATGAACGATCCGGAGAGAGTAGAGTTTGTCCGGAGTAAGTTCCAAGACCTTCAGGCTGTTGAAATGGAGGCTGCTGCTATTGCACAAGTGGCATATCAATTTAAAGTCCCGTTTGTGATTATTCGGTCACTATCAGATATTGCAGGGCAAGAATCTCATATATCATTTGATGAATATTTAGATAAAGCAGCTGTAAATTCAGCTAATTTAGTATTAGAAATGGTTAAATCTTTATAAAGGAAGGACTCTTCAATGAAGAGTCCTCAGACTGTAGACAAACTCGACGAAAGTCGGGTTTGCCTACAGTCTATTTTTTTATAAAATTATAGATATACCAATACTTGAGGTGATAAAAATGCTGACTAAGAATAAATCAATCCAACGGGACCA
>NZ_JAGYPG010000001.1:1002501-1313400 GCF_018343625.1 Lederbergia citri | reverse complement strand
ATGGGTTCTTTCAGACTGTAGACAAACTCGACGAAAGTCGGGTTTGCCTACAGTCTATTTTTTTATAAAATTATAGATATACCAATACTTGAGGTGATAAAAATGCTGACTAAGAATAAATCAATCCAACGGGACCAAATCGAAATGATCGCTCTTGACCAACTTGTACCAGCGAACCATCTGGTTCGCAAGATAGAGGCGGCGATTGATTTTTCATTTATTTATCCACTTGTGGAAGGTATGTATTCAGAAGTCGGTCGCCCAAGTATTGACCCGGTCGTTTTGATTAAAATGACATTTATCCAATACCTATTTGGCATCCGTTCAATGCGCAAAACCATTGAGGAGATCGAAACAAATATGGCCTACCGTTGGTTTCTGGGCTTTGGTTTCTATGATAAGGTCCCTCACTTCTCGACATTCGGGAAGAATTATGAGCGACGTTTCAAAGACAGTGAACTCTTTGAACAGATTTTTTACAAAATCCTGAAAGAAGCTGCCACCAAAGGATTGATTAGTGCTGAGCACGTATTCGTTGATTCCACTCATGTAAAGGCAAGCGCGAACAAAAGGAAGTTTGCCAAGAAAGTTGTACGGAAAGAGACGCGTGCTTATCAGGAAAGACTGAATGAAGAGATCAATCAGGACCGTGAGGACCATGGTAAAAAACCTTTTCCTCCGGACAAGTTCGAAAAAGAAGAGTACAAGGAAATCAAAGAAAGTACAACGGATCCGGAGAGTGGTTACTATGTGAAGGATGAACGTACGAAACAGTTCGCCTATTCTTACCACGCCGCAGCTGACAGGAACGGTTTTGTCCTTGGTGCTATTGTCACGCCTGGAAATACTCATGACAGTCATATCCTTGAGCCTTTGGTAGAGAAAGTAATTGAGAAAGTTGGAAAGCCTGAAGCCGTTGCTGCTGACGCTGCCTATAAAACCCCTGCTATTGCACAGTATCTGTTAGGTAATGATATCAAGCCAGTATTACCGTACACTCGTCCCCACACAAAAGAGGGATTCCTGAAAAAGCACCAGTATGTCTATGACGAGTACTATGATTGCTATATCTGCCCAGACGGGCAGTTGTTAGAGTATGTCACCACTACGAAGGAAGGATATCGTCAGTATAAGTCCATTCCCTCCATCTGTAAGGATTGTTCCTTACTTTCACAATGTACTTTGAGCCAGAATCACCAGAAGGTGATCCAAAGGCACGTGTGGCAAGATGCTGTTGAGGAAGCGGAACATCTTCGTCATCAAGACGACATCAAGGCAATCTACGCAAGAAGAAAAGAAACCATCGAGCGTGTATTCGCCGATGGAAAAGAAAAGCATGGTATGCGTTGGACAACCCTACGGGGTCTTAAAAAATTGTCCATGCAAGCGATGCTTACTTTTGCTGCCATGAATCTGAAAAAGATGGCCAGCTGGACATGGCAAGGTCCAGAAGTGGCCTAAGAAAATACCTCTTCGAGGCATCTATATCCTTAAAAACCAAAAAAAACACAATAGGCACTTCGAATGTTTCCATTCGAAATGCCTTTTGTCTACAATCTGAGGACTCTTCAATGAAGAGTCCTTCTTTCTTTTTAAAGAAAGCATAAATTTTTACTTAGAAATATAATGGAATGGGTGTCCGTCCTGTCTAGCTCCAGGCGCCCAGCGACTAGCAAACTTTCAGCTTCTTCCTACGATAAGTCAACATCGGCTCGTTCCTCGCCGTGTTTCCTTTATCTCGTCAGAAGCTTAAAAAGTTTGTACGTCGCTGGACGGGCGCCTTGCGCTTTTCTAATACTTATTTATTTTTCGTCATTTCCATAAATTCTTCCACATCTTTTATACAGAGCTTAACGCCCTCTTCCCAAAATTCCCGCTTCGTTAAGTCGATTCCAAGGTGTTTCATTGCAAGCTCTTCAACCATCATTGAACCTGTATCTTCAAGCATAGCCATATATTTTTGCTCGTACCCTTTTCCCTCTTTGACGGCTTGTGCATATATGCCTAAAGAAAATAAAAATCCGAAAGTGTAAGGGAAGTTATAAAAAGGTACTCCTGTAATAAAGAAATGGAGCTTCGATCCCCAGAATAATGGGTGATATTCTTTCAAGGAATCAAGATATGCTTCTTTTTGCGCTTCTTCCATTAACTCATTTAAACGTTTTTTGTTCACTAAACCATTTTTACGTTCTTCGTAAAAACGTGTTTCGAATAAGAATCTAGCATGAATATTCATAAGTAATGCTACAGAGCGTTGTATTTTATCTTCTAATAAAGCAAGTTTAACATCATCATTTTCCGCATTATTTACAGCAGCATCCGACACGATCATTTCTGCAAATGTAGAAGCAGTTTCAGCGACATTCATTGCATAGCTTCTATTTAACGGATGAGTGTCTTTCATAGCATATGAATGAAATGCATGTCCTAATTCGTGGGCAAGCGTTGACACATTTGATGGTGTTCCGGAATAGGTCATAAAAATCCTTGATTGTTCATTCACAGGGAACGATGTACAAAATCCACCTGGTTGTTTACCAGGACGATCTTCAGCTTCGATCCAGCGATCCTCAAATGCCTTTTTTGTGAATGCTGTTAATTCTTCACCAAAGTTTTCAAAGTGCTTTAAAATGAATTCTGCACCTCCTTGATAACTATATGTAGTATTCACTTCACCTACCGGAGCATCGAGATCACACCAGCTTAATTTATCGACTCCGAGAAGTTCAGCTTTCCTTTGTAAAAAGTCTGCAAATGGTTGCTTAAGATCGGAAATGACTTCCCACATTACATCCAATGTTTCTTTTTTCATTCTGTTGTAAGTGAGAGCCTCTTTTAAAATATGATCCCAGCCTCTTTGTTTATAAACAGATAAACGGAATCCAGAAAGATGATTCAAAGTGCTTGCTAAAAGGTCAGATTGCTCATCCCAAGCCTTTTCCCATTCTTCAAAAACTTTTCTTCTAACATGTGGATCTGGATTGGAAAATTTATTAGAAGCCTGCCCTACAGATAACTCTACTTTTTGTCCGTTTTCTTCAAAAGGGATTTTTACATGACTAACAATCGTATCATACATTTCTCCCCATCCATGGTAACCGTCAATGCTTAACGCATTTATAATTGCTTCTTGTTCTTTCGGTAATTTTTCGGCGGCTTTTCTGCGTCGCTCATTAAGCACATATGATAATACTTGTAGTGAATCTTGATTTAAAAGACCATTCCAAGTTTCCTCGTCAATTTTTGATAACTTTTCATCAAAATTCGTTAAAGTGGTACTAAACTTCGAACTTAAAGTAGTTACCATTCCTCTAAGTTCATTTGCTCTCGTATCTTTCGTATTTTGAGCTTGAAGACAACTTACGAAAGCTCCAGCTTGCCTAATATTTTGTGAAACTTGCTGAAGTTTTTCTAGTAAAACACTCAATGAAGAATTTTTTGCATCAGTAGGAATTTCCCAAGATTCAACTTCTTGCTCAAATGTGTTCAATTCCGTTTTAATCTTGTCCAAATGTTCCATAAATTGGTGGGAATTACTTCCACCTTCAAAAAAGACATCTAAGTCCCATGTTAAATCATATGTGGATGTTGACAAATTCAATCTCCTCCTTTATCCATATATTTTATTATAGAGTTTTTTTATATAATTTGTTGTTTTTTAAGCCGAATTCTTAATTTCTTTTTCGTTTGATAAGGGAAAAGTTGTTATTTCAGAAAGACAAGCAAATGTTGCCCAATCTGTTCATATAATTGAATACGTAAGTTGAATAGATGTTGGAGGTGAGGATTTGTCC
This sequence comes from Lederbergia citri, assembly GCF_018343625.1. GTDB lineage: Bacteria > Bacillota > Bacilli > Bacillales > Bacillaceae_C > Lederbergia > Lederbergia citri. Next base: position 1,309,606 of record NZ_JAGYPG010000001.1, on the reverse strand, counting down.
GGGATCCTAACGGCAATTGGCTATGTTATTAAGGAATTGGTTTTTCTTGTATCATATGTTAAGAATAACGCTTTTCCGCATCCTCTTTCACCAGAAGAGGAACAACTAAATTTAAAGAAAATGGCGGAGGGAGACGAACAAGCCCGTAATCTCCTCATAGAACATAATTTGCGGCTTGTTGCCCATATCGTTAAAAAGTTTGAAAACACTGGGGAGGATTCAGAAGACTTAATCTCTATTGGAACTATTGGCCTCATCAAAGCAATTGAAAGCTATTCGTTTGGCAAAGGTACTAAGCTTGCCACGTATGCTGCCAGATGTATAGAAAACGAAATACTGATGCATTTAAGGGCATTGAAAAAAACGAAGAAAGACGTATCACTCCATGATCCAATTGGTCATGATAAAGAAGGTAACGAAATATCTCTAATTGACGTATTAAAATCGGAGGCAGAAGATATATTTGATACGATACAGTTGAATATGGAATTGGAAAGAGTGAAGGAATATATTGATGTGCTAGATGATCGAGAAAAAGAAGTCATTATAGGAAGATTTGGCCTCAATTTGGAAAAAGAAAGGACACAGCGAGAAATAGCAAAAGAATTAGGAATTTCAAGAAGTTATGTTTCTCGTATTGAAAAAAGAGCGTTAATGAAAATGTTTCATGAATTTTATCGTGCTGAAAAGGAAAAATTAAAAAAGACAAAGGAATAAATAATCAAAACAGCCATCTTCTTAAATAAGAGGATGGCTGTTAATTTAGATTTTCTTAAATGTAAAAGTACTGATCATTAAAATAGATAGGATAAAAATAATAAATAAAAATGAGTTCGGTGGGAAATATGGGATAGCTAAATAACTAAGTGTTAATAAGCAACCGGCAGAAGTAATCGGAAGTCCCATAAAATATCCATTATTTTCAGTGATATTAAATCTGGCAAGACGGAAAGCGCCACAGCTGATAAAAAAAACAGTTAGAAATATACCTGGAAAACCAAACAAATTAAGAATTCCTTGGTATAATAACAAAGCGGGAGCAACTCCAAACGAGATAATATCACTCATCGAGTCAAGCTGTTTTCCCAGATCTGATTCGATTTGCAGCTTACGTGCAACGATACCATCGAATCGATCAGCAAGTGCAGCAATAAAAATAAGTAGAAGACTTAGATGCAGTTGGCCATTGATTCCTACAAGGATAGCGCATCCGCCTAAACCAAGATTGGCCAAGGTAAGGACGTTAGCCGTTTGTGCTTTTAATTTTCGAATTGTTTGATCAAAGGCATCGACAAGGAACACTTTTATTCCTCCTTCCTTTATCTTGTATCTAATCATACTAAATTATATTCCTTTTAGACATAAAAGTTAAGAATTTTTTAGCCAGGGGGAAAATGAATTGAAGCAAAAGATTTACCAATCTCTAATCGAGTTAACAAACGGACCTTTCTCCGCGGGTCTAATAAAAAAACTTACACATTCAAAGTTCAGCAAGTATCTTATTAAGTCGTACGCAAGGCATTATCGTATTAATCTGGAAGAAATGCTTGAAGATATTAATAGCTATGAAAATTTGCATCATTTTTTTACTAGGAAATTAAAAGATACAGTTAGGCTTATCGATGAAAATCCTGATTCTATCGTAAGTCCAGTAGATGGGGTATTGGAAGATATCGGGAAAATTGAGGGGAATAGCACAATTATCGTAAAAAATAAAGTTTATTCCATATCTGAAATGTTAGGTGGAAATGAACGTTCAGCTAAATATTCTGAAGGCACATATATGATTCTTTATTTAAGCCCGGCCCATTATCATCGTATTCATAGTCCAATCGATGCAAAAATAGTGGATCGGTATTCACTTGGATCTAGATCATACCCTGTCAATCGGTTAGGATTAAAATATGGTAACTCAACGTTGAGCAAAAACTTCCGTACTGTTTCTGAATTAGACCATAATGGAAAATTAATGGCTATGGTAAAAGTTGGAGCAATGTTTATTAATTCAGTAGAAATTATTAATCAAGGTCAAAAATGGAAAAAGGGTGAAGAGGTGGCTTACTTTTCATTCGGCTCTACTGTCGTTCTCCTATTTGAAAAAAATTCTTTTAAATTAAATGAGGATATTACAGTGCCTAGCGAAATTAAAGTAGGACAAGCTTTAGGGAAGTTAAATATATGAAAAACAAAAAGCGCCCGTCAATCTGGCGCTATTTTCATTGCTTAGGAAATTACAAAATGGAATCTTTCTAGATGATAGTAACTCTCTATCGCAAGCAGCCAGTAGTCGTCAGAATCCTAAAGTGGAACGCTGACTAAGCTTGGGCACATCTCTAAGATTAGAAGGAGGACCCGCTTCTTCCTGGTGTGTACTTCGTGAACAGTCGCTTGCGTTTTTTGATGACCATAGATTATTTTTTTATTAAGAAGTTTTTTTTACTAACAATCGCCGGTGAAGTTCAGATTCAATAAGCTGAATAAAATCAGAGCCTAGCTTGAGATTCTTAGCCTTATAATATGATTCGAGTAAAAGTTCATCAGATAACTTTTTCATCAGCTTCACCTCCAACAATTAAATATTTTGTTCTAAAAAGGATTATGATCGAATAGATTGTTACGTTAATCCCTTTTATTAACCCCACTTTATCATGTTAAACTGTATGGAACAAGCGTTCCTTTATCCACAGATGAAAGTGGATAACTTGTGGGTAAATTGTTGGTAAATATTATAAAGGTTGTCAAATTACTTCTTATTTTGTGTATAAACTTATCCACAGTTTTGTGAAAAGTAGATTATTGTCGAAAACTCTTTTGAAAATAGTCAATATTAAAAGAGAAAACACTTTCCCAATATGAAAAAAAGATGCGATTATGACAAAAATTAGATAAGATATGTTTAGCTGACAGAACAAGTAATGAGGTGTAGAAGATTGTTGAAAAAGTTTTTGCCAAGTGAATATGTTAAAAGTATTTATCATATAAAGGCTGAAGATTTAAAAGCAAAAGGCATTAAAGGAATTATTACAGATCTGGATAATACTCTAGTGGAATGGGATCGTCCAAATGCCACTCCAATGTTAATCAATTGGTTGGAGGAATTGAAACGCAATAACATTAAAGTTACAATTGTGTCCAATAATAATGAACAAAGAGTAAGAATATTTTCCGATCCTTTGCGCATTCCATTTATTTATAAGGCGAGAAAGCCGCTTGGTTTTGCGTTTCGAAAAGCAGTGCAAATGATGGAAACAACGAAAGATGAAACGGTTATAATTGGCGATCAATTATTAACGGACGTGTTAGGGGGAAATCGAGCAGGTTTTTATACAATTCTCGTCATTCCAGTAGCAAGTTCGGACGGATTTTTCACTCGCTTTAATCGTATGATCGAACGTAGGATCATGGCTAATTTTAAACGAAAAGGGTTAATTGATTGGGAGGAAGATCAGTGAGTAAAGATAATATTAGCTGTATTGGCTGCGGTGTAGTGATACAGTCCGAACATCCAGAGGAAATTGGCTATGCACCTCCATCGTCGTTAGAAAAAGAAGAAATTATTTGTCAAAGATGCTTTCGCTTGAAGCACTATAATGAAGTGCAGGACGTCTCTCTGACAGATCAGGATTTTTTAAATATATTAAATAAACTCGGATCTACAGATAGTTTAATTGTTAAAATCATCGATATTTTTGATTTTAATGGCAGCTGGCTGCCTGGACTTCATCGCTTTGTTGGGAAAAACCCAATATTGCTCATTGGAAATAAAGTGGATCTGCTGCCAAAATCAGCTAAACGAAATAAACTGATTGGGTGGATGAAAAGTCAGGCTAAGGAGCTTGGTTTGAAGCCAATTGATGTCCTTCTTGTCAGTGCGACAAAAGGAAGTCATATTAGAGATGCTCTTGAACAGATTGAATATTACCGAAATGGTAAAAATGTTTATATTGTAGGATGTACGAATGTAGGGAAATCAACCTTTATTAATAGGATTATTAAAGAGGTTGCGGGTGGACAAGATGTGATAACTACCTCACATTTTCCAGGAACTACATTGGATATCATTGAAATTCCACTAGATGACGGCAAGGCGCTTATAGACACACCGGGAATCATTAATCATCATCAAATGGCCCATTTTGTTCAAAAGAGTGATTTGAAAATCATTACGCCGAAGAAAGAAATTAAACCAAGGGTCTTTCAATTGAATGAAGGACAAACCTTATTTTTTGGTGGATTAGCTAGATTTGATTATTTAAAAGGTGGGCGTCGCTCCTTTACGTGTTATTTATCAAATGACTTAATGATTCATCGAACAAAATTGGAAAATGCCGATACCTTATATCAAAATCATGTTGGAGAAATTCTGCATCCTCCACGAAAGGATGACCTTGAACAATTTCCTGAACTTGTAAGGCAAGAATTTATGATTAAAGAAGGAAAAACGGATGTTGTTTTCTCTGGTTTAGGATGGGTTACAGTTAATGACCCAGGCGCAAAGATTGCTGCATATGTTCCAAAAGGTGTAAGTGTAATGATAAGAAAATCACTGATTTAAAAGCCTTGTAAAGGCTTGTTGATGGTGATCCGTTAAATGGGAAGAGATACTTGCTCGTTTTTCTTTTCAAAAAATAAGTTCCGTTCTGTATGGTGGTATGCATCCTAGGGAAAACAGCATACTCGATACACAAAACTAAATAAAGCTGGAGTATGGGGGAATTGGTTTGATTAAATTATACGGTGTTATTGGCGATCCTATTGTTCAATCAATGTCACCAGTCATGCAAAATCAGGAATTCAATAAATTAGGAATTGACGCACATTATCACCCCTTTCATATTTTAGCTAGAGATTTACAAGATGCTATAAAGGGTATGAAATCTATAGGGGTTGAAGGATTTAATGTTACAAGCCCCCACAAAACAACGATTATGCCATTTTTGGATTATATTGATCCACTGGCAAAGGCAATAGGGGCAGTTAATACAGTCGTTAGAATCAATAATGAATTCCATGGATATAACACAGACGGATTGGGCTATATAAAAGCACTTCAGGCAGATTGGAAAGAAGATTTCACGGAGGATCGAGCCTTAATTATTGGTGCTGGAGGGGCTGCAAAAGCCATTTTCTATACATTATTATTAAGAGGAATGAAAAATATTGATATAGCAAACCGTTCTGTTCATAATGCAAGCCAATTAATCATTGATTGCCCATTTGAAGGAAATTCTCATGCTATTTCTCTTAAAGAGGCAGAGGAAAAAATAAATAGATATCACCTTATCATACAAACTACATCAATAGGAATGTACCCGAATATTACAGAGAGTCCATTGTCAGTGGAGAATTTATGTGAGGATGCATTTGTTTCTGATATCATCTATAATCCGTATGAAACAGCCCTTTTGAAAGAGGCTAAAGAAAAAGGTGCAAATACGCAAAATGGTATTGGGATGTTCGTGTATCAAGGAGCACTTGCTTTTGAAAAATGGACCGGGCAAACGCCGGATGTAAACAGAATGACAGAAATAGTGAAGAAACAATTAGGAGGTAAGACATGCTGACAGGAAAGCAAAAACGATATTTAAGATCATTAGCACATCATATTAATCCGATTTTTCAAGTTGGGAAAGGCGGAGTAAATGAGAATATGATTAAGCAAATAGATGAGGCATTGGAAAAGAGAGAACTACTTAAAGTAAGTATTCTTCAAAATTGTGATGAAGACAAAGAAACAGTAGCGAATGAAATTGTGGAAGGCACAAAAGCAGAGCTTGTTCAAATTATCGGGAATATAATTGTTGTTTATAAAGAGTCTAGAGAGCATAAAGAAATTACATTGCCAGTTTAATGGTGAACAATATGAGAAAAAAAATAGGTATTTTGGGCGGAACATTCGATCCTCCACATCTTGGCCATTTAATTATCGCAAATGAAGTATTTCACCGTTTAGAATTAGATGAGATACAATTTATGCCAAATCAGGAGCCTCCGCACAAAGAAAGAGAGAGTCATACGTCGAATAGAGATCGAATAAGAATGTTGGAACTAGCCATCCAAGGTAACCCCTTTTTTTCGATTGAAAAAATAGAGTTGGAGCGAAAAGGGAGATCTTTTACGTATGATACGATGAAAATGTTAATGGAACGGAATCCTGAAAATGAATATTATTTCATTATAGGAGCGGATATGGTGGAGTATTTGCCTAACTGGCATCAAGTTGATGAATTAATGAAGATGATTAAGTTCGTTGGGGTCAATCGACCAAATTACGAGCTTGAAAGTTCTTATCCCATTATCCCGATTGAAGTGCCGTTTATAGAAATATCATCGTCCATGATTAGAAAAAGAACTAAGAATGGTGAAACAATCAATTATCTTTTGCCTTATGGAGTTATTAATTATATTGAGGAGAATCAGTTGTATGGATCGTGAAAAAGCACTGGGAATCGTTGAAAGTAAGATAAAAGGTCCGAGGTTTCAACACACACTTGGAGTAGTTGAGACAGCCATAAAGCTAGCAGAAAAATACGGTGCGGACAAAGAACAAGCGGAAATCGCTGCGATTTTTCACGACTATGCGAAACTAATGCCAATAAGTGAATTGAAAAATTTCCTAATTGCAGCGCAAGAAGATGAACGATTACTGCTGTATCATCCAGAGTTGTGGCATGGACCTGCAGCTGCGTATATATTGAAAAAAGAATTTGCAATAGAGAATGAAGATATTTTGAATGCGATTCGATTTCATACAACGGGTAGAGCGAATATGAGTCTTTTAGAAAAAATTATTTACCTTGCCGATTATATTGAGCCAGGGCGAAATTTTCCGGGTGTAGTTGAAACGAGAAAGTTAGCCAAAATAGATTTAGATCAAGCGGTTTATAAAGCAATAAGCAATACAATTTCGTTCCTAGTTGAGAAAAAAGCAGCAATTTATCCAGATACTTTTGAAGCTTACAATTTTTTTATTCTCAATAAAAATTGATAATGCATATTGCTAACATTGTTGTTATGTTGGTTTTAGCGAAATCAACAAAAAACAGAGGTTTCATTTAAAGGAGGCAACAAAGTTTGAAAACAGAAGAATTATTAAAAACAGTAGTAAAAGCAGCCGACGATAAAAGAGCGGAAGAAATAGTAGTATTAAATATGAAAGGCATATCATTAATTGCCGATTATTTTATAATTTGCCATGGGAACTCGGAAAAACAAGTTCAAGCGATTGCAAGAGAAATTAAAGATGAAGCGAATAAAACTGGTCTCTTTGTAAATAAGCTGGAAGGCTTCGACGAAGCGAAATGGGTGTTAATTGATATGGGTAATATCATTGCACACGTCTTCCATCGGGATGAAAGAAGTTATTATAATTTGGAGAGGCTTTGGGGAGATGCTCCGTTTGAAGATGTTTTAGGTGAATTGAATCGTGACGTATGAACGATTGGCGTATGTGTATGATTTCTTAATGATGGATGTACCCTACTCAAACTGGCTTGATTATTTAAAAAACGAAAAGAAAAGATATTCTATTGAAGGAGATCGAATATTAGATTTGGCTTGTGGTACAGGCGAATTATCCGTTTTATTGGCCGAAGCCGGATTTGATGTCACAGGGGTCGATATATCCGATGATATGTTAATGGTCGCCAAGGAAAAAGCAGAGAGGAAAGGGCTTAAGATTCAATTATATCAACAAGATATGACTTTATTAGAAGAACTAGGGACCTTTGATATTATTTCTATTTTTTGTGATTCTTTAAATTATTTACATACTCCTGACGATGTAAAAAAGACTTTCAATCATGTGTATTCTCATTTAAGTGATGACGGTTTATTTTTATTCGATATTCACTCACCAAATAAAATCCAACAATTTATGAAGGAGACATATTCGCTTGCTGACGAAGATGTTTCTTATATTTGGACAAGCTTTCCAGGTGAATACCCTTTATCGGTAGAGCATGAGCTAACATTTTTCGTATTTGATGAAGACTCGGGAAAGTACGATCGATTTGATGAAATTCATAAACAACGTACATATACAATAAACCAATATATTAATTGGCTTACAGAAACAGGATTTTCTATTAAATCTGTTACCGCAGATTTTACGGAGGAGGCCCCTGCTGAAACATCAGAGAGAGTTTTTTTTGCATGTCAAAAATATAATGCATAAAAAATGAATGAGTAAGGACGGCTAAATTATTTAGCCGTCCTTTCACGATGACTTGAAGTTTTAAAAGAAACAAGTATAATAGGTTATACTATAAAGTCTTTTTTTAATATTTCAACTTCTTCGTTAAATTTTGCATGGGTCGCTTGAAGCACCTTTTCAAAAACTCCATCAAGTTCTTTTTCCAACACCTTTATTCCTTCTCCTGTAATACCGCCCTTAACACAAACTTTTTCTTCTAATGTAGGAAGAGAATAATACCCTTTATGCAATAATTCTCCGAGACCAATGAGCATTTCTTCAGCGAGTTTTGTAGCAGTTTCTTTATCAATTAATGTTTCCGAAACGGCTGCTTCTATAAATTTTCTAGTAATATAACTAAAAAAAGCTGGACCACAGCTAACAATGTCAGAAGAAATCCGAGTGATTTCCTCTTCTATTTGAATTGGAACCGAAATTTGTGAAAACATGTCCTTCAATTGTTTCTGCCATTTTTGATCGCATAATGCTCCGAAAGTAGTGAGAGTGACTCCAGAAAGTGCCCTATTTGTTATGCTTGGAATAATTCTTGCACATGAGCAGGGTAATAATTTTTCCAACCAAGTAGTTTGAATAGGACTAGTAATGGAAACGAGACACTGGTCATTTTTAAAATATTGCTTGTTCTCCTGAATAAGTGAGTAATAATCACTAGGTTTTACACAAAGAAAAATGAGGTTGGAATTATTAATCACTTCGTCAATGGAATTAGCTACAACGATATCTTCATATTTATGTTTAAGCATTTCAGCTTTAGCCTTCGTCCTGTTTACAACTATTACTTCTGAAGGAGATATTGCATTTCCGTCAATTAATGCCTCAGAAAGAATAGTACCCATATTTCCAGTCCCGATTAGCCCGACCTTCATTCTTGTCCCTCCTTCGCCTTTCTCTCCTAACAAATGTATGCCATCAAAAATAAAATATTCATTTCCTGTGAGGTGGTTTTAAAATTGATTTGGCTAGAGAAATATAAAACGTTATTGGTTGGAGCAATTGTTGTTGGACTGGCCACTTTCTTGTTTTTAAGTCAGCCAAAGGACAACCAAGTAGTTGTAAATGCTAATCTTCCATTAGAAGAAGCTAAAAACCCTGGGATAGAGACGATAAAAGAGGATCAATCTTATCCTTCTAAAATTTTTGTAGATGTAAAGGGCGCTGTGAAGATTCCTGGAATATATGAAGCGATTGAAAGCGATCGAGTTTTCGATATGATCGAGAAAGCTGGGGGATTGGTCGAAAAAGCAGATGAAGGACAAGTAAATTTTGCTCAGAAAGTTTACGATGAAATGGTCATTTATATTCCTAAGGTTGGTGAGGAAGTTGAAAATCTTTTTTTCAATGATACTTCTCCCTCAAAACAAAATGATAAAGTTAATATAAATAAAGCGAATTCGGTTGAACTAGAGACGTTGCCAGGAATCGGTCCTGCAAAAGCGACGGCCATTATCGAATATAGAGAAGAGAATGGACCCTTTAAACAAGTAGAAGATATCCAAAAAATATCGGGGATAGGAGCAAAAACCTTTGAAAGGCTGCAAGACTTAATTACTATTAAGTAATTGACTATTTTCTACAAATGTCGATAAACTGAAGAAAACGGAAAAGGGAGACTTTTATGGAGAGAATATCTTGGCATCAATATTTTATGGCACAGAGCCATCTACTATCTTATAGAAGTACATGTACAAGGCTTACTGTGGGAGCCACAATCGTCAGGGATAAAAGAATAATAGCGGGAGGTTATAATGGCTCTATTGCCGGAGGTGTCCATTGCATTGATGAAGGATGTTATGTCATTGATAATCATTGTGTAAGGACAATTCATGCTGAAATGAATGCCATTTTGCAATGTGCTAAGTTTGGAGTTCCGACCGAAAATGCAGAAATTTACGTTACGCATTTTCCTTGTTTACAATGTTGTAAAGCAATAATACAGGCGGGAATAAAAGCTGTTTATTATGCTGAAGATTATAAAAATCATCCTTATGCCATTGAATTATTTGAACAATCAGGCGTTGTAGTTGAACAGGTCCCTTTTAACAAAGAGATATTTTTATCATTTGCTGAGTAAAGACAAATTGGAGAGGCTGTAGTACATACAGCCCTCCAATTATTTAAGAAAGGAGTTGCGATGGTAACAGGAAAGTGGTTTTATGCAGCAATTGCTGCACTCTCTGGTGTTATGCTGATCTTTGAATTTCACACTCTAACTCTTATTCTTATATTAATTGGGTTCATAAGAATTATCTTGGAAAAGGAAAAGAAGTTATTAATATTTTTTTCCGCATTCTTTATATTTTCTATGGTTTTGGCTTTTATAAATGAAAAAAATAATACTTCATTGTTTGATCAAGGCAGTACTTCCATGTATGTAACCTTCCATGAAGTTCCTCAAATTGACGGAAACCGATTAAAAGCTATCGTGAATTCCACCAATGAAAAGCTCCTCCTCCATTATACAATTCAAAATGAAGAAGAAAAATTAATGCTAGAAATGAATATTCATGCGGGAACAATATGTCCAATTGCTGGCGAATTAGTGATTCCTGAACGAAACCGCAACCAATTTACCTTTAACTATGGACAATATTTGTATAGACAAAATATCCATTGGATACTTGAAACGAATAGATTATCATGGAATGAATGTTATTACTCCAAACCATCCTTTAGAGCTTTTTTGCAAAACATTCGAGCTGTAGGGGTAAAATATGTGGAATCCAGCTTCCCGGAACAACTAATTCCCTATGCGAACGCCTTGATTTTCGGGGATCGATCTTCATTTGCAGAGGATACATATCGTACCTATCAACAAATTGGCGTTGTTCATTTATTGGCAATTTCCGGGTTGCATATCGCTTTTCTTGTTGGGTTGATTTATTTAATTTTTCTTCGTCTTGGTATTCCGAAAGAAACCATTTATTGGCTTCTCATGGTCATCCTACCCATCTATGCAGTGATAAGCGGATCTAATCCTCCGGTAATAAGAGCTGTACTGATGACATTGCTTTTACTAACCTCAAAAAAATGGAGGCTTCCTTTTACGACGCTCGATGCTTTATCTATCAGTTTTATTACTTTTCTAAGTATTGATCCCTATTTGATCTATCATGCTGGATTTCAACTTTCTTTTTGCGTCACTTTTTGCCTAATTGTTTCTTCAAAATCAATATTTGAAAAAACTCATTCCTATATTAGAAAAATGACGGATATCTCCATTGTTTCTACACTTGCTTCCTTTCCGATTTTAGCTTTCCACTTCTTTGAATTTTCTTTAATCGGCATCATCGCCAACGTTTTATTTGTTCCTTTTTATACTGCTGTCGTTTTACCATCAATTCTAAGTTTATTTACGATTAAGTTTTTTAGTGAGAGACTTTTTGCCTTTTTAGCTGATTTTATTGCTGCCCTCGTTTATTATTCGGAACAGTTTGCTTTAATGTTAAGTTTGAATAATTTTTCGACGATTGTTACTGGAAAACCAAGTATGTACAGTATCATTTTTATGGTGATTGGAGCCTATTTGTATGTCTTTTTAAATGAAAAACGGAAAACGAGAATTGTTGCTGTTTTACCATTAACATTAATAATGCTTATCCATATGGCGTCAATACAATATTCACCAAAAGGGGAAGTCATCTTTATCGATATCGGACAAGGAGATAGCACCTTAATAAAACTGCCGTATAACCGCGGCACATATTTAATTGATACGGGAGGACAGCTCAGTTTTCCAGAACCTGAATGGCAGGAACGCAAAAAGCCTTTTCAAGTAGGGAGGCAAATATTAATACCTGTGTTAAAAAGTAAAGGAATTCGAAAAATTGATAAATTAATTCTTACTCATAGTGATACCGATCATATCGGTGCTGCGAAAGAATTATTTGGGGAAATTATTATTAATGAAATATATATTTCTCCTAATTCTTGGGAAAATGATTTGATGGGGGAAATCCTTAACAGTGCGGGAAAATATGATATTCCCGTTTTTGAAGAAAAAGCGGGAACCGGATGGGAAAACAAATCAGGGCGATTCCAATTCATTTTTCCTTTTGATGATCATTATGAAGGGAATAATAGTTCACTCGTATTATTTGCCATTTTTGGAGGATTGAGCTGGATTTTTATGGGTGATGTAGAAAAAGAAGGGGAAGAAGAAATCATACGGGCATATGAGAAGTTAAATGCAAATGTTTTAAAAGTTGGACATCATGGTAGTAAAACATCATCAACTTTTGATTTTATTCATTTTGTACAACCAGATTTTGCGATTATTTCCGCTGGATATAAAAATCGTTACGGTCACCCACATAAACAAGTACTTGACATATTGGAGGAAAACAAAGTTTACATATATCGGACGGACGAACAAGGTGCTATACATTATTTATTTACAAAAAGAGGTGGAACCTTTCATACCGTTATGAAATAAGATGAACCATATAAAGTACAAAAATGAGAACAATAGCGGCAGAATCATAACACAAGTGACACAGGATGTGGGTTGAACTAAGGGACATGGCGGTTCTTAGTGACTGGATGGTTTCGCTAGGCGGAAATTCTCTTAAGTAAGTTACCCACAAAGTAGGAATTAATCATTCCTGTAAAAATAAAAAAGAAGTTTGTTTGACAAACTTCTTTTTGCGAGGTGCAAGCCTTTTTCTTATTTTCCGAGAAGTTCAATTACTGTTCCAATCACGAAAATAGCTGTAAAGAAAAGAAAGGAGACTCCAAAACCAACACCAGAATCTACTGCATCATTACGTTTTGATTGGACATTTTGTTCAAATTTATTCACGACTACCCCTCCTATTTCCACTATAGTATAGACGAAGTTCAAAAAAAAATCCACAATTCCATTACCACTGCTGACAAGAGTTGACACCCATACTTTTAATGAAGAAGGCCAAAATACAATTACAAGTTTCTTAATTGAAACTTTTGCTTATGGAAACTCCGGAGGCTAATAAAAATTTTATCCGCTTCAAAGTAAGTATCCTAGGCCTTATTTTGAAGTGTTCATTATAGATCGGGGACAACTTTCACTTGGTGGATTGTCCCCTTTGCCTCTTGTCAAATGTGCCCAGCTTTCATACGATAGAAGTAAGATACTGAATAAGGCAGGGCATAGACATGAAACCTTGGGAAAAAATAGAAAGAAGACAGTTTTCACCACTGTATTTATTATATGGAACTGAAGGCTTTATAATCAACGAGACGAAACAAAAATTAGTGACAAATGTGTTAACGGAAGAAGAAATGGATTTTAATTTATCTGTATACGACATGGAGGAAACTCCGGTAGAAGTGGCAATTGAGGACGCAGAAACCTTTCCGTTTTTTGGAGAAAGAAAATTAGTGTTTTTAAATAATCCGATATTTTTAACCACTGAAAAATCTAAAGAAAAAGTAGAACATAACTTAAAAAAGCTGGAAGCGTATATTGAAACACCAGCTCCTTATTCCATACTAGTGTTTGCAGGGAATGTTGAAAAATTAGATGAGAGAAAAAAGTTAACAAAATTACTTAAAAAAAATGCTGAAATAATCGAGGCAAAAAAGCTAACTGAGGGTGAATTGCGGATATGGATAAGAGGGCAGATAGAAGCGAAAAGTCAACATATTGATGAAAAGGCAATCGAATTGCTTTTGTCCTTAGTTGGCACAGATTTAATGAATATTCATTCAGAACTGGAAAAACTGTCTTTATATGTAGAGGATTCAAAAATGATTACGGCTGATATTGTCGAAAGGCTCACTTCCAGATCTTTGGAACAGAATATATTTGATTTAGTGGATAAAGTAGTACAAAGAAAAATGGAAGAGGTTTTTAGAATTTATTATGATTTACGAAAGCAAAATGAAGAACCTATAAAAATTTTAGCGCTCTTGGCTAGTCAATTCCGACTCATTTATCAAGTAAAAGAGCTTATGAAACGAGGATATGGGCAACAGCAGATTGCGAGTATACTCAAAATGCATCCATTTCGTGTAAAACTTGCATCTGGACAAGCACGTTCTTTTACAGAAAAAGAACTTGGAAAAATTATTCATTTTCTCGCACAAACAGATGAACAAATAAAAACTGGTGGATCAGGAAGAGAAGTTTCATTAGAACTATTTTTATTTAAATTGGGTCACCTAAAAATATCTTAAAGAACAAAAGCGCAAGCGCCTGTTCAGCGACATACAGGCCCACAGGATGTGGGTCCGTCGACGTCGCCACAGGAGGTGGCGGTTTTTAGTCGACGTTCCTCTATAGGGTTCTGACGAGATAAAGGAAACACGATGAGCCATGAAAAGCGGAAGGCGCCTGATCAGCCCCGACAAGCAAATGTTCTGAGTCAAAAAAGTCGCTTTTTGACTTTATTGACTCAGGTTAATTGACCTCGAGGGGTTGGCGCCCGTAGCTGGACATAAAAGGCGAGTCGATGTTGACTTATCGTAGGAAGAAACCGAAAGTTTGCTAGTCGCTAGGCGCTGGAGCTAGACGGGAACTACCTGCATAAAAGTTCCACAAGGTTCCAATCTATAATTTCCTAGAAAAGAAAAAAACGTCCCTTATTTAATAAGGGGCGTTTTGAATTTTAGCTTTTAAATTGATTAAGCCATTTTGCTTAATTTTTTAGCTAGACGTGCTTTTTGGCGATTAGCTGTGTTTTTATGGATCAAGCCTTTAGTTGCAGCTTTATCAAGATGCTTTACGGCATTCGTAAAAAGATCTTTAGCATTTTCTTCGTTTAGCTCAACAGCTGATTCGAATTTTTTAACTGCAGTACGCATTGCTGATTTAGCAGCGGAATTTTGAGCATTTTTTGCTTCGTTGATGTTTACTCGTTTAATAGCAGATTTAATGTTTGGCATTCCATTCACCTCCTGACAATGATCGAGGTTGTATCTCGCTCGACTTTCACTAATATACCGTTATTCATAACAATAAGAACAAGAGATATTTTATCAAACGAATAATAGGAATGCAATACTTCTGAATGAAAAATGGTTTGAAAGGAAAGGATGGGAAATAAAGTTTCCTTTTAGGAGGTCAAATGAATGAAAAATAATGAGATTGATTTAAGCCGTTATTCTGTAAGAACCGATTTGGCAAAAGAAGCATTTGAAATGGCTTTAGCCCAATTGACCGGTAAAAAGAAAGATAAAGTAGAACAGAAGGAAATAAATGGGGTCTTGATTAAGGAAAGAATGGAAGGCGATATAAAAATATCTTTAGCCACTATTACTCCTGAGGGTGAAGAAAAGCTAGGAAAAAAAGCGGGACATTACTTAACGATTGAAGTTCAAGGAATTAGGTCGCAGGATTCAGTATTGCAACAACAAGTAGGAGAAACGTTTGCGAAAGAATTCAGTGGATTTTTAGATATGATGAATATTCCTAAATCCGCGAGTTGCTTAGTCGTTGGATTAGGAAATTGGAATGTTACCCCTGATGCTCTAGGGCCTCAAGTTTGTGAACATCTTATTATTACAAGGCATTTATTTGAGCTTGAATCCCATCAAGTTGAAAAAGGATATCGACCTGTAAGCGCCATTGCACCAGGTGTCATGGGACTGACAGGAATTGAAACAAGTGACATTATTTTTGGGGTTGCAGAAAAATCGAAGCCTGATTTTATTATAGCAATTGACGCTCTCGCATCTCGTTCAATCGAAAGAGTTAATTCAACCATTCAAATTTCAGATACTGGCATTCACCCTGGTTCAGGTGTTGGAAATAAACGCAAGGAATTGAGTAAGGAAACATTAGGGGTGCCAGTCATTTCGATTGGAGTTCCTACTGTAGTAGATGCCGTTACCATTACGAGTGATACGATTGATTTTTTACTTAAGCATTTTGGAAAGGAGATAAAGGAGTCTTCTAGACCGTCAAGATCTCTTGCTCCCGCAGGCTTAACATTTGGAGAAAAAAGAAAGCTAAGTGAAGAAGATTTGCCGGAAGAGAGACAAAGACAAACATTTTTAGGGATGGTCGGAACGCTTGAAGAAGATGAAAAAAGAAGACTCATTCATGAAGTATTGTCCCCACTCGGCCATAATTTGATGGTTACCCCAAAAGAAGTTGATGTATTTATTGAAGATATGGCAAATCTTTTAGCATCAGGTCTAAATGCCGGACTTCATTCTGCAGTGGATCAAACGGATGCAGGTTTCAAAACTAGATAAAATGTAGTTCTATCATTTCGTTCCTAGTCATAACATTTACTAGAGAAAATGATAGAGGAGGTGTTGGAATGATGAGAAACTTTTTAGTTAAATGCCTTTTACTTTTTGGCGTTTTGTTTATAGGCGTTATGATTGGCATGAACAAAGCCAATGAAGGAATGCTTAATATGAAAGGTTATACAGATGATTCATTCCAAACACCAGTAAATATCCATCAAAATGAAGCAGGAGAAGTAGAAACAAACTTTATGGGCAGAGATCTTCCGACTTTCAATCTTGAAGAGAAAAAAGAGAAACTTGAAGAAGTAAAAGCTTATAATTTTTTTTCGGAAGTTGGTAAATCCCTAGCAAATATTGTAACAACTATTGCCCAAAAAATATTTGATTTCATTTCGAGCTTATTATAAAGCTTTGTGTTCGCTATGTAGATTGGAACGTCTATAGCTAAAATCTTATCAATACGAATGATATAAAGGGCGGGCTACTTATAATCATAGGTAGCCTTTCTAATTATATTGCGTCTAGCGACTAGCAAATTTCCTGTCCTTCTCTATTGAGTAATTAAACAACGAGTCTCCGTATTAGGCTCATCGTGTTTCCTTTATCTCAGTCGAAGGTCAAAAGAGGAACGTCGACTAAAACCGTTACGTCCTTATGTGTTTGTCGACGGACCCGCAACTGGCGTGCCTGTATGTCGATCAACAAGTCGCTTGCGCTTTTAATTTTATTTGCTCATTGATTGTACTGCTGTTATAATTTACGCTAGCATACTTGCGTCGATTAACAGGAGTGAACACGATGAACATAGAAGAAAGAAAAAAGAGACAAGAGAAAATCCGTAACTTTTCAATAATAGCTCATATCGACCATGGTAAATCTACTTTGGCCGATCGTATTCTTGAACAAACGAAAGCTCTCACATCTAGAGAAATGAAAAATCAGCTGCTAGATTCCATGGACTTAGAGAGAGAACGCGGTATTACGATAAAATTAAATGCTGTCCAAATAAAATATCGCGCTAAAAATGGCGAGGATTATACATTCCATCTTATAGATACACCTGGTCACGTCGATTTCACATATGAAGTATCTAGAAGTCTCGCCGCATGTGAAGGAGCAATTTTAGTCGTCGATGCCGCTCAAGGTATTGAGGCGCAAACATTAGCAAACGTCTATTTGGCTCTTGATAATAATTTGGAAATTTTACCTGTAATCAATAAAATTGATTTACCTGCGGCTGACCCCGAAAGAGTTAGGAAAGAAATTGAAGATGTGATAGGTCTAGATGCCTCTGAAGCTGTATTGGCATCTGCAAAAGCAGGTATTGGAATAGAAGACATTTTGGAACAGATTGTGGAAAAAGTGCCGGCACCTTCTGGAGACTCCGAAGGACCGTTAAAAGCTCTCATATTTGATTCCTTATATGACCCCTATCGCGGCGTCATTACGTATATTCGTGTAATGGAAGGTACAGTAAAAGCTGGCGACAAAATACGGATGATGGCTACCGGTAAGGAATTTGAAGTACTGGAAGTCGGAGTTCATGCTCCGAAGCCGATGCTCGTGGAGGAACTCACGGTAGGAGATGTAGGATTTTTAACAGCATCGATAAAAAATGTAGGGGACACACGAGTTGGGGATACGATTACGAGTGTAAAAAATCCCGCTAATCAACCGCTGCCAGGGTATCGTAAGTTAAACCCAATGGTGTTTTGTGGTCTTTATCCTATCGATTCAGCTAAGTTCAATGATCTAAGAGAGGCGCTTGAAAAGCTAGAGTTGAATGATTCTTCGCTTCAATATGAACCTGAATCTTCTCAAGCGCTTGGATTTGGATTTCGCTGTGGATTTTTAGGGCTGCTTCATATGGAAATAATCCAAGAGCGGATTGAAAGAGAATTCAATATCGATTTAATTACGACCGCACCAAGCGTAATTTATAAAGTATATATGACGGATGGAACAGTATTAAGTGTGGATAATCCATCTAATATGCCAGATCCGCAAAAAATTGATCATGTGGAAGAACCGTATGTAAAAGCGTCTATGATGGTACCGAATGATTATGTCGGGGCGGTCATGGAATTATCTCAACAAAAGCGTGGACATTTTGTCGACATGCAATACTTAGATGACATTAGGGTAAGTGTCATATATGAAATTCCTCTTTCCGAAATTGTGTATGATTTCTTCGATCAATTAAAATCAAATACGAAGGGCTATGCTTCATTTGATTATGAAATGATCGGATATCAACCTTCAAAATTAGTGAAGATGGATATTTTATTAAATGGGGAAAAAGTCGATGCCCTTAGCTTCATTGTCCATCACGATTTCGCTTATGACAGAGGAAAAGTGATTGTAGAAAAGTTAAAAGAACTTATCCCAAGACAGCAATTTGAAGTTCCAGTCCAGGCAGCCATCGGGCAAAAAATAGTCGCCCGCTCCACAATTAAATCAATGGGTAAAAACGTTTTGGCTAAATGTTACGGCGGCGATATTTCCAGGAAGCGAAAATTATTAGAAAAACAAAAAGAAGGAAAGAAACGGATGAAGCAAGTTGGCTCCGTTGAAGTTCCACAAGAAGCGTTTATGGCCGTGTTAAAAAGAGATGACCAAGGAAAGTCAAAATAATAACGTTAGTTTAGGGAAGGTAAAGTATGAGATTACTCATACCACACTTCCCTTTCGTTTTCGCTTAGGAAAATAAAGATTAGAACTTTGTGGATAACTTTTAAGAAAGTAGTTCCCGTCTAGCTCCAGCGCCTAGCGACTAGCAAACTTACGGTTTCTTCCTACGATAAGTCAACATCAGCTCGCCTTTAGGCTCACTGTGTTTCCTTTATCTCGTCAGAACCCTAAGGAGGAACGTCGACTAAAATCGCCACGTCCTGTGGCAATGTCGACGGACCCGCATCATGCGGGCCTGTACGTCGCTAAACAGGCGCTTGCGCTTTTGTTCTTGACCATAGTTAAGGTGTGATAAAAATGAAGTCAGCATATATCCATATTCCATTTTGTGAGCATATTTGCCATTATTGTGATTTTAATAAAGTGTTTTTAAAGGGACAGCCAGTAGATGAATACGTACAGTCACTTATAAAAGAATTCGAAATCGTCCTTAATGAAACTCCCACTCAAAACTTAGATACTATTTTTGTAGGCGGCGGAACTCCTACTTCTCTTAACGAACAACAACTAGAAACTCTTTGTAAAGGTATTAGGAAATATTTGCCGTTTACTGAAGGGGAGTTTACATTTGAAGCCAATCCAGGGGATTTATCTATAGATAAATTAAAAATATTAGCTGAATATGGAGTTAATAGAATTAGCTTTGGCGTCCAATCCTTCAATAATGAACTTCTTGCTAAAATTGGTCGAACTCATAGGGTGGAGGATGTATATTCCTCATTGGAGAAAGCCATGCAATGTGGTTTTACCAATTTAAGCATCGATTTGATTTACGCATTGCCAGGACAAACGATCGATGATTTTGAAGCCACATTAAAAGAAGCGCTCGATCTCCAATTACCACATTATTCAAGTTATTCATTAATTGTTGAGCCGAAAACGGTTTTCTATAATTTAATGAGAAAAGGTAAATTAATTCTTCCGAGCGAAGATGTAGAAGCCGAAATGTATAAAATGTTAATGTCACAAATGGAGACAAGTGGGTTGAACCAATATGAAATCAGCAACTTTTCGAAGCCTGGATATGAAAGTAAACATAATTTGGTCTATTGGAATAACGAGGAGTATTTTGGGTTTGGTGCAGGAGCACACGGTTATATAAATGACATTAGGTATTCCAACGCTGGCCCCTTAAAAAAATATATGCAGCCGATCAGCGAAGGAAAGAGACCTATTTTTGATCAAAATAAAATTACAAAAAAAGAAAAAATGGAAGAGGAAATGTTCCTTGGGTTGAGGAAGATTAAAGGAGTACAATTAAGTCATTTTCACCAAAAATATAATGAAAATATGATGGATGTTTTTAAAGAACCTATTCATGAAATGATGAATCGTGGGCTATTAACAATGAATAATGATTTTTTATATTTGACTAATAGGGGTAAGTTATTGGGAAACGAGGTTTTTCAAGCATTTCTTCTCTGATTGTGTATGTGTAAAATCGTTGACATCACCAGAGCATTTTGATACTTTTATTATAGATTTAGCACTCATCAGAACAGAGTGCTAACAGAGGTGATAAATGTTGCTAACAGATCGTCAGCTTCTCATACTTCAAGTGATCATTGATGATTTTATTCGATCTGCACAACCTGTCGGCTCTCGCAGTCTTTCCAAAAAAATAAATATTCCTCTTAGTTCTGCCACCATTCGAAATGAGATGGCCGATTTGGAAGAATGGGGATTTATAGAAAAAACTCATACTTCTTCCGGAAGAGTTCCTTCTGAGAAAGGGTATCGTTATTATGTAGATCATTTGCTTGCTCCTCAGGTTCTACATGCAAATGATATTCAAAAACTCCATTCTATTTTTGCAGAACGAATATTTGAATTGGAGAATATCGCACAAAAATCTGCTAAAATCCTATCGGAATTAACAAATTATACAGCGATATTACTTGGACCTGCAGTTAAAGAAAATAAATTGAAAAAGTTGCAAATCGTTCCGTTAAATAAGGAAACGGCAGTCGCAATCATCATCACTGACACTGGGCATGTAGAAAATCGTATTTTCACGCTTCCGGAAAATATGGCTCCTGAAGAGATTGAAAAGCTTGTGAACATATTAAATGATAAATTAATGGGTGTTTCTATTGCCGATCTTAGGGAAACAATCTATAAAGAAGTGGCAGCACTCTTGCAAAGAAATATCCAACAATATGATATATTGCTTAATTCAATAATATCTACTGTTGACTTGCCTCAATCAGATCGATTATTTTTTGGCGGAAAAACCAATATGCTCAATCAGCCTGAGTTTAAAGACATTGAAAAAATCCGCTCTATTATGGATATGATTGAACAAGAACAGGGAATTTACGAATTGTTCAAACATACACCACGTGGAATTCATGTTAAGATCGGTAAGGAAAATGAGAATACGAAAATGGAAGATTGCAGCCTCATTACTGCTACCTATTCTATAGGCGAGGAAGATGTTGGAACGATCGCTATATTGGGTCCAACTAGAATGGAATATTCACGTGTCATTAGTTTATTAGATTTTTTGAGTAAGGATTTGAGTATCGCATTAACAAAACTGTACCATCAATAAAGAAATAATTTTAAGGAGGTGAAGTTGTTATGGAAAATCAAACAAAAGAAACTGAACAATTAAAAGAGCAAACAAATGGCGCGGTAGAGGAAACTGAAACGAACACTTCTTTTAAAGAAGAAACAGTAGTTGGAAATGATACTGCAGATGTTGGACAAGCGGAATCAAATGAAGATAAAGAGGATTCTTTTAAAGAAGAGAACGTTGTGGATGAATCTGCTATAAAGATTTCAGAGCTTGAGAAAAAATTGGATGAATCTGAAAATCGATACTTGCGTTTGTATGCTGATTTTGAAAATTTCCGCAGACGCTCCCAGCTTGAAAAGGAGTCGAGCGAAAAATATAGATCTCAAAGTTTAATTACAAACCTGCTTCCAGCAATCGATAATTTCGAAAGAGCTTTGCAAATTGAACCGAATGATGAACAATCGAAAGCCTTGCTTGAAGGTGTACGAATGGTTTATCGAAGCATTATCGATGTTTTAAAAGATGAAGGTGCTGAACAAATTGAAGCGGTAGGTCAGGAATTTGATCCGAATTATCATCAAGCAGTTATGCAAACAGATGATCCAGAATTTGGCTCAAATATTGTAGTAGAAGAATTTCAAAAAGGCTATAAGCTTAAAGACCGCGTCATTAGACCTTCAATGGTAAAAGTTAATCAATAGTCTACATATTTTGGGAGGTAAGAAATATGAGTAAAATCATAGGTATAGACTTAGGTACGACAAACTCATGTGTTGCGGTACTAGAAGGTGGAGAACCAAAGGTAATCCCAAATCCCGAGGGAAATCGTACAACACCATCCGTTATCGCATTTAAAAATGGTGAACGACAAGTTGGTGAAGTAGCGAAGCGTCAGGCTATCACGAATCCAAATACAGTTATGTCGATTAAACGTCATATGGGAACACAATATAAACAAGAAATCGAAGGAAAAGAATATACTCCTCAAGAGCTTTCTGCTGCTATTCTCCAATATTTAAAGTCATATGCGGAAGATTATCTTGGAGAAAAAGTGGAAAAAGCCGTTATTACAGTACCAGCTTATTTTAACGATGCTGAACGTCAAGCAACAAAAGACGCTGGGACAATTGCTGGTTTGGAAGTAGAAAGAATCATTAACGAACCGACTGCTGCTGCACTTGCCTATGGTCTTGATAAAACGGACGAAGACCAAACAATCTTAGTTTATGACCTTGGTGGTGGAACATTCGATGTTTCCATTATGGAACTAGGAGACGGCGTTTTTGAAGTGTTGGCTACAGCAGGTGATAACCGTCTTGGCGGTGATGATTTTGACGAAGTTATCATTGATTATCTTGTTCAAGAATTCCGCAAAGAAAACGGAATCGATCTTTCAAAAGATAAGATGGCATTGCAACGTTTGAAAGATGCAGCTGAAAAAGCGAAAAAGGATCTTTCTGGAGTATCGTCAACTCAAATTTCACTTCCATTTATTACAGCTGGTGAAGCTGGTCCGCTCCATTTGGAAATCAATTTAACACGTGCGAAATTTGACGAATTAACTGCTAATTTAGTTGAAAGAACAATGGGCCCAACTCGACAAGCATTAAAAGATGCTGGTAAGTCTGCTGCAGATATCGATAAAGTTATTCTTGTCGGTGGATCTACAAGAATTCCTGCCGTTCAAGAAGCAATCCGTAAAGAAACGGGCAAAGACCCTCATCGTGGAGTTAACCCTGATGAAGTGGTAGCAATGGGTGCAGCTATTCAAGGTGGAGTGCTGACTGGAGATGTTAAAGATGTCGTTCTTCTAGACGTAACTCCACTTTCACTTGGAATTGAAACAATGGGTGGAGTATTTACGAAATTGATTGATAGAAATACTACTATTCCAACATCTAAAGCACAAGTGTTCTCAACAGCTGCTGACAATCAAACAGCAGTAGATATTCACGTGCTTCAAGGAGAACGCCCGATGGCTGCAGATAATAAAACGCTAGGTCGTTTCCAATTATCTGATATTCCACCTGCTCCACGTGGAATTCCACAAATCGAGGTTAAATTCGATATCGATAAAAACGGAATTGTGAATGTTAGTGCAAAAGATTTAGGAACAGGAAAAGAGCAAAATATTACAATTAAATCTTCTTCCGGTCTTTCTGAGGATGAAGTAGATCGTATGGTTCGCGAAGCAGAAGAAAATGCTGAAGCTGATAAACAGCGTAAAGAAGAAGTAGAACTTCGAAATGACGCTGACCAACTGATTTTTACAACTGAAAAGACTTTGAAAGATCTCGAAGGTAAAGTAGATGCTGGTGAAGTGAAAAAAGCAGAAGAAGCAAAAGATGCTTTAAAAGCTGCTGTTGATAAAAACGACTTAGACGAAATCCGTCAAAAGAAAGACGCTCTACAAGAAATCGTTCAAAATCTTTCAATGAAACTATATGAAGAAGCGGCAAAACAAGCTCAGGCACAACAAGGAGCCGATGGTGACCCAAATGCTAGCGGTGACGACAATATTGTTGATGCTGAATTTGAAGAAGTAAAAGATGACGATAATAAATAATCGTGGTAGGAAAAGCCAAAGCCAATCTAAACGGCTTTGGCTTTTCCTTTCCGTATAAGCTGTCATTATTATTCTTCACTTTTAATCACTATACGATTTGTGATAAAATATACTTTATGTGAAAAGGACGCGGGAGTGTGTTTTTATGAGTAAAAGAGATTATTATGAGGTGCTCGGAGTATCGAAAAGCGCCACAAAAGACGAAATCAAAAAAGCGTATAGACGATTATCGAAACAATATCATCCGGATATTAATAAAGAAGCGGGAGCGGATGAGAAGTTTAAAGAAATAACAGAAGCGTATGAAGTATTAAATGATGACCAAAAACGTGCACAATATGATCAATTTGGCCACGAAGGTCCACAAGGCTTTGGCGGTGGTGGATTCGGTGGTGCCGATTTTGGGGGATTTGGCGGATTTGAAGACATTTTCAATACTTTCTTTGGCGGCGGCGGACGTAGGGATCCTAATGCGCCAAGACAAGGTTCAGATCTTCAATATACGATGACGTTAACCTTTGAAGAGGCTGTGTTTGGGAAAGAGACAATTATCGAAATACCAAGAGAAGAAACATGTGATACATGTAATGGAAGTGGAGCAAAACCAGGTACGACACCAGAATCATGTCCTCATTGTCATGGAAGTGGTCAGCTTAATGTAGAACAAAATACTCCATTCGGTCGAATCGTTAATCGTAGAGTATGTAATCATTGTAATGGAACGGGTAAATTGATTAAAGAGAAATGCCGTACTTGCGGAGGTGACGGCAAGGTCAAAAAACGTAGGAAAATTAACGTTAAAATCCCTCAAGGCATTGATGACGGTCAGCAAATGCGGGTTTCGGGTGAAGGAGAACCTGGAATTAATGGAGGACCTCCTGGGGATTTATATGTAGTATTCCATGTTATGCCTCATGAATTTTTTGAGCGTGAAGGCGATGATATTTATTGTGAAATGCCAATTACGTTTGCACAAGCAGCACTTGGTGATGAAATAGAGGTTCCGACTTTATATGGAAAAGTAAAACTGAAGATTCCAGCTGGAACACAAACAGGTACAAGATTCCGACTTCGTGGAAAAGGTGTCCATAATGTGAGAGGATATGGAACAGGGGACCAGCATATCCAAGTAAAAGTTATAACTCCTACGAAGCTTACTGAGCAGCAAAAGCAATTGCTTCGTGATTTTGCAGATACGAGTGGAGATACTCTTGACGAGCAGCATGAGAGTTTCTTTGATAAGGTAAAACGCGCTTTTAAAAGTTGATGAATTGAATTGGATTGGAGCGGTTTTTAATGAAGTGGAGCGAAATTAGTATCCATACGACCAATGAAGCAATCGAGCCTATTTCCAACATCCTCCATGAAGCTGGAGCTAGCGGTGTCGTGATTGAAGATCCAGCTGAATTAACGAAGGAGAGAGAAGATTGGTTTGGAGAAATTTATGATTTAAATCCTGAAGACTACCCAGAGGAAGGAGTCATCATCAAAGCTTATTTACCAGTTAATAGCTTTATTAGTGAAACCGTCGATTCAATCAAACAAGAAATCAATGATCTTATAAAATTTGATATTGATATTGGCATGAATCAAGTGACGACAACAGAAGTAAAGGAAGAGGACTGGGCATCCGCCTGGAAAAAATATTACCATCCAGTGAAAATATCTGAAACATTTACTATTGTACCAACATGGGAAGAATATAATCGAGTAAAAAGTGATGAGCTAATTATTGAGCTTGATCCTGGAATGGCTTTTGGCACGGGAACCCACCCTACTACTGTCATGTGTATTCAAGCATTGGAGAAGACTGTCCAAAATGGTCAAAATGTCATTGATGTAGGAACAGGATCGGGAGTTCTCAGTATTGCTGCGGCATTATTAGGAGCAAAGCATGTTTTAGCTTTGGACTTAGATGAAGTAGCAGTAGAATCCGCAAGGCAAAATATAGAAATAAATCATGTTTCCGATCGTATTGAAGTTCGAAAAGGAAACTTGCTTGAAGGCATAGAGAGTAAAACTGACATTGTTGTAGCAAATATATTAGCTGATATCATTATTCGTCTTACAAACGATGCTGCATCCATTGTTAAACAGGGTGGCTATTTCATTACATCTGGTATCATTCATCCAAAAAAACAAGAAGTAAAAGAGGCGATCCTTTCCGCTGGTTTTGATATTGAGGAAACATTAGTAATGGAAGATTGGGTTGCTTTCATCGCAAAGCGTCTATGATGAGGTGTCAAGGTGCAACGCTATTTTTTAAATGAAACTTATAACGATCAAAAATCAATAAGCATATCCGGTGATGATTTTCATCATATCTCCAGAGTAATGAGGATGAAAGAAGATGATATGTTTTGGGTTGTTTTCAAAGATGGAAAAGCTGCAACAGTAAAAATCAGCCAAATATTGGATTCGTTTTTAGAGGCGGATATCATCGATTTTGAAAACGTAGATAAGGAACTCCCTATTTTTATAGCAATAGCGAGCGGTCTGCCAAAAGGGGATAAATTAGAATGGATCATCCAAAAGGGGACAGAATTAGGAGCATCAGAATTTATCCCTTTTATTGCAACTCGCTCAGTAGTAAAATGGGAGAGTAAAAAAGAGTCAAAAAAGCTGGAAAGATGGAATAAGATTGCAAAGGAAGCGGCCGAACAAGCGCATCGTCAGCTATTGCCTGTTGTCCATAGACCACATACATTAAACGAGATGATCCAATACAGTCATCAGTTTGATTGGAAAATCGTGGCATATGAGGAGGCGGCAAAAGAAGGCGAGAATAGCAATTTAGTAAGAATCCTTCAGTCTGTTAAGCCTAAAGATAAAATATTAATTGTCTTTGGTCCAGAAGGTGGTATTACAGTTCCAGAAAAAGATCAACTTACATCACATGGTTTTGAAATATGCGGTCTTGGACCTAGAATCTTACGAACAGAAACCGCGCCACTTTATGCATTAACCGCTATTTCCTATCAATTTGAATTAATGAGGTGATAATTATGTCTCTTGTTGCATTTCATACACTGGGCTGTAAAGTAAACCATTATGAAACCGAAGCAATATGGCAATTATTTAAGAAACAAGGTTATGAACGCGTTGATTTTGAGAGCAATGCCGACGTTTATGTTATCAATACTTGTACGGTAACAAATACAGGTGATAAAAAAAGCCGTCAAGTAATTCGCCGTGCTATTAGGCAAAACCCTGATGCTGTTATATGTGTAACTGGCTGTTATGCTCAAACTTCTCCAGCAGAAATTATGGCGATACCTGGAGTTGACGTCGTAGTAGGAACTCAAGACCGTGTTAAAATGCTTGATTATATAGAACAGTACAAAGAAGAACGTCAGCCGATTAACGGCGTCGGTAATATTATGAAAAATCGTGTTTATGAAGAACTGGATGTTCCAGCTTTTACTGATCGCACACGTGCTTCATTAAAAATACAAGAAGGCTGCAATAATTTTTGTACTTTCTGTATTATTCCTTGGGCTCGCGGTTTAATGCGCTCGCGTGATCCGAAAGAGGTCATTCGCCAAGCTCAGCAGCTCGTTGACGCGGGATATAAAGAGATTGTTTTAACTGGAATCCATACGGGTGGTTATGGGGAAGATATGAAAGATTATAATCTTGCTGCATTACTACGCGATTTGGAGTCTCAAGTTAGAGGGTTAAAACGAATTCGAATTTCTTCAATTGAAGCAAGTCAATTAACAGATGAAGTAATTGATGTAATTGATAAATCAAAATTAGTCGTTAGACATTTGCATATCCCGCTTCAGTCTGGTTCAAATACCGTTTTGAAAAGAATGCGCAGGAAATACACAATGGAATTTTTTGCAGAGAGGTTGGAATTGTTGAAAAAAGCACTTCCAGGACTCGCGATCACATCAGATGTTATCGTAGGGTTCCCAGGAGAAACAGAAGAAGAATTTATGGAAACATATAATTTCATCAAAGAACATAAATTCTCGGAATTACATGTTTTCCCTTATTCAAAACGTACAGGTACTCCTGCAGCTAGAATGCCAGATCAAATTGATGAAAACATTAAAAACGATCGAGTACATCGATTAATTACATTGTCTGACCAGCTAGCAAAAGAATACGCCTCACAATTTGAAAATGAAGTATTAGAAGTCATTCCTGAAGAACCGTATAAAGAAAACCCAGAGAGTGGGCTGTACGAAGGATATACAGACAACTATTTGAAAGTAGTTTTCCCAGCTTCAGAAGATATGGTTGGAAAGCTCGTAAAAGTTAAAATTACAAAAGCTGGCTACCCTTATAATGAGGGTCAGTTCGTACGTGTAATGGACGATATATCCGAAGAAAATTCAATGGCGATTTAGTAGGAAAATAGACTATACATTAAGCGTAAATTAACTTTTTTATTGAAGGTTATCCCGTATCATTTTGGGATAGCCTTTATTAATGTTAATATAAATAAAAATATCAACTTCCAAGTAAAGGAGCCTGTTAAAACATGTTAGATAATATTGCAAGATATATTGATCATACGTTATTAAAGGCCGATGCAACAAAAGAAAGTATTACTACATTATGTGAAGAAGCAAAAAATTACCATTTTGCCTCTGTTTGTGTAAATCCGACATGGGTGCAATACGTTTCAAGCTTACTAAAAGCAACGGATGTTAAAGTATGTACGGTAATTGGATTCCCTTTAGGTGCCACTACTCCTGAGACAAAAGCATTTGAAACGAAAAATGCAATCGAAAATGGAGCAACTGAGATCGATATGGTTATTAATATAGGTGCTCTAAAAGATGAAAATTATGAGCTAGTAGAAAGGGATATTGCAGCAGTTTGTGCAGCCGCGAAAGGAAAAGCATTAGTTAAAGTAATAATTGAAACCTCCCTATTAACAGATCAGGAAAAGGAAAAAGCATGTAAAATTGCTAAAGAGGCAGGAGCTGATTTTGTTAAAACTTCTACCGGCTTTTCAACAGGAGGTGCCTCGATAAAAGATATAGAACTTATGAGAAAGGCTGTAGGCCCCGACCTTGGCGTAAAAGCATCGGGCGGTGTCCGTTCAATCGAGGATGTTAAAGGCATGATTCAGGCTGGTGCCACTAGAATTGGAGCAAGCTCAGGAGTTGCCATTGTAAAAGGGTTATCTGGAGATGCAAGTTATTAATTCTACTTTTTTCCACCATGAAGTTTAATAATAAAAAGTCCAAATTCCTTAGCAAAAGGCAGTACAATAAGTGAGCAGACAACATTATAAATAACGCTAGCATGTGCAAGTTGAGTATTAGGATCGATAGCAAGAAGACGGCTCAAATCCGCTAATAATGAAATGAAGGGGAAAAATAGAATGGCGCCTCCAACATTTAGCCATATATGGGCAAACGCTGTCTGTCTTGCTTCTCGACCTGCTCCGATAGATGCAAATAAGGCAGTTGCACAAGTACCGATATTTGCCCCTATCATTATAGCAATGCCCGTTTCGAGCGGAAATGTTCCAACCGATAAGAAGCTCATGGCTATCCCAGTTATGACGGTACTCGATTGTATAATTGCAGTAAGTAATGTTCCTGTAAGAAAAGAAATAACAGAATGATCCTTCATAACATATATTAAGTTATCTATGTATTCGATGTCTGCAAGTGGGCCAGATAGCCATTCAAATCCATTCATTGATGTAAAAATAATGCCAATTCCAAGTAAAATAAAGCTGCTGCTTTTTATTTTTACATTTTTAAAAAATTGTAAAACAGATCCGATCAATAGGAGAGGCACAATGACTTTGGATAAATCAAAAGTGAAAAATTCCAAAGTTACCGTAGTGCCAATATTAGTACCTAATATAATTCCGATTGTTTGTGGAAAAGTGAGGATACGAGCAGATACAAGTCCAACAGCGATGACCGTGACTGCCGAGCTGCTTTGAAGGACTGCTGTCATTCCAATACCTGCAAGAAACCCCAAAAAAGGCGTTCTTGTCATTTTTTGAAGCCATTTTTCCATGGTACTTCCGGATAAATTGAAAAGACCAATCCTCAACATCGTCATTCCGAGTAAAAAGCAACCAGCTAGAATAATAAATAAAAGAATATAAAGCATGTCCTTCACCTCTCAAATAAATATATGACGCAGTTTTTTAGACATGCTTAAAGGCTTGTAACTACCTTTTAGTAATAAGATTGTTGACCTGTCAAAAGCCTTATATTATAATTGCAAAGTACATGGATTTCCGTGTATGAACATGTTATTGCTATGTTCGGAGGGAGGGAAAGAGAGATGTCAAAAACAGTAGTTCGTAAAAACGAATCGCTTGAAGATGCTCTTCGCCGCTTCAAACGTACAGTTTCTAAAACAGGGACTTTACAAGAATACAGAAAGCGCGAATTTTATGAAAAGCCAAGCGTAAGACGTAAGAAAAAATCAGAAGCTGCCAGAAAGCGCAAGTTCTAAAGAGGGTGTAAATATGGGTCTTCTTGAGCGTTTAAACGAAGATATGAAACAAGCGATGAAGAATAAAGAAAAAGAAAAACTCTCCGTCATCCGAATGCTTAAAGCAGCCTTGCAAAATGAATCCATTAAGCTTGGCAAACAACAATTATCGGAAGAAGAAGAATTGACAGTCCTTTCTCGCGAAGTAAAGCAACGCAAAGACTCCCTCCATGAATTTCAAAAAGCGGATCGTGACGATCTTGCTGATAAAGTTCAAAACGAACTTGGTTTTGTGGAAAAATATATGCCACCGCAACTATCAGAAGAGGAAGTGGAAGTACTTGTGAAAGAGGCAATTTCTGAAACAGGTGCAGCTTCGAAAGCTGATATGGGCAAAGTAATGGGTATTTTGATGCCGAAAGTAAAAGGAAAGGCAGACGGATCACTCGTTAGCAAGCTAGTTGGGCGGTATTTATCGTAATAAACAATGAAAGAAAGTCGATAAGCATAATGCTTGTCGGCTTTTTTACTTTTTTCAGGTATAATAATAAGAGGAACCCAAATATTTGTGAATCTTTATCTGATTTTATTCGTATTACTGTTATGAGCGCTTCGGAAGGGGGGATTTGATGAGGAGAGTGTTGATTGCTATCTGTATGCTGGCAGGACTAGTATTATCTGTATTACCGGCACAAGCAGATGGCAAAGGAGCGAACGTATACGTCATACCAATTAATGAAACAGTAGAGCAAGGATTATATGCGTATTTGAACAGAGCAATTAATACAGCAGAAGAAAATAATGCAGAATTGATTATTTTTGATATGGATACTCTTGGAGGAAGTGTGGACGCTGCTCTTAAAATAGGAAATTTAATTTCCAATACGAAAACTAATACTGTAGCATTTGTGAATCCTTTAGCAATTTCTGCAGGTGCATATATTGCGTTTCACTCAGATGAAATTTACATGACACCAACTGCTACTATGGGAGCATCTGCTCCTATTGACGGGTCTGGTAATACCGCGGGAGAAAAAGCGGAGAGTATGTGGCTAGCTGCAATGGCTGGTGTGGCCGAAGATCATGGACGTGATCCTGAAATTGCAAAAGCGATGGTGACTAAAAGTATAGACCTACCGAAATTAAAAGAAAATGGAAAGCTATTAACACTTACTGCTGAACAAGCTATACAAGTCCGTTACTCAGAAGGAACCGTAAAAAATTTAGATGCACTTCTCTCAGAACTAGGTTTTAAAGATGCTAATGTTCACACAGTGAAATTGACTTTTGCGGAAAAAATCGCTAGATTTATTACGCACCCTGTTGTTGTTCCCATCCTTCTATCAATAGCTAGTTTGGGACTTGTGCTTGAATTATATTCACCTGGCTTTGGATTGCCGGGGGGAATGGGTTTAAGTGCATTGCTGCTATTTTTCTTTGGACATTATGTTGCAGGACTTGCTGGTTATGAATCCATCATTTTATTTGTCCTTGGTATTATCTTGATAGCAGCTGAGTTTTTCCTGGCGGGTGGAATCGCCGGGCTGCTAGGAACAGTGGCTGTAATCGGCAGTATCATCTTGGCTGGTGGAAATCTCTTGCACATGGCCATTTCCATCGTAATTGCTTTATTTTTATCTATTTTAGCTATTATCATAATGTTAAAGGTGTTTGGTAAACGGATGAATATATTTAAGAAGCTTATCCTAACTGATTCGACAAACACGGAAAGTGGCTACGTATCAAACGTAAATCGTCTTGAATTGATTGGGCGTGAAGGAGTTACGGTTACACCTTTAAGACCTTCAGGCACAGTTAAAGTGGATGATGAACGTCTTGATGTAGTTGCTGAAGGCAGTTTTATTGAAAATAATACAAAAGTGAAAGTCGTGAAAGTAGAAGGCTCACGCATCGTAGTAAGAGAAATTCAGTAGACTTTATTTTATATAGGGGGTAATACTATGCCATTAGGTCCAGAATTAATTTTTGTAATCGTAGCAATCATTATTGGAATCATTGTCCTATCGGTATTATTTACATTTGTACCAATCGGACTGTGGATTTCCGCCCTTGCGGCAGGAGTAAAAATTGGGATTTTTACATTAATCGGGATGAGATTAAGAAGGGTTATACCTGGAAGAGTCGTAAACCCATTAATTAAAGCCCATAAAGCAGGAATTAATGTAGGTACAAACCAGCTTGAAAGCCATTATCTTGCAGGAGGAAATGTTGACAGGGTTGTCAATGCGTTAATTGCCGCACAACGTGCCAATATCGAATTGACTTTCGAACGTGCTGCAGCGATAGATCTTGCTGGTCGTAACGTGTTAGAGGCTGTACAAATGAGTGTTAATCCAAAAGTTATTGAAACGCCATTTATTGCTGGTGTAGCGATGGATGGTATTGAAGTGAAGGCAAAAGCTCGTATAACAGTACGTGCCAACATCGAACGCCTCGTTGGGGGTGCAGGTGAGGATACTGTCATCGCACGTGTAGGTGAAGGTGTCGTCTCTACAATTGGTTCCAGTGATAATCATAAAAAGGTCCTTGAAAATCCTGATATGATTTCACGCACAGTTTTATCAAAAGGGTTAGATTCTGGTACTGCCTTTGAGATTCTATCGATTGACATTGCTGACGTTGATATCGGTAAAAATATTGGAGCTCAGCTACAAACTGACCAAGCGGAAGCTGATAAGAAAATTGCACAAGCGAAAGCGGAAGAAAGAAGAGCAATGGCGGTAGCAAATGAGCAAGAGATGAAGGCTCGCGTTGAAGAAATGAGAGCGAAGGTTGTTGAGGCTGAAGCTGAAGTGCCACAAGCAATGGCTGAGGCATTAAAATCAGGGAACCTAGGAGTTATGGATTATTTTTCAATGAAAAATATCGGTGCTGATACAGATATGCGCGATTCCATTGGAAAAATGACAAAACCTGTTGATCGAAATAAACCAGAATAATGTATCGCGAATTGAAAGGGGGTAACTCCTTTGGAACAAATTTTATTATTTCTATTAATTGCAGCACTCAGTTTTATTTTTAAGCGCAAAGGCCGCGCCAACGAACAGCAACAGCGTGAACATCGAATGCCGCCTCCAATTGCAAGGCCAATACAAACCTACAATGAGGATGCTGAAGATACAGTTAAGCCAATACAAGAAGTTTTTCCTGAACTTACGAAAGCTCGAAACTTGCAAGAGGCTGCGGATATTTTTATAAACAAGGCTCAACCAAGTGTTAATAAGAAACAAGAAGAACTAATGAAAAAAATGGAAGAGTTAAAAGCAGAAGAGGAAAAACACCGTGCAAGAGTAAAAGTAATTAAACAGTCTGACCAAGAAATAAAACATGAACAGATCCCTGAATTCCAATTTCAAGCCAATGATATTCTTAAAGGGATAGTCATGTCAGAGGTGCTGGGTTCTCCACGCGCCTTAAGGCCTTACGACAGGGCAAAACGTTCATAACAGAAGAATGAAACCCCCTTTTCTCTCATACATATGAGAGGAAAGGGGGTTCTTTTTTATGGCCAAGAAATGGACTAACAGCTTACGAAAATGGATGGCATTCAAAATGGAACTTCCTCCAGACGTTGTCATGGACTTGCCAAGAGTAACGATTGTAGGTCAATTACACATTTATATTGAAAATCATAAAGGACTTCTTGTTTTTACAGATAAGGAATTGCGGCTATTGCTAAAACAAGGGCAACTGCTTATAAAAGGACATTCATTCGTCATCAAGACTATTTTGCCTGATGAACTATTGCTCGAAGGAAAAATAGAAGAGGTTCATTATCTAGATGAATAGGAGTGGCGTTGTTGAAGAATCAGTGGCTAACGTTTATTACTGGAAGAGTATTAGTTAAAGCGGAAGGGAAAGGGATTGAGCGTTTGATAAATCGACTCGCTCAATCCGGCCTTATTATGTGGAAAGTGAAAAAACAGAAATCTGGAGATGTTCTATTTTTTATCGCTCTTCCAGATTTGCCTAAATTTCGAAATGCTGCTCGCAAAGCGGACTGTTCTATATCTTTTATTCGCGGTGAAGGTTTGCCGTTTATATTGAAAAGGACGCAGAGGAATAGTGGTTTCCTTGTAGGAATTGTATTATTTTTCCTCATTGCTTTTATGTTATCTAATGTTACTTGGGGAATAGAAATTAAAGGTGCTGATCCTGAAACGGAGCATAAAATTAGAAAAGAATTGACACAGCTTGGTATTAGAGTTGGTACCTTTCATATGTTAAACGATAAGCCTGATGTTATTCAGCAAAAGTTAACCGATCGAATCGATAATATTACTTGGGTTGGTGTAGAGTTAAAAGGGACAACCTTCCATTTCAATGTTGTACAAAAAAATGAACCTAAAAAACCTGAACTAAAAAGTCCCAGCAATATAGTGGCTAAGAAAAAAGCAGTAATTGCCGATTTGTTTGTTGAAAAAGGTAAACCTTTAGTGAAAATTAATCAATATGTAGAAAAAGGACAAGTTCTCGTATCAGGTGTGATTGGAAGTGATGATAAACCAAAGCTTGTATCAGCGACTGGGGAAGTTTGGGGAATTACTTGGTATAATACGAAAGTTGAATTTCCTTTAAAATCCCATTTTCAAGTTTATAGTGGTGAAGAGATTAGAAGACACTATATAGGAGCAGGTAAGATTTCTATACCTTTTTGGGGTTTTAAACGTATAAATTTTAAACAATATGAGATAGAAACAATCGATCACGATTTGTTTTTTTTAGGATGGAAGCTTCCGATAAAATATTCCGAAAGAACAATAAGGGAAAATGAAAAAATGCCACGTTCCTTGACAAAAGATGAAGCGATGGCAGCCGCTATCGAATTAGCCAGAAGGGATGTAGAGAATAATATACCTGCTGATGCAAGAGTGGATAGGGAATATATTTTGCAACAGGAAGTTGACAATGGTAAAGTTAAATTATCGATTAATTTTCAAGTGATTGAAAATATAGCAGAGGAAAGACCAATCATTCAAGGAGACTAGCGAATGTCAGCAGAAATAACTACAGTGAAAATTGAAATAAAAAACCCAGATGAAGCTGTTGTTTTATTTGGAAATGCAGATATTAATTTAAAAATACTCGAGGATCAATTTAATGTAACAATCGTGACAAGAGGAGAAACATTAAATTTATCAGGAGAAACTGCAGCAGCTGAAATGGCAGCCGAAACAATTAAGCAGCTTCTTACTGTTATTCGAAGAGGCATTCATATTGGAGAGAGAGATGTATCCTATGCCTCAAAAATGGCTAAACAAAACAGAATAGAATATTTCTCGGAACTATTTGAAGAGGAAATAGCCCGCAATACTAAGGGAAAAGCAATACGTGTAAAAACATTGGGACAGCGCCAGTATATTGATGCTATCCGTAAGCAGGATCTCGTATTTGGTATTGGCCCTGCTGGAACAGGAAAAACGTATTTAGCTGTTGTAATGGCTGTGAATGCATTAAAAAATAATAAAGTAAACAAAATAATACTTACACGTCCTGCCATTGAAGCGGGAGAAAGCCTAGGATTTTTACCTGGTGATTTAAAAGAAAAAGTAGACCCATACTTGCGACCTCTTTATGATTCACTGCATGATGTTTTAGGTGCAGAACATACTCAAAGGTTAATTGATCGGGAAACAATTGAGATTGCACCACTTGCCTATATGAGAGGCAGAACATTAGACGATGCTTTCGTTATATTGGATGAAGCTCAAAATACAACTCAAGCACAAATGAAAATGTTTTTAACGAGACTTGGCTTTGGATCTAAAATGGTCATCACGGGGGACTCTACCCAAGTGGACTTGCCTAAAGGCTCCAAGTCTGGACTAATGGCAGCAGAAATCATCTTAAATGGAGTTCAGGGAATTTCTTTTATTCACCTTAGTCAAAGTGATGTGGTTAGACATCCACTCGTCGGACGCATTATTGAAGCTTTTGAGGGACATGATTCCTTGCCTAGTTAATACTTTTTTAAACCCCGTCGCTTAAAAACGGGGTTTTTTCCTTTTCAGATAATGTTGATATATATTTTTGAACAAAGTTTTTTACCGTCCAACTTTTAGCGCTCTTGTTCTTAGGAACTTTTTTTAATTTATTTCGTCTTATGTATAAAGGAATGATGATTTCTTATAGCATTTACAAAATTCGAGTGTTTTCGCACTATAAAACTGTTATTATTTTAATATAATGCTGAAATTAGTCAGCAATTACGGGTATGGGGGATTTTATGGACTTTCAAGCATATATTAGAAAAATCCGAACGTTCCTAAGCTATAAAGTATTTACAACTCTAATTTACTGCATCCTTGGATTATTACTTTTTACGATTCTATATCACAATGTGAAGCCGGAAACGTATGATATTGAACTTTTTTCTGTAGCGGATAAAACAATCCGATCTCCAAAGACAGTTGAGGATGAAATTAAAACGGCTGAAGCACGGGAAAACGCTGCTGAACAAGTCGATAAGGTTTATGTTTTTAAAAAAGAAATAGCACAAAATCGAGTATCTTTGATTTCTTCCATTTTTGATTTTGTGAAGGATACTAATAATGAATCTAATAAAGTAGTGGAAGAGAACTCTTCAGAAATAAAAAAAGAGGAAGCAGCTGCCATATCGTTGGAAACAAGGTTAAAGCAGCTTAAAACACGGCTTACTGAAAATGTTTCAGAAGACATTACCAATACAATATCAGATCCAATTTTTATTACATTGTTGCAAGCAGATATCGCAGAATTGCAAAGAAGCCGCGATATTGTTATTCGAAATGTTGAATCTATCATGAATGAAAAAATTCGTGAGGATGGAACTGAAGCAGCTAAGAAAGCAGTAGCTGACCACATTAAAGCATCGGCGCTCCCGGATGAAATGAAATTAGCTGCTACTGAGTTAGGCAAGTATGCGATTGTTCCAAATGATTTGTACGACCCTTTGCTAACAGAAGAAAGAAAAAAACAAGCAAAGGATGACGTTGAACCAGTAAAAATTTTGCAAGGTCAGATCATTGTCCAGGAAGGGCATTTAATTGATAGAGAGACATACAGACAGTTGGAAATGCTCGGATTGTTGAAAAGCAACCCAACAAGGAAGCCAATCATTGGGTTAGGGATTTTTGTTTTGATGACAATTGGCTCAATCTATATTTATTTTTCAAGTTTGACCACTTCCGAAGAGAAAAAACAAAATTATTTATTACTATCCAGTTTGATTTTTATTTGTTCCGTTATCATAATGAAAATAATCGGTTTAATGGAAAATGATAATTTAAATAAAATCGCCTATATTTTCCCTGCAGCTATGGCGCCAATGCTAATTAAGACCATGATTAATGAAAGATTGGCTCTTATCATGACAATCATTTTGGCTGCATGTGGCAGCATTGTTTTTCATGACGGTATATCGGATACAATAGATATTGAAGTAGCTGTATATATATTATTTAGTGGCATGGCTGGAGTTTTATTTGTATCTGCCAGAAATGAAAGAAGCCATATTTTACAAGCTGGGTTACTAGTGTCGTGTGTTAATCTTCTACTCATCTCTTTCCTATTATTAATCGGAGGTGGACAGTTCACTATTACAGAATATGTTTATTTTGGACTGTTTTCAGTTGTATCTGGTATTTTATCGTCCGTGCTTACTATTGGACTACTGCCTTTTTTTGAAGCAGGATTTGGAATATTATCGACGATGAGGCTAATCGAGTTGTCCAATCCAAATCATCCATTGTTGAAAAAGCTTTTAACGGAAACACCTGGAACTTATCATCATAGTGTAATGGTTGCTAACTTGGCGGAATCTGCTTGTGAAGCAATTGGTGCAAATGGTTTATTAGCTAGAGTGGGCTGTTATTATCACGATGTAGGGAAGACAAAACGACCGCCTTTTTTTATTGAGAATCAAATCAATATAGAGAATCCGCACGATCGTCTGCCAGCTGAAACTAGCAAAGATATTATAATTGCTCATGCGGTAGATGGTGCAAAAGAATTACGAAAGCATAAATTACCAAAAGAAATTGTTGATATTGCCGAGCAGCACCATGGAACAAGTTTGCTTAAATATTTTTATTTTAAAGCAAAAAAATTGAATGAAGATACACCTGAGAGTGACTATCGTTATCCGGGACCTAGACCACAAACGCGGGAAGCAGCTGTAATTAGTCTAGCAGATAGTGTAGAAGCCGCTGTTCGCTCAATGGCTAACCCCACTCCAGGAGAAATTCGCTCACTTGTTCATCATATAGCACAAGATAAAATCCTAGATGGTCAGTTTAATGAATGTGATCTAACTTTAAAAGAAATTGAACTAGTAAAAGAAAGATTTTGCGAAACTTTAAATGGAATATTTCACTCGCGAATAGAGTACCCTGATTTAAAACAACAGAAGGTGATTGGCAATGGCACTACAAATTGATTTAATAGACGAAACGAAACAATTGTCCGAAACTGATATTGAACTGATTGAAAAGTTATTGAACTATGCAGCAGAAGAAGAGCATATTGAGAATGGTACTGAGCTATCAGTAATGATTGTGTCAAATGACGAAATACAAAAAATAAATAAAGAATACCGTGGAAAGGATTATGCTACAGACGTCATTTCCTTTGCAATGGAAGAACTAGGGGAAGATGAACCGGAAATTAAAGGAGCCGAGATGCCTCGAATGCTTGGTGACATTATCATTTCTTTTGAAAAAGCACAAGAACAAGCAAATGATTATGGGCATTCCTTTTCACGAGAGCTTGGTTTTTTAACGATCCATGGGTTTCTACACTTACTCGGATATGATCATATCGAGGAAGAAGATGAAAAAAAGATGTTTAAGAGACAAAATGAACTTCTTGAAGGTTACGGCCTTGAAAGATAAAGAGAGATTTTCACTTGTACGGATTTTCTGTGCCTTTAAATATGCAATCCAAGGGATTATACATGCATTAAAAGTAGAAAAAAACTTCCAGATTCATATCGTCTGTGCCA
Source organism: Lederbergia citri (assembly GCF_018343625.1). Lineage (GTDB taxonomy): Bacteria > Bacillota > Bacilli > Bacillales > Bacillaceae_C > Lederbergia > Lederbergia citri. Next base: position 1,270,011 of record NZ_JAGYPG010000001.1, on the reverse strand, counting down.
TTATTGTATGTCTACTTTCGATTATCTTAAATATCGATAAAACCGAATGGCTGTTTATTATCATCTCTATATTTGGAGTGTTATCACTTGAGCTCGTAAACTCAGCTCTTGAACGTGCGGTGGATATTGCTACCCAAGAAATTGAACCACTAGCGAAGCAGGCAAAGGATCTCGCTGCTGCTGCGGTGCTTGTATATGCAACCATGTCCGTAATTATTGGTGTTGTCATATTAGGGCCCAAATTAATTAATCTCTTGTTTTGAATAAAGCTGCCTTTAAAGAGGTAGCTTTTTCTTTTTTGATTATGGAAAGTTTGGCCGTTTCGTCGAAAAACAGGCGTTTTCGATTTTGTACTGTTCTGCAATTTGAACTTGTTCGAAGGGTAAGTTAAAATGATTTCACAGTCAATATTACAAAACGATTAAAAATTCTAATTTTGAAAAAACTTAGGATGAACTTCACTTTTTTAAAGGAAAATGTAGTAAAATAAATGTATGAAAGACGGGAGAACAAGATGAATCAAGAACAATTAATACAAGAGGCAAGAAAAGCACAAGAAAAAGCTTATGTCCCTTATTCTCACTTTCCTGTAGGCGCTGCATTATTGACAACAGATGGAAAAGTATATCATGGATGCAACATAGAAAACGCTGCATACAGTGTTGTGAATTGCGCCGAAAGGACCGCTATTTTTAAGGCTGTATCTGAAGCAGATCGAGATTTTGCGATGCTTGCTGTAATTGCAGATACCGATAGGCCCGTTCCACCATGCGGTGCATGTCGTCAAGTAATTGCAGAATTGTGCCCAAAAAACATGAAAGTGGTTTTAGCTAACAAAAAAGGGGATATTAAAGAAATAACCGTGGAAGAATTATTGCCCTTTGCTTTTTCACCGGAGGATTTAAATGAGTAGTCAATTGCAAAAAAATAATCAGTACAAATCAGGGTTTATTTCTATTATTGGAAGACCCAATGTGGGAAAATCCACTTTTCTAAATCACGTAATTGGGCAAAAAATTTCCATCATGAGTGATAAACCACAAACAACAAGAAATAAAGTTCAAGGTGTTTTAACGTCAAATGATTCCCAAATGATTTTTATCGATACACCAGGTATTCATAAACCAAAGCATAAACTAGGCGATTTTATGATGAAAATTGCCATCAATACATTAAAAGAAGTAGATCTGATATTATGTATGATCAACGCGGATGAAGGGTTTGGCAGAGGCGATGAATTTATTATTGAAAAATTGAAGGATGTTCGTACCCCAGTATTTCTGGTCATTAATAAAATAGATCTTGTTCAGCCTGATACACTTTTATCGATTATCGATCAGTACAATGAATTGTACGAATTTAAAGAAGTTGTTCCTATTTCAGCGCTGGAAGGAAATAATATTGATAGGCTTTTAATGCAAATTAAACATTATTTACCAGAAGGTCCTCAATATTACCCTGAAGATCAAATTACCGATCATCCAGAAAGATTTATCGTTTCAGAATTAATTAGGGAGAAAGCGCTTCATTTAACAAGGGAAGAAGTTCCTCATTCCATTGCAGTGCTTATAGATAAAATGGAACGGAAAGACAATCAAGACATCATTCATATAATGGCGACTATTATCGTCGAACGCGATTCTCAAAAAGGAATTGTCATTGGGAAGCAGGGTAAGATGTTAAAAGAAATAGGGCAGCGCGCACGCGTAGATATTGAAAATTTACTCGGCTCAAAGGTGTTTCTAGAATTGTGGGTGAAGGTACAAAAGGATTGGCGAAATAAAGCTTTTCATCTTAGAGACTATGGATTCAAAGAAGACGAATATTAAATGTTTGGTTTGTTTAACAAATTTTATTTAGTATTACCTTAAGTTTTAGTGAAAAAATATTAACTGAGTAACATTAACTACTTTGAAAGGCGGGATTAACATGTATGAATTCACGTGGAAAGTTTTTAAAGAGACAGGTAATGTTGATACGTACTTGCTTCTAAAGGAACTTGAAAAAGAAGAGCATATTAATATTCTGCCGCATATGGAAAATTCGGATGAAGTAGACTACCCAGTAACATAAGGATTTGTTTTCTTCCCCAGTTTCGGAAAGGGGACATGAATAGATGGTGGAAAAATACGAAGGAATTGTCATAAGAACTACGGATTATGGTGAATCGAATAAAATAGTAACAATCTATTCAAGAGAAGCTGGGAAAATTGCTGGAATGGCAAGGGGCGCAAAAAAAACAAATAGTCGCCTTGCCAGCCCTACCCAGCTTTTTACATATGGATATTTTATGATTCATGGAAACCGTGGGATTGGAACATTGCAGCAGGCAGAATTAATATCTTCTTTAAAGGGAATTAGGGAGGATATTTTTAAGACGGCATATGCTTCTTATATTTTGGAATTAATTGATAAAGGAACAGGAGAGAAGGAACGCAATCCATTTTTATTTGAATTATTAAGGCAAACCTTGCAATATATAAATGATGATTACGATCCAGACATTGTAACAAATATTTTTGAGATGAAAATGCTTAATGTATTAGGGTTATACCCTGAAATGAATCAATGTGCAATTTGTGGAAATACTGAGGCACAATTCGGTTTTTCTATAAAGGAAAATGGGTTAATTTGTCATCAGTGTTTTGATAAAGATCCTCATTTCTTTCCGCTATCACAAACTACCGTTAAGCTGCTTCGATTATTTTACTTTTTTGATATTAATCGGCTTGGCTCCATATCCGTAAAACCCGAAACTAAAAAAGAATTAAAGGAAATCATATCACTATACTATGATGAATTTTCTGGTTTACAATTAAAGTCTAAACGTTTTCTTGATCAGCTTGATAAGTTTAAAGGTTATATTTAACGAAATGGCATTTGACATTTTGACTAATATCGGCTATTTTTTGTATAAGATTAAATTAATAAATTGTTGCGAAGAAAGAAAGAAGTAACTAATGGTAGACCTTAATTTAGCGAATCCGGGTTGGTGGGAGCCGGGTTATGGACATTAGTGAAGGCATTCTGGAGCAAATTCTATTTAAAGATGGCCGTTTTTGCGGCAAATAGGGTGGAACCGCGGGTTAACTCTCGTCCCTATGCTTATATAAAGCATAGGGACGAGAGTTTTTTAATTTTGATAAGAAAGGAAGAAAGAGATGAATATACAGGAAATGATTTTAGCTTTACAAAAGCACTGGTCTGATTATGGCTGTATACTAATGCAGGCGTATGATGTGGAAAAAGGTGCTGGGACTATGAGTCCGTATACGTTTTTACGGGCAATTGGTCCTGAGCCGTGGAATGTAGCTTACGTAGAACCATCGAGAAGGCCTGCAGATGGCCGGTACGGTGAAAATCCAAATCGATTATATCAGCATCACCAATTTCAAGTGATTATGAAGCCATCTCCAGACAATATACAAGAACTTTATTTAGATTCTTTAAAAGCACTTGGTATCAATCCTTTAGAACATGATATCCGCTTTGTTGAGGACAACTGGGAAAATCCATCACTCGGTTGTGCAGGACTTGGCTGGGAAGTTTGGCTCGATGGTATGGAAGTAACACAATTTACTTACTTCCAACAAGTCGGCGGTCTTGAATGTAAACCAGTCTCTGTAGAATTGACTTATGGAATTGAGAGACTTGCGTCTTATATACAAGAAAAAGAAAATGTATTTGATTTAGAATGGACGAATGGGTTTACAGTAAGAGATATTTTTTATCAACCAGAATATGAACATTCAAAATATGCATTTGAAACATCCAACCAAGAAATGCTGTTTAACTTATTTTATACGTATGAAGCAGAAGCAAAGAAACAAATGGAATTGGGGCTTGTTCACCCTGCATATGATTATATTTTGAAATGTTCTCATGTATTTAATCTTTTAGATGCAAAAGGCGCGATTTCGGTTACTGAAAGAACAGCATATATTGGCAGGATGAGAAGCATGGCTAGACAAGTTGCTAAAACATTTTATGAGGAACGAGAAAAGCTTGGATTCCCAATATTAAATCATTCAACAAAGGAGGAGAACTCCGAAAATGAGTAGTCGAAATTTATTATTAGAGGTCGGCATAGAAGAAATGCCTGCAAGATTTATCAATAATGCCATTCGTGAATTAGGTCAAAACATCGAAAATTGGTTTCGGGAAAATAAGATTGTTTTTAATGAAGTAAGGTTATTTTCAACCCCTAGAAGATTAGCGGTTTTAGTGAAAGAGGTAGCAGAATTTCAGAATGATACGGAAGAAGAAATAAAAGGACCCGCAAAAAAAATTCTCTTTGATAACGAAGGGAATTGGTCCAAAGCTGCTCTTGGATTTACAAAGTCAAATGGAATATCCGTAGAAGATCTTTACTTTAAAGAAATAAAAGGTGTGGAATATGCACACGCGAATAAATTCGTAAAAGGTGAAGAAACAATCAAATTGCTGGAGCAGCTTGGCAATTTAATCACCTCGCTGCATTTTCCAAATAGCATGCGTTGGGGAAGTCAAAACGTACGCTTTATTCGCCCAATTAGATGGATAGTCGCTTTATTTGGAAGTGAAACAGTTTCAATTGAAATTGCTGGGGTAAAAGCCGGCAATATTACACATGGACATCGATTTCTTGGTGAACAAATTCCGTTAATTGCACCTGTTGATTATGAAAAAGTTTTATTAGGTCAATACGTATTAGCTAGTTACGATGAAAGAAGAGAAGCGATTGAAGAGCAGATTAAAAGACTAGAGGAAGAGCAAAACTGGGAGATTCCTGTAGATGAAGAGCTATTGGAAGAAGTAACAAATCTAGTCGAATACCCAACAGTCTTTTTTGGGACGTTCAATCAAGAGTTTTTAAAACTTCCAGAAGAAGTATTAATTACTTCTATGAAAATACATCAACGTTATTTTCCAGTTAAAAATAAAAACGGCCAATTGCTTCCTTATTTTGTCGCAGTAAGAAATGGAGATCACCGCCATATTGAAACGGTAGCTAAAGGGAATGAGAAAGTATTAAGAGCTAGACTTTCAGATGCTGTTTTCTTTTATCAAGAAGATCAAAAAGTGCCAATCAATGATCATTTACAAAAATTAGAATCTATAATATATCATGAAAAAATTGGTACATTGGCTGAAAAAGTCGGCAGAATTCGAAAGATTGCAGAAGAACTCGGCGGAATGCTGAGCTTGAGTGAACAAGAATTGAAAGTGACAGATCGTGCGGCTGAAATTTGCAAATTTGACCTCGTTAGCAACATGGTTAATGAATTTCCTGAATTACAAGGTGTTATGGGAGAAAAATATGCCCTTCAACAAGGAGAGCTTCCTGGGGTAGCGAAGGCAATTTATGAACATTATAAGCCAAGACATGCTGAGGATAGTATTCCAACAACAACGATTGGGTCCATTGTTAGTATTGCGGATAAATTAGATTCTATCGTTTCATCTTTTGCAATTGGATTAATTCCGACAGGTTCTCAGGACCCTTATGCATTAAGAAGGCAAGCAGCAGGTGTAATTCAAATTTTATTTGAAAAAGAATGGAATATACCACTAAATAATTTATTGAAAAAAGTAATCGTCATTGAAACTGGTGATCAAAATGACGAGCTTTATCAGCAACTGGAAACCTTCTTTAAACTACGGATTCAACATTTACTTGAAGAAAAAGAGATCCGTTATGATCTAATCGAGGCGGTACTAGGTGGAGACTTTAATAGCGTCAAAGATGTAGTCTCTCGCGCCGAAACATTGCAGACAAGAAAAGATCAAGCATCCTTTAAAGGGACGATCGAGTCACTTTCTCGTGTCTTAAATATAGCTCAAAAAGCTGAACCAGGCCTTCAAGTTAATCCGGAATTATTTGAAAATGAATATGAAGAAAAATTATTTGATCAATGGAATAACTTAAAAGATATTTTTGCTTCAAATGTAGTAAGCAGCGAACTCTTTGATGCTATATCTTCATTAGAAACAGCCATCTCTAATTATTTTGATCATACAATGGTAATGGCAGACAATGAAGAGATTCAACGGAATCGCCTTGCACAAATGAGCGAATTGGCAAAGCTCATAGGTGCATATGCAACCATGAATGTAATAGTAGTAAAGTAAGAACAATAGCGCTTGCCTTTTACTATATGAGGTTCATGTGTGAAAGACAGGATTTTACGACGTACAGTAAGACATATAGGCTGTTTGCGCAATATGATATAGTAAAGGACTTGTGCCTCTTAAGCGCAAGTCCGGTTCCATATTGGTGGTGAGTACAATCGAATTAAGTAATAGACAGGAAAAAATTATGCAAATCGTTAAAGATTTTGGACCTATTACGGGGGAAAGCATCGCAGAAAAGCTTTGTTTGACCCGGGCTACACTGAGACCTGATTTAGCTATATTAACGATGACAGGCTTTCTCGACGCTCGGCCAAGAGTAGGATATTTTCATACTGGAAAAAATAGCAATCATTTACTAGCTGAAAAGCTTAAAAAAATGGTAGTGGAAGGTTATGAATCGACTCCAGTTCTTATTAATGAAAATGTATCAGTATATGATGCCATTGTAACGGTATTTTCAGAAGACGTTGGAACACTCTTTGTTACTGATTCCAATTCTCATCTTGTTGGAGTTTTATCAAGGAAAGATTTACTTAGAGCAAGTATTGGTCAACAAAAGCTATCCACACTTCCTATAAATATTATCATGACAAGAATGCCTAATATAACGACTTGTCAAAAAAATGATCTTCTTATTGATGTAGCTAAAAAATTGATAAATGCACAAATAGACGCCATACCCGTCATTGAAGAAGCAGCAAATGGGATTAAAGTAGTTGGGAGAATTACCAAAACAAATATAACTAGGGTTTTCGTTGAATTAACTGAGAATGATGGATAAAGGTTAAGAAAGGATATAATGATGGCAGAACCTATTATTTATGTTGTATCTGATTCTGTTGGGGAAACGGCTGAGCTTGTAACGAAGGCTGCCATAAGCCAATTCAATGGTTCTAATGCATTAATAAAACGTATTCCATACGTGGAAGAACGTAGTCATATTGACGATATTATTTGTTCAGCTAAGAAGGATCATGGCATGATTGTTTATACATTAGTAAAGCCTGAAATTAGAGGATATATGAAAACAATGACAGAAATACATAAAATTAATGGAATTGACATTATGGGCCCTCTAATGGATACGTTTGAAAAAACATTTGAATATGCACCTTTAAATCAACCTGGATTAGTAAGGATGTTAGATGAAGATTATTTTAAACGGGTTGAAGCAATTGAATTTGCTGTGAAATATGATGACGGACGTGATCCGAGAGGATTATTAAGCGCAGACATTATTTTAGTTGGTGTTTCTAGAACATCGAAAACGCCTTTATCACAATACCTTGCTTTAAAAAGCTATAAAGTTGCAAACGTACCAGTAGTACCGGAAATTGATCCACCGGAAGAATTATTTAAAGTAGATCCTAAAAGATGTATTGGTTTGAAGATTAGTCCAGAAAAATTGAATCATATTCGCAGGGAAAGATTAATTTCTCTTGGATTGGATGATTCAGCAAGCTATGCCAATATTGAAAGAATAAAACGTGAAATTGATTATTTTGATGCAATTGCCAATCGAATAAATTGTAGAGTTATTGATGTAACGAATAAAGCAGTCGAGGAGACTGCCAATATTATAATAAATTTAATGCAAAGGGAGAAATAAAGCACAACTTTTGTTGTGTTTTTCCTATTTAATAATGGCAAAAATCAAAAAGATAAGATATAATAAAAAATTGTGTTTGAAAATATAAAAAAAGGTTTAGACTTGGTATTTCAGGAATAAACTAATTATTGTGTTTAACATATTTTTTATCCAAGAAAAAACGACACGATTCCTTAAAGACTTTCCTAACTAAGAAGGAATCACAGGAGTGATGTAGAATTATTAATAATAACCGCATTACTTCCACGATTTATGTAGATGCGGATGCATGCCCTGTTAAATCAGATATTTCTCTTATAGCGCAAGAGTTTATGGTTCACGTGCGTTTCATCGCTTCTTATGACCACCACATCTCGAATAGGGAGGAGGAAAGCGGTGAGTGGATTTTTGTGGATCCCGGAAAGGATTCTGCAGATTTATATATCCTTAATCAAATTAAACGCAATGATGTACTCATAACACAAGATATCGGTCTTGCTAGTCTTGCCTTAGCAAAAGGTGTTTATGCACTTTCACCTAGGGGAACGGAATATAGGGAAGAATCCATTCAGACAGCACTTAATTTTCGGTATCTAGCTGCTAGAGAAAGAGAAAGAGGAAATTATGGTAAAGGGCCAAAACCCTTTAATTCACACGATAGACAAAACTTTCAAAAATGTTTTCGTAGATTATTGTCGAAAATTGAAGGAGTTTAAGAATTAGTGTCGAATATGACATAAGTTAGATTATAAAAATGGGGATGTTTTTTTTGGCAATAAGAATTCCTGAAGAGAAAATCAATGAAATCAAGCAATCAGTTGATATCGTTGAAGTTATAAGTGACTACGTCCAGTTAAAAAAGCAAGGACGGAATTACTTTGGTTTATGCCCTTTTCACGGAGAAAACACACCATCGTTTTCAGTATCCGCCGAAAAACAAATTTTCCACTGTTTTGGATGTGGGGCAGGAGGTAATGTCTTTACCTTTATAACGGAAATTGAAGGAGTTTCTTTTCAGGAAGCTGCTGAAACAATTGCAAAAAAAGGTAATGTTGCACTAGATCTAGAAATAACAAAAGATCCTATTGAAAACCAACTTCCAAAAGAACACTCCTTAATGATAGAAGCCCATGAATTACTGGCTAAATTTTATCATCACTTACTTTTAAATACGAATGAAGGCGCAGAAGCTCTTGATTATTTATTAAAAAGAGGTTTTACAAAAGAAAACATTCAAAATTTTAGAGTTGGATATTCTTTGCCTGGGTGGGACTTTGCCGTGAAATATTTAGAAAATCGTGGCTTTTCCCATGAAATAATGGAAAAAGCTGGACTAATAAGTGTTCGTGAAAAAGATGGTTCCTATTTTGACCGTTTTCGAGATCGGCTTATGTTCCCTCTTCATGATTCAAAAGGTAGGATTGTAGCATTTTCTGCTCGAGCCTTAACGGAAGAAAATCAACCTAAATATTTAAATACTCCCGAAACAGTACTCTTTAATAAAAGTTCACTGCTTTATAACTACTACAATGCAAGAAGTCATATTCGAAAACAAGGTAATGTTGTGTTATTTGAAGGTTTTGCTGATGTGATTTCGGCTGACTCCGCTGGTGTGAAAAACGGCGTTGCAGTGATGGGAACAGCGTTAACGGAGAAACATGTCCAGTTATTGAATAGATTGACCAACTCAGTCACACTTTGCTTCGATTCGGATTCAGCAGGTGAGGAAGCAGCATACCGTTCCGGTTTATTGCTTGCTAATTATGCAATTGATATAAACGTGGCGATCATGCCAGACAAGCTTGATCCTGATGACTACATTCGCAAATACGGGCCAGAGAAATTCCGTGAAAATGTAATAGGGAATGCGCAAACTTGGATGGCATACAAACTTCATTATTTTCGTAAAGGGAAAAATCTTCAAAATGAAGGAGAAAAGCTTAGTTATATCGAAAGAGCATTGGTAGAAATAAATGAGTTGGAAAATCCAGTAGAACGGGAATTATATTTACGTCAATTATCTGAAGAATTTTCTTTATCACTTGAAACACTCATTGAACAGCAATCACTTTTAAGTGGATCCAAGTTTAAAAAACAACAAAAAAAAATCGAACAAAGAAACACATTACAACCAAAGAAAAAAAATCAGCGATTAACAGCCCATTTAGTAGCCGAGCGCCAATTATTAGCCAGAATGCTCCGCGATGAAGATCTGGCATACCGAATAATGGAAATGTTAGGTGATACAACCTTTCATATAGATGAGCATCAAGCAATATTAACATATTTATTTGGGTATTATGAAGAAGGAAACCGTCCTGATCCAAGTCTGTTTTTAAATTATTTGCCGGATAAAAAACTCAGGACAATCGTGTCTGAAATCGAAATGTTGGCAATCAATGATGAATATAGTGAAAAAGAATTAGAAGATTACGTAAGTTATGTGTTGAAACAGCCTAAGTTGTTAATGATAAAGGAAAAGCAAGCAGAACAAAAGGCGGCTGAAAGAAAAAACGATTTTGCAAAAGCACTTGAAATTGCTAAAGAAATAATTGAACTTAAAAAATCTCTGTAATGAAATTATTATAGCTTTATTTGATTAATGTAAATGTGCAATCGTCGGAAGGAGGAGGACGCATGGCTGAAAAATCAGCACGTTCCAATGATACAGATTTAGAACTAACTGTAGAACAATCAAAAGATCAATTAATTGAGCAAGGAAAAAAACGCGGTACTTTAACATATGAGAAAATTGCAGAAAAATTATCTCATTTTGACTTAGATTCTCATCAAATGGATGAGTTTTATGAACTATTAACTGATCAGGGCATCGAACTACTAGAAGAAGCGGATGAAGAGGGTGATGATCCTAATCCAGATGCAACTCAAAAAGAGAGTGAAGAAGAATTCGATTTAAATGATTTAAGCGTACCTCCAGGAGTAAAAATAAATGACCCTGTCCGAATGTATTTAAAAGAAATTGGACGAGTGGATCTTCTATCAGCAGAAGAAGAAATTGAATTGGCTAAGCGGATTGAAAAAGGTGACGAGGAAGCTAAAAAAAGGCTTGCAGAGGCGAATTTAAGGTTAGTAGTAAGTATTGCAAAGCGCTATGTTGGCCGTGGGATGTTATTTTTGGATTTGATCCAAGAAGGAAATATGGGGCTTATTAAAGCCGTTGAGAAATTTGACTATGATAAAGGTTTTAAATTCAGTACTTACGCAACATGGTGGATTCGTCAGGCTATTACACGAGCTATAGCTGACCAAGCCCGGACTATTCGCATTCCTGTTCATATGGTAGAGACGATTAATAAATTAATCAGGGTTCAGCGTCAATTACTACAAGATTTGGGCCGTGAACCATCACCTGAAGAAATTGCCGAGGAAATGGATTTAACTCCCGAAAAAGTTCGAGAAATATTAAAAATAGCACAAGAACCAGTATCATTAGAAACGCCAATTGGAGAAGAAGATGATTCCCATTTAGGTGATTTCATTGAAGATCAGGAAGCAACTTCTCCATCCGAGCATGCCGCATACGAGTTACTAAAAGAACAGCTTGAAGATGTTCTCGATACGTTAACAGATAGAGAAGAAAACGTACTACGTCTCCGTTTTGGACTAGATGATGGACGTACTCGTACTCTCGAAGAAGTTGGAAAAGTATTCGGCGTTACAAGAGAAAGAATTAGGCAGATAGAAGCAAAAGCGTTGAGAAAACTTCGCCATCCAAGTAGGAGTAAGCGACTTAAAGACTTTTTGGAATAAAAATTATATCGGTTTACTTCTGGCAACAGAAGTAAACTTTTTTCTTTATGTAAGAGATCATAGATCTTTGTAAGTAAAAAATTTTTAGATTAGGCAAGTCTCACTTAGCCCCTCGAGGTTAAATAACCTTAGTCAAAATAAAAGCCAAAATAGGGAGGCGCTTGCTCTTTTCTAATATCTTACATACAAAGGGGGAGTCCCAATGGATGATAAAAGAAAAAATATTATTTTAAAAGAAATTTCTTTTTGGAAACAAAATAACATGCTTCCTGAACACTATTGTAATTATTTAATGGCTCTTTACACAGAAGGTCAAGAGGAATTACAGGCTAAGGTAGAAAAAAGAAAAATTCACTTTAATATGGAAATCTTTTTTAGTTTGCTGTATCTAGCTTTAATTGGAACAATGATTGTAATTACATATATTACAGATGTTTCGTTCACAATGCAAACGCTTTTTTTGTCAATTTCTTTATGCATATTAATTATTTCTTTTTTTATTTTTAGAAAAAAGAATAAAAGTCGTTTGCTCATTTTTATTACTGGTGCTTTTTTATTCCTTTTGTATACTATTCAAATAAATGATTCCTTTTTTTCAGCTAGTGAGAAAAGTTTATATATTATGTTGTTGCTCAATTGTGCTATTTGGATAATAGGCGGAATTTGGCGCAAGAAGCTTTTTTTTATTATCGCAGGAACAATTGCGGTAATAGCTTTGATTATTTTTATGTTTTTATAGTGAATCGTTCTTATTTTTATTTGCTAAGAATATGTTTAGGTAAGGCAGGCGCTTGCGCTTTTTGTAGCTCCCGTCTAGCTCCAGCGCCTAGCGACTAGCAAACTTTCGGTTTCTTCCTACGATAAGTCAACATCGACTCGCCTTTTATGTCTAGCTACAGGCGCCAGCCCCTCGAGGTCATAAACCCGCGTCAATAAAGTCAAAGAGCGACTTTTTTGCCTCAGAACATTTGCTTGTCGGAGGCCCGCAGGATGCGGGTCAGGAAGGCGTTGCAACAGGACGTTGCGTACTTAGCCTTTCTTCTTTTATTCAGGCGCCTTCCGCTTTTCGTGGCTCATCGTGTTTCCTTTATCTCGTCAGAACCCTAAAAAGTTTGTACGTCACTGAACAGGCGCTTACGCTTTTGAGCTGAAGGAGGCTTGGCAAATGAATTTTGATTTATCGCCAGAGCAGTTGATGATCAAAAGGATGATTCAAGAATTTGCACAAGATGAAGTTGCAATTGGTGCAGTTAAACGAGATAGAGAAAAGCTGTTTCCAAAAAAAATTATTGAGCAACTAGCAGAATTAGGATTGATGGGCTTGCCATTTCCAGAAAAATACGGTGGAGCAGGTGCAGATACAATAAGCTTTGCCATTGTTACAGAAGAACTAAGCAGAGCTTGTGGTTCGACAGGAATTACATATTCTGCTCATATTTCCCTTGGCGGAGCTCCTATCTATTTATTTGGAACAGAAGAACAGAGGGAAAAATATTTAGTACCACTTTGTATGGGAAATTCACTTGGTGCTTTTGGTCTTACAGAGCCAAATGCAGGATCAGATGCCGGGGGCACAAACACGACTGCTTTTAAGAAGGATAATGAGTATATTATAAATGGGAATAAATGTTTTATTACAAATGCCAGTTATGCAAAATTCCTTGCATTAACCGCAGTAACAGGAATGAAAAATGGAAGAAAAGACATCAGTGCTATCATTGTACCGACAGATACTAATGGATTTACCATTGTTGATCAATATGAAAAGATGGGTTTAAATGCGTCAAATACGACCGAATTAGTTTTGGAGGATGTAATGGTTCCGACTGAAAATCTACTAGGAAAAGAAGGGGAAGGCTTTAAACAGTTCCTGCAAACATTGGATGGCGGGCGTATTGGTATTGGTGCAATGGCTGTAGGAATTGCTCAGGCAGCCTTTGAAAAGGCATTAGCTTATTCAAAAGAAAGAAAGCAATTTGGTAAATCCTTGTCTCAATTTCAAATTACTCAATTTAAAATGGCAGATATGGCTCTAAAAATTGAACTGGCGAGAAATATGGTATATAAAGCTGCATGGTTAAAAGATCAAAGGAGACCGTTTTCCAAAGAGGCGTCAATGTGCAAATTATACGCTTCGGAAATATGCATGGAAATTACTAATCAAGCAGTACAAATCCTAGGTGGATATGGATATATGAGGGAATTTGAAGTCGAACGTATGATGAGAGATGCAAAACTATTAGAAATTGGCGAAGGAACATCTGAGATACAGCGAATGGTTATTGCTCGAGAAGTTGGTTGTATGTAAGTTAATGTTTGTCTAAAATTCGAAAAAAGAATGAAAATTAAGGGCTAAGGCTTTCCCTTCTGACTTATTTCGAGTAAAATATAGATGTTTGTTGCATAATTGATATTATACGTAGTTCATACATAAGGAGGGTAAGTCATGAAACGTAATCCAATTGTTCCATATATTTTAATTATGGTTATGGGACTTGTTCTCGTATTTTTCCTTAGCATTAAAGGAATTGGCGATGCAAAAGAAATTGCGAAGGAAGCTGAAGGCGGGGAAGAAGTAGCCGCGGAGTTTAATGCTGAAGAAACTAGTAAAACGTGTATTTCATGTCATGGTGAAAACCTTGAAGGTACAGCCGGGGCTCCAAAACTGCGTGGTGCTGGTTTAAAGAAGGAGCATATCGCAGATGTATTAACAAATGGTCAAGGTACAATGCCAGCAGGATTAGTTCCAGCAGAACATATTGATGAAATGGCAGAATGGGTAGCGAATTTAAAATAATAATAATAAATTCACATTCCTTTAAAGAGTTCTTTGCATTTTGCAAAGAACTCTTTTATCGTATTATAAGAGGTGGAATTCATATGAATATAGAAAAGCTATCAAAAAGATTGGAAACTGTAACTTCTTTTATTCATAACGGTATGAAGATTGCCGATATTGGCTCTGATCATGCATATTTGCCATGTTATGCTGTAAGAAAAGGAATAGCTAAATCAGCTATAGCAGGGGAAGTTGTAGACGGACCATTTCAATCTGCATTACATCAAGTTGCAAAGACAGGTTTAACAGAACATATTTCAGTTAGAAAAGGAGATGGCCTTGAGGTTATCAACCCTTATGAAGTAGACTGCATCATAATTGCTGGGATGGGCGGAACGTTGATAGCAGATATTTTAGAAAGAGGAAAGAGTAAGCTTGAAGGGGTAACAAGATTAATTCTCCAACCAAATGTCGGTGCGGAAAATGTTCGAAAGTGGCTGTACCATCATAACTGGCAGCTGATAGATGAAAAAATAGTTGAAGAAGATGGAAAGTTTTATGAAGTGTTGGTTGCAGATTTTGGTAACCCAGCATTCCCATATAAAAACCTAGAAAAAGAATTCCTGTTAGGACCATTTTTATTACAAAATAAAAATGAAGCATTTATCAAAAAGTGGGAGTTAGAGCTGCTTCAATGGAAGAACATTTTAAGTAAATTGGAAAAAGCGGTTGACAGGGCAAAAACAAATGAAAAAAGAAAAGAGATTACTAAAAAAATCAATATCGTCCGGGAGGAACTGGAATGAAAAAAATAAATGGTTTTGAATTAATCCAATTATTCGAGGAATTCGCTCCTAAGGATTATGCACTAGAAGGGGATCCGATTGGGCTGCAAATTGGTACTCTTAACAAGCCTATTCAAAATGTTATGATTGCGCTAGATGTATTGGATGAAGTTGTACAAGAAGCCATAGAAAAAAAAGTAGATTTAATCATTGCCCATCATCCGCTTATTTATCGTCCTTTGAAAAACATACATACAGATAAGGCAAGTGGAAAAATAATCGAAATGCTTATTAAGCATGATATTACTGTATATGCCGCTCATACAAATCTAGATGTTGCCTCAGGAGGCGTTAATGATATGCTTGCCGAAGCACTAGGGCTGAAAAATACATCTGTATTAGTGCCAACATATGAAGAAACGTTGAAGAAACTCGCCGTCTATGTGCCTAAAGAAAATGAAGCGGAAATTCTTTCTGCTTTAGGTGATGCCGGCGCAGGAGCAATTGGAGCTTATAGTCATTGTTCATATTCATCAGAAGGAATGGGAAGATTTTTGCCAGGAGAAAATACTAACCCACACATTGGCGAAAAAGGAAAATTAGAAACAGTCCATGAGGTGAAAATAGAAACGGTATTTCCTGCAAAAAAGGAAAAAAGAATAATATCTGCGATGTTACATGCTCATCCCTATGAAGAACCTGCCTACGATATATATGAATTAACTCAGAAAGGGAAAGTGTTGGGATTGGGGAAAATTGGGGAGTTACAAAACGAGATGAACCTCAACCAGTTTGCATCCTTCGTAAAAGAAGCACTAGACTCTCCAGGAGTGCGTGTAGTTGGTAATCTAAACGATAAAATAAAAAAAGTCGCGGTGCTTGGTGGAGATGGAAACAAATATTATTCTACTGCAAAATTTAGTGGGGCAGATGTTTATGTAACTGGCGATATATACTATCATACTGCACATGATGCTATGAATATAGGACTTAACATGATTGATCCAGGGCATAACGTAGAAAAAATCATGAAAAAAGGGACAGTAGAAGTGCTTAAGAAGATGAGTGAAAATAGGAATTACGACGTAACTATTTTTCCTTCTGAATTGGATACGAATCCATTTGCTTTTATTTGATGTGGCAATGATAGGTTGCACGGAGCGGATATCAAGTTTTAATCACATTAAAAAACAACAAGGAGCTGAATTTTATCGGCTCCTTTTATTGTTAATATTATTTAATTGATAATTTTGGATTTCTTACTTTAGGTAAAATTTTGCTAAGAGGCACATTGTTTTCTTTTACCCAAGTTGATTGATCGAATGGATTAAACTGTTCTATAAATGTAATGACTTCTCTTACAATTGGAGTAGGGGTTGAAGCACCAGCAGTAACAGCTACAGTACTAGCATTCTTTATCCAATCTATTTCAATTTCCGTGACATCACCAACACGGTAAGCTCTCGTCCCTGCAATTTCTTTTGAAACTTGAGCAAGACGATTCGAATTATTGCTCATAGGATCACCAACGACAATAAGTACATCAGCTTCACCTGCTTGTTCTGCAACAGCTTCTTGGCGAACTTGAGTAGCAAGGCAAATTTCTTTATGTTTTTCAGCATGAGGATATTTTTCTTTTACTCTTTCCATAATTGCCTGAACATCCCATTGGCTCATCGTCGTTTGGTTTGTAACAATAATCTTGTCATTATCCACTTGTAATTCCTCAACATCATCCATCGTTTCAACAAGATGGACAGCATGTGGAGCAACTCCAACTGCACCTTCAGGCTCAGGATGCCCTTTTTTTCCAATGTATATGACATCGTAGCCTTCAGTCTCTTTTTCTCTTATAAGATCATGCGTACGTGTCACATCAGGACATGTCGCATCAATCGTAACAAGCCCTTTCTTCTTGGCAAGCTCCCTCACTTCAGGTGAGACCCCATGGGCAGTAAAAATAACAGTTCCACTATCTACCTTTTCCAATATCTCTTTACGATTTGGACCATCTAATGTAATGATGCCATCTTCCTCGAAAGCATCCGTAACATGTTTATTATGAACAATCATGCCGAGTATATATATGGGACGCGGCAATGTTTTATCTAAAGCGGCATTGCGCGCAATTACCATAGCATCTACTACTCCGTAACAATAACCTCTTGGTGATATTTTAATAAGTTTCATGTAAATCCTCCTGACTAGAGGCAAATGCCTTAATCTATTGAACTCATATTTTATTATATAGGACATCTGTAAAAAAGCCAATGTATGGAGGATTTTAGAAATTTCAAGGAATATATAACTTCGGAACGGATTCTCCTTTTTTACTTTTTGTCGTTGATTGATTTACACTTTTCTTTTGTCCTTCAACTGTTTTGGATGCTTGCACGGTTGTTTTTTTTGTTGTTTCCTTTTTTTCTTTTGGAGAGGCTTCTTTTTTGGTTTTCTCTGATTTTAAATTTGTATCCTTAGAATCCGCTGAATCATCAGACGGTAAATCTTTAAATCCTTTATATAGTCTCCACATTGCCGGGAGATTCCTTACGATAGGTCCGTATTGTTGAACGAGTGGACCAATTTGCCTCGCAGTATTTAGAACATTTTGTGTATTGGTTAAGAAGCCATTAATTGAAGCAGGATTTAATCCTTGCAAAAATGAAGTTTGACCGGCTCCACGTGAAAACATGTTAGCCGCCTGAGGAACTCCGGAGGCCATTGATCCACCCTGTCTTTGAAATAGTCTTGCCAACAAATTTCCTCCACCGGCATTTTGACCCATTGGAGGCGGCCCGCCAAATCCTCTGCCGAAAGGATTTGCTCCCATAGAAGGCCCACGGAACATCGGCATTCCTCTAGGGGGCATAGGCATACGATTACCAAACATAATAAATTTCACTCCCTTCCTCTGGTTATAATATGCAGGAATGAAGTAAAAGTTTGGTTATTCGCCGTGATTCGTTTGGAATGAGCAGGCGCGTGTCTAAAAATGCTTTAGTTAGTTCAATTGTACATGTCAACTTAATAGTTTATAATGGGTCGGAGGGATTTCCCTCTATGAAGGAGTGAAAGAAATGAATAATAATAATTTTACTCAATATAATTTCAAACCATTTATCAATAATGCGATTGATGAACTAGGGTTTCGCAGCCCAACTGAAATTCAGAGAAAAATAATACCTGTCATACTAAAAGGCGAAAGTGCCATCGGACAATCACAAACTGGAACAGGGAAGACACACTCATATCTATTTCCATTGCTTGAATCAATCAATCCAAGTATTCAGCAAGTGCAGGCTGTTATTACGGCCCCTACAAGAGAGCTTTCCAATCAAATTTATCATGAAATTTTAAAAATTGTAAAACATGATGAAGAAAACAAAATTACAGCAAGATGTTATATTGGCGGAACGGACAAAAAAAGGGATATAGAGAAATTAAGGCAACAACCGCAAGTCGTTGTAGGTACCCCCGGGAGGATTAATGACCTTATTAATGAGCAAGCTTTGTTTGTTCATACTTCTTCCTTGTTAGTAGTGGATGAAGCAGATTTAATGCTGGATATGGGATTTCTTCACGATGTTGATCAAATAGCTGGCAAAATGCCAAAGGATTTACAAATGTTAGTGTTTTCTGCGACTATTCCTGAAAAATTAAAACCTTTTCTAAAAAAGTATATGGAAAACCCTATTTTTGAACAAGTCGAACCACAACAATTATCAGCTAAAAATATTGAGCATATTTTAGTCCCTATAAAAAGCAGGAAAAAAATAGAATTATTAGAGGATATATTACGTTCGTATAATCCGTATTTGGCGATCGTTTTTGTTAACACGAAGGAACTGGCGGACACGATTGCTGATCAACTTATAGAACGGGGATTAAAAGTAGGCAGGCTACATGGGGATATTAGTCCACGTGAACGTAAAAGAGTCATGAAACAGATTAGAAATTTAGAGTTTCAATATATTGTTGCTACTGATCTTGCGGCAAGAGGAATCGATATAGAAGGCGTCAGTCATATTATTAATTATGAACTTCCTAGAGACCTCGATTTTTATATTCATCGTACAGGACGTACGGCAAGGGCAGGAAATAAGGGGTTAGCAGTTACAATTTATGAACCTTCTGATGAAGATGCACTTGTTCGATTAGATAAAATGGGGATTGAATTTTCTTATTTGGATCTTCAAAATGGCAACTGGGTTCAAATAACAGAACGTAATCGCAGGAAAAATCGAACGAAAATCGTTTCAGAAGAGGAAATAAAAGCAAGACAACTCGTTAGAAAACCGCAAAAAGTAAAGCCTGGATATAAAAAGAAAATGCAAGAGCAAAGAGAGCAAATCAAAAGACGTGAAAGAAAAATTAAAAATAGAAAAAAATAATAGAATGGAGAGGAAAACATGTTAAAAATCGGTTCGCACGTTTCGATGAGTGGAAAGAAAATGCTTGTAGCAGCGAGCGAGGAAGCCATTTCATATGGTGCAAATACTTTCATGATTTATACTGGAGCTCCTCAAAATACACGTAGAAAGAAAATTGAAGACCTAAATATTGAAGCTGGACAGCTTCATATGAAAGAAAATGGGATTGACGAAATTATTGTTCATGCCCCATATATTATTAATATTGGAAATACAGTTAACCCTGCTACTTTTGCATTAGGAGTCGATTTTCTACGCTCCGAAATTGATAGAACTGCTGCCATTGGCTCTAAACAAATTGTTCTTCACCCTGGAGCACATGTAGGGGAAGGTGCCGAAAAAGGAATTAAGAAAATCATTGAAGGATTAAATGAAGTTTTAACAGGAGAAGAAGAAGTACAAATTGCCCTTGAGACAATGGCTGGCAAAGGGTCTGAATGTGGAAGATCTTTTGAGGAGCTAGCGGCCATTATTGACGGAGTTCATCATAATGATAAGCTGTCAATTTGTTTTGATACTTGCCATACACATGATGCAGGATATGATATCGTAAATGATTTTGATGGAGTTCTTCAAGAATTTGATAAAGTGATTGGAATTGATCGCATAAAAGTTCTTCATATTAATGATAGTAAAAATGAACGTGGTGCGAAAAAAGATAGGCATGAAAATATTGGTTTTGGTCATATAGGATTTACGGCTTTAAGCTATATTATTAACCACCCACAATTAAAACACGTACCAAAAATATTAGAAACACCTTATGTAGGAGAGGACAAAAACAATAAAAAAGCTCCTTACAAGCATGAAATAGAGATGATAAGAAGTGGTTTGTTCAACGAGCAGCTACGTGAGGAAATTATGGAAACATTAGTTAAATAATAAAAATCGCGTGGGCTGTCTATTTTATTGTCTTATATGTAAGAAGAGACAAATAGACAGCCTTCATTTTTCTGCTATCCAGTACTATCTCGTAAATTGAATAAATAGTTTATTAATTTCTTTCGCTGTATTTGGTCCCGATATTTTTGCTACTTCTCTGATGATTTGGGATCGAGTTCGGTCATTAAAAATATCAAAATTTTTACCTCTTAAAAATGCCGCTATTTTTTCTGCTTGTGCTTTAGACACATTAATATTATACTGCTTTGCATATTTTAATAACTCCTCTGAAGTAATCACATTAATTTTCATATTAATCATATTTTGAATTAATTTCATGATGAATCACCCCTATTCAAAAATGTATGTAGGAAGGTTGTCATTAGTGCGGCTTCATTTACAAATAAAAAATAATTGTGTATAATTTCATGGAACCAAATCGTAATGATTCTTATTTTAAAGGAAGTTTTTTATGACTAACGAAACTATTATTCAAATAAAAGATGTGAATTTTCGCTACGAAAGAGAAAATGTCCTAGAACATATTGACCTTAATGTGCCAAAAGGTGCTTTTTTAGGCCTGGTTGGTCCAAATGGCTCCGGCAAGTCAACGCTTCTAAAAATTATTCTAGGGCTAATTAAACCTCAGCATGGAGAAGTGTTATTATTTGGACAGCCTCAAGCAAGATTTAAAGATTGGAATAGGATTGGCTATGTTTCGCAAAAAGCAAATTCATTTAATAGTGGATTTCCTGCATCAGTCTTTGAAGTTGTCGCGAGTGGCTTAACAGGTAAATTAGGACTTTTTCATTTCATTGGAAAAGAACAACAAAGAGAAATTAAGGAAGCCATCGCCTCTGTAGGTATGAGCCATTTTTCCAAAAAAAATATTGGAGAGCTATCCGGTGGACAGCAACAGAGAGTGTTTATTGCCCGTGCCATTGTGTCCAAACCTGATGTTCTCATACTTGATGAACCGACAGTTGGTGTAGATGAAGAAAATGTCAAATCGTTTTATCATATGCTAGAAAATTTAAATAAAGAACGTGGGATTACGTTAATCCTCGTTACCCATGATATTGGAACAATAACAAATAAGGTTACTCATATAGCATGCTTGAATAAAAAATTGCATTTCCATGGTGATGTAGAGGATTTTGAACAATTAAATACGGATGATTTATCATCTATTTATCAACATGATGTCCACCTGATTTCCCATGACCATGAGCATGTGTATATTGAAGAAGGTGGTACAACTAGATGATTTCAGCAATATTCCAATATGAATTTTTACAAAATACTTTTTTAACAGGTTTGTTAATCGGATTTATCGCTCCTTTATTAGGTACATTTATCGTTGTAAGAAGATTATCTTTAATTGCAGACGCTTTAAGTCATGTAACTTTGGCAGGTATTGCTGCAAGTTTATTTTTGAGCAAAAAAACAATGATGTTTGCTGGTATGAATCCACTCTATTTTGGGATGGGATTTTCAGTTCTTGGTTCAGTACTGATAGAAAGACTAAGAATGGTTTATAAGCATTATCAAGAATTGGCCATTCCAATCATCTTATCAGGTGGGATTGGCATAGGGGTTATTTTTATTTCACTTGCAGATGGATTCAATACCGACTTATTAAACTATTTATTCGGAAGTGTAAGTGCAGTTAGCAGAGTAGATTTATATGTAATTGTCGGGATTAGCATCTTTGTCGGATTAGTCATATTATTTTTATATAAAGAACTTTTCCTGTTATCCTTTGACGAGGAGCATGCTAAAGTTTCCGGAATTCCAGCCAGGAGTATTCATTTATTATTTATGGTTTTAATAGCGTTGGTGATCGCTGCTTCAATGCGCATAGTAGGAATATTACTTGTTTCAGCACTTATGACGTTGCCAGTTGCCGCTAGTATGCGAATAGCCAGAGGGTTTAAACAAACAATCTTTTTATCGATATTATTCGGTGAAATATCAGTAGTCGGAGGATTAATTAGTGCGTATTATTTAGATTTAGCACCTGGTGGTACGATTGTCATCATTTCGATTCTGATTCTTTTAGGAATTATTTTATATAAACGTAATCAAGGTCACAGACCCGTAAAGGTAAGGTGAGAAAATGAACGTTAATGAAGCTGTTCAAATCGTTAAAAATAAAGGTTTTAAAGTAACTGGAAAACGTGAGCGAATTCTTGAAATCTTTGCAAGGAGCGATAAATACTTAACAGCAAAGGAATTGTTAGAAATGATGAGTGATGAATATCCGGGCCTTAGCTTTGATACCATTTATCGTAATCTCTCACTATTTAATCAGCTTGGTATTCTTGAATCGACTGAATTATCAGGTGAGAAAAATTTTCGTTACACTTGTTCGCTTCACGATCACCATCATCATTTTATATGCATGGATTGCGGTAGTACAAAGGCTATTGAGGCATGCCCGATGAATTTTGTTACCGAAGATTTAAAAGACTATGATGTCGCAGACCATAAATTTGAAATTTACGGAAAGTGCCCTGAATGCAGGAAAAGCTTGGGTGCATGAACATAGAGACATGCTCAACGTCCTTCTGACCTCAGCAAAGAATTTTTCTTTTTGAACTGAGGGTTAGACGAATGAGCATGATAAAGAAAGAAGCCTTGATTAGTTAAAATCTAGGCTTCTTTTCTTATTTTATCTTCAAGTTTAATCCAGTTTTCTACCCAATTTTTTGCTTCCGCCCAACTATACACACGGATGACATTTTCCGGGGATGGCCTGCGATTGTATGGAGTATCAAATAATATCACAGGAATATTAAGCTCCTCAGAAATGTCTACAGCGTTATCATGCTTGTCCTCAAAAAAGATGTCAATATTATGTTTTTTCGCAGTCCCGACTTTATCATGGGAACCAATTAATTCAATATGATGGTACTCAATTTCATTGGTATGAAACCAAGTAGTCGTTACATCAAAAAGCGTTTGGCTTCTCGCACTAATAAAAAACAATTCATGCTCATGTACCCATTTTGATAAAACAGGTTTTGCTCCATCTGCTAATGGAGATTCTGCATACATAAGGGGTTCATTTTTAACAAACCATTGATAAAATTTTTCTTTATCAACTTGTAGGCATTCAGTCAACTCGTATTCAGTGAGATCATCTAAAGTAATATTTAATTTGAACTCTTTATTGATATGAGGAATGAGGGAAGTAGGGCAGGTTACAGTTCCATCGATATCAATTCCAAACCTCTTCTGCATATAAAAATTCATTCTCCTTTATGTATGTTAAAGAAGGAGCCGTCCCTGGACAGCCCCTCATAACATTAGTTAGGTATATTTTGCTTTTCTTCTTCTTGTTTTTTAAAGTATTCTGCAGCCATTATGTCGATTTCCTTTTTTAACTCTTCGACCATTGTAGCTTCAGGAACCTTTCTGACAGTTTTCCCTTTTTTAAATAGAAGTCCTTCTCCGCGTGCTCCTGCAATGCCGATATCTGCTTCACGGGCTTCGCCAGGTCCGTTAACCGCACATCCTAATACAGATACCTTAATAGGTGCTTTAATATTTTGGATATATTCTTCTACTTCATTTGCTATTTTAATTAAATCAATTTCGATTCTCCCGCAAGTTGGACAAGAAACAAGAGTAGCCGCATTTGAAATAAGTCCGAAAGACTTCAATAGTTCTCGTGCTACCTTAACTTCCTCAACTGGATCGGCACTAAGAGATATTCTTAACGTATTGCCAATTCCCATGCTTAGAATGGCACCGAGGCCTGCTGCACTTTTGACCGTACCAGCAAATAATGTTCCACTTTCTGTAATACCTAGATGAAGTGGATAATCAAACGCTCGTGATGCTTTTTCATATGCTTCAATCGCAAGGCGAACGTCAGATGCCTTCATGGATACGATAATATCATGAAAATCTAAATCCTCGAGAATTTGGATATGGTGTAGGGCACTCTCAACCATTCCGTCTGCAGTCGGATAACCGTATTTCTGCAGGATATGTCTTTCAAGGCTTCCCGCATTGACACCAATCCGTATAGGAATTCCTTTTGCTTTTGCAGCCTTTACAACTTCTTCAACCTTTTCGCGCTTACCGATATTGCCCGGGTTGATTCTGATTTTATCTGCTCCGCCTTCAATTGCTTTTAAGGCAAGACGATAATCGAAATGTATATCAACTACCAGTGGAATATTGATTCTTTTTTTAATTTCCGAAATCGCATTTGCAGCTCTTTCATCAGGACAGGCAACCCTTACGATTTGACAGCCCGCTTCTTCTAACCGCTCTATTTCACGTACAGTCGCATCAACATCATGAGTCTTAGTTGTCGTCATACTTTGGATAATAACTTGATCGCTTCCCCCGATTGTTAAGTTACCGACTTTCACCGGGCGCGTTTTAGAACGATGTGTAATTTCACCCAACGGTAATTCTCTCCTTTAAAAAGATAGAGATTTACTATCTCTATTGATTATAAAATACATATATATTGTATCAATCTTTATGTGAAATTGACAACACATTGGCTATATTTAACGATTTTGTTCTTGATAAAGCGGAAATTGATAGGTTTTCCCGATTTGAATTTGCTCTGGTTTCGTTCCTTCGTTTAACTCCTCGAAATCTGAAACAATTTGACTTATCGGAACAGGCAAAGGACCTTGCTGCAGCTCTTCCATAATAGAAATAACTGTATCGCCAGGTTTAATTTCAATTTTGGTAAATGGTTCATGCTCGACTGGGATCGAATTAATATCAATGAGTTTAGCTGTTTCGGCAGAACTTCTTGGAATTACACCTATTGTCAAATCATAATACACACTATATATAAGAATAGATATTGCGATAAATGCTGCGAATTTTTTCATATTTATCCCGCCTCTTCATAAGATGTATGAAGTATATGAAGGGGATGGGAAAATTATGAAAGTTTTTTTTGACGAGGTATTTTTTTAATACTAATAAATATATAAATGATACTAATCAAGATGTCGAAAAATGTACCGAATGGGATGGGTTTACTTAATATTGGTTCTAAACCGAATAGTAAAGTAGGCAAAGTAATACTAAAAGCAGTCAATCTCCAGCTTTGCCGATAGGGCAATTTCCTTTTTAATAGTTTTGCGAGTAATATAGCAACACTTGCTAATATTGATATTTTTAAAAAGAGGATCCCTATATTTAAAATAAACATGAAGATAATAAAAATAGGGAGCATAATGGCAATACTACCTGCATCAAAATCAGGTAATAGGCTTGAAGAATCCCCTTTTAATATTAATGTGTTATATAGACTTGGTAAGAAATATAGTAAAACAAGAAAAAAAGTATACTTAATGGTTTTCCCAATGCCAATAAATCTAAGTTTGGCAATGTCTTTAAATGAATACAAGCTTTTAAAAAATAACGTAAATATTGATTTTTTTTGCACTTTGTCACGCCCTTTATGTTCTATCTAACAGTTTAGATGTGAATGGGCAATATTTTCAAGTGACAAGTTCATCAGAAAGCGACTTATATATTTTTTTCAGAGCAAATAATTTGTATGCGATTACTAATTTTGGTAATCTATTAGTGTGATCATGAATCGTTAGACGATTCGAAATAATTACATAGGAGGAATATAAAAAATGGCATATGAATTACCACAATTACCTTATGGATATGATGCACTAGAACCACATATCGATAAGGAAACAATGAACATTCACCACACAAAGCATCACAACACATATGTGACAAATTTAAATAATGCTCTTGAAGGACATGAAGATTTGGCAAGCAAGTCTGTTGAAGAGTTAATTGCTGATCTAAATTCTGTTCCGGAATCCATTCGTACAGCGGTTAGAAATAATGGTGGAGGACATGCCAACCATTCATTATTCTGGAAGCTTCTTTCTCCAAATGGCGGCGGCGAACCAACAGGATCAGTTGGAGAAGCAATCAACAGCAAGTTTGGAAGCCTCGACAAGTTTAAAGAACAATTCCAAGCAGCTGGTGCAGGACGCTTTGGTTCGGGCTGGGCTTGGCTTGTGTTGAACAATGGTGAACTTGAAATTATGAGCACACCAAATCAAGATAGCCCAATTATGGAAGGCAAAACGCCTTTACTTGGCCTAGATGTTTGGGAGCATGCTTACTATTTGAAATATCAAAATCGTCGTCCTGAATATATGAGTGCATTCTGGAATGTAGTTAATTGGGACGAAGTTCAAAAACTATACGACTCTGCAAAATAAATCATTTTACTAAGAAACGAATTGCAAATATGCAATTCGTTTTCTTTTTTTAGTATTAAAACTCCCTTGTTCACTAAGAATAGAAAAGAAGAAAAAGGGGAGTTATTATTATGTTGAAGTTAAAAAGAATATTTAATGATATTGATGTAACTAAAGATTTATTGCTGTTGTTGTTAATAGGTGGGCTATATTCCTTAAGTATTTCGTTATCGAATACATTTGTAAATGTTTATTTATGGAAACAATCGAAAAGTTTTATTGATCTTGCTATATATAATTTAACGATTGTCGTCATCCAGCCTATATTCTTTATCATTGCCGGCAGATGGGCAAAAAAAGTCGATCGCGTCATAGTGCTTCGCCTAGGAGTCATTTTTCTCGCTCTTTTTTTTATCGTCGTACTGTTATTTGGAGAGAAATCCTCGCAACATCTTGTTCTTCTCGGTGCATTGCTTGGGGTCGGATATGGTTTTTACTGGCTAGCTTTCAATGTATTAACATTTGAAATAACTGAACCAGATACTAGGGATTTTTTCAATGGGTTTATGGGGGCACTTTCCTCAACAGGAGGAGTAATCGGACCGATTTCTGCGGGCTTTATCATTACGCGTTTTGTTTCTAATATTGGCTATACGATTATTTTTGCTATTTCATTAGCATTATTCTCCGCAGCTGTTATTACGAGTTTCTTTATAAATCGGAGGCCTTCATCAGGTCAATATTTATTTACGAGAATTTATAAGGAAAGAAAGAATAATAAAAATTGGCGGTTAATTACAAATGCACATTTTCTTCAAGGATTTCGGGAAGGAACGTTTGTTTTTGTCATTTCCGTCTTTGTTTTTATTGCAACAAACAATGAGCTCGCACTAGGTACGTTCGGATTAATCCATGCAGGAGTTTCTTTTATAATTTACTCGCTCGCGACAAAGCTCATAAAAAAAGATATGAGAAAGAAAATTATGGTTTTTGGTGGCTTACTTCTATATGCTTCCATTTTCATTATCGTCTTTAATCCTACATATACAAGACTGCTAATTTACGCTGCCTTTATTGGTATTGCATACCCACTCATGCTCGTCCCTTATTCCTCCATGACATACGATGCCATCGGGAAAAGTTGGAAGGCAGCGGAAATGCGAATCGAATATATAGTCGTTAGAGAACTATTTTTAAATATGGGCAGGGTTCTTTCTATTTTGGCATTCATTGCAGCTATTTCCTATTTCCTTCCTAACAAAAGTATTCCAATTTTGCTTATTATCCTTGGAGTAGGGCATACGTTGGCAGCTTTTCTTTTATTAAAGCTAAGAACAGAATAAGTTCAACTGGCTGTCAATATTTTAAGGTGGAATTGTCCTCCCTTTTCTTTTACAATGAGAATAAGTTGTAAAAGAAGGGGACGGGGTAAGTTGGGAAAAAATAAGAAGAAAAAGACTCATGTTCCTTTAAGGATGAACATGTTATTTTTTGTTGTATTTATTATGTTTTCGATGCTTATTCTTCGTTTAGGATTTGTTCAGATTGTAAATGGAGAGGATGCAAAAAGAGAAATTGATCGAACAGAGGATGTAACGGTTAAAACATCTGTCCCGCGCGGATTAATATATGACCGGAATTACAATCCTGTAGTCAAAAATGAGCCGCAGAAAGCCATTACTTATACAGCTCCAAAGCAATTTGATGCTGAAAAGACATTGGAAACTGCTCGAACTCTCGCAAAAATTATCCATAAAGATACAGATAAAATTACACATAGGGATAAAGTAGACTTTTGGCTATTACTCAATCCTGAAAAAGCACAAGCCAAAGTGACGGAAAAAGAGCTAGAAACATATAAAGGAAAACAAGCTGAGCTATATAAACTTCAAAGGGACCGTGTTACGGACGAAGAGCTGGCCACTTTGACTAAAGAAGACTTGGAAGTTCTTGCAATCTATAGGGAGTTCACTGGAGGCTATGCTCTTGATCCTCAATTTGTAAAAAATAAAGATGTCACTTTGGAAGAATATGCCATAGTTAATGAACATCTAGGTATGTTACCTGGTGTAGATACGACAACGGATTGGGAACGTGTATATGTGTACGATGATACATTAAGATCCATTTTAGGGAATGTTTCTCAAGGCTTGCCTGTAGAAAAATTGGATTACTATGAAGCAAGGGGCTATAGCAGAAACGATCGCGTAGGAAAAAGTTATATAGAACTGCAATATGAAGATGTACTTCGTGGACAAAAAGAAAAAGTAAAAAATATAACAAAATCTGGTGAGGTTCTTGAAACTGTCCCGGTTTCAGAAGGAGAACGGGGAAAAGATCTTATCCTTACTATAGATATGGATTTGCAGAAAGCGATCGATAAAATACTTGAAGAAGAAATCCTTAAAACAAAAGCAAAGGGTAGCACACAGCTTTTGGACCGCGCTTTTGTCACGATGATGGATCCTTATACAGGGGAAATATTAGCTTTATCTGGGAAGCAATATTCGTATGATGAAGATGAGAAAAAATATACGTTTAAGGATTTCGCTTCAGGGAATTTTACAACTGCCTATGTTCCTGGATCTGCGGTAAAAGGGGCTACGGTTTTAACGGGTTATATGACTGGTGTCAACTATCAAGGAAAGCCAATATTAGATGAAATTCTTTACTTTAAGGATACACAACCAAAAAAGTCTTGGTTTTCTAATAGGGGTTCTATGTCTTTAACGGATACGATGGCTCTTATTCGCTCATCAAACGTTTATATGTTTAAGACTGCCATTGCTATCGGGGGTGGTCAATATCGAGCGCATCAAAAGTTAAGTATTGACAAATATAAGGCAATGAATGATATGCGCTATTACTTTAACCAATTTGGGCTGGGGGTAAGAACGGGTCTTGATTTACCAGGAGAACAAATAGGATTTAAGGGGAATATTGCAAATGACAATGCGGGGGTTACATTGGACTTTGCGATAGGACAATACGACTCTTTTACACCATTACAGCTTGCTCAATACGTTTCTACGATTGCTAATGGTGGTTATCGTATGCAAACGCACATAGTCAAGGAAATCCGCGATCCAGGAGATGAAAATGGTAATCTTGGTCCGATTGTTCAGGAAATTAAGCCAAAAGTTTTAAATAAAATCGATGCAACTGACAGCCAAATCAAACACGTTCAGAATGCATTTTATGGTGTATTCCATCATCCAAGTGGTACAGGGGTTGCTTTTAACGCTCCAGATCTTCGTCCATACAATGCAGCTGGTAAAACAGGTACTGCCGAAACGACTGATCAAGGAAAAGGAGTATGGAATTTATCTCTAGTAGGTTATGCACCTTTTGATAAACCAGAAGTTGCCATGTCCGTACTTGTTCCATCAGCGTATTTAAAAGGTGGATCTGAGAATAACGTAAATATGGATATTGGAAAAAGAGTATTGAAAGCTTATTTTGATTTAAAAGAAAAGAGAGCTAAAGGGATTACTGAAGAAGAAAAAGTAAATGAGAATGAGAGTGACCAAGAATAAATAAAAAAGAAAGCAGAACTTCTGCTTTCTTTTTTTAGGATTCTTTTGCAATGATATTACTAATTTCTTCAAAAGTCATCGTATCATTTAATTCATACGTTCCAATTTGTATATATTTCTGTAAGTTTTTATTAGCCAAATAATCATTAAAATCTTCAGCGTCATCAATTAATCCTGCGTTTTCTAGTTCAGTGCAAATTTCTTTTGATGCCATTCCTTCAGAAATAACCAATCGGTAATTCTTTATGATAGGCTCTGTTACATTTGCAGTTTTTTCTTCATCTTTCTTTTGCGAAAGCTGTTTATATTTTTCCTGCCAGTCTTTCGATTCTTTTTTCAATGTTTCATAATCGCTTTTCTTTATTTCCATATAGCCTTCTTTGATGGAAACTACAGGTTCCGGTTTTTTTTGAAAAAACTGTACATATGCATAAAGAATTAAAGCTGAGATTAATAATCCCGAAGCAAAGGCTCTTGTAGTTTGTTTATTCATCCCTCAAATACCTCCAAAAGTATCCTGCCGCCTTTTAATAATGTCTTTAACTGTTTCAACCGACAAAGATGATTGTTTGGAAATTTGTTGGATATCAAGGCCTTGATTATATAAGGCTAAAACATGATTTTTTAATATTTCGTTAGGTTCTCGGGTTTTCTCGTGTTTCGGTGAATCATTGATAAAGCTTTGCCCTATAAGTAATTCTTCTTCAAGGACTTTAAGTCTTTTCTTCATAAGATAATGGTCCTGCAACATATTCATAGATAATTGCTCTACTTCTTTTTCCAAAACCTTAACCTTATCAGATTGGAAAAACGAAATGACGAATAAGAGAACTGCTAAACTTAATAAAATAATGATAATTGTATCCATAAGCCACCCCAGATGTGTTGTACTAATTCTATTTATACCATAAGAATATATCATTTCATATAAAATTAATTGACGATACAAATAGATACTAGCATTTCGGAAAAAATAGTGCTATTATAAAAAAGTCGTATGTACAGTGAAGAATGCATTGGAGTTTGGAGGGAAAGACATGCGCGTTAACATTACATTAGCTTGCACGGAATGCAGTGAGCGTAATTATATTTCAACAAAAAATAAACGTAATAATCCTGACCGTCTTGAGCTTAAAAAATATTGCCCTAGAGAAAAACGAGTTACTTTGCACCGCGAAACAAAGTAACATTAAAAGCGTTTATTCAAAAAGCCAGAAACACTACATTATACAGTGTTTCTGGCTTTTTTGGAAATTAATAAAGATATGCTTTTTAAGAAATGTACTTTTAAGCTAATGGCAGTAGTGTCTAGCTCCAGCGCCTATCGACTAGCAAACTTCTTGTCCTTTTCCCTACGATAAGTCAACATCGATTCGTCCTACCGGACTCATCGTGTTTCCTTTATCTCAGTCGAAGGCCGAAAATGAACGTCGACTAAACACCGCCACGTCCTGTGGCGACGTCGACGGACCCACATCCTGTGGGCCTGTACGTCGATGGGCAAGGCGCTTGCGCTTTTCTAATATGATAAGTTGCAAGGAGATGGATGTATATGGATAAGAAAACAATTCGAAAAAGTTACAAAGATGAATTAAAATCTCTCGATCGAATTACATATGAACACTGGTCTTATATGATAGCCAATGAACTCTTTTTAACGGACGAATGGAAAAATGCTGAAACGATTGGTATTACGGTATCTCATTTTCCAGAAGTAGATACATGGCAAATCATTAGAAGAGGGTGGGAAGCAGGGAAAAAGATTGTCGTACCAAAGTGTTACCCTTCCGAGAATAAAATGGAATTCAGACAAATTACTGCATTTGATCAGTTAGAAACAGTATTCTTTGGTTTATTTGAACCAAAGGAAGCAAAAACGATGAAAGTTGAAAATGATGAAATACATTTATTAATAGTTCCTGGATTAGTGTTTAATCGAGAAGGATTTCGTGTAGGATTTGGTGGAGGATACTATGATCGCTTTTTAACTGGATTTAATGGCGCTACGATTTCGCTTTGTTTTTCTATGCAAATCTCAGAAAAACTACCGATTGAAAATCATGATATTCCAGTTGGAAAAATCATTACGGAGGAAGAAGTAATCATATGCAATGCATAAAAAGAAGCTGATAAGTAAACATAAGACAAGGAGGGATAATACATGATCAGGTTTATCGTAAAAATGATCTCAGCACTTGCTGTCTTAGGCACAGCTTATCGCTTTCGCTACAAACTGTTGAATGCTTTTCTTGGTAATCGTTATCTTCGAAAAGTTAGTGTGAACACAATGATGAACATACCCGGGGTCCGCTCAAAATTATTAAGCTCAGCTTTTCGAAAGTAGATGAATATGTTACACCCATATTTGCAGCTGGATCTTATATAGACCAGCTTTTCTTATATTCTTTTTGCAACGTTTATTACTTTTCGTTATATTAAAATATAAGAAGTTTGAATGCTTGGGGGTATTTTTTAATTGTGGGAAGGGAAACTTTTTTATTTTGGCGCCTTGCGTATTTTTTAATGTACGAATGCGGATATCGTTTAATGAATATGAATGATGCACAAAATGGTATGTGGCTTGAAAATAGGAAAAATAAACATGCCACATTTATTCGTATATTAAGAGCTGATTTAGTTTGGTCTAATCCTGTCATTCGAGACCAACAAAAAGCAGCTATTCAGGCTGAAAAATTAAGAAAACATTATTTTCGTAGATCATTGAACATTTTAAACATTTATGTTTCAACATACCCTCCGATTGATTCAGAGCATATGACTCCCGAAAAAACCCTTTCAGCTTCAATAGGAAAAACAAACGTTTCCACCATCATATTATCTCGTGAAAATTATCAAAGTTCCATTAAAAGAATTAGTGAAACTCTCCATACTCACATTGATTTTTTGCTTAAAGAAGAATACGAAGATGCTGAAATTTTTACACTCCGTCAAGGAGTATTAAAGAGGGCGGCTTCTATTGATGGGGAAGAAGAACAAAAGTTGTTTGATTTCACTAAACCACGATTGACCTATTTTTTTATGGTTTTTCAAGTGGTCGTATTTTTGATAATGGAGGGGAATGGGGGAACGACTAACGCTGAAACACTTATTAAATACGGAGCAAAATTTAATCCTCTTATATTAAATGGCGAATGGTGGCGTTTCTTTACACCGATTTTCATACATATTGGAATATTTCATCTTGCAATGAATACGTTTGCCTTATATTATTTAGGTACAACTGTAGAAAAAATGTTTGGTCACATAAGGTTTTTTTGGATTTATCTTTTTTCAGGATTTATGGGGACACTTGCTAGCTTTGTTTTTAGCCCTTCATTATCTGCTGGTGCAAGCGGTGCCATTTTCGGTTGTTTCGGAGCTCTGTTATATCTAGGATTTGCTTATCCTCAAGTTTTTTTTCGAACGATGGGCATGAATGTAATTGGCGTAATTGTCTTTAATTTAATTTTTGGTTTTACTGTAACTGGAATTGATAATGCCGGACATATTGGTGGTTTAGTTGGAGGATTCTTGGCTACTGGAGCCGTTCATTTTCCGAAAAAGCGAAACAAAATGACGCAAGTAATATTTCTACTATCCACAATTATCATAGCAAGTGGATTATTACACTTTGGATTTCGTAATAATTAGTCTTGCTCTACAGTTAGGAAGAAGATATTCTTATATTTAGAGAGCAAGAATGCATTTCAACTTTAAAATGGTGATGACTAAATGAATAGTGTATATGATGTTCAACAATTACTGAAAAAATTTGGAATTTTTGTATATATGGGAGAAAGATTATTGGATTTGGAACTAATGATATCCGAAATTAAAGATTTATATTATTCAAGTCTGATTAATAAGGACGAATTGCATAAAGCGCTCTCAATATTAAGAAATGAAATATTAATAGAAAACAATAGAAGGAAAAGTGGGGAAGAACATGGAAAATGAAAAATGGTTATTAGGCATCGATATTGGAGGAACATCCGTAAAATTAGCTTTTTTAACTGAAGAAGGCGATATTGTACATAAATGGGAAATTCCAACGAATATTGCTAATAACGGAAGCAGCATCATACCAGATATTGGGAAAGCTGTTCATAATAAATTAGCTGAGTTAAATGTACCACACGAAAAATTAAAAGCGGCAGGTGTTGGGGCACCGGGACCAATAGATCAGGAATTGGGTGTAATGTTTGAGGCTGTTAATCTTGGTTGGCCAGATAACTTCCCGCTAAGAGATTTAATGCAGGAGGCTGTAGGCGTTCCTGTCGCCATCGAAAATGATGCGAATGCAGCAGCACTTGGTGAAATGTGGAAAGGCGCAGGAAAAGGGGCTAAAGATTTAATTGCCATTACACTTGGTACAGGCGTTGGCGGCGGCGTTATCGTCAACGGAGATATTGTTCATGGTGCAAAAGGGGCGGCTGGTGAGATTGGCCACATAACAGCAGTACCCAAGGGCGGATATATGTGTAATTGTGGAAAACAAGGCTGCTTAGAAACAGTGGCATCTGCTACAGGAATCGTTCGTACGGCAAAAGAATTTCTTGCAGAATACGAAGGAGATTCTCCATTAAAAGAACTTCTGCAAAAAAACGGAGATATTACTGCGAAAGATATTTTTGATGCTGCTCAAACAGGCGATGAACTAGCTCTTCGCACCGTTGATTCATTGGCAGATCACTTAGGATTGGCACTTGCCAATATCGGCAGTACTTTTAATCCGGCGAAAATCGTTATTGGTGGCGGAGTATCAAAAGCCGGGGACTTTTTACTAGGCAAAATAGAGGAATTCTTTAAGAAATATGCTTTTAAACCTGTAGGAGATTCCACGGAAATTGTACTAGCACAATTAGGCAATGACGCTGGAATAGCAGGTGCAGCTTGGTTGGCTGCTAATAAAAATTAATAAGGGAAAAGGTGAGAACAAGTTTCTCACCTTTTTTGTGTCTAAAGTATGAAATTTTCATTTCTGGTCAACTAATGAAACTTTTACGTGATTAGCACGTCTATATATAAGGAATATAGAATAAGATACTTTGTGGTTACATAGGAAAATATTAATTGACACTCTATGGTTATATTTCTAGAGAATAGTTTCCGTCTAACTCCAGGCGCAATCTGCTCGTGGTCAAAAACCAGCGACAATAAAAGTCGAACTACGAACTTTTTTACACTGAACTTTTAATTCTCGCAATAAAGGCAGGCACACCTTGCTCTTTTGTTCTTGCTTACTGAATAGTCGGGCATTTGATTTTTTGAAAGAAACATATTATGATAGTCGTTAGTAATTCCGGACCTTTCCAAATAATTGGAAATATCAACGTATTGTATTGGCTTAGTAAGGAGGGTTATGAGAATGAAAAGGCTTAAGAAAGCCAATATAGTTCTTCCAGTTGTAGCTGTCTTATTGCTCTGGATTAAAACTTATATTGTGTATAAAACAAGCTTTAACATCAAAATTGAAAATTTCATGCAAGAGCTTATTTTATTTATTAACCCATTAAGCTTTTTGCTTTTTATTTTTGGATTATCGCTATTCTTTAAATCAAGAAAAAATCAAAATAGGTACATTTTAATTACAAGTTTGCTAGTAAGCTTTATTTTATATGCAAATGTTGTTTTTTACCGATTTTTCACTGACTTTTTGACACTGCCAGTATTATTCCAAACTAGTAATTTTGGGGACCTGGGAGACAGTGCCGCATCAGAAATTAAATGGCTTGATTTTGTTTATTTTATTGATGTCATTCTATTATTCTTGCTGATTAAATTTAAACAAAAAGATATAGAAATGAAACCAATCAATAAAGTAACTCGCCGTGCTTATTTCCTTGTATCTGCTGCTATTCTCTTTTTAAATATTGGTCTGGCAGAAACTGAACGTCCACAATTATTGACAAGGACATTTGACAGAGAAATGCTCGTTAAAAATATTGGAACGTATAATTATCATTTGTACGATATTTTCCTACAATCAAAATCATCCGCTCAAAGGGCTATGGCCGATGGCAGTGAACTAATCGACATTGATAACTATATTAAAGCCAATTATGTAAAACCAGATAAGGATATGTTTGGAATTGCCGAAAATAAAAACTTGATCGTTGTCTCTTTAGAGTCTTTGCAAAACTTTGTCATTCATAATGATGTATATGGACAAGAAGTTACTCCATTTCTGAATGAATTAATTAACGATAGTTATTATTTCGATCAGTTTTATCACCAAACAGGGCAAGGGAAAACATCTGATTCCGAATTTTTGCTTGAAAATTCTTTATATCCATTAGGTCGTGGAGCGGTCTTTTTTACACATTCCGGAAATGAATACGATGCAATGGCCAAAAAGCTTAGTGAAAAGGGTTATTTCACATCTACGATGCATGCTAACAATAAAAGCTTCTGGAATCGGGATATTATGTATCAATCATTAGGTTATAACTATTTTTATTCTGCTTCTGATTATGAGATAACGCCTGAAAACTCTGTTGGGTGGGGAATGAAAGACATCCCTTTCTTTGAGCAATCAGTTGATTTAATGAAAACAATGAAAAAGCCTTTTTATACAAAAATGATTACGTTGACGAATCATCATCCATTTAAATTAGATGATGAAGATAAATTTATTTCGGAATATGATTCAAAAAGTGGTACTTTAAACAGATATTTCACAACAGTGAGATACATGGATGAAGCTGTTAAAGAGTTCTTTCAAAAATTAAAAGATGAAGGAATATATGAAAATTCCATTATCGTTATGTACGGAGACCACTACGGTATTTCTGAAAATCATAATGAAGCAATGTCTCAATATTTAGGAAAAGAAGTTACACCATTTGTAAGTGCACAACTACAAAGAGTGCCATTAATTATTCATATTCCTGGAGTAACGGATAATGGAAAAGGAAAGACCATTTCAAAAGTAGCTGGCCAAATTGACTTAAAGCCAACCTTACTTCACCTTCTTGGTGTAAATACTAAAAATGATATTCAATTTGGTGAGGACCTATTTTCTCCTGATCATCATGATTTTGCTGTTTTTAGAGATGGAACATTTATAACGAAAGACTATGTATATACGGATAGCACTTGTTATTCAAAAGAATCTGAACAACCCGTCGAAGACTCTTTTTGTGAGCCGTATAAAGAGAAAACAAAAACAGAACTTGATTATTCTGATAAAATCATTAACGGTGATTTGCTTCGTTTCTACGAAAATAGAGAAGAGCTGAGCCAGTAAAACAAAAAAACCCCATCAACGGAAGTTGCGGGGTTTTTTTGGAAATACCCTCTGTAAAATTACTGTAATTTTTGTAAACCAATTGAAACATTTATAGCGTTAAAACGTACTATTATATGAGTATCAAATTTGAAAGAGGGGTGCAAATGTGTAAGACTGCTATTTTCCATATAGTGATTGGATTATTTCTTTTTTTTCTTCTTTCAGGCTGTTCTATATCACAAGCAGATGCACCCCCTTCTAATAAACCGCAAAGCCATCCTAGTGAAACGGGTGAAAAAAATGAGGATATCAATATGGAGCAACCTAAGCCTCTCAAAGTCGAAAGAGGGTCTTTTGAAAAAGTATATGGATGGCTAGATGATCAAACGATTCTTTATTCTTATGTAATGGAAGGAAATTATTATTTAACTTCTTATAATATATTTGGTGGAAACCAAGAATCAATATTTACTTCAGATGCGCCAATTATGAATGTGTTAATCCATAAGAATACCGAAAAACTTTTTATTCATACCTCCCAATATTCTCATTCTGCGAATATATATTTTACCGATTATAAAGCGAACATCGAATTTTCAACTGAAATAGATTCATATGAACTTGTGTATGAATGGAATGAAATGAATCCTTCGTTAATGCTGCTCACTGCTTTTTTTGAAGATTGGTCCTATAATGTGAAACTGATAAACAGTGAAACTGGATCGGTTGAAAACATAGAGGATGTTCAGCCATTTTTAAAATGGTATGATGATAAGCAAATTCTTGAGCAAGATTGGAAAGAAAATGAGGTATCTTTCTTTGCCCCTGTCTTAAAAAAGTCATTAATATCCACAACTGATTCTGAAAAAATATTTGATAAAGTATTCCGATTTGATACATTTAATGATCATTTCATGACCATAAAAGTAGAAGAGGAAAATAAAGAAGAAATAAAATACTCATTTTATGATTCAAAACTGAAAGAAATATCTCACATTGCATTCCCAAATCTAACACAATATTCAGATTGGCTCATTCCTTATTACACTTTTAATAAAAATGATACTTTCCTTACCTTTGCTCCAAAAAAACACGATAGTGCTGATCATTACAATGAAGGATTTGAATTGGTCAGTATTGATATAAAACAACATAAAAAAAATGTACTATTTAATGATTTAGAAAATAAGCCGATTATGTGTTCCAATGAAGGGGATTTATGTTTGTATGGGTACCAATATGAACAGTTACTAAATATAAAAACCGGCAAACAATTTCCGCTTGTTATAACTTCTACTTAATACAAAAAGAGGCTATTCCAGAAACAATAATGTTTTGGAATAACCTCTTTTCTTATCGTTATTATTGTGGAAGTGATGCAGGGAGTTTTATTAGTGTCATTATGGCGAAAAAGCCAAATACTCCAATAGAACCAGCACCGAATAGAATTCCAAGAATATTTTTGTTTTTTAGAGCGCTAAAAGTGCCAAAAACCGCAAGTATCGCAACTAAAAGGAAAATAATAGCTGTACCCATATTTAAAAGCTCCCTTCTGAAATTATTCAGCAATTTCTATGTACGAATATATAATGATGCTCCTACATATTTTATTACTTTTCTTTGGCTTTGTCGAGTTTCAAAAGTGACACTTCTATGAATGAAAATATAGAGGTATACTTATATTGCCCTTTTGTATGAAAAACAAACGATGGCTCATGTATAATTGTATAAAATGAAGTAGGAGGTAAGCGCAGTGAAATGGATTCAAATCCCGCTTGGTCCAATAGAAACCAATTGTTATATTTTATTTAATCAAGAAAAAGAATGTATTATTTTTGATCCAGGTGATCAAGGGGAGGATTTAAATAACTATTTAAAGGAAGAGGGCCTAAGACCACTAGCTATAATGATGACACATGCTCATTTTGATCATATTGGAGCGGTTGATTTGGTTAGAGAGGAATGGTCAATTCCTGTATATATACATGAAAAAGAAGCGGATTGGTTAACAAATTCAGCATTGAATGGATCTGCTCGTTTTGGAGCAAATATTACTGCAAAAGCAGCCGATCATTTAATATCTAATGAAGATCCAATAACAATCGGTCCATTTTTATTACATATTCTTCATACCCCTGGTCACTCACCAGGTAGTATTTCTTATTATTCAAAAGAGGCTAATGCGATTTTTGCAGGAGATACACTCTTTGAGGGCAGTATTGGAAGAACTGATCTCCCTGGTGGAAACCATGAACAACTTATCGCAAGCATCAAATCAAAGCTTTTTAATTATCCGGAAACGACAGAAGTACTTCCAGGACATGGGGCAGTTACGACCATTCAAAAGGAAAAAGAAAGCAATCCATTTTTAAAATAGAGTAAATAGTAAAAAGGCTATACCTTAAGTAAGGTATAGCCTTTTTAATTGATTAAGAAATGATAAAATTGGACAGGCGCTTTGCGCTTTTCTTGATTTGCTTTTATCCTAATCCGCCGCCTGGAGGCATTAGGAACAATGTATAGTATGTAAAACCAGCAAAGAATACTGTTAAATATGCGGCAAACACATACATATACATACGTTCAGTTAATCTTAAATAACTAAGCAGAACAAAGAATCCTGTTTGTCCTAGGAAAAGCAAAGCGGTTTTGTCCATGCCGCCAAGATAAAACATAATTGTAAAAATACCAGTCCAAAATCCTAAAACTCTGTACATACGATCCATATGTATCCCTCCTTTGCAGCCTAAGTCCATCAATACATTATTATAAATGAATTAGTTCAATAATGTAAATATATGTGGCGCTCTTGTTTGTGACGAATGAGTGATATTATATTATTTCTTCACTTATTTATTATACCTCATTAAGGAAAAAAATAATAATTTTAAAAACTTTTATTTTCTTGCAGGAAAATGATGAGATGTGTCGAATGTAAGTAATTAACGAAAAGTAAAGGTGGTGTTTTATGAAGAATGAATATTGAAAGAAAAGCAAATCTTCTTCTTTTCCAGGCTTTGCATGATGATGCAACAGATATTCATATCATCCCCAACTCAGAAAGTTATCATATCCAGTTTCGTATTAATGGAATTTTATTTCCACTCAAACAGATTCCATTTGATGTAGGGGAGAGACTTATTTCACACTTGAAATTTCTTGCCTCGATGGATATCGGCGAAAAAAGAAAACCACAAAGCGGATCCCTTCAAACAAAAATCATCGGATTAGACATTTCTCTAAGAATTTCCACTCTACCTTCTGCACATTTAAAGGAAAGCATTGCGATAAGAATTCTGCCTCAGAACACCATTTCACTTGATCATTTATCTCTATTTCCAAATTCCATTCATCATTTAACAACTTTAATGGCTCAAGCAAATGGATTGGTTGTTCTGACTGGTCCAACTGGGAGTGGCAAATCAACTACAATGTATGCACTTGCACAATATTGCGCTAAGAATTTAAATCGACATGTCATTTCACTTGAAGACCCAGTAGAAAAACATCATGAAGATCTTTTGCAAGTGCAAGTGAATGAAAGAGCTGGCATTTCCTTTCACTCAGGATTGAAGGCGATTTTACGCCATGATCCAGATGTTATTCTAGTTGGAGAAATACGGGATGCAGAAACAGCCAAGATTGCAGTAAGGGCGGCAATGACTGGTCATCTAGTTTTAACAAGTATGCATTCTAGAGAGGCAAAGGGTGCCATCCAGCGTCTTCTTGAGTTTGGAATTAAAGATGGAGAATTGAAGCAAACATTATTAGCTATAACAGCACAAAGGCTTGTCATTTTAAAATGTCCTTTTTGTGGTGCGAATTGCTCTAAATACTGTACTAATTTGTTTCGTATAAAAAGGCTCGGAATTTATGAGATTCTTTATAGAAACACGTTATTATTCGAGCTTAAGAATATGGGAGAAGAGAGGAGCAAATATCGATATAATACACTTCAACAATTAATTAGAAAGGGGATTGCGCTTGGCTACCTACCTTCTGAAGAATATGAGCGTTGGATTATTGAATAGAAAAAATAAGTTAACACTTAAGGAGCAAGGCATTTTTTTAACAAGAGCTAGTGATATGCTTCAAAATGGGTTTACATTACTGGAAGTGCTTCACTTTTTTATGAAACTGGATAACAAGAAGCACTACATGATGGACTCGATGATTAAAGATTTAAAAAAAGGCAACAAAATCCATGAAGTATTTCTGAAGCATCATTTTGATCAAGAAGCTTGTGTCCAATTATTTTTCTCTGAAAAACATGGATTTTTAGCCGAAGCACTTCTCGAGTCAGGTGTTTATCTACAGAGAAAAGATCAAGAAAGAAAAAAAATATTTAAAATTATGCAGTACCCACTTATTCTACTGTTTATTCTTCTGCTTGTTGCGATTCTTCTTAATACTTTATTATTGCCTCGATTCCAATATCTTTATCAGTCTATGGGTTATGAGCCGACCGTAGGGATAAAGCTTATCCTTCACTTCATGCAAAACGTTCCATTTTATGTTTTACTTTCAATGCTTTTTGGTATATCCATTCTTTTATTCATGAAAAGGCATTTTAGAAAAAAATCTGCATTAGAGATTGCTGCTTTTTTTTCATCATTTCCGCTTATTAATTCCTTTTACAAACTATACCAAACCATTTTTCTTTCAAGAGAATGGGGATATTTGCTAAGAAGCGGTTTTTCCATTAATGAAATTATTATGATTATGGAAAGTCAGACTTTCAGACCACTCTTGCAAGAATCTGCACAGCAATTGAAAAGTATGCTACTCGTGGGCCATTCCTTTGGAGATGCTTTATCAGAATTAAGCTTTATTGAAAAAGAGATGGTCTATATCGTAAACCATGGT
The DNA here is from genome assembly GCF_018343625.1 of Lederbergia citri. GTDB lineage: Bacteria > Bacillota > Bacilli > Bacillales > Bacillaceae_C > Lederbergia > Lederbergia citri. The sequence goes on along the minus strand of NZ_JAGYPG010000001.1, from coordinate 1,227,811 downwards.
GATAAAAACGGAAGAATTGAGAAAGAACTGCTTTATTACAGTCAACATTGTCTTCAAAAACTGGAGGGAAAAACAGAATCCATATTTTTAGTTGTCCAACCGATTATTTTTTCATTCATCGGGATTATTGTCGTAACGATTTACATGTCCATCTTTTTACCAATGTTCCAAATGATGGATTCAATTTAATAAAAGAGGAGATATCAATATGAGAAAAATATTAAATCATAATGAAAATGGCTTTACGTTAATCGAAATGATGATAGTTCTTCTTGTCATTTCGATCATCTTGCTTATCGCATTGCCTAATGTTACAAAACAAAGCTCTAGCATCAACGAAAAAGGATGTGATGCGTTAGAGCAAATAATAGAGTTCAATTACAACCTTTATTTTGAAGGAAAATTTTAATAAACATGATTAAAAGAAAGTATAGGATAATTTCCCTGATACCAATTATAGCAGATATTTATTTAATTTAAAGAATTGAAATAGAAAATTTTAGGAGGTACATTAATAATACCCGAACAAAGTAAGTTGAGGGTTGATAATTTTATGTTTTAATTTATTTAAAAACGAATTATTGTGGTATTAATTTATATGATTGTTCGTTTTTAATGTCAGGGAGGTGATTGGAATGAAATCATATGAATCATTCGCTTTTTAGTAGCTTGTTTTTTTTGGATATGCTGAGCGATAGTAGAGTAAAAAAAAATGTTGTATTCAGTCAACGAATGGCAGGATTCTTAATGATGAATGGTTTTAAATTATTAAAATAGAACCTTCGGAAAAGGATTCAACCCACTTTGTTTACTTTTTTCCTAGTCTATGTGGAAGAAATGGTTAATGAATATATGAAAAAATAAACATAATCAGCAAACTAAAATTCAACGGAGGAAAGAAAAATTAAAAATACTATTATTGATGAAATGTTTAATTACATTAGCGAAGATCATCAAAGAAATATACATATATCTGCATTTGGCGATATTGCAAATGTTTTTTTAGAATTAAAATCCGAATATGATTCCCAACTTAAGCAATTAATAAACAAAGAGGAAATAAACGATAATGTTCAATGGGTATGTAATGCAAGTATGGGGCACGGTAAGACAACGGCATTAAAATGTTTTCTTAAACATCTTGTATCAGAGGGAAATTCGAAAAGAAGAATTCCTGTTTTGTTGGTTATTCGTGAAAAAGGAATGGCAGAAGAAATATTTGAAGAAATGCAGGAGTTTAACAGTGGTTGTGTGTTACTGGTAAATTCCGAAAATAAAAAAGAAGTTGAGCCATATGTACCTTATCATCAAATTGTAATTATTACTCATTCAAGACTAGATAATCTGACATTAGGATATGGGAATTTAAATACATATAAAATGTGGCAGCAATATAGGGATGGCTGGAGCATACATAGAAAGTTAGATCCAAAAAATCTTATTTCCAAAAGATACAGATTGCTAATTATTGATGAAAAACCTTCATTTGTAAATGGGAGTATATTTGATATCGGTAGCAAGAACAATACTTTAGATTGGTTCGATGATTTAGTTTCACCTTTAGAGTTGAATCCTTACGAAACACAAACGTATAAATCTGAAATAATCAAACTCATTGCTCATCAATTGGCTATTAATACTTCAAGTGTAACGACATCCTTGATACCGGAAAATGAGAATTCTATATTCCTTAAAAATCTCAAAAGGAATTTGAAAAAAATGAAGGAAAATGAATTCAATAAACCTAAAATCTCATCTTTGAAACAATTACGGCATTTTGAAAAGTTACTGAAAAAAGATGGTGCTGGCAGGATTGATGATTATCAGATCAAAGGGCAATCAGGTAGGAAAATAATCATTTCAGAAAAAATTGATTACTCAAAGTTGAAATTGAATACATTAATACTTGATGGTACTGCCCAATTAACCTGGCAACAATATAGTGGACTTTTTATACCGAAAATAGTCAAGAACTATAATGATTATAGAAGATTAAATTTTAATATCGAAAATATCAATACTTCAAAATACTCTCGGAGTAAGATAGGAAATACTACCCAAAAGGCAATAAGTAATCGAATATTGGAATTAAAACAAATACATACCGATATGTTTGTTTTACCTGTTAAATCGGACATTCCTATATATAAAAATGAAGGGGCAATAGGAAAAGATATTTCATTCTTTGAGCAAGAAAAATCAAATGGTGAAGCGAAACCAATTAATCTTCTTAACACTACAGGAAAAAACGAATTAAAGGACAGGAAATCATTGTTTTTGACCAGTTTACCAAAAATGAATGCAGATTATTATAAGATGATTGCTATTGCTCTGTATGGCAATGATATTTCCCTAAACATGAGTAATGATAATTTAAGTGACAATTGGTTTGATGATGAAAAATTACAATCTGTTTATATGGGAGAAATGTTTGCGGAAATATGCCAAATCATTCATAGAACAGCTTTAAGGAAAATCAACAGTAAAGATACAATTGATATTTATATAGCCTATGATGATGAGGATAATGAAAAGATAATGAGCAAACCAAACGGGGCTAAGACTCTTTTGTTATCCGAGACATTAAACGTCAGATATTTCAACAGACAAGCAAACATTAAACATCATTCAGTCGTAGATGAATCACTCTATGGAAGAGGTAATAAAGTTCGACAGTTTGCAGAAGAAATTGACAGATGGATTAGGTTAAACATAACTGTCTACAATGATTTGCCTAGGCGAGTGGGTGAAATTGACAAGGAAGGTGAATTAGGTAAGAAATTTAGACAGTGGTTAAAAAGAAACTGGACTGATGAAAAAATAGAAATGATAAATAATGTGTTTGCTGAATATGGCTTAGTAATCGAAGAAAGAAAAGATGAGTATAGCGACAAGTCAAAATATATAAACAAAATGAACGATACTTATTTTGAAGAGTTATTCGGTTGATAACGCGGTACACCTTACCTTTCTTATAGGGAGAACTTGTACCACGCTTTGCAATTCACCAAGGTCAAAATATATACTTTGGGTTAGGGACAAAATGAATATCCAATCTTTTTAAATCGCACTTTATTTAAAAAGTGGGCGGGTGAGCTTACAACGGATTACCGTAAGCGAGGAGCTAGCCCTTCTCTTATAACACAACTAGAACGAAACTATTTAGGTTAAAAATAAATGAGGCAAAAATATTCAGAGCGACAACAAATTTATGTCGTTCTTTTTTTACCATTAATAACTTTTTCCTGTTTAGGTATCATAGAACACTTATTCCTATTTGTTCTTGTTATAAGACGAGTGGCGAATGACAAAAACGCCCCCAAACCTTTATATGTAAGGGGCTGAATCGTGCGAATGATCGTATTAACGAATGATCTTACATAAGTAAAAAGTTAGTATTCCCAAGGGTTTGAACGTTTCAATAATTATTAACGATTCAATTACGATACATAAAAAAAGAGGTGCTACAAATGAGCACCAAAAAAATGTATGTATTCTTCACCCACCCAGCTTGTATGGTACTGGATTCATTTTGAATTGTCCAATCGTCAAAATTGTATTTTTGATAGATTAAGTGATTTAAAATCTTATTTTCACCTAATCAAAATGATGTATTTGAAATAGTTAATCATTATAAAAATAAACTTTCGCCATTTATAAATAAGGGTAGAGTAGGACATTTGGAATTATTCTAATCCGGAAAATATTTCAACATAACATAAACTATGTTGCATTTATGTTGATTTAATGGTACTATAATTAAAGATAATTCAACATAGTTTATTACATAGAGATGAAAAGTCAATTCAACATAGTTTATGAAAGGAATGATAATAATGAATTTAGTCGAGCGGTTGCGCCATTATTTAAAAGATGATGACAAAAGCGAGAATACAATCAAGGGTTATATTTTGAACGTGAATGGATTTTTAAAATGGTTTGATGAATCTAAGGATATGGAATTTTCAATGTTGCATAGGGAGAATGTGAAGGAATATATCTCCTTTCTAAAAACAGTGAAGCAATCGAAGCCCAAAACAATCAATACTAAAATCAATGCCCTTGTAAAATTCAATGAGTTTCTAGTCGAGAAAGGACACCAACAAGATATAGTTATTACAAAAAAGGATTTTCAAAAAGTCCAACAGCAATATGCTTCACTTGCAAAGGTAGAACAAAAAGACGTTGAGAAGTTTCGCCAATTAATTTTGGAAAGTGAAAATAAAAGGAATTACTCTTTGATTACATTATTGGCTTATGCTGGATTAAGGATAAGTGAAGCATTGAATCTTAAAATGAATGATTTTAACTTTGTCAGTCGAGAGATTATTGTAAAGGATGGCAAGGGAGATAAGTCAAGAACAGTATTCATGAATGATAAAGTCAAAGAATCATTGCAAAGCTATATAAGAGATCGTGGTGAGGTTGAGAGTGAATATCTTTTTATTAGCAATAGAGGTAAGCAATTAGACCGTACAACAGTAAATAAGCTATTTAAAACATTTTCTAATAGGTTACAAAAAGAGATCACGCCCCACGATTTAAGGCACTTCTTTTGCAGTCATGCAATAAATAAGGGAATGAGCGTTCATGAGGTTGCAAATCAAGCAGGACACAGTAATATTCACACTACACTTTTATACACGAATCCAAGCAAACAAGATCTAATTAATAAGATGAATCAATTATAAGGGATATAAAATATCTTTAAGTGGGAGGTCTGAAAAGATACCCTTTTTTTGTTTCTTTTTAACGCCCCTGCAAAGCCCTATACAGGTTTGATATAAAAGGTAATAGAATTAATAGAACGCCTAGAATAAAGCGTTAGGCTTATTTGAGAGAGAATAAATGAGATATGACTATGATGTTATATTGTTAATATGAAGTAATTATAAAAAGCACCTTGTCTGGAATGGATAAGTTGTTTTCTCTTGCAGTGACGGATTCACTAATTCCTTGCATTATATTTCCAGATGTTGGACAATGAACCTATGTTAATTCATAGGAGGGAATGGCGAGATGAAGAAATTAATCGTAGCATTACTATCCTTTGGAATGTTAACAGGTTGCGTTCAGTATAAAGACGGTAAACCAGTTGTGAAAGATAATGAATCGCCAAAAGAATCAAAGCAAGAACAACCTAAAGCTAAAGAAGAAAAACCAAAAGTAGAAAAACAACCAAAGGAAACTAGTCACAAAATAACTGTAGACGAAAAACTCTTATTCGGGGAATTAACTGTAAACTTTCAACAGGTAGAAATAAAAGACAATAAAGCTATCATAACGTTCAGTTGGATCAATCAAGCTGGTGACGGAAAGAAATTTTTCTTTGCGTTAATGGGAATAGACGTTATGCAAAACGATGTAATTCTCGATGAAGTATCGGGGGCATACGACGCAGCAAATAAGAATACAAGTGATGTTTACTTTCACAATGCAGAAGGCGGAGAGAAAAAAGTCACGCTTGAGTATGAGTTAAAGAATAAAGAAGCGCCGATTAATATTAGTTTCACACCTTACAATGGAATTGAGGATTCACAAAGCTTAACAATAGATATCAATTAAGGCATCTGATTAATTCAGGTGTCTTTTTTATTGGAGTGAATGCACATTGAAGGTAGTCAATCCATTCTACAAAACTAAGGTGTGGATCCGTAAGCGCGGTCTAGAAGGAAGAAGTGGAACGAGCAAAGCTGATATACGCAAGACTTTTAAAGTAGGTACTGGAACAATATACAGATTATTGGAACGTGAAGGAATCAAACGATAAGTAGAAAAATTTATTGAGTATCTGAAATGGTACTCTTTTTTTTGTTTTTTTTACGCATTACAAAGCTACTACAAGCCCTATACAGGTTTGATAGAAAAAGTAATAGAATATCGAATGAAACGCCTAGAATAATTATTTGAGGGAGAATGAATGAGAAATGACATTGAATGAGATGAAAGTTGAGATTGTTCATATGAATGATTGGTTTAAAAGAGAGATAATCAAAAAGGAAGAAATGAATCAGGAAATTTATAGATTAATTGAGAAAATTGATGACTGTATAGTGTATAGAATGTAAATCTAATAATGAGGAGTTAATTGTAATTGAATGCTGAAAGTAAATTTTTTATGAAAATGAGAGTATTGTTTATCTGTATGGCATTGGTTGGAGTAAAGATGTTGGGTGTGTATTGATCTATGAGCAAGATATAGGAGAAAGTTTTGCTGATGGATTAATTGTATTGATATAAATTATCTCTTATTGTTAAATGTTGGTAAGGGGTGATTTTATGAGAAACTTTGAAATGACTGTTAGTACATTTCCAGAGGACAGCACTAATTTAGAAAAGGAAATCGAATTAGTCAAAGTAGGATTGCTTTATTGTGATAAAGTAACCTTAAAAAGCATTAAAGCTGATATGATATTTAGATTCATAGAATATACTCAAAAGACAAAATTATTAGATCGGATGTATTCTTTAAGGGATATATCACATATGGGATTAATGGGGTTGCATGATGAAATTACGCAAATAATTTTGAGTTATGAGACACTGATAAGTCGAAGGATGGATAATCCTAAGATGATAATATTAAAGAAACAGATTGAAAAACAGTTTGAAGATATTTGGAATGCAATGAGTGCTACACTAGATGGAATCGTACAAAGGTCTGATATTGATTCTTTAGACAGGCTTATCAAATTAGATAAGTTAAAGATTGAAAGATATCCGTCTAATGCAGAAGATTTTTATGACGATTCTCATATTGAAGCTTACTTTGAAAGTTTAAAAGATACTTTATCTCAAAGCAATAATTATCCATTGTTGGATGATAAAATAACCGAAATTGTAAAAATAGGAATAAAAGAGGGAAAAATAGATATTGCTAAGGGAACTAGAGAAAGAATTAAGCATTCCACTCTTTCGTTGACAATGCTAGAGCAATTACCTAGTTTCGAGAGAGCTAGTATTAATGAGATAATTGATATACGTTCCGAATTGGATAAGTATTTAATAAGGTTCAGAAGTGCAATTGTAAAATATACGGATTTGATAGAGTCGGATATTGATGACGATGATTTATTTTATGAAATTGACAAATTAATTTTAAGAGAAATAAATCCGATTATCCAAGAGATAGATGAGCAATGTAAAGGAAATGGTTATTTGAGGGAACTAGCTTACAGGCTAATTAATTCTAAATGGGTTCAAGGAGCATCTGTGGGAATAATGCTAGGTAACATACTTGATGTATTCACAGTCACTACTAATACTATTTCAGCAGCAATTCCTGCTGGTGTTCAGGCTGTAAATCATCATAGAGAGTGGAAAGAAAAGCAGAGCGATATTGAAAAAAATAACTTATTCTTTTATTATCAAGCAGGTAAAGAACTGAATAATAGATATAATTAGTTTTTTCAATCACCTACTAAATATTTATTAGCGGGTGCTTTTTTAATGAGTAAAAAGAGGACTTTTGGCATATCTTGTTGAATACTGAAATGCAGGTAATTATTACTAATACAAAAGAAGGGGCGTAATTAGCTATGTTTACAACTCAAGTAAAGTTAATTGAAGGAGATTCTTTAGATACGTTTGAAATCGATTTAAAAAGATTTGTTATAGAAATTGATCCTGATAATTTAATTGATATTAAGTATGAAGTTTCAAAGTTCTTTAATACCTCTAATGAAAGAAGTTATGCGTCTGAAGTGCATTATTCGGCATTAGTCATTTATAAAGCATAACGTGATAAGAATACATTCATTTGGGTGTTTTCTTGTAATAGCATTTAGTTAATAAGGAGAGTCTTCTAATGGATAATTTTATCGATTATTACAAAGTCTTAAACGTCTCCTATTTCGCAACAAAAGATGAAATTAAAGATGCTTATAGGATAAGAGTAAAGGAGACTCACCCGGATAACAAAAATGGGGATTCTAAAACCTTTAAAATTGTAAAAGAAGCATACGATCTGTTGTCCAATGATGAAAAACGAAATCGATATAACGATTTCCTTTTCAAATATACGAAGGTAAATACACCAGTTAATAATTTTCAGAGAGAAGAAGTTCCGCCTAAACAATCTACTAGTGCGATTAGGTCTGATACAAAGAAGAAGGTTTGGAAACCACTTGCTGTAGTTTCTTTAGTTGTAAATGCAGTATTAATAGGAGTGGCTTTTTGGGGATATAGTCAGCTGATAGAACAGGAATATATTATTACTGAAATTCAAACAGATGTGGAAAGTGTCACAAAAGAGTTGTCAGATTTCCAAGTGGACTACAATACACTTAATGGCCTGTACGTTAGCCTGGAAAATGAATATAGAGAATATATAGAACAAACTGAAACAAAAGACGTAGTAAAAGAAGCTACAAATAATGAAATACCTATCGATAATACAGAAGATATATCTAAGATAGTAGCAAATAATCCTGCAGGAGCTTTTACTCAGGGATCTAGTAAAGATCATGTTAAAAAAATAATGGGTACACCATCTAGTTTAAATAAAATGCCGTTAGGTGAAGAAACATGGTGGTATGGGGGAACTGCGTTTGTAAATTTTAATGAAGAAGGATTAGTTGAAGGCTGGACAGATATTAAGGGTGACACATTAAAGGTACAATAAAGAAAATTTCGAAAAGTTGAGGGATAAAAGTAGTAACAACTCATAAGTTAAATACATACGATTTTTGACCAACTCATGATAACCTAACGAGTCAAGTTATGAGGGAATTCGGTAAAAAGCCTAAACTGCCCACGCAACTGTAAATGCTGACGAAATAAATAAACCCACTGTATAAGATGGCTACCAAGCAGGTAAATCTAATATTTGATTCATTATAGGCATCCATTTTATGGTACATACTATAATTTTAATCAAATAGATTGGGAAGTTTTCTATAAAGGCTTAAAGGATAGTATGTAAGACGATTGAAGGGTAACTAAAAAATGTGAAGGAGAAGAGATATTTCCATGATTCAAGATGAAATCAAAGAAAAAGAAAATGAAAAAACTGTTTTAATTAATAAAATGGAGGAGCAAAAGAACTTATTTTTATCAGAATTAGTACTGTTTTTAAAAGAATGGTTTCAAAATCAAACAAAGAGCACTATAAAGAAAAATGCAGATAAGGTAGTTGAATTAGGAGAGGATCGAGCAAAAGAACTTAAAAAAGCAATAGCTGAATTAATAGATAGGACAGAGAACATAGTGCAAGAATATATGAATGACGATATTCTTTGGTGGCACACAAACGAAGATGATGTTAGTTATTATTCATATGATCATAGACTATTAGATAAGACTGAGAAGAGAATTAGAGAGATGACTGGTGAACTTGGAGATATATTCATAAAATATGACATAGTAAAACCAACAAGTGAACACAGTAGAAATTATACAAGCGATTGGATTAAGGAAATATATGGTAAAACCAAAACCAAGTATGCTTATTCTATTTCATACTCTGAGAAACTTCTTAGTATTAATAGACAGTATGTAGAAATGATTAAGGTTGCTCAGGATACCAATAAGAAAATAGAGGAACTGAAAGAAAAACAGAAAAGAGACAACGTGGAAGAATGGTGGGACTCTCTTTAATATAAAATATAAATAAAAAATATTAATCTTAACTTCTACTGAAACACTCAATTGATTGGGTGTTTTTATTTTGATAAGGAATGAGAAAAATGGAAAACACTATGAAACCAAATCAAGTAACAAATATTTATTTAATCGTGAAGGTAAAAGAATTTATATATGAGTCAAAAGTATAGCAAATATTATATAAATTTGTAATATGCGGAAGATTATCCTTATAGTTCAACATATAAATAAAAAAAGGCACTCTACTGAGTGCCGAGTACCTTATTTACCTTTTCAACTAAATTATCGAAAAATGGTTTAATTACAAAATCTCTAGCTCCGCTTTCTATTGCATTTTTTACTAGATTATGGTGTCCTATAGCGGAACACATGATGACTTTTGCTTTTGGATCTATTTTTATTATCTCTTTAAGGGCATCAATACCGTCAAGCATGGACATGGTAAAATCCATCAATACAATATCCGGGGAATATAATTTGTACATTTCAATTGCTTTTAAACCGTCTTCAGCTTCAAGAAAATCATCAAAATCATTTTCTAAAAGAAGTTGTTTTAGTAAATTTCTCATAAAAAGAGAATCATCAACTAACAAAATTTTTGTCATTGACTATTTACCCTTTCAGTATATTTAGGCAAACTCGAAAGGTAAATTTAGTTATTTTTATTCAGGTATTACCTGGCAACCCGGCTACCGTGACAACAATGTGTTTTAGGCCCGTGGCTTTGCGTATCTGCCTTTCGATCAGATTTGCCTATAAGGGAAGGATATCGAAATTTGTAGGTAAATGGAAATGAAAAGATTTATTGCATAGTTGACACATTATACGAAACAGAATATTTCTGATTCAAAAGAAAAAACAGGCTTTTGCCTGTTAAATAAGATTGTTGTTCTTAAATCTTTCAAATCCCTTTTTAGTTAAATCCCTAAGCTCATGAAATAAATCCTCATCGATTTTTTTAAAATTAAAACATGATTTACCTTGCATTCGTTTTTTTAGGTTTGGTGATATATCTTGAAGTAAATCAGGACATGCATAAACTGGCATTAAATGATAACTGACGTAGTTCTTTTTGATTTGAACAGCACCAAAGAACAGGTTTTTCCTATTGTGTTCCATTATATGCTTAGTATCAAGTGAATAGCTTTCGTGGGTGTCTATTTTAACTTCAAGGTAACTTTCATAATTATGCATTATGCTTTTTAGTCTCAAGAAGATATCATTAAAGGTATTCCCTTTTTCCATTTTTCTTCCTCCCACTGAATATGGCAATTGATAGATTGATCATACACAAAAATGGTATTTAATAATATTAAAAAGTTAGAAACACTAAATTAATATTTTTGTTGCACATTCCGAAGAAAATGTGGAGTGGTAAATTATGATACCCACTCCACAAAACTAGGAATTCTGAGTAATCCCTTGCTAGTATAATTACGAAATTTAACAGATGCTTTCAGCTTAGGGCTTAAATAGACAAATTTATCATTTTCATCAATTACACAATCTTTGTAAACAGTATAAAACTCTCTTTTGTTTTGAGGCGGCATGAATTCTAGTAATCCAGCATAAGACCCGTTCTCATAATTTAAGAGTAATCCAAACTTATCTTTACGCAAACCAGATATAAATACATTCTCATATTTATAGTTAATGACTTTTAACCAATCGTTAGAGCGCTTATTGATTTGATATCTTGAGTCTGATCTTTTTAGCACGATACCTTCAAGGTCATGCAGTTTAACTAAGTCAAAATAAGTTACGCCATTACTAATAGTCCATTTCATCTTTGTAAGCAGCATGGTATCTTCCGGGATGATTTGCTCAAGGATCTCTTTCCGTTCAAGTAGAGTACAGGATAGTTTCTCATTTGAAGAGTAAACAATATCAAACACACAAAATGTAATCTGGTGATTAGATTTCATGGATCTAAAACGCTCCATGACATATTCAAAGTTTGGTTTGCCGTGAGAGTCCGTAACGACTATTTCACCATCTAAGACAGTACCGTCGGTTATCGGTAAATCTATTAATTCAGGAAACATTGAAGTGATCTCATTGTTATGTCGAGTATAAATTTTGACTTTGCTATTAAACTTAGTCCAGATACAGCGAAAACCATCGGCTTTTAGTTCTGTGATCCAAGAAGTATCATCAAAAGGCTGATCTATTTTATGTAGCAACATTGGAGAAATAAACATATAAACACCTCACAGTAATTTTAACATGTACAAACGAGGTGTAGGGCGGTTTCACCATTGGTAAGTTATTCAAAAATAGGGAGGAATCGAAATGAAATACAAAGGCATATGCCATAAATGCGGTGAGATGGTAGTGAAGGGATATGGCAGCTATAAGAGGATTAAGGGGAGTTGGAGGACGGAGTGTAAACAGTGTAGTTAAAACTTATATCTATTAAAAAATTGATATATATTCATTAATTGATCTAATGTCTGACTAAGTTTTATGGTCTTTTTATGTCTCAAACCATACTTAAGACCATAAAAAATCATTTCATTACGAATAATTTCTATTCTATCAATAAGTCTTTTCTCTATATTAACTTTATCGTGTAATTTACACATCTTCGCAACGCTCCTTTTATTAATAGAAGTGCTACAAAAAATGCCCGGATTACTTTATAGTGATTCGTAAGTCCTAGCTCTAATATACTATATTCAGGAAGGTTTTGGCAATGGGAATTTTCGTATATAGAAATAAATAGTAATAATATATTATTTAGCGATGGTGGTAAGAGTCACGCCAGATGGAGTGTTTAAAGGAACTGTATTAGAGAGCTAGGAGCGAAAATACACAATTTCGAATAAATTGTAAAAAGGTCTTTCAGTGTGATATATAATTGCTTTTTACTTTGGAGTGACTAGTGTTTATTGAGGTGCAATTCCTTAACGTTCCATATATAAGTGGATGACTCGTTGTAAAATTGAATTGTCGAAAAATTCACCGCGAAGCGTTAGGCGTATGAGAATTGATTTTAAAAAAAGGAATAAAAGAGGTATTTTAATGTAATTGGAATAGTGGGGGGGTATTTTACATTTATAAGGTCTATTTGGTGTTGTGTATTGCATAGAACTGATACAGTCACCTAAGGTACTAGATTTTTTACGATTCAAAATTATTAATTAGTCGAATTAGCCGATGCTTTAAAATAACGTAATAAAGCGATTTTAGACGTTTTCCCTATTCATGATAAATCCCCTTACCTTCCTATTCCCTCATTGAAAATCAACTGAAAACGTTTTACACGACCATATATACACTTTTACCTAAACAATTTCCCTATATCCTTTCCAGTTGATTTTTCCTAGCATTCCTCTTTCCAACTTTCCCTTTTTGAACTGTATTCACAAGTGTGTATAATAATCCTCCTGTTTTATTAACTTTAGAAAAAATAACTTTTCAGTCTTTAATAATTTCACTCCTGAGCATGGATATAACTTTGTAACGACATACTTTGCTGTTGTGTTTAGTTCATAATCACACAAAAATGATAATGAAATAGGACTTGTTTTGAAAAATCTATTTTCACCTACTTTAACGTAGCAAGCAAAACATAGATTCCCTTCTTTATCAATTGATCTCAACTTAATTATTACATCTTCAGCATTAATCCCCTCCCTAATAACTGTCTCCAGCTTCTGAAACAAATTTTCAAGTTGTATGCCCGTTCTCAATTTTCACAATTACCTCCTTTTCAAGTAGTACTTAAATACTATCTTCAACAATGTTTCATAAAAGCCTTCTTATATCAAACAACATGATCAGTAAATGGTTTCAATTCCCATAAATTGAGTGTGAATCTTTTTATGTGACAAGGTTTTCATGATTTTAGAGGAGTTTCGATTTGTGTGTCGAAGGTACGCTATGAAACTATTTTTTATGGAATGAATCTATGTCTCAATAGCTAAATTCTGTTACATCTCCATCATTTATATGCACTTGAAAAGAATCTCCGTTTTATCAATAAATCCCATCATTACTCGTCTAACAGCTTTATATGCAACCATAATAGCGTCCCTTTTCTAAGGGGCGTTTATTGTTTCAAAACAAAGCACTCTCCAATCATCAACTAAAAGAAGTATGTCTACATTAAACTTCACGGCCAATCTAACTCCAATCTTTTTATTTACATCAATATTACATTAGATTCAGTCTAAAAGGGAACGTAGGTTCTTATTCGGGCAAATAAAATGTATATTACACTACTAAAATCCTTTGATACTCTCTAAATAAACGACAGTAAATAGACTTTATATACTTTAGTGAATTATGCATGGAAGTTTCTAATCTTTAGTTAGGGTTTGGCATTGGCATGAAAAATGGAGTAGATTATGATAAAGAAAACATATCGCGAAAATACGATATGTAAATAAACGAAGGAGTCAACTTTTGATTAACGAGGAAATCTTTCGCTTTTTAAAAGCTTTGGCTAGTGAAAAGAGGCAGCAGGAAATCATATTTTTATTTTTAAACAGAAATGAGGTAACAGTGAATGAGGTAGCTAAATTAGTTGATATTGGTCAATCAACTGCTTCCGAGCAATTAAGGATTTTAAAAAATCAGGAATTCTTTCTTCTCGGAAGGAAGGAAAGAAGTTTTCTACTCAACAGATAGAAATAAAATCATGGAGTTATTACAGAGCTTAAATCAAATACTGACGGATTGTTGTAAGTGAACATGTAGGAATTCTATATGTTCATATTTATTCAACGATATATCGTTAAATAACGATATGAAAAAGGAGAATATAAAATGAAAAATCAATTTGATTGTATTGTTATTGGTGGGGGGCAGTCGGGATTATCTTCTGGTTACCACTTGCAAAAAGAAGGTATAACATATTTGATTTTAGAAGCGGAAGAACAAGCTGTTGCTTCATGGCAAAATACTATGACAGTTTAGAAAAAAGTACAGCAACTGAGAGAATTCTATCCAAATAAGGGGAGGTTTATAGATAAGTTATTTAAAAGTTTTTTTAACCTTTCAACTGAATCATTGGGAGACATTATAACTCCTTTTTATGAAACATCTCATGATTGCAAATTATGATAATTCATACGCTATATTTATATATGACATAAAATAATCCAATAAGTAAGTGCTGAGAAATGGATCGAGCTTGCAGACAAATCCAGAATAATATATGGCTATAGATAATAAGATTATGCAAAAAGGATTATACAAAAAGTTGGATTCTGTTACTACGTTGTTTATAGCGATATGAGATTATTCTTTATTTAATTGGTACACATTGTGTTCGTTAGTAAAATGTTCGTTCTTATAGGGAAAAAAATTTATTATTTCCTTCTTTAAAAGGAAAGCTTTTAATTAAAATCAAAAATTTTTTACGTCAAACATATTGACACTAAACAGGTAATCTTATAACATCTAATTGAAAATGATTATCATTATCAAAAGGGGGGTTTAACATGATTGATAGTTTGTTGTTATCTTTGAGGGAAGGGCTTGAAGCAGCACTTATTATTGGAATTATTCTTGCTCAATTAGTCAGGATTAATCGAAAAGGTCTAACTAAATTTGTTTATATAGGTGCTATTCTTGGTTTTATTGTAAGTGCAATAGGAGGGATTATTGGATTTAACGAAGCACAAGAAGCAGCGGAATCTTCAGAGGAACTTTTTGAAGGGATTATAATGCTCTTATCCGCAGGGCTGATTGCCTATTTTATTCTTTGGTTACATAGGAATCACGGCCATTCTTCTATGACAAAAAAGGTTACACAAAATACAAATGCAATCGGACTCTTCATGTTGTCATTTTTATCTGTTTTTCGTGAAGGAATGGAATTGGTTATTTTTAATCTAACTAAAATTACTGAGAGTGCTTATACTGTTGCTACAGGCAGTATACTAGGTATTGTAATAGCTATTCTTATTTCTTTTGTTGTTTTTAAAACTTCAATTAGGTTCAACCTTTCCATACTATTTAAAATATTGGGTGTTATTTTGATTTTAGTTGGTGGAGAGATGTTTGGAGAAGGTTTAGTGAAAATTTTTGAAGGAGGAGAGATTTTAGAAACACTAGGCGTGGCTGTTTTTATCGTTCTTTCTTTTATAATTTTTTTCCAGCAAGATTTAAAGAGATTATTTAAAAACCGAGTTGTTGCAAAATAATCCAAACACACTTTAACTAATAAAATATTATTCTTTAAAAAGCCCTCTTTATGCAAAGAGAGGTTTTTTTGTAGATAAAACTTATTCTTAAAACCCATTCAATTCTTATCATTAAGACAACTTAACTTTGAATATATTAGAATAAAACCTGCCTTCGTTTCAAATTCTATCCTATTTTCTCAAAGTTTTTATTTAAATCGTGTTTTTTTGTAGTCCTTATTTTTAAAAAATGAGTTTTTACAGGCTTAATAATGGAGGGATTACGGTATGAATTGGAATGAACAACCTCAAGAAGGAACGAATCAAATAAATCCAGTAATGTTTGTTGTACGCTCTTTAGAGGAAATCCGCTTTTGGTCGAGGATTATGAAAGAGCATTCATTATTCCTTAGATTAGGATTTAGGTGTGAAGATACACAATTAATTACCGAAGCTAATCAATTTTATCGTTTGTTTGAACAGATTGAACAACGATCTCATACATTGACAGATCAAACTGAGCCCGAACATATGAGAAGATTTAATTCAGAAGTTCAAATAGCTGCGACTAACATATTTGTATTTAAACGAAAAGTCTTAGGATTGATACTGACTTGCCAATTACCTGGTGCAAATAACTTTCCACTTTTGGTTGATCATATAAGTAGAGAAGCTAATTATTTTAGAAAACGATTATATGAATTAAACGAAGGGAAATTAAAATCTCTTCCTGATGCCATCATTAAAGAGAATGTTTTCTTTTTAAGAATTATGGGTGATCATGCTAAATTTATTGGACACCTTCTTGACCCATCTGAAAGAAAGCTTGTCGATATGGCAAGAAACTTTAGTCATGATTTTGATCAATTGCTTTATCAGGCTGTGGATTTAGAGGGAATGAAACCACAATCTCAAACAGTTCCTCTCTTGGATCAATTCCTTGATCAAAATCGTGTATCTGTTGTTTCGCTTAGAGATTTCAAAAAAACAGCACGAGATTTAATTGAGGAATGTAGAATAAAAAGTATTATTCACCCCCTACTTGCAGATCATGTTTTCCGAGAAGCAGAACATTTTCTGGAAATTATTGACATGTTTGAAGCTCATCTTACTGGGATAACGCCTCAACCTCAATAAAGGTAAACTCTTCATAATATTAATTGTACTTATCATAATTTCAATAAGAGGCTCTATCCAAATCTATTTATTTATCTACTAATCTATTGTAGGGATGACCACAGACTTTCCTCTCAAAACCTTCACATAAATGAACCCAAATGTTTCCATTATGATATTGCTTGTTTTCAAAACTAATGGAAATAGGTAATCATCACTCCGTAATACTCAAAATCAAAGTGTTCTAAAAAAAGAAAATAGGAATATTGATTAGTTGAGTACAACAAGAGGCAGTTTCAAAAAACAAGGAAGGTGGAATATCAATAATGGAAATCCCTGTCACTGGTTTTATCGTTCAGTTTTCTGATTCAAATATGGATTCCGAGCATTCCCATACTTTATTTCTAACTTCTTGGGATGGAAGACCCGTCCACAGTCATCATTTCTCAGGAGTAACCTCATTTGATGTTGGGCATGAGCATCGATACGCTGGCAGAACTGAACCTGCTCCCAGTGGTGTACCCCATCGGCATGAGTATTGTACCTTTACTTCCTTTGATGACGGACATAAACATGAAATTCGTGGAGTTACTGGACCTGAAATTCCCTTACCGAATGGAGGACATTATCATAATTTTCGTGGAGTAACTTCAATTAGCGGCTCCCATCCACACAGACATCAATATGACGGTGAGACTAGTCCAAGTGCTTAGTTTAGCACGTCCAGGTTTTTCATAATTTCCCACAAAATTATGCCATACTTTTTTCATCATTCCATTTTTGTAAGTTAAACTGAATAACAATGAATAAAAACACACGTAAGTTAACACATTAAATGTATTGACCCGTGTGTTTTTGTATATTGAAACACTCGTAATTATGGTTATCTCCACATCTTTTTACAATCTGCCATTTCAAATGCCTGTTTTAGTTTAATATCATCAGACTAATGGTGACTTTTCTTTGCAGACCTGCTTCTTTTGTAAATTGGACAAGCCTTTAAATCGTAAAAATTCTGCGAGAATTAAGATGATCATGAAATGCAAATCTATTCCTTCATTTCCTTTAACAGCAATTTCAAATATTTCTTTTAAAAAGCTTCGATATTCCCATCAACTTCAAGTGTGGTTTCTAAAATTTTATAGCCCGCTCAGTAGTAGTTGTTTTTTCATTATCTAACCCTTCATGATTTTTCGAGTTACTCCTCTTCATCAACCACCTATTAATGATTTGTCTACTGTTTGGCATCCAATATTGGTAAATCTTCTTGAATTATACCTATCCTTCACTTGTATTTGTAAATGAATTTGTGCTTACTTTTTATTTGTTTTTTACTTGACGTTCATGCTCAGGTTCGGGATGTATTAATACATGGGCATTGGAAAATCGATTCATGATATCTTTTTCTATCTTGTCACATAGCATATGAACCCTTTCAATGTCATAGTGAGACGGCACCACAAGATGAAAATCAATCCACTCACTAGGGCCGGAGCGTCTTGTACGAAAATCATGGAATTCAATAAACTCTTTTTTATAAGAATTAATAACGTTCAGAATTATTGCTTCTTCTTCCACTGATAAGCTTGCATCCAATAAAGGAGGAAAAGATTCTTTCATTAATTTATAAGCCTCAAACATAATGTATATGGCCAGGACTATTCCGATAATTGGATCTAAAAAGTGCCATCCGGTGATATTTACAAGTATTAGACTTATAGCAACACCAAGCGAAGTAAACACATCTGTCAACAAATGAAGAGCATTGGATTTCATAGCAATTGATTTTGTTTTTCTAGCTGTATTACTAATAATTTTTGACACAAAGAAATTAACTAAAGCCCCAAATAACATTACAAGAATCCCTAAGGTAGGTAGTTTAATTGGCGAGGGATTTATAAGCTTATGAACACATTCATACATTATCCAAATTCCTGCCACAAAAATTAATAATGTTTCAATTGTACCAGAAAGGTTTTCCACTTTTCCGTGTCCATATCTATGAATTTTGTCAGCAGGCTTTTTTGAAATTCTAACAGAAAAAAAAGCAATTAACGAAGCCACTAAATCTAAAGACGAATGGATACCTTCAGATAAAACTGCGACTGAACCGGTAAAGATTCCTACAACTACTTTCAATATAACAAGAACTGAATTACTTATGACTGATAGAAATGCAACTTTTGAAGAATTCACTTTTATTACCTCGATATTTTTAAATTTTCCCTCATGCTAACATGGCAAGGTTGTGTGGGTCTACAGCAACCTTTTTAGTTGGCTCTATAAAAATGCACCATTGTAAATATTGTTTCGTATAGCCAATATAAGTGGGTATTCTTGTTCAACTGTTTATAAAAAAGTTAACCGATTGTAAAGAAGATGAACCGGGATCATCTAAATTCAGTCTTTCTTATTGAACTATAGATAGTTTAATAAGATTTTTGAATGAAATCATTTTTACTAAGATTCGAGGGAAGTGATTTTTAACAAGAAAAATAAGATGAATCAATTAGGTGATAGTATAAAAAATAGCCGGAAGGAAAAAAGAGGTTAAAAAATTATACACAAGGAGGCATTGATATATGAATCCTTATATGTTAAACGTCTTGGCTGGGACAAAGAGCTTTATCTAGAAAACTTTTATGTCCTCCATAATCTCCTAACAAAATCCTATCCATTTTCCTCCAATTAATCTTGTACATTTATTTGGGTATATTACTCCCGTTTTAATTATCAATTTGGGTGATGCGGCTTCACCATTTTCAATTCTAATGATTATTTAATTTATTCTATCATTAGCGCAATAGCAGAATAAAGCAACGGAATTAATGAATATACCTTGATACTAAAAACACTTTTATTCCAAGATTCAATTAATTAGAGTTAAGTCTATTAGACAAGTGACGATTTTTCTCTCATTTTGTTCGTTTGTCCAATACACTTTTTTAAACTTCCATATTGTATTATATGGGATTCTATTCATAGTATCCCTAATTTTCTCGACGGAGGTGCTTTGTATAATGGGAACTTCTTTTGCTTTGATCGTCGTATTGTTTATCTTGCTTATCATTGTAGGAACATCTTTCGTTGGAGGCGCTTACTAATTCCTTCGATGTTTGAGTAATCCAACTCCTATAGTATTTAAGTAAGAAATTCTGTAATGTCAAAGGAGGTGAACGTAGTATGTCTTATGGGTATAGTGGTTATGGCGGCTATGGCTCCGGATACTCAGGTGGAGGCATGTCATTTGTATTAATTGTTGTCTTGTTCATTTTATTGATTATCGTAGGAACTTCTTTCGTGAGTTACTAATGTGCATCCACAAGGGGGCAGATAATATTCTGCCCTTCCATTTATTTCGGATTGGAAGGGAGCGATAATATGCATCCATTAATGAGATATCGAGGTGAGCACGTTGAAGTCAGAGATCATCATGGTAGAGTTCATAGAGGTATAATAGACGGAGATCCATCAACTGGCGGAATTTTTTTAATATCTCCATTTAACAGAGTATTCATCCCATTTTTTGCAATCGCCTTTGTCTTTTCATTCCGACTAAGAAGACGTATATTTTAACAAATAATAAATTCTAATCTAAGTGATCTCACACAATTTAAATAACAGTCCTTGTGGTTTAGTATCTTTAATTCTATCTAAACCACAAGGCAACCAAGCCTACTGATGAGAGAATGTTAACCGGCTTTCAACTGCTTCCTCTTCCAAAGAAATATCACAGACGCTTGCTATCTTCAATAATATAACACCCTATTATTAATCGTTAAAACTACCCCTCCGTTTATATGAAAAAATTGCCCGGCGGAAATTTCTCATAAATCAAAGTGTGGAATCCTCTTCGTCCAAAGCTATAATCGTATTCGTGTCCTTGGTGAACAATGGGTTCCCTACTATCAGAGAAGGGTGCTGTGGATAGGTCCTTTTGGTATTCATCCCACATATCATGTAGTTCTCCAATATGTTCAGGCATCATGAAGCCATTCCATTTTTTCATGCCTCTATCTTTTATATCCAAGGTAATCACTCCAAATAACTTTTATTATTATTATATGAGAACATTTGTTTGATATGCGAATTTTTCAATAACACGTAATTTAAAACCAAAAAGTCCCAATAATATGTTAAAATTGTAATTAAAATACACTAAATACATAAAGGAGGGGCAAGTTGAAAAAGGTTGCAGTTTATACTAGGGTATCAACGAAAAAAGATGAGCAAGCTTTGTCCTTTAAATCGCAAAATGAATATTACACAGATTACTGTATAAAAAAAGGATACGACTTGGTCAAATTGTATGCAGATAAAGGACTTTCCGCTACAAGTGCAAGGCGTGAGGAATTTTTGTTTATGATTCATGATGCAGGGATTGATTATAAGGATATGGGGGATGGCAGATCGTTCTTTAAGGCTTCAACTCGTGAACCCTTATTTAATCTTATTATAGTTAAAGACCATACTCGTTTTAGTAGAAATTCTACAGATGGTATGGAATTAGCTAAGCAGTTGCAAGAAAAGAACGTTTCTATCTTGTTTGAGTCAAGTGGACTTATGACGGGGGAACCTAATTGGGAGTTCACACTTGATCTTTTGTTTAATATGGCAGAACAGGAAAGTCGAAGTTTATCCCAAAAGGTTAGCTGGGGAAAAAGGGTTAGGGCAGAACAAGGAATATATCATATGACAAGACTATCCTTAGGTTATGGAGATAGAGATGAATACGGGAACTATACTATCAATGAAGATGAAGCCGAAATTGTAAAAAAGATATTCTATATGTATACAAGGGAAGATGACCCAAGTAAAAGGATTGGTACAACAAGAATAGCCAAATATTTAAATAGTTTTGGAGTTCCCACAAAGGAAAATAAAAAATGGTCATCTGATAAAGTATTGAGGATATTAAGAGATACTAAGTATTACGGCGATGTGTATGTGCAACGAACTACAAGAAAACAGATTACAAGTTCAAAAAGAACCGAGAGAGATAAGGAAGATTGGGTATTAATTGAAAATGCAGTTCCACCAATTATCGACAAAAAAACTTATGATTTGACTCAGAAAATAATTAAAGAAAACACCATTTCGCATGATGGGCAAATAAAGGGAGTAAAAAAATATAGGGACGATATTTATTTCAGAAAAATTGAGTGTGGAACATGCGGTACTCATTTTGTTAGACATTCAAAAATTAAAAAAGTAAATGATGAGAATGAAATACATTATCTTTACATGTGCGAGAGTAGAAGAAAACATGGTGATTGTAACCAAAGGGGAATATCAGAAGGTGTATTAACGAGAAATATTGCTTCGATTGATGGTGAAACGATACGGACTTTATCAAAAAAATTCGCAAGAGAAGAAGAAGTTTTTAATATCATTCTAAATAGAATAAAAATTGTAGAGGAGGTAATCAGAGAAGTTCATGAATCCATTGACAAAAAGATTGCTGAAATCATTGAGGAAAAAAATAAAATTTTTGAGCAGATCATGTCAATTGGTACGGAAGCTAAAAGTATTGTAAAACTGCTAAATGAAAAAGTAGAGACATTAGAAAATGAATTATTAAATCTTAGCCAGCAACGTAATAAATATGATAAAAATATGCTAACTAGATTTGAAAGAGATTTACGTAAAAAATACGATGAGGTTATTAAGTTTTCAAAAAGGGAAAGGTTTCCACTGAATGAAATAATAAAACTTATTAAAAAAATCATTGTGCATCCCAATAAAGAATTCACGGTAATTTTATCTTCACCTTCAGTAAATGGATTTTATAATGAACTTCACAATCTTCAAAAAAGTATTTATAAACTGGGCGTTAAAATTCCTGCCCAAGTCGGTGGGGCATTTGCTATTTTTCATATTAATGATGACCTGAAATTGCATTTTAAATATTGAATGCAATTTTCAATATTTAATGGTTGTTTTTCAGAACTACGAGACAAATGGTGCAAGGACAAGTTCAAGCCTATTATATGGAAAATAAAAAATACCCCGCAACACTTGGTGCATTAGAAGGTGATTACGTAAATGAAGGATTTGAATTTAAATGTCCGAACGGGAAAGTTCTTTCGATAGATGAAAATGGAAACGTTCATTAAGAGAGAAGATGGGTTTACTCTGCTGGAGGTAATGATTGTCATTACAGTCATGACAATCATTCTTTCATTTAGCTTTTTCACCTTAACATCTTTTTGGGCGTTGATGCAAAAAAATATGTTTCTTAATCAATTGCAGTCCGATCTATACTATGCCCATGCTTACGCCTTAAATCGACAAGAAACAATCAATTTTAGGTTTACTCGAATTACCCAGCAGTATGAGGCTGCTTCTAAAGATTCGAATAAGATGATCATTCAGAGAAAATTACCTGCTGCCATTAATATAGACAGAGAAACGAACCTTTCGAGCTTTACTATTACACCAGATGGAAACGTATCAAATTTTGGGACGATGATATTGAATGTGAAAGGGAAAAAAGTAAAGATAACATTTTATATCGGAAGGGGGAGGTTTTTGATTGAGGAGGAATGAGGATGGTTTTACGGTTGTGGAAGGACTTTTGTCATTTGCCGTAGCCATATTCATTTGTGCATTCTTATTTCCTTTGCTTTTTAAGATGCTTTTTCATTTATACGATGGAAAAAGGGAGATGATTGCAAATAGACTATTATACGAACATATCGAGCAGCATTTTCCGATTGAGAATTCATCGAAGGAAATTAGAGTCATTCGAAACGTTGAATACGAACTAACAATTGAAAGAAATGGTGATGATTTTTGGAAAGCTTGCGTGAAATATGATGAACATCAAAAATGTTATGAATGATCAAAACGGATTTACCCTGCTTGATTCTATTTTTTCTATGCTCATCTTATCTCTCATCATGTCTTTAATGCCGTTAATATTTCATTCATTCGCTGCAATTGATAGAACAATAAAAGTAGATGAAGATTACGAATGGAATCTTTTCTTGATTCAGTTGAGAAATGAATTAGAGGATGCAAATATGGTGCTTGTTTCCAGTAATCGCATTATCATCGATAAAAAAGTAGGAGGGGTCTTTTACGAAACATATGGCCACAGCATTAGAAGAACAGTCAATGATAAAGGGCATGAAGTTGTCCTGCAACATGTACCTTCAGTATTATTTTCACAACACGGTCAAATGTTAAAATTAAATGTTGCTTTTGCAAATGGTGTTAAAGAAGAAGCGCTTTTCGTCATTCCGCTAGATAAAGGAGAGGAAGAAGTATTAGAAATGAAGATGGAGCAGCGTTCCCAGTTGTATTGATTGTGGCAGTCCTTTCTCTATTTGTTATATATGAAGCAACACAAATATATATTTCTGAATTAGGCTATGTGGTAGAAATGAAGAATTATTACGAAAAGCAAATATTGGATTTGCTTTATGGATCGTGAGAATGAAATTAATATGGATTGACGGCCCACCTATTATATAATGAAAGAAGAATATAAAGAGGTGGATGAAAATGACAAAAAAATCAATCTACTTAATTGGCTTTATGGGGGCTGGGAAAACGTCTATTGGCAAGGTCTTAGGAGAAAAAAGCGGGCTTCCAGTAATTGATACTGATGAACGGTTTGAGGAATATTCAGGAGTCCCGATTAAGAACTATTTTGAACAATTTGGTGAAGAACGTTTTCGAGAGAAGGAAACTGAAATTTTACTTAATCTAACCGATACGCCATCAATCATTACGACTGGTGGAGGGATTATATTAAAAGAAAAAAACCGGAAATTCCTTAAGGAAAGTGGAAGAGTAGTCTTTCTGGAATGCAAACCTGAAGTATTTTTGGAGAGATTAAAAGATGATCTAACAAGGCCTCTTTTAAAGAATAAATCAGTTGAAGAAATAAAGGATATGTATGAAAAAAGACTCCCCTTATATTTAGATAGTGCTTCTTTCACTATTGATACATCAGATTTAACTATAGAAGAAGCCGCTGAAAAGATTATTAGTCGAATGAATCTATAAAACTTGGCTATACTTCTAATAATCGAATGGTTTTTGTAGAGGGAAGGAATAGATTCATGTCTACGAATGATTATGTGAAGTATTTGACCGAAACATTCATAAAACACTTTGAACTGCCTAAAGAGGAAAGAAAAAAATTAAAACTTGATCGGAGAAGTGCAAGGGAACCAGCTTTAACGCATTGGTTTGGCTTGCTTCCGATTTCAATAAGCATGATATTAAAAAGGAGAGGCTGACTTATCAGCCTCTTTCGTACATATATGGATTCGTTGCTAAATAATAAAATCCACCATTTATGATTTCCATATTGACTACAGGTTCATATTGATCCTTTAATGCTTCTTTTTCAATATGATAGGTTTCAGGTTTTTCGGTATGGTCTTCATAGAAATGATCTAATAATTGTAAATCCTCATTCCACCTTTTTATCGCTTCGTTTGCCCAAGGATGTTCACTTTTTTTCACTTCATTTATTAATAGATTTTCTATTCGTTTAATACCACTTACCGGTTTAATAATCGGTGAAATGGTAAAACAGTAGTCTGGTATGGTTGCTTGTAAGGGTATTGTATCTACCTTTTCGTAAAAATCTTCAAAAATAGAGCCATTGATTAAATTTATTCCAATTGATCTTATTAAATCTTTTTTTCTGTCACACTGGTAGGAGATTTTGATATTAAGCATAAGCCAGGGATGAAGGGGAATTTGACTTTTGCTATTCGCCTTGTTCGGTATCTCGTACAATCTAATATAGGCAGAATTTTTTTTCGTTGCCTGAAATATTTGGTGAAGTCTTGGTACTCCAAAATGGATGACTTCTCCTTTTATATGATCTGGAGTTTTTTCTTGATCGGTAATTAAGGTTATTTTCATTGGATTAGGAGTTCCGCCTGTCTTCTCCAGATAAGTCCAATAAAAAGGCCGGTTCATTAATTCTTTATCCATATCAACAGTTAATTGTACAACTAGGTGTCCGGGTCCTTTTTCTTCAATCAAGCAATCATTTTCACAAAAAAAAGTTTCAAGATATTGATGAATTTCCATTTGCAGCATTCCCATCTTCCTCCGTTCTCATAGTGTCCGCAAATTGAATCAATGAAGTTAAATTTCCCATCTTTACTTTCATTTCACCTTCTGATTTTGATTGCTCAAAAATATCTTTTAAATACTCATCGAAATTCATGAATTCCAGCCTTGATAATATTTCATCCAATTCTCCAACTACACGCTCGAATAGTTGTATTTTTTCATAGAGTAGTTTTACAATATGCTCTTCGATTGTGTTCATAATTGTAAAATTGTATATATGAACATTATTTTCCTGGCCAAGTCTATGAATACGTCCAATTCTTTGTTCAAGGCGCATTGGGTTCCATGGCAAGTCAAAATTAATAATATGTGAGCAAAATTGCAGGTTGATGCCCTCGCCACCAGCTTCAGTCGCAATCAACACTTGGGCTTGATTTTTAAATAGCTCACGCATCCAATCTTTTTTTCCTCTTTTAAATCCTCCTCTAAAAGGGACAGAACGAATCCCGTTTTGCCCTAGAAACCATTGTAAATACATTTGTGTTGCTCGATATTCTGTAAAAATAATGACTTTGTCATCAATCTTATTAATTAATTCCAGTGCTTTACTCGCTTTAGAATTTTTCACGACTGCATCCATTTTCTGTTGAATGAATTGAAGAGCTTCAATAAACAATTCAGAGGGATTTTCATATTTTGCAAGCATGTTTTTCAATGTAAAATAGACAGCTTCCCTACTACTGCATGCCTCACGTTTTAATGTTAATAAAGAAAATCCGTGTACAGGTAAATCAGTATCCCTCAACATTTCGATTGCGTTATATAGTTCTCGCTCTTCTTTCGTAAATTCAATAGGAATTGTTTCTACATGGCGTTCAGGCCATTCTATGCCTGTGTCTCCACGTCTATTTCTAATCATGACTTTATTGACGAGTTCTTTTAAAAACGTATCTTCTTGTACCGATAATTTTTTATCCTTATATTTATCCGTAAAACCGCTCTGACTCCCTAAATGGCCGGGCTTTAAAAGAGATACAAGGTAAAACATTTCTTCAATTTTATTTTGGATAGGGGTAGCTGTTAATAATAAGCAGAATTTCTTTTTCAAGGATTGAACAAATTCATAGTTTTTGGTTTTATGATTTTTAAGTTTATGTGCTTCATCAATAATAATAAGATCATAATTCTGTTCGGCTATTATTTCCCTATGGGGGCTCCTTTTTGCCGTATCAATGGATGAGACAACGCAATCATATTGATCCCAAACATAACTTTTTCTTTGGGCAACTGCTGGGATATAAAATTTCGAATTAAGCTCAGAGACCCATTGAGAGACAAGGGAAGCAGGAACAAGGATCAATACTTTTTTTACTAGTCCACGAATCATATATTCTTTTATAATCAGGCCGGCCTCAATTGTTTTTCCAAGACCCACTTCATCAGCTAATATTGCTTTACCATTCATGTTTTCGACTACTTGGCGTGCAGTTTCAAGTTGATGTGGCAAAGGTGTAAAATTAGGCAGAAATTTTGGAGCGACCAACCCTTCAAAAGAAGGTACATTTAAAAATTTTTCCGCTTGTATCGCTAATTTAAATAATTCTCGATTTGCCCAAGGTCCATCTTTATCTATCTTTTGCAAAAAGTTTTTTTGCCAGTCTTGTTGAAAGACTACTTGTATTGACATAATTACCTCCTACATTACGAAAAGCATTGATGAATATATAAAATGGTGATACGATGTTGTTGATGTTAAGTGATATGTAAGATTTAGTATATCCAGTAAATGTACATAATATTGGCGAATGAAGACACGGGGAGAGACTGCATGTGCAGCGCCGAAGGAGCAAGCAACAAAGTTGTGAATCTCTCAGGCAAAAGAACCCTTGTTTGACGCAACTCTGGAGAGTGTTCTAATTATTGAGAACCACCAAAGGGGTAAGCCGCAAGGTGAAACTCTCAGGTGCCAGGACAGAGAATCCTACTGCAACGGGATTTTTCTGTCCTTTTTTGCATTCTCGTACATATTAGGCTAAGGAGAAGGAGGTTTTTAAATGACGAATTTAAAAAGAACGCCATTGTATCCGCTTTATAAGGAGTTAGGCGCAAAAACAATTGATTTTGGTGGGTGGGATCTTCCAGTTCAATTTTCTAGTATTAAAGAAGAACATGAAGCGGTAAGGACTAAGGCTGGTATTTTTGATGTTTCTCATATGGGGGAAATAGTGGTAAAAGGCAAGGACAGTCTCGCATTTTTACAAAAAATGATGACAAATGATCTTTCAAAACTCAAATCTGGAAGTGCACAATATACGGCGATGTGTTATGAAAATGGTGGAGTAGTAGATGATCTACTTGTCTATAAATTAGCCGATGAGGACTACCTTCTTGTAGTAAATGCAGCCAATACTGAGAAAGACGTTAAATGGCTAAGTGACAATGCTGAAGGCAATGTTGAAATCCAAGATGTTTCAAGTGACTATGGGCTAATCGCCATCCAAGGGCCAAAAGCAGAAGCCATTCTTCAAAAATTAGTAAATGCTACAGATTTAAAAGAAATTAAATTATTTAAATTTAAAGAAAATGTTGATGTGAATGGTTCAAAAACATTAATCTCTCGTACAGGCTATACAGGAGAAGATGGATTTGAAATATATTGCAGTACTTCTAATGCGGAAAAAATATGGGAGGACCTCATTTCAGTTGGAACGGGAGAAGGTTTGTTGCCGTGTGGACTTGGTGCTAGAGATACACTTCGCTTTGAAGCAACCTTAGCTTTATATGGGCAGGAACTATCCGAGCATATCTCTCCATTGGAGGCTGGGATAGGCTTTGCTGTCAAACTCAACAAGGAAGAAGATTTTATCGGAAAAAGCGCTTTACAAAAACAAAAAGATGCCGGTATCCCTAGATTGATTGTAGGAATTGAAATGATTGATAGAGGAATTCCAAGAAATGGATATAAGGTATTTGCTGGTGATAAGGAAATTGGCTTTGTTACTTCGGGGACTCAATCTCCCACTTTGAAAAAAAATATTGGGCTTGCGATTATAAATTCCGAATATAAGGAACTTGGAAATGAGCTTACAGTTGAGATTCGTGGAAAACGACTAAAGGCAAAAGTCGTTTCGACTCCGTTTTATAAGAGAGCCAAAAACTAAGCTGGAGGAGAAAAATATGATTAAACATCGCTATTTGCCGATGACCGAGCAAGATCAAAACGAAATGCTTGAAGCAATAGGCGCTGAGTCAATTGATGACTTATTTTCTGATATACCGGAGAAAGTTCGTTTTAAAGGTGAATATAACATTAAAAAAGCAAAATCGGAATCCGCATTATTAAAGGAACTCGCAAGTCTGGCGGGGAAAAATGCTGACTTAAAACAGAATGTTTCATTCCTAGGGGCTGGTGTATATGATCACTATATTCCGACAATTGTTGACCATGTCATTTCTAGATCTGAATTTTATACAGCATACACTCCGTATCAGCCTGAAATATCACAAGGTGAGCTTCAAGCTATTTTCCAGTTTCAAACAATGATTTGTGAACTAACCGGCATGGATGTTGCGAACTCTTCCAT
This sequence comes from Lederbergia citri, assembly GCF_018343625.1. Classification (GTDB taxonomy): domain Bacteria; phylum Bacillota; class Bacilli; order Bacillales; family Bacillaceae_C; genus Lederbergia; species Lederbergia citri. The sequence goes on along the minus strand of NZ_JAGYPG010000001.1, from coordinate 1,198,329 downwards.
GTATGATGGGGGAACTTCACTTGCAGAGGCTGCTATGCTTAGTGCAGGTCAAACGAAACGGAAAAAGATTCTTGTGTCCAAAACCGTAAACCCTGAATCAAGAGAAGTTTTAAAAGCATATGCAAAAGGTCAATATATCGATGTTGTAGAAATTCCTTACCTTAACGCTGTAACCGACTTAGCTGCTCTGAAAAATGAACTTAATAATGATGTTGCTGCTGTAATCATACAATATCCGAACTTTTTTGGTCAGATCGAACCATTAAAGGATATTGAGCCATTAATCCACGAACAAAAGGGTTTATTGATCGTTTCAAGTAATCCACTTGCACTTGGAGCGTTAACTCCTCCTGGAGATTTTGGTGCTGATATTGTGGTTGGGGATGTTCAGCCTTTTGGAATCCCTGCTTCCTTCGGTGGTCCGCATTGTGGATACTTTGCCGTTACATCAAAATTGATGAGAAAAGTTCCCGGCCGTTTAGTCGGACAAACAACTGATGAAAACGGAAAAAGAGGATTTGTTTTGACGCTGCAAGCTAGAGAACAGCATATTCGCAGAGACAAAGCAACATCCAATATTTGTTCCAACCAAGCATTAAATGCATTAGCTTCCTCTGTCGCCATGACAGCCCTTGGTAAAAAAGGTGTAAAAGAAATGGCAGTGCAAAATATTCAAAAAGCTCATTATGCGAAGACCATTTTTAAAGAAAATGGATTTCATCTTCCGTTCGAGGGCTACCAATTTAATGAATTTGTCGTCAAGCTTAATAAGCCTGTTAGGGAAGTAAATGAAATATTGCTTCAAAAAGGAATCATTGGCGGATATGATTTAGGTCGAGATTATCCAGAACTTGATGGACATATGCTTGTTGCCGTCACTGAACTTAGAACGAAGGAAGAGATTGTTAGCTTTGTAAAAGAAGTGGGGGAGAGCTGTGAATAATCAAGACTTAAAATTAATTTTTGAAATGTCTACTCCGGGGAGAATTGGTTATAGCTTGCCTGAAATGGATGTGCCAGAAATCGATATAGCTGAATGTTTGCCTGAGGGATATGTTAGAGAAAATGAACCCGAGCTTCCAGAAGTATCAGAGCTTGACATTATGCGACATTTTACGGAACTCTCGACACATAATCACGGTGTGGATTCAGGATTTTATCCACTCGGATCATGTACGATGAAATATAATCCAAAAATTAATGAACAGGTTGCACGATTCCCTGGCTTTGCCCATATACATCCTTTACAGCCTGAATCATCTGTTCAAGGAGCACTTGAATTGATGTTTGATTTACAGCAGCATTTAATTGAAATTACAGGGATGAATGAAGTAACTCTGCAACCTGCAGCTGGAGCACACGGAGAATGGACTGGACTCATGATGATTCGTGCTTTCCACGAAGCAAATGGAGACACGGAAAGAACGAAAGTCATCGTACCTGACTCTGCTCACGGAACGAACCCTGCATCTGCAACTGTAGCCGGATTAGAAACGATTACTGTTCGATCTGGTGAGGATGGATTAGTTGATTTGGATCACTTAAGAGAACTGGTTGGTCCTGATACAGCGGCATTAATGTTGACTAATCCGAACACTCTCGGACTATTCGAAGAACAAATACTTGAGATGGCAGAAATTGTCCATGGTGCTGGCGGTAAGCTTTATTACGACGGTGCTAATTTAAATGCTGTTATGTCCAAAGCTCGTCCTGGAGATATGGGCTTTGATGTTGTCCATTTAAATCTTCATAAAACATTTACAGGCCCACATGGAGGTGGTGGTCCAGGTTCTGGTCCTGTCGGCGTGAAAGAAGATTTGATTCCATTTTTGCCTAAGCCGGTTATTACGAAAAAAGATGGTAAATTTGTAATCGACTATGATCGCCCTCAATCAATTGGAAGAGTTAAACCTTTTTATGGTAACTTTGGCATTAACGTACGCGCTTATACGTATATTCGTACGATGGGGCCAGATGGATTAAAAGCTGTTACAGAATTTGCGGTACTCAATGCTAACTATATGATGAGAAAGCTTGCTCCTTATTTTGATCTTCCGTATGACCGACATTGTAAACATGAATTTGTTTTAAGTGGAAAGCGTCAAAAGAAGCTAGGAGTTCGTACGCTTGATATGGCGAAAAGATTGCTTGACTTTGGATATCATCCACCAACAATTTATTTCCCGCTTAATGTTGAAGAATGTATGATGTTTGAACCGACTGAAACAGAATCAAAAGAAACGCTTGATGCATTTATTGATGCAATGATTCAAATTGCGAAGGAAGCGGAAGAAAATCCTGAACTCGTGCAAGAAGCTCCACACACAACTATCGTAAAACGACTTGACGAAACGAAAGCTGCAAGAAAACCGGTTTTAAGATATGTAAAAGAATAATAAAAAATGAGGCAGACTTTTATTAATAAAAAGTCCGCCTCATTTTTATAAATGCCTTAAAAAAGATTGGGGCGATTCAAGAAAATTTTTCGTAATTTGAACATGTTCCACTTCTTCATATTGTATTAATTGAGGAGGCTGAACATCAAAACTATAAATATCTGCATCTGGAAGCGCCATAATGATAGGAGAATGCGTTATGATAATAAATTGAGAATCTTCTTTCACATCATCCAAAATAATACTGATTAAACTTAATTGCCTCATAGGTGATAGAGGCGTTTCAGGCTCATCTAACAAATATAGCCCCCTCGGTCTAATACGAGCTTGAAAATAATCAAGAAATCCTTCACCATGAGAACGAACATCCAATCCTTCATTGTATAAATGCTTTAGCTCTGCGAGTGTTCGTGCGTGAGGCATTGATGCAAGTCCTTTTGCTAAAGCAGATTTATTTTTGTATTCGAACTCAATATTTTTTAATTCTTCTTCAGCATCTTGTTTCATTTTCTTTATCCTATTGACAAAGGAAATAAAATCTTCCGCTCTTAAGAAAAAGCCATTTTTCGTTTTTTGAATCCAAGATAATTTTAAAGCATTTGCTAATTTTTGAGCATGCACCAAGTCGCTATCTTGGGAAATTTCTACACCTCGTGAGACTGGTAAGTCTGATGCAGCTGCAATCCCTTCTAGAAAAGTAGATTTTCCACTTCCGTTTTCGCCTACTAAAATAGTAATGGGCTTCCTGAAAGAAAGCTCCTTAAAATCTTTCAAAACCGGAAGTGTAAAAGGAAACTGTTTTTCATTTTCATTTTGTATGAACTTTACCTCTTTTAAGATCACTTTCCCCCAACCTTTCCTATAAGAAAAGCGCAAGCGCCTTGCTCATCGACGTACAGGCCCGCAGGATGCGGGTCCGTCGACGTTGCCGCAGGACGTGGCGATTTTAGTCGACGTTCCATTTGGGCCTTTGACTTACGCAAAAGAAAAGGACAGGAAGTTTGCTAGTCGATAGGCGCTAGAACTGGACAAAGCAGACATCCATTGCCATGAAAATCCTATTTGAAATTTATACTTTCCTTATTTATTACAAAAAACCGCGGAGTTTCATCCGCGGTATGATGTCAGCTATTATACTTTTTTCTTCGTTTTGATTCGTCCAGACCATTTTTTAAATCCACCCTGTAAATGGTACAAATCTCGGTAACCTTTTCTGTATAAAGTTTGTGCGGCTCTTCCGCTGCGTAATCCCGTTTGACAATATAAATATACAGGTTTATCTGGGCGAATTTCCTTCATGCGTGTTTTTAATTGGGACATTGGAATGTTGCGCGCTCCTAGTATATGTCCACCTTCAAATTCATTTGGCTCGCGAACATCAATCAATTGTGCTTTCCGATAACCAGCACGAAATTCTTCTTCGGTTAATGTTTTTAAGATTTTTTTCTGATGGAAGTAATTATAAAGGGAAAAAGCAATGATTGCTCCCAGTAAAATTAGTAATGTGTATAAAGCCTCCAAAATTCTTCCTTCCCCTTTCTAGTAAATAGCCCTATATTCTATTATATTCATCATAGCACTATGAATCAAAATCTTTTTTATAGATTTTCATTGTCAGATAAAATTTTAAAAAATAATTTTTTAGGCCATTTCCAATAAACCTTATCATACAAACGATGAAAGAGGAAATAAAAAGAGCAAATGCAAATTTTGTTCAAAAATCGTGGTATTTGTTGTAATTTCGTATAAAATCTTTAAAAATCTTTGTTTTACTGCTTTTTTTGAATTTGACAAAATCAAACAAAGTTCAACTGAATCACTATATGTAGTGTGGTGGATGAAAAATAAAATACAATATATTGTGTTTAAGCATTGATTTAATGGTTATACATATGGTAACGTAACTAATAGAATGATTTGTAAAAGGGGTTGACGCAATGTCTGTAGTTTATTCGCAGAAACAAATTCTCAACATAGAAAGACTTAATCAAGATATCCGATTATTTAAGCCGGTGCATCCTATTACGCCTGACATGAAGATTACCCATAAAGGGGTATCTAGGCTTGTTATGATTGACCGCTATGCCTTCAAGGATACAGAAAAGATTACTTTAACAGAGGGCGATTTCGTCGTTCTGACTATTAAAGAAGATCCAAAATTCCCCGCAAGAGGGCTTGGATTTATCAAGTCTATTAACTGGGAAGAGAAGACGGCTGAAGTAATTGTCGAAGAAGAATTTCGAAGTGCACTTGATAGTGATGTAGAAAGAGAGACAGGATTGATTATCCGACCACTTGATATTATCGAAAAGCCACTAGAAATCTTCTACGAGCAAATTGCAAAACGTAATGCAACGGGTCTTGCAGCTGTAGAAAAGACAGAAGAAAAAAGACAAGAATGGTTTGAAAAATTTTATAAAGAACTTTCAAATCTTAACTTTATCCCAGCAGGTCGTGTTTTATACGGAGCGGGTGCAGATACGGATGTAACGTATTTTAACTGTTATGTTATGCCATTTGTGGCTGACTCTCGTGAAGGAATATCCGAACATCGCAAGCAAGTAATGGAAATCATGAGCCGAGGCGGTGGAGTAGGTACAAACGGTTCTACACTAAGACCTCGTAATACACTTGCAAGAGGAGTAAATGGTAAATCATCAGGCTCTGTATCTTGGTTAGATGACATTGCGAAACTAACACACCTTGTTGAGCAGGGTGGGTCAAGACGTGGAGCACAGATGATAATGCTAGCGGATTAAAAGAAAGATGCACTAGTCCGCGTCAACCAGAAAATGGATGACAAGAAAATCGGGTGAATTGCAGGGAAATCCTTAGAGGCTGACAAGCTACAACGTGACTGGAAACGGTGAGCGTGAATGCTTAAAAATTGTCAGCATTGGGCGATCTGCAGCCAAGCGTCATTGGGCATAGGTGATGGCGAAGGTTCAACGACTAGAGAGTGAGCCCCAACAATAAACTCTCATTAGCGCCCGGCCCCTAACAGTTAAGCTGAGGGTGATGATATAGTCTAGTCCGACTGCAATAGCAGTGTAAATATCCTGAAAGGGACGGTAAATGCGTGGCATCCTGATATTATCGAATTTATTATTTCTAAAATGCAAAATCCGCGTATTTTACGATTCTTGATTGAAAATACAACGGATCCTGTTATTAAAAAGCATGCAAAAGATAAGTTGAAGTTTACGCCTCTTTCCGATACAGAAGAAGCTATGTATCAAGGAGTGCTTAATTATCGCAATATCCCAGGCCTTGGCGGATTTAGCGAAGGAATTTTCCATGAAGCTGAGGAAAAATTGGCTGAAGGTGGTACATATTCAGTCCATAATCCTGAGTTTCTGACAGGGGCTAATATTTCTGTCTGTCTTACAAAAGAATTTATGGACGCGGTTGAAAATGATGGGGATTATGAACTTCGTTTCCCAGATGTAGAAAATTATAATCAAGAAGAAATGAAAGCATACAATACCGAATGGCAAAAAGTCGGCGATGTCCGTGAATGGGAAAAACTTGGTTACAAAGTACGCACATATCGTAAAATCAAGGCGAAAGAGCTTTGGAACTTAATTAATATTTGTGCAACTTATTCCGCTGAACCGGGCATTTTCTTCATCGATAATGCCAATGATATGACGAATGCTCAAGCCTACGGTCAAAAAGTTGTAGCAACAAATCCATGTGGAGAGCAACCACTTGCGCCATTCTCCGTATGTAATCTTGCAGCTGTTAACTTAGCTGAAATGGCCGATAAAGAAAACAAATCGGTAAATTTCGAAAAGTTAAAAGAAACCGTACGTATCGGTGTTCGGATGCAAGACAATGTCATTGATGCTACTCCATATTTCCTTGAGGAAAATAAAAAGCAAGCACTTGGAGAGCGTCGTGTAGGTCTTGGTGTAATGGGTCTATCAGATTTGTTAATCTATTGTGAAAAAGAATACGGTTCTATTGAAGGAAATGATTTAGTGGACAAAGTATTCGAAACAATTGCTACAACAGCCTATGAAGCATCAGTGGAGCTGGCAAAAGAAAAAGGAAGCTTCCCATTCCTTGAAGGGGAAACGACAGAAGATACAAATCGTCTCCGCAAAGCATTCATTGAAACAGGTTATATGAAAAAAATGCCAGGGGATATAAACGAATCAATCCTTAAATATGGAATCCGTAATTCTCATCTTCTAACTGTAGCCCCAACTGGATCTACAGGAACGATGGTGGGAGTATCAACCGGATTAGAGCCGTATTTCTCCTTTACGTATTATAGAAGTGGACGTCTAGGTAAATTTATCGAAGTAAAAGCAGATATTGTGGAAGAATATATAAGCCGTCATCCAGAAGCCGATCCGGATAACTTGCCACACTGGTTTGTTACGGCGATGAGCTTATCTCCTGAGGCACATGCTGATGTCCAATGCGTAATTCAGCGCTGGATTGATAGTTCTATCTCTAAAACGGTCAATGCTCCGAAAGGTTATGCCGTTGAGCAAGTTGAACAAGTGTATGAGCGCTTATATAGAGGGGGAGCTAAAGGCGGTACAGTATATGTAGATGGAAGCCGCGACTCCCAAGTTCTCACATTAAAAGCAGAAGAAAATAGTATGGAAGCAAGCGAACAGCTTTCCTTTAAGGAGCCAGTTGTTTTAGTCGATACAATCCAAGATTTACGTTCAACAAGCGTGACAATTGGTTCTGAAATCGGCAATACATGCCCTGTTTGCAGAAAAGGCCAAGTAAAAGAAATTGGCGGCTGCAATACATGCGATAATTGTAATGCGCAATTAAAATGCGGTCTTTAATTAGACATCATTAAAAAACAGGTTATCCCATTTTGTGGGAAGCCTGTTTTTTGTTCTAATTTTTACCACTCTTTCCTAAAGATAAATAAGGACCTTTTGGAGGAGTGGAGAGCATGAATATAGATGGTGTTTTTTCAGGAGGAGGTATTAAGGGTCTTGCACTAATTGGGGCATATGAGGTGTTAGAGGAAAGAGGTTTTACCTTTAAAAGATTAGCAGGTACAAGTGCAGGGGCCATTATGGCTGCCTTTATAGCCGCTGGTTATACGAGTCAGGAAATAAAAGATCTAATGGATGAAACCAAAATGAAAATGTTTTTAGACCAGCGAACTACTCTTCTTCCTTTTGCTCTTGCAAAGTGGCTTTTGTTATATTGGAGAATGGGGATGTATAGAGGAAATGAGTTAGAAGAATGGTTAGGGAAAAAATTGGCCCAAAAAGGTGTCTATACGTTCAAGGATATGCCCAAAGGAAAATTGAGATTAATCGCTTCAGACCTTTCAACAGGAAGGTTGATTGTCTTGCCTGATGATTTAGAAAGCTATGGTATCCCAAAAGAGACATTTCCCGTGGCAAGGGCTGTCCGGATGAGTTGTGGAGTGCCCTTTTTTTTCGAGCCAATAAAATTACGCTCTCTTTCAGGAGAAAATATTATAGTTGATGGGGGACTTCTCAGTAATTTTCCTTTATGGTTATTTGAAGATGAAAACAAACAACGGCCGCGTCCGGTATTGGGGATAAAGCTTAGCTACAATATGGAGGAGCAGCCGAAAAGAGTAATAAGAAATGGATTATCATTATTTGAAGCACTTTTTAGTACTATGAAAGATGCACATGATGCTAGGTATATATCTCGTAAGCATGAAAAGGATATTATTTTTATCCCGCTTGATGAAAACTTTTCATCTGAATTTTCAATATCTGAAGAAAAAAAACACGCCCTTATCGAAAAAGGACGTATTAGAACAAAACAGTTTTTACAGAAATGGACTTATTAAAAAATAGCTCGATCTTTTTTCTTGCTCTTTTTACCTTCGATGACAGTTAAATGTGCAGCTGATCTTTTTCGAAGCGGTTTTTTTCTTATCTGACTGCTTGCTAAATGACTCTTACGATTCCGCTTTTTTGAAAGTCTTGCAGCCTTAGCGAAAGATCTATTTTCGCTTCGTTCAGGTTTCTTTCCCATCCAAACCCGATAAATTAAATAGATAGCAGCAGAGACAAGTCCAATAATAAAGATTTGTCGAAATAGTCCGGCGGGGTTATTGAAAATGTATGAGCCGAGACCAATTATTGCCATTAAAGCTATGATTCCGACCAACCAATTACGTACGTTCAAGAGCGCCACCTCCTCGGGAGTAATGTCATTTTTCCCAAAAAGAAATAGATATATACTCTATTAGACGATTTTCTCTTTTTCTATTGTGTCTACACTTTGCTTTTCCACTTTCAATAATTCCTTAAACGAAGCAAGAGCAACTTCTACTTGATCATTGCTTGGTTCTTTTGTCGTTAATAATTGAAGCCAAAGCCCCGGATAACCAAGCCACTTAAGAACAGGAATATTTCGCATTTTATTTGTTAGCTGCAATACTTCAAAAGATACACCTAAAACAACGGGTATTAATGCAATTCTATTTAATATTCGGACCCAAAGTGGATCTACCGCTACAAACATGTAGATAATTACCCCTACGACGACAGTAAAAAGAATAAAACTGCTGCCGCATCGATAATGGAGCCTTGACATCGATTGGACATTTTCAACTGTCAAGTCAAGATTATGCTCATATGCATTAATGACTTTATGTTCGGCACCATGATATTGAAATACTCGTTTTATTAATGGAGTCATTGAAATAAAATATATATAGGAAAGTAAAAGAATAAGCTTAAAAAGTCCTTCAATCAATATTTGGACTGTATCTCCCGGAAGGATTGGTTTAAATAAAGCTGCCAAAAAGACTGGAACGAGAGTGAAAATAAACTTTGAAAATATAAATGATAGAACACCAAGAGCAGCTACACTTAATACTAATGTTGTCTTAGACATCTTTTCTTCTTGGATTTTTCCATCATCACTCGGATCAACATCATAACGATCTGTTGAAAAGGTTAAATGCTGGGCACCATTTCCACTCGCTTCTACAATAGCAATAATTCCTCGGAGGAATGGAATTTTTTTCAATGTTTGAAGAACAGGCCTCGTTTTTCTTGGTAAATAAAAATATTCAATAGATTGATCTTTGCGGCGAATAGCGGTAACAGTTTGATGTTTACCGCCAAACATAACTCCCTCGACTACAGCCTGCCCACCATAAGCAGGTTTATTTGTGTTTTTCATAGTTTGTCACCAACTTATTGGATTTTAGTATTGCGTTGAAAATGTGAAACTTGGAACTTTGTGGGCAACTTTGCATTAAGAAAGTTTCCATCTAGCTCAAGAAGCCATCTACTAAATTAATAATGTCCTTAAATTTTCGTTGAAAGATCAAAACATAATGGCCCTTTCACCGATAAAGAGGAACTGCACTTTGCAGCATCTCTTTTTATCTTACTAAAATAATCGGAAATTCACCAGATAAAATATTATATGCACAAATGAGGCGAAGCATGGACATGATAAAGGTGGAGGTGGAAATAATGGAAAAAGAAAAAGAAGCTGTAATAAAATATCAAATGTCTGTTTTGAAATTAGCTTGTGTGACTGGGTTTGTAGCGGGTGTATTTGGCACATTGTTTGGCTTTTTTTTGCATTACTTCAATTTCACAGAAATTAGCCCTAAAGTAATTTTAACTCCATTTTCGGGAAAATGGACGGATGGCTGGCTCGGATTTGTAATTACAGTACTATTGTATGGATTGATATCTATCGTTATAGCATTGCTATACTATATGGCATTAAGAAAACAAAAGTCCCTTATTTGGGGGGCTCTTTACGGTGCATTGATTTTTATTATCATTTTTTTAGTCTTATATCCGATAATTCCTGATGTAAAATGGTTGTTCCGTTATCCATTTAATACCATTGCCACAGAACTTGGATTTTTTCTACTTTATGGGCTTTTTATTGGTTACTCAATTTCTTATGAATATGAAGAACAATCAAATTGGAGCAATGTAGAACAAAAGCAAGGACAGTGAAAAGTAACGCTAGTTGAATTTTATAAATTTATGGTAGAATGTTCTAGTAATCATTCTTGACTAGGACGTGAATCATTCGTGAAAATTCTCGTTTTAAATGGTCCGAATTTAAATATGCTAGGTAAACGTGAACCCGGAATATATGGGAGCAATACTTTATTAGAACTCGAAAAAAGCATTCAGGATGCAGGTGGAAAATTAGGAGTGGAGATAAGGTGCTTCCAATCCAATTATGAAGGTGCGTTATTGGATGAGATTCATCAGGCAGCTGATAAGGGTTTCGCAGGGATTATTATGAATCCAGGGGCATTTACACATTACAGCATTGCACTAAGGGATGCGATTTCATCGATTGATATCCCAGTAATTGAAGTCCATATATCCAATGTTCATGCTAGAGAGGAGTTTAGGAAGCATTCTGTTACTGCTCCAGTCTCAATTGGTCAAATTGCCGGTTTTGGATTTTATGGCTATGAAATGGCGTTAAATGCAATGAAAGAATATGTAAAAGGGAGAGAGGCATAGTGGGGAAGGTAGAAAAACTTAGAGAGCAATTTAACCAATCAGATATTGATGGTTTTTTAATTACAAGTACATATAATCGCCGCTATATGACAAATTTCACTGGAACAGCAGGAGTAGCTCTTATTTCAGGTGATCGAGCACTTTTTATTACAGATTTTCGTTACACAGAACAAGCAGCTAAGCAAGCTAAAGGATACGAGATTGTAAGACATACTGGGCCAATTTCACAGGAAGTGGCTGAAAAAGTAAAAGAGTTGGGAATTAAAAAACTTGGGTTTGAGCAGGATCATATGCCTTTTTCTACTTGGAAAGAGTACGAGAAAGCTCTTGAGGCTGAACTAGTACCTATTTCAAATGTTATTGAGAATCTCCGTTTAATTAAAGATGCTGATGAAATCAGTATTTTAAAAGAAGCTGCAGATATTGCGGATGCCGCATTTAAACATATTCTTGATTTTATAAAACCAGGTAAAACAGAGTTAGAGGTCGCCAATGAATTAGAATTTTTCATGCGCAAATGGGGTGCAACATCTTCTTCCTTTGATATTATTGTGGCATCAGGATGGAGAGCGGCGTTACCGCACGGAGTGGCGAGCGAAAAGGTTATTGAAAAAGGTGATTTCGTTACTATGGATTACGGAGCCCTCCATAAGGGGTATGTATCAGATATAACCCGAACTGTTGCAGTAGGGGACCCATCTGAAAAATTAAAGGAAATTTATAATGTTACTCTTGAAGCTCAGTTAAAAGCGATGGAGCTCATAAAACCTGGAATGAGCGGAATTGAAGCAGATGCGATTGCAAGAGACTATATTACGGAAAAGGGATATGGAGCGAATTTTGGCCATTCTCTAGGTCATGGAATTGGTCTTGAGGTTCATGAAGGACCAGGACTTTCATTCCGTTCAGAGACGAAGCTAAAACCGGGAATGGTCGTAACAGTAGAGCCTGGCATTTATTTACCGGGTATTGGCGGCGTTCGGATTGAGGATGATACATTAATAACGGAATCAGGAAATGAAACGTTGACACATTCAACGAAAGAATTAATAATTTTATAAGGGACTTTTTAGGAGGAATATTAATGATTTCAGTAAACGATTTTCGAACAGGATTAACAATTGAAACAGACGGAGGAATATGGCGCGTCATCGATTTCCAACATGTGAAGCCAGGAAAAGGTGCTGCATTTGTTAGATCTAAATTAAGAAACCTGCGCACAGGAGCGATTCAGGAAAAAACATTTAGAGCTGGAGAAAAAGTAGAAAGAGCGCAAATCGATAATAAAAGAATGCAATATTTATATGCAAATGGAAATATGCATGTATTTATGGATAATGAATCATATGAACAAATTGAATTACCAGCATCGCAAATAGAATATGAATTGAAATTTTTACAAGAAAATATGGAAGTTCATATCATTATGTATAACGGTGAAACGCTAGGAGTAGAATTACCGAATACAGTAGAACTGGAAGTCGTTGAAACGGATCCAGGCATAAAAGGAGACACAGCTTCAGGTGGGTCAAAACCTGCAAAAATGGAAACAGGCCTAGTTGTTCAAGTACCATTCTTTGTGAATGCGGGAGATAAACTTGTCATCAATACATCAGAAGGATCTTATGTATCTAGAGCATAATAAAATATTAAATAACTTATATTTTCTTTATTTCTTTTAAAAAACTGAGGGATTTCCTCGGTTTTTTTTATTGGTCACAAACCTTCCTTTCATATTTAAAGACAAGCTGAATACATATTAGATAGTAAAGATGTTAGGAGGGAAGCAAGATGAATTCGGTGTTACGGATGTTGCCAGCTCGTATATGTGAATTGATAAAGAAGCTTCCTACCGACAAATGGGATGAAGTAGAAGAAATTAGATTAAGGATTAACCGCCAGGTGGAAGTGGCATCCAATGGCATTCCTCAATTCCTCCCTTACCTTTTTACTAAAGATGATGCGGAGCATTTCATTAGTAAACTGGCCAACCATTCCTTCTATACACTTGATGAGGAATTAAAGAAAGGCTATATCACGATAGAGGGAGGACACCGAATCGGCCTTGCAGGAAAAGTCATTCTCGACAATGGCTCAGTTAAAGCAATCAGACATTTGGCTTCGTTCAATATTAGAATTGCGAGAGAAAAAATTGGTGCTGCTAAAAAATATATTCCTTATTTATTTGAGCAAGAATGGAAAAACACGATGATTATCGGCCCTCCACAAACTGGGAAAACCACATTATTAAGAGATATAGCGAGAGTAGTTTCAAGTGGCGTATATGATAAAGGAATTCCTTCATTAAAAACTGGAATTGTAGATGAGCGTTCAGAGATTGCGGGATGCGTACATGGGGTACCTCAGCTTCATTTTGGTCCTAGGGTTGATGTATTGGATGCTTGTCCGAAAGCAGAAGGAATGATGATGATGATCCGTTCCATGAGCCCAAATGTCTTGATTGTAGATGAGATTGGGAGAGAAGAAGACAGCATGGCGATAATGGAGGCGGTAAATGCAGGAATCACTTTAATTATGACCACTCATGGAAAGAATTTTGAAGAAATTAGGAAAAGACCCCTTCTTAAACCTATTATAGATCAAAAAGTATTCGAAAGATTTATAGAGTTGTCTAGAAGTGAAGGTCCTGGAACAACAGTATCGATAAAAGATGAAAATGGAAATCCAGTTCCTATGAAAAGAAGGGCTGCGGTCGTTCATGATTAAAATTATTGGAGCGATTTTTATTGTTGGAGCGACAACCTGGGCAGGATTTGAATTTTCGAAACAATTAAGTGAAAGACCTAAAAACATACGATTATTTAGACACTCCCTTGAAACATTGGATGCGGAAATAATGTATAGTCATACTCCACTTGGAGAGGCGGCGGACAAAATATGTAAGCAAATACCTGAACCGATTGCAAACCATTATAAACTTTTTTCTGAAGCTTTAAAGCAAGAGAATGCGATTGTAAAATCTGCTTGGGAAGAAAGCCTAAAGAGAATTAGGGAATCCGCTTCATTAAAACAAAGTGAATATGAAATTTTAGTTCAATTCGGAGAAAATTTAGGAAGACACGACCGGGATACACAACAGAAACAGATATTGTTAACCCTTACTAACTTAGAAAGAGAAGAAGAGAATGCTCGCGAAAAGCAAAAAAAGTATGAAAAAATGGTGAAAAGCCTTGGAGTCCTTGCTGGTATGCTTATCATCATTTTGCTTTTGTAGTGATAGGAGGAAATGATATGGGCATAGATGTGGATGTCATCTTCAAAATAGCCGGTGTAGGAATCGTTGTTGCATTTCTCCATACTATACTTGACCAAGTAGGGAAAAAAGAATATGCACAATGGGTTACATTATTTGGATTTATTTATATTTTATTTATGGTCGTGTCAATTGTTGATGGATTATTTCAGAAAATCAAGTCTGTTTTTTTATTCCAATAGATAGGGGGAAACCGCTATTGCAATCTTACAAATTGCGGGGATTGCCCTCATAACTACTTTTCTTGTCCTTGCGATCAAGGAACAGAAGCCGAATTTTGCCTTTTTGCTTGTATTATTTGTTGGAACAGGCATTTTTCTATTTCTGGTCGATCAAGTGCAAAAAATCATTTTAATGATTGAGAATCTTGCAAGCAGTGCGAATGTCAACACTCTTTATGTTAAAACGATTCTTAAAATTATCGGTATTGCCTATATTGCAGAGTTTACAGCACAAATCAGCAAAGACGCGGGTCTAGGGTCTATGGCGGCGAAAGTTGAATTAGCTGGGAAAATATTGATACTAGCAATTGCTGTACCTATCATGACAGCCTTAATAGAGACCATTATAAATATCATGCCAGTTCATTAGACTATACTTTGGAACGGAGTGGGATACATGCGTCGAGGACTGCAGATTCTTTTCATATGTCTTTTTCCGTTTTTAGGAATCACGACAGTAACAGCAGAAGAATTAGGAGATGAAATATCCCAATCAAATGATCAGATCATAGATCGTTATTTAGAGGACCTTGGATTAGATGAGTTATCAGAACATTGGGAGAAGGTTTTACATGATTATGGTGGATATTTACCTGAGAGTAAAAGAGGTACATTCCTTGATTTTGTAAAAGGGGACAAGTCTTTTTCTTTTGCAGAATGGGTAAATGGCATGATTTCATTCATGATGCAAGAAATAATTTTAAATATAAAACTGCTTGGATCACTTTTGCTCCTGACCATTCTAAGCGTGTTTCTACAATCCTTACACAACGCCTTTGAACAAGGTGCTGTCAGTAAAGTAGCTTATTCTATCATCTTTATGGTTCTGATAATTATTGCCTTAAATAGTTTTAGAATAGCAGCAGATTATGCAATAGACGCTATCGACGCAATGAGTCAATTTATTCTAGCCCTTTTACCATTACTTTTAGCATTAATCGCGTCTTCTGGGGGTGTTGCAACATCAGCATTTTTCCATCCAGTCCTCGTATTTTTAGTAAATATTAGCAGTATCGTAATAAAAAATGCAGTATTGCCTATATTATTTTTGGCAACTTTATTAAGTATTGCCAATACGTTAAGCTCACAATTTAAAGTTTCCCAGCTCTCAAATTTATTGAAAAAAATTAGCATTGGGATTCTGGGTGCCTTTATTACTATTATACTCGGCGTAATTTCTATTCAGGGAGCAGCTTCAGCAGTTGCAGATGGAATAGCGATTAGAACAGCGAAATTTGTTGCGGGAAATTTTGTCCCGGTAGTAGGGCGAATGTTTACGGATGCTGCTGATACTGTTTTAAATGCATCTCTGCTGCTTAAAAATACTGTAGGAATTGCTGGTGTAGCAGTTATTTTGTTAATTGCCGCATTTCCCGCATTAAAAATATTAGTCATTTCCTTCATATATAAGCTTTCAGCTGCACTTATGCAGCCTCTAGGAGATGGACCTGTCATAGAATGTCTCGATGCGGTCAGTAAAAGCGTGATGTATATTTTCGCCTCTTTAGCAATCGTCTCCTTTATGTTTTTTATTAGTATGACGATCATCATTACTTCAGGAAATATAACGATGATGGTGAGATAAGAAAAGCACAAGCGCCTTGCTCACCGACGTACAGGCCCACAGGATGTGGGTCCGTCGACGTCGCCACAGGACGTGGCGGCTTTTAGTCGACGTTCCTTCTTCGGCCTTCGACTGAGATAAAGGAAACACGATGAGTCCAATAGGACGAATCGATGTTGACTTATCGTAGGGAGCAGGACAAGAAGTTTGCCAGTCGATAGGCGCCTAGAGCTGGACAGAAAAGGGTGAATACCATGGAATATTTGAGTGAATGGATTTTTAATATCATCATTTTTTTAATCCTTGCCATGGTTGTGGACATGCTCCTTCCTGATTCAAGTATGAAAAAATATACAAAACTAGCAACGGGGCTAATTCTTATCGCTATCATCCTTACTCCAATACTAAAATTGATGTCTACTGATTTTGAAAAAGTATTGGCTTCTTTCACTATGAATATTGAAACAAGTGATCAAGCTACTGAAAATTTGTTGAAAAACAAAAAAAAAGAGATACAAGCTTCACAGCATGCATATATATTAGAGCAAATGGCTGTCCACATGAAAACAATGGTAGAAAAGGAGTTGATTGAAAAGTATAGCTTGGAAATCAGTAATATCCAGATTTTAGCCACACCAAATAATGACGGAGCTATAAACGAAATAGATAATGTCGTCGTTTATCTATCACCTTCAGAAAAGGCAATAAAAGTCATTCAACCAGTGAACATAAATTTTCAGGAAAAAGACGAGATAGTGGATACTACCGACTACGAAACAATTAAATCAATGTTATCCTCCAGATGGGAAATTCCATTATCATTGATTGATGTTGTTCCAAAGGAGGAAGCAGCAAATGAAGAATAAAAACTTGGGTCCGATTGATTGGCTAAAAGAAAAATTGACAAACCATAACACTCAATCTAGTGAAAAAAACAAAGCTAAACCATATTATTTACTAATTCTACTAATTGTAGGAGCTCTCTTTATGATAATGGGCACAATTTGGAAAGGGAATGTAGATAATCCACCTAAAGCTGTTTTTAACGAAGACAATGGCGATCAAAATAGTTCAGAAACATTTGGTGTCAAAAATTCCGACAGAGACGATGGCATGAAGGTTTTCGAGGAGCATTATGAAAATCAACTTAAAGAAGCCCTTGAAGAAATAGTAGGGGTTTACAGTGTAACAGTCATAGTAAATGTTGAAGCTACTGAAAAAAAAGTGTACGAAAAAAATTCCATACTTAAAAATCAGACGACAAATGAAGAAGATGAAAAAGGTGGTAAACGTCAAATAGAAGATCAATCAAAAGAAGATCAACTCGTCATTATTAAGGAAGGAGAGAAGGATATCCCTCTCGTTTCGGAAACGAGGAAGCCTGAAATTAAGGGGGTTCTAGTAGTTGCCGGTGGTGCAGAAAACATACAGGTGAAAAAATGGATCGTTGAAGCGGTAACTCGGGTTTTGGATGTTCCAAGCCATAAAGTTGCAGTTATGCCTAAAAAATCTAAGGGGGATTCTTGATGCTATTAAAAAAGCAAACGGTTTGGCTTTTAACAATGCTTAGTCTTGTGGTCGTATTGTCTGTCTACTACGTTACATCCGAACCAGATGGAAGAGAAATGACTACAAATGGGGAAAATGCTACAGAAACTGAGGCAAAGATGAGTGACAAAGATATGAAAATTATAACAGAAGCTACTGGTGATGAAGCCTATGAAACTGTCAGAATGGGTTTAATGGATAAAAGGAGTAAGGAGAAAACTGAATTAACATCTCAAGTAGCTGCACCGGACCTAACTGTAGATGAGAAAAACAAATTATACGATAAAATGAAAGAAATTGATACAATCGGTGTGAAGGAAAGAACGATAGAGAGTTATATTAAAACGTTGGGCTATAGCGATTCACTTGTTAGGATTGAAGATGATCAAGTTTATGTTACAGTGAAGGCAAAGGAACACTCAAAAGCCGATGCAGTTGATATCATACGACTTGTAAGAGATGAAATGGGAACGGCATATATTCCGACTGTTGACTTTGACACGAAATAGGATCATGACGGATGGTAAAAAGCCCATCCGTCATGATTTTTTCTTGCCTAGAGAAAGCATAAACTTTTTTATACGTCTGTAATATATTCCAAGAGTGTCTAGCGCAAACAACCGTTAACCGATTCACATCTTACGGGCAGTACGTCGATGGGCAAGCCGCCTGATTTTTCTAGTGAAAAAATAAAAAAGTATTATATTTTATCCTCCAACATTGAATTTTTATAAGGTATTATATTATGATGTTAGGAGCTACTCATTATTTTTCAAGGAGTGTCATTATGTTAAAAATTCAAGAAATTCGTGAAATCATAAAGCTAATTGATCAATCAGATATTGAGGAATTTAGTTATGAGCATGAAGGCTCAAAAGTTAAATTAAAGAAACGAACAGCTACCGTACCTGTTGTCGAGCAACAGCCTATTGTTCAACAGCCTGCAGCAGTTCAGCCGCCAGTTCAAGCTGTAGTTGAAGCTTCAGCCCCAGCTCCTGAGAAGGTAGAGGCAAAAGTAGAAGGGACTACGAATAAAGAAAATTATCTCCAAATTGTTTCTCCA
Organism: Lederbergia citri; assembly: GCF_018343625.1. GTDB lineage: Bacteria > Bacillota > Bacilli > Bacillales > Bacillaceae_C > Lederbergia > Lederbergia citri. The sequence continues at coordinate 1,179,780 of NZ_JAGYPG010000001.1, read as the reverse complement.
ATGGTTGGAACTTTTTATCAATCGCCATCTCCTGACACCCCAGCTTATGTGCAAGTTGGATCTCAAGTAAAAGCAGATACGGTTGTTTGTATCGTAGAAGCGATGAAATTATTTAATGAAATTGAGGCGGAATTGGACGGAGAGATTGTGGAAGTCCTTGTAAAAGACGGCGAACTTGTTGAGTATGGACAACCATTATTCTCAGTAAAGCCTAGATAAGGAGCGTTTTCCATGATAAAAAAAATATTAATTGCAAATAGAGGAGAAATAGCTGTTCGAATTATTCGGGCTTGTAAAGAATTAGACATTGAGACAGTTGCTGTCTATTCTGAAGCAGATCATGAAGCACTGCATGTTCAATTAGCAGATGAAGCGTATTGTATTGGTCCCAAATTATCTAAAGACAGCTATTTAAATACTGCAAACGTAATAAGCGTTGCAAAGTTGACGAATTGTGATGCCATCCATCCTGGCTATGGATTTTTAGCTGAAAATGCAGATTTCGCAGAACTATGCCGAGTTTGCAATATCATTTTTATCGGGCCAAGCCCTGAAGCCATTTCAAAAATGGGTACAAAAGATGTTGCTCGAGAAACAATGAAAGCGGCAGGAGTACCTATTGTACCAGGATCTAATGGAATTATTAATGATATTGACGAAGCCTTAGAAATTTCTGAAAAAATTGGCTATCCGGTCATCATTAAAGCTACTGCAGGAGGCGGCGGGAAGGGAATTCGCGTTGCCAGAGACAAGGAAGAGCTGGTTAAAGGGATTAATATTACTCAGCAAGAGGCATTGACTGCATTCGGCAATCCAGGGGTATACATAGAAAAGTATATTGAGGATTTTAGGCATGTTGAAATCCAAGTGATTGGCGATAATTTTGGTAATGTTATTCATCTTGGTGAACGTGATTGTTCCATTCAAAGAAGACTACAAAAATTACTTGAAGAAACTCCTTCACCAGCAATAGACCCTGAAACACGGGAATTAATGGGGGAAGCAGCAGTTAAAGCTGCCAAGGCTGTTGATTATTCAGGTGCTGGAACTATTGAATTCATTTATGACCATAGGAATCGCAAGTTTTATTTCATGGAGATGAATACTCGTATTCAAGTTGAACATCCCGTTACTGAAATGGTTACAGGAGTCGATCTCATAAAAGAAATGATCCGCATCGCATCAGGTGAGAAATTATCTCTAACTCAAGAAGATGTTGAATTTCGCGGCTGGTCGATAGAATGCAGAATTAACGCAGAAAACCCTGAGAAAAACTTTCTTCCTTCTGCCGGAAAAATCGAAATGTATTTGCCGCCAGGCGGGTATGGAGTTCGCGTTGATTCAGGGGCTTATCCCGGCTATACAATTCCGCCATATTATGATTCAATGATAGCAAAGGTCATTTCATATGGGGCTACACGTGAAGAAGCAATTTCTAGAATGAAAAGAGCACTAGGAGAATTTGTTATTGAGGGAATTAAAACAACCATTCCATTCCATTTGAATTTGCTTGAAAATGAAACATTTGTAGGTGGAGACTTCAATACAAAGTTTCTTGAAATACATGATGTAATGAATCAAAAATAAGCGGAGGTGTTTTAAATGGAAGAGAATATGAGCATGCTTGAAATGACACAGGAAAATGGTCAAACCTTAGGGAAAATTGAAATTGCTCCTGAAGTCATTGAAGTAATTGCCGGAATAGCAGCTTCGGAAGTTGAGGGTGTTGCTCAAATGCGTGGAAATTTCGCCACAGGGGTTGTAGAAAGACTCGGCAAAAAAAACCACGGTAAAGGAATAAGAGTAGAACTTACGGATGAAGGAATAAAAGTAGATGTGTATTGCTTAATGAATTTCGGTGTCTCCATTCCTACAGTCGCCCAAAAGGTTCAAGACAATATCCGACAAACGTTATATAATATGACGGCACTAGAAGCAGAAGAAGTGAATGTCCATATTGTAGGTGTAGCTTTTGAAACCCAAAAGCAGGAAATCCAAGAGTATGAAGAACAATAATTAAAAATGGATAGCGCCTGCATCATCAATATTAAGCTTTTCTATAGGCGCTGTTGATAGACGAGAACTATATTCTAACAAGTGCTACAAAAGTTCCTAATTTATAGTTTCGTAAGCAAGAATAAAAGCCAGAGGGTGATCCTTTGGCTTTTTCAATCATTATTTAAGTAATAATAATTTGGAACATTATGGACAGCTTTCTAGGGAGGAAGTTATCGTCCAGCTCCAGCGCCTATCGACTAGCAAACTTCTTGTCCTTCTCCCTACGATAAGTCAACATCAGCTCGTTCCTCGCTGTGTTTCCTTTATCTCAGTCAAAGGCCCTTAAGTCTGTACGTCGATGAACAGGCGCTTGCGCTTTTGTTCTTAAAAGGAGTATACATTACATGAAAAGAAGAATTGCTCGCGAAAAAGCTTTGCAAGCCTTATACCAAATTGATATGAGTGGGACTGATACTTCCGAGGCAATTGAATTTGTGTTAGAAGATCAAAAAATAGATATGTTTTTGCAAGGTTTGGTAGAAGGTACTGTGAACCATCTTCCTGAAATTGATCAGGAGATTAACAAGCATTTGGAAAATTGGTCTATGGATCGGTTATCTAAGGTTGATCTGAATATTTTAAGGCTTGCTATTTATGAAATGAAATTTAATGAAGACGTACCTGAAAACGTCGCAATTAACGAAGCAGTAGAGATTGCTAAAAAATTTGGCGATGACAAATCAGGTAAATTTATTAATGGAATATTATCAAGGGTTAAGGGAGAATAGACAGGGGGAATTACGATGCCAGCCACAATTATTAATGGGAAAGAAATATCGAATCATATTAGAGCAGGACTTGAACAAGAAGTTGCTAAGCTAACTGTAGAAGGAATTAAACCGGGATTAGCTGTTATTTTAGTTGGAAATAACCAAGCTTCAAGAACATACGTTACCTCTAAACAGAAAAGCTGTAAAGCGATTGGGATGCATTCAGAGTTAATTGAACTTCCTGAAAATGTAGAAGAGCAAGTGTTGTTGAATGAGATTGAGACATTAAATAATCGGGATGATATTCATGGAATATTAGTTCAGCTTCCTCTTCCAGCTCATATTTCAGAGACTAAAGTGATCGAAACCATTTCTCCTAATAAAGATGTGGATGGTTTTCACCCAATTAATATTGGAAAAATGATGACAGGGCAGGATACATTCTTGCCATGCACTCCTTTCGGTGTTTTAGAAATGTTGAAATATATGAAACTGCCAATTGCAGGTAAGCATGCAGTCATCGTAGGACGAAGCAATATCGTCGGAAAGCCAGCTGGTCAATTGCTTTTAAACGAAAATGCTACCGTTACGTATTGCCATTCAAAAACAGAAGATCTTCCTTCTTATACGAAGAAAGCGGATATATTAGTAGCAGCTGTTGGACGGGCTAAAATGATCACGTCAGATTATGTAAAAGAAGGCGCAATTGTCATTGATGTCGGAATGAATCGAGACGAAAATGGTAAATTATGCGGTGACGTTGATTACGATGATGTTTTTGATAAAGCAGGTTATATAACTCCTGTTCCAGGCGGAGTTGGCCCCATGACGATTACAATGCTATTGTACAACACTGTAAAATCGGCTCAAAAAGTAATTGCCAATCGCAAATAAGATGGAATTATAGTAAAATAAAGACCAGCATACTAGAGAAGCTGTCATCCTAAAAAAATGGGGTGCAGCTTTTCTTAATACTAAAATACATATTGTAATTTCTAGCTCCTGCGCCTATTGACAAACAATTTTAATGGGTTTTTTCTTAATCACCAGTCAAAGACTGTCTCACATGTTGTAAGTGGTTTACATCGATGAGCAGGTGCTTATGCTTTTTCAAAACGAGGTGTGTTATTAATGACGGAACGCCAATATTTATCTGTAAAAGCTTTAACAAAATATATAAAACGAAAATTTGATGTTGATCCTCATTTATCAAATGTATTTGTAAAAGGTGAAATATCAAATTTTAAAAGGCATTCGAGCGGCCATCTATATTTTACTTTAAAAGATGAATCAGCAAGAATTATGGCCGTCATGTTTTCTTCTTACTCCCAATCTATGAAATTCATCCCTGAAAATGGGTTAAATGTATTAATCCGAGGCAGTATTTCCGTATATGAATCAAGTGGTCAATACCAAATATACGTTCAAGAAATGCTTCCTGATGGGATTGGGGAACTATTTCTTGCCTATGAACAACTGAAAAACAGACTAGAGCAAGAAGGATTATTTCATCCTGATAAAAAGAAACGGATTCCGGTGTATCCAAAAAAGATTGGTGTTATCACATCTCCAACTGGAGCGGCGATAAGAGACATCATTACGACCATTAAGCGACGGTATCCAATCGGAAAACTTATTATCCTTCCAGTTCTCGTACAAGGCAAACAGGCATCCACATCGATTGCCGAAGCAATCAAAAAAGCTAATGATCTTTCCATTGCTGATGTCCTCATTGTTGGAAGAGGCGGAGGCTCGATAGAAGAATTATGGGCTTTTAACGAAGAAATAGTAGCAAGAGCGATTTTCAATTCTCAAATTCCGGTTATTTCGGCAGTCGGCCATGAAACGGATTTTACAATTGCTGATTTTGTGGCTGATGTAAGAGCTGCAACGCCAACTGGAGCCGCAGAGCTTGCTGTACCTCATATTGAAGATTTAATGGAACGGCTCCTAAATCGAAAGAATCGACTTTACAGAGGGATGTCAGAGATTACAAAGGACAAAAGAGGAAAACTAAACTTACTAGAAAATTCATATATATTACGAAATCCTCGAAAATTATATGAGCAAAAATGGGAATCGGTTGACAGAATGACAGATAGATTACAAAGAGGCCAAGAAAAAATTCTTTTTCAAAAGATGGACCAATTTCAAAAACTACATAAAGTTTTGGCCACCCATCATCCTGCAATGAAACTACAAATGCATAAAGAGAAGTTTATTCACATCAAGCAGCAACTTACACAACAAGCAAAAATCATATTACATCAGAAGTCTAGTGCGTTTTCAACAAAAGTTGCTACGTTGGAAGCTTTGAGTCCATTAAATATATTACAAAGAGGCTATAGTGTTGCCTACACAGAAAATGGAAATATTATCAATAAAACTGATAAAACAAATATAGGTGATCAGATAACGTTAAAGGTTACAGATGGAGAGTTATTTTGTACTATTGATCATATAGAAAAGGGTGAGAGTGATGGATGAGAAATTAACATTTGAAGAAGCAATGAGCCAATTGGAGAAAATTGTCATGCGTCTTGAAGAGGGAGATATTCCTTTAGAGGAAGCATTGGAAATATATAAAAAAGGAATCGAATATTCCAAGCTTTGCCATGATAAACTGAAAAATGCTGAACAGCAGCTTACAAAAATTTTGACCGAAGATGGGGAGGAAGAATTTCTTCTTCAAGAGGAGGATTAAGCTTGGTAGTCCAACACGAAACATTTATAGCGAAGTATAAAGATTTGCTGGAAAGGGAGTTAGCTGCTTCTATTCATAAACTAAATGCTCCTCAAGCGTTGAAAGGTGCGATGCTTTATTCATTAACAGCTGGAGGTAAAAGAATTCGTCCCATTTTGCTTTTTGCCGCTATCGATGCTTTTGGCAAGAATCCCGAAATAGGTTTGCGGGCAGCATGCGCATTGGAAATGGTTCATACGTATTCTTTAATCCATGATGACCTTCCAAGTATGGACGATGATGATTTAAGGCGTGGGAAACCGACCAACCATAAAATTTTTGGTGAGGCTCTAGCTATTTTAGCTGGAGATGGACTGTTAACTTATAGCTTTCAACTTATTTCTGAAGATGAGCATATAGATGATCAGCTGAAAATTTGGCTAATGAAAATGTTATCAATTTGTGCTGGTCCTGAAGGAATGGTTGGAGGACAGGTTGCAGATATTCAAGCTGAAAACCAAGAATTGCATTTAAGGGAATTAGAATATATCCACCAGCATAAAACAGGACGCTTACTTACATATAGTGTGATGGCTGGGGCAAAAATTGCAGGAGCAACCGAAGAGGAACTCGATCTTTTTGAAAAATATTCTCAACATCTAGGACTCGCTTTTCAAATTAGTGACGATATTCTTGACGTTATCGGTGATGAAAAAATCATTGGAAAACCAATTGGGAGCGACCGTGATAAAAAGAAAAGTACATACCCATCATTATTATCGTTAGAAGGGGCTAGAGATCATTTGGCATTTCATATTCAAGGTGCAAAAGAAACGCTATCTAAAACAAATTTAAAAACAGATTTGCTTGAATACCTTACTGATGTTGTGGCTGGAAGAGATCGATAAAAGCATTCCAGCCTTATCAAATTGATGATAAATTGAAAATATGATATAATTTTTAAAGATTATTGGATGGTGCAGTATTCTAGTCGACCTACCGGTTCTGAAGGTGAGCCTAAAAATTCACCAAAGGGCACATCGATGAAGTTCCTTGTTCTGGCTTGAGTCGCCCAGGCTTGGGTCGGAGCTGGGAGTAAAGGTGTAAGGGCGATCCACAAAGGCATGTGGGCGTTGACCCTTTACCGCGGAGGCTTCGTTGTTTTAGCTGGCTTAAATGCATACGCATGAAACGCGAAGTATAGACCTGCGACGTGATGAGGGCATCACAAGCAGCGTAGCCTGCCTTGAGTGAAGCTTGAGGGGATTATGGTTATAGGAATTCAGAATGGTTGGCCATCGTCCTGAAATTCTTTCGTCCATATGAAATCAGTTTTGCAAAAGAGGCTAGGAATCAGGTTAAAGGTTGCTGAGGAAATCTCCTAGACTGTTCCTTTGGACATAATATGAGGATTATAGTGCGGACTAAGTGGCAATCCAGTCTGGCAGCTGGTGACACTGCCAAGATGAGTTTAAAGGGAAACCTCCATGATGGCGACATCTGGTACTTGTCTGGGAAAACCTACTGGACCTAAGCCGTAATTTTTACTCTTATTATGACCATCCAACCTTAATTCCAGGAAAATGGTGACAATTTCGTTTATGAAAGAACTTGTAAATAAATCAATTAGATGGAGTTTTACAATAGCCGTTATCACATTTGTGCTAGCGGCTATTTTTTCAATAGTTTCTACTATGGTCTTGCATGGTGTGTCATGGACTTTTGGACTTCTTGTTGTTCTTTTCATTGTCCTTATAGGAATCATTTTTGATATGATAGGGATAGCTTCGACCGCTGCTGATGAAACACCTTTTCACTCAATGGCCGCTAGAAAGGTTTATGGAGCGAAACATTCTATACGAATCGTAAGAAATGCAGACCGATTCTCTAATTTCTGTAATGATGTAATTGGAGATATATCAGGAATCATTAGTGGAACAGCAACAGCACTCGTGATTATTCAAATATTAACTAATATGGAACTTTCAAAAAATTCTACTTTTGAATATGGGATTAACGTTGGTTTGACGAGTTTAATCGCAGCTGTTACAGTAGGTGGGAAAGCATTCGGTAAATCATTTGCGATTAAATATTCAAGAGATATAATATTTCAAGTAGGTAAATGTTTACATTTTCTAGAGGAAAAATTTCACATCACCATCATTAAGGACAATAAAAGAAAAAAAACAAAGAATAATTCCAAAAAACGAAAGTGAGTGGTCCTTTTGGATCTTTTATCAATTAAAGACCCTTCATTTCTTAAAACAATGAATATTACAGAACTTGAGGTATTAAGCTCTGATATTAGGAAGTTTCTCATTGAAAATTTATCTAAAACTGGTGGACATATTGGACCGAATTTGGGTGTGGTGGAACTAACCCTTGCACTCCATAAATGCTTTAACAGTCCAAAAGATAAAATATTATGGGATGTTGGCCATCAATCGTATGTCCATAAAATATTGACAGGAAGAGCAGGGCAATTTGATAGCCTCAGACAATATAAAGGACTTTGCGGTTTTCCGAAAATGTCCGAGAGCATTCATGATGTGTGGGAAACAGGTCATAGTTCGACTTCGCTCTCCGCAGCAATGGGAATGGCAATTTCTCGCGATATAAAAGGAGAATCCAATTTTGTCATCCCAGTCATTGGAGATGGAGCTCTTACTGGTGGAATGGCGCTGGAAGCTCTAAATCATATTGGAGATAGCCAAAAAAATATTACGGTTATTTTGAATGATAATGAAATGTCTATTGCACCAAACGTAGGTGCTCTTCATAACGTACTATCTAAATTAAGAACAGCCGGTAAATATAAATGGGCTAAAGACGAACTGGAGTATTTATTGAAGAAAATACCTGCAGTTGGAGGAAAGCTGGCTGCGACTGCTGAAAAAGTAAAAGACAGCTTAAAGTACCTACTTACTTCAGGGGTATTTTTTGAGGAAATGGGATTTACTTACTTCGGCCCAATTGATGGACATGATTTCAATGATTTATTTGAAAATTTTCAGTATGCTAAGAAAACGAAAGGTCCTGTCCTTCTTCATATCATTACGAAAAAAGGAAAAGGGTACAGTCCAGCAGAGGACGATCGAATTGGCACATGGCATGGTATCGGACAATATAAAATTGAAACGGGAGATGTCATCAAATCTGTTAATTCGGCCCCTTCTTGGAGTTCGCTTGTCAGTGAGACGGTTCGAAAGCTAGCTCGAGAAGATAAGAGGATTGTCGCTATTACACCGGCAATGCCTGTCGGATCAAAACTAGAGAAATTTGCAGAAGAATTTCCAGATCGTTTTTTTGATGTCGGTATAGCCGAGCAGCATGCAGCAACGATGGCGGCTGGGCTCGCAACACAAAAAATGAAACCATTTCTTGCAATATATTCGACATTTTTACAGCGCGCATATGATCAAGTTTTACACGATATATGCCGGCAAAATTTAAATGTTTTTATTGGCGTTGATCGAGCGGGCCTTGTTGGTGCAGATGGAGAAACCCATCAAGGTGTCTTTGATGTTTCCTTTTTAAGACATTTGCCTAATATGGTGATAATGATGCCTAAGGATGAAAATGAAGGACAACATCTCGTCTATACAGCTTTGAAATATGATGAGGGTCCTATTTCGATGAGATTCCCTCGGGGTAACGGCTATGGTGTTCCAATGGATAGCAAATTGAAAGAAATTCCAATTGGGACATGGGAAATTCTTAAAAAAGGCAAGGACGCTACAATCCTTACATTCGGAACAACGATCCCGATGGCAATGGAAGCAGCTCTCATGTTGGAAAAACAGGGTGTATCCGTTCAAGTTGTCAATGCTAGATTTATTAAACCACTAGATGAAAAGATGCTTTATGAAATATTTAAGACGGGAATGCCAATATTAACGATTGAAGAGGCTGTTTTACAAGGTGGTTTCGGAAGTGCCATATTGGAATTTGCGCATGATCAAGGGTTCCACCATTCGATCATTGACCGTGTTGGAATACCAGACAAATTCATTGAGCATGGAAGTGTCAATGAACTATTAAATGAAATTGGAATGACCGCTGATAAAATTGCTGTAAAGCTTCATTCTATGTTGCCAGAGAAGAAAAAAAGGGCGTAACGTATGAAAATCAAAAAACAAAGACTTGATATTTTATTAGTTGAAAGAGGATTAAGTGAGACTCGAGAAAAGGCTAAAAGGGCTATTATGGCTGGAATCGTCTTTTCTAATGAATCAAGACTTGATAAGCCGGGTGAAAAGGTAAACGAAGATATTCCCTTGCAAATCAAAGGAAATATTTTACCTTATGTAAGTAGAGGTGGACTAAAGCTTGAAAAAGCATTGAAAGAATTTAATGTTTCAGTTCAAGATAAGATTTTGCTTGATATAGGAGCCTCTACAGGCGGATTTACAGACTGTGCATTACAAAATGGTGCCAAATTGTCTTATGCGCTCGATGTCGGTTATAATCAACTTGCTTGGAAACTAAGAAACGATCCGCGAGTTGTCGTTATGGAAAGAACTAATTTTCGATATGTCACTCCATCCGATTTTATTAATGAAATGCCTAATTTAGCAACTATCGATGTATCATTCATATCCTTAAGGCTAATTCTTCCAGTGTTAAAGCACTTGCTCTGCAACAATAGCGATATCATAGCTTTAATTAAGCCGCAGTTTGAAGCGGGAAAAGAGCAAGTGGGAAAAAAAGGGATTGTTAGAGATCCTAAAATTCATGAAGAAGTGATTAACCGGATTAAGGATTTTTCCCTTGAGGAAGGTTTTGATGTCAAGAATCTTTCTTACTCACCGATCACAGGCGGAGAAGGAAATATTGAATTTTTAATGCATTTATACTGGTCTTCTGAATCTTCGGGTATAGATCATCTTAAAGTCCCGATTCATGATATTGTTAAGGAAGCACATGCACATTTAAAAAATTAAAACATGTAGGGCACTCCAAAGGGCGTGTTGACAAGAATGTCCACACCCTAAGGATTGCCCTTTTTATAATTAAAGAAAGTATGGATCTGTTTTTTTAAGCTAAGACCATTATTGCCAAGCGGAAGAAGCCATCGACTAGCAAATTTCTTGTCCCTTCCCTACAAAAAGTCAAAAAGACCTGAAGTTTGTACGTAGAAGGGCAAGGCGCTTGCGCTTTTCTTATGTCAATACTTATAATATGTATAAGACAGTATAAAAATGCACGTGAATAAGATAAGGATGGGGAACTTTATGACAAAAGGGCAGCGCCACATTAAAATTCGTGAATTGATTGGAACAAAAGAAGTCGAAACACAGGATGAGCTAGTCGAATATTTAAAAAATGACGGTTACAACGTAACACAAGCCACGGTTTCAAGGGATATAAAAGAACTTCATCTCGTTAAGGTTCCGTTGCCTGATGGGAGATACAAATATAGTTTGCCTGCGGATCAACGATTTAATCCACTTCAAAAATTAAGGCGGGCTCTTACTGATTCTTTTGTTGGTATAGATTTTTCACAAAATTTACTTGTTATGAAAACCCTTCCTGGAAATGCTCAAGCGGTCGGTGCATTAATAGATCATCTTGATTGGTCAGAAATAATGGGAACTATTTGTGGAGATGATACGTGTCTCATCATATGCCGAACGAATGAGGATGCGGTTGCAATAAATAAAAAGTTTATTGATATGTTGTAGGAAGCGGGGGATTACTCTTGTTACAAGAGCTATCTATCAAGAATTTTGCTATAATTGACCAAATCTCTGTCTCCTTTGAAAAAGGTCTAACCGTACTTACTGGTGAAACTGGAGCAGGAAAATCCATCATAATTGACGCATTACATTTACTTGTTGGTGGGCGTGGTTCAGTGGAATTTGTTCGTCATGGAGAAAATAAAGCAGAAATCGAAGGCTTATTTTTTCTTGATGATCATCATCCGTGCTATAAAAGAGCGGCGGAATTTGGCATTGATATCGAAGAAGGTATGCTGATTCTTAGACGTGAAATATCAACTAATGGAAAAAGTATTTGTAGAGTAAATGGAAAACTTGTCACGATTTCTACCTTACGAGAAATTGGGAGTACTTTAATTGATATACACGGTCAGCATGAGCATCAGGAATTAATGGACGAGACTACCCATCTTTCGTTATTAGATCAGTATGGAAGTATTGAAATAAGGCCAGCATTGCAAAATTATCAGGAAATATATAAACAATATGATTCGACGTTAAAGAAAATACAGCAACTTAAGCTTAATGAACAACAGATGGCACATCGGCTCGATTTATTGCAGTTTCAGCTTCAGGAAATTCGTGACGCTGATTTAAAAATGAATGAAGATGAGTTATTAACAGATGAGAGAAGACAGCTTAGTAATTTTGAAAAAATATTTGCTTCATTAAAAGCAGGATATGAAGGTCTGCAGGGAGAAAGGCATGGCCTCGATTTCATTAGTCATTCCATGAGTCATTTGGAAACAGCTGCTGACTTAGATAAGCAATATGAAAATGTGTTGGAATCGGTCTCAAACAGTTATTACTTATTAGAGGATGCAGCAGTTAAGCTAAGAAGTGAACTAGACCGCCTTGAATTTGATCCTGAACGATTAAATGTCATTGAGGGAAGATTAAACGAAATTAATCAGTTGAAAAGAAAATATGGATCCACCGTTTCAGAAATCCTTGAATACGGTTCATCCATTGAAGAAGAAATTGAAATGCTTACGAACCGTGATGCTCGTATTGGAGAACTTCAATCCAAACTTTCATCTTTAGAAGAAGACTTGGTTCTTGAAGGGAATCAACTGAGTTTTTTAAGAAAGAAATGGGCAAAAAAATTAACAGCTGCAATCCATAAGGAATTAAAAGAACTATATATGGATAAAACCATTTTTGAGCCGATTTTTATTAAGGATGCAGATAATCATTCAGAATTTGGCAAAGATGGATTGGATGAAGTCATATTCTATATTTCAACAAATCCCGGAGAACCATTAAAACCTTTATCAAAGGTAGCATCAGGTGGGGAATTATCTCGAATGATGTTAGCACTAAAAACAATTTTTTCAAAGCACCAAGGTATTACCTCCATCATCTTTGATGAAGTCGATACAGGAGTAAGTGGTAGGGTAGCACAGGCCATTGCTGAGAAAATTTATCAAGTATCAAAGCATTCTCAAGTGCTTTGTATATCGCATCTCCCTCAAGTTGCAGCAATGGCAGACACACATGTCTTAATTTCAAAAGAAGCTATAGCAGGAAGAACGAGAACAACATTAACCATATTAGGAAAAAATGAAAAAGTTTCAGAAATTGCTCGAATGATTTCTGGCGTGGAAATAACGGATTTAACAAAAAAACATGCTGAAGAATTACTAGATATTGCCTATACTATAAAAATAACTTGAAAAGCTATCCTTCATTGGACAGCTTTTTTCCTTGCTTCCACTTATAAATGAGCCTAAAGCAGGCTAAATTATAATTGTGGGCTAGAAAGCGAGGAGAGTGATCAAAAGGATGTTTGAAATTGTACGAAAAATAACAGGTGGAATTCTCCTTGTTTCACTTCTAATGCTTATTGTATATAAGCCATTTCAACAATATATGCGTATTCCAAGTCATATTACTTTGTTTGAAGGACAACAATATAACATTTCAAAAGCAAGTGCAGTAAATGTTTCGACACCTTCATCAAGTGAAAATATTGAATTTGAGGAAAGTAAGCATGCAATAGCAGTACAAGGAAAACAAGTCGGTAAAGATACAATGTTTTTAGAAATGGCTGGTTTTCCTGTAAAGCAAGTTGATGTAAATGTCTTAAAGGATTTTAAAGTTTATCCTGGCGGCCAATCAATTGGAGTGAAACTTAATACTTTAGGTGTACTCGTAGTCGGACACCATTTAGTATCCGCCAAAAATGAAAAACAATCACCGGGTGAAGAAGCCGGGATTAAAGTTGGAGACATAATAACGAAAATAAACGGAACAAAAATTAATCATATGGCTGAGATCGCTTCATTAGTAAATGAGGCTGGGAAACAGGGGGTAAAACTCGAAATAACGATTCAAAGAGGTAAGGAAACAATCGATACAACACTAGACCCAAAGCTTGATGAAAAGGATAAAACATATAAATTAGGGTTGTATATTAGAGATTCAGCTGCTGGTATAGGTACGATGACCTTTTATGATCCGAAAACAAAAAAATACGGAGCTTTAGGTCATGTCATTTCCGATATGGATACAAAAAAGCCAATTGTAGTAGATAATGGACAAATCGTAAATTCGACAGTCACCTCGATCGAAAAAGGGAAAAATGGAGCACCGGGAGAAAAATTGGCTCGTTTTTCCTCAAATAAAAATGTGATCGGAAATATTAAAACGAATAGTCCATTCGGAATTTTTGGTGAATTGAAGCATAACATTTCGAATGGGATAATAGACAAACCGATGCCTATCGCTTTGTCAAACCAAGTGCAAGAAGGACCCGCAAAAATTTTGACGGTTGTGGAAGGGAATAAAGTGGAACAATATGACATTGAGGTTGTTAGCACCATTCCGCAAAAATTTCCCGCTACAAAAGGAATGGTTATAAAAGTAGTCGATCCGAAATTACTCAGTAAAACAGGTGGAATCGTTCAAGGAATGAGTGGAAGTCCAATTATACAAAACGGGAAAATCATTGGTGCGGTTACCCATGTCTTTGTAAATGACCCAACATCGGGCTACGGTGTTCATATAGAATGGATGCTTCACGAAGCAGGAATTAATATTTACGGGAAAAAGTTAGAAAAAGCAAGTTGAGGGTGTTCGCCCTCTTTTTTTTATGGTTTAAATAAGCCATAATAAGGTAAATAAAGAATATTCGACAAAGTGAATATGTTTTTATCTAAGACTGTCGAAAAACGGAGTAAATGGAAGCAAATTTAAGATTTTATAATAGTTTTTATTTATTTTGAAAAAATTTAAAGGAATTTAATCATCTTTGGCGTATTTATCTATTAATGACATTTTTATGAATTATTTTTGGAACATAGGAGGAAATGAACAGTGAAAAAAATCAAAGTTTGTATTGTGGATGATAATCGAGAGTTAGTAGGATTGTTGGATGATTACATCTCATCTCAAGAAGATATGGAAGTTGTAGGTACGGCACACAATGGCCAGGATTGTTTGCAATTAGTAGAAGAAACGAATCCTGATGTTTTAATATTAGATATTATTATGCCGCATTTAGATGGTCTAGGTGTGTTAGAGCAACTGCGTGAATCGAACGTCTCTTTTCCAAATGTCATCATGCTTACTGCGTTTGGCCAAGAAGATGTAACGACAAAAGCTGTAGAACTTGGGGCATCATACTTTATTCTTAAACCATTTGATATGGAGCATCTAGCCAATCATATCCGCCAAGTTAGTGGAAAAGCAACTCAAATTAAGAGAAAAACTCAAACAGCGGCAAAAGGTCAATCAGAAGCAAAACCAAGAAATCTAGAGGCAAGTATCACTTCCGTCATTCATGAAATCGGTGTACCTGCTCACATTAAAGGGTATTTATATTTAAGGGAAGCGATTTCTATGGTTTACAATGATATTGAATTACTCGGTTCCATTACCAAAGTCCTTTATCCAGATATTGCAAAAAAATTCAATACAACAGCAAGCAGAGTTGAAAGGGCAATCAGACATGCGATTGAAGTAGCATGGAGCAGAGGAAATGTTGATTCCATATCTTCTTTATTTGGTTATACTGTCAGTATGTCGAAGGCAAAACCTACAAATAGTGAGTTTATTGCTATGGTTGCTGATAAACTTCGCCTTGAACATAAGGCTTCATAACCATTTCCTTAAAAAACCTGTCCTTAACAATGAGGACAGGTTTTTTTAATTTTAAATGGAAAATTATTATCATCTTATACAAATGCACGGTATGATGGTAATATACACAATTAGGCGGTGACATAGATGACAATTATTTTAGCACATCGAGGGTCAGCAGGAACACATCCAGAAAACACGATGGAATCATTTATTGCGGCTCAAGAATTTGGAGCTGATGGAATAGAACTTGATGTACATTTAACAAAAGATGGAAATATTGCAGTGATACACGACACTACAGTTGATCGGACGACCGATGGAACTGGCAGAGTGGTTGATTTTACAATGGATGAATTAAGAAAGTTGAAAGCAAATTATCACTATAAGCATTTTTTTAAAAAAACTGCAAGAATCCCGTCATTAAGGGAAGTATTTGAATGGATGCAAGGAAATGATTTAATTTGTAATATCGAATTAAAGAATAATGATCTTTCATACGAAGGATTGGAAGAAAAAGTAATCGCTTTAATTAAGGAATTCGGGTATGAGGAACGAATTATTATTTCTTCTTTTAATCATTATTCGCTTGTTTATATCGTAAATAATTGGCCCGACATTGAGACTGCGCCTCTCTACAGTGACCTTTTATATAAGCCATGGGAGTACGCAAAGTGCTTGGGAGCGAAAGGGATTCATCCGAAATTTAAAGCTCTCACGGATACAATTATAAAAGCAACGATGGAAGAAGGGATTGCGGTTAGACCATATACGGTCAATAAGGAACGAGATATAAATAGACTTTTACAAATAAATTGTACGGCTATCATTACTGATTTTCCTGAAAGAGCAGTAAAGCTGAGAGGTAAATAAAAAAGCGGAGCTTGGCGATGGCCAATGCTCCTATAGACGTTTTTGATGTTTAAAACGTTCTTGTACTTTATTTCTTTTTCGGTCTCGATGTAAAACAAAGCCAGCTATAAAACCTAGTCCTAATACGAAAAAAATAAGTCCAGCAAGAAACTGTAACCACAAATATGGAAAAGGGGTAAGGAGTTTTCCAAATAACATATCCCTCATTAGTTTAATTCCATATCCCGAAAGAATACCGGGTATTAATAATAACAGTAATGCAATGAATCTTCCCATTAACCTTTTTCGACTCCTTAAATGTATGTCTAAAAAAATCATATAACAACAGTAAGATTTGTCAAGGAACATCCTTTTCGTTACAATGTAATTAGGATTAGGTATCATGATAAGGTCATAAGGAATAAAGTGGAGGTACAAAATGAAAATCTTTGAATATATGGGGAAGTATGATTATGAACAATTGTTATTTTGCCAAGATGCAAAGTCTGGTTTAAAGGCAATTATTGCCATCCACGATACAACTCTAGGTCCTGCACTTGGTGGTACTCGGATGTGGACATATGAAAATGAAGAAGCAGCTATTGAAGATGCTCTACGGTTGGCAAGAGGAATGACTTATAAAAATGCTGCTGCAGGGCTAAATCTTGGCGGCGGTAAAACAGTTATTATAGGTGATCCAAAGAAAGATAAAAATGAAGAAATGTTTCGTGCTTTCGGCCGTTTTATTCAAGGATTAAATGGTCGATATATTACTGCGGAAGATGTAGGCACTACTGTTCAAGATATGGATATTATTCATGAGGAAACTAATTTTGTAACAGGAATATCACCAGCGTTTGGCTCGTCCGGCAATCCATCTCCAGTCACTGCATATGGCTGCTATGTCGGAATGAAAGCTGCTGCAAAAGAAGCTTTTGGATCGGATTCTTTAGAGGGTAAAACTGTAGCTGTTCAAGGTGTAGGAAATGTGGCATTTGAGCTTTGTCGTTATTTACATGAAGAAGGCGCAAGTCTGGTAGTAACTGATATTAATAAAGATGCAGTAAATCGTGCTGTAGAAGCCTTCCAAGCGAAAGCAGTTGACCCTAATGATATTTATGCGGTTGAAGCAGATATTTTTTCTCCATGTGCTCTCGGTGCTGTCATTAATGATGAGACGATACCTCAATTGAAAGTAAAAGTCATTGCAGGCTCAGCCAATAACCAGCTGAAAGATACTAAGCATGGTGATAAAATACATGAAATGGGAATTGTATATGCTCCAGACTATGTTATAAATGCGGGTGGAGTCATTAATGTAGCAGACGAGCTATATGGATATAATAAAGAGCGTGCACTTAAAAAAGTTGAAACCATTTATAATAATGTTGCAAAGGTAATTGAAATATCCAAGCGTGACAGCATTCCAACATATGTTGCCGCCGACCGAATGGCAGAGGAAAGAATTGAAAAAATGCGGAGTTCTAGAAGTCAATTCCTTCTAAATAATAAACACATTTTGGCTAATCGAATCTAAAAGCATGTTTGGTTGTCTGTATAAGCTGTCCTGAAAGCTGGATAATTCCCCGAAGTAATGGTGGAGAGAGCAAAGCGCTTAAGGACAGCTTCTTTTATGGATAGAAATAGCTCCAACATGATTTGACCCAGCCTGAAGTTAAGTGGAGGGATAAAATTTGGCACATGAATATGATCTTGTAATCCTCGGTGGGGGAACGGGTGGCTATGTAGCAGCTATTCGTGCATCACAGCTCGGATTAAAAACGGCAATAGTCGAAAAGGAGAAAATAGGCGGAACATGTCTGCATAAAGGATGTATTCCAAGTAAAGCATTGTTAAGAAGCGCTGAAGTTTTCTCTTTAACAAAAAAAGCAGAAGAATTTGGAGTTTTGGCAAGTGATATTGAGCTAAACTTTAAAAAGGTGCAAGCAAGAAAATCGAGTATTATTGAGCAACTGTATAAAGGTGTTCAATACTTGATGAAACAAGGAAAAATAGATATATACAATGGCTTTGGAAGAATATTGGGTCCTTCTATATTTTCACCGATCCCTGGGACAATCTCTGTAGAAATGTCGGATGGATCGGATAATGAGATGTTGATTCCGAAAAATGTTATTATTGCAACTGGATCTCGTCCAAGCACTTTGCCTGGATTAGAGATTGATGGAAGTCAGGTAATAACTTCTGATGAAGCAATTGAATGGGATGAGCTGCCTAATTCAATCATTATTATTGGTGGAGGCGTTATTGGAATTGAATGGGCGTCAATGCTATCTGATTTTGGTGTGGATGTGACAGTTATTGAATATGCAGAACGTATCCTTCCAGGGGAAGATGAAGAAATTTCCAGGGAACTGACGCATCTTTTACAAAAAAAAGGAATCAATTTAGTGACTAGCGCCAAGGTATTATCGGAAACAATGGAGAAATCGGATAAAGCGGTAAAGATTACAGCAGAGCTCGGTGGAAAAGAAAAAACTTTTTCTGCTGATAAGATTCTCGTCTCCGTTGGCAGAAAGCCAAACACTGATAATATTGGTCTTCAAAATACTGATATTCAATTTCTTGATAATGGGTCAATTAAAGTAAATCCATCATTGCAAACAAAGGAATCTCATATATATGCCATTGGTGATGTAATCGGTGGTCTTCAATTAGCGCATGTTGCTTCACATGAGGGAATAAAAGCTGTGGAACATATAGCAGGTTTAAATCCTGATTCAATTGTGTACGAAAATATCCCTAAATGTATATACAGTTCGCCGGAAGTTGCAAGCGTCGGTTTGACTGAGAAAGAGGCGAGGGAAAAAGGCTATAATGTTAAAATAGGCAAATTTCCATTTAAAGCTGTTGGCAAAGCACTTGTCGTTGGAAATGCGGACGGTTTCGTGAAAATTGTTGCAGACGACATTACCAATGATATTTTAGGAATACATATGATTGGCCCTCATGTAACAGATATGATTTCTGAAGCAGGGCTTGCTCGTGTACTGGACGCTACTCCATGGGAGGTAGGCAACAGCGTCCACCCACATCCAACATTAAGTGAAGCAATTGGAGAAGCGGCATTGGCAGTAGATGGACTATCCATTCATATTTAAGTAGCTAACCGTACAAGGAGGGATTAATATGACATTAAATCGACATGCTGAATTAGGTCTCAGCGATCAACAAGTATTAGATATGTACGAAATGATGCTACTCGCTCGCAGAATTGACGAAAGAATGTGGCTGTTAAATCGATCTGGAAAAATACCTTTCGTGATTTCTTGTCAAGGTCAGGAAGCAGCTCAAATAGGTGCAGCATTTGCTCTTGATAGGGAAAAGGATTATATCCTTCCATACTACAGAGATTTAGGTGTTGTTCTAACGTTTGGAATGACCCCTACCGAAATAATGCTTTCTGGATTTGCAAAGGCGGAAGATCCAAACTCAGGAGGACGCCAAATGCCTGGGCATTTTGGGCAGAAGAAAAATAGGATTGTAACGGGTTCATCACCTGTAACAACTCAAGTTCCTCATGCAGTTGGTATTGCACTGGCTGCAAGAATGGAAAAAAATAATATTGTATCGTTTGTTTCTTTTGGTGAAGGCTCCTCAAATCAAGGGGACTTCCATGAAGGATTAAACTTTGCAGGAGTCCATAAACTACCTGTAGTCTTTTTATGCGAAAATAACCAGTATGCAATCTCTGTACCTATTGATAAACAGCTTGCATGCGCAAAAGTTTCTGATCGTGCGATAGGGTATGGCATGCCAGGAGTAACGGTGGATGGGAAGGATCCGCTTGAAGTTTATAAGGTAATGAAAGAAGCCGTGGACAGGGCTAGACGTGGTGAAGGTCCAAGCCTAATCGAAACAATAAGCCATCGGCTAACCTCCCATTCCTCAGATGATGACGATCGCAGTTATCGAACTGAAGATGAATTGACAAAAGCTCGATCAGAGGATCCGATTCAGCTATTTGAAGCGTATTTGCGCGATAACGGATTATTGGATGAGCAGGTGAAAAAAGAGATAAACGATCGTATCATGAAACAAGTAAACGAAGCGACGGACTATGCGGAGAAAGCTCCATATCCAAATCCTGAGGATGCTTTAACATTCGTATACGCTACGGAGTAATGGGGGGAATATACAATGGCTGTTATATCATATATTGAAGCTATCACTACAGCTATCCGTGAAGAAATGGAAAGAGATGAGAAAGTTTTTATTCTCGGTGAAGACGTAGGGAAAAAAGGTGGGGTTTTTAAAGCAACTCAAGGGCTTTACGAACAGTTTGGCGAAGAGAGGGTCATTGATACTCCACTTGCCGAATCAGCAATCGCAGGTGTGGGAATTGGTGCAGCTATGTATGGGTACCGCCCCATTGCAGAAATGCAATTTGCTGATTTTATCATGCCTGCCGTCAACCAAATTATTTCGGAAGCAGCAAAAATTAGGTATCGGTCAAATAACGACTGGAGCTGTCCTTTAGTCATTAGAGCACCTTATGGAGGGGGAATCCACGGAGCCCTTTACCATTCACAGTCTGTTGAAGCTATGTTCGCTAATCAACCCGGATTAAAAATTGTTATGCCTTCAACTCCTTACGATGTTAAAGGTTTATTAAAAGCTTCCATTCGTGATAATGATCCAGTACTTTTCTTTGAGCATAAACGTGCTTATCGACTTATAAAAGGTGAAGTGCCTGATGATGATTATGTTCTCCCAATTGGAAAAGCAGATGTAAAGCGTCAAGGAGATGATATAACAGTCATCACATACGGACTTTGTGTACATTTCGCTTTACAAGCTGCCGAGCGTCTTGCTCAAGATGGAATTGAAACACATATCTTGGATCTACGGACAGTCTATCCACTTGATCAAGAAGCGATTATTGAAGCAGCATCTAAAACAGGAAAAGTATTGCTTTTAACAGAAGACAATAAAGAAGGAAGTATCATGGGCGAGGTTTCTGCTATTATTGCCGAGCATTGCTTATTTGATCTTGATGCACCAATTATGAGGTTGGCTGGTCCGGATGTTCCTGCCATGCCATATTCTCCTACATTAGAAAAGTTTTTCATGGTAAACCCTGAAAAGGTTGAAAATGCCATGAGGGAGCTAGCTGAATATTAAGCCGTACTTATGGAGGCTAAGAGGAGGAAATCATATTGTCAATAAAAAATATTACAATGCCCCAACTCGGTGAGAGTGTTACGGAAGGAACTATCAGCAGATGGCTAGTACAATCTGGTGATCATGTCAATAAATATGACCCATTAGCGGAAGTGATGACGGACAAGGTCAATGCAGAAATTCCATCATCTTTTACTGGAACTATTGATCAATTGATTGTTGAAGAGGGGACTACCCTTGCAGTAGGAGAAACGATTTGTACGATTAAAACGGATGAAGCGGATGAAGACAATTCTGATGATACTACGGTTGAACAGAGTGAAACCGAGCTGGATCATTCCGCGACTTCTCCAATAAAAAATCAACAAACTACAGGAAAAACAAGATATTCGCCAGCGGTTTTAAAAATGTCACAGGAGCATGGCATCGATTTATCATTAGTAAGTGGAACCGGCAAGGAAGGCCGTATTACGAGGAAAGATTTACAAAAACTCATTGATGCCAATGAGATTCCAGTAGCCGAGAAAAGGTCGGAGCCTGTTACTCAGAGCAAAAAAGCGGAACCTGTTTATGCTAGTTCCGGAGATATTGAAATTCCTATTTCAGGGGTTAGAAGAGCGATAGCATCAAAAATGCTGCGCAGTAAGGCAGAAATTCCACATGCGTGGATGATGATGGAAGTGGATGTAACGAACTTAGTAAAATATCGTGATGAATTAAAAACTGAATTTAAAGAGCGTGAAGGGTTTAATTTAACTTATTTTGCATTTTTTGTAAAAGCTGTAGCCCAAGCCTTAAAAGAATTTCCAATGATAAACTCGATGTGGGCGGGAGATAAAATTATCCAGAAGAAGGATATTAACATTTCAATTGCAGTTGCAAAAGAAGAAGAATTATTCGTTCCTGTTATTAAGCATGCAGATGAAAAATCGATAAAAGGAATCGCTAGGGATATTACAGATCTTGCTAAAAAGGTACGGAACGGAACATTGAAAAATGAAGATATGCAAGGTGGTACCTTCACGATCAATAACACCGGATCATTTGGTTCAGTCCAGTCGGTAGGGATCATTAATCATCCGCAAGCAGCGATTCTACAAGTTGAATCCATCATTAAGCGCCCTATAGTTGTGAATGATGGGATTGCGATTCGTGATATGGTGAATTTATGTCTATCTCTTGACCATAGAGTCTTAGATGGTCTCATTTGCGGACGTTTCTTGCAACGTGTCAAAGAAATACTCGAGAATATTCCGAAAGAGAATACATCGGTTTATTAATATAAAGTACGGAGGGATGAAAATTATTATTTAGATTTAATTTTCATCCCTTTTTATATAAAATCCTGATAAATGGTTTATCAAAGTCAAAAACCTGATTGCCAGGCTATGATAATGAATGTTGTCCAAAACAACGAAATTACGATTAGGACTGTACCGAAACTTCTCAACATAATATCAGCTTTGCTAAGCTCTAAGCTTTTTATTTTATAAAACATCAGAGAAATTGCTGCTATAGAACAAACATATGACAAAACTGCTCCGCTCCAATACCACTGCATTGTTAAAGTCCTATTCGGCCCCCAATATGCTATTGACTGAAACTCCATACTGAAAATAAATCCGATAATAGCTAAAATGAATGAAGAAATACTCCAATATGTAAATGTTCGCATATGCATCCCCCAAAGTAATCTTTTTAATTTCGTGCTAAATACATTCTTTAATTTACAAATTGGTGTGCAAAGTTATGAATGTATTAATTAATTTCCATATGAATTTTCTTTTCCCTTTTTCATTTTCTATTTTTCATTACTAATGGCGAGGAATTTTCACCTTTTTCAATTTGTTTTTGCTCAAGTTTCATGATTGTACTAATATATAGATAGAGCTGAATTTGATGGGGGGTTGGTTCGATGTCCATCCGTGAGATCAAAAATGCAGTTTTTCCAAATAACAAATATGAAATATGGGAACAAGTTGCTTTAAAAACAATAAAGAGCCATTCATTGGAAACGCTTTACTCTGAAACGTATGAGGGAATAAAACTGTCTCCAATTTATACAAAAAAAGGTGTGAAAAATAGATTAGAAGATTCGTATAGTCGCGGTTTATATATAAAGAACAATAGGAGAATTGCTCAAAAATTATACTGTACTAATTGGGATGATCTAACCAGGCAAATGGTAAAGGCGAAAGAATGTGGACAAGAAACAGTTTCTTTTGATGTAGATAACCTTCATGACACTGCAAAATTGGACTTTGGTGAATTGAGTAATATATTTAACCTAAGGACCACTCCATTATTATTATTCACGAAATACAACTTTCAGCTGATTGCCCGCAAACTTTTACAAATAGATGCTGATCATGTAATTGGGGCCTTAGCTGTTGATCTTATTTCATCACAGCTTAAACGAGGGTATTTATATAAACTAGAAGGACAAACATGGGCAGATTGGAAAGAAATGATTTGCAAGCTTGATGCGAAATATCCTAGTTTGCGAACGATAGTAATTGATAGCACTCCTTATCATAATAGCGGAGCAAATGCTATTCAAGAACTGGCAGCATCTTTATCAGAAGCAATACATTATATAGAAGAAATGCAAAAGTTAGGTTGGGAGCCTCATAGAACAATGAAAAAAATGATTTTTCATTTTTCGATAGGCAATCATTTTTTTATGGAAATTGCAAAGCTACGAGCATTTCGTTTACTATGGAAAACCGTTTGCTCTGCATATGAGATTGATCCTGTAGAATGCAATCCTTTAATAAGTGCAGAAACGTCTACTTTTACGAAATCCTTATTAGAACCGTATAACAATATCCTTCGTTCGGGAAATGAAGCATTTGCTGCCGTGGCAGGCGGGGTTAACTTTTTACATGTAGCGCCATTTAACATCTCTGATCCATCAGATGAGTTTGCGATGCGAATTGCCCGAAATACTCAATTACTTCTTCGTGAGGAAAGCTATCTCGATAAAGTGGTAGATCCAGCAGGCGGATCCTTTTATGTTGAAACGCTGACTGGAGAACTTGTTGAAAAGGCATGGGAGCTTTTTCAAACTATTGATAAAAAAGCTGGAATATATTCAGTTCTCCAAAGCGGGTGGTTTCAGAGCATTGTGAAAGGTACGCTATCGAAAAGAATAGAAGATATAGAAACTAGAAAAAAATCTATGATTGGTGTTAATGTGTTTAAGCAAGATTCGAATGTAGCATCTTTGCACATATCTAAATCAGATGATAATCATGAAATGGATAGTGTGAAGATTGAACCATTAGAACAGGTGCGACTTGCTGAAAAAAGTGAAAGCGGGGATTTTTAATGAAGACTAAACCCGATTTTCAAAAGATTCATCCATTTCATGGCGATAAAAAGATGAATGAAAATAAGAATGAGCAACTATCATTCTTTGAGACAAACGAAAAAATAAAAGTTAAATCATTATATACAAAAAATGATATAGAAAGCCTAGACCATCTAAATGATATGCCGGGACTGCCGCCATTTACGAGGGGGCCTTATGCCACTATGTATGTGAGCAGACCTTGGACAATCCGCCAGTATGCGGGATATTCTACGGCAGAAGAAAGCAACGCTTTTTATAGAAGAAATCTCGCAGCAGGACAAAAAGGATTATCCGTAGCGTTTGATTTAGCTACACATCGAGGCTATGATTCTGATCATCCTAGAGTGGAGGGAGATGTAGGGAAAGCAGGTGTTGCCATTGATTCAGTTGAGGACATGAAAATCCTTTTTGGAGGGATTCCACTTGATCAAATGTCCGTTTCGATGACGATGAATGGTGCAGTTATCCCGATTATGGCCTTTTTTATCGTAGCCGCAGAAGAGCAAGGAGTAAAAAAAGCTCAGCTTTCGGGAACGATACAAAATGATATTTTAAAAGAATATATGGTACGTAATACCTATATCTATCCTCCAGAAATGTCTATGCGAATAATTAAAGATATTTTTCAATATACGTCAACACATATGCCGAAATTTAACAGTATTTCAATTTCTGGCTATCATATGCAAGAGGCTGGGGCACCAGCTGACTTGGAACTTGCTTATACGCTTGCAAATGGTTTGGAATACGTCAGGACAGGTTTACATGCAGGTATAAAAATAGATGATTTTGCTCCGCGCCTTTCATTCTTTTGGGGAATTGGAATGAATTATTTTATGGAAGTGGCAAAACTTCGTGCTGCAAGAAAAATGTGGGCACAGCTGATGAGTCATTTTCATCCTCAAAATCCAAAATCCCTAGCACTTAGAACGCATAGTCAAACTTCAGGATGGAGCCTGACTGAACAAGATCCATACAATAATATTGTTCGGACATTAATTGAAGCCCAAGCAGCGGTAATGGGGCATACCCAATCGTTGCATACGAATGCACTGGATGAAGCCATTGCATTGCCGACTGATTTTTCCGCAAGAATTGCAAGAAATACTCAATTATTTTTACAGATGGAAACCGGGATTACTAACGTAATAGATCCATGGGGAGGCTCTTATTATGTAGAGTCGCTGACAAAAGATTTGATGGAGCGTGCATGGGAGCATATTGAGGAGATTGAAGAGCTGGGCGGTATGGCGAAAGCAATTGAAACTGGTTTGCCGAAGCTGCGAATTGAAGAAGCGGCTGCCAGAAAACAAGCACGCATTGATTCAAATAAGGAAACAATTATCGGAGTCAATCGATATCAAATTAATGAAGAAGCACAAATTGAAATATTAGATATCGACAATGAAGCGGTTCGTCAAAAACAAATTGAGCGCATAAATATGCTTAAAGCTAACCGTAACGAGAACGAAGCCCGTGCTGCGCTTGAGGCATTGACGACAGGAGCAAAGGGAGACCTGAATTTATTAGAGCTTGCAATTGAGGCTGCAAGGTGCAGGGCGACAATTGGAGAGATTTCTGAAGCAATCGAGAAAGTATGTGGCCGCCATAAAGCGGTCACCCGCTCTGTGAATGGGGTGTACAGCTCCAACTTTAATAATGATAAATTAATATTAACTGTAAAAGAAATGACAGATGAATTTTTAGAAAATGAAGGAAGGCGTCCTCGTATTCTCATTGCTAAAATGGGACAGGACGGACATGATCGCGGAGCAAAAGTGATTGCGACTGCCTTTGCCGATTTAGGATTTGATGTAGATATTGGTCCACTCTTTCAAACGCCTGATGAAACGGCAAAACAAGCAGCGGAAAATGATGTTCATGTCATTGGGGTAAGTTCACTGGCGGCAGGTCATAAAACGCTAGTACCAAAATTAATAAACGCTTTAAAAGCAATCAATCGTGAAGATATTATCGTTGTAGTAGGTGGAGTCATTCCTGTTCAAGATTATGAATTTCTTAAGGAAAAAGGCGTTTCAGCGATCTTTGGTCCAGGGACAGTTATTCCAATAGCAGCTCAAAAAGTAATAGTGGAAATTTATGATAGACTCGGATATGAGGAAGAGGTCATAACCGATGGATGAAATGAAGCGAAAGTTTGTCAAAAGAATAAGGAATGATAGCACACTAGAAGAATTGATTGAAGGGATACTGCAAAAAGATAGAGCGGCATTGGCCAAGGTGATTACATTAATTGAAAGTAGGGCCTTACGCCATCAAGAACAGTCAAGAACGACATTACAAAAGCTCTTGCCTTACACGGGAAAGTCAATTAGAATCGGCGTGACAGGGGTACCAGGAGCAGGAAAAAGCACATTCATTGAATCATTCGGATATTTATTATGTGAGCTAGGGCATCGTGTAGCGGTTCTTGCAGTAGATCCAAGTTCTACAATAAATGGCGGAAGCATACTTGGGGATAAAACAAGGATGGAAAAACTAGCTAAGCATCCCAATGCATTTATCCGTCCATCTCCTTCAGGAGGAGTACTCGGAGGCGTTCATACGAAAACAAGGGAAGCAATCTTAGCTTGTGAAGCAGCTGGCTTTAATGTCATTATCGTTGAAACTGTAGGAGTAGGACAAAGTGAATCTATCGTCAGAGGCATGGTTGACTTCTATTTATTGTTAGTATTAACTGGTGCAGGTGATGAATTACAAGGAATAAAAAAAGGAGTATTGGAACTTGTAGACTTGATTGTAGTGAATAAAGCAGATGGAGAGAATGTTACTAATGCTAAGAAAACGATGCACGAATACAATCAAATTCTTCATATGTTTCAACCTGCAACAACTGGATGGACTACAAAAGCAGCTATGTGCTCATCACTGACGGGAATTGGTATTGAACAAGTATGGGAGAAGATTCAGGATTTTATAGAGGTTACACAATCTTCTTCGGTGTTTAAAGAGCGCAGGCAAATACAAATAAAAGAATGGCTCTTTTCTTTAATCAAAGAGCGATTAGAAACGAGCTTTTTTTCAAATAAAAATATTCAAGAGATGCTGCCGGAATTAGAACATAATGTGATGAATGATCTTACGACAGTACCAGATGCTGTCGATACTCTCTTTTCAGCATACAAAAAAAAGGACAGCTAATCTTGCTGTCCAAAAACATCTAGGGAGTTTAGGGGTATGGATCTAGATGTAGTTTCATTTTACCCAGTTCTAAAAAAAATAAACCTTTTTCAAATAAAAAAATATATTATTTGAAATACAGTATGAAATATTGCTATGATAACGTTAGTGATTATTAAGGAGTTGAGAAAATGAATATTGATTTCAATTTATATATGAATGATATTGTTAAACAAGCACGTGAAGATATGGAAAGGTCTGGATATACGCAATTAACCACTCCAGAAGAAGTAGAAGCAGCTTTTGATAAAAAAGGTACGACCCTTGTGATGGTTAATTCTGTTTGTGGTTGTGCAGGAGGAATTGCACGTCCAGCTGCTGCACATTCTGTTCATTATGACAAGCGTCCTGATCAACTAGTCACCGTGTTTGCAGGTCAAGATAAGGAAGCAACTGCTAAAGCTCGTAGCTATTTCACTGATTATCCACCTTCCTCGCCATCGTTTGCTATATTAAAAGATGGAAAAATATGCGCAATGGTTGAACGTCATGAAATTGAAGGACATGACCCAATGTCAGTAGTAAATAAGCTCCAACAATACTTTGAACAATATTGTGAAGAAGTATAATAAACGAATACCCTAAAGGAAGTTAACTTCCTATAGGGTATTTTTAGTATGAAACTTTTCCTTTTTCATAAAATAAGAACAAAAGCGAAGCGCCTATTCATCGCCATACTGGACCATAGGTGGTTTTTGTCCATGTTCCTTATTTGGCCTTCCTCTGAGAAGCCATCTTCAGCTAGACAAGACGAGTGTGAATTCCTTATCGTAGGGAGATGGACATGGAGTTGCTAGTCGATGGTTGCTTGCGCTGGACGAGAACGACCCCTAAAAAGTTATCAACAAAATTTCAAGTTTGTAATTTCTTATACAAAGAAAAAGGGTGATATGATGCAGCTTTTTCTAGCTCTTTTCCTTTTCATTGGTTCTCCATTTTGGCCATTTGATAAGGAAGTATTGCCAGGTGATCATCTCGTAATAGTCAATAAACGCACAAACGAGCTTGCATGGGTTAACGGTGGAAAAGTACAATTTGTTACAAAAGTAGCGACAGGAAAAACGAATGACATGACACCAGAAGGTTTATTTACTGTAAAAGTAAAGGCGGAAAAACCGTACTATCGCAAAGCGAATATTCCTGGTGGAGACCCGCATAATCCCCTTGGATCAAGATGGATCGGTTTTGATGCATTAAATACTGATGGAAGAATTTACGGATTGCATGGCACTAACAACCCATCATCCAT
This sequence comes from Lederbergia citri, assembly GCF_018343625.1. Classification (GTDB taxonomy): domain Bacteria; phylum Bacillota; class Bacilli; order Bacillales; family Bacillaceae_C; genus Lederbergia; species Lederbergia citri. The sequence goes on along the minus strand of NZ_JAGYPG010000001.1, from coordinate 1,150,724 downwards.
TGGAAAATATATATCTGAAGGTTGTATTAGGCTCCCGAAAGAACAGCTCGAAGTATTATTCGATCACATCCCGATCGGATCAAAGGTTCTAGTCGTCAACTCCACCAAATCTTTTGAAAGATTGTCATTTGAAATCGGAGTAATATAAAAAGGTGAGGCTACCCTGTTAATTGATATGCTCCCAATAAGGTAGACAGATGAAATAATAAAAAATCTGTTTACTAAATTGGGGGCTTTTTCTTTGGCAAAAAGTATTTATAGTGCACAAGAAAAGTATGAGTTAATTATGGCGTTTGAGGACAGACAAACCTCTGTAAAAGATTTTTGTCGGGAACACAATATATCTAAACTAACCTTAAATAAATGGGTCTACCTATATCAAACATATGGAATGGATGGGCTCCAAGGTTCAACTGGATGGAAACGGTACACCAAGGAGCTAAAGACAGCTGCCGTTCTTGATTATCTTTCCGGATCCTATTCATTGATTGATGTTATTCGGAAATATGAAATATCAAGTCACTCAGTGTTGGAAAAGTGGATAAAGAATTATAATGGTCATAGAGAATTTAAAGACACGCAAAGGATGAGCAGCTCTATGATCAAAGGTCGGTCCACTACACTTGAAGAACGTTTGGAAATTGTAATGTATTGTCTTCAAAACGGAAAAAATTATCACCAAGCATCAGAGCTTTTCAAAGTCTCTTATCAACAGGTGTATCAATGGGTAAAAAAGTACGAGAAAGACGGAGAAGACGGTCTTAAAGATAAGCGTGGCCAGCATAAGGCGGAACCAGAGTTAACTCCCGAAGAGAAGATTCAGCGTGAAATGAAACGCTTGGAACGGGAAAATGAGCGTCTTCGGGCAGAAAATGCATTCTTAAAAAAGTTGGAGGACATCGAAAGGAGGCGGCTAAAGAGGCGGCATTAAGCCAGGTTCGCTTAACTGATAAATATGTGGCTATTCAGGAATTACATGAGAATGAGAATTTCTCAATTTCGCTATTATGCAAGATTGCTAGAATTGCACGTTCTGCATACTATAAGTGGCTTCAACGCACCCCTTCCGAGAATGAGAAGTGGAATGAAGAAATTTTAGCGGAGATAAAACGCCTAAATGAGAAGGTGGACGGCATATACGGATATCGCCGCATAACGCTTAACCTAAATCGTATCTTATCCAAGACAATTAACCATAAGCGTGTGTATCGGCTGATGAGGACGGCTGGAATCCAGTCGGTTATTCGACGCAAACGCAAGAATTATAAACCAAGCACACCGCAACATGTGGCAGAGAATATATTGAACAGGGATTTCCACACGGAGAAACCAAATGAAAAATGGCTGACTGATATAACCGAAATGAAGTATGGAGCCTCCAAGAAAGCTTATTTGAGTGCGATTTTAGATTTGTACGATGGATCGATTGTAAGCTATGTATTAGGCACATCCAACAATAATCCGTTGGTGTTTAAAACCCTGGATATAGCATTGGAAGCCAATCCAGGAGCTAGCCCCCTCTTCCACAGTGATCGAGGATTTCAATACACGTCCCCTGCATTCAAAAGGAAAATTGGGAGAGCAGAAATGACGCAAAGTATGTCGCGAGTGGGAAGGTGCATCGATAATGGGCCAATGGAGGGATTTTGGGGAACATTGAAATGTGAAAAGTATTATCTAAACAAGTACGATACATTTGAAGAGTTGAAAAAAGACATTGATGAATACATACAATTTTATAATCAACAACGATTACAAAAAAGACTAGACGGCCTTAGCCCCTTAGAATACAGGTCTAAAGCCGCCTAGTGTCGTTTTTTTATTTCCACTGTCTACTTGACAGGGGGCAGTTCAAATTTAGGATAACCTCACCTTTGAAATTATTTAAGTCCATTTGCGTTAAGTATTCGTATCAATCCTCGCTCAATCGAGACTAAAAATTTCTTCTGCTTATAAAAACGACAGACCTGCCATAATAGTAGTGGCAATCATAGAGAAGAGCATAACATAGACAATAATTCTTTGGATTTTTTTATTGGACAAATCAATGCACCCCTACAAAATCTTATTTATTACTATTTTATCTTGAAACTGAAACCGATACAACCCATCTTACTTCGTAATAATAGAGAAAGCAGGATTGTGAACGATAAATGTCGAAGATTATATACATCTTCTACCGAATGCTTTTTGGAGGGTTATTATGAAAAAAGTGGATCACATTGGAATCGCAGTTCGATCGTTGGAAGAAACGCTTCCTTTTTATACAAATATTCTAGGCTTTGCGTGTATAGCGATTGAAGAAGTCCTATCTGAGAGAGTAAAAGTTGCTTTTTTAGATGCAACTAATATGAGGATAGAATTATTGGAACCAACAGATTCAACTAGCGCAATAGCAAAATTCATAGAAAAGCGCGGTGAAGGCATCCATCATATTGCCTTTCAAGTAGATTCAATAGAAAAGCGAATATCAGAATTTAAAATTAATGGCATCCGAATGTTGAATGAAGTTCCTAAAGAAGGTGCAGCAGGGGCAATGATTGCTTTTATCCACCCGAAATCTGCCCACGGTGTGTTATATGAGATATGCGAAAAAAAGCCACTGGAGGGGAATGACAGTGACTGATATATATGAGAAAATAAATGATCTATACGATCGGAGACGAAAAGCTGAGCTTGGCGGTGGAGATGAAAGGATTCGTAAACAGCATGAAAAAGGAAAGTTGACTGCGAGGGAAAGGATTGATTTACTGCTCGACCAGGGATCATTCGTTGAACTAAACCCATTTATAGAACATCGCTCAACTGATTTCGGCGTGGAAGATATGAAGCATCCAGGTGATGGTGTAGTAACTGGCTATGGTAAAATAAATGGTAGGCTCGTTTTTTTATTTTCCCAAGATTTTACCGTGTTCGGCGGTGCACTAGGTGAGATGCATGCAGAAAAAATTGCTAAAACCATGGATCTTGCTGCAAAGAATGGTGCCCCTTTTATTGGTCTAAATGATTCAGGCGGGGCAAGAATACAAGAAGGTGTCGTGTCTCTTGATGGATACGGACATGTTTTCTATCGGAATGCCATTTATTCCGGAGTTATCCCGCAAATTTCGGTCATTATGGGACCATGTGCGGGCGGAGCTGTCTACTCCCCTGCAATTACCGATTTTGTTTTCATGGTGGATTACACTAGTCAAATGTTTATTACTGGCCCAAAAGTAATTGAAACAGTAACAGGTGAGAAAATTTCATCAGAAAATTTAGGTGGTTCAAAAGTACATAACACGATAAGCGGTAACGCTCATTTTAGGGGAAGCGATGAAAAAGAGGTATTGTCAATGGTTCGCACTCTTTTGGATTATCTTCCACAAAATCATCAGGAAAAACCAGCTATTGCAGATTGGGACGGTGAAGATGATTTACGACCTGAAATTTTAGATCTTATTCCTTTTGATCCAGTGAGGCCTTATGATGTTAGAATGGTTATAAATCAAATAGTAGATGACCATTCTTTTATTGAAGTACATAAGGAGTTTGCAAAAAATATTGTTGTCGGATTTGCAAGAATTCGCGGTGAATCGGTCGGTCTAGTTTGCAATCAGCCGAAATTTATGGCTGGAAGTCTTGATATCGATTCGTCGGATAAAGCTTCTAGATTCATTCGTTTTTGTGATTCTTTTAATATCCCGATTATTACGTTTGAAGATGTTACAGGTTTTTTCCCTGGTATTAAACAAGAGCATGGCGGGATTATAAGGCATGGAGCCAAAATTTTATATGCCTATTCCGAAGCGACCGTTCCAAAAATTACGGTCATATTAAGGAAGGCGTATGGGGGGGCATATGTCGCCCTTAATAGTAAGGCGATTGGTGCAGATCTCGTCTTCGCTTGGCCAAATGCAGAAATTGCTGTCATGGGACCACATGGTGCGGCAAATATTATTTTCGCCCGTGAAATTTCGAATAGTAATAATCCAGAAAAAACAAGAATGGAGAAAATGGAAGAATATCGTGAAACGGTTGCAAATCCTTATGTTGCAGCTGCACGGGGCATGGTTGACGATGTCATCGATCCACGCGAAACGAGAATCAAATTAATCCAAGCTTTAGAAATGCTTCGACATAAGACTGAAGAAAGACCTCATAAAAAACACGGTAATATTCCTTTATAAAACAACATTGATAAAATGGAGGACACACAGATGATTAACGATCAACGACTATTGGATGAATTCCTAGAATTAGTACAAATTGACTCAGAGACCAAGCATGAATCAGAAATTGCAAAAGTGTTGAAGGAAAAATTTCAACAGTTAAATGTGGAAGTTTTTGAAGATGATACGATGGAACAGACAGGACATGGTGCAGGAAACCTAATATGTACCTTAAAAGGCAATATTGAGGCATCACCTATCTATTTTACTTGCCATATGGATACAGTTGTTCCAGGAAAAGGGGTAAAACCATCTATTAAAGACGGATATGTTGTAACCGATGGTACAACTATTCTTGGAGCAGATGATAAAGCCGGGATTGCAGCGATGCTGGAATCGATTAAAGTGTTGAAGGAACAAAATATCAATCATGGAGATATCCAATTTATTATTACGGTTGGTGAAGAATCCGGACTTGTCGGTGCAAAGGCTCTTGATTCTTCTCTAGTAAATGCAAAATATGGATTTGCGCTTGATAGTGATGAAAAAGTTGGAAATATTATCGTTGCCGCGCCAACTCAAGCGAAAGTTAAAGCTGTTATACACGGTAAAACAGCCCATGCTGGAGTGGCTCCAGAAAAAGGGATTTCTGCTATTACAATAGCTGCAAAAGCGATTGCCAGAATGCCTTTAGGTCGTATCGACGAGGAAACAACTGCTAATATCGGACGTTTTGAAGGGGGACAAGCTACAAACATCGTAGCAGACGAAGCAATCGTGTTGGCAGAAGCAAGATCTCTTGTAAATGAAAAAATGGAAGCACAGGTTGCAAAAATGAAGGAAGCGTTTGAAGAAGCAGCTAAAGAAATGGGCGGTTCTGCCGATGTAGAAATTGAGGTTATGTATCCAGGGTTTAAATATTCAGATGGTGATGAAGTAGTCGAGGTGGCGAAAAAAGCCGCTGTAAAAATTGGCCGAAAACCACAATTGCTAAAAAGTGGGGGAGGCAGTGATGCGAATGTCATTGCCGGATTTAATATCCCTACAGTTAATCTATCTGTCGGATATGAAGAAATTCACACAACGAATGAGCGGATGCCGATAGAAGAGCTCTCTAAACTAGCTGAAATGGTAGTGGCTATTGTAGAAGAAGCATCGGAAAGATAAAGTTTAATACTTTAACAAAGGGTGAGATGAGATGGCGGTTACAGCAATCGTATTTAACGCGGGGCAAGAGGAATATGCAATTCCTGTACAATATGTAATTTCTATCGAGAAATATGAAAATGTGAATCCAGTGCCACATTTGCCGGAATATATTAGGGGAGTTGTAAAATCAAGAGGGGAATTAATCCCTGTTCTTGACTTCAGTTTTATTTTATATAATCGCCATATTCATAATGATGATGATGTTAGAATGATTGTCATTCATACGGAGGAACTTTCTTTCGCTGTATTAGTAAATGAGGCGAAAGAAATTTTGGAAATTCCCGAAAATGTATTGCAGCAAATGGGGCTTGTTGCTTATCATAAAACAAAATACTTTTCTTCAATAGCTAATCTCGAGGACAGAATCATTACGATGATCGACCCAGTAAGTATGCTTGAAGTTCTCGAAGGAGTAAAGGAAATTAAAGATTATTTACAAGAACAAAAACAAGAAGCATAAATTTAACTGGAAAAGATGATCAACTCTTTCCAATGATGGATAGATAAACAGAGAAGAATAACTGTTTATCTATCTTTTTTTTACTTATTTTTCACAAGAATTCCATCGTTACAGGCCAATTTTCCCAGAAATAAGTTGTAAGCTTTCGATAAAAAATAAATAAAAGGTACAGAATATAAGGTGAAGTAGTTATGAGAGGTTATCTTATTTCAATAAATAAAAAAAGCTGTTATATAAACAGCTTTTTCCCTTAGATAGCAGTAGCCGGTTTAGCCAAACTAGCAGCCAATGGTAATTCATGAATGGTGATTTCAGGACGGCTTCCAACCCGAATATTAACACCGGTTTGACCAAGCCCTTCATTGATATAGAAAGGTTTTCCATCATACATATGGAGCCCTTTAATAATATTCATTCTTGGAAGCTTACCCATTTTGGCTAGGTGATACGCTTTAGGGTAGCAGATTTGACCTCCATGGAAATGACCAGCAAGCAAATAATCAAAATGATATTTTTTCATGTGCAAAACGATATTGGGATCATGGGTTAATACAAGGTTAGTTCCTTTCTTAATTCCCTCGTATGAAGATTCTAGGTTGCTTCGTTTTGTACTAAAATCATCGATTCCAATAATATTGACCGGTCTACCTTGGACAAAAATTTGCTCATATTCGTTTCGCATTACTTTACAGTTGTATTTTTCGAGTGTCTTGATTAAAGTTTGTAAGTTTTGATCTTGCAAAACATAATCGTGGTTTCCTAGGACGGCATATATTCCATATTTCGCGTTTAATTTGTTCAAGACTTTTAAATATGGGACAAGCTTTGGAATCGTCCGTTTACGATCGAGGAAATCTCCGGTAAGTGCAATTAAATCAATAGGCATATCTTTAAGCTTTTCATAAAGTTCAGCAGGTGAAACAGAAATATTTTCAAGATGTAAATCGGAAAGTTGAAGTATCGTTAATTTTGGATTTATTTTTCCGATAGATTGATCTTGATCGATGTTTATTTTATTTATCACGATATCCTTCGTGTTGTTATAAGCTTTTTTTAAACAATAAAAAAGAAGTATAGCGAATGCAGTGTATAATAGAAAGTTCAAATGTAATCACTCCTTCCATATGATAGATTATACTAGAAAAATACTGCCATTTTTACAAGTAATTGATGGGAGTAATCCCATGGCAGTAAATTCCAAACGTGCTCCAAGAAAAGAAAGCTTAGAAGAGGTGACTATGAAAAAACTAAATAAATCTGTGCTATTCTTACCTTTTTTGCAAATCCCTTCTGGGCACCATCAAACAGCAAATGCCTTAATAGATGGACTTTTGACCTTACATCCACAAATTACATGTGAAAAAATAGATGTTCTGTCGTACAGCTATGGGAAAATTGAATCACTTGTTTCGAATATTTATCTCAAATGGATTGATGCTTTTCCCGGATTGTATCATTTTATATATCAAAACTCTGTCTATAAAAATATCGATAAAAATAAGCGCTTTTGGCTATATGAATATTTATTTATTTCTAAAATAAAAAGGCTTTTAGAAGAAAAACAGCCAGATCTCATTATTTGCACCCATGCATTACCCTCGTACATGTTGAATTACATGAAAGAGAAGGACGGGCTGACTATTCCAGTTATCAATGTTTACACAGATTTCTTCATCCACCGTTTTTGGGGCGTGAAGAATATTGACTTTCATTTCGTACCTTCTTATCAAATGAAAAAATTTTTAATTCAAAAAGGAATCAAGGAAGAGCAAATTTTCATAACTGGTATTCCAATTCATTCGAGTATCATAAAACAAAAAAATACTTCTGCACCATTAAGCCCTTTTAGACTATCGGTATTAATAGCAGGGGGAAACCTCGGGGTAGGCGCCATTGAAGAGTTAATTCAGTTTATTGTGGAGGGTAGCCATAATTGGCACATCAAATATTATGTATTATGCGGAAAAAACGTGAAGTTATATAAAAAACTCAAAAGTATGCAAAAAAGCCATATTATTCCGTTTCCGTATATCGATAGTAGGGAGGAAATGAACAGGCTTTACGATCAAATGGATGCCATTTTAACAAAGCCTGGTGGAGTGACGATTAGTGAATGCCTTTTTAAGCGCAAACCTATTTTTATATATGATGCACTGCCTGGCCAGGAAGAGATCAATTTGCAACACCTAAAGGAATTAGGAGTCGTTTATCATCTCAACAAGGGTGATATTCACGAACAAATACTTTCCGTTTTTTTCGATGAAAAGGAATTGGAAAAATATCAACTTTACGTAACCAATTATCATTTGCATATTAATACTACAGAACCTGCTAAATTAATTTCTGATTTGTTAATTGAACAACTTCATTAAAAATACCACATTGAATATGCCTAAATACTTTTATCCTACCACGGTCCATCATACTGTGGTATTTTATGTTCATAGGAACAATTGATAAATCTTAAGAAGTAATTAAAGGTGATTGAAATGAAGGCTTTCTACCCTAAAAAAGGTCGTGTGATACTACACGTTGATATGAATAGTTTTTTTGCTTCTGTTGAGATGGCATATGACACTTCTTTGAAAGGCAAGCCCCTTGCAATTGCAGGGGATGAAGAGGCAAGAAAAGGAATTGTTGTTACATGCAGCTATGAAGCACGTAAATACGGTGTGAAAACTACAATGCCGGTTTGGGAAGCGAAAAAACTCTGTCCGACTTTAATTGTAAAGAGGCCTAATTTTGATCGGTATCGCAATGCTTCTCAAGCAATGTTTGACGTATTGAGGCATTATTCGGATTTAGTAGAGCCCGTTTCGATAGATGAAGGATATGTTGATATTTCAGAAAGCTTTGAACTAGGGACGCCTATTGAAATAGCAAATGCAATCCAACAAAGTCTACTTAATCAACTAGATTTACCTTGCAGCATAGGGATTGCTCCGAATAAATTTCTCGCTAAAATGGCGTCGGATATGAAAAAACCACTTGGAATTACGGTTTTAAGGAAAAGAGATATTGTTGATGTCATTTGGCCACTACCTACTGTTGAAATGCACGGTATTGGAGAGAAGACTGCTGCAAAGCTTACAACGCTGGACATTCATACAATTGGAGACTTAGCTAAGGCGAGCGATTTGCAGTTAAAGGCTAACTTTGGAATACGGGGCCCACAATTAATAGAGCGTGCAAATGGAATCGATTCTAGACCTGTTGACCCAGACGCTGCAGCAGAAAATAAAAGTGTTGGAAATTCGGTTACATTACCAAAGGATATTACAAATCAATCCAAGTTATTAGAAATTCTTGAATCCTTATCAGGAAGTGTATCAAGTAGATTAAAGAAAAAAGGTTATGTAACGAAAAATATCGCGATAACGATTCGCTATAATGATAGAAAGACGATTTCAAGAGGGAAAAAAATCATTAATCCGATTGTTGAAGCTGAGGATATTTTTCAAGCAGCTAAAAATTTATTTTTACTTAATTGGAAAGGGGATCCAGTTAGATTATTAGGGATAACTGGCCAAGATTTAATTGATAATGACAGTGCTTTTGAGCAGCTAGATTTATTCTCATATGAAAAAGCAGCCCAAAAAGAGCCGCTTTATAACGCTATCGATAAAATAAAAAGTAAATATGGCACAACTATACTTCAAAAAGGAAGTGATCTTCAAAAAGGAAAGAACGATAAGAAACTGTGAATTATTTCTTTAGAAAATTAAGCAAGCTAGATAGAGGCTTCTTTTTTCTCTTAGAAATGGTTACAGTTTTTTCTTTCTTTTTTTGAATATATATTTCTTCCTTGTCAATGGCGTGGTTGTATGTCAGGACGAGACCGATATTTGTATCATGATTTTTATTTGCCACGATTGAAAATTGTACATCATTCTTTCTAGCATTATGGATGTAGTCAGTCAAATACGAGTAGTCTAAATCACCGTTTAGAAGCAATATTGCTTTCGGATGCTCTTTCATTAATTGGATAACTTCTGGATAAACACCTTTTTCCATCACTTGGCTTTTCGTAAGTGCAACGACTATTCTTTCTCTAATCGTCCCTAGAAATTTCCGTCGTTCATCTGGCTTGATCTCTTTTACCCCGTACATTCCCTTTTGTATATAATCATCCACATTGGGGCTTTTCACGGCAAACACCTCCGCGGTAATATATTCTCAATGTTGTTTGTTTGTTAAAAAATAATCTATGTATCTATATTTAGTATAGCAGTAATTAAAGGTAATCTGTACTGGAAATAGGCAAAAAGAAAAGGCTGTTCAACAGGTTTTCCCTGTGTCTTGAACAGCCAAAAGGTCTTTCGTTTTATTGTCTAGCTCCAGGTGCCAGCCCCTCGAGTTCATAAACCACCTGTAGGATGCGGGTTGTCATTCCAACCACGTCGTGTTTCTTTAATATTTCAGGAATCCTAAAGAAGAACGTCGACTAAGATCTTCCACGTCCTTATGTCTTCATCGACGGACCCACATCCTGTGGGCCTGAGCGTCCTTTAACAGGCGCTCAAGTTTTTATTATTAGCAATCGTTGACATCAAGATCAGTAACAGGCCACCATGAAAATCCATCTTTTTCAAGCAGTTCATCAGCTGCTGTTGGACCCATAGTACCAGCGCTATAATTTGGAAAGTCCGCTTTTTCACTTTCCCAATTATGGCTGATTTTGTCTACAAAGCTCCAGGATAGAGCAACTTCATCCCAGTGTGTGAAGTTTGTTGCATCACCTCTGAGGCAATCAAATAAAAGTTTTTCATATGCTTCAGGAGTATTAAGACCTGGTGCATGATTATTTGAAAAATTAAGCTTTACTGGTGTTGTTTCCATCATTTGTCCTGTGTCCTTAGCATTTAAATGAAGGGTGATTCCTTCTTCCGGCTGTATATGAATGACGAGAAGATTTGGATCTAAATTCTTTTCCGACTTGTAATAAAGATTCATTGGGATATCTTTAAATTGAATCACGATCTTCGTTGATTTTGCCGTCATTCTTTTGCCAGTTCGAATATAAAATGGAACACCAGCCCAGCGGAAATTATCAATCATTAACTTCCCAGCTACGTAAGTATCGGTATTCGATTCTTTATTTACATTTTGCTCCTCGCGATATCCAATTACTTTTTCTCCATTAATCTCTCCAGGACCATATTGACCCCTAACGAAATATTGAGGGATTTCATCTTGCTCAATAGAGCGAAGCGCACCCAGCACTTTTACTTTTTCACTGCGAATTTCTTTCGGTGTAAGACGAATCGGCGGTTCCATAGCAAGAAGGGCTACCATTTGCAGCATATGGTTTTGCACCATATCACGCAGAGCACCACTCGTTTCATAATACCCGCCGCGTTCTTCTACACCTAACATTTCACTTGATGTTATTTGGATATTCGAGATGAAACGATTATTCCATAGAGGTTCAAAAATAGCATTGGCAAAGCGAATCACTTCAATATTTTGAACCATTTCTTTTCCAAGATAATGATCAATTCGATAAATATCATTTTCAGAAAAGACGTTTCGAATTCTTTTATTTAATTCAATGGCAGATTCAAGGTCGTGCCCAAATGGTTTTTCAATAACGAGCCTATGGAAGCCATTCGTATCCGTTAATCCGTCAGTTTTTAAATGCTCAGCAATCGTACCAAAAAATTCTGGAGCCATTGCAAGATAGAAGACTCTGTTCCCTTCTAGACAATATTTTTGGTCGAGTTCATTAGCGAGTGCTTTTAATTGTATGTATGATTGTGAGTCGCTGACATCATGAGGTTTATAATAAAAATGAGAAACAAATTCTTCTATATTCTCCGCATCTTTTATTGATGTTAGAACAGAGTCTCTAACATGTTCTCTCAAGACTTCATCGGACCATGGGCGTCTTGCCACACCAATGACCGCAAAATGCTCCGATAATTTCCCTTTTCTAAAAAGGTGAAAAAGGGAAGGATATAGCTTCCTTTTGGCTAAATCTCCAGTTGCGCCGAAAATCATTATAAGCGATGCGGGTGTTTCAGATTGAATCATTATGAAAACCTCTCTTTTCCTTCGTAAACTTTTCCAATGTGTTGATTATACCCTATCTTACCAATTATTCTGAAAAAAGACGATTAGTCAAGTATCTATTTTACAATAGCTTCTCATAATTATGATAAAATAAGTATTATTTATATGGAGGGCTAATATGAGATTACTCTTTCTCGGAACTGGTGCGGGAGTACCAGCAAAGCCTAGGAATGTCTCTTCTTTGGCATTAATGCTGTTGGAAGAGAGAAATTCTATATGGCTTTTTGATTGTGGTGAAGCGACCCAACACCAAATTTTACATACTTCATTAAAACCTAGAAAAATCGAAAAAATTTTTATTACTCATCTACATGGAGATCATATATTTGGCTTGCCAGGATTACTAGGAAGCCGTTCTTTCCAAGGCGGAGAAACAGAACTTACGATTTATGGACCGAAAGGCATTCGTGAATATGTCGACGTTTCTCTCAAAATAAGTCAAACCCATTTAAAATACCCTTTAACCATCATCGAGATGGAAGAGGGGGTTATTTTCGAAGATGAGCAGTTTATGGTTGAGACTTTACTGCTCGATCATGGAATTGCTAGCTTCGGATTCCGTATTACAGAAAAAGATAAAAAGGGTACGCTTGATGCTGAGCGTCTTCGTTCCGACGGCATATTGCCTGGACCAATTTATAAGCGCCTCAAGAAAGGCGAAATGATTGCTCTCGATGATGGAAGAGTGATAAATGGAAACAATTATTTGGGACCTGACCTAAAAGGGAGGGTTATTTGCATTCTTGGTGACACACGCCCTTGTGAAAATGCACTCATTCTAGCTTCAAGAGCAGATGTAGTAGTTCATGAAGCCACTTTTTCTGCCGATAGTGAAGAGATGGCTAGAGATTATTTTCATTCAACAACCGTCCAAGCAGCGAAAATCGCCTTGAATGCACAAGCAAATACCCTATATTTAAATCATATTAGTTCACGTTATCTTAAGGAAAATTGGAATGAGCTTACAGAAGAAGCAAAGGCTATTTTTCCTAACACGAATATGGCGTATGATTTCCTAGAACTGTCGATCGCCCCGCATAAAATTTAACTCATCCAGCCTCGTCGATATTGTTCAGGAGCTTCCAATTCATATTTTAGTTCTTTTGCTGCTGTTCGTGGCCAGTAAGGGTCACGTAAGAGTGCGCGAGCTATAAAAACTAAGTCCGCTCGTTCATTTTGCAAAATTTCCTCCGCTTGAGTTCCATTTGTAATCAATCCTACTGAACCAGTTGGGATATTTGCTTCTTTTTTAATTTGATCCGCAAATGGAACTTGGTAGCCTGGAAATGCGTGGATATGTGCAGGAACTACAGCACCTGAACTAACATCTACTAAGTCAATCTCTTGTTCTTTCATCCACTGGGCTATCGTGACATAGTCGTCTGGCGTTAGTCCTCCTTCGCTGTAATCATTCGCTGAAACACGAACGAATAAAGGACCTTCCCAAACAGATTTCACTTCCTCGATAATGTCACTTAAGAAGCGATAACGATTTTCCAGGTTGCCTCCATACTCATCGCTGCGCTCATTTGTGAGCGGAGAGAGGAATTCATTGATAAGATATCCATGTGCAGCATGAATTTCGATTACTTTAAAGCCTGCTTTTTTTGCTCTCTCTGCGGCTTTTCCAAATGCTGCAATCGTCTCATTTATTTCATCTATGCTCATTTCCTTTGGTGTTTTCATGCTTTCATTAAAAGGAATGGCACTTGGTGCGATGATTTCCCCATCAAGCACTGCTTTTCGGCCTGCATGGGCAATTTGGATTCCGCTGACAGCACCATGGGCTTCGATCATTTTAGTAAGCTTAGTAAGCCCTTCAATATGATCGTCACTCCAAATTCCCAAATCCTGAGGGCTAATTCGTCCTTGTGGTGTAACAGCTGTTGCCTCAACAATTATTAATCCTACTTGCCCAACAGCACGGCTTGTATAATGAGTATAGTGCCAATCGTTAACCATACCATCCTCATTGAAACAGGAATACATGCACATTGGTGACATGACAATCCTATTTTTTATCGTAATATTTTTAATCGTAAAAGGTGTAAACAGTTTTACAGACATTTTTTTGCCTCCTATTATGCTTTCGCTCTATTATAGCAAGATGAAGGCATTTTTTGCATTTGTGAGGCTTTTACATCAAGTGATATTGGATTCGTACATCATTCCCAATTGTTTTGATTGCCGTGCGGCAGCATGAATACATTCAATGAAAACTTCCTGTAATTCTGCTTCTTGGAGAACAGTAAGACCAGCTTCCGTTGTTCCTCCAGGACTTGTCACTTCACGTCTCAGCTCTTCCGCTTTTTTCCCTGATGCGGATAGCATTTCGGCCGCGCCTAATAATGTTTGGATAATAAGTTTATTGGAAGTGTCTTTTTCCAAGCCAAACTGTTCTGCAGCACGTTCCATCGCTTCCACAAAATAATAAAAATATGCGGGACCGCTTCCTGAGAGTGCAGTAATAGCATCCATCTGACTTTCTTCCACTTCTTCTGTAATTCCAATCGCAGAAAAAATAGAAAGTGCCAACACCCTCTGACGATTTGAAACAAAAGGGTTAAAGGTAATGGCAGTTGCGGATTTGCCGACGCTAGCAGACGTATTTGGCATGGTTCGTGCAATAGCACAGGTGGTTTTTAGTTTATCCGTAATAAACTCAATGGAAATCCCAGCCATAACGGAAACAAGGAAAGAATTTTCGCTGATAAATGGACTGATTCTTTCCAACGCTTCGGTAGCATCTTTTGGCTTTACCGCAAAAATAATGATGTCCACATCACGGACAAGCTTATTCATATCATAAGTGGTACAAATCCCGTACTTTTCTTTTAGTTCTGTCATTTTCAATTTATTACTTCGATTGGTTATGAAGATGTCTTCGCGATTGCATATGTTTTTTGCGATTAGCCCTTCAATCATTGCTTCTGCTATAGAGCCAGCTCCAATAAATGATATCTTCATCAGTAGCCCTCCTTTTAAATGTTTATGTTGATTCTGCTACAATCAACAAAGTAGGAAAATGGAAGAATAACAATATGGTAAACGGAATACTCGATCAAAAGCGTTAGCAAGCACCTGCTGCTAGACTAGGGTGAGCAGATGTAAAATAGTGTAGGAAGAAACCAAAAATTTGCTAGTCGCTAGACGGGAATTACCCTCTTTAAAGTTATTTTCAAAGTTCCATTCTATAATGTCCCGAGAGATAAAAAAACCCTCTCATCCTATAAAAAGGACGAAAGGGAATAGCTTCCGTGGTACCACCTTCATTGATTGCCTTCAGTTGCGGCAATCATCTTAAGCCCTTAACGCGGGAGTACGGTCAGTTTTTCTGACAGCTCGCCAGGCAGGTTCAAACCAAAAGGGGATGTCGGAGCCTTCCAGCCTTTGGACTCCAATCTCTTGCATCATTTCAGTTTTACTAGTCCCGGTTCATCGCGATTTAATTAAAGCGTCTTGGCGGAATTGCCAAGCATCTACTCAATTTAGAAAAATATTATATATGATTATGATTATCGAATAGATAATTGTCAAGAAAAATATTTTCAATACTCTGAGTTCAAGATGAATATAATGACATTTTAGCCATTAATCGATACACTGTAATTACTTACTTTTAAGTTGAGGGATTAGAATGGTTAGTTTTGAAGAAAAAATTATAAAATTTGAATTGCCAACCCCATTTGCCGTTGGCGATGTGAATGTGTATGTTGTAAAAGGTGATGCGTTAACACTCATCGATGCCGGAGTGAAGACAGATGCTGCTTGGGAGGCTTTTACCTTTCAATTGGCTCAGCACGGTTTGACGCCCGAAGATATTGAACAGGTTGTGCTCACTCACCATCACCCCGATCATGTCGGGTTTTTAGAATGGTTGCCTGAAGTGCCAATTTACGGACATAAATATGTACGCCCGTGGATTGAAGAAGATTCTATTTTTTTCGCCGCACATGATGATTTTTATAGACGGTTATTTAAGGAATTTGGTTTGAGAGGGGATATGGAGAAAATGTTACATATTTTAAAGTCTCCTCTTCAATATTGTAGTACGGGTCCGCTTGCGAAAGAAATAGTGGAAGGGGATAAAATCCCTGGTTTAGAAAAATGGTCGGTTCTTGAAACGCCCGGACATGCCCAGAGTCATTTATCGTTTTTCCGAGAAAACGATGGTGTTATGCTGTCAGGGGACCATTTACTTGCAACAATCTCATCCAATCCTTTTCTTGAGCCAGCATTAGAACCATCTTCTGAGCGGCCAAAGCCACAGCTGCAATATAATGAATCGCTCGAAAAGCTTCTAGAGTTGGATGTTAGTGTTGCTTATACAGGCCATGGGGCAGATATTCCGAGAGTTCATGAGCTTGTTAAACGCCGCTTACAGCGCCAGCATGAACGGGCATTACAGGTACTCGAATTATTGAAAAACCGTCAATTGACGACCTTTTCGATTACGAAAGAACTTTTTCCCGCCGTGTATCAAAAGGAACTGGGATTAACGTTATCTGAATCAACGGCCCAGTTAGATTATTTAATCTCACTTGATCTCATTAAGAAGCAAGTGGATGATGATGGTGTTGCATTTTTTTCTGCAATTGATGGTGTGTCACGATGAAAAATGAACGCATTAGAGGGAAAACAGTCGTCATAACAGGAGCTTCCGGGGGACTTGGAGAGCAGATTGCTTATTTGTGTGCCCAAAATGGAGCTAATTTAATCTTACTTGCCCGCAACATCGAAAAACTTAATCATCTATCAGAACGGATTCACGACGAGTATGGAGTGAACTGCCCGGGCTTGGCGCTCGATGTTTCCAACCCTGATCAAATATCCGCAGTATTCAAACGTATTTATGAAACAGAAGGGGAAATTGACGTCTTAGTGAATAATGCCGGTTACGGGATTTTCTCCAACGCAATTGACATTAATCTTACTGATTTGGAAGGCATGTTTTCTGTTAACGTAATCGGATTAATTGCATGTACAAGGGAAGTCATCCCACATATGTGCAAACGAAAATCCGGTCACATTATAAATATTGCTTCCCAAGCTGGAAAACTCGCAACGCCTAAATCAAGTGTATATGCTGCGACGAAACATGCAGTACTTGGTTTTTCAAACAGCTTGCGAATGGAACTATCTCAGTACGGTGTATTTGTAACGGCGGTTAATCCCGGACCCATTCATACGGACTTTTTTCAAAAAGCCGACCCCGAGGGATCATATCTTAAAAACCTTGGTCAATTTATCCTAGATCCTGAAAAGGTTGCGAGCAACATAGTCAGCATTATGCTGACAAATCATCGTGAAATCAATATGCCGCGCTGGATGAATTGGACGGCGACCTTACATACATTAGCTCCAAGGCTTGTAGAATCTTTAGGTAGAAAAGCGTTTTTTAAAAAATAAACTCATATCTTATATCTCCAGGGATATAAGGATGGGTTTTTTCTTTTTTTATTTAGAAAAAAGTACCATTTGAAAAAATAGGTCCTTTCGGCTAATATATTGCATATAATAATAGAACAGATGTTCGTTTCGCTATCTAGGTTCAGCACCTAGCCCCTCGAGGTCATAAACCAGCGACAAATAAAAGTCAAAGAGCGGACTTTTATTGTCTCAGAACATTTGCTTGTCGGAGGCCCGCAGGATGCGGGTGAGGAAGGCGTTGCGACGTACACGGATGTACTAGTGCAGGCGAAGCGACAGGACGTTGCGTCTTTAGCCTTCCTTCCACTTTTAAGGTGCTTACGCTTTTCTTTGTCCAGCTTCAGCGCCTAGCCCCTCGAGGTCAAATAACCTGAGACAAATAAAAGTCAAAGAGTGGACTTTTATTGTCTCAGAACATTTGCTTGTCGGGGCTGAACAAGGCGCTTACGCTTTTCTAATTAGGAGGCATGAATAATGAGCATGGATTACAATAAGCTTCCACATGACAAAATATTATGTGTGGATATGAAAAGCTTTTATGCGAGCTGCTCGGCGGTGATGCTTGGATATGATCCATTAAAATGTCATCTTGCGGTTGTTGGAAATCTGAAACAACCTGGGAGTGTTGTGCTCGCAGCATCCCCACGTTTGAAAAAAGATTTTGGAATTAAAACAGGTTCCAGGCTTTTTGAAATTCCGGAAGATGACAGAATCCGGCTTGACGAGGCAAAGATGAGTACTTATTTGCGGGTTGCCACTGAAATTACGCATCTTTTTCATCGTTACGTTCCGAAAGAAGCGATTCATGTGTATAGCGTGGACGAGAGTTTTATCAAAATAGACGGAACGAGTGATCTATGGGGAGATGCCCGTTTAGTTGCCGAGAAAATTAAAGATGAGTTGTTTCGGGAGTTCCAGCTCACATGTTCCATTGGCATTGGACCAAATATGCTTCTTTCCAAGCTTTGTCTCGACCTCGAAGCAAAAAAAACGGGTATTGCGGAATGGACTTATGAAGATGTTCCGGAAAAATTATGGCCAGTGGCTCCACTTAGGGAGATGTGGGGGATCGGAAGAAGGGTAGAAAGGACACTGAATAGTATGGGGATTTTTAATGTTGGACAGCTTGCCCATTCTGATTTGCATTTGCTCGAGAAAAAATTCGGGGTGATGGGGAATCAACTTTACTACCATGCGTGGGGAGTAGATTTGTCGGAATTAGGTGCTCAGATTATAGAAGGACAAATTAGTTTTGGAAAAAGTCAAATTTTACTTCGTGATTATAAAGATAAAGAGGAGATTATTTGTGTCATTCTCGAAATGTGTGAAGAAGTGGCACGGAGAGCAAGAGAGCGTAAAAAGGCGGGAAGGACCATTAGCCTCGGGATTGGCTATAGCGATAAAGAATTTGGCGGTGGATTTTTACGTTCGTACTCAGTGGAGGAACCAACAAATACAACGATGGATTTGTATCGTGTCTGTTTGCAGCTGTTCGAAACACATTACACAGGAAAAACCGTACGCCAAATTTCTATAGCATTATCGAATGTGACAGATGACAAATACGTTCAATTAAATTTATTTGAACCTAGAAAAGTAAGCGAAAAAAAGCTTGGCTACACCGTAGATCATATTCGCAGGCGTCATGGAGGAGTGTCCTTATTACGAGCAATTTCTTATACGAAAGCAGGAACGGCAAGGAAGAGGGCAGCTCTTGTAGGAGGGCATAAAGCATAAACCATAATATTGCAAAACTTATGCAAAAGGAAGGTGTGCGTGAATGATTCGGGATCGTGGTCGTATAAAATGGAATTCGCTTATGCTTCCGGAGCATGTTACAATGCTTCGGAAATGGGCGGAAGAAGACGCGCATGAAAAATTAAAGCAATTGGATGAACAAAAATTAGAAATGCTAAATGAAACAGCAGGTGCGGCAATGGAATTCGGGAAAGAAGTGATGATTACACATTTTATGAATCATCATTATGAAGAAATATTAGGAAGGATTCATTATTTTGATGCGATAAATAAAGAATTTCGTGTAGTTGATCAGGATGGACGTGTTGTAAAGATCTCGGCTGAAAGGATTGATCAGATCGTTATTATGGAATAAAAAAGACCCGCAATGACTGCGGGCCATCCCAGTTAATCATTTAATACTTTTTCAGCGCGGACGCATGATTCAAAATTCCCTTTATGCGTTCCGTCACAAAACGGTTTGCGACTGGAAAGACCACAGCGGCATAAAGAAAATACTTGTTTTGTTTCAAATACATTACCGTCAACATCAATTAGTTCAACGTCTCCAGATACTCGATAAGAGCCGTTATCCATTACTTTAATTTGTACTTTTTCCAAATTAGTATCCCCCTTGTAAAAAACTATTCCTATTTTATAGTAGAAGGAAAGAAGAGGAAATGCAACCTCACTGAATGAGGCATGTGCTAAAATGGATGAAAAGAAGGGAGAGAACATAATGAGAATTTCAATTACAGAAGAAGCTGCACGGAAAATTGAGCAGAATATCGACGGTCAAAATTTAATCTTAAAGCTGAAATATGAAACGGACGGCTGTGGATGTACTGTTAGTGGTGTTCCTACATTGCAATTAATTCGTGAACAAGATTTACATGCAGAGGATATATTAATCGGAACCGATAAAGTGAACGTGTATATAGAAAAATCAAAAGCTATTTTTTTCGATGAAGAATTGAAAATTGATTTCTCTCAGGAAACTCAATCATTTCGCTTATCAAGCCCAGGGCAAATATTAAATGGACGAATGGGCTGCAACGTCGTATCGGACTGAAGGGGCTCAATTTTAAGGCGTCATTCACGATTTAAATGGAAGAATGCTGAGTTTCGTCGAGAATTAATGTGGAATTAGCGGTGAAATCGGAAATGGGTTGGATATCATCGAGAATTAATGCAGAATAATCGATGAAAACAGAAGTGAGATAAGTTTCGTCGAGAATTAAGGCGGAATAATCGATGAAATCAGAAATGGGCTGGGTTTCGTCGAGAATTAAGGCGGGATAATCGATGAAAACAGAAATGAGATAAGTTTCGTCGAGAATTAATACGGAATAATCGATGAAATCGGAAATGGGCTGAGTTTCATCGAGAATTAATAGGATTCGCGATGAAATAAAATATCGCATAGTTACATCGCGATCCTGCATTTAAAATTAAGCAAATACGATCATGATTACGATTTTGAAGTGGAAGCAACAATCATTATCTGATGTGTGTCAAATCCTACTATTCACCTATTACATTTTGTCCTTAGCTTTTTTAGTAAGCCGATAATAACCAGATTCAATCTCTCTCGATAGGTGAGGGGCGATTACATCAATCGCATCAAAAAGTTTCTCAAGGTTAATTCCGGTTTCAATCCCCATTCGTTCGAGCATATATACCACATCTTCAGTAGCAACATTGCCGCTCGCTCCTGGTGCGAAAGGGCAACCGCCTATCCCTCCGGCAGAAGAGTCAAAACGGTCGATTCCAGCTTGAAGGGCAGTATAAATATTAGCAAGCGCCATTTTTCGCGTATCGTGAAAATGTGCAGCAATCATAACAGAGGGAAACACCCTCTTTAGCTCGGAAAAAAGTAAAAAAGATTCCGCAGGAGTCGCCATTCCGATTGTATCCGCAACACTAAGTTCATCGACTCCGACTGCAGCGAATTCCCGACAAAGCTTTATTGTATCTTCTATCGGAATTTTTCCTTCGTATGGGCAATAAAAGGCAGTAGAAATGCAAGCGCGGATAAAAAAGCCTTTAGTCTTTAAGTCCGTAATAATCGGGATTAATTCCTCCATACTATCCTTAGTTGTTTTATTTACATTTTTCCTATTAAAACTATTACTAACGCCAATGAAAATTGCAGCATTTTTACAATCAGTTCCTAACAATTTTTCAATCCCTTTTCGATTTGGAACTAAAACAATACTCCGAATACCTCGAGGACGAGAGATGACAATCGAGGCAGCGTCCTTCATTTGCGGAATCCATTTTGGAGAAACGAAAGAGGTGATTTCCATCTCCTGGACACCCGCGAATACCAATTTCTGAATGAATTTTTTCTTAGTCTCAGTATCGATAAAATGATTTTCATTTTGTAATCCATCTCGTGGCCCTACCTCAATGATTGTCACCTTTTCTGGTAAAACCAATCCGATTCCTCCCATAAAAGAATTAAAAAACCAATTACTTTAAAATATGAGAAGAGTAATAGCTTATGTCCGATTTCACATAGGTTAAACAAGGTGAATTTTGTTTAGTCGTTTATATAAACTAGATATAAAGGGGATGGTGATATGGAAAAGATAATATTATGTACACTCATTTTTATGCTAAGCATTACTTTATTTGCTTGTAGCAATACTGAAGTAGCACAGGAAACAAAAAGCAAACAGTATCAACAAAAAATCATTATCATGGACTCTGTTTATATCCCTCTTCCGCCAGAAGCCAAGAATATTGAATATATGCCAAGTGGTCTGGAACCACAACAAATTCCCAACACTAATTTAAAAGATCCCATTGTCATTACAAGAATGCCTTACGCCGACAAGAAAACAACAAGTTACACTTCATCAGCAAAAAAATAGACTTGTTCCATTATTTTAAGGGAACAAGTCTATTTTTTTGATATTAATTCCTTAGGCATTACGTTAATCTGAGTAATTTTTCCTTCAACTCGTTCTCCATAGAAACAAGTTCTTGCTCTGCTTGGGCGCGTTTCGCACGTCCTTCTTGTTGAATTTTGATTGTTTCTTCAAGAGTTGTAATCAAATTAGACTGTGTCTTTTTCAATGTTTCAATGTCGACAAGTCCACGTTCATTTTCTCTTGCTGTTTCAATTGTATTTGTTTTTAACATTTCTGCATTTTTTAGAAGTAAATCATTTGTTGTTTTAGAAACTTGTTTCTGCGCTTCGACAGCCTGCCGCTGACGAATAAGAGTCAATGCAATCGCAATTTGATTTTTCCAAAGCGGAATGGCTGTCATAATCGAAGTTTGAATTTTTTCTGCAAGTGCCTGATTCGTATTTTGAATCATTCTAATTTGTGGAGCACTTTGGATTGTAATCTGTCTGCTTAATTTTAAATCGTAGAGCCTTTTATCAAGACGATCTGCAAATTGAATCATATCATTGACTTCTTGATACGTCATTTGATCACCGGAAGCTTCAGCTTTTTGCTTTAACTCCGGAATCGTCTTAGTCGTCAATTCTTCAATTTTTAACTCTCCTGCTGCAATATAAATATTCAAAGCATGAAAGTATTCCTTATTTTTCTCATATAATTGTTCAAGCATCTTTAAATCATCAATCAATGTCTGCTTTGATTGATTCAATTTCACCGTGATCCTGTCAATTTGTGCTCCCGTTTTTTGATATTTAGACATTACCTCTTGAATGGAATTGGAAATTTTCCCAAACATCTTCGAGAAAAAATTCTTTTTTTCAGGTGAAAGTTCATCCGGATTCACGTCTCGTAGTTTGTTCATTAAGTCATTTAAAATATCACCAATTGGACCAATGTCCTTACTTTGCACATGATCAAGCATGGAGCTCGAAAAATTCAATAATTGGGATTGGGCATGAGTTCCGTAAGCAATAACTGCTTGATGGTTGGCAGGATCAATCTGTTTAGCGAGCTCAAGGGCCCGCTTTCGATTTTCTTCAGGTAGGCTGTCGACAAGTCTTACAGGCTTTACCTCTTCTTGTACTTGTTCCTGCTTTATCGGCACGATCTCTTGTTCACCAAATGGATTGGCCAGTAGATCGTCAAGGCTTGAAAAGTCAGTTTTTAACACCGTTTCAGTATTTTTGTTTTGTTCACTCATTTATTTCTTTCTCCTTTCATCGTCGAGAGGGTTATATTCTAATTTTTTTAAAGAATGCTTTGCAACATCTAATTCAAAATTTAAATCATCAATATCTGATGAAAGTACATGATAAATATCTTTTTTGATTGATTCACTCAAATCTTCCAATGTGCTTTGGGTTTCCTTAAGTGAAATATACATTTTTTCATTTTTTACAGGCTGGGCGGCGAGCATGGCATATTTTTCTGAGAGCTCCACTACTGAATCAAGATGATAGAAGAAGAAACGCTCAGACTGATAAAAACGTCTAGGGTCTTTATGGATGATGGAATACATCCGTTTTGATAATTTACTTAGTTCATATAACTGCTTAAAAGCACCCATCGTTCTAACAGAAAAAAATGCTTTTTGTAGTCTGCTGATTTTTTTCTTTGCTTCATCTAGGTTTTTTTGTATATAAACATATTCTTTTCTCGTCAATTTATTTTTTTTCAAAAATTTACGATCAGAATATAGTTTTATCCCAAAGAATGTAAGGCCACCTGCTAGCAATGCAGAGACGGTAGAAGGTACGAGTCCTAAAATGAAACCATTAAATAAAATGACCCAAAGCAAAATGGTTGCCGCAGCGGTAAACATACCGAGAAAAAACGTAAAAACAGGTTTCATGCTGCATCTACTCCTATCCCAAACTTTTTCTATATAAATGAATTACGTTAATTGTTAAATAAAGGTTTCATTCATATCTATTATAAGGAATAAATCAATCTTTTGAAAGACACAAACGCAGGAGGATCATAAAGGAGGATGGAAAAATGAAAAAAGTATACACATCCTTTCATGGAGCCATTCATGATATTCAAGATGGATCTACTATCATGGTAGGGGGATTTGGTTTGTGTGGAATACCTGAAAATATGATCTTGGCACTGCGAGATAAGAATGTTAAGGAACAAGTTGTAGATCAATCATTTCAGACCGAGCGGTCATTGATGTTACAAAACCTGCTCTCGTATTAAAAGAAGTTGCCGCCGGATATTCCGTTGAAGAGAAAATTTCATCTACAGAACCCGATTTAATATTGGATGAACAAATAATTCCGGACGCATATTAAATAAACCATGGCTTGATTTTTCTCAAGCCATGGTTTGTATTTTTTAGTAGAAAAAGTATAAATTTTTACATAAAATTACTTCGGGGCTGGTGTTCTTCCTGTCTAGCTCTAGACGCCTAGAGACTAGCAAACTTTCAGCATAAGTCAGAAGCTTAAAAAGTTTGTACGGCGCTGAACGGATCGCCAGTCGCTTTTATTGCATCATTTATTTCCCATTTTCCATTTATTAAACTCTAGAAATTCGCGAAACTCTTCTTTAGACACTCCGGACGACATTGCTTCTCGAACAAGTTCCTCCCAGTCGGAATCTAAACCGATTTCTCCTTCTTGTTTCTCATGAAGCAAAGTATTCACGGATATACCTAACACTTCCGATACTTTCTCCAAGAAATGGATGGAAGGGTTGGATTGGATATTTCGTTCAATAGAACTCAAATACGATTTAGCAACCCCTGCTTTTTCCGCTAATTCAGATAGTGACATTTTTTTCTGTTTTCTATATTCACGTAAACGTTCGCCAATCATGTGAATCTTCACCTTCCTTACAGCAAATTATACCATATAACGAAGGTTTGTTTCATATTTAGAACACTCTTAGTCGAAAAATTTTTTCATTATTTTTTTAAAAAATAGTCTGAAAGAAGCGTAACGATACTACTGCTGATTTCGTTTGTGAATTTGAAAAAACTCTCTAATACTTTCAGGACTTATGCCTGCATGTAGTGCAGCTAATATGAGCTCTACCCATTCCTCATCAAACTGTTCATGCTTAACTATAACCGCTTTCCGCATAATGACCTCCTAAAATACATATAGTATTTAGGTAACCCAGCTGCCGTAGTTGATAAAAAACCTTAGGCCTGTGGCTTTGCGTATCTGACTTTCGATCAGATTTGCCTTTATCTAATCAAAATTAATTGTATTCATGAATCATTATAGACATTACAAAAGTCATAGTCGCAAAAAAAATGTCGATGACAAATGTATACTTCAAGCTGTAATAATAGTCATTATTGAGTATGATTTTGTCGGAGTATAGTAATATGAGTTGTAAATAGTTTGAAAGTCCCGTAAAGGTCATCCGCCTATAGGCAGAAAAGTCAATAACATTGTAGAAATGTTTAGAAAAATGGTGAACGAAATATTTTAAAAATTATATATGTTCGGTATAATTGCTCTTTTTCGTAATCATTTCTAAATACCCAAACTCTTCTTTTGATAGTGGTTTGGAGTTAACAGCTCTTATATTATCAAGTAATTGTTCAACTGAGCTGGCACCCGTTACGACAGATGCAATAGTCTCATGGGCTAAATTAAATTGAAGGGCGACCTCATTTAAAGAACGTGAATGGGGTAAAAGTTTAGCTTTAATACTTTCTATCAAATCTTTTATTTCTTCAGTAGAATAATCAAGATATGCTTTTGCATTAAAGGTGCCTGCTTCAATTGCTCCAAGTGTCTTATCGCTTAAAATACCTTTTGCGACCGAGCCCCTTGTAACGATACTAATATTACTTTCTTTTAAAAGTGGCATCACTGCTTCCGGGCGCCTATCTAATAAACTATATTGCATCATATTGCTAATAATCGATGAATCTCTCACATATTTACGGATTACATTAGGACGAATCGAAGATATGCCATAATAACGAATAAAGCCTTCTTCTTTCAATTCTTCAAAAGCTTGAATCGTTTCATCGATAGGATCCTCAATCGTTCCCCCGTGAAGTTGGTATAAATCTATATATTCAGTTTTAAGTCTATGGAGGCTCTTTTTAACAGCTTCTTTTATGTAAGCCTTCGATGGATCCCAGCTCCAACCATCTTTATTTTCATTCCAACGATTTCCTACCTTTGTCGCGATAACAACTTCTTCTCTTTTATTTGATAGCGTCTTACCGACAATTTCTTCGTTTACTCCGTAGTCATATAAGTCGGCCGTATCAAAGTAATTAATTCCTGCATCAAGTGCCGCTTCAATAATTTTTTGCGCTTTATTAACATCAGTCCCAATGGACATACAGCCTAGCCCCATTTTAGAAACTCGTAAATCAGAATTTCCAAGTTGTCTTTTATCCATTTCCTCATCACCTTCCCAGTTCTTTTCTTCATTTTACTGGAAAGTCATCCTGCATAACAAAATTAATGTTCCATCTTCTTTATGTTATGATTGGAAAAGTAATAAAGAAGGAGCGGAAAAGGATGAAAAAGTTTGAGGAAAAAACGATACATAGTCAAGAGATATTTAGTGGAAAGATAATCCGTCTGCAAGTCGATGATGTAGAACTGCCTGATGGAAAAACAGCAAAGCGGGAAATTGTGAAACATCCAGGAGCTGTTGCGGTGATACCCATTAATGATGAAAATAAAATCATTATGGTTGAACAGTATCGAAAACCGTTGGACCGATCTTTATTTGAAATTCCTGCTGGAAAGCTTGAGTATGGAGAAGAACCATTAGTGACTGCAGAGCGTGAACTAGAAGAAGAAACGGGTTATGCAGCGGGGAATATGGAGCATTTAATATCGTTTTACACCTCTCCGGGATTTGCAGATGAACTAATCCATCTTTATATAGCTACTGATTTAAAAAGAATCGATAATCCGAAAATTGGCGATGAGGATGAGTTTGTGGAGCTTCATGAAATAACGCTACAAGAAGCGATTCAATGCGTCAATGATAAGCGAATCTACGATGCGAAAACGGCATACGCAGTCCTTTATTTACAACTTAGAATGGCGATGTCATCTAATGAATGAATTTTTTTCTGATCTACATATTCATATTGGCAGAACAATAACAGGAAGACCTGTCAAAATAACTGCGAGCAGAAACCTCACTTTAACGAACATATTAAAGGCTGCGAAATTTCCAAAGGGTTTAAATATTGTTGGGATTATCGATTGCCATTCACCCGAAGTAATAATGGAAATGGAACATTTAATTGAGACGGGGCGACTCGTAGAAATAAAGGATGGAGGTTTCCAATATGAAAACGGTGTTGTCCTTATCCCTGGATCGGAAATAGAAATCAATGATCACCACTGTAAAGGACCTATCCATGTCCTTGCATACTTTCCAACCATGGTTTCGCTTAAGGAATTTTCAGATTGGCTTTCGGCAAGAGTGACAAATATCCAGCTAAGTACGCAAAGAATATATGAAGATGCCATAGTCGTACAGGAAAAAGTGAAAGAACTTAATGGTTTATTCATTCCTGCCCATGTATTTACTCCTTTTAAAAGTCTTTATGGAAAAGGTGTAGAAAAATCGCTGACAGAAGTATTCAATCCAGCTTTAATAGATGCAGTTGAATTAGGTTTAAGTTCTGATACAAATATGGCTGATCAGCTTTCTGAAATACATCAATATGGATTTTTAACGAACTCGGATGCTCATTCCATTGCGAAAATGGCAAGAGAATATCAAATGCTGGAACTAGAAGCTCCAACTTTTAAGGCCATTAAACAATCTTTTAAAAATATTGATGGAAATAAGATTAAAGTTAATTATGGGTTGAATCCTTTATTAGGAAAATATTATCGGACAACTTGTACAAATTGCTTTACTCCTAAACAAGGGGCTATTTGTCCAAATTGCGGTTCGGAAAAATTTACAATGGGGGTATTTGAACGGATTACTCAATTGGCGGATGCAGAGGGTAAACCTGACAGGCCACCTTATATTCACCAAGTACCCTTGGAATTCATTCCGGGGCTAGGGCCGAAAGCAATGGAAAATTTATTGAATCATTTTGGAACGGAAATGAGTATATTACATCGTGTGAACGAGTCTGAACTAAAGAGAGTAGTGAAAGATGAGCTTGCTGATATGATTATTCAAGCTCGGAAAGGAAATTTGCAAGTAGCTGCAGGTGGAGGCGGCAAATATGGAAGGATTCAAAAATTTGAATAGTTATTTGTACGATCGTTGTTGACATACTCACTGCTCGTCCAACATATAATGTACCATTCGCAGGACAGGAGGAGCAAAAGATGCGCAACAG
The DNA here is from genome assembly GCF_018343625.1 of Lederbergia citri. Lineage (GTDB taxonomy): Bacteria > Bacillota > Bacilli > Bacillales > Bacillaceae_C > Lederbergia > Lederbergia citri. Next base: position 1,122,443 of record NZ_JAGYPG010000001.1, on the reverse strand, counting down.
ACTATCTACCAATATAATCAGTCGTCATTTTCAAGAACATTCTTCCATCTACACATTTATAATGGTCTTATTTTTAATGGGGGTTATTTTTGGTTCCATATTTGTCAACAGCTTGTCTCTTAATCAAAAAGAAGATCTCTTTTACTATTTAAACCAATTTTTTGGACAAGTAGGGGAGGGAGAAATGGTTCCTCCTGAAGAATTACTGAAAATGAGTTTCTGGCATAATGTCAAATTTGCTGGGCTTATTTGGCTATTAGGCATTTCAATTATTGGTTTTCCTCTTATCTTTATATTAATTTTCATAAAGGGGATTGTTGTAGGATTTTCTGTGGGATTTCTTGTCAACCAAATGGGTTGGAATGGACTTTTGCTTGCATTTAGTTCCTTGCTTCCACAGAATTTATTTATTATCCCAGTCTTTGTCTTTATTTCTGTTTGTTCTATTGCACTTTCTATAAAATTAATAAAGAAAATTTTTATTCGACAAGCTCTCCCTTTCCATCTTATGCCCGTTTTTACGAGATACTTTATATCTTATATTGCTGCTATTGCCTTCATTACCGTTGCTGCAAGCTTAGAGGCATATGTTTCCCCGGTTTTGATGAAGTCAATTATTGTTTCGCTTACAAAATAAAATATTCAGGTGCAAGGCGCTTCCTTTTTTTCTAAATTAAAATCATTATAGTTTGATTATGACTTCCCTTCTGCTATAATAAAGTGGATAGTGGCGAGGGAGGATACATAGTATGGAAAGTCGTATTGATCGCATAAAGAAACAATTGCATTCTGCAAGCTATAAGCTTACTCCCCAGCGAGAAGCCACAGTTCGGGTGTTACTTGAACATGAAGAGGACCATTTAAGTGCAGAAGATGTGTATCTGCTAGTTAAAGAGAAGGCACCAGAAATTGGACTTGCCACTGTATATCGGACTTTGGAACTTTTAACTGAATTAAAAGTAGTGGATAAAATCAATTTTGGTGACGGTGTTTCTCGCTATGACTTGCGGAAGGAAGGGGCAGCCCATTTCCATCATCATTTAGTTTGCATCGAGTGTGGGACAGTGGATGAAATCCAAGAAGACCTACTAGGTGATGTCGAAAAAATTGTTGAACGTGATTGGAATTTTAAAATTACGGATCATAGACTTACCTTCCACGGAATTTGCTGGCGCTGCCATAAAAAAAACGACGAAGAAAATAAAACTAATGACGAAGAAGAAAAACAATGAAGCCTTTTCCGATTTTAAGGAAGAGGCTTTTACTATTTTGTGATAAACCTTCCATTATTTTTCTAAAATCATGAATAAATAAAGACAAGCTGGGCATATGCTTGTATTACGTAAAGTATAAGTGCTCTAATTGTTCACGTACAAACTTCAGTGTCTCCAGTTGAACAGAAGTATCCTAGTATAGGCGCTGAGCTAAAAATGTATAGCAGACTAAAAGGAATGGTTTTCATGAAAAATATGGTAAAGGTCTTTTTTGGAACATTACGGTTGTTTTTATTATTTGCAGGATGCACTATCCTCTTTTATTATGGTATTATGTGGATAAATCAAGAATATGAAAATTATCGGCGATATGATGAGCCGGAAGGAACAGCGGTAAAGGCTTTTCAGCCGTTCGGAAATGAGGATAATGGCTGGTTTTCACGTCTTCTGCTTTTTTATCAGAATGGAGAGTAGGGTACAATGCAAGATCGGTTGCAGGATTTTATTCATTTTATGATAGTCGAAAAAGGATTGGCTCAAAATACAATAATCTCATATGAACGAGACTTAAAGCGCTATTTGAAATATTTGCAACAAGTTGAACAATTGAAATCACTGAACGATGTTTCTCGAATCCATATCGTTCAGTTTTTGTCTTTTTTAAAAGGTGAAGGGAAATCGGCTAAAACACTTGCTAGGCATATTGCATCCATCCGAGCCTTTCATCAATTCTTACTTCGTGAAAAAGCCGTTGAACAAGATCCATCTGTTCATATCGAGACACCACAATTGGAAAGAACCTTGCCGAAGGTCCTTAGTTTTGGGGAAGTAGAATCATTATTGGAAACACCTAATCAGTCCTCACCATTTGGGTTAAGGGACAAAGCGATGATGGAGCTATTGTATGCTACAGGAATCCGAGTTAGTGAGCTTATTAATCTTGATATGGAAAATGTACATTTAACTATGGGATTCGTTCGTTGTATCGGAAAAGGGAACAAGGAGCGGATTATTCCTATTGGAAAAATGGCACAATCTGTCATCGAACAATACATAAAGGAATCAAGACCAAAACTTAAAAATCCTAAAAATCGGACAGAGGCTCTCTTCCTAAATCACCATGGAAATCGTCTTACAAGGCAAGGGTTTTGGAAGATTATTAAAAAACTCGCATCTGAAGCAAAAATAGAAAAGGAACTAACACCTCATACGCTACGTCATTCGTTTGCAACCCATTTGCTTGAGAATGGAGCAGATCTTAGAGCTGTACAAGAAATGCTTGGTCATGCCGATATCTCAACAACTCAAATCTACACCCATGTAACAAAAACAAGATTAAAAGATGTATATACAAAGTTTCATCCACGAGCATAGAAAAGTATAAGCGCCTTGCTCATCGACGTTTTGACTTACGCAAAAGAAAAGGACAAGAAGTTTGCTAGTCGATAGGCGCTGAAGCTGGACAAGGAAAAGCATAAGCGCCTTGCTCATCGAGGTACAGGCCCGCAGGATGTGGGTCCGTCGACGAAGACATAAGGACTTGCGGTTTCAGTCGGCGTTCCTTTTCGGTATCACAAAGATATAGGAGATACTTCTAAGTTGGAGAGCGGAAGGGAATTGTATCTAGAGAAATTGCTCACCATCGGCTGATTATGCTGGACATTAGCTTCGACCGCAAAATGCGGTTTTTTTATTATGCACTTAAGGGTATGATACATATATATTTGAATTTCAACATAAGAGGGGGCAACTATTATGGCAGCAAAATTTAAAAGAATCCACTTAATTGTACTAGACTCAGTCGGGATTGGAGAAGCTCCGGATGCGGCATCATTTAATGACGAGGGTGCAGACACTTTAGGGCATATAGCAGAAAAAATGAATGGATTAAACATGCCGAATATGGAAAAGTTCGGACTTTCCAATATAAAAAAAATAAGAGGGATTAAGGAAGTAGAACGTCCACTAGCTTTCTACACCAAAATGCAAGAAGCATCCAGAGGAAAAGATACGATGACTGGCCATTGGGAAATAATGGGGCTTATTACGAGTCACCCATTTAAAGTTTTCCCAAACGGTTTTCCAGAATTGCTTATCACACAACTGGAACATGCCTCTGGTAGAAGCGTTATAGGTAATATACCGGCAAGTGGAACTGAAATCATCGATCGGCTTGGTGAGGAGCATATGAAAACAGGTGCGCTGATTGTTTACACTTCAGCAGATTCCGTATTACAAATTGCTGCACACGAAGAAATTGTTCCCCTTGACGAATTATATGAAATTTGTGAGAAAGCTCGAGAGCTAACATTGGTAGATGAATATAAGGTTGGACGGGTGATTGCAAGACCATTTGTCGGTGAACCAGGCAATTTCAAACGAACACCTAATCGCCATGATTACGCGCTAAAGCCTTTCGATAAAACAGTCATGAATGAACTGAAAGACGGTGGGCTAGATGTGATCGCTATAGGAAAAATTAATGATATATACGATGGGGAAGGAATAACAAAAGCGGTAAGAACTGTTTCGAATATGGATGGAGTAGACAAACTTGTTGATGTGATGGAACAGGATTTTACAGGTTTGAGCTTTGTAAATTTAGTTGATTTTGATGCTTTATATGGACATAGAAGAGATCCAGAGGGTTATGGAAAAGCACTTGAAGAATTTGACGCAAGGATACCTGAAATTATAGAAAAACTAAAAGAAGATGATTTGCTAATCATTACGGCAGATCACGGAAATGATCCGATTCATCATGGAACGGACCATACGAGGGAATTCGTCCCACTAATTGTATTTTCAAAGCAATTTTATGGTGGGGGAGAACTTCCTTTGCGCAAGACATTTGCCGATATTGGTGCGACAGTGGCTCAAAATTTTAATATTAAATGGAGAGGAGAAGGAGAAAGTTTTTTAGAAAGATTAAGATGAAATAATGAATAAATAAAAGCTTGTTGGGAACTCTCATCGTTCTCAACAAGCTTTTTCTTTTTATCTTGTATAAATAAATATTTGCTGGGAGACAATGATAAATATGGAAATCATTTCCGATTATATATCTATGAAAAAATTGGAGGGACCCGTATGAAGAAATGGATAAGTTCATGCTTTGGTATAGTTATGTTTTTTTCAATGCTATCACAATCTGTAATGGCAGAAGAGAAACAAGTTGAGCTTTCAAATGAATCAAAATCAGCTATCTTAATAGAACGAGATACCGGAACTGTCTTATATGAAAAAAATATGCACGAAAAATACTCACCTGCCTCCATGACTAAAATAATGACGATGCTTCTCATTATGGAAGCGATTGATGAAGGTAAATTTTCGTTTAAAGATAAAGTGGCAACGAGTGAATACGCTGCTTCGATGGGAGGCTCACAAATCTTTTTAGAGCCTGGTGAAGAAATGAAAGTAGAAGAACTTTTATTGGCAGTTGCCATCGGTTCGGCAAATGACGCTTCTGTAGCTTTAGCAGAAAAAGTGGCTGGAAGTGAAGAAAACTTTGTAAACTTGATGAATAAAAAGGTTAGGGAGTTAGGGCTTAAAAATACAAAATTTCATAATACGACGGGCTTACCTACCAAGGATCATTATAGTACGGCACACGATATGGCCATAATGGCAAAAGAATTACTAAAATATGAAGAAATAACCGATTTTACAAAAATGTATGAGTCATATCTAAGGGAAGATACTGATAAGAAGTTTTGGCTAGTCAATACAAATAAACTAGTAAAATTTTACCCTGGAGTAGACGGATTAAAAACTGGATTTACTAGAGAAGCCATGTACTGTTTAACGGCAACCGCGAAAAAAGATGGTATGCGTGTCATTGCGGTTGTATTCGGAGCACCGACTTCTAAAAGTAGAAATGCCCAAATAACAAAAATGCTTGACTATGCCTTCGCAAATTACGCCTCACACTCTGTCTATAAAAAAGGTCAGGCACTTGGAAAAGTAAAAATTAGCAAAGGAAATATGAAAGAAGTAAAAGCAGTAACAGGAGAACCAGTTTCGGTTTTGACGAAAAAAGGAGAGCAGATTACAAATCTTACAAAGGATATAAAATTGAACAAACATTTAAAGGCACCTATCCATAAAGGTGATGAAGTTGGAACGTTAACGATTACACAAAACGGGAAAACCCTCACTCATACAAAACTTGTAGCAGAGAAAAATGTTAAAAAAGCTACTTGGTGGGAGTTGTATAAACGTACGTTCGGCATGTTCACTAAATCTAATTGAGTATATAAGCTCAGTTAGTGTGCCAGCGCAAGCCGCGAGATAATGAAAAAATGTTGGCGAATCTCTTCTAGTTTTGTCATCAAGAAGGATTCGAGCGATTAAAAGTAGAATTGACTCACTATACTCTTATGCGAGGAGGCTATAGATAAGTGAGTCTATCAATTAATTTAGAAGTTAAGCAAGATGTACTATGCATCAGACTATCAGGAGAACTGGATCATCATACGGCTGAGGAACTAAAAAGTAAAGTAACCACGGCCATCGAAAAATACCAAATCCTCCATATCGTCATGAATTTAGAAAAATTAACGTTCATGGATAGCTCTGGTCTCGGAGTCGTGTTAGGGAGATATAAACAAATAAAATCAAAAAATGGTGAGATGGTCGTTTGTGCGATTACCCCCCCAGTAAAGCGATTGTTTGAAATGTCTGGTTTATTTAAAATTATTAGACTGGAACCATCGGAACAATTTGCACTAGAAAGATTGGGGGTAGCTTAACAAATGAGAAACGAGATGCAAATTCAATTTAGTGCTTTGAGCCAGAATGAATCTTTCGCTCGTGTTACAGTAGCTGCTTTTATCGCTCAATTAGACCCGACACTTGATGAACTGACGGAAATTAAAACAGTTGTCTCTGAAGCTGTTACAAATGCGATTATTCATGGATACGAACAAAATCCCACAGGAATTGTTTACATTTCTGCGGCAATTGAAGACGATATGATCGATTTGGTTATTAGAGATAACGGCGTCGGGATTAAAGACATCGAAGAAGCAAAACAGCCGCTGTTTACTACAAAACCTGAACTAGAAAGATCAGGGATGGGCTTTACAATTATGGAAAATTTTATGGATCATATGGAAGTAGAATCACACCCAGGTACAGGCACAACTATTCGCTTAATCAAGCACGTAACTAAAAACAAAGCGTTATGCAATTAAGGAGCCGCGCCTATGGATGTGGAACTTAAGAAAGAGGCAAATAAAGGCTTTTTGAAGGATGCAGAAGTAAAAGAATATATTAGAAAAAGCCAGGAAGGGGATCAAGAAGCAAGAGACATTCTGGTGGAAAAAAACGTAAGGCTTGTTTGGTCTGTCGTCCAGCGCTTTTTAAACAGGGGATATGAACCTGATGATCTTTTTCAAATAGGAAGTATCGGTTTATTAAAGTCTATTGATAAATTTGATCTTTCATACGATGTGAAGTTTTCAACCTATGCCGTGCCAATGATTATTGGAGAGATTCAGCGCTTTATCCGCGATGATGGTACGGTTAAAGTAAGCCGTTCTTTAAAAGAATTAGCGAATCGGATACGAAAAGCGAGAGATGAACTGGCCAAAAAGCATGAAAGGGTACCGACTATAAGTGAAATTGCCGATTACTTAGGTGTTAGTCGTGAAGAAGTAATTATGGCACAGGATGCCGGACGTTCTCCTTCTTCAATTCATGAAACTGTTTATGAAAATGATGGGGATCCCATTACCTTAATTGATCAAATTGCTGATCAGAACGAACATAAATGGTTTGACAAAATTGCATTGGAAGATGCTATTAGAGGACTTGATGAACGAGAACGTCTTATCGTTTATCTGAGGTATTATAAAGATCAAACACAGTCGGAAGTTGCCTCACGCCTCGGAATTTCACAAGTTCAAGTTTCACGACTTGAAAAGAAAATATTGGAGCAAATGAAAGAACACATGGATGCCTGAACAGGCATCGATGTGTTCTTTAAGATTTGCCTCATTTTCCTGCATGAAACAATATTGGTTTTCACATACTAATATAGCTCATTAAGTAAATTCAAATGAAGAGTAATGGAAGTATCATTCGAATAGGTGCTGATCGTGCTCATAAAACAAGCAGCGAAAGACCTAAGAAGGTTTATTGGTACCCTTCATGCTCGTAAATCGTACATTGAAGGACCCCATACCACGTAATTAATGCCCTTTGTGTTCGAAAAATACTTAGAGGAGTTTCTCAATCGGCTGATTAATTCCTCTCAATATCAAAAATCGAATTGCAAATTCCTCAGAACCATATTGGTATCTCCCTCCTGCAAAAGGTAAAAAAACTTAATGGCAAGCTTTGAAAAATACTAGAAAATCAAGACATGCAGGAAGTGAAATTAATGGTAAATACCATTTATGTTCGAATGCGAAGTCGTGTAGAAACAAAAGAGTGTAAGAAAATCACCCTTTCGCAAACTGCACAAATTATTGCACCAGATCAATATTTTCAAGATTTGCACAATCTTATTGTTTACGAACTTAGTAAAAATGATAATCAACTTGTTGTTCTTGATGTGATGCGCGTAATTAATATCATTTCATTACATTTTCCAGATTGTGAAGTTCAAACTATCGGTCCATCACAAACAATCATAGAGGTTATAAAGAAAAAGAAGTTAACATCTTGGCCCTTATTTCTTTTTGTATGGCTATTGCTTTTTACCGGGTCTGGATTAGCTATTCTAAACTTCCATGAAGAAGTAAGTATGCAGGCTGTTCACCAAAAGTTATATTGGATCATTACAGGTAAAGAAGTCACAAAGCCTCTTTTGCTTCAGATTCCCTATTCATTTGGCATTGGCATGGGGATGATTTTGTTTTTTAATCATATTTTCAAAAAAAGATTCAATGAAGAACCAAGTCCTTTAGAAATTGAAATGTTTAATTACCAGCAGGACCTTGATCATTATGTGACAATAAAACAAAACAATGAAAGTGTTAAACGTCTAGATGGTGATGGTGATTGAGAAAGTAATAGTCATATTAATTGGCTTGGCAGGAGGCTTAGCAGTAGGTAGTGGGTTTGTTGCTTTCTTAACTGTACTTGGCATTATACCCCGTCTAACTCAGTTAACGAAAACAGCTAGTCTAATTCATATTTATGAGTGGGCCGTAATCCTCGGGGCGGTTTGTCTAGGATGGATCGATCTACGAAATCAATCTCTACATATAGAAGTTTCTTTTATTAGTGCCATAGTCGGTCTGTTATGCGGAATTTTTATCGGAATGCTTGCTGCAGCTCTAACAGAGGTACTTAATGTTATCCCGATACTGTCCAAGCGAATTGGGCTTGAAAAACAATTGTTAACTTTATTGATGGCAATTGTACTTGGAAAGATTATAGGTTCTTTGTTTCAATGGCTTTATTTTAATAATATTTGACGGAAACCAAAAGGGAGCAGATAGTATGTCAACTAGGTATCAAACAGGAAAGGATGCAATTGACAAAAACCTTGATGATCTTGAAAGATATTTCAAAGAAAGGGTTGGATTAGGAACAAGCTTCGATTTAGGTAATAGGAAATTTGTTGTTTTAAAAAAACAAGTGCAAATATTTTACGTAAACGGTTTAGTTGATACATTGTTTATTACGAATATTATAAAGGAATTAGTCAATCTCAATGATCATGAAAAACGATCAGCAAAAATTTATGATTTAATAGAAAATCGGATAGTCCATGAATCAGTGGAAAAAGTGAAGACTAAAGATGAGATGGTTGATCAAGTGTTAGCCGGGCTTATAGGACTTGTTGTTGAAGGTGAGGGAGAAGCATTAATAATTGATGTCCGCTCTTACCCTGGCAGACAACCAGAAGAACCTGATACCGAAAAGGTGATTCGTGGTTCGAGGGATGGGTTTGTAGAAAACATTATAGTAAATACAGCCTTAACTCGAAGACGCATTCGGGATGAACGTCTAAGATTTGAAATAATAAAAATTGGGGAAAGATCAAAAACAGATGTGGCAATTGGGTATATAAAGGGTGTTGCTAATCCTGATTTGATTAAGACCATTAAAAAGGAATTATCTAGTATTGATATAGATGGCATCACAATGGCGGATAAAACAATTGAGGAATATATAGTGAAGCAAGGTTATACTCCATATCCGCTTGTAAGGTATACAGAAAGAGCGGACGTTGGAGCCATTCATTTACTTGAAGGGCATGTGCTTATTTATATTGATACTTCCCCTAGTGTTATTATTACCCCGGCTACTTTTTTCCATCATGTTCAACACGTTGAAGAATATAGACAATCGCCTGCAGTTGGGACATTCGTACGTTGGACAAGATTTCTGGGTATTTGGGCATCCATTTTTCTACTGCCTTTATGGTTTTTATTTGCAATAGAACCTTCTTTGCTTCCAGATAAATTGTCTTTTATAGGACCAAATGAACAATCTGATATTCCGTTAATCTTTCAATTGCTAATCGCGGATCTAGGTGTGGAGTTTTTAAGGATAGCAGCCATTCATACTCCAACTCCTTTAGCAACAGCAATGGGATTAATTGCAGCTGTATTAATTGGGCAAATAGCGGTGGATGTAGGATTATTTCAATCAGAAGTTATTCTATATGTTGCTATAGCGGCGGTAGGAACATTTTCAACTCCTAGTTATGAGTTAAGTGTTGCAAATAAAATAATTAGAATGTTTCTGTTACTGAGTGTGGCAATTTTCAAAGCACCAGGATTAATAATTGGAGTGACAGTTTATATCATTTATTTAGCCCAACTGCGGCCTTTAAACGCTCCTTATCTATGGCCGGTTATACCCTTTAACCCTGCAGCATTTGTTCATATATTAATAAGGCGTACTGTTCCAGGCGCACTGCTGAGACCGAGCATCGTCCATCCCCGGGATCGTTTTCGACAGCCGCCTAAATCATAATGAGTCCATTGCAGAATTAATTATTGTGTGGTAAAGTTTATGCTACTTATTAGGAAGAAAAAAACTACACTTCCAGTACGAGAATAGATTAAATGTTGAGTCATAGCGGCTTGTAAGTTAGCGGAGGGAGAAACATGCATTTACATGGTACGGCAAAAATTAATCAAAATGGACACTTGGAAATAGGGGGCAAAGATACAGTGGAGCTTGCAGAAAAATATGGTACTCCACTATATGTATACGATGTCGAACTGATTCGAAAGCGAGCAAGAGCTTTTAAAAATACATTTACTAAGTTAGGTGTTCCTGCACAAGTAGCATATGCAAGCAAAGCGTTTTCCACAATTGCTATGTTGGAGCTTATTAAAGAAGAAGGCCTCTCGCTCGATGTAGTTTCTGGAGGAGAGCTCTATACAGCAATTAAAGCGGACTTCCCTGTAGAAAAAATTCACTTTCATGGTAATAATAAAAGTGATGAAGAACTTAAGATGGCTTTAGATTACAAAATCGGCTGTATCGTAGTCGATAATTTTCACGAGCTTCATACACTGCATCATCTTTGCTCAGAAAGGGATCAAAAAGTAAATATATTATTAAGGGTTACACCAGGAATAGAAGCCCATACACATGATTATATTTTGACTGGGCAAGAGGACTCCAAGTTTGGTTTTGATTTACAAAATGGCCAAGCAGAGACTGCATTAATTTTTGCTATAGAAAGCAACTATTTGAATGTATTAGGCTTGCATTGCCATATTGGTTCTCAAATTTTTGAAACAATTGGCTTTATATTGGCAGCAAGAAAAATTCTTGATAAAATGTCAAAATGGCAAGAAGAACTAAATTTTACACCAAGTGTTTTAAATTTAGGTGGAGGATTCGGTATTCGCTATACAGATGAAGATACACCATTAGATCCTTCTAGTTACGTTGAGGAAATGATTAATGAGGTAAAAAAGGAAACCGAACGTCTTTCTCTTCCTATGCCTGAAATTTGGATTGAACCAGGCAGATCACTTGTCGGGGATGCCGGTACAACTTTATATTCGATTGGATCAAGTAAGGATGTTCCGAATATTAGGAAATACCTTGCTGTTGATGGCGGTATGACAGATAATATTAGACCAGCTTTATATGATGCTAAATATGAAGCTTTATTAGCAAATCGTGCAAATGAGCAACCGAAAGAAAAAGTATCCATTGCAGGTAAATGTTGTGAATCAGGCGATATGTTAATTTGGGACTTGCCATTACCCGATGCTGGAACGAATGATATACTCGCGGTATTTTGTACAGGTGCCTATGGATATTCGATGGCAAATAACTATAACCGTATCCCTAGACCTCCTGTAGTATTTGTAGAAAACGAGCACGATCAACTTGTTGTTAAAAGAGAATCATACGAAGATTTATTAAGACTTGATCTTCCTTTTAAAGAAAAAACAAAGATTTAATATGATGGAGGATTTTAAACCTTTTCTATTAAGTTGCATAGATAAGAATTAGCTTGTACAATTAATTTTATGGTCGCACCTTTTATTAAGGTGTGCTTAAGATGGTGTAAGGGAGTCAGTTCTTTGCGTAACAAGAATATTATCGTATTTGTCTTGATCTTCATCATAGCCATTTTATGGGGAGTTAGTTATTGGTTGTTTATTGCACCAAATCGTTAATCGCCTCTTTTTGATCCGTTAACAGCTTTCAGCTGGAAAAAAGTTAAACGAGGGGTCTATTATGTTAATTCGATATAAGAAAGCCTATGAAAAGATCGCTATGGGTCTTCTCTCATTTATGCCGAATGAGAAAGACCTAAAGAAATTACAACAGACAATTAAAAATTATGAATCTGAAGATAATTGGCAGCTTTTTTTATGGAAAGAAGAAGATATTACAGGATTGATAGGTGTAGTTCTCACAGACGATACAGTGGAAGTTCAGCATATATCAGTTAATCCTTCCCATCGATATGAAGGAATTGGAAAAAATATGTTATTATCCATAAAGCAGATTTATCAGGATAAGGACGTCATTCCTGGCGAGTATACAGCAGCATTTTTTGATAAATGTGATATGGATTATTAAAAAGAAGAGAAGCATCTGCAGCGACATTACAAGTAACTGTTTTTACTATTCGTAGTAATAAGAAACAGAAATTTACTAGTCAACTGCTTTTGCCAGACAATAAAAAAACCGGGCTGCATTTAAAAAATGCCCGGTTTTTATTGTACAAGTGCATATTGTCTTTTAGAAATAACTTTTGAACGTTTTCGTAGTATATGTTTATGAACAATGCTATCAGGAGCTTCGTCAACTAGAATTCCCCATGCATTTCCTCTATTAGCACATTTCTCTTTACAAAAAGCCAATAACGATTGATCATATATCGGAAGAATGATCGGTTTGTATGGCATTTTATGATGCATCCTTGCCTTGCTAATATTAAGTTCCTTGATCAATTCCTCATAATCAATGCCTAGCGTACATACTTCTATTTCTTTATATGATAAAAGGTGGATAGCTTTATCGATTAATTTTAAGGAACCTTTTATATTTCCTCTCCGATAATGATAAAAACTGACAGCAATTTGAATAAGACCCACCCAAATTGAATCCCTGGCCATACCATAATTTTTCCAATGATCCTCTAACACTTCATGGCATTCAAAATAATCACGATCACCATGAAAATGGATTAGAAATGATACATAAGCTTCAGAAAACGGCAATTATTCTACTCCTTCCTAATTCAATATCTATTATTATAACATGACATTTTAAAAGGAATTAGGTACTTTATAGTAATTTTTCTTCATTTTCCAGCCGTCCTATTATATGATAATAAAGGCTTATACATTAATAATTGTGCGAAATCGGTGATAAAATGGAATATCTTGTTAAAATAGATGCCTTTGAAGGCCCGCTTGATTTATTGCTGCATTTGATTAATCGTTTAGAAATAGATATATATGATATACCTATGGCGGAAATTACAGAACAATATTTATATTATATTCATACAATGTCTGAATTGCAGCTTGATGTTGCAAGTGAGTACTTGGTAATGGCCGCTACATTACTGGCTATTAAAAGTAAGATGCTATTGCCTAAATATGATGAAGATATGGATGAAGAATATTTTTACGAAGAAGAAGATCCCCGGGATGAATTAGTAGAACAGCTTATTGAATATAAGCGATATAAGGAAGCTGCCGAAGCATTAAAGCAAAAAGAATTTGAGAGGGGTCAAATGTATACGAAGCCGCCAATTGATCTCTCGCCATATGCGGACAAAAGTCAGCATGAATTAATTGAGTATGGTTTTTCCATTTATGATATGCTTGGTGCATATCATAAGTTAATAAGAAGGAAAAAACTTCAAAAGCCATTATCAACTAAAATTACTCATCAAGACGTATCGATAGATGATAGAATGGCAGAAATACTGGATGAACTTAAACATCGGAATACTCGTACTAGTTTTTATAATATGTTTCCGCATGATGACCGAGGACATATTGTCATTACGTTTCTGGCAATGTTGGAATTAATGAAGCGAAATGAAATCATTGTTGAACAAGATGAGATATTTGGAGAAATTTATTTAACTGCTAGAAGGGAGAATGAGGCTATTGGAGGATTCTAAGCTACTAGGTATTCTCGAATGCCTTTTATTCGCAGCAGGCGATGAAGGTTTATCGTTGAAACAAATATGTTCTACAATGGACATTGGTGAGGAAAAAGCCATGTCCTTAATAAACGAACTTCAAACAAATTATAATCAAGACCCTAACCGTGGTATTACAGTAACAGCCTTAGCGGAAACTTATCAGCTAGCTACAAAGAGGGAATTTGCTGATTATTTAGCAAGGCTAGTAGAAAGTCCGGGATCATCAACACTATCTCAAGCTGGTCTTGAAACTCTGGCGATTATTGCTTATAAACAGCCGATTACGAGAATGGAAATAGAAGAAGTAAGGGGAGTTAAAACAGAAAGGCCTCTTCAAACGTTAATCGCCAAGGGGCTAATTATGGAAGTAGGAAGAGCTGAAGGTACAGGAAGAGCAAAATTATATGGAACGACAAGGGAATTTCTTGACTATTTTGGCCTAAATCATTTAAAAGAACTTCCCGAACTTCCAAAACAACTGGATGAAGATGAACTTCAAGAAGATGCAGATTTATTTTTCTCCACATTTAAAGATCAAATTGAATAATTAAACATTCAACTACCGGTAGAGCATGTCCGGTAGTTTTTTAATTAATTCGAAGCATCGATGATCAAGGCGCTTACGCTTTTCTTGTCCAGCTCCAGCGCCTATCGACTAGCAAACTTCTTGTCCTTTTCCCTCCGATAAGTCAACATCGATTCATCCTTACGGATTCATCGTGTTTCCTTTATCTCAGTCAAAGGCCCAAAAAAGGAACGTCGACTAAACCCGCCACGTCCTTATGTCTTCGTCGACGGACCCACATCCTGTGGGCCTGTACGTCGATAAACAGGCGCTTACGCTTTTCTTGTCATAACATCGGACAAACAGCATAGACTTGTACAAATAAAACAATGGCATATTTGTGGGGAGCGGAAGAATGAGAGCAGGAAGAGTAGCGGCAATTATATGTTCTTGTTTACTGTTAATTCAGATGCTTTATATTCCAAGAGAAACATCTGCAGCCGTAAATATTCCAGTAAGTGCGTCGGCTGCAATTTTAATGGAAAAAGATTCGGGAAGAGTGTTATTTGAAAAAAATGCTCATGAAATACATAGAATTGCATCTATTACGAAAATAATGACCGCCATTCTTGCGATCGAATCAGGAAAGATGAATGAAGTTGTCACAATAAAAAAACAGGCAGTTTATGCAGAAGGCTCATCGATCTATCTTCAAATGGGTGAAAAAATAAAACTAGAAGATCTTGTATACGGCCTTATGCTCAGGTCGGGAAACGATGCAGCCAATGCGATCGCTGATTATATAGGAGGCAGTATTGAGGGGTTTGTCTTTTTAATGAATCAGAAAGCAGAGGAATTGGGAATGACAAATACAAAATTTGCAAATCCCCATGGATTAGATGACAGTGAAAATCATTATTCAACTGCTTATGATATGGCGTTATTGACTCGATACGCCATGAATAATAAAGAATATAAAACAATTTCGGGAACGAAAGTGTATAAATTTCAAAGAGAAAATGGACCGCAAAGTTGGATCAATAAAAATCGCCTCTTAACTGAAAAATACAAGTATTGCACAGGCGGGAAAACTGGTTTTACTAAGAGGGCTGGCCGAACACTCGTTACAACTGCTGAAAAAAACGGAACTGAATTAATCGCTGTAACATTGAAAGCATCTGACGATTGGAATGACCATATCACCATGTATGAAAGAAGTTTTAAAGAATACCAGCCTAAAACAATCATTCCAAAAGGCACCCTTGCAATCAATGCAAAAGGGATAAAAAACAAGGAATTATACGTAAAAAACACAATTATTTATCCACTATTAAAAGAAGAATATAGCGATATTCGAATAGAATATAAGCTTCATAACCCTAGTATATTGGCTAAGATGAATGGCGGAAGAGTTGGAACGGCGATATTTCACTTTCAAGATAAACCTGTAGAAAAAGTTCCTATTTATATCAGACAAACACATAAAAAGCATGAAGAAAGCTGGTGGGAGAAATTAAAGAATATTTTATTTAGCCAGATGGGTGTGATTTTCTATGATTAATTATATTTGGGTCGGGATGACCGTAATCGGCTTAATCTTTGCGGCTATTAATGGAAAAATGAAAGATGTCAATGAGGCGATATTTCATTCCGCAAATGAAGCGGTGACCTTATGTATTGGCT
Organism: Lederbergia citri; assembly: GCF_018343625.1. Taxonomy (GTDB): domain Bacteria; phylum Bacillota; class Bacilli; order Bacillales; family Bacillaceae_C; genus Lederbergia; species Lederbergia citri. The sequence continues at coordinate 1,106,434 of NZ_JAGYPG010000001.1, read as the reverse complement.
TAATTAGTATTCTAGTCTTTTGGTTAGGCATGATGCGAATCGCACAAGAATCGGGACTTTTAAATAAGCTTTCAAATCTTTGTAAGCCTATGATTTTAAAACTATTTCCAGAAGTACCTGAAGATCATCCGGCCGTCGGATATATTTTATCTAACATCATTGCCAATATGTTGGGCTTAGGGAATGCTGCTACACCTTTAGGCATTAAAGCGATGGAACAGCTTAAAGAGCTTAATGGTGGAAAAAATGTTGCCTCCCGGTCCATGATTACCTTCCTAGCATTAAATACCTCTGGATTGACTCTCATTCCAACAACAGTGCTAGCAATTAGAATGAACTATCAATCGGCTTCTCCTACTGAAATTGTTGGACCTACTTTATTAGCAACAATATGTGCTACCATTTTTGCAATAATAATAGATAGATATTTTTATATGCGCCGAAGTAGAAAGGGCGTGAAGTAGGTTGGAGATTGTATCACTCATATCATTATGGATTATTCCTGTCATAATAGGAGTGATTCTTGTTTACAGTACAATAAAAAAAGTACCAACGTATGAGCATTTTGTGGAAGGCGGGAAGGAAGGCATAAAAATAGCCGTTTCCATTATTCCTTTTTTAGTAGGGATGCTTGTAGCCATAACAGTTTTTAGAACTTCAGGAGCGCTTGATTTTTTCATAGATCTTTTAAGACCACTATTAAATACAATAGGAGTTCCTGCCGAAGTAGTACCACTTGCGTTAATTAGACCGATATCGGGGAATGCGGCACTAGGATTAATGAGTGACTTACTTTCACAACATGGGCCGGATTCGTTTATTGGAAGGCTAGCATCAACCATTCAAGGCAGCACAGATACAACTTTTTATGTACTAACTGTATATTTTGGGGCAGTGGGAATTAAAAAAATGGGCGATGCTTTAAAAGTAGGATTATTAGCAGATCTCGTAGGTATTTCCGCAGCTATCATAATCGTAACGATAATGTTCAGTTCTTAATCTGGACATTTTTTTGTTTTTTTCTTAATAAAAAAGTTGTCTTTTTTTGATTTTAATGATACTTAATGTAATAATTCATTAAGTAAAAGCTAGACATATTCACGTTTTGCATTAAGTATGATGAGGTGAATGAAGGTGGAACGATTACAAAAAGTCATTGCTTATGCCGGGGTTGCATCCCGAAGAAAAGCAGAAGAATTGATCCTTCAAGGAAAAGTGAAAGTAAATGGACAGATTGTTAAGGAACTGGGAACGAAAGTGTCTTCCTCAGATAAAATTGAAGTGAATGAAATTCCTCTTGTTCAGGAAGAAAAAAAATACTTTTTATTTTATAAACCACGTGGTGTCATTTCAGCTGTAAAGGATGATAAGGGGAGAAAGGTAGTAACGGATTTTTTTCCGTATGTTGAAGAAAGAATTTATCCAATAGGAAGGCTTGATTATGATACATCTGGACTTTTAATTCTTTCGAATGATGGAGAATTTACTAATTTGCTTGCACATCCTCGTTATGGAGTTCCGAAAGTTTACATAGCGAAAGTGAAAGGAATTCCTCTTAAAGAATCGTTAAAGAAATTAGAACGTGGAATTCAACTTGAAGACGGGAAAACCGCACCTGCGAAAGTTAAATTACTTTCTTTGGATAAACGGAAAAGCAGCTCAATTATAGAGATCATTATTCATGAAGGCAGGAATCGACAAGTTAGAAGAATGATGGACGCAATAGGCCACCCAGTCCTAAAGCTTAAACGCGAACAATACGGTACGTTACATTTACGCGGTTTAAATGCTGGTGAGTCTCGAGAATTAACTCCTCATGAAGTGAAACAGCTTAGAACACTTGCAGAAACAGGAAAAGGTTGGCACCGAATTAATTGAAAATTTCACATAACCTTCAAAACATGCCCTAATAAGGTCAATTTAAGATGATATAATGAAAGATAAGTCTGGCAATATGCTGGGAGGTTAGATGATTTAAAATGTCGGAAAAGAAAAAAAGACGGCACTTGTTAAGAACGATTATTTTGGTCGTTCTACTAGCTGCAGTCGTATATACATTATATGCTAATTTTACGAAAGACAAGAATGAAAAAATAGCTGTCGGCGATCATGCACCAGACTTCGTACTAACGGATATGGATGGGAATAAGCATAGACTTTCTGATTATAAGGGACAAGGAGTATTTTTGAATTTTTGGGCAACGTGGTGTAAACCATGTGAAAGAGAAATGCCTTATATGGATAACCAATACCAAGCGTTTAAAGTCCAAGGAGTCGAAATCCTTGCCGTAAATGTTGGACAACCTGAATTTTCAATCAAAAAGTTTGTGCAACAGCATGATTTATCTTTTCCAATCCTAAAAGATTCTAATAAAGATGTCATGGCAGCTTATAATATATACAATTTACCAGCTACAATATTAATTGACCCTGAAGGGAAAATCATTGAAATTATTGAGGGAGAACTACCAGAGGAAAAAATAATTGCTATGATGGAAAGCATCAAGCCTTAAGTAGGAGAGCTAAACATGAAAGAAGTAAAATGCGAATGTGGACATGTGAATCCACCTGGCACTATTTTATGCGAAGCATGCGGGCGTGCCCTTACGGAAGAGGCGCAAAAAGAGAATTTGCATGATATGCGCTATGAAGGAAGTGCCCGCAGATCTCAAACATATAATAAAAGCGTGATAGATAAAGTATGGAACTTTTTTTCTTCTGTTAAAGTAGGTATTTGGCTAATCGTCATTACTTTGATCGCTTCATCACTTGGAACACTTTTACCTCAAGTGATGTATATACCACAGAATGTCGATCCCGCTACATATTATTCTGAACAATATGGAATACTTGGAACATTATATTATGTACTTGGATTTCATGACTTATATAGTTCTTGGTGGTATTTATTACTAATTGCTTCTATTGGAGTATCACTCGTTATTTGTAGTATTGATAGAGTTGTCCCTTTATATAGGGCCTTGAAAAATCAACGGGTAGGTAGACACGAAGGCTTTTTAAAGAGACAAAGATTGTATAATCGTGTAGAAGCATCGAATCAATCAGAACAAGACTTTGAAATAATCAAAAAGAGATTAAAAGATAGAAGGTACCGCATTCGAGAAGAAGACGGAAATATTTTAGCTGAAAAGGGCAGGTTTTCGCGATGGGGTCCGTACGTAAATCATATTGGACTTATTATATTTCTTATTGGTGGAATGCTTAGATTTGTACCAGGAATGTATGTAGATGAACAATTATGGCTTCGCGATGGCGAGATTAAAACGATTCCCGGAACGAATAAACAATATCTTTTAGAAAATAAAAAGTTTACAATGGAACTATATGATAAAGAAAAAGATAAAGCAGTATATGGTGCAGCTCTTGATAGAGTAGGGACCGTAGTTAAAAGTTTTGAATCTGATGTAGTTCTATATGAACGAGATACAGACAGCACTATTGGTGATACTGAAAATCTTAAACAAGTAAAAGAGGCAAAAATACGAGTGAACGAGCCTTTAAAGTTTGACCACTATGCCGTATATCAAATTGATTATAAACTAAATGAATTAAAGACAATGACCTTTAATTTCTTAAAAAAAGCTAATGAGGACATTAAAGGGGAAGTTACGATTGATTTATTTGATCCGCAGGAAGAATATGATCTAGGTGATGGTTATAAAGTGGAATTGCTTGGATATTATCCAGATTTCACTGGATTTGCGGAAAACGGGGAGCCACAAACAGATTCACAGACTCCGAATAATCCCGCCTTTTTATTTAATATGATTTCGCCTGAACATACTGATGGAGAAAAAAGTTTTACCGCCATTAGGCAGACAGTAGAACCTCTAGGTGAAACAGAGTATAAAATGGCGTTTAAAAATATTACAACACAAAATGCAACTGCTTTAATCGTAAGGAAAGATTTAACGTTATGGATTCTTGGAATTGGTGGGGCAATCTTCATGATTGGTGTTATCCAGGGCTCTTATTGGAATCACCGCCGTATATGGCTTCAAAAAATAAAAGGTGACGTGTTGATTGCAGCCCATACAAATAAAAACTGGTATGGATTGAAAAGAGAAATTGAAGTAATTGTCAAAGACACGACTGTTCCTGAACCAAATGATCAAAACGAGGCAAAAGCGTAATGCCTTTTGGCCGTTACAGACTACCCACGTCCTGTACGAGGGGCTATGTTAATGGGAAATCAAGGTCGAGAAAGTAGGAAAACAAATGAAAGATCTCGTACAATTAAGCGGTAATCTATTAGAAACAGCTTTTATTTTATATTTAATCGCAACACTATTTTTTGGTGGTGGAATCAGAGAGAATCGAGGGAAAGATAAAAGTGCCGGACCAAACAGATGGTCTAAAATTGCGATATTCATAACGATTCTTGGCTTTATATCACAGCTCGGATATTTCATTTTGCGTTGGATTGCAGGAGGACATGCACCTGTAAGCAATATGTTCGAATTTACAACATTTTTTGGGATGATGTTAGTAGGAGCATTCATCATTATTTACTTTATGTATAAACTAAACACACTTGGTATTTTTGCACTTGTTGTCTCTATGCTTTTAATCGCATATGCAAGCATGTTCCCAAAGGACATCAGCCCGCTCATCCCTTCACTTAATAGCCACTGGCTTTATATACATGTAACGACGGCAGCTATTGGTCAAGCAATACTATCATTGAGTTTTGTTGCAGGAGTTATTTACTTACTTAAATCAGTCGATACTGAAGCAAAAGGGAAACGTTCTTTTTGGCTGGAAGCCATTATGTACACTTTAATATTGGCTGTTGGATTTATGTTTGTATCAACCGCATTTTCTATTGCTGATTATAAAGCAGAGTTTAATTGGATTGATAAAGAAGGAAAAGAAAAAGTTGCTTCTTATGCAATGCCAGCTCTAGTAGGACCTCATGAAGGTCAGTTAGTTACTGAAAATAAATTGAATCCTAATATTTATATGCCAGCTATCATTGATGCTAAACGATTCAACTCCGTCATATGGACGCTAATAACAGGAACAATTTTATATTGGATTATTAGATTAATTTGCAGAAAACGCGTTAGCACTTTAGTAAAGCCACTCGTTAAAAAAGTAAATTTAGATTTAATAGATGAAGTAGGCTATCGCTCTGTTTTAATAGGATTTCCAGTTTTTGCATTAGGTGGCCTCATATTCGCTATGATTTGGGCGCAAATTGCATGGACTCGTTTCTGGGGGTGGGATCCTAAAGAAGTTTGGGCGCTTATTACCTTCTTATTCTACGCAGCATTTCTTCATTTGCGCCTTTCTAGAGGTTGGCATGGTGAAAAGTCTGCATGGCTGGCAGTCATAGGATTTGCAATAATAATGTTTAATCTTATTGCCGTGAATCTAGTTCTTGCAGGATTACATTCATATGCTGCCTAAAGTCATCTTATGGACCTCATTCTTTTTGTGAGGTCTATTTTATAATATGATATTAAAATAAGTATTTTTGCCAAGGGGGATTGTAAATGGAACAAAAAGTGAGAGTACTTGTAGTAGATGATGAGGATCGTATTCGTAGATTACTTAGAATGTATTTAGAAAGGGAAAATTATGAAATAGATGAAGCTGCTAACGGCGATGATGCACTTGAAATGGCGTTGCAGAATGATTATAGCTGCATTCTTCTAGATCTAATGATGCCCGGAAAAGATGGCATTGAAGTATGTAATGAGTTACGTGAGAATAAGTCTACACCTGTGATCATGCTAACGGCAAAAGGTGAAGAAACAAATCGGATTCAAGGATTTGAGGCTGGAACAGACGATTATATTGTAAAGCCATTTAGTCCACGGGAAGTTGTATTAAGGGTGAAAGCTTTACTTAGAAGAACCGCGCAAACTGAATTTTCGCAATCAGGAGCCTCAGCAAGAGACATCATTGTCTATCCGCATTTATCAATTGATCATGATGCCCATCGTGTAATGGCAGATGGAAATGAAGTTAACTTAACTCCAAAAGAATATGAATTGCTCCACTTTTTAGCTAAATCTCCGGATAAGGTGTTTGACCGTGAACATTTATTGAAAGAAGTTTGGCAATATGAATTTTTTGGAGATTTAAGAACGGTAGATACACATGTAAAAAGACTTCGTGAAAAATTAAATCGAGTATCGGAAAAAGCAGCAGGGATGATTGTGACTGTTTGGGGAGTAGGCTATAAATTCGAGGCAGGTAATGAATGAGATTATGGCGTAGTGTTGTAGGAAAACTATGGATGACCATTCTCCTCCTAGTTTCGTTTGTTCTAATCATCTTAACGATGCTTTTACTTGAGTTTTTTCAAAAATATCATGTAAGTCAAATTGAACAAGGTTTAACTGAGCAGGCGACTAAAATATCACGTATTATAGAAGCACATGCCCATGATGGATTAGGAGAAGAAATTGTTTTAGAAATACTGGATGAGCCGCTAGGAGTAGCGATTGCTTATAACAAAGATGACTTTTTATTTTCTCCAAATGGTTCCGTAAAAGGAATTATTCCAGCTGATACATTTTTAAAGGATAAGGATTTAGTTAAAGTTTTTTCAGAACGAAAAAAAGTAATGAAAGAAATCGCCCCTTCTGATATAGATTTAAAAGGCAACAGATATGATAATCTAATTGTCGCGGGTGTTCCGCTTAATATTGATGGGCAAAAAGGTGCTATATTTATATATCAATCCCTCGGTGTGCTAAAAGAAACTACTCAAAAAACGACGAAGCTTATTTTACTTGCAGCTGGGATTGCCATTATGTTAACAACATTTTTTGCCTTTTTCTTATCAACAAGAATCACTTCACCGTTAAGAAAAATGAAGGAAGCAGCTTTTGAGGTGTCAAAAGGAAAATTTGATACGAAAGTCCCTTTTTTAAGTCATGATGAAATTGGTGAATTAGCGATTGCTTTTAATCAAATGGGGAAAAGACTTAAAATCAATATGAGTGTTTTGAGTCAAGAAAAAGAGCAGTTGAAAAGTATATTGAGCAGTATGGCTGATGGTGTTATGACCTTTAGCCAAGGAGGTTCGATTTTGATCACAAACCCTCCAGCAGAGCGGTTTTTACAACAGTGGCATTTTGAAAATGAAAATGAGGCAAATCCTGTGCCTCCTGAATTAGACAACTTACTGTCACAAGCAATAAAGACTGAAACGGAACAAACAGGAGAACTTATTTTACAAGGCCGCTACTACGTCATCATCGTTAGCCCTCTTTATACACAAAATCAGGAAAGTGTTAGAGGAGCGGTTGCCGTCATTCGAGATATGACGGAAGAAAGAAGACTTGATAAATTGCGAATCGATTTTGTAGCCAATGTTTCACATGAACTAAGGACTCCGATATCCATGCTGCAAGGCTATAGCGAAGCAATTATTGACGATATGGCAGAATCCGAGGAAGAGAAGAAAGAACTCGCGAAAATCATATATGACGAATCGCTTCGAATAGGCCGTCTAGTCAATGAACTATTGGATTTGGCTAGGATGGAAGCAGGACATATTGCTCTTAATTATGAAGATGTTGATATTGAAAAATTCATTCATCGAATTATGAATAAATTTGGCGGTGTCGCAAGAGAGAATAAAGTTGATCTTCAAAGTAAAATCGAATCAAATGGTGAATCATTCCATATGGATGCCGATAGAATTGAACAAGTATTAACGAATTTAATTGACAATGCTATTCGACATACTCATGAACACGGGAACATTTTGATTACTCAAACGAGAAGCTCAAAAGGGATTACCATTTCAGTCCAAGATAATGGATCTGGCATCCCAGAAGAAGATCTCCCTTTTGTTTTTGAACGATTTTATAAAGCAGATAAAGCTCGAACAAGAGGTAGGGCCGGGACTGGTTTAGGATTAGCCATAGCGAAAAATATTATTGATGCACATAATGGACATATTTCCGTTCAAAGTAAATTAGGAAATGGCACTACCTTTACTTTCTTTATTCCAGAAATATAGATGAATATGTATAAGATGTTAATTAATCTTGTTTCATGAGAAACTAAAAAAATGGATTGGACAATCTTGAATTAAGTTGTTCAATCCGTTTTTATATGGGAGAATAAAAATGCTCGGTAAAAATTTTAACATAATTGTAATATAATAGAACTGTAACTTTTTTCCCGAAAAAACGACTAATCCATTAACGGGGAGGAGAATGTATGAACTCCGTGTTTAACGAATTATATACGAAATACCATCAAGATCTTTTTCAATTTCTTTATTATATGGTAAAAAATCGAGTAGAAGCCGAAGATTTAGTTCAGGAAGTTTATATCCGTGTGTTGAAAGCGTACGATAAATTTGAAGGGAAAAGCTCTGAAAAAACATGGCTTTTTTCCATCGCCAAAAATGTAGCGATTGATCACTTTCGAAAACAAAAGGGCTGGAAGGATCGTTTATTCGATAAATTTGATTGGGAACGCGGAGAAATAAAGGATTCAAAGATTCTTCCTGAAGAGATGGTTATTCAAAATGAAGAAGTAAAGATTTTGAAAGAGTGTCTCGATACGTGTACAACTAATCATCGGATCGTGTTGATCATGCGTTATTTAAATGGCCTATCGATAGCGGAAACTGCTGAGGCTTTAAATTGGAGCGAAAGCAAAGTAAAAACAACTCAACATAGAGCGTTAAAATCAATAAAGGTAAAAATGGAAAACGAACGGAGAAAGGAGGAAGATCGTCATGCGTCACTCTGATCGTGAAGATGATAAAATCATAAAATTAATAAAGCAGCTGCCATCCGTTGAAGATAAACGACCAATGGATGAAATATATCGAAATATTAAGCTGGGCATGAATAAAAAGGAAAGGAAGCCGATTTTTATTCCTGTCTTAACAAGTGTAGCTGGACTTTTAATATTCTTACTCGCATTTCCGTTCATTTTTCAAACAGCGCCGACTGATTATTTAAGTTCTCGTTCTAAAGAGTCTGCAGATTCAGGAGGCATGGCGAACCAAGCTGCTGAATCAAGAAAATTAGAAAAAGATATAAATCAGGATAATCAAGAAATCACAATGTATAGTGAAGAAACTACTGATAAAATCTCTACTTTAAACACGGCTGTGTATGAAAAAGATGCTTTAGAAAATGAAGTGTACACTTATGGTGTAGTGACAAAAGATGCCATAGTCATACCTATTACATTATTAAAGCCTGGAAAATCCAATGGAGATTGGATCAGTCAATATCGAAGTGAATCAAAAGTGTTTGACGCTCGTGAGTATGGTTTCCAAGATTTTTCTCCTCTAATGGATGCAATAGATATTGATAAAGAGACAGGGGAAGCAAAGGTCAAGATTAGTCCTGAAAATCGTCCATTTTTTGAAGCAAATGAAATGCTACTTAAGGATATGCTTCAATTTTTATTGCAACCTCAAGATGTCAATATGGTGAAATTTGTTAATGGAAATGAAGACCCTGTAGAACTCTCTCATTTTGGAGTACTCCAGGATCAAACTATAGAAAAGAATTTGAAAAGAGGCTATTTCTTATATCGAATTGACGAGAATTCTCAGTATCTCATTCCTGGTAATGGAGATTCAAAAACTCTAGAAGAAGCCTTGGAATACATGAAAACTAAACCAGACGACATTCATCATTCTGTTATCCCTGATGCTGTTTCTCCAGAAGTTGCTAAGGAAGATGCTTCAGACGTAACAATAAAATTTGATAAAACAATTGCATTGGATCAAGGTGATCAACTAAAAAATATGCAGCTCATAGAAGGGATTTTATTAACGGCAAAAGAATTCGGAAAAACGGAAGTTCAATTTGAAAATATCAAACCATCACATTGGGAAAACTTTCAATTTGATCAGCCTGTAAAAGTGCCAATTGCACCTAATCTCATTAAACGATAATAAGAAGCTTGTATGTATCTTCACATAAAAGAAAAAATAGTGTATAATAAAAAATGATAAAAAAATACGATTCATCTTCGGGGCGGGGTGAAATTCCCCACCGGCGGTAATGAGGCAATGCCTACAAGCCCGCGAGCCTTCAATAAGGCAGGATTTGGTGAGATTCCAAAGCCGACAGTAGAGTCTGGATGGGAGAAGATGAAGGATGCCTTTGTGTTCAAAATTGCAGGTTTTGAACACTTATTAAAGCATGCCTGATCAATCTCCCTCAAAGATATTTTCTTTGAGGGTTTTTCATTGGTGTGTGCGTTGGGCACCTTTCTTCAACGAGGGATGAATCTCCTAAGGAGAGAGGAAAATGAAGAAGTTAAGTGTAAAATCTATTGTAACAATTGGAATGCTCAGCAGCTTGTCATTCATTCTTATGCTGATCAAATTCCCAATACCACCATTTCCACCGTACTTAACGGTTGACTTTAGCGATATCCCTGCAATCATCGCTGCGTTAATGTTTGGACCGATTGCTGCTGTGCTCGTAGAATTATTCAAAAATATTTTGGATTACTTCATTTCAAGCAGTGCAACTGGAATTCCAATCGGCCATATTGCTAATTTTCTTGCAGGTATATTGTTTGTATTGCCTACTTATTATGTTTTTAAAGTGTTAAAGGCTAAATGGGGATTACTTGTTTCACTTATTGTCGGCACAGTTTTCATGGCTGTTTTCATGAGTGTCTTTAATTATTTTGTACTTCTACCGGCTTATATTGGTCTTCTTGGCTGGGAACCGATGAGTAGCGCAGCACTCCGTAAAATGGTTGTTGCATCGATACTCCCTTTCAATGTAGTAAAAGGTGTGATTATTACGATTGTATTTCTTTTACTATACAGCCGTCTAGGCAGTAGGTTAAGTAAGAATATGACAATTAAAAATGTATAAAAAGAAAAGGAGATGCTATATTTAGCATCTCCTTTATTCATACTTTAATGGGTCTCCATCGAATGGTGCATCTGCCACTTTAATGGAATCGGTTGGACAACCTTCAAAGGCATCTATTAAGTCATCTTCAAGTATATCTGGAATTTCTGCTGTTCCTTGATTATTGTCGAGGACAACATATGCTAGACCTTCATCATCATAATCATATATATCAGGTGCAGACGCTCCGCAAGCTCCACACGCAATACAAGTATCTTTATCTACAATCGTATATTTTGGCATTAAAAAGCCTCCTAATCCTTATCTATACTTAAAAACTCCAATTAACATGGAAAGTTTACTACCTATATTCTAAGTCTCTTAGAACTACATTTCAACAAATACGACGGTAGATCAATGTTTCTTTCCGCATGTCGAAAAAAACCAAATAAATGTAGACATAGTCGAAATATAGAATACATGGTAAAATATAGAGACTAAAAGTAGTTAAGGGAAGCGTTTATTATGACTTTTTTGCATGCCTTGATATTAAGATGTTTAGACACGATAAATGGCGATCGTACTATTTATTCTATATATCATTTACTTGCAGGAAAGAAATCATCACAGACTATTCAAGATGCCCATTTATATAAGCTATCCCCATTATTTAAAACAATGCCGGGATTAGGTCGGCGGCAATTTGAACTTAATATTGAGGAACTTCATGAGAAATCATATATATCCTTTTTGGAAGATACAACTAAATGTAAAGTGACCGAAGAAGGAAATAAGTCATATTCCCTTTTCTTTCAAGAGACAAAAAACTTTAACTATATTGATGGATGGAAATATCAAGATACGTCAATTCAATTTTGGAAAAGGCTAACCTTATTAATCCAAGCTTTGTCCCATTTAAATCATTCCGTAAATCGTTATTTTCCGATCCAAAGAGATGAAGAAGTACTAGGTTGGGTGAGAGATTTTTTTAGGAATGATCACGGAAATCGTTTGTGTATATCAAAGGACTTATACAGTGAAATGCAATCAATATTTTCTAATGATTTTCCTGAGGATCCTTATTTTATAGTAGCTAGGCTAAGCGGCTTTGAACTGATAGGTTTAACACAAAAACAAATTGCGGATAATGTTGGCTTAGAAGAAATAGAATCATATTTTCGATTTTTGAATGGGCTCCACTATTTAATTCAAACTGTTATTAGCGAAAAGAAAAGATATCCGTTTCTCTTTACATTAGTTTCAGATATTTATAAACCATTACCCCTTACAAAATCGACTGTACATACTTACAAGCTTCTTCAACAAGATCTCACGATTACACAAATTGCTGAACTGAGAAAATTAAAACAGGGTACGGTTGAAGACCATATTATTGAAATTGCCTTATTGGATCCGGAATTTTCCATTAAGCCCTTTGTGGAAAATAGACAGGCTGCGGCAATACTGGAAACCGCAAAACAACTTGGTCATAAAAAGTTAAAACCAATTAAAGAAAAAGTGAAGGATAGCTCTTACTTCCAAATTCGCCTAGTACTCGCGAAGGCCGGTGAAAAGATGTGAGTAAACATGAAGTATTAATGAACATATTTGGTTTCGGTTCTTTTAGAAAAGGTCAGGAAGAGATTATCGATGCCGTTTTAAATAAATCAGATGTATTGGCCATGCTTCCGACGGGAACGGGGAAATCTCTTTGTTATCAATTGCCCGGGTATCTATTAAATGGAACAGTTCTCATTGTATCTCCTTTAATATCTTTAATGCAGGATCAAGTTGATCAACTAAGAATGATTGGTGAAAAGAGAGCGGTAGCACTAAATTCATTTTTAAGTTTTAACGAGAAGAACAGAGTTTTACAAAATCTTTCTTACTTTCGCTTTATTTACATCTCACCTGAAATGCTGAGTTCAGAATATATTATAAAAAAGCTTGAGCAATTGGAAATTTCACTATTTGTTATTGATGAGGCACACTGTATATCCCAATGGGGTCATGATTTCCGCCCTGATTACTTAAATCTTGGAGCAGTTCGGTCAAGACTGGGCGATCCTCCAGTTCTAGCGTTAACTGCTACCGCAACAATTGAAGTACGAGAAGATATTAAACAATATTTGCAATTAAATAATCCTAAAGAATTTATTTATTCTGTAGATCGGCCAAATATTAGTTTAGTCGTCGAGAAATTTGAAAAACATATGAAAAAAAAACAAAGATTGATTGAATTAATCCGTTTATTAGAAAAGCCAGGAGTGATCTATTTTTCTAGTAAACGTCTCGCTGAGGAAACAGTGGAATATTTGCGCCAAAACGGTTTTAACGACGTAGCAGCTTATCATGGTGGTATGGATCCAGAACAACGAATTTTAATACAACAACAATTTTTATACGGCCAAATCAAGATTATTTGTGCCACAAGTGCATTTGGAATGGGAATTAACAAAAATAATATTCGCTTTATTATTCATTATCACATCCCTGGACAAATGGAATCTTATTTACAAGAAGTTGGCAGAGCAGGCAGGGATTCTAAACAAAGCATCGCTTTCATGTTGTATTGCAATGGAGACGAATTATTACAACTCCAACTTATAGAAAACGAGCTCCCTAATGATATACAAATTGAATCTTATTACTCCAATGAAAGTAACAAAAAAGGTGCAGAAGAGCTTAATTTAACCGAAACCCAATGGCGGTTTTTGCAGTTTTATCAATCATCTAATATGAACGCCGACCAAGTAAAAGCGATTAAACAGGAAAGACGCTTGTTTAAATTAAATAAACTTAAACAAATGCTAAGGTGGGTACATTCATATAATTGCAGAAGAATGCAAGTCATGAACCATTTCAACGAAAAACTGCTTAAACCACCGATAAATTGTTGTGATATATGTAGTTTTAATATCAATGATTTTCAAGAAAAACAGGTAATGGATTCAAAAGCGGAAAATCTTTCTTGGGAAAAAAGGCTTCAGCAACTATTGCTTATAGAAAGCGGATGACGATGAAAAAAAATAGACAGGCAGAAATTGCAAAAAATTTAACGGGAAAGGAACTAGTATTTCATTTATTATTGACGCAGTCATTAATTATTTTATTAGCACTTATACTGTGTTGGATACTATTTCCTGATATGTCAACTATTTTGAAACTCTTTCATTGGGATATCGTTTGGATTGTTATAGGATTGTGCAGCGGTCTAACCGTAGTTGCACTTGATTTAGTATTAATGAAAAAAGTACCAAATGAATATTATGATGATGGTGGAATTAATGAAAAGATATTTTCCGGCATGCCAATTTGGAAAATCGGTGTCCTTTCATTACTGATTGCTTTTTCCGAAGAACTGCTATTTCGGGGAGTAATTCAAACACATTTTGGTTTTTGGATTGCGAGTATCATTTTTTCATTCATCCATTTTCGTTATTTATCAAACTGGTATTTGCTGTTAAATGTTTCCTTGTTAAGCCTTTGGATTGGCCTAATATATGAATGGTCAGGCCAACAAATTTTTCCAGTCATCATCACGCATTTTATGATTGACTTTTTGTTAGGCATTAAAATGAGTCGTAATTCCGTTCATAATGATTAAAGAGAAGGGATCAAATATGTCAAATAATCAAAAAGAAACATACCGTGATTCAGACGATCTTTCAAGTAGGCTTCCATCAAGAATGGAAGTACACGGACAAAAAAATCGAAAAAGAAAAAGGAAGAATAGTGATGAAAAGGGGACGTCAAAACAAAAGAAAATAAAAATTACGATTCCTCTCATATTGCTTGTCGTACTTCTTTTGCTTCCAGGGGCATATGCCATTTATTTATTTAATAAAGAAAAAGACAATGCCTCCACTTCGGCTAACGGAGTTGGTGAAGAAATATCATTTGCCGAAGATAATAGTATTGAAGCTTCTATTGATCATAAAGACCCCTCAAATACACCAGTTGTAGAGACAGATGATAATAAAGAGGATAAAAACAAAGTAGAAGAGAAGGAAGAAGATAAAGCAAAAACTGAAGATAATAAAACAGAAGGAGAAAAAACAGAACAGAAAGCTGAAGAACAAAAAGTGGAAGTTCCTCAATCTGAACACAAGCCCGAAAAGGTAGATCAAGAGCAAAAGGCTGAAGAACCACCTGTACAACAGGAGGAAGCAAAAGTTGTGTATCACACTGTTCAAAAAGGAGAGACCTTATTTAGGATCTCCATGCAATATTATAAGAGTCAAAGTGGAATTGAAAAAATAAAGGAAGCTAATAGCATTACTGGAAATGAAATCAAGGTAGGTCAGTCACTAAAAATACCACTACCATAAAGTCATACTCCGAATATCTAGTTCATATTTTCTAATATGGACTAGATATCGAGGTGAAAAAGATGGAACAATTTTTGGTGGAATTAGGTGACCATACCGATCAAACGACGAAACAAATGCTTCAAAACTTGATTGATAAACGGCTTAAATATAATCGTTATAAAAATATTCATTTTCTTTTGCTAACAACGGCCTTCGTTTTTGGTTTTTTCGTTTTTTTCTTTTTTTATAAAACAACAGTGGAAACGAACGGTTCCAATATGTTCGATATGTTTTCTTTCTTTGTGAGAAAGAATCATTTTTTAACTCTTTTCTTTATTGTTTTTACTTTATTCGGATCTGTGAAGGTGATATTTGATAAAAAAGAGAAATCAAAAAAAGAGTATCATGCTTTGAGATGTGAGATTATCGAGAAAAGTAAAGACTTATGGAAGGGAGACAAATGGAACCAGCGACATAGGGTTTTTGAGCAAATGAAAAAAAACTACGATATCAATTTATATCATCAAAGCAAATGATTCGATTTTTCGTGTAAAAACGACAAAAAAAGAAACAATAAAGTTAATGAAACAGATAAGGAAGTATATCTGATGAAAATACGTTTATTGTTTCTTTTTTTTGTGTCTTTTTTATTATTTTTACCAAGTAAATATATGTATGCCTATGGGAATGAAAGCATTTATATAAAAGTTGATCTATGGTCAAATGAACTTATAGTCATTGAAAAAAATAAAGTTATCAAGAGATATCCTATTGCCCCAGGAAAAGAATTGTCTCCAACACCGATTGGTATTTTTGAAGTGAATTATAAAGCAGAATCATGGGGTGGTGGATTTGGGACGAGATGGTTAGGGTTAAATGTTCCTTGGGGTATGTATGGTATTCATGGGACAAATAAACCAAGTTTCATTGGCAGAAATGTAAGCAGCGGCTGTATCAGAATGCGGAATCAAGATGTTGAGCAATTATATAAACTTATTCCAAAAGGTGCGAAAGTACATATTGATGGCCCAATTACCGGAATTGGAAAAGGCGAATATAAAAATCTTTCTATCGGCTCAAAGGGGAACTTAGTTCAACTCGTACAAGAAAGATTAAAAGGTATGGGATTATATAAAGGGCAGATTGATGGAATATACAATGTTGGAACAGAAAACGCAGTAAAAAAACTTCAAAGAATTCATCATATTTCTGTAAATGGAGTTATCTCCATGAGAGAGTATTTGCTTTTGGGACTGATGGAGTAGAAAAGGCACCGTTCGGAATGTCCAAACGGTGTTATCATTATTTATGCGGTGAACTAGAAAGAAAAGAGATTAAGCGATTAATTTATTTCCTTCCCACTTTATTATTTAAAATATCTTTTTACGATCCTGTTCTTCCTTTAATATTTCCACTGCTTCTCTAAATCGTTGCGAGTGGATAATTTCTCTTTCTCTTAAGAAACGAAGGCCGTCATTTAAATCGGGATCATCGCTCATATTAATGATCCACTGATATGTGGCCCTCGCTTTTTCCTCTGCAGCTATATCTTCATATAAATCAGCGATTGGGTCTCCTTTTGCCTGTATATATGTGGCAGTCCAAGGGACACCACCAGCATTTTCGTAATAAAGAGCTTTTTCGTGATTAGCGTAATGGGCTCCAAGTCCCGCTTCCTTAAGTTGATCAGGAGTCGCATCCTTGGTTAGCTTATAAACCATTGTGGCAATCATTTCTAGATGGGCAAATTCTTCTGTCCCTATATCAGTCAATAGCCCAATTACTTTATCAGGAATACTATATCGTTGATTTAAGTAGCGAAGGGCTGCAGCGAGTTCTCCATCTGCGCCACCATACTGCTCAATTAAAAACTTGGCAAGCATTGGGTTGCATTGGCTAACTCTAACTGGATACTGTAGTTTCTTTTCATATACCCACATATAGACCATTACCTCCTATTTTCAATGCATTTATACTTGCCATGGCCAAGGAGCTTCTTTCCAGTCCCAAGGATATTTTGAATAGCTGCTTCCAAAACTTGTTAAAGCCCCGAATTCTTTTTCAAATTGATTTTTAACATTATTCCTCATTTGGATAAATGCATTATATTGTTGGATTGCTTCTTGATCGTTTGGATGAGTATTCAAATATAATGCTAATTCGACGATTACGAAATCCACCTCTTGTAGCTCTTGCATTAAATCATAATATTTTTGAGGCACCTGTTTCATATCTCTGCCTCCTCCCGTGCCCTTTCATAGGGACTATAATATGGATCGTAGAAAGCTTTCCAAAGCGTCCCTTTTTTTAACGCTTCTTTTGGTGAAAATTGAGGTAAATTAGGCGGTTGGAAACCCATATATAAATTAGGAGGAGTAGAATAAGTTTTTACCGTGATTGGAGGGCAAGGGTCAAACGGGCTTATATAGGGCATGTAGGATTTATAGAAGCTAGGCATACAATACCTCCTTTTACTGTCATCATTCCATTGTATGACATATCACTCGTCTTAATTCGAAAGCGTCAGCGTAGAATTAAGATATATAACTTCCATCATGTTATAATTTCTGTATTCCAGTGAAAATAAGGTGATCTTGTGGAACTGTTAATTATCGCTATCTTTTTATGTGCGGTAATGCTGATAATTTATATGTTTAGAGAAGCATTTAGAGATGAAGTTAAAATTCAATTATTGAAGTTTTCAAACTTCCCAAAGGAGATTGGTGAATTTAATATATTTTTTATTTCTGATATCCATAGGCGAAGGATAAGTGATTCAATCGTAGAACAAATTAAAGGAAAAGCGGACATTATTGTCATCGGCGGTGACTTGACAGAAAAAGGGGTTCCTCTTGAAAGGGTAGCAAATAATTTAAAGAAGCTTATACATATTGCTCCAGTTTTCTTTGTATGGGGTAATAATGATTATGAAGTAGCTACACATCAATTAAGAGACGTTTTCAATTTATTAGGAGTGAATGAACTTTTAAACAAAATATATTACATAAATAAAAATGATAAGAAAATGGCTTTAATTGGTTTAGATGACTTAACTCAAGAATTGCCTCCACTTGACCTTTTAATGGATCAGGTAGATGAGGAAGCGTTTAAAATTTTAATATGTCATAACCCTGAAACTATACATTCTGTACCGAATATCGATAAAATTTCACTCGTGTTAAGCGGACATACACATGGTGGGCAAATTCGCATTTTTGGAATTGGTCCGTATCGTAAAGGAGGAATAAGAAAGGTGCACGGAACAATTCTTCTTACTAGTAATGGATATGGAACAACACTACTTCCGCTTAGGCTTGGAGCACAGGCAGAAACACATTTACTTATGATTAAAAATGAAAATAGTGATCAACCTATCTCATGAACAATCCACCACCTCCTTCATACAATGGGGTAAGAGCAACATTCAGGGGGCGGTTTCATGAGGCTGGAGCGCATATCATCTAATCAAATTAAATATTCCATATCATTTGAAGAACTTACATGTAAAGGCTTTTTACAAGAGGAAATGATGAAAGATACATTTATATGGGATTCATTGTTTGATGAGATGCTCGATGAGGCAAGCCGTATATATGAATTAGACACATACGGGGCTGTATCAATCGATATATATTCACTTACATCTAAGGAGCTAGTATTGATTCTAACTATAGATGAAGATGACATGAAAGACGCGCCAACTGAAGGCAAGAAAAAGTATCATCCGGCCAATGATCAAATTATCATCATTGCATTTGATGATATAGAACATTGCATTTTATTGGCGAAAAGTCTTTCACATCGTAATCTTGGGGAACTACAAAGCTCATTATTTTACATTAAATCCTATTATTATTTAACGATAACAAAAACAGGTATAAGAAGTAACACTCTTTACGGAATATGTGAGGAATATGGAAATCTTGTCAACACCTCAATTGAGTATTTAGAGGATTATGGAAAAAAAATAATTAATAATAATGCGATACAAACATTGCACCATTACTTTTGAATCATAATCTTTGCACGATATTTAGAAATCTCCTATCATGATAGATAGGAGATTTTTTATTGTTAAGGAAATTATTAATTGAAAACTTTGTGGATAATTTTCTAGGATATAGTTGCCGTCCAGCTCCAGCGCCTATCGACTAGCAAACTTCTTGTCCTTCTCTTTTGCGTAAGTCAACATCAGCTCGTCTTGTCTAGCTTCAGACGCCAGCCCCTCGAGGTCAAATAACCTGAGTCAATAAAAAGTCAAAGTGCAGACTTTTTTTTGACTCAGAACATTTGCTTGTCGGAGGCACGCAGGATGCGGGTCAGGAAGGCGTTGCAACAGGACGTTGCGCACTTAGCCTTCCTTCTTTTATCCGGGCGCCTTACGCTTTTCAACCTCGCCGTGTTTTCTTTATCTCAGTCGAAGGCCAAAAGAGGAACGTCGACTAAAGACGCCACGTCCTGTGGCAACGCCGACGGACCCGCATCCCGCGGGCCTGTACGTCGATAAACAGGCGCTTGTGCTTTTGTTCAGGAATTCAACTAGTTTAGTTTTCAAAAATTTTGAATATGAAAATACATCTTACGCGTCATTGATTTGATAGAAGGAGAGTCGTCATATGCAACATGAAGATTGTATTATAGTAGGGGGAGGCCCTTGTGGACTAGCTGCTGCCATAGCAATGAAAGAGATAGGCATGAACCCTCTTATTATAGAAAAAGGAAATATTGTAAATGCCCTTTACAATTATCCTACCCATCAGACATTTTTTAGCTCTAGCGAAAAACTGTCGATTGGAGATGTTCCATTTATTATTGTTGAACGGAAACCTAAAAGAAATCACGCTCTTACATATTATCGGGAAGTTGCCAAAATAAAGGATCTACGTATTAATCGCTTTGAAACTGTAGAGATTGTAGAAAAAGAAAATGAAAAATTTAAAGTTAAAACAAGTATCCGCAATTACGAAGCAAAATATGTCATTATTGCAACAGGATATTATGATCATCCTAATTATATGGGAATACCCGGAGAAGATTTAAATAAGGTTTTTCATTATTTTAAAGAAGGCCATCCATATTTTGATACAGATGTTGTCGTCATTGGCGGAAAGAATTCAGCGGTTGATGCAGCCTTGGAATTGCACAAAGCAGGAGCAAAAGTGACATGTTTATACAGAGGGAACGATTATTCTCCAAGTGTTAAACCGTGGATTATTCCAGAATTTCAAGCGTTAGTGAGAAGTAATGAAATTGAAATGATTTTTGACGCGTCTGTGGTTGAAATTACACCAAGTACACTAGTATATGAAGTTGATTCGGAGAAACATGAAATAAAAAATGATTTTGTATTCGCTATGACTGGCTATCATCCTGATCATGATTTCATTAGAAAAATGGGTGTTGAAATAGAAGCTGAAACTGGAAAACCATTGTTTAATCCAGAAACAATGGAAACAAATATTTCAAACTTATACATCGCTGGAGTGATTGCAGCAGGTAACGATGCCAATGAAATATTTATTGAAAATGGACGCCACCATGGCGGACTAATTGCAAAATCAATACAATCAAAATAAAAATATAACATCCCTTCGTTGAGAGGGCATTAAAAAACTCTTTTATTTTTGACTTACACATCTTTATTTGTAAGTGTAGGGTGAGCCACATTGCAATAAGAGCCTGCTGGGGCTCAGCATAAGTCTTATTATTTTGCAGTAGAAACCGATCCTTACGCTCTAAGAAGTATTTAAAAAGTCGGCAATAAATTTAAAACAAGACAACCGTAATATCCATTTTTTGGTATTTATGGTTGTCTTTTTTTATGCTATTTCTCTTAATTTATTTGAAAAACTAAGAAGTTCAATATATTGTTCGGATTTCATAATTATTACATTTTCAACTTATCCTTTCCATGTTACCATTAAGGAAAGGATAAGAAATGAGGACTCACTATGATAGGGGTTTTATCTGCTGGTATCGCTCCCGGATTAGCACTTATCAGCTATTTTTATTTGCGGGATCAATACGAGCAAGAACCAGTTTTAAATGTATTTAAGGTTTTTTTATTTGGTGCTATTTTAACATTTCCGATTATGTTTCTTCAGTATGTCCTCGTTAAAGAAGGGATAATCGAGAACGGTTTCCTTCATTCTTTTTTATCTGCTTCTTTATTAGAAGAGTTTTTTAAATGGTTTATAATCTTATTTGCTGTTTATGAACATGCAGATTTTAATGAACCTTATGATGGAATTGTTTATGCTGCCAGCTTATCTTTAGGATTTGCAACGGTTGAAAATATTTTATATTTAGTTGCAAATGGAATTGAATATGCGTTCGGCCGTGCCTTGTTCCCAGTATCTAGTCATGCTTTGTTCGGAGTCTTTATGGGATATTATTTAGGAAAAGCAAAATTTAATATTAACGGAAAAAGAAAATACTGGTTACTCGCTTCTTTTTTTGTGCCGTTTATTTTGCATGGTATTTACGATTATATTCTTATTTCTGAAAAACAATGGTTATTTTATATCCTCCCTTTTATGTTGCTGCTTTGGTTTTTTGGTTTAAGAAAAGTGAAGCATGCCCACTTACTGACAAAGAAATATCATTACGAAAGAGAAAAGGAAAAAAGCGCTGTAATCTGAAAATGAATACAGTGTTTTTTTTTTTGCTCTAATACTAAAGAAATTTTTGCATAAAAACCTCCTAAATTCGGAAACTAATCCTATGAAAATTATAGTTGGAGGAAAATAAACATGAGATATTGCAAAGTAGCAAGACTTATCTTCCTTTTATTCATTTGTACCATTTTGTTATCAACTACAAATGTGAATGAAACCAATGCTTTTACTAATCAAGTTATTCAAAGAGGTGCAGTCGGAGACGATGTAATAGAGCTACAAGCCCGGCTACAATATATTGGTTTTTATACAGGGAAAATTGATGGTGTTTTCGGATGGGGGACTTATTGGGCTTTAAGGAATTTTCAAAATGATTTTGGGATGCCGGTAGATGGATTGGCGGGGCCGGAAACAAAAGAAAAACTTGTTAA
Organism: Lederbergia citri; assembly: GCF_018343625.1. Lineage (GTDB taxonomy): Bacteria > Bacillota > Bacilli > Bacillales > Bacillaceae_C > Lederbergia > Lederbergia citri. The sequence continues at coordinate 1,084,241 of NZ_JAGYPG010000001.1, read as the reverse complement.
AGCATCTAAATATGATAAACAATTTGTGATGGGACAAATAAATAAAGGAAAATCATTTACCCATTATGGAGGAACACCGCTCGCGAATCAAACAGGGCCAAGTAAAAAAAATAAGGCTACTCAAGCACCAAAGCCTGCTCAAGCACCAAAACCTACTGCGGCCAATACTCCTACAGGTTTTTCACAAAATGACATAACTTTAATGGCGAATGCAGTTCACGGAGAAGCAAGAGGAGAACCATATGAAGGACAAGTTGCAGTAGCTGCCGTCATTTTAAATCGTGTGAACAGTGCTGAATTCCCGAAAACTGTGGCGGGTGTAATCTTTGAACCTCTTGCTTTTACAGCCGTTGCAGATGGTCAAATTTGGCTAACACCGAATGAAACGGCTAAAAGGGCTGTCCTTGATGCAATAAACGGTTGGGATCCAACTGAGGGTGCTTTGTATTACTTTAATCCCAACACAGCTACAAGCGCTTGGATATGGTCAAGACCACAAATCAAACAAATCGGAGAACATATTTTTTGCATGTAAAACGCGAGGTGACTTTTTATGATCAGGAATATACTAATTGTAGTACTAGCGATAGGTGTTGCAGGTACCGCCTATTGGGGATATCAAGAACATCAAGAAAAAAATGCAATCTTGATTAATGCCGAAAATAATTATCAAAGGGCATTCCATGATCTTGCCTATCAGATGGATGTTCTTCATGAAAAAATTGGGTCAGCTTTAGCGATGAATTCAAAAAAATCTCTTTCACCAGCACTTGCAGATGTATGGCGAATCACATCTGATGCACGAGGTCAAGTGGGTCAGCTCCCATTAACTTTAATGCCATTTAATAAAACTGAGAATTTTTTGACAAATATCGGTAATTTCAGCTATAAAACTGCTGTAAGAGATCTTGATAAAGAGCCGTTATCCAAAAATGAATATGCTCTGTTGAAAAAAATGTATAGTCAAAGTGACGATATTCGCAATGAACTGAGAAAAGTTCAACATTTAGTAATAAAAAATAATCTTCGCTGGATGGATGTTAATTTGGCTCTCGCATCTGGGAAAGAAAATGCAGATAATACAATTATAGATGGCTTTAAAACAGTAGATAAGAGAGCAAAAGGATACGATGAAGAAAATTTACAAGACCCTACTGTTGTTTCTTTTCAAAAAAAGCAACAAAATTTTGACCATTTAAAAGGCAAAACCATTACAAAAGAGGAAGCACTTACTCTTGCTCAAAAATATTCAGGGATTAAAACCGTAAATGAATCTAGGGTTGTTGAAAGTGGAAAAGGTTCTCCGTTTCATTTTTATAGTGTCAACCTTGACGTTGGAAATGGAGATGGTGCAAGTTTAGATATTACAAAAACGGGCGGCTACCCTATTTGGCTTATTAATCACCGGGATATAGGCAGCCAAAAGCTAAGTTTGAACGATGCAATGGGAAAAGCAAGTAATTTCCTAAATGATCACGGGTTTAAAAATCTTGAAGCTGCTGATAGCATGCAATACGATACGGTTGGTTTATTTACGTACGTGACAAATCAAAATGGGGTCAAGATTTATCCCGAATCTATTAAAGTGAAGGTAGCTCTTGATAATGGACAAATTATTGGATTTTCAGCTAACGATTATTTAAAAGGACATAAAAAAAGAAATATTTCTAAGCCAAAATTGTCAAAAGATGATGCACGAGGCTACTTAAATAAAAATTTAAAAGTAATGGAGGATGGTCTTGCTGTTATTACAAACGAACTTGGTGAGGAAGTGTTCTGCTACGAGTTTATTGGTACGATAGATCAAGATACGTACAGAATTTATATTAATGCTCAAGATGGTACTGAAGAAAAAGTAGAAAAACTAAAAAATGCTGAACCCATTTATGAAGAAACAATATAGGCAGAATATAGCATTTCTGCCTATATTTTTTTTTCTATACGTGCGATAATAGAATTAATTGCTTATTAATTCTACGGGGTGTGGCATTCATGTTAAAGGTCGGAATGGAGCTTCTTTTGGAAACGGATAATCAAAATGAAGAAAAATATAAAGCGAAAATTGCAGATTTTGATGAGAATAAAATTTATATTTCTTATCCGCTCGGAGTTACAAGTAATAAAACAAAATTTTTGCGGACAGATACACATATGTATGCCAGCTTTGTGGATGAAGAATCTGGAGCATATTTATTTAAAACGAAAATCATCGGTAGGGTAAAAAATCAAATTCCTTTACTCGTGCTAACTTTTCCAGATGTTGAACATTTAATGAAAATACAAAGAAGACAGTTTGTGCGTATCGATGTTGCAATTGATGTATCATTGCAATTACTAGAATCGGGGGATGTAATTCCAACTGTTACAGAAGATTTTAGTGCTGGTGGCTGTGCGGTTCTTTTACCTAAAAATGTAACAATAAATAGAGGAGAAATAGGAAAAATATGTGTTGTCTTGCCTATGCAATCTGGAGAGTATGTTTATTTAAATCTTGATTGCAGACTCATTAGATCGTTTGACAAAAAGAAACGTCAGTTTGCCTCAATCCAGTTCTTAAACGTAAAAAATGTAGAACAGCAACAGCTAATGCGTTTTTGTTTTGAAAAACAATTAGAATATCGTAAAAGAGGTTTAACAAATTAATAGTATATAGATTGTTTTTTTGACCGATGATAAGAAGAAAACGGAGTGGTATTATGAGTACAATGGAACGCATTTTACTTAAACTCGTAATGATTCATCTTATCATTTTAATACTGGTACAAGGCTTTCATGAAATGGGCTTCCTTAAATACACGAATAAACTAATTATATACGAGGGTACGGCAGGCATCGAAGAACAGCCAAAATTAAATGTTTTTAATGGTAAAGAATGAGGACATATGCTTGTTCTCATTTTTTTATTGATAATATGATTTGTCTATGTCGTTCTATGGTAATATAGATTAGGAAAATGACTAAGCAGGTGAAAAAGATGAAGAAAATTAGCATAGCTATAGACGGTCCAGCCGCAGCAGGAAAAAGTACCGTCGCAAAAATGATCGCTGAAAAACTATCATATATTTACGTTGATACAGGTGCCATGTACAGGGCAATAACGTATAAATCAATTGTAGATAAAGTTGATATAAATGATGATACAGAAATCGAAAGGTTATTGTTGCATACAACTATTCAATTAAAACCCTCGGCCAATGGACAGCTGATTTACTTGGATGGGAATGATGTGACAAAACAAATTAGAGGAGAAGGAGTAACGAATAAAGTTTCTAAGGTAGCTGCCATAAAAGCAGTTCGTGAAGAAATGGTATTTCGTCAGCAAATGTTCGGCAAGGATGGCGGAGTCGTAATGGACGGTAGAGATATTGGTACAAAAGTTTTGCCAAATGCGGAGTTAAAAATATTTTTACTTGCTAGTGTGGACATTCGAGCTGAGCGACGCCACCTGGAAAATCTTCAAAAAGGATTTCCTTCAAATTTGGAAAAATTAAAAGAGGAGATCATGCTACGTGATAAACAAGATTCGGAAAGGGAGATTTCGCCTTTAAGAAAAGCGGAAGATGCAATAGAAATTGATACATCTTCATTATCTATAAAAGAAGTGGCCGAAAAAATATTAACTCTTGCTTTGGAAAGGATTGAAACTAAATGAATTTCTATTCATTTGCGAGGACAGTTGTAAGTATTGTCCTTAAACCATTATATAGAATTGAAACGAGGGGGACTGAACATTTCCCGAAAGATGGAAGTGTTTTGCTTTGCACAAATCATATTGATAATTTGGATCCTCCTGTTGTGGGCATTACGGCACCACGCCCAATCTATTTTATGGCAAAGGCAGAATTGTTTAAACGTCCATGGAGTAAGAAGCTAATGGAAAACATTCAAGCATTTCCCGTAAAAAGAGGGCTGAGCGATAGAGAGGCATTAAGAACGGGTTTAAAGTATTTAAAAGAGGGGAAAGTAGTAGGACTATTTCCGGAAGGAACTAGGAACTTAACAGGAGAAGTTGGTAAGGGGCTAGCGGGTGCAGGATTTTTTGCTCTTAGATCAAACGCACTTGTTGTTCCGTGTGCGATTATCGGGCCGTATAAGCCTTTTAAAAAATTAATTGTCGTATACGGAAAACCGATTGATTTTACCGAAATGAGAGAGAATAAAATATCGGCAGAAGCAGCTACAGAAATAATTATGTCCGAGATTAGGAAATTAGTAGACGAACATAAAAATTGATTTATTTTAGGAACTATAAACGCAATCGCTTGACAAAATAAAGCATTTATAAGAAGTTTATTACAAGATGATTTTTTTGGATTATGTGAGGATGTAACAAGAATGGAAATCCTTACAGTTTTAAAAGCAGGATAGGAGGAGTACATATGACGGAGGATATGAATAATATTGAAGTTAAAAGTTTCTCTGAAGGAGACCGCGTTAAAGGCACGGTAACTAAGATTGAAGAAAAACAAGTCTTGGTTGATTTGGAAGGAAGCAAGCTAGATGGTATTATTCCAATAAGTGAGCTTTCGAGCCTTCATGTTGAAAAAGCTTCTGATGTGGTCCACGAAGGTGAAGTGTTAGATTTAATCGTGACCAAAGTGGAAGAAGAGCTCCTCGTACTTTCAAAGCGTAAAGTGGATGCTGAGAATGCTTGGGAAACGCTTGAAAAACGATTCCAAAATAATGAAGTATTCGACGCTGAAGTAAATGAAATAGTTAAAGGCGGTTTAGTAGTTGATTTGGGTGTGAGAGGCTTCGTACCTGCATCAATGGTAGAGGATCATTTCGTGGAAGATTTCTCTGATTATCAAGGAAAAACTCTTTCTTTTAAAATTGTTGAGTTGGATAAAGAGAAAAACCGTCTAATTTTATCACATCGAATCGTGATAGAAGAAGAAAAAAATCGCGAAAAACAAGCTATTCTTGAAAAACTTGAATCTGGCCAAGTAATTGAAGGGACTATTCAAAGACTTACAGATTTTGGAGCCTTTGTTGATATCGGTGGTGTCGATGGACTCGTACACATTTCCCAACTTTCACACGAGCATATTGAAAAACCATCTGACGTTGTAAAAGAAGGAGAGAAAGTCCAAGTAAAAGTCCTTTCAGTCGATCGTGATAATGAAAGAATTTCCTTATCAATTAAAGAAACATTGCCGGGACCTTGGTCAAATATTGCTGAAAAAGCACCAAGAGGAACAATTTTGGAAGGAACAGTAAAACGTTTAGTATCCTTTGGAGCGTTTGTCGAAGTGTTCCCAGGGGTAGAAGGACTTGTCCATATTTCGCAAATATCCCACAAACATATCGGAACGCCTCATGAAGTTTTACAAGAGGGACAAACTGTTAAAGTCAAAGTGCTGGATGTTAATGAAGCAGACCAAAGACTTTCTTTAAGCATGAAAGAGCTTGAAGATCAAAATGATCAAGTAAAAGATTATGAATTACCGGAAGAGTCCAAAGGATTCCAATTAAGCGATATGATTGGAGATAAATTAAAGGGTTTTAAATAAATAAAAGCGGAAGCACGTGTTTATTGACGTAAAGGCCCACAGGATGTGGGTCCGTCGACGTTCCTTTTTAGACCTTTGACTTAATGCTGGGAAAAGGACAAGGAGTTGCTAGTCGATAGGCGCTGTAGCTATATGGATCAAAACCTCCCGTAAAATCGGGAGGTTTTTTCTTTGAAAATTGTAGGTATTTAAAGTAAAGATTTTTTTGAGAAAGATTGTTACCCTTCGTGAGCTGGATTTTATAGTTGAAGTTTTTCAATCATTGATAGGTGCCACTAGTAAAACATTAACGGATTTATCCCTTCACGCGATTACTTCGATAAACAATGGGTTTATGCTTTTTTGGATTGTTTTTCAAATTATCTGATTAAATTTTCATTACCTTCCCTATACTGTTAGCGGAGGTGATGGCAATGCAAGGAATGATTTTTTTACTCATTGCATGGATAATTTGGATTTACGCAACATTTATCATGGATAAACATTCAAGGTATAGATGCTTGATTGCAATGTTTGCTTTAATTTTTATTATATTAAAGTCGATTACAATAAGGTTTTATTCTCTTAATATATCTGGAGCAAGCTTATTGATGTTGGGCATATGTTATTATTTAGCATCTAGATTGCCGTTAAAAAAGCAGCTTCATTTATTATTTACTGTTTTTACTTTAATGGTAGGATATGCAGGATTTCTATTATTTGAAATGTACGATCCTATTTTAATGTTCATAGATAGAGTAGTCCTCATGTCATTTGTTTTATTTATATTTAGTTATTTTATATATTCATCATCCGTTAAACTTCGAATTCTTTTTATATGTCTTGGTACTATTCAAGGAGATGTTGTATTTGCTGCTTTCTTAAGCAAATGGGATATGCCTTATTTAATAGGATCCATGGAATATTTAGACATTATTTCCATAACTGTCTTTTCAATTCTGTTTATTAACTTTATTTCGAATCTAACTTCAATAACGAGAATAAAGGGAAATAAAAAAATTTCCCATTAAATGATTATCATTACCTTTTATTCAAATAATATGGTACGATTTCTCAGTAGAACAAAAGATTAACTTTAAAGTGAGTGGATGAAATGACTAAACCGACTGTGGCGATTGTTGGTCGTCCTAATGTAGGTAAATCAACTATTTTTAATCGAATTGTAGGAGAACGTGTATCTATTGTTGAAGATACTCCTGGCGTAACGAGAGATCGGATTTATGGTGCTGGTGAATGGCTTTCTAATGAATTTCATATAATCGATACGGGCGGAATCGAAATGGGGGATGCTCCATTTTTAGAGGAAATCCGTTTGCAAGCGGAAATTGCAATAGACGAGGCAGATGTTATTATTTTCATCGTAAATAGTAGGGAAGGGGTTACTTCTGCAGACGAAGAAGTGGCGAAGATTCTGTTTCGGTCCAAGAAACCAGTCGTGTTAGCAGTAAATAAAGTGGATAACCCTGAAATGCGTGCGGAAATTTATGATTTTTATTCACTAGGCTTTAATGAACCTTTCCCTATTTCAGGTTCACATGGTCTTGGTTTGGGAGATTTGCTTGATGAAGTAGTCAAACATTTTCCACAAACTAGTGAGGAAAATATAGATGAGGATGTCATTAAATTTTGTTTAATCGGAAGACCGAATGTCGGAAAATCCTCTATCGTTAATGCTTTTCTTGGTGAAGAAAGAGTCATTGTCAGCGATATAGCTGGTACAACGAGAGACGCGATCGATTCATCATATGAATACGAAGGGCAAAAATATACGATTATAGACACTGCAGGAATGCGTAAAAAAGGAAAAGTCTATGAAACCACAGAAAAATATAGTGTGTTAAGAGCATTAAAGGCGATTGACCGATCTGATGTTGTACTTGTTGTTTTAAATGGAGAAGAAGGAATATTAGAACAAGATAAAAAGATCGCGGGCTATGCTCATGAAGCTGGTAGAGCTGTTATTATCGTTGTCAACAAATGGGATGCTGTTGATAAAGATGAAAAAACGATGAATGAATTTGAAGAAAAAATTAGAGCTCATTTCTTGTTTTTAGATTATGCTCCTATTCTTTTCGTTTCGGCAAAAACAAGAAAAAGATTGACAAACTTGCTGCCTGCAATAAAAATGGCAAGTGAAAACCACTCCATGCGCGTTCAATCAAGTGTTTTGAACGATGTAATTGCGGATGCAATAGCAATGAATCCTACTCCTTCTGATAAAGGGCGCAAATTAAAAATCTTTTATGTAACACAAGTAGGGATTAAACCACCGACCTTTATTGTATTCGTAAATGATCAAGAAATCATGCACTTTTCATATGAAAGATTTTTACAAAATAGAATAAGGGAAGCCTTTGGTTTTGAAGGGACACCTATAAAAATCATAACAAGACAAAGAAAATAATATGAAGGTGGGTGAATAAGCTTGGGAAATGAAAAAGAAAGAGTAGCTGTTATTGGGGCTGGAAGTTGGGGCACTGCTTTAGCTCTCGTTTTAGCGGATAATGGACATCCTATTCAATTATGGACAAGAAATGAACGGCAAAAAGATGAAATCAACGATAGACACACGAATGAAAAATACTTACCAGGGATTACTCTTCCTGATAAGATTATCGCGATTAATTCGTTGGAAGAAGCTTTAAATGGGATTGAAACAGTGGTATTAGCCGTTCCTACTAAAGCGATAAGGGAAACTTTAAGGGAGATTATTAAGTTTCAATTGCAGCCACTTACGATTGTGCATGTAAGTAAAGGGATAGAACCAGATAGTTTGTTGCGTATTTCAGAAATGATTGACGAAGAGATGCCAAAACGCATCCTGAAAGATATAGTAGTGCTTTCAGGACCTAGCCATGCCGAAGAAGTAAGCTTAAGACATCCTACAACTGTTGCTGTATCATCCAAAAATATGGAAGCGGCAGAAAAAATACAAGATTTATTTATGAATCAACATTTTCGGGTCTATACGAATCCAGATTTAATTGGAGTTGAAATAGGAGGCGCTCTTAAAAACATTATTGCTCTTGCTGCAGGTATTTCTGATGGCCTTGGTTTTGGGGATAATGCCAAAGCCGCGCTTATTACGAGAGGATTGGCGGAAATTTCTCGCCTGGGAACAAAAATGGGTGCAAATCCGTTAACTTTTTCTGGTTTGGCTGGAATTGGTGATTTAATTGTCACTTGCACAAGTGTTCACTCACGCAATTGGCGTGCAGGTAATATGCTTGGCAAGGGGCAAAAATTAGAAGATGTCCTCATGTCTATGGGGATGGTTGTAGAAGGTGTAAGAACGACCAAGGCAGCATACCAATTAGCACAAAAATATAATTGCAAAATGCCTATTACCGAAATTCTTTATCAAATTTTATTCAATGACGTAAATGCGAAGATAGCCGGAGAACGCTTAATGGCAAGATTAAAAACAAACGAAATGGAAGATCTTGTCGATATTTTGAGTGAACAAATGGAACAACTATAATGTGATTAGGCAAAAGAGGATGCGTTCTTTTTTTAAGTGCATATAATGCTTTGAAGTAAAATGCTTAAACAGGTGGAATGGGTATTAGTTTGTCATCTATGAAGCAAAGGGTCGTCCATTGCTTCATCTTTTTTTGTGGTCCAGGAATGATAGTTTGGAACCTTGTGGTTAACCTTTATGAAGGTGGAACCCGTCTAGCTTAAGCGCCTAGCGACTAGAAAACTTTCGGATTCTTCCTACGATAAGTCAACATCGGCTCGCCTTTTATTTCCAGCTACAGGCGCCTTCCGCTTTTCTTGGCTCACCGTGTTTCCTTTGTCTCGTCAGAATCTTAATGAGGAACGTCGACTAAAACCGCCACGTCCTGTGGCGCCGTCGACGGACTCATATCCTGTGGGCGTGTACGTCGCTGAACAGGCGCTTGCGCTTTTGTTCTGGGCAATTGTTTTATGGTATATGACCTTTTAAATCATTTGAACATGATATAATATCTATTAATGTGTCATTTTAGTAGTGGAGGAATGTAAATGTCGCCGTCAATGCAAAAAATGTGGATTTCAATTATAGGAATGCTGCTTCTAGCTTTAGCAATGTTTACAATTTACATCAGTCGTTATAAATTGAATAATAGAGTATTAAAAATAGTTACTGCCATTTCAGCTTGGTTATTTATGATCATTGGTGGACTTATTATGCTTTTTGTTGTCCTGACTGGTCCAACTAGCTGAATTTCACTATCAACATGAAAGATGCTGAAGGGAAGAAGCTATACATGAAACTAAATGTAAATATAGCAATATTAATTCTAGCATCCGTTTTATTAAGCGGGTGTCTATACCCTCAAGAAAGAAAAGTTGAGAATCAAATACCGTATGAAGATCAGATTAAGACTGTTCAGACAGCTGTCGATCAATATAGAGAAACGACAAATGGACTATTACCAATAAAAACTCGTGATTATGAAACTCCCCTATACATAAAATATCCTATTGAGTTTTCAAAACTTGCTCCGCGTTTTATAGCCTCCCCTCCAGGAAATGCCTATGAAAGCGGTGGGGTATTTCAATATGTTTTAATAGACGTGGAAACGAATCCGAGCGTTAAAGTGTTTGATCTTCGCATTGCGGAAAAAATTAGGGAAGTAAAATTGAGAATCAAATCTCAAGGATACCCACCTTTTAAAGACGCAATTGCTCATAATATCTATAGTTTAGATTACAAAAAACTAGGTTATAAAAGTGAGCCTTATATTATCTCACCTTTTACTAATAATAATTTGCCTCTTGTTATTAATATAGATGGTGAGGTTTTTGTAGATTATATAAGCGATCTCTTTTTGACTTTAAAAGAAAGTGGGAAAACTTTTACGCAAGGTGTTGATATTACAAGCATTCTTACTGAAAATTCATTATTTGTTCCTGCATATTCACTTTCTTACACAGTAGATGAAAACAATGAACCGATTTACATGGAAAAATAGGAATATTCCTTCTTTCACTCAATATAATGTGGAAGAAGGATTTTTTATTTACTTCTTAATATGGTCATATAAGAATCGGACAACATCATAAACATCTATTGTCCAATCGTTTGTAGGGTGTTTTGTCCCTTGAACTCAATGATAGGAGGGAACCTCTTGGAAAAAGTGGATATTTTCAAAGATATTGCAGAAAGAACAGGCGGAGATATTTATTTGGGTGTAGTTGGAGCTGTTCGAACAGGTAAATCCACATTTATTAAAAAGTTTATGGAACTAGCTGTCTTACCAAACATCACGAATGAAGCAGATAGAGCAAGAGCGCAAGATGAACTGCCTCAAAGTGCGGCAGGTAGAACAATCATGACGACAGAACCAAAATTTGTTCCGAACCAAGCTGTCGCCGTTCAAGTCGATGAAGGACTTGAAGTAAATGTACGGCTTGTTGATTGTGTTGGTTATACAGTGCCAGGGGCAAAAGGATATGAGGATGAAAATGGCCCAAGAATGATTCATACACCTTGGTATGAGGAACCAATCTCATTTCATGAAGCAGCTGAAATTGGAACTAGAAAAGTGATTCAGGAGCACTCAGTGCTTGGTGTTGTCATTACAACAGATGGGACGATTGGAGAAATACCACGTTCGGACTATGTAGATGCTGAAGAGCGTGTAATAGAAGAGTTAAAAGAGGTTGGAAAGCCGTTTATAATGGTCATTAACTCTTCTCGACCACATCATGCCGAAACAGAAAAATTACGTAAACAGCTTGAAGCGAAATATGATATCCCTGTTCTATCCATGTCTGTAGAAAGCATGAGAGAAGCAGATGTAATGAGTGTCCTACGCGAAGCTTTATACGAATTTCCTGTGCTTGAAGTTAATGTAAATCTTCCAAGCTGGGTTATGGTGTTGAAGGAGAACCACTGGCTGCGTACAAACTACCAAGAGGCTGTTAAGGAAACAGTTAAGGATATAAAGAGATTACGAGATGTAGATAGAGTCGTACAACAGTTTTATGAGTTTGACTTTATTGAAAATGCTGGGCTTGCAGGAGTGGATATGGGGCAAGGAATTGCGGAAATAGATTTATTTGCTCCTGATGATCTTTATGATAATGTTCTTAAAGAAGTCGTCGGAGTTGAAGTCCGAGGAAAAGATCACTTGCTTGAGCTTATGCAGGATTTTGCCGACGCTAAAAGAGAATATGATCAAGTCTCAGATGCCCTCGCAATGGTCAGACAAACAGGCTATGGAATAGCAGCTCCATCTTTAGCGGATATGAGTTTGGATGAGCCTGAAATCATTAGGCAAGGGGCCCGCTTTGGTGTTAGGTTAAAAGCGATGGCACCTTCGATCCATATGATAAAAGTGGATGTCGAATCTGAGTTCGCCCCGATTATTGGAACTGAAAAACAAAGTGAAGAGCTTGTCCGCTACCTAATGCAGGACTTTGAAGACGACCCACTTTCAATTTGGAATTCAGATATTTTTGGTAGAAGCTTAAGCTCATTAGTAAGAGAAGGAATCCAAGCAAAAATTGCGATGATGCCAGAAAACGCCAGATATAAATTAAAGGAAACGCTAGAAAGAATTATCAATGAAGGTTCAGGTGGTTTAATAGCTATCATTCTTTAAGAAAGAAAGGTCGTTAATCTTTTAGACACTTTATGAAATGAGCGGGAGAAGTGAGATTTCTGCGAGATAACGGTTAAATATGCTGTCCTACAGCCTCTTAAAGAAAAGAGCCGACAAGTCGTTTGCAGTCCAACGAAAGCAAGCTTGTTCAGCTGAAATTACAATACAAGGTTAGCAAAAGATAATAAAAAGATGTCGAATACGACGATATTCGGCATCTTTTCCATTTTTTACGCCTTTTATTCTTGCTAACATAAAATTTATATGATAATCTTTTAAACAGAATTGCTGTTAAATCCCTTATTTACCAGTAATTTATTCAGATTCTAACATTACCATGTTTAAGAATCTTAAAAATTGTTCACAAATGTAATAGCACTTGAGGAACAAGATCTCTCTTTCTTGGGAGGAGGTGAATGGTATGAACAAAACTGAACTTATCAATTCTGTTGCTGAAACAGCGGAGCTTTCTAAAAAGGACGCTACTAAAGCTGTTGATGCTGTTTTCCAATCCATCCAAAATGCTTTGGCTAACGGAGATAAAGTAGCTTTAATCGGATTTGGTAACTTTGAAGTGCGTGAGCGTGCTGCTCGTAAAGGACGCAACCCTCAAACTGGTCAGGAAATCGAAATCGCTGCAAGCAAGGTTCCAGCGTTCAAACCAGGTAAAGCGCTTAAAGATGCTGTTAAATAAGTACATACACTCTTTAGCGTAACAAAAGGAACTGCCGAGGTAAATATCGGTAGTTCCTTTTTTATTTCTTTTGTTAATTATGCTAATATGGGAATACATTAGAAAATGTGTAAGACGACTGCACCTAGACAATGCAACCTAGATATAATAATTAAAGCTATTGTGAATTTTATACTTTCTTTGAAAGAAAGATGTCTTGTTGCAGCAAATGTAGGAGGAAAAAGAATGATAGAAGTAAATCGCTCACAAATAGAAGAAGCGGTTCGAATGATATTAGAGGCGATTGGAGAAAACCCTAATAGAGAAGGTTTAGTGGATACGCCAAAACGAGTAGCAAAAATGTATGAAGAGGTTTTTTCCGGTTTAGGGAAAAATCCAGAGGAATACTTTGAAACAATTTTTGGAGAAGAACACGAGGAACTTGTTCTCGTTAAGGATATTCCCTTTTTTTCAATGTGTGAACACCATTTAGTCCCTTTCTTCGGAAAAGCCCATGTCGCCTATATACCTCAAAATGGAAAGGTCGCTGGTTTGAGTAAACTTGCAAGGGCAGTGGAAACAGTTGCGGCTAAACCCCAATTACAAGAACGAATTACTTCCACAATTGCGAATGTCTTAATGAAAAAACTTGAACCACAAGGGGTTATGGTTATTATAGAGGCAGAACATATGTGTATGACGATGAGAGGAATAAAAAAACCTGGTGCCAAAACCGTAACATCTGCAGTTCGGGGAATACTAGCTACCGATGGACAAGCACGAGCAGAAGTACTTTCCTTAATAAAAGATTAATCATGAGGTGAAGAAATGAGCAACGTCCGTGGACAATCTGATTTCATTATCATAAAAGCTTTGGAAGATGGGGTAAATGTAATTGGGTTAACTAGAGGTTCTGATACTAGATTTCATCATGCAGAAAAACTAGATGCTGGTGAAGTAATGGTTGCTCAATTTACAGAACATACCTCGGCAATAAAAGTTAGAGGACATGCAAATATTGTAACTTCATTTGGAGAAGTAGAGAGTGAAAATAAAAAATAACCTTAATTAAAACTCATTTCATAAACCCATCAAAATCGCCATTCGGTAATTCTCTATGTTATAATTAAACTTGCATGCATCTAGTATGTCTTTTATTTGTAATAGAAACGAGGATTTTGTTATGGCGGTAAGCAATTACGAACAGCAAATTAATTCAATAAAAAAGAAGTTGCAGCAAAAATGCTACCATCACTTTTTATACAAACATATTGAACCGCCTGAGCTGGATGTAGATCAAATTCTTTTTATGTCATACTCATTGCGAGATTCTAGTCTTACGGTGGAAGAAATTGAAGCATATATTATGGCAACTATGCTTGCAAACTTGGCACTAGAAACACATGAAAATGTTTCTAACCCTAATATATCAACTAAAGCACGGCAACTTAACGTATTGGCCGGAGATTATTATAGTGGCATGTACTATAATTTATTATCAGAATTTCATAATATAGAGTTAATACAATCTTTGGCATCTGCTATCAAAACAATTAATGAGCATAAAATAAATATTATCCAATTTAATGGTGAAAATTTGAATTTTTATCTTGAAAGTGTTAGAAAAATTGAATCTGGGCTGTTAGAACAATTTTGTATACATTTTCAAACACCTTCCAAGTATATTAACTTCTTCACTGAATATCTATTTTTTAAAAAGGTTGGAAAAGAGCTGAAATTGCTTATTGACGGTAATTTTTCTCTCTTTATGAAGGGGATAAAAAGCTTCTATTTTAAAAACAACACACAACCATCCTTGGAAGCTGAGATAAAATTATTAACAGATATAATGCAGGAATCGAAGGAAAAACTTGATGATATGATAATAGAAATGAATGCTTTGCCATTACTCGTGAATAGGCGCATCAATGAATTGGCTGGTTCTTTAAGTGGAGGTTTTTGAAAAAGATGCAATCAAAAGAAGAACGTGTACATAGTGTATTTGAAAAAATCCATAAAAATTATGATAAAATGAATTCCATTATTAGTTTTCAGCAACATATAAAATGGCGTAAAGAGACTATGAAAAAGATGGACGTCCCTAAAGGGGGATATGCTCTCGATCTTTGCTGCGGAACTGGTGATTGGACCATTGGGCTTGCACGTGCAGTTGGCATTGAAGGTAAAGTTATTGGGTTAGACTTTAGTCATAATATGCTGCAAGTTGCAAAGCAAAAAAAGGAAACAGAACAATTGGATCAAATAGAATTCATTCAAGGTAACGCTATGGAGCTTCCGTTTGAAGATAATACATTCGATTATGTAACAATCGGCTTTGGTCTACGGAATGTTCCAGACTATATGCAAGTACTGAAAGAGATGAACAGGGTGTTAAAGCCTGGTGGCATGGCAGTATGTCTTGAAACATCCCAACCGACAATGCCGGGTTATAAACAGGCTTATTATTTGTATTTCCGCTATGTTATGCCGTTATTTGGTAAATTATTTGCTAAAAGTTTTAAAGAATATTCGTGGTTACAAGAATCAGCCCGTGATTTTCCCGGAATGGAAGAATTAGCCCAAATGTTCTGGAGAGCCGGATTTGTTGATGTTATTTATAAATCCTTTAGCGGTGGTGTTGCAGCGGCGCATATTGGAATGAAAAAGAATAATGCCTAGGTGGAAATGAAATGAAACTAACATTACTTAATTCGACCTTAAAAGCTGACTTCGACATCATCGAAAAAGAGATGGAATTGGCTATTCAATCAGAGATAGAACTGCTCCAGAAAGCATCGGTGCAGCTTTTAAAAGCAGGGGGAAAACGAATTCGACCTGTTTTTGTCCTTTTATCGGCAAAATTCGGTTCGTACAATATACATACTATAAAAAACACTGCAGTAGCTTTAGAATTAATTCATATGGCTTCACTAGTCCATGATGATGTAATCGACGATGCCGAACTTAGAAGAGGAAAGCCAACGATCAATTATACTTGGAATGATCGTATTGCTATGTACACTGGTGATTATATTTTGGGAAGTTCTCTTGAATACATGACAAATATTCATAATTCATTAGCACATCAGATTCTTTCAAATGCAATTATCGAAGTTTGCAAAGGCGAAATGGATCAAATTAAAGATAAATATCGTTTTAATCAAAATTTAAGAGATTATTTACGACGAATTAAGAGAAAAACAGCTTTACTTATTGCTGTTAGCTGTGAACTCGGTGCAGTTACAGCAGGGGCAGATGAAAAGACACATAGGTTATTATATAAATTTGGTTACTTTATTGGAATGTCTTACCAAATTATTGATGATATTCTTGATTTTACTGGAACAGAAAAAGAACTAGGAAAACCAGCTGGTGAAGATTTGCGACAAGGAAATATCACTTTACCAGTTTTATATGCAATGCAAGATGAGAAATTAAAATCTAGAGTATTGAAAGTTAATGAAGGCACAACTAAAGAGGAAATGGTGGGCCTCATATCTGCTATAAAGGATTCAGGAGCAATCGATAAGGCATATTCTGTTAGTAGGATGTATTTAAAAAAGGCTATTCACGTTTTAGATAAACTTCCTCCTATAAAAGCTAAAAAAACACTCAGAGATATTGCTTTTTACATAGGCAAAAGAAAATATTAGAAAATAAATTTTTACTTATGGCAATTTGCTAATGTTGGAAAATAATGATATTATTTTCATGGGATTTCGAGGATTTTCCCGAGATAATCGCAGGAGTGATCATAATGGAAAAAACTTTTCTAATGGTAAAACCAGATGGAGTTCAAAGAAGTTTAATTGGAGAAATCGTATCACGGTTTGAAAAAAAAGGTTTTCAGCTTGTTGGAGCAAAATTGATGACAATTCCAAAAGAACTTGCTGAAAAACACTATGGAGAACATAAAGAACGTCCTTTTTTTGGAGATTTAGTCGAATTCATTACATCAGGACCTGTTTTTGCTATGGTCTGGCAAGGTGAGAATGTAATACATACTGCACGCCAAATGATGGGTACAACAAATCCAAAAGATGCTGCTCAAGGAACAATTCGCGGCGATTTTGGTTTAACTGTCGGAAAAAATATTATTCATGGTTCTGATTCAACTGAAAGCGCGGAAAGAGAAATTTCCTTGTTTTTTAAAGAGGAAGAGCTCGTGGAATACTCCAAACTAATTAATAGTTGGATATATTAAATGTTACCAACCACCTAGAAACAATTCTAGGTGGTTTTTCCTTCTTTATACGTTATAATCAGTAATAGTATAAGAGAAAGTGATGGGGTATGACAGTGGATCAAGACTATCTTCAGTTTATTGTAAATATAAAACAAAAAACGGGTATTGATTTATCTTTATATAAAGAAGCACAAATGAAGAGAAGGCTCACTTCCCTCTATCAAAAAAAGGGATATTCTTCATTTAAAGATTTTTACTCAGGTATTTTGTCAGATCAAAAAATAATGAATGAATTTCTAGATAGAATGACGATCAACGTTACGGAATTTTATCGTAATGGTAAGCGCTGGGAAGTATTAGAAAACAAAATATTGCCTCGTCTTCTTGCAAAAAAGAAAAATTTAAAGATTTGGAGTGCGGCCTCGTCCACTGGAGAAGAACCTTATACTATCTCCATGATTTTGTCGAGATATATGCCTCTGAATCAAATATCTATTTTGGCAACAGATATTGATGAACAGGCCCTTTCTGCAGCAAAAGCAGGAATTTATGTAGAACGATCTTTAGCAGAAATGCCTCCTTCCATGATAACTAAGTTTTTTAAAAAGGAAGGTACTGTTTATAAAATTGATGAAGAAATAAAAAAGACGGTTCAATTTCGAAAACTTAATTTACTTGGAGATCCATTTAATAAAGATTTTGATTTAATTGTTTGTCGAAATGTTCTAATCTATTTTACAGAGGAAGCGAAAGGCGAACTATACAAGAAGTTCTCCAACGCTTTAGCAGATGATGGAGTGCTATTTGTTGGAAGTACTGAACAAATTTTTAATCCGGGGCAATATGGGTTAGAAGTAGAAGATACATTTTTTTATCGTAAAATCAAATCGTAGGGGTGTATAAAATTGAAGATTGACATTCAAACACCATCAAAATCGTATCCTGTTTACATTGGAAAAAATGTTTTAGAGTCCTTAACCAACCACTTGCAAACAAATGATTATACAAAACTTCTAATCATTACGGATGAAACAGTGGGCAGATTGCATCTAGATGAGTTGAAAAAAGCAATACCACAATCGTACGACACTTATACATATATAGTTCCCTCAGGAGAAAACGCGAAACAATTTTCAGTATATGAATCATGTCTATCATATTCACTTGAACAGGGGCTGGATCGAAAGTCTTGCATCATTGCATTTGGTGGAGGAGCTGTTGGCGATTTAGCTGGTTTTGTTGCAGCGACATATATGAGAGGCATACCTTTCATACAAGTTCCGACAACCATTTTGGCACATGATAGCGCCGTTGGTGGAAAGACGGGAATAAACCATCCTCTCGGAAAAAATATGATCGGCTCTTTTCATCAGCCAGAAGCGGTTATTTATCAAACTGAGTTTCTAAAAACTCTTCCACAATCGGAAATTCGTTCCGGATTTGCGGAGGCAGTTAAGCATGCATTTATTGCTGACGAAGAATTGCTTAAATTTCTAATGTCTACTATTACTGATTTACGGGCAATAAATAATGAAGATTTAGTCTTTTTTTTAAAAAAAGGAATTCAAATAAAAGCAGATGTAGTTTCAAAAGATGAAAGAGAAACAGGGATACGTGCCTTTTTGAATTTTGGTCATACATTAGGCCATGTAATAGAGTCATCAGCTGGATACGGAAAAGTATCACATGGTGAAGCGGTTATGACTGGCATGGTTTATGCATTATATTTAAGCAAGGAGATATTAGATTTAGAATTTAATATTTCTGATTTTGAGTTATGGATTAAATCACTAGGATACAGTTTAGAAATTCCTGATGGTTTTGATTTTGATCAAGCATTTACTAGTATGACAAGAGATAAAAAATCATATTCCAATAAACCGAGATTCGTATTATTGGGGAAAATCGGAAATCCATTAGTTAGAGAACTTGATAAAGATGTATTGGAAAAAGTCTATTTTACCTTTCTTTCATCAACAAAACTAATAAAAAAATAGAGAAGAACAAAAGAAATATTTCATGTTTCCTACCTTTTTTACATAGATTGTTTTAAAAGAATACGAAAGGTAGGAAAGCATGGACTATATAATTGAAAATGCATTTTCTATTGAAGATGGTAAAAGATCCAAAGTTTCAATGCTAGTGAGAGATTGTGAAATTCGTTATTACGGGTCTAAATCTTTAAATCATTCTATACTTAAAATGGATGCAAGCTCCTTTATCATTACTCCTTCTTTTGTATATTTTGCACCTGATATACCCGATTTACCATTTGAGCAATTTAAAGTATACTTTTCCGATTGTTTCCTCAAGAAGGGATGCGGAACCGTGATTACTAATTTTCATGTATCAAAATTAAAAGATTTTGACAAAATGCTAGTAAATAAACGGAAATTACTTCTTAATAGTCCTATAGACTTTTTATTGGGTGTAACGGTCCCAGCTATAATTCTAAATCCTTTACTCATTATTAAATGTAAACAAGCAAAAATTCCAATCATTTTCGTAGAATTAAGTCGAATGAGAGATTTAGAAAAAATCGCCTGGGGATGGATAAAAGATGTATCATTCCCATACAACCCTATTTTTATTCCATATTTCCCTTCTTCCATGAAAACATATCGACAGTCATTGCTTTTAAGAAAATGGAACAGTACCCTTCAAAGTGAAAAGCTTCTCCATTTATCACAACCACTGAGACCAGATCTACCGTTGACGATAGAAATAACAAAAAAAATTGGTCTGTATCCGAAAAAAGGAATTTTGAAAGTCGGCGGCGAAATAAGTTATAATCTATACTTGCAAAATAACGAGTTTAATAATGATGATTCAATCGACGTTAACAAATGTGAGCCATCTATTTCCGTGCAAAAAGGAAAATTTGCAATGGTAAATGAAAAACCGATTTTTCGTCCTGGATATGGTGACGAGATTACAATTAAAAAAACATCATTATTTGTTTGAAACATAAGAAAGGATTTTGGTAATGAATAACGCAGAGCTAATGATAAAATACATCGAAGAGCAAAATCTTTCAGATGCGGAAAAACAATTTAAAAAGGTAAAGATCAGTGGCACCGATGATGAAAAGTATATGCTTGCCCACGCATTGTCACAATATGGATATTTAGAGGAATCAAAAGAATTATACGAAATCCTACTTCGTTTTTACCCAGATGAAGGGGAATTGAAATTAAGCTTAGCTGAAGTTTTAATGGAAATGGGTCAAGATGATGAAGCTCTTCAATATTTGGAAACAATACAAGAAGAAGATCCCAGTTATCCAGCAGCATTATTAGTTGAAGCGGATTTATACGAGATGCAGGGGTTATTTGAGGTTAGTGAAAACAAATTATTAAAAGCGAAGGAGTTAATACCTGATGAACCGGTAATGGACTATGCCCTTGGGGAACTTTATATGACTCAAGGGAGATTTTTAGAAGCTGCGAGAAGCTTTAGTCTATTGCTTGAAAAAGAAAAAGAAATTGAAGGTGTTGATATTAACAGCAGAATGGCAGAAGCATTAAGTGCAGGTGGAGCATTCGAAGAAGCTTTAACATATTATAAGCAATCGCTAAAAAACAAACAGGACATTGATTTGTTATTTGCTTATGGGTTGACTGCTTACCAGTGCGCTCAATACAAATTAGCCATAAAATTATTTAAACAATTACTTGAAATAGATCCGGATTATCACTCTCTTTACCTATATTTAGCCCGTTGCCTAGAACAAGAAGAAAAATTGGACGAGGCATTGGAAGTAGCGGAAGCGGGGCTTTCATTAGACGAATATAATAAGGATTTACATTATTTTGCAGGTAAACTTTCTCTAAAAATAGGGGATGAAAATAAGGCAGAGCACTTTTTTAGGCAAGCTCTTGTTTTAGATCCTGAATTTACAGAAGCAGCTATATCCTTAAATAGCTTACTCATTCATCAAGAAAAATACGAGTCTGTACTAGAAATTGCGGAAATGTTTTTTGAAAATGGAGGTGCCGATCCACAATTTCATTGGGATGCTGCGATTAGTTATCAGCATACCGAACAATATCGAGAGGCATTAAATGAATATGAGCTTGCATATAATGATTTTAAAAATAACCAAGATTTTTTAGCGGATTATGGATACTTTTTAATGGAGGAAGGTAATAGAAAAGCTGCAGCTGAAATATTTGCTATACTTGCCGACATCGATCCGGCCAATGAGGAATGGGTTTCTTTATTAGAAAGATTGAATGATTATTAAGATACCTTTTGCAGAGGAGGGAAATACAATGGAAACCCCTGTATCTGTCAACGAGAAAAAAGAATTTATTCGTTGGTTTCTAAATCGTTATCAATTAAAAAGAAGAGAATCGGTCTGGATCCTCAATTATTTAATGAGCCACGATCAACTCATGGAAAAAGTTCATTTTGTTGAAGATGCACAATGCTGTCCGAGAGGTTTAATCATGTCTACACATTGTACTAGAGAAGTTCCATTTCGATTTTACAAAGAAAATATTATGACTACCGATGCTGAAAAATCATTTCACGATATTCGATTAAATCGGGAAGAAGACATATATATTCAAATTAATTTTAGGGCTTCAAATCTATCACATCAATATGCTGCCGTACTTGAAGAAAACCCATTTGTACAAAATAAAGTGTATTTAAGTGAGAAAGATAAAATGTATGCAGAGCAAATCCTCGAAGAGAGTATCAAGCTGTTCCATGAAGAAAAATTATTAAAAGCCATCGATGAATCTCTTGAAAAGCGGGACCATATAGCTTTTTCAAAACTTGCAAAGCAATTAAGTGAATTAAGGCAAACATAATTTCCTCCCTCAAATTGTAAAGGGAGGATTTTTTCTGCAAAGTGTATATTACATTCGTTTTTTAATAATGAATGATAGAATATCAATTAGAACATATTAGAAAAAGAGGTGTAATAATTTGAATTGGACTGCGAAAGATGTTCACGTGTACACCACTGAGAGGGAGTATATCGATACAGCCATCATCCCATTAATGCCTGTTATTTTAGATGGAGGGATAAAACGTGCGGCCGAGCAAGGAGAATTTATTCAACTATTATCCATGCATTTAGAAAGGCAATTTAGAGGAAGAACCCTAATGTTGCCACCTTTTGCATACGTGAAGGACCCTAAAGAAATAATAGAAGAACTTGAAAGTTGGTCAAATAAAGCAAACCAAGCAGGATTTTCATATGTTTTTTATTTAACTTCTGACTCTAAGTGGCAGTCTTTAAATGAATCTTGTAATGGTACTTTAATTTATATGCCATCTATTCCACTGGAACACATGGATGAGCAACACAAGCATTCTGTGATCGATAATCAGCTTAAAAGCCTTATTGGAGAAATCATTAATGCATGGCAAAGGACTAATGATTAATTAATTCGCCACATAGTTGACAATGTTTAGCTTTCAATATTATTGACCTTGTCGTTTTATTGATATATCATAATTATGTCCTAGTTTGTATTAATGTGCATAAATGTCCGATGGACTTACCTTACTGACAGAGGGGGGAAAAGGATGAGCAAAAATCCTGTAACAAGACGTCAATTTTTAAGCTACACACTCACTGGAGTAGGTGGGTTTATGGCTGCTGGAATGTTGATGCCAATGCTTCGTTTCGCTGTAGATCCAATGTTAAAAGCACATGCGGCTGGTGATTTTAAAATGACGGATAAGAAAATTGCCGATATTACTTCTGATCCGGTACGTGTTGATTTTAAATATGAACAGCAAGATGCATGGTACACTTCTGAAGTAACATCAACAGCTTGGGTTTACAAAGATGACAAAGGCGAGATTATCGCTCTATCACCAGTTTGTAAACATTTAGGTTGTACTGTAAGTTGGGAAGGCAGCGACAAACATCCAAATATGTTCTTTTGTCCTTGCCATATGGGTCTTTATCACAAGAATGGCGAGAATGTACCAGGTACTCCGCCTAGAGGACCATTGGATGCTTATCCAACGCAAGAAAAAGACGGCTTTTTAATGCTTGGTTCACCAGTAGCAAATCCATTCGTAAGAAAGTAAAGGAGGCGTAATCATTGCTTAACAAAATGTACGACTGGATTGACGAGCGTCTGGATATTACGCCGATATGGAGAGATATTGCAGACCATGAAGTGCCGGAGCATGTTAATCCTGCCCACCACTTTTCTGCGTTTGTATACTGTTTTGGCGGTTTGACATTTTTTATTACTGTTATCCAAATACTTTCAGGTATGTTTTTAACAATGTATTACGTACCTGATATTAAAAACGCTTGGGAATCCGTATATTATCTTCAAAATCAAGTTGCTTTCGGACAAATCGTCCGTGGAATGCACCATTGGGGTGCAAGTCTTGTCATCGTTATGATGTTTTTACATACACTACGTGTGTTCTTCCAAGGAGCATATAAGAAGCCTCGTGAGCTAAATTGGGTTGTTGGAGTACTTATCTTTTTTGTTATGCTTGCTCTTGGGCTAACTGGTTATCTTCTTCCTTGGGATATGAAAGCATTGTTCGCTACAAAGGTAACACTTGAAATCGTTGAATCTGTTCCGCTTATCGGTGTTTATGCGAAAACATTAATAGCGGGGGATCCAACTATTGTTGGAGCACAAACATTAACTCGTTTCTTTGCAATTCATGTATTTTTCTTGCCAGCTGCATTGATGGCATTAATGGGTGCTCACTTTATCATGATCCGGAGACAAGGAATTTCTGGACCATTGTAAAATTAGTTTTCGCTTAAAGGAGGGGACACAATGCATCGTGGAAAAGGAATGAAGTTCGTCGGCGATTCACGCGTATCCGCTGAGCGCAAACCGAATATTCCAAAAGATTATTCCGAATATCCCGGAAAAACAGAAGCGTTTTGGCCAGACTTTCTTTTAAAGGAATGGCTAGTCGGTGCTGTTTTCTTAATTGGATTTTTATGTTTAACTATCGCACATCCAAGTCCGCTTGAACGTATTGCGGATCCTACTGACACTGGATATATTCCATTACCGGATTGGTATTTCTTATTTTTATATCAATTATTGAAGTACACTTATACTTCAGGACCTTATAATATCCTTGGTACAGTTGTTATTCCTGGACTTGCATTTGGTGGACTAATGCTCGCACCATTTATTGACCGTGGACCTGAGCGTCGCCCGTCAAAGCGTCCATTTGCAACTGGCTTTATGCTCCTAGCATTCGCAGCTATTTTTTATTTGACTTGGCAAGCAGTTGACATGCACGATTGGGCTGCAGCTGAACAACAAGGTAAAATAACGAAAGCCGTTGAGGTAGATAAGGAAGCTGAAGGATATAAAGTTTACGCAAATCAAAGCTGTATTGGTTGTCATGGTGAAAATCTAGAAGGTAAATCTGGTATTGGACCTGCTTTAGTTGGCACTGGTCATACACCAGAAGAGGTTAAAGAAATCGCAACAAAAGGATACAAAAAAATGCCTGCGAATGCCTTTGATGGTTCCGATGAGGATCTAGACAAGCTTGCAGATTTTGTTTCAGAAATGGCAAAAAAATAATAAATTCTATTTAAGCCGGCAATTTGCCGGCTTTTTCCATATTGTTACGGAAGGTAGAGTGCGATGAGTTTAATCTATACATATTTGGCAGACCGGCGTTTTTTATGGCTTTTATTGATTATTAATATTGCAGGAACATTGTATGGATATATTTGGTATGAACCTCAAATAGTAAAGACCCCAACTATTTTTATACCTTTTGTGCCGGATAGTCCAACGGCAAGTTTATTTTTCGTGTTTGTCCTTGCGGCATTTTTACTGAGGACGAATTGGCCATTAATTGAAGCATTGGCCATCATTACTTTGTTTAAGTATGGAATATGGGCTGTAGTGATGAACTTCTTATCGCTTGCAGTTTTGGGGGATTTAAGCTGGCAAGGGTATATGTTGATTGGATCCCACGCAGCTATGGCGATTCAAGGCATATTATATGCTCCATTTTATAAAATGAAATTGTGGCATGTTCTTGTTGCGGCAGTTTGGACTTTGCACAATGACGTAATTGATTATGTATTTATGCAATATCCAAAGTATCCAGGACTTGAGATCTATATTCGGGAAATTGGTTATTTCACATTTTGGCTTAGCATAGTCGGAACAGCAATCGCACTATATTATGCACGCAGATGCAAAAAAGGAAGCCAACTTCGGTTATTTTGACCTAGAAAATGTAAATGCTAGGTCTATTCTTGTCCCATTTCACATACATTTTACCAGTAGTATGGGGAGGGACAAGTATGAGGGGAAAATTGATCATCCTTCTAATGGTTGGCTTATTATTTTCTGGCTTTTCTGTACTAGCCGAATCAAAATCCTCTATGACAGAATTAGATCAGCTTGCTGATGAAGCTTTACAGTTGACACGGTTTGGCCGTTTTGAAGAAGCAAAAAAAATGCTTGAGAGATTTGCTCAAATTTTTTCAGAAAAAGGGGTAGCTGAACGGCAATTTACGATGGATGAACTTCGTATTGTAACGGCAGCTCATCATGAAGCACTAAAATCATTAACAAGTGTAGGATTAAACCCAAATGATAGAATACAAAAAGTCACTGCTTTACGATTAGCAACAGATGCGATTAATTCAAAGTATCAGCCTTTATGGTCTGAAATGGAAAGGCCGATTATGAATGCCTTTAATGATGTGAAAAGCGCTGCATTAGAAGGAGATGAAAATCTTTATAATACAGAGCTGAATGAATTTTTATCAACTTATTCCATCATTCAACCTAGTATAAAAATTTCTGTTCCTGTTGAAAAAGTTCAGAGACTAGATTCAAGAATTACCTATATTGATCGATATCGTTCCACATTTTCTGAACAAAAATGGATGAAAGAATTAGAAGGACTAGAGGACGAATTAAAAAAGCTATTTGCTGAAATTAATAAAGATGATACAGATCCTTCCATTTGGTGGGTCATGATTATGACAGGTGGTATAATCATTTCTACATTGTCTTATGTTAGTTGGCGAAAATATCGTGGTCAAAATATGCAGCAGCAAAAGCGGAAAGGTCCAAATGATTGACCAAAATCCTAAAATCAAATAAAATAGAATATAAACAACTAGAAACGGGGGGTTAATATGGGAGCTTACTTGATTTATTTGGCGATTATTATTATTATCCCTATTTGGGCTCAAATGAAAGTAAAAAGCGCATACACAAAATATTCAAAAATCCCAACTTCAGCAGGTATGAGTGGTGCAGAAGTTGCTCGTAGAATTTTAGACGAAAATGGATTGGAAAATGTTGCGGTTAGAGAAACGCAAGGAGTTTTAAGTGATCATTACAATCCATTAAATAAGACGGTCTATCTTTCATCATCCAATTATCACCAACATTCAGTAGCTGGTGCAGCTGTCGCAGCTCACGAAGTTGGCCATGCCATTCAGGATAAAGAAGGATATGCTGCGCTTCGTTTCCGTCATGCATTAGTTCCAGTAGTAAATATTACTTCAAAATTTGCTTGGATCTTTATTATGCTAGGGATTCTTGTTACGGCACTACCTAACTTTTTATTGATTGGGATTGTTTTAATGGCAGCTGGAGTAGTATTCCAAGTTGTCACGTTGCCAGTTGAGTTCAACGCATCTTCAAGAGCGATGGATCAAATTGTTTCACTCGGTCTTATCAGCAACACAGAAGAGCGAGATGCAAGAAAAGTATTAAACGCGGCTGCGATGACATATGTAGCTGCAGCAGCGGTAGCAGTACTTGAATTGGTAAGGTTAATATTAATTTTCACAAATATTACTAGAAATGATTAATGATTAAATACCCGGTCTCATACACCGGGTATTATTTTTATCAAAAATGAGTAATTGTTAGCTAGCTTATTAAAGATAGCAGGTCGTCTATAGCAACTATATACTCTTTTTTGAAAATGTCACGAGAAACGAAGTTTTATTTTTTGATAATCAGGTACGCGATATTTTTTTTTGCAAATGTTGTTGAAAAAAAGTAAAATAGCTAAAAACATTAAAGAGGGACGTATGGATGACAAATAAAGTATGTAATCAGCACTTTAGAGAAAAAAATAAAGACCGTGCAAGACTGCTCATTAAATGTCCGGACCAACCGGGTATTGTATCGAAGGTTTCAACTTTTCTAATGAATTATGGAGCTAATATTATAGAGTCCAGCCAATATTCTGCAGACCCTGAGGGCGGGAATTTTTTTATAAGAATGGAATTTAGCTGTCCAAATCTACTAAATAGACGAACGGAAATAGAACAATCTTTTCAAGAAATAGCTGAGATATTTTATATGGAGTTTGAATTTCGTTATGTAAGTGACATAAAAAAGACTGCGATTTTTGTCTCAAAAGAATTGCATTGTTTAATGGAGCTTCTATGGGAATGGCAAAATGGCGATCTAATGTTTGATATTGGCTGTATTATTAGTAATTACGAGAATGCTGAGCAATTAGCGAAATCAGTAAATATCCCATTTTATTACATACCTGCAAATAAAGAAATTAGAGCTGAAGTGGAAGAAAAACAGATAAAATTATTAAAGGAACATGAGATTGAGTTAATTATTCTTGCTCGATATATGCAAATATTAACCCCTAACTTTGTTTCTCAATATCCTAATCAAATTATTAATATTCATCATTCATTTCTTCCGGCTTTTATTGGTGCAAGACCATATGAGCGGGCATATGAGCGTGGCGTAAAATTGATTGGAGCTACCTCCCATTTTGTTACAAATGATCTTGATGAGGGACCGATTATTGAACAGGGCGTAGAAAGGGTTAGTCATCACGATAAAGTAGAAGACATGAAAAGAATTGGCCGAAATAT
This sequence comes from Lederbergia citri, assembly GCF_018343625.1. Taxonomy (GTDB): domain Bacteria; phylum Bacillota; class Bacilli; order Bacillales; family Bacillaceae_C; genus Lederbergia; species Lederbergia citri. The sequence continues at coordinate 1,056,421 of NZ_JAGYPG010000001.1, read as the reverse complement.
CGAAAGAAGCGTTTTGGCACGTGCAGTAAAATGGCATCTACAAGACCGAGTCATTGTTGATGGTAATAAGACAATCGTTTTTTAATAAAATTTTGTGAGAGTAAATCAAATTTGAATTTCTTTGCTTGTTGATTGGAGCGGAGGGCACGAGACTCCTGCGGGAAAAACAGTTAACGTGAGACCCCACAGGTAGGAAAAGCGGAGGCTACTGCTCAGCGTCGTACGAACGGGAGACTTCCCGCACTGAGATAAAGGAAACACGGCGAAGGACGAGCCGCTGTTGACTTATCGTAGGGGAGGGAAGGGCTCGTTCGCTAGACGCTAGGAGCCGGAGCTAGACAACGCATTAAGCGCCGAGGAGGCTCGCGAACTGCCCGCGGAAAGCGAGTGCCTGGAGCGGAAATCAAATATATACACGTTTAGATGAGCAAGGAAAAGCCTTTCCTCAACGATATTTAGAGGAAAGGCGATTTACACGTCTAATGGTCTTTTATTTTCGTCTAATGTAAAGCCTTCACCCATTACGTCATGGACGACTGTTACAGAGACAAATGCATGGGGATCAATGGCATTTATAATCCTTTTTAAATTGACGATTTCGTTCTTGGCTACTACACAATATAAAATTTCTTTATTTTGTTTAGTAAAGGATCCGTAGCCGCGCAAAACTGTTACACCTCTTCCCATTTGCATTAAGATTTCATCAGCTATTTTTTCATGCTCCAATTCAGAAATGATCATTGCGCCTCTTGCAGCGTATGATCCTTCCTGCATAAAATCAATGACTCTCGCACCTACAAAAACGGCTACGAGGGTATACATAGCTTGCACATGATTTAAATACGTTAAAAGGGATACAGTGATGACAATCGCATCAAACATAAACATTGTTCTTCCCATGCTGAATCCTTTATATTTAAGGAGTAGACGAGCAATGATATCGACACCGCCGGTAGTCCCTCCGTATCGGAAAGTTATGCCTAGACCAATACCGATAAAAACACCGGCAAATAATGCGGCTAAAAATAAATCGCCATTCAATGGGATGTTAAGTTGATATTTTTGAAAAATAAATAAGAAAAAGGATACTGCTAACGTTCCAATTATTGTATATATAAAAGATTTACTACCTAGAAGCTTCCATCCAACAAAAAATAGAGGAACATTCAATACGAGGTTCGAAATAGAAGGATTAATATGAAACACGAAATAAAGTAATAAAGTAATCCCCGTAAATCCACCTTCGGCTAAGTTATTTTGCATATTGAAATGTACAATACCGAAAGAAAAGATGGCAGCGCCTATTAAAATGAACAAAACATTTTGAAATTTGATTCCTACTCTCATTTCATCGCCTCCGATTTAATATCGTGGTGGGAACGAAGCTAATTCATTATAACCAATCTTTGACAAAGTGTACAAAATTACTACACTAAAGCAGTTTTATTTGAATATAAAAAAAGTATTAGCTAACATAATGGTGAAAGGTGATACATTATGACTAAACAGAAAACCATACAGCAAATTCAAGAAGAAGTTGACTCTTATATTAGTCAGTTCAAAGAAGGATATTTTAGTCCACTAGCCATGCTTGCTAGACTGACAGAGGAACTAGGCGAATTAGCTAGAGAACTCAATCATCATTATGGAGAGAAACCTAAAAAGTCAACAGAAGAAGAAAAAGCGATAGAAGAAGAAGTCGGAGATGTATTGTTCGTGCTAGTTTGCTTGGCAAATTCATTAAATATTGACTTACAATCAGCTCACGATTTAGTTATGAACAAATTTAATACTCGTGATAAAGATAGATGGACGAGAAAAAGTGAGGATGAATAATTTGGCAAATCCAGTAAAAATAGTAGTCGCTGGTCCCCGTGGAAGAATGGGGAGAGTGGCGGTTAATTTAGTAAAAGAAACTCCGGAATTTGAATTGGTCGCAGTATTGGACCGAAGAAATAATGGAATGCTGCTCTCAGAGTTAGAAGGTTTTTCTAATCTTGATGTTAAGATCTATACAGATGTTGAGGAATGTTTTCAAAGTGTTGATGCAGATGTTCTAATCGACTTGACAGTACCAGAAACTGGTTATGTACATACTAAAACAGCATTATTACACGGAGTACGTCCTGTAGTAGGAACAACAGGCTTTACGGAAGAACAAATATCTGAATTAAGAAAATTGGCGGAAGAGAAAGACATTGGCTGTATTATTGCACCTAATTTTGCAATTGGTGCAATCTTAATGATGAAATTTTCACAAATGGCAGCTAAATATTTCAATAACGTCGAAATCATAGAACTTCATCATGATCAAAAACTAGATGCACCATCTGGAACCGCATTAAAAACGGCAGAAATGATGACGGCAAATCGTGAAAAGCGGAGACAAGGACATCCAAACGAAAAAGAAACAATTAAAGGAGCACGAGGGGCAAACTACGAAGGAATGCGTATTCATAGTGTAAGATTACCCGGTCTCGTTGCCCACCAGCAAGTTTTATTCGGTGCACCAGGAGAAACACTAACAATCCGTCACGATTCCTATAACCGAGCTTCCTTTATGACAGGTGTCAAAATGTCCGTAGAAACGGTTATGAAATTAAATACACTCGTATACGGATTAGAACATATTTTAGAATAATACATTTTAAGACTGTTTTCGTATTGAATGTTATCATGTAAAGGTTTAGTTAGATTTTCGATTTAATAGAAGCGGAAAGTGCGAGGTAGACTCAGTAGTTCCTAGTACTTAAATCGATGTCTACAAAGCCTTTTAAATAGACTTGTGTAACATTTATATGAGAACAGTCTTAAATATGAATTGACTTATCATGAAGGAGCGTCATTTTTTATGGAACACAAAGGGATAGATATTCTTGCCTTTGGAGCACACGCAGATGATGTGGAAATTGGTATGGCGGGTTCATTGGCGAAATGGTCAGCAATGGGTAAAAAAATTGTTATTTGCGATTTAACGGAAGCTGAATTATCATCAAATGGTACTGTGGAAACAAGAAAAAAAGAAGCGAAAAAAGCTGCCGAACTGCTTGGAGTAGCAGAGCGGGTGAATTTATATTTATCTGATCGAGGTTTATTATTAAAGGACGAGCATATAAGAAAAATAGCAAATATTATTCGAATATACAAACCAACATTAATTTTTGCTCCATATCATAATGACCGTCATCCAGATCATGGAAATTGTTTTCGCCTTGTGGAAGAAGCTTTTTTTTCGGCTGGGATTCGAAAGTATGAAGTAGAAGGAAATTATCCTCCTCATAAACCATTAAATTTATATCAATACATGATAAATGGTTTTGCTTCTCCGCACTTTGTAGTGGACATTACCAACTTTATCGATAAAAAGGTAAAAGCACTAAACGCTTATCAATCTCAATTTTTTATCCATGAAGGCGGGGTACAAACACCTTTAACGGAAGGATATATTGAAAATGTAACAGCAAGAGATAGATTATTTGGTAAAGAAGTCGGTGTAACATTTGCAGAAGGATTTCTTTCCAGTAAACCTTTATTACTAAATAACAATGTGTTTGGAGAAGACTTATGAAATTAAAAATAGGGATTACATGTTACCCTACTGTTGGTGGTTCAGGTGTAATAGCAACTGAACTAGGAAAAATGTTAGCAGAAAAAGGGCACAAAATTCATTTTATTACGTCTAATATGCCTTTTAGATTAGATGTGTTGCACCATAATATATTTTTTCATCAAGTTTTTGTGAATCAATACTCTGTTTTTCAATATCCACCTTATGATATTGCACTAGCTAGTAAAATGGCAGAAGTTATAAAAAGAGAAAAACTTGATATTTTACATGTTCACTATGCTATTCCTCATGCTGTATGTGCAATTTTAGCTAAACAAATGGCTGGCACTGACGTGAAGATTGTAACTACTTTGCACGGTACGGATATTACGGTTTTAGGTTATGATGATACACTTGCAGAAGCGATTAAATTCGGAATTGAAAAATCAGATTCTGTTACTGCAGTTTCGAATGCATTAAAAATGCAGACTAATGATGTTGTAGCTGCTGATAAAGATATTAATGTCATCCATAATTTTATTGATGAAAGAATTTATAGAAAAGTGGATGCAGAGCATCTAAAAATTGCTTATGGGATTAAAGATGATGAAAAAGTTCTTATTCATGTTTCTAATTTTAGAAAAGTGAAGAGGGTCAGCGATGTTGTTGCGGCATTTGCTAAGATTGCAAGCGTTATCCCTGCAAAGCTTCTTCTTGTCGGAGATGGTCCAGAGAAAACAAGGCTTTGTAAGCTTGTAAAAGAATTAGATGTCGAGCATAAAGTTCTTTTTTTAGGTAGACAAGATCATTTAGAAGAATTGTATTCAATTAGTGATTTAATGTTATTGCTTTCTGAAAAAGAGAGCTTTGGTCTTGTTGCATTAGAGGCTATGGCTTGTGGAGTTCCGTGTATCGGTACAAATGTTGGCGGTATTCCAGAAGTAATTACAGATGGGTATAATGGGTTTATTTGTGAATTAGGTGATCTAGCTGCAATTAGCAATAAGGCACTTAGTTTATTGCAAAATGAGTCTTTATTACAGGAATTTTCACATAACGCTACTATAACCCCAATTGAACGTTTTCAATCCCATGTGATTGTAGAAAAATATGAAAAGTTATATGAATCTCTAATGCAAAGTGTTGGACAAGGATGGTAGCCATGAATAAAGAGTTTCTAGCCGCAATTCCAGTACTTGAAAAAATTGAAAAAGCTGGGTTTGAAGCATATTTTGTCGGAGGGGCTGTAAGAGATTATCTCTTAAATAGAGATATTCATGATGTAGATATTGCAACTTCAGCTACACCTTTAGAAATAAAGAATATTTTTTCATCTACTGTCGATGTCGGAATAGAACATGGAACCATCCTTGTCCTTTATAAAGGACAAGGCTTTGAGGTTACTACATTTAGATCTGAATCGGATTATGAAGATTATCGAAGGCCGCAAAAAGTAACTTTTATAAGGTCTCTTAAAGAGGATTTAAAACGAAGAGATTTTACAATGAATGCCATAGCTATGGATAGAGCTGGGCAATTAATTGATCCATTTCATGGAAAGTCGGCAATTGAGCAGCAAATCATTGATACAGTAGGAGAGGCATCAGAAAGATTTAAGGAAGATGCTTTACGGGTCATTAGAGCCATTCGTTTCGTCAGCCAGCTCGGATTCAGCTTAGAAAAGAACACTGAAAAAGAAATGGCCAATCTTGCATTTTTATTACAACATATTTCTGTTGAAAGAATAACAGCTGAAATGATAAAGCTGTTAAATGGTACACATAGAGAAAAGGCTTTTAAAATAGCATTAGAAACGAAATTATACGCATTCTGGCCGACTATATTTAATGATAAAAAGATTATCCAATCCATTTTATCTTTACCAATAGAGCCATTAAGTGAAATGGAACTATGGATATTATCTTTATTTTTAACTAACCAAACTAATTCAAATGATCTATTAAAAAAATGGAAGCTGCCTAGTAAAAAAATTCAGTTCATCTTACGAGCTATCCTTTTTTTAAATTGGCGGAAAGAGAATGAATGGACTCATTATGATTGCTATCGTGCCGGGAAGGAAATATGTACGGTTGTAGAACGGGTTTATCAAACAAGTCTAGGTAAGGATATTTCAGAAATTGAGAGTAATTTTGATCATATCTTTAGGGAATTGCCTATTTTATCTCGAGGAGATTTGAAAATCACGGGAGAAGAAATATTAAAATGGTATAATAAACCAGCAGGTCCCTGGGTGAGAGAAGTTATTGAACAAATTGAAAAAGCAGTGATTAATAAAGAGGTATTGAATGAAGTAGAGGAAATAAAGAGGTGGATTAAGTCTTGTCATCTTCCATAAAGAAACAATTATACGAAGCACTTGCAAATGCAGATGGAAATTACCTTTCTGGACAAGCTCTTGCTAATATAATTGGTTGCTCAAGGACTGCGATTTGGAAGCATATTGAGGAATTGCGCAAATCGGGTTTTGAATTAGAAGCCGTAAGAAAAAAAGGTTACAGGCTAATCAGCAAGCCTGCTCATCTATCTGAACATGATATATTATTTGGATTGGCAACTAAAACGATTGGACGCAGTTTTCATTATTATGATTCTGTTGAATCAACACAAACGATTGCTCATAAGGCTGCGAGAGAGGGAGCACCTGAAGGAACAGTTATTATTGCAGGGGAACAAACAGGGGGCAAGGGTAGGATGTCCCGTCCATGGCATTCTTCTAAACAGAAGGGAATATGGATGAGTATGATAGTACGACCAAAGCTGCCGCCTGAAAGAGCACCACAATTTACGCTCATTACAGCCATTGCCTGTGCACGAGCCATTGAGGAAGTCACGGGGCTAGAGCCTCATATAAAATGGCCAAATGATATACTGTACAAAGGAAAGAAGCTAACGGGAATCCTTACAGAGCTCCAAGGTGAAGCAGATAAAGTGAACTTTCTAATCATTGGAATAGGTATGAATGTCAATCAGACAAAAGACGATTTTCCTGAAGAAGTTAAAGAGAGAGCAACATCATTAGAAATTGAATCTGGAAATAGCGTATCTAAAACAAAAGTCGTCCAAAATATCCTAAAATACTTTGAAAAATATTATAACCTTTATATGGAAAAAGGCTTTGCCCCACTCAAAATCATGTGGGAAAGCTATGCAGCGGGAATTGGAAAGCCAATCATTGCAAGAACCCTCAATGGTGAAATATCAGGAATTGCACTCGGTATAACAGATGAAGGAATTTTAAAAGTTGAAGATCAAGATGGGAATATCCATCATATATATTCAGCGGATATTGAGTTTCCTTCATAGTCAACTTAAAAAAATTTTGCTATAATGCTTTTGACAGATCTTAATGTCTGGCTCCAGCGCCAGTTAAACTTCTTATCGTGATAAGTCAACCGATTTGCCTTTAAGGCTCATCGTGTTTCCTTTATCTCAGTCGAGATCTTGAAGTTTTTACTTCGATAAGCAAGGGCGCTTGCGCTTTTCTAACTGGGCGGTATCCATTTTGTGAACTGCACCTCTATTATTTACAACTTAAATTTAATTTCTGCCTTGATCCAAGAGGACGGGGACAGAGGACCGAAACGAGTGGAAATTTAAAGGAGTCCCTCTGCCTATTTGGAGAGGACTTCTTTTTTACTGAAAATTACACTCGAATTAATTCGTTTCCTCTAAAAGTAAAGGAGGAGAAAAAAGAATATGAGACAAACTACAGATTTTTCAAAAATGAAACAATCTGGAGAAAAAATTGCGATGGTTACGGCTTACGATTTTCCGCAAGCAAAACTGGCAGAACAGGCTGGTGTAGACATGCTTTTAGTAGGTGATTCCTTAGGCATGGTTGTATTAGGGTATGATTCTACTATACCAGTTACATTACAAGATATGATTCATCATACGAAAGCTGTTAAAAGAGGAGCAAAAGATACGTTCATCGTCTCAGATCTTCCATTTATGACGTATCATATTAGCAAAGAGGAAGCTTTAAGATCTGCAGCTACACTCATGCAAGAAGGTGGAGCGCACGCAGTTAAAGTTGAAGGTGGAGGAGATGTAGTTAATACAATCAAATCCCTTACTTCAGCAGGAGTTCCTGTTATGGCTCACCTAGGGCTAACTCCACAAGCTGTTGGGGTTTTAGGTGGATATAAAGTCCAAGGAAAAAATGCTGAGGCCGCAAATGAACTTGTATCAGATGCAATTGAGTGTCAGGAAGCAGGGGCTTTTGCCCTCGTTTTAGAATGTATCCCAAAACAACTTGCCAGCCTCGTTTCGTCTAAATTGGAGATTCCAACAATAGGCATAGGAGCTGGAAATGAAACTGATGGCCAAGTTCTTGTTTACCATGATTTATTAACATTCGGAGTAGATAGAGTACCGAAATTTGTAAAACAATATGGCGATATCAATACACTCACGAAGGAAAGTATTCAACAATATGTTGCCGAAGTGAAAAATTCTTCCTTTCCTGAAGAGAAACATTCATTCACGATGAGTGATTCTGAGCTAGAGCTACTTTATGGAGGAAAGTAAGATGGAAATTATCACTTCTTCAAAAGCTATGCAAGAACGAGCTTTGCAGCTAAAAAAGCAAGGATACTCAATAGGATTTGCCCCTACAATGGGATTTTTACATGAGGGTCATTTAAAGCTTGTCACACAATCATTACAAGAGAATGATGTATCAGTAATGAGCATCTTTGTCAATCCGCTTCAGTTTGGACCGAATGAGGACTTTGAAGCGTATCCTCGAGATGTAGAAAGGGATAAAAAGCTTGCGGAAAATGCTGGTGTAAATATTTTATTTTTACCTGAACGGACAGAAATTTATCCAAACGAGCCTTCATTTGAAATAAATGTAAAGAATAGAACTGGTGTCCTTTGTGGTAGAAGCAGACCGGGGCATTTTAATGGAGTAGCGACCATTTTAATAAAGCTTTTTAATATAATTTTGCCTGATCATGTGTATTTTGGCATGAAAGATGCTCAGCAAGTAGCTGTAGTGGATTCATTAATAAAAGATTTTAACTTCCCAATCGAACTAATACCTGTTGAAACGGAAAGGGAAGAGGATGGGCTTGCACGAAGCTCAAGAAATGTTTATTTATCAGATGAAGAACGTAGTCAGGCGCCACATCTGTATAAAGGCTTGCAAAAGGGATCCGAAGCGATAAAAAAAGGTGAGGTAAATCCATCATCTGTTATTCATATCATAGAGAATTATATTAAGACTAATACAAATGGTAAAATTGATTATATAGAAATATTAAGTTTTCCGAATTTAGATACATTAGAACAAATACACGGAAAGATTATTATTGCACTAGCTGTAAAATTTTCCAAGGCAAGGCTTATTGACAATATTATTCTAGAGATACATTCATAAGGAGGTCCAGCATCATGTTTCGTACGATGATGAATGGAAAAATCCATAGAGCAACAGTAACTGAAGCAAATTTAAACTATGTAGGCAGCATTACAATTGACGGGGACATTCTTGAAAAGGTTGGAATGGTGCCAAATGAAAAAGTTCAAATTGTAAATAATAATAATGGAGCGAGATTTGAAACATATATCATTGAAGGGGAAAAAGGGTCAGGAGTCATTTGTGTGAACGGCGCAGCTGCTAGGCTCGTTCAGCCAGGTGACATAGTTATTATCATTTCCTATGCATTAGTTCCTGAAGAAAAGGTTCATTCACACCAACCAAAAATAGCACTTATGACAAAAGATAATAAAATTAAGGATATGATCCATTACGAACCTGAAACGACAATTTATTAGTTAAGAACAAAAGCGCAAGCGCCTGTTCAGCGACGTACAGGCCCACAGGATGTGGGTCCGTCGACGTTCCCCTTTAGGGTTCTGACGAGAAAAAAGAAACACGGTGAACCACGAAAAGCGGAAGGCGCCTGATCAGCCCCGACAAGCAAATGTTCTGAGGCAAAAAAGTCGTTCTTTGATTTTATTGACTCAGGTTATTTGTCCTCGAGGTGCTGGCGCCTGCAGCTAGACACTTGGTGAGCCGATGTTGACTAATCGTAGGAAGAAACCGAAAGTTTGCTAGTCGCTAGGCGCTGGAGCTAGACTGGAAATACCTTCTTAAAAGCTATCCGTCAAGTTCCAATCTATAATTTCCTAAGCGGCTAAAAACCAGTCCATCAAACAACTATTTATTGGACTGGTTTTTTTGAATTAAAAAATAAATTTATCTAATTCTATGATTTGAACAAAGTTTTTTGTCAGCTCCTGAGCCGAATTTAAGACTCTTCAAGGGAAAAGTAATCATTTGCACACCTATGCTTAACATTTTTTGAGACCCCAGTGGATGTGAATTAAAATCAAGCCTTTTTGCTATATCGTTGTTGACGGCCCGATATCCACTTTCTTGTATGTCGTTGAATAGCTGTACTGGTAAGTATATGATACAATTGTCGGAGTAAGTAGCGAATAATTTCAAGCCTCGAGCTTTCCTAGTAAGGTGTGGTTGTTTATGAAACATAAATATGTGGTTGTTGATTTGGAGACAACAGGAAATACTCCTGACCGAGGAGACTGCATAATCCAATTTTCCGCTGTAACAATAGAAGATTTACGCATCGTTGACCAATATACAACGTTTATTAATCCTGGAGTTCCAATTCCACCTTTTATTGAAGAATTGACTGGAATTAACGATGGCATGGTTCTTGATGCACCAGAATTTAAAAATATTGCTTCAAAAATATATGATTTACTTCAAGATTCTATTTTTGTTGCACATAATGTGTTCTTTGACCTTGGTTTTTTACGAAATGAACTAGAAAAATCAGGATATGCTAACTTTGCAATAGATTCTGTTGATACAGTAGAATTTGCTAAAATTATTTTTCCATCAGCACCAAGTTATAAGCTATCAGAATTGGCTGATATGCTACAGTTAGAGCATGATAATCCGCACCAAGCTGATAGTGACGCTCTAGTAACGGCAGAATTATTATTAATATTGTTGGAACGGGCAAAAGCTTTACCTCTTATTACATTAGAAAAGCTTTCTGACATGGCTTATTCATTAAAAAGCGATATGTATATAGTATTTCAATCTCTATTAGAAGAAAAAAGAAAAAATATTGAAAACTTACAAGATGATTTAGAGGTTTATCGAGGGATTGCATTAAAGAAAAAGACGATTCAGCAATCATATACAGATGAAATAACACCAAATTATCCGTGGGACACGGAAGAAAAAATTCAATTGTTTTCTTTACATATGAAAGATTTCAAACATCGTCCAGGACAAATGGAAATGATGGATACGGTATATGAATCTTTTATCCAAAAAAAGCATGCTGTTATCGAAGCAGGGACGGGAACCGGAAAAACATTAGGGTATTTGTTGCCTTCAATATTTTTTGCTAAAACAGAAAGGAAACCCGTCGTTATCAGTACATATACAATTCAAATGCAAGATCAAATATTGAATTATGAAATAGCTCGATTGAAAAAAATGATTCCATTCCAATTCCAAATCGCGATATTAAAAGGACGAAGCAACTATATTAATATGCTGAAGTTCGAACAATCTTTGTATGATAAGGACCCCCATTATGATACTGTCCTTACAAAGATGCAATTGCTTGTATGGTTAGTACAGACGGAAACTGGTGATATGGAAGAACTTAATGTCTCAAGTGGTGGAAGATTATACAAGCAAAGGATTAAACACGATGGCTGGTTTTTCCAAATGGAAAAAGATCCATGGTTTTCTCATGATTTTTACATACATGCACGAAATCTTGCACAAAATGCTGATGTGGTCATAACGAACCATTCAATGTTATTGGTTGACGCGAATAAAGATCAGAGTATTCTTCCAGAATATAAATACGCAGTAATAGATGAGGCACATAATCTGGAAAAAGCGGCAAGAAGTTGTTTCGGAAAGAAATTGGAGTATAATTCAATAAAATTTTGGATAGGACGTCTTGGAACATTAGAAAAGAGTCAACTATTTAATAAATTGGAGAAACTTCTAGATAAGAAGGGTTTATCTCCATCTCTACATTCTTTTGAAATGGATCATATAATCTCTCAGTTGGATCTTGAGATAGACGATTTATTTAACATGATAGGAATCAAGCTTTCTAAACTAAATGGGCGAAAATCAAATAAAAACACCAAACAACAATTACGAATAACAGAAGAGATGAATTCAGATCGCCAATGGTTACCTTTAGTTTTATGTGCAGAAAGAGTATATGATTATCATCGCACAATTAGCAAAGCGCTTGAGACCCGACTTTCATTAATAAAGAATGACGATATAAAGATTTCTGAAAGTGAACAAGCTTTTGTAGAAGAAATCAATACCTTCATACGTGATTGGATCAAAATAGGTGAGAAAATCCAACAGTTTTTTTTAACATCTTCCAGTCAAAATGTGAAGTGGGTAGAAGGGGATATACGTGCACTTCCTAACAGCATAGGGGTTTTTACGCAACCTATCAGTCCAGGAGATGAATTATTTACAACCTTTTTCAAAAACAAAAATAGTGTTATTATGACCTCCGCAACACTAACCGTCAATAGTTCATTTAACTATTATATAAATGAGTTAGGATTGAAAAAACAAAACTTAGTTGAAAAAATTATTCGTTCTCCTTTTGATTATAAAGAGATGGTAAATTTATTGGTTCCCTCCGATTTACCTGAAGTGCGTGGAACTGTTAATGACGATTACATTGAAGCAATGGCCAATCATATCATTTCAATAGCTGGCGCAACCGACGGAAGAATGCTTGTACTATTCACGTCATATGATATGCTTCGAAAAACATATCAACTTATAAAGGAATCATTAGCATTGGAGGATTTTGTTATCCTTGCACAAGGAATTACGGGAGGAAGCAGAACTCGACTCACTAGAAATTTCCAACAATTTAATAAATCAATTTTATTCGGTACGAGCAGCTTTTGGGAAGGGGTAGATATTCCCGGAAAGGATCTATCATGTTTAGTAATTGTCAGACTTCCTTTTTCACCGCCTGACGAACCAATTACGGCTGCTAAATATGAATTAATAAGGAATGAAGGTAGGAATCCTTTTTCGGATTTTGCTTTACCCGAAGCTGTTATACGATTTAAGCAAGGGTTTGGCAGATTAATCAGAACGGAAACGGACCGCGGGGTCGTTATTATATTAGATAGACGAATTGACACAACTAGCTATGGGAAAACATTTTTACAATCCATTCCAAACATATCAATAGAACGGGGTCCAATAAAATCTATATTATCCTCTATTGAAAATTGGTTATAAAGTTGAGGCTGTGTCACTCTATGGACCTAATTCCGAGCTCGACACAGCCTCAAATAATGTGGGCTTAATTGTAATTTTTTTTTGAGCTTACGCAATTTTCATCATTCCATATTAATATTTCCTGCTATAATGATGAATATATGCGTATTGGTAGTATCACCAAAAATAATGGCGCTATAATGACAATAATTGTTTTGTATATATAAACATAAGGTGGTATTTAATGAAAAAGTGGTTTTTAATTATTTTGCCCTTAATAATAATAATAGCCGCATCTATATATGTGTATAGAGATGCTAGAGCACCCTTATTAAAAGCAGAACAATATGCTGAAAAAAGGGCAAAAATAGAAGCAAAATTAGTAAGCAATGACGAATTTTTTGTGTATCATGGAACGAAGACTTATTATGTAATCATTGGTCAAAACCAAGAAGATGTTAAAACGATTGTATGGGTTCCTGAAAAAAACAACGACAAAATTGTTATAAAAAAAGCTTCAGATGGGATTTCTGAAGATGAGGCGATTTCCAAGCTGATCAAAGAGGAAAATCCTAAAAAAATACTTGGAGCGAGGCTTGGAATGGAAAAAAAATTACCGGTATGGGAGCTATCCTATTTAGACCAAAATTCTAAGCTAAATTATTATTACATCCATTTTGACACAGGCAAATGGTGGAGAAAAATAGAAAATTTATAATAGAAAGAGGAATGACAATGAACATCAATTTAGCACACCGTGTTGATGCTCTTACACCATCTTCAACTTTGGCGATTACCGCAAAAGCAAAAGAATTGAAATCTCAAGGGCTGGATATAATCGGACTCGGAGCGGGGGAACCGGATTTTAACACGCCGGAAAACATAATTGAAGCTGCTTATCGTTCTATGAGGGAAGGTTTTACAAAGTATACTCCTGCTGCAGGGTTGCCGGAATTGAAAAAAGCAATTATTACCAAACTTGAACAAGACCAAGGCCTTACATATAAACCATCTGAAATAATTATTGGAAATGGAGCAAAACATGTTTTATATACACTTTTCCAAGTTATTTTAAATGAAGGGGATGAGGTCATCATTCCGACACCTTACTGGGTGAGCTATCCTGAGCAAGTAAAGCTGGCAGGTGGTATTCCGGTTTATGTTGAAGGAAAAGAAGAAAATGACTATAAAATTACTCCTGAGCAATTAAATTCTGCGATTACAAATAAAACAAAAGCTATTATCATCAATTCTCCAAGCAATCCTACTGGTATGATTTATTCGGAAGCTGAGCTTGCCGCACTTGGAGAAATATGTCTAGAACATAATGTTTTGATTGTATCGGATGAAATTTACGAAAAATTAGTTTACGGAGAAAACAAACATGTCTCTGTTGCGCAAATATCTCCGTCTTTTAAAGATTTTACAATCATTATTAATGGAGTTTCCAAATCACATTCCATGACAGGGTGGAGAATTGGATATGCTGCCGGACATGAAAGGATTGTTGCTGCGATGGCGGATCTTGCAAGCCACTCAACATCAAATCCGACTACTACTTCTCAGTACGGAGCCATTGAAGCATATAATGGACCACAAACAGCTGTTGAGGAAATGAGACAAGCGTTTGAAGAAAGATTGAACATTATATATGATAAATTAGTGGAAATACCCGGTGTAGAATGTAAAAAACCACAAGGTGCTTTTTATCTATATCCAAACTTTAAAGAAGCTGCTCAAATTGCAGGATTCGAAAATGTCGATCAATTAGTTGAAGCATTGCTGGAAGAAGCACTTGTCGCGGTCATACCTGGCTCAAGCTTTGGCTCTCCCGATAATATTAGAATATCATATGCAACATCACTAGAGGCATTGGAAAAAGCTGTAGACCGCATACATTCTTTTGTCGAGAAAAAAAATAATAATCGCTAATATAAAGATCACAGCATAAGACATAATTAGTTTCGAAAGGAATGTTATTGTGAAAACAACAATTACAGAAGTTCATAAATATGTAGGTCAAGAAGTAACAATTGGTGCTTGGTTAGCCAATAAACGATCAAGCGGTAAAATAGCTTTTTTACAATTGAGAGACGGAACGGGCTTTATTCAAGGCGTTGTCGTTAAAAATGATGTAAGTGAAGACATATTCCAAAAAGCAAAATCATTATCTCAAGAATCTTCCCTTTACGTGACAGGCACAATTCAAGAAGACAGTCGTTCACCATTTGGCTATGAACTTTTAGTTACAAATATAGAAGTGCTACATGAAGCGGTTGATTATCCAATTACACCTAAAAATCATGGTACTGAATTTCTAATGGATCATCGTCATTTATGGCTAAGATCTCGTAAGCAGCATGCCGTAATGAAAATTAGAAATGAAATTATTCGAGCCACTTATGAATTCTTTAATCAAAATGGATTCGTTAAGGTCGATCCGCCTATTTTAACTGGGAGTGCACCTGAAGGAACGACTGAATTATTTAAAACGAAATATTTTGATGAAGATGCGTTTTTATCGCAAAGTGGACAGTTATACATGGAAGCTGCAGCAATGGCGTTAGGAAAAGTTTTCTCATTTGGTCCAACATTTAGAGCGGAAAAATCAAAGACCCGCAGACATTTAATTGAATTCTGGATGATTGAACCTGAAATGGCCTTTTATGAATTTGAAGACAGTTTAAAAGTTCAAGAAGAATATGTTGCTTATATCGTTCAATCCGTTTTCAAGAACTGTTCCTTAGAACTAGATCGTTTAGAAAGAGATAAGTCGAAATTAGAAAATATTGCTACACCATTTCCAAGAATTACATATGATGATGCTATCAAGTTTTTACACGAAAAAGGGTTTGATGATATAAAGTGGGGAGATGATTTTGGCGCACCTCACGAAACAGCTATCGCTGATCATTTCGATAAACCGGTGTTCATTACACACTACCCAACAAGCATTAAACCTTTTTATATGCAGCCAGCTCCTGATCGTGATGATGTTGTGTTATGTGCTGATATGATTGCACCTGAAGGATATGGTGAAATCATTGGTGGGTCTGAACGTATACATGATTATGAATTATTGAAACAAAGAATAGAGGAGCACAATTTGCCTCTAGCTGCGTATCAATGGTACTTAGATCTTTCAAAATACGGTTCCGTACCTCATTCAGGATTTGGGCTTGGCCTAGAAAGAACAGTTGCATGGATCTCGGGGGTAGAACATGTTAGAGAGACTATCCCTTTCCCACGTTTACTAAATCGCTTATATCCGTAACTAAGGAAACTGTCCTATTACCTATCCATTTTTTTGTGATGGATAGGTAATTTTAAGGACAGCTTTTATTTTTTTGATTTGTTGGTAGGAGAGGATTGAGACTCCTTTGAGAGAGTAGGGAATTAGAACAGCGAAGTGCTAGAGTAAAAATTTACAACAAGTTAAAGGGAGAAATAATATAAATTTAAAACTCTACACATGGTATAATCGAGGTAAGAGAGGTGCGTAAGCATGGATAAAGAATTAATGGTATCTTGGATTGAATCGGGAATGATTCAAATTCCTTATTTATTGATGAGTAAATATCGCGAAATCGGCCTTGATGAGAAAGAATTGGTCGTATTATTACATATTATATCTTTTGTAGAAAAAGGTAATGAATTCCCTACACCTGAACAAATAGCTGAACGAATGACAATTACAAGTAGTGAGTGTACTTCAATCTTAAGAAGGCTTGTACAACTCGAAATGATAAAAATAGAAAAAGGATATTCTGATGATGAAGTAAGATATGAAAGATATACTTTATCATCTCTATGGTTAAAACTTGCAGAGATATTAATAACAGAAAAAAAGCAACTAGACCTTGAAACTATCTTTCAAGAAGAGAAGGATATATACTCCGCGTTTGAGCAAGAATTTGGCAGACCACTTTCTCCTCTCGAATGCGAATCACTAGCGATGTGGATTGATCAAGATGGACAAGATCCCGTCATTATAAAAGCAGCATTGCGTGAGGCTGTTATGTCTGGCACTATTAATTTCAGATACATTGATCGTATCTTATTTGAATGGAAAAAGAATGGAGTTACAACTGTTGAACAGGCAAAAGTGCATAGTTTAAAATATCGCCAAAAGTCAAGACCATCAAGTACTCCAAATAAAAGTTCGAACACTGTACCTTTTTATAACTGGCTAGAGCAATAGTCGCAATCAAGTAGGTGATAATAAATGCTAAATAAACAACAAATCCGTTTTTGTCTAGATGAAATGGGGAAAATGTTTCCGGATGCCCATTGTGAATTAATCCATTCAAACCCATTTGAATTAGTTATAGCTGTTGCACTTTCGGCACAATGCACCGACGCATTGGTGAACCGAGTGACCAAAAATCTTTTTAAAAAATATAAAACCCCTGAAGATTACTTAGCGGTACCTTTAGATGAACTAGAATCAGATATCAGATCTATTGGCTTATTTCGGAATAAAGCCAAAAACATTCAAAAACTGTGTAAAATGCTGATAGAAGAGTACGATGGGGAAGTGCCTACCGAGTATGAGGAATTAATTAAGCTACCGGGAGTTGGAAGAAAAACCGCAAACGTTGTAATGTCAGTAGCTTTTGGGATTCCCGCAATCGCTGTTGATACCCATGTTGAAAGAGTGAGCAAACGATTGGCATTTTGCCGTTGGAAAGATAGTGTTTTAGAAGTGGAAAAAACACTTATGAAAAAAGTTCCTAAAGAAGAGTGGTCAGTGACCCATCATCGAATGATTTTCTTTGGAAGATACCATTGTAAGGCACAAAACCCTCAATGTACTACTTGCCCATTATTGGTAGTTTGCAGGGAAGGGAAAAAAAGAGTAAAGTGACAAAAAGCGCAAGCGCCTGTTCAGCGACGTACAGGCCAACAGGTGTGGGTCCGTTGACATTCCTCTTTAGATAAAGAAACCAAGGTTACAATCCATTCTATAATTTCCTGATTCAACTAAAAGAGAACCAGCTGCCATCATCTTCATTTGATGAAAGCAGCTGGTTCTTTAATTATTATCTAGTTTCCACCATTATCGCCACCAACGGGATCGGTTGGTTCAACAGGATTCTCATCTCCCGGCGGCTCCGGGTTATCATCCCCAGGATTCTTATTTCCTCCGGATCCATTATCACCTTGCCCAGGTTTTTTGCCATTATTTCCTTTATTACCATTATTCCCTTGGTTTCCATTGTTGTCTTTGTTTTTATCTTTATCTTTATCTTTATCTTTATCTTTGTCCTTGCCTGGATCATCTTGATTGTCATCAGGAGGGACAGTCTCTTCCTCTTTTTTCGGAATAGTTACACTAGCTGTGCCAGGTGTGCTTTTTTGCTTATCATTTACAGCAGTAACTTCAATGGAATAAGTGATGCCAGGTTCGGCATTTTTAATTGTATAGCTTTTCTCATTTATTTTACCTAAAGACTGTTTTTTGCCATTAGATGATTTAATTGTTACATCAAACAGGAGTTTCTTACCATTAGTATCCGGATGTTCCCAAGAGAACGCAACTTCGTTTTCAGTTTCATGATATTCTCCACTTACAGAAGGGGCATCAAGTTTATCAAAAACAGTAGAAACTTCTTTCGGCTCTGTACCTGCAACAAACAATTCATAAATGATATTACCGTTTGGTGTATATTTACTTGGCTTTTTAGCTGGATTTGACCCTTTTTCAACTGGAGCTTTCACAACACTTTTTGGCATTGCGAAGTCTGGAGTTTCAATTCCAGATGAAACATGGGTCATCAAATTTTTATAAAGCTCTTTTGCGATCTGCTGATCGTTCGTACCGGCCCGAAGTGGGATGCTTCGCTTTTCATACCCTGTCCAAACAGCGATTGTATAATTGGTCGTATAACCAGCAAACCAAGCATCTGGAACATCGTTTTTATTAACTCCATATTTTTGAATATCATCACTAGTATAGTTTGTTGTTCCTGTTTTAGCTGCTGCAGGAAGTCCTGGGATGATTGCACCCCTTCCTGTTGCACCTTGTTTATTGGAAACAACATCTTTTAGCATGTCAGTTACCATATAAGCAGTAGAGTCCTTCATTGCTAGTTTAGGTTTAATTTTATTCGTAATCTCTGTTTCTTCATCACGCAACACTATTTTCTTTACAGTATGGGGTTTATTATACATACCATTATTACCGAAAGTTGCATAGGCACCCGCTAAATTTAACGGAGAAACATTGTATACAGCACCAATTGATGCTGATTCATAAAATTCCTTTCCAAAATCGAACCCAAGGTTTGCGGCAAATTCTCTAGACTTATCAGTTCCAACTTCTTGAAATGCTTTAAGTGCTGGGATATTTCTAGAACGATATAATGCTTCTCGTATGGACATGCGACCAAGATGACCTTGGTCAAAGTTATTTATTGACTCTCCGGTTGAATATTTATATGGTTCATCCACAACTTGTTCATATGTTGACCAGTTTAAATATTCAATGGCAGGACCATAATCCAAAATTGGTTTAATCGTGGAACCTGGTTGGCGGTCATTCAACTGTGTAGCAAAATTTAGACCGCGTTTAATGTCTTTATATCGGTTACCGCCGATAGCACGGATTTCTCCAGTTTTTGTATCTAACATTACGAGTCCTGCTTGCATTTTTTCATCTGGAAACTGAACGATATCATCGGTAAAAAACATTTTCTCCGTATATTCTTGAGCATCAGGATCAAGTGTAGTGTATATCTTCAAACCATCTGCATATACGTTATAATCGCCCATTCCTTCAACTTCTCGTATGACTTGATCGACAAAAGCATCATGTTTATAAGGGTTCGCTTTATTTTCATCCTCTGGAACTAATGTTTTTGTAAGTGGTATTTTTTTCGCTTTTTCCATTTCTTCTTGAGTGATTTTTCCATGCTGATACATAAGAGAAAGTACAATATTTTTTCTTTTTTCAGCTCGATCAGGATTTTTGTATGGGTCGTATCCATTAGGTAATTGCGGCAACCCAGCTAAAAAAGCTCTTTCTTGAAGCTCTAATTGATCAAGCTCTTTATTGAAATAGAACTTTGAAGCAGTTTCGATGCCATGGATTCCATTGCCATAATAAATTTTATTAACATACATTTCAAAAATTTGCTGCTTCGTATAGTTTTGTTCAAGTTTATAAGATAGCCAAGCTTCTTGTGCTTTTCTTTTTAATTTTTTCTCATCAGATAGATACGTCTTTTTTACGATTTGCTGAGTAAGAGTCGAGCCGCCTTCAGCTCCAAATCCACGGGTAATATTAGCAAGAACCGCTCCACCCAGTCTGCGGAAATCCATCGCACCGTGTTGGTAAAACCGTACATCTTCTGCAGCTAAAACAGCATCTTCCACTTTCTTTGGAATGTGATCATAATCTACATAATCTCTTTTTTCCGTTCCAAGAACCGCAAATACATCACCGTTTTTATCATAGACCTCAGATGCAACAGGGTCGATAAGGAGTACCTTATCAAGCGGTGGGGCATCCTTTGCGTAAATTGCAAAAGTTGTTGCTCCAGCGATTAGAACAGCAACGCCAATGAGAAAGCATGTTAGAAAGATTGTTTTAATTACTTTTTTAGGTTTCTTTTTCGTTTTTTGTTTTTTAACAGGAGCTTGCTGTCTTCGTCGCTCCATACGTGTTTTATAATTTTCTGCCATCAGCAGTATCCTCACTTTCTAGATAGAGATGATTATAGAAGTAATAAATGCTGAATTACTTTTAAATAATCAATTCTCGGATGCAACCCGTATTCAATACGATGGCCACAGCTAATAATTTCATCTTTCGTAATTGATTTTCTTCCACCCGTTTCCATTCGTTCCCAAAAAGAAAATAAGTCCTTGCTTTCTACTAAAAATACTTCATCTGTTTTAACGAAACGCAAGATTACGAAAGCAATTCCTTTATGACTTACCACATTTTCCATATGTTTAATCTGATGCTCATGAAAATTTCGTAATGGAAACGAAGTAGCACTTTGGGTTTCCTTTGCTTCAAAATCTATATATTTACCTTGACACACACCATTATAATCAGTCGTTGAAGCTTGGCGAAAATACGCCTCTTTAATTACTGCCGTACTTCGAGATTGATAGTCTACTTGAACGATTTGGATCGGAGTTGGCTTTTTATGAATGACAGCAATTCCATTCGATAAATAATATAAATTTGTTTCATTTAAATCATCTTCGAGTGTCATCCCTCTTTTGCCGTAAGAAATAATCTTCTCCTTCTCGTTCCTTTTTGTCGAAGTGGGCTGCGACATATATTTCCTTCCATTAGGGTAATGAAATTCCATTTACCTACACCTCACTCGCTAAATTATAACACAGTAGAAAAATATAACTGTGGTACGAATAAAAAATGATTTAAGAGCCATGCTTATGATGGAAGGATAATAATTTTTCACTATAACATTATTTGACGAACTAAGGTATCAATTTGTTTCACTTTATTTAAAAATACCTTTGTTAGCAAACTCCAAAGTGGAAAAAGATGCCCCATGGCGCAATACCGCAAGAGGAATAAAATTTATCAAATGATAAAATACCAATGGATAGGAGAATATTAATATGGAAAACAAAAAAGGTCAAAGAAAAGATGATAAGAGATATAATCCTAAAAAAGCGGGTGAAGGGAACCCGAAATTATCCGGACCTAATCGGCCATCTACTTAATAAAATGTCGAATTATATGCAAAAAAACCTGCATATACACTTTGTTTAGCGAATCTCTTCTAGTTTTGTCAGCATAGCAGGAAGTTAAATTCCAACATCGAATATCATAGAAAAAGGATGTGAATGGAGGCTGACAAAATGACTAAAAAAGAAATAATTGAAAGACTTGAGTCAATAAGCTCTCAAATAGATCATCTAGAAAAAATGGTGGAAGAGAAATCGGCACAAAAAAAGCAAACATTGTATAAGAAGATGGATTTTAACGAGAAACAGTTAGAACGAAATATAAGGAAATTAGAGCTTTCTTATGATGAAAACAATGAAAGAAAAACTTTCAGCAAAGCGATTTAATGATTTTAAGGAAATAGTAAACTTGAAAAATTAATGAAAAGACAGTAAAATTAAGGAAATTTTAGAAAGCAGCTATCAAGCTGCTTTTTCGTTATTTTTAAAAAAAAGTTTGAATTTTTGAGATTAGGTAAGTGCTATCTAGATCCACTGTCTTTCGCTTTTCGTAGCGTAGCTCATCGTGTTTCCTATATCACAGTCGAAAGGCGAAATAGGAACGTCGAATAAAACCGCTACTTCCTAAGGCGACTCCGATGGACAAAGTGCTTGCACTTTTCTAATATGTAAGGAGCAAAAAAATGCAAATCAATGAATTGCGAATTTTAACTGAAAAACTTCTTAAGTTCAACGAAGAAGCTAATAAAAATTTTATTCACTGCAAAGAAACAGGTGAAAAGGGTGACTTTTATAAGGAAGTCAAACCATTTGCAGATAAAGTTAAAGATAACTGTGAACAATGGGAACCTGCGGCACTAGAGTGGGTAATGAGTAATAAACCCAAAAATCTCCATCCTATACAAGTGCGAAATACAGCGGAAAATTTACAAATGGTTTCAGTACGGGCCTTTTTTCCAGACACAAGTTTAAAAAAGTTTAATAGTCACGTACAATCGATTGATTATATATTAAGGCGTATGTTAGAAAGTATGGAATCATGTTAGAATGACACATTTTACATTCAATGGGCATATGGTATAGTACCTAAATTTAATCAGGGGGCTTGCTTTATGCTGCATCAATATCGAAATGTTCATATGCCACCAGGAATGCCGATGCCACCACCATTTCAACATCCAAATTCTCAGTTTTCGCATCCTTATGGCATGTTTCCATCCCAATATCCCCATATGCAGGGGATACCTTCACATGTACAGATGCCTTATATGAACGGGATGCAGTACCCATATACCGGCATGGATCAAGGACAATACCATCAAGGAAGCGATAATCAAGCGAGTCATTTATTTCAAAATCCTTTACAGCCTAAAGACGGATATTTTTATGAAAAATATTCTCAGCAACAAAGTTTTCCTAATGCTTATCCAAAACCGTCGCAAATACCTAAACCACCTAACGGGGGTTTTAATACAGTTTTAAATTCTTTTAAAACACAGACAGGGTCTTTAGATATTAATAAAATGGTAAACACCGCCGGCCAAGTAGTAAATGCTATTAACCAAGTATCAAATATGGCCAAAGGTCTAGGTGGTATATTTAAGGTATAATGTAAAATAAATGAAAGGAATCGTAAAATAAGCGATTCCTTTTTTAAAATATGATGCATCCCTTTTTTATATTTTTGCATTTTTAGCTAAGAGCATGAGTGTCTAGCTTAAGTAACATTATCTTAGTCGAAGGCCGAAATAGGTTCGTCGACGGACTCACATCTTTTGGGCCAGTAAGTCGAAGAGCAAGTTGCATTAGCGTTTCTTATTTATTGCTTTATTCGATACTAATTTTCTTACCTTTTCTCTTTGGAACAGTTACGGTCAACACCCCATCTTCGTAATTTGCTACTACTTTTCCTTGATCAATTGGTTTTGAAAACGGAATGGTACGTGATGATTGCTTCCAAGATTCCCTTTTTTGTATTACCGTATTCGCTTTATCTTCCTTCGTAACAGACTCCCTGTGATTAACAGTAATAGTAATATATTGTGGGAGGATTTCAATATTGATTTGTTCTTTTTTTGTGCCGGGGAGCTGTGCTTGGACAATATATTCCCTTTCGTTTTCCTTTAATTCAGCCACAAATCCACCAAAGGGTTTTGAGTGGATAAAAAAGTCATCCATACTTTGTAAAAAATTCTTATCTGGACGGTCCGAAAATAGCCGATTCATATTATTCATTAATTGGGCGAAAGGCTCAAATAAAGGGTGTTCATCCTTTTTAGGCGGCAGATTTTCAGTCATTGTAAAGCACCTCCTTCTCAATTTACCTTATTGTATGAAGATGCAAATCAAAGAGTTCATTTCTACATTATTAATCTGGGAAACTACTATGAAAACGAACGCTTATTCGATAAAATAGTAGGAGAGGTGATAAGCTTGATGTTAAGGAAGAAATTTCAAGATATTTTAATGGAGTTAAAAACGAACCCTGCTTTTAAGAACAATGTAGTTTACTGGCATACATTAGAAGAGGAACCAGCTAAAACAACTCCATTTCCTAACGATTTACATCCTGATTTAGTGAAATCTTTACATAAAAAAGGCATAAACGAATTGTATACCCATCAAGACGAGGCATACAAAATGGCAATGAGTCATCAGAGCTTGACCGCTGTTACACCGACCGCATCTGGAAAAACATTATGCTATAACTTGCCGGTACTTCAAACTATCTTACATGATCATTCCGCACGGGCATTATATATTTTTCCTACAAAAGCACTTGCACAAGATCAAAAAAGTGAAATAAATGAAGTCATTGATTCAGCTGGATTACCAATCAATAGTTATACGTATGATGGAGATACCCCTGCAAATATTCGCCAAAAGGTAAGAAAAGCAGGGAATATTGTTATTACAAATCCAGATATGCTTCATTCTGCTATCCTGCCGCATCATACAAAATGGGTTTCGTTATTCGAAAATTTAAAGTTTGTGATTTTGGACGAGCTCCATATTTACCGCGGAGTGTTCGGAAGCCACGTAGCGAATGTTATTCGCAGATTAAAAAGAATATGCCAATTTTATGGCTCGAATCCAGTTTTTATTTGTACTTCAGCTACAATTGCAAATCCACAGGAACTTGGAGAAAAGCTTACGGATGAACGAATGGTTTTGATCGATAATAACGGTGCTCCTAGAGGCAGGAAACATTTTATATTTTATAATCCTCCTATCGTCAATCAACAATTAAACATTCGTAGAAGTGCTACGTTGGAAGTACGTAAACTTGCCCGTGAGTTTTTAAAAAATAAAATCCAAACAATCATTTTTGCTAGAAGTCGCGTAAGAGTTGAAATTATTTTAACTTATTTACAAAACTTGGTTAATAATCAACTTGGACCTAAATCTATTAGAGGGTACAGAGGAGGTTATCTGCCAACACAACGAAGAGAAATTGAAAAAGGCTTGAGAAATGGAGAAATTTATGGTGTTGTCAGTACTAATGCACTGGAGCTTGGTGTTGATATAGGTCAGCTTCAAGTATGTATTATGACCGGATATCCAGGGACGATAGCTAGCGCATGGCAACAAGCAGGTAGAGCTGGAAGGAGACAAGCGGAATCCTTAGTTGTCATGGTTGCTAGTTCATCGCCACTTGATCAATTTATCATTGGTAATCCTAATTTTTTCTTTCATCAAAATCCTGAAACTGCACGTATAAACCCTGAAAATCTTATTATTCTCGTAGATCATCTTAAATGTGCTGCCTATGAATTGCCTTTTAAAGAAGGGGAGAATTTTGGGGATTTGGAAATAGAAGAAATATTGGATTTCTTAACAGAGGAAAAAGTGCTTCATAAAAATGGGGACAAATGGTATTGGATGAACGATTCTTTTCCAGCCCATAATATTAGTCTGCGTTCTGCTTCGCAAGAAAATGTCGTTATTATTGACCAAACAAATCGCGCAAACGTAAAAGTAATTGGGGAAATGGATACTTTTAGTGCGATGACCCTGTTACATGATGAAGCCATTTATTTGCATCAAGGTATTCAATATCAAGTCGAATATCTTGATTGGGAAGAAAAAAAGGCTTACGTAGCCGAAGTTGAGGTTGATTATTTTACCGATGCAAATCTAGCTGTACAATTGAAGGTATTGGAAGAGGATAAAAGAAAAGAGACCTTAGACGCGGAGATTGCCTTTGGAGATGTAACCGTGAATGCCATGGCAACTATTTTTAAAAAGATCAAGTTTGAAACTCATGAAAATATAGGCTCTGGTCCTATACACCTACCTGAAATGGAATTACACACAAGTGCAGCTTGGATCTCTCTTAATAAAGAATTAAAGGAAATTGGAATGGAGGATCTCGAATATGGCTTAGTAGGCTGCGCCCATGCTTTAAAAGCCATTATTCCATTATTTGCGATGTGTGATCCAGCGGATATTCATACGGTACCGCAAGTGAAGGCATCCGTAAACTCTAAGCCAACCATTTTTATTTATGATCAATATCCTGGAGGCGTTGGCATTAGTGATAAAGTATATGAAATGATGCCGATAATTTTGGAAGAAGCAAAAAATCTTGTTGCTCATTGTCCATGTGACGACGGATGTCCTTCATGTATTGGCACGGATATTTCTACAATTCGTACAAAAGACATTACGATTAAATTGCTAGAAATCATGTTAAGCGCATCACGGTAGAAATGAGGAGATGATCGCAAATGTCTCTAAAAAATAAACTAAATCGCTTTAAAGCCCATATGGGATTAGATGAAAAAAATGAAATAGAAACAAAAATATCAAATGATATTGTCTTACCGTATTTGAACGAATGGGAAAAGGCTGGCTCTTCGCCATATTTTTATGAAAACCAGTTTTGTTATATTAAAGAGATTCGATTCCCATTAGATTATCAACATGGTAAATATAAATTAAAGGATTTTCTTACAGCTTGTTCTACGTGGGATGATTTTTCAGGGGATCATCCATTATCAGCAAAAGGGTTGTCGCCTTCCGATTTATTTTTCTTTGATACTGAAACAACTGGTTTATATGGGGGTGCAGGTAACTCAATCTTTTTACTAGGTTATGCGCGCTTTCAAGGTAATGATTTTGTTTTGCGGCAGCACTTTTTACCTGAACCTGGATTTGAAGTCGCTTTATATAAAAGTTTTTTAGAAAATGTAGACTATACAACACTTGTGACTTATAACGGGAAAGCTTTTGATTGGCCGCAAGTGAAAACCCAGCATACGCTCGTTCGCGATCATGTTCCTAAACTACCTTCATTTGGTCATTTTGATTTATACCATGCTTCTAGAAGACTTTGGAAGAATCAATTAGAATCTGTCAAACTTGTTAAAGTAGAGGAAGAGATTTTAGACATTAAACGTACCGATGATATTCCTGGCTTCCTAGCACCAATGATATATTTTGATTATGTTGAAAGAAAAAATCCCGAAGGTATATTAAAAGTTCTTGAGCATAATGAAATTGATATATTGTCAATGATCACTTTATATACTCACTTAACTTTTCAGATATTTGGAGTTGATTCCAGTCAAACAGCGGCAGAAAAAACCTTGATTGCCAAATGGTATCAATACATAGGAGAGAGCGATCTAGCGGCTTCTACATTTGATATTGCTGCTCTGGAAGGAGATATTTCCGCTAAACATCAACTTGCTTTTTATTTAAAAAAAGAAAAAAAGTATGACGATGCAAAAACGTTATGGATAGAAGTGATTGAGTATGGTGATGAATCCGACAAAAAAGAAGCTTATATAGAATTGGCCAAATTGATGGAGCACCAATACAAGGATTATGTACAAGCCATAGAATATACAAAAGCAGCTCTAGCTTTACATTCATCGCTTGAAGATCATTTTTTTAGAAATGCTAATAAAAGATTGAAAAGACTTTTAAGCAAGAAATAATTCAGTTTGCGGTGATTTTTTTTATTTCTAATTAGGGGAGAAGAACCTTAAGCAGGAAATAAATTGAGAAATAATTCAGTCATCATTTCCCGGGCAAGCGCAGTATTCGACCCATTTCTGGAATTTTCATATGTCTTTACATTTTTCGCAAAAATAAAGTCGGAACTTGAATACATTTTTTCAACGAACATAGGAGGACTTTTGCAAAATATAGGTATTATGATTAGTACATGTGTCAGTACTTTCTCATAGGCTGTAAGTGTAAAGCGATATAAAAAAGAAAGGAGCATTTTGCATGTTTAATCCTTGCAATACGACGGTCTGTCCACCAATTGTTCATCCGACTCAATGCTGTGTCAACCATACTGTATCGAATGTAATAGTTCCAGAAATCCATCCATCCCATACTACAACAGTCAACCATGAAAACATTATACATGAGCATTATTTCCCACACACAACATCAGTAGTAAACGAAGTTTCAACCCAGAATGTGATTATGCCAGGACCAGGACCTGGATTTGGCGGTGTCCCTGGCCCAGGATTTGGCCCAGGATTTGGCGGTGTACCGGGACCAGGATTTGGGCCAGGAGCTGGATTTGGACCAGGACCAGGTTTCTATTAAAAAGTACTTTTAGACGAGGATTGGCAAGTGCATCCTCGTTTTTTTATGGTTTTGTAAGATTTCATCAAAAGTGTTAGGCTGTCTTCGACTAACAGGCGAAAGTAACCTTCAAATGACAATGATCAGTGGATACAGTTTCTACTAAATATTAGGAGTCTTGTAAAAAGAAGATACATTTCATACAATTAAGATAATTACAAAATAAGGAGATGGAAAATGAAAATTAAACAGAGACTAGAAAACAAAGAGTTGATGGTGTATAGGCTTTTGAATAGTAGAAATAAGCTATTGAATGAGGATTCCACAAAACTAGCAAGACTTGAAAAAGGCTTTAAAGGCGAGCTAATCTTTGATGAAAGAATAGATCGGCTCTCAAAAAGTTGGCTCATTCTCAATGATATACAGTTAGAAAGTAATGAAACAGATTTTCAAATTGATTCCATAATTGTTGCTCAAAAATTATTATTGTTGTTTGAGATTAAAAATCACGAAGGAGATTATTACATTGAAGATGATCAATGGTATTACATGAATGGAACTCCATTACAAAATCCAATGTCTCAGCTAGAAAGAAAAGAATTACTTCTTCAGAGGCTGCTTCGTGAACTCGGTTCTAATATCCCCATAGAATCATATCTTGTGTACGTCAATCCGAACTTCCACTTGTATAACGCCCCGCGAAATCCATCTATTATTTTTCCAACCCAACTAAATCGCTTTTTTGACGAGCTAAATAAAATACCGACAAATATTAGTGAACCTCATAAGAAATTAGCATATAAACTAGTGTCAATGCATAAGAGTGAATCCCGTTCGAATATACCGAAATATAGCTATGAGGAAGTAAGGAAAGGGATTATGTGCTCTATTTGTTGCTCCTTTCGTTTGGAAATCAAAAAATCAATTTTCATCTGTAAAAACTGTGAAGGGACAGAAAATAAAACTACAGCAATATTAAGGAGTGTGGATGAATATCACTTATTATTTCCAGAAAGAAAAATCACAACAATAAATATATATGAATGGTGTAAAGGAATTGTTTCTAAGAAATTGATTCAAAGAATCTTATCAAAAAACTTTATTGCTAAAGGAAATGCGAAATCCACCTATTATGACAAAAAAGAAAAATTATATTAATATAAAATTTATGATTTAATGAACGGACAAAGTATTCACCTTTATATTATTTAAGATTTACCGGTTGAATCTGGACAGAACAATAGATATATTTATAATTCAGTCTCAATTGAATGTGAATCAGGACATAATATAGAATGTTTTTTGATTTCAGTCTGTATTGAGTATGAATCTGGCCAAAACATAGGGTTTATTAAGATTTCAGTCTTGATCGAGCGTGAATTGGGACAGAACATAGGATTTATTGAGAGTTCATTCAAGATCGGGCGTGAATCGGGACAGAAACATAGGAATTATTGAGAATCAGTCTCTATAGAGTGTGAATTGGGACAGAACAAAGGAATTATTGAGGTTTCAGTCTCGATCGAGCGTGAATCTGGACAGAACAAAGGAATTATTGAGATTTCAGTCTTGATCGAGCGTGAATCCGGACAGAACAAAGGAATTATTGAGATTTCAGTCTCGATTGAGTGTGAATTGGGACAAAACATAGGATTTATTATGAATTCAGTCTCGATTGAGTATGAATCGGGACAAAACATAGGATTTATTAAGATTTCAGTCTCGATCGAGCGTGAATCTGGACAGAACCTAGGATTTATTGAGAATTCAGTCTCGATCGGGTGTGAATCGGGACAAAACATAGGATTTATTGAGATTTCAGTCTCGATCGAGCGTGAATCCGGACAGAAATAAGGAATTATTGAGATTTCAGTCTCGATTGAGTGTGAATTGGGACAGAACATAGTATTTAATCGGATTTCAGTCTCGATTGAGCGTGAATCCGAACAGAAATAAGGAATTATTGAGATTTCAGTCTCGATCGAGCGTGAATCCGGACGGAACATAGGATTTATTGAGATTTCAGTCTCGATTGAGTGTGAATTGGGACAGAACATAGGAATTATTGAGATTTCAGTCTCGATTAAGTATGAATCGGGACAAAACATAGGATTTATTAATATTTCAGTCTCGATCGATCGCTTATCTGGACAGAACGTAGGATTTACTATGATTTCAGTCTCAATTGAGTAACGTAATCCCCTTCTTGTCTGTAATTTTTAAATTTTCTCCAAAACTTCCCAAAAACTACTTGCAAAATTGACAAAATCAATTTATTTTGGAAGAATGATGTTAATGTAGTGTGAATTTTAAGGTGGTGTTTCGGATGTTAGCAGAAAGATTAAATTTGACTGCAAAGGAAATTTTAGAAAAAGAATTTAAAGCGGGTGTTCGCGGTTATAAACAAGAGGACGTTGATAAATTTTTAGATTTAATCATTAAAGATTATGAAACTATGCATCAACTAATGGATGAACTCCAGCAGGAAAATATGCGTTTGAAAAAGCAGGTAGAAGAACAGTCACGTAGACAACCTGTACAGCCTGCTGGGACGACGAATTTCGATATATTGAAGCGTCTTTCCAACTTAGAAAGGCATGTATTTGGGAGCAAGCTAGATGATTAATTAAACATTCAATATTAAGGGAAGAGGCAAGTTACAGATATGATTTCCTGTCGTTCATTACCTTAGTATTGCCAAGCTAGAAAATTAATCTCTTACCAATAATTACCGCTTGCACAGTCGTTACAAAAGTTATAAAATTAAAAGTCGGTAAGGACATACAAATCAAAATCCTATAGTGATACTAAATAACATTCGGGTAATCGCTGCTGATTCAGCAGAGGAAAGTCCATGCTCGCACGGTGCTGTGATGCCCGTAGTGATCGTGCCTGGCCAAACAATAAGCCAGGGCAGTCTGGATTTAGTCTGGATTGACGGCGGGAAAAGTACCTAAGTCATTTTTGATATGGTGCGAGTACCCTTAAAGTGCCACAGTGACGTAGCTTTGTTGGAAACAACAAAGGTGGAACGCGGTAAACCCCACGAGCGAGAAACTCAAATTTTGGTAGAGGCACTCTTTCTGAGGAACTGAACAAGGAAAGAGGCAGGAAGTTCTTCCTGCAGATAGATGATTACCGCCTGAGTACGAGGCTTGCCTATAGCCGATTGTAGTACGATGGTACAGAACATGGCTTATATGAATGTTATTATAGGTTTACATCCGATGAAACGAGGCTTTCCAAAAGTACTTGGACCCTAGTATTTGGAAAAATCCATTACTAATATTATGGTCTAACGAAAATAAGGAAAGTCTCTTTATTTATAACTTACATATTGTTACAGGAAGTTGGTCAGATAACATGGAATTCATCAATGTCCAACAAACACATACTGATACTGTTCTAAACGAATTAAACATTTCAGCAAAAATTCTTGAACAAATAAGCGAAGGCGTTATGGTTGTAAATGAAAAACGCCAAATTATATATTAATTCTGCTTTCGAGATTGTTACTGGCTATAAGCGAAATGAAGTGTATTTGCAAAATCCAAGAATTTTACAATCGGGACTTCATGATAAACAATTTTATCATAAACTATGGGAAACAATTTCAATAGAGGGCAGCTGGAGCGGGGAAATTTGGAATAAACGAAAAAATGGAGAACTCTTTTTAGAATGGCTGACGATATCAGAAGTAAAAGATTCTGAAGGAATTAATCAAGGGTATATTGGGGTCTTCTCAGACATAACCGATCGAAAAAAAGCTGAAGATGAACTTAGAAAGCTTGCTCATTATGATGCCTTAACAGGTGTTCCTAATCGTCATTCATTTACGGAAAGATTTTCGAATCTACTTGAAATTTCCCAGCAATTTAAACAAAATTTAGCATTATTATTTTTAGATTTAGATCGTTTTAAACAAATAAATGATTCATTGGGACATGAGGCAGGAGACAAGCTGTTAATCGAAGTGGCAGGCAGGCTCCAAGATTTAATTAAAAATAAAGATGTTATCGCGAGACTAGGCGGCGATGAATTTGTCATTATCCTTTCCAATATTAAACACCAAAGAGAAGCTTTTCATATTTCTAAAAGGATTATTGAAAGTTTAACAAAAGCTTTTTACATTGAGGGAAATGAAGTTTATATTACAACAAGTATAGGAATCAGTTTTTTTCCTAATGATGGAAATAGTTCAGAAGTTCTTTTAAAAAAAGCAGATAAAGCTATGTATATGTCAAAATTGAATGGCAGAAACCAATTTGAAATCTATCATGAAGGATTTTCTCATTCTGATAAAAGTCAAATTAATATGGCAGCACAATTGAGAAATGCTTTGAAAGATAAAGAGTTATTTCTTCTTTATCAACCACTTCTAAATGCTAAAAACGGAAAAATAGAAGGGATAGAAGCACATTGTCATTGGAATAACGTTCTAAAATCTGATGAATTACTCTTACTAGCTGAGGAAACAGGATTATTATTTCCAATATCAAATTGGATTCTAAATCAGGCGAGTGAAGATATTAAGCATATTCACCTAGCAGGTTTCTCTGGCATCAAATCATCATTTAATATTTCTCCTCTACATTTCAACCAAGAAAGTTTTGTGAAGGATGTTATATTTGCGATAGAAAACTCAAATATCCCTGCTCGCTTTATTGAAATTGAATTGACTGAAGGAGCTATCATGCCGCAAGCATCATACGCAAAAAGTAAATTGATGGAGCTTAAAAAGTTAGGTGTTAAGCTAACGGTTGATGGCTTCGGAGCAGGGTACACTTCTTTGAGTTATTTGAATCGTTTTCCAATTGATAAATTAAAAATTGATAAAAGTTTTATACAGAATATAGGGAAATATGAAGATGATGCTTCGATTGTTGAAGCAATCATTCATTTAGGAAAACATCTTCATTTGTCAGTAGCAGCTGATGGGGTAGATAGTGAAAAGCAATTTAAACATCTGAAAAATCTTGGCTGTGATATCATGCAAGGCAACTACATATCACCACCGCTTACTATACAGGAGTTAATGGAGTTATTAAATGAGTGGGATCCTAGTCAAATTTTATGAGGGTGAAGGAAATGGAAACGTATAATTTAATTGCAACAACTGCAATGGGAATTGAAGCGATTGCGGCAACCGAGGTAAAAAAGCTAGGCTATGAATGTACGGTTGAAAATGGAAAAGTATTGTTTACTGGCGATAAACTTGCGATTGCACGATCAAATATGTGGTTAAGGACAGCGGACAGAGTAAAAATACTCGTAGGAGAGTTTAAGGCTACGACATTCGATGAGCTTTTTGAAAAAACGAAAGCATTGCCCTGGGAGGAATATCTCCCAGTAGATGCGGAGTTTCCAGTTCAAGGAAAATCTGTAAAATCAACCTTATATAGTGTACCGGATTGCCAAGCAATTGTTAAAAAAGCAATCGTTGAAAAAATGAAAAAAGCGTATAAACAAACTACTTGGCTAGCGGAGACTGGCCCATTATTTAAAATTGAAGTTTCCTTATTAAAGGATAAAGTATCTCTTACGATAGATACTAGTGGGGCTGGATTGCATAAGCGTGGGTATCGAATTGATCAGGGGGAAGCTCCTTTAAAAGAAACATTAGCAGCCGCTCTTATACAGATAACAAATTGGCACCCAGATCGAATTCTTCACGATCCTTTTTGCGGTTCCGGTACGATTCCAATCGAGGCGGCCTTAATTGGCCAAAATATTGCACCTGGTTTTAATAGGGAGTTTCTAAGTGAAACATGGTCTTGGATGGGCGAAGAAATTTGGGAAAAGGTAAGAGAAGAAGCAGAAGACTTAGCAAATTATGACCAACAGCTCGAAATATCAGGTTCTGATATTGACCATCGAATGATTGATATTTCCAATAAAAATGCATTCGAAGCTGGTTTAGGAGATTTAGTTACTTTTAAACAAATGCGGGCGAGTGATTTCACTTCAAAAAAAGAATTTGGTGTCATCATTGGAAATCCCCCGTATGGAGAAAGAATTGGTGACAAAAAAGAAGTAGAAAACATGTACCGTGAGATTGGTAAAGCTTTTCAAAAACTTGATACTTGGTCCATATATATTCTTACATCTAATGCCGAATTTGAAAAACTTTACGGAAAAGAAGCTACAAAAAAAAGGAAGCTTTTTAATGGTTTTATTCGGACGGACTATTATCAATTTTGGGGACCGAGACCACCGCGACAATCGTATTAGAATAAAAAGCCACCTTGCTGAATATACTTGATTGTATATCATTTATTGCAAGGAGGTATATCAAATGGCTCAAACGATGAATGAAATGGAGATCATTTCGAAAGCCATTTATTCTTCCTATAGTTTACTTGGAAAGGAAGAACAATTGCCAGAAACTGCTTTAGCAAGCTTAAAAGAAGCGGAAAAAAGCTTAAATAAAGCGCTGGAATATATTTTATCTAACAGACGTATAGAAAGATCTTCATAAAAGCGTAAGTGCATTTTTAGCACTTGCGTTTTTCTAATATCCAGCTTTTTTCTGTTATGTTAAAATAAAGTAGATAAGAGACAAAGGAGGCAAAATGAGATGCCGGAAACGTTAGAAATAGAAAAAGAATTCCTGCAATACGTGAAAAAAATGCAGGCTTATGAAGAAGCGCTCGGATTAATGTATTGGGATCTTAGAACAGGAGCGCCCAAAAA
This sequence comes from Lederbergia citri, assembly GCF_018343625.1. GTDB lineage: Bacteria > Bacillota > Bacilli > Bacillales > Bacillaceae_C > Lederbergia > Lederbergia citri. The sequence continues at coordinate 1,021,667 of NZ_JAGYPG010000001.1, read as the reverse complement.
TGGGGTCGAACAACGCTCACAAGTGATTGGAGTGCTTGCATCCGAACACTTTCAAATGTCTACGTCCGAAGAAATGGCAGCATACATAGCTAGTTTATCAAGTAAACTTGATGAACTTTCAGAGATTGGAAAATTTACTTTAAAAGAATGTAAAAAACAATATGAAAAAAATAAAAAAATTCCTGCAAAGGAATACGGGGAATATGTAGTGCTCCAGTCAAACGCTGAACATGTTTGGGAGCAAGCAAGAGCAGTATCTGATTTTGAAATGTTTAAGCCATACCTTGAAAAATTAGTTGCTTTTAACAAAAAATTTATTGAATACTGGGGTTACAGCGGCAATAAATATAATACTTTGCTTGATATGTATGAACCGGGAGTAACAGTCGACATTATTGATCAAGTGTTTGGAGAATTACGGGATGTAATTGTTCCATTAGTTAAAAAAATCACGGCTTCTGAAAATAAACCAAAAACAGATTTTCTTTTTCATAAGTTCCCAAAGGAAAAACAAAAAGAATTTGGTGTGAAAATTTTGGAACAAATGGGATATGATTTTAACGCTGGAAGAATTGATGAAACCGTTCATCCATTTGCAACTGGATTAAATCCAGGGGATGTCCGTATCACCACCCGTTATGATGAGAAAGACTTTCGGATGGCGATTTTTGGAACGATTCATGAAGGCGGACATGCTCTTTATGAACAAAATATTTCTAAAGACTTGATTGGAACTCCGCTTTGTAAAGGAACGTCGATGGGTATCCATGAATCCCAATCATTATTTTACGAAAACATTTTAGCTCGTGATCGTGCTTTTTGGGAATGTAATTATGAATTGTTAAAGGAATATGCAGATGGTCAGTTTGATCAAGTATCGCTTGATGATTTTTACCGTGCCATCAATGAGGCAAAGCCATCTTTCATTCGAATAGAATCAGATGATTTAACTTATGCCTTACATATTATTATCCGCTATGAAATTGAAAAAGGTTTATTTAATGATGAAATTCAAGTTGAAGATCTTCCAAAAATATGGAATGATAAATACGAAGAATATTTAGGCATTAGACCAACTAATGATGCAGAAGGATTATTACAGGATGTTCATTGGTCTGGAGGAAGCTTCGGGTATTTTCCATCGTATGCATTAGGGTATATGTATGCGGCACAGTTGAAAAATGCTATGTTGAAAGATTTGCCAAATTACGAAGAGTTGCTGCGAAATGGAGATCTACTTCCTATTAAAAATTGGCTTACAGAACATGTTCATCAATATGGAAAAACGAAAGAACCATTAGAAATTATTAAATCAGCAACTGGTGAAGGCCTGAGTGCAAAATATTTAGCGAACTACCTAGAAGAGAAATTTTCTAAAGTCTATCAACTATCATAAGGGGTGGCATTCATGCCATCTCTTTTAATTAGGGTGATATAGGTGCCACAATTTATGGTTTTATTGGCGGCTTTATTATGGGGAGCCATTGCCATTTTCGTCAAGCAATTATCTTTTTATGGTTTTACTGAAATGGAAATAGTTTCTATTCGTGTTACCTTTGCTTTTTTATGGCTTTTGCCTTTCGTATTATTTATGAAAAACAAACGTCAAATAGCGATTCAATTTAAACATTTATGGTATTTTATCGGTACGGGTCTATGTAGCATTGTTTTTTTTAATTGGGCGTACTTTAAAGCAATAAATATGATGTCAATATCCATTGCAGTCATGCTTCTCTATACCGCACCTGCGTTTGTAGTGGTTCTTTCCGCACTTTTTTTAAAGGAAAGATTAACAAAAAAGAAAATGATTGCCGTTTTCACAACGATGATTGGTTGTACTATTATAGCCCTTGCAGGGAAGGACATAGGAGGGAACTGGACTGCTTTAGGGTTTATCATCGGACTTTGTTCAGGACTGGGCTACGCACTTTATACGATTTTTGGGAAAATCGCTTTAAGAAATTATGAATCTTTTATTATTACATTTTATACTTTTTTTGTATCTACTCTAACGCTTATGCCATTCTTTCCTTTTTGGAAAAACGCAGCCTTATTGCCCCTAGAAGCATGGTTTTATATGGCGGGACTTGGTCTATTTCCGACAGTTGTTGCCTATCTATTTTACACATATGGTCTTAAAGGTATTGAAAGCAGCACCGCCTCCATACTAGCAACAATAGAACCGATTTCGGCTGTTGTAATAGGGGTTACACTTTATCAAGAAGAACTATTTTTTACGCAAATAATTGGAGTGATTTTAATTCTATCCTCCATTGTGATTATTTCAGATTGGTCGCGACGGAGAAGGAAAATTGATTTTAATACAAGAGTAGAATTAGATTAAAAAAGCATTTCATTTTCCGAGTATATACGAAAAATGAAATGCTTTTTATTCATTAACTAACTGGAGTTTTCTGTACAAGATTTGCGAATGCTCTTGCTTCTTCCATGAATTTGTTGAATTCAGGGATATCCATTTGCTGTGCTGAATCAGATAGAGCAACAGCAGGATCTGGATGAACTTCTGCCATTACGGCATCTGCACCAATCGCCAATGCTGCTTTAGCAGCTGGGAGAAGTAAGTCTTTACGTCCAGTAGAGTGTGTTACATCAACTACAACTGGTAAGTGAGTTTCTTTCTTCAAAATTGGAACAGCAGAAATATCTAGAGTGTTTCTTGTAGCTTTTTCATATGTTCTAATTCCGCGCTCACAAAGGATGATTTGATCATTTCCTTGTGCAAGAATATATTCAGCGGCATACATAAATTCTTCAATCGTAGCGGATAGGCCGCGTTTTAATAGGACTGGCTTTCTGACAGAACCTGCGACTTTTAATAGTTCAAAGTTTTGCATATTACGAGCGCCAATTTGGATGACATCTACGTAATCTAAAGCAGTTTCCATGTCATTTGGATTTAAAATTTCACTGATAACAGCTAATCCTTCTTCATCCGCAACCTGCCTTAAAATTTTCAAACCTTCTACACCAAGACCTTGGAAATCGTACGGGGATGTTCTTGGTTTATAAGCACCACCGCGCATTAATTTTAAGCCTTGTTGTTTCATGGCTTGTGCGACAAGTTTTACTTGGTCGTAGCTTTCAACAGCACATGGTCCCATTATGAAATGTTGAGTTCCATTTCCAATTTCTTCACCTAACACTGAAACAATTGTATTTTCAGGCTTTTTCTTTCTGGAAACAAGCAATGCTTTGCGATTGTCATCCTCTTGAAGCTCAAGGCTTGCTTTGAAAATTTGTTTGAAAATATGCTGAACGGTTGAAGTTTCAAATGGGCCTTCGTTATGCTCAGCAATGAGATCAAACAATTTTCGCTCCTGTACTGGATCGTAACGTTTAACGCCCTGCATTTCTTTTAATTTGCCGATTTCTTGTGCAATCTTGCCTCGCTCATTTAATAGTTCTAAAATTTGCAAGGTTGTTTTTTCAATTTTTGAACGTAATAATTCTAGTTCTGACAACGATAAGCCCTCCTTATATTTTTCTGTCCAAATAGATGATAAACTCATCATACTTTAAGACTTCAACGCTGTAAAGCGTGTATGAAAATATTTTTGTTTGATAAGTCAATACGATAGACGCTTATATAATAAATGTCAATAGGCTTTAAAAAAGATTTCGCACTTTTTATTAATTTTGCAAAACTTTTCTCAAACCTGTCACATTTCATTTTATTTTATCATACAATTGATATATTACACTTTATGTTTCGGATGGGAAAATGTTATAGCCATATTTATATTTTTGAAAAAAACAAAATATACTTTACAAGATCTCATTCATGTGATAAAAATTGAATTTATATAATACGAAACGAAAAGCAAAGACAGGGCACAGTAGTATTTATGAATTTGTAGTGTCAGAGAACTGATGGCCGGTGCGAATCAGTACAGTCATAAATATGAATTACTCCCTTGAGCTTCTTTTTTGAATATTTGGTAATCCAAATTAGTAGAAAAAGACGGTTTTGACCGTTATCAAACAAGAGTGGCGGATATTAATCCGCAATTAGGGTGGTACCGCGATTAATAACGTCCCTGCATTTTTGCAGGGGCGTTTTTGTTTTATATCAAAAAATGGGAGGAAGAAAAAAATGAGATACTTAACTGCAGGGGAGTCGCATGGCCCACAGCTTACTACGATTTTGGAAGGTGTGCCAGCTGGACTGGAATTGACAGCAGAGATGATCAACTATGAATTACAAAGAAGACAAAAAGGATATGGCCGTGGACGCAGAATGCAAATTGAAAAGGATCAAGCTCAAATTACGAGTGGTGTGCGCCATGGTGTAACGATAGGAGCGCCGATTGCATTAGTCGTCCAAAATAATGATTTTAAGCATTGGCAAAAAATTATGGGGACTGCACCTATCAGTCCAGAAGAACAAGAGGAAGTAAAAAGAAAAATCACTCGACCTAGACCGGGTCACGCAGACTTAAATGGAGCAATAAAATACGGTCATCGAGATATGAGAAATGTTCTTGAACGTTCATCTGCGAGAGAAACTACTGTCCGCGTTGCAGCTGGTGCAGTAGCGAAAACAATTCTTTCCGAACTAGGTGTAAAAGTTGGCGGACACGTGAAGGAAATCGGAGGCGTGAAAGCCGAAAACATTCAATATAACTCCATAGAAGAATTACAAAGAATCACTGAAGAATCACCTGTACGATGCCTCGACCCGGAAGCAGGCGAAAAAATGATGCAAGCAATTGATGATGCAAAGAAAAATGGAGATTCCATCGGTGGAATAGTGGAAGTAATCGTGGAAGGTATGCCGATTGGTGTAGGAAGTTATGTTCAATATGACCGTAAACTCGAAGCAAAACTTGCTGCTGCTGTTATGAGTATTAATGCATTTAAAGGTGTAGAAATTGGGATCGGTTTTGAAGCTGCACATCGTCCTGGCAGTCAGGTTCATGACGAAATTCAATGGAACGAGGAAAATGGATATACGAGAAGAACGAATAATGCTGGTGGCTTTGAAGGCGGAATGACGACTGGAATGCCAATTGTCATAAGAGGTGTAATGAAGCCAATCCCTACTTTGTATAAACCGTTAGAAAGTGTAGATATTGATACGAAAGAGCCTTTCAAGGCAAGTATTGAACGTTCCGATAGTTGTGCGGTCCCTGCAGCTAGTGTCGTGGCAGAATCTGTCGTAGCATGGGAACTTGCGGTAGCACTATTAGAAGAGTTTGGGCATGATCGTATGTCTGCCATTAAAGAAAATATTGAAAGACATAAAGAATACTCTAAAAACTTTTAAAAGGAAGGGTACGCTATGAAGGTGAAAGAGCAGTTATTAACATTAAAACCGTACATCCCAGGTAAGACAACAGAAGAAGTTAAAAGAGAGTACAATTTAGACAAGATTGTAAAGCTTGCTTCTAACGAAAACCCTTATGGATGTTCACCAAAAGTACTTGAAGCTATTACAACAAAAATTCCAAGTTTTTCAATTTATCCGGATGGAGCAGCGACAGAATTAAGAGTAAAAGTTGCTGATTATCTTGGAGTTGATGAGGACCAGCTCATCTTTTCCAGTGGCCTTGATGAATTAATCCAATATTTAATTCGAGCGATGTTGTCTCCTAACACAAACACTGTCATGGCTAAAGAAACTTTCCCACAATATCGCCATCATGCCATTATAGAAAATGCTGAAATAAGGGAAGTTCCTTTAAAAGATGGCAAACATGATTTAGAGGAAATGGCGAAACAAATAGACGGTCAAACAAAAATTGTTTGGATATGCAACCCGAATAATCCAACTGGAACGTATGTGAATCAATTAGAGTTAGAAGAATTTTTAAGTAAAGTTCCCAGTCATGTATTGGTCGTTTTGGATGAAGCATATTTCGAATATGCGACAAATAATGATTATCCTAAAACCATTCCACTTTTAAACAAATTTGAAAATCTTTTAATCATGCGAACTTTTTCAAAAGCGTTTGGCCTTGCTGGATTTAGGATTGGATATGGAATTGGGTGTCCGACACTCATTAAACAATTGGAAGTAGCAAGACTTCCATTTAATACATCTTCTCTTGCACAAACTGCAGCCATTGCGGCTTTAGAAGACAATGCGTTCGTTGAAAAAACAGTCGCTCTAAACAAAAAAGAATTAGAAAAGTATTATCAATTTTTTGATCAGCTTCAAATTTCTTATTATCCATCACAAGGGAACTTTATTTTTATCAACATTCCGGGAGCATCGAGTACTGAAATATTTCAACGATTGTTAGAAAAAGGCTGGATTGTTCGAGCTTTTCCAAACGGAGTACGCATTACAGTAGGGAAAGAAGAAGAAAACGAACAATTAATGAAACTGCTGGCGGAAATAGCTACCGTAAAACTCTAGTAAAGAATAGGCTGTGTAAAAATGGAAGACTTGAAACGTGTTTTATTAGTTGGGGTTGGACTGATTGGAGGATCAGTCGCCCTTTCAATAAAAAAAGAACATCAAGTCCATATTGTTGGCTATGATGTTAAACTGGATAATTGCCATTTAGCGAAAAAATTAAATATCATTGATGACTGTACAGAGGATTTTGAAGAGGAAGCTTCTAATGCAGATCTTATCATTCTAGCTTGCCCCGTGGAAAAAGCGGAGCTATTGCTTGAGAAACTTGCAAATCTGCCTTTAAAAGAAGATGTTATTATTACGGATGTAGGAAGTACTAAAGCCAAGATAATGGAAAAAGCAGAAAAGTATTTTAATAATGGCATTCCTTTTATCGGTGGACATCCAATGGCTGGCTCTCACAAGGTGGGGCCGGGAAGTGCTAGAGCACATTTATTTGAGAATGCGTTTTATGTATTAACCCCATCTAAAAATGCTACAAATGGAAAAATTGATACTTTGAAAACTTGGTTAAAGGGTACGAATGCAAATTTTATCATCATGGACCCGAAAGAACATGATTTAGTAACGGGAGTCGTTAGTCATTTTCCGCATATCATTGCAGCAAGCTTAGTGAGACAAGTGGAAAATCATGCTTCCCAAAATGACCATGTCAAATATCTAGCTGCTGGCGGATTCCGTGATATAACAAGAATTGCTTCATCAAGCCCTGAAATGTGGCGAGATATCGTCAAGCATAATCAACCAACTCTACTCGGCCTTTTAGATCAATGGATGTCAGAAATGAATGATGTAAAACAATTGGTTGAAGAGGGAGATACTGAAGAGCTATACAATTATTTTAATGGAGCTAAGAAATATCGTGACTCCCTACCAGTTCGAGCAAAAGGAGCTATTACAGCATTTTATGATTTATATGTAGATATACTCGATAAACCTGGGGTAATCTCAGATATCACAACAGTGCTTGCTCAGGAAAATATTAGCATTACAAATATTAGGATTATTGAAGCGCGTGAAGATGTTTATGGAGTTCTAAGAATCAGTTTCCAAACAGAAAAAGATTTGGAAAGAGCGAAAGCCTGTTTAGAAAACAGAGGGTATGACACGTATATTAGTATGTGAGGAGTGAAGAAATTGAGCGTGCGATTAAAAGGGGAAATGAAAGTCCCAGGAGATAAATCAATTTCACATCGTGCCGTTATGCTAGGTTCAATCGCTCACGGAAAAACAGTAATTGATGGACTTTTAACAGGCGATGATTGTATAAGTACGATTGATTGTTTTAGAAAGCTCGGAGTTGAGATTCATCTAGATGGAGACCATGTTGAAATTAATGGGAAGGGTTTAGAAGGATTACAAGAACCGAATCAAGTTTTAAATGTAGGGAACTCAGGGACGACCATTCGTCTTATGTTAGGTATTTTATCAAGTCTTCCATTCCATACTACTGTAATAGGTGATGATTCAATCGCTAAAAGACCAATGGGAAGAGTGACCATTCCTTTAAAGGAAATGGGTGCAAAAATTGATGGACGTGAAGAAGGCAAATTTACTCCATTAGCAATCCGCGGTGGAGGACTAAAGGGAATTGACTATATTTCGTCTGTTGCGAGTGCTCAAGTAAAATCCGCTATTCTATTGGCAGGTTTATTTGCTAATGGAAATACATCCGTATCTGAGCCAGAAGCTTCTCGCGACCATACAGAAAGAATGCTGCAGGAATTTGGCGGTTTTGTAGAAACAGATGGTTTGAAAAAATCAATAAGAGGAAAACAAACACTTAAAGGAGCAAATATAAACGTACCAGGTGATATTTCTTCTGCCGCTTTTTTCCTTGTTGCAGGGTCTATTATTCCTGACAGTGAGATCAGAATTAAAAATGTTGGAATGAATCCTACTAGAACTGGAATTTTGGATATACTAACCAAAATGGGTGCTGATATCATGATTCATAATGAAAATGATAAAGTGATGGAGCCCTACGCAGATATAACAGTTCGTTACTCAAATTTAAAAGGTGTAGAAATTAGCGGTGATATTATTCCAAGACTAATTGATGAGATTCCGATTCTTGCCCTTGCAGCTACCCAAGCTGAAGGCGTAACTGTTATTAAGGATGCAGAGGAACTAAAAGTTAAAGAAACGAATCGAATTGATACCGTTGTAAATGAATTGCGAAAGCTTGGGGCAAATATTGAAGCTACGGAAGATGGTATGAAAATCTATGGGAAGTCAAACTTGCATGGGGCAGAAGTGAATAGCCACGGTGACCATCGTATCGGCATGATGCTTGCAATCGCTAGCTGTCTAGCATCAGGAGACACACATATTCAAAATAGTGAGGCTATTACTATTTCATATCCTGGATTTTTCGAGCAATTGGAAGAACTAAAAAAATAATTCGATTCAGAGAAGAAGGGAGATTTTGTTGTGCCGCGAATAATTTCTGTAGGAACAGGAGTCCCGGAATATTCTATTTCTCAAGATGAGACAATGGAATTCGCTAAACAGCTTTTCTCCAATTCCGTTAAAGATTTAGGACGGCTTTTGAAAGTCTTTCATAATGGAGAAATTGAAAAACGCCATTTTGTAAAGCCTTTAGAATGGTACCGCCAAAACCATTCCTTTTCTGAAAAAAATGATCAATTTATTGATTTAGCCGTAAGTTTAAGTATTGAGGCAATTAAAAATTGCCTAGAATCAAACTCTTTGCAAAGAAAAATGTCATACGAAGAAATTGACGCAATCATAATGATTAATACGACCGGTATGGCCACACCAAGCTTAGATGCTAGAATTATGAACAAACTGCCATTTTCCCAACATACGAAAAGAATTCCGATTTGGGGACTTGGCTGTGCCGGTGGGGCAGCAGGACTTTCACGAGCATACGAATATTGTCGTGCTTTTCCAGATGCAAAGGTATTAGTCGTGGCGGTTGAGTTATGCAGCCTTACTTTTCAAAAAGATGATTTGAGTAAAAGTAATATTATTGGTACATCTCTTTTTGCAGATGGGGCAGCTGCAGCACTTATTGGAGGAGACAAAGTAAACTATTCAGAGATTATTGAACGAACGATCCCTTCTATAATAGATACACAATCCACCTTAATGAAGGATTCATTAGACGTAATGGGTTGGAATATAAAAGATGATGGCTTATATGTCGTGTTCTCTAAAGACATTCCGTCCATTGTCAAAGAATGGTTAAGACCAGAAGTAGAGCAATTGCTCGTACATAATCAATTATCGATTTCTCAAATAAAGCATTTTATCGCACATCCTGGCGGAAAAAAAGTGTTATATGCATACGAAGAAGCATTAGGTTTGCCTTCAGAGAGAACAGCGAACTCACTTAAAGTTTTACGCGAATATGGGAATATGTCCTCAGTCACAGTATTATTTGTGCTTCAACGTTTTTTACAACAAAAGATCAATCGTGGCGACTATGGAGTCGTTGCAGCATTAGGACCGGGTTTTAGTTCTGAAATGCTGCTAGTCAGGTGGGAATGATGTTTTTCCTTATATTATTGTTGATTGTGATTGCGCAAAGGCTGATAGAACTAAGAATCGCTAAAAGAAATGAGCAATGGATGCTGACGTCGGGTGCGAAAGAGTACGGTCAAAGTCACTACCAATTAATGGTTCTCATGCATATCGGATTTTTCCTAAGTTTAATTGTAGAGTATTTAATCCGCAAACCCGCACTAAATTCGTATTGGCAGGCTCTTTTATTCATTTTTATCATTGTCCAAATTGGGCGCATATGGGTAATCGTAACTCTAGGGAAATATTGGAATACAAAAATTATTGTCCTATCCGGAACATATGTTGTGAAAAAAGGTCCATTTAAATATGTAAAACATCCAAACTATATTATTGTAACAATTGAATTATTTGTCATTCCAATGATTTTTAACCTATACATAACAGCAATTTTGTTTTTAATATTGAATCAGATCATTCTTAGAGTAAGAATACCAATCGAAGAAAAAGCATTGCGTGAAAATACTAATTACAATGAGAAATTTGATTAAGTTTTGTCTAGTTCTAATGCAATAAGAGGAACTGGACTTTTTTAGTCTTATGAAAAGTATATGAAAATCCTACATTGTCATGTAAAATAAAATGTAATGATTATAACGAGGGGTTTGTTGTTGCACATGTCTAAAGTTTTGGAAACATCTACGGAAGAAGCACAGTTAAATAAAATACTTGTTTTAATGGAGCGATTTCAAGATCATGGTGATCAGAAAAGTGCTGAAAAAGCTCAAAAGCTCATTAAAAAAATCGTGGATCGTGAATTCATTGTCGCGTTTAGCGGCCATTTTTCGGCTGGTAAATCAACGATGATTAATTCTTTAGTTGGAGAAAATATTCTTCCATCAAGTCCAATACCAACAAGTGCTAATCTGGTAAAAATTCATCGTGCCGAACAAGACTACGCAAAAGTGTTTTATCGTTCAGAAAAGCCTTTATTATTTAAAGCTCCTTACGAATTTGCGACCGTAAAGGAATTTTGCAAAAACGGTGATGTGACGGAAATCGAAATTGGTAGATTAGATTCAAACCTTCCTTATGGTGTAACAGTTATGGATACACCTGGGGTTGACTCAACTGACGATGCCCATCGACTATCAACGGAATCATCTTTGCATCTTGCGGATGTAGTCTTTTACGTAATGGATTATAACCATGTACAATCTGAATTGAATTTCACATATACACGAAATTTACTTGATCATGATGTTAAATTATATTTAATCATTAATCAAATTGATAAGCATAATGATGCGGAGCTCTCATTCCAACAATTTAAGCAAACGGTGACCGATTCGTTTGCAGCGTGGAATGTAGAGCCTTCAGGTATTTTTTTCACATCTTTAAAAATAGGAGATCATCCTGAAAATGAATTTGATACAGTAAAATTGTTAATTAACGATGCTTTTGCACATCATGAAGAATGGCTGGAAGCTACAATAGAGAAGGCCACGAATCAATTGATGGCTGAGCATAAAAGCTGGTTAGCTGCTGAAAGAAAAGCGGCAGCAGAACCGTTGGAGCAATTATTAACGGAGTATAGTGACGTAGAATTAGCTCAAATATTTAATGAAGAAAAAGGTCTTATAACACGTAAAGAAAAACTTTTAGCAAAAGTCGATAAATGGGAGAAAGATTTTATTTCCGAACGCGATAGCTTGCTTCAAAATGCCTATTTAATGCCATATGAAACACGGGAGCTCGCTGCTCAATTTTTAAAAACCCAGCACCCAGACTTTAAAATTGGTCTCTTTTTCAGCAAGAAAAAGACAGATTTAGAAAGAAAAACTTCTTTAGAACATTTTGCGGAAAGTGTCAAAAAACAAGTAGAAGCTCAAATCGATTGGCATTTAAGACAATGGGCCGCGAAAAAGCTTTCTGAATCAGGCGTTATACAAGAAGATCTTCAAGTAGAAGCTCAAAATCTAGCCGTTCATTTTGAAGATACTTTATTGATTGATGCGATTAAAAAAGGTGCAGGATTAACAGGTGAATATGTTCTGCAATATTGTGAAGATGTCGCAAGCCTAATAAAGAAAAAAGCGAGAGAGGCGACGAACGATTTCCAAACATCCTTATTTTCTGCTTATAAACGGAAAATAAATAAAGACTTGTCCGAAATTGAAACAAAATTAAACAAAATAAGTGTTACAACTTCGACTATCCATTCATTAGGTCAATTGGACCTTGACTTTGAAAAGAAAATCGACCAATGTTCGATCCCAACTGGAAAAGAACATTCCTTATTACAATCACTTCTTGTAAATTGGAAAGCGGAACAGGCTGATATTCGAATTTTTACAGGGGAAAGTGTTCTTCAAAAAGAGGTAATGGATGTTAAGGAAGAAATAGCCGACGCACCTGTTGAAAATAAAAATGACACAGATATTGATAAAGTGATAGCCAAAATTGAAAAAGCGATTATAAGTCTCGAAAATGAAGGTAGTTTTAAAAGAATTACTTCCGGGTTAAAAGAAAAGCTGGCTCGTCTTCAAAATCGTGAATATACGCTTGCGCTTTTCGGTGCTTTTAGTGCGGGGAAATCGTCGTTTGCAAATGCACTATTGGGAGAGAGTGTTCTACCTGTATCACCTAATCCAACTACAGCTGCCATCAATCGGATTTGCCCTGCGACAAACGAACATGAACATGGGACTGCAGATGTTCATTTTAAAAATGAGGAGCAAATGCTTGCTGATGTTGCCCATTCATTATCATTATTTGGATATGATAGCACTTCGCTTTCTGATGCATACTCAAAAATTCCTAATATCCTAAAAGATTCGGATTATAGTGGAAAAGAAAAAATCCATCTATCATTTTTAAACGCATTCCATCAAGGTTTTAAAGAGCATCAGCACCATTTAGGAACGGTCTTAACAACTGATTTAGTAGGATTCCATCGTTTTGTTGGTCAGGAGACACAATCTTGCTTTGTCGAGTCTATTGACCTTTATTATGATTGTGATTTTACGAAACAAGGGATTACACTTGTTGACACACCAGGAGCTGATTCTATTAATGCAAGGCATACAGGTGTAGCATTTGATTATATTAAAAATGCAGACGCTATTCTTTTTGTCACGTACTATAATCATGCGTTTTCGAAAGCGGATCGTGAATTCCTCATTCAATTAGGTAGGGTAAAAGATGCCTTTGAATTGGATAAAATGTTCTTTATCGTAAATGCTATTGACCTTGCAAGCTCTAATGAAGAAATAAAAGAAGTGTTAGATTATGTTCATCAAGAACTAGTCTCTAACGGAATTCGCTTTCCAAAAATATTCGGCATTTCTAGTAAACTAGCATTGAGTAAAAGAATTGAATCAAAAATTGATGAATTCACTCATGAATTTAATCACTTTTTAAATAATGATTTATCTCAATTAGCGATACAATCTGCGGAATCTGATTATAATCGCATTTTAATTATGCTAGATCAGTTAATTCATGCAGCAAGTGAAGATGAAGCGGTAAAGAATAAAAGAATTGAAGAGTTACGGACCGCAAGTGCGGAAATAGCGAACATACTTCAGGTAGCTGAACCTAGTTTATTGAAGAAACAATTGTCGCAAGAAGCGAAAGAATTATTATTTTACGTAAAGCAAAGAGTGTTTTACCGTTTTCCAGACTTTTTCAAGGAGTCCTTTAATCCAGCTGTTCTCCAAAATAATAGTCGCAAGTTACTAGTAAAATGTTTGGATGAATTATTAGAGTCCACAGGTTATGATTTCGCCCAAGAATTAAGGGCGACATCGTTAAGACTCGAACGATATGTACAAAAGCTGCTTTTAAACCGGTTAGGAAATTTGGAAAAGGAAATGCAATTGATCAAGCAAGAAATGACTGTTTCCGGTTGGGAAGTTGGCTCTATTAAAACACCAGAATTTGAATCAGCATTTAAGTATATAGACCGAAGCCCATTGGAAGGAAGCTTTAAATTTTTTAGAAATCCGAAGTCATTTTTTGAACAAAACGAGAAGAAGAAAATGGAAGAGGCATTAGAAAATCTACTTTCTCCTCTTGCAGATGAATATATACAGAATGAACAAAGGGAACTGGAGACTTTTTATCATTCCTTAATAGACAATGAGTTCAGTAAACTGATTGCACATGTGTCTTCAGACGTAAATGATCAGTTTGAAGGATGGCTGGAAGCTCTATCTGATCATGAAAAACTAGCTGAGTGGAAAAGAATTCGATCCATTTTGGAGGGATGAGCGTGAGATTTATCAAATCTGTTTCTTCTTTGCATGACCAATTACAAGATGAAAACGTCAGGATTATCGATTGTAGATTCGCTCTTGCAGATCCAGCTCATGGTAAAAGTGCCTATGTTCAAGCCCATATCCCGGGTGCTGTGTTTTTCAATTTGGAAAAGGACTTATCGTCTCCTGTTTTAGAGCACGGGGGACGCCATCCTTTACCCGCGGTAGATGAATTCACTGAAAAATTAAGAAAAGCAGGGATTACCCAAGAAAAAACGGTTATTGCTTATGATGATGGAGAGGGTGCTTTTGCTGGTCGTTTTTGGTGGTTGCTTTCATATTTAGGTCATGAAGATGTTTATATATTAAATGGAGGCTACAAGGCGTGGAAGGAAGCTGGGTATGAACTAACAGATGAAATCCCTACTTATAGTTATGCCAACTTTGTGCCTTCCATTAAAGAGGAAATGCTGGCTTCATATGAACAGGTTAAAAATCGAAAGGGAATTTTAATTGATTCAAGGGCAAGAGAGCGTTATTTGGGACTTGTAGAACCTCTTGATAAGAGAGCAGGCCATATCCCTGGAGCAATCAATTTAGTATGGACGGATGGATTCGACAATGGCTTTTGGAAAGATGTAGAGACGCAAAAAGAACGATTTTCCTACTTGGACGAAACAGAAGAAATCATCGTTTATTGCGGATCAGGTGTAACGGCGACACCTAACATTCTGGCATTAAAAGCTTGTGGATTTAAAAATGTTAAACTATATGCAGGAAGTTATTCGGACTGGGTTTCGTATGATGAAAATCCGGTGGAAACAGGCGAACTTCCTAAACTTTGATATAATAGTAATATAAATTAGAATAAGAGGTGTTTACTATTTCGAATCCACATTTATTATTAATAGACGGTATGGCACTATTGTTTCGCTCGTTTTACGCAACAGCTCTACGAAATAATTTTATGTTTAACAGCAAAGGCGTCCCTACAAATGGAGTTCAAGGGTATATAAAACATTTACTGACAGCAGTAGAAAAATTTGATCCCACCCATGTTGCTGTTTGTTGGGATATGGGGAGCAAGACGTTTCGGAATGAAATGTTTGATGGTTATAAGGCGAACCGGCAAGCCCCTCCTGTCGAAATGATCCCGCAATTTGATCTTGCAAAAACAGTTACGGATTCATTTGGAATCATGAGTATTGGACTAGCTGGTTATGAAGCGGACGATTGTATCGGTACAATCAGCAATCAGTATAAAGAGCTTGCCAATATTACTGTTTTAACTGGCGATCGGGATTTGCTGCAAATCATTGATGATCGTATTTCTGTCTTGATTATGCAAAAAGGAATTGGTAATTATCTACACCATACGAAAGTGAGCTATATCGAGGAATTCAATCTGCATCCGAAGCAGTTAATTGATGTTAAAGCATTAATGGGTGATTCAAGTGATGGTTATCCGGGTGTAAAGGGAATTGGAGAAAAAACAGCATATAAACTTATACAAGATCATACAGATATTGAAGGATTACTAGCAAATATTCACACGCTCACACCTTCGCTGCAGAAAAAGATTAATAGTGATTTAGAAATGTTACATTTATCTCGTCAGCTTGCTGCAATTGAATGCAATGTTCCATTGAACATTGATTTTAACAGTACAGAATGGAGTGTTTCACCCTCATTATCAATGGACATTTGTGACGAGTTTGAATTAAAAACAGTCCGTAATCATTTATTGAAAACGAAATGGTTTGAGGAAGACGATATATTTGCAAGTAGGTTATAAAGGTGATGTTCAAAAAGTTCGATAAAAATGACACTTCGTAATTCTTTGTTGGCTTGTTTCTTCTGCTTGTAACTACGCAGCCTGAAACTTCGGACGCACAGGACGTGCTAGTGTCAGCGTAGTTAGCCGACTCGATCCTTTTTATCTTCCTTTTTGAACACGCATTAAAAGGAGAAAAGTTCATTGATCACGGAGCTTATTGATTTGGAAAACTACCTCATGGATCTAGAATCAAAAGGGTTTAAGTTTAAAGACGATGCGATTTCTTTTATTTACTTTGGAAAACAATCAACAGGATCAGATGATTATGTTGTTTCGTTAGCAATCGAATTAACTTTAAAAACCCAGAAGCGATTCGACGGCAGTTTCTATTTATCGTTATTGGAAAGACTAAAAGAGCATAATGTTAAAACCAAACGAGAGGCATATAGATTAATGGAAGTGATGGGATTAAAAGCACATAACTGACTATGTGCTTTTTTCAGTTGGATTTGTTATTTACACAAATACAATCGAGATATATGACAAAATATGAGTTAGGAAACTAGTTTATACATTTGAATACTAACT
The DNA here is from genome assembly GCF_018343625.1 of Lederbergia citri. GTDB lineage: Bacteria > Bacillota > Bacilli > Bacillales > Bacillaceae_C > Lederbergia > Lederbergia citri. Next base: position 1,005,166 of record NZ_JAGYPG010000001.1, on the reverse strand, counting down.
GTGTCTCAGTAGTGTGTTAAATTGGACTGAATAAAGTTATGCTAGATCACTAGTTCCAAAAAGGGTGATAAATTGGACATAATTAAAAGAACTGAGTTCATTCAGTCCAAATAAAGTATTACATTGGACTGCGTCATGCAAATCTAATTTGCAAAGTCCAGAAAGAATAGAATCAAGCAGATCCAGTTCACTATGTCCGAAAGATGTTGCTACTTAATATCTGCATTTAACCGAATAGCTTGCCTCGCCAATTGATCAGCATGTTTATTTTCTTTTGAAGGAATCCACTTTATAAAAAAAAGGTCAATTTGAGATGCTAATGACAAGGCGTCTCTTAAGAGTAGTCGATATTTCTCATTACGTGCATATTCTTTTTCAATAGCATCCACGACCGCGGTTGAATCAGATCGGACGGAAACAATTGAAAACCCGAGCTCAATACAAATTTCCAGGCTTTTAATTAATGCATGGAACTCTGCTTCATGGTTATTCATCGTCCCGAGTGGAATGGAGAATGATTCTGTTTTTCCGTTGTTTTTTATAAATATGCCGGCACCACTAGGACCAGGATCTCCTGAGCTGGCACCATCTATGTATACTTCAATCATTTTTCTTTTTCCCCTTAAGGTAGTGTAGAAATTACATCTATGGGAAATAGTTTACTTAAAATGAGATAAGATGTGAACCATATTATCTTGAAAAGGTGTTGGGATCATGAAATATAAAGTGAAATTTGAATACAAAGGACCCAAAACGGAAAAAGTTTTTATGGAAACGGAATGGCTTAATGAAACATACATTGACAATCTTCTCGATGATTTGCAGCGAACCGGACGTGTAAAGGATATGCTCCTAATAGATGAAATGGAAAGAGAATGGAGTCGAAAGGAATATTCTAAACTCAAGGTGAAATTAGAGCTCGAACCTTCAGAACCAATTATATATTTTGATGGTGGTTTTGACATTCAAACAGGAACGGCAGGAATGGGAATAGTCATATACTATAAAAAAGGCAAGGATAAATATAGATATAGAACCAATGCGAAAATTGAACAAATGGAATGCAATAATGAAGCTGAATATGCTGCCTTATACTATGCCCTCCTCTCTTTAGAGGACCTTGGCATGAAAAACGTTCCTGTAGTCATTAAAGGGGATTCTCAAGGTGTGATAAAACAGTTGGAAGGCGAGTGGCCATGTTATGAAAAAGTCTTAAATGCTTGGCTTGACAGAATAGAAGCAAAAATGAAAGAGTTAGGATTGAAGCCAAGTTATGAGATTATTTCACGAAGTGACAATAAAGAAGCTGACAAACTTGCAACTCAAGCACTTTCAAATAAAATCATTGAAGGTCATTTGAAAATAGTTTGAAGGGTCTTAGAAAGGTTGATCAAATGAAACGGACAGAAATCTTTAGAGAAATTGATGAACTAATCACATCCTATTGTGAAGGATGCTTCCTACATTTACATTTTAAAAAGGAATTCAGTAAATCGTATGCACATCGATTTTGCATCAACCAATGTACCGTTGGTCAAAAACTGCAGGAAAAAGGGAATTGTTTAATGAAGCAAAAGTAAAAGGCTAGCCTAAGTCGGCCAGCCTTGTCATTGTATGTTATTATAGTTTAGTTACGTTTGCAGCTTGTGGTCCGCGGTTTCCTTCAACAACTTCAAATGAAACTTCTTGACCTTCTTCTAAAGTTTTGAAGCCTTCGCCTTGAATAGCTGTAAAGTGTACGAAAATATCTTCTCCGCCTTCAACTTCAATGAAACCATAGCCTTTTTCATTGTTAAACCATTTTACTTTACCGTTTTGCATGTATCTTTTTCCTCCTAGACTTGAGCACTGAGTGCTCCTGAAAAAATATTCTCACTAAACAATTGACATTTGCAAATCTTTTGTTCAATGATAAGTAAACTATACACTACTACCCGATTAGCGTCAAGAAAACAATCGGAATTAATGAATAAAATTATTCAATTCATTTAATTCGCTATTTTCTGTAAGTGCAGATTTTCCTGTACTTGTTTAAAAGATTGGATTATAGTAAACTTTTAGTTGCTAAAGTTGTACTAAGGGGGATATGAATGCCTACTCCGAGTATGGAAGATTACATAGAACAAATATATTTATTAATTGAAAATAAAGGATATGCACGTGTTTCAGATATCGCAGAAGCATTGGCTGTACACCCTTCGTCCGTAACGAAAATGGTTCAAAAGCTTGATCGAGATAGTTATCTCGTGTATGAAAAATATCGTGGACTCATTTTAACGAAAAAAGGGGAAAAAATTGGGAAGCGTTTAGTAGAACGCCATGATTTACTCGAAAATTTCTTAAGATTAATTGGAGTAAAAGAAGAAAATATTTATGAAGATGTAGAAGGGATCGAACATCATTTAAGCTGGAATTCAATTGATAGAATTGGCGATCTCGTTCAATTTTTTGAAGAAAATGAAGAGCGTTTGGCAGAATTAAAGTTAATGCAAATCAAAAATGAAGAAGTCATCGATAAAGAACCCATATAAGGTTCTTTCAGATTGTAGACAAAAGGCATTTCGAATGGAAACATTCGAAGTGCCTATTGTGTTTTTTTTGGTTTTTAAGGATATAGATGCCTCGAAGAGGTATTTTCTTAGGCCACTTCTGGACCTTGCCATGT
>NZ_JAGYPG010000001.1:103334-1002491 GCF_018343625.1 Lederbergia citri | reverse complement strand
TAAGGTTCTTTCAGATTGTAGACAAAAGGCATTTCGAATGGAAACATTCGAAGTGCCTATTGTGTTTTTTTTGGTTTTTAAGGATATAGATGCCTCGAAGAGGTATTTTCTTAGGCCACTTCTGGACCTTGCCATGTCCAGCTGGCCATCTTTTTCAGATTCATGGCAGCAAAAGTAAGCATCGCTTGCATGGACAATTTTTTAAGACCCCGTAGGGTTGTCCAACGCATACCATGCTTTTCTTTTCCATCGGCGAATACACGCTCGATGGTTTCTTTTCTTCTTGCGTAGATTGCCTTGATGTCGTCTTGATGACGAAGATGTTCCGCTTCCTCAACAGCATCTTGCCACACGTGCCTTTGGATCACCTTCTGGTGATTCTGGCTCAAAGTACATTGTGAAAGTAAGGAACAATCCTTACAGATGGAGGGAATGGACTTATACTGACGATATCCTTCCTTCGTAGTGGTGACATACTCTAACAACTGCCCGTCTGGGCAGATATAGCAATCATAGTACTCGTCATAGACATACTGGTGCTTTTTCAGGAATCCCTCTTTTGTGTGGGGACGAGTGTACGGTAATACTGGCTTGATATCATTACCTAACAGATACTGTGCAATAGCAGGGGTTTTATAGGCAGCGTCAGCAGCAACGGCTTCAGGCTTTCCAACTTTCTCAATTACTTTCTCTACCAAAGGCTCAAGGATATGACTGTCATGAGTATTTCCAGGCGTGACAATAGCACCAAGGACAAAACCGTTCCTGTCAGCTGCGGCGTGGTAAGAATAGGCGAACTGTTTCGTACGTTCATCCTTCACATAGTAACCACTCTCCGGATCCGTTGTACTTTCTTTGATTTCCTTGTACTCTTCTTTTTCGAACTTGTCCGGAGGAAAAGGTTTTTTACCATGGTCCTCACGGTCCTGATTGATCTCTTCATTCAGTCTTTCCTGATAAGCACGCGTCTCTTTCCGTACAACTTTCTTGGCAAACTTCCTTTTGTTCGCGCTTGCCTTTACATGAGTGGAATCAACGAATACGTGCTCAGCACTAATCAATCCTTTGGTGGCAGCTTCTTTCAGGATTTTGTAAAAAATCTGTTCAAAGAGTTCACTGTCTTTGAAACGTCGCTCATAATTCTTCCCGAATGTCGAGAAGTGAGGGACCTTATCATAGAAACCAAAGCCCAGAAACCAACGGTAGGCCATATTTGTTTCGATCTCCTCAATGGTTTTGCGCATTGAACGGATGCCAAATAGGTATTGGATAAATGTCATTTTAATCAAAACGACCGGGTCAATACTTGGGCGACCGACTTCTGAATACATACCTTCCACAAGTGGATAAATAAATGAAAAATCAATCGCCGCCTCTATCTTGCGAACCAGATGGTTCGCTGGTACAAGTTGGTCAAGAGCGATCATTTCGATTTGGTCCCGTTGGATTGATTTATTCTTAGTCAGCATTTTTATCACCTCAAGTATTGGTATATCTATAATTTTATAAAAAAATAGACTGTAGGCAAACCCGACTTTCGTCGAGTTTGTCTACAGTCTGAAAGAACCCATATAAGGTTCTTTTTTCATTTCTCCAAGTGGTATTTAACCACTGCCATGTTACAATTAAAAGTGAATAAATAGCCGGAGGGGTTGTTGAGGATGAGCGAATTTAAATCGGATATTGAGATTGCACAAGAGGCAGAACTGCAGCCAATTCAAACTATCGCAGATCGTATTGGCCTTTCTAGTGAGACAATTGAATATTTCGGTAAATATAAAGCAAAAATTTCTTTTGAAAAGATTCGTGATATACAAAGAAATAAAGATGGAAAGATTATTCTTGTCACTTCCATTAACCCTACTGCTGCAGGTGAAGGTAAATCAACTGTTACCGTTGGACTAGGTGATGGTTTATCGAAGCTCGGAAAGAAAACGATTATAGCTCTCCGTGAACCGTCACTAGGACCGACGATGGGGATCAAAGGGGGGGCGACAGGTGGGGGATATGCTCAAGTACTTCCCATGGAGGATATAAATTTACATTTTACAGGAGATCTTCATGCCATCACGACCGCAAATAATGCTTTATCAACACTCATCGATAATCATATTCATCATGGTAATTCATTAAATATAGACCAAAGAAGGATAGTATGGAAACGAGCGGTTGACTTGAATGATCGTGCACTGAGAGAAGTTGTTGTTGGGCTTGGGGGTCCCATTCAAGGTATACCACGCCAGGATGGATTTGACATTACGGTTGCTTCGGAAATAATGGCAGTTCTTTGTCTTGCGACTGACTTGTCAGATTTGAAGCATCGAATTTCCAGGATCGTCATCGCTTATACATATGATAAACAACCTGTTACCGTCAAAGATTTAGGTGTTGAAGGGGCTATAACATTGCTTTTAAAAGATGCACTAAAGCCTAATCTTGTGCAGACGATTGAACATACGCCGGCGATCGTTCATGGCGGTCCATTTGCTAACATCGCCCATGGTTGCAATAGTGTAATGGCAACAAGAACCGCTGCAAAATTAGCCGACTATGTTGTAACAGAAGCAGGATTTGGTGCGGATCTTGGAGCGGAAAAATTCCTGCATATTAAATCAAGAAGTGCGGGGATTCAGCCAGAAGCGGTTGTAATAGTAGCGACTATTAGAGCGTTAAAAATGCATGGTGGACTTTCCAAACAAGAACTGCAACATGAAAATATTTTAGCTCTTGAAAAAGGGATGGAAAATTTAATGAAACATATTGAAACCATCACTCATTTTGGTCTTCCATATGTTGTAGCAATCAATCGCTTTTCATCAGATACTGAGGCCGAAATTTCTGTCCTGGAAAGATGGTGTGAACAAAATCACATTCCAGTATCTTTAACAGAGGTTTGGGAAAAGGGAGGCGCTGGAGCGGTTGATTTAGCTGAAAAAGTTCTTCAAGAAATTGAAACTAATCAACATTCATTTACATATTTATATGACTTGCATACATCACTAGAAGAAAAAATTAAAACAATTGTTCAAAAAGTATACGGTGGTAAGGCCGTAGAGTTTTCAGTAAAAGCACTGAAGCAATTACAAGAATTCGAAGAGCTTGGTTGGGGGAATCTTCCTATTTGTATGGCTAAAACTCAATATTCTTTATCTGATGATCCTCAAAAAATTGGAAGACCGACTGATTTCACAATACATGTCCGTGAACTAAAACCTAAACTAGGTGCGGGCTTTATTGTTGCCTTAACTGGTGAAATGATGACAATGCCTGGCCTTCCTAAACAACCTGCAGCCTACCGCATGGATGTAGATGAAAATGGTGCGGCGATTGGATTATTTTAAAAAGATTTAAGGAAGCTGGCAGGTAAATCCATACTGCTTATTACAATGATGATTGGAATGGTTTGATTGAAAATTTTTTCAGCAGAAAATATTACAAAAGTATATGGAGAAAAACAATTATTTGAGAATATCTCCTTTCATGTAAACGAGAAAGAAAGAATTGGCATTATTGGGGTGAACGGAACGGGAAAATCAAGTCTTCTCAAGCTAATTGCTCAAATCGATGAACCTGATTCCGGTACATTTACTCATCCAAAAGACTATACCATTTATTATTTAGCACAGGCACCCGAAATGGACCAATCACTAACGATTCTTGACCAAGTGTTCAATAGCGATGCTGAAATTATTCAATTAGTAAAATCATACGAAAAAGCTTTAGCACAATTAGAAAAAGACCCTGAAAATGAAAAATATCAGCATACATTATTTGAGTATCAAAAAGAAATGGATGCAAAGAATGGTTGGGAAGCAAGTACAAATGCAAAGGTTATCTTGTCCAAGCTGGGCATCACTGACGTAAACAAAAAGATTGGATTATTGTCAGGAGGACAAAAAAAGAGAGTAGCACTAGCACAAGCATTAATAGAAACTCCAGACCTGCTTTTACTAGACGAACCAACAAACCATTTAGATTATGAAACAATAAAATGGTTGGAAGGATTTTTAAATAAGTATCCTAAGGCGGTTATGCTCGTTACCCACGATAGATATTTTCTTGATCAGACTACGAATCGCATATTGGAACTCGATCATGGTCGTTTATATTCATATGATGGAAATTATGAAGCTTTCATTGAAGCGAAAGCATTAAGAGAAGAACAAGAGTTGCAAGCTGAAGATAAGAGAAGAAATTTATATCGAAATGAACTTTCTTGGATTAAACGTGGTGCGAAAGCAAGATCAACGAAACAAAAAGCTAGAATCCAAAGATTTGACAAATTGGAAGGCGAGCTTGGGAAAGTTCCTTCTAAGGCTGAGGTTGATATCTCGCTTCAAGGAAGTCGATTAGGAAAGCAAGTCTTTGAATTTATTGATGCAACAAAATCTTTTAAAGATCAAGTGATTTTAAAAGATTTTAACTTATTGATCAAACCAGGTGACAGATTTGGAATAGTGGGAAGGAACGGAAGCGGAAAATCAACATTCTTGAATCTATTAGCAGGAAAGATGAAATTAGATAAAGGAGAATTGGTAACAGGTCAAACAGTAAAAATTGCTTACTATACACAAGAAAATGAAGAAATGGATGAGAATCAACGTATTATTGCGTATATTCGAGAAGCTGGAGAAGTAGTTGAAACAAATAAAGGTGAAACCATTTCAGCCGCCCAAATGCTGGAACGTTTTTTGTTTCCAATGAGCACCCATGGAACTATTATTAAAAAACTCTCTGGCGGGGAGAAGAGAAGATTATATTTACTGCGTCTCTTAATGAGTAAACCGAATGTACTGTTACTGGATGAACCTACGAATGATTTAGATACAGCTACGCTCACGATTTTTGAACAATATATAGACGAATTTCCTGGCGTCGTCATTTCGGTTTCGCATGATCGATATTTTCTTGATAAAACAGCTAATCAGTTAATTATCTTTCAAGGGAATGGGCAAATAAATCAATTTTACGGAACATATAGCGATTATTTAGAAACGGAGGCAATGGGAGAAAGAAAAAATATCGAAACAGAACAAAAATCTTTGCAGCCTACTAATGAACAACCTAAAAAGAAAAGATTATCGTATCATGAGAAAAAAGAGTGGGAAACAATTGAGGATGATATTTCTGAAACAGAAATCAACCTGACACAATTGACTGAAGAGCTGGAGAGTGTAGGAAGTAATTTTGAAAAGGCTCAACAGCTAATGAATGAAATTGAACAGTTGAACGATCATTTAGAGCATTTAATATCAAGATGGTCTTATTTATCGGAGTTAGTGTAATCCAAATTTTTTAGCGTAAAAGAGTATTATGATACAATATTAAAAATAGAAACTTAGAGGGGGAATATGAGAGATGAAAATAGTAACAATTGAACCTACTCCAAGTCCGAATACAATGAAAATTGTTTTAGACGAAGCTTTGGCTGCCGGAAAAAACAATAACTATAAAAAAGATCAAGCTGAAGGAGCTCCGCCTGCCATTAAAAAAATCCTCAATATTGAAGGAGTTAACGGCGTCTATCAAGTAGCAGATTTTTTAGCTGTAGAAAGAAATGGAAAATATAGCTGGGAAGAAATCCTGCCTTCAGTAAGAGAGGCGTTTGGTGAAGAAACCAGCGCTTTAAATATAGAAAATCAAACGCCGGATGAGCATTTTGGAGAAGTTAATGTACAAATTCAAATGTTCAAAGAGATACCACTCCAAGTAAAACTTACGAGTGGAAATGAAGAAAAAAGATACGGACTCCCAAACCGATTCCAAGAAGCGATGAGTAAAGCTCAACTCCCAGATGATAATTATATCCTCCTTCGCAAGTGGAAGGATTTAGGAGCACGCTATGGAGAATTCGATCAAATTGGAAAAGAAGTGGTCGATGAATTAGGTGCAGCTTACCCGGAAGAAAGATTGCAAGCATTAATAAATAGAGCACTAAACCCATCCGAAGAAGTGAAACACATTAGAAAGTTAATAAAACTTACACCAAATATGCTTGATGATCCGGACTGGAAAAAGCGATACCAATTACTTGAGCAAATGCAAGACCCGATAATCGAAGATTTACCCGTATTAGAAAAAGCCTTATCTGACGAGAAGCTATCCATTCGTCGCTTAGCGGTCGTCTATTTAGGAATGATAGAAGATAAACGAGTATTGCCTTTGCTATATAAAGGACTAAAGGATAAAACGGTTACTGTTAGAAGGACTGCAGGTGATTGTTTATCGGATCTTGGCTTTCCAGAAGCAATGGGTGAAATGTGTGAAGCATTAAAAGATAAAAGTAGAATTGTGCGTTGGAGAGCGGCAATGTTTTTATATGAAGTTGGAAACGAAACTGCTTTGCCAGCCTTAAAAGAAGCTGAGAATGATCCAGAATTTGAAGTTCAATTACAAATAAAAATGGCTATTGAACGAATTGAAGGCGGAGAAGAAGCGAAAGGCTCTGTTTGGAAGCAAATGACTGAAGCTAGGAGCAAATAAGCGAGAATATGAGGAGTGATAGATATGTCAATGGCATATGAAGAATACATGAAACAAATTGTAAAACCAATGAGAGAAGAATTAACGAATGCCAATTTTCAAGAATTGTTGACTGAACAAGAAGTAGAAGAGTTTATGGAAAGTGTTGCAGGGACGACACTCGTTGTCATCAACTCAGTGTGCGGCTGTGCGGCAGGACTTGCGAGACCAGCTGCCACTCATGCTGTATCAATTAGCGAAAATAAGCCTGATCATCTTGTTACGGTTTTTGCAGGACAGGATCGTGATGCAACAGAAAAAATGAGAAGTTATATTAAAGGGCAGGAACCTTCCTCACCTTCAATGGCGCTATTTCAAGGAAAAGAATTAGTTCATTTTATTCCAAGGGAAGATATAGAGGATAACGATGTTGATACGATTGTAAAAAATATAAATGATGCTTTTAGCAAGTATTTAAGCTGAACAAAAGAAAGCTGCGGTAATACTTTCCCGCAGCTTTAGTCAGCTATTGCACAATAAACAAAATAACCTAACATGATAAATGCCCCTATATTAATAAGAATGCTCATGAAGAATACCCTCCTTGTCCATACAGTACTATCATTATAACGGAAATTCATACAATTGCCATTTTTTTGATACAAAACGAAACTTTTTATCGATGTTACGTTAAAAATAGTATATGATAAAAATATATATTTTTTTCAAAGAAAGGAGTAGCAGCGATGAAATTATGGTTAAGAAAATCGTTATTCGTATTAGTTTCGATTTTAACATTCGGAGCTGTTACTCCTTCCCATTCTTTATGGTCTGAAAATGATGATCTTCCAAAGGCGCAGCATCGAGGAAATGCAACTAATGATACTGTACAAAAACCTATTATCGATACAGACGTCCAGGTTGCAGTAAAATCTCATAAAGAACAATTCGTTGAAATGATGACAGATGAAGCTGAGCGACAAGCATTGATAAAATTTGGACCGAAGATTTCCAATGTAATCAAGGATGAATTTGAAGAAATCATTTTGCCTAATATTGAAGCGGCTATTGACATGACAGCTGCCCAATTTTCCGATGATGAACTTAATAACCTGGCCGTAACAGAAGCACCTGGTGGCGGGGTAAGCGAGAAAATATTCAATATTTACAATACTAAAACAAACCAAGATATAATCCTTTTTCATGTTAGAAGAGATAAACCGCCTCTAGAAGGATATACATTTAACTTTCACTATCATACTTATCATGATCAATTTCAAACTCACTATACGATCGGAACCATTCAATGGGACAAAAATACGCCTCCTAACTGGCAAACAGTATAAAAGCAAGTTCGCTTCTGCGTTCTTGCTTTTTTTATGGTAATCTTCTTTTTGGTAATATGAAGGTCATTCTCCTAATCTACAAAAAATGATATAATATTTTTATAAATATATAGATTGCTGGGGGAGTAGGGGCTAAGAATGCGCAAATGGTTAATTGTTACGCCTTTTTTATTTATCATTATTTTTGCAATTACTACCACTTCTAAAGCAACATACGAAGGTATTCCTTTGAGTGAGAACGATTTATATGCTGGATTGACTTTAAAATCAGGAATCTATTTAAAGGATATTATTGTGTTGCCGGAAGTTTCATATAATCATGATGAAGCAACTGAAATGATAAAAAGACTTGACCAACTGCCTCCATCCATTTTGGCGAAGGTTGATGAGAATAGGGTTAAGATTATTCTTTTTAACGGAAAGTTGACAGATAATCCTAGTGCTGCATATTTAAAAGGAAAAATTCCTCGGGGTTATCCTGAAAACGTTACTTGGGATGATGTTCCTGGAATTGGAGGATCGAAGCTTGTCTTAGTGAAAATAGGCTACAGTAATAAAGGAAAAGGACATGGTTCGGTTTTACTCGAATACCATGAATTAGCACATACACTTTATCATTTAGTTTATAATGATAAAAAGAGTGAATTTAAAAACATTTGGGCGAATGAAGCAAAATTATTATTCCCGAATAATTCATATTTCCTAAATTATGACGAGGAATATTTTGCCGAAGGATTTGCATATTATTTTTCTTCTGAAGATACTAGAAATATAATGAAGAAATATGCTCCCAAAACATTTAATTTTTTCGCTGGATTACAATGATATAAGGAAGTGTCTAAATGGAACAATATTTAAATTTATGTAAAACTGTATTAGAAAACGGTACAAAAAAAGAAGATCGAACAGGTACGGGAACAATCAGTACCTTTGGTTATCAAATGAGATTTGACTTACAGAAAGGTTTTCCGTTGGTTACCACAAAAAAACTACACACGAAATCTATTATACATGAACTATTATGGTTTTTAGCAGGCGATACAAATATAAAGTATTTGCAAGAAAACGGCGTAAGAATTTGGAATGAGTGGGCGGATGAAAATGGGGATTTAGGCCCTGTTTACGGAAAACAGTGGAGGTCATGGACAACTCCTGATGGGGGAACGATTGATCAAATTAAGGATGTGCTTCATCAAATTAAACACAATCCAGATTCACGCAGAATGATTGTAAATGCATGGAATGTAGGCGAAATTGATAAAATGGCACTTCCTCCATGTCATTGTCTTTTCCAATTTTATGTAGCAAACGGAAAATTATCATGCCAACTGTACCAGAGATCTGCTGATATCTTTTTAGGCGTACCTTTTAATATCGCTTCATATGCATTGTTAACGATGATGATCGCTCAAGTTACGGATCTTGAACTAGGTGAATTTGTCCATACACTTGGTGATGCTCATATTTACTCGAATCATATTGAGCAAATTGAACTTCAGTTGCAAAGGGAACCTCGTCCTTTACCAACAATGAAGTTAAATCCAGAAGTAAAGGATTTATTTGCTTTTAAGTTTGATGATTTTATTCTCGAAGGATATGATCCACACCCAGCTATTAAAGGAGTAGTGAGTGTATGATTTCTTTTTTATGGGCTGAGGATGAGAATGGATTAATTGGAAAAAATAATGATTTACCTTGGCGTCTTCCTGCGGATTTAAAATATTTTAAAGAAACAACGATGGGTCACGCTATCATTATGGGAAGAAAAACATATGAATCAATAGGAAGACCTCTTCCCGGCAGAACAAATATAATCCTTACTCGTGATGAAAATTATCAAGCAGAAGGATGTTTAGTTTTTCATTCTAAAAATGAGCTTCTTCAATGGATTGAAAGAAATAAATCAAATGCTTTCGTTACTGGAGGGGCAGAGATTTTTCGACTATTTATGGAAGAAGCGGATCGTTTATATATCACGAAAATATTTCACATTTTCGAGGGTGATACATACTTTCCAGCATTAGACTGGAATAAATGGGTTCTTAAATCAAGTCAAAAAGGACCGAAAGACGAGAAAAATCCGTATGATTATGAATTTAGGGTATACGAAAGAATGTAAAAAGCGAATCCATTCGTGGATTCGCTTTTCTCTGTTCAATTCCTTGGCCTATCGACTAGTAAACCTCTTGTACTTTTCCTTAGTATAAGACAAAAGCACAAATGAACGTCTACTAAACCTGTAACGCGTCGGTGAACGAGGCGCTTACGCTTTTCTATGTCCAGCTTTAGCGCCTAGCCCCTCGAGGTCAAATAACCTGATATGCTAAAAAGTCAAAGACCAGACTTTTTGCATATCAGAACATTTGCTTGTCGGAGGTCCGCAGGATGCGGATCAGGAAGGCGTTGCAACAAGACGTTGCGGTTTTAGCCATCCTTCCACTACAAGGCGCTTACGTTATTCTATCTATACATAAAATAATATACAGAAGTACATAAATGCACTTCCTGCAATGACGAATAAGTGCCAAATTGCATGTGAATAGGGAAGGTTACGCCAAATGTAAAAAATTGCACCAACCGAATAAAGAATGCCTCCAGTCAGTAATAAGGCAAACCCCGCTCCGCTTAAGCTCAAATAAAGAGGCTTGATCGCGATAATAACGAGCCATCCCATGGCCAAATAAAAGATAGTAGAAATGATTCGGAATTTATTAATCAGAAAACATTTTAATGTGATTCCAGCTACTGCAAGTCCCCATACGATACCAAAAAGTGTCCATCCAAGTGCACCGTTTAGAGAGATAAGTACCAGTGGAGTATATGTTCCCGCAATCAAAAGATAAATTGCTGAATGGTCTAAGATTGCAAAAACATTCTTAACTTTAGATGGTTTGAAGCTATGAAGCATCGTTGAAAACAAATAAAGAAGGAGCATCGTCACACCAAAAATAGTAAAGCTGACTACTTGAAGCGCACCTCCATTATTAGCTGCTGAGACAATGAGAACAACTAGAGCAGGAATGCTTAATAAAAAGCCTATTCCGTGTGTTATGGCATTTGCCAATTCTTCTTTCCAATTATATGTTTCTCCATCCGTGTAATAGGTTGTCTGCAAATCATTCACCATCCTTATTTTATAGAGCTTTTTTTAATCATAGAACGTTGAGTTCATAATAGCAATGTTTTTCCTTCAAAGCTATATTATATCCTATCCAACAATACGATTAACCTGTATAATAGACAATGAATATCTCTAGGATGTGACGAATTGAGCAAAATTAAAATTGTAACAGATTCAACATGTGACTTATCACAAGAAGAAGCACAAAAGTTAAATATACATGTAATCCCCTTATCAATTACAATTCAAGGTGAAACGTATTTAGATAGAGTCGATATTACTCCGACAACATTTATGAATAAAATGAAAGCTGCGGATGAGTTGCCAAAAAGTTCTCAACCGGCAGTTGGAGAGTTTCTTAAACTATATGATGAATTAGGGGCGGATGGAAGTGAAATTCTATCTATCCATTTATCTGGTAAATTGAGCGGTACGATAGAATCTGCAAGAAGTGCTGCAAACATGACGACTACCAAAGTCACGATTATCGATTCATCCTTCATTACCAAGGCACTAGCTTTTCAAGTTAGAGAAGCTGCAAAAATGGCAGAAGAAGGTAAGCTGATGGAAGACATATTAGCGGAAATTGAGAAAATCCGTTTAGGTACAAAATTATATGTCATCGTTGATACTCTTGAAAATTTAGTGAAAGGCGGAAGAATTGGAAAAGGCAGGGCTATGATCGGTTCCCTTCTAAATATCAAACCTATTGCTCTTTTAGAAGATGGGGAATATTCTCCCGTAGCAAAAGTAAGAAGTAAAACCCAAGCAGTAAAATACGTTATTAAGCATTTTATGGAAGATATTAATGGAAAAACACTAAAAAGCTTAAGTATATGTCATGCTGATGGCCTGGAACTTGCTCATTTATGTAAAGAAAAAGTTGCAGAGCTAACGGGGATTATCGATATTGAAATTACAGATACAACCCCAGTAATCAGTACTCATACTGGTCCAGGAGCTATTGGATTTATGTATTATACCGAATAATGAATATTTTTAAAAAGTGATCTAATTTCGATCACTTTTTTCTTTTTATTAATCTATCTGTTACCTACCCTCTTACTTAAGATGTTATAATAATATGACTTTACATTCGAGGGTGAGCATAAATGATAAAGAAGTATATTACTTTTTTTATTGTAAGTATTTTAATTTTATCTGGTTGTTCTGCTCCTTATTCTAAACAAGGTATTCACATAATAAATCGAGAAGAAAAACAAATGCCTCCAGCAGATTTTATGCCATTAAAAGTTAATATTGTGTCTATTGGCGATTCACTTACACAAGGTGTAGGTGATATAGAAGAAAAGGGAGGATATGTTCCATATTTAAAAAGTAAATTAGAAAGCAATCGCAGTATTAAAGAAGCGAATTTTAATAATTTTGGAGTAAAAGGTAACCGTACTGATCAATTATTGAATCGTCTTAAGCAGGAAAAAATAAAAAATTCTATAAAAGATGCTAATATTGTTATCATTACGATTGGCGGAAACGATGTAATGGAAGTATTTAAAAAAAACCTAATGGGTCTTCATGTAAAGATGTTTCTTGATGCTGAAAAAGGGTATAGTGAAAGATTAACAGAAATAATTGATACCATTATATCCTATAACAATGATGCTGAGATTTATCTTGTTGGTATATATAATCCTTTCATAAGATGGTTTTCTGATTTAAAAGAAATGGACGACATTGTAAATAGTTGGAATCAATCAAGTACTACTGTAATTGGTAAATATAATCAAACGACCTTTGTTCCTGTTGCTGATATCTTTCAAAACCAAGAGGAAAACCTTCTTTATACCGACTATTTTCATCCTAACAACGAAGGGTATAATTTAATGGCTGCTCGCATATATGATTATTTGGGCAAAACAGGAATACTAAAAAATATGTTGAATTAATAAAAGATTACTGGGGAAGAGATAGAATGTTGAAAAAAAATATCTGGAAGCTTTTGTTTTTGATCTTATTATCCATAAATATACTTGTTCTTCTTGCCTTAAGTACGATGCTTTTTATTGCGGCTGATCAAGAGCCAATTCCAAAAACGAATATATCAACTGACAATATGTCGAAATTTTTAATTCGAACTGAAAAACAGGATCTTAACCAGCTCATTAATCATTATATTGAAAAGGAAGGGTTGGATGGTCCCATTCATTATCGAGTCTTATTAACAGATGAGGTTGAATTATATGGAGAAGTTGAAGTTTTTTCCCAAAGCATGTATTTAAAAATGACTTTTGAGCCTGAGGCATTGGATAATGGTGATCTTATCCTTAAACAAAAATCTTTATCACTTGGTGATGTGAAGCTACCAGTTACGTATATCCTCAAATTTATTCGCGACTCGTATAAATTACCGGATTGGGTCATTATCCAGCCAAATGAAAAGCAAATATATGTATCGCTTCAACATATGAAATTGAAAAGTGGCATCAGAGTAAAGGTTGAGGAGTTTAATTTAGTGGATGATCAAATTGCCATGAAAATGTTTGTTCCTGTTCAATAGTAAAAGTGTAAGCGCCTTGTAAATGGAAGGAAGGCTAAAACCGCACCTCCTGTTGCAGGCTCAGGCATCGACACGTCCTGTCGCATCGCCTTCCTGACCCGCATCCTGCGGGCCTCCGACAAGCAAATGCTCTGATATGCAAAAAGTCTGTTCTTTGACTTTTATCATATAAGGTTATTTGATCTCGAGGGGGATGAGCCTGCAATTAGACTTAACAAACAAAATTGTGTTGGCTTGCAAAAGAGAATTGCGAGTAGAAGGCTGCTTGAGCTTAACACTAATGGCCATTGCTTAAAAAATAATGATAATAAAAAAGTATGCTATCTTTACTTTTAAAATAGAAGGGAGGATGTTTTTTTGGAGAACTTAACAAGCAGCGAATTAGCAACTTTTGCTGGTGGATGTTTTTGGTGCATGGTGAAGCCTTTTGATGAACTGCCGGGAATTGAAAAAGTTATTTCGGGATATACCGGCGGAAATACAGAGCAGCCTACGTATGAGGAAGTTTGTTCAGGTTTAACAGGACATACAGAAGCAGTGCAAATTACATTTGATCCAAAAATCTTTCCTTACAAACGTTTGCTGGATTTATTTTGGATGCAAATTGACCCAACAGACTCTGGAGGCCAATTTTATGATCGTGGCGACTCCTATCGAACAGCGATCTTTTATCATTCTGACGAACAAAAACAACTTGCAGAACAGTCAAAAAATGACTTAGAAAAAAGTGGGAGATTCTCTCATCCAATCGTGGTTCCTATTGAACCTGCTCGCACCTTTTATCCTGCTGAAGAATATCATCAACACTTTTATCGGAAAAATCCCGAGCGGTATGAAGCTTATCAGTTAGGATCAGGCAGGAAACATTTTATTAATAAGCATTGGGGGGATATAAAGTGAATAAAGATCAACTTAAGAAAAAACTTACACCCATGCAATTTCATGTAACACAGAATAATGGAACTGAGCCTCCATTCGATAATGAATATTGGAATAATGAAGCAGAAGGAATATATGTTGATATTGTTTCTGGAAAACCACTCTTTAGTTCCAGGGATCAATATGATGCTGGTTGTGGATGGCCAAGCTTTACAAAGCCGATAGATGAAAATGAAATAGTAGAAGAAGAAGATTTAAGTCATGATATGATTCGTACTGAAGTTAGAAGTAAAGAAGCTGATTCGCATTTAGGGCATGTTTTTCCAGATGGACCAGGACCATCGCATTTAAGATATTGTATTAATTCCGCTGCACTTCGCTTTATCCCTTTAGAGGATTTGAAAAAAGAAGGATATGAGCAGTATGAGAAATTATTTTTATAAAAATTAAACAATAAAATTGTATTAAAATTGCATCCATTTTAAGTGGGTGCTTTTATTATATATAGGCAAACGCACAAACAGCCCATATCTTACATACATAATATAGGAGCGAAGATATTAAAGAATTGAGGAGTGAATGTTATGTATTACGGAGGTTACGGAGGCTACGGTAGTTACGGTTATGACGGCTGTTGCCCTACCTATCCAATATATGCTGGATGTGGTTATGGAGGGGGATTTGTAGGTGGAAATGGTTTTGCGCTAATCGTCGTATTGTTTATTCTTTTGATTATCATTGGCGCTTGCTGGGCATTTCCAAATTAATAAATATGCCCCCTTTTTTTAATGGGGGCTAAAATATTTAGAATGAAAGGTGGCTTTAAGCATACATTTATAAAAAGAAACGAATAAATTCATTTACGAATAAAGAACAATCCGCTATATTGTTAGAAGGATAACTGAAGGGCGGATTAATGATTTATGAATAAATCTTTTTATCATTTTCTTATGAAATACAGGCAGCCAAATTTAAAAGATGATATTAGCAAATTTGCGAACGATGCATATAAAGATCACAGCTTCCCCAAACATTCGGAGGATTACCATGAAATAACCAGCTATTTGGAGTTAAATGGAGACTATTTACCAACATTGTCTCTTTTTGATCATGTTTGGGAATTATATATAGAAGCTGAGAAAAAATAAATCTAGATAGAGAATTCAGAAAGGGAGAGAAGGGTATGCGTGAAACTGAAGTGTTTATTGATTCAGAGGAAATCGCTGAATTTTTCTATCATGAACTTATTAAAAGAGGCTATACTCCATCGGTACAGGAGTCTGAAGAATTAGCTGATATCACTTTTGATTATTTAATATCTAAATGTATTATTGAAGAGTGGGATGAATAATCGCTACGAATAAACTTTAAACGCCAAATTATATTGGCGTATTTTTATTGTCCAAATTTCTACATTTCACGATTTTTTTTCAACAAAATTTGCAACGTAGGATTGAAAGAATTAGAATGGTATAGAGAAAAGCGAAGCATCCATCTAATCGTTGGATGTTTGAATTGGTCAAAAGATTTAGGAGGGATTATTCATGAGTATTCATATTGCAGCGAAACAAGGAGATATTGCTGAAACGGTTTTATTGCCAGGTGATCCATTACGTGCAAAATACATAGCTGAAACATTTCTTGAAAATGCCGTCTGCTACAATGAAGTTAGAAATATGTTTGGTTTTACTGGTACTTATAAGGGTAAAAGAATATCAGTACAAGGTACAGGAATGGGAGTTCCTTCTATATCAATTTATATTAATGAATTAATGCAAAGTTATGGTGTTCAAAATTTAATTAGGGTTGGAACTTGCGGAGCTATTCAAAAGGACGTAAAAGTTCGTGATGTTATACTTGCTATGACTTCATCCACTGACTCACAAATGAATCGCTTAACTTTTAATGGTATTGATTATGCTCCAACAGCTTCTTTCGAATTACTGAAAAATGCTTATGATGGAGCTGTAGAGAAAGGACTGCATGTCAAAGTAGGCAACGTATTTACTGCTGACATGTTTTACAATGACAATGCGGAACATGAGAAATGGGCACAATATGGTATACTTGCATTGGAAATGGAAACATCCGCTCTTTACACACTTGCTGCAAAATACGGAAGAAAAGCGTTATCTGTATTAACGGTCAGCGATCATATAATTACAGGGGAAGTTACTTCTGCCGAAGAAAGACAGACAACATTTAATGATATGATTGAAGTAGCACTAGAAGCAGCTATTAAAGATTCGTAATCCAAACTATTGAAGAAACAAGAAATGTGGGTAACTATGAAAAAAATTATCATTACATTCATTGCAGCTATCCTTCTTTCAGCCTGTTCAGTCAAGATTCCTTTTATTAACGAAAAGCCAGAGGAAAAAGCGGAGAAAAATCCGCAACTTGCTGAGCAGAATGAACAAACAAAGGAAAATTATGGAAGTAATATATCTGAAGAACGATCACCGTTTGAACTTGAAGCTGCCTACTTCAATGATATTAAAGAAGTGAACGGAGTGAAAGAGATTGTCAATGCCGATAATATTTTGGCATTAGTCAATAAAGAATTCGCATTGCCTGGCACATATATACCAGAAGATCTAGTCAGACCTGATGTACCATTTTCATTTGGCGACCAAGACATTGAAAAAAGCTATTTACGAAAAGATGCCGCTAAAGCGCTTGAGAATATGTTTTCTATTGCCAAACAAGAAGGCATTGATCTTTTTGCTGTCTCTGGATATCGTTCTTACAAGAGACAGGAAGCTATTTTCAACAATGAAATTGGAAAAGTAGGAAAGGATAAAGCGCTGGAAGCAGTTGCTAATCCAGGAAATAGTGAACATCAAACTGGACTAGCTATGGATATATCCAGCGAAAGTGTACAGTATTTATTAACCGAAGAATACGGAGAAACAAAAGAAGGGAAATGGCTGAAAGAAAATGCTCACCGTTTTGGCTTCATCCTTCGCTACCCAAAAGAAAAAGAAGATATAACTGGTTATCAATATGAACCATGGCATTTTCGCTATGTTGGTGAGAAAAATGCCCAAATCATTTTTAAAAACAATTGGACACTTGAAGAGTTTTTCGAGGAAGTCCACAAAATATAATAATTTAAAAGCCAAGCTTCTCGAAGAATGTATTGTGGCATAGAGAAAGCTTGGCTTTTTTAGGAATCCTACTATTTCTATAATAAAGTAAAAATAGCTGATAAAATATAGAAATTGCAGTACAATTTACAAAAGAGAGATTGTCTTAGTCTCGGTTGCTGAAATGAAAGTGGTGAATAAAATGGAAGAAGAAAAAAAGATAGAGGATCATTCTGAGGAAAATAGCTATATTCGTATAAAGAAATTCAAATTTATTATGCTCATTTTCCTATTAGTCTTTTCTACTGCCGGCATAACATTGGCAGCACTTTCATTCGGAGATGAAAAAGCTGCTACTGTTGCAATACAAGAAAGGAAGGAATTTAGCAAATTATATGAAGCCTTCGATATGCTGGACGAAAAGTATTTTGAAAAAGTAGATCATAAGAAATTAATCGATGGAGCGATTTCCGGAATGGTAAAAGCTCTTGATGATCCTTATTCCGATTATATGACAAAGGAAGAAAATGAAAAGTTTCAAGAAAGTATAGCCGCATCTTTTCAAGGTATAGGTGCGGAAATTCAAGAGCAAAATGGAGACATCGTAGTAGTTTCGCCAATAAAAGGGTCGCCAGCAGAAAAAGCAGGGATTAAACCGAACGATAAGATCATCACTGTTGACGATAAAAATATCCAAGGAATGACTGCGAATGAAGCTGTTTTACTAATCAGAGGAGAAAAAGGTACTAATGTAACATTAGGGATCCAACGTCCAGAAAATCCCGAAATGATAAAAATGACAATCACTAGAGATGATATTCCTATCAATACGGTTTATGCGGAAATGTTGGATAATGGTGTAGCTAAAATTCAAATTACGACCTTTTCCAAGCATACGTACGACGATTTAGCTGTAGCCTTAAAGGAAATGCAAAGCAAAGGAATGAAATCTCTCATTGTTGATTTGAGAAGAAATCCTGGGGGGCTACTAGATCAAGCAATTGAGATTGCAAATCTTTTCGTTCCTGAAGGGAAAAATATTGTTCAAGTCGAATACCGAGATGGAACGGTTGAAAAAACTGTTGCACAATCTGGAAAGAAAATTGACGTTCCTACTGTCGTGTTGATCGATAAAGGAAGTGCAAGCGCATCAGAAATTCTTGCAGGCGCTGTAAGTGAAACATCCAATATTCCTTTAATTGGAGAGAAATCGTTTGGAAAAGGAACTGTTCAAACGGCCAATGATTTTAATGATGGTTCAAATGTAAAGTATACGATGGCAAAATGGTTAACACCTAACGGCAACTGGATCCATAAAAAAGGAATTGAACCTAATTATAAAGTCTCTTTACCTGAATATGCGAATGTATCTTATATCGATCCTGATAAAAAATTACATGAATCGTCAGCTTCTAATGATGTTAAATCTGCAGAAGAAATGCTGAATGCTTTAGGTTACAAGCCAGGTAAAATTGATGGTTTCTATGATTCTGAAACAGAGAAAGCCGTCAAAGAATTTCAAAATGCAGAAAAGCTCAAAAAAGATGGGATTTTAACCGGAGAAACAACTATAAAATTAATGAATAAGCTAAGCGAGCATATTCAAAAGAATGATCCGCAAGTGAAGAAAGCAATCGAAGTGTTAACTAAATCTAAAAAATAATTAAGTAAGGACTCCAATTTCTGATGTGCACCCCAAAAGTTAGACAAACAATTCTAACTCTTGGGGTGTTTTTTGTGGTCAAATATGATGAAGGATTTAAGCAAAATGTAGTTGACGCTTATTTAGCAGGTGAAGGTGGATATGCTTCCTTGGCTATTAGATTTGGAATTCAAAGTAAAACCAATATAAGAAAATGGGTCAGTGCGTTCCAACAATTTGGCAAACAGGGTTTGGCTTCTAAAAAAGCAATTACGAATTATCCTGTTCAATTTAAATTAGATGTCTTAAACTATAAGGTAAAAACAGGAGATTCCCTTGAAGAAGTTGCTAGAAAATTTGGCATTACTGAACCACCTATGATTCTTAATTGGTTGAGGAAATGGCAAAATGAAGGTATTGAAGGACTCTCTAAATCAAAGGGGCGTCCATCATTGTCCAACGAATCAAAGAGGAATAAAAATGAGAAGAAATTGACGAAAGAACAACAACTTTTAAAAGAAATAGAGTTACTACGTGCGGAGAATGCCTATTTAAAAAAGCTCCGTGCTTCAGGGGTAAATATTCCGAGCCGACTGCTAAAACAGAATCCAGGGTCATTCACGAACTCAGAAAACAATTCAAATTAGCTGTTATCCTTGAAGCCACAGGTTTTCCAAAAGCAACCTATATGTATTGGCAAAAACGATTTAATGAATCCAATCCAGATGAAGAGATTGAAAAGATCATCCAAGATATTGTAGACAAACATAATGGAAATTACGGATATCGTCGAATTGATATGGAATTGCGTAAGAGAGGTTATATCGTAAATCACAAAAAAATCCTACGGATTACCAATAAACTTGGTATTACTTGTACATCATTCACACGTAAATCTCGTAAATACAGCACTTATAAAGGAACTATAGGCAAGATTTCGAAAAACCTTGTAAACCGTAGATTCCATACAAGTATTCCACATCAAAAATTAACGACTGATACATCTGAATTCAAATACTATACGACCGATTCTGATGGGAAGATAATCATTAAGAAGGCTTATTTAGATCCATTTTTAGATATGTTTAATAGTGAAATTCTATCCTTTCGGTTCTCAGAACGGCCAAACGCTCAAGCAATTATGGATGCTTTAGACGAAGCAATTGAAATAACAAAAGATTGCCCCTATCGAACGACTATACACTCTGATCAAGGCTGGGGTTATCAAATGAAAAGATATGTAAGGAAACTAAAAGATAACGGTATATTTCAAAGCATGTCCCGAAAGGGAGACTGTCTGGATAATTCACCAATGGAAAATTTCTTCGGGATAATGAAACAGGAAATGTATTACGGTAGAGTTTATAAGTCATTTGAAGAGCTTAAACAAGCAGTATCTGATTATATTTTTTACTATAACAATGAACGGATAAAAGCAAAATTGACTGGCATGAGCCCGGTGGAATACCGTCTTCATACCAGTCAACTAGCTGCATAAATATTTTGGTCTAACTTTTAGGGTTCAGCACATTCTGGAGTCCTTTTTCTGTACAGCTCCACCGATTTCCTCCGAGATGTTTTTATCTCTTCAGAACGCTAAAGAGGAACTCGTCTAAGCCATGCCACGTCTTGTTGCTAATTTTTAAGAGTGAAGTTCCAGTCTAGCTCCAGCGCATAGCGACTAGCAAACTTTCGGTTTCTTCCTACAATAAGTCAACAGCGGCTCGCCTTTAAGGCTCGCCGTGTTTCCTTTATCTCGTCAGATCCCTAAAGAGGAACGTCGACTAAAACCGCCACGTCCTTATGTCTTCGTCGACAGACCCACATCCTGTGGGCCTGTACGTCGCTTAACAGGCGCTTGTGCTTTTGTTCTTACCTTTCTCCAAATTTGATAAATGTTCTTTCGTCTTCAATTAGACCACAAGAACCGCATTGGACTCTTTTTTCTGGGCCGTTATAAATAGTATGGAAAGGCCCTGCATCTGCTGCATTTTCATATGTTTCAATGGTTTCTCCAGTTTGTGGATCCAATCTTACTGGATAAGCATTTTGTTCAATAATATTGAAGCGGGAACGATTAGTTTTACAATTAGGACAGCAATATCGAGTACTCAAAGTAAGTCCTCCTATTGTAATTTTATATATAGGTTAACCAAAACCGTACAGATTATTTAAATAGTATAGAAAATCTTGAAACACATTTGTAACATTAGTAATAAAAGAAGGGTTTTAAAAAGTTGTCAATACGCTCTTTCTTGTAGTTTATGGTAAATAATATGGAAGATTGGTAAAAACGCTAATGAAAGCCATGATCAAGATGGAGAAGAAAGGGTGCTAGAATATTAGATTAGCAGAAAAAAATAATTGAAAACAATCCACACAATCACCAAAAATAGCTCTCTGGTAATTCCTCCCTTAAATATTTCATAAAAACGTATGTTAATATAATCATGCAAAACGAAACGAGAGATTAAAGGGAGGAAAAAAAGAATGAAAAAACTAGTCATGTCAACTGTTGCAGCGGCAGCATTAATCGCAGCGCCATTTACAACAGGAAAAGCAGATGCAGCAGGTTTTCAACCTGTAAATACAAAAGTAGTTTACTATCAAATTAATTCATCAAATTACCAAGATTTCTCCAAATTATTGGAGCAATATAATATAGATTTGAATCAATTCTTCAACTTTCAGCCTGCACCACCAAGTAACACTCAAAAACAACCTGTAAAACAACCGGCTCCAGCTCAACAAGCTCAAAAGCCAGTTCAGCAACAAAAACCTGTACAACAACCAGCACAAAAACCTGTACAAAAGCCTGCTCAAAAGCCTGCACAAAAGCCAGCAACTCAAACGAATTCTCAATTGAGTGCTTTTGAACAGCAAGTTGTTGATTTGACAAACCAAGAAAGAGCTAAGAATGGTCTTGCTCCACTTAAAGTAGATATTGAGCTAAGTAAAGTGGCACGAGAAAAATCAAGAGATATGTCTGCCAATCACTATTTCGACCATACAAGCCCAACTTATGGATCACCTTTTGATATGATGAAGAAATTTGGCATCACTTATCGTTCAGCTGGTGAAAACATTGCAATGGGACAACAAACTCCTCAAGAAGTTGTTAAAGCTTGGATGAATAGTGAAGGCCACCGTGCAAATATTCTTAATAGCAGCTTCACGCATATCGGTGTAGGATATGTTGCTAACGGTAACTATTGGACACAACAATTCATTGGAAAATAATATTAAAAAAGCGAACTCGTAGCCTAGCTTATAGGTTACGCAAGTTCGCTTTTTTGTATTCTCATTTGTTTTTTCTGAACATAAATTAAACGAAATGAAAGTGTTATGGCGCCAGTTGCCAATCCAGCAATTAAGCCGAGCCAGTATCCAAAAGGACCTAATTCCGTGTGTGTAGCCAATAAATATCCCAACGGCAATCCGATAACCCAAAAAGATATTAATGCCATAATAAACGTTACATTAACATCTTTATATCCTCGAAGTGCCCCTTGAATTGGTGCAAGGATTGCATCGGATAATTGAAAAAACACTCCAAACAAGAGAAATTTTGAAGTTAGGATGACAACATCATAATTATTGCTATACAAATAGGCAACATCACTTCTAAATATAAAAAGGAGTGTACCAGTTATCAAAGCAATGGTAATTCCTCCACCTATACCAAGATAACTGTAATGCCTTGCATCTTTAAATCTTTTGGCTCCTGATTCAAAACCTACCAAGATGGTTAATGCCATGGAGATGCTTAGCGGAATCATATAAATAAACGATGAAAAATTGAGTGCAGCTTGATGAGCGGCTATCACTTTCGTGCCGAAACCACTCATAAATAGCGTGACTGCTGAAAATATACTCGTTTCAATAAATATGGATAATCCGATTGGTACTCCTAATGAAAAAATTTCTTTCCATTTACTAAAAGAGATCTTAGGAAAACGATGGAATATTTTATAATCGATAAATGGCTTTTTTCTATGAATGATCCATATAGCGATAAAAGTAATGATCCAATACGTAGCAGCTGAAGCAATACCTGCTCCAATTCCGCCCATTTTTGGAAATCCAAGCTTTCCGAAAATTAAAATATAGTTTAGTGTTACATTGATAGGAAGGGAAGATAAAGTAACAATCATGGTGACTCTCGTTTTCCCCAAGGCATCAATAAAAGAACGTAAAACATTGTAAACAAATAGAGGAACGATTCCAAAGCTAATCGAAATTAAATAATTTTTTGCAACCTTATGCACAGTATTTTCCAAGTTCATACTATTTAACAATGGATTTAAAGTAAAAAACCCAATAATGATTATAAGTAAAGCCATTGCAATACCTGCATAAACCCCTTGTAATACAGAAAATGGTACTTTGTCTTTTTTATTAGCACCGACTAAATGAGCCACAATAGGTGTGATAGATAATAAAATCCCACTTAATCCGGTATTTATAGGTACCCAGTAGGAAGACCCAACAGCCACTCCAGCCAAATGATCGGCAGAATACTTCCCGGTCATCATAATATCAAAGAAACTCATCGAAAACATTGCTAATTGAGTAATCAAAATCGGAATAAAGATGATCCATAATTGCTGAATTTTTTCTTTTATTTTAAATGTTTGCTTCATATCTTGGCCTCACTGCTGACATTAATAAAGTAAATTATAGCATATAAAAAACAGCCGATTATAATAAACCGACTGTTATGCTTCAAGTGGCTGTAGTTCTGCTTGTTCAGAAGACTGCCTCATAAAATTCATCGTAAATAAGTCTTTTGGTATCTCATATAAATCATAAATATACTCAACTGTATTTAGTTGTTGAAAAATCAACGAACGCGAATCATTTGCCTTAACTGTATAAGGAAGTTTTTCTGCTGCTTTCCTTGAACGTACATTTTTTTGACGTATTCTCATAAAAACCGTCAATATATCTTTTTCATAAAATAGTTCTTGGAAAAAAGCTTCCTTCGCTAGGTTATTATATCCTTTACCGTGGTATGGCTTTCCTATCCATGTACCTAAGAATCCTGCTTGATCTTTTATATCATATAAACTTATCGTCCCAATTGGATTCTCCCATTCATCAAGAATAGTTCTTGAAATAATTTCTCCGCGTTCCTCAGCTTCAATTGTTTGTTTTGTCATAAACATAAACTCTTCAAAAGAGTGGGCTTTTTGGCGTACGAAAGGGAAGACATCCGGGTGCGTCATCAGTTCAAATAATACATAACATTCATGCCCATTCAATTCTCGTTTTTTGAGCATTTGAACCCCTCCATTAGGGCAGTCCCGTATTCCTCGTTCCTACCCTCGAAATTTTTTAAACTTGCATAAAAAATTTCGGGGTGGGAATCGAACCCACTAGGACCTTCCGTGTTTCGGATAGGTGGCGCACCATTTGCCTTCCCTCAATTATGAGCTGTATTTTATTTTTGATTTTCTAATGACATCATACAAAAAAAAACACTATTTGAAAATAGTAAATTTCATCTAATTAGTGACGATTTTCTATGTAATTTGACAGCATTCTTTAAAATTAAAAAATTAAAAACTATGAAACTTTTTTTCAATCAAAGCGTATATGTTATGAAAACAATAAAGAATAGGGAGAGAAAAGTATGGGAGACAAAAACGAAAGAATATTTGCTACAGCTATCTATATAACAAGCTTTTTTTCAACATTTATTGGCCCGCTGCTTATTTGGCTATTAAAGAAGGATGAATCATCTCTTGTCGATTTTCATGGAAGGGAATACTTGAACTTTTTAATATCATACACGATTTATTTAATCGTAGCAGGAATACTCTGCATAGTATTGATTGGTTTTCTTTTATTGCCTATCATTGGGCTGCTTATGACCATTTTTACGATTATCGGTGCTATTAAAGCTTTCGATGGGCAAGCGTATAAAATTCCTTTCACGATTCATTTTTTATAAAACATGTATGACGGGCATATCCTTGTCCTCTCCAACATATAATGTTTTCACATGGAGAGCAGGGGGAGCCACATGAATATTAAAGATTATTATACAGGCATGTCCCGTTTATATAGTCACCAAACTATATTGTGCACGATTGTGTTTATCATCGTGATATTACCGAGCATCAAAATTACACAATTTTTCCCTGCCATAGGTGCGGGGATTTTTGTGTTGTTTTTAATGATCTATTTTTTCTTTAAATATATATATTTTTCGTTTAAAAGCAATGCTTTACCTAGTCCACGTATATTAAATCAGCAAAGCGCCACACTTTTTATGATAATGCCATCGCCAGTTTCAACTTATAATTGGAAGTTATATACCGGAAATGGATTATGCCGATATTCTGCGATGGAGGTAAAAGGTAGAGAAAAGAAAATAAACAAACACCAGGGTAGAATATTTAGGATTATGGATCATGAAAAAAATCTACTTTGGAATGTTCATATTAATAATCAAGGAATAAAAGTATATTCGAATGATCAACGTTTAGTTTTTGATGCAATGAAAATAGATAAAAAAGAATTTTGGGCAAATAATGGGAGAGACCGTTATCTAATTCATAAAATGGCTTATCGGTGTGTAATTAAAAAAAATGGAAGAAAGATTATGACGGTATCTCAAGGAATTATGCCGTTGAGTCTGCAAAAGCTATTTTCTTCCTCTACACCAATGGTCGTATTGGATTCGAATATTAAAGATTACGAACGGTCCGTTTGCTTAGCGATTTTTTTACAATGATTATAAGAGTCTTCCTTCATTAATCATTTGTAACGCTTTATCAAAAGGCTGATCATCTTTGCAAGTAAAAAAAGCTGAAAAAGGATCACCCCATTTATTTATCCTTTCGATCACATTTTTGATCGTAAAATCAGCAGGATTAAGTCTATCATTAATTTCCTGCCAAAAGATAGGAGCAGCCACAAGTCCATTTGAGTGGTTTCGAACAGAATATGGGGCTACAATTGTTTTTCCTTCCGCATGCTGAATATAATCAAAATAAAGCTTGCCGCCCCGATTCTTTTTTAATCTTTCTATCGTAAAAGAATCGGGAGCGTAGGTGATCATGAACTGTGCGACGAATTCAGTGAAAACACGAGTTTCTTCCCAAGTATATTTGTTATTAGGAAGTGGTATATACACTTGCATTCCTTTATTTCCTGATAACTTAACAAATGAAGTCAATGAAAAAGAATCAAGAATTTTTTTCAAAATTAAAGAGGCTTTGATTGCTAAGTGAAAATCCTCACGAGATGGAGGATCTAAATCAAAGACAATCTCACTTACAAATGGACTATCCATCGTTTGAAACGGGATATGATATTCGATTGCCAGTTGATTACCTAGCCATATAAGTGTCCTCAAATTATTACAAACAATCATCTCGTTTGATTCATGGAAATATGAATCGATAAAATCAGGCGTGGTATCAGGTTTATTTTTTTGATAAAACGATTCGCCAAATTCTCCATGCGGTGCACGAATTAACGTGAGTGGACGATTTTTTAAAAAAGGCAGCATCATGGAGGAGCATTTTCTTAAATAACGCAGGAAATCTAATTTTGTGACGGAACCATTTTGCCATAAAATTTTATCTGGATGGGTAATTGAAATTTCTGGTGGAAATGTTGCATCTGCAATTAAAAATTGTTCGTATGTACAAGCATCCGGATGTAGATCAAAACGGATTTTATTAAAAAAAGGTTCCCTCAGCTGTTGTTCGCCATTCCATTCGATATAATGTAAGTCGATACAAATGCTAGGGTGTATATAAAGGATTTCTCCATTTTTTTGAGCGTTTTCTATGATGGCTTTTCGGAGTGCAGTTTTAGTTTCTATATCCATTCCGTTAATAAAGTTACCCAAAGAAAAAATCTCTTGATCTTTATATACTCCTGCATAAAAAAATCCGTTATTTTGATCGTATGCTGTTAGAAAACAACTCACCGTTTTCCAATTTTTTATTTTTATCCATGAAGTTGTTCTTTTACCAGTTTCCCATGAACTATTGGTCTTTTTAGCGACGATTCCTTCACTCATGAAATTTTTCATCGTTTCAGAAATAGAAAAAAAGTCTGAAGTGGAAGGTAAATATTGAACAATTGATTCTTCACCAATATTTGGATGGAGTGAAAAACCAAGTTTCTCGCATAAAGATAAAAGCAATTCTTTTCTTTTTATATAGTTGATTTTTTCAGTTGAAGAACCTTTTTGGGATAATAAATCAAAAACCAAAAATTTACATGGCCTTATCCGAGAAGACTCTTCTATTTTTTGCTTCGTTTTCATTCTTCCCCTTATCTGCAGCTGCCCAAAATTAGCTTTATATTCATTTTCCAATATAGTAATTTCTCCATCTAATATAAGGGGCAGGAATTTAGAAGCCTCTTTTTGCTTACTATGTAAGAATTCCTCCAATTCCGGAAATTGAGGCATTAAATCTTTCCCATTTCTACTCCATAAAAAACTTCTATCTTTTGTCCACTCTAGAATGCCACGAAAACCATCATATTTAATTTCATATAGCCATTCTCCTTGCTGAGGAGGTTCAAAGCCCAAAGTAGGAAGCATTGGTTTCATAAGAAATCACACCTCGTAAAAGTTATATAATTACACCTGTATTTTATGCGAATGTATTTTTTTCATTAGTAAAAACTATAGTAAATGTAAATAGAGGTGAGATTATGCATACGATGTGGAAAGGGAGCATTAGTTTCGGTCTTGTAAATATTCCAATAAAGCTTCATGCTGCTATAGAAGATAAAGATGTAAAATTTCGTTCACTTCATCAAAAATGTCACACACCAATAAAATATGAAAAAATGTGCCCTGCATGTGAACAAGAATTAGACACGAAGGAAATTGTAAGAGGGTATGAAGTTTCAAAAGGAAAATTTGTGATCGTGGAAGATGATGAACTGCAAGAACTTAGCAGTGCAAGTGGGGAAAAGGCAGTTGAAATGATTGATTTTATTAAATTGAACGAAATCGATCCTATTTATTTCAATAAAAGCTATTATATGTCTCCTGATGGTGGAGGAGTGAAAGCCTACGGACTACTTCGAAAAGCTTTGATATTATCAGAAAAAGCCGGTATTGCTAAAATTATGATTCGGTCAAAAGAACAATTGGCAGTAATAAGAGTTTATAATGATACATTAGTAATGGAGACGATTCATTATCCAGATGAAGTTCGAAAAGCGACGGATGTACCAAATGTTCCAGCAGATGATCAAGTTTCTAAAAAAGAGATTGATACCGCAATTTTACTAATAGATCAATTAACGACTACTTTTCAACCTGAGAAATATGAAGATGAGTATAGAAATAAAGTGTTGCAATTAATAGATGCTAAGCGTAATGGTAAAGAACTTGTAACTGCAAAAGAAAGAGAGCCTGCAGCACCAATGACAGATTTAATGGCAGCTTTACAAGCATCAATCGATAGAACAAAGCCAACTGCCAAGCAACCTGCAAAACGAAAAAGAGCATCAAAAAAAGAAGCGTGATCTAGTTAAAATATAATTGTCTATATTTGAATATGTTTAAAACAAAATTAAATGGGTAAAATATTTAAAGTTAATTTATGTTTTTAGAATCATTATCAGTTGAAAATGTCGACTAAAGCCTTGGGCCATAAGACTTTTTGACGAAAAAAGGCGAAAAAAGATTTTGCCCATTTTCTTGCTTTTTACATATATCTCATGTATGATTAGTTTGAACTTAATAGTAAATATATCTAGTAAAAGATATGGAATCCTTTTTCTTCAATGGTTAAGAATGCTACCATTGTTTGTTGATACAAATCTCACTGGCACGGTCTAGGAGCCGTAAGGACGGGAGAGAGGAAGGGCTTTCGTTGTTTTGAATTACCAAAAGATCATTATGTTTTATCCTGTATTACCCTTGTTATTTAATATCAATGAATATGTATGGAGTTAAATTCGCATGTTATAATGAATATCTACTCCTAATTGTGGGTATTGCTTATAATATGTGAATTTTTATTTACACCGTAAATATGAGTAACATATTAAAAAATTTTTGGAGGTTTTTACGCATGGCAACAGGTACAGTAAAATGGTTTAACAGTGAAAAAGGATTCGGCTTCATCGAAGTTGAAGGCGGAAACGACGTATTCGTTCACTTCAGCGCTATTCAAGGAGAAGGGTACAAAACTCTTGACGAAGGTCAACAAGTTGAATTTGAAATCGTTGAAGGACAACGTGGACCACAAGCAGAAAACGTTGTTAAACTATAATTAAGTTCACAAATAAAAAACTGCCTCTCGGGGCAGTTTTTTTCTTTAGTAGGGAAAGTATAAGTTTTTTTATAAGTCTCTTATTGAACATAGGCTTGTACTGCCCAGCTCCAGCGCCTATCGACTAGCAAATTTCCTGTCCATCTCCCTACGATAAGTCAACATCGATTCGCCTTGTAGACTCATCGTGTTTCCTTTATCTCAGTCGATGGCCGGAAGAAGAACGTCGACTAAAATACGCCACGTCCTGCGGCGACGTCGACGGACCCACATCCTGTGGGCCTGTAAGTCGATGAACAAGGCGCTTATGCTTTTCTTGTTACAATTCATCAAATCCGTTCAAATCGCTCGTTTTCGTATACTGGCGTGATTTTTGCTCGAAGAAATCCGTTTTTGTATCATCGAAATTGTCTACATACGCTCGAATCCATTTCATTGGATTATCTGTATAATCCTCATAAATATCACTTAAACCTAAAAGTCTGAGCATCTTATTAGCGCGATATTTTATATAGCCTTCCATCTCTACTAAATCGATTCCATCAATTCCGTCGAGAACATACCTACTCCAAATAGTTTCTTGTTCAACGGAATGTCTAAACTGATCATATACCCAATCAGTGAACTCTTTCGTGTTGTATTCAGGGTTTTCAGCAAGCGTTGCTCTAAATAAATCGCTTATAAATCGGCCGTGCTGCAGCTCATCACGGTTGATATATGAAATCATTGTTGAAGTTCCAACCATTTTTTGATTTCGGGCAAGGTTATAAAAGAAAGCAAATCCCGAGTAGAAAAATAAACCTTCTAGAAGGGAGGTATACACCATTGCTTTTAAAACATTTTTAATGGTAGGATGCGTTGCGAATTCGTTATAAACTTCCATAATTCGCTCGTTTCGTTTTAAAAGAATTTCATCTTTTCGCCCCGTCTCAAACGAATGATTTTGTTCAATCAAATTAGTTACTGATGAGAGAACATAAGCATAACTATGATTATGCTCACTTTCTTGGTCGGCGATTGTAGCCATAATTGATTTCACAGAAGGATCAGTTGAATAGTGTGATATTCTAGCTGCAATATCCGTTTGTGGTCCGTCTAAGGTTGCAAGTAGACCAATGATTTTTAAAAAAGCATTTCTTTCTTCATCTGATAGGGTAGGGAATTGTTTAATATCTGCTGACATATCTACTTCACTTGCTCTCCAGAAAAGTGCCCGAATTTGTTCACGATGATTGTAAAAATGAGGGTAAGCAAGATCATTCCAATTTAGTATTCCGCTAGCTTTTCCACCAAAGAGTGCTGTTGATTTGTTTGGATTCAATGGTTCTAATATAACTACTTTTTCAAGGACAGTTGACATTGTTTTATAACTCCTTTCGTCCAAGCAATCACTTTTGATTCTTGTGATCCTCTTGGACTTTGCTCAATTTTTAATGGTTCATACGTTGAATTGTAAAATTTCGCTAGTTTTTCTACAGCATTGCAAAATAAATAATCCCCGCCAAATTGTGTATCTCCCGTTCCAAAAACAAAAACGTGTGGAGGCTTGTAGCCAATCTCATAAACGAAGTCCTTCACATCATTTGGGGTTGCACCTTTCGCCCATGTAAAGGAACCGATCATCATTACATCAAAAAGGGAGGGATCTGGAATCTTTCCAGTCCCAATCCTATATAATTTGATATCATATTTCTCTTTTATTAAAGTTTCTGCAATCAATTCTGCTGTTTCTTTAGTATTACCGCTAAAACTTGCATAACAGATTAAGACTCGCACCACACACATTCCTCAATATCCGAAGCAGTGGAACGGACGTAGTATGTTGTTTTTAAACCTGAATCCCATGCTTGTAAATGTAAATCGAGCATTACCTGGGCTTTAATATGATTTGGTACATAGAAGTTAAACGAAATTGACTGATCAATATGGCGTTGTCTTGCTGCATTTTGTAAAATAGACCATCGCTGATCTACGATGTAGGCAGAACGTCGATAAATATCATACGTGTTGTGATCCAAATCTGGAGCAACAACAGGTAACTTATAATCTTTCTTTTCCTCATGGTAAAACGGTTTGAAAATAGGGTCGATGCTAGCAGTTGAACCAGCGATGACGGATGTACTGGAATTTGGAGCGACAGCCATTAAATAGCCGTTTCTTATTCCGTGTTCGGAAACTTCATTCATTAATTCGTTCCAACTTTCAGCATTTTCACTTTCTAAATATCCACGCTGTTTAAAATAATAACCTGTTTGCCAATCACTGCCTGCAAATTTTGAATATGAGCCTTTTTCTTCCGCTAATTCAACACTCGCTTTAATTGTTAAGAAGGAGATACGCTCATATAATTCATCTGCAAATTTTACTGCATCTTCGGATTCCCATTTAATTCGTTTTAGTGCCAACAGGTGATGCCAGCCAAAAGTACCTAATCCAATGGCTCTATATTTTTTATTCGTTATTGTTGCTTGTTTTACATCAATCGTATTTAAGTCAATCACATTATCGAGCATTCTAACTTGAATAGGAATCAACCGTTCTAAAACATCATTTGGGACAGCTTTTCCGAGATTAATAGAAGAAAGATTACAAACAACAAAATCGCCTGCTTTTTTATATGTGATGATTGTATCGCCATCTACTGTTTCTTCATATTGAATAGTAGGGGACATATTTTGCATTATTTCTGTACACAAATTACTTGAGTAAATCATCCCTACATGTTTATTTGGATTCTTTCGATTCACTTCATCGCGATAAAACATAAACGGGGTTCCTGTTTCAAGCTGTGATTTCATAATTCTAGCCATGATCTTAATAGCAGGGATTTTAGTTTTGTTTAATTTATTATTTTCAACACATTCTTCATATTTCTCTCTAAAAGAACCTTCGCCTTTTTTCTCATCATAAAAATCTTCTAGAGCATAACCCATTACATCTTTTACTTCATGAGGGTCAAATAAGTACCAATCTCCACGTCTTTCTACTTGTTCCATAAACATGTCTGGTAAGCAAACTCCTGTAAAAATATCATGGGCCCTTTGTCTTTCATCACCATTATTCAACTTCAAATCCAAGAAGGAAAGTATATCAGCATGCCAAACATCTAAATAAACGGCGATAGCGCCTTTTCTTCGTCCAAGCTGGTCAACGCTGACAGCTGTATTGTTTAATTGTTTAATCCAAGGAATACAACCAGAGGATGCACCTTTAAAGCCTTTGATTGAACTTCCACGACTTCTCACTTTTCCCATGTAGACTCCGATTCCGCCACCGTCTTTAGAAAGCCTTGCAACATCTGTATTACTGTTATAAATCCCCATTAAAGAGTCCTCAACGGTATCGATAAAGCAGCTAGATAATTGTCCGTGTGCAAGTCCTGCATTCGCAAGGGTAGGGGTAGCAACGGTCATATAAAGATTAGATAATGCCCAATAGCTTTCCGCAACTAGCTGTGAACGTAGGCTCGTTGGTTCATCCTGCATTAGATGCATTGCAATCACTAACCAACGTTCTTGTGGAAGCTCGTATGTATTTTTTTCATGATCTGTTGCAAGATATCTTGTGGCCAAAGTATGGAGGCCGATGTAATCAAAAAGTAAGTCACGATTAGGCTCAATTATTTTAGATAACTCAATGATTTCTTTTCTACTATATTTTTCTAATATATTTGGAGAGTAAATTCCCTTGCCAGCTAGTGTTTTTAATAGTCCATAAAAATCTCCATATTTAAGTTCTTTATCGTAAGAACGGTTTACACTTGCTTTTTTGTACAAGCTTTGAAGATAGATTTTAGCAGCATCAAAAGTCCATTGAGTATTTGCTTCATCTACATTTTCTAATGCAGTTTTAATAAGGAGGGAAGTGATGTGTTCCGCCTTATACTCATCTTTTGACTCTATACTTCTGAAGATTTTTTCGTTGAATTCCTTTGTATTAATAGAAGTGACTCTTTCAATAAAGGCCTCCAGTCGCTTTCTATCAAATGTTAATGATCGGTTTCCTTGTTCTTTTGATATCGTCGTCATCTTATTCACCTTTCTTTTTATAATAAAAAAATCCGCTCCGAGAATGGAGCGGATCAAACGATAGGGAAAGAGAAGAAACGAATTTTCACTATCGTTTCATCTTCCCAATCCCCGAAGAATCGAAACTCAGACAAGTAAGGCAGGTCTCCTGACTTATGCATCATCCTAGTAGGGTCCTTCCCATATTGAAGCCGTGAAGCAAATCAATACAGTGGCATTTCCCGTTCGTTCGCATTTACAGTTGCGGGGACAGTTCCGGGTTTTCACCGGATTCCCTTTTAAGCCCTGAATGGGCACCTTCACTTGTTTGAAATCAATATATAGTGTTAATTTTTACGAAAACTACTAAATGTTGTATTGATATTGATAATAGCATGTGAGTTTAAGAATATCAACTATAAAAATGTAATAGATTTAAAAAATTGTCATTTCTTGTTGAATAATAACTTTTATATTATCATAAGCTACTTTACCAAAAAAACCATGTGCCTTTTTCTCTAACTCTATTAACAAAATATCATTTTCCTAATTTGCTCAATGATAAAAAGTGCATTTTGACCGGTAATTTGCTTTGCTATTCGTTCGAGAAGTATTTTAGCATCAACCGAAAATTTAGGAGCAAAACTCTGACACATGACCATATTCAATCGAAGCTCATCACCATATTCCGTAGTTAATGCCCTTCGAACGCCACCTCTAACACCTGCGTAACCATATGATATTTCGGATACAGCACGATAAAAAAGAATCATTCCATCTGCATAGCTTGACTCGGGGTTTAATCTAAGTTCACTTACCAATGAACATAAACGCTGAACAACCAGTTTTGCTTCTTCCATTGTGCTCCACCAAGACATTAATCTCTGACGTTCCTCTACAGTTAATTTTAATGGTCGAATTACAGACATTTTTTATGCCTCCCATCCATTAAAGGCGAGGTATTGCCTGGATATTTTTTATTTTGGCACGAAGTCCTTTCCACTCCGGTCCAAGCAAATCCTTACCCATTCTATTTGCTTCTTTAATTGTTTCTATAAATTGTTTGTTTAATAATCGACTTTGCTCAACCAATTGATAAACCTCAGGAGAAGCATGTTTTACAGCAAGTTCAAAATTTGGGCTTAATTGTTTTGCGCTTATTTTTAGTGTATCTAAATCAAAAACAAGCAACTCCTTATAAAAAGCGGAAGGCATCTCCCTCATGCATGCGGCTTATCGTACCATGAACGGAATCAAAACCATATCCAATATCTGCGACAGAGACGTGATAAGGATTTAGACCCGGAGCCGTCCGTATTGATGGAACCCTTCGAAATCCAGTTGTAATCGAACAAACGACTTCCTTTGCCGCCATGCCATTTTCAAGCACAGTGGCGATCCTTTCCAGAAGAACATCACTTTCTTGCACGTTCTTTCCAAAAAAGGTGAATTTCATCTATTTCTCACTCCTTTTTGGGTATAGTTATTAAATAAAAATATTCAACAATACGTTGTACTAATTCTAAAAAGTGTTATATGCGAGTTAAAGAGTTAAAATATAGTAAATCGGCTTGTATGAGGAGAAAAAATGATTAAAACAATTGCGATTAATAAAAATAACGAATGCCAAATAAATATAGGAGTCAGGGAATTGTTAGAAGGGGATTTTCTTTGGTATTGGATAGACTTTGATTGCCCAACAGAGGAAGAAATAAAATTATTAAAAAATCCTTTGCATTTTCATCCTTTGGCAATTGAAGACTGTATCAATAATATCCAAAGGCCCAAATTAGATTATTACGACGACCATTTCTTTTTTGTAGCGCAAGCGATACGTGGAGAAAGCTTAATAAGAGAGGAAGTAAATATTTTCTTAGGAAAAAATTATATCGTTACGTTTCACCAAGAAAGTTCTATAGAAGTTAATAAAATTTGGGATCGACTTATACAAGAAGTGAATGTTGTACATTGGGATCCCATCCAAGTGTTATACCATGTCCTTGATGAAATCGTTGATAATTATTTTCCGCTTGTGGAAACGATTGAAGACGTGTTAAATGAGATTGACGAAAACTCAAATAGAAGACCTATGAAGTTACTGCTCCAAGATTTATATGATACGAGACATGATCTTCTATCAATAAGACATGTTGTTTCTCCGATGAGGGATTTATTATATCGAATACTTAATTCAGAACGGTTAAAGAAAATTCGACCTAATATGGAGTACTTTTCTGATATTCATAACCACTTAATAAAGTTATCCGAAATGATTGAAGAAAATCGCGAGTTAACAACAGATATTCGGGATAGTTATCTTTCTTTAAACGCTCATCAAACGAATCGAATCATGCAAGTTCTCACGCTCATTACAACTATTTTTATGCCTTTAACCTTTATAGCAGGTATTTACGGAATGAATTTTGTGAATATGCCAGAATTAGATTGGAAATATGGATATATCGGAACTCTGTTTGCAATGCTGTTAATTGGAACAGGCATGTTTGTATGGTTTAAAAGTAAAGGGTGGTTCAAATAAAAAAAGATATGGAATGTTAACAAAGCATTCCATATCTTTCATTTATTTATTCGCCCTCGTAGCTAAATTGCCAGTTTACACCAAACTTGTCTACTAATTGTCCATAAGACTTACTAAAGAACGTTTCTTGCATCTCCATTGTAATCTTCCCGTCTTCACCCAATTTCGTAAATGCAGATTTCATTTCATCCAATTTATCACTGACAATCGCTAAGTTGATATTATTGCCTACAGTAAAAGACATACCTGGCATTGTGTCGGAAAACATGACATCACTGTCAAAAATATTAAGACGAGCGTGCAAGACTAATTTATTCATTTCTTCTGTATGTGGGTAATCAGGATGTGGAGGTTGATCACCAAAAGTCATAATTTCTGGAGTTCCCAGGTTAAAAACCTGTGCATAATATTCTACTGCTTCACGACAATTCCCATTGAAATTCATATAGACATTTACTGCCATTCCCAACACTCTCCTTAGCGTAATATACTTTTATTATATACAAGTTTTACCAATTATTCCAACACAGGATCCATTTCTCCTACCTTTTTTCCTCTTTTAGGTTTAATTGCTTTAAACGCTAATAATGCTGCTACAGCACTAAGAATGGTCAATAATATTACCATACTGCTTATGTTTCCTTTCATTAACAATGCAACGATAGGAGGCCCAGCAGCTACCCCAGCAAATCGCATGGAACTAAAAATAGAAGTAATGGTTCCCCGCATTTCTTTTTCTATACTTTGAGTTAAAATGGCATCCAAGCAAGGAAGGGAGGCGCCAATGCCAATGCCACAAAATAAAATAATGACGATTAAATAAATAAAACGATCAGAAAACATCGTAGCCGCCACACTAACACCAGTTAAAATCATCCCAAAAAAAGTAATCCATTTCATCTTTTTTAAATTATCTTTAATGATCTTTCCTGTTACAAAAGACGCAATACACAAAGCAGCTAGAGGAATTGCAAGTAAAAACCCTTTTTTTACTCCGTCGTACCCATATTTGTCTTCAAGAATAGATGATAAATAAAAAAGGAGTCCGAACAATATAAACATAATAATTGCTCCAATAATAAAAACAGCCATTAACCACTTCCAATGCTCTGAGAAAATTTTCTTCGTATTTTTTACAAACCTACCAAAAGAGAGCTGATGATCATCATCTTTTGGCTTTTTCACACAAAGCATGATTAATATTAAAGATATGATGCAAAAGATTGGGATCGCGAAAAATGGCAAATACCATATTACCCCAGCAATTAATGCCCCAAGGATTGGGCTTAAAACTTTTCCTAATGTATTTGCTGTTTCAATAATACCTAATGATGAACTTACGTCTTCTTCCTTTTTATACAAATCACCAACTAAAGGAAGAACAATTGGAAATGCTCCAGCTGCTCCGATTCCTTGGAGAATTCGACCGATAATAATCCATATAAAAGCATTATCAAGCTCCCATGCAGCCCAGCCAGATAAAATACCGCCTATACCAGTAAGTATAAGTGAAGGTATAATGACCACTTTTCTTCCATATTTATCTGAAAGAAAGCCGGCAATCGGAATTAAAAAGATGGCAACAATGGAATAGACAGTAATGATATAACTTGATTGGAGCTTTGATATATGTAACTGCTTTTCCATTAATGGTAATATTGGAATGAGCATTGAGTTTCCTAATGTCATAATGAGAGGAATCGATGCAATGGCTATAAGAGCCCATTTATTTTTTTTCTTTCCGTTAAGCAATTCTTCTCTATTTATTAATTCCATAGCCATTTCCTTTCAAGCTTAGTAAGATTAATATTAACTTGTAGGAATTTTTTATCCTTACATACATAGAGCATTTATTGGGGGGATCGAAAATGTTAATAAAATCAGTTAATGTAGGAAGACCAAAGCTGATCAGTAATCAATATGGGCAAACGTTAAAAACAGGAATTAGAAAACAGCCCGTCCAAAAGGCTTTTCTCCGCAGGGGAGGATTTGACCAAGACGACGTTGCGGATTTGCGAAATCATGGCGGGGAAGATCGGGCAGCTTGTTTTTATCCATTTGAACACTATGCATGGTGGGAAGAACAAACAGGTAAATCCCTAACAATTCCAGCATTTGGGGAAAATTTAACGGTTACAAATATGTTGGAAAATGATGTGTGTGTGGGAGATATTTATCAGATTGGTGAAACAATTGTTCAAATAACCCAAGGTCGTATACCATGCATTACAATTGATCATTCGAATCGGACGAAAGGAATGTTAAAAGAAATTATTCGGACAGGGAAATCTGGCTTTTTCGCAAAAGTCCTTAAAGAAGGGGCAATCAAACCTGATTTTGAGCTTATTCTGCAAGAACGCCCTAATCCAGGTTTGAGTATTTCCATTCTGCATCAATTATTTTTTCATGATCGTAAAAATTATGAACAAATAGCTTATGCTATATCGGTTCCGGAACTTGCGAACGACATGAGAGAAAAATTTCAAAAACTTTGCCCATAAAAAGTTTATAACTTTTCCGAAACGGTTATTTCCGTATACTGAAGGTCATCATTTCTTGGAATCTTTATTTCTAATATTTGATTTTTAACTTGAGCGGTAGCTCCTTTTTTTTTGACTAGGCTAGGGAGAGTAAAGATTTGTCTGCTGCCTTCTTCTGATAAATTTTCAACAATGACCTGGTTTGACGTATGAAAAATTTTTAAATGATTTAATGTAATGTTTGGGGGTAAATGCAGTCTTACATATACATCATCAAATGTTTCGAATACTTGAGCGGAAACTTCACTTTTGGATTTTTGTGTATTGTTCGTATTATTCGTATTATTCTTCTGTGGAGAAAGCATATTTTCCATTGGAGTATTATTCATTAGTTTTTTCATCATGTCATTGACATATGAATTTACGTCTGAAGGATTTAGTTGTTCTGTTAACTTTTTAATATCTTCATTAAAAGGAAACATCCCCCATGGAAACATAATTCTCACTCCAACTTGAATTTCTTTATCACAATATATGCTTAAGTAGGCTTAGGTGGGAATCACGATGAAAAACAATCGAGCAAATCCATTGGATTTTTTAAGTAATCATAGTAAGATTGATATGGTTAAAAATAATTATTGAAATCAAGATTTTACATTCGACAGAAATAGCTAAATTCATATGAAAAATTACATTTAGTCTTTATATTACAGGTTGTCAATGATAAAATGGAGATTGTGAGCTTTTCACGAAAAAATTATGAACTTTGTATGAAAAATAAAAAATTATGGTTGAATTGGTGGAGGCGTATCATTAATGAGTAAAAAGGCTTCATTTCAAGGGACACCTTGGCATAATTTTTCGGGGCCAAATCTTGGTTATGTAATAGAAGTATACGAGCAATATCTTACAGATCCGGATAGTGTTGAGCCCGATTTGAGACAACTGTTTGATCAATGGGGTGCACCTGTATCAGTTGTTGAAGAAGAGACAACGAAAGGGCAGGCTGATGTATCTTTCCAGCTTCCAACAAATCCTAACTTACTTAGTAAGATGGTTGCGGCGGTCAAGCTCGCAGATAATATTCGTACATATGGTCACTTAATCGCGGATATTAATCCTTTAGACGATAGAGAAAAAGTAAATAGAAGAATAGAGCTATCGGAATACAACTTAACGGAAGAAGACTTAAAACATGTACCGGCATCTTTCATTTCGCCAAATGCACCATCCGATTTAAAAAACGGGTTAGACGCAATTAACCATTTGAAAAAAGTATATACTCAAAAACTAGCGTTTGAATATCATCAAGTGCATGAGTTAGAAGAGAAAAACTGGTTACAGCAACAAATTGAGTCTGAGAGTTTTTACCCATCATTAACAAAAGAAGAGCGAATCAATTTATTAAATCGACTTTCAGAAGTAGAAGGATTCGAAAAGTTTTTACACAGAACTTTTGTAGGACAAAAACGATTTTCTATTGAGGGTGTAGATACACTCATTCCATTAATAGATCGAATTATTAGTTTGACAGTTGAAACTGGTACAAGAACAGTAAATATTGGCATGGCTCACCGCGGGCGTCTAAATGTCCTTGCACATGTACTTGAAAAGCCATATAAAATGATTTTTTCTGAATTCCAACATGCTCCCAATAAGGATTTAATTCCATCTGAAGGATCAATCGGCATTACATACGGTTGGACAGGGGATGTTAAGTATCACTTAGGTGCTGACCGCAGGTTAAAGCGTGGAAGCACAGCCAATACAAGAATTACACTTGCAAATAATCCGAGCCACCTCGAAGTAGTGGGACCAGTCGTAGATGGTTATACTCGTGCAGCTCAAGAAAATCGCAATAAATCTGGTTATCCAGAGCAAGATTTTTCTAGTTGTGTTGCGATTTCGGTTCATGGTGATGCCGCTTTCCCAGGTGAAGGCATTACTCAAGAAACTCTAAATATGGGCCAACTGAAGGGATATGACACTGGAGGAACAATCCATATTATTGCAAATAATAGGATTGGATTTACTACAGAAAGCTCTGATTCACGTTCGACTAAATATGCATCTGATATTGCAAAGGGATTCGAAATCCCAGTTGTTCATGTAAATGCGGATGATCCAGAAGCTGTACTAGCAGCGGCGGTCTTAGCTTATAAATATAGACAAAAGTTTCGTAAAGACTTTGTAATAGATTTAATAGGATATAGAAGGTTTGGCCATAATGAAATGGATGAGCCAATGGTTACAAACCCTTTGATGTATAATATTGTCAAAGGTCATCCAACAGTGAAAGAAATCTATGCAGAACGTTTAATTACCAAAGGA
Organism: Lederbergia citri; assembly: GCF_018343625.1. Classification (GTDB taxonomy): domain Bacteria; phylum Bacillota; class Bacilli; order Bacillales; family Bacillaceae_C; genus Lederbergia; species Lederbergia citri. Next base: position 961,815 of record NZ_JAGYPG010000001.1, on the reverse strand, counting down.
TTAATTTCCAAAGAAGATGCAGAAAAAATCGAAAATGATATTCAAGAACGTTTGCAGAAAGAATATGATGCGGTTCATTTAAATAAAGAAGAAGACCAAGATATCGCCATGAATCCACCGGAATACATCATGAATGGCTTACAGCAATATAAAACTAGTGTAGATAGAGATGTTCTTAAAACAATCAATGCTGAACTATTGCAGTGGCCTGAGAATTTTAATGTGTTCCAAAAGCTTAGTCGTATTTTAAAAAGAAGAGAAAGTATTTTTGACGGTGAAGGGAAAATTGAATGGGCACATGCTGAATCACTTGCATTTGGATCCATCCTAAGAGACGGAACTCCAATCCGCTTTACTGGGCAGGATTCACAACGTGGTACATTTGCTCAAAGAAATCTTGTTTTGCATGATGAAAAAACAGGTGAAGAATTTATTCCATTGCACAATCTTTCAGAAGTTAATTCTTCATTTGTTGTTTATAACAGCCCATTGACAGAAGCCGCAGTAGTTGGATTTGAATATGGATACAATGTATTTGCTCCAGAAACGCTCGTCATTTGGGAAGCGCAATTTGGAGACTTTGCTAATATGGCTCAAGTATATTTTGATCAATTTATTTCGTCAGGCAGGGCGAAATGGGGACAAAAATCTGGTTTAGTTATGTTGCTTCCTCATGGATATGAAGGTCAAGGTCCTGAGCACTCAAGTGGAAGAGTGGAGAGATTCCTCCAAAGTGCAGCAGAAAATAACTGGACGGTTGCGAATTTATCAACATCCGCTCAATATTTCCATTTATTACGAAGACAGGCTGCTACTCTTGGTTCAGAAGGAGTAAAACCGCTAGTCATCATGACACCAAAGAGCCTACTAAGGCATCCACTTGCTTCATCAGATGCGAAAGAATTGACAGATGGAAGCTTCCAGCAAGTGCTTGAACAAAAAGGACTTGGTCAAAATAAAGAGGCAGTAGAGCGAATTGTACTCTGCTCCGGAAAAGTTGCGATCGATCTTGAAGAACAATTGAAAAACGAATCCGAAGTGGATTGGCTCCATATTTTAAGGGTAGAACAATTATATCCGTTCCCTAATAAGGATATTGAAAATATTTTATCCCGTTATCCAAACTTAAAAGAACTTGTTTGGGTTCAAGAGGAACCAAAAAATATGGGCGGCTGGATGCATGTTGATCCTTATCTAAGAGAAATAGCTCCTAAAGGGGTAGACGTAAAATATACAGGAAGACGGAGACGTTCCAGTCCTTCTGAAGGGGATCCAACTATCCATAAAAAAGAGCAAAATCGCATCATTCAAGAAGCTTTTTCTAGATAATTTATTGGCGAAGCAAAAACTAAAATTGATAATTGTATTGGTTAAAGATTAGAGGAGGATTCAAAGTGGCTGAAATTAAAGTACCTGAATTAGCAGAATCGATTACGGAAGGTACAATCGCTCAATGGCTAAAACAACCGGGTGATTCCGTTGAAAAGGGAGAATACATCGTTGAACTAGAAACAGATAAAGTCAATGTTGAGGTAATCTCCGAAGAATCAGGAATTGTTAAGGAATTAAAAGCAGCAGAAGGTGATACAGTTCAAGTAGGTGAAGTTATTGCCATCGTGGAAGCGGGTGGAGAGCAACCAGCGGAGACTAAACCTGCAGAGCCTGTGAAGGAAGAGGTAGCTGCCGAAGAACCAAAACAAGAGCAAGTACAGGAAAAGGCTGACACTGAGAAAAAGGATCGACCTATTGCTTCACCTGCAGCTCGTAAGCTAGCTAGAGAAAAAGGAATCGATTTAAGCGAGGTTCCAACTGTTGATCCACTTGGCCGTGTTAGAAAACAAGATATAACATCTTATTCTAATCAGCCAAAGAAGGCTGCTGAACAAGCTCCAGCACCAAAAGCTGCTCCTGCGGTTACTCAAGAAGAAGGAAAACCAATTGAACGTGTACGTTTATCTAGACGCCGCCAAACAATTGCAAAAAGACTTGTTGAAGTTCAACAAAACGCAGCAATGTTAACAACTTTTAATGAAATAGATATGACGGCAGTTATGGATTTACGTAAACGCAAAAAAGACAAATTCTTTGAAGAAAATGATGTTCGTCTTGGCTTTATGTCATTTTTCACTAAAGCTGTAGTAGCAGCATTGAAAAAATATCCTGCAGTCAATTCCGAACTGCAAGGCGACGAACTCGTTTTGAAAAAGTTCTATGATATCGGTGTAGCCGTATCAACTGACGAAGGACTCGTCGTTCCAGTTATTCGCGACTGTGACCGTAAAAATTTCGCCGAGATTGAAGCAGATATATTAGCCGTAGCTTTAAAAGCAAGAGATAATAAATTGGCTTTAAGTGATCTACAAGGTGGAACTTTTACCATAACAAATGGAGGAGTTTTCGGATCATTGCTTTCAACACCTATCTTGAACGGTACACAAGTCGGAATTCTTGGTATGCACACCATCCAAACACGTCCTGTTGCAATTGATGCAGAACGTATGGAGAATCGCCCAATGATGTACGTAGCACTTTCTTATGATCACCGAGTCATTGACGGAAAAGAAGCTGTTGGATTCCTCGTAACAGTTAAAAAATTATTAGAAAACCCAGAAGACCTTTTATTACAAGGTTAATGGATATCAAAACGACCGCTTATGCGGTCGTTTTTTTATGGAGAGAATAGAGGACGAAAAGATAGGGATTAGTTATTTAATCTTAAGGCTAAATCTCTTGATAAGGTTTTAAAATTTACTACTTATTTTTGTTTAAGGATTCGCTAGTACATGGTCTTAATTTAGGTGTGTTGGATTTTGCTAGTGAAAGGTCTCAATCGAGTTATTGAGGTCCTATTCGTGTTGGATTTTTGCTAGTGAAAGGTCTCAATCGAGTTATTTAGACCTTATTCGAGATGGTTTTTGTCAGTGAAAGTCTCTATCTGGTTATTGAGGTCCTATCCGTGTTGGATTTTGCCAGTTAAATGTCTCAAACATGTTATTGTGGTCTTATAGGAGTTAGATTTTGTCAGTGAAAGGTCTTAATCATGTTATTGAGGCCATATACGATTTGGACTTTGCTAGTGAAAGGTCTCAATCATGTTATTGAGGTCATATTAGTGTTGAATTTTGTTAGTAAAAGGTCTCAATCATCTTATTTAAGCCATATCCATGTTAAATTCGTTTATAACTAAAGCAACCCTCCTATGTACCACCTTAATAACTTTATCTCAAAAAAATTGCCAAACTCAAAATAGTTTTCATTAAATAAAGGGGACATAGAATATGCTAAATTGAATGCAAAAATTAGGGGGGGATTTATTTGACTCTTACTTTAAATGAAGTAAAGTTTGAACATGAATTTTGGCTACAGATACTTGGTGATCATTCACGATTTATTTTGGATTCTTTAGCACCGTCAGAAACGGCTAATATTAGAACAGCGGAAAAATTCAAGAATTTATTTGACCAATTATTAATGCAGGCAAGACAAATAGCAAGCATTGAACAAGCGCTTACCTTAACGAGTGAAGCTAAAGCTGCAACAGAGGAGTTAAAAGGATTTAAATTTACCTTACTTGAAAAATTGCTGTTTAAAAAAATTAAATTTCATTTATCTCCATCATTTGTTAATCATATGGTCAATGAGCTAGAAGAATATGAAAGAATTATTAGTTATTTTTTAAAAAATGAATCACCGCCAATCGCCCATGAGTTGCATCACCATTTACTATGGCTTAGTGATGCAGCAGGTCATGCAGGGGCCATTCAAGATCAGTTGGATGCTACTGAAAAAATGCTTAAACACGAAAGTGCAACCTTCAATAAGGATTTTGAGCATCTTTATTTAAAGGCTGTTGAATTTGCTGGATACCTTCGGACTCATATTTATCAATTTCCAGCTTTATCAAGATTAAACAGTGAGGCTAAATTGGAAATAGAAGCGTTTCAAATATTCTTAAATGAAATTTTGGAACTTGAAATTTCTGAACAAGTATTAGGAACGTTTCCCGCACTAATGGCAGATCATATGTTTCGAGAGGAGTGTTATTACTTAACAAAATTAGCACAATCAACAAAATCACAAAATCCTGACTGTAATCCAGCTTCTCCACGAATTGAAGAAATTTAAAAAAGCGTGCTCTAATTAAGCACGCATTGTCATAAAGTCAAAGTTTCATAGAGAATCACTATAAAAATATTATGGTTTTAAACCACGTTTCTTCATTTCAGTTTTTAATAATCTTATCCATTCACTCTCTTGCTCGTTCTTTTTAGCATCTCGATAGGCAGCAACTAGCAGTTCATTACTCATGATTTTCATGCCAGTAAAAAAACCTCCTCGTGAAATTGGATTATTCTCTATATAAAAATAATTGTAACCTTTATGTTGATAAAAGAAAAGCATTAAGCATAAAAAAGAAGAAATACAGTATTTTTTATATACTGTATTTCTTCATCCATCTTAGTTCATCGAAATCCAAATGCTCTTAACTTCAGTATAATTATCAAGCGCATAGGAACCCATTTCTCGTCCTATTCCTGATTGTTTATAGCCACCAAAAGGAGAAGCTGCATCAAACGCATTGTAACAATTGACCCATACAGTTCCTGCACGTAGACGGTTTGCGATGTAGTGTGCGTTTGCTACATCACGCGTCCAAACTCCTGCGGCAAGACCATAATCGCTATTATTTGCCCTTTTGATTACTTCATCTAAATCCTCATATGGAAGGGCTGCTATTACTGGACCGAATATTTCCTCTTTTGCGATTGTCATTTCATCATTTACATCCGCAAAAATGGTTGGTTCAACAAAAAATCCTTCTTCGCGCGGTTTTTGTCCCCCTGTTAATAACTCAGCCCCTTCATTTAGGCCTTTTTCTATATAATTCAATACACGATTTTGCTGCTCAGAAGAAACGAGAGGACCCATTTGTGTATTTTCATCTAGTCCTGCTCCTTGTCTAATACTTTGTGCATGGGAAGTCATATCAGCGACAACATTATCAAAATGTTTTTTCTGAATAAATACCCGTGAACCTGCACAACATACTTGCCCTTGGTTAAACATAACGCCATTTAAAGCTCCTGGAATGGCATGGGTCAAATCAGCATCAGGCAAGATAATGTTTGGAGATTTTCCTCCTAGTTCAAGAGTAACGCGCTTTAAAGAAATAGAAGCTCTTTTCATGATTAATTTACCGACTTCAGTGGAACCAGTAAAAGCAATTTTATCTACATTCGGGTGGTCGACTAATGGTTGACCGGCGGTTTCACCGAAACCTGGTATGATATTTACGACTCCTTCAGGAAAACCAGCTTCATCTATTAATTCAGCTAAAAATAATGCTGATAGTGGAGTTTGTTCGGCTGGTTTTAATACAACGGTACAACCTGTGGCAAGCGCAGCACCTAATTTCCACATAGCCATTAAAAGCGGGAAGTTCCACGGAATAATTTGACCGACTACTCCAACAGGTTCGTGACGTGTGTAATTAAAAAATGGTCCAGAAACAGGGATAGTTTGCCCAGTAATTTTTGTTGCCCAGCCCGCGTAATAGCGCATATGATCTATAGCAAGCGGGATATCGGCATTTGATGTTTCTTGAATAGGTTTTCCGTTATCAAGTGTTTCTAATTGCGCCAACGCATCTTTATTTTCTTCCATTAAGTCTGCAAGCTTATACATAAGACGGCTTCTTTCTGAAGCACTCATTCTTGACCAAGGCCCGTTGTCAAAAGCATTTCTTGCTGCACGAACAGCACGATTCACATCTTCTTCCTCGGCTTCATACAAAGTAGCTAACGTTTCACCAGTCGCAGGATTGGGAGTGTCGAATGTTTTACCTGATGCACTTTCAACAAATTCACCATTGATAAATAACTTTTTCGTTCCTTGCAAGAACTTTTGCACCTTTTCGTGAACTTCCGCTGTCAATTGACTCATTGAATACCTCCTAAAATTTAATAAATTTTGTAGAGAGATTCTAGCTAGAAGTGTTACCAACCTTTATTCTATTAGCATTGTCTAATAAAAACAACTAAAACTTTCTGATAGTTTAGAACATTATTTTACGTTTTCATTTAAAAGTCGACATTTTCCTTCATGTTACAGAAGAAAATTGTTTTTTTATACTCTTTACTATTATTACTCTAGTAAATTATAATTAGAAATAAATACTCAATTGAGAAAGTTTATCGTTAAGTGAGGGGGCGAAAAAATGTTTAATGAAAGATTAGCTTTAAAAATGAGATTAGAACAAATGAAAGAGGCAGAAGAGCAATTACTTTCAAAATTACAAACCGAAAGAGACGCAATATTCAATAGACTTAGAGAATTAGATTCTATGTCTGAGAGAGATGAGACAACTACTGAAAAAATACATTATATAGACTCTCATAATAAAATAATCGAAGCGCCTTCAAACATCTCAGAAAATGCTCCCAAAACTAGAAAAGGCCGCCCTTCTAGAAGAAGTAAAACGACTAAAATGCGAGAAACTGCCATCGCGATTTTAAAAGAGCAAGATGCACCTATAAGAGGCTCGGTTCTACAGAAACAAATTGAAGAAAGTACTGGATTTAGAATTGCAAACATGACAACCTTCATGAATACAATAAAGAAAACAGATGATAATATTATGAAACTAGGAAGAGGTTTATATTATTATCAAAAAAACGATCTTATCCGTAATAAAGGAACAAGAATTCTAGGCTAATTATTATTAGAGGACGAAAAGCTTGCTGATATGCAGGCTTTTTTATATGTTATTAACATATAGTTTTATGAAAGGAAATATCATTATGAACTTACCAGACGTAATAAAAAACTTGATTGATGAAAGACGTAGTTCTTTTACAAATAGCAATGAAAAGATGCATTTCAAAGGCGGATTTATTTCTGCTAATGATTATATTTTAACAGATGCAATAATAGCGTTATCCCTTGGGAAAAACGTGCTATTAAAAGGTCCAACCGGTTCCGGAAAAACAAAACTTGCAGAGACGCTTGCGAACATTTTCAAGCAGCCGATGCATAGCATCAATTGCTCTGTTGATATGGATGCAGAGTCATTGCTTGGTTTTAAGACTATTGGCCAGGAGAATGGTCAAAATACGATTGAATTCGTGCCTGGTCCAGTGGTAAAGGCGATGAATCAAGGACATTTATTGTATATAGATGAAATTAATATGGCGAAACCAGAAACATTGCCTATTTTAAACAGTGTTTTGGATTATCGGAGAATGGTTTTTAATCCATTTACCGGAACTGTTGAAAACGCGAAAAATCATTTTGGAGTCATTGCTGCTATTAACGAAGGATATATTGGTACTGTACCACTAAACGAAGCGTTGAAAAATCGATTTGTCGTTATAGAAGTACCATATGTGCAAGGAGATGTATTAAAAGAAGTTCTTTTCAATGAGAGTATTTTAAAAGATAAGGTAATGATTGAGAAATTCGTCATATTATCCGAAGACTTGATAACGCAAGTCCGAAATGGCCAAATACCAGAAGAAGCTGCCTCCATACGGGCTTTAATTGATACATGTGACTTAGCTACCTATATGCCGCCTTTGCGTGCAGTCCAGAGAGGGATTGCAGATAAACTGGAGGAAGAAAGGGAAAAAGCTGCTGTCATGAACATAACACAAACCTTATTTGTATAGGTGGTATTTTTATGAATATGTATCGATTTATCGATTTTAATGACGAAAAAATAGATTCCTTATTATTAATGGAATTGGCCGATTTGACAAAAACGTTGGCGAAAGATCAAGAATACAATACTGAGTTCCGGGTCCATTCATATCTTAGTAAAGATGAAAAGAAAATATATGTCGGCCATTTTTGGAATCATCGTCCTGAAATGATCATGTGGGCAGGAATGAAAAGTGATGTTTTTTTACGAGCATTCGGAAATATGTATTATACAGAAGATCAAGTAATTGTCCGTTACGGAAATTGGTGTGAAACGACGAAAATTCCACGCTTTGCTAAACAGATTTTTGTACTTGCTGAAGACATTAGAATAGAAGAACTATGTAAAAAAACTCGTCCTGGAATGACGAAAGAATTTCGAATAAGGCGTGAAATTTACAACAATTTTTTTGAAACACAACTGAAAGTGAATATAGAAAGAAGCCTCTTTCTTGATGCCATTTATAACTTAATATATTTAATGATGAATAGCGAGACACCTATATTTGCTTTACCTGATTTAAATGAAAATTGGGAGTCATTCATCAAATTAATTAGAAGTAGAGTTGAACGTTTTTATGATGCTTCTTCAACTAATGAAATAGCTGAAATTTGTAAGTCCATTGTGGGCGTGATAGAAGAAAATGTAAATCGGGATATGGTGAATGAATATTTCCATCTTTATTTACAGACAATTGAAATGCAAAAAATGCCTTACGACGATCTCCAAAGAAAAGATTCACTTGCTAACGACGATGATGCAGATGAAAAAAGCAGTGGTGAAGAAGATATAGTTGAAGAAGAACTAAAAACTTGGCACCGTGAAACGAAAACCCCCGGTGAATTATTCCTCCAATTTGATTTAAATCAAGGAACAAAAACAGACATGCTAACAAATGAGGCAAGAGAAGGGGAAGCGGGGGACCAGGCATTAGCTATCGTTCAGGGATCCGCTAAGAAAACGTCAAATAAGGATTTTTCTAATTTAGAGACAAAAGATAAAAAAGATACGGAAGGGAATAGAAGGAGTCCACAATATGGAGTGGAAAATAAACATGCTGAGGCTATTTTTTTATCTAAGATGCCTCCTTCCGCTAAACAAATATCTGACTATAATCAATTTAAAAACGACATTCAGTTATATAAAAAACGACTGAAGAAATCGATTGATCTTACGTTAGAACATAAAAAAATCTTACCGCGTTCCGATCTACAATACGGAAGGTTAAATAGAAAGTTGATCAGATTTTTTACCGAAGAACAGCCTCGGGTCTTTCATAAAAAATTAGATGAATCAAAGGAAATCGATGCTGTCTTTAGCTTACTTATTGATTGTTCCGCGTCGATGGAAGATAAAATGAACGAAACGAAAAAAGGGATTATATTGTTTCACGAGGCATTGAAATCAGTAAGAGTTTCTCATGAAGTAACTGGATTCTGGGAAGATGCAAATGAAGCATCGAAAACTAGACAACCAAACTATTTTAAGACAGTTATTGATTTTACAACATCTTTAATGGCTCATTATGGTCCTGAAATAATGGGACTTGAACCTGAAGAAGATAATCGTGATGGATTTGCGATTAGAATAATGGGTGAGAGATTATCGAAAAGAATTGAAAACCAAAAATTTTTAATTGTATTTTCAGATGGGGAGCCAGCGGCATACGGATATGACCAAAATGGGATTGTGGACACTCATGAAGCTGTCACAGAGGCAAGAAAAAAAGGGATTGAAGTATTCAATATTTTTCTTTCTCAAAATGGAGTAGGGGACGAACAGCGGAAGGTTTTCCAAAATATTTATGGTCCTTATAGCTTAGTTGCTCCGACTGTTGCAGAGTTGCCTGACTTGCTTCTCCCACTACTAAAAAAATTACTATTAAGAGCAATATTATAAGGCTGTCCTTAGACAGCCTTACATTCTTGATCGATTTTTAACTATTTTTCTTCCTATTCTTCTTATGATTACAGCAAGAATTCTTAGGGTTGTTTTCATAATCTTTCCCTTTAAAAATCGATAATCTAAATAAATAATTGTAAGTACTATAAATAAAAAGATTATAAGAGACCAACGGTTCTTTCCATCATTATATCCATATTCGAAGCTTTCAGTTTTTACTCGCTTTTTAAGCTTGTATTCAGCTGCAACTTCATTAAATAGCTTTTTATATGTATTCGTAATAGCCTCTGATAGTTCTCCATTTTCTAAATAAGGCAACGCGTGAGTATCCAAAATTTTGCCTATGGATTTATCATTTAATCTATCTTTTAATCCCGAGCCTACTTCAATATATATTTTACGATCGTTTAAAGAAAACAGCAAAAGAACCCCGTTATCCTCTGTTTGATTTCCTAATTCATACTCTTTCATAGCTTTTGAAGCGAATTCCCCTACTGGAATATGTTCAAGGGAATTAACGGTTAAAACAGCAATTTGCGATTCGGATTCTTTATCCAGATGTGTCCCGAGCTTTATTAACTCTTTCTTTTGTGCTGCATTTAAAATATTTGCAAAATCTTGTACATATATATCACCGACTGGCTTAGGCACTGTTTCAGCATATGAATGTTTATTTGTAAGAAATATTGCTGTAAAAACGAATAAGATAAAAAGGAGATGCGCCTTTTTCATCAATCTCCATCCCTTCAAGAACAATACGTATATTTTATAATAATGGTCGAATATTGTCACTTACTCATATTATCATTATTAGTGATATTAGAGTGAAAATGATACAATGAAAAAAATGTAAGTCAGATAGGGGTTGATCTGTAGAATGATTATAGACAAACTAAGACGTCCACTGCATGATCTCAGAATATCTGTTACGGATAAATGTAATTTTCGTTGTCAGTATTGCATGCCAGCTGAAATATTTGGACCTGATTTTAAATTTTTAAATAAAGATGAAATTTTATCATTTGAAGAGATTGAAAGATTGGCCCGTATATTTAGCAAACTCGGTGTAAAAAAGCTAAGAATAACGGGCGGAGAGCCATTAATGCGAAAAAATATCGCATTGTTAATTTCAAAGCTTAATGAAATTGAAGGCATAACAGATATTGGGTTAACTACGAACGGAGTTTTGCTTGTCAAACAGTCGAAAGAATTATACGAGGCAGGACTACGACGATTGAATATTAGTCTAGATGCTTTAGATAATGAAATTTTCCAAAAGATGAATGGTCGAGGAGTTAAATCGGATGTTGTTTTAAGAGGTATCGAAACAGCATTAAATACGGGATTTTCCGTTAAAGTTAATATGGTAGTTCAAAAAGGAGTTAATGACAGTCAAATTATTCCGATGGCAAAACATTTTCGAGATATGGGAATTACGTTACGATTCATCGAGTATATGGATGTTGGAAATACAAATGGATGGAATTGGAATCAAGTAGTTACAAAAAAAGAAATCTATGATCTTCTATCCGAGCACTTTACGTTAAAACCCGTTGATTCTAATTATTATGGAGAAGTAGCGAAACGTTATAAATATAAAGATAGTGAAACAGAAGTAGGATTTATTACATCTGTCTCTGAATCTTTCTGTTCAACATGTACTCGGGCAAGAATCTCGGCAGATGGAAAATTTTATACATGCCTATTTGCAGCAAAAGGGCATGACTTAAAATCACTCTTACGAAATATTGATGATGACGAACAAATATTGAACGAAATAAGTGGAATTTGGCAAAATAGAAATGATCGTTATTCAGACGAAAGAGTAATAGGTTCTGTCTCATCATCTAAAAAAATTGAAATGTCCTATATTGGAGGTTAATGAAAGAGGAGGTGCGTACAATGGTTGAACGAAGAAAACCAATTTGGGTAAAAGATGCAATTGAGAATGTAATGAAATATAAAAAACACGGGGATATTGAACTCATTTCCTTAGATGATTGTGATGGCAGATTTTTAGCTGAGCCTTTAGTAGCTGACCACGACGTACCGCCATTTGATCGCTCTCCTTATGACGGATTTGCTTTACGGGCCAAAGATACTAAAAATGCATCAAGAGAGAATCCGTTAACCTTTAAAGTAATCGATGAAATTGGTGCGGGGCAAGTAAGTCCATTTAAAGTTGGAAATATGGAAGCGATTAGAATTATGACCGGAGCGCAAATTCCAAAAGGTGCAGACTGTGTTATGATGCTAGAGTTGACCAAGGAAGAGAAGGGCAGTGAAGGAACGAGTATTTCGATTAAACGTTCTTTAAATGAAGGAGATAATATTTCCTTTCAAGGTGAGGATACTAAAAAAGGGAGTCCACTCATCAATAGAGGGGCTGCGATTAATCCTGGAATAAAAGCATTGCTTGCGACTTTCGGATACAGCAAAGTAAAAGTATCAAGCAGCCCATTTATTGGTATTATTGCGACTGGAAGTGAGCTGTTAAATCCCGATGAAGATTTAGTTCCTGGAAAGATCCGCAATAGTAACGGCTATATGATAGAATCGCAAATATTAAGAGTTGGCGCACGCTATAAACGATACGGGTCAATTTCAGATAATATAGACAAGCTAACAGAAATGATTAAGCAAGCAATAGATGAATGTGATGTATTAATTACAACTGGCGGGGTTTCAGTAGGAGATTATGATTATTTGCCCGAAATTTATCGGCGTTTAGGAGCAAATCTTTTATTTAATAAAATTGCGATGCGACCAGGGAGTGTAACGAGCTGCGCAGAAAAAGACGGGAAATTGTTATTCGGGCTGTCAGGAAATCCATCAGCCTGCTATATTGGTTTTGAATTATTTGTACGTCCATACATTCGATATTGGCTTCGTTCTGAGCAACCATTTTTACGTATTATAAGTGGTACCTTAAAAAATGATTTTCCAAAACCGAACCCATTCAGCAGATTTGTCCGCGGGAAAATTGTTTACGAGAATGGACAAGTATTTGTTGAGCCCGTAGGTTTAGATAAGTCAGGGGTTGTCACATCCCTAGCTTGGGCGGATTGTTTAATCATTCTTCCTGGTGGAACAAGGGGCTATATGAAAGGTGATCATGTTGAGCTTTTTTTACTTGATGATCAACAAGGAAGTGATGAGCCGTGGGTGGAAGCAAAGTTTTCCAAATTGTAGGATTCCAAAATAGTGGGAAAACGACATTAATAGAGAAACTGATTAAAGCAGGTAATGAAAAAGGCTTGAGAATCGGTACGATCAAGCATCATGGGCATGGTGGCCCTATTGACCTTCCTAATTTAAACAAAGATTCGAATCGTCATAGCCGTGCAGGTTCTATTGTTTCCAGTGTGGCAGGAGAAGGGACCTTACTTATTGAAGCACCTAAAGACGATTGGGGGCTTGAAGATATAATCCAAGTGTATCACCGTTTTGAATTAGATCTCATATTAGTGGAAGGATATAAAAAGTCTCCATATCCAAAAGCTGTTATGATTCGAAATAAAGAAGATTTATCTTTATTAAATAGATTGAAGAATATACAAACAGTCATTAGTTGGTTTCCAATAGAAACAAATTATCCTGTTTTTTTACATACACAAGTAGACGATTTTATTGTCTTTTTTTACAAAGATTTATTTTCTAATTTTGGTGGTAATAATAGATAATATAAAAATCTAGTAAAATATTATGAAGTGTCATTAATAGAATGGTATTGTATAATTACTTACATACCATTTTCGTTTTTATTTAGAAAGAGAGATGTATATATGAGTACAGCTAAAGCAGAAAATATTAAGACACAAAAAGCTATACCGCAAATGGCGACTGTTTATGGAGTTTTATTTGCAATAAGCGGCGGACATCTTTTTAATGATGCCATTCAGTCAGTTGTCCCTGCAATGAATCCAATTTTTGAAAAAACATTAAACTTATCATATGCACAAATTGGTTGGATAGCATTTGTTTTAAATATGACATCTTCTGTTATGCAGCCGGTTTTGGGATATTTTGCAGATCGAAAACCATCTCCATTTCTTTTGCCAATTGGAATGTTTTTAAGTATGGTAGGTTTGGTTGGATTTGGATTATCCCCCAATTTTTACGTTATTTTAGCTTCAGTATTTTTTATCGGTCTTGGATCTGCAGTGTTTCATCCAGAAGGATCGAGAGTTTCATATATGGCAGCTGGAGCAAGAAGAGGGTTGGCACAGTCCATCTATCAAGTCGGGGGGAATTTTGGACAATCGTTAGCTCCTGTCTTTACTGCTTTTATTTTTGTCCGTTTTGGCCAAAAAGGCGCACTCGGATTCACTTTAGTTGCGTTAATGGGTGTTTTGCTTCTTTTATTTGTGTCAAATTGGTATAAATCACAGCTTGAACTGGAAGTTTTTAAACCAGTTAAACGACAAAAAGGAACAAATGGAACGCCCATTCATCCAAAAATAAAAGCGGCAATAGGATTACTCGTCTTTTTAGTCATTGCTCGTTCATGGTATTCTGCAGGAATTGGGAACTTTTATCAATTTTACTTAATAAAGGATTATGGACTAACAATAAAAGAAGCACAATTATATGTATTTATTTTTATGTTTGCTGGAGTGCTGGGAACCTTTTTTGGAGGACCGCTTGCGGACAGATTTGGAATGAGAAATATCATTTTTCTCTCTATGGCTGGGGCTGCACCACTTACATTGATTTTGCCTTACGTATCCCTTGGTTGGGTAATACCGCTATTTTTCCTAATAGGCTTCATCATAACATCGAGCTTTAGTGTTACAGTTGTTTATGCGCAAGAGCTTGTTCCGAAAAAAATCGGTATGGTTTCCGGACTTATTGTAGGATTTGCTTTCGGGATGGGAGCTGTTGGAGCAGTGTTTTTTGGAACTTTAGCTGATATATTCAGTATTAAATTTGTCATGGTCGTATGTAGTTTTCTACCGATTATTGGAGTTTTAACATGGTTACTTCCAAGTGATAGACAGGTACGAGAGTTAAATGCATAAACGAAAGCTGTCCGATTGGACAGCTTTTTTCAATGAATATGCTTTTTCCTGAAACGTCCACCGCGAACCTCTGATATATTAGCTATCGCAAGAAAGGCGTCGCTGTCGAGCTCTTCAATAATTGATTTTAATTTTGCTTCTTCTAATCGTGTTAAGACACAAAAGATAACTTTTTTGTCATCGCCAGTATAAGCACCTTCACCTTTTAAATACGTAACACCTCTTCCAAGTCTTGCCAGAATGGCATCTCCAATTTCTTCTGCTTTTTCTGTAATGATCCATGCTGATTTTGATTCATCCAATCCTTCTACGACAATGTCTATTACTTTAAATGCAATAAAATAAGTAATAATAGAGTACATTGCACGTTCCCAGCTAAAAACAAACCCTGCAGTTGTAAAAATAAAGAAATTAAAAAACATGATGATTTCGCCGACAGAGAAGGGAAGTTTATTATTGAGCAAGATGGATAGAACTTCAGTGCCATCTAATGATCCTCCATACCGAATGACAATACCAACACCAGTCCCAAGAATAATTCCGCCAAAAACAGTGTCTAACAACAAATCGTCGGTAACGACAATCATGTTATGGAGGAAAATGGAAGTTACGGATAAAATAAAAATACCGTATAAGGTAGTCAAAGCAAATGTTTTTCCAATTTGTTTGTAACCTATATAAATAAATGGAAGATTTAGTGCAAATATAATAATTCCAAGACGCCAACCAGTAAAATGAGCTATGATAATGGATATACCAGTTATTCCCCCATCTAAAATGTGGTTGGGAACGAGGAATAATTCGAGAGCAACCGCCATTAAAGCAGCGCCAATTGTTACGAGGAGGGTGCGAATAAGAAGTATTTTCCTAGGTAACTTTTTATGTCTAACTGTCTCTACTAATTTCTCAGCATCGTTCATTTCATCATCCTTTCTAGAGAAGTGCAAGCTCCTTGCTCATCGACGTACAGGACCACAGGATGTGGGTCCACGGACCTCGCCACACGACTTGGCGGTGTTAGTCGGAGATAAAGGAAACACGATGAGCCAACAAGGCGAATCTGGCTTCCTTATCGTAGGGAGAAGGACAAGAAGTTTGCTAGTCGATAGGCGCTGGAGCTAGACACTATTAAAAAATCTATATATTTATTATAACTTAATTATTTTCTAGTAGAAAAGAAAAATATTTTACATCGGAAAATTGGAAGTAAGTTCAATCTTGATTTTTTTTTATGTAAACTGTAAAATACCATGAGTAAGAATAAAGTGTATATCTTCGGAAATAATCCGAAATTATATCCTCCTAAACACGTTTATATCTTGCAAATATAAGATGATAGGTGGTATTTTGTCATGTCAGAAAATCAAAAGTATAGGGTATTATTGTACTATCAATATGTCCATATTGAAGATCCTGAGGAATTTGCTATAAATCATTTAGCATTTTGTAAGGAACTTGGTCTAAAAGGACGTATTTTAGTCGCAACTGAAGGAATTAACGGAACCGTTTCTGGCACTTGGGATCAAACAGAAACATATATGAATGAAATGAAAAAAGATCCACGTTTTGAGACAATGGTATTTAAAATTGATGAAGCTGACGGGCATGCTTTCAAAAAAATGCACGTTCGTCCACGTCCGGAATTGGTAACACTTCGTTTAGAAGACGATATCGATCCTCATCAAATTACAGGGAAATATTTAAATCCGAAAGAATTTTACGAAGCGATGCAAGATGAAAATACAGTTGTTTTAGATGCTCGGAATGACTATGAATTTGATTTAGGACATTTTCGTGGTGCCATTCGTCCAGACATCGAAACATTTCGTGATTTGCCTAATTGGGTAAGAGAAAATAAACAGCAGTTAGAAGGAAAAAAAATACTAACATACTGTACAGGTGGCATTCGTTGTGAAAAATTCTCAGGTTGGCTTCTAAAAGAAGGCTTTGAAGATGTTTCACAGCTACACGGAGGAATCGTCACCTACGGAAAAGATCCAGAAGTTCAAGGGGAGCTTTGGGACGGTCAATGTTATGTATTCGACCAAAGAATCGCTGTTCCTATAAATCAGAAAGAGCATGTTGTGGTTGGGCGTGATTATTTTGATGGCACTCCTTGTGAGCGATATGTAAACTGCGCCAACCCAGAATGTAATAGACAATTCCTTTGCTCAGAAGAAAACGAGCATAAATATATGAGAAGCTGTACAGATGAATGTCGAGTTCATCCAAGAAATATGTATATTAAAGAACATGGCCTTACAGAGGAAGAAGTACAAGAGAGATTAAGCTCACTTAAAAAAGAAGTAGCTATGAATTAGTTAATAAACCCGATATCTGGTCTAGATATCGGGTTTATCGTTTTATTGATAGCTTTTTTCCAATTCTTCAATTAAGGAGCCGACATATGCCACTGCTTTTTTAATTGCATCTGGCTTGGACATATCAACACCTGAAATTTTGATTAAATCAAGAGGTTTTAATGTTCCACCTGCTTTTAGCAGTTCAAGCCAACGATCAACAGCAGGTTGTCCTTCTTCTTTAATCATTTGAGCGGCTGCTGTAGCAACGGTTAATCCTGCAGAGTACGTATAAGGATACAGTCCCATATAATAATGAGGTTGTCTCATCCAAGTAAGGCTTGCACCTTCATCAATTTCAACCGTGTCGCCCCAGAAGTCTTTTAACACATTTGCTTTTTGTTCACAAAATACAGTGGCAGTTAACGGTGTTCCACTCTCCGCAAGATCATAAACTCTGCGTTGGAATTCAGCCTCCAATAAATGTGTGACAAAATTATGGTAGTACGTACCAAGTAATTGTAGAATAACCCAGCGTTTCATTCTTGGATCATCAGCTTGGGATAAAATATGCTCACCAAGAATTAATTCATTAATAGTCGATGGAGCTTCAATACAATACATGGAAGGTCGTGTATTAACTAAATCTTGATTTCGTCCCGCCATATAGAAATGTCCGGCATGACCAAGTTCATGGGCTAATATGAAGGCACCTCTCATTGTATCCGTCCACGTGATTAAAATATATGGATGTACACCATATGGACTCGAGCAGAAGGCACCTGTAGATTTACCAACATTGTCGGCTAAATCTACCCATCTTTCGGTTAAAGCTTTTTTCATCGCTTCACTATATTCTTCACCCATAATCGATAAGGCAGATAAAATGGTTTCCGAAGCTTCTTCGTAGGTTGTTGTAGGATTAAAATCAGGATCTAAAGGAGCTTTTAAATCGCAAAATTTCATTGTTTCAAGATTTAATACTTCTTTTTTCAACTTCGCAAATCTACGCATATGCGGTGCAAGTTCTTTTTGAATAATATCTAATTGGTTATGATACATCTCTAAAGAAACCTGTTGTGGTTCGAGAAGCATATGTGTAACAGATTCATAGTTGCGTAAACGTGACATCGCAACTTGTTTTTTTACCTCTGTTGCATAATTTGCACCGAACGTATTTTTATACTGTTTTAATGTTTTTACGAAAGAGTCATATGCTTTTCTTCGTAAATCTGTATCGGGAACGAGTTCGTACCGATCTTCAAATAAGGCGAATGACATTGGAAGTACATTCCCGTTTTCATCCTGAATAGAATCAAACTGCATATCAGATGATTTACTGAATTGATATACTGTATATGGAGCATCCAACACCTCTCCAAGTGAAGCAAGAGCTTTCTCTGTATCAGGAGAAAGTTTATATGGTTTTGTTTCAAGAATATCTGTTAAGAATTTAGAGAATTTCTTTAAATCCTTATTTTCTTTTAAATATGTATCTACTGTACCATCAGGCAAGTCTAAAATTTCAGAACGAATAAAAGATAAATCAGCGTTTATTTTTGCGAGCATTGCTGCAACTTTAGATGAATTCCCTTGGTTAACAGGGTCTGTTCCATCTGCTGATTGACGCAAACTGGCAAAAGTTGCTACACGGATAATTCGTTGTTGCAAAGCTTCCATTTTATTTAAGCAATTAAGTAATTTGTTTGAACCTTCTCCTAATTGACCTTTAAATGAAGTTATACTAGGCAAATCTTCCTGAACAGCTTTCAATTCTTTTTCCCATTCTTCGTCTGTTTGAAAGAGATCCCTTAGATCCCATGTTAGATTTTCTGGAACTTCTGAACGTAATAATCGTTTTTCGGTAGCTTCCATTAAATATCCCCCCAAATGAAATTATTTCGGTATACTAACAATTAAATTATATCGGACCTTATTAATATATTCCACGATAAAAATAGAAACCGTTGGAATTTCAGTGAAAAAATGCGATAATATCAAGACGGAGCCTTGTAAAAGAGAGAGAAATGGGGAGAATTATGTATAAAGAAAAATGGTTTAAAATAGGAATCGCCATTATCATGATTTTTTTAATCATTTTGCTTGGAACAAAAGTCGGTTTTATATTTACTCCACTAGTTATCATTGTAAAAACATTATTTCCGCCAATTATACTTGCTGGAGTTCTATATTACATATTGCGGCCAGCCGTTAACCTCCTGTCAAAAAAAATCCCGCGAACTTTATCTATCGTCATTATGTTTATTGTAATTGCAGGTATTGGGGCAGGGGCGGTGCTGTTAATTGGGCCGGTACTACAAACTCAATTCAATCTTTTAATTGAAAATATTCCAGCTTATGCACAAAATATACAACAGTGGGTTACATCACTAACTGAAAAAGAATGGTTTTTACAATTCCAACAAAATGACTATTTTTCAATAGAAAAATATACAAAACAGTTCGAACAAAATGCAAGTATGATTTTACAAGGATTTGGTTCAAAAATTGCCGGCACTTTTGGTTTTATTGTCAATATGATCATGATTTTCGCTCTCGTACCATTCGTATTATTTTTCATGTTGAAGGATGGCAAGCATGCACCCAAATTTTTAGAGAAGATATTACCGAAAAGGCATCAAAAAGAAGCTGATGAAATATTAGAAGAGATGGATAATGCTTTAAGTTCTTATATTCAAGGTCAGCTTATCGTAAGTCTGTGTGTTGGTACTCTAGCTTTTATTGGCTATTTAATTATCGGTCTTGATTATGCACTTATACTAGGCGTGCTTGCCATGGCAACGAATGTAATCCCATTCGTTGGACCTTGGATTGGAACATTGCCTGCTGTAATTGTTGGGTTATTTACATCTCCATTGCAAGCATTATTAGTTGTAATCGTCGCTGTGATTGTCCAACAATTTGAAAGTAATCTTGTTTCACCGTTCGTTATGGGCAAGGCATTAAATATGCATCCCTTGACTATTATTTTTGTTTTACTTATTGCAGGTCAATTCGGTGGATTGCTCGGACTAATACTTGCGGTGCCAGTCTATGCTCTATTAAAAGTTATCGTAAGCCATATTTATCGTTATATTCGTTTAGAATAATACTGAGAAAGTACCTATCGAAAAGATAGGTATTTTTTTCATATAATATTGTTTTAACTTTTTTCACAAAATAGAAACGTTCAATAGAACGAACAACTATTAGGGAGGTCAGTACGTTGACAGTCATTAATAAAGTACAACAAACGATTACAGGATTAAAAACAGCACAAGCAAGCTTGGAAGGTTTCGCATTAGATACCGATAATCAGCAGGCTAAACAACTTTATAAAACATGTGCACAACAGGCGCAAGCCATTATTGACACATTAAGTCCGCGCGTACAAGAAATTATGCAGGAAGAGCCACAATACAATCAATAAAAAGACATTAGGAACAGAGTGATGAAAACAACACTCTGTTCCTTTGAAAAATTTGGAGGAAATTATGACTGTATTTGCAAATGTTAAGGCAACCCTTGCTAGTACTAAGACAATTCAATCAGAATTTAGCCGTTTAGCTCAGTTCACTAAAGACCCGAAGGCAAGTGCTATTTTTCATGAATGTATGATGGAAATAGATGATGTTATTCACGACCTGATGCAAAGAGTTGAATTTATGAAGGCTGAAGAACTGCAATATAGGAATTCATGAGAGGGGATTGCTTATGGATGTCCCAAGTTGGCTAGAAATCATAATAAGATCAACTATACTTGTCTTTGTACTTTTTTTACTGACCAAATTTCTTGGAAAGAAACAATTATCGCATCTTTCTTTTTTTGAATATGTAGCCGGTATTACAATTGGTAGTATCGCTGCTGAAATATCAACGGGCCTTGATGGTAATTTTATGAATGGAATCTATAGTTTACTTGTTTGGACGGCGATTCCATTTATCGCTGGTTTAATTGCTCTAAAAAGCAAAAAAGCTCGCAATTTTATTGAAGGAACCTCAACTGTAGTTATAAAAGATGGAAAAATCCAAGAGGAGAATTTGACTAAAGAGCAGTATTCAGTAGATGAATTAATGCAATTGTTAAGGAAAAAAAATGCCTTTCAGGTTGCTGATGTAGAATTCGCAGTGTTAGAAGCGAACGGTGATTTGAATGTATTGTTAAAAAAGGAAAAGCAACCAATCACTCCATCCGATTTACAACTAGATACCGCTCCTGAAAAAGTGCCACAAACTGTTATTTTAGAAGGGGAAATAATGGATGCCGCATTGGCAGCTAGCGGTTTAACGAGAGCGTGGTTGGAATTGGAATTGGCAAAATTAAATGTTGCAATCGATAATGTTTATGTTGGCCAAGTTGATTCTTTCGGACAGCTGACCGTCGATATTTATGATGATAAAGTCAAAATTCCGGAACCAAAACCAAAACAATCCTTATTAAGTGCCTTAAAAAAATGTCAAGCTGATTTAGAATCTTATTCTCTGCAAACTGATTCGGAAGAGGCGAAACAGATGTATAAGAGGAATGCTAAAAGAATGGAGCAAATCATTTTAAAAACAGAACATTTATTAATAAAAGGGTAAATAAATACCCGGAAGTTTCCTTATCATCCGGGTATTTGCTTACCTTACTATGCATACATTTCTTCCATTTGTTTTTGAATCTGATCATTCTCAAGATATTCATCATAAGTCATTTCTTTATCTATGATGCCTTTTGGCGTAACATCGATAATACGATTCGCTGTTGTTTGGATGAACTGATGATCATGTGAAGCAAAAATGAGAGAACCTTTAAAATTAATTAAACCATTATTAAGTGCCGTAATCGATTCAAGGTCAAGATGGTTTGTTGGCTCATCTAGAAGAAGTACATTGGCTCCACTTAACATCATTCTTGATAACATACATCTTACCTTTTCTCCACCTGAAAGGACGGATGCTTTTTTCAATACTTCGTCACCTGAAAATAACATTCTGCCTAAGAAACCGCGTAAAAAGCTTTCACTGTCATCTTTCGGTGAAAATTGCCTTAACCAATCGACAAGGCTCAAATCACAGCCGTCAAAGTACTCTGAGTTATCTTTAGGGAAATAAGCTTGAGACGTTGTTACTCCCCACTTATAAGTTCCTGCATCGGGTTCCATTTCACCCGCCAATATTTTAAATAAAGTCGTTTTGGCTATTTCATTTCGACCGACAAGCGCAATTTTATCATTTTTATTCATGATGAAGCTTACATTATCTAAAACTTTTACACCATCGATTGTTTTCGATAATCCTTCAACTCTTAATAAATCATTTCCAATTTCACGTTCAGGAGAAAAACCAACAAATGGGTAACGACGTGAAGAAGGTTGAATATCATCAAGTGTAATTTTATCAAGTAATTTCTTACGTGATGTCGCTTGTTTTGATTTCGAAGCATTCGCGCTGAATCTTGCGATAAATGCTTGCAATTCTTTAATTTTTTCTTCCTTTTTCTTATTCGCATCTTGAGCCATTTTTTGTGCTAGTTGGCTAGATTCATACCAAAAATCATAGTTGCCGACATATATTTGTATTTTGGCAAAATCAAGATCGGCAATATGCGTGCATACTTTATTTAAGAAATGACGATCATGGGAAACGACAATGACAGTATTTTCAAAGTTGATCAAGAATTCTTCTAGCCATTGAATTGCTTTTATATCAAGATGGTTTGTCGGCTCGTCAAGGAGAAGAACATCAGGTTTTCCAAACAAAGCTTGTGCTAATAATACTTTAACTTTTTCAGATCCTGACAGTTCTGCCATTTTCTTGGCATGAAGATCTTCATTAATTCCGAGACCTTTTAGCAATATTGCCGCCTCTGATTCTGCTTCCCATCCGTTTAACTCTGCAAATTCACCTTCGAGCTCTGCAGCTTTCATTCCGTCTTCCTCAGAAAAGTCAGCTTTCATGTATATAGCGTCTTTTTCTTGCATAATTTCATAAAGACGAGTATGTCCCATAATGACTACTTTAATAACTTCTTCTTCTTCATATTGGAAGTGATCCTGTTTCAATACAGCAAGACGTTCTCCAGGAGTAATCGAAACAGAACCTGTTTGCGGCTCAATTTCACCAGACAATATTTTTACGAAAGTAGATTTACCCGCACCATTCGCTCCAATTAAGCCATAACAGTTTCCAGGTGTGAATTTTAAATTTATATCTTCGAATAATTTACGGTCACCATATCGGAGACCAACATTAGTTACGGTAATCAAGATATATCCAATCCTCCAATTAATCCTTATTCCAAAACATTATAGCATGTTCTTAACGTTATACATAGTAAGGGTTTCATCCCATTTTTCATAAAGATGTCCGAGCGATTTGGTTTATATAAAAAGTTAGCGTATAATAAAGATGATAAATAAGAAGGGGGCTCTTGCCATGGCTTATAGAAGGGGACCACAGGAACCCATTCCTGAAGAGGAAACAGTTGTTTGGTCATGCACGAATGTTGATTGTTCATGTTGGATGAGGGATGCCTTTTCTTCGGATGAAAAAACCGTATGTCCTATCTGTAAATCAGAGATGGAGAAGGAAACGAGAATGTTACCTGTAATAAGTTAAGTTTTATGTAAAGACTGTCTTTTTTAAAAGGCAGTCTTTTTTACATTGGTTATCGAAAAATGGCTAAATTTGTAATTTAAATGGTGCTATTTCTCTCTAAAAAATTATGATACTATAATTTTCTAGGGGGTATAAATATTGGATAGAAAAACAAAATTTGGAAGGAAAAGACGTCGAAAAAGAAATCGACAAGTTTTTATCGGATTGCTTACTTTACTAGTATTATGTTTTATCATCTTGCTAGTTCAGTGGAAAGATTATCAAACTATGAAATCCTCAAACCTTCATATAAAAAAGGCAATACCAACACTTGCAGAAAATGGTAAGAAGAATGCTAAAAAAAATAAATCTTCGAAGGATCAAGAATTAATAAACAAAAACGCTGCTCCAACAGCGGAATCTCCAAAAGAAAATCCAGAAATTAATATAATTTTTGCAGGCGATACGATGTTTGATTGGGGTCTCCGGCCAATTATGGAAGCCAACGGTTATGATTATCCATTTGTTTATGTTAAGGATAAAGTTCAAAAAGCAGATTATGCTTTTGTAAATGCCGAAACAGTTTTTACCGATAAATCTGAAAAAGATCCTAGCCAATTATTTTGGATAAAATCAGATCCAAAAGGACTGCAGGCACTTAAGAATACTGGGTTTGATATGTTAAACCTTGGAAATAACCATACTTTGGATTATTTACGGTCTGGACTTAACGATACACTTAACTATGTAAAACAATATGATTTTGATTATATTGGAGCAGGACAAAATGAAGGTGAAGCATATTCCTCTAAAGAAGTCGAAATTAAAGGAAAAAAGTTTCGATTTTTCTCATTTGTACGTTTTCTTCCTGATGTTAATTGGATTGCACAAAATGATCGATCCGGCATACCAAACGGCTACGATTTGGAGCTCGTTAAAAGAACCATTTTGGAACAAAAAGGGGACGCTGATTATATAATCGTCTATTTTCATTGGGGAGTAGAAAAGCAAAATGTTCCTGCAAACTACCAATTTGAATATGTAAAGGAACTTCAAAAAATAGGTGTAGATTTAATCGTAGGTTCCCATCCTCATTGGCTTCAGGGATTTCAATACTATAATGGCATGGCAGTCGCTTATTCTTTAGGAAACTTTTTATTTCCTCCTTACGTGAAAAATGAATCAGCGCAAACGGGGTTATTAAATGTGACCTTTAAAGGTGATCAAATAAAGATGAATTTTGATCCGTTTATTATTTCAAATGGACAAATTATTCCAGTGGAAAATAATAATAGGGAACAATTTCTACGATATTTACAGTCCATCTCATTTGATGCAGAAATATCAAATACAGGAGATATAATTCCAAAATAATGATATTTTAAACCGGTTATTAACCGGTTTTTTTCTTTTTCGTACATGATTTTGTAGAAATGGGGGATATCAAGTAGTAGATAATAAAAAGGGAGGGACCGTTACATGACCATGCCAAATAATGGAGAGGAAAGGCTTTCATCTTATTGGATTGATTCAACAAAACTTCCGTCATTTCAGGCGCTTGAAAATGATATTAATGTTGATATTGCAATCGTTGGCGGTGGAATTACTGGAATCACAACTGCTTACTTACTAATTAAAGAAGGTTTTCATGTAGCTGTTATTGAAGCAAGCACCATATTAAATGGAACAACGGGGCATACTACGGCTAAAATTACGGCACAACATAGTTTGATCTATGATGAGTTTATTCAACATTTTGGAGAGGATAATGCTCGGCTTTATTATGAGGCAAACAAAGAAGCTGCTGAACAAATTGCCGAAATTATTAATTTGCATGGAATTGATTGTGATTTTAAAAAAGAAGATGCCTATGTATATACAAACTCCAATGATAAAGTACAAAGCCTTAAAAAGGAGTATGACGCTTACAAACGTTTAGGAATTGATTGTGAATATTTAGACAATATTTCACTGGATGGAAATATTAAAGGAGCTGTTGTAATGAAAAACCAAGCTCAATTCCATCCACTCCATTATTTGTCACATCTCGTTAATTATATAAAAGAAAGCGGGGCTGAAATTTACGAACAATCAGTGGCAACTCATCTGGATATAGGTGATAAGCCAATAATTCATTTAAGAAATGGAGCTAAAGTAACTGCAAACCACGTGATTTCAGCATCGCATTTTCCTTTTCATGATAATCGCGGTTATTTTGCACGCCTCCATCCTGAAAGGTCATACGTGGTTGCAGCAAAGCCAGAAAAAACGTTCCCAGGCGGAATGTACATTAATGCGGAAAAGCCGAAAAGATCCATCCGGTCAGTAACAATTGACGGAGAAGATTTATTATTATTTAGCGGAGATGGTCATAAAACGGGACAAGGCGAGCCCGAAAAAAAGCACTACGAAGCATTGGAGAAATTTGCAAAGGAAGAATTCGGAGCAAAAGAAATATTATATCGTTGGTCTGCTCAAGATCTCGTAACGGAGGATAGGATTCCGTTTATTGGTTGCAATAATGAAGGTGATAAACGTGTGCTCGTAGCTACAGGCTTTCGAAAATGGGGAATGACAACAAGCATGGTAGCAGCCCAGCTTATGAGGGATATATTAATTGGTAAGAAAAATAGATACGAAGAACTTTATTCGCCATCAAGATTCAAAGCAGATCCTGGAATCAAAACGATAGTAAAAGAAAATGTAAACGTAGCTGCAAACCTAATCAGTGGAAAATTAGACAGTCCCGATAAAGAACTAAAGGATATAAAAGAAGGCGAAGGAGCGGTTGTATCCATTAAAGGCGGCCGTGCTGGAGCTTATAAAACAAAAGATGGAGAATTATTCGTAGTGGATACAACGTGTACCCATATGGGATGTGAAATAAACTGGAATAGCGCTGATCAAACTTGGGATTGCCCATGTCACGGCTCAAGATTCTCAGTAGAAGGGGAAGTCATCGAAGGACCAGCAGAAAGACCGCTTAAAAGAATTGATCCAAATAGTATTGATTACACGACCTCCTAAGGTATACTCAGCTAGAAAGTGAATAAGCTTTTGAATTTTTTAAGTGCTACGCTGTTGGGCGTAGCACTTTTTTATTATGGTGAAAATCAAGAAATGGAAGCTCACGTAAAATAAGGGATATTTGTGTATTAGAACCCTTCACTACTGAAAAAATTGAGTTGAAGGTAACCAATCTGTATATGGGAGCCCTTCGTCGTGGAAATAATCAAGGTAAAGGTAAGCAATCTCCTTATTAGTGCCCTTCATCATGGAAACAATCGTGTTGAAGGTAACCAATCCGCATATTGGTGCCCTTGATCATAGAACCAATCGTGTTAAAGGTAACCAATTTGTATATTGGAGACCTTCGTCAACGAACCAATCCAGGTAAAGGTCACCTACCGTCAAACTAGACAATAGTCATTAAAAAACATTATTAATATAACCTAAATGACATTTTCACAATTAAAACATCTAGCTCCCACAGCACAAAAGAATAAAGCTTTTAAAAAATTAGAGGAAACTCCTAATTCAATGTCGTACTAATAAAATTAGTAAGGTAATTTTAAAAAGCTGCAAAAAGGAAGTGGGATGAAAATGAGTGAGCGTCTAAATGGAAAAGTGATTGTTATTACGGGTGCAACGAAAGGAATCGGGAAAGGGATAGCATATATTTGTGCAAAAGAAGGTGCAAAAATTGTTGTCAATGGGAGAAATAAGGATGCGGGATTAAAGGTCGCAGAAAATATTATACAAAAATATGGAACAGATGCAATTTTTATACAAAGCGATATATCTACCGAAACAGGATGTCGCGAATTAATTGAACAATCGATTGCGTATTTTGGCAGGATTGATGGTCTCGTAAACAATGCCGGAATTTTTCCAAGGGGGACTATTCTAGAAACGACAGAGCAGTTATTTGACAATATTTTTGATGTAAATATTAAAGGTCCATTTTTTTGTTCAAAATATGCGATTAAAGAAATGCTTAAGACTGGTGGAGGTTCGATCGTACAAATCGGGTCAACAAATGCCTATAGTGGAATGGAAAATTTAGTTGCCTATTCATGTTCCAAAGGAGCGATGCGTACGTTAAATAAAAGTATTGCTTCGCATTATGCTAAGCATAAAATAAGATCTAATTGGGTTACTGTCGGATGGGTTGCATCCGAAGGTGAGATTGAGTTGCATGAAAGTATGGGAACAAGTGAGGAAGAATTAAAAAAATGGGCAGAAAGTGTTATCCCTACTGGGGAAATGCAAACAGAAGAGGATATGGCTTATGGTGTTGTATATTTGTTATCTGATGAATCTAAGCAAGTAACAGGTACAGAGCTGCATATTAATGGAGGATTAAGTTTATAATGTGAAAAACGGTGAAGAAAACATGACATTTTCTTCGCCGTTTTTTATTACCAATGTTTTTTAATAAATTCATCTCTGCCTGATTTTTGTCGATCCTCTAAGTATTCAGCTTTATTTTTCTTATAATAATCTTGGTGATATTCTTCCGCTTTATAAAAAGTTTGTGCCGGCAATATTTCAGTTACGATCGGTTTTTGAAATTTGCCGCTAGAAGCAAGCTCTAATTTTGATAATTCAGCAGCCTCTTTTTGTTCGTCATCGTGATAAAATATAGCGCTGCGATAAGACGAACCGCGATCGTGGAACTGACCTCCCTCATCAGTCGGATCAATTTGTTGCCAAAAAATCTCCAATAATTTTTCATATGAAAAAATTGAAGGATCATATGTGATTTGAACGACCTCATAATGGCCGGATTCTCCCGTTTTTACATCTTCATATGTCGGATTTTCTAAATGGCCCCCCATATAACCTGAAATAACACTTTCGATTCCATCCCACTGGTCAAATGGTTTTACCATACACCAAAAGCATCCTCCCGCAAAGGTAGCAATATGTAAATTCTTTTCCATCATACAACGCCTCTTTCTAATACTCTGTATGCTTATATCATACCATGCAGCATGTAATTTGTGTTAGTCATGAAAATGTTGGTAGTCATAAAGGTTTATTAACTACAAACAATAATATTGTCCACTTTAAGGACAATGAAACGAAAAAAAAGGAGCCTTGTCCGTGAATAAAAATCCCATTTTTCCTTTAAATAAAAATACAGCAAAAAAGGCAAATAGAATGTGGGTGCCCATATTGACTACTGTTGGTTTAAGTGCTGCTATGTATGGTCTTCGTAAATACAAAAACGGAAAGCTCATGACTCCAATTCAAAACTTCATGAAAAAGTTCCAAAATACGGGGATCCAAAATGTACTTGCTGGCGCAACAAACCCACTTACCGAGTTTTCGCAAGAACTCACTAATATGAACGCATCCAACGGTTCTCAACAAAATGCAGCAACAAATACAGCTCAACAAAATAAAACGTCAGGGACTCAACAAAAAGCTCAAGGAAATACTATGGCCAATATGAGTAGTCAACAAAATACTTCAGATTGTGCAAACAATCAAAATAAAACGCAGTAGTGTAAGAGTAATTAGAAAATAGAGCTGTCTCAATTTGAACTTTTTTCATTTGAGACAGCTTTCTAATTCAGGGGTTTAGTTAATGGGTATCTAATATGATAACTAAAGGATTAATAATATTATGTTTTTTTATGCTCATTCCTCCTGCATTTGCAAGAGAACATGATAGATACTACTTTGAAAAAACCGGAGATGTTATTTGGGAAGTACTCACTAATAAGAAAGTGATAACTTTAACATCTTCAAAATATACTCCCCAAATATTAGATGTACACTTAGAAAATATGATGCAAAACAACTTTTTTGTCATTGGAGAGCTGATATCATTCATAGACAATAACGTGAAGGTCATGAAATAGCGAATCATACATTTAGCCACTATAAAAGAAATAATAACACGATAGACGAGATGAGAATGGAAATGAAAAAAACAGATGATAAACATTACTGGGGCTAGAACTACATTTTTCCGACTAATAGGCGGCAATTATAATGACCAGATTATCAATACAGCAGTAGGAGAAGGTTACCGGGTTATTATGTGGTCTTGGCGTCAAGATACCGAAGATTGGAAAGGAATTAGTGCAAGGTAAATTTTAAAAAAGGTTTTATCCAATTATAGGCCAGGTGACATTGTCCTATTTCATGATGCAGGAGGAGAACGATCACAAACAGTAAAGGCACTAAAGAAGATTATACCTAAACTAATTGATGATGGTTATGAATTAGTCACAGTATCTGAATTACTTCAAATTACTGGTATAGATGATATTGATCCTTAAGAATAAACTTTCAAATTCAAAATATTAAAACGATTTACATGACATTTATAATTTTGTCATTTATGATTATAATTAATTACGGGTTGCTAAATGTTTTTTGTTTTGGGTGGGGGTATATAACCATGGGAAAAGTTTTGCCATATTTAAAGCCATATCGACTTACTATGACAATTGCGTGGATGCTTATGCTAACAGAACTTATTGTAGAACTTTGGCATCCGATGTTTATGGCTAAAATTATTGATGATGGTATTCTAAAAAAAGATTTAGGAGTAGTAATGAAGTGGGGAGGAGTCATGGTAGGTATGTCCATGCTAAGTTTTTTAGCGGGCATTACAAATTCTTTTTTCTCCTCTTACGCAAGCCAAGGGTTTGGATTCGATCTTAGAGCAGCACTATTTAAAAAAATTCAATCGTTTTCATTTCATAATTTGGCGCGCTTTCAATCATCATCACTTATTACTCGATTAACAAATGATATTACTCAAGTTCAAAATACTGTCTTTATGAGTTTGAGAATTGCATTAAGGGCACCGCTATTAGTAATCGGCGGAGCAACGATGGCACTGTTTGTTAACGTAAAACTTGCTTTATTTCTTGTACTTCCAATCCCAATCTTGGTTATCTTATTAATATGGATGATGAATAAAAGCGGGAGACTTTTTCGATTTGTACAAGAGAAATTAGATAAAGTAAATAATGTAATGCAAGAAAATTTAACAGGGATGAGATTGATAAAGGCATTTATTCGTAAGAAATTTGAAGAAAAGCGATTTCAAAACGCGAATGAACAATTACGGGATCAAACCGTCAAAGCATTGCGGCTTGTTGAATTGATTGGGCCACTTCTTTTATTTGTTATGAACATTGGAATATTATTTATTCTTTGGGTTGGTGCGATTGAGGTTCAGCAAAACAAAGTAAATGTTGGGGAAGTAGTAGCCATCATAAATTATGGCTTCCGTATTACGATGGCGCTTTCAATGCTTTCTTGGATTATTATGGCTTTTTCTAGAGGAAAAGCATCTTCTGAACGTGTATCTGAAGTTCTTGCGACCTCGGTAGATTTTGAGAATACAACTAAAGGTTCAAAAGATTACATTGGCTTTGGAAAAGTAGAATTTAATCATGTTAGTTTCCAGTATCCGAGTACCGATACGTATGTATTATCCGATATTTCTTTTACGGCTAATGCTGGGGAAACGATTGCCATTATGGGGGCAACGGGATCTGGAAAATCAGCGTTATTTCAACTTGTTCCAAGATTATATGATGTAACAAGCGGCATGATCAAAATAGACGGCATCGATATCAAAAATATGGATCTTAATGCGTTGCGGAAGCAAATTGGTTTTGTCCCACAAGAATCCATCCTCTTTACTGGTTCTGTAAAAAACAATATTGGCTGGGGAAAAGAAGGGGCCACAATGGAAGATATTATCAAAAGTACAAAAGATGCTCAAATTCATGAAACCATTCAAAGGCTGCCAGATATGTATGATACTAGAATCGGCCAAAAAGGTGTAAATTTATCCGGAGGACAAAAACAAAGAATATCCATTGCCCGTGCACTTATTAGAAAGCCTAAACTTCTCTTTTTAGATGATAGTACGAGTGCTCTCGATTTAAAGACGGAGGCAAAATTGTTGTCCTCTTTACGCAAATACGATTGTACGACATTTATCATTACGCAAAAAATCAGTACCGCAAAAGAAGCTGACCAAATCTTATTGCTTGATGATGGTAAATTAATAGCTAGTGGAGATCATGAAAGCTTAATGAGTTCCTCTGCATTGTATCGGGATATTTATCATTCCCAATTTGCGAAGGAGGGGTTCGCGGATGTCCAATAATAAACAATCATCAAAGGTGAAAAATTGGAAGTCCACTTTAATAAGAATATGGAAGTATTTGGACTTTTATCGAAGCCAGTTATTTCTCGTGTTATTTATGGTTTTTCTCAGCTCTGGGTTAGGTTTATTAGGACCTTATTTAATCGGGAATACAGTAGATAACTATATTGCAAAACATAGTGGAAATATGCTTTTTGTTATTCTAATTGTCATTGGGGCAGTCTATTTTTGCTTTTCTTTATCAAGTTTTCTTCAAAACTATTGGATGATTGGAATTGGTCAGAGGACCGTTTTTACTATGAGAAGTCAGTTATTTAGTCAACTTCATAGTCTTCCAATAAAATTTTTTGATAAAAGACAGCATGGCGAGCTAATGAGTCGAGTGACAAATGACATAGATAATGTGAGTCAAACGTTGAATAGTTCAGTGATACAAATATTTTCAAGCGTTCTGACACTTGTGGGAACTGTTACGGTTATGCTCATTCTTAGCCCATTATTGACCCTAATTTCTATGATAATCATCCCACTT
Source organism: Lederbergia citri (assembly GCF_018343625.1). Classification (GTDB taxonomy): domain Bacteria; phylum Bacillota; class Bacilli; order Bacillales; family Bacillaceae_C; genus Lederbergia; species Lederbergia citri. The sequence continues at coordinate 929,630 of NZ_JAGYPG010000001.1, read as the reverse complement.
ATGTTTTATGGAATGAAATGGATTACGAATCGTACTGGTCGATTGTTTAAGGAACAGCAAAAACATTTAGGGGATCTGAACGGGTTCATTCAAGAAACAATATCTGGACAAACAATTGTTAAAACCTTTTCTCAAGAGCAAAATATGATTGATGATTTTATGGAGAAAAATGAAAGATTAAGAAAAGCTGGTTATTGGGCACAAACTTATTCCGGATTTATTCCAAAGTTGATGAATATGTTAAATAACTTAAGTTTTGCCATCATTGCTGGAGCAGGAGGATGGCTTGCCGTAAAAGGCCATATCACGATTGGTACCATTATTGTGTTCACGGAATACTCTCGCCAGTTCACACGTCCGTTAAATGATTTAGCTAATCAATTTAACACGCTTTTATCAGCTGTGGCAGGTGCAGAAAGGGTATTTGAAATATTAGATGAAGAAGAAGAGAAAGATCTTACTGCGAGTAAGCCACTACAAGATGTCGTCGGTGAAGTTGAATTTAAAAATGTTTCATTCTCGTATGGAGAAGAAGATCAAACGATTAATAACGTAAGTTTCCATGCAAAACCTGGTGAAACGATAGCGTTGGTCGGACCTACCGGAGCAGGTAAAACGACTATTATTAATTTGCTTGCTCGTTTTTATGAACCGGATGAAGGTCAAATATTAATAGATGGCCATGATACTGCATACATTAAGCGAAAAAGCCTACGCAGTCAAATGGGATTCGTTCTTCAAGATTCTTACTTATTTCAAGGAACGATTCGTGAAAATATTCGTTATGGTAAATTGGATGCCAGTGATATTGAAGTAGAAACAGCTGCGAAAATGGCAAATGCACATTCATTTATAATGAAACTCCCAAACCAATACGATACCATTTTGAAGCAGGATGGAAGTGGAATAAGTCAAGGGCAGCGCCAGCTTTTATCGATAGCAAGAGCAATGCTGTCCGATCCTTCGCTTCTTATACTTGATGAAGCTACAAGCAATATTGACACAATTACCGAAATGAAAATTCAAGAAGCCTTATATCGTTTAATGAAAGGGCGGACGAGTGTAGTTATTGCCCATCGACTAAACACAATCCAAAACGCGGACCAAATTTTGGTCTTAGACAATGGACAACTGATTGAAAAAGGGAATCACGAATCATTATTGAAAAATAGAGGGTTTTACTATAGCTTGTTCAATAGTCAATTGAAGCAGGAAGTAGGATCCTGATATTAGAGAACAAAAGCCTGGCATTTTAATAGAAATGCCAGGCTTTTTTTATTTGCAAGACTTCAATATTCAACTTTTTCCCGGACATGCGTTTGACTAAATTCAGCTTCATTTGGATCAAAGTATTTATCGGTGTATTTTGCAACGAAACGGTCGCCTTCTAAGTATCCTGAACCCCAAGTCGGATCCATGATTAACCATTTTCCTTCTACTTTTGCTTCTATCCAAGCGTGATTTTCTTTACTTACACCAGTTCCTGCGTCACCAGCAATAAATCTTGCTTCTATGTCACTTGCCCTTAAAAGCGCGACAGCTAAGTAAACATAATCCTGGCAAACTCCTTTTTTAGTAGATAATGTTTTTAAAGCGTTATCGTCCCATTCAAATTCACTATTTTTATATTTTTCAACATCGTAGGAAACATTTTTGGCTACATATTCATAGATCGCTTTCGCTTTTTGTTTGTCATTGCCAGCATTCTTTGTTATTTGATGTGCAAGGGCAATGATTTCAGGCGCATCAGATTGAATGCCACGTGATGGCAATAAATCACGTTTATCTTCTTTCGCTATATTGTTCACTGACAACGCTGCAATCGAAGAAAAGCTAAAATATGATTTGTTACTCGGGTTTATCTCAGGCACATTAATCGTTATTTCATATTCGCCAGGACCAAATCGTAAATAAATAGATTCGTCAAAGCGATAATGATGAATTGGCACAACATCAAGTGCTTCATCCGTGTCTTTTTTTGTTTTTATATATAAATGTGTTAACTTATCTGCATCAGCAGCATTTGGATCAATCGATCCCTTAATGGGCAACATTAAATCGATATCATTACCTCCGAATTTCGGAGATTCAAGAACAATACCTTTTTCCTCATATCCACGGTGGTATTCAATGGGTTTCATATTTTTAGTCGATGTATTAACAACTTTGAACGTACTTCCATACTGATAGCGATTTTCTAAATTCTTGTCAGGAAGAAGAACGTGAACATCATGGACACCTTGTCCAAAGAATAGAGGAAGATCAAACGAAAAGCTGCCATTCGTGACTGGAATAATATGCTGCCATGAATTCTCTTCCTTTTCGATTTGAATCATGACTGAGTGTTCGGAAACTTTGCCAGACACATTTATTAATTCGCTTCCCTCGATAAGACCCGCAATTGGTTCGGCAATATGTAATCCTGCATCCAAGCCAAATGGGGTATATGTGACATCGCGAACAACATCTTCATCTGTATTAGTTACCTCAAATGCAGTTAACTCGGAATAATAATTTTCTTTTTCCGTACTTGGCAGTAGTATTTGAACAGAATAGGTTCCTTTCCCGTTAAAAAAGTGTATTAACTGCGAAAACTTACCATACTTTATAGGGGCATAATATTCAAAAGTTTCCTCCGCATCAAGATACTTCATTTTTATCCAGGCATAACTTCCTTTTAAACTTTCAAATTTCTCAATGCTCCCCGAAATAGTAAGCTCTTTTTTAATTTGTAACGAATCGTATAAGGGTTCTGAAAGAGCCGCACCTACCACATCAGCATACGTTGTAAGTTGAATTTTTTTATGGCTATTTTCTTTATTTTTTTTGTCTGCCAAACTAGTATACTTATTAACAGAATCTTGCTTATTACTAATTTGTTCATCTTTTTTTGGATCCTTAAGTATAACCGAAGTTTCTTTACTACACGCGGTATTAAAAATAATTAGCGAAAGAAAGATCGTAAAAAGCAGTTTCCAATTATTCAATAGAATTCCCCTTTCAGATGAACTTGCTTTATATATACCATATTCATTATGGCAGAGACAAATTATTACCATTATTTTCAATAAAACAGGACTATTTCATCGTAAAAAATATAGTTTTGGACTATGATGAAATCAACAAGGGAGGTTGTAAAATGAATTCAAATGAAATTACGATGTACGAGCCAATACCAATTTTAAGAATCTTCGATGAAAAAAAAGCATTGGAATTTTATGTGGATTTCTTAGAATTTAAAGTAGATTGGAAGCATAACTTTGAGGAAAATACACCTCTATATATGCAAATATCTTCGGGAAAATGCATTATTCATTTATCGGAACATTATGGTGATGCGGCACCTGGAAGCTCAATTCGTATTGCCGTTAACAATATAAAAACACTACACGAAAAGCTGCTATCGAAAAATTATAAGTACACAAGACCAGGACTTGAAGAGACACCATGGAATACGCTTGAGATTACAGTTGGGGATCCATTTTATAATCGGATTATATTTTATCAGAATAAATTTGAATAAAGTTTTCACTCAAGTCGCTATTGATGAAATTCTCAATCAACTTTATAATTGATTTTATTAGCTTTTTTGTTATTCCAGCTACAGCGCCTATCGCCTAGCAAACTTCCTGTCCTTCTCCGTACGATATGGAAGCCAGATTCGCCTTGCAGGTCCAGCTGCAGGCGCCATCCCCTCGAGGTCAAATAACCTGAGTCAATAAAGTCAAAGAGCGACTTTTTTGCCTCAGAACATTTGCTTGTCGGGGCTGATCGGGCGCCTTCCGCTTTTCATGGCTTATCGTGGTTCCTTTATCTCAGTCGAAGGCCGGAAGAAGAACGTCGACTAAAATCGCCACGTCCTGTGGCAACGTCGACGGACCCACATCCTGTGGGCCTGTACGTCGATGAACAAGGCGCTTGCGCATTATTAGCAAGGGGGAGTTAAGGTTGCCGATTAATATACCACCTAGAATGCCGGCAAGAGAAATATTGGAAAAAGAGAAAATCTTCGTAATGGATGAGGAGCGAGCAACAACTCAAGACATTCGCCCTTTGAATATTCTAATCTTAAATTTAATGCCTGAAAAACAGAAGACAGAGGTACAATTATTGCGCTTGCTTGGGAACACGCCTCTGCAAGTGAATGTTTCATTTCTTCATATGGAGACACATCAATCAAAAACAGTAAGCAAGTCCCATCTCGATCAGTTTTATACGACATTTTCTACTATTAAAACGAAATATTTTGATGGGATGATCATTACTGGGGCACCGATCGAACATTTGCCATTTGAAGATGTGACGTATTGGGAAGAATTGAAACAAATTATGGAGTGGACTAAAGAACATGTCACTTCCACGATGCACATTTGTTGGGGAGCACAGGCTGCTTTATTTTATCATTATGGCATTGATAAATATGAGTTATCTGAAAAATGTTCTGGAATTTATCAGCATAGTATCCCTGAGTCGACTGTAAAATTATTTAGGGGATTTGATGATGTATTTTTTGCTCCGCACTCACGAAATACAAGCGTTCAAAGTGAGCAAATTAGAACTCATCCAGAATTATCACTACTCTCCGAAGGCGAAGCAGGACCTTTTATCATTTTATCAAAAGATGAAAAGAATATTATGATAACAGGTCACTTGGAATATGATACTACTACTTTAGCGGAAGAGTATAAACGTGATATTAATAAAGGAATCGATATTCAACCGCCGGAAAATTATTTTCCAAATGATGACCATACAAAACCACCTATCAATACGTGGCGATCACATAGCCATTTATTATTTTCGAATTGGCTTAATTATTATGTATATCAAGAAACACCTTACGACTGGAACTAAAGAAACTTATGGACCACCTAGGCCCATAAGTTTTTTGTATAGGAGGAGGAAAGGTGAAAGTAGATAATAGTACGATACATAGATCCGATTTATTAGCTTTTATCAATCAATCATATAGTATTGGAGAAGGAGTAAAAATTGAATTTATTCCAAAAGGTGAAGAGGGATATTGTTATTCTCTTGAAACTAAAACTGGAGAACAGTATTTTGTAAAAGCAATTAAAACGGAAATGGATCTTTCTACAGCACTTTCGGCAATTCATTATTTACATTTTCATGAAAAGAAAACATATTTGCTGCCACCAATTCTATCAAAATCTGGTGATGTCGTTGTTCATTTTGGGCCATATCAAGTATCGATATTTCCTTATATTAAAGGGAAATCTATTTACGAAGACAAAATTACGTTGGCCGACACTGTCAAAATCGCTAAGATGATGGCTGATTTTCATCGTATTGATATTCATAAAATAGATGGCTTGTCACAAGAACAATTTGCTAATCCTTTTGAAAAAAACATACTAGCGATTTTACATACTATAGAAGAAAATGATAATGCTGCTCATACATATAGACAGCAAGCAAAGGAATTATTTGCAAAAGAACAAGAAGATCTTCGTGTAACTTTAAATCAGATGAAAATAATACAGAATCATTTACAAGCTTTACCATTAAAATATTCGATTACTCACGGAGATCCAAACACTGCCAACATTATTCGTGATGAAAAAGGGTTTTTGCACTTAATTGACTTTGGTTGGCTGGCATATGGTCCTGTAGAAAGAGATGTTTTTTCTTTTACAGATAACGATTTTTTTCAACCGTTCCTATTAGAATATGTAAAACATCATCATGATGTCGAATTTCATATAGAAGTTTTTAAGTTTTATTTATATCGATGGGCATTACAAGAAATCTCCGATTATGGGTCACAGCTTTTCTTTGGTTCGACAGGAGACGAGGAAAATGAACATGCATGGAATGAATTGCAGCCTTATTTGCCTATCCCACATAAGGATATTGCTAAAAGCCTAATTAATATAAGAAGGAGCTGTTTAAATGTTAAAATTGAGAAAATACGATGATTATGAGGAGTTCAAATCAGATGTTTTGCCGCATCTCTATAAACATGAAGTTGAGAATAATCTACCTATTGGCATTCTCGGTTCATTAACTGAGGAATCAACTATTTACTTGATGGCCACAATTACACGGGATGAGGAAATGTTGATTGTGTTGTTGCAAACACATCCGAAGCAAATTATTATATCAAGACCACCCGAAATGTCTGATGAAGAAGCTGTTGAGATTGCCAAGCTTATTCGTGATCAAGTTGAAAATATTCCAGGTTTGATAGGAGAAAGAGATTTTACGGATAAAGCTGTCAATATTATCGATAAATCAAATTTCTTTGTCCAAATGAATCAAAGAATATATGAATTAACGAAAGTGAAAAAAGAAGCAGATACAAATGGAAAACTCCGTCTCGTAACGATGGAGGATCTTTCAGTCGTAAAACAATGGGTATATTTGTTCTGTGAAGAAGCAGATGAGAAAATAAGTTTGGAAGAATCGGAAGAAAAAGCAATAGCCATTATTAAAAATGAAAGAATGTACGCTTGGGAAACAGACGGAAGGATTGTGACGATGGCGTGTATAAGTCGTCCAACTCGGACTAATATTTGTATAAGCTTAGTTTTTACTCCGTTAGAAAACAGGAAAAAAGGATTCGCTTCTAGCTGCGTTTCCGCACTTTCACAATTAATGTTAGATAAAGGCTATAAAACAACAAGCTTATATACCGATTTAGATAATCCAACATCGAATAAAATCTATATGGAAATTGGATACGAACCAATCATGGATTCAATTTTATACAGGAAATGAAGGGACAAACAGTAAATGAAACTTGTATCTTGGAATGTAAATGGGATAAGAGCTTGTGTAAAAAAAGGATTTTTAGATTATTTTCAAGAGGTAGATGCAGATATTTTTTGTCTTCAGGAAACGAAACTGCAGGCAGGACAAATCGAACTGGAACTAGAAGGCTATCACCAGTACTGGAATTATGCACAGAAAAAAGGGTATTCGGGTACAGCGGTTTTCTCCAAAATATTACCTTTAAATGTTTCATATGGGTTAGGAGAAGAGGAGGAAGAACCAGAAGGAAGAATCATTACATTAGAATACGAAGATTTCTTTTTAATAAATGTTTATACACCTAATGCACAAAGAGATTTAGCTAGGCTCGATTATCGTCTATCATGGGAAGATAGAATGCTCCTTTATTTAAGAGAGCTGGACAAGATTAAACCTATAATCCTTTGCGGTGATTTGAATGTCGCCCATAAAGAGATTGACTTACGAAATCCAAAATCTAATGTCGGTAATTCAGGTTTTACCTTTGAGGAGAGAGGAAAGTTTACAACCTTACTTGAAAGTGGTTTTATTGATTCTTATCGTCATTTTTATCCAAACCAAGAAGGTGCTTACACGTGGTGGTCGTATATGAGTAAGGGGCCGGTTAATTCGATAGTAGCTTCATAAGGAGGAAGAACAGCATGAAAGCTATAATCTACAACAGGAAGTCGAGAGGAACAGAAGAAGAACTGCAAAAGAATAAAAATGAAATGATTGCTTACTGCAAGAAAAACAACTTCGATTATGACTATCTTGAAGAGATTGGAAGTTCAGTTGATGAAGAAAGAGAAGGCTATCAAAAACTGCTCAATCTAATAAATACTGGAAAGTATCAAATTATTGTAGTCATGGAACTTTCAAGACTAACTCGTAGTTTGAAGCAACAGCTAGAGCTATTTGATATTTTAACAGAAAATGGAGTCATTATCCATGCTGTCTTAGACAATGACATAATTGACCCTTCAAATCAAATGAACGAGATGATGAGTATCTTCAAAGGAACGTTCAATCAGATGGCATATCGTGAAACTTCAAAAAAAATGCATCTTGGGCGTATTCAATCAGCTAGAGAGGGAAAATTTGTTAATGCACCGCCATTTGGCTATTCAAAAGGACCTGATATGAAACTTGAAATTGTTGAAGAAGAAGCTGCTATTGTTCGTAGAATGTTTAAGCTAATTTTAAAAGGTCATTCGATAACTCAAATATATCGAATTCTGTACAACGAAGGAATACGAACTCGTGATGGACATGTCTTTCATGATAAAACAATCTCAAAAATGCTTAGAAATCGAGCATATCTAGGAGAAGTAATTTTTGAAAGTAAGAAGTTCGATGAAACAGTAGTAGTTAAAAATGCCCATCCAGCAATTATTTCTTATGAAGAATTCTTCAAAGTTCAAGAAGAAACTGAAAAAAGGAAAGGATTCCAAGAACGAATTTCAAAAGTTCTGTCTCCAGTTGATAAATTGATCTATTGCAAATTATGTGGAAGAAAGATGCTTATAAGTCGTGGCAATAGTAAGAATAGAAGCAAGTACATCAACATCAATAAATGCAGACATTTTATTGGAGATGAAAGATGCCCAAATGGTGGTAGTAGCATTCATTTAATTATGCCAACTATCTACGAACAAGTTGAGAAACGAACTCATATTATTCGACAAAAACTGGAAGAGCTTAATCAAGGGAAATCAGATGGAAGTATTGAACTTCTACAGAAAGAAAAGAAGATAGTAGAAAAAAATATATTGGACAAGCAAAAACAAAAAGACAAACTTCTTGATGTTCTACTAAACGGAACAATCAATGAAGTAGTTTTTAGTAAAAGAGACAAGCAGTTTGAATCAGAAATTGAAGCTCTAAGGCAGCGTGTTTCAGATATTGAAACAATAATTCTTCAACGGACGATAGAAAGTGATACAGAAAGAATTGAACAACTTCTTGATGATTTGTCTCAACTTCAAGAAAAACCAATTGAAGAACAAAACAGAATTCTACGTAATGTTATTGAACGTATCGATTATTACAGAAATAAAGATCATATAGAAATTGACATTACCTTCATGGACTAAAGAAGTGTACGGAATATTCTGAATATGGTATAATAAATAATAAAGAGCCAGCTTATTGGATTCGGCCCCAAAACTGACTCAATACAGAAAGAAGAAGAAAATTCTGTTATATTCATTTTAGCAGGCTTCTTCTTCTATGTCAAAAGGAGAAGAGAGAAATGGAAGCATTATTAACAGCAAAACCAGAAGAACTTATAAAGTACAGCAAAGGAAAGTATAATAAGCAAAAGTTTATCGAAAAATTATCAGAGCTTTGGATACCGAAAGGTAAGCAACAACAAATGATGTGGCTTGCAGCAGACTTGGCTGAAAAAGCAGAAGGAGTATTTTCAGTTTCTAACAAATCATTCAGAGAAATGTTCGAGAGAAGGTTCAAAGAACCCGTTGCAAGAATTACTGTTCAAAGATTCTTTCAGAGGCTTGAGAGTTTAGGACTTATAACTGTAAATGCAGCAAAGCGAAAGAACGGAGAACAAGCAGCAAATATTTTCATCGTAGAGCCAATTGAGACAGAAGAAATTGAAAATGATACACCGTCTGAATCACCGTATGATACATCGTTTGTTACTCCGACTGATACACAAAACAAAGTATTTAACAAAGTATTTAACAAAGAATTTAACAAAGATTCAAAGAATAATTTTGTTAACAAGAATCATGAAACAATTGACAAATTAATCTTAGAATACATGAGCAAAGGACTTAGCAAAAAGGTCTGTTTTTTAGTATTGCAAGAAATCGAACAAAATCCTGATGTTAAGAACTTTGGAGCATACTTCAGAACAGCTCTTGAGAATGCATTGTACAGGCATAATGTGAAGCATGGTAAGATAAAACCAATCGAACAGTTTCTAAAGAAAGCTCGAAATGATCTTCCGTTCTATGATTGGCTGTCTGAAGAAAATGAACTACCATACTAAGGAGGATGAATAATGAAAGCAAATGAAGTATTCGAAATTATTAAGAACCTTGAAGCTGAAGAAAAATGGAATCTGCTGAACATGCTTTATGACGAATACTATACTACTCGACCAGGTAACAAATCAGAAATTGATGAAGATTACTAAAAACTTTTGATTTTTGGTTTACATTCTTTATTAAGAACCTATAATACCTTCAAACAAATTGGGGGTAGAAGAAATGAACTTGATAAACTTACTTTCAACTAAAGAAGAATTCTTGTATGTTGCAGAAATTTTCGGGGATGTTGACTTTTATACTTATGCTGAAGAAGTTCAACGAGAGATCAATGAAGTATTAGAAAGAATGGCAAATCCTTTGAGCAGCAAGATTGAAATAAATGGAATCGTATTTGAGTTAGATCGGGCATAATTTGCTCGGTCTTTTTTCTTGAGGGAAATACACGAAAATGGTCAATTTTGAACTTTTCAAAGTGTTGCGGTTATAACCATTCCGAAGGTCAAAAAGCTTATTTTCATTTATTTTAAGTCCAGATGATGAGTAACTCAACAGACTGGATTTTGTCAAAAATAATGAAGAATACATGACCAAATTTTAAAAACAGTCAATTCCACAAAGTCCTCTGATTAGCTCTAAGACCTTTCAATTTCCTTCGAATGGTCATTATTATTCATGAGTCCGGAATAGCTCTGTATGGCCTTCTAGTGACCTCAAAATATATTATAAATTCCATATTTTATTATAAAAGAATTTACTCTGTTTGATTTACGTTTTTGAAAAGACAGAAATAATGATAATAAATAAATCAGATGGAGGGTGTAGAATGGAACAGAAACCATCATATATCGATGATTACAAATTCTATTATGGAAAATCTTTACTCAGGAATTATGACAGTAAGGTTGTCTTAGGAATGATAAAATTAATGAATGGAAATCGTCGTTCTTCATTTACAATTAAGCAACTTGCTGAAACAAGTGGAGTAACTAGAAAAGTTGCAAGATCAACAGTTTACAAGATGATTGATGAATGTATGGAAAATCATCTAGTAGTTGATTTTATTCCAGCTGATTTTTCTGCTAATGAAAGATTCGTTGTTCAGTTTCCGTATGACCTGGTTAATTTCTCATTCTTGTATGAACTTGAAATTGATGAACTTCTTGAACTTGAAACAAACGAAATACGAGTATTCTTGGTTCTATTCGGATTCATAAAAAACTCGAATATTTACAAACAGAAAAACTTGAAACGACTTCGAATTGGACGTTCAAATATTGCCCATTACAGTGGTGTGAAAAACCTGAACTCTTTGACGAATGCCATCAATTCACTTGAAGAAAAGAACTGGATTAAAATAACTGACAAAGGAAATAACTTGAAAGAAAGAACAACAGAATATGAAATTCTAAAAGACTATGAAATTCGATGAAAAGGAGCTAAATTTTAGTTCCTTTTTTCATCTGTACAAAATGGCTCCATACGCTCCATTTTGATATTTCAAAAAGGGTCCAAACGCTCCAAACTGATACACTAAATAATTAAATAATAAATAATTAAATATATTTATTACGTAAAAAAAACTCCGTTTCACTACGTTTTTTTACGTAAGCAAATAAAATTTCTCCAAACTATTTTGTAAATTTGATTTACGTTTTTCAAAAGACAGAAATAATAGAATTATACAAATCAAATGGAGGAATCAAAATGGAGAAATGGAAACTACTAGAGAAAGATGACATTTTATTTAATGTCAGCAATAAAGGAAATCTTCAGGTTCTTGGAGACAAAGTGGTAGGAGCAAGAAATAATATCATAAAGACCAGGAACAAACTTATTAAAACTCTTGATGATATAAAAGATTTCTCTTTTAATGGTGGACATGAAGATAATCGTTATCTTTTTACTCATGGATACTATACTCATCTGCTTGTTGCTGAGGCTTGGATTGGACCAATTCCAGAAGGAATGACTGTTAATCATAAAGACTTGAACAAGTTTAATAATGAAGTAGAAAACTTAGAAATCATCAGCAAATCAGATAACTTAAAGCATGCTTGGGAAAATGGAGCTTTTGATCACTTGATGCTTTCTCAAAAAGAAATTGATCGAAGATACATCAAAAAAGAAATTCACAAATTAAATAGACAGTGGGTTGTTCTTGACCCAAGCTTTAAAATTCTAAGCACTCATGATTCTCAAGAAACTGCTGCTAAATCAATCGGAGTAAGTAGACAATCTGCAAATAATTCCTTCCGCAGAGGAAAGCCAATTCTGAGGCATTACTACATTTGTAAGCTTCGAGAAGTATCAGAACTTAAAAAGAAAATCGGAGGGCGTAATCATGGCACGACTAACTAACGAAGAAAAACTTGAAATTGAAAAGAAGCAAATGAAACGAGTTCAACAAATTAGACAGCTTGAAAAAGAACTTATTTCATACTGCAATAAAAATCGAAGGTGCTTTATCGATGTATCTAATCTCATCATTTATTCTGAAAGAACTATGAATTGGTTAGATTATAAATCAGAAGATATTCTTCCATTTGAAGATTACTCATATTTCAGAAATAAAATGGAAGAAGTCGAGCAGGCGGTGATCTAAAATTCGACATGCATTCGGAGAAGAATATCGAGTCAAAAAGAGCAAACGAGGTCTATCAAATATCAAGAAGATTACAAGAGGTTCTTGCTGCGTACTTCCTCAAAAAGAGAAAGCGAAAAAAATTCATTATACGGAAGTAAAATTTGAATCTCGTGAAGATAGTGAAGAAGTTAAAAGAATAAAAGAAAAATGGAAGAAAATGAAAGAAAATCGTACTAAAGTGTCTAGTAACTACTAGCTTTCATATAATTATATTAGAGGGATAAAAAGTTGTCCAAATGAACAACTTTTACGTACAAATTCTTCTACATCTATATATTTATATTAACAGGGGTGTTTCCAATGCTTTCACCCCTGCTATTTCATTTTATTCTCCTCCTTAGAATAATAATGTCTCGTAGAGATTAGTTTTTTCAAGGACTCTAATCTCAAAACTTCGAAGTCAGCTCGAAGTTCCATATCTTTTGAGAACTGATTAGATTTGTTTCCTAGCTTTATCCACTACGATTCAACTTCTAATCAGTTCTTATCCCAAATTTAAAAATTTTTGGTTAAGCTGTCTGGTTCGCAGCTTAACTTTTCTTATACGGTAGATGGGATGAAAGGTGGAACTGATTATGTCCAGGTCAGTTCCTCCGATTCTTACAAATTTTAGCAGCTTCAGCTGCTCTTCATAAAATGAATTTCCTTTCTGGTTTGGCGTCCTTAATTGGACGTCTTTTTTATTTTTGCTGTTTTTAGGAGCTGAAAAAATGTCTGAAGCAAAATGGATAAAAAATGATCGAACTTATAAGTTGGAAGATTCAAATGGAAATGTTCTTCTAACAATCGAAGATCGAACATGCAGTGGAAATTACGTTACTAAAGAAATGCTCGAACAATATTCAGTTGAGTATTTCAAAGATTTAGAAAAGGAGAATGACTAAATGAAAAAGATGGAACTCAGAACTTCAAATGCAAAGTTTGAAACGAATGAAGATGGTTCGTTGGTAGTCTCGGGCTATGTAAATAAGACTGAACAATTATCAGAAATTCTTGGAGCAACAAAACGCTTCAAAGAAAAGATTGCTAAAGGAGCTTTCTCTCGAGCAATTAGAACTCAGAAGGAGATTGACTTCTTAGCAGAACATGACAGTAAAAGAATTCTTTCTTCAACACGAAATGGTTCTTTGAAGCTTACTGAAGATTCAGAAGGACTATATATGGAAGCTACAATTACTCCAACTTCATGGGGGAAAGATGCTTACGAACTTATAAAAGCTGGTTTATATAAGAACATGTCATTTGGCTTCAGAACAATCAAAGATTCTTGGAAGAAAATTTCATCTGATTTATATGAACGAACTATCGAAGACCTTGAATTATTTGAAGTCTCAGTAGTAAAGAATCCTGCCTATTCTCAAAGTACGATTGCAGCTCGTTCAATTGAAATTATTGATCAACCAGAGATTCATGTTGAAGAAGAAAAAGAGGAAAGAAACATCCATAAAGAAATTCTTCAGCAAATAAAAACTGTTGATGTGGCAGAACGGATGCTAAAACTTGATTCCGAAAATTCTGCTTATAGAAATTTAGTTGATAAAGAGAAGAAGAAGCTTGAAGAACTTCGAGCTGAAAAAGAAAAAATGGAGGAAGATACTATGAATGAAGAAACGCGTGTCTTACAAAAAGCAGAAGATGGAATTCCATCAACTGGAATTGGTGAAATTGCTAAGGGACTTGAACATGAATCGAATGTTTATGCTCTTGCTAGAAAAATTCCATTTGAAGGCGATTCTATGAAAATTCCACAAGAAACAGCATTCGGAGATGCTGAATTTGTTGGTGAAGGTAAGAACGTTAGGGATGTTGATATTCCTACTGCTTCATTTGTAGAAATGAAGAAAAAGAGACTTGGCGTATCAATGAATATGTCTAAAAAGCTAATGTATGATTCAGGGGTAAACCTTAAAGAGTATTGTAAAGAGGTAATGACTCGTCGAACAGCTAAAGCTCTTGAAAAATCAATTCTTGCAGGACAATATGAAGAAGAATTCAAAGGAATTGCTTTTGATGAAAATGTTAGCGCTTCCAATATCTCGCTAGCTTTAAAAGTTGAACAGCTTCGTAAACTTACAATGAATGTAAATGCATCAGTTTTAAAGAATTCTGCTTTCTACATGAGCAAAGCCTTCTTTGATAAAGTAGCAGAACTCAAAGATGACGCAGGTCAGTACGTTGTAAGGAATGTTGTCATTGATGGAAAAATTGTTCCTACTTTGTTTGGCTTTCCAATTGAAGTTACAGATGCTCTAGAAGATGGTTCTGCAATCGGACAAGTTCCAGTTATCTTTGGTAGCATTGCAGATTCTTACACAATCGGAATCAAGAAGCCATTTGAAATAAATACAGTACAAAATGATACTACTCATGTTCTTCGAGGTTCAGTTTTATTTGCTGGAGACATGTTTGCAGATGGAGCAGTAACGAACTACGATGCGATTTGCAAAGGAATAATTGCTTAACTATACCGCCCTATGTGAGATTCTTCACAAGCTTTTTAAGAGGTCAGAATTTTTTTCTGGCTTCTTTTTTATTTCAAAATAACAAATGAAAAGGATGATATAGCCGATGCCAAAAATCTCAGGTATGAAGGTTAAATTGTATATTAAGGACGCAGTAACAGGAAAGTTATTAGCTGGTCAAAGGAACGCCACGCTCAATCGGAGCGCAGAATCAATCGATGCCACAAGCAAGGATACTGCAGGATTTTGGAAGGAATCAATTCAAGGATTTAAAGAGTTCTCTATTGATGCTGATGGCGCTTTCGTTGAATCTGATGAAGCATATAAAATTCTTGAAACAGCATACTTGAATTCAGAAAATGTGGATGTATATCTAGAGATGCCTAGCGGAAAAAAATACGAAGGCAATTGTACTATAACTGATTTTAGTCTTGAATTTCCTTATGATGATCTTGTGACGTACTCCATCTCATTACAAGGCTCTGGAGCATTGAATATAGTAGAAGATGAATAACAGTATTGAAGGGAAGTGGGGTAGTCTCTACTTCCTTTAGTAATTGATAATCGGAGGGATGCATAATGAAGGGTAAACTACATCACTTACTAATGGTAAAGGATTGTATGAATGAAGATGAATTCAGATTCACTGTTGCCAGAGTACTAACTAATCATTGCTTACAAGAGTTAGATAGAACTGGTAGGAAGATGAATAGAATGAAGCTGTTAGATCGAGTGAACCTAAGTCTTAGAAGTATTGGGATTAAAGAAGTGAGTTATGAGTATATGAGAAAGTATGTTTAGTAAGTAAGTATCGCCTACTCCGAAAACAAAAAAAGTTAACTTCTCTAAAATAACGGGGGGAGGAGAGGTTTTTTAGAGCTGACCGTTTGAGTTGGTTGATGTCGTTACAAAGAAAGAGGGGAAGTCTATGAACAAGAAGATTATGGGGACTCATAATGATAGCAATATAACTCGTGCTAAGAAGAAACAAGAGCAAGCAGAAGAATTTAAGAAGAATCTGCCTCAGACAGACTTGTCAGAAGTTCCAAAAGGATTTTTTCTACAGAATGAAATCATGTACAAAATTCTTATTAAAGAACTGGAGAATATTGGAGCTACACATTTAATTGGAATCGATAAATTTAGTTTGGTATCAATTGCTAATACTTTCAATCTACTAAATGAAGCAGAAAAGATTATTGCTAGAACTGGTATGACTCAAGAACTTGTTACAAGAGAAGGAGCAGTCAAAGTCATTCCGAATCCAATGCTTCAACAACGAAATACGCTGATCAATACTTTGAACAATCAACTTAGAAGTCTTCAACTTGACCCTACAAGCAGAAGAGAACTTATTGAAACTGTCAGCAATGACATTTCGAATATCAAGTTTGATGACGATGATGAATCAATCATAAAGCTGCTACTAGAAGGTGCTGAATAATGTTTAAAAAAGAACGAGAACTGATTGGAATGGCAAAGAAAGTAAGTCAAAAAGAAGCTTTAGAACTTATGATGAAGAATCCAGAACTGCTTAATCCGATGGTCTACATCTTGTTTGCTATTGATGCAGGAGTTGATGAAATTCTTCCTCATAGTAAGTACTGTGCTTTGATGAAGAAGAAAGCTATACAAACAAACAACAAGAAGCTATTGAAGATGGTCATGGAAGCTGAAGGGAGTCTTTAAATGATACGTAACTATAACTTTTTAATCTCAGGAAAGCTTATTTCAGTTACAGCTGCATCAGTGGCTGAAGCAAGTCAGAAAGCTAAAGACATGTATATGGAAATGAAACAAGAAGAAAAACAATAAGCAGTACTCTGAAATGGGTGCTGCTACCTTATTTTTTTAGCCTCGAACAGTCTCTTAAAATATGTCAAAAAATTGGTAAACTTGTAAACTTTTAGTGTACGAACACATGTTTTCATGTTATAATGATAATAGAGAGTTAAATATACCAACTCTCAAAATTTAATAGAAAGGAGTTGAAAAACATGCATGACAAAAGCTTTAGCGAGAAATTTCAGAGTATTCTGGAAAGTTCTTTCTCGGAGATCAATGAGATGAAACGTGCTTACTTGATACTTTCTGAAACATCATCCGAAAGTACAAAAGAAAAGCATGAGAACATCTTGCTCAAATCAATGTTGAGTCTTGAATTGAATGTAAGAAAGCTTCAGAAAATCAATTCAGCTCTAAGTTATCAAGAGCAAGATTTAGTCTCAGAACGGAAAGAGAGCTACCGCAGCAACGGTAACCCTCAACTCAAATCTGTATAACGACAAATTGGAAAAAGTCGTTAAGGTCTGGACAGTTGTTGACGCAACTGTTCAGACAAACAAAAATCTACTGTAAAGGAAGTATACCATGAGCCAAAATAAAGTTCAAGTTCCGAAATCTGAATTATTCGGATACACATTTGAGAATCTTGTTTTTGAAGTAAGCTTCATACTGGAAAGTCTTGCTTCATATGAAACAGCAAGAAATTACAATCGAGAAGTATTGTCTGCTAAGAACAATTCTCAACGATTAGAAGTAATCAACAGTTACGTGAAACTCGTTTAATACCGATTGAATGGACCAAGTGATGGGGTTAAGTCCCTAAACTGCTCCCCCATCTAAATTCAAACAATCGGAGGAATATAAAAATGAATACAACAACAAAAATTTTCGGTGCATTAACTTTATCTGGAGGCTTGGTGCTTGGAAGTATGGTTTACTTCAATGGAGTTGATACTTTGAATCAAGCAAAGCAAACAATTTCTGATTATGCCAACAAAATCAACATCTTCGGTAAAAATGAAGCTAAGCTCGTTTCAAAGATCAATGAACTGAAAGCATTGCGTGATGACCTTCTTGCTCAACTTGAACAGAAGAATCTTGATGAAGAACGAATCAACCAACTTCAAGAAGAATTGGATGAAGCTAATGCTCAAATTGCTGAATATGAAACTCAGTTACAAGATGCGGGCGAGAGAATTACAGCTCTTGAAAATGAAATTCATCTTGCGAACGAATTATCAGCAGAATTGCAAGAAGTTATTGACAGCAATCAAGTGACAGCAGAACCAATGACTGAATCTGAATTGAATCAAGTTCTTGAAGAAGACACAGTTGAAGAACCAGTTGAAGAAGATGTTGAGGAACCTATCGAAGAAGAACCAGTAGTATCAGGTCCACTTTATACTGGTCACTACGTTCAGAAAGATCCTAAGGTAGAAATCGTACCTGGAATTGAAATGCAAACAATGTCCGGTAGTGTAGCGATTACCAATAAGACTGGTAAGGATCTTCAAATGAAAGAAAAACCAGACGGTCCTAAGACAACTCTTGGTAGTCTCTATAAACTTTTGAATTCAAATACTATTGAAGTTCAACTCTACATGGATGGAACTTACTACGCAAAAATAACAATTGAACGATAAGTCATTCATCTTCAAAAGAAAGTCTAGCTTAATTGCTAGGCTTTTTTATTTGCAAAAAAATGGAAGAAAATGGCATGAAAGTATGTACGAACGTACGTTTGCGTATTATAATGTATATAAAGAGTTAAAAAATAAATAAAAAATTCAACTACTAAATCGGAGGAATTGAAATGAATTTACAAGAAATGAAAGTAAAAGAACTTAGAACTTTAGCTGGTGAAATGCAAATTGTTGGTAGAAGCGAAATGAAAAAAGAACAATTGATTTCTGCAATTGAAGCTGCTCAAATTGAAGAACAAGTTCAAGAGTTTATGATTGTTGATGGAGTTTCAGAAGAAGTTGCTAGAGACATGATTAATGAACAAGTTAATCAACCAACTGGAGAAGAATTTGAAATCACTCCTGAAATGATTCAACAAGTTGAAGAAGAAAACAGACATTTTGAACAAACAGTTCTTGGTACAACTCAAAATGAGGGCGCTTCCAACAATTCAGAAGAAAAACCAGTAAAGAAACCTCGTGGAGAACAAAGAAAAATTAATCTTCTAAATGCTGAAAATGAAATTGTTGAAACCTTTGAGTGTAGGAAAGAAGCAATTCGATATTGTATGAAATCTGGAATTTGTAATGAAGGATGGGCATCAGTAAGTTTGAAAGAATCCCGTAGAATGTACAGAACGAAAGATGGAAGAAAGACTTCTGCTCAGAGAAATAAAGGTTATACTGGAGCAGATCACATCCTTCTATATGCAATCAACTGAGAGCTTCGGCTCTCTTCTGTTTGTTTGACAGCGGAAATTAGCTTGGTGAGATGCAAGCAACTACTAAACAATCGGAGGAATTACTTTATGGAATTATGCGAAGGAATTAAGGTACAGAAAGTTGTTATAAATGAAAGTCTTCTTGAGTTCGAAACTGGAATTGTAATCGGTCTTACGATGTTCAAAGATTTGTATTCTCATAATGCTAAATTCGAAGTTGGTATTTTCGAAGATGAAAACTTGGAGCCTATCCATGCTTATCAATTTGAAGCTGTTGATACTTATCTAAATGAAGAAAAACTTTATGATCTTTATCATGATGAAGTTATTCCGTTCTTGTCGAGAAAATACAAATGCAAGAAATTCTTCTTTGATACTTGGGACCTAATAGAAATTGATGAAGAGGAGCTTTAATGATGAAGAAACCATTTTCAATACGTGTCGAGTCTACTGTATCAGATAGATTCAAAGCTTTATCAACTGTACTAGGAATTGATGGCTCAGAACTTCTAAAAGAAATAGTTAATGACCGTTCTGAACAACTTAATGACAAGCAAAAAGCAGCATATGAAGCTCTACTAAATTGTTGGAAGAATGCTGAGTAATCAGCGTTCTTTTTGTTTGGTCAGAAAATACAAAATCGGAGGAATTAGAATGAAAAGAGCAGCTATTTTAACTATGGCAGTAATGCTATTAGGAGCATGCAATGATGGAAGTAATCGATGGAATTTTTCTTGTACTGTTCATGAATTGGAAGAATACGGATTTGCACAATTGAGTGACTATCAAGAATATGTCTGTGTGAACGTAAACGGAGATAAAACTGACTTTATTGTAATTGAGGATGAAGAAGAAAAATATCAACTAGGAGACCGATTAAAAGTCTTTCTAAATCACGATGATATTTTGAAGATTAAGCTGATGAAATGAAGTCTAAATTTTATAAATCGGAGGTTAGTAGAATGATAGAAATTAACGGAAAGAAGTATAAGACTTATGAATTTGATGAAATTGATCGTGAGAAATATGCTGGATTCATTTATGTGACAGTTGATGAAACAAACGGAATGATGTACGTAGGCCAGCATACTCTTTGGAATAGAAACTATTACGGAAGTGGAACTTACTTTTTAAGAGCTGTTCAAAAGAGAGGAATAGAGAATTTTAGTAGATATATTATCTTTATTGAAGAAACTCAAGAAGACTTAGATGAAAAAGAAATATTCTACATTTCTCAAGGATTTGGAATTGATACTGTAAAATCAAGCAAATGGTATAACATAAGGTACGGAGCTAGAGGCGGAGACATAACAAAAGGTATGACGGAAGAAGACTATGAAAAATGGAAGAAAAGGCAGTCTGAAGCAGCAAAAGCGAGAGATGATTTAGAAGAAACTACACGTAGACTTGTTGCTATAAATTCAAAACCAGTAGTTGTTTTTTATAACGGACAATTATATAAGGAATTTCCATCTACAGGTGCCCTTGCAAGGGATTTACAAAAGGTTTATAATCGAAAAAGTTTAATGTCTACTTGGGAAACTTGTAAAATAATTGTTAACGGAGGGAATACTGATTTTACTTGGGCAGAAGGTTGGATTGGCATATTTAAGTTAGAATTTGAAGCATTACTTAAAAACGGATATAGTATAGAAGAAATTCATTCGAAGCTTCAGAAAAACAGGCCTATTAAAAAAAGGCCAGGACGAGGTAGACCGAAAAAAGACAAAACAGAAAAAGAATATCAAAAACTTCAGCAAAAAGAAGCATAAAATTAAAATTTTATTCCTGACTTGCTTTACATCTTCCGAAAGTTCGATACAAAGCAACTAGACAACTTTGTATCGAGGTGACTATAATGAAGGAAACGAATAAGAAAAAGAACTTAAAAATAACTGTCACGATTAAGAAGGAACTTGGCGGAAAGAAAATAGCAGAATACTTACTACGGACAGCATAATTTGCTGTTCTTTTTTTATCCTTTACATTTATCGAATTAGGAGGTATCTTATGAACAAGGTAAGGGAGCGCAATATCGGATGGCGGATTGACTATTTTATTGTTTCCGAAAGAATGGCCGATAAGTTAATAGATTCACAGATTCACTGTGATGTAATGGGGAGCGATCACTGTCCAGTGATGATAACGATAAATGGATAAAACAGTGGTCATCACAGGAGCTTCTAGCGGCTTTGGGCTGCTTGCGACATTAGAGTTGGCAAGAAATGACTTTTCTGTTATAGCAACAATGAGGGATTTGCGAAATAAGGATACAATAATAAGGTTATGTAAACAAGATAGTATACTTTCAAAAATAACCTTTATGCAACTTGATGTCACAAATAAGGAATCGATTGAACAGTTCTCTAATCAATTAACCCGACTGCCTTCTGTTGATATCCTAATTAACAATGCAGGATTTGCTTTAGGCGGCTTTTGTGAAGAGACAGCCATATCAGAATACGAAAAACAGTTTCAAACGAACTTTTTTGGATTGATTAAAGTAACACAAGCTGTACTTCCTTATATGCGGAAGCAGCGGAGTGGGAAGATCATCAATTTGAGCAGCATCTCAGGAAAAATTGGATTTCCCGGACTTTCGCCATATGTTGCCTCAAAACATGCTCTTGAAGGCTGGTCAGAGTGCCTTCGTCTTGAGGTTAAACCATTTGGAATAGATGTAGCTCTCATAGAGCCTGGCTCATTCTCGACGAATATATGGACTAAAGGGAAAAAGATAGCTGAAAAATCAACCGTTGTGACATCACCTTACTCCTCTTATATGGAAGCCATAGAAAAGGAATTAGAGTCAGGAAAATCAAACCACTGTGACCCACGGGAAGTCGCTAATCTTATCGTTAATCTTTGTTCCAAAAAAGAAATTACTAAACTTCGGTATCCAATTGGAAAAGGGGTTAAGTTGTCACTCTTTTTAAAGAATTTAATTCCTTGGAAGGTATGGGAAAATATTTTTCATAAAAGATTAAGGGTGTAGGAGGGTTTGCTCGTGACAATAGAATTTATTAAAAATGAAGAATGGTTTACTTTTTTAGACGGAGAAGGAAATAAAGTTGAACGAAAAACAGAAATTCGTTTTGATCCATTAACTGGTGAGAGTTCTCGTCTTGTATTTGATCCGGGGTTAGTACCAACACCACCTGATTATACAGAGGCAGCTGAACAAACAAGTGGAAAAAATTGTCCGTTTTGTTCTGAAAATATACTAAAAATGACGCCTTTATTCCCGAAAGAAATCACGGACGAAGGGAGAATTTTTTATGGAGATGCGATTGTATTTCCAAATCTTTTTCCTTACAGCAAGCATAATGGAGTCGTTGTTTTTTCAGGGCAACATTACGTACGGTTGGAAGAATTCACTACATCCATGATTAAAGATGCATTTATGGCTGCCCAAAAATATATTGAAAAGGTTATAGAAACAGACAATAAAGCAAAGTGCATTTCTATAAATTGGAACTATCTTCCTTACTCAGGAGGGAGTATTTTACATCCTCATCTACACGTGATTATTTCTGACTCACCTACAAATTATCAAGCTAATGTTTTCGAGAAAGTAAATGATTTTAAACAAGAAACAGGATTAGAATATTTTTCCGAGTTATATCGTAAGGAAAAGGAAACCGCAGAAAGGTGGATCGGCGAAAAAGGAAGTGTAGCCTGGCTCCATGCATTCTCTCCGAAAAGTCATAATGATTTTATTGGGATATTTACTAAATCAGCGACTCTTCTAGATATTACTGAACAAAATTGGACTGATTTTGCAGAAGGATTAAAGTCTATTTTCGCCGCCTTAAGCGAACAAGGATATGCAAGCTTTAATATGTCAATGGCATTGTCAACTAATGAAACAAATAGTGATCCTATACATGTACGCCTAATTCCACGTCTAACGATTGGAAATTTAGGAACGAGTGATATTAGTTATTTTCAAGCTTTACATCAAGAATATCTTTCCTATAAAGCACCTGAAAAAGTTGCCAAGCTAGCTAGAAGACTTTTTTAACCTAACCTTCGTCAACAATAGCACCTATTAGAAATAGGATAATGGTGAACGATCGTTGGAGGTGGAGGTATGGCTGTTGTTAAAGCCAGAGAATCAGATATTGATTTGTTGGCGAGGCTATTAAGGGCTGAAGGAGAAGGTGAGGGAACACAAGGCATGTTAATGATTGGTAATGTGGGTATCAATCGAATTAGGGCCAATTGTTCCGATTTTAAAGGTATTCGAACGATTCCACAAATGATTTATCAGCCCCACGCTTTTGAAGCAGTTATCCACGGATATTTTTATCAGGGGGCAAGGGAAAAAGAAAGAAGTTTGGCAAGAAAAGCAGTGAATGGACATCGGCTTTGGCCATCTAAATATAGTTTATGGTATTTTAGACCACCAGGAGATTGTCCATCACAATGGTATGATCAACCTTTAGTAGGAAGATATAAACTTCATTGTTTTTATGAGCCGACTGGTGAAGAATGTGAAAATGTATATAATACCTATTAAAAAAATTTAAATTAGCATCGTGATTGATGCTTTTTTTAGTGGATTTAATACAACGTTATATTAATATATTATATGAAGTAGTATTTATTAATACCTGGTATTAGTAGTGGAACAGTGTTATTAATACTAGGTTTTAATTCCAAAAAAGTTATACGTACAAGTTGATTTTAAAAAACGGCAGCCTCTATGCTAAAGTGCTTGGTTGAAGGAGAGAAAACAATAAATAACATTCTAATTATAGAGGTAGTTCGTATTATAAAAAGCGAACTACTTTTTTTGAAAAAACGACGGAAAATTTATGTTAATAATATTTCCAAATATATACAGCAAAACATACATTCGTGTTACAGTATTTCTATAATGTTTACTGGGAGGATAATATGAAGTTAAAAAATATCAACATTGAAGAACGAATGAAACATTATAAAGTGCAAGGTTTAAGTATTGCGCTAATTGAAAACGGTCAAATTAGCGGAACAGAAAATTACGGTTTACTTGAGATAAATAGCAATAGAAAAGTAAATGAAAATTCTATTTTTAGTGCGTGTTCGATTAGTAAATTCTTAACTGGAATGACAGCTTTAAAGCTGATAGAGGAAGGACTTCTTGATTTAGATGAAAATGTAAATGAAAAACTTGTAACGTGGAAAGTGCCTGAGAATGAATTTACAAAAAATAAAAAAGTTACTTTAAGAAACTTGCTTAGTCATCAATCTGGAATAAAGGACCCTGAAGATAGTTTTTTTGAACTAATTTCATATATAGGAATTCCTTTAATGGTTGAATTGCTGGAGGGAAAAACACCATATTGTAAGGTTCCTATTGAAGTACAGTACGAGCCAGAAAGTGAATTCCATTACTCAGATGCAGGCTATTGTATTATTCAGCAACTAATAGAAGATGTGACGAAAAAGCCGTTTTACCAAGTGGTAAATGAGTTCATATTTAAGCCATTAGGAATGGAAAATAGCTATTTAAATATAACGATGTTAGAGATAGATAAAGAAGACTTTTCTTGTGGTCATAACAAAAAAGGTGAATTGGTAGATGGAAAATATCCTATCTACCCTTATCCAACAGCTTCAGGATTATGGACGACTTCATTAGATTTAGTTGCATTAGTTCTTGAGCTAATGAATTCTTTAAAAGGAGAAAGTAAACTTGGAATTTCCAAAAGTTTAGCTAACGAAATGATAACTTCTCAAAAAGGAAAAAGCTGGACTGGATTAGGTGTATTTCTAGAGGGATCTGAAAAAGAATTAGAAATTACATCTATGGGTTGGGGAGTAGGTTTTCAGTGTATGATGGTGGCCTATCCACATTTAGAAAAAGGTGCCGTAATTATGACGAATGCAGAATTAGGCGTTCATCAAATGGAAGGGATTATTGGAGAGATATATAAATCTCTAATATCTTAAAAAGCGTTACGTTGGGAGATGGGTGCAGATAGTTTTAGCGGATCCAACTCATATATCTGAAGTTTGACTTTTTTAACGAAAATATAGACCGCAATAACAATGCAGTTTATTCTGAAGAGTTTTTATGTCTTCCTGGAATGAAGAAAATTAAAGAAGACGAAAAAAGGCTTGGATGTAACTCAAAGCCTTTTTATTTGCTAAGTTAACTGCTAATTATTTGTATTTTCTAGCCTAATTTACTGTCAAAGCATTTGCTAAAACACTCATTAATTTATTTGTTATTTCAATTTTTTCTCTCTCTGAACCAAACCCGTTACCTTTATACAGGTTACATATTGATAAGAAACTATCACTATTCTTCTTTTTGATTACTCGTCAAAATAAGGTTCATCTCTTTGAGCTGCCCAAAATGCAGCGCCAATGGAAACTGCCAATACAATAAACGGAGCGGCAAATATAAAAAAATTAGTCATATTAACTTCACTCCTTAAGGATGATAATCTGATTTTCCTTCGACATATTTCTTATCGAATAAAAACAATCGTAATAGCAAATACAGCGAAGGAATCAATAAACATAGACCGGCAATAAAAGCTACGACGAGAGATATTGCCATCGCTTTGTTAGTAAACCCATCATAAATCGTTAGGTGAGGGTAAA
The DNA here is from genome assembly GCF_018343625.1 of Lederbergia citri. Classification (GTDB taxonomy): domain Bacteria; phylum Bacillota; class Bacilli; order Bacillales; family Bacillaceae_C; genus Lederbergia; species Lederbergia citri. Next base: position 903,965 of record NZ_JAGYPG010000001.1, on the reverse strand, counting down.
GCAAGTATGGATAATGGGAAAATCCGTATGCATAAAAGGCAAGAGCAAATTGGCCAACGAGTAAGCCGAATGCACGTCCGTAGTGCTTTCGATTCCATATGAGCCAAACAGTACCGATAAACATTAGAAAAGATAGAGCGAACATCCACCAAAGACCAAGAATCCTTCCATAATGCTCAGGATTATGGAATCGCAGTTCAACGATAATTCCGCCTGCGGTTACGATTGTCGGGAAAGCCCAAAGCAGAGCGTACTTTCTCATTAGTTCAGTCGCTTTCGAATCCTTCGCTTTATTGGCATACCATGTAAGAAAGACTGCCGAGATATATAATACAGCAGCAAGGCTCAACACAACGATACTCCATGTTAGCGGGCTAGAAAATAAAGCCCAGTAATCCAAAACAGGGTTTCCATCAACCAGCGAAACAAATCCACCCTCGGATATCGTTAGAACGATGGATAATGATGCGGGAATAAACAGCCCTGATAATCCGTACATAAAAGCATATCCTTTATGTCCTCTTGATCCATATGTTTCAAATGCATAGTACGAGCCACGTATGGCTAGCAATAATATTGCGATGCTCGCTGGTACTAAAAGGATTGTCCCATAATAAAAAGCGGTCTTTGGAAAAAAGCCGACTATTCCTACAAAAAAGAAGACGAGAAAGACGTTGGTCACTTCCCACACGGGTGATAAATACCGCTGAATGATATTCGTTAAAATATGCTTTTTCCCCGCATACACACTATAAGCATTGAAAAATCCAGCTCCAAAATCGATAGACGCAACGATCGTATATCCAAATAAGAAAGTCCAAAGAACAGAGATACCGAGAATTTCTAAATTCATTTTGGAACACCGCCTTTTTCTGCAGCTCTTTCTTCCAATTCGCGTTCAACAGGATTTTTTCGGAACATCCTGCTTAACACGACAATCGTCCCAATTGCTAAAATGACATATAAGCCAGCGAATAAAACAAGCATAAGGTCAACTTGATTACTAGAGGTGGCAGCATCAGCAGTACGCATTAACCCTCGCAGCACCCACGGCTGTCTACCAACTTCCGCCATCCACCAACCTGCTTCAATCGCAAGGATAGAAAGAGGACCTCCTAATACAATTAGCCATCTAAACCACTTTGTATGAATGATTGGCCATCTCCGTTTCATACCTATCCAGAATACAAACGACAATACTACCATCCATACTCCTATCGTTACCATGATGTCGAAAAGGTAGTGGATGTATAAGGGAGGGATTTCGTCCTCCGGAAACTGATCCAATCCAAGCACTTCAGCTGTTGGATCACTATGAGCCAATACACTTAGTGCAAATGGAAGCTTAATTGCATACTTTACCTCACCATCATCCAATACACCATACATAATAAGCGGTGCTTTACCTTCTGTTTCAAAATGCCATTCAGCAGCTGCTAATTTTTCAGGCTGATATTCAGCTAAATACTTGCCGGAAAAATCACCTATCACAGCAGCAGCAATTGAAAAAATGAGCCCGAGCTTCATTGTTAGTGACAATGCTTTTTTATGATAAATATGATTGGACCCTTTTAGTAATCGAAAAGCTGCAATCGATGCAAGGACAAAAGCTGACGTCATATACGCTGTAACGACTACGTGCGCCACTTTTGTCGGCATGGCAGGGTTGAACATCGCCACAATAGGATTAATATTTACAAGCTGGCCATCAACAAGTTCAAAACCTTGAGGAGCATTCATGAATGCATTCACCATTGTGATAAAGACCGCTGAAAACGATGCTCCAACAGCTACAGGGATAAGCAATAGTAAATGTTTTCTCTGATTCTCAAATCGATCCCACGTATAAAGATATATACCTAAAAATATCGCTTCAAAGAAAAAAGCAAAAGTTTCCATGAATAGAGGCAGGGCAATGACATTACCTGCAAGCTCCATAAAATTTGGCCATAATAAGGATAACTGCAAGCCAATGGCCGTTCCTGTCACAACTCCGACAGCAACAGTGATGACAAAACCGCGTGTCCATCTTCTAGCTAGCAAAATATAGTGTTCATCATTTTTCTTGATGCCTACCCATTGAGCAATCATAATCATAAGTGGAATACCGACTCCAATGGTGGCATATATAATATGAAAAGATAGAGTGAGCTCTGTTAATATCCGGCTAAAAAAAAGTGCTTCTTCATTTACCAAAATGTAATCTCCTCCTTTACCCACCAAAGATTCTTCCGAGTATGGAAACAAACATGATTGCCGCTACAATAAATGCTAGCCAAATGAGACCTTTTTCATGTTTTTTATACATATTCCAATTCTCCTTATTTAAAATTTATATCTGTTAATCTCTTCTTCTATTTATCATACCCGTTTTTAAAAGGTATTTACTTATAGGGTTTAACAAATTAGTAACATACACTAGTATATATTGTGAACTTTATCACATACAAAAATAAATATCCAATAATTTGAAACAAAACCACAAAACTTTCGTCAAAGATTATGGAGAACAATTTCAAAAATGAGGTGCAAACATGAAAAAAGCAGTAAGTATAACAGGAATGATTGCTATTTTATTTTTTACACTTATGGGATGTAGTAACGGAACAAATAATAAAGCTGGGGCTACTGGAGTTTCAATAGAGGAAATCGTACAAAGTATTAAAGAAAAAATTGCCGAAGACTTAGCTGCTGTCGGGGTAGCCGACGCATTGAAGGATGGTGTTTTGCAATCATACATAGAAAGCGATCTTGTAAATAAAGATGAAAATAATCCAAATAGCGAATTTCTTATGGAAAAATTGTCGATTGATCCTAATGATTTGGAAAACGGATATATCATCGCGGCGATGATGAATATTAATTCGGATGAAATTATTATACTAAAGGCGAAAGATGAGTCGAAAGTGGATGGATTAATTGAAGTGCTGAAAAAGGAGAAGGAGGCACAGGTTGCTACTTGGGAACAATACCTACCTGATCAATACGATAAAGTGAAAAATAACATCATTAAAGTGAAAGGACCATATTTAATTTATATTACGTATGAACACCCAGAAAAACTGGAAAAAATATTTGATGAAAAGCTTAAATGATTTTGCATATTCGGAAGTGGTCAGATGGTCTTTAGTAGCATAGTATTTCTTTTTGTCTTCTTACCTATCACATTATTCATCTATTATCTTAGTCATAGAAAAATGAAAAATTTGCTCCTTCTCATACTAAGTTTGATTTTTTACGCATGGGGGGAGCCTATTTATATTCTTTTGATGTTATTGTCAGCGGTGATGGATTACTTACATGGATTATTAATCGCTAAGTTCAAAGGGAAAGTCTTCGCGAAGCTTTTTCTTTTATCGTCATTAATCTTTAATATTGGACTACTTTCCTTTTTTAAATATGCTGATTTTTTCATCGAGAATCTTAATCTTTTAATGGGTGCAGATTTAAAACTGCTTAATTTGCCGCTTCCAATCGGAATTTCCTTCTACACATTCCAAACAATGAGCTATACGATAGATGTTTACAGGGGAAAAGTACAACCGCAAAAAAATCCCATCGCCTTGGCAATGTATATATGTTTATTTCCTCAGTTAATTGCTGGTCCTATTGTCCGTTATGAAACTATTGAAAAAGAGCTGGTTCATCGACGTGTTACGATACATCAATTTGCTGATGGAGTTCGCTTATTCGTAATAGGACTTGGTAAAAAAGTATTGCTTGCCAATAATATAGGATTGTTATGGAATGATATAGAGAATCAGAATATGTTAGAGTTGACAGTTGTTTCGTCATGGGTTGGAATCCTTGCATTTGCAATGCAAATTTATTTTGATTTCAGTGGATATTCTGATATGGCAAGGGGATTAGGGAAAATGTTTGGCTTTACCTTCCCTATCAATTTCAATTACCCCTACATTTCTAGAAGCATCTCCGAATTTTGGCGTAGATGGCATATGACGTTAGGTGGCTGGTTTCGAGATTATGTGTATATTCCGCTTGGTGGAAACAGGGAAGGGAAGCTGAAGCTTTATCGAAATTTATTCATTGTTTGGGGATTGACTGGATTTTGGCACGGGGCAAGCTGGAATTTTGTCGTGTGGGGAATCTATTTTGGCATATTAATTGCAATTGAAAGAGCAGGACTCCATAAGCTTTTGTCAAAAACCCATCCTGTTATTCAACATATATATTTTATCTTCTTCATTTTGATAGGTTGGGTTTTATTTGTATTCGATGATCTCACGATTGGGTTTCAATATTTGACTATTATGTTTGGGGTTTCCGGGAATCCATTATTAAATCAACAAACAATATATGAGCTTTATACAAATGGTATTTTGTTCGTTGTTACCATCATTGCCGCGATGCCGGTTATCAAAGTAATCGAAAACAGAAAAATTGTGACATTGTTCTCACCGTTCATATACTTCGCGATTCTTTTACTTTCTACGGCTTTTCTAGTGAATGAGTCATATAATCCATTTTTGTATTTTCGTTTTTAGTGAGGGAATAGAATGCGAATGAGCGATAAAATAATTGTCTGCATGTTCATAAGCTTTTTGTCTATTGTTGGATTATTGAATTTGATATCAGATGATACCGTCTTTTCGGAAGAGGAAAATCGAATACTCGAACAAAAGCCAATTTTTTCATTTAAGAATGTTCTTTCTGGAAAATATATGGACCGATACGAAGCATATATTTCGGATCAATTTGCATGGAAGAAGAAATGGTTAAGTATCAAAGCTGTTTCGGAAAAAGCGATGTTAAAACATGAGTCCAATGGGATTTACTTTGGAAAAGATGGGTTTTTACTAGAAGAATTTAAAGAACCAAAAGAGCAAATATATAAAAATATCGAGTATATCAACTATTTTACGGAGCAAAACAAGGATCTTGATTACTATATGTTACTTGCTCCGACAGCTGTTGAAATTTATAAAGAAAAGCTGCCATTATATGCGCAGTCATTTTCACAAAGAGCAGCGATCAACAAAGTGGAGGATACACTGTTAGATTCAGTCCAAATGATTGAAGTAACTGATATGTTAACAGATTATAAAAACGAACCCATTTACTTTAAAACAGATCATCATTGGACGATGCGTGGAGCATATTTCGCATATGTCCAAGCAGCGCAAACATTAGGATTCGACCCTATTCCCATTAGTGATTTCAAAATTGAAACAGTGTCCAACGATTTTTATGGAACTTTTGCCTCCAAAGTGTTGGGACATCGTGTAACACCAGACGAGATTGAAATGTTTCAACCTCTGTATGAAAGGTCCTATATTGTGGAATACGACGGCAAAAAAGAAAATTCATTATTTGAATGGTCTTATTTAAATAAAAAAGATCAATATTCCTTCTTTTTAAATGGAAATCATAGTTTAGTTACTATAAAATCCGATATAAGAAATGGACGGAAATTAGCTGTCATTAAGGATTCGTACGCGCATGCATTTATCCCCTTTTTAGCCAATCACTTTCAAGAGATATATGTGATTGACTTACGCTACTATCATAAAGATCTAGATGATTTTATTCGGGAAAATAATATTAAAGAGGTGTTATTCCTTTATAACGTAGTGAATTTTTCAACAGATTCTAATTTGATTTGGTTGAAGAAGTAGTTGAAGGTGGAATCAAGAACAACTTAAGTCATTTTCCAGTTTAACTAACTGCCCCTTTATATGAATATGTGTAGAGATAATGTTTGAAAAATCTCATTTGTAATGGACTTTTTCAACTATTTTGGTAGGTTAGTTTTACTGGAACAGTCAATAAGATATGATTAATAAGTAAAAAGTCGAAAGGAAGATGGTTATGGTTTATATCGCTCTTCTTCGGGGGATTAATGTGGGTGGAAAAAATAAAATTGACATGAAGTTGCTTAAACAAACTTTTGAACAAGCCGGTATGAATGATGTGGTTACATACATCAATACAGGTAATATCATTTTTTCATGTATAGGCGACTCAAAAACTGAACTATCACGTATTTTGGAAGAAGCGATACATAATGATTTCGGATTACAAATTAAAGTAGTAGTTCTCAGTGTCGATGATGTCAGGGGAATCATTAACGCAATTCCTGACACATGGAAAAATGACAAAGACATGAAAAGTGATGTCATGTTTTTATGGGATGAAATTAATGATGAAACTGTACTTAAGAATTTGATCATAAAACCAAATATTGACACGGTTAAGTATGTTCCCGGCGCGATTTTATGGTCCGTTGACAAGAAAAATGTAAACAAAAGCGGAATGTTAAAGATAATTGGATCCAATTTATACAAACAAGTTACTGTAAGAAATGTCAACACAGCTCGTAAGATATATGAACTCATGCAAGCTCAGAACAGGTAGATCGCCGATGATAATTGTACAATAGATTATTATAGTTTTGGGAAGGAAACCCGGTTTATTCAAAGTGATAGAGAAATTAAATGGACTATTATGGTTAAAAAATGAATTTGAATTTGACTTTGCATGAATGTTCGCGAGCTGAATGCTTCTATTCAGACTTGGAATAGGTTTTATTCAATTAATTTAACTTTTTTATCATTACTAAAAAAGAGATATCGTTTGCTAAGAATGATGTTTGTGTTACAAAGCCGACTTTCTCATAAAGTGTAATAGCTCTTTTGTTAAATTCAGCAACGGTTAAACGAATTTTACTTAAACAATCCTTTTGTTGAATTTCAGCAATAATAAAGCTTACGAACGTGTAACCGAATCCTTGACCGGTTAATTCTGGCTTCATGCCGAATCCTAAATCTACTAATCCTTCTGTTTCTGGATATGAACCTTTATCTCTACCAATTGGAACCTGGGCGAATGATCCTACGCAATAAAAGCCAATAAGTTCTTCGCCAGCGAAAATTCCATTATATTGTAGCAGCTCTTGCAAGGATTCCTCATTGTCATCCATATTATAAAAATCATAGGGCGGCTCGTATTTCCAATTGATGATTTTCTTTGCATCATTTTTTGTCATTTTTTTAATCTCCATATCTATATCTCCTAAACCATTGTTTTAATATTATTATATACATTTTAACGACAATGGAGGCGGGCTGTATGAAAGAAAAAGTGCTTGGACAAACGAAATCAGTTGGATTTCTGTATTAGAAAAAATAAAGAAACATCTACAAATAGAAAGGAATGAATAATAATATGGATGCAGTTTTTAAAACAGAGACAGCCATTTTTAACTTTCGTGTTGCTGGAATTTGGATTGAGGGACATGTTCTATTACATAGAGATAAAAATGATGAGCATTGGTCACTTCCTGGAGGTCGGGTGGCACTGTTGGAGAAGTCACAGGTTAGTATTGAAAGGGAATTTCTTGAAGAATTGGGTGTAGCCATTCAAATTGATAGATTAGTATGGGTAGGGGAAAACTTTTTTAAATACGGGGGAAATGACTACCATGAAGTTGGGTTTTATTATCTGGTTTCTTCAAATGACCAATCCCTATTTCAGGAAGGACCTTTCAATGGTCTTGAAGGGGAACGGTTAATTTATCAATGGACTCCAATTGATGAAATTAAAAATGTAGAACTATATCCAAGACATCTGAGGACTGGTTTATATCATTTACCGAAGCTTACAGATCACTTTGTTGAAAAACAATATATTTTATAGAAGGGGAATGAATAAAGTGCACTCGAATATATTCTGTTAAAATCATTATAAGGAGAAATAAATGAAGCAGTTTTTTCAAAACCCTTCTAAAGTTTCACTTTTTTCTTTTATTGCCCCCGTCATTGTAGCTACTTTGCAATTAAACATCCCCAATACGATTGATATAGTGTTAGGGCCAATATTTTTAGTTTTTCTTTTGTTGAACCCTCTATTTGGGTTTGTTTATTCCTTTTTTATTAAAAGCAAAAAAAGTTTTTTACATACTATTGCACTTAGCTTGTATATGTACGATTTCATTTTTTGCGTTAACGGTTATTATATTTAGATATTTCGCCTCATTTGCACCATAATGTCACACCACGAAATGGCGTGGTGTTTTTAAATTCCGTTTGTCCTGCAATAATCAGCAACGAGCTGTTCAATTTGATCAATTTCGGGATATTTTCCATGGAACGTGAATTTTAGTTCTTCAACAAATTCTCCATTATGATATACGTGAACAGCTCCATTTTGCTCAATGACGCTATATTCTGGCTCAAAAATATATCCATTTCGTTCAATCGCACCCATTCGTTCATCCCTCCAAATTGCTTTCATTTTACTTTTCCCTATTTTTTCACAATAAATCATGAATAGGTTTTACACATTTTTGGAAAGCTTTTTTTAAAAAATCCAGAAATGAGTGTTAAATATTGCGTTATTTATGTGCGATTATTTTACTAACTTCGTTCTTTCTATTTAATGGGCAATTTGTCGAAGCAAAAGATGAGGGAATCGGAATTTCGGTTGAAATGCTTCCTTGGGATGAGGTCAATGGAATTTTACCTAAGTATAGTAAGTTTACGATTTTGGATGTGGAAACGGGGAAGAGGTTTAACGTACAGAGGCGAGCGGGGAGTGGACATGCCGACGTTCAGCCATTGACTAAAAAAGATACAAAAATTATGAAGGAAATTTATAACGGGAAATGGAGCTGGAAACGGAGAGCGATTATAGTTATTCATAACGACGAATGGATAGCAGCCTCGATGCATGGGATGCCTCATGGTGCAGGGAAACTCGATAATAATTTTCGTGGTCATTTTTGCGTTCATTTTAATGGAAGTACAACGCATAGAAGAAAAACTGAGGATCTTTCACATCAACTCATGATTTTGAAAGCAGCCGGCAAATTAAATGAACACCTAAATAGTGTAGAGCCAGAAGAACTCATCCAAGCATATGTTGCGGGAATAAAACAAAAGGATAAGCGAATCGTGTCTGCAGCTTCTGTACAAAAAATAAACTGGAAAGAGCTTTTGAATAAAGTTGAAAATATAAGTCCTAGACAAATAGTAGCAAGACCTTATGAAAAAGACGAATTGTATCTTGAAGTGCCTGTAGAAATCGAATGGATTGATAAACATTCAAAACGTCATATTTTTAATGGAACCATCCATTTAATCCGCTTTTCACCTGTTGGCGGCTGGAAAATTGATAGTAAACGGTTTGTAAAGGAACTTTTTATGCAAATTGAAGGCTCAACACCCCACTAATAAAAGTGGGGGCACCATTTTTTTATTACGTTAAACGTGCAACTGCTTCGCAATCATCTTTTTGATAATTCTAATTTGCCCTCTATGATTTAACTCGTCCTCGAATACGTGGAACCATTTAAAATAATTATTAGCTTGTTCGTCAAACCAGAAGGTAGATTGTTGAAATAACCATTCATCAGGGAGTGTTTTGAAGGTTTCGATTGTTTGTTGTCGTATATCAGCCAATTCTTTTATATAAAAGTCAATACTATTACCATTAATCTGTTCGCGTGCTTTATTCCCTAAATCCAATGCAGGATTTAACTCATTAATATCTTCCTCAGTCAACTCACGATGAAATGTTTCAATTTGATACGCTTTTTCTACTGCCCCCATATGTGCGAGCAACATCCCGATAGAATTGGCATCCTCTTCATTATAGAGAAAGTCTAGCTCTTCCACCGTCAATTTCTTTACTTCTTCAAGTGTCATGACTCTAGTATAATTCATCATTGACACTAATTTACTAAATTCTAGACTCAAACCATCCTTTTGATCAATTAAAAATAATGTCTTAATATCTATAGACATTTTTCCACCTCATTTTGTTAAAAATAACACCACATTTTATATATTCTTATATAGCTAGTCAAATCCCTTTATCAATAAAGAATTAAATAGGATTTCATTTGGAAAAAATGACTTAAGTTGTTTTTTATCTTTAAAATATTTAGGAAATTTTGTATAATTTATCCATTGAAATTAGAAGGAGGAAATATCAATGAGAAATCAAACAATGACACTAGTATTAACATATAGGGGTGCGACACTCAGTTAATGATTGTGTTCCCCTTATATGTGTAGATAGTATTCAGGAAATCTAACATAAGAGGGGTTTACTTGTGAATAATAAATTTAAGAAATTTTTATCGTATTACAAACCGTATTTGAAGCTGTTTTATACTGTAATGACATGTGCTTTAGTCGGTTCAGGCATTGCATTGTTGTATCCATTGCTAACAAGATACATTACAAAGGATATTTTGGAAAATGATCTTTCAAATGTACTGAACCAAATTTATATTGTGTGTGGGATTATGCTCGTTTTGGTTGTCATTCAAAACCTTTGTCAGTTTGTCGTGGATTATCATGGCCACAAGATGGGTGCTTTGATGGAAACTGATATGCGTAGAGAATTATTCGAGCATTATCAAAAATTATCATTTAATTTTTACGATACACAAAAAACGGGGCAATTAATGTCCAGGGTAACGAATGATTTGCTACTCTTGTCAGAGCTGTACCACCATGGCCCTGAAGATTATATGAAGTATTTCATTAAATTTGTTGGTGCGTTCGTTATCTTGTTTTGGATTAATGCACAATTGACGTTAGCAATCTTTCTCTTTATGCCATTTATGGTTGTGTTTGCAATCTATTTTAATAAAAAAGTAAATATCGCACTTCGTAGAAATAAAGATAGAATTGCAGACATCAATGCACAAGTAGAGGATAGTCTTTCAGGCATAAGGGTAGTAAAGTCCTTTGCAAACGAGGAATTTGAAGTAGAAAAATTCAATGTTGAAAATAACCGATTTTTGGAGAGTAGAAAAAACGGTTATAAAAGTGAAGCATATTTTTCTACAGGGATGGATATTTTTGTCCAACTCATTACGATCACAGTCATTGTATTTGGAAGTATAAATATCGTCCACGCTTCGTTAGATCTGCCAGATTTAATTACATTTTTGTTATATATAGCGTATTTAATTGAGCCAATTCAAAAGCTTGCTCATGTGACGATGCAATTCCAAGATGGGATCACTGGATTTGATCGATTTATGGAAATGTTAGAAACAGAACCTGATATCAAAGATGCGGAAAATACAATTGAATTGAATAAGGTACATGGAAATATTGAATTTAAAAATGTCAGTTTCAGTTATAACGGGAACACCCAACGTGTCTTGGATGATATTTCAATGAAAATTAATCCTGGGGAATATATTGCATTAGTCGGGCCTTCTGGGATTGGAAAAACGACTTTATGTTCACTGATATCCCGTTTTTACGACGTAGAAGATGGGGAAGTATTACTAGATGGAGTGAATGTAAAGGATATTAGCCTAGATTCACTAAGAAAGAATGTTGGAATCGTTCAGCAAGATGTATACCTGTTTGCTGGGACCGTCATAGAAAATATCCGCTACGGAAACCCGGATGCAACAAGAGAAGAAATTATAGAGGCAGCAAAAAATGCTAATGCCCATGATTTTATTATGGGGTTACCTAACGGATATGATACTGATATAGGTCAACGTGGCGTCAAATTATCAGGTGGGCAAAAACAACGGATTAGCATTGCGCGTGTTTTCCTAAAAAATCCACCCGTTTTAATCTTCGATGAAGCAACAAGCGCTCTTGATAATGAAAGCGAAAAAATCGTGAAAGAATCGCTGGAATCGTTAGCGAAAAATCGTACCACGATAGTGATTGCACATCGTTTGTCGACGATTAGAAATGCAGAGCGAATTATTGTATTGACTGATGATGGAATCTCTGAAGAAGGAACGCATGAGGAATTGCTCGCATTAGATAGGAACTATGCACACTTGTATAATATGCAATTTGTTATATAGTAGGTTGATAGGATCTCCCTTTTCTTGGTAAGAGGGAGATTTTTTTGTTGTTAAAAGTTAAGACGCAATTCTTTGCATTGATTCTTTGAGGATCAATGCTTTTTTATTATTAATTGTATTTTTTGAATTCAATACAATATTTTGAAGGGAGAAAATCGACAAATTATATTGATTTATTTAAACATTTGAAATAGAATACCTATATGATAGGTTGATAGCTCAGTAGCAAGATAGCATATTAATTTGAAAAGGAAGGAGAAAGTTTTGAAACAAATACGAAAAGTATTGTTACATGAGCTTGTTGCAGAGGAAATTAGACAACACATTAAATTGAAACAACTCAAGAATGGAGAAAAGCTCCCGTCAGCAGGTACATTAGCTAATACATATGGTGTCAGTATAGCCTCTGTTCGTGAAGCATTAAGGTTTTTGGAAGCAACCGGTGAGATTGAAGTGAAGAATGGAAAAGGAATATTTGTTAAAGAAATTGAGCCTTTTAAAATCTTGACAAATATCGAGGTTGAACATGAGAAAAAGTTTCTGCTTGAAATGTGTGAAGTAAGGCGAGCTCTTGAGGGAATGGCAGTTGAACTGGCAGTCGAAAGGGCCACCCCAGAACAAATACAAAAGATGGAAGCGTATTTAATCGAATACGATAGACTTCGAGCGTTGGGTGAAGATAAATCTAATGCGGATCTAGGTTTTCACAAAACCATTTACGAGGCTGCTCATAACCCAATACTAGAAAAAGTAATTTACTCGATGTCGGATGCATTTATGAAGTTCTGGGAAAAACCTTTTGGGATCGAAACGATTTTCGACGATACATATCCAATTCACGTGTTATTGTTAGAAGCCATTAAAAACAATGATAAAAAAGAAGCTAGAAGACATTTTTATTCATTAATGGATTCGGTTGAAAACACAATTCGAAACGTATTTATTAAAGGGGAGATACAACCTTGAATGAATTAGAAACAGCAGAAAATATATGTACCCATCTAGGAGATATATACGAAAAATTCAATGGTGCTGTTGTTCCGCCGATTCACGAAAATTCCTTATTCATATATAAGGATTTTGAATCATTTATAGAAGCGATGAAAGATGAGCAAGGAAACTATGTGTATTCAAGAGGAACGAATCCAACTGTTGAGATCGCCGAAAATAAAATAGCTGCTCTTGAAGGTGGCGAAAAGTGTAAATTATTTTCATCTGGAATGGCGGCAATCTCATCAGCTCTCTTAACTTTTCTCTCTTCTGGAGATCATGTTGTTTGTGTTAGTAATATTTATGGTCCTACAAAGAAATTTTTAGGGTATTTAAGTAAGTTTGATGTACAGTCAACAATAGTGCAGTCTACGGATTTATCCGATATAGAAGCAGCAATACAACCGAACACAAAAATCGTCTATTTGGAAAGTCCAACGACCATGACCTTTAATCTTGTCGATTTACCTGTAGTAGCAAAGTTGGCAAAGTCTAAAGGAATTATAACGATCATTGACAATACATGGTCGACGCCAATATTTCAGAAACCACTTCAATTTGGAATTGATGTAGTTGTGCATTCAGCATCAAAATATTTAGGTGGTCATAGTGACATTATTGGCGGAGCACTAATTACAAATAAGAACATCATGAAAAAGATATTTTATAATGAATACCATTTATTAGGTGGAGTAATGCCGCCATTTGAAGCTTGGCTATTGCTTAGAGGGCTACGAACATTACCTATTAGGATGAAAGCACATCAAGAAAGTGCAAAACAAATTGCACAGTTTTTGGAAAAACATCCTGCAGTTAAAAAGGTAAATTACCCTGGGCTAGAAAGTCATCCCGATTATGAGTTAGGCAAGCAGATGCTTACTGGGTATAGTGGATTACTAAGCTTTGAGTTAAAAAACAACAAGTTTTCAGATGTTAAAAATGTAATAGATTCACTAAAACTATTTAATATTGGTGTTTCATGGGGGGGATATGAAAGTTTAGTATTGTCACCTAACCATGGCCATAACGAAGAATTACTTGCAAGTGAGGGGCTAGATTCAGGATTAATTCGTATTTCAGTTGGTTTAGAAAGTACAGAAGAATTAATAGAAGATCTAGACAAAGCTTTGCGAGGAAAATTGACTGAATAAAGAAAAAACAAAGGGGAGTCACTTCATGAAAAAATTAAGCGTAATAATGGCAACATTTGTACTCGTTTTAGGTTTACTTGCTGGTTGCAATAGCAACGAAAGTAATTCTAGCGGTGGGAAAGATAAGGAAAAACAAGTAACAATAAAAATGATTGAAAGTATCACTAGTCCTGCAAGAACAAAACTATTAAAGGATATGCTAGCAAAGTTTGAGGAAGAAAACCCAGGAATTAAAGTTGAACTTATTTCACCGCCACTGCAAAGTGCCGACCAAAAAATAACACAAATGCTCCAAGCGAAAGAAGATATTGATGTATTAGAAGTAAGGGACTATACATTGAAGCAATTTACATCCAATAACTACACTGAAGACCTTACACCTTATACAGATAAATGGGAACATTGGAGTACAGTTAATGATAATGCAAAGAGAAATGCAATGTATGTAGATGATACTGTTTATTACATTCCGTATGGTTTATATCAAAAAACACTTTTTTATCGCAAAGACTGGTTTGAAGAAGCTGGTATCGAAGTGCCAAAAACATGGGATGAACTATATGAAGCAGGAAAAAAACTTACAGATCCTTCAAAAAACCGTTTTGGCTATAGCTTTAGAGGGGGAGCTGGAACTTCAGACTATGTTGAGTTTATGACATGGGCATATGTGGCTGATAAAATTCAACCGGATGATGGATATTTTACGACAGATGGAAAATCAATGTTCTCCACTCCGGAAGCAAAAGAAGCTTTAAATATGTTTGTTAAACTTTATAAAGATATTTCTCCTCCAGATTCTATCAGTTGGAGCTATCCGGAAATGGTTCAAGGATTTACATCTGGAGTAACAGCTATGCTGATCCAAGACCCTGAAGTAATTGTAGCTGCTGATGAAAGTATGGAAGAAGGGACATGGGATACTGCGCCATTACCACTTGGTCCAACAGGACTTGCTCAACAAACGGCTGGAGCTGCAGGATGGGGAATCACATCGTTCTCAAAACATAAAGAGGAAGCCTGGAAATTGGTTGAATTTTTGTCTAACCCAGAGGAAAATCTTTATTTCGCAAAAAACAATTCACTAATTCCAATTCATACAACTGCTGCAGATGATCCATTCTTTAATGAAGGCTATTTTAAATCTTATATTACGATGAACAGTGAAACTGATAAATATAGAGCAGTAGATCGCCCTCTCGATTATAAAGGATGGGGTGAATATAAAGGCCAGTCTGACAAAGATATCCAATCATTTTTGTTAGGTAAAACGTCAGTAGATGACTTTTTAAATAAATGGTCCAAATATTGGGATGAAGAGAAAAAGAATAAGTAACAATGAGGGCAGCTTATAGGCTGCCCTTACCCAAAGGAGGTACCCACATTGCAAAATCTCAATGGATCACATAAGCCTTTTTTTAGTTTTTCTAAACAAGGAAAGTTTATCTTACTCTGCTTACTCCCCGCTATTATTCTAGTTACCGCTTTTATATACTACCCGCTGTTTCGAGGAGTAATAATGGCATTTCAAAATTATACATTGTTTGATATGAGTAATACCGATTTTATTGGTTTGAAAAATTTCAAAGAAATTATTTCGACTCCAGATTTCAAGGAAATTTTGTGGAACAGTTTTATTTGGGTTGCTGTTTCTTTATTCTTTCAGTTAACGATAGGGTTTACTTTGGCACTATTTTTGCGAAAGTCTTTTCGTGGACGAGGTATATATCAAGCATTTGTATTTTTTCCATGGGCAATGTCAGGATTTTTAATTGGTTTAATATGGAGATGGATGTTTAATGGACAAAATGGTGTGATCAATGACTTATTACTTAAAGTTGGATTAATTGATCAACAAATACCATTTCTATCTGATCCAAAATGGGCAATGACATCAGTCATTATTGCGAATATTTGGTATGGGGTTACGTTTTTTGCCATTATGATTATGGCCGCACTGCAATCAATACCTGAAGAACTATATGAAGCAGCAGATATTGATGGAGCAAATAAAGTACAGCAATTGGTGAAAATTACCATTCCTTATATTATGCCGACCTTATTGTCTACAATCCTATTGAGAGTTATATGGATTTTGAACTTCCCAGATTTGATATATTCAATGACAAATGGCGGACCAGCTGGTTCTACACATATACTGTCAACATTTATGATTGAAAAAGTAATTTATGCTCAAGATTATGGACAAGCAGGTGCTGTAGGAGTCATAATAATTGGTCTGCTCCTCATGTTTGCTATATTTTTCCTTCTTGTGACAAATTATCGGAAAGCGGGGGATTTTTAAGTGAGTAGAAAAATAAAACGAATCTCTTGGCTAACGACAAAGGTTATTTTTCTAGGGATATTTCTAATCATTACTGTTTTTCCTTTATATTGGATTTTTATCACTTCATTGAAGTCACAAAAGGATATTTTTACAGTTCCGATTCAGTATTGGCCAGAAAATATTTCGTTTGAAAATTATATTAACATGTTTGAGTTTTCAAATTTCCAAATCTATATTATTAATAGTTTAGTAGTTTCAGTTGTCGCTGGATTTTTCACGCTCGTGATTTCAATTTTTAGTGGCTATGTTTTGGCAAGATATCAATTTAAGGGAAAGAGCCAAGTCATTTTAGCATTTTTTGTTACTCAAATGATCCCTATATTTATAGCCCTTGCGCCACTTTATTCTTTAATGTCAAAGATGCATTTATTAAACAAATTGACTTCTTTGTTATTAATTTATACAGTGATGATGATTCCGTTTTGTACCATTATGATGAGGGGATTTTTTGAAAGAATTCCTGCGAGTTTAGAAGAAGCAGCGATGATCGATGGGTGTAATAAGCTTCAAGCTCTATTCAAAGTCATTATTCCTGTTATGCTACCGGGAATAGCTGCTACTTTCATATTTGCATTTGTACAATGTTGGAATGAATTGTTTCTGGCTATTATGTTTATTGATGATGAATCAGCTAAAACCATTCCGGTTGCAATGAACTCATTTATAACAAAATTTGATATCGACTGGGGAGCTATGTCTGCCGCCACGATCATATCCGTTATCCCTACACTCGTCTTGTTTGCCTTTTTCCAAAAGTATATTGTAGAAGGAGCGACACAGGGATCAGTGAAAGGATAAGCTAAACTGCTCTAAATTCATATTTAATATTTGAACACATGGTAATGTATCGTGCCATGTGTTTTTTTAGTTTTGATTTCATTGAGGGAGATGGAATATGGAAGAATCCTATTTTTATATTTAATAGGTTTTTTGTATTTCAAGTGGCTTAACAACTTGAAAATAGTTAGACGGACGTAAAATTTTGTTTAGAGTAAAGTACCAGTTCGGCCCCGACCACCGTATCTTTAGGTAAAAACGAGTTAATTTAAGAAACGCATAAAACACTTACAAATATCGTTCATTAATGTTTGTTGGTGTTTTTTTGTGGGAAAAGGATAAAAATGGTAAGTCTCGAATTCAATTCAATTACTTTGAAAGCAAAATAAAGTATGTTAGTATGATGGCGGTACAAACAGAAACAAAAATTCATGGAATAGCCGGTTAAGCGGGAACCAAAAACATCATTGGACAACGAAAATGAGTGTGTGAACATATCTAAACGAATATGCATCTCTGCTTGTTGATAATGCAATATGCAACTTCTATACATTCACCAGGTGAGAATATATCTCCAAGAATTCAGCAAATGCTGGCATTTTTAAATCCGCATGTATATTTTGTTTCAACCCCTAGTTTTCTCGGAATCATATATTGATTTTGGATTTCAATAGCTACTTAGACAATCAAGAATTTACATGAAAGAGGTCATTAAATGGAAACTAAAGGAGAAGCCAATCAAATTTTAATCTATGCTCCCGTAAGTGGTAATGTGGTAGCTTTAGAAGATGTTCCAGATCCCACATTTGCTCAAAAAATGATGGGAGATGGCATTGCGATTGAACCTACGGATGGGAAGGTGGTCGCTCCATTTGATGGAGAGGTCATTCAAATTTTTCCAACCAAGCACGCCATTGGGCTTATTAGCCATTCGGGACTTGAATTATTGATTCATATTGGACTAGAGACCGTTTCCCTAAATGGAGAAGGTTTTGAAGCACATGTCAAGGCAGGGGATAAGGTAAAAGCCGGAGACCCATTAGTCACTTTTGACTTGGATTTTATTAAGGAAAAAGCGAAAAGTCATGTCACTCCAATTATTGTTACAAACGGAGACCAGTTCGAGGAATTACATAAAACGAACGAGAAAGATGTTATTGCATTAGACTCAATTCTTTTGGGAACAACGCCAAAAGGAAAGGCCGAGCCTAAAAATAATGAACAAAGGACTACATCCACAAATGGGGTGCAGTATGGTAAAGAGGCAGAGGGAATTGTAGCGGCTGTCGGCGGCGTAGAGAATATAAATGCAGCCACCCATTGTGTGACCCGTCTACGTTTTGCGCTAAAGGATGAAGATAAGGTTAACAAAGCAGCCTTAGATAATATGGGAATCGTAAAAGGAACGTTTTCGGCAAATGGCCAATATCAAATTGTGATTGGCCAAGGTACTGTTGATAAGGTTTATAAAGCAATGGTTCACGAGACGGGTATTGCTGAAGCATCAAAAGAGGATGTTAAAGCAGCGGGTGGAGAAAAACTAAATCCACTGCAAAAAGCAATAAAAGTATTGGCGGATATTTTTATTCCGATTTTACCGGCCATTGTAACTGCTGGTTTATTAATGGGTATTAATAACATATTAGCGAATCCTGGAATCTTTGGGAAAGGTGCACCTGCACTTATCGAGACATACCCACAATGGGCTGGTATTGCAGATATGATCAATATCATTGCGAATACAGCATTCACATTCTTACCTGCATTAATTGGTTGGTCAGCCGTTAAGAGGTTTGGGGGCCATGAATTACTTGGTGTTGTCCTTGGCTTAATTCTTGTCCATCCAGACTTAATGAATGCATGGGGATATGGCTCAGCAGTTGCGGAAGGTAAAATCCCTACTTGGAATATCTTTGGGTTGGAAATAAATAAGGTTGGGTATCAAGGACAAGTACTTCCAGTACTATTTGCTTCATGGGTACTAGCTAAAATAGAAATCTTCCTTAGGAAACGTGTCATTGATTCACTTCAATTATTGGTGGTTGCACCAGTTGCGTTATTGGTAACGGGCTTTTTGGCATTTGTTTTAATCGGTCCTGTTACATTTACAATCGGAAATTGGATTACAGAAGGATTGGTATACGTTTTTGATGCAGTACCAGTCATCGGAGGATTAGTTTATGGTGCATTATATGCTCCACTCGTTATTACCGGTATGCATCATACGTTTTTGGCGGTAGATCTGCAACTAATCGGTAGTACGGGAACGACATTCTTGTGGCCAATTGTTGCTCTATCTAACATTGCCCAAGGTGCAGCAGTATTTGCCATGATGCTAGTTGCAAGAGATGAAAAGTTAAAAGGGCTGGCAGGAACATCGGGTATTTCTGCATGGCTCGGAATTACGGAGCCTGCAATGTTTGGGGTAAACTTGAGGTATCGATATCCGTTCTTTGCGGCAATCACTGGTACTGCAATTGCTGGGGCTTTTATCACATTACAAGGCGTAAAAGCAACATCAATCGGAGTTGGAGGCATTCCGGCGATATTATCGATTGTAGCGTCTAATTGGGTATCGTTTTTAATTGGCATGCTTATCGTCATTGTCTTTCCGTTTATCGTTACGTATTTTATTGCTAAGCGGAGATTATCAATGCCTAGGAGTGAAAATAATGAGTGAAGCTTGGTGGAAAAAGGCAACGGTGTATCAAATTTATCCAAAAAGCTTTAATGATACAACCGGAAATGGTATTGGTGATATACAGGGAATTATCCAAAAGCTAGATTATCTCAAAAAACTAGGCGTCGACGTAATTTGGTTAACACCTATTTATAGATCACCGCAAAAAGATAATGGTTATGATATTAGCGATTATTACGACATTGAACCAATGTATGGGACAATGGCTGATTTTGAGCAATTATTGGATGAAACCCATAAACGCGGTATGAAGCTAATTATGGACCTAGTCATTAATCATACGTCGACAGAACATGAATGGTTCAAACAAGCAGCCTCATCCAAAACAAATAAGTACCGTGATTTTTATATATGGAAAGATGCTGTTGATGGAAAGGAGCCTACAAACTGGGAATCAAAATTTGGAGGTCTAGCATGGCAATATGATGAGAAAACGGGTCAATATTATTTGCATTTATTTGATGTAAGCCAGGCAGATCTTAACTGGGAAAACAATGAGGTTAGAGAGAAACTGGTTGAGATGATTCGCTTCTGGGCAGAAAAAGGAATTGATGGGTTTCGCCTGGATGTGATCAACTTAATCTCAAAGGATCAGAATTTCCCAAATGATCATACAGGTGATGGCAGAAGGTTCTATACCGATGGTCCACGAGTCCATGAATATTTACATGAAATCAATCAAGCTGTTTTTGCGCCTTATAAAATGATGACGGTTGGAGAAATGTCTTCGACGACAATAGAAAATTGCATCCTTTATACAAAACCGGAACGAAAAGAATTAGATATGACCTTTCAATTTCATCATCTAAAGGTAGATTATCCGAATGGGGATAAATGGACAAAGGCACCATTTGACTTTATTGAATTAAAAAAAATCCTCTCTGATTGGCAGGTTGGTATGCATAGAGGCGCGGGATGGAATGCACTGTTTTGGTGTAATCATGATCAACCACGTGCTGTATCTAGATTTGGCGACGATAAAACATATCATAAGGAATCAGCAAAAATGCTTGCAACCACAATCCATATGATGCAGGGAACCCCATATATTTACCAAGGTGAAGAAATCGGGATGACAAACCCCGGCTTTACCTCAATAAATCAATACCGTGATGTGGAATCTTTGAATACATATGAGATTCTAAAGCAAAAGGGTAAATCAGAGCAAGAAATAATCGCCATACTCCAGCAAAAATCACGTGATAATGCCAGAACACCTATGCAGTGGTCCAGTAATGAAAATGCTGGATTTACAACAGGTGTACCGTGGATCGAACCAGCCCGAAATTACAATGAAATTAACGCTGAGAAAACAATGAATGACCCCAATTCGATCTTCAGTCATTATCAAAAGCTAATTGAGCTGCGTAAAACGTATGACATCATAACTTATGGGGACTATTATCTGCTTCTAGCAAATGACCCTCAAATCTTTGCCTATACACGAGAATTTAAAAATGAAAAATTAATCGTGGTAAATAACTTTTATGCTAGGGAAGTTTCGATCGAACTGCCAGTAGAAGGTGCAGAAAACCCGCAAATCCTAATATCAAATTACGAGGATTCATCAAAGAGATTGCACAAAATAACATTGAGACCTTATGAGTCGATTGTGTATTGGGACAAGGGGGAGGTTTAACAAAGGATTTTAGAGGAAAATATAAGGTTGGCCAATATAAAACGGTTCGAAGGTGTCGCTCGATGTTAATTCAGACCATGATAGCGAATTTGTATGACAGACAAAGTATACGGATATTATCATTTTAAGTTATTTAATGTTTTGGAGTTAGTGTTAATGAGAATTTGGGACCCTATGTTTTATGCTCCCATCCGAAATCGATGGAACACGGATTTTATTTTGAATTCTGGTGCCCGATCCCCAATGCGATTTTAAATACGATATGACACTTTGATATATCAATGTTTGTAGCTGTTTTTTGTTGTACTTGAAAAAAATGAAAGAAGTAGGATTTGTATTTTTTCGACCCCGCCACAGTTATCTTTAGGTAAAAATGAGTTTAGTTAAAAAACGATAGAACACTCAAAAATGTTGATGTATCAACGTTTGTGGGTGTTTTTTGTTTTGTGGGAAAACGGGTGAAAAAGGTAGGTTTTGAAATCATTTTACACATTTTTTACACAAGATATTTTTTGTGCCTGTGGACTAATGTAAGAGTCCATACTTAGATTTGAAGAGTTTTAAGGTTACGTATTTGTATTATTTACTATTGATATTTAAAAAGAAAATGGAATGGGCCTGATTGTGTAGTAACTCTTTTTTACGTAGTAGACTTATACTGCGCAATAAATAATCTCGAATATGTAAGTATGTACTTTAAGTTTTTAATTGGTTATCTATTCGGCAATCGCGAAGATTTCAGAATAGATAAATATGGATATATTTTAATTACAGTGAATAAGTCTTAACCATGTTGGATATGAATGCAGCTTACCTAAATATTTATGATACAATAATTCTATACAATCATTTAGGAGCTGAAAATTGATGCGATTAAGTCAGGAGCAATTCTTTAAAAGGTATAACCTAGACAGAACTCAATTTGAATCGGCAAATATAAATTGGAATAACTTATTAGAGATTTATGAAGATTATTCTACATATAAAGAAACATTGAAAGCCACTGCTGACTATATATCAAATCTACTACGCACGCACCCAGGTGCTCATACTGTTAGATCTAGAATTAAAGACACCGAACACCTTATTGATAAAATTATTAGAAAGATAATTAGAAATAAGGATAATGACCCAAATTATTATATAGACATAAATAATTATAAATCTGAAATCACGGATTTAATTGGTATTAGGGTGCTTCACTTATATAAAGACCAAGCTGTTAACATTGATAGGTTTATTAGAGAAAATTGGAATTTAGAAGAAAAGTGTACTATCTATTACCGTGAAGGTGATTATTCTAAACCTGAAGAACACGAAGATAGTGAGCATTTTGAATTTAAGGTCCACGAAGCCGGCTATCGTTCATGGCATTATCTAATAAGCTCTCAAGGTACAAAGAATGCACATATTGCAGAAATTCAGGTTCGAACTATTTTTGAAGAAGGTTGGAGTGAAATCGATCATCAATTAAGATATCCTAACCATATAGATAATATGCTCCTAACTAAACAATTAATGGTTTTAAATAGAGTAGCAGGTAGTGCTGACGAATTAGCAAATTCTATCCGAGAAACCAAAGTTAACATGACTAGTTTGGTTTCAGAAAATCAAAAAAATAAAATATTGATTGAAGAATTAAAAACACAACTTGATTCATTGTTAAGTGACTATAAAGTAGAAAAAGAAGATAAAGAGAAGCTTCAAGCAAAAGTTAAAGAACTAGAAAGTTCACTTACAGTATCCTTACCAAGAGATGGGCTATTTAAGGGCTATAATTTTAATGGTGATATTGCAATACCAGGCCCTTCCTCCGGAGGCTATAGTATTAATAGTTGGACTAAACCTGGTAATTTGGTGATTCAAACAGAAGACAACACGTTTTTCGATACCAAAAAGTACTTGAGTGGCTACACACATCCAGCAATAAAAAGAGATGAAAATTAACTATCTTCAACAATCGAGCTTGTTTATCTCATATCGCGTCTCTTTTTAGGGAGCTAATGTTGATAAGAGGAAAATAACTGAACTACTTATGAGCAGTACGAATATAAAGGGGAATATAAATAGTAGAAAAGTGGTGCCGATTCAATGGTAACCGCTTTTTTTTGTTTCATAAACTCATATTAATATTTGGAGGGATTTTACAATAATATGTCGAAGAATATAACTTAGTTCTTGTAACACCAATTATGTGTATCTAATTATTAACTTTAGGACTAGTATTTAAATTTGGAGGAAAAGGGAATGAATTATAACTTTATAATATTAATATGGAGTGTTGGCTTTATTTCATTGATCTTTGAGATTACTTTTATAAATGGTTTATCAACAGCCCTAAAAGATATTAAAGAAAAAAAACCAACATATACTGGCAAACTTTCAGAGGAAATAAGGATATTCCAATATGGTTTAAAGGAATCGAGGTTTAAGGAGTATACAAAAAGAAGAATAAGGAATTTAGTTTTGAATTCAGTTGGACAAGTATTAATTATTCTGTATTGTATTTATTTTTTAGACTATTATTGGATACCATTAATATCATTTATATTATTCTTATTTTCTTTTATTTTCTTGACTTTAGGAGATTTAATTACTCAAAAGGAAGAGATTATCAGGTGAAAGGAACTTATAACGAGAGTAATTATTTATATAATTATAGCTTATATGATTATTCTTTGTATGTATCTGATTATAGGCTTACCACTTGAAGGATTAGCAACTACAGTTACACTTATTGGTTTTCCTATTGGGCTGGTCTCAGTAATCTCTTTAGTAAAAGATTGATTTGAGTGATTCTTACTGAGGTGCCATTTATAATAAGAATTGTTTTTGGAATCCTTTACTATTATGTTAGATGTCGTTATAAACTCTTGCATTTGACTTTTTTAACATAAATAGAGCTATCATTTATAATGAGATCTCTTGCTGCGTAGTACACCGATACTAAGAAATAGAAAATCAATATTTTACAAACGGGTTCTTTAATGAAAGAAGTTGAATTTTTTTGCTGGCTATTAAAACGAATGTAAACTTACCAAACATTTCATGTGTTGCCACATATAATCTGGACATGTGGAATCCGGTAAAATTGTTAGTTTGTGTTTGGCAAGTATAAAACGGCAACCAATTTATTCATAGAACCTTGCCAAACACATACCATTGGAAATATTAAGAAGGGATATTCCGGGATTTGTTGTACTGCAAATGTATTACTATATTGATGATACGGCTTTATTAAAGTATTTATAAGAAAGCCTAGAGCAAACAGGCTTACTTATAAGACATATACGGTTGAACTTTACAATCCTCCTTTGACATTTAACTGAAGTGCAGCAGAGAAGACTGCTTAGGTTGGCAAATGTCGATGAGAGAAATTGCTGTATGTGAAGGGATTAAACATCACGCAGTAATGGAGTCCATTGAACGAGGCAAGATGGATGAACTATGAAGATGTAGTAAAATCTTTTGAAGACGCTGGATATACAAACATTATGGTAAATGTGGATTATGATATTATTACTGGTCGGCTAACCGATGAGGGTGAAATAGAATCAGTCACTATTGATGGCGAGAAGAAAATTAATTCTTACGATGAATTCCGGTTGGATGCAGAGGTTAAAATTACATATCACGATCTTAGGAAGAACAAAAATAAGTGATAATGAGGTGTGCATAGGTGGGTGAGATACTTAGAGAAAATCAAAATACAAAATTGTTGCTTGAGATGAGCGTTGTGGATGGTGAATATGACTTCACATCGTCTATTGTCGAAGCGCTAAATCAAGCAGAATTAGAAATACATAATTTAGATGAAACAATTGAGTCAATTCAATGCTTAAAGCCTAATTGTGATAAATTGGACTATATATTAGCTGCGAGTTCAGGTGCATTGTGTGGCATCATTGATATTTTCTTGGTTGGTAAACCTGGAGAATCACCTCTCGGAGATATTACTGATAAATGGTTTGCTAATCGAACAACTGATTTTGCTAAATTGTGCGGATGGGAAGATAAAGGAGAGAACTCTTTGTCTTCAGCAATCCGTTTTCTTGAAAAAAAGTTTAAAATTCCATATGACCAGCGTGGAGTTGGTGACGCGGCAAGTTTTGTTTTTGATTTAAATCCGACAAATCATCATTTTAAATCACTCGCACATAATCCTAGTTTGCTTGGTTTGTTCTTTTCAATATTAGACCAGTTTACTAATTCTTCGCATTTTATTTCCGGTGGTGAACTTATATCTTTAGCTGATGCAGATGGGAAATTCGAGTTAAGAGGAAACAACATACCAAGCAAATTATTCTGTGCATTTGCTAATTGGTTTGGTCATTTAATATCTGATATGTCAGGCTCATCAGGTAGCAAGGGCCGTGGAATGGGGATTCCTTCTCCTTTATGGACATGGACAAATGATATTATTGTATTAAAAAGGTCTTTGAATATTCCAGTGTCACAGTTTGATAACTCAATAAACGAGCTAGCTATAAATATATATAAAGAAGGATATGATGCTCGATTCCAGTCGACTCAAGCCATTCCAGTTTTTATAAACGAGATATTAGTTCGACTTGTTTTTGCTATCAGAAGACTTATAAAATATTTTGCTGAAACCGATAAAGAAACTCGTTCGTTTTCACTTATGTGGAAAAAGTGTGAGCCTTTTTCAAATCCAACTGTTAAAAGAATGTTGACTATAGCACATGGGACGTTTTGCCTTATAGATATAGGTGATGCTTCTGTTCGTGGTTTTGTAACAGGTGCAGGATTTTTTAATCCGACTGAGTTTTTCTTGCGTCTTAACATCTTTGGGGTTGGACGACTTACTATTTCCTTATACGGTGAAGTTAAGCGTGAAATTGGCATACAAAAAGCAGAAAGAGAAATAATCTTTGCGAGAAAAGAAAAATTAGTTGTAGAAAATTATATTGAGGGACTTAAACTATTATCGGAATTATATGAAGATAAAAATCTTTTGAATTTTATAACTGATTTCAAGATTAGTGATATGTATATACACGCTTTTGAAAAATCTGTTATGTTAGCTAAAAAGAGAAATGTGCCAAATAATGAAATATTAAAAAATAAGATGGAAATAGATTCTTATTTTTTGGGAGGAAATAAAACGTGAGTAAGAAGAGATCAAATTTACAGATTGCTCAAGAACAAGCTGAATCTACCATCAAAAAGACAAATGATAAAATAGAGGAGCTTGGAAAATATACTAGCAATCTTTATACTGCATTAAACGATATTCAGGAGCTATTTGATAAAATTAGAAACGTGCCAAGTCAGAAACACTTGGAATATAAAAAACTAAAAGAAGTTCGTTTGAATTGGAAACAACAGGTTGAAAAAATCGAGTCAGATTATAAAAATGCTGTCGCCAAGAATGCTGGAAAAGGTGTAACAGGTGTTGGCGCAGGTGTTGCAGTAGCCGCCCTTGGTCCTACTGCAGCAATGGGAATAGCTACAACTTTCGGTGTTGCATCAACAGGTACGGCTATATCCGCTTTGAGTGGTGCTGCAGCCACTAATGCTGCATTAGCGTGGTTAGGTGGTGGAGCACTTGCCGCAGGTGGTGGCGGTATGGCAGCTGGAAATGCTTTCTTAGCCCTTGCTGGACCTGTTGGTTGGGCAATTGCAGGTATTGCACTTTTGGGTAGTGGACTTCTTTTTTGGAAAACTAAAAGTGATCAGAATCGACTTGAAAACATTTTTACATTGATAAGTAAGCGAGATAAAAAATCATATGAACTTGCAATTGTCGAGCTTAATGAACGCATATCTCGTATAAAAGACGAAAGTGTTAAACTCAACGATGCGATTGAAAAGATAGAATCATTTGGAGTGGATTATAATCAAATGACCGAAGCTCAGCAGTATGAATTAGGTGCTTATGTGAATTTGATGTCAGCATCAACACAATTGCTTGTAAATCCGATATTAGGTTTGCAACCAAAGTATAATGAAAAAGACTTCAGCAAATTTATTTCTGAAGGTAACGGAAAAGCTAATGAAGTTTTATGTTCCTCACATAAAGATTTGATAATTGCATTATCAAATCTTTTATATAAAATTAAATTAGATGATAAGGATAAAAAACTTTTATGGAAGTCCTTTAAAAAGAACAAGAAGTTCTTATCATCAATGAATATCTCGAAGAAAGAGTTTGATGATATAATTCTTGATATAGTTTGCGAGGCTCTTTATTTTAGACTCTGTTAACCATTAATGTTGACATCCAGCAAAAAAGCGAACATTCGTGCTATAATTAGAGTGTGAAACTCTAATGTAGGCAGCGGAATAATTATGAAGCTTATTGATATGCTCTACTCTATATATTGTCGATAATATTTCAACTACATAATGATGAAAGTAACCCAAATATGAAGTGGTTTGTTGCGTAGTACAATCATACTATGCAATAAAATGATTTTTTCAACAAAGAGTGGTTCTATGAATTGTGGTATATGTAAGCTCAGAGATAGTCTCTAAGCCTACATATTCTCTAAAGTATCAATCGTCAATTTTTCCTCTTCCTCCCTCAGTTCCTTAAGCACGTGAGGATAGTGTTTATAAGTCGTTTCGATTGTGCTATGTCCCAAACGCTCACTTACATAATTAATGTCAACTTTCCTATATAATAGGACACTTGCATGAGTGTGTCTTAAACCATGCAGAGTGATTGGATCGATATCAAGTTCTTGTAAGGTTTTTTGTAAGAGCTTATTGGCATTGGTGTTGCTAATTACTCTGTACTTGGACTCTGGGGTATAAAAGACTAATCCATATAGATTAGGTATCACAGTCTTGAAAAGTCTTTTAAATGAGCTCATTGTCTTTTTATCTAGTTTGATTGTACGGTTGGATGCTTCATTTTTCGTTGGTCCGAAACCTTCAGGATGCCTTTTTGCATTACCCCATGTTTTGTTAATGGTTATTGTGTTTTTTTTAAGTCAAAATCCTTTCTTGTCAATCCCACTAACTCGCCAAACCTAGCTCCAGAGGTCAATCCCAATAGAATTCAATAATAACCTAATCCTTCCTCCAACAAAATATATATCACTGCAAGTAATCTTTTAGTCTCAAAATAATTTTAAATGCTTTTCTTCTGGCTTCTTCGTGGGATTGCTCCAGGTGAGTAAGACATTTCTTGTGAAATCATGCAGGATAAATTGCTCTTCAATCGCATACTGTACGCATGATCAATATGGATATTCATTTCTCAACAGTTTCTTAGCTTATCAGCTCCAAAGTTATTTAAAAAAAGCTGGTAATCATGGCGTTTAATTTCCTGGAGTGGTTTTCCGCCAAAATATTCTTTAATCACTCTAGACGTATAATCGTAATGGAGTTTGGTGGTTTTTGTTAAATTAGATTTATAGAGTGTCATCCATTTTTCAAAATACCCATCAAACAGCAGTTGCTTCAAATGTGGTAAAATACCTTTTGCTAAATTTGCCCAATTTCTGCTGCTGCATTTTGCGCTTCCTTTTTGGTTTTGAATCCACCTTTCCTTATCAGCTTCGATACTCCGTTCACCATATGACTTACAGTAAATTGATAGGTTTTACCTCTTTTTTGTATACTTGCCATACTATGATGTCACCTTTCTAATATTGTTTGGGGTTTAACCAAGCACGGTATAAAGGCTGTGCTTAGTAATTCTGTATATTTGTAGTTTTTAAGAAAAATCCGATCTAAGTTTTCATCTAAAAACTTTGCCATTTTTGATGCTTGAAATGACCTAGTTTGGCCCTTACTTCGTGGATAGAATACAAATCCACCATTCTGTGCATCCAGTACCTTACGGAAGCGTAAAGGATAAAGTATATTTTCCTTGATCCATTCACTTTTTCTATTCACTTGTTTTTCAATGTCTTTCATTGACCAGTAGACTCCTGCAAACTAAAGTTTTTTCAGTTCATGTAATTCGATTTTAGAAAATAATTACGAAATCTGAAGGGATAGGAATGTTTATATTTATTGATAGTGCTTAAACGTAACTAGATCCTTTTGATGGTAGAAAAGATGATTTTTACTTTGATTTTCCTGTTATACAGCTGCATATCTGTTGCCATTCTTTTGACCTCCTGGTTGAAAAGTATTTATCGAAGATACTTGGTATCGGTTAGATAATAGAATTATTTGGGCCAAATACTGGAAATGAATCTAAGCAAAATATCAATTAGCTTATGTTTTTATAGTAAAATCAGAAAATTTGCTAGGGAGTGGGTGGAATTTATTGAGAGAAATAAAGTGCAAAAACAATCTGTATAACACAAGTACATTCACTCGTTTGAGAAGTGCACCCGTATTAAGCGATTTAAAGGTTCTCACTACAACTAGAACCTTATTATAAATCAGTTAAATGACGAGGAAATATTTTGGGAAAGAAAAAAATCTGAGTCGTATGGGTCCAGACCCTGGAACGGTAAAGTATTACTGTACTGGGGGTCAGGTCCCATCTTACATCCACCTTCTTCTGAGTATACGGCATGCGTTTTTCCGATATTGATTTTGCTTTGAGCAAGCGCATCATTTGAAAATAACAACGACGATCCTAAAGCAGCCGTGATGCCTAATGATAATTTGAATTTCTTTTTTAACATAAATGACCCTCCTGTTTAGGTGTAGGATTTTATTTTCAATTCGATTTAACATTCATCTTTCATTTAACCGACAGACACGAAAAACCTTTAAATACCTGCGTTTTTTGAGTTCTTCATAAAAAAACAAAAAAGGATTTGAAAAAATTGGTATATTTTTGATTCGCTTTCACATAATAAGTGTGTGAGGTTGGTACAAAAGTTCAAAAACATTTCGGCCGAAAATTCAACGTTCTAATTTGTTAAAGGCCGAAGGAAGCAACAAGAGAGAGGAACAAGGTTGAAGGTCTTCGGATCAGAAGCAAGCGTTCTTTGAAAATAAAATAAGGAAGCTTGAAGATATTTTTTTTCGCAAATCGTGGGCCTGCGAAAAAATCAAACATCAATTTTTCGGCCCAACGACAAAAAAACAAAGGAGGAAAAAAACAAATGTCAAATGCTCACCAAATGGAAGTCAACGATGAACTTGAAAGTATGTTGTCTGTGAAAATGAACAAAAAAGATAAATGGCATCGAAGAGAAGATGCGTTAGCTTTTATTCGCAGGCTTATTGATGCTCATTGTTTAATGGAAGGAATTACACGAGACGAGTTATTACAGGCTAATCCGCACATCGAAGAAAAGTTGTTACAAAGTATGTTAGAAGCTCGTTATATCACGACACATGAGGGGAAATGTTTATCCAGTCTGGATGCAAAAACACTTAAAGAACGCAAGAAGGAAATTGAAGAACTGAAGAAGATTCCAATATGGAATCAATGGGAGGCGTACAAGAAACATTTATTGATTAATAAAAAGTTTCCACAACAAATCATTGATAATGTCGATGCGGACACTGATACCTTGCTTGCTCATTTACCCATGCCTAAAAAAATGAAAGAGTTTTTCAAAATTGGGATCTGTATGGGGGCTGTTCAATCAGGAAAAACCTTGAATTATGCAGGATTAACCAACAAGTTGATTGATGTAGGGTATGACATCATCATTATTTTATCTGGTATCCCATCCAGCCTTCGTAACCAAACACAAACACGGATGGAAACAGATGTTATTGGAATTGACACCTTAACAGGCAAAAAGATCGGAATTGGTATGTTTCTTCCGAACGGCGGCGAAGTTGAGATTTATACAAAGCAAGACAGTGAGGAAGAAAGTGGTGATTTCAATTTAACCCATATGAGGCACTTGCCTGTGTACCAAAGAAAGAAACAAATTGTCATCGTAGCCAAAAAGAACCCTCATATGTTAAATGCCTTAAAAACTTGGTTACGTGAACTGCCATTTATGAACGAACAATCAGGTAAACTGGAAGACCTATCATTGGCTTTAATCGACGACGAGTGTGACAATGCGAGCCTCAATATTGAAAAAGATGCTTCGAAGCGAAGCTCTATCAATGAAAAAATCACGGATATCTTGAACTTGTTTAACAAAAGAGTCTTTATTGGATATAGTGCATCGCCTTTTGCCAATATCTATTTGGACCCTGATGATAAGAATAGTTTGTTTCCAAATGACTTTATGTATTTATTAAAAACACCAAATAATTATCTAGGACCTGTGGAATATTTTGGTGTGACGTTAAAGAATAAAAGAATTCCCGGATTGCCTCTTGTTCGCGAGACAGACGAAATTGATAAAACACATTTTCGAAAAGGGGAAACCGTTCACGATTGGGATTATGAAATGAACGGAGTGAACCCTTCGTTAGCAAAAGCCATCAACTCGTTTGTTTTATCAGGAGCCATTCGTATCCTACGAGGACAAGGAAATGAACACCATTCCATGATGGTTCACAACTCTGTTAGTGTTAAGTCTCATGAAATTTTGACCAAAGCCATTCAAAATTATATAGATGAAATTAAAGTTGTCACAAAAGGGAAACCGTTGAAACGATTTTGGAAGCGTTTGTTGGAATTATGGGAACAGGATTTTCTCGTCACATCCTCACAAATGGAACAGATTGATTCAGAACGCTTCAAGGAAATCATTAAATATAACAATGACTTCTCGTTCAAAGAAATTCAAAATGCGGTGATTGAATTTTTGAATGACTTGGAAGATGTTCGTGAAATCAACGGGAAAAGTGAAGATGAATTAGATTTTCACAAAACCAATAAGAAGTTGAAAGTGATTTGTGTCGGCGGAGCTATCCTAAGCCGTGGTTACACCATCGAAGGATTGGCTTGTAGTTACTATATGCGAAATTCGCTGTACAACGATACGGTGCTTCAAGCCATGAGGTTCGCTGGTTACAAAGGAAATTATCGCGACATGATCCGAGTTTTTACGTCAAAAGGTATCAAGCAAATTTTCCAAGAAACTGCAAAAGTTGTGTATATGTTATCTGAGCAATTAAGTAAAATGGCCGAACAAGCAAGAACACCTGAGGATTTTGGGTTGTTTATTGAAACAAAGCGAAAAAGCCAAACAAAGCCAAGTGCGAAGATTCGTCCCGAGTCGTCTTATAAAATTGACCCGAATTTTTCTGGGGCATCAAAGGACGTTGCTGCTTTCTTATTAGAAGATGACATCCTCAAGAAAAACCGAGAATTAACGAGTGATTTTATTGATAAACTTGGCAAACCAACTAAACAAACTAAGCACGAAATTACGTGGAACGGTGTTGATACACGAAAAGTCATTGATTATATCTGCCAATTCAACTATAGCCGTTATGGACGTTTTCATGCTCCGCTTTTATTAAGAAGGTATTTAGAGGAAGTCATGACGGATTACCATTCAACCAAAATGTTTGATGTGGTTATTCCTGTGTTGAGTAGATACGGAAAAGATACCGCTTACCTGGGTTCGTCTAAATTTAAAGTTCGCACAGCACGTCGTAATGGTGTTGTCTATACAACAGAAGAAACAGGAAATGGAAATCATCTTATTCTATCAGGTGGTCGTGCCTTAACAAGTCGTCACTTGGTATATGGATTAACCGAACAAGAATTACACGAATTGAATAAGAAGTATCCACTTCCAAAAGGAATGGTCCACAAAGAGGAACAGGTTCGTCAATTCCGAACAGACCGTGGGCAACTGGTACTCTATGCGTATTGTAAGGACTTCATCAATGAAACAGCGTTAGCAAAACTCGGAGTAGAGGTTTCGTATTCACCTATAGGTTTCCATTTCAACTTGCCGTTTTGCAAGGAGTATGAGGACCGAGAACAATTAACCAATCACATTTATTATTGGAATGAAATTTTAGGAGGTAATGTGAAATGAAAAAGATGTATAAAGACATGATGGCTGTTGAAGCAACTCTTCCTGAAACCGAAATTGTGATTGCACGTAAAATCAAATCCAAACACAATCAATTCTATTTGTATTACAACCGTATCAACCAAGAACTTCATTTTGGTATCGAGTTGGAAGGCAGTCGTCCTTCTAGCTCGAAATTGCCAAATTCAAAAGGATTTCAAACAAAATGGTCAACTTTACCATTCACAAGCAGTTCAAAACCTGCCTTGATTTTATCTTGCGTGGGCGTTCAAAATGTTGATTTCTTTCTTCGTGTAACAGAGGATTTGAAAAACTGCCTTCAACACATTAAGGATGAAGAACGAATGGCGACCAATGCAATTAGTCGCATCATTATGTGGCAGGATTTCTTCAAAAAACATGGAGAAAATCAATTCGCACCAGAAAAACAAAAAGGACTATATGGGGAACTTCGAACTATTGAATTAGTAAGTAATGACCTATCATTAGAAGAAGTCATTAAAGGATGGATGGGACCACGCAAAACATCACAAGATTTTCATCTCGATTTGTGTCATATGGAAACAAAAGTTACTAGCAGAAAAGACCCTGCCACTATTCGTATTCATGGTTTTGAGCAATTAACACCACCTGTGGGTAAAGAACTTTACCTTCACACATTAAGCGTAAAAACTTCTGAAACTAGTGGTGAAACAGTAATGGATATCGAAGGTCATATTTCGGCAAAATTGCTAATGTCACCTGAAGTGTTAGAACAGTTCCATTCAAAACTTCTTTCTTATGGGTATCCAGTAGGTGGTTTCAATAATCCTATGCATTTTGAAATCGAAGAAGAAAAATTCTATAAAGTTCAAGAAGGTTTTCCACGAATCGAAAGGCGGCCAGGCATCTATAATATCGAATATGATATTCTTTTAGCAGATATTGAACCGTTCAAAATTGATTATTCAACAGTTCGCAAATCATTAGGAGTACTCCACAAAGCCATATAAACACTTCCTTAGGAATTGTTTTTTTGTTGTGAGCTTAACATAGGTGCAGTCTATAGGGTGAAAGTGCCGAACTGTGGAGGCAGAAGAAACAGTTGCTTAACGCAAGGGTGTTTGCGGTGACGCAAAATCTGAAGGAAGTGAGCGGCACACCTTCGGTCTGAGGAACACGAACTTTATATAAGGCTAGTTATCATTGGATAAGCTTGCAACACAAAACAAAGTCCTTTCTGCCGAAGGTGATACAGAGTAAATGAAGCAGATAGATGGAGGGAAAGACTGTACTCTTAACTGGGGAGATCTGATTGAAATGCCAAGTACACTTGGTAACTTATTTAGAGATAGATAACTGAACACTCAGAAGTCAGCAGATGTCATAGTACTTTACTAACTCGAGATGATAGTAAGAGAATGACAGAACAATTAGGAAGAACTAGAACTATGCGTAAAATATCTTGCGTTGAGGCAGATATTCTGAAAAGACATACTTGAAGGAGGAAATGGTGAATACATGGGGGACTTCAAGAGTGCGGAATAAGAATAACACAAATAGATTTCTACATTCAGGTGGAAATGAAATATCAAATGTTAATGAATTCGATATTATCACGGGAAAACTTAATAGAAGCACTAAAACTTGTGGAAAGAAACAAAGGTAGTCATGGCATAGATGGAATGTCCGTAAAATCCCTACAAAGAGATCTCTATGATAACTGGGACTTACTATGTAACTCGTTAAGAGATGGATCCTATCAACCAGTACCAGTACTTCGAATCGAAATCCCGAAACCGAACGGTGAATAGACAAGTGCCTGGCACTTGTCTATTATTGCAAATAGAATAGAAGTTACAAAAAAGCAACTCACCCTCCCACTAAGTAGTGTGTGTTACTATTTTCTTACACGTATTTAATAGCAACAGATCTGCGGATAACTGATGTGGATGCCTGTACTGGGGCCGGTGTTACAACACCGAGACTTTTCATAAATCCTAATCTACATTAATTCTATTTCCACTGAGATTACATATTCTCAAAAGTTTCAATCGTCAGTTTCTCCTCTTACTCCCGCAGTTCCTTAAGCACGTGAGAATAGTGCTTATAAGTCGTTTCGATAGTGCTATGTCCCAAACGCTCACTTACATAATTAATGTCAACTTTCCTATATAATAGAACACTTGCATGAGTGTGTCTTAAGCCATGCATCGTAATTGGATCGATACCAAGTTCTTGTAAGGTTTTTTGTAAGAGGTTGTTAGCATTGGTGTTGCTAATTACTTTGTACTTGGACTCTGGGGTATAAAAGACTAATCCATACAGATTAGGTGTAACTGTCTCGAAAAGTCTTCTAAATGCATTCATTGTCTTTTTATCTAGTTTGATTGTACGATTGGATGCTTCATTTTTCGTCGGACCGAAACCTTTGGGATGTCTTTTCGCATACCCCCATGTTTTGTTAATGGTTATTGTGTTGTTTTTAGTGTCAAAATCCTTTCTAGTCAATCCCACTAACTCGCCAAACCTCGCTCAAGAAGTCAATCCTAATAGAATTAGATAAAAACCTAGTCCTTCACCTAACGAACTATAAATCGGTTCTAGTAATCTTTTAGTCTCAAAATAATCTTTCCTGTATTTGGTTAAGTCCAGTAGCCTAATGATCTTTGGATGATTAGACTTGCGGGTGATCCTCAGCAGATATGAAACTCAATCAGATTATAAAAGCGACTATATTTATTGTTGAAGGCTCCACAATTGGACCCTGAATTAAAAAAGAAACTGCAAAAACAAAGAATGCATTTCTCTAGTATCCAGGATATACAACTATCTCATTCGCTTTTCAATTCACATCGCTATAACCGCAATAATCAACACTATAGAATGTTAATCAACATTAGTGAGTTAATTTATCATGGATTAATCACCAATGAAAAAGGCAATGATACATCATTTTCTAATTTTATTAGGGACAGACAGATGGCCAAGTTATATGAAAAGTTTGTATTGAACTTCTATCGTAAGCATCTTAACAGTCAGATATATCATGTTTATTCACCAAAGTTGCAATGGAATCTGAATGAGGAAGTTAGTGACGGTGACTTATCACTACTTCCTGAAATGCGAACGGATATAGTAGTGGAAAATAAGGTAACGGAAACACAACTAATTATAGACACCAAATATTATGCTGAAACACTAGTCACCAGCAACTGGACAGAGACAGAAAAAATACGAACGGGGCATTTATACCAAATTTTGGCATATGTGAACAATAGTAATTATCCGGGAAATACTAAAGGAATGTTACTATATCCTTCAGTCAATAAAGAGCTAAATGCTAATTACTCTATTGGTGGAAAAGCGATTCACATAAGGACATTGAACCTTGATGCCGAATGGCATGTGATTTTTGAGAGGTTGTTGTCTTTTGTGGAGATGGTATAGAACAATATATGTGTTGGTTTGACACCGACCACCGGTATCTTTAAGTTAAATTTAGTTACGATTGATAGTAATTGTTAAGCTCGTAAACCTTGATTTAAAAAGGTTTATGAGCTTTTTCCTTTTATTTGAGTATCCGTATTTAAAACGATATGATTTTGTATCATTTTACGCATTTATACTCCATGTTTTACTCAGCCATATTTTCAAATGTTTGAACTGTAACTTATTCATCTTGGAATCGTAATTCATTTAGTACATGCGTATTCCTTAAATGTCGTTTCAATGTCACTATGACCTAGTCGTTCACTAACGTAGTGAATAGATGCCTTCCGATATAGAAGAATACTTGCATGAGTGTGACGTAATCCATGAACAGTTATAGGTTAAATGTTCAACTCCAATAGCAGTTTTTTTAGTAACTTATTGGCTTTCGTGTTGCTAATGACTTTGTATCTTGATTCTCGACTGAAGAACACTAATCCATGAATATTCGTTGGAGTGTTTTTAAAAATTTTTTAAAGTGATTCATCGTGAATTCTGGTGTCTGACCCCAAAGTTCGGTAACGCACCGTATTGGGGTCAGACACCATTTTTAATAATTTTCTTTTTAGAAATATAAATGCCCTCATTTCTCTATCTATCACATAAAGTAAGGTGGTGAAGGTAATAGAATTCAGTGGTGTAGTCCAATATCTCTTTATTTAATTTTCAGAAGAATATATTAATTACTACTAAAAGAAAGTTTATTTTGATAAGATAATTTTATAACAGATAAGGGAAATTGTCGAAAGAGGAAAGATGGTTTAATTCCAGAATAGAACTCCAATTAATGCTGATAATGCGAATAAAGAAGGTTTCAAGCTTTATAACCGTTTAGCATAAGGGAGATAGTATGCAAAACGTAATCTAGAATCTATGTTAAAAGTAGGAGGATAATATGTTATTTTCTGAACTGTATAGTGTTGACAATCCAGAAAGTGAAGAATGGTTTGATCCAATTTTACACCAAGATACAAAATTGTTTATTGACCCATTTCTTATATTTAAAACCAATCACCCTTTATTTTCGGATGTTTATGACGAAATGATGGAATTTATTAATGATGTTTTTAATCTTATTGCGAAGTCAGGTGGAAATAAGAGAGATATTAATTATAAAAAGGCAGTTTCGATGCTAAGGTTTCATGAAGTAAATGAGTTGTGTTTAGGCTATTCAACTAACCGAAACGGTGCTGGTCCAGGTCCGAAATGGTCAGAGACGATAGCATCAAATATTAGTCGTTGCATTGATTATTCTATATTCGAGTTAGATCATATGGAAGAAATAGGATTATTTTCTATTGGGATTGGACCTGACAGTATTAGTGATATAACAGCAAATATCATGAAAGATAAGTTGGTTGTGTACACCCAGAAAATATGTAAAACACACGATATTCCGATGAAAGAAACAATTCTAAAAAATGCTAGTTTTAACAAAAAGTTCAGACAGTGGGAAACAGAAAAAGTCTTATTACCAGTTAATCCTTATAAAGATAGAAGCACTGGAATATTGTTGGTTCCAGAAATATTTTTAAGAGAATTACCAACAATTAATAAAGATGACTTTCTCTCAAGCATTATGGAAAATAGCATTTTAAGGTCTGATCTTAACTTTGAAATTGATCAAAATCTTAAAAAAGAAGATATAGCCAAAATAGCCTTAGAAAATTATAAAATTGTTAAGGAATACACTAGGAAAGTTGAATCAAGAAATGGAACACCATATGATCTAATCAAAGATCCGAAAATGCTCTATAAATGGTATATTATTGCACAGTCGATCACTAACTCAAACCCTATCAGCATTAAGGATCCAACATCAAAAGAAGAATTTCTGGAACTAGTTTTCAAGATGGCAGAGACATTTAAGAATTATGTAGAAAATAAATCTGGCTATAAACTCCTATGGGATGAAAAATTTACTAAGGGTAAAAGTGAAGAATCTGTCCAACTTCTATTTAATGGGATAGTTGAACAATATTGTGTAGCAAATGGAATTGATTTAACCAGGGAAGTAAATCAAGGACGTGGACCTGTGGACTTTCGCTTTTCCTCAGGATATCAGAATCGAGTATTACTAGAGATTAAACTTGCTAGAAATTCTAAATTTTGGCATGGACTAGAGGCGCAACTTCCTAAATATTTGGAAATAGATAAATTAAAAGAAGGTATATTTTTGGTGGTAATCTATAACGAAAATGATCAAAAAAGAGTAAAAGATATAAATTCAAGAGTTAGTAGAGTTAATAGAGAACAAAATCTAAAGATAAAAACTATTATTGTAGACGCAACCCCTCAAAAGCCATCTGCGTCAAATCTGTAAAAACGGATTTTGTTCGATTTAATAAACAACAAGATGGATGACCTAATGAAGCGAATAAAACAAGAAATTATTTTCTATAGTCTAATCTAGAAATATAAAAAGTAGCATAGTCATATCTCTTCATCTATCACCTTACATTATCGTAAGGTTTTCTCTTTTTTACGTTGATAGTGTGCTATAATATAATTGTCTTAATTTTACATAGCTACTGGAGGTTTTTGCATGGTTATAAGCTATGATAAGTTGTGGAAACTCTTGATTGATAAGAAAATGAATAAGACGGAGTTGAAGGAACAGGCTGGGATTACATACAATATATTAGCTCGCCTTGGGAAACGCCAACCTGTAAATCTAGAAAGCTTATATAAAATTTGCAAGTGCCTCGAATGCAACATTGGAGACATTATGGAATTTGAAATAGAATAAGTGATTTTTCAAAAAATAGGGTGGAGGGTCTGAGCTAATGGGAAAGAGAAATCTATCTGAGGAAGATATTAAAACCAGGTATATTACACCAGCGATCACTGATGTGGGTTGGGACATAATGAAGCAAGTTCGACTTGAATATGCCTTTACGGCTGGTAGAATCATACTTCGTGGAAATGTAACCGCCAGGGGAAAAAAGAAAAGAGCGGATTATGTACTTTTTTACAAAAATAACTTTCCTATAGCTATCATAGAAGCAAAGGACAATAATCATCCAGTAGGTGCAGGTTTGCAGCAAGCGATCGACTATGCGAAAGCACTGGATATACACTATGTTTACGCTTCTAATGGAGACGCTTTTGTTGAGCAGAATCTAATCACTGGTGAGGTAAGAGAACTTAGGCTTGAAGAATTTCCATCGCCAGAAGAATTATATCAAAGATATTTAATTGATAAGAATATCAATGAGGCTGAAGAAAAGGTAATGCTTGAGCCTTATTACTATGTGCCTAATTACAAGACACCTAGATATTATCAAAGGGTCGCAATCAATAGAACAGTCGATGCGGTTGCTAAAGGGCAAGATCGTGTGCTTTTAGTCAGTGCCACAGGTACGGGTAAGACCTATATGACTTTCCAAATTATTTATAGGTTATGGAAATCTGGGTTAAAGAAAAGAATTCTTTTCTTAGCAGACCGGAATGTACTGGTTGACCAGACTATTTCCGGAGACTTCAAGCCTTTTAGCGGAAAGATGACAAAGGTAAAGAATAAAAATCTGGATAGTTCATATGAGATTTATTTAGCTCTTTATCAGCAACTTAGCGGTGACGATGGTGAAGAGACTTTCCGTCAATTCCAGCCGAACTTTTTTGATTTAATAGTTATAGATGAGTGCCATAGAGGGAGTGCAAAAGAAGAATCAGCATGGAGAAAGGTTCTGGATTACTTTTCATCGGCTACTCACATTGGCTGTACAGCAACACCAATTGAAACAAAAGAAGCCTCAAGCCAGACTTACTTTGGTGAGCCCATTTATGAGTATTCTTTAAAACAAGGAATTAATGATGGCTTCTTAGCACCTTATAAAGTCATCAGAATTGGTCTTGATAGGGATTTAGAAGGTTATCGGCCAGAAGCAGGAAAGGTTGATAAATATGGCTATGAAATTGAAGATCGAGAGTACAATGTAAAAGATTTTGACCGAACTCTAGTAATTGATGATAGAACACGAGTCGTAGCATCTAAAATCACAGAGTTCTTAAAGAAAACAGATCGTTTTAGTAAAACAATAGTATTTTGTGTGGACATTGAACACGCAGAACATATGAGACAAGCACTTATCAATGAGAATAAAGACTTGTATGCAGAAAATGATAAATACATCATGCGTATCACTGGTGACAATGATGAAGGAAAAGCCCAATTGGAAAACTTTATTGATGAAGAAAGTCCTTTTCCGGTAATAGCAGTAACGAGTAAGCTCATGACCACTGGTGTCGATGCTAAAATGTGTAAGTTGATTGTTTTGGAAAATAACATCAACAGTATGACCGAATTTAAGCAGATTATCGGTCGTGGGACAAGACTTCTTGAAGAATACGGCAAGACCTACTTTACCATTATGGACTTTCGTAATTCTAGCCGACTCTTTGCTGATCCTGCATTTGATGGCAGACCAGAGGTGGTTATTGACCTTGATGGGAATGATCCGGTGGATGAACCAGAGACACCGATAGATGGAGGCGAAGAAGGCACTGGAGAAGATGCCGGTAATGGTGGTGTCAAAGAAGATGATGGTGAGTATGGAACTGGAGATACACCTCCTTTCAATGACGAGGGTGAAGACAAACCAAGGAAATATTATGTAGGGGATGTTACCGTTAAAGTTCTTTCAGAGAGAGTCCAGTATGTTGATAAGGATGGAAAGCTTATCACTGAAAGTCTTACTGATTATACAAAGAAAAATATACTGCAGCAATATGCAAAGCTAGATGATTTCTTGAGAACTTGGACAGAAGCGGAGAAAAAACAAGCCATCATTGATGAATTACAAGACAGTGGTGTACTGCTAGATGCGGTCAGAGAAGAACTGGGCAAAACGGAGCTAGATGATTTTGATCTTATCTGTCATTTGGCTTACGATAAACCACCTCTGACAAAAAAAGAGCGAGCAGAGAATGTGAAGAAACGTCACTATCTGTACAAGTTTTCCGATACTGCCCAGCATGTAATTGAAGCACTGCTTGATAAGTATGCTAATGATGGCATTAAAGAGATTGAAGATACAAAAGTACTTCAACTAAAGGAATTTTCCAAGATTGGTAGTCCAATGAAAATAGTCAAAGCCTTTGGCGGAAAGGCAGCATATCTGAAGGCAGTACAGGAACTAGAAAATGAGATTTATTACGCATAAGAAAACATACAAGACAAGGCAGGTATAGATTATGGCGATTAGTAATTTTGTAAAGAGAATTCAAGATGTCATGCGAAATGATTCAGGCGTTAATGGAGATGCACAGAGAATCGAGCAAATCGTGTGGATTCTTTTCTTAAAAATATATGATGCAAAGGAAGAAGCATGGGAACTTTATGATGACAACTACAAGTCCATTATTCCGGAAGGATTAAAATGGAGGGATTGGGCAGTGGATCGAAAAGATGGTGAGGCACTTACAGGGGATTCATTACTTGATTTTGTAAACAACAAACTGTTTCCTACCCTTAAGAATTTAGAAATTGATGAAGAAACTCCGATGAGCCAAATCATCGTAAAATCCGCATTTGAAGATGCCAACAACTACCAAAAAGATGGTGTACTCCTTCGTCAAGTTATTAATATAATTGATGAGATCGACTTCACAGAATATAAAGAGCGCCATGAATTTGGTGCAATCTATGAATCGTTTCTTAAGGACTTACAAAGTGCAGGGAATGCTGGTGAGTTCTATACGCCGAGAGCTGTAACAGACTTTATGGTCGAAGTGGTTAAACCAATATTAGGTGAGAATATTGCCGACTTTGCCTGCGGTACTGGGGGCTTTTTGACATCTACCTTAAATGCACTAGATAAACAAGTTGGGAGCTCACTTGAAAATAGTAAAATTTATAACAAGTCCGTGTATGGTATTGAGAAGAAATCATTGCCACATATGCTGTGTGTTACCAATATGCTAATTCATGATATAGATGATCCCAACATACTTCATGGGAATGCATTAGAAATAGACTATAAAGAGCTTCGTAAAATGGAACCTTTTGATGTGATTTTGATGAATCCTCCTTACGGAGGAAGTGAGAAAGATAGCGTCAAGGTCAACTTCCCAATGGAACTGAGAAGTTCTGAAACAGCTGATTTATTTATGAATGTGATCATGTATCGACTTAAGAAAAATGGTCGAGCAGCGGTTATCTTGCCGGATGGATTCTTGTTTGGTACAGATAATGCTAAATTCAATATCAAGAAGAAATTATTCAGTGAATTTAACCTCCACACTGTTATTCGCATGCCGCATAGTGTATTTGCACCATATACATCAATCAGAACGAACATCTTGTTCTTTGATAATACCCAGCCTACAGAAGAAACTTGGTTCTATCGGGTAGATATTCCTGAAGGATATAAGAACTTCTCAAAGACTAGACCTATGAAGCTGGAGCACTTTAGTGAAGCTCTCAATTGGTGGGATAATCGTGAAGAAATCGAATCGGATGGCTTTCCGAAAGCGAAGAAATATTCCATCAGTGAGATTGAAGAAAGAAGCTATAATATTGACTTATGTGGCTTTCCTCATGAGGAAGAAGTAATCTTAGAGCCAATGGATTTGATTCAAGAGTATCAAGAAAAACGTGCTTCTCTTAATGCTGAAATCGACCAAGTATTAGAACAGATTACTTCAATGCTTGGAGGTAATTAATATGAATGCACAGGATTTAAAAAATAGCATTCTACAGCTAGCCGTTCAAGGTAGGCTAGTAGAACAAAGAGAAGAGGAAGGAACTGCTGAAAAGCTGTATCAGCAGATTAAAGAGGAAAA
This sequence comes from Lederbergia citri, assembly GCF_018343625.1. GTDB lineage: Bacteria > Bacillota > Bacilli > Bacillales > Bacillaceae_C > Lederbergia > Lederbergia citri. Next base: position 860,451 of record NZ_JAGYPG010000001.1, on the reverse strand, counting down.
ATCAAAGTTGGTTAGGGAAGGCAAGGTTAAAAAATCAAAGAACCTTCCAGAAATCACTGAGGATGAAATATCTTTTGATATACCTGCAAGTTGGAAGTGGGTGAGGTTAGGAGAAGTTGGAGAAACTAATATAGGGTTAACATATAAACCATCTAGTATATCTAATAATGGAACAATTGTTTTGAGGTCGAGTAATATTTATAACGGTGAATTGGTCTATGATGATATCGTAAAGGTAGAAATGTCTATTCCTGAGAATAAAATGTGTAAATCGGGTGACATTTTAATATGCGCAAGAAACGGTAGTAAAAGACTTGTTGGGAAGGCAGCAATAATCGACAAAGAGGGCATGAGTTTTGGAGCATTTATGGCAATTTATCGAAGTATTTGTAATGAGTACGTCTTACATGTAATTAACTCAACTTACTTTAGAAATGCACTGTTGCCCGAAACAGGTACTACTACAATTAATCAAATTACACAAGATAGGTTGAGAAATTTCGTTTTACCTCTCCCCCCACTTAAAGAACAAAAGCGGATTGTAGCAAAGATTGAAGAATTAATCCCGTATGTGGAGAAATACGATAAAGCCTATTCTAAAGTGGAAGAACTGAATAAAAAGTTCCCGGAGGATATGCAAAAATCTATTTTACAATATGCGATCCAAGGCAAACTGGTTGAACAGCTAGATGAAGAGGGTACTGCTGAAGAACTGTTTCAGCAGATTCAAGAAGAAAAAGCAAAGCTGATTAAGGAAGGCAAGATTAAAAAGACGAAGGCACTTCCGGTGATTACAGAGGATGAGATACCATATGATATTCCTGAAAATTGGAAGTGGGTTAGGTTGGGTGAGATTGTTTCTATTTTAGGAGATGGGATACATGGGACACCTGTATATGATGACAAAGGTGATTACTACTTTATAAATGGAAATAATTTAAACGACGGTAAAATTGAGTTCAAAGATAACACTAAGAGAGTTAATGAAGACCAATTCATTAAACACAAAAGGGAATTGAATGAAAGTACCGTTCTAGTTTCTATTAATGGGACTATTGGTAATGTTGCATTCTATGGTGGAGAAAAAGTAGTGCTCGGAAAAAGTGCTTGTTATTTCAACTTGATTATTGAAGATTTTAAATACTATTTGTATTGGGTTATAAAAACAAAGTATTTTCTAGATTACGCATTTAAAAAAGCAACCGGAACAACGATAAAGAATGTATCATTAGCAGCAATGAAAGAAGTTGCAATACCTCTCCCTCCACTCGAAGAACAGAAACGAATTGTGGAAAAGCTAGAAGAACTATTACCTTACGCAAAACAACTGATTAAGTAAACTGATACTCTAGGGCGGGTCACATCTTTTCAAAATGGTGACAGCGTCCGGGTCGTTCGCGAAAAATCGCATAAGGTAGCTAGGGGGATACCCCTAACTGTCCAAAATAAAACCACATAACCTTGTAAACCCTGATATAAAAGGGTTTAAGGGTTATGTGGCTATTTTTTTCGTGTAAGGGTATAGGTTCTTACTAAAAAATTGCTGATTAAAAATCTTAAAGTAAGGTTGTTTTTAACCCTTAAATTGTTAAAAATGACATGAAGTTAACTGAGTGATTTATGTAATAGTGAAAATATAGAATGTGCGTTAATGAAGGAGTTATATGGCCAAAAGTTTACTAATAGCAAGGATTTAAGGGAAGTAACGGAAGATGCGAAGAAAAGGGGGGGGCGGCTCGGACTATACGGTTTAATAATTTTTTTGAGATGAATATTTTTGCTTTGTTGTTCTGTCTATTATTTTATTCAGAATACCAAGAAATGAGCTCTTCCTCTATATTATGAATCTGGTTTTTTATACTTTAATAAAAAAATAAATAAGTATCAAAACTCAACGGTTTTGAAACACAATACTTAAACCTTAATATATGGGGTACCATCAGAAAAATGCGATTACAACGCTAAGCATTTTGATTCGAGTCTTATGAGACATTATGAACTTCTAATCTAACAGTGATTTGATAATGTTTCAATAGACTTTACCTTATTAAGATTGTGAAGGTTTCTACTTACACTAACGAAGTAGGTTGAATAAGAAAGTTTTATGTAATTACAGTATTCAAAAACTTTTTATTATATAATAGTATAAAATAACGAATTTAGAGGTGTATCTATGAGTGAAATATAGAATTTGATAAAACCTTAATAAAACTCCAAGAAAACAATTTTGACCTAACCAAATTAACCCCGATAGAACTTGAAATCTTACAAAAATATGCTCCTGCAATATTAGAAGGAGTTAGCAAAATTGGAGAAATGGGTCTGAAATCACAAGAAAAGGTATTTAGTATAATTGACAGAGCAATAGAGATTTTTTCAGAACAAATAAAAGATCCTAATTTAACTCAAGAAGCTAGAGATAATCTAAATGACCGTATTGAGAGGATGGTTGATAAAGCTATTCAAACAGATAGTGGTTTCAAAAAATGGATGGTTGGTTTGGTCTGGGTAGGAGTAGGTGGAGGAGCTTTAGCTTTAGCAGGAACAAACCCTGAAGTGAGAAAGGCTGCTTTAAAGTTACTAAACAAAAGTAAACCAATCTAATATTAATACTTACTGTACTATTTATTGAATATTTTTACTAAACTAATGCTTCTTTAGTACAATAAGCTAAATTTTAAAAGGGCGATTTTCAATCTCAAGAAATCACCTTTTTTTTGCTATATTATTAATTTGAAAAGAATTTGTACGAAGACTACCAACGATAATAGCAACTTTAGTCATGCTATTCTTTTAGAGGTGAAAGTTATACCTACGCTTTCTCTGGTATAAATAGAAGTGCATACTACTTTAACAAGGTAGATAAACAATGATGATCTTACTTATAGAAGTTAAAATCAACCTTTCTTTTAATCTATTAAATTTTTAAAACTACACTTTATACGCTTTAGTTAGTATCTTTTTAACAAGATTAGTTGATCATTATCCATTATTTAGAACTCAATCCTCAATCCACAACAAATTCACTTCCTGTAGCATAACTAGACTCATCAGATGCTAAGAACAATACCATATAAGAAGATCTCTAAGCTCTGCTGCATGCGGTGGAATTGGGAAATTGACCTCTAGTGTCTTTCTTAAATCAGGATCTCTTTTCAATGCAGTTTCTATTAACTGGGTTTTTATTAGACTTGCATGGACAGGATCACAGTGCCTGACCCCAGGTTTGATATTGCTTAAATCATTACCGCACCTGGGGTAAGGCCCCTTTTTTTCAAAAAAGAACCACATCCATTGAAATACAAAAATAATATTCCGAATCACTCTGTAAATACTAACCAATGTGCTATAGTAAATAAGCCTTTGTACAAATACAACGGCATTCATATAAGAAAAGAGACGTGATTAGCCTTGCTTGACTTCTTACAACTTGGTATTCGAAAAGAAATTAACTTTACATTAAAGTCATTAGGAATAGTAACTCCTACTTCTATCCAAGAACGGACGATCCCATCCGTACTGGAGGGGAAGGATGTTATTGCAAAAGCACAAACGGGAACAGGAAAGACGTTGGCTTTTGTTCTTCCCATTCTTGAAAAGATAGATGTGCACAAATCGGATGTTCAAGCACTTATTTTAACTCCCACAAGAGAATTGGCTCAGCAAATTTCAAAAGAAATTAAGAGAATGATGGAGAACGTAGAAGGCATCCATGTGTTAGCTGTGTACGGTGGTCAAGATGTGGAGCACCAATTAAAAAAGTTAAAAAGTGGTCAACATATTGTTGTTGCAACTCCTGGGCGGTTATTAGATCATATTCGCCGTGGCACAATTGACCTTTCAACGGTTGGGATGCTTGTGTTAGATGAAGCGGACCAAATGTTACATATGGGTTTTCTTCCAGAGGTAGATGACATCATACAAGAAACACTTTCTTCCAGACAAACAATGCTCTTCTCTGCGACAATCCCAAATGAAATTAAATCTCTTGCAAAAAAATATATGGTAGAGCCAGAATACATTGAAGTGAAAGCTAAAAAAGTAACGGTTGAGGAGATTAAACAAGTAGTTATTGAAACAACTGATCGGAGAAAACAAGCAACTTTATTCCATTTAATCGAAGAACATCGTCCTTTTTTAGCGATAATATTTTGTCGTACAAAAATTCGTGCCAGCAAGCTTCACGAAGCTTTGATTGCCAACGGGTACGAATCAGACGAGTTGCACGGTGATTTATCGCAGTCTAAACGGGAAAAAGCGATGAAACGTTTTCGTGATGCGAAAACTCAGTTTTTAGTAGCAACAGACGTTGCTGCAAGGGGACTTGATGTAGAAGGGGTGACACATGTCTACAACTATGATATTCCACATGATGTGGAAAGCTATGTTCACCGGATTGGACGAACTGGCCGTGCAGGTGTCGATGGAGTTGCCATTACGTTAGTGGCTCCTAAGGACCTTGAGTTCCTACGAATGATTGAAAAAGGGATTCATCAAAGATTGGAAATACAAGTGATTAAAGGAGTCAGTATCCCTGATCGTGAGGATTATGAGAGAGTAGGCAGCAAGCAACAATCTGGTAAACGCTCGGAAGGTCGTAAAAAATCTGCAACACCTTCTTCTAGTAGAAAAACTAATAATAGTCGACCAAAAGGGAATGCAGGTACTACAACAAGAGGTAGAAAACGTTCGCGCTAAAGAGTTGATAATAATAGGAGGAGACACCTATGTTACATAAACTAATGCAACAATTCATTTCTTCAGAATTGAATCAAGGGAAAAAGCTGGAGATATATCCTGAGGAAAAAGAGTATATGGTGAAACATGAATTGATTTCAAACGACATTACATTAATAGAAAAAGATCCTACTACACGTTTCCAAGAAGCTTATATAGAAAGATGTGACAAAGAAACAGAAGAAACTCTTTCTAAAGAATCATTCGCTTTTTTAGCACACCCGATGGACTACCTGCAAAAACACAAAAATGAATTTCTATACTTAGAATCTAGTTGGTTGGAACTAATCGGCGTCGATGCAATTTCGTTGGAAGTGAATGATGTATTTGGAACATACGACGTCATGGTAGGATTGAAGCTACAGAAAAGGTTTGAGACATCTATTAAAGAAAACTTAAGTAAGGATTTACATGGAGATGATGCAAGATTTGAATTAATGTTTAATCAAAATGATGGTTTATGGGACTTGAATTTCGCCTTGAATTATGTGAATGGGTTCCAAGAGGAGATGTTATTAGAGGAAGTTTTTCGGTTAATTTATCGATTTTTATTTAAACTTGTAGAGAGAATAGAAGAAAGAAGCAAGGACGTGAATTAACTGTTAAATCGTATTTCTTTCCTAGAAATGATAGCATTTAGCACTATACAAAAAGAGGACGTGATGAAACATGATAAAAATTAGCATACCAACTCCAGATATTACGATTACAAAACGGAAACAAAATCCGAAAGAAAATGAACCAGAAATCAAGGATATTTATGGTTTTATTGATTTTCACCTAATACCACGAGATAAAGGCGGCATTTTCTTATTTTTTAATAATAAGGATGAGCTTCTTTTTATTGGAAAAGCACGGAAACTACGTCAAAGAATTAAAAAACATTTTGAAGATACAGTTTCACCTATTAAAAGGCACAGAGACGAAGTATATAAAATCGATATTTGTTTAGTAGAAGATCCAATGGAACGAGAAATATATGAAACGTATATCATTAATAAACTCCAGTCGAAATATAACGTGGAGAAAGTATTTTATAAATAAGGTTGTTTTCGTAAAAATTATTGCTTGTATACACCTTTTGATTGCAGCTAACTTTCGAGTGACTTTTAAGTTTTTAAGCTGGGAAGTTCATTCAGTTCATGAAGAAATACTCCTTAGCTAGACTCAAGGCGAAAGTAAGCATTTACGACGTTAGAGATGAGATTAGTTATACCATGTGAATGATGGTAAGAGGAGCGGTGTGCGGTAGTTCCGCTCGCACGGTTCTGAGAGGAGTAAGCACACAATCTAATGACTCAGATGTAAAATGACAATAAAGTTATTTAATTTTAAAACTCAATCAAGCATAACCCCGTTCCAAATTTAGACGGGGTTTGAAATATAGTTGATTAATTCTTGATGTAAGATACTTAACTATACAAAAAGTATAACAATAAGTTGTTTAATAATCTAAGTTATACATTTTGTGGATTAAGAAAGGAAATAGGAAACTCCAATTCTATTGTATTAGAGCATCCTATTATTATACGTTTGCTATACTTATATACAATATTTGAAATAGAAAGATGTTAAAAAATAGTCGGTACCATTCCCCCATCCATACGGATAGGAGAACCTTTAAATGCGGATGCATAAGGACTACATACAAATGTAGTTAATCTACCTATTTCAATTGGCTTGATAAATCGTTGTATTTCAGATTGAGGTAGGTTTGTAGTCATAAATTCTTTCTCTTTTTCTGAAAAAGTCATATCTTTATTAGGGTATATACCTTCAATTATTTGATGAACATTTTCAGAGAGTGTTGGTCCAGGCATGATTGTATTGACTGTAACTTCTGTTCCTATTGTTAATTTAGATAAGCTTTTTGACAATGATAATAGCATTGATTTTGTCATACAATACTGAGGCATTTGTCCTGAAGGCATGATTGCTTCTTCACTCGCAATAAAGATAATTCGACCATAATCATTTTTAAACATTTTAGGTAAATAAAATTTAGATAATCCATTTGCAGCAAGAACATTAGTACGGAAGTATTTTTCCCATACATCATCGTCAATGTCCTCATATTGCATAATTTCATAAATACCCATATTGTTAACCAAAATATCAATAGTGGGGTATTTTTTAAATAAAGCTTCTCTTTGTTGAATATCGACAATATCGTCTGTAGCATTTTGAGGAGAGGTAGCCGGGAAATCCGATTTAATTTCATTTACAATTCGTTCTACCTCTTCAAAATTTCGTCCATTAATTAGCACATTGACACCTTCTTTGGCGAGTTCAATGGAAATTGCTTTACCTATACCTTTCGTTGATCCTGTAACTAAAGCTGTTTTATTGTTTAATCCCATATCCATGAATACATTTCTCCATTTCATTTATCTTTTATGAGTATAAAAAGTTACTATAATTACGCTCCTACTCTTTGAGGTAATAATTAGGTTATTTTTTTTAATTGTGTTAAATAATTTACTTTTAAGACAAAGTTAATTTATCGAGTTTGTATCTAAATGTTCCGTACGCCAATTTAAGGGAGTATCTCCTTCCCAAATGCGGAAAGCGCGGTAGAACGAGTTTTGGTCTTCATATCCAAGCATGAAGGCTATTTCTTTAATATCTAACGAGGGGTCTGCCAAGTACTCTCGAGCCAACTCATGTCGGAACTCTCTTGCGACAGTCTGAATGTCAGGGCGCCCTCCTGTTAAGCTACGTTTCATGATCCACGTTACCATTTCGGTGATTGAGCGACTGCGTTGCTGCTCATCCAACGATTTGTCCAATACGGGAGTCAGAATCTCCAGCAACTCTTCATTGTACGAGACAAAAGGGAGGTCCAAATCTCCTCGATGTAGCGTCAACCTGTTACAATTTGCACCAATCCGGATATCGCAGCCGAAGAAACCTTCAAGTGTCTGTATGTCGCCCATTGAGTGCGTAAATTCGACAAACCTTGCCATCAACGGTTGACCTGTGCCACGACGTCCAAGTTCCAAAAGAAATGCCAGTGTGATTCCAACCAGCATCGGTGGACCTGATTGCTCGGTATACAACCAATCTAGCTCGATTGTACAGTACTCACCTCTCTCGCTGATACGTAAGCTTTCAGGGGGACACAGTTGTTTGTACCGTGCCATTCGTTTTAGAGCGTCACGGTAGTCACGAGCATAGTAAGTGGCTAAGACTGCTGGTGGGTAATGCGCTGTTTCAAAGACGGTCGCAAGCTTGATAATTCCTTCGGCAGTGTCATCAATGAGATCCGAATAAGCCTGCCAAATCTTGAAATATTGGTCGGTGGTGACAAAAGGGCTAGTAATAATGGTTAGTGGCAGCCGTGCTTTTCGAACCACGTCGTGGGGGGCAATTCCTAATTGATGTATGCCTGCCCAAAATCCTGCTGGGATTTTAATACGAGTATGAGACTTCATAATAGGTCCTCCTTTAGCTATCTGCACATTCACTTGTTTGGGTTGTGATTGCATTCTGCCTAGTTAACAGGACAGATATTATATTACCGATTCAATGTTAACTTGTAACTAGCAAAGGACGACATTTTACTAGCCAACTACGTCGAATAAATCCACCATTAATGTAATAAAGCTACCGTTTCTACAGGCAGCTTCATTAAAAAAACCTAAAAAATCCTAATACCTAAGTGTTTGAAAAATGTATTAGTATTTTTGTTATTTGTACCTACTCGTCATATAGCCACTCTTTATAATCGTGGGCTTAAATTAATTTTAGTATTAAATTAACTTACCCGGTATTTATATGTCTATACTTCACAATAATCCGATTGTTGATTAGAGTAACTCGCATTCTTTTAAATAACTTTATTATTTTTTAAAAGGCTTTATTGTAAATTAAACAACTTTTTTGTCACTTTACATCAGAGCAGATAGAGAGTGCTTATTTACTCGGCCAAAGATTCTGCCAAAACATATGGAATCCATAAACCTCCCTCTATTTTTTTGGAATGTAAACACAATAATTTAGGGAGAAGGTATTGGATGTGATTTCCTTTATTTTACAAAAATATTTAGTTAAGAAAAGAGTCTACAAAAATGAAAATTAGCTAAAGATATGGTCGAGAATATTTGGGAGGAATGCTGTATGACGAATGCTAGAGAGAACTGGGAGCTTATCGAACTTTCCCGTAAACTTGAACAAGAAGCAATTGCCGCTAGAAATAATGCTGATATTGAAGCTGTTCAAGAGGTGAAACAACAATTACATGAACTACAGGAGCGGATTTTACAGGCCCAGGGAAGAGAACTGAAAGGAAACTTTAATTCTGGTGAGCCTTTATTTGACGCTCATTTGCGCGTAGAAGATTCGGTGGGGCATATGGAAAGAGCACTTATAAACCTTCAAGCTATGCAGGATGATGTACAACCATAATCCCAAAAAGCTGGAATTAAAATCACATAACAAATCCTCGGGGATCAAGTGCCAGACCTCTTCTACTATAAAGATTTAAAGTAGTGGAGGACTGGCACTTTACATGTTCCTGGCACTGTCTAAATTCCAGTACAATTCAGAATGGGTTCTTTCGACCGGCAGACGAATCGGTTTACAACACTTTTTGGAAGCAATACGGCTATACGTTTTCGGATGAATTTTCCCAGCTGTATCGATCTATTAACGGCCAACTATGGGGGGATTACGAAAATGGTAAAATTCTACTCGATATAGTATTGAACACCAGGTTTTCAGAAACCATTTCAAAACTGGGAAAAGTTGTGGATCGTTTAGAAAGGGAAAACCAATAAAGGGAGTTATTGGGCGATGGGGAACAGGTATTGATGGAGAGGGCCTTGGATGTCTGCCAAAGATTATATAAGTCACATCGTTTGTTTATGATTACTAATGGCATCACCCGCAAATAGATCAAAAGATTAAAGACATCGGGCCAATACGATTATTTTGAAGACATTTTCGTCTCGCAAAGCATCGGATTCCAGAAACCATCCCCGAAGTTTTTTGATTATGTGATGAATCATAATAAGGGTTTCAATAAAAGGGAAGTGTTGATTATCGGTAATTCATTAAGATCAGATATCAAAGTTGGTATCTTATCAGGTATCGATACATGCTGGATCAACAGAGCGCAGCAAAAAAACTGTCAGACATTCAAAGTACATACACGATTATAAGCTTGACTGAACTTTATGAAATAGTCTAGAACACTGCTGTGAAATAGTTATGAGAGGTTCTAGGAATCTGTACGGATGTAAACATAAATTTTTTTGTGAAATTATTCGGGGTAATTAAGTGGTGAAGGTGCCTGACGCCTAGTAAGCTATTTTTTTAAAACCCAATGCCTTTAGGTAAAACCTATTGAATATATATGTTATAAAGGAGAAGGGTGAAGGGTTGATGAAAATGAAAAACTTGCAACATAAATTGATTGGGCTTATTCAGGCTATAAACCGGTATCCTTTAACGATGCTTTTTCTTTTGGCTATTGCTACTGTGAACGTGAATATGATCAACAATGAAACAGAGGATTATTTAAAATATCTTTTTACTTTTATTGTTGGGGCATTGTTAAGTGTGATCGGCCAGCAAGTGTATGAACGTTTTTTACAAAAGTTAGTGAACGTGTCATGCTCATGGTTGGATCCGTTCTTTTGGCAACTGGCTATTATTTTGCTATTCAATCCGCATCCACCTTTAACTTAGAAATTGGTACAAAAACAGCTGTTTCCATATTTGCCTTAATGATAGCCTTTATCTGGATCCCAGCCATCAAAAGTAGGGTAACGTTTAATGAAAGCTTTATGTCTGCATTTAAAGCCTTTTTTCTCACGGTGCTCTTTTCATCCGTTCTTGCAGTGGGGCTAAATTTAATCATTTTTGCAATTGACCAGCTTCTTTTTCAGGTGAATTATAAGGTAAATGCACATATTATGAATATTTTATGTTCCTTATTTGCCCCCATTTTCTTTCTATCATATACCCCACCATATCCAGGCAAAAAGGATATCATCCTAAGTGACCAAGAGGAAAAGGTAAACAAAGCTATCACATGTCCCAAAACATTAGGGATCTTGATTTCTTTTATCATCATACCATTAACTGCCGTATATACGATTATCCTTCTTATCTATACAATCTTAAATATCCGCGGCGATTTCTGGACAAATAACTTATTAGAACCGATGCTCGTTTCTTACGCCATTACGGTTATTTTAGTGTATATTCTTGCGAGTCACCTTGAGGACAAATTTGCCACATTATTTAGGAAGGTTTTTCCAAAAATATTAATACCAATTGTATTATTCCAATCGGTCGCTTCGATTTTAAAAATCAGCGAAATAGGTATCACGTATGGCCGGTATTACGCTATCATGTTTGGTATCTTCGCCCTTATAGCAGGAATGGTATTCAGCTTTTTCCCTGTCAAAAAAAATGGACTGATTGCTTCTGTATTGATTGCTTTCTCTGCTGTTTCGATCATTCCACCTGTTGATGCTTTTACAGTTGCCAAGGTTAGCCAAGTAAATTTGCTAAAAAGAACTTTGGTGGAAAATGATATGCTTCAAAATGGCAAAGTTGTTCCGAATTCAGATATATCCATTGATGATAAGAGAACAATTACGAGGACTGTCAGTTATTTAAACAACTTGAACTATTTGGATGAAATCGATTGGCTGCCGGAAAAAATCTTTTACTATGATAAATTTAATAAGACGTTCGGATTCGAAGAAACAAACGATCAACCAATCGATAGAACGGAAGAGAAATTTGCTCACCTTGATTGGTATCGCAGCCCCGTTGTAAATATTGAAAATTATGACCGGATGATTCATTTGTATTTTCAAAATTCTCAAACCGATTTGAAAATACCAATTGAAATAGACAATAAAACATACTCTTTAAAGAATGACAGTGAGAATCTTATTTTAATGGATGAAAAACAAGAAATATTCCGATTTGATATGAAGAAAGCGATTGATCAAATTTTTGAGAACCAACCTGAGAGTGATTCAGGAAAAGATATGTTAACTACAGAGAAAATGATGGTTACTCAGGAAAATGACAAAGTCAAAATGACCATTCTAGCTACGTCCGTTGACAACTATGGTTCTCAATACAACGCGGATATTTTTGTTTTCCTTAAAATTAAGTAAGGGGAGGGCAACAAAGAAGCTAAATATGATTACAGTTCAGAAGCATGTAGGGAATGTAGGGTAATTCCCCGAGGTAATATCTCCGGACATGATAAATAAGGTTGAAAATAGATTAGGGTATTGAAGCTTTGGAGAAAGCCCATACAGCATAAAACAACTGTCCAAGGGCCAGACCCCAAGTAGGAAAGAGCGTTAACGTACTGGGGATCTATCCCTTACTTTTGCTCCTTATCCTATTTATGTGCGAAGTTGCCATTTTAATGGTTATAATAGAAAGAGAAATTTGCATGGGTTGACAAATGGGGAAAGACTGAATTAGTGCTAGTTAACGAATTTTCACACTATCAGGCACCCGTTTGCTTCTTCAATAAGTGAAGACGTTAAATCCACTTCCCGGAAAATTGTCTCCTGGTAACAGGGGATTTTTTTTGCTGTTAAACACAATATTTACAGTATGTTTTAGGCTTTGCTCTTGATATAGAGAATGGGTTAATTGCATTAAACGCATTGAGTTACTTTGTACTAAATATTGTCTTGAGGAATGGCCGCAATCCAAAGTATGATCTAAGAGATTGGGCTCCAAATCACGAGAAAATGGGTAAAGGTGTAACATTGACAAAAGAAGAGTTGGAAAAACTAGGAGAAATATTAAGTGAATTAGAATAACATAAAGCAGGTAGCAAAGGGGAATTGACATAAGAAAGCGATTGATAATGATACTTGGGAGGAATTGAAATGAAAAAACTGGGAATGGTGGGTGGCTTAGGACCTGAATCAACAGTCGATTATTATCAAACCATTATTACTAAATATCAGGAAAGAATAGGTAGTAAAGAGGTACTCCCTGAACTTTTTATTAATAGTATTAATATGTACCAAGTTTTCCAGTTTATTGATCAAAGCGATCTAGAGGGTTTAGCGGATTATTTAGTGGAAGCTGTTCAGAAGCTAGAACAAGTTGGATCAGATTTTGCAATCATCTCTGCTAACACACCGCATATTGTGTTTAACCAAGTCCAAAATCGTGTGCAAATTCCATTATATAGTATAGTTGAAGAAACGTATAAGAAAGCTCGGGAACTAGGATTAGATAAGATCGGACTAATCGGCACCAAGTTTACAATGGAGCATAGTTTCTTCAAAACGGCATTTACCTCCCAGGGAATAGAAATAGTTGTACCAACTGCTTCAGAACAACAGTATATTCATAAGAAAATTGTTGAAGAACTAGAGAATGGGATTGTGAATAAAACAACGAAAAAGAGTTACCTAGATATTATCAAAGAAATGGTACAACGTGATCAAATACAAGGAGTCATATTGGGCTGCACGGAATTGCCAATGATTATAAAAAAAGAAGACTTAGATATTCCACAATTAAATACAACCGAGATTCATATTGATAGAATCTTAGATTTAATGTTTAGTTAGGTTTTCAATTGTTTCGCCCTTATTGAGTAGAGGGCGTTTTATTTTTATGTTATCGGATAAGGAAAAGGGCTGGGGATTGATGTCTACTTTTCACATCCCTATGCTTCGTGGGAGCGCGGATTTAATAAGCGTCACAATGGACTAATTCGAAGATTCATTAAAGAAGGGCACCCCATCCCTTCATATTCAGATATATGCATTGGAAAAGTGTAAACTTGGATGAATACACTTCCTCGGAAAATACTAAAATATCAACAAACTTCAGGTAATGCCTTATAAGTGGTTTCTCATAAGGTGTTGCATTTAATATTGAAATTTGCGTTGGATAAAATAATTAGATAGTGTATGATGAAAAAAATGGGTATATTTCCACTTTTAGGTAAGGAAGTTTAAAAAAGATACGATTAGAGATGGGCGGGACTCAGTTGATTCTATTAGACTATATTATTAATCTCTCAATTTTTTCACTATTGGTCAGTACTCCGTTAGTCATCCGTTCGTTAATCAATCATTATCCACTTAAGCGGTTTCGTCTTTGGGTTGGAGTGTATGCGGGAATTGTATCCACAATCCTTGTTGCATTATCCTTCCAGCAAAAAGGCTACTCTTATGACATTCGGTACTCTGCAATCATTCTTGTTTTTGCTTATCTTGGACCTGTGGCGGGCATAATTACTGGGGGATTCGCGTTAATTGCCAGACTATTGGTCAGTGTTCATTGGCTTCCTGCTATTATAGGGTGGCTCATTATCATGATTGTTTTCTCAATATTGCGATTATATATATCCCGTTTCACACCAGTAAAAAGATGCATCATTCTATTTGGAGCATACGTAGTAATCTATGTTACTACTGTTCCAGTTATTTTTAATGTATTTCCGGATAGACCTATCTTTCATCTTCAATATATAGTATTTGTGATGATGGGAGTGATTATTGGGGGTTTATTGATTGAGTCAAATGAGAATCTGTATAGAATCATTACTGAAAAGATAAGTATGAAGAAGGCTTTGGAAAAAAGTGAATTTAAATACCGACTAATAGCTGAGAACACATCTGACCTCATATTGGTTGTGGGTAAAGAGGATAAGGTTAGTTACTACTCTCCTTCCCATGTACACGTTTTAGGTTACCAAAACTCTGAATTGGAAAATATTGAACTTTTTAAATTAGTTCATCCGGATGATGTTGATATATTTAGAAATACAATTAGGATATTGTTTGAAAATACAGAACCTCAGACGATAGAGTTCCGTTTAAGGCATAAACAAGGTCATTGGATTGAATTTGAATCTCGTTGTAAGCCTGTTCTAGGGGAGAAATCACTCATAGCACATATTGTTCTTATCAGCCGAGATATCTCTGAGCGTAAAAAAGCGGAGGAGCAACTATTACAATCTGAAAAATTATCAATCGTGGGTGAATTAGCAGCGGGCATAGCGCATGAAATCCGAAATCCACTTACAACCATCAAAGGTTTTGTTCAAATTTATAAAAGCAATGGGGGAATTGAATATACGGACTTGCTGCTAAGTGAACTGGAACGTATTGAAACAATTACTAGCGAACTTCTTTCCTTGGGAAAACCTCAAGTCATCCAAATGAACCATACGAATTTAAAAGACTTGATTGAGAACACGCTCGAGCTACTTTTGCCTCAGGCTAATATGAACAATATTCAATTTAAATTGAGTTATGAAGGATCATCTTTTTTTATTACATGTGAACAAAATCAAATAAAGCAGGTCTTTATAAATATATTAAAGAACGCCATGGAGGCTATGCATGAAGGTGGAGAGATTCATTTGAACCTGCGAAAAGGTGCAGAAGGTAAGTGTATAATTTCTGTTCGGGATGAAGGTTGTGGAATTCCGGAAGAAATACTCAAACGTTTAGGTGAGCCTTTTTATACTCTGAAAGAAAAAGGAACAGGACTGGGCCTAATGATTTGTCATAAGATTATTAAACAACATCATGGTACCATAACCTATCATAGTAAAGTGAATGAGGGAACCCTGGTGGAGATCGTATTGCCGTTGGTTAGTTGAGGGGGTAACGAAATCCCGAAGGAATACCTTGCTTATTGTGCCTACCGTCCCTAAAAGATCTAATCAAGATAACTTTGGATACGCAGGGTTTCATATAGGCCCACGTGGAGATATTAATAAATGATAAACACAGTGCTATTTTTTAAATCAAAATAAAATATAGGGGAGAGTCACTCAGATGGTTTCACTGCTGGGTTAAATCGCAAAATTGAAATAAGATGATTCTTTATTTCTCTTTTTGAGGAAGTCTTAGGACGGATTATCACTAGTTTTTCGTTTACAAATGTCTTGAGGAGCAGGTCCAAAAAATAATGATCTATCTTCATACATCATTCTCAAGCCCCAGGACGATTCTCATTTTTCGTAATTCCTCTTATATGACATTATTTTGTGCAGGTTTTTTAATCAGAAGTAGGTACTAGCTTGTCTCTTTTGGACCCAGAGCCTGTGATACCTAGTCTATAATTTGGGTAACATTTAAGAAAAACTTCCTTTTCTCATATTAATAAGGATTCGAAAGTAATATGGAGGGGAACTCTCTATTAAGAACGTCTAAGGCATAGTGAACAAATATTATCAAGGGGGAATTTCCATGGCAGACCTTAAATATGAAATTACCGAGCACATAGCTGTCCTTTCGGAATCACCAAAAGGATGGACAAAAGAGCTTAACCTTATTAGTTGGAATGGTCGTGAACCCAAGTATGACATTAGAGATTGGGCTCCAAATCACGAGAAAATGGGTAAGGGTGTAACATTAACAAATGAAGAATTGGATAGTCTAATGGAAATATTGGGTGAATTAGATTAACTTAAAGCAAAGTAAAACGAGCTAATAAGTATGTTATGTTAAAAGGCAAGAAAGCTGTACTTAATATTAAAACTGATCCCGACATAACCAATATAAAAACATGAGTGTTAATGAAATAACAGTTAACCCGTGAGTAATAAAGTTGGAGTATGGGCAGGTATCTTCTGCACACACTCCAACTTTTTTATACTTTATTAATATTTCTTGATCAATTCAACAAATTCATTAACGAAACCTTGTAGGAATTCTATTGTTCCTTCATTCAGATTACCCTTTTCATCCAATAATTCATGTACAGAACCAATATAAGCTTCTGGTTGTTGAACTACAGGCATATTTAAGAAAGAAAGTACTTGACGTAAGTGATGGTTTGCACCGAATCCAGCAAGAGCACCAGGGGATTGGCTAATGATTGCTGCAGGTTTTCCGTTCCAAACACTTTCTCCATAAGGGCGAGATGCTACATCAAGGGCATTTTTTAATGCAGCTGGGATTGAACGGTTATATTCAGGTGTTACAAATAATACCGCGTCTAATTCTTTGATTGCATTACGGAAATCTGTATATTCTGCAGGAGTTCCGAGGTCCCCTTCAAAATCTTGGTTAAATAAAGGCAGGTGGCCGATTTCAACAAACTCTGTTACATATCCTTCAGGGAATAAAGATGCTACATTATCAGCAACTTGTTTTGAAAAAGAATTTGTACGAAGACTACCTACAATAATACCAACTTTAGTCATGCTATTCATCCATCCTTCTTGTTTGTTTTGAATTCGAGATAATTGCACTGATTTATTTTGAATTCGAGATAATTATACTGGATTCGACATAAATCGTCAAAAGAATTGCTTCAACTTAATACAAGTCGGTCACTATTAATGTCTTGTTCATAAAATTGCTTTTACTCACGATTAATAGAGAGTAGCCAAAAAATGATTATTTAGATATTACAGCTCATCAATAAAAAGGCAATTAAATGTCCTAAACTAATATCAGTTTGATGTAGAGGCTGTACGACGATTTTAAAAGAGAGTTTAACTGTTGGCTATAGAAACAAAAGGTAAGTTCCTGATTAATAGGCAAACATTTTCAATCGATTTTCATAATCTTTTGCTCTCAATTTAAGTTTTTTGTTCTAGATTTTCTAGTAACTTCATGTGGAATAATGGAAGTCCACCACCATGTCTTTTGTTAAGTTGTCTATTTAAAGAAATTACAGAGGGTATTAGAAATATCACTTACCTCCATCCGATTGGCCCCTCGATACTTCTTCAATTAAAGGTCATGCCAAATGAACCGATCATCGGAAAATATAAAAAATTTGGTTTTCATTTCTTTGTGATTACAATCCAAGTAAGATCAGTAAATTATTTCCTTTACGTTTTACTCATAACTTTTGGGTAATCTATAGTAATAATGAAAAAATAATCGTAAAGAAGGATAAAAATGGGTCACAATCAATCCAAAGCGATAGCCCCATCTATTATTAAGCAAGCACTACAGGTTAATAAGAAACCATTTCCTTGGATAAAAGCATTTCGTGCGGGGTTAGCAGCTGCCTTGCCTGTTATGATAGGACTTGCCTTTGGTCATTTACAATATGGGTTAATAGCCGGCTTGGGTGGCTTTGCTTATTTGTATGTTTTTAACATCCCATACGCACAGCGAGCAAAAAAAATATTCTTGGTAGTTCTAGGTTTAACACTTGTTTCATATTTGGGAACTATTAGTGCACCATATCCGCTAGCAGTTGCCGTTCTGATGGGAATCATTGGAGCTGTATCCGTTTTTATTTTTGGTGCATTAAGAATTGCCGGTCCTTCCGCAATCTTTTTTATTTTAGTTTTTGCCTTGACAACAGGAATGCCAATCAATCCAAATGAAGCATTCTTAAGAGCTGGATTGGTATTTCTTAGTGGCAGTTTATCGTGGATGATTGCCATGATAGGATGGATTTTTAATCCACATGGACCTGAAACTGGTGTAGTGACTAGAGTTTATTTGCAGTTAGCGGAACTTTTGGATTCTGTTGGAACGAATAGCTTCACAGCAACCAAGCATAGAGTCATGGAGGTTTTAAATGAATCAGAAGAGACACTTTCAGCGGGTTATATTCCATTGCGGACAACAGACAGGTTCAACCGGTTATATCTATTAAATATGTATGCAAATGAATTGTTTATCACGGTTGTGGAAAATTTTTCAAATGCGAATGATATGTTGCCTAAAGAATTAGGAGAATCCATTCGAATGATGGCAAATTCTTTAAACAAGCGTGGTAACAGAGAAAATAAAAGAATATTGCAGCCGGAGAACATGGAAATGCAGGTAAGTCAGCTGTTCACCACCATCTATAATGCAGATGCAGTCCTTAATGAACCAATTAGTAAAGTGAAAAAATCGATTCAATTTGATAAAGCCTCTCTGAAAACGATTTTTATGGGGGCGTTTGATAAAAATTCAATCGTGCTTATTACGTCCGTACGCATTGGAGTGATTACGGCCATCGCCGCGATCATTGCCTATCAATTTGGATTTATTCGTTCCTATTGGATACCGTTATCTTGTGTAGCCGTGATGTCGGGTGCAACGATTGTAACGACATTTCATCGTGCGATTCAGCGATTTTTAGGTACGGCAATTGGAATAGCAATCGCCGGGTTCATTCTATCTTTCAACCCATCTGGCTTTGTAATTGTGTTGTTAATTTTAGTATTAACATTTATTACTGAGTTGTTTATCGTGAAAAATTATGGATTGGCGGTACTTTTCTTCACCCCAAATGCATTGTTAATAGCTGAAAGTACAAGTCAAGGTGTATTTAGTTTTTCTTATTTTGCCCAGGCGAGATTTATTGACATTGTAATCGGCAGTGCGATTGGCTTATTAGGGGTTTATATCGTAGGAAGTAAATCTGCATCTAGCAGAATTCCGCACTTACTGAGCAAAACCCTTCGAAGTCAAGCACAATTTCTAATGGTACTTTTTTCGGATCAGGGAGAAGGATTTAATGCAAGAAAGAGCAGTGAAAGAATAAAAATGAGGACAAATTTAAGTAATTTAGAAACCTTGTATAACACTGCCACTGGTGAGCTTCCCCCTAATCGTGAGGCGTTAGATTATTACTGGCCGATTCTTTTTTCAACAAAGCATTTAGGATATTTATTAGAAAATTGTTCAAGGGAATCGAATCGGCCAATACTTTCTCACGAAAAATTAGCACAAATACTATTTGCGTTTGAAACAATGGCAAATGCTGCAGCACGGAATGTTTCGGCAAAGCAGATCGAAATTCCTGAAATAGAAGGCTATCCTAGTATACAGAGGGAAATTCAATTTCTACAAAAAGAACTTGGGAGATCGCGTGAGTAATTGAGAAAAGGGCTGTGCTGAAAAGTTAAGACCATACTACCACCCAGAACAGCCTCATTAGTCCCATTAACTGGAAAATTATTCCGTTTATAGTTGACGTAACATAAGGGTATTTATTTCTTTAAATCACAAACACTATTTTCATTATTAATCACGAGTTGGAGTGAAAAGATGATACTCAGATTTGGTTATGTCTCAACGGCACTTTCTTTGTGGGAGGCTTCTCCTTCTCGAACGTTAACGTTTACGAATTGGAAGAAACTAGATAAAGATAGTAGAAAGGAAAAGTTATATCATCTTACTGAGCAAAATTTAAAAAATACGATTCGAATCCTTCATTATAATATCGCACATGGCATTGATATTTACCGAATGTCTTCTTCGTTAGTTCCACTTGCAACACATCCTGAAGTAAAGTGGGATTTTATAACCCCTTTTGAAGATCTCTTCAAAGAAATTGGAGCATTGGTACAACGACATCATTTACGAGTCAGCTTCCACCCAAATCAATTTACATTGTTTACAAGTCCAGATGATCATGTTACGAACAATGCAATAATAGATATGACCTATCACTATGAAATGCTGAAAGCAATGAATTTACACAAAGATGCAACTATCAATATCCATGTTGGTGGAATGTATGGCAATAAGGTGGAGGCCATAAATAGATTTAATAAAAACTTTGTAAAGCTTGATAAAGATATACGGATGCAAACGACGCTTGAAAATGACGACAAGACCTACACAGCAAAAGAAACACTACAAATTTGTGAGGAGCATGGTGTACCTTTTGTTTTTGATTATCATCATCACGTCGCAAATTCTGGAAATGAAGAATTTGAGAATTTGTTACCTAGAATTTTCGCCACATGGGAACGCACTGGAAGGGTACCTAAATTTCACTTATCCTCTCCTAAGTCAGAAAAATTAATACGAGCACATTCGGACTATGTTGATATAGAGTTTGCAATGCCCTTTATAAAAGCATTAAAAGCATACGGAAAATCAGCTGATATTATGATAGAAGCAAAGGCAAAAGATAAAGCTGCATTAAAGCTAGTAGAAGATTTAAGTAAAGTACGTGGTTTCAAAAGGGTAAATGGAGGAGCGATAAAGATTTGAGTTCTAGTGGGGTAGCCTAAGTTTTTTTGTGATAATATATAATTTGATATTAATTAAGATGGATTTATAAATGTGGGGTTGCATATTATGATTACGATTTTAGATATCGCTAAGATGGCAAATGTTTCTCGTACAACTGTATCCCGCGTGTTAAATAATACTGGCTACGTAAGTGAAGAAGCTAGGGAGCGTGTCATGAAAGTAATAGATGAAACTGGATATGTTCCTAGCCAGCAAGCGAAGTCACTTCGAACAAAAGAAACAAAAGTTGTAGGCGTCATTTTACCGAGAATTAGTACTGAAACTTCCAGTAAAGTCGTAAGTGGTATTGATGAAGTATTAAGTGAACACGGGTATCAAATTCTATTAGCCATTACGAATCTGCAAATTGAAAAAGAAATTGAGTACTTAACATTATTAGCTAATCGGCAGGTAGATGGAATCATATTAGTTGCAACGAATGTTCAACAGGAACTAATAAAGGAAATAGAAAAATTAAAACTTCCTTTCGTTGTAATCGGACAAAATATGCCCGGAATATCATCTGTTTATTATGATGATTATCATGCTGCGAAATATTTAACACTACTGCTCCTCAACAAAGGGAAGGAGAGAATTGCTTATATTGGTGTACATGAGACGGACCAAGCGGTAGGTGTTTTAAGAAAAGAAGGCTATATCGATGCTTTAAAAGAAAACCAAATTCCTCCAAGTGAAAAATGGATAGAAATTGGGAGTTTTCATTTGGAGTCAGGGTATGAATGCATGAAAAAATTAATAGAAAATAATGAAGACTTACCAGACGCAGTTTTTGCTGCTACAGATCGGATTGCGATCGGTGCCATGAGGTACTTACAAGAAAAAAACATAAGAATTCCAGAAGATATGAGTATTGTAAGTATTGGTACGTCAGAGTTATCAAAATATATATCGCCAAAACTGACGACAATTGATTATGAAAACGAAAAAGCTGGAAAGGCAGGAGCTGATATTTTATATAATAAAATGAAGGCTGGAGTGTTGGGAGAGAAAAAAATCGTATTAAATTATAGAATAATAGAGGGAGATACTTTATAATTAACATAAAGAATTTTACGAACTGTATTATTCTTGCACACAATATGGAATCGATTCCCTATCTTGAGAATATAATTTTTATAAGGTTTAACTTTATTTTCATCTTTGTGGAATCGATTCCACATCGTGGAATAAAAATTGTGCCCGATTGAATTAGGAATTTACTAATACGGGTAAAGTGTAGTATCAACTTTAAAAAGGAGTGAGAATCCATGTCAGAGAATAGTCAAATTGCAAAAGACCTAATTGAAGCGATTGGCGGAGAAGATAATATCAATTCTGCTGCGCATTGTGCAACAAGACTAAGAATCATGGTCAAAGATAAGGATAAGATTGACCAAGAACGTGTAGAAAATATTGATAAAGTAAAAGGTGCTTTTTTCAATTCCGGTCAGTATCAAGTCATTTTTGGAACAGGTACTGTTAATAGGATGTATGAAGAAGTAGTCAAATTAGGAATTAGTGGTTCGACGAAATCAGAACAAGCTCAAGAAGCAGTTAAAGCTGGTAGTGGCTTTCAACGTGCTATTCGTACATTTGGCGATGTGTTTGTTCCCATTATTCCTGCCCTTGTAGCAACCGGTTTATTTATGGGTTTGCGTGGACTTGTCATGCAAGAACAAATCTTAGCTTTGTTTGGATTAACACCAAATGATATTTCACAGAACTTTATTCTTTTTACTGAAGTTTTAACAGATACAGCTTTTGTCTTTTTACCTGCATTAGTAGCCTGGTCTACTTTTCGGGTATTTGGTGGTAATCCGATAATCGGTTTAGTTTTAGGATTAATGCTCGTCAGTCCTGCACTACCAAATGCATATGCAGTAGCAGCTGGTGATGCTGATCCAATTAAGTTCTTAGGATTTATTCCAGTTGTAGGGTATCAAGGCTCTGTATTACCAGCATTTATCGCAGGTATTGTCGGTGCCAAACTTGAGCGCTGGATCCGTAAAAGAGTTCCAGAAGTGTTGGACTTAATTGTGACTCCATTCTTAACATTATTAATCATGATTACTCTAGCATTATTTGTAATTGGACCGATTTTCCACTCCGCAGAAAATATTATTCTCTCAATATTTAAAGCGATATTAGAATGGCCATTAGGAATTAGCGGTCTCTTAATCGGTGGTTTGAACCAGCTTATCGTCGTCACTGGAGTGCATCATATCTTTAATATGTTAGAAATCCAGCTATTAGAAGCCTATGGCAATAACCCATATAATGCAATCGTCACTTGTGCTGTAGCTGCTCAAGGTGGAGCTTCCCTTGCAGTCGGATTAAAAACAAACTCCGCAAAATTAAAAGCTCTAGCATTGCCTTCATCTCTTTCAGCGTTTTTAGGGATTACCGAACCCGCTGTATTTGGAGTTAACCTTCGTTATTTTAAACCTTTCGTATTTGGTTTAATTGGAGGGGGAGTAGGTGGTTTCTTGTCGGCTATATTCGGTCTAAAGGCAACAGGAATGGCAATCACAGTTATCCCTGGTACTTTACTCTATTTAAATGGACAAATCTTGTTATACCTACTCGTTAATATTGTTGCGATTGCTACGGCGTTTATTTTAACATGGCTTTTTGGATTCTCCGATAAGATGGTAAAAGATTTGAATAAAAACTAATTGAAAAAAACTAAATGAGCGGTGAAGAGTAAGTATACTCTATACCGCTTTTCTGCTGTTAAAGGTATAGCTTACTATTTTGTAAAAGGAGTTCATTATGGAGAAGGACAAACAGCTAAGAAATAAGATAATACAAAGGTTAAAGGATTGCGAGCTACAGGATGATAATCGGGTAGCTTTTCATTTGACTCCACCAGTTGGTCTATTGAACGATCCTAACGGGTTAGTATATTACAAAGGAAAATATCATGTATTTTATCAATGGAACCCATTTGAGACGAAGCATACGTTTAAATGTTGGGGTCATTATTCTTCAAAGGATCTTATTCATTGGGAGGAACACCCACCAGCATTAGTGCCAAGTGAATGGTATGAAAAAGACGGATGTTATTCTGGTTCTGCCATTGAATATAATAATATGTTATATCTTTTTTATACCGGAAACGTTAAAACGGAAGAAGGTGGCCGGGAAACATATCAATGTCTAGCGGTATCTGAAGATGGTATTCATTTTGATAAAAAAGGACCAGTCATTCATTTACCTGAAGGATATACCCCTCATTTTCGAGATCCCAAAGTGTGGCAGCAAGAGAATAAGTGGTTTATGGTCATTGGTGCACAAACTACATCACTTGATGGTACCGTTGTTCTTTTTTCATCGGACGATTTAGAGCATTGGCAAATGGAAGGTCCGTTAGCAGGGAATGGTATATCCCTACCAAATGAATTTGGATATATGTGGGAATGTCCTGATTTTTTTTACTTAAATAATATGGATATCTTATTGGTTTCTCCTCAAGGATTAAAGACAGAACCATTTAAATATGAAAATTTATTTCAATCCGGATATTTTATCGGTGAATGGGATTTGATGGAAAATACGTTTGTTCATGGTGAATTCAGTGAACTTGATCATGGTTTTGACTTTTATGCACCACAGACTTTTGAAGATCGTTCAGGCAGAAGGATTTTAATTGCTTGGATGGGCATGGGGGATGAACAAGAGCAGTCTCATCATTCAATAAAGAGTGGGTGGGTTCATGCATTAACAATTCCTCGAGAAATATACTTAAAAGACGGCAGTTTATATCAAAAGCCTGTTGAAGAACTGAAGCAATTACGAAAAAATCCAAAGTCAGAAACCATAACAATCGCCAATGAGCAAATGGAATTCCCATTAGACAGTGAACTTAATGAAGTATTTATAGATATTGAACAATTTGATGGGAAACAGTTTGAAATTCAACTACAGAACAATTGTAAGCTCATTTTTAATAATGAAAAAGGTATTTTAACATTAGAAAGAAAAAGCTTTGATCAGGGCAATCTTGAAACTAGGCAATGTAAAATTGATAAATTGCAAAACATTCACATGTTCTTAGATCGTTCTTCATTAGAAATTTTTATTAACGATGGCCAAACTGTATTTACAAGTAGATTCTATAAGGATACAGTAGAGAATCAATGTGTAATAACCGTCGAAGGAAAATCAAAGTTTACGTGGGAAAATTGGAGCCTTCATTCCTATCAAATTAATAATCTAAAGTCTTAAAAAGGTTGTGTTTATATGTTTAAAAATCTTTTCGGTAAAAAGCAAGCAGTTTCTAAAACTATCGAGCTTAAAGCATACGCTACAGGAAACATCTTGCAACTAGAAGATGTTCCAGATCCTGTTTTTTCGAAAAAATTAATGGGCGATGGTATCGCCATTGAACCACAAGAAGGGAAATTTGTCTCTCCGGTCGATGGGGAAGTCATACAAGTTTTTCCTACAAAACATGCTATTGGAATAAAAGCATTAAATGGTGCAGAAATTTTAATTCATATTGGTTTAGAAACTGTTTCTATGAATGGTGAGGGCTTTACTTCCCATGTTGTAGAAGGAGAAAAAGTAAAAGCTGGTGATACTCTTGTCACAATTGATCTCGAAAAAGTTAAAGAAATGGCAAAAAGTATCATAACTCCAATCGTTATTACGAATTCTGATGATATGGAAAGTATTGACCATTTGATTTCATCCGGAAGCGTTTCAGTAAATGAGGAAGTTATTTTGCGCGTAACTTCAAAATAACTCCTAATAAAAATTCAATTCAGTAATATCGTTAACTGCATCACTAATTGTTAGACACACATTTAACAATTAGTGGTGTTTTTATTGTGGCTAAGTTTTTCAATTGACAGAAATTAAACAGACTATCTCTTATTCTATCAGGAGCAAAAGATTGTATTACATACATGAATTATGTAGACTCAGTTTTTAAGGGAAATAAGAACCTCATTTTTCCTAATCAAGAATGTTCGTACGGTTCTTTATCTTCTTAGAGGGAATTTATTTAACAAAGAATTAATATGTTTCCACTGAATAATTAAGATATAACCCTTATACGTCATGAAAGAGAATAAAAATAATAAAGTTATGAAAAAATAAATATTGACTGGACACTTTATGGTGTCTTATAATAAAGACACCAATTGGTGGCCAATTTGTAAGGAGAGGGTGATTTTGAACGATAAAAATCAAGAGCGAGATGTTTATGGAGCTATTGCTGATCCAACAAGACGCAAATTGCTACGTTTGTTAGCAGAAGCAGAGGAGTTACCTCTTCACGAATTAACCCCTCAATTTCAAATGGGTCGTACTGCTGTTTCTAAACATTTGGCCATTCTTAAAAATGCTGGTTTAGTTGCTGACCGTAAAGTTGGTAGAGAAACAAGATATCGCCTAAATGCTGCTCCCTTAAAGGAGATTAAAGATTGGGTATCTTTTTACGAGAAGTTTTGGACGGATAGAATGGCAATTTTAAGAAGTTTATTAGAGGAGGAGTAAATAATGGCAGATGTATCATTAGATTTCCAGTATAAAAGTTCAATCGGTAAAGTGTGGAACGCATTAACAGATTCGGATATGCTTGCAAAATGGATATGGAAAAACGACTTTAAACCAATCGTAGGACATAAATTTCAATTCCGCTCTGAGCCAAATGAATGGTGGGATGGAATTGTAAATGGCGAGGTGCTCGAAGTGAACGAGCCTCATACATTATCTTACATTTGGGCAAGTGCTGGAGAAACAACTACTATTACATGGACTTTAACTGAAAAAGAAGATGGAACAACCAATCTCCATATGGAGCAAACTGGATTCAGTGAAGCAACAAAAGCCCGCGCCGGAGCGATCCAGGGAGCTAAATATGCTTGGACGAAAAATGGTGAACAACTGGAAAAAGTGTTGGCTGAATAGTAAAGAAGATTTCTTCATCTATTAGGATGCCTGCTTTTCAGGACCAACCTTCTAAGCGGACGCTTGAATATTTCATTCAAGTAGAAATTGATCAATATTATCATTAATTGTCTTATACAAATAAAACAATCTTCAAAAATATGGCGCTTTTCCAGAAAAAGAAAAGCGTCATTTTTATCATGTAACTGAGGTTAAGTAAATACTTTGTGGGGACGTTGATAAAAGGACCACTAACTGCTGGAGTTGAACCATGGATTTTTCTTTTAAAAAATTGGAGTGAATATAAAACAAAATATATAAAATCTTCGTCTTCAATTATTATGACAAACAATAAATTCTTTTCAAGTCTTACTTACATGGCCATACTTAATTTAGAGAAGGGGAGGACAGGCTATGAAAATAAATCAATTAATTGCTAACAATATTAACCGGTTAGATACCAACTTGCCGGAAGATCAATCGTTAGGAATTGCTGGATTGTCAGGTTCCGGTAAGACTACATTTTCTCAAACGATTGGTGAAGAATCCAAGAAGCGTCTCGTTTCCTTATTGCCAAAGGCTGAATATCAGTATTTGTTTCCAAATATTATGGAAACCAATTTCAGTGCCATCAAGATGGAAGACATGCCATTAGTCCTTTTTCTTGGAAGATCATCCATTTCTGCCAATCCTCGTTCAACGATTGGCACCCATACAGGCGTTTTTAAAGAGATCCGCGTACGTCTTGCTGAAAAATTTAATCTTTCTCCAGAAGTGTTTTCATTTAACAATGAATTAGGCTGGTGTCCTGGGTGTAAAGGACGGGGTACGAATAAAAATGTCGAATGTAAAAAGTGTGAGGGTAGACGCTATAGTTCTGAAGTCGAGAAATATACAATTGTATTATTTGAAAAACAACATAGTATTTCTGATATCAACAATTTAAGTATTGAAACGATTCTTTCCCTTGCAGAAGAATTACATATTAGTGAAGCGAAACAACTTATTCTAAAACATATTATCAATATGAATATTGGTTACTTAACATTAGATCGCATTATGGGTACGTTGTCAGGTGGAGAATTAACACGACTATACTTGGCAGAATTCATGGCAGCCAGCGAAAATACCGTGATTATTATTGATGAAATCTCTGTTGGTCTTGATCACGTAACGCTAGTAAAAATTTTAGAACAGATTAAGCAATTAGGTTATAAGAATCAAATATGGCTCATTGATCATTCCGACACAGTACTCGATGCAACGGATGATCAATTGTTCTTTGGACCAGGCAGTGGGAAATATGGAGGGAAAATTGTTAAAGAATCACCGCGCCCACAGCCAATCCATTGGCAAAGAAATCAGGAAATACCAACGGAATATTATCAATTTCACGATCTTCACTGTCGTAATATTCAAATGGATAAAATTAAGATTCCTAAAAATAGACTAGTAACCATTACAGGTGAGTCTGGATGTGGTAAATCAACACTTGTCAATGAGTGTATAGTAAAAGATTTTCTGAAGCGATATCCAAAAGATAAACTAGTAATGGTAGGTCAAGATCGTAACCAATCGATTACCAGCCGTTCAACCGTTGCAACTTTTCTTGATATCAAAAAGAAGCTCACAAAATATAGTGAAGATATTGATGATATTTTTCAGCGCTCGATTGAAGATATTATTGAGGAACTGCCAAATGAAGACATCGCTCATAAACGCTTGAGCCTATTAATTAAACTGGGGCTCGGTTATTTAACGTTGGAAAGAAAGACACAAACCTTATCAACTGGAGAATTTCAATGTGTCCATTTAGTTTCTGAGCTGTTCTCGAACTCAAGAAACCCACATACTCTTTTTATTTTTGATGAGCCATCAAAAGGATTGTCTCAAAATATATTAAACCAATTTATTGATAGTGTAAGGGGCATTCTGCAGGACGAATCTGTCAGCATCATGATGATTGAACATAACGACTATATGCTGGAAAGCTCTGATTTTATCATTGATTTTGGAAAAAGACAGCTAGAACCTGTTGAGCATCTTGATGTTGTCAGTCATGATGATTATTTTCGTCAAAAAAATAGTGAAAATAAAGTTGTTCCATCACATATTTCTTCTAAACTCAAACAGCAAAATGGCATTCACTACTTAAAAGAAAACCATATTGGTTACTTTAAAAATGCAGAAAACATTTATAAGGGCGGTATCTTAAAAAGTCTATCGTCAATGGCCCGTCTGATATATGGTGAATACGAATCCGACACCATCGCACCTGTCATCGCCATTGATCTTGAAAGGCATTTGTATAGTCAATACAGCTTTCTCTATGAGATAGGTGGATTAATCAACCATATTGTAGCTGCCCATCCGACCAATAAAGATACAAGAAGCTTCGATTTCTTTAATCAAGAAAATTTTTGTCCATGTTGTTCTGGGAGACGGGTTATTGAAAAATTTGATTTTGATGTAGTCATTCAAGATAAAACAGTACCATTTTGGGATGGCCTATTACATCCAGACGTAATGGAAGTATTGAAGTATTATCAATATCCGAAATTGCAATTCCTTTTTGATGAGATTAAGAATGAACTTAATCAAGATATTAGTAAAAGCTATAATGAGATGACAGAAGCGGAAAAGCATACATTTTTATATGGTTATTGGGAAACGTCATTTTATGATAAAGCCGGCAAGACCCGGAGGACATGGGAAGGATTTAATAAAATCCTTGGGATGTATATGGCCATTTCAAAATCAAAGATTAAAGAGGATATGAAAGCATCAAAAGAGAAGATTAAATGTCCGATTTGTGAAGGATCTGTGCTTAACCATCATAAAAAACTAAAATTTGGTGACACGGATATACGCGAGATTATTCATCAGCCACTTGATCAAGTTATTGAGACAGTAGGAAAGTTACCAGAACTGGAAAAACTAAAAGCAATAGTTGGCGGCGATATGACGCTTACGGAAGATGTCTCTTTACTCCCTAGGGAAACACAAGTTTCGCTGAAAATGCTTGAATTGGAACTAGCAAGCTTTGTAGAGTATGAAATCGTATTACAAAATGTTTTACCGTTCTGGGACAGAATTAAAGGTAATATTGAAGCGATAAGTACTAAAAATCTGATCACAATCTGTGATTTTCCCAATATTGACGAAACGAGAGAAACCATTATTGATAAGTATTTCACCAATGGAAAATACAAAAAACTAACGTATGTGTATGAAGCGTTTGGATATAAAAAATTGGTGACCGAAATAAATAAGATTAAAAAAAGTCATCCATGTCCATTTTGTAAAGGGAAGAAAGTCATTTCAGAAGATAATCTCCATGATGGCGTCTTTAAATTAACAATTCCATGTGTTAGTTGTCATGCAAGTGGCATCAATGATGAAGGTCGTGAGGAAACAGTCGATGGCATAGATGTACAAACGTGGCTAACTGGTAAAGTAAGGGATGTTGTACCTGAAAGCTGGAATCTTGAAGCTGTTGCAGATATACCAATTTTCAATCGTATTCGTGAATTGAATAAACGAGAAATGATGGAAGTTTATCAATACCTTGAGCAAAATAATTAAATTAGAACAAGCGATATTTTATTTCATTGTAGATGTCAGACAGTGAAGAAAACCCATTTGCATAATATATTGCAAATGGGTTTTTTTTTCATTCTGAAGAGGTTTTTTGGCTTAAAAATAAAAATGTCAATCTAGATAGACAAAAGAACGTAAAAAATCTACTAATGATCTCCACATACTAATCAAAGCAAAAGTTTTTAGTCATTCTCTCATTCTATTGTGTAAAGGAATTAATAGAAAGAAAGGAAATCTAGATATATAAAGTGTTATTTAACAACAGGGCGCATTAATAGAGCAGCGAAAAGCCTAATTTCTTAGTATTAATTTGAGAAATTAGGCTTTTAAACATTATAAATATGCCTTTTGTAGCGAGAGACCCCCTAAAGGCCCTCATTATTTTTTCCAAAAATAAACGGTATTTTTATGTATGATTTGTTGATAAAATCTATTCTGTTGGAAAAAAGATAGATTCACTGGGGGATTAAAATGATTAAAATAAACAAAATAGAGAGAAAACGGGCATTTTTGGGCATTATTCTCTTTTCTTTCATCGTATCAGGTATTTTCGGGGTAGTGCCAGCCCAAGCTGCAACAATATCATCGGCTTATTTTTCGGTTGATGGTGAACTCATTAAGACAAACTATTATATGCAAAATGGTCGTGTAATGGTACCTGATCTATTTTTCAAGCATACAGGTGCCACAGTTGATAAGAATGAAAAATATAATTCTATTGCTGTGGAGAGAAATAATATTGTTGCACTCTACTTGGACAAGGCGTATATGGACTATTTCGTAAAAGAAAAAAACAAATGGATCCGTGAATACCTTGCTACAACCACAACGGTTATTAATGGCCGTCCTTATATTCCATTAATAGAAACTGCATTAAAATTAGGGATGACCGTTTCCTATGATTCTAAAATCAATCGAACCTTTATTCAAACAAACGCTCCAAAAGAGAGCAAGCCAATCGCTATCAAAAAAGGAGAAACAACTGAAAAGAAAATTGCTTTAACTTTCGATGATGGCCCAGACAAAATTATTACACCTCAACTTTTGGATATTTTAAAAGAAAAAGGTGTACACGCCACGTTTTTTGTAGTTGGAGAGCAAGTTTCTTATTATCCGCAGTTGGCTAAAAGAATGGTAGAGGAAGGGCATTCCATTGCAAATCATTCATGGAATCATCCGGAATTATCCAAACTTTATACGGCACAAGTTATCCAACAGCTTACATCTACAAATGAACTCATTGAAAAGGTAACGGGGGTTAAACCTACCTTATTACGGCCACCATATGGCGACTTTACAGCTGCTGATGCTCTGGTATTTGAAAAACTAGGATTTAAAAATATTCTTTGGTCCGTGGATACAATCGATTGGGATGGTAATTCAGCAGAGAATATATTAACGATTGTAAACAGGGATAAATCACCAGGAGGGATTGTCCTCCAGCACAACTTCCAAAATACCAAATTACAAGGCACTGTCGATGCGCTTCCGAAGATGATTGACCAATTAAGAGCAGAAGGCTACAAGTTTGTAACAATTGACAGCTTATTAGCAAAATAGTAGTTTAAAATATTTATATAAACATGAATAGGTTATAAGGTTCGCTACAAAGCCTACAGATGCTTGATAAAAGAGATGTACTCAACCCTCGTTACTTTAAATAAAGTACGGGGGTTTTCCCATTTGTTTAATGTAAAACTGTTTTGAAGTTTATTATTAAACAAACATGTAAAAGAATAAAAAAATGATGGACTGTTACAAAAGTACTTTTATCTTGGACATTAATTAGTTAAACGGCAGGTTAGCAAAAGAAAGATTTTTCGAAATAAAATTGGGAATTCAAGGATATTAAAGAAGAACTATGAGAGGATGCCCAAGTTTCTGTGATGTTAATGGAATTATTTTCTGGTAGTAAAAAAGTTTTATTGATGAAGATCACGAGAAGCATAAACCATAATAACCTTACCATGTAATGGGTTTTGTTATAATAAAAGCATATTGAAGATACAGTAGGTGACTTGGCATGTTACAGAAATTATCAGCAGATAATCATAGGCAACCTTTCAAAGGACCCATTACTATTACTCGAATTCAACCTAGTGACATTTATGTGGAAAAGAAGGCAGATTCAGCATTTGGACCATTAAGTATCATTGATCATGCAGTAATGAAAAAGGGAATCACGATTAAAATGCATGAGCATGTAAATGATGAGATATTGAGCTATGTTTGGAAAGGCACGATGTATCATAAGGATTCCAGAGGTCTAGAAGAACCAGTATCTCCTGGAAAATTAATGATGATGAATGCAGGATATAGCTTTTGGCATGAAGAAAAAGTAAAAAATGATCAAGTTGAGATGCTTCAAATTTTTGTTAGGCCGAGGGAGACAAATCTCGAACCGAATATTCAGTTTCACTCAAAGGCTATTTCAAATCGAGAGTGGTATTTGATGGTAGGCCCTGAAGACAGTAACGCACCACTTCACATAAGACAAAATGTCTATATTTTGGATGCACATCCGAAAAAAGGGGATGTATTAGAAATTCCTGTGTATGAAGGTTTTCAACCATTTTTATATGTTTTAGACGGAGAAATTGCTATTAACGATTTGATGATAAAAAAACAGGAAGCTGTAACCGACTTAGAAGATCCACTTCCACCCATTACAGCATTGACCCACACTACCGTAGTGCTATTTTTTGTAGATATGAATGCACCTATGTCACTAGATGGTACAATAAGTGGAAATAAGAAAAAACTAGTTTAAACTCTAGCATTCCATTCATAAATGATACAATTGAAAAATTGCATCCCCAATCGTTAAGCATATCTTACTGTTGGAGATGCAATTTTTATGGAATAGCTATATATTAACTAATTAGAAGTACCAATTAGAATTTAAATAAAAATAGATATTTCTTCAATTTGCCTTCAGAATTTTTTCATCAATTTCATTCTCTTTGGAATCAAACGTCCTAATCCACCTAAATCGGTTCACCTTCACAATCGCTACAAAACATTTCAATATTTGATCTGATTTCAGACAAATAAAAGTGATCAAAGGTGATAGATTAAATACGAATGCACAAAGGGCTGAAGCTGGAAGGACAATCATCCACATGAAAATAGTGTCATTGATCAATACAAATTTCGTATCTCCGCCACTCCGAACAATCCCTGTTAATGCAGGCATCTGATAAGCAGTGCCAATTACCGAAATAGAGAGAATGGTCATGAACTGCAAGGCAAGAGATCTTGCCTCTTCCGAAATAGTATAGAAGTCAAGAACTAGGCCCTTTGTTAAAAACAATAGCACACCTGTAAAGAACCCAATAATAACATACAAGATTTGTAATGTTTTAGCGTATGATTTAATTTTATTGACGTTTCCTTCACCAATCGTTTTTCCAATTAATACGGTTGTTGCACTAGCAGAGGCAAAAACGGCGACGGCTACTATTCCAAAAACGGTTGTTGCAATGCTGTTTGCTGCAATGGCAGCTGCTCCCATATGGCCGAGAATAGCAGTTTGTACAGCCATCGCTAATCCCCAAATAAAGTTAGACATAATAATAGGTGATCCTAGATTTATATATTGCTTGAATAAATCCAGTTCAACATGTATAAAATCTCGAAGTTTCAAATAGATTTTTTGGTCAAATCGCTTCACGTAAATGATAATTATCATTAATTCGATAATTCTTGAAGTTAGAGTCGCAATAGCTGAGCCCTGCACACCTAAACTCGGAAATCCGAAATGTCCATATATCAAGATGTAGTTTAGACAAACATTGATAATAAGAGTAGAAATGGATAATATAAACCCAATTTTTACGGTTTCTACACTTCTTAATATAGCTATAAGAATGCTAGTAATAGAAAAGAAAATATACGAAAAGCATATGATCTTTAAAAATTTTGTTCCTTCAGAAATAACATTTGCGTCTTTCGTAAAGAGTGACAGAACTGCTTCTGGGAAGAAAAAGATAATCGCCCACATAATCAACCCTACTAAAATGGATATTCTCATGCCAATGCTTGATATCTTCTTAATGGATACGATATTTTTTGCTCCCCAGTATCTTGAAGCCATAATGACCATACCTTCACCAACACCCATTACAAGCATCTGCAGAACGAATTGAATTTGATTTGCTAACGCAACTCCAGAAAGGGCGTATTCACTATATCCTCCAATCATAAGATTGTCTGATAGATTGATCCCGAACGTAATAATGTTTTGCAGTCCAATGATAACTGTTAAAGTAAAGAATGTTTTGTAAAATGATTTTTCTCGTACAAATAAGCTCATTAATTGGAACCCTTCTTCGCTATAAGATGTTTTTCTATATTTTTGTAAATTCATACAATATTGAAATTTTATCAGATTATTTCTGGAATACAATACTTTCTATAGTGTTATTTCTACTTTGCTAAATGAAAAAGGAACATTATTTGATTAATAGTAGTCGGGTATAATAGTTATTGAGGAACAGTAATATTTTGTATTAGATATTTAAATGCCTACTAGTAATGATATTTAGGCATATTAGAAAATTTTTCGGAGGACCAAATGTACGATCCAACCATTTTTGAAAATTTAAAAGTAGCATTTGAAAATCATGTATACGATCTTGATAATATCCATCGCATAATAACCATTATGAACCGTGTAGATCGAATGGATTTCTCTGTTCTTGCTAGGGAATTTTCTATTCAATTTGCTTTGGTGGATCAACCTGATGTCACTGCAGAAATTGTATTAGAGGCTTCATTAGAGGATCTGGCAGGCGAGATATTAGAATGGAAAGGGACAAGTCCGGGGTGTTCTATTACATTACGATTTTATAAACGTATCAATAACGTGGCGATTCAATGTAAAAACATTGAACAAATATTGATTTCTATTTGGGAAAATGACATAGAACTTACCCAAACATTAAGTTTTATCTATGGGGATGATTTAAATTACATAAACAAAGTGGAAGCCAGATTTAAACATAAAATTAACGAAGAAAATATGAATGAGATAGTGGAGTTTCTTGATCACGTATTAAATACGCTGGAGGAACTAACTGAAATTTGAAGATAATTCAAAACGGAATTTTATATGAAGTATGCATCTGATCCGCAAAATAGACATGAATCTGTGTTGACAGACCCTAATTGCATACCAAGTAACAGAAAAAATGCAGGGAAAAAGACCCTGCATTTTATCATTTTTTACTTTTTTTCCATCACAGCAAAATAATTATGTTCACGATCAGCAAAATTAAATACTCTTCCAGATGGCATATTAACAATTTCACCGACGGTAATCCCATGAGATGTTAAGTTTTGATATAATTTATCAAGATCTTCAGTAAAAAACATTAAAGAAGGGGTACCAAGGTTTAATTCAGGCTGCATTTTAGCGATTATATCTTTATTATGGAGTACAATACTCGTTTGCGCTTCTTTTGAAGGAGCTATTTCAATCCATCTCATGCCTTGACCATTATCAGCTTCCGAAATGACAACGAATCCTACTTGTTCAGTCCAAAATTTCACTGAGTCATCCTGATTATGTACATATAACATTATTTGACCGACTTGATTAATCATTTTCCGTTCCTCCTTAAGATAAAAGTTTAAATTAATTATATCATTGGAATGGCAGTTAATTACAAATTTAATAATGTTAGCTGGATGGTTATCTTTTTGTAAAAAAGAATAAAACCGCGTTGTGCTCCCAACTCTGGTGGTTTTAACACGTTTTATACTTGATATCCCATTAGGTACCAACTATTGCGTCGCCGTTTCGATGTTATCCGCATCGAAACATTTTTTTCTTTATGTTATTCTTACCAGGGGTACCGCCAACATATTAACGAAAATATACGCTAAGCCCTGAATTGCGCCCGACTTGGCGTTTCTCCTTACTCTAAGCTCAAACGACACAATCACCCGTCAAACTGAATTGAACTGACTTTTAAAAAAAGCAGTGACGGACTAGGAACTCGAAAGACCTAGACTTCCGCTGCTTTTATTGTGCTAACGTAATCCTTTAGCGTAATCTACTTTAGGAGATAAGGTCATCTAACCGTCTGGTATGCGAGGCCAATGGCTCCAGAATCAAATGTCTTGTTTTCGATAAGTTTAAGATTGATCTTCTCCTTGAGACCTTGGAATAACGGCAACCCGCTGCCGATCAGGACGGGAGAAACCGTAATTTTATACTCATCTATTAAATCAAGCTGCATAAGGTAGTGTGCGAACCTAGGACTGCCGAGGATGACCATATCCTTGCCTGGCTGCTGTTTGAGGTTCTTGATCTCTTCCTCGACATCTTCTTTCACTAGTCTGGAATTGTTCCATTCGACTTTCTCCAGCGTCGTGGAAAAAACGACTTTGGCTGTCTTTTCGATCCACTCGGCATGATTCAGTTCATGCTGCGAAGCTGATGGGTTCGAAGGCACAGATGGCCAGTAACTGTGCATCATCTGATAAGTCCCACGTCCCCAAATGACAGTGTCGGCAGTACTCAGAATTTCTTTCGCGTGTTTCTCCAAATCAGCATCGTAGGAAACCCAGCCAATGTCCATTTCACCGTTCGGCCCTTCCACAAAACCGTCAAGCGATGCGTGCAGAAATAGAACGAGTTTTCTCATTTCAGTTCTCCTTTGTTTATGAGGGATATCTACATTATACCTAATGAATCATTTATGAAAACATTCCATTTATTTATTAATAGCTAATTCTGCTAGTTTATTTCTTTTTTCATAAAATGAAGTCAAGAATCCTTGTTCATAAGCAAAACCTGCATGAATTAAAACTCGTTCATTATATCGTGCGGCTGCAAGTTGTAATCCAACTGGAAGTCCATTATCAGCCAAGCCGCATGGTATCGATAATGCTGGGTGTCCCGTTACATTGAATATAGCCGGAAGGCGAATCATTGTATGATATACACTATCTTGCGTACCGTTGATTTCCACCATTTCCTCACCAATTTTTTGAGGAGTGATTGGTGTAGTAGGAGTAGCGATGATATCTACTTTTTCAAATAGCCGCTCGATTTGTATAGTTATTTGGGCTCTTCTCTTTAAAGCTTTTATATAGTCAAGTGCTGGAATAGCATGGCTATTTTCAAGAGATGCTTTTACATCTAAACCTAACGAATCCAATGCAGATAAAATGGTTTCTTCATGAACAAAGCCTGCCTCTGATAATCCTATTGCAAAGGAAAGAGCAAGATCCTCGGGAGAATAAGGGATATCTATTTCGATTAGAATTGCTCCAAGACTTTCTAAATCTTTTAAAGCTTTCTTATAAAGAATTGCAGTATTTTCGTCAATTCCTTCATTAAAATAGTTTTTCGGAACACCAATCCTTAATCCTCGAATATCTTCTTTTAAGTTTACCGTAAAATTTTTACCCGTCATGGCTTCCATTATAATAGCTAGATCATCCATATTTTTAGTTAGAGGACCTATATGGTCGAGAGTCCAGGAAATATGTTTTACACCGGAAGCATCTATTAAACCGTGAGTTGGTTTTAAACCGATGACACCGCAAGAAGCTGCAGGAATGCGAATGGAACCGGCTGTATCAGTTCCAATTGAAGCAGCACTTAAAGAAGCTGCTACAGCTGCACCAGACCCACCACTTGATCCTCCTGGTGTATACTCATGATTCCAAGGATTTTTAACAGGACCGTAAAACGGATTATTTGATGTAATTCCAAACGCAAATTCATGCATATTCAATTTTCCTAGATTAATAGCACCTTCTTTTTGAAGAGTGCGAACTACACCTGCATCTTCTATTGGGATAAAATTTTCATCAATTTTTGAACCACTTGTTGTTCGAATACCTTTAGTATTTAAATTATCCTTATATGAGAGAGGGATTCCTTCTAAAATTCCAGAAGCTTCATCAGCAGCATATCTTTTTACTGCAATCTCTGCTTGTTGAAGTGCAATATTTTCCGTTACTGTTATGTAAGCATTTAAATCTTGTAAATGGTGAATTCTGTCTAAATACATTTTAGTAACTTCTACTGGAGAAAATAGTTTTTTCTCATAACCTTCTTTCAGCGAACGAATCGATAAGTTTTCCATTAA
Organism: Lederbergia citri; assembly: GCF_018343625.1. Lineage (GTDB taxonomy): Bacteria > Bacillota > Bacilli > Bacillales > Bacillaceae_C > Lederbergia > Lederbergia citri. The sequence goes on along the minus strand of NZ_JAGYPG010000001.1, from coordinate 822,161 downwards.
TCGAACCTCCACAAAATAATTTACATCAAGCTTATCATATAATAAGGTTTAGTTCGCCATTTAGAATCTAGTAATAATATTTGGACATGTTTTATAAGATAAAGTAATGAGTACATTGGGAGTGTCCAAGATGGAAACGTGGATAATAGAGATTATGGAAAGGTTCGGCTATATTGGAATTCTATTTTTAATCGCAATCGAAAATATTTTTCCTCCCATCCCTTCTGAAGTAATCTTAACCTTTGGCGGCTTTATGACAACTAAAACAGATCTGACTTTAGTAGGAGTATTATGGTTTGCTACATTAGGTTCGGTTGTGGGAGCTGTTGTTTTGTATGGACTTGGCCATCTTATGAATATTGATAGATTGGAAATAATAGTTGATAAATATGGTCATGTTTTAAGAATAACGAAAGATGATTTGCAAAAGGCCGATTCTTGGTTCGCCAAATATGGTGTATGGACCGTATTCTTCTGTCGATTTATACCGCTGATTCGCAGCCTAATCTCCATACCAGCTGGAATGGCCCATATGAATTTCGGACTTTTTCTATTTTTGACAGCGGTTGGAACTTTTATTTGGAATATTATTTTAGTGAATTTAGGTGCTGCTTTAGGCGAATCGTGGGGTAAAATTGTACAAATAATGGATGTTTATGCAAATATCATATATATTGGTTTAATAGTATTAGTCGTTTTATTAGCCATACTATTTATGAAAAAAAGATTGTCAAGGAAGTAGGTTTTCAAATGGAAATTACAGGACATACAGTAGAACAACTTTTGGATCCAACTGGAATTCTTGAAGGAGATCGTTATGAATTTTTCCTCAATATAGAGGTACCTGAAGATGATGAACTATTTTCAGAAAATGGAATCCAATTACGCATCATATTTTCTGTCGTTGGGGAAGTAATGCGAATCGCCCATTATGATTTTATTGAACAAGTGACGAATCAAATTCTGGACTTTGCATTGGAAGAAGAAGAGGAAAAAATGGTAAAGGATTATTGTACTAATCAACTTAATCAAACCACTTGACATTTCTGGGTATCATCGTCATAATATTATAAAATCAATGAACGTTGACGAAGGACTAGTACGTAGGCCTTGATGTGAAAGAGAGCGAGATTTATGAGCTGGAAGATTTCGCCACATTAATCTGCAGAACCTGCCTTCGGAGTCTTATGACAAAACATAGGCGTAGACCTCACGTTATGAGGAAAAGTGAGATGTTTTTTACATCTAATTATGGTGGTACCGCGGAAGCATTGCTCTTTCGTCCTTAAACAATGGGATGAAGGGCTTTTTTTATTTCCACATAATGTAAAATTGCAAGGGGATTGGAAGTATGAGAAAGCAACGGATTGTTGTAAAAATCGGAAGTAGTTCTTTAACAAATGAAAAAGGGGAAATTGACCAAGAGAAACTGAACGATCACGTTAAAGCTGTAGCTAAGCTTCGTAAAGCAAGGCATGAAGTGATTTTAGTTTCTTCTGGAGCTGTTGCAGCTGGATTCGCTCATTTAGGTTATCCATCAAGGCCGGTTACGATAAAAGGAAGGCAAGCTGCTGCATCGGTGGGACAAAGTGTTTTGATTCAGTCCTATATGGAAAAATTTAGTCAATATCAAATTGTTCCCGCTCAAATTCTCTTAACTAGAAATGACTTTTCCAACCGTGAAAGATACAGAAATGCTTTTGCCACGATTATGGAATTACTTGAACGCGGAATTTTGCCAATAATCAATGAAAACGATACAGTTTCTGTTGAAGAATTAACGTTTGGAGATAATGATATGCTATCCGCACTAGTCAGTGGGTTCATTCATGCAGATCAGCTGATTATATTAACAGATATTAACGGATTATATGATTCCAATCCACGTCAAAATCCGGCTGCCAAGAAATTAGATTTTTTACATGAAATTACAGACGAAATGTTGGCAGCCACGAATGATGTAGGTTCAAAAGTAGGAACAGGAGGAATGAGGTCCAAATTACTTGCGGCCAAAACTGCTACTTCATTAGGTGTACCGGTGTTTATCGGGAAAGGACAAGGACAAGATAAATTGATGGAAATCCTGCGCGGCAATGGGGATGGTACGTATATTTCCAGTTCTGATTTTTCACCGATTAATACGAGCAGACAGTGGATTGCCTTTCATTCAGATTCAATGGGTAAAATTTATGTCGACCAAGGTGCAGAAGAAGCAATTTTATATAATGGCAAGAGTTTATTGCCGGCAGGTGTGTTTAAAATTAATGGGACGTTTCAAAAAGGAGATGTCGTTGAAGTATTTGGGATTAATGGATTAATAGGAAAAGGTGAAGTTAGTTATTCTTCTGATGAATTAAAAAAGGAAATAAAAAGAAGAAACGAAGAAAAAGGAATGGAGCCACTTGCACCTTCTATTGAAGTGATTCACCGAAATCGCTGGGTTCAAGTTTAATAAAATGGAGGGGTAGAAATGAGTGAAGTAAAAAGAAAAGGCCGGGCAGCAAAGATGGCAAGTTATTCACTTGTAACACTTTCCACCGAAGAGAAAAATGCAGCATTAGCCTTAATTGCCAACCAATTGCTTGAAGATAAAGCAACGATTCTTTCCGAAAATGAAAAGGACTTGAGTGAAGGGAAAAGCAATGGACTGACAGATGCAGTTCTAGATCGCATTATGCTGAATGAAAAGCGGATTCTAGATATGGCCAATGCGATTCATCAATTGATCGACTTAAAGGATCCAATCGGCGAAACTCTTGAGACAATAGAAAAAGATAATGGATTAGTGATACGAAAAAAGCGTGTACCAATTGGTGTCATCGGAATGATTTATGAAGCAAGGCCAAATGTAACGATTGATGCAGCAACCCTCGCTCTTAAAACGGGAAACTCAGTCATATTAAGAGGGAGTTCTTCTGCGAAATATTCGAACATGGCTCTCATAAAATCAATTCATTCAGCTCTAGAAAAAAGTGTCGTTCCAGTTGATTCTATTCAGCTTATAGAAGACACAAGCCGCGAAACCGCGAAGGAGCTTTTTCAGTTGAATGAATATTTAGATGTACTAATTCCTAGAGGCGGAAAAAATTTAATTGATACAGTGGTTCGCGAATCGACTGTACCCGTTATTGAAACGGGAGCAGGTAATTGCCATATTTTTATCGATGAAAGCGCGAAAGAGAATATGACTCATGAAATCGTACTAAATGCAAAATTACAACGTCCATCTGTATGTAACGCTATAGAATCAATTCTCATCCATGAAAAGTGGTTTGACCAATTTGGCGAAAGTCTATTAGCAAAGCTACATGAAAATAATGTAGAGATTCATGGTGATGAAAAAGTAGTTCAAATAATACCTGATGCAAAACTTGCTTCTGAAGGAGATTGGGAGACGGAATACCTTGGCTTGACCGTCAGTGTAAAAGTGATAAATTCCTTGGAAGAAGCAATCGACCATATTAATAAATATGGAACCCAACATTCAGAAGCAATTATCACCGAAGACGAAAGAAATGCAGCGATCTTTTTAAATAACGTTGACGCTGCAGCTGTATACCATAATGCTTCAACAAGATTTACAGATGGATTCGAATTCGGGTATGGTGCTGAAATTGGAATTAGTACCCAAAAACTCCACGCAAGAGGACCTATGGGATTACAAGCACTTACTTCGAGTAAATTTTTTATTTATGGGAATGGGCAAGTACGTATATAATTAAGTGAACGACATAAAGGAGATGGCATTTTTGAAAGATTATCAAATTGATGTACAGTTAAGCTCAACGAAAAAAGAAAAGCCTGCATTTAACCAGCTTTCCTTCGGTACTGTATTTACGGACCATATGTTTGTAATGGATTATACGAAAGGAAAAGGTTGGCATGATGCAAGGATTATTCCTTATCAGCCGATTACGTTGGATCCAGCTGCAATTATTTTTCATTACGGACAGACTGTTTTTGAAGGACTTAAAGCCTATAAAACAAAAGAAGATGAAGTCGTATTATTTAGACCCGATGAAAATATGAAACGATTAAATCGCTCTAATCAAAGGCTTTGCATTCCTGAAATTGATGAGGAATTTGCTTTATTTGCCTTGAAAAAACTGATTTCGATTGATAAAGATTGGGTCCCGAATGTAGAAGGCACTTCTCTCTATGTCCGTCCATTTATTTTTGCGGATGAGCCTTATTTAGGAGTATCTCCTTCAAATACGTATAAATTTATGATTATCTTGTCACCAGTTGGTGCTTATTATAAAGAAGGAATCAATCCTGTTAAGATTGCCGTTGAAAGTGAATTCGTCCGTGCTGTAAAAGGTGGAACAGGAAATGCAAAAACAGCAGGAAACTATGCAGCATCATTAAAAGCACAAGAAGAAGCTGAGGCAGAGGGATTTTCACAAGTTCTTTGGTTGGATGGAAGAGAACATAAATACATTGAAGAAGTAGGAAGTATGAATGTGTTCTTTAAAATTAAGGGAGAAGTTATTACTCCTGAATTAAATGGTAGTATTTTAGAAGGAATTACGAGAAAATCTGTATTAGAGCTTTTACACTTTTGGAATATTCCAGTCGTTGAAAGAAAAATCTCAATTGATGAAATTTTCCAGGCCTACCATGCAAGTGAATTAGAAGAAGCATTTGGTACTGGAACTGCAGCAGTCATTTCACCAATTGGAGAGCTGTCTTGGCAAGGTGAAAAAATCATTATTAATGAAGCAAAGACAGGGGAATTATCTAAAAAGATTTATGACTCATTAACAAGTATTCAAACAGGATCTGTAGAAGACCCGTTTGGGTGGAGAGTGGAAGTTGAATAATTAAGAAATATTTATATTTGCCATAGTTAGAAGATTACTAGCTACTATGGCAAATAATCCATAAAATTTTTTGAATCTTCATATAATAAGACCTTTAGACAGGAGGACATTATTATGTATGCAAAAAATAAAAAAGTGTTGGTTTACTCGACTCTGTTTGCTACAGTTTTGGTCCTTTTATTGTTTGCTACTGGTTTACCTTATTATTGGAGTGGGATCAAAGCTATTGCCGACAATACGACAGATTTTAGTGTTGAAAGAAGTCATAAAATAAAGGGCGAGTATTCAATTCCCATTGATCTTTCAAAATTGGAAAGCAATCTTGGAAAAGAATTATATAATGATGGTACCCACAGAATATATGTTTCCTTTGTAGATAATAGTGGTGATGTAAGTTCGGGTGGCTTTCGCATAGGTTTTAGATTTAGTGGAGAATATTCATTTTCACATGCGACATTAATATCAGGCGTTCAGCATTCAAGGGAAGCTAACAATTCCTTTTCATCAAATATGTCCGCTAAAATGACTTCTGAACATAATGGGAAACTATATCATTGTCCAATATTCAGTGAAAGTGGGATAAATTATAAAGATGGTGATGAATTTGGTTTTTACATTTTCCCGACTTCTGCATACGAAGATCATGACATATCTTTAAATGAAAAAGGAATTGTGAATATAACAGTGACAGATCTTTATAAAAATGATTGGAGTAAAAATAACATTTTATATAAGGAGGAGCCAGATGAGTATAGGAACTGAATACTTACGTGTTGTTACTGAAAGGTTTAAAAATATAAAAAGTCTTGGGGATCGGACATTCGAACAAATATCAGAAGACGATATTCATTGGCAAATGAATGAAGATTCCAATAGTGTTGCAATCATTGTTAAGCATTTAAGTGGGAACATGATTTCAAGGTGGACTGATTTTCTTGATTCAGATGGGGAGAAGCCATATAGGAATCGGGAACAGGAATTTGAGAATGATATAACCTCCAAAAAAGATATGATCGAGATTTCAGAAAGAGGCTGGAGCACTCTTTTTGAAACGCTAAATAGTTTAAAGGAATCCGACTTATTGAAAGAAGTGTATATACGCGGTGAAAAGCATTTAGTAATAGATGCCATTGAAAGACAGGTAGCCCATTATTCTTATCATATAGGGCAGATTGTTTATATTGGCAAGCAGCTAAAAGGAGAAAGTTGGGATAGCTTAAGTATCCCGAAAGGAAAATCAGAGCATTATTTACAGGAAATGTTGAAAAAACATCAGTAAAAATAGAGCAAATGTTTCGTAGAAAACGTTCAGAAACCTGAACGTTTTCATTTTTATCATTGCTTAAAAAAATGTTCTATGCTATATTATCAACACCACTTATTAAAGAAATTTAATAAGTTTTCGAGGTGAATCATTATGAATGAAAATATCACAACTCCAAAAACAATGAAAAAAGTTATTCATCGTAGAATTCGCTCAACTCTTTTGGAAAAGGGAAGTACCACAAAAGTTGAACTAAGCGATCATTTAGGAATAAGTTTCCCGACAATCAGTAAATTTTTAACGCAAATGGAGAAGGAAGGGGAACTTAATTTAGTTGGTCTTGATGAGTCCAGTGGAGGAAGAAGGGCGAAAAGATATGCATATAATCCAGAATATATGTTGGGTTTGGCTATTTTTTTAGAAAGAACTGAGACAAAGTTTATCATTTTTAATTGTATAGGTGAAATGAAGGAACAAGGAAAAACTACTAGTGTATTAAACGATGATATAGAAAAACTCACCAAACATATTGATGGCATCATTAAAAAATACCCAAAAATTGAATCAATCGCAATTGGCGTTCCTGGTGCTGTTGATAATGGACGAATTTTTTATATACCAGGCTACGAAAATTATAATAACTTTGATTTAAAAAAGTACTTAGAGCATTATTTTTCTATCCCTGTTGTAGTGGAGAATGATATGAATGCTGCAGTACTCGGATTTCAAAAAAATAATAGAAATAAAGATAATCCATCACTAGTTTATTTGTCATCCGGAGAAAATGGTCCAGGAGCAGGAATAATGATAAACGGAGATGTAGTGCGAGGAAGTTCTTTTTTCTCAGGAGAGGTATCGTTTGTTCCTTTATATAATAATCAAAGTTTTTTGCAGGCGATAGGGAATAACAATAAATCATTTAAAGATGATAAAGAAATTGATGCAGTTGCAAGATTGATTGCTTCGTTTACAGCTATCATTAACCCTCATACATTCATTTTTTGTAGTGACGAAGTGACCAAACCTATTGTAGAAAAAATTACATTAATAAGTTCAAGATATATTCCTCGAGAGCATCTTCCCGAGATTACAATGAGTGATTGGGAACAAGACTACCTGCATGGATTACAAAGTCTAGGTCTTGATTTATTGATTTCAAATACAGACATATAGAAGCAATAATACCTTAATAGAAGGCGGGTACATAAATGGCAACATTCTTTTTAATACTTATTTATTTAGCGTTTATTAGTTTAGGTTTACCAGACTCATTGTTAGGGGTAGCATGGCCAGCAATGCAACCTGAATTTGGTGCAAGGCTTGATACTGCTGGAGTGCTATTCATGGTAATAGCTGGAGGCACAATTATTTCAAGTCTATCAAGCGGGATAATTATTGGAAAATTAGGGACTGGAAAAGTTACATTTATAAGTGTTCTAATGACAGCGGCCGCTTTACTTGGATTTTCATATGCACCATCTCTTTTTTGGTTAGTCATATGTGCTATTCCACTAGGATTAGGTGCAGGTTCTGTTGATGCAGCATTAAATAATTATGTTGCTACTCATTACAAAGCTCATCATATGAGCTGGTTACATTGTTTCTGGGGAGTCGGCGCCACTCTTGGTCCTATTATAATGGCACAATTTATTTCAGACCAAAATGCTTGGAGAAGTGGATATTTTGCTATTGCTGGAATACAGTTCGCTTTAGTAATCATTCTTTTTTTTAGCTTACCTTTATGGAATAAGGTTGGAAATCGCAGCAATAATGTTTCGAATGAAGCAATGGATGATACAAATACTCATGTTAATGAAAGTGTTAAAAATACAAGACCTCTAAAAATTAAAGGAGTTAAGTTAGCACTAATAGCTTTTCTATTCTATTGTGGCGTGGAAGCAACTATGGGACTTTGGGGAAGTAGTTTTTTAGTAAATGTTAAACAATTACCTGTAGAAGTTGCTGCGCGATGGGTTTCTTTATATTACGGCGGAATTACTGTAGGCAGATTGATTACAGGTTTTGTTACATTAAAAGTAAACAACAAAATACTAATTAGAGGCGGACAAATGATTGCGTTAGCTGGAGCGTTATGTCTGTTATTGCCACTAGCTCCGGTATTCTCATTAGTCGGCTTTATATTGGTAGGTCTAGGATTAGCGCCTATTTTTCCAAGCATGTTACATGAAACACCGGCACGTTTTGGTAAAGAACATTCTCAAACCATTATGGGTTATCAAATGGCCTTTGCTTATACTGGCGCTACTTTCCTGCCACCTTTGTTTGGTTTCATAGCATCTCATTCAACAATTAAACTGTTCCCGTTGGTTATAGTGATTTTTGTAATTGCCATGCTTTTTGGGTCGGAGAAATTAAATCAATTCTTGAGAAAAAAACCTCTTTCTAATGTGAAATCGTCGGTAAGTTAAAAGTGAAGGATTTATAAGGATCATAAATCTATTCAATGCAAACAACTAGGAGTTAGAAAAAGCACCACTTTTTCTAACTCTTTTTTTGTTTTAAAACAATTTTTTTGTTTAGATACGTTGTTATGCAGGGAATATGACATACGTGTTGGGTAAACATAAAATAAAACTATTTGGAGGATCTCAAATGGCATTAGCTTTCGAAAAACAGTTAAGGGTTTTTTGTGATACTGAATACGAAACATTACATAAAGTGATTTTATGCGAGCCTAAGTACATGAAGATTAAGGAAGTTATTAATGAAACTCAAAAGCAATACAAAAATGAAAATATTGATTCTGAACTTGCCACTAGGCAGCATACAGAATTTATAAAGTCGTTGCAACAACAAGGTGTAGAAGTAATTCTTATACCTCCTTCCCAGCAATATCCTGAGCAGGTTTTTACTCGAGATATTGGTTTTACAATTGGTTCAACTTTATTTGTTGCAGAGATGGCCAATGATATTAGATTAGGTGAGGAGAAGGTTTTAAAACAAATTTTACAGGAAAAAGAGATTTTATTTCAGGACTTAACAAAAGGAGTTATTGAAGGCGGGGACGTTATTATCAATAAAAATACTGTCTATATCGGGATTAGTAGTCGTACAAACGGTAAAGCTGTGGAACAAATGAAAAAAATCTTACCCGATCACGAAATTATTCCAATTCCATTTGACGAAAAATATCTTCATTTAGACTGTGTTTTTAATATTCTTTCTCCAAACGAAGCGCTATATTTTCCTGAAGCGTTAGATCAAAACACTATTGATTTTTTAAAGACGAGATTTCAGTTAATAGAAGTTTCTGAAGATGAACAATTTACACTTGGAACGAATGTACTATCCATAGGTGAAAAGAGAGTTTTTAGTTTACCAATTAATAAAAATGTGAATAAAAAGTTAAAAACGTTAGGATATAACGTAATAGAAGTAGATATATCTGAGATTATTAAATCGGGAGGTTCATTTCGCTGCTGTACATTGCCAATATTAAGAGGAAAAAAGTAAAAGATGAAAACTATATTTAGTTATCGCCTTTTACATAGTAAGGCTTAGTCATTTTGACTTTGCCTTTTTTCATTTACTTTTATTTTTATTTAGATTCAAAAAACATTCACATATAAAGATAATCGGAAACATATCCAAAATTTGGCCAGATACACCATGAAAATGTCCTTATTGACCATGAATTGAGAATTTTTAGAAAGTAAAATGATACTTAACTTAATGTAACAGAGTTATTATAATTCTGTTTCACTTGCTTAGGGGGCTACAATGAAAATCATCTTTATATCATTAGATACATTAAGAGCAAATAGGCTCGGTTGTTACGGGTATCATCTACCTACAAGTCCGTATATGGATAAAATCGCGGAGCAAGGTGCGCTTTTTGAAAGCGCTTTCGCATCAGATATTCCTACCGAGGTGGCGCATACGAGCATTTTTACAGGCAAGGTCGGACTTACAACTGGAGTCGTATCACATGGTTCTTCATTGAATTACTTAACAAAAGAAATAGAGTGGTTGCCGACTATTTTACGAAATGCAGGCTACACTACTGCTGCAGTTGACAATTTATACAATTTGAAAGAATGGTTTGCAAGAGGCTATCAATATTATATCAACACTGTAGGTAAAACACGATGGATTGATGGGAAAACCATCAACGGTCTTGCAAAGCCATGGCTTAAAGAGCATAAAGATAAGGATTTCTTTCTATTTCTTCATTATTGGGATCCCCATACCCCTTATTTACCACCTAAAGAATATATCCCAGCATTTTACAACTCTAATAAATATCAATTCGATCCTAATAATAAAAGCATGGAAAGAGCATTTAATCATCCTGCTTACCCATTTTTTAAATATCACCATTATGATTTACTTGGAAATATTACAGATACAAACTATGTTAATGCATTATACGATGCAGAAATTAGATATTTAGACGATTTATTAAAGGAATTAGATATGTATCTCGATGAGCTAGGCATAATAGATGAAACGTTGCTAGTCTTGTTTGGTGATCATGGAGAAAGCTTAACGGAACACGATATATTTTGGGACCATTGCGGTTTATATGATCAAACTGTCCATATTCCATTAATCATCAGGTGGCCAAATAATATTCCATCCGGAAAAAGGATTCGAAGTTTAGTGCAACATGCAGATCTTATGCCGACTATACTTGAGGCTCTTAATCTTGAAATACCATCTGGATTAGATGGAAAAAGCCTTTTCCCATTAATTAATGGTAATGATTCTGTTCACCATAGTGAAATTTTTTTAAGTGAATGTGCATGGCAAGCGGCGCGAGGGATTCGCACAAAACATTACAAATATATCGAAACATATGATTCTGGTCCATTTACAAGACCTCCAGCTGAGCTTTATAGCTTAATTGAAGATCCTAATGAGGAAAATAATCTAATCAACAATCTATCGGAACAAGCATCTGCTTTCCATGAACAATTAACAAACTGGGTCAAAGACAAACTTCAATCCCGTGAAGATCCGATGCAATCTGTGTTAAAAAAGCAAGGCTTGCCATTTAAACGTAGGATTGAAAAAGTTCTAGGCGAATATGGCTTAACATGGGATGAATGGAAAGCTCATCCTAAAAGAGAAATAATTGATTTTGCAACAAGGAGAGCATAAATAGCCAGGAATTTGAAGAAATTTCGATTAAAAAGAGGAGGGATTACATAAAATATTGACTTAATATTCGAAACAATTCAATTGTTCAATAATAAAAATAGGGGGAAAATTTATGCGGTCATCTATTAAACTAAGCTTTATTTTGATTATCATTTTTTCGCTGATAATCGTTGGCTGTTCGTCGAAAAGTAACCAGACCTCCAATGACCCACAGAAAGAAAATCCCGATGGAAATGGAAAGTCTCAACCAGAAGTAGTCGATGTCTCTGAAATAAAGGAATTTCATCAATCTCCAATTCTAGATGGCATGGATTTACCGGATGTGAAGGATAGGCTACCAAAGGAACCTAAACTCCCAAATGAAATGCCTCCTGAGTATCTTAAGTTCGAAATCGGGAAGTATGGAGGTACTTTAAATACTGTTGCTCAATCTCCTACATGGGACCCAGACTTTTTTGTAATGAGCAATGAACCTTTGTTGAACACCCCGGGAATTCTAGGAGAAGAAGTAACTGGAAATGTGTTGAAAGATTATGAAGTATCAGATGATCAAAAAGAATTTACGTTTTATATGAGAGAAGGACTTAAATGGTCTGATGGAGAGCCTGTCACAACAGAAGATGTTAGGTTTGCAATTGAGGATTTCCAACTTAATAAAGAATTGGTGCCAATTTTACCTGCTTGGCTCCATTCAGGTGGAAATGTTGAAGGCTCACCATTAAAACTGGAAATTATTGATGATTACACGTTTAAAATATCTTTCGATGAACCAAATGGTGGATTTCCAATTAGCTTAGCGATACAAAACTGGAGAGGGTATGCTGATCTTCTCAAGCCAGCTCATTATCTTAAGCAGTTCCATAAAGATTATGCAGATCCAAATGATTTAAAGAAATTAATTTCCGATCATAAATTTGAAGAAGATCAAGAAGTTAGCTGGGTGAATCTATTTAACTATATGGATATAACTGAAAGAGAAATGAGCCATCCGAACGCAGTCGGTTTTCCAGTTTTATATCCGTGGAAGCTCAAAGAAATGACAAAAACATATGGATTATACGAAAGAAATCCATATTATTTTAAAGTTGATGCAGAAGGAAATCAGTTGCCATACATTGATATGGTAAAAAGTGCTATTGTCCAAGACATCGAAATGACAGGATTGAAAATCATTGCTGGGGAAGTAGACTTTAACCGAGAAGCAACAGCATTGTCCAAAATGCCTGTTTATAGAGAAAACGCGGAAAAAGGTGGATATGAAGCGTTACTAGCAAATATGCACTTAACTCCAACTGATGTCATGTTGAATTTAACTTATGATAATGAAAATTGGCGTAAAGTGGTCAATGATGTGCGCTTTAGAAAAGCACTAAACTATGCCATCGACCGTGATGAGATTATCGACACTCTCTATTATGGCTTTGCCGAACCATCCACAGTTATCGATAGTACCCTCGATTTAGATAAAGCGAATGCTTTATTAGATGAGATGGGAATGGAAAAAGGTTCCGATGGCTTCCGTAAAGGACCGGACGGGAAACGATTTACAATTCCATTTGAAGTTCAAGCAGCAGCTCCAGATATTGTTCCATTAGCTGAATTGCTTACAGAGATGTGGAAGGAAATTGGAATCCATGTAACAGTAAAAACATTGGATTCAGCATTATGGGGAACAAGAAATGCTGCGAATGAGCTCCAAGCAACAATTATTTGGACACATACCCCACTTTACTACATGCAGGACTGGGGGCAAGGATTCTGGGGCAACCTTTGGAATGCTTGGTGGAATTCAGGTGGAGAAAAAGGTGAAGAGCCGCCAGAAGACGTTAAAGAATTCTACCGATTAATGAATAAGATGAATGTTAGCCCACCTGAAGAGGCAGTCAAAATAATGGATACGTTGAGAGAAAAAATGCATGAAAATATTTATTACTTTGTTCATATTGAGCATGTGAAACAGCCATTAATTGTCAATTCCAAGCTAGGGAATATTACAGACAAAGGAACCGCAATCAGCATTAACTTTGCTGGAGAACAAATGTATTTTAAAGAATAACAGGTAAAACTAATAAACTTAGGTAGTATGTTAAATTGCTGCCTAAGTTTTTCCTTAAAAATTCGTAAATAAAGGAGATTCAAAGATGCTTACATATATTGGGCAAAGACTTTTACAATTAATTCCTTTACTGATCGCCATCAGTATCATCTCCTTTGCACTCATTCAATTACCACCAGGCGATTATTTAACTACTTATATTAATCAATTGGAGTTATCAGGTACTAAAGTATCCGAAGGTACCGTCATTAGTTTAAAACGTCAGTATGGCTTAGATCAACCGATATATGCTCAATATTTTATATGGATAAAAAACATCGTCCTACATGGTGATTTTGGTCGTTCGTTTACTTGGAATGAACCGGTTGCAGATGTTATTGGGGAACGGCTCGGATTAACCATTGTTATTTCAATCATGACTCTCATTTTTACATGGATTATCGCCATTCCAATTGGCATATATTCGGCTGTTCGTCAATATTCCATTTTGGACTACGTATTTACGTTCATAGGATTTATTGGACTTGCTTTGCCTAACTTTTTGATAGCACTTGTTGTGGTTTACACAGTTTTTGTAAATACAGGTGTAGCCATAACGGGATTATTTTCGCCTGAATACGTATCGGCACCATGGAGTATAGCGAAATTCTTGGATATGCTGCAAAGAATTTGGGTACCTATTCTGATTATCGGAACAGCTGGAACAGCTGGATTAATAAGAGTAATGCGTGGAATGCTATTGGACGAATTACAAAAACAATATGTTATCACTGCACGTGCTAAAGGATTAAAAGAGGGGAAACTTTTATTCAAATATCCTGTGAGAATGGCGATTAATCCATTGATCAGTACGATCGGTTGGACGTTGCCAGCTATCATATCCGGTGAAGCAATCGTATCTATCGTACTTAATTTACCAACAACTGGACCAATGCTGTTAGATGCATTAATGACTCAAGATATGTATCTGGCTGGGAGTTTTATATTCATATTAAGTGTCTTAACCGTTATCGGAACGTTAATTTCTGATATTTTGCTAGCATGGATAGATCCTAGGATTAGGTTTGGGGGTGTACAGGAATGAAGCTAGTATTTAATAAAAAGACAACACCTGACATAACAATAAACAATAAAAAAATAGAAGAAGATTACGAAGTTGCCTCCCAATGGAAATTGATGTGGTGGAAATTTAAAAAGCATAAATTAGCTATTATTTCAGCGCCTGTTCTCACACTGCTCATTATTATCGCTGCATTTTCGGAATTCTTAAGTCCGCATTTACCGCTAGAGCGCTTTTCGGAGTATAAATATGCACCACCTCAAAAACTACATTTCATTCACCCCGAAAAAGGTTTTAGCCCGAGGCCCTTTGTATATGATTTGAAGCAAGAAATGGATGAGAAAACATTCAGACGGACATTTGCAGAGGATACGACTAAAACACATCCCATTCATTTTTTTGTAAAAGGAAAAGAATATAAATTTTGGGGATTATTTAAAACAAAAACTCACATTATTGGATTAAAAGATCCTGATGCTCCTTTTTTTCTAATGGGAACTGATTCGTTAGGAAGGGATTTGTTCACTCGAACACTTTACGGTTCCAGAATATCTTTATCGTTTGCATTTCTCGGTATCATTTTGACAGTTATTCTAGGAATCATTTTAGGTGGAATCTCTGGTTATTTTGGTGGAGTCACAGATACTGTGATTCAACGTTTAATTGATTTATTGCTTTGTATTCCGACCATACCTCTATGGATGGCACTTGCAGCTGCTCTACCATCCGACTGGTCACCTTCCAAAATATATTTAGGAATGGTTATGATATTTTCAATAATTGGTTGGACCGGTTTAGCTCGTGTAGTACGAGGAAAAATTTTATCACTTCGTGAAGAAGATTTTACAATGGCGGCAAGACTTGCTGGAGCTAGCAATATGAGGATTATTACAAAACATTTAATTCCTTCTTTTGCAAGTTACATCATCATTAGTGTCACCATTTCAATCCCGGCAACGATTCTAGGTGAAACATCATTGAGTTTCCTAGGGTTAGGTCTCCAGCCACCAGTTGTAAGTTGGGGAGTTTTACTAGGCGAATCACAAAAATTAGAAAATTTAGCTCATCATCCGTGGTTACTTTGGCCAGCTGCATTTATCGTTGTGGCAGTACTCGTTTTTAACTTTCTTGGTGATGGCCTGCGGGATGCAGCAGATCCTTATAAATAAAAGGAGGATACAGAATTGGATACGATTGAAACGAAAGTGCCGAATATTCCTTCCAATATTGATCATGATGACGAAATTATTCTAGAAACAAACAATTTAAAGGTGAATTTCAAGCTTGATGAAGGGTTATTACAAGCCGTAGACGGTGTGGATATAAGAATTAAGAAAAAGAAAACACTTGGGATTGTTGGAGAAAGCGGCAGCGGTAAAAGTGTTACAGCGAAAGCTATTATGCAAATTGTGGAATATCCAGGGAAAGTGGAAGGAGAAATTAAATTTCGCCGTAGAAATAATACAGTCACTGACATTGGGAAGCTTCATCCTAAAGGGGATGAAGTAAGGAGTATCAGAGGTGGAGAAATATCTATGATTTTTCAGGAACCAATGAAAGCCTTTTCTCCCATACATACAATTGGAAATCAGCTTATGGAAGGTATAATGCTCCATGTTACGGATAATGAAAAGGAAGCTAGAAAAATAGCAATCGATACGCTGAGAAGTGTAGGAATGTCTAATCCAGAGCAGAGAATCGATCAATACCCTCACGAACTGTCGGGGGGAATGAGACAAAGAGCAATGATTGCAATGGCTCTTTGCTGCAATCCTTCAATTCTCATTGCAGATGAACCGACTACAGCATTAGATGTGACAGTACAAGCGCAAGTCTTAGATTTAATTAATAATCTAAAAGAAAAATCAGGGTCTGCCGTCATTTTTATAACTCATGATTTGGGAGTCATTGCCGAAATGTCTGACGATGTTGCCGTGATGTATTTAGGTAAAGTCGTAGAATATACAGATGTTGATACTTTATTCTTTGGCGCAGTTCATCCATACACTCAAGGATTATTACGGTCAATCCCTACAATATCTTTTAAGAATCAAAGACTTGAGTCTATTGAAGGAACTGTACCTATTCCTATGAATCTTCCAAAAGGCTGCGGATTTTACTCTAGGTGTAAATTTGCAAAAGATGGCGTTTGCAATGTAGATGATATTCCACTTGTAAAAGTAAAAGAAAACCATTTTGTCAGATGCGTGCTGGCAGAAGAACAATTATAGGAGGCATCTATCAATATGGATGACATTATTCTTGAAGTGCAGTCGATGAAAAAATATTTTCCGATTAAAAAAGGGTTTTTCAAAAGAACAGTCGGCCAAATAAAGGCAGTAGATGATGTTTCATTTCATTTGAAAGAAGGAGAAACATTTGGTTTAGTAGGTGAATCCGGATGCGGGAAATCTACATTAGGAAAAAGCTTATTGAGAGCAATTGAACCAACGGAAGGGTCGGTGAAATTTAAAAACCGGCACAATGAAATGGTTGATGTAATGGACTTGGACTATAAACATTTACGAGATATTAGAAGGGATATGCAGCTAATATTTCAAGATCCTTATTCCTCATTAAATCCACGTATGACGGTTTTAAATATTATCGGCGAGCCGCTTATTTGTAATAAGTTGGCAAAAGGTGAGGAATTGAGGGAAAAAGTTAAGCATTTAATGGAAATTGTCGGATTAAATAGCAAGCATTTAGAAAGATATCCTCATGCCTTTAGTGGAGGACAAAGGCAGAGAATTGGAATCGCCCGTGCATTAGCCACAAATCCGAAATTCCTTGTTTGCGATGAAGCTGTTTCCGCTTTGGATGTATCTATACAGGCGCAAATTATTAACTTATTGGAAGACTTACAAAAAACATTGAATTTGAGCTATTTGTTTATTTCGCATGATCTTGGAGTAATTCAGCATATCTCGGACCGTGTTGGTGTCATGTATGTCGGAAAAATGGTCGAAACAGCTACTACGGAAGAATTATTTACTAATCCGAAACATCCTTATACAGAAGCGTTATTATCAGCAAAGCCGCTTCCAAATCCAAGATTGAAAAAGGAAAGAATTATCTTAAAAGGAGAGGTGGCAAATCCAGCTAATCCTCCATCGGGATGTTATTTTCATCCAAGATGCCCTTATGCCCAAGAAATATGTAAAGTTCAAGCACCATCGTTCAATGAGGTCACTCCTGGTCATCAAGTGGCATGTCATTTCGCAGAGGAATTAGATTTAAAAGGATCTGTTGCAATATGAACACGATTCTCTTACTTATCTTTGTGTTCATAATAGCCTTATTTTCTATAATGGTTGCTTCAATCTGGGTTATGAATATATTTACGAGAAAATATATAGGTGAAAAGCATATGGTTCTAGAGGAACTAACCATGGGTAAGGTTCCTGAACTCTGGTCAAGAAAGTATGAATCAAAGCGATTGAAGTTTGAGAATGAAGGACAGTTTGATAAAGCCAAAAAAGTACAAAGGGCCGCTGTTTGTGATTATATGAATAAGCTTAATAAAATTGTTTCTTATATACAAAAAACGAGTTTGGTGGATAGTGAGGAAACACGTACTTCTATTCTCTCCGATTTAGAAGAAACACGACATCGCTGGAGGGAGAATAAAATTCATGATTGAAAAGAAACATGGAAAAGCAATATTTTCAAGCTTTCTCGTTGTATTGATGTCCACTGTTTCTTCAGGAGTTGGATTAATCCTTTGGTTTGTTTTAAAAGACACTTTCATGACAATTTTACTCTTCAATTCTATTGATAAATGGAAGGTACCGGCAGCTGATCAATTCAGTTTTTTAATAATCGGGATTCTTTGGCTCATGTTTGTTTTTATCGTGTTTCATTTCTATAACAAAGGAAAACAAAATGGTCGGTTTCTTCACACTTTTTTGCTCGTTACGGGTTGTCAATCACTCATCCTATTTATATGTGAAAGCATCATGGTTCTTTTGGACAAAGGGAAAGTGGTAAATATATTTCTGGTAACCTGTGAGTTTTTAATTGCTTGTATTTTGATTTCCTGCTCACTTTTTATAAAGGCAAAAAGCAAAGACAATAAGGCCACTGCCAAATTTTAACTAAGGAAGTAGGTATTCAATTATGGATGTCGGTGTTGTTTCAAGAAGTTTTCCACAGTTGAACAATCATGAAACTGCAGAGCTTTTATCAAAAAATGGATTCAAATGGACTGAGCTTTGCTTCTCCCAAACCGATTCAAATTATTGGGTGTATAACGGACACTCAGATATGAAAAATTTAACGAATGAAGAGAGCATTAAAATCTTAGATACGTACCGAAATGAAGGAGTCGAGGTTACTGCAATCGGAGTATTTACCAATTTATTAGAAACAAATGAAAAGGAGGCTGAGGAAAATCTTGCATATTTTGAAAGATTAATTGAAATTGCAGGAATTAACCAAGTTCCGTTCGTATCAACTGAATGCGGCTTTATCCCTGGGAAAAGGGGTGTCAATGCAGATACGTATGAAGCTGATTTTCAAAGAATTGTTGAAAATGTAAAACATCTATCCAAAATTGCAGAAAAGAATAATGTGTCGATCGCGATTGAACCATGTGTATTAGATATCATTCCTAGTGCAAAAAGAATGGTTGATTTTATCGATCAGGTAGGTTCCGTTCGGGTAAAGGTATTGCTGGATCCAGCCAATTTAATTGCTAATAATTCTGAAGAAGATATGTTTGCTTATTTAGCTTCTCATATTGCTTATTTTCATGGGAAGGACCGAAAAGTAAATGATACTTATGGTCGTGCAATAGGTGACGGAGATATTAATTGGCCATTATTTTTACATTTGTATCACAAATATACAGAAAATGTTCCTTTCATAATGGAGTACGTAAATATCGATAACTTTTGTGATATTCGTGACCGCGTTATTCATTTTGACGAAATTGCATCGTTCCAATTTAAATAAAAGGGACGTCGAATAGACATCCCTCTACATCATTACAATTGAACAGCAGGCTTTTTTCGATAAACTACCGGAAAATCATCTCCAGTTAAAATTTCACCCGGTTTGACGGTAACAAAAGGTTCCATAGGATGTGACCCGGTTGGCTCATACCGCACATGTCCAGGCATATAATGGACGGCAATAGCTCTTCGCTTTCTTTGTGACGTATTTGGTCCACTTCCATGCCATGTCAGACAATGGTGATAACCTACTTGACCTTTTTTAATTTCAAAAGGAACAGGTTCAATATTAGCACCTTCTGGTAATACTTCAGGTTTTGTGTGGTGCGGTTTATAGTCAGCAGTATTTTGTAAGTACTGCTGATGATCACCCCATTTATGACTGCCGGGAACCATCCACATACAGCCATTTTCAATTGTTGCATCATCAAATGCTACCCATGCACTAACAAGATCTGCGGGTTGAATAATTGGCCAAGCTGGATGATCTTGATGCCAGTCGCCAGGTCCGCCAACCACGGGTGGTTTGTATTGTACTTGATCGTGCCAGATTCGTAGGATATCAGTGTTGCAAAGCTGAGCGACCTCTTCACATAGCGTTTCGTTAGCTGCATGGGTCAAATATGCTTCACTCGCCATCCACATATTAACGATTTGGACGACTGTATCTTTTTTGGCCATTTTCATCGCAAACTCTGAGTTATCTTTCATATCTCGATTTAGGACTGGTTTTTTAACTGTTTTACCTGCCATGACTAAATCTAATTGCTCGCGCAAAAGCTCAACTTCTTCATCATTTAAGATTACATCACCTTTGACAAAACCATTTTCTTCAAATTCTTTTAATTGTTGTGCTGTTAACAACATTCTCATCCTTTCTAATTGGGATTTCGTTAAGTAGATGATACCAACCGTATTACAAAGTGTCGTTAGAATATTTATTAAAAACTTTGTACTTTTTACAGATTTTTTTACGAGGGTTATTTCATTATCAGGAGCTTACAATGGTGACAAATGATGTAGTAAATGTCGGGTTACTTTCAAGCCTTAAACCAACAGTGAATTTTGCTAATAAAATGACAGCTGAAGCGGGACAGGTTTGGGGACCTCGAACTATTTCTGATTGCCAATTAATTTTTGTAGAGTCAGGCAAAGCAACCTTATCCATTGGAGATAGTATTTTTTCGATTGGGGCGGGTGAATGTGTCTTTTATGGAGCTAACACACCACATAAGTTAGTGTCTTCAAATCGCAACCCATTTACATTTATGAGTATTCATTTTGATTGGAATAGAGAATCTTCCGAACCCATTCATCCAATACATGGAATACAGGAATGTCAATTATCTGAGAGATTTACAATTTACAAAATTAGAATTGATGATCATCGGGAAATCAATTTTCCGCATTATTTCATTAACCCGAATATAGAAGGATTGTTTTCTCATATTGTAAGAGAATATCGGTATGAGGAACCAGGCTACACTTTTATTCTAAGAGGATTGGTTGTTCAATTACTTACTTTAATTATTAGAAATGAATTAAACGGTGATTTATCTTTAGGAGAAAAAAGAAAGATTGCCCCTTCATTAGAATTGATACGAAAACAACCTGAGAAAAATTGGACGATTCATGAATTAGCAGATATATGTGGGTACCATCCAACTTATTTCACTTCCATCTTTAAGGAATCAATGGGGTGCACTCCTAAGCAATTTTTAATAAATGAAAGGATTAGGAAGGCAAAACATTTACTCTTGGAAGCAAAAACAGTAGAAGAGGTTTCTATTAAACTCGGATATACAAGTATCCATTATTTTTGCAGAAATTTTAAGTTAATAACAGGTTTGACACCAACTGAATATAAGTTACAAAGTTTAGAGCTTTAGAACTATAGTCTTAAAGCATAATGGCCGGATTAACCATAAAAAATGGCAGAATGAACAATGATGATTTAATTCAGTGTAGATAAAATGGTTTCAAGTAGAAAGCGTTTACAAATGATGTCGAACGGAGGAGAACATGTTGATTGGAAAGCGAACTTGGATTATTCCTGATGGCTTTTTACAACCTAAAAGTACAGGAGATCAAATCAGCCATGAAGCTGTTTGTGTATTAAATTTGACGAATGATCCCGCTGAAATCCATCTTACTTTATATTTTGAAGACCGTGAGCCGATGGATCAATTTTATTCTGAATGCAGATCTAACAGAACCCATCATATTCGCTTGGACAAAATTAGAGATCGGGAAGGAAATGAGATTCCTAGAGGGGTTCCGTATGCCATAAAAGTAGATAGTAATGTGCCAATCATCGTGCAGCATAGTAGATTGGACACTTCTCAAGAGGCGTTGGCCTTATTTACAACAATGGGTTATCCCGGAAATTAATAATTTTAATAGGAGGATGAACAAATGACGTTAAAAATAGGGATCGTTGGAGTTGGTAACATTGGCAGTATACATGCATCAGTTTACAAGGAAAATCCAGAAACAGAAATTGTTGCCGTATGCGATATTGTTAAGGAAAAAGCAGATGCTGCAGCGGCAAAATTTGGTGGAACTCCTTTTTACAGTGTAGAAGACATGCTTAGAAGCAACATTCAATTGGACCTAGTCAGTGTTTGTACAAAAGGAGAAGAAAATGGAAGCGAGCATTACGCACCGACGATGGAATTATTACAGGCAGGGATTCCTGTTCTTGGTGAAAAGCCTATATCCAATAACATCGATGAAGGAAAACAAATGGTTGAGCTAGCAAGGAAAAACAAAATTCCTTATGCAGTCAATTTAAACCATCGCTTTACTCCTGCTGCTGAAAGAGCGAAATCTTGGATCGAGAGTGGAAGATTAGGAAAAATTCATATGATCAATATGCGAATGTGGATTAATAATCCAGTAGAAAGCTCACCATGGTTCCATCTCCGTGCGTTGCATCCTCATTCCTTTGATGTGATTCGATATTTTTGCGGCGATGTAAAAAGGGTTGGTGCCTTCATGATGAAAGGTGAAGGTCGCAAAATTTGGTCGAACGCCCAGGTAATTTTGGAGTTTGAAAATGGAGCAATTGGAAATCTTGTCGGAAGCTATGACGCGGGTGCAAGCTACGGTCTTGAATTATGTGAAGTCGTAGGTTCGAAAGGACGTTTTCTATTGGAGGACGCTTGCGAACATTTAACGTTTTATCCAAGAACGAGTATCGAGACTGAAAAGTTCAGTTATCTTGGTGGAATGCGCGCTTTTCCTGAAACGTTCAAAAGCCGCATCAACTCTTTTGTTGATCAACTTGTTTCAGGTGTTACATATGACCATGTGGACGGCTCAGGTGAAGATGCCTTAAAAGCGCAACTCATTATTGAAGCTGCAATTAAATCGTGGGAAACGGGAACGATTGTTGATGTAAAAGAAGTAGGTCTTATCTCAGGAGGGGTAAAATGATAAAACTTGGTGTAAACTCTGTCTTATTTAAAGATTTCGATTTTGCAACAGCTGCAAAACAAATTGCTGCATGCGGATATGACGGAGTAGAAATATCAGCGATAAAAGGGATGTGTGAACATCTTGAATTAGAGAATTGGAAAGAACAAGTGGATGAATTGTGTTCCATTGTTGATGAAAATGGCTTGGAGTTTTTATCTATGGAAGTAGCATCATTAGACGAGGAGCGACTTACTTTGGCTTTTGAAGCTTCAGCAGCTATTGGAATTCCAGTTGTAAATGTCGGTCCCGGTGGAAAATCTGGTGTGGGGGCAGATTTAGAGCATTCCATTGAAACGCTCTACCACTTATCAAAAAAAGCGGAAAGCTATGGTGTTACACTTTGCGTAAAAGCACATGTCGGGAATGCGATCTATAATACGGAAACTACCTTAAAAGCGATGGATGAAATTTCTTCATCAGCGTTCGGAATAGATATGGATCCTAGTCATATTTATCGTGGAAATGAAAACCCCGAACAAGAATTGCCAAAAGTATTAAGTAGAGTAAAACATATCCATATACGTGATTGTAAAGGAAGGACGGCTGGACCTGGTCCGATTCAAAATCAAGCATGTGGACGCGGAGATATCGATCTATTTGCCTATTGTAAAGCAATGGTGGATGGGAATTATTCCGGTCCGGTTGTTCTCGAGGTGATTGGAGCCAATAACCACTCACTATCCGATGTCTCCATTGTCGCGGCCGAAAGCTATGGTTATTTAAATGCTTGCTTAAAGGCACTTGGTGCAAGAGAAGCAAATATCGTTCAGAAAGGATAGAGCCGATGAAAAAGAAAGCGAATATCATTCTGTTTGGGATTGATAGTCTTAGAAGAGACCGTATGAGTTCATATGGGTACGATCGGTTAACGACGCCACATATTGATAAGTTTGCTGAAGGTGGGGTATTGTTTGAAAATCACTTTAGCCCTAGTATTCCAACAACACCCGGATATGCGTCCATGTTAACAGGGATGGATTGCTTCGGGACAGATGTTGTCGCACTCAGACATAAGGGTCCTTTAGGGGATCACGTTAAAACTTTGCCAGAGGTGTTAGCTGAAAACGGCTATAATACAACGTGTGTAGGCTTTACAGGAAACCCATCCTCAAGAGGATTCCAAAAATATATTGATTATGAAGGTTGGGGACCTGATGAAACTGGTCGTTGTCCTAAAGCTGAAAATTTAAATAATGTAGCAATTCCTGAGTTAAAAAGATTAGCAGGAGAAGATAAACCATTTTTCTTATTTTTAAGGCATATGGATCCCCATTCCCCTTACTTACCGCCAAAACCATATGAACGAATTTTTTATGACGGGAATGAATCTGATCCAAATAATGACTCATTAAATAAATTGAAAGATTTTAAACCATTTGCAGATTATATAACTTCTTGGCTCCCAGAAGGATGTACTGATTCAGAATATGTAGACGCACAGTATGATGGTGCGATTGCATATATGGATGCATGTATTCAAAACATTTTTACTACAGTGGAAGCACTTGGTATTGAAGAAGAAACGTTAATCATTGTTACCTCCGATCATGGCGAAACATTAAATGAGCATGAATGTTATTATGACCATCACGGTCTTTATGAAAATACATTAATTGTTCCTTTAATCATGAAGTTTCCAGGAAAACTGCCAGCTGGAAAAAGAATATCAAGTGTTTCGCTCATAAAAGATATAATGCCAACCGTCTTAAAACTTCTCGATATAGACAGTGATAATTCATTTGACGGTCGCAATCTATTAGAGCTAATTAACAAGGATAGTATGAAAGTTTCACAAGTCTCAGAGTTTTATATAACAGAGTGTACATGGATGAGAAAACATGGTTGGCGTACACCTAAATGGAAATTAATATGTTCCCTTGAACCGGATTTTCATTTTAAACCTGAAATTGAGCTTTATAATCTTATAAAAGATCCTAAGGAGTTAACGAATCTCGCGGATGAAGAACCTGATATCGTCAATATGCTGATGGGAAGGATGAATAAGTATATTACTAAAAGAGAAGCTGAAACAGGCAGAACGAATCCTATGTATACAAATTTAAGCTGGCACGGTCGAGATCATGGGCCATTCAAAACTTCTCAAGAAGCATATGATTCACTGTATATCGGATCAATAAGTACAGCCCAGCAGCTTCAGGAAAAGGATAAAGAAAAAGTTTAAGAAGAAAAGTGCAAGGCGCCCGTTCAGCCCTGACAAGTTAAATGTATGATTCTTTATTGATTCAGGTTATTTACCTTGAGGGCTGGGGCCTGGTGCTAGGACAGCATATGTCTATGTTCAAAAATATAAACGATATAAAAGTACTAATTCTCTATTTACAATAATTAATAGAATGCTTCGAAAGAGTTACTTTCGAAGCATTCTAATTAATCTTGAAAAATATTAGCATATTATGGAAGGGAGCGTCCTATTTGATTAAAGTAGCAGTGGTAGGTGTAAACCATATTGGCAAGCTTCATTGTCGTTATTACAATGAAAATCCACATGCCCAACTAGTAGCCATTTGTGACCTAAATAAAGAACTAGCAGGAAAAGTTGCTGAAAATTATGGGGTTCCGGCTTACTCCGATCTAAAAAAGATGCTTAAGTTTGAAGAAATAGATGTCGTAAGTGTTGCAACTGGCGGATTTGAAAATGGTTCCCATCATTATGAACCAGCAATGATTGCGATGGAATGCGGAAAAGATGTATTGGTTGAAAAGCCAATATCTAACAACATTACAGAAGCTAGGGAAATGGTTGACTACGCAATAAAACAAAAGGTACGTCTAGCATGTAATCTAAACCATCGATATGTACCAACTGCTTATAAAGCTAAAGAATGGATTGATAATGGAGATTTAGGGACAATTCTATTTATGAATATGAAACTAACAATCGGAAATCCAAATGAATCTAGTCCATGGATTCACATGAGGGCATTACACCCACATTCAATTGACGTAATGCGATATTTTTGCGGGGAAATAAAAAGAGTTCAATCTTTTATGACAAAAGCACCTGGAAGAAATGTTTGGTCAACTGCATCGATTAATATGGAATTCACTTCCGGAGCTGTCGGACATTTAATAGGAAGTTATGATATGGATAATAGACACCCGATTGAATATTGCGAAGTTGCCGGTACGAAAGGAAGATTCATTATTAATGATGTATATAACGACATGACCTTTTTCCCGCATAAAGATTCAGAATTAAGAGTCTTCAAAAATTCTGTCCTTTCCGGAATAAATGGTTTTAACGAAACATTTAAAAATCGTATTGATGTTTTTATTCAAGAAATTAAAGATAACATTTCACCTGAAAGAATTACAGGTTCCGGCAATGATGCATTGGCAGCTCAAGAAGTCATTGAAGCAATTATTCGTTCACAAACGGAAAATGGAAAAGTTATTGAGGTAAATAATGATATAAAAGTAGGAAAACAACTGCTTTAAATTAGCTGAATGTTAGTAATATTCTTATCTATTCATTTTATATGATGACTCCTTTAAAAAACATGTGGAGGCACCAATTACTCAGTATTTCTAGTTAATCAATTCGTAGGAGGAGTAACAATGAGTACGACGAGATATCAGAGTAGTGAATACATGAAGACAAAGGATTTCCCTTTCTGGATTCAACGTTTCCGCCATGATTCTAATAATGTACCCCCAGTTCACTCACATGAATTCATTGAATTAGTGTACGTAATACAAGGTAATGCAAAACACGTTTTTGAAGGTCAATCGTATACGATTAAAACAAATGATGTTTTTATTATCAATCCCGGCGAAGTCCATACTTTTGAAGTAGAGAAGAATAAAAGTCTTGAAATAATTAACTGTCTATTTTTACCTAGCTTAATTAAAGATTCATGGCTAAAAGAATTAGGCGTTTCCCAGTCAATGGATTATTTCTATATCCATCCATTTTTAGATCGAAATGAACGGTTTCATCATCTTCTCAATTTAGATGTGAATTATTCTGCTAGATTTCTATCATTATTAGAAGGAATGATGCACGAATATAATCGGGAGAATTCTTGTTATTCGACATTAATACGTCTGCAAATGGTTGAATTATTGATTTTGCTCTCCCGAATTTATAATGAAAGGAATTCGCTTTCTGAAAAACCCGTTACGATGGATAGTAGTAATAGCATATTAGTTCAACGCATTTGCGGCTACTTGTCGAGGAACTATGACCAAAAGGTGTCTATTCAAGACCTATGTCATATTTTCAATATAAGTCCTCGGCACCTTAATCGACTATTTAAGCAAGAGACGAAGAAAACAGTTATTGAAATGTTACATAGTATTAGGATTGAAAAAGCAAAACAATTCCTTTTGGAGACAGATGATAAGGTGATTGATGTCGCCATAAGAGTAGGCTACGACGACTCTGCTTTTTTTAGTAAACTCTTTCGCAAAATAGTAGGATGTCCTCCAGGAAAATTTAAAGGAAAGTCGACCGTAAGCAATATAACTACGATGGTTCATATTTGAAAGGAGTATAAAAATGAGTGTCCATGCGTTACACTATTACGTTAACATCGACCCACATGGTGGAGTTTTAATTAATAGAGAAGTAAGTAGGACTGAGAAGGAAACTCAATTAAAACGGGCTTCACACTTGCCTTCCATAATCGTATCAGAATGGACAATTTCCGATATAGAATTAATTGCTATAGGTGGTTTCAGCCCTTTGACAGGATTTATGAAACAATCAGACTATCAATCTGTAATTAATCATATGCGCCTTGAAAACGGGCTTATATGGAGTATCCCGATTACATTGCCTGTTTCTTTTAAGGAAGAACCCTTGTTTAAAATCGGCCAAGAAATAGCTCTTAAAGGAACGGATGATTGTATTTACGGCATATTAAAGCTTGAGGAAAAATTTTTATATGACAAAAAAGAGGAAGCCCAATTAGTGTACGGCACGACAGATGCTGAACATCCTGGTGTAAAAAAGTTATATGAACAAGGAGACGTTTATTTT
Source organism: Lederbergia citri (assembly GCF_018343625.1). GTDB lineage: Bacteria > Bacillota > Bacilli > Bacillales > Bacillaceae_C > Lederbergia > Lederbergia citri. The sequence continues at coordinate 794,394 of NZ_JAGYPG010000001.1, read as the reverse complement.
GCAGGGCCGATTACCTTATTAAATAGGCCTAATCACGGAGAATTCACTGCTTATTATAAAGATCCTGTCCAAACGAGAGAAATGTTTACTGATCTAGGTTGGAAAACAATCGTTGGATTTCAAACACGCAACCCTGTCCATCGGGCTCATGAGTATATACAAAAAATCGCCATGGAAAACATCGATGGCTTATTATTAAATCCATTAGTTGGGCAAACGAAATCTGATGATATCCCAGCACATATTCGGATGAAAAGCTATGAAGTACTCTTAGAACAATACTATCCTAAAGATAGAGTTCGATTAGTTATATATCCGGCTGCCATGCGCTATGCAGGGCCAAGAGAAGCAATCTTACATGCATTAGTACGAAAAAATTATGGTTGTACTCATTTTATTGTTGGACGAGATCACGCAGGCGTAGGTAATTATTACGGAACATATGAAGCCCAAGAATTAATTAGTATTTACGAAAGAGAAATTGGCATAACCATTCTTAAATTTGAACACTCTTTTTATTGTAAAAAGTGTGAGAATATGGCTACTGCAAAAACATGCCCTCATAGTCAGGAACATCATCTTCATTTAAGCGGTACAAAAGTAAGAGAGCTGTTAAAGAGCGGGATTAAGCCGCCAAAAGAATTTTCTCGTCCAGAAGTTGCTGAAATCTTAATAAAAGGATTGCGTGATAAAGTGAATGATGACAACTGAAATAGGATTCGTATTGTTCGTTCTTATATTAATGTTGCTTGGTCTAGTTTTTGAAATAATTAGGCCAGACATTATTCTCTTTTTTACTTTATCTATATTCATATTATCTGGTGTACTTACTACAGAAGAAGCACTCAGAGGATTTTCAAACGAAGGAATGCTTACTATTGCTTTATTATTTATCGTTGCAGCTGCTATTCAAAAGAGCGGTATCGCAGATGGAGTAATTAGGAAACTATTAGGAAACGGTTCATCCATCAGATGGTCCCTTTTTAAAATTCTTACTCCTGTTACCGCATTCTCAAGTGTTTTAAATAACACGCCTATTGTTGTAACGTTTACTCCTATCTTACGAAAATGGTGTTCAGATCAGCAAATCTCACCTTCAAAATTTTTAATACCATTATCGTATGCGACCATTTTAGGAGGGACATTAACGTTAATTGGAACCTCTACGAATTTAGTTGTTCACGGTATGTTATTAGATGCTGGAATGGAAGGCTTTTCATTTTTTCAAATAGGTCTTGTTGCATTTCCTGCAGTGTTTTTTGGATTGCTTTATGTTGTTTTATTTGGTTATAAGCTTCTTCCTAATCATAAAGTGCTGCTTGACAAAGTGAATGAGCAAAGTAAAGAATACATTTCGCAATTGGAAGTTGGGGAAGATTTCCCTTTTTTAAATAAAACTGTAGAAGGGGCAGGACTTAGAAGATTAAAAGGATTGTTTTTAATAGAAATCATTCGTAAAGATGAAAAAGTGTCTCCTGTAAAATCAACGACTATCATTAGGCAAGGAGATAAACTTATTTTTACCGGTCTTATTTCAACGATTGCAGAATTACAAAATATAAAAGGCCTTCAGCTTAAAACGGACTCCAATTTATCTTTGGATATGTTAAAAAACGGAAATACACAGCTCGTAGAAGCGGTTGTGTCTCATCATTCATCCCTATTATATAAAAAAATACAAGATTCTTATTTTCGCAGTAAATTTGATGCCGGAGTGATAGCTGTTCACAGGCACAGGGAGAGAATAAAAAGTAAAATTGGAGACATCACCTTAAAACCTGGAGATGCCCTTTTACTCTTATGTGGTCCAGACTTTGATAAGAAAATAAAACTATCAAATGATTTTTATGTAACAACCCCTTTAAAAGCACCTTCCATATTAGAAGATAAGAAGCGGGGCTGGTTTTCGTTATTTTTACTACTAGCAATGATTGTATTAGTAACCTTAAATATACTTTCCATGTTAAAGGCAATGATCATTCTTGTATGTATGTTATTACTTGTAAGAGTCATTACTCCAGAAGAAGCAATGAAATCATTGCATTTGCCTGTACTTTTATTAATTGCTTGTGCATTTGGAATCGGTACAGCTTTGTTAGACAGTGGCACGGCTTCATTTTTAGCAAGTGGATTAATCCTCATTGCCAAGCCTTATGGAATATTAGCTGTATTAAGTGTTCTCTATCTCGTAACCAATTTGCTTACTGAAATCATTACAAATAGCGCGGCTGCAGTCATTATGTTTCCTATTTCGATAGAAATGGCTCATATGATGGGAATTGCCCCTATTTCTTTTGTACTTGCTATTACGATTGCTGCTTCAGCTAGCTTCTCCACACCTATAGGATATCAAACAAATTTAATTGTTTACGGACCTGGAGGCTACAAATTTATGGACTATGTAAAGATCGGAATTCCTTTAAATATTATTGTTATGTGTTCAACTATTTTTATGATCTACACTTTTTGGGTATAGAAAAGGAGATTTTTAATGAAATCAACAAATGTTACATGGCACGTACAACATGTAAGTAAAACAGATAGACAATCATTGCATGGGCATAAAAGTGTTATTCTATGGTTTACAGGCTTATCTGCATCTGGAAAATCGACTCTATGCGTTGAAATAGAAAAAAGATTATTTACATTGGGAATGAGCACATACGTATTAGATGGAGACAATATAAGGCATGGACTTAATAAGAATTTAGGATTTAGTCCAGAGGATCGTTCCGAAAATATTCGTAGAATTGGGGAAGTATCAAAATTATTGGTAGATGCTGGAGTTATTACTTTAACTGCATTCATTTCTCCATATCGAAATGATCGGGAACTTATCCGAAATTTAGTTGACCACCATGAATTTATTGAAGTATACGTAAAATGTAGCATAGAGGAATGTGAAAGAAGAGACCCTAAGGGCTTATATAAAAAAGCTAGACTAGGGAAAATAAAGGACTTTACTGGTATTACTGCGCCTTACGAAGAACCTTTTAATCCAGAAATTATAATAGAGAGCGACAAAGAAACGATTGAAGCATCAGTAGAAAAAGTTATACAATATTTAAAAGTGCATCAATATATAGAGTAGATAAATTTTCTTTGAAAAGTATCCTTTGTTATGGGCAATATTTCTCCATAATTAAGGGTCTTTTTTACTTCTGCTTTTTAAAAAATGAAGTTGTTAAACTTTATTCTTGGCGCTTAATTTTCACGGTCAGTACACAATTCTTTTAAGCATGATGTGTCTGCAGAATGTCAATTAACCTATTTTTCTCTTCGGAATTTTCCGCCATTAAAGTTGAAAATCAATAATTGCCTAAACAGAGCATAACAAACATAAGGAGATTATCATGAAACCTATTCCTGATCATATAAAAGAAAATTTAGATGTCCTCTTCGTAGGATTTAACCCAAGTATTCGATCCAGCGAAACAGGACATCATTTCGCTAATCCAACAAACCGATTTTGGACTATATTATACAAAGCCGGAATTACAGATAGAAAATATTTACCTACAGAGGACGATAAATTACTTGATCTCGGTTATGGATTTACCAACATCGTTGCAAGACCAACTAAAAATGCACAGGAAATTTCTTCAGATGAGTATCGGTTGGGGAGAGAGCAATTAAAAACAAAAATTTCAACATACAAACCTAAAATTGTTTGCTTTGTAGGAAAAGGAGTATATCAAGAATATAGCAGTAGAAGGAATGTTGAATGGGGAAGGCAAGCCAGTTCCATCATACCAGGGGTAATTGATTTTGTTGCTCCTTCATCGAGCGGTCTTGTAAGAATGAGTATTGATGATATAGCTGATATTTATTCGGGGTTGCCAAAATTAATTGCTAAACCATGATATTTATCACGGTTTGTCCATGACATATATGTCTTCAACGATCCTTTTCTTTTGTATATGATTGTACATAATAACTAACTATGGAAGGGGATCAGTATATGTCCAAACATGACCCGAAAATCTTGAGAAAACAAATTGCTCCTTATGAAAAATCCAATACAAAAAGCAGTATAAGACAGGTAGTAAATACACTTGTTCCCTTTTTTTTACTATGGGTTCTTGCTTATTTTGCTCTTTCTATTTCCTATTTGTTAACGTTTGGAATCTGTATTGTTGCAGCTGGGTTTCTCGTACGAATTTTCATCATTTTCCACGATTGTTGTCACGGATCCTTTTTTAAAAACCGTCATGCGAACAATATTCTTGGAACTATAACAGGTATACTTACTCTTTGTCCTTATGAGCAATGGAAACATAGCCACTCCATTCACCATGCTACTAGTAGCAACTTGAATAAAAGAGGTACAGGTGACGTTTGGGTTCTTACAATCGATGAATATATGGAAGCATCACCAATGAAAAAACTAGCCTATCGATTATATCGGAATCCGTTTGTCATGTTTGTGCTAGGACCAATCTATATCTTCCTTATTGCTTACCGATTTAATATAAAAAATGCTAGACCTAGAGAGCGTCGAAATACTTACATTACGAATATTTCCATCGTCGCCATTGCTGGATTATTATGTTGGGCGATTGGATGGCAAGCATTTCTGTTAATTCAAGGACCGATTTTCTTCATATCAGGTTCATTAGGCATTTGGCTTTTTTACGTACAACATCAATTTGAAGATTCTTATTTTGAAAATCAAGAAGAATGGGACTATGTAAAAGCCGCATTAGATGGTAGTTCGTATTATAAGTTACCTAAAGTCCTTCAATGGCTTACCGGGAATATTGGTTTTCATCATGTTCATCATTTAAGCCCAAGGGTTCCGAATTATTACCTTGAGGAAGTTCATAATAAACATGAGCGACTACAAGAAGTTCAAACCATAACGATAAAAACAAGCCTTCGTTCCCTAAAATTCCGCCTTTGGGATGAACAAGGGAAAAGATTTGTTGGCTTTAAAGAAGTAAAAATTCTTACCGAAAAGAAAAAGAGAAGTACGAGCATTCCTGCTCAAGTCAAATAAAGTGATGTAGCTCTTTTGTGTTATGATAACAAAGGAGCTACATTTTTAATATTAGTTGAGGTATTTATATATGAAAAAGAAGCCTTTATCATTTCTAAAAAGTTCTGGGATTAATCCTTATATATGGAGTATTTTTACAATATTGCCATTCTATTTTATTTTTCAATCTTCTTCAACGATTGAAATTATAGTTGGAATTGTATTAACGATTGTCTTTTTCATCATCTATAGACTTGCTTTTATATCAAAGAGATGGCCGGTGTATCTTTGGACTAGTATTTTAATTGCGATTTCCATTACGATGACAATCATATTCCAATTTGTTTATTTTGCATTTTATATTGCTTATTATAATGGGAATATAAAAAATCGAATTGCGTTTTTGACCTTATATATCATTCATTTAGTTTGTACGACTTTCTCTATTAATTATGGTTTCGTTTTAAAAAATGAATTATTTATAAAACAACTTCCGTTTATCATCATCATATGGATAAGTGTCATCCTTCTTCCGTTTAATTTATTTAACCGAAAAAAACAGGAAAAGCTTGAGCAACAGCTCGAATATGCAAATAAAAGGATTGCGGACCTAGTAAAACAAGAAGAAAGACAAAGAATTGCTAGAGATCTTCATGATACTTTAGGTCAAAAACTTTCACTTATCGGATTAAAAAGTGATTTAGCAAGAAAATTAGTATATAAAAATCCAGAAGAAGCGAGAAATGAGTTAATGGATGTCCAACAAACTGCAAGAACCGCATTGAATGAAGTGAGGAATATGGTTTCACAAATGCGTGGAATTCGACTTAAGGAAGAATTGGTTCGTGTAAAGCAAATATTGAAAGCTGCTGAGATTGATTTGATCATTGAAGGTAACACGAAATTAAACAATGTCTCGTTATTCTTGGAGAACATATTAAGTATGTGTATGAAGGAAGCTGTGACCAATGTCGTTAAACATAGTAAAGCAACCTTATGCAAAATTTCTATCGATCAAACTAATAACGATATTTGTATCAAAATAGAAGATAACGGTGTTGGAATAGAAGATAGAGATTATGCAAAAGGGAACGGATTACTTGGAATGAGAGAGCGCTTAGAATTTGTTAATGGAAATCTCGAAATAAACAGTAATAACGGAACTTTATTAGCTATGACGGTGCCTAGCGTAATAAAGCAGACGTAAAAGGAGGACCCGAAGTGATTCGAATAGTCATAGCGGAAGACCAGCGCATGATGTTGGGTGCATTAGGCTCATTACTAAATCTAGAAGAGGATATGGAGGTAGTGGGAAAGGCCTCTAACGGGAAAGAAGCAGTTGAACTTGTTAACAAATATCAACCTGACATATGCATCATGGATATCGAAATGCCTGAAAAAACGGGGTTAGATGCAGCAGAGGAACTGAATGGGTTAGGATGCAAAGTGATTATTTTAACTACTTTTGCTAGGACTGGGTACTTCCACCGTGCTATTAAAGCTGGTGTTAAAGGCTACGTATTAAAGGATAGTTCCAGTGAAGAACTTGCTGAAACAATACGTAGTGTAATGGCAGGAAAAAGAGTCTATGCTCCCGAGTTGATGGACGATATATATAGTGAAGAAAATCCACTTACCACTAGGGAAAAAGCTGTTCTCGAGCTTGTGGCAGATGGAAAAAATACAAAGGAAATCGCCGATCAACTTAGTATTAAAGCTGCCACCGTCCGGAACTATATTTCACAAATCTTGGATAAACTTGAAGTAACAAACCGAATTGAAGCGATAACCCACTCAAGGAAAAAAGGGTGGTTTAAATAGGTGTAATTTTTAAAGACGGAAATCAAATAATTGATGAACCGTCTTTTTTCTATTTATAAAAAAGAGTTACAACAAATAATTCAAATTTACAAAAGCAAACAAAAGTTAAATAAACGTATTCAAAAATAAACAAATATAATGTATACTAAAACAAACAACCAAAATATGGAGGGGCAGAATGGTTAAAAACTTATGGAATCATGAATATTCTTCAAAGTTACTACAAGGTGTTGAAGAACTTGTTTATCGTTCGAACTTACTCGGATCAGACCGTTCTATCTGTAACTGGGGCGGTGGCAATACGTCCATGAAAACAGTCGAGATCGACTTTCGGGGACGTGAAATTGAGGTTATGTGGGTGAAGGGCAGTGGCTCTGATTTAGCTACGATGAAAGCTAAAAATTTCACTGGATTAAAAATGGAAGATATTCGACCGTTAATAGAGCGTGAGGAAATGTCCGATGAAGAAATGGTCGCATATCTCACTCATTGTATGATCGACAGCAAGCATCCACGTGCATCAATCGAAACATTGCTGCATGCGTTCTTGCCATTTAATCATGTGGACCATACTCATCCAGATGCAATCATAAGCATTTGCTGTGCAGATAACGGTAAAGAAATTGCCAAGGAAATTTTTGGTGATCGCTTTGTATGGGTTCCATACATTAGGCCTGGATTTACACTTTCTAAAATGATCGCCGAAGGGGTAAAAAACAATCCGAATGCTGAACTTGTATTAATGGAAAAACACGGACTTGTTACTTGGGGCGAAACATCCCAAGAGTCATATGCAAAAACAATTTCGATGATTAACGAAGCTGAGAATTATATTCAACGAATGATTAACGAACAAACGATTTTTGGGGGACAACAATACATAACCTTACCAGAAAATGATCGCTTACAAATACTTTCTAACGTGATGCCAATCATTAGAGGAGCCGTTAGTACAGAAAAGAAAATGATTTTATCACATGATGATGCTGATGACGTTCTACAATTTGTAAATAGCAGGAATGCTAAGGAACTATCTCAGGTAGGGGCAGCTTGTCCTGATCATTTAGTGCATACGAAACGAACACCTCTTTACATTGATTGGAACCCTCAAGTAGAAAATGTTGAAACATTGAAAACTAGAATAATAGAAGGTATTACACAATTCAAACGAGAGTATTCAGAGTATTTCAAAAGAAACAAAAATGATAGTGATCAATTGTTCGAGGCTGCTCCTAGAGTTATTCTTATTCCGGGAGTTGGTATGATTAACACAGGAAAAACATTCGCCATGTCAAAAGTAAGTGGTGCACTTTATCATCGTGCGATAGCTGTAATGAAAGGTGCAACGGCACTTGGGAATTTTGTTTCTTTAAGTGAAAATGAATCATACAACGTTGAATATTGGCCCCTCGAATTATATAAACTAACGCTCGCTCCCCCAGAGCTTGAGTTTTCTCGTAAAGTTGCATTTATAACAGGTGGTGCTGGAGGTATTGGGAGTGCAACAGCTCGCTGTTTAGTTTCTGAAGGAGCTCATGTCATTATTGCGGATTTGAATGTTGAAGGTGCTCAAAAATTGGCATCTGAAATTAACGAAGAATACGGAGAAGGAAGAGCTCATGCTATAAAAATGGACGTAACAAGTGAGACACTAGTAAAAACTGCGTTCGAAAGCACAGCTTTAACTTATGGTGGAGTGGACATTATCGTCAATAATGCCGGACTTGCCACATCCAGTCCGTTTGATGAGACAAGTTTAAACGAATGGAATTTAAATATAAATGTTCTCGGAACAGGATATTTTCTTGTAGCCCGCGAAGCTTTTAAGCAGATGAAAAAGCAAGGCATTGGAGGAAATATGGTTTTCGTTGGCTCTAAAAACTCTTTATATGCTGGTAAAAATGTGACGGCATATAGTTCAGCAAAGGCGCTTGAAACCCATCTAGCACGATGTATAGCGGTTGAAGGCGGGGAATATGGAATTCGAGTGAATTCTGTTTTACCAGATGCGGTCTTACAAGGATCTGCTATTTGGGATTCCAGTTGGCGTGAAGAACGTGCAGCTTCTTATGGAATTCATCCGGATGAACTGGAAGAACATTATAGAAAAAGAACTACATTACAGGTAAATATTTTTCCAGAAGATATTGCAGAATCGATTGCATTTTTTGCATCATCAAAAGCTGAAAAAACAACGGGTTGCATGATTACAGTTGATGGTGGTGTTCCGGCAGCGTTTACGAGATAGAAATATTAAATTTGGAGGTGAAAAAATGCTCCATATTGCGATAGACATTGGCGCGTCTAGCGGACGTTTGGTTGCTGGTAAAGTAGAAAATGGAAAACTCAACATTAAAGAGATTCATAGATTTCCAAATGGTTTTAAAAATAAAAACTTTACTTATGTTTGGGAAATTGATCATCTATTAGCGGAAATTTTAAAAGGATTGTCAATCGTAAAATCGATGGGATATGAAGATTGCACAGTGGGAATTGATACATGGGCGGTAGATTACGCTTTGGTAGGCAAAGATGGGAAACGACTGAATGAAGTTGTTTCCTATCGAGACCATCGTACAGATTATTCAATTGAAAAATTTACTAAGATCATTTCAAAAGAAAAAATATATGAAAAAACAGGGATACAATTTCTACCATTCAATACCATTTATCAGTTATTTGAAGAGAATAAAGATTTATTGAATGAGACAGAAAAAATATTAATGATTCCTGATTATTTAGGCTTTAGGTTAACTGGTATCGCTGCTGCAGAGACGACCAATACTTCTACAACCCAATTGATGAATGTTAAAAAAAGAACATTCGATCCCGAATTACTTGAAGCAATATCCATAAAAACAGAGCAATTTGGAGAACTTGTTGAACCTGGGAATATTCTAGGCACATTGCGACAAGAATGGTTTCCTGACTACGATTTACCGAACTGCACCATCATTAATATAGCATCTCATGATACTGCTTCTGCCATTATTGGAACACCTGGAGAAGGAGAAAATTGGGCTTATTTAAGCAGCGGCACATGGTCTCTTCTCGGAATGGAGCTCGATTCACCTGTCATCAACGAAACTTCCTTTAAAGAAAATTACACGAATGAATGGGGAGCTTTCGGAACCTACCGTTTTTTGAAAAACATTATGGGGTTGTGGATTTTGCAGGAAGTCCAGCGGAAGCTACAAGAGGAAGTTACTTTTGAGCAGCTAATCGAAGAAGCAAAGCAAGTAAAACCATATAGTCAATTTATTAATTTTGATGATCAGCGATTTTTAAATCCAGAAAATATGATTGATGAAATCCAGTCATATTGTTCAGAAACTAATCAATCTACTCCAATAACACCAGGGGAATTAGCTGCGGCAGTGTTTTACAATTTAGCGATAATGTATGCGGTTGCAATCGAGGAGTTAGAGCTAATAGTTGGGAAAAAAATAGAACATCTCCATGTTGTGGGAGGTGGTTCGCGAAATGAATTTTTAAACCAACTGACAGCAGATTTAAGTAAAAAGATCATTTACAGTGGACCCATCGAAGCGACTGCTATAGGAAATTTGGTAATGCAACTTATTTCTACTGATAAAATCAATAGTTTACAAGCAGGAAGATTACTTGTAAGTGAGTCTTTTGATATTAAAAAATATGAACCAAGCTCGTTAAACAATCAAGAGGTAATTGAAGACTTTAAAGCAATTGTTTCTAAGAAAAATAAGAAAGATACTGGAGCATTAAAGAAATTAACGTAACATAATTCTAAAAATAGCATGGATGAGGGTACGTTGATTGTTCATCGTGGCTGTAATGTGGCTGTAATCAGAAAAAAATACATTGGGAAAGGCAGGACGAATCACGAATCGTGACCTTCATAAAAAATCATTAATCTTTATGAGAGGAGAACCAGTAAATGATCCGAGAAAATTACGTAATGGCCAAAAAAGCGTATGAAAAATGGGGTATTGATGTTGACGATGCGTTAGAAAAACTTCAGAACGTTCCTATATCCATCCATTGCTGGCAAGGAGATGATATTTCAGGGTTTGAAGTAAATCAAAGAGAATTGTCTGGTGGTATTGATGTAACTGGAAACTATCCAGGTAAAGCTACAAATCCTGAGGAGCTTAGAATGGATTTGGAAAAAGCTCTTTCTCTTATTCCTGGAAAACATCGGGTAAATTTACACGCCATATACGCTGAGACGGATGGAGTTGTCGTCGATCGAAATGAAATTGAACCAAAGCATTTTGAAAACTGGGTAACTTGGGCAAAAGAGAGAGGACTTGGATTAGACTTTAATCCGACTTTATTTTCTCATGAAAAGGCTGAAGATGGACTTACATTATCACATCCTGATGAGGAGATTCGTCAATTTTGGATTGAACATTGTATTGCCAGTAGAAAAATTGGTGAATATTTTGGAAAGGAACTTGGTTCTCCATGTCTAACAAATATTTGGATTCCTGATGGATATAAAGATATGCCGAGTGACCGTCTAACACCGAGAACAAGACTTAAGGATTCCCTTGATCAAATTTTTGCTGAAGATGTGGATGAATCACATAATATAGACGCAGTCGAAAGTAAGTTATTTGGAATTGGATCAGAAGCATTTGTCGTTGGGTCACATGAATTTTATCTTGGATATGCGTTAAAAAATAATAAGCTATGTTTATTGGATACTGGTCATTTCCATCCAACTGAAACAGTATCCAATAAGATTTCGTCGATGTTGCTATTTAGCGACAAATTAGCCCTGCATGTTTCTCGACCTGTCAGATGGGATAGTGATCATGTTGTCGTATTGGATGATGAGCTTCGTGAAATCGCTCTCGAAATAGTGAGAAATGATGCACTTGATAAGGTTATGATCGGACTGGACTTTTTCGATGCGAGCATCAATCGAGTAGCTGCATGGACAATTGGTACCAGAAATATGATAAAAGCATTACTTTATGCATTACTTACACCAAATGAATATATGAGACAGCTACAAGATGAGGGCAATTATACTGAAAGACTAGCATTAATCGAAGAATTTAAAACTTACCCATTCGGAGCTATTTGGGACTATTATTGTAAAATAATGGATGTTCCAGTAAAGGAAGCATGGTTAAATGAAGTAAAGGCATACGAGGAGAAAATTTTATCAAAACGTTAAATCCTATTGTCATGGCACAATAGTCGTACTGATAAATCTGTGTTATAATTTTATTATCACAAATAAACAAAAAGAAACAAAAGTCAGGGGCGTTTACCTTGCTCGTAGCAGAAAGACATAAAAAAATTATAGAAATCGTTAATAATCGTTTAAGCATTCGTGTTTCCGAATTAAGTGAAATTTTTTCGGTAACGGAAGAAACGATTCGTCGTGATCTTGAAAAATTAGAAAGTGAAGGGAAGCTTCAAAGAAGTCACGGGGGAGCCGTTAGTATACAAGAATCCAATTCCGAAATTCATTTTTCAGAAAGGGTTATTACAAATGTTCCTGAAAAGAAAGCGATCGCAAAGGAAGCTGCAGATCAAGTAAATAATGGTGACAGAATTATTTTAGATGCAAGCACCACGGCATGGTACATGGCAAAAGAATTGCCAAACATTCCACTTACTGTAGTAACCAACTCGATAAAAGTCGTTATGGAGCTAAGCAAAAAAGAAAAAATCGAAGTTATCTCCACAGGGGGAAAACTTCTTTCGAGATCATTATCTTTTGTAGGACCTTTAGCTGAACAATCCATATCAAACTACCATGTAGATAAAGCTTTTATATCGTGTACAGGTGTTCATTTTGAGGATGGTCTTAGCGATTCCAATGAACTTCAGGCACTGATAAAAAAACAGATGATGATGAGATCTGAATTAGTTTATTTAATGGCAGATTCAAGTAAATTCGGTAAAAGGTCGTTTTCACAAATTTATCCAATCCAAGAAGTGGATGTCGTTATTACAGACAAAAAAATAGATCCTCTTGAAAAAAATATGTTGGAGGAAAATAACATCACTGTCGTAACTACGCAATTAACAAATTTCCAAGCCTTTCAAGAACGACAATTGCCTATTTTAAAAAGTAAAAATCAAAAGCTAAGGCTTCGTCGATAATTCAGTGCTTGATTTATTATTGATTTTCTTCTATACTTGCAAAAATAAATAATGTGATTTCGGTGATAAAGAGAGTATTTATGATCATTTCTGAAGCGAGTTAGGGATGGTGGGAGCCTAATAGAAGAATCATAATGAAGCGCACTTTTGAGAAATATACCTGAAACAATGAGTAGGGTAATATCGGGGAGGACCCCGTTATCAATTCAAGAAGGTTCATATGAACAATAAGAGTGGTACCGCGGGTAATCTCGTCTCTAATTTGAGGCGAGATTTTTTTTATTATCACAATTGGAGGTATGTAGAATGGATTTTATAAAAACATATGCCGAACAAATAACGGCTTCCTTAAATGAAGCATTAACATTAGATGATGTCATACAGTTAATTGAAAAACCGAAGTTCGAAGATCAAGGTGATTTAGCATTTCCATGCTTTACACTAGCCAAGCAATTAAGAAATGCCCCTGCAAAAATAGCCCATGAAGTAGCAAGCAAAATTAATCATCCTTTTTTTGAAAAAGTAGAAGCAAATGGACCGTATGTAAATTGCTTTCTTAATAAAAATCTAGCCAGTCAGATGATTTTACAATCACTTTTACAAGTAGGAAATGATTATGGATCGCTTGATACAGGGAAAGGGAAGACTATCACGATTGATTTTTCATCTCCTAATATAGCTAAACCATTTTCAATGGGGCATCTAAGATCAACTGTAATCGGAAATGCTCTTGCACTCATAGCTGAAAAATGTGGCTATAAAGCTGTTAGAATCAACCATTTAGGGGATTGGGGAACACAGTTTGGTAAACTAATTGTTGCTTATAATCATTGGGGTCATGAAGAAAAGGTAAAAAATGAGCCCATAAAAGAATTATTAAGCCTTTACGTAAAATTTCATGAAAAGGCAGAAACTGATCCAAGTTTGGAAGATGAAGCAAGAATGTGGTTTAAACGATTAGAGGAGGGGGATATTGAAGCGCAAAACCTTTGGAAATGGTTTAGAGATGAATCTTTGCATGAATTTACGAAGATCTATTCTTTGTTAGGTGTTCACTTTGATTCTTATCACGGAGAAGCTTTTTACAACAATAAAATGGATAAAACGATACAATTGATAAGTAATAAGGGTTTACTAACGCCATCTGAAGGTGCTCAAGTTGTTGAATTAAAGGAATTTGACTTTCCTCCATGCTTAATTATGAAAAAAGATGGAGCATCACTTTATGCAACAAGAGATTTAACTGCGGCCTTATACAGAAAGGAAACGTATCAATTTGAAAAAGCATTGTATGTAGTTGGGCAGGAACAAAGCCTTCATTTTAAACAAATATTTCTAGTCCTTGAAAAAATGGGATATTCCTGGGCAAAGGAAATGATCCATATTCCATTCGGGTTTATTTTAAAAGATGGCAAAAAGATGTCGACAAGAAAAGGAAAAGTTGTGTTATTGGAAGAAGTCATCATTGAAGCAATTCAAATGGCTAAAAAGAATATTGAAGAAAAAAATCCGAACCTTTTAAAAAAAGAAGAAGTGGCCAATATAGTGGGTGTTGGAGCTATTATTTTTCACGACTTAAAAAATGAAAGACAAAACAATATCGAATTTTCCCTTGAAGATATGTTAAAATTCGAAGGGACGACCGGACCTTATGTACAATATACTCATGCGAGAGCTTGCTCAATTTTAAGAAAAGCGAACTTTAACAGTCTTAACACTGATCCAATAGGATTAAATGATGATTATTCCTGGCCAATCGTGAAGCTTTTAATGCAGTTTCCTGCCGTGATCGAAAAGAGCTTCGAATATTTTGAACCATCCATTATTGCAAAATACTTGCTTGATATATCAAAAGAATTTAATAAATATTATAGCCATGTTAAGATTTTATCAAATGAAGCTGGTATAGAAAGTCGACTAGCACTTGTTAAATCTACAACAATTATATTAAAAGAAGGTTTAAGATTATTAGGGTTAAAGGCACCTGAAGAAATGTAATGAATGGGTTAGAAACATAATATAAATAAATGAATATGATAAATGGTACGAATTGTGTGCTTATTAGGAAATCTTGAAAGAGCGTTGCTTATGATTCATTATTAATTTAATATCTATATATACTTAAAATAAATTAAGAGGCAGAATAAAATGAAAGAAATTTTAATGATTTTTAAAGATTTACAACAAATGGTCCCTGATGCGGAATTAGCGATAACGGAACCATTATCAAAACATACATTTATTAAAACAGGCGGGATTGGCGATGTTTTTATTAAGCCATTTGATGTAAATGGTCTGCAAAAAATTGTAAAATATGCATTTGCACACGATATCCCGTTGACGGTATTGGGGAAAGGTACCAATGTTATTATTAGAGATGCGGGAATACGAGGAATTGTCGTAAGCCTTGACCAATTAAATAAAGTATCAGTGATAAATGAAACCATAACAGTAGGAAGCGGAGCAAATATTATTGATGTTTCAAGAATAGCTTTGCAGCATCAATTATCTGGATTGGAGTTCGCCTGTGGAATTCCTGGAACGGTTGGTGGTGCATTGATTATGAATGCAGGTGCCTATGGCGGAGAAATTTCAGAGGTATTAACAAGTGCAACCGTCCTTACTCAATCAGGGGAGTTTCGTACCTTAAAAACTGGTGAATTTCAATTTGGCTATAGGAGTAGTGTTTTTGCCAATGAACATCTGATAATAGTAGAAGCTGTCTTCTCGTTAAGGAAAGCAGATCCTACATTAATTAAAGGGAAAATGGACGAAAATACATTTCTTCGTGAGTCAAAACAGCCGTTAGAATACCCTTCTTGTGGAAGTGTATTTAAGCGACCACCGGGTAATTTTGCTGGAAAACTAATTCAAGAAAGTGGTCTCCAAGGAACGAGAATTGGAGGAGCCGAAGTTTCTACAAAACATGCCGGATTTATTGTCAATGTGGACAATGCTACATCGACTGATTATATTCAGTTAATAGAACATGTTCAAAAAACGGTAAAAGAAAAGTTTGGAATTGATCTTGAAACAGAAGTAAAAATAATAGGGAAGAATCCTGAAGGATAAGGCAATTTGTCTTAATGGCAAATTGCTTTTTTCTCTTCTTTATATTTAAATATGAATAAGTCACACAACCAAAATTACTTAATTTATCTTACTTTATAGGAAAATGGAAGCGCTTTATTAAAAAAAGGGGGATTGGTAATGTTTATAACAAGATAGAGATCACTTCTATCCAAATGATGCTCTTTATCAAATTGGTTATCATCCTGATGCATCTTGGTATTATGCGGAAGATACCCCAATTATACAAAACCTTGGCAAGTGTTTACCTGAAGTGACTAGGCAAAAATTAGGCATAACTTGGGTGGACTTTACAATAAAGGATTCATTGATATTCCAGAACTTATTAAATGTGATTCAGAGATGATAGGCTTCTTTCATTCCTCTTTACGTTTCTTGTATGATACTCCTTTTAGTGAAGTAGGCACACGATATACTAGCAATATAGCAACTTTGACCGATGCCTTATTCGTAGCTAAGCTACGAGAAATAGTAAAATCATTACCAGAAGAACAGCTGAGCAATATAAATCAAGAATATATATTCTTAAAGAGTTTGAGCCAAAAGCGATAGAAATACGGATTGAAAACTTGTTTTCTTTTTATATTAAACTAAAGGGGGACTAATAGCATGAACGGAATTCATCTCCATCCACATGATATTATTGATGAAGGTACGGATCAAATTTTTACTCTATTAAATGTAATGGGGGATATTCATTATATTTTTCCGCAAGTGAATACGATTTTTGAACGTAACCCTTATCCAAGGGGTATGTTGCCTCATAATTCTGTTCATGAATTTGTTCAAGGAGAAGGTACATGGCATGTACCGCTAGATGTAAAAATGATTTATGGAGAACTATATCAAAAGGTTGATTCTGGAGTACAAAAAGGCGAAGACTCCATACAATTGTTAAAAGAGGCTTCATCAAATACGTCTTTCAAAATTATTCCTTGGCTGAATTTGTTAAATGGAGATTTTCAAGGAAATTTGGCTAATAATGGAGTCATTGATTTTCGCGGAAACTACACTGAGAATTGGTTATGTCCAAACGGACCTGATGTTGTCCCGATGTGGTCTAAATTAATTATCGCGTTAACAGAAAAATACGGATATACGAATTATTTGATCGATAGAATACGATTTCCTGACTGGGCTGGGAAAGAAGTAAATCCAAAAGGATTATTCAGTTGTTTCTGTCCTCATTGTAAAAAAAGGATGGAAACATCTGGCATAATTGTTTCCGAACTGATTGATACAATGAATATGGTTGCTGCCCAATTAAAAAGCCAAGACTTCCAATCTGCTGTTAGTATATTGCATCAATCAGAAATAATAAGTAAATGGATTCATTTTAGGCAAGATAGTGTCTCTTCTTTTGTTGAAAAACTATTAAATGAAATCCAAAAGGTAAATCCTCACATTCAATTATGGTTGGATTTGTGGCCACCTTCATACGCCTGGTTGTTAGGTCAAGATTATAGCCGATTAACAAAAGTATCAAATACATTAAAGCATTTTCCATATCATAAACTTGGCGGTGGTGCAGATGTACAAGGGTTTATAGAATACTTTGCGGATACTTCAGCTAAACAGGAAAAAGCTTTCCAAGCTTTTCTTACATTTTTTAACTTACAATACAACATATCGTATGAAACATTTAAAGAAAATGGTTACCCAATCTCCTTCGTTAAAAATGAAAATGATAAGGTGCGTGCACTTTCGGAAGCAAATACGCATATATTTAGTGGAATTCAAATGTGGAATATTGAAGAAAATCATTTAATTGAAGCACTGGAAGCTGCAAAAAATAGTGAAGCCGACGATGTGCTATATTATTGTTACGGATGGGCTAATGAAAAGCTATTTCATACTGTTGGAAAATGGAATAAAACCAAAATGAAGTAAAGTTTTTTTGGGGGGAGTTAGAATGAAGCGGCTTATTTATTGTATACCTATATGTCTTCTTATCTTCTTTTTAACTGCTTGTACACAAATTAACTCCCAGTTGGCCAGCGGAAATAGTGCATTGCCATATAACCCTAATGAAAATATCGATTATTCGACTAGTGAACTAAATTCAATCTATTTTGCTGGTGGATGTTTTTGGGGTGTAGAAGCATATTTTGCTCGAATATTAGGTGTGAAAAATGCGACGTCTGGATACGCGAACGGCAAAGGGACAACACCCACATATGAAGATGTTATCAAAGGAGATCGTGAATTCGCTGAAACTGTCCATGTTGAGTACGACCCTAAAAGAGTATCCTTAAACGAACTTCTGACCTATTTCTTCAAGGTAGTTGACCCGACAAGCATAAATCAGCAAGGAAATGATAAAGGGATTCAATATCGTAGTGGCATTTATTTTGAAGATAAAAGTGATGAAGCTATTATTAAAGCCTATATTAAACATGAACAAGAAAAATACAATGAAAAAATTGTAACCGAAGTATTACCGATAAATAACTTTTTCTTAGCAGAGGATTATCATCAAGACTATTTAGAAAAAAATCCAAATGGATATTGCCATATTGATTTAAGTATTTTGGATGAAGATGATGATGAAGCTCAAAGTTATTTAAAACCTAGTGATGAGGACATTAAGAAGAATCTTTCGCAAGAACAATATGAAGTTGCTATGCTCGATGGGACAGAACCCGCCTATCACAATGAATATTGGGATTTTTATGAGCCCGGCATCTATGTTGATATCGTAACAGGGGAGCCCCTTTTTTCAAGCCGAGATAAATATGACTCTGATTGTGGTTGGCCAAGTTTCACTAAACCCATCTCCCATAAAGTGGTAAAATACGAAGAGGATACAAGCTTCAAAATGAACCGTACTGAAATACGAAGTCGTGTAGGTGATATTCATCTAGGCCATGTTTTTGATGATGGTCCGATTGAAGAAGGTGGGCTCAGGTATTGTGTTAATAGTGCTTCACTTCGATTCATACCGATAGAAGACATGGTAAAAGAAGGCTACGGGGACTTCATAGAAGAGGTAAAATAATGCAGGCAATTCCGATTATGAATTGGATATTGCCTTTTTTCTTTTTTAAAAAATATTTTATAAGCAAATTATTTCAAAATAATGATAAAATAGGCGTTATGAGTGATTTATAAATTAATAGGGGGAAATTGTACTTGGATATTAAATTTAACCGTCCGAAAGGATTCGGAGAGATATTAGATCTCACATTCAAATTAAGCAAATATAAGTTTTCTGATTTTTTACTAATTAATCTAATTTTTATGGGACCCATTTATTTGTTGCAAATTATTATCCAGCTTATGTCCGGAGTAAGTTTTTTTAGAGAGCTTGGGACAGGTAATGTATGGTATGAACAAATACTCTCAAGCTTCGAAGAAACTGGGAGTACTAGTTTAGGTGCAGATTTAGGAATTATTGCTGTTTCATTTTTAAGTATTTTTTTATTTCCAGTTGCTGGAGCGGCAATTCTCATTGCCATTAATCATATGAGAAAAAACGAAGAGTATACAGTTGGTTCAGTTATAAAAGAAGGATTTTCAAGATACGGTCCTATCCTTGGCAGCAGTATTCTTTTTGTACTTCTAGTAATAGGTCTAGTTTTTATTCCAATAATCATTGTCGTGCTCGTAGGATTTGTAGGCGCACTCGTAAATCCAGTTGCAGGAATCCTTATAGCAGTTCTTTTATTTATTAGTTTTTTAATAGGAATAGGATTATTGTTGACAAAATGGGGTTTTTATTTCGGCTCTGTTGTTCTTGATGGTGAAGCTATTGGTTTTTCAAGAAGCTGGAAACTTACAAAAAATAGAACTTGGGCATTATTTGGATTATATCTCGTATTTTCATTGATTGTTTCTAGTATTAGTTATGCTGTTGAAGTGTCTTTTGGCATATTTCTAGGAAATAGTGTATTGTTATCGATTATTTCAAGTGTTGTAAGTTTGTTTACTACAATGATTTTTTCAGTTGGTTATTCTGTTATGTATCTTGATGCAAAAACAAGACATGATGCGGACGATTTAAAGGAAATGATTGAAGACTATAATGCGGTGCAGTCGTAAATCGTTAGGTGATAAATAATGAAAAATCTAGATAAGGCAAAAGAAGAGATTCGTAGCATTTTGGATGGAAAAGAATATCAAATGTATGCGAACGAATCTAAAAGTATTTTTACAATATGGTGGGAACGAGCAAAAGAATGGATTGCGAATCAATTGGAGAAATTATTCCCTTCATTAGAATCGGCCAGTCACGCGGCAGCTGGTCCGGTTCTTATTGCTATTATTATTGCTGTTCTAGCCATGATTGTAGTATTGACGCTGCTACTCGTTCGGGTGCAATTACGGAAACGCAAATATTGGGATAATAAACCTTTTACATCTATGAAAGAAATGGAATGGACATATCAAACTCACTTAAATGAGGCCGACAGACTAAGCTCATTAAAAGAGTATTCATTATCAACACGTCATCTCTTCCTCGCCTTACTTTTATACTTCCATGAGAAAGAATGGCTTATGGCAAGAATATGGAAAACAAATTGGGAATATTACGATGAACTTCAAAAAGTAAACAAGGAATGGGCCGAGCGATTTTTTAATATTGCACTGTTATTCGATGAAGTTACATATGGTGAGAGGATTGTCACTAAAGAAGAATATTTGCAATACAAATTACAAGTATTGGAATGGCTTAGAAAAATAGAGGAGGGGCCAAATAATGCTGCAAAGTAAAATAAAGACGTGGATTTGGCTCATAATCCTTTTAATCATTTTTGTACTGGCAAGCTTTCTTCTGTTTTCACAAAAGCCGAAGAGTTATCCAAATTATGTATCAGATTCTCCTGCATCTACAGGAATAAAGGCTTTATATACGTATTTACATAATCATTATGACACGGTAAAGAGATGGAAACATACTCCGAAATTATTAAATCATGATAAGGGAAATCAACTTCTTATTATAATAGAACCATTTTTCATGCCGACTTCAGACGAAATAAATGAATATAAAAATTTTATGAATGCCGGAAATACGATTCTATTAATCAGTGAGAAGCCAGATGGCTTTTTTGAACTAAAATCAGACATCGTGGAAAAGAATCTTTCAAATAAGAAACTAAAAATAACGGATCAAAACGGAATTACATATAGAGGAGAAGTAAATTCTACAATACGGCTGCAAACAAAAAAACAAGATAAAGTTTTATTACAAGATACAGAAGGGGCTATTGCCTTAAAACGCACTTATGGTGATGGTCATTTAATTGTTTCCATTGCACCAGAGTGGCTGACAAACGGCCAAATTTTAACAAGTGATCATATTCCACTTATTCTTTCTTTAATTAATGAGGAAAAACCAACTACTATTCTCTTTGATGAATATGTTCATATGGGAGAAAATGCTTCTACGGTATGGACAGTGTATCCAAAGTGGTTTTTGATATTATTGTTTCAAATCCTAGTAATTGCCATATTGTTCTTATGGGCAAAAGGGAAAAGGTTTGGTCCGATATTCATTCCAAGAGAAGAAACTGTTCGCTTTAGCGATGAGGGGATTAGAGCGTTGGCTGCTTGGTATTTAAGAGGCAAAAAATTTGGGGAATCTTTAAACATACAGTCTGACTTTGTAAAGCAATTAATACAAGAACGCTACGGGATTCCTTCCACAGTTGAATGGTTTGAAATGAAAGACTTGTTTCAACGTAAAAGAATCAATTTAACAGATGTGCAAACTTTGAATGATATTGGTTCGGTTTTACAAAATGAAAAATTAAGTAAGCAAGAATACTTACAATGGTCAAAAAGATTAGATCGACTAAGGGAAGAGGTTGTCAGGAGATGAAAAAAGAATTACAAACCTTAATAGAAAAATATGAAGAAAGAATATTAGGACAAAGCTTAAATATAAAACTATTACTATCAGCTATATTGGCTGGTGGTCATGTCCTATTAGAAGGAGTTCCTGGAACAGGAAAAACACAAATGGTAAGAAGCCTTGCCGGACTTTTGGGTGGAAACTTCAATCGAATTCAATTTACACCAGATCTATTGCCTAGTGATATTACTGGAAGTACTATTTACAATATGAAAGACAGTAATTTTGAAACGATAAAAGGGCCCGTTTTCACAAATATTCTTTTGGCTGATGAAATTAACCGAACTCCTGCTAAAACACAAGCAGCACTTTTAGAAGCAATGGAAGAGAAGCAAGTAACAATTCAAGGAAAAACGTACCCCTTGTCAGAGGTTTTTTTCGTTGTGGCAACTCAAAATCCGATTGAATTTGAAGGAACATACCCGTTGCCTGAAGCGCAGCAAGATCGTTTCCTCTTTAAACTCTACATTGATTTTCCTAGTTTTGAAGATGAGAAAAATGTATTACATCAAGTTATCGAAAATAAAAGCTACACGATTCCATTATCTCCCGTCATGAATATGGACGAATTTTTAGCTATAAAAGAGGAAATCTCTCGCGTAACAGTCGGAGAGAATGTAATGGATTATATTATGAAAATAGTAAGAAAAACACGCGAGATTGATTCAATCCGCTTTGGAGCGAGTACAAGGGCAGCAATTTCTATTGGTAGAGCAGCCCAATCATGGGCTTATTTATCCGGAAGGGATTATATAACCCCAGATGACGTTAAAATGGTCTCTAAGCCCTCATTGCGACACCGTATACAACTATCTCCACATATAGAATTGGAGGGAGCGTCAGTTGACCAAATCATTGAAGAACTTGTGGGATCGGTTCCTGTTCCAAGGTAGAGGAATATTACCTTCTAGACGCTTAATTTCTATATTCATCATTCTTTCGTTAGTTCTCTTAGTATTGAGCTTCGGAAATCTTTCATGGTGGGCATTCATTTTTATGAATGTAGTCTTGTTTTTAGTTAGTTTGGTTGATTTATTTTTTTCTCCCAAGAAAAAGGATTTACATTTTAAACGACATATTCCAGATGAAATGGAAAGAAATCTATCTTATAAGGTACAAATCGATGTAACAAATATGTCAACGTACTCCTTGTCATTTACTTTGATAGACGGGATACCGCAAAGTTTCCAGAGCACATTTCCGATGAACGGGAGAGTTGATCAGCTGATAACCTCAACATTGGAATATGAAACAAAAGCTTCTGTACGAGGAGAATACGAAATAACAATGCTGTATTTTCGTTATTCCAGTAAGTTAGGATTATGGAAAAAACAAATGACAATTGATTTGACAAACAAAATTAAAGTAATTCCTGATCTAACTGAGACAAAACAATTTTTAGAAAATGCTCAGAAGTATTTGCTGTTTGAAGGAAATAAAATTCGTAGGCATCAAACAGGAATTGGCGACTTTTCTCAAATCAGAAACTATGTCGTTGGGGACGACCCTCGAAAAATTAACTGGAGACAAACAGCAAAGCTGCGTCAAGTTATGACGAATGAGTATGAACCTGAACACGGAAAATATATTACGATTCTGATAGATTGCGGTAGAATGATGGGAGCTGAATTGTCGAAAGGGAACCGCCTAGAAAAGGCATTGGAGGCTGCGCATTTAGTGGCAGCTGCAGCACTTCAAAATGGTGATTATGTCTCGGTTCTAGCTTTTGCAAAGGATGTAAAAGTGTTTGTTCCTCCAGCAAAAGGTATGGCTCATTTACAGACAATTCTTCATTCCATCTATAATGTTACGGTTGATTCCGCAGAATCCAATTATGCAGCAGTATTTTCTTTTTTAGAAGCAATGCAAAAGAAACGAAGCCTGCTTCTTTTGTTCAGTGATATACGAACATTCCTGTATGAAGAACACGCCCTTCTTTATTTAGAACGATTAAGACAAAGGCATTTATTTTTAATGGTTGGTATTGAGGACGTGACACTTCAGATGAGGACAGAAGAAAAGCCGGAAAGTGTCCAACAAGCCATGATCAAAAGCATCGCACAGCAGCAAATGCTTTTTAAAAAGAAAGAAAAAATCAAGTGGGAGAGACAGGGCCTCGTCATGATTGAGGCGAAAGAAGAGCATCTAGCAACTGCCGCAGTTTCTCATTATATCGATATTATGAACCGGAATTTGTTGTAAGAGCTGAAACTGTAAAACAACGAGAGAACGTAGAATAAAAACTTGAAATTCCCAAAAGAATATCCCAGTGGCTATTAAAATTTGTGAATCAGCTAATAGGATTACCAAAATGGCTAATAGAATCGTAAATTGGCTAATAGGATTGCGAATCGGCTAATAGAATCTTAAATCGGCTAATAGAATCATAAATCAGCTAATAAAACCGCTATAAGCATAATAAAACATAAGAAAAAAGCGAATCTATCAGCATTTCAGCTATAGATTCGCTAACAAATTACAGAATTAATACGATACATTAGAGAGAGACCGTTTCAAAAGAATTTTTCCAATCAGCATATAAAGGATTAGACCAAAAACGGTTATAAGAGCCACGACATATTTCGCTTCCAACGGTATCGCTGCTGGGGTGATAAACCCTTCAATGATTCCAGCGATAATGAATAACGGGATTGTGCCAAGTAATAACTGAACGGATCGTTTCGCTTGGTATTTTAAATGATAACCTCTTGAATAATGACCAGGTACAAACAGTTTATAGCCCATTAATAATCCCGCTCCGCCGGCAATGAAAATAGCGGTAAGTTCAATCATCCCATGAGGGACGATATATGCCCAAAAATCATATGTTTTTCCGTACTGCCAAAATAGCGCCGCGAGGGCTCCGATTATAATTCCGTTATAGATTAATACATATACTGTCAGCAAACCAAATGTTACTCCACCTGCAAATGCTAATATAGCGACTTGAATATTATTCGTCATAATGCTTGCTGACATTAATGGGGAATTAACTCCTCCATCACTGCTGCCCAGTCGCTCGGGGTCCACATTTTGGGCGATGTCTGCAGGAAGAATAGAATACAAGTGAAGAGGATCGTTTATTACTGAGAAAAAACTCCCGATTGCACCCAGAGTGAACAATAACATAGCAATTGTAATTGCTTTCCATTGTTCTAATAAAAGTCCAATAAAAGTAGTGCTGAAAAAATGACGGATTTGTTTGAAACTAGATATTTGATCTTTATATAAAAGATTATGTGATTTTGAAACGAGTCCATTTAAATAACTTGTCACTTCTTCATTTGGAAAATAGGTTTGACAATATGAAAGATTTTGCGCCGCCTTTTGGTAAAGTCTGTTAAATTGGTCAATATCTGTACCTGTATATGTATTTTTACGCTTTTGTAAAACTCCGATAAGATGTTCAAGATGTTTCCATTCGTCACGATGTTGTTTTATGAATTGTTTAATATTCATCCTAGCACCTACACTATTTATAATTAAAATCTTAGTCTATTCTCTTATTATAGTAATTTCAAAAAAAAATAGAAACAGCTTCTGTGAATTTAACAGCGAAACGAGGTTTTTCTTTTGAATGATGACCGGATTAATATAAAAACACCTGAATATGTATCACTTCAGTTTCAAATTGCAGGTCTCGGTAGCAGAACCGCAGCATATATAATCGATCAACTCATTTTAATGGCTTTTAACATTGCCATTGTCATTATCTTCCTTATCATATCTATTGGACAACCAGATTTATTGTTTTTTCTTGATTTGCACTCCTACCTTATAGCAATTATTATCATTGGCATATTTTTTATAAACTGGGGATATTTTTTTGCATTTGAATACTTTTCAGGAGGGACAACCCCTGGAAAAAGAATGATGGGTATTAGAGTCATTCAAGAAAATGGCCATAGTATCACATTATTATCAAGTTTTATACGAAATCTCCTGAGAATCATTGATTCATTGCCGGCTGGATATTTTCTTGGAATTATGATGATTTTCTTCCACTCAAAACATAAGAGAATTGGTGACCTTGTTGCAGGTTCAATTGTCGTACATGAAAGAAAGACAAATCGAAAAAATAAACTTTCACCAATTGAAAAAGAAATTCAAGCTAGAGGTTTATCAAAAAATGACCTAGTTATAGATGAGTGGGCGTTAAAATCAATAAATATGAAGGATTGGAAATTAATCCAAACGTATTCCAATCGTTTTTTACAATTGCCGAAAAGCGAAAAAGAGAATTTGACCAAACAAATTGCAGGGATATTACTACCTAAATTAGGCTTAGAAATGGAAGAAAATATTCAAGAAGTAGAAGATAAGCTGCTCATTATCTATTTAATTCTTAAAGATGATTGGGAATTTGAACTTTGAGGAATCGCTCTATGGTAAAAATATATTTTTCTCTTTTAATTACTATTTTTTTATTTGTTGGTTGTTCAACCGAAGCAATAATTGAACCTGAAAAAACTGAAGTGAAACCTGCAAAACAAGATATTAATGTTATTTATTATCATCTTCCTTTACAAAACTCGGAGGTTCGAACCGAAATACCTACTCATATCGTTTTACATTTTATAAGCAATGTTGGAAATAATGTACTAGATCCTTATAACCTCCAAGATATATACTCTATATTTTTTGAATATGGTGTCTCAGCGCATTACTTAATTGCAAGATCGGGTGAAATCTATCAGCTTGTCCCAGAAGAGAGGGTAGCTTATCATGCGGGAACAGGTGATTTACCATATTTTACAAAATACCGAAATAATTTGAATCAATATTCTATTGGCATTGAAATGCTTGCAATAGGTACTAAAGAAGAAATGGCTGAAATGATAAAAGATGAGGACTATGATTCTATTAATCCATCATTTATTGGATATACTGAGGCTCAATACAAAACACTTAATATATTATTGGCTGACATTATTACACGAAATCCTGCAATACAAAGAAATCGAAAATTTATCGTCGGTCATGATGAGTATGCACCTGGTAGAAAAACCGACCCAGGCTCATTGTTTGATTGGTCTAAGATAGGATTTTAATAACGTTTGATCACCAAAGGGTTCTTTTACTCATTATTAATTGTAATCATTGTCGTTATCATTTTTCTAACGATCATAACAATATTTCCAAATATTCCGCACTTGTTATTTATCATTGTTGCTATTACTGCTGCTCTAAGTACGTATTTTAACAAGAATTAAGGTGGAGATAAGTACGTGGATAAAGAATCAATTATTTTACAAACAAAATCATTCGTATATCAACAATTACACGATGATGCAACTGGTCATGACTGGTGGCATATTTATCGTGTAACGAATATTGCTAAAAAAATTGCTGTAATTGAAAACGCCGATATGTTCCTTTGCGAAATGGCGGCCTTGCTTCATGATATTGCCGATGAAAAATTGAATTCTACTGAAGAAGAAGGGATTAAAAAAGTTAAAGACTTTTTGTCCTCAGCAAACGTAAATGAAGTATATGTATCTAGAATCATGGAGATTATTACAACGATGTCGTTCAAAGGTGGAGGGAACCCACCGATGAAAACACTTGAAGGAATGATTGTCCAGGATGCAGACCGTCTTGATGCAATGGGAGCAATTGGAATCGCAAGGACCTTTGCTTATACAGGTGCAAAAAATCAACTAATTTATCATCCTGATATGGACCCAGTTGAAAAACTGGACAAGGAACAATATAGGAATAGAAAATCTACTGCTATCAATCATTTTTACGAAAAACTATTCAAACTTAAGGATTTGATGAACACAGATATGGGTAAAGAAATGGCTGAAAGCAGACATCAATTTATGAAAGAATATATAGTAACATTTTTCATTGAATGGGAAATGAATTAAATGGGCAATTCAATATTTGGCAGTTGTTATACGATGGTTTTTCCTTTATTATAGATTAGGTTAATATTTTCTTAATAGCTTGTTTATGTGAGAAGATGTATTTTAAGCTAGCTTTATATAATTTACCCGAGGAAACCTCTCATTACAATCTGGTAAATATTAGAAATGAGGAATTATAATGAAACCATCAATATATAGTTTAACAATGGAACAATTAACTGAATGGTTATTGGAGAAAGGTCAGAAAAAATATCGCGCCCAACAAATCTGGGATTGGCTATATAAAAAACGTGTTACCACTTTTTCTGATATGAAAAATATAAATAAAGATTGTCTAGAATTACTGGAAGAACATTTCGACATTGAGCTATTAAAGGAATCGGTTAAACAAGAATCAGCTGACGGAACAATTAAATTTCTATTTCAATTACCAGATGGAAATTTGATTGAAACCGTGTTGATGAGTTTTTCTTATGGATTATCCGTTTGTGTCACAACTCAAGTCGGTTGCAATATCGGTTGTAGTTTTTGCGCCAGCGGAATTTTGAGAAAAAGTCGTGATTTAAATAGCGGCGAAATAGTTGGCCAAATTATGAAAGTACAACAATTCCTTGATGCAAGAGGAAAAGATGAAAGAGTAAGCCATATTGTTGTAATGGGTATCGGAGAACCATTTGATAACTATAGTAATTTGATGAATTTCCTTCGTGTCGTCAATGATCCGAAAGGTCTTGCTATCGGAGCTAGACATATTACTGTATCAACAAGTGGACTTGCTCAAAAGATTCGCGACTTTGCAGACGAGGAATTACAAGTCAACTTAGCATTGTCCTTGCATGCACCAAATGATGAACTTAGAACCGAAATCATGAAAATTAACAAGGCTTTCCCAATTGAAAAATTAATGGCAGCCCTTGATTATTATTTAGAAAAAAATAACCGTAGGGTTACGATTGAATATATTTTGTTGAAAGATGTTAACGATCACGAGAAGGAAGCATTGGAGTTAGCAAAACTGCTTCATAACAAACGCCATCTCACTTATGTGAATTTGATTCCATATAATCCAGTCAGCGAGCATATACAATATGAACGCAGTGAAAAGAAATCAATCCTTGCTTTTTACGACACTTTAAAGAAAAACGGTATACAATGTGGTATCCGCCACGAACAAGGTACGGATATTGATGCGGCGTGTGGGCAGCTAAGAAGTAAACAAATAAAGAAAACAAAGGCAGTGTAAAACGTATCTATTTTATAGATGCGTTTTTTTTATTTAGGGGGCGGGATGTGGGAATGGTAGTTGAAGCTGTGTTCTTCGATTTATATGAGACGCTCATAACGGAATGGGAGAATGGAATAAAGAAAGCTGATTATAATCCGGCAAGATTGCTTGGAATTGAGGAAGACATTTACAAGAGAGAATGGGGGAAAAGAAGAGAACAGAGAATGGATGGGACTTTTCCAGATGCAAAAAGTTGTTTAGTCGATATGTATCGTGTATTGGAAACTCCATTAAATATGGATGATATTAAAAAGGTTATTGAAAATAGAATCCAAGCAAAAGCCATCCCTTTTAAATCTATTGACGAGGAGGTCATTGAAACAATTATACAAATTAAAGAAATGGGTATAAAAGTAGGGCTTATCAGTAATTGTGCACCCGAAGAAGTTTTAGAGTGGGAGAATTCTCCGTTAGCCAATTTATTCGATACTGTGATTTTCTCTTATAAAGTCAAATGCGCTAAACCGAATAAAAAAATATACGAAATCGCATGTACGAATGTAAATGTTCAACCCAAAAACTCATTATTCATTGGTGACGGTGGATCAAATGAATTATTTGGGGCAAGGGAAGCAGGATTAAAGGCTTATCATGCAACATGGTTCCAACCACCAGTTATTAGTGAAAAAATAACAGGATTTCCAAAACTGAAAAAACCTTCAGACATCTTAACAATTATAAAATCAAAAGGATAGAAGCCCTCATACGATATTATGAGGTGATCTTATGGCCAAATGGATTAGCGTTTCTACTTCTAAGCATCAATTAGCACTTCATGATGGAAATCGAATTATTAAAGTGTATCCTATCGCAGTAGGAAAAATGTTAACTCCGACACCTTCTGGAACGTATACCATTGTTAATAAACAACCCCATCCAGGTGGTCCGTTTGGAGCACTGTGGATGGGGCTATCAAGACCTCATTATGGAATTCATGGTACAAATAATCCCTCATCCATTGGAAAAAATGTTTCCCATGGCTGCATTAGAATGCACAACCGTGATGTATTAGATTTATCGTCTCGAGTTCCGATAGGGACAAAAGTAGTTATTCATCGATAACCGTTTACGCTTGAGAAGTAATTGGATGCTTAATTCGTGACGGAAAACGTGAATGTTTGGATTTTACAAATAAAACTTCAGAGCCAGAATATTTTTTCCACTCAACTTGAATATTTGGATAGTCTGGTGTGTAATGAAAGATTATTTTTCTAGTATCATTATCTGCAATGACATGTAATATTTGTTGAATGTCATATTCATTTTTACTGACGATGTCAAAAATATGTAGGTGATCGTGTTCTATCTTAAAGAGCACGATCACATTTTCTTTTTCTAAAAAGTAGATATCTTCAGGGAATACGTTCAGGCAATGAAACATAAAAATCCCTAAAGTATGATCTGTACTAAATGTTTGAGAAAGAGGAATTCTTGTAGAAACAAATTCCTTTATAAAATTCAAATCCTCTGGGTTCTTCACATCTAATTTGCGTCTGTTTACTGCTGAATTTTCTTCAGGTCGATACTTCATTGAAAACTCGTATTCATCTACAGCTCCAAATCCAAACTTTGGGTAAAAGTCCAATACTGATTGATTTGCGAACAGATAGATATAGTCACTCATTTCCCCATATTCTTCAAGAACATTTTGCATTAAATTAGCAGAAAGTCCTTTGTTCCTGTAATCCGGATGGGTCATGACAGTACCAATTTGGACAGCTTTCTTTGTTTCTCCGTCAATGATTAGATTTAATATGTTTACCGAAACGTTAGCAATGACTTTGTCTCCAACTGCATAAGAAAATGGAACGTAATCACTATCCCAAAATCCTTTTTGATACCATTCCTCAAAATCAATACCAAAAATATCGGTTGCCAGTTCATTAAAACTTTTTCTTAAACACTCATCATTTTTATAGTCTTTAATTAAGCGTAAATTGTTCATCCTATTATCCCAAATCCTGTCCGGTAACAAGGATATAACCAATTAAAAATATATTTAAAACGATGATAGCAGCAGTGCATATCCAAGCTAACACTTTCGTACCTGTTTTATTGGCAAACACACCCATTTTCTTTTTACTATTCGTAAATAGAATGAGCGGAACAACTGCGAATGGAAGCTGTAGACTTAAAATAACCTGACTCCAAAGTAGAAGATCTGCAGTTCCTCTTGAACCTGCAATCCAAGTAACGACAAATGCAGGTACGACAGCAAGCATACGTGTAATAACCCTTCTAAGCCAAGGAGAGATTCTTAAATGCAGAAATCCTTCCATCACTATTTGACCAGATAAAGTTCCAGTAATCGTTGAATTTTGCCCAGATGCTAATAATGCGACTGCAAATAAAGTACTGGCAATCCCCACTCCAACAGTAGGGCTTAGTAATTTATATGCTTCTTCGATTTCAGATACTTGTATTCCTTTTCCATGGAAGGCTGCTGCACCTAATATCAAGATGGCCGAATTGATTAAAAAAGCCATACTGAGAGAAAAGGTTGAATCAATGACTGAAAACTTAACTGCTTCTTTTTTGCCTTTTTCCGTTCTTTTATATTGACGTGTTTGCACAATAGAAGAATGCAAATAAAGATTATGCGGCATAACTGTTGCACCAAGAATCCCTAATGAAATAAACAACATTTGAGGATTCGTCACGATTTCCATTTTAGGAATATATCCATTTAGTAAGGCACCCACTTCTGGTTTAGAAGCAATGACTTCAAATGTAAAAACTCCAAATATTGTAACCATCAATACGATGACGATTGATTCAATAATACGGAATCCTTTTTTCTGTAGTAATAAGAGCAATAATACATCAACAGTCGTTATCAAAATACCTATTAATAAAGGAATTCCAAAAAGCAAATTTAATGCGATGGCAGATCCTATGACTTCGGCAAGATCGGTCGCAATTATCGCAAGTTCTGCCATAATCCATAGGAAAAAGGCTGTTTTCTTTCCAGTAGCATCTCTTGTCGCTTGAGCGAGATCTCTACCCGTTACAATTCCAAGTTTTGCAGACAATGTTTGTAATAATATTGCCATTAGACTAGATATTAAAATTATTGAAAGTAATGTATAACCAAATCGAGCTCCACCTGCAATAGAAGTTGCCCAATTTCCAGGATCCACATATCCAACAGCAACAAGAGATCCTGGACCTGCAAATGCAAATAATTTCCTCCAAAACCCGGCATTCTCAGGGATTCGAACCGAATTGTTTACCTCTTCTAAGCTTATGTTAGAACTACTTTTTAACCACCCCTGATTACGATCTAATACACTATTTTTATGGATCAACTTGCTCACCCCTTAAACTTTAGCTGCTATCTAAATAAGTTTACCTAATGCAAATTTTAGTGTAAAAAATACTTTGGTTTTATAATAAATCCAATTCAATTAATTTTGCAAGAAAAAAATTCGGGTTATTTATGGAAAAGTCATGATAATGTTAGTGAATTACATTGTATGATATTCTATAAACGAGTAGAGGTAACTATAGGTGGGAAAAAAATGCTTACAAGAAAAGCCCATAAAATTGATAAGGAAAATTCAATATCGGAACTTTTTCCATTAAAAATAGGGAATCATGAACAATGGATCTATATTAGGGGAGAGGACAGGAGTAAACCAGTATTATTAATGATTCATGGTGGTCCAGGTGCCGCTCAAATTGGCTTTATCCGCAGATTTCAAAAGAAGTTTGAGAAGCATTTTGTAGTCGTAAATTGGGATCAGAGAGGGGCAGGATTATCTTACAATAAAAGCATTCCTCCTGAAACAATGACAATAGATCGTTTTGTAGATGATACAATTGAATTAACGAAATATCTTCGTAAACAATTTAAACAAGAAAAAATCTATTTAATCGGGCATTCTTGGGGCACGATTATTGGATTATTGGCTGTCTATAAAGAGCCGTCACTTTACTATCGATATTTCGGGGTGGCACAACTTATTGATTATATAGCGGGAGAACAACTTTCATATCAATATGTATTGGAAAAGGCAAAACAAGCAAATAATCAAAAAGCCATTAAGAAATTAATTAAGATTGGAATGCCTCCATGGAATGATTTAAAAAAAGATAAGGTACATCAAAAGTATGTAGAAGTTTTTCGAGGTGGTATGTCCTACGAAGGAAATCTTATTAATAAAATACTAAAAGAATTATTAATTGGCGTGGAATACACCTTAATGGATATGGTTAATCATATAAAAGGCCAATTTTTCAGTTTAAACATGCTTCAGGATGAAATGAAAACGGTCAATTTGAATAATGTTATACACGAGGTAAAGATACCTATATATTTTTGTATGGGAAAGTATGATTTAACCATTCCTTATGAACCAACACAAGCATTTTTTAAAAATGTTTCAGCAAGTGAAAAACACTGGATATGGTTTGAACATTCAGCGCACTCTCCTATGTTCGAGGAAAAGGAAAAGTTTCTTACATTATTATTGAAAGAGACGAAAAAAGACCGATGAACACCAAAAATGGCTTCATCGGTTTTTTATATCTCGAATTTAGAGAAAGGCTGTAATAGCTTAACACCTTTACGATTTTTTGGAAATATTTTCATATCCAATATTAAATGACTGGCATAACTCGCTGCACATAGTAGTGATAAACCATTCATTTGAAAATCCTTTTCTAAATAATATCCAATGAAAGAAAAATAGATCAACCCGATTAATGAATGGGTTAGGGAACGGTGGGGAAGAAGAGCTGCAATACAAATATATATCCCAAGCATCGTTAACCATGTGTTTTGTTGATAAATCCCTATAATTAAAGAGGCTGCACCTGTCAATAACAACATATACTTTTGTTTTATCAAAAAGGACGGAACTATCATTAAGGCTAGTCCTAGTCCAAAGCCAAGCCAGCGATCAATGTCCTTATATACAATGAAGCTATTTACTAAAATTAATAAACCTAAGAGTGCTAATAGGGTAATGATCCAATTTTTATTAAGTGATATTTTATTGGAAAGTGTACCCTTCACATCAAGATCTGGGACTAATCCAATACAAGCACCTAGTAACGTAAAAGAAAAAGCGGTTGGCAGTTCCACCCCTACATATGTAGCTACCCCAATTCCCGTGATTCCTCCTACAATAAAATGAGTTTTTCCATCCATCAAGAGCATCCTTCCATGTTGATTACTAGATTAGTATCTTAACATGGTTAAGACAGTATTGAAAGAAAAAGCGCAAGCGCCTACAGCTAGACGGTAATGTTCTCCACAATGCTCCAATCTATAATTTCCTGTTTAGCAATAATTAAAAAGGATCAGTGCAATAATTCAGCACCAATCCTTATGTTTTACCACGATACATATATCCATCCATCTTCTTGGAATATGGAATATCCTTCGTAACCATCTCCAACATTTATTTCATTGCCTGTCTCCAAAACATTATTCATGTTTCCGCGAACTTCTTCAAGGTTTTCAAATCCGCTAAAAGCAAGAGATTCTGAAAGAAGATCAGCATATTCTTTTAAAGCAGACTTAGCTCCAGTACTCATAAAAAAGATTGGCGTTTCATCTTTAACAATCGCAAAGACATCACTATCAGGTATCGCATATAGTCCTGCATTATATTTAAGAGCCAGTTGACTCAATTCAGTAAATTTTTCTTCATTCATAATATTTACAAAAACGGTATCATCAATTGTTACTTCTTTAGGTAGTAGTTCATCAGTCGGAATTGAAGATTTCGATTCCACAACTTCTGCAACAGGATCCCCAAGAACGCTGCCCTTAGATAAATCGTAATTGGATTTTTGAGGGTGTATTAATATATCAGCTGTATCCTGTGGAGTTGTTGCCTTGCTATGTAGTCCTTCATTCCCAATGGTTCCAGCAATAAATAAAATAAATGACATAATAATAATTGCATAAAACTTTGTTTTCATATTTAACACTCCTCGTTAAGTCCTATACTTATTAGACGTATGATAGTTGAAAAAGTTTCATCTTTTTATCAAAAATATTACTATTGTTACAAAACTGTTACAAAAACTAGTAATTTATTATTAGTATATATATAACCTATAAAAAACGTATTAAAACAGGTTTTTCTATTCTATTACGCCAAAAAGATGATACACTATCCATATTGATAGAATATTTACATAAGAGGCGAGGACGAAAATGATTAAAGCAGTATTTTTTGATTTAGATGATACCCTCCTTTGGGACCAGAAAAGTGTAAAGGAAGCCTTTGTTGCAACATGTAAAATAGCAAAAGTCAAACACGATATTGATGTAGATAAGTTGGAAGAGGCTGTTCGTGAGGCGGCTAGCCATTTATACTCAACCTATGAAACGTATCCATTCACACAAATGATCGGAATCAACCCATTTGAAGGACTTTGGGGCAACTTTCTTGATGATGAACCAAATTTTAATAAAATGAAAGGGATTGTTCCAACTTATAGAAAAGAGGCATGGACCGAAGGATTAAAAAAGCTGGGCATCGATGACCCTGAATTTGGATTTGAACTAGCGGAACGTTTTCCAGTAGAGCGTAGAAATCTTCCATTTGTGTATGAAGAAACATTTGATGTATTAAATAAATTAAAAGAACATTATCGCTTATTACTTTTAACGAACGGATCACCTGATTTACAAAACACAAAATTGACGATTACACCTGAGCTTTCTCCGTATTTTGAACATATTGTGATTTCTGGAGGGTTTGGAAAAGGGAAACCCGATCCTTCTATTTTTGAACATGCCTTGTCGCTAATGGGATTGGACAAAGACGAAGTATTAATGGTTGGAGACAACTTAAATACTGATATTCTTGGTGCCAATCGTACTGGAATTAAATCGGTATGGATTAATCGCCATGATAAGGAACGGACTGATGTTGTGCCAACATACGAAATTCAACATTTAGAAGAACTTTTTCCGATATTGGAAAATTTAGCTATAAACGTTGGAATTTGATAATGGTGGGTAGCATATGAAAATTAGAAAATTAAATACTATGGAAGAACCTCCTATGAGCTTATTACTATTAGCCGATCCTTCTCAGGATTTAATAAGTGATTATTTAAAAAGAGGAGAATGCTTTGTAGCCGAAAATAATCATGAGAAGATAGGTGTTTTTGTTCTTTTACCAACAAGACCCAATATGGTGGAATTAGTTAATATTGCCGTTGCAGAAAACTATCAAGGTAAGGGAATCGGAAAGCAATTGGTAACGGACGCGATGCATAGAGCTAAAATAAAGGGGTATAAAACAATAGAAGTTGGAACCGCGAACTCTAGTATAAACCAACTGGCTCTTTATCAAAAATGTGGGTTTAGAATATCGGGCATAGATAAAGATTTCTTTATTCGGCATTACAATGAAGCTATATTTGAAAATGGTATACAAGCCATTGATATGATACGTTTATCTAGAGATTTATGAATCTTTTAAGTGGGCGATATGTTTTATGAAAACGACTAATAAGTATTATCGTATTTACAAAGTGTTATCGATGTTCTTTATAAGCTTTTTCCAAATATATTCGTATAAAATGAGGAGAAAGTCTGATACAGACTGGGATATGCTTTGGGAAAAAATAGGGGAGCGGTTTAGGAAAACACTTTTTGAATTAGAGGGGCTCCTTATCAAAATCGGACAGATGCTTAGTATTCGTGGCGATATACTGCCGAATGCGTTTATTAAACAATTACAAGACCTTACAGACAATGTGCCACCTTCTCGTTTTGAGGAAATTGAGAAGATCATAGAAAAAGAATGGGGCTGCAATATAAACCAACACTTAATTTCTATTGAAAAAAAAGCCATTGCATCCGCATCTATTGGCGAAGTATATAAAGGCGAGTTAAAAGATGGTTCTACCGTTGCCATCAAAGTGCAGCGCCCGTATATTGACTCAATCATTAAAACAGATTTTCGAACAATAGGATTCATTATTTGGTTTGCCGATCATTTTATACCGATTCCAAAAGGATTTATTAACTTAAAAGTTTTGTTTAATGAACTAAAAGAAGTGATTGATAGAGAATTAGATTTTTTAAAAGAACAAAAATCTCTTCTTACGTTTAAGGAACGTTTTAATGATGATGAATGCATTAAAATCCCTTCTGTTTATCCCGAATTGAGTACTCAAAAAGTTCTTGTAATGGAATGGGTAGAAGGGAGCAGGATAACTGAAGCTGAGACTCTAAATCGACTATCAATTAACCGAAATGAATTGGCTCATAAACTCATATCGGTGTTCCTTCCGCAATGGCTGGAGTCAGGGATTTTTCATGCAGATCCGCATCCCGGAAATGTTCTCGTATCGAAAAAGGGGAGCATAATCTTACTAGATTTTGGTATGGTGGGAGAAATCTCAAAAAAGGATGCTACCAATTTCCAATCCTTAATCGAAAGCTTTCTTTCAAAAAATTATGCAAAAGCAGTTGAATGTTTTGTTCAATTGGGATTCGTTTTGCCAGAAGCGGATACAAGAACGATGGAAAAACTGTTAGCTGAACTTATGTCCTTCCAATCTTTCCAATTGAAAGATATAGATTTAATTGCATTTAAAATGGAAATGAATGACATCATTCGAGCACTCCCTATTCAAGTTCCAACCCGATTTGTATTTTTAGGAAGAGCTTTCGTCACAATCGAAGGAATGATTCGTGAATTAGTACCGGAAGAAGATTTGTTCGATTTAATAAGATCTGCTTTTATGGAGTGGTTAGAAAAGAAGGGGGATAATAAATGGACTTTTGTTTGGCATTGGGTCCAATCGCAGCCCTTATTTAGAATTGTTTATTCTATAAAAGAGTTTCTAGCTTTACCGCAGCATATTGAACGGATAAAAGAAGTTGAACAAAGAAGGCATTTTCAATTTACGATTTATGAAAATAATAAAAAACGGTTCTATCAAATAATGCTCATTAGTGCAATTGGAATGCCATTTGGTTTTTATATAACACAACCTATACTTTGGAAGCTTGCGATTGGTATATTTGTTATTAGTAGTGTTGGGTATCTAATATGTGGCTCAAGGCAGAAAAAATGGATGAAATATATGCATGATCATAGAAGAGGATGAGGGAGAGAGGAGTATTGTTTCTTTCCCAAATTCTTCTTTTTTTATTTGTTTAAAAACCCCTTTTCTCCTTTTTCGCATAAAAAAAGTTTATGGACTTACTGCTATCCATAAACTATAGTTAGATATTTAAACTCCCATTTTTCTTCTAGTGTTGCTTGTTTTTTTCGTTTGCTGGCTTTTTAACTTTTTTGTTTCGGTGTTGCCCTTTACACTAGACTTAGAATTTTGGGCAGCTTTTTTTTCGGCAAGTTTTTTTTGCATTAACTCTTGTAATGATATTTTTTTGGGACCTTCAGTCATTATATATCCTCCACCTATAAGTACTTTAAAGATAGTATAAAAAATAATTAAGTAATTGTATAGTATGGGATGAATATTTATCTGTTCTAATGTCGTAATTTTTATTCCTAATTTTCTTGTTTTTAATATCAGTTAATGTAATAATTAGGAAAATATTAAATCTAAAAACTTTGATGAGAAGAGTAAATCAATGGATTCTTGTACAGAGAGCTTCGGTAGCTGAAAAGAAGCAAAGAAAAGTTGATTGAAGATGGTCTCTGAGTTGCATAGCTGAGCTTTAATTTAAAGTTAGGCTATGACGAGATTTGGCACTCGTTATAAATGTCAAAGTATAAGAACGTCTTCGTTCCGTACTTAATGAGGCTAATCATGCGAATGATTAGTGAAAAAAGGTGGTAACACGAGCACAACCTCGTCCTTTGACAATTTTGTCTTGGGGCGGGGTTTTTTATTTTATTTAAAGGAGGAAATATAATGAGCATCTTAATTGGTGGAGCATGGCCGTATGCTAATGGATCTCTGCATATTGGTCATATTGCGAGTTTATTGTCAGGCGATATTTTAGCACGTTATTATAGGGCAAAAGGTGAAAAGGTACTATATGTATCAGGCAGTGATGTTAATGGTACTCCGATTTTTTTGAAAGCAAAACAGGAAGGAGTTGCCCATAAGGAAATTGCTGATAAATATCACGGAGAGTTTAGTGATTGTTTTAGAAAGCTAGGATTCACATACGATTGTTATACACGAACAGATACCACACTCCATCACGAAATTGTGCAGGCTTTATTTTTAAAGTTATTAAATAACGGATATATCTATAAAAAAGAGGTCGAGCAAGTATATTGTTATACTTGTAATCAATTTTTGCCGGATCGATTTGTAGAGGGAATATGTCCAAACTGTAGTAATGAAGCGAGGGGAGATCAGTGTGACCACTGCTCGCAAATATTGGATCCTTTAGATCTTTTGGAGAAAAGCTGTAAAATATGTGGTGATTCTCCTTCGTCAAAGAAAACTGAACATTTTTATTTCAGATTAAGTGCATTTCAATCAAAATTAGAGGAATATGTTAATTATGCCAAAAGACATAATTTGTGGCGAACGAATGCTATTCAATTGACGGAAAGATATTTAAAGGAAGGATTGCATGATCGGCCCGTTTCTAGAGATTTACCAATTGGAGTCCCTGTACCTGTTAAGGGATATGAAGAGAAGAAAATCTATGTATGGATAGAAGCCGTGGCAGGATATTTTTCCGCTAGCAAAAAATGGGCGAAAGACTTTAATCAAAGTGATGCAGACTATTGGAATAAAAATTCAATATCTTATTATGTACACGGAAAAGACAATATTCCATTTCATTCTATTATTTGGCCATCAATCTTAATGGGAGCGGGAATCAATAGTTTGCCTACCCATATTGTATCTAATGAGTATGTAACATTGGAAAAGAAAAAGATTTCAACAAGTAAAAACTGGGCAGTTTGGGTTCAAGATCTTTTGAAAAAATACGAACCTGACTCCATACGCTATTTCCTAACAATTAATGCACCTGAAAATAGAGATTCTGACTTTTCGTGGAGAGAGTTTGTTTACAGTCATAACAGTGAACTATTAGGGGCATATGGAAACTTTGTCAATCGAACATTAAAATTTATTGAGAAATCGTATGGAGGGCAAGTCCCAAAAGGAAACATTAATGAAAAAATAAAAGATGAGGTTGCAAAACTATATACTAATGCAGGTGAGCTTATTGAGAAAAGCCAATCTAAACAAGCATTGGAATTGATCTTTGAATTCGTTAGACGTGCGAATAAATATTTTGATGACGAAAAGCCTTGGATACAAATACATGACACTCCAAGAGAATGTGAAAATACATTGACAACTTGTGTATTTATTATCATAAATTTGGTGCAGCTTTTACATCCATTTTTGCCATTTTCAAGCGAAAAGATAAATGAAATATTAACAATACCAAGCTTTGAGTGGAGTATAATAGAGAACACTGCATATTCTTTGAAGAGAGTAGATCCTTTGTTTAAGAGGATAGATATTGAAAATATTGCAGTTGAAATAGAAAACTTAAAAAAACAATTAGAAAAGTAAAAAAAGGTAAAAATAAAAACCATCGTTTCCGTTGTGGGAATCATGGTTTTTATGTTTTATCATATAAAGTTGATCTTTTTTGGTTTTTGTTTTTCGTGTTCTCATATCAGCAAAAGCAAATGGGCTTCTGTTGTCAGCTGGATTTCTACGTCCTCCACGAATTAATTTTTGTCTTTGTTTTTTTGCTTTGGAAGATGCCAATTAAATCACTCCTATTAGTAAATGATAGATACTATATCAATAATTATATTAGAAAACGAATTGCTATGCCATATTTTATTAATATGAACAAAAGAAGAAATAAAACAAAACTTTTCGTAAAGGTTTTTTGAAAAGTTTTGTTTTTCAATTATAAGGATAGGTCTTTTTAGGATTATATATTAGTAGTTGTGAGTAAATTCAGTATACGTACAATACTACAAAATTTAAGAGGAAAATTTTTAGTCACTAGGACTAGATGGAAGTTATTTGGGTAGTATTTGAGGTTCCGTGAATGGTTAAGTTGATATTTGATTTATTAATATTGTTATTTAGCTAAAAATCCGTCTCCTAAACGCTTCACAACTGCTTTTCCCGTATGTCCTTTTGTCACATTTCTTGCATCAAATACAAGAGAAGCATGATTTAATATTTTTTCAAGAGGAATGGCCGTATGGTCACTTAATATAATCACACAATCGACCTCCTCCAGTAAGTCTTCTGTTATGGCGGTATTCTTATATAATTTATTCCCAATATTTAATGAAGGAATATACGGGTCATGATATAAGACTGAAGCTCCTTTTTTGTTAAACTGCTCAATTATTTCAAGAGAAGGAGCATCACGAGTATCTGCAACATCCTTTTTATAAGTTACACCATAAATCAGAATTTTTGATGAAGAAAGTTTTTTGTTTGGTTGTAGGACCTCATCTGTATGGCGAACAATATAATCAATCATTTTTTGGTTTACTTGTTCGGATATAGTAATAAAGTCACTGTTTGTACCTATTTGCTGAAGTTTCCATTGAAGGTAAAGAGGATCAACAGGTATGCAATGTCCCCCGATACCTGGACCTGGATAAAATGGCATATATCCGTATGGTTTTGTCCCTGCAGCCGCAATGACATCCCATATATCAACCTGTAATTGATCGCATAGCATTGCCATTTCATTTATAAAGGAAATATTAATGAAACGAAAGGTATTCTCAAGGAGTTTGGTCAATTCAGCTGCTTCTGTTGAGGAGACCGGAACAACTTCGCTATAAATTACACTATAAAGAGACACTGCCTCTTGTTTACATCTGTTTGTCAGCCCACCAATTACTTTAGGAATTTCTTCTATGCCATATTGACTGTTACCAGGATCAATTCTTTCTGGAGAATTGGCTAAGTAAAAATCCTCACCTACTTTCAATCCACTTTTCTCAAGTATTGGCAAGAAGACTTCCCTCGTTGTACCGGGGAAGGTCGAGCTTTCTAGTACAACCAATTGCCCTTTTTTAAGCCTTTGTTGAATTTCTTCCCCTACGTTAATAATAAATCGTAAATCGGGTATTTTCTGTTTTGTAAGGGGTGTTGGCACACAAATAATAATTGTGTCAACGTCCTTGATAACATCAAAATTAGTAGTAGCCTCGAATTTTCCACTTTCTATAACTCTGTTTAACCTTTTGTTAACAATGTCTCCAACATAGCTTATTGAGTGTTGAAGTTTTGATATTTTACTCTCATCCACATCTATTCCAATTACTTGAAAACCTTTTTCGGCAAGCATCATAGACAATGGAAGTCCTACAAAACCTAATCCTATTACAGCTATGTTTTTTCTTATGAAATTTGATTCACCGGTGTTCATTCATCTCCCCCGTCTCAACATTGAAGTAATACATCTAAATTATGTTTACAGGTTAAATTGGAAATGGACAAACAACATATTTTTTACAATTTGTGCAGAGGTACTATAAATGTTTTCTCGATACATAATAGTTTTAAAGAAAAATTGTCGATAGGAATGGTTTTTTGCCGTTACTGTGTTGATGAAAGAGTCATAGATTATGGAGAATTATCTAAATGACTATATCAACAGGAATACAAACGGTTAATAAAAAACGGATAGGATTTCGATAAAACTTATCAATTGAAAGTATGTTGGCGCCAATCCTTTTTCCGATATTTTACATGTACCGTAACGTTTTTTGATATAGGGATAAGGAGTATATGATGATTAATTTAGTCAATCTAAAGCGTCAGTTTCAAAGTGTAAAAGAAGAGATACTTCAAGGGATTAACGATGTTATTGATAACGGGAACTACATTTTAGGTCCAAAAGTGAAGGAACTCGAAGAAAAAATTGCGAGAAAGCTAGGCGT
Source organism: Lederbergia citri (assembly GCF_018343625.1). Classification (GTDB taxonomy): domain Bacteria; phylum Bacillota; class Bacilli; order Bacillales; family Bacillaceae_C; genus Lederbergia; species Lederbergia citri. The sequence goes on along the minus strand of NZ_JAGYPG010000001.1, from coordinate 751,529 downwards.
TCTGGAAGCAATTGCTGTGGCAAATGGTACAGATGCGCTGATTCTTACTCTAGAGGCTTATGGAATAGGAAAGGGAGATGAAGTCATTACAACACCATTTACTTTCTTTGCTACGGCAGAAGCAATCTCGCGTGTTGGAGCCATCCCCGTTTTTGCTGATGTAAATCCTTTAACCTTTAATCTAAACCCTAAAGAAATTGAAAAAAATATAACGTCATCAACTAAAGCCATCATTCCAGTTCATATCTTCGGGCAGCCTGCAGACATGGATGAAATCAATGAGATTGCCAAAAAGTATGGATTGTTAGTCATTGAAGATGCTTGTCAGGCATTTGGTGCTACGTATAAAGATCAGTGGGTAGGAAGTTTAGGAGATGCAGCTTGCTTTTCTTTTTTTCCAACGAAAAATTTAGGAACAGTTGGTGATGGGGGAGTCATTACTACTTCAGATATTAAGCTAGCAGATAAAATTAGAAATCTTCGCACTCACGGAACTACTAAAAAATACTATCACGATAGGATAGGGTACAACAGTCGTTTGGATGAAATACACGCAGCTATTTTACTTGTTAATCTTACAAAAATTGATCAATGGAATGTAGAAAGAAGAAGGATTGCGGACCGTTATCGACATTTTCTTAAGGAAGTTCCTAATTTACAATTACCTAGTGAGGCATATGATCGAACACATATTTATCACTTATTTTGCATTGAATCTAATTTTCGTGATGAAATTATAAATGCTCTGGCAAAGGAACAGATTCAAACAGGTATTTATTATCCACGTTGTTTACACCTCCAAGAAGTATATCGCTCTTTCAACTATAAGGAAGGAGATTTCCCAATCTCTGAATCGTTATCTGAAAGATTATTTGCTATTCCTCTTGATCCATTTTTATCCGAGAGTGAACAAGATAGAATTATAGATATTTTATGCGATATGGGAGGTGCCTAGATGGTCGTACGATTTGGCTTGATAGGCTGTGGCTATATTTCCAATAAACATCTAATGGCACTCTCGTCCTGTACGGAGACTCAGTTAACTGCAGTGAGTGATCTTAATCATGAAAGAATGGAGGAAGCGGAGAAATATTATCAAACAATCTCAGGTCAGGAGAATCCAATTAAGTTTTATAAAAATTATAAAGAAATGCTTGAGGACGAAAATATTGATGCCGTGATTATAGCATCGTTTTCGGGTCTTCATGCAGAGATGGCAAAGGCATCACTCACAGCAAACAAACATGTTATTTTAGAAAAACCAATGGCTTTATCTATAAAGGAATCCAATGAATTAATTCATATAGCCCAAAAACAAAATAAGGAACTTATGATCTGCCATCAGCTTCGTTTTATGCCAATTATGCAAAGGATAAAGAAATTAATTAATAAAGGGAAACTCGGAAAACTGTTTTTAGGTGTTTGTTCAATACGAATTAATCGTTCCCCGGAATATTATTCATTAGCTTCATGGAGAGGAAAATGGGAAAGTGATGGCGGAATGCTCATTAATCAGGGTATTCATGTTATTGATTTACTTCAATGGTTTTTAGGCGACGTTGAAACAGTATATGGAGAGATAATACAGCATTTATCACAGTTAAAGGAAACTGAGGACGTTGCGGTAGGAGTCATCCGCTTCCGTAATCAAGCGAAGGGGATTATTGAGGCCAACATAGTTACCAACCCTAATAATTTAGGATACTCGTTATCCATTTTCGGGGAAAAAGGAACCATTTGCATTGAAGGTCCTTCACTCAATAAAATTTCTAGATGGTTTATTGAGGGAGAGGAAGTAAATATTGAGGAACTTAATAATCTCATTAATGATAAAAATGAGGAAATTTACATGTATGACAATTTTCTTGAAGCCGTAAATTTCGAAAATAAGCATGTATTGATTGATGGAAAGGAAGGAAAAAAAGCACTTGAACTGATTTTCGCCCTTTATCAATCAGCTCTTAATGATGAAATTGTGAACTGTCCTTTAAAGGCATTTGCAACATCTGACATGAACAGAAAGAAAGGAGATTAATCGATGAATTTAGGAAAAGTAGTGGTTACTGGTGGAGCAGGCTTTTTAGGTTCACAGCTTGTTAAAAGGCTGCTTCCGTTATGTGACCATGTTTATGTGATTGATGATCTATCAACAGGAAACAGAGCTGCACTCCCTGATTCTGAACACATCACATTTTATGAAGAAAGCATTACAAATGAAAAGATATTGGAAGAGATATTACCAAAGGTCAATTATATTTTTCATTTTGCGTGTAAAAATCTAATTTTGTCAGTTGAAAATATAGAAAGTGATTTTGAAACGAATTTGTATGGAGGGTATCTACTCCTTCAAAAGGCTCAAGAATACTGTACAGAATTAAAAAGGTTCGTTTATGCTTCTACTACCTCAATATACGGTCAAGCCTCTACTATACCTACCCCTGAATCATACTATAATATCAACCTTCCGTATGCCGCCAGTAAATTCTCTATGGAGCATTATTGTAATGTTTATCATAAGATGTACCAATTACCAGTCAGTATACTAAGATTTTCAAATGTATATGGTCCTGGCCAGCTTTCCACCAACCCCTATTGTGGTGTCGTTGCAAAGTTTTTTGAAGCAGCTCAAAATGATCAACCTATGATTATTTATGGTGACGGAAGTCAGACGAGAGATTTTACATTTGTTGAAGATGCAATGGATGCTATTATCCTAGCAGCTACCCGCGAAAAAGCAATTGGGCAAGTTTATAATATCGGAACAGGAGTGGAAACAAGTATCCTCGACCTTGCTCAAGAAACAAAAAAAGCCAGTAGGCACTTAGATCTTCCACTTAAGTTTGAGCCGAAACGGAAAGTTGATGTGGTGGAGAGGAGATGTATTAGTGCCGAAAAAATTAAGAATGAGCTTAATTGGAACCCCCGTCATTCTTTAGAAGAAGGAGTTAATAAAACGTATTCTTGGCTAAAAGGAGAGGAGAACAATTAGGATTTTTCACGGAACGACTGAAATCGCAGGTCAAATGGGAATCTTGAGTAGTGCCCTTATTAACAAGGGACACTACTCTCTTGGTTACAATACCTTTAATTCCTATTTAGGTTATAAGGATAATCTAGTTAATATCGATGTTGAAGCACTTGAGGAAAGCTATCAAGAAATTCTTGAATCATATGACGTTTTTCATTATCATTACGGGACGACTCTAAGTCCGGATTTTAGCGATTTGCCCGAGCTTAAAAGAAGAAATAAAAAAATGATTATGCACCACTGGGGAAATGACGTAAGGTTTCATGATCAAGCAAGAAAAAATAATCCTTATGTCTATACAGGCGATTCACCACCAAATGAAGTAATACACGATAAACTAACGAAGATAACAGCTTTTATCAAGGAAGCTATTGTTCAAGATTATGAAGTAAATGAATATGTGAAGGATTATTACGAAAAGGTACATGTATTACCAATTGCTATAGATCTTGAACAATTTCATCCAAATTATCCATCTACAACAAAAGAAAAGCCTCTCATTCTTCATGCTCCAACAAATCCTGACTTTAAAGGCACTTACTATATTGAGAAGATCATAGAAAAATTAAAACAAGAATATAATTTTGAATATAAAAGAATAGAGAAAATGAGTCATGAGGAAGTTATTAACATTTACAAAGATGCTGATATAATTATTGACCAAGTTTTATGTGGATCTTACGGGTTACTTAGTGTGGAATCTATGGCACTTGGAAAACCTGTGCTGACTTATATTCGCCCCGACCTTATTTCTACTTTCCCTGCTGAATTACCTATCGTAAATAGCAATCCTGATAATTTATATAACCAAGTAAAAATGCTGCTTGACAACCCAGATAAGCGTAAAGAACTAGGAATGAAAGGACGTCAATATGTAGAAATGTATCATTCACATGATGTTGTAGTAAATCAATTGATTGATATATATATGAATCTTTAGGAGCAATAGCAATGTGGCTAGTTCAAAAATGTACAATTTTTGAATTAGCCACTGTTTTTTAGTTAGATTAAAAAACATCAAATTGGAAGGTACCTTTCTATCTGTTTAAAAGAATTACGTACTGATGGAAATGAAGCTGTAGGGTATAGTGGATTATATTTATTTTTTATAAAAGAATAGAGATAAGCATACTCCCTAGGACGGTCTTTATAAATTTTTCGCATTGTTTGATTAGGAAAATGATAAACTAGCAAACTATCGTTCATATATTTTTTGAAAACACCGGAGTTTAAATAATCCATAAAATGATTTTCTTTAAAAAGAGTGCCTTTTCCAAAAATAATTTGTATGCCTGTATGGTAATGTTTAGCGAAATTCGTCGAGTTATTAATCCAATTAAAATTAGGTCCTTTTTCTCCATAATAATTAGGATGGGTACATGCTGCATTGAAACCAAACTTTTTCCATTTCATACAACCAGCTGAGCCATACTGCTGCAGCCATAAGGAGAGAAGACCTTGTTTACGAATAAAATTAGTTACACTTTTAACAAGTTTTTCGTCTCCACTATCAATTGAGGCGCGCGGCCATACAAACCCTTTGAATGATAATTTATCATGTAAATGTTTAGACTTTTTCCACTCACTTAAAAACTCCAGAATCCACCATTTTATTGCTTCAATTCGGTTTGATTCGATTTTAAAATTAATAATATTACCATTCATTGTTCCGAAATTAGTTTGAGTATGAGTAGGGTATGGAAGTGTTACCCATATATCTGTTTTATTTCCTATTTTTGTATTGGTTGCTGCAGCATCAAAATTGTAGTTTTTCATAAATAGTCTTTTTAATGCTAATTCCCAGTCCTCTTTTTCTGCTAATAAACCAAAATTCGCATACATCGGGTAAAGAAAACGATTTCGTCTCCCACTGATGGTGTGGAAAATCAAGCCTCCAAACATTGTGTCTACGACTTTATTATTAACTAGATAAGACTGGTAAGGTCTTAAGTCTATAACGTTCCATTTAGAAATCCGGCTTTCTGATTGGTCTCCACACGGAAGTAGGCATATATGATTTTGTACGCCGAGCTGATTTGCTGACATATAGTTATTTTTTTTTGACAATAAAATCCCACCTTTTTAATGTCCTATTTTACAGAATATGACTTCCTAGTATTTACTGTGTGTCCGCAATTTATTCAATTCTAAAATGTGATATAACCAATTTGTCCTTTCAGAATATACTAAAACGAAAGGAGAGATTTATATGAATATTGTGCATGCCCCAACAGAAATAGCAGGACAGATGGGCATTCTTTGTAAAGAGCTTAGAAAAAAGGGGCATAACGTTTCCGGCTACAATTGCTTTCATACCTACTTAAGCTATAAGGGAGATATTACTAATACCGATGCATGGGAATTGTTAAAAGAATTGGATTTCCTCATAGATAATACAGATGTCTTTCACTTTCACAATACCAATACGTTTCTTCAGAATTTCGAAGACCTCCCCATACTTAAAGAAAAGGGAAAGAAAATGGTGATGCAACATTGGGGGAGTGATGTGCGTACCGTTAAAATGGTTAAAAAGCTAAACCCTTATCCACTTGAACCAACCTACTACACTGATAGCGAAATTCACAAACAACTCACCTTTATTTCTAAGTATATTGATACAGCGATTGTTCAAGATTTTGAAGCCTATCATTATGTAAAAGACTATTACAAAAATATTTACGTATTACCTTTGGCATGTAATATTAATGATTTTAGAGTGTCTTACCCATCAGTAAACAATGATAACCCCCTTATTGTTCATGCTCCAACCAACCGAAAATTTAAGGGCTCTCATTATGTTGAGAGGGCCATTAAAAAAATTCAAAACAAAGGTAAGTTTACCTATAAAATTATAGAAAAAATGAGTCATGAAAAAGCAGTTTCAGAGTATTTAAAAGCTGATATCATTGTTGACCAATTATTGTGTGGAACATATGGAATGCTTAGTGTAGAAGCAATGGCAATGGGGAAGCCGGTTGTTGCATTTATAAGAGATGATGTTCGTGAAAAGTTTCCAAAAGATCTTCCAATTGTTCAAGCAACACCAGAAACTCTTGCAGATGTTCTTTTAGAGCTCGTACAAAATCCTAAACGACGTCATGAACTTGGAAAAGCAGGGAGAAAGTATGTTTCAAATTACCATTCAGCTGAGCGTGTAACAGATGAACTTGTAAAGATTTATCAGAAACTATAAAGGTATTAAAATAAGAGCTTATATGATTAACAAAGCTAAGTTTGTATTCGGAAGAAAAGGAGCTCCTAGTATGATAGATCCAACAGCAAAAATAGGAGAGAGCGTTTCTATTGGAGAGTATGTGGTGATTGAGGAAAATGTTATAATAGCTGATCACGTAACGATTGGACATCATGTAGTGATTAAAAAGGATACAATAATTGGACAATACACGCAAATTGGAGATTTAAGTGTTCTAGGTAAACCTCCATCCTCCAATAAAAAAATGAGGCGCAAAACAGAAAAAGATCTTGAGCCTCTTATTATTAGAGATCATGTTATTGTCGGTTGCAATAGCGTTATTTACCGAGAAGTAAAACTTGATACTGGCGTGTTTATTGGTGACTTGGCAAGCATCCGTGAAAAAGTAATTATAGGTGAAGATAGTATTATTGGTAGAAACGCAATAGTAGAAACTAATACAAAAATTGGAAAGCGCGTCACCATTCAGACCGGATCTTATATAACCGCAGATATGATCATTGAAGATGAGGTTTTTATTGGTCCATGTTGTTCTTCATCCAATGATAAGTACATGGGTAAGGGGAATTTCATGCATCAAGGTCCAGTTATCAAAAGAGGAGCTAAAATTGGAAACAACGCCACTTTGCTACCAGCCGTGATTATTGGTGAAAATGCGATTGTGGGAGCCGGAAGTGTTATAACGAAAGACGTTCCTGCAAATAAAACAATTGTTGGAAATCCAGGTAGAATCATTAAATAGCATAACTATTGTAAAATATTCAGATACATTATGTGATCTTTAAAATGAAGATCACATTTTATTTTGCTACTACTAATCTTCTTTTATGAAACTATTTTTTATAAATATTCGTATAAGAGTGTAAGACAAAGTTTAGGAGGTTGTTCCGATGAAAAAAAGTGGAATCATTGGCGCAGTAGCTGTCGTTATCGTAATTACTACATTTTTTATATGGTATTTTAATACGGCTTCAGGGCAAAGAACTGTTAAAAGTTGGCAGTCAAATAATTCCGGTGGTATAGAAAGAATTGTCAAAGTATATAGCAATGATGGAAAATTGATCGAACAATATGAAGGAAAAATTGATATTCAAGATACGGAGTATGGAAATAAGGTATTGTTTGATTTAAACGGAAAGCGCGTCGTGATTTATAATGCAACGGTAGTTACGGAGGAAAAATAGATAGATTATGTATATTAATGGATTATCGATTATAAGAGAAGTAACGCCTTCGCTTGTCCCATTAATAAAATTGATATGCCGAAATAATACGTGACTGATGTTTTGAGCAAAACTCGCGTCCAATCAACAGTTAAGCAAAATTCGGACATCTGTCTGGGCATATGTACCGAGGCAAAAAATGGGGGACAGCACTTAACAAAATGGTTTCATAATATATGTAAAAAGACTTAGCCAAAGAATTATTAATAAGGCTAAGTTTTTACATTCTTAAAAAAAATTAAATCTTTAATACAAGTGACTGGTCAATTTCAGAAATGGATTTTCTTCCACATATGGCCATTTGCAGTTCCGTTTCTGCAATGAAATTTTCTGCAACAGCCTTAACTCCCGTTTCTCCTGCCACGGCAAGACCATAAATATAAGGTCTACCAATTAATACACCTGATGCCCCTAATGCTAAAGCTTTAATGATATCGGCACCGCGACGGATTCCACTATCCATTAATACAGGAACTTTATGTTCAACTGCTTCACAAACAGATGGAAGGGCTTCTAATGTTCCAATGGCCCCATCCAACTGTCGCCCACCATGGTTTGATACTATAATTCCGTCTGCTCCGTGCTCCACAGCTAATAGAGCATCATCTGGATGAGTAAGACCCTTTAATAGAACCGGTAAATCAGTTTCCTTTTTAATGAATTCAAGGTCTTTCCAAGAGAAGCCTACATTATTTCCTTCATCTAATGCTTTTTTACAAGCAGCCTCTAGATTTTTTTCTGGGGGGGCGTCAAGCATGGAGAGGAAAACAGGGTCGGTAAAGTAATTCCCCATACCCTGCCCGGTTAAAAAAGGAAGGAACGCGTTTCTAAGGTCTGTTTCTCTCCAGCCTAAAAGAGTTGAATCGATGGTCACAACAATAGCCGAAAACCCGGCGTTTTCTGCTCTTTTTAAAAAACTTTTCGTAAGCTCTTGATTTATTGGTGGATAGAGTTGAAACCACCTAGGAGAATCCCCCATTACCTCTGCAATTTTTTCCATAGGAGTACTAGACACGTTACTTAATATATACGGAATTCCTAATGAGGTTGCCGCTTTAGCAGGGGCAACCTCCGCATCGGAATGTACAATTGAATTTACTCCAATTGGTGCAAACAAAAAAGGAACAGGATATTTTTTTCCAAATAATGAAATTTCTAAGTCTCGTTTTGAAATATCCCGACAAACCCTGGGTCGGATTCGATATTGTCTGAAAGCCTCTTCATTTGCCTTCATTGTGTCACCAGCACCAGCTGCCCCATAGATATAACCGAAAGGACCGGACGCTAATTTCTTTTTTGCCCTTTCTTCCCACTCAGTAAAAGAAACGGGTAATAGTGTGGCCCCGCTATCTGCACTTTCATAGTATCCCATTTGTATTTTTTCGCAGTCTTTCAAATATATCACCCTAGATTCGTTTTATCAGGTAATAGTTTTGTCTATTTTGTTTGTTTTAATCGGAAAAAGTTTAGGCAAATTATTTGTTTGTAATTTTATTCTTTTTTTTAAAAATGCAATAACTTTTTGAAGTTACTTAGTAATGGAATAATATATAGATATAAGGGAGGTTTATATGAAATTTTATCTATTATCTTCAAAAATTGGGAATGCATTTGATATTACAACAGATATAGAAAGAAAAAATAAAAGTGATGCAAATATTTCAGACCTTGAAAAATTGGTTTTACAGTTGATGTTAGATTTATAAAGGTATTTCCACAATCTGAACTCAATCTATTTGAAAAAATAGGGATATTTACGTATTAATTACATAATTTTGGATCGTAAAGGGGTTGTTGTTATGGGTATGGACTGGTATAACATGATAGCAATGAAACTTGGCGGATACTCTAAAAATTGGGAATCAGTAAAGGAAGGTATTTCAGGTGAAGATATTTTTGAAGAACAACTAAAAGAACTCCTTAAAAAATATCCGATAGCTTTAGATACAGGTTGCGGTCATGGTAATTTCACATTAAAAATGGCTCATTTTGCAGAAAATATTATTGGATTTGATTTTTCCATAGAAATGATTAAAAAGGCTAATCAACTTCTTGAAGAAAGTCAAATTACAAATGTGCAATTTTACCATTTGCATGCTAAAAACTTGCCATTCCAAGACGAACATTTTGACATCATTTATAATCGTCGAGGACCATTAAGTATTTTTAGAGAGATAAGGGTCCTTAAAAATGGTGGCATTATTTTTGGAATTCATATTGGAGCGTTAGATGAAATTAAAAATGAACTAAAAACTAACGGTTTTCATTCAATCGAAATAAATGAATATAATGTGAATGAATATTTTTCCACTGAAGAGGATCTTGCTAGATTTTTCACAAGAATACCTGGAAACATTGATTACTTAGATTCTAAAAACCAACCACAGTTAAAAAATCTAGTAGAAGCTTATCAAACTAATAAAGGACTAATGGTTCCAGAAAAACGATTTATTTGGAAGGCTTTTAAGAAATAAATAATTGATTAGTTTTTAGAACTTTTTTTCATAATTTTTTGTTCCTATACAAGAGAAATTTTCGTTGAAGAATACATACTACATAATTAATAACAATTAAAGCTTATATAACGTGGATTTTAAAAACAATGGAGGAAGATTCTCTTTAAATCGTATAATTATTACTAACTATAATTCGATTTTATTTCTATTAATATTTTCGAGTACTTCTGTTAGTTTTTGAACTATCCATTGAGAAACCGACCATTACCTATGATAATGTTTTAACTATGCCCAATATCTGAATATTATTTTCTTGAGGTGAGGGGAGAAAGCAAATGAATCTAGAATTGATGGATATTTTTCGCATGGAATATGACTTTAGTTGGGACACTCAGACCTGGTTTTTACCCTTAGAATCTGCTCTTGAGGGTGTAAATTCCACTGATGCAAGCTGGCAACCCCCTGGAGGAGGGAATACAATTTGGCAAATTGTAAACCATCTAAATTATTACAACGCCCTACTTGTTAGACAACTCAATGACACACAGCTTAGAAAAAAGGCATCTAATAACAAAGCTACATTTGGAGATATCGGGGAACCTGTTTCTGAAAAATGGAAGGCAGTCTTGGCAGTGAATACATTTGGCGATATCGGGGAATCAGCAGATTCTGAGAAATGGAAGGAAGTCTTGGCAGAAACACGCATCATTTGTGAAAATTTGCGTAAATCACTAGCACAAGTCAATGACAGTAAGTTGGATGAGGAACTTGTTGGGGGTCTGGCTCGTCAAATTTTGCACAACGTATACCATATAGGGCAAATTGTATTAATACGAAAACAACAAGGCTCTTGGCCAAAGGAGCGAGAATAGTTGTATATTCCGGTATAGGGCGCGATTGTGGAGCAATCAAGGTAGAGAAAATAGTTAAGCTTTAGAAGTCCTAGCTTTTCACTTTCAGTCAAATAATGATTGTAACTCTAAATAATACTCAAATTTTTCATGAATATATTTTTACTAAAAAGTTAAACGGTGATGTGATTTGACAAATATAAACAAATTTAATGGGAAATCTATAGTTTATTCTAAATTCCGTCCAGATTATCCGGATCAATTAGTAATCGATTTGATCGATGAAAATAATTTAAATGATAAATCAGTTGTCGCAGATATTGGATCAGGGACTGGAATTATGACAAGGAAATTACTAAATTTTGGCTTAAAAGTATTTGCAGTTGAGCCAAATATGGAAATGCGTACAGTCGCTGAAGAAAAACTAAAAAGTTATAAATTCTATTTTTCAGTTGATGGTTCTGCAGAAAATACATCATTAAGTCCGAGTAGTGTAGATTTTATTACCGTTGCTCAAGCATTTCACTGGTTCGATTTGAGAAATTTCCAAAGAGAATGTCACAGAATTTTAAAGCCGCATGGTAAAGTTGCAATCATTTCAAATGAACGAATTAGAGAAACAGCGATCAATCAAGAAATAGAATCTATTTTTAAACGATTCTGTCCTGAATTCAAAGGATTTTCTAATGGATTAGTTGACTCGAAAGATATTTTCGATAGATTCTTTAAAGATGATTATTCATTGAAAATGTACGATAACCCACTAATGTATAATAAAAAAAGCTTTATTGGCCGGCATCTATCCTCATCTTTCTCTCTAAATGAAGATCACGAATACTATCCAATGCTTGTAGAAGCATTAACCAACACATTTGAAAAGTACCAGAAGAATGGGACTATCATATTGCCTAACGTAACAAAGTGTCGATTTGGATTTGTAAATAATATTTAATTTTAATTTCTAATATTTTCTTAGAATAACTGAAGTTGATACTCTAAATCTGCCATTCTTTGTATTTTAGACACTTCTGACGAGTGACACAAAAGTCCTTAAATTGCAGGGTTTTTGTGTCATTTATTTTGAGAAGATATTGAATAGAAGAGGGATAGGGCTTTTGTGTCTGTTTTTAACATAAAAGGACCTACTTACTTGGAAAAATGTTAAGTGACAATATAGTTGCTTAAAACTTTTAGTAAACTAACTGGCAGTTTGTTGAACAAACAGGAATAAATATTCATAGAGTCGAAAGTTACTAATGTAATGAAAAACTAGGAGCGAAGATATGTCATATAATCCAAAAAAGATCAGTTTGGAAGAAGCGCGTTTATCTGGTATAGATCTTAACTTTGAAATTATGAATAATGGGGAAGAGCGATATAGGCTAGTTAGTTCCGATGGCAGTTCTTATTGTCGTACTGTTGGCTCAAGAATTGGTGCTTGGCAAAATAGCCATTATCACAAATCTGTTTCTGAATTTTATGTTGTTCAATCAGGTTAGATTGTTTATGCAGAAATTGGTTTGAACGGAGAAGTTGATTTGCGTTTTCTACGGGAAGGGGAAAATGTAAGAGTAAACCCATTTGTACATCACAATATTTACCTGTCTTCTAATTCAATAATGCATACTATCAAATATGGTGGTGGGAATCATGGAATTGATTGGTTTCCGTCGGAGGAATTAGATAATATAACAACAAAATTAACGGATAATGACTTGCTTGGGATCAGTAAAAACTAAGACAGTTGTTATTCAACTAAAGAGGGCGTTAATCAGAGAGGTACTGCACCCCAAATGTTAGACACGAATCTAACATTTGGGGTGCAGTACAAGAATGATTAAAGCTTTTTTTGTTGAAGTTATTGAGCTAACTGAGCAGATTAGTGGAATAAAAAGTGAATTAATCCATTATTATGTGTATTATGTTAACTGCATAAATCAGTTGTACAGAGGTTATAAAGTTATTTAATTTGCAATTATTTTGCGGTAATGAAATTAAATATCAAATAAAGGAAATATCTTCTTGACTGTCGAATAATATTCTAGAACCATAATTAACTATTCCGATGAGGAGGATTCTTGTGCGTTCACGACCATTATCTATTGAAAATCCAGAGCATGCTAGGTATGTTAGTCTTGTGCCAGATGGAGATATTGAAGAAATACTTAGTAAGCAACGAACTAAGACCATTACCCTCTTGAGCAGCATATCAGAGGAGTCAGCAAGGAAGGCGTACGCACCAGGGAAATGGACTTTAAAAGAAGTGATTGGGCATATGACCGACTCGGAACGTGTGATGTCGTATCGAATGCTTGCCATTGCACGAAATGAAAGTGCGCCACTCCCAGCAATGGATCAGGATCAATACGTTTCTGCGGCAAACTTCAACAAATTATCTTGGGAGCAGCTAATAGCTGGTTTAGACACGGTACGCTCCAACACGTTAAGTCTTATTTCAACCATTGATGATGCAGCATGGGATCGTAATGGAACTGTAATGAACAGCCCAGTTTCGATAGGTACCATTGCATATGGAATTGTCGGGCATGAGTTACACCATTTGAAAGTGATTAGTGATAAATACTTATAAGTCTTTTTTAATATTAAACTTCCTTAACGTTGTAAAACCGCATTTTCCAGACGCTACTGTACAGAGATAATAAAGTTGTTGTTTAATTTACAATAAAGGCATTAAAAAAAATAATGTTGTTTAAAAATCCTTATGTCACTAACGGTGCAGGTTAATTAAATATAGATGGTAATTATTAGAGAAATTTAAGTAAAACTGATTAATCTTTTAGAAACATTAAATACACCGAACACTAGAATTGTTATAAAATAAACGAGACAAGAGATATTATATCGTCAATAACGGTGATTGAGAGGAAATAGTATGTTTAATATATTTATACCTGATGACGAATTAATAATTGTAAGAGCGAAAGAAGATTTTAGAACGAATGGATATAACGTTAAAAAAGGCGAACTTTTCAATGCTTCAGAAAAAGAAGGAGTAATTGTAAATGGTAGTTTCGCGTGTACTTTAGGTAGTCCTAATTTCGAGGCTTGGTTTGAAATAATCGCCTAAGATAACTATTAAACTGACTGATTCATAAATTTGTTGTCAATACTGAAAGCAGGGATATATTATGCCTTGCTTTTTTTATTTCTACTACGTATATTTCTCCTATAAAGCCCTTCAGAGCAATTTGAGAGGCTTTTTATTTATAAATACCATGATTTGATATAAATGCTTGTTAAACTAAAGGGTACGATAGTCCAAGAAGGATTATCGCTTATTTTTGTTGAAGTTATTGTACTAACGTGGCAGTTTAGTTCAAGAGAGGTTTAACGTGTATTTCAACAGTCGGTCCATTTAATGGAGCAAAGCGCAGGAAAGGTTAAAAAGAAGGTAGAATCACTAAGTTATTTAATTAACTAGTTGGATAGTTAATAAAAGTAGTGTCCGTGTTAAAATATCAGGGAACGCAAATTCTTATAGAGAGTCTAAATAGGAGGCGTATTATGAAGAACCAACGGAAGATAGTGTTGTTTATTGCTCAAAGCTTGGATGGATATATCGCAACAAAAGAAGACTCTTTAGATTGGTTATTTAAAGTTGAGGGTGAAGGGGATAATGGCTATTCGGAATTCTTTAAAACAATAGACACAATCTTAATTGGTAAAAGAACATATGATTGGATTATGAAATACGAAAAAGGTCAATTCCCATATCAAAATAAAAATTGTTACGTTTTTTCTAGGTCACCATTAGACAATACGAACGATGTTAAATTTGTAAATGAAGACATTGTTAACTTTACTCATAACTTGAAAAAAGAAGAAGGAAAAATATATGGATAGTTGGTGGCGGAGACTTACTACATACGTTTTTAAAAGAAAAATTAGTCGATGAACTGATATTGACAATTGCACCAACTATCATCGGAGAGGGAATTCCTTTATTTAAAGTAGGTGATTATCAGCTAGATTTTTCTCTAAAAGGAACTAGAACTTTTAATCAATTCGTTGAATTACATTATATAGTAAAAAAATGAACACAAATACTCTTCAACTAAAATAACTGTAGAGCCATTTTTGAGCTCTTTCGCATTTTTCAATTTTCCGCAATATGGCGCTTTTCTTTAATAAGAGGCGTCTTTTTATATTGCTTCTGGTTCAGAAAAAAGGTATTTAATAGATTGGATTATGTTTAAAGAAATTCTGAAGGTTCTACTTAAACTAACTGCTACGATAGTCGAAGAAGGATTATCGCTTATTTTTGTTGAACTAACAGGCAGCTTAGTTAAATTAGCTTCCATAGTATTAAAAAATGTAACTAGTTGATACTAAGGGTAAAGTTTGGAGGGGTACTCATATGGTTCCTTTAACCTTCTTTGGGAATCTAAAAGAAAAACGAAGAGAGAAAAAAATTCAAAGGGGAATATGTCCCGATTGCTCAGGTAGAGGATTCTTTTCTTCAGGTTTTGAATCAGTTCATATCGAGGATTGTAACACTTGTTTGGGTACAGGAAAGGCTATAAGGGATTTTTAGTCAGGAATTTTCAACTAACGGTTGCGTTAATCTAAAAGGATTAACGCTCTTTTGGTTGAAATTATTGAACTAACGGGCAACATTCCTGTAATAAAAGCTAAGTTTGTGAAAAAATGTACTCAGACTATAATGGACTAATTAAAAAGCCTAATTTTCAATATCAATACAGAGGAATTAGATTTTTAATATTAGAATTCCTTTGACGTTGTATTTCTAAATTTTCCCGACACTACATCAAGTTGTATTTGCAAAATATCGCCTAAATATGTGCAAAATAAATCCTAAATCCACAAATTATTAGTTTTTCATTAATATTGTTCAAATTGAGTACACTCAATATGTTTATTAGCCCTATGCTATATATGCAAGTGACAGTTTAGACACTTCTAAAGTAGTGTTTTTTTATTTCCATATTAATCATCTTGTATTTCGAACGTATGTTTAGACACAACGATAGTAAACATGCTTTGCGAAGTTCTAATTGGAAAAAAACAACGGTAAATGGCAAATGATATTCCATCAGGGGACTCCTACTAAATAACACCTTTTTACATAACAATGGGATAATTATGTGAATTATTGTACTTAAATTAACGGGTGCGTTAATCGAAGAAGGATTAAAGCTTTTTTTGTTAAGTTTTAGAGCTAACTGATAGTTTAGTTCTAGAAGAAATAAATGAAAATGACTAAGCTATGTTCTTATGTCTATGTAAGCTGGCCCCCATTTGGCTTGGGGGGGTCAGAGTCTGATCTATTTTCGTTTAGGCTCCTGGATCGATACATGCTTGGGCCGTTTTGGATATAATGCCTTGCCTGAATCGTCAGGTCCAGTAAGGTCATTTCGTTGGTCTAGAACCTTCCCTGTATACTCAATAGGATTTTTATTTGTCATGATTACCACCTGCCTTAATTGGATTGGTAAAAATTAAACTTCAATCTAAACTTGACTTAGGAATGGACATTTTGATCCGGAAAAAAAACCTGTTTAATTGGCTTTGCTCCCTTTTTTTTGTTCGTTGTTTCTATTTTGGCTAAGTCTGTTTCCGGAAGAATATTCATAACCGAAATTTAGTCCGCCGGTTTTATTTTCATAATCCCCGGTGGTCACCCTATATTGTTTTTTGTCATTTTGGACCATTTAAATTTTCCTCCCTTAATAGGATTGATCTCTATTGTCTTCTTTTATTGAGGCCTGAACTTCTTCTGTATCCGGTCTTTTAAAGCCTTTATCCAGTTTTCCTGCATTTTCAATATCACCGGAAGTCTCATATCCGCCAATGTTTTTATTCGAAGTTGTCCCATAAAGACCCATGCCGGCCAATTCTACATTCACGTTTTCCTGGATCTTGTTTTTCTTGCCCACCAATTTCACCTCCTTGATGATATTTTGCCCTGATCAAAAAAAGATATAAAAACTGCAAAGCACAATCGTTTTGTAACGATTGACCTGCTGAATGCAAATGTATTGTATGTTGAAGAAAACATACCTCCATAATAAAAACTTATAGGACAAGTAATTAAATATAATGTAGGATATTGTCTTCAATATTTTCGCGAAGAGAATCTTCCTACATAAAAGATAAATGAAAAGAATGAACCTACATCCTTGTAAAAGGACAAGAACGAATAAACTGCAACAATACTGTAAAACAGCGTTTATGTTGATTTTGTTTAGAGTTTTATGTCTTAAAATTGGTACAAGAAAGTATAAACTCCTTGAACATTGGACAGGGAAGTCTAAACTGTTTCTACAGTTGTACAGAGATAATAAAGTTGTTTAATTTACAATAAAGTCTTTTAAAAAATAATAAAGCTGTTAAAAAATGCGAGTCATTCTATTTCACAATCGGGCAGGATTGTTGAGTAACTCATTTTCAAAATAAATGGATATTTTAGAAGAGGTTGTGAAGAAATGTACTTAAACTAAAGGGCTAGTTAATTTAAAAAGGATTTTTGATTGAAAGTGTAGAATTTTAAATAAATCTATATAGAATTTTAGAGGATAAATTTAAAAATATTATGATTCGGGTAGAGGTGAAAGTCGATAAACAATCATCTTTCGTCAATCATCAAACATTATTAAATTTTGGGAGGTTGAAAATTATGAAACTTCTGCTCACATCTGCAGGCGTCAATAACAAAAGCATACATGACGCGTTGGTTGACATGATAGGCAAGCCGATCGCCGACTCCAACGCCCTTTGCATCCCTACCGCGATGTACGGACACCCGTGGGTCGGCCCCGGCGTTAAAACCTGGCAGTTCATCAGCGGTGATTCCGATAATCCCATGGTCGACCTGGGTTGGAAGTCCGTCGGCGTGCTAGAGCTCACAGCGCTGCCAAGCATCGACGAAGACCGCTGGGCGCCGCTGGTCCGGGAGACGGACGTCCTGCTGGTGTCGGGCGGCGACGCCCTCTACCTGTGCCACTGGATGCGGCAATCCGGGCTGGCAGACCTCTTGCCGTCGCTGCACGCAGTATATGTGGGAATGAGTGCTGGGAGCATGGTGATGGCACCTAACATCGGGGAATTTTTCGTTGGCTGGACTCCACCCAACGGTGGTGATGAAACGCTGGGACTGGTCGATTTTGCAATGTTTCCGCACCTGGGGATGCTTCCGTATAACACCATGGCTGCTGCAGAGAAATGGGCCGCCGGGATGCAGGGGCCGGCGTATGCAATTGATGATCAAACCGCCATCAAAGTGATCGATGGAGAGGTCGAAGTTTTATCCGAAGGGAATTGGAAACTGTTTTCGCCATGATATTACTCCGCCGCTAAACATATCAAAAAACGTAGGCGAGATTCTTGTGAAGAAAATATGATTTCATTTGACTGGGTCTTCGCTTCAACCAACGTCAACAGATGAAGAGCGGGTATTGCTTGATAACTTTGGGTCAAAGAATCTTGATGGTATGGGGAACAGTAGAAGTGTTCTAATGTATGCCCCCAATTTAAGCTTTAAAAAGTAGAAAGATATGCCTAACGGAATCAGGCAATACTGGTTCCGTTAGTTTTTTTGTAATATCATCAGCACCACTTGTGTTCCCACATACACTCTGGATATGTGGGAACACGTGGTCAATTTCTTCTATGGTTTTACGCATGGAGCGAATACCGATGATATTGTAAACCGTGTTAATTTTACGATTCGATAACTAAGAAACCATTCTATGTGCTTACGGAGCAGTTTAGTTTAACAAGAATTGACTTTGCTTTGGAGAATGTATGATTGTATAATATATTTACAATAAAATAATACAGTATCCTATGATGAGGAGAAGTAATTAAATTTAGCTTCAATACAGAGAGCTAGGGTAGCTGAGAACCTAGTAAGAAAAAATCTAATGAATGGACCTCGAAGGAACAAGGTGAAATTTTAAAAGAGAGTATCTAAGTGGTGGTCTGCACCTTATAGCAGATAAAGTATGTTAGTACTTGATAATGAGTGGTGCAATTGCGTTTATTAAAATAATTGCACAATTTAGGTGGCAACACGGAAATAATCTCCGTCCTATTAATTTAGGGCGGAGTTTTTTTATTTTTCTAATATTAAGGAGAGAGAAAATATGAAAAAGGAAATTTTGTTAACAGGAGATCGACCTACAGGCAAACTTCATATTGGGCACTATATAGGTTCCTTGAAAAATCGTGTTAAACTACAAGACCAATACAATAGTTTTATTATGATTGCAGATCAACAAGCATTAACTGATAATGCCAAAAATCCCGAAAAAATTAGAAGTAACCTTACTGAAGTAGCATTAGACTACTTATCAGTAGGTATCGATCCTTCTAAAGTAAATATCTTTGTTCAGTCACAAATTCCAGAGCTTAATGAACTAACAATGCATTATCTAAATATAGTTACACTTTCTAGACTCAAAAGGAATCCTACTGTTAAAAATGAAATTAAGGAAAAAAATTTTAACGAAAGTTTGCCTACTGGATTTCTTATTTATCCAGTTAGCCAAGCAGCAGATATCACAGCCTTTAAAGCAACTGTGGTTCCAGTTGGAGAAGACCAATTACCTATGATTGAACAGACCAGAGAAATTGTAAGAAGTTTTAATTCTATATATAAAAGAGAAGTACTGTTCGAACCCAATGTATTACTTCCAGAAAAGGGTTTAGGGAGATTGCCTGGCATTGATGGTAAAGCAAAAATGAGTAAATCATTAGGTAATGCAATATACCTATCGGACTCCTCAGACACTATTAAACAGAAAGTTATGTCAATGTATACAGATCCAAATCATATAAGAGTAGAAGACCCTGGTAATGTGGAGAATAATACTGTCTTCACTTACTTAGATGCATTTTGTTTGGATAAATTGCAGTTAGAAGAAATGAGAGAACATTATAAAAATGGAGGTTTAGGCGACGTAAAAGTGAAAAGGTATTTGAATGATATTCTTCAAGCAGAATTAGAGCCAATTAGAAATAAAAGAAACTATTACGAAAAACATATGGATTTTGTGTATGAAGTTTTGAAAACAGGAAGTATAAATGCACGTTCATTAGCAGCAGAAACACTCTCAGAAGTAAGAGAAGCCATTGGAATAAATTTTTTTTTTAAATTGAATAGATAAATGGAAGGAGAAATCCCATAATGAATGTAATAACTTAGAAGGGCCATTCCATTATCACATTTCAACTAACTGGTACAACAGAGAAATATTGGCTGTCATTGTTGACAGCTTTTTCTTATTTTGAGGAAAATATGAATAAATGCACTTAAAAAAACGGGTGCGTTAATCGAAGAAGGATTAAAGCTTTTTTAGTTGAAGCTATTGAGTTATTAGCAGGTTGTTTTTCCGCTTTAACAAACCAAACAATAACTGATTCAAAAGAATTTATGTAGCGTTTCTGACATCAGTTATTCGATTCCTTATTGTACCAGCCTTTTTCTATGAATTTTCAGGTAGATATAATTTAGCATCTGGTTTAGCATTAAGTATAGTGATTACTTCATCTTGTATTAATCCTCTGTTATTATAAAAATAATAGATGTAACAAGTTCCTGTTACACATTAACAATAGATTAAAGAGTTCATTGTTCAATTAAATGGTTACAGTTTGAAAAATTTTTTAAAAGTGAGTAGGCGAACAACATGATTGAGGTAAAAAAATCTCCACTAAGTGACGGAGAATTCAACAGAGGGGTATTTGCTACATGTGATATCAAAAAAGGAGAGCTTTTACACGAAGCCCCTGTCATTTCTTATCCAAACGATCAGCATCGATACATTGAGCAAACCTTACTCGCTGATTACGCTTTTGAGTATGGGATAAATCATTCTGCGATCCTTCTTGGTTATGGAATGTTGTTTAACCATTCTTATGAACCTAATGCAATTTATGAGATTAATTTTAAAAATCACACATTTGACTTCTATGCTTACAGAAATATAAAAGCAGGAGAAGAGATTCTAATCAATTATAATGGCGATGCCGAAGACAAAGATCCACTGTGGTTTTAATCAGGACTAAAAAGGATAGTAAAATATTCAAAATATAGTGATGTTTAATTGTGTTACTACGACTTTTGCTAATTATTGAACGGATGCCAGGAAAAGCTTCCGCCAAGCAATAAAATATCGAGGTGTAAAAGAATGAATAAACGATGGACAATCGGTAAAATTAAAGAATTTGTTGAGAACAATTCGGAAAGTACGTTGCTAACGACGGAATATCACGGTTTTTCTCAAAAGTTACTATTTAAATGTGCATGTGGTAGCAATTTTGAAAAAACATTTACGAAATTTAAAAATAATCACCAACGAAAATGTGACGTGTGCCAACCGCCAAAAGCGTCACGCTAAAACGTATAGCAAATAAACTAAGTGCCGATTTCTATATTGGTGCTATATTTTTGAAATAAGTAAAGAACATTATGAGTACCAAAACTTGGATATAGTAAGTTTTACGGAAAGAACAATACAAGGATCGACCAACTCATCTTTGTTTTTCTGAATTTTATCTTTGTCTTGTCTACATTTGTTTTAATTTTTACTAGCGATTTGCTAATGAATGTGGCGGCAAAATGGGGCCAAATCCTAAGGACGGGCCCCATTTCCGTATGGAGAAAGAAAATTGATGATAAAGCAAAAGGGGAAAATGGATAAAGGCTGTGATTTAGATAATAGTTTTGTCCATCTTCTAAATACGCTATCCAACTCCTATTCATTCATCAATCTACTATGTTCATAAATGACAAAAAATTGTTATTGGTTCGTGAAAAGTAACCCTCTTTTTTCATTCTACTATTACAATACATTTACCTTTCTACCAATTCTAGCTTCTCACCATTCGGACCATGAAAAAAGGCAATTTTAACATTATCCTTTAAAATGCTTCGAGATTCTTCATCTATTAATTTGATACCTGCTTCCTTAAAGCGTATGAGTTCGGCTTCAATGTCTTCAACAGTAAAGGCCAAGTGGTTCACGATTCCTTCGTTTTCAACCCGAACGCCAAAAACAAGTTCAATCTCTACACTTTGCTGCTCTGGAAAATATAAAAAGGCAAGTTCAACAGTGTCATTTAACCACTCTCTATTTCTTAATTTTAAACCAAGGATGTTTTGATAAAACGCTAAAGACTCGTCCATGTCATTGACCATAATTCCTACATGTTCCATTTTCAAAATGCATTCCTCCCAACGGAAAATAGTATGTATCGTACTTTTATATAATAGTCCATAATTGACTATTCCGATAGTGGGAAAATTCAAATTAAAGAGGTTCTAGATTTTATTGGGGGGAGGATAGTTTAATTATAATGTTTTTTTACTATCCAGTTCATCAGTAAGAGCTGTTAAACTATACATAAATTAGAGGGATTTGGATGGTGTGTAGATGGGCGATAAAATATTCATTCAAATTCTGTGGTTATACATTCGTACGCGGAATCGGAGTGATCTGTACGCATTCTATCACGTGATGTGTCTATAAAATAATAATAGAGTTTTAAATATGTTAGTAGCTAAAGGAGAGGATGGTTTGACTTATAACGAGGTTGTTAAAATTGGTGAAAAGTATTTAATACCATTAGTGTTAAAGTTGTATGGGCTGGAAGGTTATGAAACCAAGCTGGTTAAGGCACATACCGGAGGGCGTAATGTTGTTTATAGCTGTGAGAAAAAGGGCGCCGACTCCAAAATTCTTAGAATCGCTTTTTTGAATGACAGAAGCAGGGAAGATTTTCTGGGAGAAGTTGAGTATATCAGATATTTATTCGAAAATGGCGGAAGTGTTTCGGATGTAGTCAGCTCAAGAAATCGAAATCTGTCGGAAGAGATAACTCATAATAATCATACCTTTTTTATCTGCCTTTTTAAAAAGGCTAA
The DNA here is from genome assembly GCF_018343625.1 of Lederbergia citri. GTDB lineage: Bacteria > Bacillota > Bacilli > Bacillales > Bacillaceae_C > Lederbergia > Lederbergia citri. The sequence continues at coordinate 728,849 of NZ_JAGYPG010000001.1, read as the reverse complement.
GGGAAAAATGCTTGTGGAAAATAACTATCGGTACCGGGAAGGAGTTCCAATTTCCGAATATTATTATAACTGTGGTAAAGTTCTGGGGAAACTACACCAATTGTCTAAAGAATATACTCCTGTCCATCGTCGATATAGTTTTTTTGATAAATACAATGCCGAATACATCAATAAACTGATACCAAGCTCCTTATCTCTACTTAAGGAGAAACTGGTAGAGCTCCTTAAAACTTTAGAAGGATTGGACATGAACCGTGAGTCTTTCGGTATGATTCATTTTGATTTTAACGATGGGAATTATTCAATAGATTTTGATACAGGGCAAATAACCGTATATGATTTTGATAATTCATGTTTCGGTTGGTATATGTATGACCTGGCAGATCTCTGGACACATGGAGTTGGATGGATACAATTTGAACAAGATGCTGGTGAACGTAAGAAGTTTATGGATGATTATTTTAAAACAGTCCTAGAGGGGTACAGATCCGAGACTAGGATTGATAGTACGGTGTTGGATAAATTGCCCTTATTTATCAACGTAGTTCTCATGGAAAATATTGTAGATGCATTTGAAGTGACGCAGAATAATGGCGAAGATCCAGAGGGTGACGAGGAGCTGTCGTATCTCATAAAATGTTTGGAAGACGATATCCCGTATAAAGGTTTTTTCCATGAAATATACTCATGTGAAGAACCGTTTGAGTATGAGAAACGTATTATTTAGTCTGTGTGGGGACAATTGGGAATGGATTATCCGACCATTCTAATACATTACAGGGGGTCTTAATGGGGTCCAAGGGGACGGTTCTTGATGTTAGGACGATCATCACTATAAACCGTGTGAACCATCCCTTTGGCACTTCTATTTCGCAAACACATGATTCCCGATTGTCTCTACTGTTTGACGAGAACGAATCCAATTATCTGTTGCAATTTCAGGGTTATAGAAAAAAATAGAATCATGTAAAGTATCTTCTCTCTTTAAAGCTTGTTCTACTGCTCGAATTGATTCTTCTGATGCCGGCTTAGTAATTTCACCATTTTGAACAGGTGAAAAGGCATAAACATCACCGACTACTTCATTAATTACTTCTTTCACTGTATCAGGAAACTGAGGGGATTCCACTCGATTTAGTACGACGGTTGCAACGGCTAATTTTCCTTTATAGGGTTCGCCTTTTGCCTCCGCTTCAACTAATCTTGCAAATAAGTCTTTTTCTTTATCTGAAATAGAAATCGCAGGTGTTCCAAGCTCTTCCACTGGAGCTTCCACTTTTGGTTCGATTGGTTGAACCTTTTCTTCTTCTGCAGCTGTCATATTATTAGTTTTCTCAGCTGTAGGTTTTGACTGCTCTGCTAGTATTTCAATGCCTTTTGCAGCTACATGTATCACAGGTTTTACTAATTGGATGGATAAGCCCTGCGGTTGTAAAATTTCTCCAATAAAAATATCTTGTTTTATCTCATTAATCCCAATGGCTAAACTATTTTGTATGTCATGTACTGGAAGGCTGTGTTCATTTTGAACGAAAGATTCGGTAATCGCCTTCACTGTATTAGTGTGTACTCCTAAAGTAATTGTAGCCACACAAGCTACAATTATTGAGTTCATAGAATTCTTCATGCTGTGTGCTACCTCCAGTAAAATTCTCATGATATTAACCTAACATGGCATTTATCTGATTTACAGAACGATAGCATTACAATTCTTTATGTTTTGATGAACAACATTTCACAAAAAGTTGTTTTATGACAATTCTCCTATGGAAATGTCATAATCTAGGAAATAATACGAAGTAAAGGGAGAAATTACCCAAGAGGGGAACCAAGGGGACGGTTCTTGTGGCCACTTAATTACGGGTGGAAACTGTTGAGTTTTTAGTTTATTCTTGCGGGATTGGGATCTATGTAGTTTTTATAAAGCGACAATGCACAGAGAACAGCATTTGACTCAGAAAGAATGGGAAGTATCTTACAGCCTTCAAGAATTTAACCATATTTAGATGAAGAATACAAACCTCAAGGATATAATCTTTGTTGGAACTGCGGTAAAGTTGGCAGCGGATAGTCATTCTATTCCCAACCGTGCCAGATTGTGGAGTATTTCCTTTAGAAAATTGTACCTCTTTGCAAAATTTAAAAAGAGAATATGAATGGTTATACTGCAATTAACGGTGTAGCTAGTTTAACAAGAAATTATTATAAATAATGTCATAGAAAGGTAATATTGAATTGAGCTAAAGTAATCAGCTGCCATTTTTGGTAGCTTTTTTAACGTCTGCAAACTTTTAACTGTGAAACTGTAAGATAGACTTTAAAAATCCGTCTTATTACAAAAGGGGGGAAAGCTATGGATGCCGGCCGGCAAGTGGAACAATGGTTTCATGAATATGAAAAAGACATTACCAATTATTTGGTGTATTACACAGGATCCAAAGATGTGGAGGATCTTGTACAGGAAACATTTTTAAAGGCTTTTCAGTCCTTCGTGAGCTTTAAGTTCGCATCTAACCCAAAGACATGGCTAATCAGTATTGCTCGTAATGAAGCTATTGATTTTTATAGAAAAAAAAGTGTTTGGCATAATCTTAATGAAAAGCTGTTACGGCAAACTTCTGGAAAAGAATTAGCAATCACGGAAGAAATTATTATCCAAAAGGCAGAATCTGCCCGATTATTAAAGGCTATCAATGCATTGAAAAAAAATTACCGCGATGTGGTCCTCCTTAGAGGAATTGCTGATTTGTCTGCTGAGGAGACGGCCCAAGTATTAGGGTGGACTGATAATAAAGTAAATGTCACTTTTCATCGTGCAGTAAATAAACTAAATTTGCTTTTAAAGGAGGATGAACAAGTTGACCCATCTTTCAGATAAAGAGCTTCTTAAGAAAATGAAGGAACTCCCTTCTTATGAACTGAATGAGGAGCAAAAAACTAGAATTATTAAGGCGATTCTGGAGAAAAAGTCGCCTAGAAGAAGATTTGGCTTTTCTTTTCAGCGGGCTGGTGTGTTGGGTGCTCTATTTGCGTTAATGCTTATTGTTCCTGTTTTATTTTTAGAGAATATGGAACTGCCTGAAACTAATTCCTCGGAAGGTGTTGAGAAAGCAGAGATTGGTGAATATTTTGCTCTATTTAACGAAGCTGGGAAGCAAATTTATCTAGATTCAAACTTTGGAATACCTGGAAAAGTGAGTTTATTACTTCCAGTTGAATTGGTAGCCGAAGATTACAGAGGTATATCAAAAATAATGGTTTATCTTTGGGGCAATCCGGATGACCTTGTTAATAAGGATATGAAAATAGAGGGTGTGCATGTTGACAGCGGCATTACTCAGGAAATGGCTTCTTTCACATTAAGTAACGGCATGAATGGCTCTGATGCTCACGCCTTAACAAGTTTTAAGCCTTTTGAAAAGCAAGGTTATTGGAACCTGAAGTTAATAAATAAGGAAGGAACCTTTGGAGATTTCTCAGTCTATGTGAAGGAACCTTATGTGGAGATTGGTAAGGCCACACTAATGATTTCAAAGGAGGATTTGGTGGCAGAAACTTTTGAGGATGTGAATCTTGAAGTTGAAGGAGAAGATCTGCCTGAGCAAGTAAAGCTTAGACTATTTAGTCTAGAAGATGGTACTACAGAAGTATTCACATTTTCTGATAGAATGGATTTTATAAAATCTGCAAAAAAAGTAAGTATTTTTACAGGCGACATAGTTTTAAAGAAAAGCGGTAAATATCGAATAACAGTTCTAAATCAATCAGTGCCTGTTGAGGTGAGGGAATCTGGGCCTCCTGCAAATCAATAAATTAGGTTAAGGCTAATAAAAATTAATGCCCTTTACTCTTACAATCATGGAGGAAGGGGCTCTTGATAGTAAATATCGAAAAAAATATATGTCTGTATAGTAATAGTTACTGAATAATCAGGTGCATTTCTTGAATATCTGTCCAGCATGGATTTTCGAGAATGATCTTCAATTAAAGGGTACTTTTTTGAAATAAGGAGAGCGTCTTTCTTTGTGAATGGGACATATTGTTGATTAAGTGTTCGAAACTTTTTGCACTATGAAACGTATAAAAATTGCGAAGGTATGTATTTGAACTACGTAGAGGTTTAGAAGGTAATTCTGCTGTTGGGTCCATCAAAGTTCAGCTACCTAATCCATTATGTTGAAGAAGGGAATGTCGTAGGATTTTATATATTTATACAGGGTGAATCATGACTAAGATATTTTCAAAAGAAAGGCTTACACACACAAAGTTTTTGCTTCATATTATAATTGCTGCAATAGGACTTATTAGTGTGCCGTTACATATACTTTTTTCTCCTGAACCAAGTGTATCTATTACAAAATTCACAATTCATTCTAATATCATTGTTACCATAATATTTACAGTTAGCACGTTTGTTCTTTTGTTAAAGAAAAAAGAAAGTCGTATGTTGGACTTGTATAAAAATGCAGCGCTTATTTATATGATGGTAGTTTTATCAACTTACCACCTTATCCTTTCTAGTGGTGGAGAATACAGCGGGATTAGGATAATTACAAATTTTACATTACACTACTTAATTCCAATGTTTGTTTTACTAAACTGGATCATTTTTGAAGAGAAAAAGTGGTATAGTTACAAATCAATCGTCTTTTGGTTAGCTTTCCCAATACTCTACGGCGCTATATCATTATTAAGAGGAATGTACGATGGATTCTATCCTTATTTCTTTCTAAATCCGAATGGTCATATTCCTGATGGAGTTGGCAGCTATGCAAATGTAGCGTTAGTCATAGTAGGTTTCACTTTTGTTTATTGCATGCTTGGTTTTCTGCTAATATTAATGAATAGGGTTATTTTTAGATTTAAAAATGCAAAGTACCTGCAAAATACTAAAAAGGTAATGTGAATTGAATTAAATAAAAAGAAGCGCCCTAAATTTCATTATCGGGCCATATAATGGAGTACAGGGTAGGAATATTTTGTAGGGTAGTCAAAGTTGTTTTATCGAATAGTAACTACGGTATCGAATTTTTGAAACTATTTGAACATGATGGCATTCATGAAATAAGGTTCGCGAATATCGAATATTCCAATAGTAGAAGGTTTCAGAAGTGTTGTTCGTTAACAAGATGTTATGACATACCCGAAAACCCAATTTCACCTTTTCCTATACTGTGACAAGGTGTTTTTTGTTTGGAAGGATTTTGTAACTTTTTAATAGAATAATTATGAAGATGATCAGATAATAAATTTTTACACATAAGGAGATAAGACTATGGCAAAAAACAAATTACTAAGAATGGACAATGTCGGCATCGTTGTAGAATCCCTTGATGACGCAATCTCTTTCTTCGAAGAGATTGGCTTGAACCTCGAAGGGCGAGCCACTGTCGAAGGTGAATGGGCTGGTCGCGTAACCGGATTGGGTTCTCAGTGCGTAGAGATTGCTATGATGGTTACCCCAGATGGCCACAGCCGACTTGAACTTTCGCGATTTCTCACCCCACCTACTATATCAGATCACCGGACTGCTCCTGTAAACGCCCTAGGTTATCTACGCGTCATGTTCACCGTTGAAGACATTGACGAAATGGTATCCAGACTCACTAAGTATGGTGCTCAGCTCGTTGGCGAAGTGGTTCAGTACGAAGACTCGTATCGGCTCTGCTACATTCGTGGAATCGAAGGACTTCTAATCGGTTTGGCTGAACAACTCGGTAACAAATAAGTAAGTGACGTTTTATAAAAAGCCTTAAATATACATTACTGAAATAAAAATATTTGAAGAAAATTCTTATTCAATAAAAGGGCGCAATTCTTGAACAAGGATAACTCTTATATTGTGTAGTAGACTGATACTGCAGCAATGGACTTAATTATCAGATGACTTTGTGAAGATATATATTAATACGGACTCACCTATTGGTGGGTCCGTTGTTAGCTTAGTCAGTTTAAAATTAAAGGTTAAACTGATATATTAGAAAATCACAGATATCCTCCGCAAGCAAGTACAACACTCGATGAAAAAAGAATAAATTCAAACTAAAAACCGGACATACCAAGTCCATTAGTCCGGTTTTGTGAAAAAACTTAATGATTCTGATTCACCTCTGATCCAAGAGGAACTTCTTCCGGAAGCTTATACGAAGCGCTAGGAATTTTTCGTGGCTCATTATTAATGGTATCTGACGAATACACCAAAATTCTAACGGTTCCACCGTAAACATTTGATCGAATCAATATAGGCTGGTTGTATTTGTTCGTAAAGCGGAAATCGGGTCCATACCAGCTAACAGTAGCGTCTCTTCCTGAAGGTACATAGCCAACCCGTTTGCTATGGGAGTATCGTTCAGTAATAGTCAACCCCGCTTTATCTACTGCATTGTACAACGTTGAAGAAATTTGGCATATTCCACCACCAATGTCCTCCGACAATTCACCCTTTACGATAACCGGTGCCCGCTTATAGCCCTTTTCCCTCGTTCGTTTTCCGACCACTTTATTAAAAGAAAAAGTCTCACCAGGAAAAACAACGTGGTTATTGATTGCTTCACTTGCAAGTAAAATATTATGAGAACGCTCTCTGTTATTTGAATTAAAATAGGTAGCATAATGTCCAATTCGATTTACTCTTATATGTGAGAGCAGTTCGCTATCCACGTTTGGAAATATTGTATGCATGGGAGCTTCTACGTAAGAGGAGCCTTTATTGAAAAAATATGTATAAAACAAACGTGTGAACGCCTCATGGTCCAGTTTATACCCTACTTTTTCAGCAACAATATTCCCATTGTTATCCAGAGAAGCGTTTGTTGGCGGTTTATAGATGCTCTTATCTAGTTTTTGTATAAATTCATTGTAGTTTTTTTGATCAATAAGCGGAATATCTATTAATGGGTTTGAAAAATAAACGCGATTAACAATTGCAATTGTTTTCCCTTCATGACTAACGACTAAATTATCAGGAAGATTGTTTTGACTTCCTATCAATAATAATACTGACAACCAGATGAATTTCATAAGATAGCCTACCTCCCAAAGTTAGTATGGGTATAGGGATACCTTTTCATGTGTATATATACACTTAAACTTACTAAGTTCAATAAGGAGGGAGAGGTTTTAGCACTTCAAATTCGAAAAGGTTTAAGTATATGATGCAGTAGAAAAATTTATCAAAGCATTAGAGGGATATCGAGTTGATGGAGTATTAGACCTTGTAGGACAATACCCTGAAAGATTTAATGAACGTGATAAAGAGTTGATCGAGAGAAGGAAAAATGAAATACTACGTAATACAATTCGAATGTTGTCAGGGATATAAATTTCGATTGAAGTGATTGCTGAGTCAAAAAAAGTGACAGTAAAAGAAGTAAAAGAAGTGATATACAATTAATATTTCTCATGGTGGCTCAATTCAGTTGAACATTCGATTCCCATTAAATAATGATTACCAACATACCTATGAAATAATCTCGAAAAAAGCTGAGACCTGCCATTTTACCTGATGCGCAAAAATTCTCTACACATTATATCCCAGCCGATCATCCAATGATTAAAACACTACAATCGGCTTATCAATCGATTACAGGGGATGAACCCACAATTTTAACATCGGGCGGGGTACAAATGCAGCGTTTATGAAAATTGCAGTGGGTTACGGTTCGCTTTTCCCTGGTAAGGTAGATAGCTCTCACCAAAATGAAGGAATAAATGCTGGTTGAGTCGAATAAGTCATAGTGATCATGGTTTTGTTGTATTCTCAAAATAAAAGAATGGAGTATCCATTGAGAATATTTTTTCGTAAGATTACACTTAACAGTGAGGAGATTGGTTGTATGCAAGTTGTAACCAAAATGTTTTTAGAACAACTCGACATGCATTGCCATGAGAATAATTGGTTTGCATCCATGGATCAGGCGCTTCATGGAGTCATCGCAGCTGAGGCATCATGGACAAGTTCGGGAATCAGCAATTCGATTTGGCAGATTGTCAACCACTTGATATTTTGGAATGAAGACGTAATCCATCGAATTAAGGGCACAGAGAATCCGCATAAGGCAGAAGACAATGAAGAAACCTTTGGAAATCCGGGAGATCCAGAAGATGAAATTGGGTGGACTCAGACAGTGCAGCGCCTAAATGAAGTCATGAATAAATTAAAAACGGTCATTGCGGACCTTGACGATGAAAAGTTAAAAGCTCCGTATGCAGCTAACAGGGATTCTATTGAACGTTTACTCAGCAATATCATGATGCACGATACGTATCATCTCGGCCAAATTGTTCTGTTGCGAAAGTTGCAATCCTCTTGGCCTGGCGTAGATTGGTCCTAAAGCACAATAATTTAGCGACCTTCCTCGCCCAGCCGTAGAAGCAGTATTGAAAATGAGAAGCCCTTTTCATTCTCTATGGTGAAGCGGGTTATTTTCCTGCATTATGGATGGCTAAAAATAAATTAGAACGTATTTACGGACCTATTTTTCGCATACTTCATTGTTCAACAGTCGGGCGCTTTTCTTAAATAAGAAGGCGTCTTTTTGCATGTACAACACATTTAGGGATTGAGTTTAATGAGGTGTAAAAAAAGATTGTGAAGTCCTGTATTTAAAGTAAAAGGTGAGTTAATCGAAGAAGGATTAACTCTTTTTTTGTTGAAGTTATTAAGCTAACGGAGCAGTTTAGTTCAAGAGAGGTTTATAACTTGTATTCAACAATCGGGCCAATATATGTAATAAGAAATACGTTTAAGCTAAAAGATATTAAAAAAAATAGGTTGAGGTGTTTGATATTATTATTGAGGCGATTATTGGCTTCATTATAGACTTATTAGCGAATGCTCTATTTTTTATTACTCCTAAATCTAAACTCGAAAAAAATATTGATAAATTAAGGAACGAAAAATGGTTTTCCACATTGTATCAAGACTATAGATATAGTTATGTCATTTGGTATAACAGAAAAGTGAAACTTTACCTTATTAAGTCTAATAATGTTGAATTACTTATTAGAAACGAACAGGAAAGAGAAAAATTTATTAAACTTATTGAACAAGAACACTTTAAATTCACTGGCTTAAAATAATACTTAATTTTTTTTACTAACCAGCTAATAGGAGCTCTATTATCGGGCGCAATTCTTGAACAAGGATATGTGCATTATTTTCATTTAAAGGGCCAGATTGCTAAGTAACTCATTTTCAAAATAAATGGATATTTTAGATGAGATTGTGAAGAAATGTACTTAAACTAAAGGGCAGTTTAGTTCAACAAGAATACCTAGCCGATGTTTTTTGCTCTGGTTAAGAATAATGGTGATTTTTGATAACTCTTCGAAATCTTACTTTCAGTTACCTGTCAGATGGTAAGAGATATAGGAATAGTATATTACTGGATTAATAAAATTGAAACAGGAAGAAAAATGAGGTGATTTTATTTTAGAAATACTCAGGAAAATTAATATTAAAACTGCTGTATTTATGGGAATTATTTTTTACTCTTTGACTATCTTAATCCACTTTCTTATTATAAGCAAAAGTATTCCATTCACTTGGGTTAATGGTGGAAGGTCTGAATCATTCGCTGAACAGCTACCAATATCTGTTATAAATATCGTTATTTCTATTATTGGAGTAGTTTTTACGTCGATTGTTGGTAGAATTAAACTATATAAATACAAAAGAGGAATAACCGTTATATGTTGGTTTTTTGTTGTACTTTGGTCTTTTGGATTTATACAACAATTGTTTGGAACACCTTTCGAAAAAATGGTTTGTTCGTTAGTATTGCTTATTGGAGTTATCTCGAACTTGCGTATGGCGATTGAAAAAAAATAGATGTAACTATTTAATTAATAAGTTTGTGAACAATTACACTTAAACTAAAGGGGGCGATAGTCCAAGAAGGATTATCGCTTATTTTTGTTGAAGTTATTGTACTAACAGGGCAGTTTAGTGGAACAAAGTGTAATTAAGAAAACAACAAAGTTCCTTGATAAAGGTGGATGGATTTATGAACGAAAATATATTATTCGAAAAAATAACAATGCATCTAAAACAAAAATATGATTGTCATACGATCATATTATACGGTTCATACAGTAGAGACGATTTTACAGAAGAAAGTGACTTGGATATTGTTTGTTTTTCAGATATAACCGAGGATAAGAATGACGTGGAATCTTATGAAGGTAAACAATTAGATGTTTGGATATATAATACAGAAAAGATGGATAATCCCTCACAATTTTTGCGAATCAATAAAGGGAAAATATTGTTAAATGATAAGGGTTTCGCCAATAGGTTTTTGTCGGAAATTGAGAATATATTTAAAAACGGACCAAAAAAACTATCGAATGAAGAAAAGGAGTTTTTGAAGGGCTGGCTAAGAAAAATGTATCTACGATCCAAAAAAAATGACATCGAAGGTAATTATAGGTTGCATTGGATGCTTAAAGACAGCTTGGAAATCTATTTTGAACTAAAAGGTTTATGGTATTTAGGATCCAAAAAAGCAATCAGTTGGCTTAGAGAAAACGATGAGGTTGCTTATAACCTTTTCAGCAATGCTTTTGCAAAAGATGCAAAAAACTATAACATCCAGCAATTACTAGAATACTTGAACGAAATGTAGAGGTTTCTGATTCTACTAACGGGGGCTTTACAAAACAACTAGATTATCACTATGGCGGTCTTTTTTGACTAAAGTGGCATTTAGTTGATGAAGGTAAAGTAATCACTTTCAAGAATAAATATTAATAACGATTTTATGAATTGGGAATTGATAGGAGGATGTTATGAACAGGTTATTTGGGCTTTTAATAATTAGTTTATCATTGCTTACTGTCTCAATTGTATTTGATGTTTCTTGGCCAATTTTTATTGTTTTAATTTTAGGCATTTTATTGTTATTTCCTAATAGTAAGAATCATAGCAATGAAGAGGAATTTGTATCAGACGAAGAAATAGAAGTAGAATTACTGAATTCTAATAAAAAAAATGAATGAAGGCGAGGGATGTTCCTTTCTTGTGAAATTATTTTTTCAACACATCAAACAAATGTTTTAGCATTTCTTGCAATAAGTTTGTGAACAAATGTACTTAAACTTTCGGGTGCGTTAATCTAAGAAGGATTAACTCTTTTTTTGTTGAAGTAATTAAACTAACAGGCAGGTTAGTAACATAAAGGTTATTTAAAATAAAGAAATTCTTCCTGCGGAGTAGATATATCCCTTATGAATCTTGGGAGGTAAGTCCAAATAAAATGTTAAAAAGATTAGATAATTCAAAACGGAGTCGATAATATGAATAAAATTTACTCTTCTTACTGCGGAGCCTGGAACAGGCAAAACAACCTGCATTCGGAAAATAATCAATGCGATCGGGATAGAAAATTGTGAAGGATTTTACACCGAAGAAGTTAGAAAAGACGATGTCAGGACGGGATTTGTTTGTGTCTTTCTAACAGGAGAACGAACGACTTTGGCGGATATCGATTCAATTAGTGAGCTTCGTCTTGGTAGGTATGGCATTGAACTTGAAGATTTTGGACGATTAGTTATTCCAACGATTGAAAAAGCCCTAACAACAAAAAAGTTTTTAATTATCGATGAAATCGGACTAATGCAACTCTTTTCAGAACGCTTTAAAGAAACGGTAAATAAGGTATTGAACAGCGATAAAATCATTATTGGGACAATTTTCTTCAATTCCCACCCAGAGGTTGATAAATTAAAAGAAAATCCAAACGTTCATTTAGTTTCAATTACGAAAGAAAACAGAGATACCATTCCATATGAAATTGCTGATGAATTAAGAAAAATTGTGAAATAAAAAATCTTGATGCAGGTAGGAGTCGGAAGATTTTTCAAATTAAATGATAAAAAGTGAAAAATCAATTCTTGGACTACAACGGGGGCAAGAGCAGTAAATCAACTATGATTGCAACTTTTTTTCTTTGAATAATGAGTTAGCATTTCTTTATAGGTTTGAAGGGGAGAAAATTGGTTGTACTTACACCAAATAAATTATATTTTTTTAAGGATTTCACTTAAATTTATCGTATCTTAGAATTAAGTAAATACATTAAATTAAAATGATGAATACAAGAGGGGGGGCGTTATTGAGGTTTTTATATTTATTAATAATTTTGACAACGCTTACAACCGTGGGGTGTGATTCAAACCGTGTATCTGACGATTATCCAATGGTTTATGTATTTCATTCAACTCAAGAAAGCGATGGAGTAACGATTACATTACTTCAAGTTTCTAGGAAAAAGGAAATTTTCAGGGAAAATATAAGACAAAATTCTATGACAACTTTTTATTATAATATTTCCAATGACACTGGTGATGAGATACAAATTACCAATAAAGATGGACAATCAATTTATTTAAAGGATGAGAAGGATGTGAGTTTTCGCATTGTTGGGTTGGTGTCTGATAAGGTTATATGGCCAGGCGGTTCAGATATCTATACAATACCTATTCCTAAAGGTTCAAATAATATGAGAGTGGAAATCGATTTCGATGTACTTGATATAGAACATTTCGAAAACCAATTGGTGGTAACATTATCTGATGGAAAGACAGTACCCTTTTTATTTAAAGGAGACTTAAATGAAAAGAACCTTAATAAAATTGGAGAATAATAAGACAGCTGCAAATCAGTAATGGTTTATTCAAGTTAAAAGGCAGCGGAATGTCCGTTGCTTTACGATAAGAATAATGAGCTTTTGGGCTAACAGTTTTGATGTTAATTTTGTCTGAATTTTAATTTTTAGTATCTTCTTCTTGCCTCAAAAAATGGTGACATTTTGCGGTGTTCTATTAGGTATAGGTGCAATTGTATTAAAAGAATCCATCGTTAAATCAGTCATTGCTATAGCATTAAATACTGTTTATATTTTTGCAAACTAACTGGTGTGTTGATCCAAAAAGGATTAATGCACTTTTTTGTTGAACTTATTGTACTAATGAAGCAGAAGAGTTGAAGAATAGGGGGGAGAATTAATGAAAAGTTGGTCTGGGGCAGCAGGAATTTGTATTAATGAACAAAATGAAATGTTGATGGTTAAATGTTTTGAGTCAGAAGAATGGGCAGTCCCATCTGGAGGTATTGAAGAGGGAGAAAGTCCAGAGGAATGCTGTATTAGAGAAGTTAAAGAAGAAACAGGATACGCTGTGAAAGTTATCGAACAATTAAAGATAAAAGAAACCACAATTAAAGGAATTGATGTAAGAACATATTATTTTAAAGTCGAAAAGATTGGTGAAAGTAATGGAATTAATGATCCTGATAAAATTATTGCAGAAGCCGATTGGAAGTCAATTTCTGAAATGAAAACAATAAAACAAGCTTATCCTGAAGATTTAGATTTTCTACTGAAACAATTTAACCCCAAATAGTGGATTATTTCTTATTGTGCTAACGGGCAGGTTAGTTTAAGTGCATTTCTTCACAAAGTAGAAAAAGCTGATCTTCCAAATTAGGAAAATCAGCTTTTTTATTACTCAAATGTACGTCCGGCTTGAAATCAGCACACTGAAGCGTTCATCCCATATACAGCCGCTGTATCCCATTTTGCCGGGGGAATTTAGCCCTTGGTATATATGCGTTTTCAAACATCAATATACTTCTTTTAACATCAACTGTACTTTTTCTAACGTCTAACTATCAAACGATCACTTCGAAAAGGATTTTGATTAATTACAGCAATCTTTTTTAAATCGTAGTATTGTTCACTTTATGCGATTTATTTATCTTAAATAAAAAAAGTTTACCCTTCCAGAAGGAACTTTTCAGGCATATTTTATTGTAAACGGTATATGATTGAGCTAATTGTTTACCTCCAATAAGAAGGAGGAAACCGGAATTTTCTTCTTATTACATTGTTCAAAGTAATGCAAAAACGTCTAAATGGCTTAGGAGGTATGGAGATGAAATTTAAGATTTTACCATCAAAAAATACAGAAGCATACGAATTGTTAAAGATTCAAAGAGAAGCGTTTTATTCCGATTTAATGAAATATAAGGATTACGATACAAATCCAGCAACTGAATCATTGGAATATTTTTTATTTAAAATGCAAAACTCTTTGCATTATTCTATTTTTGTTGAAGATAAGCTTGCAGGCGGAATCTGCATTGTCATACAGACCTATACTCATTATTATTTGTCTTCGATTTTTCTTAGCTCTCGATTTCAAAACAAAGGTTTGGGTTCTAAAATAGTACAGGAGCTAGAAAGACGATTCCCTCATGTACGAAAGTGGTCACTTCATACCCCAAAAGATGATCATCGAAATCGCCATTTTTATGAAAAACTCGGGTTTAAAAAAACAGGGAAGGAACCAATAAACCAGTACTTGACACTTATAAATTATGAAAAGAATATGTGGTAAATTTAGCCGTATTCATAATACTCCCAGGTTAATAATTGCCAATGAAAAAACAAACCATCAGCCTTCGCATTACAAAATCTTGAAATTAACACAAAGGTTATTTCAACACACTTTTCGAGGTGTGGAACTGAATGTTGAAAATGCTTTAAAATACATATATATGAGACAAATCCTGATGCAATTATGTTTGGCACAGATTTGCCATCTACAAGAACAAAAAGACCTTTTGAGTATGGAGATATTGAATTGATTCAGCACCTATTTGATGAACAGGCTACCGATAAAATCCTGTACACGAATGCTTTAAAATGGTATTTCAAGTAATTCAGCTTTAATTAGATTTAGAATGAAAATTGTAAAATTTGTGAAGAAATGTACTTAAAGTAACGGGTGCTTTACTTCAAGAAGGAGTTAAGCCTTTTTTTCTTATTGAACTAAAGAGTTTCGCTTTTTATTAAACAATTCAATTTATCTGGTTTAAGAAAGGTTGCCAAATGTGCCAGGATGCCAAGATGGTCATACCTAGAAGGAATAACTTTAAAGACCATTCCTAAACGTCTTTTTTTAATTAATGTTATTATTTCTGCTGTGTTTACGACAGGTATTCTTTCCTCGATTTATGCCTCAATGTAAGTCCCAAGCGATTATGCCCAGGCTGCATTGATGTCTTCTGGAATTATTAATGGAATTGCGACTATTCTTCTGACCTTATTTGCAGATCCAAAAGCCTCTGTTTTGGCTGATAGGGTGGTTAATAAACAAAGTCAGTATATCTACTTAAAAAGTTATTCTTTGACAATGGTTAGCTCCAAATTGGTTGGAACGATAGCTGCCCAGTTAATATTTATTCCAGCTGCGTACTATGTCGTTTGGTTTGCTGAGTGGATTTAGGCTTATTAAACAAACGGGGCAGGTTAGTTGAAAAAGGAGTTTCATAATTTTATGTAGAAATAATAGTAAAAAGCAAATTGCTCCAGGTTTTGTATCGCAAAGCATTTATTCTAAAACTAATCTTCTGTAAAAATAGAACTGTATTCTCAATTTGTACAGATAAGTGTGTGAGGGAGAAAAATAATGGACAGCTTGGGTTTTATCATAGATGGTTAATAGATCACACGTTCCACATTCGGGCACTTTAATGGAGGAATAAAATTGCCTTATTTAGGTGAATTAGACTTTCAACGAATAACGGATAAAGTGGCTAAATTGGCAAAAGAGGTGAACCCCCGATGAATTTATGGGAGAATAAAAGCTTTGTTCGTTTTTGGATTGCATCCACAACTTCCATCTTTGGCACATACATTACGACTATTGCTCTGCAAGTATTGGTGGTGGTTAATATGGGAGGTAGTGCTGTTGATGTTGGCTGGGTTTCAGCATCAAGATGGCTTCCATATGTACTGTTGGGATTAATAGCGGGGGTTTTGGTTGATCGTTTTAACCGAAAGACTGTACTGGTGGTAACAGATATGGGGCGTGGCATTATATTTGCTTTTATTTGCTTATTGGCTGTCACAGGAGTACTCAGTATTGGCTGGCTAATGATCCTGTTGGTGCTCTTTGGCGCCATGTCTCTGTTTAATGATGTTGCCCACCGGTCCTTTGTGCCACAATTAGTCCCTCGTCCTTTATTAACACGTGCATATGCAAGGCTAGAACAAAGCGCAGCTGTTGCGGAAACGGGAGGTCCAGCCATTGGAGGTGGACTTGTCTCATGGATCGGTGCACCTATTGCCCTTCTTGTAGATGCCTTATCGTATCTGTTTTCAGGTATTTTAATGGCCACTGTTAAACACCAACCCTCAGATAAAGTGAAGGCTGTTCCACTTAGTCAGCAAATCAAGGAAGGATTGCAATGGGTCTACCAACACCAAAACCTTCGTACACTCGCATTAAACACGCACGCTTGGTTTCTCTTTCATAGCATGACGATGACGGTTCTAGTATCCTTTTTTTTGATTGAGCTTGGCTTCGATGCCTCGCACCTTGGGTTTGCCCTCGCCGCTGCAGGTGTCGGTGCGGTCGCTGGAACCTCTCTATCTACTCGGGCTGGTGAGCGCTTTGGTGTCGGGCGTGCAATGACTTTTTCTCGAATTCTCTATGCTCCAGCAGTAATCCTGATGGCTATAGCTCCAGCAGCTAACAACTCCGACCCACTTAACATAGCTCTCATTTTTGCGGTTGTAGGACAGCTACTGTACGGCTTTGCCATGGGAATCGAGGGTCCTGTGGAAATTAGTTATCAGCAGTATGTCACGCCATCTCATCTGCAAGGTCGCATGAATGCAACGATGCGATCCATCAACCGTGGTGTGATCGTTATCGGCGCCCCACTAGGTGGTGCCATAGCCGATGGACTAGGGTTCCAAACGGCTTTATGGATTTCGATAGCTGGTTTAGCTTTATGCGGACTATGGTTCAGTCTTTCATCGATGAGAAAAGCTCAAATATAAGAATATGAAATTTAAAAATGCATTAAAAATACTTAGACTCTGACTACTATCTATTAAAATTATAATTAAATGTAGAATAATCTATGTAAGAACAAGTAGGATTTTGTTTGTGAAATGATGTAATTAAAGTAACGGGGGCTTTAATCAGAGAGGATTATCGCTTTTTTTGTAGAAGTTATTAAACTAACGGAGCAGTTTAGTTCAATAGGAAATCTTGTTTCCAAACAAAAGCGTCAGAACGTACATTCGTCTTATAATTTCATTATAAAGTTCTAGGAGGAGAATAATGAAATTAAAAAACATCAAAATTGAAGAACGAATGGAACATTATAATGTAAACGGTTTAAGTATTGCATTGTTCGAAGAAGGTCAAATCAGCAGAACAGAAAACTATGGTTTACTTGAAGTTAATAGTGATAGAAAAGTAAATGATGATTCTATTTTTAGTGCGTGTTCCATTAGTAAATTCTTAACTGGAATGAAAGCTATAAAGTTACTAGAAGAAGGGCATCTTGATTTAGATGAAAATGTAAATGAAGGACTTGTTACTTGGAAAGTGCCTGAAAATGAAAATACAAAAAATAAAAAAGTTACTTTTAGAAACTTGCTTAGTCATCAATCTGGAATCAAGGACCCTGAAGGAAGTTTTTTAGAACTAAATTCAGATATAGGTTTTCCTTCGATGGTTGAATTGTTAGAGAGAAAATCCCATTATTGTAAGGTTCCTATTGAAGTTCAATTCGAGCCAGAGAGTGAATTCCATTATTCAGATGCAGGCTATTGTATTATTCAGCAACTAATAGAAGATGTAACGAAAAAGCCGTTTTATCAAGTGGTAAATGAGTTCATATTTGAACCACTAGGAATGAAAAATAGCCAATTAAATACAACAATGTCGGAAGTGGATAGAGATAACTTTTCTTGCGGTCATAACAAAAACGGGGAATTAGTAGATGGAAAACATCCTATATATCCTTATCCAGCAGCTTCTGGACTATGGACAACTTCTTTGGATTTAGCTGAATTAGTTCTTGAGTTAATGAATGCTGTAAAGGGAGAAAGTAAGATGGCTATTTCGGAAAGTTTAGCAAAAGAAATGATAACCCCGCAAAGAGGTTAAAGCTGGACAGGATTAGGTGTGTTTCTTGAAGGCTCCGAAAAAGAACTAGAAATTACATCACTAGGTTGGGGAGTAGGTTTTCAATGTATGATGGTGGCACATCCACACTTTAAAAAAGGTGCCGTTATTATGACGAATGCAGAATTAGGCGTTCATCAATTGGAAGGGATTATTGGTGAGATATATAAATCTCTTCTATCTTAAAAAGCGTTAGTTTTTTTAAAAATGACCGTGTTAAGCCATTAAATGTCTTATTGAACTACCATGACAATAAGTTTCTTCAAGAACTGAAAAATGACAATACTTAAGAAGACCCTGCTCAATGGTTAAAAAAGAGGAGAGTGTTACTTCATAAGTCTATGGATTAGGGTTGACTGGATTAAGGTCTGTATCAGTATTGACATTACCTAACCATTTTCATTCTCTGTGGTGAAACACTGATTTTGTGCTGCATGGATGGCTATCGGGGGCTTTTATCCAAGAAGGATTAAGACACATTTTTCTTGAATTCCTTTTCCAATTATTTCTCAACCTCATTTTCGGCGAAATAAAAATCCATTTAATCAATGCGCAACATTTGATCAATGTTTTTTCGGTTTACTAGTCAGGGTGTATCGTTCATCTTACATTTTTAACATTATTTCTTTTCCCAAGCCACCTTCATTACCGATCTATATCGTCCTTGCTTTCCACAATGTCAAGAAGGACGGAAGTCAGATCCGCCTGCTTGAGTCGCTCGTTCATTAGATACATTTATCTCTACTTCCGTCGAAAAGCGAGCCATCAAAATCAGAGTAAGGGGGCTGCCTAAGATCAGCCAACTACCAATCCGACGATAATGCAAAACACGGCGAAGAAAAAGCCCGACCACAAGATAGCATATTACCAGGGTACCACAAGCCAGAAAGAAGCCAATAAAATGAAAGGATATTCATAGGTGTAAAGACCGCAGATGATAGCTCCAATCGGTGAGAGTTCAAGCAAACTAATGCAAACCCACCGAGCCTTCGCACCCAACTCTTTCATGTTTTGGAAGATACCAATGACACCAACGAAAAGCAGTAGCCCCATAAGGATGAAAGAAACATTCATGGCTAGGGAATTTGTACCAACCCCGAGGCCGCTGATGGGCTCACTGACAAGTGAGAACCCGGGTCGAAGAAAACCCAAAATTGTATATGCTAACGCAAACAAGATCGGTCCGGCGACTGCACAGAGAGCAAGCCACCGATTGATTTCTGAAACAGTATTCTTTCGATGTTCTAGCAAGTTTCCATCATATCAAATATCTCTCCTTGTCTTACATCTTGGTTTTAAAAAATCTAACCAATTCCTGCGCAACACGTTCGGGATTTCCGCCTCTGTTTTTATTACCTGAGGCACCGTGGTTTAGTTCGGGAAAATCAACACGTTCGGCATGAGGTAGAATCCGCGTCAATGCATCAAGAGCTGTTTTGAAGTATTGAGGACTTTTGCCCGTTCCCAACAAAAGGACTTCAACATCAATCGCATTAAAACACTCAAGTTTGTCTTCGAGCTCAAAGGATAAGTTAAAATCATAGTGAATCGTCGGGGCCAACATTTTCATTGTTACATTATCTTTTTTGGCATGCCTCTCGTCACTTATTAACATTATCTTTGTGAGCATTTTGAGAAGCCAGCGAGGGACAGAATTAAAAATTGGCGGCCCCATTTGACCTCCCAACATAGCTGTTACTAACGCTGACACCAAGTCGCCGTCGGCAATCTCTTTGTCATATCGAACCATAAAGTCACTCGACACTGACCCATCAATAATTAAAGGAGGGTCAAAGAGTGCGGCTTTGTCAATGGATGTTAGATTGAGTGCGGCTTGGAGGCAGATAAGAGCACCTGCACTAACGCCAAATAAAAAGAGAGCACCTGTTTTAGAAAGAACGGCCTCAAGATCTTCCACTTCCTTTTGAATTACGTGGTCGTCTCTATATGGGCCGCTAAGGCCACGTCCGCGACGATCATACAAATAAACTGTAAAGTTGTCTGAAAGTGCTTTGGCTAATTGACTATGGCTAAGAGACGTCTCCATAGTGCCGTGAACAATGATCAACCCGGGACCTTGCCCTATTTCACGATAACCAATATTCGTTCCATCTTTTGAGGTTACGAAACTAGTGTGCATGTTTAGTCGATCCCTCTTTTCTTGAAAATCTTTTTAGTTTGAATTATAATGTCTTTAATAATAACTTAATAATTATCTTAATCGTTAAGATAATTATTTGTCAAGAGGTAAAGGAGAGAATTTGTATGAATGATTCCGAGAAAAGAAGAGATCTTATAAATCAAATGCAAAGTTTGGCCCAAAAGAATAGTACCGAAACAGCTTTATTTCACCAAGCCGCTGCAGAAAAGCTCGGGTTAGGGATCACGGATCTAAAGGCTGTTTCAGCTCTACTGCAAGAAGGTCCTATGACGGCTGGACAACTAGCAAAACGACTAAACCTTACTACAGGGGCGGTTTCAAATGTCATTGATCGCCTCGAGAAAGAAAAGTTCGTTCACCGCATACCGGACACTAAGGACCGTCGTAAAGTAATTGTTTCCGTAAATAAAGAAAAGCTATCTTCCACTAACAATATATATCGTTCGATGGGAGAAGCTTTTGAAAAATTGCTTGAAACATACTCAATTGAGGAACTTAAGTTTTTGGTGAAGTTTTACCACTCGACGATAGAGCTGACCAAATTGGAAATTGCAAAATTAATAAGCTCTTGGCGGTAAAACAAGAAGAGATAGTGATGGAGACTATAGCTATTGAGGAAAGATAGGAGCTACTACATAATCAGTTGGGAATACAAGAAAGATCTGTGGTAACATTTTGGAACAAAAGAATGAGCCTGAAATAACCATTTTATGCTTACATCAAGATAGATTGTGAAACATTATACTTAAACGAACGGGTGCGTTAGTTTAACAACAGATAAAGCAGTGGTCTACTAAAGTAACAAATGTTAATAAGAATATAATATTGGAGGGTAAGGGGGGAAACTCTCCTTTAAACCCTTTAGAGGTATTAAGACTTTCACTTTCCAAAGGGGGGTCTTTTTCTTTTTTTTATCTGTCCAATATTAATCTTTCCAATCAACAATTACTTAAGAACAGCGATTGCAAATAGTTAATCATATCAACAATGATAATAAATAGAATCGCACATTTAGAAAACTTTCAGTCATGGTATTTATTATCCATAAAAAAACACCTTGAAAAACAAAAAATTTATATGTAATTCTATTTATTTGCTATAATTGAATTAATGGCAAAAATTTACAAGTGGGAAGGTGATGCTGATTGAGCTATGTCGACGTAATCGAATTCTACAAAAAGGAACTCCAGCACTATTCTTTGGATCAAATAAGATTTATATAAGAGCCGGGAGTTTGGTCTCTTGGTCAAATGTACGCTCACTTGATTGAAGATTCGCATTATTATCTAGACCAGGTGGAAAAATGTGCGTCTGCAAAAGATGAGATAAGTCAGGGAAAGACGGAAGGGGGTGAAGAATTGTTTGAATCCCGTGCATTCCCTCCAATCAAAATTAAAGGACCTGGGCTGCCCAGCAATCCGAAAAACAAAGAGGATCTTATGCTTGGACTTAATCAGTTGCTTGAGAGAATGTCTGAATGGGACAAAAAAATAGATTCAATAAACCCAAATTTTAAAGAGAGACACGACGGTTTTGGTTGGCTAAATGCGCAGGAGTGGTTCGCATTGGTTGGATTTCATTTTCGCCATCACCTGCGTCAGAAAACCGAACTCGAACAAATGCTGAAAAATTTTAATAGAGAGGTATACAAATGAAGAGTTTAGGAACTATGAATGTGGATGTCATTACGCTGTTTGTTGAGGATTTTCAGAAAGTTAAGGCGTTTTATCAGGAAATATTCGGATTTCAAGCAGTATATGAAGACGAGGTCTCGTCGGTGTTTAATTTCGGGAATGTGAGCGTGAACCTCTTGGATATTTCAGAGTCACACGGATTGATGAAACCGGGAACAATCGCAACACGTGAATCCGGATTCCGTTTCCTGCTCACCATTCAGGTGGATGACGTGGATGCAGTCTGTGATGAATTGAAAAAGCGCGGGGTCGCTCTACTTAACGGTCCGATCGATAGGCCGTGGGGAGTACGAACAGCTTCATTCATCGATCCGGCAGGACATCCCTGGGAGATTGCGAAACAATTGGCATAGGACAGTAGTTTAGGTATTGAATAAAGAATGTAACATTCAATTGGTAATTTTGTGACTAAAGTTAATGACATTCACTTACAAATAAACACTTCAATGGAGCCGATTAACCAAGTAGGTAAACGTAAATTTATACAATTGAAATCTAAGTAACTCCAATAATTGTAATTTTCTTCACTTAAGGAGAGCTAGTATAGAGCTCTCCCTTTATATGCTTTTAATGATATACAGTATTTGAAGGGATACCTTAAACTAACGGGGGCATCACTGGAACAACGATAATGCTTTTTCTTATTGAAGTAACGGGCAGTTTAGTTGAAGTAGGAATTGTAATATACTGTTATAAAAAGGTTGAAGACCGGAGGGTATTTATTGAATAAAATTATATCTGAATAGAAAATAACTTTTTGATACAGTTAAAGAGATTAAATCTGTTCAATCTTGTCTCCTCGCAGATTTACCTCCTTGTTATTGATGAGGGGAAATTTCCCTAAGGATGTGACAAATGGATATACAAACTTTTTATAAAATAAAAGAAATTACATCTATTGGTGAATGGAAAGAAGTTGAAGGTTGTCCGAATTACATGATAAATACAGATGGCGATGTATTAAATATAACTAATGGTAAACTAATGACACATCATATTAACCATAATGGGTATAAGTATGTTCCCTGAAGGGTTAATAATAAACCTAAACAGCTTGGGTTTTCTCTCAAAGAATACGGAACCCGGATTTTTGTACGCCAAGTAGGATCGTCTAACTGATTTGCATAGTCTACCCAATCTCGCAAACGAACCAAGACTGCTGACTGTCTAATTGAACCAAAATGGCTTCTTGACTCTTTTAAAACTGAAGATGAGCTTCAGGATTGCTTCCTAGAGTTTATTGAAGAGAAACATTTAACTAAGTAATCTAAGTATATAACATTGAACTGTCGAATAAATGCAGATGAATAGCTAAGTTAGATGTCTACTGTTATTTCTTAAAGAAAATTTGTGAAGGATTGTACTTAAAGTAACGTGTGCGTTAATCAAAGAAGGATTAACGCTCTTTTTGTTGAAGTTATAAAGCAAACAATCAGAAGAGTTGAAGAAATCTTCAAAAGGTGGAGTGGAATAATGATCTCATATATTTGTAAAGTTTTATTTGTTGCCATCATCGAAATTGCCATTTTATGGGGAATCTCAAGTTATTTCGGATTTGATTTTATAACGATTTTGTTTATGGGATCAGCCTTCTTAGCACTTTTTACTTTTATGATTGGTTCAAGTGGCGACTTTTTTACAAAACGGGCGGAGATGGGGGTGTTTAGATTAATGGCAGGTGCATATACACCAAAAAATGAGAAAATAACCCTAAGGGCCGGACCATTCTTGGTTGGCTCAATCTTGAGCTTAATTCTTTCTTTTATCTTGGCCTATATTTAATTTTAATAGTTTAAAATAAAAAAAACGAATTTAATGTTTTGAACGGGTTCCGTTTAGAGGCACAAAAAAAGTATAAAAGTAAAATCATTTTGTAGTGTAATTCGCATTAAATTTAACACACAAAAAAGCACACCCAATGATTTGACCCAATAAAGTTAGACAAAATTAGTTAGGTAGCTTCCAATACCTGTAGGGTGGGAATGTAATGAAACAAATACCATTTGAGCGACCGAGCGAGCATTATGATGAACGGTTATACCCAATTGATGAGCAAATATGTTCTTTATTAAAGCAAAGAAAAGATATATCAAATGATAACGTAAAAGGTCAACTGCAGCATCTCGTTAAGGAAATGGAAAACGACTAGAGTTGACGCGTTGCTTTAAGCGTTAAAACGTAAATCAGATCACTCGTGTTTTGGCATAGCGCGGGTGGTCTGATTTATCTTCTTTTCATGACTGACGATAATTGGATCTAGGCAATTGGAGTTGTTCAGTGCTTGTGTTTTAAACTTTTCTTGCGAAACATCCTCAATCATGATAAAGTGCAATTGTCAGAAGATTCAGCACGAATGTAAGACTGGGCCTGAAATGACTGAACTAAAAAAATAAAACCATAATGGAGGTATATAGTTATGCGGCAATTCAAAAGAACGGGAGCGGAAACCAATATGAGAAATGAAAAGAGGATATTACTGAATGAAAATGTTAAATATAGGGATCCTTGCATGTCGATGCAGGGAAGACGACCCTTACTGAGAATATTCTATATGAAACAAAGGTTATAAGCGAGCTTGGAAGAGTGGATAAGGGCAATACTCAGACGGACTCCATGGACCTGGAGCGGAGAAGAGGCATCACGATTAAAGCTTCGACGGTATCTTTCACAATCCAAGATCTTAAGGTGAATCTAATAGATACACCGGGGCATGCTGATTTCATATCAGAGGTGGAGCGATCTACTAGCGTCCTTGACGGCGCAATACTCGTGATCTCAGCCGTTGAAGGGATACAGGCGCAAACCAAAATCCTGATGAACAGTTTGATGAAGCTAAAAATACCTACTCTTTTGTTTATTAATAAGATCGATAGAAGTGGGGCCGATTCTTCTAAAGTTATCCAAAACATTGAGGAGAAATTAACTGATCGAGCTATCCCTTTATATACAGGAGTAAATGAAGGAACGGATACTGCGCAAGCTGAAAGTTATGACTTCGGTAGTGAAGCGTTCGTAGAAAAATGCATTGATGTGCTGTCGATGAATAACGAGACACTGCTCGAGGATTATGTTAACGGCAAAGTGCAGACTGAGGAAGCCTTAAGACATGAGATCAGCCAACAGTCGAAAGAGGGAAAGGTTTTCCCCGTATTCATTGGGTCTGCGGTAAAAGGTATCGGTGTCAAAGCGCTGATTGACAGTTTAGAAGCTTTCCTTCCTGTAAATTGTGGTCGGGATACAGCAGGCGATCGACAAGCTCTTTCTGCGATGGTTTTTAAGATAGAAAGAGAGCGTTCGGGAGAAAAGAAAGCCTACGTCAGGTTGTTCTCAGGTGTACTTCGAGCTAGAGAGGAAGTCCTTGTCAGCAGGAGAAATAGTAAGGGTGGGCTAGAGCAATCCACGGATAAGGTCAAAATGCTCAGCGCGCTTCGAGAAGGCAAGACGCTTCATGCAGAAAAGATTGAAGCGGGAGACATCGGGATTGTTCATGGCCTTAAATCTCTTAAAATCGGTGATGTCCTTGGAGAATGGACGGATAACATCAGAAATGTCTCCTTTGCTGAGCCGAATATGGAGACGAGGATAGAGGCCAATAATAGCGAGGATACTCAAAAGTTGTATGAAGCGCTGACTTTTATGGCGGAGGAAGACCCGCTTATTAAGATATCTAGGGATGATTTTAATCAAGAAATCTATATCTCGCTTTTCGGTGAAGTACAGAAGGAAGTCATTAAATCGGTGCTTCAGGAGCAAGATAATATAGAGGTTGGTTTTTCTGAAACGAGGATCATATGTATGGAGAAGCCAAAGGCTGCTGGAAGTGCGGTCGTGGTCATGGGAAGTAACGGGAATCCATTCTATGCAACGGTAGGATTTAAGGTTGAACCTAGTGAGCAAAATAGCGGGATCATTTATAAGCTAGGTGTGGAATTAGGGTCCCTCCCCTTATCGTTTCAAAAAGCAATAGAGGATACGGTGTATCATGTATTGAAGCAGGGTTTATATGGTTGGGAGGTGACGGACGTCATTGTGACGCTGACACATACTGCTTACGCTAGTCCCGTAAGCACAGCCGGGGATTTTAGAAACTTGACGCCTCTCGTTTTGATGGAGGCTTTGGCAAAGGCCGGTACAGAAGCTTATGAACCTATTAACAGCTTTGAGCTCAGAGTTCCTGCACAAGCATTGAGCAAGGCCATATTTAATCTTTCAACAATGAAGGCGGATTTTAATGAACCTATATTAATGAATGAAGCAGTTCTCATAACAGGAAGCATACCGGCCGCGACAACTGAGCCATTTAAGGTCGGTCTTCACTCCTATACGGAGGGTGAGGGCGTCTTTATCGCTAGGCCGTTAGGCTATAAAAAAATTGATGGTGAGATACCAACAAGAAAGCGAAGGGACCATAATCCCCTGAATAAAAAAGAATATTTGATGCATGTGCAGAATGCTGTGAGAAAATAGAAGCTGGCGCCTGAGCTGGTTCGATTTAAACAATCGTTTAAATGATATTCAATAGCCGGCTGCTGCTAAGCATGCATAGAAAAAGCCGCATTTTAATGAAATAAATGCGGCTTTTTTATAAGGATAAAGTTTTCGGCTGCTTTCTTTAATAAATGGCACTGAAAATGACGTGTAAATTTACGTCATTTTCTTTATTTATAAAGGGTTCTGCCGGATTTTCCTAATCGTGAGGAATTATTTGGAAATATTTATGTGAATGTAGAGGAGAAATAAAACTAACCGACGAGCGACACAAAAGTACTTAATACCTTGCGGAATGACACAAAATTCCTTATAAACATGTAAAAAAATCATATTAAAAAGGGATCATTATGAAATTTTTCACTTAAACTACCGGGTGAGTTAATCCGAGAAGGATTAACTCTTTTTTTTGTTGAAGTATTAAGCTAACGGGCAGGTTAGTTAAACAAGGGATTCCGTATCAAAAAAGAATAAATTAATAATTGTAACAAATTAGTTGAGGTGCTCATAACACCCATCCCCCTCTAAAATCAACAGATGTTATTAGGTAATCAGCTCCGACCGTACTTAAAGCTATCCCAACCCAACATCTTTAAATATAAAAACATACTCTCGTAAAGTGCTAGTTAATCTTACTACATATTCATTTGATTTATAAATGGTATTAAGAGGATTAGGCAATGATTTAATACAAACTTGATAACGGTAGCATTTTTGTTTGATGGATAATAAGTATACGCCGTTCTACCTTTCTTTACTATCACAAAGAATTGAAGATTAATATGCAAATAGGAGGATTTCGTATGCAAAAAGTAATTTTAAACAATGGTGTTGAGATGCCTATACTAGGCTTTGGTGTTTTTCAAATGAATGATCCAAAAGAATGTGAACAAGCTGTTTACGAAGCTCTTATGGCAGGATATCGTCTGATTGATACCGCTGCGTCTTATCTAAATGAAGAAGCAGTCGGCAGAGCAATCAAAAGGACTGGTGTAGCAAGAGAGGAATTGTTTATCACTACAAAACTCTGGGTACAGGATGCTGGTTATGATAGCACAAAAAAAGCATTCGCAAAATCACTGGAAAGACTGCAATTGGATTATTTGGATTTGTATTTAATTCATCAGCCATTTGGGGATGTATACGGTTCTTGGCGTGCAATGGAAGAATTGAACCGTGAGGGGAGAATTAAGGCGATTGGAGTAAGTAACTTCCATCCAGACCGCTTAATTGATTTAATCATTCACAATAAAGTGATTCCTGCTGTTAACCAGGTTGAAACGCATCCCTTCAATCAGCAAATCGAAAGTTCTAAATTTATGAAAGAGAACAATGTGCAGATAGAGTCCTGGGGACCATTTGCCGAAGGAAAGAATAATATGTTCCAGAATGAAATTTTAGTATCAATAGCCGAAAAATATAATAAATCTGTTGCCCAAGTGATTTTACGTTGGTTGATACAAAGAGGAGTCGTTGCAATTCCCAAGTCTGTTCGTAAGGAAAGAATAATTGAAAACATTAATATCTTTGACTTCGAGTTAAGCCAAGATGATATGGAGAAGATCCTTACGCTAGATACAAAAGATAGCTTGTTCTTTTCACATAGAGATCCTGAAATGGTGAAATGGATTGGTACCCGTAAACTTGATATTTAACATATTACCGTCAAATAAGGTATTAAGAACTATTCATCAAGAAAAAGTCGATTTCCTTTCAGGTACATCGGCTTTTGTCTTTTATAAAAAATATGATAGCGTTTTACAAATTTCAAATTTTGAATAATTGTACTTAAACAAACGGGGGCGTTAATCAAGAAGGATTAACGCTTTTTTTGTTGAAGTTATTAAGCTAACGGGCAGCTTACATAAGGAGAATGGGTTTTTATGGAGAAATAGTCTCATAAAGACGGTGTTGAAATGAGTAAAAAAGCAAATTGCTATTTAGAATAATTAGTTGAGAAAAAATGGTGTCACTATTGTAATAAATTTGCTTGCTGACGTAGGACACCCCTAAGTAAATTAATGAATTTGAAACTTTTTAAAAGCATTTAATAATCTATCGAGTTCTTGACTACATTTAATTGTCTTACTGTTTAACATACCATTTAACGTAGCAAGACGAATCATTTCATCCCTTTTTTGGACTATTGATAAAATAAGAGCTTCTCTATTACGTTGTGCACTTTCTTGTAACAATTTTTACACCTCTTTATTAATTAACGCTTTACTTAAAACAAACACAAACAATATTATGCAAAACTCTTTACATAAATAAAAGACATTCGACAAAACAAGTCAAAAGAAGATAAAAAACACGTGACAAAAATGTGTCAAAAATAACCACCTTTTTACAAAAGGCGAATGAAGTACAGTTGATTGAGAAAGACGACAAATAGAATAGTATACTCTTCTTCTAAACAGGGTCGTTAATCGAAGAAGGAGTAACGATTTTTTGTTGAAGATATTAAGCTCGAGGGGGAATCAAATTGGAGAGCATAGAAATTGTAAGGAAATTTTATGATGAAACAGTAAATTTTGAATGGGAACGACTCGAACGTCACAAAGTAGAATTTGAACTTACAAAACGTTTTTTGAATCGTTATATTAAGCCTAAAGACAAAGTATTAGACCTGGGTGGTGGTCCAGGTAAGTATTCTTTATATCTTGCTGAACGTGGTTGCGATGTGACATTAGCTGACCTTTCGAAAAAGAATGTAGACTTTGCATTGAATAAATCGAAGGAACTTGGTCTCCCTATTAAAGGATTGCAAGTCGATAGCCGTGATTTATCTGATATTGAAGATGAACTATATGATTATGTTCTATGTATGGGTCCGATGTATCATCTTAAAAGCGAAAACGATAGAGTTAAAACTATCAACGAATGTTTGAAAAAATTAAAACCAAATGGAAATATTTTTGTGGCATTTGTTTCCTCTTATTCGTTTGTTTGGGACTATCTCATACGTAACCCTGAATTCATTTTAGATAATGAGCGGAAAGCACAACTAAATAAAATAGTGGAAGAAGAGGATTTTGCAGGACAAGGGTTTTCAGACAACTTTTTTATTTCACCAAAAAATGTACTTCCATTCTTTAATCAATTTAATCTGGAAAAACTTCATTTACTTAGCTGTGAAAGTTTTTTATATCTTCGTGAGCCAGAACTCCTTAGGCATGACACTGAAGTAATAAATACTTGGTTAGATTTAGCAGAACAGGTATGTGAACGAGAGGATTTACTTAGTTTAGCTGAACATATAATGTATATCGGTAAGAAAACTGGATAAGTATACTTCAACTAAAGGGTGATTTACTGAAACAAGAATAATGCTCTTGCCTTGTTGATGTAACGGGCAGGTTACTTGAATAAGGATAGTTGTAAATGCTTTAGGCAAAATAACACCTACTAAAAGCGTTTGTATAGAAGAATTAGAAAAAGAAATTAAAGAATTTGA
Organism: Lederbergia citri; assembly: GCF_018343625.1. Classification (GTDB taxonomy): domain Bacteria; phylum Bacillota; class Bacilli; order Bacillales; family Bacillaceae_C; genus Lederbergia; species Lederbergia citri. The sequence goes on along the minus strand of NZ_JAGYPG010000001.1, from coordinate 699,058 downwards.
TCACAAAGTGTTAAAAGATATTGTAAAGAGCTACAACGTATATTTAACGGGTTATCAAGAATTTACGCACGATGACTTAAATTTAAAAATAGGGGATAACCTTAATAATCAGTCTAATAACAGTGAAAAGAAATTAGTAAAGAGGATAATAAACAAAATGTTTACGGTTATTGCTACTTTATTCATCACCTTTTCTCTATTGGTTTTTTTCATAGGTGCCTTTGGTAATGTTATATTTCAAGAAGGAAATCCAATTCCAGTTATTTTGCTGGAGAGGCCTGAAATTGAACCGCATTATGAAAAAGTAAAAAACATTTTTGCTGGATATTCCTTACATATTGTTGAAGTGTTTTGCCCTTTGGAAATTTGCCGCCAAAGAAATATTGAACGTGGAGATAGAACCGAGGATCTGTCAGATTGGCAAAGCAAAATTATGGCAAAAGATATACCATATAATTATACTGTCAACACACATTTAAATTCTCCAGAGGAATGTGCTGATTCTATTCTAAAAGGTTTGTTTTGCAAATCCGAAGTTTAGCGTATACTGTGATGCAATTCTAAATGATGCGCCAATCGTACATAAGGATGCTGAGCTTGATGTTTGTGAATAAATGTACTTAAACTAAAAGGTGCTTTAGTAAAAGAATTAAGGTTCCTTGCACACAGTATTTAAAAATGCTATTCTAAAATTGATTATTTTTGTTCGGTGTAAAGGATAGTATTAGTAAGAACTTTTCGTCTTGATGATCACTGAGAGCAAAGATAAGTAATACATTGGTGTGCTAACACACTAGGAGGCAACAAACATGGAAAAAGGTAAAGTAAAATGGTTTAATGGCGAAAAAGGTTTCGGATTCATCGAACGTGAAGGTGGAGAAGACGTATTCGTTCATTTCTCAGCTATCCAAGGCGAAGGGTACAAAACATTAGAAGAAGGTCAAGAAGTGACTTTTGATGTTGAGCAAGGTCAACGTGGAGCACAAGCTGCTAACGTTCATAAGGCGTAATGATAATGCTAAACATGGACAGACTCTTTTTTAGAGTCTGTTTTTTATTTCTCTTTAAAAACAAAAATCCCCACTCATTAATGAGTAGGGAACATGAAAACAGTAAATAAAATGGTTAACACATTGTAACATATAATTTGTAGGATTCCTAATTTCCATCACCTAAACTAAAAGTATCTTCTAAAATAGAATCCAACGAAAAAGTAATTATTGTGAATGATTATACTTAAACAAACGGGTGCGTTAATCGAAGAAGGATTAACGCTTTTTTTGTTGAAGTTATTAAGCTAACGAAGCAGGATAGTTGAATAAGGTTAGTCATGATTAGGAGTATTTTACTTTGAATATTGAACTAGTTGAAATAAATAGAAAGTAGTTTATTCGAAAGCGAAAAGGACTATTATTTGGTATTATAAACCTTGACTACTATCGATAATAAATCAGAGGAGAATAGATGAGACAATTTTTTAAAGATAATAAGTGGATTATTCCTATTTCATTATTGATTGTATTAATCCCTGTGGGTCTAAATATCTTTTATATATATGGTGATTTAAATACAGGTAAGGATTTAGGTAATGCCGAATGGTTGGCGTTTTGGGGGAGTTATCTTGGAGGGGCAGCAACCTTAATCGCAGTGTGCTTAACATTAAGCCAAAATATGAAGGTTATTAAACAAAATGAAAAGATTTTTATTCAGAATCAAGAAAATTTAAAATTTCAAGAAGAGCGCTCAAGGATAGCTCTTATGCCGTATATAGAAGTAATGGTATCTCTTGATGAAGATATGAGTTTGCATAAAACAAAACTTCATCCTCCTAATGGTTTTATAATCTTAAAAAACAAAAATGATGCCATAAGATTTAGTTCTGATTTCCCCGAAAAGTATCATCAAACTATTGAACAGTTATGTGAATAGGGAGAAAAAAACCGTAATAATTAACTTCTTTTGTATAGATAATGAGAACCCATTTGGAAACAGAGTGAGATTAATTCAGTATTTTATATTAGAGAACAGAAAACAGTTACCTAATTGGTAACTGTTTTCTGTTCTAATAGTCGTGCCAGTAATCCTGTAGTAAAAAGTAAAGAAGTTCTACTTATGTTACAACAGGGCAGAATCCCTATAATAAATGGGTTAGCGTCAGGAAAATTCGGATTTCAACGCAAGTAGATTCCAAGGACGCTACCCCCGTTTTTAACTACATTAAGGAAGCTTTAATGGTCTTAAAGAATCAGTCGAGGCCATCTACTTCGAATTAAAATGGCCAAATCTTAGTACAACAATAAAATACCTTACATATAAGGTGTTATAAGCTGGTTTCCTCATTAAGAAGCCTCTTCTGGTTGTGCGATTTCAAATTCACCTTCTGCATACTCTTGCTCCGCATAATGGCTTCCCCATTGACAGAGCTCCTGCAAGATAGGTTTAAGAGATTCTCCAAGTTCAGTGGATGAATATTCAACCTTCGGTGGTACTTGATTATACATCTTTCTGCTCACAAGTCCACTGTCTTCAAGCTCTCTTAGTGTTTGAATCAGCATTTTCTGAGTTATATTTGGGACAATGCGCTTTAATTCACTCGTTCTCTTTGGTCCATTCATTAAAAAGTATAATACAAGACCTTTCCATTTTCCGCCAATAACTTCCTTTGTCACTTCAAAACCACAACTAAATTTTTTCAAGTCTAAACCTCTCCATTCCACATTTATTACTTTTTAGTTACTATATCACAAAAAAGTGGGTACTTCCGTTAATGTGCTTACTGAAGGATACTATATCTTGTAAGTTGTTCTTCAAGTACTTAAAGGTATTAGACATAAAATAAAATTAATTAGGAACTATATCTTGTAAGTTGTTCTTCAAGTACTTGGGGAATGGTGTAACGGAATCGCCGCAAAATATAAAATTTATAGGAGGAGTCAATATGACCAATCAACAAGTTCAACTCAATATTCGTTTTAAGGCTAAACCAGGGAAGAAAGAAGAATTCCGCAAGGAGCTATCTTCCCTTATTGAGGAGATGTCATCCGAGAAGGCATTCATTAGCGCCATTGTATCGGACGATCTGGATCAGCCGGATGACTTGATCATTTATGAAACATGGCAAGGCACGAGAGATAGCTGGCTTGCGGAAGAATTTATTAAACCATACCGCAAGAATTACGAAGGAACACTGGGCGATTTAATTGTGGATAGAAGCGTCAGCTGGTTGCAACCGAAGGGCGAATGGGGAAGTCATATAACGAATGCGTGATGACGCTGAATCTTTAATCATTTAACCGAAGAAGGCAAACGCCTTGAAAGTGTGGTTATCCCTATTCTTAGGGATAACCATAAAACCGTATTGAATGGAATAACGGATGAACAATCCGAAGTGTTACATAATTTAATTTCAAAAATTATTACCAATACATCAGGAGGAAATAAAGGTTGAATATTGTTGTACTCGTAGGAAGTCTAAGGAAAGAGTCTTATAACATGCAGCTGGCTAAAACAATGCAGGAAAGATACAAAGAAAAAATGAACTTGGAAATTGCCGACATCCGTTCCTTGCCTCATTTTGATCAAGATGAAGAAAACAATCCGCCGCAGTCTGTAAAAGAATTCAAAGAGGCAGTTTCAAATGCTGACGGAGTTGTCATTATTACTCCGGAATACAACTGGTCGATTCCTGGTGTTTTGAAAAACGCCTTGGACTGGGCTTCGAGGGTGGATAAGGTTTTCATTGGCAAACCAGTCATGGCTCTCGGTGCGACTATGGGAATGCTCGGAACCGTCCGTGCCCAAATGCATTTGCGTGAAATTCTGGATGCCCCTGGCATTCAAGCAAGAATCCTTCCTCCGGGCGGAAATGAAGTACTAATCGGTTTTGCCCATCAGAAGTTTGATGAACAATCAGGCCAATTAGTTGACGAAGGAACGCTTAATTTCTTGGACAGTAAAGTCGAAGCATTTATTGACTTTGTAAAATCACAAAATTAAATGTACAACAAAAAGACCGGCCCGCAATATGGCAGGTCTTTTCGCTTACCTGAGGAGGTGTCTGCCAGGTAAGGTGGATATGGCGGCTAACGGGATCCTCCTCCTATGGACAGGTACGTTCTACCCCGGCTACCGTAATGATAAAACTATATAAATGATGTCTTTTTTTATCCTCCTATTATAGATAATAAAGGTCTTTAATATATTTAATTAAAAGGAGAGTATATTATTATGTTAGATTGTGTAATTGTAGGTGGAGGTCCAGCGGGTTTAAACGCTGCACTTGTATTAGGCAGGGCAAGAAGAAATGTGATTTTATTCGACAATAACTCTCCAAGAAACGCAGTTACCCAAGAGTCGCATGGATTTATTACAAGAGACGGAATTAAACCAAGAGAATTTAGAGAAATTGCTCATCAGGACATAGCCAAGTATCCTTCTATCATGATAAGAAATGAAAAAATTATTGATGTAAAAAAAACGGGAATGCATTTCGAAGTCGTGACCGAAAAAGGAGAATGTATTGAAGGGAAGAAGGTGATTTTAGCTACAGGACTTAAGGAAATTCATCCGGCAATAGAAAACATTATGGATTTCTATGGAAAAAGTCTTTTCAGCTGTCCTTATTGTGATGGCTGGGAGTTGAAAGACCTTCCGCTAATGATTATTTCAGAAAGCCACTCTGCTTTCCATATGGCTAAAACAGTTTACAATTGGAGCAAAGACTTAATTGTTTGTACCAATGGAAAGAAGATATTAACCGTAGAGCAAAAGAATATGTTACAAAGAAAAGGAATTAAAGTATATGAGCAAAAAATTAAATCTCTAATTGGCGGAAATGGGAGTTTAGAAGCTGTAATTTTTGAGGATGGTGAAGAGGTAAAGAGGAATGGAGGATTTGTGACACCTGAATGGATTCAAGCCACCACTTTCGGTCAATCTTTAGGATGTAAAACACACGAGCTCGGTGGAATTATAACTGATCAATTTGGCAGAACTAATATTGAAGGGCTATATGCCGCTGGAGATACATCAGTTATTGCTCCTTCACAAGTGATTATTGCAGCAGCGGAAGGTTTTAGAGCCACAATGGGAGTCAATACAGACTTATCTCAAGATGATTTTAATTAAACTATTTAAAAACTTTGTGAAACAATGTACTTAAACAAACGGGTGCTTTACTTCAATAAGGAGTAAAGTTTTTTTCTTTTTAAGCTAACGGAGCAGTTAGTTGTACAAGAAAGAAACCTTTTGTAAGGAATTTTCGCAAACTTTAAAGGATATATTGTGAACGGATTCAACAACAGGGGGCATATTTTATGCAGAAAGATAAAAAAGAAAAACGGGAAAAAAATCCTATGATTGATTTTGCTGATGCCGTTAACCGTTCAATGGTTGGAGACCCAAGTTCATTAGTAAAGGGTGGCTGTCTAACAAAAATTATTACGTTAGTTATCATTGTTATTGGATTTTTTATTCTTTCCCGATGTTCTTATTAAGCTAACGGGCAGTTTAATTCAACAAGAAGTATCTTTTGTAGGGATTTTTGCGATAGAATAATGTGAATAGTTAAAAAATTTGGAGGGTGAAATGAAAAAGCTACTATCTTTACTTGTAACTATCGCTTTGCTATCTGGTTGTAGCTCAAAATTATCTTTTTCAGAAGTAGGTGAGAATAGTGTTAATAAAGATATTCAATCATTCATTAACGATGTTAATGATGAGAATGGAGTACATCTTTTCTTCGAAAATCAAAAAGCTGTTTATGTATATTTGAATGGTTCAAATGTAAAACAAGGTGAAAAAGCTATACATTTTACTGATTTTAATGTTGAAAAAAACGATAAGACATTAAGCATTTGCATTTTATACAATACTGCTAAAACTGCTGATTATTCAAATCAATCATTAAAGCATGAACTTATATATAAGGTTAATTTAGACAAGAAATATGAGGTTATTAAGTCTTTTAGTAATGGTGAAGAAGCCTCATTCGGTATAATATCAGGAAATCAGTAACCATCTTCTTAAACTAAAGGGTGGTATCCTTAAAGAACTGGCTGCAAAAACGCAGCCAGTTCTTATTGAGCTAAAGGGTAGTTTAGTTGAAGATCGATGTTTAACTTGTGTTCAACAATCGGGTCAGATTGTTGAAGAGCGGCAAGAAGATATCGAAATAGCAATCTGGAAGAAACGGAGAAAAGCAACAGATGGTATAGTAAAGAAAACCATGTAAGGGAGAATGTTTTATGACCAAATCTTCAGAAAGTCATGTTCTCAAACAAAAACAAATAGCAGAGGCGTTTTCAAATGGTAATTTTGACCTTACTTTCCCATTTCTAGCAAAAACAATTGAATGGAATATTATCGGTGACAAAACCTTAGTGGGTAGGGAATCTGTAATAGAAAATTGGAAGCAAACTTCAAATTATTTCAAAACTGTAACCACTAAATTCACTACATTTAATGTTATTGCAGAAAATAATTGCGTTGCAGTAAATGGAACAGGCGAATTTATTCGTAATGGTGAACAATTATCTTATGTTTCAGCCTGTGATGTCTATATTTTTAATGATAATAATGAACTACAAAGAATTGATTCTTATTGTATATGAGTCACTTTGATTTCTACTTTCAAAAGTATCTTTAAGGGTTATAAAGATGTAAGTCATGTAACAATCGGGCGCTTTTCTTTAATAAGAGGCGTCTTTTTATACTGCTTCTGATTCTGGAATACCTTATTAGATTGGATTATGTTTAAAGTATAGACGAGATCGTGAAGGTCTTTACTTTAACTAACGGGGGCGATAGTCCAAGAAGGATTATCTCTTATTTTTGTTGAAGTTATTGTACTAACGGGCAGGTTGCTTAAGAAGGAATTACTTGTAAATTAGTTGAATAAGTAAATAAAGGTAAAATTTGTAATCAAGGGGGGTGAATATGTCAGATAGAAAACCAATAAATGATGCAATGGAACATATGAGTAACATTGAAGGGTATCCAACAGATGTAGATTTAAAGAAATTGCCTAAACCGTTAAGGTATTTTGGATATTTCTTCATTGGTTTTTTTCTATATCAATACTTTTCATAATAATAACTAAGTTATTTTTGTAATAATAAATGTCTTACCATTTGGCTGCTTGGTTACGTTGGAAACTGAAAATTGGAGGGCGTTATTGAAATGGCTAAATTGATCTACCCTATTAACGTATCTTTGGACGGTTACATGGAGGACGAGCGCGGCAATATCGAGTGGGGGATCTCCGATGACGAGGTGTTTGCGTTCTGGACTGACTTCCAGCGGCCGATTGGCACCTACCTATACGGGCGTAGAATGTACGAGTCGATGGTGTACTGGGAGACGGCGAGCGTCAAAAAAGGCGATCAACCGGAGGAAATACGGGAATTCGCGCAGATCTGGCGAGCTGCTGAGAAGATCGTGTATTCACAGACGCTTCAGTCGGCTTCAAGCGCCAGGACTAGAATCGAGCGCGAATTCAATCCTGATGCGATTCGGAGGCTGAAAGAGTCTTCAGAAGCCGACATTACGATTGGCGGCCCCGAGCTTGCTGGGCAGGCAATGAGCGCGGGACTGATCGACGAGTGTCATCTGCTTGTTAATCCGATCGTATTGGGTGGAGGTAAGCGAGCATTGCCGGACAACCTCCGCATGCGACTCGTGCTGCTCGGTGAGCGTCGCTTCCCAAGCGGCGTTGTTCAACTTCACTACCGCGTGATCGTCTGACCGCGACGCTAGAGTGAAATTCAGGAGATACGCTTTCGAGCTCACTAAAATCAAGTGAAATTACGAAAGAAGGAAGTTATGAGCGTATCCCATTTTTAAACTAACGGGGCCGTTAATCGAAGAAGGATTAACGCTTTTTTGTTGAAGTTATTTTACTAGCGTACATATTAATATTCGAAAAAACTTAGGAAAAGATGTCTTATTTACAAAGGGGAGAATCAGGAAAATGAATAATTGGTGGGTATAGTTTTTATTTTTTAATTATAGGTGTAGTCTCTTTTTTTACTGGTGAAATAGTTATTTTTATTATGTTAGGCTTTAATTTGCTAAGTTTGAATAATATAAATACAACATTAAAAAAGATTTATAATCAGAATAATAAAAAGAAAAATAGTGATGTAAAACAGGGCTAAACGAAAGCAATTTTTTAATCAACTAACTTCCGTTTTTTCTACGGATTTATATCGATAAATCATTGTTACCCGAACTTGAAAAACTAAAACAATTGCACGACCATTGTAGTTAGATTTTTAAGTGAAGAATTTCACTTAAACTAACGGGTGCTTTAGTGAAAGGAAGAATATTTTGTTTTTTAGTTATTCCATAGGGAGCGATTGTTGAACAACATAGGTAGAAAATGAACAAACTTGACGAGCGATACAAAAGAACTAAATTAAAAACGTCTAATCTATAGCATTTTTAACAAAATATTAAGTACTTTGTGTCAAAAATAATGACACAAAAGTACTTAATACCTTGCGGAATGACACAAAATTACTTATAAACTTGTAAAAAATCACATTAAAAAGGGATTATTATGAAATTTTTCACTTAAACTACCGGGTGAGTTAATCCAAGAAGGATTAACTCTTTTTTTGTTGAAGTTATTGTACTAACGGAGCAGGTTAGTTGAATAAAAAAGTAAAATTAATTTAATTTTAATGATTCTTAAGGAACTAAGTTATATAAATAAAAGTCGAAGTAGAAAATATATTTTTTTACTTTGACTTTTAATTATTTTTTGTAAACTTAAAAGTTCCAATTTCTAGTATGTTGTTAGTATTATTACTTCTTTTTAAGATTGGATACCTTTTCCTACAACAACAGCATTACAGAGGTGTACTTTAGTAATTAAAATTTTTATCTATCAAAATAAAGTAATCTTAGAATATTTGAAACAAAATGTAATGAAATACGACTTGTTAGTAAGGGGGGATGTAAGTGAGTAACGGTATAGATATAGAAAATTTATTTGAAAAATTTCATTTAGATATTTATCATTTTTCTTTATATTTTTCCAGTAACAAACAGGATGCAGAAGATATTACACAGGAAACCTTTTTAAAAGCAATACGAAATATCCATATGCTAAAAGATCGCACTCGTGCAAAATATTGGTTACTATCGATAGCAAGGAATACAGCAATAGATCATTTGCGAAAAAAGAAGCTGAAGTCAACATTACCTGAATTGCTAGAAAAAATTACATACCAAGATAAAAAGGATTCCTTGGATGACTATCTACTAATAAAAGAGCAGTGGGAGGAAGTTCAAAATGCTTTACTGAGAATAAAGCCTCATTATCGTAGTTTACTCATTTTACGTGGAATTCAGGAAATGACAATTAAGGAGACGGCAGAAATATTGGAGTGTTCCGAATTAAAAGTACGTGTAGACTTTTATCGTGCTATAAAGGTTTTGAAGAAGGAACTACACGTATTGGAAGGAGTGAATTTAGATGAAAAAAGCCGAAAATCTAACTCAAGAGGCTGAACAGCTGCTTCGTCCAATTAAAGTTAGGCCAGACTTAGTACCAAGTCAAGACTTTGTGAATGAATTACAGTATCGTATCATGTTGGAAGGAACAAAGAAAAAAACAAGGGGGAAGGTACTTCCGCTGTTTGCTGCTGCAGCTGTCATTTTTATACTGCCTTTACTTATCTTATCTTCTCTATTTGAAAAAGAAAAAACAAATGCATTCACGATTGAGGAATTATCTCGCATTCAATTGGTGGATACAATTAAATATGGAAATGGGGAAGGAGAAATCGGATATGCTCAGGGTATGACCATAAACCCAGTAAGTAGCTTTGATATTCAGCATGGAACCATATATCTTTTAGATGAAGTAAGGTCTCAGGTAGTGATTAGGAGTAGCGAAGGAACTACCAGATCATTTCCAATTCAAAAAGATAATAATATTATTGGCAATGGTGATATTTTGGTCACAAAAGATGAAGATATATATATTTTAAATTCTTTGGAAAAGATTGTGTATCAATACCAATCCGATGGAGAGTTAACAAAGACCTATAATTTATCAAAATTAGATTTATTTTCCCCAGACTCATTATATGAATTAGAAAACACTGAAATTATCGTTAGTCAAAATCAAGAGAAATTTGTAAGCCTAAGAACAATGAGTTTCATAGAGGATGAGAATCTTCCTTTTCAAGTTCAGCTAGTGAATCCTAAGGAAAGAATATTAGTACTTAATGATGAAGGGAATCAGACTGAACTTACTTTGTTCTCAGATTTAAGACTTGGCAATTTGGCTTTAAAAGAGGTAACAGATGAACAAATTATTTATATGCAGACCGTTACTCCTGCTGTAAACACGCCTATTTCAGAGACACATGTTTTTGGGCTTAATAAGCAGGGGACTACACTTGGAGGTGTACGAATACCAGAGGAAAACTTTATTGAAAAACCTCAACGAATGGAAAACTATATTAAAATAGATCAGAATGAAATCTATCTTCTTATACCTGAGAACGAGCATGTAGCCTTATATGAAGTAATCCTGGGAAAGGAGTATGAAAGCTTGATCGAGGAACAGGTGGAAAAAGTAAATATTGGCTTTGATTATCAAACATTTGGGAAGCCTTTTCCGGAATTAGAGGAGGAAATTAACAAGTTATTAAAAAATGGCGAAATCCAATATGGGAATGAAGATTCATTGAATGGAGTTGCAATCGATGAAGATGGAACGGTTGTGATAGATTTTAAAGAATTCTTGGCAGGGAGTCCTGCAAGTGCTGAAGTTCAATCTTTATTCAAGGTACTTCATTCTGCAACTTTTGAAAAATTCCCGGAAATACAACAAATTTATTTTCAGTTTGATGGGAGCTTTAGTGCATGGGTTCATTGGTTAGAAAGCATCGAAGAACCTTGGAAAAGGAAAGACTTACAATAATATAAATAAACTAGTAAGTATGTTATATATAATTGAAAGTAGATAAAACACCACTAGATTGTTATTCAACTAATGGGGTGCTTTAATCTAAGACCGACTTTCGTTTAACCTTACTATAGCGTATCTGCATTAAGTGGAGACGTTTGATTCCTAAATAAATGAAACAAAAGTACTAAATTCAAAACTCTTACATTACAACATTTTCATCAAAACATTAAGTACTTTTGTGTCAAAAATAATGACACAAAAGTACTTAATACCTTGCGGAATGACACAAAATTCCTTATAAACGTGTAAAAAAATCATATTAAAAAGGGATCATTATGAAATTTTTCACTTAAACTACCTGGTGAGTTAATCCAAGAAGGATTAACTCTTTTTTTGTTGAAGTTATTAAGCTAACGGGCAGTTTAGTTCAATAAGGTTGAGGGATAATAATAAGGGCTTTTTTATAATATTTGAAAATATGGAGAGAATTTTATGGAATGGGTCAAAATTTTTGAGTTAATATGGGTTATATGTTGGCTTGGAGCATTAGTTCAAGTATTACGTTTTAGTAAAGAATTAAGAAGTATTGACAAAGACCAAGAACTGACCGACGAATGGGCAAAAAAGTGGAAAAGACTTCTTTTTTGAGTCGTTGTTTTGGTAGCATTAGGTTCAATATTTAGTATAATAACCTATATTTTTCGATTATTGTATTATGATTAAAATTATGATGATGTTTGCCATCACTGCAACAATCTATACGGGAACCACCTATATTGGGCAATTAGGGAAGCCTTTTATTGAGCTAACGGGAGCTTTACTTCAATAAGTTAAATTTAGGACCTAAAAAAAGTCCTTTTTATTTTTGTTTTTATAGAGAATGTTTGTTCGTATATAACAATAAAGAGGTGAGTTATATGGCGATACGAGACCGCGGTAAAAAGAAATGGCAGTTTGCGTTTGGGATGCCCGAGTTAATTAAGGCACATCGAGACCTCTGGACCGACCAAGGGCGAATCATAAAGCCAATCATTGATGAATACGAGAAGGAGGAATTTGACCAACGGATCTGTTATGCGATGGAGTATAACCTTTCGGTAAAGATAACGATATGGTCTAACGGCTTTTTATCCAATATTATCGGTCGCATTCATTACGTAGATTCTATATCGTACCAGCTTCGAATCGAACTATTTGAAGGCAGGGTTCAGCGGATTGATTTCGAGGATGTTTTAGGAGTGTCAGTCATTGAATAAATGTGGGTCAAATTATCATCTATTTATTTTTATTTTTCTTCTCCAGCTAACGGGCAGTTTACTTTAATAACTGATAATTTATGATAGAAGGGTGTTATAATAGGATTATTAAATTTTATTTTATTCAGTTATTTTAAGGTGATTCATCTTCAACTAACGGGTGCTTCTCCATAATAATCAAACAGACTTTGTCACATCCACCATAAGCAATCACTAGCTAAATTTTAGATTTGAAAAAACGAAAATGCTGTTGATGAAATCCTACAAAAATAATGAGGGTGTTAGTCTATGTTAACACTCCGAGATTTTTAGAATGAACAGTATGAAACTATTACAGGAGAGTCCTAAAATGAAAAAGAAAATGAACTATTTAATCTTACTTTTAACGATCATCTTTATGGTTGGTTGTACCAACGTAGAAGATGCATCCAATACAGATGTAGAAACAGCTCCACAAGAAGTAACCACAGTTGAAACAAATACAAATAATGAAAAAGAAGAAACTGTCACTACGATTTTTGATGAACCAGTAGTAGAGGAAACGCCGAGTGTTCCGATTGCGGAGGAAACACCAACCCAACCAAATGATGAACTGTTCTCAGGATACAAACTTATTGAAGTTGATGGTGGTGATTTGTCTGGTTATCGTGAACCAAACGTCGTCGTTGACATTGGTTTTGGGGACCGTGAATATTGGGCATTTACGAATGAATACGGGCAACTGGTACGTGTCATTGCTGACAAAATCATTCTACAAGATGACAATAACGAACCTGTATTATCGTCTGGCAGATACTATTCTGATGAGGCAAAGGTTCCTGGTGTCGAAAGTGAGTTTTTAGATGAAGGCCATGTCATTGCTGATTCTCTCGGAGGGGTATCGAATGCTTATAATATTACCCCGCAAGATAGTACACTCAACCGACACGGTGATCAAGCCTATATGGAAAAGGCAATTAGCAAAGCTGGTGGAGCTACTAATTTTGAAGCAATTATCACATATCCGAATAAGAAAACGCAGATTCCTTCCAGTTACAAGTATACCTATACTTTAAGGGGTAACGTGATCGTTGATACATTTGACAACGTGAACCCTGATGAAGTAAACAAATCACTCGGTTTAACTGGTAGCGAGTCTTCCGATTCGACAAATTCAAACACAAGCTCAAACAAAAGCGGTGATATTTCTAGTGTTGATACAAACGGTAATGGGAAAGTGACGATTAAAGAAGCGAAAGAGGCAGGTTATAAAATGCCGATTACACGTGATCACTGGTTGTACCCATATATGGATGATCGTGATGGTGACGGTATGGTAGGTGAGTAAGCCCCCATCTGTACAACTGAAGTTAATGTTCATATCATCTATAAAATTTGTAAGGTGAAAATATAATTATTTGTCACTAACGGTTGCGATAGTCCAAGAAGGATTATCGCTTATTTTTGTTGAAGTTATCTGTACTAACGGGAAGTTTAGTTGAAGAAGAAAAAAGGGGGGAGATGGGCTTTTGACGTATAAAATGGTAGCTTTGGATATTGATGGTACCCTTTTGAATAGCGAGGGGAAAATTCCCGATTTGCATAAACAAATTATTCAAAGGGCACATAATGATGGAGTTTATATTGTTTTAGCAACAGGTAGATATTTTATGCAGGCAAAACCAATTATGGATGAACTCAATTATGAAGGCATATTGATATCTAACGATGGGGCTGTAAGTATTGACGGGAAAACATATGAAGTTGTATGTGAAAACTCATTTTTAATTGATGATGTTTCCCACTTTATTAAAGCGTGTCGAAAAGAAAAAGTTCAATTTGCAATGATTACAGCATTTAATTATTACGTTGAGTCTATTAGCCAAAACCATAAGGAAAATTGTAATCAATATGGTATTAAGTACACATCTTGTGAAGATGTATTAACTTTATCTGAGAAAGTAATGAAATTTTCAATAATGGATACATCAAAAATAGGTGGTTGGCAACATCTTGAAGTACCTAAAACTTTAAGGTTAAGAGTTGATAGTGAATTTTGGAAAGAATATATGCTCAAACAAGCTACTAAAACAAGTGCAATAAAGGAAATCGCAAATAAATTAAGCATAGACTCATCAGAAATTATTGCGATTGGTGACCAATTTAACGACTTAGATATGATTGAATATGCAGGTATGGGCATAGCAATGGGAAATGCACCAAAAGATGTTAAAGATAAGGCAAATGATGTAACACTTTCTAATGATGAGAATGGTGTTTACCACGCATTAAATAAATATCTATTTAATTAAAACTTCATTTTTATGAAACTAACGGGTGCGTTAATCGAAGAAGGATTAACGCTTTTTATGTTGAAGTTATTAAGCTAACGGGGCAGTTTAGTTGAAGAATATTATGTATTAATTTGAAACCATTCCCAATAGATATCGTCAAACTTACGTATGGAGAATTGTTGTGGAATGAGCAATTTATTTTTGAAAGGGGAATTTAGAAGTGATGAAAAAAGCTATAATTTCAGGAATTGTATTTTGTTCAATCTTGTTAGTTGGATGTAATACAACCGAGGTATTAGAAAGCGAGCAGGAAGTAGTAGTTTCTCAGATAAACGGGGGGAATGATGGAATATCAAATTTATTATCTGAATTACAAAATGAAATAATAGCATCTATTACAGAGCAAACGGAACTTGAAAGTGATTCACTAGCAATAACGTTAGGCGGTGGTACTGATGAATTAACAGTTTCAGTAGGTTTCCCGAAGGATACAAAAATTGATGATACGTTGATTCAACAAATAGTTGAAGATTCTATTAAGATTGTTTCTGAAACAGTAACAATTAGCGAAGAAAAAATAAAAACGAAAGTAAAAATAAAGATCGAGAAATACTAACAGTGCAGTTCTTAAAGGATACAAACAGCCTTAAAAATAAAGTAGTTTCATAAGTATGTGAATAAATGCGCTTAAACTAACGGGGGCGTTAATCGAAGAAGGATTAATGCTTTTTTTGTTGAAGTTATTAAGCTAACGTGCAGGTTAGTTTAAGAAGAAAAATTAAACAAGTAATTGATTAATAAAAAATGTAAGCAGTAATTAATCACATAGATAATTAAGGAGAACATTATGATAGAATCAGTTGTTTTGAAAGCAGAACGAATTACAGAGGATTTTTTGCAAGAAAGGGTCAAAAAATCATTTCAAATAATAGGTAAAGGAAGCGTAAATCAAGTTTGTGTAGCTGAGACAGATAACAGTAAAGTTGTTGTCCGCATGAACAATGCAGGTACATATTCGAGTTTTGTTAAAGAAAGTTGGTGCATTGAGCAAGCTCGAGCAGTTGGCATTCCTAGTCCTGAGGTGTTGTCTATTGGAATTGTTGACGAAACAGCGTATATGATCCAAACCTTCGTAGATGGAGAGAACGGATTAGATAGTACGAAACCTAAGCTGGATATTTGGAGGCAACTTGGCGTTTACACCAAACTTATTCATACGATTCCAGTTAAGGGGTATGGGGAAAACCTGATTAATACAATACATGGTGTGTTTCAGTCGCCTTCTCATGCTGGGTCAGATGGTAGTTGGCTGGGTTATGTAAATTATAATATCAACAGTTTAACGGAGAATGATCGGTTTATTGAACTTGGGGTAATCAATCAAACGGAATCGAAAAGAATAAGAAAACTGTTCGAAGGTTTGAAGAAGGAGAAGTTCCATTTTGCTTTAAATCATGGGGATGTCTCATTGAAGAATACAATCGTCGATAATGAAGGGCAGGTAGTTTTACTAGATTGGGGCAGTGCCGAAGTAACTGTTGTACCACATGGTGACATTATTGAAATGATGAAGTGCCAAATCCTAGGTGAGGGACCTAATATTGAGGAATTTAAAGCATTTTTAGATGGCTATGGTTTAAAGGAAAAGGACCTTTCTAGCATGAGAACTTTGTTGCTATTAAGAGCTTTCGACAAACTCAGATGGGCTATTGATAAAAGCCCTGACCTAATTGAACCCTTTGTTACGTTTGCGAAACAAGTTGTTGATATGAGTTTGGATTAGATAAATACTGTATTTTTGTCTCAAAATCACACCAATGGATAAGAACCATATTAAACTAACAGGCAGGATAGTTTAAGAAGGATTATTGGGATATTATGTTGAAATGTATTGGAGTTAAGGTGGAGGGTGTGAATTATTTCAATTGAGATATATAGGTGTTTTTATTGGACTTCTTATTTTATCGTTCATTATTTTTAACTTAGTCGCTTTAATAACAGGGGCAACATCGAATGAAGAAGAAATGATAGCTATAATTGTCGTTTGCATTCAAAATGTAGCAATCATTACTCTGCTTATTTACATAGTACAGAAACTAAGAAAAAGATAGGGTTTATTGAGCTAACGGGTGCGTTGATCCAGGAAGGATTACCGTATTTTTTGTAGAGGTCCTTATTAAACTAAAGGAGCAGGATAGTTGAACAAGATCAAAGTATCTAGATTAAACTTTTAAATAGAAAAAAAGACATTCTTTTCGAAAGTCTTTAACTTGTTATTAAATTCATAACCCATCTCTTTAAAACAAAGGGAAAACAAATAAAAAAGCTTGAAAAGATTTATCATTATTTTAAAAAATTAGACCGCTAGATACTTGTAATCTTTAACTTAAATTTTCATAGTGGAATAAAAAGAAAAATTCCTTCTTTCAATATAAAAGTAGGAATTTTTGTCGTTTTAATATCCTTAGTGTTGCTCAAAAGACTAGTTCAGCATAGTGAACTTAAAAAGAGAGACCCCCAATATAAATCCCCGTTTACTATGCGTTAGACAGACATTTTTGATTGATTGCTTAAAGGATTCGAGCGCATAACCAATGTAAACCAGACGGCAAACCCAAGATAAACTAATGTCAAAATAACGAATATGAAATGAAACTGCTCCGCCAACTGTCGGATTAGAGCAAAAAAGACAACGATGTAATGTATTAAATTTCCCAATACGACAGGTTTGTTATAGATGCCGCCGATCAGGGCAGAACGTGTAAACCAGTTCAACATTGCGAACCCTAAATATAGACCTCCGATGATTTGCAGAAGAATCAGAGTAATGGGTGAAGGGTCAATCCCTAATATTTTTGAAATCTCTTCGGGAATAAAGGTTCCTGCCAACCCCAACAAACCCATCATCACGGCACTACTACTCAAAAGCCATTTTGTTTTCATTTTGTTTCCCCTTTTCATTTAATCTTCGAATTTTCTAAACAGCAACCAGAGAATTCTAAACAAGGCATGTGTTAGCTTCAAACAGCAATAAAGCACGAGTACAGTCCTAAGTAAATTAACAGGCTATCGTTAAACGGCATCCTAGAGACATAAAATTGCTTCCCTTTAGGAGATCGATGAAAGTTTTAGCCATTTTGGGCGAGGGGGGTGTGACATCAAATGTTCATTTAAACGAGTTCTTTTATCCATATGAGTATTTCCCCACCAAACACAACAATCGTTAAATTAACCTTTATATAACCTCTGGATAGGTAATTTATTATATTCGAGGAAACTCCACTTTTTACCTTTAAGCAAAAGCTAGCGTCAACAAACTTTTACGTTCCCTAATCAAGAGCATTTCAGCAGCAAGTAAGATGGCGTCTTTTTGCATGGATAACACATTTTAAGGATTAAGTTAATGAAGGGGGAAAAAAAGATTGTGAAGTATTGTACTTAAACTAACGGATGCGATAGTCCAAGAAGGATTATCCCTTTTTTATGTTGAAGTTATTGTACTAACGGGCAGGTTTATTTAATAAGGGGGAAATATAATGGAAGTGAAAATTGAGTATTATGTTCTTGGTTTGCTTATATTTTCATTTATGTTTTTCTATATTGTTGCATCACTTTTAGGAGGGACAGATGCGCCATATAGAGACCTGTTACTTACTATTACAGTGAGTCATTTTGTTATGTCAAAACTGATAACAATAAAAAAGAAAAAAGGGCAACAAGAAAAATAAATTATTGAAGTAACGGGCGCGATAGTCCAAGAAGCTTATATTTGTTGAAGTTATTGTACTAACGGGCAGGTTAGTTAAATAAGGATTAGTTAAAAATAATTAAAATATTTATGTGAATTCGGTTTCAGTAATTGCTAAATCGGGTACCTGAAATTGAATATGAGCGGCGACAGTGAGGCGAAGCAAGTGTGGGAACAGGAACAATTCCTCTTCAAGAGGGAACTTAATAGGCTGCTAATGGAATCTAAAAGGTGTTCTAATCCATTTTACAAAGAACAGATTCACGAAGAAATAGTTTTTTTAACTGCAGCCATTGCTGACTATGAAACAACCCCCTTTGAAAAGTGAAGGGGGATTTTTATTATAAATCGTTAATGGAGCGTTCGTACAGGAGGATTATCACTTATTTTAGAGAAGTTGTTATTAAACAAACGGGGCAGGTTAGCGGAAAGAAAGGTTCTTATACAGACCCATAAGTGGGCAGAAAAATGGGATTAGGAGGTTTCAAATGACACACCCAATCTTCAATGAACAAACTGAGTTACAATTAAAGGTGTTGGCTGAAATTAGTACAATTTCTAAGAAAATCGGAATTGAATTCTGGTTGCGTGGAGGATGGGCAATCGATTTTTTACTTGGTAAGATTACTCGTCCACACGATGATATTGATTTAGTAACGTGGATACAGAATCGGGAACGTTTAGAAGATGAACTTGTAAAAGCTGGATATGAGAAGACATTCGTTAAAGAGGAATTTCGTGATAGGCAGTCTGATTTTAGCAAGGAAAATGTAGAAATTACATTTTGCTATATATCCCTTTCAGACGATGGAGAGCTTATGAATGGATTACCTGAATGGATTTGGAGACCAGACTCATTGCTTGATCAAACTTTTATTTTGCACGGAATATCCGCTCTCGTTTTGAATCAAACACAGCTTTTGGAAGAAAAAGTGGTCTATGAACAAATTGGTAGAACACCACGACAAAAGGACGCAGAAAGCAAAAAGATTTTACACCAAATAATAGATGAAACATTGTATTAATTTCAGATTGTGAAGGATTGTACTTAAAGTAACGGGGGCGATTGTTGAAGAATTAGGGTTCCTTGCAAACAATATTAAAAAATGATATTCTGAAATTGAATTATTTTTGTTCGGTGTAAAGGATTGTATTAGAAAAAACTTTTCGTCTTGATGATCACTGAGAGCAAGGATAGTAAACATTGGTGTGCTAACACACTAGGAGGCAACAAACATGGAAAAAGGTAAAGTAAAATGGTTTAATGGCGAAAAAGGTTTCGGATTCATCGAACGTGAAGGTGGAGAAGACGTATTCGTTCATTTCTCAGCTATCCAAGGCGAAGGGTACAAAACATTAGAAGAAGGTCAAGAAGTGACTTTTGATGTTGAGCAAGGTCAACGTGGAGCACAAGCAGCTAACGTTCATAAGGCTTAATAATAATGCCAAACATAGACAGACTCTTTTTTAGAGTCTGTTTTTTATTTCTCTTTAAAAACAAAAATCCCCACTCATTTAGGGCCCTGAGGTCCTAGATATCTTAATTGAATAAGAAAAAGTGACCGGATTTGAGTTTCTTGAAATAAAGTACTTCCTTGAAGATATCGGGAAGACATATTGTGCTAGTTTATCTAATAACCATAAATGGATCAAAGCCCATATTAAGAGTAGCTATTTTTTCGTCAATTAAAGTAGACACTTTTATATCATTTTTATATAAGGGATTATCCTAAAGCTATAAAAAAATTCTAGTTGTTATTTTCATGTCAAAAAAGTAGGCAGTTTTGCGTCAACCGTTAGTATCGTCAGAAGAAGAGGTGTATTTATCTTGCTTACTTTCCTTTTCTAGTTTACATAATATAAATTATCATGAGTTGAATTAAAATATTAATTTTTGTTTCATATCAAGAGTATACTTTTAATAGTGAGACGAAATGCGAAATTGTTTAGAATACGTATTTCCAAAAATGTTTCATGAATTTGCATTTAATCTTCAAATTCCTGATTAAATAAATATTTTTATAACTTTATTGTAATTATTATCTTGGATTTTCTATTTCCAATAGCTTCTTTTTCATTTTCAAGCCACCGCGAAACCCAGTCAATGATCCGTTCTTTCCAATTACTCTATGACAAGGAACCAACAATAAAATCGGATTAGCTCCTATTGCAGAACCTACTGCACGAACAGCTGTTTGTTTATTTATAGCACTCGCTATGTCAGAATATGATTTTGTCTCACCATACGGAATTTGGCAAAGTGCATTCCATACATTTTGTTGGAATTCTGTGCCCTTTAAATCAATTGGTAAAGTAAATTTTTGGGTTTTACCTTCTAAGTATTCAGTGATTTCTTTCTTATATTCCTCAAGTTTCCTATCATCCTCGGTCAATTGGCAATCAGGAAAGTGTTTATTAGACCATTTAGTCAACTCAGCAAATGGTTCGTTATTTGTGCCGACGTAAAATAGCCCTATTGATGATGCTGCAATATAAATTTTCCAATCCTCATTCTCTAGTAAAGACCAGTACAGGGTTGGTTTATTAATAGAATCCATATTCTATCTCCTCTCTCATTATTGAATAGAAATAAATACACTACTCATTCCCTAAGGTGAATATGATTCCGTCTCCTTCCCCACTTTTCTTTTTAATACGAAATTAAATTCTGTTCCACCTATTAATATACCATCTTACAGAACTGATTTATAATCCGTTTTATAGTCAGAGTTTGACTATTCAAATCAATATTAATTATAATGGGCTTATTCAGTAATACCTAAAAAGGAGACTTGTCATGGATCATCGATCATTACTTCTTCTCGGCCTGTTAATGACTGATAGTCAGCATGGATACCAAATTCATGATTTTATAGAAAAAAATCTTCCATTTATATCGAATATGAAAAAAGCAACTGCCTATTCCTTACTCGACAAATTGAGTAAGGAAGGTTTAATTGATGTTACCGTAGAGTTTGACGGAAATCGACCGCCAAGAAAGGTTTATTCTATCAATGAGTTGGGTCGAAAACAGTTTTATCAATTACTTGTCAAAAATGTATCCTCTGCAGAGAGTATTTTTTATGAAAGTGATATTGGATTAATGTTTCTTGATTATTTACCATTACAAGAAGCCATTCAATCATTGCAAGAAAAATATGAAATGTTAAAAGACAAATACAATTCTATCACCCATTTATCCATTCACGAATGTAGCAGCGGTGTTATGATTGCCATGAATCATAAGAAAAGAATGCTTGAAGCTGATTTATTATTTATAAAAGAAACCATTCAACAATTATCAGAGCGTTTACAACAAGAAACGGAGTGAGTTCGATGTCTGGCACAAAAAAATCTTTACCTATATTATTTGCCGTCATGTTTTTAGTCATGGTCGGATTTGGGATTATTATCCCCGTACTCCCCTTTTATGCTGAAAATGTTGGAGCCTCCCCTACGCAATTAGGATTTTTGATGGCAGTTTATTCACTAATGCAGCTCATTTTTGCTCCGATGTGGGGTAGAATTTCTGATAGAATTGGACGAAAACCTGTTATTATGATCGGGATTTTCGGCCTTTCCGTTTCATTCTTCTTGATGGGTCTATCATCTCAACTTTGGATGCTTTTTGCAGCAAGAATTATCGGTGGATTTTTATCTTCCGCTAATATGCCTACCGTAATGGCTTATGTTGCTGATATTACAACTCCTGAAGATCGTGGTAAGGGAATGGGAATGGTTGGTGCGGCAGTTGGACTCGGATTTGTGTTCGGTCCTGCGATTGGTGGTATCTTTTCTAAAATTAGCTTAAGTATGCCTTTTTATATTGCTGGGACTTCTTCCTTCATCACCTTTTTTCTCGTCTTGTTCTTACTTCAAGAATCGTTAACAAAGGAAAATAGAAACGAAGTTCATTCGGAAAATGCATCGTTATGGCAATCATTTAGAGGATCGCTTTCCATATTATTTATTTTACAATTATTTATTTCGCTGTCTCTTTCTGGTTTAGAGGCAACATTTGCTTATTATGCTGCAAAAAAAGCAGGATTAGGGACAGTAACTTTAGGATATCTCTTTATGATCATGGGAGTTGCTGGCGCTATTGTTCAAGGCGGCTTAGTTGGAATCTTAACTAAAAAATATGGTGAAGGCGTTGTTATTCAAATAGGAATTATCGTCTCTGCTATCGGTTTTGGTCTAATACTACTCATTGATAGCTTTATGACTGCTGCAATTTTCTTAACTATTTTCGGTATAGGAAATGGCGTAATCCGTCCTAGTATTTCGGCTTTATTAACGAAAAAATCGACATCTGGCCATGGTAGTGCTACCGGATTATTATCTTCGTTTGATTCATTAGGAAGAATAGTAGGTCCTCCACTAGGAGGTTGGCTGTTTTCCGTTGCAATTGGCCTCCCTTACATTTCAGGGATTATTTTATCGATCGTTGCTCTTATTTTGTATCAGATGTACACGTTAAAGTCTAAAAAAATTGCTTCAACGAATTGACAGAAAGTTTTGTTTCACATATAGTAAAATTAATTGAAAACGGAAGGGTGAAATTTTATAACATGTGGAACTAATCCTATTTATTGAAAACAATCGAATGAAGGCATTTTTTATTAACAGAGCGAATTCTGTTTTATTGATGTTGCTTTCATACGAGATTTTTCAGAATAGGATTGGATCTCCATGTTTGCCGTAAAGGGACTATTCTCTTTATTTGGTATGCACCCGTGCCTCCTATTCTGAAAAACAATAGGAGGCATTTTTGTGTCTCCATCTTTATAGAAATGGAGATGTATATGATGTTATTAGAAGTGAATGATCTAAAACTATATATTAAGGATCGCTTGTTAATCGCTATTGATCACTTGATGATCCAAAACCGAGATTGTATAGGACTTGTCGGAAGAAACGGCAGCGGGAAAACGACACTATTAGAGCTTTTTGCCAAAAAACAATTTCCTGATGAAGGTAATGTAAACTCATATGGCGAATATGTACTGCTTCCACAGTTAAAACATACAAATACAACAAAGAGTGGCGGCGAGGTGACTCAGGAATATATAAACCGTGCACTTGCTAAAAGACCTGAAATACTTCTGGCGGATGAACCTACAACGAATTTGGATACCTTTCATATTGAAAAATTAGAGAATCAATTGAAGAGATTTCAAGGAGCAATTGTAATCGTTTCACATGACCGCGCTTTTCTCGATTCTCTCTGTACAAAAATATGGGAAATTGATGATGGAAAAATTAATGAATACAAAGGAAATTACTCAGATTACATCTCACTAAAAGAGTTGGAACGTAAACAACAGGAAAATGCTTATGAGCAGTATGAAAGAAAGAAAAAACAATTAGAAGAAGCATTGATTTTAAAAGAACAGAAAGCCGCTCGTGCTACTAAAACACCAAAAAAGGTCAGCCCATCCGAATCAAGGATTACGGGAGCAAAACCTTATTTTGCAAATAAACAGAAAAAACTAAGAAAAGCTGCTAAAGCAATTGAAACGAGATTGGATAAGTTAGAAAAGGTCGAGAAAATAAAAGAATTACCACCGGTAAAAATGAAGCTTCCGAACGAGGAATCATTTAAAGGGCGTACAGTTTTAAGGTTTGATGATGTATCCGGTTCTTTCCCTAATCGAATACTTTGGGAAAAAACTAGTTTCAACATAAAAGGTGGAGATAAGCTGGCCATCATAGGAAAAAATGGCAGCGGGAAAACCACACTTATCAAGAAAATTATGAACAAGGAAGATGGGATTTCTATCTCACCTTCTATGCAAGTTGGTTATTTTAGCCAAAACTTAGATGTATTAAATACAGAGGAATCGATCCTGAAAAATGTACAGTCGACTTCTACTCAAGATGAATCCTTTATTAGAACAGTACTTGCAAGATTGCGATTTTTTAGGGATGACGTATATAAAAAGGTAAATGTTTTAAGTGGCGGTGAAAGGGTTAAGGTGGCATTCGCAAAATTATTTGTAAGTGACATCAATACGTTAATTTTAGATGAACCGACCAATTTTTTAGACATTGAATCAGTGGAGGCACTAGAATCACTTCTTCAGGAATATGAAGGCACAGTCATTCTTGTTTCACACGATCGAAGGTTCATTCAATCCATCGCCAACAGAATTTTACTAATAGAAAACGAAGAGATTCATGTTTTCGATGGGACATACGAGCAGTTTCAACAATACAGCCCAGCAGAAATACGAAACACTAAAGAAGATGAATTGCTTTTATTAGAAACCAAAATTTCAGACATAATAAGCCGATTAAGCATCGAACCATCGGATGAATTAGAGCAGGAATTTCAAGCGTTAATTGCAGAAAAAAACAAAATCAAGGGATGAGGCATTATCACCTCATCCCTTCTTCTAAACTAAACTTTAAACTGCTCTTAATTTTGAAATGATAAATATTTCCTGGGAGTACCGTAGTTGTTAATGGTTCGTAATTGTTCGAAATTGGATACGTATTCGATGAGGATCGGCGCATCAAGGAGCCACGGAACATGTTTAAAAAGTTCATAATCAGATTTAATGACATGAGAAATCATTTCGGGCAAAAATGAATTTAAGTGATTAAAACGACTTTCCGCTTGTTTTTCATCATATTCCCCACCACTTATATAAACCCTTCCAGTTAATACATATTCACCAAGTTTTGAAATCCATTCGGCAGTAAATATATCTTCACAGTTTTTATATACACTTACATTATATTTTGTACCAATCGTTAAATGTCTGGAATTGCCTGTTTCCGAAGTGCTTAGAGTATATTTTCTTCCTTCTACCGGTCCATAAGAAGTGGCAGGTGGTGTAATCATTACGGTAAACTGATCGGTTTGCAGCTTTTCCATTATGCAGCTCCCCTTTGTACTTAATTATTGCATTATATGGCAAATGCCTATATTAGGTGATTTAACTTCGGTATTTTTTATCGTCTGGTTGTAAAGAACAATAAATTCAAGTATTTCGAAATCAACTTCCAAAATAGATGATTCCACTAGCGTTAAGTGACGTTTATATGAAATTATAAAAACAACATTCGGCTTCGTTAATAATCATTAATCTATCCATTATTTTACAAAACGGAACCAGCCAAAATCAAATGTGCTTCCTGGTAAAAATATAAAAGTTACTTTTTGATTGCCTGTTATTTTTTCTATTTCAAACATCCGTTCTTCATATCCATCAGACTTCTTAAATTCTATAATTTGAATATTTTCTCCTTCTTCACTCGCATATCTTACATGAATAGTATTTTTATCAATAGGAGATCTGCCAGAAATGATCAGTTTCGTCACGCCTTCTTTTGTAAAATCCATTTGTTCAAATTCTAATGAAACATTATTTCCAATTCCTTCAACACGAGTTTCTATTCTTTCAAACGTATCGCCGTATATATTGTCGCATTCTGAAGCATGATTTAGTTCAAATGCTTTATTCTTTTTTTCAAAAGAGAATCCTTTAATATGTACCTTCTGATGAAGCACAAAACATACGGATGTAATACCTCTCAGTTTTCTTCTCAATTTATAGGTTTCCTCTTGATATACATTCCATTTCGAATCTTTTTGATAAATAACATCTGCCAATAGCTCACTTTCGTCCTTATCGGGTATGCCCTCCCAAATTTGCAAAGAGTCCTCTTCATTGGATAATGCAAATATAGGAATGGTAATTGTATCGGAACCATATAAACCAAAATCAATATTGTGAAATCCTACTTGAGTTTCGCCATCTCTACTTGTAGCTACTCCTCTTTCATTTCCGTTTCCAATTTCTCCTTTGCTATAGTCATAGAGTCCTGCAGAAATAAATCCAAATGGATCTTTATAGGCAGTACCAATATTAACTGCAGTAAACTCTAATTCGGATATCAATTTAGTTTTGCTTGTGCCATTCTTGCTTGTACAGCGAACTCGGAATTCTCCATCTCCTAAAGCTATTACCTTCGCGATATGACCATCAGCTTTTATTTTAGCAATATTTGATTCTATCCCAGCATCAGTCACGACACTCCACTCAATAACTTTATAAGAAGTATCTACTGGGTATAATTTAGCCTGTACATCAATCTCTTTTCTAAATTCATTTAATGTTTGTCCGCAATCACTTATGATCTCAATTTTTCGCAGTGGTATTTCATCCTGTTTTCCCATCACACAGGCCGTTTCTTCGTTTTTCGTAGTTGCTGTTATCCCTTTTACCAATTTATCATTACTTGGAATGGACTCAAATTCTACTGTTTGGCCTTGTACACCTAAAGAAGTTACCTCGATTTTTATTTTTCCTGGCTCTAAGGTAGAACCAATAATGGCCATTAATTTACCACTAAATAATCTTCTGCTTATTCCTTTATATGAATCATAATCAGTGCTATCCCCATTATCTAAACCTAATAAGCGCCCCGCTCCCGATACATCGACTGAGATGCGATTATTTGCATTTTCTACTCTTTGTCCATTTTCATCTTCCACATTAATTTCTACAAAAGCTAAATCAATCCCATCAGCAATAAGCTTTTCTTTATCTGCGATTAAGCAGATCTTTTTTGCATCACCAAAAGACTTTCTTATATCTTCTGCAATAATATCTCCTGATTCATTGTAGGCAATGGCCTTTAGTTTCCCTGGTTCATAAGGAACCTTCCACCATCCGAAAAGCTCCGTACCTTTATTGTAATCAATATGATGGGTACCTATAGTGCGGCCATTTAATTGTAATTCTACTTTTGGCGCATTCGAACAAACCCGAACATCAATTATTTGCCCTTCATTAAAATCCCAATAAGGAAAAAGATGAACCATTGGAGCTGTCTTGTAATCTGTCCACGCTGCTTGATATATGTAAAAAGAATCTTTTTTAAATGTAGCTGTATCGATTTGTCCAAAATATGAGTTTTTTGTATGGTAAGGAGTAGGTTCTCCTATGTAATCAAATCCTGTCCATAAAAACTGTCCTAAAGAAAAAGGTGTATCTCTTTCTGCTATAATACATGCTTCTGCTGATTTTGCTCCCCAACTCGTAGAACTGTTTCCAAGAGCGGAACATTGTTCATCATCATCTGCTAGAATGGACTGTTCATATGGAAAATGATATATCCCCCTACTTTGTACAACGGAAGCCGTCTCACTTCCATAAATAATCCAGTCCGGATGTTCCTCGTGATGCTTTTTATAATATTTTTCAGCATAATTATATCCTGCAACTTTTACAATATCTGCACATTTCTGGGCGTTCTCCCATGGCATATAATTAGAACCAATCGTTACAACGGCATTTCCGTTAGGATCATATTCCTGTACGGTATCCATGAGCATTTTGGTTATTTCTTGCCCTCTTTCATCTGCATGAGTATCATAAATCTCGTTTCCGATACACCACTTGATCAAACTCGGATGATTACGATCGCGCAATACCCAGCTTTTTACATCAATTGCTGCCCAATCTTTAAAGAACCTTGCATAATCATAAGGTGTTTTTGATCTCTCCCACATATCAAAGGCTTCTGAAACGATAAAAAATCCCATCTCATCAGCTAAATCCATCAGCTCTTTCGCCGGCATATTATGTGCTGTGCGAATAGCATTTACTCCCATTTCTTTTAGGATCTTAAACCTTCTTTTTAGAGCTGTTTTGTTAAAAGCAGCACCCAATGCTCCTAAATCATGATGCTCGCATACACCATTTAATTTCATTTTTTTACCATTTAATATTAAACCTTTCTCTGAATCAAGAACGATATCCCGGAATCCAATATTTTGTGTTGCTGTTTCAATTATTTCATCTGTACCTTCGTCATTAAAAACTGTTTTTAATTGAGTATGCAGCTGATAAAGATTTGGATGATCCGGACTCCATAAAAAAGGATTCTTTACGATTAGAGTTTGCTGACTTTGGGAATGCGAACTATTTCCAAACATTATCTTCTCTATAGATGACGCCACTTCTTGATCTTTATATGTAATCGTATGTGACAGTTCAACATTACTAGTAGTATTTATGTCCGTATTGACTTCCACCTGCCAATTATTTTTCTTTTGTGTGATGCTGACATAAATGCCATCCGTAATGATATGATTTTCGTCTCTTACTTTTAACCATACGTTCCGATAAATACCAGCACCAGAGTACCATCTACTATTAGGACTTTGATAAACTACTTTTACAAGAATTTCATTTTCTCCATCTATAACAGTATCTGTGATCTCTTGTTCGAATGAAGAATAGCCATATTTCCATTCCCCCACATACTGTTGATTTACATATACAGAAGAATCCATATAAACCCCATCAAAACATAAGAGCACCTGCTCTTTCTCTTTCGTATAAGTAAATCTCTTTCGATACCAGCCAATACTGTTTTCATATAGATTCAATGTATTATAAATTAAATAATCATGGGGGAGGTCAATTGGTGAAAAATCCAAATTTGTAGAATCCGTAACTTTTAAATCACTTTTGGCAAATTCCCAACCATCATTAAATAGTAGTTTTCTATTCATGAGATTATGTACCCACTCTCCATTCGATGAATATGCTTTCACCTTATCATTGCATAATGATGTTTTATCTTACTTTCTATTTTTTATTGGCTATAATATTTCGAAGACTGGCTTTTCCTCGATAAAATGCACGGGTATACTTGGAAAGAGAGTTTGAATTTTTTGGGCTATATATTCCATCCCCGCTTTTTCACTTTCAGCATGGCCGAGGAAAATTAATGCTTTTTTCAAGCCTTGCTGCACTGCATCTCTTACGTATTCTGGCGTTTCCCATTCAGGACCTTCTCCTGAAATAAGTAAATCAATTTTATCTTGATGAAATAAAGGAATGGAATTTTCATTTCCTCCCCTATATCCAACCGAAATCCCAACACGCTTACAACCAAGTGACAAATCACCCGCTACGCGTACATAAGGAATTTGTAACTTATCTTTTACATAACTTACAATTTCTTTTAACGGCATTTTTGGAAGGGCTAGGATCGAAGCGGCTTTATAATCCTTTTCTATATACGTCTCCCAATTTAAACGTTGAATTAATCCCGATGTAATACCATCAGGCTCGTACATATGTATATAATCATGGAAACGAAAAATGGCTATTTCGGATTGTTCTATTAATCTCTTTTTTTCAAGAAAAACCGGATCACTTGTCCATTTACCGGTTCTATCTAAATGACTATAATACAATCCTTCATGAGTAATCAGTAGATTTACACCCAAGTCTATTGCTTGTTGAATCACATCATGGGTTGCCAAAAAAGTTGTTGCAATTCCTTTTACTAACGTTTCTTTGTTTCCTGTTAAAAGGATATCCACTGTTCGAGCTAATTCTGGTACAGGCTCCATTAATTTATCTAATACATTCTGAATAGTAACTTTCATGAGTTATTACCTGCTTTCTTAGGTTATTTCGTATAATTCAATTTGATTTCATCCATCACCTCTCTGCTATTTAAAGTTAGTAGATAACTTACAACGCTTGCTATCAAAAAACAGAGGAAATTAGTTGTTATATGTATTAAAAATAACGATATGATTAAAATCCCAATATTTCCTGTGGTGCTTTTCAACTTTTTAAAACTATAGTAGATCGATAATTTATAAGTATCTCTTATTCTAAATTTATACTTAGCTGTTATTGGGAATACGTACAGTAAAAAACTAATGAGGAAAAAGAGAGCTGCTAAAAATACAATGGTCATAATTTGATTGAACTTCGTATTTTCCTGATAAAAATATTGGAGATCGATGATTAAGATAAAGAATGCGGTAAGCAAGGGTAACCAAACCTTTAATGCATCTTTAAAATTAAGCTTGTATCCAAGGAAAAAGTCTTTTGTTGGAGAAATTTCTCCTTCACGTACTAATTTATCCATCACATAGCACAATGCTGTAATAGCTGGTCCAGTTGGAATAAGTGCTAAGAAAATGAAAATAATATTTGAAATGATAGGTTCCAATGTTATGATGGCAAAGAAAAAAATAATATTGCAAAAAATAAAGTATATATTAGTCAGCGTGAACCAATAAATGTAATTGGAAATAATGAAAAATAATCCTTGACCAAATTCTCTGCGCTTATACATGCTAGTTCACCTTTCTAAAATTCATTTTTAAGTACTACGAATCGATAAAATGCATGTAAACTACCTGCAAAAACAAAACAGGTTTTAGCAGGTAGTTTTAGAAACTTTTATTCTTACTTTTTGTAAACTTTATTCGCTAATTCTACGTAATCTTCCATTCCCATATTCTTTAACTCATTGATATAATCATCCCATTTTGACAAATCGCGGTCACCCAAGATAAATTCATAAGTTGCTGTATTAACAAAGTCTTTTAAAGGTGTACTTAATAAGGTTGATTGTTCAAGTTCCATTTCATTGTACAAAATAGGCGGATCCGGTAAAATAAGCTCTTTTGTCTCATGCATCGCTTCTTGGAATTCGATCTCTTCTTCACTAAACATTGAATGGAGAAGTTCTGTCGTACCACCGTATGCAAAATTTCCTCCCGAGAATCCATAATCAACATTCAGTGCTTTCGTTCCCTTTGGATTTAGACCGACATAATTTACATCATCTGCAAGTACACGTTTTCCATCGGAACCTTTCGTATAAGTAACTCCTTCTACACCCCATTTAGCGAATTCTTGTCCTTCATCGCTGTACCATAACCAGTCAATAAACTGTAATAATGCTTCAAAATTAGGATCATCTTTTGCCTTTGCTGAAATCATAATACCATTTTCTAATTTAGAGCCTCCCATTACTTGTCCAACAGGTCCGCCTGGTACAATTATCTTCTTGATAGCGAAATTGCCTTCACCTAAAATCTCTTTCATATCTTTGCGATAATCAACAATGGTTTGTGAGTTCGTACCAATGACAAAAGACTTTCCATTTACAAATTTCTTTACTGCTTGATCATCATCTTGCGTTACACTTTCTTTATCAAGTAACCCTTTATCAACTAAACCATGGAAATAAGTTAGCATTTGTTTGTATGCTTCTGTTGCTGGCCCAAAAACAAACTCATCATTTGCTTTATCATAATTTAAAGCAGATCCTAATCCCCAACCTGCAGATGTACCAAAACTCGTAGCAGCAATATTTAGTGTACTGCTAAATGTCCAACGATCAGAAAAAGGAATGATATCAGGGTATGCTTGTTTCATTGCAACTAATATTTCTTCAAGCTCATCCCACGTGGTCGGCATATCAAAACCTAGTTCTTCTACAATGTCTGTCCTAATCGCTAAAGTATAATCAGGCCAAACATCCTCATGAAGACCAGGTAACACATAATATTTACCATCATCATGACGGAGCCCTTCTAAGAATGGCTCTATATTCCATTTTTCTACTTTATCCTTATAATTAGGCATTAAATCCACATAATCACTTATTGGAAGAATCGTACCAGAAGCGACAAAAGGAGTTTCTTCACCTGGGTACGTTTTCGGTATAATATAAGGTGCATCTCCACTACTTATTAGCAAACTTCTTTTTTGAGCATAATCACTCATCGGAATGATTGTCATGTCTAGATTTACATTTGTTCTTTTCTTTATTTCCTCTAATAGCAGCCAATCTTTTTTATATGGATAATTTGGATGATCACTAAACGTCATTGTAAAGGTTAATTCATCTTTTGCTTTAAATTGATCTCCTAGTCCATAATTATCTACTGCATTCTCACTTTTTGGCACTTCAGCTTTTTTGTTTCCTCCCGTTTTTTCCGAATTACTACAGGCAACTAATAAAAAACTTAAGATTGTTAAACTAGAAATTAAAAACAAAAACTTCCTTATACGTTTATCCATCACATTCTCCCCCTCGTAATTATTGACACGCTAAAGGAATAAAGCTGGTTAGTTATGAGTGAACGCTCCACCTCCTTAAAAAATGTTAAAACTATTTATTAAATTTTAAAGATCCTTAACCTTTAACAGATCCAAGCATTACGCCGGATACGAAATATTTTTGTACATAAGGGTAAACACATAGTATTGGAAGTACTGTTAAAACCATTGTAACCGCTTTAATATTGGCAGAAATTTGAGTGAGATTATCCGCACTTGTTGCTCCTGATGAAAGACTGCCTTCTGCTCCTTTAATGAGATTACGCAAATAAATTTGTACCGGAAATAGTTCTTTATCATTGAGGTAGATAAAGGCTGGGAACCAAGAATTCCAATTCCCTACAGAATAAAACAGGATCATTGTTGCAATAACAGGTAATGAAAGCGGCAGTACGATTTTTAGCAAAATTCCATACGTACTCGAACCATCCATAATAGCCGCTTCTTCAAGTTCCTCTGGAATGTTTTGAAAAAAGGTTTTCATAATCAGCATATTAAAAACACTGATCGCACCTGGAACGACAATGGCCCACATTGTGTTTCCAAAACCAAGCGATTTAACTAATACATAGTTTGGTATTAGTCCACCACCAAAGAACATCGTAAATACGGCAAACATTGTAAAAAATTCTCTTCCCATAAGACGTTTTTTCGATAAAGCATATGCAAACATTGTAGTCATAACCATCTGAATTGCTGTCCCAACAACCGTATATACAACGGTGTTTTTGTAATTAATCCAGAACATTCTATCTTTGACGATAATTTTATATGTATCGATGTTGAATCCTTTTGGCCAAATATTAACTTTTCCAGCATTAATATTGGCTTCTGAACTAAAGGATTGCGCAACAATATTTAAAAAAGGATAAAAAGTTAAGGCGACAATAAGTATTAATAGAGTGACATTAAAAACTCTAAATATTTTGTACTGAATCGATTCTTTCAATCTATTTCCTCCTTTCTTACCACAGACTATTATCCGTAAGTCTTCTTGAAATATAGTTAGCTGAAAACACTAATATCAGGCCAATTATCCCTTCAAAAAGACCAATGGCGGTTGCATAACTAAAGTTGCTTGATTCTAGACCTACTCGATAAACATACGTTGCAATCACATCAGATGTCTTATAGTTTAATGGATTGTATAAGAGTAATATTTTTTCGAATCCAACCGCTAATAAATTTCCGATATTTAAGATTAATAACGTAATAATTGTGGGCAGAATTCCAGGAATGGTAATATGAATCGTTTGTTTCCATCGATTCGCACCGTCAATTTTAGCCGCTTCGTATAATTCTCCATTAATTCCTGTAAGAGCAGCTAGATAAAGTATTGCCCCCCAACCTAGGCCCTGCCATATTTCAGATCCAATATATATCGTTCGAAACCAGTCAGGTTTTTGAATAAAACTGATTCTTTGTCCCGTAAAAAATTCGATGATATTATTAATCGAGCCATTGACGGCAACCAATTCCAAAATCATACCCGATACAATAACAACTGAAAAAAAATGTGGTAAATAAGATGCCGTTTGTACAAATCTTTTAAATTTCATTGATTTTAGCTCATTCAATAAAAGAGCAAAAATAATGGGGGCCGGAAAAGTGATAAGTAGGGTCAAACTACTAAGGATAAGTGTATTTTTAAACACTTTTAAAAAAGTTGGATCAGCTATGAACATTTTGACGTAGTGTAAACCTACCCAATATTCTCCAAAAATGCTTCCGCCGGGGACAAATTTACGAAAGGCAATAATATTCCCAACCATTGGTCCATATTTAAATACAATTAAATAAATAATTGGGAGTACTAATAATGAATAGAGCTGCCAATCTTTTCTTAGAGTTCTAAGAACAATTACTAATCTACTAGTACTTTTGTTTGGTAAATGAACTTCGGTCTTTCTAGCTATCTCCTGCACATACATCCCTCCAAAACAACACTAAATATGTCCCTATGACCAATCAAGCGCTTTCATAAATTATTTCAATATGTAATTAGATCCTTATAACCCTTCTATATATTTCGTAGTACTAACTTACTAGTATGTTAGTATCACCAAACTTTTCTAACCTACTAGTATGTTAGTAATGAATATCATATCTTTTATCTTGTAAATAATCAATACATTTCATAAAATTTTCTATTCATGTGTTTAAAATTCATCTTTTTTGTTTGACTCCATTATCTAGCGAATCCCATATTCCCCATAGATACATTATCCCTAATGCTCTATCGTATAAACCATATCCTGGCCTGCAATCCTCATCCCAAATATGTCTCCCATGGTCTGGACGAGCATACCCTGTAAACCCATAATCATAATAAGTTTTTACAATATTAACGATATCAATAGAGCCGTCCTTCTTACGATGGGATGTTTCAATAAAATCACCATTTTCATAGACTTTTATGTTTCTAATATGTGCGAATGGAATGCGATCTACAAATTCTCTAATGATTGCTGGTATGTCATTTTTTGGATTCGCTCCTAAAGAGCCGCTACATAATGTCACACAATTAGATGGGCTGTCAACAAGTTTTAGAAACCTTCTAATATTCTCATGTGATGTCATAATTCTCGGCAAACCAAAGATTTCCCATGGTGGATCGTCAGGATGAATAGCCAGTTTAATATCATGAGATTCAGCTGTAGGGATAATTTTTTGTAAAAAATACTCTAAGTTATCCCATAATTGTTCTTTGGATACTTTACTATAAGCCATAAAAAGTTGCTTTAACGATTGTAACCTTTCAGGTTCCCAACCTGGCATCGTATACTCTGAATTAAGAGCAATTTTTTCAACCAATTCTAATGGATCCATACCTTTAACCTTAGCTTTTTCATAAAATAAGGCAGTAGAACCATCTCCCAATTGTTTAAATAAATCAGTTCTTACCCAGTCAAACACCGGCATAAAATTATAGCATATTACTTTTACTCCAACCTTCGCCAAATTTTCTATCGTTTTCTTATAGTTTTCAATATATTGATCTCTTGAGGGCAGTCCAAGCTTTATATCATCGTGAACATTAACACTTTCAACAACATCTAAATGAAATCCTAACTTTTTTACTTGTTGCTGCACCTGCAAAATTCGGTTTAATGGCCACTCTTCACCAGTAGGGATATCATGAAGTGCCCAAACAATTCCTTCAACTCCGGGAATTTGTTTTATATGACGTAAACTTACGCTGTCGTTGCCTTCCCCAAACCACCTAAATACCATCCTCACACATATTCCTCCGTTCGTGCGTCAATCATCAAGCAAAAAATATGCTGAATAAGGGCTTTTTAGCTAGCCCTTATTCAGTGACAATTTTATATCAATATATTTTTCTTTTTTTCTCGTCAGCGATTCCAGATTTTCGATAAAAATAAGTATTTATCTGGTCACGCCAAGCTTTCGCATTATCTAATTGAAGAATTAAACGTTCCTGAACATTTGAATATCTGGCTTCATCAATTTTACCTTTCAACGTGCTCCACTTCTTTATTAATTTATCCACTTGCTCGACTCCCTTAAAGTGAGTGTCATAAATATGTTGAATGACAGTTACTCCTGTTTTTAACTTATGACCATAAGGGACATGATGGAAAAATAACAATAATTCATCTGGACATGTATCCAAGGAATTATATATTTCTTTATTAGGCGAGAAATATTGATTTGCATATCCCGTTCCTGTATCAATTGAACGATCTACGCCAATCCCATCTCGATCAGCAAAATGATAAGTTCCCCAGACAGAATATTCGTACCCATCAATATTTGGTCCGTAATGATGACCAGGATTAACCATCCAGCCTATCCCTAAAGGAGCAGTGTAATTTTCATAAATAGACCATGACTCTAATAACATGGACTTTATTTGTTCAATTATGAATGGATCTTCACCAAAAGTCATACGAATCCATTCTTCAGTAATTGCTTCAGATGAAAGATCTGGATTCCAAATGAGCCGTCCGTAACCATATAAATTTGCTTGAGCAAGCGTATGGCCAGTCCAGTTCTCATCATCTCCAATATTTGACACTGCGCAAATCCCACTATATTTAAAACCGAATAACGAGCCATCAACTATACTTTTAACTTTTGACCCTTTACCTTTTGCATATGTATCATATTCCAACACTTCTTTCCAGAGCGGAACGAGAAAACATAAATCTTTT
The DNA here is from genome assembly GCF_018343625.1 of Lederbergia citri. GTDB lineage: Bacteria > Bacillota > Bacilli > Bacillales > Bacillaceae_C > Lederbergia > Lederbergia citri. The sequence goes on along the minus strand of NZ_JAGYPG010000001.1, from coordinate 662,775 downwards.
TGCTGTCCAGTATATTCTTGTGTTATTTGAAACTCCAGCATTTGATTCGTTTTTTCTAGTGCACCAAATAAAGGAGATACCGGTTCCCTAACTTGAAAATCCATTGGACCATTTTTCACTTGTAAAATAACATTATCAAGAAATTCACCATCTAACGGTTTAAAGTGATCGTATGCTGCTTTCGCTCGGTCTGTAGAACGATCACGCCAATCTTGCAAGCAATTATAGACAAAGCACCTCCAAATCACGAGTCCACCATATGGCTTTAGAGCATTAGCCAATAGATTTGCTCCATCAGCATGGTTTCGATTATATGTAAAAGGACCTGGCCGATGTTCTGAATCGGCTTTCACTACAAAACCACCAAAATCGGGAATGAAGTTATATATTTCCTCCGCTTTGTTCTTCCACCATTTTATAACATCGGGATCAAGTGGGTCTGCAGTTTGCAACTGACCAATTTCGATGGGACTAGCGAAATTGATACTCAAAAATATTTTTATTCCATAAGAACGGAAAATATCTGCAATATTAGCCACATCTGGTAAAAACTCGTTCGTAATTAACTTTGTTTCTAACTTCCAAACATTCACATTATTAATGGAAATCGCATTAATTCCAACTGAAGAAAGAAATCTGGCATAATCTTTAATTCTCCCAAGATTTTTTGTAATTCTATTGTTTTCATAAAAAATCGATTTTCCAGAGTAGCCTCTTTCTATGCTGCCATCCATATTATCCCATTGGTTCAACATTCTTAATTGGTTTTTTGGTGATTCGACTATATCTAAATGTTCTATTGGTTCCCTAAGTTGAAGCAATCTTAGTAAATGATGAACAGCATAAAGAACTGCTTTATCAGACTTTCCAACTAATAAAAGGCTTTCATTTTTAATAGTCTTAATGATGTAACTCTCTTCATTCAATTCTTCCATTCTATTAGTATCTAATTCTTTGAATTGATTATGTATTTCATCATAAATCCCAATAATAATTGAAGCTTCCTCAACTCTTTTTTTATAAAGAGTCGGCTCATTATCAAACATAGAGCGAATCCCTAAATTTAGTTCATTGAGTGCAGAGTTTAAAATTGGAGAGTTTCCTATAACTACAATACTTTGAAAACGTGATTTATTGTTTTCAAGCCATTCTCTATCTTCAATTCTTTCATATTGTAGCCAGCATGCATAACTTTTTTCATTAATTATTGTTTCCATCCAATATTCTCCTCCCTGGATTATTTCTAGTGAAAATCAGACTTTGTATGTATTCTAATCAAAATTTCTACTCGAAATTATGGCTATTATAACACTAATTATTCAAAAAGCATACTAGTATGGTAATTTTATCATAAAAAAAGATGCATACTTATTTGCACACATCTTTTTCTATGCTTTAACCCATTAACGCTACCATCAATGCTTTCTGAACATGAAGTCTGTTTTCAGCTTCATCAAACACATATGATTGTGGGCCATCAATTACTTCAGCGGTAACTTCTTCCCCACGTTTTGCAGGTAGGCAGTGAAGGAAAATGGCATCATTTTTAGCAAAAGATATTAATTGACTATTCACTTGATAAGGTTGAAATGCTTGTAACCTTACTTCTTGTTCGTCTTCCCATCCCATACTCGTCCATACATCCGTGTATACCGCATCTGCCCCACTAACTGCTGCTTGTGGATCATTTAGCACTTTAATCGCTGCGCCAGTTTCTTGCGCGATGTCTTGCGCCAGTTTTGTTATTTCTTTTTTAGGTTCATATCCTTCTGGTGAAGCGATTGAACAATCTACACCGAGCTTTGCACAAGCAATCATTAAGGAATGTGCGACATTGTTACCGTCCCCTACATAAGCTAGCTTTTGTCCCGCATAGGTCCCTTTCACTTCGTACAGAGTCATTAAATCTGCTAGCGCCTGGCATGGATGAAAATCATCTGTTAATGCATTAATGACGGGTACACTTGAATTAGCAGCTAATTCTTCAACTGCTTTATGTTCATACGCTCTGATCATGATTCCATCCACATATCTAGAAAGAGTTTTTGCTGTATCCTGAACAGTTTCTCCTCTTCCAAGTTGAATATCAGAACGGCTTAAGAAAAGGGCATGACCGCCAAGTTGGTTCATTCCCACTTCGAAAGAAACACGCGTTCTCGTAGAGGATTTCTCGAAGATCATGGCCATTGTTTTTCCTTTTAAATATGGATGGGGTTCCCCTTGTTTTTGCATTTTTTTTAATCCGATAGCAACATCGATTAATTGAGTGATTTCGTCTGTTGAAAGATCTGATAAAGTCAATAAATGCTTCCCTTTTAAACTATTTGCAGTTGTAGTTACCATCAAATCACCCTCTCTTTTTTAGTTAATTGTAAATGCCATTCCTGCATAGACATTGGTTTTTCAATATTTTGCTTAAAAGCTGATATAGTCGTAAGCAATGTTTCCATTTCAGTTATGACAGGTATTTGCGAGCTAGATGCAGCCATACGTTTCTCTTTTGAATCTCTTTTAGATCCAAGACTTAATAAAATGGCTCCGTTGCTTTGTTTTAACCAATCCGCAAATGAATAGTGTCCATTTGCGACGGTAACACCTTCTCTTGATAATATTTCTTGTATAAGAGGAAGCTCTTTTTCATCTACATCTAAATAAACTTCTAATGTTGGATTACTTTTGTAAGAATTCCACTTGATTGCTTTTGCTAACGCCTCATCAAATGTTTTTCCAAATGCAATCAGTTCTCCTGTTGATTTCATTTCCGGTGTTAAAAGAGGATCGACTCCGTCAAGCTTCCCAGTAGAAAAAACAGGATTTTTTATAGCGAAATATGTTTGGCTAATTGGGTGGCCGTTTACTTTTCCGCCAGTCAAAATGTTGATGCATTCTTCTATGATATTGACACCTGTCATTTTACTAATAATTGGAACAGTACGAGATGCCCTTGGATTAACCTCTAATACGTAAACCGTTCCTTCAAAAATGACAAATTGAACATTAAAAATTCCTTTAAACTGAAGTTTTGTTGCTATTTTTTGCGTATATTCCCGCGCTTTTTGTTGATAAAATTCACTAATGGAAACGGGTGGTGTTACTGCCATGCTATCTCCGGAATGGACTCCAGCTTTTTCTATATGCTCGAAAAAACCTGGAATAAATATATTCTCTCCATCTGATAGTACATCTACCTCCATTTCCGTTCCTTTATAATAAGCATCAATTAATACAGGGTAGGAAATGTTATTAAGATGCACCCGTAGTTGATGCTCGTCTTCAATAATTAACATTCCTTGACCACCTATGACATAGGATGGCCTTAATAGAAGAGGGAAACCAATTTCAGACGATTGTAACATCAACTCGTCTTCACTCAACGCAGTTAATCCAGGAATATGAGGTATATCTAATTCTTTTAAAAGAGTATAAAAACGTTGACGATCTTCAACTATATCAATATGTTCTTGGGATATAGAAAGTAAAGTAACTCCATTATCCTCCAACTCTTTTGCCAGATTAATGGAAGTCTGTCCTCCAAATTGTAGAATAACCCCATCAGGTTTTTCAAACTCCAGTACATTTAACACATCTTCAGCACGGAGAGGCTCGAAATATAGGCGATCCGCAATTTGAAAGTCAGTGCTTACAGTACCAGGATTATTATTGATTAAGATTGCTTCATAGCCAGCTTTTTTTAAGGCAAGAACACCGTGAACTGTACAGTAATCAAACTCAATGCCTTGGCCAATTCGGACTGGACCTGAACCGACAATAGCGATTTTAGGTTTTTTATTGCCTGAAATAAGGTCGCCTTCCCCTTTCCATGTCGAGTAAAAATAAGGTGCTGCTGCAGGAAATTCCCCTGCACAAGAATCAACCATATTATAGACAGGCCTAATGTGATACTCTAGTTGCTTCTCTCGAACACTGTTCAAATCAGTACTCCAAATATAAGCAAGCCACTCATCTGAAAAACCTAATGTTTTTAATTCTTTTAATAAATGAGATGTAATTGTGTCCAGGCTAACGCTTTTTGCTTTTTCTTCATAACTCACCAATAATGCCAACTGATTTAAAAAGAATGGCTGTATTTGGGTTGCATGATGGATTTCTTCTGTAGTTACCCCACGTCTCATTAGTTCTAGTATAGAAAAAAATCGTCTATCATCTGGTAAGGTTATAGAATCCCATAATTGATTGTCACTTAAAGATGAAATTCCATTTAACTCAAGTCCTATTGTATTAATTTCAAGTGATCGGACCGCTTTTTGGAGTGCAGCAGGAAGATGGCGTTCTATTGCCATAATTTCACCTGTTGCCTTCATTTGAGTGCCTAGTTTTCGGTCTGCTTCTATAAACTTATCAAATGGCCATCTTGGCATTTTTACAACTGTATAGTCAACAACTGGTTCCGAGCTTGCAAAGGTTGTACCTGTTACTGGATTAATCAATTCATGCAAATTGTAACCAAGGGCTAGTTTTGCGGCCATTTTTGCAATAGGGTATCCTGTTGCCTTAGAGGCAAGAGCCGACGAGCGGCTTAATCGCGGATTTACCTCGATTAAATAATATTGAGAGCTATTAGGGTCCTGAGCAAATTGAATATTGCAGCCTCCAATAATTTTTAATGCTCTAATTATTTTTATGGCAGAAGCATACAGGGCTTCATATTCTTTATCCGTTAATGTTTGTTGAGGTGCTACAACAATGGAATCACCTGTATGGACTCCGACCGGATCAAAATTTTCCATACTGCATATGGCGATACAAGTATCATTAGCATCACGAATCATTTCAAACTCTAATTCTTTGAATCCAGCAATGCTTTTTTCAATTAAACATTGTGTTATCGGACTTGCTTCAAGCCCCTTTTTAACAACAGAGATCAATTGATCTTCATTTGAAACGATACCACCACCGCCGCCGCCTAACGTGTATGCAGGACGAATGATAACTGGGTAACCAATCTTGTTTGCAAAATCTATTGCTTCCACGACAGTATGGATAATGGAGCTGTCAGGAACTGGTTCACCTAATTTCTGCATTAAAGCTCGAAATGCTTCACGATCTTCCCCTTGCATGATTGATTCCGGCGTCGTACCAAGTACTTTAACGTTGTACTTATCGAGTACGCCTTGCTCATATAATTGAACAGTTAAATTCAAGCCAGTCTGACCGCCAAGAGTACCTAATATAGCATCTGGCCGCTCTTTCTTGATAATTTCTGTAATGGATTGAACAGTCATTGGTTCAAAATAAACAATATCTGCAAATTGTTCATCCGTCATAATGGTTGCTGGGTTATTATTAACAAGTACGACTTCAATCCCTTCTTCTTTCAATGCCATACATGCTTGTGTTCCAGCATAATCAAATTCTGCTGCTTGACCAATGACGATTGGCCCCGAACCAATAACCAAAACTTTTTTTAAACCATTTAGCTTAGGCATATATGTTTTCTCCTTTTGTTAGCTTCAGCTGATTAGTAAATGCGTCTTTGATGATCATTTCAAGTTTTGGATTTTTTCCATCGGGATGGAATTGATATGTCGCTATTGGATAGTTTTTATGGGAAAGTCCTTCAATGGATCGATCTTGAATCGATTGAAACGAAATTGAAAATCCTGAATCCTTAAGACCTTCTTCTGTAACTTCATATCCATGATTTTGATTCGACATATACACTTCATTTGATTCCATATGCATAATAGGATGTTTGAAGCATCTATGTCCCCACTTCATCTTTTCAATTTTGGCACCAAATGCTTCTGCAAGTATTTGATGTCCTAGACCAAACGCCATCGTAGGGTAATGTTTTGATATTTCTTTGTATTCTGGATAAAATTGTTTCCAGTTTGAAGGATTCCCTGTACCACCTGAAAACACGATGCCATCGGGATTCATTGTTTTTATTTTTTCTAAAGTAATATCAGTTGGTACAATCGTAATCTTGTAATCTTCTTTAGAAAACCATTTAATTAAAGAATTTTTCACTGAAAAATCGATTAAAGCAATATGAGTTTTCCCTTTTGGATTAATGATTTCATAACTTAAGGGAGCTATCCCGTTATTTTGTGTAGTCGGATAGCTGACATCAACCTCATTTGCTTTCATCGAAACTGGTGTCTCGCCAACTTTTATGATTTGCTTAATGATTGACCGAGTATCCATTCCCATCATGACCGGTATACATTTTTCTTTAAAGATACTTAACCATTTATTTAATGATGATGAAGATCCCCTATATTCTTGTTGAACCACAAGACCAGCAATCTGTAGATCCTTGCTCTCAAATTTTTCTTGATCCATAAAACTATTTAGGATGCTAGGATATGTTGCTAGAACAATTTTTCCTTTCACAGCTGGATCTGAGATGAATTCTGAAAAGTTCCCCATTCCTGTGAAAAAGATCATTTCTCCAGAGCATTCCGTTTTCTGGCCGTGCCAATGGCCGGTATATGTAACTCCATTAGCCATTGTAATCATACCTTCCATCATGCACCTTCACCTCGTTGTATTTTTATTTCAGTAATCGTATTTTTATACATTGCAGTCAAAAAATTATTAGCATGTTACTGTTTTCGTATTGAGTAAAGTACCTTCTATAATCGCAAGTACAGCATCCATTTCTTCATATGTGACCGTAAGAGGCGGTAAAAACCTCATAACATTTGGGCCAGCAACGAGAGCAAGCAGACCATTTTCCCTTAATAAACTAACCATAGAACCAACTTCATTCGAAAATTCCACTCCAAACATTAAGCCTTTATGGCGAATGCCTTTGAAGTTTTCCAATGAAGATAATATTTCATCAAGCTTCGAAGCGAAGTAATCACTTTTTTCAGTCACTTCATTTAGAAATTCATCTTCAAAAATAAGATTTAATGTCGCATTAGCAGCTGACATAGCAAGTGGATTTCCTCCAAAAGTCGACCCATGGCTGCCTGGATTAAATGCAGTTTTTAAATAGTCCTTACCAATCATCGCACCTGTTGGGAATCCATTTCCAAGACCTTTTGCAGAGGTAATGATATCAGGAGAAAGATTATAATGTTGATAGGCAAATGGCTTGCCTGTACGCCCTATTCCTGTCTGCACCTCGTCAATAATGAGGATGGCCCCATATTCCTTGCATAATTGTTCGACAGTAGTCAGAAATTCCTCATTTGCGATGTGGACCCCACCTTCACCTTGAACAACTTCAAGCATAACCGCAGCAGTTTCGTTATCCATTTCTTTTTTTAGCTCATTTACATCATTAAATGGTAGATGAACAAATGTTTCAAGCATCGATCCAAACCCTTGTTTCACTTTATCTTGACCTGTAGCTGCCATTGTCGCAAATGTTCGTCCGTGAAAGGATTGGAGGAATGTAATGATTTTTGATTTACCTGTAAATTTGCGAGCTAATTTAATTGCAGCTTCATTTGCTTCAGCCCCACTATTACAGAAAAACACGGAGCCTTCTATAGAATTTGAAGAAAGCTTTTCAGCCACTTTTTCTTGAAGTGAGCTTTTAAATAGATTTGATGTATGCCATATTTTATGTAGTTGATTAGTCGTAGACTCTACAACTGCTGGATGACAATGTCCTAGATTACATACACCAATTCCCGATGTAAAATCCAGATATTCTCTTCCATTAGAATCCACTACTTTACATCCAGAACCAGAGACGATTTCAACGTCCCATCTTGCATAGTTTTCGAATAAATGGGTCATTCTATTTCACTGCCTCCAATTCACTTTTAATTGTTGTACCGACTATACTTGCACCATCCACCAACGGCTTATGGCCACTGACAATCATCGCTTCCCTCATTCCGCCTTTAAGACTATGAATAGCAGCCATTACTTTTGGTATCATACCTCCGGAAATGGTGCCATCATCGATAAATCCTAGAATTTCAGAATCAGTCGCTTTTTCAATAATCTCATTATCTTTCAACACACCTGGAACATCCGTTACAAATATGACTTTATCTGCATTAATAGCAACGGCTATTTCGCCGGCAACTGTATCGGCGTTGATATTATAATAATCTTCATGATTCATTCCAATTGCAATTGGAGAAATGACTGGAACCATTCCAATCGACAATAAATTTAATAAAAATTGTTTATTCACAGAAATTATTTCTCCTACTAAACCCAAATTCTCTAAGTCTTGCGGTTTAGCATACATCAATCCACCATCAGAGCCAGTTACACCGATAGATGAAATCCCATGTTTGTGAAGCTTGCGAACTAGTTTATTCGTTATCGTACCGGATAAAACCATTTCGACTACTTCCATAACTTCGTGAGTTGTTTTTCTTAAGCCATTTACAAACTCAGAATTAATTTGTAAATGGTTTAGAAGATCATTAATGGCGGGGCCGCCCCCATGAACGATAATGGGATGGTAACCATTTTCCTGCAAGCTTTTAATTCCTTTAAAAAAGTCATCGGATAAAGTGTCAATCATGCTTCCACCGCACTTAATGACGATGATTTTTTCCATTTATAATGACCTCCCTTTCATTATGTGCGATAGCTGGCATTGATGCGCACATAGTCATACGTCAAATCGCAGCCCCAAGCTTTTCCGTGACCTGAGCCAATATTTAAGTTGATGTTTATAACAACCGTTTCGTTTTTCAAATAATCACTTAACGTTTCTTCAACATAATTAGTAGGTTGACTATTTTCTAAAAGCGAATAAGGTCCGATGGATATATTTATGTTTTCAGGATCTAACGTCATCCCGCTTTTTCCAATCGCCATCATGACTCTCCCCCAGTTGGGATCAGAGCCATAAACCATCGTCTTGACAAGATCGGAGCCAACGACGGTTTTTGCAATCTTCCCTGCTTCATCGTCGGATATCGCTCCATATACATTTACTTCTATTAGTTTTGTTGCACCTTCACCATCCCTGGCAATCATAATGGCAAGGTCTTCACAAACTTTTTCAAGCAGTTGGACAAATTGATCCCATTCTTCATTACTAGGTTCTAGTGGTGTGTTTTCGGCAAAACCGCTTGCCATTACGACAACCATATCATTTGTAGACGTATCACCATCAACAGTTATTCGATTAAATGTTTTATTTGTTACAGCACTTAAAGCGGACTGTAAATGGTCGTGGGAAATATTTGCATCGGTCGTAATGAATCCAAGCATTGTTGCCATATTTGGAGCTATCATACCTGATCCCTTTGCAGAGCCGGCCATCGTAATTTTTACACCATCAATGACAGTTTCATAACATGTAGTTTTCATACACGTATCTGTCGTCAAAATGGCTTCGTTAAAATCAAGGGCAGCTTGTTGGTTTTTTTGCGGGACAAGATGAGCAATACCAGGAATAATTTTCTCCATTGGCATTTTTTCTCCAATCACCCCTGTCGAAGCCACGGCAACATGATGAGGATTAATGGATAACAGATTCGCCACTGCATTTTTCATTGAATGTGCATCAAACAAGCCCTGATTTCCTGTGCATGCATTGGCATTACCACTGTTCACAATGATTGCTTGAAGCTTCCCCTCTTGATCCAAGTTTTCTTTCGTTACTTTTAGAGGAGCCGCCTTGATTTGATTTAATGTATAAACAGCTGCCGCTTCAGCTGGGACTTCGCAATAAATTAAGCCCATATCGTTGCGCTTACGCTTCACCTTCGTATGTATTCCAGCAGCTGAAAAACCAAGTGGAGTAATGATTGTTCCTTCTTCCACTTTTACTATTTGCTCTTTACCCGTTATTTGCACTTTAATCACTCCTCTGTTGATGTTTTTTAATTTTTTTCATGGATATACAGGACTGAATTTTAATCCAGCAGTTTCTTCAAAACCAAATACTAAATTGGCATTTTGCACTGCTTGACCGGCAGCCCCCTTCATCAAATTGTCTATAACTGAAACGATTGTAACTCTTCCCGTACGTTCATCAAACGAAATCCCAATGTCACAATAATTTGACGCAGTTACTTCTTTTGTAGCTGGAAATACGCCAATATCCCTCACACGAACAAAAGGTTTATCCGTATAAAAATCTTTATAAAGCTGCCATATTTCCTCCTCAGTTAAGTTTCCTTCAGCTGTGCCATAAATGGTACTCATTATCCCTCTTGTCATCGGAACTAAATGTGTTTGAAACGTTATTGGAGAGTTGTAGTCAAATTGCTTTAACATTTGCTCAATTTCAGGGATATGCTGGTGATGATTCACTTTATATATTTTTAAATTTTCATTAAGCTCACTATATATATTTCCTAGACTAATAGTTTGACCTGCACCTGATACTCCTGATTTAGCATCTACTATGACAGATCCTTCTTTTAGCATCTTAGCTTTCGCTAATGGAGCGATTCCTAAAAGGGTAGCAGTCGGATAACAACCAGGATTGGAAATAAACTGACTTCCTTCTATAGACGAATCATTTAACTCTGGCAATGAATATACTGCTTTATCAATCCATTCCTTCGAAGCTGCTTTCCGCTTATACCAAAATTCATAGTCTTCAGTATTTTTAATTCGAAAATCACCCGTTAAATCAATAACAATGCATCCTGCAGATAATAATTCAGGCGCCAATTGAGATGCAACACCAGTCGGGACCGCCAAAAAAACAACATCCGTATCTTGTGCCATTTTTATTGGATTAATTTCTTCTAATGTTGAAGGAATAATCCCAGTTAAATGCGCATAGTGCTTATGAATGTCTTTCCCTTGTTGCGAAGATGTGTATAAAGAAGAGATTTCAAAGTGTGGATGGGAATGTATAATGCGCAGCAATTCCGCTCCTCCATACCCTGTTGCACCTACAATACCTACTCTCATTCGTTTCACTCCTAAAGTGTCTGACAAGTTCGCCACTTGCATATTAAAGTATAAAGTTTTACTTATTGATTATGTGAAAGCCGTTGATTCATGAAATATTTAGATGTTTTCTATTATACTGTGAATAAAAATAAATACAATAGTATATTTATAAATTTTTTTATAAAAAATAAGCCTTCTTAAACGAAGGCTTATTTTATTAATTTTGTTCTTCTTGTACCCCGATTTGGACATTTCTAAACAATGCTTTTGCTGATCCACTTTTTGCTTCATCCATTACAAAGGATCCATTGGAATAACGGTCACTATATCTAATATTTGAGCTATTAATGACTTCTTCTTCATCTTTCTCGGTAACGAGTGTTAAATCTTCACGATTGCCTACTAATTTCATCCCGATGATTCGGTGTGGGTTATTTTTCAATTCACGCAATAATACTACTCCTCGTTTTGCGCGGCTTGCTTTTTCAAATTCAGACAACTTCATTTTCTTAACTGCACATCGATGAGTAGCAATAAGGATTCCGATATCAGCTTCATCAGCAGTAAAAATTTCTGCATTAACGACATAATCATGATCCTTTAAGTTAATCGCTTTTACACCAGCTGCTCTTGCGCCAACTTGATTAACTTCATCCTCTGAGAACCATAGACCGTATCCAATATGAGTCGCGATGAATATTTCTTTCGTCCCATCAGAAATATGTACATCTACAACTTGGTCATCGCCTTTCAGGTTAATGGCAACGAGTGGGCGTGAGTATCGCTGGGCTTTATATAAATCCATTGAGCTTTTCTTAACCATCCCTTGTTTAGTAAAGAAAATCAGGAACTCATGTTCATTAAATTCCTTTACCGGAATAGCTTTAATGATTTCTTCGTCACGTGCAATCGGCATAATCGCAGCTACATGCTGTCCTAGATCTTTCCAACGAATATCCGGGAGTTCATGAACAGGCATGTATAAATAATTACCTTTATTCGTAAACAATAGCAGCGTGTCAGTTGTATTGATTTCTTGCATGAATAAAAGCCAGTCCGATTCCTTCATTGCAAGTTCCTGTCCATTTGAAGCGGAATAGGAACGAACGCTCGTTCTCTTGATATACCCTTCTTTCGTCACGGTTACAATGACATCTTCACTAGGAATCATGACTTCTAGATTAATCTTAATTTCAGAAACTTTTTCCTCAATGATTGTGCGCCTTTCGTCTGAGTACTTTTTCTTAATCTCTTTAAGTTCTTTTTTTACTAAGCTTAACAGTTTCTTTTCACTTTCTAAAATTCCTGTTAAATATTCAATCGTATTGATTAACTCAGTTGCCTCTTTCTGGAGCGCGGTAATATCTGTATTCGTCAGGCGATATAATTGGAGGGAAACAATTGCTTCCGCTTGTTTTTCTGTAAAAGCATATTTTTGTATGAGATTATCTTTAGCATCTCGTTTATCTTTTGAAGCGCGTATTGTCGCAATCACTTCGTCAAGGATAGAAAGTGCCTTCATCAATCCTTCTACGATATGATGTCTTTCTTTTGCCTTTTCTAGTTCATACCTCGATCGATTTGTTACAACTTCTTTTTGGTGACCGATGTAAGCATCAAGCAAGTCGAAAAGACCCATTAATTTTGGCCTGCGTTTATCAATCGCTACCATATTGAAATTATACGTTACTTGGAGATCACTATTTTTAAATAAATAGTTCAATACTCCTTCGGCATCTGCTTCTTTCTTCAACTCAACGACAATTCTAAGACCTGTTCTGTCCGTTTCGTCACGTACTTCGGCAATTCCTTCAAGTTTTCGATCTAGACGAAATTCGTCCATTTTTTTTACGAGATTCGCTTTATTCACATCATACGGTATTTCCGTAATGACAATTTGCTGGCGACCTCCACGAATGGTTTCTATTTCTGTTTTTGATCGTACAACTATTTTTCCCCGGCCTGTTTCATAAGCCTTTTTAATACCATCGATACCTTGAATAATCCCGCCAGTAGGAAAATCTGGTCCTTTTAAAACCGTCATTGCATCATCTACATTACAACTAGGGTTTTCAATTCGCATAATAACTGCATCAATTACTTCCCCTAAATGATGGGGAGGAATGTCAGTCGCGTAACCAGCGGATATACCAGTAGAGCCATTTACGAGCAAGTTAGGGAATCTGGCAGGTAATACAGTTGGCTCCGATGATGTATCATCAAAATTCGGAACAAAATCTACAGTCCTTTTATCAATATCTCGCAATAATTCTGAAGCTACCTGTGAAAGACGAGCTTCTGTATAACGCATTGCAGCTGCTGGATCACCATCAACACTTCCATTATTCCCATGCATTTCTACAAGCATTTGTCGTACTTTCCATGGCTGACTCATTCTCACCATTGCATCATATACAGACGTATCACCATGCGGATGATAATTACCTATAACATTACCGACTGTTTTTGCTGATTTACGAAAACCTTTGTCAGCTGTATTTCCTTCCATATGCATGGCATACAGTATACGCCTTTGTACAGGCTTCAGTCCGTCCCTCGCATCAGGGAGCGCCCGATCTTGAATAATATATTTACTGTAACGACCAAAACGGTCTCCGATTACTTCTTCAAGCGGTAAATCTTGAAATTTTTCCTGTGAACTCATGAGAACGGATATCCCCCTTCCGTTGTCAAATTATCATTATCTAATATACTTTGATCTTCTTCTAGCCCAAATTGAACATTACTTTCTATCCATTTCCGACGCGGCTCAACTTTATCTCCCATAAGAGTAGTTACTCTTCTTTCTGCTCTAGCCCCATCATCAATCATGACACGAATTAATGTTCTAGTTTCAGGATTCATTGTCGTCTCCCAAAGCTGGTCGGCATTCATTTCTCCAAGACCTTTATAACGTTGGAGCATGTAGCCTTTCCCAACTTTTTTTGTAACACTACCAAGCTCATCATCTGTCCAAGCATATTCGATCACTTCTTTTTTACCGCTCCCTTTACTCACTTTATAAAGTGGGGGAAGCGCGATATATACTTTGCCTGCCTCGATCAACGGCTTCATATATCGATAGAAAAAGGTTAATAGCAATACTTGAATATGAGCTCCATCCGTATCGGCATCCGTCATAATCACAATTTTGTCGTAATTGACATCTTCCAAGCTAAAATCAGGTCCTACACCAGCACCAATTGTATGAATAATTGTATTTATTTCTTCGTTTTTAAAAATATCTTGAAGCTTAGCTTTTTCTGTATTGATAACTTTACCACGTAAAGGAAGTACCGCCTGAAACTTCCGGTCTCTACCTTGCTTTGCGGATCCTCCGGCAGAGTCACCTTCCACCAAATACAATTCATTTTTCTGGGGATTACGTGATTGCGCAGGAGTTAATTTACCAGATAAAAGAGCGTCTGTTTTCCGGCGTTTTTTCCCACTTCTTGCCTCTTCACGTGCTTTACGGGCAGCTTCACGTACTTGTGCCGCTTTAACTGCTTTTTTGGCGAGCAACGTGCTGACATCATGGTTTTCAGCAAGAAAATAAGTTAAATGCTCTGTAATGACAGTATCAACCGCCGACCTTGCTTCTGCTGTTCCGAGTTTCCCTTTTGTCTGCCCTTCAAATTGAAGAAGTCCTTCTGGAATTCTGACAGAAATAATCGCGGAAAGACCTTCCCTAATATCAGAACCTTCAAGATTTTTGTCTTTTTCTTTTAATAAGCCGGTTTTTCTTGCATATTCATTGAAGATTCTTGTCATTGCCGACCTGGCGCCTACCTCGTGGGTTCCGCCATCTTTTGTTCTGACATTATTAACAAAGGAAAGCATGTTTTCTGAAAAGCCATCGTTAAATTGAAAAGCAAATTCAACTTCTATATCATTTGCTTCCCCTTCAAAAGAAGCAACTGGATGCAAAACATCTTTCTCTTCATTTAAATATTCGACAAATGCTTCAATTCCATTTTCATAATGAAATACGTCTCGTTGATCATGGCGAAGGTCGATTACTTCTATTTTCAGGCCTTTTAGTAGAAAAGCGGATTCCCGTAATCTTTCACATAGTAAATCATAGTTAAAAATAGTTGTACTAAAAATAGATTCATCCGGCTTAAAATGAATTTTAGTGCCTGTTTGCTTAGACGTTCCGATTTTTTCTAGAGTTGTCGCAGGCTTCCCGCCATGATGAAATTTTTGTTCAAAAATAAATCCGTCCCGCTTTATTGTGACGGTTAGCCATTCAGAAAGAGCATTTACTACAGATGCCCCGACACCGTGAAGTCCGCCACTTGTTTTATAGCCGCCTTGTCCAAATTTTCCACCAGCATGTAATACCGTAAAGATTACCTCAGTCGTCGGTTTACCAGTTTGATGCATACCGGTTGGCATTCCACGACCTTTATCTTCTACACTGATACTATTATCTTTATGAATTTTTACAATGATTTCATTTCCGTAGCCGCCTAGTGCTTCATCAACTGAATTATCCACGATTTCGTAAACTAAATGGTGAAGTCCTCGTGAATCGGTTGATCCAATATACATTCCAGGGCGTTTTCTTACGGCTTCTAGTCCTTCTAATACTTGTATGGAATCATCATTGTAATCAATGCTTGTTATATTTTTTGCCACTAATATACCCCTTTCAACAACATAAACAATAACAAAACAGGTGTTCTCCCTTTATTTATTTTATCAAAAATAAGCGCGTATGTCTTATTCTATAACCGTTTAACTGTTTTTTGCAAATGTACTTATTAATAATTCAATAAAAAACAAGCACTTTATAAGTGCTTGCATTAATTAAAATGTTATTTTGTTAATGCATGTTCGACCTTTATACAACGATCCATAATAACGGTATATCCTTTTTCTTTCAAGTACTGATAAGCTTCTTCATTCTCTATCCCTAATTGGGCCCAAAATACGTCTGCATCAATTTCAGAAAATTCCTTTGCGATATCAGGCAGAAATTCCGGTCTTCTAAATACATTTACTATATCTATATGCCCATCTATATCCTTTAAAGAAGCGACAGCTTTTTCTCCGAATACTTCATCGATTTGAGGATTTACTGGAATAATTTCATATCCAGCATTTTTCATTGCCTCAGATACCATATAGGAGGTTCTTTCTGGATTATCACTTATTCCAACGACAGCTATTCTTTTTGCTTTTTTTAAAATTTCACCGATTTCTTGTCGGCTTGGATTTTCAATCGCCATTTAAAATCTCCTCCATTTGGAAATGAGTGTTAATTATATCGTAAATCAGTGGATGATTTGTTGCAAGTCCTATACTCACTAACTCACTATGCAAAAATAGTTTTATCTTTACAGAATCTTCATGGTACAATGAATGAGCAAGATTTAGGATAAAGGAGCAATGTATATGCAATATGCAATCGTACTATTAGCAGCTTATTTAATAGGATCAATACCTTCAGGATTAATTGTAGGCAAGGTATTTTATGGTATAGATATTAGACAACATGGCAGCGGGAATCTCGGAGGTACAAACACTTTTCGTACATTAGGTAAAAAAGCTGGAATAACCGTAACGCTAGCTGATATTTTGAAAGGGACTATCGTTATCTTTCTACCAGCATTATTTGGGATCGATCTGCATCCACTTATCGCAGGGGTTTTCGCGGTATTAGGACATATGTTTCCAATCTTTGCAGGTTTCCGTGGTGGAAAAGCAGTTGCCACTTCAGGTGGTGTTCTTTTAGGATACGAACCACTACTATTTATACTATTAGTTATCGTGTTTCTTATTAGTTTGAAATTTTCAAAATATGTATCGTTATCTTCCATCTTGGCAGGATTGTTTGCAATTATTTATTCCTTATTCACAAGAGATTTACCACTTATTCTAGTAGCTATTGCGCTTGCGTCATTTGTAATAATAAGACACCGGACCAATATAAAACGGATAATGAATAAGACTGAACCTAAAGTTAAGTGGATTTAAAAGTAGATAATAAATTATAGAAAGATTGATTGCCCGTGAGTCGAAAAAGTAAATTCGTAGGAATCGCATTGATTTTTTTATTACTGACTGGGATTATTACTTTACTTATCTTTCAAAAAAATCAATCTACACAATCTATTCATAAGAGCAGTAGTAACCAAAATCAAAGGAATATTCACATTAAACAAAAGGAGTATGAAACAGAAGCCGTTATTGGCGGAATTGGAGATATCTTAATTCACGATTATGTCTATAATGATGCTAAAACTAAAAATGGCTACGATTTTAATCCGATGTTTGAACCCGTAAAATCGCTATTACAACGGCCGGACTTTCTTATCGCTAATCAAGAGTCCATTCCTGGCGGTACGGATATTGGGATCTCTAGCTATCCATCATTCAATAGTCCACATGAAATAGTGGATGCATTAATGAATGCCGGAGTTGATATGGTGACAACTGCCAATAATCACTCACTCGATAAAGGTGAACGAGGCATTTTAAGTGCTATCAAACACTATGAAAAGATGAAATTTCCTTACACAGGGACATTTAAAAGCCCTGAAGATAAGGCAAATATGAGAATTATTACTGTAAATGGAATACAAATTGCAGTACTTGCTTATGCAACCCATTTTAATGGCATTCCAATTCCTCAAAAGAAGGAATACCTTGTTAGTCAGATTGATCCAAAACAAGTTGTTGCAGATATTCATGAAGCTAAAACAAAATCAGACTTAGTTTTATTAGCCCTCCATTGGGGCGATGAATATGTAAGGCAGCCTAATCAAATTCAAAAAGAACAAGCGGCTCTATTTATGAACGCAGGAGCAGACATTATTTTAGGACATCACCCTCATGTACTTGAACCGATGGAATGGTTTAATAAACCCGATGGAAAAAAAGGACTTGTTGTTTATTCTTTAGGAAACTTTTTATCCGGACAAATATGGGATTATAAAGACATTGGAGGAATGGTTGAAATTACCGTAAAGAAGAAAGTTAAAGGGAATGCCTCCAATACTACGATTGAAAAAGCAGTCTTAAACCCAACATTTTCAGCTAGCACGCATTTTCAAACATATCGAGTATACCCACTTGATGTCGCAAATAGCAAAGGGCTTACTGCACATAACAGCGAAGAAATTCAACAGTTTTTCTACAATAAAAAATAACGGCTGGTTCTAATTCAACCGTTATTTTTTTTGTATTCATATAAAGGTTCATCGAGTTTTTCATTGTAATCTACGTATAAATCATGACCATCAAAATACCATGCATCTCGAGACTCGATAAAATAATTTATCCCATCTTTCTCTTCTAAAACCCCTGCATCAATCGGCTCTTCTTTATTTACACCTAAAGAAAAACCTTGTTGAATTGGACTTGATCCACCATATCTCACATAAAAACGGACATAATCTCCTTTTTTCAAAAACATTTCATTATGAAACCATTCCGCAGCCTGACCAGTCAAGTGAATTTGCATAATAAGAACCTCCTAATCCTTTACGATTTATGTAAAAGAGAAAATGATTTCAATTGATCTTCTAAACCTTCCTTAAATAGGATTTCTAACTGCTTCTCACCAAGCAAATCAAAATGGGAATAACCGTCTTTTCTATGATGGATCCATTCTTCTTTCAATCCATATTGTTTGCCCCATTCTGAAAGCATTTGGATATCTTTGCAACCTGCTTTCGTAACGGTGTTCACATCCGGAAACCGATCATCTAGCCAATAATGAGTTAATAATGCAATTTTACCTTGATCAATATCACGTTTCCATTGAAGTAATTCTTTTCTAGAAATCCCAAACGCCATTTACTTCTCCTCAGTTTCGTCAAGCTTTTTAGACTTCATATAGACCTCATGCCAATCTGGATATAACTTACGAAGTGAAATTGGTTTAAAATTTTCCTTTCTAACACAAACATGCTTAGTAAATCCAGTAACTGCCAACTCTCCAGTTGCTGATAAAATTTCATAACCATACGTCGTTCTTAATCCATTATATTCATCAATCCACGTTTTAACTGTTACTTTCTCACCGTATTTAACCGGATGTATATATGTAACTTGAACATCAATTACCGGCGCTAAAATGCCATCCTTCTCCAGATCCGCATACTTAAAACCTAGCTCTTCTATTAATTTTGTACGCCCTATTTCCATCCAAACTAAATAATTTGCATGATATACAATGCCCATTTGGTCAGTTTCGGCGTAACGAACTTCTATTTGCGTTTCTGATATAACCATTGTTCTATCCACCTTAGATGCTTTAATATATGTTCATTTTATCACATTGTATAAAATGGTGGAATTAATATGTTTATATAAGAAAAGCGCATGCGCCTTGATCATCGACGGAAACACGATGAGCCTATAAGGCGCATCGATGTTGACTTATCGTAGGGAGATGGACAGGAAGTTTGTTAGTCGATAGGCGCTCGAGCTGGACAGCACAAGCCTAAGTTTAATAAGAGACTTATAAAAAAACTAATACTTTCCTTACTAATAAAAAAGGAAAACCGGCATATTTGCCGGTTGAATTTAAAAATCTTGATTTTGTTGATCCGCAGCCTCGTCTTTTATTTCTTCACGCATCCCATCGATAGCTTCACGGCGTCTTTCATTTTTTGCTTTAATATGTTCTTCTTGATCATGACTGTCAGAGAATTCCATCGTTGCTTCAGCTTTTTCCATATTTTCTATCGTGTTGTGAACCATTTCTTGAAGTTTTTCAACATTATCACTGCGATCATCAGGTTTTGGTTTGCGATCGAACTCCATAAGTTACATCCCTTCTCTAGATGATTTTTTCTTGGTGATTATTATTCCCCTTTTGTTTGAATAATATTGGGATGCTGCCCAGATTTATCTGCCATTTTTTTACCTTTGTTTGCATCTACGGCAACTGGCTTTTCTCCCAAATGATCTGGAGTAAAATTCTCTTGACCTCTCTTCGGATTACTCATGTATTCTCCTCCCTTCCGTTTTATTATTTCCGGAAAGAAAGGATTTATGATAAATTAAGCTCTTCTCATATGCTTTTCATCTAATCTGTTTTCAATAGTCTCCAATGCTTTCGAATCATTTAACAACGCTTGTTTATTTTCTTGAACAAGATCTAAAAAGGTTTTCTTGCCACGTCTTCTCATTTTTTTCACTCCTAATTAAATTCTATTATTATTATTGTCCAAAAAAGATAAAGATTAAACCAAATTTTCTAACTTTTTTTAAAGTAAAAACACTTTGCCAACTTAGTTAGCAAAGTGTTTTATTAAAGATATTTTTGATTTGGTACTTATATAAACTAGACGCTCATTGCTTTATTCAGCTAACTTACCACGTAGTACCATTTGTAGAATACCACCATTGCGGTAGTAATCAATTTCAACTTCTGAATCAAAGCGTACAAGTACTTCGAATTCCTTCTTAGAACCGTCTTCAGCAACAGCAGTCACTTTAATGATGTCACGAGGTTTTACAGTTTCATCAACATGAACATTGATGACTTCTTTACCTGTTAATCCTAAAACTTCTGCGTTTTCGCCTTTTTTGAATTGTAATGGAAGTACACCCATCATTGCAAGATTTGAACGGTGAATTCTTTCGAAACTCTCAGCGATAACTGTTTTAATGCCTAATAGGTTTGTACCTTTTGCAGCCCAGTCACGTGAAGAGCCCATTCCATAGTCTTTTCCTGCTAGAACAACAAGGCCTGTACCGTCTTCCTTATAACGCATGCATGCATCATAAATTGACGAAACTTCACCTGTTGGCCAGTAAGTAGTAAAACCACCTTCTGTTCCAGGAGCAACTTGATTTCGGATGCGGATATTAGCAAACGTACCACGCATCATTACTTCATGATTACCACGTCGAGAACCATATGAGTTAAAATCACGAGGCTGTACTCCTTTTTCAAGCAAGTATCTACCTGCAGGTGTATCTTTACCGATGGCACCAGCCGGTGAAATATGGTCAGTTGTAACCGAATCACCAAACTTACCTACTACACGTAATCCAGTTAAAGGTTTTACTGTTTCTAATTCATTAGATAAATTTTCGAAGAACGGTGGATTTTGAATATATGTTGAGTCGTTATCCCATTTATAAAGTGGATCATTACTCGTTTTAATTTCATTCCAACGTTTATTATCGTCAAATACGTGTTCGTACTCTTTACGGAATAATTCCGGAGTAACCGTATTGTGAACAGCTTCAACAACTTCTTCTCTTGATGGCCAAATATCTTTCATGAATACATCATTGCCATCTTGATCTTTTCCAAGCGGCTCATTATTCAAATCAATATCGACTGTTCCAGCAAGTGCATATGCAACGACAAGCGGAGGAGAAGCCAAATAGTTACCACGTACGAGTGGATGAATCCTTCCTTCGAAGTTCCTGTTTCCAGAAAGTACTGAAGTGACAAGCAAATCATTTTCCATGATTGATTTTTCTATTTCATCCTTCAAAGGACCAGAGTTACCGATACATGTTGTACAACCATATCCAACAAGGTCGAAACCTAGTTTAGATAAGTATGGCATTAATCCAGCATCACGAAGGTATCCTGTTACAACTTTTGAACCAGGAGCAAGTGATGTTTTTACATATTTCGGTACTTGCAATCCTTTTTCTACCGCTTTTTTCGCGAGTAATCCCGCACCAAGCATTACATAAGGGTTTGAAGTATTTGTACAGCTTGTAATAGCGGCAATTACGACTGCACCAGTCTTCATAACAGCTTCGTCGCCGTTATTAAAGCTAACTTTTACTTCCTTTGTAATTTCTGCAGGTTCTAGACCAAAGCCTTGATTTCCTACAGGTGATTGTAAAGCTTCTTTAAATGCACTTTGCATTTTTGAAAGAGGAATTAAATCTTGTGGACGCTTTGGCCCTGAAAGATTCGCCTCAATTTCTGATAAATTAAGTTCAACAATATCTTTGTATACTGGATCTTCTTTATCAACGCTAAAGAACATATCATTTTCTTTTAAGTATTTTTCTACTAGTTGAATTTGCTCTTCAGGACGTCCAGTTAGACGCAAATAATTTAATGTTTCATCGTCAACCGGGAAGAATCCACAAGTAGCTCCATATTCAGGCGCCATATTGGCAATCGTTGCACGATCTGCAAGTGGCAGGCTTGCAACTCCCGGACCGTAAAATTCAACAAATTTCCCAACAACACCATGGGAACGTAGAACTTGAGTCACTTTAAGAGCCAAGTCTGTAGCCGTAGCACCATTTGGCAATTCACCTGTTAATTTAACCCCTACAACTTCTGGAATTGGGAAATATGATGGCTGACCAAGCATTCCAGCTTCAGCTTCAATACCGCCAACTCCCCATCCTAAAACACCAACACCGTTGATCATTGTTGTATGTGAGTCAGTTCCTACTAATGTATCTGGGTATGCTTCAAAGTCTCCATTTGGAGTTTCAATTGCATGAACAACATTAGCAAGATATTCTAAGTTTACTTGGTGTACAATACCAGTAGCTGGTGGAACTGCACGATAGTTATCAAATGCTTTTTGAGCCCAGCTTAAAAACTCATAACGCTCCGCATTTCTTTCAAATTCAAAATCCATGTTCACTTGCAATGCTTCAGGCGATCCATAAGTATCAACTTGAACAGAGTGATCGATAACTAGATCAACAGGAATTTCAGGATTGATTTTTTCGGCATCTCCGCCAATATCGGACATTGCTTTTCTTAAAGAAGCAAGGTCAACTACTGCTGGAACCCCAGTAAAATCTTGTAGGATTACACGAGATGGTTTAAATGGAACTTCACCATTATTTTCCTCTTCCGATGCCCACTTAGCTAAATCTTCAACGTGTTCCTTTTTAATGACACGTCCATCCATTTGTCTAAGTACAGATTCAAGAAGAACTTTGATGGAATATGGCAAACGTGATACTTTAGCAACTCCTGCTTCTTCGAGTGCAGCTAAACGATAATAATGATAACGTTTGCCAGCAATATCGAAAGAAGAACGAGCACCAAATACATCGTTTTTAGGTTGTGCCATGTAAATTCCCCCTTTTCAAAAAGTAATTTCAAAAATGAAGTATAAAATGAGTCATACTAGCCATACTTTCTTTCATAATAATAATATGACAATTTACCTCATAAGTAAATTATAAGAAAGTTATGGTTTACAATAAGAAAATCTTATCGAGCCTTTCGGACATACAGTAAAACTCCAACATCCATAATACCAAAAATATCAATTAAAGAAAAATATTTATGTTTTCTATCTTTTATAAATCTACTTATAATAAGGAATCTCTCTATTTTTTTCGTGTTCTTATAGGATAAATATGTTTAGCCTTGAATATATCAGGCAATAATATAATCAAGCTCAAAGAAAGTAACAATCCTAAAGGAGATGAATGAACAATGGGCTTTTTATTATACCTTATTGTAGGTGGCATCATTGGTTGGCTTGCGGGATTAATATTAGGCAAGGATATCCCAGGAGGAGTAATTGGAAATATCATCGCAGGTATAATTGGAGCATGGCTTGGTGGAGCAATATTTGGTGATTGGGGACCTGATGTAGCAGGTATCGCGATAGTCCCAGCATTAATTGGATCTTTAGTTCTCGTCTTTGTTCTAAGCCTAATTCTAGGATCTATGGCTAGAGGACGTAGAAACACTTAATAAATTTAATAATAATTGTAAACTCAAAAACGGGAGGCAACTCCCGTTTTTTATTCTTTCATATAAGTAATGCGTATAATTTTTTATCGGGCTGTCTTAAAAACTAAGGTCATCAGTGTCTAACTTCAGCGCCTTGCGACTAGCAAACTTCTTTTCCTTTACTTATCGATAGGCCTTTATATGTCTAACTGCAAGCTCTTCGAGTTCAGAAAACTAGCGTCAATAAAAGTTAAAGAGAGACTTTTGACGTTTGCACTCATCGTGTATCCTTCTCAGTTGATTGTCCTGAAGTTTGTACGTCAAAAGGCAAATCGCTTGCGCTTTCCTCATAATTTTTAAAAATTTCAACATAATACATAACGTCTTCAACATATTGATCACTATGATTATAGGCAAATATGGCTTTACGGATATCTCCGTTCGCAGCCCCACTTTTTGCTAAATAATTTGCCGCACTAAATATTGCGTCTTCTATATTCCAAGGATCGGCTATCCCATCACCATTCGCATCGATTCCGTAGCCATTATATTTCGCAATGGTTTCTGGATTCATTTTTTCTTCATCAGGAATATCCCCTTGTCCAAGATCGGTACAGGTTGGATGTGACCAACCTACAAAAGTGCAAGGCATGAACTGCATATGACCTTCAGCACCAACTGGAGATAACATAGGATCCATGGTAGAGAAGATTGTTTCGACTCTATGGATTGCTGCAAGCAAATACCACGGAACACCAAATTTTTTTTCAGCAGCTTTATAGATCGGCATATATTCTTCAGGAATTAAGGGTTTTTCCGGTTCAGTTTGTTCAGGCTTATTAGAATAAATCCCAACAATAAGGAGAAAAATGATTGGTAAAAAAAATATTAGCAAAACAATTCTTTTTCTTTTTGATTGATTCTTGTTGGTTTTTATTTTTTTACTCATTTTTTTCACCAATTATTTCTCCTTCCAAGAATGTCAACTATCGTTTATAGATTGACTACTATGCAAATAATGGATAGCTTGATATAGATGTGCGAAGGTTTTCATGCGTGAAAAATCTAACCCTAAGCTTATGCTTGTTTGAGCGATTTCGGGCCGCATTCCGGTAATAATCATGGATATATCCAATAATCGAAAAGTTTCTTTAAGCTGGAATATTTGATTTGCTACCATCGTATCAATTACTGGGACTCCCGATAGATCTAGAATTATCCATTCTAACTCCATTTCACTTGCTTTATTCAAACTCGATTCAAGAATTTTAGCTGCTCGATATGTATCAATTTCTCCAACTAAAGGGATTATTCCTATATGTTTATCTATTTTAATAACAGGGGTGCCCAACTCAAGGATTGTTTCTTGTTGTGAGGAAAATATGTATTCATACTCATCCATATATTTTTTAGTGACTAACTGTATTGCTTCGTCAAATTTCCTACTAATCGTACGAACCCAATTAATCACCATTTTACCTGAAACTTCATTTTCATATTCTTCAATAAAACTTTCAATATATGAATAATATATACTTCTAAATATCGATGAGTTAACAATGACATCATAAAGAGGAGTTCCAGTATGTGATCTATTTGAAGCAAGAGAGGATGACCATTCATTTAAAGAAGTTTCTTTTCCAAATAAACTATCCGTCAATGCTATAATAAACTCTTTATTCATTGAGCTTATTTGTTGATATGCTTCTGAATCTTTTGACTCTGCATATATTCCGGTCCCACTGGTATACGCTTGAGCAATCCAATCAGAAGACATGTTCGATACATTAATATTTAAAAATTCATATATTTTTTTCTCAATATGAATATCCATTATGATATTACCTTCCTCTCCTCAAATATTGCTACAAATATAAGTATTATTTTTATTATGAGAAATACATGACTTTTTAGCAAGCTAAAAAGGGATTTGTCTAGTACAAAAACTCGAGCGTCTGGGTTAATAAACGTAGAAAGCTACAGGATATGAGTGATGAACAATGAAATTAGGATACTCGGTGTTTTTTTTAGAACTCTGTCGAGAAAAAGAAACAAAGTGATTACGGGCACGCCAAAATACAATTATTTGTAAAGAAAACTAAATATTTCCCAGAAAAGTACTACAACGCTTCCCTTTTTTATTTTTTCAGAACAAAAGCGCAAGTGCCTGTTAGGCAACGTACAGGCCCACAGGATATGGGTCCGTCGACGTCGCCACAGGACGTGGCGGTTTTTAGTCGACGTTCCTATATAGGGTTCTAACGAGATAAAGGAAACACGATGAGCCACGAAAAGCGGAAGGCGCCTGATCAGCCCCGACAAGCAAATGTTCTGAGTCAAAAAAGTCGCTCTTTGACTTTATTGACTCAGGTTATTTGACCTCGAGGGGTTGGCGCCCGTAGCTGGACATTAAAGGCGAGTCGATGTTGACTTATCGTAGGAAGAAACCGAAAGTTTGCTAGTCGCTGGCTGCTTGCGCTAGACGGGAACTACATTCTTTAAAGTTATTCACAAGGTTCCTATCTATAATTTCCTCGACAAAAAAAAACACCATTGACTTTTTGCCAATGGCACTATTTCTTATTCATCTAAAAAGAGAATAATTTTACCTGCATCCAGCTCTTCAATATAACGATCTGCGAGTTCCTCATTTCCCATTGATAAAAACATATTTCGCAAATCCTCATTATTGCCTACGAGAGCTGAAGCAAAAGGACCTGCTGCGATTAATGGCCCTGTACCAGGGATGGCCATTCCTGGTACAGCTATTCCTCCTCCTATACCAGCAAAGAATCCTCCCAAAACACCAAATGCCCCTTCATTTGCAGGTTGTTGTTCATCAATATCCATTTTTTCCGTCAGGTAATCCGTTTTACCCTCATCTTTTGCCAAAACGGAAAATTTACTTCGGTCTATTCCTTGTGCTTCATATTTTTTTATTTCATTTATTACTTCTTGCTGACTGTCAAAAATCCCAATGATTCTTGTTTCCATAAGTGGATGCCTCCTTATTTGTTATAAATTACCCTTTTTTCAATTTTTAAAACAAGGATAATAATTGTTATCCATTTAGTAAAAACATTTATTTTCACCTCTTGTCTACACAATCTTTTTTTCCAGTCATAGAATATTTACCAAGGAGGTGTTATGATGGGTCTCAAATTTGGTGAAAATAAAGTCTCATTATATCTCGCTTGTATTTTGGCTGCTTACGCTATAATTGGTTTGGTCGTTCTTTCTAGTGTAGCAAGCCTATTAGGTGCCTTAGCCAGCATCTTGCTAACAATTGCAGTTATTGCAGTTGTAATATTCGCCTTAGCAATCATAATAACAGGGATAATTACATTATTTTCTTCTTTTAAGGGGTAATATGAGAGCGGTCAGGATATTCCTGGCCGCTCTATTTTTGAATAAGAAGCTTCATAAAGATTTAACATATGTTTCTTTAAAAACATGGTATGGTTAAATATATATTGTTAGAAACGAGGTATACTATTGGGAGTCACAAGTATTGCAGTATTATTATCAGGTATCATGTTCGTATTGTTCACTGCTGCCGTTATCATTTTTATTGTTTTTCTTAAAAATCAAGAAAAAAATCGTAATAAAGAGTAAAAGACCTGCCAAAAAAGAATCAGGTCTTTTACTCTTTAATTTTTCCATTTTCGAAATAAAACGATATTCATCGAAGCAGATGCTAGGAAAATAAAAGCAAGGATTACTCCGATAATAGGATAGCCCAATTTAAAGGCATAATAGGCAAAGACTGCCAGACTTACTAAAATAAATAAGCCAAAAATAAGAGTTGCTACGAAATATGTGCGTTCCAATACATCACCTTCAACCTATAAATTGAAATTCAGTCTTACTGCCATTATGGTCAGCCATCACTTCAAGTCTTGCATCAATTCTTTCTTTTAACTCTGGAACATGAGAGATAATTCCTACAAGTCTTCCACTGCTTTGGATGTCCATTAAAGCCTCAATCGCTTGATCTAGAGATTCAGGATCCAATGTACCAAAGCCCTCATCTATAAACATTGTTTCAAGTGATACCCCACCCGCATATTCTTGAACAATATCAGAAAGTCCAAGTGCAAGAGCAAGTGCTGATTTAAAACTTTCTCCACCTGAAAGAGTTTTTACATGGCGTTCTTGTCCAGTATATTGGTCATATACTAGTAGTTCTAATCCACTTTGAATATTTCCTTTTGATCTATCTTTCTTACGCAGTAATCGGTATCTACCATTTGTCATTTTAATAAGTCGTACATTTGCAGCATCTAATATTCCATCTAAAAAAGAGGCGAGAACAAAGCGTTCAAAGGAAAGCTTATACGTGTTTTGTCCTCTAGTAATGTCAGATAAGTGACCCACTAGTTCATACTCATTTTCTAAATCTTTTATTTGCTGATTAATAGTTGTAACAGCTAACTGGATTTCTTTATTTTTTTCTTTCTGTACATTTAAATGAGAATGTTGTTCTCCCAATGAATGAAAGAGGCGTTCACATTCTTCTAATTCCATTTGCAGTCGTTCTAAATCAGGTTTTTCCTTCTCTTGCAGTCGCAAATTATAATCAGATAGCCTATCTGTTACTGATCTTAATTCCTCAAAATAATTTCGAATGAAAACCTCAAGTTGGTTTATTTCATCAACATTCCTTTTTGCTTGATTATAATGTTTAAATGAACTGAAGTTCTCCTCTTCTAATTTTTCTAAAAAGATTTTTCGTTCTTTGTTTAATGCTTCTGTTACTGATTTGATATTATCTTCATGGTTTTTAATCGTACCCTTAGAAACAGCTACTTTTTCACTAATTTGCGAAAAATATTCCCTTGCCATTTTTAAAGAATGATCAATTTTTTGGATTTCTGTTTCAATGGAAATAACTTTCTTTTCATATTGATCTATTTCTCTAAGTTCTTCAGGTATAGAACGGCTTACATTTTCAAATTCAAGTACTTGTTCCGAATACAATATAGATAGACTACGTTCCTTTTCTTGTAATTGTTCTACCTTTGCCCTTCCTTCTTCTATTACGATTTTTAAATCCGTAATATTTTTTTCAATAGAAGGTATTTGTTTTATTTTCAATCTTGCTTCATTCAAAGTTTCTTCCGTTTTGGCCACTTCTAGCTCATAATCATGCAAAAAAACATCTTTCTTTTGAAGAGTAAAATCAGGGATCATATTCAAAGTATTTTCAAACGTTTCATTCAATTGATTTGTTAATGACTCTTCTTCTACATTCATTTTCATCCAATCTCGTTCAAGATTAGAATGGTATGAAAGAGCGGACTCAACATTTTCCTTAGCTGAATTAATATCATTTTCATTAAACTGAATATTCGTTTCAACTGCAGGGTTCGGATGATCAGACGAGCCACATACAGGGCAAGGTTGACCATTTACTAACGATGCAGCAAGATGTCCAGCATGCCCTGTCATCCATTGTTTTTCCAATACCTTTAATGATTCCCTCGCATCATCAACAACTTTTTTAGCATGATCAACCTCTGACTTCTTGATTTTTATCTTCTCTTCTAAAGAAGTTTTGTTTTCTATAATACTTGTCAGCTTTCGTAAAGATTGTAATCCTTCTTCTAAATTCCTGACTTTTTTATCAAATTCAAAGGTTTGAATTTGAAGCTTTTCCAGCTCTTTTAACCGGGTTTCTTGCTCTTTTATTTCATCTGCCTTTTTTTCTAAAATCGATTTGTCCTTCGATATTTGAGTTTGGCATTGCTTCAAATCTTCTTCCACTTTTTTAACTTGTGACTTACGAGATGCATAAGATAAAACATGTTCTCGAACATTTTTAAGCATTGTTAATTCAGTAATTAATTGCTCTCTTCTACTACTCTGATTTTCTTCTAAAGTAAGCTGCTCATCAGCTTTTTCAAGCTCAGCTTCAAGTTGGACTAATTGATCTTTCTCTTGAATTAACCTTGAATTGAATTGATCTAAATCACATTTTAATCTTTGACATAAATCTTCTTGATGTTGTAGTTTATTCGCTTTATGAGCCAAATCAATTTCATTTTTCTTTAGGTCAATTTCTTGTTCTTTTTTTAATAGGGTGTTTTTTTGTTCAACAAGTTGATCAAGAATACTTATTTGCATTATTAAATCTTCTGCTGAATCTACATTTAGTTTAGCGTCATCTCGTTTTATTTTTTGCTTCTCCATATTTTTCTTTACAATTTCAAATTCAGCTTCCAATTGTGCTATTAAGTCACCTAATAGAAGTAATATATATGTATCGTTAAGTGGTTCTTCACTTAAAGCTTCGTCTAACAGTTCATTATCTTTGTATACGATATTTTTTAAGTGGCGATTTCTCTCCGCAACCCCAAACTCAACTTCCCTTTTCAGGCTACTAGCATATTCCCTTAATTTTTCCTCGATTTGCTTGAATACTTCCGTATGAAAAAGCTTCTGCAAGATTGCTTCTTTTTCTTTACTATCAGAGATTAACAGTTTACGAAATTCTCCTTGAGGGATCATTAAAATCTGACGGAACTGATTGGCATCTAGTTGAATAATCTCCTTGATTTTCTCATCCGTTTCTCTAACATTTGCTGCTAAAAGCTTGCGTTCACCAGTAGATTCAATGATATATAATTCTGCTTTTGCATTGACGATTGTAAAGCCATCCCCTCGGCTTTTTTTCTTTTCTTGCTGAGGTGATCTCCATATGTAGTACGTATTGCCTTTTAATGAGAATTCGAGTGATACCTCCGTTATGAGATCGTCCTCGGCAAATTGGCTCCGTAAATCGGCTCCAACACGGTCATCTCCACTGGCTCGACCGTATATCGCAAAACTAATCCCATCAAATATCGTCGTTTTGCCTGAACCAGTTTTGCCTGAAATAACGAACATGGTTCGATTTTCAAGCTTTGTAAAATCAATTATTTCAGTATCTGCATATGGGCCGAAAGCTTGCATCATTAATTTTAGCGGTCTCATACAAGAACCATCCCTTTTCTAACATCGTCGATCATTTGTGCCATTAAACGTCTTTTTTCATCCGAAAATTCACTAGTCGTCATTTCATTATAAAAATCATTAAATAAATCCAATTCGGATTTTTTTTCAAATCCTACATTCGTAAGTGAATGTTTTTTTAATAAGTCATATTGTTCAATTCTTTTTTCTAAATGCAACACATTTGGATAAATATGCCTAAGCTTATTTATCGGATCAATCAAAGCACCTTCATCGAGCAACGTTACCTTTAAATAGTCATCTGCTTTTTGATTTTGATAGAAACTAGGGTCCAATAATTCCTCTAAATAGCCGCTAATCTCCCTCATATCTTTCTCAGGGACTAGGTTTTTTGTCTGTAATACATATGATCCATTTTGATTCATTTCAATTACAGATACACTCTTTTGATGGTTCACTTCTGAAAAAGAATATTTTAATAAAGATCCTGAATAGCGTACTGTTTCGTGTTTAATTGCATCCGGACTATGTAAATGTCCTAACGCTGTATAGGAGAAAGGTGAAAAATGTTCAACTGAAACACACCCAGATCCCCCGACTGATAAGGTACGTTCAGAGTCACTTGTTTTTCCCCCTAATACAAAAGCATGTCCAACAAATATATTCGGTTCGTTTGGATTTATAGATTCTTCAATTTCTGAAACAATTCGACGCATCGCCTCGTCATGTGATGAAATGGATTGATCTTGAAAATATTGTTTAATAATTCCTGGCTCAGTATAAGGAACACAATAGAAATTAACTCCGTTTATATGTATTGGTTTGAAGCTATCTTGAATTTTGCCATTTATATAAAGCTTGCTATGTTTATACCATGAAGATCCAAAAGATAGTCTCTCTGCACTATCATGGTTACCTGATATCGCTATAATAGGAGTCTTTAGTTCCACATTTATTTTAAATAACATTTCTTCCAGAAGACTGACTGCTTCCGTTGGAGGCACCGAACGATCATATAGATCTCCAGCAATAATAATCGCTTCAGGTTGTTCTTCTTCAATTAATTGCACAAATTGATTCAGGATATATCTTTGCTCATCGGTCATGTATACGCCATGCACAAGCTTTCCTAAATGCCAGTCGGCAGTATGTATAAATTTCACCTGAATTCCCCCTTTAGCATTTTTCTATTATTATACCAAACTAACAATAGAGGTGGCGTTATACAATTTATATAGTTGAAAATGCTGTTTCTCTATATGAATTCTTTACGAAAACAGGAACTCCCTGTCTCTAAGTTATTAGTAACTTGTCATTATGTTTTTTATTTCGTTATAATGGTTTATATTGGTTCTTTTTTAAAATGAGGTGAAATGAAAAGTGCTTTCCGGTTGGTTTGTATGGTTTATTCTTTTTTGGGTCTTTATTCTTATTTCCTTAATGGCAATAGGCGGTTTTTTTATGTTTCGAAAGTTTTTAAAGAGACTGCCTAAAGAAGATGGAAAATCAGATATGGATTGGGAAGAATTTTACGTTAAAAAAACGCAAAATCTATGGACGCCAGATAAAAAATCGCTTCTAGATGAATTGGTCAGTCCAGTTCCTGAATTATTCAGGGATGTAGCTAGACAAAAGATAGCTGGTAAAATAGGAGAAATTGCACTAAAAGAAAAAGTAAAAAAAATCGACCTCGATGTGTTAATCAGAGGATATATTTTAGCAACTCCTAAACGGGATCATAAGTTTTTAAAGAAAAAATTAGCAGAAATGAATATTGATGTTACACCATATGAACATTTATTTTTATAGAAGCTATAACAGGTGATGAAGATGAAGTATTTGGCAGTAGGAATAGGAGGAATAATCGGGAGTTTATTACGGTTTCTTATCAGTTCTATTCATATCGGATTGCCAAATCACTTTCTGCCATTTGATACTTTAATCGTTAATCTCGTTGGTTCATATTTTCTTGGCTTACTAACAGGATTTTATAGTCGTTTTCCAAAACTTCCTTCTTACCTTCATCTCTCTATAGGAACCGGGCTAATCGGTTCCTTTACCACTTTCTCCACATTTAGTACAGATATCGTTCAATTAGTGATTGAGCATCATTATGTACAACTATTTATTTATTTTGTCAGTAGCTTTATCGGAGGACTCGCATTGGCATTAGTAGGAATAGTTAATGGTTCAGGGAAAACATGGAAGAAGGTATCCAAAACATGATGTTTCTTTACGTGGCGATTGGCGGCTTTTTTGGAGCCATTGCTAGATATGGAGTAAGTCAGCTTATAAAGCAAAATACTTCAAATTTCCCGTTTGCAACCTTTTTTGTAAATACAGTCGGATCTTTTTTACTTGGAATTATAATTGGTTCAGTCTTCCCCTCAAGTATGCGCTTATTTTTTGGAGTAGGATTTTTAGGATCTTTTACTACTTATTCCACCTTAATCGTAGAGAACGTAAAATTGATTTTAGAAGGCAAATATAAAATTATGTTCCTTTATTCTTTTTTAAGTTATATTATCGGATTTGCATTGGCTTTTCTTGGTCTTATCATAGGAATTTCTTTAGAAAAATGAAAAAAGCAGCTTTGCGGCTGCTTTTTCTAAATGGTTACTACAAGTTTTTTATATTGTATTAACATTGCAATGCGCCAAGGAACAATCATTCCAAATGCCAAGATCCAAAACATGCCACTTAATTGGCCAACTTCGATTTGTTGGCTTAATATAGACTTGGCAACTATTCTCACAAGCAATAGCCCGATTAGAATAAAGGCAAATGCTTTAGAGCGTTTAAGATACACCGCATTATCTCTCACTTCAAATTTTGACGTTTTTATTAATAAAATAGAAAATAGCATTCCTACGACAATTGCTTCAACAATCTCCATGCTTGTCACCCGAAAATAAGGGGATATAAACATAAGAGCACCGGTACTCATAAAAACGGGAGGAAGGATAATTTTCTTTGCAGATACCGGTTTATGAGATGCCTTCATTCGTATAAAAATGACTCCTATGCTCATCATTACCGCTAAAATTGAGGGTATTAATATTTTCAATTCCATCATCCCTTAAAACTTCAATATATTTAACGTAAACATTATACACAAAGATTCTTCATGTTGAAATAAAATACTTTTCCATATTTAAAAGCCTACGAAATCACCGAAAAAATAAGAAAAAATACTGATAATCAGCGACAATCCATCAAAGAAAAGCAGGATACCAACAAAAATCATAATGTATCCACCAATCTTAGTGATTTTTACATTATGCTTTCGAATCCAGTTCATGCGCCCTATAAAGAAGGATAGGATAAAAAATGGAATGGCAAATCCTAGTGTGTATGCTAGCATATATAGCACACCAGAGCCTGGGTTAGTAGCCGCTAGTGTAATAACCATCATCAAAATAGGGCCAGTACATGGCGTCCAACCAGCGGCGAATGCCATACCAATTAAGGAAGATCCAACATATCCTGCAGGACGGTGTTTAAATTCAATTCTACGATCCTTCATCAAAAATTTTGGAGAAAAAATACCAGTAACCATTAATCCAAAAAGGACAATAAAAATCGCACCAATTTGTCTAATTAAATTTTGGTAATCCAAAAAAAATTGGCCTATAAATGAGCTTCCAAACCCTAAAAAAATGAAAATCACAGAAAATCCCAATAAGAAGAAAATGGTATGCAACATACTTCTTCTACTCAGCATTGCCTGCTCATTTTTGAGTTCGCTAACAGACATACCTGTTATATAAGATAAAAAAGCTGGATATAACGGTAGGCAGCATGGCGATATGAAGCTTAAAAAGCCCGCTCCGAAAGCCAATAGCAAATTAATATCTCCAGTCATTCATTTACAACTCCTAAACTAATTTGTATCCATTCTACCAAATTTATAACATATAAGTTCACATTAGGATTGTGAATCTTCTGTGTCGAAGAAAAAAATTGTTATAACATTTGAAAATATGTTATTATCTGGTATAATACTTTTAATAATAGTTTTTTGAAACGTTTCTATAAATTAATCGTACTAATGTATACATAGATTATAAAACAACCTTAGATGTATATTTAAACACCTTGGAACTATTAATTAGTCCGAACATGGAAACAAATATCATCATAGAAAGGATAATAGACTATGTCAAATAAACAGCTGCTTGCAAAAATTGAAAATAAGCGCCAACAACTAATTTCAGTCGCTGCTCAAACTGGTTTGACATCGGCATTGTCTCTTCAGTATAGTATGGAACTTGATACTCTGATCAATCAGTACTATCATTTACTATTGAAAAAAGCTACTTGAAACCATTGATGTATCGAATCTTTTAGGATATAAAAACGGATCCCCTTACTGTTGGCATCCGTTTTTATATCCTTCTCATTTTATTTCATTATAGATATAATCTGATCTGTTTTTTCTAGGATGTCTCATACCCATTTGCATCATAGCGTTGATATTTTATAGTTTTACCCATCTGATTTAACTACTTTTTTTATTATGAAAAAATACCTTTAAGGAGTAGGTATTTTAATTTCTCTCATTTGGAACTAAACGACCCATAGAAGAAAATTTTCATTGTTTTAATGAAATATCTTCATCAGTAATTTCATCATTTGGCTAAGAAATAATCTTAATTGATTTAACTTTCCAGTCCATAATTTTTCTAGAAGCCATTCCTATTTCATTCTGTAACCGCTTAATCCTAGCCATTCCAATATTAAACTCCTCAAACCTATTTTTAATTTCATACAACATCT
Organism: Lederbergia citri; assembly: GCF_018343625.1. Taxonomy (GTDB): domain Bacteria; phylum Bacillota; class Bacilli; order Bacillales; family Bacillaceae_C; genus Lederbergia; species Lederbergia citri. Next base: position 627,590 of record NZ_JAGYPG010000001.1, on the reverse strand, counting down.
ACAATCGCACATATAAAATCTTTCCCATTCATTAAAATATAAAAAGACATCCAAGTTAACGGATGTCTAAGAAAATAACTATTCTTCTTTTAGTTTTAAATCCATAATCTCTGCATATTCTTTTACTTCTGGACTAAGCATTTCAATAGTTGATGCATCAAGAACTAGTTGTGCCATAGGCTCATCATCATTTGTTTTGAAATCAGCTACATTCACTGTATACATAGCAATTTTATTACCGTTTAATATTATATTGATTCCAACTGTCTTAGCACCTTTAATAGCATCTTGTTCTAAAAAGTCATAAGTTTGATTGGTAGCATGCTGAAAAGCTAGTCCAGGTTGTAAGCTGTCATTCATTTCAATAATTAGTGTAATATGTTCATTTACATCGATAGCATCTGTGACATCCACGTTCTTCGCATACTCATACATGCTTGTATCGATTTCTTGTCCTTCTACTGAATCATCAGTTTCCACTGTTTCTTTTTGTGGTTTTTCTTCTGTTTGTTTTAATGCTTTTTGTTTTTGTTCTTGTTCTTTTGGTTGATCATTAGAACACCCAGCTAATACTATTAAAGCTGAGAATAATAATACTATCAGTTTATGCATTTAGTCTCCCCCTAAAAATAGTCACAAAGTACATTATCTAATAACCAAAAAGATTTCGCAAGGATCCAATTCTTACCTAGTCTTAAATAAATTTAAAACATCTCATTAAGGGAGATGTGTTATAAACTAATACCTTCTGAGCAACAGCAGGAATAGCTTTCAGGTAGAAAAATGATATTTTTTAAATTTTAATTCCTTTTTTACTTCAACTTGATTTGCTTTTGGAGTTTATTAGTTATTGTTTCCTTAGTACATTCTGAACAATTATAGTCGTACTCCTTAACTACATCTTCTAATAACAACAAAAAACCACTTTCCTTGGTTTTTCCAACATAAAAAGTGGTTTTAAGAAAATATTAGATTGATAAATCAATGTTAATTATTTCATCTGCTTATTCATTGCAGACATCATCTGATTGATTTTCTTCTGCGATGGTTTCATACCCATTTGCATCATCATCATTTTTAACATTTGTTCATTGATTGGTGGGTTTTTCTTTAAATAATTCATCATATATTTACGGGCAATAAAGAAGCCAAGTGCCACTCCTGCCAATATCCCAATAAATGCCCAGAAAAAATACCAAAACATCCTAGTTTCCTCCTTCAAGTTGTCTACACTTCAGTTTACTAAATACCCGAATATTATACAATAATGTACCACGTTTTCATACGAATTTTCGTTCTTTTATTGGTTTTACCCAACCATATTGATCATTCTCAATATCCATCGCTAAAAATCGGCCATTAAATTTCCTTAATGCTTCAAAAAAAATAGATTCACATGCATAGCTTCCCCATGCTTTTAATTGCAAGCAGTGTTCACCTATCGATAATTCTGCTCCTTCGTAGACACTGGTATTCTCGGTGCAATAAACCTTTCCCTTTATATAAAATTCTTGATTCTCGACTGAGTGTGCTAGATGTCTATGTAGATCTAAATAGGGCAAAGGCTTCGTAATGTATTTTATTTGTTTTTGAACAATTTCTTTCATGTCTCCACGTAATTTTCGTTCGGCTATGAAAAGTTCAACAAACTTACGTTCTCTGCCATAAAAGAATTCCGCAAATTCATCCTCTATTAAATAAATCAGATAGATTCTCATCGTAATAACACTCCTCAGTCACCTTTTTCTCCTATTGTAGACGAGGTATTATAAAATATTTGTCTAAAGTTGTATGAATAATCTAATATAGTATGGTTATTCTTTAATTATTTCATATTTCCTGCATATTGCCATAAAAAAAGAGAGGAAATTTTAGTTCCTCCCTTTTAGAAAATTATTGTTCTAATAATTTTTCCACTTTGCTAACTACATTTTCAACCGTGAATCCATATTCTTCAATCACTTTTTCACCTGGTGCAGAAGCTCCAAATTTATCGATTGCTAAAGTATCTCCTTCATCACCAGTATATCTCTCCCAACCGAATGATGAACCCATCTCTATAGCTAATCGTTTTTTAACAGATTTCGGGAGAACCGATTCTTTGTATTCTTTTGTTTGTGCTTCAAATCGATCCCATGAAGGCATACTCACAACTGACACATTGATTCCTTTTTGGGCAAGGGATTTTTGTGCCTCTACCGCTAGATTCACTTCAGATCCCGTTGCAAGTAAAAGTGCGTCTGCTTTGCCTTCAGTCGGCGAAATAACGTAGGCGCCTTTTTCTACTCCTTCTTTCGCATTTTTAGAAGTTCTAGGCAATGTTGGCAAATTTTGACGAGTTAAAATCAATGCAGTTGGTTTGTGACTTGACTCGATTGCTAGGCGCCAAGCTTCTGCTGTCTCATTTGCATCTGCTGGTCTAATGATCGATAAACCAGGCATAGCTCGTAAGGATGCAAGCTGTTCAATTGGTTCATGTGTAGGACCATCTTCACCAACGGCGATGCTATCATGTGTTAATACATATGTGACTGGAAGTTCCATTAAAGCTGCAAGGCGAATAGCAGGACGTAAATAATCAGAGAAAACAAAAAATGTTCCACCGTAAACTTTCAGACCACCATGTAGAGCAATTCCATTCATAGCGGCTGCCATACCAAATTCCCTTACGCCAAACCAAATATTTTTACCTGAAAAGTTTTCGGCGCTTAAATCTGTTTCACCTTTGATCATTGTATAATTGGAGCCGGCCAAATCTGCAGCTCCGCCAAATAAATGTGGGAAGTTTTTCGCGATACCATTCAAAGCTTCGTTGCTTGACTTCCTCGTTGCAAGGCTAGTGCCTTCTTCGAATACAGGAAGATCTTTATCCCAACCTTCTGGTAGTTTTCCGGATATTGACGTTTCAAGTTGTGAAGCTAGTTCTGGATGGTCATTCCTATACTTAGAAAATAGGGTTTCCCATGCAGCTTCCTTATCTTTACCATTTTGAATAGCCGTTTTTTCAAAAACGTCATAGACTTCAGATGGAACGTAAAAATCCTCCTCAAAAGTCCACTTATAATATTCCTTAGTCAGCTTCATTTCATCTTCACCAAGAGGAGCACCATGAACAGCTGATTTTCCAGATTTATTTGGTGAGCCATATCCAATAATTGTTTTTACTTCAATTAAGCTTGGTTTCGAAGTCTCTGCTTTTGCCGCTTCAATTGCTTTGGCAATTTCCTCCATATTGTTTCCGTCTTCAACCTTAATATAATGCCAGCCATAAGCTTTGAAACGTTCACCTACATTCTCAGAAAATGATTTATCCAACTCTCCATCAAGCGTAATATCGTTGGAATCATATAATAAAATCATTTTTCCAAGCTGTAGATGACCAGCAAGTGATGCGGCTTCTGAAGCTACGCCCTCCATCAAATCTCCGTCGCCACATAATGCATATGTATAATGGTCGACAACATTATAATGATCTTTATTATAAATCGCCGCTAAATGTTTTTCAGCCATAGCCATACCAACAGCCATTGCAATCCCTTGACCTAAAGGTCCTGTAGTTGCTTCTACACCTGGAGTATAGCCATATTCCGGATGTCCTGGTGTTCTGCTTCCCCATTGACGGAAGTTCTTTAAATCTTCAATTTCGACTCCATATCCTGATAAATGGAGCAAACTATACAACAACATAGAACCGTGACCAGCGGAAAGAACAAATCTATCGCGATTAAACCACGCAGGATTTTTAGGGTTATGGTTCATAAAACGTGTCCATAAAGTATATGCCATTGGTGCAGCACCCATTGGTAAACCAGGATGACCAGAATTGGCCTTTTCAATAGCATCAATGGAAAGAGTTCTAATTGTGTTCACTGCCAGTTGATCTACTTTTTCAAACATTGACAACAACCTTTCTATCTAAATTTACATATATCTATAATAATGATAAATGTTTGATTAAACAACTATTATTAAAAAATTGAGAAAGTTGCACTTATCGCTACACATTTTAAGAAAAAGCTCAAGCGGATTGAAGATGAAAGAAGGCTAAGGACGCAACGTCCTGTTACAGGCAAGACATTGCCGTCCTGTAGCTTCGCCTACACATATATACATCGCAACGCATTCCTGACCAACATCCTGCATCCCTCCGACAAGCAAATGTTCGGATACATAATTTTGAAACGTAACCAATTATTTGACCTGAGGGCTAGACGCTTGAGTTATACATTTCATAAAAAAGATTAGTGAAGTTTTTTCCTTGCTTGGATTTCTTTTACTTTATCCGGAGTTACATCTTCACCAGTTACATCAAATACTCGTACATTTTCAATTGTATTCCGCATGGAAGAACGAAAGGTTTTTAAGTATTCAGAGCGCAAACTTGTTTGTTCCTTTGCTTCTTTTTGGGTAAGACCTTGTTCTTTCGCTTTTTTGGCTAATTGATTTATTCTTAAAAGTTTTTCTTTTGACAGCATTAAAAAAACTCCTTATTTAAAGGTTTATTATTTTAGGCTTGATAACCTAAGATTAGCATTATGGTACTAAAAAAAGGGCGAGACTACAAATCATCTGCCCTTTTCGAACTATTTTCACTATGTACAGCATACTCTTTATATCTTCTATGAACAGTAGCTTTAGATACGTCGTAACCAAAGCCTCTCATCGTAGCTGCGATTTCACTGAAAGTCAGTCCATTATTCCTTAACCTGATAATTTCTTGTAAAGGGACCTCTTTTCTTTCCCTTCCTTCAATATTCCCTCTTCTTTTTAAATTCTTTTCTGGACGATATCCTCTTTCGATTGCTTTTTTCATGCCGCGCTTAATTTTAATATTATGTAATTTTCTTTGATACTCTTCCACCATGCTAACTATATTCAAAATCATAGAATCAGTTTCGGACAGTTGCAATTCCCCATTATGTGAAAGATTATATAAAATAACTTTTTCTTTAAATAGTGTGTGTAGTAGTGCAATTTTTGCATTTCCTCTTCCTAGTCTTGTTTCATCTTGAATCAATACTGCATCAATATCATCAGATTTAATTTTCTCTAGCAATGTCATAATGCCTGGCCTATTAAGGTCGTACCCGCTTGATTGATCGCATATAACCGATGCGACTTCAAATCCCCAAGTCTTAGCTGCAGCAAGCAACTCTTCTTCTTGTCTACGTAGTGATGTTTCCTGTGTTTCTTTTTCCGTACTGACTCTGCAATAAATAATTGCTTTCATGTACTCACTGCCTCATTTCTCTTTAAATGCATATTCAACCTTATCATTTGTAAATTTTATATTAGATCCGGAAATGACGAGTAGATCTCCACTTTTGATTGAAGTCGTTTTTAATTGATTTTCCTTCTCTAATAGTTTCATAAAATCAGTCGTGCTCATACCAAAACGTTCACTATTTTTTTGAGAGATGGACCATAGTGTATCTCCTTTTTGAACGGTAATGACGAGATCTGTATGATTCTTTTCAGTACCGCTAAATAATATATAAAATCCCATTAATATTGTAATAATGAAAAATAGAATTGCATAAGAGTATTTCTTCCATAATGAAACCATATATATTACCTTCTTTCGAATGTGCGTTCTTATTTACAATTGATTGTAATACGAACGGATGTTTGTTGTCAACTAAAATTCGAACTTATGTTTGTATACATAGGTAGTCCATGATATAATGAGGTTAAGTTATTATTGAGATAAGGGAGAGTGACAATAATTGATAAAATTATCGAAAAGACAACAAGATATTCTTGACTTTATAAAGCTTGAAGTTAGATCAAAAGGGTATCCACCTTCCGTTCGTGAAATAGGGGAAGCTGTAGGACTAGCCTCTAGTTCTACTGTTCACGGGCATCTTGCTCGACTTGAGAATAAAGGATTAATTCGACGTGATCCTACAAAGCCTAGAGCGATAGAAATCATTCAGCCTGAAGAAGATTCTATTCCTCGTCAAAAAACAGTCAATGTACCATTAGTTGGTAAAGTAACAGCAGGTTTGCCGATTTCTGCAATTGAAAATATTGAAGAATACTTTCCTCTCCCTGAACAACTTGCACCAGCAGACGATCATGTGTTTATGCTAGAAATTGTTGGTGAAAGTATGATTGAAGCAGGTATATTAGATGGCGATTATGTAATCGTACGCCAACAAAGTACAGCAAATAATGGTGAAATCGTAGTAGCTATGACAGATGAAAATGAAGCAACTGTAAAAAGATTTTTTAAAGAAAAAGATTATTTCCGCCTTCAGCCGGAAAATTCGAATATGGAACCGATTATTTTACGAGAGGTTTCTATATTAGGAAAAGTGATTGGACTGTATAGACAAGTAATACATTAATTGTAGAAAAATAGAGCCAGAGTTTTTGGCTCTATTTATTTTTACTAGCTTCCACTGCTTCTCCCCAATAATAATCACTGATTACTTCAGCAAGAGCATCCACTGTTCTATTTAGTTCCTCGAGAGTATTATCAATACCACCAATTTCTACTACTAAATTATGCTCAAATAAATCTTGGTTGTAGATGCCATTTCCTTCAGCTTTCGATTTATCATAGACCCCTCTAGAAATACCAGGATATTTCTTTTCAAGCAATTTATGCAGTTTAGATGCAAATTCAAAATTTTTCCCATAGTTCGGATGTGCCGTGCCAACGACGAAATATAATTTTGCGTATGGCTTTCCATTTATTTCTTTTGTCGTAACATTTTTTCTAGCTGAATCTCGATGAATATCAAACATTAGTTGAAGTTGTTTGTTTTGTCCCATTGCTTCTACAACACTTTCCCTTGCAACTGTATAGGATTGATAATATTTCATTCCTCTTTTCAAGAGCTTTTCTTGGACATCTGACGTATCTACCAAAGTTTTAATTCCTTTTTCTTGAAGCTTTTCCCCTAACCTTTTTCCTAGGATCGTCACATTTTTTTCTTTACTTGATGGATTATTAGATTCTGGAAGTAGTGGAAGAAACGATTCCCACGTATGTGTATGGTAAATAAAGGCGATATAATCATTTGTTAACTCTTTCTTTTCCTCATTAGGTAAAGTTTCCGGTTCATCTGTTACATTCTCTAGTCCAAAATCTTGGGGAGGAGGTGATTCAATCGGTAGATTTGTAAAATCTGTCCCTTGGCCAGCAATAAGGATTTTCGGGCTTGATGCGTGCAACCCAGGAATCTCTGTAAATAAAAATGTTTTCATATCAGCAAGATTAATATTAGTTAATATTTCTAATGCTGCTTTTCCAAGTGATCTATCAGGTTGAGTTGGCAATATGGAATGAAGCGAGTGATTTTCTATGGACATGATGTAAAGAAACGAATCTGTTCGAGATGATTCGGTTCCTCCTAAGGAGAACGAACTAATTTTCAGACTAGAAAAAGCAATTACGGAAATAATAAAAAATACAGCTATAACTGATAGTGAGGATCTTGCCGCAAATTTAATCATCGTCTCATCCTTTTATGAATTGTAACTACACTTCATTTATATGAAAAAAATAATAGACTATGAATAAAAATGGAAAAAAAATGATAGAAGAAAAAATGTTGGTAATAAAGGAAAGACAATAAAAATTAAAGGCAAATTGGTCGTAAGGGGAAAGGACAAGAAGTTTACTAGAATATGGCTACTAACGCTAAATGTATTTCATAAAACAAAATCAAAATGTATAGTTTTTTGGCAAGCAAAAAAACCTTGTGGCTCTAATTAACCACAAGGTTTTTAAAATGATATATCAACCGGTATTAACCAATCCTGCTGCTACTCCATTAATCGTAAGCAGTACTTCCGTAACGAGATCATCTGATGGATTTTCAGTTTCTCGTAATTTCTTAATGAGATCCACTTGTAAAAAGTTTAAAGGATCTACATAAGGATTGCGTCGATGGACGGATTCTTGAATATTTGGCGTATGGGCCAATAATTCTTCGTTACCAGAGATTTGCAAAAGAACTTTTCTCGTTGTGTAATATTCATCAGAGATATTTTCAAATATCCGTTTTGCAATCGCTGGATCCTCAACTAAACTTAAATATTCTTTCGCAGTAGCCATATCTGCTTTCATTAATGCCATTTGCAAATTATTAATTGTAGATCTAAAGAATGGCCAATGTTTATACATCGTTTGCAGCAATTCAAGATTCGACTCATTTAGATTTAAGAATGATTCGAGACCTGTACCCGCCGCATACCACGCAGGAATCATTTGCCTTGATTGTGTCCAAGCAAAAACCCAAGGAATCGCACGGAGATCTTCAAAGCGTTGACTATTTTTTCTACTCATTGGTCTTGAACCAATATTTAAAGCTCCTATCTCCTTTAATGGAGTAGCCTGATTAAAGTAAGTTAAGAAGTCATTATCTCCAAATACGAGAGATTGGTATTTTTCCAATGCATGCTTTGAGATTTCCTCCATCGCAATTTCCCATTCTTTTTTGCGTAAATATGCATGATCGTTTGCAGATGCAACTTTTGAACAAGCTTCTAGCAAGGCAGATGCCGCCTGTTCTAAATTACGATATGCAATATCTCCCAATAAGTATCTGGAAGAAAGAACTTCTCCTTGCTCAGTAATTTTTACGCCATCACCAAGCGTTTCAACAGGCTGAGATAGAATACTTGTATTTAAGGAGCCGCCACCACGACCAAGAGAACCGCCACGACCGTGGAAGAATTTCAAACGAATATTAAACTCTCTTGCCATATTATGAATTTCTTGTTGAGCTTTAAACAGCTTCCAATTCGCCGTTAATGTACCGCCATCTTTACTTCCGTCGGAGTAACCGAGCATAATTTCCTGGTGATTTCCGCGCTTAACTAAGTGATTGCGATAAACATCCATTTCAAACAATGATTTTAATATTTTTGGTCCTGCAACTAAATCATCGATTGTTTCTAGCAGCGGAGCGACATGCAGATCACTTTCCAATCTACCGTCTGAGAAAAGGCGATAAATTCCTGCTTCTTTTGCTAATAAAAGAACTTCCAATAAATCACTTGCAGATTGGGTCATACTAATTAAGTAAACCTCTATAGAACGTTTACCGAATTCCACATGAGCTTTTCTAATAAGTTTAAAGACATTCAATATCGACAGCGTTTCTTTGGAATAGCCCTCTTCTAGCAAAAGTAGAGGCCTTGGATCACTTAAAACTTTCTTAAGGATAGCTATCTTCTCTTCTTCCGGAAGTTCAGAATAATTTTCCGTAATATTAACCGCTTTTAATAATTCATTTACAGCCGCTTCATGTTCACCGCTATGATTTCTTATATCTAAAGTAGCTAAGTGGAAACCAAACAATTGAACTTGCCTAATTAATTTTCTAATCGTTTTCAGCTTTCTATCAGCTGGTTGGTGACTTTCAGCGCTTTCTCTTATTTGAACTAAATCGTTTAATAGTTCATCTGAATTTTTATATCCAAGTTCCGATTTTCCAACTTCATGGAGTCTTTTTAAAATAATTGCAAATTTTCTTCGATAGACTTCAGATTCAATTGGCCATCTTTCATCTTCAGTTAAGTATTTCGGTTCTTCTCGTTCAACAGATGCTATTAATTCATCGCTGACTTGGATTCGTTCGGTGGATTGACTAAATCTTTTCATCAATTCATTGATTGATTCATTATATTTCTTTAAAACAAGACTTCGCTGCATTTGCAAAGTTTCCCAAGTAATCTCTGGAGTTACGTTTGGATTCCCATCACGGTCTCCACCAATCCATGATCCAAAACGAAGAAAGTTAGGTACTTTCCAATGAAAATCCGGGTTATTATTTTGTAGTTGCAATTCTAGTTCTTGATGTACGGAAGGCAATGTATCAAATAAAGTTTCATCGAAATAATAAAGACCATTTTTTACTTCATCTAAAACTTTTGGCTTTCTATGTCGTAACTCATCTGTTTGCCACAAAGCCGTTACTTCATTAAATAAACTATCCTCATAGTTCCTTCGTTCTTTCTTTGTCACCATCGGACTATCAAGTTTCTGTAGAATTGACGAAATTCTCTTTTGAATTTCTAGTACGGTCCTTTTTGTCGCTTCAGTAGGATGTGCCGTAATGATTAGTTCTATCGATAAATCATTTAAAACTTGTTGAAGCTCCTCATTCGATAGATTTAATTCTTTTACTTTGGAAACTGCATTTTCCAATGAAAAGGGTTGTCCGCCTACATCTGACAGCTGGTAATCTCTTCTACGACGTATTCTATGATTTTGTTCAGCTATATTAATGAGATGGAAATAAATAGAGAAAGCCCTGATAACATGCTGACGAGTGGGTGGCTCAAGTCTACTGATCATATTTTTTAATTCTGAATAAGTTTTTTCATCATACTGTTTTCGCAAGCTCTTTGTTAATTCACGTATGTCTTCAACTTTATTAAAAAGTTCTATACCGCCGTGATGAACTAATATTTCGCCTAGGATATTGCCTAGCTTTTTTACATCACTTCGCAATTGAGCGTTATGATCAACTGTGTTGTTCATATTATCTCCTCCTCTTCCCAAAACACGACAATTCAAATTCATTTCTAAAATCCATTAATAAAGGATTTAATAAAACCAAAGACAGTTTATCTCCCCAAGGGGTATAAACTGTCCCTGCCAGATGGATTATGTACCACTTGAAAGTACATAATATTTTATCATACGTAATTCTGCATATCAAATGATACCTGTCGATATTTACAGAAAAATAGGCAGTTAATTTCGGAGCTAATTTCAATTAATACATACTCATATACTGTTCCCTTTCCCAAGGGTGGACTTGCGTACGGAATATGTTTTACGATGACTTATAGTATTTTTGTTTATCCATTTACTTTATATAATGAAGTTTCAAGTTTATTCTTGTCAAACACTTTTATCTCTTATAAAAAATATCGGGGTAAATTTTTTGGTGTTAATTTATCTCATTAAAAGTTAATACCTCCATACTGCAACCTCTTCCGATGAAAGATTAAAGGATCGGCTGCAGCTGATGATTATTTTTAATATCTTTCCACATCTACTTTCTGGGTAAACAAAAAAAGCACCTCTTTAGATGCTGTAAATATATTTTACTTATCTTTTGAACAATCTTCGCAGAAACCCGTCAAGACATTTTCATTTTATAGAGGACCGCCACATTCACGACAAGGTGATATGTTGCTTTTTGCTCCTATTGACTAATTATATTTTCCTGAAAATATTTTATTATTTCCTCTGCAACAATTTTATTACCCAATTCATTGTAGTGGATATTGTCGAACCAACCTTCATTAACTGTTTTTGCTTTATCCTCTGTAGCTCCCCAAATTTTTGACGTTCTGATGCGTGTATCCCAAATACCATTCTCTTTCCATTCTTTTTTAAATCTATCATTAACATCTATTAAGTCCAGATTTAATTCTGTTGCCAATTTCCTTTTAATGTTGTCAAAAGAATCTATTACTTTGTTTCGATCAAAACTAAAATAATCTGGGTATGGAACATAAACGTTTGTCATCAAAATAGGGATTCCTTTTAATTCGTTTTGGATAATATTAATTAACTCTCTTGTATACTTTTCAAAGGTATATTCATTATAATATTTGCTATCATTTAAACCGAAGCAAATAATATAATAATCTCCATCTACCTTTTTCCAACCTTCACCTACCCATCTATCTTTTGTTTTTTCTCGCTTACCACTGGTTAAGATATCTGACGTGCTTCTCCCACCAATCCCGAAATTAGTTACTTTTATATCTAATTCTTTTTCAATAATGTTTGCCCATTTCTTAGTAGGTGTTTCGTCAAAATAGGAAATTCTTGTGTTGCTATCACCTAATAAAATCACACTTATTTGTTGACCATTTACTCCGTTTGAATTGTTAGTTGCTGCATCAACCTTAAAATTGTTAGGCGTCATCTTATTGTTCCAGAAAATGAAACTTATTACTAAAATGCATACGCAAAATAAAGATAAAAGTAATGTCCTGTTGTTTTTTTTCATTTTATTCCCCCTGCATTTTATCATACAAAACATTACTTTATTTTCCAATATTTTCTTGATATTTTAGTGTTTTATTAAGCAATCAATTCAAATTTATTACTGAATAACCGTATCGATTTGCGATATTAAAAGTAACCCCTTCAGTATCAACTATCATTTAGTAAAGTTTTCACTGTCAATAATGGTTACAGACTTATCGATAAAGTCATTCAACTTCACATTTACACCTTTAACAGATTGATGGTAATCGATAAAAACATAAGCATCCTTTTTATCCCTAACTATTTTTGCATTTGTTGCTGGTGTAGGACAAATAGCTTCTATACCCAAAGAAAACTCTACGTTATACACATGCTATCCTACAGAAGCAGTGTAGATATGAAATACATTCAAGAATGTTTAGTTCATGAAAGTATGCAAATAACAGCAGATGTTTATTCTCACGTTTCCAAAAAATCGATAAAATAAATGCTGCCCGATTTAATGAAAACATGGACAGCATTTCATAGTAATTATTTTTTTTACTCATTTTTTGGGGTGAATTCGGAGTGTTAGGTAATATTACAATTAACTGTACGACTCACCCCGAACCTAAACCTTATATACCAAGGTTAATACATCCTCATGTACTGTTCCCTTTCCCAAGGGTGGACTTGGGTACGGAACATATCCCATTCAATTTCTTTCGCCTCGACAAAATTCTCAAAAATATGTTTGCCTAGACCGGCTTTAATGACCTCATCTTGTTTTAGCTGTTCGAGCGCTTCGTGAAGATTTGACGGAAGATCGATAACCCCTTCTTCCATTCTTTCATCTTTATTCATGTTATATATATTTTTATCAACAGAGTGCGGTGGGGTTAATTGATCTTCAATCCCGCTCAATCCCGCTTTTAATAACACCGCCATTGCAAGATACGGATTTGCTGTAGGATCCACACTTCGAACTTCTATACGTGTACTTAAACCCCTTGATGATGGAATTCTCACAAGCGGACTCCTATTTTGTGCAGACCATGCTATATAACATGGGGCTTCATATCCCGGCACTAGCCTTTTATAGGAATTGACAGTTGGATTTGTAATGGCTGTAAAACCTGGTGCATGTTTAAGAACTCCGGCTAAAAACTGATAAGCCGTTTCACTCATTTTCAACTCACCATTTTCATCGAAAAATGCATTTTCTCCATTTTTAAATAAAGACATATTAAAATGCATTCCTGATCCCGCTACACCAAATAAAGGCTTTGGCATAAAGGTTGCATGCAAACCATGTTTTCTGGCGATTGTTTTAACTACGAGTTTAAATGTTTGGATTTGGTCACAAGCTTTTACAGCATCCGCATATTTAAAATCTATTTCATGTTGTCCAGGTGCTTCTTCGTGATGAGATGCTTCTATTTCAAATCCCATTTCCTCTAATTCCAACACGATGTCACGGCGACAGTTTTCACCAAGATCCGTTGGAGCAAGGTCAAAATAACCGCCGTTATCATTCAAATCTAACGTAGGATCGCCATTTTCGTCTAACTTGAATAGAAAGAACTCAGGTTCTGGTCCTAGATTAAAATTAGAAAAACCGAATCTTTCCATTTCCTTTAATACTCTTTTTAAATTGCTGCGAGGATCCCCTGGAAATGGTTTTAAATCAGAACCATATACGTCACAAATCAATCGAGCCACTTTTCCACCTTTTTCTGCAGTCCACGGAAAAATAACCCATGTATCTAGATCAGGATAAAGATACATATCAGATTCTTCAATTCTAACAAATCCTTCAATTGATGATCCGTCAAACATCATTTTATTATCCAATGCTTTTTCCAACTGACTGATCGGAATTTCTACGTTTTTTACGGTGCCTAAAATATCCGTAAATTGCAGCCTAATAAACTTCACGTTTTGTTCTTCTGATAGTTGTAATATACTTTCTTTTGTATACATGCCCATTTTTCCCAGTATCCTCCTAATTGATGAACGTAGTCCATCGTAAAAAATGTACTTAAAAATTTTACAAAAAAAATCTAAAAAAAGACAGCATTTTTTTGCTGTCTTTACTATATATTCCTTATTTAAGATGGATTAAACCTTTTTCGATCAAACGATTTAACGCCATCGTAATGGCAATTTTTACATGTGCATACGTTAATCCACCTTGAACATAAGCTGTATATGGAGGTCTAATGGGGCCATCGGCTGATAATTCGATGCTGGCACCTTGAATAAATGCCCCTGCCGCCATTATGACATCATCTTCATAGCCCGGCATATAACTTGGGTATGGCGTTACATATGAGTCTACTGGTGATGCGTATTGAATGGCTTGACAAAATTCAATCATCATTTGCTCATTATCGAATTGGACAGACTGAATTAAATCCGTTCGTTTTGCATCCCATTTTGGCAACGTAGATAACCCTACTCTCTCCAGCAAAGCGGATGTAAAAACAGCACCTTTTAACGCTTGGCCTGTTATATGAGGAGCTAAGAAAAAGCCTTGATACATTTCAAGTAAACTATATAATGAAGCCCCTGCTTCGGATCCGATACCCGGAGACGTCATACGGTAGGAACAAGCTTCCACCCATTTTTTCTTTCCTACTATATATCCACCTGTTTTAACAATTCCGCCGCCCGGATTTTTAATAAGCGAGCCTGCCATTAAATCAGCACCTACATGGCATGGTTCAAAATCCTCGACAAATTCTCCATAGCAGTTATCAACGAAAACAATTACATCAGGGTTTATCTCTTTCACGAATTGAACCATTTCTTTAATGTTTTCAATCGTGAATGAAGGTCTATTAGCATAGCCTTTTGAACGTTGGATGCCGATTACTTTTGTGTTTGGCTTCATCGCATTCCTAACCGCCGAGAAATCAATTTCCCCTGTTTCCGTTAGCTCGACGCAGCTATAACCAATTCCAAATTCCTTTAAAGATCCATTGTTTTCTCCACGAATACCGACTATCTCTTCTAACGTATCATATGGCTTACCTGTAATATATAAAAGTTCGTCTCCTGGACGTAATACTCCAAACAAAGCAATGGAAATGGCATGCGTTCCAGAAATAATTTGCGGTCGCACTAATCCCGCTTCCGCTCCAAACACGTCTGCATATATTTTTTCCAATGCATCTCTGCCGATATCCCCATAGCCGTAGCCTGTTGAAGGGGTAAAATAAGTATCACTTACCCGATTGTCTTGGAAGCTTTTTAACACTCTGTATTGGTTGATCTCGATCATCCGGTCAATTTCCCGATGGATTGGTAAAATTTGATTTTCTATTTCTTCAATGATGGATTGTAATTCATTGCTATAATGTAATCTATGATTCATGTTGCAATACCCCTTTAAAGCTCAAATAATTTTAAAGATCCCATTACTGGATGATCTTTATGCACATACCCTTTGCACTTATAAGCCTGATCTTCCTCAAGAAATATAAGTTCACGTAAAATTGTATCATTTTTTAATACCGATAGAAGCCTTCCTTCATTGGATGGAATGACAACTTGATAGTAATGCATACTTAAAACAGCCATGTCTTCAATTTTTTTCTTTAAGTGATTTCGATCATTTTCATCAAAGGCACTCATAATAATATACTCACCGGAACTAGGAACAAAATCAGAATGAGTTTCATCTGCTTTATTGTATACGGTAAGTTGAGGTAACTGATCCATTTCTAATTCCTTCAAAAGCCTTTGAACGGTTTTTTCATGGTTTGTGTAATCAGGGTTGGAACTGTCAACTACATGAAGTAATAAATCAGCGCCTTTTACCTCTTCTAAAGTCGACCGGAAGGCGGCAATTAATGAAGTAGGCAAATCCTGAATAAACCCGACTGTATCCGTTATGATTGTAGAATAACCACTTGGAAGAACGAGTTTTCTTGTCATTGGATCTAGAGTAGCAAATAATTGGTTTTCTTCAAGGGATTCCGCCGTTGAAAGACGATTGAACAATGTTGATTTTCCCGCATTTGTATAACCGACAATAGCAATTTGGAATGCCTTATTTCGTTTTCTTCTTTCCCGATATCGCTCCCTCTGTTCCACGACGAGCTGCAATTGCTTTTTAATTTCATTAATTCTACGGCGAATATGGCGCCGATCCGTTTCAAGCTGAGTTTCTCCAGGACCCCTCGTACCAATTCCTCCACCCAGTCTCGAAAGAGCTGTTCCCTGTCCAGCTAATCTCGGCAATAAATACTGAAGCTGTGCATATTCAACTTGTAATTTACCCTCTCTAGAACGTGCCCTCTGTGCAAATATATCTAAAATAAGTTGCGTTCGATCTAAAACTCTCCCTTTTAAACTATTTTGCAGATTACGAAGCTGGCTAGGAGTCAATTCATCGTTAATAATAATAAGATCGGCCTCAAGCTCCGTTTCTAATTGTTGTAGTTCTTCTAATTTTCCTTTGCCAATATACGTAGCAGGATGCGACCTGTCGAGTTTTTGGGAAAGGGTGGCAATGGTCTTACCTTGGGCCGTAGCCACTAAAGAATCAAGCTCTGCCATTGAATATGTAAATCGATCATCATTTTCTTGAAGTTGGCAGCCGACAAGAATTGCCTTTTCTACATTGTTTTCCTGCAAGAAAATCCCTACTTTCTTTCAATTGCCCTAGCCTCATCATATCAAAATGTATTATAGAAAACGAATCAAAAAAACAAAAGCGAAGCGCCTGATCAGCGACGTCCTGTTGCTGAGGCAAAAAAGTCGCTCTTTGACTTTATTTCCGCTGGATTATGACCGCGAGAGATTGAAGCCTGCAGCTAGACACTTGGCGAGCGCGTACGAATAAACCGAAAGTTTGATAGGCGCTGGCTGCTTGAGCTAGACGGGAACTATATTCTTAAAAGCTCACAACAAAGTTTCAATCTATATTTTCTTGGAATAAGAAAGGCTGTTCTAAAAAGAAAGAACAGCTGAATTTATATCATATTGGTCTCAGGAAAAATAAAATCTTCGCTTATGAGAGATGATAAAGCCGTTCGTTCTAAATGATGTTCATTAAGAAGCCGCATTGCTTGTGCTCGTATTGCTTTTTCAATGACATTGCGCACATAACGGCCATTTGAAAAGGTATCGCCTTTTATCCCTCTAACATATAATAGATGATCTTTTAATTTTGTCTCCGCGTCCTTACTGATCGTATATTCTTTTTCATCGAGCATTCTTTTCCCGATTTCCATTAATTCGTTCACTGTATAATCTGGAAAGTGAAAAACGAGTGGAAATCGTGATTGTAGTCCAGGGTTTAAACTAAGAAAATAATCCATTTCTCTAGAATATCCGGCAAGAATTAAAATAAATTCATTTTGTTTGTCTTCCATATGCTTAACTAATGTATCTATCGCTTCTTTTCCAAAATCTTTTTCACCACCGCGACCAAGTGAGTAAGCCTCATCAACAAAGAGAATTCCCCCTGTTGCTTTTTTAATGAGATCTCTCGTTTTTTGGGCGGTATGGCCAATATATTCTCCGACGAGATCAGCGCGTTCCGCTTCAATTAGATGTCCTTTCGGAAGGACATCCATTTTTTGAAATAACTTGCCGATTAACCGTGCCACAGTTGTTTTTCCAGTCCCAGGATTTCCTTTAAACATCATATGAAGGACTTGCTGACCTGCTTTTAAGCCAGCTTCTTCTCTCTTTTTATTGATATATATCCATGCATAAACTTCTTTCATCATTTTTTTTATTTGTTCCATTCCAACGAGCGTATTCATTTCATTTTCAATTTCGTTTAAAACTGCATGTTCATGTGATAATGGTTTAGACGGTATCGGTTTATTTTGAACTTTTATTTTTTCTCTTTTGTTTACGTTTAACATGATGCTGATTTGACCATTATTTTTCATACGTATTGGCTCACTCATCCCCATCACCTCACATTCAAAACCAGTATACGCCCAGAAATGAGATTGGTTCCATTTTTTATTTTTTGCTCATCTAAACTATGTATGTTGATTGGCGCTTCAGACACTTGCTTTCCGCGGGTAACGAAAGGCGAATGGCGCCTGATTAAAAAAGAAAGACTAAGGGCTTAACGTACTGTTGCAGGCTCAGTCAGAGACGTCCTGTCGCTTTACATCCTTGTACGTTACAACGCCTTCCTGACTGCATCCAACCGCCCATTGACAAGCAAATGTTCTGAGTGAAAAAAGTCCGTTTTATGACTATTAATTACACGGGTTTATGACCTCGAGAGTCTGGCTCCTTACAGCTAAACATCAATCGGGAGCCTCATCGGAGCATGTTCGCCTGTAGTGCTCCGGTACTCTTTTTCCCGCAGGATTCTCACGCCATCAGCTCCAACAACTTAGTTGTAAACTCAAGTCCTATCCAATAAAGGGAGCCAAACTATGCGTTCTACATTATATTCAAGATGTGAATAGGAAATGAAATAAACCGCCAATTCTACTATTATGAACATCACATCATCAAAGTGATGTCCATTTTAAGTAGAAAAGACGGTTTCTTTTTACGAAATGGTATTACTCTTCATAATTGATTTGTACGTTCCGTTGAGGAGAAAAAGTAGAAATTGCATGTTTGAAAACAAGCTGCTGCTTGCCCTCGCTTTCAAACAATACAGTAAAATTATCAAAGCCCTTTACATTTCCTCGAAGCTGAAAACCGTTCAATAAGAAAACAGTTACAGGTACTGATTCCTTTCTTAGTTGATTAAGGAATTGATCTTGAATATTAATTGGCTGTTTCATCATTATGGCCTCCTCTTTTATCTCTATACTTATGTATTCGATTTTAATTGCAGCTTTCCTGCAATGAAATCAATAATCTCTCTTGTTTTTTTCAAGTGTTCCCTTTCTTCAGTCAAATCAAACCATGCTATATCCATTTTATTTCGAAACCAAGTAAATTGTCTTTTTGCGTAATGACGTGTGTTCTTTTTTAAAAGAATGATCGCTTCGTCTAAAGATACTTTTCCATCTAAATAATCGTAAATTTCCTTATATCCGATTGCCTTTACAGATTGAGCATCTCTGGAAATGCCATTTTTATAAAAATGTTCGACTTCAGACAAAAGACCTTCTTCCATCATCATGTCTACCCTTTTATTAATTCTTTCGTATAATATTTCTCTATCCATTGTCAGTCCAACTAAAGCTGTATTATATAAAATGGTCTTCTTTTGTTCACTTTGCAAATCCGTCATTGTCTTGCCAGTCTGCTCAAAAATCTCTATAGCTCTTATCACTCTTCTTACATTATTCGGATGAATTTTTCGAGCGCTCTCTGGATCAATGGATTCAAGTTTTTTATGAAGTTCCAATGGTGTTTTGTCTTGCAAATTTATCTGTGGGCGATCACTTTCACTTTCGGAAAAATGATAGTCGAATATAACCGACTGGATATAGAGGCCGGTACCACCTACTATGATTGGTAGTGCATTGCGATTCGTAATCTCAGTAATTTTTTCCCTTACTAATGTTTGAAATTCAGCCACAGAAAAAGTTTCGTCTGGTTCTTTAATATCGATAAGATGGTGGGGTATTCCTTCCATTTCTTCAGTTGTGATTTTTGCAGTGCCAATATCCATTCCTTTGTACACTTGCATGGAATCTCCACTTATAATCTCACCATTAAAACGTTTTGCGATTTCTATACTTAATTTTGTTTTTCCTACTGCTGTAGGGCCTACGATAACGACTAATTTTTGCATTTCTATGCCAACCTCTTCATCATGACTTTTACATACGCATCAGCCTTATCTTACCAATTTCTATTTAAACTTGAAAGCTTGCAGTCGTCAATGCATGATTCAACTCTTCTTCATATTCATTAAACTGATGATCATTCCATTGATATATGTCTGCCATAATATCTAAAACATGCTGTTTCCACTTTTCGATTTCATCGATATTAAAATATAGCCATCCAGTTCTTCTAATGAAGAAATCGACTGGTTTTATCGTCATTTCATAATGAATTGCATACATCAAGCGAGCATAAATGATTGGTGGCAACTGTTTTCCTTCCTCAATAAATGAATAAACATCCTCCACATTTGAACCGTAAAAAGTGGAAAGCTGAACCACTTCGTCTTCCGTAAGACCAAAGGTTTTTGCCTTTTCCTTTTGGTGATTAATAAATGCATCTAGCTTTTCTGAACCACCAACTTTTCCTCCTGAGATTGGCAACGATTTTGTTTTTGAAGGTCCATAGTGACTCGAACCTTTTTTGTTAAGTTCATTGGCAATAAGAGTGACGGTCGTCTCGGCCATTTTTCTGTAGCCTGTCAATTTACCACCGGCAATTGTAATAAGCCCGCTCTCTGAAACCCATATTTCATCTTTTCGAGAAATTTCAGATGGATTTTTTCCGTCTTCGTATATCAGTGGCCTGAGACCAGCCCAACTTGATTCGATGTCTGTATGAACAACGTGAAGCGTTGGAAACATATATTGAATACATTCTATTAAATAATTAATATCTTCTTTAAGGGGCTTCGGATTTTCTATATCCCCATCGTAAAAAGTATCGGTTGTTCCCACATATGTTTTTCTGCCACGTGGAATGGCAAAGATCATTCTTCCATCAGGTGCATCAAAATAAACAGCTTGTTTTAAAGGAAAGATAGATTGATCAAATACAATGTGCACTCCTTTTGATAGCTGTAAATGTTTCCCTTCTTTAGAGTGGTCGAGAGTTCGCAATTGATCGACCCATGGACCTGTTGCATTAATAATAATTTTCGCTCGAATAGTATATTCTTTACCAGAAACTAAATCCTTAATCTCAGCTCCACTTACTTTTCCTTGTTCATCATAAAGGAGCTTTTCGACTTTTGCATAATTCATCAAGTCAGCACCATGCTCACTTGCAGCTTTAATGACTTCTATTGTAAGTCTAGCATCATCTGTACGATATTCTACGTAGTAACCACCGCCTAATAATCCCTCTTTTTTGATCAGCGGTTCCTTCGCTAATGTTTCTTCACTGGATAAAATGGTCCTGCGTTCATCTTTTTTAACTCTTGCTAAAAAATCGTATACTTTCAATCCAATTGAAGTCGTGAACTTTCCAAATGTGCCTTTTTCATAGAAAGGAAGGAGCATCCATTCCGGAGTCGTCACATGTGGACCATTTTCATATACTATTGCTCTTTCTTTTCCGAGATCGGAAACTTCTTTTATTTCAAGTTGTTTTAAATATCGCAACCCGCCATGGACTAGTTTTGTTGAACGACTGGACGTTCCTGCAGCAAAATCTTGCATTTCAACGAGTGCTGTATTCATTCCTCTCGTTGCCGCGTCGAATGCGATTCCTGCTCCTGTTATACCACCGCCAATGACTAATACATCGTACTGTGTTTTCGCTAATTGATCTAATTGCTTTTCCCTATTAAGTCCTGATAATTTATTCACATTCATCCTTCCTTTCAAATGAATTGTGGATGAAAGCATTACTTAACGCTTAAAATGTGTGGCAGCTTTAACAGCTATTTCCCAGCCAGCGTATAAATCAGCTGCAGCTTCCGCATCCATTTTTGGTTGGAAACATTGATCCAACTTCCACTTTTCAGTAATTTCCTCTTTATTTTCCCAGAACCCAACAGCTAAACCTGCTAAATATGCTGAACCAAGAGCTGTCGTTTCATTAATCTCTGGTCGCTCTACAGCTGTTCTCAAAAGATCACTTTGGAACTGCATTAAAAAATTATTCGATACAGCCCCACCATCAACGCGCAAAGTCTTTAAAGATATACCCGAGTCTGCTTCCATCGCCATTAATACGTCTTTCGTTTGATAGGCTAATGACTCTAATGTGGCTCTTATAAAATGCTCTTTCGATGTACCTCGTGTTAGCCCAAAAACCGCACCTCTTACATCACTGTCCCAATAAGGTGTACCTAGACCGACAAATGCAGGCACAACATAAACTCCATCAGAGGAATCGACATTTAATGCGTATTGTTCACTTTCTTTAGCTTCTCTGATTATTCTCAAACCATCTCGCAGCCACTGAATCGCTGAACCTGCAACAAAAATGCTACCTTCTAATGCATATTCAACTTTTCCATCTAAGCCCCACGCTATCGTCGTCAATAATCCATTTTCAGAAACGACAGGTTCTTCTCCAGTATTCATTAACATGAAACAACCTGTTCCATAAGTGTTTTTCGCCATCCCTTTTTCAAAGCATGCTTGACCAAATAAAGCTGATTGTTGATCACCCGCAATACCTGCTATTGGAATTTTTTGGCCAAAAAAATGATATGTTGCAGTATGAGCATATATTTCCGATGATGGCCGCACTTCGGGAAGCATGATTTTGGGAACATCCAATAAATTCAATAATTCTTCGTCCCATTTAAGGTCAAAAATATTATACATTAACGTTCTGCTGGCATTGGAGTAATCAGTCACGTGAGCAGCTCCACCTGACAGCTTCCAAATAATCCACGTATCGATTGTTCCAAATAAAAGATTTCCTTCGTTTGCTTTTTCTCGTGCCCCATCAACGTTGTCAAGAATCCATTTTACTTTTGTTCCAGAAAAATAAGGATCAATGAGCAGCCCAGTTTTTTTTCTAAAGACTTCATCTAAGTTTCTTTCTTTCAAACTTTTACAGATTTTTTCAGTTTGCCTTGACTGCCATACGATGGCACGATAGATCGGCTTTCCTGTTTCTTTATCCCATACAACAGCTGTTTCACGCTGATTTGTTATTCCAATCCCTGCTACTTGGCTTGGTTTAACTCCAGCTTCTGTTAAGCAAGTGGCAATTACAGACAAGACAGATCCCCATATTTCATTCGCGTCATGCTCGACCCAACCAGGATGCGGAAAAAATTGAGTGAATTCTTTCTGAGAAATATGCTTTATTTTTCCTTCTTTAGTAAATAAAATAGCTCTTGTACTCGTTGTCCCTTGATCAAGTGACAATATGTATTTCTCCACCCAGCACCCACTCCTATCATCGTTTAGAATACTATTAGTATAACAAAATTAGGTAATTTATGTTTATATTTACTTTTTGTTTACATAACAATATTATTGTATATTTAATAAAAAAAGACCTTTTAAAGGTCTTTTAAGTCAATATAATAATATTCCTATAGAAACAAATATGACAACAAGAATAAGAACAATATAAATCCATGATAGGGATTTTATATTCACACTGATTGATTTCGATTCATATTCGTGAGATCTTGCAATTTCGTTCTCAAGTGTGTCTCCTTCTGTTTCATATTCTTTCATTTTTGCACTAATATCTTTTCCAACGAGCAATGTTCCAACAAGTGCAGCAATACAAGTAAAAATTACTGCAATAATTAAAAATGTTGTCAACTCTTCTCCACCTTTTACATAATTCTCTTAAACATTTTTTCTATTTCATTTGTTGAAAAATGAATGATGATTGGCCGTCCGTGCGGGCACGTAAATGGATCTTCTGTTCTGCGTAATTCATTTAGTAAAGCTTGTATTTCATCATTTCGCAAATATCGATTCGCTTTTATGGAAGCTTTACAGCTCATCATAATGGCTGCCTCTTCCATTATTTTTTTTATATCTATTTTTTTCATCGTCAATAGCTGTTCTATCATTTCCTCAATTATTTCAGCTTCCTGACCTTTCGGAAACCAGCTCGGATGGGATCTGATCATATAGCTATTCATACCGAAATCTTCTAAGAAAATTCCAATCTGTTCTAATTCCTGCTTGTATTCTTGTATTTTAATAATTTCATCCCGGGAAAACTCTAAGTGTAAGGGGACAAGCATTTCTTGTACTTCTTTATCGACTTCTCCCACTTTTTCTCGGTAAAATTCATACTTAATTCTTTCCTGTGCAGCGTGCTGGTCAATCATATAAAAACCTTGATCGTTTTGAGCAAATATATAAGTACCATGCATTTGTCCAATTGGATATAGCGGAGGAATTCTATTATTGTCCTTTTGAGGAGGACTCTCTATTATTGGTTCCTCTACCTCGATACTGTCTTCAATGTAAGCTTCATTAGCAATAAACCCTGGAGAAATCTTCTTTTCTGCAGGCTCGTATAATTTTTTCATTTCTTCCGTTGGTAATAACGTTTCTTTGTTATATTGCTGCACTTTAGGTTGATTCGGAGTTTTGAAAGTATTTTTTTCAGTAATTTGACTGTTATCCAATTCTAACGTCGTTTGTTCTGAAATAGGTATTGTTCTTTTGATTGATTGAAGATTACTTGACGGTATCAATTCTCGCTTTTTAAAGGCTTCTTTTATTGTTGTAGTAATTAGCTCATTTAGCTCCGTTTCTTTACTTAGCCGCACTTCCATTTTTGCAGGATGGACATTTACATCTACAAGAATCGGATCCATTTCTATTGATAATAAAACGATAGGAAAGCGATTGATAGGCAAGAGTGTATGGTAGCCTTCCAACACTGCTTTAATAAGCGAGTAATTTTTTATAAATCTTCCGTTTAACATCGTAGATAAGTAGTTTCGCGATGCACGTGTGACCTCCGGCAAAGATATGAATCCGGAGACTTTAAAATCTAGGGACTCCGCTTGAACTGGAATCATCTTTTTAGCTATTGATAATCCGTAAATGGCTGCCAGAACTTGACGGACATCTCCATTTCCATTCGTATGAAGTAAAAGCCGTTCATTATGGCGTAATCTGATGGATACCTCTGGATGGGCCAAAGCAATACGATTTACAATATCAGATATATGACCAATTTCAGTATGAATTGTTTTTAAATATTTTAAGCGAGCAGGTGTATTAAAAAATAAATTTGTAACTGAAATATCGGTTCCTTTTCGAGAAGCTGCCTTTTCATGAAGGACCAGCTTGCCGCCTTCAAGAATTACTTTTGTTCCATCTTGACCTGCTTTTGCCGACATTAATTGTAGATTAGACACGGAGGCAATACTTGGCAGTGCTTCTCCTCTAAACCCGAGTGTTCTAATTCGGAACAAATCATTTTCATCTTTTATTTTGCTTGTGGCATGTCTTTTGAAAGCTAGAAGTGCATCTTCTTCACTTATGCCATTTCCATTATCTATTACTCTGATTTTGCTTAAGCCTGCTTCCTCTATATCTATTTCTATTACTGTACTTTTTGCATCAATAGAATTTTCGAGCAATTCCTTAACGACAGAGGCTGGGCGCTCCACTACTTCACCCGCCGCGATTTTATTAGATAAAGAATCATTTAATTCTATTATTTCGTGCATGGCCCACCCTCTCCTTCGTATCTATTATTTTAGTTTCTTTTGTATCTCATACAGGTTATTCATCGCCTGCATCGGATTCATTTCCATAAGGTTTAATTTCCGGATTTCTTCTAGGATTTTACGTTCTTGATCGGAACATTGTCCTTTTACTGGTTCAGCAAAGAACACGAGTTGTTCATTAACATGTTCAGGATTAGTTTCAGTCTTTACGTCCCTTGCCTGTCCATTCTCTAACTCACTTAAAATTTCCGTTGCACGTACAATTAATTCTTTAGGAAGATCCGCAAGTTCCGCAACATGAATACCATAGCTTTTATCAGCAGGACCATGTTTAACTTTATGAAGGAAAACTAATTTTCCTTGCTGCTCTACTGCACTTACATGGATGTTTTTAAGTTGAACTAGTTTTTCTTCAAGAGATGTCAACTCGTGATAGTGCGTGGAAAAAAGAGTTTTAGCTCCAATTCTATCATGGATATATTCGATAATGGCTTGTGCAAGCGCCATCCCATCGTATGTAGATGTACCTCGACCTATCTCATCAAATAAAATCAAGCTATTTTTTGTTGCGTTTGCAATTGCATTTTTTGCTTCTAGCATTTCTACCATAAACGTACTTTGTCCAGAAATTAAATCATCCGCAGCTCCAATTCTCGTAAAGACTTGGTCAAATATTGGAATATCGGCGTTTTCTGCAGGGACAAAGCAGCCAATTTGTGCCATGATCGCTGTCAACGCAATTTGTCTCATAAATGTGCTTTTTCCTGACATGTTCGGGCCAGTAATAAGCAACATTTCACGTTCAGAATCCATCCTACAGTCATTTGGTACGTATTCTTGGGAACCCATTACTTTTTCAACGACAGGATGACGGCCATTCGTAATATGAATAAGACGTTGATCATTAAAGGATGGTCTAACGTAATGCCGAGCCTCACTGACAGTTGCGAAGCTTTGATACACATCTAATTCACTGATGATTTTGGCAGCTTGTTGAATTCTTGGAATATATGTTTTGACTTTTTCACGAATTTCCATAAATAAAGCATACTCAAGTTCAATACACTTTTCCTCAGCTTGGAGAATAAGAGCTTCTTTTTCTTTTAGCTCAGGAGTAATAAAGCGTTCCGCATTTGCTAGAGTCTGCTTGCGCTCATAACGACCTTCTTCAAGCAAGTGTACATTTGCACGAGTCACTTCGATATAATAGCCAAAAATTCGATTGTAGCCAACCTTTAACGATTTGATTCCCGTTTTTTGCCTTTCCTCTTTTTCAAGTTCCGCGATCCATTGTTTTCCGTTTCTACTTGCATCCTTATATGTGTCCAATTCTTCATGAAAACCATCTTTAATGATCCCACCTTCCTTTATGGAAAGAGGAGGCTGGTCAATTATGGATTGTTCTAGAAGGTCGGTCAAATCTTCGCATGGGTCTAATTGGTCAGCTAATTTTTCTGCTTCGCTATGTTCCAGCTGTTTAACTAACGAAACAATCGCAGGAATTTGCATTAACGATTTTTTCAGTTGAATAAAATCTCGTGCATTCGCATTCCCAAACGCTACACGACCAGAGAGCCTTTCAAGATCGTATACACCTTTTAAAAGCTCACGTAGCTCCTGACGTTCAAAATAACGTTGTAAAGTTGTTTCAACTAAATTTAGTCTTCTTAAAATATCAGCTTCGTTTATTAATGGACGATCGACCCATTGTTTCAGCATTCTTCCACCCATCGCCGTTACCGTCTCATCTAATAACCAAAGTAGTGTTCCTTTACTGCCTTTTCCTCTGATTGATTCTGTTAATTCAAGATTTCTTTTTGAATAATAATCAAGTTTCATATATTGATTTACTTCGTATTCAGAAAAAGGCTGCAAGTGGTCCAAACTGCGCTTTTGAGTTTTCTTTAAATAATGTAAGAGTCGGTTTGCAGTTATTTGAAGCTTCTCATTTGAAAGGTTGGCTAATATATCGTTAGATTCATGGTCATTGTCGATATTTTTTTCTATCGAAATAATTGCCTCTATACGTTCCTCTATTTTTTTTCTAAGATTGCTGTCAAAATTTGAATCTACTACAACTTCTTTCGTCCCAATTGTAGCTAACTCATTTAATAAAATTTCTTCGGACCCTGTTAAAATGGTGGCTTTACTTTCACCTGTAGATAAATCATTATAGGCAATCCCGAAAGTTGCTTCATCAAACATCGTAATAGAGGAAATATAATTATTTTCCTTCTCAAGCAACCCTTTTCCTTCCATAACGGTACCAGGTGTAATGAGCTGTACAACTTCACGCCTGACAACACCTTTTGCTTGTTTCGGGTCTTCTGTTTGCTCGCAAATGGCTACTTTATAACCTTTTTGGATTAAAACCTCGATATATCCAGCAGCTGCATGATATGGAACGCCGCACATAGGTATGCGCTCTTCTGTTCCTCCTTCTCTACTAGTTAACGTAATTTCTAATTCCTGAGACGCCTTTAAGGCATCCTCAAAAAACATTTCATAAAAATCACCTAGTCGAAAAAATAAAAAGGCATCTTGGTAATTTGCCTTTACTCGCAAATATTGTTGAATCATTGGCGTATATTGACTCATTTTTACATAATTCCTTTCCGTTCAAACCTCTATCTCGATTAGTATAACATATTCATAGATATCACTTCACGATGAAGTTCAAGGATTTTTACATCTAGGTTGCGAATTAAGACGGATTAACGAATAAATTCAGATTTTTTATTTTTTATCGCAAATGAAGCCGGAATTCGTGATTTCAGTCAGTGTTTTTTCTTTTTGATCGCGAATTAAGCCGGGATTCGCGATTAAACTTAGTGCTTTTCTACTTTGATCGCGAATCAAACCGGGCTTCGCAATTAATCTTCATTGTTTTTTCTATTTATTCGCTAATTAAGCAATAATTCACGATCCCGTAACATTTTTTAAGCACATTCAATGAATTTATGTTTTAAACGATTTCACTATTAGTGGGTGCTTAATCTCCATTTTAAACATTCCGATATTGTTTAAATCCGTTCTTCCATAAAAAAAGCTACCCTCATTGGATAGCATTTTACACCGGTTTTATTTTCCATATATCTGAAGCATATTCCTGAATCGTTCGATCACTTGAAAAATATCCGGAATAGGCGATATTCGTTATACTCATCTCCTGCCATGCCCATTGATTGCGATATGTTTGTTCTACAAGTTTATGGATTTCAATAAATGATTCGAAATCTTTTAGCACAAAATAGGGGTCACTATGGGAAAGAAGATTATAATATATATCCTTAAATTCAATATCATGAGTTCCAAATTCACCATGGTGTAACTGATCTAAAATTTTTCTGACTCTATCATCTTTGTTATAAATATCATTCGGGTTATATCCGCCATTCTGATAAAAATGAATAACCTCTTCGGCTGTCAAACCAAAAATAAACATATTTTCTTTTCCAACTAAATCCATTATTTCAATATTGGCACCGTCTAAAGTGCCTACAGTCAGTGCTCCATTCATCATCATCTTCATGTTGCCGGTACCTGATGCTTCCTTACTTGCAGTAGATATTTGTTCGCTAATATCCGCAGCAGGGATGATTTTTTCTGCAAGGCTTACATTATAATTTTCTAGAAAGATTATCTTTAGCTTCCCTCGAATATCTGGATCGTAATTGACCATCGTCGCTACTTTATTAATCAGTTTTATGACCTCTTTTGCCAGATGATAGCTTCTTGCTGCTTTTGCGCCGAAAATAAAGGTACGCGGTACTATATCCAAATCTGGATTGCTTTTTAAATCATTGTACATGGAAATAATTCGAAAAACATTGAGGAGCTGACGTTTATATTCGTGAAGTCTTTTGATTTGCACATCGAAAACGGATTGATGATCTACTAATAATCCCGTCCGTTCGTATATCAAGTTTGCCAATTGCAGTTTATTTTTCTGTTTCACAGCATACAACTTCTCTAAAATAGAGTGGTCCTTCAAGGATTTTAAAAGACCAATCATCTGTTTCGGACGCTGAATCCACTCAGGACCTATAATCTCTGTTATTAGATTCGCTAACTCTGGATTCACCTTTAGCAACCATCTGCGGTGAGAAATTCCGTTCGTTTTGTTGTTAAATCGATCTGGAAATACAGTGTAAAAATGCTTCATTTCTTTATTTTTCAAGATTTCAGTATGGATTCTTGCAACCCCATTTACACTACAGCTTCCTACAATTGACAATCTAGCCATGTGGATTCGTTCATCAGCAATAATAGCCATATCTGGAATTAGTTCCCGGAGTTTATGATGGTTAAACCAGATATCCCTACAAAACCGTTCGTTAATCTCATTAATAATCATATAAATACGAGGAAGGAGCTGCTTTAGCATTTCCTTCGGCCACGTTTCCAGTGCTTCGCTCATCGTTGTATGATTCGTATAAGCCATTACTTTTGTTGTAATATTCCAAGCCTGCTCCCATCCAAATCCTTGATCATCCATAAGAATTCTCATAAGTTCTGGAATAGCTAGACTAGGGTGAGTATCATTAATTTGAATCGCAACTTTATCCGGCAGATGAATCAATGATAATGACTGGGTCTTTTTAAATTGTTTTATCATATTTTGAATACTCGACGAAACAAGAAAGTATTGTTGTTTTAAACGCAATATCTTTCCATCATAAGTAGAATCATCGGGATACAAATATCCAGAAATTTGTTCAATCGAATGCTCGTGATCTAGATCACGATTAGATTCGCCTTTATAATCATCATTAATAAATGGTTCCGCACTCCAAAGGCGCAATGTGTTAATAACTTTGTTTTGAAAGCCTACAATGGGGATGTCGTAAGGAACTGCCATCACTTTATCAGTATTTTCATATTTAAATTCTAAATTTCCATCACTCTTTTTAAACATATGGACAATTCCACTGAAATGAATGCAGACTGCTTCTTCTTCTTTTCTGGTTTCCCATGCATATCCGTCGTTTAGCCAATAATCAGGAAGTTCTATTTGATTTCCGTGAATAAACCGTTGTTCAAAAAGGCCGTATCGATATCTTATTCCGTAGCCATGCCCTGAATAATGAAGGGATGCTAAGGAATCAAGAAAGCAGGCTGCCAACCTGCCTAATCCTCCGTTGCCTAAACCGGGATCCCGTTCTGTTGCGTATATATGTTCAGGATTGAATCCTAGTTTTTTCAGCGCTTCATTTGTAATGTCTAAAATCCCAAAATTAAGTAGATTATTTTCAAGCAATCTACCGATTAAAAACTCCATCGACAAATAATAAACTTGCTTACCCTGTATCTCTTCATATTTTTCATTCGTTTTATGCCAATGGAGATTGATTTCTTCATTAATTATAGAAGTTAATGCATCATATACTTCTCCATTTGATGCATCTTTTATTTCCTTCTCTTTTCCCATCTGAACTGTATATTGGATTTTTTCTGCCATTTCATCAACAGTAAACTGAGGCAAGGCCTCCTCACCTCCTCATGCATATTGCACGTCTAAACTATCATACAATTTCATGTATTCTTGGGCTGAATTTTTCCAGCTAAATTGACTTTTATTTACATTTCTATTAAGAGCCGCCCATAGCTCTAGATTATGATAAATAGTTAATGAATAACGTAAAACGGTTAATAGTTCATGAGCATTGTAATTGGAAAAACTAAAACCATTTCCTTCAACTGTTATTTCATTGAAAGGCTGTACTGTATCCTTCAATCCTCCAGTTTCTCGGACAATAGGAACCGTTTTATATTGCAAGGCAATAAGCTGAGCTAATCCACAGGGCTCAAACTTAGATGGCATGATAAAAAAATCTGCAGCAGCATACAACTGCCTCGCTAAATCTTCATTAAAAGTCAATAGTGAAACTACTTTTTCAGGATAACGATGAGCCATATCGGCAAAATAGGCTTCAAATCCTTCATCGCCTGTTCCTAATAAGATAAATTGAACGTCCTCTTGAAGAAATTCATCTAAAATATGCATGACAAGGTGGAGCCCTTTTTGTTCATCAAGTCGTGTAATCATTATATATAAAGGACTCTCACCATTAACTGGAAGACCAAGTTTCTCTTGAAGAATTATTTTATTTTCTGTTTTTCTAGCACGAGAAGAACGATATTTTACAGGCAGTGCTGGATCTGTTAATGGATTATATTCTTTATTATCGATTCCATTTAAGATTCCTACCAAATCGGCCGATCTTTCTATTAAAATAGGATCGAGTCCTTCCCCATAATAAGGATCTTTTATTTCTTCTGCATACGCAGGACTTACTGTTGTAATCTTATCAGCATGGAACAGAGCACTTTTTAAACAATTTAACATCCCATGCCATTCCATTCCTCCAATATGCTCTGGTGGCAATTGAAAAAAATCATGAAAGGTTTCAATTGGCATAATACCTTGATATTTTAAATTGTGAATCGTAAATATCGTTTTCAAATCTTTTATTGGCTGTATAATTTTTGCAAGTGCCACAGCCATTCCAGCTTGCCAATCATGCGCATGAAGTATATGTGGTTTTTGTTCAAGATGGTTTAAAGCTTCGATCACCGCTCTACTAAAAAAGACAAAGCGTTCACCATCATCGTAATAGCCGTATACACCTTTGCGAGAAAAATAGTAATCATTTGAAATAAAATAATACGTAATTTGATTATATGTTAACGTATATATCTTCGCTTCTTGATTACGCCAACCTAGCGGAACTCGGATGGAAGTATAAAAATCCATTTTCGTTTTCCACTCATCTAGTATTTCATCATATAAAGGAAGCATTACCTGAACATCGATTCGTTTATTTTCCTTTAATGCTTGAGGCAACGAACCAATTACATCAGCTAATCCACCTGTTTTTATAAATGGAGAACATTCTGAAGCGACAAATAATACATTTTTCATACGTTGACTCCTTCCGCCGGTTGTAGCGACTTACATTTCTATTCTTTTAGCTACGACATATGGTTTATCTTTTGAACCTATTAATCTTTGGTTTGCTTTTACGTGAACATCTTTATCGAGAATGACATTTTCCAAATAAACTCCTGGTTCGATTGTGCAGCGCTGCATGATAATGGAATCCTTTATTTTTGCTCCTTCTTTTATATTCACACCTCGGAAAAGGATGCTGCCCTCCACTTCTCCATCAATAACACACCCGTTTGCAAGGAGCGATCTTGTCACATTTGCTTTATTGCGATACGTGGCAGGAGGTGAACTTCCAACCTTCGTTCGTACAAAAGGTTTTTTGTAAAACAATGCTTTATAGTTTTCTTCATTTAAAAGATTCATATTATGACGATAATAACTTTCAATTGTATTGATAAAAGCGCTATATCCTTTATACTCATACGTTTGAACCTTTAGCTGTGAAAGGTTTTCTTTAATTCCATGAGTAAAAAAGGTATCTCGGTGATGAGCAATACATTGATCGACTATTTTCAGTAACATATCTTTATTGATAATATAAACACCAGTAAACAACATTGGGTTCGATCTATCGTTCGTCATATTTTTGACCCATCCCATGTCGTCGCTATCAACCCGGAAACAAATTTCATGTTCCGGCTGTTCATGATCAATTCTTGTAGTAACAAGAGTTACATCAGCATCGCGCTCTAAGTGATAGGCAAAAGCATCCTTATAATCCATGTTAGCTAGAAATAAACTTCCACTAATCAACACATATGAAGACTTTCCTCTGTTAAAATAGTCTCGGTTATTATGAAAAAATTGTAAATCACCTTTTGAAATATCGGATGGGTCATTCCAATCAGGAGGAAGAATAAATAAGCCACCATTTCTTCGATCTAACTCCCAATTTTCACCAGTGCCCAAATGATCCATTAATGATCTATATTTACTACGAGTAAAAATCGCGACCTCTTCAATATTGGAATTCACCATGTTAGATAGAGCAAAGTCTATTAAGCGATAACGACCCGCGAAAGGAACAGAGGCGCCGTTGCGAAAATAAGTTAGTTCATGAAAAAAATGATGCTCATGTTCCAAGTTTATTAATCCCATCATCGTGTTCATTCTTCTACGCCTCCTTTATTTGTTCAATCACTTTGTATAAATTTTCTGCATCAATGACTATTGGTTCTTCGTTTTTTTCAGTACGTAAATACGTACCTTCTGGAATTTCTGTGTCTTCCATTACTATGACACGCTCTAAAATGGAATTTTTACCTACCGTAACCCCTGGATGTAAAATCGATTGATGAATATAACTACCTTCTTCGATGACAACATGTTGAAATAAGACCGAATGTTCGACAGTCCCATATATCCAGCATCCTGAATTGATCAGTGAATGTTTTACTACTCCTGTGTCTCCAATATACTGTGGTGGGAAGTCGGAATCATTAGAATAGAGCCTTTGGTTTTTATTCGATAACGATAAACTCCAATCTTCATCTAATAAGTCCATATTAGCTTCCCAATAACTTTGTACCGTTCCAACGTCTTTCCAATAACCATTAAAACGAAAAGCATATAGCCTACGTTGATCAGCAAGCATAGCGGGGATAATATCTTTGCCGAAATCGTGACTCGAATATTTATTTTTAGCATCTTCCAATAAATAATTTTTTAAGGTTTTCCAAGTAAACATATAAATTCCCATAGAAGCTAAGTTGCTTTTTGGCTCCTTTGGTTTTTCGTCAAATTCGTATATTCTTAAGTCTTCAGTTGTATTTAATATCCCAAACCGAGAGGCTTCCTCCCAAGGAACCGTAATCACGGAAATGGTTACATCAGCGTTTGATCGTTTATGTTCCTCAAGCAAAGCATTATAATCCATTTGATAAATATGGTCGCCGGAAATGACTAAAACATATTCAGGGTAATGCTGATCGATAAAATGGATATTTTGATAAATAGCATCCGCCGTACCCGAATACCAGTTTCCCCCACTCTGTGCAGTGTAAGGTGAAAGAATCGTCACCCCGCCATCTTGGCGATGTAGGTCCCACGGCTTCCCGCTACCAATATGTTTATTTAATTCAAGTGGTGAATATTGAGTCATAACACCTAAAGTGTCTATTCCCGAATTCGTACAGTTACTCAATGTAAAGTCAATAATGCGATATTTTCCACCAAAGTGTACTGCAGGCTTTGCAACCTCCTTTGTTAACAATCCTAATCGTTTACCTTCTCCACCAGCTAACAGCATCCCTACACATTCCTTCAATTTACGTCCTCCTTAATCGTAGTTATTTCACGTCTAAAAACGGTGATGGCTAAAGGTGGTACTTTTATTTTTATATGATGTGGCAATCCATGCCATTTTTTTGGAAAACTAAAATGATCTCCTTCATTCAATTGTCCCGATCCCCCAAAATCGCTTATATCAGAGTTGAATATTTCTTTATACTTGCCTGGGACCGGAACGCCAACTTTATAGTCGTATAAAACATTAGGTGTAAAGTTACAAATAATAATTAATTCATCTATTGGAGACCTTCCACATCTTCTAAAAGCTATAATGCTTTGATCTATATTATGAGGATCTATCCACTCAAATCCTTTTGACTCATGATCTATTTCGAAAAGAGCAGGATTTTTCAAATAAAAATGATTTAATGCTTTTACATACTCAAACATTCCATGATGCAAAGGATATTCAAGTAAATGCCAGTCTAGCTGCTCTTGATCTTTCCACTCTGCATATTGGGCAAACTCACCCCCCATGAATAACAGCTTTTTACCAGGGTGAGCCATCATATAGCCGTAAAGTAATCTTAAATTTGCAAATTGCTGCCACTGATCCCCTGGCATTTTATCGAGCAATGATTTTTTTCCGTGGACAACTTCGTCATGCGATAACGGAAGCAAGAAATTTTCTGAATGTGTGTACATAAACGAAAATGTCAGTAAATTGTGGTGCCATTTTCGATGGATGGGATCTTTCTTCATAAATGTGAGCATGTCATTCATCCAGCCCATATTCCATTTATAATTAAATCCTAGTCCACCTAAATAAGTTGGTGCTGTGACGAGCGGTAAATCCGAACTATCTTCTGCCATCATTAATACATTTGGATGATAAGAAAATACTATTTCATTCAATTTGCGAATAAACGCGTATGCTTCAAGATTTTCTTCTCCCCCGTAAGAATTATAAATTTTTTCGTCCCCAGCTTCGCGGTCAAAATTGAGATAGAGCATACTTGCTACCGCATCTACACGAATGCCGTCCAAGTGGTATTCTTCAACCCAAAATAATGCATTGGAAATTAAGAAACTTTGAACCTCTGGCCTGCCAAAGTCAAAAGTTAATGTTCCCCATGATCGCTTTTCAGCTTTTCTTGAATCTTTATATTCATAGATAGGCGTACCATCAAATTCTCTTAGACCGAAATCATCTTTGCAAAAATGACCTGGCACCCAATCAATAATTACACCAATCCCGTTTTGATGGCACACATCAATAAAATATTTAAAATCATCACGGGACCCGTATCTTGATGTAACAGAAAAATATCCAGTTATTTGGTATCCCCATGAAAGGTCAAAAGGATGTTCTGCAAGCGGAAGCAGCTCGATATGAGTAAAACCTAGGGACTTTACATAAGGAACCAATTCTTCTGCAAGCTCACAATATGTATAAAATTTCCCATCTTTTTTCTTTTTCCATGATCCTAAATGAACTTCATACACAGAAATCGGAGATGAAAAAGCTTGAAATTCTATTTTTGCCTCTTGCCAATCTAGATCATTCCATTCATAAGTCGAAGATGCAGGTATGACTGACGCATTTGCTGGGCGCAACTCTGATTGGAAAGCGTATGGATCGGATTTTAAAAGAACTTCATCTCTTGCTGAAATGATTTTGTATTTATAAGGAGTTCCGCTTGGAATATTAGTAAAAAAACCAACCCATAAGCCTTTATTTGTTATACGTGTTAATGCGTATTGATTCCCGGTCCATTGATTAAAATCTCCGACAATATAGATGTTTTTTGCATTCGGTGCCCATACGGCAAATCTATAACCTTCTTTTCCTTTCCATACAATTTTGTGGCAACCTAAAATTTGCTGACTATGATAATGAGTCCCCTGGTGAAATAAAAAGATGTCATCCTCGGAAATGTTGAAATACAAAATGCTGTCTCCTTTCAAAGCTTTAACAACTCCATTATAGGAGACAAATGATTGATTTTAACTAAGATTCCTTCGACAGTTCTTTGAGGGAAATAAGTGATTATGTATGTGTTTGTCGATTAAATTATTTAAATATAGTGTTGCAATTGTAGTGGAAAAGTTATGTTATTTTTGGGTACTTTAAACATGTTGCTTACGTGAATAAGGCTTCAACATATACTGCAAATACATAGCTTTGAAGGAGTGTCATAAGTGGAAACAAATATAGCATGGATAGATGATTTACACCTTATTACATTAGAAACGGATAAATTCCTTATGGATAACAAACCACCTGTAATTTATTGGGAAAAAGAAGATAAATATTATCCTTTAAATATAGAATTTGTATCGGACACATCGGCTGTGATTATTCGTTATTCGGAAATACTGCCTATTGGTGAGGTATTGGAATTAAGATGGGGCGAGGAGGTGTTTCCCGTTTATCCAAGAGGAATTGTCCGAACACAATGGTTTGATGAACATTATGCCGCCATTGATGAATTATTAGGGGCTAATTGCCAAAATAACTTCACCTATTTTTCAATATGGACACCTTTAGCTACGTCTGTAACATTATATTTGAATAATATGGCAAAAAAGTTAAATCGACAAAACAAAGGGATATGGACATGCCAAATAGAAGGAAATTGGCATGGTTTTGCTTATGAATATGAAATAAACGTTAACGGAAAGATATTGCGTGTAAACGATCCTTATGCAAAATCGATGCTTGCCAATAGTGGAAAAGGGGTTGTCATAGATTTCTCCAAAACCGATCAAATTACAGCTAAAAGACCTTATATTCCACATTTACAGGATGCGATCATTTATGAATTGCACGTACGAGACGCTACGATCCAAACCGAAAGCGGGACTGAAAATAAAGGGAAATTTCTCGGTTTAAGCGAATCAAGAACAACAAATCAAAATGGATTTTCAACAGGACTTTCCTATATAAAGGAATTAGGATGTACGCATATTCAACTGTTGCCCATTAATGACTTTGCTCGTGTAAACGAACTTGATCCAAATAATGATTATAATTGGGGCTACGATCCACTTTATTTTCAGTCATTGGAAGGAAGTTATTCCACCTCACCCAACAACCCCATTTCTAGAATCAATGAATGTAAAAAGATGATTAATACTTTCCATCAGGCTGGAATTTCGGTCATACTGGATGTCGTTTTTAATCATGTTTTTATAATGGAAGAATCTCCTTTAGAAATGCTTGTTCCGGGCTACTATTTCCGATATCACGAGGATGGAAGTGTAAGTAATGGGACTGGAGTTGGAAATGATTTAGCTACGGAGAGATTTATGGTACGAAAACTAATGCTTGATACGATTGATCTTTTTCTTTCAGAATATCAAGTATCAGGCTTCAGATTTGATTTAATGGGTGCCATTGATATCGATACGATGAAAGTGATCATTTCTCGTTGCGAAAAAGAATTCAGCCCTATAATGCTCTTGGGAGAAGGATGGGAGCTTGCAACAGCGCTGCCTACAGATAAAAGAGCGACTTCGAGGAATTCCCATCAACTACTCGGAATTCGTTTTTTTAATGATTATTTTCGAGATACATTAAAAGGAAGTGTGTTTAACGTAGCTGATACTGGTTTTGTAAACGGATCGGGAAGATATATCGAACGATTACCACATCTTGTAACAGGATCATCGTTAGAAGAAATGGGAGAACCTTTTGTATCTAATGTCCAACAAACAATCAATTATGTAGAATGTCATGATAACCATACTCTTTGGGATAGATTATTATTAACAAACGGAGAGGAAAATGAAAAAACAAGAAAAAAAATGCACCAACTTGCTACTGGCATCGTTTTATTAAGCCAGGGCATTCCTTTTATACACGCTGGTCAAGAATGGTTTAGAACTAAGCAAGGTATTGAAAATAGTTATATCTCTAATGATACAATTAATCACTTAGATTGGAAGAAAAGAGAATTAGAAGAGGAACACATTCATTTTATTAGAAAGCTAATGACATTAAGAAAAAAGTTTGATGTTTTTCGACTTAGGTCGAAAGAAGAGATTAGAAGGAGAATCCATATATTAAATGTGCAAAAACCTGTATTTGGGTTTATCTTATTTGGAATTAACGAAGACCTCTCTATTTATATAAATCCGACTAAGGAAAACTACCCAATACAATTACCTTCACTAGGAATATGGAAAATAGAAGCGACAAATGCTGATGAAAGGTCTGATGATGTTATTACAGGAGAATTTTTCTCTATTCAGCCACATGAGTTAATAGTTTTACGAAAAAATAGAAACATTATATAAAAGAAAAAACCGGGAAGGTTCTCTTCCCGGAAGTTATTCTGTTTCGTTGGCGACAAGGAAATCAGGATTGATTTCTTCAGCTAATTCGCTATCAGTCAATTCTTCAGTCCAATCTTCTTCATCGTCATCATCATCATCACTTGGCCGTTCTTCTGGGTGAACACTCACTACAATTTTTGTTTCTCCAATGACTTCAACTAGAAATTCTCTTTCATTGCTTACGATGATCTTATTTCCTTTTTTAGAAATCACCGCTTCTAAACAATTAGGCTGTTGGAGAACTCGAGCCGACACTATTTTATCATCTAAGAAATCTGGGTCTTGGTAGTGCAGGTCTATCACATCTTTATAATCGACTCTCTCCGTTGCTACTGATGTTTTTGTGTTATCGTGGTGGGAATACCAAACATTCATATCATAAGAACCGCTTACTTCGACTTTTTTGCCGACTTTGCGCGCTTCATATTTATGGTTGATAATCCAGCAGCCTAAAATGCTCGAAGGATGATGCTGCGGCGTAATTGCATTGTTGGAATTTGTATATTTCTTTCCCTTCGCCACGACCGCTTTTGTAATTATTTCTCTATATTCTGCCATTCGAGCGAACCCTCCTCAATTATTTTCCCTTCATCGTATGCATTGCTCTAGACGAATGTGCTAATTACGTGAAGGCTAATTCACTAGGTCGACCTACCATATTGTATGTAAGGGAATAGATTTTGTTTTAATCTTACCTAGTTTTGGGCGCAAAAACTAAAACAGTAGCAGCTGATCAGAGACGTACGCAACTTGTTTGGATTTTGTAAGCAAAGAAAAAGCCATTACCCATGATTGGATAATGGCTTCATAGCTTATGAGCAGCTGGAATCACTATATTTGATTTTTGAACCTGTTTCTCCCGTGAGCAAGTCGCCGCCAGTGGAGACTAAGATTTCATCTGTCACTTTATTGGAGATTGCTGCTGCGACCAATTGCAGTAAATCATTTACATCTATTTGTGATTGTTTAAACTCCTGTACAATTGGTATTTCGTCTAGCTCTGCTTCTAGCTTTTCAAGTTTTTCTTCCGTTAATTGCAATGCTCTTTCTTTACCGTAGTGTTGAAAATTAATCGCTTGTTTTTGTAGACTTTTAATGCTGGCAATCATTTCACGAACGGATTGGTTTTCGTTAATTTGAGCCTCTGCTCGTTTAAAAAAATCTACCTCTTCTGTCTCTGCAATCATTTTTGCCAATTCATGGGCTTGTTTCAATATATCTTCTTTCGTGTATTTCCCCACGTTATATCACCTCTGCTGATTCGAGTTCTTCAACCATCTCTCCGTCTAACGTCCATGTTTTTGATTCGTTAATTTTAACCTTTACTAATTGACCGATTGCTGATTTTGGTCCTTTAAAATTTACTAGTTTACTTTTTCTAGTGTACCCTGAAAGGATTTCGGGATTGTTTTTACTCTCACCTTCAACGAGCACTTCTACGATTTGACCTTCATATTTTTTCATCGCTTCACGAGACAACTCATTTACAAGGTCATTTAACCGCTGAAGACGTGCTTTTTTCACTTCCATGGATACATTATCCTTCATTTTCGCAGCAGGAGTGCCTTCTCTAGGAGAGTAGATAAATGTATAAGCAATTTCAAATCCTACTTCACGATAAAGAGACATTGTTTCTTCAAATTGTTCGTCTGTTTCATTAGGAAAACCGACGATAATATCTGTAGAAAGTGATACATCAGGAATAGCAGCTTTAATTTTTCTTACAAGTTCAAGATACTGTTCTCTCGTATACTTACGTCCCATGATTTTTAATATATCACTTGAGCCGGATTGGACAGGTAAATGAATATGTTCCACCATATTTCCTTTTTTCGCAAGAACTTCAATTAAATGATCGTCAAAATCTCTAGGGTGACTTGTTGTAAAGCGTACTCTAGGAATATTGATTTTTCTCAGATCATCCATTAAATCACCAAATCGATAGTCTCGATCTTCAAAATCTTTTCCATATGCATTTACATTTTGTCCAAGAAGTGTAATTTCTTTATAACCGTGGGCCGCTAATTGGCGAACCTCTTGGATAATATCTTCAGGGAGTCTGCTTCTTTCTTTTCCTCTCGTAAACGGAACGATGCAATATGTGCAAAATTTGTCACAGCCATACATAATATTTACCCAAGCTTTAATATTACCTCTACGGACTTTAGGTAAATTTTCAATGACGTCTCCTTCTTTAGACCATACTTCAACTACCATTTCCTTTGACATATACGCTTCATGTAAAATATCAGGAAGGCGATGGATATTATGAGTTCCGAAGATCATATCGACGAATTGATGCTTCTCTAATATTCTATTTACGACAGACTCTTGCTGGGACATACATCCACAAACACCCAATAATAAATCTGGCTTTTCCAATTTCAAAGATTTCAAATGGCCCAATTCACCGAATACTTTATTCTCAGCGTTTTCTCTGATAGCACAAGTATTTAACAAGATAACATCCGCATCTTCAACGGTCTCAGTAGGCTCATACCCTAGACCCATGAAAATTCCTGCCATTACTTCTGTGTCATGTTCATTCATTTGGCAGCCATAAGTACGAATATAAAATTTTCGTCCTATGCCCATACCTTGAAATTTTTCATCTATTTCAAAATCATTATGATACTTGACTTCTTCTCTTCCACGTCGTCTCGCGTCCTTCAGGGACGGTGGAGTGTATACTGTTTGAAAATATTGACTATAATCCTTTTCCTTTTTCTGAGCAGGATTGTTAGATTGATTAATTTGTTGACTTTCTAAACGTTGTTTCTCGTTCATGAAAATCCCCTTTCCTATTATACAAAATCGATGAACGAAAATGTTTCTATTTAAATGTATCCATTCTATTAGTATATAGCCTTTTATTTTTTAATACAACATAAGGGAATATTTGTTGCATAAAATTCGAAAAGACTTGATTGCAAAAAAGCAATCAAGTCCGATTTAAACATTTTTTCCATTAGTTTTTATCTAGGTTCGACAATGAGCTTGATGGCAGTTCTTTCTTCTCCATCAATAATGATATCTGTAAAAGCAGGGATACAAATTAAGTCAACACCACCTGGGGCGACAAATCCCCTCGCAATCGCTACTGCCTTCACTGCTTGATTCAATGCCCCAGCCCCGATTGCTTGAATTTCTGCACCGCCTCTTTCACGGAGAACACCTGCCAGCGCGCCCGCCACAGAATTTGGATTGGATTTTGCTGAAACTTTTAATATTTCCATTTCTTGTTCCTCCTTGTCATTTCCCCATAGCGATTGCCTTGTCAATCTCAATCGCAGTTAACCTTTCCATTGTTACTATATTCAGGTAATTTATGAACTATTCCGGTTTGTCCAAAACACGTTAAAGGAGAAACAAGATTATTGTTTTTTATTCATTATACATTGGCTGATCATCATTGATTAAGATTGTTTTAATGTTTACTGCCTTACCAGATTGATCATCAATATTAATTATACAAGCGCTTAATTGCTTCCTCCCGCTCTTTGGTACTTCAAAACGAGCAGGCAATGCTGTAATAAATTTTTTTATTACCGCTTCTTTTTCCATTCCAAGAATTCCGTCATACGGTCCTGTCATCCCTACATCTGACATATAAGCAGTCCCGTTTGGCAGAATTCGATTGTCTGCCGTTTGGACATGCGTATGTGTACCGATGACGGCTGACACTTTCCCATCTAAATACCAACCCATTGCTTGTTTTTCGCTCGTTGCTTCGGCATGAAAGTCAACGAAGATAATATTCGTTCGTTTTTTGGCTAACGTAATGAGTTCGTCCGCTTTAGTAAATGGACAATCTAGCGGCGGCATAAATGTCCTTCCTTGCAAGTTAATAACCGCAACTTCAATAGAATTTAATCTTATAAAGATTAAACCTTTCCCAGGGGTATTTTCAGGAAAATTAGCTGGACGTACTAAATACTTTGCTGTATCAATAAATTCAAAAATACCTTTGTTATCCCATGCATGATTTCCAAGAGTTACGACATTGGCACCGGCTTCTAAAAATTGCTTGTAAATTTGCTCTGTAATCCCTCTTCCACCTGCGGCATTTTCTCCGTTTACTATTGTTACATGTGGTCGATATTTTCTTTTTAATAATGGAAGGTAATCTTTAATCATTTCCCTGCCCGGCGATCCAACTACATCGCCAACAAATAATATATCCATATTAATCCCTTTCTAACTTTAAGTTTACTGCCATATATATTCTAGCATTTTTATGAACAAAAGCGTAAGCGCCTGTTTAGCGATGGACAAACTTTTTAAAAGAAACACGGTGAGCCACGAAAAGCGGAAGGCGCTTGATTAGGGGCGACAATCAAATGTTCTTTAGACAGGGACACCTGGTCTCGAGGCTACTTGACCTCGAGTACCTAGCGCTTGAGCAGGACCATAGCGAGCCAATATTGACATACGCAAACAGAAACCGAAAGTTTGCTAGTCGCCGGCTGCCTGCACTAGACGGGAACTATCTTCTTAAAGAATCCACAAAGATTCAATTTTATCATTTCCTAAGAAAGCACAAAAAAGCAGTGTGAGATCACACTGCTTATTTCGCATATTCAACGGCTCTTGTTTCACGAATGACGGTAACTTTGATATGCCCAGGATAATCGAGGTCATCCTCAATTCTTTTACGGATATCACGAGCAAGTCTATGTGCTTCCAAGTCATTAATTTGTTCCGGTTTCACTATAATGCGAACTTCTCTACCTGCTTGAATGGCAAAAGACTTTTCTACACCATCATAAGACTCGGAGATTTCCTCCAGCTTTTCAAGGCGCCTAATATAGTTTTCTAGCGTTTCACTTCTCGCACCTGGTCTAGCAGCTGATAAAGCATCTGCTGCAGCGACAAGAACTGCAATAATAGATGTAGGCTCAGTGTCACCATGGTGAGAAGCAATACTATTAATTACAACTTCATGCTCTTTATACTTTGTGGCAAGCTCAATACCGATTTCAACGTGGCTACCTTCCACTTCATGGTCAATCGCTTTACCGATATCATGAAGAAGGCCTGCACGGCGGGCAAGAGTTTCGTCTTCTCCCAATTCCGCTGCAAGAAGTCCAGATAGGAAGGCTACTTCCATGGAGTGCTTAAGAACATTTTGCCCATAGCTTGTCCGGTATTTCAAGCGTCCGAGAATTTTAATTAAATCAGGATGCAATCCATGAACTCCCACTTCAAAAGTTGTTTGTTCACCGATTTCACGAATATGTTCATCCACTTCCCGTCTTGCTTTATCCACCATTTCTTCAATGCGAGCTGGATGGATCCGGCCATCTTGAACAAGTTTCTCCAAAGCTATCCGAGCAGTTTCACGCCTAATTGGGTCAAAACCGGAAAGAATGACAGCTTCTGGTGTATCATCTATGATGAGATCTATCCCTGTCAATGTTTCAAGTGTTCGAATGTTTCGGCCTTCACGACCAATGATCCGGCCTTTCATTTCATCGTTAGGCAGATTCACGACGGATACAGTTGTTTCCGCAACATGCTCTGCTGCACAACGTTGAATGGCAAGGGAAAGAATATTCTTAGCTTTCTTATCCGCATCTTCCTTTGCTCGCATTTCACTTTCTTTTATCATGAGGGCCGATTCATGTGCTAATTCCTTTTCGACGCCTGATAAAATAATGGATTTTGCATCTTCACGAGTCAAGCCTGAAATGCGTTCTAGCTCACTTTTCTGCTTGCGGATCATCTCATCCACTTTGCTTTCCATCTCTTCAATATGTTGTTGTCTTTCATTAAGAGATTCCTCTTTCTTTTCAAGCATATTTTCACGCTTGTCAAGAGTTTCGTCTTTCCGGTCGAGGTTCTCCTCCTTTTGCAATAAGCGGTTTTCTTGTTTTTGCAATTCGGTTCTTCTATCCCGAAGTTCACGTTCAGTTTCAGTTCGAAGTTTATGATTTTCATCCTTCGCTTCCAACAGGGCTTCTTTTTTCATAGATTCTGCTTCGCGCTTTGCATCTTCTAAAATGAGTTCTGCAGAACCTCTTGCACCTGTTATTTTTGCTTGAGCAAATGTTTTAAAGATGAAATAGCCAACAACTACACCGACGATAAGGCTAAGCAAAATGGAGATGATGAGTATGAGTGTTTCCATAAATTCACCCCCTCTTGCTATTAACTTGTATCATGTTTCTAACATGTCGGCTGGTACATTGTTACATAGGTTTCAATATACAGAGCCAAGCTCAAAATTTTCATGCGAAAAAAATGTAAA
The DNA here is from genome assembly GCF_018343625.1 of Lederbergia citri. Classification (GTDB taxonomy): domain Bacteria; phylum Bacillota; class Bacilli; order Bacillales; family Bacillaceae_C; genus Lederbergia; species Lederbergia citri. The sequence goes on along the minus strand of NZ_JAGYPG010000001.1, from coordinate 582,616 downwards.
ATATACAAGTTAATTTTATAGTTGTGGCGTTTCATTGTCAAGGGATGACCGTTTTATTGGATGTTTATTTTAATTCTTAGCATTAAATAAGAGAATTAAAAAGAAAAGCAAAGCCGTTTGAAAGGGCTTCGCTTTTATAAAAACAATTAATCATTTAATAAACTAAATTCTTCTTGAGAGTCATCTTCTTCTGGCGGAGCGATTTTTTCTTCATCCAGACCGTAATGTTCACGAATTTTGAACATAATTTCGTTTCTTAGCTCAGGATTCTCTTTTAAAAATTGCTTAGCATTCTCACGACCTTGTCCAAGTCGTTCTTCATTATACGAATACCATGAACCGCTCTTTTGAACAATATCAAGTTCAGAACCCATATCAATAATTTCGCCTTCACGAGAAATTCCTTCACCATACATAATATCTACTTCTGCCACCCGGAATGGAGGAGCAACTTTATTTTTAACTACTTTTACTTTCGTTTTATTTCCAACGATGTCCTGCCCTAACTTAAGTTGTTCAGCACGACGAACTTCAAGGCGAATGGAGGAGTAGAACTTCAATGCGCGTCCCCCTGGTGTTGTTTCGGGATTTCCGAACATAACTCCAACCTTTTCACGAATCTGGTTAATAAAGATAGCGATTGTATTCGATTTATTTATCGCACCTGAAAGTTTACGAAGGGCCTGGGACATTAAGCGTGCTTGTAATCCTACATGTGAGTCTCCCATTTCCCCTTCTATTTCAGCTTTCGGTACCAACGCTGCTACTGAGTCAATAACAATAATTTCAATTGCACCGCTTCGAACAAGTGCTTCCGCAATTTCGAGGGCCTGCTCACCAGTATCTGGCTGGGAAAGAAGCAACTCATCAATATTAACACCCAGCTTTTGTGCATAAACTGGATCGAGCGCATGTTCTGCATCTATAAATGCGGCTTGTCCTCCATTTGCTTGCACTTCTGCAATTGCGTGAAGGGCAACAGTTGTTTTACCAGAGCTTTCTGGTCCATATATTTCAATGACACGTCCACGTGGATATCCACCAACTCCTAAAGCAACATCAAGAGCTAGAGATCCACTAGGTACAGTGGAAATTCTGCGGTCAGTCTGCTCACCGAGTTTCATAATAGACCCTTTTCCAAATTGCTTTTCAATTTGTTTTAATGCCATATCTAATGCTTTCTGACGATCACTCACTAAATTTCCTCCTTATATACTAATATTCTATCGAATGAAGTGTGTTTCATATCAAAAGCTAACTTAAGTATACAGCTTTTCATTCACTTTGCCAAGCAAAAAGCGAACATTTATTCGATTGTTTTTAAACAAAATAATAGTTCATAATAAAATATTGATTATAGGAAAAACCTATTTTAAAAGAGGTTTCCACTATAAAAACTTTTTTTATTCTTTTGAAAAAAAAATAGAGAGCACATAATGCACTCTCTATTATTATCTATTCTTTTAATTCTTGCAATAAATAATGGCAGCCGTACATAACGGATCTCTTTTGATTGCCATTCCTGGAACCTGCTAAATTAAGCAAAAAAGCTTTTGACGGTTTGTTATCGATGGAAATTCCTATCCATACTGTACCCGCTGGGTGACCTTCTAGTGAATCAGGCCCTGCCACCCCTGTAAAGCTAATACCGATATTGGTTCCAAGAATGCTTCTAACATTTTCCGCTAATTCTATTGCACATTCTTTACTAACAACACCATAATGATCAATGGTCTCTTTTTTTACATTACAAAGTTTCATTTTTGCATCGTTGGAATAGCAGACAATCCCGCCTATTAACATTGTGCTGACCCCAACGACTGATGTCATTTCAGCTTGAAAGAGCCCACCTGTCAAACTCTCTGCACATGCAATAGTCAATTTCTTCTCTTCCAAAACTTTAAGAAGTTCTTTCATAATGGAAGTTTGGTCATACCCATAAAAATACTTTCCTACTCTATCATTAACCTTCTTTTCCATCTCATCAATCATTTTATGAGCTTCGTTTTCTGATTGATGTCTTGCGGTAATCCGTAATGTTACTTCGTTATCTCCGGCCAGTGGTGCCACTGTTGGGTTTGTTTGAGAATCTAGTATATCTTCAATCTCTACTTCAAGCTGCGATTCTCCGATTCCAAAATAGCGTAATACCCTAGATTCAATTCTCTCCCGTGTTTCTAATTGATCCAATATAGCTAGACGTCCGTATTTACGGAACATCGGCTGCATTTCATGAGGCGGGCCAGGAAGGAGCATATATGAATAAGATTGATTATGTAAAAACATACCCGGTGCCATTCCATGTTCATTCGGGAGTACCTTGGCTCCCTCGAGGACGAGTGCTTGCTTTTTATTATTTTCAGTCATCGTGCGACCAGTTTTTTCAAAGTATGAAAGGATTGTTTTCATTGCATCTTCGTCTAGCACAAGACTTTTCCCGATATGTTTAGCAATAGTTTCTTTCGTTAGATCATCTTTTGTTGGACCTAACCCGCCGGTAAATATAATTAAGTCCGCTCTTTCTTCCGCATGTAATATAGCTTTTTCTAGTCGAGATGGGTTATCCCCAACGACAGTATGATAATAAACATTAACACCAATTTCAGCTAGCTGCTCTGAAAGATATTTTGCATTCGTATTTACAATCTGCCCTAATAAAAGCTCTGTTCCAACCGCTATGATTTCTGCGTTCATATAACAAATCCTTCCTAACTATTTTGAATTAATAAATATAGTTCGATTTTTATAGAAGTATTCGTAACCAGACCAAACTGTAAATATTAAAGCTACCCAGAGGGCAATATCATCAAGTGGAATTCCAATGGCCTCAAAAAAAACATTATGCAGCAATAAAAGGGAGATTGCTATAATTTGTGCCCAAGTCTTTATTTTCCCTAGCATTGCAGCTGCTACCACTTCACCCGTCCCAGATAAAATCATCCTAAGTCCAGTCACTGCAAACTCTCGACTAATAATGATAATGACAATCCAAGATGGGGCAAGATGCATTTCAACTAGGACAATTAAAGCAGCAGAAACGAGAAGCTTATCAGCTAAAGGGTCTAAAAATTTCCCTAAATTCGTAACTAGGTTATATTTACGTGCATAATAGCCATCCACCCAATCAGTCACTGAAGCTAATATAAAAATCAGTGCTCCTATAAAATGGGAAAGCTCAAGTTCTGTTCCAGGCAAGCTAATTATCCCCCAGTTAAATGGGACTAGCATTAAAATTAAAAAAATCGGAATTAAAATTACCCTTGCCACTGTAATTTTATTTGGCAAATTCATGTTTGTACCTCCTCAAGCAACATACACTGAATTAGTGAAAAAATTACCGCCAATAAGGCGGTAATTGAATCCTATTCCTTTTTTTGGAATTGGACATAGATGTTTTGTACAACATTCTGTTCAGGAGATAACTCATATTCTAATAATTCTTCGTTAACATAAATCTCAGTTTTAGTTGAATCTCCTGCTCTCACATAAACTTTAGAATCGTTGGTAAGATCAAATTTTTGACTGGCACCATCTCTCAATTCACCTTGGAAAAGAACTTCGTTATTTCCATTGGCTATTTTCACCCAACTTCTACCTGGGTTCGTAGCTTTCACTTCTACTTCAAACTTATCTGCATTTGATAAAGTATAAGTAGTATTATTACCAGATGTGCTGTCCACGCTAATTTCTTGCTTTGCAGGTTCCTCCGTAACAGGCTCCTCTTCCTCTGGAGGCGAAGTTGTATCGTCCTTCTTCTTATCTGGTGGAGTTTTAACATCTTCCGATTCTGTTATATCAACTGCTCCATTACCGTTATTATTATTTACGGAAGATTTTTCACTTGTGTCCAAATATTTAATAACCAAAAACCAGATTAAAACTAAAATAGCCAAAACAAATATAGCCGTTATAATTTTAGGGAACATTTCCATTACTTTGGAACTGTTCGGAGATACTGACCGTCTAGACTGAGTTCGAGAAAGCTGTTCTGTTAAATTATCCTCATATGCTAGAGGAATTTCACTCTTATATTCATCAAAAAGTAAATCGGGCTCAAGTCCCACAGCTTCTGCATATTGTTTAATAAATGCCCTGGCATAAAATTTTCCAGGCAAAGTATCATAATTTCCTTCTTCGATAGCAACTAAGTATCTCTTTTGAATTCTTGTTACATTTTGCAATTGATCTAAAGTAATGCTTTTTTCTTCACGAGCCATACGAAGCCGGCTTCCTAATTCCGTCAATGAAAACACCTGCCAATCCTAAAAATCAAAACCGAAGTTTGGTTCGGAAAATAAGTTATGGTCTTGCACAATTTCATATGTAATTTCTTCCTCATCATTATTTCTTAGTTCAATAATATAATCGAAATCTTCAATGGAAAATTCGGAATGCTGAACAAATATATCAGGATGTTCAATTACTTTTACAGCTGGAAGCTTCATGATTTCCCTAACTAACCGCCAATGTCGTTCATCAGCTCTCCTTCTTGAAACAATTCCATCTAGGATGAATATATTATCAGCATTGTACTCATCTTTTATTAATTCTTTACGTATTGTTTGCTTTAATAATGTTGATGATACAAAAAGCCATTTTTTATTGGCACATACACTTGATGCAACTATAGATTCCGTTTTCCCGACACGTGGCATACCTCTAATACCAATTAATTTATGACCTTCTTGTTTAAATAATTCGGCCATAAAATCAACCAAAAGTCCGAGTTCATCGCGTACGAAACGAAATGTTTTTTTATCATCCATATCACGTTGTATATACCTACCGTGCCTTACTGCGAGACGATCTCTAAGTTTAGGTTCACGAATTTTTGTTATTTTAATCGTTTCAACTGTCTTCAAGATTGATTCAAGTCGTAAAATTTGATTTTTACTACTTGCACGGATTAAAAGTCCACGCCTTCCACTGTCAATCCCGTTAATGCTAACGATATTAATCGAGAGCATCCCTAATAATGATGAAATATCCCCAAGTAAACCTGGACGATCAATCATAATTTCATATTCTAAATACCATTCTTTCCTGTCCATTCAAACATCCCCTTGAATTTGGCGGACTTCATGTCTCTTCATCATAGTTGTCTCGATTATATCATAGCCCATATTAAATAAACATGAAAGAAAAAACATAAAAAAAATCGTCAAATTCTGACATAAAAAAAAGACTGCCTCATTTATAAGGGCAAATCCTTTAGACCCAAGTAGGATTCAAGCCGCTTGTAAGACAGTCTGAACTTATATCTAATGTGTGCTATTATTTTCGACAAGTTTCACCATAATACTTGCAATCGCTCTTTGTTCATCTTCAGAAGCAACAGACCATAAGTCAGCAAGTACTCTTTCTTGTTCATTTTTAGGATCAACTTGCTTTGCAAGATAATCGCCTACTTGGTGTGCCAGTTGATTGATTACTTTATCTGACATCCCTTGTTCTTGAGCATTATCTAAGCGATCGCCAAGGAAGTTCTTCCACTGTTCCCAATTTTCAAGTACTGACATGTCATTTCCTCCTTTGGAATTAACGTTCAAAGTTATTATGCACACGGAAAACTAACATTATTCAGTACTGTTTTTCATTTTTAATCAATTTTTATGTATACCAACCACCATTAACACCAATTACTTGTCCAGTAATATATGAGGATTCTTTCGACAATAAAAAGGCAATAACATCAGAAATTTCTTCTGGTTCTGCCAATCTGCCGACCGGAATTTCAGATGCAAGCACTTCAATTTCTTCCTCGGAAAACCTTTGTAACATATTTGTATTGACAGCTCCTGGTGCTACACAATTTATTCTTGTCCCCGACCTCGCAATTTCCTTGCTAAGTGCTTTCACGAAGGCAATTTGAGCACCTTTTACGGTAGAATATATTACTTCACAAGCTGCACCTGTCTGACCCCAAATAGAGCTAATGAGAACAATACTGCTTTCCGGAGTCTTCATTAATTGTGGCAGGAGCTTCTGTATAATGATTAACGGGCTTTTTACATGTAGCTGTAGCATTTCATCAATAGTATGTTCACTTAAATCGGTAAATAATCCATATGGTGCTGTGCCACTTGAACAAACGATTGCGTTAAGATGGAAAATCGAACTGCAAACAGTTTGGACACCTGCTTCAGTCGAAAGATCGGCGCAAATTGGAATAAGTTCTGTATTGTATGTTTTTAGTTTTTTAAGAAACTCCATCATTTTTTGTTCGTTTTTATAGTAATGTAAATATAAATTCCAACCTTCTCGGGCAAGCTTTATAGCTGTAGCTGCACCTATTCCCCCGCTCGCTCCGGTTATTAACGCAAATTTTTTCATCTTTTGTTTTCTCCCATAAAAACAGCCCGGTTTAATCCGGGCCGATTTCTTTAATTTAATATTGATTCCACTAAATAATAAAATCGGCTTGAAAGGGAATTGAACCCACTTGAAAGGAATGAAAATAACCGACTGTTAGACAATAGAATCAAATTGAACGGCTTGTTGTGACTAAACAATTGATCATTAAATTCGAGGGAAACTATTACGGTTGTCATGTTGCGATTTCTTTCGTCAAGAGGATGAGATTTTACTTCCTTACGATTTTCACTAAAAGCTGTCTCCCAATCACCAATCATTCGAATTGCTCAATCTATTTTTTGGGAACTACTTGGCAAACAGTCATTCGATTCTCATCGATAAATTGATTGGCAGATTCCTTTATATAATCAAAGTGTAATTCTTCCAATACTTGAACCGTATCAAAAAGATCCATGCCATTAAACGCATATCTCGTAAATTGATTTGCAATAAATTCTGGAGAATTCATAGATCGCAAAAATCCCCCAATACGCTTTTTCTTTGCACGTTGTAATGCTTCGTCTGATAAATATTGACCGTTTTTAGCTTCAAGTAAAATCGATTGCAAACGTTCAGTTAATGCGTCTGGATCTTTTGTGTCACTCCCGACATACGCAAAACCAAATCCCCGCTCCAACGTATAGTTATATTGAAATGTATCGTCTATTAATCCGCTTGTAATGAGCTCCTCATAGTTTTCAGAGCTTTTACCAAATAATAATTCAAAAATAATATTGATCGCAAGTTCATGTTTTAGCATTTCCCTGCCATCTAAATCAACTTTCTTTCCTTTTATACCAACATAACATTTCGGTGTTTGGACATTCATTTTTAGCTCTTGTTTTTTATTATGAACAGAGTCTGGTTCTTCCTCGAAATACCTCTGAATTTCTGGAGCGTCGCTATATTTCTTACTAGATTGATTCTCACGGATAAGATTTATCATTTTATCCGGATCCACAGGTCCCACCAAGAAAAGCAACATATTACTTGGATGATAAAAAGTATTGTAGCATTCATAAAGAAGGTCTGCCGTAATATGAGAAATGGATTCAACTGTTCCAGCTATGTCAATCTTTACAGGATGATGATGATACATGTTTTCAATTGTACCAAAGAAAAGCCTCCAGTCGGGATTATCATCATACATTCTAATTTCTTGACCAATGATTCCTTTTTCTTTTTCTACTGACTTTTCCGTAAAATAAGGCTCTTGCACCATATTTAATAGTGTAGTTAGATTCTTTTCCACTTCATTCGTACTGGAAAATAAGTATGCTGTTCTAGTGAAAGAAGTGAAAGCATTTGCCGAAGCTCCTTGTTTACTAAATTGCTGAAATACATCGCCCTGCTCTTTTTCAAACATTTTATGTTCTAAAAAATGGGCTATTCCATCCGGGACGCGAATATATTCGTCTTTATTCAACGGTTTAAATTGATGATCAATGGATCCATAGTTTGTCGTAAAAGTAGCGAAAGTTTTATTGAATCCCATTTTTGGAAGAATGTATACTTGCAATCCATTATCAAGTTTTTCATAAAAAAGCTTTTCTTGAATTTGATCGAATTCAATTGTCTTCATGCCTGTTCACCTTCCATTCCGGAAAGAAAATAAATTGTATCAAGTTCAACTTTATTGGCTACTGCGATAATATCATCATGTGATGTAGAATTCGTTTTTTCAATCCAATCATTCATTTTAACATCAGTTCCGGCAACGATATTATGATAAAAGACCTCTATGACACCTCTGGCTGAGTCAATCGTTTCTAGAAATTGATTTTGTATGACTGCCTTCGTTTGTGAAATTTCCTCTTCAGTAAAACTGCCATCTTTCATTAATTTCAACTGATCTTTTATAATAGTAACTGCTTTTTCATAATTATTGGAGTCAATACCTGACATGATCATTAATAATCCTTTATGGCTTTCCACTCTACTGGCTGCATAATAGGCAAGGCTTTCCTTTTCACGTACATTCATAAAAAGTTTAGAATGCGGAAAACCTCCGAAAATACCATTAAACATTTGCAGTGCAAAATAATCAGAATCCCCATATCTGATATTTGTGCGACAACCCATGTTTAGCTTTCCTTGATTGAGGTCTTGTGTTTCCTTTACTTCTTTCACATTAGAGACTTCATTGTCTTGTACTCTTACGTGTGGTTGAATCGTTCTTTCCTGATATTGAAATACCGAACAAAAACTTTCCACTTCGTTAGGATCAATATCTCCAATAATGTATAGATCCATCTTATCCTCGGCAAATGCTCGTTCATAATATTCGTATAAAGTCGCGCCTGTAATGTCATCTACTTGATCTTCACTACCAGTTGCCTGAATCGAATATGGTTCACCTTTACACATTTCTTCAACTAGGCGAACACTTGCATATCGCATTTTGTCATCATAAACTGATTGAATCCGTCTTTTTAGACTCCTTTTTTCTTTCTGCATTGTTGCTTCATCAAAAACACGATCTGTCACATTAGGATTTTGAATAACTTCTTTTAAAAATTCGATAGCTTTTTGCAGCAGCGGAGTTTTATCTTGTAAAAATTTCTCATTTGCAATCTCTATTGTAAAAGAGATTATATGGTATTCACCTTTTTTAGCTACATCAGTATAAAATGAAGCACCGTAAAGATCATCCAAATAGGAGCGAAATGCGCTCGTAGTGCTATACTTTTTCGAATTGCTTTGAAGTACATTAGGCAGCAATGCCCGAAATGTAGCCGTATCTTTCTGAAGAGGAGCTTTCATTTTCCATACAACGGTATTCGTTTTGTACTTGTCAGTTGGAATAATATGAAGTGTGTATCCAGACTTTTCCACTATGTTTTCCTTAACAAGTTCCATATAGAATCCTCCATTACTCACGAATTTCAAACCAATTTATGAAAGTGGGACAGATTCTTTTGTGAACAGTCCCACTTTACATAATATTATTATAGTTCTTTCCGTAGCTTCCTTATAGTTTATGACTTCATAAGACTCTTTATTCAATAGGAGCTCGCTATCTTTTCCCTTTTATATATGGAGTTCCCGACGCTTTTGGAGCATCTGCTCTTCCGATAAATCCTGCTAATGCCAAAATAGTTAACACATATGGTGCGATAAATAAAAATACGGAAGGTACGTTTTGAAGAATTGGAATTCTTGACCCTACTATACTTAGGCTTTGTGCAAATCCAAAAAATAACGCTCCGCCCATCGCGCCCAGCGGATGCCATTTTCCAAAAATCATCGCTGCCAAAGCCATAAATCCTTGACCAGTAATCGTTGTATGACTAAAATTTCCGGTAAAAGACTGTGCATAAACGGCACCGCCCGCTCCTCCTAATACCCCCGATAGAAATACTCCAATGTATCTAAGCCGTGTCACACTAATCCCCATCGTATCCGCTGCCATTGGATGTTCTCCAACTGTACGGATTCTTAAGCCAAATGGTGTTTTATAAATGACATACCATACTACAAATGACAGAAGAATGGTTACATATGCTACGTAAGAAACATTGGTAAAAAAGATCTTTCCGATAATTGGAATATCACTTAAAAGAGGTATATCAACCTTGCGAATATTCTCTACAATCATTTCGGTCTGGCCTTTGCCAAATATTTTTTTGACGAGAAAAATTGATAGTCCAAGTGCTAAAAAGTTGATTGCTACACCACTTACAACTTGATCGGCTCTAAATGTAATGGATGCAACAGCATGCAATAGTGAAAAAATCCCTCCAAAAAGCATCGCAACAACAATAGCAAGCCATGGGGTTGCTGCACCGAAAATATCGGCCGTATAGTAATTAAAAAGAATACCGCTAAATGCACCTATTACCATTAAACCTTCCAATCCGATATTAACAACACCTGAACGTTCCGAAAAAACTCCACCAAGTGCGGTGAGTATGAGTGGTGCAGCTGCCAATATAGATGAGGAGATAATAAGAGATAGTAATGTTGTGATTTCCACTTATTTCACACCCCTTCGGAAACGCCCTATCAGCCATTTGATCATGTAACTTGATGCTACAAAGAAAATAATAAAGGCAATGACAATTTCCACTAGTTCTTCTGGAACATTTGCATTAGGCATTTGTAGTGCTCCAACTTTCAAACCACCAAATAAAAATGCCGCTAGAACGACTCCGATCCCAGTATTTCCGCCTAATAAGGCAACAGCAATTCCATCAAATCCTACTCCGGAAAAGCCTGTGTGAATAAAAGCATTCCCAAAGGTACCTAATCCTTCCATTGCGCCAGCAAGTCCTGCGAATGCGCCTGAAATGACCATAGATGAAATAATATTTCGATTGACGCTCATTCCAGCATATTCAGCTGCATGATGATTATATCCAACCGCACGAAGTTCAAATCCCGCCTTCGTTTTTTCTAACAGGAACCACATGATAAATGCCGCTATAAATGCAAGGTAAATACCATTATGCAAAGTAGAATAATCTGTTATCCGTTCAAAAAATGGCGAATGAAGTGAAGCAGAATCTGGAATAATCGCTGTCGAATCCTTATGATCTGATAACACATAGCGAATCATATAATTCGTCACATATAAAGCGATATAGTTCATCATTATCGTTACAATAACTTCATGAACCCGGAGTCTAGCTTTTAAGAATCCTGGAATAAATCCCCATACCGCACCTGCTAATGCAGCAACAATGATGGCTAATGGCAAATGGATGATTTTAGGCAGATCAAAAGATAAACCAACCCAAATAGCAGCTACCCAACCAACTAACAATTGTCCTTCAACCCCAATATTAAATAGGCCTGTCCTAAATGCAAAAGCAACAGCAAGTCCTGCAAAAATGTATGGTGTCATCTGTCTTAATGTTTCACCAATTAAATAAGATTCTCCAAATATTCCAGTCCATAAAGCGGCGTATCCAGCAATTGGATTATAGCCACTTACAAGCATAATGATGGCTCCTGTAATAAGACCAAAAATTACTGCAATGACTGGAACTAATATATTTGTTAAACGATTAGACATAAGTATCACCACCTGCTGCTTCTCTTTTCATACCGGCCATTAATAACCCAAGTTCTTGTTCATTCGTTTCGTCAGCATTTACTATTTTAATGATATTCCCTTCGAAAATAACTGCAATTCGATCACTGACGTTTAGTATTTCATCCAATTCAAATGAAACGAGTAATACAGCTTTGCCGCTATCCCGCTGTTCAATAAGGCGCTTATGAATGAACTCAATTGCTCCTACATCAAGACCTCTTGTCGGTTGGGCAGCAATCAAAAGATCGGGATCACGATCTACTTCTCGTCCAATAATGGCTTTTTGTTGATTTCCACCCGAAAGAGCACGGGCATGAGTAAACGCACTCGGAGTTCGAACATCGTACTCTGATATAAGCGTATTTGCTTTCTTATATATTTCTTTGAAGTCCAAAACTCCATATTTTGAAAAAGGTTTCTGATAATACGTTTGTAATACCATGTTTTCACCTATGGAATAATCAAGGACTAGACCGTGTTTATGTCGGTCCTGAGGTATATGCCCTAGACCAGATTCAGTGATTTTTCTAGGTTTGAGGTTCATAATTTCTTTGCTGTTTAATTTAATCGATCCGCTCTCACCCTTACGCAGTCCTGTTATCGCTTCAATAAGCTCGGCCTGACCATTTCCATCTACTCCGGCAATCCCAATGATTTCTCCTGATTTTAGTGACAAATTAAGTCCATTAACTGCAGAAACACCACGATTATCGTTTACGAATAAATCTTTTATTTCAAGAACTGTTTCCTTCGGATTTGCTTTCGTTTTTTCGGTTGTAAATAACACCTCACGGCCAACCATTAAATTAGCAAGTTCATTTGTATTCGTATCTTTTACATCTACAGTGCCAATTCCTTCTCCTTTTCGAATTACGGTTACTCTATCGCAAATTTCCATAATTTCCTTTAACTTATGGGTGATTAAAATAATCGATTTGCCTTCTTTAATTAAGGTTTTCATAATTTGACTTAATTCTTTAATTTCTTGTGGAGTAAGCACTGCAGTAGGTTCATCGAATATTAATATATCCGCACCTCTATATAACGTTTTCAAAATCTCTACTCTTTGCTGCATACCAACAGAGATATCTGCTATTTTAGCTCTTGGATTAACAGATAATCCATATCTTTCAGAGATTTCTTGTACTTGCTTTTCTGCACTTTTTATATCAATTGATATACCTTTTCTTGGTTCTTTACCGAGTATGATATTTTCAGTTACAGTAAATGGTTCAACTAGCATAAAATGTTGATGAACCATTCCAATGCCTAAATCATTCGCAATGAGGGGGCTTGTGATCTCTACTTTTTTGCCATTTACTTTAATTTCTCCCCGCTCAGGTTGATATAATCCAAATAATACGTTCATTAATGTTGATTTTCCCGCACCATTTTCTCCGAGCAATGCATGAATCTCGCCCTTCTTTACTTGTAACGTGATATTATCGTTCGCTACAATGCCTGGAAATTCCTTGCGAATGTTTAACATCTCAATCACATAATCCATCCTGATCCTCCTTATTAGAATAGCGTAAGCGCTTTGCTTATCGACTTTATATACTTCTTAAATTAGAGGGGAAGGGATAAGAAGATTGCCAGTCTACGGCTGCTTGTGCATATCAAATAAGCACCAATTTACATTCTTATTCCCCTAATAAATAGTCATTCTCTTTCGGATAGAATACCACTATTCCCTATAAATCAATCCACTTTTATTCACAAAAATACGGGCTGGCCATAAAAGCCAAGCCCGATAATTGTTAGCTTATTTCTTTTTCTTTTCTAATTTATCAGGAACTGTTACGTCGCCGTTTTTAATTTTCCCTTCATATTCTGCAACTTTAGCCAACACGTCATCAGTTAAATGCTCTTTTGAATCAGAGATTTTGATTCCGTTTTCTTCCATACCATATTCAAGAATTTCTCCACCAGGGAAATTTCCATCTTTTGCTTTTAAAGTAACATCTTTAACAGCAACATCTACACGTTTAACCATCGAAGTTAAGGTGATGTTCTCTGTTTTGTCTCCGATTTTAACATCTCCTTCAGGATGTTGATCGCGGTCTACCCCAATTACCCATACATCTCGATTTGGATCCTTTTGTTTTAGGTTTTTCGCTTCAGTGAAAACACCTAGACCCGCTCCACCAGCAGCATGATAAATGATGTCTGCTCCTGAGCTATATTGTGCAGCAGCAATTGCTTGTGCCTTAGAAGAATCAGTAAATGTTCCAGCGAATTGAATATCCACTGTAGCGTTCGGATTTACTTCTTTTACTCCAGCTTCAAATCCAGTAGCAAACTTATTAATTAGATCACTTTCAATTCCACCTACAAAACCAATTTTATTTGATTTTGTCATCAAACCTGCAACGACACCAACGAGGTAGGATCCTTCATGTTCTTTAAACGTAATGCTAGCAACATTATCCTTATCCGGAACTACTGAATCTACAATAACGAAATGGCTTTCTTTACGCTGATCAGCAATTTTAGCAATTGCATCCGTTAATTTAAATCCTACACCATAAATGATATCAAATTTATCTCTTACTGCAGCATTTAGATTTGTAGAGAAATCAGCTTCATTTTTAGATTGATAATAGTTATAGCCATTTTTCCCTTTTTCTAAATTATTATCTTTACCGTATTCTACAAGTCCTTCCCAGGCAGATTGGTTAAAAGATTTATCATCTACTCCACCTTCATCCGTTACCATTGCAGCTGTAAAATTTTTATTTTCCTGCGCTCCATTGGTCCCTTCGTTTTTCTTGTTGTTATTATTGTTATTGCTGCTCCCACAAGCTCCTAATAACATACCAACTGCTAAAATAAGTGACAGCAATAATCCAATATTTCTCTTCTTCACGTAGAGAACCTCCTAATATTTTGATATTAGCAAAGCGAATAACTATGTATCTTTATAATGCCTGCCAATCGCTCATAATATAACATTTTTTATAGATTAAAGTAAATAAGAAGATGTGTAATCTATAAAAAATTCCATTATTAAAAATACTTAGTTATGAAGTATGTTCTTCTGCGGGTTTTGGCACGAGTACAGCACGAGGCTTACTGCCTTCATAAGGTCCTACTACCCCTCTTGCTTCCATTTCATCTATTAGTCTTGCCGCTCTCGTATATCCAATTCTAAATCTACGTTGAAGCATTGAAACGGAAGCAGTTTGCATTTCAGCAATTAACTGAACAGCTTCTTCATATAGTTCATCTTCTACTTCGGAAGATACTTCGGGAACATCCTCTGGAATCATTTCTTCTTGATAATTAGCCTTTTGCTGAGCAATGACAAAGTCAACAACATTCTCAACTTCATCATCAGATAAAAATGCTCCTTGCACTCGGACAGGCTTAGTAGCACCTACCGGTAAAAATAACATATCTCCCCGTCCAAGTAATTTTTCAGCGCCACCCGAATCCAAGATTGTTCTTGAATCTGTTGAAGATGAAACAGCAAATGCAATTCTTGATGGGATATTTGCTTTTATGACCCCTGTAATAACATCAACTGATGGCCTTTGTGTTGCAATGATTAAATGGATCCCGGCAGCCCTTGCCATCTGTGCAAGCCTTGTAATCGAATCCTCTACATCATTTGATGCAACCATCATTAAATCCGCTAATTCATCCACAATTACGACAATATAAGGAAGTAATGGTCTAATATCTTCTGATTCTAAATTGTACCTTCTCATATGCTCGTTATAGCCTTCAATATTTCTTGTTCCAGTATGGGAGAATAGCTCATATCTTCTCTCCATCTCATTAACCACTTTTTTGAGAGCTTGGGATGCTTTTTTTGGATCTGTTACAACAGGTGCCAATAAATGGGGAATTCCATTATATACATTCAACTCCACCATTTTTGGATCAATCATCATCATTTTTACTTCATGGGGCTTAGCTCTCATTAAAACACTCGTTATGATTCCATTGATACAAACACTTTTCCCGCTGCCAGTAGCACCAGCTACGAGCAAATGCGGCATTTTATTTAATTCGGCAACAACTGCTTGTCCAGTAATATCCCTGCCAAGTCCAATCTGAAGTTTAGCTTCTGGTTTATCATGTTCCTTTGACTCTAGTACTTCCCTAAGGGAAACTACTGCTACCTCTGTATTCGGTACTTCTATTCCGATTGCCGATTTACCAGGAATTGGTGCTTCTATTCGAATTCCTTTGGCGGCAAGCGCCAGTGCGATATCATCACTTAAGCTCACAATTCTACTAACCTTTACTCCTGCTTCCGGGTGAATTTCATATTTTGTCACGGCAGGACCGAGATGAACTTGAGTCACCCTCGCTTTCACGCCAAAGCTTTGGAATGTTTTATTTAGCTTTGTTGTATTTTCATGAATCATTTTATACTCACTGCTTTGATCTGTGATCCCTGGCCTAGATAACAATGATAACGGTGGTAATTTATAGTCTTTGTTTTCATGTTCTGTAAAAACAATCGGTGCTGCCAATTCCACTTCTTCCTCAATATTTTCCTGCATAACGATGTCTTCACTAACATCCGTTTCATCCTCAGGATATGCTCTTTCAGTAAAACTAGATATTATCGGTTCAGCTATATTTTCATGATCATCAAGCGGAGCATGAATTTGAGGACTAGGAATAGGTTCCTGTTGTTTTTCACTCGTATTAACCGCTTTTTTATTTTTCTTTTCCTTTCTTTCCGCTTTCCATTCTTTTAAATCAGTCATAAATATTGACCATTGGGACTTGAAGAAATTTCCGATCCATTTCCCTATGCTTCCCATCACTTCACCAATTGATTTGCCGGTTATAAGAATTAATGATATAAGCATAAGGAAAAAGCTAAATATTTTTGTTCCTAAAGAACCGAAGATGAAATAAGTGACGGTTGTCAAAAGTGCGCCGATCATTCCTCCGCCTAATTCCTTAGTCGACGTATTGCCCTTCATAATTTGGAAAAAATCATTGTACGTATTAGCAATGATACTAAACCCTTTTATTTTTTCATTTTCAATTTTCAAATCAAAAAATTTAATATGGGAAAGCAGTAAAAAACAGGCGATAAACAAGTAAATACCGACTATTCTTTGCCCAAAAATGGGCGGAAGCTCTCTCTTTACGATCATATAAACAGCCATTACTAAAATAGCTAATGGACCAACGATATGCCACTCACCAAATAAAAAATAAAATGGAGAATTAATAATTGAGAGCTTATCACCATTTACAATTATAATTAAGCATAAGGCAACGAGTGCGATTCCAGTTATTTCATATTTAAGAATCCGATTCATTTTTTTAGAAGTACGCCTTCTTCGTTTTTTCTTTACCATTTAATCACCTTGTCTGCGCTATAATATTAGTATATTATACCATATTTTAAACGGTAAAAAGACTGAGGAAACCTCCTCAGTCTTTTTAGAAGATTAAGCCGTTTTTTTATTGGCGCTTTTTAGTCCGACTTTAGAAAAATCTCTTATAAAATATCGAGTCATCATTGTTATTCCGAAAACAGTCAAATAACTATATAAAGCAATCCATGCGCCATAGCTTCCAAAATCAAAAACAAACACCATAATATAGGAAAGTGGTACAAATAAACCCCAAGCATGAATTAAAGATGCTCTTAGTAAAAAGGTCGTATCTCCAATCCCGCGTAAACCTCCTGCAAAAAAGTTAGCAATCGCATCAAATAACTGAAGAAAAGCGGAAATCATTATTAAACTAGCCGAAAGCTTAAAAACCGCCGGTTCATCAGTATAAATTTTCGAGATAGATTCGGCAAAAAAGAATTCAACCGTTCCCAGAAGGAGGATGAACATTGCTCCAATTTTCGCTGTTTCAATTCCTAGTTTTTTTGCCATATGTGGTTGATTTCTTCCAATTTCCTGTCCAACTAAAATGGTAGCTGTTGAACCAAATGCTGCTGCAGGCATAAAACCTAAGCTCATGACACTTAACGATATTTCGTTGGCAGCGAGTGCATTCGTTCCAAGCCTTGTGACGAACGCTGTGAATACAAGCATCGCCATACTTTTAGAAAATTCTTGTGTCCCTAATTTAAAGCTTTCAAAAAATATGAGCTTTGATTCCAATAAGTCAAAGACTGGCTTAAATCGGATGAAAAATCTGTCTTTAAGATTTTTGAAAAAGGCATACGTAATAAGTGAGAAAGCTGAAAGTTCACCTAAAAATAATGCAATACCCGCACCTTTTAGTCCTAGTTCAGGGAACCCTAAATTTCCATAAGTTAATGTATACGTGAAAAAGACCATGACCGCATTTCCTAATATTGATGCATACATAGGTGTTTTAGTATCACCAATTCCTCGAAAAAAGCTAAATAATGTAAAAGTTAAAATTGAAAATAACATCGCATAAAAACGAATTTGTAAATAAGGACTTCCTTCTTTCACCATATTTTCAGGACTTCCCATCAAGCGCAAGATTCCCTCTGCTCCAAAAAATCCAACTATAATCGTGACAATTCCTGCAATGAAACCAAATATTAGTGCCAGAAAGGTTCGATCCAAACCTTTTTTCATCGTATTTGAACCATAATTTTGTGCAACTAAATAATTTACAGTATGACCGATTCCAGAAAACATTGCCCACGCATTATACATAATGACATTTGAAACACCGACTATTGCAATTGCAAGGGCACCGAGATTCCCAACCATAATTAAATTTATCATTCCAGTAACTGTCATCGATGCAAAAGAAGCAATGGACGGAATGGCAAGCAATAATATTCTTTTCCAGTTTTTCATATGAAGTACTCCTATTTCTTTATGTCTATTTCTTCTCAGATTATATAATTTAATCATATAACTATCGAAATGAATAGATGGAAAATTATATTTTTTTGTAAGATAAAATAAACCTTGTTTAAAAAACAGATTGATTCTGGTTCATTTGCGCATTTAATGCTTTACCTTCAGTTGAATCAACCTTGCTCATACTATCCTGATAAAACAACAAAAACACTTTCTGGTTCTGCCAAAAAGTGTTTTTTCTTCAATTAAGACGGTTATTCATATAACGGAATGAAGGTACCAGGTGATAATTCTGCTTTTAGATAATCTGCAGGATCGCTGCTCATGATTCTAATCAGTTTATACATGTGACCACTCTGTTCAACGATCATCGGAATTCCATTTCTTGTAATGGGAATTTGTCCTGAAAAAACTTCATCATTTTCTTGAAATATAAGTTCAGGAGGAACGATTGTATGTAGGATCATTGTATCAACCCTTCTTTCCCTTTTTGGGTAATCAATTCATTTAGTTTTCCCAATGCCTGTCCGATGCCGCCAACTTCATTTATCAGACCGTACTTTACAGCATCTGGACCGATTACATTCGTCCCGATATCTCTCGTTAAATTCCCTTTCGCAAACATTAAGTCTTTAAATACTTCTTCTGTAATATTAGAGTTTTTCGTCACAAATTTCACTACTCTTTCTTGCATTTTATCCATATATTCAAAAGACTGTGGTACACCGATGACTAGCCCGGTTAATCTAATCGGGTGTATGGTCATTGTAGCTGTTTCTGCTATAAAAGAATATGAGCAGGAAACAGCTATAGGAACACCTATTGAATGCCCGCCGCCTAAAACGATGGAAACTGATGGCTTGGATAAAGTAGAAATCATTTCGGAAATGGCTAGCCCTGCCTCCACATCTCCTCCGACTGTATTTAGAACGACGAGCAGTCCTTCAATTTTTGGATTTTGCTCAATAGCTACAAGCTGTGGAATAATGTGCTCATATTTTGTTGTTTTATTTTGCGGCGGTAATTGCATATGCCCTTCAATTTGGCCAATAATCGTTAAACAATGTATATTAGCATCTTGAGACATTTGTGGTACATTCGTTTGCCCCAGCTGTTGGATTTTTTCTAGAATACCCTCCGGTTTTCCGTCTTGTTTTTCGTTAGTATCATCTTCATTTTCGGTTTTAGACATATTTTGATTAAGCATAGCAGCCTCCTACTTTGAATGAATGAATTATCCATAGTATGAACTGCCTATAAGTTTTCAATCCAAAAAAACAGCCCCAGATTTTCTGAGACTGTTTTCCATTTTTTTCTATTGAACTTTAATGTGTTTCCACTCTATTCAAAAATCTTTAACAATAGCTAAAAAAATATCTTATTTAAAAGTTAGATTTCCATAATAATTGGAAGAATCATTGGTCTTCTTTTCGTTTTCTCGTATAAAAAATAATTTAGTCGATCGCGTATGTCTTGTTTAAAGGTTGACCAATCGAATGAATTTCCTGCGATTGCCTCTTCGGCAATAGAACGAACGATTTCACTAGCCTCTTCTAATAATTGTTCTGATTCACGTACATACACAAATCCACGGGAAATAATTTCCGGACCTGATGCAATTTTTTTCTGCTTCTTATTAATCGTCACGACAATCGTGAAAATCCCATCTTGAGATAATAGCTTTCGGTCACGAAGCACGATATTGCCGACATCTCCAACACCGCTGCCATCAATTAAAATATTTCCGGATGGAACTCGATTTCCAGTAGTCATTTTGCCATCTTTATATTCAATGACTTCACCATTTCCTGATATAAATATTTGCTCTTTGCGTAATCCGACTTCTTGAGCTACCTTTGCATGCGAAAACAGCATTCTATATTCGCCTTGAATCGGGATAAAATATTTAGGTTTCATTAGGTTTAACATTAATTTCAAATCTTCTTGGCTTCCGTGGCCAGATACATGGACTTTACGATTGGCCGAACTTACAACAGCTCCGGCACGATAAAGCATGTCCATCGTTTTATAAATACTTGTCTCAAGTCCGGCGGAAGGCGTCGCAGTGATTAAAACAGTATCGCCTTTTTTAATATTAATCTGTTTATGATTTCCTTTAGCCATTTTTTGCAGGGCTTCAATCGGCTCTCCCATGAGTCCAGTAGAAATAATAGCAATTTCGTTATCCTCGTACTTTCCGACTTCTTGAATTGGGATTATTAATTCTGGATCGGCAAGAGAAATATAACCTAGTTTTAGAGCAATTTCAAAGCTTTTCTCTATACTTTTTCCGACTACAGCCACTTTTCTTCCATTTTCGTATGCAGCATCAATCGCTTGTTGGACTCTAATAAAATTTGAAGCAAAACATGCCACAATCATTCGTCCAGGAGCAGTATGAAATGCATTTGAAATTTCTCGGGCGGTTACAGATTCAGAGGTGGTAAAGCCCGGATGTTCTGCTTCTGTACTATCCGATAAAAGGCATAAAACTCCTGAATCACCAATGCTGGCCATTTTACCAATATCGGAACGATATGATCCAGTCGCTGCTTGGTCAAATTTAAAGTCACCCGTATGAACGATTTTGCCTTCCGACGTATGAATACAAATTCCTAAAGAATCAGGGATGCTGTGGGTTGTATGGAAAAAAGTTACGGATGCAAAATCAAAATTAATTTTTGAGTTCGACCTTACAGTGTGAAAATCTGCCTGAGATGTCATATTATGTTCTTTCATTTTTTCTTTTGCTAATGCCACCGTTAATTTCGATCCGTAAATTGGAGCATTTATTTTCCGCAGCACATAAGGCAATGCTCCAATGGCATCTTCATGCCCATGAGTTAAAAATATTGCTTTGATTCGATCTTTTTGTTCTTCTAACCATGAAATATCTGGAATCACTACATCAATTCCTAACATTTCATTTTCTGGAAACATGAGTCCGGCATCGATAATAAAAATCTCCGAGTCTACTTCGATGACATACATGTTCTTGCCGATCTCACCCACACCTCCGAGTGGGATGATCTTGATGACCTCATTTTTTATTTTTGTCAAATCGATGTCCTCCTATTGTTTTTTCCCGATCTACATCAGTCAGTCTCATTATACTTGAATATGAAATCCTTGTTCAACTTTTACAATATATATAAGCAATAAAGAAGCTGATTCCGAAATGGGAACCAGCTTCTTGTTTCGAAAAAGATCCTGCTTATTTTATTTCTTCGACCAAATTTGCTAATACTGCTCTTTCCTGTTCAGTAAGTGGTACTAATGGAAGTCTGACAGAACCTACATCAAACCCAGTCATTTGAAGAGCTGTTTTAACTGGAGTTGGACTAGGTGCAGCAAATAATCCTTTCATTAAAGGAAGTAAACGTCTATGCAAAGAAGCGGCATCTTTATGATTCCCTTCTTCGAATAGTCGTATCATTTCCTGCAATTTAGGTCCAATTACGTGACTGGCAACTGACACAACCCCACTACCACCAATGGCCATTACTGGTAGTGCCAAACTATCGTCACCACTGTAAAGTAGAAAATCATCATCCGTATTGGAAATAATTTCAGCCATTGCATTAAGATCTCCACCTGCTTCTTTAGCAGCAATAATATTATCGACTTTGGCAAGCTCAATCATCGTTTCTGGGGCGATATTTACGGAAGATCTGCTTGGTATATTATAAATCATAACAGGTAATGTAGTAGATCTGGCTATAGAGACGAAGTGTTGATACAACCCGTTTTGATTAGGCCTATTATAATATGGAGCTACTAACATAATCGCATCAACACCTATTTCTTCGGCTTTTTTAGTAAGCTCAATAGATGCATACGTATTATTGCTGCCTGTTCCAGCAATTACAGGCACCCTTCCATCTACGGCATGTAAAATATGCCTAAACAAAGCGAGTTTTTCCTCCGTAGACAAAGTTGGAGATTCACCAGTCGTACCTGCAACTACAAGCGAGTCAGACCCATTAGTAATTAAATGGTTGACTAACTTCGTTGTTTTTTGGAAATCGATATTTCCTTTACTGTCAAATGGCGTAACCATTGCAGTTGAAACTCGGCCAAAATGGACCATTTTTTTACACCTCAATCTTATCGTTCATATTCCAACATATCATAATGCAGTTCAAAAGTATCATGTAATGCGTTAACAGCCACTTCTAGGTCATCTCCATGTACAAGTACCCAAATTGTCGTATGGCTATCGGCAGATTGTAAAATTCGTATGTCTTTTTCAGATAATGCTGAAACAATTTTTGATGTTACCCCAGGAACCCCCGCAATACCTGCACCTACTACCGATACCTTTGCACAGTTTCTAATGACAGATGGTCGATGACCTTGTCTTTCTAATATGGCTATAGCTTTATCGATGGTATTATCAGGTACAGTATAAACTACTCCACTTGGAGAAATATTGATAAAATCTACACTGATATTTTCATTTGCCATTGCTTTAAAAACATCTGATTGCAGATTGTATTGATCTTTTCCGGCTGTTACTTTGATTTGTGAAACATTAGGAACATAAGCAATTCCCGTTACGAGCCTTTCTCGTATTTCAGCCGTTAGATTTTCTCTAGTCAATGTAGTAACAAGAGTTCCAGGTGAATTTGTATAAGTAGACTTTATTCTGATTGGAATTTTTGCTTGCATTGCAATTTCTACCGCACGAGGATGAATGACTTTTGCTCCTTGATAAGCCATATTACATACTTCATTATAAGTAACAATAGATAAAGGGCGAGCTTTTTTGACAATTCTAGGATCAGCCGTCATCATTCCATCAACATCGGTAAAAATATCAATCCATTCTGCTTTAAGAGCTGCTCCAAGTGCCGCTGCAGATGTATCGCTGCCACCTCTTCCGATGGTTGTGATATCACCATTTTTCGTAGCTCCTTGAAAGCCTGCAACTACAATCACATCATGTGTAATTAATTCATCTAGTAATCTTTTGCATTTCATTTCCAATATTTTTGCATTTGTATGGTCATTGTTTGTGACGAAACCAGCTTGTGCCCCCGTCATGGCTATTGCATTTAAACCATTTTCTTTTAATTCTTGAGTGAATACTACGCTTGAAATGGTTTCACCGCAAGAGAGCAAAACATCTTGCTCTCTTTCAGATAATAATGTTTTTTCCCCCCCGATAAGCGACAACAATGTATCGGTGGCATACGGAGAACCTTTTCTTCCCATTGCCGAGACTACGACAACCACTTTATATTCTTCATCAATTGCCTGTTTAATATGAGCTTGTGCCTGGAGTCTCGTTTCTAAACTTTGTACAGAAGTTCCTCCAAATTTTTGGACGATGATTTTCATGCTTCCACCTTGCTAGAAACTAATCCTAATTTTATCAAGCTTTCAGCAATTTGAATCGTATTAAGAGCAGCACCTTTTAATAAATTGTCTGATACGATCCACATATGGAATCCGGTTTCCTCATCTAAATCTTTACGGATTCTGCCGACAAATACATCATCTTTGCCTACTGCCATAGCAGGCATTGGATATACTTGTGACTCAGGCTCATCTTGGAGTGTAACTCCCGGAGCATTTTGTAAAACATGTTTAATATCCGAAACATTTACTTTGTTCGTTCCGATTTCAATATAGACTGATTCTGAATGTCCAGTTTCAACAGGAAGTCTTACACATGTTGCTGCTACTTTTAATTCTGGCATGCCCATTATTTTCTTTGTTTCATTGATCATTTTCATTTCTTCATATGTGTAGCCATTTTCTGTGAATTTGTCGATTTGAGGAATGACATTAAAGGCAATTTGGTAATGCTTATCCAAACTGCTTACTGGTAAAATAGCTGGTTCCACTTCTTCTTTATTAATAATTGCATTTGTTTGTTTGTTAAGTTCATTAATGGCCGCAGCACCTGCACCCGATACAGCTTGATACGTAGATACAACTACTTTATTTAAACCATAAGCTTCCCTGATTGGTTGAAGCGCAGCGACCATTTGAATTGTGGAACAGTTTGGATTTGCAATGATGCCATTATGTCCATGAAGAGCATCCTCATTAACCTCAGGAACGACTAGCGGGACTTCTGGGTTCATTCTAAAGGCACTCGTATTATCGATGACAATTGCACCACGTTTCACTGCTTCAGGTGCAAATTTTTCTGATATACTTCCACCTGCACTAAAAAGGGCAATATCTACACCTTCAAATGATTCAGGCACGGCTTCTTTTACCGTAATGACTTCGTTTTTAAATAAAACTTCTTTTCCCGCTGAACGAGCAGAAGAAAGTAAAGTTAATTTTCGAATAGGAAAATTTCTTTTCTCCAATTGTTTTATGATTTGTTGGCCAACTGCACCGGTAGCACCCATTACAGCTACATGAAAACCGTCTTTATATGACATTTATATAACTCCTTCCAGCCAAAGAAAGTCAATCTTTGTTGTTTTATTATTTTCACTAATTAATACTATCATATTATCACATAAAGCCTTGCTACCGGTAGAATTTTAAATAAAAAAGGCTATGAAAATAACTATCAGGTAAGGTTTCTTACCTGATTCAGTCTTTTATTCTTTACTATACTCTCTAATGACGGGCTGCAATTGGTATCCATCTATTGCAGCTTCAACTGCTTTGGACAGGTATTCCATTTTTGCTACCATGGATGTTGGTTTATTTATTGGGTCATCCTGTCCAAATGGGATGAAATAAATATTCTTAGCAGACATTAGTCTCATTAAATTAATACCATTCAACCCTAATGCATCGTTTGTCGATATTCCTAACACAACTGGATTACGGTTTCTTAAAGTTGCCTTGGCGGCCATTAACACTGGAGAATCTGTCAAAGCATTGGCAAATTTGCTCATTGAATTTCCTGTTAAAGGTGCAATCACCATACAGTCAAGAGGCATTTTCGGACCAAGAGGCTCAGCATCGACCATCGAATCTATAACTTTTCGTCCAGTTATTTCTTCAATTTTTGCTACCCAATCCTCTCCATCTCCAAATTTAGTATTTGTATTTTTTAAAGTAAATGTAACAACTGGGATAACCTCTGCTCCTTGTTCCATTAATCTTTCTAATTCAGGGATAACGGCATCATATGTGCAATGGGAGCCAGTCATTCCAAAACCGATTCTTTTTCCAGCTAAACTCATTTTGATATCTCCTTCCGTTTTTCAAGATCATCCGCAAGCAACTGCGAAAGTACATTGGCAAGTATTTGCCCAGCTGTTTTCGGCGCAACAATTCCGGGCAATCCAGGAGCAAGCAAAGCTTTTATTCCACGTTTTTCAGCATATCTAAAATCAGTTCCTCCAGGTTTGGAAGCTAAATCGATGATCAATGTATTTGTCGGCATATTCGCGATAATTCCTGCATTTAAAATCATGTGAGGCACTGTATTGATACATATATCGAGATCGCTTACTTCGTTTTTCAAATCATTAAAGTGGAATGGTACTAGGCCCATTTCCGTAATTCTTGCTAAGTGAGCGCTCTTTCTAGCACCTACTTTTACCTTTGCGCCTAAAAGCGCAAACGTTCTGGCAACACTCATACCAACACGGCCAAGTCCTAAAACCGCTATGGATGAATTATGAATAGTAATATCTGTGTTTTGAATAGCCATCATAATGGTTCCCTCTACTGTTGGTATTGAATTGTAAATGGCTACATCATCCCGTTCAAATAGCTGCACTAATGTTCTTTTTGAAAGATTCGTTATATGGTCGAGATAGCTATTGCTAATACCGGAGTATATCTTACAGTAAGAAGGCGTTTTATTAAGAATTTGTTCTGTCAAAATAACTTTTTCACTAGAAAAGATTGTTTCGATTTCTCCTTCAAGGCTCGTTCCAGGTACAGGAAGAATTACAGCATCCATTATTGAAAAATCAACATCCTCCAATTTTTCTTTAACTGCTCCTGTAAAAGATTGAGCCAATTGTTCGAAGCCAATTAAATATAATTTTGCATCTAGTTCAGTTAACTTGCGAATGATTTCTAATTGTCTTGCGTCTCCACCTAAAACGGCAATGTGCATATCTGTCAACATCACATTTCTTCACCTTCTTTTTTATGCATGGCAGAATAACACCGCACCATTAGTGTATGTAGGATAAATTCCCATGTGCATGAACATAGAATTCAGAATGAAATTATTATGATAAGGAAGGCGTAAGGCGCCCTCCTATCGACGACAAGCAAATGTTCTGATACGCCAAAAGTTTGTACTTTGGCTTTCAGGTTATTTGACCTCGAGCCGATGGCGCCTAGAGCTAGACAGGACGAACATTTGCACCTAAGTAAAAATTAACACTTTCATATCTTTGAACAAAAAAAATAGGCGATAACATCGCCTATAAAAGATTCAATTATTTTCAGGCACTTCAAGAATAATCATATCCGTACCAATTGTTCTTATATAATGCCAGGGCACTTTAATTTCGTTCGTCCCTTTTCTCATCCCCCATTTGCCCGATGGAATAATTAAATGGTTGATTTCTCCTGTCTTAGAATTGATCTCAAGATCCGTTTGTCCGAGAACACCTAATCGCTTTGCTTTTTTGTAATCTACAATTTCTTTTCCCCCTAGTTCACTTAGACGCATTTATCCTCCTCCTCTAACTAGCCGTTTTAATCATATATAAGTTGTCTATCTCATTTTTAGAACTAGAAAAACCCTTATCTCTTATGACAAGGGTTTAATGAATTCGTTTTGGTATTCGATTATCTGGACTGATTAACGCAATTGTATAATCATCTGTAAAAATTTGTTTTGCTATTTTGTTCACACTGTCTATAGTAACTTGATCGATTTCTTCAATCATTTCATCAAGTGTTCTATGTTTTCCTAATAATAATTCATTTTTACCGTTTCTACTCATCCTGCTATTTGTACTTTCAAGACTAAGCATTAAATTCCCTTTCAATTGTTCCTTGCTGTTTTGCAATTCTTTTGAAGTAATGCCATCTTGCTTTAATAAATCTAGAGTTGAATGAATAGTGCTATATAATTCATCCATTTGATTGGCGGCAGTACCTCCATAAATAGTTACTAAACCACTATCTTTGAATGAAGAATGATAAGAAAATACGGAATAGGCCAAACCTTTTTCTTCACGAACTTCTTGAAATAACCTTGAAGACATACTTCCGCCGAATATGTTATTCATTACAATTAAATCGTATATATCTTTATGTCCAATCGGTAAACCCTTAAACCCAATACATAAATGGGCTTGTTCAGTATCCTTTTGTCTTGTAAATTTATTTGCATAAAATGAAGGTTTAGACTCGGCAGCTTGCTTCTTTCCTCTTTCAAAAGATCCAAAATATCGTTCAACAATATGAATGAAGTCTTCCGTTACATTTCCTGCTATAGAAATCACGACATTTTCAGGTGTATACATATCATGAATATACTCCCTCAATAAATCGCTATTAAATGTTTCAAGCGTTTCCTCTGTTCCAAGAATTGGAAATCCAAGAGGATGTGTATCAAAAGCAGCTTTGCTTAATAAATCATGAACGATGTCATCTGGAGTATCCTCATACATTTTTATTTCTTCTAAAACTACATTCTTTTCTTTGCTTAACTCTTCACTATCAAACGTAGAATTAAAGAACATGTCAGCTAAAGTATCTAATGCATATGGAGCATGGTTATCAAGTACTTTCGCATAATAGCAAGTATATTCTTTAGATGTAAAAGCATTTACCTGCCCGCCTATTGAATCAAATGATTCAGCTATTTCCCTAGCAGTTTTTGTTTCCGTTCCTTTAAAATACATATGTTCTAAAAAATGTGAGATTCCGTTATTATGATGGTTTTCATCTCGTGAACCTGTTCCAATCCAAATTCCTATCGCTACTGACCTTACCGTTGGAATTGTTTCTAGGACAACTCTTACTCCATTTTGGCATATATACTTTTTCATCATAGCAATTCCTCCTAACATGGTGCAAAAACATGCCAAACGCCAATAATTAAATAAAAGGCTTATGGATTCTTTCTCTCTAGTTCCATGTTTTGTGGCCCATTCAATTTTATAATTCTTTCTTCGTCCATTAGTTTGGAAACTGTTCCAATCCTAAGATTACGGGATTTAATTTCTGTAATTAAACTTTGTAAAGCCTGATCGGTTGGTTTTGTTGGATGCATCAATATCATTGCACCCGGGTGTACCTTAGACGTAACTCTTTGAATCAAAACCTCTTTTGGCGGTTTCTGCCAATCAATCGTATCAACGGTCCACATCACGGTCCTTAGCTTCAGGGAGTGCGCAATATCAATCGTTTCTTTTCGAAAAGCCCCCGCTGGCGGACCGAACCATGTTACCTTATTACCCGTTGTTGCCTCAATGATCTCATTTGTCTTTAAAAGTTCTTCCCTTGTTTGTGCTTCACTAATCAATTGCATATTTGGATGGCTGTATGAATGGTTTCCTATTTCATGCCCTCCATCAGCAATCATTTTTGTTAAGTCAGGGTTTTCCTTTGCCCAACGTCCTTCCAAGAAGAAAGTGGCATGCACCTTATTTTTTTTCAAAGTGGCAAGCATAGATGGGATATACTCATTTCCCCAAGCAACATTTATTAAAAAACTGACCATTGGTTTTTCAGGATGTCCTCTATATATTGGAGAGGGGGATAAATCCGAAAGATGGACTTTTGGTGGAATTTGAACGAAAACTAGTTTCCTTTCATCATATTTTTTATCTTTTTTCATGTTTTGATATGATGCTTCAATATCTACCTTTACCCCATTATATCCGGGCATCGCTTTCCAAACTCGATCTATTTTAGCATTTTGCGGTTCAATTTGATAATATTCAGCGGCCTTTAAGATTAAATCATATAATTCTCCTTCTTGCTTACTTACGATAATACTGTCATTCTTTAACTCCCCTATATACATATTAGTATAAGGATTAAATATTGCAGATAATGATAGAATAGCAATCAGCGCAAAGGCTATCAAGTTTTTTGTACTAACCATGTCCCTACCTCCCTCTTTTTAAACTATGAAAGAGATGGACAAGATAGACCTATTGCGCCAATAACAGACGTTTCATGATAATTGAAAGACTATAGTGATTAAACTCAAAGGATTTATTTATAACTATCAGAATCAATTTTAAAAACATAACAACTAGAGCTCCAAGGTTTTTAAAATACAAGTGGAAAACCAAAATTAATTAAAAAGAGAGGGGCCTCTTAAAAGTCATTAACTACGACTTTTGGGACAGCCCCTCCGCATTTTGTTATTCCTTATTTTGTTGTTCTTTTTGCTCTTTCAAGACTGCTTTTCTTGAAATGTTTACTCTGCCTTGGTTATCTATTTCAGTAACTTTAACGAGAATTTCGTCTCCAATGGAAACTACATCTTCAACTTTATTGACACGCTCTTCCGCAAGCTGGGAAATATGAACCAATCCGTCTTTTCCTGGGAATAGTTCAACGAAGGCGCCAAATTTTTCGATTCGTTTTACTTTTCCTAGATAGATCTGTCCTACTTCGACTTCACGAACAAGATCTTCAATGATCTTCTTCGCCTTTACATTCATCTCTTCATCCGCAGAGGCGATAAATATTTTTCCATCTTGTTCAATATCGATTTTTACGCCAGTTTCTTCAATAATTTTATTGATTTGCTTACCGCTTGGACCGATGACATCTCTAATTTTATCTGGATTGATTTGTAATGTAAGAATTTTAGGTGCATATTGAGATAGTTGTTTTCTCGGTTCCTTTATCGTTTCTAGCATTGATTCTAAAATATGCATACGTCCATGTTTTGCTTGCATTAAAGCTTCTTCAAGAATTTCTCGGGATAAACCTTCGATCTTAATATCCATTTGCAAAGCTGTTACACCCTTTTCAGTACCAGCAACTTTGAAATCCATATCACCGAGATGGTCTTCCATTCCTTGAATGTCAGTTAAGACAGTGTAATGTTCACCTGACTTAACGAGACCCATCGCAATTCCTGCAACTGGAGCTTTAATTGGAACTCCCGCATCCATCATAGCAAGCGTACTGGCACAGATGCTCGCTTGTGAAGTGGAACCGTTCGATTCCAATACTTCCGAAACAAGACGAATCGTATATGGGAAATCAACTTCATTAGGTATTACAGGCTCTAATGCACGTTCCCCTAATGCACCATGTCCAATTTCACGACGGCCTGGCGCGCGGATAGGACCTGTTTCACCAACACTAAAGTGTGGGAAATTATAATGGTGCATAAAACGTTTTGATTCCTCTATTCCAAGTCCATCAAGAATTTGCACATCACCGAGAGCACCTAGTGTACAAATACTTAGTGCTTGAGTTTGTCCACGGGTAAATAAACCGGAACCGTGAGTTCTAGCCAATAATCTAACTTCAGAAGAAAGAGGTCGAATTTCATCTGGTTTTCTTCCATCTGGACGAATTTTCTCAACCGTAATTAAACGACGAACTTCTTCTTTAACAAGGTTTCCTAAAATTTGCTTTACTTGTTTGATTGTATCATCTTCAATATTTTCACGTTCAGAGAAATCTTCAATTACTTTATCTTTTACTGCTTGAATTGCATCCTCACGAGCATGTTTTTCTTCTACTTGAATGGCCTCAATAAGTGCTTTTTCACACATATTACGTACTTCTGCGTCAAGATCTGCGTCTACTTCATAAAGTATAACTTCTCTTTTTTCTTTTCCAATTTTACTTACAATCTCTTCTTGAAATTGAATAAGCTTTTTAATTTCCTCATGACCATACATGATTGCCTCTAACATGATTTCTTCTGGAACCTCATTGGCACCTGCTTCAACCATATTAATGGCATCTTTAGTCCCTGCAACTGTTAAATTAATATCACTATTTTCCATTTGCTCAACAGTAGGGTTAATAATAAATTCTCCATCTATTCTACCTACTACTACGCCTGCAATTGGACCTTCAAACGGAATATCGGATACGCTTAATGCAAGAGAAGATCCAAACATAGCTGCCATTTCAGAAGAACAGTTTTGATCAACACTCATGACAATACTAACAACTTGAACTTCATTACGGAAACCATCTGCAAAAAGTGGACGGATTGGACGATCAATTAGACGACTTGCTAAAATAGCTTTTTCACTTGGACGTCCTTCCCTTTTGATGAAACCACCCGGAATTTTACCTACTGCATATAATCTCTCTTCGTAGTTAACCGTTAAAGGGAAAAAGTCAACTGATTTTGCATCTTTAGATGCTGTCGCGGAACTTAAGACAGCAGTATCTCCATATCGAATTAGGGCTGCTCCACTTGCTTGTTTGGCTAATTGGCCAATCTCTACTGTTAGTGGTCTCCCCGCCCAATCCATGCTAAATGTTTGTTTTAATTGTTCCATACATACTTTCCTCACTTTCATACGAATCGATCCATCTCTTATATTGTGGACTTGTACTAATAATTTGTTCTTGTCATTTGTTGGAATCAATGCAGCCGGCCGATTACTGAACATTAGACATAGGCACGAACAAAAGCGCAATCACCTTGCTCACGGACTACAGCCCCACAGGATGTGGGTCCGTCGACGAAGACATAAGGACGTGGGGTTTTTAGTCGACGTTGCTTTTGGGCCTTTGACTTACGCAAAAGAAAGGACAAAAAGTTGGCTAGTCGATAGGCGCTGGAGCTAGACGATTACAAACGAATTCGTACTCATGTCCAATGTTCAGTTCTGCCACGCATTGCTTGACAGTCCTAAGGAGTATTGCCTCGGGCAGCAACAATGAAACCTCAATGAAACCTCTTACTAAAAATTACTAACAAAAAAGCGGGAAAATTCCCGCTTTTTAGATGGCTATACGGATATTATCTACGTAAGCCAAGACTGTTAATTAATTCACGATAGCGTTGCACATCTTTATTACGTAGATACGTTAAAAGATTACGACGACGGCCTACCATTTTCAATAAACCACGACGAGAATGATGATCTTTTTTGTGCACGCGAAGATGATCGTTCAATTTGTTGATTTCTTCAGTTAAAACCGCAATTTGAACTTCCGGAGATCCGGTATCACTTTCATGAATCTTATATTGGTTGATGATTTCATTTTTACGTTCTTGAGAAATCGCCATCCTGTTCACCTCCTGTTTTCCTATCCCCTGTTACCTAGCAAGCGTTGGTGAGTCGCCTTGCCAAGCAAAGGTTCTTGATACTGTATTAGAATACATCTTTCCTAGACAAAAATCAAGTTTATTTGTCCAACTCATAAAAGTATTCGATTGCTGTTTGTACATCCTTCGAAATTTGCAATTTTAATTCTTCGATACCATTAAATTTTTCTTCATTCCTCATGTAAATGTGCCACTCAACCTGTACTTCTTCTCCATAAATAGATTCGTCAAAATCTAAAATATGTACTTCAATAGAAAGCATGGTTTCACCAGGTACTTTGAATGTAGGGTTATATCCTACACTACATACACCGTTATACCACCTTCCTGCAACATTGAAACGTACAGCATAAATTCCTATTTTCGGAACGAGATAATCATTTTCCAATTGAATATTTGCTGTTGGAAATCCTAATGTTCGTCCACGCTTTTCCCCGTGAACAACTGTCCCTTTCGTAACATAAAATCTTCCTAATAAATCTTTCGCTTTGATCATTTCACCATCATGTAAAAGCTGCCGAATTTTCGTGGAACTTACTTTTTCATGATGATCTTCCAATTTATCTACAGTTGTTACATCAAAAAATCCTTTACCATGAATTGGCAATGTTTCCATCGTTCCTTTCCCAAACCTTCCGTATGTATAATCAAATCCGCCTACAACATGCTTTGCATTTAAATTAATTAAATATTCTTTAACAAAAGTTTCGGGCTCCAAGCTTGAAAAAGCAGAAGTAAACCTCACCACAAATAAAAAGTCTATCTCAAGGGTTGAGATTAAATCTATTTTATCCTTAAGAGGAGTAATATATTGAACTGTCTTTCTTTCTTTTCCTAGTACAACGGAGGGGTGTGGATCAAATGTCATCACAGCACTTTTCCATTCATTTTCAATCGCAATTTTGCGTGCGGTAGAAATGACCTCTTGATGTCCTTTATGAACTCCATCAAAAAATCCTAAGGCTATCGCCATAGGGGGGAAATCGTCTTTACTATATTGATGTGGATGATTAATCATAATAACTTTCAATTTTTTCACCTGCTATTCATTTCGTATAACTTTCACTGGCTTTATAAAAGTTTCGTTATCAGGATGTACCTGATAAATTGCATAAGCTTTCTCTTCATACATCATTACAACCTGCCCCTGTGCTGGCCAGTTGCTTGGCCGTGGAAGAACTGCTCCATTTTTAATCTTTACCACTAAATTACTATCTAATGGAAAAAAGGACAAGTGCGAAATACCTTTTTCCAATGGATATATAAAACGAAAGATTTGATCTTCTTGGATCAACTTTTCCAATTGCTCAAAAGATAGACAATCACTTGCTTTTATTGCCGCCGAAGCCGTTCTTGTCAAGGAAGACATATGTGCAGGATAGCCTAATTTTTCGCCTATCATGACAGCTAATGTTCGAATATACGTTCCTTTGCTACAATGAACACGAAATCGAAAAGAAACGGTGCCGTTCCTATTTTCTATCGAATCGTCAAGTAATGCTAACTTATAAATATGCACGGTTCTAGAAGGTCGTTCCACGGTTATACCTTGACGTGCATATTCATACAATCGTTTTCCGTTTACTTTAACAGCTGAAAACATCGGTGGCGTTTGCTTTATTGTTCCGATAAAAGATTGAAGGATTTTTTCGATTTCGTCTATTGAAATATTTCGCTCTATTTTTTTTTCTTCTACTATTTCCCCGGAAGCGTCTTCTGTTGTCGTTGAAAAGCCTACTGTCACTTGTCCTTCATACACTTTACCTGCATCCGTTATGTACTCGGCAATTTTAGTTGCTTTCCCTAAACAAATGGGAAGAACACCATCTACATCTGGATCTAATGTTCCTGTATGTCCCACTTTTTTCATTCGCAGCAGTTTTCGTACTTTAAAGACACAGTCATGAGATGTCATACCTTTCGGCTTCCATAACGGTAATATTCCGTCCATACTCTCGCGTCCCTCCTTTTTGGTTAAGTTAACTTTTTTTCCCTCAATAAATCAACACTGATCTTTAAGATAAAAAAGCCGTCACCAGTTTGAGCTAAGACCAATCACCAAATCTATAAATAGGTAATTCGTACAAAGCGTATATGGGACGGCTGAATAATTTAACTCGCTTTAATCTTCTTTAATTTGTTTAAGTAAAGATTCAATTCGATTTCCATATCCAATAGATTCATCAAATTCAAAGGAGATTTCCGGGGTTTTGCGAAGTCGGATTCGTTGACCAATTTCTGTTCTAATGAATCCTTTCGCTTTATCAAGGCCTTTTAACGTATTGGCTTTTTGCTCTTCATCCCCAAGAACGGATATATAAACAGTTGCTTGCTGAAGATCTCCGGTGACATGTACATCCGTTACTGTAACAAAACCAACACGAGGATCTTTAATTTTTCTACTGATTATTTCTCCCAGTTCTTTTTTCATCTGTTCTCCGACACGATTGGCACGCAAACTCATAAAAAACACCTCTCATTACAGCCACTCAAATGTTGTGCTAATTCTTTCCCATTCTGGAAAAGAATCAAGAAAACTAAGGGCATGATTTAGTTCACGCTCTAAAGCCTGTCTAGAAGATGATACAGTTGTGATGGCAATTTTTGTTAATTGCCATACGTCTTGATGATCAACTTCAGCTGCTGCCACATTGAATTTCTGTCTAAGTCTAGTCAAGGTACGCTTTAAGACGGCCCTTTTATCTTTTAATGAATGGACATGAAATATCCGGTATTCACACTCTACGAAACCGATCAAGTGCGCTCAATTTCTTCCATCAAGAATGCTTCGATAATGTCTTCTTCTTTTACATCATTGAAGTTCTTAATTGTTATACCACATTCGTATCCTTGGCTAACCTCTTTAACATCATCTTTAAAGCGTTTAAGGGCGTCAATTACACCTTCATAAATGACGATGCCGTTTCGGATTAATCTAACTCCACTGTCACGAGTAATCTTACCGTCCGTTACGTAAGAACCAGCAATTGTACCGATTTTCGATACCTTGAATGTTTGTCGAACTTCTGCTTGTCCGATAATTTTTTCCTCAAATTCTGGATCAAGCATTCCTTTCATCGCAGCTTCAATTTCCTCAATTGCTTTATAAATCACTCGATGGAGGCGAACTTCTACTTTTTCTGAATCAGCAGCTCGTTTGGCATTCACATCAGGTCTGACATTGAATCCAATTACAATTGCATTTGAAGCTGCAGCAAGCGTAATATCAGATTCGTTAATCGCACCTACCGCAGTATGAATGATTTTTATATTAACGCCTTCGACATCGATTTGCTTAAGCGCTGCAGCAAGGGCTTCTACAGAGCCTTGTACATCCGCTTTAACGATGACGTTCAGATCTTTCATTTCACCTTGCTTCATTTGTTCGAATAACGTATCAAGGCTGACACGGGAGCTTTCGTTTCTTGAAGCAAGCAATGCTTCCTGAGCACGAATTTCTCCAATTTGACGGGCCGTTTTTTCATCATCAAATACTACAAAACGGTCTCCCGCCTGTGGTACCTCATTTAATCCTGTAATTTCTACCGGTGTAGATGGTGGTGCTTCTTTTACTCTTCTACCGACATCATTTACCATTGCTCTTACACGACCAAACGTGCTTCCAACAACAATCGGATCGCCGACCTTTAAAGTACCGTTTTGTACAAGTAATGTTGCGACGGATCCGCGCCCTTTATCAAGTTGGGCTTCAATAACAGTCCCGATTGCATTTCGGTTAGGATTTGCTTTAAACTCCTCTACTTCACCTACGAGTAAAATCATCTCAAGCAAGCTGTCGATCCCTTCACCCTTTAACGCAGATATAGGAACAAAAATTGTATCTCCGCCCCAGTCTTCAGGAATAAGACCATGCTCAGTCAATTCCTGCATGACACGGTCAGGATTGGCAGTTGGTTTATCCATTTTATTTACTGCTACGATGATAGGAACCTCTGCTGCTTTTGCATGGTTGATAGCCTCAACCGTTTGTGGCATTACACCATCATCCGCTGCAACAACTAGAATAGTGATATCCGTTACTTTAGCACCACGAGCACGCATTGTCGTAAATGCAGCGTGACCAGGAGTATCTAGGAATGTTATTTTCTTCCCGTTGGCAACGATTTGATAAGCACCAATATGCTGAGTAATACCCCCAGCTTCTCCTGCAGTTACTTTTGTATTACGAAGTGAATCCAGTAACGTTGTTTTACCATGGTCAACGTGACCCATAATCGTAACAACAGATGGGCGTTCAACTAAGTTTTCCTCATTATCTTCAGTAAAATACACTTCTAGGTCTGTAGCATCGATTTGGATTTCTTCTTCTACCTCTACCCCATAATCTGTACAGATTAATTCAATCGCATCTTTATCGAGTTCTTGATTAATCGTGGCTATAACACCTAAAAGGAATAATTTCTTAATAAGTTCAGTTGGTTCACGATGAAGCTTCTTTGCAAGCTCTCCAACTGAAAGTGAACCGCTAAACGTAATTTTTTCCGGAAGCTCTTTTTGTTTTTGAGGAGCCGGCTGATGTTGCTGCGGCTTCTGCCTCTGTTTGTTGTTTTTATTATTTATATTTTCTCTGCGATTTTTATTTGTGTTTTTATTATTGTTTTTTTGTTGTTGGTTTCTATTCTGATTATTTCCGGTACCATTTTTCATATTATTATTATTTTGCCCCATCTCGTTATTGCGTTGTTTCCCAGCCGGTCTTTGTTTAGGTGCTGAGTTTGTATGAGTGTTTTCAGAGCGGCGTTGGTGATCATTCGTGTTTTTTGCCTGCTTTGGTTTAAACTCTTTAGACTGTCTCGTTTGATTACTATGAG
This sequence comes from Lederbergia citri, assembly GCF_018343625.1. Lineage (GTDB taxonomy): Bacteria > Bacillota > Bacilli > Bacillales > Bacillaceae_C > Lederbergia > Lederbergia citri. The sequence goes on along the minus strand of NZ_JAGYPG010000001.1, from coordinate 545,446 downwards.
GTTTCTGAGCGGTTTGCTGGCTATTCGGTTGGACTTTACGCGGTTGACTTTGTTTTTTTGAATCGATTTGTGTATTCTTGCCATTTTGTGTATTCTTGCCATTATAAATAGAATCCAGTTTTCCGACAGTTTCTGCATCAATCATAGACATATGATTAGAAACTTCTATATTCAAACTTTTTAACTTCGAAATTACATCTTTACTTGATGTATTTTGCTTTTTTGCGTATTCATATACACGTATTTTACTCATAGGTTCACCCCCGTTTTATTCATCGAGCATTGAAGATAGCTTTTTTGCAAAGCCTTCTTCCAGGATGGCGACAACTACTCTTTCGTCCTTGCCAATCGCATTTCCAAGTTTTTCTCTTGATTCTACATAATGAAAAGGAATGTCATAATAAGTGCACTTATCCTGTATTTTTTTTGAAGTATTTGAAGAGGCATCTTTGGAAATTAATACAAGCTTTGCTCTTCTGTTTTTGATTTCCTTAACGACCAATTCTTCTCCGGAAATAATTTTCCTCGCTCGATTAGCCAATCCAAGCAGTGACATCCATTTTTCTTGCTTCATTGTTTAGGCTTGCTTTCTTTATCTAATAATGAGAGAAGTTCTTCATAAACAGAATCATTGACTTCCGCATTTAACTGGCTTGCGAAAATGTTTTTCTTTTGTGCCGTGAGTATAGCATCACGGTCTAGGGAAACATAAGCGCCTCTTCCGGATTTTTTACCAGTTAAATCTACGGACACTTCTCCGTCCTTCGAGCGAACAATGCGTATCATTTCTTTTTTCGGTTTCATTTCTCCCGTAGCTAAACATTTTCTCATGGGAATTTTTTTTTGAACCGCCAATCTCATTCACCCCTATTCGATTTCTTCATCATTTAAATCGAATGTGTCACTTGATTCATCTTCATCAAAAAAGAGAAGAGATGCATCACGTGGATATATGCCAGCTGCCCGAGCATCAGATTCACTTTTTATATCAATTTTCCAACCTGTCAGTTTTGCTGCAAGTCTTGCATTTTGTCCACGTTTTCCAATGGCCAATGATAATTGATAATCTGGTACGATGACAGTAGTCGCTTTTTCTTCTTCGTTAATTTCTACATCAAGTACTTTTGAAGGGCTTAGTGCATTTGCTACAAAAACAACTGGATCAGACGACCATTCAACAATATCGATTTTTTCACCTTTTAATTCATTAACAATCGCTTGGACCCTTGCCCCTTTAGGACCGACACAAGAACCTACTGGATCAACCTCAGGATTATCTGTGCTGACTGATATTTTAGAGCGGTCTCCAGCTTCACGAGCTACAGATTTAATTTCAACTGTACCATCATAAATTTCCGGAACTTCAATCTCAAATAATCTTTTCAATAAACCTGGATGTGTTCGAGAAACATATATTTGTGGACCTTTTGTCGTCTTTTCAACTTTCGTAATATAGACTTTAATTCGATCATGAGGTTTATATGTTTCATTTGGCATTTGCTCACTTTGAGGCAATAAAGCTTCTATTTTTCCTAGACTTACATAAATGAATCTCGGATCTTGCCTTTGTACAATCCCTGTCATTATATCGTCTTCTCGGTCAATGAATTCCGAGTAAATAATACCTCTCTCCGCTTCACGTACTCGTTGTGTTACAACTTGTTTCGCAGTCTGAGCTGCAATTCTTCCGAAGTCTTTCGGTGTTACCTCTAGCTCAAGGATGTCCCCTGTTTCATATCCAGGGTTAATCTTTTTAGCTTGATCAATAGATATTTCAAGTCTTGAATCAAATACTTCATCAACGATTTCCTTGCGTGCAAAAACTCGCATTGTTCCGGTTTCCAAATTCAAGTCAACACGGACGTTTTGTGCTTGATTAAAATTCCTTTTGTAAGCTGAAACAAGAGCCGCTTCGATTGCTTCAATCAATACATCACGACTAATTCCTTTTTCTCTTTCCAGAATAATGAGAGCATCCAATAGTTCCGAGCTCATTTAGTGGTCATCCCCTTTAATTCACTTTTTACCTTTGTATGAATCAAACATGTATTTTTGGACTTTGTTAAACTTTGTACGTACATTGATCTCTGTTCCACTCAACATAGTAGAAAAATCAAAAGTGTGGTTTAACTAATCCATTTTTAAAAAACTACGGCTAATCTAGCTTTTGCAACTTTATCAAATGGAATTTCAATCGTTTTAACCCGTGTTTTGATTTTTATTTCTAGTGTAATGACTCCTTCATTAAAATCAATCAGCTTACCTTCAAACGTCTTTTCGCCTTCAATCGGCTCATATGTTTTAAGATGTACGTTCTTACCAATTGAAGATGTAAAATCTGATTCTTTTTTCAACGGGCGTTCTGCACCTGGAGATGATACTTCTAAGAAGTAATTATGAGGTATTGGATCGATTTCATCTAGAATTACACTTAGTCTTTCACTTACAATACCGCATTCTTCGATGTCTACGCCATTTTCCTTATCAATAAATAAGCGGAGGAACCAATTTTTTCCCTCTTTTACATATTCAATATCGACAAGGTCAAGCTTCATATCTTCAATAATGGGAGTTACGAGTTCTTCAACGATTTCTGTTACTTTACTCATAATGACCTCCAAGATGAGAGTTTCAATAGTTTTCATTTTTAGTGTTGAAATCGAAAACCGATACTTGGCTTGCTGTTAGTTCCTACTCTATCTAGCTGCAATGCCTTCCGCTTTTCTTGTTCAGCTGAAGGCGCCAGCCCCTCGAGGTCAAATAACCTGAGTCAATAAAAGTCAAAATACGGACTTTTTTTGACTCAGAACATTTGCTTGTCGGGGCTGATCAGGCGCCTTCCGCTTTTCTTATAACAATACGAAAGAGTGGGGGATGCCCACTCTTTTTGTCAACGGAGAGTTATTCATAGTATTTCCATTAAAAATATACCATATCCATCATGGTTATGCAAATTATACAAATTCACTAAAAAAGAGATAGTTGATTTTGATCAGGCAATGATTCTAGACAACCATGTTTTTCTAGGTATTCAATAATGGTCTTTGAAACCTTTCCTCTTTGCTGCAAGTCTTCTTTCGAAAGGAATTCGCCATTTTCTCTTGCTTTTACGATGTTTAACGCAGCATTCGTTCCTAAACCTGGTATTGAATTAAACGGAGGAATTAAGGCGTCTCCATCAATAATAAACTGTGTGGCACTTGATCGATAAAGATCTACGCGTTTAAATTTAAAATTTCTTTCACACATTTCCAAAGCAAGTTCCAACACAGTTAGTAAGCTTTTTTCTTTTGGAGAAGCGTCTAGACCCTTCATATTAATTTCCTCAATTTTAGCTCGGATTGTTTGCGAACCTCTAACCATTGCTTCTAAATCAAAATCTTCTGCTCTTACGGTGAAATAAGCGGCGTAATAATACAATGGGTGATGCACTTTAAAGTAGGCAATCCTTACAGCCATTAATACATATGCAGCTGCGTGAGCCTTTGGAAACATATATTTTATTTTTTTGCACGAATCGATATACCATTCAGGAACACTGTTCTTCCTCATTTCGTCTTCCCATTCCGGAGTGAGGCCTTTCCCTTTTCGGACTGATTCCATGATTTTAAATGCAAGTGAAGGCTCAAGCCCTTGGTATATTAAATAAACCATAATATCATCACGACAACCAATAACCTCTGATAGTGTACAAGTTTTGTTATGAATGAGTTCCTGTGCGTTACCAAGCCAAACGTCTGTACCATGTGACAAGCCAGAGATTTGCACAAGCTCCGAAAATGTTGTCGGTTTAGTATCTTCTAACATTTGGCGAACAAATCTAGTTCCAAATTCAGGTATACCGAGAGTACCCGTTTTACACATAATTTGTTCCTCTGTTACACCTAGAGATTCCGTCCCGCTAAATATTTTCATTACTTCGGGATCATCGGTTGGTATCGTTTTTGGATCAATCCCGCTTAAATCCTGCAGCATTCTTATAACAGTAGGATCATCGTGACCTAGAATATCAAGTTTTAATAAATTATCGTGGATCGAATGAAAGTCAAAATGGGTTGTTCTCCATTCTGAACCACTATCATCAGCCGGATACTGAATCGGTGAAAAGTCAAAAATTTCCATATCATCCGGAACAACAATAATCCCGCCTGGGTGCTGCCCTGTCGTTCTTTTTACACCAGTACAGCCTTGGACTAAACGATCGATTTCGGCACTTCGCAAGTGAAGATTATTATCTTGCGCGTATCCTTTTACGTAGCCGAAAGCCGTTTTTTCCGCAACGGTTCCAATTGTACCAGCACGATAAACATAATCTTCCCCGAAGAGAACCTTTGTATAATTATGTGCTTGAGGCTGATATTCACCTGAAAAATTCAAATCAATATCCGGTACTTTATCTCCCTTAAAACCAAGAAAAGTTTCAAACGGAATATCGTGGCCATCTTTTTTATATGCTGTTCCACATTGTAGACAATCTTTATCAGGCAAATCAAATCCTGAACCAACCGATCCATCATCAAAAAACTCCGAGTGCTTACAATTCGGACAAACATAATGGGGTGGCAGTGGATTTACTTCGGTTATTTCTGTCATTGTAGCAACGAATGAGGATCCAACTGATCCCCGGGAACCTACTAAGTAGCCATCATCCAATGATTTTTTTACAAGTTTATGAGATATGAGATAAATAACGGCAAACCCATGTCCAATGATGCTGTTTAATTCTTTTTCTAATCTTGCTTCTATAATTTCTGGGAGTTGATCACCATAGATGCTTTTTGCCATCTCATAGCTCATCGTCCGTATTTCCTCTTCAGCACCTTCAATTTTCGGTGTATAAAGATCGTCTTTAATTGGTTTAATGACTTCAATCATATCCGCAATCAAATTCGAATTTTCGACAACTATTTTCTTTGCGTCCGCTTTTCCTAAAAAGGAAAATTCAGAAAGCATCTCGTTTGTCGTTCTAAAATGGACATCTGGTAATTCATGCCTATTTAAAGGATTTGCTCCACCCTGTGAGGAAATTAAGATTTTCCGGTAAATTTTATCTTCTTCATTCAAATAATGGACATTTCCAGTGGCGACGACAGGAATATTTAGTTTATCTCCCATGCTGACCATATTTTTAATAATATCCTCTAGGTCGTTTTCATTTCTTACAAGCTCCATTTCAATCAATGGGGCATAGACAGATTTAGGATGAACTTCAAGATAATCATAAAAGGCTGCTGCTTTCTCTGCTTCAGCTTGACCTTTTTGCATCATTGCTTCGAAGACTTCTCCTTTATCGCACCCAGAACCGATAAGAATCCCCTCGCGATGTTTTTCAAGTACCGATCTTGGGATTCTAGGAACCCGATAAAAGTAGTTCATGTGAGAAATAGATACGAGCTTAAATATGTTTTTCAATCCTATTTCGTTTTTTGCCAACAACGTACAATGGCTTGGTCTTGCCCGCTTATACGCATCGCCTTCACCCATAAAATCGTTGAATTGATCATGATATTCTATGCCCTTTTCCTTGGCATCTTTTAACATTTTTAAAAATAAAAATCCAGTCGCCTCGGCATCATAAATAGCGCGATGATGCTGTGTCAATTCAATATCGAATTTTTTTGCCAACGTATTTAAACGATGATTCTTAAATTCAGGATATAGAAATCTAGCAAGCTCTAACGTGTCGATTACAGGATTTTTTGATTTTCCAATTCCTATTTTTTGGAACCCAGTGTTTAAAAAACCCATATCAAATGTTGCATTATGAGCCACATAGACGGCATCTTCTGACCATTCGTAAAATTTCTGAAGCATATCGTCTACTTCCGGCGCATCTTTAACCATATCATCGGTAATACCAGTTAATTCAATTGTTGTAGCAGATAAAGGATGATGCGGATTAGCAAAGCTTTCGAATTTATCTACAACTTCACCATCTCTGATTTTGACTGCTGCAAGTTCTATAATTGTATCGTAAATGGCTGATAGACCAGTAGTTTCTACGTCAAACACGATATATTCAGCTGTTTCGAGAAGTCGGTGATCACTATTGTAGGCAATCGGAACGCCGTCATCAATTAAATTTGCTTCTAATCCATAAAGGATTTTTATATCATTTTTTTTGCCTGCACTATAAGCCTCGGGAAAAGATTGTACGACGGCATGATCCGTAATCGCAATCGCTTTATGCCCCCATTTCTTTGCTTGGGCAACATAGTTCGATATTGAAGTTACAGCATCCATTTGACTCATAGGAGAATGAAGATGCAATTCAACACGTTTTTCGCTTTCTCCTGCCAAATCTTTACGTGTTTTTGGCTTTACTTCGTTAATATCATTAGCAATCATGACTAAGTCGCGAACAAATGTATCATTTTGTACGCTCCCACGTGCTTTAACCCACATTCCCTTTTTAACCATATTGAGCATCTCTGCATCTTCTTTATCTCTTGAAAACATTTTTACTAATATGGAATCTGTATAATCAGTCATTTTAAACGTTAAAAGGGAACGTCCGCTCCTAAGTTCTCTAATTTCAGCATCAAAAATATATCCTTCTATCGCAATTCTTCTTTCTTCATCAACAATATCTTCAATCTTTTTGATTTCATCATCGTTTTTAATGGTAAGACCAATGATAAGTGGTCCTGAGGATTCACCATTATTTTTTTCTTTTTCCGCATCCGTCCGTTGCATATCAACAATGGCTTGTCTAGCCCTTTCCTCATCTTCTTTTCTATTTGCCTCAATGATTCTTTGGACTTCCTCGGATTGCTGTTCTTCACTTACCTCTGTATCAAATTGGAGTGGAGGAAAGCCAAAACTTTTGTATACATTAAGAATGATTCCACCATATTTTGACTTTAACGTCTCAGCTTCTGTGTGATTTCGTGTGCGGATAATCAATTTGTTCCCATTTATTGTAGGAGTTTGTTCGTTTAATAAGGTTAATAGCATAGGAGAGATGCCGTCTATTTCCTGAACGCATCCATTCCAATAGTCTATAATAAGTTCCTCAGTAGGAACGGTATCTTTTGTTTCAACTACAAAACTAACAGAAGCAATATGTTGAAAAGATTTTTGAAGATGATTAGAAAATGTAGAAAACACATTATGCGGAATGATTTTTTCAAACATGAAGGAAAAATGCCATTGTTTTTTAGATCGATCTATTATAAGCTTTGATATTTCTGCATTATTAAAATATTGAACAAATGCATCATCAGTTAAGCCAAGTTGTTGCAGAAGCAACTGAAATCTCTCTTTTTTTTCGGCGGGATTCATTGCCACATCTGCCTCCCATGAAGGAAGGGCCTGGGTCATAACTATATTAGTCAAAGATAAATCCGAACAATAAGTTAGTTAGTGTATATACCCGCTCCGGAAATATACTTCGCTTAGAAAGATTATTTTTCGGTTTTAGGTTTGTTTGTTTTAGTTATGTCCCGGCCCCTATATTTTTATTAATTTGCTTTTTTAAAACTAGTAAGTTGATTTCCGTTCCAATCAACTGAACGGCTTTTCAAAAACAATTTTACTAAACCAATTATTTTAATAAATTGTTGATTAGTGGCAGCAATTCAGCTTTATCCACTTCAAATGATTCACCTGTTTTTCTTACTTTTACTTCAACGATACCTTCGCTGGCGCGTTTTCCAATCGTAACACGGATTGGCAGACCAATTAAATCTGAATCTTTGAACTTAACACCAGGTCTTTCTGAACGATCATCTAGTAAAACATCATATCGATTTGTTTTACATAATTCATAGAGTTCTTCAGCGAGGGATACCTGGTCTTGGTCTTTCATATTAACAGGGATTACATGAACATGATAAGGTGCAATGTTTGTTGGCCAAACAAGGCCATTTTCATCATTAAACTGTTCTGCAATAGCAGACAATGTACGTGAAACTCCTATACCATAACAACCCATAATATAGTGTTGAGCTCGTCCGTTTTCATCTAAATAATTTGCATCCATTGCTTCGCTATATCTGGTCCCTAGTTTGAAGATATGCCCGACCTCAATTCCGCGAGCAAACCGTATCGTTCCATTTCCGTCTGGTGAAGGATCACCTTCCATGATAAATCTAAAATCGGCATAATTTTCAACTTCGAAATCTCTGCCTGGATTTACATTTACGAAATGGAAGCCATCTTCATTGGCTCCGCAAACAGCATTGACTAATGCCTTTACTGCGTAATCCGCATATACCTTTATTTTACCCTCTAAGCCGCTAGGACCTAGAGAACCAGTAGGACACCCTAATATTTCTTCGGTTTCCTTTTGATCACAAAGTTCAACAGTTTTAGCATTCAATACATTTTTCACTTTAATGTCATTGACATCGTGATCTCCACGAACAAGTATCATTACAGGTTCATCGTCTATTTTAAAAACTAATGACTTTATGCAATTCTGTGGTTCAACATTAAAAAATGATGACACTTCAGCAATCGTTTTTTGATTTGGAGTGGCGATTTTTTCTAACTCTTTTTCTTCCTCTGCAGGTCTTACATACTCAATTACACACTCGGCCATTTCAATATTAGCTGCATAGTCGGATGAATCTGAATAAGCAATTGTATCTTCGCCAATTTCTGAAAGAACCATAAATTCTTGCGTATCCTTTCCGCCAATAGCTCCCGAGTCTGCTAGTACTGCTCTAAAATCCAGACCACATCGCGTAAAAATATTCATGTAAGCTTTATACATTTTATTGTACACATCGTCTAAGCTTTCGGCAGATGTATGGAATGAATATGCGTCCTTCATAATAAACTCACGGCCACGCAATAAGCCGAATCTTGGTCTTTTCTCATCTCTAAACTTCGTTTGAATTTGATAAAGTGTGAGTGGAAGTCGCTTGTACGATGGAACATCATCATTTACAATACTTGTAATAACTTCTTCATGAGTTGCCCCTAATGCAAAGTCTCTTCCATGTCGATCATGCATACGCATTAATTCATCACCATAAGTATACCAACGTCCGGATTCTTGCCAAAGTTCAGCAGGTTGCAATGCAGGCATTAGTAATTCAGCCGCACCTGCATTGTCCATTTCTTCGCGTATAATTCTTTCAATCTTATCCAACGTTCTTTTTGCAAGCGGCATATACGTATAAACTCCACTTGCGGTTTGTCTAATGAAACCCGCTCTAAGGAGGAGCTGATGACTTTTAATGTCCGCATCAGCAGGTACCTCACGAAGAGTAGGGATTAATGTCATACTTTGTCTCAAACTTAGCACCTCATCTTATAACACTATATTTAATTAATAAAAAAGCGCTGAATATCATTCCATGTAACAACAATCATTAATACCATCAATAGTGCGAATCCGATAAAATGAACCATTCCTTCTTTATGACGATCAATAGGCTTCCCTCTTACAGCTTCTACACCGAAAAATAAGAGTCGCCCGCCATCAAGCGCCGGAATCGGCAATAGATTCATAATTCCTAAATTTATGCTTAATAGTCCAGTCCATTTCATTAAATAAAGAATACCTGCTTTTGCAACTTCTTCTGTGGACTTATATATCCCTACTGGCCCCGAAAGCATATCAATGGAAAATTTGCCAATAACTAATTGTCCGAGCAATTCGAAAATTTTTATTGTCCAATGATAAGTCTCTACAAAACCGCTAACAGCAACTTTAGAAAAAGATTTATCCAAATATGATTGGACACCGATTAAACCTATTTCTCCTGTATCTTCATCAATTCGTTTCGGAGTTACAGGGATGTCCAACGTTTTACCGTTACGTTCTACTGTAAAAACAAGCTCCTCATCTGGATGTGCGCGGACAATCGTTGTCATATCTGTAAAAGTATTCACTTCTGCCCCATCGATACTTAATACAAGGTCACCTTGTTTTAATCCAGCTTCTTGTGCGGCGCTATCTGAAAGCACATTACCGAGCTTAGCCTCTTCCAAAGGTACTCCTTGGATAATACCAATCATCGTAAACGCGACAATTGCCAATATAAAATTAAACAATGGACCTGCAAAAATTGTCATAGCTCTTGCACTTAATTTTTTTGAAGCAAATTGACGATCCCATGGAGCAATCTGTGTTTCAACCTGATCTTCAACAACAACCGCTTCTCGAGAAACGGCAAATGTTTGAAGGTGATCCTCATCCCCTTCTTCATATCCTCTAATGAAAAGACGATGTTCTAAATCAGCCTTTTCAACTTCAACCATTTTGACATTTGGATAACGATTTTTACCAGATAAAATAATTTTATTGACCTTCTCACTATGATCAAATTGGATAGCAATCCGATGTCCAGGTTTTATCTCCGGTATATCCGGATCCTCCCCGGCCATTCTTACAAACCCGCCTATAGGCAAAAGACGGATCGTATAAACCGTTTCACCTTTCTTGTATGAAAAGATTTTCGGACCAAACCCAATCGCGAACTCTCTTACAAGTATTCCTGCACGCTTTGCGAAAATAAAATGTCCCAGCTCATGAAAAAATACGAGAGCCCCAAAAATAATGATAAAGGAAATAACGGTATTCAATTACACAACCTCCTTTAAGAAAAATGCTCTTCGTTAAACTAGTGAGTTAACAAAACCCCGTGTTTCTGAATCAACCTCTTGGATCGTGTCAAGGTCGGGGTTATTAATAATAGTATGGCGTGCAAGTGCGTTTTCAATCAAGTCTTCAATAGATAGAAACGATATTTTCCCTGAAAGAAAAGCGTGTACGGCTACTTCATTTGCCGCATTTAAGACTGTAGGCAACGTTCCCCCTGCTTTTCCCGCCTCATATGCAAATTCTAAACACCTAAACCTCTCAAAGTCCATTTCTTCAAAATGAAGCTGTCCAATTTTAGCCAAATCAAGACGATTGTCTGTCTGATAATGGCACCTTTCTGGATACGTAAGAGCATATTGAATGGGGACTCTCATATCAGGTGTTCCTAATTGTGCAATTATACTGCTGTCATCATATTCAACCATAGAATGGATAATGCTTTCACGATGTAAAAGAACATCAATATTTTCGTACGGTTTATCAAATAACCAGTGCGCTTCTATGACTTCTAACCCTTTGTTCATCATTGTAGCAGAGTCTATCGTTATTTTGGAGCCCATCGACCAATTTGGATGATTTAACGCTTGTTCTAATGTAACATTTTTTAGTTCTTCACGCTTATAATCTCGAAAACTTCCGCCTGATGCAGTTATGATAAGGCGCTTTACACTCGTCCACTTTTCCCCTTGCAAACATTGATAAATAGCAGAATGTTCACTATCAACGGGAATAATGGGAACATGATTTTCCTTAGCAAGACTCATAACCAGATGTCCAGCTGTCACTAACGTTTCTTTATTAGCAAGCGCGATTGTCTTTTTTTCTCTAATCGCTTGCAACGTTGGATTGAGTCCCACACTTCCGATTACTGCATTTAAAAGTACATCTGACTTATGATAAACAGCCGTTTCCATTAATCCTGATGAACCATACCCAAAAGTAATCTCTTTTGGATACTCAGTTTTTAATTTATCAAAGTCATCCTTATATTGTACGGAAACAAATTCCGGTTTAAACTCAGCAATTATTTTCCTTACAAGTTCGATATTTTCCCCTGCAGAAATCGCTAATAGCTTAAATTTATCTGGATTATTCCGTATAACATCAAGAGTTTGTATGCCAATCGAACCTGTTGCGCCAAGCAAACTTATGTATTTCATTGTTTCGCTCCCCGAAAATATTATCTGTATTAAAATATTAAGAAATGGAGTAAAGGCAATACAAATAACCAACTATCACAGCGGTCAAGAATGCCTCCATGACCTGGAAATAGATTTCCGGAATCCTTTACCCCATAATGCCGCTTTAATGCAGATTCTGCCAAATCACCCATTTGTCCAAAAATAGAAATGATAATCGTAACAATTATTAATTGCAAAATTGGAATTTGAATATTAGAAAAGAGAATGAATAAAATGGCGACAACTAGTCCAGATACTATCCCGCCAAAAAATCCTTCAACAGTTTTATTAGGACTGATCTCCGGCCATAATTTACGCTTACCAAATCTCCTTCCAGCAAAATAAGCTCCTGAATCTGTTACCCATACAACAAATAGCGCATAAAAAAGATAAACGAGCCCTTCTTCTCGAATTTGAACAAAATAGAAGAACCCAATACCTATATATAAAACGGATAAAAGGATAAATCCTACGTCATCAAATGTAAAATGATTTTTTACAATAACTGTATAGGATAAAAATATTAAGACAGCTGCAAAAGCCAATTCGATTTTTGACAGCCCTGTAATATTAATAGCTTCAAAATATTGATTTGGCAATAAAAAGATCCATAGTAAAAGAATAGATATTAAACCATGGAACGAAAAAATCGAAAGTTTTCGCATTTGAAAAAGTTCATATAATCCGATAGATGCCATTATGTATGCTAGGAATAAGAAAGGAATTCCACCTAGTATAGCAATCGGTAGAAATATAGCAATCAATATCGTTGCTGTAATGATTCGTTGTTTCATTTTTTGGACTCCTCGCTATGTATTCCTCCATATCGTCTTGATCGACGCTGGTATGCTTCAACCGCCTCGATTAAATGCGCTTCTGTAAAATCGGGCCAAAGAACGTCTGTAAACCATAATTCCGAATAAGCTATTTGCCAGAGCATAAAGTTGCTAATACGAAGCTCACCGCTAGTTCGGATTAATAAGTCTGGATCAGAAAGAAAGTGAGTCATCAAATAGTTTGAAAAAGCTTCGTCATTAATATCACTTATATCCAAATTTCCATTCTTCACATCTTTGGAAATTTCTTTGACTGCATCCAGAATTTCTGCTCTTCCTCCATAATTCAATGCAAAATTTAATTTAAGTCCTGTATTAGCGGAAGTTTCTACTATAGCTTTTTCAACAGCCCGCCGTGTATGTTCAGGAATTCTATTATTATTTCCAATCATACAAACTTTTACATTTTCTTCAATCAATTCAGGCAGAAAGTTCCCAAGAAATTCTTCAGGCAACCCCATTAGATAATCCACTTCGTGTTTAGGGCGTTTCCAATTTTCGGTAGAAAATGCATAAAGAGTCAAAGTATCAATGTTTAGCCGATTGGCTAGCATTGTTATCTTCCTTACAATTCTCATACCTTCATGATGTCCTGCTATTCGGGGAAGAGCTCGTTTTTTTGCCCACCTGCCATTCCCATCCATTATGATAGCAATATGTTTTGGAATCGGTAGTTTTAACACCTGTTCTATTCTTTCATCTATAGAAACAGTTTTTCGCGAACTTTTCCAGAAATTAATTTTATTTAACATGAAAAGATCCTCCATCAGAGTTGATCCTTATATTCGAAAGACCATAATTCCTATTATAAAGAAAATATTACTTTTTGGATAGAGAATGATACAGAAAGTATAAATATCATACATTTTTTTACAAAACGATTAGCTTATATTGGCCGAGTCATAAGATTTTATCTAGCCAATTTTATTTTCTTTTATCATAAAAAAAGAAAAATCTCCCTTCATTATAAAGGGAGAGAGTTCTCTTCAATGAAATCTATTATTAAACAGCTAATATTTCTTGCTCTTTTTCTTTCGTAATTTCATCAATTTTCTTAATATGGTCATCTGTCAATTTTTGAATATCGTCAGAATATCCACGTAAGTCATCTTCAGTGATTTCCCCATTTTTTTCTAACTTCTTTAATTCTTCGTTGCCATCACGTCGAATATTGCGAATCGCAATTTTCGCATCTTCGCCTTCTTTTTTAACTACTTTTACTAGTTCTTTTCTACGCTCTTCTGTAAGTTGAGGAATGGTTAGTCTGATTAATGAGCCATCATTTGAAGGTGTAAGGCCAAGATCGGATTTTAATATCGCTTTTTCGATATCTCCGAGAACGGATTTATCATAAGGTTGGATTACAAGCAATCTAGCTTCTGGTACAGAAATGGAAGCCATTTGATTAACAGGTGTTGGAGCTCCATAATAATCGATTGTCAGTTTGTCAAGCAAGGATGCACTTGCTCTACCAGCACGTATACTTGCTAGTTCACGAGAATACACTTGAATTGCTTTTTCCATTTTGTTTTTCGTTTCAGAAATTACTTGCTTTGCCATTATTCCTTCCCCCTCACTAATGTTCCAATTTGTTCACCCATCACTGCACGTTTAACATTTCCTTTTTCTGTGAATGAAAAGACGATCAGTGGTATATCATTGTCCATACATAATGAAGAAGCAGTAGAATCCATTACCCCTAACCCTTCTTTTAGAACATCCAAATATGACAGCTGATCATATTTTACCGCATCTTTATTAATTTTTGGATCATCATTATAGACGCCATCGACATTATTTTTCGCCATAAGTATAACCTCGGCTTCTATTTCAGCTGCTCTTAAAGCTGCTGTAGTATCTGTTGAGAAATACGGATTACCTGTACCTGCAGCAAATATAACGACGCGATTTTTTTCTAAGTGGCGTATTGCTCTTCTACGAATATAGGGTTCCGCAACTTGGCGCATATCAATGGATGTTTGAACACGAGTTTCAATTCCAAGCTGTTCTAAGCTATCTTGTAATGCTAATGAGTTCATGACAGTTGCAAGCATACCCATATAATCCGCTGTTGCTCTGTCCATTCCCATTTCACTGCCTACTTTTCCGCGCCAAATATTACCTCCACCTACGACAACAGCTATTTCAACACCTAATTCTGCTACTTCTTTAACTTGTTCAGCTATTGATTTGATGACTGTAGGATTAATACCGAAGCCTTCGTTTCCAGCCAACGCTTCACCACTAAGTTTAAGTACAACTCGTTTATATTTAGGGTTACTCATAAGAACCTCCGTATATAGTTATGTATTATTTTTCTAGTCATCGTTGAGACAAGCAGTTGATTCCACTCCAGGCACTCACATTCCAGAGTCTATCCCGTTAACCGTTTTTTCCGCAAGAGTCTCGTGCCTTTCACTCCAATCAACAAAACAGATAAGTAAACAACTAGATTTAAAAAGCTTTCACTTAAATGTATCTACTTTTATGGAAGTTTCCATTCCACTATGCAACTAAAATATCTGTAAAAAAAGGGAACACTGAATGTTCCCTCCATTATTACTTCTTAATTTGACTCATAACTTCTTCTGCAAAATTCTCTTGGCGCTTTTCAAGGCCTTCCCCAACTTCAAAACGTACAAATTCTACAACTTTAGCACCATTTGCTTCTACAAATTGGCGAACTTTTTGGTCTGGATTTTTTACGAATGTTTGATCAAGCAAGCAAATATCTTCGAAGAATTTACGTAGACGGCCTTCTACCATTTTTGCGACAATATTTTCTGGCTTTCCTTCATTTAATGCTTGTTGTGTAAGTACTTGACGCTCACGCTCTGTTTCTTCTTCTGATACTTCATCTCTTGAAATATATTTTGGATTGATAGCTGCAATATGCATTGCTACATCTTTTGCAACAGCATCATCTGTAGTTCCTTCTAATACAGTTAGAACTGCAATACGGCCACCCATATGCAAGTATTCACCAAATGCACCATTGTCTGCTTTTGTTTTTAATTCAAAACGACGTAAAGTGATTTTTTCACCAATTTTTGCGATAGCCGCATTCACATATTCTCCAACTGTTTGTCCGTTGCCCATTTTTTGCTCTAAAGCTTCTTCAACAGAGGAAGGCTTATTTGCAAGTAGGTGTTCAGCCAATTCTTTTACTAAGTTTTGGAAATTTTCGTTTTTCGCAACGAAGTCAGTTTCCGCATTTACTTCAAGGATAACAGCGTCGTTACCTTTGCTCATAATAAAAGTAGTTCCTTCGGCAGCAATACGATCTGCTTTTTTCGCAGCAGAAGCAATTCCTTTTTCGCGCAAGAAATCAATAGCTTGTTCCATATTTCCATTTGTTTCTGTCAACGCTTTTTTACAATCCATCATACCTGCGCCTGTTTTTTCACGCAATTCTTTAACCATTTGTGCAGTAATTGCCATTTGTCTTGTCCTCCTAAATGATAGTTTGAAAAAAGGTGATAAGCGTCTAACACTCTTATCACCTTTTATCGCAATGATACAGCTCTGTCAAATCCCAGGGCTATAGCTCTTTAATATGTTAGACGTTTGCAGTTTCAGCTGCTTCTTCTGCTTCTTCATCCTGTTTTGATTCGATTAATGCATCAGCCATTTTAGCAGTCAATAGTTTAACTGCACGAATTGCATCATCGTTAGCAGGAATGACATAGTCGATTTCATCAGGATCACAGTTTGTATCAACGATTCCGACGATAGGAATATTCAATTTGCGTGCTTCTGCAACTGCAATTCTTTCTTTACGAGGATCAATAATGAACATTGCATCCGGAAGAGTTTTCATGTCTTTAATGCCGCCCAAGAATTTTACAAGACGGTCATATTCTTTCTTAAGCATCCCTACTTCTTTCTTAGGCAAGACTTCGAAAGTTCCATCTTCTTCCATTTTCTCGATTGCTTTTAAGCGATCAATTCTTTTTTGAATAGTTTCAAAGTTAGTTAAAGTTCCACCAAGCCAGCGATGGTTAACATAATAATGTCCAGCACGCTCCGCTTCTTCTTTAACAGATTCTTGAGCTTGTTTTTTAGTTCCAACGAAAAGTACTTTTCCGTTGTTATCTCCAAGCTCTCTCATAAAATTATAAGCTTCTTCAACCTTCTTAACAGTCTTTTGAAGGTCGATGATATAAATACCGTTACGCTCCGTAAAAATGTATTTTTTCATTTTTGGATTCCAACGGCGAGTTTGGTGACCAAAATGTACACCAGCTTCAAGCAATTGCTTCATTGAAATTACTGACATAGTGTTTTTTCCTCCTTGGTTTTTTTTCCTCCGCCCCGATCATTTTTTGTGCAGTCTGTCAAAATAAACAGCACCCTGCAACAAAATCACGGAACGTGTGTATTAACACCATCAATCAATATAGCATAAAAAAAGTATGCTATCAAGTATTACCTATGATTTTTATGAAACTTAAGAAGAAGCTCAACTTCTGTTTTTCCTTTTTTTAATTGTCTAGCTATTTCGCTGCTGGACAATCCCTGTTGTGCCAACATTTCCACTTGTTCTGCAAACGTTTTTTCAATATCTTCTTGAACACTCATCTTTTTATTTGAATTTTGGTATGCTTCCGAAGCCAGCATCCTCGAATATGTTTCGGCAGTTAGTGGTTCTTCTTGCTTCACTATTTCTCTAGATTCCTCATTCTGTATATTTACTTGATTCGTTTGCATCTTATCCTGTTGAAATTTTGAAATAAATGACTGATTTTCTTCTTTTAATTCAAAAAGGAATGCTGATAACATTTCTTCTGATTCTTGTTGTATTTTACGTTGGTTTTCTTCCATCTCTTTGAAACGATTTTGACGCTGATATAAAAGAACGACAGCAAAAATCAAGAAAATATTCAACATAAATAAGATAAAGATTAGTATGCCGGTCAATATTATCCCTACCCGTTGTAATCAATTGTTTTTCCTTTATAAGGGTGAGCTTGCTCTACCTTTTTTGCTTTTTTTTCTTTGTTATTTTGAGGTTGGTGGTTTTGGTTATTTTGATGGGAAGAAGAATCATCTCTTAATAACAATTTTTCTTTTCGATCTGTTTCTATTATCCCATGACGCTCTCGGTCAACTTTTTCTTCCATTTCCCTTGTCGCTTGATCTAAGATGATTTGGCCTCTCTGTTGGAGTTGCTCGGAGATTTTTCCCGCTTCTATCGTTCTCGGAAGGGCAACTTGCATTTCGATTGATTTAAGGCTCACTTTTATATACCTCCGTTATTTAAGAAGCACACCTTTTAATTTAACAATCGCCTTTGAATGAATTTGAGAAATTCTTGAAGTTGATAATTGTAGTATTTCTCCAATTTCCGTAAAAGTTAATTCTTCCTTATAAAATAGACTTAAAACAAGCTGCTCTTTTTCATTAAGATTTAGAAGTGCCTCTTCTAGATCCTTTAACCATTCACTTTTCACTAGCTGCTCTTCTGGAGTGAGGGTTTCATCATCCTTAATATTATGGCTTTGGCTTTCATCATCTTGATCGTAAATTTGCTCATCCATTGACAATACACTTGCAAAAAAATGCTCATTTAATGTCCTGTAAACTTCATCTTCAGTAAATCCACTCTCGGATGCTATTTCTTCTATAGAAGCATGACGCATTAATTTTTGCTCTAGCATTTGTGTTGCCGCTTCTATTTTTTTTACCTTTTCTCTCGTACTCCTTGGGAGCCAATCTTCTTTTCGAAGTCCGTCTATAATAGCACCCCTAATTCGAAAAGATGCATATGTATCAAACTTTAGATCTCTAGAAATATCATATTTATTTAAAGCATCTAAGAGTCCCAAAAGCCCTAAGCTTTTAAGTTCTTCTCTACTAACATTTCTTGGCAATCCTACTGATATGCGTTGAACATGATATGAAACTAAAGGCATATATTTTTCTACAAGCATATCTCCTGCTTCAGCATCGCGAGAATGAGTCCAAAGCTCCCAATATTTCTTTTCTTCCATCGTTGGTGAGTTTGACAATTTGCTTCCTCCTCACAGTTACAAGCGATTTTAGTATGCTGATTAGATTTCGATCACTTCTTGATAAACTGTTTTTATTTTCAGCATACATGTTTCTGTATCGAATTCTATCGTCCTGCCACTATGTCCCCCGGTATCCTCGGCAATGAGTTGAATGTTCAATGATTTTAACTCTTTCTTTACCGCCTCTATATTACGTGGACCAATTCTCATCTGATCATTTTGAGATGAAAAATGAAACATTTGCGCTCCACCGGCTATCTTGGCTTTAAGTCTTGTCATACTCGCGCCTTTAGAAATAAGGATACGAGTTAACTCTTTAAGAGCAGTATTAGCAAATTTTGCCTTATTAAATGCCTTATCACCACGAGCAAGAATGGAATCAGGCAACATAATATGGGCGAGTCCTGCAATATTCAATTGCTTATCATACACAACTACTCCGACGCATGATCCTAGCCCAGAAGTTCTTATTTTGTCAGGTGACTTAACTATCTTCATGTCTGCAATTCCTACCCTAACTACCGAATCAATCATTCATGTCGACTCCCAATGTATTAAATATGACCGAAAATGATTCAGGATCAGGAAGCAGGAAAAAATGTCCATTCACACAATCTGAATTTGTATTTTCATCATTTAATGCTGTATCAATTACGATCGCATAATCTTGTGAATGTGACAATTCAATCAATCCATAGCTAATGATAGCACCAGCCATATCAATACTGATCGATGGAACTGAAGGATGTAAGGCCAGACCTGTGAAATCTGATAGCGATGATAAATAAGAACCCGACAATATATTTCCCAATTCTTGCATAGCGGAAAGCCCCATTTCAGAATAAGGAGGATTATCAAAAGAAAATATCGAGTCTCCGGTTAATCTCTGAACGTATTTTGTAGCTTGTTCGATTGGAAGGATAAAAAACATACTACCTGATGCATCACCTTCCACCCGCAAAAATACTGCCGTAACAATCGTATCATGTCCTCCAGCCATTTCTAGCATTTCATCGAATGTAACGATTTTGACTGACGGAACTTTCATATCAATATTTTTTCCTACTAAAACAGAAAGGGCTGTAGCTGCATTCCCAGCCCCAATATTACCAATTTCTTTTAATATATCTAATTGAAAGGGTGTTATAACTTGTTTAAGCTCCATAAATCTCATCCTTAAAAGAAAGGGGATTTACGATATTTTCGAGATTTAACAATAGAACAAGCCGTTTGTCCAAGTTTGCGACCCCACTAATGAATTCAGCCGGTGCTGCTCCGGCAACGTCTGGACATGGTTCAATGACAGACTCCGGAATATCTAAAACATCATTAGCTTCATCTACAATCATGCCTACAGTCATATTTTTATAGGAAACAATTATAATCCTTGTGCGGTCAGTATACTCTGTATCTCCAAGATTAAAATGTCTTTTCAAATCAATAATCGGGATGATAACACCGCGTAAATTTGTTACTCCTTTTATAAACGGAGGGACATTTGGAACCCTAGTAATATGTAACATCTTTTCAATTGCAGTGACATGTTCGACTGAAATAGAATATTCTTTATCGTTTAGTAATAAAACAATTACTTTTCGATCCGCTGCTATCACATTATTCATAGTATCAGCTCCTTACAATTATTTGATTAATGCATTGCAATCAATGATGAGAGCTACTTGTCCATCACCTAAAATGGTCGCGCCTGAAATGGCAAATACTTCTGTTAAATAATTTCCAAGTGACTTAAGCACAATTTCCTGCTGCCCTATAAATGAATCAACGATAAGAGCAGCCATTTTTTCGCCTTTACGAACGATTACGATTGATATAAACTCATCTAAATCATTTTCAATAGGAAGTCCAAAAATTTCCTTCAACGACACAAGTGGAACTACTTTCCCTCTGAAATCGATGACTTGTTGATTATGGGCTACCATAATATCTGATTTTTTAATAATTGCTGTTTCAATAATGGATGATAATGGTATTGCGTATTTTTCAGGTCCAATTTCAATCAGCATAGCGGAAATAATCGATAGCGTTAGTGGTAATTGAATGGAAAATGTTGATCCTTTACCTTCCACTGAATTGATAGACACATTTCCACCCAAGGATTGAATTTTAGATTTTACTACGTCTAATCCTACTCCACGTCCTGAGATGTCGGAAATCGTTTCTGCTGTCGAAAATCCCGGAGCCATAATCAACTCAAATGCTTCTGTATCTGTAAGCTCAGAAGCTTCGTTTTGTGAAATAATACCCTTTGAGATTGCTTTATCAATTATTTTATTTCTATTAATGCCCGCACCGTCATCTTCAATCTCAATGAATACGTGGTTGCCACTATGATAAGCTTTCAATTGAATAGTTCCTGTTTCCGGTTTTCCATTTGCTCTACGTACTTCAGGGCTTTCAATTCCGTGATCAATTGCATTCCTTAATAAATGAACGATAGGATCACCAATTTCATCAATTACCGTTCGGTCCAATTCGGTTTCGGCTCCGCTAATTTCCAATTCGAGCAGTTTGTCCAAATCCTTTGCCAGCTGTCTAACCATCCGTGGAAATCGATTAAATACATTATCAACAGGTACCATTCTCATATTTAAGATAATGCTTTGCAGATCGCCAGAAATACGCGTCATTCTTTCTACCGTTTCAGCTAAATCAGAATTCTCAATATCTTGGGCAATTTGTTCTAAACGCCCTCTATCAATGACAAGCTCTTCAAATAGATTCATTAGCATATCTAGACGCTCTATATTTACCCTAATAGTTTTATTAGATGCTTTATTTTGCTTCTTCTCTGAAGCTTCCGGCTTTTTCGAAGGTGCCGATAAGGAATCCTCTATTTTCGTTTCATTATTATTTGATTCTACTGGAATATCATCGTCCATGTTTTCATTGATTGATAGAGGATCGATTAAATTTGTCTCTACTGAATCAATTTCCGAAATTTTCATGATTTTCTTACGAAGATCTTCCCCGGATTCTTTCGTTATCAATGTTACAGTGAACTCTGAATCAAATTGTTCTTCCTCTAATTGTTCAACTGGCGGGTTAGATTTTATAACCTCGCCACATTTCTCCAATACTTCAAAAACCATAAATACACGGGCAGTTTTTAATAAACAATCAGGGCGCAATGAAATTGTAAGTTCGTAACAATCAAAACCTTGTTCCTTGGATTGCTCGATAACTGTTTTTTCATATTGGTCATATTTATTTTTTAGATATGCAACAGATTCTAATGCAATAGCGATTTCTTTTTTGCCATTTTCATTCATATTCGCTGTTTTTCCTTGTTCTATTTGTTCCAACTTGGAAATAACGGCACTTACATCACGAGTTCCATCACCGCCTGAAGCGATTGATTCTACTATCTCTTCCAAATCGTCTACAGCAAGAAATACTATATCTAGTAAATGGGAAGTTACTTTCATTTTTTCATTTCTAATTCCATCTAAAACATTTTCCATAATATGGGTAAGGTTAGCTAAATCTGTATACCCCATTGTAGCTGACATACCTTTTAACGTATGAGCTGCTCTAAAAATATTATTCACGATCTCAAGATTGTGCGGATCTTTTTCTAATTCAAGCAGATTTTGATTTAGTGTTAATAAATGCTCTTTACTTTCATCGATAAATACATCTAAATATTGATTCATATCCATAAGCTCACGTCCCTTTTTTCATATAATTCAAGATTGAATCGGCTATATCATTAAGTTTCACAATAGCATCGACTTTGCTAGTAGCAATGGCTGCATTTGGCATTCCAAAAACAATGGAACTTTCTTCAGATTCTGCTATCGAGAAAACATTATTGTCTTTCTTCAATTCTACCAAACCAGCAGCACCATCAGCACCCATTCCTGTCATAATTACAGCAATTTTATCGAAATTCGCTAAATTATGAATGGAATTGAACAAGACATCAACGGATGGACGATGTCCATTGACAGGAGGACTGTCTAATATTTTTACTCTTTCCCTTGCCGCTGTTTGTACAATCGTCATATGTCTTCCACCGGGAGCTATGTATGCTGTTCCTTCTTTTAATGTTTCGCCATCTTCTGCTTCTTTGACGTCTATTTCACAAATGGTGTTTAATCTATCTGCCAACGATTTAGTAAATTTCGGCGGCATGTGTTGAACAATAACAATAGATGCATTCAACCCTTTAGGTAATTGTGTTAAAACCGCTTGCAAAGCTCGAGGACCGCCAGTTGATGTCCCAATGCATATAATCTTTTTTTTATTTCGCTCTATACGTGATGTCATACTATTACTTCTCCTCTAAACGGGGTTAAAAGAAGAATCGTCGAAGTCTATTAATAAATGAATCATTTACTCTATTTTCATACTCTATATTATTTTCATTTAAATACGAATGGACGATTTTTTCTAATTTTACCGAAATACTAGATTTAGGGTAAGCAATTGAAAACGCAGTCTGATTAATTACTGCTTTCCTAACGTGACTGTCTTCCGGCAAAATTCCCAACATGATTACCTCTTTATGTAAAAACTTATATACTGTTTGTTTTAATCGCTCCAGTGTTTCCAGTCCTTGCTTTTCAGTATCAGCACGGTTGCAAATCAAGAATAAATTTCCTGTAGCTCCTTCTAGGCATATAAATTTCATCATCGAATATGCATCTGTAATGGCTGTCGGTTCGGGTGTTGAAATGACAAAAATATCATCCACCGCTAGTAAGAGCTTTAATGAAGCTGAAGTTGCACCTGCTCCCATATCAAAAATGATATAGTCATATTGTTGCTGCAGCTCTCTTAAACCGTCGAGAAGTCTGACTAACATCCTTTCGTCAATTTGGATCGTTTCATTTAAGCCATTCCCTGCTGCGATATACGATACCCCTTCATGTGTATCATTTACAATATCATTGAGTGTGGCTTCTTCATGTAAAAATTCCGATAGAGTTAGCCGCGATGGTTGTCCGAGAATAATATTTACGTTTCCCATGCCTAGATCAAAATCAAATAATAACACTCGTTTGTTCATTTTATTTAATAACAAAGCAATATTAATGGAAATATTAGATTTCCCAACACCGCCTTTTCCACTTACGACGGCAATCGTTTTAGCTTGGCTCTTTGCAAGGCTTGTCATTTTCAATCGCAACTTTTCAGCTTGATCTTTCATGATATTTCATCCCTAAGAATATATTCCGTGATTACTTCAGGAGTTGCAGCGATAATATCATCTGGTACGTCTTGTCCTGTCGTTATATAAGCAGCTCCTATTTTGTATTTGCATATTAAGTTATACATAACTCCATAGGTCCTAGTCTCGTCAGCTTTCGTAAAGATAAATTTGCTAAATTTCATATCTAAAAAATTTTCTACGATTTTTTCAATATCCTTTTCTTTCATCGAAATCGACAGTACTAAATATGTTTCAATATACTCTTCATTTCCTAAAAGCTTTTTCAAATCATGGATATATTGTTTTTCTTGATAATTGCGTCCTGCCGTATCAATAAGTACAATGTCATATTCGGAAAATTTATCCACAGCAGAACGAAAATCTTTTTCTTCATAAATGATTTCAACAGGGATATTTAGTAATTGCGCGTACGTTTTTAACTGTTCAATAGCCGCAATTCTATATGTGTCTGTCGTAATAAGAGCAACCTTTTTATGATGTTCAAGCACGGCTTCTGCAGCTAATTTAGCGATTGTCGTCGTTTTCCCAACACCTGTTGGGCCGACTAAATTAATAAATTTCTTCTCATACGATATTCCACCAAAGGGAACGAGACTTAATTGGTCGATCAATTCTGAAGTGCACCATGCAAACAGTTCAAATTCTTTCGGTTCCGATTCTGAGTTGCGCCATTTCTCCAATAAAGCATCACCAATATTCCACAAGTACTCATCTTTTATTTCTTCTTCTTGAAGCATAAACAAATATTTTTGAATGACTTCCGGATATTGATTGTAGCTGTAATGGTTATTTTTCTTCATCGCTTTAATCTCAGATTTTAACTCAGTAATCTCCGATAATACATCTGGTTCCAATTGTTTTGTCTTTTTACTTGTATGAGTTGTTATAGTTTTGTTAGGAATTGGACTTTTTCTGTTTTTGTTTTTTCGCGTTTGTTGAATATGGACTGGCTGTTCATCTAATGCTGCTATCACTTCAATGCTTTTCTTTCGAAAAAGTCCTAGAAAACCACCTGTAAAAATTACCTTTGAATTTAGTATAACGGCATTTTCACCTAACTCAGTTTTCACTTTTTTCATTGCTTCCGGCATAGTCGGAGCAACTATTTTTTTTATATTCATTCAACACTCACCATCCCACTGCTTTGAACTTCTACGTTCGCCTCTAATTCGTTATAGGAAAGGACAGGAACATGCGGAAAGTACCTTTCAGTTAATTGCCTTACATACATTCGAACAGCAGGTGAACAAAGCAAAATAGGCGCTTGTTGCATTAATGATTGCTGTTCAATTTGAGCAGCAGTGGCCTCTAGAATAGATTGGGAATCGTCAGGATCCATCGATAAGTAATTCCCATGTTCTGTTTGCTGTACACTGTCTGCAATTAACTTTTCCACTTTACCGGAAACGGTAATTACCTTTAACGTAGAATTATCGTCTGCATACTGGTTTGTTATTTGTCTAGCTAAACTTTGTCGTACATACTCCGCCAGTAAATCTGTATCTGTACTCATTCTCCCATAATCCGCCAATGTTTCGAATATAATAGGCAAATTTCGAATCGATACATTTTCTTTCAAAAGTTTAGCCAAAACCTTTTGAACCTCACCAATTGTAAGTGGATTTGGAGTGACCTCTTCCACAAGAATTGGAAATGATTCTTTCAGATGGTCGATAAGCTGCTTCGTTTCTTGTCTTCCTAATAGTTCATGCGCATTCGCCTTTAATACTTCCGTTATATGAGTAGAAACAACTGATGGAGGATCAACGACAGTGTAACCTAATATTTCCGCTTGCTCCTTCACTTCTTCCGTTATCCATTTCGCAGGGAGTCCAAATGAAGGTTCAATCGTATCAATCCCTTCCAGCATGTCTTCACCACCGGGACTCATAGCAAGGTAATGATCTAACAGGAGCTCGCCTCTTGCCATTTCACTTCCTTTAATTTTCAAACGGTATGCATTTGGCTCAAGCTGTATATTATCCCGAATTCTTACTACAGGGATAACAATCCCTAACTCCAATGCCAACTGTCGCCTAATCATTACAATACGATCTAGTAAATCCCCACCTTGGTTAACGTCAGCAAGAGGGATTAGACCATAGCCAAATTCAAATTCTATTGCATCAACATTAAGGAGATTGATTACACTTTCAGGACTTTTTAAATCTTCTGTCTCTGTATCTTCGAGTTGATCTAATAGGTCTTCTTCTTGTTTTGCAGGGACTCTGGAAAGAACAAATCCACCAATTCCTAGTGCCGCAGCAATAGGAATTGTTAAAATGTCATTAATTGGCGTTGCCAAGCCTAAAAGGAAGATCGTTCCTGCTGCAACATATAGCATTTTCGGAAAGGCAAACAACTGTCCAATGATATCAGAACCAAGATTTCCTTCAGAAGCTGCTCGTGTAACAACAATACCTGTAGCAGTTGATATGAGGAGTGCAGGTATTTGACTCACAATTCCATCCCCAACCGTAAGCATGGAGTATTTCACCGCAGCTTCTCCAATCGGAAGACCTTGTTGGAGCATACCAATTATAATTCCAAATAAAAGATTAATAATAACGATAATGATTCCGGCTATGGCATCTCCTTTGACGAATTTACTTGCTCCGTCCATCGATCCATAAAAATCAGATTCTCGGGAAACCTTTTCTCTTCGTTCACGAGCCTCATGCTCTGAAATAATTCCAGCATTTAAATCGGCATCAATACTCATTTGTTTTCCAGGCATTGCATCTAATGTAAAACGTGCAGCTACTTCTGATACACGTTCGGCACCTTTCGTGATAACGACAAATTGGATAATGACCAAAATGAAGAACACGACTAATCCGACTAATACGTTTCCACCGACAACAAAAGTCCCGAACGTTTCAACAACACCGCCAGCATCACCTTTTGAAAGGATCGATCTTGTTGTTGAAACATTCAGGCCCAATCTAAAAAGTGTCAAAAGTAATAATAATGAGGGGAATATTGAAAATTGGAGAGGCTCTTGCATATTCATAGATGTTAATAATACTAGAAGAGCAAGCGAAATATTGATGATAATTAATAAGCTTAATAGCCATGGAGGAAAAGGGATAACCAACATAGCAACAATTAATATGACACTTGATAGAATTGCAAGATCTTTCACTTTCATAAATATCTCTCCACTAAAAACTAGATTTTATGTTTAATTCTATAAACGTATGCAAGAATTTCCGCCACTGCCTTGAAAAACTCATCCGGTATTTTTTGCCCAATATCGAGTTGATCATATAAAGCTCGCGCTAACGGGCGGTTTTCAACCATAATAATATTATGTTCACTAGCAATACTCTTTATTTTTTGCGCCATAAAATCTATACCTTTTGCTATGACGACAGGCGCATCGTCTTTTTCGTCATCATATTTCAACGCGATTGCATAATGCGTTGGGTTTGTAATAATTACATCTGCTTTGGGGACTTCCTGCATCATTCGTGACATTGCCATTTCACGTTGCTTTTGTTTCACTTTTGACTTAATTAGCGGGTCCCCTTCAGTATTTTTAAACTCGTCTTTAATGTCTTGTTTCGACATTCGAATATTTTTTTCGTAATCATACCTCTGATACAAATAATCAAAAATAGATAAGAATAATAGTGCGAGCGATGCGGCAATTCCCATTTGCATTGTAAGACTGCCTACTGTTTTTAACGCAGAAGCAACGGATTTATGTGATAGAATAAGAACCTCATCTATGCGAATCCATAAGACAAAAAAAGTAATTGCTCCTACAAATCCAATTTTTAATATTGATTTCAATAATTCTACGATTGCTCTAATTGAAAAAATCCGCTTCATCCCTTTAATCGGGTCTAACTTTTCCAACTTGGGTTGCAATGGCTCGCCCGTTACCATAAAACCGACTTGCATAAGATTGGAGGCAATCCCTGCAACAAGTGCAATCAACATGACTGGGCCAAGTAAAAAGATAAGTTCTTTCAATATATCCAATAAGATCAATTGTATATTGTCTTCCGATACTTCCATCAATAAAAACGTGTTAAAGGAGTGGCGAAATGTATCTACCGCTATTTTCCCCATGCTAGATGAAAAGAATAGTAGAAACAAGAAAACAGCTAGTAATCCTATCGCGGTATTAACATCTTGACTTTTTGCCGTTTGCCCTTTTTTTCGGGCATCCAGTCTCTTTTTCGGAGTTGCCTTTTCTGTCTTTTCTCCTGCAAAAAATTGGAGATCCAGATTAAGTTGTTTCATCCCGCGCCTCCTATAAACCTCATCACATCTCTCATGACAATTAACATCGTTTCAAATAAATTTTGCACAACTCCAAACATAACTCCTAGTACGATAAATAAAATGATGAAACTTACCGCAATTTTGATTGGAAATCCAACGACAAAAATATTTAATTGTGGAACCGTTCTTGCCACAATTCCTAATGCTACATCAACAAGAAAAAGCGAGGCGACAACTGGGATAGACATCTGAAAAGCAATCATGAACATCATGCTGAATGACTTAATGATATATTCTGCCAATGAGCTATTTCCAAACGGGATAAATACTTGATCAATCGGAATAGATTGATAACTGTAAAAAATTCCATCCATAATGAGATGATGACCGTTTACTGCAAGTAAAAAAAGCAAGGAAAACATATATAAATATTGTCCAATAAGAGGACTTTGCGTTCCTGTCTGCGGATCAATTACATTGGCAATGGCAAATCCCATTTGAAAATCAATAAAACCACCTGCAATTTGTATGGCTGAAAGAATCATATACGCTGTAAAACCAATAAGAAGGCCAACCCCTGCTTCTTTCAGAATCAACAAGAAATAGGTTCCTGTAATGTCGATTGATTGCACATCTATGGTGTAATACATCAACAAAGATAAAAAAAAGGCAAAGCCGATCCTATATGTAGCCGGAAGAGTTCTATATGAAAATAATGGCAGCGTAACAAAAAATGTAGAAACCCTCATAAATATAAGCATAAAAACTGAAATATTTGGAACTAAGGCTTCCATTCAATCAACCTACAAACCGAGTTAAATTTTGTAATATTTCAGAGGCATATGAAAGCAGCCTGCTCAACATCCACGGTCCTAAAATGACGACTCCAACTAATACAGCTACAATTTTCGGTATGAATGCCAATGTTTGTTCTTGAATCTGGGTTGTCGCTTGAAAAATACTGACAGCAAGCCCAACGGCCAAAGCAATAAGGAGCAATGGGCCAGCTACAACTAGTATTGTATAAACTCCTCTTTCCGCGAGTGAGATGACAGCTTCAGCACTCATATGATCACTCCATTAATCTACAACTTTACGAATTTCTTACTTTTCTTACCCAAAGCTTTGCAATAATGATTTAACGACTAAATACCACCCATCAACGAGAACGAAAAGTAATATTTTAAAAGGGAGTGAGATCATGACTGGCGGTAGCATCATCATTCCCATTGACATTAAAATACTCGCAACAACCATATCAATAACTAAAAAAGGAATAAATATCATGAAACCAATTTGAAAAGCAGTTTTCAACTCACTTAAGGCGTAGGCGGGTACAAGTACAGTTAATGGTATATCCTGAATAGTTGCTGGCCTTTCCGCTTTTGTATAGGAAAGAAAAAGTTCTAAATCCTTTTGCCTCGTATGCTTACTCATAAATTCTCTAAATGGTATTGCCGCTTTTTCATAAGCCTGTTCTAGGTTTATTTCATCATTAAACAGCGGGGTTAAGGCTTGTTCATTTACTTGACTGAAAGTAGGCGCCATAACAAAAAAAGTTAAGAATAAGGCTAGTCCAACCAAAACTTGGTTAGGCGGCATCTGTTGTGTCGCAAGAGATGTTCTAACAAAAGATAAAACAATAATGATTCTAGTAAATGAAGTCATCAAAATTAAAATACTTGGAGCGATTGATAAAACAGTTAGCAGTAATAATAGCTTGACTGAAGTAGAAACAGTTTCTGATGAGCTATTATTAAAAAACTCCATAAACTCATTCATCTAAATTGGACTCCTTATGATCAAGCTTATTCATTGTCTGCTTGCGCTCCTTTTTGATTTCATCCAGTTGTGTTTTCAAGTGCATATGAAACGGTTGTTGTGAACTGCCATTAGTTTCTTTTGTTGAGTTATTTACTCGTTTTATCCATTTCGTTACCATATCTACTGGTTGAAGACTTTGTTCCAACTGTTCGTCATATTGCTTAATATAATTCTCATATTCCTGCTCGTCTGTTATTTCTTTTAAAAGTTGGACATCTTCCCCAACTCCTAGAATTAAAAGGCGATTACCGACTTTGACAATTTGTATAGAACGATTCCCGCCTAAGGGGGTACCTCCTAAGTTTTGTACTAGTCGATTTTGTTGATACGACTGACTTCTTTTATTAATAAATTTCAAAAGAAAATATAAAATTGCTATAACAAAAATAAGTGCAAAAATCATCTTTAAAAATTCCGAAATCCCTATGCCTAATGACTTTGGTTTTTCGGCATTGTCTAATACCTGGATTTTATCTTTCTCGTCACCACATTTATCTGGATAACAATCCTCCACGTTTCCACCAAGCGGATTGTTTTCAGCAAATACGATTGTCCGATCCGCTTGGATGAGAAGTAAAAACATGATGGAGAAGACCATAAACACTTGTTTAATTAAGGAATTCATTGCTCATTAACCTAATGTTTTTTGGATAGCTTCTATAACTCTATCTGCTTGGAATGGCTTAACGATAAAATCTTTTGCTCCAGCTTGAATAGCATCGATAACCATTGCTTGCTGCCCCATTGCAGAACACATAATGATTTTTGCCGCAGGATCGTTTGCTTTTATTTCTTTTAAAGCTGTGATTCCGTCCATTTCTGGCATCGTTATATCCATTGTGACTAAATCAGGTTTTAATTCATTGTATTTTTCTACAGCTTGAGCGCCATCTACTGCTTCACCGACTACCTCAAAACCATTCTTCACTAAAATATCCTTAATCATCATTCTCATAAATGCGGCGTCATCCACAATCAAAATTCTATTAGCCACGGTATTTCCTCCTCAAACTTTAATTCAATTTTTTAATTCTATCAGATTGGCTGACGATGTCAGTTACTCTTACTCCAAAATTTTCATCGATTACAACTACTTCACCTTTTGCAATCAACCTGCTGTTCACAAGTATATCAACAGGCTCCCCTGCCAGCTTATCCAATTCAATAATTGAACCTGCTCCAAGTTCGAGAATTTCCTTAACTGATTTTTTTGTCTTTCCAAGCTCTACAGTAACTTGCAATGGAATATCAAGAAGCATGTCCAGATTCTTAGTCTCAGTTGCTGTAACATTAGGTTGATTAAAATCCAAAAAGCTTGCTGTTTGAACATTTAATTGACCGTTAGGCTTCTCTGAACTCGCAGCTCTGTCATTTTCCCTTTGATTCATATTTGAATTCATCATTGGTTGATTTTGTGGTTTCTCTACACTTGCTGAAGATTGGACAGTTTCTGTATTTGTATTAGGAGTTTGTTTAGGTTCAGACACTGTATCACTGTTTTTTGACAATAAATCCTCAACAAGCTTTTTGGCAAAGTCGATTGGCAACACTTGCATGATCGCAGAATCTATTAAATTGCCAATAGTCAGACGAAAAGATACTTTTACTAAAAGGTTTTGTTGTGGAATCGTATCTGTACCTTCACCTTCAGAAAAATTTAATAACTCTATAGAAGGCGGGGAAATATCAACCTTCTTCGCAAATATGGAAGACATTGAAGTTGCAGCTGACCCCATCATTTGGTTCATCGCTTCTTGAACTGCACTTAAATGTATCTCATCCAACATGTCAGCAGGAGAAGTTCCATCTCCACCCAGCATTAAATCAGCTATAATGGCTGCATCGCTTTGCTTTATAACAAGTATATTTACTCCAGAAAAGCCAGCTGTATATTTAACTTGTATCGCAACATAAGGATGTGGGAACTCTTCCTCTAGTTTTGCATTATCAATAATAGAAACAGACGGAGTTGTTATTTCAACTTTTTGGTTCAGTAATGTAGATAATGCAGTTGCGGAACTTCCAAATGAAATATTCCCAAGTTCTCCTATTGCATCTTGTTGCATTTCATCTAAATAATCTAATACATTGTGAACTTCTTCTTGTTTATTTGGTTCCTCTGTCACAGGTTCTCCACGTAATAACGCATCAATCTCATCTTGTGAGAGCATTTCACCATTCATAATCTCCTTCGCCCTCCTTTATATTATCGATTATTTGTACAGCCATTTTTTTATTTCGCTTACCAGGCTGTCCAATGAATTTTTGCTTTTCACCAACTTTGATTTTAAGAGGTTCATCGATACGACTATTCAATTCAATGACATCCCCTAAATCTAACGATAAGAAGTCTTGAATTGAAATGGTAGAAAGCCCAAGTTCCACAGTTAAATCAATATGAGCTTCTTTGATTTTCTCTTCCAGCAATGCAACCTCTTCCGGCTTTCTAACTTTTGCGTTTGTTTCCATCCAATAATGTGCCGAAAGCTTTGGAATGATTGGTTCCAACAATACGTGTGGAATGCAAATATTAATCATCCCACTCGTTTCTCCTACACTTGCATTCATCGAGATGACGACGACTGTTTCATTCGGAGTCGCGACTTGCAAAAATTGTGGGTTTACTTCTAACTCGGCCAAATAAGGATCTATTTCTGCAATTCCCGACCAAGCTTCTTGTAAATGTTCCAATGTATGCTCAAACAAATTTGTCATAAGCCTTGTTTCAATTTCAGTTAAGTTATCGATTTTATTTAAGGATGTACCTTTTCCGCCAAGGATACGATCGACCATCGCATAAGCGATATTTGGATGGATTTCCATGATCATTCTACCTTCAAGAGGAGGTACCTCGATGACATTTAAAATCGTCATATTAGGAACAGAGCGAACATACTCTTCATAAGGTATTTGGTCTGCTGATGCTACTGTAATATTTACATAAGTCCTAAGTTGAGCTGAAAAATAGGTTGTCAGCATACGGGCAAAATTTTCATATATTCTCGTTAAACTTCTAACTTGATCTTTAGAAAATCTTAATGCTCGTTTAAAATCATATATTTTAACCTTTTTAACTTCTTCTTCTTTTTTAAAATCTTCTGCAGACATTTCACCCGTTGATATTGCAGATAGCAAGGCATCTATCTCACTCTGGGATAATACATCTTCTGGCATAGCTGCACCCCCGTTTCAAAATAGGATACTAGTAATGTTAAGAAATGACATAGGAGGTGATATACACTCTAACTATCTTTCCATTTTGCATTAAGCTATTTATTTTTTCTTTCACCGTTTCTTCCAGCTTTTGTTTACCTTCTTTACCATCTAAATCAGATGGCTCCAATTCGGAAAGCTCCGATATAATTAAATTTTTTACCTGAAAGTCTCTCTTCTTAAACTCTTGCATTGCTTTTTTTCCATCTGTTTGTACTTTAAAGGAAATCTTGACGTAATCACCATTTTTTACATTTGTCATTATCTCTGGTACATCTACAGATACTTTAACTACTTCATCTATCGTTGGTTCTTTCTTGTTACCTTTATCACCTAGATTCATAATAATGATTAAGGTCAATGTAGCGAGCAGTAAAATTGCCGTTAAAAGAACCATCATCGTTGGAATTAATTTTTTACTCATCTTTTAAATCCTCCAATTCTTTGCGGCCGAGGAGATTAATGGACTGATAGAATTCCAAGATACGCCTTCTTATTAACTCCTCTGATTCTGCTGCTACATATTTGCGTCCATTCGTGAGGGTTATAGTAGTATCTGGAAATGACTCTATTTTTTCAATATATATTGCATTAAGTTGAAAGGTCTTTCCATTTAATCTAGTTATTGTGATCAATGAATGGTCAGAGCCGGTTTATTAGAGCACCCGGCTCTGCTCCCCCCTTACATTATCGTTTTAAATTAACGAGTTCCTGCAAAATTTCATCAGATGTTGTAATGATTCTCGTATTCGCTTGGAAACCACGTTGAGCAACAATCATCTCTGTAAATTCCTCTGAGAGGTCTACGTTAGACATTTCGAGAGCACCGGAAACTAAAATGCCTGCTCCGTCGGTGCCGGGTATTTTATAGGAAGCTTCTCCGGAGTTAACAGTATTGGTATACATATTTTCTCCGACTTTTTCAAGTCCGCCAGGGTTTTTGAAGCGGGCAAGGGCGATTGATATGTCTGAAATAAATAGATCGCTAGTTCCTTCTCTAGTAAAATCGCCTACAGTTGTTATAGTATCTTCAACTGATGCAATATAGGTAATCTTCCCATCCTCTGATATACTCAAATTTTTAATACCTTCAATATCACCATCATTTAATCGAATAGGTGTTTCATTATCTGATAATACATAATGCCCACCAGAAGTTACTAGATACCCCTCACTACTTATATATAAATTTCCAGCTCTTGTATAGTAGGTTGAAGTCGGTGTGAAAGTACTAGGTGTTCCACCAAATGCCCCTTCCGCAACAACTAAATACCCATCACCTTGAATCGCAAGGTCAAGTACTCGGCCTGTTGTTTGCAAGGAGCCTTGCGTATCAATTGTATCAATCGCTGCAAGTTGAGAACCGAGCCCTACTTGTTTCGGGTTAATTCCTCCTTTTCCTTGAGAGGGGCCACTTGCACCTGATATTGTTTGATTGACCATATCTTTGAACGTAACACGACCTTTTTTAAATCCATAAGTGTTAACGTTCGCTATGTTGTTTCCTATTACATCCAGTTTTGTTTGGAAGTTTTTCATTCCGCTTATACCAGAATACATCGAACGAATCATTTTATATGATCTCCTTTCTATGAACCGCGTCTGTCAGTCGGCGGCTCTCAGCTTCCTAAAAAGGTCCAGCTGATTTCCTTATTAGTTGATTTAATCCAAAAGGATAGTTCCATCGATATTCGTAAAAATTTGACTTCCGGCTTCCTGCCTGTCCATTACGGTTACGACCGTATTATTTTTCGCGCTCACAATTAAAGCTGCATTTTTCAACAAAACAAGTGAATCTTTCACACCTTTTTGTTTAGCTTCATTTACTTTTAACCCAATTTGTTCCCATACTTGAGGTTCAATTGAGATTTTTCTCTGACCCATTCTCATTTCGGCATGTTTACTTATCGTAAGTGGATTTTCAAGAGCAACAGCTTGATCTAACAATTGTGAAAATGTTTGGTTACTAGATTTTGCCGTTTTGCTTGAACGAGTATTAGGCTGTATCGTAATTGGCTGCACAGGAAGCTTATGAATCATGTGATTTTTCATTTTCACAACTTCCTTTACTAGCTTATTTTTACAACTTCATTTGTCTTAATTGATTGTCCGTCCTCCGTTTGAAGAAATACTTGATTGTTCTTCATGGAAACCGACGTAACGATTCCACTTTGCTCCTCATCATTTTTCATCCATGTAATACTTTTTCCAATCATGGAAGTGGCGTAAATAAGTGGTGTTTCAGCAGCAATATTATTAACTTGTGAGATGTTCGCAGGAATTAATTCTGTCCCATCCTCCAATGTGAACTTTACAGTATCACCAACAAATTGAACGGAACTTACAATTCCTTTTCCATTTGAAAAAGTTGGTTCTTCCGTTTCAGAAGTTTCATTGATCTTATGCCATGTCACTTCTTTTCCTACGAATTGACTGAGAGCAATTAAACTGGACTGTGATTCATATTGAACCATTTTTTCAATTGATTTGTTCATATTCGTCATTTGCTCTAACGAAGAAAAGGTGGCCATTTGAGCAATGAATTCTTTATCCTGCATCGGGTTCATTGGATCCTGATTTTGCAATTGAACCATTAACAGTTTAAGAAAATCATCTTTCCCTAAAATATCATTACCTGTTTTAGCTTCTCTTTTTTGAACAGACGAATATAACAAGTCAGAGTCGATTGATATTGGCATTTTGCGTACTACACCTCCGTTTCAAATAAAATATTGCTTAAAGCGTCTTTAAAATTACTATCATGTTCTTGACTTGATTCCCTTTGTTCTTGATTCTGTTCTTGTTGGTGCTGTTGATTCCCACGGCCTTCTTGATTTGTATATCTTTGCAGATCAGTTTGGCTGTATGTTACTTCTAACCGGTCTACCGAAATGTTTTGTTGAGTAAAAGCTTGTCTTAAACTACTAAGCTGTAAATCAAGCATTTCTTTTGCTTTATGCGTGGAAGCTAAAATTCTAGCTGTCATTTGCCCATCTTTTTGTAAAAGTTCTACCCTTAATGTTCCTAATTCTTCCGGATGCAGCCTTATTAATAATCTTGTCGTATTAAATCCTTTTGTAAGGCTAGACCTTGCTAATATATTGGAAAACTCTCTTACAAACCCACGCATCGCGGTTTCTTCATTTACAGAATCCCTTACATTCAAAATAAAAGATTCAGTTCGTAAAACCGGATTTGAATTTGTTGACATATCAAGGTTAGCATCAACAATCTGCTTACTTAATCCTCGATCATGAGGAGTCTTTCCTAATAACGACTGCAATACATTCGAGCTGTTGCCTAGTTGTTGGAAATGATTCAGTTCTTTCCCTTTAGAAAATACATTATCTAACGTATGTCTCATATTTTGATGTTTTGTATCCTTCGCCATCTCCTGAAGTCTTTTTAATAAATGCTCCATCGATACTTCCAATTCTTCAAGCTGCTGCATTTCTTTTAGGCTAACAACGTTCTCCTTTGCAACAAAAAGAAATTCTTTAACAGCTTTAATATAAGGTGCCGTTTTCTCTAAAGGTAAACTTTTCAATGTATCATTATTTACTTCATTCATAATGTTAAACAATAAAACCGATGCCGATAAAAAGTCCTCTGGGAGGAGCTCGTCCTGCTTTATTGATTCTGGCAATTGAACGGAATCCACATTCTCTTTTAGCCAATCAACTAATTTTTGGATGGTTTCATCTAAAGATTGTCGTAGATCTTGGTTAAAATTCATTTCATCCGTATCAACATTTTCCATTAAAGCCTCAATCAGACTCGTGATAATATCCATTTCTTGTGCTGATTGTTCCTCTGTAAGGATTTTCCCATTATTTGCAAGTGTTGCCCCTAAGATCATTTGAAAACGTGAGTTATTCGTGGTCATAGAGCTAGTAGCAGATAATGGTTCCTGGAAAAAGGTTGATTCCAATCCGCCTATTTTCATATTTTCACCCCCTTTCAAATGTGAAAAATTACTCTGTTTTCGCAGAAAGCTTTTCTAAATATTTTGCGGCTTGCTCAGGAGGCATTTTTTCTAATATCTTTGCTAAAGATTCAGTGCCAATATTAGACAATACTTTTACAGCTTCATCATCTTTCATTTCTAAAATAATGGGAGCTGCATTTTTTGGCGCCATTGCTTCATAGGTTGAAACAATTTCTTTATAAGCACGTTTATTTTCGTCTCGCATTTGCCTTAATTCATCGATTGTTTGTTCCAGCTGTTCCTTTTCTAGTAAAAAGCGTTCTTTTTCAGTTTCATTTTTATCAATCTGTGATTTAAGCTGATCAATTTGCGCATTTTTATTTTGTATTTCGGCGTCGAGACTAACGATTTTTTCCTCATACTCGAGGAGATTATCCTTTGCCGTACCAGCAATCATACTAGAAATAACAGGAACCTTTTCACCTATCTCTTTTGCCCTTTGGAAAACATTTACCCCAGCTATCGAGGTAATCAGTAAAGTTAAAAAG
This sequence comes from Lederbergia citri, assembly GCF_018343625.1. Lineage (GTDB taxonomy): Bacteria > Bacillota > Bacilli > Bacillales > Bacillaceae_C > Lederbergia > Lederbergia citri. The sequence goes on along the minus strand of NZ_JAGYPG010000001.1, from coordinate 507,911 downwards.
AGCGCAAATAGAAGCGGAATTAAAACCCAAAAGATAAACCGATGAAAAGTGCTCGGTTCCTTTTCGATATTTTGATTTTTTAAGGTTTTTTCCACTTTCTCACCTAATTTCCGCCTCGATGAAAATATTGAACGGAAGCATATTCATCAAGGTGCATATTTTCTGTTTTATCAAGCATTTGCAAGTAATATTGATAGGTTTTCTCTTTTAATTTTTCATATTTTTTTACTTCGATATTGCTCTCTTTAAGCTTTTCTTCATACCAATTCATCGTATTTCGTGCATTCATAACTAGTCGTTGTACATGATTAATTGTTTTTTCTAAATTACTGATAAATTGTTGATAATGCCGGATTTTATGAATGGAAAGGCCGTTTGCTAGTTCATTTAGTTGATATTGCTCAAGATTTTCTTTCTTCTTCAATAAATCAAATAATTGTTCTGCGACGACTTCAAAATTTTTAACTGAATCTTGGTATAAAGACAATGCCTCGTCCTTTTCCCGTTCTTTTAGCTTTAAAATTTTTTGGAATTTGTACTCGTATTTCAATTCAATTCACCTATTTTCATCAGGTCAATCATACTGTCAATACTTTCTTGAATCGTAAAATGATCATTTGTTTCTTGTTTAAGGAAATTAATAATAGTTGGATATGCTAATATGGCCTCATCTATTTCTTTCGATGCACCACGTTTATATGCGCCAATATTAATTAAGTCCTCGGAGTTAGAATAAATACTCAATAAATCTCTAAGCCTTTCAGCTGCTCTGCGGTGATCTTTTTCAGCAAGGTGATTCATAAGCCGACTTACACTTTTTAAAACGTTTATAGCAGGATACTGACCTTTATTTGCTAATTCGCGATCTAGGACGATATGTCCATCTAATATCCCTCTAACCGCATCAGCAATTGGTTCATTCATATCATCACCGTCTACTAGAACTGTATAAAATGCAGTAATCGACCCATGTTCATTTGTTCCTGTTCGTTCTAAAAGGCGAGGCAATATGGCAAAGACTGAAGGGGTATAACCTTTAGTAGCAGGCGGTTCTCCAACTGCTAGTCCGACTTCTCTCTGTCCCATTGCTACCCTTGTGACGGAATCCATCATGAACATGACATCATTTCCCTTGTCTCGGAAATATTCTGCTATTGCCGTTGCAGTAAATGCGCCTTTAATTCTCATAAGAGCGGGCATATCCGATGTGGCTGCCACGATGATTGTCTTTTTCAAACCTTCAGGGCCAAGATCTCTATCAATAAATTCTCTTACTTCCCTGCCTCGTTCTCCGATGAGTGCAATGACGTTAATATCTGCTGTCGTATTTCTTGCAATCATCCCAAGTAATGTACTTTTTCCGACTCCACTTCCTGCAAATATTCCCATTCTCTGTCCTTTTCCGACTGTTAGCAAACTATCTATTGTTTTTACTCCAACTTCCAGTTTCTCGGAAACAGGCGGCCTGCTCAATGGGTTTGGAGGTGTCTGATCTGTCGGAATAGATTTCATTCGCATCGGCATTGAGAGTCCATCCATTGGGTTGCCTAATGAATCTACTACACGGCCGATTAACTCAGGACCAACCTTAATTTGCAAAGGATTTGAAGTGGCTTCAACTAGGCTGCCCGGTGCAATTTCTTGAATATTTGTATATGGCATCAGGATAATATGCTGCTCCTTAAAACCAACAACCTCTGCCATAATCTTTCTTTTCTTTGCTTTCCCGCCTATATGAATCAAACATACATCGCCGATGGAACATTCAGGACCTTGTGATTCAATCATTAGCCCTACAACTCTACTAACTCGGCCATACCGCTGAAACGTCGGGATGTTTTTTATATATGGAATTAAGTCTTTTGCTTCCATTAATCATCGCCCTTAAGTAATTCCATTAAGTTCTTTTTTAACTCAACAAGCTGGCTAGATACGCTTGCATCAATTCTGCCATTCTCAGATTCTATAAAGCACGAATATTCTTCCAAATCCTCATCTGGATAAATAAAACATTGAATTCCGTGCGGGAATATTGCGTCTAATTCATTTTTTTCCGATAGTAAAAGTTCATACTGCAACGGATGAACATGAATCTGAACTTCTTTAAAATCTTTAGCTTCTTTAAGCGCTCTTTTTACGAGTGGAATAAATCTCTCTTCTTCATCAGCCAAGCTCGTATACATAATTCGTTCCGCAGCTTTTATGGCAATTTCAACAATCGTTGGTTCTGAACTTTCAAGATAGCTTTGAAAAGCTTTTTTCGAAGAATCAACAACATCCTTCGCTTTTTCGATTAAGCTTGCGTATTCGGTGTAGCCATTTTGCCTGCCTTCTTCTATTCCTAGATGGAGACCTTTTTCATACGCTTCACTTGCGAGCCTTTGCTCTTCTTCTTGCCATTCAGTTCGACGCATCTCCACTTGCTCGATCATTTGATCTACTTTTAACTTGGCTTCCTCAAGAAGTTTTTGAGCTTCTAGCTCTGCATTGCGTAGAATTTCTGCTCTTTCTTCCATAAATATGGTTTGATTAATCTGTTCATCGTGTTCTTGATGTAAGGATTCTATTTTTCTAACCTTAATCACTTTTGCATCATTATTAAGTAGTTGTGATGAACTATTTTTTATTAGCTTAGACAATAATATCGTCTCCTCCACCACGCGCCACGATGATTTCGCCTAATTCCTCAAGTCTACGTATAATGCCGACAATTTTTGTCTGAGCTTCCTCTACATCTCTTAATCTTACAGGTCCCATAAATTCCATTTCTTCTTTTATCGTTTCAACCATTCGTGTTGACATATTTCGATAAATGACATCTTTCACTTCATCACTTGAAATCTTAAGCGCTAGCAATAAATCTTCATTGTCACACTCGCGAATAATTCGTTGAATAGATCTATTGTCGAGCGTAACAATATCTTCGAATACAAACATTCGCTTTTTAATTTCTTCCGCTAAAACAGGATCTTCAATTTCAAGAGCATCTAAAATGGTCTTTTCCGTTGCACGGTCGACACCATTTAATACGTCGACGACTGCTTCAATTCCACCTGTTTGAGTGTAATCTTGAGTAACGGTCGCTGACAGCTTTCGCTCTAGAATACTTTCAATCTCACTAATGACTTCAGGTGATGTACGGTCCATTACAGCAATTCGCTTTGCAATATCTGTCTGCTTATCTTGCGGCAACTCAGATAAGATTTGACCTGCTTTCTCAGGATCTAAATAAGATAAAATAAGTGCAATCGTTTGTGGATGTTCATTCTGGATAAAATTTAAAATCTGACCCGCATCAGCCTTTCTGGCAAAGTCAAATGGCCGAACTTGTAAAGAAGAAGTAAGCCTATTAATAATGCTCATGGCTTGTTCAGCTCCAAGTGCTTTTTCCAAAACTGTCTTTGCGTAGCCGATACCACCTTGGGTTATATAATCTTGTGCTATTGCGATATTATGGAACTCATCCATTACATCTTCTTTTGCGGAGGAGTCAACTTTTCTCACACTAGAAATTTCCAATGTTAATTTTTCCATTTCTTCTTCTGTCAAATGCTTATACACAGATGATGCAACATCGGGTCCAAGCGAAATTAAGAGAATGGCTGCCTTTTGCTTTCCAGTCAATCCTTTTCTAGACAATAGTAACTCCTCCTAATCCTCTGCTAACCATGTACGCAATAATTTGGCAAACTCGTCTGGTTTTTCCTTTGCCAATTTTTCAAGCTGTTTTCTTCGCATTCCCGATTCTGTCAATACTTCTTCATTTAATTCAGGAATTTCAATTGGTTCATTAATCATTTCTTCTAAATCCTCGTCTTCGTCCTCTTCACTTCTTCTCTTGCGTAATATTAAGAATAGTAGAACACCAATTACAACGAGTAACAATCCACCTATTACATAAATCCACCATGGAAGCGTAGGGGTTGGATTAGTTTTAACATCTACCTTTCCATTGAACGGCTGGACAGATACAACGATCTTATTTTGGATGGCATCATCCGATAAATCAGTTCCAGTGCCTTTGTCGATAGATGTCCTTATAATGGTAGAGAGTAGCTCTTGGATATCTTGTTTTCGATCTTCAGGAAATGAGTTGATGTCATCCGGATTTGGAGGTTCCACCATCACTTGAATTCCTAGATCTCTAATTTTATATGGACTTTCTACGATCTCTTTTCGAATTCTATTAATCTCGTTGTTAATCGTTTCTTCTGTTTTTTCATAGTCACCGTTGGAGTTACTGCCTGCTAGATATGAATTTCCTACATCGGTGTTATCGCCAGATTCTGTAAGCCCACCCGCTTGATCCCCATTCCCAGTAAATGTTTCCGTAATCCGATGGGCACTTATAGCAATACCTCTCATATTTTCTTCATCAACTGGAGAAACGAGGTTTTCTTCTCGGTTTTCTTGGGTAAAGTCTATATCAGCAGTAACGGATGTTACGACTTTATCAAAGCCCATTAATGTTCCAAGCATATTTTGAACTTGACGTTGGATATCTTTTTCAACCTGACTCTTTATTTGCATTTGTTGAGTATATCCGTTGCTTGCATACTGCTCACTGTCCAAATCAAAATATTCTAGGAATTGATTCCGGATTACGATATTTTCCACCGGTAAGTTCGGTATGCTTTTTGAAACTAGATGATATAGTGATTTAATTTGTTTTTCACTGAACTCGTAACCAGGCTTTGTTTGCAATATGATGGAAGCAGAAGCTTCTGCTTTGGAATCCGTTAAAAATATTCCTTTTTCAGGGAGAGTTATCATGACATTAGCTTGTTCGATTCCATCAATGTTTTTCATCAATTCAGCTAGTTCTGTTTGGGTTGCATCTAGTTTTAGTACATTAAACTCATTATCTGTCATACCAAACCCAGCATTATTACCAAAAAAAGAATAATCGATATTTCCTGATTTCGGGATTCCTTCTGCAGCTAGTTCTACTAACAATGTATCAACTTGATCTTCTGGAACCTTAATTGTTTTTCCACCATCTGTAATTTCCGATTTAATTCCTTTTGCATCGAGACTTTCTTTAATTGAACCTGTCTCTGAAGGTTTTAAATTCGTATACAATGGGACTAATGTGGTTTTAGAGGCAAAATAGAAGATGCCAGCCACTAAAATAAGGGCAGTAAGAATTGAACCAAGTAAAATGAATTTTTGATTGCCTGTTCTGTTCGTCCAGTATTCTTTTAAACTAGCTATTTTCTCGTTTATTGTCTCTTTCATTTATAAGCCCCTTACCATGCAGCAAATCTATAAAGGCAATCCTTATTAGCCCTAAACTTGCATTCTCATCATTTCTTGATATGCTTCAACAGCTTTATTACGAATTTCAAGTGCTGCTTGCATTGTGATCGATGCTTTTTGAGCAGTGATCATTACTTCATGAAGTTCAATATTTTCTCCTCTTGCTAATTTATCTGTAGCAATATCTGATTGTACTTGAGCGTTATTAACCTCATCTATTGCTTTTTTCAACATATCCTTAAAATTTGTACTATTTTGAGCATGAAGTTCATTTTTTGCATTATTATTCACATTATTAAACTGAACGTTTCCTATGTTAACACTATTGATCGGCATAATGGTTTATTGCCTCCTAATTTTACTTTCCTAACTCTAAAGCTTTCATATACATGGATTTGGATGCATTAAAAACGGTAACGTTCGCTTCATATGAACGAGTTGCGCTCATTAAGTCAACCATTTCTTTCAACGGGTCCACATTCGGCATTTGGACATAGCCTTCTTCATTTGCATCCGGATGTTGAGGATCGTACACAAGTCGATATGGCGTATCATCTTCTACAATATTTGAAACTTTCACACCATTCATTTTGTTATTTCCATTACTGCCGAGCGTTTGGTTAAAAATTGATGAAAACGACGATTCTTTCGGCTGCATTACTACCATTTTTCTTGTATATGGCTGCCACTGGCCATCCACGTATTTTCCACGTGTCGTATCGACATTTGCCATATTCGATGAAATAACATCCATCCTTAATCTTTGCGCAGTAAGTGCGGAGGACGTTATTCCCATACTGTGAAACATAGACAAGTTATCTTCCTCCTTTTATTACGTTTTGAAGGGTAGAAAATTTTCCATTTAATCTTTCAATTAAGGCTTGGTAATAGATTTGATTGGCTGCCATGTCAGACATTTCATTGTCAATGTCTACGTTGTTTCCATTGTGATTGTATTCAGTATTATGTTTTGTATAAATTTGAGGTCCTTCACTGCCGACAGTAAATCGAAAGTGGCGCGGATCAGTTCTATTAGCTTCGATTTGACTAGAAGAATCCGCCAATACTTCCTTAAAACTTACTGCTTTTGCTTTATAATTCGGTACGTCTACATTTGCGATATTCTGAGCAATTGTTTTTTGTTTAAGTGACGAATAATTCAAGGCTTTTTCAAGCGTTTGAATATTACCAGAGAATAATTGCAATTTCGACACCACTCTTCTTTTTATCTATTCTGGTTAGTTTTACCATACATACATTGTAATGTTTTTGTCATATTACGTCTACACATGGTACTACAATTTTCCGATAAAATTCCCCAATTCTAGACAAAATAGTTCTTAAGTCTCAAGAATAATTGCGTAATCGCCTGTTCAGCGACGTACAAACTTTATAGGATTTTAACGAGATAAAGGGTACATGGTGAGCTACTATAAGCGGTAACGATTGATTAGGGGTAGATAAGAGGTTGTTCTCCAAACCCAGAAATTGTTCTTCAACTTTTGGTCTGGAGGTTATTTGACCTAGAGCCCCTAGGTGGCTTATCGTTGAAAGAATCCGAAAGATTGTTAGTTGCTTGGAGCTGAAATAGAGTAAACTACCTCCTTAAAAGTAATAATTTCCCAAAAAAAACAATAAAAAAGTTACTAGATAAAAATATCTAGTAACTTTTTTGTGAAATTTAGTTTGATTTAATTTTCTCAAGTTCTTTAAGAAATTTGGAATTTAACACTTTAATATATGTTCCCTTCATACCTAGAGAACGGGATTCAATTACGCCGGCACTTTCAAGCTTTCTCAAAGCATTTACAATGACTGAACGTGTAATTCCTACACGATCGGCAATTTTCGAAGCAACGAGCAGTCCTTCATTCCCATTTAATTCTTCAAAAATATGTTCGATAGCCTCTAGTTCACTGTAAGATAATGAACTGATTGCCATTTGTACGACAGCTTTGCTTCTTGCTTCTTCCTCAATTTCTTCAGATTTTTCTCGTAAAATCTCCATGCCTACAACAGTTGCACCATATTCAGCTAAGATTAGATCATCATCTTGAAACTCATCTTCTAAACGTGCGAGAATCAACGTTCCAAGACGTTCCCCTCCGCCGTTAATTGGTACTATCGTTGTTAAACCATTATTGAACAACTCTTTATTCTCAACTGGAAACGCAGTGTACTCACTATCAACACCAAGGTTAGAAGAAGTTTCAGTAATATTGAATAAGCTTTTTGTATATTCTTCAGGGAATTGTCTATCTTCAAGCATTTTTTTCATTCTTTCATTTTCAATTGCTTGATTGATTGCATAACCTAACAATTTACCTCTGCGACTTAATACGAAAATATTTGCCTGAATAACGGAGCTTAGTGTTTCTGACATTTCTTTAAAATTTACGGGTTTTCCCGCAGCTCTTTGTAGCATTGCATTAATAGTTCTTGTTCTAGATAATAGTTCCAATAGTTTCTCCTCCTAAAATTATTACAATTCTATATAAATTCACTTCAGCAAAATATATAGCCACTATTCATAACATTCCCTGACGGATATTACATAAAACTCTTATAGAATAAACTGGCTTAAGTCCTTATCTTTGGAAATAACAGCAAGTTTTTCATCGACATAATGCTTAGTAATCTTGATCGTTCCCATCGCTACATCAGGTGCCTCAAAAGATAAATCTTCGAGAAGTTTTTCCATTATTGTATGAAGACGTCTTGCCCCAATATTATCCGTTTCTTGATTGACATTGAAGGCAATCTCGGCAAGTCTGTAAATAGCATCGTCAGAAAATTCGATTTGTATACCTTCCGTTTCCAATAATGCAATATATTGTTTAATCAATGCATTATCAGGCTCTGTAAGAATGCTGACAAAATCTTCGACAGAGAGCTTACCTAGTTCCACACGTATAGGAAAACGTCCTTGCAGCTCAGGAATTAAATCAGATGGCTTAGATATATGGAAGGCTCCCGCTCCGATAAACAATATAAAATCAGTTTTAACAGGACCATATTTTGTTACCACTGTCGACCCTTCAACAATAGGTAAAATATCGCGCTGCACACCTTCTCTTGATACATCAACATTCGAGCTGGAGTTTCCTCTACTTGCAATTTTATCGATTTCATCGATAAAAATAATTCCTGTTTGCTCTGCCCTTATTATCGCCGTCTGCGAAACATCATCCATATCAATTAATTTTTGAGCTTCATCATTTGTTAAAACGATGCGCGCGTCTTTCACTGCTAAGTTTCGTTTTTTCTTTTTCTTCGGTATTAAGTTGCTTAGCGCATCCTGCATATTCATGCCCATTTGCTCCATACCGGAACCTTGCAGCATATCAAACATCGACGGCTGTTGTTCTTCTACTTCAACTTGGACCATCTCATTTTCCAATTCACCGTTTGCTAATTTTTGAGCGATGAATCTTCTCTTCTCTCGGATACTCATTTCTTCTTGCTTTTCCAAATCATCATCTTCTGTTTCTTGCTGCCCGCCGCCAAAGATCATTTCAAATGGATTTTTAAATCCTTCTGCTTTTTTCTTCGCTGGTACTAGCAGTTCTACTAACCGATTATTCGCATGCTTTTCAGCTAAATCTTTTACTTCTTCCATTTTTTCTTCTTTTACAATTCTAATCGATGTTTCCATTAAATCACGGACCATCGATTCCACGTCACGACCGACATAACCTACTTCTGTAAACTTTGTTGCCTCTACTTTAACGAATGGCGCACCAACAAGTTTTGCCATGCGTCTAGCAATTTCGGTTTTACCTACACCTGTTGGACCAATCATTAATATATTTTTTGGAATGATTTCGTCTCGCATATCGGGACTCAATAATCCTCTTCGATATCGGTTTCGAAGTGCTACCGCTACAGCTCTCTTCGCTTCTTTCTGACCAATGATAAATTGATCTAGCTTTTCCACGATTTCTCTAGGGGTCATATTAAATCCTTTTTTTTCAGATGCCAAACCGTACCCTCCTTTAAAGCGATGTTTTAAGTTTTTTAAAGTTCTTCCACAATTATATTTCTATTCGTGTAAACACAAATATCTGCTGCAATTTCCAAAGAAGCTTTTGCCATTTCCTTTGCACTTAAGTGATCGGCTCCATAATTTTTTAACGCTCTTCCTGCAGCGAGTGCATAATGGCCACCTGAACCGATAGCAAGAATCCCATCGTCCGGTTCAATAACTTCTCCAGTACCAGACACAAGTAACAGATTCTCTTTATCCATGACAATTAACATCGCTTCAAGTTTGCGCAATACTTTATCGCTTCTCCACTCTTTCGCCAGCTCAACTGCTGCACGTTGAAGGTTTCCGTTATATTCCTGAAGTTTACTTTCGAATTTTTCAAACAATGTGAAGGCATCAGCTACCGAACCTGCAAATCCTGCCAAAACTTTCCCATTAAAAAGTTTACGGACTTTTCTTGCTGTATGTTTCATTACTACTGCATTTCCAAATGTTACTTGACCGTCTCCAGCCATCGCACTTTTTCCATTATGCTGGACGGCAAATATTGTTGTAGCATGAAATTGGTCCATTTTCTTTCCTCCCTCATCTTTTATCATGCTCTGGGATGGTGGTTCATATATGTTTTGCGTAAATGTTCTTTCGTGACATGTGTGTATACTTGAGTGGACGATAAGTGAGAATGTCCTAGTAATTCTTGAACCGTTCTCATATCAGCCCCATTGTTAAGCAAATGAGTTGCAAACGAATGACGAATCATATGAGGATGAATTTTCCCAGTCAATGACGCAGATTCTATCACCTTTTTCAAGATATGACTTATTCCACTCGCTGTAAGGGGACCACCCCGAGAATTGACAAATAAATACTGATGAGTTTCTTGTCCTTTCATCAGTTCATTTCTTGCCCCATGATGTATGTAGGTTTGTAATGCGTCAAAGGCGAAACTCCCAAATGGAACATATCTTTCTTTTCGGCCTTTTCCTTTTACAAGGATGGTTGAAAAATCAAAGTCTAGATCTTTAAGTTGAATATTTGCACATTCACTTACCCTTATACCTGTAGCATACAACAATTCAAGCAATGCAAGATTTCTTATACTTAAAGGTGTCGAATCCATGCAAGCTTCGAAAAGTACATTCATCTCTTCTTCATAAAAAAAATTAGGAATCTTTACTCCCGCTTTCGGTTGAATAACTAGTGCAAATGGATTTTCTTTCACTAATTCTTCCCTCAAAAGAAATTTATAAAAACTTCGAAGGCAGGAAATTTTTCTCGAAGCACTTGCCCGTGCTAATTTCTTGTTATATAGTTCTGTTACAAAAAGTCGGGCATCGACGTACTCTACATCGGAAAAGGACTTTATTCCTTGTGCATTCATGAACAAAGCAAATTGCTCAATATCTTTTTTATAAAAATTAATCGTGTAATCGGAATAGTTGCGTTCAATTTGCAAGTATTCAATAAAAGAGTATACTGATTCATCTGAAAACTTATTCATCGCTTCACCCCTTAAAGGCTACTAAATATTATCACAATTTACCGGACGTTGCAATGAATGTTACAAATTTTTCACAAAGTTTTGAATTGTTTTCACTACTATTACCAATTCATACATTTTATAGAAAATCGTTCTTTGCCGCATTATTCTTTAGATATTTATCTTTATGAATTTTCGAGTTATATACACTTATTGCATTTTACACTATTCACTACATAAAAAACATTTTTAAGCATCAACAAAAGCGGAAGCGCCTGTTTATCAACGTACAGGCCCACAGGATGTGGGTCCGTCGACGTCCACATGACGTGGCGTTTTTAGTCGACGTTCATATCGGTCTTTGACTGAGATAAAGGAAACACGACGAGGTACGAGTCGATGTTGACTTACGCAAAAGAAAAGGCAAAGATGTTTGCTAGTCGATTGGCGCTGTAGCTAGACGGAGTCTATCTTTAATTGGATATACACAACTTTTCTAAATTATTATTTATTAAGCATTGAAAAAGCTATCCCCTTTCTTATGGAGATAGCTTTTAATGTTTTTATTATTGTACATGTTTTTCTTTGTAATCACATTCCGTACATTGAACCTGTATTCCTTTTTTCAGTTTTTTCTCGACTAAAACACCGCTGCATTTTGGACAAGGGCGTTCGAGTGGTTTATCCCATGAAACGAAATCACAGGAAGGGTATCGATCACATCCGTAAAAAATTCGTTTCTTTTTACTTTTTCTTTCTATGATATTTCCTTCTTTACACTTTGGACATTTTACACCAATTTCCTTCACTATGGGTTTCGTATTCCGGCAATCCGGAAAATTACTGCATGCCATAAATTTACCGAAACGTCCCATTTTTATAACCATTGGGTTTCCACAGTTTTCGCAATCCTCGCCTGCGTATTCATCTTTAATTTCTACTTCTTGCATCTCTTTTTCGGCTTTTTTCAAATTCTTCTCGAAGTCTCTATAAAATTCATCAATAATAGAAACCCACTTGATTTTGCCTTCTTCAATTTCATCCAACTCATTTTCCATCTTTGCAGTAAATTCTACATCGATTACTTCAGGGAAAAATTCCATCATTATTTCATGAACAATTTCCCCAAGTTCAGTAGGGACAAATCGTTTATTATCAAGTGCGACATATCCACGTTTTTGAATAGTATCTAGTGTCGGCGCATACGTAGATGGTCTGCCTATTCCAAGTTCTTCAAGTGTTTTTACTAGTCTTGCCTCCGTATACCTTGGAGGTGGTTGTGTAAAATGCTGTTTTGGAACTAGCTTTTCAGCATTAACCTTGTCACCTACAACCAATTCCGGCAGCATGTTTTCTTTCTCTTCTTGTTGGTCGTCCGTTCCCTCAACATATACTTTCATGAAGCCAGGAAATTTTATTTTTGATCCGTTTGCACGAAAATAAACTTCACCATTTTTTAGCGTTACAGCCATTGTATCCATAACCGCAGGTGCCATTTGACTCGCCACAAATCGATCCCATATTAACTTATACAAACGATATTGATCTCTGCTTAAGTATGCTTTAACGGAATCCGGATTTCTTAAAGTACTAGTAGGTCTTATAGCTTCGTGGGCATCTTGAGCATTCGTCTGTTTTTTCTCTTTTTGATTGGAATATTTTAAAAAGTCTTTTCCAAACTTAGCCTCAATATATTCGGCTGTTTCTTTCTGAGCTACTTCTGAGATTCTTGTAGAATCAGTTCTCATATATGTGATAAGGCCGACGGTGCCTTCCTTGCCAATTGCTATTCCCTCGTATAATTGCTGCGCTAGCATCATCGTCTTTTTTGCTCTAAAGTTCAATTTTCTTGCAGCTTCTTGCTGTAATGAAGAAGTAGTAAATGGCAAAGCAGGATTTCTCTTTCTCTCCTTTTTTTCGACCGATTCTACTAGAAAGGTATCGCCATTTAATTTGTTCATGATGGAATCAACATCATCTTTATTACTGAGCTTTGCTTTTTTATCGTTCAACCCATAAAACGAAGCTTGAAAACGTTCTTTATTCTTTTTAAAATCCCCTTCTATTGACCAATATTCCTCAGGGATAAATTTCTTAATTTCATTTTCTCTGTCAATTATTAAACGTACTGCGACAGATTGTACTCTTCCTGCACTTAGTCCCTTTTTTACTTTTTTCCAAAAAAGTGGGCTAATATTATAGCCAACAAGCCTATCTAACACCCTTCTAGCCTGTTGGGCATCGACTAAGTCCATATTAATTGGACGAGGATGCTTAAAAGACTCCTTAATGGCATCTTTAGTTATTTCATTAAATACTACACGGCAATCCGAATTAACATCTACATCCAAGCTATGAGCTAAGTGCCATGCAATGGCTTCACCTTCACGATCAGGGTCAGCTGCGAGAAAAACTTTTTTCGCTTTTTTTGCAGCGGTTTTTAAATCTTTTAATACTGGTCCTTTTCCTCTAATCGTTATATATTTAGGTTCATAATTTTCCTCAACATTTACACCCATTTGGCTTCTTGGCAGGTCTCTAATATGGCCCATGGATGCCTTCACTTTATATTTTTTTCCAAGATATCGTTCTATTGTTTTAGCCTTCGCAGGCGATTCCACAATTACTAAGTAATCCGACATGCACAATCCTCCCTATAAATCAGAGTAAATACTATATGGGAAAGATCATTTTGTCAATGAAGAATATCGAAGTCAGTAAATGATCTTTATCATTTCGTTAAAAATGTTTATGAAAAATCTATCCTACCATAACATTAATTGCAAGCTTTTTATTTTTAAGTTGCAATTCTTCAGTCCTAATTTCCACTCCAAAATCTAACTTTCCATAGGTTTTACGCACCTCTGGTGTCCTCTGTTAAGTGTTTGCCCTCTAAGTCTTGCACCTTCTCCCTCACTAAACTTTGATGTAAAAAAAATAATGTTCTATAACATATCTTAAAAGATTTACCGTGGTTACTCTAAAATTATTTCCTCTAAAATATCATTTCCGGAAGTAATTAACTTTGCTCCCTGCTGAATAAGATGATTCGTTCCTTCAGAAAGAGAATCGTTGATCGGACCGGGAAAGGCAAAAACTTCTCTACCTGCTTCTAATGCCATGTCGGCCGTTATTAATGATCCACTTCTCTTTTTTGCTTGAACAACGATTGTTCCTTTCGCCAGTCCGCTAATAATGCGATTCCTCATCGGAAAATGCCATCTCTCTGGTTTGATTATAGGAGCATATTCAGATAATAGTAAATGGTTTTTTTCGATTTCGGCTGCAAGCGCTTTATTTTCTGGAGGATATAAGTGGAAAAATCCCCCACCGAGGACGGCTATCGTTTTGCCACCACTTTCAATCGTTTTTTCATGGGCGAAAGTATCGGTACCTTTTGCCAACCCACTTACAATAACAATATTATTCCTTATTAGTTCAGGCAAAATCAAGTCAAGAGCAGTTTGTGCATATTTATTAGCTGCACGAGCACCAACAATGGCAATGGCGTGTTTAGTTAACAAGTTTTTGTTTCCCTTAAAAAAAAGAACTAAAGGTGGATCATGAATTTCTTGTAACACTTGAGGGTAGTCAGAATCATGAAAAGTAATATAAGATATGTTCTTTGAGTTATATAGTTTAGTAAGTTTATGCACGTTAATGGAATGGAACTCATATTTAAACTTCTCCATTTTGCTTGAATGAATTTGAAGGAATTGTTGAAGTTTTGCTGGGGGCATTTTGTATAGGTTTTGCAATTGAGGATCTAGTTTTAGAAGATTTCTAATCATTGCATTTGTTATAGATCTGCAATGAACGAGATGAAATAACTTTTCTTTAAAAATTTTGGTTCACTCCTTTAGTATTTTTTAGAACAAAAGCGAAGCGCCTGTTCAGCGACGTACAGGCCCACAGGATGTGGGTCCGTCGACGTCGCCACAGGATGTGGCGGTTTTTAGTCGACGTTCCTCTATAAGGTTCTGACGAGACAATGGAAACACGTTGAGTCTAAAAGGCGAGACGATGTTGACTTAACCACAAGTTTGCTAATCGATGGCTGCTTGAGCTAGACAATAATAATCTTACCTGAAAAATCATACTTATAAAAAAAGTATATTTCTTTACTGTTAAAATAACCCCTCTTTTCGGAGGGGCTATTTTGGTGAAAAACATGTTATTTTAGTGTGTTTTGCACTTTTCGTAAAGACCCTTTTCTTTTATTACGCTAATAAGAGTTTCTCCAATGACAGAAGGTGTATCTGCAACTTGGATGCCACACTCATTCATGACGCGAATTTTTTCGTCAGCGGTACCTTTTCCGCCTGAAATAATCGCTCCAGCATGTCCCATACGTTTCCCTGGAGGTGCTGTACGTCCTCCAATAAATCCAACAACGGGTTTAGTCATATTAGCTTTAACCCATCTTGCAGCTTCTTCCTCAGCTGTACCACCGATTTCACCTATCATGATGACAGCTTCTGTTTCAGGATCATCGTTAAATGCTTTCAATACATCGATGAAATTCGTTCCATTAACAGGGTCTCCGCCGATTCCGACTGCAGTGGATTGACCAACTCCTGCTTGAGTTAATTGATGCACAGCTTCATAAGTTAAAGTACCAGAACGGGAAACTACCCCTACATGGCCTTTCGTATGAATATATCCTGGCATAATACCGATTTTACATTCATCTGGAGTAATGACACCAGGGCAGTTAGGTCCGACAAGACGAGTTTTCTTGCCTTCCATATAACGATTTACATTTACCATATCAAGAACAGGAATATGCTCTGTGATACAAATGACAAGGTCTAATTCAGCGTCTACGGCTTCTAATATCGCATCAGCAGCAAACGGCGCAGGAACATAAATAACGGATGCGTTGGCACCTGTAGCTTTAACTGCTTCTTCAACAGTATTAAAAACAGGAACTCCTTCAACTTCTGTTCCACCTTTTCCAGGTGTTACTCCGCCAACGATTTTCGTGCCGTATTCAAGCATTTGCTTTGTATGAAAAAGTGCAGTAGATCCTGTAATTCCTTGCACGATTACTTTCGTATCTTTATTGACAAAAACACTCATGATTTTCCCTACCTTTCAGTTTTCTGGGGTGCAGACGTTTTATCCTACTAATTTAACAATTTTTTGCGCACCGTCTGCCATTGATTCAGCAGCAATAATGTTTAATCCAGATTCGTTTAAAATTTTCTTTCCTAAATCAACATTCGTACCTTCTAGTCTGACAACAAGCGGTACTTCAAGACCTACTTGTTTAGCTGCTTCAACAACACCAGTTGCAATAACGTCACATTTCATAATTCCTCCGAAAATATTGACGAAAATACCTTTTACATTCTCATCCGAAAGGATTATTTTAAATGCTTCCGTTACTTTCTCTGCTGTCGCACCGCCCCCAACATCAAGGAAGTTTGCCGGATCCCCACCATAATATTTAATGATGTCCATTGTAGCCATCGCAAGTCCGGCACCGTTAACCATACAACCGATGTTTCCATCAAGAGAAATATAGCTTAGGTCATATTTAGATGCTTCAATTTCTTTTGCATCTTCTTCATCAAGGTCACGATATTCAAGAATATCTTTATGTCTGTAAAGAGCGTTAGAATCAAAATTTAATTTAGCATCAAGAGCCATTACATTACCATCACCTGTAACAACTAATGGATTGATTTCAGCAATTGAGCAATCATTGTCTACAAAAGCTTTATATAGACTAATCATGAATTTAGCTGCCTTACCAACAAGCTCTTTTGGAATATTAATATTAAAAGCGATTCTACGTGCTTGGAATCCTGTTAATCCGACAACTGGATCTACAGTTTCATAGAAAATTTTCTCAGGTGTATTTGCTGCTACTTCTTCAATTTCAGTACCGCCTTCTTCAGAAGCCATCAAAACGACGCGGTCAGTAGCACGGTCTACAACTAAACCAACATAATACTCCTTTTTAATATCACAGCCTTCTTCAATCAACAGACGTTTTACTTCTTTTCCAGCAGGACCTGTTTGATGAGTAACAAGTGTTTTCCCTAAAATTTCATTGGCATATGTACGGACTTCATCTAAGTTTTTAGCTACTTTTACTCCACCAGCTTTACCACGGCCACCCGCGTGAATTTGTGCTTTTACTACACTTACTTCGGAACCAAGCTGCTTAGCCGCTTCTACTGCCTCTTCAACGGTGAAAGCTACTTTTCCATTAGGTACGGAAACCCCATATTTTCTGAGGATTTCTTTACCTTGATATTCATGGATATTCATTTTCCATCCTCCAATCACTCTGTCAAAAAATAGATTGCCTTATATATTGTATTAAAACGTTTAACGGATGTCCAATATTATAAATGCCCGTTTCCTTTATGTTTATCTAACTTATATATAAAAGCAAAAACTTCAGCCACAGCATTATACAAATCTTCCGGAATCGTTTCGTTTATATTAAGTTGTCCTAGTAATTCTACAAGGGTAGCATCCTGCTGGACAGGAATATTATGTTCTTCCCCTTTTGCCAAAATATTATCTGCTATAAGCCCTTTTCCCTTTGCAACTACAATCGGCGCCTCATGCAAATCACTCTGATAATGAAGGGCCACAGCTTCTTTTATTGAAATATCATCTTTTCTATTCTTCATATTCGGAAATCAACTCCAGAATAGGACTGTTGGGAGTAATAACGGCTTTTTTTATTATCTTGTTGTTTAAGATTTTCCGGTAATTTAAAATTTACTGATGATAAATGGTACCCTATTTCTTTTAATCCATTTGCTACATCAGGTAGAAGAGACTCTGATAATTTCTGCAAAATATTGCTAGAATTCACAATATTTACTGTTACAATTCGGTTTTGAACGTTCATATCAACTACTGTTTCTTTTAAGTGCTCTAAATCTAAGTAAAAAATAACCCGACAATAATCGGAATTAATCTTCCCTTCACTTGTTCGCTTTCCTGACCATTGCATTAAGATTTCAGATTGGAATTGACCAAGTTTAATGGGGAATTCAAATAACAAATGATGAATTGGCCCATTATCAGATGATACAAGCTGATATCCATTCATCCTAAATAAAAGTTGTTCTACAATATTTTTAGATTCACTAAGATTCGATTGTGACGTTTCCTGTAAAAATCTAACTAATAAAGGTTTTATTGATTCTGTTAACGATTCTCTATTAATTTCTCGATCTAAAAGAGAGTTTTCATAAAACATCCCTGTTCTGTGCAACGATTGTTTCAATTGATTTAACGTTTTTTCACGTCCATATTGCACCATTTCTGCATCTTCGGAATCCCAAGATTGTAATAAATTTACTATTTCCTTTCCCGAATTCGTCGGATTTTTTTCTAAAAGCAAAGATGCACGTAATGAGTGTAATAACTGTGCTGTAGATTCATCTTTTCCGAGAGCAAGGAATGATTTAAATATCCCTTCATTTAATGGCCATTTTCTATCAGACATCATTTTGATTGTTTGTAATCCGTCTTCTACATTATTTGCAAGTGGAAGAAGTTGAGCTGCACGAACAATTTCTTCTTTTGTCAACGGTATATTCTCGTTCCTCAAGAATTGTATAAGTGAATGATTCATTTTATGGCTATGAAGCCCTAACTGCTGTAAAAGGGATGAAGTTGAACTACTCTCGCTTTGCGAAAACGGTGTTGAGGTATTAAGCAGTTTTAATTTGGGAGCGCCATCATTAGATGTGACTTGAAGCCAGTAACCTTTACCATTCGTTAGGGGGACCTCCAGTTTTGCGATTAATTTTTTTGCCCCTACTTGGATTTCCGCATGCTGATTTGGAAATAGTTTTTGAATGACTCCATAAAAAATCTGACCAGGTCGAAATTGAATGGAGCTTGTTGGCTTAGCTTCTTGGTTTTGAAGCAAAGACTTCATGACAGCTTGCATGACCATTAAAATGTCACCTCTATTCAAACAGCTGTTTTATTGGAGCGAAAGATTTTCTATGTATTGTACAAGGGCCGTGAGTATCAAGAGTATCGAGATGTAGTTTTGTGCCGTAGCCCATATGTAAATGAAAACCATATTGCGGATATTGAATGTGATATTCTTCCATCATTCTATCACGTGTTACTTTTGCCACAATAGATGCGGCAGCAATTGATACACTTTTAGCATCACCTTTAATGATAGAGGTTTCAGGATAGATACTATTCAGTTTCATTGCATCTAATAATAAGTAATCCGGTTGAACTTTTAAATTTTGAACAGCTGCCAACATAGATTTTTTAGTTGCCTCATAAATATTAACTCTATCTATTTCTTCAGCTGAAATGATCCCAATTCCAACCGCAATTGCTTCATCCATAATATGTTTGTACAACTCGTTACGCTTTTTTTCTGAAAGTTTTTTCGAGTCATTCAACCCAGGAATATATGCATTTTCTTGAAGAATAACAGCTGCAGACACTACTGGACCTGCTAGAGGACCTCTGCCAACTTCATCAATACCAGCAATTAAATGAAAACCTTCTGTCCTTGCCTTTATTTCATACGTTTGCATAAGTGTATAATGATCTCGATCAGCTTTTTCTTGCTGTTTCGTTTGATGCCACTTATCGAGTAAATCCTTTACTCCTTTTCTAGCATCTGTAGATAGCTGTATCAATAATGGATCATTTTCATCTTGAACATTCTCCATTAATTTTCTAATTTCTTTAATAGATATTTTTTCCATATTCCAGCTCCAAATAAAAATGAAAGACCCCATAATGGGATCTCATTCCGGCTTTATTTCCGGCAAATCAAATGTCAGATTGCCAAATTTCTGCATTCTAAGATCTCTTATGACAATTTCAGCTGTTTTGTCATAATCCACTTTTCCACCGGAAGTAAGACTTCCTCTAAACTGACCAATCCTATCAAATAAAACGGATATTTCTTCTGGAATCTCCGTTAATTGATAACGTTCTAAAAGTCTTTCTGGGTAATAGTCTTGTAAAAATTTTAGTCCAAATACTGCTATGTCTTGCATGTTAAGCAAGGTATCCTTGATGGCTCCCGTTAAAGCAAGCTTATATCCGGTTTCTGGATCTTCAAATTTCGGCCATAGTATTCCAGGAGTATCTAAAAGTTCAAGCTCCTTACCTACTTTAATCCATTGCTGGGCCCTCGTGATGCCAGGAGTATTTCCGGTTTTTGCAATATTACGTTTCGCCAATCTATTGATCAACGTTGATTTACCTACATTTGGTATCCCGATAATCATAGCCCTAATCGCTCTTGGCTTTAGTCCTTTTGCTCTTTGACGCTCAATTTTTTCTTGTAATATTTTTTCTGAAGCTTTCACAATCTCTTTAATACCTGTACCGGCTTGCGAATTGATTGATAAGGCTGTATGTCCTTGATTCGAATAATAATCAATCCATTTATTCGTTAACTTCTGGTCGGCCATATCCGCTTTATTTAATAAAATTAGTCGTGGCTTTTGTTGAATAATCTCCTTTAACATAGGATTAGAGGAAGAATCAGGGATCCTGGCATCAACGAGTTCAAATATAATATCAACTAATTTTAGCTTTTCTGTTACTTCCCTGCGTGCTTTTGCCATATGTCCAGGGAACCATTGAATAGTCATGAATCTATGCCTCCAACCATCTACTTAACATATCTAATATCTTTAAATGGCCAATATACAATATTCGTATCACCAATGACTTTTTCTAACGGGATAGAGCCAATATGTCTACTATCTTTACTAGATCTTCGATTGTCGCCCATCACAAATAATTCACCTTCAGGTACCGTTTTTTGACCAACAGGAGTTTCTTCTAATGTGAAATCTTCCGTTAAAGGCCCTTCGAGAATTTGACTTTTATATGCCTCCAAGTATGGTTCTGCATACGGTTTACCGTTAATATAAAGTGTATCATCCCGATATTCAACTGTATCACCTGGTAATCCAATTACTCGTTTAATATAATCTTTTTGTTCAGGTGCGTGGAAAACGATGATATCAAATCGCTTTGGTTTTCCTAGTTTATTCACGATCATTCGGTCCCCATTGTGTAGGGTGGGCATCATTGAATATCCATCCACTACAATTGGTGCAAATAAAAAATATCTTATAATTGCTGCCAATCCGATTGCTATCAGTAGAGCCTTTGTCCATTCCCATAGTTCATTTTTTTCTTTAGTCATCGTTTCACCATCCAATAGAGATCACTACACTATACAAAATTATAGCTTTTCTTTATGTATACACTATTGTATATGAAAAATAAACTTAATTCATATATTATCTTTTATAATGGGTCTATTTTCTTAGTCTCTTATTCAATAGCAGTATTAATATACTCCATATGAATAAAAGGAGCTTGAAACCAAGCTCCTTTTAACGTTTAAACATAGATTATCGAATTTCTTTGATACGAGCTGCTTTTCCACGTAATTTACGTAGATAGTAAAGTTTCGCACGGCGAACTTTACCGCGACGCACTACTTCAAGTTTCGCAATTCTTGGAGTGTGTACAGGGAATGTACGCTCAACTCCAACACCATAAGAGATTTTACGGACAGTGAATGTTTCACTAATTCCGCCCCCACGGCGCTTAATGACCAACCCTTCGAATAACTGGATTCTCTCACGTGTACCTTCTACTACTTTAACATGGACACGAACAGTATCACCAGGGCGAAAAGCTGGAAGATCATTGCGAAGTTGTTCTTTAGTAATTTCTTCAATAATTTTGTGCATCGTATTCATCTCCTTCCAACCGACGCTCTTGCAAACAGCAAACATGCAGCGGAACACCGTTGTTACAGGCTTAAAAAGGCTAATAAGCCATAGCCACAAAAACTATATTAACATACACATATATTGATTGCAATTGTATCTTTCAGGAATTTTTAATCCGTAGGATCCGCTTTTTTATTTTTTTCTTGTAAATATTTTTCGAGCAAATCAGGGCGTCTGTTTTTTGTTCGTTCCATTGATTCGTTTTCGCGCCACTCATTAATTTTCTGATGGTTCCCAGATAAAAGAACCTCCGGGACTTTCATTCCTCTAAAATCGGCTGGACGTGTATAGTGAGGATGTTCTAATAAACCTGAAGAGAATGAATCATAAATTGGTGATTCATCATTACCTAACACACCTGGAAGCAAACGTACAACTGAATCAATTACAACCATGGCACCAAGCTCGCCGCCAGTCAAAACATAATCACCAATCGATATTTCATCTGTAATAAGGTACTCCCTTATCCGTTCATCGTAACCTTCATAATGTCCACATATAAAAATTAAGTGATCTTCTTTTGCCAATTCTTCTGCTTTTTTCTGATTATAAGTTGCCCCTTGAGGACAAAGCAAAATAATGCGCGGGTTCACTTTACTATCCTTTTTTAAATAATCAACTGCATCAAATATTGGCTGGGGCTTTAAAACCATTCCCGCTCCCCCTCCATAAGGATAGTCATCGACGGTACGATGTTTATCATTTGAGAAATCACGAAAGTTTACGACATTATATGTTACTGCGTCTTTTTCCTCTGCTTTTTTCAAAATAGAAGATCCAAACACTCCTGAAAACATATCCGGAAATAAAGTTAAAATATCAATTTTCATTATTCAAGTAGCCCTTCAATTGGATTAATGATTATTCTTTTATTTTCCACCGAAATATCAATGACTACATCATCAATATAAGGAATAAGCAGCTCTTTGCCATCCTTCCCTTTAACAACCCAAACATCGTTTGCACCTGGAGTGAGAATTTCTTTTACTACGCCTATTTCTTCCTCATCTTCCGTAACGACGGTGCATCCGATAATTTCATAAAAATAGTATTCGCCTTCAGACAAATCATTTAACTGCTCTTCTGAAACTTTTAATATCCCATCTTTAAATGGCTCTACATCATTTATGTTGAAATAATTTTCGAAAGTTAAAAGATCAAAATTTTTATGTGTGCGATGGCTTTTTACAATAAGTTCGATAGGTTCTTTTGTCTTCGGCAAAAAAAGATAAAGTGTGCT
Source organism: Lederbergia citri (assembly GCF_018343625.1). Lineage (GTDB taxonomy): Bacteria > Bacillota > Bacilli > Bacillales > Bacillaceae_C > Lederbergia > Lederbergia citri. The sequence continues at coordinate 485,163 of NZ_JAGYPG010000001.1, read as the reverse complement.
ACCAGGAGAATATCGTTCTTCCGGAAAATCTGTTTTAGAAATGACTCTCACTTCACCTTTTATCCCGTGAGTGTTTACGATTTTCCCTACATTAAACCAATTCATAACCTCACCTCTCCCGAATTTCTATGATGGTACCATCTTTAATAATAATTGTTTTTCCTTTTGTAACTTCTTCCCAATTATCTCCGACTTTTATATCAATTAGGGCTTGTACGTCTTGATCATTAAGCTCACTTCCGAGTGGTAGCAAATCAAGCTGTTCAATTTGAAAGTCAATCAGCTTTATTTTTTCTTTTCGAATATCAATCTCTTTGTCAAATTGACTTTTCAAACCAGCAGGAGTGTATTTTCGGGTTCTATCTAATTTTTTCATCTCAAAGAGGAGCTGCTCGCATTCCTTTTTCAGCTGTTGTTTATTATCTTTATATTTTTTTAGTAGTTTATACTTGCTCATTTCCGTTAATACCTGTTTAACAGATACGGTTTGGAGAATTCTCATCATTATCATCCTCCGAGAGTCTTTTATATGTAATTAGCCCTTTGATTTGCGTGCGCGGCACTCACTTTACGCTACAATCAACATATCAAGAAATTCATCTATATCTTTATTAAAGTCATATAAGTATAAACAAAAAAGGGAGGTATGCTGCCTCCCTATTCGTCGATTTCCATGTAAACCTTCTTATGTTGTTTTAATCCTGCTGCGGCATAGACTACTGTCCTAATTGCTTTTGCAACTCTACCATGTCTTCCTATTACTTTTCCTATATCTTTTTCGTGAACAGAAAGGTGGTAAGTAATTCGCTGATCTTCTTCTACTTCACGTACCCGAACATCATCGGGATAATCAACAATCGGCTTTACAATCGACAAAATTAGCTTTTTCATGACTATCACAATTACTTACTATTCTTAGCGTTATGGAATTTTTCCAAGATGCCTTGCTTAGAAAATAAGTTGCGGACTGTGTCAGAAGGTTTTGCACCATCTTTAAGCCATTTTAATGCTGTTTCTTCATTAATTGCTACTTGAGCTGGTTGAGAGATTGGATTATATGTTCCAATTTCTTCAATGATGCGTCCGTCACGTGGAGAACGAGCATCAGCTACAACGATACGATAGAAAGGAGATTTTTTTGCTCCCATACGTTTTAAACGAATTTTTACTGCCATTTTAATAGCACCTCCGAATAGTTTCACACAAGATAGTATAATAACAGATGTTATATTTGTTTGTAAAGTATTTTTTCTTAACAGTTACGAAAAGCGTATGCGCCTTGCTCATCGACGTACAAACTTCGGGCCTTAGACTGAGATAAAGGAAACACGATGAGTCCAATAGGACGAATCGAAGTTGACTTATCGTAGGGAGAAGGACAAGAAGTTTGCTAGTCGATAGGCGCTGGAGCTAGACAACGAAAAGCGCAAGGCGCGCGATTATCGGCGACAAGCAAATATTCTAAGAAGCAAAAAGTCTGCTCTTTGAGTTTATTGGCCCAGGTTATTTGACCTCAAGCCGCTGGCGCCTGCAGCTAGACATAAAAATATTACATAAATGGTAGCTTAAAGCCCCCACGCTTTTTCCCTTTTTGCTGCATACCTGTCATTTGTTTCATCATTTTTTTCATTTCATCAAACTGCTTGAGAAGGCGATTTACCTCTTGTACAGTTGTGCCGCTACCTTTGGCAATCCGACGTCTTCTTCCAGCATTTATGATTTCTGGGTGTTCCTTTTCCTTTTTAGTCATGGAACGAATAATTGCTTCGACATGACCAATTTGTTTTTCATCGACTTGCAGATTATTCATACCTTTAATTTTATTAGCACCAGGCATCATTTTCAATAACTCGTCAAGAGGACCCATATTTCTAACTTGGCCTAATTGTTCGAGAAAATCATCCAATGTAAAAGAAGCTGTACGGAACTTTTGTTCCAACTCTTTTGCTTTTTCCTCATCTACATTAGCTTGGGCTTTTTCAATTAAGGTAAGCACATCACCCATTCCGAGAATCCTAGAAGCCATTCGCTCTGGATGGAAAGGCTCTAATGCATCCATTTTTTCGCCCATCCCAACAAACTTTATAGGCTTTTCAGCAACGGAACGAATAGATAATGCCGCACCACCACGTGTATCTCCGTCGAGTTTAGTCAAAACCACTCCGGTAATTTCAAGTTGTTCATTAAAGCTTTGGGCGACATTTACTGCGTCTTGACCAGTCATCGCATCGACTACTAGAAAAATTTCATCAGGTTTTGCAACTTCCTTAATTTCTTTCAGTTCACCCATCAATTCTTCATCAATATGAAGTCTACCCGCAGTATCAATGAGAACATAATCAAGATGATCCTCTTTTGCCTTTTCGATTGCCTGACGTGCAATTTCGACTGGACTTACTTTGTCACCTAAAGAAAAAACAGGTAAGTCCAACTGTTTACCTAATGTCTCCAACTGTTTAATCGCAGCTGGACGGTAAATATCAGCAGCAACAAGAAGCGGCTTTCTATTGAATTTCTTTCGCAATAAGTTGGCCAATTTTCCTGTAGTCGTTGTTTTACCGGCACCTTGAAGTCCTGACATCATAATGACAGTAGGTGGGCGATTGGCAACAGCAATTTTGCTTTGTTCGCCACCCATTAACTCTGTCAGTTCTTCCTTAACGACTTTTATGACTTGTTGGCCGGGTGTGAGGCTTTTCATTACCTCTTGGCCAACAGCCCTCTCGCTTACTTTAGAAATAAATTGCTTAACGACCTTGAAATTAACATCCGCTTCAAGCAATGCAAGACGAACTTCACGCATCATTGCTTTCACGTCAGCTTCCGATACTTTTCCTTTACCCCGGATTTTTTGCATTGTCGCTTGCAACCGGTCGGCTAATCCTTCAAATGCCATTTTGCCGCCCCCTAATCCAATTCCTTAAGCAATACCAAATATTTCCCTAACTTGGTACTGTCTAATTCATTATCTCTCAAACATTTTTCCATTTGCTCGATAATATTACCGCGCTCTAGAAATTTGTGAAACAACTGCAGTTTTTCTTCATATTCCTCCAGCATGGCTTCCGTGCGCTTAATATTGTCGTACACTGCCTGACGGCTTACCTCATACTCATCCGCAATTTCACCAAGTGAAAGATCATCCAAATAATATAGGGACATATAACTGCGTTGCTTAGGAGTCAACAACGCTTGATAAAAATCAAACAAATAATTAATGCGCGTTGTTTTCTCTAGCATTGTCATATTAATCCCCCTTGTTAAGTTAAAATCCTTTACACCCAAATCATACATTTCTATTTTATAAAAGTCAACATTCCTAGTTTTATCACGAGAATTAATCTAGGTCTTCTGAAGATTCTATAGCATCCGAAAAAAGTCCGTATACATATTTTTCCGCATCGAATTCTTGAAGGTCGTCCATTTTTTCCCCAAGTCCAACAAACTTTACAGGAATGTCTAATTCATTTCTAATGGCAAGTACAATTCCGCCTTTTGCTGTACCGTCAAGCTTTGACAATACAATTCCACTTACACGAACAGCTTCTTTAAAGGTTTTCGCTTGTATTAAGGCATTTTGGCCGGTCGTTGCATCGAGAACTAATAACACTTCATGTGGTGCTCCAGGAACTTCTCGCTCAATGACGCGCTTTACCTTCTCTAATTCTTTCATTAAGTTTACTTTATTTTGCAATCTGCCAGCCGTATCGCAGAGCAATACATCTACATTGCGAGATTTCGCCGCTTGTAAAGCATCATACATAACAGCGGCGGGGTCAGAGCCTTCAGCTTGTTTAATGACATCAACTCCAACACGTTCTCCCCATACTTCCAATTGTTCAATGGCACCGGCTCTAAACGTATCCCCAGCTGCAAGCATAACTTTTTTTCCATCTTGTTTCAGCTTATGGGAGAGCTTCCCAATAGTCGTTGTTTTTCCGACTCCATTTACTCCTACAACTAAAATAACAGTTAATCCTTCATCTTGGAGATTTAATTGATTTGACTTTTCATCTCCAGATTCATAAATTTCGACTAATTTTTCAGAGATGACGGATTGAATATCTGCCGGATCTTTTATATTTCTTTTCTTTACCTCAGTTTTTAGTTGTTCCACTATTTCCATTACTGTTTCAAAGCCAACATCAGCTTGAATTAGGATTTCTTCAAGCTCTTCAAAAAATTCTTCATCCACTTTTCGATATCGTGATACGAGATCATTTATTTTCCCTGAGAATTGACTTCTTGTTTTTGCCAGTCCATCTTTAAATTTAGATGAGACTTGATCAGTAGATGAAGTGAATTTTTCTTTTAATTTTTTTAAAAAACTCACGTTACACAACCTCGATTCATTATATTTGTACCATTTCCTTCGTTTTTTCCAGCTTGACCGAAACGATTTTGGATACGCCGGATTCTTGCATCGTTACACCGTATAGAACATCTGCACCCTGCATCGTCCCTTGTCTATGGGTAATAACAATAAACTGTGTTTCCTTGCTAAATTCATTCAAGTAATGGCTAAATCGTTGAACATTTGCTTCATCTAGAGCCGCTTCCACTTCATCAAGTATACAAAAAGGAACGGGACGGATTTTCAAAATCGAAAATAATAGTGCGATTGCAGTCAGAGAGCGTTCTCCTCCGGAAAGAAGACTTAAATTTTGCAGTTTTTTCCCAGGAGGCTGAGCAACGATGTCGACTCCGGTATTTAACATATCGTCTGGATTTGTAAGGGTTAATTCCGCTCTTCCACCGCCGAACAGAGCTTTAAATACACCTTCAAATTCACTTTGAATATCAAAGAATGTCATGCTGAACCTTTTTTCCATTTCACTATCCATTTCGTCCATCACTTGGAATAATTGGTCCTTAGCATTCGTTAAGTCAGATTGCTGCTCTTGAAGAAAATGATATCTTTCATATACCCTGTCATATTCTTCAATCGCTCCCATATTTACAGTTCCTAGTTCTGAGATTTCAATTTTAATAAGCTTTACTTTCGTCCTCGTTTCTTCTACCGGCAAAGATAAGGAATATTTTTCTTTCGCGCCTTCATAAGACAACTCATATTCTTCTCTTAATTTATTTAAGAGATTATCGAGTTCAACATCGAGACGATTACTCTTTACTTCTTCATTTTTAAGCATTACGTTGATGCCACTATATATCCTTTTTAACTCTTTAAGCTCTGCATCGCTCTGTTCAATCGAAATTTGCAATTGAAGTCTTTCTTCACGCTGTTCAGATAATTTTTGTTCTGTTGCTTCTTTTTCTATTTTTGTCTTTTCAGTTTCTTCCACAAGCTCGTCTTCAGTGGAATGATGACCTGTCATTTCATTTTCAAGCCATTGAAGATCATCCACTAAAGCATTCTTTTGAGTTTCCAATTCCGTTAATTCTTGATTTAGTGAATGAAAAGCATTGCGTGAAGATGATAATTGTTCTCTTGCAACTGCCAGCAATGAGGATAAGTCTGTAATTTCTTTTGCCAACGAATCCTTAGATAGTCTTTCATTATTTCTCTGAGCTGTTAATCGTTCAATCCTATCATTTAACGACTGAATTTTATCTTCACAAGTCGAAATAATTTCAGAGAGCGCATTAATTCTTTCGTTAATTTTATTTTTTTCTGTCTTTAGCTCTGATGTTTCAAGATCATAAACGGCAAGTCGATCATCCACATTCTTTTTATTGATCTCGATTTGAACAAGTGCTGACTCGGCTTCCCTTTGTTTAATACGAAGCTCCTCACCTTTTGAACGAATAGATTCTAGTAGATTCTCTTCATCGGTGAGACTTTTTCTCGCTTTGTCCCAAGATTCTTGCAAGACGGCTGTTTTTTCCTTCATCTCTTCTAGCTTATGTTTTAAATCTTCCAGTTCACTTTTACGACCGAGTAATGAGCTGGTTGATTGTTTTGAAGCCCCGCCTGTCATAGAACCGCCCGGATTTACTACATCACCATCTAAGCTGACAATTCTATAACGATGGTGTAATAATTTTGCCATCTGGTTAGCACCTGCTAAATCTCTGGAAATGATAATATTCCCTAGAAGACTATTTATGGCAGGAGCATGGTCACTTTGAAATTTCACAAGATTAGAGGCTATCCCAATAAAAGATGGATGGGCAGCAACAATTGCTTCTTGACTTGGCTGTATGCTCTTTTCCTTAATTGTATTTAAAGGTAAAAAAGTTGCCCTGCCAAACTGTTTTCTTTTCAAAAATTGAATGGCTTCCCTTGCATCTTTTTCTGTTTTGACGACAATGTTTTGCATCGAGCCGCCAAGGGCAATTTCAATTGCTTTAGCATACTCTTTGGGAACTTGTATTAGTTCAAGAATAGCACCTTCAATTCCTTGCAAAGTATTATCTTTGGCTCTCAATACTTCTTTGACACCTTGGAAAAAGCCGGTATAATCATCTTCCATTTCTTCTAATGCTTCTTTTCGAGATTGTGCCTTTTGGATAAACTGATTCGCTTGATTGAGCATAGATGTCTGTTTGTCTAGGTGCTCTTTCAGAGATTCAATGTTTTTCTTTGCTTCATTAAATTGGTCTAATTGTTTTGCAATTTCTGTTTCTAACAATTGCACTTCTTCCATCTTATTTGAAAGTTGGCTGGCAATATGGCTTCTTTCCTCTATAAATTTCTCATTTTCCCCATCTAAACGATTGCTTCGGGCAATTTGCTGATTTAGCTGCTGTTCTAAATATTGCATTTCATTTTTGGCAGAAGCTTGCTCATTAAGAACTTCAATATAATCACTTTTTAAAGATTCAATTGTATCTTCAATCGTGCCGTCTAATTGATTTAACTGTTTTCTTTTCTCTTCCAAATCTTTTTGTAGATTCTGTACTTCTGTTTCTTTTAAACTTACTTCCGCTTTTGTTGTATTACGTTTTTCCGTTATTTGATTCACCTTTAAAATGGCGTCATCAATATTTTTTTTCAGCTGTTCTGTATTTTGAGAAGCATTTCGTTTTCTTTCTTTTAAAACTTCGCGTCTTCCTTCGAGTTTCTCTAAATCTTTCGTCGATGTAAGCAACTCTGATTGTAAGTTCGCAATAGTTTCATCATATTTAGAAAGTTTACTTCTTTCACTTTCGAGTTTTGTTTCATTCGCTTGAATATTGTTGGATAGTTCTGCTTCTTGCCCAATTAATTTATTCAATTCTTGTTTAGAGGCTTCCCAATTTTCATGCAAAACTCCAATCTCATGCACAGTTAGTGCCACTTCATGATTTTCGAGTTCTTTTTTCTTTTCAAGATAATCCTTCGCAATGGAGGCTTGGATTTTCAGTGGTTCAATTTGGCTCTCAAGTTCGTGAAGGATATCGTTCACACGATTTAAATTATCACTAGTTTCTTGCAGCTTGACTTCCGCTTTCTTTTTGCGGGTCTTATATTTTAGTACACCAGCAGCTTCTTCAAAAATAGTCCGTCTATCTTCCGGTTTACTATTTAAAATTTCTTCAACTTTCCCTTGACTAATGATGGAAAAAGCTTCTTTTCCGAGTCCAGAATCCATAAAAAGATCGATAATATCTTTAAGTCTGCAATTTTGTCCATTTAGTAGATACTCGCTATCTCCTGATCTAAACACCCTTCTTGCTACACAAACTTCGTTATAATCTATCGGCAAAGCTTCATCTTCATTATTTAAAGTTAATGCCACTTCAGCAAAATTCAGCGGTTTTCTAGAATCACTGCCGGCAAAAATAATATCTTCCATTTTTCCACCGCGCAGTGATTTTGCTGATTGCTCACCAAGCACCCAACGAATAGCATCTGTAATATTACTTTTTCCACTGCCATTCGGACCAACTACAGCTGTAACACCCGGAACAAATTCAATTGTTACTTTTTCGGCAAAGGATTTAAATCCAATTATATCCAGTTGTTTAAGGTACAAAAGTATCACTTCCTAAAGTACATCTTTGTATTCTTATTCCTCTAATTTTCCTAAAGCCATTTGAGCAGCATGCTGTTCAGCTTCTTTTTTAGATCGTCCTGATCCTTCCCCTAATACCTCATTGTTTAGGGAAACTTGCGATACGAATATTCGATTATGGGCAGGACCATCTTCTTGAAGTATCGTATACTCCAATGTACCAGAACCTTCTCTTTGGACATATTCTTGCAATTGGCTCTTAAAATCCATCACATGAGAAAAAGCACCTAAATCAACCTTTGGAAAAATTACTTTGTCTAAAAATGTAATGACGGTTTCTAGTCCTTGATCAAGAAATAAAGCTCCAATGAACGCTTCAAATGCATCGGCAAGGAGGGCAGGGCGCGTGCGGCCACCAGTCATTTCTTCTCCTTTTCCTAGTAAAACGTATTCTCCAAAATTCAATTCGTTCGCAAAACCCACTAATGCCGGCTCACAAACGATTGCTGCTCTCAGTTTCGTTAGTTCCCCTTCGCTCATCATTGGAAATTTATTGAACAAAAATTGAGAAACTGATAATTCCAATACTGCATCACCTAAAAATTCCAGTCTTTCATTATCTTCATAAGGTTTTTTCCGATGCTCATTCACATAGGATGAATGTGTAAATGCTTGCATTAATAGTGTTTCATCGTTGAAATGGAGCTCAAGTTTAGCTTGAAACTCCTTAAAACTGCGAATAATTTTATTCATTGAATTTTTTTCACGATATGATTTCCGCATATGCTATCCACCTTGCTAAATCTTTTATTTAAAGCTTTTTTCGCAAAAATTGTTATTGTAATTGTATAATACTTAATAAAAACAACAAAATTTAAGAAAAAAGCCTTATATTAAAGTAGAAATGCCCCGTCGACTTCAACGGGACATTTCTTACTCGAGCGACTAGTTATTACTTTCTATGTAATTGACAGCATCGCCTACTGTTGCAATTTTTTCTGCATCATCATCGGAAATTTCCATATCAAATTCATCTTCAAATTCCATGACAAGTTCTACAACATCTAGGGAATCCGCTCCTAAGTCATCTTTAAAAGAAGCTTCAAGCGTTACTTTAGATTCTTCGACGCCTAAACGGTCAACAATAATCTTTGTTACGCGTTCAAGTGTATCTGCCATTTGATTCACCTCCCCTCAAAACATTATATAGGATATCCCAATAAAGATAAACAAGCCTATAAGAAATTTTCCTGTAAAGTGAATCATCTTTTTAAAATGTAAAAAGAATACTGTTTATTAAGTATTTTCACACGTTTACTTTTCAGCTAGTGTTGTCACCTATTACTGTTTTCCTTCCCTAGTGCTTTAATCGATATATCGGGATGGGTCTTGACCCGAGCTTAATCCGCCTATCTTTCATCGCAGGTCCTGAAGTTTATAGGTTGATAATAGGCGCTTTCGCTTTGCTTACATAAACATTCCACCATTGACATGGAGTGTTTGTCCAGTCATATATTTGGCTTCATCGGATGCAAGATAAATGGCAAGTTTTGCTATATCCTCTGCTTCACCAAAACGCCCTAATGGAATTTGCTTGAGCATACCTTCTTTTACATCTTCTGGAAGTTGATCTGTCATATCTGTCGTAATAAATCCTGGAGCTACCGCATTTACAGTTATGCCTCTTGGAGCTAATTCCATTGCGCTTGTTTTCGTCAAACCGATTACACCGGCTTTTGCAGCTACATAATTAGCTTGTCCAGGGTTTCCGCTTACTCCGACAATAGAAGAGATATTAATAATCCTTCCATTTCTTTGCTTCATCATTTGTCTTGTTACTGCTTTCGTGCAAAGGAAAACACCTTTCAAGTTCGTGTTAATTACATCATCCCATTCATCTTCCTTCATTCTCATCAGTAAATTATCACGGGTGATGCCGGCATTGTTTACTAAAATATCTAATTTTCCAAATTGTTGGATCGTTTCCTTAACCATGTCTTGGACAGCTTCGCTATTTGAAATATCACATTGATACGCAAAGGCTTTTCTACCCATTTCAATAATTTCATTAACCGTTTGCTTTGCTCTTTCCTCGCTGCCAGCATAATTGACAACGACATCTGCACCCTCTTCTGCAAATGCTATTGCAATCGCCTTTCCAATGCCTCTTGACGCACCAGTTACAATGGCCGTTTTACCTTCTAGCCTCATTCTCCGTCACCTCTTAACGCTTTTAATGTCACTTCACAGCTTTCTGGATCCTGCACTGAAAAAACACGTACATTTCTATTTACTTTCTTGATGAGTCCAGATAACACTTTCCCCGGACCAATCTCAATAAATGTATCAACCCCAAGGTCAATCATTTTCTCGACTGAATCCTCCCATAAAACAGGTGAATAAAGCTGCTCAATCAGTTTATTTTTTATATCTTCTTTCGTATTGATTGGATTAGCAGTAACGTTGGTAATGACAGGAGTCTCAGCATCTTTAATATTAATTTCATCTAATATTGAAGTGAATTTTTCTGCAGCAGGCTTCATAAGTTCAGAATGGAAAGGTCCACTAACATTTAAAGGCAATACTCTTTTCGCACCTTTTTCCTTCGCTAGCTCACCAGCTTTTTCCACTCCAGCTACTGTTCCGGAAATGACAATTTGACCAGGACAATTTAAATTTGCCAGCTGGACAGAATGTCCACCATTTGTAACTGTATCTGTTATTTCCTTGAGGATGCTTCGATCCAATCCTAAAACAGCTGCCATCGTTCCTTCCCCATTTGGAACTGCCTCTTCCATAAATTCCCCTCGTTTTGAAACAGCATAAACAGCATCTGTAAAATCTATTGCACCGCTTGCCACCAATGCTGAATATTCACCGAGACTATGACCAGCAGTGTAATCAGGTGTAATTCCCGCTTCTTTCAAATATTCCAATAATGCAATACTTGTCGTTAAAAGTGCCGGCTGTGCATTTACCGTCTTAGTGAGCAAATCTTGTGGTCCATTGAAAATAAGCGAGGAAAGCTCCCTGCCTAATCGATTATCAGCCATCTCAAAGATTTCTTTCGAATTCTTATTTTCATTGACAGCAGCTTGTCCCATTCCCACAGTTTGCGAACCTTGTCCCGGAAAAACAAATGCTATTTTCCCCATTTTATGATCTCCCTTCGTCAACAGCATCCTTGATCGTTTCAGATATTTGATGCCTCACCATTTCTCGCGTTTGCCGAATAGCATGATAAATTGCATTGGCATTAGATGAACCATGTGCTTTAATGACAGGCGCATCTAGGCCAAATAAACATGCTCCACCATATTCTGTATAATCCATCATTTTTTTTAAATCTTTCAAATCAGACATTAAAAGTCCCGCAGCCAGTTTATTTTTTAAACTCCCAGTAAGTACATTTTTCAGCATGGAAAAAACAGTAGATGCGGTTCCTTCAATTGATTTTAAAACTACATTTCCTGTAAAACCATCTGTGACAACGACATCTGCATGTCCTTCCAATAGCTCGCGGGATTCGATATTTCCTATAAAATTCAAATTGGCATTCTTTAATAATTCAAATGCTTTTTTAGTCAAGTCATTTCCTTTATTTTCTTCGGAACCAATATTTAGTAAGGCAACTCTTGGGGCTTTAATCCCTCTAACTTTTTGGGCATATATATTTCCCATAATCGCATATTGTAGTAAATGCTCAGGTTTTGCATCAGCATTGGCACCTAAATCCAACATAACAAAACCTTTACCATCTAAAGTAGGCAAAGTAGGGGCTAAAGCAGGGCGGTCTATTCCTTTAATCCGTCCCACAATAAATAAACCGGCCGCCATAAGAGCTCCCGTATTCCCAGCAGAAATACATGCATCAGCCTCACCATTTTTAACAGCTTGTGCCATCATAACCATGGAGGCGTCTCTTTTTCGCCTAATTGCTTTGACCGGTTCATCAGTCGCTTCAATTTTTTCTACAGTATGGATAATTTGAACATTATTATGAGCAGTTAAATATTTTAATATTTGTGCTTCATCACCAAATAATAAAAATTCAGTATCAGAAAAGTCTTGGGAAGCCCTATTGACACCCTGAATGATTTCTTCAGGGGCATGGTCGCCTCCCATTGCATCTATCGCTATTTTCATTTTGGCCCACCTTCTTTAAGACTTGATCGAAACATTTCAAATTCTCCCTTAAAAACCAATTCCTGTCCTACATAACTCATAACATCCACTATCGTCCTATCAGATGGCCAACCTTGCTTACGAACCTTTGCTTTTGCAACTACCCTTTCACCAGCTTTTACCGGTCTTGTAAAATGAATATTCACTTTTACAGTAAGAGCAAGTTCATCATCAATGACCGCAACCGCTAAAGAATTAGCCTGGGCAAATAAATGATGTCCTCTAGCAATTGAATTTCGTTTAAAGACATGTTCTTGTTGTACATCAAAAATGGATATTGCAGTTTGGTCAAGTTGTATATCGATAATTTCACCAATGACTTCGTCAATTGGCAAAGACTTAACCTCATCTGCGACATGCTTTTCAGCTACAGTTTTAATTCTTTCTCGTAATTCGGGTATCGCCAATTCCATTCGGTCAAGCCGAATTGTTTGAACGCTAACTGAAAATTTTTCTGCTAATTCATCGTCTGTAATAAAAGGATTTTCATTGATTGTTTGGCTCAACATTCTTTGGCGATCTTTTTTTGACATTCTCATATTATTCATCACCATTCACGATATTAAGACTAGGTATTAACAGTAGTATATAAAAATAAGGAGTTTAGCGCAACAATAACGCCACTCCTTATAAATATTTCAGTCTAATTTTTCACCAGATAATGCCCCGGATTCTTCAAGATATTTTCGCATAGGAGCATATTCATCACTAGACCAAAATTCTTTAAGTTCAATTAATTTGATTGCATCGTTTCTTGCTGTTTCAAGAGCACGGTAATCATGCACCATATCGGCAACTTTAAATTCTGGCAACCCACTTTGTTTTTTACCGAAAAAGTCACCTGGACCCCTTAGTTCTAAGTCGCGTTCACTAAGAACGAATCCATCATTCGTCTCTGTCATGATTCGCATTCGTTCTTTTCCAACTTCGGTTTTGGGATCGGCCAGTAAAATACAATACGATTGCTCACTTCCACGGCCAACCCTTCCTCTTAGCTGATGGAGTTGGGATAAACCGAACCTTTCTGCATCATATACAATCATGACGGTTGCATTTGGAACATTTACCCCGACTTCTACTACTGTGGTGGAAACTAGCAATTGTATTTTATTATCGCTAAAATCACGCATAATTTCTTCTTTTTCGGATGCAGGAAGCCTGCCATGCATTAAGCCTATTTTGAATTTCCCGTGAAAATAATTAGAGAGCAAATCATATACATCAATCGCATTTTGGAAGTCGAGTTTATCAGATTCTTCTATTAATGGGCAAATGATATAGGCTTGTCTTCCTTTTTTCAATTCCTTTTCAACGAAATCTAATATTCTATCTAACATATTATGCTTAGCCCAATGGGTTTCGATTGTTTTTCGTCCCGATGGCATTTCGTCAATTATGGATACATCCATTTCCCCGAAAACAGTAATGGCAAGCGTCCTAGGAATTGGCGTAGCCGTCATAAAAAGGACATCCGGCCTTTCACCTTTTTCTCGGAGAATCCTCCTCTGTTCCACACCGAATCGATGCTGTTCATCCGTAATGACAAGACCTAGTTTATGAAAATTCACATCGTGTTGGATTAATGCATGTGTCCCTATTAAGATATGAATCTCACCTTGTTTTAGTCTTTCCAATAAATCCTTGCGTTTTTTCCCCTTCACTGAACTAGTAAGAAGTTCAATTTTCACATCAGTTTCCGCTAATAATGATGTTAGTGATTGAAAGTGTTGCTCTGCAAGAATTTCTGTCGGCACCATCAATGCACCTTGATAACCTGTTGTTACACATGCGTATAGGGAAATGGCTGCTACAGCTGTTTTTCCAGAACCGACATCTCCTTGAAGAAGTCGATTCATTTTGATGGGCGATTTTAAGTCCGAACATATTTCGTTTACAACTTTTTTTTGTGCATTTGTCAGCTGGAATGGAAGAGAAGCAATAAAAGTCTTCAATTTCTCTAAATCATAATGTAATGCTACCCCTTTAGATTGCTCTCGTTCCAGCTTACGAAAGGCTTGCATTTTCAACTGAAAATAAAGAAATTCTTCATAAACAAACCTGCGCCTAGCTTGTTTTGCCTCATCTGGCGAATGAGGAAAATGCATAACCCTTAGGGCTTCTTTTCTTCCAGGTAATTTATATTTTTTTAAAATGTGAGCAGGCAATGTTTCTTCTATTTCATCGCCGTACTCATTAAAAGCTTGCACGATAAATCTGCGAAGAGCCTTAACTGTAATAGGGGATTTCACAGGATATACAGGTTCGAAATCTGCCGTTTCTGTCTGGGATCCAATTTTTATATCTTGTCCTGTAATCGTTTGCCGATGTTTGTCCCATTTTCCTGTGACGGTGATGATATCTTGTGGGGATAATTGCCCTTTTAAGTAAGCCCTATTAAAAAATGTAACTTTAATCAAATACCGTTCAACTAATAGATGAATCGTAATCCTATTTTTCTTCCTCCCATAGTACATGACGGTTGGCTCACTGTGGACTTTTCCTTCTACTGTTATTTTTTCATCATGGGAAACTTCCGCTAAATCCCTGAGCCTAACGTCCTCGTATCGAAATGGAAGATATTGCAATAAATCTCCAATATTATTAATACCCATTGCCATTAGATTTTCAGCAGTTTCTTCTCCTACACCCTTTAAAACAGTTGTAGGCAATTCCAATGATTTAGTCACGTTCTACACGCGGGACCCCAAATATTTTCGCTTCAAGCATTCTCCCAGTTGGAGTTGCCGCCAACCCTCCTTCAGCGGTTTCGCGCAAAGACCTAGGCATTTGCTGACCGATTTTAAACATTGCATCGATAACTTCATCACAAGGGATCCGACTCGTTATACCGGCAAGAGCCATGTCTGCTGCAACCATTGCATTAGCCGCACCCATCGCATTTCTTTTTACGCACGGGACTTCAACTAAACCTGCAACAGGATCACAAACGAGGCCGAGCATATTTTTCAAAGTAATGGCCATTGCCTCCGCACATTGAGAAGGAGATCCGCCAGCCATCTCTACTATCGCCGCTGCAGCCATACCAGCGGCCGATCCTACTTCTGCTTGACACCCACCTGCTGCACCAGAAATAGAAGCATTATTTGCAACCACATATCCGAAGGCGCCTGAAGTAAATAAAAACTTTACCATTTGTTCTCTCGTTGGCTGTAATTTATCGCGGACCGCAAATAATGTTCCTGGAACTACACCTGCCGATCCAGCCGTCGGAGTTGCACAAATTGTTCCCATTGCTGCGTTGACTTCATTCGTCGCTACCGCTTTACTTACTGCATCAAGGATTGTTTCTCCAGATAAAAAGGAGCCTTTTTTTATATAGTTTTGTAAAAGAACAGCATCCCCACCAGTAAGCCCCGAATGTGAAGTCACACCCTTGATGCCACGTTCAACCGCTTCTTCCATGACAGTCAAGTTTTTATCCATTTGTGCTATAATTTCCTCACGGCTCCGATTCGTAACTTCCATTTCTTGCTCAATCATAATTTCTGATATCTGTTTTTTTTGCGATTCCGCAAGCTGGACTAATTCCGCAACATTTTTAAACATGAATGCAGCCTCCCTCTATAGCTCTTTGGTGCTTATTTAATCGACTACTCTTGCTACTTGTGTGATATTTGGAAGTTTGCTGATTTCATCAATAATTGACTCATCGATATTTTGATCTACCTCGATCGTCATTAATGCCATTTTCCCTTTTTCTTTTCTGGAAACTTCCATATGACCAATATTAATCTCGTGTGAACCAAGAATATTTGCTACAGCTGCAATAGCTCCAAAACGGTCATCATGCACTACGAGAATGGCAGGATGATGGCCAGATAATTTTAAATGAAATCCATTTAACTCTGTAATTTCTATTTTACCTCCACCGATGGATATTCCTACAAGTTCCAGTTCCCCTTGTTCATCACCGATTTTGATACGAGCAGTGTTAGGGTGATCGGCATTCGCTGATTCTTCTTTAAATTCAATGTTTAAATTTCTTCCTTTAGCAATTTCCAATGAGTTTATAATCCTCTTGTCATCTGTATCAAAATCAAGGAGACCACCTACTATCGCCACATCGGTTCCATGTCCTTTATATGTTTTTGCAAATGATTCATAAAATGAAATTTTCGCCCACTTCGGCTCTCTGCCAAACAAGCTTCGAGCAACTCTCCCAATTCTAGCTGCACCTGCTGTATGTGAACTGGAAGGGCCGATCATAATGGGACCTATGATATCAAAGACACTTTTATACTTCATTGATATCTTCCTCCCTTTGAATAAGGCTTTGTTAATCTTAGATGTTATTTACCCGAGAGCACCCTTTTTAGGCAGCACTCAACTCCTTGTCACTTATGCATGCCTTCTTAATAAGTACAAGGAAATAGAAGGGATTGACCCTTCTATTTTCTATTTGTTCTTATATATTATTCAACTGAAAAAATAAAGTTATATAATGGTTGTTTTCCGTTATGAACTTCAACTTCAATATCTTCAAAATTGTCATTAATGAGATCTAAGAGTTCGTCTAGTTCATTCTGATTTGTATCTTCACCGTATATTACTGTAAGTATTTCAGAATCCTCGTCTATCATTTTTGTAAGCAAATTATAGGCTGTTTTCACAACATCTTTGTTTGTTTCAACTATTTTTCCTTCACTGATTCCCATATAATCATCTTTTGAAATTTTCAAACCATCAATATTTGTATCACGGACAGCAAAGGTAACCTGTCCTGTTTTAATTGCAGACATAGCTTCTGTCATGCCTTGCCCATTTTTCTCAAGTGATTGTGTAGGATTATATGCTAAGACGGCAGCCAAACCTTGTGGAACTGTTTTTGTCGGAACGACGATTACTTCTTCCTCTGCTATTTCGGCAGCTTGTTCAGCGGCCATGATTATATTTTTATTATTAGGAAGGATAATAACCTTCTTGGCATTTGCCGACTTTATTGCCCTCATAATATCTTCCGTACTAGGATTCATTGTTTGCCCGCCTTCAATTACTTCAGCTACACCAATACTTTTAAAAAGGTCGGCAATCCCAGAACCCATTGAAACGGCAATGATGGCATATTCTTGACTTTCCTTTGATGCGGTATGAGTGTTAACACTATGTCCATGTTGATTATGATCTTGACCTACAATGGAACTATGCTGTTCTCTCATATTCTCGATTTTCATATTAATTAAGCTTCCATATTGTTGGCCGTATGATAAAACTTCACCCGGATGCTCAGCATGAATATGAACTTTTACTACATCATCGTCAGAAATAACAAGCAAAGAATCGCCATACTCACTTAAATCATTTCTAAAATCATTTTCGGAAAATTCTTTTTTGTCCTTTTCAAATTTCACCATAAACTCTGTGCAATAACCATATTCAATATCTTCTGTATTCATAAAGCTTTGAACACTTTGATGATGCTGTGCACTTACAAGCTCTTCCATTGATGGAGAAAGCGCTGGAGTGTCAGGAAGCTTTTCGCCTTTTAGAACCGCTAAAAAGCCTTCGTACACACATACCAAGCCTTGTCCTCCACTATCGACAACTCCCACTTCCTTTAAAACCGGAAGCAAGTCAGGAGTCCTCTCTAAGGAAGCTTTTGCTTCTTGCAATGTTTTTTCCATAATTACGACGATATCTGACTCGAATTTAGCCGTGTCGACGGCTTTTTTCGCAGCATCTTTCGCAACAGTCAAAATAGTTCCTTCAACAGGCTTCATGACGGCCTTATAAGCTGTTGTGACTCCCGCTTCAAGGGCATGTGCAAACTCAGAAGCGGAAAGAAAAGGCTTTGATTCAATATCTTTTGCGAATCCACGGAAAAGCTGCGATAAAATAACACCAGAATTACCGCGTGCTCCCATTAATAAGCCTTTTGATAAAGCTGCTGCTACTTTTCCGATATGATCTTGACGATTGTTTTGTACTTCTTTCGATCCTGAAGACATCGAGAGATTCATATTTGTTCCAGTATCACCGTCAGGTACAGGGAATACATTTAATGCATCAACCATTTTAGCATTTGCTGATAAATGATTGGCTCCTAATATGATCATTTCGGCGAACCGATTTCCATCTAATGACGTAATAGACACGTACTTTTTCCTCCTCATTACGGATTCGTTACTCGAACCCCTTGAACAAAAATATTAACTGTGTCGGCTGAAATACCTATTGATTGTTCAAGTGTATATTTTACTTTGGACTGCACATTATGGGCAACCTCTGAAATTTTTGTTCCATAGCTTACAATAATATACATGTCTATGTGTAACGCTTGATCTTCCTGCCGGATTATAATGCCACGGGTAAAGTTTTCCTTGCGTAGTATTTCAGTGATGCCATCTTTTATTTGATTTTTCGAAGCCATCCCAACGATGCCATAGCAATCAATTGCAGCTCCCCCAGCAATTGTCGCAATAACTTCACTGGATATATCAATCTGGCCATACTTAGTCTTCATTTCAACAGACATGTAATTTCCTCCTTTATTGGTCGAAATATCCATGAAAGCTAGAAAAGCACAAGGCGCGTAGCCTTAGGCGACAGCAAATGTTCTGAGACGCAAAAAGTCTGCTCTTTGACTTTTAGTAGCTTAGGTTTATTTCACATAGAGCCGATAAGGCCTGGAGCTAGACAGAAAAGTCTATGTAAAAAATATAGACCTTTTAGCATTCACAAAAATGTTATCGCATTCACAACATAGATACGCCTATTTTACTATACTGAGCGGTTTTTTTAAAGTTTTACCTGATTTTTGAAAGCAGGACGATTTAATGATAATGGTGAAGTATTGCAATCTCATAGGTTGTATGATAAATTATTAAAGTGTATTTTTACTAATGGAATAATCATGAAGTGATGAACCAACTCAAGTCTTACTTCAGTGACGGGAGGGAATATAAATATGGCTAAGCAATGTGTAATTACAGGCCGCAAAACAAGTACTGGCAACAAACGTTCTCACGCTATGAACGCAAACAAACGTACTTGGGGAGCAAATCTTCAAAAGGTACGCATTCTCGTTGATGGTAAACCAAAACGCGCATGGGTATCTGCAAGAGCACTAAAGTCTGGAAAAGTTGAACGCGTATAACCCAAAAGCGAAAGCACCTGGTTATCATCAGACGGAAACAGATTCATAAAGAATTATCCATAAAGTTATCAAAACAAAAAGGCGCCTGTATAAGGTGCCTTTCCCATTTTCATATTAACCTTTTTTAAATGTCCCTAACATCGCTCTTACGATTCCCCCTAAAAATCTAGGGAGTTTAATTGTATAAAACCTCATTAAAATTCCCTCCTAATCTAAGATACCCGCCATTCACCCAATTGTATTATATTCGTCATGTATGGATAAGTACGCGCCCGAACGAAAAATGGGCCAGTTGTCAATCAATACTTCTTATCATCATTAATATGCCTTTTTCAAATGAAAAATTACCAGATTGTTTGATAAGTTCATTACTAATGCATAAGGATGAACCAAAATGTATCGTTCGGTTGATTAAAGGGTATTTAAATCCAGATAATGAGAGATGTTTCACTTCACTTGTAAGAGGGATAAAGGATATGTATTTTTTTGTATAGTCTTTTTCGACTTCATAATTTCCCGGATGAAAAACAGACAAGCAATTTTGTTTGTCTATTATTTCAATTAAAGTAAAGGGATGCTGAATTTGATAGGGACATAGCATAAGGGCATTAGCCATAAAATGGTCTAATCTTCCACCTGTAGCACCGAAAATTTTAATAACATCAGGTTTTTGCTGCAATGCCCACATCATTGCAAGCTCCATATCTGTTTCATCTTTTTCTGGAATATATCTGTTGATTTCTTGAACATTTTCTTTGATGATAGACCATTCTTTATCAGAAACAGAATCAAAGTCTCCCACAGACAAATTCGGTTTGATTCCTTTTTCCAATAAATAATAAACACCTCTATCGACACCAATCCAAATAATGTTTTTAGGAAATTCAGTTATATCAGGTATTAGATCAATAGGGCCTCCTGCCATAATATGAATTATTTTTTTCTGTCCAACCATTCTTCTATTCCAGCTTGGAGCGGATATCTTTTATTGCCGCATGCCGGTCCTTTCTGCCAAAAATGGCGGACCCGGCAACAAATACATTTGCCCCCGCTTCTTGACAAGCTTTTATGGTACCTCCATGGATGCCTCCGTCCACTTCAATATCAATACATAATCCTTTAGCTTCAATCATCGTTCGGACTTCTCTAATCTTTGGAAGGACGGCCTCAATGAAATCCTGACCACCAAAACCCGGATTAACAGTCATTAACAAGACCATGTCCGTTAATTCTAAAACATGTTCAATCGTGGATGCTGGTGTGGCTGGATTTAAAACAACCCCCGATTTAATCCCATGACTTCGTATATATTGTAATGTACGATGCAAATGTCGAGCTGCTTCTACATGCACGGTAATGATGTCAGCTCCTGCTTCCACAAATGCTTTTATATATTGATCAGGATTTTCAATCATGAGGTGAACATCAAGTGGTAAATTCGTTGTTTTCCTTACAGCCTCGACAACGAATGGGCCCATCGAAATATTCGGGACGAAATGGCCATCCATAACATCAATATGGATATAATCCGCTCCCCCTTTTTCAACGTCTTTGACTTCATCAGCCAATTTTGAAAAGTCGGCAGCCAATATGGATGGAGCAATTTTTATCATACTCAATACCTCGGCTTTCTCTCTTTTATTTCCTGTAAAAACTGGAGATAATGATTGTATCGTTCTTTTGAAATCTCATTCTTTTCAACCGCATTTTTCACGGCGCATTTCGGTTCATTATCGTGGAGGCACCCCCGGAACTTACATTCCTCCGCTTTCTTTGAGATTTCAGGAAAAGTATAACCTAAATCCTCTGCTTCAATTTCTGTAAAATCAAGCGAACTAAATCCTGGAGTATCGGCTACAAGTCCTCCACATACTTCAATTAGCTCTACATGTCGGGTAGTATGTCTACCTCTTCCAAGATGGCTTGATATTTCATCTGTTTTTATCTGCAGGGAAGGGTCAAAAGCATTGATTAAAGATGATTTCCCAACACCTGATTGTCCGGCAAAGACGCTCGTTTTTCCATTTAGTAGTGGGTGTAATTCGTTAATACCCTCTTCTGTTTTTGAAGATAATAACAATACTTCATATCCAATCGAACGATAATATTCCAAATAATGGTTTACTTCCGACCGTTCTTGTTCCGATAATAAATCCGCTTTTGTAACGCAAATGATTGGGTGTATTTCACTCGATTCAACAATAACAAGGAAGCGGTCAAGTAATACTGGACTAAAATCCGGTTCAGTAGAAGAAAAAATTAAAATCGCTTGGTCGATGTTCGCAATTGGAGGTCTTACAAGCTCATTTTTACGAGATTTGATCTCCATAATATATCCTTCTTTATCGTTATCAGCTTGAAAAATAACATTATCTCCGACTAGAGGGGTTATTTTGTTCTTGCGAAAAACTCCTCTACCTCTACATTGAATCATCTTACCATCCGATAAAACATAGTAAAATCCACTTAATGCCTTAATAATTTTCCCTTCAGTCATAACACCGTTCCTTTCAAAGCATTTACGGGTATGGATCCGAATCCTGGTAAATGTTAATCACCAGGATACGGAACTACATCCGAGTCTATAACAGTATTATCCCGCAATATTTCATATTTTGCTTCTTTTCCTTTTTCTATCATAAACTGCAATTCTCTCTGTTCAGTCTTCGTAATTTCAAAGGTGTCCGCTGGCTCTGACATTGAATGATTGTAGTCCTCAATTCGTATGACAATTACCTGTGGTTCCCCTTCTTCTGTTGGTTGATATGGAATTGTTACTTTTCTAGTCGCACTTTTTGGAGGGATCTCTTCTTTTCCTTTCGAAATCACTACTGATACTCGATCTCCTTTTGAAAGTTGTGTTCCTGGAGCTGGGTCCTGTGAAATCACAATTCCTTCAGGAACAGTATCGTGATATTCTTCCCGTGACATATCGATGTATAATCCTGTTGATTCTCCATAGTTTTCCAAGCCTTTAGTGTTATAATCACTCAAATCTTTCAATGTTATTTTCTCTTCTCCTAGACTTACAACAAAAGATAAGGTAGTTTCCTCCGGTATAACTTCCGAATTAGGGCTTGGCGATTGTTCGAGGATCTCTCCTTCAGGTGCTTCATCATGTTTTTTTTCTATATTAAATTCAAATCCTTCATCACCTAAAAGATTTTCTACTTCCGAAATTTGTTTTCCAGTATAATCTTCTAAAATGAATTTTTCTTTCCCGCTGCTAATATAAACATCAACCGTATAGCCTTTTTTCACTTCTCTACCCGCTTTAGGATTCGTCTTAATGACTTCACCTTCTAATACTTCATCACTTGCCGTTGGTATTTTTTTGCCGATTTTTAGACCTGCGTCGACAAGAAGAAAGACGGCATCGTCATATTCTTTCCCGCTGACATCAGGAATTTCTACATTTTTCGCATTTTGGATAGCAGGCAATATGTACATCAAGAAACCAAGAGATAAAAGCATTAATGTTAAAAATATCCCAATGATCCACGGCCACTTTTTCTTTCGCTTAGGTTTTTTATCGGGCACAGTCGCATTCTTAGCTTGCTCTTTCTTATGATGTACAGTTTTATCGTTATTACTAGATTCATGTTCTGCCGTAATAATAGGGATTGCTTTTGTTGCATCGATATCTTCCGGTATCATAAATTTTGGCTCGTTCATTCTATCAAAGTCCAACGCTGTTTCAAGATCTCTCTCCATTTCATCTGCACTTTGATATCGAACAAAAGGATCTTTAGCAGTCGCTTTTAAAACTATATTTTCAATACTTTGAGGAATATCCGGATTCCAGCGTCTTGGTGATGGTGTTTCTGATTGCAGATGCTTTAAGGCAATGGATACAGCCGATTCTCCTGAAAATGGGACCCTACCGGTCAAAAGCTCAAACATGACAATACCTAAAGAATAAATATCGGACTTCTTAGTAGCCATTCCGCCACGTGCTTGTTCAGGCGATAAATAATGTACCGAACCTAGTACAGCATTAGTTTGGGTAATAGATGTAGCAGATAAAGCCATGGCTATTCCAAAATCTGTAATCATCACATGCCCATTGTGATCGATTAAAATATTTTGCGGTTTGATATCACGATGAACAATATGATTTTGATGCGCATGAGAAATGGCTGATGTTAATTGTTTCATTATGTCTAGAGTGTGTTCAAGTGGAATTGGATGATAATACTGTATGTATTGCTTTAATGTCATTCCATCGACATATTCCATAACGATATAATAAATATCATTCTCTTCGCCGACATCGTAAATACTTACAATATTTTCGTGCGTTAAGCTCGTTGCTGATTGAGCCTCTCTTTGAAACCTGCGTATAAATTCATCCTCGTGGGCAAAGTCTAACCGCAAAATTTTAATCGCGACGTCGCGATCTAAAATCATATCATGCGCAAGATAGACATTAGCCATTCCGCCTCCGCCAATCATTTGCAGCAATTTATAGCGGCCGCTAATTCTTTTTCCCAATAACATTACTCGCACCCGCTTTCAGGGCAAGCATTGACAATCGCAAGTGAAATATTATCTTCTCCACCATAATGGTTTGCAAGTTGAATTAATGCATCGGCCTTTTCATTTAAATCTGTTTGATCTGTTAAAATCTTTAACATTTCCGCATTGGAAACTTTATTAGATAATCCGTCAGAACATAGAAGAAGTTTATTTCCTTCTTCAAATGTAATCGTTGAAATATCCATTTCAATATTTGCTTCCGTCCCCATCGCATTTAATATTAAATTTTTTCGAGGATGTAATTCTGCATCCTCAGGTGATAGTTGACCCGCTTTAATTAATTCGTTGACAAGGGTATGGTCTTCAGTCAATTGATTAAACCCACTATCATTTAAAAGATAGCAGCGGCTATCCCCAATATTTACTATTGTTGCAAAGGTAGAAGTACATATAGCTGCGACTAATGTAGTACCCATTCCGTAGTATTCTTGATTTTGTTCTGAATGATTGAATATTTCTTTATTCACCAGTGCCACATTTTCAAAGAACCATTTTTCTGCGGATTCAGGTGTAAGTTCATCATCCACTTCTGACCATAACTTCTGAAGCTCCGTAACGGCAATTTGACTTGCGACTTCTCCTGCTTGATGGCCGCCCATTCCGTCCGCAACGATTGCCAAACAGATCCCATGTTTATTATAAAAAATCCCGCCATTGTCTTCGTTATGTGGCCGGACTACGCCTTTGTCCGTTTTAAATAAAGCTTTCATACTCTCGTCCCCTCTTTAAAGCAGCTTCTTTCTAAAACACGAAATAAAAAATCCATCGCCGCCAAAATCCTGCGGAAATATTTGAATTGTATTTGAGTCTCCATCAACTAAATGTGATAGTGCCTCTGGCAATGCTAACGCATGAGGCTCAAAGTCTTTATGCTGTTCTAGAAATTCAGCAGCAGTCCCAAAGTTTTCCTCTAAATCTACTGTACAAGTACTATAAACAAGAAGTCCACCTTTTTTTAATAACGAAGCTGTTTCATCCAATATACGAAGCTGGACTTTCTTAAGTGATTGGATATCTTGATCCGTTTTTGTGTATTTAATATCTGGTTTTCTTCTTAACACACCGAGTCCAGAGCACGGTGCATCAACTAGTATTCGATCAAACGACTCGGATTGAAAAGAATCCCTTGCATGTCTGCTATCCATTACTTTCTCATCTATATTTTCAAGTCCTAGACGCGATGCATTTTCTTTAATGAGCTTAATTTTATGTGGATGAAGGTCCAGCGAAGTTACTTTACCCGATCCATTAAGTAATTCGGCAATATGTCCTGTTTTTCCCCCTGGGGCAGCACAAGCATCCAACACGGTCATATTTGAGGAAATCTCAAGTGCATAGGCAACCGTCATCGAACTTTCATCTTGAATGCTAAAATATCCTTTTTTAAATAAGTCAGAGTTGGCAGCATTCCCTTTTAAAATTCGAATGGATTCTGGAATGATCGGGCTAGCCTCAACAGAAAAACCTTCTATTTCAAGCAACCTACAAACTTCTTCTCTATTAGTCTTCGTCTCGTTTATTCTTATAGTTTGTACAGGGGCCAAAAGATTTTCTTCACACATAGCTTTTGCATTTTCAAAGCCATATTGATTTACCCATCTTTTCACGAGCCAAAGAGGATGGCTTGTCTCTAATGAAAGTTTTTCAACCGGATCCTTAATCGAATCAAGTGATTGGAGTCCTTCTCTTTGCACTGATCTTAAAATACCATTTACAAGACCTACAATCCCTCGATGACCGCGCTTTTTTGCAATTTCTACTGCTTCAAAAATAATAGCTCGGTCTGGAACTTTATCTAAATAAATCATTTGATATAGTGAAAGACGCAGCAAGATACGGACCCAATGTTCAGGCTTTTTTTTGATGAACGGTTGCAAATAATAATCTAACGTCATTTTTCGTTGAATCGTACCATACACGATTTCTGTCAACAAGCCTGTATCTGGACCAGTAATTTGATATTTTTTTATCACTTGATTTAAAAGTAAATTACTATAGGATTGGTGCTTATCAATGGCTTCTAGTACATCTAATGCAGCTTCTCTTACATTCTTTTTCGGTTTATTCATCACTTATGTCCAATCTAGAGCCGAGATTGATTTCATTTCCAGCTCCATGTAAAAATTGCTGAGCGGTCATTTTTTTCTTACCAGCTGGCTGAAGCTCAACTATTTTTATTCCTATATTATTTCCTGTTGAAACAACGAAACCATCCTGCTCTATTAATATGATTTCTCCGGGGGAATGCTCCTCGGCTATTCTCAGTTTCTCCGCTTTCCACACTTTCCAAACTTGGCCATTAAATGTTGTATAAGCGACAGGCCATGGACATAAGCCCCTTATTTGGTTATAAATCGTTTCTCCATCATCATTCCAATTAATCTTTTCTTGTTCGCGTTTAATGTTAGAAGCAAACGTCGCCTTGTCGTGATTTTGTGGCTCAGCCTTAATATTCCCTGCAAGTAGTTTAGGTATCGTATCAATAAGCAATTTAGAGCCTGCTTCGCTTAACTTATCATGCAACGTTCCTACATTATCCTCTTCATTTATAGGTACTTCGATTTGGCTAATAATATCTCCGGCATCAAGTTTATCAACCATATACATGATTGTAATTCCTGTTTTTTCTTTTCCATGTAAAATAGCATAATGAATAGGGGCTCCACCCCTTAATTCAGGTAGTAGTGAAGCATGAACATTTATACAACCATATTTAGGTGCCTCTAGTATAGCTGTTGGTAATATCTGACCATATGCAGCTGTAACAATTAAATCCGGCTGTAACTTAAGGATTTCATTTGCAGATTCTATCTCCCGAATCTTTTCCGGTTGAAGTACACGAATTCCATGCCGCTCTGCTTCGATTTTAACAGGTGGTGGTGTCATGACTTTTTTGCGTCCTACCGGGCGGTCTGGTTGAGTAACAACCGCTAATATATCATATCTATTTTCAACAAGACTTCTAAGCACTGGTACTGAAAAATCTGGTGTACCCATAAATACGATTTTTGTCATTCATCTTCACTACTTTCTAAATCTTCTTCATCAATATAATCGATTATTTTTGAAGTAAAAAGAACTCCATTTAAATGATCCATTTCATGCTGGATCACTCGAGCTAAATACTCATCGGCTGTTAAAGTAAAATCTTCGCCATATCGATTTTTGGCTTTTACCGTAATCGTATAAAACCGTGAGACGGTCCCATAAAGACCTGGAAAACTTAGACATCCTTCAATATCTGTCTGTTCTCCATTACGTCCAACGATTTTAGGATTGATTAGTTCCAGCCTTCCTTCTTCTTCATCAACTTCAATGACTGCAATTTGTTTTCTTATTCCAATTTGGGGAGCAGCAAGACCGACTCCATCTGCTGCTATCATCGTTTCATACATATCATCTAATAATTGATGCAACTCGGTCTCAAATTCAGTAACTTGCTCGCATTTTTGCTCTAATATACCTGAAGGATGTTGTACAATGGTGAGAATCGCCAATATATCCACTCTTTTCTATTCTGTTACATCATCATGTAAGGATTCACATCTATCGATATTGTCAAACCTTCTTTAATAAACTGCTGTTGATAATGTTCCAATACTTTGTGTAATGTTGGTTTTAGATCTGGTTCATGCTTGTATTTTATCAAACATTGATAACGATATCTATTATTGATACGAGGAATCGGAGATGCAACTGGACCTAATATAATCGCTTCATCCGATATTCTTGATTGAATATATTTTGTGATTTTTTCTGTCGTTGAAACAGTCTTCATTAAATCTTCGTGGCTGATCGTAATAAGTGATAAATAATAAAAAGGTGGATAAGATCCTACCTTACGCATAATCATTTCTTGATGATAGAAGCGATCATAGTCTTGCTTACCGGCAAATTGAACACTGTAATGTTCAGGTGTATATGTTTGAATGACTACTTCTCCACTAAGCTCATGTCTTCCTGCTCTGCCGCTCACTTGAGTAAGAAGCTGAAATGTTTTTTCACTTGCCCTAAAATCTGGTAAATGAAGCATCGTATCAGCACTAAGAACTCCCACAAGAGTAATGTTTGGAAAATCAAGTCCTTTAGCTATCATTTGCGTTCCTAGTAAAATATCCGCTTTTCCAGATTGAAAATGTTCCAATAACTTTTCATGTGCTCCCTTTCGTCCCGTTGTATCGACATCCATACGAACAACTCTTGCATCTGGAAAAATTTTATACAATTCTTCTTCCACTTTCTGAGTGCCAGTTCCGAAATAACGTATATGGTTGCTTGAGCATTCAGGACAAGTGTTTGGAACGAAAGTATTAAACCCGCAGTAATGACATTTCATTTCATTCGTATATCGATGAAATGTAAGTGAGATATCACAATGAGGACATTGCATTACATACCCGCAGTCTCTGCACATCATAAATGATGAATGACCTCTTCTATTAAGAAATAAAATCGTTTGTTCTTTTTTTTCTAAACGGTCTGCAAGTTTAGAATGTAATTCCCTAGAGAACATCGAACGATTCCCATCTCTCATTTCCTCACGCATATCCACGATAGAAACATGTGGAAGTTCTTTATTATTCATTCTCCTTGATAAAGTAAGTTGGTGATACACCTTCTTTTGCGCTCTTGCGAATGACTCAAGGGACGGTGTTGCACTTCCGAGAATAACAGGACAATGATGATGCTTCGCTCGATAAATGGCTACATCTCTAGCGTGGTACCTTGGCAGTTCCTCTTGTTTATAGCTTGTCTCATGCTCTTCATCAATAATAATGATACCTAAATTTTCGAAAGGCGCGAATACTGCTGAACGGGCTCCTACGACAACCTTCGCTTCTTTTCTTTGCACCTTTCTCCACTCATCGTATTTCTCTCCAATTGATAGGCCGCTATGCAATACCGCCACATCATCGCCAAATCTACTTTTAAATCGATCGACCATTTGCGGCGTAAGTGAGATTTCAGGTACAAGGACAATTGCTTCCTGTCCCTTGTCTAATACTTTTTGAATGGACTGTAAATAAATTTCTGTTTTTCCACTACCCGTAACACCATATAATAGATAAGTTTCATATTTTTCACATTCAATCGTATCTAATATAGGTGAAATGGCTTCTTGTTGTTCATTCGTTAATGGATGTGGCTCCGTACGAGTAAATTGCTTATGTTCAAATGGATCACGATATACTTCTACACTTTTTTCTGAAAAGACACCTTTTTTTACTAAAGCTTGAATGGAAGACTGGGGTGCTCCTGTTTCCGATAGTTCTTTTGCAGAATATTCATCAGCCTGTTGCTTTAATACGAATTCAAGTATCTTTTTTTGATTGCTGGCATTTGATGGAAGGGAGTTTAATAATGTTAAAATTTCAGCATTAACCATCATAGTTTGATAGACTTTTATCATCTTTTTTCTAGCAAGACTTTTAACATCATATACAACTTCTGCATTTCCAAATTTTATTTCAGCATGGAGGGCAGGAAGAATGTTTCGTTCTTCTGCCTTTTTCCACGAAATCTCTTGTTTTCCGGCGAATAGGTCATCGAGAAAAGGATTATGCTCCTTATTAATCCGTAAAAATCGCTTTTCGTATTTTGCTTTCATTGCGGCGGGGAGCATCGCTTGAAAACATGATATTTTAAAGGAAAGTGTGTCAGTGGCCAGCCATTCTCCAAGTTCAAGCAACTCTTTATTCAGAACAGGTGTTATATCAAGTGGCTCTTTTAATGCCTTTAATTTATTCGAAAAAGGGCTATCACTTTTCACTCCAGTGACAAACCCCTGTATCGTTCTTGGCCCAAAAGGTACTGCCACTCTCATTCCTGGTTCAATAATTCCTATCCATTTTTCAGGAATCAGATAATCAAATTCTTTATCTGTTCCAAGTGTTGGTACGTCTACAATGACTGTAGCAATTTTCATTTTTAGTCATCTCCCATTTTGAGGATGATTTCTCCTAAGATTTCTTTAGCCGTTTCATTCTTACTTAATAAAGGAAGTTTTTTCATCGAATGGTCTTTATGGAAAATAGTAACGATGTTTGTATCCCCTGAAAATCCGGCACCAGCTTCAAGAATATTGTTACCAACGATCATATCTACATTTTTTCTTTCTAGTTTTTGCACTGCATATTTTTCCAAATCATTTGTTTCTGCTGCAAAGCCAACAAGAAATTGATGTTTTTTATTTTTCCCTAATTCCAATAAGATGTCTTTCGTTCTCTTAAACTCTATCATTAAGTTTCCATCTTGTTTTTTCACTTTTTTATCATAAACTTGACTTGGTGTGTAATCTGACACCGCTGCACTTTTAATAATGACATCCATGTGGGTAAAATATTTCATTACCTCATTATACATTTCTTCTGCGCTTTCAATTTTGATATGGGTAACACCATTTGGAGCTGGCATGTTGTCGGCACCTGAAATTAAGACAACTTCTGCACCCATTTTTATTGCTTCTTCAGCAAGAGCATAGCCCATTTTTCCACTGGAGTGGTTCGTTACGTACCGTACAGGATCAATTTTTTCTTTTGTAGGACCTGCCGTTATTAAAAATTTCTTTCCATCTAGTGGTACAGGGGATGGATTAAAATGTGAATGAATTAATTTTACTATCGCTTCTGGTTCTTCCAATCTTCCTTTTCCAACATAGCCGCAAGCTAAGTAACCTTCACCTGGCTCAATAAAACGATGTCCGAATTGATAAAGTGTATCGATGTTTTTTTGCACGGCAGGATGACTGTACATATGAACATTCATAGCTGGTGCAATCCACACAGGCGCCGTAGCTGCGAGCAAGGTAGTGGAAATCATATCGTCCGCAATCCCATTTGCGATCTTCCCAATCATATTTGCTGTCGCAGGAGCAACTATAATAAGATCTGCCCAATCCGCCACATCAATATGAGCAATGACTTTAGGATTATTTTCAATAAACGTATCTGTATATACTTCATTTCTTGATAAAGCTTGGAAGGTAAGCGGAGATACAAATTTCATGGCTGATTCACTCATGATTACTTTTACATTGTATCCGTTTTGAACGAGCTTGCTTGTTAATGTACAAGCTTTATAAACAGCAATTCCTCCACTTACGCATACTAGAATATTTTTTCCGCCCATGTTATAAATCTCCCATCATCAAATCATTTTCATTAATCATATTATTGTCTCATTAGAATAGAAAAGACAACCATTTGTAGGTTGCCTTTAAGAATTTTGTCATTATTTGTCTTCATTTGTTTCTTTAAGCTTTAGCACACCGCCATATATTTCTTCAAGAGCCTTCCCAACAAACTTATGTGAACGATAGTGCTCTAATTTTGGATTTTCTTCATCCTGCATATTTCGGGCACGACGTGAAGCAATTGTTACAAGTGAATATTTCGAGTCAATAACTTTCATTAGCTTATCAATTGATGGATATAACATTTATTTACCCTCCAGCATTTTGATGTATTTCGAAGCCGCCCTCTCACTGCGACAATGCTCAGCGAGTACGATGGCATTTATGCGTTCCACTGCCAAATCGACTTGATCGTTTTCTACAATATAATCATATAAACTCATTAATTCAATTTCTCTTTTCGCTGCTTCCATGCGATTACGAATCAATTCTACTGATTCTGTTCCTCTACCGACAATTCTGCTTTCCAACTCATTAAGATTTGGCGGCATGAGAAAAATGAATAATCCATCTGGAACCTTTTCACGAACTTGCTTAGCCCCCTGCACTTCAATTTCCAGGAAAACATCCTTCCCAGTAGCAAGAGTTTCATTAACATAATCTAGAGGAGTCCCATAATAATTGCCGACATATTCAGCATACTCCAACAACTTGCCTTCTTTAATTAATTGTTCAAATTCTTCACGGCTTCTGAAAAAATAATCAACGCCGTCTATTTCGCCTTCTCGCGGTTTTCTCGTAGTCATTGAAATAGAATACTCAAATTTGGCATCTGGACGAGAAAATATCGCCTGCCTCACTGTTCCTTTTCCAACACCTGAAGGTCCGGAAAGTACAATCAGCAATCCTTTTTCTTTCATTTTACGTTGTTCCTACCCTTCCTCATTGTCATCTTTCCCAAATAAACGCTGGGCAACCGTTTCTGGCTGCACGGCTGAAAGAATGACATGTTCACTATCCATAATGATTACAGCCCTCGTCCGTCTTCCATATGTAGCATCTATTAACGTTGCACGATCCCGAGCATCTTGAATGATTCTTTTTATAGGTGCAGATTCAGGTCGTACAATTGAAATGATTCGATTTGCTGACACGATATTTCCAAAACCTATGTTTAAGAGCTTAATTGACATATTGCTCCCCCAATCCAACTATCGGTTTATTTCTTTATTTCTATACTCTTATTCAAGATTTTTTTATTATACAGCTTTGTTAAAATGATTTGTGCTATTCGCTTCTATACGCTTTTATTGGTAGGAGTATTGCACCTTTACTCCATTAACAAATTATTAATGTATTCTACAAAATCCAACATTAAATAAAAAGGTCATAGAACATCCTCTATCACCTTTAGAATTATATCATAAGTTATTTCTTTTTTCTTATAAAAAATGATCCTGCTAGTAAAAAAGTTGGTAAGGCACTCATTCCGATTATTAATAGCCAATCATTTGCAGCTATAGATACAGTATGGAAAATCGGCTGTAACATTGGTACATAGATGACGGCAATCATAAGTACAGCTGAAGAAATAACGGACCAAACTAAATATTTATTTTCAAATGGGTTTCTTGAAAACACAGAAATTTCACTTCTACAATCGAATACGTGGATTAGCTGTGCTAGAACTAGTGTTGCAAAAGCAACTGTTTGTGCATAGGGGAGATCATTAGGATTTCGATGGTAGATGATGATGAATGCTATCAATGTGGCAATACCAATTAGAAAACCTCTTGAAATGATCTTCCAACCCAATCCTCTAGCAAATACTCCTTCTTTTAAATGTCTCGGTTTTCGTTTCATTACATTTTCTTCAGGTTGATCTAATCCTAGAGCCATTGCTGGCAATCCATCTGTAACCAAGTTTACCCATAGAATTTGAATAGGAACAAGCGGTAATGGCAATGACATTAACATTGCAAACAGCATTACTAAAATTTCCCCTACGTTTGATGCCAGTAAGTAACGGATAAATTTGCGAATATTTTCGTATATATTACGACCTTCTTTAATCGCAACTTTTATTGTCGCAAAATTATCATCAAGAAGAATGAGTGAAGATGCCTCTTTTGCTACATCTGTTCCCGTAATGCCCATCGCAATTCCAATATCGGCTGCTTTTATGGCAGGTGCATCATTAATTCCATCTCCAGTCATTGCGACAACATGTCCTCTATTTTGAAATGCTTTTACTATTTTCAATTTATGTTCTGGAGTAACCCTAGCAAAAACGGAGATATCTTCTACAATATTTTCTAATTCATCAACAGATAATTCATTTAATAGCTTACCATCCATTACTTGATCTTTATGTGTTAAAATTCCTAGCTGTTCAGCGATAGCACAAGCAGTCGCCTTATGGTCCCCTGTAATCATAACCGTTTTGATTCCTGCTGTTTTACATTCAGCAACAGCTGCTTTAACTTCAGGACGTGGTGGATCAATCATTCCTTGCAATCCAATAAAGGTTAAACCTTTTTCTACTTCTTCTTCCTTTTGAGGAGTTTTATGTGAATGTAATGGTTTAAAGGCAATGGCAATTGTCCGCAATGCTTGAGCGGCAAGATTGTCAACCGCACCTTTCGCTTCATTTACAAGCTGAGCATTTAATATCCGTTGCTTCCCTTCCCATAAAATAGATTCGCATTTTTCAATTAATACATCTGGGGCTCCTTTCGTAATCGAAAACCTTTTTCCATTTGCATCTTTTACGATTACAGTCATCATTTTCCGCGATGAATCAAATGGAAATTCTTTTTCTATCGTAAATTGCTTTGTAATTTCCTCCTTATGAAAGCCCGCCTTTAATCCAGCAAATAGAAGAGCCCCTTCGGTAGGATCACCATCTATTGCCATCGTTTTATCTTGAATCACAATTTCCGTATCATTACATAGGACGCCAAAAGTTAGAAGTTGGGAAATTGATTTTTCTTTTTGAGGGTTAATTAGTTTTTCATTTTCATAGAAAGAGCCTTTTACTTCATGCTCGTCACCTTTTACTAACCAAGTTCTTCCTCCACTCCATAAATGAGTGACGGTCATTTTATTTAATGTCATAGTTCCAGTTTTATCTGAACAAATTACAGAAGCGCATCCTAATGTTTCTACCGCAGGAAGTTTCCGGACAATAGCATTCTTTTTGATCATCCTCTGTACTCCAAGTGATAAAGCAACCGTTACTATTGCAGGCAATCCTTCTGGAATAGCTGCTACCGCTAGTGAAACTCCGGCAAGGAACATCGTATACACATCATGTCCATGGACGATACCCGCTGCGACAACAAGCAATGTAAGAAATATAGCCACAGATATTAATATTTTTCCTAATTGCTCCAGTCTTCTTTGTAATGGTGTCATTACAGCAGTAGTCGTTTGAATCATATCGGCAATTCTTCCCATTGCCGTCGACATTCCTGTGGTAGTAACAATCCCAATGCCATTACCACGAGTAATCAATGTACCCATGAAACCCATATTATTCATATCTCCCAAGTTAGGAGACTTTTCTTCTATCGGTGACGTATGTTTTACGGTTGGAATGGATTCTCCGGTTAGAGCTGATTCTTCTATTTCTAAATTGTTTGCGACGATGATTCTAACGTCTGCTCCCATCCGATCCCCGCTTGAAAATTTTAATATATCCCCAGGAACGACTTCACGTGAATTCATTTTTATCCACTTACCGTCTCTTAATACATTTACTTGTGGTGCTGATAAATTTTTCAATGCTTGCAACGATTTTTCCGCTTTTCTTTCCTGAAAAAACCCCAATAATCCATTGATAAGAACGATCGCCATAATAGCGATGGCGTCAACATATTCTCCAAGAAGTCCAGAAAGAAGGGTAGCGCCTAGTAAAACGAGTACCATAAAATCCTTAAACTGACTAAAAAAAAGAAGGAGAGCAGATTGTTTTTCACCTTCTGATAATTCATTCCATCCAAATCGTTTTCTGCGCGCTTCGACTGCTTTTTCCGATAGACCTTTTTTTACGCTTGTATTTAAAGACTGTTCCACTTCGGATTCTTTCATTCCATGATACAACACGCGGCCATCACTCTCTTCCTCCTCGACAAACAGAAGTTGTCCTATTATAGTAGGAAGTTTATTCAGTGTCTTCGCATTTCATGATATAATTTTTGATAACTGAAATTTTAGGAAGAGGATGTTTATAATGCCATTTGATGGTTTTTTTACACGGGCAATGGTGCATGAATTGAAAAATGCACTTACAGGAGGCAGAATTAGTAAAATTCATCAGCCTTATAAAAATGAATTAGTAATGGTCATACGAGCTGGGAGACAAAATCATAAACTCCTACTTTCCGCTCATCCTAGCTATGCAAGAGTGCAAATAACTAATGATACATTTGATAATCCAAATGAGCCTCCGATGTTTTGCATGATTTTAAGAAAACATTTAGAGGGCGCTATCATTCAAGATATAAAACAAGTGGACATGGATCGGATTGTCATTTTTGACATTCGCGGTCGTGATGAACTTGGTGATGAGTCTTATAAACAATTAATCGTTGAAATTATGGGAAGGCATAGCAATATTATTTTAGCTGATAAGGAAAAAGAAAAGATTATTGATAGCATTAAGCATATTCCAACTGCTCTAAATAGTTATCGAACGATTTTGCCTGGTTCTACATATATTTATCCACCAGCTCAAGATAAAGTAAATCCGCTTCCTTTATCCGAAGAGGACGTCCTTAAAGAAATTGATTTTAATAGTGGAAAGCTTGATAAACAAATAGTAGAAAAGTTTGCAGGATTTTCACCAATTTTGGCAAAAGAATTGATCTTTAAGGCTGGTCTTGCGAATAGAGTGACAGTTCCAAAAGCATTTGTCTTGCTGTTGGAGCAGTTGAAAAACAATCGTTACGATCCATCTATTACAGCAGCAGAAGATAAAGAACAATTTTATTTATTCCCTTTTACTCACCTTAACGGGGAATTTAAACAGTTTACCTCTTTAAGTGAGATGCTTGACCGTTTTTATTTCGGCAAAGCTGATCGTGATCGTGTAAAACAGCAAGCTTTCGATCTTGAACGATTAATGAAAAATGAAAAAAATAAGAATGAAACGAAAGTGAAGAAACTGCAGGCGACTTTGGAAGCCGCAGAAAAAGCAGACGAATACCAATTACTTGGTGAATTATTAACGGCAAATATGCATCTCGTTAATAAAGGGATGAAGGATATTTCCGTTATCAATTATTATGATGAAACTGGCGGACAAATGACAATCGAGCTGGATCCGAGAAAAAGCCCATCAGAAAACGCACAGAGCTATTATACTAAGTATCAAAAAGCAAAAAATTCTGTTCAGGTTGTGAAGGAGCAAATTGAAAAAGCAGAAGATGAAATCAACTATTTTGATGGACTCCTGCAACAACTAGCTTCAGCATCGACAAGAGATATTGAAGAAATTCGTGAAGAACTTGCTGAACAAGGTTACTTAAGGCTGCGGCATAAAAAAGGGCAAAGGAAAAATCCAAACGCAAAACCAGTTATCGATCGATACGAAGCTTCAGACGGAACAGAAATACTCGTTGGTAAAAATAATAAACAGAATGATTATTTAACAAATAAGTTAGCTGGTCGAGACGAGATCTGGCTCCATACAAAAGATATACCCGGGTCCCATGTCGTCATCCGCAGTAAAGAGCCGAAGGAGGAAACAATTCTTGAAGCGGCAAAGTTAGCTGCTTATTTCAGTAAAGCCAAAAACTCCGCTTCTGTGCCTGTCGATTTTACTAAAATACGACATGTAAAAAAACCTAGTGGGTCCAAGCCGGGGTTTGTGATTTACGACAATCAACAGACGGTGTATGTTACACCTGATGAGGATAAAGTGAAGGAAATGCAGAGAATGTAAAATTAAATTACGATTAAAGAAACTGTCCTGTATGGTGCTATGGGACAGTTATTTTTTTAAAAGAAATGAAATTATCATTAGAACAGTAATAGATTTTTCCGTTTACTTTAGCATTTTAATTATGGTTTTGAATATAATCCGTTTGATCCAAATAATTGTAGACTTTGTTTAGAAATTGAATGCGAAAGATGTATTATTTATATAGAATTATGTACGCAATTAATAAATAAAAAAACAAGCAGGTTCCAATTGAATCCCCTGCTTGAAAATGTGCAAACGTTGGTTCTCTGAGAAAATGAAAAATTGTTTGCTTACAACGGAAATCAGTGCTAATTCTCGATGAAATAGGAAGTTAAATTGATTTCGTCGAGAATTACTGCTTTATTCTCGACGAAATTGGAAATTATATTGCTTTCATCGAGAATTACCACTTTATTCTCGATGAAATTGGAAATTACATTGGCTTCATCGAGAATTACCGCTTTATTCTCGACCAAATTAAAAGTTAAATTGTTTTCATCGAGAATTACTACATTATTCTCGACGAAATTGGAAATTCAATTGCTTTCATCGAGTATTACTGCTTTTTTCTCGACGAAATTGGAATTTAATTAGCTTTCGTCGAGAATTAGTGTTCGACTTACGATTTAGCATATCTTAATAGGATTGTCACTACTCCTACTTACTCCATGCTTCCGGATTTTCCCTAAAGCTTTCTAAAAGGAATACATCTTTTTCTTCGATAATGCCTTTATTTAATGCCGCTTTAATAAGATTGCTATAATCAGTCAATGAAACAGCTTTTACATTCGCTTCTTCCAATCTCTGTTTTCCTTTGTCCAGTTCATATGTAAAAATGGACAAAATGCCTAGTACATCAATACCAGCAGAACGGAGTGCCTCTGCAGCGGCAATGGCGCTTCCTCCTGTTGAGATCAAATCTTCAATGACAACAGCTTTTTGCCCTTCTGAAATCTTTCCTTCGATTTGATTTCCTTTTCCGTGGCTTTTTGCAGAAGATCTAACGTAGCACATGGGCAATTCTAGAAGGTCGCTAACCCATGCGGCATGAGGAATCCCAGCGGTTGCAGTTCCAGCAATTAATTCGGCTTTAGGGAATTCTTTTTTAATTAACTCTACAAGTCCATTAGCAATTTCTTTTCTTAATGCTGGATATGAAAGCGTCATTCGATTATCACAATAAATTGGTGATTTTAAACCGGAAGACCAAGTGAATGGATCATTTGGTCGTAAAAATACAGCTTCTATTTCTAATAGTTTTTCAGCAATTTTTTCAGAAATCACTTATTTCATCTCCCATTCTAATTTTACCTGTTCATATGCTTGTAAAGGGTCTCCAGCCTGTGTAATAGATCGTCCAACGACTATATGGCTAGCTTCTAGTTTTCTAGCGTCTCTTGGAGTCACAATTCTTGATTGATCATGAGAGCTATCCCCTTCCATACGGATACCTGGGGTCACTTTTAAAAATTCCTGACTCGTTATTTTAGAAATCTCCCGTGCTTCAAGAGCAGAACAGACAACTCCGTCCAATCCAGCTGCAAAAGCAAGCTTTGCATAATGTAAAACGGAATCCTTTAATCCTCGATCAATCAATTGTTCACTTTGCATTTGTTCTTCACTCGTGCTTGTTAATTGAGTAACCGCAATTAATATCGGTCTTTCCATTCCTTTTGGTGTTCCTTCTTCCAAACCCTTTAAAGCCAATTCCATCATCTTGTAGCCTCCTGCAGCATGGACGTTAACCATATCTACACCAAGACCTGCCAATACTTTCATCGCACTATAAACGGTATTCGGGATATCGTGCAATTTTAAATCTAGAAAAATATTATGACCTTGTGATTTTAACCAATTGATAAAAGCTGAACCTTCCTTATAAAATAACTCCATGCCTACTTTTACAAACAGCTGTTCATCTTGAAAGTTTTGTAAAAATTGTTCAGCAGTGCCCCTATCCGGAAAATCAAGAGCAATGATTGGTTTTTGCACCATACTTTTTCCAGCTCCTTCCGGTTAATTCACTAATATGTGAAACTTCCAGTTCGTCTAGTTTGCTAGGAAGTTCCTCGATTAATTTTGGACAAATGAATGGATCAATGAAATTCATGGTTCCAATCGCTACAGCGCTCGCACCAGCATAAAAATATTCAACGATATCGTCAGCAGTTTCTATTCCACCCATTCCGATTATCGGAATGTTTACTTTTTGGCTTACTTCGTAAATCATTCTCACCGCAACTGGCTTAATAGCAGGACCTGATAAGCCACCGCTATTATTGGCTAAAATCGGCTTTCCTGTTTTTATGTCGAGTCGCAAACCAAGTAATGTATTAATCATCGTCAGACCATCTGCTCCAGCCTCTTCGACCGCTTGAGCCATTCCAACAATATCTGAAACATTTGGAGACAACTTTACATATACCGGGACTGACGAAACTTCCTTTACTCTTCTCGTAAGCTCAGCGGCCACTTCAGGGATGGTGCCAAATGCGATGCCACCTTTTTTTACGTTCGGGCAAGAGATGTTTAATTCTAAAGCTTTCACATTTGGGGCGGCAGATATTTTTTCTGCAACTTCCACATAATCTTCGGTTTCTGAACCTGCAACATTCGCAATAATTGGAACATCAAATTGTTCAAGCCATGGAAGCTCATTTGCCAAAACACCTTCTAATCCAGGGTTCTGTAAGCCGATCGCATTCAACATACCTGCTGACGTCTCTGCTACTCGCGGTGTAGGGTTTCCATATCTAGGTTCTAACGTTGTTGCCTTGATCATAATAGCTCC
Organism: Lederbergia citri; assembly: GCF_018343625.1. Classification (GTDB taxonomy): domain Bacteria; phylum Bacillota; class Bacilli; order Bacillales; family Bacillaceae_C; genus Lederbergia; species Lederbergia citri. The sequence goes on along the minus strand of NZ_JAGYPG010000001.1, from coordinate 445,536 downwards.
GAGAATGGATAAATCGTAAAACTGGCTATATTCTTTGCCAAAACCGAAACATCCTGATGCAGGCATAACGGGATTTTTCAGTGATAAACCTGGTAATTCAATTTGTAGTCGATTCATGATAAAACCACCTTCCCGATTGGAAAAACAGGACCATCACTACATATTTTTACGTATTTTGAACCAGTTGGATCATCGGCGAGATGACAGACACAGGCAAAACAAGCACCAATTCCACAGCCCATTCTTTGTTCGAGCGATAAATACGCTTTTCTACCATGAAATCTTTCTTCTAAAGCTCTTAACATTGGAGTGGGGCCGCAAGAATAAAGGACATCAAAATTAATTTCCTTTTCATCTATGACACTGGTTACGAATCCACGGGTACCGTGGGATCCATCAACTGTTGCGATAAATGTCTCACTGATTTCAGAAAATTTCTCTTCATAAAAAGCCTTCACAGCTGTTTCAAATCCAAGAACATGAATCGTTTTTATTCCTTGATTGTTTAACTGTTTCGCAAGTTCGTATAATGGCGGAACTCCAATTCCTCCTCCAACGAGTAAGGCTGTTTCACCCGGTTGAATCTCATCAATTGGGAATCCGTTTCCTAGCGGGCCTAATACATCGATCTTGCTACCTTCCACATTCAAGGAAAGCAGTTTTGTCCCTTTCCCTTCTGATCGATAAATGACAGTGAATTGATTTTTTTCTTTTTCAATTGAAGCAATACTTATAGGTCTACGTAAAAGCGGGTCGAGCCCAGGGTTTGTTCTTATATGAACAAATTGCCCCGGCTCCCTCATTTCATTAACGAGATTTCCCTCTAATGTAAGTTCGAAAATGTCTTTGGCAATTTGGTTGTGAGAGACAACGAGCATTTTTTCTTGCTGTATCATTGAAACATCGCCTCTTTCAGCTCAGTTTCTCCTTTTCCCATTGCCTCTGCTGAGAAGACCATTGATTCCAGTACTCCAAGAATCGCTTCGGCAGTATCAAGTGATGTTAAACAAGCCACGCCATTTTCAACAGACTCACGTCTAATTCTGAATCCATCCCGTTCTGGTTGTTTTCCTTTTGTTAGTGTATTAATAACGATCTGAGCTTTTCCTTGCCTAATCACATCTATGAGTGTTGGACCTGTTGAGCCAATTTTATCAACGACCTCAACTTTGATTCCTGCCTTTTGCATCATAGCTGCAGTTCCGCTTGTTGCAATAATTCGATAACCGATCATGGAAAATCTTTTCGCAAGCTCCAGTGCCTCACTTTTGTCTTTATCTGCCACTGTTATCAAAACTGTTCCATATGTTTTAATATTCATGCCTGATGCAACAAGCCCTTTATACAGTGCTTTTTCCATCGTTTTATCCTTACCCATTACCTCACCTGTTGATTTCATTTCAGGTCCTAGTGTGATATCTACTCTTCTTAGTTTGGCAAAGGAGAATACTGGCACTTTCACATATACACCTTTTTGTTCCGGAGCAATTCCAGTTTCGTAACCTAATGATGGTAACGACGAACCAAGGATTACTTTCGTTGCTACATTTGCCATTGGAATACCTGTGATTTTACTTAGGAATGGTACGGTCCGGCTTGAACGAGGGTTTACTTCGATTACATATAATTCATTTTGCGAAATAACATATTGGATGTTTAACAGTCCGACAATTTCTAGACCTCTTGCAAGTCTAATCGTATAATCGACAATTTTTTCTTTCATTTCTTCGCTTATATTTTGTGGAGGGTAAACAGCAATCGAATCTCCTGAATGGACCCCTGCTCTTTCAATATGTTCCATAATTCCTGGAATAAGTACATTTTCTCCATCTGAAATGGCATCTACTTCAATTTCCTTACCAACCAAATAGCGATCGACGAGTACCGGTTGATCTGGATTCACCTTTACAGCATTATCCATATAATGAAGAAGTTCATGCTCTTCGTAGACAATTTCCATCGCACGACCTCCTAGCACATAAGAAGGTCTAACGAGAACTGGATAACCAATTTCTGTAGCGATTTTCACTGCTTCTTCGACCGAGAAAGCCGTTTTTCCTTTTGGCTGAGGAATATCAAGTTCTTGTAACGCGTGTTCAAACTTATCTCTATTTTCAGCTCGATCTAAGCTTTCAAGTGATGTGCCAAGAATTTTAACTCCTCTTTCTTCAAGGGCACCTGCAAGGTTGATTGCAGTTTGTCCGCCAAATTGGACAACTACCCCTTCCGGCTGCTCTAGATCGATGATATGCATAACATCTTCAATTGTTAGTGGCTCAAAATAAAGTTTGTCGGAGATACTGAAGTCTGTTGATACAGTCTCAGGGTTGCTGTTAATGATAATCGCTTCATATCCAGCTTCTTGAATCGCCCATACGCTATGAACAGTCGCATAATCAAATTCAATTCCTTGCCCAATCCTAATTGGTCCAGATCCAATTACGACAACGCTCGTTTTATCCGTTTTAATCGATTCATTTTCAATTTCATATGTTCCGTAAAAATATGGAGTATCAGATTCAAACTCTCCGGCGCAAGTGTCAACTTTTTTATAGACTGGTATAATTCCATTTGTTTTACGCCATTCATACACTGTTTTTTCATCAGTTTCCCATAATTTTGCTATCATTTTATCCGAGAAACTGTACTCTTTTGCTTTTCTTCCAACTTCAATATTAAATCGTTGTTCTCTTAAGATTTCTTCCAGTTTTACGATCTTTTCTAGTTTATATAAGAAGAAAAGATCAATTTTGCTCCACTCATGAATTTCTTCAATGGATATCCCTTGTCTTAAAGCATCTCCGAGATAAAACAAGCGTTCATCTGTTGCTTTTACTATCTGTGCTTGTAAAAAATCTCGATCATAACGATCGCCGTCTGGATGTTCTAAATGGAAGACATTACTTTCAAGCGATCTAACTGCTTTTAATAATGATTCCTCAAAAGTGCGTCCAATCGCCATTACCTCGCCTGTCGCTTTCATTTGTGTTCCGAGCCTGCGATTCGCAGATTCAAATTTATCAAATGGCCATCTTGGAATTTTTGTTACAACATAGTCGATTCCCGGCTCAAAACATGCGTATGTTTTACCTGTTACAGGATTCATAATTTCATCCAGTGTATAACCGGCCGCGATTTTTGCTGCCAGCTTCGCAATTGGAAATCCAGTTGCTTTTGAGGCAAGCGCAGAAGAGCGACTGACACGCGGATTTACTTCAATTAGATAGTAATTAAAGCTATTCGGATCTAAAGCGAGTTGGACGTTACAACCCCCTTCAATTCCAAGTGCGCGAATGATTTTTAGTGATGCATTTCTCATCATCTGAACTTCTCTATCACTCAATGTTTGACATGGAGCTACAACAATAGAGTCACCAGTATGAATTCCGACTGGATCCACGTTTTCCATATTACAAACAACTATTGCATTATCATTGCTATCGCGCATTACTTCAAATTCAATTTCTTTAAATCCTGCAATACTTTTTTCAATTAAACATTGTCCAACAGGACTATATTTTAATCCACTTGTTACAATTTCCTTTAATTCATCTAGATTTTCACAAATTCCTCCGCCTGTTCCCCCTAATGTATAAGCAGGGCGTACGATAATTGGAAAACCTACTTGTTCAGTAAAAGCGATTGCTTCTTCAAGAGTGTGTACAATATCGCTGTCTGGTACAGGCTCATTCAACGTATTCATCAGTTCTCTGAATTGGTCACGGTCTTCCGCTTGTTCGATGGCGGAAAGTCTCGTACCAAGAATTTCAACTTCACATTCTTCTAAGACTCCCGCTTTTGCAAGTTGCATCGCCATATTTAATCCCGTTTGTCCCCCTAATGTAGGAAGAATGGCATCTGGTCTTTCTTTGCGGATAATTCTTGAAACAAACTCAAGAGTGATTGGTTCAATATATACTGCATCTGCAATTTCAGTATCCGTCATTATGGTGGCGGGGTTTGAATTGATTAAGATGACGCGATAACCTTCTTCTTTCAAAGCTAGACATGCCTGCGTTCCAGCGTAATCAAATTCTGCTGCTTGTCCGATGACGATAGGACCTGACCCAATTACTAAAATACTTTCAATATCAGTACGTTTTGGCATGTTGCTCCACCCTTCCATTTTGTTCATTCATGATTTTGATAAATTGATCGAATGCCTTTTTCCCATCCTCTGATCCTGGAGAAGCTTCTGGTTCATATTGGAGTGAGAATGCCTGAACATGCTTATGTTTTATTCCTTCAATTGAACCTCCATTTAACGCTTTGTGTGTAATCTTAAGAACTGAAGGATCAATTGTTGATTCTACTACTTCATAACCGTGATTTTGGGAAGTGAAAATGATTTTGCCGGATTCTAGTTCCTGTACAGGATAACTTGACCCTCTATGTCCGGAAACCATCTTCTCAATCTTGCAGCCATTAGCAAGGGCAAATAATTGATGTCCTAGCCCAATTCCGAATAAAGGAAAATGACGTTGGACTTCTTGAATCATTTTGCAAACTTCTTGAATATGCTCTGGATTTCCCGGTCCATTAGAGAGCAATACTCCATCAGGTTTTATGGAAATGATTTCTTCAGCCGATGTGTGATAAGGGACCACTTTAATATCGCAGCCTCGCTCCGTAAGCTCTCGTAAAATTCCGTGCTTGACTCCGAAATCGACTACGACGACACTTTTCCCACGTCCAGGACTTGGAAAAGGCTTTGTGACAGAAACTTTTGATACTAGATTTTCGGAGTGTGTATCGGATTGTAATTGTGCAAGAATCGATTCTGTATTTTCTTCAAATCCACAAATCGTCCCTTTTAACGTTCCTTTATCCCTTATTAATCTCGTTAGCATTCTAGTGTCTATTCCTGCAATGCCAGGTATATTTTTTAATTGTAAAAATTCACTTAGCGACATATTACTGCGCCAATTGGACGGGAAGTCACTCGCTTCCTTTACGATAACTCCTTTGATGACAGGCTGGATGCTTTCAAAATCATCTCGGTTAATGCCATAATTTCCAATTAACGGATAACTAAATGTTATGATCTGTCCGTAATTTGAAGGATCTGATATTACTTCTTGATAACCAGTCATACCTGTATGAAAAACAACTTCTCCAAATGAATCAATTTCACTTCCGAAAGCTTCGCCTACAAATACAGTTCCATCTTCAAGTACTAGTTTCCGTTTCATTATCATTCATTCCCTTCAGACCAAATTAATTCTCCATTTACAAATGTTGCAGCTGGCCATCCTTTACAATTCCACCCTCCAAAAGGTGTATTTTTTCCTTTTGAAGCGAAATTTTCAGGGTTAATTTCTTTCTCTTGATTTAAGTCAAGCAACGTCATATCAGCATCTTGTCCAATTTCCAATGTTCCATTTTTAAGCCCAAATGTTTTCGATGGAATAACTGTCAGCCAATTAATCAGCTGCTTCAATGTACAAATACCTTTTTCTACAAAATGTGTATATAAAAGCGGGAATGCCGTTTCTAATCCAACGATTCCAAATGGCGCTAATTTCATTCCTTTTGCCTTTTCTTCAGCAGCATGAGGAGCATGATCGGTTGCAATAAAGTCAATTGTTCCATCCAGCAAACCTTCGATTAATGCCTCGCGGTCTTCTGTTCCCCTTAAAGGTGGATTCATTTTAAAGTTTGTATCCTCACCAATGATATCCTCATCAGACAGGAGTAAGTGATGTGGAGAAACTTCTGCCGTTACATGAATGCCTGCTCGTTTCGCATCTCTTACTGCCCTTACAGATTCTTTCGTACTTATATGACATACGTGATAATGGCATCCTGCTGACTCGGCAAGTAATACATCTCTAGCGATATGAACAGACTCGCAAATGGACGGGATTCCCGGGATTCCTGACTGCTTCGAATAAGTTCCTTCGTGAACGGCTCCACCATAAATTAATGAATTATCTTCACAATGAGCGACGATTGCCATATTCAGCTCCGCCGCTTTTTTCATCGCTTCATACATCATGCCAGCCGTTTGAACACCAACTCCATCATCTGTAAAAGCGAAGGCACCAGCTTCTTTCAACGCAGCAAAATCAACAAGCTCGTTACCTTCTTGATTTTTCGTAATCGCAGCATATGGCAAAACTTTTACAGACCCACGTTTTTTACATTCATTTACTAGCCAGTTCATTTGATCCGCGTTATCTGGTACTGGCTTTGTATTCGGCATTGCAGCTACTGTAGTAAAACCACCTTTCGCTGCAGCAAGCGTACCTGTTTCAATCGTCTCTTTATGTTCGCCTCCAGGTTCACGTAAATGAATGTGAAGATCTACAAAGCCAGGTGCTATCGTTAAGCCTGTTGCATCAAACTCTTCTTCACCATTATTTACGAGACTTTCACCTATTTCAGCAATTTTTCCATCTGATATTCTAAGATCAGTTAATCCTCCATCAATCGAAAGTGCGTTTTTAATGAGCCAATTCATCTTGTCATCTCCTATTGTTCTAGTAATTTTCTTAATACAGCCATTCGAACGTACACACCATTTTCCATTTGCTTGAAGATTCTCGAACGTTCACATTCTACAAGACTATCAGCGATTTCTACATTTCTATTGACAGGAGCAGGATGCATAATGATGCTCGATTTTTTCATCCTTCTCTCCCTTTCTTCTGTTAAGCCAAATTTTTGATGATACTGATCAGCTGAGATGGCAGTAAGGCTGAAGTGACGTTCATGTTGGATTCTTAGAAGCATTAAGACATCAACTGTTTCTACTACTTCATCGATATTAAAATTACATTTAGTATCTGCCTCTGAATCGATGAACCATTCCGATGGTCCTGAAAAAACGACTTCTGCACCAAGTGCTGTTAAGGCATCTCGGTTAGATTTTGCGACTCTGCTATGTTGTAAGTCTCCGACAATAGCAACCTTCAACCCTTCAAAAGATCCAAACTCTTCCTTGATCGTATACAGGTCTAAAAGTGATTGGGTCGGATGTTGGCCGCAGCCATCTCCACCATTAATAATTTTGAGGTTCACCTTATGGATGAGCTCATCATAATAATGATCTTGTTCATGTCGAATAACCGCCACATCTATTCCGATCGATTCTAATGTTTTAACAGTATCATATAATGATTCTCCCTTTAACAGGCTAGAAGATCCTGATTCAAAAGGGACAATATCCAATCCAAGCTTTCGCTCCGCTACTTCGAAACTAGTCTTCGTTCTCGTACTAGGTTCAAAAAATAAATTTGCCACAAATGTTTTCTCGTTTGGAGACCAATGATCGCCATTTGCAAATGATTTTGCCAAATTTAATATGTCCATTATTTCATCAGTGCATAAATCATTCATTGACACAAGATGTTGTTTCATGCTTACTGCCCCCATCTCATAGTGTTTTTCTAAATCTCGTCTGTTCTAAAGGCTGTTTTGCTTTATATTAGCTGTCGCGGCGATTCTATTCGCCGTCGAGTTAGTCTCTACTAACAATTAGAAAATCCTATTTGTCGTTCATTTTTTTATTTTAGTCAAATAAAAAGCCCCTCTAAGTCCAATTTTGACAAAGAGGGGTACAATTAAGAAGAAGCTTAGATTAGCTTCATGCATCCTCCCTTTGCCAGCCTCACGGGACTGTATTTAAAAGGGAATTATTCATTTTTGAAAATACTTACTTGATCGCCGCCATCCGATTCTACTAGTTCAACGATTACTCTTTCTTGACTTGATGTAGGAATATTTTTACCAATAAAATCCGCTCGGATTGGTAATTCTCTATGTCCTCTGTCAACTAAAACAGCAAGCTGAATGGCAGCTGGTCTACCGAAGTCTACGAGTGCATCCATAGCAGCCCGTACGGTTCGACCTGTATACAAGACATCGTCTACTAAAATGACTTTTTTATTATTAATATCCGTTGGTAGGCTCGAACCTTTCACTTCTGGCTCTGCATCTTTCGTTTTTATTGTGAGGTCATCCCGATATAATGTAATATCAAGTTCCCCAACTGAAATTGGTTGTCCTTCAATTTTTTCAATCCGCTTTGCCAGTCTATCAGCGAGATATATTCCTCTCGTTTTAATTCCGACGAGGATACAATCGCTAATCCCTTTGTTTCTTTCAATAATTTCATGTGCTATACGGGTAAGTGCTCGTTGAATCGACTTGTCGTCTAGCACAATCGTCTTTTGTACCATTCCTTCCACCTCTTCATAATGGTCAGTAAAAAACCCTCCAGCCTTAAGGCAGGAGGGTACACTAATCCCAATAATAAACTAAATAGTTTAGCTTTGAGCAGTATCCTTCTCAGCCTCTCTGGACTAAGTTAAAGGTGCTTATGAAACTATAAACACTATAATACTTACGTATTCATTTGTCAATTATTATTCCGTAAATTTGCTAATAGGTTAATGAAATAGTCAGGCAGCGGCGCGGAAAATTCCATATATTCATTTGTCCTTGGATGCATAAATCCAAGAATACCAGCATGCAAAACCTGACCATCTGTATTTAATGTTTTTCGAGGACCGTATTTAGGATCTCCAACTAATGGATATCCAATATATTTCATATGGACACGAATTTGATGGGTCCTCCCTGTCTCCAAAACACACTCAATATATGTATACTGATCAAATCTCTCAAGAACATTAAAATGAGTGACAGCATGCTTGCCGCCTTCAATGACTGTCATACTTTGCCTATCATCTTTATCTCTACCTATCGGGGCATCTATCGTTCCATGATCATGCGGAATGACACCATGGACGAGCGCAAAATATTTGCGAGTTACTGATTTATCAACAAGCTGATTAACAAGACTTACATGAGCAGCATCATTTTTGGCAATCATTAATAATCCAGAAGTATCTTTATCAATTCGATGGACGATACCAGGTCGCATAATCCCATTTATTCCAGACAAATCTTTACAATGCGCCATAATCCCATTGACAAGCGTACCCGTATAATGACCTGGTGCAGGATGAACTACCATTCCCTTCGGCTTATTGACAACAAGAACATCAGCATCCTCAAAATATATATCCAGCTCCATATGTTCAGGTTCAATATTTAAAGGTTCCGGATCAGGGATCGTAATCACAATGAGGTCATTTTCGTTGCATTTATAATTTGCTTTTTCTTTTTTCCCATTTACCTCTACGTGCCCATCGCGAATCCATAGTTGGACTTGGGAACGAGACCACTCTGCTTGCAGGCCAGTTATAAGCTTATCGAGTCTTTCGCCATTTTCAGAATGGGTTGTTACGTGTTCAATTATGTCCATTACGTTTCACCTTTTCTTCGCGTCCCTCTTTAATCATTTGGATGAAAATTAATGCTACACCGATTGTTAAAGCAGAATCAGCGACATTGAAAATCGGAAAATCGTACGTAAAAATATACGTATCCAAAAAGTCGACCACTTCTTTTCTAAATAAGCGATCTAAAAAGTTTCCTATGGCTCCCCCTAAAATAAAAGCCAAACTTAGCTGAAATAAAGGTTTTCCCTTCGCATGTTTCTCTAAATAATAAATGACAGCTCCAACTACTATAATTGTAATAATGTAAAATAACCACATTTGATTTTCCAAGATTCCCCACGCAGCTCCACGATTACGATGTGAAGTGATGTAAAATAGATTATCAATAATCGTAATTCTTTCTCCCACGTCCATATTATGTACAATAATCCATTTAGTTAGCTGATCAATAGCGATTACAAATAATGCAATAGCATAATATATCATTATGTTTCCCCCGATTCTAAGAAAGATGTCCTTCGTGCATTTTAGCATAAATGTTAATATTTAGACAGGATTTTAAAAGCCTTCCGCCAAAACGGAAGGCTTTCTATTTTTATCTACCTATCAGGTCTAAGCTGTTATTATTTAATAGATTGCGCTATTGATCAATAATCTGCTTTAACAACTGCTGCACAGCGCGGACAAAGTGTCGGATGGTCGCTGTCCTTACCTACATCAGGAGTCACAACCCAACATCTTTCACAAGTTTCTCCTTCGGCTTTTTCTACGATAATGGCTGCATGATTCAGTTTTAATGCATTAGTAGGAGCTTCTTCGATTGAACCTGCCACTTCAAATCCAGAAACAATGAATAATTGATTCATACTCTCAGAAAGGCTATCTAACAAAGCTTTTACTTCATCATTTACATACAAGATTACTTTTGCTGTTAGAGATTTTCCAATTACTTTTTCGTTTCTAGCTTCTTCTAGTGCTTTTAAAACATCATCTCGTAGCTTTAAGAACTGTGACCATTTTTTCTCAAGTTCTTCAGCACCTTGCAAGTCTTTAAACTCCGGCAAATCAGTAAGCTGAACACTTTCTTCTTGAACACCAGGGATATGCACCCAAACTTCGTCTGCCGTATGAGATAAAATTGGTGAAAGTAATTTTGCAAGTGCTACAACACTCTCATACATAACGGTTTGCATTGCTCTGCGCTCAAAATTGTTTTTGGATTCGATATATAATACATCTTTCGCAAAATCCATATAGAAAGAGCTGAGATCAAGTGTACAGAAATTGTTTACAGCATGGTAAATATTCATGAATTCATATTCTTCATACGAATCCCTTACTTCTTTAATTAAGTTATTTAATCTTACTAAGATAAATTGGTCCACTTCTCTAAGCTTGCCATATTCGATAGCATCAACAGTAGGATTGAAATCTGCAAGATTTCCTAACAAGAAACGGAATGTATTGCGAATTTTTCGGTACACTTCACTTACTTGTTTCAAAATAGAATCGGAAATACGAACATCCGCTTGATAATCTACAGAGGAAACCCATAGGCGAACAATTTCCGCTCCAAGTTGATTCGTTATTTTTGCAGGAACAATTACGTTTCCTAAAGACTTACTCATTTTTCTTCCTTCACCATCTAGAACGAATCCATGGCTCAAAACGCCTTTATAAGGAGCTTTTCCTGTTACCGCCACCGCTGTAGTAAGGGAAGAGTTAAACCATCCTCTATATTGGTCAGAACCTTCTAAGTAAAGATCAGCAGGGCGCTGCAAGTCATCTCTCTCAACTAATACACCTTGATGAGAAGAACCTGAGTCAAACCAAACATCCATAATATCCGTTTCTTTCGTAAAAATGCCATTTGGACTTCCAGGATGTGTAAAACCTTCTGGTAAAAGATCTGCAGCTTCTTTTTCAAACCAAATATTCGAACCTTGTTCCTTAAATAATTTCGCAACATGTGAAATGGTTTCATCTGTAATGATAATATCTCCGTTTTCAGCATAAAACACTGGAATTGGAACTCCCCACACACGTTGTCTAGAAATACACCAGTCTCCACGATCTCTAACCATATTGAAAAGTCTTGTTTCTCCCCAATTTGGAACCCATTTTACTTCTTTGATTGCATCTAGCAATTCAGGACGGAAATCTTTGATGGATGCGAACCATTGAGAAGTAGCTCGGAAAATAACTGGTTTTTTCGTTCTCCAATCATGTGGATACGAGTGAGTAATAAACTCTAGCTTCAGTAATGCTCCAACCTCTTCAAGTTTTTCCGTGATCGGTTTATTTGCAGCATCGTAAAATAACCCTTCAAAACCAGGTGCCTCATCTGTCATATGACCTTTATCGTCAACTGGGCAAAGTACATCTAAATTATATTTTTGCCCAACATAGAAGTCATCTTCCCCGTGTCCTGGAGCCGTATGGACACATCCTGTACCAGAATCAGTCGTAACATGATCACCTAGTACGACAATAGATTCCCTGTCGTAAAACGGATGTTTTGCCACCACTTTTTCCAATTCAGATCCTTTTACAGTTTGAACCGTTTCGGCATTTTCCCATCCTAAAACGGATGTTACACTCTCTAAAAGATCTTTTGCGATTATATATTTTTCTTCGTTAACTCGTACGACAACATAATCCAGATCAGGATGAACAGCAACGGCCAGATTTGCTGGAATTGTCCAAGGAGTTGTCGTCCAAATAATAAATTTATTTCCTTCCTCTACGACACCTTTTCCATCTACCACGTTAAAAGAAACATAAATGGATGGAGAACGTTTATCCTTATATTCAATTTCAGCTTCGGCAAGCGCTGATTCACTGGAAGGAGACCAATATACCGGTTTTTTCCCTTTATAAATATAGCCTTTTTTAGCCATCTCTCCGAAAACTTGAATTTGTTGAGCTTCGTATTCTGGTTTCAATGTGATATAAGGATTTTCCCAATCCCCTCTTACGCCAAGACGCTTAAACTCATTTCTTTGGTTATCAATTTGTTCATAAGCATATTTTGCACAAAGCTCTCTAAACTCTGCAACAGTCATTTCCTTGCGATTGACGCCTTTATTCGTTAATGCCTGTTCAATCGGAAGTCCATGTGTATCCCAGCCTGGAACGTAAGGAGCACAGTAACCGCTCATTGATTTATAACGAACGATAAAATCTTTTAATGTTTTATTTAACGCGTGCCCCATATGAAGATCCCCATTTGCGTAAGGAGGACCATCATGTAATACGAAAAGTGGTCTGCCTTTCGTACGTTCTTGAACCTTTTTATAAATGTCTATTTCATTCCAATGAGCTTGAATTTCAGGCTCTTTTTTTGGTAGATTTCCTCGCATCGGAAATTCTGTTTTCGGCATTAATAATGTATCTTTGTAGTCCATCTTTATAACCTCCATGTAAAATAAATGCGTAAGCGCCTTGTTCATCGACGTACAGGCCTACATGATGTGGTTCCGTCGACGAAGACATAAGGCCGTGGCGTTTTTAGTCGACGTTCCAATTTCGGCCTTCGACTGAGATAAAGGAAACACTATGAGCCATGAAAAGCGGAAGGCGCCTGTTCAGCTCCGACAAGCAAATGTTCTGAGTCAAAAAAGTCCGTATTTTGACTTTATTGACTCAGGTTATTTGACCTCGAGGGGCTGGTGCCTGCAGCTAGACCTGCAAGACGAATCTGGCTTCCTTATTGTAGGGAGTAGGACAAGAAGTTTGCTAGGCGATAGGCGCTGAAGCTGGATAAAATAAAAAACCTTCCCATCCCCATAGGGACGAGAAGGTATAGTTTCCCGCGGTACCACCCAAATAAGCAAGCCATAAAGGCGTTGCCCACTCTATATCCGTATCGTGGATCAGACGCTTTCATCTACTAGCATATGCTTTCGAATTAAGAACTCGAGGGTGATCTTCCATTTCTCTTCTATTCCAGGCTTACACTATCCCTGAATCGCTGTAACATAGGTTTATGAAAAATGTACTGTCCCTGTCATCGCAATAATTTATCAATAAATAGTATTACTAATTATATGTGAACTCAATATAAAACGTCAATATTATTCCTCAACTTCTTGAAGGGATTTTAATTCTGAAGCATTAACTTCGTATTCCATTAAATGATCCCAGTCATCACTGCCAAGAAGATCGAGTTGTGCTTCAATCAATAATTTAAATCTATTTCTAAATACTTTTGATTGTTTTTTTAAATCTTCAATTTCTAGGGCAATTTTACGAGCCTTAGATAAAGACTCATTAACAATTCTATCCGCATTTTTCTCTGCTTCACGTATAATTAGCTTTGCTTCTTTTTGTGCATTTCCTTTTACTTCTTCGGCTGCTTCTTGTGCTACTACAATTGATTTATGCAACGTATCTTCAATTGTATTGAAATGCCCTAAACGTTCATTCATAGATGCTAGTTTATCTTCTAGTTCTTTCTTTTCACGAATAAGCAGTTCAAACTCTTTAATAATTTGATCTAAAAACTCATTTACTTCATCTTCATCATATCCGCGAAATCCTCTGCTGAACTCTTTATTATGTATATCAACTGGCGTTAACGACATTCTGCCACCTCCACTAGGGACTACTAACTATGTATTTGATTATATTATACAAAATTCCGACTAATCTTGCTAGAATCTTTTTACTTTTTAAACATTTATTTCAGTAGTCCTAATTTTATTCGTATTTTGTCTTTTTTCGTCTTACCTTGGATTGAAAGTAATGTACATCTACCATATCCTCTAGCAGAAAGAACGTCTCCTTCATCACATTCAAAGGACGTACGCTCAACAACTTCCCAATTTACCTTAGTATGTCCTTGTTGAATTAATAATTGTGCTTTTTGTCTTGATATATTAAAAGCAGCAGCCAAAACCACATCGAGACGTAAAGAACTTGCGGTCGTCTCCTTTTCTTTCAAATCTTCATCAGAAACGATAGCATTTTGTAAATCTTGTTTAGCCACACTTACCTTTGCTTTACCAATTTGGTTTAATTGATGAACGACAAAATCTTCCACTTCATTAGCCATAAAAAATTGAATTCGATCACCATTAACGATAATATCGCCAAATTTCTCCCTTTTTAAACCGATAGACATGAGGGAACCAAGAACCATTCGATGATCTAGTTTAATAAACTTTTTTGGATAGTCGATTTCAAATAGTGAGATTTGGAAATTATCACTACTAGGGTCTAGATAGTCCGGAAAGATCAATGCTCTTTTTCTTTCACATTTATCAGTGCCCCCGAATAAAAGATACTTAACCTCACTATTCTCTCCAATAATCGATTTAAGTATATATTGTTCGCGAGGATCAAGAAAGTCAGTTAGTTTCTCAGCATATGTATTTTCAACATATTGCTGCCAACTAGTAACCTGATCGATAAATTCTTTTTCCTCTGGTCGAAAATGTTGGTAAATAACAGACATCGTTCACACTCCGTACTTCTATAACCACAAGCTAAGTTGGTTCAACCCTCTTGAAGCAAGATTCAATACAAAAAATGCTACAAGTGGTGAAATATCAATCATTCCGATTGGAGGAACGATTCTTCTAAAAGGTTCAAGATATGGTTCACAAATTTTAGCTAACAGCTGTCCAAAAGAGGTTTCTCGTGAATTTGGGAACCAGCTCATCAGAATATAAATTATTAAAACCCATGAATAAATAGCAATAGCCGTACCGATGATTCCTAGAATCATATTCATTTCCTTATGTCCACCTCGTATCATGATAATCATTTTCATCGATTAGTTCGGATATATTCCCGGAAACTTCAACATTATCCGGTGTACATAAAAATATATCTTTTCCTACTTTTTGAATGTCTCCTCCAATGGAGTAGACGGCCCCACTGAGAAAATCAACAATTCTTATCGCTTGGTCCCGTTGAATACGTTGCAAGTTGACAACGACAGAACGTCGATTTACTAAATGATCGGCAACCTCCTGAGCCTCGGCATATACCCTAGGTTCTATGAGAATCATTTTAGCAGAATTTTGTACGCTTTGGAGGCTAACGACATTTTGTTTGCGAGTTTTTGGAGCAGAGATTTCCTGCTCAGTCACCCTTGGACTCTCTTTTACAACTTTTTCTTCTTCAATATAATCATATTCATCTTCAAGCAGAAAAAAATTTTTAAATTTTGATTTTATTCCCACGACTTAATCCTCCTTCTTATTCCCCGACTAAGGCAGTACCAATACGAATGAATGTTGCACCTTCCTCAATCGCAATCATATAGTCATTCGACATCCCCATCGATAATTCATTGCACGGAGCGTATTCAAGATTCAACCCTTTTACTTCTTTCTGCAATTCTTTTAAACGACGAAAACAGTTTCGAAGAACAGTCTGATTTTCAGTATTGGGGGCCATTGTCATAAGCCCGACGATTTGAATGTTAGTAAATGAGTCTAATTGGCGAATAAAAGAAATGACGTTTTCGGGATCAATCCCGTGTTTTGAATTTTCTCCTGAAACATTGACTTGTACGAAGCATTTAATACTCGTTTTAGCTCGTTTTTGAATCTCTTCAGCTAAAGAAAGCCTGTCCAGCGAGTGAATATATGTAACTTTATCAATGATATTTCTAACCTTGCGTGTTTGAAGAGTTCCAATAAAATGCCATACTGGCCTGTCTCCCAAAACCTCCCACTTGGAAGTCAGGCCATCATCTCTATTTTCTCCTAAATGCTCTATACCTGAATTTAATGCTTCAAGAGCCCTCTCAGTTGATACATATTTTGTAACCGCAATAACGGTAACATCCTCTTGTTTACGATTCGCCCTTTTACATGCAGCTTCAATATTTTCTTTAATAAGAGCGAACTTGTTTTCCACTTTCATGAACGATAGCTCCTACTTTTTCGTTTCGAGATCAACTTTATTGATCATTGTCAAAATTACACGAAATGATATTTTCTTTAGTGTACCATAAAAGAGCTCTGTCGGATAATGAAAAATCAATTTTTAGGTACTTCTAATTGCTGTTGAACATATTGTTGATTTTGATGTCTTACAAGAATAACATCCTCACCAACTTTTACAATATGATTCCAAGGAATGATGATTTCTTCATCTTTTCCAAAAAATCCGAGTAATTTCCCTGAATAACCAATTATGATTGTTTCGATTTTACCTGTCTCTAAATTAATTTCAATATCCCCTATATTTCCAAGCTTGCGGCCATCAGAAATATTTACTACATCTTTCGTTTGAAATTCAGATATTCTAACCATTTCCATTCCTCGCTTCCATTTATTTATTCTATATGTATGCGAGGGAGGTCCTTTTTACAATAAGAAAAGCGCAAGGCGACCGTTCAGCGACGTACAAACTTTTTAAGCTTCTGACGAGATAAAGGAAACACGGCGAGGAACGAGCCGATGTTGACTTATCGTAGGAAGAAGCTGAAAGTTTGCTAGTCGCTGGGCGCCTGGAGCTAGACAGGACGGACACTCATTCCGTAATAATTCTAAGTAAAAATTTATACTTTCTTTAACAATAAAATAAAATTAGAGCATGGTTCCCTATATAGCAGATAAGAAACCATGCTCTGTTCATCATTGTATATTTTTATTCATTTGTTTAATAGCCGCTTTTTCAAGTCGGGACACTTGTGCTTGAGAGATGCCAATTTCTTCTGCAACTTCCATTTGTGTTTTCCCTTGGAAAAATCGTTTGCGGATAATCATTTTTTCCCTATCATTTAAACGTTGCAATCCGTCGTGAAGAGCAATTTCTTCAATCCACTGACTATCTCGGCTTCTCTCATCACTTAATTGATCCATGACAAAAATCGGATCTCCACCATCATTGTAAATTGGTTCAAATAATGATACAGGGTCTTGAATAGCATCTAAAGCAAATACAACTTCTTCATGAGGGATTTCCAACTCTCTTGCGATTTCTTCAGAGGTTGGCTCCCGGGATGTTTTTGCCATCAACTGTTCCCTAACATGCAATGCTTTATAGGCTATGTCTCTTAATGATCGAGAAACTCTTATTGGGTTATTATCTCTTAAATACCTCCGAATCTCTCCAATAATCATGGGAACGGCATATGTTGAAAAACGTACATTTTGGCTAAGGTCAAAGTTATCAATGGATTTCATTAACCCTATACAGCCAACTTGAAAGAGATCATCAACATACTCACCGCGATTATTAAACCTTTGTATGACGCTTAACACAAGTCTTAAATTTCCATTTACCAGCTTCTCTCTTGCAGAACGATCTCCTTGATGCATTTTCCTTAAAAGTTCCCGCATTTCTTCATTTTTTAGGACAGGGAGCTTAGAAGTATCCACACCACATATTTCCACTTTATTTCGCTTCAACTTTTTCCCTCCTAGCAGGAGCTGATGTACAAAAATAAGTATTTCCGTAGGAGGAAAATCTATGCATTACTTTTTTCACAATACCTATGCAAAAAAGAAAAAAAACCAATATAATATTGGCTTTTTCAAATATAAATATTTTTTTATTCGAGTCATTTTTCTTTGCCAATCGACTAGGAAACTTGCCGTGTTTCCTTTATCTCATTCAGAGGACGAAATAAGAACATCGACTAAAACCGCCACGACCTTATGTCTTGGTCGACGGACCCACTTCCAGTGGGCCTGTACGTCGATGAGCAAGGCGCTTACGCTTTTCTTTGTCCAGCTCCAGCGCCTATCGACTAGCAAACTTCCTGTCCCCTTCCCTACGATAAGTCAACATCGGCTCGTCCCTCGCCGTGTTTCCTTTATCTCAGTCAGAGGCCGAAATAAGAACGTCGACTAAAACCGCCACGTCCTGTGGCGACGTCGACGGACCCACTTCCTGTGGGCCTGTACGTCGATGAGCTAGGCGCTTACACTTTTCTTTCATCACACCATTTTATTGAATTCTTTTCGAAGTCTTTTAATGATTCTTTTTTCTAGACGAGAGATATAAGACTGAGATATTCCAAGCATATCTGCTACGTCTTTTTGCGTTTTTTCTTCGCCTCCGGTAAGCCCAAATCTTAATTCCATTATTTGCTTCTCACGGTCTGATAATTTATGGAGTGCTGTAAATAGCAATTTTTTGTCCACATTGGCTTCTAGGTTTTTTGTTATGATATCATCATCTGTTCCCAATACATCCGATAACAATAGTTCGTTTCCATCCCAATCAATATTTAAAGGTTCATCAAATGAAACCTCAGACCTCGTTTTATTATTTCTACGCAAATACATTAAGATTTCATTTTCAATGCATCTGGATGCATATGTAGCTAGTTTTATTTTTTTCTCGGGATTAAATGTATTTACAGCTTTAATTAATCCAATCGTTCCAATGCTTATTAGATCCTCAATATTTATCCCTGTATTTTCAAATTTTCTAGCTATATACACAACTAACCGCAAATTTCTTTCAATTAACAAGGACCTCGCTGTTTTATCGCCCATAGGCAGTTTCTTTAAAAGAATTTCTTCTTCATCTTTTGACAGTGGAGGAGGCAACGCTTCACTTCCACCAATATAGTATATTTCATCTGATTTCAATCCAATTTTAGTAAGCAGGCGATACCAATAGTATTGTATGCGTAATCGGAATAATTTCAAATATTTGTTCCTCCTTTACCTCTATGAAGATGAAGTGTTTAAGATGCTGGATGACTAGCAGCGCCAGAAATCATAAAGGGATGTATAATACATTGAAAGTTCTCATCTTTTGATAATGTTTGTGAGGTAAAAACGACGAGAGCTTTATTTACAGTCGTGCATCCCTTTTCAGAATAAAATTCAATATTATCAGGTTTAAATGCACATAGAAGTTGGTTATTTTTACCCAGCGATTTTGCTGGGATTAATCTCATAATACTGCTCCATTCAGGCGGAAGAGATGAGGCTGTGTCGTAAAAATAATTTTTATCATCGACTAATTCCAAAACTTCTGAAGGGAGCTTTTCTTTAATAGATTGGATAGAAACAATCATCACAGGAGTTTTTGTAATTGGATCATATAATTGGTTCCCACTATCAATTAATCCTTTTAATTGTAAGATGATACCGTTAATGAAAATTGTTACATCCATAAGTACATCGTATTGTATATTTGAAATTGTAATGGCATTTATTCTTTTCTTAGAGAAATGCCATGCAATTGGGAAAGCTCCTAATAAAAATAGCCAGCTAACAGGATCGCCGTATCCACGAATATTTTGAATAATAACAGCGGATTTTAATTCCATATCAAAGGTAAGAAAATAATGGACACCAATCAGTATCCCGCCCATTAAAAATGTTGCAAAATAAAAGGTTAATAAGTTAGATAAAAAAACCGATATGTTTTTATAACCAAATGCTGTTAATATCATCCCTATCGAGACTGCTAATTTTACGAAAGGATTTGCTGCAAATGTTGAAAAGGGAGTTATCGCCATTAGAATAAGCAAAGACCCTAGTATTCCTCCTAATATTATTCGAACGGGACTTACGCTTCTTCTTAAAAAAATGGAGGTAATCCATAGTAAGAGGCTATCTATTAGCAAATTTAACATCCAAATAATATCTAAATATACTACCAAGCATACCTCCTCCTGATTTTCGCCAGTTGGTAAGTTTTCATAAAACAATTAATTTTAGATTTGCGCTTTTATCAAAGTATAGATTAGATATCTTTTGGAATGTGTCAATTTCTGTATAGGAAAAAATAGAAGTTTTCACCAATTCTTTCGAACATTGTCAAAAAAAATCCCGTACAATGACGGGATTTTTTTTGCTTAAGAAATTATTAATTTGAAAGGTTGTTGGTAACTATACAAAGATAGTTTCCTTCTTGCCCAAGCAGCTATCGACTAACAAACTTCTTGCGCTTTTGTTCATAGCTTTAAATATTTATCTTCTTCTATTTCTATTACGAAGGAAGGTCGGAATGTCTAATGTATCTTCAACAGATTGGTTTGATCTTGTTGTTTCCTGTACCTCTTCCCTTCTTGAGTCACGTGTAGCATTTTGTGTTTGTGTATGTGCATGTGTATGCGTATGTTGTTTAACTTGTCCAAAACTTGGTCTTTGTTGAGCAGGTTGAGGAGTTGCTTCGTTAAACCCTGTCGCAATCACTGTAACAATAATTTCGTCTTTTAAATTTTCGTTTATTACTGAACCGAAAATCATATTTACATCTTGGTCAGAAGCAGATGCAACTATATCAGCAGCCTCTTGTACTTCATACAAGCTAATATTTGTGCCTCCTGATATATTCATCAAGACACCTTGAGCACCGTCAATAGATGTTTCAAGCAACGGAGAGGAAATTGCTTTTTTTGCTGCTTCAGCTGCACGGTTTTCACCTGTAGCAACACCAATTCCCATCAAAGCAGAACCTTTATTTGTCATAATCGTTTTAACATCAGCAAAATCAAGGTTAATTAATCCAGGTACAGCGATCAATTCAGAAATACCTTGGACACCTTGTCTAAGAACATTATCTGCTTCACGGAAAGCTTCAAGCATTGGAGTGCTCTTATCAACAATTTCAAGCAATCTATCATTCGGAATAACAATAAGTGTGTCGACAGCTTCTTTCATCGCGCCTATTCCACCACTTGCTTGATTTGCACGCTTCCGTCCTTCAAATGTAAATGGTCTTGTAACAATTCCAACCGTCAAAGCTCCTAAATCCTTTGCAATTTGCGCAATGACAGGTGCAGCACCTGTACCTGTTCCACCGCCCATTCCTGCTGTAACAAATACCATATCCGCACCTCTAAGTGCTTCTTCGATTTGTTCTTTACTTTCCTCAGCAGCTTTCTTCCCAACTTCAGGGTTTGCACCGGCTCCTAATCCTCTTGTTAGTTTTGCTCCAATTTGCATTTTAATTTCAGCTTTTGATAGATTAAGTGCTTGAGCGTCTGTGTTAACTGCAATAAATTCTACACCTTGTACATCGTGTTCAATCATTCTATTCACGGCATTATTTCCACCGCCGCCAACGCCTATCACTTTTATGGTTGCTAAAGAATCTAAATTTGTATCAAAATCCAACATGGCAAGTCCTCCTATTTTGTTTAGTAACCGGGATGCCCTACTCGAAAAAGTTTTCAAAAAACCTTTTTACTTTTGTGGAAATTTTTTCATCCGGATGTTTTTCTTTTCTTTGATTTTGAGATGATGCCTTCACATAGCGTTTTTCATTCTGTTCTTCAGAATACTGATAAGGAACAGCATTTACATTTCTGCCTTGTAATCTAGCATTCTTATATGAATGTTTTATAAGTCCAATAGCTGTTGTATATTGAGGTTCTCGAACCCCAATATAATCGGGAACGGCGACGCGGACTCTATTTTGAAAAATCATTTGCGCCAATTCCATTACTCCAGGCATGGTGGAAACACCACCTGTTAATACAAACCCTCCCGGTAAATCGGATACTCCCATTCTCCTTAATTCCTTTTGGATGAGTTCAAATATTTCTTCCATTCTAGCTTCAATAATATCAGATAATTCAACTTGATTAAACTGTTGATGTTGGTCACTACCAATAATAGGAACACTAAAAACCTCATCTTCAGAAGCATGGTCATAAAAAGCATGTCCATATTTAATTTTAATTTTTTCAGCATCTTCAGTTGCAGTTCTGAGCCCTATCGACAAATCTTTGGTAATATGTTCGCCACCTACAGGGATTACAACGGTATCTAAAATATTTCCCTGATCAAATACGGTCAAAGTTGTGGAACCACCGCCCATATCTATTAGAGCAGTACCAAGATTTTGTTCATCTTTTGATAAGGCGCAAGTAGCTGATGCCAAAGGCTGTAGAACAATGTCGAGAATCTCTAAACCTGCACGCTCAACACAGCGGAGCGTATTATGTAAGACCGTTTTCGATCCAGTGATGAGGATTCCTTCCATTTCAAGACGTACACCAATCATCCCTCTTGGATCAGTGATTTCTTCGAGCCCATCGACAATAAATTGGAGTGGAATAATATTGATAATCTCTCTATCTGGAGGAATAGATATAACTTCTGCTGCATCAATTACCCTTGCAACATCTTCATCGCTAATTTCTCTATTCTCACTGGAAACGGCCACCACTCCGTGGCACGGTTGCAACCCTACATGATTTCCTGCAATACCAACGATACATTGTCTAATTTGCATTCCAATCATTCTTTCAGCCTGCTCAACTGCTTTCTTAATAGAATGAACAGTTTCGTCTATATCAACAATAGATCCTTTTCTAATACCGTGTGCTTTGGCAGTCCCAACTCCAATGATATTAAGAGAATTATTGGACATTTCACCAATAATAACTTTTACAGTGGACGTACCGATATCTAAGCTGACGTATACTTCGTTGTTGTTCATTCATTGGCACCCCCTTTTACCACTCTCTTACTTATAAAATTGCTTTTTATTTTCATTCATATCATCCTTGAATTTACTTATTAAGAATTATTCGTCATCTATTTATATTTTCCTGTTTAATAATAATATTTATTTAGAATTTTCTCTAGTATTTGCCCATTTATTTATCAAAATTCTTCGGATGACAGCTATATTTTGAAATAATCTAACCCCAAATGCAAAAACGGCTGCTAAATACAAGTCTACACCAAGATGGACACCTAGAAAAGCTAAACTTGCAGCAAGTGCAATATTAAAGAAAAATCCTGTTACAAAAACTCGATTATCGTATACATTTTGCAAATATGCTCTAATTCCGCCGAATAATGTATCTAAAGCGGCTAAAACGGCTATGGATAAATAATTTGCATATTCTGCTGGTACCTTCACATCCGTCATTAGGCCTAATAAAACTCCCACTAATAATCCAACGATGGGCAGCCACATATTAGCCATCCCCTTTTTCTTTGACTGGTGTCATTCCATGTATTTTAATTGGATCTACATGGGCAGGAACTTTAATAGATTTGTTTGGTGCGGAAATTTCAACCTTAACATTATCAATAAAAAAATCATCTATGATTGATGAAACTTGCAAACTATTATACATTTTTTCAGCTACTTCCATATTTTCTGTAATGATATGAATACTAAAGGGAAGTGATTTTAGAGAATGGGTGCCTACCTTTGTTTCACCATTAATATCCCGTATCACTGTCGTATTAATGAGTCTTTCTCCATCTATTGAAATATCCTTAGCACCATACATATTCAACTCATTGATAAGTCGCTTTAAATTCATAGGTGAGACGGAAGTCACCCTTTTACCCAAAAGTAACGCTTTATCAATGGAATCAACAGTCAATACAATTCCGGGTCCCCCTACTTTTGTCAGACCTGCTTCTTCCTTTAATTGTTCTAACGTTTGTTTTAATGCTTCCTCTTTGCTTCCCTCAATTTCAGAAGCGTAATCGTTTATTCTTTTATCTTCAATACGAATCTCTTCCAGTAACTTTGATTGCAGCTTCATCTCATTAGATAAGGTTTCTCGAAGCTCCCATATATCCCTCGTATCTCTTGTGGTCGGTTCATGTACAGTTTGAAATTGCACAGCAATCATAAAGCCAATAATGACGGTTATGATTGTTATGTAAACTTTTCCATTATTTATATTCATGAAGATTCTCCTAGTACTGGCTCAAGGATGATTTGCTTCTTCTTTTCTATTGAAAGAATAATGTTATCATTAACAATTTGGTCTCGAACACCACCAGGGATATTAAGTGCAGATACGAGAGTATTCGCATCTCCAATAGCTGTTATTGTAAAAGGTGCTGGATAAGGATTCCCATCAACAGTAATGACAGGACCATTACATACAATATAAGAATTATGATTCAGTCGTTGACCGTTTATCGATATTGCAGTTGCACCTGCTATATATAACTCGTCCACCACTTTGAAAATATGGTGCTCGTGGACAATATAATTGTTGGCATCTTCACTTTGATTATATTCCCCGTCTTCCAAACTGACTTCGATACCTGGGCCTTGCACCTTCATTTTCCCAAGAAACATTCGATATTTTTCAGCATCTTCAGCCCAGCCTGAAAACATCTCTTGTTCCTTAGAAAGTGCTTTTTCGAACTCTCGTACTGATTCTTGTTTCTCATACAAATTTTTTTGAAGTTCTCTATTTTTATCCTGCACCTGAATGATTTGTTCTCTTAAGCTATTTTCCATAATATATTGTTTATTATTTATTTTAAGGGAGTTGGCATCCTCTTTATTTGACTGACTATAAGAAAAGGCAATAATGAAGCCAAACACTAAGAAGACTAAAGAAAAAACAACATATTTACCTTTCTTCTTCCCCTTCATCCGTTTCCTCCTCTTTAAGATCGTACGCTTTAAAATACGAACCAACCTCTAAATTAATGACACCCTTTACGTTAGGATCTAATTGACTGACAATAGAAGGATAATGAACCATTTTTGCAGCGAGAGTTGGTATTGTTGCACTAATTTCAAAGCCATCGTTCATAAATAAATATATATGATACTTGTCCGTTTCTTTC
The DNA here is from genome assembly GCF_018343625.1 of Lederbergia citri. Lineage (GTDB taxonomy): Bacteria > Bacillota > Bacilli > Bacillales > Bacillaceae_C > Lederbergia > Lederbergia citri. The sequence goes on along the minus strand of NZ_JAGYPG010000001.1, from coordinate 420,791 downwards.
GGATCATAATGTATTTCAGATACTGCATTTAATATTTCAGAAGGAAACTTCTTTAATTGTGCTGCCAAATCTTCTAAAATATCCCCTTTTTTAAAATTAATTAATAGAGGGCCGTTAGGTAGAATCGTATTTTTTTCAAGAATCGTCCCATTTTCTAATACTGGACAAAAATTTTCCTGTGATACAAGGAGTGCGATTGGAGAATATTCCTTAATATTGATCACAATATTATTAGGAAATTTCAGAAGAACTTCTGCACTTTTAATTTCTGGTAAGGATAATAAATTATTCACCGCTCGTTTCTTATTTATTTTCCAAATATTGTCTCCTTTTTTCAATGCAGAAATATCAGTTGCTTCTTTCTTTGTAACTATTCCAATTCCATTCACATCAATTCTATTAATTTGACTTAGTGGAGATTGAATATATACTACAAACGCAATTAGGATAAAGAATAAGGTCAGTAGAAAAATAAGACGTCTATTTGCCTTACGCCTTCGATGTTCTTTAATTTTAGGAATCCTGTCTTCTAGGGATAGGACCTTCCCTTTTTCCATAAACACTACCCCTTTTTTGACTACTTCTCATTGAACATTTTCTCTATTTTTTTTGTTCATTTTCTACTAACTCTAACAATAATTTAAATAATTTATCCGCAGCATCTGGGATTCCAAGTTTTTTTGAGGCTTCTCCCATAGCGATTCTTCTATTATTGTCTAATAAAATTGAATCAAGTGCTTCAACAAGTTTAGTACTTGATAATTCACTTTCTTCAAGCATAATAGCAGCTCCATTATTAACAAGAGCAGATGCATTTTTCACTTGATGATTATCAGTTACGTAAGGACTCGGTACGAGAATAGAAGGAATGCCAAGTGCTGTTATTTCTGCTAGTGATGTCGCACCAGCACGACCTACGACTACATCGATGGAAGCAAGTACCTCTTCCATATTGTGTATAAAAGGAACAATTGCTACATTTTCGTTTGTCCCTAATAAACTTGCTTCTTTCGAAACTTCCTCAAAATGTACTTCTCCAGTAACATAAATAATCTGATATGGTTTACCTGACAGTTGGGAAAGTGACTTAATAACTGCATCGTTGATAGGTCTTGCTCCCCTACTTCCTCCTACAATTAAGGCTGTATTTACATCCTCTTTTAATCCAAAAGATTGCAGGATTCCGTTCGATTTAGTATCCCGTACTTCTTGTGCACGTGGATTTCCTGTCAATTTTACTTTATCGGCCGGAAAAAATGGCCGTACCTCTTCAAAACATATAGCTACTCTATTTACATATCGGCTTAAAAATCTATTGGTCAAGCCTGGGACGCTATTTTGTTCATGGATAACAGTAGGAATTTTTCTTTTTGCTGCCGCATATACAACTGGGCCACATACATAGCCACCCGTTCCAATAACAACATCAGGTTTAAAGTTTTTTAATATTTTTTTACTATCGTGTACACCTTTTAAGAAACGAAATATAGTTTTTATATTTTCAAATGACAAGGCTCGTTTAAACCCCGTAATATTTATTGCTTTAAAAGCAATATCTTCACGTCCGATAATATTGGCCTCAAGTCCTTTTTCTGTTCCAATATATAAAAATTCAACGTTTATATCTTGCTTTTTTATCGTATTAATCAAGGCGAGCGCAGGATAAATATGCCCTCCTGTACCACCGCCGCTTACAACGATCTTCATTTTGCCACCTCTATCAGCACTAATCTTTATGTATTTTAACTTAATTATTATCTTACTATATTTTTCACTAGAAAAAGTATTCTTAACGTAATTGTAATAAAAAAAGCGCAAGAGCCTTTATCATAGACGTACAGGCCCACAGGTAGTGGATCCGTTGACCTCTACAAAGGACTTGGCGTTTAGTAGCCATTCATCATTTGATTTAGTGACTTGGGATATGGAAAGAGTGCGAGGTTGGAAAAGTGGGAAGAGCTCGTTAATGGGAAAAAGCAATTGTAATCCAAAAATGGTAAGTTGCTCTTTATCTTACAGAGATTACTAAATTTCGAACCCCGACCCCTAACTTCAGAAGCTTGATAAGTGGAGTTTATCATATTTACGAAAAGAAAAGCCATACATTTGTTAGTAGCTGGTTGTTTAGCTAAAAAGAACCTACTTCTTAAATATTCTAAAGCAAAAAAAAAGAACCTAACTAGGTTCAATAAAAATTATAGTTTAGAATAACGGCTTATGTTAAGCAGAATTCCAACTGCCATTAACATTAAGGTTAGTGAAGATCCACCATAGCTTAGAAATGGCAAAGTTATTCCAGTTACTGGCATTAGTCCTGTAACTACTCCAATATTAATCATCACTTGTATAGCAATCATCGATATAATCCCAACTGCTAAAAAGCTGCCAAACAAATCTGGTGCGCCTAGTGCTATTCTGATCCCTCTCCATAAAAGTAAGGCAAATAAAAACAGAACAAGACTTCCTCCGATAAATCCAAGTTCCTCCGCCAAAATGGCAAAAATAAAATCTGTTTGAGGTTCTGGCAAATAGAAGAATTTTTGTCTGCTTTCTCCGAGACCAAGACCAAATAATCCACCTGGTCCAATTGCGTATAAAGACTGGATAATTTGAAATCCTGTATTCTGAGGATCTTGCCACGGATCAAGGAATGATGTGATTCTTGCAATTCTGTATGGTGCAGACACAACGAGTCCAACAAACCCTGCAAGTCCCAAAATACCGAGAATAACAAAATGGGAAATTCTTGCACCCGCAATAAATATCATAATAACGCATGTCCCGACCATTACTGTTCCAGTCCCTAAATCAGGCTGAAGCATAATCATGCCGAAAGCTAAAAAAACTAAACCTAATGTAGGAAATAAACCTTTTTTAACCGTCGTGATATAACGTTGTTGTTCAGAAAGAAACTTAGCTAAAAAAGCAATGATTGCTAATTTGATAAATTCAGAAGGCTGAATAGAAAAAGCTCCGACCCCTATCCAACTCCTAGACCCATTCCGTTCAACTCCTATACCTGGGATAAGTACCGCGACCAACAAAACAAAACAAACGATCAATAATGGCTTGGCCCATTTTTTGATAATCCAATAGTCTAAATTCATCACTATGAACATTGCCACAAAACCAAGGCTTGCAAAAAGAAGTTGTCGTTTAGCGAAGAAAAAAGAATCGGCAAATTTATAATTAGCCCATATGGCGCTTGCACTATAAACCATAATAAGACCGATCGCCAATAGTAATAGAGTCGCAAAAATCAATATAAAGTCAGGAGCTGTTTTTTTTACGGGCAACTTGAACACCTCTGCATACTCAATTTTTGAGAGTTATTTGGGCATTTCTACTAGTTTTGTCCAAGTTGCAAGGATTTCCAAATTAACTGCTCTTTTTAAGTTTATGCACTGCCTCGATGAAAATATCACCGCGAACTTCAAATGTTCTATATTGATCCCAGCTTGCACACGCAGGGGAAAGTAAAATAACATCTCCTGCATTAGATATTTCATACGCGGCAGGTACTGCATCCTCTACATTGTTGACATGAAGGATTGTTTGTATTCCTGCCTCAGTTCCGGCTTTTTCAATTTTTTTAGCTGTTTCTCCGAATAAAACGAGAGCCTTTACTCCTTTCAATGAAGGAATTAAGTCATCAAACGAATTTCCGCGGTCAAGTCCACCTGCAAGGAGAATGATCGGCTCATCAAAAGCATTTAAGGCACTTGATGCAGCAAGGATATTCGTCGCTTTCGAATCATTATAAAATTTTCTTCCGTTGATTTCTTCAACGAATTGGGTCCTATGTTTTACACCTGTAAAAGAAGTGAGAACTTTTCGAATGGCCTCATTATCGACTCCCATTAATTTGACCGCTGCTGCGGCTGATAAAATATTTTCTAAATTATGGGCACCGGGCAAAACAATTTCATCCAAGCTAATAATATCCTCTCCCATAAATGTGAGCATACCGTTTCTAATCGAAGCTCCGTCTTGAATGAATTCCTTTGTTGAAAAAGGAATAATTTTTGCTTTCGTAAAGCTAATTAAATCCATTAATTCTTTTTGATCGGCATTAACGATAACATAATCACTTTCGAGTTGATTCTTCGTAATATTCATTTTCGCATTCGCATATTCTTCCCAACTATCATGATAATCGAGATGCGCCTCATATAAATTTGTCACAATAGCAATATGTGGCCTAAATGTTCTTATACCCATTAATTGGAATGAAGATAATTCAACGACCATTGTGTTTTCTGAAGTTGCTTTTTGTGCAACTTCAGAAGCTACGGTACCAATATTTCCAGCAATTAAAGGATTGCGACTAGCTTTATCTAACATTTCATAAATTAATGTCGTTGTAGTTGTTTTACCATTCGTTCCTGTAATTCCTATAATATCTGCTTCTGAGATTTGATAAGCCAGTTCAACTTCTGTAATGATAGGAATCCCAAGTTCTACTGCTCCTTGAACGAGTGGATTAGAATAAGGGATACCTGGGTTTTTAACAATCAATTCAAATCCTTCATCAAGAAGTTCGACAGGATGACTCCCGCAAACTACTTTTATCCCTTGCTCTAAAAGACCTTGAGCATCAGGATTCTCCTCAAATGGTTTATAATCATTAACGGTCACAAAGGCACCTAATTGATGAAGAAGTGATGCAGCGACAACTCCACTTTTCGCAAGACCGAGGACGAGTATTTTTTTATAATGGTAATCATTTACATTTAACATGCTACATCCACACCTCAATATATATTCCTAAAATTGAACAAAGTAGACCTACTGTCCAAAAAGTTACAACTACTCGCCATTCTGACCAGCCAGAAAGCTCATAATGGTGATGCAATGGACTCATTTTAAAAATACGTTTACCCGTAGTTTTAAACGAAGCTACTTGTAAAATAACTGATAACGTTTCAATAACAAATACTCCGCCAATAATAATAAGGATTAATTCCATTTTTAATAATATAGCAATCGCAGCTATAGCTCCTCCAAGAGCGAGGGAGCCAGTATCACCCATAAACACTTTTGCAGGATGAGCATTAAAAACAAGAAAACCTAAAACTGCTCCTACTACTGAGACAGCAAATACAGAAATATCATATTGAGACCCACTCCAAGCTAAAATAGCAAAAGCACCAAAAGCAATGGCAGCCGTACCTGAAAGTAATCCATCAAGTCCATCCGTTAAATTAACTGCATTTGAAAATCCAACTAACCAAAAAATAATAAATAATGGGTAAATCCAACCTAATTCCAATTGAAAATCAGTAAAAGGGATGGAAATGGCCGTAGAGAAATCATTGATTTTTAGAACAATATAAAAAACAACTGCTATTACAATTTGTCCTAGTAGTTTTTGCTTTGATGTCAATCCAAGATTGCGCTTAAGGGCAATTTTAATAAAATCATCTAGAAAACCTAGTAAACCATACCCAATTAAAACGAATAAAAGTAAATAAATTTCAAAACTTGGCTCTGAGTATTTCCACATCATCACGAGCGTAGTAATAATGACGGATAAAACTATAAGTATGCCGCCCATTGTCGGTGTCCCACTCTTTTTTTGATGAGATTGAGGACCCTCGATACGAATGCTTTGACCAAACTTTAGCCTTCTAAGAAATGGTATAAAGAGAGGGGAAAGTAAAACAGTAATCAAAAATGCCATTAATAGTGCAAATAAAATAACTTTTTCCATCATTGCCCCTCATTCCTCATTTCCGTACTATCTTTATAACCATTTAATAAGCAATAAATCTCATAATACATACTGTCTTTTTGTAATTCTTGACTAGAAAATATCATTTTTGTTGCGTCTCCACGTTTTTTCAAAGTAATTTTTTCTGTATATTTGTGGACAAGCTTTACCATTGCTTCTATTGAATCGTCCACAAATATAACTGGAAAATCATTAGGTGTATAAGCAGGTATTGGTATGTTTTTTGGCCATATTACCGAAATAGCCCCATTTCCAATCGCTTTTAAAAGATCACAATCTCTTTGTGAACCAATAAACAACCCTTTTGGTTGGTTAAAAGAGCTGTCAAAAGTTAAACAACTGTATACCAATGTATTTACTTTAACTCCTCTAGTATCGGGATAAAGCGTCACTACATCACTATACGTGAGCATCAATTACCGCTCCTTTATTGCTTTTACTGCGACAAGCCTGTCGTCAAAATCAAATACTTGGTCACCAATAATTTGATATGTTTCATGCCCTTTTCCCGCGATTAATACTATATCACCATTTCTTGCCGCTTGAACAGCTGAGGTAATGGCTTCTGTACGGTCGGGAATGATTTGATAGTTTCCAAATGCTCCTTTTTCCATATCAGCTAAGATTGATAAAGGATTTTCACTTCTTGGATTATCTGATGTAAAAATTGCATTCGTAGAATACTTACAAGCAATTTCAGCCATTAGTGGTCGCTTAGAAGGATCTCTGTCTCCCCCACAACCTACGATGGCGAATATCCGTTTTTTAGCAAATTGTTGTATGGTTTTGAGGACATTTTCTAAACTGTCTGGCGTATGGGCATAATCAACAATAACGGAAAAATCTTGCCCCCCGTTCACTGATTCAAATCTTCCAGGTACCCCTGTTGCCTTTTCTATAGCCTGAACGATAAGGTCAAGAGGGATATTCGACACATATGCTGCTGCAATAGAAGCAAGAGCATTATATATATTAAACCTTCCCATCAATTTAAGTGTAATGTCTATATTCCCTTCAGGAGTATGCAACGTAAAGCTTGTGCCGCCATTTTCAAGATTAATATTACTCGCCATAAAATCCGACGGAGAATCAATTCCATAAGTTACAACATGAGCAGAAGTTTCAACGATAAATTTTTTAGTTGCCTTATCGTCTGCATTTAATACGGCAAACTTCTTATTTTTATGATAAGAGTTTCCCAGCTTTGAAAATAAAAGACTTTTAGCGAGTCTATACTCCTCCATTGTATGATGATAGTCTAGATGATCTTGTGTTAAGTTTGTAAAAACCGCAACATCATAATCACAACCATTAACTCTCCCTTGCACTAAAGCATGAGAGGAAACTTCCATAATAGCAGTATCTACCTTTTCATTTACCATTTCATGAAAAACCGACTGAAGAACTAGACTATCTGGAGTAGTGTTTTTAGTCTCTATTGTCCGATCACCGATTTTCATATAAATAGTCCCAATTAATCCAGTTACCTTTTTATATTCTCTAAATATGGCTTCAATTAAATGACTTGTCGTAGTCTTTCCGTTTGTGCCAGTAATACCAATTAAGTGTAAATTTTGAGTAGGATGCCCATAAAATGCATCAGCAAGTATTGCCATCGCCCTTGTCGTATCTTTTACAACAATGACCGGAACTCCCAGATCCAACTTTCTCTCTGCCAGTATAGCTACTGCACCATGATCAACTGCTTCTTTCGCAAAATTGTGACCATCAAAAACATGTCCGGTAATACAAATAAATAAGCTCCCAGGCTCTACCTTTCTATGGTTATTGACAATATTGGTGACTTCCGGATTATGTTCTGGCATCTTTATAAAAGGAATCGATTGTAAAAGTGTATGTAGGTTCATTCTTGTTCAGTCCTTTCAACGTATCAAATTTAGAGAAGACACGTTTACTACAATAAAAGCATTCTTTTCTATTCTACAAAATTATTGTAACTGAAGCTATCATCGTTTTAAACTTTTTATCAATTTTTCATACAATAGGCGGCGATGATAGACTCATGCCGCCTTCCAGAAGCTATTTCATGTATATTCGGACTACAGATCCTTCTGCAACTTTAACACCAGGTTCTGGAACTTGTTGGACTACTTCCGCCCCTTCGCCACTGACATTTAGCTTTAAGTTATACATTTGCTGCTGAATTTCTTTAATCGTCATCCCTTTTAAATCAGGAACACTTATCATTACGGGATCGTTCCATTTTTTCTCTTTTTCAATTTGGTTTTTTCGCGGCTTAACTCCCATCGCCCTTAAAGAATCTTCCATGATTTTTCCAACGATCGGCGCTGCAACTGTTCCTCCAAATTGAATGGTTCCTTTTGGATTATCAACAGCTGTGTACACAACGATTTGAGGATCATCTGCAGGTGCAAAGCCAATAAATGATACGATATGATTATTTTCCAAATATCTTCCATCCTTTGCCTTTTGCGCAGTCCCTGTTTTCCCCCCTACCCGATACGAATCAATAAAGGCATTTCCACCAGTACCTTGGGCTACGACACTTTCGAGAGCATGGCGTATTTCTTTGGAAGTTGATTCAGATATCACTCTCCTTTTTGCGACAGGAGTCTTTCTCATGACTACTTCTCCTGTAATCGGATCAATCAATTCTTTTGCAATATAGGGCTGATACAATATCCCCCCATTTACTGCTGCTGCTACAGCTGAAACTTGTTGGATAGGGGTAACGGAAACCCCTTGCCCAAATGCCGTTGTTGCTTGTTCAACCGGGCCAACTTGAGCCATTTTAAATAGGATTCCAGTACCTTCACCTGCTAGATCGATTCCTGTTTTCTGACCGAATCCAAAATTTCGGATGTATTGAAATAACTTCTCTTTACCAAGCCTATTTCCAAGCTCAACAAAACCAGGGTTGCAGGAATTTTCTACGACCTCAAGAAATGATTGGCTCCCATGCCCTCCTCTTTTCCAGCATTTTAATGTGGCTCCACCAACTTTTGCAAATCCGGGATCATGAAAATGATCATGCTCAAGATCCACTTTTCCCTCTTCTAAAGCTGCTGCAAGCGTAATGATTTTAAAAGTAGAACCAGGTTCATATGTGCTCCATATCGGTAAATTACGATTATATACTTCTTGAGGAACTTCCCTGAAATCTGCTGGGTTAAAAGATGGTCTACTAGACATGGCTAATATTTCACCAGTTTTTGGATCCATCGCGATTGTAACAATCCCGTCTGGATTATATAACGCTTCGGCATTATCTAATTCTCGTTCGATAATAGATTGAATTTTTGTGTCTATTGTCAACTTCAAGTCATATCCATCAACAGGAGGATCATATTCATCAGACATATCAGGCATCCTTCTTCCTTTTGCATCTGAGAAAAATTGTACTGAACCTTTCTTCCCGCTTAATTCTTTATCATAGTATAGTTCTAGTCCCATCAAGCCTTGATTATCTATTCCAGTAAATCCAAGGACATGTGAAAGATAACTGCCGAAAGGATAATATCGTTTTGAATCTTCCGCAATATAAACACCTTTAATATTTAATTCACGTATTTCCATTGCTTTTTCAAAAGAGATTTTTCTTCCTTCCCGTATTCTTTCGATCGATGAATTTTTTACCATTTGTTTATATAATTTTTCCTTGGACATGTTCAGAGCGGCTGCAAGTTTTTCCGCAGCTTTAGCAGGATCTTCAATTTGCCTTGGAATGACAAAAACGGTCGGTGCACTTTGATTAGTTGCTATTGGTACTCCACTACGATCCACGATTTTACCGCGTTCAGGCTCAAAAGGAATATTTCGGCTCCAGGAATCTCTTGCTCTCTCTGTTAACACACTACTCATTCCAAATTGAACATAGCCTAATCGTACATCAATGATAAAAAAGACGAATAAACCTGCTGCTAGAATGAACGATAGTCTTTTTCTTACGGTAACAGTCGAAACTCGTTTCAAAAAAAGGACCCCCTCATTTTCCGGCTCGTTTAAACTTATGCCTTGTCCCTTACTAGTAGTACAAGAAGAGTATATAAGTGCCTTACTGACAGATGAACATCTGAGCCTACAAGGAGAATTGATGTTAACTTACGTAAAAAAGAAAGCAAAGATGTTTGCTAGTCTCTAGCTACATGCATTAGAAACAAAGTTCTAATCAATAATTTCCTTAATAACAAAAGAAAACAGTGGCTAACTCTTATGAGCAGCCACTGCTTTTCATTTAATCTAAAGGTTTGTCATCATCTTCTTTATTTTTTGCTGATTTTTCACGGTCAATTTTTTGTCTAGGAGTTTCAAAGTTTACGACTAGATGATCCCCTTCATTAACTGGAGAATCAGGCTTGATATTTTGCTTTGATGCAAAGCCATCTCCGACTATATTAACGTTAACATTAGCCAATCGTGCAGCATATAAAACATCACGTTTGGACCAGCCAGTCATATTTGGTAAAGTAAGATTTCCGTCCGTTTTAATAAAAATCTTTTCACCTTCGATTAATGAAGCGCCCGAATTTGGCGATTGGTCGATTATCTTATCTCCATCTCCTATAATAATCGGAACTAATGATTTTTCCTTAATGTATTCAATTGCATCATCCTTCTTCATTTTAGAGAAATCCGGGAGATTGGCAATTTTAGTATCTGGAATTTCTTCAGGTTGAATATTCAAATATTCTAAGCTGCTTTTCATAACTGGATTAAAAATCATCGAAACTGGAACACTGCCGTTTTCAAGATTACCATTCTCATCTTCTTTTAAATTTGGTTGATCGATGACCACATACATGATTAATTTCGGATCATCCGCAGGAGCCATACCGAGGAATGAAAAGACATAGTCATCATACCCTGTTAAATATCCTCCTTTAGGATCAGGAATCTGGGCAGTTCCTGTTTTTCCGGCAACTTTATAGCCTGCAATTTTATATCTTCCCCCAGTCCCATGTTCGGATGTAAGAACTGTTTCAAGTATATTTCTTACTTCTTTTGCGGTTTCTTTACTGATTGGCTGGCCAACTATTTCAGGCTTTGTCTCCTTGGAAGTGCCGTCATTAGGGTTTTCTATTTTTTCTACTACAAAGGGCTTCATCATTTTTCCATCATTTGCAATCGCAGTCATTGCTTGAACCATTTGTATAGCAGTGACAGTCGTACCTTGACCAAAAACACTCGTTACTTTTTCGATTGGCCAATCATATAAAATTTTCCCTGAGACTTCATTTGGAAGATCAATACCTGTAGGTGTTCCAAATTTAAATCTATCCATATATTCGCGCCAAGCTTGAGTACCCATTTTTTCAAGCAAGTAAGCAAATGCTACGTTTGAAGATCGCTGTACACCTTCTAAATAGGTGATGGGTCCCCAGCCTCTTCCGCCGTTATGATCTCCTATATAATCACGTTTATTAACATAATATCTACCTGAGGGATATGTGTCATTTGGATTAAATACTTTTTTCTCGATGGCAGCAGCTAATGAAAATATTTTCATTGTTGATCCAGGTTCGTAGGATGTTTCAATTATTTCATTATGCCACGATTTATCTATGCCCACTCTTGTTTCAGGATGATACGTTGGCCTTTGTGCCATTGCAAGGATTTTACCAGTCTTTGGATCAGCGACAACAGCCATGATTCTCTTTGGCTCATATTGCTCATCAACCTTTTTCATAGAGTCTTCGAGGAAGGTTTGAATTTTTTTATCCAACGTTAAATATATGTCATGCCCATTTATCGGTTCAGTGACATTTTTATGTGAATTCGGCAATACGTAATTCCAAATGTCACCTTCGTACTTTATAGATCCATCCTTACCTTTTAGTAAATTGTTGTAGCTATTTTCCAATCCTGTTATTCCAACAATTTCAGAAGTTTTTTCATCTTTTTGAGCATACCCAATCAAATGAGATGAAAAAATTCCATTTGGATAAGAGCGTTTTGATTCTTTAATAAATGAAATCCCCGGCAATTTTAGGTCTTCAATTTTTTGCTTAACACTATGTGATAAATCTTTTCCTGCAGCTCCAAATTCTACTTGTTTCCGACCCTCTTTAGTAAGTCTCTCATATATTTCCTGCTCACTCATATCAATTTCTGCAGCTAGCTTCGTAGCTGTCATTTGTGGATCAGCAACATGTCTAGGATGTTTAGGGTCAATCGTTAAGTCCTTATCAAGAATAGCAACTAACGTATAAGATGCAGAGTCCTCAGCTATAGCCTCGCCGTTATGATCGAAAATAGTTCCTCTTTTACTAGGTATTTTCTCTTGTCGCAAATAGATTTGAGCCGCTTTTGCTGATAGCACTCTTCCTTCCGCTTCACCGGTGTACTGAATAGTGACGAATCTAACAATCAATACAAAAAAGAGCAGGCCGAAGAAAATAAAGAAAAACGCTGCTCCTATGTTCATATTCTTTTTAGTACTTTTCATTTTTTCTCTATACCCCTGACTTTATTTGGATCTAAATTCAAACCCAATTCTTTCGCCTTATCAAAAAGCTTTTCGGGACTGCTTAGTTCCTTTACCTGCGAACCCAAATCTTCGTTTATTTTTTGTTGCTCATGAATAGCGGTTTTAGCATCTTCAATATTTTTATTCACTTCATATATCTGTGCTTGAGCGGAAATAATTTGAACGGCCATGACGATAACAAAAGCTACAAGCAGAATAGCAAGAAATTTTTCTCCAGGAGTAATTTTTGCATGGCGTTTGATCGTTTTTACTTGAACTTGTGTTTGTTGTTGTGTTTCTACATGTTGTTCATAATGTTTACGAGCTAAATTACTCAAAATGTCTCCCCCTACACCAGAATCCTTTAAAAGTATTTTCCGATATGTTTATATTTTTTCAGCAATTCTTAATTTTGCCGAACGTGCTCGGTTGTTTATGTCTAATTCCTTCTCTGAAGGAGTTATAGGTTTTCGATTGACAAGCTTTAATTTTGGTTCATAGCCTGCTGGTATTACAGGCATTCCAGGGGGCAATGGTGGTCCCTCGCTTGCTTCCTTAAAAACAGATTTACATATTCTATCTTCCAAAGAATGAAACGTAATGACACTGATTCTTCCCGATGGATTAAGTAAATCTATCGCTTGTTGGAGCGAATTTTCAAATGCGTGCAGTTCATCGTTTACAGCGATTCGAATCGCTTGAAAAATCCGTTTTGCAGGATGCCCGCCTTTTCTTCTTGCAGGTGCAGGAATCCCTTCTTTGATTAATTCAACTAATTCACCTGTCGTTTCGATAGGTGCTTTTTCTCTTGCAGCCTCGATTTTACGGGCAATTTGTTTGGAAAATTTCTCTTCACCATAATGGAAAAAAATCCTAACTAAATCCTCATAGGACCACTGATTAATAACATCATAAGCGGAGATTTCACCTTGAAGATCCATTCTCATATCAAGTGGCGCATTGTGGTGGTAACTAAAACCTCTTTCCGGAGTGTCTAGTTGAGGGGAAGAAACTCCCAAATCATATAATATCCCATCCACTTTATGTATTCCAAGGCTGTTTATTTTTTCTTCTATATATTTAAAATTACTTTTAACAAAAATTAAGTTATTTTCGTACTTTGAAAGCTTTTCTTTAGCATGTGAGATAGCTGTTTCATCTTGATCAAAAGCAATTAGCCTGCCTTCACTGGATAGCTTGGATAGAATTAATTCTGAATGCCCCCCACCTCCGAGAGTACAATCCACATATATACCATTAGGATGAACATTCAATCCTTCGACAGTTTCCTTCAATAACACGGTAGTATGATTAAACATGTGATGTCACCTTTCAAAATCATAGACTAGATGTCAAAATCAATCATATTCTCTGCAATTTCAGCAAAAGATTCTTCTGATTCTGCAAAATAGTCTTCCCAACTATCCTTGCTCCAAATCTCAATTCTGTTCGAAACCCCTAAAATCACACATTCTTTTACAAGTTTAGCATAGCCTAGGAGCGGTGTTGGCAAATTTATTCTGCCTTGTTTATCAATTTCACATTCAACGGCTCCGGAGAAAAAAAATCTCGTAAATGCTCGAGCATCTTTCTTTGTCATAGGGAGAGATTTTAGCTTTTCCTCCAAAATTCGCCATTCTTCGAGAGGATAACCAAATAAACATTGATCGAGACCACGGGTTATTACAAATGTTTCCCCGAGATGCTCACGAAATTTTGCTGGGACAATTAAACGGCCCTTCGCATCAATATTGTGTTGGTATTCTCCCATGAACATAAGATATGCCCCCACTTTCTAACTTTACTTTACCACATCCCCCCACTTTCTACCACCTTTTTTTAAAAGGAAAATAAAAAACTATCTAAAAATTGAAGCAAAGCTTCAATCATTAGATAGTCATGATTCATCATATTTTTATTAATTTGTGTGTCCCATCAAAAACAAATGCTTCTTCCATTAATTGATGTATAAACCCTTCTCCCATTTCATTTAAATAGTAAAATATATTCCAAATTCGTTCCTGAGGTGCACCATTCGGCAATAAATGCAGTTCTATTTTGCTATACTTGTCTAAAATTGTCTGATGTTTAATTTCTTGTGACTGATTTGATTTTTGCTCCATGAATTGAAGCTGATTTAAATGTATTGATAGATTCTTTCTAGCGAGCGGTAATAATCCGCGATCACTTTCTTCCAACCTTTTAAATATGGAATCATATTGATCTTCCAAGTATTTTTTTGCATCGTCAAGAATACTTTGCAATTCTTTATCAGCAACATTTTCTAAGAATAATGCTTTATTCCTTGTGACTCCATTTTTAAGTATATCTTCAATAGATAACTGTAAATCATGTATATCTCTTTCAAGTGCCGCTTCAAGAAACGTTATATTTAATCTTGGAATAATAGGAGGCATTTTATTTCCTACTATCTCAAATGCTTTTTTTAATTCACCCCAGTAAGCGATTTCACCTGGTCCTGCTATGAATGCTAGAGTAGGAAATAGCCATTCTTGCATTAGAGGTCTTGTAACTACGTTATTACTGAAGTTTTCAGGTTTTTGCCGCAGCAAGTCCTGCAAGCTGTCATTATCCATTCGAAAATCTGCTTTTTTTGACAAAAAACAATCTTTTTGAGGATCATAATCTAACAAAATTCGTTCATTATGTAAATAATAGAATAAGTTAGCTGCACTTTCTTCCATTTCAATTGCTTTTTTAAAGCCGTAACTTCCAATCTCTTTTTGTTGAGATAATACAGCTTGACTTAACTCAACATTTTGATCAATTAACCTGGAGAAGAAAGGCTCTTCCAAACGACGTAATGCTGGATCGGCCGAATCAATAATAAGCAAACCATAGTCTTTAAAAAGAGACATAACAATATAAGAAAAAAGATCTGTTATCGAATCATATTGCATAATGGCCGAATGAAGTGAAGATAATAATTGTTTCGTATGCACTTTTTCACCAAAATGAGTAAAAACAGTGTTGACCCATTGATGCATTTCGTCTTTATTATAATAAATATGTGAAGTCATTTTCTTCTCATCATTATTGCCAGCAAAGGAAATCTTCTTTAACGATTGTCCAGCTTCGGCATATACATGATTGATTTCAAGAAAATCATGATCTTCCCCAGCAATCCAAAAAATAGGAACGACTGGTCTATCGAGTTTTCTTTCCTGTTCTTCCGCAAGTTTTATAATGGAAATGATTTTATGTATAGAATAAAGTGGACCAGTTAATAGACCTGCTTGCTGCCCTCCAATGACAACAACCGAATGTTCATTGCGCATTTTTTCTAATGACAATATTGTTTTATTAGATTGCGGAAATTTCTCCATGTAATTTTCGATCACTCTTGCAATGCCAGCGCGATCAATATTTCTTGACATAAGATCGCGACAGCGCTTTTCAAATACTGTGTTCTCCGTTATATCGTAATGAAAAAAACCTTTAACAGGCTCTTTTTGTTCTATATAAAGAGAAGCAAAGTCGTTCGTGGCTGGAATGACGATGCTTTCTAATTCCATAAGCCGTACTTCCTTTCTGCGTTTTCTAAGCGTAAGTATAGCAAAAACTTTAAGTAAAAGATATTATGTAATACTGAAAAATTATTTGACCATTACGGCCTCAATTGCTCGAGATGCTGCTCCATATAAAAGTAAGCCTATGTAAATGGCTGAGAACAATAAAAAATTCAGCCTCCAAAATCCTTGGAATACCTTTCCGTAATCAACTTCCTCCTTTACTTTCCAATAGACATATGAAAATAAAATAGCTGTCAATAATACAAATAAGATAATGAGCCATAGCAAGGATTTAGACCATATGACCAAGATTAAATAATGTACTGAAAATATTAATACGAATGTTGTAATATTAATAGCTGCTCCTTTTGCCTTTTTTTGACTATTCGTCAAAAGTTTCACGATGTAGAAAACTAGAGCAAAAAGAAGTACGGGCAGAATAACAAAAATTGCTGCCAATGAGGACAATAAAGCTAACATTATTCTTCGATTCCCCCTTCCAATTCTTTCCCTTTTATCATGGTGAAAATAAATTTTGTGAAGGGTAAAGCATGTCCATTTTTATTTCCTTCCTCAAGGATATAACCTAATATCGCATCTATCTCAGTTTTCTTTCCTTCCTTCAAATCTTTTAACATGGAAGATGTATTATGTTTCGTTTTTTTGCAAATGAGCTCCACATTATGCAATGAATCTTTTTTATTTATTTCTGGAAACAGCTGCATGATTTCAATAAAAAGAGCTATAAAGGCTTCATAATAAAAAGGATTTTCGATTATCCTCCCATTAGGGACATTAAAAACAGCTGTTAAAGGATTGATTACAGCATTCGCAATTAGTTTTGAATAAAGCATATTTTTATAGTTTGATTGAATTTGGAAAGGAAAATATTGATTTTGGATGGCGGGAAAATCTCTAAAATCATCATGTTGCCCACGAAAAATAGCAATATTCGTTTTTCCAATACCAGTATGTTCGATCGTTCCATGCTCAATTCTCACGACACCGTGTTCCACAGTTCCTACATAAATAGAATGATGTGGCAAAGCGTTAAGCAGCTGTAAATGCCCCATTCCATTTTGAATAAAAAGAAGTGGAATATGTTTAGGGATCATTTTTAGAATTTTTTCTAGAGAATGAAGATCATATTGTTTTACTGCTACAACAATAAAATCTTGGAAAGCAATATTTTCATAATCCCCTTGTCCATTTACAGCATATTTGTGTTTCGTATTATCCCGAATTAGAGTAATCCCCTGATTATTCAATAATTTTGCCTGTTTCTTCGTTCTAGTATAGATTGATATTTCGTGATAAGAGCTTAAGTAAGCTCCAAAAAGAAGGCCTACTGCGCCGCCTCCAATAATTCCAATTTTCACATCATCACCCGATATACTTGTTTATATAGGACTATTGTAGCAAAGTTATTATAATCTGGGTATTTAAAATTATCAAACAGGGAAAACCGGATGTTTACGGTTTACTTGAGGAATTTTTTTCGTTTCGTAAAGCTCAAACCTAGAAATAAGGGTTTTCCTTAATTCATTAGCGGCAACAATCTCATCTATGACTAAATCAGAAGCTAGTTTATAAATATCAATATGCTCTTTATATTCCTCCTGCTTTACCTTTATAAATTCTAATCTCTCCTCATGGTTTTCTATTTCAAGAATTTTATTAGAATACACCGCATTAACAGCAGCTTCTGGTCCCATCACAGCTATTTGTGCTGTTGGTAAAGCAATGCAGCAATCAGGATCAAAAGCAGGTCCTGCCATTGCATAAAGGCCAGCACCATATGCCTTCCTTACAATAACAGATATTTTAGGAACAGTTGCTGAGCTCATCGCTGCAATTAATTTTGCTCCATGTCTAATTATTCCTGCCCGCTCAACCTTTGTTCCAATCATAAATCCGGGGACATCGGCAAGAAAAAGCAAAGGAATATGAAAAGCGTCGCATAACTGAATAAACCTTGCACCTTTATCGGCCGAATCAATGAAAAGCACCCCACCTTTTGTTTTTGGCTGATTTGCTATAATGCCAATAACCCTGCCATTTAATCGTGCAAAACCAGTAATGAGTTCAGGTGCAAAAAGCTTCTTTATTTCAAAAAAACTTCCGCCATCGATTAATGAGTCTATCCCTTTATACATATCAAAAGGTATGTTTTGATTCAGAGGAATAATGGCTTCCAGTGACTTCCCACTGTCGGGATCATTCCCCTTTCCTTTATTTACTTCCTCCTCACAATTTGCTGGAAAATAAGAAAGATACGTCTTCGCCGCTTCGATTGCTTTTTCCTCAGTTTCTACTAATATATCTCCACATCCACTGACAGAACAATGCATTCGAGCGCCCCCCATTTCATTTAACTCCACTTTTTCACCGATTACTTTTTCTGCCATTCTTGGGGAACCTAAATACATAGAGGCATTATTCTCAACCATAATGACACAGTCGCAAAATGCTGGAATATAGGCACCGCCCGCTGCGGATGGACCGAATAAGATACAAACCTGAGGAATCATCCCAGATAATTTAACTTGATTATGAAATATCCTTCCTGCTCCACGACGGTTCGGGAACATATCAAGTTGATCTGTTATTCTTGCTCCAGCTGAATCCACCAAATATAAAAGTGGGACTTTTAATTTTTCTGCTGTCTCTTGAATGCGAATAATTTTTTCAACCGTTCTTTCTCCCCACGAACCTGCTTTTACAGTAGAATCATTTGCCATTACGCAAACGGTTTGAGCATTTATTTTGCCGACTGCTGTCACAACACCATCTGCTGGAAGATCTTTTGAATAGAAATTTGCAAACAATCCATCTTCTTCATAAATTCCTCGGTCAAACAGAAGTGATAGTCGCTCTCTTACAAACAGCTTATTTTGAAGCTTCAATTTTTCATGATATTTTTCCTTGCCACCTTTATAAATCGATCTGCGCCTCTCCTCTAGGTTTTCAAAATTAGAAGACAATATATGTGCACCTTCCTTATAAAGATTCTAATACGAGAAGGATATCCCCTTCATTCACAAAATCATCTTGCTTTACTTTGATCTCTAATATTTTTCCTTTGTCTACTGCTTCAATAGGAATTTCCATTTTCATTGATTCGAGAACCATTACAACTTGCCCAGCGGATACTTCTTCACCCACTTTTGAAATGACTCTTAATACTATACCTGTAATAGGCGATTCGATTGTTTTCATTTTGATTACTCCTCCTTAAATACGTAATAGACTCTCGGCATTTACCGAGCGAGTAAGAGCTAGCAACTGTTGATTTCCAAGATAGGGCCTGGTTGATTTCCGCTACAGTTGCTCGCTTTCCGCGGGGCGGGCGGTGAGCCGCCTCGGCGTAAACGCCTGTGGGGTCTCACCTGTCCAGCTGATCCCGCAGGAGTCTCGCACTTTCGCTACAATCAACCTTCAACAGATTTTATTTTAAAAAGCAACAAACCCTTTAAAAAGATTTAGCCATTGAAGAGAAAATATGACCATTAAGAAACAACAGATCGTCTTTTTGATATGCATATTAAGGGAAATAACTGTTAGTAAGGAAATAAATCCCTTCACCGGCGATTATTGTGACGTTTTTGAAAAGTCAAGTGTTTTCGACAAAAGTGGCAACAAAATTTCATTTTATGAATAACGAACTTAAGACTTTCATGATAATCGTATGAAAAGGAAGAAAAAGACTTTGGAACAGGTTATGGCATTATGAGCAAAGGAATATCCTAGTTGATTGGAGTGGAAGGCGGCGACTCCTGGGGGATTTGCGTGACAGGTGAGACACCACAGGGCGCAAAGCGACCGAAGAGTTCACCGCACGCCCCCCGGAAAGCGTCCGCCTGGAACGGAAATCAACGGTGTTTAAAAACAAACATTTTTAAAAATAAATATGGGGCGCATCTTTGGCATGTCTTTTTTAGCTTGAATTTCCGAGAGTCTATCGTATTCTTATCATTACAATCACTGAATAATTTTGCTCTTTGTTATATAATATTGAATATGGTGATACATCATGTTTATTTGGAGAATTTCTATCGAAATAGTTTCAATTGACATATGTCAATAAATAATACGTAAGGGGGACCCTTTAATGCCTGCCAAAGTGGAAAAGTTAAAAATAAACTATA
Organism: Lederbergia citri; assembly: GCF_018343625.1. GTDB lineage: Bacteria > Bacillota > Bacilli > Bacillales > Bacillaceae_C > Lederbergia > Lederbergia citri. The sequence goes on along the minus strand of NZ_JAGYPG010000001.1, from coordinate 400,928 downwards.
AAACAATGGAAGAGTTTAAAAAGTTTAAAGAATATGGTGCCCAGGAACTATCAATGCTAGAAGATTTACAGGCTAACATGATAGAAGATGATTCTCATTCACCTTTTTACGGTATATATTTTGGTGACAAGCTAGTCGCCCGAATGAGCCTATATCGGAGAGATTCACGTTATGATCAATATTTCAACCCTCCACAAGATTATTTAGAAATATGGAAGCTAGAAGTATTGCCAGGATATCAGAATAAAAGTTATGGAAAAAAACTGATTGAATATGCAAAAAGCTACAATATGCCCATTAAAACAAATCCTCGTATGAATTCTCGTGAGTTTTTTGAGAAAATGGGATTTGAATCAGTGACATATGAAATGGACCGGGACCGGGGAGAAAATCCACTTGTTTGGTACCCACCTGGAGTGTCAGAGCAAAAACATTAAAACAGAACTTTTATCCAATTTGATTAACGTAAAAAATTGAAACTATTGGACAGTTTCATCGTATAATTATTTGAAGCTATTATTTTTTTACATCAGGAGGGTATTTGATTGAAACGAACAGGAGAAATCGTATTAGGTGTTATTGGGATGATTTTAAGTGCTCTGATTGCTTTAATGGGAATGTTATTTATGTTTGCCGGCAAGTCAGAAGACGTCAAACCAATATTGGAAGAATCCTTGAATGACCCTACAATCAATCAAGAAGGTATAGATGCAAATATGATTCTTGATATGATGTCTACTGCTGGATCTGCACTAATTATTGCTGCTATCCTTGGAGTTGTTCTAGGTATAATCGCACTTATTGCTATTAAAGGAAATAAAAAACCGAAACTTGCTGGAACAATGTTTATTATTGGTGCGGTATTAATTGGAGTCATAACCATTGGGTTTGGATTTTTACCCGCTTTGCTATACCTAATTGCTGGAATTATGTGTTTTGCCAGAAAGCCATCATTCCCTGACACAAATGATGGACAAATAGAAAATCTTTAAGCTTCCTCTATTTTAAAGAGTAGTGAATTGAACTGCACCCCAATTGTTAGACACACATAACAATTGGGGTGCAGTTTTTCTGATTATTATAAAGGTACATTGATTTTCTCTGCGTCAGACAATTCCCCTGCCATTTTTCTGGCTTTATCCAAGAGAACAATGAGCGAACGATATTCATCCTTTAATTGAATAAATTCCTTTGTCATCTCTTCTAAAGCTTTTAAAGCTTCTTCTTTATCGGCTTTGTAGACAGCAACTTCATTTTTTAGTATCTCGTTTTCTTGTTTATATCTTTCTGTTGATGCAAGTTCATTCTCAAGCTTTTGAAAAAATTGAATGGCATCAGAGAGAACGATGGAATCATAATCCATACTTATTTTCCTATTGTCAGAATTTTGATATACATATTCTTTTGCTTCAACATTTTTTTCTTTTTTATTTGTATTCCTTTGTTTTTTGGCTAGTTCTATTCCTTCTTTATATTTTTTTCGAATATTAGAATTCCACCGGAAACCACATGCTGCAGCTGTTCTTTTCAGTCTTCTCCCCGCTTCCTCAAATGCTTGCAGCTGAGTGTTGCCCTCTCTTATGTAGGCAAGCACCAATTCCGCAAGCACTAAATCTTCATCAGAAGTCCACGCATCCTGCCGTGCAGCCGTCATTTTATCACCCCTAGTTTTTTTAAAGTATATGCCGATGCAAGGGTAGATAGAATCCAGTTCTAGTAAAAAATATATTAACTAAAGTGCACGCATCTATTTATCTTAGTACGAGCATTCCGGATGGGGATAGTCAACATGCATTAAGAAGGTACATTATTAGTCCAACGTTAGTTTTCGACTCAGTCTTCCGATATAGGAAATAAGCTAAGAAAAACTGAAAGTTTGAAGTCGATAGTCTCTGGAGCTAGACGCGAACTACCTCCTAAAAAGTTATCCACATAGTTCCAATCTATAAATTCTTAAGCAAATAAAAAACGTGAAGAGAATAAGATCTCTTCACGCTTTTATCGCTGGTTAAGAATTAGTTACTTACTACTTCTTTACCTTTATATGTTCCACACTCTTTACATACGCGGTGTGCAAGTTTCATTTCTCCACAGTTAGGGCAAGCAACCATTCCTGGGACCTGAAGTTTAAAATGAGTGCGTCTTTGTCTTTTTACTTTTTTTGAAGTTCTTCTAGCTGGAACTGCCATTCTTCCCACCTCCTTAAAAGAAATCAATCAATAAGTCGCCACAATAAATTAAGTATTTTCGGGTCAATTTATTACTCTTTTTTCTCTTTCAATAATGCTGCGAGACCCGCAAGACGAGGGTCTATTCTTGTTGTTTTTTGTTGTTCACGTTTAAATTGATCCTCTGTCATAACTTCCCAATCCTTACCAGATTGAAGTGATTCCGTATTTTTTGCATCGTCAGAAATGACCTGCAACGGAACTTCCAATAATATTAATTCTTCAATAACTGGAATTAAATCCACGGTACCTTCATTTGGTTCATGGATCTCCTCCTCGTCAATTGGAGAATATTCGACTGGCTTTAATATAAAAGTTTCAGTTGAGTGAATATTGATTGGATACACAACATCGACAAGCGTTCGAGAACATGGCAATATTAAATTACCCGTTAAATGAAGATGAAACTCAGCTTTCTGAGAATCAATCCGTGCTGTACCTGTAACATGAATAGACGATACATCTCTGATTTCGGGATCTTTTTGCTTAAGATCTCGAGAGACATCGACTATTTGATCTATTTCTAGCTCCACATCACGAAATTTTTGTAATTGTAAAACTGTCCATTTCATCACTATCACCTCTAGGCAACAAAAGTAATTATAGCTTTCACTTATATGTTTGTCAATAAATTACGTATATGTCAAAATAAATTCTTAACTATTTTAGGTTTTACCTAGTTTATGCTTTTTATCTATTTTCTCTTTGGATTCTTTTAAAATTGTCAGGCGGGTGCGTAAACCATTAAGACGGAGAATGGCAAATACATAACAAATCCATTATGTAAGGCCAAGTTCTGATGGCTATCCCGTTTACCAAGGAAATCCTAATTATGTTTATCTTGTGAATGTATGATTTAGATCTGGTTATCACGCAGGCTATTATGGTCATTATAGTTTTTGAAAATAAGATTAAAATGAGGGTCATGCCCTATCTATTCCTAAATATTTTCAATCATTGTTTTTTCAAGTATGATGTGAGTAAATTAAGTTAAGGTAGTATATGGAGGATTACTTATGAATAGTGTAGGTATTGTTGCTGAATATAATCCATTTCATAACGGACATGATTTTCAATTCCAATCGGCAAAAAAATTGGCACTATCCGACGTAGCCATTGCGGTCATGAGCGGAAACTTTCTGCAGAGAGGTGAGCCCGCTCTAGTAAACAAATGGTCCCGTACAAAAATGGCGTTGCAAGCGGGTGTCGATATTGTAATTGAATTGCCTTATGCATATGCCGTTCAAAATGCAGAAATATTTGCATATGGAGCTGTATTATTATTAGATGCTATTGGGTGTAGAGATATATGTTTCGGAAGTGAATCAGGGAATATTGATCAGTTTTATGAAACTGTACGTTTTATCAATCATCATAAAGATGAATACGATTACTATATTCGGAAATTTATTAAACAAGGAATAAGCTATCCTTCTGCGTTGTCTGCTGCATTTCAGGAGTTAAAACCGCAAGGAAATATTGTCGATTTGACAAAACCAAATAATATCCTCGGATTTCATTATATGTCAGCAGGAGAAAAGATAAATTCGCGTATTTCTTTTCATACCGTCAAAAGAAGAAACGCAGAACATCATGATGAATCGTTGAGCGGAGCCTCTATAACAAGCGCAACATCTATTCGAAAGTCAATTCATTTTCATTCTGAGCTAAAAGAAATCCGAGAGTATGTTCCAAAAGGAACATATGACGAACTTCTTAATTATCATACTACGTTTGGACAATTTCATTCATGGGAGGATTATTGGTCCTTTCTCCAATATAAAATTTTATCTATGACTAAAGAAGAGTTAGAAGAAATATATGATGTGAGTGAAGGATTAGAAAACCGCTTAATCAAAGCTAGCCGCACTGCCAATAGCTTTGAGGAGTTCATGAAATCAGTCAAAACAAAAAGATACACGTGGACGAGGCTGCAAAGGACATGTATACACATTCTTACAAATACAAAAAAACAAACAATTCATTCTTTAAATAAGGATCCACAATATATTCGACTGCTTGGGATGAATGAACATGGCAGGGAATATTTAAGGAAAATAAAAAAAGAGCTTCAAGTTCCGCTCATCTCAAAAGTATCCAGCTTTCAAAATGACATGCTGCTTCTTGATTTGAAAGCTTCGAATGTTTATGCTCTAGCCTTGCCTGAACCGGAACGCTCAACCTTACTAAAACATGAATTTGCACAGCCGCCAATCTTGTACGAGGAAGAATTTTAGAGAATTATTTTTATTCAATGCCGTGTAATTGAAATTCCTGAATCATTTTTTTGATTTCTGGAATTTTTTTTAATGTTTCCTGTTCACCGGCAATTATAATTTCTTCGATATTTTTAAAGGCTCGTGCACTAAAATGTTCCACTGGAGGGTGAATCATAATATCTGATTCAATCTCTCTTGCTGTACCAATTTCCATTTGTAAAATATCCAAGCTTTGCATTATGACATCGTAGACGGTAGAAATTTCTGCCTCTGTATTTACACCTGCAACGTCAGAACTAATAACGAGATTAGCACCCATCTTTTTTACAGACGAAACAGGCACTCTATCTGCCACCCCTCCATCAACTAAGAGCCTCCCGTTTAGTTTTTCCGGTACAAATATTCCAGGAATAGCTATGCTTGCCCTTACGGCTGATGCAATGTGACCTTTTGTAAATTCTATTTTTTCTCCTGTTTTTAAATCAGTAGCAATCACACAAACAGGTATTTTTAATTCTTCCAGATTTTTACCATGCATAAACAAATCAACCAAGTTTTTCACTCGGTTTCCTGTTATAAAACCCATTTTTGGAACCGTAAAGTCCAAATAATAATTTCGTTTAAAAGCAATAGAAAGTTTTATAATTTGATCTAGGTTATGGCCAAATGCAAAGAAACAGCCAACTAGAGCTCCCATGCTGCTGCCTGCAATCATATGGATTGGTATGGAATGGTCTCTAAGTGCTTTTAATACTCCTAAATGTGCGAAGCCTCTTGCCCCACCGGAACCTAAGGCTAACCCAATTTTCGGCATTTTCACACATATCTCCCCCCACCACATTTTATGGTCTAAAAGCCCATTCTATGAGTATATTGATTATGTGGATGTTGGACAGGGGGTTGAGTCGTTGAATATATCAAAAATTAAAACCATCTTACTCGCAGCTGGAGTTACGATTATGGCTATCTCTATGATTCTTTTCCCTGATGAATCTTTTAGCGCATCTATTCGAGGCTTACATATGTGGTGGGAAATTGTATTTCCCTCTTTGTTTCCTTTTTTCGTTATTTCAGAGTTACTAATAGGATTTGGTGTAGTAAAGTTTATGGGTGTACTTTTGGAGCCTCTAATGAGACCGCTATTTAGAGTCCCTGGTGTAGGAGGCTTTGCATGGGCGATGGGAATGGCTACTGGATTTCCGGCGGGGGCAAAACTTAGTGCAAGATTGAGGCAGGAGAGACAATTATCAAGAGTGGAAGCAGAGCGACTAGTTTCTTTTACGAATTCCTCCAGTCCACTTTTCATCTTCGGGGCAGTTTCTGTAGGATTTTTCAATAACCCAAGATTAGGTATATTTCTAGCTATTGCTCATTACTTAGGAAATTTCTTAGTTGGACTGTGTATGAGATTTTACGGAAAAAAAGAGCCGCGAAAATATAGGGAGAAACGATCTTTATGGATGATTTTCTCACAAGCTTTATCATCCATGCATAGAACAAGACTTAAAAACAAAAAACCGATCGGAAAATTATTAGGTGATGCCGTTCTCTCTTCCATTCAGACTTTGCTAATGATTGGCGGTTTTATTATCTTGTTTTCCGTCGTTAATAAATTGCTATATCATTTAAATATTACGTTATTACTTGCGAATATTACAGAATATGTTTTAATTGCATTTCATTTGCCGAAAGAATTAGGAATTCCAATTATTGCAGGCATTTTTGAAATAACATTAGGCAGCCAAATGACAAGTCAAGTAAACGAAGCAATACTGATGCATCAAGCGATTATAACAAGCTTTATTTTGGGGTTTAGCGGCTTCAGTGTTCAAGCGCAAGTTGCAAGTATATTGGCTGAAACAGATATTAAATTCAAACCATTTTTTATAGCACGCATTCTTCACGGCTTTCTTGCAGCCGGAATTACCTTTATTCTTTGGAAACCCTTCGCTGAAAAGTTTCATATTGTATCGGGTAATAATGCCATTCCAGTCATACTTCAAGAGCATGACTTATGGTGGGAGAATACATTGAATCTTTTTGTTAAGTTCGGACCTATTATCACGATTATATCGTTAATAATATATATATATTTATTTTATAAAAAAATGGATTCTACAAACCCGTAGAATCCATTTTTCTCATTGCTTATGATTTCTGTCTAGCATAAGTCTCATTCCTATAGATTGCGGTCGACAAAAAGATGCTTACGCTTTGTTTGATGTAAACTTTTTTAGTAATGCCCGTTCAACTTCTTTAGGGACTAGTTCAGAAATATTCCCATGGTACTTTGCCACTTCTTTTACGATACTTGAGCTTAAAAATGAATATTGGTTATTCGTCATAATAAAAAACGTCTCAATCTTTTCGTTTAAAACTCTATTCATTGATGTAATTTGCATTTCATATTCAAAATCCGAAACAGCTCTCAGCCCACGTATAATGGCTTTGGCGTTTACACTTTCGGCATATTCAACAAGCAAACCGCCAAATGAGTCAACTTTAACATTTGGCATATCTTTTGTTACTTCTCTAAGTAAGTCCATTCTTTCCTCTACACTAAATAGCGCCTTTTTAGACGAATTGTTTAACACAACGACAAAAACTTCGTCAAATACGTTAGCGCCACGTCTAATAATATCCATATGACCTAATGTAACTGGATCGAAACTGCCTGGACAAACTGCTATATTGGCCATACTTAGACCCCCTTTTCACTCTCAATAAGATGATAGAATGTTAATCCAATACTACCGTAGTCACCTTTTTTCGCTTGTTCCAGATTGCCGATTTTCGGAGGAAGTATAACATCGTTGCTATGTTCACAAATGATTGTTCCTTGTGTAGCGATTAGATTATTATTTTCAATAAAATGCAGCAATCCCTCTAGCTTCTGCTTTCGATATGGGGGGTCTAAAAATATATAATCAAATGTTAAATTTCTTTTTAATATTGCTTTAAGCGCTCGTTCAGCATTATTTCGAAATACTTCAGATTTTTCCTCCATGTTACAAAGCGCTATATTATGATGGATGGTTTGTATTGCGCTAGAATCTCTATCTACAAAGATTACGTGATCTAGACCTCTGCTTAACGCCTCAATCCCAAGGCCTCCGCTTCCAGCAAATAGATCTAAAGCCCTCCCGCCCGAAAAGTACGGACCAATTACGTTAAACATTGTTTCCTTTACTTTATCAGTAGTAGGTCTTGTTTCATTTCCACGAACCGCTTTTAGCGGCCTGCCTTTACACGTTCCTGAAATAACTCTCATATCGTCACCAATTTGTTATAGATTTTTCCTTTACATCCTAACATAGTTTAAATCGGCTTTCCAACTAAAATGAATGCGCCTTCCAAATAGGAAGTGTATAAAAAATACTTTTAAGGCGATAATGACCATAACAGCATCAACTGATGTTGTTGCCAACCGCGGAGAAGACTTACGTTCCCCTTAAGTTCTTCCTCCGGTTTCTCCTCTCCCTTTGCCTTCTATCCGTTTTTTTCGGAAATAGAAGGGCCCTGCATGGAGATGCAGGGTTTTTTTATTGTTTAAGAATATTTCCGTCTATCGCAAGCAGCCAGTGACTAGTAAACTTTCGGTTTCTGTTGCGTAAGTCCACATCCGCTTAATAAGATCGAGCTATAGCAGCGCTTGCGCTTGTGTTCTATGTTTCAATTGATTTCGATTTTAGTTTCATGTTCAGATACATGCACATTTAATAGCGTTTCAATTAATTTTAAGTGGATAAAAGCTTGTCCTTCAATATTAATAATCGGTGCGTAATTCATACCATATCTTTGTTGATTCAATTCAAAAATACGTTTATTTGGATAAAATTGATATTTAATTGCTCTTTTATCTGCTTTTATTTTTTCGTTATCGATATTTACTTCATATTGTAAAGCTTTTAAAAGCGGGACAAACTCTATCATCATTTTTCCGTTTTCGTGAATTATTTTTACATTACTAACCTGGCTGTCTTTAATAAAAAGTTCACGGGAATCCAATAGAGTTAATGGTGCTACCTTCTCATTGTTTTGTGCATTGTCGGAAAAAAATGATGTCCTATATCCGGTAACTTCTTCTAATAACGTATCAAGCAAATTATGGGTCATTTTACGTTTATGGAAATACAACACCTTTTCCCTCAATTTCGTCAACTGCTCATCTGATAGCCTCTCTACCAACTCTTCATACATTTTTTTATACTTACCATCACCTATAGGTTTTTTTAGAACGATAGCCAAAATGAGATTAGTTAGCTCCTCCTCATTGGATGAAATGTTGTATGCTGAACGAATCAATGCCATTGTATATTTTTCCTCAATCTCTAGAGGCTTTCTGTTTGAGTTCAAGATCAAAAGATTATCATTTTCAACTTCTTCATGTAAATTTGTAAGCACTAAATGAATCACTTTCCCATTAACGGGCAACTGTTCCTTATTTTTAAATAATTGATGTTTAGTATTTGAATAGATGATGAGTTTTTTATCCTCTTCCATTTTTTGAAGTGTTTCTTCTTGCCAGTATAAAAATGGTTCGTTTCCCTTATTTTCCATTACATAGTAATCTACTAAGTCCATTTTCCGCATACTTGAAGTTTCCGAGTTGCTTACCCAGTTTCCGTTTCTCCAAGTAGAATCACTTAACTGCACTCTTGTAGAGTCGATGACAACGTCCTGAAGTTTTATACTATAATCTTGCAAAAGGAAACTTTTTACGTTTTCATTAACCGGCAAATCATATTGGAAGGTAACTTTTTCATCTTCAAGTATTAATAAATTGGATTTGTTTATATTGCATTCCGCTTCGTTCATATTGACACAAGTTAAATTGCTTACGTCATCAGGTATTTTAATTGTATAAGAATCTTCTTTCATACCTGTTATTGTCTGTTCAACTTGGAATTTATTTTGCGTATGTTTAATTTTGATTGTTTGAAGTATTGTGTTTACTTTTACACCAGGTGTTGATGAATAACCTATCCATTGGTAAACTAACAATCCTCCACTAAGGATGACTAAAATAAAAAAATAAATACTGATTCTTTTCAAAGATATAACCCCTAATACATTATGTAATAAGAAAAGCTAAAGCGCTTTGCACATCGACGTCCTTGCCCACAGGATATGGATCCATTTATGTCGCACAAAGGACGTGGCTGTTTATTGTGGACGTTCCTTCATCTGCCTTGCGACTGAGATAAAGGAGCCACGAAAAGCGAAAGTCGCCTAATTAAAGTAAGAAGGTTAAGAACGCAGCTTCCTGTTGCAGGCTAAGGCAACGACGTGCTGTCGCTTCGCCTGCACTAGTACATCCGTGTACGTCTCTATACCTTCTTGCCCCGCATCCTGCTGGGCTCCGACAAGCAAATATTCTTAGTTAAAAAAGTCGCTCTTTGACTTTATTGACGCGGGTTTATGACCTCGAGGGGTTGGCGCCTGCAGCTGTACCGATAAGGAGAAACTGGCCCACTTTCGAAAGGAGAACGACAAGAAGTTTGCCAGTTGATGGTTGCTTGCGCAAGACACTGATCGGTTTAGCTTAAAAATACAAATCTATAAAAAAGATGCACTTTCTTTACACTACAATAAAATGGCTGCCCAAAAAATAAAAGGCAGCCTTTATTTGTCTTATTTTCAGAAAGTAAGAATACGTTTTAATAAGTCTTTAGTTAAAAAATAGGCTTGCTCTTTATTAAATCCCTACCCGATAATCGTACTCTTTTGCTTTATCTGGCTTAGCATTTTCAAACTCTGTTTTTAAAAACGGCTTATATGACAATTCTACATTTTTAACAAAAGGCATCGATGATAATTTTTCCGCTAAAGACTCAGCTTCATCTTGCGCACAATATAATACTACATATTTCATTCGCTTAGAAATATAATGAACATTTCCAAATCTCCTAAGTGCCTTGGCATTCTTCAAACTGAAAAGCCAAACAATCAATCCTTGTCTCCCATTAAGCATGCTCTTTCCCCTTTATCATTCCTTCTTTATGCCGAACATCCACATGCACCGCCACTTCCACAACCTCCGCTGCATGAAGATCCTGTATCAAAAAATGGGTTGCCTGTAGGTACCTTAATATGCTCGGATACCGACCTGCCTATAATGAGGCTAATTTCATCTAATAAGGTCTGTAATTCATTTTCTGCACGACGAAAATTAGCGACATTTTCATCGAGATCCATATCTCTTTTTAACTCACGCGTTTTAATCATGATTTCCTTATAATCAGGATGATATCGGCCGAATCTTTGTACATCTGCATATAATTCCTTCATTTTGTTGAATTCGAGAATTTTCCTATTTGTTTCTTTATCGTTTTTTAATTTATTATAAAAAAACCTGTATTTGTCAGCAATCTCTGAAGCAATTACAAGCTCACCTATCATTTCAGCTTTTTCAATTATTTTGACACTTTCGATTGTAGCAAGCATTAGCCCACCTCCAATCGTTATTTTATCATGTTTTTACTATCGGTGCGACATGTATTATTTGATTGTAACCAAAAACTGGCGATTAATACCATAAGATAGCCTATTATGATTCACTACTTCGATTTTGAGTCTATGGGTTCCAGGTTCTAAATTTTTCACGATAAAGGCAGGTGTTGTGTATTCACCATATTGTTTCCCATCTACATAGAGCAAAATCTTACCATTACTTTTATCAGAGCTTACGAAGGAAACACCTGTTACTATACATTCAATTTTTATGTTCCGCCCTTCCACAATGTGGCGAATATTCATTATTTCTGGTCTATTTATTTGATCTGAAGCTTCTGCAATCATGGATTCCGGTTCGGGAAGTTTATTTCTACATCCAGTTAAAAGGACAAAAAGAAATAAGCAAACCATCATTTTTTTCAAGTAGATCACTCCTCTTCTTTAGTTTTCACTAAAGAATGAGGTTCATACGAAAAAGATTTAGTTTGCGTTTAAAGACTGTAACATTCCCATCATCATTGAAGCAATCTGCAAGCCATTTGAAACCCTTTCAACCTGATGTGGTATTGTTTTCTTAAAATAATTCAATGCAGCAATTTCAAACTGTTCCAACGTCTCTGGTTCCCTCGAAAGCTTTCGATACCAATATGGCTGTTCACGAATAAATTCTTTTAGTTCGTTTTTTGAATAAATATACTGCATTACATCTTGACGCAACATCATTCAACCCCTTTCATCTTTAAATATTTTAACTTTTAACACTTAAAAAATCGGAAAAAGCTCTAGTCTTTTTTAAATGAGAAAGGATTATTATTTGTAGTTGGTGGATTTATTGGTGGTGGATTACTTCCCTGAAATTGAGTAAGAACCCCTTGAATTGCACCGATTGCTTGACTCAGTTGATTTATATGATGTTGTACTTGATTAGCATCCATATTTTTTATCATACGTGTTATATGGTTCACCCAATTTTTTTCACGTTCTTTATTTTCAACAGCCTCTAGGGTATTATTTTCTACTTTATACTTAGACCATTTAGGGTCATCCGCTCCAAGCAAAAACCAATCCTCATATAGTTCCTGCCAAGAATGTTCCTTCTTCCTTACTGACTGTAATATTTTTGGATGTTCCTTAACGAAAGCTTTAAATTCTTCTACGGACGGATGCAGACTTTTACTCTCCATCTAAGTCACCTCATCTATGTCATTTATCCTTATATGCAGAATATGGATAAAAGGTGATAATGGTGATAAATACTAATTAGAAAAGCGTAAGGCACCTGAAATATACTCAAAAAACTTTGTTCAAAAATATAAATCTTGTGGGTCCGACGCGAAACCAATTAAAGTTGCATCACTATTCGGACTATCGACTTGACAATTATTCACAAGAAGTTGAAGTTTTTAATTCCTTAAAGCATGAAAAAAGACCTTAGAAAGGTCTATTATCATTTAGGTTGTATGAAATTTTGTGTGTAAAATTTTTGATATACCCCTACCCCTAACCTTGAGTAGTTGTCAGCCAATAGTGCTTTTCGGTGTCCTTCTGAATTTAACCAGCCTTCAACTGCGGCAGGTCCATCTATATATTCGGAAGCTATATTTTCGCCCGCAGATTGATAATCAATATTATCTGCTTCCAGCCTTTCAGCAAGAGTTCCAAATGTAGGAGAATCATGTGAAAAATAGTCGTTATCAAACATATCTTTACTATGTTCATAAGCCACTTGTCCAACTTGTTCATCCCACAATAGCTCTTCTAATCCAAAACGATTGCGAATAACATTCGTAATATCGAGTATTTGCTGTTCACTTCCCTTTTCAATCTCTCGCCATCCTTCTTCGCCAATATCAGATGGTGAAATTAAATCTCCTCGATATGCCAATTCGTAAGGACGCTGTGTAATTAATGTTTTTTTATCAAAAAACCTAATACTGGAAAGTGTACCTGTATATTTATCGATAGACAATTGCGCGAAAATATCTCCCAATTGTATGAGCGGCCGAATATTTAAATCCTCCTCCGAAAGCTCAAATCGATATTTTCCTTTATCTACGGATACCATGATTTCTGTTTCTAGATAGGTCGTCCGGAATATATCTTCAATTGTCTCTCCAATCATATAAGGAGCAATATTTAATTGATTTCCTAGAGCATATATTGTAACTACAGACCCATTCTGTACTCCAACTTGCATATACGTTCCTGAAAAATTATTATATATCCACCATTCATATCCATAGGCTGATGGATCTTTTCTTTGTGGTTCTCCATAATCATTGATTAAGTCTTTTGCCGACTTTCCAATGTATACAGAAAGTCCTTCTTTCGGACGATTCGTTTCATCCATTGTTTCCTTATTAATAAAATGGTCAACTTTTGGAGGAGTAGCATAATTATAGTCTTTCAATGGTTCGTTCGTTCCTGAATCAGAATAAAAATAAATCATTATAAAAAATATAATTGCGGAAATTACCATGGCACGAAATAACGTTCGCAGCACTATTCCTCCTTCCTTAAAGTCTTAACTTATGGTCATTATTGGATGACGATGTTAGATATAACTATTCATCATTATAACATTTAATCTTTCACGTACACATTCATTATATAAAAAAACCCTGAATTTTCAGGGTTCATTCATTAATGATACGCTTGGTTTTCGTCCGGTTCCGAAATTTCTGAAAGGGCAACTTTAGCTTGATTATCCGTTAAATCCCTTACTGCAAAATCAGCTAATGCAACAATTCCAACTAACCTTCCATTTTCAACAACAGGTAATCGGCGGATTTGTTCTTTAGCCATTATTCCTGCTGCTTCTTGGGTTGTTGTATCTGGAGTTACTGTCACAAGATGACTACTCATAATTTCCTCTACTTTTGAAGAAGGAGGATTTTTTTCCGCAATGCAGCGTAGAACAATGTCTCTGTCCGTAAGGACTCCAACGAGTTTATCATTATTGACGATAGGTATAACACCGACATCTTCCTCTTTCATTTTAACCGCTACTTCATATACATTATCATTTAAGGAACATGTTTCAACTTCTTTCGTCATAATATCACGAATTTGTGTCATTTTTTTAAAATTCCTCCTATGAAAATTAATAAGGTTCTCGGTGCTTACACCATTTGTATATTCACCAAATGGGGAAAAATCTATACATCCTCTATATTTTCGGTCAAATTTTTAATCTTATATTTGAAGTCAATTCAGTAACTCCAATTCGTTGCAACATCTTGATTTTTCGACTATTATTAGACGTGAGGAAAACAATGCAAATAGTGAAATGTCGTTTATCGATCTATTATAAGCAGGAGGTTAAAAACGTGAATTTTGAAAATACTGGTATTGAAACATTAACCGTAGATTTAAGTCGTTTGGATGAAGTTATGGAACATAATGGAATGGTTAGAGCAGGCCAATGGGATTACGAGCGAGTTACATACGATCATAAATTCGAAATCAAAGAAGGAACATACTATTTGCGAATTCAAGGATATGCTACTGAAGGAGATGTAGGCTCTTATGATGCTTACGTACAATTAATGACCCCAATCCTTGGGAAACATTATTATCCTCATGGCGTTGAATATGGGGAAGATGAATTTTATCCAGATCATCTAGTAAAACAGTGCAATAAAATTCTAGCAGCAATCTATCAAGAAGCAAAAGTATTTGCTGAATAATTGATTTCAAAGAGCACAGTTCTTCTGTGTTCTTTTTTTATCTCATAAAATTATGGATTGGAACTACGTATGTTAAATTTATAAAGGTAGTTCCTGTCGATCGCAACTATTATCAAGCTTTTGCCCTTCTCTTTTGCGTAAGCCAATATTAGCTCGTCCTTGACCAAATGCAGTCGCTAACACTATAGTTCTTTAATTGTTTATTTCCGTAATAACGACTTATAATGTATAAAAGTACTCAGTGAGGGAAAGGGGTTTTAATTTGTCTGGAATATCAAAAAGATTTGTTATTATCACTATACTCGTAATTTTAACAGCTTTATTTTTTTATTACATCTTACCTATTTCCATCCCCCTCATCATCGCGATAATTACCGCATTAGCGCTAGAACCAGCTGTAAAATTAGTTCAATCAAAAATGAAGCTTAAACGACAATTATCCATCATTATTGTGTTTACACTTTTTACACTTATTTTGGGGTTTGCAATCTTTTTTATCATTACAAAAGCTATTTCACAAGGGATCAAATTAGTAGAGGATGCACCAGGTTATATTCATGAATTAACCGTTATGTGGAATAATTACGAAGAATATTTTAGTAGGGCCGCCCAAGACTTTCCAGATGAATTCGTAACTGCTATTACTGATGAAGTAAATAATTTTTTACAGTCTTTTATGTTAAGCATAAAAACGTATGTAAAGATTGAAAATATAAGTGCATTTTTATCGTATATTCCAAACTATTTAGTTAGCATTTTGGTCTATCTGATCGCATTGTTTTTATTTATGATTGATTTGCCAAGGCTTAAGTCAGGAATATATAAATACATGACCGACAAAACCTCTGAAAAGGTTAAATTTATGGCGTCACGATTATCTTCAGTTATTTTTGGATTTTTTAAAGCTCAGTTTTTAGTCAGCTTAATTATTTTGCTTGTTGCTTTTATCGGACTAATTATTATCGCCCCTAAAGTAGCAATCATCATGACACTTGTCATTTGGATTATTGATTTAATTCCAATTATCGGTTCTATCGTAATATTAGCTCCCTGGTCATTGTATCAATTTTTTACAGGCAATATTGCTTTAGGTACAAAGCTTGCTATTTTAGCAGTCATCTTACTTATAATTAGAAGAACAGTCGAACCGAAAGTAATGGGTCAACACATGGGGCTTTCACCACTTGCTACGTTAATTTCCATGTTTCTCGGTTTAAAATTGCTAGGCGTCTTAGGTTTAATTATTGGACCGACGCTACTTATTGTATTTAAATCAGCTAAAGAGGCGGGATTAATAAAACTGAACTTCAAAATATAAGATTCTACTATACTTTAATGCAAATGTTCTTCGCACCTACTAAAATAATTGAATAATAAAAAGGACGCTAACATGCGTCCTCTTATTTCTGTTAAAGAAAGTATAAATTTTCACTTAGAATTATTACGAAATTTGTGTCCGTCCTGTCTAGCTCCAGGCGCCCAGCGACTAGCAAACTTTCAGCTTCTTCCTACGATAAGTCAACATCGGCTCGTCCCTCGCCGTGTTTCCTTTATCTCGTCAGAAGCTTAAAAAGTTTGTACGTCGCTGAACGGACGCCTTGGGCTTTTCTTACTATAATCCTAATATGGCTTTAATTAGAGAAGTCGTAGTTCCACCTTGATAAATAACGTAAAGCAATAAATATACGATCACACCTGTAAAACCTGTACAGAACCAAACAATGCTAGTAATAGGTCCTAGTTTTCTGTGGAAAGAGAGTTTATCTCTATATCCAGTAACTAAAGATATTATACCTAATACGGCTCCAACAGTAGCAAGAGTTACATGAAAGATTAAAAATATCGTATAAAAAATCTTATATTCATCTGGGCCACCAAAAGATGTATTTCCGATAAAAATGGTTCTACTAGAATAAATGGCAAAAAATATTAAAGCAAATACTCCAGCTAGCGTCATAATTTTTTGATGACCATCGATATCTCTTTTTCTTATTTTCCCCCAGCCTATTGCTACAAGTATCGCACTAATTACGATACAAGCTGTACTAATAGTCGGCAATATTGGAACCATCATATTGTAAATCAATCCCCTAATTCTATTATGTATTTGCTATCTAAAATTTTTAGATAGCGTCCATTATTCAGCAGGATGAGGTTCATTTTGAAGCAACGCCGCTTCATTAATTTTCTCAGCATCCTCTTGTTCTTTTTTAAACCATTCAAAAAATATTTTTATAAGCATAAAGCCTAGAACAATTTCCTGAATAATTTTCATAAGTACTCCACCAAGCTGTTGATCTTCTATCGCTTTCATGTTTGTAAATAATTCTGGTCCACTGATCGATAATCCTGATAATGTACTTCCAGGTACACAAAGAGCCATAGCCTTCAGCCACATGTCCCCATCAGTATAAGTGGCATACATCGCTGCAGGAGCAAAAATGATGAGCCCACATGCTGGTGTTAACAAAACTCCATCACCAATGATATAACCTAACTTCTTAAGACCATGAAGTTGATGATGACCAGGTAATTTATTTATTAATGGCCACCACAAGAAAATGGCAAAAATAAATAAAATAATTGTATAAATGGCATGTAAAAAGAAGTTCATTTTAACATAATCCATTACCAGAGGGATATGGTAAATAGAAAACAATCCATTAAATAATACTAGAGCAATCAATGGCTTAGTGAAAAATTTAAATATTTTTCTAATAAAAGGCAAATCAATGATTCTTTCCCAAAGCCAATTAGGTACACTTGCAATGAGAATCGGCGGAATAATTAAATAAAGGAAAGCCATTTGTACCATATGGAATGTAAACATAATATGAGCAACCAAGTCTACTGGAGAACCCTTAATGATATATAGCAGAATCATAGCTAAAAGAAATAAAACTGCTTGACTTGGCTTTAATGGCTCACTGTCTTTAAATTTATGCCGCTTTTTTATAGTTATATAAAAAAACCCTGCAATCAGTAAAAGTGTAAATAGAAGAAAATAAGGACTCCACAATGCTCGGAATCCAAAAATACTTAAAGGCATTTCTCTGTCACCTCGTTATTTGGATTAAGCCCATATTTATTATACCTTTTTTACATATCACACTTCAACGCAGCCAAATGACAAGTTCATGAACAATCCAAATAGAACAAAAGCGCAAGAGCAATGTTGACTTATCGTAGGAAGAAACCGAAAGTTTGCTAGGCGCTGGAGCTAGACGGAACTACCTCCTTAAAAGTTATCTGCAAAGTTCCAATTAATAAATTCCTAAGAATCGAAAAAAGCCAGCCATAAATTTTGGCTGGCTTCGATATGTTTTTAGATCCAAACAATTGTAAGGAAGGTTAGTATTGCTGCAAAGCCAATAATGACCCCTCCGTAAATAAATAACTGTGGTGCTTCATGCCCCTTATTAGCCATGTGCATAAAGTAATACAACTGAAAAATTACTTGTACGATAGCTAGCATTAAGATAAATGGAACGACGAACCATTTATCAAATCCAGCCAAAACGGAACCGAATGCTACTAGAGTCAAGAATATGGAGATCGCGAAGGAAATAACTTGATGACGCATTTCCTCTGCATTTCTTCTCCGGCGATATTCATAATCTACTCTGGCATTGCCAGAATTAATTTGTTGGTTTTCCATCTTTTATCACACCATCCCCATTAAATATACGACAGTGAAAATAAATACCCATACTACGTCAATAAAGTGCCAGTATAGGCTTGCAATATAAAATTTTGGTGCATTAGCTAAGTTCAAGCCTCTTTTTGAATTTCTCACCATAAGGGCTATAATCCAGCTAAGACCGAAAACTACGTGCCCACCGTGAAATCCAACAAGTGTATAGAATGCAGAGCTGAATGCACTGTGCGTGTAGCCGAATCCTAATCCATGAGTATAATGATAAAATTCATATATTTCAAACCCAAGGAAAGTTAATCCCAATAGTACCGTAATAAGTAACCAAGCCTGCATTTTCTTAAAGTGATAATTTTTCATATGGTAAATAGCATATACGCTTGTGATAGAGCTTGTTAAAAGTACCATAGTCATGATAAAGGCTAATGGCAGTTCAAATAAATCTGTTGAAACTAGATCGCCTTGCTTTGGAACTTTATCCTTTAAAGCCAAATATGTCGCGAAGAAAGACGCGAATAATACAGTTTCTCCTCCAAGGAAGAACCAAAAACCCAAAAATTTGTTTTTACCTTCTAATGTTGCTCTTTCGGGTGCCTCAGGCCATGTTTTTGGTGTAAATTGTTCTTCAACATGCATTATGCCCTTACCCCCTTATCTTTATCATCCGTTAATTCCGATTTTGGAATATGGAAACCATGATCATCTTTTAAAGATCTTAGTAACATAGAGCCAAATGCAACTACAAGTCCGATAATTAACACGGCGAGTCCCCATGGCTTCTCAACACGATAAACACTACCAAATGCAGCGATAAAGAAACCTAGTGAAATAAACACAGGGAGAATCGATCCATTCGGCATATGAATATCTCCTAAAGGCTCAGCAGGTGTGACTCCTTTTTTACCTTCCATCTTTTCGATCCAGTAAGTGTCAATACCACGAACGAATGGTAGTTGTTTGAAATTATAAAAAGGTGGCGGTGACGGCAGCGCCCATTCAAGAGTTCTTCCATCTTCCCAAGGGTCATTTCCAACTTTAACATTTTTAACAGATGTAATCACAATATTGATTAAGAGTACAATAATACCTAAAGCCATTAAACCAGCACCTATTGAACTAACTAAGTTTCCGGTATTTAAACCTTGACCGTCAAGATAAGTAGCAATACGGCGTGGCATTCCCATTAAACCTAAGAAGTGTTGGATAAAGAAAGTTAAATGGAAACCTACTACGAAAAGTGCCCATGTAATTTTTCCAAGAGTCTCATTAAGCATCGTACCAAATGCTTTCGGCCAATAGAAATGTGTAGCTGCTAATATAGCGAATACAACTCCACCTACAATTACATAGTGGAAGTGAGCAACTACGAAATATGTATCATGGAATTGATAATCTGCAGGTGCAGTAGCAACCATGATACCTGTTACCCCACCCATTACAAAGGAAGGAATAAAGGCAGCCGCCCAAAGCATAGGTGTAGTAAATTTAATATTTCCGCCCCACATCGTAAACAACCAGTTAAATATTTTAATACCAGTCGGAACACCGATAGCAAATGATGCAACGGCAAAAATTGCGTTTGCTATATTTCCTAGACCAACAGTAAACATGTGATGAGCCCACACCATGAATCCAAGAAAACCAATTAAGACAGTTGCAAATACCATTGAGGAATACCCGAACAATCTCTTTCTTGAGAATGTGGAGAAAATTTCAGAAAATATACCGAATGCTGGCAGTATTAAAATATATACTTCAGGGTGTCCAAAAATCCAGAAGAGATGCTCCCAGATAATCGTATTACCACCCATAGCCACATTAAAGAAGTTTGCCCCGAACATTCTATCGAATGTAAGAAGGAATAAACCAACTGTTAATGGCGGGAAAGCAAATAGGATTAAAGCAGATGCAACAAAAGTCGTCCAAGAGAACATTGGCATACGCATATATGTCATCCCTGGCGCACGCATATTAATAATGGTTACTAGGAAGTTAATACCACCCATTAACGTACCAAAACCTGATATTTGAAGTCCTAATGCGTAAAAGTCAATTCCATGAGTTTGGGAATTAAGTGATAACGAAGCATATGATGTCCAACCGGCATCTGGCGCTCCCCCTAAGAACCAAGAAAGGTTTAAAAGCAATCCTCCAAAGAAAAATAACCAAAAACCTAATGAATTCAAGAAAGGAAAGGCAACGTCCCGTGCACCAATTTGCAACGGCATGACTAAGTTCATAAAACCAATTAATATCGGCATGGCGGCAAGGAAAATCATCGTTACACCATGCATCGTAATCATTTCATTAAATAATCCAGCACTGACAAAACCACTGTCAGGAACAGCCAATTGAATACGAATAATCATTGCTTCGATTCCACCGAGTAGAAAGAAGAATCCACCTGCCGCGATATAGAGTATGGCAATCTTCTTGTGGTCGACAGTTGTCATATAGTCCCAAACTGTTGCACCGAAGCCTCTTTTTTGAGCAATACTACTCACATTTAAACCTCCTTCGTTTCGGAGCTATTATTTATTTTGTACTTTAAGCTCCATTAAATATGCTGCAAGAGCATCTAAGTCTGCATCACTAATCTGTTCTTTTGAGAAAACAGGCATTTTATTTCCTGGTTTAATCTCATCGGATTCTCTAATCCATCTTTTTAATTCATCTTCATTATGATCTAAGATACCAGCGATTTTTTCTCTCTCTGCAAAGTTTGCAAGATTTGGAGCAATTCTTCCTGCTGCTGGTGCTTCATTACTTGGATCAATTGCGTGACATTGAAGACAGCTGTTGTTGAAGATTTCTTCACCTTTACTCGCTACTTCTGTTGAAGGAGTAGGTGCTTTAGTATTTTGCATGTCTGCGACCCATTGATCAAATTCATTTTTAGGCAACGCCTTCACTTTGAAATCCATATATGCATGGGAAGGTCCACAAAGCTCGGCACATTTACCATAAAAAATTTCTCCCACTTCAGTTGCTTTATCTTGATCTACAGTTAGGAAGAACTTATTAATGTTGTCAGGATTTGTATCAAGTTTTCCACCTAATGGAGGAATCCAGAAAGAGTGTTTAATATCCGCAGAAGTCAAATTAAAATAAACTCTTTCTTCCGTAGGTATAACAAGATCTTGACTCGTGACAATACCTAAATTAGGATATTCAAATTCCCACCAATATAGATGAGCACGAACATTTACTACTAATGCTGTAGGATTACCTTCCTCATCTTTCTCGTCCATTGCAGCTACATCACCTTGACTGAATGTAACGGCAACTGTAGGAACAGCAAGAATTAATAGTAAAATAATAGGAATAATCGTCCAAACAATTTCTAAAGTATGACTTCCTTCAACCTGTTTAGGTATTTTATGTTCATTTTCTTTTGTACGGCGAAAGCGAACGATAACCAAAACGAAAATGACGCATACTACAACAACAACCAAAGTCATGATGCCTAAGCTGAACATTATGAGATCGTATTGCTGTTTAGCAACTTCACCAGCTGGCTTTAGTGCAGACAGGTAAGGCTTGCCGCAACCAGAAAGAACAAGCGCTAATAACGCAAAAACTGACAAAAGACGCCCTTTTTGCAGCCATTGTTTCATAGTTTAATTAAACCCCTCTTTCATATGTGTCTTCGTGGTCATTAAGACCAAGTCTTCAGTATTTGGATTTCTAATGTTAGAAAGAATTCCCTTTAAAAAACCGATAATATTACCATTGCAGTAAACAGAATCGTCAAATAGTTAATCGAATATACAAACATGCGTGTAGCCCATTTTTTTTCATCCTTATTTCTATACCCATTAATCCCCATTACAAGCCAACCAATATTAAGGAGCGTAGCTAGGATGATAAAAGGAATTCCTAGTGAGGACATGAAAAATGGAATTGGCAATAATAAAGCTACCCAAATAAGGATATGTCTCTTTGTAATAGCAAATCCTTTTACAACTGGCAGCATGGGAATAGATGCAGCTCTATATTCGTCTACCCTTCTCATAGCCAATGCGTAAAAATGGGGTGGTTGCCATACAAACATTAGTAGAAAAAGCATCCATGCCATAGGCGGCAATGACGGATCAACAGCTGCCCAACCAATTAAAGGAGGAACTGCGCCAGATATACTACCAATGACTGTATTGCTGACATACAATCTCTTTGACCAGAGACTATATAAGACAACATAGCTAAACACACCGATAATACCAACAATGCCTGTTGTAATATTCGTCATAAACAACATTATCAATCCAAGACCTACGAACGTAAAGCCAAGTGTCAATACTTTTGAACCACTTATTTTACCAGTCACAGTTGGGCGGTTTTTAGTACGCTTCATGATTGGATCAATATCTCGATCTATGTAATTATTCAGTGCACAAGAGCCGGCAATGATAAGTGAAGACCCTAGCAATGTATATATAACAATATCTATTGACTGTAGAAAATGATTCCCAGTAAATAAAAAGGCTAGCCACAGACCAGTAAATGTAGTGATTAAATTTGAATTGACAATTCCAATTTTAATAAGTGCAGTAAAATCTTTCAAGCCAATTTTCGGAGGGCTTGATGTCTCATCCATTGTTGTCAGAATACGACTGTTTCCCATTCTTATTCCTCCTCTCTATAAAAAATATAATTTCATACATAACTATAATGCATTTCTCATTGCTTTTCCCGTTTTTAGTATAAATTTCAGTAAATGTTCATTAATTCTATTATGTATGAAGTACTTAGATTAACCTTTATATTGTAGCATATTTTGGCAAAAATAATGTACTGAAAGCAATGAAAAAAATTACGGTCCAATTACATATTAAATCATAATTTATGACGATATTGTACAATCCTCGTGATTAGAGTATGTCCAAACCATGACAATATATTGACAATTGGTTTATCTGTATCCATTTTTAACAAATTACTCCATGTTAATCAAGTAATCGAATCGATAGATTCCTTTTTGAGACTTCCACGGCTAAAGCCGCAAGCTCTACACCTTACGGTGAACGAGTGGGATTCTTGCATGACTTTCCGTTCGCAATCCATTTCTGTTTTTAAACAGCCTGCAAGTTAAGGGCCTCTAATTTCCCTACTTCGTTCCTTTCTATGTATCTATGCTACACATGTACCGAAATAGGCGGTGCCGCTGTGACCACGACACTAATTTTTTCCGCCACCTTTTCTATTGCGAAACTACTTACCGCTTTTAGCAATGTTGATAGAGGCGTTTACGTCTGCATAGCTTCGGTAGCCACATTATACGTTCCCCTCTATTGTGTGAAAGGTGGTGGAAACGGGTGATTGAATGCTATACTATAAACGGCTAAAAAAGGATTTCAAATGCTTGAAGTGGCACAAACCTTTGTTTTTCTATGCCACTCCGTATTTGACCTCACTTTCATCCCACCACTAAAGGGGTACTATCCTACCGTAGTGGGCTTTCTCGTTCGGAAAATCTGTAACAATATTGTCAGTTGTATTTTTTCATATGTTTATGTAGTATCGGTAATGTTATTACTATTAAAGAATAAAAGCGCAAACTCCTGCAGCTGAACTAAGCCTAGGCGATGTTAACTTATGCAACAGAAACCGAAAGTTTCTACTCACTGTCTGCTTGCGCTAGATGGGAACTCCCTTCTTAAAAGTTATTCAAAATGTCCAATCTATAATTTCCTTAGCACAAAAAATGATAAATATGTAAGAAGGTGATAAATTGCACCGGAAATTAAAATGGTTTTCTGTCACTACTACTATAATCATGTTAGGAGTTTTACTAGGTGGTGCATTGGTGACGAAAACTGATTCAGGTATGGGATGCGGAAGATCATGGCCACTTTGTAATGGAGAATGGTTACCAAAAGAAATAACTTCTGAGTTGATAATTGAATTAGCTCATCGCCTTGTTTCAGGCAGTGCAGCAATTTTCGTATTGACCCTTGCAATATGGTCTTGGAAAGCTATCGGACATAAAAAGGAAACTAAAACTCTTGCTATTCTTTCAATTACTTTCTTAATGCTGCAAGCATTAATAGGTGCTGCAGCTGTTTTATGGCCTCAATCGAAATTTGTTTTGGCACTTCATTTTGGAATATCACTCATTTCTTTCGCAGCTGTTTTTCTTTTAACATTACTTATTTTTGAAGTCGATCAAAAATTCGATACAAATAATCTTGTTATCGATAAAAGAATGAAGAGACATATAATTGGAGTAACCATTTACAGTTATGCAGTCGTATATACTGGAGCCTTAGTGAGACATACCGATGCAAGTCTAGTATGCAGAGACTGGCCAATGTGTATAAATGGGAGTTTCTCTCTTCCTAATAATATGTATGAATGGATCCAAATGGGCCATCGACTTGCTGCAGGAATCATTTTCCTGTGGATTGGTTATATTATGATAATTTCTATGAAACATTATAAACATCAAAAAGTGATGTATTGGGGCTGGATTATTGCATTTATTATCGTTACACTTCAAGTAACGGCTGGAGCCATCGTGGTAATAACAAGTTTGAATATTTACTTTGCACTTGCTCATGCATTGTTTATATCATTTTTATTTGGCTTATTAAGCTATTTCCTCATGTTACTTACACGTAATAATCATATAAATGCAGAAGAATCTGTTGATCATTCTTCAAGTACAAAAGTTAAATCATCAGAAGCAATTATTCATTAAAGAGGGACTGTCCCAAAAGTCGTATTAATTGACTTTTGAGAAGCCCCTCTCTTTTTATTTATTTGTTTCTTCTTATCTGGTCCGTTGATTTCCGCCTTCCGCTTTTCCAGCCTCGCCATGTTTCCATTAACTCAGTGCGTGAAAGTCTCCCTCTCGTACAACGCTGAACAGTCGCCTTCGCTTTTCTAATCTGCGGGATCTCCAATGTCCCGTATTCTCACAGGCGTCTCACACCTTCCGCTCCAATCAACATTGTTCCAAAATCAAGTATGTGCCATCTATTAGAGATAAACGACCCGTTTTTTTCTACATTTGTTTTATTTTTAGTGACTTATTAGACAGCCCCTTTCATATTTCTAGTCAAGTGTTCTGATTTACATAAGAGTGTGAAGTAGGTGGGTTTTTCAAAACTGACTCTGTTTAGTCCTAGTGTTTGTTCGTCTTCGGATTACTCTATTATAAAAAAATAGTAGCACAAACCATGGTCTGGGTCTGTGCTACTAATGTGTTTTTATTGACGGAAATTATATTTTTGTTGAAAAGTCGGTTGTACAATTCGCGAAGGTTGTTCAGGATTACTATTTTTCTTCCCATACCTATCCTCAAAATTTTTAAACATGGCTACATTCGCAAGAATGCCCATTGCTATTGATAAAACTAGGATCGAGGAGCCTCCGTAACTAATGAAAGGAAGTGTTACACCTGTAATAGGGATTAACCCCGATACTCCACCAAGATTTATAAATGACTGTATTCCAATCATAGAAGCGATTCCTATTGCAAGCATGCTACCGAAAGAGTCCCGACTTCGTATACCAATAAAAATGCCTCTCAATACGAGGTACGCTAGTCCTAACAGTACAAAGCCTACACCAAATACTCCAAGTTCTTCAGCAATGATCGCCATAATAAAATCAGTATGTGGTTCTGGTAAATATCCTAGTTTTTGCACACTTTGTCCCAATCCGAGACCTTTTATTCCACCTGAACCTATAGCTAAATAGGAATTGGCCAACTGATTTCCTTCATTTTGATATGTTCCAAAAGGATCTAAGAACCCAACAATCCTGCCCTTATTCCCCTCCGTAAAAAACTTATCAAATTTCATTATAATAAAAGGAGAAAGTACTAATCCAATCATTAGGCAAAGTAATATTAACTTAGAAATAGAACGAAAACTCATCCCGGAGCAAAGTATGATGGACATGCCTATTAAAAGTGTAATAAAAGCTGTTCCATTATCCGGTTCTATTTTTATTAAAAAGCAGACAAATAACAGGAAAAATATCGGTGGGAAAACACCTTTATTGAAATGATCGATATAACGTTGTTTATTTGCGTATACCGCTGAAAGGTATATGATTACACTCAACTTCACAAATTCAGATGGCTGTATTTTTCGAGCACCTACACTAATCCAGCTTTGTGCGTTATTCGTAGTGTGTCCTATTACCGCTACTGCAAATAGACCAAGTATCGCCATTCCAGTCATTAAAATAAGGAATTTTTTGTTACGATATGCTTTATACGGAAAAATAGCAAAGAACAAGAAAACAATAAAACCTATTAGTAAATTGATTTTTTGTTTCTGATAAAAAAAATCGGGAGGATATTCGTACCATTGAACTGCTCTAACCATACTTGAACTATAAACCATCACAAGTCCAAACAAACAAAGTAATATGTATACAGCAATAATGGAATAGTCATAGGATTTGATGATTTTTTTAAACATAAAACTCTTCCAATCTTTGATTGAGTTTCTATATAGGAGAATACATCAGTAATTATAAAACAAACCCAAACAATTGAATTAAACTGTTTGAGTTTTGATACATTACAGTTGCTACATACAACCCTTATTTTTTTAAGGATGCTTCATGAAGAGCTGAAAGTTGTCTTTCCAGCGAACCCATTAACTCTTTTCCATCCTTTTGGTCCACTAATCCAAGACGTACAGCAAAATCTATTTCACGAGATAAACCAAACATTTGCGTGTCCAGTACTTCCTCGTATAAAGGGCATTGCGGCATTGTTAAATTGTCCATTTGCACCTGTATCAAACGCAAAATCTTATCTGCGTCCGCCTTAAGCAGTGCATAGGCTTTCTCCCTATGATCAATTTGAATATCAGACACCACTTTAATCCCCCTTATCATTAGAACAACGCGTCTATCAAAATATTCAAGTTCATATTTTCATGTTGATTTTTATAAACAAACAGACAATACTATCTGTAAATTCTACCTCTAATATGTCCAAAATGCAAGTGGAACGAGTCTTTTTGTCCTATTAGAGTAAGGAGTCATACTTTTATTTTTAAAAATTACAAGTTATACTTTATTAATGAGAAAGGAGTTGTAGAAATGAACACGATAATGTCGATAAAAGGAAAAGTAAAGTTTCCAATTACACTTGATGCCGGCGTTTGGATATTTGATGATCGCCGTATTGACTTAAATACATATTTTATACAAGACAATCAAGAGGAAAATGACGACGAAGAATTTACAGTTGTCTCAAAACATTGGGATCGAGTAATTAAGGAAGGTAATGTTGCTCCGCCAACATTGAAATCAGAGCGTCAATTTGAAAAGGTCAAAGTTTTAACTGGGACATTTGGAATCCTGTTTGATCCCTTTTTAAAAAATGCAGAACCATTTGAAGATGCCAGTGAACTAGTTATTGAAACTGAGACAGAAGATATTCGAATGCCTCTTAAAGAAGGATATAACCTTATCCTTCAATATTCAAAGGAAGGAAAGCCGCTTAGAGATGATGGGCCTGTCCATATATTGTATTCTGACGGTTCTAATCAACATGACCCCATAAAAAATGTAAAAGGGTTTAGAGTGGAATAATACAAATTAAAATAAAAAGATCCGTCACTTCCCGGTGGCGGATCTTTTTTATAATTTTATAATAAGTCTGCAGCTAATTGAGCAAGACTTGATCGCTCTCCTTTTACAAGCTTAACCTGTCCTGCCGTTGGCTCTCTTTTAAAACTTTCTAAAACATATGTGAGGCCATTATTGTATTCGTTTAAATATGGGTGATCGATTTGTTCGGGATCCCCCATGAATACAATTTTACTCCCCTCCCCAACCCTAGTTAAAATCGTTTTGGCTTCATGCTTTGTTAAATTTTGTGCTTCATCTATTATTATAAATTGTTCTGGAATGCTGCGACCCCTAATATACGTAAGGGCTTCTACCTCAATAGAACTCATTCCTGCTAAAATAGCGTCAATTTCACCAGGTTTTTTTGTATTAAATAAATATTCCAAATTATCATATATGGGCTGCATCCACGGCCTAAGCTTCTCTTTTTTCTCGCCGGGTAAGTAGCCAATATCTTTCCCGACAGGTACAATTGGGCGAGCAACAAGCAACTTTTTATAAATGCGTAAATCTTCCGTTTGCATTAAACCAGCAGCAAGTGCCAGTAAGGTTTTCCCTGTCCCTGCTTTTCCTGTCATTGTCACGAGTTGAATATCTTTCCTGACGAGTAGTTCCATAGCCATTGTCTGTTGGGCATTCCTTGGTTTTATTCCCCAAATTGGATCACTATGGTTTATCAACTTCTTTAGAATCGTACCAGATGCATCGATGATTCCTATACCAGAAGCGGAACTTCCAAGTTCGTCTCTTATAATTAAAAACTGATTAGGATAATGCTTCTGATCTCGATGTTCCTGTACAAATATTTCTCCTTTTTCATAAAAATGACCTAATGTATCTAAGCTTACATAGTGCTCCCCTACACCTGAATATATATCATCTATTTCAACCACACGATCATTAGTGAAATCTTCTGCATGTAACCCCAACGCATCCGCTTTAACCCTTAAAAGGGCATCTTTACTTACGAGAATGACTGGTTTACCTTCAGCCTTCGTTTCTTCCTCAAGTGCAATATTTTTAGCAACTGCCAATATTCGATTATCATTTGTTTTTTCGATAAAAATTTCTTGAAGTTGTTGGAAGGAACGATGATTTAGTTCTATACGAAGTGTCCCTCCATTCTCAAGCTGTATTTTTTCATGGAGCTTGCCTTTCGATCTAAAGCTGTCAATCAATTTCGCAATATGCCTTGCATTCCTGCCGATTTCGTTCATATAACGTTTTTTAGAATCTACCTCTTCAAGTACAACAGCGGGAATGACGATATCATTATCTTCAAAAGAAAAGATTGCATTCGGTTCCTGAAGCAAGACATTCGTATCTAACACGTAAATTTTTGTCAAAATTGATGCCTCCTGCTCCTTTTTAATATCTTATGTTCTTGAACGTTGCCCGGTGTCAGGAGAAACAACATTACGGAGGATTCGTCTATTTTATGAAATATATGAAAGTCTGAATAAAGATAGAAGATAAAAGCAAAATAAGTCAAGAAGTTAAGTAAAAAATCGGAGCTAAACAGGAAGTTACTTTTTGGAGGGATACGGATGCGCAAAGTATTAATCATCACATTTCTAATGCTTATTTCTGCATGCAGTACTAATAATGGTCAAACTGGATACAATAATCAATCCGAAGTTATGCCCCGTGGAGTATCCGTTAAAAATAGCCATATTAACATTAATAAAAACAATAACTATTCTGATGAACAGCGTGCTAATCACCTCGCAAATCTTGCTGCAGGAGTTCCAAATGTAAATGGAGCCACCGCTGTGGTTCTAGGTAATATTGCGATTGTGGGAATTGATGTAGATGCTAACGTTGATAGGTCAAAAGTTGGAACCATTAAATATTCGGTTGCCGAAGGATTAAAACACGATCCTCAAGGAGCCGGAGCAGTCGTTGTTGCAGATCCTGATATCAATGCCAGATTAAAAGAAATAAGAAGAGATATGGCAGCTGGTAGACCTATACAAGGCATAATGAATGAATTATCAGACATAGTTGGACGAGTAATCCCTGATGCACCTAATCCAGAAATGGGTAAAAACCCAGAAAATGCAGTTAAGCAGCCGAAAAAGCAAATGAACAACCAAAACGATAGAGAATTAGAAAAAGAGCAACAAAAACAGACTAATGAAAAAAGCAGTTAAATAACAATTCATATCGTGCTATACTAAGAAGAATTAATGTTTATATTCTTCAGAGGTGTTTTACGATGAGAGTAAAATGTGTCCTATGCGATAAAGAATCACAACTAGATGATGATTCTTCATTAGCAAAAAAGTTACGCAATAGACCAATCCATACTTATATGTGTCAAAGCTGCCATGAGCGAATTAAAACAAAAACAGAAGCAAGAATAGCGAGCGGTTCTTTTCAACTGTATAGCTATGATACACAGGATGATGATTTTTAAATAAAAACCCAGTATTTTCCATGAGAGAAAATACTGGGTTTTTCATTAACTTTTATTAAAAGTACCTGCTTTTTTTTCACGATTTAATCTTATTTTATAGATAATAAGTATGAGGGCTGCCACCATAAGTCCTTCTGTAATTGGGAGGAAAATCGCTAAAAAAGTTAGAAACAAGCAGCCGACAATTAAGAAAAGATAAATAATCGCCGATTTCATTAGGGGTAGTTTCTTTGCAAAACCTAGTTTATAGACTAAAATAGCTAATCCTGTAATCGTTAACCATAGCAACCAATTAGCAGCTGATGCACTATTCGTCAGTTCATAAAAAAACCTTAAAGTGGGAGAAAAATTATTTATCGCTCTAAGATCTGAAGTTGTAAGTGCCAGTATAAAATCTCCGATATGTAATAGGTTCATCTTACCTTACCTTTCCTCTCTCTCAAACAATTACCATATATGAAAACTCGACCCCTTTATTGAGGGGCCGAGTATAGCATAGCATATTTATACTATTTGTTCATCTATTGTTCCATTTCGGCATACTTTTTCTTTTTGGCAATTCGTTCACGCTCATTTTTATTTAATATTTTTTTACGTAAACGGATTGATTCTGGGGTTACTTCACAATATTCATCGTCATTTAAATATTCTAGTGCTTCTTCCAGAGACATAATACGAGGTTTTTTGATGACTGCAGTTTGATCTTTCGTTGCGGATCTAACATTCGTCGCATGTTTTGTTTTGGTTATATTGACAGTAATGTCATTTTCCCTCGTATGCTCACCAACAACCATACCTTCATAGATTTCAGTTCCTGGTTCTACAAAAATTGTACCCCGGTCTTCTACTTGTAAAATACCGTAAGTAGTTGCTTTTCCCGTTTCCATCGATACTAGAACACCTTGTCTTCTTCCACCAACCTTTCCTTGTTGCATTGGTTGATAACTGTCAAAGGTGTGATTTAGGATTCCGTAACCTCTGGTTAATGACATAAATTCAGTTGTGTATCCAATTAATCCTCGTGCAGGAACGTGAAATACTAAACGAACTTGTCCATTTCCGTTGTTTATCATATCAAGCATTTCACCTTTTCGAGACCCAAGAGATTCAATGACACCGCCAGTATGTTCTTCTGGAATATCAATTTGAACCCTTTCAATTGGCTCACATTTTACACCGTCTATCTCTTTGACAATGACTTGTGGTTTAGATACTTGTAATTCGAAACCTTCCCGTCTCATATTTTCGATCAAGATAGAAAGATGAAGCTCTCCTCTTCCAGAAACAACCCAAGCATCAGGTGAATCTGTGTTTTCTACACGAAGGCTAACATCTGTTTCGAGCTGACTGCGGAGACGTTCTTCCACTTTTCGTGATGTTA
This sequence comes from Lederbergia citri, assembly GCF_018343625.1. Lineage (GTDB taxonomy): Bacteria > Bacillota > Bacilli > Bacillales > Bacillaceae_C > Lederbergia > Lederbergia citri. The sequence continues at coordinate 369,281 of NZ_JAGYPG010000001.1, read as the reverse complement.
AATATTTGCCTTCCCTTCCAGCAAAAGGACTGTTATTTACTAAAAAGGTCATCTGTAACGTTGGTTCATCAATTCTTAATGCAGGGAGTGCCTCTTGATGCTCGACTGGACAAATGGTATCTCCAACATCAATATTTTCCATTCCTGAAACGGCGATTAGATCTCCTGCAAAAGCCTCATTAATCTCCACTCTTTTTAAACCGAAAAATCCGAACATTTTCGTAACACGAAATTGCTTAGTTGTACCGTCCTGCTTGAGGATAGCAACTTGCTGTCCAACTGTCATAGAACCTCTAAAAATTCTTCCAATCCCGATTCTTCCTACATAATCATTATAATCAAGTAATGAAACCTGGAATTGCAATGGTTCTTCTTTGTTATCAATTGGAGCAGGGATAAAGTCAATGATTGTCTCATATAATGCTTCCATATTTTCTGCAGGCTCGTTCATATCTCTTGTCGCTATTCCTTTAATTCCTGAAGCATATATAACAGGAAATTCCAATTGTTCGTCGCTCGCATCCAATTCTATGAATAGCTCAAGGACTTCATCAATTACTTCTTCTGGGCGCGCAAAATCACGGTCAATTTTGTTCACAACAACAATTGGTGTCAATTTTTGTTCCAATGCTTTTTTTAATACAAAACGTGTTTGAGGCATGCAACCTTCGTAAGCATCTACAACTAATAAAACACCATCAACCATTTTTAAAATCCGCTCGACCTCTCCTCCGAAGTCAGCATGGCCTGGAGTATCAAGTATATTTATTTTGGTATCTTTATACTGAATGGCAGTATTTTTTGCTAGGATTGTAATTCCGCGCTCTCTTTCAATATCATTAGAATCCATAGCGCGCTCTGCCACTTGTTCATTTGATCTAAATGTTCCTGACTGTTTTAAAAGCTGGTCAACCAACGTAGTTTTACCATGGTCGACGTGTGCGATGATAGCAATATTACGTATGTCTTCTCTAAATTTCAAGGTGTTTCCTCCCGCTAATAGAAAAGCTCAAGCGTCTTGCTGATCGACAAATGAACTACGGACACCTCTGACTTATCTATTGGGAATAAGACAAGAAGTTTAACTAGTCGACATTCGCTTGTGCTAAACATTTTAAATTTATTTTTAACTGAAGTATTATATCATATGCTGTAGAAGATTTGGAATTTTTTTTGTAAAATAGATTTTTAAGGAGGCAGAAAAGATGAATGGAATCAAGTGGAATCTTTTATTATTGGCAACAATAGGGGCTTTTTCGATAGTAGGAATTGGAATTTCAGTAGGCACAAACAGTTATATTGGAATGATTATTTGCTTCATCATATTAGTAGCAGTGATGACTTATGGATTTAAAACGAAGAAAAAAATGAGAGATGAGGGGAAATTGTAGATAAAAAAATTGTTCTCCATAAAAGATCATTTTAGTTTTTGATGGTGATTTAAGCGAAAATAGCGAGTTCCCAGCGGAAGAAAAGTTTAAGGGAGCCTTCACTGACCCGCCAAGCGTTTAGTGGAGGCTCCCTAATTTGTCTAGCTCTAAACGGACATCAATCTCATTAGTAGGGAGCCAAAGTATCACTTTAATTGTCTTGAAAATATTCTTCGATTAATTTTGCGTGAAGTCCTGGTTTTGCAACAATTACAGGGCTCTTTTCCAGCAAATTAAGTGATTTGCCTTTTAAATCTGTAACAACACCGCCAACCTCTTCCACGATGATTTTTCCGCCTGCAAAATCCCAAGGTGAAAGCATCTTGCTAATATATGCATCGAGCCGACCAGTTGCAACGTAAGCAAATTCGAGAGCGGCGGAACCGTACGATCTCGTTCCTCTTACATCCTTTACTAAAGGAATCAGTGTGTTTTTTGAGTCATTTGATGTTAATAAAGCAGCACTAAGTCCAATAACAGCTTCACTGACATCTACTTTTTCAAGCATTGGGAGTTTTATGTCATCCCAATAGGCTCCTTCCCCACGCTTAGCGAAATATAGCTCATTATGTACTACATCATACAAATAGCCAAGCTTCCCTTCTCCATTTTCAAATATTCCAATTGAAATAAAAAAGTTCCTCTGTTGATGGATAAAATTCATTGTTCCATCAATCGGATCAATTATCCAGATGACACCATCCATGCTTTTGATTTCATCACCAAATCCTTCCTCTCCTAATATCTTATGAGAGGGGAATCTTCTTCGAATATGGTTTGTAAAAAGCTGTTCTATCTCTTTATCGATATTAGTCACTAAATCATTTGCATCAGCTTTTGTATCTATTTGTAAGGCTGTTTCAAATGAAGCAATAATGTTTTTACCCGCTTCTCTTAGCCATTCCTTAACTTCCGAATCTACTATTGACCAATTGACCATAATAATTCCTCCATGACATTCTATCTAACAATAAGCTTAGAGAAAACCACTTGTAAATTCAAGTTGCAGTATAGAATAAAAACGAACTACCCATTAATTCCATCCATGGGAGTCCGTTTCAATGTTTAATTAAATATCTAGTTATCCTCATTTTTTCATAACTCACAACGCTTCAAGTTTGATTAATTCTGAACGAATTCTTTCCAGTTTACGCTTTGTCTTTGCCTTCATTTCTTCATCATTTTCTTGCAAAGCGTCAAAAAGAACTGCTAACTCATAGTTTAACTCTAAACGTAGTACAGCAAGCTTTTGTTTATCCAAACTCTTTTTCCTATATGCATTCACTACTTGTTTCATGGTAATACACCCCTTCCGAAATGGTTGTAGATTTATTCAACTTTCGGGTTTACTTATTGTATTGTATGTTGCCGCAATATTGCCGGTAACAAAATTGTGTGTTCACCTATCCTGTCTAAAAGATTAAACAAATTAGCAATGATTGCTTTTGCTTTTTTGTACCCGTTTACCAACTTTCATAAACGTAATACACCTGGTATTTAAAGTGGAAATTACCTACTTCCCATTTGAATCATCATCTGATTCTCTGCTTCTTTTGCTTTTTTAATTGTTTTATACGAAGAATATCCACTTACTTCCTCAAATTCCTTATCTATTCTTTTTTCTTCTGCTTTACTCGGGACAATTTCTTTAAACCTCCTATATCTGTTCATGAGTTCTGATTTTTCGATTCCCGTTTCATAGGCTTTTTCAATGGCATGAAAAAAATGAACGACATCAACGATTTCTTCAGTAGTCCAATCTAGCGAAAAGGGATATTGATATTCCATATCTACCGCTCCTTTAAAACATATATTTATTATTCGTTTACTTATAAAGACGTATACCAATATTTTGATTATGCATATATCCCTTTGAAAAACAAAATATTGATGTTATAATTTGTTCTTGTTTCATGATTTTTCTATCTAAACTAAAGGATGTGACGTCAATGTCCCAATATGAAACTCCGTTATTTACGGGACTGGTGCAGCATGCCAAATCCAATCCAATTCAATTCCATATTCCTGGACATAAAAAAGGAGCTGGAATGGATCCAGAATTTAGAAATTATATCGGAGAAAATGCATTATCTATCGATTTAATTAATATAGCACCCTTAGACGATTTGCATTCGCCAAAAGGAATGATAAAAGAGGCACAAAAATTAGCAGCCGAAGCTTTCGGGGCTGACCATACTTTTTTCTCTGTACAAGGGACAAGTGGTGCAATTATGACAATGGTTATGTCTGTTTGTGGGCCTGGGGATAAAATTATTGTACCTCGGAATGTACACAAGTCAGTAATGTCAGCGATTGTCTTTTCTGGGGCTACACCTATTTTCATCCATCCTGAAATCGATTCGAAATTAGGAATTTCCCATGGAATCACGACAGATTCGGTTGAAAAGGCTTTACAAATGCATCCTGATGCAAAAGGATTACTCGTAATAAACCCAACTTATTTTGGAATAGCTGCAGACTTAAAGAAAATAGTCGAAATTGCCCATTCACATCATGTTCCAGTTTTAGTTGACGAGGCTCATGGGGTGCATATTCATTTCCACGAGGGCTTGCCTATTTCCGCAATGGAAGCAGGGGCCGATATGGCAGCAACAAGTGTGCATAAGCTTGGTGGATCTTTAACGCAAAGTTCTGTATTAAATGTTCGCGAAGGACTTGTATCTCCACAAAGGGTACAATCCATTATTAGTATGCTTACAACTACATCAACTTCTTATTTATTACTCGCTTCACTCGATACAGCTAGAAGAAGACTTGCAATAGAAGGAAGAGATCTTATCGGAAGGGCAATCTCCCTTGCTGAATCAATTCGCAAGAAGGTTAATACTATCCCTCATCTATCGTGTCCTGGAAAAGATATTCTTGAGTCTGACGCTGTCTTCGATTATGATCCAACCAAACTAATCATCTCTGTAAAAGACCTTGGTATAAATGGATATGAAGCTGAAAAATGGCTCCGAAATGAGTATCAAATAGAAGTAGAGCTATCTGATTTATATAATATTTTATGTATCATCACCCCTGGAGACTCTGAAGTAGAGGCCGCCGTACTGATTGAAGCATTAGAGAAATTATCCGAGCAATTCGGAAAAGTGGATGATGTTGCAAACCATCATAATGTAATTCTACCTGATATTCCTCTTTTGGCTATGAGTCCAAGGGATGCCTTTTATTCCGAGACAGAAACTGTCCCTCTCGGAGAATCTGCTGGACGGATTAGTGCCGAATTTATTATGGTTTACCCACCAGGTATCCCTATTTTTATACCAGGCGAGATTATTACGGAAGAGAATCTATTGTATATTAGAAAAAATACTGAAGTAGGTTTACCAGTCCAAGGACTTGAAGACGAAACATTAAAGACGATTAGAGTTATCAAAGAATTTGAAGCAATCAAGTAAAATATTTAAGAGAGGCAATGAGCCTCTCTTTTTATTTAGGCGTTTCAATTAAATTTGGATCTAATGTTTCATATCCTTTTTCCCTTAAACCCTTAACAATCTGCTCTAACCCTGCATTAGTCCATTCTCTATCATGCATTAGTAAATTCGCACCGTTTACTAATAAGTTTGTATTAACCATAATATCCGCAATTGCATCCTTTGACATATAGTCCTTTTCCCAATCGTAACCATATGTCCAGTTCATGACAAGCATCTTTTCTTCTGCAGCGATTTGTTTGCTGATATCGGTATTAGCTCCAAATGGTGCACGGAAGAACTTAGGACGTTCCCCAGTTACTTCTTCAACTTTATCACTGACAGTAAGAATTTCTTCTTTTTGCTCTTCTTGAGATAATGTAGTCAAATTTGCATGTGAGAATGTGTGATTACCAATTTCAAATCCGAGATCGTATATTTCCTTTAAAATAGCTTCTTTTTCAGGTGAATTGATGAAATGTCCATTAACGAAAAAAATCGCTGGTGCATTTAATTCTTTTAACGTTTTAGCCATTTCAAGGGCGTATTTATCAGGGGCATCATCAATCGTCAGTAGAACAACTTTCGGATTTGCCTTCTCAATTGGCTCAAGGGCAAAAACTGCATTCATTCTATACTCAGGAACAGTTTCTTCAGCCTGTTGTTCCTCAACTTTTTCTTCTTCAGTATTATCTTCTAGCTTCTGTTCTTCCTCTTTTACTACTGAGTCAGATTTTTTTTCTTCTGTCAGAGACTGATTGTTTTCCTTTTTTTCTTCCTTCTGTGTAGATGTGCTGCTACATGCAGCTAATACAATTGCTGCAATAAATATGGTGACTATAAATCTCATACCGTTCCCCTTTCTAGCTGTAAGTATACGTATAATTATTATAGACTTGTATATTTATAGCGTTCAAGGAATTATAGTAAAAAATGTAGCATTGATTGCAGCAATCCATATGTGAATAAACTTAAAACGGTAATGATAAAGGTATCTTTACTCGAATCAACTATTTTCCTTGCTAATAATATCGCGAGATAACTAAACACGATGAATAATATGACCTTCGATACGAGATGATCCTTTCCAGAAAGCCATTCTGCAAGTGTAAAACCGCTCCAAATGATTAATTGTAGTAGAAGAGCAACATATTTCTTCACCATCTAAATCACCGTCATTTCACATGTTTTTGCACGAATCGTTAAAGTAATATGATTTTATGCAAATACATTCCCGAAAATGAAAGGCTGTCCCCTTTCTGAAAGTAATAGTACTTCAGTTGAGACAGCCTTTTGGCAAATTTATTTTACAATATGAATCGGTGTTCCAAGTGCTACTTCTGCAGCTTCCATTGTAATTTCACCTAATGTTGGATGGGCGTGGATTGTCATCGCAATATCCTCAGCAGTCATTCCTGCTTCAATGGCTAGGCCAAGCTCTGAAATCATATCTGATGCACTTGGACCAGCAATTTGCGCACCAATGACTAAACCATCTTCTTTACGAGTGACAAGTTTAACAAACCCATCAGTGTTATTTAAAGCTAATGCACGGCCATTAGCTGCAAATGGGAATTTAGCAGCATTAATATCAATGCCTTCATCTTTTGCTTGCGCTTCAGTATATCCTACCGTTGCAAGTTCAGGCTCGGAGAATACTACAGCCGGGATGCCTAAATAATCTACTTCAGAAGGATGGCCAGAAATAGCTTCTGCAGCGATTTTCCCTTCATACGATGCCTTATGTGCTAATGGCGGACCAGGAACAATATCACCAATTGCGAAAATATTGCTTACGCTTGTTCTAAGTTGTTTATCTACTTCAATAACTCCACGATCAGTCATTTTAATTCCAACTTGATCAAGTCCAAGCTCATCAGTGTTCGGTTTACGACCCACTGTAACAAGTACATAATCAGCTTCAATTGTTTTTTCTTCACCTTTAGCATCATATGTTACTTTGACGCCATTTTCAGTTTCCTCAACGCCTTTAGCCATTGCTTTAGTTACAATTTCCACATTTTTCTTTTTCAAGTTACGTTTAACAAGTGCAGTCATTTGCTTTTCAAAGCCGCTTAAAATATCATCTGCACCTTCAAGAATTGTCACTTCAGAGCCAAGATTTGCATATGCAGTACCTAATTCAGTACCAACATAACCACCGCCGATTACAACTAGCTTACTTGGGATTTCTTCTAGGCTCAAAGCACCTGTAGAGTCAATAACACGTTTTGAATATTTAAAGCTTGGCAATTCGATTGGACGTGAACCAGTAGCAATAATGGCATTTTTAAAAGTATATGTTTGCGCGGAATTTTCATCCATCACACGAATACTGTGATCATCGACAAAGTACGCTTCACCGCGAACGATTTCTACTTTATTCCCTTTAAGAAGACCTTCTACACCACTTGTTAATTTGTTTACTACGCCGGCTTTCCATTCTTGAACTTTTGTGAAATCAACTGTTACATTTTCAGCTTTTATTCCCATATCGTCTGAATGTTTTGCTGTCTCATATCGATGTGATGCAGCGATTAATGCTTTGGAAGGGATACATCCAACATTCAAGCACACACCGCCTAAGCTTCCTTTTTCTACGATGGTAACTTTTTGTCCAAGTTGTGCTGCACGAATAGCGGCTACATATCCTCCAGGACCTGCACCGATGACGATTGTATCTGTTTCAATAGGGAAATCTCCTACTACCATTTTTTTACGCCTCCATTAATAAAAGTTCAGGATCGTTAAGCAGTCGTTTAATTTGGTTAAGTGCATTCTGAGCTGTTGCACCGTCTACAATTCTATGGTCAAAGCTTAGTGATAATGCCAATACAGGAGCTGCAACAATTTCACCGTTGCGAACGACTGGTTTTTCTGCGATACGTCCAATTCCTAAAATGGCTACTTCAGGATGATTGATGACTGGAGTAAACCACTGTCCGCCAGCAGACCCAATATTTGTGATTGTGCATGAAGCACCTTTCATTTCAGCAGGTGCAAGTTTTCCTGTTCGTGCTTTATCAGCTAATTCGTTAATTTCTTTTGAAATGGCAAAAACAGATTTTGTATCTGCGCGTTTGACAACAGGCACCAACAAACCTTTTTCCGTATCAGCTGCAATACCAATATTATAATAATGCTTATGAATAATCTCATCAGTTGCATCATCTATTGATGTATTAAGCGCAGGGAATTCACGCAATGCACTTACAAGAGCTTTAACGACATATGGCAAGAACGTTAGTTTAATATCCTTTGCTGCAGCTACTTCTTTAAATTTCTTACGGTGAGCCACAAGCTTTTCTACGTCTATTTCATCCATTAAAGTGACGTGTGGTGCTGTATGTTTCGAATTTACCATAGCTTTTGCAATAGCTTTGCGAATTCCACTCATCTTTTCACGAGTTTCTGGATATTCTCCTTCTGGGATAACTGGAGCCGCTGCAGCAGCTGTTTTTTCTTCTTGTGCTGGTGCTGCCGCTTCAGCAGTTTCTGTAACGGATGGACCGCTTATGAACGCATCAATATCTTCTTTTGAAATACGTCCGTTTTTACCAGTTCCTTTAACAAGTTGAATATTGATACCTTTTTCTCTTGCGTATTTTCTTACAGATGGCATCGCAATTACACGACTATTTGGGTCAGCATCTGCTTCAGGCTGTGCACCTGCGCCAGTCGTTTCTGAAGATTTGGCTTCCTCAGCTTTTACTTCTTCTTTCTTAATATCTTGTCCAGCTTCCGCAGTAGACTGTACATTCGCTTCTGTTTTTTCTTCTCCATGATCCCCTTTAAATTGAAGATCTTCATATCCAGGTGCATCGAATTTAATGAGAACATCTCCAACTGTTGCAGTTTGACCTTCATCAACGAGAATTTCTTCAACTGTTCCAGCTACTGGAGATGGAATTTCGACAACAGCCTTGTCATTTTGAACTTCGCAAAGCACATCATCTTCAGCTACTTTGTCACCAGGTTTTACAAACCATTTTACTATATCGCCTTCGTGGATACCTTCACCGATATCAGGCATTTTAAATTGAAATGACAATGGTATTCCCTCCTATTAGATAAAATTGTTTAAAATTCTAATACTTTCTTTGCAGTTTCGATAATATCTTTATGGTTAGGAAGCCATACCGGTTCTGCTTGAGAGAATGGATACACTGTATCAGGAGCTGCGACTCGTAGAACAGGAGCTTCAAGACTTAGAATTGCGCGATCATTAATTTCTGCTACAACATGCGCTGCAATTCCTGCTTGTTTTTGAGCTTCTTGAACAACGATTGCTCGATTTGTTTTTTCAACAGATGCAATAATTGTATCTATATCAATAGGGCTTATTGTACGTAAATCAATGACTTCTACTGAATGGCCTTCTTTTTCAAGCTCTTCAGCAGCTTTCAATGAATCATGAACCATAGCACCATAAGAAATAATCGTTAAATCTGTTCCTTCACGCTTCACTTCAGCTTTTCCTAAAGGAATTGTATATTCTCCCTCTGGAACTTCTTGACGGAAAGAACGGTATAATTTCATATGTTCTAAGAAAATGACCGGGTCATTATCTCTAATGGCTGATATTAAAAGTCCTTTGGCATCATAAGGTGTCGAAGGAATTACTACTTTTAAACCTGGTTGCTGAGCCATTAAGCCCTCAAGACTATCTGCATGCATTTCAGGAGTATGTACTCCTCCTCCGAATGGGGAACGAATTGTAATTGGTGCATGGAAGGTTCCACCAGTACGGTATCTCCAACGAGCCATTTGTCCGCTTACAGAATCCATTACTTCATATACAAAGCCAAAAAATTGTATTTCTGGAACTGGACGGTAGCCTTGTGTCGTTAACCCAATAGCCAAACCACCGATTCCTGACTCTGCAAGTGGTGTATCAAAGACGCGGTCTTCTCCGAATTCTTTTTGCAACCCTTCTGTTGCACGGAAAACACCACCGTTTACCCCGACGTCTTCTCCAAACACGAGAACATTTTCATCGTTGCGCAATTCAGTGCGAAGCGCATCCGTGATAGCTTGAATCATAGTCATTTGCGCCATGGCTTACTTCGACTCCTTCTCTTTATAAATTTCATACTGTTCCTGTAAATTGTTAGGAAGCTCTTCATACATATTTGAAATCAAGTCAGTGACCTTTTGTTTCGGAGTATCGTCCGCTTTTTTGATCGCTACTTTAATATCTTCTTTTGCTTGCTCGATTACTTCATTTTCTTTTTCTTCATTCCAGATTCCTTTATTAACCAAGTAGTTACGGAATCTTACTAGTGGATCCTTTTTCTCCCATTCATTATCAGTATCAGATGTACGGTAACGAGTAGGATCATCTCCAGCCATTGTATGTGGGCCATAACGATAGCACATTGTTTCGATTAATGTTGGGCCACCGCCATTGATGGCTCTGTCACGCGCTTCCTTTACAACTGAATATACGGCTAACGGATCCATACCATCGACTAGAACTCCTGGAATACCTGCTGAGATTGCTTTTTGAGCAATCGTTGTTGCCGCTGTTTGCTTATCGCGTGGAGTCGAAATGGCAAATTGATTATTTTGCACAATAAAGATAGCTGGAGCACCATATGCACCTGCAAAGTTAATTCCTTCGTAAAAATCTCCTTGTGAAGATCCGCCATCACCTGTATATGTAACAGCAACTGATTTTTTACCACGCTTTTTCATTCCAAGAGCAACACCAGCTGCTTGAACATATTGTGCACCGATAATGATTTGTGGTGGAATTACATTAACTCCTTCAGGAATTTGATTTCCTACAAAATGACCACGGGAAAATAGGAAAGCTTGATACAACGGCAGTCCATGCCAAATAATTTGTGGAACATCTCTATATCCTGGTAAGATAAAGTCTTCTTTTTCAAGTGCGAAATGAGATGCAAGCTGTGATGCTTCTTGACCAGCAGTTGGAGCGTAGAAACCAAGGCGACCTTGACGGTTCAATGAAATACTTCGCTGATCCAAAATTCTTGTATAAACCATACGACGCATTAGTTCCGTAAGTTGTTCATCAGATAAATCTGGAACTAGCTCATCATTCACGATTTCTCCTTTTTCATTCAAGATCTGAACCATTTCAAATTGACTTTCAATATTTTCGAGTGTTTTCACAGCATCGAATTGTGTCTTCTTTGTTTTAGAAGCCATTGAAGCCACCTATCCTTTCTAATCATAATATTTGATAACGGACATAATAAATTGCCCAAAGCGGGAGATTATTCATGTACCGGATTTCATACTAGTATAGGTTTTCCACATTTCTTAAGAAGAAAAACAGAAAAACTTTCCTATCTAAAAAAACGAACTGTACTAATCTTTTTCTTAAAAAAATTAATACAAAGTTTTTACCACATTTAGAGTACATGAAAACAGTTAATTCGTCAATGAAATAGCTTTAGTGTATCGTATACCTAAACTTTTGACTGGAACTGTACTATTAAATTTCATTAATCTGTTTTATAAAAAAAGGTTTTATTTTACTTCTGTTATACATTAGATTTTAAATAAATTAAAAAGAAACGGAATTTAACCGTCCCCCTTTTGTTATTTCGATTCTACTTTTATTCCTAAATCTTTATAAAATTGCAATTTAGACTTGTTAAACTTTTCAGTTTGATCATTGAATTGGCTATTCATTTCTACTACATCCTCATAAGCTTTATTGGATGCTTCAATTTGTGTTTGCAAATCTTCAAGCTTTAAATCTTCATTTTTTATCATTTCATAAATTTTTCTATCTTCAGCAAGTCCGTTCATGTATGCTGAATACAATTTTTCATATGATTTGTAACGTGTATTCATTATTTCTTGCAAATCATGAGCTTGATTCTTAAGTTTTTCATCTTTAATACTATTAAATTCATCAGTAGCAAGTTTAAATTCTTCTTTTGCTTTTTCAATGGACTCTTTTTCTTTTTTCAAATGTTCTTCTCTTTGCTTCAAATTTGCTAGTGCATCATCTGCAAGCTTAGAAATTTGATCGAAGTCCTTCATACCCAAATCCAAAATTTGATCAAATAACTCTTTTTCATTAGTTTCTAGTTTAGAAAGAGGCTGTTGCTGTTTTTCAAAATCAGCTTCTTTAGCAGCAGTTGCTTCCAGTGTTTGATAAATATGATCTTCATTAGATGAACAAGCAGATAAAAAGACGGATATTAATAAAACAAATACAATCGTATGTAATTTTTTCATCTAATTCCTCCTAACTGTTTCCCTCATAACTATACTGTGATATGGTCTATTTGACAATAAAGCAAAAAATAAAATAAGATTGATTTGAATCTTTTCTATTTTATACATACTTGCTTAAACAGGAGTGAACATAATGATTTTAATGAAAGACATTATCCGCGAAGATAATCCCGTCTTAAGAGAGGTAGCAAAAGAAGTTCCTTTGCCTCCTTCACAAGAGGATATAAATATTTTAAATAGCATGCAAGAATACTTAAAGAATAGCCAAGATCCAGAGATAAGTGAAAAATATGGGCTCAGAGCTGGTGTTGGGCTTGCTGCACCACAAATCAATGTCTTAAAAAGAATGTTCGCGGTTCGATTAGAAGACGATAACGGAAAAAAATATCACTATTCTCTAATAAACCCAAAAATTATTAGCCATTCTGTAGAAAAGGCATATTTAACAGCTGGTGAAGGGTGTTTATCGGTAGACCGAGTTGTACCGGGTTATGTAATGAGACATGCCCGAATAACAATTAAAGGATACGATATTGAAGGTAAAGAAATAAAACTACGCTTAAAGGGCCTGCCAGCTATCGTCTTCCAACATGAGCTCGATCATTTGAACGGGATTATGTTCTACGATCATATTAATGATAGTAATCCATTTTATATTCCGGAAGGCGCTATTCCTATTGAAAGATAATTTGCTGTCATATTATATTGACAGCTTTTTTTTATTCTCTAGGAAATTATTGATTGGAACTTTATGGATAACTTTTAAGCAGGTGGTTCCCGTCTAGCGCAAGCAGCCGGCGACTTGCAAACTTCCGGTTTCTTCCTACGATAAGTCAACATCGACTCGCCTTTAATGTCCAGCTACGGGCGCCAACCCCTCGAGGTCAAAAACCCGCGTCAATAAAGTCAAAGAGCGACTTTTTTGACTCAGAACATTTGCTTGTCGGATGCCCGCAGGATGCGGGTCAGGAAGGCGTTGCGACGTACATGGATGTACTAGTGCAGGCGAAGCGACAGGACGTCGCTGCTTGAGCCTGCAACAGGACGTTGCGTACTTAGCCTTTCTTCTTTTATTCAGGCGCCTTCCGCTTTTCGTGGCTCATCGTGTTTCCTTTATCTCGTCAGAACCCTAAAAAGTTTGTACGTCGCTAACAGGCGCTTGCGCTTTTGTTTTAATAATTTCAAAATTTTCCTCTAGTAGCCCCACTTTAATTAAACCATTTACTATCCCATTATCATCAACATTGGAAGTAATAAGGTCAGCATGCATTTTTACTGCTTCATGTGCATTTCCCATCGCAATCCCGGTACCAACTGTTTGCAGCATTTCAATATCATTCAAACCATCTCCAAATGCATACACATTTTCCATTTCGAACCCTAGTCTTTCAATAAGTTTTTTTATTCCTTCTGCTTTTGATCCACCTTTCGGCACAACATCCATCGATTCCTCATGCCATCTAATAAAAGTAAGGTTTTTCTCGAACTCTGTAAGATATGAATCCTCACCTTCTTTTGCAAACAATAGCGCTTGATAAATATCGGTTTTTTCGTAAAAGCTTGGGTCATACTCAGGATGAACCATTTGGAGAGTTCCAAGACTTTCTTTCACCCGCTGATCAAATTTTACATTAGATTTTAAAGTAGATTCATTTAAAAATACTAAATGATGAAGATGATCTTCCGCTGATTTTATTAACTTTTTTAGTTCACTTGTATCTAAAGGATTTGCATAAACTACTTCATTCCTAAACACAACATATTGACCATTAAAACTTACAAATGATTCCATATTTAATTCTTCAAGCAGTTTAGTAACCATAAAAGGTGCTCTTCCCGTTGCAATTGCCGTATAGATACCTTTCTCCTGCAGTGTTTTAATTGCTTCTTTAGTAGAAGCAGGTAGATTTTTTTCATCGTCAAGTAATGTCCCGTCAATATCAAAGAAAACTATTTTTTTCATTTAACAAACTCCTCTTGTTGAATTCTTCTATTTCTTTTTAACTTTATGATAGAGAACGTATAGAAAGCATATAATAAAATTAGAAAATTGCAAGGCACCGGCCTATGGCTTTTGAGCTAGAGCAGATTGAGCTTGGAGCTAGACTGAAATAAGTACTAGTCCACTTCCTAGGGCAAGCCAACATTGGTATATTACGTGGAGGTTTTAGTATATTGACACAAGCAATGTTTAAGAATAATGCATTATAAAAACATATCCTATTTATTTTAACAAAAAAAGTTGCATAAATTTACCTCTTCTATTTGCAAGTTGCTTTTACTTTGCACTCGTATCGGTTAAAATAGATAATAAGGAGTGATCCACAATGTTTAAGAAGCTGAGAAAAAAGCTTTTAAAACGGTGGAAAGATTTACTTAGAAAAAAAACAATTGCTTAATGAACAATTAAGGTCCCTCTGTTTTTTTCGGAGGGCTTATTCTTTATTAAATTAAGCTGTTTGCATCTAGTATTAAAATAAAAATAATAATGATTAAGTTGTCCCAAATAATTTTAATAATAGACAACGGAGTTAAGGAGAGATAAAAATGATGTACAAAGTGTATTATCAAGATAGTAAAAGCGAAATGCCAGTTCGCGAAAAAACAAAATCCATGTATATGGAAGCAGACAATGAGCGTGCCGTTCGCAAATTGCTAAAAGACCAACAAATCAATATTGAATTTATTCAATTATTGGAAGGTGCATACCTCGAATACGAGAAAGAAAGTGAGCATTTTAAACTACAGGAGAATGTGTCATCATGAAATTTGTAAAAAATGACCAAACAGCAGTTTTTGCTCTTGGAGGGCTAGGCGAAATTGGAAAAAACACATATGGCGTACAATTTCAAGATGAAATTATATTAATTGACGCTGGCATCAAGTTCCCGGAAGACGAATTGCTAGGGATTGACTATGTCATTCCTGATTATACGTATATTGTTAAAAATGTTGATAAAATAAAAGGATTATTTGTAACGCACGGTCATGAAGATCATATTGGAGGCATTCCTTATTTACTTCGCCAAGTAAATATTCCAATCTATGCAGGAAAATTAGCTATAGGGCTTATTAAAAACAAACTAGAAGAGCACGGTCTTTTACGACAAACGAAATTTTTTGAAATCAAAGAGGACGATGTGATTAAATTCAGAAAAACATCGGTAACGTTCTTCCGCACGACTCACAGCATTCCTGATTCATACGGAATTGTAGTAAAGACGCCTCCAGGAAACATCGTCCATACAGGGGACTTCAAATTTGATTTTACACCTGTTGGCGAGCCTGCAAATTTAACTAAAATGGCTGAAATAGGAAAAGAAGGTGTCCTTTGTCTATTATCAGATAGTACAAATGCAGAAGTTCCAAATTTTACAATGTCTGAAAGACGAGTCGGCGATAGTATTAATGACATTTTTCGTAAAGTAGATGGCCGAATAATTTTCGCAACTTTTGCTTCAAATATTCATCGACTTCAGCAAGTAGCAGATGCTGCAGTTGCAACGGGGAGAAAGATTGCTGTGTTCGGACGCAGTATGGACGCTGCAATTGAAATTGGACAAGAACTCGGATATATTCGTGCTCCAAAAGATACGTTCATATCCACACAGCAACTAAATCGCCTCCCTGCCAATAAAGTGACGATTCTTTGCACAGGTAGTCAAGGTGAACCTATGGCGGCATTATCAAGAATTGCGAATGGAACTCACCGTCAAATTCAAATTCAACCGGGAGATACAGTCGTTTTCTCGTCTTCTCCAATTCCAGGTAATACAATTAGCGTTAATCGAACAATTAACTTATTATATCGTGCCGGCGCTGATGTAATTGCTGGATCCTTAAACGATATCCATACATCCGGTCACGGTAGTCAGGAAGAGCAAAAATTAATGCTCCGATTAATGAAGCCAAAATTTTTCATGCCGATTCACGGAGAGTTTCGCATGCAAAAGACACATGCTCAGTTGGCTATTGATTGTGATGTTCCTGAAGAAAACTGCTTTATTATGGATAATGGGGATGTACTTGCATTGACCGATCAAACTGCGGAGATCGCTGGAAAAATTCCTTCCGGGTCCGTATATATAGATGGCAGTGGAATAGGTGATATCGGAAATATTGTATTGCGTGACAGACGAATTCTTTCTGAAGAGGGTCTAGTTATTGTCGTGGTTTCCATAGATATGGAAAATCATACGATTGCGGCAGGACCGGATATTATTTCACGTGGCTTTGTATATATGCGTGAATCCGGAGATTTGATTAATGAAGCCCAACGAATGATTGGAAAACATCTAAATAAAATTATGGAGCGGAAAACGACTCAATGGTCCGAAATCAAAAATGAAATAACGGATACGTTGACGCCATTTTTATATGAAAAGACTAAGCGTAAACCGATGATTTTACCAATTATTATGGAAGTGTAATGATAAAAAGCTGCTGGCAATTTTACGAATTTGCCAGCAGCTTTTCACTTTATTCCATTACCTTCTTTTCAAATCTGTTTATATCACTATCAGCACCAATTACAATCAAGATATCCTCTTTTTTGAGAGGGTCATCTGCTTGAGGAGATACAATAATTTCTGTTCCCCTTTTAATCGCAACGATGTTCAAGCCATATTTTGCCCTCACATCCAAATCCATTAATGAATGTCCGGCAAGTAAATCATTTACTTTAATTTCAACTATGCTATATTCATCTGATAATTCTAGGTAATCTAATATATTATTAGAAACAATATAGTGAGCAATACGCCTTCCCATATCTCTTTCAGGATGTACGACATAATCTGCTCCAATTTTTAATAGAACTTTCTCATGATAATCGTTTTGCGCTTTAACTGTAATATGATTGACTCCTATTTCCTTTAACATTAGTGTTGTCAATATACTTGATTGAATATCTTCACCTATCGCTACGATAACATGGTCAAAATTTCGAATTCCAAGGCTTTTTAAAATGTTTTCATCTGTGGTATCTGCAATGACTGCATGTGTAGCAATGGAGGCAAATTCATTAACTCGATCCTCGTTTTTATCCATGGCCAATACTTCCATTCCTTGTTCTGCGAGTTCCCTGCAAATACTGCCTCCAAATCTTCCAAGTCCAATAACTGCGAATTGTTTTTTCAACGTTATTTCCTCCGTTTAATCAAATGAAGTATATTATTGATTCACTAGTTGATTTTTAAAAGCATAAATAGCCGCTTGAGTGCGGTCTTGTATTTCAAGCTTGCTCAAAATATTACTTACATGTGTTTTGACAGTCTTTAACCCAATAAATAATTCTTCAGCAATCTCTTGGTTTGTCTTTCCTTCAGCTATTAGCAATAATATTTCATATTCCCGATTTGTTAGGCTTTCATGAAGGACAGGTTTATTTCTCTGTTTCATTCGGGCCATCATCTTTCCTGTAACTTCTGGTTCAAGAACGGATTGTCCTTTATATGTTGCCCTTACAGCATCCGCAATTTCACTGGCAGTTGACGTTTTTAATATGTAACTAGCGGCTCCAGCTTCTAAAGCGGGATACACTTTTTCATCATCCAAAAAGCTGGTGACAATAATAATTTTGGCATCGGGCCATTCCTTAATAATCGCTTTTGTCGCTTCAATACCGTCCATTTGGTCCATTACAAGATCCATTAGAATAATATCTGGTCGTAATTCTAAAGCCATTTCTAAACCTATTGCTCCATTTTCTGCTTCGCCAATTACTTCAATATCCGTCTGAACTGAAAGATATGCCGAGACACCGATGCGCACCATTTCATGATCATCCACAAGTAGTACCTTTATCATTCTCCTCATCCTTTTTTTAATAAATTGGTACTTTCACTTCGATATTTGATCCCTTTCCAATAATACTGATCATTTTTACACTTCCGCCAATTTCAGAAGCCCGTTCTTTTATATTCGTTAACCCATATGAACCAGATTTAGCATTATCAATATCAAACCCTCGCCCGTTATCTAATATTTTTAAGAATATTACTTGATTGATTTGCTTTAAATTGACCTCCAAGAGGCTCGCCCTAGCATGTCTCAAAGTATTCGAAACCGCTTCTTGAACAATCCGGAATAAATGATCTTCAACACCTTTATCCAATTTAATATCTTGAATATTCCATATCACTTCTAAAGGCAACTTAGAAGTAAGTTCAGAAAGCAGCTCTTCTATTCCCGATTTCAAGCTTTTGCCTTCGAGTTGAACAGGTCTAAGGTGTAAAAGCAATGCTCTCATTTCGCTTTGGGCTTCATTAATAATGCTTTCTACGAGCTTTCTTTGCTTTACTGCCGTTTCACTCGTAGGATCTGGGTTTTGATTAATAGCCGATAAAAGCATTGTGGCAGCAAATAATTGTTGACTTACAGAATCATGCAGCTCTCTAGCTAGTCTGTTTCGTTCCTTCGTCAACACTTCTTCTTTTAATTGATTATTCCATTCCACTTTTTCGTTAGCCAATTTTTGTTGTACAATTGCTTGTTCTTTAAGACGTCGTGAAATTCCTTCTATTCTATGCCATATTATTAAAAAATCATCATTATGTTTTCTTTTTTCAGGATTGAACTCATAATTTCCTTGTTCAATTTCTAATAATCTTGCAGCTACTTCATCACTTTTTTGATGAACAGTATATCCAATAATCCAACCCGTGACTGCTCCAAATATAATACAAATAAGTAAAATAAAAATTCCATTAGGCAATAAAAAAATACTTTCTCGGAGCAGTGCAGTATACCAGTCTGCATCAATCAAAAAAATGAGGGCTGAACCTACAAAAATAGAAGCTATAAAGGCTGCTGAAGCAAAGTAAATTGAGAATGTAATTTGAATTCTCATATTCTCCTCACCTCAACATTGCCAACAATAACATTCGTAATAATTTTTATAGTACGCACCGAATTTTCATTACTGTCAGGATGATAAATGATATTAGAATTGAATATTTCAGTTTCTTCATCAAACACTTTCAACTTTCCACTAATTCCTGAATGATTTACAACTACGGAAGCATCAAAAGGAACAAGCAATTGGACATTGCCAATAAAACTTCTAATTACGACGGTGCTCTCACCAGGAGGAAGCATTGTCATTCCAAGATCAACGACAGTATCTCCAAGACCACATTGAATATTTATATCATCCCATTCAAAAACTTCATTAACTACTTTTTGACTTCCTAGAAAGATATTTTTAATAAAGGGTTGTTTTTTCTTCAATACCGACGATTTAGGATCAGGTTCAACTGTTTTAACGACAATATGATTAGTCAGCTTTTTCGTTTTTGAGTACTGCATTAGTCCATATATAACTGCAACTAAAATAAAGAATTTAAGAAAAGCCGAAGATAATATAGAAGTGGCAATTAAAAACAAACCAATGATTAGTCGAACATTGCTTTTTTTTCGAGAGTTTCTTGCTGTATATAAAAGAAAACAGCCTATAACTAGAGGGATAAAAAGCCGCCAATTAAAAAGAATTTCAAATCCCATCCCAATGGCGGAAATTAGCATAAACCAGCCAATTAGACTCGTTTTGCTCATCTTTTTCATTTTATCCTCCTCCTTTCTCCAAAAAACCATAATGAAAGTGGAAAGAAAGGCGACATACTACGCCTTTCTTAAACACTTGTTATTGTACCACGTTTTCTTGTTTCTGGATTTGTTTTTCTGCATTATTTATTTCTTTTGCCAGCTTTTGAATCTTGGCATCGAAAATGGTAATTTCATATTCATCGTCAAAGTTCGATTCTTTTTTCTTCATCTCGGATGCTACTGAATCAAAATTTTCTGCCGCCTGACCGAACTCGGATTCACTTAATAACTTATTCATTTTTTCTTTCATTGAAAGGACATTTTCCTTGCCCATAAGTTCTAATCTCTTAATATGCATATCCTTTACTTTTAATTTCATTTCTTCATGCTTCTGTTCTAGCTCCGACAATTGCTCGATAGCTGTATCATAGGCCTTCTTGAGACGATCTGCTTGCTCTTCTGCTTGCGCCTGATAGAGCAGTGCAGTCTCTGCCAATCCATCCTCACCAGCGTGAATGGCTAAATCCCTTTGTTCTTTACGTTTATTTGCAAGAGCAGTTGCTTGCTTCCATTCTTTATGAAATTCATTCTTTAACAATCTTTGTCTTTCAACTAATTTTCCGGCCTTTTCTAATTCTTTTTCACTATCACGAACATATTTATTTAATTGTGCAATAGGGTTTTGATTTACTTTCACTTCTGTCACACCTTGAAAATCGTCAATAATCGATTGTTTCATTTTTTCAAAAAAGTTTGTCATCGTATGTTCCCTCGTTTCTTTATTTTTGATTTTTTAATTTTGCCCATTCGCGATCAAAACCGGTAAATGGATCTTCACTTTTAACAACTGGTGTCTCTTTTGTTCTGTCCCAATTTTTATATCCTGTGTAAAGGATGTAAATAGCTGCAACTCCCGCTAGAGCAGGCAGACTTCCTAATAATCCCGAAAATCCAATCAACCCGATCAATGCCCAAATGATTTTGCCTACTGTTGAATTTGTAGCCATAAATTGCTTATAGGAAAAGTAAACAATAAACAGGCTGATCGCCATTCCTATCATATGACCTACACTTGATAGTGCGATTATCGCTAAGATAACAGCAGCTGTAATAAGTAAAAACTTTTTCATTATTTTTTCCTCCTTCCGTTCTCTATGACTTAACTTTAATGGAAAACGAAAGAACCATTAACCTGCCAGAGCTTGATTTTTTTCTCGGTCTTGAGGCGGATTTATTAAGAGGCTTTTTTTATTAGGACGTTGTTTACTTCCCCACGAGCTCGCTTTCCACTGCTATCAACTTCTCAGCATAATGACAAAAACGATTAAAAAGCATAAAAAATAGGATGCACCATTGGCATCCCTACTTTTCGTTGTCATTAATATGCGTCCAGCCTTCTTCTTGCCTAACTTTATTTTCCTTCATTAATTTTCCAAGCGCTCTTTTAAAAGCACCTTTGCTCATATTAAATCGTCTCTTTATATCTTCTGGAAGGCTTTTATCCCAATATGGCATTGAGCCGCCACGCCCTTGTAAATATTCAAAGATTTCATTGGCATCATCATCAAGCTGCTCATGTGTTCTAGGAAGTAAAGAAACGTTGATCATACCGTCTTCTTTAACATCGATTATTCGACCTTCCACTTCCTGACCTAATCGTGGTTCTTCCTTCCTTTCGCTTTCATGGATAAATCCCATATAACCTTCCTCGGTCATAATGAAAGATCCGGCAAGGAGTAGCCTGTATACAGTTCCTTTTATATTTTTATTAAAAACCTGGGGTTCAGCTGGAATAGCTATTGCTCTCATTACTTCTTCCGTTCCTAGCTTTCCGTATAAGCGATTTTTATTATCTACTTTTAATGAACAATAAAGCTTGTCTCCAATTGTTGGCCATAGCGAAAAAATTGCTGGCAAGTCATCCATTGACACAAGTATATCTTTCTTCAACCCAATATTTACAAATACACCTAAATTCTTTTTAACCTCTACAACCTCAACCCAATCATACTGTCCGATTTGAACAGTAGGAATTGTTAAAGTTGCAGACAGCCTTCCTTCATGATCCTGATATAAAAATACTTGGACTTCCTGTTCAACCGTTATTGGTTCAGTAACTTCGGAATGATGCAATAACACATCTTCTTCCCCATCGGTTAAAAAGAAGCCAAATGGCACTTCCCTTGCTACACGAAGCTTCACAACTGTTCCGACTTTCATTATCAAATCCCTGCTTTCGACATAACCTATATTAATAGCACAAATTATACCATGTTAAAGGAACAAAACAAAAAGTTAATCAATTTTAGGCATACTGCTTCTCATTTTGAACTTTTCGCTCCCTTAAAAATAATACGACAACGATAAAGGTTCCTATTAACGCCGAAAATGAGCCCAACCTATAAATATAGCTTCCGCCAAAATGTTCCATTAAATAACCACCAGCAGCACTTCCAATGATCGGTGCAAGGCCATTGAATGTCGCAAAATAAGCTGTTTGCCCTGTTGCAATCATTTCTCTTGGAATGATAGAGGCAACATATTGCAGGGAAGCAACCATAAAAATAGCAAATGTAACACTATGCATCGCTTGAGAAGAAACAATCAATACAGGTTCTGAGAGAAGACTATATAAAAACCATCGAATAGTATAAAAGCATCCCGCTATGCTGATTAGTACTAAAAGAGGAATCCTTCTCATCAAAATGTACATGATCCCAACGACAGGAGCTTCACTTAAGGCAGAAAAAGTCCAGGCTAAGCCAATCAGACCCTCTGGAGCCCCCAATGATTTTAAATACAGTGCAAGCATACCGTCGTTCATTCTATGTGGGATAGCGATAAATAAAACTGCAATTAAAAAAATAAAAAACTGTGGATTGCGAAATGCCTTTTTAAACCCTTCTTTTGTAACTGGATTTCTAGGTGCTTTTGAATCTGATAGCTTTAAAGCTATCAAAAAAACGCCAACAATGATAATCGTGTAAATAATCCATAAGTATTGAATGCCTATTTTTCCAATAATAAATCCGATAATAAACGATGCAGTGGCAAAACCAATCGAACCCCATACCCGAATCGATCCATAGCTTCTACCATTTTCTTTTGCGAATGTTGTAGATAGGCTATCTAACAATGGTTGAATCGGAGACATAAAAAAATGAAATACAAGCATACAAATGACTAAAAGTAACATTGTTGGACTAAAAAATATTGCCAAACCAATTACTAAAGTTGCTACTAATAATAGAAGAAGTATTTTTTTAACCGTTTGCTTTTTATCAGAAATAATTCCCCAGAGAGGTTGGGAAAAGATTGCTACAACCGGCCCAACAGCCAAAACAATTCCGATTTGTCCAGGACTAAGTCCCTTGTAACGAAATAATAACGGAAAAAACGCATTTATGATCGACATTGCCCAATAGAAAAAAAAGTTAAACATAGATAATTGCAGCATTCAAGTTCCCCCAAGAAGTTAACCACTTTTTATTTTTCATTTTATCATAAGAAAAGCGCAAGGCGCCCGTTCAGCGGCGTACAAACTTTTTAAGCTTCTGACGAGATAAAGGAAACACGGCGAGGAACGAGCCGTTGTTGACTTATCGTAGGAAGAAGCTGAAAGTTTGCTAGTCGCTGGGCGCCTGGAGCTAGACAGGACGGATACCCGTCCCGTAATATTTTTAAGTAAAAATTTATACTTTCTTTAACATGAACACCATCAAGTCATAAATAATAAGGTGATGATATTCATAAGTCTATGTTAGAATCATATTATATAATCTTTTGAAAATTAGATGAATATCGGAACAAAAGCGAAAGCGCCTGTTTAGCGACGTATAAACTTTTTAGGGTTCTGACGAGATAAAGGAAACACGGGAAGCCTAAAAGGCGAGCCGATGTTGACTTATCGTAGGAAGAAACCGAAAGTTTGCTAGTCGCTAGGCGTTAGAGCTAGACAGGAACTACCTTCATAAAAGTTATCCACAAAGTTCCAATCTATAATTTACTTAGAATCGGGAAATTAAAAAATGAGAAAGGATGATTATAATGGGTAAAACGAAGCATCCTGGACCTATGAAACTACCAAAAATTCCAGATCCAAAACATTGGGTTAGCCCCATTCCATTTGGACTTGGAAAGGTTAAACCAAAACATATTCGAGATACAGTGAAAGTCGTGATGGAAAATCATGACAACCTTCCATATGCCTATCGCATTCTTACGCAAGGAGTTTGCGATGGATGTGCACTAGGTGTTTCCGGACTAAAAGATCAAACATTAAAAGGACCTCATCTTTGTACAACACGCCTCAACGTATTAAGATTAAATACGATGCCTGCGATAAAAGAGGGAATATTGCATAGTGATATTGAAGAACTTCGTAAGATGAAGAGTAAAGACCTCAGGCAATTAGGAAGAATTCCTTATCCCCTTTCAAGGAAACCTGGTGAAAAAAAGTTTAGGAGAATAACTTGGGATGAAGCACTAAACAGAATAGCGGAAAAAATAAAAAGTATTGATCCTAAGCAATTAGCCTTTTTCTTGACCGCTAGAGGAATTACGAATGAAGTTTTTTACACTGCTGGAAAACTGGCGAGGTTTTTAGGAACGAACAATATTGATAACGCTTCCCGTATTTGTCATTCACCTAGTAAAACAGCATTAAAAAGATCGCTAGGAATTGGTGCTTCCAGCTGTAATTACCAAGATTGGATCGGAACGGATGTCCTCATTTTTTGGGGCTCTGTTGCCGCAAACAACCAACCTGTTTCCACAAAGTATATGTATGCCGCAAAAAGAAAAGGAACTAAAATTATTTGCATCAATCCATACAGAGAACCTGCAATGGATGGCTACTGGGTTCCATCCATCCCTGATTCCGCATTATTTGGCACAAAAATAGCTGATGATTTTTACCAGGTCAATATTGGTGGAGACATCGCCTTTATGAATGGAGTCATCAAACATTGGTTTGAAATGGAAAAAGAGCATCCTGGATCTGCTCTAGACCATAAATTTATTCGCGATCATGCAAATGGTTTAGATCGCTTACAAGGGCATGTTGAAAAACTTGATTGGGAAACTCTTGAAAAGTCTTCAGGAATTTCAAAAGAAAGAATGTTCGAGTTTGCAAGCATTCTAGCAAACGCAAAAAGCGGCGTCTTCGTCTGGTCGATGGGCTTAACACAGCATCGCTTTGGCACTGATAATATCTCACAAGTAGCCAATTTAGCCATTTTAAGAGGATTTATCGGACGTAAATATTGTGGAGTCATGCCAATCAGAGGCCATTCAGGAGTTCAGGGTTCTGGCGAAATGGGAGCAGATCCTTTTTCGCTTCCTGGAGGGGATTTTGATAAAGAGAATATTGAGCGCTTAGAAAAATTATGGAATTTTGACATTCCGAAATGGCAAGGTGATATCGTCGGTGTTTCTTTGGAAAATGCGATGTTGCCCGAGAATCACGAACGAAAAATTAAGGTGTTTTATACGTCTGGAGGCAATTTTCTCGAAACGATGCCAGATCCTCATTTTATAGAGAAATGCTTGCAAAATATTGAATTACGTGTTCACCAAGACATTATTCTTAACAGTTCTACCCTTGTAGATGCAAAAGAAGAGGTAATCGTCCTCCCTGCTATGACAAGATATGAACAACGAGGAGGCGGCACCTCTACGTCCACAGAGCGGATGGTTTATTTTTCACCAGAAATTAAAGGTCCGCGAATAGAGGAAGCCCGTAGTGAATGGGAGATCTACGTTGAACTTGCAGGACTGATTAAGCCGGAACAAAAACAACTGCTTCATTTTACAAAAGCGGAACAAATTCGTGCCGAAATTGCGATCGCCAACCCCAATTATGACGGAATCCAACTTTTGAAAGAACGCGGCGACGTTTTCCAATGGGGTGGGGCTTGGCTTTGTGAGGACGGAATTTGTCCAACAGTAGATGGAAAAGCCAATCTTATTCCTATTGAATTGCCTGACGTCAGAAAGCCTGATGGTCAGTTCTATTTAACAACGAGACGAGGTAAACAATTTAATTCTATGATCTACAGTGAAACAGATCCATTTAATGATGCAGAGCGGTATGATGTCCTCATCCATTCAGACGATGCTCAAGCTCTTGGAATATTAGATGGAGAGACGATTGTCGTCCATAACAAATATGGAACCTTCCAAGGAAAAGCAAAATACGCTGATACAAGAAGAGGAAATATTTCTGTTTACTGGCCGGAAGGAAATGTCTTAATTCAGAAAGGTGTTTATGAAAAACATGCAGGAATTCCGGAATACAATGCTAGCGTGACTGTTGAAAAGGCTGATTTATACCTTTCGCAAAAAGATAAGAAATATGTGGAAAAAAGGATTGAAGATCTTGAACAAGATATTAGTTAAGAAGGCGATACGATGAACAATCAAATGAAAGGCGAACTAAACATTTTAAAATACAATGGCGATGAATTACTTGAAACGATTGATATAGCTGCTATTGAGTTTCCATTAACCATTTATGTAGACGATGAGGAGTTTGCTACGATAGTTTGCAGTCCTACAAATATAAATATACTCGTAATCGGCTTTCTTGCTTCAGAAGGGTTAATAAGAAGTGTAGATCAAATATCTTCTATAGAAATTGATGAAAATCGGGGTTTTGCATACGTACATTTAAAAATTAAGCAATCTATTAATAAAGAATTTTTCTCCAAGCGAATGATCGGTTCATGTTGTGGAAAAAGCAGACAGTTTTATTTTTATAATGATGCTAATACCGCTAAAACAATAATGAGCAGACATTCGATTTCTATTAATGAATGCTTTTCGTTAATGAAGCTATTACAGGAAAGCTCGATAGATTTTCAACTAACTGGTGGCGTCCATAATGCTGCCCTCTGTACAAATGATACGATCCTTTTTAATTTTTCCGATATAGGGAGACATAATGCATTAGATAAGCTTTACGGCCAGATTTTACAGCATAACGTTCCAATTAAAGATAAGGTTGTTGCTTTCAGCGGAAGAATTTCTTCTGAAGTGATACTAAAAATATCTAAAATCGGAGTGGGAATATTAATCTCTAAATCTGCCCCTACAACGCTTGGAATTGAACTCGCCAATGATCTCGGAATTACGGTAATTGGATTTGTCAGAAAAGATAAGCTAAATATTTATTCGCATCCGGAAAGGGTTATTGAAGCAAATCATCTACCACTAATAGATTTCAAAACATGAAAAGGATGTGCCAAAGTTGGCACATCCTTTTCATTAGACTCTACTTAATTAGTACGTTGATTTCCGCTATGTGCTCGCTTTCCACGGGCGGAATGGGGAGCCTCCTCAGCGCCTTGCTGTTTTTCTAGCTACGGATTCTGGCGCCTCCGCTTTTCTAAAATGTGGTGTCTCCCCTACCCTGTAATCGATGGAATCTCGCACCTTCCGCGCCAATCAACTGGCAATTAATGAATATATTTAATTTAAAAATTATATAGCATCCATTACTTTAAACTGTGCCTCAATTAGACGGAAGTACTCGCCTCTTTGTGCTATCAGCTCGTCATGATTGCCTTCTTCGATAATATTTCCATGTTCCAACACGAAAATTTTATCCGCATCACGGATTGTAGATAATCTGTGGGCAATAATGATGGACGTTCTTCCTTGCAACAACGTTTTTAAAGCATTTTGGATTTGAATTTCTGTTTCTGTATCAATGCTTGCCGTCGCTTCATCAAGAATAATAATTCGAGGGTCTGCTAGCAATGCTCTTGCAAAAGAAAGTAATTGCCTTTCTCCAACAGATAAAATATTTCCTCGCTCTTCTACTTCTGTGTCAAATCCCATAGGAAGATTTTCAATAAATTTGTCTGCACCAATTGCCCGCGCTGCTTCTTTCACCTGTTCATTCGTCGCTGAAGGATTACCAAATCGAATATTTTCCATAATCGTTCCGGAGAAAATAAATGTATCTTGAAGAACAACACTAATTTGGTGACGTAAACTTCTTAAGGACACATCTCTAAGGTCATGGCCATCGATTTTCACTGCTCCGCCTGTAGGATCGTAGAAGCGTGAAATCAAGTTGGCAATCGTTGATTTCCCTGAGCCTGTATGCCCAACTAACGCGATTGTTTGGCCAGGCAACATTTCCAGAGAAATACCCTTTAATGCTTTACGCTTATCATCATAGGAGAATTCAACTTGATCAAAAACAATGTGTCCAGAAATATTTTCAAGCTCAACCGGATTTTTCTGTTCGTGGACGATCGGACTTTCATCCAAATATTCAAAGATACGTTCAGATGAGGCCATCGCCATTAATAGCTGATTGTACAATTGTCCGAGTCTTGATATTGGCTCCCAGAACATTCCGAGATAAAAGGCAAATGATACAAACTCTCCTAATGTCAATGAGTTTGCTTGGATTAAGTGGGCACCGTACCATATGAGCACACCTGTACCAATCGCATTTGTCAACTCAACTAAAGGACGGAAAAACGCACTTTTCTTCGTCGCTATTTGCCAAGCATCATAGTTCTCTTGATTGACCCCATCGAAAAATGCCATATTTTCCTTTTCTTGAGTAAAGCTTTGTGTAACGCGAATACCTTGAATACTTTCATTCAAATGAGAATTCAATTTTGATTGCTTAATTCTCATAAATTGCCAGGATCTACGAATACTTTTACGTAATGTCGTAGAAATTAAAAACATTAATGGCAGTATGACCAATACAGCCAACGTTAGCTGCGGACTTAGTGTAAATAAAATTACGATTACACCAGCCAGCATTAACATATCCATAAAAATGTTAATAACACCATTCGTAAACAAATCCTGCAATGAATTCGTATCATTCATTATCCTAACAAGTATCGAACCCGCAGACCTTTGATCAAAGAAGGAGTGTGACAGCCCTTGTACGTGAGTAAACACATGTTTACGCAAGTCGTAAATGACCTTTTGACCTAGTTCATTACTCCATTTAATCCTATAAATGTTTGCAACATATGAAATCAAATAAAGTATGGATATAATCGCTACGATCCACATTAATAAAGAAATATTTTTTTCTTCCTTTATGGCTTTATCTAGTGCATACACCCCAATTAAAATTGGGATAATGAGCCGTACAGCCGTTGTGATCAATACAGTAATAATAGATGCTGGCAATAAGTTCTTTGAATAAGGCTTTAAATATTCAAATAGCCGCCCCATCTGTTTCCAGTTAAATGGTTTATCAATTAATTGTTCTGAGGAATAGCGAAATCGTTCCAATACGAGTGGATTTATTTTTTTTGTTTTTTCCATCTTTGCCTCACCCTCTCTGGCCTTGCAATATGGCTCTTTGATCTTGGAACTGGATTTTATAGACTCGCTCGTATTGTCCACCATTATGAATCAACTCATCATGTGTGCCTCTTTCGACAATCTTGCCGTCTTCTAAAACGAGAATTTCATCCGCATGCTTTAAAGAAGAAATTCGGTGAGCAATTATAAAGGTTGTTCTTCCTTTCATTACTTCCCTCATAGCACCTTGGATTTTAAACTCTGTTTCCATATCAACTGCACTTGTAGCATCATCCAGAATGAGTATGCTTGGATTAAGACAAATGGCACGTGCAATGGAAATTCTTTGTTTTTGACCACCTGATAATCCCATCCCACGCTCTCCTAGAATGGTATCGTACCCGTCAGGCAATTCCACGATAAAATTATGTGCATCCGCTCTTTTAGCAGCGTCAATGATTTCATCCATCGTTGCATCTGGTCTTCCGTATGCAATATTTGCTTTAATAGTAGAAGAAAACAAAAAGCTCTCTTGCAATACAAATCCGATGTTGCTTCGCAGTGATTTTAAAGCGTACTCATTTACATTTTTACCATCAATTAACACTTCGCCAGATTCTGGCTCATAAAATCTAGTAATCAATTGAGTAATACTTGTTTTACCTGATCCAGTTGACCCAACAAGACCAATAATCTTTCCTTGTTCAGCTTTAAAACTAATATCCTTTAATGCTGAATTATCATCACCAGCATATCTGAGGTAAACATTTTTAAACTCCACTTCGCCTTTTAGTCGTTCAGGAGCATAAGCGTTTTCTTTATCAACAATATCTTCCTTAGCTTCCAAAATCTCAAGAAGCCTTTCTCCAGAAGCTTTTGATTGAGAAAACATATTGATAGTAAACCCTAAGCTCATAATTGGCCATAAAATATACCCTACTAAACTATAGAAAGCTACAAGTTCACCTGGTTGTAAGGACCCTTTTATAACTAAATAGCCCCCAAATGATAGTAGAGCGACTACACAAACATTTCCGAGAAACTCCATTAATGGAAAATACTTAGCCCAAATATTAGAAGTAAAAATCATATTGTCTTTATAGTCAGCGTTGGAGTCGTTAAACTTTCCAGTTTGAAACTCTTCCCTTGACAAAGATTTTACTGTGTTGATACCTGAAATATTCTCTTGGACATTCGTATTTAGTTTTCCAAATGATTTTCTGATTCCACGGAAAGCAGGATGCACTGCCCTATCAAACTTATACACAACAAAAAATAAAAATGGCAGAGATATCATAGTTGCTAGTGTAAGTGGAACAGAATAATAGAACATGACCCCAAAGGCAACCGTTAACATTAAAATAAAGCGGAATAATTCTGAAAATCCAAAAGATAAAAAGAATCGGAAAGACTCAACGTCGGCAGTTAAACGTGACATGAGATCTCCAGTTTTTGCATTGTCGTAATATCGAAATGGCAAAAACTGCAATTTTTCATACAATGCGTTACGCAAACTGTATACGGATTTAATTCCAAATATTTCTCCCGTATATTGGTGGATAAACGTAACTATTCCTTTAATAATCATAATTCCTAAAAAACCAAATGTTAATGGTGCAATTAAGTTATACTGACCTTTCAATACTACATCATCAATTGTAAGCTGAAGAATGATCGGATAAATTACTGTAACCGCCGTCACAAATAGCAAAAAGAATATTGAAATGAAAAAGTATTGTTTATATGGCCAGTAATATTGCCTTAACTTTTTTAATGTGTTCATACAATTCCCTCCCCTATGGCAATTGGCCGTAATAACTAATATATCGGCTTCCGAAATTTTTTTCCACTGTTTTTTAAATTTTTTTTACCATTCCTCCCAATTTCGCAAATTTCCTACTCCAAAAGTCTGAGATGTGTGTAAAATCTACACAAAAGTCTAGGGGCGGCATGCGACTCCTCGGCACATGTCGGCATTCACACGTATACCGTTTTTTCTGCAATTACATATTCAATAATATTAACCAAGTCATCACACAAAAAAACGCCCAATAAATGCTTTGGACGTCGATTCAAATATAAATATTATTATGCTTTTTCAACTTCATTCAGAACTCGATTAACTCTCTTTTCAAGCATTTTCATGCCGCCACCGCCAGCTTGAAAATGACGAAGCTTTCCTTCTTTGTCAAAGACATAGTAAGCAGGAACATATTGATTTTCTAGAGCATCTGCAAATTTCAATTCACTGTCCACAAAAATCGGTTGAGTGATTTCATGTTCGGAAGCAACCTTCTTTATTTCCTCGAGATCTAGATCATTTTCTGAACGAGGCATATGGACTGCAACTACATTCAATTTATCTTGAAAATCGTCGCGAAATTGATTTACTTGTGGCATAGCTTCCTTGCAAAGATGACAACTGATAGACCAGAAATGGAATAATGTTGGTTTTTCCCCAATCAGCTCATCTTTCGTAACTTGACCGTTTAACCATTCTGTTGCACCTGCAAGCTCAGGCATTGGTTCACGAAGCTTCATAATATGATTCTCCTCTCATTAATCAAATCATTATGAAGGACAGGCATATCGGTTGCCTGTCCAAAAATGTTAAACTGATAATGTTGCTTGTCCAGGTCTCCAGTTCGCTGGGCAAAGACCACCAGTTTGTAATGCTTGAAGAACACGTAATGTTTCGTCAACGTCACGACCAATGTTGTTATGGTTAACAACAGAATACATTAGCTCTCCCTCAGGACTAATAATAAAGAGGCCGCGAAGAGCTATTCCTTCCTCTTCAATCAATACACCGTATTCTTTTGAAATTGTATGATTCGTATCAGCTGCAAGCGGATAGTTTAAATCACCAAGACCATTATCTTTTCGATCAGTTTTAATCCAAGCTAAATGAGTATGAATTGTATCAGTAGAAACACCGATTACTTCTGCATCCAAATCTTCAAATTCGTCATATCTGTCAGAAAGTGCAGTGATTTCTGTCGGACATACGAATGTAAAATCCATTGGATAGAAGAAAAGCACTGTCCATTTATCATTTTTCATGTTTTCTTCTAAGCTTACCTTGCCAAATTCCTTATTAGGCAATACCGCTTCCATTTCAAAGCGTGGTGCCTGCTTACCTACCATACGTTCTGCCATGTTGAAAAAACCTCCGTTTTATTATTATTTCATTGAGAAAATGATAATGAGATTCTCAACTATTAATAAGTCACAAAGTCATTATAGGGTTGTTGTCAAACTTTGTCAAACTTATTTATAATTACTATAAGTAAATAGTGATTTTAAAATTATTTTCACCATTTATAGGAGAATTCATACTATCATT
This sequence comes from Lederbergia citri, assembly GCF_018343625.1. Taxonomy (GTDB): domain Bacteria; phylum Bacillota; class Bacilli; order Bacillales; family Bacillaceae_C; genus Lederbergia; species Lederbergia citri. The sequence continues at coordinate 337,011 of NZ_JAGYPG010000001.1, read as the reverse complement.
TTCAGCAATTTCACTAATTTAATCCTAACATTAGTAGAAATAATAATAAAATAAAAAGCACTTTGTCGAATTTTATCTGTTGCTCCGTTTTTTCGCTTCAAGAAGTCTTTTCATGCTATCTTCAAGGTTTTGTTTACTTATATTTTCAGTCTTGTTGGTAGATTTCTTTTTATGATGATCCTGCTTTTGCTGGTGATCCTTTTCCAGAGTTTTCTTTGCCACTCGCTTATTAGTTTGCTCCGACTTATTAATCTTTGGAATTTCAATTTCCATTCTAACTTCTTGTCTAGGTTTTACATATTTTCTAGCCCATGATGCTATCGGAAATAAACCGAACCTTCTAATGGCTATTTCAAGAAAAAAGAATAGAAAAGCAATAAATAATAACCAAGTGGAAATTGGCTGTTTTTTAACCGGGTAATGTGGAAGATCATCAAAAGCCATTCTTTCTTTCGTTAATTGTTGTCCCCCAGTAATGCTAGCAGCTTCTTTAAGTAATGAAAAATTATTTCCTTTTAGGAGCAACTCGTCTGAATACGGAACCGTATAGCCTGTTTTATATAGTCTTTCTTCTCCTTCATCTGAATATTGTTTAATTCGAAGGAAATACATGCCGGGATCATGATCCATAACTAGTTCATATTTGCCTGGTGCCATTATTCTCATACTTGTATCAATTTGTTCCCCTGATTGCGATACGACAGCCGTTTCAATTGGACCGAGATCACTATTAGATGATTCCAATTGAATGACGGTTTGACCATTTCTATTTTCAACATGAACTGTGTAGGGTTCACTGCTATAGGATGGCAATGTTCTACTAATCAGTTGATTAATAAATTGTGGCCATTGCTCCCATTTCGCCCAATTCCCTGCCCATTTTCCACTTAAATCTGATGTATACGCGATTGTTCTGCCTAGTCCAAATTGCCATTCTGCGAGTATAGGATCTTCTTTTTCGCTGGAAAGAATCGTTTGCGCAGTTGCTTTAGGTGTGACAGCAATATAGGCATTCATTTCCGGAACTCCATCCTTGAATAAAGAATTCCAATCTACATTCGGATGGATGTTCGGATAAAATGGATCATCTACAATATATGTTCTAGTAAGAACAGCCGTTTCTCTCGATAAAATGCTTGGAATAACTGAATCATCTACAACATCGTAAAATCTCCCAGATCCGTATTCAGCTAAATCCTCCAACAACAGCTTATCAGCATCTTGCCCTAAAGCTACCGTAGAAAGCGTTATATTTGTTTCTTTTCCTTTATCAATGAGGGCGTGATAATCATTATTAGTTGCAGATTGTCCATCCGTCAGCAAAATAATATGTTTTCTCTGAAGCTTTAAAGGTATGAGCTTATTAAAAGCTGCTTCGAGAGCCGAGTAAATTTCCGTTCCCCCTCCTGCAGGCACAGAACGAATTTTTTCAATCGCTTCTTCTTTATTTTGAATTGGTGTTGCTTCGATGATTTCCCAAGGGCGATCATCAAATGCTATGAAGCCTAGCGTATCTTTGTCTCGAAGTAATTCTACCGATCTAGCAGCTGCTTCTTTCGCAAGTGATAGTTTTTCCCCCTCCATACTTCCAGAGCGATCCAATACAATGATTAGTCCGAGCGAAGGAAGCTCCTGTTTCCCTTTTACTTCCATTTCTACAGGGAGTAATTCTTCTATCGGTGTTTTAAAATAACCTCCAAGCCCATAGCTATTTTCGCCTCCAGCCATGACAAAGCCAGTTCCAAAATCTTTTACGGCTTGGCTGATGAGCTTCATTTTCTTTTCGCCAATATCTGTCGCTGATACGTTATTAAAAAGAATAGATTGATATCGTAAATAATTTGAAAGGGATGTTGGCAATTGTTCAGGTGTTATTTGATCTACTATCAGTCCCGATGATTGTAGAATCTGACTAATAAACTCTTCTTGCTCAGTCTGAACAACTAATACTTTAGGAGTTCCTTTTACATTAGAAATCGCCTGCAAATAATTATTTTCCGCAAAAGTATCCCCTTTAGCTAAAATCTCTCCTTTATAGACGTAAAAACCTGTTTCAGAAGCTTCGTGACTAAAGGTTAGTAAATTGGTACCTTCTTTAATCTGGACATTTTTTTCAATAATCTCTTCATCATTCAACGTGATTCGGACTTTAGAATCAGCAGCATAATTACTTTCGACTTTCATCGTTAATATAACTTTTTCCCCTTCGTATAAAGAAGAAGGCACCGAAAATTCCGTAATCGCCATATCTTGTCCAAAATGCCGAGAAATCGGTACATAATCTAAAATAATTCCTCTTTGCTTGAGAAAGCGTGCTGCATCAAGTATATTTCCTGAGGTTTGATTTCCGTCTGAAAATAAAACAATACGACCATTAGAGTCGTTCGGAAAAATGGAACCTCCCAATTGAATACCTTGTTCAAGATTTGTATCATAACGATTTATATTTGAGGAAAATTCTTGAATTACATCTTTATCTACTTGAAATGATTGTTCTATTGCTGCATTTTTTCCTAATGATAAAATCGCAAACGCATCTTTTTCTTTTTTCGACTGAACACTTTTTTCAATCCAAGATAATATTTCGTCTTCAGTTCCAACCATGCTTGCAGATGAATCTGCGAGAAAAACAACATTTCTTTCGTCTGTCTTAAAAACTAGCTGAGGCGTGGCTAGACTTAAAATTAGGAGCGTAAATACAATCCCTCTTATACAAGTGATCCATAATTTGTTTGCCTGTTTAAATCCTTTCATTTGCTTTAAAAAAAGAAATAGCACCACACCAGCTGGTATTAATAATAAAAGTAGAAAAGGATATTTAAGCTCGAGTCCCACGCCTCATCACCTCCCACTCAAGAAACAGAACAATTAATGCAGCAAGAACTAACCAAAACCAAAGCCCTTCATACGGACGATTCACAACATTATGTTCACCTTGTTTAATAGACTGGTTTACGCTAAAAGAAGATGAGTAAGGAATTGATTTTTCCCGTTCATCTAAGTTCACTGCAAAATACATCGTTCTTCCGTTTACTATCGTTTGGTATATTCCTGGCTTTTGCGGAGCGGTGAAGCTTTCATCAAGCAGATTAAAAGATTCAATGAATTGGTTGTTTTCCGTAAATATTTTCCATTCATTCTGATCAGCATCCACGTTCAGCCAGCGCTGCTCACCTGGATGAAAAAATCCAAAAAACTCTTCATTAGCTGCAAGCCATTGAAAGCTTTGGTATAGAAAAATCGGAAAGCCTGTATGCAGAGGCCAGTCGGTATTTTCGATCGTAAATTGTAATACAATAACCGGAAATCCGTTTTCGGTTCCTTTTTGAATTAATGGAATACTACCACTCTTTGCGATTACAGGAAGGTTGATGTTATTTCCTGAAAATGCAGAGTCAATATATGTTTTATTAAATTCAACATATTGAAAAATCGGATCATTTTCCGTTTCAATTTCATTTTGTATTGTGATTTTTTCGACTTTTTCTGGAGTAATTGCAAGTAATGGTCTTTTTGGCCATTTATCCATTGTCATATTTTCCACTACAACGATTCCATCCGATAAATCCCTATCCATATCCTCTTTATTTATTTGAATCGTTTCATATCCGATATTTTCTAAACCTTTCATAATAAAAGGACTAATATCACCGACCAAATAAACTTTTGATATAGAAGGACGTCTCACAGCAATGAGTTCATTATCAATCGAATAGTCATCATCCACCTCGATAAGTGCCTTATAATATTCACTTTCTGGAAGTCTTGGGATTTTGACAAACTTTTGATCTTCCGGCCCTACCGTTACTTTATCCTCGTATAAGATTTTTTCATTCTTAATAATTTTTAGTGTTGCTGTTTTTTCCACTTTACTTTGGTTTTCTATAACAGAAATTCCTGTTATCTGATTATCTTTTTCTCCTATACCGAAGGATTTAAGTGAAATATTTACGCCCTCATTCCCCATATTCATAACTGATATGGGGAGTGTTTCTGACATCCCCTCTATATCTTCAGGCTTAACAGAATCTGAAAAAATAAATAGACTTGTGTCTTTATTTACTGCAAGTGAGTTTGCAAGTCTAATCGCTTTATCCATATCGCAATATTCATAAGACAATTTAAGTCCATCTACAGTCTTACGAATCTTATTCATATCCGTTTCCTTATTGATTAATAGATTCGGTACACTTCCTGCTGAAATGATCGATACTTCCTGATTGTCAATATCCTTTAACAATGTAATAAGGTAATCTTTTGCCTCATCCATCCTTGAAATGCCATTGGAAACGGCAGACATGGAAGCGGAAGTATCAATGACAAAAATAATGTGTTCCCCTTCAATACCTTTTGTCATCCAGTAAGGTCGTGTTAAGGCAGTCATCAATAAAAGTAAAATCAAAAGTTGTAAAAATAGCAATAAATTTCTCTGTAGTTTATCGAGCCAAGGTGAAGCTTGCCACTCATTCATTACTTGTTCCCATAGAAGGTTAGATGGGATTATTTTATTTTCATAGCGTTTTCTAAACATATAAAAAACAATAACAGCTGCCATGAAAAACGATAATAATAAAAATATTGGATTCATTAACCCCATTTCTTCACCTCATTGTACAATTCCATGGGAAACAAAGTCTGTTAAGAGTAATTCTTCGGCAGTCTTATCATCACTTAAAAAGATATAATGGACATTAAGCTTCCGGCATGATTGTTCTAATGTTTCATTATGTTGCTTTAATCTTAATTGGTAAGCAGAAACGAGCTTCGGACTTAAACTGACATTGACTTCTGTTTCCACTTCACTATCAATCAGTTTTGCATCGCCTGTAAACTCAGGTCCAATTTCTTCTTTGCTTAAAATATGAATAAATAATATTTTTGATTTGGAGGAGACAGCCTTTAAAAGTAGTTTTTCATAGTCAGCGATTGCTTCCATTCCATCTGTAAGGATGATAGTTAATTGCTTCCCTTTTTGAAGCTTTTTTTCCATTTCTTTTACAAAGGTGGAAGTTGCTCCATTTAACTCAAGTTGTAAAATCTCATAAAGTACTTGTTTTGCATAATTGCTCCCTTTTCTTTCTACACTCCGAGTATCTAGTGCAGATATAGGAAAAAAGGTTAACCTATCCTCATTGACTAATGTCAAATAACTTAAAGCAGCAGCGATCTTTTTTGCAAGCAGCCATTTAGTTTCAACTGTTCTCATCGAAGTGGTACAGTCTAAATAAATGGCTACTTTTATTTCCTGCTCATCCAAGTATCTTTTTATATAATGGCGTCTCGTCCTTCCGTACACATTCCAATCGACTAGCCTGACTTCATCACCTGGCTGGTATGTTCGAAAATCGGAAAATTCCAAAGAGGAACCGAATTTTTGTGAACGGCGAATTCCTTTATGGACGCCTGGCTGTTTAGCATCCACATCTAAGCGCAACTTTCTTAGTCGTGAAAGAAATTCATGTGATATCATGTTAGGGCTCCTTCATGTTGCACCCATTCGATTGTTTCATCAATTATTCTATCAGAAGAAACGCCTGCAGCTTCCCCTTCAAAATTGAGTAAAATACGATGGCGAAGGATAGGTTTAGCCACTTGTTTAATATCTCCGATCGAAACGTGAAATCTTCCTGAAAAAAGTGCTCGTGCTTTTGCAAGATTAATCATGCTTTGAAGTCCCCTAGGACCTGATCCATATTGAACATACGATTTTACTGATGGGCAAGCTCCTTCGTCGGTAGGATGTGTTCCGGCAATAATATTAACAGCAAAATCGAGAATTTCATCGGAAATAATAATATGTTTGACAAGTTGCTGAATATTAACTACTTCTTCGTTCGTCATGACTTTTTTTAACTTTGGCTTTTCCACCCCAGTTGTTCGGTGGATGATTTCCTTAAGAGACTCTCTATTGGGATAATACACATTTATTTTACAAGTAAAGCGATCGAGTTGGGCTTCTGGCAGTGGATACGTACCTTCCATTTCGATAGGGTTTTGAGTAGCAAGCACAAAAAATGGTTTCGTCATCGCTTTCGTATCACCCATAATGGTTACGGTTTTTTCGCCCATTGCTTCGAGTAATGCACTTTGCGTCTTTGGGGTCGCACGGTTAATTTCATCTGCAAGTACGATATTCGAAAAGATTGGTCCTTCAAAAAATTCAAACTTTTGCTTTCCCGATTCATCGGGCTGAATCATCATCGTTCCCGTTATGTCCGATGGCATTAAATCTGGAGTGAACTGAATTCTCGAAAAAGATAGATCCAGGACCTCTGAGATTGTTTTTACAAGCATTGTTTTTCCGAGTCCCGGCAACCCTTCGAGCAAAGCGTGGCCTTCAGAAAAAATAGTCCAAAGCATTTGATCGATGACTTCATCCTGACCTACGATAAATGCTTGGATTTCACTTTTGATCGTTTTTAGTTTTTCCGCTGCTAGAATAAAATCTTGTTCGCTTATGTTGGTCATCCCACTCACTCCCGCTCTGGTTTTATCTTAGAAAAATAGTTTTTTACGATGGATTCTAGTTCTGATGGAAGCTGCAATCGATTTGTACTTTCACGGGAGGTTTTCTCATATTGATTGTAAACTTCTTCATAAGGTCGAGTGTTCCCTTTTAAAACAAGACCATTGCCTGCGCCTCGTTCTACAGGCTCCCCTTCTCCGATTTTCCCAGTATCTTTTTCAATATTCAATTTTCCATCTACCGTTTCAGGAATCGTTAAATCTCGAGACCCCATCCCAAGCCCGGCTCCACTATTGCCATTTCCATTACCTCCAGAACTGCCTTGTCCTGTACTTTGGCTTTGACCTTGTCCCTGACCTTGTCCTTGGCCCTGTCCCTGACCTTGAACCTGCGGTTCACCTTGGCCTGCACTTTGGCCATTGCTTCCATTTCCAGGGGAATTATTGGTAGCTGTATTATTTTTACTATTTCCTTGTGATTGGGCAATGTTTGTTGAAGGTTGGATATTAATTGAAAGCATTCTTTCTGCAAGTGAATCACTTGCCTGTTGCATGATTTTTTGCGAATCTGCCAGCTGCGATGAATTTGAAGCCCTATCAATCATATTGGTCAACTGATCTTTCAATGAGTTAATATCTTCAGAAGAAACCTGATTAGACTGACTTTGAATAAGTTGTGCCAGTAATTCCTTTTGTTCATTATGTAATTTCGACAATTCTTCTTGTATTTTTTGAATTTCCTTCTCGAGCTTTTCCTTGTTTTGGTCCTTAAGCGCATTTGCTAATTCATTGAGATTTCCAGATTCCAACTTGTCTATAACTTTATTTAATGCAGCCTTGTTTTCATCAGCTTGTGTCTTCTTTAACATAAGCTCATTGCTTTGTTTATCAAGTTTCTTTAAAGCTTCGTCAGCCTGTTTTATATTTTTCAATTCATCTAAGGCTTCTTGGATTGCATTTTTTGTAATTGGATTTGTTTTTTCCTTAGCAAGTTTCTTAAGTTCCTTCTTTGTTTCCTCAACGATCGCCTTTTCTTTTTTAAGCTGCTTTGCCTCCGCCATTTTTTCATTAGGTGATAGGATCATTAAGGAAGTTATTGCAATGAAAAAAAGGGAAAATCCCAATAGTACGGGATAAACATATTTTTTCTTTCTTTTAAGCAAATCATTTTCTGATTTTTTCATGTGAAGTAACGCATCGCTTCTTTGTAAGGAATAGACTGTTTCATCTTTTTCAATAAACTCTAGAGCTGTTGAAACTCTATCCTCTCCACAATATTGATCATATAAGGAGGCTGCAGATTTAAAGCCAGGCCGTGTGGTCCAAAACTTCATAAAGAATACGATGGCTGTAATCGCTACGAACCCCATAACATACGTATTCGCAACGATTATTACGATAAAGCGAGCCAATAAAAATAAGCAAAAAGTAAAAGCACTGCATGCTAAAAGAAAATGCTGAATTTCCTTTGCAGCATGCTCAGTCTGCAATTGTTTTCTCACTCTATTAAGAAGCAAATAAAATGCTTTTCTTGCATCCATAAAAATCATCCTTTTTTCGGATTCATATTAGGCCGCAGCTTTTTAATACTCACCCAAAGTGCTAGAAGCGCCAAAATTGTATAAATAATTAAATAGCTCCAGATAAGGGGAAAAGATATCCCCATCTTATCTGTAAACGCTTGATTGATCCCTTCTTCAAATAATCCGCTAAATACAATTGGTGGATTAAAAGCAGCCAATATATATGGGAGTACTAATGGTGGTTTGACATTGGCAAAATCATAATAGCTAATCGAAATCATAAATAAAAATGCTGCACCGCCTGAGAGGAATAGGGTTATTCCATATGTTGATATCATGGATACAATGGTCCGTCTTATTAATGTAGAAAACAAAATCCCGAAGCTTCCAAATGCAAAAATCGTAAACAAATAAAAGCCCATTACTTTTACGATTGTAACTGGCGATACACCACCAAATAGAAACACCAATGAATAAAACGGGAGGCTCGCAGCTAAAAGCAGCAATAAATATGAAATGGATGAAGTTAGTTTACTTATTATGATACTGGTCGAGCTTTGAGCCGTAGTTAATAGAATGTTCAATGTTTGACGCTCCCGCTCCCCGCTTATGACGCCTGATGTCAGTCCTGGTGTGATAAATAAAATCAGTCCTAGCTGTAAATAAGCCAGTACCATAAACATGACTCTACTTTGAGCCGGGCGGATAAATTGCGCTCCACCGCCTATTGAAGTTTCTAGAACCATATATCCAATCACAACGATACCAATTGCAATTAAATAAGATAGTAACCCTAGGAAAGTACGAAAAGAGCGAAATCTTAGCTTAAATTCTTTATTTAATACAGGGTTGATGAATAAATTTTTCAATTTAAGTCTACTCCTTTCGTAATTTCCATAAACACATCTTCAAGATTGGAATCAAGTGGTTTAAAACCTAAAATTGGCAGATCTGCTAAAATTGCTTTTTTTAGTAATTTCATTTGGGCTTCTTCATTACCAGAGTATTGAAATTGAATTGAATTATTTTCTAATTTTATTATTTTTGAAACAGAAGGATCATCCTCAAAAAAAGAAACGGCTCGATCCATTTGACCATGGAAAGCTACAACTATCACTTTATCGGCTTGAAGTTGTTGTTGAATATCTGCGACAGAGCCATGAGCAACTAATTTCCCTTTATTGATCACACCAATTTGATCACACATTTCAGAAAGCTCAGGTAAAATATGAGATGAAATAAGTATCGTTTTCCCCATATTTTTCAGTTCCTTCAATATTTCTCGCATTTCGACGCGAGCACGAGGATCCAGGCCTGATGCTGGTTCGTCGAGAATCAATACTTCAGGATCATGGATCAAGGATCTAGCGAGACAAAGTCTCTGTTTCATTCCTCGTGAAAGCACATCAACATAGGAGTTTTGTTTCTCTGTTAAATTAACTAAGTCTAGGAGTTGAGGAATGAGTTTTTCTCGATCCTTAGTAGAAATCGAATAACTTGCACCGTAAAAATCTAAATATTCATTTACACGTAAATGATCATATACACCAAAAAAATCTGGCATATATCCGATTTGCTTCCGAACTTTTTCAGGTTCGTGAGTGACACTAGCGCCATTTATAACAGCCGTCCCTGATGTTGGTGAAAGAAGTGTAGCTAATATTGAAAAGGCAGTAGATTTTCCTGCTCCATTATGACCGACAACACCAAAAACAATCCCTCTATCGATATTAATCGTTAAAGAATCAAGTGCCGTAAAGGAGCCGTATTTTTTCGTTAGTCCATTTATTTCTATCATTTTTTTACCGCTCCTTTTACGATAAACTCAGGGAAACTAATATATGGCTCATTATTTGAATTGAATTTTTCTAGTTTAATCGTTATTTGCCCTTTGTCGGAAACAAATTCCTCTAAATGGTCATTTTCTAATTCAGATTTGCCTACATCGATTGCAACATACTCTCCTGTTTTAATATTTAAAAAGGAAAGCTTGAAAGAGCCATATCCGTTCATATTGTATTGAATCGAATTAAATTCTGTCTTTTTTGGGTCAATTTGTTCTGGAAGTCTCAATATAACTTCATATATTCCATCTTCTAATGACATTTCATACTTGCCGAATTTATCATATATATTACCTTCGATTGGATTAATATCAATGCCTAACTGATTATTTTGCAATACAAATGGTCCTGTAATCTTTCCACTTGCAGAAAAAGGCTGATAGATAATCGCAGATCGACTATTTTTTTCCTTTTTATTCGTTACGCTAACATCGACGATTTTGTTTTTTGTATATCCAAAAACGATAGGCATATTTTCTGTGGAAGTTGGATTAGAGATGATAGCCATTTTCATTTCATCTTTTTTCATATCCTCAAGTTCTCGATTATTTTGGTAATTGTATACGCCATAATCAATTGGCGCTGTTAAAATAGCGTCTTTTAGCAAGACGTCCACATCAACGAGAGCTCCTTTTTCGGCTGCTCCCAATTTATAGGCATGACTTCCTGACCATATATATAATTCATCAAAATCATAAGGGAAGTGATTGGTGATTTTTCCTTTCAAGGTACCGTCCTTTATTTCAAGATCAATATCAAAATTCCCACTTACTTGTTTTGATGCATAGCCTACGATAGATCTGGCTGCCCAATACTCTACATCAGCAAAATCGTACTGTAATACATTTCTCGTTTCAGACATAACAGCCTTCCCCAACACACTCTCTCCAGTGAAAGCATCACCGCTAGTGGCAGGAACTCCATAAAACTCCTTTTTCGGTACAGTTAGCTGATAATTTCCACTTCGATTGGAAAAAACCGTAGCTGTATACATCCCACTGATTTGTCCGCCTTTACTAACCTTAAATAATCCCATTTCGGCTAGCTGTGGACTCTTGAGACGATCCTTTGCCCCGACTACAAAAATACCCGCTGACATGATGATGGATATTGTTGGTATAACCCACCATGCATGTTCTCTTTTATCGATTTTCTTTAAAAGTATATATAATATCGGAATAATGATGATCATATACCCTAGCATGATTAACACAATAGTACCGATTGAAAATGTCGAAGCGGAAAATAATTCATTCGTGGAACCAAGCATATTATAAACTGGTTGATAGATCCCTTCTTGATTGATATTACTGTCGTATTTAGAATTCATCATAGAAAAGATGGATTGCATCCAGTCTGAATATCCCTTCCAAGATGATAAAGGCTCCTCGCCTAATGAAAATGCTGTTTGCCAAACTTCACCATCACCTGTCTTCCTCATCACGATGATTGGTATATTCGCTGTTCCTAGTTTGATTTCGGCATCCTGAGTTATTTCCCCATTCCTAATTTCAAGAGAAGTAAAAGATGGTTTTTCATCAATAGATTGAAGAAATGACAGATCATTAATATTTTCTTTATGAGTTGTCTGCATTGGCATATAAGGCTCAAGTTCACCCCATGCATGATGGTCCTTTGCGGTTGCACCAGTAATTAATGCACCCCCACCTGTAATCCACCCTAAGATAGCTTTTTGTTGTTTTTCTGATAATTCAGATAATGGGTAATCATCTAAAACTAAATAATCAAAAAATTGCAATCCTACTTCATCACTAGGAATATCTTCTTTCTTAAGATGAATCATTTTGGGCTGTTTTCCGCTTAATTTTATTAATTGCAATTCCTTTAAACGATCCGGATTTTCACTTAACAGTCCAATGGTTGCTTGGTCATTTTCCACTTGACGATATGTTAATTTAACTTTTCCTAAAATCGAGATCTTTTTTCCTTTTTTCCAGCTTCCTTCATATAATGTAATATTCTCTTTATTTAGATTTGAATTATATAAAGAAGTTCCCGGCATTATGACTTCATATGTTTTTTCACCATTTTTAGGGAGGTTAACTTTAACAGCTTTCGATCCGCCTAGATTATAGTCACTAGAAAAAGATATTAACATGTCCCCAATAAAATCCGGTCCATTATTTATTAACATAATTTTTATCGGAAAACCTCGTCCACTTTTAACCATCCCTTCATAGCCTTCTTGAACGACTACTTCAATTGATCCTTTTGCAGCTGAGGCTGATGGTGTATAGAATATTTGCAAAACTATTAAGAAAAGCAGCAAAGATCTTGGTATTTTTTTTATTATTCTCATGATTGTCCCCCTTAACAAACCCTATATAAAATAGACGAAGAAAACTGAAATAAGTTCTTGTCATATTATGTCAGTGTTAGATATTTTTGTACTATTTCCAAGAAAGCTTTAACCTGCTTTAATTCAAAGGCAGATTCATACCCTAACAGCCACGTATCTCTTTTTATCGGCCGATTTTTTTCGTCCAATAGAGGGATTTTAAACACGTCTTTTTCTGAGCCTGTTAATGTAATTGCAGGTAAGATCGCATACCCAATTCCATTGTAGGTCATTTGTTTACACGTTTCGATTTGATCTACAATAATCGTACGTTTTGGCACTGTTTGGAATTGCCTATGCCACCAGTTTTGAATTTCTTGATAATAATTCGAATCACTCTTAAATTGTATGAATGGGCGATCTGTTTCCATAACATCTTCTATTTTACTAATTTCTCGATCGACGAGATAAAGACTATCTTCGAATAAATGAAACTTTTCCCCCTTCCAGTCGGTCGTACCTCTAATGATCCCTACATGAACTTCCCCTTCATAAAGGCTTTTCAATATCTCACTACTCCACCCTGTAATTAATGAAATTTTCGCGTGAGGATGAGCGCTTACAAATTGTTTTAACACTTTAGGAAGCCAGTTTTGACCAACGATAGATGCACATGCGATTTTCAGCGTCCCATGCACTTTTGCATTAAGCTCTTGTATTTCTTCATAAACACGCTCTCTATCCTCCAACATTTTTCGAGCAAAATTAACCACCATTTCTCCAGAAGGTGTTAAAATTACGCCTTTTTGTGTACGAATAAAAAGTTTGGCCCCCCACTGCTTCTCAATATTTTGCAGTCTTTGGGAGAGGGCTGGCTGTGAAACAAATAACTTTTCTGCAGCTTTTCTCATATTAGATTCTTGGGCGAGGACAACGAGCAGTTCATAATCAGAAAATGACATAATGACTCCTTATTTTCTAAAATAATTTTAAAAAATTCGGCTCCCTTTATGGGAGCCGTCTCAAGTTTATACATGATTGAACTTTCTAATATAATGATTGAGTTCTTTTAAAAGGGCTCTTCTTGTAAAGATCCCCTCAAAATACCCATCCTCATCTGCAACACATAAAAAGGGATGATCAATAAGCAAGGCTAGCGCTTTTTCAAATTTGTCATTTAACCCCACTCTCGGGATTTTTACAGCCATAACATCTTCCACTTTTTTGTCTGTTAATTTTTCAAATTCAATTCGTTCCAAACCAAGCAATGCTTCTGTTATCATGGCAGAACTAATTAAACCGTGCAATTTAAACCGGGCATCCAAAACAGGAATTGCCGAATAACCACTTTTCGTTAAAACAAGTAAAGCATGTTCTAGACTATTTCCAATTTGTACATGAGCTACTTTTTCAGCTGGAATTATATAATCACTGATTTTCGGATCCATAAATTCATGACTTTGTAAGGAAATCATATGAAAACTCCCTCATCTCTTTATTATCTTCTCATTATTTATTTTAACATAAATCATGCAGAGAAAATGAGAATCTTGCATGATTAAATATTCAAATAAAAATGGAGGATTTATAAGCCATTAGGAGGGATTCTTTTCTTCCTGTACAATATCAAAAATTTCAATTGCAGTAATATCAATATCGTCAAATTGATACTTTTGTTTGTTGGAATCCTTATCATATTCCTCAACTTCAAATGTTTTTGTTACAGGAAAATATTTCACTTGGCATAAGGTTTTTCCATTTACTTCAAACAGTCTTTGAGGGACTTCTTCATTTCCTTCCGTTTTTTGCATCGATTGAAGCCGTTGAATAATACTTAATAACTGTGACATTTTTTAACCCCTTTCTTTTGGAAAGACAAAAAGATTATAAACGAGATTGGATGGAGAAAGCAAACCAAAAAAGATATGTAGCAGAATTTTAATAATGACCTTTAGCCATAGCCTTTGCAAATAAAAAGCTTTTTAGACTAAAATGCAAAAAACTGCCCTAAACGGACAGTTCAAGTATAGGATGTGAAAAGAAATATATATCATTCTTCTTTCATATTTATTAAAGATTCGTTGAGTGAAGCCAATGCTTTTATAATGGTTCTTTTTCGATTATACCCTTTAACATTGACAGATAAATCATTCATAGAAGCAGTGACTTGACCCCATGAACCGTAAGGCCTAAAGCCGTAAATATATATTTTAATCATTCCGGTGTTTGTAGGAATAAAAATGTTTTCAAATCTATTATTTTTCCTCATCTTATCATCTCCAGTTCTTTTTAGAGCGTAAAAATGGGCATAGATAAATATAACATTGTTCCTAAGGGAAGTACAAGAGGTTATAGAAATTTTCCATAATTCGAAAGCTTCTTCCCTTGAAGTCATTTCAATGCTATAATATTAATAATTCAGACTTTTATAATGAAGGAAAGGGGTTCCTTGTATGGATAATCGCACCAACAACCTTTTAGAACCAACAATTCAGAATCTTTCACAAGCAATATTCACAGTAAATCGCCATGCTAAAACTGCTATCAACCCCAAATTTTTATACTCTCTAAAAAAAACTGCCTTGAATAAAATGATTCAAGAAAAAAAAGCTACGAAAATTGGACTTCATTTTTCTAGAAATCCCAAATTTAGCCAGCAGCAATCCGATGTTTTAGTTGAATGTGGAGATTATACTTTTCACATTCCGCCAACTAAAGAAGATTTTGAACATTTGCCTCATCTTGGACATCTTGATCAACATTCCCGCAATCCAAAAACCCGCATGTCACTAAATTTGGCAAAACAACTTCTAATTAATTATACCGGATTAAAAGAAGAGAAAAAAAATCAACAAACATTAACCCAAAAACCCGTTTTCAAAAAACTAGGTGATAGTTTTTTTTAATGTTCTCGCAGCGAAAGAAACCCGGATCGAATCCGGGTTTCTTGTTGCTTAGGAAATTATAAATTGGAACTTTGTGGATAACTTTTTAGAAGATAGTTCCCGTCTAGCTCGAGCGCCTAACGACTAGCAAACTTTCAGTTTCTTCCTACGATAAGTTAACATCTGCACGCCATTTATGTCCAGCTACGGGCGCCACCCCCTCGAGGTCAAATAACCTGAGTCATTAAAGTCAAAGAGCGACTTTTTTGACTCAGGTTATTTGCTTGTCGGAGCTGATCAGGCGCCTTCCACTTTTCGTGGCCACCGTGTTTCCTTTATCTAGTCAGAACCCTAAAGAGAAACGTCGACGGACCCACATCCTGTGGGCCTGTACGTTGCTGGACAGGCGCTTGCGCTTTAGTTCTTTATAAAATATGTTGATCGATTTTAATGACTAATTCATTTATTTCAGGCTTGCTTACCTGATCTGCAGCCCCGACTTGTTCACCTTTATGGCGCAAATCTTCTGTTATCAAGGAAGAAAAAATAATAACTGGTAATTTGGATATTCTATGATTCTCTTTAATTCTTTTAGTTAAATGATGGCCATCCATCTGAGGCATTTCAATATCTGTAATAACAAGTTGTACCTCATCATAGATATTTTTTCCTTCATTCACTAAAGATTCAATATAAGAGAGTGCATCCCTTCCATTTTCGAAGAACTCTATGTTCTCATAACCAGCCATAGATAAAGTTTCATTAAGAAGCTTCCTTAGTAATGGTGAATCTTCTGCAGCAATAATTCTCTTACTGGAACGTTCCCTTTCTCCCAGTTTTTTAATTTTTCCTACATGGATTCCTGCCTCAGGATTAATATCGACGATAATTTTTTCAAAGTCTAATAATAAAATCATGCTATCTAGATTATTAATGACCCCTATAATTTGGGAAGAATCAACATCGTAAAGCTCTGTTGGTTTTTCGATTTTGTTCCAAGAAATACGATGAATTTTAGTTACATTATGTACATGAAATACAACTTTCATTAAATTAAATTCCGCTACGATAAACTTTTCTTTCGCAGGGTCATAAGAACCATTCTGGGCTAACCCTAGGGCTTTTTCCAAACTTACGACAGGCATGACTTCCCCACGAAGCTGCATAATTCCTAATATATTTGGATGTGCGTGAGGAATAGATGTAATAGGTAAAGGATTAATAATTTCCTTTACTTTCAGTACATTAATTCCAAAATTATTATTATTAATTTCAAACTCGATAATTTCCAGTTCATTCGTCCCGCTTTCAAGCAGAATTCCAGAATGATCCTCCATATGCTTTCCTACCTTTCAATGCCTTTGATCATATTTAATCCCAATATTTTATCAAGGCTTGTGTTCCATTATTTTCTTCGCCTTGTTCTGCAAGGGAATCATACATTTTTTTCGCTAATTCAAGTCCAGGCAAATGAATTTCCATTTTTTCAGCCTCTTCTAACGCTATTCCCATATCCTTAATAAAGTGTTTAATAAAAAATCCCGGAGAATAATCTTCTTTAAGAACACGTGGAATTAAATTAGACATTGACCAACTTCCTGCAGCACCGCTACTGATTGACTTTAATACAGATTCAGGATTCAGTCCTGCCTTTCTAGCGTAAACAATCGATTCAGTAACCCCTATCATGTTTGAAGCAATAGCAATTTGATTACACATTTTTGTATGTTGACCTGCGCCAGCTTCTCCTTGATATACGATATTTTCCCCTAATATACTAAAAATAGGTTTCATTTCCTCGAAGGTATTAACATCGCCGCCCACCATAATTGAAAGTGTCCCATTTTTCGCGCCAATGTCTCCACCGGAAACCGGAGCATCAAGAGTATGTATTCCTAATTTTTTTCCTTCTTCAAAGATTTTCTTTGCCAATGTCGGAGTTGAAGTAGTCATATCAATAAAAATAGATTCTTTTTTGGCACCTGAAAATAATCCATTTTTTCCGAAATAAGTTTCTTCAACATCATGAGGATAACCAACCATTGTAATAATAATGTCGGCATTTTCTGCAATTTCTTTAGGAGTATTCAACCACTCTGCGCCATTTTCAAGTAATTCTTCTGCTTTTTCTTTAGTTCTACTATATACAAAAAGTCGGTAACCTTCTGACAGCAAATTTTTCGCCATACTTTTTCCCATAACACCTATACCAATAAAACCTATTGCCTTCTTAGTACTCAAAACAATTCCTCCATTAATATCTATATTGATCTTAGTTTTCCGCCATCAACAAAAAAACTGCTTCCAGTCATATAAGTATTTCCTTCTGATGCTAAAAACACGACTACCTTAGCAAACTCTTCAGGCTTTCCATCTCTTCCTAAAGGAATACTTTCTTGCGCTTTTTCTGCTATTTCGTCGACAGAAACATCTTTCTTATCAGCATTTGCTTGGTCTAACTGTTTAATTCTATCAGTATATATTCTACCTGGAGCAACAGTGTTCACCAATATATTGTATGGAGCAAATTCGTCTGCCAATGTTTTTGCCAATCCAACGATTCCGATTCTGAAAGTGTTAGACAAAATCAATCCAGGGATAGGTTCTCGGATTGATGATGAAGCGATATTTATTATCCTTCCCCCATTTTTTTTCAAATAAGGAAGTGCTTCTCTAATAATTCTAATATAAGATAACAAATTCAATTCAAAAGACTTTTGCCAAGCTTCGTCACTCATATCTTCAAATCCTCCGGCTGGAGGACCACCTGCATTATTGACTAATATATCGATTCCACCAAATACTTCAACAGTTGTTTTTACCATTTCTTTAATTTCTTCTGGATTCGTAATATCGCACCGTACCCAGCTTACGTTTCCACCATTTAAACTCTCTAATACTGTATGTACTGACTTTAGTTGCTCTATGTTTCTACTTGCAATCATTACATTTGTACCTTCTTTAACAAACTGCTCTGCTATTGCCTTTCCCAACCCTTGACTGGATGCCACGATCAATGCGTTTTTGCCTTTTAATCCAAGTTCCATTAAAAATCCTCCAATCAATAAGAAATTTATCCCTATTATACCACTTTCTACTTCTTTTCTAATTAAAATACACTGAAGACTGGTTTATTAATATGTATATCAAATTGGGTTTAGAAAAGCTTCATTACGAAATAAAGTTGGGATTTTGCGAATAATTTCGATTTTCATTGAGTTAATCGCAAATTAGCGCGGGATTCACGAGTAATTACAATTTTCGATAGAGTTAATTTCGAATCAACAACCTTTTGCCAAAAAAAAAGAATAAGGCTTTCCTATAATTATAGGAATAAGCCTTAAACCATTAATAAGGTCCTCTAATAAAATCCTTAACCTTTTCATTATAAAATTGACTAAGTCGTTCAAGTTCTTCTGTTGAAAAAGATTTCTCATGAAGCGCGCTTAAATTTTGCTCGATTTGACGCTGATTTTTAAAGCCTGGAATGACACAGCTAATTTCTTTCTGATCCAAAATCCATCTTAAAGAGGCAGTAGCCATTGACGTTCTACCATCCTCAATCCATCTCAATTGATTAGAAAGCTCTACACCCTTTTGGAATCCTAAACCAGCAAACGTTTCGCCGACATTAAATGCTTCACCATTTTCATTAAAATGACGATGGTCATCTTCTTCAAATGTATGAGTATCAGTAAATTTACCTGTCAATAATCCGCTTGCAAGCGGGAGCCTCACTAGTATACCGACTTCTTTCTCTTTTGCTTTCGGGAAGAGTTCTTCTAGCGGCTTTTGCCTAAAAATATTAAAAATTACCTGAAGTGCTTTAACATTCGGATTCTCTAAGCAAAACAATCCTTCTTCAACCGTTTCAACACTTACTCCATAATGGCGTATTTTACCTTCTTTCTGTAAACGATCTAGTACTTCAAACACTTTTCCGTCTTTTAAAATTTCAAATGGCGGACAATGAATTTGGTACAAATCAATAGCCTCTCTATTGAGTCGTTTTAAGCTAGCTTCACAGTAAGTTCGAACAGCATCGTATGTATAATTTTCTTGAGAGTGTATGTCCCCAGCTCGACAAAATTTAGTGGCTATAAAAACTTTATCTTCCTTCCCTTTTGTAGCTTTAGCTAAAAGCTCCTCACTATGTCCATCGCCATATACATCCGCAGTATCAAAAAAGTTAACTCCTTTATCTATTGCATATTCCAATGACCTTAATGATTCATCATCATTCGTTTTACCCCAAGCCCCTCCTATTGCCCATGTGCCCAAACTTACTTCACTTATATTTATGCCCGTATCTCCTAAAGGTCTATAGTTCATCATATCCATCCACTCCTTCCGGTTTTTACATTAATTATTGCTGCTTTAAGAAAAAAACGTCGAGATTTAGTCTTTCTCAATTTAAATACCCTCTTGCTTAAAAATAAACTATGAAAAAACCGGGGTATTCTCGGCGTAAATACAAAATATCACACACCCGAATAAGCCATAAAACCACCATCAACCGGTATACTTATCCCTGTTACAAACCCGCTTGCTTCATCATCCACAAGCCATAATAATGTTCCTAGTAAATCCTCTGGTTTTCCTAAGCGTCTCATAGGAGTATGCGCCAATATTTTCTCAGTGCGTTCTGTATTTGTCCCGTCTGAATTTTTTAATAAAGAATGATTTTGACTCGTTAGAAAAAATCCAGGTGCTATAGCATTAACACGGATGCCTGCTTCTGCCATATGCACAGCCAGCCATTTTGTTAAATTCTCAATGCCTGCTTTTGCGGCACTATACGCCGGCACCTTTGTCATCGGGCTATAGGCGCTCATTGAAGATATATTTATGATATTCCCTTTGCCTTCGACCATTCTTCTCGAAAAAACTTGCGTCGGAAGTAATGTTCCAATAATGTTTAAATTAAAAACAAATTCAAATCCATGTAAAGTCAAATCAAAAAAAGTCTCTATTTCTTCATCTTTCAAATCTTTCATATTAAATATTTCATTTGTCGTCATGCCTTCAGGATGATTTCCGCCGGCTGCATTAATTAAGACATCACAATTACCATACATATGAAGCACTTCTTCTTCAGCTCTTTTAACACTTTCTACATTTACGACATTACATTGAATAGCTATGGCTTGACCGCCTTGGCTAATGATCTCATTCGCTATCTTTTGCCCTTTTTCAAATGTACGATTTAAGATTGCTACCTTCATTCCTTGTCTTGCAAGCTCTTTTGCCATATAGCTTCCTAAAACTCCTCCGCCACCAGTTATCACAGCGGTTTTCCCTTCTAATCTCTCAAATATTGGAAGCATTTAGTTCACCTCTACCTTCTTCATCAAAATATCATATACCGATGAATGACAATCTTTTTATATAAAATAATACGGATACTTCTGCTTTAACATCTCTTTTTCAATAACCGCCATTTTGAGGTGGCGTTCCATCATTTGGCTAGCTTCTTCTGGTTTTTTTTCTAAGATTAACCGATAGATTGATTTATGCTGCGAGATGATACTTTCCCAATTTGAATCTTTAGATAATCTCAATAATCTCAAACGATTAAAATGGCTATTTAATAGCTGCAGCATTTTCCATGTCCGCGCTTTACCTACTCCAGTAAATAAAATTCGGTGAAATTCTTCATCCAGTTCATAAAGCTGATAAAAATTATTTTTCCCACTACAAATTTCTTGTAATGCGAGATTCGTTTCAAGACGAAACATGTAATCATCAGGAAAATCTTCACAAGCTAAAATAACAATTTCTTTCTCAATCTTTTCCCTAATAAATCTCCCTTCTTCTACATAATCAAGATTGATTCGTGAAACGATCGTACCGCTTTGAGGGATAATATCCAATAATTCTTCCTGGGACAATTTCATAAAAGCTTCTCGAACCGGAGTTCGACTAACATTGAACTCATCTGCAATTTCTTTTTCTGAAATTTTCGTACCGGGCTCAAGTTCGAGATTAAGTATTTTCATTTTAAGTTTATTATAGGAATAATCCCTAGTAGATCCCCGATGTTCTTCTTTGTTAATCACATAAAATCCTCCATTCAAATAAACGTAAAACATAACATATTAATTACACTAGTATACTATAATATTTTAAAAAAACTAAGCCGAAAGAACCCCGGCTTTAGTTATATTATTCTTTATCATCTATATTGAGTTCAATAAGATTATTACTCGGATCTAGACAAAAGACTTGGATGAATCCACTTTTACTCCCATGGTTTTCTAACAACGGAACATTATTTTCCATTAAATGCTTAACTGCCGCATCGTAATCTTCTACTCTAATGGCGATATGACCATCCTTCGTATCAACATATTCTTTATTTCTTAAAGTGTTTGATTCAGGATGAACAATTAAATGAAGCTGCTGGTGACCTATTTCATACCATGCACCGTTAAAATCAAAATTAGGACGCTTTATTTCATTTAAACCAAGAATATTCCCATAAAAATGTTTACATTCTTCTAAATTAGTAACTGACAAACTAATATGGTGTAAACCGATTATTTCAATCATTAACTTACCACCTTTCACTTATGAATCATTTGCCCGTCTGTTTGAATTCTCATCGCCTTTTCCTGTGCAATGATACATAATTCAGCAGCTTTAAATGCATGAGACTGTGGCATTGCGTTCTCTGTCCCATTTAAACAATCTAAAATAAATTCTCCAAAAAACGGGAAGCCAACTTTCCCATAGCATTCAAAATGCTTTTCCCCATCTTTATTAACTAAATATACGTGATCGGAAGTCGAATCACGAGCAATATCAATATATTTTCTAGCCTCTATGTATCCTTCCGTACCCAGTATAACCACTCTTCCGTCTCCCCAAGTTCCTAGACCATCTGGAGTGAACCAGTCTACCCGAAAATAAAAGGTTGCCCCATTATCCGCAACTAAAGTAGCGTCTCCAAAGTCTTCAAATTTTTCATATTGGGGATAATGATAATTTCCTACTTTACTATGTAAAACCTCAGCATCCTTAGCTCCCGCATAATATAAAAATTGTTCAACTTGGTGACTGCCTATATCACATAGAATCCCCCCGAAATATTTAGGATCAAAAAACCAATCGGGACGATTTTGAATATTAGCGCGATGCGGACCTGTCCCCATAACTTGGACAACTCTCCCTATAGCCCCTTCTTCAATAAGCTGACCTGCAAAAATTGAACTTTCTACATGTAATCTCTCACTATAATAAATACCCCATTTAAGTCCAGTTTCAGATGTTTTCTTTTTAGCTTTTTCCAATTGTTCTAACGTAGTGAATCCAGGCTTATCGACAAAAAAATGTTTTCCGTGATCCATAGCTTCGAGACCAACATCCGCACGTTCTGAAGGGATGCTTGCACAAGCAATAAGATGAATCGATGGATTGTTTAATATCTCTTCCTTGGAAGCCGCTGCATGTGCGTTAGGATACGCTTCACAAAATTGTTTAACTTTTTCAAGATCCGTATCGTAAACAGCTACAATTTCTCCACCAGCCTCTATAAGCCCGTTTGTCATTCCGTAAATATGTCCATGATCCAAGCCAATCGCCGCGAAAAGGAACTCTCCCTTATCAACAACCTTTTTGATTTTAGTTCCTTTTGGAGCATAGTTCATTCCATCATTTTTGTTCATGTATGAATTCCTCCTTCATTATTGCTTCAGTTAGCTGTTAGAGTATGAGAGTCAATTTCATCAATACCGAAAATAAATATACCAATATGTATAGGTTGTAAATACAATTTGTCTAAACTTCGGAAACTTTTAAAAAACTTTCTTATTGAGATAATATCATAATTTTATAGAAAAAATCCCGATTGAAGGAAGTTATATTAATTTCTTTATCTCGAATGATGATCATCTCGGTAATTTTCATGCAATCATCAAGAAATTCAATAACGGAGGAATTTTAGATATATTATTAATACATTTCTATACCAAGTTTATCTGTAAGGTGGTAGAACGAAAATATGTATAGTAAAATTTAAGCGAGAATCTGTGAGGTTTTTTGATGAAGAACATTATGGCTATACTGATTGAAAATAATCAAATACTGAGATTGATGAATATTTAAGTTAATCCAAAAGATTACTGAAAGAATTTTAGTGAGGTGTTCCATGATGACAAAGAGTAGATTGAATCCTAAGGTTGATGAATTTTTAAGTAAAGCAAAAAAATGGAAAGAAGAATATGAGAGGTTAAGACATATCGTTCTAGATTGTGAGCTGACCGAAGAATTTAAATGGATGCATCCTTGTTACACGTTTGAGAAAAAGAACATCGTTTTAATACATGGATTTAAAGAATATTGTGCACTTTTGTTTCACAAAGGTGCCTTGTTAAACGATACCCATGGGATCCTAATTCAACAAACAGAGAATGTACAGGCCGCACGACAAATACGGTTCACCAATGCTCAAGACATAGTTGAAATGGAGCCCATTTTGAAAGAATACATATATGAAGCCATTGAAGTGGAAAAAGCCGGTTTGGAAGTGAATTTTAAAAAACATACAGATTACATCATTCCTGAAGAACTTCAAAAAAAATTCGACGAAATCCCTCCATTGAAAACTGCTTTTGAAGGTTTGACTCCGGGACGGCAAAGAGCATACATTCTTTATTTTTCTGCCCCCAAACAATCCAAAACGCGAGTGTCAAGAATTGAAAAATATGTTCAGCAAATTTTGAATGGGAAGGGATTAAATGATTAATACGACTTTTTAATTTGTCCATTTAAACAATGAGCTATTTTTAAAATTTGCCGTGCATTCTATTATTCACATATAGTTTAAAATATTGTAAAAGGACTGTAATTGGTCCTTTTCTTTTCTTTATTTTTATTAATTGAATCAATTATTGAAATACAAAAAAGGAATACGTGTACAATTCCCCAAAGTTAGCCTGCAGAGATAAAGGTGCTTAATTTCTTTGTAAAGGTTTATTTATTATTTATTTTAAAGAAATAATTTTTTCTTTGAGAAGTCCGAATACACGTAGACTCCTGCGGGAAGTGATTGATAGGCAAGACCCCGCAGGGCAAAGTACGAGGAGGCTTGCCACTCGCCCGCGGAAAGTGAAGTGTATTCGGACTGTGGGCTATATGCAAGAGATTTTAGTCTTTGATTTTTCAGAAAAAGTTATGATGAGATTGATTCAATAAACGACATAATTCAAAAAAGATTAGCAAGTAAAGAAATAAAAAAAGCCAGACAATCGTCCGGCAAAAAAAGGGGGAAAAATGAGAATGAAATGACTAGGAGATCGTCATATCAATCATGATTATTATTCTATACCACCCTTTTCAAAAATATACACTTAAAAAATATTACAATTATATTACATTATTTTATTATGGATGAGCTCCATTACTTCATTTACTGTTTGTAACCTCAATGCATCCTCAGCTAATTGTTTCATTTCATTTTGATCAAGCTTTTTAATTAGGCTTCTTGCCTTTAATATTGAAGATGCACTCATTGAAAACTCATTTAAACCTAGCCCTAAAAGAATCGGAATCGCGATCTCATCACCAGCCATCTCTCCACACATGCCAGCCCATTTTCCTTCCTTATGTGCAGCATCAATAACCATTTTGACTAAGCGTAAGATAGCAGGATTGTATGGTTGGTATAAATACGAAACGCGTTCATTCATTCGATCAGCTGCCATTGTATATTGAATTAAGTCATTTGTTCCAATACTGAAAAAATCAACTTCTTTCGCGAATTGATCAGCTAATACAGCAGTAGATGGAATTTCAACCATAATACCGATTTCTATTCCATCCGCAACTTCAACGCCGTTTTCTAAAAGAGTTGCTTTTTCTTCCTCTAATAAAGCTTTGGCAGCTCTAAATTCATCAATCGTCGCAATCATTGGGAACATAATTTTCAAGTTCCCAAAAGCACTTGCACGCAATAATGCTCGTAACTGGGTACGGAACATCTCTTGCTCTTCAAGGCAAAGTCGTATCGCTCGAAAGCCAAGAAATGGATTCATTTCACTCGGCAAATTTAAATAAGGGAGCTGTTTATCGCCACCAATATCAAGTGTTCGAACAACGACTGGCTTACCTTTCATTTTTTCTAGAACGGATTTATAAGCTTCAAATTGTTCATCTTCTGTCGGCAACTGACTTCTTTCCATATAAAGAAATTCAGTTCGATAAAGACCTACTCCTTCCCCGCCGTTAGCTAGAACATTATCAACATCTTGAGGAGATCCAATATTCGCAGCTAATTCAACATGCTTGCCATCGCGGGTTTTGGTAGCTTCATCTTTGAGAAGAGCCCATTCAGCTTTTTGTAATTCTAAATTTCTTAAATCATCTTCGTATTTTTTAATGATTTCTGGTGTTGGATTAATATGTACTTCACCGTGCAATCCATCAACGATTACAATATCACCATTTTCAATACTACTCGACGCACTTTTTGTACCTACCACAGCAGGGATTTCCATGGAACGAGCCATGATTGCAGAATGAGAAGTACGTCCACCAATATCAGTGGTAAACCCTTTTACAAATTGCTTATTCAATTGGGCAGTATCTGATGGTGTCAAATCTTCTGCAATGATTACCACTTCTTCAGCAATCAGTCCAGGGTTCGGTATTTTGACCCCTAGCAAATGGGCAAGAACTCGTTTTGAGACATCTTTAATATCCGCAGCTCGTTCTTTCATATATTCATTATCAAGCTGTTCAAACATAGATACGAACATATCGGTTGTTTCTTTCAAAGCAGTTTCTGCATTAGTCATATCTGTATTAATTTTTTCTTCTATGGATGACAATAATTCGGGATCACTTAGTACGAGAAGATGAGCATCAAAAATTGCGGCTTTATCCTCTCCTAAGTCAGCTAATGCTTTTTCCCGAATTATCTCAAGATCCGCTTTTGCAGAATTAATTGCCTTTTGAAACCTGCTGATTTCATCATCAGCATTAGAGATAGCGGTTTTACTAAATGAAAGATCCGGCTCAACAAGCCGATATGCTTTTCCGATGGCAATTCCAGACGATGCAGCTATCCCTTTTAAAATTGTGGACATTACTCAGCAAGTCCTTCTTTTTGGAACAATTCTTCAATGCCCGCCATTGCTTCTTCTTCATCACTGCCATCTGCACTAATTGTAATGTTAACTCCTTTGCCAATTCCAAGTGACATTACACCCATGATGGATTTTAAGTTAACTTTCTTGTCCTTGTATTCTAGTTGTATATCAGATGAAAATCTGCTTGCAGTTTGCACTAACATAGTTGCAGGTCTTGCGTGGATTCCTGTGTCTGATGTTACTGTAAATTGTTTTTCGATCATTCCAATCGTCTCCTTTTCCCAAAGCAATATTATTATCCTACCTAATACAAAAGTAGCCAATTTTGGCTGTTTCGTCAATGGTTGAGCATTAAATTGCAAGAAAAAAATAAAAAACATCGATTTCGACTTTAATCATTCATATTTTTACTCTTTTTTTACCATTTTTTCTTTTATGGTCTTTATTTCTTCCATAAAATTTTTGACCTCTGTACTAGTTGCATTTACACTTCCGTATCGAACACTTTCATAAATATTCATCGAATCTGTAGATATGTTTATATCAATTCTTTTAAACCAGTCTCTAAATGATTCATTTGAATGACGCCCTAATTTTCTCTTACCAGCAAATTTATCGAGTGACTTTATCTCTCTTCTTATTACATTTTCAATATCGCTGTACACAGGACCTATATTATTTCTATCCTGATATGTTGAAACTTTAGTAATAAAGGGGTTAAGGGTTTTATCTTGCACTCCTTGATATGGACGACGAGTTTTATATTTTTTAAAAAAATAAAAGATGATAAAGCATAAGATGATGATACTAATGACTAAGACAATATTATTAGCAACTTGTGATGGTTCAAGATTTAAAATAATTTCTGAATCGTCACTGCCGAATTCATTCCCTTGAATAAATTGATTTGCATTATCTTCCGTTTGATTTAACGATGATGTCGGAAATAATTTTATAATGGGCTCTATAATAAAAAGAAGAAACGTTGCAAACAATGATAACAATTGATCGAGTAACTTTCGTAAATAATGGTTAAAAAGAAATGCTGCTAAAAAAGCAACAGCAAAAATTCCCATCATCCCAACAAATACCTTAAGTAACAATAGATTTTTATCAATTATTCTGCTTTCAAAATACCTTCTCATAAATGTCCCAAATGAAAAAACAAGAAACTGTACTAATAAAAGCAACAGAACAGGATACAAAAATGGTAAAGAAAAAATAGCAGCAATCATCCAAATCACAAATGCCGTAAATACCGTCGCTACTAATATTCCTTCTCCCCCATCTACGGAATCATATATGTCATTCTCTATTTCCCTGCTTAAAACGAAGTAAAGAAATACTGTCGAGAAAAGAAAGATCCAAAAGGGCAATTGGGTAGATACACTTAAAAGAAAAAGAATAGGTGCAGTAAATGCAATAAAGTTAAAAGAAAATCCTTTTGTATTCATACGTTGTAAACCTAATAAGATTACACTGCCCACACAGACTAACAGTAAAAATGGCCAAGCAATCGTATAATAATACGAGTCCATTACATGTATTGGAGAAATAATTAAACTGACTAGAATTGCTTTTAATAAGAAGCTTCTAATTAACCCCCCTTGTGAATATACCTCGCTCATCATACTGCTATATTCTTTTGTTTCCATTGCTTTAATACTCCCTTATTATTTACTTCAAAGATTGAGCGTCCTGTTATAGCAATTTCTTGAAGAACTTTTTGCGTTTCAATTGTTTCCGATCCTAAAAATGTAATCACTGAAGGTAATTCTTCGTTTTTTAGAATACTTAACATCTGTATAGGCGGAAACAAAAGTGATGAAAAAGAAAGAACCGTTAAAAACTCAAAGGCGGCTTGCCTATGCTTTGCTCCGGAACCTTCTTGCAAATAATAAAAAGGGGTGCTCCCAAAAGATCTTACATTAACGGCAAAGGAAAAAGGTATCTCTTCTTTTAAGGCGTAATCAATGATGAATGCTGCTTGAGAAATCATTTCTTCTAGTCTCGCATTTATGGAATAGTGTTCCGATATATTCAAGATAATCAACCATCCACGTGATGCAATGGGTGAAAAAACTTTCGACTGTAAGGTTTGCATTTTTGCGCTTGCTTTCCAGTGGATATGGTGGAAAGGATCTCCCGAAAAATAATCCCGGACACCAATTGGCTGCATCGAATCCACAAATAAAGAGGTTTTGACATCTTGCAATCCTTGTTTATTGTTAATAACAAAATCTGATATATGGACTGGATTTCTTTTCGGATACACGAGAATTTGTGAATTAATTAAATGTTGGTACGTTAGATCCACATACCCACTGCCATATAAGTGTGGAATTCTTACCGTTATCTCCCTTATTTGCGATTTCCCTCGTTTATTTCCAATGACAGGGATCAAAATCTCTTTCTCTTCATTTTTCCATATAATGAAAGGAATAGTTATTTCTACAAGCCCGTGATTTATACGATAAGGAAAACCTTTTGGAAGAACTGACTGATCGAATGTCATGATTATGCTAGCTTTTAAGATAGGCATTCCATTATTAATAATTTTTATTTTCCACTTGCCTTCATTATCAATTACGAGAAAGCTTTTTTGCTTCACATTTACAATATCCAACCCTTTGCCTGCGATTTTAAAATAATACGAATGTAATAGTAAAATAATGAGGCAAGATATAAAGATAAACAAGATGAGTAATAGATTCGCCAAAAAAGCTATTATAATAAGGAACAATAAAATATATGTAGTATAGTAAAGACCCTTATTAGACGAATTTGAAAAACGATACCACTGAATCATGCTTCAGCCTCTACTGGAACGGGAACTGTTTGTAATATCTCCATAAAAATTTCATCTATCGTTTTTGTAAGGGATGCTTCTATTGATAATTGAAGTCTGTGAGCCAAAACAGCTTGTGCAACGGTCATAACATCATCAGGGATTACATAATCTCTACCTTTTAGAAAAGCGGCTCCTTGACTTGCTCGAATCAGTGCTAAAGCTGCTCTCGGACTAGCGCCAAGCTCAATCTCGGCATGTTCCCTCGTTTGCCGAATGATGGCAAGAATGTATTTCTCAATATCCTCGTCAACTTTAGTCTTTTTAACTTGTGCTCTCAGACTAGAAATTTCGTCTGAAGATATAATTGCTTCAACATTAGTATAAGGATCAGTCTCTCGAAATCTTCTAACCATTTGCAATTCCTCTTCATAACTAGGATATTGAACAGCTAACTTCATAAAAAACCGATCCAATTGTGCTGCAGGAAGAGGAAATGTACCTTGCTGTGTATCAACAGGATTTTGAGTTGCGATAACCATAAACGGTTCTGTCATTTTCATTGTTTCACCATCTATGGTCACTTGTTTTTCTTCCATCACTTCCAATAAGCTTGATTGCGTCCTTGGTGTAGCACGATTTATTTCATCAGCCAATAATATATTCGTCATTACTGGTCCAGGTCTTAATTCAAAATCCTTCGTCTTCGGATTGAAATATTGTATTCCAGTCACATCGCTTGGAAGAACATCTGGTGTAAATTGAATTCTCTTGAATTCACCATTAATGCTTTTCGCAAACGTTTTTCCTAGTAAGGTCTTCCCGGTACCGGGCACACTTTCCAATAATACATGTCCCCCCTGTAACAGAGAAATAATTAAAAAATCAATTTCTGTTTCTCTTCCGATTAACACTTTCGAAACTTCGTCTTTTAATTTTTGTAGTTTTGTTAGCAAGGCAATCCCTCTCCTTTAATGACAACATTATAAAATTTCAAAATTTGTCTATTTTTTGTATTCTTCAATTTATATCATAACTTTTTAAATTTGTTTTTCAACTTGCACTTTTATAAAAAATAGTGCAAGATATTACCAAAAGCGTTTTACACCTTGAAATCACACTAGAAATAGATGAAAAAGCAAGGGGGAGTTAGTGTTGAAAATCGCCGAAGTTGGCAATATCATTGAATTTAAGGATGGTCTCAAAGGGATTGTTGAAAAAATAAATGAGAACTCCGTCATTGTAGATCTAACGTATATGGAAAATTTTCGCGATTATGATTTAGAAGAAAAAACGGTTGTTAATCATAAAAATTATAAAATAATTCAAGATTCAGTAAACGTTTGATGCAAGCGATGCCGCTTGCATTTTATTTTCGTTTAAGGAATGATTAATGGGGAAATCTTTGAATAACATTTAAAATCTAGAAATGGATATTTTTACTGGAAAGGAAAGCAAATGAAAAGAAACATAATAGACTGGAAGCTAATAATCGGATTTATTTTGGCATTTTTATTAATTTATTTAACATTTGAAAGCAACCAAGTATTTTGGTATTTATATACAGCAACGATGTTGTTTTTAATCAGTTTTGCCATTATCAATGAAAAACTAGACGATGAAGTTTCGACAAGACACTACATTTCCATTGGAATCCTTTCAGGAGTTGCGCTTTTCTTACTATTTGCAGCTGGAGATTGGATCATTTCTTTTTTACCAAAAACCTTTAGTTCACAAATTACTAAGCTATATAGTCGTTTTTCGCTTGAATGGATATGGCATTATTTTGTTTTATTTTTTATAGTTATTCCTGGTGAAGAAATTTTTTGGAGAGGATTCATCTTAAAAAGACTGATGAGAAAAATGAGAAGTGGAAAAGCTATTTTGGCTTCAGCATTTATCAATGCAATCGCCTTTTCCCTTTCAGGATATTTTATTTTAATGATTGCAGCATTTGTAAGTGGTCTCGTTTGGGGAATCTTATATGCATGGAAAAGAAGCATGCCATTATTAATCGTTTCTCACATCGTTTTTGATTTACTCCTTCTCATCATCTTCCCTCTTTCCTAATTAATAGAATATCAAATTGTAACGTTTTTCTTCAAACATCGTCTAACCTAGCAAACGGATATAAACTAAGGAGGAAATCATCATGTTGAAAACAATAAAAATAGTCGCTGCTTGCGTTTTAGCAATGCTTTTACTAGCAGCATGCGGAACTGGTGGCCGTGAAGCAAACCTATCAAATGGAAACGGTGCTGGTGGGAACCAAGAAGAGAATAATGCACCTGCAACAGAAGAAAAAAAAGCTGATGATGCTGAAAAAGATAATACTGAAACAGACACAGATGAGGAACAAAGTGCAGAAAAAGAAGATTCTTCACAAAAAATAAGATTATTAGAAATGAATATTACGTATGAAGTGAATAAAGAAACGAAAGAAGATACTGCTTTCTTAAAATCCAGCGATAACCAGGACTATTCACTTTATATTTTGCCAGAATTTGAATTGACTGCAGAGGAACCTAATAAAGATGTCCTTTATTTAAAAGAAAATGATCGCCACTTTATGAGGATTGAAATTCTTCCTTCTGAAACAAATATGGATGATGCTGTCGCAACGATGAAAGAACAACTAACTGCTGTTAATTCCGAAGTTACACAACTGGAAGCGAAAGACTCTCAATGGTTGGAAAATGCACACATATATCAAGCAGAAAAAGATGGTGAAATCGTTACAGCCTATTTATTAAAAAAGGATGATCTTCTCCTTAAGTTAACTGTCTTCACTACAAAAGATGAAAATTATTTAGATCCCTTCTTAAAAATGGCAGAAACAATTGAAAAGAAATAATGAAAGCGGCTATTCGTTTAGCCGCTTTTTCCTGTTTTTTAGAAAATTATAAATTGGAACCTAGTCGATAACTTTTAAGAAAGTCGTTCCCGTCTAGCTCCAGAGCCTAGCAAACTTTCGGTTTCTTCCTACGATAATTCAACATCGGCTCCCCTCTTATATCCAGCTACATGCGCCAGCCCCTCGAGGTCATAAACCCACGTCAATAAAGTCAAAGAGCGACCTTTTTGCCTCAGAACATTTGCTTGTCGGAGCCCAGCAGGATGCGGGTCAGGAAGGCGTTGAGACGTACATGGATGTACTAGTGCGGGCGAAGCGACAGGACGTCGCTGCCTGAGACTGCAACAGGACGTTGCGCCATTAGCCTTCCTTCTTTATACAGGCGCCTTACGCTTTTCGTGGCTCACCGTGATTCCTTTATCTAGTCAAACCCTAAAGAGGAACGTCGACTAAAACTGCCACGTCCTTTGGCGACATCGACGGACCCACATCTATTGGACCTGTACGTCGCTGAACAGGCGCTTACGCTTTTGTTCTTACAGGCTTCAACCAAAGGATGAACAAAAATATCAAACTGACGTATCCAAAAAAAGGATATAAGATTCCGAGCAATTCACCGTAATTTACTCTGCTGATCATATAGACGAAAACAATGATTCCTCCGTGTATCCAAATACTCCCAATAGATATGTAGCGATTTATTTGACGCTCCAATCCGTACATATTTCCGATCAACGAAGTAAAAATTTCACCATATATAATGAGTAAATAGATGAAATAGATACTGCTAGCAGCACTTTTTACGATAAAAGCCATCGGAATCTCAAAAAGAATAGCATTCGGAAGTGACGTTAAAATAATATGACTAGAAATTAAAATAATCGTTAATAATGCTCCTCCAATCCAGCCTCCAAGTTTAACAATGACTTTCTCATTAATTTCAACTGCAACGGGTACAAGAACAGCTTGAGCAAGAGCGAGGTTAAATGCAGCATATGAAAAAGCGGCAATGATTGCTTTAATGCTAATAAAACCTTCTGGATTATGAAGTAACGAAGTAAGTATTTGTTTGTTTTCAATAGAATGGTATAAAAGAATAAAGTTAAAAAAAATTAACATGGGCACAACAAAAGTATTTACTGCAAATAACCCTTTTACACCTAATGCCATAACTATCAGGGCAAGAGCAATGGTGACAAATGAGCCAATTGTATGTGAAAAGCCAAGCTGTTCAGTAAAAAGGGCTTCAGCTCCTGACAACATGACTGCGCATACGCCTAATAACATAATCATTATAAACACATTCATAATTTTAGATAATATTTTTCCAAATAAATATTCATTAAATTGCTCGAAAGAAGAAGCTTGAATATCAATGGCTTTAATCATAATCTTCGTCCCGAGAAAAATAAATAAATAGCCTGCTATTAAAATAGATATAAAACCCCAAAAACGATATTGTGTAAAAAACTCAACGATTTCTCTACCTGTTGCAAATCCAGCACCAATTACCGTACCCACATAAACTGCAGCCACTTGTAAAGCGCCTGTCCATTTTTTCAATGCGTTGCCCCTCTTCAACTATTTTTTTATCCTTTTAAACCATATGTAAGAGAACGAAAAAAAATCAAAAAATATTAAAAAAAGCTTGAAAGTCAAAAAAGGTCAGTGTATAATGTAAACATAAGGTCAAAATAGGTCAATACATTTTCCTATTCCGACTTTTTTATTTTTCGTTAATTGGTCAAAGTTAGTCAAAATCAAATTGGAGGATTGATATTTATGTTATGCAGTAAATGCCAAAAAAATCATGCAAACATTCAACTCCACTTAAATATGAATGGTCATAAAAAAACAATGCCTTTATGTTCTGAATGCTATGCAATGGAAAAAGAAAAACTAAATGCTTCTATGAAAGGTCCAAGTGGATTTGAAGATTTGTTCAAAGGTTTTTCTATGCCTGAGAATCAATTTAATAAAGTAAAAACTAAAACTTCTAATGGAAACAATGGGTTTCTAGATCAATTCGGCCGAAATCTTAACGAAGCTGCTAAGACTGGTCTAATCGATCCTGTTATCGGGCGTGAAAAAGAAATTGAAAGAGTCATTGAAATCTTGAACCGCAGGAACAAAAATAATCCTGTCTTAATCGGGGAGCCTGGTGTTGGTAAAACGGCCATTGCCGAAGGACTTGCCCTAAAAATAATTGAAAAAGACGTTCCTGCAAAACTAATGAATAAAGAAGTTTATCTTCTAGATGTTGCTTCTCTTGTAGCGAATACAGGTATCCGTGGACAATTTGAGGAAAAAATGAAGCAACTCATTACTGAATTACAAGAACGTAAAAATATCTTATTGTTTATAGATGAAATTCATCTTATTGTCGGTGCTGGTTCTGCTGAGGGTTCAATGGATGCCGGCAATATTTTGAAACCAGCTCTTGCTAGAGGAGAACTTCAAGTAATCGGGGCCACTACATTAAAAGAATATAGACAAATCGAAAAAGATGCTGCCCTTGAGAGACGTTTTCAACCTGTTCAAGTAGGTGAACCTTCAATTGATAAAGCGATAGAAATTCTAGAAGGCCTAAAAGAAAAATATGAAAACTATCACCAAGTCACATACAGTGACGCTGCGATTAAAGCCTGTGTGGAACTATCAAGCAGATATATCCAAGATCGTTATCTGCCAGATAAAGCAATCGATCTAATGGATGAAGCAGGATCAAAAATAAATTTATCAATGAAATCACCAAAATATGAAGATGTACAACAACGAATGGCCGAAATTGAACAAGAAAAACAAGCAGCACTATCTGAAGAGAACTATGAACTAGCCGCTAAACTTCGTGACGAAGAATTAAGTCTTGAAAAATCACTAAATGATCATTCAGACAATGACAAGCCTACCGTTGAAGTTAGTGACATCCACAATATTGTTGAATCGAAAACCGGTATTCCTGTTGGAAAACTTCAAAGCGATGAGAAGCTAAAAATGAAGCATCTTGAAGAAAACCTTGCTAAAAAAGTGATTGGTCAAGAAGAAGCTGTAAAAAAAGTTTCTAAAGCGATTCGTCGAAGCAGAGCAGGATTAAAAGCTAAAAATCGTCCTATTGGCTCCTTCCTATTTGTCGGTCCAACTGGTGTAGGTAAAACAGAATTGACAAAAAGTTTAGCTGAAGAGCTATTTGGAACGAAAGATGCGTTAATTCGTCTCGATATGAGTGAATACATGGAAAAACATAGTGTATCTAAATTAATCGGCTCTCCCCCTGGCTATGTCGGCCATGAAGAAGCTGGCCAATTAACCGAAAGAGTACGCAGAAATCCTTATAGCATTATTCTTTTGGATGAAATTGAAAAAGCTCATCCTGATGTACTGCATATGTTCCTGCAAATTCTCGAGGATGGACGCCTTACTGATAGCCAAGGAAGAACAGTCAGCTTTAAAGATACTGTCATTATTATGACAAGTAATGCGGGAACAAGCGGAGTGAAGGAAATCCAAGTTGGTTTTGGTAAAAGCGATGTTATGAAAGAAACAAGTATTCTTGACTCCCTCGGTTCTTTCTTTAAACCGGAGTTCTTGAACCGCTTTGACAGTATCATTGAATTTAATAAACTTGAAAAAAATCATTTACTATCTATCATTCAATTACTACTAAATGAGCTTGAGCTAAGTCTGACTGAACAAGAAATGAGTCTTGAAGTAACTGATGAGGTAAAAGAGAAATTAGTTGAACTAGGCTATCATCCAAACTTTGGTGCCCGTGCCCTTCGCAGAGTTATCCAAGAACAATTGGAAGACAATATTGCTGACTATATCCTTGACCATCCAGAAGAAAAGAACTTAAAAGCTGTATTAAGCGATAATGATATTACTTTAATTGCACGTTAATAAAAACAAAAACAGTCCAAGCCTAAAAGGTTCGGACTGTTTTTTTGTTTTGAAAAAGGCTAATAAAGGTTTCTTTAGTCTTTTATTAATACTTAGCTTTTTTACTTCTTGTTCCAGCACCTATCGACTAGAAAATTTCTTGTCCTTCTCTTTGTGTGAGTAAACTTCGTTTCGCTTTTCTCACAACAAGGTCTCAGCCCCATCAATATAGATTTCAGAGCCAGATATATGGCTAGATGCATCGGAAGCTAAAAAGTGAATAAGGTTGGCGACTTGGTAAGGCTTGCCTGGTCGATCCTCAAGTGGATGACTTCCCTCAGGATATTCTACTGGAATTTGCACACTTTTAAGTTTTTCTTCGTTTGGATGTGTATTTTCTCCAATATTAGTTTCAATTGCACCTGGACAAATAATATTTACTCGAATTTTATATTTTGCTAATTCTAGAGCGGCCATTTTTCCAAAAGCCATTTGTCCTGCCTTTGAACTGCTATATGCTGACATACCTATTCCAGAAAATTTACGGTTCCCATTAACAGAACTCGTAATAACGATACTTCCTCCATCTTTTTTTAAATGAGGGATTGCATACTTTACAGTTAAAAATGTACTTTTTAAATTGGTTGAGATTGTTTGATCCCAATCTTCTGGTGCAAAGTCCTCAATTGGTGTAACTACTCCATTTATACCAGCGTTTGCGAACACAATATCGAGACGACCAAATTCTGAAACTACTTGATTAACGGAGCTTTCAACCCGCTCAGGATCAGATAAATCAACATCCATTATGATCGCCTTTCCGCCAAATTGCTCAATCTCTTGTTTTACCTTTTCTGCCTTCTCCTCTTTCAGGTCAAGAAGTCCAACAGATGCACCAGATTTAGCAAGCTTAATAGCTGATGCTGCACCTATACCAGAAGCAGCACCTGTTACGATAGCCACCCTACTATTTAAAGACATTAATGAATCTTCCAAAAGGTAAACCTCCTTCATTTTTCTTTTGGACAGTTTACCCATTTTCGATCATTCTAGTCTTTAATTTCCATACTTATATGTGGCTGATCCTTTTACATTCGTTTTCACTCTAAATAACCCACCTGTATGAGGATACTCATTCAATGTTTCTTGATCCAAGCCAGTTCTAGCAGTTGTTATATATAATTCGTTCATATTATCACCGCCAAAAACACAAGAAGTTACTTGTGGAGCAGGAATTGGAATAGAATCCAGCATCTCACCGGTATTCGGATTCCATTTTGTAACACGATATCCACCCCAATGTGCTACCCAAATATTCCCTTCCTCATCAGATGTCATTCCGTCTGGAACTCCCATTCCATCTGGGACTTGAACAGCAACACGCCGATTTGAAATTTCACCAGTTTCGAGGTCATAATCAAATGCAGCTACTTGCTTTGTAGGTGTATCAATATAATACATAGTCGAAAAATCAGGGTTCCAGGCAATACCATTTGAACAAGTTATATTATCCAATACCTTCTTGACATGACCATTTGAATCAAGTACATAAAAGTTCCCTTTTCCTTTCTCGCCATCATAAGGCATTGTTCCCGCCCAAAACCTTCCTTTAGGATCGCATTTTCCATCATTAAATCGATTTTTTGGTAAATGCGCCTCCGGGTCTGAAATCGCTGTCAATTTCCCCGAAGGTAAGTCAATTTGATAAAACCCACTTTGCAGAACTGCTACAAGTCCTCCCTTCTTTACTGGTACGACCGCTCCAATATGCTCATTTAATTGAATTTTGTCCGTTTTTACCGACATAGGTTCATATGTATGAATACACTTCCCGAGAATATCAACCCAATATAAAACGTTAGAATCTCTGTCCCATGATGGGCCTTCTCCAAGTTCAGCCTTCACATCCAGAATTAATTCCACTTCATAACTCATAGTTCTACAACCTCCAATATGTAATTATGAAAAAGCTCCGACTATAAATAATCGGAGTTATTACAAGAAACTCATTTTTCCATTAACTTTTTTAAGTTCTTTATATTTACTTTTGAACTTTCCATCGGATCTCCATCGAACTGTTCTTGTTCAATGATGAACCATTTCACATCATTTTTGGTTCCGACATTTAGTAAGCTTTCAAGATCTAAGCTTCCTGAACCAATCTCAATACTTCTCTTTTTACCGTTCTCTACTGTCATATCTTTTAGATGAAGGGATACTACCCGATTGCCGTACTGGTTAATAAGGCCAAGTGGATCAAGCTCTGCAAAAGTTGCCCAATAGCAATCAAGCTCAATTTTTACTACTTCAGGATCGGAATTTCCAAACAATAGATCAAACCCAGTTGTACCACCAAATGTTTCAAATTCAAAATTATGATTATGGTAAGCAAATGTGAAGCCTTCTTCTTTACAAGCTTGTCCAATTTTATTGAATTCTTCTGCAGTTCTTTTCCAAGCGTCTTCGCTATCGCGATATTGAGGAGCAATGGCTGGTACAATTAATAGATCATTGCCTATTTCCCTATTATATTTAAACGTTTCAGCTAACTGCTCTTCTTTAAAAGCATCAAGCATGATATGGCTCCCTGCTACAGTAATTCCTTTTTCATCAAGAAGCTGCTTTAATTCATGAGCTGGAGTATTAAAATAGCCGGCAAATTGAATGGCTTCATATCCCATATCAGCTACTTTCCCAACTGTTCCAAGGAAATCTTTTTCTGCGGCTTGTCTAACCGAATATAATTGTAAAGCTGCTTTTCCCAAAAAAATCATCCTCTCAAATTGTAATTTCCATCCACCATACTATTCGACTCTAGATTGCGAATTCCTTTTATGTACAGCAATTATTTTGCATAAGGAAGCGAATACTGCCACACGTAGCTATTTGTAACTGCAATACGATGCGTAGGTATAGATTGTTTCTTCTTAGGCGTCTGAAACATTTGATAATATTCATTTAATAGATAATCAAGCTCTTGGCTGCATTGAATTGTTTTAGGTGAATTTAAACCATAAATTTTTCCAAATAAACACATTTTTTCGCGCTTTTCCTGAATTTTCTTTAAAAATTGTGCTTTTTCTTTACTACTTCTATACATTATTTAGTTCTCCCCCATGTATTGACCTTAAAATTCAACTATGTCATTATCTCAACAATATTTGCAATTGTAAATGGATTCGCAAAATTAGACAATCTTTTTAAAAGTTGTCACTATTTCTTAACAATTGACTAAAATTCATATTAGTCGTCATGCAATCGATATGGAATCGTAATGTTACTTTTCTTCATTTCGGGGTAAAATAACGCAAACAACTATGAAATTGGTGATTATTATGGAGAAAAGAGATTACTATTTTGATAATGCGAAATTTATTTTAATATTTTTAGTCGTCTTTGGTCATTTAATCCAATCTTATATAGATTCTAATTCATTCTTTTCCACACTTTATAAATTACTTTACACCTTCCATATGCCTGCCTTTATTCTAATATCTGGTTTTTTCGCGAAAGGTTTTTATGAAAAAGGCTATATTAAGAAGATTACTATAAAGTTAATCATTCCATATTTAATTTTTCAAGTCATTTACTCCGTTTTTTACTATAACTTATACAGTAAATCAATGCTTGAAATTGATTTACTAAATCCACACTGGTCACTTTGGTTTTTGATTAGTTTATTTTGCTGGAATATAATGCTTATTGGTTTCAATAAATTGAAGCCTGAATATGCTGTTAGTTTAGCATTACTTATTGGATTAATAGTGGGATATGTGGATTGGATTTCTAACTATCTTAGTCTATCAAGAACATTTGTATTTTTCCCCTTTTTTATCGTTGGATATTATTTAAAAAAGGAACATTTCCAATTATTAACGAAGTCTCGAACAAAAGTTTTTATGGCGGGAACAATTGTCATCATTGCTTTAGTTTTTATTATTTTTCCAGGGTTAGATGAAAAGTGGCTGTTAGGTTCAAAACCATATAGTTACTTGGAAACCATTTCGGCTATTGGATTTATTAAAAGGATTGGGATATATTCTATTAATTTTCTCATGGTGGCGGGATTTTTTGCTTTTGTGCCAAAAAGAAAATTCTTTTTTACGAAATTCGGAAGAAATACGCTGTATGTGTATTTACTGCATGGATTTATCATCCGGGCTTTCCGAGGAAGTTCTGTCGAGTCATATATATATGATTCCAAGACACTAATTGTATTGTTGGTTATTACTCTGTTCCTCACTTTCTTCCTATCCAGTAAATTTGTGACTACAGCAACCCAACCAATCATTGAATTAAAATGGTCGCGTTGGAAAAAAACGATTGGACGTTTAAAAGAAAATATGAGTGTACCACGCGGGCAGAGCGAATAAGCTGCCCGCTATTTGTAGTTTTAGGGGAAGTCCTGTAAAATAGTAAGGATTATAGGACAAAGGAGAAAGTTTTTTCAATGAAAATCATCGCAAGTACCTTAAATGCGAAATATATTCATACGAATTTAGCTATTCGCTATTTAAAAGCATACGCAGCACCGGATTTTGACGTCGAGCTTGCAGAATATACGATTAAAGACCCAACATTAAATATTGTTACAGATTTATATAATAAAAAACCTGATGTAATTGGCTTTAGCTGTTATATATGGAATATAGAAGAAACCATTAAAGTCATCGAAATTTTGCGGAAAATTATGCCAGATGTAAAAATTGTTCTCGGTGGGCCAGAGGTCTCCTATGATGTTATTCATTGGCTTAAGCGATTGCCGGAAATTGACTTTATCGTTATCGGCGAAGGTGAAGAAACGTTCAAGCAGCTGTTACATGAGCTAAAAGGTAATATGGAAATGGAAAACGTACTTGGAATTGGATATATGAGAGAAGGAAAACCAGTTATCAATCCTGTACGCACTAAAATTGACTTGAGAGAAATGCCATCTCCTTTTAGATTTAAAGAAGATATCCCCCATTTATCGAAACGAGTCATCTATATTGAGACAAGCCGTGGATGCCCTTTTAGCTGCCAGTTTTGTCTTTCTTCCATCGAGGTTGGAGTCAGATATTTTAATCGCGAAAAAATTAAAGAAGACATAAGATATTTACTGGACAATGGTGCTAAAACAATTAAGTTTGTTGACCGGACTTTTAATATAAGCAGAAGCTATGCGATGGAAATGTTTCAATTTCTAATCGACGAACGAAGACCTGGCACTGTTTTTCAATTTGAAATTACCGGGGATATTATGAGACCAGAAGTCATCGACTTTTTAAATAAAGAAGCACCTGAAGGGCTTTTCCGCTTTGAAATTGGAGTCCAATCCACCAATGATTTAACAAATGAACTCGTAAAAAGAAGGCAAAACTTTGAAAAATTAACAAGGACCGTCCGAATGGTTAAAGAAGGCGGTAAAATTCTGCAGCATTTAGATTTAATCGCAGGATTGCCAGAAGAAGACTATGATTCTTTCCGCAAAACATTTAACGATGTATTCACTCTTGAGCCAGAGGAATTGCAGCTCGGATTTTTAAAAATGCTCCGTGGGACCGGCTTAAGAATTTCTGCGAAACATTTCGGCTATACGTACATGGATTACTCTCCATATGAAATTTTAGGCAATAATGTTATTGACTTTGAAGATATTATTAGGATTAAGCAAGTGGAAGATGTATTAGAAAAATATTGGAATGATCATAGGATGGATCGAACGGTCAAATTCTTGACTACAAAAAGTTTTGAGACTCCATTTGATTTCTTTCAAGAATTTGGTACGTATTGGGAAGAGCAAAATTGGTCACGAATTGGCCACCAGTTAGAGGATTTATTCACTCGACTTAAACAATTTCTTTCCGAAAAGAGCATTGAACATTCCGACTTGGCTGAAGGGTTAATGAAATACGATTATTTAATAAATAGACGGTATAAACCTCGAAAAGCATGGTGGGGTGATATCGTAGAGCGTAAAATCCGTTCTAAACTGTATGAGGCCATTATTGAAGAAGCTCACCTTATGAGGCAACTAAATTTAAATGAAAGAGAGCTTTATAAGCATACCCAAATTGAAATATTTCCTTTTTGCATTCAAACATATCAGCAAGAAGGGAAGATTATGCCTCAATCCTCTTATGCCTTGATCCATTATGAACCAACCGATGGAAGTCCAACAATTTATCCGTTAGATTCGATAAACATACAGAAAAAAACCGGAAGCTGATAAAGCTCCGGTTTTTCTTATCATTATAAAAGTTCTTTTCTTAATTGTTCAGATGATTTTGGTGAAAGCATGCCAATTGGAACATCAAAAACAGTTTTGGCTCCTGACTGTCCCTCTTTGCTAAGTCTATAGGCTGCTCTAGCATAGGCTGTTAACACACTTGCAGTGTATTCTGGGTTGCTATCTAGCTTTAAAGAAAATTCCATGATTTCTTTGTTGCCCTCACCCGTATCTCCACTTCTTATAACAAATCCTCCGTGCATCATTTTAGTATGGTTAGCTTGAAATTCTTCTTCTGAAATAAAGTTAACAATTGTTTCGTATTCAGAAAAATAATGTGGCATTTCCTTAATCGTTTTTTCAATTTCAGAAAGATTTGCCCCTTCTTCAGCTACTACGAAGCATTCCCTTAAATGCTTTTCTCTCGTTGACAATTCAGGGTTTTCACCACTTCTTACGCGATTAACTGCTTCTTCAATCGGGATTGTATATTGAACCGCTGCTTTAACCCCATTGACCCTTCTTACCGCGTCAGAATGTCCTTGACTTAAGCCTTTTCCCCAAAAAGTATATGTTTCTCCTACTGGTAAAATAGCTTCGCCAAATAGACGATTTGTTGAAAACATGCCTGGATCCCATCCAACTGAAATAATACTAACCTTACCTGATTTTTTTGCAACTTCATCTATTGAAGCAAAATACTCCGGTATCTTTGCGTGTGTATCGAAGCTGTCAATTGTATTAAAATGCGCCGCAAACGCTGGTCCTTGCTCAGGTAAATCTGTTGCCGAACCACCACATAATATCATAACATCAATATCATTTTTATAATCCTCGGCAGAAGCAATCGGATAGACTTTTACATTCGGATCTGCAACAGTTACACTTGCTGGGTCACGTCTTGAAAATACAGCTACAAGCTCCATATCTGGATTTTGTTTTATAGCAGCTTCTACTCCTCTTCCTAGATTTCCATAACCTGTGATCCCTATTCTAATTTTGTTTCCCATTATTAACCCTCCTGTTGTCTATATCAAAAATATGATAAACCTTATGAAAGAAAAATCATAGTATTTTTTACCCAATGATGACTCTTTCTGTTGGATAATGGAAGTCAGGCTCTTTTTCATTACTAGCCATGATAAATAAAAACGACAAAATTCCAATTCTTCCTATGAACATGAGCAAGATTAATATAGACTTACCAAAATCCGTTAAATATGGAGTGATCCCCATTGAAGCTCCACACGTACCAAACGCTGATGCCACTTCAAAAATGATGGAAATAAGGCTAGCATCCTCCGTAATAGATAATAATAAGATGGACAAACCAGTCAATATTACTGCTAGCATGAGTACCACTAACGATTTGATTACATCATTTTGATGAATTTCTCGTTGAAAAACTTTAATTGAAGAGCGGCCCCTTGCAAAATGAAAAAGAAAAAGAATATTAAGAGCAAACGTTGTCGTTCTAATACCTCCACCAACAGAACTAGGAGACGCACCAATAAACATTAAAAATGATAAAAAGAGTATGGTGGAAACAGTCAGCTGATTTACATCTAACGTAAGCAAGCCAGCACTTCTCATTGTTGTTGATTGGAATAAGGCATAGAAAAATGATTCATGCCAGGATTTCCCAATAAAAAAATGATTATATTCGATCGCAACGATTACAACTGTTCCTATTAATAAAAGTAAAAAGTAAGTGGATGTCGTAATTTTCGTAAAAAGACTAAAACGAAATCGAATCTTATCATCCTTATGAAGTAAAAACCTTTTCACTTCGATCCAAACAGGAAAACCAATTGCTCCTAAAATAATTAATATCATCGTTACAAATTGAACAAAATAGTCTCGTGCAAACGGAATCAGCGATTGCCCAGTAATATCAAATCCAGCATTTGTTGTGGCGCTTATGGAAGCAAACAATCCTTGCAATAATGCTTCCTGCCAGGTAGGGAAATATTGAATATAATAAGTCCCAAGAACAAGTGCACCAACAAGTTCAATACCCAAAATAATGTAGATAATTTGTTTTAAAAGGGCAACAAGTCCTGATAGATTAATTTGATTTTGATCTGTTCGAATTAATTGTCGATGCATCAGTCCAACTTTTTTCCCTAATAATAACCAGAAAA
This sequence comes from Lederbergia citri, assembly GCF_018343625.1. Lineage (GTDB taxonomy): Bacteria > Bacillota > Bacilli > Bacillales > Bacillaceae_C > Lederbergia > Lederbergia citri. Next base: position 293,035 of record NZ_JAGYPG010000001.1, on the reverse strand, counting down.
ATGTACTAATAGTCATAATGCCAATTCCACCTATTTGCAAAACAAACATCAATAGAAAAATCCCGGGTACAGTAAAAGTTTCAGCTATATTCACCGTCGATAATCCAGTAACACTAACCGAACTTGCCGCGGTAAAGACTGCATCCATGAAGGACCATTGTGCTCCTGGTTTGCGGGCAAATGGTAAACTTAGTAGGATAGCCGAAAAGGCGACTGTTAAAAAGTAATATGTAACTAGGATCCTAAAAGGCGTTAGCCTAGTCAACGAATGTTTTTTCAAGTGTTTCATGCCTATTATTATCCCCCAATTAACATCATTCTTCTATATTAAAGAAAAAATTCAGCATTGAAAAGAAAAACATCCATTTTTTACATACTATCATGGATTTCCACGAAATACATTTTTCAGTTATAGGAGTTGGATTTACCAGTTATGCTTTTTTTGTTTGAGTCCATACTATGATTACGATGTAAATTAAATTAAAGGAGAGGATCCAAATGGCTAATCGAAACAGTAATCAATTACTCGTACCGGGAATTGAACAATATTTAGATCAAGTCAAATATGAAATTGCCCAAGAATTCGGAGTAACTCTTGGTTCCGATACAGCTTCAAGAGCAAATGGATCAGTGGGTGGAGAAATAACAAAAAGATTAGTACAACAAGCACAAGCTGAATTAAGTGGAAAACAACAATAAAACCTAAAAAGGAAGCCGATTTGGCTTCCTCTTTAGGTTAATTGTATAAATTGGCAGATCGACTTTTATGAACTGCTTTTTTCTTGGATATTAGATATCCGCCTAAGGCAATTCCTATTAACACGATCCAGAATGTTAATTTCCAAGCAGGAGATTCTGGGAAATGCTCATTAAGTATGGCAACATTTGGATGAGATAACGTAAAGATTGATAATTTTACTCCTACCCAGCCGACGATTAAAAAGGCTGCTGTCTCAAGTGTAGGGTATTTTGCTAATAATTTTACGAATGTCGTTGCTGCAAAACGCATAATGACAACACCCACAAGCCCACCTAAAAGCATTACTGTAAATTGCCCTCCGTCAATTCCCCCTACTTGGAACCATCCAGTTGGCTTTAGTGTTACAGCTAGGGCAACTGCTGCGAGCATAGAATCAATCGCAAAAGCGATGTCAGCAATTTCAACTTTTAAAACGGTCATCCAAAATGATTGACCTTTATTATTTTTCACAGTTTTTTTCTTGTTATTTTTAAACATATGGTGAATCGCTAAATATATTAAATAAGCGGCTCCAATTGCTTGAACTTGCCATACATTTACGAGGAAAGTAATGGCAAATAGAGCGGCAAAGCGGAAAATAAACGCTCCTAACAATCCGTAAAACAATGCTTTTTTCTGTAGTTTTTCCGGCAAATGTTTTACCATTACCGCCATCACGACGGCATTATCTGCCGCAAGGATACCTTCTAATCCAACGAGTACCAAAAATACCCATCCATACTCTAAAAACATCGATAATTCCATCAAATTTCCTCCCTTATTCTTTACATCCCCTCAGGCAGGAAATTTTGATTTCAATGAAAACAAAAAGACCTCTGCCATATGGGCAAAGGTCTTGCTGGACATTTTTTATGCCAACAAAGCCGGTGAATTGCTTCACGAAATGACGACTTTGTTTTAGGTGAATCCATCGTTCACCTAACGCTACTCCCCTTTGACTTTACGTCAAATGTATTTTATTTACTTATTATTATAGTATATGAATTCTAGCAAAGCAATATTCTCTATTAATCTTTGACTAATAGAATTAGGTGGTTGTCATGACGTAAGATGTTTCAATACTCTTAAATTTACTCTCAAATAGACGGTTAAATCTACATAATGAATGAAGACAATTCTCTCCTTCATCACTTTAACCACCATAATTCAATTGGATTTAATTCATATTGATTGTTTTCCCTATACATATACTGACACATAATTAGTTCGCGTCTTAATGTTGCATAATCCTCATGAAACTGTTTTAAATACTTATTGATCTCTTTTTCAGGATAAACCCTTCCAAATTCCAATCCTTTTACCATATGGGCTAGCACTACAAGCTTTTTCTTACGTTGTGCAGGATAGTTTTTCAGCTTCCCTTCCTTTGTGAAGAAATTTTGAATTATTTTTAACCGTTCCTCTTCTGTCACAGCCATTTCCATATTGGATCCACCCCCTGTTCCTATAGATAAAATAGCATTAGCATTCATCTCTAAAATCTTTGTATTTAATGAAAAATAAATAGTGTTTTTATCTCGTCGTTCTCTAATTAATCCAACCTCACGCAGCTTCGCTATATGATGCGTGATGGTCGGCGGCTTAAGACCAAGCTTTTCTGCAATCGCCTGACCATGTAACGGTCCTTGCTGAAGCAAGGCAATAATCTTAATTCGTGTAAGGTCGCCTAATGCTTTGTGAAATTCAACTATTTTATTTAACTGCATATGAAAACCCACCTACTTTTATAATCATCTAATTAGATGATAATCGAATTTATTTTATATTTCAAGAAAAAAATAAGAGATGGATCATTCATCTCTTATTTTCATATCATTTTGAATGTGTTCACTTTTTAACTATGTTCCTTTTTCCATCGTTTCTTTTTCCGATTCATTCTCCTTGTTTCAGGGTCAAATAAACTATAAACAACCGGGATGACAAATAACGTTAAAAAGGTACTGCTGATTAATCCACCTATAACAGTGACTCCCATAGGCTGATTCATTTCCGTCCCTTCTCCAATCCCAAGTGCAAGAGGAACCAAACCGAGAATCGTGGTCAAGGCAGTCATTAAAATTGGACGTGCACGATCTTTGACAGATTCAATGAGTGCATCATAGCTAGATAATCCTGCTTGTTTGCGCTGATTAATATAGTCAACAATGACAATCGCATTGTTAACGACAATTCCTGCTAAAATGATAATCCCGATGAAAGCAGGCACACTAATTGGCATCCGGCTTGAAACAAGGGCGACGGCAACACCAATAACCATGAGTGGCACTGTAAACATTATGACAAACGGATATTTAAATGATTCAAACTGTGCTGCCATGACGATATAAATAAGGATGATGGCTAAAATAAATGCCATAATCATATCATCAATTGAATCTTCGAGTAACTCCTTTTCTCCGCTATACGTAATTTCCGTATCGCCAGGAAGATGCAATGAGGCTATCTCAGTATCAACCGCTTTCGATATTGAACCTAAGTTTGTTTCTGTACTATATTTTAATGTAAATTCCACAGAATCTAGCTGGTTAATACGTTGAATTTCTACAGGTCCAGATCCTATTTCAATTTTTGCCAAATCTCCTAACTCTGCATAGGAACCGTCTGGCTTTCTAATTAATAAAGACTTTAATTTGTCGATATCTTTCGTGACGCTTTTTTCATATCCAACATAAACACCAAATACTTCCATATCATCTGTAATGATTTGTGAAGCCTGAACTCCACGTGTAGCGTCATTAAAAATCATGGCGATTTGAGCAGGAGCAAGCCCGGCATCAAATGCTTTTTCTCTATCTACCGTAATATGAACTTCTTCAACTGTATTCGCAGTTGTTGTTGTTAATTCTGTTACGTTTTCTACATCCTTTAATGTGTTGTATATTTTATTTGTACTTTCATCTAATCGCTTTTTATTTGTGTCAGTAACATTAAACGTCATCGTTTGTGGAGCCATTCCTGAAGCCGCTTGTACATTAAAACGGATTTTAGCTTCCGTATTTACTTTTTCAACTTCCTTTTCTATTTTAGGCTTCATGTGATCAACGATTTCGAATAAAGACCTGTCCCTTTTTGCGAGAGACTTTAATTTTACATATACCTCTGCACTATTCGCCATTCCGCCTCCTTGGAAAGTAGACTCTTGTGTTGATCCAATTAAACTAACGTATACATCAACATCTTTGTTTTTCTTAAGCTCATTTTCCATTACACTTATTACTTTTTCCGTCTCAGAAAGTGCTGCTCCATTTTCGAGCTTTACATTCATACTGAAAAAACCTTGATCAGTTGGCGGAAGAAATTGCATTCCTACTGTAGTCATTCCAAAAAGTCCGGCTACAAACAATGCGAAGGAGAAAAATAGTACAAGAAAACGGTGACGCAATGACCAACGAATTGATCGGTCAAGCATATTCATCGATTTGGATCTGCGCCTAATCGATTCATAATCACCTTGAGGCTTTTTTAATAACCTGCTTGCAAGCATTGGAACAACAGTCAATGCGACAAATAAAGAAGCGAATAAACTAAATGAAATCGTGAAGGCAAATTCCTTAAATAATTGTCCTAATAGTCCACTGATGAAAACGACCGGCAAAAATACAGCAACTGTTGTGAGGGTGGATGCTGTAATAGCTCCGGCAACTTCTTTTGCCCCTTCCAACGACGCTTGTTTCGGTTCTTTCCCCATAGATAAATGTCGATATATATTTTCGATTACGACGATGGCATTGTCTACAAGCATTCCTATCCCTAGGGCTAGTCCACCCAGTGTCATAATGTTTAATGCAAAATCTGCAAAAAACATCAAAACAAATGTTACGATGACGGAATAAGGGATAGCAATTCCGATTATGAGAGGGCTTCTTATGTTTCTTAAAAAGAAAAATAAAACAAGCATGGCTAGTGCTCCACCGATGATTAAGGAATTCGAGATATTTCCAATCGCCATCCTTACGTAATCACCTTGATCAAAAAGAATATCCGACTCGATCCCTTTAAATTGCTCCTTCTTTAAAAGAGTTTTTAATTCTTTTTGAAAATCTCTTGAAACATCGGCAGTATTCGCATCAGTTTCTTGAAGTACACTTAGTAACACTGAGGGCTTATCATTAGTTCGTGTAATGCTCTCTGAAGTTTGTTCTTGCTGTTTGACTGTTGCAACATCTTTGATTCTAATTTTTTCGCCATTTAAAGGATTTACATTGATGACAAGATTAGCAATTTCATCCGCAGAATGAACCATACTCATAATGCGTGTCGTAAGCTCTTTTCCTTCAGTGAGAACAGTATCTCCAGGTGTAGAAATATTGTTCGATTGAATAATATTGACGACATCACTCTGTGACAAAGAATATTTTTTCAAATCATCTTGATGGATTGTCACGTTAATCTCTTCTAATAATTTTCCCGTGACGTTGACACTTGCGACTCCTTTTACCTTTGTCAATTCGGTCGTTAACTTGTCCGTTAAATTTCTAAGACCTTTTTCATCTTTCTCGGTTTTCAGCGAAAGTTGAATAACAGGAAACTGGGAAGGATCAAATTTTAAAAATCGTGGTTTTCCAGCGTCCGAAGGGATTGGGGTTTGATCAATACGCTGCAGCACGTCGTTTTGAATATCATCAATAGATGTTGACCAAGAAAACTCTAATAGGATTAAATTTGAGCCTTCTTTTGAAATGGATTGTATATTTTTAATGCCAGGTAATGTGGCCAAACTTGCTTCTAATGGCTTCGTTATTTTTTCTACGACTTCCACCGGGCTTGCACCTTGGTATGATGTAACAACTACCGCTACCGGGGGATTGATATCTGGAATTAACTTCAAAGGTATCTTTAAAAGAGATACGATCCCTAATATAATGACAAGAAACATCGTTACTATCGTAAAAACGGGTCTCTTTATTGAAAATTTACTTAAATTCACTATGTATACCCCTTTCGGCCTCCCTTAACGCTTTAATTATAACAATTTACGAAGTGGAATTATATTCTAATGATGGATTATTTTTGTCATTAGAAAAAGCCGGTTTCCGTAAACCGGCTTATGAATTTTGGTTATTATTACTTAACCTTTCTTGTGCTAGTCGAACCATTTCTTTAACCATATTGCCACCGATAGGGCCGCCAACCTTCCCCGATTCTTCCGCTGACAAGTGTCCATTGTAGCCTTTCTTCAACGGGATGCCTTGTTCTTTTGCAATTTCAAATTTCACTTCATTGGGATTGTTTGGATTTACTTGATACCCTTTTTCGGACATTACTTTTGCTTTAAAATCATCTAAAGCGCCTCTAGCTCCTGGGACAAGCGTCCTATTTCTTCTAGCCATAAACATTCCTCCCTTTAGGTGATAGTATGTCCGAAAAATTGAAAAAGCTTCAGGTGGAAATTCTGGAGATAGCCGGATTGAGGTGTTCAATGGTGATTTTCGCGTTGCTAATGGTCGCAATAACCGGATTGAGGATGTTCAGCGGTGATTTTGACTGGCTAAAGGTCTCAATAACCAGATTGAGGTCGTTCAGCGGTGATTTTGACTGGCTAAAGGTCTCAATACACAGATTGAGGTCGTTCAGCGGTGATTTTGCCTTCTTAAAGGTCTCAATACACAGATTGAGGTCGTTCAGCGGTAGTTTTGCCTTACTAAAGGTCTCAATACGCAGATTTAGGTCGTTCAATGGTGATTTTCTCGTTGCCTAAGGTCTCAATATCCAATAGATACCCTTATGACAGAAATTACAGGTGTTTTAGCTCAATCAAAAAAGTAGTGCCTTATTTAAAAGGACACTACTTTTTTTATTAATCATGCTCATCCATTGGATTGTACAATTTTATATCAGGATTCTTATCTTGGAACCAGCGCAATGCAAAATCATTTTCAAATAAAAATAACGGTTTATCGAAACGATCTTTTACAAGAAGACTTCTTTGGCTGGAAAGAGTTTCATCAATTTTGTCATTTTCAATCCATCTTGCAATTTTTGAACCGATTGATTCCATGATGACATCCGAATTATATTCATTTTTCATCCGATGTTCAAAAACTTCAAATTGTAGTTGACCAACGGCACCGAGAATATAATCTTCCATTCTATATGTTTTATAAAGCTGAATGGCACCTTCTTGAACGAGTTGCTCAACACCTTTATGAAAGCTTTTTTGTTTCATTACATTTTTTGCCGTGACCCTGACAAATAATTCAGGCGTGAATTGAGGTAATTTTTCATAATGTATATTTTTTTTACCTTCTGAAATCGTATCGCCAATTTGGTATGTCCCGGTATCATATAATCCAATAATATCACCGCTCACAGCTGCGTTCACTGTGCTTCTATCATCTGCAAGAAACTGTGTTGATTGGGATAGTTTGAATTGTTTTCCCGTTCGGGCAAGAGTTACATTCATGCCTCGTTCAAATTGCCCAGAGCATATTCTGACAAAAGCTATACGATCACGATGAGCAGGGTTCATATTCGCTTGGATTTTAAAAATAAAACCTGAAAAACCTTCAGAAGCAGGATCAATTTCCCCTTCATTAGTCATCCTTGGTTGCGGAGACGGTGCAAATTTTAAATATGTTTCTAAAAAGGTTTGCACGCCGAAATTAGTTAGTGCACTACCGAAAAATACAGGAGACAATGTCCCGTTATTAATTTTTTCTACTGAAAATTCATTTCCGGCTTCGTCCAGTAACATTATTTCTTCCAAAGCTTGTGTATATAGGCCCGATTCTTTCAAAGGATGATCCCCAAGTATTTCGCCATCCTCACCCAATTCTAAAAATCTTTGATCTTCATCAACACGAAATTGTTCAATTCTATTGTTGTAGCGGTCATAAATACCGTAAAATTCTTTTCCCATTCCAATTGGCCAATTCATCGGATAGGATTCGATACCGAGCACTTCCTCCAACTCAGCAAGCAGCTCAAGCGGGGTTCTTCCTTGGCGATCTAATTTATTTATAAATGTAAAAATTGGGATTCCCCTCATTCTACAAACTTTAAATAATTTTAATGTTTGTTCTTCAATCCCTTTGGCGGAATCGATAATCATGACAGCACTATCCACTGCCATAAGCGTTCGATACGTATCTTCACTAAAGTCCTGGTGTCCAGGAGTGTCCAATATATTTATACGAAAGCCGTCATAATCAAATTGCATGACAGAAGAAGTTACGGAAATCCCTCTTTGTTTTTCGATTTCCATCCAGTCGGATGTGGCATATTTCCCTGTTTTTTTACCTTTTACAGTTCCAGCATCCCTTATGGCTCCTCCAAAATAAAGAAGCTTCTCCGTCATCGTAGTTTTTCCGGCATCTGGGTGAGAAATGATTGCAAAAGTTCTTCGCGATTCTACTTCTGCTTTTAATGTTTTTGCCATACACATAATTCCTTCCGTTGTTCAGTCTTTTTCTATCTTATTCCTTGCAAGAATGAATTTCAACGGTAAGTTTTAAAAAAGCTAAATACTCACTCGAAAAGTTTTTCAAAAAAACTCTTTCTTCCTATTTGATTGAGATAGTCAACTTTTCTTTTTTCGTAAAAATCATTAACATTACCTCTATCAAAATACCAAATACAATCCATTAAAATACTCAATTTATATACATCAAATAAATGCATTTTTTCAATATCTTCTAAAGGTCTATACTTCATATATTCAGAAATTATTTTCTTCGCTTCTTTAAAATTTAGGTATTGATCAACGTCGTGCCGCCATGCTCCATATTCAACTAAAACAACTAAATCAAATAATAGGTATGTATAATTTGCATCATCAAAATCTAATAGTGCACTGCACTTATCATCATTATAAAGGATATTTGTAAAATGAAAGTCGGAATGGCAGATTCCTTTTGGTAAATCTTCCGGAAAAATGAGTTGTTCCAACTCATTTTCTAGCCATAAACATTTTTCTTCCGCATTTTTTGTATTTAATCTTTCTGATTGTTTTCGTGCAAGATCGCGACATGTTTCAATGTTATAATTTAATCTAGCTTCTTTATATATAGGATGATAATTTTTACTAATGTTATGTAACTCTGCTGCTAATTTAATCAGTTGTGCTTTTTGGTTTTCTTTAGGGTCATTAATATGTTCACCTTCCATATATTCGAAAACAACATACGGCTTTTGTTTATAAATTCCTACGTAGCCTCCATTCCTGTTTAAATATGGTTTTGGACAGGGAAAATCATGTTTCTTTAAGTAAGTAAGGAAGCTCGTTTCAAATAATACGGACTGGACCGAACGATTTTCATAATATCTAAAAACAAACTGACCTTCTGTAGTTTGAACTTTAATATTTGTTTGAACGGTTCCATTTGTAAAAGGCTCGGAGGCTATGTAAGTTCCTACAGTATAATTTGAAAGAAGCTCCTTCAATTCATTTTCCGAGAAATTCGTTTTAATGGTATTCTCCTCCTTTACACTTTAAGCGTCCGGACGTTATTACACATTTCAACTGTCCGGACGCATTCTAGAATAAAATCATATTTCAGTTATCGGCGAAAGCACATAAGCCAATAAAAGCTTTTCTGTATTAATTAGTGAAGACTCATGGGTTCTTTCGAATGCATGGGACGATTCAATTCCTGGTCCCACCAAGCCATGGACAATATCGTGGCCTGCATTAATTGCTGCTGACGCATCAGAACCATAATACGGATAAATATCTACTTTATAATCAATATTATTGTCCTTCGCTAATTGAACGAGATGCTTTCTTAAGCCATAATGGTAAGGACCGCTCGAATCCTTCGCGCAGATTGAAACAGTGTATTCATCAGATGCTTGTCCTTCACCAAGTGCTCCCATATCTACTGCTAAATACTCGACCGTTTCAGGCGAGATATTGGCATTTCCACCGTAGCCGATTTCTTCATTATTAGAGATTAGAAAATGAGTTGTATAAGGCAATTCAATATTTGTAGACTTTATATGCTTGATCAGCTGCAAAAGAAGAGCCGTACTTGCCTTATCATCCAAATGCCTTGATTTAATAAAACCGCTTTCCGTTGTCTGAACACGAGGATCAAATGAAACAAAATCGCCGACATTGATACCAAGCTTTCTCGTTTCTTCTTCACTATTCGTGATCTCATCAATTCTTACTTCAATATTTTGCTCATTTCTTTTTGCTTCCCCTGCATCTTTGTATACATGGACAGATGTTTGCTTCATTAAAATCGTACCTGTATATGTTTTTCCTGAATCGGTTTCGATTTCGCAATACTCGCCTTCTACAGAATTCCAGCGGAATCCACCGATCATCGTCAGTTTCAATCTTCCATTAGATTTTATTTCTTTTACCATTGCTCCAAGTGTATCGACATGTGCAGTTAACATGCGGTGTTGGTCTGTATTTTTACCTGGAATCGTAATGAGCAAGCCGCCTTTTCGATTTCTTTTCATTTCCAGATCAAGACCTGTTAAATATTTTTCGCAAAAATCGATTACTTTTCGTGTATTACCGGAAGGGCTCGGAATAGAAACTAATTCCTTAATCAATTGGATTGTATCTTTTACTTGAGGAAATTCACTCATATTACATGCTCCTTTATGTAGTAAGATGTTATAATCATAACACGAGTTTCATGAAACGGAGGATTTTATAGTGGCTTTACATTCATTTTTATTAAAAGCTGATTGGCCAGGCGGACGCAATAGTGTCGGTACGATTGATGCTGGCAACCTGAAAACAGAAGTTTCGATTCCACCAGAAATGGATGGACCTGGAGTTGGAACAAACCCTGATGAAATGCTCTTAGGCGCTGCTGCTACATGTTATATCATCACACTTGCCGCCATGTTGGAACGTGCTTCTATTCCAGTTTCAAAACTTACGATGGAATCCGAGGGCATTGTTGAAGTTGAAAAAGGTGTCATCACTTATAAAACAATCATCCATCGGCCAACTGTCATTCTAGCTAATAATGAACAGATTGAATTAGCTCAAAAACTTGCTGAAAAAGCAGAAAAAAGTTGTATGATATCCAGAGCTGTAAAAGGCAATGTGGAGATTAAACTTGAAGCCGATATAAAATGACCGCCTTTTAAATAAGACGGTCATTTCTATTATTTCCTAAATTCCTGCAATCCTTCATTTAAAGTTTTTGTGCTTAGATAAACATCCTGATATAGCTTAAATAATTTTCTATATGCTTCTACATTCTCTTCTTTTGGCGTAAATGTTTCACTTACTTGAACAAATTTATCAGCACACTCCTTAAGTGAGGAGAACCAACCACAACCATAGGCAGCAAGCATGGCAGCCCCCATTCCAGGTCCTTGTTCACTAGCAAGCTTCATAATCTCTACATTAAAAATATCAGCTTGCATTTGCAGCCATTCTTTATTCTTAGCTCCCCCACCAATCGAAATGACGTTATCAATCTTTTTGCCATTTTCCCTAAAAATTTCGATCGATTCGTTTAACGAGAATGTAATTCCTTCAAGCACGGCCCGGACAAAATCCTTTCTTTCATGGGATGCGTCCATACCGATAAAGCTTCCTCTAATCACAGAATCCGCATGCGGTGTTCTTTCCCCTGCGATATAAGGTGTAAAAATTAATCCATTCGCACCAATCGGCACTTCATCTATACCGTTTAAAAGCTCATCGAAATCAATTTCTTTTGCAAACACATCTTTAAACCAACTCAAGCTATAACCAGCAGCAAGGGTTACTCCCATCGTGTAAAAAGCATTTTCTTCCCCATGGTTAAAATAATGAACTTTCCCTCCAAAATCCAGGTCATTTCTTTGTTCATAGGAAAGAACGACTCCTGATGTTCCTATGCTGCAAAGCGTTTTGCCCTCAGATAAAATGCCAGATCCAATTGCCCCACACGCATTATCTGCTCCACCTGCAAAAACTTTTACATTACCTGATAAGCCTGTTTTATCAGCTACTTCACTTTTAAGTGTGCCAGTTTGTTCATGTGAAGCGACAAGCGGTGGACAAAGGGAAATGTCAATTCCTAACAGGTTACAAATTTCCTTGCTCCATTTTTTCTCCCCGACATCTAGAAGCAATGTTCCAGCCGCGTCTGAAAATTCACTATGTAAGTGCCCTGTTAGTCGATAGCGCAAATAATCTTTCGGAAGTAAAAAAACAGACGCCTTTCCATAAATAGTCGGTTCGTGTTCTTTCACCCATAATATTTTTGGCAGTGTAAAGCCCTCAAGGGCAGGATTTTTTGTTATATCTAGAAGTCTTTCTTTACCGACTATATCCTCTATCTTTCTACATTGCACCGTTGTTCTTGTGTCATTCCAAAGAATGGCGTTTCTAAGAACTTTGTGGTCTTCATCCAATAAAACGAGTCCGTGCATTTGTCCTGAAAAGCTAAGCCCTTCAATGTCTTGAATATCCCCATTGAAATTCTTAACCATTTCGGTTAATCCTTCGATTGTTTTTCCAACCCATTCTTCTGGATTTTGTTCACTATATCCTGATTTTTCTTGAATCAAAGGGTATGACTTCGATACTTCTTGGCATACTTCCCCATCTTGGTTCATTAGTAATATTTTTACCGCGCTCGTTCCTAAGTCAACACCAATCACATACTTCACAAATCTCACCCCTCGTATAGAAAGTGCTGGAATTTTTCAACTCCAGCACGTGTATCACTTATTTTCCAGCAAGCGTTTCAAGCAAGTATTGATTTACGATTGCTTTCAATCTTTCTTGTCTTCCTGAACGGTTTTGAATATTACCTAATTGAAGTGCATATTCTTCAAGCTTATGGAAGTTTGCTTTTCCTTCTACAATATCCAATCCAATTCCTTCAGTGTAACTGCTGTAACGATCAGCGACGAAATCTTCCAAAACACGATCTTCTAAAAGTTTCGCAGCTACTTTTAACCCAATTGCAAAGCTATCCATGCCAGCGATATGCGCGTGGAATAAATCTTCAGGCTCAAAAGAACCTCTGCGTACTTTTGCATCGAAGTTAAGACCGCCTTTTCCTAATCCGCCATTAAGTAAAATTTCATACATTGCAAGAGTTGTAGAATACAAGTCTGTAGGAAATTCATCTGTATCCCATCCTATTAATGTATCACCTTGGTTAGCGTCAACAGAACCGAGCATGCCATTAATACGAGCTACACGCAATTCGTGTTCAAATGTATGACCAGCGAGTGTAGCGTGGTTTGCTTCGATGTTAAATTTAAAATATTGATCTAAATCATATTTTTGTAGGAAAGCATGCCCTGTTGCTACATCAAAATCATATTGATGCTTTGTTGGCTCTTTTGGTTTAGGCTCAATTAAAAATTGACCATCAAATCCTATCTCTTTCGCATAATCTACGGCCATGTGGAAGAAGCGTGCCAAATTATCAAGCTCAAGCTTCATATCTGTATTTAGTAGCGTTTCGTATCCTTCACGACCGCCCCAGAATACATAGTTTTCAGCTCCTAGCTCCTTTCCAATTTCTAAGCCTTTCTTTACTTTCGCAGCAGCAAAAGCAAAAACATCTGCATTACTGGAAGTTGCAGCACCATGTACGTATCTTGGATGTGTAAACATATTAGCTGTGTTCCATAGCAATTTTACTTTACTATCTTTCATGTAATCTTTAATCATGGCGGTAATTACATCAAGATGTTCATATGTTTCCTTCAATGTGTCTGCTTCAGGAGCAATATCAGAATCATGGAAACAGAAGAAAGGCACATTTAATTTCTCAAACAATTCAAATGCCGCCTCAACACGCGCCTTTGCAAGGTCAAGCCCATTTAAATGATCCCATGGACGAATGGCTGTTCCAACGCCAAATGGGTCCGTTCCATCAGCAGTGAACGTATGCCAATAAGCGACTGAAAAACGCAGGATTTCTTCCATTGTCTTTCCATTAACCGTTTCTTCAGGATTGTAATACTTAAATGCGAAAGGATTTTTCGATGATGAGCCTTCATACTGAATTTTGCTGATTTCCTCAAAGTAAGCCATATTTTTCCCTCCAAAAGATATTTTATTGATGGCGTTTACAATACTTAATTATGTATATATACCCATCACTTCTTGCCAATAGTATAGCATCTTCTTTTTATCTTTGTCTATCCAATGGACAAAGTATTTTATGATATGATAGTAGAAACTAAATTGTACATTGTATATGGATATAAGGAGAATGGATTTTATGAGCTCGACTTGGAATCAACAATTAATAAAAAAAGAAAATAAAACAATTGTACTTCATTCGATTATTCAATACGCCCCCATTTCCCGTGCGGACATAGCTCTTAGATCGGGCTTGAATAAAGGTACTGTTTCTACACTCGTTGCAGAATTGATTGACGAACAATTAATTATTGAAACAGGTCCGGGAATTTCCAGTGGCGGCAGGCGCCCTGTCATGCTAGTGTTTAACGAGCAGGCTGGATGTACAATTGGCATTGATTTAGGAGTCAATTATATTTTAGGAATTTTAACAGACCTCCAAGGTAATATCCTTGAGAGAAAAATGCAAACATTTATCCCGACATCCTTTGAGCAAACATTAAAATTAATATGTGAAAATATTGAAGAATTAAGGTCTATAGCGCCTAAAACCCCGTATGGAATTGTTGGAATTGGGATTGGCGCACCAGGGATTGTCGATAATAATAGTTCAGTGGTTCTTGCCCCAAATCTAGGTTGGAAAAATTCTTCCATCAAGGGAGTTATCGAAGAGGCCTTCCAAATACCTGTCGTAATTGAAAATGAAGCAAATGCAGGTGCTTACGGAGAAAAAATGTTTGGACTAGGTAAAAATGTGGATAATCTCGTCTATATTAGTACAGGGATTGGGATCGGTACAGGAATTATCATGAATGAGAAACTGTATAGAGGCTCCTCCGGCTTTTCAGGTGAGTTTGGCCATATGACGATAAAAATGAATGGAGAAACATGCCGTTGCGGAAATATCGGCTGCTGGGAGCTATACGCTTCTGAACAATATGTAATTCAAAATGCTGTAAAGCTACAAATAGTTAAGGAAGACAAAGCAAATATTGAACAAATCATTAAACTTGCACAAGATGAGAACGAGCATGCAGTCCAACTTTTAAAAGAAACAGCTGTACACCTTGGGATAGGTATTGTAAATATAGTACATGCACTAAACCCACAAAAAATAATTATTGGTAATCGCTTATCAGGTGCAAAACCTTGGATGGAAGAAACAGTCCAACATTACGTCAAAAACCGGGCAATGACATCCCATCAAACAGAAGTCAAAGTTCAATTTTCGGAGCCAAGTTTTCCAGCAACTGCTTTAGGGGTCGCGGCTTTTTCAGTCGAACATTTTCTAAAAAAGTCACTAGATAAAATAACTTCTTAGGGATCATTATTTATGAGAAAAAATCCAATTTGAATATCAATTGATATTCAAATTGGATTCTTTTTTAAATCAATCTATATTTTCATAGGTTCACCATTATGTTTTATAAAAAATAATTCATCGTCTATTACCTTTTTCTTCTCTAAAATATCCACTAAATTATTTGCAGTCTCTTCAGGAGAACCTGGTGCCTTTTCCCCACCCATATCCGTTCTAATCCATCCCGGATGTATTGCATAAACATTAATATTTTTATCGGATACATAATGCTTTATTTGTTTCGTGAACATATTGAGGGCTGTTTTAGAAATGGCATATGGATAATCTCCGCCATAAGCAGTAGCAATACTTCCCGCATCAGATGAAATATTAATGATTATTTGATTGGTACCTTTATAAAGCAATGGTAAAAAATGTTTGATGACGCGCATCGGACCATATAGAATTACGTTCATCGTCAGTTCCAGTAAGGAAAAATCCAACTCCTCAATTTTGGCATCCCGCTCGTACAAAACGCCAGCATTATTAATAATGGCATCAATTGATTCCCAATTCTCACTTACTTTTGCTGCTGCCATCTCTACCGATTTTTCATCAGATACGTCAAGTTCTATAAGAAAAATTTGATTAGGATATTGCCTAGAAAGATTCTGTAAACTACCATCCGGTTGAGCTCCATTTCTCGCACATGCCAAAACCGTGTGCCCTCTCTCAAGAGCAGCTTTGGAAAGAGCAAGACCGAGTCCCCTATTTGCCCCTGTAACCAAAACTCTCATTCTTTACCTCATTCCTCTCTATATATTTTTATTTATATATTTAAGAAAACGAGAAATATACTCAGTGTTCTTTGCGTTAGCTGGCACACAAATAATTCTTTCTCCATCCTTAACCATGCCGTTAAATAAGCCTATTGCAGAAATATCAATTCCGGTGATATCTTCGTTATTTTCTTTTGAAAAATGCAGATGTTCATTTGGTACCGACCAATCCGTTATTCCACTTGTTTTCTGGAAAGACATTAATTGATTTTGATCGTTCATATTATCAAAGAAATCTTTATCGACAATGAAAAAATCAATATAACCGGCAGAAAGCTCTGCAGCCATTTTCTGCATATCTACGCCTGCCTTCATATCCAATTGATCACTCGAAGAATTGATTGTTTGAATAATGATATTGGATTTATCTCGTTCTTTATCTGTCAAAAATTCATCATATAACTTATCCTTTAACTGATCGATATAATCTGGATCATATATTCCCGCCATAACAACTACATTCAACACAACTTCTTTTTTCGTTACAATGCTATGTACCATAGAAGCAACTAAAATGATAAGGACGATACCGCCGATTATGATAAATTTATAATAATCCCAAATGTATTTCACCTTTTCCGAGGTGGTCATACCTGAAAGTATTTCTTTAAGAGGTTTTTTCACATTCTTCACTTCTTTCTTGGTGTTAATAGAATATGTCCTAATCTACACTGGACAATAACTACAAATCTTTCTTTTTAGAAAATATGCATAGCAACATAGATGACTAACGTTAAGGTAAAAGAGCTAAATAATGTTGTTGCGATGACAGTTTGCGAAGCAAATTCGGGTTCATTATTATACTCTTGGGCAATAATGGAACTGTTTACTGAAGTGGGCATTGCAGTAGAGATAAGCAATGCTTGGGCTAAAATCCCATCCATTCCCAGTAAAAGTAAACCGACTAGAGCAATGATTGGACCTACGATTAAACGATAAAAAATATTTAAATAAAGTGGGATATATGTAAATGATATATTAATATGTGCAATTTGTGCTCCGACTGTTAGTAACGCCATCGCGATTAAAGCATTGGAAATATATGAAATTGACGTAAGAATGAAATTTGGCATAGGGATGGCAAGCACATTAAATAAAATTCCAATAAACATCGCGTAAAACAATGGCATTTTAAAATAGCCTAACACAGCCTTTAACTTTCCACCGTGGACTGATTTTAGAGCAACGACTCCATAGGAAAAAGTAAGGGTATTTTGAAAAGCCATGACTGCAATTTGGATGGACATCGCAAATGGATCTTGTTTAAAAACTAAATCATTTACAGGTATTCCGTAGTTACCGGAATTATAAAATATTACACTGTTAGAAAAAGAAAGCTTCATTTTGTCATTTAATTTACATAGCTTGGCAGTCGCGATACTTAATACATACAATATCACAACAAATCCAAAACTGAACAATATTACTTTTAAAAATATTGATAGAGAGAAAGAGCTTTCATATAGTTTAATAAAAATAAGGGCAGGACTCAAAAAATAAATGTTTATTTTAGCAAGAGTATACAAGTCCAACTGAAAAATCCGTTGCATAATAAATCCGATAGCAATCAAAATAAAAATCGGCAGTATGATATCAATAAAAATAAATAGTAAATTATTCATTCTAATATCTCTTCTTCCATTTTACAAACGTATTTTATTCTAGTTCGACATTTCTCCCTAGATTCCTTCAAATCAATTAACAAAAAGACGCCCGGAGATAGGCGCCTTCATAATTCAAAGTACTTTACTTAAAAACGATTTCGTCCGTTCATGTTGCGGGTTGGAGAATAGCTCATTTGGAACGTTTTCTTCAACAATATATCCATTATCCATAAAAATGACGCGATCCCCTACTTCACGTGCAAATCCCATTTCATGCGTAACGACAATCATCGTCATTCCTTCTTTAGCTAACTGCTTCATAACTTCCAGCACTTCCCCTACCATTTCAGGGTCCAAAGCAGAAGTCGGTTCATCAAACAACATGATCTTCGGCTCCATTGCCAACGCTCTAGCAATTGCGACACGCTGTTTTTGTCCACCCGAAAGTGAATCAGGATAGGCATCAGCTTTATCGGACAAGCCAACTTTCGCTAAAAGTTCTCTCGCCTTTCTTTCTGCTTCCTCTTTTGAGACACCTTTTACATTAATCGGAGCAAGGGTAATGTTCTGAAGAATGTTTTTGTGAGGAAATAAGTTAAAATGCTGAAAAACCATCCCAACATTTTTACGAATTTCATTTATATTTGTCTTTTTATCCGTTAAATCCTTTCCAGTTACAACAACTTGTCCACCGGAAACAGATTCAAGCAAATTCAAGCAACGGATAAAGGTTGATTTACCGGATCCTGATGGACCAATGACGACGACTACTTCCTGCGGTTTAACTTCAAGTGTTATATCTTTTAACACTTCATTCTGTCCAAAAGATTTCTTTAAATGTTTGACGGAGATCATTCGGTTTTCAGTCTCCTTTCAATATAATTCATTAAATAAGTAAGCGATAATGTTAGTACTAAATAAATGATAGAAACGAAAATATAAGGCTCCCATACTCTCATGTATTGAGAACCTGCAACTCGTCCCCAATACATTAATTCAGGTGCAGCAATAATAGCTGCAATTGACGTTTCTTTTAATAATGTAATAAATTCATTTCCAAGTGGTGGAATCATTCGTTTAATGGCCTGTGGGAGAATGACATGCCTCATTGCTTGTGTATGTGTCATCCCAAGGGAACGAGCTGCTTCCGTTTGTCCTCGATCAATAGACTGAATTCCAGCGCGAAAAATTTCAGCAATATAGGCAGCTGAATTTAAAGCCAAAGCGATGATAGCTGAAACAATTGGATTGGCCGGAGACATAAAAAGAGGGATGATGGCAAAATGCATTAAAAGAATTTGGACAAGGAATGGCGTCCCCCTAAAAAAGTTAATATACCACACAAACGGGAAACGAATGAATGATTTACTTGACATCTTTCCTAAACCGATACCCAATCCTAATAAAAGTCCTAACGAAATTCCGGCAATCGTAAATCCAAGAGTCAGTAATGTTCCTTTTATAAATAATGGTAAATAATCAATGATGATATCAAATCGAATATTCCCCATGACAGAGCTCCTCCCTTCTACTAAAAGGTTTGTTTTTAAAAAAACTTTCAAATTCATGTTATTTCACGAAAAGCGGCTGTCTACTGGCAAAGAGCCTGAGGACAGCCACTAATTTAATAATAGAATCTAATTTCTATATAATCAATTGCTAATTATTAATCTTCTTTTAAAGAATCAATATAACTTTTTGCATCCTTTAAAGAATCAAGATTTGGTTCTTCTTCAAACCATTTTTTATAAATTTCCGCATACTTTCCGTTTTCAAACAATTTGTCTAAAGCTTTATCAAAGTCTTCTTTATAAGGGCTGCCTTTTTGGAAAGCAATCCCGTAGTATTCAGGCTTGAAGCGTTCTTTATCTTCTACTGATTGGATGTTGCTATCTGGATTTTGTTTAATATACTCTTCTGCAACAGGCTTGTCTGTTACAGCAGCATCAACACTTCCGCTAAGCAATGCTTGGAACATTAAGCCAGATGATTCATATTTAGAAATGTTTTTGGCATTACTTCCTACAACGGATTCTGCGGCTTCAGCACCAGTGGTTCCGTTTTGAACTCCAATCTTTAGATTTTTTAAATCCTCAGCATTTTTAACTTCTACATTATCTTTAAATAAAATTAAGAAGCCTTCAGACTCATAATATGGATTAGAAAAATCATATGATTTCAAGCGATCTTTTTTAATGGTAATGCCTGACATCCCGATATCCAAATCCTTGCTATCAAGACCGGCAAGCATTGAATCCCAACCAGTATTTTTTATATCAATCTCATAACCTGCTTCTTCACCGAGAGCTTTCAATAACTCAACATCAAATCCTGTAACTTCCCCTTTATCAACGAATTCGAATGGAGGGAATGTTGCTTCGGTACCAACATGTAATACTTTCTTTTCTTTTTCATTACCGCCACTTTTATTTGAATCGTTTTGCGCTGAGCCACATGCAGCTAATAATAATGCTGAACTGGCAACTACCGCAAATAATGATTTTTTGAATGAAATTTTCATTCTGCCAACCCCTTGTAATGTATTCAATATAAGTATAATAGCTTGTATTACACTATATTACAAGAGTTTTTTATATTTTTATTTATATTAATTGCATATTTATTCATTTCATTACAGGCGATTGATATGAACTTCCTTATATTGTTTTACGATTTCCTTGAATAAAATAGATTCCTGTTTTAATTGAGTGTATTTTTCAATTGCTTTTTCGATTCCATCGAACTTGATTGTTTCTTGAATTTGCATTGCTTCAAGATCATCTTCATAATCGAAATGTAATGCGGCTGCTATACCTTTTATTAAATATGTTGGGGTTTCTCCAAATAGTTCTGTATATTGCCTAGCAGGGCCTACTAATCGATCATTGGCTCCAAGTTTTCGGATCGGTGATCTACCGACTCGAGTTACTTCATCATGTATTAATGGATTGGAGAAACGACCGATTATTTTTTGAATATAGTCCTCATGCAATTTTTTATCGAAATGGTATTTTGCAATTAGCAATTTACCTGTCTCTTGTAAGGTTTGCTCAACGAGTGAATGAATTTGTTTATTTTCAAGTACGTTTGCTATCGTTTGTGCACCAGCTAAATATCCAAAATAAGCTGCAGCTGCATGCCCTGTATTCACAGTAAATAATTTTCGTTCAATAAAGGGTGTTAAATCATCAACAAATATTATTCCTTTTACTGGCGGCTTTTCCCCTACAATATTTGTTTCATCTACAATCCATTCATAGAACGGTTCTACTGACACCATTAATAAATCTTCGTTTACTTGATTTGGAACGATACGATCAACTGCGGCATCTAGAAATCCGAAAGAAGCAGAAAAATGATCTTTTTCGATTTCATTTAACTTTTCATATACTTTTTCTTTTAAAAATGTACTGCCGCCGATCATATTTTCACACGCAATGATATTCAGAGGTTTTTCGGAATCTCCAAGACGCCTCTTTAATCCTTCTGCCAAAAGTCCAGCGATATAGGGCAAAATATTAGGTCCAACTGCTGTTGTCACTATATCTGCATTGGCAATCGCTTCAATAGCTGCCTCCTGATTATTTGCACTGTTTATGGCATGTACGTTTTTAACTATCATTTCGTCATGCGATGGATTTGCCAGTTTGACAATATATTGTTTATTTTGATTTAGAGCATCAACGATTTCATTATTTACGTCAATAAAACATGTTTCGAAACCAGATTGGTATAATAAACTGCCGATAAATCCTCTTCCGATATTACCTGCACCAAAATGAACAGCCTTCATATTAATTCACTCCATTAAATAAGGAAATAATTTCCTCTTTAGAATCAGCATTAACTATTTTCATGACATTTTCCTCTTCAGAACATACGATGGCAATATTGGAAAGAATTTCTAAATGTTCATCACCTTTACCAGCAATCCCAATGAGGAGCTTTGCAATATTTCCTCCCCCAAAATCAACACCATCTGGAACTTGGATGATGACAATCCCCGATTTTTTCACATTTTCTTTTGCGTCGTCTGTCCCATGTGGAATCGCAACAAAATTTCCCATATATGTAGAGGTCAACTTTTCTCTCTCTAACATTTTTTCTATATAATCCGTTTCCACATATCCTCTTTCAACGAGAATTTTTCCAGTTAATCGAATCGCTTCCTCCTTTGAAGAAACTTGTTGTTGTAATAGGATATTTTCTGCAGTTAAAATATTTGTAGTCATTCTAAAATCTCCTTAACTCATTGATTTTTTCTTCGGTAAACTGTGCAAATTTCGTTACCATATAGGATTGAATAGCTGTTTCATTAGCAGTTTCAAAAAGCTCAATACTCTTTTCATCTTCAATTATCATAGCGCTAATGTAACTTAGTACTTCTAAGCCTTGTTCATGTAATGAATCAGGTGCCAATAAAAGAAGGATTCGGTTCACTTTTATATTAGTTTGATCCATGGCCTTGATTAGAAGCGGTACTTTAAGATGATAAATTTGAAATACTGGTTTTAAAATATCAGTGTGGCGTGTATGGAATAAGGCGAGTTTAGTCCCAGGTATACCTAAGCCACCTATAGATTCTCTTATAAACAGCGCGTCATCTACAGTTTGAGCATTTTTAAGAATGCCCTTTTCTGTCAATTCCAAGCAAGCTTTATTGATTAAACTATTTATTGTTTCCCTATCATTAGCAGATGTTAAACAAAACCTAGACAGTAAATCGACAGTTACTTCCATGTATAACTGTATATCAGACATTACTTTTGTTATCTCGCTAGGTGATTTTTGTATTTTTGAAGTTGTATTCTGTTTCAATAACAGCTTTTTCCGTACACAGGATTGAACTTGTTTAATTTCTTCCTCTGTCAACATCGGACTTACTTGAATGTATTCTTTCGGACTTTGTGACAAATAAAGTGTAGAAATGATGAGATCTCGTTCATCAATCTGCATTTTGTTCAATTCAAATATTGATAAATTGATGACCTCTTCAATTTCAGGAATTTCTTGATGGAGTCTCGTTGCGAGCATTTTAGATGTACCAATACCACTCGAACAAATTACATATGCCTTTAATTTGCTTTCTTTCCCTAATTGAAGAATGGCCGCACCAAAATGCATGACAAGATATCCAATTTCTTCATCTGGTATAGATAGCTCTGGAAATGTTTGATTTACAGCTGTTCTTACAGTAAGAAATAAATCTGCATAATCTTCCCGAACTTTTTTCAATAAAGGATTTGTTATTCCCATTCTTTGTTGAATTCTATAAAGAGCTGGTTTTAAATGGGTAACAAGACCACTTAATAGTGAAGCGTTACTTGCTAATTCATAGCCGGTCTCATGTTGAACGTACTGAATTAATTGCTTCGCCTTCAATACTGTTTGTAATTCGGATACTTCTAATATATTCCCTTCATCATGCCTGAGCTTTGCACCTTGTAAATGCATCGTTATAAACCCGACTTCGGCGATAGGGATATCGATTTGGAATTTATCTTTTAATTTATCAATTATTTTTACAGCAATTTTATATTCCGATGCATTCTGCAATTCTTCCAAAAATACTTCATCCATTTTTATATTTTCACCTTGCATGACTCGCTCAACTGCTAAAGCAAGATGAACAATAATACCTATATATGCACTATCCGCGATTGGAAATGAAAGTTCAGATTTTATTTCTTGTATAACCTTTTCTACGATTAACAATTTTTCCTTATCGATAAGTTCTAAAAGACGTTCAGATATCATATCTTGGTCATTCGTCGTTTTTTCCAAAGAATTTGATTTTAAAAGCGACATAAAGTCAGCTTCATGCAAGCTTTCAGCAATTAAATAACTCATCGTTCTCCGCTTTGCTGATTCAGAACCTTCAATTTCAACACCGTAACCTCTTCTTCTTACAAGAGATAAATTGAATAGCTCTAATCGCTCTTCCAAATTTGTTAAATCATTGCTAATGGTAGCGATAGTCACTCTCAAATCGTTCGCCAAAGTGGTAAGTTTCACTGGTCCAGATGATTCAAGTAACATACATAGAATCATCGTTTGTCTCTCTTCTACAGTATAGTCACGAATAGTGCTGTAAAATATATTTGATTTTAATTCCTCTATTTTTTCAAGGCTACCTTGTAAAGAAATACCAACACCCGATTTTTTAATAATTTTTATATCATACTCATTCAATGTATTCTCTAAAATGTTTAAATCTCTATGAATAGTCCTTACACTGACACCAATAATTTTTGCTAATTCCTTAACTGTTATTTCATCTTTTCGATCAAGCAAAATATCCAAAATATTTTTTTCTCGAGCAGTAATATACATTTTCCACCACCCTATAGAAATGCGTATGCGCCTTGCAAATCGACGTACAGACCATAGGACGTGACTGATTTTAGTCG
Source organism: Lederbergia citri (assembly GCF_018343625.1). GTDB lineage: Bacteria > Bacillota > Bacilli > Bacillales > Bacillaceae_C > Lederbergia > Lederbergia citri. The sequence continues at coordinate 269,113 of NZ_JAGYPG010000001.1, read as the reverse complement.
ACGTTCCTATTTTGGCTTTTGACTTACCTCAGGGAAAAAGTTTGCTAGTCCAAAGGTGCTGAAGCTAGACATTTCTAATTTTTAGATAAATAAATTAGCTGCAGTATAAAAAGCCTGGTCCATTTCTGGAATCAGGCTCTTCCATATTTATTTTTTCAAATTATTAACGAGTTCATCATATCTCGGGCTATTTAAAAAGTTATCGACTGAAATATGTTGTGCATTCGGCAACTTTTCTTTTGCACGATCAGTTAAATCCTTATGTGTTATAACAATATCGGCATCTGCAGGCAAATTATTAATAGATGTATTAGAAACAGAAACATCAATCCCCGCTTTTTGTATTTTATTTTTTAAGATGGATGCCCCCATTGCACTTGAACCCATTCCTGCATCACAAGCAAAAATTATTTTATTAATTTCAGATGAAGTATTAAGAAATTCTGCAGCTCTACTTTCCTTGCCTTTAAGAGCAGATGTCTTTGCAGTTGCCTCAGCAAGATCATCCTCTTCAGTATTTTTCGCTGTTTTTAATATAATAGCAGAAATTATGAATGATACTGCTGTTGCAACAATCACTCCTGCAAAGACCCCTAGATATCCGCCTCTCGGAGTCATCAATGTTAATGCAATGATACTCCCTGGGGACGGCGCTGCTACAAGTCCTGCACCGAATATTAAAAATGTAAATACTCCTGCTGCACCACCTGCAATCGCTGCAAGTATTAAAAGTGGCCTCATCAATACATAAGGGAAATAAATCTCATGAATCCCTCCGAGGAAATGGATGATAGCCGCACCTGGAGCAGATTGCTTTGCCATTCCTTTTCCAAAGAAAATATAGGCTAATAAAATTCCAAAACCTGGACCAGGGTTTGTTTCCAATAAGAATAAAATTGATTTACCAGCATTTGCTGCTTGCTCTATTCCAATTGGGCCCAAAATCCCATGATTTATAGCATTATTTAAGAATAATATCTTCCCTGGCTCAATAAATATACTTGCTAGCGGCAATAAATTTGCATCAACAATCACTTGCACCGCGTTTGCCAATACTTTATTCAATGACGTAACGACAGGACCTATTCCTATATAAGCAAGTACTGTTAAAATACCGCCAATAATCCCCGCAGAAAAATTATTAACGAGCATTTCGAAACCTGATTTTATTTTCCCTTCGAATAGTTTGTCAAATTTCTTAATTGCCCATCCGCCTAAAGGTCCCATAATCATAGCACCTAAAAACATCGGAATATCCGATCCTACAATAACCCCCATCGTAGCTGTAGCACCGACTACACCACCACGAATATCATACACTAAACGCCCACCTGTGAATCCGATTAAAAGTGGAAGCAAAAATGTAATCATCGGCCCTACAAGTTCCGCTAAACTTTCATTCGGAATCCAACCAGTAGGGATAAATAATGCTGTGATAAGACCCCAAGCAATAAATGCACCGATATTCGGCATTATCATACCACTTAAATAACTGCCAAACCTTTGAATTTTCACCTTAAAATCCGGTTTATTGTTACTTTGTTCCACAATAAAATACCCCTTTCTCACTATGAAATATATATGACTTTAGTATTAAGGATAAAGCGTTTGCAGTGGTACAGCAATCAATACTAAACGTTAATTTGTCAATTGTATTGTTGACATAACTAAATTAAGGACGTCATCAGTATGATTTTCATCATACGATAGCGTCCTATTTCTTCTTATACATCCATTGGAATATTTTCCACACGATTATTAGATAAAGGAAATACCCTATTGAGGAATAGCTATGCTTCCATTTTTCACTATGAAGAAATAAGCCTAAATGTTCCGAAACTTGTTCACCTATAGGGACTAAAAAACAAATCATTATTATTACTATGAATCTTTCTAATCTGTTTATTTTCTTCATTATGAATAAATACAACCATGTGACAGCTGGAAGGATGCACAATGTAAAACCTATATTAATAGAAAATGTATTTGGAAACGGACGGATTGGGAACTCGTAATAATTATTTTTGACAAAATATAAATCTAATGAAGAACCGATTAATATTGCAAAAATGATTATAATGAAATACGCATTATATCTATTTAAAGATAAGATTCTTTGCCATTGCTGCGAGTTCAAGTTTTTCCAAGGCATCACAGTAGTCACCTTCAATTTCACCGTTAAATTTCTGGTCATCTTGTTTCAAATAATGAATCACATTCCAATGTGTAAACCAGTCACCCACTTCTGCTTTGGGGTGCTTAACATTCGCCCACGCTATTTTAAGTACTGGACTATACAATTTCGGCTCACCACTTTTTAATTTGCATTTATTTAGACGCCGTGTGTATTTTCCAGGTACCCCTTCATTAATATCATTAAAGACATCCTTCCAATAATCTTTTCGCGATCCTGTATGTGGATTGGAAATGGCCCAATAGAAAAATTTCTCGAATTGCTCTCTGTCATGAAAAAGGATTCGATATAATCTTTTTCCAAGCATGATTCTTTCATGCAGTGAATCAAATTGTTGGAGAGTCTGCCCCAATAAGGCAATCGTTTTATCATCATAAAAAGGAAATAAAATATGATTAACAGATAAAAAGTCTTGTAATAAAAACTGAAGCGAATTCAATACTTTATCTTTATATTTTGGATTATGGATAATCCGATGCTCCAAATAGCTTTGTTCATTTATAACTTGAGCGATGGCAAGAACGTAGCGATCCTGGAAACTCCAATAAAACTCCCAAATGACTTCCATAAAAACCGATACGTTTAAATACGGTAACAGATAAAATAAATTTTTATTTCTTTTTACACTCTCCGAATACAATAAAAATTGCGGAAATGCATCCTGAAAAATCAACCAATTTCCACGCTCCAAAAATGAAAAAAACACATTTTTTGTTTCATCATTCATAAGTTTGGAAACAATATCTCCTTTTAAATCAGTCATATTCCAGCCGCCATTTCTTGAGACCATATGACCTAGAAATGCCCAATGAATATCTGGGTAGCTACAAAAAAAATCAAGATAAGCTTTTGTTCTCGTTACGTTATTGACATTCCATCGGGCTGTTTGGAGACGAATAGTTTCCAGTATTCCCTTTTCTTCCAACGTCAAGAACTTCTCGTTAACGGGGATCCTCCTTTGCTTTTTGATTAATTCGGATTTTAATAGCATTAGTTTTTCAGGAATACGTTTAGTCTTTTTCAGAAATAAAATAATGGATCACCCCCATAGAGAGTCCTTTCTTTTTTTTGTGGAATATGTATATGGATATAGACCTATAAGGGAGTTGTTATTGTGAAGAAGCATCATGTAAATCAACATCTTAAACATATTGTAAATACACTTCATAATGACCAATTGTCAGATGGATCTTGGGGTTATCCATTTGATACCGGGATATCGACAGATGCTTACATGATTATTTTATTAAGAACATTAGGAATAAATGATGAAGAGTTAATCATGGAATTAACAGAAAGAATTTTAAGCAAGCAAGAAAAAAATGGTTCATGGAAGTTATTTTACGATGAGGATGAGGGAAATGTGACCCCGACCGCAGAGTCCTATTATGCACTTCTTTACTCAGGGTATTATACAAAAAAAGATGAACCACTACGTAAGGCGAAGGAATATATAGTAGCACATGGCGGTATTGAAAAGGCGCATATGTTTACGAAAGTCATGCTTGCATTGACCGGACAAACTCCAAAAACGACTCACTTCCCAATACCTGTAGAATTCATACTTTTACCTCCTTCTTTTCCAATTAACTTTTTTGATATTTCCTCATTTGGAAGGGCTAATTTAGCACCGCTGATGATTTTAGGAGCTAATAAGTATAGTAAAAAAACAAAAAAGAGCCCCGATTTATCAGATTTATATGTTTCAAGATCTGAAGACTTATTCGATTGGACAGAAACTCGAGAATCAAAAAGCTTTTTTTCAACCATTGAACAAGGGATTAAAAGTATAATTGGATTACCTCAGCATATACACTCTCTAGCTATCCAACGGGCAAAACAATATATGCTTGATCGTATAGAACCTGATGGAACTTTTTATAGTTATTTCAGCGCTACGTTTTTAATGATTTTTGCTTTAATGTCGCTAGGACATTCACGGAAAGATCCTCTCATCGTCAAAGCAGTCAGAGGGTTAAAGGCGATGAAATGCAAAATTGACGGGCATACACACATGCAATATACTACAGCCAACGTTTGGAACACTTCATTAATCAGTTTTACTCTGCAAAGAGCCGGGGTTGCTACAGACGATCTAACGTTAGTTAAAGCAAATGAATATTTACTTAGCAGACAGCAAGATAAATATGGAGATTGGGCCATTCATAATCCGGGGATTCCTCCAGGAGGATGGGGCTTTTCAGATATTAATACAATTGAACCAGATGTTGATGATACGACAGCATCGTTAAGAGCTATTTCCCCTTATGTTCAACAGCATTCACGATATCGTCATTCATGGGATAAAGGCGTATATTGGGTGACCTCTATGCAAAATTCAGATGGTGGTTGGCCCGCCTTTGAAAAAAATGTAGACAAAAAAATATTTAACCTATTACCAATTGAAGGAGCAAGATTTTTACTGGCGGACCCGAGCAGTGCCGATTTAACAGGTAGGACACTTGAATTTCTTGGATACTATACGAACATGCCTAAGAATACAAAAATGATAGATAGAGGGAAAGAATGGATATTGAATAATCAAGAAAAAGATGGATCATGGTATGGGCGCTGGGGAATTTGTTATATTTACGGAACATGGGCCGCGATAACGGGTCTAATGGCATTAGGAGAAGATGGGAGTAACCCTACCATTCAAAAAGCTGTAAATTGGCTAAAGTCCATACAAAATAAGGACGGCGGTTGGGGCGAGTCATGCAAAAGCGATACCAACAATACGTATACCCCTTTAAGAGCAAGCAATGTAACGCAATCAGCTTGGGCAGTAGATACATTGATTTCAGTCCACGATAAACCAACTCCTGAAATCCAAGCTGGTATCAGGTATTTAATGGAGGCCATTTATAAAGACGACTGGACTGTTGACTATCCGGTCGGTCAAGGAATGGGTGGTGGATTCTACATTCATTATCATAGCTATAAATACATTTTTCCGCTATTAGCATTGGCTAATTATGAGAGGAAATATTAATTTTGTATACTCGCCTTAACCATTAAGCAAAAAGGCTTAAATATTCTCTAGGCTGACTATAATAAAAAACAGTAAGGGGCTGTCCAAAAACGTATTAATCGACTTTGGTGATGCTCCTTCTTTTTATTTAATTGGCTCTGCTAATCCGGACTGTTGATTTCCGCTACAGGTGTTCGCTTTCCGCGGGCGGTATGGGGAGCTTCCTCGGCGCCTTAGCGCGTTGTCTAGCTCCGGCTCCTAGCGTCTAACGAACGAGTCCTTCCCTCCCCTAAGATAAGTCAACATCGGTTCGTTCCTCACCGTGTTTCCTTTATCTCAGTGCGGGAAAGTCTCCCGTTCGTACGACGCTGAACAGTCGCCTCCGCTTTTCTAATCTGAGGGATTTCCCCTGCCCCGTATTCCCGCGACGGACAGGACGTCCTAGTGTCGGCGTTGGCCACAGGACGTGGCCACCTTTAGCCGACCAGGAGTCTCACACCTTCCGCTACAATCAACATTGTGCCAATATCAATTATGTGCTTTTTAATGGAGAAAAACTACATATTTTTCCTCACTTGAATTATTATTGAGTGTGATTTTTATTAATCTTTAACCAAATAAAATAAATTCAATAGTTTGATAGATTAGATGACTAATCTTTTTAAAAATTCTACAGTAAAGTCTATTCCCTTTTCTCCTAGCTCTCCTTCCCAAACATGAGAGTGCGGCTCAATGCTTAATCCTCCTTCGTATCCTTTAGCATAGAGAATAGCCATAAAAGTATTCCAGTCTGTTTGATCTAAACCTGCTGGTGGATCGTCAAATCTTTTTCCGTCTATAATAACAGACCCTTTAATATGAACATGGTTAAAACGATGTCCCCAATCTCTCATCTCTTTTAAGTAGTCGCGACCTCCGTATCGAGAATGTGATGGGTCAAACTTGATTCTTAATTCTGGTAAATAACCGTGAATAATAGTCCAAGCCATTTCATTATCTACAAAATTATTCCAATCACAATTATATGTAGAGATCTTTACTCCCTTCTCTTTCCCATATGCGATAAGCTTTGAAAAATATGCAATTGCGGCATTAACATTTTCATAATAAGAAATTTCTTTACGATAATTACATCCACAAACAAAATTTTCACAATTTAACTTCTGAGCAGCATCAATCAATTGATATGATTTTTGTAATTCTCCTTCGATTATTTTACCTACAGGATCAATTCGATCTGAACCCCATCTGCCAATAGACTGAACTCCAACATTGTACTTTTGCATCCAATCGGCTATTTTTGGGAGTTCATTCAAAAAATGATCAACATCACTCTCTACATTTATACTAAACTCTACAAATTCCAATCCCTTTTCGCTAGCTTTCTTAAAAGTTTCTTCTATTGGTAATCCCAGCAATCCAATTTTCATAAAAACGCCACCTTTTCATTTTGTTAAATAATATCTGAGTTAAGAGTTTTATTATCACATCATTCTTTATTACCTGTATTTGCAAAACCATCCATAAATTGTCTTTGGAAGATAAAATAAACAATAATCATTGGAATCGTTAAAAACATAGCGCCAGCCATTACTTGGTGAGGGAATGAGTAATACTGATTTGATAATGTAGAAAGACCTACAGGTAAAGTATAAATATCTTGACTTGATGAAAGTAGGCTTGGCCATAAGAAACTATTCCAGTTTCCCATAAAAGTTAGAATAATTAATGTTAATATAGGAGCTTTTGCTAATGGCATAGCAATTTTAAAGAATATTTTAATTCTTGATAATCCGTCTATTTCTGCTGCTTCTTCAATTGAAGTTGGAATTGCTAAAAAAAATTGCCTCATTAAAAAGGTATTGAAACTTGAAAATAAAAATGGAATTGATAAACCGGCTAATGTGTTGACTAAACCTAATTTCGTCAGCAGCATAAATGTCGGTATCATTGTTACTTGCCCTGGAATCATCATAATACCAATTATGGTAAGGAATAATATATTTTTCCCAGGGAAATCAATTCTTGCCAAGGCATACCCTGCCATTGCGTTAATATAAACATTTCCAACCGTAACAACTACTGCAACAATAATACTATTTATATACCATTTCCAAATAGGATGGCTTTGTGCCATTTCTATATAATTATTAAAGCTTAAATTAGAAAAATCTAACGTAAATTTAAAAACGTCACCCGCTGGTCTCAAAGATGCATAAAATGACCAAATGAAAGGAAATATGGAGATTAATGCATATCCAATCGTAATCGTATAAAATATAGCCTTCGCATAAGAGATTTTAAGTTTGGTCTTATTATTTAAATCACTAAGCATAAATAATACTCCTTTTTATCTTGGCGTACCTTCATCAAAAAACTTTTTCTGTAAAACGGTTAATGTGAAAATTAATATAAACAATACAAAAGCAGCAGCCGAAGCATATCCAGCCTGATTCTCTCCGAAAGCTTTATTATATAAATACAAAACAACCGTCATAGTCGAATTTAATGGACCACCTGAACCTCGAGATATAATATACGCTTGGTCAAAGATTTGCAAAGTTCCAATTAACCCAATTATTACAACAAAAAATGTTTTTTCCTTTAAAAGTGGAACGGTTATATAAAAAAATTGCTGAATGGCTGAAGCACCATCAATCCTTGATGATTCATAAACAGAAGTAGGTATATCCTGAAGCCCTGCTAAGTATATAAGCATATTTACGCCTACACCCGCCCAAACGGACAATATGATAATGAGATATAGGGCATAATGGGGATCTGCGAACCAGCTTACAGGATCAAAGCCAAATATTGACAAAAATTTATTAGCAATTCCATTTCGGTTAAATAGAAACATGAATATTGCTGAAATTGCCACCATGGAAGTAATAGAAGGCAAGTAATAGGAGACCCTAAAGAAGGTTCTTCCTTTAATATTTTGATTAGCCACAACAGCTAATAATAATGATAATACTGTTTGGAGCGGAACAACGTAAAAAGAGAACTTAAATGTATTATATAAAGCCTTTCTAAAGACTGGATCTTCAAACAAATTAAAATAATTTTTTAAACCTATAAATTTTGCTTGTTCTGGTTTTAATAGATTATGGTCTTGAAAGCTTAATATAAATGCATATAAAATAGGTCCAATTAAGAATACTAGTAAATAAAAAACAGCAGGAGTAATTAATATATAAGCAGCCATTATCTCTTGTTTTCTTTTATGACTTATAACTTTTGGGTATTTTCGACTCATTTTACCATCCTCTTTGTAATAAAATAGAGGAAACATTCATAAGTTTCCTCTATTTTATTTCTCTTTCTTACTGCCCTATCTTTTCGAGTTCAGCGTCCAGTTCTTTTTGCACTTCATCTAAAACAGTTTGAGTATCTGCTTTATCATCTAATAGTAAACTCTCTGCTGCATCGTTCATTGCTTTAATGACAACTGGACTAATCATCCCGTACGAAAATGCAGAAGATTCCTGAACTGCATCAATAAATGCTTGTTTAACAGGATACTTTTCTAAAAATCCATCTTTTAAAGATTTTCTTGCCGGTATGACTCCGCCATTTCCTTGTTCAACCTTAGCCAATATCCCTCTTTCACTCGCTATAAACTTTAGGAACTCTGTAGCTGCTTCTTTATTTTTTGTACTATTCGAAACAGAAAAACTACCTGTAAATGCCATACTTGCATATTCTTTACTCATTGGAATTTGGGCAATTCCATATTTTAAATTAGGATCTAATTCTTCAATATATCCAGACATCCAGTTTCCTTCAATTGTCATAGCTGCTAACCCTTGGGCAAAAGCGTCTCCATCCCAGCCTACCCCTAAATCTGCTGGAGTAGATGCAATTCCTTTTTTAAATAATGAAATCCAATACTCAAGCGCTTCTACATTTTCTTTCGAGTTAACTTTTGGTTTATCGCCATCCATCATTGAACCACCATTGGAATAAAATAAAGGCTGGAAACGTGGCAATTCATTTTGAAGCACTAAACCTTTAACATTGTCACTAGTCAATTTTGTTGCTGCCTCTACAAGTTCTTCCCAAGTTTTAGGAACCTGAACTCCAGCTTCTTCTAACATTGTTTCATTATAGAAAAGAGCTAATGTATTGTAGTCAATCGGCAATCCATATAATTGATCCTGATATGTAGTTGCCTGAAGTAGATTTTCTTCAAAATCATCAAGGTCATAGTCACCCATAAAATCATCCAGAGGCAACAATTTATTCGCATCTACCATACTCGGAAAAAGTTGTGGATCAAGCGATATAATATCTGGTTCAGTGTTAGAAGCCATTTGAGTTTTTATCGAATCATTATAATCACCAGAAATAGGCTCTCCCTTAATCTTTATATCTTCATGATCATTATTAAATTCATCAATCAATTCCTCCATGAACTTCCCAGCAGCAACATCTCCTGCAGGATAACCGACTCTCACTTCAACAGCTTTATTACCTTCATTTTTTGAAGAATTAGATGAATTGGATGTTGGATTTTTTGAACAACCAATCATAATAATCGATAATGCAACCAAAGATAAAACCATTAATATCGTTCTTTTCAAATTCATTAATAAATTCCCCCTCGTTTTATTTTTAATATCAATATGAACACTAAATATTAAAGTCGACCACCCCCTCCAAAACGTTTCGGATTTTTAATACAGTATTCCGTTACCGTTTATACATACTTAGTAATCTATCTACTCTTAGTTGATTCTCTTACTTTTAACTCTGTATCTAGATAAATCCCATGTACTCCTTCTCTATTTTCCAACATTTCCAATAAAAGCTTAGCAGCTTGATAACCCATCTCAAATTTATCTTGCGCGATTGTGGTTAGTGGTGGTGTTACATAGGAAGCTAATAATATATCGTCAAATCCAATAATAGAAAGCTCATCAGGAACACTAATTCCAAGATTTTTTGCCGCTTTCATAGTCCCAAAAGCCATTAGATCACTAGCACAAAATATAGCTGTAATTTCAGGGTTTTTTGTTAATAAATATGTAGCAACTCTCTCCGCCACACTCTCCTCAAACTCTCCGTTAACAATCCATTCCCAATTAACAGCAATATCTGCTTCGTTCAGTGCTTCTAAATACCCTTCAAGTCTTGATTGGCTTACAAAAGCAAAATTATGCCCATTCATCATCGCGATATTTTTATGTCCTAGGCCAATTAGATATTCTGTAGCCTTTTTAGCTCCCAGAACATTATCAGTTGTTACATATCCTACGGTTGAGGATTTAATGGGAATATCAATCAATACACACGGGATATCGCTTTCAACGACTTCTTTTAAATATGGATCTTCTGTTTTCATTCCCTGTAGTATTACCCCATCTACTTTTCTTTCTCGGATTAGTTGAGAATATGTTTTTTCTCGTTGTTTAGTAGAATTTGTGCTAAACAGTATAAGGTCGTAGTCTGTATAAGCTACATAATCATCAATTCCTGCTAGAATTTCCACCATAAAATCATCTTTAATCATCCCTTTATGGATTCCGGAAATAAGAAGACCTATCGTTTTCGATTTGTTCATCACTAAACTACGTGCAAGGGTATTTGGACTATAGTTCAATTCCTTTGCAATAAGTTCTATTTTTTTTCTTGTTTTTTCACTTACATCCGAATATCCGTTCAATGCCCTCGAGACAGTTGTTACGGATACACCGGCAACTTTTGCTATATCTTTTATAGTAGTCAATTAACTTCCCCCAAAACGTTTCGGTAAATAAACTTTACAACAAAATGAAAACGATTGCAATATATTAAATCATAAAAAAAGAGCTCCTATTCAATAAACATTGCTTAGGAGCTCACAAAATATATCGTAATTAGTGTTAAAAATCTCTTAAGTCCACTACTGGATCAAGTTTATTAAAATCATCACTTTGAATCATTTTAATCAGCTTCTTAGCTGTATTCTCCGGTGAACTTAGCATACCTTCCTTTTTATACTCTATAAACCGTTCAATCAACTCAAAATCCTGTTTATCACTTTGGCGAATTCTCTCCTGCATACCTGTATCGATAATTCCAGGGGCTACGGAAATGACATTAACTCCATTTGGTACCCTTTTTTGTTCCTCGTAAACTACTCTAGTATAATGATCAAGACCTGCTTTACCTGCACAATAACTGCTCCATCCGGAATATGGATGACGTCCTGCTCCCGAAGAAATATTGATTACTTTCTTAGGAATCGAATTGTTATGTAATTGTTTGATAAATGCGGAGGTTAATACCATTGGAGCCGTTAAATTCACCGCTATGCTTTTAATGATGGCTTCAGGGTAGTTATTTTCAGTAGGTCCAATCGGATCGATGACCCCTGCATTATTAACCAACGTAACGGATTGAGGCTGATCTGGGATAAGACGGATCATTTTTTTCATTATTTCCTCTATACCGTCACTCATCGCCAAGTCATATTCAAGAAAATCCAACTTACAGTTACTTTCTTTTGCCATTTGCAAAAGTTCCTTATTTTTCGTTCTTGCTACACACACAATTAAGTGGTTCTCTTGCAGTAATTCCTTACATAGCGCAAAGCCGATTCCTTTTGAAGCACCAGTAACAAAAAACACATGCATGTTGATCTCTCCCGATTAATTATTCTGCTGATTTCTCTAACCCTACAGTATCCCAATTGATAACACCTTCAAGAAAAATAGATATAAGTACTCCCATAATAAATCCATTGCTGATAAGAGGTTGAATTACCGCTGGAAAATTACTGAAAAGTTCTGTACCCACCGTCATCAAACATACGCCAATAAGGACAGGTGCCGCAATTCGATGAATTGTAATTGAGTTAAATGAATATCCTCCTAAACTTTTTAAAGACGTTCCAAACAACTGAAGATACGCTACAAAAAGGACCGCATTTCCTACAGTGATAGGCAATGTCGCAAGTAATGAAGAAAAATACGGAAGAATTCCAAGCAAAGAAATAAGTGCTCCACCAATAATAAAAGGCTTCTTTTTAAAAATTTGAGTACTCTCCAAAAAGCCGATTGATGATGCAAATGGTGCGTACGAAACAAGTCCAAATAACGATGCCGCAAAAGTGTATAGACCCGTCAAAATATAAGAATTACGATATTGGCTCATTTTCGGCTTTTCATTCATTAACTTAGATGCAGCTTGTATAGAGGTAATGGTATTAATTAAGTTGATTAGACAGCCTAAAAATGTTATCGCAATAATTCCAATTTCTAAATTGGGCTTCCCTAGAGGAAATAAGGTAAAAAGATGAGTAGTCCCTGAGTTTACCTGTTGCTCAGTCGGGAAAAGCAAACTATACAAAATCCAACCGCCAATCATTCCTATTAATATTGAAAAATTTCCAACCGTTTTATTTCCTTTTACTTTTATAAGGGCCACTATTATCGCAACACAAAAAGAAAATAAAGTGATAGGCAAATTCAATGTTCCGTCATGATTTACCTTCAACATTCCTTTAAAAAATACAAATACAAGTTGAAAAGTAAGCAGGAATAAATAAACACTTAATACCATCGGACTGAATACCTTTTGAATAAATGGAATGAGTTTAAAAGCAACAATAAGAAGGGTTGCTGCGCCAGCTAGCAGCATTCCAGTCGCAATTCCTCCACCTACTTCTGTTAAACTTAACCCGAGAACTGGAGCAGATAAGCTTAAATTCAAAAGCATTCCCCAAATAACACCAGACGGTCCTTCCATCAAGGGATAGCGATGTCCCCAAAGCCCCTGCAACATACACGCTATTCCTGTTACAATTAACGACGTTCTAAGAATGGAAGCAATATCCGCAGACGTAAGCTCAAAGGCAAAGCCTATAGATACAGGAACGACAACGATATTGGCAAAAATAAAAAATAACCATTGTAAGGAAGCGAACATGGTTGTTAATGAAGATAATTTACGCATTGATTCCCCTCTTTCCTTCATGTTCATCGCTGATGTAACATCGTATTTTACATTTTATCATTTATTACGGTAGGACTTAAAATGTATGAACTGATTTTAGTAAAAAATGTATTTTACATAAATTTACTGTAAAAAAATTTAACAGAATAAAATGAAGGTATTTTTTTAATAGAAAACACCTGATTTTAGTTATCAGATTACTAATGTTGGGACAAGAATTTAGTTAGCAGTCCTTGCAATAATTGTATTCCTTTCATAACATTTATCAGTTCTCTTATGAGAGGACGTTTTCCATTTTGGAAAATCTTCATGAAAAACTACACCTTTATGAAGGTCAGTTGATCCGATTTCGAAATGAAGACGGTAAGTGGAGTATAGGAAAAATCGTAAAGGTTAGAGATGATGGTTTAGAGATTTCTGAAATAAGCTCTAATCCTTTTGGAGGATATGGTTTAGGGTTTTTCGGAGGTGGTGCATTTTTCGGAGCACAATTCTTTGTTCCTTTCGGCTTTGGATTCTTTGATTTCTTTTTTTGGTGAGATTAAGGGCAGCACTTTTAGTGACTGCCCTTTTTCCATTACCCTAAAAAGTAATTCTAGTTAACAAAATTCTTCTTATTCCTCTAAAATATCAGCAAAATATCGCATGAAAATTACCTCAAAATTTGTAAATGGTAGAATCGTTGAACTTCTACCTTCTTTCTTTTCCCATAAATTGCTGCACGACTTTACTAATTGAATTGTCTCCTCACACCATTTAATATATTGTAATTCTTGTTCGTATCCCCGTTTTAAAACTACAGAGCTCATTAAAATCCTTGCTTTCATCACATTCCTTTCTTTTATGCTTTTCAATCTTTCTGACATAATTTTCTTCATCTTTTCTAATCTTTGTGTTCGCTCTTTTTTATACATATTAAGTTTGAATAATACTTCGTCAACTGGAATATTGTCCATAAAGAATGTTTCCATTAGGAAAGCATCTTTAAGTTTCGGAGCTTCAATAGGAGCTAATAACCAATTCATCAGCTCTTCTTTACCTTTTTCAGTAATTGTATATATTTTTTTATCTGGTTTTCCTTCCTGGGCAATATATTTGCTATTAATTAACTTTTCTTTTTCAAGCTTATTTAATTCTGGATAGATTTGTGATAAATGAGAATGCCAGAAAATACTCATGAGATCATCGAATTCCTTCTTAATGTCATATCCACTAGCTTCCCACTCGCTCAACAATCCAAGTATTCCAAAACGCAATGACATAACCTTCATCCTTTCAACTTCTGTCTATTCTCACACGGCTTCATTAAGATTTATCCCTTCTTCCTGACCCTTACCCAGCTTAGGAGTAAAATAGATTCCTAAAATCCCTATTATAAATAAGATTAACGAGATAACTAAGATAGTTTGTAAAACACTGATTTTATTTAATAATAGACCCGCCAAGATTATTCCCGGCAATGCCATTGAACTAGTTATCATATTGTACAAACTAAAGGTCCTCGTATAATTTTCACTTGAAATAACATCTTGCAAATATGTAATGAATGTTACATTAAAACAACCTAGCGCAATTCCCTGGAGAAAGAAAAATGGAAGAATTAAAACCCAGTTTGTAATAAAATAAAGACTGCCTACGCTAAAGCTTAATGCAAATAATGGTGGAATCATAAGCCATTTTCTTTCAGTTTTTTTATAAATTTTAGGAACAATAATAGCCCCAATTGCTATCCCAAGCACCGACGCCGTTCCAATAAAACTTAAATTTTCAACTCCAACTTTTAGTATATCACTCAAAAATGAAATTAAGATTAAATCAACCGACATAGCAAACAACATGGCCAGTGCTAAGAAAAGAAATAATGCCTTTAATTGAGGTTGATTAACAATATACTGTACGCCTTCCATTATTAATTTCCATTGTTTTTGTTTTTCATTTTGCTCCATCTTTACCATCGGTTTTATATTTTTTATAAAAAGTAATGAAATAAAAACAAATCCTATAGAGACGATTACTAATGATGTTGGTGCAAATGAAGCTTTTATCATAGAAGCAGTAAATATTTGTCCAAGTATTTTTACAGCAGTATATCCTAGCTGCAATAAACTATTAGCCTTTGGACGATCCTCATTTCCTACAATATATGGTAAAAGTGCTTGATTAGCAGGTAAAAAAAATAATCCTAAAATACTTATTGCAATCAATAAGAGATAAGCCATCTTATATGATAAATGTGGAATAAATAATAAGAAGAGAATCATCAGAATAATTTGCACTAAATTTGAATACAGCATAACTTTTTGTAATGTTTTATTATTGATCCATGCACCAATCGGTAAGGCAAAAAGAAAAACGGGGAGATAAAAAGCAATATAAAACAGTGTAAAATCGTTACTGGACGTAGAATGAATCTCTAACCATTTTAACAAGGAAAAAAATAGAACTGAATCTGCAAATATACAAAGAACTCTTCCGACAAATAAATTTCGAAACGCACTATTTTCTTTAAGTAACAAAATAACAACTTCCTCTCAGGATATATTCGTTACTTATAGTGTAACTCTTTGTTTTTTATATGTAAATATTTATATATAATTTTTTATATATAAGATGCCGAAAAAATTCCTTTTTCAGATTTCCATGATAAAACTAAAAAAACACAATCCAATAAATGATTGTGTCAGTTGATTAACCCCATTTCTCCGAAATAATACATATTTACAAGTTATTTTTAAAGGGCTTGAGCTTGAGGTCCAGGTATAATATCTGGATCATTTATTTGTCCATCAATTAGATCATTGTCAATAATAACAGTTAAATTATTGATATTTGAAAAAAGTCCAGCCTGGTTACCCGCTCCGTTATTCGTTTTTCTATGGGATGACCAACCAGCTAGCTGGTTTTGACCAAATGAAACGGCGCTATTAGTGTTTAGCATACCTATATTAACTGCTCCAACTGCTACAGGAATAGCCAAGAAAAACACCCCAGTTCCCAAATTTTTTAGCCAATATTGCCGATTTCATTTAAAAATTGCATCAACAACATCATTATCAATAATGATATTTGTATTTAACTTATACTGTGTCAAACCTGTAGCCTTCCCATTGGACTCATTATGTTTTCCATGTGAACTCCAATAGTTTAATATGTTCTCCCCAATTGAAATAGCAGCATTTGTAAATAAAGAATTTACGTTTATTTGTTCAACGTCTATTTTGCCTATTTCTCGCCTTTTTTTCACAGGTCCTACAGTATCATTTTTCCCAGTATCGATTTCACATATTTCATCATTTTTTACTTCTTTATTGGCATGTAAATGTTTTAAAAAATTTTTTTCTACAGGAAAATCAACTAAATCATTATCAAATACTACATTAACATTTCGATAAGCCTGCGAAGAATTTAAAGAACCAAACCCATTGTTATTTTTTGAAAATGATGACCAATTATTTACATTATTTATTCCAATAAAAATACCTGAAGTCGTGTCAACACTTTGAACAGTTATTCCATTTATGATAAAATTATTACTCATCATTAGCCCCCTGTCTAAATCCTATTTATTATTACGACCTTTGGGACTAGTAACGTAAAATAATTATCCCGTTCTCTTAATAACAAAGTATGAATGAAGTATCTTCATCGTTCATTATTTTCAAGAATTGCGTTGAACCAGCACATTTATCCTTCAGCTTTTTAGATTATTGTTTGATATTTGTTGTTCTGAGAGGTTCTCTGTTTGTGCAACTCCAACATTAACTTTGGGCATGATTTCCTTTAAAACTCTAGAAACTAAATCATTAATAACGCTTGTAAAATCTTCCTCTGTCATTTCACGCATATCCTCATTTTCTTCATCATTATGTTCGTTTTCTTCTTCGTATTCGATGTTATCTATTTCCTCGTCGTCATACATGCCTATCTTTTCAAGTTCATCAATAAATTCCAATTCATCATCAATATTTATAAAAGCATCGTCCCCCTCTTCCTCAACAACATCTGCAGTTTCCAAATAAGCGTCTACTTTGGAAAAAACCAAATCCTTTATCTCATTAATCCATATTGCGTCTTCATCGTCCGTATTATGGAACATATCAAAAAGTGATTTGTCACTTAATAAAGTTTTTATTCCATCAAGTGTATTATGACTCCCATTGACAGAGCCAAACCCTTGATTATGTTTTTTGAAACTCGTAAAACCTGTTGGGTGATTGCTCCCAATATTTACACATGAAGCACTTTCGACAACATGTATAGTAAAGTTCTTGATAAAAAAATTGGGAGATAAGCTGTTAGCCATGTATGCCCCCCCTATTTTTGTTCTTCCAGGTCCATTTTTTGATTCTTATATTCCATTTTTTGTACAACATGTCTATTTTTTGATGAGTTGTTGTAATTACCTAACATTGATCCAAAACCTTCATTTATATTTTTATAACACGTCCAACCAACTTGTAAATTTTCTCCAGAAAATACACCCGAAGAATGGTTTATATTTCCTACATTTAAATTCTTTAAGTTAATCTTCAATTCAGCTTCCTCCTAATCATAAAAGGAGTAACAAACTAATTATAGATAAATATATTCTCAAATATTTAATCTATGAAAATGAATTACTCTTAATGTTTGTGTACATGCAAATTGAATCCCTTACAAGGGAAGAAGTGAATCGATAACAATGACAGATTACATTATTCATTGGAACCCAATAAAATAAAATGAATAAAATAAAGTGATGAGCATGTTAGAACTAGGGGGATATACCGTGGACAAAATGTTAGAGGAATTTTTCAGCCGTAATTTTGGGGCTAAAGGGATGACCAATCCATTTAATAATGATGCTTTTACAAATTATATATCTGAACAAATAAAAAATGCGCTCCCTAATAATATGAATTGGCTTCAAGGAAATGGGGAAATGCAAAATAATCCATCGGATCTTACCTTTCAACAACAGCCAGGAGATCATACATTTTCTTCATCGAACAACCAAAGTAAAGAAATGAATTATCATGTTTTTGAAATGCATGAATTTTTAATTGTAAGAATTCAATTTTCAAATACAGATCCATATACAAGAAGAAAAATATTGTTAAATAGCTATGAACTTTTACTAATTGAAGAGGGAAGAGAAAAACCATCACTCTCTATCTCTTTACCAAAGCAAGTTTCACCAAAGAAAACAAAGTTAACTATGTTAGATGGAATATTGGAAATCCAAATGCTGAAAAAAAGTCCCGAAGATTATAGTGAATTCGAGATTATATAATTTATATGATAGGTTCTCATTTTCGGCATAACTATTCAATTCATATAGTTATGCCATCTCGTTTAATCTGAATTAGAATTATATATGACTATTTATTTATTTCTTTTTTCTTGCTGAATCAGTCTCTAAAACGGTATTGTGGTTAATTGTAATTTTTGGAATATTATCCTTATCAGAAACTTTTTTAGAAATAGCTAGAGATTGCTCAGGTTTAAGCACTGATTCGGAGCTGGCGAAAATTTCTTCTGACAAGGAAGTAGTTTGAGGATTTTTTGCAATGTTTTTTTCTTCACTAGATTCCTTTTCTTTGGATGGATGCAATGCATCTTTTTCTTTCAAAACATTTTTTACCCTTTTTCCCGTTTTTTTATGTTTAGGGGCTTTCTTAAAAACTTGTTCTAATTTTTTTTCCATTTTTTCTGCCTTCTCAGAATATGTTTGTACATTAATGTTATTACTAGAATTTTCTTTTGATTTCGGATTTTCATCCTCATTATTCTTTTTTTCTTTAACTTTTAAGCCGGACGGCTTTATTTTGTTATTTTTACCTTCCACGCTTACTCCGAAATTATTGCCTAAGTTTAAGGCCCCGCTTACTTCTTTTACGTCTATCTTATCAAAAATAAATTCCAATGCATCCAATACAGGTCCTTGGAATTCCAATTTTTCAATATTTATAAAATAAACCACTCCGTCCTTTGACATTTTATCAAGAAGTGAAGATAGTTTTTCAACCTGACTTTGTAATTTTTTTAACTTCTCTTCATCATTCATAGATACTCCCCTCCCACACCCCTTGCCAAAAAACCCGTCCCTTATGAATATGATAAATTGAGTTCATTTATTAAATTAAATTATTCTTTATAGATACCTAGATCTATATAGTATGCTTGGCATCGGTAGGAGTATCGATTAGATCATTATCAAAGACAACATTCATATTTTTATTTACTTTATTATTTAGCCCACCTAAAGTTCCGAATCCAGAATTTATAGTTCCATGTGAAATCCAAGTCAATTGGATATTTTTTCCGCAAAAAATACCAGATGAATTTGAAACTGTACCCGCACTTAAATTTTCTAGTTTTATCTTAGCTTTTAAAGCGTTCGCTTCTTTTTCAGATTGCATCGCTGAGTCACCTTGTTTCGTTTTTATCAGTTTTCCCCCTCCTTTCAATATGCTATGAAATGCCTTTAGACATGTTAGACAGTGTTGCAGATATCGAAAATCTTCCCCATCTATATCAGATTCAGTCTATGTAAATAGCCCATTTTAAGTGAAATATATATTTCAAAAATCAATTGCATTTTCTGATTCTACATTAAGAAATAACAAAAAAGACACATTCTAAAAAAGAATATGTCATTTTACTTAATGATCCGAGAGGGATTCGAGCACCCGACCTCATCCTGTAGTTTCCCTAAAACCATTTTTTTATACTGCATAAATTAATTCCATTAAGTCAAGGCTCAGATGATTATTTATGCAAGTTGAAATTGTTATTTCCAATGTCCTAGAAAATCTGATCAATTTTAGTGAAATCTTCATCAAAAATATTATAGAGGTTCCATATTCGAAAGTTTACGCGAAGGCACTTATCCATGGGTAAAGGGGTATTATGGAGAAATAAGATTTAGTATTTGGGTTTAACAAGTAGCAGATGAAGACTAATCTGTTTATTAACAATAAAGTTGCTATATTACTAATAAAATTGTTACGTTTACAATAAAGGTGTTTAAAAATTCTAGTCATATATTCCATTAAGGATCAGATTCTGGAACGTAAGTGTCAAATAATGCCCACCTAGTTGTGAGGTGGGATTTCTTGCATGATATTTAGATATACAAGGAAGTAGCTAATCGAGAGTATTGGACGCGTACTTTCAATTCAATCCAAGTTCTTTCTGCTTAGCGGTGACAGCCTTCATCAGTTCCTCATCATTGACAATGGTGACATCCACGTCCCACTGTTCGCCCTGAGGCAGATCAAACTGGAATTTCTCTGCATACGTCGCCGGACGGTTCATCATATACTCCACGATTTCTTGTTTGATAAACTCCCTTGCTTCTTCCGGTGTTCTTTTGCCTGTCACGATATCATGCATCATGTTGATGGAAAGAGTATTTGCACCTTCATTATCACAATGGACCGATACTTCGCCTTTCGTTCGGTCGATCACTAGACTGCCTTCCAACTGGGCCACGAGTCCCGCTTTGTCAGCAGGCACATGATAATCAATGAATTGTTGGAGCACATCGGTATGCGGTTCCGGGAAATCATGTGGCACTTCATCACGGAATGCGATCGTCCGTTTCCACTGTCCGTTATTAAACCAGATAAGGTAACTCGCTGTTGCTTCATTCGGCGGGCCATAGAAATTAATGGTGTTTTCTGCAGCCATCTTGGACGTTGCGGGCCATTCCTCGATGATACCTTTCACTGAATCTAAATCAATAAAGTTAGTAGTCTCCCTTTCTTCTCTTCCGTTCACATGTAATTTCTTGTTGCCAGCCATGGCGATTGCAGCCAATTCCAAGCGGGCTTCGCCAGGTGCCTGTTCTGCTGCTGTCTTTTCCAGATCTTTTGCCATCGTATCGTCCTCCTTAACTATGGATTATGGCCTTACGCTCTCCTCTACCCTGCCAGGCTTTCTCATAAACTTTGAGAACACCTGTCGGCGTATGTTTCTATTTTATTCGAATATATTAACAATAGGCGATTACCTATCCCTCTTTGTTCATGGTCACATACACTACTTTTGAAGGAATTAAGGAGGGATATAAAAATGGAAAGACAAAGCTTTGGAAGTTCTGGCCAAGGCATGGGCTATAGCGGTTTCCCTAGCCAAGGTATGGGCTACGGCGGTTTCCCTAGCCAAGGCATGGGTTACGGCGGTTTCCCTGGCCAAGGCATGGGTTATGGCGGTTTCCCTGGCCAAGGCATGGGTTATGGCGGTTTCCCTGGCCAAGGCATGGGTTACGGCGGTTTCCCTGGCCAAGGCATGGGTTACGGCGGTTTCCCTGGCCAAGGCATGGGTTACGGCGGTTTCCCTGGCCAAGGTATGGGTTACGGCGGTTTCCCTGGCCAAGGTATGGGTTACGGCGGTTTCCCTAGCCAAGGTATGGGGTATGGCGGGTATCCTAGATAGTTCTTGTCATCCTTTGTTAAAATAGAGACTGCATAAAAACTCCAATTTTTTAGGTAATCAGCGCTTCTTCAAAAGCCGAAAAAGTGGATTCTTCAACGATATATATAAAACTGCATAAACGACAAAAAATGGAAGAGCCAAACTATTGATAATACTTGTTTGGCTCTTTGCTTATTTTCGAAAATGAGTAGTTATGTTATTAGATATGTAATAGGGGTAGTACCAGCAAAGCTGACACCATGCGCAATAAGAGGACGTCAAGATTACAAATAATTGTTGTTGCATTCAATTGCTCCCTTTAATTCAAATAGTAGTGTAAGTTTTGAACATGCAAGAATAGGGATAAAGTTGATATTTACATACACTCAAATCAGGAAATGCAAAGAAAAAAGGGACGCCAGATTCGATAAAAAAATTTTGGACCTAATGGATGAATAAGAAGGTAAATAAACAATGGAGTGGAGAGCCTTCAGCAATGAGATAGTGCAAGAATAATTATTCAAAATAAAATGACAATCATTTTAAAAATAGAAAAACGCCAATCCCTTGTTACATAAAGGATTAACGCTTCATTAATATGGGTGATCTGAGAGGATTCGAACCCCCGCCCCATCCTGTCAAGGTGAAAAAACAAATAACTTGCTGTCATCTCTAGTTAACGATAATGCCTGTAAAACCTTATATATTAAGGAATTGCAAACTTTTTTGTATTCTAGCTTTATCTTTAGTGTTCTTAAATCATTTAGTGTTTCATGCCAATTTCATGCCATAAAAAATAACCATCTCTCAGTAAGTACAGGCTTATTGGGTAATTACTTTTACCAAATTCATGCTGGCGATACTTCTGACAGCTATAGATATATATGAGTGGCATTAAAAATTGTCTTTGGAAACAAAGATGTGCAGATACAATTATAACAGGTCATCCCGCTGTTAGAAAACTTCATGATGCAAAACTATGGGATAACCAAGTATGGGCATGGTGTTTTTGAAATGCTGGAAAATATGAATCTGAACTCAACTATTGAGCATGCAGAAATATAAGGCTGACCTATAAAGCCCTATCCAAATTAGAGGATAAGAAAATGAGAAGTTGGAAATTGGGTGGATAGAAATTTGCAGCACTCATATTGCTTGCTGTGACTATTTAGGGCGCTCACATTGAAAGGAATGGAAAAAATGAACTCCATCATCAATAGTACCAGGTGTAAAAGAAGAAATATTTTGTCCGAAATTCCCACCATCTTCTTTTGCGGATTGTGCTAAGAGAGCAGTTCCTTGACCAAAACCCTTACAACCACTACTTTCAGCAGCAAATGCAGAACCCCCAAACGCCAGCATTAACGCAGACAGCATCAAACCAGCCAAAAGTTTTTTCATCCAAACACCTCCTTTATTCTTTTTTGGGAAAAAATATCTCTAATAAGAATTATAGACCATGACTAACTGTATGAATATATTTTCCCCGCGACAAATATAGACATAATCGAGAACTATTGGTAATTTTTTCCTGTAACAATTATCCGATCCTTCTAATGACATCTATGTATTTTGCTAACGTATTACTGTTTAATATTGAATTAATAAAGAAAAATGTAGCAAAAAAAGCAACACTTTCAAAAGAAAATAAACGAGAAATAAATGTATGGAATGAAGAAGAAGTAAATCGTTTTTTAAAGAATGCAAAAGAGGATAGATTATTTGAGTTCTTTTTTTA
Organism: Lederbergia citri; assembly: GCF_018343625.1. Lineage (GTDB taxonomy): Bacteria > Bacillota > Bacilli > Bacillales > Bacillaceae_C > Lederbergia > Lederbergia citri. The sequence goes on along the minus strand of NZ_JAGYPG010000001.1, from coordinate 245,869 downwards.
GCTTTAATGACAGGAATGAGAAAAGGTGAATTATTAGCATTACGTAGGACGGATTTTAAAAATTAAAAGACTATCAATAAATCAAAATTTAACACAAAGCAAAAGAGAAATAATGGTGCTAAAACAAAAACAAGTAATAGAACCATTCAATTATCTGATTCGACTATTTAAGTACTCAAATCTCACAAAGCTCTAATGGCGGAGGAAAAACTTATTCAAGGTAAGTGGTTATCAAGACCAAGACCTTGTTTTCTGGCACGCCAATAACTGTTTCCAACCTAAGGAACAGAGTTTTTAATAAACTCATAGAAAAAGCAAATATACCTTAAATTAGATTGCATGAACTTAGACATACACACGCAACTCTTCTATTATCACAAGGGATTAATACCAAAGTTATTTCTGAACGTTTAAGCAGTAAGGTAGGTACTACTCTGGATATTTATAGTCACGTTTTACCTACAATGCAAAAAGAAGCTGTTGAAAAATTAGATGACCTAATAGGTTTATAAGGAATCCTTGTACTGTTTTGTAAAATTATACACCATCGTTACTTTTTTAGATAATAAAAGACGCTACTCTTTAAAGTAGCGTCTTTTAATGATGATCCGAGAGGGATTCGAACCCCCGACCCCATCCCTGTCAAAGTAGCGTTTCGGTTTCTTAAGTAATCTCATGTAACCTTGGAAAGCCTTGTGTTTTCCGTGTTTCAGGCATATTTTAATGTCCCAATTTCCCACCTAATCTCATCACTTTACGCCTTTTTATATCTTTTACCCCTCCATAATCCCACCGAATTTTTATGAGTACAACTTCTGAATCCTATTAATTATGCAAAACAATAAATTCATAAAATTTTTCAAGATTAATGGGGAGAACTTCAGTATTATAAATATGCATTGCGTAAATATGATGTATCTCTTTTTCAAGTTCATTAAATTCGAAAGGAAATGGCTCAATTCTCGACTGCCTAGATAATCCACTATTTGAATTATGTAACGTTACCCATTCACCATATAAATCATCTTTATTTTCTAATAATAAGATATTAAAGCCTGTATTATCTGAGCACTTAAGATAGCCCCAAGCCAGTATCTTTTTATCTCTTAATGCTGGTCTTACAATTTGTTTATATTTACGTGAACGATCGAATTGGGAGGGTACTTCCCGTACAAAATCATCATCAAACAATGCTTTAAGGTGAATGGTCAAAGTTTTACCAGAGACTAGATGAATTTTTGTATGGAAATCATTTGATCCTACCTGAGCAAATGAGGTCATTTTAATTTGACCACTAGTATATTTCTTATTAAATTCAGATATAAATTCATTTATTGGAAGATAAATTTCATTTTCATATTGAAAATGTATTGTATTTATATAATGGGCTTTCTCTTGCCTTTCTTGTTCTTTCTTTAATTCTTCCTCCCGAATTGAAGAGTCTCTCTGTAACCGTATATTGACCATATTTTCAACAATGGATGAATTTTTTGTCAATGGCTCATTATCTATAAGAAGGTCGTTCCTGATTTCTTCCCATGTTTTATACCTTTTTAGCGTACTCTTTTCAATCATTTTCATAATTACTTGTGCCATTGTATTTGTCAAAGCCGGATTTATCGTCTGTGGAGACGGCGGGTTCTTAAATGAATGGGCATTTATCCAATCCTGTACCTCTGCATGAGCAGGAAGGTTAAATGGGTGTTGTAGAGTAGCCATTTCATAAAAGGTAATACCCATTGAGTAAATATCCATTTGTATTGTATTTTTTTCTCTTTTCCATCCTTCAGGGGCCATATACCTAATATGCCCGAACCCCTTAAATGTCAATTGTCTAGTTCCGTCATGAACTATTTTTGATAATCCGAAATCAGATATCTTAATGGTCCCATTATTTAAAAGAATATTGTCAGGTTTAATATCTCTATGTATTAGGACACTATTGATGTGTTCCATCCCACTAATTAATTGGTGAAAATAATCATTTAGATTTTCATTAGATAAAAATTTATTTTTTTCAATTGCTTTCCTAATAATATTAAGAATCGTTCCCCCGTTAGCATAATCCATAATAATATACGGTGGTAATTGAGGATAATCATTCCCGTCATGGACAAAAATATAATTTACTGCATTTTCATGCGATACCTTTACGGCCATGGTGCTTTCATTTTGAAAACTTTGAAGTTGCTCACTACTTGGAAAATTTGAAGGCAAAGTTTTTAATGCCCAAATACTTTTATCAGTTTCCTTCTCAATATTGTAAACATAACCGAAACTTCCATTTCCAATTGAATCTATTACCCTAAAACTATTTCCTTCACCGTCGTAAACAATAGAGTTTGGCTGTATTATCATGCTATTTCCCCCAGTGGTTGTATAATTTATTAAGTGACAATCACTCTACTTACCAAATAAAAAATTAATATCTATTTTCCTCGGTATTACTATTGCTTTCTGCAAGTATTCTTGCTTATTCTTATTTCCAGATAACTCACATATACAATCTTTTATAAGTTCTTTATATTTCTCTAGATTATCTTGGTCAAAATATAAATTGGCGATACAAATTAATAATGATACTTCGATTGTTGACGGTAGACTAATATTTTTAACTAAATATCTTTTCTTAAGATACCTCTTAAAAATAGTTTCACAATCTGTTGCACTCCATATCCAATAATCGTCATTAAATAATGCCAAAACCATATTTTCAATATTACAATGTGTCAACAATTCCTTGTTTTGTCTAATTACTTTTTCATAATTATCTCTCTTATCTTCTTTAAGATAAAAATCATTTAATATTATATAGAAAGAAAACATTAAATGTTTTTCTGGCTTTTTAGAAGAATTAATACTTTCTTCAATTAATTCTAAAACACTATTCATATCTGGTAATTTATAATCACCTGAATAAAGTGAGGTTACCGTAAGGTTAAGAAGTGCTTCTAAAGATTTAATTGGTCCATAACTTTCCTTACTTCCAATCCAATACTCTGGTGATAAGTATAAATTTATAGAACCGGGTAGATCTCCATTCCAGTCATATTCTTCTTTTTCTATAGTCTGTTGCTTGTATATAAAATTTTTTATTGTGTGCAAAGTCAAACGAACTAATCCACTATATGTCAAATACACATTATGTTCCCAAGTAAAAACCTCACCATTACTTAAATCTGGAAATGTTAGATGCTTCAGTAATGGCTTTAATTCATGTACATATTTTGACCGCATGTCATAAGAATTAAATAGAACTTGGTCTAATTCTGATTTTTTTAGAGGTCTATTTATATCCACAGCTTCTTCTACAAAGTAACTGTCATTTACATTGTCTTTTATAAATTCTATAAATCTCTTCTGTAATTTTAAGAAGGAATTTTGTAAGAGTACGCTTTTTATTTGTTGAACCGGCCCTTCCTCTATACCTTCAAAAATTTCTTCTAAACCTACCCTAATATTATGACTGTAATCTTCCCATTGGGGCTCATATTCATCAAAGTTTTGCGAAAAGGATTCCAGACAATAAACTAAAGATGCGTATGATGCTTCAATGTTTGTATTAAGGTTTATAAATGAATTAAAAAAGTTATAAAATCCATTAATTACAGCCTTGTAAGTTTCTCTGTTAAGGCCGATGATACTTTTGACTAATTCTATAAAAGAGTTAACTTCTTCTTGATTACCATTAATTTTGGAATCAAAAAATCTATTCAAAAATTTTGATGGTTGATATCTCTCTGTAAAATGACTAGAGCTTGTTCTACATAATCTTTCAACTTCATCTTTATCCGTAGAAAATATTGCTTGCAACCCAAAACTACATAGCAGCATAAACTGCTGTACAATTTCCGGATCACCAACTCTTACCAAGTTAAATCCTGAATGCATATCCTTTTCTATTTGATTATTGTAATGAAAAATATAAGTGTTTATTTCACTCCTATTGTCAATAGGTTCTAATGTTCCAATACATGTTTCAATCTTTAACGGCCAATAGTAGTTTGAGTATAAAACAGCCTTACATGGTGTTGAATAAACTGTATCACTATTAAAAAATTTACCCGAAATAATCTGTAACATGTAATACTCCTTCTGTAATGTACTTTTGTTTACTACCATTATGAATAATATGGAAATAAAGTTCAATCCAATTATGTTTGTTTATTTAATAGAATAATAAAAAAAGACTGCACATTATAATGCAATCTCTTCTCCCTTTGTCAGCCATTTCAAAAACACTGACTTATAAACCCTTAGTTGTTTACCCACTTTGACAACATGAAACTGACCACTATTCATTAACTCGTAGGCAGTAGTTTGCCCAATATTTAAAATGTCCTCTAAATCCTTTACAGTCAATACTAATGGAATTTCGTTTTCATTTTTATACATACTATCAACCTCCTAAATGGAGGCCAGACGTATGATGAATTGTGTTGTGAAAAATATGCTCTGAATTGTGTTATAAATGCTGACCTTTACTTATTTTTAATTATAATTAAAACTTCCAAATCATATTTGAACAATGTAGAAAATCACTGTTTACCTTTGTTTTTATCTGACCCTAAAATGGAAACCTTGAGACAGTTCCACGACTTAACACTTTCACAAAATCAGCATCTACCGTTAGGACGTCCTTAACAACAGGCAGCATTATGACAAAATATATTATGACATCTGGGTCTTCCGGGTCAAATAGTTCCGATAAAACATAAATAAGTTCGCCTTCCTCCAGCCAAACGTCAATGCCTTTAATTTTTTCTTCAAAACCCTCTTTAATTTTTCCAATATGGAATTTGTTCATTTCATAGTACATTAGAATTCCTCCCTTTTTATTGGAAGGGATATGGTATGATTACATATTATATTGGCACCCTTTCATATATTTTTTTGTTATTTTTTAATACGTATGGCGAAACATTGAGAATGTTATTTATTACTATTCCTCATTGAAATGCGGGAATCTCATAACATTCCCATGATTTTTCACATTGACGAAATCTGAGTTTATCCTTAGCACTTCCTTACTAGTAGGCTTCATTATTGCGTACCATAAGATACAATCAGAATCTTCTTCGTCAAATATCTCAGCAAGAACATATACAAGTTCTCCTTCGTCAAACCAAACTTCTTGTCCCCCCACCTTTATTCCAAAACCGCCAGTAATTTCTCCTTTATGATAACTTCTCATTTTTTTATTCATTAAAATTCCTCCTTTTTTATAAGAAGGGATAAGATTTTTATATTGCCTCACCCTTGTCTTTAATTTTTCAAAGCATTTTTTCCGAATCTAATATCGAAAGGTCTATAAGCGTTATTCCCTTCTCTTTAAATATTTTCAAAAGGCAATGAAGTTCCTCAATATCCCTACTCAATTCAAAGAGGTGATGAACAACAATACAATCTGTTTCACCCTTCATAATATAATCAATAAGCATACCTCCACCTATTCTCATTACCAAAGGTGATAGACCACTTGAGCCTCTGTCAACAATAATCTCTTCTATTAATATTGATCGGGTTGTACAATACCTTGAAATCCTCTCTTGCTTTAATCGAACAATATTTTCCACATCTGTTTCTAATGATGCAGTTCTAATGTAGCCTACTGCTAGTTTTAATTGTCTGAACATTTAATCATCCTCCCTTTCGTCATAAAGGGATGTGTTGTAAAGTAATAATATGAATGCCCCCTCTTAATTTGGTTACTTTTATTTCCATATCCGATAACTACTTTCTATTTCACCTTTTGGTGAATTTAAATTTTTGTAGGCCTTCTATTTCCTTTTCGAGTTCATCTCTTAGCCTAAGGTCCATAACTGGCCTTATTTTTTCCCACATGAGCAACTCAACAACTTCGATATTATGCTTTGAAAAGAAGGCTTTTAATTGCTCCCATTCCTCTTCCTCAACACAATCTGTTAAATCGTTTATTAGGAAAAAATCAATTGAATCTGAATTCTTTTCAATGAAGTTCATCATTTCTTTTCCTGCAGAACCCTTTCTGATTGGGTTGTGAAACTTGTAATCTACGATATCCTCAAATAAATTGAGGAGATTGATTTCATAGACCCTGCAAAAATCATGGATTTTATCTTTAAGTCTTTTTCCATGATCAAAACTTGATTGTTGTGTTGCTGTCATTACATAAGCAATTGCATTACTCATTTTGCCACCATCTTTCTTTGTATGCTTCTAGAAATGTCCGTCACTAAAAGTTTCCCAAAGCATACGAGAGTAATAAATCAATGTCATTGCGCCTTGTTAAATCATTGTGCATTTGAATCTGAGCAATTCTTGGTTCTTTTTGGGAAAAGCAAACATACTCATAAACTTTTACTAAATCCCCCATTTTGAACACATAACAACATAACATTGGACAAACTTTTCATGACAAATTTGTGGTACGGATGATTCACCTAATCCCTTTTGACAGTTACATATCCAATAACTTTTTTCATATACCCTCACCACGGTTTATAATTTCAATAAGTTCGTTCAAATGATTATCTAATGGTCCAACATTCTTCCAACGTATTTCCTCTGAATACATAGGCTTATCATGAACTAGAAAAACATTAATACCTAGTTCCTGACTGACGAATGTGATTAATTCTTCAGATGCAAAAGATTCTAGTGTAATAGGGTTATTAATATCATCATCAATAAAGAAGAACCCAATGCATTCCGTTTTCTCTTCCTTACAATGTTTTTTTACCTCATCACATAGTGAGCCTATTAGTTCATTATCGGATTTCTTGAAGTCAGCCAAGACATATCCCACTGCCTTTTTCATTTGATCTCCTCCTTGTATAAATTCTTATTTTATCGCTCTTACCCAAGCCGTCTGAGTAAGAGCTATATAATTGATAGTTTTCTTAAAGTTTTCTTCTACTTCCACTTCACAATGGGTTAACCTTGTGGTAGTATATGTGTAACCAACGTATTACTAATTTGATAATGTTTTTATAGATACTGCAAATATCTATATAATTTCGAGATGACCGTCTGGTGACATGATCATATAATGTCCCAGAGAAAAGTTTATGAGATAATCATACTTATCCTTTACTCTTAAGAGATTGAGAAATTCTTTAGTAGGCTGAGGTGCATTCGCATCAGTAAACCTATCCTCATAAACCTTTACTAGTTTTAGATTTCTTTCTTTACAAACCTTTTCAAATCCTTTAAGGACTTTTTTATAATGCTCATGGTTACTTTCAGCAAATTCTTTTTCAACTAAAACGTAGCCAAATGCTTTTGATTTTTTGTACACATGCATCTCCTCCTTTTTATGGTATTCTACATCCTTAAATAGTTTTTTAAATATCAACCTTTGGATTCATTTGTGAAGTGAATTTCAATTTCGTTGATTTTTTTATGTTTTTTTAACCATTCGTACGCTTGATCATTGTTTAGAAGAATAAGAGTTTCAATCCTCCAAGTTGAATTCCCACTTGATTGACTGTACTTTGTCTTTGCACCACCTTGCGCATGTGCAAAGAATTGACCAGCATTAGTTAAATATAAATCCTCAAATACATATCTAAAATCACTACTAGGTAACCCATTACTATACTCAGCAATAAATGTTGCTTTCTTTGTTTCGTAAATTTTCCCCTTAATAATTTCTCTCATTTTTTTATACACCTCCAATCTTGAAAACTACCTTTTAACAAACCTATAATTTTTGTTTGCTACGGTTGATAAGGAGTATATTACACCTTTTTATTGTTGACAACCCTCGATAATTGTTCGTAGATAAAAATTGGAAATATAAATATTACCATTCCGAATTGAAAATCCATACATATCAACACTTTTATTTTTTTAAAACTTTTTTTAAAAATTTTTTTCCTTCTTGTGCTATTTCGTAGATAAAAATTTGCGCATTATATACATATCCCCCGGCATATTGTTAAATTTGCGACATCAATTTCATAAAGTATCTAACACACCCATCATAATTTGTCATCCATAAATAATTAAGACGCCCCCATGGGTAAACACTTCAATGGATTTAAGCGAGTTTATAAGTATGCCTCCTGTTTTAAGTTGGTATATTGGATTAGAGGATAATGCTCCTTTTCACATTGATGAAGCGGATATACCATTTACTTAATTGAATAGCCACTTAGAAAACGCCCAACTAATTGAAGCTGGGCGTTTTCTAATTTTGACTATTTCATTATTTCTTGTATTTCATTTTGAGAAAAAGATTTGTAATCAGCGCCTAGAACCGGTAAATTACTAAGAATAAGCACTTTGACCGGATATCTATTGACACGTGCCCGTCCTATCGCTTGTATCAATTGACTTTCTATCAGGTAAAACTGAATTTCCCTCAATAAAGACTCACCATTATATGTAGTAAAGTAAAATCGCAAACCATTCCGTTCAACTTGTCTATATTCCATACGGCTTTCTTCCAAACCCATGCGAAAGCCTAGACAAACACCTATTAACAAGTATGCAATAGGATTAATATGTGGTGTACCAATAACCGTAATATTCTTACCTTTCATTGAATCAATTCCTTCAGTATTTCCGAAATAAAGGTTTTCTTCTCTTTCAATTTGGAAGAAATCTTTATATGAAATAATTTCGCTGCAGGGATTATATCGTTGTATAAGATTTTCTGCCAATTTTATTAAGTCTTTTTCATTCTCTTTTATCGTGTACCTGCTAAAACTTTTAGATGTAACTTGTAGTATACTACCCTTTGGCTTTACTTCACCTAAATCATAAAATTGGACATTGTTTCCAAATGCAAGTTTGGAAATTTGTTCATTCGCAGTGGCGCTTAATATAATTATTTTTCTATTTTCAGGAAGCTGGTTCCTGTTTATAAAATAAACCCACTCTTTATCATTTACTCTCTTTTTTATAAAATAATCGCAATTCAAAAATCCTAATATATCAGAATGAATATTTGAATCTTCAATAACGGTATGTTCCATTTCTTTAACTGAAGGAAGCAGAAATGAGGAACGCTCATGTACTACATCTGACGGAGCATCAATTATCATCTTTTGTAGTGCCATGATTACATCTTTATTATCTTGATTTTCCTGTAGTTTTGTAAAAGCATAAACTAAATCGGATTGCCTCATTTGGGAAATAGGAAACAATGAAGGAATTGGGTCTTCATCGAAAATAATGGTTGAATTTGAATCATCATTAGTGTAAATTGCCCTTTGGTGTGTTGTAAGGAGGATCCCACCTTTAGTTTTCTTAATTTTTTCCAACTCCTCAAGGAACATTCTGACTTCATCATTTTCTAATGATAATTTACGCAAATATTTATTAACAGCCTTATATGCACCAATATTGTATAAATGTTCTACTTTATCTCTAAAATGGGCTTCAAGTGTTGGTAATTCCGGAACTTTAAAGTGCTGAACATTTTGCTCTTTAAGTCGTAGAGAGACTTCATCCTTCAATTTGTGAGTAGGAAATGCAACGCTGAAAGTATAATTCTTGGCACTATTGATTATCAATTCCGTTTTTCCAATACCTGTTGGAGCCTTAATGACATAAACTCCCTTCTCATTATTCCTTAGAAGTTCCCCACACAGATCCTCCAAATTTTTATATACTTCATCAACTTCTTGAAAATGTAACTGATTTAGAACTTGAACACTTCCACGCGGTAATTTTCCCTGTTCAATCATGTTTTTGGTATGAGTACATTCATTAGCAAATGGACAAAATGATTCACACCTAGACGGAAGATAGTTCATTTTCTTAATTTGGTTCAACATCAATGACCAATCTTCTTTCTTCTGAAGATACTCACTTCTTGAATTGATAATCTCAACAACTTTAGACTTGCCACCTTCAATGTTAAGTAGGTTAGTCATTAAACCAAACATTTCATGATGGTATAACCAATATTCTCCAGAAACTGCCTCACGATAAAGTTTACATCTATCCTCCAACGTTCCGAATGGAAAGTTCCGAATTAACTTCACGTTTTCTTCCTGCAATAAACCGTTAGAATATTCGCTATTGAATTTTGAATCTTTTTCAAATACTAAATAGTAATCACTATGACTAATTTCTGCACGCGTCCTATAGTAATTAATAGGGTTAGTGCGGTTTTTATTCAACGAGACATAAATTGAACTATTCCCTTCTGGTGCAACACTATCATTAATGACTTTATAGTAGGGATAACCCTTGTATAAACTAAGATTAGTTACCTCACAGAACTTCTTTATTTCCCTTGATGAGTTTGTCCCTGTTTTTAACTTTATTACCACAGCATCTAAAAGTTGGGGAACTGTCAGCATAGAATTGCTAGTAAATTCAATTTTCTTTCCACCAAAAAAGAATCTTGCCTCATCATTTGCATTTGGATCTGCAGCAGGAAACAACGTGGTCAAACTTTTTTGTATTATTTTTCTTACTCTGGTATCTTGGATTTCTTCATTTAATAAAAAAACCATTCGAAATTTATGTTGGTTCTCTAAATGACTAAATGATGAGTAAATAAAAATTGGTTTAACATTTATATCTTCAGAATGTTTAATAGCCTCATCGATTCGTAATCCTCTGTCGATATCTATTGCAAATAATTGCTGACCAGCCCAATTATCATTCAACCTTTTTTCTGTTTGGAAGTAAGCAGGCGTAAATGATTGAGCATTTGGTAACGTAATAGATTTCATTAATTCTTCAATAGTAACCTCTACCCTTTGCTTTGCAATCCTAGAAGAGATATCTATAATATCCTCTTTCTTAGGCTTTTGTATAAATCCTTCCCAGTCTAAGCATACCTTAATTCTGTTCTTAAAAATTGTATCTTCCTTAACCATTGTGATCCCCCCTTTCTATAAGGAGGAGCATGGTATTTAATAGTGTTTTAATGAAATTCTCTTAATTTTGTTTTTATCAACTCCTCTAAATCTTTCTTCAATGGTTACAGCTACATAATATTTGACCTAATTTTTGTTTTCAAATTTTTAGCGTAAGTATTTTATGATATAAGTTTACTTTTTACAGGATTTTGGCCAGTTACATTGAATCATGAAAATGAAAATGCCTTAAAACCCTACAAAAGAAAGGAAAGGAGAATGTCGTGGAAAAACGTCGTGGAATTACTATTCTACGTAATAAAAGATTAATATTTGATTATTTTTTATAACAGAAAGGGCTATTAACTCAAGAAAATTTTGTCGTGGAATAAATTAATCTAAAAAATGGGGTGATTCTATGTTAGACATATATCTCGTAGAAGGACTAAGAGGGAAGTCTAAACAAACGATAAAAACATACACTTTTTGCCTTTCTCAATTCAAAACGTGGCTAGATGGTGCCGGTACTAGTTTAGAAGATTACTCACGAACTGATGTACAATTATATGTTAATTATCTTGTTAGCAAAAGATTTGCAGCTACTACGATTAACAAACATTGGAGTTCGATTAAACATTATAGCCGATGGGCTAAAAAAGAAGAAACGATTGAGGACATATCTGTAATCTCTCCACCTAATATGTTAAATGAAGCACCAAAGTCGCTAAACCGGAATGAAATACACAAGATTATTCGTGAGATTGATCGTTCTGGAAACGTCCGAAACTTTGCAATTGTTCAGTTATTAATAAACACAGGAATCAGACTGAATGAATTAGTACAACTTGATCGTGAAGATATAGAAATAACTGAACGGAAAGGGTCCGTAACCATTAGATATGGAAAAGGTAATAAAGAACGGAAAATTCCTTTATCTTCAGAGACTAGGAGAGCCATTTTAAAATATTTAGAAACCCGAGAGGATCAGCATGAAGCATTGTTTCTTTCGAATAGATATAAACGAATTTCAGAAAGAACTGTTCAACATATTTTTCAAAGATACGATATTAATGTACATGCTTTTAGACACACATTTATTACAAAACTAGTTAGAAACGGTGAAGACTTTAGCATCGTCCAAGCATTATCAGGACATGCAAATGCTGATATGGTTATGAGGTATGCTGCACCGAATGAGGAAGATAAAAATGAGGCAGTCACAAATTTGTGGTTGACTGACTGAAAGTAATAATATCAAAAGAGCTTCAAAATAATGGAGCTCTTTTGATATATGGTAGAAATATTCTGAATGAATACATATTTAAATCAAATTACCTGTAACATATAGCCCAACTCAACTGGAACATCTGAATGCAAATCCTGTCGTAAAATGCTGAACTCTAGTCTGTGCTTAGAGCAAGTATTTTCGAAGATTTTAAAATTTTTAAGCTCCCTAAATTCTTCATAATCATAGATTATTACTCTTTGAATATTATTGTTTTCTTTTTCCATATTAAGAAACTCATTCAATAGCGAAACATCATTTAGACTTATAACCATTGTCTTTTTATAAAATAAATCTCCATGTATTTTAATACTTTCAGCGTATTGATTATACTTTTTTAAATCAAATACTACCCCTAAAAACACGTAATCACCCCAACTAATTTATTAGTACTTACTATATTAACGCGAATCTAATCATCTTCAAGTCTTAATTTTCATTAAAGGTTTTATCATCTAATTAACCGCCAACTAGAAATGATTTCTGTCCTACTGATAAATGCAAAAAGACTCCAAAGTTATTTTATTCTCTTTTTTGCCCCACAAACTGAATAACATGTGACAAACCATTATGAAGTTCTCCTTCATTCCTTACAACCTCGCCCATAAAAAAGTGAACAATCCGCCAATCTGAAAATATGCTTAGAAACTCTTCTGGTTTGTATAGCAATTCTATATTTTGTGGTCCACCACTTTTGTATGGTAGTTGATATACCGAATACACCTCTGAAATAAAATAACCACCTGGCTTAACTGATTCTTTGACACCTTCAAGTGTTTTTGTACGTAATGCCTCTGGAAAGTGACCAAAAATACAAATCAATCCATCCCACTGATCTTTATCCCAGTTAGCTTCATTTAAGTCTACAAGCTTTGTTTGAACTGTTACGTTTCTATCCTTGGCAAGCTTTTCTGTTTTAGCCAGTCCGGATTGCGCATAATCCCATGCAGTTACATTCATTCCTTGTTGCGCCAAGTAGACTGCATTTCTACCTTCTCCTTCAGCAATAGCCAATACATCTCCTGATAGGTTTAATTTTTCATGGACATCCGCAAGAAATACGTTTGGATTAGTTCCATAAACATAATTCTCATTTTTAAATCGATCATTCCAGGAATTCATAGCTTGTTCTCCTTTGGTTTAATTTTTTAGTCGACACTTTTTATTAATTGCTCCATCATTTCCTTATTCATCGGTCCGACAATTTTCTTTCGAACAATCCCCTGCGAATCAATTATATAACTTGTTGGGATCGTAAAAGCTTGATATGTTTCTCCTGTATCGCCTTTAGTATCAAGCAGTATTGGAAAAGTTAATCCATAATCTTTTACAAATTTTCCAATATCGTTTGTGTTCTTTTCTGCAGTCGTTAAATTAACTGCTAGGATTTCTACATTTTCTTTTTGTTGATCTAGATAAAACTCTTGCATATGAGGCATTTCAGCTTTACAAGGAGGACACCAAGTAGCCCAAAAATTTAAAATGACTTTCTTTCCTTTATAGTCAGACAGTTTTACTTCTCTTCCTTCAAAAGTCTGGAGTTGAAATTCAGGTGCCAAATTCCCTTCTTTTATTCCACTAATTAAATCATTATTTTCTATTCGATTGTTAAGGGAGGTTTCATCCATATTGTCTTTTTCTGAAAATGCATAGTCATATACTCCCCAACCTAAAAGACCAATCAAACCTACTAAGACGAGTATTTGTTTGTTCATAATCCCACTCCTTTAAAAATCGTGAATGTAGAGAGATAAGCACTGATTTTTTCCATTTGACCAGTGAATAATAAAAACCCCATTATGATAAGAATTACTCCATTAACTAACGAAAGCTTTGGTAACACCTTATTGATTCTTTTAATCACATTTAAAGAGTATGTCACAAGAAAAGATAACAAAAGAAAAGGAATACCTAGTCCTAAGGCGTATATCCATAATAAAAACATACCAGAATAAATCGTTTCTGTTGAACTAGCCAGTAATAAAATGGACGATAAAGCAAGTCCTACACAAGGTGTCCACCCTGATCCAAATGCTAAACCAAGGATAAATGATTTTAGAGAACTAGCTTTGGACTTCCTACTATAATCAAACCGTTTTTCAGTCATTAAAAGCTTTATTTTAAATACACCAAGCATCTGCAATCCAAAAATAATGATGAGGAATCCCCCTATCATTTGAATCAATTTCTTATTATCTAAAAATATTTGTCCTACAACACTTGCTGAAGCTCCTAATAACACAAATACAATACTAAATCCAAAAATAAAACTTATTGAACGAGACAATAGGACACTCTTCTGGGTATTTACTTTTCCATCTTTTACTGACCCATTGGTTAAATGGGCAACATATGCAGGAATTAATGGAAACACACAAGGTGAAAAAAATGAAAGTACCCCTGCAGTTAATGCAAAAAATATTGTGATATTCTCCAATTCTTACCCACCTTTCTTTCTACTGTAGTTTTCTGTCCCAAAGGTAAAGAGACAAGATTATTAATCCTATAAAAAACCACTGCTCCATCGAGAAAATAAAGACAGTATTTTCATTGATTAGAACCAATGAGAGTATTATTTTGTAGAATGAAAATAAGACGATGACAGAAAAAAATGACTTATATGAGGATAGAATCCTTTTAACTAGAATGAGTATCAAATTAGTCAACGAATAAATGCCAATAAGAACATGATAAATGAAATTATCCTCTACAAAGGTGGCGAATAAAAAGTGATAGACAGACAGCACTGAAAAACTAAATAGTAAGCCGTATTTCAAAGTAACTAGCATTGAAATATCTAATTTCCTTGCTCTATAAATAAAGTAGTAGATTGAAAAAATAATAGCTAAAATTAAGCCACTTCTTCCTCCTGTAAAATACAACAACGACAAAGGACTTTTTATGACTAATGAAGGCTCCGTAAGAAGTAAGCTACCTTTCCAAATAAAAAAGCCTAAAAACACGCTATTAGTTAATAAGTCAAATATTGCCTTATTTTGTTCCCTATTCGGTAAGCGTAGGAGCAATACTTTTATAAGAACTATTCCAAATAGAATTGCCACTCCAAGAAGAAACCATTTAAAGAGAATCGTAAAAGAACCGATTTGAATGATATCCATGGGTACCTCCTAAAAAATTGCTTGATGTTTACACAAAAAGGGGCTGTTTAGCCCCTTTTCTTAAAACATTCTTTGAATCAAGACGATGACTCCTACCAGGAGCCAAACTAAAATCCCTGGTCATATCGGTGGAAAAAATGACCGTGATTTTTTGTTAGGAATTCCTCAACTACCTTTTCCACAGTTGTTATGATCTTTATTCATATTATCAGTCTACTCCATTACTTATTTTATAATTTCTCCCTGCCATTCTTGAATACCGCCACTTACACTTACAACATTCCCATAACCAATATCTTTTAAAATGTTTGCAGCTTGAAGACTTCGTTTCCCACTCCTACACAATAGAACGATTTCCGCATCTTTAGACAGACCTTTATAATCGGATTTTAATGTGCTTAGTGGAATGTTTTTCATCCCTTTAATATGACCTGCTTCATATTCATGGGGTTCACGCACATCAACAAAGATTATGTTACTTGATTTGGGATCCTGTAATTTTTGCTCCAACTCATTAATTGAAATTGTTTTAATACTTTTATTTTCAAACTGGGTATAGACAAAATATAATACTAAAATGACAATGGGTAGATATAATGCTATTGTTTTAATCTTCAAAGAAACTCCTGCTTTCAGATGTACTTATAGTGTAAGGACAATAAATTGCCCGCCACCCAATATGGTCTTGGTATAATCAATTTTGACATTATTAAAATATGGTTTACTTGTTTCATGTACTAAAAAACTTATGCCGTCTTGTTCAATGATTTCATCATTTTCTAAAGCTGACTCTTCCAGAGCCAGGCGAAGCTGAGGTCCCCCTCAACCAATGCCCATTGCAAGACGAATAACCGGTTTTTTTACATCTTTAACTTCTTGTCTTATTTTTGATATCGCAGCATCTGTAATTTTAATCAACGTTATTCCTCCTATATATTTAAAAATGTACAAATAAATCCGCTGAAACTGCCTCATTTAAAACCCATTTAATGGGGACTTGCTCAGCTGGATACTTAAATTGCGTATGGTCCTTTATATCTAAGTCCACCACATAAAATTTAACACCAGATTCAACAGCTATCTCAAGTAAATCGTTAATTGAAGGTGCGTTAAAATCAGATAGCGCATTAGACAAGTATTCAATTCCATCCGATGGAATAGGAATGTATTTATGGTCTAAAATGTTTACTCCTTTTCGTGAGAAGGCTAAGATCACATCAGCCCCGGATGAAGCAGCTCCAACGGCAACATTTAAGGGTGGGTAAGCAGACTCTAATTCATCATGAAGTGCTAATACTACAACCTTTTTCTTATTCATGTTTAGTCCCCCTCTTAATAGCTTAAAACAGCATCAGCTTGGTAGGCTGCTTCTAAAAAGGTAACAACGCCTGCAAGCTCTGCTCCATCTATTAATTCCAAACCATCTGCAATTAACACGTTCATTTGACAACCATACAATTTAATCCCTGCCTCTAAAGCTATTTTAAAAAGTGAGACTAGATCCACTCCATGCGTTCTCGTCACTTTTTTTAAATAACGTTTATCTAAAACACGGGCTCCATCAAGATCAAAAAATATGGTGACTTCATTTTTTGGGTTGACCATTTCAATCGATTTCTTTAGTACATAGGGAACATTTGAACTTAACGATACAAAATAGATGTATTTCTTATTTGTCATTTTTAGCCCTTCTTTCAGATAAGCTAATTTTATGTTTTATTTTCCCCTATTTTTATAAGATATCTAACCAAATCTTAACAGCAGTAGCTCCAATTAATAACGCCAAAATAATTTGTAGTATTTTTGTATTCACTTTTTTTCCAGCTATTGCTCCTAATGGGGAAGCAAGTAAACTTGCAACGACCATAATAAAAGCAGGGAAATAATCAATCTGTCCAGTTGTAATTTTACCGACAGTTGCACCTATTGATGATATAAACGTAATTGCTAGTGATGATGCGATTGTCATTCTTGTTGGAATTTTTAATACCACTAACATGATTGGCACTAATAAAAAGGCTCCTGCTGCCCCGACGATTCCAGCACCTACACCAACAATAAGGGCTAAGATTGCTGCGAGCCATTTATTAAATTTCACCTGATCTAAAGGGATATCATCTATCCCCTTTTTCGGAATAAACATCATCACAGCTGCAATTAAAGCTAGTATCCCATAAATTAAATTAATGCCTCCTTCTGACATTAACTTTGATCCAAATCCTCCAACAAAACTACCTACTAAAATACTAGCACCCATATACATGATTAACGTTTTATTTAAATATCCACCTTTTCGGTATGCCCAAACTCCACCAATGGTTGCAAAGAATACTTGAATCGCACTTATACCAGAAACCTCATGAGCACTAAAAGCGGCTAAGCCAAATAATGGTGGAATATATAATAACATTGGGTATTTAATAATTGACCCACCAATACCTAACATTCCAGAAATGTATGATCCGATAAATCCGATTAAAAATATTGTAATAATAAATCCAAAATCCATCTTGTTACCTCCTTTTGAAAAAAGGGAACCCTACATAGGCTCCCCCTTATTTTTCAACCTTTTTTAATCCAAAATTTAAATACATCATTTTCTTCTTCATGTTTAATTAATTCATGACCACCAGATGTTGCCCAAGCTGTCAGGTCGTTTTTAGCACCCTTATCTGTTGCATGAATTTCTAGAACTTCTCCTGTTGCTAAGTCATTCATAGCTTTTTTTGTTTTTACAATTGGCATTGGACATGCTAATCCTTTTGCGTCTAAAACTTTAGTTGATTCCATTGTTTATTCCTCCTAAAATTAATTTTTATCTAACCGCACAACGGTTTGGTCCGATTTCCATTTCACGTTGTTTTTCTTCATCAGGGTTGATTTTCCCCATGTTTGTTTCACGAATTTCTTGATACGCATTTGGTTGTGGTGGTAGGTTTTCTGTTACTAGTTTTCTGAACTCATTTTCGTCTTCAATGTTTAAACCGTGATTTTTTGCAAACAGTGTTCCTAATTTTTCTGATACACTACCATCGTCATTCAATTCATCAATGATCATAAAGTGTGCTGGCAGAACAACTAAATCTTCTGATAGCTCTCTGTAGCGTAAGTACAGACTTTCTCTTAAATCTGCTACCCAATCCTCTGCCATACCAGCAAGGTCTGGTCTTCCAATTGAATCGATGAATAATATATCTCCTGAAAGAAGGAACTTTTCATCAACAACAAAAGATGTAGAACCGATCGTATGACCTGGAGAGTATAGCGCATGAATATCAATCGCCGTATTTCCGATTGTCACTACATTTCCACCTTCTAGAGCCTCGTACTCAAATGTTACTTCTGTCGCATCTTTTGGAGGTAACCAATATGTTGCACCTGTTCTCTCAGCAATCACTCTTCCTCCTGAAATATGGTCAGCATGAAGGTGTGTATCAAAAACATGCGTAATTTTTGCTCCAATTTCATTTGCAAAATCAAGATAAATGTCAGTCATACGAGTTGCATCGATAATCGCAGCTTCACCGTTTGAAGTAACCATGTATGATAGACATCCTTTTCCGATACGAACGAACTGATACACTTTGCCTCCATCTCTTAATTCCCCAACTTTAACTGGTTCTAAGTGTTCACTCCATGCTTTCATGCCACCTTGTAAGTAGGAAACTGTTAATCCTTCTTCAGAAAGCATCTCTGCCACCATAACAGATGACCCTTCTTTAGCACATACAACCACTATTTCTCTATCAGAAGGAAGCTTCTCTAAGATTTCTTCCACTCCATCCAGTAATTCAAAATACGGGATATTTAGATAGTCAAAGTTTTCACCTTCAATTTTCCAATCTTGAAAATCACTTTCGTTACGAACGTCTAGAATAAACAATTCTTCTTTATTAAATACTTTTTGAGTTACTTCTTTTGAAGTCATAGCTTTTACAGTCATATATTTTTACCCCCTACGGTATAATTTAATTTAAAAAAATATTTAAGATTAAAAAGTAAGTGTTACATCTGCATCCTTTGCATATTCTAAAAAGGTTACTGCTCCACCAACTTGAATTCCATCAATAAATGAGTCTTTTTCTAATCCCATAACATCCATTGTCATTTGACAACCAATGAACTTAACACCCATTTCTTGTGCCATTGCTACCAATTCTGGAATGGCTGGAACATTTGCATTAGCAAAACCTTCGGCAAAGTGTTCTTTTCCCTCCGGCATTGGAAGCTGTTTGTATGACTCTTTATGGATTAAGTTTAATCCTTCAAATGTAAAGAAAATCGCTACTTCCTGATCCGATGCTGCTGCAGCTGTTGCAATATTAAACACTTTATATGCATCAAATAATCCACCATTACTTGCTATAATTGCTACTTTATTCATTCTTAATTCCTCCTAGTTTCTTAATGCTAGCATTATATTATTTGGATCATAACCAACAACCCACTTACCATTTACCTCTGTTTGAGGAACTCCCATTTGACCCGTCTTCGCGACTATTTGGTTCATAATCTCTAGATTTCCTTCAACATTTATCTCTCTAAAAGGTATATTTTGATCTTCCAAAAAGTTCTTTAACATAACACAATACGGACAGCGTGTGGTTGTGTATACCGTTACTGTGCTCATATCAATTTTCCCTCCTTATTTATTTACACTATTGGTTTTGCCTGACCAAGCACTCATCCCTGGCACAACATTAATTACATTAGAAAAACCTTTTTCAGCTAACTTTTGAGCTGCAAGATCACTACGGTTTCCTGTTCGGCAAACCACATAAATCTCATCTCCTGTATTTAATTCTGAGAATCGATTTTCTAACTCTCCTAAAGGAATTGAAATTGCATTAGGAATATGGTTAAAAGCATACTCTGCTGCTTCTCTCACATCTAAAACTACAATATTCTCATTTGCTAAAAGCTTCTTTTCAAGCTCTTCATTACTTGTAACATTAGGATGTTTTCTTTCAATTGTTCCATCATTGGAAGATTTTCTAAGGTAATGCTTTAACACATCTCCTTGTTCAATTGTGCCTAGATACTGATGTCCAGCGCTTTTTGCCCATGCTTCCAGGTCAGCTTTTGACCCTTTATCTGTTGCTTGAACCTCTAAGACTTGACCAGCTTGTAACTCATTCATTGCCTTTTTTGTTTTTACGATAGGCATTGGGCAAGCTAAGCCCTTTGCATCTAATAAAAGATCTGTTTTTAATGAATTCATAATATAAAAACCTCCTATTTATTACCCTTATGGGTATATTAACTTCTAAAAAAAATCACCTTATTTTGTTTCGCCTTCCCATGCAAGCATTCCGCCTGTCATGTTGGTTACCTTAAACCCATGACTTTCAAGAAATTGACAGGCGCGCCCACTACGTGCACCAGAACGACAAACCATGATATAGTCTTGTGACTTATCTAATTCATGCAAACGGAATTCTAATAACCCTAGTGGAATGTGGATCGCTCCTGGGATTTTCCCAGTTTCCACTTCTTCCACTTCACGAACATCAATTAGGTTTAATGGTTGACCTTCTACTAATAATGTTTCTACTTCTTTAGCGGATAACTGCTTCATTTTTTCTCCTCCTTTTTATCTCCAGGCACTCATACCACCTTTTACATTTGTCACGTTCGTAAATCCTAATTTTTTTAATATTTTAGTAGCATTTTGACTTCTCATTCCACTTTGACATATAACAACTACTTCTTTGTCTTTTGATAGTTCCTTCTCCGCTTTTTGCGCAAGTTGTTGGAGCGGAAGGTTTTTAAACCCTTTGATGTTATTTCCCTTAAACTCCCCAGGAGTACGAACGTCAACAAATTGTTTATTCTTATCTTTTAATTCATTTTTTAAATCTGTTGTTGAAATTTGTCTAACACCTTTAACCGGGATGATTCGTTTAATGATAAATAACAGAAAGAGTCCAATAATTATATAATTTAGATATTCCAAACTTACTCCCTCCTTTTTATGTAGGGGAGAATCCCCCTAACGTGTTTAGATAAATAGATTTACATTTCCATCTTCTGCATCTGCTAAATACGCAGCTACACCTGCATATTCAATATTATCTAAAAGTTCTTCTTTTTGAAGTCCTAATAAATCCATTGTCATCGTACATGCAACGAGCTTTACATCTTGTTCTTTTGCCATTTCAATTAAATCTGGAAGTGGCATTGCATTATGCTTTTTCATCACATCTTTAATCATTTTAGGACCGAAACCTGCGAAATGCATTTTTGACAGACCCATTTTGTCAGCACCTCTTGGCATCATTTTGCCAAACATCTTTTCCATGAATCCCTTTTTAACTTGAATATTTTCATCTTTTCGAAGAGCATTTAACCCCCAAAATGTGTGGAAAATTGTTACTTCATGATCATAGGCAGCTGCACCATTTGCAATAATATAAGCTGCCATTGCTTTATCATAATCACCACTAAATAATACGATTGTGGTTTTTTTCTTTTCTGTCATGCTTGTTCCTCCTCTTTGTTGTTACCCATTAGGGTATTTATCTGTATAATTTTTTTACACTTATCTCTACCCCCATGGGTATTATATTATTAAAAATAAAAGAGAGTCAACCTCTTTATTTCTATCTACTTCTTACAAGCAGATTGACAGCTTCTTTTAGTAGTTCTTCTGTATTTCTCTCACCAGTTTCTTCGGCGTTTCGAACACATTCCACTAAATTTGAACTGACGACAACTCCAATTGTCCGATCAATTGCTGTTCTTGCTGCAGATAACTGAGTGATAACATCTTTACAGTCTTTATTTTCTTCCATCATTCTTAAGATTCCTCTAAGTTGTCCTTCAATGCGCTTTACTCTGTTTTTCATTTGATCGTTGTATTCCATCTGTTTTCCCCCCTTAACAATAAGTTTCTTTATTTAATTGATTTCCCTTTGATACAGTTTGTTCTTCATTAGTAATTGTGTATCCAACCACCTTAAATCCCTTTGTACGTAAGAATCGAATACCAACATTCTTTTCAAGGCGATTCGAAGCAACTACTATCAGATTTTTACTTGGTATTTCCAAGTAGTACCTTTTCAGGTATGCAACTGGAACATTGATTGCTCCCTTTACGGGATTTTTATAGGACTCATTATAGTCCCTAACATCTACTTTAATCAATGTTGTTAAATCTAGTTCTTTCTTATTATCTATATAATTTAGTCCTATGATTGGAAAATATCTTATAGCTATCAGGTAACCGACAACTATTAATAAAACAAACATTACAATCGCCATGTTGACTGTCCTCCTAACTTTCAGCGGCTGACAAGACTTATAATATACCGTACTGGGTATATTGTCAACACTCTAAAAACAAATATATAAAATGAGCCCATGAATAATATCTCATGAGCTTTTATAGGCATTTATCCTAAGGATGAATTTCTTCATTTTAAAGATTTAAGCTTTCTTAAAGCTTCCTTTTCCTTCGTAATTTCCACTGCTGTCCTTATTCCCATTCTTCTAATAATCGGTAAAGGTGGGCACCATCCCTGTAAAGAATGTTGGATCATAAACACACTTGTAATTCCAGACAATGCCATCCATTTTTTATTGCCTAATAATCCAAGTAAAGATGATATCAATACAATTGATGCAAAGTTAAGTTCTAAAACTCTTTCGGTATCCCATTCATAATTTAATTCTTTAATACGTCTATCTATTTCTTCTTCAGTTTTTCGGTAGTATTTGTTGATATTATGGGCAGTTTTTCGTTCTATTTCATTATTGATTCCATCATCAGTGTTTAACTTTACTTTAATTGTAGTTGGTGGAAATAGATCTCTCACGTATTCCCATCCTCTCGTTGATTGGTATATAAACCCATTGAGTTTTTAAAATAAATCTTCTATAATACCTAGTATAATTATAGGAATTAAAGGATATAGGAGGAACCTTATATGAAACGTTTTTTAAAATCTCTTTTCAATGAGAAATGTCCTACTTGTAATAAAAATTTAGTCAGCGATAAAACGAACTCATTACTCTCAATTGTAATTAAATCATGTCCAGATAATCATTTCCAAAGGGAATATCATCCTGCACTTGAGACATACGTTGAAAGTAATAAGGTGTTTTAAAATAAAATATCAGACCAAATTTTAATTGAAGTAGCTAATATGAGTAGTGCCAAAATCCATTGTAGGATTTTGGTATTAATTTTTTTCCCAAAATTAGCACCAAGTGGTGAAGCGATTAGGCTTGCAACAACCATGATTAACGCTGGATAATATTCAACTTGACCCGTTGTAATTTTCCCAACAGTTGCACCAATTGACGAAATAAACGTAATAGCCAAAGAAGTCGCTATCGTCATTCTAGTTGGAATTTTTAGCACTACGAGCATGATAGGAACTAAAATGAATGCACCAGCAGCACCAACAATTCCCGCACCAATCCCAACTATTAAAGCTAGAACAGCTGCGAGCCATTTATTAAACTTCACCTGATCAAGAGGGATCTCGTCGATTCCTTTTTTAGGCAAGAACATCATCACAACGGCGATTAAAGCTAGAATTCCATATACAAAGTTAATTCCACTTTCGGTCATGAGCTTTGAGCCATATCCACCAATAAAACTACCAATTAATATGGCAACACCCATGTATATAATTAACGTTTTATTCAAGTACCCGCCTTTTCTATAAGCCCATACTCCCCCT
This sequence comes from Lederbergia citri, assembly GCF_018343625.1. Lineage (GTDB taxonomy): Bacteria > Bacillota > Bacilli > Bacillales > Bacillaceae_C > Lederbergia > Lederbergia citri. The sequence continues at coordinate 221,973 of NZ_JAGYPG010000001.1, read as the reverse complement.
ATTGTGGCGAAGAAAACTTGTACGGCGCTAATTCCAGACACCTCATGTGCACTAAATGCAGCTAATCCAAACAGTGGCGGAATGTATAGAAGCATGGGATACTTAATAATCGATCCACCAATTCCAACCATTCCGGATATGAAGGATCCAATAAAACCGATAAGGAATATAACCACGATAAATGCAATATCCACTTTCTTTTTCCTCCAATCAAAGGGGGAGGGTAACCGTTTAAAGGTACCTTCCCCTAAATTCTATCCTTTTTTTAACCAGAACTTATAAACACCATTTTCTTCTTCATCTTTTAGCAATTCGTGTCCACCCGATTGTGCCCATGCGGTCAAGTCATTTTTTGCCCCTTTATCTGTTGCATGAATCTCAAGGACCTCCCCTGAACTTAATGCATCCATTTCTTTTTTTGTTTTTACAATTGGCATAGGACAAGCTAGCCCTTTTGCATCTAACACTTTATTAGCTTCCATGGTATTACCTCCTTATCTAACGGCACATCGGTTAGGACCGATTTCCATTTCTCTTTGTTGTTCTTCCTCAGGTTTGATTTTACCCATATTTGTTTCACGAATTTCTTGGTATGAATTTGGCTGTGGCGGAAGATTTTCTGTCACCGTTTTTCTGAATTCAGCTTCATCATTAATATTTAATCCATGATTTTGTTGATAAAGCACACCAAGTTTTTCTGAAATACTTCCATCATCATTCATTTCGTTAATTCCCATGTAATGGGCAGGTAGCACTAGAAGATTATCAGCTAGCTCTTTGTAACGTTGATAAAGGGTATTTCTTAAATCTCCTACCCAGTCTTCAGCTTTACCAGCTAGATCAGGGCGACCAATGGAATCAATAAATAAAATGTCACCAGTTAACAAATATTGATCATCAACGACAAAAGATGTACTACCAATGGTATGCCCAGGAGAGTAAATGGCTTTTATGGTTGTCTGTCCAACCTTGTATTCATCGCCATCATTAATTTGTGAATAGTTATATGTGACTTCTGTAGCATCCTTTGGTGGTAAATAATAGGTTGCACCATGTTTTTCAGCAAGTTCTCTACCACCAGAAATATGGTCAGCATGCAAATGAGTATCTAAAACGTGTGTTAACGTAATATTATGTTCCTTTATCATCTCTTCATATGGAGACAACATTCTGTTAGTATCAATTATTGCCCCTTTCCCGTCAGACTCAATTAAGTAGGAAAGGCAGCCTTTTCCAATACGTACAAATTGATAGATGCTTCCTCCATTTTTTAAACTACCTATTTTTATTGGCTCAAGGTGTTCACTCCAGGCTTTCATACCACCTTCAACCGAATAAACATCTGTAAATCCAGCTCCCATAATTTGTTCTGCAACGAATTCAGAAGATCCACCTTTTGCACAGATGACATAAATTTCTTTATTTTTTGGTAACTTCTCTAATATTGAATCTACCCCTTCTAAAAGATCAAAGTATGGCTTATTTATGACCTCTATATTTCGTCCCTCGATTTTCCAATCGTCAAAATCATCTGTATTTCGTGCATCAAGAATGAAAAGGTCTTCATGATTAATTACTTTCCGAGCTAAATCTTTAACAGATATTGTTTTCACAGATGTTGTTGTTCCCATGTGTCTCCTCCTTTTACTTTTCTAAAAGTTGAGTAACCGTTTCGGTATCATACCCTAAAACCCACTCACCACTGATTTCAATTTGAGGGACTCCCATCTGACCTGTTGTTTCAACCAATTTATCTCCTGCAGCAGGATCTTCTTGCACATTTACTTCTTTAAATGCCACACCTTGCTCATTTAAAAAGTTTTTTATCATTACACAATAGGGACAAGTGTGTTTGTGGTATAGACAGTAACATTCTTACTCATCATTCTTCACTCCTTTAGAACGTAAGGGTCACGTCTGCATCTTTAGCAAAGGATAGGAATGTAACTGCACCGCCAACATCAATCCCTTCTACAAAATGCTCTTTTTCTAAACTCATAACATCCATTGTCATTTGGCACGCAATCATTTTTACACCCATCTCACTCGCCATTGCAACTAGCTCTTCAACTGGTGGAACATTCGCTTTTTTAAATCCTTCTTGAAAATGTTCTGTTCCTTTAGGCATTGGCAAATTTTTATGACCTTCTTTATGAATGAGATTTAAGCCTTCAAATGTAAAAAAGATTCCCACTTCAGCATCAGTAGCAGCTGCAGCCGTTGCAATATTGAATACTTTATAGGCATCAAACATCCCACCGTTTGAGGCAATGATAGCTACTTTCATTTTTATTCCTCCTTGTTTAATGATTTTTATCGACCGGACCTGTCCAGTCTTTCATTCCAGGAACTACATTTTTAACGTTTCTAAAACCTTTTTCGGTTAACTTTTGTGAAGCAAAATCACTCCGACTCCCCGTCCTACAAATGACATGTAGATTGTCTACATTGTTAAGTTCTTCAAACCGATTTTCTAATTCACCAAGAGGGATATTTATGGCGCCTGGAACATGACCGAATGCATATTCAGCCGGTTCTCTCACATCTAAAACAGTTACTTTTTCATTACCATCTAATTTATTTAATAATTCATCTAAATGAACCACATCCGGATGTTTTGCTTCAGGTTTTTCTTCTTCTGAACGAGCTTTTCGAAGATAATGTTTTAATGTCTCGCCCTCTTCTACAGTTCCTAAATATTGATGACCGGTACTAGAAGCCCAAGCCTTTAAATCAGCTGTTGAACCTTTATCGGTAGCTTGAATTTCCATCACTTCACCTGGTTCAAGGGTGTTCATTTCTTTTTTTGTTTTTACAATTGGCATCGGGCAAGCTAGTCCCTTTGCATCTAACACCCTGTTAACTGTAACTTCCATTGAGATTCCTCCTTCTTGGGTTACGGTTTTTCAACTTCATCTTCCCAATTTAGCATTCCACCAACCATATTTTTCACTTTATACCCCTTATCTTGCAAAAACTCAGCAGCCATCCCACTCCGACTCCCCGATCGACATACCATAAAATGCTCCTTGTCTTTGTCAATTTCATGTAATCTATTTTCAAGCTCTCCTAAAGGGATATGGTAAGCACCAGGTATTTTCCCTTGTACAACTTCTTCATGTTCACGAACATCGATAATACTTTGCGCTTTTCCTTGCCTAACTTTTTCAGATACTTCTTTTGGTAAAATCTCAGCAACTTTTGACTTAGTATTCATTTCGTCACTCCTTATGTTGAAGTATACAAGTCATACTTAGAATTCTCTTTTTTCTGGTAAATATGTTTATTAACACCCCTCCATATAAAACCAAAACAAGTTCCAAGGTGTGACTTTTAACACATCAAAGTATAAAAATTAATAGAGATATCAACATGCATAAAAAACGTAGTAATAGTAGGTGGAGTTGCTGAAGAAGCAACAACTGCCGCAAGATTGAGAAGGCTGGATGAAACATCAACGATTGTTTTATTTGAAAAAGGGATACACATTTCATTTGCCAACTGTGGATTGCCTAACTATATTGGGGAAACGATTAAGGGACTGAGCAAGATGTTGGTTCAAACGGTTGAGAGTATGAGTAAAAAGTTTAATTTAGATATTTGAAATCTTAGTGAAGTGTTTAAATTAAATCAAGAAGAGAACAGTAAAATATGTACTGCCACTAGAATTTTAATTAATTTAGGATATAAAGCCCTCAATTTAGATCGTGGTTGGAAAACGTATTCTTCGGTATATAAAAACCCTGTATTGCTACGGGGTTTTTAACTCTTCAACTTTTGACTTACCTACATACTCCTCAACTTTTTTCTGGAACCAATAAATGATAAGTGAAAATGAAATAAATGTTAGAAAGATTTGATGTTGTCTAAACCGAATTAATTTGAATACATTAAGTTTTTGAAACAAGGTGGTAAAAGGATATGAAAATAACCAATCCAAAATAATGTTTGCTCCTAGATACTTAAAAAAATTCCCATATGAATATTTAAATACCCATAACGTTCCTACAAAAAAGGAGCTCAATACAAAGGAAACATTAGTGGTTAGATCAGGTATTAAATTGATTTTCACCTTCCACCATCTTCTAGATTGCGCTATTTCACTCATTAGCGCTAAAAGCAAAGAAACAAAAGTCGCTGATGGTAAAAATCGAAAAAAATGTTTCTTTCCTATTAGTGGTATCGTTAACAATGGGAAAATTAATAACCCCCACATTATGTAAGTATATCTTTTCATTACCATACCTCTTTCTTAAATAATAAAGGGAACAGAATAATTAGTTATCCTCTTCCCTTATTATCCTTCTATATACTTTTATTAATACAACCAATTAAACGATCTTCAATATCTTGTGCAAGCTTCTTCACTTGTCTCATTGTTTACAAATATATGTTATATAGTCTGTTTAACTTTTTAGGAACGAGGAAGAAGTTAGATAAAAAAAATTTTTTGTGGCACTCTTTAGATTTTCGAAGAGTTAATGGTTGTTTTTATTTATAAAAACACACCGCAAAATTGCGTTGGAATATTAAAAAATGGATAACTGTTTATCTCTTTTTATTTCTGCTTTCTTTCTTGCACAAACCTAATCCGTTCAGTTTTAGGTACATTCACCACAATTGCATCTAAAAATGATGATAATTATTGCGTAGTAAGAGTCTACTACGCAATAATAGTGTAAATCTATCGTGAGAGTAACATTAATTACACAAAAATATTCAGTGGTAAGTGTATGTCATTTACTGGTACAATCTTTTTTACTTAATTGTAAAAAGTATGGCAACGGTGGTTAAATACAATGACCATAATCAAAATGATTGCAAACGTTTTTCAGTTCCTTTTACAAATAGTTGTTAAATAATTGTTTAGTTGTTCAAAATAGCCCACATTACTCCAATGTTGAATGTCATTAAACTTGTCCACTCTAGTATTGTCTCAATTTTTTTTGCCATTTGTTCTGGTAAATTATCATTTATCCTATTATTAATGAAAAACTTAATTAAAGTGATTACAAAAAAGATTGCTACTGCAATAATACAGCCATTTGCAATGCGATCAATACTATCTACTAATACTTCTAATTCTTTTGTCATTTAGAAAACCCCTCTCTATCATAAAAGTTTTTTTCATACCTGTTCTTTATATTTCTTTTCAAAAAAACCTTTATTTTAAGAGTGATTAGTCATTTAAAATTCAAAAAAAATGTTCATTGAGGAACCGAAAATTTACATTCCCATTATAATTATAAATCCCTAAAAACAGCCGAAAGCTGTTGAATATAGCCTAAAACAGTCAAACTTAATAAATGTTAATGTAATGCAAATTTGTTCGTTTTCTTTCATTTTCCTTGATAGTAAACATTTAATATTATCCTATTGTATGGATTTTTTTCGTACATTGAATTTATTTTTTTCGTTAATAAATTTTTACTAAATTTTAATTACAAGAAAGCAAAAATTTTTCTTCTAAAAATAAGAAAAGATCAAATAGTTAACAAAACCATTTGATCTTTTGTGTATTATTATTACAATCAAAAAAGAAGTAAACACAAGAAAGCGGCAAAAGAATTAGAGGACATTGTCAGAAGATTCTAAGGGGAATGATTTATCCTGACACTATTTATTTCAACATTTACAGATAATTACCTTCTTTTATATTAAAAATATTATCAGCTATTCCCTCTGTACCCTCTAAAAATAATCATTATTATTGATTCTTATCGGCTAATTTTCATTATTATTTTGTAACTAGCATGACACATTTTTAAACTTTGAAATAGAGACGTTTATTCCCATTCTCGTCTATAAAGACAGTATTATATTTCCTTTCCCTTTTTTCTTTAAGTTCCTTTCTAAAATAATTTAGAGGGATGTACCAACTTAAAGAACCGTACAAATAAACCAAAATTGTAATCCCTCCATATACGGGGCTATTGGTAAACAAGTAAATTAGGAATCCAGCAAATGCTCCTGTTAAGTTAAATATATTAATAGCAATCGTATTCCAAAATTTTTCATTTTGATTTTTTGCTAAGATTACAACATGATCATACATATATAAATAAAATCGGTGAAATAGAACGCCACTACTAATGAATACTGCAGCAAAGGATAAAAAATAGTAGGTTGGGTCAAGTTTTAATGTTAAATAATTAATAGGGTATAGCATAACTGAAGAAATTGAACAAAAAATTATAGACCAAACAAATAGTACAGAAATAATCCTTAAATTAGTATTAATATCCTTTTCGTTTATATTATGCAACTTGGCTCACCTCTCTCTTAATGATGCCAAGACAGAATAGATTACTAAGTTCCAGCAGAATGCCCCCATAAAGAAAAAAAATGGCATAAAAAAAGTAGAAAATACTCTATTCCCTTGAAAGAAAAGTATCACCCCGGACACTAATGAGACAAACAATATGAGCGTAAGCATAATCCAAGAAAATATTGGTGGCATTCCATTATTATTATATTTCTCATTGACCAAGTATTGATATGTTAGAACGTACATTCGCTTATAAATAAATCCACCTATCTGCATAGTCAAGTATGCAATGATAAAATATGCCATAGCACTGTTTTCCCAGAATTGTAAGGTCAAAGGAGCAAACAAAGTTATAACAAACAATCTACATAAGAAATGAAATAAATGAGTATTCAGCCTCGTCTTTTTACTTGGTATAAGTAGTTCTATATCAAACGCCCCCTAATCTTAGAAATTTATTGGTATTCTATTATTATACGTCGATCTAAGAATACAGTCAGGGCCAAATGAATAGTATAAAAAGACACAAACCTTTATATTTTGACATTTGAAAAAGAGCGGGATTATTGCTCCTTTTTCTTAAATGCCATTGCTGGCAAATTTGGAACTAACTTTGCCGAATGGAAACTAATAAACCATATAAAGCCTCCAACAACTGCAAACCATGTAAAATTTAATGTATCCACTATTTTGTGCTGCATTGCAAACCAGTTTCCCAATAAGACTAAAGAACAATTTATTGCAAAAACAGGAAGAATAAATAGATATCGAACAAAGATAGCAAGGAATCCCTTTTCCTTAATTGATTCATGTAATCCGATATATATTTCACTAAAACAAAATGAACCAATTATAGAAAAAATTAAAGCATTCATGTAAGTGAACTGGTCAATTTGAAAAGATATCGGAACAAATGGTATAAGAATAAATATCGTTATCATAAAGAAAAATAAATAAGTAAATCCTTTATGTATATCGTGTTTATACAAGATAATCACTCCTTAATTGGTATTATTTACAAAAAGAAAAAAGAGCAAACGCAATGTCTACTCTTTATATGACTATTTTATATTTTAATTTTTTTATATCGCTTCAACCTTTTTTATAAAATAACAATGAATGATTCCCAATGCATCGCGAACATGCTCATTTGTTTTTAAATCCCCGAATATTTTATGTATGGCAATTTTTATCTCTTTCTTGCTTGCTCTTCCATTCCCTGTAACAGCCTTTTTAATAGAAGCAGGAGCGTAAGTCACTACATTAATTCCTCTCATTGCAGCAATTAAATAGATTATTCCTATAATCCAATTTACTTCCTTACTTCCTCCAGTATAGTTACTTTCCATTAAAATAACTTTAACCTTGTAGTCTTCAATAATTTTGTCTAAATTTATATATACAAAGAGAATCCTTTGATGAATAGGCATATTAGCAGTAGTCTTAATTGTATGGAGCATGACAATTTCTTTGTTGAATTTTGTAATAGCAATACCGGAGGATGTTAATGAGGCGTCTATTGCCATAATTGTAGGGGACTTCACGGCTATTATTGTTTGCATATGCAGCACCTCCTAACATAGACACCAACACATTAAATTATTTAGCTTGTTGGTGCAGGCCCTGTCATTTGTGAGCAAAATTCTATCTAAGTATTACTTCACCTTCATATCTTCTACCTAATGCCTGATCTTTGCTTTTTCAATGAGTTATAAATAAAACCCAATTCCTTAAAATTACAAAAGTACCTTTCATGAATTTCATTTTGATAAGTAAATATTATTTCAACTGGAAAATTTTCAACACTCGGATTTAATTTAACACTCATGATTAACTCATCGTCTAAGCCATCTACAATAATATCGTTAAGTACACAAATAAAAAAGTCAGTCTGAACTGCCTTAAAGTCTCTTTTAGTCAGAGTAAAACAATTCTTTTCACCCTCACTATCAATGATTTCAATGTAAACAAATTTATTTAAATTATGGAACATAACACTTGCCGCATGATTATATAATTCATTAATACTTATTAAATCTTGAACACTATATTCAAACTTATCCATTCTTCTCCTCTCCTTTCCTTACTCTCCATTGGTTTCCCATACTTGCTACTTCTTTCTAGGGCAAGAAAAACCTTTATTATTTTTTTATCCAAATAAATATTTATAGTCATAATTAAAAATAAACAAAAAAAAGAGCAAGGAGACAATCCTTGCTGAGATATCATTCTCCACTTGCTTTTTTATGGAGTGGATCTTCGTTAGGTTCTATAAGTTCCTCACATAACATCGCTATTTGAAATAACTTCTTGTTATCCAGTATATATTCACTCAATACTGGTTCAATAACATTCATGAGATTCTCATATGAAGAAAAGAAATTTTGAAAACATAAAATATTGTATTCACCGACATTAGCTGTGCGGTTGTCTACAAATCTCTTCTGTGAGCGGGTAATATACAAAAAATATATATACTCCTCTTCGCTATGGTGCATCCATCCGTAACGGGGATGCTTGGCAATAATAAAAGTATAATCATCGTGAATTGCCTTCACAAAATCCAATTTCTTTTGTTTTCCCTTGCTAGCCATTATATTCAATCCTTTCTTTTGTAAAGTCTTTACATATATTCATTTACACGCATATACGTTCTAACCTTTATTTTTTTAAAAAAGAATTGTAACTGTATTCGAAACAGATTAATCATAAGCAATGAACCAGCTTAGAACCAATTACATATTTTAGTGAGTTATAAAGGAACAAAAAAGAAGTAAGGAAAAATTTATCCTTACTTGCTCATTAGAGATAATTAAATATTTTTTTCTTGACCCTTTTGTGTTTCTTTCATTTCCCTTTTGTAAATGTTAAAGAGAGTGATTGCAACCTTAAGTTTCATAAAAAAATTTAAATCATTATTCTCTTTCCTAAACAGTGTCCTTTGATGTTTCGTAGGGCTATTTTTAGGAATCACTATGGCATACTTAGTCTGATTTCCCCTTGAAGGTTTAATCTTGATAACTGCAACAAAATTATCATCTTGTTGTGCCACAACCATGTCTTTATTTACTTGTACTATTTCCGTTTCATTTCTTACGTTCATATCTCTACCCTCTTTCGTAAACTTCATTATTGTCATGATGTTCTATATAGAGAGTGTGTTACCTTCTTTTCTTACATAAATAAAACCTAGCTGATATATCAGCTAGGTTTTATTTATTATGTCTTACTTGTTTAACACTTATTTGATTTGTTTCTTTGATTCTAGTCTGTCTTTAATACTTACTATATTATCCTTTAAAGGAACAGACTCTGTTTTAAGATAACCTTCCTCTAATCCAAGCAATTCCTCAACTTCTTCCCTATATAAACTTAGGCCATAATGTTGGGATAGTTTCTGCATAAATTCATCACCAGTAATGTAGTTATTTTCAATAAGTAGTTCTATTGCTTGTTTCATTGATACTGGTTCTCTAATGTCTTTTATATCATCTAGTGGTTCTTTGGTTCTCCAACCTTTTTGACTTATAGACCTTTGCATGTATTGGTACGTTCCTTCTGTAATTGCACCTAATTTATAAGCGCGCATAACCATTGCGCCAATAGATACACACCATTTCTTCTTTAGAAGTTTATAATACATTAAATCGTTCGGATGAATTGAGACGTCTCTCAAGAAACTTTCTTTAGGTAAAAGAAATGCTGCTGCAAAATCATTGGCTTCTTGCTCAATTTGTTTGAACTCATCCTTACTCAAGTCATCTAAATTTAAATAAGGATCATGTAAGACTTTATGCCCCAATTCATGAGCCACATCAAACTGGCGTCTGTAAAAAGAACCTTTATCGTTTCCTAAAACAATTGAATAATATTGTTTTCCATTGACTTCATGTTGCGATCCAAAAGCATCAATTGTTCTCTTATCCAAATTTAAAGAAGAAATGACAAATCCCTTTGTCTCCAATAAAAAGACAATATCCTTAATAGGTTTATCTTCTAAGCCCCATTCTACTCTTAATCGATTCGCAATCTCTTCAACATTCTCAGAATCCCTTTCAGAAAAGTCTGGGACATGCAATTCTGGAAAATCAACATACTCTTCAAGTAATGCTCGAATAATTGTTAAATATTTAACACGGTCGTACTGCATTTCTCTTTCTTTTTTACCAGTTGTTAACAGAGAACGAAAGTAAGTGTTACCAGTTTTGACTTCTATCGAATTCTCATAAAAGTATTCTTTTGGAAATTTTAATAAATTGCTTATTTGTATTAGGGATTCAAAAGTAGGAACTGCTTTGTTATTTTCATACTTTGAAATCATTTGTTTACTTACTTCTAGTTCGTTTGCAAGGTCGGTAATAGTATATCCTCGATATATTCTTCCTTCTCTTAGTCTTGAACCGTTAAATTGGCGTTCTAACACCCTGATACCTCCTTATGAGAACAGGACCATTTAACTGTTTCCTTCCTCTTTTATATTTCTTTTATGCTGCTTTTTACTTGGAATTTCTTTTTCAAAATGATTTTTTCTGTTTTTAACCTCTAGTTTCACCTTAGGAATAATACCAATATTTTCAGTATTGTCAATGGTTTCATCATCTATAACTAGAATGCTTCCGTATTCATCGTCAGGAACGTGCGAAGACCAATCTTGAACATCAATTAACTCAAAATATCGATTAAATAGTTTCGCTTCAACCCCAACTATCTTTCTTTCTTCTTCCTTAGCAACTACAAAAATCACTTGGTTTACTAACGGATATTCTTCCCCTAGTATTTTCTGAGCCTCTCTGATTCTACGCATCTCGTAATCTTCAGGAAAAACAGAAAATAATGACATTTGCTGATTGTCCATATCAACTGGGTCACTATTTAGGGATACAAAGGCTTGGAAGTAATGAATATTTTTCCTTCCGAGTTTTTTAATAACCCCTTCTAAATTCTTGTCTTTTGAAAAGACATATAAAGTGCCAGAATCAAGATTTAGAACACAAATAAATGACCATATTCCTCTTTTTCTAGTTAGAACCAATAATTCATTCTGTAATGCAACTTGTTTGATTCTATTGAACCTAGTATCCCATGATCCTCCATTTTTAAAGTTCCCTGTGTCCCAGCCGTACTCTTGCCTAACTTCATTTACAACTTCATTTGTTGTTCCTGTAAATGCTTTAACGAGATTCCCAATAACCGATTGACCCATGTCTGAACTAATACTCATTTACTATCTCCTCTCATTTTTGGACTATGTATTATTTGATTTAATCTTACTACATTTTTTTATAAAAAGTAAACCATTTATTAATATTTTTTATTTTTAATATACCCAAAAGACGAATCGATATATTTATCAACTAGAAAATATTTTAAATTAAATATGACCATAGATTGAATGCTTATATTTTATAAGTTAGGAAGTGGTAACATAAAAGTACCTTCTTCCCTAAATCCCTCCGTAATGATAGAATCTAATTATTCATCGTAATAACGCCTTAAATAAGTGTTTATTTATTGAAAACATATAGGCTGGTATCATAAAAATACCTCCTACTCAATATCACTCCGGAGTGATACAATCTACTAAACTAATTAAAAAGGGGGATGGTCGAATGCCACAATACAAACACAAGGATAGAAGTAAAAAGGAAGATTTGTTATGGTACTTTGAGTATCAATATAAGGGAATAAGAAGGAAACAAAGTGGGTTTAAAGATAGAGATGATGCTAGAGATGCAGAAACTGCAGATAGAGAAAAACTTAAAAGACAATTAAGTGGGGATTATGAAATTGAAGACAATATGGCTGAACATATACAAGTTTGGCTAAATGGTAGAAGAAACCTATCTGATAACACAAGAAGTGTTTATCAAATGCAACTTGATACCCACATTAAGCCCTTCTTTAACAAAAAAGCCGTTAATCAAATTAAGGCCACTGATGTCCAATTATTTTTAAACAGTTTATATGATAAGAACTTAAGCAGTGCTACGGTAAAAAAAGCATATAACATTGTGAACAAGTATTATAACGACCTATTAAAAAGACAAGAAATCAAGTATAACCCATGTAATGGGGTTGAAAAACCAAAAGAGACGAACAAAAAAATTGAAGTACTTGATGAAAAGGAACTCAAAGAACTTTTAGAGTTTGCTGAGGGCTACACTCGTTATGCTTTTGCATTTAGATTGGCTTCACACACCGGGCTTAGACGTGGGGAATTATTGGCCTTACAGTGGCGTGATATTGATTTAGATAGAAAAACAATAAATGTCAGAAAAAGATTAGTTAGAGCGGCTATGGGTACAGATCGATATATGCAAGAAGGTACCAAGACCTCAATTGGAAGATTTGTTGCCTTCTCGGAACAAATGAAACAAGACATTATTAAACATAAAGAAATGCAAAAGATTGAACAAGAAACGAATAAGTATGAAGACAATGACTTAGTTATTGCTACTCAAAACGGTAAGTTCTTATCTGTTGATAACTTTTCACGTATTTTCCGTCATACACTAAAATCAAGCCCCGTAAATAAAACTTTATCTTTCCATGCAATACGCCATACACATGCTACTCTAATGTTAAAAGCAGGTGTTCAAATGAAAGTAGTTTCAGAAAGGCTTGGTCATAGTTCAATTAAAATAACAATGGACACTTATGCACATTTACTACCTTCAATGGAGACTGAAGCAATTGAGAAATTTGAACGATTATTTGAATAAAGTGAGGGATTAAAAACTCCCCCGCCAAAATCCCACCGTGAAATAAATAATACAGAAAATCGATTAAATGTTATAACATTCTCGACAAATAAAAAGGCACTCTCTAATTTCTTAGAAAGTGCCTTAAACCTATGAGCGATGAGGGATTCGAACCCCCGACCCTCACCCTGTCAAGGTGATGTTCTCCCACTGAACTAATCGCTCGTAATATAAAGGATAGTTTCCCTGTCAAGGATGTATTCTCCCACTGAACTATCGGATCGTATGTATTAAACTGGACACTTAATAATATACAATGAACTTGGCTATCAGTCAATGTCTTTTTCTGGATTCCTCAATAATCCTATTAGATTCTTTAATAATTAAATGCATAGATCTGATTATTTCCATAACTCTTGCTGCCTGTCTTATTTAGCATTCGTAATTAAAGAAGAAGTAACAGACTACAAAACAGCAATGGGCAATTAGGTAAAACAACTACCTATAATTTCTGGTGGCCGTTTATAAACAAAAAAGTTTACGGTCACGATAAGAGGTCATCGTGACCGTAAGAGGTATCCTAATTAACATTAGCACATTTATGCCAATTTATACTTACCCTTATTTTTCGTCATGATTTGGCTGGCCAGTAATAATACAAATAATATCATACCAATTGTATCGCTTAGCCCTTCTGGGTACATGAGCATTAACCCTGCGATTACTGCAATAATCCTTTCAAACCAATACAATTTTCTATACCAGAATCCGATTATCCCTGCACCAATCCCGATCATACCCGTAAAAGCTGTAAATACAACCCAAATTAGATACCATATCGTCGTGTCAATCATTAATAATTCAGGCGATAGAACAAACATATACGGTATGACGAAAGCTGCAATTGCTAGTTTCGAAGCATTTACACCGGTCCTAATCGGTTCTCCTCCTGCTACTCCGGCAGCAGCAAATGCAGCAAGCGCGACTGGAGGGGTAATGTCAGCAACAATCCCGAAGTAGAATACAAAAAGGTGTGCAGAAAGGGCAGGTACACCAAGTAAAATGATGGCTGGAGCCGCGATTGTGGATGTAATAACATAGTTTGCTGTTGTCGGAGATCCCATTCCCAATATTAAGGAAGTGATCATTGTAAAAAACAACGTTAATAATAATTGTTCGTTCGCAAGTCCAACTAATCCATTTGCCAGTTTTAATCCAAGCCCCGTTTTCGTTACGACCCCTACTATAATTCCCGCAGCAGCAGTCGCGGCGGCAACTGATAATGCTGTTCGTGCTCCATCGACTAATGCTTCAATAATTTTCTTTAATCCAATTCGTGTTTCTTTACGAATCGCACTTACTACAATAGTACCCACAATAGACCAAAGAGCAGCCCTCATAACACTTACTCCGCTCATTAAAAGAATAATAACCATTAAGATTGGAATAAGTAAATAAATTTTTGATAAAACCTCTTTACGATTCGGCATTTGTTCTTTTGTAAGTCCTTTAAGCCCGACTCTCTTTGCTTCGAAGTGAGTCATGATCCAAATACCTGTAAAATAAAGAATAGCAGGAATGGCTGCAGCTTTTGCGATATCCCAATAACTAATTCCACCAATAAACTCTACCATCAAAAACGCTGCTGCTCCCATAACCGGAGGCATGATTTGTCCTCCAGTCGATGCCGCTGCTTCTACAGCTCCAGCAAATTCTTTCCGATACCCTAGTCTTTTCATCATTGGGATCGTAAAGGAGCCTGATGTTACAACGTTCGCAACAGAGCTTCCGCTGATTGTTCCTTGTAAAGCACTTGAAAAAATAGCAACTTTTGCCGGACCACCTATTCTTCTGCCGGCAATGGCTAAAGCTAGATCGTTAAAATATTGTCCAACACCTGTCTTAACAAGGAATGCTCCAAATAGCAAAAACAGGAAAATAAACGTAGCAGATACATATAATGGCGTCCCTAAAATTCCTTGCGACGTAAAAAACAAAGTATTTACAAGTCCTTCAAAATTCAACCCACGATGGGCTAAAAATCCAGGCATCGACTGGCCAAAATAGGCATAGGCGATAAATAATGTAGCAATAATTGTAATGGGAAGACCGACAGCTCTTCTAGTTGCTTCTAATGTTAATAAAATTCCTATTGTACCAACAGTTAAATCAAGAGGTGTTAAAACCCCTACCCTGTTTACGATTGTATCTAACATTAATGGCCAATAAGCACCTACTCCAACGGCAAGTATAGAAAGTATGTAATCATACCAGGCAACAGAGTCTTTTTTCCTCGTTTTCCTACTAGCCGGAAATAAAATGAAAATGAGGGATAAAGCAAACCCTAAATGGACTGACAGCAATATTTGTCTAGGTACTGTTTGGGCAATAGATGCGTAAAGTTGGAAAATAGAAAAAGCAAGCAAGCCCACAAAAACGATGATGCCCATCGATCCTTTCAACTTTCTTGTAGCCGATTCCGGATCGTATTTTTCTAAAATTTCTTGCTGTTTTTCCGCTGATAATGTTTCATGTTCATTTACCAACAATATTCACTCCTCTCCATAACTGCAACAACGATAAACGCTTAACTGTTAACTTTACTAATGAACCAGGCTCCACCATTTGAGAAAACTTCATTTTGTGTCCATTTACTGTTAATATATGATCGCCTACTACTTGGGCCACCCTCATATTAATAGATTGAAAATCCCTTTTCATATTGCGAATTACATATTTCCCATCTATCATTTCAAATGTTTCACCTTCCTCCGCATTAGAAGGCATACCAATTGCCGTATCTTCATACATAATTTCAATGAGTCGTATTTTGTCATTCTTTAAAATATTATATGTCTCTTTCACTTCGGATTTATGAATGGAATGAGTATAAAGAATGTGAAAGGTTTTGTTTGATTGTTGTATTGGAAAATAAGCGAGGACCTTCCCAGAGTTTCCTTTTTCTATAATAAATGACTTTTGGAAGGGTATACAAAAAAACAAAAAAATAATACATGGTAAAAGAGCAAGTTTTACGATTTTCACAATGTAGTCTCCAAATTTTCCACTTTTCTTATGATCGTTTTAAAAATTGAAAGTAGAAAGAATAGACCGGATAGTTCAAACGGTCTATTCCTATATTCCACGTATTTATTTTGCTGAAACTCCTTTTTCATCAAAATATTTTTTCGCACCTGGATGGATTTCAATCCCCATCCCATTTAGTGCATTTTCAGTTTTAATCAGCTTACCTTTTGCGTGGCCAATCTTATCTGTATTTTCAAAAATGGCTTTTGTCATATCGTACACGAGATCATCTGTCAAATCGCTTTGGACAACGAGCATAGCTTGAACTGCAACTGTATCAATATCATTTTTAACTGAAGCATAAGTCCCAGTTGGAATTGTTTCCTTTGCATAATAAGGATATTTATCAATCAAAGCATCAATCTTATCAGCATCAAGCGGAACAATAACTACATCTTCCGTTGCAGCTAACCCTTCTACCGCACCAGTCGGAGTTCCAGCTGTTATGAATGCGGCATCAATTGTTCCATCTTGGATCCCTGTAGTGGAATCATCAAAAGAAAGGTTACGTGCTTTTACATCATCTACTGTCATTCCATACATCTCTAAAATTTGTTCGGCGTTTGCTCTCGTTCCAGAACCTGCTTCGCCGACTGAAACCGATTTTCCTTTTAAATCTTCAACTGATTTAATTCCGCTCTTAGAAGTAGTAACGATTTGAATGGTTTCAGGGTACAATGTCCCAAGCCCTCTTACATTATCAACTTTTTCACCATTGAACATCATCGTTCCTTCACTAGCGTAAGTAGCTATATCTGTTTGTGTAAAAGCAACTTCTACCTCTTTTTTCTTAATAAGTGCCATATTTTCCGCGGATGCGTTAGATGTTACCGCATTCGATTCGATGCCTGTAGCATCCTGGATCATGCTGGCGAAATTTCCACCAAGTGGATAATACGTTCCTCCTGTACCGCCAGTCGCAATACTTAAGAATTTAATTCCATAATCTTTTTTTCCGTTATCTGCATTTTCTGTTCCTTTATTACCATTTTTATTTTCGCTTTCCTTATTACTGCCTCCACAAGCGGTTAAAAAGATGGACAACATGATGATAAGTGCCGCACCTAAAAAAAGACTTTTTCTTTTCACGTATTTTCCTCCTTTTAGGATAATTATGTCACAATTCTATCATATATTTCTTATAAAAGAACAATGAAAAGCTATTTATAGACTTTATACCTATATGGAGAACGTTCTATGCATTTGATACAATATTTATAAGATTTCTGTGGTAAAATATTCTCCAATAAGTTTTAGGGAGGACTGACAATGCCATTCCCGCAAGGAACCATAACGGATATTGATTTTAAAAGTAAGGAGCTTGGTGAAACGTTATCGTTGTTGGTATATGTACCTGCAACATTTTCACCACTTTATAAATATTCTTTATTGATTGTCCAAGATGGAAAGGATTATTTTCAAATGGGTCGTTTGGCCCGTTATGCAGATGAACTAATTGATCAAAACGAAATTGAAAATATTATCATTGTTGGGGCACATTATAAAAATGTCACTGACCGAAGAAATAAGTACCATCCAGAAGGAGATCAAAACGAAGCGTATATTCGTTTTCTTGCCCATGAGCTTGTACCTTGGATTGATAAGGAGTATCCTACTACCGGAATGGGTAAAGGTAGAACACTAATGGGAGATAGTTTAGCAGGGACAGTATCCCTGATGACAGCATTAAAATATCCTAACACATTTGGCCAGGTGATCTTACATTCACCGTATGTAGATGACTCAGTTCTTGAAACTGTTAAAAACCATCAAAATTCATCTCTTGTTGACGTTTATCATGTTATCGGAAAAGAAGAGACAGTTGTAAAAGTATCTAATAATCGCGATTTCCTAACTCCAAACAGAAAACTTCATCAACTATTCTTAGAAAAAGGCTTTAATACATTTTATGATGAGTTTGAAGGGGGACATTCGTGGAAGTATTGGCAATCCGATGTAAAGAGAGCTTTGCAGAAAATGTTTTCTTAATCAGTTTTTTCGTCAAAATAAGCTACATCATTCCTATATAAAGTATTTTAAATATTTGATATAGTAATATTGAATGTTATAATTGCCAAAACATAACATTAGTTTATTTAGAAGGAGGAAAAGAAAATGAAATACGGCATCGTTATTTTTCCATCCAAGAAATTACAAGATTTAGCAAACTCCTATAGGAAGCGGTATGATCCTCACTATGCCCTGATCCCTCCGCATTTAACTTTAAAAGATGCTTTTAATACTGATTTAGAACCTGAAAAATTGACAGAAAAGCTCGAGGAAATTGCCCAAAAGTATGAACCTTTCAACTTAAAAATCAATAAAGTAAGCTCATTCCAGCCTATAACAAATACGATTTATTTTAAAGCAGAGAGTAATGATGAATTAAAAGGATTGCACGATGATTGTTACAATCAACTTCCTGGCGGAGAACCTCAACATCCTTTTGTTCCCCACGTAACAATTGGTCAAAAGTTATCCAATGATGAGCATTCTGATGTGTACGGTTCTTTACGTATGCTTGGAATCGAACACGAGGAAATGATTGACCGTTTTCATCTAGTGTATCAATTAGAAAACAACTCTTGGACAGTTTACGAAACATTTCGATTAGGAAGGGATCCTCAGTAAATGAAAGTAGTTAATGCAAAGACTGAAGCTCAGCTTCAAGAAGCTTTCTATATTAGAAAGACAGTATTTGTTGAAGAACAAAAAGTACCATATGAACTTGAAATCGATGAATTCGAAAACGTTTCTGACCATTTTGTTCTATACTCTGGAAGTACCCCAATAGGTGCCGGCAGATTTAGACTATTGGATGGAAAAGGAAAAATAGAGCGCATATGTGTTTTATTGGCTAATCGGGGCTCCGGTTCAGGTAAAATCTTAATGGATGCTATAGAGAATCATGCGAAAGAAAAAGGGATTGGCATTCTAAAACTCAATGCTCAAACATATGCCATTCCATTTTATGAGAAATTAGGTTATAGTGTCGTATCCGATGAATTTTTAGATGCAGGTATTCCACATAAAACAATGGAAAAGAATATTACTTAAAATAGAGCCTTGGTCATTAAATTAAGAAGACCGAGGCTCTATAATTTTAGTATTTTGTAACCATAGCTTGTAGTCTTTAATTGAAATAGAAACAAGCCCTTTTTCTATCAGTGTTGAGATATACGAAGTAAAGGAAGTCCTATACAATAGCCATGAACCGATGTTGGCAGGGCTTAACTCATATTGTTGGAAAAATATAGTTTGTAAATCCTCCATGTACACACCATTTTCTTCCTTTTCAATACTGGAAAGTAAAAAGGCAAGGATATTTTCGTGGCATTTTTTATTCGCTTGTATTGTTGATTTAAATTTAGCTTCAAAATCACCATGACCAGGTAAAGCTCCCAGACAATCTAGATCATTTATTTTTTCTAGTGTTTCTATCGTTGCTTTCGCATCGACGATAAAGGGCACTTTATGTTTATTTAAAACATCGACTCCGAAATATGAATCTGCCGCAAATAATACGTCATCAATCAGTATCCCTATTTGACCATAACTATGGCCAGGAAAAGGCATTACTTCAAATGTAAAAGGTCCTATCTTTTGAATCCCTTCATTTAAAAAACCAAATATATCCGTTTCTTCCCCTTCCAAAAATTTATTCCGTAATTCTTTAATAGGCATAGCCCCATTCCATAAATAGATCGGTTCAAGGACTGGGTTCTGTACAAATGACGACTCAATTTTTGTTGAAAAAAATTCTATCTCCATTTCGTTTTTCAAATATTTAGCTCCACCATAATGGTCTACATGTCCATGTGTTATGATGCAGTAGTGAAGAGGAAGCTGATTTTCTTTTAATATTTTTATTATTCTTTTGGCAGCTCCTTTATCCAAACCGCTGTCGATTAATAAACCCTTTCCGTTTTTTGTAATGTATCCAATGTTTACATGACCTTTCATATAGAAACAAGAATCGGTTATTTGCGTTAACATAAAAAAGACATCCCTTCGAATATGCTTTTATACATATTCGCTGAAATGTCTCCCTTTTCCTGTTATTTTTTCTATTGTCAATGGATTGTTTTTTATACCGAGACTATTGTAGTCATGATTTGAGTTTAAGCTTATTTTTTGGACAGAATTAATTGGATAGGGGTCTAATTTCTTCCCTTTTGCTCTTACTCTCTCATGATATTGCATATATTGGTATTGTGTGATTGGTGCAATATAGCCCATTTTTCTCACCCCAAAAAAGTTTTTTCATTTCTCTCTACCCATTTTAATTAATTGTAAACATTTTTTATAAAAAAATAACTGCCCATTGTATGAGCAGCTATTTTTTCAAATTATTTTTTATTCATCATTTGGCTGATGGCACCTAAATCAAGTTTACTTCCATCTTGGATGATTGTTTGGACCATTTTGTCTTCCAGCTCTTTTGGTACTGGTTTATTAGCCAATTCAGATACTCTTTTAATGATTCCGCGTACTGTTTTTTCATCTTTAAAATTAGCGTTTTGCAACGAATTAGCTAATTCAAAGATATCATTCATATTTACTCCAGTCTTCTTTTCAATGTTTTTAAAAAATTGATTTTCCATTACTTGCCGCTCCCTCCCTTTCATCTGTATATGATATGAAGGTACATATTAATAAGTGAAATGAGAGGAAAAAAAGGACGGAATACCCAGATAAGATGTACTCCGTCCCTTACGTTTTAGAAGCAAAAGCTGGCTCCTACAATGATTAGCAAGATGAACAATACAACAATCAAAACAAACGCATTCCCGCCATAGAAGCCTCCACCGTAGCCACCATAACCGCAGCAGCCACCGAAACCTCCGAAACCGCCATATCCTCCATAACCAAACATAGACTTTCACCTCACTTATGTTATATCCCTAATAAATTATGTGAGGTAATTGAAATCTGTATGGGCATTTACATTGTAATGCAAAACTTTCCCAACTTTATCCTTTCGGCTTAAATAAAAGAGCTCCGATAAAACCGAAAACGATTGCGGCAGATATTCCAGAAGAAGTAACTTCAAACATTCCTGTCATAACTCCTACTATCCCATGTTTTTCAGCTTCCACCATCGCTCCATTAACAAGGGAGTTTCCAAAACTTGTGATGGGAATTGTTGCCCCTGCTCCAGCAAAATCAATAAGGGGTTCATAGAGGCCGAGCCCTGCCAAAATAGCCCCTGCACTTACTAAAATGCTTAAAGTATGAGCTGGCGTTAATTTAGCTGCATCAAACATTAATTGACCAATCACACAGATTAAACCACCAATCACAAATGCCCAAAAGAACATAGCAAGCATATTCTTCACTCCTTCTTTATATATGTCTAATTAAACTCAATCGCTACTGCGTGAGCTATACATGGTATAGTTTCTTTTTGCTGGAAAGATAATGGCGACAGTAGTGCTCCCGTTGCTACTACTAAAATTCGTTTGTATACACCTTTTGCCATTTGGTTAAGTAAGTGTCCGTACATGACGGTTGCGGAGCATCCTGGACCGCTCGCACCGGCAAAAACTTCTTGCTCGGGGGTGTAAAGAAGTAATCCACAATCTTGGAATTTTTGTTCCTGAATAGCTACACCTTTTTCTCTAAACAGCTCCAAAGCTGTATTTCTTCCAATTTCTGCAAGATCTCCAGTGATGATTAAATCATAATAAGAAGGATCCACTTTTAAATCAAATAAATGACGCTGAATGGTATCAACTGCCGCTGGTGCCATTGCTCCACCCATATTAAAAGGGTCCGACAATCCTAAATCAATCACTTTCCCGATAGTCGCTGCAATAATCCTTGGATGAGGATTTTCCAGATTTTCATCTGTTCCTACTAGACCAACACCAGCACCTGTTGCTGTCCACTGTGCGGTTGGAGGTTTTTGACCTCCGTATTCAGTAGGATAACGAAATTGCTTTTCAGCTGAAGCATTATGACTTGCCGCTCCAGTAAGAATGCGCTTAGCTCCCCCATTATTTATGATCATGGCTGCAAGGGCAAGTCCTTGCGTGGACACAGCACATGCGCTGAATAAACCTAAATGTGGAATTTGATTTGTTCTTGCTGCAAAACTAGTAGGAGTGATCTGATTGATTAAATCCCCTGCAAGAAAAAATTGAATTGCATCTTCCTTAAACGCTTTTTTTCTTAATGCAATCTGTACGGCGTCCTCCAATAAAACTCGTTGGGCTTTTTCATATGAGTCTTGTCCCATCCACAAATCATCATGGAATTTATCGAAATCACTTGCAAGTCGGCTATCCTTTTCAAAAGGGCCGCCTACAACTCCTGTAGAGAGGATGACTGGCTTGTTTTGAAATATCCATGTTTGTGAACCGGTTAGCATTAGAATCCCCCCCACTGGGAAATGAAGGTTTTAATGAGAGCTACTACGAATGCGGAAAAAACACCAAAAACAATAACGGAACCAGCAAGTTTAAAAATATTTCCTCCCACACCGAGGACAAATCCTTCTGTACGATGTTCAATCGCTGAAGAAATTACTGCATTTCCGAATCCTGTAACTGGTACAGCACTTCCTGCTCCTCCAAATTGTCCGAGCCTATCGTATAAACCGAATCCTGTCAAAAGCATTGCAATAAAAACCATTGTAGCAACAGTCGGATTACCCGCTGTCTTTTCTGTAAAATCAAAGTAATAAATATAGAAATAAGTAATGGCTTGGCCAATTAAACAAATTGTCCCGCCAACAAAAAAAGCACGAATACAATTTTTTAATATTGGTCTCTTAAGCTCATGCTTTTTTTGCATTTGATCATATTTAATTTGTTCAGGAGTTTTTGTTTTATTTTTTTTAGCCATTTTTATGTCATTTCCTTCTTTAATTTAATAATTTTATTCAAACGCTTTTTTGCTTCTTTATTTGATAAATTATCGTATTCTAATTCTTCTTTTAATCGAATAGCTTCAAGAAAAATTTTATAGTCACTAGACACGATGAATGAATGATCAGGAAATTTCTTTTTTAATGACTTTGTTAAATCTTTTTCGATTTTTTTCATTCGAAATCGTTGAAGATGTTTTACTTTGTAGCTTACAAGGATATTATGATCCCCTTCTAAAACGGCAACATCGTAAATTGAATCCTTCTTTTTGACTTCTTCTCTTACTTGGAACGCTATGGAATCATCCTTCCGCTTATAGTTGATTTCAATCGGTGCAGGCTGTGTTTTCTTTATTAATGATAATTTGCTTTTTTGTTCATCAGGTTGATTAGAACATGCGCCAGTGAAAAAAATAGCACATATAATAGTGGAAATCATTATTTTTTTGATCATGGACTCCTCCCAGTTTATAAGCCTAAGGAGTGTACAGATCACACTCCAGTGCAAAAAATAAAGTAAGGTTATCAATATTTTTCACTACATTTGATAAATTATGAATGATTATGTTAAGAAAAGCGCAAGCACCACCTTGCCCATCGACGTACAGGCCCACAGAATGTGGGTCCGTCGACGTTGCCACAGGAAGTGGCGGTTTTAGTCGACGTTCCTATTAGGGCCTTCGACTGAATAAAGGAAACACGGCGAGGTTGGGAAAGCGTAGGGCGCTCGAATAAAGAAGGAAGGCTAATTACGCACCATCCTGTTGCAACACCTTCCTGACCCGCATCCTACGTGCCTCCGACAAGCAAATGCTCTGAGGCAAAAAAGTCTGATCTTTGACTTTTATTGACTCAGGTTATTTGATCTCGAGGGCCTGGCGCCTGATGCTAGACAAGACGAGCCGATGTTGACTTACGCAAAAGAGAAGGACAAGAAGTTTGCTAGTCGATAGGTGCTGGAGCTAGACACTAATAGTCTTACCTAAAAATATAGACCTATAAAAAAGTTATATTTTTTTACTGTTTAAAAAGAATAAGGATGACTCTATAGAGTCAATCCTTATTCCATTCATATTCACTTAATAACCTCTAGGCTTTTTTATCGGTTTTCCGCATCCACAACCGGATTTTCTTGGACGGGTTGGTCCTATTGGTCTTGGCCTTCTAGGTGGTCTTTGCATGTAAATCACTTCCTGAATTTTTTTAAATCCAACCTTCTACATTTTATGAAATGTTTGGCGCATGTGTTTTTAAAAAGGGCTAAATTAATCTTTTATGAGAATTTGGATAATCGATTCAAATATTGCTGCCATTCCTGCTAGAGCAAAAATTATGAGGATTGGATCCACAATGAATGAAAAAAACCATTGAAAAATGAACACTGCTGTTGCTACCCATATTCCTGTACACCAATAGCAGCTAATCAGCTTTCCGATCCAACCACGCAATCCCTTTTCACGTGGCACCAAATACGTTTCTTTTTCACCTAAAAGATTAGTTTCTTCATATTCCATTAAAAATGGGGCTCTAATGAAAGCTGTTATTTTGTCAAACACAATTAGTCTCGTAACCCGAAATATAGCTAGACTCATTAATACAAATTTGATCCATGAAATATCCATTTTCTCAGCTCCTAACCTGCCTATTTTCCCAAAATGGGGCGTCTGTCCGTAACTCATTTGGCTACTACCTAATATGTTAGTAGTGTAAATGAATCATTTTAAAGATAAGGAGGATATAATCCATGAGTTTTGAAGAGATGGAATCAAGTGAAGTGCTTGAAACCAGTTCCAATTCGGGGTGCGGATGCCGGCTTAACTGTGTGTGTCAAGTAGTCCGTGCCATTAAGGATATTCAAGATGAAGCAGTGGAAGAAGAGTGCCTTCCTTGCACATCCAACTGTTTTGTTGAACCTCTAGGTGAATTAGCACTTCCAGCCCGCCAACGTTCTGATACTCGTGTTTTTACTTTAACTAATAAAAACGGAGAATTATTTAAAGCATTATTTAAAGGTACCGCTGGAAAATGTGTATCAGTATTTTTTAGAGTCGAAGACATTTTCGATAATTGCTGCGCCACATTACGCGTGTTAATTCCTTTAAATGGCCAAACAGTTGTAAATTTATTTCCTAATGGAACACTTAGCTACGAAGCACTTTGTTCAGTAAATAACTGGGCTTCAAGCAATAGCTGTATAACAGTTGATCTACATTGCTTCTGTGCAGTTCAATGTATTTCCGATGTTAATCTTGGCATTTGTGAGGTCTAATAAGAAATGGGGCAAAATATGCCCCATTTCTTATTACGTTTTATATAAAATTTTTATTGTTTGTAGTTCTTTTACATCAATCTCGTCCATGTCACCTTGTAGGTTTTTAATAAATATTCGATTATTTTCATACTTACTTAATGTACCTTTATATTGTTGTTTTTCCGTAATGAATTCACATGGGAAGGGTTGCTGACTGCTTGGAAATCCTGATAAGTATTCTAGTTTTTCCTTAATTGACATATCTCTAAAGGGTGTTACCAAGTTCAAATTCCAAGTCTTTCTTGAAGGCGTATTTCTACGAAAATAGTCTGCAGCATTTATAGGTTTTTTAATTTCTTCTTGCTTTTCTTTGGGTATATCTTGCACTACTTCTATTTCCTTTTCACTGTCTATAGGAGGAAGAGTAAAACTTTGCTTTTTTTCCACCTCCTTTGGAAATATTTTTTCCAAGTCTATTGTATCCGTTATCTCCTCTGATAAAAAAGAGTCTTGCATCTTTCTTTCAGGCTGTTTGAATTTTGGCTGATGGATGTATAATAAAGGCTCCTCTTTAGTTCCTTCCTTATTATTCTCCATGAAGGAGCACCTCCGTTCTTCTTACTTCGTTTTATATGTATGCATAAAAGAGCCTAAGGTTTCCAAAAAAGGAACAAAAGCGCAAGCGCCTGTTCAGCTACGTACAGGCGCACAGGAAGTGGGTCCGTCGATCCGTCGATGTTGACTTATAGTAGAAAGAAACCTAAATTGGCTAGTCGCTGGCTACTTGCTAGGCTGGAACTATCTTCTTAATTTTTCCACAAGTCCCCAATTTTTCAATTTCCTAAAGCATAAGAAAAGCAGCTGACACTCATTCGTGACAGCTGCTTACATTTTATATAGCTAAAATGTGGAACCCTGAATCTACATGTATACTCTCACCCGTAATACCGCGTGATAGATCACTAAATAAGAATAACGCCGTGTCACCAACTTCTTCAGGTGTTGTCGTTCTACGAAGCGGTGCCCTTTCCTCAATGTCTTTTAATATGCTATTGAAGTCACTGATTCCTTTTGCAGATAGCGTTCTAATTGGACCTGCAGAAATGGAATTGACTCTTATTCCGTGTTTTCCAAGATCACTCGCTAAATACATGACACTTGCATCAAGGGAAGCTTTTGCTACACCCATTACGTTATAGTTCGTAACAACTCGCTCCCCACCTAGATACGTTAATGTTACAATACTGCCGCCATCAGGCATAATATCAAGATTTTGCACTGCTTTCGCTACGGCAGTTAGTGAATATGCGCTAATATTTTGAGCTAATAAGAATCCATCTCTCGTTACATTTAAATAATCTCCACTTAACTCTTCCTTATTTGCAAATGCGATACAGTGTGCGATACCGTGGATAGGACCGACAGCTTCTTTTATTTGAGTGAAGCATTGTTCGATATCTTCATCTTTAGTAATATCACAAGGAAGTACAAGTGATTTTTCTCCTTCTAATGAATCAGCAAGTTCACGGACACTTTTTTCAAGACGCTCGCCTGCATATGTAAATATTAACTTCGCACCGGCATTATGAAGCGAACGAGCAATCCCCCAAGCAATGCTGCGTTTATTGGCTACTCCCATTACGACAAACGTTTTTCCATTTAAAGAAAGATTCATTTAATCATCCCCTTATTATCAGTCTAAAAAGTTTTTACAAGTTATTAGTACCTAGTCCTAATCATACATGATAACTTTCAAAATTGTAAAGTATGATTGATAAAGGATTACCTCTCTAAATGTTATACTGGAGTTCTTTCATTAAATGATCCACATATTCTTTTGATCCAGTCACAATTAATCGATCTTCCATTTGCAATTCGGTATCTCCGTGAGGAACTAAAGAATCATTTCCCCTAAATATTCTTACGACTATGACATCACCCATAAACGGAAATTCTCTTAATGTCATATGTGCATAATGACTATTCAGCATCATTATTTCATATAATGCTGTTTCACCATTCGTCATGATTTGTGCCACTTTTGGCGATTCTATTAATGCTTTTAGTAAAGCTGTGGTAGACAAAATAGTTGAAAATACTTCGATTTCATATTCCTTTAACTGCTTTGCCAATTCAGGGCTTTCGATTCTCGCAATCACTCTTTCAATCCCACTTTTCTTTGCTTCAATAGCTAAAGCTGCATTTTGCTTTTCATCGCCAGTTGACATAAACATAATATCTGAATCAAATACACCTGCTTTTTTTAACTCGAGGTTTTCATAATCTTGGATGTACACAATATTAAAGATTGAGTCTGAACTTTGCGTTTCTACCTTCTCCAATTTTTTATGATAAACGGTTGAGTCAAATTGTGTATCATTTAGTTCTTTAGATACTGGTAGAGTCAATTGATTTGCTCCTATTAAAGCTAATTTAAGTTTTCGTTCATACCCATTTTCTTTCGGAAACCATTTTTTAAAGAAAATCGGAGTAATGATACATGAGATTACTGCAACTAATATAAATGTTCCACTCATTTCAGGTGTAATTACATCGATCCGCTCTGCAATTTTCGCTGCAGCAATGACAAGGGACAATGTAGACGTAAGCAAGAAAGCGGAGGCTACAACCGTTTTTGTATCATACCATTTTCTTAATATGAATACTGGAAAGATTTTTGAAGCTAGAAGTGCTACTAATAATAACGGAATTAAAAGCAATAAATTTTTATCACTTAAAAGTGACCATAAATCAAGTTCAACACCAACCATTACAAAGAAAATGGGAATTAAAAATCCATACCCAAATGAATCGAGCTGCTGCACCAATTCTTGTCTCGGATTTAATAAAGACACTAATGTTCCGGCCAAAAAAGCGCCTAAAATATTTTCAGCACCTACAGATTCTGATAACGCCACGAGGACGATAATTAATGTAAAAATAGCTCTCGTTCCTATTTGCACGGTTCCAGTTGATAATCTCTCAATAATTGGACGATTTTTAAGTCGACTGCCAATCACATATAGTATCAGCCCTGTTGCAAATAAAATAAGTAATAGCCACATATTCCCTTCACTTTCGCTGGAAACAGATACAAAAATGGCAAGTAATATCATCGTGACAAGATCCGCAATAACAGCAACGAGTAAAATAATTTGGCCAATTCCCGTTTTTAACACATTTGCTTCCTTCAAAGTAGGAACAACGACACCTAATGATATAGTTGAGATAATTAAGGTCATTAAGAAAACATTTTCAATCAATCCAATTTTTACAAATAAAAAAGACAATCCAATTGATAAGATAAAAATACCGAAGAAAATAATCAATGAAACAGCTAATCGATTAGGTTCCAATTTTCCACTTGGCAGTACTTTTTTCTTTTTATTCGTTTTAAAAGCGGAGAAGTCAATTTCCAACCCGCTTAAAAACATTAAAAAGATAAATCCTAGAGTCGAGAGCGTATTTAACCATGAACCGTCGTGTACTAAATTCAGTCCACTTTTACCAATAATTAAGCCCATAATGATTTCAGCAATGACAACTGGCAAAAATGTAAGACGGAATCGGTGCAATAAGAATGGAGTTATAAATGCCACAACTAATACAATAACGAGTGATAGCAGAGAAGAATCCTGTTCCATAAGGTGTACCAACTTTCAATAAGGTTGTTTCAGTTTACTAGTGAATTAAATAATTCATAAACATCGTTGCCAAACCAAAATATATGAGAATGGAAGTCATATCATTCATCGTCGTAATGAATGGACCCGAAGCGACGGCGGGATCAATTTTAAATTTATGCATCGCCAATGGAACTAGTGAACCCGCTAAAGTAGCTACAAACAAAGATGCAAGTATAGCGATCCCTACAAGAAAGCCTAGTAATAGTTCCCCTTTCCATACGTATACAATAACAGATACTAAAACTCCGCAAATCGTTCCTGTGATTAATCCTGTACCTGATTCTCTCATAATGAGTTTAAATTTACTTGCTTCTTCCAGTTCTCCAGTTGCAATTCCCCGGACTGCAACGGCCAATGCCTGTGTCCCTGTATTCCCCGCCATACCAGCAATAAGAGGAATAAAGACTGCCACAATGGGTACTTTACTTAAAGTATCTTCAAATTTTCCGATAAGACTTGCAGTGAACATCCCTAAAAAAAGCAAAATGATTAGCCATGGAAGTCTCTTTTTTGCAGCAGCAAAGGGATTTTTATCAATAGTGTCCATGTCGGAAACACCGGCAAGTTTAGAATAGTCATCCGATGCTTCCTCATCAATAACGTCGATAATATCATCGACTGTAATGATTCCAAGTAAATGATTTTGAAAATCAACTACTGGTAGAGCAAGTAAATCATAGTCTCTCATCTGTTTAGCGGCTTCTTCCTGGTCAGCACTTACAGAAATGGAGACAATCCGATCAAACATTATGTCTGAAATCATCGTATCATCACTGCTAATAATTAAATCGCGCAGAGAAATGACTCCGACAAGCCTGCCATCCTCATCTATTACATAAACATAGTAAATGGTTTCAGCTTTAGGTGCTTCCTTTTTTAAAATATACATAGCTGAACGGACCGTTTGATTTGCTGAAATAGCAATAAATTCCGTCGTCATAATACTTCCTGCTGTATATTCCTCATAATGAAGCAAGCCTTTTATTTCTTGAGCTGCCGTATGGTCCATGATAGATAAATAACTGGCAGTTTGATCCTTATCCAAGTTATTTAAAACGTCAACGGCATTATCGGTGAACATATTTGCAAGCATATCTGCCGCATATTTTGGATCCATTTCCGCTAAAATATCTTTATATTCATGATCCTCTATTTCGAGCATTTCGAAAAAGTCGGCAAGCTCTTTTGGAGATAAAAAATTATAAATTTTTATTCGATCATCTGGGGATAATTTGAAAAAAAATTGTGCTTGGTCATATGGGTGAAGAGTCAGGAACTCCTCTCGAAATCCAAGAATATCATCTTTATTTATTGTGGTATTAAGAAGTTCTTCATTGATTTGGCTATTTATATCGTATTTGTTATCCAATTTGACTCCTCCTCCCCTTTTGTCTACACTATCCTAACAAATCTATATACTTTTGTCGCTACAAAATTGAAAGAAAATATACATCATTCGATATTATTTTTATATTGTGAGGTGAATGGTTTGAATATCGATATTATTGGAGATGTACATGGATGCTATGATGAGTTTGTCACGCTTACAAAAAAGATGGATTACTCGTGGGCAAGCGGTATTCCTACCCATGCAAAGCGGAGAAAAATAGCTTTTGTTGGTGATATAACAGATCGTGGACCCGATTCTTTAAAAATGATTAAAGTCGTTTGGGAACTATGGAAATACCATGGGGCCTATTACGTTCCTGGGAACCATTGCAATAAATTATATCGCTATTTTCTTGGAAGGAACATACAGATCACACATGGATTAGAAACAACTGTTGCAGAACTTAATGCACAATCACAAAAAGAATGGAATCATTATAGGAAAATGTTTACAGATCTTTATGAAGCCTCTCCACTTTATTATGTCCTTGACGATGAAAAACTCGTTATTGCACACGCTGGGATTAGAGCAGATTATATCGGTAAAAACAATAAAAGTGTAAAATCATTTGTTTTATATGGAGATGTGACGGGAGAAACCCTTCCTAATGGAATGCCTGTTCGCCGTGACTGGGCAAAACATTACAAAGGGAAGCCCTTCATCGTATATGGACACACTCCAGTACGCGAGCCCAGACTTATAGGAAAAACGATAAATATAGATACTGGAGCCGTCTTTGGTGGAAAACTGACAGCTTTCAGATATCCCGAAATGAAAACAATCTCTGTTCCTTCAAGTATGCCGATTGTCCCTGAAAAATTCACAAATTTCCCTTCGTAAGAAGTGTTTCCATATCCATTGGAAGCGGGGAGGAAAAAGAAAGTTTTAATTGTTTTATAGGTTGTATAAAATGTAATTCTTTGCAGTGCAAGGCTTGGCGATTAATGAAGGCTTGATTGCCGCCGTATAAATCATCGCCAAGCAAAGGATGCCCGATATAAGCCATATGCACTCTTATTTGATGTGTCCTGCCCGTTTCAAGTTCTAATCTTATATGGGAAAATTGAGGATAATTCTGAACTACTTTATAATGAGTAACTGCCCTTTGCCCGTCCATCCTTACTTCCCTTTCAATTATACTGGATGGATTTCTTCCAATCGGAGCATTGATACAGCCTTCCTGTTTATGAAATCCATTTTCCGCAAATGCCTCATAATATCTTTTAATCTTTCCTTTTTGCTGCTGTAAACTTAGTAAATGATGGGCATGGCGATGTTTTGCAATAAGCACTAAACCAGATGTATTGCGGTCCAATCTTGTTACAATATGTACTGCTGAAACATTACCTGTTCGTTCATAATGATGTACAAGTGCATTGGCGATACTTCCTGACGGATGATCTCGGGATGGAATTGTACTCATAAAAGCTGGCTTTTCTAAGACAATAATATCTTCGTCTTCATAACAGATTGAAAGAGGAATGTCTTCCCCTCTCATCTTTTCATTTAAATCTTCTGTTGGAAATTCGACAACCAATTCATCGGATTCTTTAAGAAGATGAAGAACATTTTGTTCTTGCCCATTTACTTTTATCGAACCGCCAGAAAATTTAATGTCAGTTAATGCCCGCTTCGATATGCCTTTAGATTTCAAAAATTCTTTGATGATTTGACCAGCACCACTTTTATCAATGGTCCATTTTAATGAATACGGACTCATATATTAATCTCCATCTGAAATAAATGAGTCATGAACCCTTTTCCAAAATGGGAAAGGACGGAATCTCGCAAATCGTATTTTTTCTTCTGCCACTCGAAATTGAATAGACTTTACGTCACGGTGCATAACGGTTAAATGATCGACGGTTACATGAAAATCAAATGTTTTAACCGGTTTTAAAACAAGAGTATGATGTTCTGGTAATATAAGCGGTGAGCCAACTGTCCGGAATACTTTATTATTAATAGATGCCATTTCTGCAAGCTGTATGGAATGAAGAGATGGATGAATAATTGCACCACCTAATGCTTTATTATATGCTGTACTTCCTGATGGAGTAGAGACACATAATCCATCGCCTCGAAAACGTTCAAAATGATCACCACGAATTTCCACGTCCATAACAAGTGTTCCAACAAGACTTTTAACTGTAGATTCATTTAATCCTAAATATCGTGTTTCTTTCCCGCCATGACGATAACGAATCAAAACTTCTAGCAGTGGGTATTCAACGATTTGATATGGAGTTTTCGCAATCGCTATTACAAGTTTTTCAATCTCGCTAGGCACCCAATCGGCATAAAAGCCAAGATGACCAGTATGTACACCAACAAAAGCTGTTTTATCCAGTCTTGAACTATAACGGTGAAACGCATAAAGTAACGTACCATCCCCACCAACGGAAATAACGATATCCGGTTGATCTTCGTCATAGACCATCTCAAAATCCTGCAAATACGTTCTCATCTTATGCATTAACGCATTGGATGTTGGATTTCCTTTCGATGTGATCGCAAATTTCACTGTTCTCATCCTTTCTTACTAAGTTAGTGATTATCAGTTTTTTTCCTCCAACTTTTTAACGGCTTCTTTATTTTTCGTAAAATAAACTTGCGCTTCTTGAATTTCCTCTTTAATTTGCGACATTTCCTCATCTAGACGAAAGGCTGCCTCCGCCGCGCTTTGCAGCCTTTTATTAATCTCTTCAGGGAATTGACCTTTATATTTATAGTTAAGCGAGTGCTCAATTGTAGCCCAAAAGTTCATCGCAAGTGTCCGGATTTGAATTTCCGCCAATATTTTCTTCTCGCCGCGTATTGTTTGGACAGGATATTCTATCACAACGTGGTAAGAACGATATCCACTTTGTTTTTTATTAGAGATATAATTGCGTTCCTCTACAATTCGGAAATCATTTCGCTGTCTGAGCAACTTAACAACTGTTTCAATATCGTCCACAAATTGACACATCATTCTTAGACCTGCTATATCCTGCATTTCAGACTCTATTTTATCAAGTGGTATATTTTTTTGTTGTGCCTTATCCAATATGCTTGCAATTGGCTTTACCCGCCCAGTTACAAATTCAATCGGCGAATGTATATGTTCAAGCTCAAATTGGCTTCTCATTCCTTTTAATTTAATTTTCAATTCGTCTATCGCTTGTTTATATGGAGCTAAAAATTGATCCCAGTGGTTCACCAAAAAGTCACCTCAATTAGAAAGAATTACCTCTTTTATTTTAGCATAAACAATTATTTCTTAAAGATTGACTATCAACAATTATTGAAATCAATCCTAATTACGGTAATAATAAGATTAGACATATGTGGAAGGATGGCTAAAATTGTCTAGAAATATTGAAATCGAATTTAAAAATATAGTTACGGAGGCAGAATTCCAGCTTCTGTTGAAAGCCTTTCATATTTCAAAAGAAATGTTTTTCTCTCAGACAAATCACTATTTTGATACAAAGGATTTTGCTTTAAAGAAATTAAATGCGGCTTTACGTATACGATCCTTGCCTGAAAAATATGAGATAACATTAAAAAAGCCCTTAGAGGATGGACTTTTGGAAATCAATGACTATATTACTGAAGCAGAAGCAAAAGCATTTATAAACGATGCTCTTCTGCCAAACGGGGAAGTTAAAGACGAAATACAAAAAATGAATATTCCTATAGATAAATTTATACTTTTTGGGACACTCCGGACAGATCGTTCGGAAGTGGAATACGAAAAAGGTCTTCTCGTATTTGACCACAGCTTCTATCTTGGCAAAGAAGACTTCGAAATAGAATATGAAACTCAAAATCGCGAAAAAGGCGAGAAGATATTTTATCATTTACTAAAAAAATTTAACATTGAGATTCGAAATGCCGATAATAAAATAAGCAGGCTATATCATGCATTATAAGAAAAGCGCAAGCGCATTGCTCATCGACGTACAGTCCCACAGGATGTGGGTCCGTCGACGTTCATTTTCGACCTTCGACTGAGATAAAGGAAACACGATGAGTCCACGAAAAGCGAATGGCGCCTGTATAATGAAGGAAGGCTAAGGGCGCAACGTCCTGTTGCAACGCCTTCCTGACCCGCGTCCTGCTGGCCTCCGACAAGCAAATGTTCTGAGGCAAAAAAGTCGCTCTTTGACTTTTTATGACTCAGGTTATTTGACCTCGAGGGGCTGGCGCGAGTAGCTGGACAAATAGGACGAATCGATGTTGACTTACGTAAAAGAGAAGGACAAGAAGTTTGCTAGTCGATAGACGCTGGAGCTGGACAGCAAAAATCTAAATTCAAAAAGACTATAAAAAACTTATACTTTCTTAGCTTACCGAGAAAGAAGGATGTTATGACATGAATACACTTGGCCAATTAAAAACGATACTTGATATTCAGCTAATAAAAGGATTTTCGGGTGCAAGATCTA
Source organism: Lederbergia citri (assembly GCF_018343625.1). Taxonomy (GTDB): domain Bacteria; phylum Bacillota; class Bacilli; order Bacillales; family Bacillaceae_C; genus Lederbergia; species Lederbergia citri. Next base: position 187,286 of record NZ_JAGYPG010000001.1, on the reverse strand, counting down.
ATTCACTACTTAATGAAGAAAGTAATTCTTTTGCAGAATTGTTACAGCAAACCGTGATGAACTCTGTTAACGCTCCTGCTTCGCAAACTTTCAATACGAATACGTTGGGTGCCGTTTATCAAATGCAAATAGGCAGTCTTCCCGTGTTTGCTAATTCAAGTGCTTTTCCAATTTCGTCAGGCTCAAATGCAACTAATACTACTATCCCAGAAAATTTAGAGGCAATCATCCAGAAAGCATCTGAGGTGTATAATCTCCCTGCTAAGCTCATAAAATCTATCGTTAAGCATGAATCAAATTTCAACTCTGCAGCTGTTAGCCACGCTGGAGCATCAGGATTAATGCAGCTCATGCCACAAACAGCAAAAGGTCTTGGCGTTAATGATATCTTTGATCCATTGGAAAATATTATGGGCGGAAGTAAGTATTTACGGAATATGCTCGACAAATATGACGGGAACCTTGTCCTAGCACTTGCGGCCTATAATGCTGGACCAGGAAATGTTGATAAATATGGAGGCATTCCTCCATTTAAAGAAACACAAAACTACGTTAGGAAAGTTACCGAAACATTTTATAGCTAAATAATATACACACTGCCCAGTAATATTGGGCAGTTTTTTATTTTACTTCTACATTCAGTGCTATTTGTTTGAGTTATTCTGTACTGGTTGCTACAATAAATATACAATTTTAGATAAAGGAGCGATTCATATGGTTGAGAAACGTATGAAGCCGTATGACGCATTTGGTGCTAATAAAATACTAAATACTAAAGTCCTAGCTAAAAGAGACCATGACATACTACCTGTAACAAAAGGTGAATGGTCTTGAATAAACAACGGTCAGCAAATAAACAAACGCATTACATGGACAATAAGCCTATGGAAATTTATTTGTTTATCGACCCTTTTTGTGCGGAATGCTGGTCACTTTCTCCAATCATCAACAAGCTTCAAATTGAATACGGAGATTATTTCACACTTAAGTACGTTTTATGTGGAAATCTAGCAGTATGGAATAAAAGAAGTGGAAATCTGGGGAAAAAGAATAATACGTACCAATCCCAAAACGAACAGCGCTCCTATACACCTCATTTAGCAGCCATAAGCATTAAAGCGGCTGAACTACAAGGAAAAAAAGCTGGGATTCGATTTATTCGAAGACTGCAAGAGTTGCTCTTTGTAGAAAATGCCGATATTACAGATATAAATGTCATTCAACAGTGTGCCAAACATGTCGGGTTAGATTTAGAAGAATTCATACGTGATGTGTACTCACAAAGTTCAGCAAAAGCATTTCAATGTGACTTGAAAATTTCCTCAGAGATGGAAGTAAATGAAATGCCTGCTATGGTTTTTTTCAACGAGAATATTGAAGATGAAGGGTTAAAAATTACTGGCCTTTATTCATACGATATTTATGTTCAACTTTTAACTGAAATGCTGGAGAGATTTCCAAAACCCGCTGAGAAACCTCCGCTTGAATTGTTCTTAACCAATCATCCTATAATGGCATCAAAGGATCTCGCCTTAATCTATGATGTACCAGTACAGCAAATAGAAAAGCAAATGAAGAAATTACAATTGCAACAAAAGGTACAAAAAATCCATGCGAAAAACGGAAGCTTTTGGAAGTACAACATGAATTGTCTTTAATTATATCGATACCAGGTTATTCAGCCTGGTATCTTTTTATTTGACCGTGCATTGAAAATTCAGTATTACCGAATATTTTTAGGCATATAAATTATTAAATACTATAAGAAAGGAGACGGAGACCTGCGAAAAGTAGTCATTTGTTTGATGGTCGCTTTTATCTTTGTCTGCTTTTTCATTAATATCCTTGGTTTGATGAATTTAATTCCGATTTATATTACATCTCCCCTACTTTTTATTGCGTTGCTTATCTTATTGACTTTCATTAACAGCAGAAATAAGTTTCGCGGCTTTCATAAGTAAAAGCTGCTCCCTAAAAAAGAGAGCAGCTTAATATTTGTATTTTATTCTCCTAATAATTGCTCCATTTCGGCAAGCTTTTCTTCAAATACTTTGCAAGCTGCTTCAATTGGTGCAGCAGTCGTCATATCGACTCCTGCTTTTTTCAATACTTCAATAGGGTAATCAGAGCTTCCAGCTTTTAAGAACTCGATATAACGAGTAACCGCAGATTCCCCTTCTTCAAGAATTTGGCTTGATAATGCAGCAGCAGCACTGAAGCCTGTTGCATATTGATAAACGTAGTAATTATAGTAGAAATGAGGGATTCTTGACCATTCCAATCCAATTTCTTCATCAATATGAATATCATCTTCGCCAAAATATTTCTTATTTAATTCATAATATTCCCTTGTCAACATATCTGCTGTCAAAGCTTCTCCATTTTGAGCTTTTTGGTGGATAATATGTTCAAATTCTGCAAACATTGTTTGACGGAAAACAGTTCCACGGAATCCTTCTAAATAATGGTTAAGCAAATAAAGTTGCTCTTTCTTGTCGTTAGTACGTTTTAACATAAAGTCACCTAGCAGTGCCTCATTACATGTAGAAGCAACTTCCGCAACAAAGATGGAATAATCCCCATATGGATAAGGCTGTGACTTTCTTGTATAGTAACTATGGACACTGTGGCCAAACTCATGTGCAAGCGTAAATAAATTGTTTACATTGTCCTGCCAGTTCATAAGAATATAAGGATTTGTCCCATAGGCACCAGATGAATATGCTCCACTCCGCTTGCCTTTATTTTCAAATACGTCAACCCAGCGATTTTCAAATCCTTCTTTAAGAATATTTGTATATTCTTCTCCAAGTGGAGCCAGACCTTCAATAACTAAATTTTTGGCTTCCTCATAAGGGATGTTCATTTTCACATCTTTTACTAAAGGCGTATAGAGATCGTACATATGCAATTGATCAACACCGAGTACTTTTTTACGAAGCTTTACATAGCGATGCAATAAATGCAGGTTCTTATTAATTGTCTCAACTAAATTGTCGTATACACTTTCTGGTATATTATTTGCAGAAAGTGCAGCTTGTCTTGCAGACTTATAATTTCTAGCTTTTGCATAGAAATTATCCTTCTTAACAGCTCCACTCAATGTACTGGAAAATGTATTACTGAACTTGCCATACGTTTCATACACTTTCTTAAAAGCTTCCTCACGTACTCTTCGATCAGAGCTTTCTAAAAAACGAATATAATTACCGTGAGAGATTTGAACATCTTTCCCATCCTCATCTTTTATAACAGGAAACTCTAAGTCCGCGTTGTTCAACATTCCGAAGGTTGTACTGGATGCACCTAAAACTTCAGATGCTTGTGCAAGAAGGGCCTCTTGTTCAGCTGATAACACATGGCCTCTTTGCAAATTAATTTCTTCCAATGCCTTTTTATATAACTGAAGATCTTTATTTTCCTCTAAGAACTGAGAAATCCTGCTTTCTTCCATATCCAAAACTTCAGGTACAATATAAGAAAACTCACTCGCTAAAATAGAATATAAGCTTTCAGCTCGCGCATTGAAACCTTGGTAGTGAGAATTCCCTGTATCTTGATCGTAACGCATATGTGCATATGTATAAAGCCTTCCCATTCGCTCTGATACTTTTGATTGGAAATCAAGGGCTTCAAATAAATTATCCGCACTTTCATTTAGTTTTCCTTTAAATTGACCTGCATCTTTTAACTGTTCTTTTATATCATCATATTCTTTTTCCCAAGCTTCATCTGATGAAAAAATATCTTCTAGTCTCCACGTCATATCCTCCGCTATTTCGGAACGTGAAGGAAGTGTTTTTACTTCTGTTTCGTCGGCCATTGCCATCCTCCATTCATTATCACTCTATCTCTTTCGTCAATCGAAAGGTATTAGCACTTATTACATATTCTACCTAATTTTACTGAATCCTGCCACTGAACCGAAAAAGAAACAATATTCATCTATTTTTGAACCATTCCGAGATCTTCCATTGTCTAATTTTCGGAAGATTTCTTCCTCCCATTTCATAGCTTCATCTATTGAGTTTGGAACTTTTATTTCTTTCACCATCTCAAATAAGTCTTCGCCTATTTTCTTGAAATATTCCCTTTCTGTTAAAAGAGAGCAATAATTTTCCACAGCATTTTTCCAAGTCAACTTATGTGCCAAAGGAAAATATCTAGGTGATATGAATCCTGATTTAATTAAGCTTTGAACTTTTTGAATAACATATTTCATAGATATCCGCTTACCAACTTGTATTTTACTTAAACACTCTTGGTAAATGAAAAACTGCCATTCAATTGGATGGGAATAGAAACATTCCATATATGGTACGGGAAGCCCACATATAGGTGGTAATAAAAATGGATTGTGACCAGAAGAATAGATAGATTTTAGAAAGTAATCGTGTACAAGATTACCATATAGTACTTTATTTTGAAGCCATTTTCTTTTGCTTTGCAGCCATAATGGATAATTTATTTCATTTTTTTCATCTTGTTTGAAACGTAATGGGAGTGTCGCTGTACTAAATGAGGTTGATAACAAGCTGGAGGAAACTTTTCTGGAGGATATTGGGGTAATGTTTGAAAGAAGAAAAAATCTTAAACTTTCTGAATCGAAACTTAATAAATATTGTCCTATCCCTTCCTTATGCCTAATCATTGACCAATGAAAATCAGATAATGTAAAGAATCCTTTTTGATATTTTTGGTAAGGCTTTCCGCCAATAATCCAAATTGGGGTAATACCGCCACTATTATACCCTTCCGTTCGCTTTTCCAATATACTTCTAACTATCGGCGAACATTGATATTCGATGGCAAAAGTACGAGAGGGAGTTTGGACCAACAAATCAGCACGCTGTTTAATATCTGGCAAATAATGCTCTAAAGAAACATTTAATCCTTGGTTAAGGAAAAAATCAAACAAAACTTTTTTTCCTTTAAGATGTTGGGGACTTTCGGGCTCCGTTTCAAATATGGAGCAAGCAGTGTTTCGCTTATGCGAAAAATGGGGAATGCGGATATTTCCCGCTTTAAGAATAAGAGACTCCTGGCATACTGGACAAAAATAAACATCGCTGCGTAATCTTTCTATTAAATCTTTTCTCTTAATAGATTGAACAAGGGTAATTAGTTTTCCGTCTTGATTTAATGCTGTTAACAATACACCACATCCTTTCATCTACAATATTTCTACATCTCCTGCTAAAATCCCTTTATTCATAGAATAAACGTATGGTACCCACTTATCGGATAAAAGCAAATAAGACACCAAAAATCTGTTTTCCCAACTTTTAGTCACGGGTTTCTGACCTTGAGCCGATCGCACTTCAAGTTAGAAAATAAACACTTTTGAATAAATTTCAATTTTTAACAATTTTTTTACATTCTTAGCTACAAAAAAAGACCGATCTCAACTAAATGAAATCGGTCATTTTATTGAAAATATTGTCGAAGCGTACCAAAAACATCATGATCAATAATGTTTTTGCCATACTCAGCAATACGATAAATGGTATAATTACTTTCAGTACTATATTCAAGGAGAACACTCAGTGCATCTTCAATCTGGTCTTCATCAAAAAGCTCTTCATCGAACTTAACATATAAATAATATTTGTTTTCATAAGAAAATAGTTTCGTTTCTATTTCGGATGTATCCTGCACTTTGGAAAGTGCCAATAAGTCCTCAAAATCTTTAAACAATAAAACAAATTCTAGTTCAGTATCTTCTTCAACTTTTTCGTCATAATGTTTTATCTGAAAATGCTGATCTAAAAATTCTTCTATTTTTTCGTCGACGTGCACGTTGCCCTTATCTGTTGGAATGGGTAGTTCTAATTTCTGTCCATCTTTTGATAATTGGGCTTTTGTTACGATGACCTCTAGTCCTTTATCCAATGCTTGTATTTGGATCCAAAGAGGACCGTCTGGAACAAAATCATCTTCTTGATGAATTTCGTCCATCATTTCCCAAAATAACTCTTCGCCTCTTTCGCGATTGTACCAAATTTCTTCCCGATCGAAGCCTCGCTCTTCTATGTCAACATATGAAATGTAAAACTTTACTGTGTGTTCGTTTATACGTTCGATTTCCATGCGTTAACTCTCCCTTCTATAATTGGGTGGTGAAGGGATCATCATCCCGTACTCAAAGTACTTAGTGCTTTTCTCCTTGTACTTACATTTTATGATAAGTGACGCAAAATTGGAAACAAAAGATATTCCCAATTATAAAATAGTTAAAAGCCCAAATTGCTTTTACTTATGTTTCGATTATTTTAACTAACAAACACAGTAAAATCAAGCCAATTTTCTAAATTTTTATTAGAAAAGCGTAGGTGCCTCGCCCATCGACGTACAAACTTCAGTGCCTTCGACTGAGATAAAGGAAACACGATGAGTCCGGAAGGACGAATCGATGTTGACTTATCGTAGGGAGAAGGACAAGAAGTTTGATAGTCGATAGGCACCGGAGCTAGACAAAGAAAAGCGTAGGTGCCTCGCCCATCGACGAACGGGCCCACAGGAAGTGGCGTTTTTAGTCGACGTTCTTTTTCGGCCTTCGACTGAGATAAAGGAAACACGAAGCAGAGGGTGCCTTATAAGCACCAACAAGCAATGTTCAGAGTCAAAAAATTCGCTCTATTACTTTACTCACTCAGGTTATTTGACCGCGAAGTGCTCGCGCCTGCAGCTGCATAGAATCGATGTTGACTTATCATAGGGAGAAGGACTAGAAATTTGATAATCGATAGGCGCTAGAGTTGGACATTAATAAAGCAGTTAGTAATAAAACTCTATAAAGAAAGAGGCCTGCCCCTTATCGGCTTATAGGAACAGCCCCCTTTACCATATTTCTTAATTTACCATTTTCTGTGCTTCACGCAACTGATATGTTCTTACCTTCCTAGGAAGGAAGCGTCTGATTTCATCCTCGTTATATCCGACTTGGAGTCGTTTTTCATCCAATATGATAGGTCTTCTTAATAATCCAGGATTTTTTTGGATTAGATCATACAATTGTTGAAGTGGCAACGAATCTAAATCTATGTTAAGCTTTTGAAAAATCTTTGAACGTGTTGAGATGATTTCGTCTGTTCCATCTTCAGTCATCCTTAAGATTTCCTTTATTTCTTCCAAGCTAAGTGGTTCAGAGAAAATATTTCTTTCTTTATATGGAATGCTTTGTTCCTCAAGCCAAAGTCTTGCTTTTCTACATGATGTGCAACTTGGTGATGTGTACAATGTTACCATAATACAAATCACACTCCTTTTTTAAGAATTAAATTCTTTATAAAGTGTCCTTATATAACAGAATTTAGAATTAATGTTTCAATATTTAACGATTTTTGTCGGTTATATTCAAAAAAATTGCTTAATATAGAAACACCCCTCTTAACGTATTATACACTATTCCACGTTGAATGAATAGGTTTTTTAAGGATTTTAATAATCTGTTACTATGAAATATGTAATGCTGTTATAGTCCTATCACATTGTATTTTTGTTTACCACCACCGAACTTATTTTAAACAAATAATATGAATTTTTTATTACCATTTCTTTAAATTATCGTTTCCAATTAAAGAAAAAAAAACCGAAAATCATTTCGGCACTATTTTTTTTCCATTGTATAATCAACGTTCGGCGAGTATTTATTCCCAGCATTCCAAAGTAAATATTCGTTAATACCTTCGTCATGAAGAGCTTTTATCTGAGACTCTACCTGCTCTTTACCGTATACTTGATAATTGCCTGCACCTAAATAGGATGCTGTAAAATCTTGAAGCCAAGGACGAGAAATAGGAGGATTTTTCAATTCGTTTAGCTTAGACTTCTCCAATTTTGCATATTCCCTTACTAAGTTATAAGGTTCTAAATCTGGTTTGGCAATACCAAAATATGATGTCCAATGACTCGGATAGATCATGGATGAAATAACATCAACATGTTCAGAGATTTTGGAAAAGTTTTGTCCAATTCCGGGAGCTTCTGGCAAGGTGGCGGTGTACCCAAAAATATCAACAGATACTTTTACCCCATACTGTTCAAGCCTTTCTTTAGCATATGCCACAAAGTCTGTAACGGCATGAACCCTTTTTTGAACATTGTCTTCCTTTGAATCTTTATAGTCTCCATGTCCATATTTCAATTGATTATCTCTCTTTTCAAACCCTTCTGGAAAACGGACGTAATCGAATTGAATTTCTTGGAACCCTAACTTTGCAGCTTCAATAGCGATATCGACATTGTAATCCCACACTTCTTTTAAAAAGGGGTTGACAAACGATTCGCCTCTACCGTTTACCCATATTTTTTTCCCATCCATAAACGAAAGGTCAGGTCTTGTTTTAGGTAATGTTGAATCCTTAAATACTACTATTCTAGCGATTGGATAGATTTGCTTTTCTTCCAAAACGTCGAGCATTTTTTTCGGATCATTAATATAATTTTGTGCTAAATGAGCAAATGGAGAATCCTTTGGAAGTTTATATGTAATTTGTCCCCAGTCATCCTTCACATCAATGACCATAGCATTCAGTTCTGTATTATCTACTAATTTGACTAAATCATTAAATCGGCTTCCTCCGGCTGAATGGCCTGTTACATATATCCCTCTAACTGCATCGGGATATTCAAAATGGCGTCCCGAATTAAATACAAACCGAGGAAGATCGTCGTGTAATATCTTATTCTGTACAGATAGCTTTCTAATTTCATGAGTTTTTACCTTTACAACTTCTTCGGCCTTAGTAGCTGTAATTGGAATTTGCCATAATAACGAAGCTGCAAGTCCAGCAACTGTTATTACCTTTAAGTATTTCAACGAATCTCTCTCCCTTTTGCGGTTCTTGTCATTATATATGATTTTTTGTCCTATTCCATTTTAACAAGGATTATAATGAATTGATATTGTTTTAATGGCTGATTATAGATAAATTATGAAGTTGATTCTTTTGGCCTGGCTTGATTGTCATATTTGGTGGGGGTATAATAAATTCATGGATTTTTCGTATTAATTATGCTAAGAATCAGCATTCATCCTATTTAAGGACGGATGGTTTTTTATATCAAGGAGGCTTTTATTTATGAAAACGATATTTTCGGGTATCCAGCCAAGTGGTGTCATCACTCTTGGAAACTATATAGGTGCCATTAAGCAGTTTATTGAACTGCAGCATGATTATGATTGTTATTTCTGTGTTGTTGACCAACATGCGATAACAGTTCCACAAGATCGTCTTGAATTAAGAAAAAATATTAAGAGATTATCTGCCCTTTATGTAGCTGCTGGGTTAGATCCTGAAAAAGCCACTCTATTTGTTCAATCAGAAGTTCCTGCACACTCTCAAGCTGCTTGGATGCTTCAATGTATTGCATATATTGGAGAATTAGAAAGAATGACACAGTTTAAAGATAAATCTTCTGGAAAAGATGCTGTGTCTGCTGGACTTCTAACTTATCCGCCATTGATGGCTGCTGATATCTTGTTATACGGAGCTGACCTCGTTCCTGTTGGAGAAGATCAAAAACAACATTTGGAGCTAACGAGGGATTTGGCAGAACGTTTTAACAATCGTTATAACGATATTTTCACTATTCCTGAGGTGAGAATTCCAAAAGTTGGAGCAAGGATCATGTCGTTGCAGGAACCAACGAAAAAAATGAGCAAATCTGATGCAAATCAAAGAGCTTTTATTACATTATTGGACGAACCTAACCAAATTGAGAAGAAGATTAAAAGTGCTGTGACGGATTCTGACGGTATTGTAAAATACGATAAAGAAAATAAACCTGGAGTATCAAATTTGCTTTCAATTTATTCTATTTTAGAAAATAAACCGATCTCTGAGATTGAACAAAATTATGAAGGAAAAGGCTATGGGGAATTTAAAGCAGATCTAGCAAATGTTGTTATAAATGCACTCGCACCTATCCAGGAACGCTATAAGGAATTACTTGATTCAAAGGAACTTGATGACATTCTTGACGCTGGTGCTGAAAAAGCAGCCAAAAAAGCAAATAAGATGTTAAAGAAAATGGAAAATGCAATGGGTTTAGGAAGAAAAAGAAGGTAAAGTACAAAAGCGTAAGCGCCTGTTTATCGAAGTAAAGGCCCACAGGATGTGGATCCGTCGACGTCGCCACAGGACGTGGCGATTTTAGTCGACGTTCCTCCTTTGGCCTTCGACTGAGATAAACTAAACACGGTGAGCCACGAAAAGCGGAAGGCGCCTGTAGCTAGACAATTGGCGAGCCGATGTTGACTTACGCAAAAGAGAAGGACAAGAAGTTTGCTAGTCGATAGGCGCTGGAGCTGAACGGAACTATTTCCTAGAAAGATAACCACAAAGTTTTCAATTTATAATTTCCTTAAAAATAACGTAAAAGAGCCTATCTCAAAGGGAGTTGGCTCTTTTCTTTTTCCAAAACTAGTTCACTTTTGAATCACATTCCATATCCCAGAGCTTTTCAAAGAATGGTTGACCTTTTATAAGGTTTTCACAAAGCATTAGGTGTTTTTCGGACCAACCTACTTTCATTTCTTCATAAAGACAATTCCAAACCTCATCAAAATCCATCGATTGGATTTCATTGTATTTATTAGGAGCCCATTCAGTATACCAATAACGAATTTCTGGGGTATTTTTAGAAGAATAGAGTTGATCTAACGCCATAAACAATAAGTGCTTCAATTGTCGTTCCTTCCGTGTTAAACCATACATCAATTCTGGCTCAGGTGATAAAATATGGTGTTCCTTGTTACTAATTTCTTTATTAAATTTATAAGGAAACGGTTCATTCTTCATCGTCATTTCATATACAAGCTGTTCTTGACGAGGAATCAATCTACTTTTACGGAGTGGAATCGAATAACCAATCGTATCCACTGCCAATATTCCTTTTCCATCTGTGACGACAAAACAATATTCTAGTTGAATGCGTTCATGATTTTTTCTTAAATATGCTTTTTTATAAACATCATTTAATAATGTTTGAGGCAATTCCGCCATGTTATTTTCTATGTAGTAGAAGAGGACCGGCTCTATCAACAATAATGGTACTTGATCAAGGAGTTCGATGACATCTTCTCCCCTGCGCCATTCATGAAAATGGCAAACATTATAGCCGTTTTCCTCCCCTTCAAACCAATTTACCCAAACATCATGAAGATATAGCATCCTTATCCCTCACTTCATAACCTTTTGTCAATCAGTATAGGCAGGGTGAAGTTAAATTATTCCTCTTAAATCTGGTCATTGCTTTTTTTCTCATCGCTATAAAATATGGAACTGGTAATCATTATGATCCCGATAGGCAATAAATAACACTCTGGCCTCTTGGCAATAAAAACGAGATAGTCAATTAAGGTGTTGCCCATCGTAATTAAATTTAAATAGCCAATTAGGCTGACACCACCCGATACAGCAAAGCCAAAGCCTATTAACAACATTAATCCTCGAAACAACATAGCTTTGCACATCCTTATTATTCCATGGCCATCTTATTTTGAATATATGTACAACCCTAATTGGACATGCAAGAAAAAGAAAAGCCCTCCTCGTTAGGAAGGCTATTAGCTGGGGGATTCATAAAATTCATTATTGGTTAGGACCTTTTTAGAAGGAATCATAAATGTATCATGAATAGTAATTTTGTTTCGCCTCACGTAGCCTTTAGCCAATTCAAACCCAACCGCGTAACCTAGCATTAATGGGATGCCTCTTCTTCCAAATAATAGTTCATCATGTTCAGGATCTTTTCGGGTTATATAAAAATTTGGTTTGTACATATGTTCCAAATCATTTTTAAGTCTTGCTTTTGTATATAGTTTCGTCCATGGCGCCAAATATTGGGTCCCACAACTGTTTAGAACTGCTAATTCTGCAAATCCTTCAAATAAAATTGAATCCAATAACGTATACTCGCTACTTCTCTTATTTAGCCTGCTCAACCTCGCGGAATGATGATACTCATGAACAAAGAGAGCTTCTAGCTCTTTTTCATCAAGTCCATCAGAAATGAATAAAAATAATTTATCATGAAAAGCCAGTCCGGAACGACCGTTATTGCGCCTTCGAAATAATGAAGTTTGCTGATTGATGGGGAAAATATAAATATCTACAGCAGGGCCATTCCATTTTTTACGATACTTCAAGTATATTTTATTAATTTTCTCCCATACATTTTCTTCTTTTAATTTATTTAAAATATAAAATGCATTACGTGATGGTCTGTACATGCCAAACTTTGTTAAGTATTCATAAAAATCTTCAGCATCCTTGACATCTGGTTTAGCTAGCCTTCCCATTTCCCAAGGCTGATTAAAGTAATCCTCAAGCCATTTATCAGTTTCGATTACTCCCATGTTACCATCGCCTCCTTTTGTTATGTTATTAAACAATTAAGAGGGAGGTACATGGTTTTAGCTAAGTAGATGCAAAAAAACACGACCATTTTGATCGTGTTTTTTCGTTAGGACATTTATTAATTGGAAACTTTTCAATTCTTTTTGGATAAGTTCCTGCGCTTTAGTTGCTTATTCATATTTTTTAAAGGCAATGGTTGCGTTATGTCCGCCAAATCCTAGTGAATTACTTATGACTGCTTTAACCTCAGCTTTTCTTGCCTCATTTGTAACATAATCGAGGTCACATTCTGGATCTGGTGTTTCATAATTCATCGTTGGTGGTAGAATGCCTTCTTTTATAGCCAACACTGAGAAAATGGCTTCAACACCACCCGCTGCTCCTAGAAGGTGTCCTGTCATCGATTTTGTTGAACTCACCGCTAGTTTATATGCATGCTCACCAAAAACTTCTTTTATCGCCATCGTTTCGTATTTATCGTTATACTCAGTGCTAGTACCATGGGCATTGATGTAATCAATATCCTCAGGTGTAAGACCACCATCTTGGAGAGCTATCCTCATTGCGCGTACTCCACCTTCTCCACCTGGAGCTGGTGCTGTAATATGATGAGCATCTCCTGTTGAACCGTAACCAACGATTTCTGCATAAATCGTGGCGCCGCGACTTAATGCATGTTCCAATTCTTCTAGAACAACAATTCCAGCTCCTTCACCAATTACAAAACCGTCACGGTTCAAATCGAATGGTCTGCTTGCTGTTTGAGGATCAGGATTTGTTGATAATGCCGTATTTGCACAAAATCCAGCTACAGACATTTGGGTAATCGGTGCTTCAGCTCCTCCAGCAATCATGGCAACAGCGTCACCACGTTGGATAACTTTAAAAGCATCACCAATTGAATTTGTACCTGTTGCACAAGCCGTAACCGTACAAGAGTTGACTCCTTTTGCTCCAAGATAGATGGAAACTTGCCCTGTAGCCATATCCGGTATCATCATTGGTACAAAGAATGGACTTACACGACGATATCCTCTTTTCTGGAATGTTTCAAATTGGTTTTCAAATGTTTCCATTCCACCAATTCCGGACCCAATCCAAACTCCTATGCGATCAGCATTACTCTCATCAATTGTTAAGTTAGCATCCTCAACAGCCATAAGTGCAGCCGCTAACGCATAATGGGTAAAACGGTCCATTTTGCGGGCTTCTTTTCTTTCAACATACTTTTCAATATCAAAATCTTTTACTTCTGCTGCAACTTTTGCAGAAAATTGTTCAGGATCTAATCTTGTTAATGGACCAATTCCAGACTTTCCTGCGATAACATTATGCCATGATGACATTGCATCATTTCCTACAGGTGAAACTGCTCCTATTCCTGTTACGACAACTCTTTTCTTCATCCTTTATCAGCTCCTATAAATAAACAAAGAAGATTTTAATAAATTTAACGTCCCCATTTTATGGCAACTGCGCCCCATGTTAGACCGCCGCCAAAACCGACCATCACAATTATATCATCATCTTTAATTTTTCCTGCTTCCAACTCATCCGCAAGCGCCATCGGAATGGATGCGGAGGAAGTGTTACCGTATTTATGAATTGTTTTGGACATTTTTTCTTCCGGAAGATCTAATCGCTGTCTTGCAGCTTCCATAATTCTAATATTAGCTTGATGCGGAATTAAAAAGTCCACATCATCTTTTGATAGACCAGCTTTCTCAATAACATTTACGGATGATTCTCCCATTTGCCTTACCGCAAACTTAAAAACTTCTCTGCCATTCATCATAATAAATTCTTCTTGATAGAGGTAATTTCCGCCTGTACCATCTGCTCCCAATTCAAACGATAGAACTCCTCTACCATCTGAAACTGGCCCCATTACAACCGCGCCGGCACCATCTCCAAACAAAACAGCAGTGTTGCGATCATTCCAATCCGTTATTTTTGAAAGTTTTTCAGCACCAATGATTAATATATGTTTAAACGCACCATTTTCGATAAACTGTTTTGCTGTAGCGATACCGTACATAAAGCCTGCACAAGCAGCGCTAAGATCCATTGCCGAAGCCTTCGCACACCCCAATTTCGCTTGCAGCATACACGAAACGGTAGGAAATGGCCGATCAGGCGTGACTGTTGCAACTAAAATCATGTCAATATCTTCAGGAGATAATCCGGCATTTTTTATTGCTTCTTGCGCAGCTATATAAGCCATATCAGATGTATCTATATCATCGGTGGCGATTCTTCTTTCTTCGATGCCTGTTCTTGTCCTGATCCATTCGTCTGAAGTATCCACCATCTTTTCCAAGTCAGTATTCGTTAAGACCTTTTCAGGAACATATTTTCCAATCCCGATTATCCCAGCATTCATGTAGCTGATCCCTACCTTCATTAAACATAAAATTAATATCATATATTAAGACTTGGTACTAATTATATCATCGGAGATAATTCTTGTAAATCAGGTCGGGTTCATATTTATTAGGTTGATTCTCATTTTATGTATTAGTGCAACACTTGTCCAATGATCAATCCTTTCTTATTTTCACTTACATTCTTAGCGTACCACTTTATGACTGAAAAGAATAATAACTATAACGATTATTTTTTTGTATATATGCTGTTTTCTACATGACAAATGATTTCATTTGCGATTGAAGATGTTAAATCCAATGTGCTCCATTTTTCATTCAATTTAGATGTAAATAAAAGAAAAGTATCTTGTTCGTCTACAGGGACATAATATTCCATAACCATAGTTCCTCTCTCGTGTATTTCCGATTTAACCTTTTCTATTTCATTATAAAAATATGAATTTCTATAATGAATCGCTGATGGTTGTATAATAATGAAATTTGATTGAGAAATTGCTTCATCTTTAGTGATGTTTTTTAATAAATCGATGAATTGTTTTTGAATTTGTGGAAAATCTCTAGAGTAAAAATCAGGAAGCGGAATAAACACATAGTCAATATACTTATTTTGTTTAGCACTTAATAAATCATCCAATTGATTATATTGTAGATTGGCATTTCTACCAATAAAAAGCCATTTTTCTTCATGATCCTCATTTTGCCACTCCATAAAATCTTCAGCAAAAACTGTATATCCTTTCTCAAGTAATTGAACGCAAAATTCATATCCAAGAAGTTGTCTAGCAGAAAATACCACCGCGGACTTCATACGATCCATCTCCTTTCAAATTACCCTTATTTACATCCTATGCAAGTGGATGGGAGGATTACCTAGATCACAGAATTATCACTTTTACATTACTGTTATGTATGGTATGATTTTATAGGTATATCCATGAAGTAAAAATAACTTTTACATATATGCTATGTTGAATTGGGGTGAATCTTATGAAATATCTTTGGGGTTTTATATGGACTTTTATTCTTGTCCATATGTTAACTTACGTAGCAGGATCAATGTTATCCGCTGAGTATGATTTTAAAATGGCATCCATATATGGAATTGGTGCTTATATATTAGTACTTATTATTTCATCCATTCTTCCAGCTCCTGCATCTGCAGAGGAACATTAAAAATGGGAAAGGAGTATATTACTCCTTCCCCATTTTTTATTTTTGAACATTCACTGTAAGTACTTCATTTTCTACATCAATTATTATCGAATCATACGGACGGACATGTCCAGCAATAATTTCCTTTGCCAGCCTTGTTTCGATTTGGCTTTGTAGATACCTCTTTAATGGACGTGCACCATATACTGGGTCGTATGCTGCATGAGCGACAAACTCTTTTGCTCTTTCGGATATTTTTAATTGAATACTTTGTTCACGTAAACGAAGTTGCAATTCCTCTGCTAACTTTCCTACAATACCTTTGATGTTTTCCAGAGTAAGTGGCTTAAACAGAATAATATCATCCACTCTATTTAGAAACTCCGGTTTAAAGGCAGCTCTCAGCTGGCTCATGACGAGGTCTTTCGTATGTTCGTCGATATGCTCCTCATTTTTTTCACGCTCTAATAAAAAGGCTGAGCCAATATTCGATGTCATAATAATGACTGTGTTTTTAAAATCAATTCGTCTTCCTTGGGAATCTGTTATTCGGCCATCATCAAGCACTTGCAGCAAAATATTAAATACTTCAGGGTGGGCCTTTTCTATTTCATCAAGCAAAATAACAGAATACGGTTTTCTTCTGACAGCTTCGGTAAGCTGCCCTCCTTCTTCATATCCTACATATCCGGGAGGAGCCCCAATTAGCCTCGATACAGCGTGTTTTTCCATATACTCAGACATATCTATTCGAATCATATGTTCTTCACTATCAAATAGTGTTTCAGCTAGTGCTTTTGCAAGTTCAGTTTTCCCGACACCCGTTGGTCCTAGGAAAATAAATGAACCGATTGGACGGTTAGGATCTTTAATCCCCGCTCTTGCACGAAGTACCGCATTGCTCACAAGTTCAACTGCTTCGTCTTGTCCAATTACCCGTTTATGCAAAATACTTTCAAGTCTTAGAAGCTTTTCTCTTTCGCCTTCCACAAGCTTTGAAACAGGAATGCCTGTCCAGCGTGAAACGATATCTGCAATTTCATCTTCTGTCACTTCTTCTTTTACTAAACGGTGTTCGTCTTCTTGATGCTTTTGTAAATTCTCCTCTAAAGCCTTCAATTCTTTTTCTACGGAAGGAATTTTTCCGTGGCGAAGTTCAGCTGCACGATTTAAGTCATAATCATTTTCCGCATCTTCCAAGTCCCTACGCAGCTTTTCTAGTTCTTCACGCTTCTCTTTTATTTGTAAAATTTCATCTTTCTCTGACTGCCATCTTGCTCTCATTTCATTCGCTTTTTCTTTTAAATCAGCCAATTCTTTTTGTAGAATTTCTAGCCTTGCCTTGCTTGCTTCATCTTCTTCTTTCCTGAGTGCAGCTTCTTCAATTTCAAGCTGCATGACTCTTCTTGTTATTTCATCAAGTTCACTTGGCATCGAATCAATTTCAACGCGAATATTAGCGCAAGCTTCATCAACAAGATCTATTGCCTTATCAGGTAAAAAGCGATCAGTAATATAACGATCTGACAAAGTAGCTGCTGCAACAATTGCTCTGTCATGAATATTTACACCGTGGTGAATTTCAAAGCGTTCCTTTAATCCACGCAAAATCGAAATCGTATCCTCAACTGTAGGCTCAGGAACTAAAACCTTTTGAAAGCGTCTTTCAAGTGCCGGATCCTTTTCTATATATAACCGATATTCATCGAGTGTAGTAGCTCCTATACAATGCAGTTCTCCTCTAGCAAGCATCGGCTTTAGCATATTTCCGGCATCCATCGATCCTTCTGCTTTACCTGCACCAACAATCGTATGGATTTCATCAATAAACAGTAGGATTTTTCCTTCACTCTTCTTGATTTCTTGTAAAACAGCTTTTAATCTTTCTTCGAATTCCCCTCGAAATTTTGCACCTGCAATAAGTGCACCCATATCTAACGCAAAAATCGTTTTATCTTTTAACCCTTCAGGTACATCCTTCCTAACAATTCGTTGTGCCAGACCTTCAACTATAGCCGTTTTTCCGACACCTGGTTCACCAATTAACACTGGATTGTTTTTTGTTTTTCTAGAAAGGATGCGAATCACGTTTCTAATTTCATTATCACGGCCAATAACTGGATCTAGCTTTCCGGATTTTACTTCCGCTACTAAATCCCTCCCGTATTTTTTCAACGCTTCATATGTTGCTTCTGGATTTTGAGATACCACCCGCTGTCCCCCTCTCACTTTTTCAATTTCTGTACGTAAATTTTGTTTCGTAATTCCTTGTTGAACAAGAAATACTGTAACCTCATTTCTTTTCTGATCCATTAAGGCGAGTGCAAAATGTTCAATAGATAAATAATCGTCTTTAAAGGATTCCCTTTCCTTCTCCGCATTGTTGATAAGACCTTGTACTTCGGAGCTTAAGTATTGCCCACCTTTTACTCCCTCTCCCGTTACTTGTGGCTTTTTATCAATGAGTTGATTGATTTCATGTTGAAGAGCACTTTTCCCAACTCCTAAGTGCTCATATAAATTATTAAGGAGACTATCATTTCTATCTGATAAAGCTTTCCATAAATGGGCAATATCAATCTCTGGATGATTTAATCTTATGGCAGTTTGCTGCGCTTCTGCAAAAGCTTCTTGCATTGTCGTAGTCATTTTACTTAAGTCCATAAATTACATCTCCTTACAACTATAAATTAAAAATAGCGGAAAGCTTCTTAATCTCAAGGAGCATTCCGCTATATACTTTCCCAAAACTATACTCTAATAACGGCGTTCCTTCATCATGTTACGCCAAGTGCAATTTTCGCATATCGTGACATTTTATCTTTTGTCCAAGGTGGATTCCAAACAATGTCTACCTCTGTTTGTTTTACTTCCGGAATATCTGCAAGTGCTGCTTGTACTTGATCTACAATAATTGGCGCTAGTGGACATCCCATCGAAGTAAGGGTCATAGTAACTTTGGCCACTCCTTCGTCATTAAGGTCAACATCATATACAAGCCCAAGATTTACTATGTCAATACCCAATTCAGGGTCAATAACTTGCTCAAGAGCGCCATAAATATTTTCTTTCAAAGCCTCATCCATTTCAGCACACTCCTTTTCGAAATAAAATGCTTCTCTTACTATCATACCAAACATAATAGAAAAACAAACAAAAATGAACTTAAACGATTGATGAATTTTGGTTGGTGTTTACAACTGTATATGAAGTAACTTATTTAGTCGAAAATTAAGCAGCAATTTCGCGACTAAACATAGAATTTTTCCATTTAATTCGTGAATTAAGTGGTATTTCGAGAACAAATCTAAACTTTTTTCATTTTTCTCGTGAATAAAATAGTAATTCGCGAAGAAACTTAAACTTTTTATTATTTATTCTTGAAAAAAATTTATCTTACTACTTAAAATTTTCCGTTTCATAAAAATAGTGCTTCGATTAAGCTTGTAATAACTCATTGTTGCCTTTAAGCCTCACAATCCAGCATACAATGAAACATTTCTGCCCTTGTTTGAACGAAGCAAGTAATTTTCAAACCAAGCCACTGTTTCCAATAAACCTTCTCTGCTCACTTTATGGTCGGCATCTTCATCAATGATAAATTTTAATTTGGAAGGATTCTTTTCATAATCCTTCTTAATGTTTTGATAAAAGCTATATGTAGGCTGAAAAGGAACAACCGGATCTTTTTTCCCATGCCAAAACATAAGTGGTCTTTCTTTAAGTTTTTCTGGCTGATGACTTATATCATATTTTTCCAAACCGGAATATAATTCCTCTATTTCCTCATCTGGAAAAGAAAAGCTTGAATCAGCTTTTTGAAGGTGATTTATTTGAGCACGGGCAAATGCTACATAATGCGGACTTCCCATTAGCGAAACTGCTGTGTTCACCCATTCAAATTGAGTTAGTGCTCCTAATGTAATAATCCCGCCCATCGAAGTTCCTGCCAAACCAATCTTTTCAGAATCAACTAAACCTCTGTTAAAAAAATGATTCTTTATCACTTCTAATTCTGCAATCGTGTTGATTACAATATCCCAAAAATGAAACATTAATTTTTCATTACTTTGTCCATTGCTTCTTTCACCGTGGTATAAGGCTTCTGGAAGTAAAACACGAAAGCCTTTTTCCGCTAAAAGATAGGCGTAATGAAGATTATGTTCTTTAGCAGAAGTAAATCCGTGGACAAAAAAAATAAGCGGTAGCATCTTATCTTCATTTCCGTTTTTCACAACATGCAATAACGGAATATCATTTACTTTTTCTTTTCTAATTTCGATCATGATGCCATCCCCTTTTTTTCGTAATATATATATATTAGCACTCATTTCTTGCACATTCCAAAATAAACTACCATTTCTTTCTCGTGTTTTTCGCAAACTTTTGACAAACAATAATTTAGAACGTAAACGTACGTTCATTTCCAATTCTCTATAGGGGTGAATACGTGTGGGTAAAAAAAGTAAGTCGAAACGTTTTATCATACATGGTAAAAATTCGATTGAAAAACATGCGGAACGTTTTCCATATCGTTCAACCTTGGCAGAAGCGGAAAATAAGAGAAATGAGGAATCTCTGGGAGGGATTTAGAAGTGGGAAACAGGTTATTCCAGGAAGCTAGGGAATTCGTTGAACACGCAGAAGAACTCTTCCTTACAGGAGATTCCACTGAAGAGAAAGAATATGCCTTACAAGTAGCGAAGAACGCCCTTTCCTCTGCTTATGCCAATTCGACGTTCGCCGAGCAAGAGCAGCTTCGTGAATATCAAAAGGTACTCGATCGCTTAAAATAAATTACAGAACGGGAGAGTAATCTCCCGTTTTTTCATTGCTAGGAAATATCCAATTGGGACTTTCTGAATAAATTCGTAAAGGTAGTTGCATCTAGCTCCAGCTAATAGCAAACTTTTTGTTGCTTCCTACGATAAGTTAACATCAGCTCGCCTTATAAGCTGTACCGTGCGTTCCTTTATCTTGTCAGAACCCAACAGAGAAACGTCGATAGACCCACATACTGTGTGCCTGTATGTCTCTAAACCGCCGCTTGCACTTTTTTTCTTAATCTTTTCTAAAAAAGCCGAATACAGCTGTCGTTTGAACGATATTCGTGAATGCTTTTGGATCGACGTTTTTAACAATCAATTCGAGCTCATACAATTCATAACGCGTAATGACAATCATCATCATTTCCTTTTGTTCATTTGAAAAAGCTCCCTTAGCTGGGACAACAGTAATTCCCCTTACCATCCGTGCATGGATGGCATCTTTTAACTCTTCCGATTTCTTCGTCACAATCATCGCAGTCAGTTTCTGATGTCGAGTATGGATTGCATCAATGACTCTTGTTGAAGCATATAAAGAAACGAGTGTATAAAGTGCTTTATCCCAGCCATATATGGCACCCGCTGTTGCGATAATAATAGCGTTAATGATAAAAAAGTAAATCCCCACAGGCTTATCCTTCATCCTTGAAAGCACCATCGCAATAATATCTAATCCTCCAGTTGAAGCACCAACCCTTAACGTTATTCCAATCCCCACGGCGGCAATCACTCCACCAAATACAGAGTAGAGCAATATATCGTTTGTTTTTGCGATGACAGGAAGTATTTCAAGAAACAAACTCATCAATAAAACAGAAATAAAACTATACATTGTAAAAGATCTTCCAACTTTTAGCCACCCTAAAATCACTACCGGAAGATTGAATAGTAAAATAAGAATTCCTGTCGATATATGTATAAGAGTAAAATCCGATAAAATATTGGATACAAGCTGCGCTGCTCCAGTTATCCCACTCGCGTAAACCCCTGCTGGAATTAAAAAATAATTTAATGCTACGGCATTTAAAAAAGCCCCAACTAACACAGTAACGAAAATTTTTGTATGAGTCCAAATAGAAAACTGTTTTTTCACTACCATCCTCTCCCTCTTTTATCCCATAAAAATGTATATGGGATTGTACTTTTCTCCTAAAGTCGGTACACTAAAAATATGGAATAATTTTCTGAATAATTTATAGACGCAGTAACTTTTCATTATTTTTCCACAAGAGGTGATTTTTTATGTCAATTAAACTTTTTGCAGATAGTGCATCAGACTTGCCGTTATCTTTTTTTCAAGAAAATAACGTTCAATTAATACCGTTACAAGTACATATAGTTGACGATGAGTATAAAGATTTGCTGACCATCCAGCCAAAAAAAGTATACGAGGAAATACGTGCTGGCAAAATGCCGAAAACATCACAGGCGTCTCCTCAGCAATTTGAAGAATTATTTACGGATTTAGCTAAATCAGGTGACTCAGGTCTCTACATAGCTTTTTCATCTGAGCTTTCAGGAACATATCAAACGGCTGTTATGATTCGTGAGCAGGTACTAGAAGAATACCCAGATTTAGATTTAACAATCATCGATTCAAAATGTGCATCTCTCGGTTATGGACTAACTGTCTTATCAGCAGCTGAACAGATTAAAAAAGGTGTTTCAAAGGAAGACTTAGTTCAGAATATAACATTCCAATGCCAACATATGGAACATTTATTTACAGTGGAGGATTTAGATTTCCTTGCAAGAGGTGGCAGACTTTCAAAAGCTTCTGCTTTTCTTGGAGGTTTGCTTAACATCAAGCCCCTTCTGCATGTGGAAGAAGGTAAGCTCGTTCCGATTGAAAAAATTCGTGGAAAGAAAAAACTCATTAAAAGAATTCTCGATGTAATCGAAGATCGAGGAGTTGATCTTAGCAACCAAACTATTGGGATCAGCCATGGAGACGATGAGGAGACAGCTCTCGAAGTAAAAAAGATGATAGAAGAACGTTTTGGCACAAAGAATTTTTATATTAATATTATTGGCTCCGTTATTGCTGCACATGCTGGTCCGGGAACATTAGCCATTTTTTTCTTAAATGAAAAACAAGCTTAATAATTTTTCCACTAAGCGGGAGATACTATCTAGTAAATCCAGTTTAGAAAGGAGACATTATGATGCGCTATAATACATCCGACAATGATAAGAAACCGAGAGACAAGCAAGCTGCTCGAGAGGATAAGAACCTTTTAAGGGAGAAAAATCTTCAAGCAGGAAAATACAAATATTCGAAAAAAACGGATCATCTATAGTAAACAGCCGTCTTTCATGACCTTGTTGGAACGTTGCAAATCAACTATAATAAGGGGAAATGATGCAACGGAGGTAGAAAATGTCTAAGGAAAATTCATTCGATATTGTTTCTAAGGTTGATCTATCAGAAGTAAATAATGCAATACAAATTGCTCTGAAAGAAATACAAAATCGTTATGATTTTAAAGGCAGTAAAAGTGACATTAAACTTGAAAATGAAGAAGTTGTCCTCATTTCGGATGACGAGTTTAAAATGTCTCAACTAAAAGATGTGTTTGTCGGAAAATTAATAAGACGCGAAGTCCCTGTTAAAAACCTCGATTACGGTAAAATGGAAAATGCATTTGGTGGTACTGTCCGTCAACGGGCTAAGATTGTTCAAGGCATCGATAAAGAAAATGCTAAAAAAATCAATACGCTTATTAAAAATAGTGGATTGAAAGTAAAAAGCCAAGTCCAAGACGACCAAATTAGAGTCACTGGCAAAAATCGAGATGATTTGCAGCAGATTATTAGTGCTATCCGATCCGCTAATCTTCCGATAGATGTTCAATTTGTAAATTATAGATAACGAATAACAAAAGTGAAAGCGCTTGTTCAGCGACGTACAGGCCCACAGGATGTGGCTCCGTCGACGTTGCCACAGGAGGTGGCCGCTCTAGTCGACGTTCCTCTTTAGGGTTCTGACGAGATAAAGGAAACACGGTGAGCCTTAAATGCGAACCGATGTTGACTTATCGTAGGAAGAAACCGAAAGTTTGCTAGGCGCAAGGCGCTGGAGCTAGACGGTAACATTCTCCAAGAAGGTTATCTACTAAGTTTCCGTTTTATCATCTCTTATAGAATAAAAAAACAACGAACGGGTATATCAAATATATCTGTTCGTTTTTTATTTCTTCTTAGGAGTGATTATTTTGAGCAATCAAGAGAAACAAACGATGCCAAAGCAAAAGCAAGTGCAGCAGCCCGGCTTAGAATCCTTAATGAACCCAGAACCTGAATCGATAAAAACCTCCTATAAGGGTAGCGGAAAGTTAGATGGGAAAGTTGCGATTGTAACTGGAGGAGATAGCGGTATTGGTAAATCAGTCGCCCTTCATTTTGCAATAGAAGGAGCAAATGTTGCTATTTGTTACCTCGAAGAAGATCAAGACGCTGAAAATACGAAACAACTTGTTGAAAATGAAGGTAGAAAATGTATAGCCATACGAGGGGATCTCGGACAAGAACAACATTGTATCGATGTTGTTAAGCAAGTAATGGACAGTTTTGGAAAAATAGATATCCTTGTCAATAATGCTGCCGAACAACATCCTCAAAAAAGTCTTTTAGACATTACTGAGGAACAACTTGAGAAAACATTCCGAACGAATATATATGCTTATTTCTTTTTGACAAAAGCAGTGCTCCCCCACTTGAAAGTAGGGAGTTCAATCATTAACACTGCCTCAATTACAGCTTATGCAGGAAGCCCTGAGTTATTGGATTATTCAGCAACTAAGGGTGCGATTGTGTCTTTTACAAGATCCTTATCCAAATCATTAGCAGCTCAACGAATTCGAGTCAATGGAGTTGCTCCTGGACCTATTTGGACTCCACTCATTCCTTCTACGTTTGATGCAGAAAAAGTAAGTAAATTTGGAGGAACACAGCCTTTAGGACGGCCTGGACAACCTTCAGAATTAGGACCTGGTTATGTTTATCTAGCATCTGATGATTCAAGCTATGTCTCAGGACAAATGCTACACATTAATGGCGGCGAAGTAATAAATGGCTAAAAAAATAAAAGTGGTATCTTATTAAAACAGAATATATCTTCAAAGCTTATTACACTGCTTAAAAGAGAGCACTTGGATTGTAATTCAACAAACAGAGAAAAAAGATGGCCAAAGTAAAGTGGTGCTGCCTAATCCGTCCCTAAAATAAACAAAAGAGTGTCTTTCATCTCCACTAATAAGCACATAATTGATTTTGGCACAGCGGAAGGTGTGAGACTCCTGCGGGAATACGGGGCAGGGGAGATCCCGCAGATTAGAAAAGCGGAGGCGACTGTTCAGCGTCGTACGAACGGGAGACTTCCCCGCACTGAGATAAAGGAAACACGGCGAGGAACGAGCCGATGTTGACTTATCGTAGGGGAGGGAAGGGCTCGTTCGTTAGACGCTAGGAGCCGGAACTAGACAAGGTGCTGAAGCACCGAGGAAGCTCCCCGTACCGCCCGCGGAAAGCGAACACTTGCAGCGGAAATCAAAGTCCAGGTTAACGGAGTCAATCAAATAACAAGAAGGACTGTCAAAAAAGTCGATAACTACGACTTTTTTGACAGCCCCATTTTTTTATTTTTGAGGATTTATTTTCTTACCACGTTTCCATGTTATATACATAAAAAGAATGAACAAAGCAAATACGGCGAAAATCGATAAAATAAATGGTAAATTATATCCACTTTTTTCAGTAACTTTATATATTTCTGCAGTTTCTCTTTCCAAAACGATATGGTAATTACCATTTTGATCCACTCGAACAAGATCTGTACCTAACAAGCTGCGAAGCTCTTTATCTTTTTCAATCTTCTCTTCTGGTATTACAGCTCTTTGATCTGCACTTGTATTATTGATGGCCACCACGACTATTTCAGCATCATGTTGACGCTTAAAAACGGTCATTCCATTATTTTCATACAATAGTTCCATGGTACCACTCATCAATGCTTTTTGATGGCTTCTTACTCTTCCTAAATTAGAAATGTAATCAATAATTTCTTTATCTGTTCTAAAATTCATCATTGGAGTGTTTTCCGGTGAATTCCCGCCATTTACGGCAATTTCTGTCGCATAATAAACAACTGGGATTTCGGGTTGCGTATACAAATAAGTAAGTGCCAGCTTCCATCTTGTAACGGGATATGTATTATTATTAACCATCTCTCGCGTGAATCTATCAGTATTCTGATTGTCAAAAAACGCTGTTCTTAGCCAATGGGTAGTCTTTTGTTCAAATAAATCAAACAAAGGTCCAGAAGATACATCCGGTTTTGAAAATGCATTCCGGAGTGGCTCAACTAAAGAAACATCAGAAATACTTGTAAACCCTGCTTGACTATACTTATCTACTTCATCATTACTAAGATTTGGAGCTTCTCCAGTTAAATAAAAATCATCTTTCAATTTAATGATGTCAGAAGTGACAGCTTGCCAAAATTCTATTGGTTTATTATTAATATCGGTCAACTTGAACCCGTCAATATTGGTTTCTTCAATCCACCATTTCACAATATTAATAATTTCTTGCCCTTCCATTTCTTTCTTAATAGGAAGTTCCAAAATAATGCGCATGTCTTTCTTATGAATATGATCAACTAGTTCTTTAAATTCATTGAGTGTACCAAAATGTTTATCAGTTTTATAGTAGTCTTTAATCCATTGGCCATGATATCCGCCGACTTCATTTTCAAATATAGGAGAAAGCTGAATAGCTGTAAAACCCATTTCCTGTAAATAATCCAATCTATCTCTTATCCCTTTAAAATCTCCGCCTTGAAACTGAAGCGGATCTTGCATATTCACATCATAATCATTATGATTATCACCATTATTAAAACGATCTACCATTAAAGAATATATAATTTCATTTTGCCATGCTCTTTCTTCTTTTCCAGCGGCTTGAACTGTAAAAGTGGAAAATAGAAAAAGGGAAATAAATGATAAGCATAATGCTTTTTTAAACAATGCTGTTCCTCCTGACAATTGCTTTTCATCACTAATTAAGCTTTGACAACAAATTTGAATTATAATACCACTCTGCAAATTTATTTGCCTGCATTGGTTTTTCTACTAAGTATCCTTGAATATAATCACATTTTAGCTGTTTCAATAATTTTAATTGTTCTTTTGTTTCAACACCTTCAGCTACTACGTTCAATCCCAAGCCATGCCCCATCGTCATAATAGCATTCACTATCGCATATTCTGGAGAATCCGTCTTAAAGTGATTAATAAAAGAGCGATCTATTTTCAATCTGTGAATTGGCAATTGTTTTAAATAGCTTAATGAAGAATATCCTGTTCCGAAATCATCAATGGAGATGTTAACACCTAATTCATTCAACATATGCATTGTATTAATTGCTTCCATCGTATGATTTAGCATAGCACTTTCCGTTAATTCCAAGTGAAGATATTTTGCTTCAAGCCCTGAATAATCTAGTGCTTCCTTCACTTCTTCAGTAAAATGTCTATTCTGGAATTGATAGGCGGAAACATTAACGGAAACACTTAAATGCTTTAATCCATTTTCTTGCCAACTTTTCGTTTGCTTACAAGCATTCTTCAAAACCCAGTTTCCAATCGGATGAATCAATCCAATTTCCTCTGCAATGGGTATAAATTGCATCGGCGGAATTAATCCATACTCGGGATGATCCCATCTAAGTAATGCTTCACAAGTTGACAGATTACCAGTTTTGGCATCGATAATAGGTTGGTAGGCAATATAAAACTCATCATTTTCAAGTGCCTTTCGCAAACTTCGCTCAATTTCTATTCTTTGCCATGTCTCCTTATTCATTTCACCAGCGAAAAACACAATCGTACTCCCGCCCTGCTGTTTCGCTCTGTTTAGAGCCGCATCTGCATTCTTCAATAATTCAACATTATCACTGCCATCAGAAGGATAAGAACTGATTCCAATACTTGCAGACACGTATAATTCTTGGCTTTCAAAATGCAATGGCATTTGAATCGTTTGCAGGATTTCATGCCCAATCCTCAATGCCTCTTCGGACTGTGTTCCTTCCGGTAAAATAATTGAAAACTTATCCCCGCTAAACCTTCCTAAATAAGCTGTTTTGGGAATAATGGAAGAAATTCTTTTAGCAAGTACTTTTAATACTTTATCTCCCGACTTATGACCGAGCATATCATTAACCGTTTTAAATCTATCTAAATCTAAAAACATGATTAAAAATTCATAATCGCCTTTTTTAGCCCTTTTAATTCTCGTTAAGAGTACTTCATCAAATTTCATACGATTAGGAAGCCCAGTATCAGCGTCGTAATATGCTATTCTCTCCATCTTTTTTTCTATTTTACGTTCTTTCGTAATATTGCGGCCTATTACAAACACTTCAACCGTATTATTCTGAACAATGATAGGAATCAAATGCATGATAAAAGTTGCTAATTCACCTGTTTTTTCTTTAAGATTCAACTCAAATTGAACAGGGATTCCACGAATGGCCTTAATAAAGTATCTTTTGATTGGTACATTTTTTGATAAAACGTACGACAAAGCGGATTTCCCTTTTAATTCATCTATTCCGAGAGCAAATGTTTTCTTAAAAGCTGCATTAACACTCGTAAAGCATCCATTTAAATCAGTTGTGAAGATAATATCCGGAATAGATTCAACAACTGAAAAAAAGTATTCTTTTATCTCATCATATTTTTTTGATAGATTTAAATATTTATTGGTTGCAATGTTTAACAAATCTGCCATTGCAAAGTCATTCTCTAAATGATTGATTTTTTCGTATTGGATGGTCTCTGCCAATGCTCCATAATGATTAAATGTCAAAAAAGCCTCTTCCTTATTAGAAGTATTAACAATGATAAAAACAGAACTCGGCAAAAAATTCAGTAAAAACTTTTTCAATTGGCTGACTTCTATACTTTCCCAATTTGGTAAATATGCTTTAATAACGAATAATTCATTACTAGAAAAATTATGCATATTCATAAAGTTAAGCAAGTCGTTTTTATCTTTATATGTATAGGTATATGATCTAATCAAATTGCCTCTCACCACCGCTATCATTTTCGACATAATACAATCATTTTCTTATACCTTATTTTAATGAAGATTTGTCTGAAAGTCATTAATAAAATGTAATCCCTTGCGCATTGATACATTGGCCGACAAGATATTATTGTCGATTTTTAGCCGACGCTCCTTATTTTTCTTAAGCCAATAAAGGAAACACGATATGCCGAAAGTCTACAGTTTGCAAGTTGCAATGTGTATATTATCCAAAAAGAAAAATGTAAAAACCAACGCTATGGTTTTTACATTTACTCTTTTTGAAATTTATTTAGGCAAACCAATTCCAGCCTAGCGGAAGTTTTGCACCAATATAGAATGTAATAATGAAAGATATAATCAAAATCACCCAAAACATTCCGGTTTTTTTATCAAGCTTTAATCGGACTAAAATCATTTCCATCATTGCGATGACAATCAAACCGAAAAGAAACTTTATACCATATAAAGCTGGATCATAGCTACTATGTTTTGAAAATAAAATTACCCCGGTTGCAATAATAAGTAAATAAAAAACACGTAAAATCATTTGGACTATAGTTGCTGCTTTTTTATTGCCTGTTTTGCGCAAAAAGACAGCTACTGCAAATAAAATGATGGCAATTGTCCATGTTGTAATATGTGCATGAGTGTTATCAAACATGTAATTTCCTCCTTAATCCGTTCAAATTGCAATATTTCTCTCATCTTACCATATATTTCTTGTTGTCCACAGCAAGGTACCTCTATTTCACAATATTGTTCAATTTACCAATACCCTCGATTTCAATCTCGATTTCATCCCCTTGTTTTAAAAAGCGCGGCGGTTTAAAGCCTTTCCCTACCCCAGCAGGCGTTCCGGTTGCAATAATATCACCAGGCTCAAGCGTCATACCTTGAGAAAGGACGGAAATAACTTCTTCAACAGGGAAAATGAAATGTTCTGTATTGGAATCTTGACGAATTTCCCCATTTACTTTCGTTGTAATATGTAAATCATTTGGATTGCTGATTTCGTTTTTATGGACAATCCACGGACCCATTGGGCATGATGCATCGAGACTTTTTCCAATGAAAAATTGTTTATGGCGTTGTTGTATGTCTCTAGCTGTCACATCATTTAAAATGGAATAACCGAAAACATAGTCAAGTGCGTCTTGTTGTGAAATTTTCTTTCCCATTTTGCCAATGATGACCGCTAATTCACCTTCATAATCTAGTTGATCTGTAATATCTTCGTGACTATCAATGTAATCATTATGTCCAATAACCGTAGTGGGAGACTTTGTAAAAACCATGACATGATCCGGAATATCAGCTTCGCTTCCCATCTCAATCGCATGTTCCCGATAATTTTTCCCAACACACATAATGTTTTTTGTCGGCCTAGGAATCGGAGCTAACCATGTTATGTCCGATAAAGGAATTAAATATGATTCGCTTCCCTTTTCTGTCCCCCATTCCACTAATTCGGAGACTTTTTTTATAAACTCTTCTCCTTCCATAATGCCATTTAATAAAGTTAATGGGCATGATATACCGCTATCTTCGGAAATAGAAATAAGATCCCAAACACGCGACTTTTCAGTATCGACTACTCCAAACCTTTCTTGACCTTTCATTTTAAATGTTATGAATTTCATGATCACCACTCCGTTCGTTCTTTTGTCTTCCATAAGTTAAAAACCGCCAAAATTTCTCCACAGGTCCATACTTAAATTTTGATAACCAGATTTCTGCAATGATCACTTGTATAACATATATGGCGATGGCAAGCAATGTACCTTTGGCCATCGATACTTGACCATATAATCCCAGTCCATAATTGTAAAAGATAAGCGTCCCTATAATAGACTGGGTTAAGTAGATCGTAATGGACATTCTTCCCGCAGAGGCAAGTGGCTTTAACACTTTTACGACGGGACCATACGACATAAGGAGCACAATTATTGCAATATAAGCTATTCCTAATAATGGCCCTCCTATCATATCTTGTATATATTGAATGCTTATGGAAGGCATTATTAAAAAAGGTAGTAATTTTACAGCTACTGCAATTGGAAAACATATGGATAAAATGATAATCCATTTTTTCCTCTGACTGTTTGCCTTTTGCAGCCATCTTAATTTAGCTGCACCAGCTCCAATCATCATTAAAGGTAAAATCATAAATAGATATAGAAAAAATTCTCCTGGTCCATTATTCAATGACCAATCCGCAATTCGCTGCATAGTAATTTCCCAAAACGACCCGTTTGCATATATTTCAGATGATTGTTGCAGCCCAACAATATCAATGTAATCAGCAAGTGATTCAGAATCGAATAAAGTGGCTAGCATGATTAGACCGCCAAAAAAAAGTTGAGGCAATAAATAAAGGATTGCTCCAAGTCCCATGAGCAATGGACCCGATAGTCTTAAAAATAATAGTAAAATGAGTCCCATTGTCGCATATGTTATTAAAATATCACCGTACCAAATGAGAAATGCATGAATGATTCCAAATACTAATAAAACGATTAATCTCCGTACGCTTATTTTATAGAAGGAAAAACCCTTTTCGTTCAGGCGATCTTGCATGATGACCATTCCGTAGCCAAACATCATGGCAAAAATGGGATAGAAGCTTGCCTGGACGAATATATCCAGCCACATATATACAGTGGCATCGTCGTATTGCCACCATTCATACGGATTATAATAACTAAAAGGTGAATGAAAGCTAATCATGTTTATTAGTAGAATTCCAAGCAATGAAAAACCTCTTAGTACATCAAGCGAGTGAATCCGCTCCTCTAGGCGGATCGGCTCTAGTGTTTGTTTCATATTTCGATTCTCCCCACGTCCCTTATGTATCCTAATTCACTGGATTCCTTCGTTTTACATCTTCAAGCGTGGCGCTTCCGCATTTCTTATTTTAACTGCTGGGCTATTTAATCACAAATCCTTTAGCTTCTCATAAGATAATGTGATGATTTATACGTATAGGCGACTCAATAATATTCTTATATACAAAGGATGTGAACGGCGATGCCAGCTTTTGTAGGAGCCGTTCAAGTTGTTAATATCTCTGCTTCAGGTGTTTTTAACATAGGAGACGTATTCCAAATTCAACCTATATCATCCACAAAGGTTTTTGCGGGAGCGGGATCATTTAATACGGCCGATCAAGTAAAAGTTATAAATGAATTATCATCTACTAATACGTTTGATGCAGATGTAATCGATCAAGGAATAGGATTTACTTTATAAGAATTTTAGACCTAACAATAGGAAGTAAGGTATTATGCTAGACTAAGATTCTTCCAATGGGAGGGACCAACACTGATTATCAATGTTCAACAATCGATTCATATCAACATGTTAAAAATTGGAGGAATAACTAACTCCTCTGTCTTACAAATAGGAACAACTGGGATTATTACAGAAGCCTCCAATTTATTTAATACGGGTGGTTTTACAGGTGCTGCCCCATCTACAATAGCAGGAGTAAAAACGGAAGCGCTTGGTGAAGCAATTGAGCACCCGATCCTAGTACCACTATAAATTAATAAGGCGGAGATGACATGGATTTAAAATTATATCTTAAACAATTAAATGATTATGTCGTTTGGCAGCAACAAGAAATCAATAGGCTGCAAGCAACCATGGATCAATTATCCGCAGACGTTCAAACATTAAAAGAAAAACCTTCAATAACAGTAGAGAGGCTTGAATACAAATTCGATCAATTAAAAGTGGAAACATTGGAAGGTACATTAAATATCGGGCTAAATCCAGCAGATTTAAATAATATTGATGATTTTTCCGCTGTGCCAAGTATGAGGAATGAAAAATCGTCAGAAGAAGATCAGCAAATGAAAACAGAACTCCTTGAAAAATTGAATCAATATGTTGATCAGCAGCTAGATACGATTATTCACAATTCAGAAAGCCAAATTGGTATTCAGTTGGAGGAATCTTACTTCAATTTAATTAAAGAAGATATACGTAAACAATTGCCAACACGTGCCGAACATTATCTTCATTTTTTTAGTACTAGAACAAATGAAGAAATAACGAAAGAACAGCTTTTTGAAAAAATGTACCAAACCATCGTTGCAGATATTAATAATGGTGTTCATACCTTCATTGCACAAATGCCTCGAAATAGAAAGGAAGGATAATAATCATCATGGAACTCAATGTCATAAATCGGGAATTAAACGTAGGCGAAATACATGTAATCGGGATAACGACTTCCTCTTTACTATTAGTCGGGGATGCGAACACAATTCAACTTGCTTCTACATTTGATACACCTGCTGAATCTTTAATCATCGGACCATTCGTCCCGCTATCTACAGGGGGCAGATAAATGTGGGGACGAAATTCCGTTGTTCAGCATATACTTGTTTATAGCATTCTTTCCAACGGAGTATTGGAAATAGGTGATACTGTTCAATTACGTCCATCAGCGCAGGCTCTTGCAGTCCAACGACAACAGGAAATATACTTTGGTAAGGAAGCAAACTACTATCCCCGAATTTTTTCAGAGCCTATTCCCATCCCAACATTTACAATTCCTCGGCCTTATATTAGAAAATATCACGAAAAGCCAAATATATGTGTAGGAAGGATCTGGATAAAAGGGATATCCTCGTCAGGAATGGTGCATATCGGAAATACAGAAAACGTCCATGCAGAATCAAGGATAGACCATATACGGCAGCTATCGGGTCAAGCGATCCGTCCTAGAACAAAAGTAGAGGTGCGAAGGGACTGATTTTATGCCGGCTGTAATAGGAGCAAGTCAAATTCTTAATGTTACCGGAGGGGTTGTTCATTTTGGAGATGTTGCTGTCATTTCTCCGAAAAGTGCTTCCAAGACAACTGAAGGATCTGGTTCGGGTAATGTCGGTGGGTTTATCGTTACGCTTAACGGTGCTAGCGTAAATCCAACTATTGATTCAAACTTAATTGATCAACCAACGATTGGTAATAATTAAAGGCTGGACCACTTTCTGGTCCAGCCTTTTTCTAAATTTAAAAAAGTATAAGTTTTTTATAGTCTTTTTGAATTTAGAATTTTGTTGTCCAGCTCCGGCGCCTATCGACTAGCAAACTTCTTGTCCTACTCTTTTGCGTAAGTCAACATCGATTCGTCCTATCGGACTCATCGTGTTTCCTTTATCTCAGTCGAAGGCCCTGAAGTTTGTACGTCGATGAGCAAGGCGCTTGCGCTTTTCTTATTATAACTTCAAAAATTCTCCACCATCAAAGAAATATAAGTATTTACCGATAACAGGCTTTTCCCATATTTCGGTAATGGCTCGCTCGTAAAAATTCAGTTGTGTTTCATAGCGTCTAGCAAGAATATTTTTTGCCTGTGAAAATCCGTTAGGAAATCTACCTTGGATCGTATCTGTTTTATAATCTAGTAAAATAACCCCATCATTTTCTTCAATTATACAGTCAATGATTCCTTGGACTAGCACATTTTCATCAAACCCATCCCAGTCTGAATAAACTTCCCGTGCTGGTATTCCCATTGTAAACGGAACTTCACGATGAACTTTCTTGGCTGAAATTGTTCTTATTCCAATATCACTTTGAAAAAACTCTACTATTTGTTCGCTTGAAACTACTTCAGCTTGTTCGTTTGTAATAATTTCTTTTAGGATTAATTCCTCAAGCAACAGTTCTATCGACAAGATTGTCGGCTGCTCATCAAGTGGAATATGCTGCATAACTGTATGCATGGCTGTTCCACGTTCTGCAGGGGAGAGGACTCCTTTTTCACTCATAAATTTTGGTCGGTCATAATGAAGCTTGCTATCTCTTTTGATTAATTGTGTAGAACTTGCTTCATCCCTTGTTTCAAACATCCTTTTTATCTCTGAAACAGATTGTTTTGACATTCTTTTTGTCGATAAAGGAAAAGCATATTCCCACGAAAGTCGTGAATATACTTCTTCCTTGTATGTTGACTCGATCTCAATTGCTTGCCCTTTTTTGACCGATTCCTGCCAAGTAAGATCCGCGTTTTGGTGGTTCCCGATCTCTTCATCAAATTGGTTTTTAGAGAAAACTTCAATTTTCCAACGTGATGGATGCTCAAAAATTTCATTTTCACACTTTCCACCGCTTGCTAAACGAACATTCTCCCCGTCTTGATGTCTTACAAGTGCCATCCCAATCCAGTCGAGATAACATTTCGCTTGGGCTCGATCTTGGTCGGATAACAGCCAGTCTGATTGTTTCATGGCCTTCATCCATTTTTTCATTTTTTTTTCGACGTTTTTTACAGTAGCAACCAAAAAGAGCTGTTCCTTCGCCCTTGTCAACGCAACATATAGGACGCGCATTTCTTCAGATAGAAGCTCCATTTTTTTCTTCCTTTTAAAAGCGAGCTGGGGTAATGAAGAATACGAAATACGCTTTTCGGGATTGACATATTTGCAAGCAAAACCAAATTCCTTATCAAATAGATTGCTGCTATATAAATCTCTCATATTGAATTGTCTTGCAGTTCCTGCTACAAAAACAACAGGAAATTCTAAACCTTTGCTTGAGTGAATCGTCATAATTCGAACGACATCTTCCTGCTCTCCAAGAGCTCTCGCTGCCCCTAAATCGTTTCCTCTGTCACGCATTCTTTCAATAAACCTTAAGAAACGAAATAACCCTCGGAAAGAAGTACTTTCATATTGTCGGGCTCGATCATAAAAGGCCCGCAAATTCGCTTGTCTCTGTTTTCCACCAGGAAGTCCCCCGACGAATTCATAAAATCCAGTGTCACGATAAAGTTGCCAAATCAGCTCTGATAATGCCCCACCTCGAGCGATATTTCTCCATTCATGAAGCTGATTGAAAAACTGAGAAACTTGCTCCCAAGCTTGTCCAAAATCATGATCAGGAATTTTCGATATAAACATTTTACAAGCTTCGTAATAACTTCCTTTCCTTGTATGAAGGCGAATATGAGCTAATTCCTCTTCCGATAAACCGATAATCGGAGATCTGAGAACTGCGGCAAGAGGGATATCTTGATCAGGATTATCAATGATTTTAAGTAAAGACATCATAATTGATACTTCAGTCGCTTCAAAATAACCGGTAGACAAATTAACGTGTACTGGGATGCCGTAATGCTTGAATTCTTCCATAATCTCTGGCGCCCAACTAAGAGAACGGACGAGAATCACAATATCTTTATATCTAGTTGGCCGTACACTCTTTGTTTTTAACTCATAAATAGGATTTTCCTCATCAATCATCTTTCTGATTTTTCCTGCCATATAACGAGCTTCAAGCTTCGTTTGCACTAATTCATTATGATCTAAATGATTCTCGAACTCTTCTTGATCATCTACTTCTTCATCTGATTGGTCGATGATGGCTACTTCAATCGGAAAAGAATCGTCATCTGGATATCCAGAGCCTTTAATGAGCTCAGCATCATGATTATATTCAATTTCTCCAACATTTGTGCCCATAATTTGCTTAAAAATATAGTTTACCCCGTCTAATACCTCTGCTCGACTTCGGAAGTTACGGGAAAGGTCTATACGAAGGCCAGTATTTTCTCCTTCTCTTGTAAAACGCAAGTACTTTCCAAGAAATAAATTAGGTTCAGCAAGACGAAAACGGTAAATGGATTGCTTAACATCTCCAACCATAAAAAGATTCCCATTAAACTCGCTATCAGTTGATACTAATTTGATGATGGTTTCTTGCACCATATTCGTATCTTGATATTCGTCCACTAGTACTTCTTTAAACTGCTTTTGATAACTAATCGCGATTTCAGAGGGAATAATCCCTTTTTCCTCTTCATTTGGTTCCAACAAAATTTCAAGACATAAATGTTCAAGGTCTGAAAAGTCGACTAACCCTCTATCCGCTTTTTCTTTCTCAAACAATTGTGAAAACTGCTTTACAACCTCAACCAAAGTGGCAAGAACTTGTTTCATATCTTGCATATCCTTTAAAAACTTTTCAGGAGTTTTAGAGAATAATTCTTTTGCGAGTTTGTCCAACATTCCTCGGGCAGCTTTTCTTAAATCATCTGCTTCTTTTACAATATCTGGGTCATATTCATCACCTTTGCATGACTTCGATCTTGAAAAACTCCAGTCATTCATCGTCTCATATAGTGATTTCCACCCTTTGGCTGCTGCATTTTCCATCCTCTCTACTATAAAAAGATCATCTAAGTAATTTTCAGCCCTTGGAGCTGGTCCTCCAGGATACTTTGACAATTCCAAAGCTTGTTCAAGTAATTCTCTAGCTCCAGATATTTGAAGTTGAATATCAAATTTTAATATATCAATAAAAGGGAGTTGTTCTATATTAGTATTTTCCGTAACATCATACATTTCCACTATTTGATTGAGCCACATAAACGGATCAGGATGAGAACGGGAAAAGTCATACAGTTTAAGAACAAGATCTTGGACAGCACTATCATTTCGATCATTTGAAAATGTATCTACAAGCCGATAAAAGGATTCATTCTCTGATTTTCCGTATTCCCTTTCGAATAGTTCATCGAGTACTTCGTCACGGAGAAGGTCAGCCTCCGTTTGATCTGCAATTCGAAAGCCAGGATCTATGTCAATCATATAATAATACTTTCGAACAACATCGAGACAAAAGGAATGCAAGGTTGAAATTGAAGCACTGTTCAAAAGGCCGAGCTGCCTCCTTAAATGGGATGATAAAGGGTCTTCATTGATCGCCTTTTCAAGTGCCTCGCCAATTCGATGTCTCATCTCTGCTGCAGACGCATTAGTAAACGTAACAACGAGCAATTCGTCAATATTTATTGGATCTTCACTTGCTAGTATTTTTTGAATAATACGTTCAACGAGAACTGCCGTTTTTCCCGAACCCGCAGCAGCTGCAACTAAAATATCTTGATCTTTCGCCATAATTGCTTTCCATTGATCATTCGTCCAAGTAACGTGTTCGGGCTTATTTGGAATGACTGTCTTCATAAGTAACGACCTCCTCTCGAATCCTAGCAAGAACATCATGTGAGTCTTGCTGAGGAATGATACGAAAACGATTATTATTTAGAGATTGATCAAACTGGCAAACTGATTTATATGAACAGAATTGACAAGGAGTTCTGTCCCCTAATTTATACGGGGCAATATGAACGTCCCCTGAAATAATTCTGTTTCCAGATTCTTGATAGAGATTACGCATGTAAAGTCTTAATGTTTTAAAATCTTCTTCAGTAGCAGAACTTTTTTGTGAGCT
This sequence comes from Lederbergia citri, assembly GCF_018343625.1. Lineage (GTDB taxonomy): Bacteria > Bacillota > Bacilli > Bacillales > Bacillaceae_C > Lederbergia > Lederbergia citri. Next base: position 149,210 of record NZ_JAGYPG010000001.1, on the reverse strand, counting down.
TGCTGACAAACTTCCATCTTTATTAATGCTTGCAGATATGATGTTTGAAGCTCCTGTTTCCAAGGAATTGTCCATAAGGCGAATAACATTTGAATCGCCGAGTAACAGACCTTTCATCTTAAATTCCTTCAAAATGGCATTTTCGATATCCTCCAAGGTCACAACCTTATCACTATTGAGCATTGGATTGTGGACATGAAAATATAAAACTCCGGCAGGCCTTGCTTCCGTTCCGACCAACTTACTTGAGTGAGTGATAATAATATCTAAATAAGTAAGCATTTGTAATGCAATTCCATGATAAACTTCATTTAAATCCAAGTCTCTCGAACTGGATTTATAGTCGATGATCCGCAAATATACACCATTTTCATCTTCCGCTTTATCGACGCGGTCGATTCGACCTTGAAGCTGCATTTTTGTTCCGCTTTTCAACGTAAATGCGAGCGGGGGTAATTGCTTAAAAGGCCCAAAATCTAGCTCCAGCCCTACTGGCGTAAAACCACTTACTTTTGCGTGACTGCTTAAAACATAAGAAGCTCTTCCGATGATTTGCTCCAGTTTCCTCTTAATATAAAAATACCGATTTGAACTTAGTAGAATTTGATTTTGAAGTCTTGGAGCAAATTGTTCCACAGCCATTTTAGCAAGCCATTCACATTGTTGTTTCGTTAAGCTTGACCATGTAAGTCCCTTTTTAACTACTTCTTCGGAAATCCACTTTAGTGCAGCATGAAATAAATCTCCAATATGCGGTGCGTCTAGCCTATAAATCTCTCTTTCACGCAAACGTAGGCCATGGGATGAAAAGTGTGAAAACGGACAGCCGTGAAAAAGCTCCATCCTTGAGACACTGGCAAGCATTTCATCCCCATACAATTCTTTACTCGTTTTTTCAGAAAGTGTTTCCGCTCCATTTTGATAAAATAAGCTTGAAAGAATTCTATTCGCTTTATTTTTGTGACTAGGTTGATTCATATAAAAATTATAAACATCCCACCAAAAGTCAGCGATAGGATACCCTCGGGTCGTCAACTGTAATTGTGCGGTTAAATAGGCAATTGCCGTTCCAGGGTGCGAAACATAGGCAAATTGCTCGTCCATTAAAAGCTCACTTGGTTCATTGACTTCACTGATTTCCTTTATTTCCGGGAAAATTTCCTTCATTCTTTTTATATATGGTGAAGGCAGCAAACCTTTTCCCTCGTCATTTGCAAGTGGATAAGATAAATAAAGACGCTCTTCTTGAACTGTAAAAGCTCGATAGGCAACAAAATCTTCATCAAGCAGTTTTTTCTTCCCACCTGGTGCTAGCTGCATTCCAATCGCATCTAGTTCATTGCGATCTTCATCTGACAATGTACCTTCATCCATTTGTTTTGCAGGAAGGACACCATCATTTAAGCCAATGACGAAAGAAGCTTTAATATTTGAAAGTCGAGATAATTCTAAGTTTGCAACAAAAACTTGATCGATTGCAGGTGGAATTAATGAAAATTTCGCTGCCTCCAAACCAGAATCAAGAATATCGATGAACGTTTCTATGGAAATTTGTTCATTTCCCATAATTTCAACTAATTGATCAAGTAAATCGACAGCTGCATCCCATGCTTGGTCATGTTCCCTTGAAACGACAAGCTGTCCTTTTTCTTCAGCAATATTACTTTTTTCTGCTAACTTCGCTGGGATATCCAATTCTTCCAACGCTAAATAAACTGCTTCACATAGTTCGCGAGCATTTTTAGCTTTTTTAATTCTTCTAGATAATCGAAAAAGTGGTAATACGACAAGATCACGAGACTTATTTAATTCAGACTCTAATTCTTTTTCAGCATCCGTTTGGGGAGAACCTTCATGTTCTAGTCCGAAGAACCTTTTATAGCGCCATGGTTTCTTATCGATCCATTTATCACCTTTTATTCCATGGGCTAATACATAATTTTCAAGCCTGTCCATTTGTTCTCTCAACTTCTCCAAATCAGACCCTAAAGGAAATAGTAAATCTGTTTTAATTGCACGAAATACCGGCTCATATCTCCAATGGCTATTAATGATATCTAACGCACTTCGAATAAGTTCAATTAAGGGATGATTTAACATCGGCCGCTTTTGATCAAGGAAAAATGGAATCTCATAGTCATGAAAAACTGTTTCCAATGTCTCTTGATATTCATGTCCATTTCTAATTAATACCGCTATATCATTGTAACGGTAGCCTTCTTCTCTAACGAGCCTGCGAATTTCTCTAGCAGTTCCTTCCACCTCAGCACGTCTATTTGCTGCTATTCTTATTTCAATGGCGGGCTTATGATCAAATGATTTTACCGGACGTTTTTCAAAACGAGCTTGCAAATACTGTAAACCTTCATCCTGAAACCTCGGTGCATCAGCAAGAAAAACATCCTCTTCTAATAAGATGCCGCCCTCTGAAGCCATTTCATATAAATCTGAATACGTTTCTCCAGTTAATCTGAATAAATCAAGTTCTTCGGGCTTGGCACCATTTTTATATGGTCGATCAAGTACAAGAGCAATGGATACCCTTTTACAATGCTTCATTAGTTGTTCAATAACTCTTTTTTCTTGCGGTGTAAAATTATGAAATCCATCTATATAAATTTCTGCATCCTTTAAATAACTTGAATTTTTTATGGAATCAGCCAGCAAATTTAAATAGTCATTGGAATTTGTGTACTTTCCAATGAGTGATTGTTCAAATTTATGATAGATTAGTTCCAGATCATGCATCTTGTCTGCGAGCGCTCTTGTGGATGCTTTAAAAGAAAGCTCTTTTTGTGAAATATGAAGATCTTCAGGGGTAATACAGTAATGCTTAAATTCCGTCAGCATTTTTTCCACATGCTCAATAAAGCCTTTTTTGTCAGCTGCCTTTTTAAACAGTTTTAAATCATCTTTATGATCCTCAATGATTTTTCGAATTAACATATTTAATCCAACACTGGAAAGATGGTTTCTGCCAGCTCCTCCAGTTTCCTGGAAGATTCTCCAAGCTAAACGGGTAAAACTATATACTTGTGTTCGGATCATTCCAGATAATCCAGGTGTATTAATTAAACGATATTCCGATAAAAACGTCATTTGCTCTGGGACAATATATAGAACTGGGTACCCATCAGGCTGTTTCATCAGTTTATCTTTTATTTCATCTAGGAACCAAGTTGTCTTCCCTGTTCCAGATCGTCCAATGACGAAACGAAGCGACAAATTTCCCATCCCCTTTTACGTAAATATGACATGAAATTATTATACCACAACGAACATACATTCCCAAAAACAAAGCCTAAGCACCTGTTTATGGACGTACATGCCCACTGGATGTGGGGCTTTTAGTCGATGTTCGTCTTTCTCTATTGCGCCTTCCGGACCGTATTCTGTTAGTCTTCTTAAAGGAAATGTTCTGAGTTAAAAAGTCTACTCTTTGACATTTATGGACTCAGGTTTTTAGTAAAATAAAAAAGCTGTCATAAAGACAACTTTTTATCCTCGAGTATGTGCCCTGTTCTTCATTCTGTTCTCAATATGCTTTCCGGCGTACCAAAGAATGAAAATAATAACGAGAACAATCCCTGTTCGAATTGGCTGTTTAATCAAAGAAACGATGTCATAGCCAATAAAGCTTAAAGTAAAAATCATAACGGCTTTTCCACAAATAACGGCAAGTATATATTGGTATACATTTATTTTAGAAAGTCCTGCAACTATATTTACAATGGCCGACGGTGTAAAAGGAAAACATAATAATAAAAACAGTGGACCAAAGCCTCGTCTTTCTATCCATGCCGTTAAGTTCTGCACATTCTTATTCCTATGTAAAAAGCGCAATACACGGGATTCCCCGTACCTTCGTATAAGCAAAAAAACGAGTAGTGATCCTAGCGAAGCTCCTAACCAAGATAAAAAGAATCCCCAACCTAAGCCAAATGCATTTGCATTAGCCATAACAAAAAGAAATAAAGGTAAGAATGGTAGGAAAGCTTCCAATAAAGGTAATAAAATTCCCGGAAGAGGTCCAAACGATCGGTATTTATCAATTAAATCTACTACATTGTCAAGTGTAAACCATTCTTTGATTGAATAGAAATCCATGAACATTCCTCAATTCACGCTATCAGGATAAAGATTAAGCTTTCTATAAATAATGTAAATTATATCATAATATAAAGGTAAAATTCTTCATCCTTTGTTACAGAATACCCAATTGTGTTTTGTGCTAATCCAATTCAAAAAGAAAAACAATCCTAAGCGATAACTTGGATTGTCTCTACTTCATTAATCTCTGTAAGTTTTAACAAGCTCATCTACGATCATTTTAAAAAGCTTTAAATCTTCTTTAAAATCCTCTGGAGTTGTTTTAGGTGTCTTACCTTTTGCTATAACATCATACAAATACTCTAATTCCTCCGTATAGGCATCTTTAAATGTTGGTCTAATCGTTCTTTCTTCCAGCTCTTCTCCAATTGTTTCTTTAATAGATAGAGTTGTAGGCAATTGACGAATATATGGTGTGTTGTATTGTATTTTTATTTGTTTTGCATCTGAAAAGACCTCCAAATGAGCATCAAATCTCCTAAGATTATCTACACCTGTCTCAAAAGTCGTGCAAAAACCATCATATTCAAAAATGGAACTTATAAAGCTGCCTCCATTCCATTGAGTAGCCGACACGACACGATTAGGAAAACCGATTAACTCCCTCATGGCTGATAAATCATGGCTGCTTAATCCACATAAAAGGCGATAAGCGTTTTGGATTTCACTCGGAACGTTTCCTATTGCAGTCTGAACCATTGCTCTAGCTCTTGCTGACCGATCTGCCTTCGCCTCTTCACCAATATCATTAAAGCGAAGGACATTGTGTGATTGTTCTATAAATAAATGATTATGACCAATAATATCTCGTACTCTCGCATAATTAATTTTCTCTATTTTTTTTACTTCTTCCACACCTTGAATGAAAGCTGGAGCAAAACGTCGCATATAACCTACCATCACTTGAACACCATTTGCATCACGCGCTTCAATTATTTTATCAGCATCTTCCATCGTTAAACACATCGGCTTTTCAACGAATACATGCTTCTTATTTTCTGCAGCTGACACGACACATTCCGTGTGGTATTCATCACTGTTGAGGACGAATACTATATCAAGATCCTCTTGCTTTGTTAGCTCCATTGCATCTGTATATCGATTCTTAACTTGATACTTTTCTCCCATCGTTTCTAGCAATCTTTCAGATATATCGCAAATAGCATTGATTTCATATTTGTTTTTAAGAGATTCTAATATAGGCAAATGAATCGTTTGCGCTACTTCCCCTAAACCTATAATCCCAACTTTTAAAATTTGCATGATCCAATCCCCTCATTTTCTTATGAAATGAAAGGCAGCTAAAATACTGCCTTAATTTATGACAAAACCGTATTGATTTCTAAAGGAAGCCATTCGAGAACTCTTTTAATATTTGTGTCCCAATATTGCCAATCATGACCTCTTGAACCTTCCTCATATGTTAGTTCCAGCCTAATTCCGCTGCATATTTTTTATATCCCTCTATAGATTTCTACTTTTCTATTTTTTCTTTTCTATATTTTACAGTACGGTTATCATTAATTACTCCTTGCCAATTAAGTCCGTAAGCAAAGTCATATGTGTTTCCTTCAGAGTCTATATAACATTCCATATCATGTGGAACATCTTCGAATTGTTCTTCAACCGTTTTCATATTTGCTGGCATTTGCATAGGAAGAAGTCCCGATGGTTCACTGTTCCCACTGATGATGTCGAGCAGCGCTTGATCTTGAACTCCAAAGTTTGCAATGATTGCCTCTACCTCTTTTTCAAATTCTTCTACAACAGCAGGTTTTGAAAGTAAAAGTGAGACTATAACCGGTTTTCCTTTCATTACTTTTTTTGTTTCCATTATTAAATCAAGGTCAGTCGTATTTGGTGGAGTGAACAACTTATTTCGATAGTTTCGATCAAGTACCTCTCTCGGATCACCTGCAATACTTTTTTCCCGAGCATATTCTGCCTTATAAGGCTTGTACTGCAGGCTGATTGGAACATACCCAGTTCCTCCTGCCTCAACATCTTCCCGGCTATAACCAGATCCTTCCGGGTTTGTGATAGCGACAATGGCAAAGTCAGCTTCGTCCGGATTATCTGTCACATTATAATAATTTTTCACGATATCTAGATTAATCGGATATTCCAGTCTTTCAGGTATAACATGTCCAAACCAACTTCTGCCTTCTGCAATATAGCGTTTCGGTATATAAACCGTCTTTCCTTTTTGTATTGGCAACACGTCTTCCTGATTTTTTAATAAAACAAGTGATTTTAATTGGGCTTCATACCCTTTTTTCATAAAATCAGCATTTCCAACAAGCTCAGCACTCTGATCCGGAACTAAATAAGGATTTTCAAAAAGTCCTAATCTAAAAATATTTAACAGAAGTCGAACAGCGGATTGTTCAAAACGCTGCCTCATAAACTCCTCGCCATGTTCCTTTACACCCATTCCATATGCCTCAATAATGGGACCCGCTTCGTTATTTCCACCAAACTGATCGACTCCAGCCATCAATACATTATAATGGCGTTCAGCGACAGTTAGGTGTTCCACACCCCAGGACTTTCCAGCAAAAATATCAACCGACTCAGGTTCATCTCCCGTAATCATCCAATCCGTACAAACGACACCATCATAGCCGTATTTTTCACGAAGAAGCGTTTGAATGATGTATTTATTATACGAATTCCCAACATTTTCTTTTGTTTCTTCATCTTGATCATATGAAATCGTATAATAAGGCATGACCGCAGATGCCATCTTCGTTTTTCCAGATAAGTTGAAGGCGCCTTCCGTAAAGGGAATGAGGTGTCCTTCGAAATTATCACCAGGATATACTGCGTATTTACCGAACCCCCAGTGTGCGTCTCTCCCACCTTCTCCAGATCCCCCGCCTGGCCAATGTTTAACCATTGCGTTTACACTCTCAAATCCCCAACCATCCGTAATTTCATTTTCACCATCCGATGTTTGGAATCCGTCAATATAAGCACGTGCCAGGTCAGTTGTTAACTTTGGATCCTCCCCGAACGTTCCATTGAATCTCATCCATCTAGGATCTGTCGCTAGATCAATTTGGGGAGATAATGCTGTTGAAATTCCAAGAGCTCGATATTCTTTCGAAGCAACTTCCCCAAACTCCTTTACTAGGTTTGGATCAAAGGTTGCTGCAAGTCCGAGTGTTTCAGGCCACATTGAAATGGCCCCGCCAGCACCGGCATTAAATTCAGCGCTTGCTATGGAAGCATGGCGCGGATCAGAACTGTTATTAATCGGTATTCCTAATCCGATCCCTTCTACAAGAGCTTGTGCTTTATTACTCCATTCTGCTGCAATCTTAGGACTTTCCACAGTCGTAATTAATACATGACGTAAATCATCATTGATAAGAAAATCCTTTTGTTGATCAGATAAATCGGAAGGTTTGGCATTACTTTCATCGAAAGGTTTCCCGTCAAATGTTCCAGGAAAAAAACCTTTTGATGCAGGAATCGCTTGATGGCTGCTGTAAAGCATCAAACCAGCGATTTGGTCAATCGACATTTTAGAAGCGAGATCTTTAGCCCTTTCTTCAGGTGAAAGACGCCAATCTTCATATTTATCAAGTTTGCCATCTTTGTTTAAATCTTTAAAAAACTTACCATCTACTTCCAGTATCCCGACCCCGGATTCAGTTGAATATCCAAGAGTAGGTCCTCCTTCATTTTTCACATATTTTATCGGCATAGTCATTCTCCATTCTTATGATTCTATTAATCCCATTTTCATAAGATTGTCATAGCTTATTTTCAAGCTTTCAAATGGATCTCTATCGCTTTCATCCTGCTCAACGATTAACCATTTCGTACCGATTTCCTCTGCTGTATTAGCGATTTCCTTAAAATCAAGGATCCCTTCACCAATTTCTGCAAATGGTTCTTTGACACCTTGTGCAAAAAGTTCTCTCAGATCTAAGAAACCTTCTCCAAACCCATTCGAAATATCTTCTCCTCCAGCTTTCATATCCTTAATATGAAGAAGCGGGGCTCGATTTTTTACTTTGCGAAGATACTCGACGGGATCTTCTCCACCTCTTCTGATCCAATATGTATCCAGTTCTGTTTGCACGAACTCAGGGTCTGTTTCATGTAGTAAAATATCCAGTACATATTCTCCATCTACTTTAAAAAATTCCCAATGGTGATTATGGTATAAGAACGTCACACCTCTCTTGCGGAACTGTTCGCCTACTTCATTCATTTTTTTTGCTTTTTCCAAAACATCTTCTCTGGATTTAAAAATCATCGATACCGTTACAAACTTTTCAGCATCCATTTCTTCAAGATAATCTGCAATTTTATCTACTTCAAAATCCAAAGAATCAAATCCCGCATGTGTCCCGACAACCTTGAGTCCCAATCCATCTAAAAGTGATTTTTGCTCTTGAATGGTCATGCCTTCTGGAGGAAGACCAAGTTCTATCCCTTTGTACCCAATTTCAGCTACTTTTTTTATTGAACCTACATAATCTTTACTCATCGCTTCACGAATCGTGTAAGGCTGAACGCCAATAGGAAACTTTTTCATATATTTATCATCCTCGCAAATTATTAATCTAAAACATTATCTTGTAGGCCGAGCGGCAATGCTGCTGGACGGTCTATCATTGATTGAATATGGATGTGTTTTTCACTCTCTGATGATTCGAAAATTCCTAATGAAATATCTAATATATGTCTTGCTAATTGACCACTTGCTCGATGTTTTCTCCCTGATTGAATAGCATATGCCATATCAGCAACCCCAATTCCCCTACTATCTTCACTGAAACTATGGGTAAGAGGAATCGTTTTCGTTTCAAAATTCGGATATTGAATTGTAACATCGCCAATGAATCCTGGGATAGGTCCAAAGAAGTTCGGATCCGGAACGATCAAATTACCTTTCGTTCCAAAAATTTCAAGTCTTGGGCGATAGCCAAAGCTTTCCTTAGTTGCTTGAAGATTGGCCACTGCTCCACTATGAAAATCTAAAGTCGCTGCTACGTTTGTTGGTGCATCTACTGGGAAGGTTTCACCGAAACGCGGGGACTTTTCATTCGTAATGGTAACTTCTTCATATAGTTTTTGTGCAGAACCAGTTACTCTTTTTACAGGACCTAACATGGCAACTAATGCCGTCAAATAGTACGGTCCCATATCCATAAGCGGATCTCCGCCGAGCTTTAAGAAATTTTGAAAATTAGGATGCATCCCATCGGCAGCACTTCCCATAATAATAGAAGCATTTGCTGCATACGGTTGCCCAATCTCTCCATCTTCAATTAATTTAATACAAGTTTGAATGCTTGCTCCTAAGAAAGTATCAGGCGCACATCCAACAAGTAAACCTTTTGATTCTGCTAAATTCAGCACCTCATCAGCATCTTCGCGATTAAGAGCAAAAGGTTTCTCGGTATACACGTGCTTCCCTGCATTAAGCGCTCGCAAATTAATGGCAGCGTGAACGACAGGAGCAGTTAAATTGATAACGATTTCAATATTGGGATTATCTAGCAATTCTTCAACAGAACAAGAAATAGGAACATTAAACTCCTCTGCACGCTTCGCTGCTAACTCTGGAACTAAATCTGCCACCGCCACTACTTCTAAAACATTGTTAAAAACTTGAGTACAGTTTTTAAGATAAATTGCACTAATCATCCCGCAGCCGATAACACCGACTTTTACTTTTCTCATCCTTTTACCTCCAACTTAAATCAAAATAAAAATCTCCATATTATATTAATTTTCTACAAATCTAATTTCTTTCCTTTAAAATTATTAAAGTTTCTATAGTTGTTTAAAAAACAGTAAGTAGGTTCAAGTCCTGATAATCGGATTCATATTAATAAACATTACATATTAGATTCCAACATTTCCGCTATTAATACCTGCTACATTTTGCTCCAAAGGTAGCCAATCTATTACTTTTTTAATATATCGATTCCAGAAATCCCAATCATGAGCACCATGTCCCTCTTCATATGTAACCTCTATGCCTAGTCCATATAGATAATTTCTAAAATCCTGATTTAGCCCAAGAAGGGAATCGTTATCCCCACAAGTCATGTAGATTTTTGGTATATTCGCATTTTCCTCTACTAGCTTGTTGGCTAGCCATTTTGGATTTTTATCACTTTCAGAAACTTTGGTAAGGTCTCCAAAACACCATTCTGCATAATCACGACTTTCTAGAAAAAATGACACGTCATTCGTTCTATTTTCAATCCCGTCAGTAATAAGGGCTGAAGACAGACCAGCTACATAGCCAAATGTATCGTGGTATTTTAAACCATTTCTAATCGCCCCATAGCCCCCCATCGAAAGACCTGCGATATACGTATCATCTCTATTATGGGAAAGTGGGAACATTTTTCTTGTTATCTCAACCAGTTCCTTGCCGATAAACTCTCCATAAAAGTTGTTAACTCCTGGATTGTCCACATAAAACATATTATCACCAGAGGGCATGACAACAACAAGGTCCTTTTCCTCTGCCCATCTTTGAATATTTGTTCCAGTGACCCAATCTGTATAATTGCCAAATACACCATGGAGCAAATACAATGTTTTGTACGGCTTATCCTCCCTTACTTGCGTTCCTGGAAACGTCATTTTATCTACAGGTAGTATGACATTCATTGGAACCGTTCTTGCTAGCGATTTTGACATAAAGTTTACTTGTAATAAAGCCATCTTTTAGACCCCTTTGTGTTATTTCATTTATTCTTATCAATCATATACTAGTACTTTCTTTAGTCATTTTCCTCCTTGAGCTGCTCTGTCAGAAAGGTAAATTTCCTTAATCTTTCTTCCTTATCCCGCCCATTGCAAGCGCTTTATATTTGATTTTATAGAATTATCTATCCTATTACTATAGAAATATTAAAGAAAAATCATATTCAAATTAAACAACCACTACTATGGAAAGCTTTCAGGAAGTATAGATTACTAAAAAAAGTAACCATACCCCATATTGGTAGGTTACTTACTTATAATCTTATCTAGATGGTATCTACCATTAGAATTATCAATTAAAAGATTAATAAACAAAACGATATTTTCCAGATCCGGCCAATACTTTCACTTCATCGTTATCACTAACTACCGAAAGTCCGTTAGATTGATCTAAAGGAAGCTCACTTTCAAATATTTGTTTCCCAGAAGCATTAGGAAGAATAATTTCAGCTGTTGTATTAGCCGGAATTGTTACTTCCACCTCCATCCTTCCGTCCACATGCTTTGTCCAACTCGAGGAAATCGTACCATACATTGTTTCTAGTTTTCCTTTGGCAAACGACAGTCCTTCTCCTGGAAGCGGCTTGATGATGCTCTTCTTGTAAGCTGGTGTTTGTTCATCCATATCAATTCCTGCCACTTTACGATATAACCAATCGCCAATTGCACCATAAGCATAATGGTTAAAGGAGTTCATATCGGCGCTCCAAAAGCTTCCATCTTCTTTTATGCCATCCCAATGCTCCCAAATGGTAGTGGCACCTTTTGTGACTTGATATAACCAAGATGGATAATCCTTTTGAAACAACAGTTTATAGGCCGCATCATTTTGACCATTTTCGCTTAATACATGGTTTAAGTAAGGCGTTCCTACAAACCCCGTTGTTAAATGGAAATCACTCTCTTTCAGTAATTCCATTAATTTTCCCACTGCTCTTTTCTTTGCTTTTCCTTCTACTAATTCAAACATTAAAGCAAGTAATTGGGCTGTTTGCGTTGACACTGATAGGCGGCCAGCAGGCGTTACAAATTCTTCGTTAAATGCTTTAATTATATTAGCGTGAAGCTCAGCATATTGCTCCGCATCCTGAGATTTCCCTAGTATCTCAGCTGTTTTTTGAAGCAAGGAAGTGGAATATGCATAAAACGCTGTTGCAATATAATCTCGGTCAGTAGCTCCGACATAGCTATCTGGCTTTGAATCAAGGGCAAGCCAATCTCCAAAATGGAAGCCCGTATTCCACAAAAATTCATTGTCTCCTTGGCTGCGAATATATTCAACCCAAGCCTTCATACTATCGTACTGCTCTTCTAGTAATCTCTTGTCTCCATAAACGAGATAAATGGTCCACGGACAAATGACTGCCGCATCTCCCCAGGCAGCAGAACTAAAGGGCGGCGGAAATTCTTTTGATCCTTTCTTTCCAAGAACATTTGGCACAACAAAAGGAACCCCACCATCTTCTGCTTGATCACTTTCTAAGTCTCTTGACCACTTCGTAAAAAATGGTGCTACATTCATTAAAAAAGTAGACGTTCGGATAAACATTTGGGCATCCCCTGTCCACCCTAGCCTTTCGTCTCGCTGTGGACAATCCGTTGGCACATCAAGGAAATTCCCTTTTAATCCCCACAAAATATTATGCTGCAGCTGATTAATCATTGGGTCGGAACATTCAAAGCTGCCAGTAGGCTCCATATCGGAATGAAGCACAACACCCGTGAAATTATCTAAGTGAAGTTGATCCTCTGTAAATCCAATCAACTGAACATAACGGAATCCTTGAAACGTAAAATGCGGTTCAAATGTTTCTTTTTGATCGCCTTTAAAAATATAACGATTCGTTTGTTTTGCTGTACGAATATTATCCATATAGAAATTTCCGTCTTTATCCAGTACTTCAGCATGAATCAATTGCACCTCTTGACCAGCTTTCCCTTGGATCGAAAAACGGACCCAGCCAACCATATTTTGTCCCATATCAAGGACAACTTCGCCTTTTGGGGTCGTAATCAATGCAATTGGAGCGACCTCCTCAATTTTACGAACGTGATCGTTTTCTTGCGCAACAAGAATATTTTTTGTATAGGAAATGACATCAACTTGTTTCCAAGTCTTTTCTTTCTGTTCTAATCGGGCATCATAGGTTTCACCATGATATATTTCTGACATTAGTATCGGACTTGCAGCGGCTTCCCATTGATCGTCTGAATGAATAACTATTTCTGTACCATCTTTTAGTGAAATGTGCATTTGAAATAGAAGCGCAAGACGGTTTCCATAATGTGAATTTGCTCCAGACCATGCAAGTTCACCTTTATACCAACCATTGCCAAACATAGCTTCAATGTCATTGTTTCCGGATTGAAGCAGGGTAGTTACATCATATGTTTGATACTGCAGCCTTTCCTGATAATTCGTCCAACCAGGAGTGAAATAAGCATCCCCAACCTTTTGACCATTTAGTTGCAGATTATAAATTCCCAAAGCGGTTGCATAAATACGTGCGGATGTTACAGGAGCATTTAGACTAAAGCTTCTGCGCAAAACTGGGCTTTGAGAGTCATCAAATAATTCCAAATCACTTGGAGCACTAATCCATTCAGCCATCCATTCATCCTTATTAAGCAACCCGGTTTCCCAAAACGAAATTTCCGACCATCCTGTTCTTTCCCCGTACTGATTCCAAGCTTGGACACGATAGTAGTAACGTGTTCGTGCATTCAACTGTATATCCTTTAATTCAATATGGATGCTCTTATCAGACTCCACTTCTCCAGAATCCCAAAGTTTGTTTTCAAAATTTTGATCCTCTGCAACCTGAATTTGATAGGATCTTTGAACAATTCCCCTCTGATCCGATTCCAACTTCCAACTAATTCTTGGTTTCTTAACATCAATTCCTATTGGATTTTTCTTGTACTCAGTTCGAACATCTGAAATGGTAAACATAGCATTCTTCCCTCCCTTTATAGATAGAGCTTTTTTATTATTCTGATATTAATGTACCATTTTTTGTTTGTTTTTGTATATGTATTTTTGTTTTTGTTTTATTTTTTTTGAAATAAAAAAATGGCTTAAGAAGTGTTTGTCACTTCTTAAGCCATTCATCTTATTATAAATATTTTACAAACCAATCTCTAATATACTCAAGTCGATTGATTCTTAATGTTGGTTTTCCACTCCTTGAAAGTTCGTGATTGGATTCAGGGAAGCGTACGAATTTTGTTTCTTTTTTACGATGTTTTAAAGCGATGAACAATTGCTCAGCCTGTTCAATTGGACAGCGATAGTCCTTTTCACCGTGTAAAATGAGCAGCGGAGTCTCTACGTTGTTTACATATTTAAGCGGTGAATGGTTCCATAGCTTTTCGATGTCGTCTAGTCCCGCGAGAATTTGCCAATCGGTAAAGTAATAGCCAATATCACTTACGCCGTAAAAGCTAATCCAGTTACAAATAGAACGTTGGGTAACAGCTGCTTTAAAGCGATTTGTATGTCCGACGATCCAATTTGTCATGAAGCCGCCATAGCTTCCACCTGTTACACCAAGACGATCTTGATCAATAAAATCATACTTTTCTAATGCATAATCGACAGCGGCCATTAAATCATTATAATCATTGCCGCCATAATCGCCGCGAACCGCATCAACAAAATTCTGACCATATCCGTGGCTTCCTCGAGGATTCGTGTAAAGAACCGCAAAACCTTGAGCAGCAAGAATTTGGAATTCGTTAAAATACGTGTTTGCATACATGGCGTGTGGGCCACCATGAATTTCAAGTATAAGCGGATATTTTTTTCCTTCTTCATATCCAACTGGTTTCATGATCCAGCCGCTTACTTTCCAGCCATCTGCTCCTTCAAATTCAATCGCTTCTGGAACAGATAATTCTCTCGTTTTTAAAAATTCTTCATTTACGTTTGTAAGTTGTTCTTTTTCACCAGTATTTAAATTTACACAAAATAAATCCCCTGGATTTGTCGTCGTACTAATAGCGACAACCGCTTTATCGTTTTTCTGATTGAGTGAAAAACCATATACGTATTGATCATCATTAATTGCTGGATATAACTCACCGGAGAGATTGCCAAAATAAATGGATGTATTTCCGTGATCTGTTACTTGGAAATAGAAACTTTCACTATCTTCTAACCATTGAACTCGAGGTGCAGCGACACCTTGAAGGAAATCCGCGGCAACAAAATCACCGACAGGCGCATCGAAATCACTCGTTACACATGTTTTATTGTCATTTTCCAAATCATAGATCCATAGCTTAGCATGCGTTGCATTTTCAAATTCTCTTTCACTTCCGACATACGCAATATAGCGGCTGTTTGGAGACCAAGACGTTTGATAAAACATTCCCGAACCTTCCGTAAGCTTGCGGGTATCTTTCGTTTCTAAATCTAATAAATATATATCACTCATAAATGAAAAATCTAGATCTTCTGTTAAGTCTGCAGTATAAGCAAGATATTTTCCATCTGGAGACCATGTACCAAGCTGATAATTATGTTTTCCTTCCACAACAAGCTCCACATCTCCAGATTCTAGATTAACCGTCGCAATTTGTGAAAATTGCTCCATATCAATAAATCCAGCTGCATCTGATTTATGCTTCATTTTTTCAATTTCAAGCGGTTTTAGTTCTTTGTCTTCCTTCTGATCTTTTTCAGGTTTATCGTTAACAGTCTCGTCTTTTCCTAATCTTACCGAAAAAGCAATTTTCTTTCCACAAGGTGACCAGACTGGCGATGTTGCACCGTTTTTGCAATCCGTCACTTGTTTCGCTTCTCCTCCTGCTTTTGGAAGAACAAAAATTTGCGGTTTTCCATTTCTCGTTGATACAAATGCTAGTTTACTGCCATCTGGCGACCAAACAGCTGAGTTCGTTTTATGTTCTCCAAATGTCCATTGCTGAGGAATTTTATCATTCAAGTTTATGTAAAATAAATTAGAAACATAGTCTTTTTTCTTTTCGTCAATATGTGTTTCAACATATACTACTTCTGTTCCGTCTGGTGATAGTTGTGGGTCTGCCACTGATTTTAATTGATATAAATCTTCAGGTTTAATCCCTTGTTTAGATGTCATGATTTATCGCCCTTTCTTGTCAATTCTATTCCATTGTACAATATTTCGACACCCTAAGTATTTTTCCTGCTCGTAAAGGAGAAAATTTTTTTGAGCCCATTTTAGTGATGGCAGCATTTACATCTTGCTATACACATTTTTTCTTAGTATCATATAAGGGAACGTACGTTCTATTTTGGAGGTGCATTACAAATGACAAGAATCCCAACCGGGGACCGAGATATCATTGAGCAGGCCATTTATTTGCCTATGTTGCTCACCGTATTGAACCGGGATTTAATTGTAGTAAATACAAGCTCCTTTAAATTGAAAAAACCATATCTGGAATTAATTGAAGAAACAATGAAAGCAATTCAGAAAGATTTAGCTGAAGTAAAAAGGTATTTGCATAAAAATAACATTAAGGTAGAGCGTCTTAAATCAGATGATGCGTTTACAATGTATATGTTCGTTTATAAAGGTTACGAAGAAGAACATAATTACTTTAATCCTAGGCTTAGAAATAGAACAGAAGAATTGCTCCGTTATTACTTATTTGAGAGGTATAAAAACACACACTTGGAAAAAAAAGCGTAGCTGCTTCGCAACAAATACGAAGAGCTACGATGGTTAATCTATAATTGATTGTGGGATAAGTGGTTGTGCACCCATTTGAGTAACAACATAAGCGGCAACTTTCGTGGCAAACTCTATCGAACTTCGAAGCGAATCACCCCTGCAAATTCCTACTGCCAATGCTCCATTAAAAGCATCTCCCGCTCCAGTTGTATCTACCGCATCAACACGTAGCGATTGAACCCAGCCACTTTCTTCACGATTCATATAAAAAGAACCTTTAGATCCAAGTGTAACGACTACAGTTCCGACCCCTTTATCCAATAATAAGCTGCATGCTGACCGAATATTTTCTTCCGTTGTCGTTTCAATACCTGTCAACTGTGCAAGCTCGGTTTCATTGGGAGTTAAAAACGTAATATTTTTTAACAAAGAATCTGGCAAGTTTTGCGAAGGTGCAGGATTAAGGATAACGATTTTCCCATGCTGAGCTGCAATTTCTACAGCCTTTTTGACTGTATCCAATGGAACCTCGAGCTGGAGAAGGAGTGCCTTGCTAGCTGAAATGAGATCAGCTTCCTGTTCAATTTGATTTGGAGTCACTAAAAAATTTGCGCCGGGGAACAAAACAATCGCATTATCCCCTGCATCTGTCACTTGTATAATCGCTTGCCCAGTAGCTCCTTCTTTTTGGACAGAATCAATGTATACGCCTTTATCTTTTAAATTATTTAGAGCTTGTATACCAAAATCATCTTCGCCAACTTTTCCAATAAAATGAACATTTGCTCCTAGCTGGCTTGCCACCACAGCTTGGTTAGCCCCTTTCCCGCCGCAGTGGATACTATGGGACGTGCTATGAAGTGTTTCTCCATTATTTACAACATAAGGAACACGATAAACAAGATCTATATTAATACTCCCGACTAATGAAATATCCATGCCCTTTATCGTCCTCTCGTAAGATCTCTTTTCTTTAATACGGATAATAATTGGCCTTTTGTCAAAATACCTTTTTCCAAGCCCAATAAGGTCGCCATTTTCGCAACTGCTGGTGGTTTCAGCATACTTTCTTCTAAAATTGCATGATTGTAAAAGATATGCTCCGAATTATCGTCCGCAATAATCTTTCGATTTGCCATGACAACAATTCGAGAAAAATAGTCTGTTACAAATTCCATATCGTGCGTAATGGTAATAACCGTCTTTCCTTTTTTCTCCAGCTCATTGAGGAGGTTACTTAAGAGATCCAATCCAACCCGATCCTGGCCGGCAGTTGGCTCGTCCAAAATAATAACATCTGAATCCATCGCTAAAACGGAAGCAATCGTAACAAATTTACGAACGGAGTATGGCAAATTATAAGGATTTTCATGAGAAACATGACTAATTCCGCATAACTCCATCGCCCATTCTGTCAACGCCGTTATACGCTCTTGTTCAAAACCCATATTTTTAGGGCCAAACTGGACTTCAGATTCCACATCATTGTGAAAGATTTGATCATCCGGATTTTGAAAGACATAACCAACTTTTCGAGATACTTGAGCTGTAGTGTAGTCTTTTGTATTCCAATCCCCTACAAAAACATCTCCTTCCGTTGGTTTTAAAAGTCCATTCATTAATTTTACAGCAGTCGTTTTTCCGGCCCCATTTTGCCCAATAATAGCTAGACGTTGGCCACTTGGAACAGTTAGGGTCAAGTTTTCTAGCGCTTTTGTTCCATCAGGATAAGCGAAACTAACATTTTTCAATTTAATTTCAGTCATGAGCACCCTCCCCTATATTTGTCCAACCAATGCTCTCAGGTAATTCTTCATCGCGAATTGGAACATAATTTAATGTAACACCGTTTTGCTGTAGATGGAGAGCAACTTCTGTTACATGTGGATATTGAATGTTATATTCTCCAAATTGGGGATCTGCAAATACTTCTCGGGTCGGCCCTTGTAAAACAATCTCACCATCGTGAAGGACAATCAAATTATCCGCGTATTCAGCAATCAAGTCCATTTTATGTTCTACTAGGATAATGGTTTTTCCCTGTTCTTTCATGAGCCTAATAATATCAAATACATGCTCTGTTCCAATTGGATCTAATTGGGATGTTGGTTCATCAATAACAAGAATATCAGGATTCATCACGATGATTGATGCTAGGGCGACACGTTGACGTTGTCCGCCTGAAAGCCCCATTGGATGTTTATCACGTAAATGCTCGATTTTCACGAGTTTTAAAATTTCATTTACACGGTCTATAATTTCATTTTCTTCTACCCCTAAATTCTCAAGCCCATATGCTACTTCATCAAAAACCGTATCTTTTACTCCTGATACTTGGATAAAAGGGTTTTGAAAGACATACCCAATTTTTTCGCCTAACTGTCCTAATTGGTAGTCGACAATATTTTTTCCGTCGACAATGACATCCCCTTCAAGCTCTCCTTTGTAAAAATGTGGAATGAATCCACGGATAATATTACAAAGTGTCGTTTTACCTGATCCATTATTTCCGATCACGGCGGTAAATTTTCCTTTTTCAATGGAAAAAGAAGCATTTTTAATAATCTTATCATCGCTGACTGGATAACGATATGAGACGTTTTTCATTTCAATGATAGAATTCATGCGAGTATCCTCCATAACACCATTCCTACTAAAATAATAATGTAGACAAACGGTAGAATTCGATCCGCTGCACTTTTTGTCAGCTTATGCAAACTTGTTTTCTTAGTTGGAGCGGAAAACGCTCTTGATTCTAGAGTAATTGCTCGTTCTTCTGTACTTGAGATGGATGATAAAATGAGAGGAGTTAAGGTTGGGATAAATGCTTTTGCTCTAATCAACATTGATCCTTCTGTTTCTACTCCACGTGTTTTTTGAGCATCCATAATTGTATTCGCCTGGCGACGCATTTCTGGAATAATTTGCAATGTAGATAATACAACATATGCTCCCATAGGAGGCAGACCAGCATCTTCAAGTGATTTTACAAAGTCGCGAACTTCCGTCAAGCGGAAAAATAAAATGAATGCAGACCCCATTGCAAGAATGCGAGAAGTAAGCGTTAATCCGTAATTCAAACCTTCCTCAGTCCATTTGAATATTCCCCACTGTCCAATTACATGATCACCTGGATAGAAAAAGAGCTGCATAAGGAAAATAATGATTAGCAAAAATACCAAAGTTTTCAATACAGTTCCAAAAAATTCTTTTATTACACCTGCCGCTGCTGCAACTACAAGTAAAACGGCAAAGCTTATAAATGAGAATAAATAACCTGGTATAATAAGAACGGCAACAGATACAAACAAAGCAAAAAAGAATTTAGTCATCGGATGCAGCTGTTGGATAAAATTTTTCTGCACTATGAATCCTCCTCAGAAAAAGTATCTCTTTCCGCTCCTAAGAACGGAAAGAGTAGATAGAAAATTTATTTGCCGCCGCGTTTCATATAAAGAAGTCCGTAATTCATTTTTGATAGATAGCGGTCTGACATTTTTTTTACAATAAAGTATACGATAAGAGCAGAAACAATTTTGTCGGCAATTTCAAAGACAAAGGATGAAGCAAATACCGCGCTCCAAATTTGTTGTCCAGAAGCAAGAAGTGTTGCTGTAAGAAGAGATGATGTATTTCCAGTAGCTCCCCCAAAGACAAGCACTGTAATCGGAGCGGATACTATAACCGCAATTAATGTAATAATAATACCGGAAACAATCGTTTTAGGAATATTTTTAAACATTCCCCCTTTAGACAAGAACCCTACTCCAACACCAATCGCCATCGATGTAATAGCATAGGGAAAATAAACAGGGTTGAATATACCGTTGATCAGATTTGTGATTAATCCAGCAAGTAATGCTACCCAAGGACCAGCAACGACACCGATTAAAATGGTTCCAATCGTATCAAGAAATATAGGAAGCCTTAAAACGTTTGCAATTTGGAAACCAACAATGTTTACTGCGACGCCAATTGGAATGAGAAGCATCGACATCATATTAAAATCATCTTTAAAACTACGTTTCATCTTGTTTCCCACCTTTTTTAAATTATTGACCGATGTGACGGCCCATTTTTTTAATCGCTTCCATAAATTGATTTACAAAAGCGTCACGGTCTACTGAGTGCAATACTTTAACATTATGAGGTTTTCCTGAACGATGAGCGTAGTCCACAACTGTCGCTCCTGCAGTATGGCGTCCTTCTGTTTCTACAGCTACGTAGCAATCCTCTCCTTCAAAAAATTCCGGAGTGACTACATAAGAAACAGCGCATAGATCATGCAAACGAATGCCATTTTCGAAATCTGTTTCTTGGAAATCATTGTTTTTTGCAGCGTGTATATAGAAACGAAGCATTGAACCAATTTTCTCCGATAAATCTGTACCCATACTTTCAATTTGGCTTAACTCATCCATATTGACATATGCCTTATGAGTGACATCAAGCCCGCTCATGATAATTGGAATTCCTGAACGAAAAACGATGTCGGCTGCATGTGGATCTACATATACATTAAATTCTGCAAAAGGACTCATATTGCCTGCGACAGCAGCACCACCCATATATGAAATATAGCTGATTTTTTCTTTTACTTCAGGATGAGCAAGCAATAGTGCACCAATATTCGTAAGTGGACCAGTTGCGATTAGAACGACTGGTTCCTCGCTTTCTGTTAAAACAGCATTTAATGCATTAATGGCTGTTCTTTTACTTTCAACCAAACTTGGCTCAGGAAAAATGACTTCTCCTAATCCACTTTCTCCATGAACCTCATCCGCAACCTCTAGTTCACGGAAAAAAGGCTCATTTAACCCTCTTGCAATTTCAATATCTTGTTTCATGTAGCTTGTAAAAGCCCTAGCATTATAGATCGTCTTGTCTTGAGTTTGATTCCCTGGTTCAGTTGTAATTAATTTAATATCCAACTCATCTCGAGAAAAAGCTAGTAATAGTGCCATAACATCATCAATTCCAGGATCGCAGTCAATAATTACAGGTATTTTTTTCATCGAATTCACTCCTCGAGTTCATCTATATTCATGCTGTCTATTATGAAAAATTCCAATTATACATTAGGTGGTGTACTACTTTCACGAACTACTAACGTCGGATTAAATAGAACGGATGTCGTTTCGATATTGTCGAGTTTTTGGATTAATAGTTTTACAGCCTCTCTACCCATTTGGTAAGTATCCTGCCTAATAGTAGTTAGTTTTGGTATTAAAGCAGATATTAACGGTATATCGTCAAAACCTACAATCGACAAATCTGTTGGAATACGAATCCCAAGTTCGTGAGCCATACGATAAACACCACAGGCCATCATATCATTGCATGCAAAAATAGCTGTGACTTCTTTTTTCATAAGAAGGTCTTTGGATTTATGGTATGCCATTTCCATCTGAAAATTCCCTTCGATAATATGAGAGGGCAGCAGTTCTACACCTGATTCACGCAAAGCTCTTTGGAAACCTTCGAGACGATCATTGGACAATGCAATGGACCTTGGTCCTATGATGCATGCGATATTTCTATGACCTAATTCTATTAAGTGTTTTCCTGCTAGATATCCACCTTTATCATTATCCAAAAATACTCCGGAATGTTTTTTCTCCTCTTTCCCTCTATCTATAAGAACAAAAGGAATTTTTGCACGTGATAATTGCTCTTCATCTGAAGGATCTAAATAATCTTTTGCTGAAAAAATAATCCCATCTACCTGTTGTTCTTCTAAAAGTCGCAAATATCGCTTTTCCTTATCTGTTTGATCGTCAGAATTACAGATGATAAGACTATATTCACTTTCATTCGCTTCATCTTCTACCCCACGGCAAAGTTCAGGGAAATATGGATTAGATATATTGGGAACAATTAAACCAAATGTTTTTGATCGCTTCGTTACGAGACCTCGAGCAAATTGATTAGGCTGGAAGTCCACCTCCTCCATTACTTTGAGTACCTTTTCACGTGTCTTTTGGGACATTCCCTCCTCTTTTTGATTCAACACTCGCGAAACAGTGGTAATAGAAACTCCCGCTTTTTCCGCTATGTCTTTAATGGTCAATCTTTTCATGCAATCTTCCCCTATAATAGGTTTACTGTTAAAGAAAGCGTTTTACGAAAACCTTTTACGAAAACGTTTTCTGATAAAATCATATTGCGATTCTATTTAAATGTCAATATATTTTTTTTGATATGTTTGTTAGTAGAGTTTGCTTAAGAGCACTCTTCCTGGATTGGAAATATTCTATTACTTTTAAGAGATTTAAAAGAAAAAAGCTTGTTAAGAAATTAGCAATTTCCTAACAAGCTCCAACTTTTACATTATTTTTCTCTTATAATACTATATGTTTTTTTATATTCAGCTGCTTTCATATTAAAGGATCTTGAAGGAAGTGAAGAATACATCTCCATTCTTTCGATATTTTGTTGGAAACTAATTCGTAGTTGCGCAGTCCTGGATAGCTGATTTCCAAACGAACTGAAAGAAATAGGAATTTCGAAGCATTGCTTATTACGAAATTGGATAATCGTATTATTATTACTTCCTTTTTGATGAGAAGTGATATGATCATGGGAAAGCCATATACACTCTGTTCTAGTCGGTGATGTGGTTGGAATAAAATATATTGAGGTATAGGGGTCAATAATGATGGGCGCTTTGTGGGTAACCATTATAAGTGTCTTCGTTCCATCTCTCCTCCCGTTAAAAGAGCTGCCAAAGTATTCACAACCTCTTTTTACGATATCCAATGGTTTTTCTGGAACTAGGAATTGATCCTCCAGTTCAAAAATTTCTGAGTACACTTCATTGTCCTTTATGTACGGTTTGATCATCATAGTGTACGGATTAATTTCATACTCTTCCATCAACAAACTTTCTTTTAACATTTTTTTACTCCTTTCACTAAAATATTACAAATTAACCATATCATAATATAGGTCTAATGTCACTATTTTTTAAAAAAATCAGATAATAGTATAAAAATCAATTATTTATTTTCGAACTCGATTTACTCATCAGAAAATTTACACTGTTCTGTTGATTTTTCCGCCCAATCCGGGTATAATTAAAAAAAGTTTCAGAGGTGATCATCGATGGAAAAGAGGAAATCTTATCAGGAACTGCTTAAAGAGTATACGATGACCCAGAATAAAAATGAAACAAATGCTATGGAATGGTACGCAGATTTTTTCCTAAACGGTCTGCTTTTGCAAAGACGTGAGAAACAGCTTCGCGAGGATATTGACCGTGCGCTTGATCTACATGATAAAGAAACTTTTACAAAGCTCTCGAAAGAATTAATTGATCTTTTGGGTCAATAGACATGTTAAATCCCCCTTTTTGAAGGGGGATTTTTTTATTTATCTTCACTTTTCGCATCTTGCAGCGGGTAGTCTTCAATCATTTTTATTCTTTCTAGCATCGTTGGATGCCCATATCGGAAAATTTTAACTAATACTGGAGGTTTTACTTGACTTAACCCTGATTTTGTCAGGCTTTGAAAAGTTCGGATTCCAGCTTCTTTATCATGGGTCATTTTTATAGCATACGTGTCTGCCCTCGTTTCTTGGTATCGTGAAACCCAGTTAGTAAGAGGGCTTGCCAAAAATAGGAGGATGGATGTAATCAGTAGGAATGCTGGGAGTGAACTAATATTTGTAATTTTATCAACTTTCCAGTCTTTCCCTCTTCGCGAAATCCATTTCTCCATTATTTTTGCCGTCAACCATAGTCCAACAAAAGTGAGGAGCAAATATCCAGCAATCCCAAAATAAATGTGTTTCTCAACGTAATGTCCCATTTCATGAGCCATAATAAATAGGATTTCTTCATCGGTCAGTCTATCTAAGGTCGTATCCCATAATACAATTCGAGAATTGGAGCCAACCCCTGTTACATATGCATTTAGAGCATTCGTTTTCGTTGACATATCTACTTCATACACATGATTTGCAGGTATATTGGCTTCTTTTGCAATGGCTAAAATCTTCGCTTCAAGTTGTTTGTCTTTTAAAGGATAAAAATCATTGTATAAAGGATCAATGACGACTGGTTGGATAAACATCATAAAAATCGAAAATGGAATTGATACGACCCAAGCCGCAAGCCACCAGCGCTTTTTATATTTCCTCATCAATGCATATAAAACAGTTATGATAATAAACATAGTTGCATACTGGACCCAAAAATCGATAAACTTATCCTTCATCCATCCCGAGAAAAGCTGGGTAGAGATATTATATGATTTGGAAATAGTATACGATAAATAGCTAAGCGGAAACATGACTACAAATGATGCAAGTGAAAGCCAAAATAAGTAAATGGCATTTCTTACTAAGAAAAATTTAGATATTTGCTTCGCCGAATTCTCAAAAATAGCTGAAAGTCCAAATATTAAAATTAAATAATAAAATAGCCATTCATAAGGCGTTGCTATAAAAAACATAAAATTACGGATTCGTGAATATTCTTCGCTAAGTTGTAATTCCCTGCCATTTAGGAAAGTTGCTGGATCAGCACTCGTTCCTTTAAGAGCATGGGGAATTGATGTATCGGCCCAATAAAATAAATACAAGAATATAGCTACTCCAAATATTAGATAAGCTATAATTGCCCGCATCGCCCATTTCCTAATCAATGAAATATCCCCCCTTGTCCATCTCTTATTATATGTAGAATAAAAAACTTTAATTAGAACTAGAGTATTAATATTTTATGTATTAAACAAAAACATGATAAAAATGAAATTTAATAACACCACTTGACCAATCAAGTGGCGTTATTTCTATAGATTTTTTAAATTAGAAAAACCAAGAATATGCACTAAGGATGGCGATAGATCCAAGAACAACTAAGATGACATTGGCTCCTATAATTGCGATGAGAAATGCTGCCGCCATTCCAACAACACCAAAAAGAATATTCCCTTCCTGAATAAAAAATACAGCAGGAAATATTAAAGCACCAAGAGTTGCGTACGGAACATTTTTTAAAACTCCTTGGATAAAGGGTGGCAACTCCTTCCCCTGAAACATGACAAAAGGGATCATCCTCGGAATATATGTAACTAAGCCCATTCCAATGATCGTTAAAACGATGATCGAACTGCTCATACCTCTTTCCGCCCCCTTCTTTTCATTGTTTCTACTATTTCTACTAAAATAGCAGATAGGAGAGTTGCCACTACAATGGCCCATCCTTTACTAATGATTTCAGAAAAAACGAAAATACTGTTAAACACCGCAGCTAGCAGCGCAAGACAGGCGACTTTCGCACTTTTTTTCAATGAAGGAACTAATAAGCCGATAAACATGGCGTAAAGAGCGATAGCCATGCTTTCTTGTAAGACTTGAGGAAGTCCTGAACCTATCCCGAAGCCTACACCAGAGAAAACAACCCAGCTCATATACGCGATTAAATTTAGGCCAAATAAATATCCCGTCGAAACCGTTTCAGTTTTAGTGGCGGCAACAGAAAATGTTTCATCCGTCACACCAAACGCATATATCGCTTTTTTCCAAGGAACTTCTTCTTCAACTTTTTCATTGAGTGAAGCGGACATAAGGAAATGTCTTATGTTAACAATAAATGTTGTTAAGATCATTTCGGCAGCACCCGTTCCAAGCGCAAACATGTTAAGCGCAATATATTGAGATGCTCCCGCATATAAAACCAAACTCATTAAAACCGATTCGAACAATGTTAGCCCAGTTGTTTTTGCGAGCAGGCCATACGTCAATGCAATTGGAGCGTAACCAATTGCAATGCTCATCCCTTCTTGAAGCCCCCGGCGAAATTCTGTATATTTCACTTTTGGCACCGAAGCTTCCATCCTCTAAATCCCCCTTAATACCTATCATTATTTTTACAATTATAAGCTCGATTCTCACTTTCGGCAAGAAAAGGGGGGATTTACCTGGAACTAATATATTTTTGCGTTGTGTTCATGAGGATGTCTGAACGGAGATCAATTAGGATTGGGCATGTAGAGGATGCTTATGATATCCGAAGGGAGCTTTCATTGCCAGAGAGTGATAAAATCGCAAATACTATTCGATTGAAGAGTCTTTGTAAACTACTGTTTTTTTAAGATTAGAGAGGCATCGCGAACGCACTCTCATCGTGACCGTGAACCGATGATTTCTTTGATGAAGGTCACGATGAAACGATCATCGTGACCACAAAGTGTGAATTTCTTTGATAAAAGGCACTTTGAAACCCTCATCGTGACTGCAAAGCGCTTATTACTTAGATGAAGGCACGATGCTCCGCACATTCTAATAAATAGAAAAGATAGATCTTAACTTTGATCTATTTCCCTTTAAAAATCGGTTTTCTCTTTTCCGAAAAAGCTCTTAATGCTTCCATTCTATCTTCCGTAGGAATGGTCTTTTCATAAGCTTGCCGTTCAATTTCAAGTCCTGATAATAAATCTGTATTCATTCCCAATTTGATTGCATATTTTGCTTGTTGAACAGCGACTGGGCCGTTTTCTAAAATTCTGTTTGCAAAAGCTAGCACTTCTTCCATTAATTTATTATGTAGGATCGTTTTTAATACGAGTCCATATGCTTCTGCTTCCAAAGCCGTCAATCTTTTAGCGGTTAAGATTAATTCTAATGCCCTCGTCATACCAACTATTCGCGGCAGTCGCTGTGTACCTCCCGCTCCTGGAATAATGGCGAGACTGGTTTCAGTTAACCCGAGCATGGCACGGCTACTAGCAAATCGAAAATCACATGCCAATGCTAGCTCCAATCCACCTCCGAATGCGTAGCCATTTATTGCGGCAATAGTTGGTTGTGGTAAGTTTTCAATGGCTAAAAACACTTCACCTATTTTTCTTAGATTGCGGCGAACTTCTTGTTCTGTAAGAGTTTTACGTTCCTTTAAATCAGCTCCCACACTAAACGCTTTTTCTCCTTCTCCTCGAAAAATAACTACTTTAGCTTCAGAAGAACTTTTTAATAAATCAACTGTATTTGATAATTCTTCTAGCATGTCATAATTAAAAGCATTTAATGATTCGGGACGATGTAATGTTACAAAAGCTATATTTTGTTTAATATCTAGCTTTAAAGTATTCAAATCTTCTCCTCACTTCAAAGTTAATTTTTTAAAAATATACGCTTTACGAACAATAGGAATGCTAAAAAAAAGGATGAAGTTGTCCAACAATTGACAGCTTCAACCTTTAACTAAATTAGTAAATCAAATTAATAATGTCTTCTTTCTCAACGTTTCCAAAGTAATGCTTAATGTCAACATCCTCTAAAGTGTTTAGGATTTCTGATCTTTCGTAGCGTACGCCAGTCAGACGGTCTTCAATGTCTTTTACATCGCCAACGCCGAAGAAGTCTCCAAAAATTTTACATTCTTGAATTTGTCCCTTGTTCACATCAAGTCGGAATTCAATAAGTCCAACCGGGAAACGATGGGAATGCTGAATGTTGAAATGAGGCGATTTTCCGTAATTCCAATCCCAATTTGCGTAATGAACTTTTGAGATTTCATGAATTTGTTTCCAATCTTCTTCCGTTAGTCTATATTCAGGAATAGGAGTTTCACCTTCAAATATAGATTGCAGCAATTCTTCCTTAAATTGTTCGATCGTCATTTTCTCATCTAAAAACTCAGAAATATTGGCTACTCGGCTGCGGATGGATTTTATCCCCTTAGACTCAATCTTGTCTTTCCTTACTTTTAATGCTGAAACAACATTTTCAATTTCAGAATCAAACATTAAAGTACCGTGGCTAAACATTCTTCCCCTAGTAGAGAATTGAGCGTTTCCGGAAATTTTTCTTTCTCCAACAAGGATATCATTACGCCCCTTTAATTCTGCATTGACACCTAAATTATTTAATGCTTTTACAACCGGCTCAGTAAACTTTTTAAAATTTAAGAAACTATCTCCTTCGTCTTTTGTAATGAAGCTAAAGTTCAAATTTCCTAGATCATGATAAACCGCACCGCCACCAGACAGTCTACGTACAACATGAATTCCATTTTTTTCTACATATTCTGTATTGATCTCTTCAATCGTATTTTGGTTTTTACCAATAATAATTGATGGCTCATTTATATAAAACAAAAGATACGACTCATTCACATCTAAATTCTTCAACGCATGCTCTTCAATCGCCAAATTAATTCGCGGATCTGTTATTCCTTGATTATCAATAAACTTCATGATTTTTCCTCCTAATATATCTTCATAAACCTGTCCCCTTTGGAGCTGTCCCCATGGGGACGGTACTAAAGGGACAGGTTCAATCCTTTAGATGCTAGTATGATTTCCTGTTCAAATTGTTCAGCTGCTTCGGCTTTCAATTGGTTTAGGTCGCCAAAATGGGGTAAATGGGTAAGAACTAAGGTATTTACATTTGCTTTTTGGGCAAGTTTTCCTGCGTCCTCGCTTGTCATATGTCCCGCTGATGCCCCGTCCATACCTTTGTAAAAATTGGATTCCGCAAGCAATACATCCGCATTTTTCGAAAACTCCACTAATTCCTCAAAATAAGATGTATCTGCAGTATAGACTAGCACTTTTCCTTCACATGTTATTCTCATCGCGTAACATGGTACAGGATGTTTTGTTTGTAAAAATTCAATCTGAAATGGTCCAATATGTAGACAATCATTCTTACCATAAGCAATACCTGTGGTAATATCTTTGTACGTTAAAGTAGAGAAACCCTCTTGATCGTTTGTATGGCCATAAATAGGCAAGTTACCGTCATATCCACTTACATATTTACTGATTAACAGTGCATGATGAAGAACACCAATATCTGCTATATGGTCTGCATGGTAGTGTGAAAGAATAACAGCATCTATTTCTTCAGGCTTTATGTACATCTGCAGCTGTGATAGTACAGCACTTCCACAGTCAATGAGAAGTTTAAATCCTTTGTGCGTCAACAAATATCCTGAACTGGCTTCACCCGCTTTTGGATAACCACCCCAATGGCCGATCACCGTTAACTCCATATACACAACTCCTTTAATCAAACTAATATTACTATACTTTATTTTTTTATGTTTAACAAAAGGATTGACATTTTCCCAACTGTTATAATACAATAAATCAATACAAAGTTCAGTACTGCAACAAAACACAAAGGGAGAGTGGAAAGCATGCTAGAAAATGTCATAGATTTTTTTAAAAACCTTCCCGCCAAAAAATGTACAGAATGTGGAGAAAAAATCGCAGAGCAACATGAATGCTATGGTACAAAGTGTGACCAATGCAGTGAAATTAAATAGAAGAGCAATAAGCCCCTTTGAATAGAATTCAAAAGGGGCTAGTTTCATATATTATGCTTTTATCACATTATTTAGATAAAAATCGTAAATTATGTGTTTTCCTTAAATAATTTCACAATCAACTCAACATATCATTTGAATTAAATTCAATCAACCAGCAATCTCGATATTCACCCTCATGAAGCTCATGCTTTGGCAAAAGCTTAACCTTCTTAAAACCACTTTTTTCATAGCAACGAATCGCCCTTTCATTCCACGTTTGCGGATCCATCACAATCTTTTCTGCCTGTTTCTCTTTAATTAAAAACTGTACCATGGATTGAACAAGAAGCTGGCCAATCCCCTGATTCCAATAATACGGCTCTCCAATAAATTGATCCATACCATAAATCGGGTTTGTATCAAAATAACCATAGTCTTTTTTATCTTCATCATCTAATGGATAAAATTGAATATAGCCTATTGAAATTCTTTCGTACTCTACGATACAGCGGTAAGTTCCATCATTTCGATTGTAAAACTTCTTTAAAACCTTTTCCTCACTAAAAGGATTATCGCGGCCTTCGTAGAATTCAAGGACGACAGGATCTGAGAGCCATTTTGCCAAAAAAAGATGGTCTTCTAATGTTAATGTCCTAACTACTAATTTATCATTCTGAAATAACATTATGAACGCCTCACTTTAAAGCTTTTTTCCAAGCATTCAAAAATTCTTCCACAGAACCGAACCTCTTGCTTCTATCCTTTTCAACCGCTCGTAAAGCTACATGATAAAGCTCCAGACTTGCGTCCCATTTTTCAAAAGAACGATCCAGTTCTCCACCTAGTAAACAAAATGCCACTGCTCCCATATTAAAAACATTCGTTCTCTCATCAATCTCCGCACCTAATTCAAATTCTTCCGGCGACATAAATCTAGATGAGCCCCACAGTCGCCCCATATTATTGATATAAGGGTTTTTCTCGTATAAATCTATATCACAAATTTTTATCTCATTTACGCTAAAATCGTACATGATGCTCCCGTCATAAAAATCAACAGCAACATAATTTTTCTTTTCAATATGTACATGAAATTCAAATATTTTTTGTAAAGTAGTTAGTCTTAATTCCAGAGGAAGTTGTTTGAAACGATAAAAAGGTGAATCCGGATGTTCATACTTGGCGGGAGGCGGAAACGACCAATGTGAATGGAGACATTCTCCTGCAAACCATTCAAAGACTAAGACATACCCTTGCTCAACGGGAAAATGATTCTCCAATTTAACTAAATATGGATGGCTTAGTTGTTCATAAAGCTCCACCGATTTTTTCAAACTATATATAGCATCGTTTGGTTCACCTGAATATTCCATCGTTCTTGCTCCAGCATATTTTACAAACCTTTTCTGACCATCTTTTTCAATCCCAAAACAGAGATTACCTGAATCTTGCTGATCAAAAACCGCAAATACCTCACCAAGTTCCTGCAGCCAAGGAAAATCATGTTTTTCCTTTAATTGAAATGAAACTTTTCCTATGTAAATCGTAATAGGAGTCAGCTTTTCCACTATTTAGTCCCCTAACTTTTTTGACATCATAATCATTCTTGGATTGACATAAAATCCATTTTTTAAATAAAATGCTTCCGCCTGTCCTCCGCTTCCAGTCAACAAATATATACGGTTGATTCCACTCTCTTTACAGTAATTTTCCAGGGCAAACAATAAGTTTGAACCAATCCCTTTTCCTTGTTTCTCCGTTTTCACACACATTTCTACGACTTGAAAATGTTTGCCATCCCACCATGTTTCAGCATACCCCAAGATAAATCCAAGAAGGTGCTCTTCGTGATCAAATAGTCCAAATCCATAAAATTGTGGATGATGAATAATATCCCGTAAACGCTTGCTAGCACTTTCCAGTGTCCATTCATCGAACCAAGGGGATTGATTAAATACATATGTATAAAGGTCTGAGCATGCTTCCAGTTCGTTAATAGTTATATTCCTTTTTAAATATTCCATATTCCCCACCACGCTAAATGAAAAATTCCATATGACCTTTATCTTGCCTATAATAATTCAATCGATCTTCTACTGTTCCTGTATGAAATTCAAACTTATGCCCATCCGGATCAGTGAAATAGATTGATTTTTTATCTTTTTCATCTCTTTCCCGGCCTTCAAGAATATTTACATTTAACAGTTTCAATTTTTCATATACGGAATCGAAATCTGACTCTTCTATAGAAAAAGCTATATGAGTGTAAGAATGCTTTATTTCACTACGAGGAATATCTTTTTCTTCATTAAGAGCCAGCCAAATCCCATTCAAATCAAAATAAGCCGTGCTTCTTCCCTTAACGAGAAGCTTTGCATCAAACACTTTTTCGTAGAATTTAATGGATGCCTCTATATTTGATACTGAGAAAAGTAAATGATTTAGCCCTTTAATAATCATACTTAACGCCCCATCATTGATTTGGATATGTCTCTTGTAAAAATTTTACTGATTGCTTAATTAATGTTTGTAAAACCTCAATATTAATATCCGCAAGCTTATTTATATACACACAAGCCTTTCCTGACGTATGTTTTCCAAAATCCTTTAATAAACCCTCCCTTCGTGGGTCGCCAGTCGCAAAATATAAACTGATTTTCGCTTTTCGAGGGGAAAAACCGACTAATGGTGCATCCCCCTCATGTCCAGATTCATATTTATAATGATACGAGCCAAACCCAATAATACTCGGCCCCCACATTTTTGCTTTATATCCAGTCGTTTCAGTAAAAATGTCCAATAACTGATAAGCGTCTTCACGTTTTTTCGGATTATCTACATTTTCTATAAATTCAATAACACTGTTATCATTTTCCTTTGTTTTTAACTCATACATTAAGCTCAATTCCTTTCTTAATTATTACTAGAAGCAGCCGCTGCAGCTGCAACCGATCCCGCCATTGCGGCCTGTTGAGCCTGCAATATCGTTTCAATTGTTGTATAGAGACTTGTTTCTGCCAAATTCGGTTGTTTCAATTTGTCTTTTACAAAGAAGCTTACAGCAAGAATTAGATTAATATCCTTTTGCCATTTAAAATGTTTTTCTTGATTAAACCGCTCGTAAACATCCTTTATGTCTTCCATATTTAATTCTTCTTCAGGCAATAATGCGAGCATCCCCATCACTGGATAATACGTTGCTTTTTGTTTTAACCCCTTTTCTTTAAAGGAATCAAAAACATGAATCGTCCTGCTTAATAAAGCCCCTTCTACTTCTTCATTGTTCAAAGACAGAATGTGGCTTAAAAATTGCAGATTATTCCCCTTATAAAATCCGTTCTGATTGAGTTGCTCATAATAATATTCAGTACGCTGAGTGACATCATCGCTAAATTCAGAAGCAAGCAACACAGCTAGTGGATAATCTTCAGCTGAAGTTAAAAATGGATGCTCTTTCTTCATGGCATTATAAATCTCTTTAGCTTTTACAATAAGCGAATGATAATCACGATCTCCAGCTATTTTTAATAAAACGGAAGCCGCTACATATGAAAAAATCCCTCTGTTAAATTTTTCTTTAATCATGTTCTCATAAAGCTCAAATAAAGAAGAAACTTTACTTTCAGGGTCTCCATAATTTACATCTAAAATCGCTGCAGCTGTATATCTTGATTCAGATCTCATATATGAAAAATACCCTGCACGCTTCTTAATTTCATCTGCTATCTTAAAAAAATGTTCATATTGAAAGTCCTTTTTGTTCATCGAATATAGAGAAGCAATCATCATTAAAATTTTTTTGTCTGATACTTTCCATTTCATTTCATTATGTAGTTGTTCAAATATTTGAATATAGTTATCTATCATACCGTTCATGATGGAATCACCCTTTCAGCTTTATGTAATGAATTACGTTCGGGTCAATGTAAAGTTTCAATGAATTTTTTTAGACAATTTTGGTTGTATTAGCATGATTCCTTTTTCAATGGAAGTTTCAATATATCCAACGATTTGATCAAAGGTAAAGACATTTAACTTTTCATCAAGAACACTCTCATCATAGACCATGTCTTCGGCTATGAAAGGCATTAAATCTTGTACATCTTGTTTCGTTACTTCATCAATCTCAACAATTGAATGACCTATCTTTATATCATTCAATATGTCACTTCCAATACCGTAATAGTCTAATAATTTACCATTTAGTAATCTAAAATCATTGTGGTAGTTATTAACCATATTTTCATCATGTTCGATTCTATTATTTAACCATGATAGAAAAAAACCTTTGAGCCATAAATCGTCTGCAATTAAATGACTATAATACCCCAATATATATGAAGACTCCTTAGACGAGCTATATTTTTCTATAAATGTTTCATAATCGATGTTTCTAGAAAAGTCCTTAACATCTCCGGTAAAGAAATGGGATAACTCTTTTGGGGATACAGCATCGGGAGCAATACCCCCTAGCAAAAAGGAACCCTTATCCTCTATAGGAAGTTTTTTAGCTATTTCATTCGCAATGATGAGATGCATAACTCTGGAACCCAAAATATTTTACTCCTTCCTTTCAATTCTAGACTTTCTTTAACCGCAAAATAATGGCAGGTGGAATTTCATCCCATTCAAATTGATTCGCTTCTTTTTCTTTTTGGAAACTTGGTTCTTCAATGCTCTCAAGGACAAAATGCTGCTTAAATGCAACATTTAAATAATACGATAAAGGCCTATGAAACATATAATGTGGAGTGGGCTGTCCATTAATACCAATTGCTTTATACGGTTGCGGAGTGAGATAGTTGAAAATCTGAATACTATTCTTTGATTGTAAGCTACCATTCATATCTTCTACTTCATGTACTTTTCGCATATTAGGAGACTGAAAGCAAGGATGAGTAATTGAGAAAATAAAGATTCCATTGTCTTTGAGTAAAAATGACAAGGCTTGCATTAAAGGACGTATATCAGCTATATCCATCAAAGCCATATTCGCTACCGCACTATCAAATCTTTCGTTTCCAAGAGCAATTAGTGAATCAAAGTTTGTTGCATCAATAACCTTATAATCAATATGATGTAGCCCAGACCGCAATTTTGCTCGTTCAATCATTTTAGAACTATAATCAATCGCAACTACATTTGCCCCTAATTCAACTAGCCTTCTTGAAAAATTGCCGTTCCCACAGGCAATATCTAGAATCGTTTGACCGGCTTTTACATCCAATAATTTTTCCGTACGCGGCCTAATGATTTCACGGTGAAACTGATTGCTTTCGTTCCCCATATAATCATCCCAAAATCCCGCGTTTTCATTCCATCTTGATTTTGATTCTTCGTTCAACTCTTTCCATTCACTCAACAGTGCAGCCTCCTTTTGTCTTAATGACAGATAAATGCACCAATTGGTTTCGAAATTTTTAAATTTCCACCTGCTAATCTTAACGCTTCTCTAGTAAACTTATAAAAGGTGGGTTTTATTAAATTTCTGATCACAGGTTTAATATCTTTATCATTAAACGGTCCCTGGTATAATTGTGTCGCCATATAATATTGCAAAACTGGTTCAGGATCATCCACGATAAAGCCAGCATCAAAAACATGTTTGTCTACTTTATCAAAAAAGCTTCTTAATATTTCCTCACCATTTTCCATAGAGAACGTTAAATGATTTTTGCTATGTTCAAAACCAATTCCTAATTCATTCATCGTTTGTAAGTGTAAAGAAAAAAATTCAGGCATCCCTGTTTCACTATTTGTAGTGGCAAGGAATGTTCCTCCGCCTTTCATTACCCTCTGCATTTCCTCTAATCCACGAGTAATGTTTCCAACATGATAAAGCATATGGTTTGCCATTACTATGTCAAATTCTTTGGATAAAAACGGAAGATCTTCAGCGTCTATTTTCAAATGAACCATTGGTAAACCCTCTTTAGTTGCCACTAAATATGACTCATTCAAAACACCTGTTGATAAATCCCCCGCTATCATTAACCCGCCATTATTTTTCAGTTTACTTGCTATAGGAATTGAAAATCTGCCATTTCCTGCTCCAACGTCCAATACTTTTACATTACCAGTTAAATTCAATTTTTCGATTACCCATTCTTCAAAAGATTGCTCATGAATGGCATATTCCTTTATCACAATATACTTTGCTTCTAGATTTTTCCCAGTTTTATAAATCGAGCGAATGCTTTCTTTATCTGTTGAATTCTCATAATAATCTTTTGATTGCACCATTTCATCGCCCCTATAAAAACAACATATATATTTCCTTTTCAGGAAACCACTCGAATCCAATAGATTGATACAAAGATTGGGCATTGTTATTATTTGTGCCTGTATTTAGCTGTAAGCGGTTTGCGCCTTTTTCTTTAGCTAAAAGAATAGCTTCTTCAATTAGCATTCTAGCAATTCCTTTTCTTCTAAAATTCGGCATAACAAAAAGGTCTTGTACAATCAAAATGGGTTTGCCTTTAGTAGTCGAAAATCCCCAGTTAAGGGCTATGAAAGCAGCCGGAGTATCACTACTCTTTGCCAATAAAAAATGAGCGTTTTGGAACTCCAATAATTTTATAAGATTTTGTAAGCATTCCTTCTGACTTTTTTCGCTCCATTGATTTGGGTACATATAATGAGCGAGCAGATAACTTGCCTCATAAAGCGATTCATTGGAAAGACGAATAATGTTTATTTTTGATTGACTGATTTTCATCACCTACTTTAAAAACCTATAATTAACATTCCATTATTGATATGAAAAAACCTTCTTTTCTATTTATTCAATACCTCAATCAATAGAAAAAAGAGCCATCCAACTGACAGCTCGCACAATGTCATTAAAAGATCCAATTTATTTTAATAAAGTAGTTAAAGGATTCCCAAACAATGGGATTAAGATGAATACAGTGACTAAAAAACCTACAATAAAAATAAGTAAGTTCTTCTTTTTAATCTCCTTCCCCCCTAAACAAACAGAGTGTTTCCAAACGTAATTTTTTTAGATTTTAATAGCATCCACAATTATCGACGGAGACACGAAATTATCACCCTTATTCCTCGGATCATGATACTTAGATCGAAAAATAAAACCTTTTTTCTCGTCCCATTGATTATAATGAAAGTTCCCTTCTTCGTCGTGGTATTCCAATAGTTTCACTTCAAAACCAGCAGTGCGGAACATGTCGGATAGTGATTTATAGTTATATACGATTTTATGACTTGCAGCAGGATGATCTTTAGGACCTGGCCCTCCAACCTTCACTACATTTTGATAAGTTTCATCCGGGAAAAAACCATCGGGCACCGCACAACGAATATATCCAGATGACTTTAAGTATGTATAACAAATATTAGCTGCCTCTATTCCTTCTTCATAAGTAAGATGTTCCCAAACATGTTCGGCCACAATAGCGGTAACGGAATTTTTTTCGTATCTTTTTTCCCAAGTTGAATTATCCAATAAATTTAGTTCATTTTCCTGTGTATGGATCCAACCCGGATTGTTATTATATTCCCCCGCTCCAACGACTATCTTTATATCCATTATTATTTCTCTCCTTACTGATAAACGACCTTAAATTGTTCAAAAACAACAGGCATATCCCACGTAAATTCTTGATTAACAGCCTTACATACTTGTGTATAGTATCTTATATGCCCTTCTCGCCATGTTTCCAAATTGTCATCTTCGCCTTCTAATCTTGCTAATTCGAACGTTACATCCTTAAATGCAAGAATTTGAACAGATGTCGTTTGAATAATGCATTTCGGTTCACCTGCCCAATTCGTGATGACGCTATAATCTCCCACTTTTGGAAGAGGCTCATGTTCAAAATCATGAATGGAAGGTGCTGTTGCTCTCTTCTTTCCATTTAAAACAAGTTCCAATAATTCATTTGCTAATCTTTCATTTAATTCAAAATGCCATGATGTATAAGGTTGGTTCGGAGTATTTTTCTCTGCTAAAAATTTCTCCCAATAAGCTTCTACTTGATTCATAGGTTTAATTCCCCTTTTTTCTCCCTAAAAATAATAATCCCTAAAATGAGGACAAACACGAAGATAATACAAGCGATAACTGTAGACAATGGCAGCTGGCTCTTAAACTCCCCTTCTCTAATTGCTTTTATATATGTACCATCTGATGTTTGAACGGCAATTGCCTCATTTGTACTTATATCGGTTATTGAATAGTATTTAGTTCCTTTTTTAAAAGTATTAGAGAAGTTGCCCCAATACGTTCCCTCTTTATCGGAGTATTTCGTCACATGCCCAATTTCTTTATCAATGTTTTCTACGGACTCATCACTTACAACATAAACATATCCATCCCATACTACAAATGAATATGCCCAGCTCGCCTTTGAATTTGGTGCTATTAGGAAGGATAAGATGAATACAATGATAAAGCTTCGCAAAATATTAGCCTTCATTCCAATCCCCTTCTAATCTCCCGGTTAATTGATACGGTTCGACTTCCCACGTTTCATAGGGAATGAAGTTCTTTACATTCATTGCATCAATCGTACGACTTCTCATATGTGGACGGGTTATGTACTCTTCGATATTCGATTCTTTTACCTTAATGAACCTGGCTTCTCGTATTTCCTCAGGCTGTATTTTAATCTTACCACTTACATACGCTGCCTTAAAAACTACGGATAAAATATAACTAGTCGTATTATAATAGATTCCTGTAATCCCAATTGGACGAATTACAATGCCTGTTTCCTCTAATACTTCTCTACAAACTACTTCGTCCAATGGTTCTCCCATTTCTACTTGTCCGCCTGGACACTCCCATGTATCAGAACGTGAATGTGTTTTAACTAATAAAAGTTCTCCGTTCTCATTTGTGACATATGCAGAAACGGCGATAATATGTTTTGGATGTTCATTTTTCAAATTATAACCCCCTCATTTTACAAAAGCTTGCCTCCTAATAAGACGGCAAGCTTATTCCCAGAATCATATAACCATTTCTATAATTCTTTTACATTCTTCCTCGTTTTCCTCTTTTTGGACGAGGTTGCACAACAGCTTATTGATTCTTAAAAATTCTGGAACCATACTTACCGCTGTTTTCATCATTTCATTGGAATCCCTGCTGCAGTCCCAACTTTCTAATAGCGATAATTGCCATTTATGCAAATGACTCCTCTTTCCTTCTAACTTTGACCAAACTCCATATGGACTATCAAGATGAACTCCCATTTCCATATACCATCCGGAAACAATTAGCCAGCGGAGGCGATCTAAATTGCATAGTGCATAATACTTTTCTTCTCGCATAACCGCACGATACATTTCATGCAAAAAAGCAAAGAATTTTCCCTGCCAAAAATCTACTTCTTCCGTGGTTATTTCATATTTTATAGACGTTGATTCGTTGATTAATGTTTCAATTAGTCGGTGTGGATCAAAATGTGCTTTTATTCCGTGAAGCCAAACAGTTGGAACTAATTCATCCGGTTCCTTATACCATGAGTCTATTTTTACAAAACTATCGAAATGAGTGACGATAACAGGAGCTGTTGGTGACCAATCTTCATAAAACAAAACGTTTCCCCAATTACCCACTCTTTTACGTTTCGCCTTAATAAACTCGTCTTTCGTTTCCTGCTTTACAACGATATGAAGATCAATATCTGAATAGAGATCAAAATTTCCTTTTGCCAGAGAACCACTTTCGTAAATGGCTAAAATATTAGGGTCACTTGTCAAATCTTTCAAAGCATTTTTCAAATGTTGATTTCTGTACTTTTCTAATTCCGAATCTCTTACAGCATGTCTAGATACAAATCCCACACATTTTTTACCAACTCCTTAATCTTCGTGTAATCTTTATCATTCGCGATTTACACATATATTCCTTCTTAAAAAAATGAAGTGCAACTTATCTTTTCTTTAAACGTCGAATATGTTAAACAGACAGGAGGGCATTTTGTGAAAAAGGGGTTTTTGCTTTTATTATTGGCCAGTCTTTTCATGACCGCATGCAGTTCAAAAAATTCAAGTGAAGGCAAAAGTAGTGGCGGTAGCTATGAGTCTTCTTTAGCTACAGATCAAATGGATTTATCTAAAGAAAGATTATCAAATGAAGTAGCAATGGAAATGCCGCGAGAAGATGGTGAAAATGCAGACAAGGCGATGGAAGCTAAAAATACAGACATAAAAACAGATAGAATGATCATTCATCAAGCACTATTGCAAGTTAAGGTTAAAAAATTTGAGAGCGCACAACTGAACATCGAAAAGAAAGTAAAAGAGTATGGAGGATATATCGTTGAATCAAATATTTATCGCGAAACCGATGAAACAGTGAGCGGAACGAT
The DNA here is from genome assembly GCF_018343625.1 of Lederbergia citri. GTDB lineage: Bacteria > Bacillota > Bacilli > Bacillales > Bacillaceae_C > Lederbergia > Lederbergia citri. Next base: position 109,092 of record NZ_JAGYPG010000001.1, on the reverse strand, counting down.
TATCGTTCGTATTCCCGAAAAACATTTTCAAACGTTTTTAAATGACACCGAAAAACAAGCGGCAGAAATTTTAGGACGAAACGTAACGGGGCAAGATGTAACCGAAGAATATGTAGATTTAGAATCGCGACTTACATCGAAAAGAGCGGTTGAAAAAAGACTGCTTGACTTTATGGCTGATGCAAAAAAGACGGAGGATTTATTAAAAATCTCATCGGATTTAGCAAAAGTGCAAGAAGAAATTGAAGTCTTAGTAGGCAGGATGAAATACTTAGAAAATCAAACTTCCTTTTCAACTGTTGAGATTCATATGACAGAAACTCGTGTTGTCATTCCGGGAATAGACAGTAAAGATTTAAATACTTGGGAGAAAACGAAGAAACAATTTGTCGATAGCATGAATTTTATTTTAGCGGCTTGTTCAGCTCTCGTTGTCTTTTTTGTAGGGAATTTACCTGTAATTGTTTTACTTTTACTGATTGCGGGAGCCGTCTTCTTCGTGTTTAAAAGAAGGAGACGAAAAGATCTATAAACAAGTAAATGGAAAGCTAGATAAAATGCCTTTTGTTATCTAGCTTTCCATTCATGTTCGAGAATGCTATATAAGTAAGAATCACGCCATCCATCTTTTATTAATAAATCTTCACGCATCCTTCCTTCTAAGGTCATTCCTATTTTTTCCAGAACCTTTGCAGAACCGATATTTCTTGTATCACATGTGGCAAAAATTCGATGCAGATTAAATGTTTCAAATCCGAATTCAATCATATGCGTGGCAGCCTAAGTTGCGTAGCCCTTTCCCCAATAATCAGGATGAATAATATAGGCAACTTCTCCTGTTCGATTCGGGAAGTCACGGATGTTTAGTTCGCATGAACCCAACATGTTATTATCTACTTTTTCAATGATTGCATAAACATAACGTGTTCTTGGTCGGACTTTTGAGTCATTAAGAATTTGATTCACAAAAGCTTTCGTATCTTCTTCTGTATTTGGTCCCCATGGTTGAAAACGTGATACTTCAGGTAGGGAAGCATAAGTATGGATATCATGCCAATCTTTTCCCACAATTTCACGGAGTATAATCCTATCACCATTAAACACTTTCATTAAAAAACCTTCCTTTTTAGTTGCTCAGCCATTGTAATATTATCCTTTAAATAAGGCGGCGAGTTCGGATGTTCCATAATTTCATCATATGTTAGCCACAATACTTCATCAACTTCATCCGGACTTTTTGGAAATGCTTCACCACTTTCATATTCAGCTAGGAAAACGACATCCACAACATGGTTACCTTTATCCGTAACAAATGATGTACTGTGGACATAGTGCAGCTGATCTTTTACCTTAACCCCTACCTCTTCAAAAATCTCGCGTTTCACAGTTCGTTCTAATATATCAGAGGAGTTTCCTTCTTGATCCACTTTCCCACCGATAAGCGATAACATTCCGCCTGCATGTTCTTCCTTTTTGCTTCTTTCAATAATGAGCCATTTGCCATTATTAAAAATGGCCGCTTCTGTATTAACGATGAACATCTTTCTGTTTTTCCTCCTTTTGTAAGTTTTCTAACGTGCTTATATTCGTTTCAAATACGCTCATTCCCTCTCTTAAAATTTCCCGTTATTTTCGCCAGTATAAGCTGTAGCTCTTTTTCGTTCGCTGCTGATCTTATTTTAATCAAGATTTTTTCAGCTTCTTTACCTTTTAGTGTTTTCACTAATTTTCCCTTAAAATCAATAAAAACAGTATCATTTTTACTTACTCTATAAGTAAAAGGAGACTCATCTAATCTATTTCTTTTATCGATATTAGTCATTTCCTTGCCCCCTAAATATTTCTGTCTAATAATGTTCTATAACACTAGGAGTTTTTCCTTTTTTTAATAAAAACAGGGACAGGTTCAAATGAACCCGTCCCCTTTGAACCTGTCCCCGGTAAGAATTATTTTACTGGAATCCATATTTCTGAATAACAATCTGGGCTGTATGGATTGTCATCTGTATAAACTTCTAAGTCAGGAGTTCCTGCATGTACATAGCCGCTCGAGGGAAACCATTCAGAGTGGATTTTTTTCCACGCGTTTTGCATGGCATCTGGCATAGCACCATGGACTTCGAATACTGACCATTTTGATGCAGGAATTGTTAAGTTCTCAAAACCATTTGGGACATCACTTTCAGAAGCGGCTGCAACCCAATAATTTATTTTCCCATTCGATAATGGGGCATGACAAACACCTAATATCCCTTTGAGTGAAGCATCATTAACTTTAACAAGTGTGTCAACTATTCCTTCCTGATGTACTTTTTCCCACATTTTTGGAATGCCGATTAAGTTTTCTCCGTTTTCCCACGAAAAACTTTCCTTAACTCCCACAACTTGAAAACTTTCTTTTTCTACAATTTTGTATTGCATTGGCTCTGCCCCTTTCAGGCTCACTTGGATCACCAAGCGGTTATATGATTTCAGCTTTCCCATATTTTTTCGTGCATCAGTTGGGGTGATACCATGTTGTCTTCGAAAAGCCTTCGAGAAAGCCTCGGGAGAGTCATAGCCATATTTTAGGGCTAAATCAATGATTTTCTCATTTGTTCTTATTAAATCTTGTGCAGCTAATGTCAGCCTTCGCCGCCTTACATATTCGCCAACAGTTATATCCGTTAATATTGAAAATGTTCGTTGGAAATGAAATTGCGATGAGTTTGCTTGTTGTGCAATTTTCTCCATTGTCATGTCTTCCAGCAAATGATCTTCCATAAAATCAATTGCTTTTTGCAAAGATTCAACCCATGCCATACAGCAAGCCCCCTTCCCTTGAATAAATCATATCAATACCAGAGCTCTCTATCCTGTCTCTTTCTGCTTTGTTTTGTCATTGTTTACTAGGGAGCATTAATTTTCGTTCATTATTCAGTTATAATAATAGGTCCTTCCTTTGTTACAATAACCGTATGTTCGATTTGAGCGACATAACTTTTATTTACCGTAATAAAAGTCCAGCCATCTCCTTTTTCGTATACTTCTTCATCGTTAGAAGAAATAAACGGTTCGAAAGCAAGCACCATTCCATCCTTTAAAAGATCGTTATCCCACGGCTCATAGTAATTCATAATATGTTTCGGGGATTCATGCAATGATTTACCAACTCCGTGGCCAGTCAAGTTTTTAATAACCGTAAAACCATTTTGTTTCGCTGTATTATATACGGCTTTTCCGATCCCATTTAATTTTGCTCCAACTTTTATTTTTGCAAGGCCAGCATCAAATGCTTTTTTAGCTACATCACATAGAGAATATAGTAATGGATCACCTTTTCCTGCAACAAACGAAAGACCGGTATCAGCAAAATAACCATTTTTCGATCCCGAAACATCGATATTTACTAAATCACCTTCGTTAATCACACGTTTTCCAGGGATTCCGTGGGCCACTTCCTCATTTATGCTAATACAAGTAAAACCCGGAAAATCATATTCACCTTTAGGACCAGAAATGGCACCATATTTTTCAAAAAGTTCACCAGCAAAATCATCTAACTCTTTTGTTGTGACTCCTGGTTCTGCTTTTTTAATCATTTCGTCACGAATAATGGCTACTATTTTTCCAATCTCTTTAAGACCTTGTAGATCTTCCTCAGTTTGAACAATCACAGACTTTCCTTCTTTCTATAGTTAATTCTTAGCTTTATAAATTGTACAATAATGATTTTACCATAATCCATTCAAATTCAATGTAATTGGTTATGTCACAGGATTAATTATTGCTTTCTTTATATATTGTAACTATAGAACACACTTCCTTTTATTGTCCGGAACCCTCGATTCTACTGCAAGTTATTTCGGTAATACGCCCAACTGATTACTGATCATCACACATTAAAACTGCGATCGTTTTAAACAAGACTTTCCCAACATATTTCGCCCCAAACTGTAGCATAATATTTTTCAAATGAAAAAAGGAGGGCATAGAATTGAAAAAACAAAACTTGCAAAGTAAAAATAATAGTAATGATGATTTAAAAAATGAACGCCAGCAATCAGTGGATGATTATTTTGACCAAGAGACTGGTAAACCGATACCTCAACCAAAAGACTATGAGGAAATCGAGTATTAAGGCATCTACATTTTAGGAAGAGGCGCGTCAACAATAGCGCCTTCTTTTATATAGGTTATTATTTTTCGTGACTCTTCCATTACCCTCTTTCTGCCGTGCACGTTTAAAAACCAGTTGTCGATTTTCGTACTTTGGTCTTCTGCTGGGCAAAGAGAAAATTCAATCCAACTTGGCATGTACGTCTTTAAAGTCAAATACGTCCTCCGCATGTGGTAACTGGCTGTTACGATCAATAGTCTCTTTACTTTGTGTAAATCAAAATGTCTATCTAACACTAATAACGATGCCAGTATATTTTCCTTCGTATTCGTGGAAATGGTTTCAACCAAAATATCTTCTTCTGGAATTCCTAAATCCAGTGCTTTATTTTTCAATACTATTGCTTCTGGAAAAGAATTTCCATTCCACGCGACCCCTCCAGAAAATAACAGTTTATTCGCCCTTCCTTCATGGTATAGCTGCAAAGCTTTCGGCAAACGATATTGCACAGCTTTACTACTGCCAAAAACCATGATGCAATCACCTTTTTCAAGGTCGTCATTTATATCGCTATAAAGTAGTTTGCTCATTAATTCATCTGTTAGGTCATTGAATTTTATTTCGGAAATATTCATTCATTATTCCCCTCCAACATCGAGAAACCAACTACAAATTTTTTTCAAGAATAATTTTGATCTCGCCATTTTTATCAGTATATGTATCCATAATATTAAATCCATTTTTCAAGTTTAAAATCAGCATTTGCCTCCATCTGTTTTTCGTTTTTGTTTGAACAATTTTATATCCGTGTTTTCTTAAATATTCATGCTGCTTTTCCATTAACTTAGTGGCAATCCCTAAATTTCTATAGTTTTGATCTACACCGCCAAGCCAACTGTAAAATTTTTCATTCGAAAGCTCGTATCCCATTTTGTATGCAACTACTCTCGAATCTTTGATGGCAACTACAATGAGAATTTTTGACTTGTTTACCATTTTCCTAATCAATGCAGAAGAATCATGAAAAATATCTTCATGTATTTGCAATATTCCAACCATCACTTCTTTTTCAGGAATTTGTTTGTAAAAAGAAAAGTTCATAAGGCTCCTCCTTTCAAAGGTCAACAAATATGAAAAAATCAAGTGAAATTCGATTGTATAATTAGAATCTCACTTGACTTAAATTGGTTTTGAAAATCAATGTGTAGTCAAAAAATGATTATATGAGTAAGGTTTTTAAACAGTTTGTCGTGAATTACCATGGGATTATCGACCAAATTGGATTTTCCATGAATTTCATCGAGAATTAACACGGAATTCTCAATCAAATTGGTTTTTCCATGAATTTCATCGAGAATTAACACGAAATTCTCGATCAAATTGGTTTTTCCATGAATTTCATCGAGAATTAACACGAAATTCTCGATCAAATTGGATTTTCAGTAAACTTCATCGAGAATTAACACGAAATTACCGATCAATTTGGTTTTTCCATGAATTTCATCGATAATTATCACGCAATAATCGACCAAATTGTTTTTCCATGATTTTCATCGAGAATTAACACGGAATTCTCGACCAAATTGTTTTTTCCATAATTTTCATCGAGAATTAACACGGAATTCTCGACCAAATTGTTTTTTCCATAATTTTCATCGA
>NZ_JAGYPG010000001.1:3101-103324 GCF_018343625.1 Lederbergia citri | reverse complement strand
TTTTTCCATGATTTTCATCGAGAATTAACACGGAATTCTCGACCAAATTGTTTTTTCCATAATTTTCATCGAGAATTAACACGGAATTCTCGACCAAATTGTTTTTTCCATAATTTTCATCGATAATTAACAGGAGATATCAGCTAATTTCATCATTCAATGAGTTTCATCGTAGAAATTTTTCCACAACACGATGCCAAACATCGAATAAAATAATATTTGGCATATATGGATAAATATTCAATATCTCTTCCTAGTTCTTTTAATTTCCTCTAGCTTCGAATATAATTCTGTTTCAAGATCATATTCAAAATAATTGGCAAGTTTCAGTAAATAGGCGAGACAGTCTGCCAGCTCCTTGCCAAGATTCTCTCTAATGGATTCTTTAGCTATTTGCATTGCTTCAACATCGCTATATCCCTCTGACAAATATTTCTCTGATAAATCAAACATACTTCTGAATTCCTCAGCAACTTCTGCTACTTCAGTCGTTAACAACATATGTATGTATAGTAAAAATGTCTGATTTGCTTTAAAGCTGTTTTCATCGAAAAGATTGTATCCCATTTCTTTCTCAAAGCTGCGATAATAATTTTGTAATTTTTCCATCCATATCCCTTTCATAGTGCCTATAGATTTTTTAAAAATACATAGCTGACCTTATCATACTTCATTTTTTCCTCGTAAAACCTATGTGCGTCAACCCGTTGCAAGCCTGAAGATAAAGCGACTTTATCATACCCCTGTGCTTTTGCACAATCGTGAACATAGGATAAAAGCTCATCACCATATCCTTTAGACCTTTCATCAGGAGCGGTCACTAAATCACTTACCCAAATGTACTCACCGTAATACAACGTAATCATTGGCATGAATCCAACAACAGCGACCATTTTTCCAGTATTATCAATGTAAGCTGCCAATCTATAATTTTCTTTTTCTATTGCTTCCAAAACAAGTTTTAAATACGTATCTTCATTGAGATGTGTTCTTAAATGTTTCATAACATGATAACCATCTAATATTTCTTCCTTACTCTTTAATTCTTTAATCAACTTATCAACCCCTTTGTCTAAAAAAAGTCTTTGACACAACCTTGTAAATATTTGTATATTTTAGATACTACTTTATATTGAAACGTAAAGGAAGGTGTTTTTTATGTGGCACTGGATTATTTACATTTCTATTCCTTTCATTGCCTTTGCAATTATTGAAGAGTTAATCTATTTAATAGTAAACTTAAGCATTTTTCGTACAAAAAAGCATCCTGAAAAATTAAAGGATATTGGTGAATAGACTAATATTTTTAGAAAAATATTATCAATATCTTTTTTTGTTTACAATAGTAACAATTGTAGTCTTACTGTAGTTATTAGAATTTGAAAGGGGTTTATTATGGCAGCTAAAGACAATCGATTGGGCTTCGTTGTCACTGGATTATTGCTCGCTATCTTAATGTCCGCAATGGATAATACAATAGTAGCAACTTCAATGGGTACGATAGTTGCCGATCTTGGAGGTTTTGATAAATTTGTATGGGTGACGTCAGCCTATTTGGTTACCGTCATGGCTGGAACGCCGATTTTCGGAAAATTATCTGATATGTACGGCCGTAAACGATTTTTTATTTTTGGGTTGGTCGTTTTTTTATTTGGCTCTATCCTTTGTGGAACTGCAAATTCAATAACACAGCTTAGTATTTATCGCGCTATCCAGGGCGTTGGTGGAGGCGCATTGATGCCAATAGCCTTTACGATTGTGTTTGATATTTTTCCACCTGATAAAAGGGGCAAAATGACTGGACTGTTTGGCGCAGTATTTGGCACATCAAGCCTTTTTGGTCCACTACTTGGCTCGTATATTTCAGAATACATCGGATGGCACTGGATATTCTTTATTAACGTCCCAATCGGCATTATCGCCTTTTCATTAATATTCTTTTTTTATAAAGAATCGCTTGAGCATAAATCACTAGAAATTGATTGGTGGGGAGCTTTTACGCTTGTAGGCGCGGTTGTTTGTTTAATGTTCGCGCTTGAACTAGGAGGAAATCAGTTTGCATGGGATTCCTTGACGATCATTGGATTATTCAGCCTATTTACAGCCTTCTTTATTATTTTCCTATTTGTTGAAACGAAGGCTAAAGAACCGATTATTTCTTTTCAAATGTTTAAAAAGCGGCTATTCGCTACAAGTAATGCGATTGCATTTTTCTATGGAGCAACCTTTATCATCGCAACGATCTACATACCGATTTATATTCAAGGTGTTTTCGGGGGAACGGCTACGAACTCTGGTCTTATTTTAACTCCTATGATGCTTGGATCAGTATTTGGCAGCCAATCAGGGGGATTACTAACTACGAAAACGAGTTACCGCAATATCATGATTTTGTCAGGTGTCTTTTTTATTACTGGCATATTTTTATTAGGTACATTAACTCCTGATACGTCACGCGTAATTGTGACCATATTTATGATTATAACTGGCTACGGGGTCGGCTTTAATTTCTCTACATTAAGTATGTCTGCCATTCATAACTTTGATATGCGACAACGTGGTTCAGCTACATCATCACTTGCATTTTTTCGTTCATTAGGAATGACGTTAGGGATTACCATTTACGGGATTATTCAAAGAAATATATTTGCAAATTCATTAACGAAAGAATTTCAGGGTATGGGAAATGGAAAGGGATTCGGCGATTCTAGGCAGCTTTTATCTCCAGAAACACGTAAAGAAATACCAGCACCTGTTTTAGAGAAAATCACGGACGCACTATCTAGTTCGATTGCACAAACCTTTATGTGGGCACTTATCCCTTCTTTGTTAGCTATCATCTTTATTTTCATGATGAGTAAGGAACGGGTTGAAATACCTGCGGAAAAAGCAAGGGCATAAACAAAAGCGCAAGCGCCTGTTCAGTGACGTACAGGCCCACAGGATGTGGGTCCGTCGACGTCGCCACAGGACGTGGCGGTTTTAGTCGACGTTCCTCGCTTTTGGGTTCTGACGAGATAAAGGAAACACGATGAGCCACGAAAAGCGGAAGGCGCCGGAATAAAAGAAGAAAGGCTAAGTACACAACGTCCTGTTGCAGGCTCAGGCAGCGACGTCCTGTCGCTTCGCCTGCACTAGTACATCCATGTACGTCGCAACGCCTTCTTGACCCGCATCCTGCGGGCCTCCGACAAGCAAATGTTCTGAGTCAAAAAAGTCGCTCTTTGACTTTATTGACTCAGAGCATTTGACCTCGAGGGGCTGGCGCCAGTAGCTGGACATTAAAGGCGAGTCGATGTTGACTTATTGTAGGGAGAAACCGAAAGTTTGCTAGTCGCCGGCTGCTTGCGCTAGACTGGAACTACCTGCTTAAAAGTTATCCACAAGGTTCCAATCTATAAGTTTCCTAGAGAATAAAAGGAAGCGATTCGCTTCCTTTTTTTATTTGGACAATTTCCGAACAATCTCGTATAAAAACCAATAGATTGAACGAGTAGTATATAATGAGTATATAGAGGTTTGTTATCTGGGAGGTTTATCCAAAATTATGAAAAAACGGTTATTTGTCCTTTTATTTTCTATTCTTTTTGTATTAAGTGCATGTTCTTCAACTCCTAAAAGTGGCACCCCAATTAAAGATTTTAATTATACAGATCAAGACCGGAAACCTTTCGGACTAAAAGATCTAAAAGGAAAAGTATGGGTATCAGATTTTGTATTTACAAACTGTACGACTGTCTGTCCACCAATGACCTCAAATATGAGCCAACTACAACAAGAAGTTAAAGACGCTGGGTTAGAGGATGTCCATTTCGTATCTTTCAGTGTTGATCCCGAAAAGGATACGCCTGAGGCGTTGAAGAAATATGGGGAAGCTTTTGGTGCTGATTTTTCAACATGGCATTTTTTAACCGGCTATTCCCAAGAGGAAATTGAGGATTATGGCCCAAAAAACTTCAAAACAATCATTAAGAAACCGAAGAATGACGACCAAGTAATACATGGAGTAAGATTTTATCTCTTTAATAAAAACGGAGAAATTATTGCAGATTATCCTGGAAACGAGGACGTTCCATTTAATCAAATTATAAAAGATATTAAAGCAGCTAATAAACAATAATCTTAAAAGGTGTGCTCATACGGTCGTCTTTGTACTGCACCCCAAAAGTTAGAGTGAAATCTGACTTTTGGGGTGTTTGTTTTTGGCTAAATACAGTGAAGAATTTAAACTTATGGTGGTTAAAGAGTATCAGGAAGGAAAACTTGGACATAGATCTCTTGCTGAGAAGCATGGTGTTAAGAGTAAAGCACAAGTTGAACGATGGGTAAAAATCTATGAGAAGTTTGGAGAAATAGGATTAAAGAGGAAGAAGCATTCTGAAAGTTATTCTGTTCAATTTAAGCTAGATGTATTAAGCTTTATGAAAAGAACAGGTTCTTCAGAGACAGAGGCTGCCCTTCGTTTTGGGTTAACAAATCCTCCTATTATAGCCTCATGGAAAAAGTCATTTTTGGAGGGGGGAATTGAAGGCCTGGAGAGACCGAAAGGACGGCCGCCCATGTCTGATAAAGCTAAGAATAGAAAAAGCCAAAAAAGAACAGATGAAAAAGAAATGACATATCAACAAAAATTGGAGAGAGAAAATGAACTTCTTCGTTTAGAAATAGAATACTTAAAAAAGTTGCGAGCTTTTCAGATGGATCCGGAAGGCTATCTCGAAAAGCACAAGCAGCGTTATCATTCGAACTCAAAGAAACCTTCCAATTAAAAGATGTTTTACATAGAGTGGGTATTCCGGAGTCTTCCTACCATTATCATATAAAAGTGATGAAACGGGAAAACCCAGATCAAGAGCTTGAAGAATGTATTCAATTAATTTTTGATGAACATGATGGCAATTACGGTTATCGTCGAATCTACTTGGAATTAAAAAAACGTGGTACTCAAGTAAATCATAAGAAAGTACAGCGCATCATGAAGAAACTTAGACTTAAAGCTACAAAGTTTACAAGAAAATCACGCAAGTATAGTTCTTATAAAGGGACGGTTGGAAATATTGCCAAGAACCGTATTAAACGTCGTTTTTACACAAATGTCTGTCGTCAAAAGTTAACAACGGATATTACAGAATTCAAGTGTTCAGACGGTGTAAAACTTTATCTAAATCCTATTATGGATATGTTCAATGGTGAAATCCTATCTTACGGGGTAAGTATGCGACCAACCTTAGAAATAGCCCTTAAACCACTAGAGAAAGCTCTAGAGATAGTAAAAGAATCAAAGTATAGAACCACCGTACATTCTGATCAGGGTTGGCACTACCAACATAATATGTGGGTAAAAACACTCAAGGAACACAAGGTCTTTCAAAGTATGTCTCGAAAAGGAAACTGTTTAGATAATTCACCTATGGAGAACTTTTTCGGATTAATGAAACAAGAAATGTATTACGGGGAAGCTCTGTGCTCATATGAGGAATTGAAAACGAGAATAGAAGAATACATAAATTATTATAATTATAAACGTATAAAGAAAAAACTGGCAGGCATGAGCCCAGTTGAATACCGGATTCATACCAGCCAATTAGCAGCTTAATATAAAACTCTAACTTTTGGGGGTCACCTCACTTTCGACTTTTGAGCACACCTTTAATTATGCGTGTCTATTGAGGACAGAAAACTGTCTTTTATGTTTATATTGGAAGAAACCAAATGTGATGATCATACAACCAATGATAAATATGGTTAAGATGGCTAGGTTATACCACATAAAGCTGAAGTCACCGCTTGAAATAACCGCCTTATATGCTTGAACTGTAAAAGTCATCGGCAAGAATGTATTAAACGGCTGTAGTTGGTGAGGAATAAGCTCTAGTGGGAACGTTCCAGCACTAGTCGTTAGCTGCAATATTAGTATTATAATAGCAATAAATCTACCTGGATCTCCAAGTAATGTGACTAAAAATTGGATTAATGCGATAAATGTTAGACTTGTAACAATTGTTGTCAAAATGAATAGTGGTACGCTTTCTACTTGTATTTTGAGACCAAATAACATGATTGCAACAGCGAGTAATGATTGGATAATACCTACAATCGCAAGAATCCCAAATTTCCCCACAAACCAACTAAACCCATTTTTCGGTGACACTGCTGGCTCCCTAAGAGGAAAGACAATAGAAATCAATAAGGCTCCGACAAAGAGTCCTAATGATAAGAAATAAGGTGCAAATCCTGTTCCGTAGTTAGGAACCTGATTGAGTGCTGTTTTATCCACCGTAATCGGTTCACCCATCATATCGTAAGTGTCATCGCTCGTCTTAATACCATTTACTTGATCTGCGGCTTCCCCAAGCTTATCTTTCATCTCGGCAGATCCATCTTCGAGCTTTTTCATTCCGTCTACGAGTTCTTTTGAGCCGCCCGCTAATATATTACTTCCATCACTAAGTTTAGTAGAACCAGAAGCTAGCTCCTTCATTCCACCATTTAATGCAGATGCTCCACTTGAGAGCTTATTCGCTCCATCCCTTACATCAGCTAACTTTTCATCGAATAAGGAAATTCCACTTAATAATTGTTTTTGTCCGCCTTCAAGTGTCTGAATCCCTTTTACTAGATCTCCAGAACCGGACGAAAGTTTATCCAATCCTACTTTTAATTGATTTTGTCCGTCTGTTAATTCACTCATTTTATCGGCTAACGTGCTTGCACCAACTTGAAATTCTTTCGCTGAAGAATACAAGCTTTTAGTACCATCTTCAACTGCTCCACTGCCTGCCTCAAGCTGAGCAATGCCTTCTTCAAGATTTGCTTTCAACTCCTTTCCAATTTGTTTTTTCACTTCATCAGGTAATGGTAGTTCAGCTAACTGAGCATCAATATTTGCAAGTTGCCCTTGCATTTGTTGAATCCCGGCATGTAATTGACTTGCTCCTTTTGCCACCTCACCGGCTCCTGTTTGAAAATCTTCTAATTTATTTGCTAAATAGGCAGTTTTATCTTGTATTTGTGTGGATCCAGAAATAACGTCCTCCATCGCCTGATCAGCACTTTTTAACCCTGCGTCCAATGTATCTGCTCCACTCGATAATGATTGTACTCCTTTATGTGCAGCTGCCGCTCCCTCTACAAGCTTTCCATGGCCATCTTTTAGTTGCGCAATACCATTTGCAAGAGTTGAAGCTCCTTCTGCTAATTCATCGCTTCCTGATTGTACTTTGGACACACCATTATTGAACTCAATCGACTTTGATGCGAGTTCATCTAATCCTTCTTTTAGAATCAGCGATCCATCGTTCAGTTTTCCTGCTCCATCATGTAACTCTTTCGCACCACTACTCGCTTCTGCAAATCCACTGCCCATTTCTTGGATTTTATCAAACATTGTTTCTGAGTAAGTGGCAACTACTTCTTTTGATACAGCTGCCTTTATTTCCTTTATCGCTGTTTCTCCGATTTGTGAAGATAGAAAATTATAACTTTCATTTGGAATATATTTTAATTCTAACTTTTTAGGATGTTCATCTAAAAGAGTTGTCGCATTTTCGGAAAAATGCTCAGGAATTTCAATGAGCATATAGTATTTCCTATTTTCAAGATCCTTGTAACCTTTGTCGCTATCGACTACTTTGAAATCAAAATCCTTACTTTCATTTAGCTTGTTGACAAGCTCATTTCCTAATTGCAGCTCTTTTTCTTCAAAAACGGCACCATTATCCTTATTTACAACCGCAACAGGCAAATCGCTAAGCCCATCATACGGATCCCAAAACGCCCATAAAAACATGCCACTATACAAAATAGGAACAAACATGACAGCAATTAACGGAATGAGGAGTTTTTTATTTTTCAAAACATGTTTAATTTCAGCAAAAAATAATGTGTTTCTCATATAATTTTTTCCTCCAAGTGAAAAACTTAATGACCATTTCTCTCATTTAGTCATATTAGTCTAAAAAAATCGGATCATCTATTTTGATAATCCAGTTAATAAATAAAACTTAAACAACTCAGATATTTTTTCTTGATTCAATGGTTCATGAGATTTTTCCCAATCAAATATTAATGAAATATACATCTTAAGCATGATAAACGCTGTTATTTCTGGATCACATTCTCGAATCTCACCCTTATTAACGGCTTCGATCACTTTCTCTTTAATATAATTTACGATTGAATTCTCGACCTTATCAATCATTTCTTTTACAGCTGGAGTCCCTATTTCCCTTTCTTCTTGAAAAAGCTTAATCGTCAATTGATGTTGCTTTCTATATTTTAATAATTCATAAATAGCCAGGTTGACATTTTCAAAAAAGGATAGTTCGTCTTGAATTACGGCCTCTGCAGCTGCTTTCATTTCTTTAATTAATGAATTAACAATCTCACCAAGCAATTCTTCTTTATTATTAAAGAAAGTGTAAATGGTCCCTTTTCCAACATTGGCTATTTTCGCAACTTGATCCATTGTGGTCGCTTTATATCCGAATAGAGAAAATGATTTTGTAGCGGCTTCAATAATAAGTTGCTTGCGATCAATGGACATTTATTCGCCTCCCTTAGAAAAATGACCGAAATACCATAATGGTCATTTAGTATTGATAAAATATATCATAATCATATAATAATAGCAAGAAAAAAACAGCTAAAATAATTAGCTGCTTAATTTTAAATATTGAACGATATCTTGAACTGCTTTTTTTCCTTGATCAATGCAATCCGGGATTCCGATGCCTTCAAAAGAACTGCCGGTAATAAAGACTCCTGGCATATCTTCTTTAAGATTTTCTTTAATTTGTTCCACTCGCTGTTTATGGCCGACTGTATATTGAGGCATCGCTTTTTCCCAGCGGGTGATAATAGTAAATTGCGGTTTTGCCTCAATATTCATTGTTTTCTTTAAATCTTCTAATACGATTTTTTCTATTTCTGCGTCTGAGAGATCGACAACCGTTTCTTCCCCTGCTCGGCCTACATAGCAGCGCAGCAGGACTTTTCCTTTTGGAGTAGTATGTGGCCATTTTTTATGAGTCCAAGTACACGCAGTGATAGTATAATCACTGTTTCTAGAAACAACGAAGCCTGTACCATCAATGGTATTCTCAACATCTTTTTCATCAAACGCCATAGCCACGGTTGCGACCGTTGTAGCCGGCATGTTTTTTAAACTACTTATATATTCTTTTTCATGTAAAAGATCAGCAATTGCTAAATGAGGTAACGCCATTACTACGCTATCAGCATGGAGGATTTCTCCATTATTTAGCGAAAGCTCATAAGTCGAATCAAAATGTCGTTCTAGCGAAGTGACTTGTACACCTTTCATAATTGTACAGTTGGTCAATTTCTCTTCAATAGCATCTACCAATGATTGCAAACCATTTTTCAAAGTAAGGAAGATACCTTGATTTTTACTGCTTAATTGGTTTTTAGGTGTCTTAGGCGTTGTTTTTTTCATTCCAAGAATCAAACTTCGATGCTCACGTTCTACTTTATAAAACTGCGGAAATGTCGACATTAGACTGAGTTGGTCAATATCACCGGCATATATTCCAGATAAAAGTGGTTCGATTAGATTTTCGACTACTTCATCTCCAAGTCTCCTACGGAAAAAGTGACCTAGAGATTGGTCTTCATTTTTATTTGAACGAGGTAAAATGAAGTCACATGTTGCTCTCATTTTTCCTTGTACAGAAAATAGTCCCGTTGTCACAAATGGGCTTATTTTAGTGGGAATTCCCATGACAGCCCCTTTAGGCATTGGATGCAGTTGTTCATTAACTAAAACAAACGACTTCCCTGCCGTATTATTAACGAGATCATCACTTAATCCAACTTCGCGAACAAGTTCTGCTGCACTCTTTTTCCTCTCCAAAAATGAGTCAGGACCTCTTTCAATGACAAATCCATCTTGATAAACCGTTTGAATTTTGCCTCCTAGTTTGTGACTTGCTTCTAGAAGTGTCAATTCAATCGGCAGTTCCTTATCGGCAATTGCTTTTTGCAAATAATAAGCTGTCGTTAAACCAGTTAATCCACCACCGATCACAACAACCTTTTTTTTATTATCATTCAACGTAAAATCGCCTACTTCTGCTAATTATTGTTTTTTTCCGAGGTGCTTTAATATAACTGAGACAAGAGCGTCAATAAATTTAGGCTGTGCATCTGGCATAGCTGGACGATAATATGCTGCACCTACCTCATCCGTTACTACTTTACATTCAACATCATTATCATATAGAACTTCGAGATGGGTAGAAACGAAGCCAACAGGAATATACACAAATGCAGTATAGCCTTTTTTCTCATGAAGCTCTCTTGTTAAATCTTGTACATCTGGTCCCAGCCATGGATCAGGTGTATTTCCTTCACTTTGCCAGCCAACTTCATATTCCGTAATACTTGCTTCTTTAGCGATTAAATCTGCTGTTTCTTGAAGCTGCTTAGGATATGGGTCTCCAAATTGGAGGATTTTTTCAGGAAGACTATGGGCGGACACAATTAAACATGCATTATTTCGCTCATCCTCCGGCATATTTTTATATACTTCCTTTACCTCGTCTGCCCAAAATCGAATGAATTTAGGTTCTTCATACCAGCTCTCAACAGACGTAATGACTAAACCTCCAAGCTTTTCAGCTGTTTCCTTCGCGCGCTCGTTATAAGATTTTACGCTAAAGGTTGAAAAATGAGGAGCCAATACTAGCGAAACAGCTTCTTCAATTCCGTCTTCGTGCATTTTTTCCACGGCATCTTCAATGAAGGGCTCGATATGTTTTAAGCCGATATAAGCCTTGAACTCAATTTCATCTTGAACTTCATTTAAGCGATCTTGAAGTCCGAAAGCCTGTTGTTCCGTTATTTTGGCAAGAGGTGATATTCCTCCAATAGCTTTATATCGATTCTCCAAATCTTCGAGAGCTTCCTTAGCAGGCGGGCGTCCATGGCGAATATGTGTGTAATAACGTTCAATATCATCCTCACTATATGGAGTTCCGTAGGCCATTACTAATAGCCCCATTTTCTTTTTAGTCATATCATTCACTCCGTTTCATTAACGTAATTGTTTTAATTTTTCAGCACTGTATTCATGAATAAAAGAAGTGAGGCGCTTTAATGTTTCCGGATTTACATCTGGGAAGACACCGTGACCAAGGTTAAAAATGAACCCAGGTGTTTGAATTCCTTCATCAATAATTTCTTTTGCTCGTTCCTCAATCGTTTCCCAATTTGCTATTAAGACGGCAGGGTCTAAATTTCCTTGAACCGCTTTTGTAACACCTATTTTTCTAGCGTCAGCAATCGGCAATCTCCAATCAAGCCCTACGACATCAAGTGGTAGGTCATTCCATTCCAATGCTAAGTGGCTCGCGCCTACCCCGTGCATAATCAGTGGAACATTCTCTGTTCTCATTTCTGTAAATATTTTGGTCATGACTGGTTTAATGTATTTTTTATAATCCGTTCTACTTAACGCACCTACCCAAGAGTCAAAGATCTGGACTGCACTTGCTCCAGCGTTAATTTGTGCTTTTAAATATGTAACCGTCATTTCCCCTAGCTTATCCATTAATAAAAACCAAGCTTCCGGTTCAGAATACATAAAAGCTTTTGTTTTATGATAATTTCTTGATGGTCCGCCTTCGATCATATAGCTCGCGAGTGTAAACGGTGCACCGGCAAAGCCAATTAAAGGAACGGAGAGCTGCTCTTCTGTTAAAAGTTTGATTGTATCAAGAACATAGGGAATATCTTCTTCAGGATGAATTTCTCCTAAAACTTCTATATCCTTAATGGAACGAATTGGGTTATCAATGACTGGACCAATTCCACTTTTAATTTCTACATTGACTCCTAATGATGGGAGTGGTGTCATAATATCTTTATATAAAATGGCAGCATCCACGTTGTACATTTCAACAGGAAGCCTAGTTACATACGCGCAAAGTTCTGGCTGATGGGTGATTTCAAATAGTGAATATTTTTCTTTTATTTTGCGATACTCAGCTTGAGAGCGGCCAGCTTGTCGCATATACCAAACAGGAACATGTTCTGTTCTCTCTCCTTTTGCCGCTCGCAATAATGTATCATTTTTAATAGGTTTCATGATTGTCCACCTTTCAAGGTTTTCAGTAACTATATTGTATAATAAAAGTACATGAACAAAAAATCTAGGAATCCGATATAACTATAGTATTTTTCCTACTTAAAGTATAGGCAACAGCACGTCTTGTCATAAATTTGTCCTTTTTATATGTCCAAAAAAAGCCCACTTGTTTGCCAAGCCATAACCCGGGTAAAGCTTATGATAGGAAAATAACAGTTGTTGATTGTATTAAATGAATGGGGTGGTTGTATGTATGTTTATATTGCAATGGGGACTTACTATTTTTTGAAAAAACTCGAAGAAAAACATCCAAATGAAAAAATGGTTTTAATGCAAAATGTAGAAGGGTGTCTACTTTGGCATGAAACAGCGGGATCCACATTATTTCAGTCCCCTAAAAAGTATGAATTAATGGAGTCGATTGGCGATTTTGAAAATGAAGGAGTTGTTTCTTGTAATTTTATTCCTGTCCGAGATGAAAACCGGCCTGTATTTGAATATGGAATGACAGATAAAATTAAATTAATTCAGAACCACACTGGATTTATAACAGCAAGATTACTGCGTCCATTGTCAAATGATACGTACATGCTCATGACGATGTGGAAGGATGAAGAACATATTCGAACATGGAAAAATTCTTCTATGTACAACAATATCCATTTTCAATCAAAGGGCACGAATATATTTTCTGGACCAGCCTATACATCAACCTATTTTGTTTCAGAGGAAAAAGATACAGAATGAGCAGCTAGCAACCAGAAACATAAGAAGTATCCTTTTTTAAGATTCTAGCATCGTTTTATGAGTTTGTTGATTTTCGCTCCAGGCACTCTGTTTTCTCAGGGCTGAAAAACGGAAGGAGCTTGAGCTTGACAGGGACGAACAAGCATTATGTTCTCCAACCCAGGAAGTTGTTCTGAAACTTCTTGGGTTGCTGGTTTTTGGCCACTAGCGCCTGTAGCTAGACAAAGTACTGGGAGCCTCCTCGTGGCAAGCCCCTGTGTAGTCTCCCCTGCCCCGTACTCCCGCAGGAGTCTTCTTGCCTTCCTATCCACTTTGACAGCGTTTTAAAACAGGAATGACCATTAACAGAGACGATCTTAATATCCTCCCATTCATCAAATTAAAAAAAGAAAGATTTTCATCGCAATCAATAAATCCACTGGTTTTTAAATTTCTTACGCACACTGTTCTTAAAAATTGATATAATTATTTCGAGCCTAAAAATATTACTTAAGTGGGTGTGCGTAGCTATGAAAGAAAAACTATTCGAACGTTTAGAGAACTATTATAAAGAAATGGTTAATATTAGACGTTACTTGCACCAAAATCCAGAGCTATCCTTTAAAGAAATTAAAACATCGGCATTTATTGCAGAATACTATAAACGCCTTGGAGTAGAAGTAAAAACTGGTGTTGGGGGCAATGGAGTTGTCGCTAGAATTAAAGGTGGAAAACCGGGAAAAACGGTAGCTTTGCGTGCAGACTTCGATGCTTTACCGATACATGAAGAAACAGGCCTTCCATTTAAATCTCTTGTTCCAGGCGTCATGCATGCGTGCGGTCATGATGGACATACCGCTACGCTGTTAATCTTGGCAAGAGTTCTGAATGAAATGAAAGCTGAGCTTTCCGGCGAATATGTCATGATCCACCAACATGCTGAAGAGTATGCACCAGGTGGGGCTAAACCGATGATTGAAGACGGATGTTTAGAAGGGGTTGACGTCATTTTCGGTACCCATCTTTGGGCGGATGGACCTTATGGAAATATCCGTTATCGAAAGGGACCGATTATGGCAGCAGCAGATCGTTTTGAAATCATCATTAAAGGATACGGCGGTCATGGTGCACAACCTCATAAAACAAAAGATGCGATTGTAATTGGTGCTCAGCTTGTCACGAATTTACAACAAATCGTAAGTCGCAGGGTGTCTCCTATTGAGTCAGCAGTTGTAACTGTTGGGTATTTCGTTTCTGACAATGCTTTCAATGTAATAGCCGACAATGCCAAGCTTGGTGGGACAGTCCGAACATTTAATGAAGATGTACGAAGTATGATAGAACAAGAGATTGAGAGAATTGTAAAAGGTACTTGCATCGCAGCAGGTTGCGAATATGAGTATAACTACTATCGAGGATATCCAGCAGTCGTCAATCACGATGCTGAGACAGACTTTCTAGTTGATGTTGCAAAAGAAATTCCTGAAAATACATTAATTGAAGAATCCAAGCCAGAAATGGGAGGCGAAGACTTTGCCTATTACTTGCAGCACGTGAAAGGAACATTCTTTTTTACAGGCGCAAGACCAGATGGAGTTGAACAAGGCTATCCTCACCATCATCCAAAATTTGATATTAATGAAAAAGCAATGCTAGCAGCAGCGAAAACGATGGGATTGGCTGCTATCAAATCAGCAATTGAATAATAAAATCCCTTAGTAACTATTTGGTATTTCATTTTTATTGGATAGAAAAGTTCACTCAAAACTAAATTTGGCAATTTGAAATTGTTGTAACTACATTTATTTTGAAAAAGAGATAAAACTGCCTTACCAGTCAGTCTTTAACTGATTGGTAAGGCAGTTTATTATATCCTTTCAAATTTTAGAATCCTTCCAGGTGCATATATAATTGCAAATGCTACTGCAAAAATCAGTGCTCCCCCTCCGACGATAACCCCTTGAAGAAAGTTTCCGCCAATGGCCCCACATATACCAAAAAAGAGTGCTTGTCCAATCAATACTTTCAAAAGCAAGGAAAGAAAAGCGGTTCTTTTTTGTGTTGGAGCAACCGGATAAAGGTGTGGCCAAATCGTCAACTCATGTTTCCGTAGCAGCGGTAATAGTTGAAAGCCGGTCAAATAGATAAATAAAAGGGCAATAACGATTGAAAAATAAATGTTTCCATAAAAGAGCAAGAATACTGCTGCTATAAGCGATAATCTAACAATCATGCCCGAAAATTCGCTCGTTCGAATAAGTGTCCTAGCCAATAAAAATCGATACGTATAGTCGCTTCCGTACGGAATACGTGTAAATAACGGATCTAGCCACCTTCTTCTCTTCACTCTACCTTTTAAATGTGGAACATCTGTAAACATGTTTGCGGCGTGGTAAAATGCCTGCATTCTTCCTTGTTCTTTTTCAATTAATAATTCCCATTTAATCGTTTTGTTTTTAGTTACTTCCCTTACATAGATCGTAAACACCGCCATTATTAATAAAACGACGCCGAAAAACCAAAATGATGCTTTTTCAATAAAGAAATAAAATAAAAGAGCATTAAAAATATAGCGGATGATCCAGTCGTATATATGCACGTAAGAATCTCTTATCTTCAACATTCGCCAATGAATCATGAGATTCCATATTTTTAAACCAAGGGCTAAAATTAGCATGGAAAAAAACATAGAGAACCCATTTCCAGTCACTTGCACATACATGGGCATACAAACAGCTAATATCAGCAAAATGATATACGCTTGACTTATAAAGCTTGCGCTTATTCCTTTTCGAAAATACGGACCGAGCTTTGTCTCAAGAGGAAGCAAAAATACGAGATCTGCTTCTTTTAGAAAGGTTGAGATTGGGCTAATTGTAATTACAATCCCTAAAATAATCGCCATTACGATTCCAACTGGAAATCCTGCAGTTAATGTTTTCACCCACCCGGAATAATAATAGATTGCCGCTCCCCCGCCAAAAATGAGCACAAAAAGTAAGTGGTCATTGAACATATATTTCAAATAGCGTCTAAGCTCTTTCATATAAGCTTGAAATCTCTCCCGCCACAACTCATTAATATGATTCATGACATCTCTTCCTTTGTAAGCTGTATATAAATATCATCTAATGTCGCATTTGGCATTGAAAATTCCTTTTGCAATTCTTGTAGGGTGCCTTTGGCTCGTACTTCCCCATTATGTAAAATAATAAATCCATCACAATAACGTTCCGCTGTCGCTAATATATGAGTGGACATTAAAATTCCTGCCCCACTCTCTTTCATACTATTCATTAATTCAAGAAGGGATTGAATTCCTAATGGATCTAGTCCAACAAAAGGTTCGTCAATGATGTATAAAGACGGTTCAATTAAAAATGCACACATGATCATTACCTTTTGTTTCATCCCTTTGGAAAAATGAGCTGGAAACCACTTCAGCTTTTTATCTAGACGAAATTCCTTTAATAGTGGATGAACCCGCTCTTCATATTCTTTTTCAGAAAGTCCGTATGCCATCGCCGATAATTTTAAGTGCTCCTCCAATGTCAGCTCTTCATATAATATTGGGGTTTCAGGAACAAATGAAAATTGCTTTCGATATTCTTCAGGCTGCCCTTTTAAGGTTAATCCATTTATTGTAATTGATCCTGAACGTTCCTCCATCAATCCAATAATATGTTTAATCGATGTACTTTTCCCCGCACCATTTAATCCAATTAATCCAATCATTTGTCCAGCTTCAACTGAAAAGGTTACATTTTTTAAAACAGGATTTTTTGTATATCCACCTGTCAAATTTTTCACTTCAAGTAATGACATGAAAAACGCCCTCTCTAATATTTCGTACAGTACCATTATTGTACCAAAAGAAATCCTATGGCACATGCTTTATGGTTATTTTTACCTCTAATACAGATTCAAATTGGGGACAATATAATATCGAAGGAGCGGGACTAAGCTAAAGCTGGGGTGGTTGTCGAAGACACATATCTGCAGTAGAAGCGGAAAGCCACGATGAACATGACCATGCTTATCAAACTTGACACAAGCCAAGGGAGATGATTGCGTTGGGCTATGAAGATTCGGATATTTCTTTAATCCATCATTAAAGGAACCTTTCCAAGTAACCCGCTAATCCCTTCAACGTGCAGGATTTTCATTAGATCCTGCACGTTTTCATTTTCCTAACAGTGTGTGTTAAAATATTTCTATTATCTCTAGGAAGGTGGAACATATGAGCGATTGTATTTTTTGTAAAATTGTAAATGGTGAACTGCCATCTGCAAAGGTTTTTGAAAATGATAATGTGTTGGCATTCCTTGATATAAGCCAAATTACAAAAGGACATACTTTAGTCATTCCGAAAGTACATAATGAAAATGTATACGATTTGCCTGAAGACACAGCAAGTAAATTATTCGAGATTGTACCAGAAATTGCTCGAGCCATTAAAAAAGAATTTCAACCTGTTGGATTAAACGTATTAAATAATAATGGATCCTTTGCTGGCCAAGCTGTTTTTCACTATCATTTACACCTTATTCCTCGCTACGATGAGAATGACGGATTTGGTACTAAATATATTAGTCGCCAATCCGAATATACAGGAGAGGATCTCCAATCGATCGCACAATCTATTCACAAGCATGTTTCAAAATAACTTCCATTAGGTGGGAGTTATTTTTTTCTTGATTGGAGCGGAAGATGCGACACTACTGCAGTTAAAAACGGGTGTTTAAAGGCTCCCGTGGAAAGCGAGCATTTGGAGCTGTAATCAACATACTTGGTTTACAAATTTTATTTTTTTAAAATACTTCTTCTTTATCTAGGACTATTATGCTACAATATTCTTAATCTTTCGCTAGCAGCAACAGTGCATGTCTAGGAAAGAAGAATAGAAGAGAATAGTTGAGAAGAGGAGAGATTTCACATGAATACAAGAGTACTTGTTATTCTAGCTTTACTGATGGGAATCGGTACAGTACTTCATTTTGTTATTCCGCCAATAGGAGGAATAAAGCCTGATATGGCACTGCCATTAATGTTTTTAGGGATTGTATTATTTCCTGAAAAGAAAAACGTATTATTACTAGCTATTGGAACTGGAATCTTAACAGCTTTAACAACCGGATTTCCTATGGGGCAAATCCCAAATATTATTGATAAACCAATTACTGCATTTATCTTTTTTGGATTATATCTTTTAATCGTTAAACGAATTCCTAATATTATAGGAGTAGCAATCTTGGCTGCAGTATGTACAGTCATTTCGGGCGTAGTTTTCCTAGGTTCAGCTGCTATCCTATTTGAATTGCCTGGACCATTTTTAGCTCTTTTTGCTACAGGGGTCGTCCCAGCAATGATTATCAATGCAATCGTATTATTTATCCTTTACCCTATTGCAAGCTCAATTCTTAAAAGATCAAATTTAGTAAACGCAGCATAATTAACTAGAACCTGGATTTTCCGTCCAGGTTCTTTTTATCATTTTCCCAAAATAACAATTATTATACCGATGATAAGAAAAATAAAAGTCGCTCCCCCTAAAGATAGTACACGTTTTTTTAATATCCTTTTAGGAGGGTAAATTCCTGGCCGTTGGTAGGCTGTAAAACTATAAAACGTCCCTATAAAAAGAATAAATCCAATAATAATAAATAAAATCGAGACTCCTTTCATAGTACTTCACCTCTAGTCGCCTGTCTTATTTCATACTATGCAAGAAAAGGTGTTTACATGTGCATGGTTGGGTAAAGTTCAATGCAGGAGTTTTTAACTTTTTGGAGAAAAGGTTAAAATAATAACAAATAATGGTTGAGGTGATCTTCTTGAATACAAAAGCACTTGCATATGGAGTTTTAATCGGTGGAGTTGTCGGCGCTGCAACAGCATTATTAACTGCCCCAAGTTCTGGAAAAGAACTTCGCAATCAACTTAAAGAATCAAAAAGCGATTGGATTAGAATTGCACAAGATTTAAAAGAAGATGCAATCGATATAAAAAACTCTGTGGCCAAAGTTTCCAAAGAGGGAAAGGAAATTATTAAAGAGCTTGCAGGCGATGTAAAAATGGCCGTGGAAGAATGGCAAAGAGAAATCGAGCCAAATATTACAGCTATGCAAGAAGAAATGCGAGAAATACAAAACACGATTTCCCAATTGGAGCAAAAATTACAAGAGGAAAAATCAACAGTTTGACATTGAGGGGGGTGGCCAGTAATGATTGGCACCCTCTTTTAAATTTTTTATTAATTTACATCTTTATTAATTTTTACTTTATTGGCATAATAATTAAAAGGCATTTTTTATAAAGTCACTAAAATACATTGGGAGTTTTTTGATATTTCTACAAAATAAAAAAAGCAGAAAACATTAAAAAATAGGACGGGGAAATCATATGGAAGGAAAACATCACTCACTAATTGAATCTTTGCTTTTTAGCCAAAGAATGGCTCAATTAAGTAAAGCGCTATGGAAATCAATTGAAAAAGATTGGCAAAATTGGATTAAACCATTTAATTTAAATATTAATGAACATCATATTTTATGGATTGCTTACCATTTAAATGGCGCTTCCATATCTGATGTTTCTAAATTTGGAGTCATGCACGTTTCGACTGCATTTAATTTTTCTAAAAAGCTGGAAGACCGTGGGTTACTCGAGTTTTCTAAGAAAGAATCCGATAAACGAAATACTTATATAAAATTAACTTCTCAAGGAGAAAGTCTGTTATTACAATTGATGGAAGTGTATGAGCCGAAAAATAACTCCGTTTATCAAGGTGCGCTTCCACTTCGTGAGTTATACGGTAAGTTTCCAGATATCATTGAACTTATGGCGATAATCCGAAACATATATGGGGATGATTTCATGGAAATTTTTGAGAAATCATTTAATAATATTGAAACACAATTTATTGAAGAAGATGGCAAGATGAAAAAAAATGATATAAAAACTGTCGTGTAATATAGATTTCTTTTAATCTTTTTTCAGAATATTCAATTTCCCACATTACATACTTATAAATTTTTCTGAAATACTTTCATAAGATCAATGTAAATTTTTTGTTTTAAGCAAGCATGTATGACTTCTGAAGGATCTAATTTGGGATTAAGTTTTTCAATAAATTCATTAAAAAGCGGTGTATAAAAAACAAATTTCTCCGCTTTTTGTTCTTCCATTTCTTTGCTCACATATTCACAAAGTGAATAAAATTCCCTTACTTCCTTCTCATCAAGATTATTTTCTATAATTAGCCGGTCAAATTCATGCCCTTCAGAGCGGATCATTCCAAGCAATAATTTTTGATGAAATTCAAGGCGTTCTATTTTCGCAAGTAATTTATCCATTTACATAACCCCATTTTAAAAAAATTGGTCTATCTATCAGTGTATTCGCTGTTTACTCTCATAATCCTCCAATAGAGTTAAATATATAAAAAAAAAAATACCTATTGCTATTCTGGATAATTCATCGTAAAGTATGTAGTTGAAACTGCTTGAATGTCAAATTTGGAGGTTATCAGTAATGCATTGTTGGAAATCCTATAATGTAAATAAAAAATACGAATTCCATCGTCTTTTTATCATATCGAGCTTTATTACGTTACTTGTATTCGTGTTTGCGTATGTATTAATGCAGTCCATTGCTGTTAATCCATTGAGTGATAATAATTTTATTTTATTTTCATGTATATTCATTTTACTATATCCTTTGCACAAGTTATTTCATATCATTCCGTTAATGAAATATCGTAAACATTTAAAATTTGAAATAGAGTTTTATTTTTATATATTACCAATTATTCATACAACAATGAGAACTATGACTTCAAAAAGAAGGTTTGCAACTTCGTTATTTTTTCCTTTTACCATTAATATACTTTTGGTGTTGGCCATGTTTCTTTTCCCGGAATATGTTCATTATTTAACCATTTTACTGGCTTACCATGTCGGCCTCTGCTCGATTGATATTATATACGCCAAGGTACTCTTGTCTTCTCCGAAAGGCGCATTGATAGAGGAAAATGAAGATGGTTATGAAATATTGATTAAAGAATAATGAGGGTTATTCATAAATATTAATCTATCTTTTTTCAAACGAATTTGCTATCCTTTTACTAGTAGGAGACGAAAGGAAGGATGACAATTGATCTCCATTTTTATTGTATTTGCTATTTTCATATTATATATATTTAACAATCTAACCAATTCACTTTGTATTCAACGTGAAATCCCTGAAGAACGACAACCTAAGGTTTTTCGTACAATCAATATTTTAATTACCATTTTATTATTTTCTTCATATATTGAAATTTTGTACACATAAAAAGGCAGATCCATTTTGGAATCCGCCTTTTTATGTTTTATGGCCATTTAAGCCGTATGCATCCATTTTAGATAAACCATGCAGCACCTACAATAATTAACAAGATGAACAACACCACGATTAAAGCAAAGCCACCACCGTAACCTACTCCTCCGCCCACTCTTTACACCTCCTCTAGGTCACTTCTGTTTATCCTATTCAATTTTTTTATAAGGTGTCAGGATATTAGCCCATATATAACAGATTTTTAATTTATATATAAGCTACTCCTACTATGACTAACAATATGAAAAGTACTATTACAAATGCAAAACCAGAGTAAGCACCAAAGCCCATATTAATTACCTCCTTTTTCTCTTTCGCTATATCATATGCCCTCCACATTTATCTTGGTTGAATCAAAAGCCCATTTTTAAACTCCATCGCGTTTAATCTTTTATGTGAACAAACTTCCTGTCTTTATTTAACGTCAATTGGGATTTGCACTGCTTCCTATTTCATAATCTAAACGGTAATGCTTTTCCTTCAGACGTTTTTCTTTTTTATGAATTCTCCTTAAAAGAGTTTTTTTTATCTGTTGTTTTATGATATAGTAAGTTTTGTGGCTTTCAACAATAATTGACATAAATATAGGGAGTGTCTTGAAATGAAAAAATGGGTGTTATCCCTTGCTTTAACTGCAGGAGTCATTGGCCTTGCTGCATGTGGTAACAACGGCGGAGAAGCAGTTGTTAAATCAAAAGCAGGAAATATTACAAAAGACGAGCTTTATGAAGCAATGAAGGATAGAGTTGGGGAACAGGTCTTACAACAACTTGTTTTGGACAAGGTCCTTTCAAAGGAATATAAAGTAACTGATAAAGAAGTAGACAAAAAAATGGAAGAAATAAAGGCCCAAGTTGGTCCTCAATTTTCGATGCTTCTTGCTCAAAATGGCTTTAAAGACGAAAAAGAATTCCGTCAAGTTGTGAAGCTTAATATTCTTCAAGAAAAATCAGCCACAAGAGATATTAAAGTAACAGAAAAAGAAGTTAAAGAATTTTACGATAGCGAAAAACCTGATAGAAAAGTACGCCATATTATCGTAGAAGACGAAAAAACAATTAAAGATATAAAAGCGAAATTAGATAAAGGCGAAGATTTTGCTGCACTTGCAAAAGAATACTCAACAGATGGAACAGCTGAAAAAGGTGGAGATCTTGGCTTTATTGCCTATGAGGATCCAAGTATGGACCAAGACTTTAAAGACGAAGCGTTTAAATTGAAAAAGGATGAAATCAGCGCGCCATTGCAAACACAATTCGGCTGGCATATTATCCAAGTGACAGATATTAAAGAAAAAGAACCTTTCGACAAAGTTAAAGATAAATATGAGAACGATCTTAAATTGTCCAAGATTGATTCTGATCTAGTTCAAAAGTCGATGAAAGATGAACTTAAAAAAGCAGATCTTAAAGTTGAGGATAAAGATTTAAAAGAAACTTTTGATCCTATTCTTAACTACGAAGAGCCAAAAGCTGAAGAACAACCAGAAGACAATGCAACAGATACAGAGAAAAAGTAAAAAAAGCTGCGATTTGCAGCTTTTTTTTCTTGCGGAAAATACATAGGCAGCTTTTTGGAATGGACGAAGGTGAATTAAAAACTTAAATCTCAGCTTGGATACATTTCAGTCTCGATCAGCGATGGGTCGAGACTGAAAACTTGGTTCTGTCCATTTCAGTCCGACTGGTGGCGAATCGAGACGCAAAAATCGGTTTTATCACATTTCAGTCCTGATTGTTGATGAATCGAGACGCAAAAATCGGTTTTATCTCATTTCAGTTCAGTACCTATTGGCGATGAATCGAGACGCAAAACTCGGTGCTGTCCCATTTCAGTCCCGATTGGTGATGTATCGAGACGCAAAAATCGTTTTTTTCTAATTCCAGTCCCGATTGGCGATGAATTAAGACTCAAAACTTGGTTCGGTCCGATTTCAGTCCCGATTGGTGATGTATCGAGACTCAAAACTCGGTTTTATCACATTTCAGTCCCGATTGGCGATGAATCGAGACTCAAAACTCGATTCCTTCCAATTTCAGTCCTGATTGGTGATGTATAGAGACTCAAAACTCGGTGCTGTCCCATTTCAGTCCTGATTGGCGATGGATCGAGACTCAAAACTCAGATCTGTCACATTTCAGTCCTGATTGGTGATGAATCGAGACGCAAAACTCGGTGCTGTCCTATTTCAGTCCCGATTGGCGATGAATCGAGACGCAAAACTCGATTCCTTCCAATTTCATTCATGATTGGTGATGTATAGAGACTCAAAACTCGGTGCTGTCCCATTTCAGTTCCGATTGACCATGAACCGAAACTGAAACTCTCTTGGTTTCATTTCCGTCCTGTTGTACGTGAATCAAAACCACTTCCGAAAAAATGTTTTAGCCCATTATTCTGAAACGTTGACTTTTCCTCTCCGTTCTTTTTCCTTTTCCATTCTGTCCATGTATACTTTCCCCTCTTTTTCAATCCATTCCGTTTCCATCTCCTTATCCTCTTTAGCTGTTTTAATGGCCATAAATGCGCTAGTAAAGATTCCTAAGATCACAAAATAAATCCAAATAGGCAAAGACAAAATAATCGCTCCTTTCAGGTGCTTGTCCACTTGCTACACTATATGACCATTCAATAAAAAAAATGCCCTCATTGAAGGCATTATGAATGAAAAGTTGGTTTGTAAAACGAACGGTTATCCAATGGAAATATTTTTTCTGAGAACTCTCCTGGTTTTACACGGATTAGTGCACGATCAAGCATATTCATTTTTGCATCAAGGTTATCAATTAAATGTAACATTTCAGCTTCTTTAATCATCGGCTGCTTAGGACTGCCCCATTCAAGCTTTCCATGATGACTTAGAACAATATGTTGTAGAACAACAACTTCTTCACCTTGTATCCCGAGTTCTTCTGCGGCCTTGCCGATTTCATTGACGATGATTGTAATATGACCAAGTAAATTTCCTTCGACTGTATACGAAGCTGAAACAGGTCCCGACAATTCAATTACTTTTCCAAGATCATGCAAAATAATCCCTGAGTACAATAAATCTCGATCCAATGATGGATACAGTTCTGATATTGCTTTGGCGAGATCGAGCATGGATACTACGTGATACCCTAAACCGGATACAAATTCGTGATGATTTTTTGTTGCTGCAGGATATTCCAAAAATCCATCCATATGTTTTTTTATTAAATGCCTTGTAATCCTCTGGAGATTAGGATTTTTCATTTCGAAAATATATTGAGTTACTTTACTCGATATTTCATCTTTGCTGATAGGTGCTTTTTCTAATAAATCAGATAGCCTGACACCATCATGTTGGTTAGCTGGCCTTATTTGCTTTATTTTCAACTGCAGTCTTCCCCGATAATTATGTACTTCACCCGCAACCCTAACAATTGTTTCCGGTTGATACATTTTAACTTCATCATCAGACGTATCCCATAGTTTTGCTTCAATATCTCCAGAACGGTCTTGAAGGATAACGGTTAGGAAAGGCTTTCCGTTGCTTGCAATTCCTTTCGTCGCACTTTTAATGAGTAAAAATAAATCTACTTGTTCCCCTACATCATGCTGCAATAGTTCTTTTCCCATAAAAAACACCCCGATTCTTCAATCAATTATGCCTCAGCACCATTGTGCTCATATTACTCGTTATAACGTCGCCTGAGGATATAACTTAATCCAGTTTGTTTTTTAAGATTTACTATCTTCATACTGCCATGAATCTAGCGAAATTACTTCTGAACTAAGTTATTGCTAAAAAAATTATAACATATCAGGTTATTCAGGTCTTATATTCTTTACAGTTTAATAGTTTGTATGATCGCATGCTCTTGCTGCAATATTTTAACTTGTTTTTCAGAAAAATGATTTCTAATATGCTCATGGCACGAAAATAATAATATTTGAGTACTTTTGCTAATTGTTTCAATGAGTTCTAGCACTCTCTCTGTCCGACGTTTATCAAAATTTACAAAACTATCATCAATTATTATTGGAAATGGAAAATCATCATAGAGAACTTGGACAAGCGCCAATCTAAGTGACGTATACAGTTGCTCGCTTGTTCCTTGACTAAGCTCGGCAGGTGTAAAACGTTGTGCATCAGCACGATCTATTACGATACTCTCATCTTCCAAAAAGTTAATACGATTATATTCATTATTAGTTAAAAAAGCCATATATTCTTCAGCTTTTGAAATGACTTTTGGAAACCTCTCCCCTATATACTTGTCCATTGTTTTTTCAAGAATGGTTTTTGCCATTGTATATTTAGCCCATATTTTAGCTTCATCATTAAAGGAGGACTTCAGCAAATAAAACTGGTGAAGCTTCTCCGAGTACGTCCCGCCTTCCTCTAAAACTTGGATTTCATGACGAAGAGACGCTAATTCATTTCTTAGATTACCTAACAATTTAGTTTTTTCGTCTTTTACGTTGATTAATTCTTTTCTTCTGCTTTTTAGTTCTAAATCAGATTGATAGGTATTTGCCTGTTCCAATAACCTATCCCCTAATTGCAGTTGTAAAGTTCCGAGACGTTCTTTCAGGTTTTGGAAATCATTATTTTGACTCGCCAGTTGCCGGAATTCTTCTTCATTAGTTGTCTGTGTAATCTTAAACAACTGCTCTTTAATGGACTTATATTCTTGTAGTTCGAGTTCGAGTTTTCCACATTCTTCAAAAAGCTCGTCCCGTTTGGCAATAAGATCTTTTTGTATAATCTTTTTTTCTTGTTCCATTTGCAGCAATTGTTTTAAGCGAAAAATCACTTCATTTGTTTCAGTAAATTCAAATCCAGCGAAATTAGATATCTCGCGAAGTTCATCAATCCATAACTCCTGTTTCTGAATATTAAGGCGTAACTCCTCCTTCATTTTTTGAGCCTGTTTGATTAATTTCGCAAGTTCCAGTATTTGGTCAAATGCTTCATCAAGACGTGTGCCGTTAAATTCAAGGGGTAATCCCAGTTCCTCTTTTATGAAATTGGTCTGCATTTGATTTTTTTGAATAAGGCCATATATTTCATTTTTATGGCCATCTAGTTGCTCCATCTGTTTTAACCTTTGATCCAATTGATGGTCAACATTTATTAACTCATTCCGTAATTTTATTTGCTCATCATAAAGTTGTATTGGGTTATATTTTTTACTTCTTTCATTCGTCATTTCTGAAATAGATCGAATCCGATCTAGTAGTTTCTTATTTTCATACTTTGTGGATTTTACTCTCTTTAATAAAATATTTATGTTTGTACAAACATATATTAGGACAATCCCAGCAAAAACTGTAATCATCCATTCCGATGATAGAGCAGCCCAAACAATGAAACCAATTGCAATTAGCGAATAGATAAAATTAAAAAGCAATCCCCTTTTGGCATTTTTAGCATCACTATTGTTTATTTTTAAAGAATTTTCAAGCTCAGCCTTTTCTTTAATGATTTGATCTGGATTTTTCCAATTTTCCTTTTCTTTTTCCATTTGTTTGAGGTCACGTTCCGGCAATAAGTCCATTTCTATTTTTTCACTTGAAACTTCTAGCTCCTCAATTTCAGTTTGTGTATGATTTATTTGAAGTTGAACAGCATCAAGCTTTGTGCTTAATGTTACCTTTTCATTTAGACTTTCTTTTATTTTTACTTTCATATCAAGTCCAAGATTTACGCTTAAAACGTTAGATAAAGATTCGTTAGAGTAATTTAAATCTCGGCATATTTTTTCGACTTGGTCTTCATAGCTCGATATTTCCCTTTTTAAGCTAATGATATCCGACTGAAGCCGTTCATAAATCGGCCACTCCATAAGCGCCTTTTCTGCTCTTACTACCATCGATTGGAATGTTGCTAAAGGTGTATTTTCATTGATGCGTTTTTCATTATTTTCAATTTTTTCTTGAACAGATTTTAATCTACTGGTAATCTCAATGATTTTTTCATCAATATGTTCATATCGCTTCAATCCATCAGTTGGAAAGTTTATAACACCAATTTCTTCCATCCGTCGTTTGCTACGATTATATTCATTCACTTTTTCCCACTTTTCAATTAATTCATTTGCATTTTGAAGTTCATCATTTATCTCATTTAATTCCGTTTGAAGTACTATCAACTGTTCATCTATAGATTCTTTTTTTATTAGTAGCGTCCCATATTCTGCATTTTTTTGCTTTGCCTTTTGTAAATCTTTTTCACTTTCGCGTAGTAATGAAATCATCTCATTTAGTTTTGGTTTTCTGCCGTTCGGTTTAAAAAGTTGATCAAGCTCTTTCTGAAACGATTGCTCTAAATGTAACAAGATATCTGACCCCATTGTTCCTGAGGCAACTAAATAACGGTTGATTTCATCACCTTTTAATTTTTGAACTTCTTGAATGCCTTGAAGATTAAATGAAAATACACTTTCATATAAAGAGCGATTCATTCCACCGAGCAATTTGGAAAGAAGCTCCTCTCCTCCCGTCATTCCATTTTTCAAAAAAACAGTGACATTTCCAGCTGATTTTCCTTTTACGCGTTCAACGATGACATCTCCATGCTCCTCTGTTTCTATAGTAATTCTACCGCCATATGTAGAGTGGTTTTTCGGTTCATATCGTAAAATAGTTTGCTGCCTGGAAGGGAAGCCAAAAAGAACGCTATGAATAAAGGACATAATTGTTGATTTACCTGCTTCATTTTCACCATATATAATTTGCATATCAGAAAAATCATCGATGTAAAAATCAATAAATTTTCCATACCCATAGGTGTGAAGACTTTTTATTTTCAATCCTATCTCCTCCCTTCATCACCAGATATACTCGTTAAAATTAATTCCTTAGCCTCTTCATACAGTTGTTTTTTCTCTTCTTCCTCAAAGTTTATTAAATAACGTCTTCCATAGATATGTGAAAATAAACTTGATACGGATTGGTCAAACGCATCTTCCCGCTCCATATCTTCAATCGTTGTATCTAGATTCTTCATGAAGGAATCCTGAATGTTGCTGCCATTAACATGCTTTTGTAATGTATAAGGCCAAACGAACAATTCGTGAAAATCAATTCCATCTTGAAGCATCTCTAAAAATTCTCCATTATCCAATATTTGATGGATTTCATTAGATAATTGTCCTTGGAAATGAATATTCAGCTCTAACATAAGCGATTGTTGATGAGCTTGCATAATCGAATCCATTTCTTCCTTGCATTTGCTATATAGCTCAGAGAGAGAAATGTTCCCATCACAATTTACGTTGATAGTTTCCCATCGAATCACATCGGTTTCAATGAAGGTAATTTCTCCGAATCCACTTTTGGATAACGAAACATGATAACATCCTTTTCTGCCCTGTTCATTTTTGTGTCTGCCTTGAATATTTCCCGGGTAAACTATAAAAGGATCTTTATGTAAAATTTGTTCCAAATGTATATGGCCTAAAGCCCAATAATCCATATCTTTTTGCAGCAATTCTTGAATAGTAAATGGGGCATAAGGTTGGTGTGAGCTACTCCCACCTTCACAATGACCGTGTAGAAGTCCGATATGAAAATCTGCTTTGCCTTTTTTTTGATATTCAGAAATTTTCCTGTTGACAATATGACGTTCCCCGTAGCTAAATCCATATAAATGTACTTTGTCACCACGTTTTGATGTGAAGGAAATCACATCTACTTCTTTACCAAATACATAAACGTTGCTCGGCATATCTAAAGTTACCCAGTTTCCTTGCAAATGATCGTGATTACCGTGCAAAATATAAGCATTAATCCCTGTTTCTCTCAGCCTTTCCATTTGCTTGCGCAATCTCGCCTGTGCCTTGATGCTT
The DNA here is from genome assembly GCF_018343625.1 of Lederbergia citri. Classification (GTDB taxonomy): domain Bacteria; phylum Bacillota; class Bacilli; order Bacillales; family Bacillaceae_C; genus Lederbergia; species Lederbergia citri. Next base: position 74,290 of record NZ_JAGYPG010000001.1, on the reverse strand, counting down.
CTGTCTTCCCCATCAAATAAGTCACCAACTATAACGATAAAATCAACGTCTTCCTCAATCGCTGCATCAATGACCTTTTCAAATGCCGTAAAGGTGCTCTCTTGGATTATGCTAAAAAGCTCCGATGGTAATTGCTTTAAGCCTACAAAGGGACTATCCAAATGCAAATCTGCAGTATGTATAAAACGAATCCCATCCATTTATAGCCCTCCTTTTTTATCGAATGTACGTTCCTATTATTATACATCATAAAAGTTCTATTTTAAAGGACAAGCAAAAAGCTCTCGCATTTGGAGAGCTTTCAAAATAATTGTGATTGTGCTGTTTTTCTTACTTACTATTTTAAGACATTGATTTTTCTCAAAAATTCAAGTTTGTACTGTTTACGAAAATGTTCTTTTACCATGTAAGCAAAACCGTTATCATTATTCGTCCTCGTGTTCCAATCCGCTGCGGCACGAACGGCGTAAGGGGCATTACCCATAGCAACACCAAGCCCCGCCCATTGAACTAAAGGGAGATCATCCATTCCCGCACCAATCGCTACAACCTCTTCTCTTTTAATGAAATGTTGATTACATAAATATTTGACACCATCCAATTTTGAGACTCCGGCAGCAACAATGTCGAGCCTTCTATTTTCAGTTTCAATACATACAACTTCATCATACATTTCTTCTATTGCTTTTTTCGCATCGCTTAAATCGGCTGATGTTTCAAAAACAGCTTCAATTTTTGGTGGAGATACAGGATTTTCAAGAAGTTTTTCACTAAGTTGATCAACATATTGCTCGGAATAGGAAAAGCGGTTCGCTCGTTGGAATACCACCTTTGCTAGAATATTATCCGGAAGCTTCACTTTATTTCCCAGGGAAAATTTTTCATGAACAAGCTTTATTTGACATGAAAAAGATTCAAGGAATGTAGTTAATTCCTTCGTAAGATTCTCGTGTATTCTATTTACATAAACAGGCTTATTTAATTCTTTAGCTATATATCCACCTTGATGGGCTACAATATGATTATCTATTTTTAATGATTTCGCAACTCTTTTAGCTGCTGGGAAATTTTTTGCTGTGGCCAAAATGACTTTAATATCTTTTGATTGCGCAAATTCAATTGCTTCACGGGTCATTTTATTTATGCGGCCATTATCCTGTAATAATGTACCGTCAATATTTAAAACGAGCATTTTGTAAACCATGATGTCCCCCCTCATCGTGCAGAATATAACATTCCTATCTTATAGTTATGTAGTTAGCTATTGGGATAGAACACATGCTATTAGAAAAGCTCAAGCGCCTTGCTTATCGACGTACAGACTAAAGATGTGGGGCCGTGGTTGTCACCATAGGACGTGGCTGTTATTCGACGTTCGTTTTTCGGCTGGGATAAAGGAAACATGATCAGGTAAGAAAGGCGGAAGTCGCCAGTATGTGCAGGCTCTAGCAACGACGTCCTGTCGCTTCGCCTGCACTAGTACATCCCTGTACGTCCCAACACCTTCCTGACCAGCATCAAGGTCTCCGAAAGCAAATGTTCAGAGGCAAAAAAAGTCGCTCTTTGACTTTATTAACGCGGGTTTATGACCTCGAGAGGCTGTGGCGCCTGCAACATACTAAATAGAAAGCCGCCTTCGTTAGAAAGCGGCCGTTTTGTTTTTATACAGATTCAATTTTTCCTTATCGATTTATAAAGCCATATAATTCATCAAGTGGCTTCATAATGATTTTGTTTAATTCATTAATGGACATACTCATTCGCTGTTCAGCTTCCATAAGCATCGTCACTTTTTCATTCATTTGAACGCGATTAGCAATTTCCTGTGCCTCTAATACTTCTGTCTCTGTAATATCTCGCCCTTCCATTTGCTTTTGCTGTAGCTGCATTTGAATATTTCTAAAAGAATCGAACATCGATTTTGCAATTTCATCATTTTCAACTGCGGCATACATATTCTTTAAATGAATAAACTCTTCACTATTTCGCAAAGCATTCTCAAGATCATAGGCATAATCATATAAATTTGTTGCCATTAGGGTAAAACCTCCTTTCTGCCATATTATCATATTACGAAGTTAACAAAACGATAATACCTTGAATTAGACCGATTAACCCACCAAGAATTGCCCCTAAATATGTGATCATGACTAATTCTTTTTTAGCAATGGAGATGACAAGTTCCTCAAGGTGCGGCAAAGAAAATGATTCAATCTGTTCCCGGATAATCGCCTCCACTTGGAATCTTTCCATTATTTCACCTGAGCGTTGGGCAATATAGATTCCCGCCGAATCTAACATTCGCGGAACAAACGACTCTTCAAGCTTTTCCCTAAACGGCAGCAAGATTTCCGCAATATCTTTTTTAAAGAATTTTTCTAGTTGGATGGTATCCTTAACAAACCTTTTAATATAAAGTAACACTTTTTCATCTTCCAATTGCTTTAATATTTCACCTACTGGCTTATTTTGCATTTTGTCCCATTCCGACTCTATAACATTCGTTAACATCGATTTTGTTCCTGGACTATTTAAAAATTTGATAATTTCAGGCTGGACTTTTTCAGTCAAAGAATCGTTACCAATAAACATTTGAATCATATTCCATAGTCTTCCGCGATCCTTAAAAAAATCTTCTATCATAGCTTTAATTTTGTCTTTTCCTTCCTGGCTTGAAAAGTACTCGATTGTCTTTTGAAGTATACTGTCAGACGCACCAGGAATTTTCCCGCGAATATTCTCATTTAATTCAATCGGTAAAATGTCTTGGAATTCTTTTTGCCAAAATTCATCTTTCATTCCTGCGTATTTATTTTCGATTTTTGCGTCCATATATGAAATGATTGTTTTACTCGGATTCTCGATATGAATTATTTTTAAGAGTTCCTCCAACGTCATTCCTTTTTCCAAAAAACTTCTAATTTTACCTGAAAACCATGTTTCCATATCGTGTTTAAATTTTTCTTCCGACAACTTTTTTTGTATGCTTTCAGGTGTCACTAAATGATTGACAATTAGTTTTCCAATTTGTGCGGCTAGTTCATTTTGACGTTTTGGAATTAAACCTGGAGTAAAGGGAAGTTGCCACTTTCCGATATAAAATGTTTTATATGGACGAAATAACATTCGAATAGCTATAAAATTTGTAAAACCTCCAATAGCTGCTCCAACAAATATCATAAATAATATTAACGACAACCAGTTTGGCATCTATATCATCCTCTCATACATCTCAATTGGTGCAATGTAAATCAATTATAGTTTTTACGTTTTCAGTCTGCAAAAGGATTCTCTTTATCCGTTAAAAAAATGGGAATAGTCTTTAAATGTTGTGTTTTATTCTGATACAATAAGGAATGAGGTGATATTCATGCTTCAACATTTCCAGATACAATCACTGTATAAAGAAAATAAGCTCCCAGGGTGGCTTTTTTCCTTTTATTTCGGGCAACAGAAATTTAAAGGGATCTATCATCCTGATGGTAATATTGAATGGCAATCAAAATCACCTGATGGAGTACATCTTTCAGTTTTGGAAAAACAAATACATGATCTAATGATTTATCATATTTATGATCATCAGCGGTGACAAAATATATATTACACAAATTTACCATTTAATTAAATGAATGTCCCTTTCATCCAGCCTCCAAACTATGTATGAGGAGGCTGAATTTAAAATGGGTAAAGATAAAAAAGAGTATGAATTTTTACCAGATGCACAATATGAAGGTCGAGATCAGCTATATGTTGATGTTGACAGAATGGTTAACGAGGGGATGTCCGGAGGGTCCGTTCATATGCGAGCCGATTCCACAAATATTGAGGAAGCCATTGATTTTTTCCCCGAGGATAAACCGAAAGAAATTTAATGGGATGGGCTGGCATCATGTCAGCCCTATTATATTAGTAGAGCAAAAGCGACCTTATTTATCGAAATTAAAACTTCGTTGGTATTGACTTACGCAAAGAATAGGACTGGAAGTTTGCTAATCGATAGGCGCGGGAACCTGAGTTCAATAAATATAGATTCCTTAATATTAAAATAGAGAGGCGACATCATGTTCAATCGATTATTACAATTATATCCAAATTCCATTTCTACTCATAAACCTCTTGCAAACCCTAACTATATTTGGTTGCAAAGCGACAGTAACTATATTGGTATACCAAAATCCAATCTCTCAGAGGCTGAAAGATCCTTATTACTTGCATTATTCCCTATAGAAAATGTTGGCAAGCAACCGCCCCTTTCTGCTCTTGCCAATGAATGGCATGATTATTTAATAAATGATGGTCAGCTTCCATCTACTCATTCAGTTCGAATTAGATTCATCCATTTTTCCATTTCAAATATTCGTGATGAGTTTCCATTTGATGAATGGGAAGAAGCATTGAAAAGCTTGTTTCCAAACGAAGTGATCATAATTCCTTTTAATAGTGGCCAAGGAGTGATTATAGAAGAACAAAGTAATGTATCGATTACAGAAGAAGAACTATTTTCTGCCATTCAAGCCTTCGAAAGTGATTTTTTCTTTAAGACTCATTTTTATATCGGTCGTTTTCAAGAACCGGGGCCATCATTAAAATCATTATTTTCATTAGAACAATCATTTTTAGAACTATCCCTAACAGAACACCCGGAAGAAAGAATAGTTACTCGTGAAAAACTCTTGCCCTTATTCTTATATCAAATGATTCCAAATGCTGAAAAAAATATTATGTTTGCTGATGTACATAGCCTTTTAAAAGATGATATTGAATTGGCAGAAACGATTAAAGTTTATATTGAAAATCAGTCAAATGCCACCCTAACCGCAAAACAGCTGTTTATGCATCGAAATAGCTTGCAATATAGAATTGATAAGTTTATTGAAAAAACAGGAATCGACATTAAAACATTTCATGGTGCATTTTTTGCTTATTTGGCTTGTTTGCACATTGACGAAAAATAATATGCAGCTTGCATAAAAATCCTGTTCTTTTTTTGTGCACCATGTCCATAGTCTCATGAAAGCGGATTCTGTAAACTATAAATTAATCATATTATTATTTTTAGGGGGAATTATAGTGGCAGAATTACGCTTAGACAGTATTTATAAAGTGTACGACAACAAAGTAACAGCTGTAGAAGATTTCAATCTTCACGTAAAAGACAAAGAATTCATCGTTTTCGTTGGTCCATCTGGATGTGGTAAATCTACTACTCTACGTATGATCGCTGGACTAGAAGAAATTACACAAGGTGATTTCTATATTGATGATAAAAGAGTAAATGATGTTGCACCAAAAGACCGCGACATCGCGATGGTGTTCCAGAACTACGCTCTTTACCCACATATGAGTGTTTATGATAACATGGCATTCGGATTGAAACTTCGTAAAATGCCTAAAAAAGACATTGAACAACGTGTAAACGAAGCTGCTAAAATTCTCGGACTTGAAAACTTCCTAGATCGTAAGCCAAAAGCTCTTTCCGGTGGTCAGCGCCAACGTGTTGCTCTTGGCCGTGCAATCGTTCGTGACGCAAAAGTATTCTTGATGGACGAGCCGCTTTCTAACCTTGACGCTAAGCTTCGTGTACAAATGCGTGCTGAAATTGCAAAGCTTCACCAAAGACTACAAACTACTACTATCTATGTAACGCATGACCAAACAGAAGCTATGACAATGGCAAGTCGTATCGTAGTTATGAAAGATGGTATTATTCAACAAGTAGGAACTCCTAAAGAAGTTTATGATAACCCAGATAACATTTTTGTTGGTGGTTTCATGGGTTCTCCTGCAATGAACTTCTTCCATGGCAAACTTGAAGCTGATGGCTTTGCACTTGAAAATAAAGTTAAAATTGCTGTTCCAGAAGGCAAAATGAAAATGCTTCGTGAACAAGGATACGTTGGTAAGGATCTTGTACTTGGTGTTCGTCCAGAAGATATTCATGACGAGCCAGCATTCATTGAAGCTTCACAAGGTACAAAAATAAACGTTGTCATCGAAGTTGCTGAGCTTACTGGTGCAGAAACAATTCTTTATTCTAAAGTTGGAAATCAAGAATTCGTTTCTAAAATTGATTCCAGAACAGTCGTTGAGCCAGGACAAAAAATGGATCTTGCCTTTGACTTGAACAAAGCACACTTCTTTGATATCACTACTGAACAAAGAATTCGCTAATATGAATACTAAAACCCTTGCCGTAAATGGCGAGGGTTTTTAATTTACTATTTATCTAATAAATGCGTTACTTGTGCAAAATCATCTATATAATATTTCATTCCATCATATCGAATAATTGTAATGGAGCACTCTGGAATAAGCTTGCTTTGAACGTCAATAAAATTAGAATGCAAATCATTTAACTGCTCAGCATTAAAAACATTCACCATGAAATCCGTAATAATTCCTCCATGTGTCACAGCAATGATCTCACTGTCTGGATATTGATTTTTACATTCATTAATAAATTGTTCCATCCTTTTTCCAGCTTGTCTGGCAGATACTCCGTTCGGCGGCTCATAATCGCGTTCACGAGTACATTTATCCCATAGTTCTACAAATTCATCAAACGATTGATTCGGTATATCTCCCCAATTAGCGCGTTCCCTTAATCCTATTTCCTCATTGATATCTTTATCAATAGCAGTTGCAATGATTGCAGCTGTTTCTTTTGCTCTGCTTAAAGGGCTTGAAAAAACTGCATCTATCTTCTTATCTCTGAAAAAAGATGCCGTTTTTTCAGCTTGTTGAATCCCTTTTGCTGATAATTTTGCATCTCCAACAGATTTTTCTTTTATCCCATGACGTACAAGGTAAATCGTATTCATCGCTCTCTCTCCCAAAACTTCCTTTAAATTAATTCATATTCATCCTATTATCTTAGCCTCTAATAAGGGGAAGTTTTTTTGTACATGATTTACGCCCAAGAAGGGATCATCGACGGAATCCATTTTTCGTTTTGTTTCATCGAGAATTATGCCGCATTATCGAACCAGTTCATTTTTTAGTGTAGTTTCATCGAGAATTACGACTGATTTATCGACCAAATTCCTTTTTCATGCTGTTTCATCGAGAATTACGATGGATTTATCGACCAATTTCTTTTTTCGTACCGCTTCATCGAGAATTACGCTGGATTTATCGACCAATTTCTTTTTTCGTACGACTTCATCGAGAATTACGCTGCATTTATCGACCAATTTCTTTTTTCATACTGTTTCATCGAGAATTATGTAGGATTTATCGATCAAATTCCATTCTAGTGCCGTTTCGACGAGATAAAACTAGGATTATCGAGCAAATTCAATTTTTAAACCACTTTCTTTGCGAATCAATATCAAACCACATCTCAACCGCGATCACATCAAAGTTTCAAAATATTATATTGATAATTTCATTCTAAACGAATTCTCTAAAATCAGGGAGAGTTTTTTCTATTAAAAGAAACATACTAACTTTACATACAACTAAATTATTTGGAGAAAATTCCCTGATGGGCTAGCGCATATTTTAAAGTAAAAAAAATCATAATACAAAATACAAACGGAGACATATCAATGGGTTATCCAAAGTTGGCACGGAGACCCGTGCGCCGGTGCAATTCCGGCTGACCCAACCATTACTATATTTCACAACAAGGAGATGACACAAAATGGCTAACAACAGCAACTCCAACCAAATTCTAGTAAACGGTGCAGAACAAGCAATTGATCAAATGAAATATGAAATTGCTCAAGAATTTGGAGTGAACCTTGGCGCAGAAACAACTTCTCGTGCTAACGGATCTGTTGGTGGAGAAATTACAAAGCGTTTAGTGCAAATGGCTGAACAACAGCTTGGCGGTTTCTCTCGCTAACACACAATTTCATACAAATGGAAAAGCCCTTGGTATAAAACCAGGGGCTGTTTATTTGCCAGCTTCTTTAAATCAATTTATCTTTAGACTATAAAACATTACGTTTCTTTTTATAAAATAATTTTATCATTAATTGTTTACCTAACTGATTATTTCTGAATTCAATAAAACAGGATATTATAATTTCTGAACTTCAAATCTCTTTCCGCAATGAGGGATTGTATCTATACTACGATTGGTGTCCTTCACGCTTTGACCTTATACCACAATTTCCAACGCCGAAGGGTACCTATACAACAATTGGTACGCTATGATATCCAACTTTTAACAACAAAGGTCACCAATAAAAAATTTGGTGACCTTTTACATAGCATGTACCATCTCTTGTTTATACTTTTCTTAGAGGTTTACCATTTTACTTGGAACAATCCATTCGTCGTATTGTTCCTCAGTAACGTAGCCTGTTTTGATGGCAGCTTCTTTTAATGTAGAGCCATCTTTAAATGCTAGTTTTGCAATTTCTGCAGCTTTTTCGTATCCAATGTATGGATTCAGCGCTGTTACAAGCATTAAAGAGCGATTTACGTTTTCTTCGATTACATCTGTATTAGGTTCTAGTCCTTGTACACAGTTAACGTCAAAGGAAATCATTCCATCAGCTAGTAAATGAACGGATTGCAAGAAATTATAAATAATCACAGGTTTATAGACATTAAGCTCAAAGTTACCTTGGCTAGCAGCAAATCCAATTGCAGCATCATTTCCGAATACTTGAACTGCCACCATTGTCAGTGCCTCGCTTTGAGTTGGATTTACTTTACCAGGCATAATGGAACTTCCAGGCTCATTTGCAGGGATGGTAATTTCGCCAATTCCACTTCTTGGACCACTAGCCAACCAGCGAACATCATTGGCAATTTTTGTTAAATCAGCAGCAAGTCCTTTAAGTGCACCGTGAGCATATACGATTTCATCATGGCTTGTTAATGCGTGATATTTATTATCGGAAGAAACAAAGGAATATCCTGTTTGTTCTCCAAGCTGAGCTGCAACCATGTCTCCGAATTTTGGATCAGCATTGATTCCTGTACCTACAGCCGTTCCACCAATTGCAAGGCTAAGCAAATGTTCTGCACTTTCTTTAATCATTTTTTCACTTTTATCAAGCATTGCACGCCAACCGCTAATTTCTTGTCCAAGTGTAATTGGCGTTGCATCTTGTAAATGAGTACGACCTATTTTAATAATGTTCATATAGGCTTCTTCTTTTTTAAGAAGGGTTTGTTTCAATTGATTAATTGCTGGCAATAGACGACTATGTATATCATGATATGCGGCTACATGCATAGCAGTTGGAAACGTATCGTTTGAGCTTTGTGACATGTTAATATCATCGTTCGGATGAATTTTTTCTTCGGAACCTTGTTCTTTTAAAAACTCATTTCCACGTCTTGCTACGACTTCATTCACATTCATGTTTGACTGTGTACCACTGCCTGTTTGCCATACGACAAGTGGAAAATGATCATTGAATTTTCCCTCTAAAACTTCATCACACGCTTGCGTAATTACCGCTGTTTTGGCATCTGATAATTTTCCAAGCTTGTTATTAGAAATAGCCGCTGCTTTCTTTAATTGTGCGAACGCCCTAATAACCTCGATTGGCATTTTCTCTCCGCCAATCTTAAAATTTTCTTTACTTCTTTGTGTTTGTGCTCCCCAATACTTATCTTGAGGTACTTTTATTTCACCGATTGTATCTTTCTCAATACGATAATCCATATGTATTGCCTCCTATTACTCTTTTTCACAATTTCTATTTTCTCATAATTCTTCCGAGTTTTCATCTTTATTACAATAATAAGAATAAGAAAAGCGTGAGCTACTTGCCCATCGATGTAAAAGCTTACAGGACGTGGAATACCTAAGGATTTGGCGATATTAGTGGATTTTTGTTTTTCGGGTAACTGCTATATAAGAACCACGAGTTTCCTAAAAAAATGAGAGGACGAAAAACTCCGTCCCCCCTAATGTCTATATTTGTTATAGATGTCTTTCAGTTTTTCTTCAAACTTTTTAAGATTACCTTTTCCTTTTTCAAGCTTTTCTTTCCATTTCTCTGCTTCTTTTATCATCTTTTCATCGAACTTATCAAATTTCTCTTTAATTGATATGTTATCTTGTTGTTGTTCCTGTAAATGTTGGTTTATTGATTTAGTTTCAAAACTCATTTTTTCTACATGTGGAAGTGCTCCGCTCATTATCGCACGAAAAACAGGTACTACTGTATCCCCACTTTTACCTTTTAAATAGTGGTTTCGATCAGTTATATCGTAACCTAACCATACGGCTCCGACCAGATTAGGAGTATAGCCAACGAACCATTGATCTTTTGTTCCTTCTTTTATGTCTTCATACGGAAGCTGTGTAGATCCAGTTTTTCCTGCAATCGTATATCCATTTATTTGTGCATTCCTCCCGGTTCCGGATTCTACGACGTTTAATAACATGGAAGTCATTTGTTCTGCTGTTTTCCGGTCTGTAACGCGGGTTTTCTTAGGTTTTACTTCTACTTCAAAGTTTCCAGTAGGTCCAACGATTTTCGTTATTATATGACTTTGCACCCTTTGGCCGCCGTTCGCAAAAACTGCATATGCTTCAGCCATTTGTTTAGGAGAATAACCTGATCTCGTTCCTCCGAGAGCTAAGCTTAGATTTTTGTCCTTGTCTTGAAGCGGAAGACCAAATCTAGTAACAGAGTCGATCCCCTTATTAAGACCAATTTCATTTAATAACCAAACTGCCGGTACGTTTAATGAGTCTTCTACCGCCTTATACATCGGAACTTCTCCAAGATACTGGTTATTATAGTTTTTAGGCTGATAGCCATCATAAGATAAATCTGCCTCATCTTTAAGTTTTGATTGTACAGTATACCCTGTTTCTAATGCTGGAATGTACACGGCTAATGGTTTCATTACAGATCCTGGTTGTGCTGTTAATTGTGTAGCGCGATTATAGGCACGGAATGTATGATCTCCTCTACCGCCCACAAGCGCTCTTAATCCTCCAGAACTTGGATCGAGCAACACTGCTCCACTTTGTGCCAATGTTCCATCGCTGCTCACTGGGAAAAGCGAATTATTCTCATAAACCTTTTCGAGTGAGGATTGAAGATTTTGATCCATTTCCGTATATATTTTGTATCCTTTTGTTAAAAGTTCATCTTGAGTGTATCCGTATAAATTGATTGCTTCATTAATAACCGCGTCTACATAATAAGGATATTTCCCTTTTAATGGGTCGCCTCCTTTATCGTTCAACACAATTTTTTCAGCGACAGCGTCTTGATATTGCTGATCTGAGATCATATTGTACTTTTTCATTTGTCCTAGTACAACATCACGACGTTTCATGGCTCCATCATAATTATTATTAGGATCCAGCGCAGTAGGGCGGTTAATAATCCCAGCAAGCGTTGCCGCTTCACTTAACGTAATATTCTCTACATCTTTCCCAAAATATTTTCTTGATGCATTTTGTACACCATATGCACCACTTCCGAAATACACTTGATTCATATACATTTCTAAAATCTCATCTTTTGAATATGTCTTTTCCATTTCAACCGCTAAAAACAGTTCTTCTAATTTTCTCTTGAACGTGCGTTCAGGTGACAATAGTGCAACCTTGGTCAATTGTTGGGTGATTGTACTTCCCCCTGCACTTATTCGTCCAGATTTTAGATTAAGGAAGACCGCCCTCATGATTCCTTGTACATCAAATCCTTTATGCTCTTTGAAACGGTGATCTTCAATGGCGATAATAGCATTCTGTAAATTAGATGGAACTTTGTCAATCGATACTCCTTCGATCCTATTAGCTGATATTTTACTTGCCTCGTCCTCATCTTTATCATAAATAACAGTCGATTGAGAAAGGCCTTCTTTTAATGATTCGACATTTGCTGCACTCGCTAAATAGGCAAAATAAGCAAGTCCAATCAATATAGATAATGATAAAAGCAAAATTATAATTTGATTAAGATGAGTTCTTCTCCAAAATCTCCTAATCGCCTCTTTTGCTAAAATAAAGTATTTCATCAAAAAGTCCCCACTTTCGCTGCTTAACAACTATTATATAATATACGATTGTTAAAAGACTAATTCCTTACCAAAAGTTCGATTTTTTCACAAAAAATAGTCTTAGTAATACCATAAAAATGGATTACTAAGACTATTTTACGTTTTAACATGCAACTAGGTTTCTTTTTTTAATTTAGCTATTTCATCGTCCATCGCTTTCAAATACATATACACAATTTGTTTCGTTTTGTCATTCGCCTCAATAACATCTAGATGCTGCATGCACTTTCGAACAAGTGGATGGGTTAATGGTTTCTTTACAGTCTCGCCTTTCATTTACTTCACCCCATTATCATAATTAATGTTTTGAAGCAATATCTATAAGTAGGGCGCAAACGGCCTGGATGTGAATAGTCATATTATGCACAAAATTTGTCTGAATTTTAGTAAAATAAAAGATAGAGTAAGAAATATGATAATTTATAGAATAATTATAAACTACATTTTCCAATAAGTGTATAGGTATATTTTCGGGCTTTTATATTATTTTCCCTGGAAAAAGTCCTATTTTTAGAATTATTTAAGTAAGAAAATACAAGTAATTCTTTACTATTTCAATAAATCGACGATAATAGAGAGAGATGACAAACAATTCTTTCATTTACAAATATTAGATTTCATTATACAACTAAATATACAGCTACATTTTTACCATTTGATAGATTTTTAGGAATAAATTGGTATAATAGAGTTGAGGTGAAGTGATGGATCAAATGAATTTAGATATTGTTTCTTTCATAGACTTTAGAAAAGAAGACATTTTTGACCGTTGGAAAGAAAAAATTGTTATACCTTCGGAAAATGATTATGAAAAAATATTTTTACAAGGACAGTTATTTCTAAAGATACTGGTGCATGCATTTTCTTTTAAAAAAAATGAACTAGATCAATATCTAAATAAAATTATCCTTGAAAATGCTGAAGTCTTAAATATCTATGAAATAACGAACATCAGCTACTTTATTTACAATGCAAATATTATAAAAAATGAAATGCTTATCGAATTATCCCAGTATCATAGTAATTGGGAGGAAATTCAGCCTATTTATTTAAAATTATCTGAAACAATCGATCGCTTTTTATTTTTCGTTACAAAAAATTACACCTCAAAAAAAGATCAACAAATTGAAGAAACAAATCCTTTAAACAAAGACAATCATGAAGAAAGATTAACATTATTAGGTCAGATGACTTCTAGCTTTGTTCATGAATTTAGAAATCCATTAACGACAATCCATGGTTTTGTGCAATTATTGCGTTCAGAAAATCCCGATCTTCCATACATGGATATCATTTTAAGCGAACTTGAACAATTAAAATTTAGGATTACTCAATTCTTGATGTTATCAAGAAAAGAAATGCTCAATCAAGAAATGGCTTTATTTTCATTAAATGACTTGCTTGATCAGATAGCTTCGTTTATCTATCCTCGACTTTTGGAAGCAAATGTTGAATTAGAAAGGGAGCTTGAAGAAAACTTGTTTGTGAGCGGATACATAGAGGAGATTAGACAGGTTTTAATTAATATTATTTTTAATGCAATCGATGTATTAACTGAACAAATGACTTCTTCCGTTATAAAAATTAAGGGTTTTATAACAGAAGATCGATCTATCGTATTAGAAACTTCAAATACAGGTCCAAAAATTCCCGAGCCATTATTAAATACTATTTTTGATCCATTTGTTACAACTAAAAAAACGGGTACTGGGCTTGGCCTTTATGTATGTAAAGAAATTATCGAAAAACATGAAGGACAATTATATTGTACTTCAGATGACGAGTGGACAACATTTACAATTAAGTTGCCGCCAGTAAAAAAGAAAGACTTAGAAACCAGAAAAGAATGAATACTTTTCTGGTTTTTTCATTTCTAGGGCTGGAGGGAAATGATTCCCACCAGCCCTATACCATTCTCCATATGGTGTTTTAATAAGGAACATTTTAGAACCAAGCTGCTCCCACGATGATTAATAGGATAAACAATACTACGATCAACGCGAAGCCACCAATGCCGTAGCCAAAGCCGCCTCCGTAGCCGCCATAGCCGCAACCGTAACCATAACCGCCCCATCCGAAGCCCATTCTGCCTCACCTCCTGATTCGGAATAAGTGAGTGAAATCACTCTTGCACAATAGTCTATTCAATAATGTAAAATGTGTATGGACGTTTTGAAAAAAAGTGGATTTTTTACTCATATCGGACTTTTCGTTATAATGTTATTTAGTGAAGTTATAGTTTGAGAGGGGTATCACCTTTATGAAATCATTAGTTTTAGCTGAAAAACCGAGTGTTGCACGTGACCTTGCTCGGGTTCTAGGATGTACAAATAAACACAAGCATTATATTGAAGGTCCTAAATATATCGTTACATGGGCTCTTGGGCACCTAATCGAATTAAAGATGCCTGAGGACTATGATCCAAAATATAAAACTTGGAATATGAATGACTTGCCAATCATTCCGAATAAAATGCAATTAAAAATTATAAGGCAGACATCGTCACAATTTAAAGGAATTGAACAACTTGCGAAACGGAACGATGTAAATGAGCTAATTATTGCTACAGATGCAGGGCGTGAAGGCGAACTCGTTGCAAGATGGATACTTGAAAAAATCCGTTGGAAAAAACCTGTTAAAAGACTTTGGATATCATCGCAAACAGATAAGGCTATAAAAGACGGTTTTAAGCAATTGAAACCTGCTAAACAATATGATGCTCTTTATGAATCGGCCGTTTGCAGAGCTGAAGCCGATTGGCTCATCGGTTTAAATGTCACAAGAGCCCTGACGACAAAATACGATGACCCTTTATCTGCTGGTCGGGTTCAAACCCCTACCCTTTCCATGATTTTTGATAGAGAAAAAGAAATTCAAGCGTTTGTTCCGCATGAATATTATACAATTCAAGCAAAAATTGGTCTCATGACAGCATCATGGCACCATAATAATGAAAAAAGATTATTTGATGAAAAGCAAGCACATGAAATTTTGGAAAAAGTTACTGATCAACCAGCAATTATTACATCAGTTGATAAAAAAGAAAAAAGCGAACAGCAGCCACTCCCTTATGATTTAACGGAACTGCAAAGAGATGCGAATAGAAGATTCAGCTTTTCAGCAAAAAAGACTTTAAATGTTCTTCAATCCTTATATGAACAGCATAAACTTGTAACATACCCAAGAACCGATTCTCGTTATTTAACTACAGATATGGAAAGTACGATGCGAGATCGTATTAGCGCACTTCAACATTCTTATAAAGAAGAATGCAAAGTGGCCCTTCAAAATAATGGTAAGGTAATGGCTAGAAAGGTGTTTAATAACGATAAAGTGACGGACCATCATGCAATTATCCCAACAGATGAACGGCCTGCACTAGCAAATTTATCAGTGGATGAGCGTAAATTATATGACATTATCGTTCGAAGGTTTTTGGCTTTATTTTATCCTGTATATCGATATGAAACGATCAAGGTATCCTTTAAAGTTGGAGATGAATCTTTTTCAGCATCCGAATCTAGCATTATTGAATTAGGATTTAAAACAGTTACCGGAAAAGGTGATGAAGAAACTTATATTGAACATCGTCTTGATAACATACGTGCTGGCCAAACATTCACGGTTAATAATATTCAAATGGACAAAAAATGGACTGAACCTCCATTGCGATATTCGGAAGCGGATTTACTGGCGAAGATGGAAAAATTCGGACTTGGAACACCTGCTACGAGAGCAGATATTATTGAAAAACTTCTCACGTCAGAAACGATCGATCGTGTGAACAACCGGCTGCATCCGACACCTAAAGGAAAACAATTGATTGAGCTTGTAAATAATGAGTTAAAGTCCACAGAACTTACTGCCAAATGGGAAGCAGAGTTAGAAGCGATTGCTAGAGGAAAAGGCAAATCAGAGTCCTTTTTACAAAATATTCGAAAACAGACTAATCTACTTGTTACGGAAATAAAGAATAGTGATAAAAAATATAAAGCCCATAATTTAACGGGTTCTAAATGTCCTGAATGCGGATCATTTATGAAAGAAACAAAAGGCCGTGATGGTCGAATGCTTGTTTGCTCGAACAAAGAATGCAATTTCCGGAAGCGAAAGGATCCTAAGATATCAAATAGAAGATGTCCTCAATGCCATAAGAAAATGGAAATTCATTCAGGGAAAGCCGGAACTTACTTTCAGTGCCGCAAATGCAATCTTGTTGAAAAAGCTGAACAAAAGAAAAAAGCCGTCAGCAAAAAAGAAGAACGGCAATTGCTTAAAAAATATTCAGGCGATGAAACGTTCGGCAACAGCTTGGCCGATGCTTTAAAGTCTGCCATGGAAGATAAGAAATAAGGAAAATAGCCAGATTCAAATGAGAATCTGGCTGATTCTATTTTGGTAAATGCTGCAGAAAATTCTGCCCTGCAAACCCCCTTACTTGTTCTGCGGAATAATATTTTAATAATTCATTTATTAAATTCTGATGTTTGGATGCATTTTCCAAATCCACGATATGTGTTTCTATCCCGTCAAAATCAGATCCAATTCCAATCCGCTTTACTCCTCCTAATGAACAAAAATGATCAATATGAAGAATTAAATCAGAAATATGTGCCGTCTCTTTTTCTGTTACAAATGGCGGATGATACACAACATGAATAAGTCCGTTATTCTGAAATAAGGCCACTGCTTGTTCATCAGATAAATTACGCGGATGATTACAAATTGCCTTGGAGTTGGAGTGGCTGGCAATTGGAAAATCAGCAAGCTCCATTACATCCCAAAATCCTTTTTCACTTAAATGGGAAACATCTGTTAACACTTTATGTTTATTATTAAATTTCACGATGTCCTTCCCTAGTGAAGTAAGGCCTGCACCTCTAGGTTCCCAAACTCCATCTGCAGCTAGATTGGCAAAGTTCCACGTCAAGCCAACAGAACGAACTCCCAAATGAAATAATATGCTTAATTTATGCAAATCATTTCCAATACAATCTACTCCTTCAAGTGAAAGCATTGCTCCAATCTCATGTGGTTTTAAAGAAGCAAAATCTTCCCAATTACGAATATGTACCATATCCGGATTATTTTCTAATACATGTGAATGAAAATAATCAATTTGATCAAGGGCTGCCTGAAACTGCTCCTCACTTTTAAGTTCAGGTGGTATAAAAATGGCAAAGCATTGGACCTTTACTTGCCCTTTCAGTAAGCGGTTTTTATTCGCATCTAGCTCAGGAGAATCATTAAATCTTAAGACGCCCTTACTCTCCCAAATTTTATATAGTACATCACAATGTAAATCAATAATATCCAATTCTTCCACCAGCTTTTCAAAAAAAATTGACTTCCAACAATATTCTACATCAACATTTTATTTCCTTCTTTTAAAACATTATGATTGTGTATCAAAATTCAAGATATGAATTACAATAACTTCTCTTTCAATTTGGTTGTGAATTACTAATTCAATATAGCCGTGAATCTCTCATAGAATACGATGAAAATTCACGTAATAATGGTATGATATATGGTGGAGGTTGTGAGGATGAAAATTTTATTAATGACTTATTCGGTTATTTTAAATGGTCTACTCGGTTTTGTTTGGATTATTTTTATTTCCAAATTATTGGAAGTATTCAATGCATCTGGTAAATCTTTTTGGATGGGATTTTTTATTACGATTGCCACTTTGCTTTTTCTTGATATTACAACAAGAGTGTTTGAATCGTTTGATAAAGATAAAAGACATCCTGTTAGAGTTGCAGGCTATGTTTCTTTCGGAATCGTTGTTCTTGTATCCATCGTAATTATAAAAACTTCATGAAAAGCTACCCTGGGATTTCCAGAGTAGCTTTTTATTAATGTCCTCTTACATTTGTAAATAGCCAGTTTCTTAATACGTCATTTTCGTATGTTGGTACCCAAGCGAAATGTCCGTTAATAGGAGTTGTTCCTCTAACATATTCTGAGTACAATGTATGGCTTCCATTTGCAATTGCAGTATTAAGCAGTTGTTGAGCAGCCGCATTTGCAGCATCCTTACTTAAATTACCTGCATATTCAGCTCTCACAACTTTTCCTCCAGCCCCTTCAATTGCATTGACCATGTTTCTTGAACCACTTACAGGAACGGTTGTATCATCTGCTGAATGTGCCACCCAGAGCGGAAGGTTCACTAAATTTCGGGCTAAATTCACATTACCTGTACCACAAACAGGAATGGCAGCTGCAAAAAGATCAGGATTGCTCTGTATAAGCGACCAAGTCCCCATACCACCCATTGAAATTCCAGTAATATAAATTCGATCAGGATCAATTGGATATTCATTTTTTAATGTTTCTATAAGATTAAGTAGAAGTTTTGAATTCGTCTGGCTTGTCCAGCTAGCACCAATAGCCGCCTGTGGTGCAGCCACATATGCAGAATTCATCGCCTGCTGATCTGGGTGAGCCCAGCTTATTGCCCCTCTATTTGCTAATAGCTGAACATCATTACTTACGCCTCTTTCACCTGCTCCATGGAGAAATAAGACTAATGGCTGCTTTTCTCCTGTATTTTCAGGTTCAAAAAGACGATAGTTTAAAAAGTTTCCATTCTCGTCTGTAATGACTTTTTCAGAAAAATCATCTACAACCAAATTAATTTCACCTGAATTTACAAGTACATTAGGCGTTGTCGGAACATTATTTCCAATCGCCGTCTTAATATCTTTCACTTGAGTGACAGTATATTCAAGGGAGAGCCTCGTATTAATTCCTGTCCGAATATCATAAAATAAGGTCCCAGCTATCGGATCATTTTTATCCAACTCAATGATAACGAAATTTCCATTTTTTCCTTGATCACTTAATTCTGGTGAAGTGTTTGCATATACTTTTGTTATATTTCTCATCGCAGCATTCTCTCCATGAAGTGCATTCACTTCAAATGTAGAGTTAGATAAAGAGTGAGTATTGATTTCTTTCTTGTAATTAATAGCGAGGGCAACTACCTTTTCACCTTCAGGCAAAACATCCGTAATTACATCTACTCTTTCAATTTGTCCAAAATTTGTTTTTGGCATAGAAGTTGCTTCACTTGAAGTAGTGATGATAAAGTTCATCATTAGTGCAAAAGCAAACAACAATAATGCCTTTTTAAGAATTCTCACTTTACTCATCCCTCATTTCATTTTAATGGAAATGCTAAATGTGAAAATATTAACTTGATGTACTTTTCATACTATACTAATTTTTCTGAAATTAAATCAGCCTATTTTCCTGTTTTTAAGGTATTTACTAGTAAAAAGTAACTATAATTTATAAGATACAATGAAAATCATTACACTATAGCCATTTTTTCTAAAACTACACGTTGTCCTATACAGATTGTATATACTTTCCATAACATAAGTTAGAACCTTTAAGGAGGTGCCATTATGAGCCACGAACATCACCATGGAATGAACTTTGCGTTAATTGTTGTTTTATTCATTCTGCTTATCATCGTTGGAACGGCATTTGTATACTAAGGTTCGAACCGGGGAAGGAGTGTCTTACGATGCTCCTTCTTTTTTTATTCATCTTTTACTAGAAATAGGGAAATGCTAAGAACTAAACGTACGCGCCTATTCAGCGACCACAAACTCAGGGCCTTGTCGAGGTGCTTGCGCCAAAGGAAATTACCTTTTATCCACAAAGTTTCAATCTATAAGTTCCTTGTAAGTTAATTAAAAAGTATAAGGTGTGGTAGAGAGATATGGAGCATTTTCCAATTATTCATACGAATTTTTGGGACGCAGTTATAGCAGTCCCATTAGTTGTTGTTGTTACGCAAATAATAAAGATCTTCCTTCGTGTACCTCGTTTTTTAGTACCTACGATAGCTACGATTCTCGGTCTTATTTTTTCTATCTTTATCGCTCATAAATATAATTTTTGGGCAGCTGTTTTCATGGGATTTTTCTATGGGAATGCTGCTGTTGGAGTATATGCTGGGTTGAAGACTTCGTTTATCGCTTATCGAAATTCAAAAAAAAAATAATGCATACCCGAGAAAGGGATGCATTATAAATTATTTTATATAAACTTTCTTTGCATATTTCTTCCGTCAAAACTAAATAACATCGGTCTACTTTCCACTACACTTTCAAGATGAACCGATCTTCCCCATAATTGATGAATGTATGGTAATACCTTCTCCAAGTATTTTAAATCAAGCTCGATTCCCTCATACCCATGTTTCAAATACAGTTCACCATTTTTCATATAATCCCCGTCATTCACCGAAATATATGGGAAACCTCCATTCACTCTCATGTTTACTAGCTGGTCTCTAACCTCAGTCCATTCTTTGTCGATGATTTTATAATCACGCCCTTGCTTTTGGAAAAGATACATATCTTCTCTTAAAACAAGATCCTTTGTCAGGTAATTTCGCAAAAAGGAAATATCAGATTCAATTTCTCGAACTTCAAATATTTTTTCCCTGCCTGAATTTGGTTCTACTCCATCCTTAATCATGTCTTCATCAGGATTATTCCATCTTTCTTCAATATCCTCAAATATTTTTAGGCCTAGATAATACGGATTTATATTTGTTCTGGATGGTTGAACGACCCCTGCATTTAATTTTGCAAATTCAATTGACTCATCGCTAGATAAATCCATCTCACGTAATATTCTCTGATGCCAATAGGATGCCCAGCCTTCATTCATTATTTTCGTTTCGAGTTGCGGCCAAAAATACAACATTTCTTCACGGATCATCGTCATAATATCTCTTTGCCAATCAGTAAGCTCTCTACTATATTCTTGAATAAAGAGCATGATGTCCTTTTCAGGTCTTGGAGGAAATGGTTTCTTCTTCTTTTTACGTTCCTTTTTATTCTCTTTTTTATCATCAAGTAACCACAAATCATCATATTCGGATACCGTAGCATCATCATCTTCCCATTCATCATCGTCGTCCAACGACCAATCTAATGTTGGTCTTAATAAGGAAGGGTCGATATGCTCCTCAATAGCAAGTACTGCATCTAAAAAACTTTCCACTTCTTGTTTTCCATGTTCTATTTCATATTGTCTGACACGTTCAGCTGTCGCTGCCATACTTTCCACCATATCTCTTTTCGTATTACGAAAACGCACATTATTTTTAAAAAAGTCGCAATGAGCAAGCACATGAGCTACAATCAGTTTGTTTTGAATAAGGGAATTTGAATCGAGAAGAAAGGCATAACAAGGATTGGAATTTATGACTAATTCATAAATTTTACTTAA
Source organism: Lederbergia citri (assembly GCF_018343625.1). Taxonomy (GTDB): domain Bacteria; phylum Bacillota; class Bacilli; order Bacillales; family Bacillaceae_C; genus Lederbergia; species Lederbergia citri. The sequence goes on along the minus strand of NZ_JAGYPG010000001.1, from coordinate 53,031 downwards.
ACCAAAATCATAATGAAGCTTCATTTTGAAAAATTGTTTACCAAAGCTCCAGTGTGAAAAACGGGTCGGCATTCCATAAGCTCCGAACGTATAAATAATATCAGCAGGGCATATTTCATAACGCATTGGATAAAAATCTAAACCCATTCCCCTTGCAATTTCGGTAATTTCACTAATGGCATATTCCAACGCTTTCGAATCGGAATTCATTTTCAATACCCCCTTTTATCCACAATGTATGTAAAAAAATCAATCAAAATGTCAACATTTACACTGCAAACAACTTCCCTTCAAGCAAATAATAATGATAACTCCCAAAAGGAGGGTTTAAAATGGACACATTAGACTATGATCGCGCTTTGTATTACACTCATCGTTCCGAATGGGATAACCTGATTGTTTTAATGGTAAGAACGAAAGATCATATGCTTTCTAAGAGGATTGAACGATTTTTACATGCTTATCAATTCTCAAGTGATTATACGGTGATTGAGCGTAATTTATATTCTTTGCTTCGTTACCTTGATCATGCGAATAATGTCACTGGAATTCAGCAAAATGAAAATCCAGTTCTGTCAATATAAAAACTCGGCATCCTTTATAGGATGCCGAGTTACGCTTTTGTTTCAATATTTGATGTCATCTTTACAAACATTTGTAATTCTTGAACCATATCACCCACTAGTTTTGCCGATTCCTCCCAAAGAGTGCCGTCGTCATAGTTAAAACATTCCGGATCAAGCACAATTTGCTTCGGTATAACATTTGCATAAAAGCCCCGCATAACTGTTCGCATATTATTTAAACAGTTGATGCCGCCTTTTCCTCCACCTGCAGTAGCGACCAATGCCACAGGTTTATATTCAAGTTCATCGCTTGTCAGGAAATCCAACGTATTTTTCAGTGCTCCCGTCATTCCCCCATGATATTCAGGCGAGATCAAAATAATTCCTTGTGATAAACGGACTTTATCTTTAAAATTGACCACTGACTGCAGCCGCCACTGCTCTTCTTCTCCTGTCAACAAAGGTAGGTTTGCTTCACTAATATCAATATAATGAAAGTTATATTTCCGTGCAATATAACGTGTTAATAGTTCAGTTCTTCCGCCTTTTGGCATTCCTCCATTAACCACTAGAATACGATCCATTCTGTTCGCTCCTTCATTATTGGCTGCTTCACTGTTCAACGAATCCATTTTTAACGGCAAAGAGAGCAGCTTGAGTCCGATCTGCAACTTGCAATTTCATAAAAATATTGGATACATGAGTCTTCACAGTTTTCTCTGTTATTTTTAACTGTGCCCCAATTTCCTTATTGCTCTTGCCTTTAGCAATCTCTGCCAGCACCTCTTTTTCCCTTTGCGTCAATGCAGCTATTCGATCATTAGCGGGGTTTTTACGGTTCATTCGAGTCATCAGTAAATTCGTTGCTTTTGGATGCAATGTATTTTCCCCATTCGCAAGCTTCCTAATGGCCGATGCAAGTTCATCAGGCTCTATATCCTTCAGTTGGTATCCGGAAGCTCCTGCCTCTATTGCTGGAATGACATGATCTTGATCTGCAAAGCTTGTTAATATCATAATTTCTATACTAGGGCATATTTCTTTAATTTTTCCTGTTGCTTCTATTCCGTCCATAATAGGCATAACGAGATCCATTAGGACTACATCTGGCTGCAATTGGAGAGCAAGATCTACCGCTTCTTTTCCATTTTTAGCTTCACCAACGATATGGATATCTTTTTGAGTTTGCAGGAAAAAAACAAGCCCCCGCCTAACGACATGATGATCATCCGCTATCAACACATGAACCGTCATTTCATTTCTCCCCCTAATATGGCAATGCAACAATTATCGTCGTTCCTATTCCTAATTCACTTATTAATTCAAATTGACCATTTAGAGCCTCTACGCGCTCCCTCATGCTTTCAATCCCAAAAGAAGGGAGTGTTTTGTCTTTTTCATAAATAAATCCGCACCCAGAATCACTAATAGTAAGCTTAACGTTAGATTTTGTTGCCTTAATCGATACAAACACATCTGCTTGCCCTGAATGTCGTTTACAATTATTAAGTGCCTCTTGACTAATTCTCCATAAAGCTTCTTCTATAAGGGAAGGTAACGCAAGCAATCCGGATAATTTTGTATCAACATGCAGACCTAACATTTCTCCATATCCTTTAATGGCTTGAATAAGACCTTTTTCTAAGCCACTTGGCCTAAGCTGCCATATTAATGCTCTCATTTCAGTCAATGCTTCTTGAGCAAGCTCCTGTATTTGTTGAAATGTATGCTTTGTATCAATGTCTTCCGTCATTTCTCCCCCTCCTCTTGCAGTTAAAGTGAGGGAAAATAATAATTGATTGACTGAGTCGTGCAAGTCACGGGCAAGGCGATTTCTTTCTTCAATGAGGGCGATTTCTTGTGCTTTTTTTGTTAATCGCACCCTTTTTATTGCAGAACCAATTTGTAAAGCAATCGATTCCAGTAACGCAAGCTCATCACGGCTAAATTCTTTTTTTTCTGGTGCTGCTACATTTAATAACCCAAAAACTTCATCGCCTGAAGTAAGTGGGATTGTTGCATGAAAGGCAATTCCCTCTGTTTCTTCTTTATTAATTTTCGCAGCTTTTTCAAGTCGTCTACATTCTATAATATTTGAAGCCTTCGTCAAGCTGCCATTGCGAAAACCTTCTATACACCAACAACCGCCACGCTTCAAAGGATCACAATTATTTTTTGAAAGAGCAACAGGTAAATGTTCTGCAGATGCAAGGGTTTGCCGCCCATCAGGTCCGATTAAAAATATCCATCCGGTTGTAACACCAGTTACTTCTAAAAGCTTTTTAAGAACATCTGATAATAAAGGCGAAATTTCAGTTCCTTCATTTAGTAATTCAGCAATTTCTTTAAGTACACGTAAATTGGAATTTTTTACATTTATATCCCGTGGCATCCAAAATCCCTCCTGCTACTCTCTTTATAGTATACAAAAAAACCGATTTAGACTTTATTCTCATTATGGCGTAAATTCTTCTACAACTTTAGTATGAATAGAATATAAAATAGAATAAGCAATGATGTACTGACTAAAGCGCAAGCGCCTTTCCAGCGACGTACTGGCCCACAGGACGTCGCAGTTTCAGTCGATGTTCTTTTATGCGTAGGAAGAAACCGAAAGTTTGATGTTCGATGGCTGTTGCGCTTGACGGGAACCATCTTCTTAAAAGTTACCACAAAGTTCCAATCTAACATTTCCTAAATATCGAAAAAGGCTGTCTAGTGTAAACTTTAGACAGCCTTTCTTTTACATCAAAAGTTGATTTGTTGAATTTGAAAACATGCTGAAGATCGTATTTACTTTTTTACTTTTTTGGGAAGTAAAATTACGATGGGTAAAAGGAAAAAACAATCCTGTTTCTTTTAAGATTTCAACATTTTTATTGAATAACTTTGTATATTTTTTATTCATATTAGACTCTAAAATAATCATGATGACCTCCATACTACAAATAGCACGAAAGGCACCGTCTAATGTAAATAATGGTTCATCCTCTTGATTAGGTAATTGTAGTATTTTCAGGTCTATAAACTCGGATATCTCGTTATCATCAAAATATTGCGGAAAGACAACAGAATAAAAGTGTTGAATAAGCTCCTCCAACCTCTCTCCCTGTTCTTCAGTCGATGCAACTACTACTTTCATACCTTGACCCTACCTTTTTTATTTCTTTATTTTCTATTAGAATAACATAGAATACATGCAGAAGAGATTGGGAATATCAAGAAACTTTTATTAAGGGGTTCATAAAGATGCGAGTTTTTATTCAAGAACAATGGAATGGAATGACTATAGAACATTTATTACGTACCGAATGGAAGGTTCCAAAAAAGCTAATACATCATTTAAGAATGGACAAAGCTATCACCGTAAATAGGGATTTCGTAAATTGGAGCACTCCTTTACACCACGGCGATGAACTTTTCATTTCATTATGTGAAGAAGATAACATGCTTGCTCCATTCGCCTATCCTTTGGAAATTCTGTACGAAGATGACTATTTATTAGTAGTAAATAAACCGACTGATATGGCAACTCATCCAAATGAAAGAGAGACGAACACTTTAGCAAACGCCGTGTCATATCATTTACAAGGGGAATATCCCAGACATATCCATCGCCTTGATAAAAATACAACGGGGGCAGTTTTATTCGCAAAAAATATTTTCAGTCAAGTGATACTTGACAGAATGCTTACCGATCGTGAAATTAAACGGACTTATTTGGCGCTTGCAGACGGAATGATAAGGAATAAAAATGGGAAGATTTCAGAACCAATTGGCAGAGATCGACATCATCCAACGCGCCGAAGGGTTTCGAAAACCGGACAACAGGCAATTACACATTATAAGGTAATAAATACCTTTAAGAAGGAAAATCTCTCATTAATTGAGTGTTCTTTGGACACAGGGAGAACCCATCAAATCCGCGTACACTTATCATTTATTGGGCACCCGCTAGCTGGGGATAAACTATACGGGGGAAGTCCAAAGTTCCCTAGACAAGCACTTCATGCACGAAAACTTGAATTCACACATCCATTTTTACTTAAAAAGATCCAAGTTACTGCCTCTTTTTTAGACAGCCCCTCTATTTTTGATAAGTTTCTTTAGAGGTGTTTTTCCGTATAATCGACAAAAACTTTTAACTTTTGATATTTTGCGATAAAATGGTATAGGTTTATTATATTGCCATTCAGGAGGGCTAAAAATGGTTTTCACAAGAAAAAAAGATAAATTTGCAATTTTACTTGAAAAAATTGCAGCCAACTTAAAAGAGAGTTCAATTTATTTTGCCGATTTTAAGCTGAATAATAAAGAAGATACTAAAATTTTTGCAGCAAAAATGAAAGAATATGAATCAATCGGTGACACTCACGTTCATGAGATCATCAAGGAATTACATAATTCATTTATTACTCCTATTGAACGTGAAGATTTACTTACACTATCCATGGTTATGGACGATGTGCTTGATGGAATGGAAAGTTGTGCAGCATTATTTGAAATGTATTCCATAACTGATGCAGATGAATATATGTACAAATTTGTTGATGCGATTAAAAAATGTGTGGATGAAATTGAAATTTGTATCGGTTTACTTTTTAGCAAAAAATTGCCAGAAGTCCGTCCACATGCTATCAAAATAAAAGATTATGAATCCAAATGCGATGATGTTCTAAGAGATTGCATTAAACATCTTTTCGCAGTAGAAACGGATCCGATTCGATTAATTAAATATAAAGAGATATACGAAAACCTGGAAAAAACAACAGACAGCTGCCAAGGAGTTGCGAATACCCTTGAAAGTATCGTCATGAAAAATGCTTAAGGGAGTCCTATCTTATGGGAATTGATTCAATACTAATTATTACAATTATTATAGTCATCGCAGCCCTTGCATTTGATTTCATTAACGGTTTTCACGATACAGCAAATGCCATAGCGACTTCTGTATCTACGAAAGCTTTGAAACCTCGCCATGCAATTATTTTGGCTGCAACTATGAACTTTGTTGGTGCTCTGACCTTTACAGGGGTTGCCAAGACGATCACGAAAGACATTGTCGATCCTTTTACATTAGGAAACGGCACAACAGTTATTTTAGCGGCATTAATCTCCGCCATCGCATGGAATTTAATTACATGGTATTACGGAATTCCTAGCAGTTCATCTCATGCCTTAATTGGATCGATTGCAGGAGCGGCAATTGCAGCCGCAGGTTTTGGTGTAATCAAATATGCTGGATTTTTAAAAATCATCCAAGCGCTTATTTTTTCACCACTCATTGCTTTTGGAGTAGGTTTTATCATCTATACTATATTTAAAATGGAATTTAAAAATTTGAGTTTAACAAAAACGAATAAAGGATTTCGTTATATTCAAATCGCTACAGCTGCTTTGCAGTCTTATACACACGGGACGAATGATGCTCAAAAATCTATGGGTATTATTACGATGGCTCTCATTGCAAGTAATTACCATACAACTACAGATATCCCTTTCTGGGTGCAATTTTCATGTGCTGCAGCGATGGGACTTGGTACGTCTGTAGGTGGTTGGAAAATTATTAAAACAGTCGGCGGAAAAATCATGAAAATTCGACCAGTAAATGGAGTGGCAGCAGACCTTAGCTCCGCACTCATTATTTTTGGCGCAACATATATTCATTTGCCGGTCAGTACTACACATGTCATTACTTCATCCATTTTAGGTGTAGGTTCAGCCCATAGAGTACGTGGGGTAAAATGGGATACCGCACAAAGAATGCTTATTACTTGGGTTATTACTCTTCCTATTACTGGATTGTTAGCAGGCATTACTTATTTCGTATTAAATTTATTTATGTAATAAAAGAAGCCTTCCTTTTTGAGGAGGTTTTTTATATTGATTTTATAGAATGATAAGTAAATAATGGAGGTAGTAAGGGAGGTATCGTAATGGGTGCAATCATATTATTTGATGGCGTTTGTAATTTTTGTAATTCAAGCGTTCAGTTTATTATTAAGCGTGATCCGAATGGATATTTCCACTATGCCTCTTTGCAAAGTGAGTTTGGACAATCGCTATTGAACAAATACAAAGTCCCATCAAATGTAAATAGCCTCGTTTTGATTGAAAAAAATGCAGCATATTTTAAAACAACTGCAGCACTGCGTATTTGCAAAAAATTGAATTCTCCCTTGAAATGGCTTTATTCTTTTATTGTAGTTCCGGCACCGGTCCGTAATGTATTTTATAATATTTTTGCAAAATATCGTTATAAATGGTTTGGAAAAAATGAAAGCTGCATGCTGCCTCCTCCTGAAATCCGAAAAAGGTTTTTGTCATAGAAATAAAGCATCCCAATAAGTGAACTGCCCCTTAATGATAGATTGATGACTACCATTTATGGGGCATTTTATAAGAGGGGGTGCTTTTTGTATTTAATGGGCAAAGTATTAATTATAGTTTTCAAAATAACAGTAAAGATTCAATTTTAGGGTGACAATTGTTTATAGAGGGCTTTCACTGATGATGTCAGCCATCGATACGCCCGTTAGCTAATACACATGCATACATACTTCAATACCTGCATTACAAGATTGTTGAAGATAATTACCACTTCATTTTTTAAGTGACCCATTTGATTGTAGATATCCAATGGTCCCACTTACTTTTAACTTTTATGAAGTTTTTTTATTTTAAGGGAATATTAATTTTACTTGCATATTTCACCAAAAACGAATATTATACTTAATGTGTTTAAAATTGTTCGTCTTTGGAGGTTCTTCAATGTTTAAACTAAAAGAAAATAATACTACAGTTTCAACCGAATTGATTGCTGGGCTTACTACTTTTTTAACAATGGCGTATATTATTGTAGTAAACCCGATTATCCTAAAGGATGCAGGAGTCCCTTTTGAACAAGTATTCACAGCCACCATCATCGCTACCGTAATCGGTACATTATGGATGGCTCTTGCGGCGAATTATCCAATCGCTATTGCTCCCGGAATGGGACTTAACGCTTATTTCGCCTACTCTGTCGTTGGCACCCATAATATTAGTTATCAAACTGCATTTGCAGCTGTTTTTATTGCTGGTATCATATTTATTATTTTATCTTTGACACCATTTCGTAAAATTCTTATTGAGGCAATTCCTGAAAATCTTAAACACGGAATTACAGCCGGAATAGGATTGTTTATTGCTTTTATCGGGATGCGAATGAGTGGAATGATTGTTGCCCATCCTTCGAATCTTGTTGCATTAGGTGATCTTCATTCTGCCGGTGTCGTATTGACTCTTATTGGTCTAGCTGTAACATTAATTCTAATGGCATTGAGAGTTCATGGTGCATTATTTTTAGGAATGATTGTTACAGGATTAATAGCTTATTTCACTGGACAGCTTTCCTTTGAAAATGGAATTGCTCAATTGCCATCGCTGCCAGAAGGATTATTAGTTGCAAATCCATTTTCAGCAATCGGTGATGTAATTCAGCATAGCCTATATGCAGTTGTCTTTTCTTTCTTGCTTGTAACTATTTTCGACACGACGGGTACAATGATCGGGGTAGCGGAACAAGCTGGATTAATGAAAGGAAATTCCATGCCACGAGTCCGTCAAGCTCTCCTAGCTGATTCTATTGCTACATCGGTGGGAGCTATGTTTGGAACAAGCCCAACAAGTGCTTATGTTGAATCAACAGCAGGTGTTGCGGCAGGCGGAAGAACGGGCCTAACTACAGTTACTGTATCTGTACTGTTTCTCATAGCAGCTTTATTCGGTCCTCTCGTCAGCGCGGTATCGGGAATAGCAGCTATAACTTCACCGGCACTTATTATTGTAGGTAGTTTGATGATCGGAGCAATTGCAAAAATTAATTGGGGAGAAATAGATGAAGCGTTCCCCGCATTTTTAATCATCCTAAGCATGCCTCTAACGTCTAGCATTGCGACTGGAATTGCATTAGGATTCATCTCTTACCCTATTTTAAAAATAGTGACTGGCAAATGGAAAGTTGTTCATCCTATCGTTTATATATTCGGGGTGTTATTCCTTTACCAACTCGTGTTCTTGCCACATTAATAAATATTGAATAATTGTTAATTTGAAGGACAGAGTCCCTGCTTATTATAAGGATTCTGTCCTTTTTAAAATTTCTTTTCTGAAATTTCAATTCTATTATCAGTCTCGATTGAGGATGGATCGAGACTGAAACTATGCCTTTTTCATGTTTCAGTCTCGATTAAGCATGCATCGAGACCGAAACCATGTAATTATCTAGTTTTAGTTAAGATTAAGTATGAATCGAGACTGAAACCATGCATTTATCTAGTTTCAGTCCCAATTAAGCTTGGTTCAAGACTGAAACCATGTATTTATCTAGTTTCAGTCAAGATTAAGTATGAATCGAGACTGAAACCATGCATTTATCTAGTTTCAGTCCCAATTAAGCTTGGATCGAGACTGAAACCATGTATTTATCTAGTTTCAGTCCCGATTAAGCTTGGATCGAGACTGAAACCATGTATTTATCTAGTTTCAGTCCCAATTGGCCATGGATGAAGACAGAAAATCTTACTCTTTCTGATTTCCATCGTTATTAGATATGCTCTAAATACCTGATTATCTATGTTCACTCATCTTTCGTTACATTAAATCAAAACATAAAAAGAGGTTATCCAATTGATATGAATAACCCGTCTTCTCGTTATATTGTTAGCAATGCTTTGTCATCTGTCATCTTTTCTCCGCGTATGCGTTGGAATTCTGCCATTAGTTTATCAATCGTCAGCTCATGCTTTTTATCGGAATCAACTTCTAAAATAATTTGGCCTTTATCCATCATAATCAACCGATTTCCAAGATCGAGTGCTTGTTGCATATTATGAGTGACCATTAAGGTTGTCAGTTTATCTTTTTCAACTAGTTGCTTTGTTAAGTTTGTGATTAATTCGGCTCTAGATGGATCTAGTGCCGCTGTATGCTCATCTAATAATAAAATAGAAGGATTAGTGAATGTGGCCATTAATAATGAGAGAGCCTGTCTTTCTCCGCCGGAAAGCAAACCAACTTTTGCATTAAGACGATTTTCCAAATTCAAATGAAGTGATTCTAGAGATTCACGGAAAAATTCCCGTCTCTTTTTATCTACACCTTTACGAAGCCCTCTTTTTTTATTGCGTGAATAAGCCATCGCAAGGTTTTCTTCTATTGTCATATTCGGAGCCGTACCTGCCATTGGGTCTTGAAATACTCTTCCTATAAACTGAGATCTTTTAAACTCTGGAAGCTTCGTTACATTCTTCCCATCAATTACTACATTTCCAAAATCCGGCATAAGCGCTCCAGAAATCATATTCATCAAAGTGGATTTCCCTGCACCATTGCTCCCGATAACTGTAACAAAGTCACCCGAATTTAGCTCAAGATTAATTTGATCAAGCGCTATTTTTTCATCAAGTGTTGCTTCATTAAAAATTTTATTAATCTGCTCTAGCTTCAGCAACGGGCTTCCCCTCCCCTTTTTCGGCTTTGGAAAGAGTAGCTAACCTCTCTGCATGACGCTTCGCTTTTCTCTTCTTTTCTCTGCTTTTTTCATATAATTGCGGTATAACTAACGCTAAAATAACAATAATAGCTGTAATCAGTTTCATATCTCCTGTATCAAGCAAATCGACACGCAGCGCGAGTCCTAATACGATGCGGTAAATAATAGCACCAGCAACGACTGCTAATGTGGTTCTCACTATCGTTTTCGTGCCAAAAATCGCTTCCCCAATAATGACAGAGGCAAGACCTATGATAATCATTCCTATTCCCATACCTATATCCGAAAACTTCGAATACTGAGCAATCAATGCTCCTGAAAATGCAACTAATGCATTGGAAATTCCCAATCCAAGAATAATCAAATTATCGGTATTAGCAGAAAAACTACGGATCATTCGTCTATTATCTCCGGTTGCACGAATGGCGAGTCCAACTTCCGTTTGTAAAAACCAGTCGGCTAAAAGTTTAATCAACAATGTCACAATAATCATGAGGAAAAAGATTCCCCAAGTTTTAGGTAAAAACTGTACTCCTAAGTTAGATAAGAAAGAATTTAAAAATGTATCAATTCCAAGCGACTCCCAAAATTGATGAAACTTTGTAAATATCGTATCCTCTTTCATCAACGAAATATTTGGACGTCCTACCGAATTTTCTGTCGTTAATCCCATTATTCTTAAATTGATGGAATATAAAGCAATCATCATTAAAATACCGGATAATAGTGAATTGATTTTCCCTTTTGTATGCAAAAGGCCTGTTATACATCCAGCAAAAAAGCCAACAAAAAGTGCTGAGACCGTTGCAATAACAGGATGATATCCAAAAAAGATCATTGTTGCTGCGGTACTCGCCCCCGTAACAAAGCTTCCATCAACAGTTAAATCCGGAAAATCAAGCACTCGGAATGTAAGATACACTCCAAGTGCCATAATTGCATAGATGATTCCTTGCTCAACGGAGCCAAACATAGCTGCAAACATTTAAGAATCATCTCCTATCTATTCTAATTCAGCGTTCCATTCATCCTTAATTTCTAATCCAATTGTTTCTGCAGTTTCTTTATTCATAACGAGTTTTAAATTTTGTGGTACTTGTGCAGGTATATCAGCTGGTTTTACTCCATCTTTTAAAATTTTCACTGCCATTTGCCCAGCCTCATAGCCAATATCGTAATATTCAAAACCATAAGCTCCTAAACCGCCATTTCTTACAGAATCAAATTCTCCAACCATTAACGGTAATTTATTGCTATTTGCTACATCTACAACGGAATCAAGTGCAGATACTACTGTATTGTCGGTAATAACGTAAAGTGAATCGACTTTACCAAGCAATGATTCAGTTGCTTGTTTTACTTCAGCCGAAGTAGAAACAGATGCTTCCACAATTTTTATTCCAAGCTCCTCGGCAGTCTTTTTAGCAATATCTATCTGAGCCCTCGAATTTTGCTCACCGGAGTTAAACACCATCCCAACGTTTTTAGCGTTGAGTTGTTCCTTTAAAAACTTAATCGTATTTGGAATTGCCTCTGGATGATTATCAATCGTTCCTGTTACATTTCCACCTGGCTTTTCCATCGATTCAACTAACTCCGCTCCGACAGCATCTGTTACGGATGTGAATACGATCGGAATATCTTGAGTTTCACTTGCAACGGATTGTGCACTAGGTGTCGAGTTCGCGAAGATTAAATCTACACCTGCATTTACAAGATTAGCTGCAATGGTAGGGTTATTGCTTGGTTCACCAAGAGCATTTTGGACATCCCACTCCACATCTAACCCTGCATCTTCTATTGCTTTCTTGAATCCATCAAAAGCTGCGTTTAATGAATCGTGTTCAACAATTTGTGTAACCCCAATTTTGAACTTTTGGGCAGGCTCTTCATTCTGATTTTCATTTTGATTCTCTTCCTGTTGGCTCCCGCCGCCTTGATTTTGCTCTTCTTCTTTTTGGGCTGAATTTGTTCCGCAAGCTGCAAGCATCAGCACGACTCCAAAAAGTAAAATTGCAAGCTTATTTAAGCTGACTTTCATTCTTTTTCCCCCTCAATAAAGTTTCTTGCCTTTAAGCAAAATAACCTCCCATATTCTTCATCGCCTATTTTCATAATATATTGGCAATAATTATCGTTATGTTACACTGCTTTTGACCCATAGTCAATAAGATTTCAAATATACAGAAAATTAAAATACATGCTTTAAAGCGTTAAATAAGAAAAGCGCAATCCGCTTGCCCATCCCGACGTACAGGCCCACAGGATGTGGGTCCGTCGACATCGCCACAGGACGTGGCGGTTTTTGTCGATTTTCCTTTTTCGGCCTTTGACTGAGATAAAGGAAACACGGTGAGTCCGATAGGACGAATCGATGTTGACTCACGCAAAGGAAGAGAAGTTTGTTAGTCGATATGCGCTGCAACTGGATATAGGAAAGTAAAAAAAAAACCGGAAAAAATCCGGTTTTAATGTTGAACCTCTTCTTCTTTCTTAAAGAAACTTTTCATTGCATGAAATACATCAGATTTCTGCTTTAGAATATAATAATAAAATTTTTCGTCCTTTATATTTTTATAGGCAGACATTAAAGTAGAATTTCGTTGATATTGATTTACTTCCCCATATCCAAACATATTCGTTATTTCCATAAGTTCATTAACAAGTTTAATGCACCTTGGATTATCTGATGTTAGATTGTCGCCATCTGAAAAATGAAATGGATAAATATTGTAGCGGGCAGGATCATATTTTTCTCCGATTACTTCAATCGCTTTTCTATATACGGATGAACAAATCGTCCCTCCGCTCTCTCCTTTTGAGAAAAATTCTTCCTCAGTCACAACTTTTGCCTCTGTATGATGGGCGATAAATTCAATGGTAACTGATTCATATTTTGTTCTTAAAAAACGTGTCATCCAGAAGAAGAAGCTGCGGGCCATATATTTTTCCCAAATCCCCATACTTCCACTCGTGTCCATCATGGCGAGTACAACCGCGCTTGATTCAGGCTTTCGTATGTCATTCCATGTTTTAAACTTTAAATCTTCTGGAAATATAGGATAAAATCCCGGGTCTCCTTTCATGGCATTTCGTTTAAAAGCTGACATCATCGTTCGTTTTTTATCAATATTTCCCATTAATCCAGTTTTTCGAATATCATTATATTCAATGTGTTCAATTTGATTGGTATCTAGTTCCTTCCGTTTTAAATTGGGCAATTCCAGCTCTTTAAAAAGAGCTTCCTCCAGCTCCATCATGGAGACTTCCGCTTCATAATAATCCTCACCAGCTTGGTCCCCTGCACCTTGACCTTTCCCAGGACCTTTTTGATCAGGGCCATCTCTCGCAACAACATCCCCAATCTGACTTTCACCGTCACCTTGGCCAACATGCTTATTTTTATCGTAGTTGTATCGAATTTTATACTCATCCAATGATCTGATTGGAATTTTCACAACATCCCGTCCATCGGACATAATAATGCTTTCTTCTGTGATTAAATCAGGCAAATTATTACGAATTGCCTCTTGGACTTTCTCTTGATGACGCTGTTGGTCATCATGGCCTTTCCGGTGGAGGGACCAATCTTCCTGGGATACTACGAACTGGTGATGCACTTGCTCTGTCATCTCTATACCCTCCCTTTTAAAATATCTTTTTTAAAAAAGGCGCTATTTATTAGTCACCAAAAATGTTTTTTAACATATATTATCTCGACTGCCATCTTCTTTCGTCCTTATCTTAGTAGTCCTGGTTGTAATTACTCTATCATATGCAAAAAAATGAAATTATTTACAACCTGTTTTAAAAGGACAAGCCTGTTAGATAAGCGGAAGCGACTTGTTCATCGACGTACAAACTTCAGAGCCTCTGGCAAGATAAAGGAAACACGATGAGGCCGGTAGGCGAATCGATGTTGACTTATCTTAGGGAAGAGGTCAGGAAGTTTGCTAGTCGATAGGCGCTGAAGCTGGACAGTAGAAAAGCGGAAGCGACTGGTTCATCGACGTACAGGCCCACAGGAAGTGGGTCCGTCGACATTGCCACAGGACGTGGCTGGATTTTGTCGACGTTCCTATTTAGCCTCTTACTGAGATATAGGAAACACGATGAGTCAGTTAGGACGAATCAATGTTGACTTATCGTAGGGAAGAGGACAAGAAGTCTGCTAACCGATAGCTATTTGTGCTAGACAATATTGAAAATAAAAACCTTCTTATGGTGATAAGAAGGTTAGTTTTGTATTTTCAACGATTTAATAAGCTTCCTACATAACGAAGTAAATCATTGGCCGAAGTGGAATTATACCCATGTTCATCTATCAATCTGGCAACTACTTCATTAATTTTCTTTAGTTGCTGCTCATCCGGTGTTTTGGCGGATGTAGTGATTTTGACTACATCCTTCAAATCGGCAAATAATTTTTTCTGTATCGCTTCACGAAGTCTGTCATGTGATCTATAATCAAATTTCTTCCCTTTTCTTGCCAATGCAGAGATTCTTATTAATATTTCTTCCCTGAATGCTTTCTTTGCATTTTCTGAAATGCCTATTTGTTCTTCGATGGATCTCATTAACTTTTCGTCTGGATTGATTTCTTCTCCAGTTAACGGATCCCGTAACTTTGTCTTATTACAGAAGGACTCCACATTATCAAGATAATTATCCATAAGTGTTTTAGCGGATTCCTCATACGAATAGACAAATGCTTTTTGAACTTCCTTTTTAGCAATTTCATCGTATTCTTTACGTGCTAAAGATATAAAGTTCAAATATTTCTCTCTCAATTCTTGTGTAATAGATGGATGCTGATCTAGCCCTTCTTTTAATGATCTAAGCACATCCAATGCATTGATGCTAGTTATCCCTTTTCGGATAATGGTGGACGATATGCGATTGATGACATAGCGCGGATCGATTCCGCTCATACCTTCCTCTTGAAATTCTTTTTTCATTTCATTCACATCAGCAAGATTATAACCTTCAACATTTTCTCCATCGTAAAGGCGCATTTTCTTTAATAAGTCAACATCGCCCCTTTTTGAATCTTTTAACCTTGTTAAAATTGTAAACATTGCCGCTACTTTAAGAGTATGGGGAGCTATATGAACATCTGCTACATCACTTTCTTTAATCATTTTTTCATAAATTCGTTCTTCCTGTGAGACTTTTAAGTTATATGGAACGGGCATGACAATAATCCTTGAGTGTAAAGCTTCATTCTTTTTATTGGAAATAAAAGAGCGGTATTCTGTTTCATTTGTATGGGCAACGATAAGCTCATCAGCACTTATGAGCGCAAATCTTCCAGCTTTAAAATTCCCTTCTTGTGTCAAGGATAGCAAATGCCATAAAAATTTCTCATCACATTTTAACATTTCTTGGAATTCCATTAATCCACGATTGGCTTTATTCAATTCACCGTCAAATCGATAGGCTCTAGGGTCAGATTCAGAACCATATTCCGCGATTGTTGAAAAATCAATACTACCTGTCAAGTCTGCAATATCTTGTGATTTTGGATCCGATGGACTAAATGTTCCGATTCCAACACGCTTATCCTCGGAAAAGAAAATCCGCTCTACAAGTACATCCTCCAGTCGGCCGCCATATTCTTCTGCAAGCCTCATTGTATTTAGTGGTGAAAGATTTCCTTCAATTCTTATGCCATACTCTTCATAAAAATCATCTCGTAAATGAAGTGGAATCAAATGTAGAGGATCTTCATGCATTGGGCAGCCTTTTATCGCATAAACTGCTCCCTTATCTGTCCTCGTATAGGCCTCCAACCCTCTTTTTAACATCGTAACAAGTGTTGATTTCCCCCCGCTAACTGGTCCCATTAATAGCAAGATTCTTTTTCGGACATCAAGCCGTTTTGCAGATGGATGAAAATACTCCTCTACAAGTTTTTCTAATGCTTCCTCTAGCCCAAATAATTGATGGCTAAAAAATTGATATACTTTTCTATCGTTTTCGGTTTCGACTCCTGCGTCCTTAATCATATTATATATACGGGAATGGGCGGACTGCGCTACCCAAGGTTTTTCTTTAAGCAAATGCAAATAGTCGGCAAATGTTCCTTCCCATTTCAAGCTATCCTCTTGAAATCGGTATTGTTCAATCTTTTTTAAAATATCCATAAGGCGCCTCCCTTTTAATGAGAGATGATTATTTCATTGTATGCTCATGGACAACTAAAGATGATTAATTCCCTGCCAGCGTCGAATGTTCCTTCACGAACTCGCCATATTTCCAATAATAAAAAACTCGTTTCGTTCACATTATAATAAAAATAGGCTATAATAATTTCATAATCCGTTAGAATTATGAGGAGGCTTACATATACTATGAAAACAATTATGATTCTTGGAGTTATCATTGCGTTTTTATCTGCTATCTTTACAGCTGGTTACGAAGATAAGCCTGGAGTGAATAAGAAATAAGATTGGCGTCTAACGATAAAGGAATTCCAATCTAGAATATCAGTAAACGGGCAAGAAATTTTTCAAATATTGGCCGTGGAGCAAAACTTGATTTTACAATATCTGATACCAGTTTCAGATTGTGACGAAAAGACGATTCGAATGATTGTGATTCGAATCGTCTTTTCGCTATTTTTTTACTCCCCCTCCACAATTACGTTTTACTAAACGTCTATCACATCTTAAGAAGTTTGAAGTTTTTTCGCAAAAAAATATCAACCCCTTTAGAGTTATTAATTTGAAGCGAAAGTATTAGCTGTTGCATTTTCGTAACTCAAGACTCAACTCAATAAATCATAAAGTTTAGTTAAACTCTAAAGTGGAATAGTAAAAGTGGATGACATTTAAGGAGTGAATAGTTATGGCAAAAATCGCAACACTTATTACAAACATGTTCGAGGATTCCGAATACACTGAACCGGCAAAAGCCTTTCAAGATGCCGGACATGAAGTTGTGACGATTGAAAAGGAATCTGGTAAGGAAGTAAAAGGGAAGCAGGAGAAAGCAAAGGTACGTATCGATAAAGGGATCGATGAAGTGAGGGCGGAAGATTTTGATGCCCTTTTCATTCCTGGTGGATTTTCACCAGACCAATTGAGGGCAGATGAACGATTTGTTCAATTCGCCAAATCCTTCATGGATGCGAAAAAACCTGTATTTGCCATTTGCCATGGACCTCAATTGTTAATTACATCAAAAACGCTTGAAGGCCGTGATGCAACCGGGTATAAATCTATCCGTGTGGACATGGAATATGCAGGAGCTAATTATGCTGACAAGGAAGTCGTCGTCTGTCAGAACCAATTGGTGACAAGCCGCCAGCCTGATGATATCCCCGCATTCAACCGTGAGTCGTTGAAGTTACTTGAACAGTTGTAATTAAAAGAAGATACCGCTCATAGAATTGACTGTACGATTTATTAGCTTACTTTAGTTCTATTAATCATGGAGGAAAATTAAATATAAATCTATACGAAAATTGCCATCAGATTCGGATGGCAATTTTCGTTTTTGATTTATTCAGTTGCGATTCTTTTTGACTTTATGACTGATTTATTTCCTTGCTCTGATTGCACAGGTGGTTTTACTCTTCTAATAAAGACCGCTAATATTAATGCCAATACTGCAATGAAAGTTGAAATAAGGAAGGCATGTGTAATTCCATCTAACATCGCTTCGTGCATAATGTGCAGCTTCATTTCAGCAGCAGCTTCGGCTGAAGGTGGAGCGGCATTGGCATCCATTTTAGACATTGCATCTGCTGCTAATTCCTTCGCTGAACTTTCAGTTCGTTTATTCATAATCGTAATCATAAACGCAGTTCCAATCGCACCAGAAACTTGCTGAAGTGTATTATTCATTGCAGTACCATGTGGATTCATTTGCATTGGCAGCTGGTTCATTCCATTTGTCATGACCGGCATCATCACCATTGACATTCCGAACATACGGAAAGTGTATAACAAGATGAGATGCAAATAAGAAGTTTCCAATGTCAGACCTGTAAATAAGTACGTGGTAACGATCATAATTGTCAGACCGACTAATGCAAGAGCACGGGCACCATACTTATCAAATAGTCTTCCTGTGATTGGCGACATAATTCCCATCATTAACGCACCAGGTAACATTAAAAGCCCTGAGTCCATTGGTGAAATTCCTCTTACTGTCTGCACATACATTGGCGTTAAGATCATTCCTGAGAACATTGAAATAGAAATGACGATCGATATAGCTGAAGACAATGCAAACATTGGATGTTTATAAATTCTAAATTCGAGCATTGGTTCATCCATAAACAACTGGCGAATAATGAAGAGGATTAAAGCTACTGTTCCAAGTACAATTGTTCCGTATACAATCGGATCTCCCCACCCTTTATCTCCAGCTGAGCTAAATCCGTATAATAGACCACCAAAAGCAATACTTGATAGTATCAACGATAATACATCTAGACGAACATTCTTTAATGGCGTTATGTTTTTCATTTTAAAGATAGCAAAAATCAAACAAATTAAAGCGAATGGGAGAATAACATCAAACAACGTTCTCCAGCTGTAATGCTCAATAATATAGCCAGAAAGTGTAGGTCCCGTAGCAGGAGCTACAATCATGACCAGACCGAAAAATCCCATTGCCGTTCCTCTTTTTTCAACTGGAAAAGCTGTTAACATGACATTCATTAATAATGGCATCATGATGGCAGATCCGGAAGCCTGAATCATTCTTCCAGCCAATAAAACACCAAATGATGGTGAAACGCTTGCCAATAATGTTCCTATTGTAAATAAAGAAAGGGCTAGTATTAATAATATTCGGTTAGAAATCCTTTGAATAAAAAAGGCACTTGCAGGGATGAGAATCCCATTTATAAGCATATAGCCGGTTGCTAGCCACTGAACGGTTGACATACTTATATCAAATTCTTCTTTAATGGATGGAAGGGCAATATTAATTAACGTATTCGTTAAAAATGATACGAAAGCTGCAAAAAATAAAATGGCAATCGCACCATATGGTGGCTTTTTCTGAATGGATTCGATATCCAAGTTGTATTCCTCCTGTCATACAAATAAAATCTTTTTTCTTTATTCTCACCTTACACATTCTATACCCACAGTCTATAAAAATCAATAAAAAATTGTTTTCTTTTAAAAAAGTTGATTTAAGGTTGATTTAAAGCTATTATAAAAATAGACCAACGGTACAAAAGGTGAGAATATGAATCCTAGAAAAAAGCAAATACTTGATGTGGCACATCGTTTATTTATTGAAAAAGGATTTCAATCAACATCCATTCAAGATATATTAGACGGTGCACAAATAGCTAAGGGTACTTTTTATAATCATTTTGCCTCTAAGAATGCATGTTTAATGGCCATTCTTGATCAAGTAAAAGAAGAGGCAAGCTTTTTACGTCAACAACTATCTCTTGGCAAGCCTAAAAATGATCCAGAGATTTTTATTCAACAAGTGTTATTGCGTTTGAAAATGAACAGGGAGCAAAGTTTAATTGCCCTTTACGAATCAGTGTTTTTTTCTAAAGATGAAGAACTAAAATCTTATATGCGTCTTCAACATATCGATGAACTCAATTGGACTGCACGTAGGATTGTAGAATTATTTGGAAAAGATGCAAAACGATATTCAATAGATTATGCAGTGATATTCTTTGGAATTATCCAACAGAGCATGCACATACGGATGTTACGTTTTAAAAAAGACTTCGATTTAGAAGAAACGGTTCGATTTGCTCTTAAACAATTACAAGTCCTTAGTGATCACCAAAACGAAAAAGTTCCATTTTTTCCTTCTAATTGGCTCAATGAAATAGAGAAAAATAACATTTCCTATTCAAAAGATGATCTTAAAGAAAAAATTATAAATCAATTAGACATAATAGTTTCCTATTTTAAAACTGAAAATAAATCCGAAGGAAAAATAAATTATCTTGATTTTCTCCTTTCAGAATTTCAATCAGAGTCTCCGCGAGAGTTTTTAATCGAAAGCGTTCTTCATTCGACAGAAAATATTTTTACTGACTCTGTTTATGAAGAAGATATAAATAAAATTTGTGATTTAGTAAAGGAATTCCTCGAATTTGAAGATAGGTCTTATTGAAATGAAAAGCCCCCACTTAGTGGGGACTTTTTTAATGGAGATTTGGATATTCTTGTTGGCGAAGTGCTTCATACACAAGAATTGCAGCCGTATTGGATAAATTTAAAGAACGAACATGATCATTCATCGGAATCCGCAAACACGTGTCTTTGTGCTCTTCAATCAACTCTTTTGGCAACCCTTTCGTTTCTCGCCCAAAAATAAAATAATAATTCGTCTTTACATCACTATAATCAAAGCTGGTATGTGGCTTTGTACCAAATTTGGTTAACAAATAATGTTCACCTTCATGATTCTTTTCAAAAAATTCATCTAAGGAATCGTAATATGTAATATCTACGAACTCCCAGTAATCAAGACCAGCTCTTTTTAACATTTTATCATCAGTGGAAAAACCAAGTGGTCTAATTAAATGAAGCTTCGTTCCTGTAGCGGCACAAGTTCTTGCAATATTTCCTGTATTCGCGGGGATTTCTGGTTGAAATAATACAACATGAATTGGCACTTCTCTTCACCTCTTTTTACTCTAAGTGCCATTATACAATAAAATCTCAAGAGTCATCTACAATTGTAAACATCTTGTATTTAATATTTGGTGTATAGGCTGAAGAATCTTCATATGCCCAGTACCTCATCCTGCTGTTATACGTATGGGCATTGACGAGCGGCATTCCAGCCGCATCCTTGCCTGTGACTATCGTATTATGATCGAAGCGCCCATCTCCTTGAAAATCATAGCAAATGACATCCCCTAACTTAAGCTGCATTGGATCTCGTACCTCCCTTGCTCTAAGACCAATAGTAGACGTCTGGAGATAATTCTTTAAAGAATTGGCAACTGCCCAGCTATAGCTCCAGCTTCTATATCGGTGCCACCATCCTTTTGAGGGATTAGGCATTCCTCGCATAGGAGAACCACCTTGATGAAGACATTGGGAAATAAAATTTGTACAATCTACATCGAATTTTTTATAAGCGGGATTGTAGTCATTCCACCATCGCTCTGCATAACGAACTGCTTTCAAGCGATCATAATAAAAAGGAGCACGTTGTTCATTACGGCTTTCTTTTATTAATGGGTCTTCTTCTGATTCCTTTGGATAAATGACCGGAAGCTCAACATCTTCAAAAACGGCTCCTTTAAAAAACGATGCTTTTCGATTTTCTATCTCCTCTTCAAGATAAAAATGCCCTCCTTGGCGAATGAAATATTTTAAATGCACATTATAATAAATTTGCTCTTGATCATCGGTTTGTTCTCTCGATACAATTTTGCCCGTGGCTATTACTTTCACAATTTCAGCTTTTCTCTTTTCCATTGATTGTTGCTTTTTTATTATTTTTTCTTCCTCTATCTTTCTTCTTTGAACAAATTGTTCGGACCTTGCCTCTAGTTTTGCAGCCAATTGTTTTTTCACGAGACATCCCTCCTCATCGATATATATGCGAGAGATGTAACTTATAAAAGCATAAAAAAAGACGAAGGTTAATATGCTTCGTCTTGAACGGCAAAGAACTCTAGACCTTTTTTGATCTCTAATAATACTTCTTCTTCCTGTTCTTCTTTTTCAGCTTGCAACAGTGCTTCTTCCGCTTCTGGCCCGCCGATTTTTCCTAAAGCCCAAGCAGCAGTTCCCCTCATAACAGGACGAACATCGTCTCTCATGACAACAATTAAATCTTTTACAGCAGACTTTTCTTTAAAATGTGCCAATGCAACAATGGCATTTCGTTGAATGGGTTTCTTTCCACGCCATGAACCGGAGATGGTTCCAAACTTTTCTTTAAAATCCCGATTCGATATTGCGAGAAGGGGCTGTAAAAGCGGCTTCGCAATTTCAGGGTCCGGTTCCATATTAGGATGAACATGAAAATCCATTCCTTTATTTTTCGGACAAACCGTTTGACATGTATCACATCCGTATATTCGATTTCCGAGCTTTCCTCTAAATTCATCTCCTAAAAAGCCCTTTGTCTGAGTTTGAAATGCGATACATTTCTGCGCATTTAGCTGCCCACCCTGTACAAGAGCCCCTGTTGGACATACGTCTAAACATAGTCTACAATCTCCGCATTGATCGTGCAAAGGTTCATCCGGTTCAAAAGGAAGATTCGTAATCATTTCACCTAAATAAACATAGGAGCCAAATTCGGGAGTAATAATGGAACAATTTTTACCGCTCCAGCCAATTCCAGCCCGCTCTGCCACCGCTCGATCCACTAGCTCCCCTGTATCCACCATCAACTTAAATCTTGAATTCGGAACCTTGCTGTCTATATAGGAAGCCAGTTGGTCAAGCTTCTCACGAACTAACACGTGGTAATCAATCCCCCATGAAGCACGGCAAAAGATTCCCCTCCGCTCCCCTTTCTTACCCTTAGGAGCATCTTTCATTCTTGACGGATAAGCAAGTGCTATCGCAATAATAGAACGTGGACCATCGAAAATAAGACTTGGATCCGTCCGTTTATCTATATCTTTTTCTTCAAAGCCTGATTGATATCCAAGCTCTTGTTGACGAATGAGTAAATTTTTCATTTCAATAAAAGGATCTGAACTAGCAAATCCAATTTTGTCGATTCCGATGCTTTTACTATATGAAATAATGTCTTTTTTGAGTTCGCTATAATTCACTGGATTTGCTCCTTTCATTATTATATTAACGGCAACTTGCCAATTAGTTTTTACGTATAATTCTATGGTAAACTATTTTCAATGGTTTTTGGAGGTGGAAAGGTTGGAAATTCATTTGGATTCACAATTATGCACTGCTTTGCCAGAATTAAAAATCGGCATCATTCATTACGAGAACATTATAGTAGAAGAGTCTCCCCAAATGTTAAAAGGAAGACTGCAATTATTTCAAGAATCTCTATTTTTTGATTTAGAAGATATGAATATCAACGAGTTTGAAGAAATAAAAGAATGGCGTATGATATTCAAACGTCTAGGAAAAGATCCAAATCGTTATAGACACTCGGCGGAAGCACTGTATAGACGAGTAAAAAAACAGCAATTTCTTCCTAGTATGAACTCAGCCGCCGACATCAATAACTTTTTTTCATTAAAATATAGAATTCCAATCGGCATTTACGACAAGGATAAAATCATAGGGGATATCACGCTCCGTATTGGACGGAAAGATGAGAAATATGAAGGACTCAATGGGAGAGAAAATCAGATTGAAAATATAATTGTTTCAGCTGATCAAGAGGGACCCTTTGGTAGTCCTTTCGTTGATTCCACCCGAACTGCTGTAACAAACAATACAAAAAATGCTCTTCAAATCGTTTACCTATCGCCCTCTATTAATGAGGAATCGGCGGAAAAGCTTATATCTTCTTTATCTTTGATGTTCACCCAAATTAACGGAGGCGAACCAAGAATTTCATTAATAAGAGCTTAGCCCTCTGGTCAGAGAAATAAGCGCCCACAGGATGTAGGACCGTCGATATATCGTCACGTAAATGTAGCGGCTTTATGGACGTTTAGGATTCTCGTGATACTGATGAAACAAGGTAAGCGTTTGATTATGCCACAAGTTTCCATATTAAATTAATCTTTAATCATAAAAACGCAGCACCCCATTCATGTTAGAACAAGACACTGCGCTTGGTATGTATGGAGCGGGTGATGGGAATCGAACCCACGACAACAGCTTGGAAGGCTGTAGTTTTACCACTAAACTACACCCGCATCTTTTAGGAACTTTATTATTATATAAAAATAATGACAGAAATGCAACTTTTGTAACAAAAGGTTCAAAACTTTGTCAAATCTCGCGTTTTTTATAAATCTTCAAGGACTCATACAATATTTCAAGATATATTTTATACAAATTTTAACGTCTCGAATCCTAGTCGATCTAGACGGATCCTTGAAAAAAAGAGGGAGTTCTGTCCCTATTCACATTCAATTGAGACTGAATTCTAAATAAAGCCGGGCTTCAGTCTCGATTACTAGTCAATCGAGACTGATTTATGAAAAAAGCGGGAGTTCCGTCCCAATTCATGTTTTATCGAGACTGGATTTAGAATAAAGCTTTGCATCTGTCCGGATACATATTCAATCAAGATTCAACTGTAATATCTTAATAATCATTTATTTAATATATTTTAACGCCTTCTTCGCATTTCCACTTACGGTCTCTGTGTATCCCCACACTTTTCCGTCCAAAGGATCATCATTTAAATATCCATCTAAGTCGTGAACAATGCGATGAACGACTATTAAGCCATTTACATCCTCCGATTTCATCGCTTTTTCAAGTGCCTCCAGAGCATTTTCCATATCAGCTTTCACCGTATCCTTTTTTGCATATAAAATGATTAATTCAATATCATTATGTAAAGAGTCTAACTTCGTCAGATTAGACTTAAAGTTAAATTTATCTGCTTTTCCCCAACCAATAAGAGCGTTTATCGTATCATGTGTTTCCTTGATTGCTTCATTTGTTAATGCCAAATGTTCCTTTTCATTCACTTCAACATCAACTTCAACGACTGGCTGTTGCTCTGTACGTGTTTCCTGCTCTTCTTTTACAACATTAACATCTTTTCCTGGATTACTTTTTGCAAAATAAATTCCGGTAGCTGTCAGGACTAAAATGAGAGGAATTCCAATCATTAATATCCATTTCTTCAATCCGGCTACTCCTCCCTATTAGAAATTTGAGTATAATGTACATTATTTCATAATTGAATATGAATTTCTAACAGAACGAAGACCATAATCAGCAACTTCGGCAGCTGTTTTTCCTTTAAAGTCTCCAATAAATAACTCTAAAGATAAATAACCATCATAATGTATTCCATGGAGTATTTCCGCTATTTCACTAGTAGGACAAACTCCTTCCCCTGGGAAAACGCGGTCTTGATCTGTTAGACCCTCTACTTCAGGATAACTTGGATAATCATTTACATGAAAAACGCCGATTTGTTCTCCTTTTAAGTTTTTCAATCCAGCAAAATCACTGCCGCCAATATACATATGGAATGGATCTAATAACATTTTACCATTCGTAATATTACTTTTATCTAGTACGTAACACGCTTCATCCAATCTTGAAAGTTTTTTCGATTTGCCCCAGAACTCTAAAATCGGTTCTACTCCAATTTGTCGTCCAATACGAACTAGATGTTCAAAATAAATTGCCATTTCATCTAGGTTAGTCCCCTTTACATCTCCAAAAGGAGGCGCAGCAATATATTTACATCCGAGCGATTCTAACAATCGCATTTCTTTTTCCGCTTGTTCAAAAGCAGCTTTTCGTGTATCTTCATCCACATCAGCCCATTTAAAAAATGCAATCGCATTAATAAGCTCTAAATTTACTTCCTTTAATGAAGTTTGGATATCCTGAACTGTTCCACCACCGTCAATAAAAGCCTCGATGTCTTGCATCCAAAGCTCAATTCCATCGAAACCAGCTTCTCTAGCCACCTCAATTTGCTCGATGACATTAAGTTTAAAAGGGAATAATGTTGATGTATTAAGTGATATTTTAAATGGAAACATCTCTCTCATCTCTCTTTCTATTTATATACTAACTGGCAGCACTTTACCTAATTTGTGGCTTTCGATTGCAAGCTCAATTAGTCGTATATTCATTCTCGCTTCCTCAGGTTTAACAGCAAGATCTGCTGTCCCTGTAATATGATCATAAATATTTTGATAGTAATCCTGATATGCACCAGGGATTGTTTCTATCGCCCCTTTTACATTTAGTCCTCCCGCTGTCGTTTCAAAAGAACCCCATAGCTCTTCAGGCTCTCTCCCCCAATTTTTACTATTTGCTGGTGAGCGCCCATCTATCAATGCTTGTTCTTGCGGGTCTAAACCGAATTTGATAAAAGAACCTTTATCACCATGCAATATATAGCGAGGTCCTTTCGTACGTACTATCCTCGAAGATTTTAACGTTACTTTTAAATGATGATCATAGCCAAGAGTTAAATCGAAATAATCATGGGCCTTAGCACCTTCACGTTGAATTTGAACATCAGCAGAAATCGTGTTTGGAACTCCGAAAAGACATAAAGCTTGATCAAATAAATGCACTCCCAAATCGTATAATACGCCTGTTCCGATACCGGATTTTTCCCTCCAATTAGTAGATAATGCAATTGGATTAAAACTATCCCAATGGACTTCGCATTCCTTCACTTTACCAATTAAACCATTTTTAATAATTTCACGTATCGTCATAAAGTCTCCATCCCAGCGACGATTATGAAATACACTTAGGACTCTATTTCTTTCTTTCGCAAGTTCAATTAGTTCATCCGCTTCTTCTGTGGTAGCGGTAAAAGGTTTCTCAACAACAACATGTTTTCCATTGCTAAGAGCATCACGTACAAACTCTACATGATTTGTACTGGGAGTCGTTATAACGATTACATCAATTTCCGGATCTATGTATAGATCATTTGCAGAGCGGACTACCTCCACCCATGGATATCTTTCTTTAGAATAATCACTGCGTCGTTCCACTACCTTCTTTAGATTCAAGCCAGGTATTGAAGTGATAACAGGTGCGTGGAGAACCCTTCCTGCAAACCCATACCCAATTAAACCGACGTTCAGTTGTTTTTCCAAATAAATCACTCCATTTTTCATCTTATCTTCTATTAATTCTGAATATATAATGTAGTTTACTATACTTTACTATATATTTCTCCTTACCAAGGCCAAGCATCACCTTCTAGGTCAATAAATGCTGGCTCCTCCGCCAAGAATCGCTTATGATCATGAACAAGGTTCATGATTTTATCGGCGGCTACTTCAGGTGGATAAGTAGCTTGCTTGTAAAAAAATCCTTCCATATATGTTTGCATCCAACCAGGATGGAATACTAATACCTGTCCACCTAAAGACGTTAAATGCTTATGCAAAATAGCAGACTGCATATTCAACGCTGCCTTGGACATGCAATAACCATACCAGTTTGTCCGATGGTTCCTCTCTATACTTCCCGCTTCAGATGAAATATTTACTACTAGTTTTGTGTCCCCTTTTAACAATAATCCGACTAGATGATTCGTAATTCGTAAGGCACCAAGTGAATTCACATTAAATAATTGTTTCATTACCTCAAAATCTTGTTTCTCTAAGATTGTTGCATCTTTCGCCTGATCAATAATCCCGGCATTATTAATAATTACATCAATATAGGATGTTTTTGATTCGATGAAACTAGCAGCAGTCTTCACACTTTCATCACTACCGACGTCCAATTGAACCAACTGAAGCTTTTCTACATATTCCGATTTCAATTCATCTAAAAATCGCCATTCATCATTATAACGTCCAGCAAAAACCCTGTAACCATTCTCCAACAGCCAGCGTGTTAATGATAAGCCTAATCCACGATCTGCCCCAGTTACGAAAGCAACTTTTACCATAACGTTCCTCCTAGTAAGCGTCTTCAACTTATATTGTTCTTGATACATTTTCTCTTTAATAGGTGGAAAATCCTTTTTTATCAGCAGTTTCTCTGATAAATTATTAATATAATAATTCTACTAAAATAGAGCAAAAAAAAAATCTTCAACTCTTAAGTTGAAGATTTTTTTATCTGTATACCCGAGGCCGGACTTGAACCGGCACGCCCGCGAAGGCAGTGGATTTTGAGTCCCGTAATAAGGCTCGTCCACTCTCGAAACTATGCTACGTTAATGTTTACGTACGTTCTTACGGAAAATGTGCGATAGTTAGTAACATGACCCGTTTCCCTTTGTTGTATAGCATATCGCATATATCCGAATAGTACAAGCGATTATTTCGCATTTAGCGGACAATCCCTCGCGAAATTAAAACTAATTCGCTTAAAATGCGATTCTCTGCAAAAAAAGAGCGAGCCAGCCGAAGCCAACCCGCTTAATCCGTTTGTTAACGCATCCTAACTTCCATCGCCATTCGTTGCGACATCTGTTTTATTTTCCTCGAGGTTTCGAAAGGCGTCGATTCTGCTGGCGTAAAGTAGTTATTAAACGTCGGACTATATCCGCCATTAGTTGCGTTACCTACTTCGATATTGCCTATCGCTTTATTAATCGAAGTATAAGAACCCTGCGGCGTCGCATAACTTAGTGTCACTTGCTGTTTGTCCGGTATTGCCGCGGCTGCCAACAAATCAGCGGCTTTCTTTACTTTCCCTCTCATATTCTCGATACCTATGGCAAAACCTTCACCAGTATGTTTACCGATTTTAATAAGTTCGCGCGCAGGCGAATGAACACCGAGAAACGACATTATCGCTTCTTTAACGTTTCTAGCGATGTTCTCTGCTGCCGTCCATACCGCCTTACCCATTGAGCCGATTCCGTTTATTAATCCTTGGATGATGTCTTTACCGATTTGGTGAAGGTCTACTTCCTCGAAGAATTTAACAATATTTTTCCAAATTTTATCCGCGGTTTCTTTTATCGTATTCCAAGCGCCTTCCCAATCTCCGCGGATTAACGCCATGACCGTTTTGATTATTCCAAGTATTAAATCTATACCATTACGAACATACGTTTTTATTAATCCCCAAGCAATTTGTACTATTCCGGAAATAATAGGCCACACCATTTCGAAAATACCTTTTATAAGTCCCATGACCATCTTGATATTTTCCCAAATATTTTTAAAATTAAGTGTAACCAACGCTAAAATTTGCGCGCCGTTTTCATCCCAAAACTTTTTGAATTTATCAAGCAATTCTTTTCCAAAATTAACCATATCTGAAATTGATTTGGTTACTAAGTTTTTTATGAATTCAAACGCGGGAGCTGTGACTTTCTTCAACCAAGCCCAAGCCGCATCTACCATATCACGGAACCACTCAACCTTTTTATATGCCATAACAAGTCCGGTAGCAATAAGTAATAATCCCGCCACTATCAATACGTAAGGATTGGCGGCTAAGACGAAATTAAACGCAGTCCAAACGCCTTCTGCGATTTTGACGACTGTATTAAGTCCGGCAATATAACCGATAAAAATACCGAATGCCGCCGCAATTGGCGTAATTATCGGAAGCCACGGCACAAGTGCGTCTTTAAATTCTTTAATCTTTTGGATTAATGGTGGAATTGATTCAGCGCCTTTCTTTAGCACTTCCTCGAACTTCGCGCCAAATTCCGCAACCATCGTCCTCATATCCGGCAATCCGTTGGACTTTAACATGTTGTCAATACTCGTAATTATCTCCGCCATACCGCGCGCCACTGCCGTCTGCATGTTGCCGAAAGTACTGGCCCAAGAAGCACCGGCTTTTTTTGCTGCGCCTGAAATGTTAGTCACTCCGTTAGTACCTTCCATCATTCCGGTTGTTACGGTGTCAATAAATTCCTCGGCGCTTATTTTCCCTTTAGACAACGCTTCCTGTACATCGCCCGCATTTTTACCGGTTGCCATTGCATAAATACCTACCGCGTCGATACCAGCGTCAAATAGTCTGTTAAGTTGATCCATTCCGACGGTGCCTTTTGTCACCATCTTCGAGAGTGCATCGTTAACATTATCGAATTGAGCTTGCGAACCGTCTCCGTAGAATGCTACCGCATCACCGAACGCCTCAACGTATTTAGTTGCCTTGTCGACGGTCATGCCTCGAGTAACGAAGTTTTGTACGCTTGCTGCCGCACCATCTAGCGTGAAAGCAGTTCCCTTTACAATATCGTTAGTTCTATCAAGCGCCTTCTTTGTTTCTGTTGCGCTTCCGGTTATCGTTGTCATAACACGTTCGAATCGTTCGAAAGTATCGATACGGTTAAACGCTTTATTTACCGAGCTTTTAGCTATACTTAACGCCTTTGTACCAACGGCTACTAACCCAACAGCCGCCGCAAGTTTACCTAAGGTTAATTCGTTTGTCTTAGTTGCCTTACCGAATGACGAAAGTTTTTCCGTTGAATCCTTCATACCTCTAGCGAAATCAGATATATCTGCGCCAACCTTTACAAGTATGTCGTTAGCCATTGGATTTCACCTTTCTAGCATAACGAAACGCTGATTTCGCCAACTGTTCTGATAATAATTCAGCCTTATCAAATTGACCTTTTTGTAACGCTTGCGCTGATTTAATCGCCAATTTAAAAGAATCCTGCAAAAACCGGAAGTTTCGACGTTCAGAACGTGATAGCTTTAGCGCATCTAGCTTCGATAGACCTTCTTGCCATAGTTGCTCGGCTTCATTGGCTGCGGATAGCTCCCGTGCATTCCCGAGTATTTGACCGCCTTTTAAATAGTAGTTTTCGACGATTTCTTTTACGTCGTTTAGATTGTTCATTCGTTTCCCCTCTTTCTTTTGACTTTGATTAAATTTGACCTTTATAAAAAATAATAAAGCACCCGAGATTATTCGAGTGCCTTACGTTCATTTCTCATGCGCGCAATTTCAGCTTTCATCGCGTCTAAATCGCTTGTGCTTTCCGTGCTTGCCTTGTTATCAATTTCAAGCTTGTCCGAAAGTAAATCGTGCATTTGCAGATAAGTTCGCAGCATTGCCGCGTTACCATCTTTAATGATGTGATCGGGCACACTTTCAAGAACCTCCGGCAAACGGTCGAGCGTATTACGGACTACTTCCCGTTTCAGTGCTTCGTTAAATAGGTCGGACTTTTTCCACTCGTAAAGCGTCGACCTTGCTACGCCTACCTGTTCGGCAACTTCTTCGTAAGTAAGTCCGCCACGTTTAGGCTGTGCAAGTATCGTAATAGCTGCGATTTGCTTTTCGTTTAATCTTTTTGTCATTTTTCCCCTTCCTTTCTAATAAAAAAGACACCCGCTTAAAACGAGTGCCAAAATGTAGCGCAGACAGACACTAAAGAGTGACCGTCCGCTTCGGTTCCTCTCCGGCCCATCCGCAAGCCTTCATCGAGGTTTTAAAATTTATTTTAATATATCATTCAATTCCGTATGCTCTTTTGATTGCAGTAACTTTCATACTGTAATCGAATCTAATGTCATTTCGTTGCTGTTCTAATGCGGACAACAATTTGTACTTATTTGCGGATTGTGCTTGTCCAGGTCCGTACATAGCATCCTTTAACAACTCATATATTTTGTTAATCTCACCCTTATGCACCATTCTGGAGTATGCGTTAGCAGTATCGCTATAAACGCTCGATCTTTCTTGTTTTTCCTCTAGTTCTTTTTTAATCTCGATAAATTGCGCGAACAGTTCCCTAATTACATTTTTATCAAGGACATCTATTCTCGTTTTAATGAACTCTACTGATTCATCAAAATTATCTATCATAGATAACTCACTTCGGAACATTCCGGCCTGTGTACGAGCTTCATCGACACTTAACTTCGCGTCAGTCGGAACTTGTTGGAGCTTCTCTAATTCTTTCTTCTTTAAATCAGCTATCTTCTGCGTATATGTTTCCTGAATCTGATCGGCTTCAAGTTGGTGTTTCTTTAAGATTTCTTCTGCATCCTCTTTTTTACCTTCAGGAGAAAGACGATGATTATCTCGTACCTTATCTATATCATCTTGTAATTTACCTGCTAATGTATTAATTTTTTGTTTTAAGGTGTCGATTTCAGGAACGCTTATAACGATTCCCGAGCCTTCCTTCTCTAAACTTTCTGCTTTATACTGTTCTATCTGATAAATATTTCCTTTGTATTTATAACTTCCTCCCTCGTTTGAATCGTCAACCATAAATACTTCAACTAACTCTAATGCCGGATTTTTTTCAATCATTATTCATTTCCCCTTTTTGATAGTATTTTGATAGTTTTTTCATTTAATAGTTCCGAAATTTTGAAGCCTCGCTTATTTGGCTTGCGCCTGCTCTTTGGCTTCCGTTTCATTTGTATCTGTTTCATATAGTACCCTCCGTTTTAAACTAGATGCCCTAGAACGAACTGCGGTAAAATCCAATTGTCCAGCGTCGATATTTCCGCCTTTTAAATCGTCCAGTTCTTTAATATCTCGCCATGCATATCGGATTGCCGTATTACCCGGCTCTCCCATTTCCTCAACTACTTCGCGGATTTCCCGGGCAACTTCGCTCTCATGTCCGATAAATTGCCAACTTCCGAGATGTAGGCGACCTTTTTTGCCGTCCATGCCTACGGATAGAACGCCATTGCTCGTATTAATCGAATAGGCAACGAGGAATACGGTCGGCGCGGTTTTTTGTTTGAATTGGGCGGATGTATACCTTGTGCCGTCCTTTAATATTTCGATAGATGCGGTAGGCTCTGCATACTTAATCCGTTTGATAGCATCGTCGTAACCTTGTCCGATAAATACCACTTCATCCGCAATTGTACGAACTTTATAACGCTCGGTGTCGTCTATTTCTACGATTGCCCGATTATCCCGAAACATTGGCGATTGGCTACCGTCCCGATCTTCCTTGAATTGCCTAACGTGGCTTTCACTGTGTAAGAAGATAGCTTTCTCGGCATAAACGCAGTACATTCGCTCACTCCCTATTTTCGTAGTTTGTTGGAATATATCTCGCGCGGCGGACGATCGGACTCAATCAATATGCCGTTACGATTGTACTGCTTTTTTCTTTTTACTTGCTTGCGTCTATGTTTCCGCATTCATCAGTCTCCTTTAGTGTCGGCTTGAATAGCCTTACTTGGTTCTTATCAACGCTACCCTCGACCGCAATGATTCGTCCCGTGTCATCGGTTGTTTTTCGATGTATCTGCCCGCGTTCGAGTAGCTGCCTTATATGTGGCGGATAGGTAGATGACACTCGCCAATGGCCCGCGACTGCATCATAAAGATAAAGCGTTTCTTGTTCTTCGCGTGAGTAATAAGCCAATTTAACTAATCGACCGCCTTTCCGCATAATATCGCTTATACTGCGCTTGTAGCTCGTCCATGACATCGAAAATATGCCGCCCCGAAAAGTACGCAATCATCTTTATTACAGACCGAAGATTAGACTCAGAAAATTCCGGTGTATCTTCAAAAAATACAAATAAAGACTTGTCCCTTTTTCGAGAATTACAAGAATCGCATACTAGCTGTAGATTACTGATATGATGACGCGAGCCTTCCATACTCAACGGCGTTATATGGTCAATTGTCGGCGTGCTGTCAAATGGCTCCGAACAATAAGCGCAATGATCACTACATATATCGAATAAGACCTCTATTTCCTGTAAATCAGTTTCAACCGGTATCGGATATTTGTTCTGTTTCTCGTAAAACCGCCGAAAAGCCTTCGCCGGCTTAGTGTTTGATTGAAACTTGCACAACTTACACCGGTTGGAATAACCGCCTTTATAACGCTTGTCTACTTCGAATAATTCAAGCCGTTTTTCCTCGTCACATATCCGACATGTACGTGTTTCTTCTTTTGCAGTGATGGTCATAAGCGCTCACTCGCTTTTACTGCGTCAATGTTACGCTCGATTCGGCTTAGTCTCCGATATATTTCGATTAAGTTTTTTATCCTTTCCATTCCGTTCCTCTCCGTTCCATTCCGTTTTTTATTTCGATTTTAGTCCGAGTTCTTTTTCAATCTCCTGCATAACCTTCGTTATCTCGCGGTGTACAATAGTCTTATCCGTTTGCTGTAAAATCGCTAGTGCCTGCAAGTAGGCAGCGAGCGCTTGCGCCTTTCCATTCCCATCCATTCCGTTCCTCCTTCCGAAAAATATCGATTATCCTCCGGCTTCGTGCCTTCATCGGATAAAATAACGCTTGACACCGTTATGGTTTTTTGATATATTTAAGATGGGATATTCTGATTAAATTTATCAGAGAACAAATAAAAATCATCGGAGAACTCCATTTCAATGCGCGCAAGTCTCGCCGCTAAATGTCCGCTCATGCCGCGTTTTCCTTGCTCAACTAGGCAGATCGTAGCCGGAGATACACTTAAACGCTTCGCGAAGTCCTCCTGCGTTAAGCCTAGATAATGGCGGATCGTCCTCATTTTATTAGCCTGCATTATTCAAAACCCTCCTTTATTTACTTTCCAAGTTAAAATTATTCGGGTTTATCACCCGTCTTACTATATAAGGGACACAGCCCACGGCTATTTTTATAATTTATTGAATATTTACTCAATTCTTTCAATTTATTTTTATTCGTCCCGCTCGGTCACTATCTGCATATGCCTTTTCCGCTTCCTCAATCGATTTATACGTAATAACAGCGCCGTGTTTAGGTTTAACCTCTTTTATAACGGCACGCCTTACCGGTCTATTTGCGTTGATATTCCGCTGAATCGTCTTTGCTTCCGCTGCATATTCATATTTGCGTATGTCGTCGCCCACCGATTCGGTTAAACGCGGCACGTAGTAGCTTTCCGGCAAATATGAGCCGGTTTCTTTATAACGTCGGTCGGCGTCGCGCGCTGCCGTCCTGCATTCGTCACAACAGAAACGACTGTCATTGCGCTTGGCCGGCATATCTTTAAAGTTCGTCTTGTCGATTGGATAAACATTGAGACAAAACATATACTTGCAACTACGCCATTTCTTGCGTTCTACTCGGTAATCATCCCACGTAACTAACTGATCGAGCGTATTCCACGCTTCAACGCCGAAAATTTGCAACCGTAACATAAACAGCAAAGTAGAATCTTCAATCTTGTCCTTATAATCGGAGTACAGTGACGTAATCGAATAGTCCGCACGCTCTACATATCCTTTACAAAATACCGGAGGATTGGCGCGAATTGCTTCCTGTTCCGCGCGTTCTGCGTCGGTTATTAATCTATTAGCGAATCCTTCTAACGTATTAGCTGGTGCGCGTTTTATGGTTACGTCGTCCACGTTTGCGTAAATGTCGAGTATATTCGGCTTACGATTCGGAAAATCCTTACTATACTTTACAGCGTGTCTCGCTTTTAGCTTCGTTAGTAGTGCCACGTTTTCGGTTGTTTTAGTTGTCTTCATTGATATTTCCCCCTTGATTTTTGGTAGTTTTGGTAGTATTATATAGTTGGAGATGTACGTTTTCGGTACTAAGAACTTATATATACTAATTAATCCGTGAGTAACGGAGGTGACTCTTACGATACCTTAAAACGATTGGTAAACTCTCGGCGGTTAACATGTTGCTTAATTTCATTTTCATCCAGCAATAGCCGCGCTACCTCTACTAATGAATGTTTTGCTGTTACCTCTACACTTTGCTCACCTTCGGCCGGTTCACTTACTAGCAATCTATATTTATTAGGTTTATAGAATTTGTGGCCGACTTCCCTACTTCTTGCGATGTCAACTTCATTTTTCCGCGTGTACTCAATAAAGCCTTTTTCGATTAACTTCTTGATTCCGCTCTGTATTGTTTCGTTCGATTTTATGCCTAACATCTTTTTAGCACTCTTAATCGTCAAATAGAATACCTTACCATACCTTTTAGACGTGATAAGCATTGCATAGGCAAGCTGTTTCTGTCGAAATGTACCCACATTCAATACCTCGATAATTTCCGACCTGTATATCGTAATAGGCCTATCCATGTTTCCTAACTTATAATCACGGTCAAAAGCAAGATTTACAATACGTTCGGCTTCCTTACGCCAAAATTCCGGCTTACTTCCTTTACTGAAGTATTCGCGCGGTGTATTAAGAAGTACATCCATAATCGCCTCGACCGCTTCATCTTGTTCAAATCCCTGCGAATTAAAGAATATAGCGAGCTTGACCGTTGTACTATGGCGCGTATTCGAAGCAACTAAGCGGCCAGCCTTTAATATTTCGGCTGATCTTTGTAATGCGTCCGAAGCATCGACGGCGGTTATAGTCGTGTCCGTGCGCGCTTCAATCTCCCGAAACTCCGCTTCCTGCTCGTCAGTAAGTTCGACAGCACCGTCTTTAATTAGCGCGGCTGGCAACGGTTTAACTTCGTTTAGATAGTAAAATGACTTTATCGGCTCGAGCGTTCGCGGATTAACGAACCAGCAACGGCTCCCCGTACGTTGGTGTATGCCTAGCGGTAATTTAACGCCTTGCGTCCACGTCGGGCGAAACTCCACCTTATCGGACGAATAGCCCGCGTCTTTGATGACGTTGTTATAAAACTTTTCGACTTTTTCGACCGGTAATGCTTCATCGAAAAATAAGTCGATATGATAGCCTTTGCTCCCGCTAACACTTACGTGAATATCTTCGATAGTGATGTTATACCGCATAATTAACGTGGCGATAATTTCCATAGTCGCGCGTTTGGCAGCTTGCGTATCGTCCTCGAAGTCGACATCGAAGGTAATAAACTTGTTAGTACCGTTCGCATTGAATACTCCGTATGTGTTAAGCCCCTCTAAATGCCTTGCGAGCATACCGTCATTTAACGTCCATACATTCGCGGACTTGTTTCGACTGTTTGTAAAATACGTGCTTTCCGTTTGAACGAGATACTTGCGGCGCGTAGTGACATATAATTCATTTAGTTTTTCGATAGTTTGGCTGTTATTTTTCGGTGGTTTCAATATTCATTCACCCTTTCTTGTTATTTTCTCTAACTCGTAATTTAATGCTTCCGACTGCTCAAACACAAAGACAATATTGCCTGGAATTTTGCGTGAGGTGTCGATGTCCACAATCTTAAAACCTTTCGAAAGTAAATGCTTGGCGACGCGGTAACTTAAAATACACTTCATCTTTCATCCTCCTTTGTGTTGGTTTTCGGTGGTAATAACTTATATATACTAATCCAAGTACGTAGAGGACGGATATGACGCCAATTCCTCTGACAATTCGGGACTATCACGAAATACATAGAGATACTTGCCGGGCCGCAACTCGCTTTCTGTTTTGCCGAGATAGTCTTTTTTAAAGCCAGCTTCGATCATATCCATTGCCGTAAATATGTCCGTAATAATTTTTAAGTCCGGTAGATTCATATTGTTTATAACCTCCTATTAATAATGTGGTGACCAGAACGGATAATTCCGCTTGACAGGTAGGTATTTTTTCGATATGATATTAATGAAGAATTATGTTTAAATCTGTACTAATGAAAAACATAAAAAACACCTCCTCTGTTATAGTGAAATGGCTACCGCTTATTTAAAGCGTGATATAGCCGTTTTAAGGGTTGTCCGCTATGTTGACCCTATTTCGACGTTAAAACGCCTGTACGGGCTTTTAAAAGCGTTTAAAACGGCATGCTCGGAAAAATCATCCGAAAACAAGCCGACAAGCAGACTACTCCTAAAAAATAATAGTCTCCCTACTTGTAGTAAATTGGGAATCCCTTTTTCTGTAAGTAATTTACATATTTTAGGTAAAATTTTACCTTTAGTCCTAGTGTCTGTGTCTAAATTGTGAACAACCCACTTCAAAAATGAGTCTAAAGTCCTATAAAAACTTTAAAAAGTATACTCGTTGGTAAATTTTAACTACTGCCGAAATTGGTAAATATGGAAGTAAATACCATGATACAGTCAATCTACCTTCGACTATAACAGGACGACCGCGTTTAATCCGCCTTTGTATAAACCACTTTTAAAACTCGTTTTATTTCCGCCAGTTCCTCGTCTGTTAAATCGAAAGCTAGACGGACTTTTTCGGCTGTTCTCGATGTAAGCGGCTTAAATCCCGCCTCGATCTGCGCTACTAGACCGTGACTAACCACGAGCATTTTCGCATATTCCCGCTGCGTCAATCGCCTTGATACTCGGATAAATCGAAATAATTCGCTGTTCATTCGGACAATCTCCTCTCATTGGTATAAATTGCTTACTATATCGGAAAAAAAATCGACACCGCGCAGGAGTTGTGAGTAATACGCGGCATCGTCATACCTATACATTAAGCGACGACTGGAACGGATAATATACTAATCTATCGAAATTTTTCAATACATTCTTTTTTCTTTTAGAAATGCGTCTCGATATTCTTTGTTATTTGCGAACTTAATACAGAAGTTGCGAAAATGACTTTTACTGTAATTTGTTTTGAAATATCTTCTAGCCTGAATGCTTCCGTCATAGTAAAGTAGGGACTCATCTCCTTGGTAAATCCAAACGCAATATGAATATTCGGGATTACCTCCGCTATCAAATTCCATTTGAAATGTAAAATCATTGATTTCTGTACCGTCAATCATCGTCCTCATTAGTTCTCTCTCCTTTTTCATTATTTATAGATAGCGAACCGACCTAAAGCAAGATCCTTTATTCCTCGTCCATATCCCCGCATAACTCATATACGTAAAGGTCTAAGACAATATCGAGCAGTTCTTCTACGGATAGTGTATGAGGCTTTACGTAATATTCACCTTTTATACCTGACTGAAATTCCGCAGCTATCTCCGGTGTTTCAAATCGCATAACATCAACGATATTTCCATCGCTGTCATGTACCTCGTAAATGTGACTCGTTAGTTTATTTCTTCCGCCTTCAAGTACAGTTAAATTGGTCATTTTTCATCGTCTCCTTTTAGTTGTTTTTATTTGTTGTCGGGAAAAATTCCTTCCTACCGTCTTATATACAAAATTCACTCTTTCCGCAATTTCGGAGTAGAAAATTTTACCCTATACTATTTATAACCAATGCATAAAGAAAAAGTGGTACATCCTAATTTTTTCCAATTAATATAAAAAGCCAATAATACCAATGGATTAACAGTTAAAATATATTTTTTCTTCTTACTTATGTAGGATACGTGCAGACCAATTTTTGGCATGTGTTTCGTAATAATTTGTGAACATTCTGTGACAATATGTCTTTTTATATGAAGAAGGACGACCGGCTGCCATTTTCCGACCCTGACTTTCTTCGCTAATATAGGGAAAAACAATGTCGAATAGTTTTCGTTTACAAACAAACGTTCGCTGTGTTAATCTAATAAAGACGATCCCCGCCAAAGGATCGCCTCTATGTAACCGCAGCTTATACGTGTTGCCGCACGTTAGCCGCTTATATTCGAAGCAATGTCGCCAAAAGGAGTGCCGCTCCTACATTGCCCTTGCCCTCCGCGTGCCTTTCCTAACGTTCGCCAAATCGTTAGGCCGCATCATCGGGCTATTACCTTGCTTATACGTTTAAAAATTCAGCGATCCTTAACTGTACATTAAGCGACGCTCTTATTTCCTCGCTCTTTTCCCGATTTCGACCGATACGTTCCTTTAAGCTCTCTATCGACTCGGACAAGCTCTGGAACATTATATCGATAGGGATAAACTCGTCCTTAATGACGCGTCGCCTGCGGAGTAAATTCTGCAATGCTATCGAATATTGATAGCCTATATCCTCGTTTAAATCGACCTTTTCTAATTCGTGATAAAGTTCGCTTATCTGCTTATCAGTCCTAGACATTTCCGCCTTTAACTTATAATAAGTACGTTTCACTTCCGCATGTGTACTGCGTAAACTCTCGAAAGGCTTTTCATATAAACGATCGCTTAACTCGCCCATTTATGTCCCTCCGGTAGTTTAATAAAACGAGATGCCGCGGTTAGTGTCTGTAATTCATCTTCGGTTAGTTCTACGCATCCCATGACCGCCCGCTTACTTACGCCCGTTATTTCTCGAAATGTCTCCGGATTAACGTTATATGTCTCGCCTGCCTCATTATCGAAATTATACCATCCTACGACCGTCTTGCGATAAGATATTCGTTTCATTTCGATTCCCCCTCGATAATATTGATATTTACCGTAAATACTCTGCCAAGTCTGCGATAGTCATAGTCGCCAATTCCATAACATTTATCGCAGGAAAGTTATTTCTATCCGCCAATAATTCAAAACGCTTAGTTTCGCTATATTCCAGTACTTCCTCGTCCTCGCCAATAGAACGATTGAAGTAATAAAACGTTATGCCAAGCTCGTCGACTGATACTGCCGTTTTATCCGATAGTATGCAGGCATCAGTATCGATAATCTGATCGTCAGGCGCTTCGTTTAAATCCCACATACGGATGATTACCGGTCTCACATGCACGCCCTCACTATTTCGAATAAATCTACAGCCTTTAATTCGTCCAGCTTGCCGAACATGTCTTGCGTCTTTTCCGTCCACTTAAACGGTATATCTATTTTTTCGACGACCAGCTCCGCGTCCTGTTGATCGTAGACTTTTAGAGTTACGCCCGGCAATAGTTTCGCTGTCTCGATTACAACTCCGCGCCCTTCTTCAATTTCGACTAATTCGATGTGGTTAAACCTCATTTCGCAATCCCTCCGATAATATTTTCGTATTTCGTAACTTATTAACCTTTAACCTAACTACTTTTCGACCTCCTTACCTTGGCCCATGTTTCCGATGAAATAACCAATGAAAAGCGTACATAGATTCGCAAATATGAAAGCCGATATTTCCATTTTGATAACCTCCTTTTTCGCTTTTGTAAACACCATAGTGTTCAACTTAATTTTTATTTTACACACCTTAGTGTGCATAGTCAACACTTTTTATAAAATAATTATTAAAAATGAAACACACCTTAGTGTATATTAGTTATAATTGATAAATACTATTATTCCGGAGGGATTTATTATGATTATTAATGGAATTAGAATTAATTTAGAGAAAGTCATGAAGGAAAAAGGTTATAACATCGGAACACTTGCGGAGAAGGCTGAAATGCACCGAAACGGAATATCGAAGATTATTAACGGAAAAAATAACGGGATAGAGTTCGATACATTAGATAAATTATGTACTGCGTTAGATTGTAACGTAGGAGACATTATCGAACATGTAAAAAACGACAACCCAAAGTGAAAATTTTTATTGCGAAATTTTTTTGAGCAGGAACACTAAAAAAGCGACCCCGTTTTCGAAATGAGGTCGCCTTTTTGCTTTCTATTATCCGATTTTCACCTTAATTCCAGCGTTTCCCTTTTCTATCGGACGTTGATCCTTATTCAACGAGCCAATAAATCCGCTAAATGTTTGCGCCTGAAAAACTTTCATCGGATATTTAGCATCGATTGCATATCGCTGCTCCGACAAAATAAGAACGCGCGGAAACGGTTTTAATATGCCATCGTTATATAATGCGATATACCTCGCCATTTTATCGGACATTTGCCGTTCTGAATATACGGTCTTTTGCACCTCGATAAAGAAAGGCGTCTTGCGGTACTCGCAGTAAATGTCGGGTTCCACTTTTCCTTTGTCGCCGTACTTAGGCTCAACGAGAAATGTGTCAAGCTGCCCCAGCCGACGTATCTCCTTATATACTTCGACTATTGCGAGGAAATGTCCGATCTTTGCGCTATTCTTCTTCATATTAACGTCCGGTCCGAAATAAACGTAAGGCACAAACGCAGTCGACCGTTGAATATGTCCGTCACGTAAGAGCCGGAGCAAGACGTTATTCGCTGCATAGTTCGGATTTTTTAAGCCTGCGAAGTGTAATTCGGCTATCGAATCGCGGTCCATTACGCGGAACTTGTTTAAATCGCTTATAATCGCTTTATCTCTCTTAGTCAATCGCATCGAGAAACACGTCCTTTTCCGTTAATATTTCCGTAGCTGGCTCGACTTTCTTCGGCTGGCGCTTCGATACCATGAACGGATTAAGCAACTCTTTCGCCTTCTCCATCCGTAAATATGGCGCCTGCAGTCCGTAAACTTTATTGCTATTCATAATGAAGTATCCACTATGTTCGATCATGTGCGCGTTTGGCGTATTGACTATTTTAGATTCTGTAATATCGCGCAATTTAAAACCCATTGACACGGTTAAATTCGCCCGGATAGTAGTATCGAGGACCTTTGCGCTTGGTCGCTGCATCGATAATATTGCAAATACTCCGAGCGTGCGTCCGATTGCTACTATTTCCGTTAAAATATCCATGATGTCCTCGTCTTTGCGTAACATTACGAACTCGTCGATACATACCACGATATAAGGTCGCCTATGCTCCGCGGGCAAGTCGTCGATATGTCCCACTTCGAATAGTTCCGTTAAATCGCTGCGTTCATCCAGTTCGCGCTTAACTTGGTCAAGCATCGACCTAATATCGGACGAACTGCTATAAACGCATTTCACATGCTCTACCTTTCGAAATAAATGAAACTCGGATTTTTTGCAATCACCTAAGTAAAGCTCCAATTCCGACGGCTTTTTCGTCTTAATCAGCGTCGTCAATATCGAGCGTAATTGCGTTGATTTGCCCGAGCCTGTTTCGCCTGCAATCAATATATGAGGCTGTATAGTTAAATCAAACGCTACATAATGACCCTTACGGTCTATTCCGCAGACAATTCCGAGTTTATAGTCGTCAATGAACG
Source organism: Lederbergia citri (assembly GCF_018343625.1). GTDB lineage: Bacteria > Bacillota > Bacilli > Bacillales > Bacillaceae_C > Lederbergia > Lederbergia citri. The sequence goes on along the minus strand of NZ_JAGYPG010000001.1, from coordinate 10,649 downwards.
GCTTAATTTCCTCGAAGTCATACGGTAATTCTGCGGGCGCCTTGCTCCGTACTGATAATGTATATCGCTTGTATTCACCGTCCAGTTCGATTGATTTGCCGAAATGCTGGACGAATGCGAAATAGTTCTTTTTTATTAGCGCGGGATCGAGTCCGTTAGGTAACGTGAATACATATTCCGTAGCCCGTTCGGTAGATTTTACCGAATGAATTTTCGGATACACTCTATTTTCTCCGAAAGTAAGGTACAAGCCCGCAGACTTAAACGTATCAATCAACTTCTTACGTGCGCTCAAATTCCGCCATATGTTCATCGAAAGAACACCTCCGCCAGTATATCGAGAAAATATAAGCCCGTTCCGTAAGCCGCGACGGTTAAGCCGATTTTTAATAACGTGCCAATCCATCGAAATCCATATTCGCCGGCAAGCCGTTCAATAAGCGCCATGCCGACGATGCTGGATGCGCCAGCTACGAATAACCAGTCAATCGCAATCATCGTCTTTACCTCCTTTTTTCTTTTACCTCTCTTAACAGATTTACGAAATCCGTATCCTATTGACTTTAGGCTCGATTAAATGCACTTACTATAAACAGATAGAAATGTTACAAAACAGAAAATAAAAATAGACGCTTTCCTTTTGTAAAATATTTTCTACTGTTTTGGTTACGTGTTATATGCCTATGCTGTCTTAGAACGATAATTGCCTGTCTTTCCAAATTTAATTGTGCAAAATATCAAAATTAAAACGTGAAAGGATAAATGCTATGACTTGTAGAAATTTAGTTAAGGTGATTAAAATGAGATTAAAAAGTAATATTGGGGAACTAATAGATAAGTCTCCATACAAGCGAGAATATTTTAGAGAGAAATTTAATAAATCGAGGAATACTATTTCGAATTGGTGTACCGGAAAGAGTTACCCGTCAATACCCGAAATGTATGAACTAGCCGAAATATTGAAAGTAGATCCTGGGGATTTATACGAGAGGATAAACGATGAAAATAATAGTGGAAATGATTTTTAAACATAAAGACGGAGCATCAATGAGATTTTCCGAAACTTACGGACCTAACGGCTTTAATCCGGTAAGAATTGCCTATCCACTTGTTAGGGGAAAAATGAGGGAATTTTATGACGCGGTGGAAATTTTCGAAGTAAAGGTAAACGGTGAAGATGTAACGGAACGAATCCTAAAGGTACATAAAGTTTACGACCGGAAATTATTTGATAAATACGAGGATCAGCTTCCTTTTTGACGTTATATTAAAAACCATAGGCACGCTACCTTTTTTCGAAAATATAAACGATTCCCTACCGAATACACCCGTTAATGATTCCGATATTGAAAAAGGCAAGAGTACGCCCTATATTTTACGTATAGAAACGATAATAGGAGGATTGATTCGGAGAAAGTCAAAGTGATTTTTTGTTTTCCGCGAGTAAGAGTCGGAAGGGGAACGGCTCAATTTTCGGAGGCCCCGCGGGGGGTATTCGTCGACCTTAAACCCCTCGAGGCTACGATTTTGTAAGAAATAGTCCGAACTCTGGACGGAAGCTGACGCTGACCCTACCCCGCCGGGCATAAAAAAGACAGCCGGTTTATTAATCGACTGCCTTCTCCTTCATTCTTGCGTACAATGTCGCACGCTTTACGCCTGTTAACTTGCATATGTCCGTGACACTTAGCGCATTGTTCTCGCGGTCGTTCATTAGTTCGATAGCTTTCCGTAAGTCTCGTTCGCTACTGCTTGCCGGTCGGCCCATGTGCTTGCCTTGCGCCTTTGCTCGTTCCCTTCCTTCGGTTGTTCTTTCAACGATAAGGTCACGTTCAAACTGCGCAAAGCTACCGAGTATATTGAACATTAACGAGTTCATTCCGCTAGACTTCTCGCCTGCTTTAAACGTCATCATGCCGTCCTGAATAAAGACTACACTTACGCCTTTGTCGTTAAGCTCCGATACAATCTTATTAAGGTCGATGATTGAGCGAGCCAATCGGTCTATCTTCGTTACATATACCGTATCGCCAGGCCGTACATGGTCGATCATGTTAGCGAGTTCCTTACGTGGGGCGGTCGATGTACCGGTCACCTTCTCGACATATAGACGCTCGCAGCCCTCCGCCTTTAATATCGCCTCTTGCGTTTCTAAGTCCTGACCTACCGTCGATACACGCGCATAACCTATCTTCATAATCGAACACCCTCCGTCTATAAGTTTGCTAACTTCTATACGTTTAATTATAGACTAACTTTAAGACAGTATCAAGCGTTAATTACGAATAATTTCCGGCATATTTTCGGAATGTCTATAAGTTAATACTTTTAGACGGTATTTCGAAATTGAACATCATATGTTTATCGTTATTGATTTTATTATCTATCGAATATGCGCATGTACATTTTCGGTACTAAGAACTTATATAATACCTATAACGTAAATATCGGATATAAGCGATGTACATTTTCGGTACTAAGAACTTATATATAACGATAATAACGTAATAGTGCGCACCTATGCGATAAAGGCGGAATAGGTTCGGATTAAGCACTCGATCGCGCGGTCAACTTTACATACTCGAATTTACTCCGATACTTTTTCCGGATTCCTACTATATAATCGTCGTTTTTCGAAATATGCCCGAATTGCAAAGCGTTGGAGGGGTCGCGCGGAAATGCCCTTCGCCTTATAAAAACGGCTTTCATGTCCGATATTGTCCGCTATACCTTTCGTATTCCTTCAATATAAGCGCTCTTTTTCCGATAATCGGACGCTTGACCCCGTGAGTTTTCGGAGGCTTCGAGCCTTGAACGCTTCGCCGGACTACCTGACGACGATTTTACGTTGCATCACGGGGCATGTTTTCGTCCTACCTTCGAAATAATTCCTTCTATATATGCGTCAAGTCTAGCGCCTTTACAGACGTATGCAACATTCGGCGGGGTCTTTTAAATTCCTTCTATCGACTTTTTATATTTCTCGTAATCTTCCTCGTCCATATCTCCGTTTAATTGTACGAGTATGTTATCGTGTTCAATCGTCCACGAGAAGAACATTGCGCTTTCTTTGCCGAGTTTATCGTAATACTCTTTCGTCTGTTTTAAATCGTCATTCTTATCGAAAGACATTACGCGGACATTGCAATCGTCACATACGAAAGGAACCGTAAATATTTTCCCTTCCTTTGCTTTCATCGGTGCTAGTCCGTAATCATCTTTAGTCATTTTGCGCACATCTTCCACAACCAAGCCGTCATCCTCGAATGCTTTTATCGCATCATCTACGGATAGCGACTTCGATCCACCGGTACCGGATGAACAGGCGGATAACAATACGATTAAAATTAATAATACCCAAGACATACAATTTCTCATGAAATCCCTCTTTTCTATAAATAGTATATACTTATTTTTCCAACCCAATATTTACCGGGTTCGCTACTCTGAAATTCTTAATCGCGCTGACATGACCTTTACCTTGCTTCACTTGAACGGAAAATTCTTGCTTCGTTTCATAATCGGCAAAATCCATCCAAAATGACGAGTCATCTTTCCTTCTGCCTCCGATAGCTGCGCCTGCAATTGCGCCTAGTCCTCCGGTAAGTACTCCGCCTATTATTGCTCCTGCCGCTGCTTTGCCTGCGCTTCTCGTATGCCTTTCTTCCTTATGAGCGCCGAGGAAATAGTAAAGTTTTCCCTTCACCTTTACAACTCCTTCACCGTACTCCTTTTCCTCGGACACCATCTTATAAATATTCGCCATTGCCTTATTAAAAAGATTTTGCCCGCCAATTACTTCAAAAGATGTTTGCTTTTTCATTGCGTCTTTAAAAAAACCCATAGAAACCCCTCCGATTTTTAATTAATTATACTAAAAATTCCAAGATTTTGCCAAGTCCTTCCATTTCCTCGAAGTATAGACGGTCAAGCATACGATCCAGTACGCCCGAATAATAGCCAGCTATATTTCGAATATTCTTCGATTTAGTCGCCATAACTGCAGCCTTTAACGCTTGCCAGCCCGCTTGTTCTACCGATTGCTTATCGAAGGCTTGTCCACGTAATAAAGGTGTAGAATGCGCCTTATACACTCCGAATAAGCGACTAATTAACGGCTGATTGCCTTCGCCTATGGTCGATTGAATAAACGCCTTAAAGCGTGCGTAATACGTATTATTTATAAGGTCTTTTTGATTAAAAGAAGAAATAGGTTCGTTTCCATTTTCGGACGGCTCTACGCTTGTCTCCGTAGGCTCTACGGCATCCTTGCGACTGGACAACTCCGACTGGACATCGTAAGGTAAAATACGATAAATATTCGCACCGAATCCGCCGGATACTTCACGCATAAACGGTAATTTTTCGATAATGCCTAACTCGATTAATCTCGCAATGGCACGTCGAATAGTTCGGCCAGTCTTACGGATAACTTCCGCGATAGTAGCCGTTTTTAAGTGAGCAACGCCCGGATATTTGACGGCATAACGAGCCAGCATTAATAAGACATCGCGAGCCGTGTCGTTTAAATCGTATGTATGGGCGCTAATATGGGCGCTAATTGCTTCGTTTAGTTCGGACTTATTCGAGAACGTCTGATAGTCGGATAGATAGTTCATTTTTCGGACTCCTTTACGGAAGTCCCTCGTTTACAGAAACGTATGTTCGATTAATGACACGCACTTAAATAAACGTTGCATACCTGTCTTTTTTTCGGTATACTAACGGTAACTGATAAATATTGCTAACCCATTGGCGTGGGTGTGCGCTGTCCTTCGTTTCTATCGCGGAGGGCTTTTTTTATTTTTATAAGTCTTTTAAAGGTGAAAAGTCTTTGTGTTTCTCGTAAACGTCGCTAGAGTATAAATTGACGTAGACCCGAACCATTTCCATAGTGGAATGTCCGAGTATTTTCTGTAATTCAAATACTCCGGCTCCATTCATAACGGACATTTTTGCGAATGTATGTCTTAAAGTATGTGGCGAACAACGAACGCCCTTAATGCCTGCTTTCCGACCGTACTTCGCTACTAGCCTTTGCATGGTCGCCCTTTGCATCGCTTCGCCGTCTATGGTTACGAATAAATGATCCGTTTCACAAGTTCCTCTTAGTTTTAAATAGCGCCGTAACTGCTCTTTCATCTTCGCTTGAATCGGTACATACCTATGGAAATTATTTTTCGTATGTCGGACAAAGATAACGCCCTCTGATAGTTTTACATCTTCGACAAGGATAGCTGCAGATTCCGATAACCTTAGTCCAGTTTCGAGTAGCAATAACATATATGTATAGTCGCGGACTCCTGTAAACGTCCGTTTGTCCGTTGCATTCAGTAGCTGGCGAACTTGCTTCATGTTAAACGCTTCAATATTTCCCGAGCGTATCTTTAATAACGGATAGCCTTTCATCGGATTGTTACGAATAAACTTAGACTCTTTTAAAAATCCGAATAAAGCGCGTATTGCTCGAAGGGTCGTATTGATTGCGCCATTACTTAAAACTCGCTCATTTTGTAAATACTCTACGTAATTATCGATGTCGTGCCGCATGACCCTACTAATAAAATCCGTTTTTTCCTGCGTAACTAGCCATCTGCGGAACAAACCGGTCCGCATTTTATAGTAAGAAATGGTATCCGGACGTAATCCGCGCCGTTCTGCGTCTGCCATAAATCGCTTTACTGCTTCGTCATAGGACAACGTTTCTAACTCGATCGGCTCCGTTGCTATATCGATTTCTCGCGGAGTTAAATCGTTTTTTCTCCGCTTACCTGTGTTTTTTGCCATGAAAATAGCGCTCCCTCCGTTTAATTCAAAGGGAAACGCTCGTTCGCAAGTATGCACTGGACTAATGTTCGCACGTTCTCCGTAAAATGAACGCAAAAAGACGACGCCCAAGCGGATTAATTCCGTTCGAACGCCGTCCTATCAACGTTTAGTATACCCGAGGCCGGACTTGAACCGGCACGCCCGCGAAGGCAGTGGATTTTGAGTCCACCGTGTCTGCCATTCCACCACTCGGGCAAAGCTTATGGAGGCGGCAACCGGATTTGAACCGGTGATAAGGGTGTTGCAGACCCGTGCCTTACCACTTGGCTATGCCGCCAATTTAATTGGAGCGGAAGACGGGATTCGAACCCGCGACCCCCACCTTGGCAAGGTGGTGTTCTACCACTGAACTACTTCCGCAAATACTGGGCTAGCTGGATTCGAACCAACGAATGACGGAGTCAAAGTCCGTTGCCTTACCGCTTGGCTATAGCCCATCAATTAAAAGGAATTAACTTTTATAAATAAAATGGGGCGACTAGTGGGAATCGAACCCACGATGTCGGAGCCACAATCCGATGCGTTGACCATTTCGCCATAGCCGCCATAATATTGGCAGGGGTAGTAGGAATCGAACCCACATCAAAGGTTTTGGAGACCTTCGTTTTACCATTAAACTATACCCCTGTATTAAAATGGTGGTGGGGGACGGATTCGAACCGCCGAACCCGGAGGGAGCGGATTTACAGTCCGCCGCGTTTAGCCACTTCGCTACCCCACCAGTATATAATTAATTGAATAAATGGTGGCTCAGGACGGAATCGAACCGCCGACACAAGGATTTTCAGTCCTTTGCTCTACCGACTGAGCTACTGAGCCTATGTATATAAAATATGGCGGTCCGGACGGGACTCGAACCCGCGACCTCCTGCGTGACAGGCAGGCATTCTAACCAACTGAACTACCGGACCAAGTTTTTTTCAAGTTTACTTGAAAATAAACTACATTACTCTTCGAGTTTACTCGAAAATAACTTACATTACTATTCAAGTTTACTTGATAGTAACTTAATTGCGGGGGCAGGATTTGAACCTGCGACCTTCGGGTTATGAGCCCGACGAGCTACCGGACTGCTCCACCCCGCGATAATAATAATGGTGACCCCTACGGGATTCGAACCCGTGTTACCGCCGTGAAAGGGCGGTGTCTTAACCGCTTGACCAAGGGGCCATATAGTATATGAATGGCGGAGAGCAAGGGATTTGAACCCTTGAGACAGCGTTAGCCGCCTACACGATTTCCAATCGTGCTCCTTCGGCCACTCGGACAGCTCTCCAATATGGCTCCGCAGGTAGGATTCGAACCTACGACCGATCGGTTAACAGCCGATAGCTCTACCACTGAGCTACTGCGGAATAATAGGATCGCCTGGCAACGTCCTGCTCTTGCAAGGGGAGGCCCCTTACTACCATCGGCGCTGAAGAGCTTAACTTCCGTGTTCGGTATGGGAACGGGTGTGACCTCTTCGCCATCGTCACCAGACATTTCATAATCGACATATACTATTATAATATGTTTTATGTATTTTTCAAGAGAAATTTTTCATTCCCTCAAAACCAAATAATAGAGAAGGCAAACCGTATTTGATTAAGTCCTCGATCGATTAGTATCCGTCAGCTCCATGTGTCGCCACACTTCCACACCGGACCTATCAACCTGATCATCTTTCAGGGATCTTACTCGCTTGCGCGATGGGAAATCTCATCTTGAGGGGGGCTT
>NZ_JAGYPG010000001.1:0-3091 GCF_018343625.1 Lederbergia citri | reverse complement strand
TTTGATTAAGTCCTCGATCGATTAGTATCCGTCAGCTCCATGTGTCGCCACACTTCCACACCGGACCTATCAACCTGATCATCTTTCAGGGATCTTACTCGCTTGCGCGATGGGAAATCTCATCTTGAGGGGGGCTTCATGCTTAGATGCTTTCAGCACTTATCCCGTCCGCACATAGCTACCCAGCGATGCCTTTGGCAAGACAACTGGTACACCAGCGGTGCGTCCATCCCGGTCCTCTCGTACTAAGGACAGCTCCTCTCAAATTTCCTGCGCCCGCGACGGATAGGGACCGAACTGTCTCACGACGTTCTGAACCCAGCTCGCGTACCGCTTTAATGGGCGAACAGCCCAACCCTTGGGACCGACTACAGCCCCAGGATGCGATGAGCCGACATCGAGGTGCCAAACCTCCCCGTCGATGTGAACTCTTGGGGGAGATAAGCCTGTTATCCCCGGGGTAGCTTTTATCCGTTGAGCGATGGCCCTTCCATGCGGAACCACCGGATCACTAAGCCCGACTTTCGTCCCTGCTCGACTTGTAGGTCTCGCAGTCAAGCTCCCTTGTGCCTTTACACTCTGCGAATGATTTCCAACCATTCTGAGGGAACCTTTGGGCGCCTCCGTTACTCTTTAGGAGGCGACCGCCCCAGTCAAACTGCCTGCCAGACACTGTCTCCCACCCGGATCACGGGTGCGGGTTAGAAGGTCAGTACAGCAAGGGTAGTATCCCACCGATGCCTCCATGGAAGCTGGCGCTCCCATTTCCTAGGCTCCTACCTATCCTGTACAAGCTGCACCAACATTCAATATCAGGCTGCAGTAAAGCTCCACGGGGTCTTTCCGTCCTGTCGCGGGTAACCTGCATCTTCACAGGTACTATAATTTCACCGAGTCTCTCGTTGAGACAGTGCCCAGATCGTTGCGCCTTTCGTGCGGGTCGGAACTTACCCGACAAGGAATTTCGCTACCTTAGGACCGTTATAGTTACGGCCGCCGTTTACTGGGGCTTCAATTCGCACCTTCGGTTTGCACCTAAGCGCTCCTCTTAACCTTCCAGCACCGGGCAGGCGTCAGCCCCTATACTTCGCCTTGCGGCTTCGCAGAGACCTGTGTTTTTGCTAAACAGTCGCCTGGGCCTATTCACTGCGGCTCTCTCGGGCTTACACCCTATCAGAGCACCCCTTCTCCCGAAGTTACGGGGTCATTTTGCCGAGTTCCTTAACGAGAGTTCTCTCGATCACCTTAGGATTCTCTCCTCGCCTACCTGTGTCGGTTTGCGGTACGGGCACCTTTTACCTCGCTAGAGGCTTTTCTTGGCAGTGTGGAATCAGGAACTTCGGTACTATATTTCCCTCGCCATCACAGCTCCGCCTTAGGATGAAGGATTTGCCTCCACCCCGGCCTAACTGCTTGGACGCGCATATCCAACAGCGCGCTTACCCTATCCTCCTGCGTCCCCCCATTGCTCAAACGGTAAAAAGGTGGTACAGGAATATCAACCTGTTGTCCATCGCCTACGCTTTTCAGCCTCGGCTTAGGCCCCGACTAACCCTGAGCGGACGAGCCTTCCTCAGGAAACCTTAGGCATTCGGTGGAAGGGATTCTCACCCTTCTTTCGCTACTCATACCGGCATTCTCACTTCTAAGCGCTCCACAAGTCCTTCCGGTCTTGCTTCACCGCCCTTAGAACGCTCTCCTACCACTGACACCAACGGTGTCAATCCGCAGCTTCGGTGATCCGTTTAGCCCCGGTACATTTTCGGCGCAGAATCACTCGACCAGTGAGCTATTACGCACTCTTTAAATGGTGGCTGCTTCTAAGCCAACATCCTGGTTGTCTAAGCAACTCCACATCCTTTTCCACTTAACGGATACTTGGGGACCTTAGCTGGCGGTCTGGGCTGTTTCCCTCTCGACTACGGATCTTATCACTCGCAGTCTGACTCCCAAGGACAAGTCATTGGCATTCGGAGTTTGTCTGAATTCGGTAACCCGATGAGGGCCCCTAGTCCAAACAGTGCTCTACCTCCAAGACTCTTCTCCTTGAGGCTAGCCCTAAAGCTATTTCGGAGAGAACCAGCTATCTCCAGGTTCGATTGGAATTTCACCGCTACCCACACCTCATCCCCGCACTTTTCAACGTACGTGGGTTCGGGCCTCCAGTAAGTGTTACCTTACCTTCACCCTGGACATGGGTAGATCACCTGGTTTCGGGTCTACGACCTCATACTCAAAACGCCCTATTCAGACTCGCTTTCGCTGCGGCTCCGTCTCTTCGACTTAACCTTGCATGAAATCGTAACTCGCCGGTTCATTCTACAAAAGGCACGCCATCACACATGAATGTGCTTTGACTATTTGTAGGCACACGGTTTCAGGATCTCTTTCACTCCCCTTCCGGGGTGCTTTTCACCTTTCCCTCACGGTACTGGTTCACTATCGGTCACTAGGGAGTATTTAGCCTTGGGAGATGGTCCTCCCAGCTTCCGACGGGATTTCACGTGTCCCGCCGTACTCAGGATCCACTCAGGAGGGAACGAAGTTTCAACTACAGGGCTGTTACCTTCTATGGCGGACCTTTCCAGATCGCTTCGCCTACCCCGTTCCTTTGTAACTCCATGTTGAGTGTCCTACAACCCCAAGAGGCAAGCCTCTTGGTTTGGGCTCTTTCCGTTTCGCTCGCCGCTACTTGGGAAATCGATTTTTCTTTCTCTTCCTCCGGGTACTTAGATGTTTCAGTTCCCCGGGTCTGCCTTCCATTTCCTATGAATTCAGAAATGGATCCTACCCCATTACGGGCAGGGGGTTTCCCCATTCGGAAATCTCCGGATCAAAGCTTGCTTACAGCTCCCCGAAGCATATCGGTGTTAGTCCCGTCCTTCATCGGCTCCTAGTGCCAAGGCATCCACCGTGCGCCCTTTCTAACTTAATCATAAAAAGGTTTCTTATGGATAATTCCATAAGGTGATGTTTTCTTGGTTTGTTACTTCTCTATTATCTGGTTTTCAAGGAACAAAAAATGTTTTGAGAGTTCAACCTCTCAAAACTGAACGAAACGAAACGTCTTCTGATCAGCGCTCGGCTGATC